>CAWCVZ010000059.1:0-3444 GCA_963798865.1 uncultured Ignavibacteria bacterium | reverse complement strand
CTAAAAGATTAAGGGCATCTGTAAATATTTTATTGAAGAAATAAGAAAAACAGACTTCCAGCAGAATGTAAAACAAGTATCCGTCCGCATTTATGAAACTGCAGATGATTATGCGGAAGACACTACAATTGTAAAAAACATTGCCCTATAACACGGACTTGGGGAAGTTCACTTCTAAAACATTCCATTTTACCAACGTGACTTAAAGTCTCTTGACTTTTTAAAAACGTGACTTAAACGCTACTGACTTAAAGTCAACATATCTCTAAGTTCCTACCGTGGATATAAAAATAAGTATTGGCAATAGAATAAGGGATTTAAGAAAGAAAAAAGATATATCTCAGGAAAAGCTTGCCGAATTATCTGAGCTGGATAGAACTTATATAAATAGCGTTGAAAATGGGAAACGAAATATATCTATTGAGAATATAGAGAAAATAGTAAAAGCCTTAGACTCTTCTCTTCAAGATTTTTTTACATCAGAAAATTTCAATAATAAGAGTAATAAAAAATGACCGGGGGTAAAAAAGAATTAACCTACATTGATCTATTTGCTGGTTGTGGTGGTTTATCTCTTGGATTATATAATTCCGGTTGGAAAGGACTTTTTGCAATAGAAAAAAGTCCAGATGCCTTCAAAACACTAAAACACAATTTAATAGAAAATAAAAAGCACTTTGACTGGCCCGATTGGTTAGAACAGACCAATCATGACATTAATAAAGTTTTAAAGAAACATAAGAATGAATTAATGAAATTGCAGGGCAATGTTGATTTAATTGCTGGTGGTCCCCCTTGTCAAGGTTTTTCTACTGCTGGAAGAAGAAAAGAAGAGGATGTTAGGAACGGGTTAATTAAATCTTATCTTGATTTCATAGCGATAGTTAAGCCTAAAATTATTTTTTTTGAAAACGTTAAAGGGTTTACACACAAATTTCATAAGAACAAATCAAAAGGTCGAATTTATTCAAACTATGTTGTTAATGAATTAGAACCGAAATATGATGTATATGGTAAACTAATAGATTTCTCAAAATATGGAATACCTCAAAAGAGGACAAGGTTTATCCTAGTGGGTATTAGGAAAGATATTCAGCTAAAAGAAAATATCTTCGCTAAAGATTTTTTTAAGCAACTTATTACTAATAGGGAAAAATTTTTAACTAGTAAAAATCTTCCTAAAAGTCCCTACCTCAAAAATGCTATATCAGATCTGTTAAAGAAAAATGGTTTAGTTAAAACACCTGATCGTAAAGGATTTAAAAGTGGTAAATATTCTTCAGCAGAATCAAAATATCAGGAGTTTTTAAAAAAAGATTCAAGTTTGAATATTCCTAATAGCCATAGTTTTCCAAAACATAAACCAGAAATAAGAAAAAGATTTAAGGATTTTCTTAAAAATGAATTTGAAAATAAAAATATATCTGATACCGCAAGAAAAAAATACAAAATTAATAAGCATACAATTATTCCACTAGGAGCTAAGCTTAAATCTCCAACAATAACATCACTTCCTGATGATTATATCCATTATAGCGAGCCAAGAATATTAACTGTCCGTGAATGTGCACGTATACAAAGTTTTCCAGATTGGTTTGAGTTTAAATCTAAATATACAACTGGTGGTGAACGTAGGAAGATAGAAGTACCACGTTATACGCAAGTAGGAAATGCCATTCCTCCAATATTTGCTGAACAATGTGGTATCGCAATGAAAAAATTTTTAATAAACAATGGTTGATAATACATTACCTTTTAGAATAAGCTCTGGATTAAAGAATATCATTGGTAGAGATTTGATTACCGATGATTACATTGCTGTATTTGAAATAGTTAAAAACTCTTTGGATGCTTATGCTAAAGAAGTTTCCATTACATTTGAAGAAAATCGAATTACAATAGTTGATGATGGAAAAGGAATGGATATTAATGATATAATTAATAAATGGTTATTTGTTGCATACTCTGCAAAAAAAGAAGGTACCGAAGATGATGAACTCAAGGACGAAAAATTTAAATCCTATAGAGATCAAATAAAAATCAAGAAATTTTATGCTGGTGCCAAAGGAATTGGAAGATTCTCATGTGATAGATTAGGTAATCATCTTAGACTTACTACTAAGAAAGCGTCAGCAGATTCATTGATTGAACAAATAGAAGTAAATTGGAATGATTTTGAAGACGATCCAGAAAAAGAATTTATTAAATATTAAAGTTGATCATAAAACATTACCAGTCATTCCCAAAAGATTTAAAGATTTTAAGCATGGTACTATCTTAGAAATTTCCGAGTTAAATTCTAAGGCTTCGTGGAATAGACAGAAGAAGCTTAATTTGAAATACTCTCTTGAAAAGTTAATTAACCCATTTGAACTTAAAACCAAAGATAAATTTTCAATTATTATTAGAGATATATCTGAATTAGAAAATGATAAAAAGGAAAAGAATAAAAGAGAAAAGGTTAATGGTGCAGTAAAGAATTTTGTATTCGAAGCACTTGGGTTAAAGACCACACAGATTATAACCGAAATTGATAAAGAGGGTATTTACATTACTACTTCACTTGTTGACAGGGGTATTGAAGTATATAAAATACGAAAAAAGAATGATACAGAGCCCCAATTAGAAAATATTGTGTTTCATTTATTTCATTTAAATAGAGTTGCGAAACTAAATTTTAAAAAATTAATGGGTATTGATTCGGTAAAATTTGGTTCGGTTTTTTTATATAAAAATGGAATTAGAGTTGCACCATATGGTGATTATGGTAATGATGATTTCGGATTGGATTCAAGGAAAACTCAAAAACATTTTGAGAGATTGGGCTCAAGAGATTTAATTGGTAGAATCGAAATATATGGTGAAAATACAGATTTTAAAGAAACCTCTAGTAGAGACGGTGGATTGGTTAGGAATGAACATTATTATACTTTGGTTAATTGTTTTAAAATGCAATGTTTGAGAAAATTAGAGAATTATTTAAATAATGTTCAGTGGACATCAAAAGATGATAAAGATCAAGAAGACTTATCTGCATTAAATAATATAAAAGCCAAATCAGCGTTAATCAAACTGATACAAAAAGAGACTGACGACAGCGAGACAGAAATATTAAATATTGATAAAAAGAACATTGACTTAAGAATTCGGGAACTATTAAAAGAGGCATCAACTAAAGATATTGAGGCACTAAAAAATATTGCTGCCAAATTTGGGGACAAGCAATTCGAGAAAGATACTTCTACTGTTGAGAAAGAATACAAGAAAATCGTCGAACTTCAAAACAAATTGAAAAAAGAAGAGGAAGAAAAAAGAAAACTTGAAGAGCAATTAGCCTTAGAAAAAGAGAAAAATACTTATCTCAGAACATCAGATCGTTCTTTAAGTGAAGATGCAAAAGGTTTAGTTCATAATATTAAGATAACAACTAAGGCAATAAAATCA
>CAWCVZ010000058.1:0-13669 GCA_963798865.1 uncultured Ignavibacteria bacterium | reverse complement strand
GAAATTGTGACTGTCAGATTGTTGTTATTATCATAAGCATGGGTATATCGAGATTCATTTACCCACCTTGAACTATCCCACAATTGGTCAATATCTTCAATATCATTATTGTTTTCATCATAATTTGAATTTGTTTTAGATCGATTAACCCAACTAATACCGTTCCACATTTCTGTTTTTGATTCCAATAACACTTCGTTATCATTTAATTGTTTACGGATTTTCAATATTTTGGAAGCATCTTTTTCTAAATTATTTTTTGCACTTTTTATTATTACGTTTTTATCTTTAATACGAGAATCCTTTCCCTTTATATAAAACTCATTTGGAAGAGATTTTGAAAAGGAAAAACATGAGTAAATTAAAACAAATAAGATAAAATTTTTCATGAAGTACTTCTTTAATTAAAGGGATTTATTTAATTTCATTTTTACTATTTAAAAGCATCATCTTTTTAGTTGCAATCTGCCGTCTACATTTATTTGGTATATGTATGTACCGCTGGCAGCTTTTTGCCCAAAATCATTATTGCCATCCCATTGTAAAGAATACTCTCCGTTACTTTGAAATTGGTTAACAAGAGTTTTTATCCTGTCCTATAGAATTATAAATTTGCACTTCAACATTTGCTGATTTCGGTAATGAATATTTAATAGTTGTTGAAGGATTGAATGGGTTAGGAAAGTTTTGTCGCAACACAAAATTATGTACTTGTTTATCATCATTAACCGCAGTTGGATTTACAGATACACCTAAATCATAAAGTGTTTGAGATGTTATTGAGCCAAGACTATATTGGTCGTTTACTTTATATGTAATAATTAACAATAATAAATTGTTACTACCTTTTATAATTTCGAATTGGTATTCATACCGTTTTGAGGGTAAGTAGCTTTATTGTCTTTCCATTCTTGTATTACCTGTCGATTTTGAGCGTCTACAATAGCAACACTACTCGTTGGATTTGAAACTACTACCTCAACATGGCCATTATTATTTAAATCCGGTAATATGTAATCTACGGAAGAATAATTTAATGCATTAAGATCTATATTGTATTTTGAGTCCAATCAATTAGGATCCAATAGATCAGCTGACACATGCTCTACATTATATTTTACAAAATATTGAATCTGCAGCTCTAATGGATATCCAATGGCTTCTAAACTAAAGTTGCTAAATGAACTATCTTTATCCCAAACCGTTGTAATTTGAGCATTAGTGTTGATTGCAAAAGCAATTAATATAACCATCAAAACAGTAACTGTTTTCATAAACCCTCCACTTGTTAATATTATTATTTAAGGAATGCTTTTTCTTATCAACCAAAATGAATTTTGAATCAACTTAATTTTAACTGCAAAATAATTTTTGGATGGTATCGGCATAAGCACTACTTCGCGGTATTTTTAGGTGAGTTTTAAATTAATTTTTCTTAATAGCTTTTGAGACAACCCCGCTTTTCGAATTTACATGGAGCTTCTCATAAATGTTTTTTATGTGGGTATTACCCTGACAGCTTACAAATAGTTTTTCCGCAATTTGCCTACTGCTTAAACCGGTCCACATGTAACTTAAAATTTCTTTTTCTCTTTTTGTTAAGCCATAGTTTCCTTTTGGGGGATTAAACTGCTTGAACATTTCAATAACTTTACGTGCAATCTGCGGATTCATCGGGGCACCGCCTGAAAGCACTTCATCTATTGCATCTAATATTTTTCCCGGCTCAGAATCTTTTAGTAAATAACCGGAAGCGCCGGCACACAATGCTTCAAATACAGAATTATCATCTTCATATATCGTCAACATTATTATCGATGTTGAAGGGCTAATTTCCTTGAATATTTTTACGCCTTCAATCCCGCTCATTCCGTTAAGGCCAATATCTAACAGAATTACTTGCGGAGGTTCCATTATATCATTTAACCTTGCAATTGCTTCCTCGCATGACTCGAATGCACAGCAGCTTTGAAATCTTAAAGATTCATTAACGAATGCAGATATTGTTTTTTGAAAATGATGATTATCTTCTATTATCCAGATTCCAATTTTTTCAGCAGGAGTAATTTCACTGTTCATAAATGTTATTTTATTTTATGATTGACGAGATAACAAAACTTCAAACTATAATAATGTTGTTTATCTAATATTTCCATACCTTATTCGCGGTATTTTTTCCGTCAATTATTCTAAGTTTATTTCTATTAATATTGAAATTTCAGTACCGCTGCCTGGTTGACTTATAATTCCAATTTTCCCATTTGATTCTTTTAATCGCTTTTGTATGTTCTTTAACCCGTTTCCGAGTGTAATATTTTCTTTATCAAAACCTTTCCCATCATCAGCGATGTTTAATTTAAATGCTGAAGCGCCATCATCAATATCAATAATTACTTTTTTAGCTTCGGAATGCTTAGCAATGTTATTTAATATTTCCTTGTAGATTAAGAATAAGTTTCTTCTAGCTTGAAGGCTTTCGATATATATTCTGCCATTATTGTTAAACGTATAAGCAATTCCAGGAAGCATTCTTGCAGCAGTATCTTTCATTTTGGAAAGAAGATTCTCTGCTTTATCGTGTTCAGGGTTTATGAACCATATAATATCGCGAACAGAATCAGCCGTTTCCTTTGCAGTAATTGTAATTTCTTCAAGCTGATTTTTAATTTTATCAGATAGGTTAGAACTTTTCTTATAAGCTGGCTTGATAGAGAAATACTGCTGAGATTACTTCCAATCTCATCATGAAGGTCACTGGCAATTCTATTTCTAATTAATGCTTTCTCTTTTTCTTCTTCTTGTTTAATGGTGTTTATTCTATTTCCTAAAGCAAAGGAGAGGATTGTCATTTCGGCGAGCATTCCGGCAGGCATGCCAAAATCTGTTAAAAAAGATATTCCTAAATCACCGGAACTTTTAAATGCTCTAAATAATACACCAATTAAAAAAAATAACGAAGCAATAAGATAATATAGAGCATTTCTACTTCCTTTTAACAGACAAAAAATAGAACTTATTAATAGTAATAAAATATAAATTAATCCAATTTCAGTACTGAAAGCAGAATTTTTTGGCTTCAAAATAAATATAGCTAAAATGTAGGATATTGCGACATAAATTAATATTATAAATGACTTGTTTAAAAATTTGGAATATTTCTTAATTTGCAAAAATTCTTTCGCGAACAAACTTCCGAAAAGTGTAATTAGAGAAGCACTGATCATTCCATAAATCAAATTATAATTAGGAAATGATGGTGTTAAAAATTGGTAACCAAATCCATCAACGGCTGATTGGTAATAACTAATACTTAGCGCATAAAAGAAATAATATAAGTAACTTAAATCTTTAACTGAGAAGTAGAGAAATAAATTATATATTGCCAGTATTAAAATTCCTCCATATAAAATACCAAGGATTAAATATCTATTTTGTTCGCTTTTAAAAAATATTTCCGGTAAGTCAATTTCTAAATTTAGAGGGATGGACTTCCCAGATTCAATTCTGACATAAAAAGTTTTTTCTTCTTCATTATTAAGTAAAAAGGGGAAAAATAATTGTATGGCTTTTAATTTCTCTTACAGACATAGAATATTTAAGGCCGGCATTTTTTACTTCAATATTATTCTCACTTTGTATTGTATAATAATTAACATCGTCTATTGTTCCAGAATTTAAATTTAAAACCATTATTTTCTTTTCTTTGGATTTATTTTTTACCGCAAATCTATTCCAGATAGTTCTTTCTATATTTCAAATTTGTTTGGTTATATATAATATTTTTCAATTTTTGATGCCTTTCCATAAGCCACATCTTTTATGGTAAGTTTTTTTGATGAGTCAAATAATATGTCACTGTATTTACCAATTTTATATTCCTTAATACTATCGGATAAAATAATTTCTCTTTGTGCATAAGTTTGCGATGAAATTAACGTTAGAAGAATAATATTTAATAAAATAAATCCAATCATTTTTTTTTTGTGATAGATATTAACGTTCCAGTATCAATTTTACTTTCAACCTCAAGCTTGCCATTTAATTCATTGACTCTTTTCCGAATGTTCTTTAATCCATTTCCATGTTTAATATTTTCTTTATCAAAACTTTTTCCGTCGTCATTTATTTTTAATTGAAAAGATGAAGGGTTATCTTCAATATTTATAAATACATTTTTTGCTTCCGAATGTTTTGCTATGTTATTTAATATTTCCTTGTAGATTAAAAATAGGTTTCTTCTTGATTGAAGGTTCTTAATATTTATTTTGTTGTTGTTAATAAAAGTATAATTTAATCCGGGAAGCATTCTTGTAGCAGTATCTTGCATCTTGGAAAGAAGATTATCTGCTTTATCATGTTCAGGATTAATAAACCATATAATATCGCGAATGGAATCAGCTGTTTCTTTTGTGGTAATAGTAATTTCCTCAAGCTGATTTTTAATTTTATCAGATAGATTAGAACTTTTCTTAATAAGCTGGCTTGATAGAGAAATACTGCTGAGATTACTTCCAATCTCATCATGAAGGTCACTGGCAATTCTACTTCTAATTAACGCTTTCTCTTTTTCTTCTTCTTGTTTAATGGTGTTTATTCTATTTCCTAAAGCAAAGGAGAGGATTGTCATTTCGGAAAGTATTCCCATATTGAAGCCATAATCAGTGAATACCGAAATATCCAAGATACCGAAACGTTTAAATATTCTAAAAAAACTCCCTATGATCAAAATTAAAGTAGCAGTCAAGTAGAATATGGCATTCTTATTTCCTTTTTTAATACTAAGAATTCCTATTGAGAGAGATAAAGAAAAATATATTAAGGCAATAAATGAAGTAAATTCTGAATTTCTTAGATGCAAAATAATAGATATAGTAGCATAAATTAATATTATCAAAAGAAAATTAAAAGATTATTCATTAAGGATGAATGTTTTTTTACGTCGAGAAATTTCATTGTAAACATGCTTCCGAATAATAAAACAAGAACAACTGAAATGATCATTGAGAATTGTATGATGTCAAATTGGGGGTCAAAAAACGGATTCCAAGTCCGTCAATATTAGACTGATAATACCCCACACTTATTACAAATAGCGAGTAAAACAAATAACTTAAATCTTTTATCGATAAATAAAGAAATAAATTATATACCGCCATAATTATTAAAGCCCCATAGAAAATTCCGAATATTAAATATTTGCTTTCTTCACTTTTAAAAAATTCTTTTGGAGAATAAATGCTTAAAGATATTGGAAGTGACTTACCAGTCTCTATTCGCAAATAAAATTTCATAACTTCATTTGAATTAAGGTTAATGGGAAATACAATTACACGTTGTTGTATCTCCCGGTTGCTTAAAGGATAAGCCAATCCAGCCTTCCTAATAAAATAATTATGATTATTTATTGGCATAAAAAAAATTACATTATCAATCTCCTGATAGTCTAAATTTAGCAACCAATCTTTAGCTTCAATTGAATCAATCTTCAGTTCGAATCTCAACCAAATTGTTTCCTCTCGATATCCTAAATTTGTATGATCGGAATTTATGGTTTAAAGTTGTTTGAGGCATTCCCAAATGCAACATCATTTATAGTTAGTTTTTTTGATGGGTCAAATAATATTTCAGTGTATTTCCCAATTTTATATTCATCAATACTATCAGAAAGTGTTATCATTTGTTGGGCATATGAAGGATGATGAAATGAAACCACTAAAACCAGTAATAACAAAATATTTATTTTTAAAATAGGTTTCCCCATTTTGTATTGCATTTTACTTTAAAAAATTAGCGCAAGCATTATTAAATTCATTTTCAGCTTCTATAAATGGGAAGTGTCCGCAATTATTAATAACCACCAATTTAGAATTTGTAATTGTTTCATTTAGTTCATGTGCATAATTAACAGGTATGAGGTCATTATTTCCATGTACGATAAGCACAGGAAAATCAAATTTTTTTAATTCTTTTCGGATATCATAGCTTGAAAATTCTTTACTTAATAAAGTAAAAATTGGTAAAATATTTCTTGCGGTGTTTTCATTAAAGGTTAAGGTAAGCTGATTGTATCTAGATTGGTCATAAAAGTAACTTTTAAAAAATAATCTGGCAAATTGATTCATGGTAGGAGGAGCTCTTTTTGCAAAACCATCCGAACTCATAATTTTCTTTAAAGCTAGGCTGTCATCCTTTGTTCTTCTTGCTTCTCTGTTTTTAACAAATTCATTAAGAAATTTTGATGAGACACCAAATGAACCGACAAGTATAAGCTTTTTAATTCTCCTGGGATATTTTAAAGCATATTTCATGGCAAGAAAGCTGCCCCAGGAATGACCCAGCAAATTCATTTGTGATAGGTTTAATTTTTTTCTTAAACCTTCTAAGTCTTCAACGAAATTATTAGTATTTATAGAAGCAGAATCAATTATACCAGAAGATTTTCCACTCCCTCTTTGGTCATAGAAAATTAATTGGAAATGTTTTGCTAATTCTTCAAGTTGTGGGCGTAGATATGTGTGATCTAAACCTGGTCCGCCATGTAAAATAACTATAGGTTCTCCATTACCTATCGTTTCTGTGTATATGGTTACACCATTTATATGGTAATATTTTCCCATAATTTTTCCATGAGCTAATAAAGGTGCTATAAACATGAAAGAAATCAAAATCTTTAACATAGTTTTCATAATTATTTAAATTAGCTTAGTATAAATTAGACTGGGATGAATACAGGAATAGGTAGACTGTAAAATTTTTCTGCAAACATGATGAAGAAAAAAGTAAAAAGCAAATGAAATTTTTGTTATGAATTTTACCGCATTGGCTCAAAGATTAGTAACAGAAGGAATTTTGCAAAAGAGTCGTTGGGCAATAAATAAGTAACTTATTTTTTTTATTCTATCTGTTACCTTTTATTATGACCCAACACGTCATTCTAAATACTGCGGAATACTAGGAAGATATCCGGGAATATTTTATTTCACAAGGTGAAGACCCCGATGCATTAATTGAAAATGCAAAAAACTTTGTTAAGAAAAAGAAAGAAGAAATAATGTTAAAATCTCTTGAAGGCAGGAAGAACTAGCTGAACATCAAGCTGGTTATAACATTTCAAATGAGGTTTTATTTTCAATGTTGTCTTTCATGGTTCGACAAGCTCACCATGACATTCTCAGTTAGCACTTAATATGTCACACTGAGCCGGTCGAAGTGTGAAGATCAGTTGTCAATCATATTTTTCAGTCTTCGACTGGTTTACCATGACATTTGCATTCTATGCCCGGTCACGAACCACTTCGTGAACGAATTATTATCATTTTATCCTGTCATGAAATGGTTCATGACAGCCTTGGAATCCCCTTTTACTTCTGTGCTCTTTTTTTGTAAATTTTACACTTATAAAATTTTTAATTTTATACTAAAACATTTGGGGCATCAATTTGCCAATCTAATGTTTACTTACTTTTAAAAATTAATAATACATTTAATTTTATATTTATTTTATTTTTTAAATTTTACTATGGACATTTAATGCAAATTATTTTCAAATACGATGAAATATTGTTTCTTATTTTTCCAGAAGCAAAAAAATATGGTAATGATAAAGGTATACTTTCGAAAGAAATAAAAGAGTATTTCACCTTTGGCCCTTACAAACCAAATGTATCTTTTAAAAATGATATTGTTATTGTTGATATTGACACACCTATGATTGCTAAACATGAGAAAGACTTTCAAAAGGTGGTTGATCTTTGTACTAAAGGAAAATATGAATTTGCAAAACCAATTTTAATTAGACTAATTAAGGAAAATCCTTCAGTATCTGAATATCACAGAATTCTTGGGCAAATATTTTCAGATGAAGGTGATCAGGACCGAGCAATCGATAAATTAATGGATGCACTTCGTTGGGATCCAGATAATGCTTACGCGTTACTAATGATGGGGAATATATTTGCCAAATTTAAACGATATTAATACTGCTATAAAATATTATGACCAAGCCCTCATGGTTGATCCGAAAAATAATATTACACTAAATAATATTGGCGCAAATTTGCTTCAATTGGGTAAGCTAAATGAAGGGAAAAGATACCTTGAATTAGCATATGAAATAAATCAAAAATACCCCAATTCGTTTTATGGACTAGCATTATACTATCAGATGATTCAATCATATGAAGAAAGTTTTGATTGGGCTACTAAGGGTATTCGTATTTGTGATGACAACAATCCAATAAAAAAATATTTACAGGAACTGCTTTTTGATGTGTCCAATACATATTTATCTAAATTCGACGCATCTCATTTAGTAGCCTCATTTATTGATGATTTAGAAACTCGATCTGGCAAAAAAATTAAGCTTCAAATTGATAATGATATCTCTACCGCAGCTAAAATTGAATTTGCAGAAAATCACAATAATAAATTTCACGTTGTAAAATATAAAACCAAATATCCTGCATATAATCACCTTATAATGCATGAGTTAGTTCACCTTAAACTTGTTTTGGAGGCACGTGAACATTCAACTGATACTAATAAATTATTTGTCATCACACAAGAACATCGTAAAAAGTTTATTGTTGATCATGAATCTGTTCTCAAAAAGTTAGAGCAGCAAGGCTACAAAGATGATATTATTTCTAATTATATTGGCTCTTTATTTACGGGTATTAATCAACAAATATATATGGCGCCAATAGATTTGTTTATTGAAGAATTTCTTTTTGAAACATATCCGATACTAAGACCTTTACAACTAATTTCTCTCCATACGATATTATTAGAAGGCATTAATGCTGTTACAGCCAAAGGTAAAGTCCTCGTACCACCCGATATTTTAGGTGCCAGCACTATCCTGAATATTGTTTCAGCCCTTCATTTTGAGCATTTATTTGGTCTTAATTATTTACCATTATTTGGCTCAGTTGCAACAAATATTAATATCCGCTTAGCTAAAAAAATGTTTAATGAGTTCCTAAAAAAGAAAAATACAAAATTGCCTGGTGAAGAATATGAGATTGTTACTCGTTGGGCTAAAGAGTTAGGATTGAATAATTATTTTACCTTTATTGATGAAACTGAGCATCGTAATTCAGATTATCTAGTTGATAAATTGAATGAAATAAAGAAGGATCCTCTCTCACAGCATCAACCTATTCCAAACGATTCATTAAAAGGACCTCTTAATTTTAATAAGGAACCAGCAGGCCAAATGGCAGTGGCAATGTATTGTCTGGATGCACTACAATTTTTTCAAGATAAGTCTTCAACGGAAATTCGTGATGTAGGGTTTGAAATAGCTTTGTTGGGCACTAGCGGTATTGACCCAAGTGATTCAAATAAAAAACTTCATATTGCTTCAATTCCAAACAAAACTTTTACTGGTTTACATTTATTGGCATTTATGTATGTTGCTTGGCAATCAATTGATCCGTCTCAAGATTTGCATCTTGATTTTGAAAATGAATATAAAATGGCAAAGTCAATGTTTAGTAAAAATAAATAGGAATGGACAATGTGTATTTAATCTTTGATCTTTCTCTTGCCATTCCATCTAAAATAGATTTTTTATTTACTATGTAAAAATATGAATCAATCAAATTGCTAAGTGGTAATAAATTGAAAGACACAGAAGAGATAATTAATGCTTTGTTGAAATTTCGAGATGAGAGAAATTGGAAACAATTTCATAACCTAAAAGATCTCGCATTAGCCATTAATGTTGAGGCTGGCGAATTGCTCGAACTTTTTCTTTGGAAAAACCATGAAGATGCAAATATGGAAAAAGTAAAAGAAGAACTAGCCGATGTTTTTGCGTTTGCATTTTTGCTTGCAGATAGATATGGTTTTGATGTAAAACAAATTATTTTAGAAAAGATAGAAATCAATTCAAAAAAATACCCAGTAGAAAAGGCAAAAGGAACCGCTAAAAAATATAACGAGTTATAATTATGGCAAAAGCACCAATGCATTTAGAATTAAAATACAGTGATTCTTATTATAATGTAGACACTGTAAAAGAACATATAAAAATGATCGATGAGTTTACTAAAGTAATTTGGGGCGTCATAAGGCAAGATAGAAATAGTCCAGCAATGGGTGATAAAAGAGTCGTACAATTAAATGATCAGATTAAAATGCAAATTCCCACATATGCATTTATTTCATCTGGAAGCCAAATCAAGTATAGGGGTAAAATAGATCATGTATACACTCGCGATGAATTGAAAGAGCATTTTAATTTAATACCCAATTATTATAGGCATGAATTAGATAAATGTGTCAATGGAATTTTATTAAGCTCGTTAGAAATAGAAGACCATGAAATTATAAAGAAAATGAAAGCGTATGATACTGGTGATAGATGAGATTGCTGCAATATCAAATTCTAATATATTTTATGGTGGGACAAATCGCCTTCGGGAGGGCCTCAAATTATAAAACTACTTAAAGAAGCTCTAAAAGAGTCAGACGAAAAATGTTTTTACATTTACTACTCAATAAAAAACAAGTTAGCAGAGTATAAGGCACACATAGTAGATTTCTCCTTGGAGAATGAGTATGCAAAAAAGAATTGGAATAGTAATGATGTTGCTTGGTATTCCAAAACTTTTTGGGCTATGAGAAGAGAATGGAAAGGGTAGGGAAAAGTTTGCTAGAATAGTTTTCTTGGCTGACAAAATTGAAAAATTAGAAGAACCAATCAAAATGGAGCATTTCGAATTTTACAATGGACATTATACCCCCCAACACAAAATAATATGCAACCATTCGTTGAGATTTAATAAAGAAGTTAATCATGTTAATACTAAATAAATTAAATATAATGACACCTAAAGAAATGATAAGACATGTATAACTATACATGGCTAGCATTGGATTTCAATATAAATATGAAGAAATTGCTAATTTTTATATTGGCATTAAAAGCCAAACCATTTGTAATCCTAGCTGGCATTTCGGGAACCGGTAAGTACTCAGTTACCTAGAAACTTTGCCTTTGCAGTAGGAATGACTAAAGAGCAAGTTATACTAGTCCCTGTTCGACCTGACTGGACAGATGGGAGCGATTTATTAGGCTATGTCGGATTCAACGATGACTTCAAATACAAGGACCTAACTATAGCAATCATGACAGCTAATGATAATCCGGAAAAGCCATACTTTTTTATTCTGGACGAAATGAACTTAGCAAGAGTTGAACATTATTTCAGTGATTTTTTAAGTGTTATAGAAACACAGAAAAGAGATGAAAATCAAAATTATAACAACAGATACAATATTAAGAGAGGAAGTCTTAAATGGTGCAACCAATGCTTCTAAATTCAAGACATTTGGCTTGCCTCAAAATTTATATTTGATTGGCACAGTGAATATGGATGAAACTACTCATGCTTTTTCATAGAAAAGTTTTAGATCAGAGCCAATTCAATAGAAATGAATGAAGTCGATTTGGTTTGGATATACTTTTTATCGGAAATAAACCCACTCAAAAATATAACTGACATTCATTCATTCTTTCAAACGCCATATTCTTAGATCAATTGATTTATCTGATGCAGAAAAGGAAGTATTGAACAGAGATGAAATGAATTCTGCTAAGTTCCATAAATCAAATTTTAGAAAAAGCAGACTTACATTTTGCATATCGGGTCAGAGATGAAATTGCTTTTTATTTAACTTTAAATAAAAAATACGATTTGTTGGATTCTGATGTTGCTTTGGATTTTCAATTAGTGCAAAAAGTTTTGCCACGTATTCATGGTAGTTCCGAAAGTGTTCAAAAAGTGTTGATTGAATTAATTTATTTGATTGAAAAAGGTTAAACAGAAAATGTAAAAACGGATTTGAATATTCGCAGACAATTGAAAATCAATTTCCAATCAACTTTAAAATATAAACGATCCACTAAAAAAATCCTTTTTATGCTTAAGAGTTTTGACGATGACCGATTTACATCATTTTGGCTATGAGTAACGCTTCCAAATATATTTTTTGAAAATGATTTGGGGTTCCTTGGAGTTGGAAATTGTCGAATCCAAACAAATTTTTACAAACCTCCTATTTAATAAAATGCCTTTTAATGTAGAGGCTGTGGTGAATCTAAATCTCAATATAATCCATTTTGTTTTTTTGAATGGCAAAAAATTCAATACACCTATATAATTGAAAATATAACTCTTTACATCCTCCCTTTCAATTACGAATTAATAATCGACTCGAAAATACATCCAAAGCAAGAAGGAATAATCATATATTATCTGGCCAATTCTCTTTTGACGATGAAGTTGGTGAGACCCAAATTGAACTTAGAGATAGCTAAGAATAATCTAATTTTTGAATTGGTTACTGAAGTATTTCCTCAAAAGATGGATTATAAATCTGACTATAAAGCCATGATGGCTGAAATTTCTGCGATTATTCAAAATCTGGCTTTTGATTCTTTAAAAGATACTTTCAGTAAAAGTAAAGCTAAGATTGATGGTCATACTACTGAAAATGAATGGTGGAATATATTAAATGCGTTTTTTGATGAGTTAACATTAAATCTCACTGTTATTAAAAAGACATCCAAACATGAAATAAGAACAAACGAAAAGATTTTGCCAGTTGAAAGAATCAAACATGCTTCTAAGAAGTAATATTGATTGGTTTGTAAAAATGTACAATATCTCTAATAGAAATGAACAAGGTATTAAGATTAGTGAAAAAAATTATTATTCATATGCATTATCTAATAATAAATACGTTACATACGATACTTATGAAAATCGGTTTGTTTCATGGGCTATAAAAAATATTATTGAACAATTAAGAAATTTTAAACATACTTGATAATTATCGGATTATAATGATTACTCTGAACTTTGTTAATAGAATGAAAATTATCAAAGTAAGTTACAAAGTATTTTGCATGAAAGTCCTTTTAACGAAGTTGGAGCTTTTGAAAAACGGTCACATTTTTCAACCTCTCTTACAAGAGGTGCCGGCTATCGTGACTTTATGCAAATTTATTTACTTCTGACAAGAGGACTTGAAATTACACAGAATGATATTTTCAAAATCGAACAAAAAAACATTTCTACCCTTTATGAATATTGGTGCTTTTTGATGCTTGTTAAGATTTTGAAAGAGCAAAATGCAAATGATATTGATTATCAAGATTTGATAAAAATTAAAGCTGGTAAGGTCAAAGTAGAATTAGAAAAGGGACATAAATCAAAAGTTACTTTTAAAGAACCAGCTCACTAATGAAACAACTACTATATATTTCAATAGAGAATTTGTAAGAGATTGTAAAAAGATTTTCACATATAACCAACGACCTGATTATTCTATTCAGTTTAAAAAGAATGGTTTTAACAAACCATTCTGGTATTTGTTTGATGCAAAATACCGGTTTGATGAAAACACAAGAAATGAAAACGATGTATTCAATGTACCACAAGATGCAATTGGACAATTACATCGTTATCGCGATGCAATTTTGCATACAGAACCAAGCAATTCTACTTATCGCGGTGCTATTAAAAACTTAGGAGGTATAATTCTTTACCCATATCCTTTAAGCGAAGATAAATTTGAAAAAGACAATATTTTCTTTAGGAGTATTGAGGATGTTAATATCGGGGCATTGCCATTTTTACCAAGTAAAACAAAGTTA
>CAWCVZ010000057.1:0-8164 GCA_963798865.1 uncultured Ignavibacteria bacterium | reverse complement strand
ATACCGCTTTCTTAAAGTTTTCTTATTTCTGTAATAAAGTTTTAGATTTTTAAACTGTCTTATCTTTTTACTTTTACGTTGTGAAAAAAGACATTAAATTCTGGAGCTCTTAATGAACCAGATTCTGAAAAACTTGCTTCAACAATTCCTCTCCTTGAATCAGGAATAAATTCAAAATCAAATAAAACTTTGTCACCCTCTCCCAAATCTGCTATTTGGTTATAAATTTTTGATTGGGGAGATATATCATAGTTAACTTTATAGCTAATTGTTATGTCACTTAATTTTGAAGTAATTTCAAAAAATAGATTACTTCCCCCTTGACTTGTATAAATTGTCTTTAGTGTTCCATACCAATTATTAAAACGAAAGTTATGTCTTTCCGCATATTTACGAGAATAACTATTAGCTTCATTATAAATTTGTGATTTTCTAATATCATTTTTAGCACTTGAATATTCATTATAATAGTCTGCTCTTTGTCTTTCAAATTCAATTTGTTCAGATGAAGCATTATTAATACTTTGTTCTTTGTTCATCTGAATCATTTCTAATCTCTGAGCTTCTTTAAGTTCGGCTTCTTTTTTTGCTTGGTCTTTTTGAATTTTATTATATACAATAAAAACTAAAATTAAACCACCAACTACTGCCAATGATACAAAACATCCTTTTTTCAATTTTGCACCTCTCTAATTGTTTGCGTTTAATAGTATTGCGAATTAGCTAATCTTAAAACAGGAATATAAAATGAACAAATAGAATTTGGTTAATTATAATTCTAGAAGTTTTGATTTTACAAAATATTTAAAAGATTTTACAATGTAGTTATTATTTTCTTTGGTTATAATTAATGAATCATCTAAATTAAATTTAAGTTCACCAGAATATAATACTTTTCTTTGGGGGTTATAAATTTCTATTTGGTCAGATGAATCAGTAGAGCCCATAAAATGCTTATAAGTTGCAATTCCATCAAACATACCAAGAGATGTCACTTTTTCATACCAATAATTATTTTCTTGCCATACAATCTCTTTCTTAAATTTTCCATCCGTATAATCAAAAGCACATTTTACCAATTTCCCATTTGATGCTCTTCTAGCTCTAGTGCCATAATATATTTCATTTTGGTTTCCAAAATCGCAAGAATATATATCATCTTCATCTATGATAGTATTTTGAATTGATAAGTCTTCTAAATCTATAATATGTAATTTTTCCCCCCACGTTATTAATTGAGTTCCGCTCTCATTTAATTTTAGTCCGTCGGTTTTGTATCCCCTAAAATTTATTGTTTTCTTAAAATCGTTATTAATATTCCAAAAATTTAATTCACCATCGGCATATGATAACTCTGCCATTGATAGAAATTTAAATTTAGTTCCAGCAGCAATTATGTAATTTGCATTTGAATTAAAGATAAAGTTAAATATGGCACCACTTGATTTATATATTTTTTCGTTGAAATCCTTTATTAAGTATAGATATATTTTTTCATCATTTTTAAGCATTGAAAAATATTTCGAATCAGGTGAAAACAATACTTTAGTTACATAAGAATTGTCAAGGCTTGATGAAATATCTATTTTTTTTACCATTTCCTTTTGACGCAAATTCCAAATAAATATATTCTCCGTTGTTTGAATAGCAGCATAATTTTCATCAGGTGATAGAATTATATTTTCTAACGTAATTATCGAATCTAAACTTATTTCAAATTTTGAATCTTCCAATATTATTTTTATCTGCGAAAAATTATTATTGCTATCTTGTGTGTTGCAGCTAATTAAGCTCAACATTAAAATAATACAAGCTATTTTTAGAGTTTCCATTAATACTCCTTAACATTTTAATAATATTATATACTGTATTTCTTGTTTAGCAAGTAAACTATACAATTTTACCTCTTGAATTTCTAAAACCCAGATTAATTAAAGAACTTTTGTATTCCTTATTGAAAGGCAAATTATTAACAATATTTTTAAGTAAATTATATTCATCATTTCTTTTTTCCATTTTATATGTATGGGTTAAAGAAATTATTATATTTCCAATATTTTCTAATAAGTTTTGTGAATTAATAATTCTTTCATCAGAGTAATGAGCCCAACCAAATGTAATCTTCCCCTTATTTGTCCTATATTTATGGAGCCATCGCATAAATGGCAATTGTAAATTCCTATAAACAATATTCTCATATTCTACTTTCAGAACTTTTTCAATGATACATTTTCTCTCCTCTACAATGTTATTTTTAACCAATTCATTTATTGCAATACTAAGGAAAGGTCTGCCCAAATCAATTTTGAATATTTTATTTTTCTGTTTATGACTCGGCAGATTTAATTCGCTGTAACCTTTACCGCTTTGTAAATGAAAAGATATTTTAACTGCGTTAGAAGGATTTTTTATTAAATAATGATTTAGTAATGAAGTAGAAAAAAAATCTACTCTATTTTGAGTATCATTAAAAACACAAATAAAAAATGGTAGATAATTTTCAAACAGCCATTTATATTTCTTTCTATCCGTGCTTATAACGATATTATTATAATTAGTTTTTAATTGAACTGTAAAAGACCTAGTAGGGTAAGAAACTATTTTATTTTTTTCTGTCAATGTGCATAAAAAATCTATTCCAAAATCTTCTTGCCTTAGAATTTGTAAAGAATAACCAAGAGCAGAAAATATACCTTGTGTTATATATTCTGCCCTATCACCTTTTCTTACATTATTTAATTTTGTCAATTATTTTCCTAAATAAACTAGAAAAAATAAAACAAGAGCATATTCTTGATTTCTTCCGTCTATCCTACCAATCCGATTATTACTTGCATCTGCTAGCCTACCATCTGATGATGAAAAAGAACCTACTCTACTATTAGAAGAATCATAGATGTATCCATCAGACGTTATCGAACCAATTTTTGAATTGCTCTCATCATATAAGGTATTATTCTGCACTCGCCCTATTCTACTGTTAGAAGCATCATAAATATATCCATCTGAAGATATGCTAGCTATCTTAGAATTATTTTCATTTCTAACAACACCACTATTATCAACTGTTCCCATTCTGGCATTTGATGAACTATAAAATGATTGTGAAAATGCTATTGAACTTAAAAAGCAAAAAATTATAAAGAGGTTTTTCATAATGTTTGTTCCTTCTTTTAGTTAGCGGTATAACGGATTTGCGGCTAAGGCGCAGCCCAGAGCAACAAAGCCGATTTAATTAGTAACTTTTATAATTAAAAAAATCTTTCATAACTGAACAACGTTGAACAAGAAACTAAACACGGAACGACTAACCCGAAAACCCCAAAATTGCCAAGAGCGAAATCGCTGTCGCCTTGAGCCGCGGGTTATATTGCTTTTATTTTGTATTAGTTAGAATTATTAGAATTATACCTATAATGATTAAAATATAGGATAAATATTTTAATAATTTCGTGGTCTTCTTAGCTTTGGAAATTTCTTCTTGATTTTCAAGTTTTGAAGTAGCTTTTTCTCTGTTAGGTATTATTAGAAATATAATTATTATTCCAGCTATTATTGGAATAATCTTGTCAAGATAAAGACCAAGTTGTTGCATATAATTTTCCTATATTGAAAGAGTCTATTAATTTTCTGTATTAAATTTATTTATCAATTCAAAAATTTTATTTCTTGCAACTTCAGAATTATATCTGCCAGCATTTTTATAGATTTCTTTTTTTGAATCTTCATTAGAACATAAATTTGATAAAATTCCAGCAACTTTATCGTGAAATAGAATTTTACTTTTATATTTCTCCAATAATACTTTTTCTTCCTCATCAGATTCATGACCGCCTAATGCATAAACGAAGTAAAAATAATTATAACATTTTTCAAATTCCTCAAATGAAATATTCTTGAACGCAAAATCTCTTGCATAAATGAAATGTTCATTTAATTTCTGTATTAAGTCATTTTCAGATTCAAACATTACCATAATAACTATACATTAAATTTTAGCAATATAACGGCCTTGTTTTTAAGCCGCCGCCCAACACAGCAATGCTTCTTAAAAAACGAACGCCAATAATTATTTATAATTTAGTTTTGTAAGCTACATTCAAAGAGCAACTTACTTTTACAACGCTATTCAATAATTAATCAAATGCCGAACATTTTAAAGCGGTCGGCTTGAAAAACTGGTTATGCAAACAGTGTAGAATATAGAATTATTTTTGAAATATCATTTTTATTGACGCAAAATAATCTCCAGCTTTTAAACTACATATGTAAACTCCACTGCTTAAATTTGGTGCATTAAATAGAATTTTATAAAAACCAGATTCTTTTTGTTCATTTAACAATGTCTCTACAATTTGCCCAAGAATATTGTAAACTATTATTTTAACTGAGGAACGTTTTGGAATGCCAAAACTAATAATTGTGTTTGGATTAAAAGGATTAGGATAGTTTTGTCCCAAGGAGAAACATATTGGGATAGTTTTCTCTTCGTTATTAATACCAGTAGTTCTTTCTATTGAAAAAGAAAATGCTTCTGACCATTGACTAAATCCTAAAACATTTTTGGCTCTAACACGCCAAAAATATTTTCTTGTTAATAATTTACCTTCGTATGAATAAATAGAGTCAGCCAGGTTATCATTTTCTACGAATAACGAATCGAATTTTTCATTCGCTGATAATTGGAAATGATATAAAGTAGCATAATCAACAAGATGCCATGCAAAGAGCGCTTTAACTGTATCAGGAAATGAAAAGTTATTTTGAGGTGAAATTAATACTGGTGGATTAGGAAGTGTAAGTGCAGTTACAATAATTTGTTTAGAAAACCAACTTTCATTACCACCATTATTATATGAAGTAATTGCTATGTAGTATTTTTGCCCCGTTGATAGATTTGACAATGTATAAGTTGTGTCTTTTTTTACATCTATATAATTCGCATATAGATAACTAACAGAATCAGTGCTGAAATAAACTTTATAACCGGCTAAATCACCTATTTGAATATTTTGCCAATTTAAAGTAATTGAACTATTGGTAATATTATTTGCGGAAATATTTAATGGTGGTGAAGGTGGAGCAGTAAGATTTGGATTTGTTAACCATGGGACTATATTAACAAAATAATTTGTAGAATCACCGAGACCGGTAGGATTATTGTTCTGATTAAAAGCGCCAGTTGGATTTCCCCAATAATTATTTGTAGCATCTACATAAATAGTGTTATCGTTATTAAATAACGCATAACCATTTTTAATAAAATTGTTATTTGTAATTGAATAGTTGCCTAATGAATTAACATATATTGCATCACCATTTGGGGATGAATTATTGGAAAACGTACAATTCTCAATTGTTAAATTTGAGGTCTCGCTTACTGATAAAGCACCGCCAGATTTTAGTGAACTATTGCCAATAAATGCTACTTTATCCAAAACTATATTTGAATGAAACTTCCCACAAATGCCTCCACCTTCACTATTTGGATTTGCTTTAGCATTAGCTGAATTATATGCTAAAGTTGAGTTATGTACTTCTAAATTATGATCGGATAATATTGCAGCTCCAAGGACGGCACCAGTATGATTTATTATAATTGAATTTTTGACAATAGTTTTATTTGAAGAAAAGCTATCGTATATACCGGCACCATTATATGAAAAATTATTATCCAAAATGTTATTATCAATTGTGCATAAACCACCATAATTACAGATTCCACCACCAAGGTTCGGGGCTCTATTATCTTTTATCGTTGAATTTGATATTTCACAATTAGAATTGCCAGCCAAATAAATTCCACCACCATTTTGTTCTGCCACATTTGAAACAATTTTGGAAGAATCAATTTGAACATTTCCATCCGCTAAACTGATTCCAGCTCCTCGATAACTTGTATTATCCGTAATATTAATATTAACTAACTGTGGTGTACCACCCGTAACAAAAACTCCACCACCTTCGCCAATATCACCACCGCTCGAAATTGCATTATTATTTGATATTAAACAGAAGATAATAGTGGCTGAAGAGTTTTTTAAATAAATACCGCCACCTTTCTTTGCTGAATTGTTATTAATTAAAAGATTTTCCAAAAGTGGAGAACAATTAACTATCATGATTCCACCGCCATTTATTGAATTTCCACCAGAAATAATTGATAGGTTTTTAATAACAGTAGAATTATCAATTACTGCATTCATGGGATTAATAATCAAAGAAGAACTTATATTGGAACCATTAATAATTGTAGTTTCTTTTGAGCTGCCTATTAATATAATTCCATTCTTATTGGGCCAAATAATATTTTCTTTATAAGTCCCCGATTGAACTAAAATAGTATCACCTTCATTTGCGGCATTAAGTGCTTGCTGGATCGTTGGATAATTTTCTGGCACATTTATTATTGTTTGAGCTGATAAAAGGTGAGCGAACAATATGTATACTTCTTTTTATAATGTTACCTATATAGGGATTATTTAAATTCCTTATATAGGCAACTTCCCCGTTTCATTTTTCCATAATATTCGCTTCGTTAATCCTAAACGTATTATCTCTCCATACGGCATCTCCCATTCCTTTTTTATCTTGTTCCAGCGCCCGCCTGCTTCCTTTACTATCTTTCTTAATTCTATTTCTTCAAATCCTAAATTTATTCTTATCATTTTATTTTTCGGGACACAATACAAATCATCCCCGTATCTTAACTGCCATTTTTTTCGTACCAGGTTTACCGGGCCTTAGTACCTTTTTAGATTTCATCCTATTCGGTTTAATAATAAAATTTCTTAAGTTTCTTAAATATTATTTTGCCTGTAAAAAATCACTTCCCTTGATCTGTTATCCATTATCTTGCATCCCTCAATCCGCATTTTTCATATATCAACAATTATCAAGCATCCGGTATAGAATATCCGTCACACAGCTTCCCCCGGTTTACACTTATATCAATTTATCCACCGGGCTTTTTACTCCCAGCCCCCCTTTATTTAATACATGTGTATATATCATTGTTGTAGTTATACTTTCATGTCCTAATAATTCTTGTACGGTTCGTATATCATAACCATCTTCCAAAAGATGGGTAGCAAAGGAATGCCTGAATGTATGGCAGCTTGCTTTTTTATTTATTTTTGCCTTTATAACAGCCTCTCTTACTGCTTTTTGAAGCATGCTTTCATGCTGATGATGCCTTCTTAATATATTGCTTTGCAGATCTACCGATAATGTGCTTGAGGGAAAGATATACTGCCATTTCCATTCTTTACTTGCATTAGGATATTTCCTTTCCAGCGCATACGGCAAGTACACACTGCCGTATCCTTTCTTTAAATCCGACTCATGCAGATTCTTTACCTTTGCTATATGTGCTTTCAACGGTTCCTTTAATATCTCCGGCAGCATCGTCCTTCTGTCCTTATTTCCCATTGCCGCTCTAATTATTATTTCATTCCTTATAAAGTCAACATCCGCTATCCTTAAGCGAAGACATTCCAGCAGTCTCATTCCCGTTCCATATAAAAGGCTTGCCGTTATATGATTAACACCGCTCAATTCATTCAAAATCTTTTTTACCTCCTCCCTCGCCAGAACAACAGGCAGCCTTTTCGGCATCTTTGCCCATATTATATTCTCTAAATTACCTGCTTCTTTCTTTAATACATTTTTATATAAAAAAATTATCGCACATAATGCCTGATTTTGACTCGACGCCGACATATTATCTCTTACCGCAAGACTCGTTAAGAAATCCGGAATTTCCTTTTCCCCCATTTCCGCAGGGTGCCGGTCATTATTAAACCTTACAAATTTTTTAATCCATGTTGTATACGCTTCCTCCGTACGTTTACTATAATGTCTTATCCTTAACTCGTTCCTTAACTGTTCAAGCAGCTTAGGTTTATTGGTTTTATTACCTGATATCTTTAGTGTCCCTTTATAATTTGAATTTATCCCCCCGGCGCTTTGTGCCTTACATAAATCGCTTAGATTTTTATTAGAGTTTTTATTATGTGTCGTTGCATTTTCCAAAAAGTTATTCATCCTTATCTACATTTTGTTTCATTATTAAAAAATTATAAATATTTTTAATAAATCTTTTACTCTCGGCAGTTTTTATAATACATAATAGTTCTTATTTTATCTCACGGGGTAAATGACT
>CAWCVZ010000056.1:0-10367 GCA_963798865.1 uncultured Ignavibacteria bacterium | reverse complement strand
TCTGAAGGATTATTATTTAAAATCATTTAATATATCCTTTTCAATATCTCTTGCAATTTCTTTCTCCCTTTTGTCTAATTGCGAAAGTTCTAAATATGATTGGATTTTTGAGGCTTTATAATCGCCGGAATCAAAAAAGACATATTCTTCAACGGGCTGTAAAAAATAAATAGTATAGTTATAAAAACGAAGTGAAATATCAGGTTCTGGTAATCCCTGATTATCTTTTCCGCGAACAAATACTGTAAATGAATTTACGGGAGTTGTCGCAGCATAAAATTCAACACAACTTTCACCGGACCAAATCCATTTGCTTCCTATTGTATCAAATAATACCCTTTTAGCTTCTGACATATTCTCAGGTAAGTTTAATTTAATTGTCCTTTGAACAGATGGCGGTATATAATTTTCTTTCAAATTTTTAAGAAGTTTATCGGGTTGTAATAATTTTATCCCATTTTTGTCCTTTGAAATTATCAGCTGTTCTTGTAAACCTTTCAATACTTTCGAAACTGTTGATAATGAAATAGTACCTTCTAAATTCCTAATTCCATCATAAATTTGATTAACACTTGAAAACATTTTCTTTTCACGCAGTAAAAATCTTCCTACAATTGAACTATTTCTGCTATAAATATCTTTTATATATGCTGATTCTTTGTATTGATTTTTTTTATCAAGACGTATAGCAACAAAATCAGGAGTAACTATATAATAATTTCCATTCAAATCTAATCCACACAGGTTACTGGATTTTAATCTGTCAACAATTTTTTCCGATAAATATGGTACCATTAGCGCAGGAATAAAATCTTTATTCTGATTATCAGAAGTAATTTGCAGCAAATTATCAATACCTGTTTCAACGATTTGTGGAGCTGTTCTATTTTTAATTTCAATAAGCAATGATAGGAATTTCTCACGGAATTTTATTTTGATATAACCATCAATCCCCCTATCATTTGCAGATTTTGTTCTTTTAACTTCATAAATTTCAAGAGGCGAATAGAGGTTATTTTCTCTTTCAAGCTTATCAAACACTTCACTTTCTATAAAATTGCCTGTTTTCAATTATTTTCCTAATTTTTGAAATTTTCCTACATAGGAAAATAAAGAAAAATAGGAAAAAACAATAGCATTTTCTTGAATTATGTGATTTTCCTATATAGGAAATTGCTTGAAATTAAGAAAATGCTATTTTTTGCTAGTATTATTTATATTTCACAATTAAAAGAGGCTATCCTGGATGACAATTTCAAACAAGTATTCAACTATTTCTGTAAATGAGTAGAAACGAAGCCTGGAGTACCAGAAAGGGGTTAGTGGACTAATAGTTCATTAATTGCGGAGCCGGCATTTTTCTTTATAGAATCAGCAGGGGCTTCATGAATGTTATATATAGTTTTATATATTCGGGTAGTGTCAATAGTTTGTTATGATTGGTCACCCAATGCGTGACTTATTGATCAGAGTTTTGGGATTTGGGATGGAACCGGGAAATCCTTTTAGGATTTTTGAATGCTGCGAAACAATGGAACGGTAAAAGAGCGAGTTTCAGATCTTATTCATCTTGAAAAGGCAAAAGGCCTTTCTCCTGATGAAAAAGCAGATTTCCGAAGGTTCAAATAGGAGAACTTTTAGGTCATTAATCTCAGAAAGAGAGCTGATAATTAATGGTTTTACGTCTGTCCATTTTAGCTTACCGTTGCCGCAACCTAAAGGAGGAATGGCTATTGATCTAATTTTATTATGAATAATAAATTTTTTAAGATCTTCCAGCCCTTCTTTAATCCACTCAAATTTTGAAGGATATCGCCAATGTTTTTTTGTTGGGAAATTAATGATGTACTTCGGATTGGTAAACTTACCAGTTTCAGTTACAAAAACGCTACCTATCTGAATTTTGTTATTTTTAGCTGCTTGTTCATACATTTTGAAATTATCCGGAAATGCTTTTTTGAATTGGAGGGCAATCCCTTTTCCCATAACACCAACAGTATTTACGGTATTGACTAACGCTTCAGCATCAGCCTCGATTAGATTTCCTTTTATTAGTTCAATCATATCATTATAAAGTTTTTATAAGACGGAATTATTTTTTTTGATTGAAACGCAATATGCTTTGTATTTTCCGGTCATCGGGATAATCTCTATCTTCTTCATAGAAATCTATTGAATATCCTCTTTTTATTAAATCGTTATATTTTTCTTTGAAATCATTCATATTTTTCCTCTTCCTTTTTGTAGTGTTCAAATGTACACTATTTAATAATTATTTGCTATATTTGTTTTAACAAAAGAGGAAATTTTTTTATGGGAGAAGTTAAAAAGGATTATGGTTTTGAAATTTCTATAAAAGAAAATACGGGCTGGGGATTAACCGGTAAAACATTTTCAAATCATCACCCCAATGTTGATAGGGCACGTGTAATTGTTGAAGCTATAGAGTATCTTTCAAAAAACTGTCATGATGATTATGTGAAGGCAGTGAAAATACTAAGGGAAAAGAGAAAGAGTAATTCTTAAAATCATAAAATGAAAGGGAAGAACATGAAAGCTAGAACGTTATTTTCATCTGAATTATTAAATGAACTTAACCACATTTAAATGGTTATATGCTAAAGGCATTAATTATAATGGCTTATAAATTACAGTTTCAGGTATTATTTCTTTGGGTTTTTTGTCATCTCTTAACCTGATAAAAATTGCGGGTATCCGAAGTTGAATACTGGTATTTCCGGCGTATCCTAAATTAGCAAATGCAATAGAAAAATAAATTAAAAGGAAAAGAGTAAACAAAATTGGAGAATATTATATATATTCGTGGCAGATAAAATAATTATCTGCCGGGAGTATATATGACAGAAATCAGTATAAGAAGTGAATTAAGCAGTTTAGTTAAAAAATACAGCTATTTCTCAACGAAATTTGCCAAAGAATATTTGAAGGAGAGAAAAATCTCTTTTAATAATATTACAGTAAATCAGTATTTCTATCATTTCAAAAAGGATGGGGAAATATATAGTGCCGGATTAAACTGGTATTCCGGAATAAAAAATGAACTGCGATTAAGCAGTGAGAACTTAGATGAATTGATAAAGGATTTACAAAGAAAATTTCCATTCCTTGATTTTAATTGCTGGAGCATAGGGGAGCTAAAGAGTTTTTTCCATCATCTATTTGCTAAAGATGTTACTTTCATTTATTCAGATTCCGATGCTCTTGGTTCGCTTAGTGATTTTTTTTTAGAGAGAAATTATAACGTATACAATAACCCGGGTAAAAAAATTGTAAATGATTATTTTCAAATTAAAGAGAATACTATTGTACTTCGTTCTTCAATATCAGAAGAGCCGGTTAATGGGCATTATTCATCAACCGAAAAAATATTAGTCGATTTATTACTGGAGAATGAACGTCTGAACCTTTTTGGTAAAGCTGAATATAAAAGAGTGTTCTATAATGCTATTTGCAGCGGAAGAATAAATATTGCAAAAATGCTTAGGTACAGTAAAAGGAGGGAAGTAAAGAATATATTTCTAAAAGATATTTTAAAAACAGAAAATTACATTAAATGTAATCAGTTATGATAAATCCGGAATGTTTCGAAAAAAACTGGCTTGAAAATTTTAAGAGTCAAAAATATCCTGCTATCGACTTAACTCTTTTTGAAAGAATGTTGTATGCGTTTGAACTGTTAGGAAATTTAACCAAAATAAAAAATGATTTTATTTTCAAAGGCGGCACTTCTTTAATTTTACTTTTACCTGAAGTTAAGCGGCTTTCGATTGATATTGATGTCATCAGTAATTATAGTTTAGAAGAACTATCCGGAATAAAGGATAATTCTATTTTCACGAAAGTTGAAGAGGATGAACGAGAAGATAAAGGCATACCTATAAAACATTTTAAGTTCTATTATAATTCAAAATTAAACGGTAAGGAATTGTATATTCTTCTTGATACGCTTGAAACTGAAAATCCTTATATCAATGTATCACAAAAATCAATTACAAGTGAGTTATTTGAAACAAATGAAAAGCTTCAAGTAGCTGTTCCATCGATTGATGATATTCTAGGTGATAAACTTACTGCTTTTGCACCGCATACAATAGGTATTCCATATGGAAAAGATAAATCAATGGAAATAATGAAGCAGCTATATGATATTAATTTGTTATATGATTTGATTTCAGATCTAGGTGTATTTGTTTCTTCCTACTCAAATATAAGGGATATTGAAAGATCTTTCAGGCAAAATGCTCATTCAAATGAAGATATTTTAAATGATACATTCCAAACAGCTTTAAAAATCTGCAGACTTGATTTTAAAGATTCGATAGAAGATGACGAAACAAAAGAATTAAGGCGAGGTATTAAAAGTGTTACTTCTTTTTTGTTGGACCGGAGCTTTAATTTACCAATAGCTAAAGCAGCAGCATCAAAAGCAGCACTGCTATCATCCCTATTAAGATTTCCGGAAAATGAAATTAAAATCAATGATTTAAAATTTGATAATAATAAGTTGGAAGTAATCAAAGATTTTCAATTTCCTAAAGAACTGCATCCATTAAATGTTCTTAAAAGAGTAAATGTTGAAGCTTTCTACTATTGGTATCTAATTACGAAAGTCAATAAAGATTTAAACTGGATAAACTTATAATGAGGTGATTGCTAAATATAGTCTCTTAATGGCTTTTAGTGAATATTTGTCGATCAGGACTATGGGGGGTGCCAAGGTTAAGTTTTATGATAATAAATCGATAGAATGAGTGTAGCGGGTGATAATTATAAACTGACAGAATGATTCAGGGAAGGTTCGCTAAAAAAGCTTTGCTTAATCAATAATTAAAGGAATATAAAGATTAAGCAAAGTTTTTTTTACCAATGCTAATGTTTTGATTTATTGAGCAGAATAAAAAAATATTTGTGCCCGTTTTATTAATAAGGATTAGTAAAGTGCTCCAATTTGAGGGCACAAATAATTTTTTGATAGAACTACATATGTTTAGTTCAGCCAAATGAGAAATCGATTCTAAGAGATGTTTTCTGAGTTTTTTTAAAGTTTTGAAATTTTAAAAGACTTCCAATCATTATTTATTAAGCAAATGTTAAAAAGTTAGTGGATACAATTAAAATTAAATAATTATTATTAATGATTTTGTTTTAATTTTATTATGTATTGACCTAATTATCTAAAATATCTTCTTGCAAATATTACTACGAAAATTGTGAACAATACCATCTCAATAAAACCAAGAGATATAGATAACATACTAGAGATAAAACCAATTGGATATGAATCACCATAACCGATTGTTAATGATGTAATTGAACTAAAATAAAAACACTTAAACCAATCAGAAATCGTCTCTGAGAATTTTGATATTGAAAAAATAAGTGTACGATTTATGATTTCTCCTCTAAACATAATTCCATTAAAGAGGAATAAAAAAGAAAATGTAATGTTGATTAAAATGTAAGTAATTAATGGCTTCCAATAATGATAACCATATCCAATAATATATCTACCAAGAAGATATTTGAAAGTTGATTTGATGAAGATTTTTTTAATTTTAGATTTATCTGAATATAAATTCCAATAGTATTCAAATAGTAAAGCATCTGGATAATTATTTTCTTTTTTTGAAAATATCATAAAAGACTTTATAAGATTAGAATAACCAGAATAATGTTCATTAAAATTTGATACTAGTTTACGAACTCCCAATTTTTCACAATTTTCAATTATTCTAATCTGCTCAAGAACATTTTTTCCAACACAACTTAATTTCTGTTCTATATCATTATTGTATTCACTATTGATAAATTTGCAACTCTTATCGAAGTAACTTTCCTCAAGGTTATAATTTGAAAAATTAACATCATTGAAATTGCAAGATATGTAGATAATATTTTTCTCTTCATGGATATCTCTAAACAATGACAGTTTTTCGAATTTACAATTCAGAAAAACGCAGTCAAAAATCTTAACTCCAAAAAATTGAGATTTTACAAAATCACAATCAATAAACCAACAATTTTTAAAGGACAGTTCACCACCGATACAACTGAATCTACATTTTTCAAAAAAACTGTAGTCTAGAAGGCAGTAAGAGAATGATTTTATTAAATTACCTTTCAGTTCAACTTCCGACCAATCCGTTCCCCTTAAATCCCTTTTATATTCATAAACGATTTTCTTAGGTTGTTTTTTAATGTTCAGATGAACACCATTCGTGTAATCAGGTTCTGTTTCATTGCCTCCACCTGTTTCAAGAAAATGGATTTCGCCTCTGTTTTAAATTGTTTCAATGATAAATCCCAGTGCGGGTTATTATTTATTAATTCTTTTAATGTTACTTCTAATCTATCAGTTTCGTTTTCCATCTATTAGTTATTTTATTCTTGATTTCATTATTGATATTTCTATCTGGTAAAGTCATAATCCCTGAAACTTTGTTAAATAGTTCGGGATCATATGTAAATTTGGTAATTTTCATAAAAATTATAACTTATTTAAAGCCAGTCTGCAAGGAATTACTGTTACTAAACATCCCATACAGATCCTGGTGTATTGTATAGTTTTTTCGTACAGAACAAATAATAAATTTGAGAATTTTAATTTATAAGCCAGAATATCACCATTAATCTCTTGTATAATTTCTTTTTCTCTATTATTCCGTTTACAAATTTTTATTTCTAATGCTAATGATAGTCTGGGAAAAGAAAAGTCAGGTACATATTGTTTGGATGAATAAGATATGGAAGGGTATTCCCTTTTATAATAAATATCAGATGCGATAAGTAAGGTTTCAACTGTATCTTGAATAAATTTTTCATTTTGAGGTTGTTCCCGGACTATTTTCCCCAATTTATGCTCTAATAGATGAACTATTTTAATAATAGAACTTGTTTCATCACTAGTATTTTTACCTTCATATAAATCATCCATATTATATTTTGTTAGCTTATCTTTTGCGGCCAATAATATCCCTTCCGCAATTTGTATAGATTTCTTAAACTGATGTTTATCATATTTTGCTTGTCCTAAGTCTATTTCGTCCATTTCATCAATGGATACAAGCCTTGAAGATGTGTAACGCCAATTAAATTTTTTAAAACTAATATAAAGTGAAGATGATTGCCCGAATATCTCTCTTAACAAATCATTGACAGAAAATAACCATCTTGTATGTTCAGACGAAAAAGGTAATGAATTCTTTAATTCTTCTAATGATTCTATTAAATTATCGATTTCAATAATTGCTCTATCTTTGTTAAATTTCATATAAAATTAACCATGCAAGAAAAATAAAATTTGATTTATATATTGTTTGTCATCCTCAATAAATAGAACATTATTTTCAATAAACTCTTCTTTTGGAGTAAGTTTAGTTCCCCAGTGGTTTTTGATTTTATCGTAATCGCTGATTGATAAGATGAATGCCATTAATTCTAAATCATAATCTTTATTTTCTTTTTTTATTTTTTCTTGAACCGCTTTATTTATTTCGGCGATTTGGGATGTGCAGAAAGTAATTTTAGGATAATTGAAATTGCCCATCATTCTGATTCCCTTTGGATCTAATAGGAGTAAATACTGTTTTGATCCTTTAATTATCCATAAAATAAAATCAGGGAAAAAGGATGAGCTTTCCAGGAAGAAGCCAATGCCCCGTTGTGAAAGGTTTCTAAGCAGATATATTTCTATATCTTTAAATTTTTCAGGTGTTCCCGGACAAAGCTTCGCAGTTGGTCAACAAACTTTGTTTCTCCTTCATTTAGTTTAATTGGAATGGTTTTAATATCTTGATATTTTCTACCTTTCTTATAAACTGCGATGGGTGAATATAAGTGTTTATCAAAATGTAAAGTTGGTATTTCTTTGATATCTTCTTTATAAAATTTTTCAATATCATTTAATAATTCTTCTATTATAGCTCTCTCTTCTTTCGGGACTTTTATTATCAATTTTTTATTATCCGGGAATACTTCAGGATATTTTTCATACGTTAAGGTGTCAACCGAGAGATTTTTTGTCAGGTTGTCTTTCTCCATATCTGTATAAAATTTGTGTATGTATTCCTTAATAGCAGATTCAGCCACTCTTTGGATTCTTCCATTAACTGCTTCCTGAATTCCAAATTGTCCTTCATTACATAAAATGGCATCCGGTTTTAATTTTTGAATTATTTCGATGATTACATCTTCTCTTATTATCAGATTGGTAAAACCTCTAATAAGGCAAAATCTTTTAGCTTCATTTAATACGTGAGTAACATCAATAAATTCGAAAAATTCGTTTAACAGACTGCTCGAATATTTGACTTCTGCTTCCGCAACCTGGTTGTTAAATGCACCATCAGCAACCATTATTTTGCTTCGTAAATCAAGTGTTACTCTGTTTGCAATTCCTTCAATATATTTTAGTTCAATAAGGTAATCTTTGAAATTGTGCTTTTTGTCTTTTTTAAGTGTAATAATTTTATCGTTCCAGTTCTTATGTTGATTAAATCTTATATCTACCAGGAATTCGAAATATTCCGGGGTTTCTTTTTCAATGTTTGTTAAAAAATTATTCATATAAGATGCGTTCAGCCCAAAGATAGAAATTGTTTGCAATGCCCTTATTTGATATTCGGCAGATTCATTTTCTCGTTTAAGTGAATAGTCTTTCCCTTTAAGCCTTACACCTCTTCCGAAATAGTTGAATAATTTGAGTGCCTTCACTTTTACCCATATTTAACAAACCCATACATGATACACGCCAGGAATTCCATCCTTCTATAAATTTCTTTGAACCAATTAGTATATTTATGGTTGAGGCGGATTCTGAAATGTTCTGAAATAATGAATTGGTAAAATTATCTTCCTGTATTATTAAATCGCCTTCTGTATCTTCCTCCAATTTGTTTGAATATTTCGCAACATCGCCTATGTTTATGACAGCAAAATATTTATCGCTAGTTGCTGTTTCAAAGCTATTTCACCTTCTGCCTGATTAATTTGGTAGGCTTCTATTTTACCGCTCCATTGAAAATCCGGGTTAAGATGTCATCTACATTCGGTTTGTGTTTTCGTAAATATTCAAATCTGTTTTTGAAATATATCATCGCCATCCGAATTTATAAGTCCCGATTTATTTGAAAGTATTTTATCTATATCGCTTTGAAGAGATGAAGGGAATCGAAATATCGCGCTTAGAAATTTTATAACTCTTGTAACATCTGATATATTTTGTTTATCTGTTTGAGTTAATGAACTGGAAAGCCGCCTATTACTCGGCTGCCTACAAATATCCACAGCGGTTTTTCAATATTGTATTTTCTTAGTTCATCGTGATATTTGTCAAATAGAATAATCTGTTCATAATAGCTTAAAAGTCCTGCGGTAAACAGCAATTGCTCTGTTCGTAACTGTAATCATCATCGGCTTCAATATTGAAAACAGAAAAATCTTTTCCATATCCGTCAGCATAGAAATGCCTGTATGAATAATCAAATATTATTGAACGGCTATATTCCTGCAGTAAGTCTTTTGTGGAATTTGAAATTATTTGTCCGAATGTGGCCGAGTATTCAAAAGTAAAAGAATCGTCACTCCGGGTAATATGTTCCCTTAGATTCTTCCACTTTTTCTCTTCAGAACGCTGCCCTTTATGTCCTTCATCAATAAAAACAAGATTTCTGCTTTCTGAAAAATAATCTACATCAACACTTACACCTTCACCTTCTTTATCTTTTGTCAGTTTAGTTATTTCGATTATAAGGATTTCGCCTTCTTTTGTTTTAAGGCTTTCTTCACTTCCGGAATATAATTTTGCATCGATGCCGCTTTCTTTCAATTCATCATAGTGCTGCTGACTTAATCCTGCATTGGGAGTAATTAAAATAATGTTTTCCCATTCCCGGAAATATTTAATTATTTGCCAGTAATTGCAGTGCATAATAAGGTTTTACCGCTGCCGGTTGCCATCCAGTAGGCAAGTTTTCTCAGATCATTTTCTTCATAATCATTAAGATCATTGAAATCTTCGTCGCTGTTTTTAAATAAATTGAGATCGCTCAGAAGTTTGTTTTTGTCTGTGCTTAATCTGTCAAAATAATATTCGGTGAAAAGGAGAGAAAACCATTGGAAGTATTTGAAGGATAGTTTTGTAGCTGCCCGGTGAACCTGTAGTTTCTCTTCATATTCCCTTATTGCATCATCATAGGTTAAAAGGGTTGAGATCGGAAATAGTTTTAGGAGCACCTAAAACGTTCCGACAAAATAGCTTCTCCCGGTAGCATCATAACCTGTTTGTTTGCTGCTGAATTCATCACGAAGGGATTCAAAACCATCATAGCCGAATTGTTTAAAGCAAT
>CAWCVZ010000055.1:0-27792 GCA_963798865.1 uncultured Ignavibacteria bacterium | reverse complement strand
CATTGATACCGAATAAAGGAGAAGGGTATCTAACCCTCAGATTTAAAAGGTTTGTTGTTAAAATTTCATTTTCAGGAGAATCAGCTAGGCTTTTTATTGTTCCTTTTGGCAGCTTAATATAATTATCAGTATATCTTGAAAATCTTGAGCTGCAGAAGTGAAAATAGTGAAGAACAAATACCGGAAGATTTAATTTAGCAGCTGACCTTATTGTTCCAAGCCCCTGTGTGGAATTACCTACAATTACAAGTGAAGATGAAGAATGATTTATCAATTTTATTGACTGACTATTTTTTCTATAATGTTATAATTGATATGGTAACCATGTTCATCATAAAAACTAACGGCATTTTGTGCCTGCTTTTTCCATCAATAGAATATAACTTTTCAATTGCATTGCAAAGATCATCGATGTTTTCCGGTTCAAAAAAGATTGCTTGGTTTTCATTAAAGTAATGTTGAATAATTTTCAGCCGCGGGGCAATAACCGGGATGCCAAGCTTTACATATTCAAGCATTTTATGAGGAAGCATAAAACTATCTGTAGCAAGAGTTTTCCTGTTTGGAATTATACCACCATTTGCACCTTTTACCCATTCAGGAATTTTTTCATTAGGAATTTCCCTGTTAGAAAATTCTATTTTATCCTCAACTTTTAATTCTTTTATTAATTTGAATAATTCCTCAGACTCATCGCCTTCACCAATAAATCTGAATTTTACATTTATTTTATTATTTATCTTAGCAACCGCTTTAATTGCTAAGTCAAGCCCGAGCCTATGGGTTATCGTCCCATGATAAACCAACACAAACGGGTCTTTATTTTTAGGAGGTCCAATCCATTTATAATGGGCTTCAAGAGGAAGGTTCATAAAAACTTTCACTTTTTCTTCAGGTATACCGTTTTCAACCAGGTAATCTTTTTGAAAACTATCTGCACATAAAATTATAGAAGCAGGTTTAGCAGATAAATTTTGCAGGAAAACCATAAACCTATACAGCCGATTATTATTTGAAATAGTTTCTGATTGCTTTTTAGTAAGCCAGGTTACAGGAGTAATATCTCCCAGATCCCATACGACCTTCATTCCAAATAATTTACCGATAACCGAAACAGCCATCAGGTAATCTGGCATATTATGGACATGGAGGATTTCAGGTTTTTCAACCAGGCAGCGTTTAATTAACCAGAAAGAAGCCTGAATAATAAAAACAAGGTGAAAAAATATATAAGTAAAGATATTGTCACCCCTATACTTTCTCGTTCCACACCAAACTCTTTCTTTATCATCCTTTCTGTATTTCGGATAATTGTCATCTTTGACGGAATAAACAAGCAGATCATAACCCAATTTTTTGTAAATATTTCCCGAATTTTTTCCCGGCCATCTGAGGACCATTTATACATTAATATTATCGCAACAGATTTACTTTTCATTTTTGTTATTTATTATTTTCTAAAATGTTGTAATAAACTGCTTCCAGCTTTTTCGCAATCCTGGAAACTTCAAGATGTTCTATTAATTCTCTCCCGTTGCTTCTTCTGCCGTCTTTAATGGCTACAAATAATTTCTCTGCAAGTTCATCAAGATTATCACTTACTATATGGCAGTTTCGAGCGTTAGATATAACTTCCTTAGTATCGCCCACTGCAACACTTACAATAGGAGTATTTGCTGCCATCGCTTCCTTTATTGCATTGGGTGAACCTTCGCTGAATGAAGTAAAAACAAGAGATCACAAGCATTAAGATATAAATTAAACTGTTGTTGAGATAAAGTCCTGACACTTATTATTTCATTTTTAAGATTGTATTTTTCTTCTAATATTTTACAAGCTCCAGAGGCAAGTGTGAACCTTTTATTTGTATCATCCTTATGTGCAGGAAATAAAATTATCGTTTTATCAGGATCAATATTTAAAGCTTCCCTGGCTTCACATTTTTTGATGGGGAAGAATGTTTGAAAGTTTACTCCATTTGGTATTACCGTAACAGGCTTATCCGTAAAATCAGGGACCATATGAGGACCTTTAACAATTAAATGTTTTGCAAATTTTGCTGTTAACCAGGGAATTGGTTTATGGAAAAATGACCTGATTGTTTTTTTCCCTGTCTTGTCAAAGTCTCCGAGAATATCATCACCCATTAATGAAATAACCTGCGGACGAGGCAGGGTTGTTAAAGCCGTTAATGAACAGTATGAGTAATGTGAATGAACAATATCTGGATTAAATTTGCGGGCGAAAAAGAAAAGGGGAAAAGTCTTTAATATATAATTACCGCCAAAGCTTGGTCCTTTTATATTAAAAATTTTCACATCATGACCCAGTTCTTTAATTGAATCAATCTGGCTTTTTACAAAAGGTTGGAAAGAAGGTTTTTCTTCTGAAGCCAGGTCGCCAACAACCATTAATATTTTTAATTTCATTTTTTAAATTTCCAATGGTAAGGGTAATTAGTGATAAAAAAAAATCTTATTTAGTATATCTGCAAATTAGTGTTTTACATCCGTAGACCTGCTGTCCGACCTTTATTTCAAATTTAAGATTTTCTTCGGCAATAAAGAGATCAGCTTGTGAACCACGTTCAATAAAAGAAATTTTCTGACCCAATGCTAGAGTATCATTTTCGCTGAAGTACTTTGTAATCTTATTTACAAACTTATCTGCAATTAAAATAACCACACAGGAAATTCTGCTGCTGCAAATTTCAATTGTCATTCTTTCATTAATAAAATGGAATTTCCTTGAAAAAAGATTAATTGCTTTCCTAAGAAGAGTGAAATTCAGATATTCCCACAAATCAACCATCGGCAAATTAAACCCCGTTTGATAATGAAAAATCGATTTCACCTGCCCACCGATTGGAGAGTAATTATAGTGAACATCGAATGGAGACATATAAATACCTACCAGCCACCCGTTTTTATTTTTAACAGATGTTTTACTTATCTCATTAATTTCAATACTCTCGCCATTTTTGTTTGAAATTACTTTCCCATCTTTAACCGGATAAATATACATTATACGCCCGTCTGCTGGTGATACAATAGTATTTGCAACTTCAGGTGGCTTTCGTTTAGGATCTCTGAAAAAATAAATATTTCGGAACCAGTAAAACCACCATATCAGAATTGCAGTTACTGGTATGAATAAAAAAAGTGCAATGCTTAAAAATGACAGGTGGAAATAATTTCCAATAAAATAAAGTATAACAAAAGAGATTAAAATTAATACTGCAAGTTTTCTCATAATTTAGTTCCTATATAACCAAAAAAATTTATAAAACATTTAATATATTTTTGATTTTTAACTGATCGTCAAAAGTCAGTTTATTGGGTGATATTTCTAATAATTTTTGCCAACGAGGTAATTTAAATCCGTCTTATAGCCATTTGCAAGAAATCTTTTTTGTTTAATATACCGAAAGGGCAGGTAAATAATTGAAGCAGAATACTTCAATGGAAAACCCCTGTTGGTTTTTATAAGGTTGAGTTCAGGGCAGAGGTTTTTTATTAATAAATAATAATATCGATGGCTTTTGATTTTATACTTGTTGGGGTTATCCAGAAATTTATTTGTAAAAATACTGTAACCCGATCTGACAAGCATCTCGAGATATCTTAAATCTAGAAATACCGGGTAGGTTGAAATAAATTCATTCTCGAGGTTCATTTCTGTTGCAAAATAGTTTCTTATTCCGAAATTAATTTTAATATGAAAATGATTATTGTATTTGTCATCATTTTTTATATCAGAAAACAGATGCATCAGATAATCGCTGCATTCTGTCTTAGATAGATTAAGCTTGTTCAATAAATCAATTTTTGATTCAAGATAATTTTTAACAGTTAATTCTTTGTCTTTAGTATAAATAATATTTATTAAAAGTTCATTGGTTTGATGACTTACCGAAAGTCCGTTTCTTATAAAGGAATCTCCACAAAGTCCTGAAAGAATACATGTATTATCGTCTACAGATTTTAATTTATTCCAAACATAGTAATAATGAAACCTGTTAAAATTAACCTCTATATTTTTTGATTGCTTTATGAATTCATAATATGAGCTTATTAAATCATCAAATTCATTACCTAATTCAACCTGGAAGTATTTTAACCAATTTATCGCTTTCGCAATCTCCTCAGCGATTTTAAATTCAAGATTATCCTTCACACCAAAAGTGAAAGCAATAAGATCCTCTCCTTGAGATAAAGCCGCAGACAAAAGCAACCTTGAATCATAACCCGAGGTTAGTGTTAAGGTTGTTTTGTAATCGGAATAATTAAGAATAATCTGCTTCAAAACTTCTGAAACTTCATAAATTGAAATTTTACTTTTCTTCGGACATTCATATGCCAGATAATTAACCAGATCAAAATACTTATGTTCATTTTTATGATTTCGCTTAAAAACATTTATGTAACCGGGTAACACTCTGTTTACATTTTTGAAAATTGTTTTTTCATCAACATAATAATTGATGAGGGAATATTGAATTAAACCTTCTTTGGATAACTCTGATGTAGAACTGATTTTATTTAATTGGGAGGAAAAGTATAGAATATCTTCCTGAAATGAATAGTATAACCTTAGCGCTCCGATACTATCGCATGCAAGAATAACTTCCTGTCGATTGAAATTAATCAGCAGGAGTAAAAACATACCGGGAATTTCTTTTAATAAATTTAATTGGAGATTCCAATACCGCTCAGCAATTTTACCTAAAGGATTTTTTTGATTATCAACGAACAATATCCCTTTACTGATTATTAAAGTATTTCTTTCCTTTTCATAATAAAAATGTTCATCCATTTTTTCATTATTGAACAAATCCAGGGTTATGGATAATGCGGAATTCTGAGCCTTCAAAGATTTCTTATCTTTTGAAAAATAAAATTCCGGGGAGTTGTTCCAGATTTTAAAATTTACCTGCCCTGAAAAGCTACTCAAGCTGTTATCTCCTTTTTGCTGCCTGACAGGATTTCCAAAATATGTTCTATTCTTAAATCATAAGAGTTATTTTTATTGAATTCACCTTCCTCAAAAACCCAATCCGAATTAATAAATCTGTATCTACCGGGTTTGCCGTTAACTATCATTTGATGTGGATTTTTTGAACCAAAGAAACATTGAAGTTCGTTTACAAAAAATTTACCCGGCTGTGGTTCAAATACATCCACTGCCTGACTTTTAAAATCATCAATACCGCATACATATTTTACAAATTCCAGCAATTCTTTTGAGGGACCATCCCAACTTACTTTGGCGGTGCCAGAAAATTTATCACCGACTGTTGATAATTTTTTATGGGCGAAAAATGAATTGCCAATTTTTACCGCCCGCCATTCAAAATCACACTTTATAAAATCCTGCAAAATTAAATAATTGCGTTGAGGATCAGATGAAGATGCATTGTAGCGTGTGCTAATTTTATTTGAAAATTCTTTGATGTTTGTAAGTGCATTAAATCCGCGTTTTATTAAATCTTCTTTTCTAAGATTAACACCCCATTCTCTTTTAACTCCCTTAGGAGAAAAAACTTCATTTACATGATCGATGAGACTTGCAGCCTCTCTGAATATTTTTACCCCGGTTCCTGAGGATCCGATTGCAGATTTAGAAACTACTGGCAGTTTACAATTTTTTGCAAACTCGAGTGCTTCCTCCTTATAATAAAAAATATTCGTTGTGGGATGGGAAATATTGTTTGATTGAAGCCAGTAAGCGAGCATTCTTTTATTTTCATAAATTAAGTTTTCCGTAAGAGATGGATAAATCGGTTTTTTCAAAACAAGGTGGAGCGTAATTAATCTTTCATCATAAAGCTGTTTGAAATAACTGACTTTATCCGATGGTCTTGTCAAAAACAAATCAAAATCTTTGGATAAGATATTTTCAAGCCAATCATGTTTTGTAAATTCAATTACGGAGTAATTTACTTTGTCTTTAAAATTTTCGCACGCTGTAATCCACTCCCGGTGGTCTTCATCATTTTCATTTTTAAGAATAGCAAGATTAAATTTTTTCATTCGCAAAAAGTTTAATGTTTTATTAAAGAAGAGAATTGAGACATAGTTCCAACGAATAAATCACCTTTTTCCCTTAAGCCGGCAATGTATTCCAGAAATTCAGGAAATAATTCATTAACAACCATTGGAGATTCGCTGGGATGAAACCAGGCATGACAGACAGTTCCTGTTTCAATAGCTCTGTCAACAAATTTTTTATATCTGTATAAATAATATTCCTTTGACCAGTTGAAACCTGTATCTTCAATACTAAAACTGCTTGGAAGCTTAACCAAATTACATTTTCCAATTTCAGGATAAAAAAGATCATATTCGGAACTCTGCCTGTAGTTTGTAAAACCATTTTTTGCAAGAGCTTCATAATTCCCATTTGTCCCGCCAGGGAATACCATTGACTCAAGCTTTATGCTCCACCTCGAAGCTGCATCAACACAAGCTTTCATATCATCATATGCAACTTCCGGAGGGCAAACATTTTCTCTAAAATGAAGATGAGAAAAAGAATGACTTCCTATTTCATGCGTTGCTTTTGAATTCATTATCATTTCAATTAAATCCGGTGCATACCACTCGGGAGCTTTTTTGTAATCTGAGCAGGGATCATAATCGTACCAGTCACCTTTATTAAAAAACCAATGGTCATCAAAATGAGGAATCTTTTTCATCCAGTCGTGATCATCTTTTTTACAGGAATCTAAAAACAGGTGACCGACAGTTGCCCAGGTAATTGGAATACTATATTTATCTAAATTTTTTAAAAAGATCGGTATATTTTCTCTTTCTTGCTTTGCTTTTTTAAGCGCATGCTGAAAAGGCTGCGGGTTTGTTTTAGTATACCGCCACGCCCAGGCTAATTCAAAATCTGCGGAAATTACAACGCCGCCTTTACTTCCGCCAGGAAATTTTTGAGTGCTGTTTGTTTTAATAGACGGTTTATCCCCATAACGAAAAGTCAGTTTAGATAAATTTCCTTTAACAGATTTCGGCAGGGAGGGATAAATATTTTTATAAATAGATTTTAATTTTGTAATCAATTTTATTTTTAGTTATTAATAATTTTACTAACTACCTCATTATAGTTTCTTATAAACGATTCTACAGAAAATCTTTTCTTTGTTTCACTCTGTATTTTTTCCCTGATTGCCGAATCACTATTTTTCATTTTAACTGCTGTTTTTATTTTTTGCATAAGATCATTACCATTTTTATACTCAAATAATAAATTCCATTTATTTACTATCTCTTTGGTCCCACCTGTATTTGAAGCAACAACTATAAGACCGGAAGCACTGGCTTCAAGAATAGCGTTTGAGCATCCTTCTCCCAAAGAGGAATGAATCATAATATCCGAAATAGAAAGAAGACCAGAAATATCCGGCTTTTCTGAATGTATTGTTATCTTATCCTCTAATTGATATTTTTTTATCAAATTTTTTATCTCATTTAACAAAGGACCTTTACCAATAATATTATAATGAAAAGATAATTCATTTTTAAGCACTGATAGTGAGTTAATCACAGTTTTATAATCTTTGTAAGGAACCAGATTGGCAATTGAAATAAACACAATTGAATCTGAAGACAGATTATGTTCGGAGTTAAAGTTTTCTCTTTTCTCTTTATTGAAGCAGGTAAAAAATTTTTCTTCGATACCATTGTAAATTACAAAATGTCTCTGTTCGTTTTTTTTTATTCCGTTTGCACTTAATCCCGCTTGAGAATTTGCAATTATGTATTTGGACAATTTTAGTACGAAAGACCTGAATCTTTGAGAAAAATTATTTTTCCGGATTCCATGGCGGATAGAGCCATTAATTAGCGGAATATCCGTAAGTTTTGCGGCAAGTAAAGAATAAAGGGTTTCACTATTTCCCCAGGCATGAATAATATCTATTTTATTTTCTTTTATTTGTTTCCTGATATCTAAAAATCTTTTCAGCCTTCCTGACTTTGAATAAATGATATTCAATTTGTATTCTTCCTGGAAGCCATTTGGCTTTTCATAAAAAGCGAGAATATTATTTTCAAAATACCGGTTTGAATTACTTGCCAGAATTGCCAGTTGTCTTTCCCTACCACCTCTTCTTAAATCTGAAATAACATGAAGAACTTTAACAGGATTTTTACTGGGCATAGATTTCTAAGTGTCTTTTAATATTCTTTATATAATCAAAATTCCTCAAAGTAACTTCTTTTGCCTGCTTCTTCATATCATTGCATAAAGCAGGATTCAGGAGAGCAAACTCAAGAGTTTCTTTAAATGATAAGAAATTATCTTTTTCAAAAAGTAAACCATTAATTTTATTTTCTATGAAATTATTTATACCACGCACATTTGTAGAAATTATTACAAGATTATTATACATAGCTTCCAGAATTGACAATGGAGTTCCCTCGAAATGAGAGGCGTTGATAAAAAAGTCTGCGGCAGATAAATAGTCGGGAACATCTTCTTTTAGTTTCTTCCCGAGAAAATAAATAAACTCATCCATTTTATTATTAAGAACTTTTTGTTCTAATTCATTTCGAGATTCCCCGTCGCCAATAAAAAACATTTTTATTTTATGTCGTAAAAAAAAATCTATTCCTAGTTGTATCAATGAGTCAATTAAAAAGTCACTTCCTTTCATTGGTTTAATAGATCCGACATAAATCAGTAATTTTTCATCTTTTTCTATCCCAAGCTCTGTTCTAACATCATTGGGAGATCTTTCAGGAGATTCATAAGGAATAAGTGGTAAAATAGTTGTTACTTCCTTTTTTACCCTTGTTTCATATTCATTTTTTATCGGCTCCGAAACACTAAGGATTTTCTTTGCTTTGTCAAAAAATAATTTTTGTATACGTGGTTTTTTCCATGGATCCATCCCACCGCCATGAATGTAAATTATATAATCATTAGAATTGAAAAATTTTTTATAAAGTCCCAATGGATAAGCAAGAAAAGAATTACTGGCATATGGAACATGAACGATATCGTATCTATAAAAAAGAAGATGGATAAAAATCTGGATAGACTGCAGAAAAGCATTTTTTGTATATAATTTATATTGTTTTAGCTCCTTTGGCATATTGCTTATTTGATAACTAAGTAAGCTGGATTGAACGCCAAGCTTTAATAATTCTTTAACAAAATAGAAACTGTATATTTCCATTCCTCCGGTTGCGAATGGATAAATGAATGGCGCTAAAAGTAATATTCTCATAAAATGGTTCGTCTACTTATTTTTTTTAATTCCGATCTGAGGTGTTAACAAGATTTTATTATGAGAAATACTGTAGCAATAATCCAATATCTCTGAAGTAAATTTTTTAAAAGGGAACCATTATTCATCTGGTATTGAGTTATTCCATTACCCCAGCAATTAATTTCAATCAACAATATATTACCTTCATCATCAACTGTAAAATCCATTGCTAATAGTCTTGCATAGTAAACGTTCTGAGCAATCTTAACAGCAATTTTTTTTAACTCATTTATGAATGGTACTTTACCAACCTCTTTAAAGTTAATATTATTTATCGAGGGAAACCGCTCCCCGTTATCATTATAGGCAAACTCATCAAAAAAACCATCGTCTTTAATTGATATTCCTACTCCTCCCAAATTATCATGATCAAGATAAGAACCCGATTTACCTATACGAAGTAATATATGAAGAATATTTACAACATTATCCACTACCGATCTGTAAGTAAAAACCCTTAAAGTATTATTGGAAGTTGTATTAAATCTTTTAAAGAATTGATGTTGTTTTACAAACTCCTGGATGATAAAATCTTTTCCATAGTTTTGTAAAAATTCCATATTCAATTCATTATTTCCGCATTTAAGTTTACCCTCAGGTTCGTTGAGTTCAAATAATAATATAAATTTTCCGCTTCCGGAATCTATGGATGGTTTTACTAATATGCGATTATAATTGCTCCGAATATCATCAAGTGTTTTGTTATTAAGAAGGATTTGCCCGTAATTATTGTTGAAAAAAAATCCGTTAATTCTCCGAAAAACAGTTTTGGGTGTTTTGATTTCTTTGAAAAACAGCTCGTAGAAATTTTTATCCTGCAGGGTTGCTAGAAGCGGCTGATCATTCAAACATGGTTCAATAAAGTTATAATAATATCTCAATGGGATATATTCTGCATCTGCAATTCCATTCGATGAGTAAAAAAAGTCCAGCCATTTCCTATCTATTTTAGAAAAAAGTGGATAATTACTAACTAATGGTTTTTGTTTTTTAAAAGGGAACTTTGCCAGCTTATTTTTCTTTTTAAGATAATTTAATTTTTTATTAATAAGCTTTAATTCGAAAATGTAAAATTTAATCCTGTACAATTGGTAAAGAAAACCAAAAGCTATTTTTTTCATTATTAAAAATTATATTACTATAGTATTATAAAGTTATTTTAACTTAATATTTTTTAGTTAAATTCTCTTATTGTAAACCTGTATTTACCTGAACTAAGCGGCTTTATATCCTCAACTTCATCCCAGACGATTTTACAATCTTCACCCATAACTTTTTTAAATGATCCCTCGATATCTTCTTTAATCATATTAAATAATTCCAGATTATTAATAACAACCTTAATGTGAATCAGGTTATAGTCTTTCTGTACAAGTTGGAATTTGCCAATTGCTCCATTATTGTGAACCACACTAATAAAGTGAAGGAAAAAAATCCCGTCAATAATTTTTCCATCAGCAGTTTTAAAAGCATCTGAATCTCTTCCAATAACAGATTTGATTATAGGTAAACCTCGTCCACAACTGCATTTTTCATTTGTAACAATTGCCAAATCACCAATTTTAAAACGGATGAGAGGCATGCTGTAATTTACCAACGATGTTATGTATAAATGCCCCATTTCATTTTCTTTACAGGGATTTAGATTATCGTCTAGTATTTCAAAAAAATGAGTAAAAGTGCTTAAATGAAGTCCTTTATGCTTTTCACATTCACAAGCTGCACTGCCAATCTCCCTTGAACCGTATCTGTTGAATACCTGAGATTTAAATGCCGTTTCGATATTTTTTCTGAACTCAGGATAAAGAATTCCTGCTGAAGTTATTACAGAGTGTGGTGAATGAACTTTAATCTTATTCTCAATAATATATTTGGATATTTCATTTGCTGATTGGGCATAAGCAAGGATAATTTTCGGTTTTTTTCTGTTGATGAACCCGATATAGTTATCCATAGTACCCTTGTCCATCTCGAATGAATTCAACAGATAAGTAGATCTGATCCATTCAGCAAATCTATGGTGGATTTTTTCCTTTGATTTTAATATGTCCTTCTGCGAGCCCCAAAGTTCGATCATAGTATCGCCATAATAATAACCTGCCCATTCATAGTGCAGATAATTTACTGCCCTGGAATGTTCATTATACTTTTTATCCTGGATAAATTTTGCCGGTTCTCCTGTTGAACCTCCTGAATAATTATAAAACCATTTGTTATTTTCAGACAAATTATGTAAATGAGAAAATTCCCTTTTAATAATTGGTTTTGTGATTACTGGAAATTTTTTCAAATCCTTGAGGATATTCTTTCTTGATAAAGTTATATTTTGTTCAAAGGCAAGTTTCTGGTAATAAGGGATTTTTTCCACAGCATACTTAAGTAGTAAATAAAGATTCTCGCTCTGTAACTCCAAGTTTTTCTCAAGTGAATCCCATTGTCTTCTCCTGTAATCTTTAAAATATTTCAAAGATTTATCTTCTCGATAAAATCTGATATGTAAAGGTTGGAAAATATTTCTTGCAAAGAATGATTTAATCAGTAAATTTAATAAAATTAATTTCAGAGTTAAAGATTACAAACATTTACAACTTTCAATCGAATTCCCTTATAGTATATCTGTATTTACCCGAATTTAGAGGGGGAATATCTTCAACTTCTTCCCAGATTATTTCGCAATCATTACCCATGATTTTTTTAAACGAATCTTCTATATCCTTTTTAGCCGTTTCAAATAAATCCGCATCATTAATAACGGCTTTAATTTGAATTAAGTCATAGTCCTTTTGTATAACCTGGAATTTTTCAATGCTACCATTATTATGAGCTACACCAACAAAGTGAACATAAAAATTTCCATCAATAATTTTTCCATCCCGTGTTTTGAAAACATCCATATCTCTGCCAATAATACTTTTTATAATCGGAAGACCTCTTCCGCAGCTGCATTTTTTTTCCGTATATAAAGCCATATCGCCAATTTTATATCTTATAAGAGGCATACTGTAATTAACAAGAGAAGTTACATAGATATTTCCCATTTCCCCTTCTTTGCAATCTTCAAGTTTGTCATTAAGGATTTCAAGATAATGAGTGAAAATACTTACATGAAGACCTTCATGCCTTTCGCACTGACTTGCCATACTTCCAGCCTCTCTTGAGCCATACCGGTTGAATACCGAGCATCTGAATGCTCTTTCAATATTTCTCCTGAATTCAGGGTATAAGATACCGGCTGATGTCATAATTGAAAAAGGTGAATGAACCTTAATATTATTTTTCAAAATGAATTTCGATAACTCATCTATTGAATTAACATAAGCAAGAATCATTTTTGGTTTTTTCTTATTAATAAATCCTATATAATCTTTCATCAATTCATTATTCATTGAAAAAGAGTTTAATATATAAACAGATCTTATCCATTCACTAACTTTTTGAGAGAGCTTTTCTTTTTCTTGTAATATGTCTCGTCTCGATCCCCAAAGTTGAACAACAGGATCACCGTAATTGCAGCCAGCCCATTCAAAGTGCAACATATTTACAGCTGAAGAATGCTCATTATATTTTTTATCTAAAATTACTTTGGTTGGCTCTCCGGTTGAACCTCCCGAATAATCATAGAACCAGCTAGTTTTATTATCAAGGTTATTAAGATCATCGAATTCATTTTTAAGAACAGCTTTTGTCATTATGGGAAATTTCTTTAAATCATTCAGAATTTTCTCCTTTGAAATAACAATATTTTTTTCTTCTGCTAACTTTTTGTAATAAGGAATTTTCTCTATCGAATATTTCAATAGAGAATAAAGCATTTCTTTCTGATTTTGTTCATTAACTTCAAGGGAATTCCATTGGTTTTTCCTGTAGTCTTTAAAATATTCTAAAGATTTATCTTTGCGATAAAACTTAATATGCAATGGCTGAAATATATTCCTGGCGAAAAAAGATTTAATCATGGCTGTAATTCATACCAATAAGTTGAATTCAATTCTTAAGTCCTTAAGAAACTGGAATGTGTTCCCTGTGAAAAAAATGGGAAAAAATTTGTGGAATTATTAAATGGCTATATCAAAATTAATTTAAAAGTAACCTGAATAATATTTCACTTTTAAGTCTGACATTCTGAAAAAATATTCTTCTTTAGAAATTTGTAGATAAGAAAATTATCTATGTTGGAGGTCGCCATACCTTTCTTTCTGAGATTTATATTTCCCGACATGGATTCCCGGTAGATACGTTTATACTTCTTATTTATATTATCATAAACATTTTTATCCAGAGAGTAAATTGTTGAGGCAAGATAATTGGCATCTTCGGATATTCTTACACTTAAGTCATTATAAGCTCCTCCCGGCCAGCATAGAATTGTTATTTCCTTGTTTAATCTTTTTTCAAGTTTTTTTTTTGATTCATTAAGTTCATACCAGTACCGTTCAGCCTGTTCTTTTTCAGTTTCAAATCTGCCTGTTTGTGATTTGCCGGAAACCAACTCTTCATATTTATTTCTAAGTATATTGTACCAGCCATTATTGAATATTTCTATATTGTTCTTGGCAAAATCTACCATAGCTTCTTCAATTTCTTTATCCGGAAAATATCTTTTTACACCGAGAGATCTTCCATTCTCCAAAATCGGGAGCCCATATCTCGTGGATCTAAAGGCAAAGCTATTAAGTGTATAAGCTTTTTGTTCAGGCTTTTCATTCCAGGAAATCCAGGGATATTGTCTCTCCTTCCCTTGTTTTTTTTGTAATACTGTAGGAGAAAAAAAATCAATTATATCAGGACTGCTAAAATACCAGGTGTGACTCATCGAATGTGATTGAATATCAACCAGTCCTGATTTTTCCATTTCGATCATCTCATTCCAAGATAAAAAGCCCAGTGCTTTATCCTGTTCATCTATAGATAATTCTGCGCTATATTGTTTCCTCTGAATACTTCTTGGATCAACAAACTCAGGATTAACAAAGATTGTTGCTTTAATATTATATTTTTTGAGGAGAGGGAATAGATAAACCCAATTATCAACATAACCATCATCAAAAGTTAGACATATACCATTTTGAGGGACAACAAAATTATTTTCATAAAGATCTTTAATGAAATATGTTTCAATTTTTTCTTTCTGCAGGTAAACGAAAAGATTTTTCAGGTGTTTAATTTTTACAGAAAGATATTCATAAATCCAATCGGTATGGGTATTCCCGACGCTATGAAGCATATATATCATTTTAATGCTTTTCTTTCAAGTACTTTATCGAATATTTTGGATTCTCTTTTTCTCTTAATGAAATCATAAAAGAAAATTCCAGATAATTTTATTCTTGTCGGATTAAACATACCAAGTGCAATAAACAATGGAAGATAGGCCATATCGTAGTTGTCATTCATTAAAGAAGGAATAAGGTAGCCAAGAAGCGGGTAAAGAAAATTAAAGGTGAAGCCTTCTCTGTTTTTAAAGTAAGTGGAAAAAATCGTAATAATGTTTTTATTGAATAATAAAAAAAAGGGGACACCCGCATATACAAGATATCTTAGAACTGTACTGTGCGAAGCTAAAATGAAAGGTCCGACGTATACCGGTTTCCAGGTGCCGTATAACCAGATACCCGGGTTGTTTGCAAAAAAAAGAATATGGGCCCCCCAAACAGCCATTCGAGACATAGCATTTTCAGTACCCTCTAATTGTTCTTCGGTATTAGCAACTCTTGCAAGGAAGAAATCGCCGAAATTAAAAAGGAGATAAGTACCACCAACAAAAAATAGAAAAAGGATAAGTGATTTTTTACTAAAGCTTTGTTTTTCAACCAGCAAGTAAAAAATAATTACTGATATAATACCTATAAACCCGGCTCTTGTACCAGTATTAAGATTACCTAAAAAGCAGGCAATCATAACAATACCTAAATATAAACGAAGCATTTTATTCTTTGTTATTAAGAAGAGCGCAAATGCAAAACCAAATCCCGTTGACAAAAAGCCAGAGAATTGGGTCGGATCCCCTCTGTACAAACCTGCAGATCTAAACACTTTTCCTGCTAAACCTTCCCAGGATTCATATCTGCCGGCAATGTCAAGACCCAGGCTCATAAAGAGACTGGTAAAGTAAGAACTAATTCCAAGTAATATTAAACCTACAGTTAAAGCATTAATAACAGTTTTTCTGAAATATTCATCCTGAAGTAAAAAACATATTCTCAGAAATATCAGGAAAAAAATTATGTTTCTTATTAAGAAAATGGGAAAGTTTGTTTCCTGACTTTCATATACGGGATTTAATGTATTTTTCAAATTATCATATAATACAAATATCATTTGAAACAGATATAACCATATTGCGGGCTTTAAATTTTTCCAGATTAGTTTTGGTGGAAGGGAGTTTTCACGATTTGTAAAAATATCCAGGAAAAGAAAGCACAAGCCAAAAAGAACTTCGAAACGGAACCCAGGAATTTTAACAAAATTTTCAGGAAGCAGCCTTGCCGTTGGTAAAAATATAATATACCAGAAAAGAAAAAATCCTCTTAATTCCTTTTTCTGAAGCCAGTAAAAAATACTTATAAAGATTATTGAAATAACACCTAAATAAAACATTAACTTTTAATAAGAAATAGATTTATTTAATCGCTTCATCTGGTCAGAGATAATTTCAGCAATTTTTTTTGAAGCCGTTCCATCACCATAAGGATTAACAACGTTTGCCATTTTATTATATTCTTCTTTTATAAGCAGCAGCTTTTTTGTCTCTTCAAAAATTCCTTTTCTACTTACGCCAACTAATTTTGCCGTTCCGGCTATAATACCTTCTGGTCTTTCGGATGTCTCACGTATAACTAAAATTGGTTTACCTAAGCTTGGTGCTTCCTCTTGTACACCGCCTGAATCTGTTAAGATTAATACTGAGCTATTCATTAACGCAATAAATGGAAGATAGTCAAGTGGTTCAATTAAATAGATATTTTTCATCCCAGATAATATTTCAAAAACAGGTTTTCTTACGTTCGGATTGAGATGTACAGGATAAACAAAATTAAAATCAGGAAATTCTTCCGCCAGATCGGAGATAGCATGACAAATATTTTTAAATCCTTCACCAAAGTTTTCTCTTCTATGACCTGTAATTAATATTATTTTATTTTTAATTAAAAACCCATCGGGCAAACCCGGGATATTAATTTCACAATCTGTGAGTTTTTCTTTTGCAAGTAACAAAGCATCTATTACAGTATTGCCTGTTACAAAAATTCCTTCCTTTTTAATCCCTTCATTTAATAAATTTTCTTTTGCGATCCGTGTTGGAGCGAAATGTAAATCTGTAAGAATTGAAGTTAGTGTTCTGTTAATCTCTTCAGGGAATGGTGAAAATTTATTCCATGTCCTTAAACCTGCCTCAACATGAGCAATTTTTATTTTGTTATAAAAAGCTGTTAATGAAGCAAGAAAAGTTGTTGTAGTATCTCCCTGTACAATAGCCAGATCGGGGGTATAGGTTTTATAATATGTATCCATTGCCATCATAACTCTTGAACTCAATTCAGCCAAGCTCTGATTTTCTTTCATCAGGCCCAAATCAACATCAGGCTGAATTTCAAAAACTTTCAGAACCTGATCGAGCATTTGCCTGTGCTGGGCGGTAATACAAACATTAACCTCAAAATCATGGTAATTTTTTAATTCAAGAATAACCGGTGCAAGCTTTATAGCTTCTGGTCTTGTTCCGAATACTACCGTAATCTTCTTCTTCATATACTTTCCAGAATTTCTATGAATCTTTGTGTAATACTCTGCCATGAATATTTATTCGCATTAAATGAATACTGCTTTTTGGCATTCAAAATATTACTCAAAGCATTAAAAACAGAATTTGAATTTGAAATATCGGCAACTTCACCGCATCCGATTTCGTTTACAATTTCTGCCGTAGCAGAGTTTGGTGAAGTAATTGCAAGGATAGGTTGTTTAACGCTGAGATAATCAAAAAATTTATATGGAACAGAGTATTTAACATCATCACCCTGAGGCAGGTATAAAATGTCAGCTCCCTTCATGTACTTTAAAACTTCATCAAAGGAAACCTTACTATGTTCAAAAACACAATCCTGTAAACTATATTTATTCATAAGTTCTCTATCATCATCTGCAATTTTTCCAAATATATGAACAGCTAGTGATCCTGGTTTAATTATTCCATCATTCTCTAATTTTTTTAAAGGTTCAAATAAATAATTAATCTTCCTTTGTCCATAGAAATTTCCTGCATACAATAAAACTTTCCTGTTTTTTTCCAATGAGTTTGGCTCCAGTCCATTTACAGGAATAAATGCATTTTCAATTACAAATGATTTTTCTTCAATATCTTTAATGAAAGAAAAGACTTTGCAGTATTCTTTTTTTACGAAGTTAGTATTAAAAATTATTCTATCAGCTCGTGGAAGAATTTTTTTCTCAAGCCAAAAATTAAACCTGTATCTTAACGATTTCTCAGTAAGCCCGTGAAAAGGAAGATAAAAATACCATGGGTCCTGGTAGTCGATAATAAGTTTTTTTCTGAATATTTTTGAAAGAATATATCCTACGATAAACTGGGAAAACGGCGGACCGGTAACCAGAATTTTATTAATCTCATTTTTTCTTAAAAATTTTATTCCATTAAGAGTAGCTGGTAGTATCCAGCCAGCATATTCGTCAGCAAATGTAAAGGTTTCCCAAATCCTCCTGATTATTTTTTTAAATATCTTATCAGCATTTGCATAATAAGGCGGAAACATTAGTGTTTTTAATATTCTTCCGCCAAAGGGGATCGAGTTATCGTCCGGAGGATTATACTTTTCATTCGCCGATACAACAAAAATATTGTAACCTGCTTCGGATAAATAGTGAGATAAATAACTGAGTCTTTTTGCTCCCACAATGCTGCTTGGCGCAAAATAATATGAAATTATAAGTAAATTTTTTTCTTTATTTACCAGGACAGTTTTACTCCTTTTAGTATTTTATTCATAAAAATATCAACTTCCTTAATTTTTAATTTTCTTATAATAAGCAGATATATTCCCGAATAAACAATACTGAAAATAATGGCAACGGCAATAGGATTTATTGTTAAGAGATTTCCTGCAAAAAGTATCGGCAAACAGCCGGTACCGACCAAAAAAATAATACCGGTTTTTTTCCATAAAAGCATCTCACTAAATTTAATATTATAAGTTGAGACGATCTTTATACTTAAATAAATTAGTGATGAGAATTCAGTCAATACATAGGCAATTGCAGGTCCTATAAAGCCTAGTAATTTAAAGAGTATAAATAGCATTACAATATTAACAACCAGCGAAATAAGATTTCCTATTATAAAATATTTGTTTTTATTCATTGCTCTTAGCGGGGTGCTCATCTCAAAACATTTCCTGATCATTACCAATAAATAAATTCTGAACAACACTACAGCATCAATATATTGTGCTGTAAATAAAGTGGTAATAAACTCTTCTGCATAGTAAAAGAAAATAAAAAATATCGGTAGCATTAAAAATAAATAAAGAAGGTTCGACTTGTTCCAGAGAGACAATGATTCAAGAGGATTTGTTGATGCCTTTTCTGCCATTTCTGGGAATATCGCATTTGTAACACTTGATACAATAATATTGATCAGGGGAATGTTCTGGCTTCCAATAGCATAAATGGCTAGTGCACTTGCACCAAGATTAGCTGATATTATTACCTTACTTATGTCATTATCAAAATTGAAAATAACTATTGAAAGACCAAGCGGAATTATATAAACCAACTGTTCTTTTGCTAAAACTTTATTAAATCTGAATTGAAGCAGCTTTTTCTTTTTCAGGTATAAAAATGTAAATGAAGATTTAGCAAATTCATGCAAAATAAAAACGTATATAATACTTATTACATCTTTGGTTAAATAAGCAACAAGTATTATAGAACCGGTTCTGATTACAACATTTGAAGTGGACCAGTAAAGAACAAGGTCGGTCCTTTTTTTCCCAAGCCAGTAGGTTTCAATTAGGTCAAGGTACTGGCAGATAAAGATATAAATGATAAGTAAAAAAATAAAGTTATATGTAGTAAGGCTCTGGAAGTTAACTCTGAAAATATATACGATTATTATACCTAAAGTATGAACAAATAAAAGCATAAAGGCGGTATTACTTACGTAATCTTTTTCCTTTCCGGATTTTTGGAGATAAAGTATATGAGGTTTCCCTGTACAGAAAAACTTATAAATGTTAAGAGAAGAGAAGAATAAACAATGAACTCTTTATACTGTCCGTAAACTTCTTTATCAAGTATTCTGACCAACAGAATAGGACTGAGAAACTGAACAGAATATTTAAGTGTTTCTGAAACAACAAGAGTAACAGTTCTTTTAGTAAGTGATGCCATTCGAGAGAAAAATCCTTAATGAAATTTATTTAATTGATGAATTCAACAGCATTAATGCATCGGCAAAAAATTTTGCCGCCCAGTTTGGGTAACTGTACGACATATATTTCCCCCATATGGGAAATGAGCCTGCTATAGCTCCTTTTATACCCATATTGTTATTTGTCAAATCCTGTTTCGATTTTACCTGGTTCATTAATTTCTTGGCAGAATTAAGGAGCCTTTTATCACCTTTAAGGTTGTAAAGTTTTAGCCATAAAATTGACAATTGAGCATTTCCCGTAAGGCAGGAATAATTTGACGTTCGTTTCCAATCTTTATTAAATGTGCCCGATAAAATTTCCTGCCGATTATTTTTTTTAGATATTTCCAATTCATATGCATTTAATAAATTTTCTGCTGCAGTTATAACAATATCCAAAATTTTATTTTTCTTTTCTTCTTTCAGATAAAAAGAAGATTCAAACAAACCGCGAAGAGTATAAACAATAGTATGAGTAAAAGGGTTTTTCTCCTCCCATTTAAATCCCATTCCATCAAACCAGCCATTGCCTTTGTAGTTGGAAAGAACCCAGTCAACATTTTTTTCTGCAGCAATTTTATATTTTTCATCACCGGTAACTTCAAATAGTTTTAACATTGGCCAGGATACGCGCGAATGATAAGCATGTGCAGTTTCGTTATAAGTTTGCTTACTCCATTTCCCATCTTCGTCCTGGACTGATATTAACCAATCACCCGCTTTTTTTGCTGCCCGGAGAAATCTTTCCTGTTCAGTTTCTTTGTAAATAGATATTAAACCGGAGATGACCTGACCTGTATCAAAAACAATTGGATAAGAATTAATTCCTGCCCCGCCACGGACTGAGCCGTCAGACATTTGAATTTCTACTTCCCAATCAGCCATTTTAATCGCACGGTTAAGATATTCTTTATCATTAGTCAGCCTAGAATATTTAATAAAAGTCGGCATGATGTAACCGGTTGTTTCCGGGTAGGGATGCAGCCATCCCTTTTCAAGCGAATAACCTGCTGAAACTCCACCGCTTCCAGTTTCATCCTGTGCCCTGCATATCCATTCAATTGCGGCTTTCAAATGGTCATCATTACTTAAGACATTTCCATCACGATTAAAATAATCATTCGCTATATCCTTTAAGTGAGAAGCTTTGCCTAATATTTTAGAATATTTAGCAGACTGTTCTTTTATTCCTTTAATCATCTTTTTTCTGGTTAATTGAATTTATAGTCGTTCCCCCCGGGATCTTATATAAAAAAATGGTTCTATCAAAACTTGTATAATAAAGATACTTGTCAAAATTATTTTTGAAATCTATTTCATCAAGCATAATTTCAACTCTCAGCACAGCAATAAACCATACATATCCTTTAGCATTTTTAATAATGTCCAATAAATTTTTATTAGTATAGATAAGTTGGGCATCAGTCCATCTTTCATTTTTCCCCTTATTAACGGAGGAATAAATAAAATTGGGATTATTAATATTTAATATAGGCGTAATCCAACCTGTTAAGATAATATGCCATATTCAATTCATTAATAATTATAATATCATTTGCCGATGCTTTTTTATTAATGATTTCTGCAGGAGTCCGCACATCTGCCCTCTGGAAATAATGGCGGACCAAATCTGATCTTAAAACAGTTCTGAAATTATATTCTTTACTGTCAATTTGAATCATGTGGTTTATCCCGAAATCATCTGAGAGAAAAAAAGCTATAAGAGCAATTGCAGCAAAACCGGTTTTTTGAAGAACAGGTTTATTAAAAATGATGTCTGATATAATTTTAAAGGCAAGTACGATTGAAATTAAAACAACAGGGTATAGAAAAAATGTATATCTTGTAACTCCTAAAGTAGTGTTGATCAGTGTTGCTGCTGTTGTCATAAGCAGCAGGATCAGATAAACAAACCTGATGTTAAGACTATTATAGTAACTTTTCCTGATTATATATAAGGTTAAAACTGCAAGACTGAAGAAAAATAATAGAGTTACAATAGGAATAGCTGTTATATAAATATATATCATTATATAATTATCGGGGTAATTAAATAAAAGAAGAAAAATCTTTTTAACTATTGCTAAATTTGATCCTGCTTCAAAATCAGGAAAAAATTTGTACCACCCTGTTGTGTAAAAACTGTAAGCGAACCAAAAGAAAAAATTTATAAGAACAGAAATGACCAGTAATCTTAACTCTCTTCGTTTCAGATCAGCAATATTAAATTGATTTGCAGCAATAAAAACCAGAAGGAGTAAAACCAGCAACCCAAATTGATTCAGAACAGAAAGCAGAATAAAAAGAAGAGCAATTATTTTTTTTACAGGTTCGAATGACTTAGCCTTTAATAAGAAGATTAACCCGATAATATTTAACAATAAAATAATTGTTAATGGAACAAGCCAGGAACCATTATTTGCAATTGTTGAAAGAAGTATATCGGGTAGGCGTAAAATCTGGTGAGTAGATTGATGACTTTGCGCTGATAAATATTCTTTTGGAAAGAGTTCTGCTGGTCTAGTGTTTCTGTTTCCAAAAGATTCATAAAAGTAAGCTGAAATAAAAATAAATATGTCAATCAATAGGTAAAAGAGACCTGATACCTTCGATAAGAATTTAAAAGAAATGAATGCTTTCTTATCCTGGTCCCAGAACAAAATTAAAAAATTCAATAGTGCAAGAAAAACACTTCCCTCATAAACAAAAATACTAAAGAAACTTAGAGCAAATAACCATATTAGTGATTTCCTGTTACCTTCAATTAAATATTTGTACAGGAAAAGTATATACCAGACAAAAATTGTTTGAAAGGGAACATACATTCTTGCAAACCTTGCAAATTCAATTTCCCATAATGAAAAACAAAAAATTATTACCAAAACAGAAGCGATTAACTTATTCGATATTTTCTTTGTTAAAATGTAAATAGGAGGGATAGCAAGCAGGTTTACAAAAACGGTAATTATTCTTGCGGCAAACTCTGCTTTCAAACCTAAAAGCAATAAACCGGAAATCAGATATTGATAAGCAAGACCTCTTAAATAGTAATTACCGAATGTCCATTCCGGGAAGCCATTCTTAAGGATATTTTCAGAAGACTTTACCACATAATATTCATCAATCGCCAATGGCCATTTACCTAAACCTTTTATTCGGATTAAAAATGCCGCAATAATGACAATTGCAAGTATAATAAACTGCCATTTATTATTTTTAATTGTGGTTAATAAATTCATAAAGTTTAAGGTATACTGTTAAGCAGAAATTTTGAGGAACTACTTGTAAAAACTCTTGTACCAGTTTACAAATTCTTTTAAACCATATCTAATATCCGTCTTTGGTTTAAAACCTACATCTTTCATCAAGTCATCTACGTTGGCATAAGTTGCACGGCACATCCCCGGGCTGCATCGGCATAAAATTCTTTTCGCTTTTTTGCCAAGATGTTCTTCAAGTATTTCAATAAATTTCATTAACTGAACAGGCTGATTATTCCCGATATTAAAAATTTTATATGGAGCAAAGCTTGTTGCTGTATCAGGACTATCGCCATTCCAATTTGCATTAGGCTCAGGAATTTTTTGTGTAATTCTGATAAATGCCCTCTATAATGTCGTCAATGTAAGTAAAATCCCTTTTCATATTTCCGTTATTATAAACTTCAATTGGTTTACCTTCTACAATTGCTTTTGTAAATATAAATGCAGCCATATCGGGTCTTCCCCAGGGACCGTAAACCGTAAAAAAGCGTAAGCCGGTTGTGGGAATTTTATAAAGGTTAGAATAAGTATGAGCCATCAGCTCATTAGCTTTTTTTGTAGCAGCATATAATGAAAGCGGGTGATCAACATTGTGATGTACTGAGAAAGGAATTTTGGTGTTTGCACCATAAACCGAACTTGAAGATGCATAAACGAGATGTTTAACCGGATTATTCCTGCAAGCTTCAAGGATATTCATGAAACCGGAAATATTGCAGTCTATATAAGCATAAGGATTTAGTAAGTGAATAACGTACTCCTGCCTGAGCTGCAAGATTTACAACATAATCAAACTTCTCCATCTTGAAGATTTCGTTAATTTTTTCCCTGTCTAGCAGGTCCAATAAATGAAATATAAAGTTATTTTCTTTCTTTAAAAGATCTAACCGGGCTTTTTTAAGATTTATATCATAGTAGTTATTAAGGTTATCTAAGCCCGTTACATCCCATCCCTCATAGCAGAATCTTTTTGAAAGATGAAACCCTATGAACCCAGCAGCACCTGTAATTAATATTTTATTTTTCATGAAATTTATTTGAATTTGTTTTGGGGTTTAAAAAATAGAACAAGGTTTATAATCTGGCATCGCAAATTTTTCTGTCAATCAGTCCCTTTACATCATAAAACACTGTGCCGTTTTTTTTCATATCTGAAAAATTAAAGTCTTTAAATTGAGTATGCGAAACTGCAAGGGCTGCCCCGGAATATTTTTTAGCAGATAATTCTTTCTTACTTATTAGTTCAATTCCATATTCTTTTGTTACTTCTTCAGCATCTGCCCACGGATCATATACATCTACATTACATCCGAACTCTTTAAGCTCTTTAATTATATCAATTACTTTTGAATTTCTTATATCGGGACAGTTTTCTTTAAATGTAATTCCAAGATACAAGAACATTTGCGCCATTTATTTTAACTCCTTTTTTAATCATCTGTTTAATAAGTTTATTTGCAACAAAAGCCCCCATACCATCATTAATTCTTCTTCCAGCCAAAATAATTTCGGGATTATACCCAAGATTAACTGCTTTATGAGTTAAATAATAAGGATCTACACCAATACAATGTCCTCCAACTAATCCGGGGCGGAAGGGAAGAAAATTCCATTTAGTTCCTGCAGCTTCAAGAACATCGAGTAGTATCAATTCCCATTAAATCAAATAACATTGCAAGTTCATTTACAAATGCAATATTTATATCCCGCTGTGCATTCTCAATTACTTTTGCAGCTTCCGCAACCTTAATTGATGGAGCGCGATGTATGTCCCCGCAGTTATTATTTTGAATAAAGATTATTAATACCTTCTGCGATTTCAGGAGTGCTGCCGCTTACAATTTTTTTAATTGTATTTACACGATGCTCTTTATCTCCCGGGTTTATTCTTTCCGGATGAATATCCGCAATAAAAAGTCTTTATTAAATTTTAATCCGCTGAATTTTTCAAGAATCGGGACACAATCCTCTTCTGTGCATCCGGGATAAACCGTAGATTCGTAAATAACAATATTTCCTTTTTTTAATACTTTTCCAACCAGTTTCGCTTGCTTTTATAAGCGGAGTAAGATCTGGTCTTTTAAAAGAATCAACCGGAGTTGGAACAGTAACAATAAAAATTTCAGCCTTCTGCAAATCATTCAGATTTGAAGTGAAACAAAGTTTATCTGCCTCCTATAATTCTTCCTTAGTTACTTCAAGAGTTTTATCAATTCCTTTTTTAAGTTCTTCAATTCTTTTTTCATTTATATCAAATCCAATAACTTTAAATTTTTTCCCAAATTCAACAGCTAATGGTAATCCTACATACCCTAACCCTATTATACCCAGAACAACCTTACCACTTTCTATTTTACTTATACTATTCATTTTTATTTATTCCTCAAAATAAAGTTAAAAAACTGATGTAACATTATATATTGTTTTTTCTTGTTTTTAAAATGCTTCGCATGATCACTTACAAATGATTATTTTTTATCGGATTAATAATTTTTTCCTATTTGGATTGGCTTTTTAAAGACGTCTAAACTGATTACAAAATCTATGCCTCGAAATAATGCAAATAAACAAATTCATATTGTCTAATGCATATTTTTTTTCTCATAATAAGATAAGATAAGATAAGATAACTTTTTACCACTAATCTTTTTAGTTAATCGGATATTTTTTAATTTTAAATTAAGGTCAAAAAAAAGGGGAAGTCTTGGTAATTAATTTTTGGAGCTATATTTTTAATTATTGGATCATAAAAATAATTGAAATTAATATTTCAACATCCTTGGAGAAACGAGTAATTTTTACTTAAACAATAAAACTAACCACAAATTACTCTCTCAAACATAAGAATATTTTTTAAATTTTAGCATTTAGTTATCAGCAGTAGCAGTTAAAATTTTTCAAAATTCAGTGAATTGTTTATTAATAGTACATCTTTACTGATTTATTTCTTAATGGCATTAATTTAGAGGAGTAATATCGAGTTAGATGATAATTTATTCAGATACTAATGGAGATGGAGTCACAACATGCTAAGATTCGTTTTATTTTTTTCGCTTTTTTCTTTTCAAATATTTTCCCAGACAACTTATTACGTTTCAAATTCCCAGGGAAATGATTCCAATAATGGAACCACGCAATCATCACCATGGAAAACGCTATCGAAAATAACCAACACAAATTTTAACCCGGGAGATCAGATTTTGTTTAAAAAGGGGACACTTGGCTAGCTGAGCGTTTAACAATCAGCCGATCAGGTAATCAAAACAATCTAATAAGTTTTAAATCGTATGGATCAGGTAATAAACCTGTAATTGATGGGAACCAAGCTTTTAATGATTTTGTCGTCAGAGTAAATTCTAATGTAAGCTATCTTGAATTTGATGGTATTAAGTTTAAAGGGATGGACTTTATAGGTAATTATTGGTTGGCTTGTGTACAGTTAAGAGAAAGAGCAAACAATATTACATTTAAGAATTGTAAATTTTCTTCTACAGATTATCAAAGTGAACAAAGACAAGCTACTGTTGTATCTCTTGATCCAGCTTATATAACTTTTAACGGATGTGAGTTTACAGGTTCAATGACTGGGGTTCTTTTTGTAACTAATATGAATAATTCTAAGAATGATGGACATCATATAACCTTTGCAAATAACTATTTTCAATGATTTAGATCCATCACAATATGGTGCCAGCAATCCTTCAAGAGGAATAGGGATAAGATTCTTATATTGGTTTGATCAATATATAAATGAGCCGGGAGATGCAACACCAGTTGGCGGTAGTTGGGGTGCAGAAGGTGTTTTCAGAGACGTTATAATTGACGGCAATCAATTCAGAACAATGTACTCTGCGATTGGTGAATATCCCGATATAGATTATCATAATGCTCACGTTAAAAATTATAACTGGCAGATTACCAATAATACGACCGACAGATTATTTCACGCCGTAATTAATTTGTCTCCTTTGGGCTGGAGAGGTGGATTAGCTAATAAAAGCATTATATCGGGCAATATAATTGATTCAACGGGTTGGAAATCAGATGGAACTGTTTATCAAAGTAATGCAAATGAAGGATGGTTAAATCCGATCCAAACTCACACGTGGGATAATGTAATAATAGAAAATAATGTAATTTCTAATGCTATTATTGATGCAAATGGCGGGGACGGACATGGAGTAGAATTGGATTTAACTTTTGATAATGGTAGCGAGGAACGATGCGATTCAATAATCATTAGGAATAATACTTTTGACAATATTCATTCAATGAGGTCAAGTTATACTACTGCTGCTTCAGCAATAAATATGTATATGAGTAGAAACAGTGAAGCTTATAATAATGTAATTTATAATTGTGAAAATGGATTTGAGATATCCAGTCCATATACTACAAATCCTCATGTTTATAATAATACTATTATTTCTTCTGAATGGGACGGTATAATTGCGAACGTAACAAATGGTGGGAAAATTTATAACAACATAATTGCATATTCGGGACAATTTGGATTAGAAGCGGGCGGCAGTTTCTCCGCCGACCATAACCTTTTTTATAACAACAATTCCAACGGAGTAAGCGGTGGTAATAACATTTTTGCTAATCCACTGTTCATAAATTTAGGGGGTAATAATTTCAGAATTAACACTGGATCACCTGCTATTAATAATGGAACTCCTGTTTCAAGCCCCACCGGGACAAACAGAACATTTGATGCAGATGGAAATGGGGCACCTGTAGGTAACTGGGATATTGGTGCTTATGAATATGGCTCCACTGGTACAGGTTCTTCCGTTAATCTAAATGTTAAAGTATTT
>CAWCVZ010000054.1:0-26901 GCA_963798865.1 uncultured Ignavibacteria bacterium | reverse complement strand
CATTAATGCCGAACAGGGGAGAAGGGAAATTTACCGGAAGATTTCAAAAGTCTTTCAGTTAATGTATGGCTTTCAGGAGAATCAGCCAGGTTTTTAATTGTTCCTTTTCGAAGTTTTATATAGTTATCTGTAAATCTTGAAAACCTCGAACTGCAGAAATGAACATCGTGCAGAACAAAAGCAGGTAAACCCGATTCGACAGCCGATCTTATTGTCCATAGACCCTGACTTGAGTTTCCAACTATGACAAGAGAGTTTTCCAAAAGATTTAAATGATAATTGAATAACTAATTTAATAGTTCTTTTCAAAACTGATCTATATTTCAAACATTTCTGTTTCGTAATTATATTGTTCAGTAAACTTCAACGCATTGGTGGAAAAATTTTTTCTAGCTTCCTTATTTGAATAAAGAAATAAAATTTTCTCTGCCATATCATCTACATTTTCCGGTTCATAAAAGCAAAGCATATCGTCAGAAAAGTAACGACTAATAATTTTATTTTTTGGGGAAATAACAGGAACTTCCATATATACATATTCTAAAAGTTTAACAGGAAGCATATAGTCTGAAATTGGTGTAATACGGTTCGCTATTATTCCAGCATCCGTTTTTGAAATTATTTCAGGAAGATTTTCAACCGGAATAAATTTCTCTGTTAATACAACATTACCTTCGATGGAAAGAGTGTTTATTAAACTTTTAATCTCACCCAAATATTCACCCTCACCAATCAGATGAAATTTTATATCCCCAATTTTTGAAGCCGCAATTTTTAACGCATTAAGAATTAAATCAATCCCTAATCTTTTTGAAATGGTTCCATGAACAGATCAACCTGAATTCATTATCAGTTCTCAAGTGATTAGTTTTTTAAATATATCAGAATTAGCCACATTAAGAATTGTCGTTATTTTATCTTGCGGAATTCCGCAATCAATTAAATAATCCTTTTGGTAATGATCGGCTGTGATAACTTTTGAAGCAACTTTCATTGAAAGATTTTGTTCAAAGAGTGTTAGTTTTCTGAATAATCTGCTGTCACTTTTTTCACTAAAAACAAGCGGCATTATGTCATGATTATCCAAAATTAATCTCAGCACCAAAAAATAATTTGTTAAATAATCCGGAAAATACAAGAAAATTAGGCAGATTATTCACATGGATAATTTTAATTTCTCTGTTATTTATAAGGTAAAAGAAAAGATTTTAGAAAAAATATAAGGTATTGTTTGAGCAATGATAAAAAATTTCCCCCCTGAATTTTTTTTACTGATAAAAATTCACAATCCAGAATAGTCACATCATAATTATTTTTTAAAAGATAATTACAATAGGCTTTTACACGTGCATCAGACCTATAGTAATGATAAAGTATCTGAACTATTCTAACTTTTTTATTCCCCAAGGTTCCTACTTATTTGGTTTTTATCATTGAGTATAAAAATTCTAAACCACAACTCAATCATTACCAATGACCAGATGAAATGAGCGTAATCGTACTTGCCAGATTTGTTTTTCTCTAAAACGGTTTGTAAATACTTTAAATCCCACAAACTGGATTTATTTTCCATCAGTAAATTCCTTATCTGGTCATACCATTCAATTCTGGTCCAGGATCTTAAAGCACCTGGAAAAGCAATTTTTTTTCTGTAAATAATTTCTTTAGGAAGATGTCTTTCGGCTGTTTTTTTGAGATATATTTAACCTCGCCATTATTTATTTTCCATTCACTCTTTATTCTAAAAGCGAACTCCATAACATCCTTATTTAAGAATGGATACCTCGCCTCAATGGAGGCTGCAGATGAGGATTTATCGGAATAAAATAAATTATAGCCATGTAAATAAAGCAAGGTATCGGTATACGACATTTTTGTTTTAATGTCATCAGCTTCAATTTCATCCCATAAATTCACGATGCTGTTCAATCATTAAAGCGATGGAAGAATCAACACGATCTGCCCAAAGAGGGAATATTCTTTTTAAATCCTCAGTCCTGGGGAATAAATATAAGTGCACAAACCTTTCAAGTGAATCATATCCTGCAGACTTAAAAAATCTTTTTGATTTTCTCAAGAAAGAATTTCCTTTTTCACCTGAGGCAACCGGCATTGAAGACAGAATAAAATTAATAAAACTCGTAAAGCCGGGGAGGGGACATGAATTTAATTTCTCGGCATAAAGCATTGCTCTGTGTCGTTCATATCCGAGGAAAAGTTCATCAGCGCCCTGCCCGCAAAGCAGAACTTTTGAACCATTCTTTTTGGCAAGTTCGGACATCAGATACATCTGAATATGTAATGGATCTGCATTCGGCTCATCAAGATGCCAGATCATTTTCGGCAAATATTTAGCTGTGTCGTTTGAGATATTGTGAATATATAAATCAATATTTTTTCCTTCGATTAAACTTTTCACAAAAGGCAGATCATCAGGTCTGTTTTCTCTTTTCTGAGTTTCCTGGGTCATTGAACTGGTGTAAAAAGGAAAATCTCCATTGTGGTATTGATTTGAAAGAATTCCAATTAAGCTTGAATCTAATCCACCCACGAAAGCACCGATTGGAACATCTGAAATTAAATTTGATTTAACTGAGTCAGTAAAAATTTTATCAAAGTCTTCAACCGCATCAGGTAAGTTCTTATAATAATCTGGTTCGAATTTCGGTTTCCAGTACCTGGTAATTTTTATTTCATTATTCTTATAAACAAGATAATGAGCCGGTTTTAACCGGTGAATATTTTGAAATGCAGAAAGCGGATCTGGTGACCAAGAAATTCAGCCATTAACATTAATGAATTTGAAATTAGGTTCTCTTTTATTTCGTCTAATGCAAGCAAAGATTTTATTTCCGAAGCAAAAGCAAATCGTTTTCCGTCGTGATAATAATAGAGAGGTTTAATGCCTGCTCTGTCGCGTATTAAAATTAATCCTTTTTCAAAATTATCCCATATTGCAATTGCGTACATACCATCAAACATATTAATTGCATCAGTACCCCATTTTGCATAAGCTTTGAGAATAACTTCAGTATCTGTATGACTTTTAAAATTTATTCCCTCACCAATTAATTTTTTTCTAATATCGTTGAAGTTATAACACTCGCCATTATAAGTAATGGAATAACGCGAATCTTCAGTTTGCATCGGCATATGTCCTAATGAAGACAGGTCAATTATTGAGAGACGGGTATTTCCAAATAATATTTTGCTGCCATTATTTGAAATTTCCAGTATTCCATTATCATCAGGTCCTCTGTGGGTAATTAATGAAGTCATTTCTTTTATTTTAACTTCGTTACCTAAATTTATTGTACCGCAAATTCCGCACATAGTTTTCGTTCTAATTAATTATGAAAGTACTTTGAATTTAATATAGTCGTCAAATGAAAGATTATTTTTTTTATCTAACTTAATCAAATTTCGCCATTTGCTGTAAGTCAAATCATAAACATATTTTTTCCTTCGCATTTGTAAATTCATTAAGGCTCTAAGGGGCAGGTAAACAAAAGAAGAGGAATATTTAAGAGGAAAACCTCTGTTGGTTGAATAATCATTTAATTGATTGAACAACAGTTTAATCAGCATATAATAAAATTTGTGGCTCTTCGTTTTGTAGCTGTAAGGATTATCCAGAAACTTGTTTGTAAAAATACTGTATCCTGATCTGACCATACTTCGCAGATATCGAACATCCAGAAAAACAGGATATGTAGAGATATAACTATTTTCAGTATTTACTTCAACTCCAAAATAATTTCGCAACGCTACAATTAATTTTAATATAAAAATGATTATGGTATTTCTCATTATCCTTTATGTCATTAAAAAGAGAATAGAGATAATCAGAACAGTACCTTTTATCGAGACCCGCTTCATTGATTATGGCAGATTTTTTTTCGACAAAATTATTTATTGTAGCAGTTTTATCGTTTGTACTAACTAGTTCCATCAGCAATTCATTCGTCTGATGGCTGAAACTAAGACCATTTCTTATAAAGGAATCCCCGCATAGACCTGTTAAAATATTTTTATTTTCAGTTAAATTTTGTTTTATTTTATTCCAGGAATAAACATAATGGAACCTGTTAAAATTAAGCTCAATATTTCTAGTACTGCTTATGTAGTTAAAATATGTTGAGACAAAATTTTCAAACTCATCGTCTAGAAAAATTTGGTAATAATTTATTTTTGCATTCCCTGATTCATTTAAGCCGCTGGTTATCTTCTTGGCAATATTAAATTCTAAATTATTCTCTACTCCGAATGTAAATGCATCTGTGTGTGATTTTTTTGAAAGAACAGCAGAAAGTAATAACCTTGAATCAAATCCGGATGTTAATGTTACTATCTGATTTTTATCTTCAGAATATTCTGTAATTATTCCTTTGAAAGTTTCAAATGTTTTTTAAGGTTAGGTTATCGTTCTGGATGCTGGTAAGGTTTTCTAAAAGATTAAAATATTTATGTTCAATAGCATCTTTATTTTTTTCAAAAAAAATTAAAGATCCGGCAATCGTTCTTTTTATGCTTTTATATATTGTATGTTCAGTAATAAAAGAATTAAACAAAAACTGAGTTAATCCTTCTTCTGATTTTTTATTTAAGGATCAAATCCGGATAAGGACGTAGAAAAAACTAGTATATTGTTATTGAAAGAATAAAATAGTTTAAGCTGCCCGATTTTATCAGAAACTAAAACAACTTTTCTATTATTGAAATCAATAATAGCAATTGAAAAAAAACCATAAAGCTTATCAGCAAAATCTTTATCATTTAAATAATCATCTGCAATAACACTCAATAAATTTTTATGGTTACCGTTCAGGATTATTCCTCTGTAAAAGATAAGTATATTTTTTTCATCATCGTAAAAATATTTTTGATGATTTTTATTATCAATTAAACCGGCATTCATAAAATCATTCCGCAAAACAATATTATTATTTTCATGAGGAATGATAATATTCGAATCGTTCCATTTGTTAAAATCGACTTCACCAAAAAGTTCCATAATCAGTACGCAATTAAATGAGGAATGAACGCGACGAATTAAATATTTCAAGCATTAAAAAATCTGTTATACCATTTATGCAATGAGAATAGTAAAGTAGATGTCTTTTGTAATCCATTCTTTTTGATTTATGATCTGCGAATAATTTTTGAACCTGTTCTTTATTAAATAACTGATTTATAAGATAATTCCTGTCTTCAACCATTTCATTAAAACTGTTTTCAAGCTGGTTTACAAGCCACTTTTCCATAGGATTTCCAAAGCCAATTTTCTTCCTGTTTATAATTTCATCCGGTATAAATTTTTTAATATTCTTTTTATGTATGAATTTTATTTCCCTGTTATGAATTTTGTATTTAGCGGGAATAGATTCAACAAGTTTAACATAGTCAATATCAAGAAAAGGAACTCGTGCTTCCACACTGGCTGCCATTGCCATTTTATCTTCAGCTAAAAGTAAATTATCGGGAAGTGAGAATCGGGTATCGATGTACAGCATTTTATCAAGTGGAGATTGGTTTGTAAACCTTTTAAAGAATGGTTTAAATATTCCAATCCATTATAAAAGTCCGTCCCTGATGTAAAATCCTCATTATATAATTTTTTCTTTTCCTGCGGAAGGAAAATTGAATACACAAGGAGAAATCTTAATGCTTCATCTTTTTCTGTTAAAGAATATAAAGACCTTCTTAGCTGTTCATTATGCAGGTAAGGTAAAAAAGGTTTAAATAAAAATTTAGAAAAAGAAGGGAAGAGGTATTGATATCTTTCTCCCATATGTCTGGGATATCCGGCAAATAATTCATCAGGTCCCTGACCATTTAATAAAACTTTTATTCCATTATCATGAGCCAGCTTTGCCACGTGATAATAAGCTAAAGCAGATTCATTACCCAATGGTTCTTCAAGATGCCAGATATAAGTTGAGAACCAATCCTGGTAATCTTCAGCGCTAAGTATTTTTGATACGACTTCTGTTTTATAAAAATCTTCAGCTCTTTTTGCCAAAGAAACTTCATCGTACTTTTCATTTTCAGTAAATCCAATAGTAAAACTTAAAACATTATTCCTGGAATTTTTACTGACAACAGAGAGTATTGTATTAGAATCAACTCCTCCGCTTAATGAAACACTGATCGGTACATCACTAACCATCTGCATTTCAATTGCTTTTTCAGTGGCTGGGGTTAATAGATCAATCCAATCATTTACACTTAAAGAATAATTTATATCTGATACTGAATCCCAGTAATATTTGTAATCAGAAACATTTGAATCTGTAACTTTTATAAATGTACCCTGCGGCAGAAGACAAAGATCTTTAAATAATGTTTTGGGAGAAGGGGAGTGCCTGAAGGTTAAATATAAATCAATGGCTTCTTTATCAATTTTTTTCTGGTATTCCGGATGCATAAGAATTGCTTTAATCTCTGATGAAAATACAAAACTATTATTGCCCTTAAAAAAATATAATGGTTTAATACCGAGATGATCTCTAACGATAATTAATCTTTTTTGTTTTTATTCCATATTCCGAAGGCAAAAATGCCGTTAAGTCTGCTTAAACAGGCTTCTCCGTATAGTTGATATAATTTTAATAAAACTTCGGTATCGCTGTTTGTTTTAAACTTTACGCCCGCATTGAGTAATTCATTTTTTAATTCGCGGTAATTGTAAATTTCCCCGTTAAATGTAAGAATATAATTTTCATCCTCTGAAATCATTGGCTGAATGCCGCCTTCAATATCTATAATAGATAGTCTCCTGTGGCCAAAACCCAAACCATTTCATTATCAAAATAAAATCCTTCACCATCGGGACCCCGGTGGGAAGATGGAACATGTTATTTTTTTAAGTAATTCTTTATTAACCGGTTCTTTTCTTCGGAGTTTAAAATTCCAGTAATACCGCACATCTTATTCTTTATTAACCATTCTTTCGAAATTAATTTTTAAAAAGTCTGTTATAAATGGTAATTATTTTGTCTAAAATAACATCATCTCTTAAATGATTTATTCTTTCCCTGCCATCTGTTCTAACCCGGTTATCATAAATGATTTTCAATTTTAATGATATTATTTCTGCATCATAAGAAACAATAAAGCAATTTTCTGTCCCATTAATGATTTCTTTAACATCGCCCACATCAGTTGAAACAATCGGAAGATTACAAGCCATAGCTTCTTTTACCGCATTAGGTGAACCCTCTAAAAATGATGTGAATAATAAAACATCGCAGGCATTAATATATTTTACAATATCATTGTGTGAAACATTTGTAATAACAAGCAATTCAACATCGGTAAGGTTATTATTTTTCTTAAAATAATTAATTGCGGATTCAGCTAAAGGAAAATTTTTTTCATTATTTTTTGGATTTGCTAAAAATAAAGCATAAAAAAAATTAGCTTTTAATCCCAATTCTTTTCTGCAGTGCAATTTATCTATAGGCCGAAAAATATTAAAGTTTACACCGTTTGGAATCACATCTACATTAGTATTCGAATTAAATTCGATTTCATCTGGTTTGTTTTAACAATTACATTATCAACATATTTTGAAACTAACTTTGAAAGATAACCATCGACCTTACCTCTCGCCGTAACATTTCCATCTTTGTTGGTAGACCCTAATAAATCGCTTCCCATAAGGGAAAGGACTATTGGCTTTCCTGTTAAAGCTAATAGTGCACTAAGTCCACAATAAACATAATGGGCATGGATCACATCTATATTTTTTGATTTAATAACTCTTCTGATTTTTTTTATACCCCTTATGTAATTAAAAGAGGACTTATGTCCTTCAAGATTCAAAAGCTCATTTTTAATCCCTCTATTTTCAAGAGAATCTATCTGTGATTTAATAAACGGTTGTTGTGATAGTCCATCTTTAACTGGAAGGCTACCAGCTATTTGAAGAATAGTCATGAGTTCAATTCAAAGAATTGTCTATTAAAACTTTAAACTTCCATTTTTAGAGTAAATAATTTTGGTTAAATACTACTTCATCTCCAATTTCTCTGGGGATATATTCATCTAATGTACCGAATATGATTTTTTTAGAATCATCCTTAAAATCATTATCAACAATTAGGTTGACAATAATTTTGTCCTTCGTTTTTTGAACCTGATACTGTTTTATTCCGGAAACATTTTTCAACATTCTGCTGCCGAAAAAACTTGGGATAACGAGATTACCTCCATTCGGGAGAGTTATAATATCAGAAAGCCTTCCATCAATAGATTTTAATTTTGAGTATTTAAGATTAAAATCATAATAATTATATACTTCAAAAGGGACTGCCATATCTCCATTTTCATACCTGATGAATGGTAAAACCAGGTTATGAAGATCAGTAATTATAAGTTTTCTAATTCCATTTGTTTTATCTATAAGATCACCAAATTCTACATATACTTTTGGATCGAGATAGATAAAAATTATCGAATTGTGATTGAGTCGCTATTCCATTTATTTCACTGCATCCGAACTGATCGTAAACAGGTCCAAGGTATTTTTCTATTTTTTCTTTGAATTCCTGCAGGTTTTCAGCAGTAGTAAAAACTCCCTTAATATTTTTTAATCTTTCATTCTTGTCTTCAAGAAACTTGGCAAAGAGAAAAATTGCATTTGTATATCCATATATAAAGTTTGGCTTTTTCTTTTAAATAAATTATACAGTGATTGAAATTGTTCTTTATTGTTTAATTTATAAGCGGGGTATCTCGATTCATTCATAACAAATTTTTTCAGAAAACTTTCAGGTTTCTTCCAATCAACATTAACTGTTGTAGGGTTGCCCCAGATATTGATCCAACTGTCACCTGGTTTACTCCCGCCTATATATTTGCTAAAAATCTCTGAAGCCTTATTTGCTGATGTTCCATAAACATCATGAGAACAAATTATGGGATGTCCTGTTGAACCGCTGGATGATCCTTTTGAACAATCGGATAAATTAATATTTTTTGAGCAAATTTGATTTAGATTATTCTGCAAATCTTCACGGGTTAGTGGAGGTAGATCTTTAAACTCATCTATGTATTTGAATTTATCAATATCAAAACCGGCCTCATTTATTCTTTTGTTAAAAAAATTAGAATGTTCAATAGCATGCTCGAGAATAAACTTTAATCTTTCTAATTGATATGCCTCAAGCTTATCTCTTGACCAGCTTATAGTAGAAATAAAAAATTTATAATATTCTTCAACTTTATAACCTTTAATTTTATCGGTCATTTTTGTACCAAGATAATCAGCAAAGAATTTTCTTATTGCCATAATTATATCGATACTTTATTATTAACCAATGATGCCATCTCATCCATTGTAGTAATATATAGCAATCCTTTTTCTCTTAATTCTGCAGCGTATTTTAGCACTTCCAGAAAAACTTCATTAATAATCCATTGCTTTTCACTCGGATGAAACCAAGCGTGGCAAACTGTTCCGGTTTCAACAGCTCAATCAAGAACTCTTTAAATCTATGTTTATAATATTTACCAGACCAATTAAATCCTGTATCACCTATACAAAAACTGCTGGGTAAACGAATTAAATCATAATGAGAAACTTCAGGATAAAAAAGATCGAATTCGGAATTCTGCCTGAAGTTTGTAAAGCCGTTATCTGTAAGAGATTTAGAATTTCCATTAGTCCCTCCCGGGAAAACGATTGATTTTAAATGCACGCCAAATTGTTTGGCAGAATTAACACAAGCTTTCAAATCATCAAATGCAACATCAGCAGGACAAACATTATCATTAAAATGAAGATGAGAAAAAGAATGACTCCCTATTTTATGATTTACTTTTGATTTCATAATAAGTTCTAAAAGATCCGGTGCATACCATTCAGGTGCTCGTTTATAATCTGAACATGGATCAAAATCATACCAATCTCCTTTTTCAAACAGCCAATGGTTATCAAAATGTGGTATTTTTTTCATCCATTCGTTATGCCCATTTTTAAAGCTATCAAGAAATAAATGTCCTACGGTAGCCCAGGTTATTGGAATATTATACTCTTCGAACATTTTAAAAATACCGGCACGTTTTTCTTTCCTGTTTAGCTTTATCAATTGCAAGTTTTAATGGAGTTTTACTTGTTTTGAATAATGCCAGGCTCACGCCAATTCAAAATCTGCTGAAATAACGAAACCACCTTTTGCACCATTGGGAAAACCATTGTTCCTACTTTGTTTCGCACTTGGGGTTTTACCTAAATTAAAAGAAATTTTAGATAGATTTCCCTGAAAGGATTTTGGTAATAAAGGATATAAATTTTTATAAAATTTTTTTAAGCTCATTTAGATTTATCCATAATAATTTTTTCAACAACGTTGCTGTAGTTTTTTATAAAGGATTCAATAGAAAATTTATTTTTTGTTGTATTTTGAATCTTTTCCCTGACAGGCTCATTATGAGCGTTAGCTCGATTGCTTCATTTAACTTTTTATTTAAATCTTGGCTGTTTTTATACTCGAATAAAAAATCCCATTCATTTATAAATTCATGTGTCCCGCCGGTATTGGAAGCAACAAAGATTAATCCCGCAGCGTTCGCTTCGAGAATTGCATTTGAACAGCCTTCACCTAGGGATGAATGTATCATTATATCGGAAATAGATAAAAGCGAAGGGATATCGGGATTATTACTGTAAATAGAAATATTCTTTGTTAACCCTATCTTTTCAGAATAAATTTCTATTTCCTTCTGTAATGGACCTCTACCTATAATTAAATAATGAAATTTTAATCCTTCAGATTTTAATTTTGATAAGCCTTTAAGGTGTAAAATAATCTTTAAAATGGAACAAGATTAGCTATTTAACTAATAACAATTCCATCATTGTATATTTTTTTTTCAATATTTAATGATTTTTTTTTCATTATTAAAGACTTAAAAAATTTTTCTTACACCATTATATATAGCAAAATGATTGGATTTTATCAATTTTATTTTATTTGCTTTTATGCCAGCAATTGAGTTTGCGAGAACATATTTAGAATTTTTAAATACAAAAGACCTGAATAGATGTGAAAAAGAATTTTTACGAATTCCATGTCCTATAGAACCATTAAGCAAAGGAATACACATTAATTTCGAAGCGCAGAGAATAAAGAGTTTCACTATTTCCCCAGGTATGAATTAAATCAATTTTATTTTTTTTTATATAGTTATAGACATCAAAAACTCTATTAAATTTCACTTTCCGAGTATATTCCCATTTAAATTATATTCATCAAGGTAACTCGTTTCGGTTTTATGAAATGCAAGAATGTGGTTTTCGTAATTTGGGTTTGAATAGTTTGCCAGAATGGATAGTTGTCTTTCTCTGCCACCGCGTCTTAAATCAGAAATAATGTGTAAAATATTTATATGGGGAGTTTGCATTAATTTTAATTCTTATTAAGAATTAAGAAAGTTTGAAACCAGGTTGGTTGTTAAAGATTACTGTAGTCTCATTAATTTTCCCCCTTTATCTTCAAAGAAAGAAAAAACTTTATCATTTCTATCATCTTTTTCAGGATTTAAAGCTAAAACAATTCTGCCATTTTCCTTCAAGTGGTTTTGCTTTAAGTCCTGAAGGAAAAAAGTCCATTCATCCACTCCCCATAAATCCGGTTGATCGTGATTATTAAAACAAATAGCATAAGCATTTATCAGATCGAATTTTTTCCCGAATGAAGGTAACTTTTGAAGGGCTTTTATCCTGTGAACGATTCGATTAACTTTTAAGAAATCAATGATATCATTGTACATTTGGATATCGTCAACATCTAAAGATGTTGGATCATGACCGTAAAAATTACATACGAAAGGAAAATATCCTGTTCCTGTTCCGATATCTAAAACTTCTAAATTCGTGATTTATTTAATTTTAACTTATACGTTTCAAATATTTTATCATCAATATGTGTCTTAATATCTAAATATTTGCTGTACCCGGGGGCAGGGGATGAGTCTTTATATTTTCCAATAAAAATTTGAAATGCCTTTAAATCAATACTATTTAGTATTTTCCCCAAATCTTTTTCACGATTATTTTTTGTTAACATATATAGTAGTCTATTCTTTATTCTCATCATATCTCCTTTTTAAGAATTCCTTTTTTTTGTATTTATATTGTTAATACTTAACTACAGGCTAAAGAATTTTTCATATTTATGTAGAAATAACTGCTTAAGAAATAAGATGCTAATTTATTTCCGAAGAGAAAACTTCCCCAACGGCGTGTGCTGTTAAAAGATTGCCATCTGATTTTTGGATTAATAAATCCAGCTTTTATTAATAACTCTATCCAAGTTTCAGGCGTTTGATGCTTATACCATTCAATTGCCGGAACAAATGGATTCTTGATTTTAAGTAAATCAAAAAAATTATATCTTGAACAATCTCCTATTATTAAGTCAGCTCCTTTTTTAGCTAATTTATTCATTTTATTAAAAATAATATTAATAATATTTATAGCTTCCTTATTCTCTGGTAATTTAATACAAGCTGATTCATCCAAATGATTTATGGAACTGTGAAGAAATATTATGTCAAATGTTTCATCAGCATTATAATCTTGGAATGTCTTTGATTCCAGAAATATATTATCCATGTTCAAAATTCGATTAATCGTCCAGAACTTCTCAATCATTTTTGATGAACTACCCAGGGCTTCGGGTTCCAGACAAACCACTTTTTTAGCACCCATTGAAGCAGCATAAAAACTATAAAGACCTTCACCTCCACCAATATCAAGAATTTTTTTATTCTGTAAGTCAACATCTCTAAAAAAGGTTTTCATTTCAAAATCAAGATTATTCTTGTTTGAATAAAAACCTTGTATCACAATGGTATCTAAATAAATATTTATATCATTTTGCGAGAGCATTTTTTAAGGTATGTATTTTATGCTTTTTCATATAATTTTATATGATCAAGAATATTTTTCTTATAATCAAAATCTTTAAGAGTTATTACCCTAGCATATTCTGTCAGTTTTCTGCACTCTAATTTATTTTTAATTGCAAATTCCAACGAACATCTAAATGAATCAAAATCATCTTTTGTATAAAGCAACCCGTTTATTTTATTTTTAATAATATTATTTATTCCTGTTACATCTGAAGCCATTACCAGAAGATTATTATACATGGATTCAAGCAATGACAGGGGAGTCCCTTCAAAATGGGAAGCAAAAACAAAAATATCGCTTGCATTTAAATAATTTGGTATCTCTTCTCTTTTTTTTAATCCCAGGAATATTATTTCATTATTCATATTATTATTATTTACAACTTCTTCTAATTCATTTCTCAATTCCCCGTCACCGATAAAAACCATTCTTAATTTATTTTTCTTAAAAAATTCTTTGCCAAGTTTTATGAAGGAATTTACAAGGAAGTCACTTCCTTTTATCTGTTTAATCGAGCCTACATTAATCATAACGATTTCATCATTGCCAATATCCAAAGATTTTCTAATTTCATTTCTTTCCAAGAAAGGATTTTCATAAGGGATTAAAGGCAGAATAGTAGTTATTTCTCTCCTACATCTTTTTTCATATTCCTCTTTAATAGGATCCGAAACTGAAATAATTTTTTTTGCATTTTTAAAGAAAGAGGTTTGAATATATGCATCTTCCCACTCATCAAAGCACCACTGTGTATATATAAAATATAATTCTTAAAACGAATTTTTTATAAAAACTAATTGGGTATGCAATTGATGAATTATGGGAATATGGAATATGAATTATATCAAACTTTTTTAAAGATAAATGAATAAAATATTTGAATGGATTGAATAAAAGAATTTTTTGTATAAAGCTTATATTTTGTATATCTTTTTTAACCGGATAATGACTTAAAAGAGATATTTTTTGTCCAAGTTTTTTAATTCTTTAATAAAGTAATAATTATAGATTTCCATTCCCCCAGTTATGACAGGATAAATATGGGGAGATATGACGAGGATTTCCATATCAATTAGTTTAATTCCAATGATGATTCATTTTAAAGTATTCATTTCTTTTGAACATTTTTTGAGAAAAAAGGTAAGATAATTTCAAATTTTTGGATTAAATAACCCAAGAGCAATAATTAAGGGCAGATATTCCAAATCGAAGTTATCATTCATTAATGAAGGCATTAAATAGCCAAGTAAAGGATAAATGAAATTAAAGCTAAAATTTTCTTTATTCTTAAAATATTTATCGAATATTAAAAATATATTTGAATAATAAATTATAAAAAAAGGTAATACCTGCATACACGAGATATTTAAAAGCGTACTGTGAGATGTAAAACTGGAATTGATTAACTTGAACCAATTTCCAGGTACCAAATAACCATATCTCAGGATGGTTAATAAAAAAAAGAATATGGGCCCCCCAGACTGCTTCACGAGACATTGCGTTTTCGGCACCACTTAATTGCTCTCCGGTTAATTGCCAATCTTGCAAGAAAAAAATCTCCAAAATTAATTAACATCCAAGTTCCGGAAATAACAAGTGTAAAAATAATTAATGATTTTCTGCTGAAACTTTGTTTTTCAACAAGTAAATAAAAAATAATAATAGATATTATACCAATAAATCCCGCGCGGGAACCTGTATTAAGGTTACCGACAAAACATGCTATAAGAACAACAAATAAATATATACGTAGTTTCTTAGTCTTATCTAACAAGAAATAATGCAAATCCCAACCCAAATCCTGTGGATGCAAATGCTGAAAACTGTGTGGGATCTCCTCTGTATAATCCTGAGGATCTAAAAACACTGAATGTCCCAAAATTTCGTCAAATACATATTTACCTGAAGGATGCAGACCCATGCCTATAAAGGCTTCAGAGAAAAAGGAACTTACCCCAATAAAATATAACCCGCAGTTAAAGCAGTAAAATTATTTTCCTGAAATAATCATCCTGAATAAGAAAACATATCCTGAGAAATATTCCGAAAAAAATTAAATTTCTTACTAAAAAAATCGGAAAATTTGTTTCAAGACTTTCTGTGAATTTACAGGAGCAATACTTGTTTTAAAAGTTTCATAAATAAGAAAAAGCATTTGAAGAAAATAAAGCATAGACAGCAGGTTTAACACTTTTCCAAATAATTTTTGGAGAGATGAGAGTTTTCTCTATTTGTAAAAAGATCGATAAATAAAAAACTTAAACCAAATAAAACTCCAAAACGAAATCCGGGAATTTTAATTAAATCTTCCGGTAATAGACTTGATGTTGGTAAGAAAATTATATACCAAAACAGAAAAAAGCCTCTTAATTCTTTTTTTTGCAAGCCAATTGAAAAACTTAAAAGTATTATAAAAACTATAAAAATGTAGAACATTCCACTTTATCTTTTAAATCATTTATAAATTGCGAATTTGTTAAATGAAAAAATCAGCTTTCTTTTTTAGTTAAAAATATTTCTGCAATTTTTTTGATGCAGTTCCATCACCGTAAGGATTAACAACATTTGCCATCTTATCATACTCTTCTTTTTACAGTAAGTAATTTTTTGTTTCTTCAAAAACTATTCTTTCTGTTAACGCCAACTAATTTTGCTGTTCCGGCTTCATACCTTCCGGTCTTTCGGATGTCTCCCGCATTACCAAAATTGGTTTGCCTAAGCTTGGTGCCTCTTCCTGAACACCTCCCGAATCTGTTAAGATTAATTTTGATTTATTCATTAATGCTACAAATGGCAGATAATCCAGTGGTTCGATTAAATATATATTTTTTTTGTCTGATAAAATTTCAAATACCGGTTTTCTGACATTTGGATTAAGATGAACAGGATAAATAAAACTATGATTCTGAAATTCTTCTGCTAATTCTGCAATTGCAAGACAAATATTTTTAAATCCTTCACCAAAATTTTCTCTTCTATGTCCGGTAATTAAAATTATATTCTTTTTATTTTTTTGTAAACTTTCCGGTAAACCGGGAATATTGATTTCGAGATTATTTTTTAGTTTTTCTTTTGCCAGTAATAATGCATCAATAACAGTATTTCCGGTAATAAAAATATTTTTCTCATTTACTCCATCAGCGAGTAAATTTTCTTTTGAAATTTTTGTTGGGGCAAAATGCAAATCTGCTAGTTTTGTAGTAAGCACCCTATTAATTTCTTCAGGGAAAGGTGAAAACTTATCCACGTTCTTAATCCCGCCTCGACATGAGCAATTTTTATTTTATTATAAAATGCAGCTAATGAAGCAAGAAAAGTTGTAGTGGTATCACCCTGAACAATAACCAAATCCGGTTTATAATTTCTGTAATATTCATCCATTGCATTCATTACCCGTGAACTTAATTCAGATAAGCTTTGATTTTTTTTCATTAAGCCTAAATCCACATCAGGATAATTTCAAAAACTTTTAATACCTGGTCTAGCATTTCCCTGTGCTGGGCAGTTATACAAATATTTAATTCAAAAAATTTTGTTTTTTTAATTCCAGATATAACCGGTGCAAGCTTTATTGCTTCAGGTCTGGTTCCAAATACAACAGCAATTTTTTTCTTCATAAGGTCTTTCAAAATGTCTTTAAACTTTGAAGCAATATTTTGCCATGTTATATTTATCCGCGTTAAATGTATATTCTCTTTTGGCTGCAAACAATATTTCTTAATGCATTATAAATTGATTTTGAATCTGAAATATCAGCCGCTTCACCACAACCTAATTCATTTATTATTTCAGCCGTTGCAGAACCTGATGAGGTAACTGCAAGGATAGGTCTTTGAACACTTATATAATCATAAAATTTATATGGTATTGAATATTTAACATCATCACCCTGCGGAAGATAAAGTATATTTGCTCCTCTCATAAATCTTACTATTTGATCTGAAGTTACTTTAGAATGCTCGACGACATAGTTTTCCATTCCAAATTTTTTTAATTGTTCCCTGTCTTCATCAGTAATACTTCCGAATATATGCATTATCAATGCCCCTTTTTCGAATTTCTCCGGTTTCTTCAAGCTGAAGCAAAGGTTTAAACAGGTAATTAATTTTTCTTTGACCATAAAAATTACCAGCATACAATATAACCTTTCGGTTTTTTTCCAATGATTGTGATTCAATATTATTTATTGGAGAAAATGCATTTTGAACTACATAAGTTTTATCTTCTAATGTTTTTTATATCAGAAAATATGCTGCAGTATTCCTTTTTAGCTAAATTGGTATTAAGAATTATTTTGTCAGCATGCGTTGAGTATTTTTTTTTCAAACCAAAGATTAAATTTGATATCTTAATGAAGTCTTCTTTAATCCGATGTAAAGGAAGATAAAACTACCAGGGATCCTGATAATCTATTATTAATTGTTTTTTGAAAATTTTTGAAAGCAGGTAACCAATAATAAACTGTGAAAAAGGTGGACCGGTTACGATTATTTTATCAATATTATTTTTCTTTAATATTTTTATACCATTAAATATTCCCGGAATTATCCAGCCTGCATATTCATCTGCAAATGTAAATTTTTCCCAAATTCTCCGGATATTTTTTTAAATACCATTATCAGCACTGCATAATAAGGAGGAAACATTATCGTTCTGGTTACCTTCCGGAAAGGGAATAGAGAAATCATTTCGAGGATTGTATTTTTCCTTTGCAGTTAAAACGAAAATGTTATTACCGGCTTTGATAAGTAATTAGATAAATAACTAAACCTTTTCGCGCCAACAATACTACATGGAGCAAAATAATAGGAAATAATAAGAAATTTTTATTTTTATTTACCAGGATAGCCTACTCCTTTTAATATTTTATTCATAAAGATATCTACTTCCTCAATTTTTAATTTTCTCATTATTAAAAGGTAAATAACAATATAAATTGAGCTGAAAATTATAGCCGTTGCTATAGGATTTATTGTTAAAAAGTCGCCTGCAAAGAAAACAGGCAAACAGCCAATACACTCCCAATAAAATAATTCCTGATTTTTTCCATAACAGCATCTGGCTCAGTTTTATCTTATATGTTGAAATAATTTTTATACTTAAATAAACCAATGAAGAAAATTCAGTTACAACATAAGCAATTGCGGGTCCTATAAACCCCAGAAGCTTAAAGAGTAAAAAAAGCATTACTATATTTACAACCATTGAAATCAGATTTCCAACTATAAAATATTTATTCTTATTCATTGCCCTTAACGGAGTGCTCATCTCAAAACATTTCCTGAGCATTACTAGTAAATAGATTCTGAATAATATTACTGCATCGATATATTGAGCTGTGAAATAATGTTGTTATAAATTCGTTTGCATAGTAAAAAAAAATAAAAAACACGGAAGCATTAAAAACAAGATAAAGAAGATTAGATTTATTCCACAGTGATAGTGATTCAAGAGGATTGGTTGAAGCTTTTTCAGCCATTTCAGGGAAGATAGTATTTGTTACACTAGTTACAATAATATTGATTAAAGGAATATTCTGGCTTCCTATTGCATAGATTGCAAGTGCACTTGCACCAAGATTAGCTGATATTATCACTTTGCTTATATCATTGTCAAAATTAAAAATAACCACCGATAAGCCTAAAGGAATTATATAAATCGAGCTGTTCTTTAGCTACAATTTTATTAAACTGAAATGAGAGGAGTTTTTTCTTTTTCAGGTATAAAAAAGTAAAAAAAGATTTTGCCAATTCATGAAAAATAAAAACATAAATGATATTAATTACATCTCTGGTTAAATAAGCAACAAGAATTATTGAACCTGTTCTTATTATAACATTTGAAGTTGACCAGTAAAGCACAAGGTCAGTTCTCTTTTTACCAAGCCAATAGTTTTCAATAAGGTCTAAATATTGGCATATAAAAATATAAATCATCAGTAAAAAGATGAAATCATATGTAGTAAGGCTCCGGAAATTATCTCTAAAGATATATAATACACTTATACCCAGTATATGGACAAAGAAAAGCAAAATAGCTGTATTGCTGACATAATCCTTTTCCCTGTCGGGATCTTTTGAAATAAAATAGATTAGATTGCCCCTATAGAAAAACTAATAAAGGTTAATAGCAATGATGAATAAACTATAAACTCTTTATACTGACCATATACTTCTTTATCAAGTATTCTAACTAATAATATTGGACTAAGAAACTGGACGGAATATTTTAATGTTTCTGAAATTACAAGAGTAACTGTCCGTTTTGTTAATGATGCCATATATTAAATAAATAGTAGGATGATTATTTTTTTGTTAAAGAATCCAGAAGCATTAAAGCATCAATAAAGAATTTTGAAGCCCAATTCGGATAGACAAACGTCATGTAATTGCCCCATAAAGGAAAAGAACCGGCAATAGCTCCTTTAATTCCGGGATTACTGTTTGTCAAATCCTGTTTTGATTTTACCTGGTTCATTAATTTAATTGAGAATTTAAGAATTTAACATCCCCGGTAAGTTTGTATAGCTTTAAGCCATAAAATTGACAATTGAGCATTTCCGGTAAGACAGGAATAATTTGATGTTCTTTTCCATTCTTTATCTAAAGTTCCTGATAAAATTTTAGGTTGATTAACTTTTTCGTTAAATCAGATTCATAAGCTTGCAATAAATTTTCTGCTGCCGTTTTAACAATATCTAATATTTTATTTTTCTTTTCTTCACCAAGATAAAAAGAAGATTCAAATAAGCCGCGAAGGGTATAAACGATTGTATGAGTAAATGGTTTTTTTTCTTCCCATTTAAATCCCATTTCATTAAACCATCCGTTTCCTTTATAATTAGATAGAACCCAATCAATATTTTTTTCAGCCGATACTTTATATTTCTCATCTCCTGAAATGCTGAAAAGTTTAAATACTGGCCATGCAACTCTTGAATGATAAGTATGAGCTGAATTATTATACTCAAATTTGCTCCATTTACCATCATTATCCTGGACTGAATTAGCCAATCGCCAGCTTTTTTTGCTGCCTCAAGAAATCTTTTCTGTTGGTTTCTTTATAGAGTGATGTTAATCCCGAAATTACCTGCCCGGTATCAAACACAGTTGGATAATCATTTATTCCTGCTCCTCCCCGAACTGCTCCATCTTTCATCTGAATTTCAATTTCCCAATCTGCCATTTTAATTGCACGGTCAAGATATTCATTATTGTTAGTGAGTTTAGAATATTTAATAAAAGTCGGAATAATATATCCGGTAGTTTCTGGGTAGGGAGGCATCCAACCTTTTTCAAGCGAATAACCAGCAGAAACTCCTCCTGTACCGGAAAATCCTGAGCAAAACACAACCAATCAATTGCTGATTTAATATGTTCTTTGTTCGCAAGAACTTTTCCATTAAGATTAAAATAATCTTCTAAAATATTTTTCAAATGGGAAGGTTTATGGAATATTCTTAATATACATAGATCGAAATTTTCGATAACCTTTATCATTAATTTTTATATAATTTTTTTGGATTAAAGTTCTAAAAGTTCATACTGGATAAAATCTTTAAAATTTAATAATTGATATGCATTGTAATAAAGATGCTGACCTGGATTTTTATAAAAAGGATAATCCTTGATTGTAATTTTATCTCTCGCTGCAAACCAGACTCTGTTTTTATTTTTCTTTATCAAGCTCATAAAATCTGAAATATTAAATATTAATGGCAGATTTGTCCATCTCTCTTTTTTGCCTGCATCAACAGAGACCCCTTTAAATTCATTAGTCCTGTAGTCTTCAAAAAAATAGTCGGTTCTGTTAAGATAGTATGCAATACTGCCGTCATTAGTTATAATAACATCACCTTTTTTAGCTTCTTTATTAATTATATTTGCAACTCCTCTTACATCTGATCTCCAGTAATAATGTCCCTCCTCGGCATCTGTATAAATAGTTCTAAAGTTTACTTCTTTGCTATCTATGTTCCAAATGTGGTAAGGATTAAAATCTTCAGAAGCAAAAAGAAAAATTATTACGGTAAAAATAAAAATTGTATTATTAACGGTTTCTTTCTTAACGATAGAACCGATAAACTCCTTAATAGAAAACAGAACCAGCATCAATAAAACTGGAAAAATAAAAAAAGTATATCTTGTATCATTATAGACTGTGTTGATGAACATAACCATCAGTATTGAAAGAATTAATAAAAGAAATAATAATTTTTGTCCTGGATTTCCTTCACCCTTTTTAAGTAACCGGAATAATCCAAGTGTTATAGATCCCAATGAAATAATTAATAGGACAGGAAGTACTTCAAAATATTTTTCAAATAAGTAATAAAAATTTGGATAATTAAATAACAAGCGAAGCGATCTTTCCAGCAAACTAATGATCCCGGTCTTATTGAAATCCGGATAATGCTGATATAAAATACCGGACAGTAAAATATAGACAACCCAAAAAATAAGAAATGAAATCACAGCAATTAAACAATATTTAAATTGCTTTGATTTTAAATCTTCAATTTTAATCCACTCTAGAAGTAAAAAACAAATTGCCGCAATTAATACTAAACTAAATTGATTCAAAGCAGATAGAATTATTAGAGCAATGAGACATAATAAGCTTAAATTTTTTTTTTGATGTTGAACTATTTTATAGATAAAAAATCCATTTATTATTATAATAAAGACCATCAGGTAAAACCATACACTGATCATCGATACACTATAAAAGAATAAATCGGGTATTCTTATAAATCCATTATGGGATGATTCATTGTTTTCATGAATTATACCGGATGATGATATATTGGGAACTGTTTCATGATAACTGGCTGGATAAAGGTTATTAGAACTAATCTCCCGCGCATCCCACGTATTGTAGATATATGCTGAAGCTAAAATTCCTAAGCAAATGCCAAGAAATAAATAATTAAATCTGTCCTTTAAGATATGGTCTAATTGAAATTTCTTTTTTTCTTTGTCCCAAAACAATATCAGGAAGTTAAGAGCCGCAGGGAAAACACTGCCTTCATAAACAAAAATACTTATAAAACTTAGGCTGAAGATCCATTTTAAAGATTTATTATCATCCTCAATTAAATATTTATACAAAAAAAGCAGGTACCATAGAAATAAAGTTTGGAAGGGAACATACATTCTGGCAAATCTTGCAAACTCAATTTCCCATACAGAGAAACAAAAAATTATTAATAAAACATTTGCTAAGACTTTACCGGATATTTTTTTTGCAAGAATATAAAGAGGCGGGAAGGCTAAAAGATTTAAAAAAACCGGGATTATTCTGGATGCAAATTCAGCTTTCAATCCAAACAATAATAATCCCGCAATCATATATTGAAATAAGAGACCTCTTAAATATAATCCACCCGATTCCCACTGGGGAATACCATATTTAAGAATGTTTTCGACTGACTTAACAATATAATATTCATCTATAGCTAACGGCCATTTTCCCAATCCTTTTAATCGGATTAATAAAGCAGCGATTATGGACAACGAGATAATTAATATTTGCCATTTATTATTTTTTAAAAGAGGTAATTATTTGATTCATGAATTGAAAAAGCAGATTAGAAAGAATTATATTATTATTCTACTTGGTAATAAGTCCTGTACCATTCAACAAATTTTTTCACCCCTTCTTTTATATCAGTTTTAGGTTTAAACCCTACCTCTTTCATTAAGTCATCCACATCAGCATAAGTTGCAGGTACATCACCCGGCTGCATCGACATAAAATTTTTTTCTGCTTTCCTGCCAAGATGTTCTTCAAGTGTTTCAATGAATTCCATCAACTGGACGGGCTGATTATTCCCGATGTTAAAAATTTTGTATGGAGCAAAGCTTGTTGCCGTATCAGGATTTTCACCATTCCATTCCGGGTCAGGTTCTGGAATTTTTTTTGTTATTCTGTAAATGCCTTCAACAATATCATCTACATAAGTAAAATCTCTTCTCATATTTCCATTGTTATAAACGTCTATTCTTTTATTATCTAAAATCGCTTTAGTAAATAGAAAAGCCGCCATATCAGGTCTTCCCCATGGTCCATAAACAGTAAAAAAACGCAAGCCTGTTGTTGGAATTTTATAAAGATTAGAATAAGTGTGAGCCATCAGCTCATTTGCTTTTTTTGTGGCGGCATATAAAGAGAGAGGGTGATCTACATTATGATGAACAGAAAAAGGAATTTTTGTATTTGCACCATATACAGAGCTTGAAGAAGCATAAACAAGATGTTTAACCGGAAAATGACGACATCCTTCAAGGATATTAATGAAACCAGAGATGTTGCTATCTATATATGCATAAGGGTTGGTAAGTGAATATCTGACACCAGCCTGTGCTGCGAGATTTACAATATAATCAAATGAATTTAATTTAAAAAGTTCTGAAATTTTTTCGCGAGCCTGTAAATCAATTAGTTGGAATTTAAAATTTTTTTCTTCCTGCAGTAAGCTTAACCGGGATTTTTTAAGATTAACATCATAATAATTATTCAGGTTATCTATACCGGTTACTTCCCAATCTTCTTTGCAAAATCTTTTTGAAAGATGAAATCCTATAAAGCCTGCAGCCCCGGTAATTAAAATTTTATTTTTCATTTTGTAAACTTTTATTTTTCGGAATAATAACTTGTGGGATTAACTTTACAGCCGGGCATCACTTATTTCTCTGTCAATCATTCCCTTCACATCATAAAATACGGTACCATTTTTTTTCATTTCAGAAAAATTAAGTTCAATAAATTGTTTATGCGAAACAGCTAGTGTAACCCCGGAATATTTTTTGGAAAATAATTTTTGCTGATCTATCAATTTAATTCCATACTCCTTCTTCACTTCCTCATTATCCGCCCAGGGATCATAAACATCAACATTACATCCAAATTCTTTAAGTTCTTTAATTATATCAATTACCTTGGAATTCCTTATATCCGGACAGTTTTCTTTAAAAGTAATTCCAAGAACAAGCACATCAGCGCCATTGACTTTAACTCCTTTTTTAATCATTTGTTTTATAAGCTTGTTTGCAACAAATGCACCCATACCGTCATTAATTCTTCTTCCTGCAAGAATAATTTCAGGATTATAGCCTAAATTAACTGCTTTATGAGTAAGATAGTAAGGATCGACACCAATGCAATGTCCGCCAACCAAACCAGGTCGGAATGGAAGAAAATTCCATTTAGTGCTTGCTGCCTCAAGTACATCATTTGTATCAATTCCCATTAAGTCAAATAACATAGCAAGTTCATTAACGAATGCAATATTAATATCCCGTTGCGCATTCTCTATTACCTTTGCAGCTTCAGCTACTTTAATTGAAGGTGCCAGATGTGTACCGGCTGTTATTATTTTTGAATAAAGGTTATTAATCCCTTCACAATTTCGGGAGTACTCCCACTGACTATCTTTTTTATTGTACTTACCCTGTGTTCTTTATCTCCCGGGTTTATTCTCTCAGGGGAATAGCCGCAATAAAAGTCTTTATTAAATTTTAAGCCGCTGTATTTTTCAAGTACAGGGACACAATCTTCTTCGGTGCATCCCGGGTAAACAGTTGATTCATATATAACTATATTTCCTTTTTTTAATACTTTCCCAACTAGTTTCACTAGCTTTTAAAAATGGAGTTAAGTCTGGCCTTTTGAATGAATCTACAGGGGTAGGAACTGTAATTATAAAAACTTCTACATTCTGCAAATCATTTAGATTTGAAGTGAAACACAGTTTATCAGCTTCTTTAAATTCCTGTTTGTTTACTTCAAGAGTTTTATCGATTCCTTTATTTAGTTCATCAACTCTTTTTTCATTTATATCAAATCCAATAACTTTGATTTTTTTCCAAATTCAACCGCCAGAGGCAGACCAACATATCCCAAACCGATTATTGCGAGAATAACCTGTTCATTATCTATTTTGTTCATAATATCCATTTTTACCTTAAAATAAAATTATTAATCTTTTTTACGAAATAGTTTTTTCCAATTTTAGAAATGCTTGGCATGGTCAGTTACAGACAATTTTTTTGATTGAAGTTTTCATTTTTAGATTGGCTTTTTAAAGACTTTTATTTGTAACAAAATCTATGCCTCGAAATAATGCAAAATAAATAAATTTATATCATCTTATGCATATTTTTTTTCTCATTATAAGAAATATAAATATAGTTCTTTGCATTAAATCTTTTAATATTTAATTAGGTCAAAAAAAAAGGGAAGCCTGGGTGATTAATTTTCGTTGCTTTATTTTGCTTATTAAATAATAAAAATTATTTCAAAACTAATTTTCAATATCCTTGGAATTACGAGTAATTTTTACTTGCATAATTTAATAAACCAAAATTACTCTTTCTAAATAGAATATTTCCTTAATGATTTTCATTCAGCTACCAATTAAAACTACTAAAATTATAAAAATTTAGTGAATTGTTTATTAATAATACATCTTTGCTGGTTTATTTCCCGATGGCATTTATTTGGTGGAGTAATATCGAGTTAGATGATAATTTTATTCAGAATATTAATGGAGATGGAGTTACATTATGCTAAGATTCGTTTTATTTTTTTCATTTCTTTCTATCCAATTATTTTCACAGACAACATATTATGTGTCAAGTTCCCAGGGTAATGACGGAAATAATGGTACATCGCAATCCTTACCCTGGAAAACTTTATCTAAAGTAAACTGCATTTAATTATAACCCGGGAATAAAATTTGGTAAAAAAGGTGATAACTGGACTGGCTTTTTGGACATAAGTAGGAGCGGAACTTCCGGGAACAGGATTGTTTATTCAGCCTATGGTTCAGGTGCTAGACCAATTGTTCAAGCCAAAGGAAGCACTATGATTGTAGATGGAAATGGTAACTATAATACAGTTGAAAATCTTGATTTAAGATGCTCCATAAGTTACCATTTAGGCGTAAGAAGTTTCGGAACTGCTTTTATAATTCAGGACTGTGATGTAACAGGTGATCCAAATTATTCAAGTACGACACAATCAGGTGGAATTAATCTTTGGACATCAGGAGCTATAGCTAGAAGATGCACTGTTAAATACTGGACACTTGGCATCGCGGGATATGGACCGAATGATAATTATAGTGGAACTCCAACTGTTTTTACAGTCGAAGATAATGTTATAAGCGATTTCAGACCTAGGGTTTCGGCTTATAGTGATGTATTTAGTATTGGGATAAGATTTCCCTTGCAGGATGGAACAAATTTGACTGGTACAATTGTGAGAGGTAATGATGTTTCTGGTTTTGCCTGCTGTGGATTAAGTACAAGGTCAAAAGGTATAGTAATCGAACATAACACTTTTCACGATAATGAAGCTGGAAGTACACTTGGTTTCTTTTATCCGATTCATATAGGAGGAGGTGAACCAATAAGTAATCATGCAAGAAATACAATTTGTAGGTATAATAACATATATAATATGACAAATAGCATGAATGATGCGTATGCTATTGTAGTGGGTTCTGATTCCTGTAGAGTCTATGGGAATTTAATACACGATATAGATATTGGTGGAATAAATGTTGCGTTGGAATCGGGTTTATCAAGTTCACAAAAACTTGGCACTAAAATCTGGAATAATACAATAATAAATACTGTAAGAGTAAACAATAGTACTTATGGAGCCATTGGAATTTATTCTGGTTCGGGTTATGACATTGATATATCAAATAATATCAGTCAAGGTATCTTCAGAAACCTTTATTTTGAAGGTGGACTTGGTAATATAACAACAAGAAATAATTATTTCATTGGGACTAACCACGTTATTAATCGGGTACTACTCTTAATCAATTGGGTAATCTTTCCGGCAGCAATCCTTTAAACGGAAGTTATATGCCAATCGCAGGTACGTCAGTTATTGATAATGGAGTAAATCTCAATTTAACAGAAGATATTATCGGAACTCCAATTCCAACAGGTTTAGGTCCTGAT
>CAWCVZ010000053.1:0-11912 GCA_963798865.1 uncultured Ignavibacteria bacterium | reverse complement strand
GGTTTTAATTTGTTTAGTCTTTTAATCAAAAAATTATTACAATTTCAAATGTTTGTTTTTTCAATTATTGAAGGCTTTTTTATACAAAACTTCTTAAATAAGTTTTAGTTTAAGTATTCTTTATAATGCTCGCAATCTTAGTATTTGTATGATAGGCAAGTTTTCCGAATATACCCATTAAGTTATTGATAATCTCTGTGGTAACTTTTAGCAATTTAAGGGAGTTTAAAATATTTCTATGATTAAAAAATCCTTAATGGTTTCGCTTTATCTAACAATTTATAAATTTAACTGATATTAAAATTACGATCATCCGGTTATTGATATGATATAAAAATTAGCTTATGCCGCTAAAAATACAGTTTCCTGAGTATATTTAAGATATGTTTTCAAATCTTCTGGCGTACCCAGCCCGTGCATATTTTCTTTATCTATTTCATGTATCAATATCATTTTACTGTCTGCAATAAGTTCATTAAATACAGGGCACACGTAAAATTCATTATTTATCCTAATATTTTTCTCTATCATTTGTTTAGTATATTTAACAAAATCACTTCCATGTTTATAATAGTAAACACCTACAGTAGCTTGATTGCTTATAACTACTTTTTCCGCTACTTCTACAACCTTTCCGTTTGAATCGCATTTTGCATAACTCCATTTGGGATTATCATCTTTAAAAAATATCCCTCCGTCTGCATTTTCATTTCTCATTCGTTCTATAAATTTCATAATATCTATATTCAGATATTGATCACTATTAGCAATTATTAATTCATTATTGTTATTAATAAGGCTTTCGGTTTTCAGCACAGTACAAGCTGCTCCTTCTGTCAAACCGTCAACTTCCACTAAAACTGATTCAGACGCAAGCGTCTGCAATAAAGAATCCATAGAAGACTTTTCGATATGTTTTTTTTGGGCAACGATTATTCTTTTCCCGATATTATTGAAATTTTCCAACACTAACTGAATCATTGGTTTACCGCAAACATCTATTAAAGGCTTTGGATGCTGCATTCCTACCTCAGAAAAACGCTTTCCCTGACCTGCCGAAGGAATTACAACATTAATTTGATTACTCTCATTTATCGTTTTCAGAACACGATAATAGTTTACATCATCCGGATTGTTAACGGAACAAAGTATTCCTCCGGAGTCCATCGCCGCCTTTTTACCCACATCACTGTCTTCTACAATAACACATTCGCCTTGTGAAAGTTTAAGCATTTCGAAGGCTTTAAAATATATTTCCGGATCGGGTTTTGGATGTTTCACATCCTCGTTGCTTAAATAAAAATCAACAAAAGGCAGCATGCCGCTTTTTCCAAACATTAATTCAACAGAATTTCTTACCGCATTAGAACAGATCACAATCTTGTATTTTCTTTTCAATAATTTCATCATTTCAATTTTTTCAAGATCTGGATGGCAGAACTTTTCTATTATTTCTACTGTGGTTTCTTGTTTTGTTATATTTATCTTATCGTATAGGTCTGTATTTAATCCTTTTCTCTCGGTTAATATTCCCAATTTCTTTTTAGTAGGAATCCCTTTATAAATTGTTAAATGCTCCTGCCATGATATAGGATCTATATCCGAATGCTGTAAAGCAACATTAAGTGCATTAAAGTGCCATTTATCTGCATCAATTAATACACCATCAAGATCAAAAATTACTGCTTTAATCATTTTTTTCTCCGTAAAATTTATTTAATTCTATAGGGAAATCTGTACAAATCCCATTGACTCCCCAATTCATTACTTTTTCCCATCTCTTTTTTAATGTATCCAAAGGCAAATCTTTATGTAATTCAGGAGATACATAAAATAATGTTTTACCTTTATCTTTCAGTTTTTTTACAATATTTTGGTCAACCCAGTTTTCATTAAATTCATCTAACCAAATATCTTTTATACCGGTATCTTTAATATATTCATTTAGAAAATTTTCTCTTTCGCTTAAACGAAATGCTATATTAAACTTTTTCTTAATTAAAGAACGCATTAAAAACCTGCATTCTTTTATATCCTTTGCAATTAGCTCAAAATCAAATAAGAAAAAGTTTTTTTTATTATTATACTCCTCAAGCATCCATAAAATCGAAGGTACTGTATATATACTTTTGATATTCAATGCGTGATAACCGGACTTTATTTTAGAAAGTAAAGCGGCTGGTTCATATTTTTTATTAAACGTTTGTATATCATGTGAAAGTATCATGTTCTGTCGTTTCATATCAAAATTAATATCAAATTCCAGGTCAAAACCATATATCAATGCATTAATCAGTGCATTGACGGAATTTTCATTCTCAATTTTTTTACCGTCCAAATTACCCCTATGAGCAAATATTTTCACTTAAATTTACCTTAAAATTTTTTGCATATATTATTTCAATTACCATTCCACAAGCCCTGTACCTTTCCAGCTGCCGAATGAGGTAATATCCAGTTTTGACTTCTTTATACTTTCCCAGAAAGGAATCATCTGCCATATTTTTATGTTATTAATAATTATTAAGTACCTTTCTTTAATGATTGTGATTCAAAAAGCTTAAGTAATTTATTTACGAGGCTACCGTTGCTAATATTTAGAACAATTAAATCTGATTTAGAAATAATTGGAGATATTTTATCTAACTGTTCACTTAATGAGAGATCAAAAACAATTTGGAATACATTTTTTGGTTCAAAATCTTGAGGAGATAAATAAGTTCCCTCATTATTTTCCCAGCATTTATTATCGAATGTTATTAAGGATGAAGAGGGCAAAAGATTATGTGCCAAACATAGTGTTGATAAACCATTACCGGTAGCAAATTCAATTGTTAATGCTGGATTCATTACTTTTACCAAAAAAAATAAAAACCGGTATAAATGCCCCGAACCGGATTGAAGGGCTGTAATAATTCTGCTGTCATTTGTTAGCCTGCAAATATTCTCTTCAATAAGTGAAGTGCTGATAATATTTATAAATTTTCTTATTAAATTTTTATTATCTTGTATAAAAGTAGGATATATAGCTGAAAATCGATAGTCGGTTTTACAAAATAAAGGAAAGGATTGATTCATGAAATATTGTTCATATAATTCAAGCCATTCCGAATGAGTATAATGAACTATATCAGTATGATCTTTATCGTATTTTAATGATTCTATTCCTAATTGTTCCGGTTCGAGTAGAACAAAATTATTAACAATTGTTAATTCTGTCATATCGATTGCTTCTTCAGATATATCCTCTGCATAGTCCAGCTTTATATTGCCGAATTTTCTAAGGCAGCTAACCCAGATATATTGTTCCGGAGAATAATGGTGAACATCCTGATATTTATCTGTAACTTGAAGTATTAATGGGACATCCCATATTTTTTTAACATCTTCTTTCAGGCCGAAATGGAACCAATCGCTTGGATTATAAGGGATAGAATTCTTTCTAGGATTCTGAGATACAATTGTACAATTTAGGACACGTTTCTGAAAAATTCTCCAGCTATTATTCCTTAGTTCAAAAGAATCAAAATATTTAAGAAAATCTGGGCTCTCTAAAACCGTATCGCTTCTCAATTTTAATACGTACTTTTTTGAAGCACACTGAATCCCATTTCTTGTTGAAACTATTTGACGGTTAATATTTTTAAGTAATGAATTTGTTTTTAAATAAATCGGACCAGGATCTTCATTTTCTATTAAGATATCGAAAGATAAGCCATTAATATCACAGCCTTTCCATGTGGATAAGATTATTTCAGCATCCGGAAGACTTTTTCTCACACTACGTAACGCCTGTAAAGTATATCTTTTATTAAAATTATCTATTGAAGAACCAAACACAGGTCCCTGGATTATTACCGATATTTCGTTTGAATCAATTTCCATCTTATTTAACTTTTCAAATATTTTTTACATTAAAAGCCGGATCAATATTCATTTCAGGCTGTTGAGGTATCTCATTATTGTTAGCTTTAATAATGTATTGGAAAAATTTTGATTCATTCTTTAAGGTAGTGACATTCAAAGAGCTTCCGGCAAAAAAATTTACAATTTCATCCGGTATTTCAACATCATTTATTATTTTTCCGAGTATGGTAATTATTTTGTAGCCTGTTTTTTCAAACATATCGTTCATTGATTCCAGAGTAAAAAATCGTAAATGCGTGAAATCCAGGATTCCGGATTCCTCGTAAGTCCAGTGTCCTTCAATTAGATTTCTTATTAATGGCCAAAATCTTACATTTGGAATACTGGCAATTATTTCACCGTCAGGGGTAAGTTTTTCTTTGATTTGTACAAGTATTTTATTTGGGTTTGCAAGATGTTCAAGAACATCGGCAAATATTATTGTATCAAAATAATTATCAGGCAGTTGAGTAATAGCATCTTCGATAGGACCGCTGATAACATTATCCAGTCGCTCCATGGCTAATGATGCAATATCACTTACATATTCAACGCCCCATACTTCTGCATTTAATTTTTGTTTTAATGCACTGCCCAGCTTTCCAATCCCGCATCCTACATCCAATATCCTTCTTGCATTAGGATTAATTAACTTGTTGTACATCTTCTCTTTCATTTTCATAATATCCCATATCCTGCTTTGGCGCATATTTTCTTTCTTTCCGTTGCCATTATTATTTTTTTATATTTTTCTTGTTTCTTTAATTATATCGGAATTATTTTTAATCGGTACTTCATTGTCCGGGTTAATAGCTAATAATCTATTAAATATACTTAATGCTTCTTCCGGTTTATTCTCTTCATACAAGAACTTTCCAAACCTTGAAAGTGCTTCTTCATATTCCGGGAATTCTTCCAAAACCAGGTTATAAATCTGAAATGATTTTTCTTTTTCATTTTGATGTGTATAGATATCCGCCTGATTCAGCAATAAATTTGCCCAATTGCTAATTAAAATATTTTTCCCAGGAGGGAGGTTTTTTATGGTTTCATTCCATTTATTTAAGAACAGTACTCTGTTTCTATTTAATATTTCCCTTGATGTTTCTTCCTTATTAAGATATTTTATTGTTTTTAATGCACGGATAGATCCGCTCCATTCATGATTATAACCTGATGCGGGAACAATATATGATTTTAATCCTGCCAGTTTAATTTGCAATCCCATATCCCATTCTTCGAAATAACAGGGAGTATACTGATTTTCGAATTTTAATTTGCCCTTATTAAATAATTCGGTCTTAACAGCAAACAAAAATCCTGATACAGCATCGATTTCAACGGGACTACTGAAAGAATTTTTGTCAAAGTAAGCTATATCCTTAGTTTTATAAAAGTTAAAGAAAGAACCTTGAGGACCGACTATGGCTGCATCAGGAAGTTTCAATAAATTTTCCTCAAGTATTTCTATTGTTTCTTTATTTATATTGATATCGGAATTTAAGATAAAGGTGACGGGGGTTTGAGAAATATTTAAACCGATATTCCAAGCAATAGAAACCCCGACATTCTTTTTCATTGCAGCATAATAATCAATTCTGGGATGATTTTTTAATTTATCAGCCATCTCAACCGAATTAAAAATAACAATCACATCACCTGATATATCATTAAAATCATCCAATAGTTTTGTTATATTATAAGGGCTTGCAGGAGACATATCCAGAACAGGGATTACAAAACTTCTTTTGATGTTGTTATTTTGTTTAATATTTAAATCTTTCATAACATTTATCTGAGTTTTCCCAAGAGACATATCCCTCCATTCTTCTGCTGCCGGTGTATTGTTTTTTTCTTTGAGGCTCACTTTAATCAATTCATCCACCCGATGCTCATAGGTATGTGCATTAAGAATAATCTGCTGTCCATGATTCGCAATTTTTTCTCTTTCATTTTCATGGGTTAAAAAATATTTTACCTTATCAGCAATATTATCGTCAGAATAAATACCTAAATCTTCATTATCTTTGAACATCTCCTCCTGCCCGCTGTTTTTTGCTATATCGGTTAGCAGAAAAGAACCGGTTGACATCGCCTCAAAAAGCCGCATATTGAGATCATTACGAATAGCGTTATTAAATACAATTTTTGAAGCGGAGAAGAACTCAGCCATTTCATCCCACCAGCATCTGCTATAGTTTACTTGTGCGGCAGAATTTATTTTATTTAATAAATTAACTCTTCTTTGATGTGGGCCGGCATTAACCGAGCCTACAAATCCCACATCATATATTTTATTCACATTCTTTTTTGAATGTATCTCAGGGTCAGCTCCTAAGGGAAGCCAAAAAACATTCTCAATACCAGCTTTTTTAAATTCAGTAATGTATTCTCTTTGTGCAATGAAAGTATAATCAAAATTTTTCGCCCATTCCAGATGACTATTTAGGTTCAAATGTGAATCAATCAAATAGCAGCATGCAGGGAAACCATTTCCCTTAATGTTTTCAGGCAGAAATCCTGAAACGGATTCAATCCATAAAAATAGATCCGGTAGAGAATTAGAGGAAGCATCCCTTAGCAACTGTTGAAAATCTAAGGTTCCGAAACCGGTATTTATATTATGTTCTCTAATAGGCAGTTTCATGTTCTCCAGCTGCCATTGTTTTATTAAATATTCAGGAAGTTTTGGACCAATAGTCAATACATTATATTTTTTCTTAAGGGCTCTTTCAAAATAAACTGCGGTTGTTATTGGATATGATACATACGATAACCAAATCATAGGATCTTTATCTTTTCTCATTGCTTTACAATTTCCTTTTTAAAATTGGAGCGTGGTTAAATTTTTTTATAATTTCTAATAATGAATCCGCGGATTTTTCCCATGTAAAATTCTTCATGTCTTTGCCGGCTTTTTTTCCTACTCGTTTAATTTCATCTCTATTGTAGTATGCAAATTCAAGTTTAGCTACCATTTCATCTAAATCAGGTTCTTGCCAATCTGCAATTAACTGTTTACCATCATGCAATTTAAATTCATGCAGATGTTTTAATGGAAAAGAATTATTTTCGGTAATTACATCTTTATGACCACTGGTATAAGATGCGATTACGGGTTTACCACAAGCCATATATTCCATGAGGACGAGGTTCGTTCCACCTTCGCACCTATTTGGAAATAATCCGATATCGGAACTTAAATATAGATTTCGAAGCTTATTATTTGGGGTAATCGGCATTGTAAACACTTTATTGCCGTCAATATTATTTATCCGACATAAATTTACCATGAAATTTTTCCAGGTGTCGGGTTTATATTCATATTTTATATGTTTTGATGCGTACATTGAATGCATAGAATCGGGCCACATATTATACCATGCATTTATGAGAATTGTATCAGGAAATTTCTGCTGCATTATTTGAACAGCTTTTAATACAAGGTCCTGACCTTTACGTAATTCAAATTTTCCTCCTGAGAAAATAATAAACAGATCATTATTCTTTTCTTTTTCTTCTGGATAAAAGAGTTCGGAATCAATACCCTGGATCAAAACTCCTGAATTTTCAATTCCTCTTTCATTTAATTTCTTTTCATTCCAGGAAGAACCACCTAAAATTATTTCATAGTTAGCGGAGTTCTTTACAGCTTCATCATTCAATTCAAATTCAAAAAAAGTATACCCAACGTTTATTGCTCCCCTCACCGGCTGCAAACTGCTAAAATCATTGTTATTCAGTGTGTGAAATACAGTCCCGTTTACTTTTCCTGCTATAACTAATTCCGGATTTTCATCAACGTTTATTATGTTAATTTTATGGGATAGTTCTTTCTTCAAATATTTACTGCATACTCCCCAGCCAAAGTTTTCTCCGGAAGTTAAACCCAGATAAATAGTGTTTGTTTTTAGATCCGGATAACCAGATTCGTTCTTTATTATCTCCTTTTTTTTCTTAGCAACAAAATCAGTTAAATCGTTTTTTAATGTTGTGAATACAGATTTCCAGTCTTGAAAAGCAGGCTGCCGATATAATTTTATAGTTGGATACCATAAAGAATCGCTTCTATCAAGTAACCATCTCCAATCCGGTAAAAACGGAAGAAGCAGCCATGTCTCTTTACCTAATGCACCTGCAAGATGTGCTACAGAAGTATCTACTGCAATAACAAGATCCAGATTTTCAATTATTGCTGCTGTGTCCGAAAAAGTATTTATATGGCTGTCTAAATCGGTTAATAAAAGCTGATAGTCCTTTGCCTGAATTACAGGGATGCCTTTTTGCAAACTATAAAAATGTGTCTTTTCAATAGATAATAACGACATAAATTGATTAAGGCTCACTGAACGATTCCTATCATTAGTGTGAGCAGGGCTTCCCGCCCAAACCAATCCTATCTTTATTTTGTCTTTATCATTAATAATTTCCGACCATTTATCTTTCAAGTTTTTATTAGCTTTCAGATAAGGAACTTGCGCCGGTATATTATTGATATTAGTTTTGAAATATAAAGGAAGACTAAGAAGAGGTAGTTCATAATCATAATCAATATCGGGTGCTTTCACGATATTTCTTTCAATAATCTCATCAATACCATCAAATCCTTGAAGCAATTCATGCATTTCTTTTCCGCATTCAAAAATTACATAACATCCTCTCTCTTTAAGGATCGGGAGATATCTTGAAAATTGAATAGCATCTCCTAGACCTTGTTCTGCATACACCAGCACTCTTTTTCCTTTTAAATCATATTCGGGTTTAAAAAGTTTACTGAATTTTCTTTGTCCGAAATCTTTTCTGTCAATTCTCCATTCATATTCTTTCCAGCCCTCATCAAATTCACCCGAAATTAAAAGAAGCTCTGCTTTGTTGTAGTGTGCAATTAAACTTTGAGGATATAGTTCTATGGCTTTATTAAAAAATTTTAAAGCCTCATCTAAATTTTTTCTCCTATAATGTACCACACCTATATTTGTATAAGCTTTAGAAATATTTTCGTTATCGGTATTATCTTTTAATAATATTGTTAGAGCCCTGTCAAAACATTGTAATGCTTCTTCAAATCTGTCTATCCCTAATCTTATTCCACCTAAATTGAGTAATGTACAAAAGTATTCCGGATTTACTTTTAGAGCATTATTAAAATGTTTTTCCGCTTCTTCATAATTTTTTAAGGCAGAATACAATAAACCGAGATTATTTAATGCTCCTATATTATCAGGATTAAATTCAACAGCCTTTTTATAATATTCTAATGCAAGCTCATTTTTTTCCATATATTGATAACATACACCAAGACTATAATATGCTTCACTATTATTCCCATCGATTAACAGAATCTTTTTGTAGTAATCAATTGTTTTCTCATATTCTTTCAGATTGAAGTTTACTATTCCAAGAGAATTAAGAAGATGAATGTTTTCCGGATTTTTGTTAAGGAGATTAAGAAGAATATCTCTTGCCCCGGCATTTTCATTTTTCTTAACCAGTTCGAAAGCTTTCTGATATTCTACTGAACTATTCATATCGAGAGCAAGACCGGAAAGGTTGCTCATTGCACTCATATTGCCGGGTTTCGATTTTAATGCTTTTTTGAATGAAGCTTCTGCTTCTTCATATTTTCCCAAGCCCTTATATATTATCGCAATATTATTATATGCTTCCGACAGGAAAGGATTCAATTCTACGGCTTTTTGGTAATAGGTTAAAGCTTCCTCATCCTTATTTTGATTATGTAAACACAACCCAAGGTTATAATATGCTTCGGTATGAGAGGGTTTAAATTCGATAACTTCCTTAAATAAGGATTCAGCTCCGTTATAATCTCCCATTATTGATTTTACCACGGCCAGGAAATAAGTAACCTCTGTATTGTTTTTGTCTCTCTCTTTTAAGTTTATTAAAATATTCTTAGTTGATATGTAATCCTTCTTTTCAAAATATTCAATCGCTTCTTGATAATTAACTGCCATAGTTCTTCCGTTTAACTTGATGATTATTAATTACTGAAAATTACACTTAGTTTATGTTTTAATATTTCAAACCTTGAATTAAATTCGGGTATACTTCCAAATTCATTTTCTGCAAATAAAAGCAGATCCGGAATTTTGCCGTATTGATTATTCTGTATATATAGAGATATTAAATAAAATACCGATGCAGGTTCTTTTTCTTCCAATGTCAAAGATTTTTCAAGCGTTCTTACAGCTTCATCCGTCATTATATTTTCAGAATATAATAAGCCTAATGTTTTAAGAAATTTGACGTTATTTTGAAATTTTTCTTTAATTAAAAGCATTAATTCTAATGCATCATGCTTATTCCCATAGTTTTCAATCATCGCTAAAAAAGATTCAATACTATCGGCTGTGATCAAATTGTTTAAGCTATAAGCCTCATCTCTTGATAATGTTTTATTCTCAATTAATATTTTAAATACACCAGATAATTTTTTATTTACTTTCTCTAACTTGAACAAGAAATAATCTAATTTGTTCTCATCTTCCGATAATAAAGAATAATAAATCCCTTTTGATAAGATTATTTCTTTTTTTAATCCTACTGCCAATCCTGATTTATTCAGACCCAATAAAAATTTATTATTTTCCTCAAAAGCAATCTGACAATATTTAAGTGCCGTTTCTTTTTTATTTAATCTAAAAAAGATATCTGCGGCGAGTAGGTTCAATAAAGGATTTGACGGATCACTTTGTAAACCTTTGTTTAGATATTCCAGAGCACGGGTTAAATTATGCTTTTTTAATTCATAACCGGCAAGGTTCATATATCCATGAGCTTTATATTCCCTATTCAAATTTGTCTCTTCAACTGCAATTAAATAATAACTTTCAGCAGCAGAATAATCTTTTAAAACAGTATAGGTATTTGCAAGCTGGAAGGCATTATAAGAAGATCTATCGTTCTCATATTCCTTATTCAGGAGATTTAAGTTTCTTTGAACTTTCTTTTTTATTTCTTCATAAGGAATATTATATCCAACATGAATAAGTTCTATACTGGTATCTATAATTTTATAATTGTTTGCTAAAAGAGATTTATCTATCTGCTCATGAATTGAGCCGGTAAATTTAATGCCCGGACTGTTTTTAAATAATCTAGTATACCTCATATAATTAGGTTTGCCGTTAAAATCATCTAAACTTGTAACGCGGCACCTGCAGCCAATTAAATTGTTTTGTGCGGTAATATTCTTTATTTCGTCTACCGAGTCTTTTGATAATCTTTCATCCGCATCAAGATATAAAATCCAATCACCGGTTGATTTGCTCAAAGCATAATTTCTCGCACTGGAAAAATTGTTTTGCCATTCAAAATTGAATACACTACTGCCGAATTCTTCCGCAATACTAACTGTTTTATCAGTTGAACCGGTATCCACAATAACTATCCGGTCAACAACGTCCTTTACGGATTCAAGACATTCCCGTAAATATCTTTCTTCATTCCTAACAATCATGCTAAGAGTTATTTTGGGTGATTGGATCATTGTGCCGTTACTGTAATACTGTATTGTGCATGTCAGGCAGATTCAATATTTTATTCACTTTTGCGAGTCCACTTAAAGCATATTGATTATCCGGATTATTTTTTACGGCAAATTCGTACATTGTTTTTGCTTCTTTATCCTTACCATCAAGATAGAACAATTCGCCAAGACCGGCACATGCTTGAGATGATTCAGCATTTAAATTCAGAGCAGTTTCGAAGCATTCCCTTGCCATAACCTTATCATTAATGCCCAAATAATTAAAACCTTTCATATTCTCGAAAGCCGATATTAGCTCTTTATTGTCCTGGGAATAAAAAATATCTTCGGATTTCTTCAGTATATCAATGGCTTCATCAAAATGCTTCAAACTAAACAATTCAAAGGCAGACTCGAGGATCTCATTCAGAACCATTTGCAATTTTTGAAGGTCTGATTTAATTTGTCCATCATTATTATCATTATTTTTTAAACCGGTTTCCGGAAGATTAGAGCC
>CAWCVZ010000052.1:0-14699 GCA_963798865.1 uncultured Ignavibacteria bacterium | reverse complement strand
GTTTTCTATCATCCAAACATCAGAATTGGTTTCAAATAAAACACAAACTATTTTCTTTCCATCCGGTGTGATATCAATAGGAGATCCTCTCTCTGGTACGCCGTGAGGTAAAGTATTCAATAACTTAGTGAAGCCGGTGATTGTTGAAACCATAATTATTTCTGTGGGCGTTTTATTATCATCTGTAACATAAATCCAGTTACCATCTTTGGACCAATTCAATGGGTTGATTCTACCTTTCATTAATAATTTCTGTGAGTGATTCTTTAGAGAAATAATCCAAAGCCCACGTGCTTTTTCATTATCTAAATTACGATTCCATAATACTGCTATATTTGAATTATCAGGAGATAAACGAGGACTAAACATCCAACCGACACTATCATTTGATACAAGAAGTTTGTTTTCTTGTGTAGCAAGATTAAATATATAAAAATTCCGATTACCTGCTTTATGGTAAAATATTTCAAATTCTGAAGCCCAAAAAGTTTGCCCTCCAGTAATAGTGCCTTCAAAAATCTTTGGCGTTCCACCGTCAGATGAAACTTTAGCCAGACTTTGACTTGTAATAAAAGCAATTTCTTTGCCATCTGGGCTCCAGCTTGGGCTATAACAATCAGAATTTAAAGATGTAATCTGTTTAACAGAATCTCCATTGATAGAGATTTTATTGATATTGCTATTATAGACAAAAGCTACATCCTTCCCATCCGGAGATATTACAGGCATCTCCATTATAGAGGTCCCCCTTGTTAATTTTTTCGAATTGAAAAGTTTTTTTTCTTTCATCATAGTTAAAAAACCACAAATTTGAAAAATCATTATCTTTTGTATAACAAAGTTTTTTATTGTCTCTTGTGATAGAAAAGCCATACGCTAATAAACCGGTTAGAACAACTTCGGATTTTTTATTCGAAGAATTTGAAGATGTTTCTATCTTCATTAAATCCGTTGTCCCTTCATTAAACTGCAGGTAATAAATATAGTTTCCATCGGAGGACCATCTTGGACAATAAATAGCCTTATCTTCATCAAAAAATTTTTGCTGTTGTGTGCCATCTGTATTTATAGTCCACAATGAAAATTTGAATGCATTATTGCTTGTAAGAAAAACTATTTTGTCACCACGTGGTGACCAATCAATATCGTAGAGCCATGTAAAGTCCCCGGTCAGTTCAATTGTTTTTTCGACCTCATCTGTTTCACGTTTAATAAGTCTTATAATCTTATTTGTGGAATTAATTCCCGCTATTAAATTTCCATCCGGGGACCAACATCCATATTGTGAAAATTTAAGCTTTCGATCTTTTCCACCGAGTTTTGGTATAATATAACTTGAATAAGAAGAGTTATTAAGAATAGCAGAAAAAAATATTTCATTACCACGCGGAGACCATCTTAAAGAAGTTACATATTCTAATCCTTTGAAAATTTCAATTGCCTGCTCCCCTGAATTATCCTTAAGATAAATACTTTTTTCGTTTCCTTCTCCTGCGACATAAGCAGTGAACTGACCATCAGGAGAAATTTGAGATCTGTCAAAAAACAGTCCATTTGCATAAAAATAAATATTTCCTTCAAAGGTTAGCTGTGTATGCTTGGGTGGTGTAACTTTTTTTGCTGGGTTATTCAAAAAATAATTTACCGTAATAAATATTAAGGCAATGCCTAAGAAAGCAGTGGATATGAGAGAAATTCTTTTTATTAATCTTGTATTTCTTCTCTTCGGGTTGCTTACGACAAATTCACCACTTTCTCTTCTCTCTCTCCTTATATCCGAAAGCACTTCATCTATATGCTGATATCTTGTTTCTGGTTCTTTATCTAAAGCCTTGTCAATTATTCTCTGGCAGTCATCGCTTATGTTTGATTTGTATCTGGCAATTGGTTCAGGAGTTTGATTTATTATTGAATAGAACAAGCTTGCATCATGTTCTCCCTTAAATGGATATTTCCCTGTTATCATTTCATAAAGAATTACACCGAATGACCAAATATCTGTACGCTGATCTACTTTCTGGTTTCTTATCTGCTCAGGGGACATATATTTTATTGTCCCCAATGTTGAACCAGCCTTTGTTATCTCTTTACTTATATTTTTTACTTTGGCTAATCCGAAATCAACTATCTTTACTTTTCCTTTTTCATCTATCAGTATGTTTTCTGGTTTTATATCTCTGTGAGTTATTCCTTTGCTGTGTGCTTCATTTAATCCTTCACATATCTGTATTGAGATATCTTTTATTTGTTCAATGGTTAGTTCTTCTTCGTCTATTATTTCTCTTAAAGTTTTTCCTTCAACGTACTCCATTGCAATAAAGGTTTTGTCTTCATGCACTCCCACATCATAAATGGTTACAATGTTTGGATGGCTTAGTGAACCGGCTGCTTGAGCTTCTCTCTTAAATCTTAAATTTATTTCGTTATCATCATTTACATCTTCCGGAGGAGGAACTTTAAACAGCTTTTCTGTTTATCTGTGTATCTTCAGCAAGATATAATACTCCCATGCCACCGGTTCCAATGTGCCGCATTATAGTATAGTGCGAAATGGTTTTACCTATTAATTCACCCATTGTTGAAATCTATTTTGTAGCAATTATATAATAGAAATTAAAACGGGAAGGAAGGATTAGCCGTTTGTCTATATTACTAATTATTTTTGTATTTAGAAAGTAGTTTATTGAGATTGGTGAAAATAACAAATAAGATGGAGCCGACAACTATTGCTATCAACATAGTGAAGGCCCCACCGGGAAGCGTTACATTGCTATTGCTCCCCTTTAATTGTGTCGATTGATAATTTTTTGAAGCGCTTGCATCTTCGAATAATTTTTTAAGTCAAAGTAAAAAGACTCTTATTCAGAAAATCTATCTATTTGTATTATCCCTGGCAGATAAAAAACTCCATTAAGCTTTAAATTGCCTGTCGATAAATTTTTATTGAATTTACCTGAATAATTTCCATTACCTGTAGTTCCTTTATAATTTCCAGTTCCTGAACTTAAACTGTAAGTCCCTGATAAATAGATATCGTTGCCGCTCAGCTGTACCGTACCTGTTATTAAACCGGATATTTTATCACCCTTAGAATTTGTAATTACTAATGATCCAGTTTGAGCTTTGGTGGTTATATTTATTTTTGAGCTGGAAAATAGATTCAATGGGTTATTCTCATTTAATAAATCAGTGCCGGAAATTTCTAAAACAGAAGTACTTAAATTGCTTGAAAAGGAACCAGATAATTGGAAAGATGCAGAAAATGATTGAACACGTGGATCGGGATTATTTTTTTGCAGCGATAAAACTTCCTTATCCGGAATAGGCGAAATGGGATTTGCTTTTTGACAACCGGCAAAAATAATCATTCCTAAAAGAAACGATGTAATTAATAAGTTTTTCATCTTAACCTCCGTTTAATTGTTTAGTGATTTTGTTAAAATGAAAATCCTAAATAAGTCAGCGACTCTCTACCTCATTTGTAACTTTTAATATTAGACATGTAACATTGGAAAAAGCTAAGGCGTAAGTTCAAGCATGAATTTTGATTTTTGAATTTTGTCTTTTGACTTCTCATTCTACATCCGGATCAAAGTTTTCTATCATCCATACATCTGAATTGGTTTCAAATAAAACACAAACAATTTTATTCCCATCAGACGACATATCAATATCATTATGATATTTCATTTTTCCACCACGTAAAGTATAAATAATTTTAGTCTCTCCAGTAGCCGCAGAAATCATTAAAATTTGTGATGAATCCTTAATCATATTAATTGAATATATCCATTTACTATCTTTAGACCATGCTAATGGAACATACAAATGATTTCTTCCAATTAATTTTTGAGATGAATCCTTAACAGAGATAAGCCACAGGCCAGAGTCATTAATTATTTTACGACCCCACAACACAACTATCTTAAGACTATCCGGCGATAAATGAAGATTAAACATCCAACCGACACTATCATTTGAAACAAGTAATTTGTTTTTCTGGGTAGCGGGATTATATATATAAAAATTACGGTTCCCTTGTTTGGAATAAAAAATTTCAGAGTTTGATCCCCAATACGCACCAGATCCAACATCATAATCTGAAATAAGAAATGGAGTGCCTCCTTCAGATGAAACTTTAAATAATTTTGATTCTGATAGAAATGCAATTTCCTTACCATTAGGCCTCCAGCTTGGGCTAAAACAGTAAGAATTTGAAAATGTTAATTGCTTAACTGATTCTCCATTGATAGACATTTTATTAATATTGCCTTTATTGATATAAGCTATTTCCTTCCCGTCCGGTGATATTACAGGCATCTCAAAAATAGAGGTTCCCTTAGTTAATTTCTTAGAATTGAAGAGTTTTTTTCTTTCATCATAATTAAACACCCATAAATTTGAGTAAGTATTATATTTTGTGTAACAAAATTTTTTATTATCCTTTGTAATTGTAAAACCATACGCTAACAATCCTGTTTGGATAGCTTTTGGTTTAACCTCTGAAATATTTGAAGATACTTCCACTTTCATCAAATCTTGAGTGGGTCCATTTTCCTGAAGATAATAAATATGATTTCCATCAAGGGACCATTTGGGTGAGTAAAGAACACCGGTATTTTCAAGAATCTTTTTCTGTTGTGTTCCATCGGTTTTTATGGTCCAGATTGCATACTTACCGATATTGTCATCTTGTGAAAGAAATAGTATTTTGTCGCCATTTGGAGACCAATCTATATCAAGCAGCCATGTAAAATCCTCTGCCAGTTGAATTGTTTTTAAAACCTCTCCGGTTTCCCGCTTTATAATTCCAATTTGTTTTAGGCTTAGTTGCACCCCAGCAATTAATTTTTCATTTGGTGACCAGCAGCCAATTCCAATATATTTTAGCTTTTGAGCCTTACCACCTAGCCTTGGAATTATATAACTTGACCAAGAAGATAGATTTCCACCAGAAAAAAATATTTCGTTTCCATTCGGAGACCATCTTAAATTGGATACAGCCTCGAGACCTTTAAATATTTCAACTGCTTGATCACCGAAATTATCTTTAACAAAAAGACTTTTCTCAATTCCATTATCAGTCACATAGGCAGTGAGCTGACCATCAGGGGAAATTTGAGATATTTCAAACAGGTCCTTAGCTTCAACTAAATAAATATTTCCTTCAAAAGTTAATTGGGTATGCTTTGGCGGTTTGACATTTTTTGAATGGTTGTTTAGCATATAAATAACCACCGAAGTACAGAGAACTATAAAAGCAATAATAGAAATTATTTTCTTTAGTTTTGTTTTCTTTCGCTTCAATTTGCTTGCGGCAAATTCACTATTATCTTGTTTCTCTCTTCTCAAATCCGAAAGCACTTCATCAATATGCTGGTATCTTGTCTCAGGTTCATTATTTAATGCTTTATCTATTATTCTCTGGAAGCCTTCACTGATATTTGATTTGTATCTAGCCATTGGTTCCGGTGTTTGGTTGATTATTGAATAAAACAAACTTGCATCGTGCTCTCCCTTAAATGGATATCTTCCTGTTATCATTTCATACAGTATTACTCCGAATGACCAGATATCCGAACGATGGTCTACTTTCTGATTTCTTATCTGTTCGGGAGACATATATTTTATTGTCCCTAATGTAGCTCCGTCCTTTGTTATTCCTCTGCCTTCATTTTTTATCTTCGCTAACCCAAAGTCTACGATTTTTACTTTTCCAGTTTCATCAATAAGTATATTCTCCGGTTTTATATCTCTGTGGGTTATTCCTTTGCTATGTGCTTCATGCAGTCCTTCACATATTTGTATTGAGATATCTTTTATTTGTTCAATTGTTAATTCATCATCGTCAATTATTTCTCTTAAAGTTTTCCCCTCAACATACTCCATTGCAATAAATGTTTTACTATCATGTACTCCCACATCATAAATTGTTACTATGTTCGGATGACTCAATGAACCAGCTGCTTGAGCTTCTCTCTTAAATCTTAAATTAATATCAGCATCAATTTCCATTTCAGAAGGTAGGAACTTTAGCACAGCTTTGCGGTTGATTTGTGTGTCTTCGGCAAGATACAATACTCCCATCCCGCCGGTTCCAATGTGCCGCATTATAGTATAGTGCGAAATGGTTTTACCTATTAAATTCACCCATTGTTGAAATCTATTTTGTAGCAGTTATATAATAGAAATTAAAACGGGAAGGAAGGATTAGCCGTTTGTCTATATTACTAATTATTTTTGTATTTTAAGAATAGTAATTAGTTTAATTTCTGAGCTATTGGAGAAAATAACAAATTAGATGAGAGCCGGACAACTATTGGCTATCAACATAGAGTGAAGGCTCCACAGGAGAGAGCGCAAGCTTTGCTATTGCTCCCCTTGTTAAATTAGTTACATTTTCCGTTAAGTTTTGTTAACATTTGTTTTGGCATTTTCATTTTTAGGATCGAGTTCCAGGGATTTCTTATAATTTTCTACTGCTAATTCTTTATCTCCGTTTATCATATAAGCTTCTCCAAGGCTATCATAAACATTTGATGATTTTGGATATAATTTTACATTTTTTTTGAATATATCAATCGCATCTTTAAATTTCTTTTCATTCAGCAGTCTATATCCAACATTATTTATATCGTACTCAATAACTGATGAAAACATATTATAAAAATTATAGGACGATAAATTTACGGTGGACACATAAACAATTTTCCAATCACCATTTTTCTTTTCTAAAAATCTAACCTCTCTATATCTAATTGGATTTTGCGTATCCCCTTCAAAAATGTTAGTTTGTATATAATAAGCCCATGCACAATTATTGAAACTCCTAATATTCCAATCGGACCAGCTAATATCCAAATCAAATGGTTTGATGTATTTATTAAAAAAATACTTGGCATCGGCTTTTACTGAATCCCAGCCTAATTTTTCCCCGTATTGAATAGAATCTCCATAACCAGAAAACATCTTAAATACATAATTTTCATGTGCCCAGTTCTTTGCCCACTCTTCATAATTTCTTTTAGCCCAGGTTTTTGTTTCATTCATTATAACCTCTTTTACAGCTTCTTCTTCCGAAGAAGTGTTTTGACTTTGAGTAAATGCGCTAACTGGTAAAACAGGAGCAATAAAATGAAATTTATTCTGAACATAATAACACCTCTTTTAGTTAATTTAATTTTTTGTTTGCACAATTGAATTATAACCGGGAACACCAAGCTGGGATAAAATAAAACCAACAACATCAACGTTATAATTTACTACTTCCTCAAATCCATTAGCCCAATGTCCTCCCCCATAATCAAATCTAAGTATGACAGGGTTTGAAGAATTTGTCGCTGACATTTTAGCATAAAATTTTACAGGCATCCATTCAACAACACGTGAATCATTAGCACCTGCAGTTATAAGCAGTGAAGGATATTCTGTACCATTATTAATATGATGATAGGCATCCATTTCTAAGAGATATTTAAATTCTTCAGGGTTTTTATAAGAACCGAATTCATTAACATTCCAGATGCCGTTTGGTGTGTCTTCAAAAATTAAGGCATTTAAACAGCCAACCATCGGAACAGCTACTTTAAAAGATCAGGTCTTTCCGTAATTGCCATACCGATTAGTATGCCCCTGCACTGCCGCCGCGGCATGCAATTTTCCCTTTGCTGGTTATTTTGTTGTCTATTAAATATTCAGCGCAATCAATAAAATCGCGCCATGTATTCGGTTTGTTTTGTTTCATACCGGCTAAATGCCAAACTTCGCCTTTCTCGCCTCCGCCTCTAACGTGAGTGTACGCTAATACAAAACCTTCTTCCAACTCAGGTAATTTTCCGCCGATAAAATATGGATCAATGGAATTTCCATAAGAGCCATATCCATACATATCAACAAAATTATTTCCGTTTTTCTTCATATTTTTTTTGTGGATTAGGGAAAGAGGAACCATAATTCCATCTCTGGCGTTTATTTCTATTTCTTCAACTTCATAATTATCAAGAAAAGCTAAATCTATTTCATTATTAATAAGTTTAATTTCTTTGCTTTGATTTATTGATGGATCATAGTAAAATTCCTTAGTAGGATGTATCCATGAATTAAGATTGAAATATATTCCGGGCTGATCTTCATATTGCCATATCGATGCAAGTCCTGAGTAGGGAAGACTGATGGAATTAACTTTTTTATCGGGATCATTTAAGTTTACATAACCAAGTATTCCTTTCATAACATCTCTGCCGCTGAAATAAAGATTATTATTTGCAAGTACCATATTTTGTATGCTATTCTTTCCCAAAGGAATAATAACATCGGCATTAGAAAGATCGGGTTCTTCTAAAGATGTTTTTAATACTTCACCATTTAGTCCGTTTTTTTGTGTTAATACATAAAGATTATTATTAAAAGTATAGAAGTTTAAAACCTTATCTTTTTTATCAAAGATTTTTTTCCATACAGCCTTACCATGTTTTAAGTTTTTAGTAGAAGTAATATAAATATCACCATAAGTCACACCCCAAGCCAAAGCATAGGAATAATCTAATAAAGGGTCGGGCTGAACCCAAAGCCAATCATTGGGAGAAAGATTAAGCTCACGATTATTTACTAATGAAAAAATCATCTTATCATTATTTTGAATAGATCCAAAGTTATGAGCGAAAATATTAAAGTCGGAATTAATTTTTTTACCATTTTCAATTTTTGCTTTTGAATAATAGACCCCGGAACCATCCGGTATAATTGCCGGATATCCTTCAATCTCTTTTAACGTATCTGCTAAAACCTCTTTCGTGTTTAAATTAATGACAACAGCTTCATCAATTTCGCTTCCATCCATGGGGAATAAATCAATTAAAACTAAATTACCATCTTGCGAAAAATCAAAGGTGTTTATATCATATATTTTTCCGGAAGCAGATTTATATTCCACCGGATCAAACAAAACTTTTTCATTTACTTCCTTTTACTCTAACATAAATTTCCCCTGGTTTTCAGGCAGCTTTGTTTTTTTGTAGTAATATTTATTATTTTTTTCTCTGAAGTTGTCCATCAATTCGCTTTCGATTGTAAGCGCTTTTGTTACTTTTTCTTTCAGTTTATTTCGATTAGGAATATTATCCAAAACACTTCTACCATACTCTGCCTGTTCTTTTACCCAATTCTGCACATACGGATCATTAAAATTTTGTATGTAACTGTAAGCGTCATCCATTTTAGTTCCATGATATTCTTTTGTTTCTACTTGAACTTTTGCTAACGGAGGCTTTTCAATTTGACCACAAATTGAAATCATATACAAAATATTTAAGGCGAAAATAAAAAATAGCTTCTGTTTCATATCTAACTCCTTTTAATTTTATTGCTTAAGAATTTACTTTATTTCTAAATAATTAATTTATTTCAGCAAAATCATTTTCTTAGTCTCAACAAAATCACCGGCTTGAATCTTGTAAAAATAAACTCCGGTAGAAAAAGCTGAAGCATCAAATCCAACTTCATATTTACCGGCTGATTTTTCTTGATTTACTAATTGAAATACTTCTTTACCTAATACATCAAAAATCTTTATTGTAACAAAAGATTTTTTTGGTATCGCATAACTTATTTTTGTTGTAGGGTTAAAAGGATTGGGATAGTTTTGTGCTAAGAAGTAGCTAACAGGAGCTGAACTCTTATCTTCTTCAGGAAGGCCACGGTAATACCTTTGTATATTGTCTCCATAGTATCCGAATTAATTTGGAGTTCAGATAATCCATTTCCAAGAACAATCCCGAATGCAACAGTATTGGAATCTCCCGGTGCAAGTGTAACTGGTTGTGCTGTTATTATCATCCTATAATCTGCGGGAGTTGAAGTAGGCTTATAAATGCCTGAAGTCATTAGAAAGTATCTTGAGACATCCAGAGTAACGTCATTAAAAGAAATTTTTGAAGTTTGAGGTTTTTCATTAAATAATCGCGCTCCAAAATAAGTTGAGGGTTTGTTTTCACTATCATACATAAAGATCATGCTTCTTGATGAATCGTATCCCCCCAGATCGTTACCATAACTTTCAATTGAAATATCAGGATCCAGCCACAAGGAAGCATATAGATTTTCCAAATTACTTGAACCAGTGTTTTTAATCGTGTATTCAATAATTATAAAATTATCAATTCCTTCATTAGACCACTCGTAGCTTTTCTGGTGAACTTCTAATCCAATTCTATCTGGAGCTAAAATATCTTCATAATACAAATCCACATCTTGATCGGAAATTCCCGGTGAAATGTTAATGTGAGTATTTTCAACTTTCCACCAATCATTTTCATTATAATCGAAATTCATTACTTTTTTAGTTCCGGAAATATTAGCTCCAATCCAGAGCCCTCCTAGGGTTAAATAATCACTCCCATTATTTTTCGGCCAGTGCCCTGATAACCACTTGATACATAGCCACCTTCTCCTACTGAGAATTACCATGTAAAGAGAGTATTATATTTCCTGAATTATGAACTGCAGGAATTTCAATTTTCCCCTTAAAAGGTAAAAGAGCGATATTATTGTTTGACTTATCTGTAATAGTTAAATAAATTTTTACAGAATCCTCAGGCTTTGCCGATTCAAATGGCCCTATTGTGTTCCCCAAATATTGTCATTCGCACTTGAATCATTATGAATACCATCATCATAAAACTGTGTTGTTCCTTTATTAACGCCATTTAAATTTATTTCAGCTTTTACTTCAGATATCCCGGTTTCATCATCAACAAAGGCTTGTAAATTGAAAGATAAGTTGCTTTGAACTTGGGAGTTAAATTCTAAGAATACCGGGGGTGCGTTATTATCCTGCGTAACTCCAATAATCCCATACCAAACATTATAATCATAATAATCCTCAGACCATCTGTTAGAAGTAAATGTTATGAAAGGTTGGTTATTTAATAAAATTGGGTGGTCCCAAAATCATACCCTTTATATTTAGTAAATTTTCTGGAGTTTCCCATGTATTACCTCCATCGGTACTTTTTGTATAATAAACTTCCACTTGAAGAAACCCTAAAATATTATTCGGTCGTACGCGGAATAAACTAACCATATCGTACCTTCAGTGTCTATTAAAGCATTTGGCCAATCCTCATTATTTTCGGAATTTGAAATTGGAATAGATTGGCCCCATGTTAGCCCGCCGTCATTAGATACTTTTTTATAAATATAATCATGGAAATTTTCCTCATCGTAGTTAGTGTAAAAGGCGATAAGATCAGAGTTTGAAACTGAAACAATAGAGCAGTAATATTCTGATGTTAATTCAGAGGTGAAAGATTTTTCACTTTCCCAGGTGCTCCCATTGTCTATACTTGACATATAAAATAAATCATCCAAGGTCTCATCTGAATATTTATTATAAAATAGCCAAATCTTTCCGTCATTTGTTTTGGAAAGATTTGGTATATAAGCATAGTTGAATTGAGAAAGTGTATAAACATTCCAGTTAAGAAGATCGTCTGAATAAGCTATTTTAAGCTTTAAATTGGTGTCGATTATTCCGTCCATGATAATAATATTCTACCGGAATCAGTTATTATACCAGTGAGATAAAAAGCATATATATTAGTTCCAATTGTTGTTGGGTTTGCCCACGTTTTGCCGGTATCTAAACTAGTTGAAAATAAAAGTGAATCTTGATTTCCCCAAAAAAAAGCTAATACCGAATCAGAAAGAACTAAAGGAACAAGTTCGTAAGCCGCTTTAAAAGGAAATTGAACAGGTTCTTCTAAGTATGATGAATTGAGCTTATTATTAAGTTTGTTTATTGAGTGATTTGTGAAATATTTATTCCCCATTCTTTCATGACTTCTGAAACCAAAAATTTGATCATGCTTTTTTAAATCATGCTTATTATGATAATATGACTGCGGTTTGATTTTTGATTTTTCAATTGTCTGCGAAATTAAACTTGAAGATAAAATCAGCAGCAAAGATGATAGTATTAATAATTTCATGTCAGCTCCTTCTATGATTTATTGCTTTAATAAAATTGATTTAATTCGAGTGAATGCTCAATTTTAAATTGAGATTTACATTTTAATTAACTTTACATAGTCGTATTATTTTCCTTTCTCATTAAAGTCACTGGCTTTAATTTTTCTAATAGTAAGATTAATAATTATGTTTTAATGACGACTTTGTCTACAATGCAAAAATCGATTTAAGTGGATGGATTATCTACCAGATTTGTAACATTTCCTATCAGGAGCGTAACATTAGGATAAGTTCAAGAGCAAGTTTAGGTTCAAGTCATTTGGATTTGAACCATAAAAGAGAAACGATGTTAAAGTGTCGATAATTATTTTTTAAAGTTCCTGAATCGAATTTAAATTTTGCAGATACTCCGAAGGCGTGCAGCCAAAAAGATTTTTAAATGAAGATGCAAAATATGAAGGATTATTAAAGCCGACATCATAGCCAACTTCAGAAATATTTCCGGCTTTTTTTATGAGTAATCTTGAAGCTCTCTTTAGTCTGTATGTCCGGATTACCTCGTTTGCAGATTGATCGGTAAGTGCATGTAATTTTCGGTGAAGCTGCATTCTGCTTAATCCTATTTCTTCAGCAAATTTTTCAACGCTGAAATCACTGTCTGAGATATGTGCATCAATAATTTGGAAAGCTTTATTTAAGAATTTTTCATCAAAGGAATTAACTGCAATGTCAGTACTATCAAAAATAATTTCTCTTTTATATTTTTTTCTTAATTTTTTTCTTTGCGAAATTAAGTTGTTAACCCGAGCTGTCAATTCCGCCACACTGAAAGGTTTAGTAATATAATCATCCGCGCCGGTTTCAATTCCTTTTACTTTAAATTCGGTCGCCGCTTGGGAGGTTAATAGAACTACCGGAATGTGACTGGTTCTTTCATCGGTTTTTAGCTTTTCACATAATTCCGTACCACTCATTTCAGCCATTAAAACATCACTGAGCACAAGGTCAGGAATGTTTTTAACAGCTAATTCAAAAGCATCTTTGCCATTGCTTGATTCTAAAATCCGCGAACTGCTGCCGATATTTTCTTTAATGAATTTTCGAATGTCTTCGTTGTCTTCAACTATTAGAATCAATGGATTTTCCTCATTTACAAAAGATTTACTCTCTCTTTCATCTTTTTTATTTTCTTTTATTATGCTCTCTACATTAGAATTTTTATTTGAATCAATTTCCAATCCTAAATTTCTATAAAATATTTCTTCGCATGGAAATTCTAATTTAAATTTTGTACCTAACCTCGGAATGCTTTCAACTGAAATAGAACCTTGATGAAGCTCAACCAACTCTTTTACTAATGAAAGCCCGATACCGGTACCTGTAGAAACTTCATTAACAAAATTTTTGCCTTCCGTAAAAAACCGATCAAAAATATTCTTAATTTTATCCGCTGAAATCCCACTCCCACTATCTTCAATTGTAATTTGAAAGCTCTTATAATGTTTTATTTCATTTACTTGGTTTTCTACCAAAATTTTAATTTTAGAATTGTTTGATGGTTGATTTGAATTACCCGTAAATTTAATTGCGTTTATAAGAAGATTACTTATTATTTTTTCCATCTTGTCTTTATCGAATATTGTATCAAGCGTTTCCAGCTGTGAATCAAAAACCATTGTAATATTTTTTATTTCTGCTAAAGGTTGAAATGAAGCTGTTATCCCTTTAATGAAAGTAATAAAATCTGTTGCCTCAAGATTTAGTTTCATTCCATGTGCATCAATTGAAGAAAGGTCGAGCAGCTGGTTAATTAATTTTAATAATTTATTAGCATTTTTATAAATTAATTTTAGTTGATCTTCGCTATAATTTTTTTGCTCCATTATTTTTTCTAATGGCCCGAGTATTAGCGTAAGCGGTGTTCTGAATTCGTGAGAGAGATTATTAAAAAAGTTTGTTTTTATTCTATCAAGCTCTTGTAACTTTTCAGACTCTTTCTGCTTCTCGTAAGTCAATTGCTGCAGCTCAGAATTTTTTATTAATTGTCCCGCTTGAACAGAAATAATAGAAAGAAGCGTTAGATCATTATCGGTAAAGGAATCTAAGAAGATTTAGAAGATTTTTTGTTTATCATTTGAAGAACACCAATAATTTTCCCTTCAAACCAAATCGGTGAACAAATTAAACTTTTAATATTTTCTCTTTCTTCATCTGTTGTTTTAATCTGTTGTTCTTTTTAAATCTTTAATTATCAAAGATTTTTTATTTAGCAAAACCCAGCCTGTAATATGTTCGCCAATATGGTAGCTGGATTTTATCCCACTTTTATTGTCTTGTTTAATTATGGTATTTAAAATTTCTTGACTTTCTGAAACTAACAAAATAGCACCATGCTCTGAATTAATAGTACTAACAGTTTTATTTAAAATTAATTGAAGTGTCTGATCTAAGTTAACCGATCTACCGGCAGCGACAGCAATTTCATTTAAAACCTTTAATTCGGAAACTGCAATCTGAAAGCCGCTTAATTGGCTCTCAAGCTGATGAATCTTTTTTTCATATTTATCAACCGATTTCATTTATTCCACATCCGGATCAAAATTTTCTATCATCCAAACATCGGAATTTTCTTCGCCAACATTACAAACAATTGTTTTTCCATCGGAAGAAATATCGGCATCCCACACATTGTCGAATGGAATTTTTATATGTTCTTTAATTGAACCGTCATT
>CAWCVZ010000051.1:0-16343 GCA_963798865.1 uncultured Ignavibacteria bacterium | reverse complement strand
TGGTATTGCGGCAATAATTGTTTTTCCATCCGAAGAGATATCGATATCATCAAAGGGACCAATTTTATCGGATGGTAACTCAAGAATTACTTTAGAGCTACCTGTTGTTGCCGATATCATTATTATTTCATGTGGAGATTTTTCCATATTTAATAGCATAAATCCATTTACCATCTTTTGACCATTTTATCGGGTAAACAAAACCCTTCAAAATTAACTTTTGTGACGAATCTTTGGTTGAAATAACCCAAAGTCCCGCTGATGTTTTTTGAGGAGAGCGATTCCACCAGACAGTTATATTAACATTATCTTGTGATAAACAAGGCTTAAATATCCGTCCTAAGCTATCATTAGAAATAAGTAATTTCCTTTCTTTTGTTATTAGATTGTATATATAAAAATTTCTATTACCAAACTTTTGATAATAGATTTCTGAATCTTTTAGCCAATAAGCTGAACTGCCTACATTATCAGTAAGAAAATTGGAGTTCCCCCTTCAGATGAAATTTTATATAATTTTGATTCTGAAACATATCCGATTTCTTCTGATTAGGACTCCAGGAAAAGGGAACTACATCCTTTACTCAAGAATGTTAACTGCTTTATTGAGTCACCATTAATATCTGATTTAAAAACGTTTTCATTATGAATAAAACAAATTCCTTTACCATTTCTTGATATATGGGGTGCGTAATCATAAGAAGTTCCATCTGTTAATTTCTTAGTTTCATAATGTTTGCTTATTTCACTATAAATAAATTTCCACAAATTTGAATATTCGTTGTACTTTGTATAACACAGTTTTTTATTATCTCTTGTAAACGAAAATCCATATGCCTCCAATCCAGTTTGAATAACTTTAATTTTTCCCTTTGAAGAATTTGACGAAGCCTCTAATTTTACTAATTCCTGTGTTTCATCTTCTTCACGAAGGAAATAAATATAATTCCCATCAGGTGACCATCTTGGGAAATATATTTCTCTGGTTTCTTCCCATATCTTTTGCTGTTGAGAGCCATTTGTTTTTATAGTCCATATTGTAGATTTTTTGTATTATCTCTTAAGTAAGCATTACTATTTTGTCTTCTTTGGAAGACCAATCTAAACCAAGTATCCAATCGAATTGTCCTCCTAAAATGATTTTTCTTGTTACTTCACTTGTTTCACATTTAATAAATTCAATTTCTTTAGAATCCATTGCTTTACTCCAGCAATCGTAGTTTCATCAGGAGACCAGCATTCTAATTGATCACCATCACCAAGTTTATGGACATCACCTCCTAATTTGCTTATAATAAAACATGACCCAGAGTTATTATTTTGAAGACCATTAAGTAATAATTTTTTACCGCTTGGAGACCACTCTAGATTTATAACTAATTTTAATCCTTTAAAAACTTCAATGCATTTTCTCCAGAAATCTCTTTTACATAAATACTTTTTTCTATTCCATTATCACTTACATAAGCAATAAATTTTCCATCTGGTGATATTTGAGTTAAGTCATGAACAGTCCGCCACCTACCATTTCGCTATATAAATATGAATATTTCCATCAAAAGTTAATTGTATATGTGTTGACGGTTTTATTGTTTTTGATTTTTATGAAAAAATAATTGCACTTATGAAATTAAGGATCTATAAATATTATAAGGCATTATCTATACATTATAGTTTTACTTTTTCTTCTAAATTTATTTTTTGATATTCTCTTCTTTTCCTATCCTTTTTATATCTGATTAACACTTCATCAATATGCTGTATCTTGTTTCCGGTTCTTTATCTAATGCTTTATCTATTATTCTCTGAAAACTTTCACTAATATTTGATTTGTATCTTGCTATTGGTTCCGGAGTTTGATTTATTATTGAGTAAAACAAACTTGCATCATGCTCTCCCTTAAATGGATATCTTCCGGTTATCATCTCATAAAGTATCACTCCGAATGACCAAATATCCGTCCGTTGATCTACTTTCTGATTTCTTATCTGTTCCGGAGACATATATTTTATTGTCCCCAATGTGGATGATTTTTTTGTAAGTTCTTTACTTACATTTTTTATTTTTGCTAAGCCGAAATCAACTATCTTTACTTTTCCGCTTTCATCAATTAGGATGTTTTCTGGTTTTATGTCTCTGTGAGTTATTCCTTTTTTATGTGCTTCATGCAGTCCTTCACATATTTGTATTGAAATATCTTTTATTTGTTCAATTGTTAGTTCATCATCAGTCAATTATTTCTCTTAAAGTTTTCCCCTCAACATATTCCATGGCGATAAATGTTTTCCCACCCCTGGGGATCTTCATAAATTCCTACATCATAAATGGTAACAATATTTGGATGGCTGAGAGAACCTGCTGCTTGTGCTTCTCTTTTAAATCTTAAATTAATTTCTTAGCATCATTTTCATCTTCCGGAAGGAACTTCAATACGGCTTTACGATTTATCTGTATATCTTCTGCAAGATATAATACACCCATACCACCAGTTCTAATATGCTGAAGGATTGAATAGTGCGAAATAGTTTTACCTATTAATCCACTCATTTTGAAATCTATTTTGTACATTTGAATAATGAAATTAAACCGTGAAGGAAGGATTATCTGTTTGTCTATAATACAAATTAATTTTGATATTGGAAAGAAGTTTTTGAGATTGGTTAATAAATTAAAAATAAGATGAGGCTTACAACTAATGCTATTAACATAGTGCAAGCCTCACCGGGAAGCGTAGTTTTGCTATTGCTCCCCTTCAATTTTTTCTTTGATAATTATTTAAACCGCTATTCAATAAATTATTTAAAATCAAAGTTAAATTAAGGCACTTATTCAGAAAATCTATCTATTTGTATTATCCCTGGTTGATAAAAAACTCCATTAAGCCTCATATTCCTGTAGATAAATTTTTATTAAAATTACCGGAATAATTTCCAGTACCTGTTGTTCCTTTATAATTCCCGGTGCCTGTTTAAACTATAAGTCCCTGAGAAATATAAATCATTTCCGCTCACTTGAACAGTACCTGTTATTAAACCGGAAATTTTATCACCCTTAGCATTTGTAATTACTAATGATCCAGTTTGAGCTTTTGTGGTTACATTTATTTTTGAGTAGGAAAATAGATTCAATGGGTTAATCTCATTCAATAAATCATTACCGGATATCTCCAAAAAAGAAGCACTTAAATTGCTTGAAAACGAACCAGATAATTGGAATGATGCAGAAAATGATTGAACACGTGGATCGGGATTATTTTTTTGAAGGGATAAAATTTCCTTATCCGGAATAGGCGAAATGGGACTTTCTTTTTGACAACCTGCAAAAATAATCATTCCTAAAAGAAACTAGAATAATAAGTTTTTCATCTTAACCTCCGTTTAATTGTTTATGATTTTGTTAAAATGAAAATCTTAAATAAGGCATTTACTCTCTACCTCATTTGTAACTTTTAATATTAGAAATGTAACATTGGAAAAAGTTTAGGAGTAAGTTCAAGCATGTATTTAGAATTTTTAATTTTGGCATTTGACTTTTATTCCACATCCGGATCAAAATTTTCTATCATCCAAACATCGGAATTTGTTTCTTTAATCGCGCGCAACAATTGTTTTTCCATCAGACGAAATATCAACGCCACTATTTTGGTCTATTCTATCCGAAGGAAAGGTAAAAATAATTTTAGCTTTCCCGGTATTTGCATTTATCATTAAACAACCAAGAGGGGTTTTTTCAAAGTTAAATTGCATAAATCCATTTACCATCTTCAGACCATTTCAAAGGGTTAACCACAACCTTTGAGTAATAATTTCTGAGAGGAATCTTTTTGAGAAATGATCCAAAGTCCCGGTGCGTTTTCATTACCCAAATAACGATTCCAGCTTACTGCTATATTTGAATTATCGAGGAGATAAACGAGGACTTCCCCATTGAACCGACAATATCATTAGCAACAAGTAATTTGTTTTCCCGAAGTAGCGGGATTAAATATATAAAAATTACGATACCCTTGTTTGTTACAAAAAATTTCTGAGTTCGTTCCCCAATATACATCATCTCCAACATCGTTATCACCAGAACGGAAGGAGTACCACCCTCACAGTTCAAACCGTATATAATTTTGGTTTCGAGAAAAAAGCAATTTCTTTTCCATCATGGCTCCAAGGTTGGGCTATAACAATCAAAATTTAAAAATGTAAGCTGATTAATAGAATCCCCATTGATGGACATTCTGAAAATGTTGTCTTTATGAACGAAAGTAATTTCGTTACCATCGTGTGATATAGCTGGACTGCGGTAATAATCAGTGCCAGTGGTTAATTTTTTAGGTTGAAAAAGTTTCTTTTTTTCATCAGAATTAAAATTCCATAGATTAGAAAATGAGTTGTCTTTTGTGTAAATGAGTTTTTTATTGTCTCTTGTGATAGAAAAACCATACGCTAGTAAACCAGTTTGGATTACTTGTGGTACTTTATCAGCGGTAATTGAGGATACTTCTAACTTCATTAAATCCTTTGTCATTTCATTTGATTGAAGATAATAAATGTACTTCCCGCTAAGTGACCATCTGGGTGAATAAATTTTTTCCATTCCTTCAAGAATCATTTGCTGATGTGTGCCATCTGTATTTATAATCCACAAAGAATATTTTCCTGCATTATTGCTTGTGAGAAAAACTATTTTTTCACCGCTTGGTGACCAATCAATATCCCATACCCAGTCTATATCCCCAGTCGGTTCAATTATTTTTTCAACCTCTTCTGTTTCTCTTTTAATAATTCTAATAGTCTTGTTTATGTGGCGAGATACTGCTATTGAATTTCCATCCGGGGACCAACAACAAAAGATTCCTTTGAATTTAAGTTCACGAACCTTGCCGCCAAGTTTAGGAATAATAAAATTTGAGTAGTTTGATTTTAATAAATATGCGCAACCTAATAACTCATTTCCATTAGGTGACCATCTTAAACTGAAAACCTGATTTAAGCCCTTATAAATTTTAATCGTCTGCCCTCCAGAGTTATCTTTCACATAAATACTTTTTTCTGTTTCCTTCACCAGCTACATAAGCTGTGTATTGTCCATCCGGGGAAATCTGAGACATGTCAGACCAAAGGTCCTCGCTAAAAAATAAATAAATATTTCCATCATAAGTTAGCTGTGTATGTTTTGGTGGTTTTATTATTATTGATTTGTTGTTGAAAAAGTAAAGTACAGTTATTATAGAAGCGATTAATAGAATTGAAGTTGCAATAAATGGAATTAATTTTTTGTTTTTTCTTTTGTGTCTTTTAGATAATTCCCTTACTGTACCTATTCTTTTAAATCTGAAATAATTTCAGCGACATATTGATATCTTGTCTCAGGTTCTTTATCCAATGCTTTATCTATTATTCTTTGAAAGTCATCGCTTATGTTTGATTTGTACCTCCCTATCAGTTCAGGAGTTTGATTTATTATTGAATAAAATAAACTTGCGTCGTGCTTCCTTTAAATGGATATTTTCCTGTAATCATTTCATACAGTATAACGCCGAATGACCAGATATCTGTCCGCTGATCTACTTTTTGATTTCTTATCTGTTCAGGAAACATATATTTAATTGTCCCCAATGTTGAGCCGGCTTTTGTTATCTCTTTACTTATATTTTTTATTTTTGCTAATCCAAAATCAACAATCTTCACTTTTCCTTTTTCATCTATCAATATGTTCTCAGGTTTTATATCTCTGTGAGTTATCCCTTTACTGTGTGCCTCATGCAGTCCTTCACATATTTGTATTGAGATATCTTTTATTTGTTCAATTGTTAGTTCATCATCGTCAATTATTTCTCTTAAAGTTTTTCCTTCAACGTACTCCATTGCAATAAAGGTTTTGTCTTCATGCACTCCCACATCATAAATGGTTACAATGTTTGGATGGCTTAGTGAACCGGCTGCTTGAGCTTCTCTCTTAAATCTTAAATTAATATCGGGATCATTTTCCATTTCGGCGGGAAGGAAACTTCAAAACTGATTTGCGGTTTATTTGTGTATCTTCGGCAAGATATAATACTCCCATGCCACCGGTTCCAATGTGCCGCATTATAGTATAGTGCGAAATGGTTTTACCGATTAATTCACTCATTTAAGAAATCTATTTTGTAGCAATTATATAAAAGAAATTAAAACGGGAAGGAAGGATTAGCCGTTTGTCTATATTACTAATTATTTTTGTATTTAGAAAGTAGTTTATTGAGATTGGTGAAAAATAACAGAATTAGATGGAGCCGACAACTATTGCTATCAACATAGTGAAGGCCCCACCGGAGAAGCGTTACATATGCTATTGCTCCCCTTTTTTTTTAATTTTCTGCAAGTTTATCAAGCATTGACTTAGCATTTTCATTTTTAGGATCTAGTTCCAATGATTTTTTATAATTTTCAATTGCTAAATCCTTATCTCCGTTCATCATATAAGCTTCTCCAAAGGCTATCGTAAACATTAGATGATTTTGGATATAATTTTACATTCTTTTTGAATATATCAATAGCAATTTTAAATTTATTTTCATTCAGCAAAGTCTATATCCAACATTATTAAGATCGTACTCAATAGCGATGAAAAACATATTATAAAAATTATAGGACAATAAATTTACGGCAGGCTAAATAAACAATTTTCCAATCACCATTTTTCTTTTCTCTAAAAATCTAACCTCTCTATATCTAATTGGATTTTGCGTATCCCCTTCAAAAATGTTGGTTCTAAATATAAAAAGACCCATGCACAATCATTAAATATTCGAATATTCCAACCGGCCCAGTTAATATCCAAATCAAATGGTTTGCTGTATTTATTAAAATAATACTTGGCATCGGCTTTTACCTAATCCCAACTCAAATTTTCCGAGTATTGAATAGAATCTCCATAACCCGCAAACACATTTAAAACATATTTTTCATGAGCCCAGTATTTTGCCCATTCGTCAAAATCTCTTTTAGCCCAGCTTTTAGTTTCATTCATTATAACTTGCTTAATTGCTTCCTCTTCTGTCGAGGAGTTTTGATTTTGAGAAATGCTGCAATTGGTAAAAACAGTATGAGCAATAAAATGAAATTGTTTATCCTAAACATAATAACACCTCTTTAGTTAAATTATTTTTTCGCTTGCATAATTGAAGAGTAACCGGGAACACCAAGTTCAGATAAAATAAAACCAAACAACATCAACGTTATAATCTACTTTTTCATCAAATCCATTTGCCCAGTGTCCGCCTCCATAATCATATCTTAAAATTACCGGGTTTGAAGAATTGGCCGCTGACATTTTAGCGTAAAATTTTACAGGCATCCATTCAACAACACGTGAATCATTAGCACCTGCAGTGATAAGCAGTGAAGGATATTCTGTACCAAAATTAATATGATGATAGGCATCCATTTCTAATCGATATTGAAATTCTTCAGGATCTTTGTAAGTACCGAATTCATTCACATTCCACGTGCCATTGGGAGTATCCTCCATGACTAACGCATTTAAACAGCCAACCATTGGAACAGCAGCCTTAAATAGATCAGGTCTTTCGGTAATAGCTCTTCCAACTAAAATGCCTCCTGCACTGGCTCCGCGGCATGCAATCATTCCTTTACTTGTTATTTTATTTTGAATTAGAAATTCAGCGCAATCAATAAAATCATGCCATGTATTAGGTTTATTTTGTTTCATACCCGCTAAATGCCAAGCTTCGCCTTTTTCTCCACCACCTCTAACATGAGTATAAGCTAACACAACTCCTTCCTCAAGTTCAGGCAATTTTCCGCCTATAAAATATGGATCAACTGAAATTCCATATGATCCGTAACCATACATATCAACAAAATTATTTCCATTTTTCTTCATATCTTTTCTATGAATAAGAGACAACGGTATAATAACTCCGTCTCTTGCTTTAAATTCTATTTCTTCAACTGCATAATCATCAAGGAAAGACAAATCTATTTTATTATTAATCAGTTTAACTTCTTCGCTTTGATTTATGGAGGGATCATAATAAAATTCCTTAGATGGATATATCCACGAATTAAGATTGAAATAAACACCTGTCTGACCCTCGTATTGCCATATTTGAGCAAGCCCTGAATACGGAAGGTTAATGGAATTAACTATTTTATTGGATTGATTTAAATCCACAAATCCCAATATACCTTTCATAACTTCTCTGCCGCTGAAATAAAGTTTATTATCTGCAAGTACTATATTTTGTATATTATTGTTTCCTAAAGGAATGATAACTTCCGCATTAGAAAGATCGGGTTTTTCTAATGATGTTTTTAATACCTCCCCATTTAGTCCGTTTTTTTGTGTTAAAACATAAAGATTATTATTTAGAGTATAAAAATTTAAAACTTTATCTTCTTTACAAAGATTTTTTTCCATACAGCCTTTCCTTGTTTTAAGTTTTGAGTAGAAGTAATATAAATATCTCCATAAGTTACTTCCCAGGCTAGGCCATATGAATAATCGTACAAAGGATCAGGCTGAACCCAAAGCCAATCACTTGGGAAAGATTAAGCTCAGGATTATTTACTAATGAAAAAATCATCTTATCCTATTCTGAATAGATCCAAAGTTATCAGCAGAATACATTAAAGTCGGAATTAATTTTTTTACCATTTTCAATTTTTGCTTTCGAGTAAAAGATTCTTGTGCCGTCAGGTAATATTGCAGGCCATCCTTCAATTTCTTTTAATGTATCTGCCAAAACTTTATTAGCTTTTAAATTGATAACTATTGCATCATTAATTTCACTTCCATCCATTGGAAATAAATCCACTAGAACTAAATTACCATCTTGGGAAAAATCAATATTATTTATATCATAAATTTTCCCGGATGCAGATTTATATTCCACCGGATCAAACAAAACTTTTTCATTAATACTTCCTTTTTCTCTTACATAAAGTTTTCCTTGATTTTCCGGGAGCTTAGTTTTTTTGTAATAATACCTATTGTTTTTTTCTTTGAAGTTGTCTATCAATTCGCTTTCGATTGTAAGTGCTCTTGTTACAGCATCTTTTAATTTTTCTCTGTTGGATATGCCGTCTAAAAAGTTTCTTCCATATTCCGCATTTTCATTCACCCAATTTTGAACACTCTCGTCATTGAAATTCTGCATGTAGCTATATGGGTCATCTATTTTAACTTCATGATATTCTTTTGTTTCCATTTGAGCTTTTGCTAATGGAGGCTTTTTAATTTGACCACAAATTGAAATCATGAGCAAAAAATTTAAAACGAAAATAAAAAATAGTTTCTGTTTCATATCTAACTCCTTTTAATTTTATTGCTTAAGATTACTTTACTACTAAATAATTAATTTATTTCAGCAAAATCATCTTCTTAGTCTCAACAAAATCACCGGCTTGAATCTTGTAAAAATAAACTCTGGTAGAAAAAGCTGAAGCATCAAAACCAGCTTCATATTTACCGGCTGATTTTTCTTGATTTACTAATTGAAATACTTCTTTACCTAATACATCAAAAATCTTTATTGTAACAAAAGATTTTTTTGGTATCGCATAACTTATTTTTGTTGTAGGGTTAAAAGGATTGGGATAGTTTTGTGCTAAGAAGTAGCTAACAGGAACTGAATTCTTATCTTCTTCAGGAAGGCCCACGGTAATACCTTTGTATATTGTCTCCATAGTATCCGAATTAATTTGGAGTTCAGATAATCCATTTCCAAGAACAATCCCGAATGCAACAGTATTGAAATCTCCCGGTGCAAGTGTAAATGGTTGTGCTGTTATTATCATCCTATAATCTGCGGGAGTTGAGTTTGGGTGGTAAATACCCGTGGTCATAAAATTATATCTCGAAATATCCAGAGTTGGATCGTTTGTAGAGTTTTTTGCGGTTTGCGGCTTCCCATTTAATAATCTTGTACCAAAATAACCGGCAGGATTATTTTGACTATCATACTGATAAATCATGCCTCTGGAAGAATCGTATCCGCCTAAATCATCAAAAGAGTTTTCCCTCGGAATATCGGGGTCTAACCATAATGCTGCTAAAATATTATCTAATTTAATCGCACTTTTATTTTTAACACTATATTCTATAATTATAAAATCATCGCGTGTTGGGTTTGACCATTGATAACTCTTCTGATGAACTTCTAAACCAATCCTTTCTGCTGCCAAAAAATCTTCATAATACAAATCTGCATCTTGATCAGATATACCAGGAGCAATATTTATATAAGTATTCTCTACTTTCTGCCAATCATTTTCATAAAAGTCTAAATTCATTACTCTTTTTGTTCCTGATATTTCTGCGCCGATCCACAAACCGCCATAAGCTAAATAGTCATTTCCGTTTTCCTTGGGCCAATGTGCTGATATACCGGATGTCCAATATTCAGATAATTGAGAATTATTATTAAAAGAGAGAACAATATTTCCCGAATTATGAATTGCAGGTATTTCAAATATGCCCGAATAGGGTAAAACAGAAATGCTATTGTTCGAATTATCTGTAATTGATAAATAAATTTTTACGGAATCCTCAGGTTTTGCCGATTCAAACGGGCCTATTGCTGTTCCCCAAATATTATCATCTGCGCTTGAATCATTATGAAGACCATCATCACGCAGCTGAATTATTCCCTGATTAATGCCATTTAAATTTATTTCAGCTTTTACTTCAGATATCCCGGTTTCATCAGCGACATATGCTTGTAAATTGAAAGACAGATTTTTCCCAACCGTTTCTGTAAGTAGATTCAAAAATGCAGGGGGGGGATTATTATCTTTTGTAATTCCGATTACTCCGTACCAAGTAGTGTAATCATTTTCAAATAACATCCATCGAGTTGAGGTGAATACAACAAAGGGCTGATCATTAAACAGCAGTGCATGTAAACCACCATCATACCCTGCATATTGTGTAAATGGTGTTGGTACATCCCAAGTATTACCACCGTCTGTACTTTTTGTATAGCAAACATCAGATTGCGGGAAATTGCTACTTACACTTGTGAAAGAGAAAATTAGCCACATTAAACCGCTAGAGTCAGTCAAAACTTCAGGTAAATATTCATGCTGATCAGATTCTAAAACAGGAACCGCATCTCCCCATGTTAATCCTCCATCGATGGATATTTTTTTAAAAATATCTTCATTCCAATTTTGATTAAATATATAATTATCATAGAAGGCTATTATATCTGAATTTGAATTTGAAACAACAATGCAGTCAAATTCATCACCCGAATCATTGGAAAATAGCTTTTCTTTACTCCAATTTTTCCCATTGTCCGCACTGATTACATAAAATAAATCATTCCATGTTGCATCATAATATTTACTGTAAAATAGCCAAAGCTTTCCGTCATTTGTTTTTGAAAGTTTTGGTGCATAAGCATAGTTGAATTGAGAAAGTGTATTAATATTCCAGTTAAGAAGATCGTCTGAATAAGCTATTCTAAGTTTTACGGTGGCATCGATGTATTCGAGCCACGATAATAATATTCTACCGGAATCAGTTATTATACCAGTGAGATAAGAAGCATAAATATTAGTTCCAATTGTTATGGGGTTAGCCCATGTTTTGCCGGTATCTAAACTAGTTGAAAATAAAAGTGAATCTTGATTTCCCCAAAAAAAAGCTAATACCGAATCAGAAAGAACTAAGGGAACAAGTTCGTAAGCCGCTATAAAAGGAAATTGAACAGGTTCTTCTAAGTATGATGAATTGAGCCTATTATAAAGTTTGTTCATGGAGTGATTTGTAAAATTTTTATTCTCCCTTCTTTCATGACTTCTGAAATTAAAAATTTGATCTGGCTTTTTTAAATCATTCTTATTCTGATAATATGACTGCGGTTTGATTTTAGATTTTTCAATTGTCTGCGAAATTAAACTTGAAGATAAAATTAGCAGCAAAGATGATAGTATTAATAATTTCATGTCAGCTCATTCTATGATTTATTGCTTTAATAAAATCGATTTAATATCAAGTGAATGCTCAACTTTAAAGTGAGATTTAGATTTTAATAAACTTAACATAGCAGTATTATTTTCTTTTCTCATTAAAGTCACTGGCTTTAATTTTTCTAATAGTAAGATTAATAATTATGTTTTAAGGACGACTTTGTCTACAATGCAAAAATCGATTTAAGTGGATGGATTATCTACCAGATTTGTAACATTTCCTATCAGGAGCGTAACATTACGATAAGTTCAAGAGCAAGTTTAGGTTCAAGTCATTTGGATTTGAACCATATAAGAGAAATGATGCTAAAGTGTCGATAATTATTTTTTAAGGTTCCTGAATCGAATTTAAATTTTGCAGATACTCCGAAGGCGTGCAGCCAAAAAGATTTTTAAATGAAGATGCAAAATATGAAGGATTATTAAAGCCGACATCATAGCCAACTTCAGAAATATTTCCGGCTTTTTTTATGAGTAATCTTGAAGCTCTCTTTAGTCTGTATGTCCGGATTACCTCGTTTGCAGATTGATCGGTAAGTGCATGTAATTTTCGGTGAAGCTGCATTCTGCTTAATCCTATTTCTTCAGCAAATTTTTCAACGCTGAAATCACTGTCTGAGATATGTGCATCAATAATTTGGAAAGCTTTATTTAAGAATTTTTCATCAAAGGAATTAACTGCAATGTCAGTACTATCAAAAATAATTTCTCTTTTATATTTTTTTCTTAATTTTTTTCTTTGCAAAATTAAGTTGTTAACCCGAGCTGTCAATTCCGCCACACTGAAAGGTTTAGTAATATAATCATCCGCGCCGGTTTCAATTCCTTTTACTTTAAATTCGGTCGCCGCTTGGGAGGTTAATAGAACTACCGGAATGTGACTGGTTCTTTCATCGGTTTTTAGCTTTTCACATAATTCCGTACCACTCATTTCAGCCATTAAAACATCACTGAGCACAAGGTCAGGAATGTTTTTAACAGCTAATTCAAAAGCATCTTTGCCATTGCTTGATTCTAAAATCCGCGAACTGCTGCCGACATTTTCTTTAATGAATTTTCGAATGTCTTCGTTGTCTTCAACTATTAGAATCAATGGATTTTCCTCATTTACAAAAGATTTACTCTCTCTTTCATCTTTTTTATTTTCTTTTATTATGCTCTCTACATTAGAATTTTTATTTGAATCAATTTCCAATCCTAAATTTCTATAAAATATTTCTTCGCATGGAAATTCTAATTTAAATTTTGTACCTAACCTCGGAATGCTTTCAACTGAAATAGAACCTTGATGAAGCTCAACCAACTCTTTTACTAATGAAAGCCCGATACCGGTACCTGTAGAAACTTCATTAACAAAATTTTTGTCTTCCGTAAAAAACCGATCAAAAATATTCTTAATTTTATCCGCTGAAATCCCACTCCCACTATCTTCAATTATAATTTGAAAGCTCTTATAATGTTTTATTTCATTTACTTGGTTTTCTACCAAAATTTTAATTTTAGAATTGTTTGATGGTTGATTTGAATTACCCGTAAATTTAATTGCGTTTATAAGAAGATTACTTATTATTTTTTCCATCTTGTCTTTATCGAATATTGTATCAAGCGTTTCCAGCTGTGAATCAAAAACCATTGTAATATTTTTTATTTCTGCTAAAGGTTGAAATGAAGCTGTTATCCCTTTAATGAAAGTAATAAAATCTGTTGCCTCAAGATTTAATTTCATTCCATGTGCATCAATTGAAGAAAGGTCGAGCAGCTGGTTAATTAATTTTAATAATTTATTAGCATTTTTATAAATTAATTTTAGTTGATCTTCGCTATAATTTTTTTGTTCCATTATTTTTTCTAATGGCCCGAGTATTAGCGTAAGCGGTGTTCTGAATTCGTGAGAGAGATTATTAAAAAAGTTTGTTTTTATTCTATCAAGCTCTTGTAACTTTTCAGACTCTTTCTGCTTCTCGTAAGTCAATTGCTGCAGCTCAGAATTTTTTATTAATTGTCCCGCTTGAACAGAAATAATAGAAAGAAGCGTTAGATCATTATCGGTAAAGGAATCTAAAGAAGATTTAGAAGATTTTTTGTTTATCATTTGAAGAACACCAATAATTTTACCTTCAAACCAAATCGGTGAACAAATTAAACTTTTAATATTTTCTCTTTCTTCATCTGTTGTTTTAAATCTGTCGTTCTTTTTAAATCTTTAATTATCAAAGATTTTTTATTTAGTAAAACCCAGCCTGTAATATGCCCCCCAATATGATAGCTGGATTTTATCCTACTTTTATTGTCCTGTTTAATTATGGTATTTAAAATTTCTTGACTTTCTGAAACTAACAAAATAGCACCATGCTCTGAGTTAATAGTGCTAACAGTTTTATTTAAAATTAATTGAAGTGTTTGATCCAAATTAACAGATCGACCGGCAGCAACTGCAATTTCATTTAAAACCTTTAATTCGGAAACAGCCATCTGAAAGCCGCTTAATTGGCTTTCAAGCTGCTGAATCTTCTTTTCATATTTATCAACTGATTTCATTTATTCCACATCCAGATCAAAATTTTCTATCATCCAAACATCGGAATTATTATCCTCGATATTGCAAATGACGTCTTTCCCATCCGGAGTAATATCAATATCATAAATATTTTTAAAAGGTAACTTAATAGATGTTTTTTCTGTGCCATCAGTTGTTGATATTATTTGAATATTATTTGAATAGAAAGACATTAAAGGTAGTAATTCACATGCATAGATATACTTATCATCTTGAGTCCATCTTAATGGAAAAATGACTCCTTTCTTTAAAAGCTTTTGTTGAGGTTCAGTCATTGATATAAGCCACAAACCTAGGTTATCTCTATTCCAATATATTGCCAGTCTATCTCTTTTGTTTGAATATCTTGGATTGAATACATAACCATTGCTTTCATCAGCAAGTAAAGTGAATTTTTTACCATCTTTAACATTAAGAATAAAAAAATTTTGATTACCTGTTTTTTGAATTAAGATAGTTGAATCTGTATCCCAAAACAGGTTATCTCCAAATTCAGTTTCTTTAAATGTCTTAAGAATGTCACCTTTAGTAGACATTATTTTTACTTGTGAATCTGAAAAAAAAGCAATTTGCATTCCATCAGGACTCCAACTCGGACTGTAACAATATGAATTCAAGAATGTTAGTTGTTCGCTTGCTTCTTGATTAGTTGATTTAATAAATATATTTCCATGGTCAACAAAAATTAATTTCTTGCCATTTGGGGAAATTGACATAAAATCATAAAATGAAGTACCATTTGATATTTTTTCAGAGTTGAAAGACTTTTTATTTTTATCAATCGTTAACTTCCAAAAATTGGAATAATGAAAATATTTAGAATACAGTAGTTCTTCATTACTTTTAGTAATAGAAAATCCAAATGCTAATAAACCAGACTGAACAATTTCTGGAGCAATATTTAATTTCTCAGAATCTGAAGTAAGACCAATTTTCATTAAATCTCTAGTTTCGTTACTTCTCTTTCCTTGAAGATAATAGACATATTTTCCATTGGCAGACCATCTTGGTGAATAAATTTCACTTTTACTTTCCAATATTTTCTTTTGTTGCGTCCCATCAGATTTAATTGTCCATAAAATATAACTCCCAGATTGATATCTATAGGTCAGGCAAACAATTCTATCTTTGTTTAAAGTCCAGTCTACGTCTCTAAACCAATTATAATCTCCGGTTAATGTTATTGTTCTTAATAGTTCATTAGTGTTCGAATTGAAAATTCTAATTGTCTTTTGCGACAGTGAAATGCCGGCTAAAAAATTCCCATCTGGCGACCAGCATACAATTCCTGCAAGGTCAATCTTTTTGGGTTTTCCACCAAGCCTTGGCAAAATATATCCTATATGTTGGGAATCTAAAATGGCAGATAAATAAATTTCTTTACTGTTTGGGGACCATCTTAAGCAAGTAATATAATCAGCATGAATAATATCAATTGGTTTTCCACCATAATTGTCCTTTACATAAACAATCTTTGTAGAATCATTATACAATACAAAAGCTGTAAATTGACCATCAGGTGAGATTTTAGATAAATCATGTAGAATACCATCATCGCCAAAATAAATGTTACCTTTAAATGTTAATTGTGTATGTATGGGTGGTTTAATTATTTTTTTTTTGTTGTCGAAAAAATATAATACTGCTAATGATGAAACGACTATTAAGGTTAGAGTTGCTAAGTAGGTAATTACTTTTTTGCTTATTCTGTTAATCTTCTTTTTTGATTCTCCATCCTTCTCAATTCTTTTTATATCTGATATAATTTCATTAACACTCTGATACCTTGTTTCCGGTTCTTTATCTAATGCTTT
>CAWCVZ010000050.1:0-6677 GCA_963798865.1 uncultured Ignavibacteria bacterium | reverse complement strand
TGCTTTAGAGCCTGTATGAATATCATTAACCAATGGATTTATCCATTGGTTACATCAACGGTTTTAATCGTTGAAAAATGAAACAAAACGAAACTTTTCATTAAATATGATTTCCAAATAGATATTCTGAAGTTAAGGCTCTTGAATACATAAGTTTATCTTGAATCTTATTTAAATGTATATATTCATTAATCAACATATCACTGGAATTAAAAATTATCTTTTCTTTTTCTTTAATATAATTCAAAGGTTCAGATTTAGGTACTCTATTTTTTATTAAAAAAGTTCTAATAAATAGAGGAGTATACATCTTTAACATGTCCCTCCTTTTTGCATAAATATTAGGACCATTATAAAAATTGAACCCGTAATTAGAGTCAAATTTGGCTAATTCCGGATTAATTTTTCTTATTAATGCTGCTTCAAATCTTCCCCCCAGTTTATATTTATAAGGTATACTAGAACTTTTTAGGAAAAACCCGGGTTCAAGAAACGGCACAAGTGAATAACAAAACTGATTTAATTTTGAAGTGAGAACTCCTGTCCAATATCTTCCTCTCATAGCTGGAGCTATTAAATCTACTAATTTATTTGTAAGCTTCGAAGTAGGTAGAGAAATATCAAGATTATAAAGTATTTTATTTTTTATTTTTTCACAAAATATTTCTCCATTAAACTTATTTGTTAATATATCCAGTTTATAATTGTACTTGATGCTTATATATTTATTTAGCTCTATACTTTTGCCGGGTAATCCCCTAAATGCTCTATATAATTCACCACCCGAACCATTTAAATTAGTCTCAACTTTTTGACTAATTTCAACATCTTTACTTAAAATACTATTAAATATTCCAAAAAGATTTAGTCCTTCATCCAAATAAAACTTTTCTCTAATAATTTCATCTAAAGAGATTTTCTCTAACGACTGATTTTCATTTTCAATGTAATCTTCAAATTCCAGTTCATAGAATTGAGATATTTTTCGTGAAATATTTACCTCAAGTGAATCTTTATGACCATTAACATAAATGTAAGGCTTCTTATTATAATTCAGCAATAAAGATAAAATTAATCTCGAATCGAATCCCCCTGATAATCCCAGACTAAACTTTTGAAAGTTTTTTGTAACTGTATCAAAATAATCTAGTAAATCATGCGAAACATTATCTACTAGATCATCAAACTTTGGACTATTATTTAGCTCATTTAAATGAATTGTTTTATCTATAAAACTTATTTTTGGTAAAAATTGAAATATTCTTTTATTATCGAGTCTTCTTATGCTTTTAATTACAGTATCTTCACCGTAAGTAGAACCAAATAAAATATATTCGTATATACCTTGTTTATTTACTTGTATAGAATTTATAGAAGCTGAAACTGCTAAAAAGGAATTAGAGAAAATATTATAATTTTCATCATGAAAAACATGAAACATACCATTGTAATCATTAAACATAAATAATTTTTTATCTATAAAAATAAGATAACAGAAGTGACCGTAAAAGTTGGAAAAATCAAGACTTTTGCAATGCTTAAAATCATTATATAATTTAACAGCAGCTTCATCCCCTTTATTCTTTTTATATATCGCTGTTCCTATTGAAACTACAAAATCGTTCTTATTAAACCGGAAGAAATTCTGGTTTTCAAATGATCTTTTACTAAATGTAATTAATCTGTAATCTTCAAAAGTAACGTCATTTAAGATTTTTTGCTTTTTCTTATTAAAAATATCTAACCCCTTTTTTAAATTAATATGTTCAGAATTATTATTAACAAGTAAAAATCCTCCCATCTCAACCTCAACTTTATTTTACATATTTTTGAAATTTCTATGTTTATAAATAGGCATGGAATCAATAAAAGGTTCAGGCATGTATAGAATTGCATAAATATTTAATTGTATAAGGATAATACAAAAAGAATAAGAATATTTTTCCATAGCCCTCCGTTGCCCTTTAACCTTACCGAAGTAATAAATTGAAATGAAATTATTTTACAATAAGAAAGTAGAAAAGTTTACTATAAAGGTAATTTTTTGATATTTAATAGTCAATAACCCCTTAATGATATTTACACACGTTTAATGCTGTCACTAACTGCTTATAACTTGGATTCGGTGGTGAAAGGAACGTCTAAAGCACTCATGCTGGTTCGAAGTCGTGCCCTTGCAAACTGTTCAAAGATTTTCGTAGACCATTATAATGTCTGACCCGGGCTCATTTCATCAAAATACATTTCCTTGTCGATATAAAACTCCCCGCTTGCATTCTATAAAAGTAAACTCCGCTCGGAAGATTACTCCCGTTGAAAAGGACCTTATAATTTCCGGCAGATTTTTCTTCATTTACCAGTTGAGTAATTTCTCTGCCAAGAACATCATATACTTTGAGAGTGACGAATTATAGCCGCAAAGTTAAATGTAAAACATATATTCGAAGGGAGCGTGCAGAAGTACGGTGATAATCTTCGTATACCGGCTGACCTGGTAAATACCGAAACCAATGCAACACTGTGGGCAAAACCCGCAACTTATATATTACTTTTCTCTTGCTTAAGACGATGTAATCCCTTTTTCATCCTTTTGATGGATTGATTCTGATTCTTAACGTTGGCATTTTGTTGCTGTTATATGTAAAGAACCGTGTAAAAATATTATATAAGTATGTTTCAATAATTATGCTGGATATGATAGTTCATTCTAAGTGAGATTTAGGTAGTAAGACTGCATTGCGAAATACCAATTGTAGAAAAACATAATGGTAAAATTTGGGTTGAAGCGAAGAGGGAAAAGGATCGACTTTTTATTTTACTTTGCCGGAGAAGATTTTAAATGAAATCAAATAGCACAAAAGAAAAAACAAAATTAACTGATGCATACGTAGTTAAACCGGTTAATTTTCAAGATTTCATAGCGACGGTGAAACAAATTGGTTCTTTCTGGGTCGTTATTAATGAATTACCACCTGAAAGAGATTAAGGAAATGAAACAAAAAATTAAAATAGGTACACCTTTGAACGTTCTGTTTCTTGATGATGCTCCTAAAGATGCAGAGGTTTGTCATGAGCTTATTATAGATTCAGGTTACAATCTATATATGGACATTACCGCGACTGAGAAGGAATTTGAATCTTTTCTTCGCACCAGTATATACGATGTTATTTTATCTGATTTCAAATTACTAGGATTTGATGCCTTCGGAGCGTTGCAGCTTTGCAACAAAATTTGTCCGGATGTTCCATTTATTTGTGTTTCAGGAGCAATGGGAGAAGAAACTGCTGTCGAACTATTAAAGTTAGGCGCGGTTGATTATATATTAAAAGATAGACTTCAAAGACTACCATTCGCAATTGAAAGAGCAATTGATGACAGAAAAGAAAAAGAATCCAGGCAGAAAGCAGAAATATTGTTAGCTGCTTCGGAAATGCAGTATCGCCGTCTTTTTGAATCGGCTAAAGATGGAATACTCATTCTCAACGTAGAAACCGGAAAGATTGTTGACGTCAATCCATTCTTGATTGAGCTGCTTGGTTATTCAAAAGAAGAATTCCTTGAAAAAGAGATCTGGGAAATAGGCTTCTTCAAAAATATAGTTGCTAACAAAGATAAATTTATAGAACTACAGCATAAGAAATATGTCCGTTATGAAAACTTACCTCTTGAAACATCCGATGGAAGAAAGATTAATGTTGAGTTCGTAAGCAATGTATACCGGGTAAACTCCCACAAAGTAATCCAATGTAATATTCGGGACATTACCGAGCGGAAACTTGCAGAAGATAAATTGCAGGAAAGTGAAAAAAAATATAGTTCTCTCTTTAATTCAATGAACGAAGGTGCTGTACTACACAAAATTGTGTATGATAAAAAAAACAAAGCAATTGACTACATTATTATTGATTCGAATCGAGCTTTTGAAAAGCAGACCGGAATTAAAAACAGTGAAGCTAAGAATCAATTGGCAAGCATATTATACGGTTCAGGATCGGCTCCCTATCTTGACATTTATTCACAAACAGCAGCAACTGGAAAACCAACTCACTTCGAGACTTATTTCCCACCTTTGGAAAAATATTTTGATATTTCTGTCTTTTCACCAAAAAAAGATTTCTTTGCCACGATATTTCAAGATATTACCAAACGCAAACAGACAGAGGAGATGTTGCGGAAAAGTGAAAATGAATTTCGAGTTCTTGCAGAATCCATGCCGCAGATCGTATGGATTACCCGGGCGGATGGTTTGAATATTTATTTTAATCAGAAGTGGGTAGATTATACCGGACTAACGCTGGAAGAAAGTTACGGTCATGGTTGGAATAAACCTATCCATCCAGACGACCAGCAAATGGCTTTGGATGCATGGCAAAATGCTATAAAAAATAATACTACCTATTCTGCCGAATCTCGCCTTCGCAGTGCAAATGGTACATATAAATGGTTTCTGGTCCGAGGTGTACCGTTGATAGACGAGAATGGTTCAATTCTCAAATGGTTTGGAACATGCACCGACATCCATGAATTGAAAATGAACGAGGTTGAATTACAAATAAGTGAAGAAAAGTATAAAGGACTATTTGAAAAGATGCTTGACGGCGTTTATAAAAGCTCTCACGAAGGAAAATTCCTCCAGATAAATAATGCAATGGTCAATATGCTTGGTTATAATAGCAAAGAAGAACTTTATGCGATCGATATTAAATCAGATTTATATTTTAAGGAATCAGATCGCGAGAGCGCTGCTTTGGAAGAGAGGTATGAAGAGATGGCCATATTTCGGCTAAAGAAAAAAGACGGTTCAGAAATTTGGGTTGAAGACCACGGCCAGCATGTGCTTGATGATAAAGGGAATATACTTTATCACGAAGGGATCATGCGGGACGTTACGAAACGCTTTAGAACTGAACAAGAATTGATTGCCGCAAAAGAAAAAGCGGAAGAAATGAACCGGTTAAAATCTAACTTTCTTGCAAATATGAGTCACGAATTAAGAACACCATTGGTAGGCATATTAGGTTTTGCGGATATCCTGAGTCAGGAAGTTGAGTCTAAGGAATCAAAAGAGATGGCAGAAACTATTTTCAGAAGTGGCAATCGCTTATCGGAAACACTAAATCTTATTTTAGATTTATCAAAATTTGAAACAGAAAAACTCGCTATTAATTATCCAAAGTTTGATTTAGTTAGTAAAGCTGAAGAAATAATTAATTCATTTAATGGAACAGCAGTTAAAAAAGGACTTACCTTAAAATCATCATTCAGCCAGGATTCAATAATTATTAATTTCGATGAGCGTGCCTTTAACTCAATACTAAATAATCTAATTAATAACGCACTTAAATTTACCAGTGAAGGAAGTGTTACAACAACTATCTTTCTGAATAATGATTTTGTCGAAATAAAGGTTATTGATACAGGAATCGGCATCAATGAAAAGGATTACCAGATTATTTTCGAAGAATTCCGCCAGGCTAGCGAAGGTTACAATAGAAATTTTGAAGGTTCGGGGTTAGGGCTAAGTATTACGAAAAAGATAGTTGAAAAATTCGGAGGAACAATCACAGTTGAAAGTGAAATCGGGAAAGGCACAACTTTTAAAGTGATATTACCGGTTACAAATGCTGAAGCAAAAGAGAAAGAAATAACTGCAGCTGAAACTAAAGTAATCCCCCAATTGCCCAAACAAAAATCAGTAAAACCGATTGCATTATTGGTTGATGATGATCCATTTGTTTTTACGGTTTTGAAGCGATATGCAAGTGAGTATATTGAACTGAAAACAACTATTGATGCAGATTTTGCAATTAAGAAGCTAGAAGAGAAACAATACGATTTAATATTTATGGATATAAATTTAAGGCGTGGAATGGATGGGAAGGAAACAACAAAGAAGATAAGAACTATGAAGGGGTATGAAAGTATTCCAATAATTGCAATGACAGCTTATGCAATGGCAGGCGATAAAGAGGAATTTTTAGCCGCAGGCTGCACACATTATCTATCGAAACCTTTCTCTCGGGAAGATACAGTATCACTTTTAGAGGAAGTGCTTAAACTTATATGATCGTTTTCAAAATTTAGTGGTTTTAATAATATAAAAATTGGAATGATTACTTATATATAGCAGTGTAATGAATCCAAAATTAAAATCTAACTTCTTTTGATTTTGAATCGTTTTCGAAATAAAACAAAAATCCCGCCTCGGTAAGCGGGATTGTAAGGTGGGCAGAGAGGGAATTGAACCCCCGACACAAGGATTTTCAGTCCTTTGCTCTACCGACTGAGCTATCTGCCCTTATATCTCAAATTTTTGAGAAATCAAAAATAAATATTTTTACTATAACCTCAAAAATGTTTTATATTAAATTTATTCTACCACTCATGAATAAAGTTAAATTCAAATTTTTAGGACATTAAAATTTAGCCTTAAATGATCCTTTTCATTCCGCACCAACTTATACCACATCTCCTTACGCTCTATTTCACATTCACCACTTTACATTTTCCTTTTTTCCATCTTTCCTTCTTCTTTTCTTTCCTCCCTGCCCCATGTTTTATACTCTTTATGATTACGGTTACCCGTTTAACGTTTTCCCTTTTTCCGTCTTCTCCTTTCTCCGTTTCCCCGTCTTTCCGCTTGCCTATCCTCCCCTCGGTTTGCATATGCTCTCAG
>CAWCVZ010000049.1:0-43832 GCA_963798865.1 uncultured Ignavibacteria bacterium | reverse complement strand
TCAAAAAAGTTACAATGCGAATTTAATCCAAATTCAAAGGAATAGAGTAGTATATTCCATGATTCCATATTATTTATATATATATTATTATTATTATTATTATTATTTATTTATATAGTATATACTATACTAAACTATATCTTTAGGAAAAGTTTTATTACCAAAAAACATGGAATTATGGAATATATGGGGTTTTCATGCAAAATTAAGCTGAAATCGAAGGATATTCATTCCAACTTTATAAAATAAAAATGGAATAGGGAGCGGGGAAGTTAGAAGTACCGGCGGGATGACTGAATTATTCCCACATTATTCCGACAATATTTTTTCATTATTTATTTTCAAAATACAATTAAGTTATTAAAATTATTCTTGTAAGGATCTGGAAATGATCATAAAAATTAATTGCTTCTGAATTATATTATTGACCTAAAAAATCAGATCTTACATTTATTCAAATTTTCAATTCCCAGTTATTAAATAACTCCCCTTAAAATCCTGATTGCGAACTTCAATCACAGCCTTCCCATTTCCATCAGGTTTAAATTCAATTTGAGCTTTTCCATTTGCTGCTTCAATTATTGAACTGCCCATAGTTGTTCCTAAATTCTCTAATAATTTTCCAGAACCATCAGATGAAAAATAAATTCGTTTGCTGTAATCCAAACATCTTTGCCCATCTTTGTCAACTACAATAGCTGTGATTAGATAATCTCCATTTGGAAGTTTGTTAGATAATAATTTAATGTCATCTGGTGTACCGGCTTTTTTATATGTATAATTAATTGTTAAAGTATCATTTGCAACTTGCTTTTTGCTGTTGTATCCAATAGCTTTTAACAAATTACTTCCTTCATTAAAAGTAAGCTGCCAGGTTAATCCGCTTGCCGGAAACTTTTTTATGTCTTTTTCTTTTCTACCTAAACTTTCACCATTCAAGTATAACTCAACCGCATCACAATTGCTGTAAACACAAACTTCTCTTTTCACATTTTTGGGACCGCTTCGTTCTGTCCATGTGTGGCTTTCAATATAGCAGAATTCCGGTTTCTTAGTCCAATAACTTTTAAAGACATAATAGGCGTCTTTTGGTTGTCCCGCTCTATCTACCAACCCTTTTAAATTCATGTAAGGAATTGCATTTTCCGGCCGAAGCGGTGTTGGAAAATCTTTAAAGGCCCATTCTGCATTTCCAGCAAAAGTCGTTGTTTGCATAGTGTATCTTAAATGCCAATCAAATAAATCTACAATATAATTTTCACTCCAATCACCTATGTTTGCAATGTTTGAAACACGCACCTTATTAACTTTCTCATCCCATTCATTAGGATTTAAAATTCCTTCACCGGTAATCGGATTTTCATTATGTCTTCCCAATAAACTTGAACCGCCATACTCAACATGCAGAAGATGAGGATATTTTTTCTGTGCATCTTCAATTGCCTTCTGATAATTGGTATAAACTCCCGAATACCAGCCAGCCCAAATAGATGGAGAAAAGACATCAACTATTTTTGCAGCACCTTGATATTTTCGTGTTGCCGTTAATCTTGATGGATCAATAGTATGAGCAATATTATTGAGTACCCTTAGAAATGCTTTCAATGAATCTTCATTATTTCCATTCGGAAAATCCGGAAGCCAGTCAAGTTCATTACCCAGAGACCAGATTATAATGCTTGCATGATTAAAGTTCTGATTTATTTGTTCTGTAAATAATCTTTTTGTATTTGATTTCCACTCTTCTTTACCCATTCCTCCCCGGCACCATGAAAGTTCATCCCAAACCATTATCCCTAATTCATCACATGCTTTGTAAACAAGCGGACTCTGAGGATAATGAGCAAGCCTTACAAAATTAGCTCCCATTCCTTTAATCATTTTCATATCCTTTATTTGAAGGCTGTCGGGCATTGCCTCTCCATATCCGGCATAATCTTCATGACGATGTGTCCCTTTAATTAATAATTTCTTTCCATTCAAATAAAATGCACCGTGATTTTTAAATTCATACCAGCGGTAACCAATATTATCACTGGTTGAATCCAACAATTCATTATTTTCTTCGAGGCTTAATTTTATCGTATAAAGTTTTGGATTATCCGGCGACCAAAGTTCGGGATTCTTAAGTTTCTCAAAGTTTAAGGAGATTAGGTTATCTCCTTTAGTTAGGTTGATTTCTTTCTCGGTTTTATCTATTACTTTGCCGTTGGGATTTATTAAGCTTGCTTTTAAGATCTCTTGCGATTCGCTTAGGCAATTTACATGTGCTTCAATTTTTGTACTTGCAGATGTTTCACTTACATCTGAGATTATTGCATGAAAAATTTTAATATAGTTTAGGGGAACAACTTTTAACCAAACATTTCTTACAATCCCGCCGTAGATACAGAAGTCAGATTTTTGTGAAGGAATAATATTCGGGTTATATGAATTATCTACTCTAACATTAATTATATTTTCACTTCCTTCAATTATAAAAGGAGTAATATCAATTTCAAATCCAACATAACCTCCGACATGCTTACCTGCAAATTTATTATTTACATAAACATCTGTGGTTATGTTTGCTCCTTCAAAATAAAGTATAATATTTTGTTTGCGACTTAACTTTGGAATAAAAATATTTTTCTGATACCAGCTTGCATCTCTTCGATAACCTGGTTCTGCATCAACGTTATCATATCTATTCCATGTATGGGGCAGATTTATTTTTTTCCATTTGCTACTGGGCAGATGAATATCATTTATTTCGTTTGTATTATTCTCAAGATATAACCAATCATTATCTATTTTATAAAATTGTCTTCCACTTTTATCTTCAATACCATTATTAGTATTAATTGTTTGTGCATTAACTGTAATTATCACCGAAAGGATTATAAAAATTGATTTCAGATATCTCATTAGTTTCCTTAAGTAAATAATAAATTGAGATTATATTGAATTAAAATTCAGTTTATCCACAAAATTGGCTGCCGGATAAAAAAGTTGCGTAAAATCTCCTCCTTTTTCGGAGCCGGATTTAGAGTTTTCCAAAGATCAATATATTTTTCTTTATTATAGGCAATTCCTCCAAACAGCAATGAGGGCTGCCTTACCGGCCAGTCATCAAAATACATTACATCCTTTTGATAAGGCCACTTTGATTTATCCTTTATATATGGATACATAAATTCCAACGCGGCTTCTAGTGTTACTCCATCATCGGTTTTATATTTCCAAAGATTTTCCTCCGGCGTTGATAAAATTTCTGCAACCATTGCCATCGCATCAAGATTGAATAATGAATACCCATATGGTTTTGTTCTTGCCAGTTCCTTTGGAAAACTTCCATCAGCTTTCATTTGTTTCGGCAATAGTTCTGTTTTAAAAAAATTACGGCAGAACTCGAGCTTCTTTTTATCACCAATAAATTTTGCATACTCTGCTACCTGCATATCCCAGCAAGTGCTATGATTATTGCCGTTATCACGTTCATCTATTCCGAATTTGTCATTCATCAGCCAATCTGAAAATTCTTTGAACCAATTTTTTATTTTGCTTAAATCATCTTTCTTAATTAGATTATCTTTTTCAAGAACCATTGCTGCCTGTACAACTTCAACTAAATGAATTGCATCTATTATTCCAATTCCCCTTCCAGTATATCTTCCTTTAATAGCTTGTGAATATCTTAAGGTTTGGATTCATCATGGTATTCTTATTAACAAACCAGGCTTCCAAATGTTTGATCGCATGTTCAGCATATTTTTTTTCACCGGTAAATTCATAGGCAGCAACTAAAGTGGGAACTTGAATACTTAATCTTCGCATAGCTTTTCGGTGAGCTATAAAATTATCGGGATTTGTCATTCCGTCTTTTCTCACATAAGGGCTATCTGGATATTTTGGATTTGGCCACCAATAATCCCCTTCCGAATAAAAATCGTGTAGGCCTCCGGCACTTCTTTTCGCTGTATATGAAGTTATTGTGATTGGTTCTTCTTTTAAATATTCATTAGCATCTTTTATGACTCTGGCTTTATCAAGTTTAACTATTAAATCTTTTACATCTTTAATTTTAACTTGAGCTGAACCGGTGGAAAAATAAATTAGAAGAACTAAAACGAAGAATAATTTGGCTTTCAACTTAAAAACCTTTTTAAAAATGTTTAGGGGGAATTACCGTTTTACGTCCAAAATAACATATCGAATCGTATAGAAAATAAATGAAAAAAAATGATCCTGCGACTATTTAATTGTGTAATATTTTATATATTTTTGCTAAAATGATAAACGTTTAACATTACGTGCAAATTAAAAAATATAGGCCTATGAATCAAACTTTAAAGTGCGATAAATATAAGGTTTTTTAACAATAGAACATTAACACAAACCCCCATAGAAGTTTTTAAAATAACAGGTATGTAGAGTGAGTACAAATTTCTTCTTTATTTTTTTAGCTTTATTTTTTCTTCAATCAATTCTTTTGGCTCAGAATAAAAATATCATTTTAATCGAGACAAAAAATTCAGCGTTTGTTTTTTCTGCTAATGTAAATGAAAGCTTAATGCAAATTTACTTTGGAGAAAAGTTAGAGAATAATTCAGATTATCTTAAAAATAATTTGTTTGAAGAAAATGCTTATTCGACTTATGGAAATGATAATCTTTTTACTCCAGCTATTCGAATAACTCACACTGATGGAAATCCTTCCCTTGACTTGCGGTATATAAGCCATCAAACTGAAAAGATAGATGATAATGTAATTTTAACAAAAATAAATTTGAAAGATCCTCAATACCCGGATTATGTGACATTATGTTTCAAGACTTTTATTAGTGAAGATGTAATTGAAGAATGGACGGAAATTGAACATCATGAAGATGATTTTGTGACACTCTATAATTTTGCTTCCTCTCAACTTAATTTCAAAGCTAATAATTATTGGTTAACACAATTTCATGGAGATTGGGCACGAGAAATGCAAATGCAGGAAAGTGAACTAACAAGTGGAATAAAAATTATAGATAGTAAGTTGGGCACCCGTGCAGATATGTTTCAAACTCCGGTTTTCTTTCTTTCATTAGATCATCCCTCAGATGAAAATACAGGAAATTTAATTGCAGGAACTTTAGGTTGGACAGGTAACTTTCAATTTTTATTTGAAGTTGATCCAACAAATTCTCTTAGAATTATTTCCGGCATGAATCCGTTTGCTTCAGAATATAAGTTGAAACCTGGCGAAAAATTTATTACTCCAAAATTTATTCTTACCTACAGCAATCATGGAAAAGGAAAAGCAAGCAGAAGCCTCCACAAATGGGCTCGAAAGTATGACATACTCAATGGTGAAAAATCAAGATTAACTTTGCTGAATAATTGGGAATCAACCGAGTTTGGTTTTAATGAAACAAAGCTTACGGATTTAATAAAAGATACAAAAAAACTTGGAGTAGATTTATTTCTTCTTGACGACGGATGGTTCGCAAATAAATATCCTCGCAATGATGACCATGCAGGGCTCGGTGATTGGGAACCAAATAAAACAAAACTTCCGGATGGAATCAGTTATCTAACAAAAGAGGCAGATAAAAATGGAGTAAAGTTTGGAATTTGGTTGGAACCTGAAATGGTTAATCCCAAAAGTGAATTATATGAAAATCACCCTGACTGGATTTTAAGATTCCCTAACCGAGATGAAAAATATTTTCGTCAATCAACTAGTTCTTGATTTAACTAATCCAAAAGTTCAAGATTTTGTTTATTCAATTATTGATAATCTCCTTACAAAAAACCCTGACATTGCTTATATAAAATGGGATTGCAACAGCATGATTGTTAATCCCTATTCAACTTACCTTAAAAACGATCAATCTCATTTATACATTGATTATGTAAAAGGTTTGTATAATGTTCTCAAAAGATTCAGAGAAAAGTATCCGCATTTACCTGTAATGCTCTGCTCCGGCGGCGGCGGAAGAGTTGATTTCGAAGCATTAAAATATTTTACTGAATTTTGGCCAAGTGATAATACAGATGGATATAATCGTGTTTTTATCCAATGGGGCTATTCATATTTTTTTCCGTCAATAGCAATGTGTGCGCATGTTACTTCGATGGGCAATCAATCTCTAAAATTCAGAACCGATGTGGCAATGATGGGAAAATTGGGATATGATATCCCGATAGAAAAAATGTCTGAGCAGGATTTAAAATTTAGTCAGCAGGCAGTTAAAAATTATAAAGGATTAAGCGATGTAATTTGGTTCGGCGACCTTTATAGACTGGTTTCACCTTACAAAGAAAAACGCGCTGTTCTTATGTACGTGAATGAGCAAAAAAGTAAAGCTGTTTTATTTGCGTATAATTTAGAGACACAAAGACAAAATTTTGAATCTGTGAAACTTCAAGGCTTGGATGGGAACAAATCCTATAAAATAGACGAAACAAATTTATATGCAGGAGTTAAAGGAAGCTGTTCAGAAAATGGCCAAACTTTTTCCGGAGATTATTTAATGAAAATAGGATTAAATGTTTCAAGCAATAAATCTTTAACAAGCTGCGTAATTGAAATTACGCAAATAGATTAGCTTTATTTATTCGATTTAAGAGTTTAAATAAATGCATGCTTTAGTATTTAGTTGCAATAAGATTTTAGAAGATTGACTTAATATAAGCATTGTAAATGTAATTCGATAAGTCAGCCTCAAAAGTTCAAAGTTGAAATAACCATAACCCACTTATTATTATGAAAAAACTTTTTTTAACCACTATTGGATTATTAATTACTTCGTTATTAATGATTGATGCATCATACAAAAAATCTGGTGATGAATTAAATATTTCCTGGGAGAAAAAAGCTTCGGGTGTTTGGATTTCTGAGATTGGCAAAGTTGAAGAATTTAATTTATTGAAAGCAGCTGGAATAAAGCCAGACTTGGATGCAATAAATAAAAAATCAGATATAAAATTTCCTCTTGAAAAAAATCTAATTAAAGCTGTCAATTTAAACGGAAAACTTTATTTAAGGTTTCCTCTTGAAGATGATGAGCAAATTTATGGATTAGGATTAGAATTTAAAAGTATAAATAGAAGAGGAAATGTTTACAGACTTCATGTTGATCATTATGGCGGAGTTGATAACGGAAGAACTCATGCGCCTGTACCGTTTTATGTCTCGAGCAATGGCTATGGAGTTTTAATAAATTCTGCGAGATATATTACAATTTATGTCGGTACAACAGTTAGGCGCGACAGTCCCGAGCAGCCAAAAATATATGATAGAAATTTAGATAAAGACTGGACATCTCAGCCAAAATCAGATGCGATTGAAATGCTCATTCCAGCTCAAGGTACTGAAATTATAGTGTTTGCAGGAGATTCTCCTTTGGATGTTGTAAGCCGTTATAATCTTTTTTGTGGCGGCGGTGTGTTGCCTCCAAAGTGGGGACTTGGATTTACCTATCGAACCCCAACTTTATTTTCTGATAAAGATGTAATTAATGAAGTAAAAGATTTTGAAAAGCACAAATTCCCTCTCGATTTTATCGGACTTGAACCTGGATGGCAAAGTGCTTCTTATCCATGCACTTATGTTTGGGATAAAAATAGATTTCCCAATCCAAAAGAATTTGTGCAAAAATTGTTAAGCATGAATGTTAAGACTAATCTTTGGATGAATCCTTATGTTTCTCCAAAATCTCCAATTTATAATAATATTCTTCCTTATTGCGGATCCCATACAGTTTGGACAGGAGTTGTGCCGGATTATTCTATGAAAGAGGCGCAGAATATTTTTCTAAATTTATTTAAAAAGAAAATTTAAACATTGGCATTTCAGGAGTTAAAATTGATGAATGCGACGGCTATGATAAATGGCTTTGGCCGGATGTTGCAACATTTCCTTCCGGAATTGAAGCCGAGCAAATGCGGCAAACTTACGGTTTAATTCTTCAAAGAATGTTTGCTGATCTTTATCATGGTAAAAATGAAAGAACTTATGGATTAGTACGTGCATCAAATGCCGGGGCTTCTTCCTTCCCTTTTGTTATTTATAATGATTATTACAGTCATGAAGATTTTATAACTGCATTGATAAATTCAAGTTTTTGCGGAGTGCTCTGGACCCCGGAAGCGAGAAGTTCAAAGTCCGCAGAAGAATGGGTTAGAAGGATTCAATCAGTTTGTTTTTCTCCAATGGCAATGATAAATGCCTGGTCAAGTGGAACAAAACCGTGGAGCTACCCAAAAGTTTATGATGCTGTAAAAGATGTTGCAGAACTAAGAATGCGACTGCTTCCTTATATCTACACAACATTTGCTGAATACCATTTTGATGGAATTCCTCCGATTCGCGCTATGGAATTAATTGATAACACATCGCAAAACAAAAGTGAAATTGAAGGAAAATTGGATGGCACAAAAAATCCATATAAAGAAGCAATAAAAAAAGATATTAAAGATCAATACATGTTCGGTGATTTTCTTTTAGTAGCACCCATGTTCACCGGCGAAAATTCACGCAATGTTATTTTACCTAAGGGCAAATGGTATGATTTCTATACCGGAAAATTTATTGGTGAAAATGAAATAATAAAAGTAAAACCGGGATTGGATAAAATTCCTTTGTTTGTAAAAGAAGGAGGGATCATTCCAATGATTCCTTCAAGGCTGCATGCGCCGAAGAGTGGAGAAATATTACCTCTCGAAGTTAAATTTTATGGAAATGTCGAGAGTAAATTTAATTTGTACGATGATGACGGCAAGACATTTAATTATGAAAAAGGTGATTACTCATGGACACAATTAAGCGTAAGCAAATCTTCTGATGGAAAATTAAAAGGAGCTATAAAAAGACTTGAAGGTAATATTTATAATTATGGAAAAGTTACCTGGAATTTTATGACGAAATGAGTTCATTTAATTAAATATAGGAATGTATAATGCGAAATAAATTTTTATTACTGTTATTATTAATAATTTTTTCAGTTCCGGTTCTTTTCGGACAAACAAGCAAACCGGATTCAGCAAAAAATATTTTAAATCACTCAATTCAAATATCTAAAAAATCAAACAAACCTATTTTTCTAATATTTCATGCTTCGTGGTGTATCTGGTGCAAACGTCTTGATGCGGCATTGGAAAGTAATGAATTAAAAAAAGTGTTTGATGATCATTTTATAATTGTACACCTCGATGTTCTTGAACGTAATGAAAAAGTAGAAGAGTTAGAAAATCCAGGTGGAGAAAAAATTATGAATGAATTTGGAGGAAAAGATTCAGGCTTACCTTTTTATGTTTTTCTTAATTCCAGGGGGAAGAAAATTATAGATTCGAAGGCAATGCCAAAAAATCAAAACATAGGTTATCCTGCCGCAAAAGAAGAGATAGAAACATTTGTAAAGTTGTTAAAAACAAGTTCGCCCGATTTAACTAAAAAACAGTTAAGTAAAATTAAAGATTATTTAGAAAGGAATGCGCCAAAAGGTTAATAATAACTTTATAAAACTAAATATTAAAACCGAGTGGAGAAAGCAAATGAAAAAAGAGAAACCTATTCATATTCTTTTAATCACTTTTATATTGTTAATATTCTTCAGCTATTCTGGGTTTTCTCAAGGCCAATCTAAAATTGGAATTGGAGTTTATAATATAACTGATTACGGTGCAATTGGTAACGGAACTACTTTAAATACTAAAGCCATTCAATCAGCAATTGATGCATGCAGCGCGGACAGCGGCGGGACTGTAATTATTCCTGCCGGTGATTTTTTATGCGGAACGATTGAATTAAAGAATAATGTTACTTTAAAAATTGCTGCCAAAGGGAGATTGCTTGGCAGCGGCAAAAGATCAGACTATTCAAATGGAAAAGGTGTTCCTCCTGGAAATGGAAATATGTGTTTTCTTTATGCTGCTAATGCTCACAATATTTCTATTGAAGGAAACGGAACTATAGACGGGCAGGGACAAATTTTTTATAATGGGAAAGGAGACGGAACAGGCCCGGGTCAGCATTCGGGAAATATGGATCGTCCGCATCTTATCATTTTTTATAACTGCAATAATGTTTTTGTTCATGATGTTTTCCTTACAAGGAGTGCATATCATTGCATGCGAATTTTAAATTGTAAATATGTAAAACTGGAAGGAATAAGAATTTTTAACCGTGTAAATAAAAATAATGATGGATTTCATTTCGGCAGTTCGGAATATGTTAATATTTCTGATTGTAATATTAAATGTCAGGATGATGCCTGTGCTTTGTTCGGAAGCAACAAATATGTAACCGTTACTAATTGTACTTTCAGCACAAGATGGTCTGTTTTTCGTTTTGGCGGCGGGCATTGTGAAAACATTACGGTTTCTAATTGTGTTATTTATGATACTTACGGATGTCCGATTAAAATGAGTTTTGGGGGAAGAAGCAGCATACAAAATATTTCTTTCTCAAATATTATAATGGATCATGTAACCGGGCCAATTTCAATCGGGCTTGATTCTCATAGACGACGCACAAATGATACATCCGCAATTGTTAAAGGAACTGTGCGAAATATTTCATTTAACGGAATCAGAGCTTATGTAGTTGACGAGCCAAGGCAATTGTCTGATCTTCCATTTCCTCCCCATGCTTTTGATGGAGAACAAAAGCAATGTATAAAAATAAATGGCGTTGGAAATGATACAATTGAAAATATAAGTTTTACTGATGTGCATGTTATTTATGAAGGCGGTGGAACTTTGAAAGAGGGTGCAGTCAGAGATGTTCCGCAAATTGCCGGTGAATATTTCCAGATGGGCACACCTCCATCTTATGGTTTTTTTGCAAGGAATGTTAGGGGTTTATCATTTCAGAACGTCAGTTTTGAATATGATAAAACTGATTTGCGTCCGGCAGTAGTTTTGGATCATGTAACTGATGCTAACATAAATAATATGAGTATTGAAGGAAATAAAGAAGCTGAATCAGCATTACGCTTTATTGATTCCCACGATGTTTTGATGAGCGGAATTCAGCTAACTTCGCCCGCAAAGGTATTTTTACAAACTGAAGGAACAAATAATAGCAATATAAAAATAAGCAGCAGTGATTTATCAAAAGCAGAAAAAGTTCTTTCGTTTAATCGAGGAGCAAATTCTAAAATGGTTGTTGTTAAATAATAATATAAAATCAAAAATAAATAAAACCTTTTCTCGAAAATATACAGTTACAAAGGAGTTATAATGAAAAAAATTCTTTTAATTGTAGTTCTTATAGTTTTGATGATACAGAATAACTGGACACAAGAAACTTCAAAAGATAAAAGAATGGAATGGTGGCGTGAAGCAAGATTCGGAATGTTTATTCATTGGGGCGTTTATTCTGTACTCGGAGGTGTTTATAAAGGCCATCATATGAGACATGGCGGAGCTGAATGGATTATGAATCGAATGAAAATTCCTGTTAACGAATATCAGCAATACGCAAAAGAATTTGATCCTGTTAAATACGATGCCGATGCATGGGTAAAAATGGCCAAAGATGCAGGCATGAAATACATTGTAATAACAGCCAAACATCACGATGGGTTTGCGATGTTCAAAACAAATGCTAGTAAATGGAATATTGTTGATGCAACTCCTTACGGAAAAGATGTTTTAAAACCCTTAGCTGCGGCTTGTAAGAAATACGGCGTCAAACTCGGATTTTATTATTCACAGGCGCAGGACTGGAATAATCCTGGTGGAGCTGCAGCAAGAAAAGTTACAACTGAAGGCTGGCTCGATCCGGATTCTGCAAAAATTGACGCATATACAAAAGCACATAACGGACATTGGGATCCAAATCAAACTTCAAAAAGCATGTCTGAATATATTGATGATGTTGCCGTACCGCAAGTAAAAGAATTATTGACTAATTATGGTAATGTTACCGTTTTATGGTGGGACACTCCGGTCGATATGACTGATGAATATGCAGAAAAATTGCAAGCTTTATTGAAGCTTCAGCCAAATATTATTACAAATAACAGATTAAAAAGACCTAATTTCCCCGGGGATACTCAAACTCCAGAACAAAAAATTCCTACGCGCGATGAAATGAAAGGCAAGGATTGGGAAACATGTATGACTATGAATGGAACATGGGGCTATAAAAGTTATGATCACGATTGGAAATCTTCAAAAACTTTAATACGCAACCTCATTGATATTGCTTCCAAAGGAGGCAACTATTTGTTGAATGTCGGGCCTAAAGCCGATGGAACATTTCCCGAAGAAAGCATTGAAAGATTGAAAGATATCGGCAAATGGATGAAAGTAAACGGTGAAGCGATCTATGCTACTAAAGCTAGTCCATTGGATTCGTTGCCATGGGGACGATGTACTATGAAAGAGAATGGCGACAATACTTCTTTATACCTTTTTGTTTTCGATTGGCCAACGGATGGGAAACTTCATGTACCAGGATTAAAAGATAAAATAATTTCTTCAAAATTATTGATGAATGGCGAAACTTTGTCTGTGGATAAAGGCGATGGTGGTGTAATTATCAATGTACCCTCCTATGCACCGGATGATGTTGCAAGTGTTGTTAAACTTGAAGTAAAGGGTAAAATTAATAATTAACAATAAGCGGTCTAAAGTAAAATTTTTAAAAAAATTAAAATAGTTATCATGTTTAAAAATTTCTATTCAGTAATTTATTTTTTAATATTTTTTATATCGGTCTCTTATCCGTGTAATAAACAAAGTAAAGATTCGGTGAGTATACATCCTAATGTTATGCTCAATGTTTTTTTGGATTGCAACACTTGCAACTTTAAAATAATACAATCAGAAATTCCATTTGTTAATTATGTCCGCGATCCTAGTCAAGCGCAGGTACACGTTTTAATAACAAGGCAATCAACAGCCAGCGGTGGGCATATATATACTTTACAATTTATCGGAAGAGGAGAGTATAACGACCAGGACCAAAATCTAAGTTATTCATCACCCCAATCCAATACTGATATCGAAAGACAGGAAGGGATTGCCAAAATTTTAACCTTCGGGCTTTTGCGGTATGTTGCCCAAACCGGAATTGCGGACAATATTAATATTTCTTTTGATAAACAAAATCTTAATAATCTGCCGCAGCATATAAATGACCCGTGGGATCATTGGATCTTTGATATTAGATTAGAAGGAGGACTAGAATCAGAGGAAAATAATAGTTCAACAAGATTGGAAGGATCAATTAATGGAAATAGAGTGACTGAAGATTGGCGATTTAGAAATGGTTTTGATTACGAATTTAAAGAAGAAAGTTTTGAAGACAGCACTAATACAATTACAAGTACAGTTAAATCATGGGATGGGAATTCTTCAGTTGTTAAGAGTTTTTCTAACCATTGGTCTGCAGGTGCTTTTATCGATCTTCATTCTTCAACATATAAGAATATAAATCTGGATTACAGTATTTATCCCGGTATAGAATACAATATTTTTCCATGGAGCGATGTGAGCAGAAAAATACTTACCTTTGGATATTATCTAGGTTATAAAAATTACAATTATATAAACGAAACTATTTTCGATAAACTGAGCCAGGGACTATTTTTTCATTCTGCAAGAGTAGAAGCAGATATAAAACAGCCTTGGGGGAACTTTTATGGACTGCTTGATTTTTCCCACTATCCCAATCTTAATAAAAAATATAAAATAAGGATGGAAGCTTATTTGGATATTAGGCTGACCGAAGGTCTTTCACTATCATTGGACTTTGAAGGTGAAAGCATACACGATCAGCTTTATTTACCGCGGGGCGAAGCTTCTCTTGAAGAAATTTTATTGAAACAGCGGCAGCTGCAGACGAGTTATACTTTTCAATCGTCTATAGGAATAAAATATACTTTCGGTTCTATTTATAATAATATTATAAATATAAGGATGTAAATAATTATTAATATTTAAAGAGAATATTTTATGAAAACACAAGTCTCTCTAATTGTATTATCTCTTTTAATATTAAGTACAATAAATGCATTTTCTCAAGAGTTTCCGAAACTGCCCGGGAATGGACTTAAACAACATCCTTTTTTGTACGCAGGGGAATGGCAAAATCATTCCATGGAAAATCAAAAAATGTATATTATACGGAATGGAAAAATTGTTTGGTCATACACTATGCCGGAACATGGAGAATACGGCGATGCGACAATGCTTTCAAATGGTAATATTGTTTTTTCACGGTCGAATGGTGCAAGCGAAATTACTCCTGATAAAAAAATTATCTGGAATTATGATGCTCCTGAAGGAACACAAATTCATACTTGCCAGCCAATAGGAAAAGATAGAGTGTTTATTTGCCAGAATGGTCTGCCAGCCAAAGCAATGATCATAAATACTAAAACCGGCAAGATAGAAATGGAGCATATTCTGAAAACTAAATCATCTACGGATCCCAAAACAATTCATGGTCAGTTCAGGCATATTCGAATTACAAAAGATTCAACTTATCTGGTTGCCCATCTTGATTTAGGAAAAGTTATTGAATATGATAAAGACTGGAATCCCATTTGGTCTGTTGATGCACCTTCTGCTTGGGCTGCTGTGAGATTAAAAAATGGAAATACTTTAATAAGTGGTAATCAGCATGGATATGTTCGCGAAGTAAATCCGGCGGGGAAAATTGTTTGGGAAATTAATAAAGATGATTTGCCTGGAATTCATCTTTATACCGTACAGGAAGTTGACCGCCTTGCAAATGGAAATACAGTTATATGCAATTGGTTTGGGGGAGTCAAAAAAGAAGATTGGTCAAAGGTTGTTCAAATTATTGAAGTAACTCCAGATAAAAAGGTAGTTTGGGCATTAAGGCAATGGAAAAATCCTGATCTAGGACCGGCTTCTTCAATTCAACTTTTGGATGAACCTGGGATTCCTGAGAATGGAGATCTGCAGAGATAAAGCTTATGAAAAATTTCTTTCAAAATTTTTTGCTGTTAACATTTTTTTGCTGCTTATTTTTTTCTCCTCAAAATTTTTCTAAAGAAAAATTAATTGCCGGGAACGAAACCGGATCAATTAAACAAGAATTCTGCTGCGAAAAAGATAGCCAAAATGTTTATCTTTTTACACTTAAAAATAAAAATGGATTAGTTGCCAAAATTTCAAATTATGCCGGGGCAATTTATGAACTTGATGTTCCTGATAAGTCTGGCAAAAATGATAAATGTTGTTTTAGGTTTAGACAGTCTTGCAAAAATATCTTTTAACCTAATCCTCACTTTGGAGCTTTGATCGGGCGCTTCTCCAACCGCATTGCAAATGCAAAATTTACTCTCGATGGAGTAACTTATAATCTAACAAAAAACAGTCGCGGCAAACATTGTATCCATGGCGGTAAAATTGGATTTGATAAAATTGTATGGGATGCAGATACTTTAATGACCGATAAAGGCCCATCATTAATTTTAACTCATCTAAGCCCGGATGGACATGAAGGTTTTCCAGGCAACTTAAAAGTAAAAGTGATTTATACATTAACGAATGATAATTCTTTAAGTATTAGATTATTTTGCCGAAACGGATAAACCAACAGTCGTGAACTTTACTAATCACTGTTACTTCAATTTAAATGGAGAAGGTAATGGAAATGTTTTAACATCATCAGCTCTATGATTAATGCTGACCATTATACTCCAGCTGATAGCGAAGGAATTCCGACCGGTGAAATTAAAAGCGTTGTTAATACCCCTTATGATTTCCGAGAAACTCACTCTATTGGAAAATATATGGATCAGCTTAAACATGGATACGATATTAATTATGTTTTACATCATCCTAATGGAAAATTAAAATTAGCAGCAGAAGCATACAGTTCCCAAAGTGGTATCGTTATGACAGTATATACAACAGAACCCGGAATGCAATTCTTCACGGCTAATGGATTAAATGGAAAATTTTCAGGACAAAGTGGAAGAAAATATGAAAGCAGTTATGGCTTTTGTTTAGAGACAGAACATTTCCCGGATTCACCAAATGAACCGGAATTCCCTTCCACAGTTTTAAGGCCAGGAGAGAAATTTCATTCGACAACTATTTTTAAGTTTATCAGTTAAAAAGGAGTAATTGAAATTATGAATTTTATAAAAATGGTTAGCTTTGTTTTATTTTCAATGTTTTGTTCTTTATCTGCCTAAGTAAAAAATAATTCAAATGAACACTCAACAAAAATAAATGCAGCACCTTCTAAAAAAGATACTCTTTATCTTTTCGATGTGGAAGAATATGGACAACTTTGTTTTTGTGATGGATAAAATGAATCCTGATAAGAAATATAAATATGAAATTAAAGATGGAGTTGTGCATGTCTATGGTATTCAGCATGGCTACTTCCGAATCAAAGAAGAATTTTCTAATTATAAATTTCATTCAGAACGTCGATGTACCGGAAGAAACTGGAAAAGCAAACGGCGTAATTTTAGTGCACACACAATTGCCGGATACGGTTTGACCGGAATGTTTACAAGCACAGCTTAAAGAAGGAAGAGCAGGTGACTTTATTGCCATGAATAGAGCGGAACTTAAAGAGAGTAAAGGTAACCGAAAGACACTTCTTCAATGATAGCTTCCTCTAGTGAAAAGAAAGAAGGTGAATGAAATAGCTGTGACGTTATTTGCATCAAAAATTCTATAATTTTTTATGTATATCAAAGAATGCTAATCAAATTTTCAAAAAGGATTTTATTGGATTTCAAATGGAAGGAAAACCGATTGAGTTTAGAAATATTTATTTAATTAATCTTGATAATAAATGATTTTAAAATTTAATTTATTTTAACCTTGTTATTGTTTTAGGTCAGTAATTTTCATTTTACATTTACGGAGGAAATGAGATGAGTAGAGAGAGAAAAAAATCTTCAAATACATGGGGTAAAATTTTTTGCAGCATATTTGTGTTTTTTATTTTTATTCAACCTTTATTAATTGGGCAGGTAAGCATGCATGACATGAGAAATTCAATCGACATAAAAAATTTACAGCATCCATATTTATTTTTTAATAACAATGAAAAGCAGGACATAATTAATAGAATTAAATCCAACCATGAAAGCAGCAATATTTTTGCAGCAATTAAAGCCGAAGGCCACCGCTATATGCATGTTCCAATAAAAAATCCCGCTCCGACAAATCCAAAACATCCGCGATTTGTGAATGAAGAAGAAGGCACAACTTATATGCGTGAAATAAATGATGGAGCTTTGACTTTAGCTTTCTTATACCAGATTACAGGTGATACTGCTTATGCGAATAAAGCAATCAGAATTTGCATTTAGCTGTAAGCGATTTAACAGATTGGGTAAACGAGGCACATAAATTCGATATTATTTATCCGCGCGTTTGGCCTTATGGAGTTCCCGATGAAAGATATGTTTTCTCATTTGATATTTATGCATCGGGAATTGCAATCACTTTAGCAACTGCTTATGATTGGTTGTACCCTGTTTTAACTCATACCGAACAAGATAAAATTCGCGGAGCTTTAATGGAAAAAGCTATTCTTCGCGTGAGAGGAAATTATGATTATTTCTGGTGGTCAAGTGCATATAAATGTAATTGGTCGGCGATATGTTATACCGGCTTAGCTGTTCCATCAATGGCTTTGTTAAAAGATAATCCTGAGTTGGTTGATGTAATTACAGAATGCTATAATAGAATTAATAAAACATTCGATCATATTGGTGAAGAAGGAGGATGGCAGGAAGGACGTGGTTATTATGGGTACATGATGCGCGAAAGTGTTTTCTTCATGGATGCTTTGAAAAGATTAACTAACGGCAAATATGATTTATTTAAGAATAAAACAATTTCAAATCATCCTATGGATATTGAATTATACGGATTAACTGCAAACTTTGAGGATAGTGGCGGAGATCCTGTTGGTCCCACTTATGTCATTGATAAGTTTGTTGCAGAAACAAAAAATAACACCGCGGCTTTTTACAGGGATAAATATTTTGGTGAAGGAACGGATGTGTTTGATTTAATCTGGCCACGGACAGATGTAAAACCAATTGTACCAAAGCCTGCTTCAAAATTTTTTAAGACGATTAACTGGGCAATGCTTCGCTCAAACTTTGATGATCTATCCACCGTCACTATCGCTTGTAAAGCCGGCTATAATGACGACCCGCATCATGGGCATCTTGACTGCGGACAGTTTATTCTAACATGGCATGATGTTCCTTTTATAAGAGATATCGGACGAATGGGATATGATGAATATTATTTTAACCAAGACAGATGGGATTATCCTTTTGCTTCAAGCATAGGGCACAATGTAATCATGGTAAACGGCGAAAGACAAATTCCTGCAAAATTAAAAGACCAGCCGTGGCAAGAGGGAATCGGCGGAAACATTCTTGATTTTAGAACTAGCAATAAACAGGATTATGTTTTAATGGATCCGACTCATGCTTATCCAAATAAAGAATTAAAAAAGTGGAGAAGAAGCATAGTGCTTCAAAAACCAGAACATTACCTTATTACTAGATGAAGTTGGCTCTGAATTAGGTTCCAAGATTGAAGATAGATTTTTCCCCGGTGTCGGAAGAATAGAACAATCAGAAAGGTTTATGAGAAATTCAGGAAGACAAAACGGAAATTATGAAGTAATGGACAATTATGTTTTCCTATCGGATTCAAAGCAGCATAATATGGCTTTGATACCATTTGTTCTTGATAATGATTTTAAAATTGAAGAAGATCACCTTCCTTTTATTCCTGTTACAACAGATGCAAGAATGCAGTATGTAAACTTTTTTGAAACAATTGTAAATTCAAAATCAGATAATTCAATAATTGCGACTCTTATTCTTCCTGTCGAAAACAAAAATGAGGCTGAAGATATAATTAAATCTTCGAGCATTAAGCAAACTAATCCAAATGAAATTCAAGTTAATGTTTCATCCAAACTTGGAAATTATAACTGGAAATTTAGAAAGGATAATGATGGATATATTTTGGAAAAGGAATAATTTCATTCAAGAATAAAAAATAAACTAACATTATTCAAAAATTTAGATTAAAAGTATAAACCCAATTCCTTAAAGAAATTGGGTTTATTTATAAAATACCATTTCAATATCAGCATAAATTAAAAAGATAAATTAATTTAAACTCATTCGTTTTTAATTTTAACCAATACAACTCCATGAGAATTCACAGTTGCTTTAAATCGATTTTAAATTCTCCTAAATCTTGTTGTCGCCATAAATCTCTAACCAAACGATTCCCTTTTAATTCAAGCAATTTAAAATCTACAGCGATCTCTGTTTTTGTTTTTCCTAAATTAAATAATCCCACAGCCTTCGAACCATCTTCCAAATCCTTTGCCCAAACCTCTGTATCGCCATTCTTATAAATTCTGCTTGCCTGCCTGCCCAAGGAATCCTGATCAACTGCAATAACTTCATCATTTGTCAAAAGGCTTAAAGTAAAATCATCCATACGGGTCATATCGCAACCAATTAATAAAGGAGCAGAAAGCAGGCTCCACATGCTGATATGTGTATATTGCTCATCCGGAGTTAACCTTGTAGGATGAAGATTTTCTCCCCAGCCGACCATTCCAACTACAAGCATATCCGGATCATTCCAATGGCTAGGGCCTGCATATCTCTCATGCCCTGCTTGATTGAAAGCAATGCTGCTCATGCTCTGCCAGGTATCAGTTATATCCCCTGTTGTACGCCAGCAATTCCCGCCTACTTCAGCACCCCATCTCCAAACTTCACCCATCCCGTATTGGCAAAGACTAAAAACAATATCTCTGTTAACTTTATCAAGCGCATTTCTCATAACAAAATATGGTTTCTTCAAATCATTCATATCATTTCTATCCCCTTCATAAGAACACCAATCGTATTTTAAATAGTCGACTCCCCATTTGCCGTATGTTTGTGCGTCCTGATTTTCATGCTTAAAACTTGCTATACAACCGCCGCAAGTCAAAGGACCGGGAGAAGAATAAATTCCCATCTTTAATCCATTACTATGAATAAAATCTCCAAGTGTTTTCATATTAGGAAATCTTTTGTTGGGATTAATAAAGCCGTTTGTATCTCGCGGATCACCTTGCAAAGTTGTATCATCAGAACCCGGTTTTGTTTCCCAATAATCATCTATATTAATGTAAGTCCAACCATGATTTATTAATCCACTTTTTACCATTGCTTCTGCAGCCGAACGAACTTTTTTATCGCTGACAGAACTTGCAAAACAATTCCAGCTATTCCATCCCATTGGAGGAGTCAAAGCAATTTTATCACCGCAGACAATTCTAAATTTCTTTTCTGTTGTGCCAAGATTATTAGTCGCTTTGAAAGTAACGATATATTCTCCCTTTTTCGAAATCGTTCCTGTTATTATTCCTGTATTCGAATCAAGCTGCAATCCAGCAGGTAAATTTTCTACTAAAAACTTCATTGGCCTTTCCCCTGTCGCCGGAATATTATATAAAAAGGGAGAGCCAGGCCTCACCCCAAAAACATCCGCCCCATTTATTTTTGGATTTGCAGATGGTTTTGGAGTAAGGATTACATATTGACTTTTTCTTGCTTCAATATATTCATTATTTATTTTTTCTATTGCAAGAATATTGTTTGCTGAAGAAGCTTGTTTTAAAATTTCTTTAGAACTTTCAGGAGAAATTTCTTTTACTGCTGCTGCGTACTTTTTAGCGATTTCAGAATAATTGCCAAAATTCCAATCTTGAGCCCAAATATTTTCCTGATGCACCCATGATATTTCTGTTACAGAATTTAAACTCGGAAAATCTCTTTCAATTAAACTCCAAATTAATTCTTTAGGAGCTTGTTCATATAAAGAAAAATAAAAACCATAATGACCGTGATTATTATTTATTTTCATCAATAATTTATTGTTTCCTTTTTTCAAATTTAAATTTGTAATTTCGTCATTTGGCCTGCATGCTCTATTTACATTATGGCTGATTATCAAACTGTCATTAAACCAAACTTTGATTCCGTCATCACTACCAAAATATGCTTTAATAGTTGTATCGCGGTCACTATTAATATTTCTTTGCAGATAAATAACATAGTTTGAAGAATCAGGGAAATAGTTTATAGAACCATCATTCAAGTCAGGCTGTTTTTCCCATTTAAATTTTCCATTAAGATATTGTTCATTTAAATCACTGTTATCTTCCGGTGGAAATTTTTGATCAAATGATTCACCAGGTTTGCTTTGAAAAAATCCAACACTATACCATGGTTCCAAATCCAATCTAAACCTTGAGTGAATTTCCTTTTCATATTTTGTTAAAGCTTCTCTTGATGCTACTAAAGTCTCTATCCAGGTATCTTTCTTTTTATAATACTCCGGGTCTTGAGGAAAACAGTAAGAAGATAAAAGTAATGCAGTTATGATAATGAATTGGATTTTGATTTTCATTTATTTTCCTTTTTTGAAATGAAATTTTTCAATGTCAAAAATCAAAATTAAAAATTTAATTTACAGATATTTACTTTTTATTTTTTCCAAAATATTCTTTTAAAAATTTAATCATAGCAACCCTGTAATCTCCATAGTCATCGGATGGGTGCCAATTTGTGCTTTCAAGATATTTTTTTATTAGCATTGGATGATTTAATTCTCTCGGTTTCCCTACAAAAATATTTGTCAATAAAGTACCTGTAGTTCTCTTCGGTTCGATATTTACATTTGGATCGATGTGGCCTTTTAAAGGAGTTAAGTTTCAAAAGATGATCAATCATGATTGCAATATCAGGAGATTCCGCATATGGAATTGATTTCCCTTTCTTTATTCCCGGGCCCGTAAAAATTCATATAAGGTTTCCATGACGAAACGGTCGAGGCCGCGTGCTCACTTTTTTTGCTCATTCCCATTCCATGGTCACCAGCGACAATAATATAAGTAGCTGTCCCATACTCCATCAGATTTAAATGTTTCTATTAATTTCCCAAGAAGATGATCGAGATAAATAAGATAATTCTGATAATCAGAACCGGTTTTTAATTTATCCTCTGGGCCTGTCCAATGATTTCTTATTCTCTGCATATGAAGACGGATTAATCTTACATCATCATTTTTAAATTGATCAATTCCATGCTGAACCATTATTGAATCGGGATCAGTGTTTGAGACATAAGAAAAATCCGGTGTATTAAATTCTTTATAATTTTCTGCTCCTCCGGCAAATATTGATTTTATTCCGGATCGTCTAGCTGCCAAAAAAATATCATCCATTTTTCTAGATTCAAAAACATGAGTTCCGGTATGCATTGCTACATTTGGCGGAGAAGAAGTTCCCCACGGAAGCGAACCATCTGGCAATCTTAAATAAGGAGATGGGCTTACGCAATAAGATTCTTCAACCCGCACACCGTTATCATACAAATATTTCAAATTTTTTGCTCCATTATTCATTGCAGCTGCTGCTGCATCACTTTGAAGGCCATCTATTACATATAATAGCAAAGTTGGTTTAGCGGCCAAAGAGTAATAAGGAAATACGTTTAGAAAAGATAAAATTATAAAAATATTTTTTATCATAGTTCCACCCTCAGAATCATATTTAATTTTCTTCAACCAAAATATTTTTAAATTTCCCTGTATCATCAAAAGAACCAACTCCAATTTGACCTTCAATAAGGGTTAAATCACGGGCTTCAAATACAGGCTCTTTTGAATAATCAACAAATACTTTCATGCTGCCATTTTCAGCGTTTCTTATAACTTTAATATGATGCCATTTTCTATCAGTAATCTGTGGCTTCGATTTACCGGAATCAATTCTTTTTCTATCAGCTTTATTCACAATGAATATACCATTGTGAACGTCATCTGTTATTCCCGCAAGATGGACATAATAAAATTCTTCCGGGGAATTGTAGCCAAAGATAAAATCTATGTCCCGTCTTATTACGCTAGTGTCTGCAGTTGACTTTACATCTGCTTCAATAGAAACATTTTTAAGTGGATTAGTTTTTAGAATTGCTAAAGCAGAGGGTCGGCGGATTGGACCGGAAGGTGTGCCTGCTTTATATAATATTAACTCTCCGTTAGAAATTTTCCATGAGCCTGTGCCGTCTAATTTCCATTTAGATAAGCCGTCTGAAATTTCAAGATCTGGCTTAAATGAAATTGCTTTTTGAGCATAGTTTAATTGTATAAAAAAACAAAACACAAAAAAAATATTAAATATCTTTTTCATATTCATGGAAACATCCTTCTAAAAATATTTATACCGTCAAGCAAACCTTAATGATATTGATAAATTTAAAACAGCATCTTTTAATGATTTATATAGATTTCATTTTAGTAAAATCATTTTCTTTGTTGAATTAAACTCACCCAAAGTCAACCGGTAAAAATATAAGCTGCTTGATAAATTGGACCCATCAAATTTAATTTCGTAAGTGCCCGGTTGTTTTTTTTCGTTTACTAAAGTTCTTATTTCATTACCCAGTATGTCATAAACTTTTAGAGTTGTTTGCAAATAATGCATATATACGTCGTCTAAATTTGGGATAGAAAATCTTATAGTTGTTGTTGGATTAAATGGATTCGGATAATTTTGTTCTAAAGAAAATTGTAAAGGAATAATTTTATTTTCGTTTATTGATGTCGTTTTAGATGGCAAACTGATTTCCCAGATACTTGAACTGCTTCCTGTTTCAATTGCATAAATCTTATTACCAATCATTATCGCGTCAACGGGACCGCTAAACCCTTTTGCAATCCTTGTAACCTCAACTTCGTATCTATCTTCCGTTTCAATTTTATTTAATTTTATGTGAAATATATCTTCACCGGGATCATTAAATGGATTGGATTTTTTTGCGCTGTGCCCACTGTAACCCATAAAAAACCCATCTCCAACGAATTCATCGCTTAGCGCAAATGATGTGTCAAATACGATGGCTAGAGGAGAACTGTGAGGAGTAAAAGTTCCAAGCTTCAATCCAAGATCATTTGCATCCTTAACAACTCTATCGGTATCTCTAAATTTATCATCATCAGGCCCGACATTTAAAATCGGATCAGTAAAAACTATACTGTCCGGTTTTGGCGGAAAATTGGGATCGTTATGAAATGTACTTTCTATGTTTGAAGGCCCAAGTAATGGATCGTTTGCTGGATCGTAATCTGGAAACTGCTGTGCATTATCAAGGGTTCCAATTCTCCATGGAAATCCGTAATTATATCCTTCCCTAATCCAATTTAACTCTTCAGTATCATCTCGTGTATCACCATTTTCTGTTGCAATCAAATCACCGGATGGAGTATACGCCATATCAAAGCTGTTACGAACCCCATCCACAAAAAGATAAGGTTTCAAGCTATCCACATTGTTATAAAGGATAAGATTTTTTGCGTCGATCGGAATTTTAAACATAGCAGAAGTAATAGGATATTCTCTTCCACCGTTAACTGGTTCTTCCCCGTGATCTGTCCTGGAGCCGCTGTTTACTATTAAATATTTTTGATCCAAAGAAACAATGATTCCATTGAAACGGTGGTCTCTTCCGCCAGGAATCAAATATGGTTCTGTAACGGCAACCGTATCCCAAACCCTAATACCATCTTTCATTTCTCCTCGAACTATTAAGCCATGATCATAAGTTTTATCGCGTGGATCTGAAACAATAAAAAAAGTCCCATCGTTTGAAATTGTAAATCCTCCGCCGCCATCAAATGATTGTGCATGAGTAGTGGTGCCCGTGTAAATAAGCTTTGTAGTTTTATTTGTTATATCAACTTCATTAATATTCCCGTTTGCTCTTATATAATAAACTTTCCCCGTAGAAGGATCTTGAGCAATCCGCCGGCAGTCATTTTCAACGCTAACAATTTTTTTAATTGTAATATCAGGACGAAGAGATTGAGGCGTTTGAGAGAATATTGAAGTAGAGTATAACAAATAAAATATTAAAAAGAACAAAGGCATTTTTTCCATATAAACTACTACAATCATCACTAACTTATTTTTGAATTTCATTTTATCCCTACTTAATAAAAATTATTTTATAGCCCTTAGTATTTTATAACTCTATAATTTTATAGGCAACCTTCTAATTCGTTTGCCAGTTGCTGCAAATATTGCATTGCATAAAGCCGGGGCGGTAGTTGCAACCCCAAGTTCGCCTACACCTCCAACCGGAAAATTATTATGCATTAAGTGAACTTCTACATCGGGCATATCTCCATAAGTTAACATTGGATAGCTGTCAAAATTACTTTCAACAACCCCGCCATTTCGAATAGTAATCTGTTGGAGTAATGCAGCAGATAGTGCAAAACCGATTGCACCTTGAATCTGAGCTTCAACCATATCAGGATTTACAATTAAACCACAGTCGATTGCGCATGTAACTTTATTAACTGTTATGTCACCACCTTTCACAGTAACTTCCATTACGTATGAGCAGTAACTATCATAGCCTGAAAAACATGCAATCCCTTTACCTCTTCCTTTTTCCAACTTTTTGTTCCAATTAGACTTTTCTGCTGCAACTGTTAAAACGTTTAGAAGACGGGAATCTTTTGGCAATAAATCTTTCCGAAATTCAAAAGGATCTTTTTTAACAGAATAAGCAAGCTCATCTATAAAAGATTCTAGTGCAAAAGGATTTTGTGAATGATATACAGCTCGCCAATATCCAAGCGGAACAATAGAATCTACCAGACTGCCTGTTGCCTGCACGTAGGGAATTTTATATTCTTTTTCTATTGAACCTTCTCTAATATCATATTGGCTGGGTTCCCTTTTTCTATTAGATCTTTGCCCGCTGATTGAAGGGGCAATCACATGATGAGTTAATGCAACTGGCTTATCATCTTTATCAATCCATGCATTTAAATGATTGATACTTGGAGGGCGGTAAAAATCGTGCTTCATATCTTCTTCTCTTGTCCATGTAACTTTAACAGGTTTTTTCATGTAGTTTGAAATCTCTGCAGCTTCTACTGCAAAATCAGAATCGCCGCGTCTTCCAAAACCCCCACCCATAAAGGTCACATAAACAGTAACATCATCTAAATTCAATCCCAGTGCTTTTGCAACTTCCCTTTGAGCTCCTTGTGGGTTTTGAGTCGGTGCCCAAAGCTCTGCTTTACCGTTTTTAACATCAGCAATACAATCCATTGGTTCCATAGTAGCATGTGCTAAATATGGCAATTCATAAACTGCATCGATTATTCTATCACTTTGGTTTTTAACATCCGGATTTCCTTCGGATTCCATTTCTTCGCCGGGCTCTTTCAATTTATCCATCATTGTTTTATGGATAGATTCGGAGCTTACGTTTACATTTGGTCCGTTGTCCCAGTTAACTGAAAGTAAACTCTTCCCTTTGAATGCCGACCAAGTTGATTCTGCTAGAACAGCAACGCCGGTACTAATCTTTATTACGTCATTTACACCTTTAACAGCTTTTGTTTTTGTTGAATCAAAATTTTTTACACTTCCTTGAAATGCCGGCGGATGAGCAACAGTTGCATACAGCATTCCTGGAATAACATAATCAATTCCAAATTTTTCCGTCCCTTTTATTTTTCCAACTGTATCTAAACGGTGAATTTTCTTCCCAATTATTTTATAATCTTTTGGATCTTTTAGAGGAACATTTTCAGGTACCGGAAGTTTTGATGCATCTTCTACTAAATCACCATAAGAAAACTTTTTATTATTTTTCTTATTGATCATAAAACCATTTTCTGCTATACAAATTGATGGCTTAACCTTCCATCTGTTAGCAGCAGCAGTTATAAGCATTGCTTTTGCCGTCGCACCGGCAACTCTTAATGGTTCCCATGTCCGTCTGATACTTGTACTTCCGCCCGTGTTTTGATTTCCAAATTTTTTATCTCCATAAGCATTTTCGACTTTTATTTTTTTCAAATCGACATCAAGCTCTTCGGCAACTAACATTGGAATAGCAGTAAAAATTCCCTGCCCCATTTCGGATTTAGGAACGATAACCGTTACCACTCCATTAGAATCGATTTTAATAAAAGCGCTTGGAGAAAAAACCTTTGGTTCTCCGCCGCTATCTGCATAAGCTGAACCTGTAAAAGGCACATAAGATGCTAAAAATAATCCCGTACCGCTTAAACTAACTACACGGATAAATTCTCTACGAGATTGCTTTTTATTAATATTCATTTTATGCCTCCCCAACAATTTTATTTACTGCTTCTTTAATTCTATAATAAGTTCCGCATCTGCATAATACACTCGACATTGTATCATTTATTTCTTGCTCAGATGGCTTCGGATTGTTATCAAGTATTGCAGCTAGAGTCATTATTTGTCCTGGCTGGCAATAACCGCACTGAGAAACTTCAAGATCAATCCAGATATCAAAAATTTTACTTTTCTTGTCAGCAGCTAAACCTTCAATTGTTTTAATAGATTTGCCCGCCGCTTCTTTTATTGTAACAGAGCAAGATCTTTCGGCTTGCCCGTCGATATGAACAGTACATGCGCCGCAATATCCTTCCCCACACCCGAACTTTGTCCCTGTTAAAGCTAATGAATCCCGCAATACCCATAACAGCGGGGTATCGTCATCTACATCTACTGTTTTTTTCTGCCCATTAACATTAATTGTATATTGAGCCATAACAGCCTCCCTATTTTTATTTATTGTTTATTTTCTTTCGATTTCCGTTAATTAAAATTATAATTTACTTTCAAAAACGTAACCATCTTTTTCTTTTTTAAATAACCATTTGAAATTTCCAAAACTTGAATTTAAGTTGATTTCTATTTCATCCAAATTTTTCTGAACAATATTTGAAGCATTTACTAAACTATCAGCTTCATCCTGATTTTTTACCGGTAAAATGATTGAAGCTATAAAAGTATTATTGGAATTAGCTTTTACAACAGTTTCAAAATAATTAAGCCAATTCAATCTTGCATCCTCAGTTACAGGTATAGTCGGAACTTCATCTTTAATAATTTTAAAATCGTTTTTTAAGACAAGGGGAATTAATATTATATTATGATTTTTTCCGTCAGAAAGAAAAACATACTTTTCATAAATTTTATATTCCCCGTTATGTTCCGGCTGGTGGTTAAAATTTCGTTGATTATCTGATTCTCCGACACCAGGAAAAAATCTTGCTTCGATTTTAGAACCAGGATTAGCTCCTACTTCATCTAGAATACAAGTAACTACAGGCTTTTCAAGAATTATACTTCGTCTCCATTTTTTTAATTCTTTATTTGGATAAGCCTGAGTCGGATCCATTAAGACATAGTCTCTATTATCACTTGTTCTGAAATCCAATATCTTCCCGCCAATTCCTTCTTGCCAGGGCTTATTTTTTTTCTTTGCGATTATTTGCTGCTCACCATTTACGAAAATCACATTATGCCCTAAGCTTGAAGCCTGAGGATAATTGTAGCGGTCTTCATTAAAATAAAATTCATCATATCTCATTCTTCCCGATTCGCTAATGAAAGGAATATTTTGATAAGTAAGAATGAATTGCCCGATATCTAAATGCCCATGATGAGGATCATTGTTGAATCCCGCTTTACAAGCTATTGTAACAGTTGAGGGATTAAAGAAATCACTTCGCATTATTGCCCAATCAATACTGCTAAATAATTTTGATTTTTGTTTTGGTTCAATAGGCTTTATTGAACTCTTTGGCCAAATAATATCAAAGATATTATTGTCTTCCTCAACAAACTTTTCAGTATACCAGGCACTAGTATTATTTTGAGTTTCGTTTGTGAATTTGTTCACTAAATATGAATTCCCAATCGGCTCTCCATCACTATCTTCAAATGAAGCTGTTAATCCGTATAATCCAAAATCAAAAGGATGATCTTTTATTTTTTTGTGATCGAACAAATTATATTTCCCATCAGATAATCTTTTTAAAGCGTCCATAAAAAAGACGCTATGCTCAAGCATAAATGCATAGTAACCTCTTCCCTCCTGCCAGCCTCCGTCTTCTCCAATTTGGTCGAAGACAAGATTTATCCGGTTATAACATTCAGCTACAACATCAATGAGCTGTGGACTATCTTTTAATAATGACATTGCTGTTACGCCTAGACCAGAATAACAAACAGCAGCCCAGTTACATCGGTATGCGGTTGACCACCAAAAAAATTCATAATTTCCTCTAACTCTTGTAATAGCTTTTTCAAGAAGGCCATTTCGAATTTTATCTCTTTGATATTTTGTTAATACTGGATAGAGCCAATCATAGGCAATCGCCAGCACACGCGCTTTTCTTGCGGCTGTTATGTCAAATGAAAAAACAACCTGATCATCGGGAACATTCCATGGCCACACACGCGGATAAATTATATCAAACCTATGTGCACCGTTTATCCATTCAGGCAAATCACTTAAAGCAATTGCAAATTCAATTCCTCTATTTGCATAAGCAGTATCTCCTGTCATTTGGTAAAGAAATGCACAAGTAATTGCACCCTGGCTAATTTCTGAGAAACGTAATGAGTGGCTTCTCCATCACTGAATAGCGCGGATGTTTTGGCTCGACAAGGTCTTGAGCTTTAAAAGGCATTTTAAGAAATCTATGGCCTTCAGCTAAAATTACTTCCATTACTTTTTTACAATGCGGATCATTTTTTATTCTTTCTAAAATTTCCGGCTTTTCTTTATCTGAAAAATATAAATAAGGATGTTGAAGCTCTTTGATATTTACAGCATTCTCCATTTCTTCTTTGCTGACTTGAGCGAAAGAAATAAAATTTGAAAGTTGAAATGCAATCAATAAAATAGTAGTAAAGAATTTCATAAAAGTTTCTAAATAGCTTTAGATTTTTAAATTTTTATTTCCCAACCAGGTTCATATTCTCGCTGCCAATATTTCATAGCTTCATCATCATTTAATACGTGTGCATTATCTTTATTCAATTTAAGAGTACGATTTAGTTTCCATGCAATGTTTGACAAAAGAAGAATAGTGACGCTTTTATTTCCTTCACTAATTGGAGAATGCAGCTTTTCTCCATCTCTGATTCCATTTACAAAATTTTGAAAATGTGCATCTGTCATATCATCTATACTTAATAAATCTTGAGTTGTATTTTTTTCATCCGACTTTTTATAATCTTCAATCAGTTTATCATTCAAATCATAAACTTCAAAACCATCTCTATCAATTACGACTGTTCCTTCTGTCCCATGAATTGAAGCGCCGCGCCCTCTTCCGTATTTCTTCTTTCCGTTACAGCTTATTCCTTCCCAAGAAATCATTTTATTATCATACTCATAGCTTGTAATTAAGGTATCATAAAATTCCCAATCATCCTTAAAATGATATCTCCCGCCTGAAGCACTAACAGAATTTGGATAATCAACTTCAAGCGCCCAGCGGCAAAGATCTACTTCGTGAGTTCCATTATTCAAAGTTTCACCTGTTCCCCAATTCCAGAACCAATGCCAGTTATAAGGATGAACATTATCTTTATATGGCTTTCTTGGTGCAGGCCCCTGCCAAAGTTCCCAATCTAAATATTCCGGAACCGGAACTTCTTTTCCCAATACCAATACCACCTCTTGTATTGCTGTACCAAGCTTTACCGAAATAAGGCCTTCCTATTAAACCGTCATGTATTCTTTTCATTAACTTGATGGTAAACTCTGAAGACCTCTGCTGGTCTCCAAGTTGAACAAGCTTGTTATATTTTTTTTGTGCTGCAACAAGCAGTTCACCTTCATGCGGATTATGGCTGGAAGGTTTTTCAACATAGACATGTTTCCCAGCTTGCAACCCCATTATTGCCATAGGTGTATGCCAATGTTCAGGTGTTGCAATTGTAATTGCATCTACATCCTTTGTCTCCAGCATCTTTCTAAAATCATTTAGTTCAAGCGGGTTTTGATTATATTTTTCTTTTGCCTCTTTTGCAAATTTCTTTAAGATATTCGCCGTCAACATCGCATACATGTGTTATTGCTGTATTTCTGCAAGCATGAATGCTTGATAAATGTGCGTAACCTCTACCGTTTAAACCAATAATTGCAAAATTCACACGGTCGTTGGCTCCCATTATTCTGCTATAACTTCTCGCATTCAAACCAATAGCTAATCCCGCAGAAGCAACGGAAACGCTTTTTATAAATTCTCTTCTAGTTTGTTTCATTTATTCTCCTTATTTATTGAATTATTGAAACAATGACTAATAAATTATTTAAATGTAAAAGGCTCCATTAATTCTATTCTTGTTCCATCGGGATCATACAAGTTGAGCTGCCATTTTTTATTATGTCCTAATTTAGGAGCTTCTATTGCTGAACCTCCGGATCTTTCTCTTAATTTCTCAATTGCATTCTGCATGTCTGGAACTAATAAACAAAGATGATGTGCGGAATGTAATCTTGAAGGAGTCACTTCATTGCCAACAAGCATATATTCGACATAATCGGTGCTTTCAGGTATTCTCATGTTTATCCAGCTTGCAATAGAATCATTTACACCTCCGCGCCAGATTTCAGAAAATCCTAAAATATCTTTATAAAATTTATTTGCCGCATCAACATCTTTAACTGTAATTCCAACATGATAAATTCGATTTGAAATTCTTTTGTCATAAAGAAATTTACCCTTTGCATTTGAATGATCCGAACCGGGAACAACTTGAACAAACTCAACTTGATGCCCATCCGGATCCGGGATTGTTAAATGTAAATTTCTATCTCTTCCAACATGAAGACTATCCGGCACTTTTATTCCCTTGGATTTAAGATATTTTCTCATCATTTCGAGATTGTCTGTTTCAAGGCAATAATGGTTTAACCTATCTACTTGATCAGGTTTTAAATTGGGAGTTATTTCTAAGTATTGCCTGTCATTAATTTTAAAGAAACTTATCCAGATGCTACCGTCTTTATTGTAATATGAAAAAGCTTCTTCATAACCGAGAAGATTTCTATAAAATTTACGAGCTTTATTTATATCACTTACTTTAAGAGATATATGGGCAATCCCCAATATCTTTGGCCGTTCAATCTTTTGCGCAAAAGCATTTAGAGAAAAGGTAAAGCAGACGTATAGAAAACATAAAATAAAAAATGATTTTATGTACGATAAAAATTTTAATATGTCTTTTATAAATTTCATATTATTCTTTTAGATTACTGCCAAAGCTCCTCTAACATAGCCTACCGATTCAGAAACGCCCGGTAAAGGATCTTCTTTATCTTTTTCAAATTCAAATGCAACTGTCCCGGAATATTTATCCTTTATTAATATCTTTAAAAATTTTGGAATATCAATTACTCCTCTTCCAATTTCAATTGTTTCTCCATCAGCATCGGCTTTGCTTTCATCTTTCATATGAATTTCAAATATTCTATCATAATACTTTTCATAAGCATCGGAAGGATCAATTCCCAAGCCGCATAGTATGGCCAATATCCAAACACATTCCCATTCGATTATCCATATTTTTTATTTTCTCGTAAACACTTTCAGGGCTTGGAAATCTTTTATCCGTTGGGCCATGATTGTGAATAGCAAGTTTGATATTATATTCCTTAACTTTTTGTTCGGCCAGAGGAAGTAATTCATGTTCAGGAACTCCTATAATTATTTCGATGCCGGCTGTTTTGGCATATTCGAAAGCCCTATTAACTTCATCCTCATTTGTCATATAAATAACACCGGCTCCGTACAATTCCAATCCCGCATCTTTAATTTCTTTAACAGCTTTTTTAATTTCTTCATTTGTGCTATTTAACGGCAGATGCATATCTTTTAAAGATATTCTTTTTAAGTCCAATCGTTTTGTCATCTTGAATTGTTTGTTCTAAAGTAAAATTTCTGAAAGTATAAGAAGTCAATCCAAGATTTAATTTTTCGGAAGAATTTATTTCTTTTCTAAAAATATTTTTAGAAAGAGGATTAGGGAAAGAATATTAATTGAAGAAGCGGCAATTCCTAAACCTGTAAGCTTAATAAAATTTCTTCTTGAATCATTGTTATTCATTTCAATATTCCTTATTAAATACTAAAAATAAATTCATAAAACTTTTATTTTTATATTTTTAAATGATACTTCATTTCCATGATCTTGCAATAAATATATATCCGGTTTTTGCTTCTCCGAAATTCGGCCAATCTTTATATTTACTATAGGCTACTAAGGCACGCCACATCTGATTATCCTCTTTCATACTCAAGTACTTTTTTGCCATTAAGCCAATGCTCAACATGATTACCTTTTACAATAATCTCAGCAGTATTCCATTTTCCAATTCCATTGAATTTTTTATTTTCGGCAGGTATCAAATCATACAATGATCCAAGTGTACGATTTCCTTTTACTCCAAGTTTAGCATCAGGATGTCTTTCATCGTCAAGTATTTGAAATTCGCAGCCAATTGCTGAGCCCGGTCCTTTATTTAACTCAGGATCTACAAAATATTTTATACCGCTATTCGCGCCGGGAGTAATTTTGAAATCAACTTTAAGATCAAAATTTTTGTATGCATCTACAGTAATTATATCTCCGCCGTTCGCTGATTCAGCCCCGTTTGAAGCAAGCACAGTTAGGACTCCATCCTTAATTTTCCAACCTTTTTGGGGGAAATTCTTAAGCTTTGCACCCCGCCATCCGTTTGAAGTTCTACCGTCAAAAAGCAATTCCCATCCTTCTTTTTTTTCTTCTACTGTTAATACGTTGTCTTTTTGAGATTGCATAATCATGCCTTCTATTTTTGAATTAGAACGATAAATAAATTTTTTACCTTTGCTCTGAATATTCCCGCTGATAATTAAAAATAAAAGTAAAATAATTGTAACAGATAAATAATTAATTTTATATAAATTATTTTTCATTCAATTAACCTCTCTATTAATTTTTAATAAAAATTTCTTCTTTAATTTTGTATTATCAGCAAAACTTATAACCCCTTGAATATTTGAATGACTGAATGAAATCTTTAATTGGTCTAAATATTTTCCATCACTTTATTCATTCTATTACTTCATGCACTATTTTCATCAATATAATAAATTAACAATTTGTTCTTTCGCTTTGTCATTAAATATTTTCTTTATCCAGTCAGAATATATTTTTTTATCATATTTTTTTTCTGCTAAAAACAATAAAGGATAAATTGAATCAACATCAATTTTTTGAATCTGTTTATATTTCCATTTATCAAAGTTCAATGCAAAAGGTAAAATAAAATCTAGTGCTTTCTTAATAGAGCCACCATTTGGGCTTTTATAATTCCATAAATGGATATCAACATGATCACCTAAATAAGCAAGATGAAAAAGTGCATTAAGATTGAAGACACTATAGCCCCATGATTTTGTTCGTTCCAATTCCAAAGGCTGCTTGCCGTCCGGTTTAATTTGCAGATCAATTCTTTTAATTTTTGCTCTATTTACAATTTGTTTTGCGAGATCATCTTTTCCGAGGAACAATGAAATGGATGTAACTTGTACATCATACCAGGAGCCATGATTATTTCTCCAATCTGATTCATCTTTTCCATATTGACTTGTTGTTAACCAATTTAAGTAGTCTTCAAACCAAACTTTAATTTGATCATCATCTTTTTTCGACCACTCATTGGAAGTTTCTAAAATTCCAATTGCATCAATTATATTATATATAGAGGACATTTCAATAATTCCAATTCCTCTTCCCGTACAAATTCCGGGAATCCCCTGGGCAAAATTTAAATTAGGATTCATTTTTGTTGAATCATTTAGAAACCAGACCCGTAAAAGTCGTGAAGCTTTATTAGAATATTTTGAATCTTTGGTTATGTAATATGCGAGCGATAGTGTATAAACAGCATTTGTCATCTTGCCCTCATTTGCGTGATCTGTGAATTTATAAATCTCCGGATTTCTTTCTCCATCTTTTCGTATATATGGCAACCCGTTTTCAGTGTCAGGGTTTGGCCACCAGTATGGCCCTCTGCTTATATAATCATGTTTGTCACCACTTGGCGGACTTTGTGATTTATCCATTACAGAAATTGGCTTCATGTTTAAGAAATCATCTGCATTAGAGAGCAATTCTTTTAAGGCTTGGTTACTTTCTAATTTATTGTGAGTGTAAGATTCACGAAGTTCATTTAATCTATTTGAATTCATTGAAAAAACATTTGGGCTATCTTTCCCAGCAAACAATGAAGCATTTGAGAAAAGAAAAACAAGCAAAAATATGGAGATTGAATATTTCATAATTTAAGATTACCATTATTTTTTATTCATCGCATTGCCCAACGCTTTTAACTGATCGTAGATATTCCTGTGAATACAATCCATTTATCCTGAATAGGAGTATCCCATGTAATTACACCGCCTTTATTTTGAATTTGTTTGCTCCATTCTATTATTTGCTCTATAGTAAATCTTGGGTTGCCCATACCCCAGTGCTCTCCTAAATAACTTAGATAATGCAGTTGTGCACCATCAACAATTCCATCAAATGTCCTAATAATCTTCATTCTTTCCGGCTGGTCTAATTCACCGGCAGTATAATCTTCGTAAGAAGTTAACGAAATGCTTCTATAAACAACACCGGGATTAAATGCTACAATGCTTTCAGGATTTCCTGCTCTTGCTGCATCAGCAAAACTTTTGAAGTTTGGTTCATCGCAAGAACGATACATTGTGCTTGGCCAATAACATCCATCAAACCACCAGCCTGCGACTTTTTTCCCCCATCGTTCGGACCATTCGCGAATGATATTCTGCCAATTAATTTGAAACTCTTTATTTCTATATGGACCATTCTCCCATTTCAATGCTTCTCTTGCAGTTTTATCGCCAGCAGGAGCTCCGGAAGGAAGATAAACAATTAACTTTATTCCTCTCTTATTTAATACATCAGCTAAATCGGAAATTAAATCTCGATTTGAACATTTGCTAGGAGTAATACCTGTAATCTGATCATAAGTTTTATTTGGTGAAAGAAAGTACCCTGAATTTTGTCCTATAGTGAAAATAAAATATCCTGCTCCAACTGATTTCAATTGATCTGCAAGGCCTTCAACATTAAAATTGTTTATCATTTCATTCCATTTTTCAACACTCATTTTTTCCCCGCTTTCTCTGGCTTTCCAGTCGGCAAGATAATGTGACATCACTCCCCATTTAGCATCTCGCATCCATGCAGCTTTACTTTGATTAGCTTGAGCGAATAAATTATTGAATGAAGATACTATTGCGAAAAACCAAATAAGTAGTTTTAATGAACAATTAGTTTTTTGCATCTTAATTAGTTTTACTTTTTAACAGTTATAAAATTGATTGCTTGAAATCTTCCGGTTTAGTCCCTTCTCTTACTATAATTATATCTTCACTCTTTAGTTGTATTAAATTTTAGTAGTGAACCATTTTCATTTTCCGATTTTTTCCCATTCCGGTATAACGTTACTTGTTCTTCATTCCAGGGATTTTCTAATCTGCATTCACCGCCATGCTTTTGAATGCAGTTTTACAAATTGGATGTTTCCTTTTTCCTGCGCCGAAGTTACTACAAATGCACCCGGGGCTAATAGTTGAAATTCGCAATCCCAGTCTTTTGGCCATGCAGAAAATATTTGTAATACATCGGATCATCCCCTGGTTCTTTTGAATCATCTTTTAAAAGAGAAGTATGAATACCTGAAGTAAGTCCGCCGATATGTTCCGCATCTATTGCACCAGGCCCTTCGCGCAAGCGCAATCTGTTTCTAAATATTTGTGCACCGCCAATTCCTGTAGTATCAATAAAACCACCGGTTCTATTGAAACTTAAGAACATTCTTTTTAATTCTTTTTCTGGGCCAAGCGGTTCAATTTCACCAGGACCTCCGCCGACAAACGCACCATAATCTCCTCTTCTGCCTCCATTTCGTTCAGGCTTTGGAGGTAATTGATATAAATTATCTTTAACTTCTTTCCATGCTTCTTGAAGATCAGAATCAACACCAAGTATTTCGTGCGCTTTAATCGCAACAGGAAAAATCATATTCATTGTCGAAATTTCATTGGGCTGATCCGAACCATTCCAATTGCTTTCAACATTATTAACATGATGAATATGATATTTTCCATCTGCATCTTTAGTTAAGTTTGGAAAATTTCTATAAAATTCTGCACTGCCTTTTATTTGTCGGTAACCATATTCCCTAAGCCAGTTTGTATCCATTGTGCTTTGAAAATAATGCCAGTACAATTCTGCTATTCTTGCCCCGGAACTTAGAAAATGTGTACAGTGCCCAAATATACCATCAACAGCTTCCGGGGATGAAAAACGATCCGGCTGCACTTCTGCTTTTGTAGGAACGATAAAATGGCCATGATCATAATGACCATCTGCTTGAAAATTCCAGCGAGCTTCATGACGGTTTTTTGTTTCAACGAACCATTGAAATTTCGCCGAACGATCTTTGTAAGGTTTTCGAACCAGCATCAAATCTTGTAACTCGGCAGCAATATCATCAGGCAATTTTTCAGGCCCGCTGAATGGAGTTATTTCTGGAATGTAAATTCCTTTCGAGCCCCATTGCTGACTTGCAGCAGTTGCACAAGCATCGTACATCCCGCTGTACATTGTAAATACCGGCTGCATTAATTCCAAACGATTCGCAGGAATTAAATTTCTATAATAAGCACTTGTATTTGACCACCAATATTGTGATCCCCATCTTCTCATATCGCCGTTAGTATTGAAAAGCAATCCGCCGAATCGCGGTGGATATTTTCCAAGAGAAGTTGAGCCCATTATGTATAAAAAGTAATTATAATTTTTTTCAACAAAATCAGCCTGGCCATCTTTGCTGTGCATGTGAACAAAACCTTCAGCCCAAAAGTTTTTCCACCAATTGGAATTTTCTTTATATAGAGCTTCAAAACTTTTTCTCGATACCGAATTCAAATTATCTAACGCAAGCTGCTCTATATTTTTTGTTGAATCAAATGTAGCTGCACTTGAAATTAAGATAGTAAATTTGCCTTTCCCAGGAACTGCAGATAATTGAACTGTTGATCCATTTAAAAATCTTGCTTTTGATTTTCTTCCCACAACTTGAATTGCAACACCGGATGCATCATAATATTTTTTCTCACTGTATTTTTGAGTTAAAATTATTCTTCCGTCATTAATTAATAATTGTGAAGCAGTAGTATGCTCAACGTGTCGAACAATAACTTCATGATTTTTTTTAAGTTCGTAGCTTTTATTGTAAATACATTCCATCCTGTAGCGTAGCATCCGAAGATCAATATTTATAGTCTCAGGATTTTCTCTTTGATCGTCAATCTCAACTGCAAATATATCTTTGCCATGATATGCAAAAACTTTGGCAGTTAGTCCTTTTCCCTTTGCAGTCATCAATCCATTGTAAACAGATAAATGCTGATGAAAATTTTTCCCTGTAAAAACATCATCACCAGATTGAACAACATTAATATCGACATAACCGCATCCGCTGCCGTAATCGCTATCTGCTTTTGGGAAGCTTACGGAAGTAGCATCGTTTGCAAAAACATCAACACGATTAATTTGAAATTTTAATGCAAAGGGTTCAGTCCAAACAAGTGAGCCAGTAATTCCATTCCCAATCGGCATTCCTTCTTCACTACGTCTTGCCGGTTCTGTATAATCAAGGTCTGCTCGTGAAATTAAATTTCTATAATTTACTCTCAACAATGAATTATTTTGAGCAAATTGTTGAATGGAAATAGCGAATAAAAATGAAATGATAATAAATCTATTTTTTAACATTTCGTAAAATCTCCGAATTATAAACTGTTTTATATTTAAAGTTCCCCAATATTTATCCTATCAATTGTTGTATCCTTTACTGATTCACATTTAAATATTTCTAGGTCGTCAACATTTTTCAATTTAATAGATGAGACACCATTGTCTTTTTCAGCATTTACAAAATTTAACTCTGCACCTTTAACATCATCTAAAATAAAAGGTGGGCGCATATCTTCTTTCATATATTTAACTTCTATGTTGCTCATCTTAATATTCTTAACATGACGAATAAAAAATCCATAAGCAGGTGTATCTCCAAAGTTATCCGGTTCAGGGTAACCTGTTTCATCCTCCGGTAAATTAATTGCAGCTTGCTCCTTTGTTCCGCCGCCTTTATAATAAATTTTTATGTTATCAAGCTGAACATCTTCAATATCTTTTTCCGGTAATCCAATTATTAAAATAGATTTTGGGGCAGCATTATATATTACAACATTACTAATAATTACTCTCCTTAATTCTCCGATCGATCTGCCTTCCGGCCCGCGCATTCTTCTTCCGAGCCTTAAAAAGATTGGGCAGTTTTCAATATCGCGCATTGTTATATTATTAATTGTTACATCTTCAAGATGAGAACCATCTACTGTTTCCAACGCTAATCCGCGGCAATAATCAAATACGCAATTTGATATAGTTATATTTTTAAAATCTCCATTCGATTCTGTTCCAAATTTTATTCTCCCTGTGGGACTATGATGACTGTATTTATTGTATTCCCGTTTGTACGTTCCATCAAGCATAGTTCCTTCATCATAACCGCTAACCTGACAATTAGTTATGGTTACGTTTTCGGTTGCTCTAGCATTTCCCAATGGGAAAGAACTCTTTAAACATATACCATCATCAAAAGGCGAATTTACAAAGCAATCGGATACTCTTACATTTTTGCAACAATCGATATCGATTCCATCACGATCAGTATCTATCTTTAAATTGTTTATTGTAAGATTATCAGCGGCAGTTGCGAGTATTGCAAAGTGACCGCCATGAAGAATTGAAAAATCTTTTAAGATAATGTTGCGGCATAACTTTAATGCAATCGCTTTATTACCCCAGCCGGGTTCAACATTGTCTCTTGCATTCGGATAGCCAAACGGGCCAATTTCTCTTCCCTTTGGTGCTTTTCCTTTTAACGCTTCCTGCTCCTCTTTTGAACGTGATTGGCTTCCACCTCTAACTAATCCATCGCCATTAATTAATCCGGGGCCAAGTATAGAAACGTTTTCTAAATTCTCTCCCCAGATTAAGCTATTATGAAAATATGTATGTCCAAAGTCCTGGTATTCATCCCATTTGTTCTCTTCCGGCAAATCATATTTATATCCGTCTTTCGGATCAGCAGCAAGAATAGTTGCTCCTTGATCCAAATAAATTGCGATGTTGCTTTTAAGATGAATTGAAACAGATAAGTAAGTCCCGGAAGGGAAATATATTGTACCTCCATTTTTTGAAACAGCTTCATCAATTGCTTTATTTATAGCAGGCGAGTCTAAAGTTTTGCCATCACCAACGGCACCAAAATCTTTTATATTATAAACTGAAGTATCAAATTTTGCTCCGAGAAAGAGAGCCGGGAGAATGGTTAAAAAAATTAAAAGTTTTCGCTTAATCATTTGTTTTCCTTTATTCTGCAGAAATAAATTTCTATTTTTCAAATTTGGCAACAAACCCACCGCCGTTTATCATTTCAATTTTTAACGTATCACTTTTTTTAAATTTATTTTTACTTATTAAAAGTGCGGCACTGTTTTCTTTGTTATCACTAACCAACGTTGCATCATATTCACCATCACCTAAAAAAGATAATGGCACTTGAATAGTTTTTGCTTCAGGGCCGCACATAACTGCTATAAACCAAGTATCTCCGCTACGGCGTGCATAAGCTGCAAGCTTTCCTATTTGAGATTGAGGGAATACAATTGTTCCATCCCAAACCGCCGGAATACTTTTAATAACATTAACTGCCGGATTATCTAATATTGATAGAGGATTGGCTGCAATTGTTAAAAGAGGATCAGAAAAGATTACCATACTGGCGACTTCATGTGCCCAGCTTGCATCTCCCCGTCTATCACTGAATAACATTGTTGTATATTCAGCAGGCCCTGCAAGGTATCTTGTAAAAGGTAGAATAGTTTCATGCCTTGCACGCGCAGTTAAGCTTCTTGATTCCATTCCTCTGATTGCTTCACGCACGAGTTCATTCGGATAAGTTCTCTGACGGCCTGTTGGTTTATTAGCTCCGTGAAAATCAAGAAGGATATGATATTTTGCTGCTTCTTTTCTAAGCGCTTCATATAGATCAATTAATTCTTTTGCTTCATGATCAAAGAAATCAATTTTAGCACCTACTACTCCAAGATCAGACAGCATCTTAAAAAATTCTTCTCTCTTTTCAGGAGTTCGAAGCTCTTTACTGTGTTTCCAAAACCAAACACTTATACCTTGCTTTTTAGAATAATCAACAAACTCTTTTCTTTGTTCCATTGACCACTCTCTCCAAACACCTTCAACAATATGGTGTTTAAATCCTAATTCACCTGCCCATTTTGAAAATTGCTTTAACCCATCATATCCTTCAGGGCCATCATCAACATAACGCCAAACAGCACGGCCAGGTTTAATCCATGAAGTTTTAATCCCATCTGGAAAGAGAGTTGAATCTGGAGGTGGACATAAATTTGGAATTATGGTGCTATTTACAAGAGTGTTCAAATCTTTGCCAGCCATTACCACACGCCATGGAGTTGTGATTGTTCCTTTAATAGATGCAGGTTTGGCAAGCCGTTTTGCTTCTTCTCTTCCATAGCGAAGTTCAAAAGGATAATTCAGTGGCTGCCGATTTCCAAGTCCAATAATCCAACCTCTTCTTCCATCCGCTTCCAATGCCATACCGCTGTAGTTAACAAGATTAGCTTCTGTTATTGAACCATAACCTTCCTTGTTAGGTAATTCAAAAGTCATGGGAGGCCCGGCCCATTCTCCCGGCTGGATGTCGGAAATATCTTTGTTCTTATATTCGCCTTCATAATGCCCATCAAGTCCTACATACCATACTTCCGATCCTTTTGGAATTACAAAAGTTGTGTATTCATCCGGCGTATGAGAAGTACTGTCGTCTTCGGAAATAATATGCCTGAATGCAATTCCACCGTTGAATGCTCTTATCTCCAAAACATAATCAATAAAAGAAAGATCATTTTGAAAATAAATTTTCGCACCATTGCAATGATCCGTGGCTGTAATTTTTGCACCATACCATGCATATGATTCATTAATTTCATATCGTTCTATTTTATTAAATACCACCCCGGCAGAAAGATCAAACCAATCCAGCTTCATAATGATTGGCGAATTTTCAATTACAGTTGTCTCTCCAATTTTAACAGTGAATATTAACCTTTCAGCATTTGGTGAAAGAATAAATTTTACATTTCCATTGGGACTTGTGACCTGGACTTCATCCATCGGAACAACGCGCTGTGAACGCCTAGATCTCTCATTGTTTTGTGCTGGCACAATTCCGATGCAAATTAAGTGCAGAATAATCAGAATCACTACTATTTTTATATTGTATTTATTTATTTTTTTCATTTTATAAATTTTCAAGGTTCAGCAATCAAGAAATTTATTATCTGTCATTTGGGAGCCCATTACTGCATCGTGATGAACAAGTTCTTAAATAGGAACCGGAATTACTGCCCTTGTTTGCTTCGTAATATTAAACTGTAAAATTTTTTGTCATATTTTTTAATTAATTATTTTCAGTTTCATATTTAAGTTTCCGTAAATTTGCTTCAAGAAAATAATAGTCTGCATAAATTAGAGGTACATCTACTTCGGAATTTCCAGGTTTGCTTCCAACAGAATGCTTCAAAAGAAAATCTTCATTTTTTCCAATATCAGCAAGATAATTTTCGGATGAAAGACTGTTTAATAATTTATCCGCTACAGAAAAATATTCTTGTTTTTTATTATCATTATAAAAGCTTAATTCATAAAATGCCGAACACATGATTGCGCCAGCGGAAGCATCTCTTTCTTCATTAGGAATATTCGGAGCATCATAGTCCCAATATGGAACCATATCTTCAGGAAGATTTTTATTTGCCTTTTCGGCAGGCAGGTTAGTTAAAATATAATTTGCAATATGCTCAGCTTGCCTCAAATACTTTGGGTCATTTGTTTCCCGGTAGCACATTGTAAATCCATATAAAGCCCATGCTTCACCTCTTGACCAGCAAGAAGAATCGGCATAACCTTGATGTGTTCCTTTACTTATTACTTTCCCAGTTAATGTATCATAATTAACTACATGCCAGGTACTGTAATCAATTCTGAAATGATTTTTCATTGTAGTGTTAGCATGAGAAACTGCAACCTTATAAAAAGTAGAATCACCGCTTAGTTTTGTCGCCCAAAAAAGTAATTCAAGATTCATCAGGTTGTCTATAATTACAGGATATTCCCAGGTATCTTTCGAATGATCCCATGAACGAATACAACCAACTTTGGAGTTGAAACGGGTAATCAAAGTCTTTGCGCTCTGTAATAAAATCTCTTTGTATTTTTCATTTCCTGTTAAACGGTATCCGTTTCCATAGCTGCAATACATTTTAAATCCCATGTCATGTGTACCGCTGTTGTATTGTTCTTTCTCGACATTATTTGTAAAAAACTCGGCCGACTTTTTCCATTTGCTTTCTTTTGTATATTCATATAAATACCAAAGGCAACCGGGGAAAAAACCACTTGTCCAGTCGCCGGATTTAACAAGCTTTAAATTCCCGTCTTTATTCATGCTGCGCGGATTAAGATTAGAGTCACCAATTTTTTCAAGCATTAATGATTCTTGCCTTTCAGCAAAAGAAAAATTATTCTTGATTATTGATTTACTGCTTTTTGAAACGAACGCAACTATAAAAATTGCCAGGATAAAGGAGCTATCAGAATTATTTTTTTCATTTCATTACAATTTGTTTTAATTTAAATAGCTGCCGCACACCAAAGTACAGGCGCTTGTCCATGCATATCACCTATATTACGTTT
>CAWCVZ010000048.1:0-7269 GCA_963798865.1 uncultured Ignavibacteria bacterium | reverse complement strand
TGTCGTTTTTATAAGGGTGATATTTGTCACACACCATTTTATTAAAGGTGCCAATTATATTTGCAAATTTTCATTAAGCTGACTAGTTAAATTTTTATAAATTCAACTCTTCTATTGTTTGCTTTGCCTTCAGGATTTGTGTTACTATCAATTGGAGAATTTTCCCCTAATCCTTTTGAATCTAATCGGGAGGAATTGATCCCAAGATTAATCAGCATAGTTTTTACCGAAGCAGCTCTTTCATCAGAAAGTTTTTGATTATAATCATTATCGCCATCACTATCGGTGTGCCCTTCAATTCTAAAATTCAAATCTTCATGTTCATTCATTAATTTAACAATTTCATTTAATACACCCATAGATTCAGCTTTAATCGTCGATTTGTTTACATCAAACAAAATTCCTCTGGTAATAAACTTTCCATCAGCAACAATTCCATCATAAAGTTTTTTACCCCCTTCATTAAGCCTAATATTTTTAACAGCACTAAATTTAATGTAACGTGCATCGAAATCTACACCTATGGAAAATGTTTTAGGTTCAAACTTCAATCTGGGTATATTCAACACCCTTTCTTCGTCCATGTACAACTTGAATGATCTTTTATTGAAGGCAATTGCAATATGTTTCCAGGTTGGCTGCCAATCTTTTTTGTCTAACACATAATTCTGAATTTCACCTCCAAAGTCGCCTAATTTAGCTGAATTCCAGGTAATATTTAACGGATAGGTACTTTTCCCATCAACCACTTTATATTTACCGGATCCTTCAAATAATCTAATATTGTATATATGCGATCTTACAGCACTGGCTTTTTCAAAAAAAAGATCAAATTCCAAAGTGAAAACTTCGGGCAAGAAATTCTCTTCCCTCATTAATGGTTTTATTACAGATTCATCGTGAGTTAAATGGATTACAGTTTCACCATTTAATGACGCAACTTCTGCGCTTCCGCTTAATAAGTCCCATCTTGAAGGGAATTCACCGCTTTCTTCATTCATTAAATTATCTTCAAATATAACTTTATCACCGGGTACAAAATCATATTTTGACCATAGATTAATTTTCTGTTCAGTCGTTTCTGTGGAAATAGAAGTTGCGGAATTATTTACAGTTTTACTGTTCTCATTTTTTGTGTCAGCAGTATCGTTTCCAGTTTTTTCAGCTTTTGAATTTTCTTCTTTTTCAGTAGATCCTTCTAATCCTTTGTCAATTGTTTTGTCAACCTCCCTATCAACTTTCTTTTCAATTTTCTTTTTAGTCTTATTTAGAATCTTTTCTCCTAAATCAAATTGCCCGAACGTATTTATTGTACTGCCAAAAAATAAAAACAATAATGCAATTAATAGTTTTCGCATATAAACCTCTTATAAATCATTTTATTATTAAATAATTATTACTTGATTAAAATCATCTTTTGGGTTTGTTTAAAACTTCCGGCAATCATTCTAACGAAATAAATTCCGCTTGGTAAATTAGATGCATTAAACTGGACTGAATAAGTACCTGGTTTCTGATTATAATTTACTAATGTTTTTATTTCTCTTCCAAGTACATCATAAACTACTAACTTTACCTTTAATAAACCATGATTTGGGTTTACGGCTACTTTATATTTAATTGTTGTAGTTGGATTAAATGGATTCGGATAGTTTTGATACAATTGAAAATCATTTGGGTTATTTGATGTGAAGAAATCATCAATACCGGTTGCATCATTTGAAACAAACATAGAATCATCAATGCTTCCATCATTACCATTATCAATTAAAATTTTCACAGTGCCTAAATCTAAATTATTCCAATCAGGCACAACTTGATGAGTTGAATTATCTGAAAGTGAAATATTTTTATGATTAAATTCTTGAGCTTCAACGGGATTAGCGCGCCTTACTTGTAAATCATAACTTTTTGCGGTCCCGAAATTTTTTAGAAACAATTCTTTTTTATCTTTTTCATTAATATGAATGGAATCATTTTGCGATATTTGAAGCTGGTTTGCAGCAAAAACTTTTTCAGTACTATCTTCTTCAATAATAGTTTCTAAGCTGATTTTTTTATTAGAAGGGTCTATATTTTTAAGTCCCAATCCGCCTGAGTAACTTAACATATCCGTTTGATTTGAAGAGGCATCATGTCTTCTATAATTATAAATAGTAGACTCATCCATAAAGAATATGTAAGATGAAGAATCCGAAAAATTATTTATTTGAACTGAATAATCGCCTTGCGGCAAGCTGTAGCCAATTGGCGGATGAACTGTTCCGGTTTTGGGAATTATAGGCCTCGCATCAGTTAATGTATTAATTACTACACTATCACCATAACCAATATTTCCCTGTGCGTTTTTAATTATTATTTCGGCATTGCTGGTATTAAATATTCTTAAATTAGAATTTTGAATGCTGTATTTATTCTCTGCTCTTGGCGGGCGGGAATTAAGATTTATTCCACTCGGCAAATGAACATTAAAAGCATGTTCAGAACTTTTTAAACCCAAAAGGCAGCCTGTCGTTCCAGTTCCCCAACCAAGACCTGTTAATTCTGTCCATTTATTTGCAGCTGAATCTATCTTTACGCCTCTATTCGTTGCTCCGGGATTGTTGCTGTCATAAGTTCTGACATTAAACGTAGAAGTATTTCCTATGCGTTCCATTTTGTAAGCTGTTACAGCATGCCCACCGGAACCATTATTGTTATAAAATCCCATGGGCATAGCATCCTTATTATTTTTACCAAGCATATCTTTAAGCTCTTGCAAAGTTTGCCTAGCATCAACTGTGTTCCATCTTTGGTCTTCATAACTAGAATATGGGTCAGCATATTGATGAACGAAATACCTATTAATTACTTTTCTAATATCATTATTTATTGAGGCTGAATTTATGTTTGGTAAATCTCCAACATCTGGAAAAACTAATTCCATATAATTTTCATAATAAAAATACAGCAGACTTGAAACTGCAAAACCTTCGCAAGAGCCTCCCCATGACCCAGCCTTAGCATCCCACAAAGTTGTTGCTCGAGAATTATATGCGTTACCAATGTAACAATTAGCTTTTCCTAAGGCATCTACAAAGATAGGCCAATCGGGAAAGTCATCATTAAGTGCGGAAATGAATGGTTCTCGACGTGGATAGTTCATTCCTGTCTTTGGGTCAAGACCATCATAGTAATTAAATTGTTCCCACCAGGAAAGCGGCCAAACATTACTTGAACAGTTACAGAAAGACCATCCATTCTTACCTGGTTCAAAAAGTTCGAAGTCACCATTTTCATCAAGACGTGTAAGCTGCCAAGGTTTTATATAAACAGATTTTTCATCGTACTGCGTATTATCTTCTGTATCTTCAATTCTTATTTTTGCTTTTGCAGAAAGTAAATCATCAGGAACATCCCAGATATATTTGTTAGAATCTGCGGGATAACTATTTTCTATTGTTGTATAAGAATTCCCATCATTCAAGCTATACATTATTTTAAGTTTACCGGAACCGGCATCCCATTCAATAGTATCTTTCTCTCCGGCTATTATAACTTCATCATTTGAGGGACTTGTAAGCTGCATAATTGAAAGAGAGATGTCATCTAAATAGAACTCACTTCCCACATCATTGGAAAACAAACTAAATGATATTACTACTGTATCCGGGTCCTCATCATAATAATAATTTATTTTTGAAGCATATTCTGTATATTTTGTACTATCCAGAAAAAATGTATTGGCAATAAGGAACCCTCCCAAACCAACGACAACTCTTTCACCCTTAGATCCATCCCATCTGGTTAAATATACTGTAGAAGAAAATGCTCCTCCGTCACCAACCGGTTTATAGATATAATGAATACGCAGCTGTTTAGGCCGTCCTGATACCGCAAAACCAGTCAAATCAGATTCCCAATCATAACTCGCAATTGAAGGAGAAAATTCGCCGGTACCTCCTCCAAAACAGGTATCGAATGCATTAATAACCTTTCCATAAACAGCATAATTACCGCTGTATGCATTGGAAGTTTGAAAAATGTTTACCGTACCTGGAGAGCATAATGGGTCATTACTTGAATACCAATAATCCGGTTCTCCTCCTGACCACTGTTCAAAATCACCATTTATAATTTGAGCTTGCGAAAAAAACGAAGCACAAAAGATTATCAGCAAAACCTTTGTAAAAAAAGATTTCATAATATTTCCTCTTGATTTAATTCTTTTAATGAACTGTTTACCTTCCAAATACTTTTTAAACCCATCTATAACTCTTAACAATTGATTTAATAAATAAAATTTATTTCAGAAGTATCATCTTTTTAGATTGAACAAATTCGCCGGCATTGAGTTGATAAAAATAAATTCCGCTTGGAAGTGATGATGCATCAAACTGTACCTTAAAATTCCCGGCTTTTTTTACTTCATTTATTAATACTGCCACTTCCTGGCCAAGTATATTATATACTTCCAATGTTACATGAGATTGTTTTGGAAGATTAAAAGAAATTGTTGTAGCGGGGTTGAACGGATTGGGATAATTTTGTTCAAGCAAAAAAGCGACAGGAACTCCATTGGTGTTTTCTTCTTCTAAACCTGTTGCTGGATCGGCTGTGTAGCGTACTAAAGCAAAATCAATGTCTGTTACATCAAAAGAATAACCGGCTGCAATAATTTTTTTATCGCTTTGAATTGCTACAGACTGGGCATAGTCACTTGATTTTCCTATTGGCGTGGTTACAACTCCGTTTGTTCCAAATGAGTTATCCAGAGACCCATTAGAGTTATAACGTATTAAAGCAAAATCATAGTTGCTTCCATTACGAGAATAACCGGCTGCAATAATTTTTCCATCACTTTGAATCGCTGCAGACCGGGCATAATCATTTGATGCCCCTATTGGTATGGTTACAACTCCGTTTGTTCCAAATGAATTGTCTAAGGATCCATTAGGGTTATAACGTACTATAGCAAAATCATAGTCGTTTCCATTATAGGAATTACCGGCTGCGACAATTTTTTCGTCGTTTTGAATCGCTACAGAATAGGCAGCATCACCTACTATTCCTATTGTTGTGGTTACAACTCCATTCGATCCAAATGAATTATCTAAATATCCATTAGAGTTATAACGTGCTAAAGTAAAACCAGAGGAAGAATAACCGGCTGCAACAATTTTTCCGTCGCTTTGAATTGCTGCAGAATAGGCAACGTTTGCCGATGACCCTATTGGCGTGGTTACAACTCCGTTTGATCCAAATGAACTATCTAAAGACCCATTAGAGTTATAACGTGCTAAAGCAAATTCGTTGTAGCTTTCATTACGAGAATAACCGGCTGCAATAATTTTCCCATCACTTTGAGTCGCTACAAAATTGACAACATCAGTTGATGTCCCTATTGTTGTGGTTACAACTCCATTTGTTCCAAATGAGTTATCCAAAGCCCCATTAGAGTTATAACGTACTAAAGCAAAATCTTCATCACTTCCATTATCAGCATAACCTGCTGCAATAATTTTTCCATCGCTTTGAATTGATGCAGAATAGGCAATACCATTTGATTCCTCTATTGTAGTGGTTACAACTCCATTCGATCCAAATGAATTATCTAAAGATCCATTAGAGTTATATCGTACTAAAGCAAAATCATAGTCGCCTGCATTATCAGAATAACCGGCTGCAACAATTTTTCCATCGCTTTGAATCGCTGCAGAATAGGCATAACCATGACCATTAATTGCGGTTGTAACTAAGCCATTTTGACCAAATGTAGAATCTAATTGCCCAGCTTGCGGAAAGGATATTTCTGAGAATGTTAAAAAGAAGATAATTAAGAAAAAAGGAATTCTATCTTTGTTATTCATATCAATGCCTTATTATTTAGTATTTCATACCAGCCTCACTCAATTAAAATAGTCCAAGCTCAAGTTGACATTTATCACTAGCAGCTTTTTCATAAGTAACTATATCAGCATTAAGAAATTCTGCGGAATGAGGAGCTTCTGATTTATCTATAGTAATTAATTCGATATGTTTCATTTGCTTGCAGAGAAGTAAAGTCCCATTTATTTCCTCCCCCTCTTGAACCAATATCAATAGAGGTGTTTGCTGCAAGGTCATGAACAGTTGTTATATTTCCTTTGGTAAACATTGATGATATATCATAGCTAGTAATTGTTATTTGAGAATAGATTGAAAATGAAAAAAAAAAACAGTAATGTATATCTCACGGATACTCCACGGATAATTTTTTATTGAAGATTTTTGTAAATAAAATTATTTTTTAATCATTAATGCTAAACTCTTTTATCATTCCTTTACTTGCAGAAGGCTCCGAAATCCATGCATACTTTCCTGGTATTAAATCAACAGTAAAATAGGATGTATAACCAACAGGCATTTCTTGAGTTCCACCAAGAAATTCTGCAGGTGCCGGTGTTCTCAGTCCGTTTATATTCATCCAATCCATCCAGCTGATTAATGAATCCATATTTGTATTATCAGTAATTCTTACTATATGCACATCATTCCCTAATCCAAATTCCGGATGCTCTTTAAAGTGAACTGCTATTCTATTTTTACCTGATTTAAGCTCTCCTTTTTGTTCAATTTTAAAATTGGAAAGAGTTAGTTCAACATTTGCATCAGAAGGCTCTTCCATTTTTGATACTTCATTAGTAACAGTAATAGGCCTTATCATCCCTAATTCGCTATGAAATTTGCCGTCTTTAGTTTTAACATAACATTCCATTGAATATGTCCCGGGAACAAGCTTAATTGTAGTTTGGGAAGAGTTCTCTGGAGCAGTTAGCCCGGCTCCACCCATAACTTTTGCAGATGCGTACCATTTGGGAAGAAGACTTCCCAATAAAGCTCCAACCGCTGCTTTGCTCTCGCCTGCTTCAAGTGAATCCATTGCAGTAACAAAAGGAGGCAATACTTCTTTATGATATCTTTCAAATGTAATGCTGTCCGGAAGAAGAGTCAGGAAGAAGAAATGAGTCGCATGTCCTTCATTTTTAAAATGAAAAGTTGTCCATCCGGAGGGAATAGAATCTGATACATAGAAATAATAATCTTTAGCTGTAACATCAACATCATTTGAAGGTGGTTTACTGCTGCATGAAACAAAAACTATTAATAACATTAGAACAGTAAAATATTTAATTATTTTCATTTTTTTCTCCCGTTTATTTTTTCATAATTTTTATTTAATCAAGATCATTTTCTTTGAGTTTGTATATGTGCCTGCGGATAGTTTATAAATGTAAACGCCGCTTGACA
>CAWCVZ010000047.1:0-11189 GCA_963798865.1 uncultured Ignavibacteria bacterium | reverse complement strand
TTTCGTTGAAGAATGCATTGAACTGACTTGTGAAATCAAAAAGAAATCAAACGGTAGAAACTTAATCGGTGTTAGGGGTGAAATAGTGCCTTACATTCCATTGAGAGAAAAATTCAATATAAATTCTAAACTCCCCTCAATAGAACAAATAGTTCTCATCAATGAAAATAACTCAAAAACCGGATTAGTAGTGGATGAAATAATAGGTGAACGTCAAGTAGTAATTAAATCACTAGGAACATATTATAAGAATGTTGAAATGATGTCCGGTGCTACTGTTCTAGGTGACGGTACAGTGGCTTTAATAATGGATATCAAAAAACTCATTGAAAAGGCGGAACTGGAAGAAAAAATATCTAATGGAAAGTAGTAGATAAATGGCATTTACCTTTTTTTTCAGAGATACCCATACACTGGAGCTTGCAGTTAAATATCTTGTACCGGAAGTAACTGGCAGAAGTAGAATTAGGATATGGGATGCAGGCTCCGCAAACGGACCTGAGCCGTATACACTTGCAATTATTCTCTCTGAAAATATGGGAAACTTCTTATTTAATAATTTATATATAAATGCTACGGATATAGATGAAAGCGGTCAATTTGGTAAAATTATAAATGAAGGATTCTATTCATCAGAAGAGATAGGCAGAATACCTAAAATTATTTTGAATAAATATTTTTGTAATCAGGGACATCCCGATGGCTTCTATAAAATTAATGACAGAATTAAATCAAGGATTGAATACTATAAGCACGATCTTCTTTCCTTAATCCCGATCGGCAGCGGATTTAGTCTTATACTATGTAAAAACGTATTGCTGCATTTTGATTATAAGCAAAGGATTGAAGTTATAAAGATGTTCTATACTGCCCTGTCGCCAGGCGGATTATTTGTCACCGAACAAACTCAGAAAATGCCTCCTGAAGTTTCTCATTTATTTACTCAGGTTGTTCCTGATGCACAGTTGTTTAGAAGAGTTGAAATTTAATGAAAGTAATTCAATTAAGAACAAATCCCATGACATACAACAGTAATTGTTATATGCTTTTAGGTTCATGGAATAGAATAAGCGATATCAATTCGATAATTGATACCGGAAGTGACAATTACATTTTAGGTGAAATAGAAAAAATTCATACCGGTCTGGGTAAAAATCCGGTTGATGCAGTGGTTATTACACATAACCATTTTGACCATTCGGGTGGGGCTAAATGTATTGTAGACAAATATAAAGCTAAATTTTTCGCTGCTTGCGAAGCAAATGGAATTAAAACATTAAAAGTTGCTGATGGAGATTATATTAAGCTGGCGGATAAAAATTTCCTTGTTCTCTCTACTCCAGGTCATTCTTCTGATTCTATATCTCTTTATTGTGAAGAAGAAGGAATTCTATTCTCAGGTGACATTTCTTTGAACATTCTAACAGAAGGAAATTCTTATAGCAGTGAACATATTGATTCAATCTATAAACTATCAAAATTAAATATTAAAATAATATATCCCGGTCATGGTAATCCGATAATAGATTCACCCCATGATACTATTAAAAGGACTTTAGAAATTCTTGTAAATCAAAAAACTGTAAAATATTATTAACAAAACGAGGAGATACCTATGAAATGGTTCTATAATTTAAAAATAAAGTTAAGATTAAGTGTAGTCTTTCTGATTGTTGGTATTGCTGTCGCAATCCTGCTTCTGAATAATTTTTCAAATTTGACAGGGATGAATGATGATATTCATTCTCTTGTTAATGAAAGATTTCCAAAAACTATTTGGGCAAACAATATTATCGATAATTTAAGTTTGAATGCCATTGTAGTTCGCAATATTTTATTAACTAATGACCGGAAAACAATTGATAAAGAACTTGCCCGCTTTGATGATATAAAGAAAGCTATGAACTCTGATTTGGATTCATTGACAAAAACTGCAAACTCTGATAAAGAAAAAGATATATTGAAGGCAGTTGAGGCTGCAAGGGTAAAATATCTTTCTATTAGAGATCATGGAATGGATCTATTCAACTCGGGAAATAAGAATGAAGCAGTTTCGTTACTATTTGGTGAGATGCGTATTGCACAAAATGATTATGTAAATGCCGTCAATGATTTAATTTTATACCAGAATAATGAAGTAGTTAAATCAGGGATTTTAGCTAAAAATACAATTGACTCTGCAAATAGATTTGCAATTATAGGCTCTATTTTAACTTTAATTTTACTCATTGGTTGTGCATTCTTGATTGTCAGAAGTATAACAAAACCCTTAAAAGTAGCTGTTGAAGCGGCTGATAAGATCTCTAGAGGAGATGTTGGCTTTAACATAGAATTCGACTCGAAAGATGAAATTGGTGATCTACTATCTGGCATAAGAAAAATAACTGCCAATATTAAGAAAATGATTGATGATACCGGCATTCTTTCTAATGCAGCAGTTCAGGGTAAACTGGCAGTAAGAGCAGATGCAAGTAAACATGAAGGAGACTTTAAGAAGATTGTACAGGGAGTAAACGATACACTTGATGCAGTAATCGGTCCATTGAATGTAGCAGCAGAATATGTAGATAGAATAGCCAAAGGGGATATACCGAATAAAATAACAGATAGTTATAATGGCGACTTTAATGAGATAAAGAATAATGTTAATACATGCATAGATGCACTTAGAGGTTTGATTGACGGGATGAATAGTATGTCAAATCAGCACGATCTTGGAGACATAGATGCAGTGATAGATACTAACAGGTTCCAGGGTGCATACAGGGAAATGGCAGCCGGAGTGAATAATATGGTACAGGGTCATATAACTGTAAAGAGAAAAGCCATGGCCTGCGTAGCAGAGTTCGGAAGAGGAAATTTTGAAGCACCATTAGATAAGTTTCCCGGAAAGAAAGTATTTATAAATGAAACTATTGAAAAAGTCCGCGAGAATCTGAAATCTTTAATCTCAGATACTAATGTACTGGTGAATGCAGCAGTTCAGGTAAACTGGCAGTAAGGGCAGATGCAAGTAAACATGAAGGAGACTTCAAAAAGATAGTACAAGGAGTAAACGACACACTTGATGCGGTAATTGGACCATTGAATGTAGCAGCAGAATATGTAGATAGAATAGCCAAAGGAGATATCCCGAGCAAAATAACCGATAGCTACAATGGCGACTTTAATGAGATAAAGAATAATGTTAATACATGCATAGATGCACTTAGAGGTTTGATTGACGGGATGAATAGTATGTCAAATCAGCACGATCTTGGAGATATAGATGCAGTGATAGATACTAACAGGTTCCAGGGTGCATACAGGGAAATGGCAGCCGGAGTGAATAATATGGTACAGGGTCATATAACTGTAAAGAGAAAAGCCATGGCCTGCGTAGCAGAGTTCGGAAGAGGAAATTTTGAAGCACCATTAGATAAGTTTCCCGGAAAGAAAGTATTTATAAATGAAACTATTGAAAAAGTCCGCGAGAATCTGAAATCTTTAATCTCAGATACTAATGTACTGGTGAATGCAGCAGTTCAGGGTAAACTGGCAGTAAGGGCAGATGCAAGTAAACATGAAGGAGACTTCAAGAAGATTGTACAGGGAGTAAACGATACACTTGATGCAGTAATCGGTCCATTGAATGTAGCAGCAGAATATGTAGATAGAATAGCCAAAGGGGATATACCGAGCAAAATAACCGATAGCTACAATGGCGACTTTAATGAGATAAAGAATAATGTTAATACATGCATAGATGCACTTAGAGGTTTGATTGACGGGATGAATAGTATGTCAAATCAGCACGATCTTGGAGACATAGATGCAGTGATAGATACTAACAGGTTCCAGGGTGCATACAGGGAAATGGCAGCCGGAGTGAATAATATGGTACAGGGTCATATAACTGTAAAGAGAAAAGCCATGGCCTGCGTAGCAGAGTTCGGAAGAGGAAATTTTGAAGCACCATTAGATAAGTTTCCCGGAAAGAAAGTATTTATAAATGAAACTATTGAAAAAGTCCGCGAGAATCTGAAATCTTTAATCTCAGATACTAATGTACTGGTGAATGCAGCAGTTCAGGGTAAACTGGCAGTAAGGGCAGATGCAAGTAAACATGAAGGAGACTTCAAAAAGATAGTACAAGGAGTAAACGACACACTTGATGCGGTAATTGGACCATTGAATGTAGCAGCAGAATATGTAGATAGAATAGCCAAAGGAGATATCCCGAGCAAAATAACCGATAGCTACAATGGCGACTTTAATGAGATAAAGAATAATGTTAATACATGCATAGATGCACTTAGAGGTTTGATTGACGGGATGAATAGTATGTCAAATCAGCACGATCTTGGAGATATAGATGCAGTGATAGATACTAACAGGTTCCAGGGTGCATACAGGGAAATGGCAGCCGGAGTGAATAATATGGTACAGGGTCATATAACTGTAAAGAGAAAAGCCATGGCCTGCGTAGCAGAGTTCGGAAGAGGAAATTTTGAAGCACCATTAGATAAGTTTCCCGGAAAGAAAGTATTTATAAATGAAACTATTGAAAAAGTCCGCGAGAATCTGAAATCTTTAATCTCAGATACTAATATACTGGTGAATGCAGCAGTTCAGGGTAAACTGGCAGTAAGGGCAGATGCAAGTAAACATGAAGGAGACTTCAAAAAGATAGTACAGGGAGTAAACGATACACTTGATGCAGTAATTGGACCTTTGAATGTAGCTGCAGAATATGTAGACAGAATAGCCAAAGGGGATATACCTGATAAAATAACCGATAATTACAATGGTGATTTCAATGAGATAAAGAAAAATCTTAATATACTTATCGATTCAATGAACGAAATTACAAGAGTTGCAGAGTCAATTTCTTCCGGAGATCTTAATATATCTGCAAAAGAAAGATCAGAAAAGGATAGATTGATGAAGGCAATGGTATCTATGATTTCCGGTTTAACAAAAATAGTAAAGGAAGTAAAAGAAACTGTTGAAAATGTTACGAGCGGGAGTCAGGAGTTGAGTAAAAGTTCAGAGCAGTTATCACAGGGGGCAACTGAACAAGCAGCATCAGCTGAAGAAGCTTCATCATCAATGGAACAAATGACTTCAAATATTAAACAAAATGCTGAAAACGCTCAGCAGACTGAAAAAATTGCGCTGAAATCTGCTGAAGATGCCAAAGAGGGTGGAAAAGCAGTTACTGAGACTGTTCTAGCTATGAAAGAAATTGCGAGTAAAATTTCGATTGTAGAAGAAATTGCCAGGCAGACAAATCTCCTTGCATTAAATGCTGCAATTGAAGCGGCAAGAGCAGGCGAACATGGAAAAGGTTTTGCGGTTGTTGCATCTGAAGTTAGAAAATTGGCTGAAAGAAGTCAGGCTGCCGCCGGTGAAATAAGTCAGCTTTCTGCTAATAGTGTTCAGGTAGCTGAAAGTGCCGGTAAAATGCTCTCAGCAATATTACCGAATATACAGAAAACAGCCGAACTTGTTCAGGAAATATCAGCCGCCAGCAATGAACAGAATAGTGGTGCTGAACAAATAAACAATGCTATTCAACAGTTAAATAATGTTATTCAGCAGAATGCTTCTTCTTCAGAGGAGATGGCATCCACAACTGAAGGGTTAACCAATCAGGCAGAACAACTTCAGCAGACTATTGCATTCTTTAAGATAGAAATAAATACTAATCAAATTACCAATAAATTATTTGATAAAAAAAGTTCGAAGAAACAAACTGTTTCTAACGTTATAGAAAAAAAATATAATGGCAAACCTAAAAGCAAACAATCAAATTCCGGAGTTCTTTTAAAATTAAATGGGAACGGTGATTCTCTTGATGATAATTTTGAAAGATTTTAAAGAATAAAATTAAGCAATGAATTAAGTAAAGGAGTAGTATGAATTGGTTCTATAATTTAAAGTTAAGTAAAAAACTGTTAGGCAGCTTTATAGTTATGGCTGCGATATCAGGTGTTGTCGGTTGGATAGGGTTATCCGGCATTGATAATCTTTCCAAAAATATCGATGAAATAGGAGATATACGTCTCCCCTCAGTTGAAAATTTATTAGTTATTGCAAATGAACAGACAACAATAGATGCTGTTGAAGCCTCTTTGCTAACCAATGGATTAACTGCAGAAAATGCCGAAGAACTATTCCTAAAATCTGATGATGCTAAGAAAGATATGGATGAAGCATGGAAAAATTATGAATCCCTTCCCAAAACAGAATTAGATAAATCTGAATGGGGAAAGTTTGTTCCTGTTTTTAATAACTGGTGGAAAGACCATCAAGAGTATATAGCTTTGGCTAAATCATATTTTAAAAATCCAAATAAAGACTTATTTGAAAAGCTGAACAGAAAAGCAGCAAATATAGAAGAAAATTCTAATAAAAAAGTCGATGATTTATTGGGCGAATTAGTTGAGCATAATAAAAAAGAAGCAGCTTTAGCTAATCAGGCTGCTGCTGATTCCGAATCATCTGCTAAAGTTCTTATGATCATAATTCTTTTAGCTGGTACTCTGTCGGCCATTTTTTTAGGAATGTTTATTTCCCGTATTATAAGTAAACCCGTAATTAACCTAACTGAGGCAGCCGAAAAATTGGCTGTAGGAAATATCAATGTAAATCTTCAATCAAACCATAAGGATGAGATAGGCGCTTTGGCTGTTTCCTTTAATAAAATGATTGAAAACATTAAAGAACAATGTAGTGTAGCCGATAAGCTCTCCGAAGGTAATATAAATGTGAATATAAGTGTTAAATCTAATGAGGATGTTTTAGGTAAGAGTCTTAATAAAATGATTGAAAATATAAAAGAACAAGCAATAGTCGCAGACAAACTCTCTGAAGGAAAATTGAATGTGAGCTTAGTAGCTAAGTCAAGTGAAGATGTTCTGGGAAATAGTCTGAATAGAATGATTGCAAACTTAAAAGATCATGCTTTTGCCGCAGATAAACTCGCTGAAGGAGATTTGAAGGTTAAGGTTAATATAAAATCAAATGAAGATATGCTCGGAAATAGTCTTTCGCGGATGGTAAATAAATTAAAAGAAGTTGTTGAAAATGTTAAAGCCGCTGCAGATAATGTAACAGCCGGAAGCCAGGAATTAAGTGCAAGTTCAGTGCAATTATCACAGGGTTCTACTGAACAGGCTGCTGCTGCTGAAGAAGCTTCTTCTTCTATGGAACAGATGAGTGCCAATATAAAACAGAATGCCGATAATTCTCAGCAGACTGAAAAAATTTCTCAGAAATCTGCACAAGATGCACAAGAAGGTGGGAAAGCTGTTTCTCAGACTGTCGATGCAATGAAAGAAATTGCCAGTAAAATATCTATTATAGAAGAGATAGCAAGACAAACAAACCTCCTGGCATTAAATGCCGCAATTGAAGCTGCAAGAGCAGGGGAACATGGTAAAGGTTTTGCCGTAGTAGCTTCCGAAGTCAGAAAACTCGCCGAAAGAAGCCAAACGGCAGCTGGGGAAATAAGTGAACTATCAGGAAGAAGCGTTAAAGTGGCTGAAAAAGCTGGTGAAATGCTTTCTAAAATCTTACCCGATATTCAGAAAACTGCTGAGCTTGTTCAAGAAATAACCGCTGCAAGTAATGAACAGAATACAGGTTCCGAACAGATAAATAGTGCTATCCAGCAGCTTAATCAGATTATTCAGCAAAATGCATCTGCTTCGGAAGAAATGGCTTCAACGGCGGAGGAATTAACCGGTCAGGCAGAACAGCTCCAGCAGACGATTGCTTTTTTTAAAGTGGAATTAGATGGAGATAATAAAGCCGGAAATAAAATAACTAATAAAAAAATTATTCAGAAAAAAATCATTCCAAATAATAATTTCGGCACGAACAAATCTAAAGAGAGACCTAATAGTAAACAGGGTGTAGTCCTTAACCTTGGAAATGTTGATGCCATTGATAAAGACTTTGAAAAGTTTTAAAGAAAAAGATAAAAGGAAAGGGAAAAAATGAATTGGTTCTACAATCTTAAAGTCAAACTAAAACTATTAATTAGTTTTGCTTTTGTTGCTGTTATTGCCGGAATAATTGGATGGATAGGTTATTCCAGCCTTAATGTAATAACTGAAAATAATGAAAATTTATTTAATAATAGGGTTATACCTATTAAAAATTTCGGTACAGTCAACGGGTCCTTTTTACAGGTAAGAATTAATCTTGTCTATGCAATGCTTGTAACAGATAAGAATAAAAGACAGGAATATCTTTCAAATTCAAAATCTTATGCAGAAGCCGTTGATAAATTAATTAATGAATTCAACTCTTCTTCATTTAGCACCGAAGAGAAACAGAATTTCGTCAGTTTTAATGAATATTGGGACAATTATAAAAAAAGCGGTGAACAGCTTACTACAGCCTTATTAGAAAATGACGATGCAATGCTTTTACAAGCCCGTACATCAGCCGCTGCTAATTATGATAAAGCTTATGAATTTCTTCAAATATTAATTCAAAAAAACTCTGAGATTGCCAAACAAATCAAAGATGCTAACACTTCACAAGCATCTTCTGCAAAAAGTTTAATGATTATATTTATGCTTACTGGGATTCTTTGTGCTCTCATTTTAGGTATTTTCGTCGCACGGATTATTAGTAAACCTGTTAATCAATTAAAAAATGCTGCTGAGAAATTAGCTGAAGGGAATGTCGATGTAAACGTTGAATCCGGTACAAAAGATGAAATAGGTTTACTTGCAGATTCATTCAAAATGATGATAGGAAATGTTAAAGCACAAGCAGCCGTTGCCGATAAATTAGCCGATGGAGATTTATCAATAAACGTACAAGTAAAATCAAATGAAGATGTTCTCGGCATCAGCCTTTACCGTATGGTCGAAAAATTAAGGGAAATTGTTGAGAATGTTCAAACTGCTGCTAATAATGTGACTGCCGGCAGTCAGGAATTAAGCTCAACTTCCGAACAATTATCACAGGGTTCTACAGAACAAGCTGCCGCTGCTGAAGAAGCTTCTTCTTCTATGGAAGAAATGAATGCCAATATTAAACAGAATGCAGATAATTCTCAGCAAACAGAAAAAATTGCTCAAAAGTCAGCCGAAGATGCAAAAGAAGGCGGAAAAGCGGTTGCCGAAACTGTAAGTGCAATGAAAGAAATTGCAGGTAAAATTTCAATAATTGAAGAGATTGCAAGGCAAACCAATCTCCTTGCATTAAATGCAGCTATAGAAGCTGCAAGAGCAGGGGAACATGGAAAAGGTTTTGCTGTTGTTGCTTCTGAAGTTAGAAAACTTGCGGAAAGAAGCCAAAATGCTGCGGCAGAAATAAACAAGCTGTCTGCAAGTAGCGTAAAAGTAGCTGAAAAAGCTGGAGAAATGCTTTCAATGATTCTTCCCGATATACAGAAAACAGCAGACCTGGTTCAGGAAATAACTGCTGCCAGTAATGAACAGAATAGCGGCGCTGAACAGATAAACGGTGCTATTCAGCAGCTAAATCAGGTTATTCAGCAGAATGCAACTGCATCCGAGGAAATGGCTTCAACTGCGGAAGAATTGACCAGTCAGGCTCAACAGCTTCAGCAGACTATTTCCTTTTTTAAGGTAGAGTCAAAAAATGGGTTAAAAGACGATATAAAAAAATCTGAGAAAAAAAATTATCAAAGAAAAAGCATTTCATATACAACTCCTAAACTATATAAACAAAAAGAAAAAGCTTTTGATAATAACAAAAATGGAGTTGTTCTTGATTTGGGAAGAAATGGTGATTCATCGGATAAAGATTTTGAAAAATTTTAATCAAATGTAAGGAGACTAAATAAAATGAGTAATGAAATAGTATCGGAAATAAGACAGTATCTTACGTTCAAACTTAAAGATGAAGTATTCGGAGTTGATGTTGCTCAAGTTAGGGAAATTTTGGATTTTATAAAAATTACCAGGGTTCCTCAAACACCTGATTTTATGTGCGGTGTAATTAACCTCCGAGGGAATGTTGTACCGGTTGTGGATATGAGATTAAAGTTCGGACTTGAAAAAACGGAAACTACTGTAAACACGTGTATTATTGTTGTTGAAGTTAATCTCGATGGAGAAAATACTGTATTAGGTGCTTTAGTAGACTCTGTTCAGGAAGTTTTTGAACTGGATCCAAAAGACATTGAACCTGCTCCGAGAATTGGAACTAAGTTAAAAACTGACTTCATAAAAGGAATGGGAAAAAGGGAGGATGCATTTATCATAATTCTAAATATTGATAATGTGTTTTCTTCTGAAGAGTTGATGCTGGTTCAAAATGCACAGGGTGTTGACTCTAAAGAATAGAAAAAATAGATAATTGCAAAAATATTAATTCAAAAAAAATTATGTTCAATTCTACTTTTGTAAAGAATATTTAATGAAACCTTATCGACGCATGAATTTGAGAGGTTAAGCAAGTTTATATATGATCAATGCGGTATAAAGATGCCTCCGATCAAAAAAACAATGCTCGAAACACGCCTTAGAAAAAGACTCCGGGTAAACAATTTTCATTCTTTTGCGGAATACTGCGACTTCCTTTTTAGCAAAAAAGGAATGGAAGAAGAATTGATTCACATGATCGATGTAGTTACAACTAATAAAACCGATTTTTTCCGGGAGCCGGCTCAATTTACCTTCTTAACTCAAAATGTAATCCCTTATTTAATGTCGGAATTCAATGCCGGTTTAGATAAAAAACTAAAAATATGGAGCGCCGGGTGTTCTACAGGTGAGGAACCATATACTCTTGCGATAGTCTTAAGTGAATTTGTACAAAACATTTCCAATATCGATTTCACTATAACTGCCTCTGATATTTCAACTAAAGTGCTCGAAAAAGCCATTCTGGGTATTTATGACGCTGAAAGAATAAGCCAGATTCCATTGGCTATCAAACAAAAATATTTCTTAAAAAGCAAAGATCCTAAGAAAAGTCAGGTACGGGTTATTTCCGGGCTAAGGAAATTTATTAATTACCAGAGAATTAATTTTATGGATGCTGACTTAGGAATTAGGGAAAAACAGGATATTATATTTTGTAGAAATGTTATAATTTATTTTGATAAGTTAACTCAGGAACAGCTGCTTAAAAAATTAAGCTCTAATCTAAGAATGGGGGGATTTCTTTTTCTGGGTCATTCCGAAACTATTTTTAATATGGATGTTCCAATGCTG
>CAWCVZ010000046.1:0-3035 GCA_963798865.1 uncultured Ignavibacteria bacterium | reverse complement strand
TCATTTGGTTGTGGACGCAGGTTTAGCTGGGGATCCCAATAAAATTCCAGTTAAATTGCCTGAATTTAAAATCGGAAAATTTCTTAATACTACCCCGGTATTCAGTAAAGACAAGAGAGGGATTAATCTAAGCATTTTATTAATGCATGTTGCAGTATTGCTTCAACGAAAGGATTACAATGCCATTATTGACAGAGTTGATTCGCTGAATCAGTATGCATACAGATACCTTCGTAAGGACGATTCATTCAGGAGCAATTGTATGATCAAAATGGTTGTCCAGATCACTAAGGCGGATTTTAACCCTATCCGTACAGAAAGATACACAAAAGATCTGCTTAGTCTGCTGGAAGAAGTGAAACTTGCCGGATCTGGCGAAAACATTGAAACCGAGATCATTCCGTATGAAGTCCTTTGGAAAATAATGACCAAATCCCTCTAATAACCATTTATTTGACTTATTCACCAAAAGAACTTAATTTTAAGAAACCAAACTCCACCAGGTATTTTGTCGTTGTCCCTTTTATATTTTCATGCCATAGGGCATGGTATTTGCCTTTTCTTTTTTCTATAACTGAACAGTAATAATTCCACTATGAAAAATTGTGCTATATCGATTAACCTGGCTTATACATCAATACTGACTATCATTTTCATGTCTTTCATTGCATGTTCTGAAGAACAAGTCGTACCTGTTTCTACTTCGCTTGTTACTAACCACCAGCTCAATTTCAGGAGCCTTGATCCTACTGATCGATCGGAAACAGTAAAGGTGAATGTAGCTAAACGGGATAATATTCCGCTTATTGAAATCCTGACTTGTTCCTACTATGGACAAACTTTGAATGGATATTGGGAGTACAAGCTTACAACACTTAATAATGGAAACAAGACTTTTATTTTAACAGGAATTATAGGGGATGAAAATGAAGGATATTAACTAATGTCTCATATTTTCAAAAATCACAATGATAATAAATGATTATAGTTATTAATGGAAAATAGAATTAAACATTTATTGGGATGAGAACTAAAATGATATCAACATACTTTGATATTAATATATTATAATTTTGATTTAATTTTCACATTAAGGTGAAATTAAGACAATTTCTAAAATAGGCTAATTATCTAATATTGTTTTTGCATGATCTATTTACATGAATAAGTCAGAAATTTATTTTAAAATTAATCCTCATAAGGCATTCAGATAAATATTCAATAATATAAAAGCATGGTTAAACGCAATCTTATTATTAAGGCAAATTAACAGGAGATATTCATTACTATTTAGTTTTGAAGATAATTTTTTATAGTCTTGAAATTTTTGTTTGTCAATTACAACTACGTAAAATGAATAAAGGCCTATACCTCGATAAAAAAGATATTGAGCCTTTATCATTCAGATATGATATTGAATTGTTAATTATAAATTAATTCTAATATCATTGTTGAAGTTGGTGGAAATTATTATCAATAAATATTAATTAATATCGTAATTATTATATAAAGTACATGATTCTCGAATTTGTGATTTATCAGTTATTTGATGTGATACTTGGTTTTGATATAATATATCTAAATAGTCTATTTCCATGCTATTTAATTCAAATGTGCACAACAAAATCGTTGACATATGTACAAGGAAACAAGTCAATGAAAAAATAAATGGCATTAGTACTGCGGCATTTGTTGCTGATTTCATGGCTATTTGTTTTGTAATTCAAATAATTCAATTTATTTTATAATGCAATTATTAATTAAATACGCTTTTCACAGAATTAAATTCGGAATTGGTGTTAATTTCGTTATTTTAGCAATTCGGCCCTTAATTTTTGATCATAATTAAACTACGAATTGATAAGAAAATTACATGTGAAATTCAATTGTAAAGATGAGCATAAATGTTCGTGAAATTAAACCAAAAAACAAGCTATATTTCAATTGAAATTAATAAAAAATAAACAAATAATTTTACTAATGACCTGATTATTAATTAGTTATAATTACACAAGTATGGAAGAGCTTTTTGAACTTGCTAAATATAATTTCAAAAATATCAGCATTGTTGAGGGATTGATTTTTCAAAATGAAAACATCGCCCTTAAAGAGTTATACAAAATAGTAATTTCTGGAAAAGGCATGAATGAAAGCCAAGTCATGAAAATAATTTATGGTAAAAATAATATTACTGCGTTTTGGCGATTAAAGGAAAAATTGCGAGAGATATTTATTAAGGCAATATTGTATGAAAATATTAATATTGAAAAAGACCATTCTTCAATTAATGAATTAATCAATCAATTTCAAAATATGATTGTAGCGAAAATATTTATTCGACAAAAGCTTACACACTTGGCAATTAAAATTGCCGAAAAATCCTTGACGAAATCTATCAAAAATGATGCAACTGAAAATATTATTTTGGTAGTAAGACTATTAATTCGACATTATAGTTCTTCGGAATATAACAAAGGAAAGTTAAAGAAATTTCTTGCTATTCAGGACGAATATCTATATATTCATTCGTGGGAGGTTAAGGCTGAAAATTACTATTTAGATCTACAAAGGATACAATTGCATTCGCTTGCCTCGCCTAGTGAAATATTAGTTAAGAAAGCTAAGAAATATGTCGATGAATTGAATAAGGTAAATAATATCAAAACTTTTTTCTTTTATCATTTTAGAAATAAAGTAATTGCAACATATTATGAATATATAAAAAATTATAAAGAGTTACTGAAATTATCGAATGATTGGATTGAGACGATTAAATTATATGAATTGGATTCTACAATGATTTTTAATATCAATATTAGAAAAACGTGGGCATTAATTCAAGCAGGAAGAGGAGAAGAGGCAATTAAGATTGGAACGCAAGATATGAAGAAATTGACCCCGGGAACATTGGGATGGTATTTAATAGGACATTACAAATTGAAAGCTCTTCTTTACAATGGTAACTACATTAGTTCAATTTTATTGATTAAAATATTAATTGAAAATAGGGGGTTTATTAAATTAGTTGAAAATTA
>CAWCVZ010000045.1:0-3943 GCA_963798865.1 uncultured Ignavibacteria bacterium | reverse complement strand
GTGTGCGACCAATCCAGGAAGGCCATCAATATTTTTCAGCATTTCTGTACCCAAAAGCAGTCCGGCTTCGGATACTGTTCCTCCCGAATTAAATCTTCCGACAACGAAATATATGGGCGGGAACATGAAACATCGGATACAAATATTTCATTGCAGCATAAATTGCTTTAATTCTTTTCTCTTTAGTTCCAGGTTTTGAAGCACATTTCTGCATTGCTCATAATCCTGTTTTTCTTTTCACCATAGAGTATAATGAATCTGCATTAATTATTCTGTAAGGAATAAATCCCTGAACACCGGGAGAGCCTTTTTCAACATATTCAATAAAGGGATTTACGGATGAAGTGTCCATTCTATCGAAGCATTCCCAGAATCTTTGTACATCTTCAGTTATGAATTTCGCCAGGAGAGGGTCGGTAGAAAAGTTAGTTTAGTATTAACGCTAAATTTGAAGATTAAAATTAAGAAAAAATGTAAGAGTGAAGCATTTATTATCCATTGAAAAACTTCGAGTTTAAAATAGTTGTATATTATAATTAAACAATAATAAAAAATTATTTAATATAATTTTCTAAAGTGCTAAACGAGTGTCTTTTCATTTTATTGTTGATTCAATAAATTGCATTATTAAAATGTTAAAATTATGAAAATAAAAGAACCCTTATTTGATTATATTGATAAAAATATTGAATATAAAGATGATTAATGGTGATGCATTAAAAGAAATAGATAAAATTGAAGATAAAAAGTTCGACCTATTATAACTTCTCCACCTTATAATCTTGGAAAAGACTATGAAACTAAAAAATCAATCGAAGATTATTTGGAAAATCAGAAGCTTATTATTGAAAAACTAATCGATATTATGTCTGAGAGGGGAAGTATCTGTTGGGAAGTGGGAAATTATGTACAAAAGGGCGAGATATATCCCCTCGATATCTTTTATCTACAAACATTTTAAAAATTATAAATTAAAATTAAGGAATAGAATTATCTGGCATTTTGGACATGAAGTCTACATGGTTCAAATAGATTTTCCGGAAGATATGAAACTATTTTATGGTTTACTAAATCAGATAATATATTTTTAATTTAGATGATGTAAGAATTCCCTCAAAATACCCTGGGAAAAAACATTATAAATGTCCAAAGAAAGGAAGACCTTCTGGAAATCCTAATGGTAAAAATCCATCTGATATTTGGGAAATTATTGTAAATGATTGGAACAATGAATTGTGGAATATTCCCAATGTTAAGAATAATCACCCCGAGAAAACAGTACATCAGTGTCAATTTCCTGTCGAATTAGTTGAGAGATGTATTCTAGCTTTAACTAATGAAAGAGATAGCTGGGTTTTGGATCCATTTGCCGGAGTGGGTTCAACTGTTATTGCATCAATTAAAAATAACAGAAATGCTATTGGTATCGAAAAAGAAGAAAAATATTCTAATATTGCTTTGGAAAGAATAAATGCATTTAAAGAAGGTAAGCTAAAGTTAAGACCAATTAATAAACCGATTCATAATCCATCCATTAATGAAAAAGTAGCTCAAGTACCTAAAGAGTGGATTCAATATTCAATAAATGAAAATAGCTGAAAAATATTCTCATCTAAATGGAGAAGAATATATCCTTGTCCATCATAAAAATCTCTTTAAAGAAATCAAAGATGTTATTGCATCGGTAGATGCCAGCCTATATTTAACGAAGACAAGTAAAGAAAAGACAATGATAGGGAAGATGCTGTATAGTCCAATTGAATTAAATAAAAATTTTAGTACTAGTTTTAGGTCTAAAGGATGGAATGAAAGCAGATATAAATATTACATAACCACAAATAGAAAGTATATGGAAGAAAAGCTAAATATGAAATTGTCTTTGTGAACTACTTGCCAGTAGAACTGCGACTTTTAAATAGGCACATATCATCATCGATCAAAAAAGCCACTAATATTGAAGATAAGTTATGAAACTTTATTATTAGATAAGATATTGAAGGATTTACAAGATAAAATAGAAAGGATATAGACTAAAAACGGTATGTCTAAAACAATAATCATTATCAAATTTTTTATTAGCTAATTCTCCACCCCACTTCAAGCACTTTGTGGTTGAGAATTATTTTTTACTCAAGAATTCTTTATTATTAAGGTTCAATTCCCAAAATTAATAGTGGAACTGGAGGATTACTTCTACCATGCCTTAAAATATTATAGACTTCTCCCTCAAAATATGCTACTCCGGAAGACATATAATTTTGCATTTTTTTTGTAGGAAGGATTTCAACACCAACATTTATTAATCCACCAGAAAAAAATAGCAAATGTTTTACAAATAAATCAAAAGCGACAAAAGCGTATTTTCCAAACTGAACTTCCACGGCAATATTATTTTTTACAAAATCAGTTTGCTTATAAGAAGAAATGGGCTCCTTTATTCCTTTAGAAATCAAATAACCTTTTTGTTCTTTATACTCAAGAATTAACATTTCTTCCAAATATTTTCTATTTGTGGTTATGTAATATTTATATCTGCTTTCATTCCATCCTTTAGACCTAAAACTAGTACTAAAATTTTTATTTAATTCAATTGGACTATACAACATCTTCCCTATCATTGTCTTTTCTTTACTTGTCTTCGTTAAATATAGCTGGCATCTACCGATGCAATAACATTTTTGATTTCTTTAAAGAGATTTTTATGATGGACAAGGATATATTCTTCTCCATTTAGATGAGAATATTTTTCAGCTATTTTCATTTATTGAATATTGAATCCACTCTTTAGGTACTTGAGCTACTTTATCATTAATAGATGGATTATGAATAGGTTTATTAATTGGTCTTAACTTTAGCTCACCTTCTTTAAATGCATTTATTCTTTCCAATGCAATATTAGAATATTTTTCTTCTTTTTCGATACCAATAGCATTTCTGTTATTTTTAATTGCTGCAATAACAGTTGAACCCACACCGGCAAATGGATCCAAAACCCAGCTATCTCTTTCATTAGTTAAAGCTAGAATACATCTTTCAACTAATTCGACAGGAAATTGACACTGATGTACTGTTTTCTCAGGGTGATTACTTTTAACATTGGGAATATTCCACAATTCATTGTTCCAATCATTTACAATAATTTCCCAAATATCAGATGGATTTTTACCATTAGGATTTCCAGAAGGTTTTCCTTTATTTGGACCTTTATAATGTCTTTTCCCAGGATATTTTGAGGGAATCCTTACATCATCTAGATTAAAAATATATTTATTTGATTTAGTAAACCATAAAATAGTTTCATATCTTCCGGAAAATCTATTTGAGGCATGTAGACCATGTCCAAAATGCCAGATAATTCTATTCCTTAATTTTAATTTATATTTTTTAAATATATTATAATAAAAGATATCGAGGGGAAATATCTCGCCCTTTTGTACATAATTTCCCACTTCCCAACAAATACTTCCCCTCTCAGACATAATATCGATTAATTTTTCAATAATAAGCTTCTGATTTTCCAAATAATCTTCGATTGATTTTTTAGTTTCATAGTCTTTTCCGAGATTATAAGGTGGAGAAGTTATAATTAGGTCGAACTTTTTATCTTCAATTTTATCTATTTCTTTTAGTGCATCTCCATTTATAATCTTATATTCAATATTTTTATCAATATAATCAAATAAGGGTTCTTTTATTTTCATAATTTTAACATTTTAATAATGCAATTTATTGAATCAACAATAAAATGAAAAGACACTCGTTTAGCACTTTAGAAAATTATATTAAATAATTTTTTATTATTGTTTAATTATAATATACAACTATTTTAAACTCGAAGTTTTTCAATGGATAATAAATGCTTCACTCTTACATTTTTCTTAATTTTAATCTTCAAATTTAGCGTTAATGCTCAAACTAACTTTTCTACCGACCCTCTCCGTGC
>CAWCVZ010000044.1:0-11097 GCA_963798865.1 uncultured Ignavibacteria bacterium | reverse complement strand
CATAGGTGCGAATAGTTTTGTTCAATAATGGAAAATTTATTAAATAGGAGTTAAAAAAATGAGACTAAAGCCAATTTTAATCCTATTGTTATTAATTGTTAATTTATCTTTTCCTGGTAGTGTCACAATTACATTAGTTGGGCATAATCCATTAACCGTTAATATTAAGGGAACAACGATTGATGAGGAAGCTGCAGGACTTAGTATATTCATTTATTTTAATAGCTCAAGTCCTTCTGATGCGACTACCCAACTATCTGCATCTGATGTTAATTCGACATTTTTAACTAACATGTTTGGATGGACGAATTTTGAAACAAAAAATATTGAGACATCGGGCGGACCATGGATGAGAGGTGGTGTGACATATACTCATCGCCTTAATTATGCTATTTCAAATCTTAATACTCCCAATGATGATGTTTGGCCTACTAGCGGTGTGAATGCACTTGTACTCGATTTTAATCCTGGAGGTCCAGGTAGTGCTTACATTGAATTGAATGGATCAGATGGTGTTTCAGACTATTGTCATGTAGGACATACTGTTATATTTGTGAACCAAAGTGTAGTTCCTCTACCTGTTGAACTTTCATCATTCACAGCATCTGTAAATTCAAATAATGTAAACTTAAACTGGAAGACAGCGACGGAAGTAAATAATAATGGATTTGAGGTACAGAGAGAAGTCAGAGATCAGAAGTCAGAGGTCAGAAGTCAATGGGAGAAAGTTGGATTTGTACAGGGGCATGGGAATAGTAATTCACCGAAGGAATATAGCTTTACAGATAAGAATTTGACAGGCGGAACTAATTTTGTTTACAGGTTAAAACAAATAGATAATGATGGGAAGTATTGAGTATTCAAAAGAAGTAGAAGTAAAAGTAGTGCCTAAAGAAATTAATTTACTACAGAATTATCCGAACCCATTTAACCCGGTTACAGAGATAAAATTCACATTTACCTGAAGCATGTAAAAGTAACACTAAAGGTTTATAATATAATCGGTCAGGAAGTAGCAAGTCTTGTAAACGGAATCGAAGAAGCAGGATTTCATAGTGTAAAGTTTGAGGGGAGTAGTCTGCCTAGCGGGACATATATTTACAGGCTTCAGGCAGGTAGTTTTGTCCAAACTAAAAAGATGGTGCTTATTGAAATGAGAAAGCAAGGTGCAGTCACCTAAGAGGTGACTGGCACCTAATACATAAGTCAGTAAGCTTAAGAATAAACCGGGGTTATCCAGTTTTTTTTATTTTAAACCAATAAAATAAAACTATTTTGAACCTTTGCTATAAAAAGGAAGGATTTATTGGTAATCTTGACAAAACTTTTTGAATTAATATTTATTTAATACCATGCTTCTTAATCTCTTGATTTTTAATATATTATTTATAACATTTAATGTGTCAAAATGGGAAGAGAAAGAGGGTTGAATGAATTTAGAATTTTCTTCCAATAAATAGCTAAAGCGAAAAAGATAATTAGGGGTTTGCACTAATCTGTTCTTAAAATTATTCCTGATATATTACATTTGAAGAAAATTGCTTTAGTAATTTTCCTAAGATAACTAGCACTTAAACTGAAAATTGGATAATGTGGAAATTGCAGGTGCAATTTGTAAGTTTTATTTATTCATGTTAAGTGTATTTAATTTTGTTTATATAATTTTCTGTTTTGAGGTTCAAAAATGGACCTGAAATGGTCAAATTTCTTTACGTGGGCAAGAATAAATTTTCAAAGGGGAAAGTTTCATGCTTTTATAGTTTTACATCTCTAAAAAGTTTTTATTTTCCTATTTGCTTCAAATATAAATAAGGAAGGGGTATTCGATGAGAAAATATTTTACAAAATTTAATTTTAATGGGCATCATTTTTTTAATTTCATATAATGCGAATACCTACGCACAAATGCCACCGCATCCATCATTAATAGAAAAAATTAATAATGGAGAAATAGCAACACCATATACTCTTTCAAATCTTACAGATTAGAAGTAAAGGAATTGATGAACCATGGTCATCACCGGGATTAGAAATGCAGCAAAACTTAAAGCAGAATACTTTTTCAAGAACACTTGGACCACAAGCAGTACCATCAGGCAGCTGGAAAGCATTAGTTATTTTAGTACAATTTACGGATAAAGCATCACAAGTAAATGCTAATTATTTTGATAATCTTTTATTTGGTCAAAGTACAGGAACTCTTCATGATTACTATAATAAAGTAAGCTATGGGAATCTGGATATTGTTACTGTAAATCTTCCAAGTGCAATTGGATGGGTGACAGCCCCACAAACATACTCTTATTATGTAAACGGACAAAATGGGACGGGTAGTTATCCGCAAAATCATCAGAAACTAGTTGAAGATATTGTAAATCTTGTTAATCCGCAAATCGATTTTTCACAATATGATAATGATGGAGATGGATATGTTGATGCATTATTTATTATTCATTCAGGTCCCGGAGCAGAATATACAGGAAATAATAATGATATATGGTCGCATGCATGGACAACAAGCACCCCTCAAAATCTCGATGGAGTTAAGGTTTACCATTATTCAATAGAACCTGAATATTGGATAAACCGGGTGATATGACATGCGGAGTTTTTGCACATGAAATGGGGCATGCTGCATTTGGGCTGCCTGATTTATATGATACAGATAATTCTTCTGAAGGATTAGGTAATTGGAGTTTAATGGCAGGCGGAAGCTGGAATGGACCGGAGGTTTAGGAGTTCTCCAGCATTTCCCGATGCCTGGTCACATATTCCAGATGGGTTATTTAACACCAACGATTGTTTCTTCAAATATAACCGAACAATCAATTAAGAATGTTGAAAGCATACATCGAAACATATTTATTATAGAACAATTTATGCGGAAATGAATATTTTTTAGTGGAAAACAGGCAGCAGACCAGTTATGATACATATTTACCTGGAAATGGATTATGCATATATCATATTGATAACTCTGTAAATAATAATAATAATGAATGGTATCCGGGGCACACTTCATCAGGGCATTATCATGTTGCTTTAGAACAGGCAGATGGTTTATGGGATCTGGAACATAATAATGGGACGGGGAGATGCAGGTGATCACATATCCAGGTTCAACAAATAATAAAAATTTTAACAATTCATCTATTCCCGATAGCAAGAATTACAATCTTAGTGAAACAGATATTGGCAGTTTCTAATATTTCATCTTCATCATCTACAATGAATGCTGATTTTAAATTTGAAACCCAAATTTCATTGCCTCAATTTTCGGAACAAACATTAATATCTTTGATTGGTTTAATGGGCTTTCAGCGGTTTGGGGAGATTATGATAATGATGGTTATTTGGATATACTTTTAACTGGAGTGACTGAAGATTGGACAAAAGTAACTTCAAAGATATATCACAATAATGGAAATAATACATTTACAGAACAAACTTCAATTTCTCTAACAGGGGTTGGTTATGGTTCAGCAGCCTGGGGAGATTATGATAATGATGGTTATCTTGATATACTTTTAACCGGATATAACGAACAAAGCATATCTGTATCAAAAATTTATCATAATAATGGAAATAATTCATTTACCGAACAAACATCAATTTCTTTAACTGGTGTCGGTATGAGTTCAGTGCTGGGGTGATTATGATAATGATGGTTATTTAGATATTTTTTTAACTGGGTAAAATTCATCTGGAACTCCTGTTTCAAAAATTTATCACAATAACGGAAATAATACATTTACAGAACAAACTACAATTTCTTTAACCGGAGTTAATGATGGTTCAGTAGCATGGGGAGATTATGATAATGATGGATATCTGGATATTCTTATTAACAGGCTATAACGAACAGGACATATCTATTTCAAAGATTTATCATAATAATGGAAATAATACATTTACAGAGCAGACTTCAATTTCTTTAACTGGTGTTAGTCATAGTTCAGTAGCCTGGGGAGATTATAATAATGATGGTTATCTGGATATTCTTTTAACTGGTTTTCATGGAAGTTATGATAGTTTCGAAAATATATAGAAATGATGGAAATAATACATTTACTGAACAAACTTCTATATACTTTGCTGGCGTTGAGGGATAGTTCAGTAGCCTGGGGAGATTATGATAATGATGGTGATCTGGATATTCTTTTAACAGGTATATACGGTGAAATGGCACTAATTTACAAAAATATATCGTAATAATAATTCTACACCAAATGTATTACCGATATACCTTCCAATTTGCATCAGACGGTTAATTGGAAATGATGTAACATTTAGCTGGGACAAAAGCACTGATAATGAAACACCGCAAAATGGATTAACATATAATTTAGTTATAGGTACAAGTCCGGGTGATGTAAATATTTTATCTCCTATGTCAGATAGAAATACCGGCAGAGAAGAATTGTAAAATATGGAAATACTGGGTCATCATAATAGCTGGACAATAAAAGGATTGCCTGACGGGAATATTACTGGAGTGTACAGGCAATAGATAATAATTTTGCGGGTTCTCAATTTGCACCGGAAGAAAGTTTTTCAACTGGCGGTTTTACCGAGCAAACATCAATTCCTATTAACCGGTATCTCTTATGGTTCAGCTGTTTGGGGCGATTATGATAATGATGGTTACCTCGATATATTATTGACTGGAGCAACCTCATCAGGAACTCCTATTTCAAAAATATATCGCAATGATGGAAATAATACATTTACCGAACAAACTACAATTTCTTTACCCGGAGTTACTTTTGGTTCAGCTGTTTGGGGCGATTATGATAATGATGGTTATCTGGATATATTATTGACGGGTAGTAATTCATCATATATTTCTATTTCAAAGATATACCGCAACAATGGAAATAATACTTTTACAGAACAAACCGCAATTTCTTTACCCGGTGTCTCTTCAGGTTCAGCTGCATGGGGAGATTACGATAATGACGGCACCCGGACTTACTTTTGACAGGGTTAACTAGTATCTATTGGAAAACTCCCGTATCAAAAATATTTCGCAATAATGGACACAACACTTTTACTCAGCAAACATCAATATTATTAACCGGTGTTTCTGAAAGTTCAGTGTCATGGGGAGATTATGATAATGACGGCTATTTTGATATTCTTTTATCCGGAAGAACTGAGAATTCTGATATCATTTCGAAAATTTATCACAATGATGGAGCTAATAATTTTACAGAAGAAACGTCTATAGTTCTACCGGGTATTTCAAGGGGTTCAGCAAGGTGGGGCGATTATGATAATGATGATTATTTAGATATACTATTAACTGGAATGGGTGTTTCAAAAATTTATCATAATAATGAAAATAATACATTTAAAAAACTGACATCATTTTCCATCAATGGCATCTCTATCAGTTCATCTGCCTGGGGTGATTATGATAATGACGGTTATCTGGATATATTATTGACCGGGACTAATTCAAATCCACTTCATTCTATTACAAAAATATACCGCAATAGCGGAAACGGTACATTTACAGAACAGACATGGATATCCTTTACCGGTGTAAATGGCGGTTCAGCCGCCTGGGGAGATTATATAATGATGGTGACCTGGATATACTTTTAACCGGTAACATTGATATTTATCATGATAATTATGTTTCAAAAATATTCCGAAATGATAACAGGATATTAGACTTACCTCCAACAGTACCTTCCAATCTTAAAACTTCAGCTAATGGAAATAGTTTAACATTTAGCTGGGATAAAAGCACAGATAATGAAACATCCCAGAATGGGTTAACATATAATTTAGTGATTGGCACAAGCCCTGGTGCTAGTAATATATTGTCTCCAATGTCCGACAGAAATACAGGGCATAGAAGAATTGTGAATATAGGGAATACCGGCCATAAAAATAGCTGGATGATAAAGAATTTACCCAAAGGAGAATATTACTGGAGTGTACAGTCAATAGATAATTGTTTTGCAGGATCTCAATTTGCACCTGGGCAAATAGTCATCACTAACGTTAAGTATTTTATCCGAAGTTGAGACATAAAATATTTAACCCTTTAAATGTAAAATAATTTTTTAATTATTATAATTTGAGTTTTTGAAGTTTCGTCTCAATTTCGGATAAAATTTTGTTGTGCGAAGCCAACTATATTCTATGGGCTTTTAATTTGTATGTATTTCTTCTTTTGATTGGATTTTTATTAAGTTTTCTCTTCATCAAACCTAAATTTTATTTCGCTTTTTTGAGCATACATAATATATTTCTTGAAATATTATAACTTCTTACTCTCTTTAATGTAAATATCCCTTGTATATACAAAATTATTCAATATTTATCTGCCTAAAAGAATATTTTGTTCTATGGTCCTTTATATGATGGTATTAATTTTTCAATCAATATCATTCTTCCTTTTTTACACTTCGGACATTTCTCTACATCAATACCGGTTAGTTCATAAAATATTTCTTTCCAATTCATTTTAGATTCTGTCTTTTTATCATTGTTTCCTTCTTTCCCAAGTAACTCTTTACAACAATTGAGTTTCGTTTTTTTATTTCGGCTGCTCAATATTCCATAATATCTAATTTTATAAAACCCTTCCGGTAATACATGAAGCAGAAATCTTCGTATAAACTCTACTGCATCTAATGACATTTGTTTGATTATACTTCCGTTCTTGTAATCTTTATAATCAAAGATTACTTTTCCTTCCTTAATATCTCTTATCCGGTGATTGCTGATGGCTACTCTATGTGTATATCTACCCAAATATTTTATTACTGCCTCTGCTCCTCCAAATGGTCTTTTACAATATGTTATCCATTTCTTTGTATAGAGGCTTTTTATCAACTCCAAAAACTCTTTTCTATCTTCCAGTGCTCCTATCTTTCCTACAAACTTTAATTTGTCCGTTTTGTATGCTTCTTTCGTATAATATAAAAATTTCTTCTTGTATAATTCCGATATTACATTTACATGGACAAAGAAATCTTTCTTTCCTGATTTCCTTGGCTTTATCCATTTATTCCCGTCTTCTGATAATCCTCCTCCGCTTACTATACAATGCAAGTGCGGGTGATCCATCAGATTTTGTCCCCATGTATGTAGCACTGCTATCAACCCTATTTCTGCTCCAAGACGTTTCATATCTTTTCCCAACCTCAACAATGTCTGACTTCCCGACTTGAATAGTATATCATACATAACCTTTTTATTCCTTAATGTTATCTCATTAAGTTCATGTGGTATTGTCAGAACTACGTGGTAGTACTTTATTGGTAAAAGTTCTTTCTGCCTTTCCGATACCCACTTTTCTCTAGCTAATGACTGACACTTCGGGCAATGCCTGTTCCGGCATGAGTTGTACGATATCCTCTTATAACCGCATTTATCACATTCATCTACATGCCCGCCAAGTACCGATGTTCGGCAATTCTCTATTGCATTAATTACCTTTAGTATATATTTAGGAAGCTTTTCCTTCTTTTTATATTCGTCCCCATATAGCCTAAAGATATCAGCTAGCTCATGTGCCCCTCTCCGATTTATTAACTCCATTATTTATTGGAGAAAATCATATAAAGAGGGTTGACTATTCCATCTATATGTTTCTGGTTTATTCTAAGATATATGCTTGTTGTTCTTAGATTAGAATGACCCAGCAGCTTTTGTATGGTGAATATGTCGCATCCGTTCTCAAGCAGATGGGTTGCAAAACTATGTCGTAATGAATGGACGGTTACGTGTTACGTTATCCCCGCTTTTTTTTTGCATCTCGAAATGCCCTTTGTATTGATGATATATGTACCGGCTCATTGAGATCTCTTCCGGGAAATAACCAATCTTTGGGCTTTTGTATCCTATAATAACCTCTCAACTCTTCCAACAGTTTCATTGATAATATACTGTAACGGTCCTTCTTTCCCTTTTCCTGACTTATTCTTATTTGCATCCTCTGACTATCGATATCGCTTATCTTTAGTCTTGTGGCTTCCCTTATTCGTAGTCCCGCTGAATATGTTGCCATCAATATTGTTCGGTGTTTGAGATTGGTGATTGATTCAAGTAATCTTTTTACTTCCTCTCTTGATAAAATCTCAGGCAGCCGCTTCTCTACCTTAGGGCGTGGTATTTTCTTTTAAATTCCAACTTCTACCCATTACCTCTATATAAAAAAACTTAAGCGCTGAATAGGCTATGTTTACTGCCGACCAGCTTGACTTCTTCTGACTCCTCATATAGTACAAGTATTTTAATACTTCTTCCTCTCCCATTTCAGCCGGTGATTTCTTATTTATCTTTACATAATCTCTCATGTACATCAGGTAACATTCTATTGTCCTTTGACTGAAATTCTTTAACTCCATTAACATCTTCATTCAATCCTTTAGTTCTCCCATGATAAGTCTCCTTTAATTTTTTGTTATTATTTTATTTATAAACCTTCTAGGTTTATTTTCAAATGAGAACTTATCATTTATCTCCTCAGAATCAAGGACTGTTTTGAGAGCCTTCAATTTGTCAAAGAACTATTCACTCTTGCTCTAAAGCTGCCGCTCTGCGGCTCGTTCAACTGTTCATTAGATATACATCCTGATAACTATGAATTATCCAGTTTAACTGTAGGAAATGAATACTACATTGACAGAGATTTATACCTTATTAAATATACCTTATGAATATAAAGGCTTTGATATGATAAAAACTGCAAATACGGATAAAGAAAATAAAATTTAGATTTTCATATTAAGATTATACAACGTAACCGGATATTTATATAGCCTATGATCACCGTTATATCAATCCCATCAGTGGATTATCAGATAATTATATAAACACCGGGAGAAACAATTTATGTCAGTGATTCTTATTTAAAATACTTTAATGTCTGGAAGCAGCAGCAACTCAACCAGGACTATATACTTTCATAGATATTGGAGAGGGAAATGAATTCTTCGATGTATTTTGTTTTTTATGAAACATTTTCCGTTAATATACAATAAGTATTTTTACAAGGGTCCATATATCCAGCGGTGGTTCAATGACTACAACTCTTCAAAGTAGTGGTCTGATCCCCACAGCATCACCTTATAATGATATTGGTAATAATTCTAAGTATTTTAATAGCTCAACTCATAAAGTAGTGGTACATATTCTATTCCATCTGATATAACCGATTGGATACAGTTGAAATTAGAAGCAGTACAACCCAGATGGTCTGAATACAAAAGCTGTTTTTTACGTCTGATGGACAAGTTTATATGATCCTGATGAATTAAGTGAGAATCATTTACATTAGGGTCTTCTGTGTTAATCCTAATAATACTTATTATATTGTAGTTAGAACATCGTAACCATTTATCAATTATGAGTGCCAGTGCAGTGGAATTGCATTGGTTTATGAACCACCTATGATTTTACATGCATCACAAACTACTGCTTTTCCAACTAAAACAAATCCAGGAGCAAAACCAATGGCATCTTTAGGTGGGAGTAAATATGGAATGTATGCAGGAGATGCAAATGGTAATGGCGCAATCAATGCAACAGATTACCTTATAGTACAGCCAAATATTGGAACAGGTAATGGATATTCAAATAGCGACCTTAACCTTAATGGTGCTGTAAATGCAACTGATTATTTATTTACTCAACCTAACATAGGTGAGAATAGTTTTGTTCAATAATGGAAAATTTATTAAATAGGAGTTAAAAAAATGAAACTAAAGCCAATTTTAATCCTATTGTTATTAATTGTTAATTTATCTTTTGCTGGTAGTGTCACAATTACATTAGTTGGGCATGATCCATTAACCGTTAATATTAAGGGAACAACGATTGATGAGGAAGCTGCAGGACTTAGTATATTCATTTATTTTAATAGCTAAGTCCTTCTGATGCGACTACCCAACTATCTGCATCTGATGTTAATTCGACATTTTTAACTAACATGTTTGGATGGACGAATTTTGAAACAAAAAATATTGAGACATCGGGCGGACCATGGATGAGAGGTGGTGTGACATATACTCATCGCCTTAATTATGCTATTTCAAATCTTAATACTCCCAATGATGATGTTTGGCCTACTAGCGGTGTGAATGCACTTGTACTCGATTTTAATCCTGGAGGTCCAGGTAGTGCTTACATTGAATTGAATGGATGAGATGGTGTTCCAGACTATTCTCATGTAGGACATACTGTTATATTTGTGAACCAAAGTGTAGTTCCTCTACCTGTAGAACTTTCATCATTCACAGCATCTGTAAATACAAATAATATAAACTTAAACTGGAAGACAGCGACGGAAGTAAATAATAATGGATTTGAGGTACAGAGAGAAGTCAGAGATCAGAAGTCAGAGGTCAGAAGTCAATGGAGAAAATTGGATTTGTTCAGGGAAATGGGAACAGTAATTCACCGAAGGAATATGGCTTTACAGATAAGAATTTGACAGGAGGAACAAAGTTTGTATACAGGTTAAAACAGATAGATAATGATGGGAAGTACGAGTATTCAAAAGAAATTAAAGTTGAAGTAGTGCCTAAAGAAAATAAATATTTATTAACAGAATTATCCAAATCCATTTAACCCGGTAACAGAAATAAAATTTACATTACTGAAGCAGTAAAAGTAACACTAAAGGTATATAATATAATCGGGCAGGAAGTAGCAAGTCTTGTAAACGGAATTGAAGAGGCAGGGTTTCATAGTGTAAAGTTTGGTGAGAGTAGTCTGCCTAGCGGGACTTATATTTACAGACTTCAGGCAGGTAGTTATGTCCAAACAAAGAAAATGGTGTTGTTGAAGTAAGACTCAGATTTCTCAGATTATGATTTTTAGTTTAATGAAAATGTCAAGTGTCAAATGGCACTATAGTAAAATAATTTCTTAGATATCTCCGATCGCAATCAGAGTTTTATATTAAGATACCTAAAATACAAATATATTCAAATCAACATTACTTATGTAAAAGCAGGATATCTTATAAAAAGTAATCAAATGCATATGAAAATAGCTTTAGCTGAAAGTTTCAAATCTAATCTGGAGGGCAAAGATTTTACTTTTAAAAGTTAAATATTGTTAAAATATTAT
>CAWCVZ010000043.1:0-19626 GCA_963798865.1 uncultured Ignavibacteria bacterium | reverse complement strand
TTTCCTAAGAAAGATAAAATTTAACACTCGTGAGCCAAATTAAATCTTTTTTGCGCATTATAAAATATACCGCCGCAATGTTCATAACATAAACTCTAAATACCCATGATCAAATAGTTTGGACATAATCTGTGTCACTAACAGATAACAAATAATTTTTAGGAGAGTATTATGAAACTCTTATCCTCAAAATTTCCAACAAAAAAAATTGGGCTCAGAAAATTAATTCTTTACCTCCCGGTTATATTATTTTTTTTCTTCCAAAGCTGTAAAAGTCCGGAGCCAACTAGTCCCGGTGACGATACAGGAGGAGATACTTCTACTCCTGATTTAGTAACGGTAAATACTACTATTATCCTTCCTGCCAACTCACCATTAAAAGCTGAAGACCTAACTCTTACCTCTGCTATTGATCAAGAATATCCAATTTCTGCGGATGGATCAGTTTCTCATAAAGTTTATAAAGATGACATGCGGCTTGTTAGAGTTTATAATTCAAATGGAGACATTGTGCTGATGGGATGGGTTGATCCTTCTACCGGGAAGGCAACAATTTCGGCCCGAACTACTGCTGAAGCATTAATTTATTTTGATACAGGCGGCTGGCAAATGCCTGATGAACTTCAAAGTGCTCTTATTAAAGAACTTGCTTTGAGCACAGAAATTGACCCCGTAACATCTTCTGTTGAATCTGCATTATCAAATTCTCCTTATACAATCACAGGAGCACTTTCCGTATTAAATCCAATATGTGCTCAAACTGCTGCAAAGCTGCTTGGTTCGGATACCCCAGCCCCACCGGTTACAGACGGTGTTAGAATACAACCCCCAACTCCCAAAAGCGGAATTACAATTCTTCAGCCCGGATTAAATGATATTGTAATACGCAATGATTTCCGCAGAAGGGCAATTGCTTATATTGATAGAGTTTCTCCGGCAGCAGAAATAAAAAAATTAGAACTCTCAGCTACTAAAGGAGCAACATCTTTTTGGGGCACTGTAAATGACATTACGGCTGCTGTTGCCCAACAAGGGATAAGTTATATTTGGAACCTAAATAATTCCGCTATTCCGGTATTTCTTCAGAAACTATAGACCTACAGGTTGTGCCTGATGATGCAACTAAAACAGAGTATAAAGTGACTGTGATTGGAATAGGCGTTCATGATGGCTCTATAGGTAGTCTTTCAACAAGCAGGCAAAATGAGCTTTCGGACCTAATTAAAAAGTCTGTCGTTATTGATTTTCTTGTCCCTTTCGTTACAACTACAATTCTTCCGCTTAAAGGCGATGCCATTAATAAAGCCTTAAAGAATGAAAAAGCTCAAGGGGCAATTAGTTTACTAATAAATACATTGGCACAAACCGCACCTAATATCTGGAAAAAAGCTTTATCCGGTAATGTAAAGGAAGCCATACAGGATGGTATTAATGCATTACTCACAGATGGTTTAGTGCAGGAATCTTATTTAAACTTCGTAAAAACTTTAGCGGAAATAAGCGGCAAAGAGTTGGGAAAAGGCTCTAAATTTTTAGAAGTCGGAAAATCTTTTGTAAAAGCTATTGGCGGAGTTGATGCGATTTTAACAGGCTTTGATACCTTTGCCCAGGCACGGGCTTTTGATAATTCTGCGCTCGCAGAAACCTGGGATATTACAGTTAACAAATCCAAAGTAAAATTAACCCCGCAGCTTGGTGATATAGTTAAAGGCGATAAAGTATCATTTACCGCAACAGTACCTTCAGCTACAGGAGATAACGCGCCTAAAATAGAATATCAATGGTCAACTTCAGGTGCACATGGAAATATAAAAGACAATATCCATCAGGGAAAAGACTTTACGACTACCGCTAATGTAGTTGAATATATATCGGACGGTTCAACTACCGGCGATGATAGTGTAAAAGTTGAAGCTTTTGAAATTGACGGTCAAAAAAGAAATTCAATTGGCGATGCATCTGTGAATGTAAAAATAAGAGAGCTAAGAATTAAAATTATTCCACGTAAAAAATCTTTATGGCCGCCGGATGTTCAAAAATTTCAAGCAGAAGTTCCAGATGAACTTAAACAGTCGGGAGATGAATTCAGCTACACCTGGTCAACTAAGGGAATTTTCGGAGGTTTTGTAACAGGTGGAAACTACTATGTATCTCCTTTGGATGTGGCCTCCTGGATAGTACATGGAAATAATGCTGAAGGGACAGACAATGTAACAGTTGAAGTATTCCGAATGCGTAATGGCAAGTCTGAATCATTGGGAAATGCTACTGCAGAAATTTTAGTTGAACAGAAAAAAACAGTAATTGAAGGAAGCTGGGGAATCGAAGAAACTTCAGCCGATGCAGGAAGATCTTGTGCGAATGCTTATATCTACGTTCCTAAAGATGAAGATGCAACTCAATATGATATGTATGCCTATCACTTTAACGATCCTTTATATTTCGGTAAAGAGTATAGCCGTACCTGGACGGGCCCTCAAAGCGATCATGGGAATAAATCTACTGCAATAGAAGACTTAGGCAGCCAATGGCGTATTGGCTTATCGGGCGGCTGCGGCCCGGATAAAGGACAGGCCGATAGAGTATCAAGTTTAAAATCCCGATTTAAGGGTATGGTTGTGGAAGTTACGATTAAACGAAACAATTAAATATTCTACTTGAAACAATGCAGCATAAATTGGTTATAAAAGAAATAATAATTTAATAACCTTCATTGTAAACTGTCTTTAGTAGTTTAATTTTCAATACTATTGTATTGAAAAAAATTCCAAGTTTAATAGCTCATGAATGTTGGAATTGATTTTAAAATATTTGTCCCTTCTCAATTTAATTATCAAAAAAAATAACTACCTTTGCCTGTTCCCGATTTATTTTAAAAAATTTATCATTCGAAAGTTGATTTTAAAAGTTTATGATCAATCCTTCATGATAGTATAATTAATTTTAGGTTTTGGTTATGTTTGATTTAAAAGATAAAGAGTTTAACAACTTTGCAGAAAAACTGTTAAGCAAAAGAGAAACTCACACTTGCAATTCATCATTAAAAAAAGAATCAATTGAATTATTAAATGAATTGATTGGTTTACTGTTTCCGCATTTCTCAAGCAGAGTTTATTATTCGCCGGAAGATATTATTGCCAAGCTTCAACTGATGGAAAGAAATTTAATTTCTATTCTAAAAAATGTTAACGGAAATGGTAATTCAAACACTAAAGGAAATGCCTCTCAAATTGCAAAAACTTTTATTTCTGAAGTGCCTAAAGTTCACGATATGCTGTGGTTAGATGCAGAGGCAATTTACAAAGGCGATCCCGCAGCTGAAAGCATCGATGAAGTTATACTAGCTTATCCTGGTTTTATGGCAATCGCCATATACAGACTTGCGCATGAACTCTACAAATCAGATGTTTCAATCGTACCCAGAATCCTAACTGAACATGCTCATGAAATCACAGGAATTGATATTCATCCCGGTGCTGAAATTGGCTGTCCTTTTTTTATTGATCACGGTACTGGAATTGTTATTGGTGAAACAACAATAATTGGTAAGAATGTAAAAATATATCAAGGCGTTACACTTGGAGCTTTGAGTGTCGATAAATCCCTTTCAAACATTAAACGCCATCCGACAATTAAAGACAATGTTATCATATATTCACAAGCAGTAATTTTAGGCGGCGAGACGGTGGTTGGACAGGGGAGTTTAATTGGTGGAAACGCGTGGGTGACTCAAAGTGTTCCGCCGAATTCTGTTGTTTATAGTAAGATGGAAATGAAAGTACGTTCAAACGAAAATTATTTTGATACAATGGAATTTATAATTTAAAAATAGGAGCAAACATGAAATACAATAATGTTCTTGAAAGCATCGGCAAAACGCCGCATATAAAAATCAATAAACTTTTCGGCAGCGATTATGATGTATGGGTTAAATGTGAACGAGCGAATCCCGGTGGAAGCATTAAAGATAGAATTGCGTTATCAATGATTGAAGATGCTGAGAAGAACGGGATTCTTAAAAAGGATAGTGTTATAATTGAACCTACTTCAGGTAATACAGGCATCGGACTTGCAATGGTTGCAGCGTATAAAGGTTACAGATTAATTCTTGTTATGCCTGAATCCATGTCAATTGAAAGAAGAAAATTAATGTCTGCATACGGCGCTACATTTGAATTAACTCCGCGTGAATTGGGAATGAAGGGCGCAATTGAAAAAGCCGGTGAGCTGGTAGCAAAGAATACAAATGCCTGGATGCCACAGCAATTTGATAATCCGGCAAATGTAGCCGCACATGTAAACCACACAGCACAGGAAATATTAACGGATTTTCCGGATGGACTTGATTATTTAATAACCGGCGTTGGAACCGGCGGCCATATAACCGGTGTTGCTAAAGTTTTGAAAGATAAATTTAAAGATATAAAAGTGTTCGCTGTTGAACCGGAACTTTCACCGGTTATTTCAGGCGGTAAGCCGGGACCGCATCCCATTCAAGGTATTGGCGCGGGCTTTATTCCAAATGTTATGGATGTTTCATTGCTTGATGGAACTATCCAGGTATCTAAAGAATCTGCGATTGAATTTGCTCAAAGATCAGCTAAGGAAGAAGGTTTACTGGTTGGGCTTTCATCAGGAGCTTCTTTAGCAGCAGTTTCAAAAAAATTACCTGAAATTCCTAAAGGAAATAAAATATTGACATTTAATTATGATACAGGCGAAAGATATCTATCGATTGAAGGGTTGTTTTAAAAATAGAGAGACTGTAAAATAATATTTATAAATGATCTGCGTGCGTCAGGCAATACAACAATCAGAAAATCCGTGAATCATTCGCGGAGTGATGAATTTCTTTATTTAGTAAATCTTGCCTGAATGTTAAATGAGATATAATAATTAAGCTTAGTGCGATTTTTTCATTTTGCGTTTGAATTTATTTAAATACGTTTAGGCTAATATGAAAAAAAAATTTTCATTAATTGTCTTTAATGATTAAAAGTATGTAATGAATTATAAGAGTTAACAAATTAATTCTGTGTTCATCATTTTTTAATCCGTTACTTTAGTACACCAAATTTTTGAGACATCAATCCAGGTCTTTCCGTCATCAAAAGTCCAGAATTGTGTCCATGTAAATTTAGTTTCAGAGATATCTGAAAACACATTCCTGATCTCTCTACCCAAAGCGTTTTTGCCTTCCATTAAAATTGTATCTTTTTTCTCTACTGCTGTAAATATTCCAATTTTTCTGTTATTTGTATCGAACCAGGCCATATTCCAAATTTTATCATTAGGATTATATATCCTGATATTGGTGCCGCTGAAAGTTGCTGATTTAGTATTTGCCGGTTCAACTCCTGCGTAAAAAATATCTTGCACTGCTTCTCCATTTAAAATATAAAACCAGACCCAGGTTGCGTTTACTGTATCAGTCTTCCATGAACCATCCTGATTCCTGCTTATTGATTTACAATCCCATGTGCCTATCAAATCATTAAAGCTTTTTATTTCTTGAGATGAATTATCTAACCCCGGCATATCTCCCGCTTTCACATTCTTTGGTATGTTCATAAAGGAAATTATGGCAAGAAAGAAAATCATTTTTTTCATCAGACTATCCTTAAGTTTTTATTTAATAAGATTATTTATTCACAAAATCATTTAGAACTTATGTAGGCCATTCCCATAAATATTTTTGTCTTAGATGCTCGATATTATTATTTAATAAAAGTTTATTCATCCTAAATTTTTTAATATACTTAAATTGATATGTTGATAAATTCTCTCTTTTATTGCATTTATTTTCAAAAGTCCTTAACTTCAAAAAAGTAAATGCTTAACCCAACTTATTAAACTTCTGAATATAAAATAGAGTCAGGGTATCATCTAGAACCCGATCCTATAATGCTTTAAAAAATAACTAGCCTGCTATTATTTCTGCTGGCCCATAAAATAAATAAAAAGTTTATTAAAAGAATTGTAAATCTACTTTTCATTCAATATAAGTGAGGGTAAGAAATGCATTTGTCATACAGAAATTTCTCTATGGTTCTTTTTTTTATTGTTTGCTTCGGGACTTATTTATTTCCGCAATTTGATTATCCAACCATCTGGGACTGGCAAAACCCATTGCCGTCCGGTGATGATTTTACAACTTCCATTAACTTCCCCGATGGTTTTCTGATAGGAGGTTACGGTGGTTCAATAATATACGCAGATAAAAAATTGAAAAAAAAATATGAAGCATATTTACATGAAGAGGTAATTGCTGCAAGTACGGTTACGTCGTCGAATCCTATAAGTGCTTTTGCTCAAGCAGCTTTTATTATTACTTATGATAAATATACCGGTAAATCCCATACATACTACACTATAGAACCGAGATCAGATATTGAAGACTTTATAATAAGTAGAAGGGCGACTTTAGATAATCGTATTACTGGTGTAGTAGTAAACGATAGAGATAATGATATAAATATTACTGAGACTTCTATTGGTAATATTTATACTTCTGTAGACAGCGGTAAAAACTTTACCAACACCCCAATTGATGCTAATGAAATATTAAATGATGTGCTATTTACGGCAACCGGCAGAGGCATTGCTGTTGGTGAGCATGATGGAAATTCGGATATTACAAAAACGAATATATATTTAAAGGATCAGGTGATGAACCCTAATGATCCCGAAAGCTCTGACAAATGGCATCCTTTAAGCACTAATCACTCCACAAATGCCACCCGTAGAACAGCACTTTTTTCAAGAAAGTGGAAAACTGTGTCCAGCATTGATAAAAACATATCTACTCCTCTTAATAAAACTATGCAAAACGATCCGATTTTTATTTTAGGATATGACCCGGCAACCAATTTAGATATAGTTGCAAGAAGCACTGATGATGGGGAAAGCTGGGATTCTGTTTTTGCTGTTCAAACTGCTTTTATGAAGGCGCTATCGGCCGGCAGCAGTACTAATGCTATTATTGGAGGTTACGGGGGCGCAATTTATTACACAAAGGATGGTGGGGATACATGGAATAAAGGTAATAATGACAATCAGCAATATATTCGTTCCATTACTCACGTTTCTGCTGACTCCGCTTATGCTTTTGGTAATCGCGGAACTATATTACTGACAATTGATGGAGGTGAAAACTGGGAACAAATAAGCGGAGATATTTCAACTAGTTTTTATGGAGTTTACTTTACTTCACCATCAATCGGTTATGCTGCCGGATTAAGTGGTTTCTCGAAACTAAAAGTTTATAAAACAAGTGATGCAGGTGAAAATTGGAATGTAATTTATGTTGATTCTTCCTTTTCTCCATCCAATGCTTTTTTTAATTCCATTTTTTTTATTGATGAAATGACTGGATTTATTGCCGGTTCCAAATTAATAAAAACAATTGACGGCGGAAAATCCTGGAATGAATTAAACACCGGGGTTTCTTCTTCGAACCCAATTTTTCTCGATGTTCATTTTGTTAACAACAATCTTGGCTTTGCTGTATATAGAGATCCTGCAACCGGGGATGGAGCTATCAAAACCACTGATGGCGGAAATATGTGGTCGCCTCTCAATATTAATAGCAACATGCATGATAAACAATATGTCTACTTTGCTGATGAAAATCTTGGATTTATATCGGGCGATTCCAGGCTTTATAGAACGATAGATGGCGGGGATAATTGGGATACTCTTTCTGTTGGATATAATAATCAAAATTTAAATAGCAAGGTTGATTTTATTAATTCAACCACGGGTTTCTTTGGAAAAAAAGGACAAATATTTAAAACTACAGATAAAGGAGATACGTGGACAGATGCAGCAATTGACAACCATAGTGTTCCAGTACAAATTCAATTTGTTAGTGACAGCATTGGTTATGCAATATGTACTTCCGATACTTTTGGTATTCCCGTTCATATTTTATTCAAAACAACAGACGGAGGTAATAGTTGGTCGGATTTAACAGATGAATTTCCCGGAAGTACTAGTTTCAATGCGATGTTTTTTACGGATGAAAGTACAGGATATTTAGTTGGCCCCTATGGAAAGATTATTAAAACATTTTCAGGAGGAGAGCTCATAACTTCGGTTAATGAATACAAAAAAACATCACTTCCCACAAACTATAAGTTATTTCAAAATTATCCAAACCCATTTAACCCTACAACCACAATTAAATATGCAATTCCTTCCTCTTCACAAAGTCCTCTCCAGGGAGGGGCCTGGGGTGGGTTAGTTACACTTAAAGTTTACGATATACTTGGAAGAGAAGTTGTGACTCTAGTTAACAAACAACAGCTGCCGGGAAATTATGAAGTTACTTTTGATGCATCTACTCTTGCTAGCGGAATTTACTTTTATACTTTGAAAACCGGAGGCTTTATTAAAACTAAAAAGATGCTGCTGATAAAATGAAAATTATCATCGGACAAAATAAAATATTAAGCCAGATTAAAAATACTTTATTAAATACTTTCATCATCTTAAACCTCTAACACAATTAGAAAATTTTCTTTTACCCTGATAATTATCAAAAAGGATATAAAATGAATTTATTGAAAACAATGCTTCTGGGTTTTAATCTTTTATGCTTAACACTTTATTCTCAAAGCCCCCCTTCCGATTTTAAGCTTGATTGCACTTCGGCGGGTTTAACTCCGTGGTCTGATTTCGAAACGATTACTATACTAGCCAATGGCCAAACTAATTTTGTAAAATCAACCGGCGATCAGCTTGATGAAATCATTGATACAACTTTTACAATCACTTCTCAAAACGTGCAGCAGATCTGGCAGTCAATTCAAAACAATAACTTTTTTTCTTTAAATGATGAATTTAAAGATGATTCTATTCTGGATGGTTCTAAAGTATTATTTACAATTACAGCCAATGGAAATACAAAACAAGTTTCTATAAAAAATATTGCACAGCAGGAAATTGAAAATATTGTTTTCGATATAAATTCAAATGTACCCGAAGATTTTAAAATACACTATACTCCGCCTCAAAATTTTAATGTTGTGCCAACAGATCCCTGCGGAGCGTCATCCGCAATTTCTTCAAATCTTCTAAAAGAAAATTTGAGTGAAGATGATTTTAAAAAGTTAAAAAACAACCACGAACATATGGCCGCCGCTCCAAATGATTTGCAAATTCCACATGGCGGAGTTGAAATAGGTTATGAATTATCTCTGTTTGATGCTGTTGCATCCGGCAGAGCATTATTAAAGAGCAAGGGTGAATTTTTTGGAGATGGCGTTTCGATTTTTGGAAATAATACAAAAAATTTCCCGCCGCAAGATAATAATACAATAAAAATAAAGCTTAATCTGGAGTTTTACGGCCCTTGCGATAATGCTGTCAATGAATCAAAAATTAAAAATGATATTTTAAATAAATGGAATGGTCAAACATCTAGTGATGGAAAAATGGTTGAGATGGAAATAGTTTCACATTCTCATCCGGGAGATACAGTTGCTTCAGGAACGCCTGGCTTTGATAATATTAAGCTTGAATGCGGAGATGGGCGCAGTTATGTTAAAAATCTTGGGGGACCTAATACAAATGATGTATCAACAGCAACTTGGTTTCCTGATGATAAAGGAAATGATGTAGGAACGTTTGCTCACGAAGCCGGCCATTTGATGGGGCTTGAAGACCAATATGATGATTGGACTAAGCTCCCTACTGGGAAATGGCAAAATTCTAATGGCGGCCAACCTATTTCTGAGGATGAAATGAAAAATCTACTTGAGTCTAGAGCACCGGACCTTCCTCCGGAAAGGATTGCATTTGATCTTAAACAAAAAACTCTTAGCATACCCCGGGAAAATCACGCAGATGATTTAATGGCAAGAACCAAAAAGCCCCCCCTTCAATCTGACATTGATGCTTTGGCAGCAAAAGCCGGTTTGATAATAAATATTAAAGCAGGCGATGTTTTAACCGATCCTAAAACCTTCAGACAAAATTTAATTGTAATTCACAGTGGTGATTTGTTTGTAAAACCAGGAACAATCAAAACATTGAATGGAATTTATACAGCATGTATTGACAATGCAAAAATTCCGCCTGATGATTCTGAAGTTCTCGATATCGTACCATCACTTGATAAATGGAACGGAGTACCTGCCGCGGAATATTTATTGAAATTAGTCAAGCATGTTGATTCGGCTCAATATCATTGCGGTGATTTTTATGATGCTCAATTCGCCGTTTGGAGAATTACCGATAATGCATCATCAGGTTCTAAAAAGATGGACAGTTTGTTTAATGATATTGGATTGAATTTGGGAGATCAGCATTTATATTTTCCAAAATTAATAAATGATTCGCCGGATGATACTGTATCACAGGCCATCGTATCTAAAGAACTTTTTATACCAGAAATTAATCCAAAATCTGTTAATGCAGACATTGGTCAAATTTTAACTTTTAATTCTAATATTTTAAAGCCTGCGGGCTTTGATTATACAGCAAATAGCTCATGGCTTTTAGAAACCCCCGATGGAAGTGCTTCTCAAATTTCTACAGATGGTAAATTCACTCCCGATAAAAGAGGTTTATATACTGTCTTGGTTAAAATTAATATTACTGATCCCCTTAACCAAACGAAAGAATATGTTTCAGATATAAAAGCCTTTGCATCCGTTCCTGACAAATTCACCGAAACTTTTGAACACGAAAACTTGTCTGATTTATTCCAATGGGAAACTTACGGTGATGCTGCTTGGGAAATAACAAATGCAGATGCTCAAACGGGTTCTAATTCAATTAAGGCTGGAGATGTTTCTCATGGTAAGTCATCCAGCCTTGCAATAAATATTAATTTGGCAAATGATACAACTATCGCTTTTGCTGTAAAAGCATTTTCGAATACTTCCGCTGCACTTACGTTTGATGTTGATAGCATTAATTTTGACCTCTGGCAAAAATCCATTGACTGGCAGATTTTTGAATATGACCTTTCTGCAGGAGAACATAGACTAACATGGACATTTAAAAACAATAATTCTGTTAACCCTGCGCAGGTTTGGCTTGATAATATTTTCTTTCCGGCAAATTCTGTTGTTACAAGTATTAATTCCGATGAACAACAGCTTCCTTCGGCATTCATGTTATATCAAAATTATCCAAACCCATTTAATCCAATTACAAAAATTAAATATGCAATTCCTTCTTCACAAAGTCCCCTCCAGGGAGGGACCTGGGGTGGGTTAGTTAAACTTAAAGTTTACGATATACTTGGAAGAAAAGTTGCAACTCTAGTTAACAAACAGCAACAGCCCGGGAATTATGAAGTATCATTTGATGCATCAAATCTTTCAAGTGGAATTTACTTTTATACTTTGAAAACTGGAGGCTTTATTAAAACTAAAAAGATGCTGCTGCTAAAGTAAAAAAGGATTTTTACAAATTTGAAGTAAAAGAAAATTATTTCTATTCATTACATAACATTAACATGAGCTTTGTTTGTTTGAATTTCTATATTATTTACTAAATTCTGAAATCGAGAATCTGTTCGAAATGAATCCCAAAGTGGGTCTATTCTTAGACTAAGCAGTCCGGTGTCACGTTTATCATATGCTTTTTTCAACCACGCAAACGTTTTTTCATTATTACCAAAACCGGCATAAATAAGTGCTATGTCGGTTGCCCCATCATGCCATTCATTCCATCGATCGAGTAATATATTAAGGAAACTATCTGCTTTAATAGTGTCTCCAGCTAAAGCATAGGCGTATCCCAGATATCTACTCATTGTAGCATTTCTAAGCTTCCTCCCTTTTTCTAATTCATTTATTGCATTTTTATAATCCCCTTTCTTTAGATATGCCAATCCAAGTAAACTATGTGTTGGGGGAAAATTCTGATCCAGTTCAAGTGTTTCTTTGTATTGGTTTATTGCTTTGTCATATTGACGGGCAAGATAAAATTCACGTCCCAAATCTACTTGTATTCGCAGTGATAATGGTGAAAGCTGGGCAGCTTTTTTCATCTCTGAAATTCCTTCCTCTGTCAAACCTGATCTTATTAAACTGAATGCATACCATTGATGCGCTGTTGCATAATTTGGATTAAGTTCTATTGCTCTCTCCAATTCTCTTTTAGCGTTTAATAAGTCCCATTCATTATATAAGCATGCCGACAAAGATACATGAGCTTCAGCTAATGTTTCATCCAATGAAAGTGCTTTAGTAACATATTTCTTTGCTTTTATGGTTGCTTCATTTATTGGTATGTTTCCGTAATTACCTTGTAGGAAATATGTATCCGACAAACCCGCATATGCCGGGGCATATTCGGAATCAATAACAATAGCTTTAATAAATTGCTCTTTAGCTTTTTCGAAGCCATCTCCGGTTCTCATGTTCCAAAAGTAGCGCCCTTTAAGATATGCAATGTAGGCTTTGGGGTTTACAGATTTGGACGAAACAACTTTTGCATGTTCTTCCGGCGTTAACTTAACTTGAATCTCAGAAGCTATTTCATTTGCAAGTTCTCCTTGTAATTTCAGAATATCATGCATATCCCGTTTATAGCTTTTAACCCACAATAGCTGGTCTTTATCTGCTTTGATAAGTTTGGCAGTTATTCTAACATAACCGTTTGCATTCAAAACGGATCCTTCAACGATAGCATCAACATTTAATTGTTTAGCTATTTCTGGCAGCGACTTGGATGCGTTTTTATATGTCATCACCGATGTTCGTGAAATTACTCTTAATGGTTTTACCTTTCCCAAATTAGAAATTAATGTTTCAGTCATACCATCGGCAAAGTATTCCTCTTCGGGATCAACATTAAGATTTATAAAAGGAAGAACTGCGATAGACTTAATTTCATTATCGTTATTATTAATTAAATTGAATACAACTGCTGTTAATAGCCCAAGCAATAAAATTACAATAACTCCAATAAGTGTGAATTTTTTCTTTGAAGATAAATTTAATAAAGGTGTTTGCTTTTTTTGCCGAATTCTGGCTAGGAATGTGTCAATTTTTCTTTCTTTATTATTTACTTCTGGTTCAACATTTACAGTTGAATTTTCGTCAGCTTTCAATTCCTTAACATCCGCTATGAATTTAAAGCCTAGCCTGGGTATAGTTCGAATAAAAATTGGATCCTGTGCATTATCTTCTAACGCCTGACGAACTTCATCAATACAATGGCTCAATGTATTTTCTGTGACAATCACATTAGGCCACAAATCATCCAGCATATCCTGTTTTTTAATTAGAGAACCGTGATGCTTAACCAAATACAAAAGTGTGTCAAAAGCTTTTGGGCGCAGGTGTATTTGTTGTATTCCCTTTTTCAAACTGTGCTTGCGTGTATCTAAAACAAAATCACCAAAGTAAAAAATATGTAATTCTCCAGTTTTCATAAGATTAACAGAGATTCCTCATAACTTTTTAATGATTTTGTCAAGACTGTGAGCAAAGAATTTTACAATATAATAATAAAAAAAACAAGGATTTTTATTCTATAAGTGGAAAATCCAAAATCTAAACCGATCTAATTAGTTATAAGGCTTTTACTACTAAAATAGGAGTAATAAAATGAAAAAATTTTTTTTCATCCTAATTTCACTATTCGCTTTTTTATTTCTAAGCTGTAAATCCACAGACTCCAAATCAGAACAATTAAAACTATTTGCCACTGATGAAGAATGGTCTGCTGCAATTGCTGCTGGGGATACTGAACGAGTGGTTTCTTTCTGGGCAGATGATGCCGTCCTTTATTTTCCCGAAGCGCCAATAGTAATTGGAAGGGAGTCAATTAAAGATATAGTAAGAAAAAATCGTTCAATTTCCGGTTTTTCTTTAGAACATAAACCCGCTGAGGTACTCGTATCAAACTCAAATGATTTAGGATATACAACCGGAACATTTAATATTTCATTGCCTGACAAAAATGGAAAGCTAATAAAACGCCAAGGAAATTATGTATGCATTTGGAGTAAACAAAATGATGGGAGTTGGAAGTGCAGTGTTAACATTGGTAACTATCGTTCTCCAATCAACCGAACGCTAGAATAATTAAAAAAATTAAATAAAAATGTTTTTTCGATTCGTGAAGTTCGGCTCATTACGTTATATGGCTAAATAATCAATCTTCCAAGAGAGGAGTATGTTATGAGATTTTTAAAAATTTTAGCAACAGCTGGGTTTATGTTGTTTATTAATTTGTCTCTATTTGCAGATGCCCCGATTCATACAGGTGGTAATTTAGACAGCGACTGTTCCATTGCCTATAATTCTACTAATGATGAGTACCTGGCAGTTTGGAATAAAAGCGGTGACAATATAATTGTTAGCGTTTATGCACAGCGGCTTGATAAATCCGGAACACCGATTGGAAACCCGGTAATGGTAAGCCAAAATAGTTCGCATCCTGCTGTAGCTTATAATCCCCAAACAAATGAATATCTTGTTGTTTTTGAAACAATTATTGCTCTTACCGGCAGCGTAATCTATGGAATTAGTTTAGATGCTTCTGGATCGCCAATCACACACAGCGGCGGAGTTCTCATGAACCAGGCTGGTTCTCCTAAAATCGTATATAATTTTTTAGATGATAGTTACCTTCTTACAGGCGCGCTACTTTATGACAGTGGAACCCCAGACTTTTGTAATATTAAAATTTATACCAGGAAAATTTCTTCAGGAGGACAACCTTTAGGAACTACTCAATTAATTAGAGATGAAGGTAATGGACTTTGTGCTGATGGTGCCAGATATTCAATAGCTTATGCTCCTGTCACTTCAACTGAAACACCGCAAGGCCGCTATCTTTTGGTAATTAATGGCGCTAGTGGGTTCGGTTTGACTATGCTCGATGAAAATGGAGCCATCGTGTCAGAAGTGTTCGATTCACAATCGGGAACTGCTGTAGATGATCATGTCCCATTTCAGACATCAAAAGTCGGCATTGCATATAACGCAGATGTTGCCTATGGAAACTGGGAGGGAGAGCAAGTTTTTATGATCGTATGGGGTGACCGCGATCAGCAATTCGGCAGCCAGGAATGGACCGGTATCTGGGCTGGAATCGTTAATGCTACCCAGATAAAATATGATGCACATTCGGGCGTATCCAATACGGTTTTCCCTGTTTCAAGGATCTATTATCACTGGGCTACTACTGAATATGCTAAAAGCTGGAAACCGGCAGTGGCGTACAATCAAATTGCCGACAAGTTTATGATTGCCTGGCGTGAAACTCCGAGCACGGATCCAAACAATGACACCAAAGTCAATCACATCCGGGCTAATGCAGTCAATTCACCTGCTGTCCCACCTTCAGATTTCCCTCCGAATAATGTGGTTCTCTCAGCGGTGACGGGCAATGAGAACCCTAAAAATCCGGTTATTGCTGTAAGCACTAAAAATGCTAATGCAGTTGTGACCTGGCAGGATTCCCGAAATTCTGCAACATCGGATATAGATATTTACGGAAGCCTTTATTCAATATCACCAATACAATCACCTAAGCTTACAGTTTCTTCACCAAATGGAGGCGAACTGTGGAGTCCTGGTTCAAATAAATATATAACCTGGACAAGTCAGGGTTTAAGCAATCCTGTCAAGATTGAGTATTCTACAAATGGCGGAACAAATTACAAAACTATTATTACGAGCACTCACAATTATGGCGGCTATAAATGGACAGTTCCTAATGAACCTTCAACCAACTGCCTTGTCAAAGTGTCAGATGCAACAGACGGAAGCCCTTTGGATATTAGTGACGCAAAATTTATAATTGGTTATCCGCCATTCACAGTGACTAATACTAACGATAACGGTGCGGGCTCATTTCGTCAAATGCTGATTGATGCTAACAATAATCCCGGCAAGGATACTATTAGATTTAACATACCAGGAAATACTAAACATACAATCTCTCCAGCTTCACCATTCCCGGTCATAACCGATCCGGTAGTAATTGATGGCTACTCGCAACCGGGTGCTAGCCCCAGCACTAATCCTATTACCGCCGGCAGCAATGCTGTTTTAATGATCGAATTGAACGGCAGTAATGCCGGTAACAGTGCAATCGGATTGAAGATTACTGCAGGAAACAGTACCGTGCAGGGTCTGGTTATCAATGACATTACATGGTTCGGAATTAATCTGGAAAGCAACGGCCATAATACAATTATGGGGAATTTCATCGGTACAGATGTATCAGGATCAGGAGCTATTAAAAGCAATACTTCTAGCGGTATATATATCCATAATTCCGCTAACAATGTGATAGGAGGAACGGCGCCATCAGCCCGTAATGTTATTTCCGGCAACGCAGTTGGAATCGAAATCACCGGCTTGGGTGCTAGCAACAATAAAGTGCAAGGAAATCTGATTGGTACTGATAAATCAGGCACAGTAGTCCTTGGTAATTTACATCAGGGTATATCTATTTATTATGCTGCCAGCAATTTAATCGGTGGATCAGTTCCAGGTGCTAGAAACATAATTTCTGGCAGTGGAGAGGGTAATCCCGTTAATTCTCAACAAGCAGGAATTGGATTAATTTTAAATGGACCTGGAAATCTTGTACAAGGAAATTTCATCGGCACCGATATCAGTGGTAAAAAAAGCCTTAGCAACAATAATGATGGCATATCTATCACCAGTAATAGGAATATCATTGGGGGGACAACAACTGCAGCACGCAACATCATCTCAGGCAACAGCTTGTCGGGGATTTCTTTATATAGTGATTCAAATGTTGTACAAGGGAATTACATGGGTACAGACCTAACCGGTACCAATCCCATTGAAAACCTGAATGGAATAGAAATTATAGATGGAATTAACAATACGATCGGGGGAACAGCTCCAGATGCAGGTAATATTATTGCATTTAACAAATACCTTGGGATCTCTATTACCGATAACTTTAAGACTAGCAATGCAAATGCCATCATATCCAACTTAATTTTCTCTAATGGTGGCCTGGGGATCGATTTGGGTAATAATACTGTGACGGCGAATGATGCTGGTGATGGCGATACGGGGCCAAATAACCTGCAGAATTTTCCCGAGCTAATTTCGGCTTCATCTGCTGGTGGCAGTACAACCATTGAGGGAACGTTAAATAGTACAGCCAATGTTGCTTTTAGGCTGGAATTTTTCTCCAATAAAACCTGCGATCCATCCGGCTATGGTGAAGGCCAAACTTTACTGGGCTCGAAAAACGTTACAACTGATGCTAATGGAAATGCAAGTTTCAAAACCACTTTCCTCGTTTCGGTTCCAAATGGTTACTTCATTACTGCCACTGCTACAGATGCCAGGAACAACACTTCCGAGTTTTCAAAATGCCTGGCTGTTAAATCAAATAACACCTCATCAGGGGCTAAAGCTTTTCAGGTAATGGATGATTTGTTAAACTGCGGGAACAGTACTGTTTTAAATATTGCAAATAACATTACAATTGAAGGCTGGGTAAAAGTTGATGTTTCACAAGGTAACGGAAGATATGGTAGAATTGCTGATAAGTATCTATATACCGAACAAACCGGATATAGCTTAAATATGGTGCCGGATAGCTATGTAATTAAATTTGAATTTTGGGGAATGGATGGAGCACTATATTCTTGTGATGGGATTACACCAATCAATGATGAAACATGGCACCATGTTGCTGCTACTTTCGATGGAACGGCTATAAAATTGTATCTTGACGGAAATCTCGATAATGAATTGAGCACCGGGAATACAAGCATAAAACCATCCTCTAATAATTTCACTATAGGAAGTAATTTTGATGGAATTTCCTGGCAGCCCATTTATGCTGCAATTGATGAAGTGCGGTTATGGAATATTGTTCGGTCTCAGAGTCAACTTCAAGCAACAATGAACGATACTCTTCCTCCGGCTTATTATTCATCACTTGACAGCGGATTAGTGGGATATTGGAGATTTGATGTATTTGAAGACCTTGGAATCAATAATGATGGTGCAGATGATATAAGAGATTTCGCCTACTATCATAATCACGGTGACAGTGAAGGTGACCCAAAACTTGTATCGTCAGGCGCATTAGTTAGTGTAGATAATAATGAATCGAATGATTCGGAAGTTCCTCAGCAATATCTTTTATATCAGAACTACCCCAATCCATTTAACCCAACCACAAAAATTAAATATTCCATTCCGTACTTAGAGACGGGGCATGCCCCGTCTGTACAACTTAAAGTTTACGACATCCTTGGAAAAGAAGTAGGAACTCTTGTAAATAAACAACAGCTGCCGGGGAATTACGAGATTGAATTTGACGCGTCCGGTTTACCAAGCGGGGTTTACTTTTATAGTATTAGAATTAATGAATTTATGAATACGAAAAAATTAATGCTTCTTAAATGAAAAAAATTTTTAGGAAAATCAAATATTAAGAATCAACAAAATTAATTAGTAAAAAAAAGTGATTAAAAACGGGATATTTCATATTCAGAAGGAGAAATAAAGATGAAAACTTATATTAATAATCTGATGTTAATTGTATTAAACTTTCTTTTTATAACATCATTTTGGTTAGCACAAAGTCAAACATGGACGATGAAGGCCAATATGCCAACTCCACGGCTCGGTCTTACGACCAGTGTTGTAGAAGGAAAGATTTACGCTTTCGGCGGATATTCCACCGCTAATGATCCTGGCTTGACTACCGTGGAAGAATATGATGCTCAAACAAATAGCTGGACAACAAAAAAAAGCATGCCCACTGGAAGACGCTGGTTATCTTCTTGTGCTGTCGAAGGGAAAATTTATGTTATTGGTGGAGGACTGAACGGATCGGCCGGGCCACCTGTTTCAACCGTAAATGAATATGATCCAGCAACCAATACCTGGACTACAAAAACACCAATGCCTACAGCTAGATTTGCTCTCGCTGTATCTGCAGTAAATAATAAAATTTATGCTATTGGCGGAACATCCAATGGTTCGCAATTACTCAAGGTGGTAGAAGAATATAATCCAGCAACCGATACATGGACAGAAAAAGCGTCAATGCCTACGGCAAGGGCACTTCTTACGGCCTGTACAGTCAATGGAAAAATATATGCTATTGGCGGCGGCAGTCCCTCGGTCGGATTGAAAACCGTAGAAGAATATGATCCTGTAACCAATACTTGGGCTTCAAAAAAAGATATGATATCAGCAAGAGCAGCATTATCTGCGACCGTAGTGGATGGGAGAATCTATGCAGCTGGCGGCCGAAAAGGTTCTTCTTTACTTAGTTCTTTGGAAGCATATGATCCGAGTACAGATACTTGGACACCAAAGCAGTCAATGTCCGGTGTAAGATGGGGATTAGCAATAATTTCTGCTGATAAAAAAATCTACGCCATCGGCGGTTCTGTAACGCCTAGCCCACCGCATCCTGCCGTTGTAACCGTGGAGGAATTCATACCTGAAATGACGACGGACATCAATTCTTTACTTGATAATTTAAATTTTCCAACGGAAATTCAAATTAACCAAAATTATCCAAACCCATTTAATCCAACAACCAAAATTAATTATTCTATTTCATTCGTAGAGACAGGTAATGCTCTGTCTGTGCAACTGCGAGTTTACGATATTCTGGGAAGAGAAGTTTCTACAC
>CAWCVZ010000042.1:0-4942 GCA_963798865.1 uncultured Ignavibacteria bacterium | reverse complement strand
ACTTTACCCGGTTTTGGAAGTTGATAATTTATTACTGTACTCGGGTTAAACGGATTAGGATAATTTTGGCTTAAAGAATAATTTGCAGGTGCTAAGTTTGCCAGTACTTCAATTTCAGAGGAGTATTTATAATCCCCATTATTATCAATTTGTTTTAATCGGTATTTATATTTATAGCCATTTCTAGCAGTATTATCTGAGAAGGAATAATTTTTTGGGCTTGAACTGGTTCCGTTTCCGTGTAGAAGCCGATTTTTCCAAACCCCCGTTGTCATTGCGTCATTGTCATTGGTCATTAGGTCATTGGTCATTGGGTCATTGGTAATTTGCTCGTTCGATCTCGAAGCCGTAGTTGTTTACTTCGGTTGCTGTGTTCCATTCCAGGTTTAATGCAGCTTTGTTCAGTCTTGCTTTGAAGGAAACGAGTTCTACGGGGAGGGCACCATCGTTGAAAGAAAAATTATCAAAGTTATAATCTGTTATATCCCCTGTACCCGAGGAATCCAATTTTACAACAATTTTATTAATACCCTTATAATTTAAGGTCAAAGTTTTCCATGTAGTATCATTTGAGAAGGATTTAGAATATTTTTTCACAGTATCTATCCAACCTTCAATAACGAGAGTGTCGGTACTTTGTTCGCTTACCTGGTATACATCAAAACTGTTTAAATCAATATGCAGATTGTTTAATGCTGTAATTGCGATTTGATCAGTTTTATGCTGAAAAACGAAATAAATTGACACGCTGTTAACATCGAAATTGCAGCCGTAATTAGTACAAAATTTTTGACTGCTTGAAACTTTAAAATTATCAATGGTAAAGGCGGAATCCAAAACCTGATCTGAACTCCATCCCTGATCATCGAAAGTTATTTTATTTTGTGCAGGGGTAATAGAAGAAGCAAGCAGAATAATAAAAATATTTAATATTGTTATCAATCTCATTTCATTTCCCATCGAATAATGATGTAAGTTATCAGTACTCTTCGTCTCTGCATTAAATAGCGGTTGCATCCCTATCTTATGCGGATTAAAAATTTATTTATTTACTTTTTAAGCGAACCAGGCCCCGAAAGAGGGGAACAACAACGCAGGTGTTTAGAATAAGATATTTAGAAAAACACTCTTGGGATAGGTTAACACAAGATTTAAGCCAAAAGGGGTGTATTAATATTTTTGGAAAAAATAAAATATTTATTTTTGGATTGTAATTAATTGAGAAAGGCAGAATAGGTAGAAGGTAAAAATTACATGTAAAGAAGGCGCAAGAGCAAGGAAGAGCTTTACCACTAAGTCACTGAGGGACACTAAGGAAGCACTAAGAAACGTTTACTAAGGACACTAAGAAATATACTTTGGATTATGTGAAAAAACTACAGTGACAAAATAAATTTTATTCCTTATTGTTGCTATCGGAATTAATATTCATAGAAATTTTATTTTTAATATTAAAATTATGGCTAAGCAATTTTATTTTATCTCTATTTTAATTTTTATTACTTCGACTGTGGGTTTTGGGCAGATTGTTTATACTTCTCCGGATGATTATGTTTATGATTTTCTTGAGAGGTTATCACTTAAAGGCATTATTGAATATCATGATGAGGTTAAGCCGATTTCCAGGATTAAGATTGCGGAATTATTAAGGGAGGCTTCTTTTAAAAAGGGAGAATTAAATGATGTTGAGGTGAAAGAGCTGGATTGGTTTTTTGAGGAGTATGCTTATGAGCTGGGGAATGCTTATCACATTACCAGTGAACCGGGAGGGGATTCTTTAAGGTCTAAATGGTATTTGTATGATTATTCGGATTCTTTATTTTCGATTAAAGTTTCTCCATCAGCGGGTTATGGAATATCGGCAGTAGGGAAAAATTCGGGGCATACCAGGTGGTGGGGAGTGGATATGTATACTACTCATTCCAAATGGTTTGGTGCTAATTTTAGTTACCTTGATAAAGGGGAATATGGGGAAGATGTGGATAGGGTAAGAAATTTTTCTCAATTGCCTGGAGCTGCATATAAACCTGCACCGGATGGAATTGAATTAAGTGATATTAGGGCGGGGATGACTTTTAACTGGGATTGGGGGGATATTTCACTGGCGAAAGATAATATGGAATGGGGGCATGGGAAATTCGGGCAGCTTATTCTATCTGAAAAAGCTCCGCCTTTTACATTTATTAGGTTTGATCTTTCATCCTCTTAAATGGTTAAGATTCTACTTCATTCATGGCTGGTTGAATTCATTGGTTTATGATTCATCGAGTTTTTCTTATAATCATACTGAATCAATACAGCCTTTTTTAAGAAAAGATTATATTAATAAATATATAGCTGCTAATTTTTTAAGTATTTCCGTTACACCAAAGTTAGATGTATCTATTGGAAATTCTATTATATACAGCGGCAAACTTAAGGCCTGAGTTTTTTATACCGTTTTTCTTTTTCAAGAGTTATGATAACAGGGGAGTGGATTATACGGTAGAAGACGGAAATAAGCAATTGTACATTGATGCAGCTATCAAATTACCTAAGACATTTACATTTTATGGAACTTTATTTGCGGACTGTATAGAAATTAGGAAGCTGTTAAAACATGATTCGCGCGGCACTGATATTGGGTTTACAATTGGCGGGAAGAAAATAGATCTATTCTTACCATTATTAGATTTGACAATAGAGTATACGAGGATAAATCCATGGGTATATGAGCATAAAGATGAAACAACTACTTACAAGCATCTCAATTATTATTTAGGTGATTGGCTCGGGCAGAATGGAGATCAGCTTAGGTTTCAGGTTGATTATATGCCTCTGCGGGGATTGAGATTAAAAGCTTATACTGAATTTATAAGAAAAGGGAAACTGGATGATATTTATTATAATTATTATGACCAGATTGTTGAACCGTTTTTAGGGTCGCCTGTGAGGAAAGAGAGCCGCTTTTCGTTTGAAGCTTCGTATGAGATAATTCATGATCTTTTATGCGGATGGATATTATAGTTATTCGGATGTTACGGATGAGGATGCTACACGGACACCGGCGTTTCTGCTGGGGAAAAATCATTCGTTTGGGATAACAGTGCATTACGGGATGTGAAAGAATATTGAAACACATAGAAACATAGGTACACATAGAGAAGCTTATACAAAATTCTATGTTTTCTATGTGACTATGTGGTTCAAAATATAATGTGTTTGTAGATAAAAATAAGGTAATAAGGTTGCCGTTAATTTTTGATAGTTATGTTACTAAGGTAAAACAGAAAATAAGGTTTAGAATTAAAATTATTTTATTATGAAATTTAAATATTTAATTGTTTGGTTTGTTTTTTTAAGTACTATCTCGTATTCTCAGGTTGTTTATGAGCCTTTGTGGCATGATGTTTATAATTATCTTGAGCGGTTGAGTCAGAAAGGGGTTATTGAGTTTGATGATCTTTTTAAGCCGGTTTCCAGGAAATATATTGCAGGGAAATTGAATGAGGCTAGGGAAAAGATTGCTAAATTGACTAACCTGGAAAGGGAGGAGCTTGAGTTTTTTGAAAGGGATTATTTAATTGAAAACAGTTTTGATAGGAATCCAGGAGAAAAAGAGAGTTCGGGATCTCTTTAAAAAAGACAGTGCTAACCGGTTCCGTTTATTTTTTTTAAGTAATGATATTGTTAAGTTTAATTTGAGTCCAATTCTTGGATATGAAAATTCATGGCTTGGTAAAGATGTGAATACTCATTCGTGGAATGGATTATATGGATATGGATATTTACCGGGTAAAATCGGGTTCAGTCTTGATTTTAGAATAAATAATGAAAAGGGGAATAGTGCGGACCGTAATAAATCATTTACTCCGGTCACCGGTATTATCAGAAACAATAATAAGCATAGTTTTGATTACAGCGAAGTTCAATCAATGGCTTCAATAGATTGGGGCTGGGGGAACGCAGTAATTGCAAAACAGTTTGTAGAGTACGGATATGCAAAAAGCGGGAAACTTGTCCTTTCAAATAAAGCTCCCTCTTTTCCTTTTATACTCCTTCAGATAAAACCTGCTAAATGGATAAATTTTACTTACTTCCATGCATGGCTTTCTTCAGATGTAATAGATTCTGTGGAGGTTGTCCAATATAAAAGGGATATTTTCAGAAGTAAATATTTTGCATGGCATGCATTAACTTTTACGCCATTAGAGGGACTGGAAGTTTCGCTTGGTGAATCTGTTGTTTACAGCGATAAGCTTGAAGTGTCATATTTAATGCCGATTATGTTCTTTTTTTTAGCGGATGAATATATCAGCAATAAAAAGGATAAACCGGGTGATTCGAATTCACAATTTTTTCTTTCGGTAAGTTCCAAGGATCATTTGAAAAATACACACCTTTACGGAACTTTATTTATTGATGAATTGACGCTACGGGGAATAGGAGGGTCTATAATTCCCGATAACTTATCAGTTGTAAGTGATCCTAATGACAGGCTGCAGCTGGGATTTACTTTCGGTGCTTCGGTTTCGGATTTACCTTTTAATAATTTGAGCATGACGCTGGAATATACAAAAATATACCCCTACGTATATGGTCATCATACACCTGCACAGACTTATACGAATGCATCTTATGTAATGGGGCACTGGATGGGGGCTAATGCGGATCTTGTCCACCTGGAATTTGAGTATAGGTTTATAAGGGGGTTACAGTTGAATTTATGGGGGGAGTATATCAGGAAGGGAAGTTCGGATTACAGCGGGCAGTATAGTTATCCTTCTCCTCCGTTTTTGTTCGGGTTGAAGAATTATTATAGGTATTTCGGGGTAAAGGTTAGGTATGAATGGATGCATGAGCTGAATTTTGAGGCGGGATTCAGGAATAACTTCACAAAAAATGAAATATCGGATGGAATGTTTAATGAGAATGGGGTGAATCAATTTTCGTTGTCAGTATA
>CAWCVZ010000041.1:0-4574 GCA_963798865.1 uncultured Ignavibacteria bacterium | reverse complement strand
ATATTCATAATCCGTCTTTATCTATAATCATAGTTGCCTTTAATACAAATCAATTATTGATAGATTGTATTGAATCTCTTAAAAATCAGGATAATAAAAACTTCGAAATAATAGTTGTTGATAATGGCCAAAATGAACAAGTTTTAGAAAAATTATTAAGCTATCAGATTCTTTACATTCGCAATCCTTATAATTTTATTTTATCCGAAGGAAGAAATATCGGGACACATTTTGCTAAAGCTAAAATAATTTCTTTTTTGGATGATGATGCGGTTGTTCCTGATAATTATGTATCAAGTATTTTAAAAGCATTCCAATTGCCGGATGTATTGGCTATTAGAGGAAAAGTTTTACCAAAAAATTCTTCCTTAAAAATTCCTGAATCTTATGATCTTGGTGATAAGCCAGTTCCATCCTGTATAACTGCAGAAGGTAACTCTGCTTACCTAAAAGAAGTATATTTAAGATTAAATGGCATGAACCCATTGTTGTTTGGACACGAGGGGTTAGATTTTTCCTACAGGCTTTTTGAAACTGATCAAAAGATTCATTCTTTCTATTGGCCTGATACAATAATTTTTCATAATCCGGCAGATGAATATAAAAATGAATTAAAAAGCCAGCGTTATGAAATTATGAATAGTTTTCTCGTTTGGCTTCATCCGAATATTTGGCAGTTTCATGAATTACTTAATCGCTATACAAGCAATAATATAACCATGCCTGCAGTTCTTATAGATCAACACTCGGAAGTTCCAGTCGTTTTAATCACTTATAATAGACCGAATCACACAAAAAAAGTTCTTGAATCACTTCGAGTAAATAATATTAAGAACCTGTTTATTTTTTCCGATGCACCTAAAGAAGAAAAAGATGTTGAAGCAGTGAAACAAACAAGAGAACTATTTAATTCAATAGATTGGACGGTACCCAATATTACATTCCAAAATATAAATCAAGGGCTAGCAAAATCCATTACAAATGCCGTGGATACAGTATTTAAAAAATTTGATAAAGTAATTTTACTGGAAGATGATTGTGTGCCTCAAGAATACTTTTTTGAATTTATGTACGACTGTTTAAATGAATATCAGTATAATGAAAGAGTTTTTGGAATTTCCGGATATACAGTTCCAATTCCTGAGATATTGTTAAAGGATTATCCCTATGATATTTATTTTTCCCCTCGCATAGGCAGTTGGGGCTGGGCTACATGGAAAAGAGCATGGAAAAGAAAAAATGATAATTTGAATATATTATATGAAGAATTAAAAAATAACAAAATAGATTTAAACCAGGGGGGTAATGATGTACCGGGAATGTTGCAGCAATTGATTGATGGAAAACTTCATGATGTTTGGACGATGAGCTGGCTTCTAACAGTTTATCTTAATAAAGGTTACTACATTTATCCCACCAAATCTCATATCTTAAATATAGGTATGGATGGAACTGGTGTGCATTGTGGACCAACTAAGAAATACGATACAATAGCTTCCACCTGCAAGTCAATAAGATTTTCTGAAGAAATTAAAATAGAAAAAAATATTCATGAAAATTTCAGAAGATATTACGATGTAAACCCTAAATCATACTCTAAAAAGGAAATTGATATTAATAACAGAATAAAAGTGGTGCACCTTTGCACTCAGGATTTTGGCGGAGCGGGCAAGGCTGCATATCGTCTTCATAAAGGACTACAAGCGATTGGCGTAGATTCCATTTTTATAGTTTTGGATAAACATAGTGGTGATCCATCCGTTAAGGTTATACCTGACTACGATCAAAGGAATTTAACATATTGCGATTCGTTTGAAACTTATAATTCTACACGGATGAGGCTTATGTGGAGGCACTGGTCAGAAATGTTAAATGATTATCCGAATAGACCTGCCGGGCTTGAAATTTCTACAGATACTTCCTCCTCTGTTAAACTTAATTATATAAGAGAAATACTTGAAGCCGATGTAATTAATCTTCATTGGGTTGCCGGAATGATTAATTTTGTTGAGTTGCCGCGTCTTCTGAAAGGCAAAAAAATTGTCTGGACTTTGCATGATATGAATCCCTTTACTGGGGGCTGTCACTATTCTTCGTCCTGTAATAAGTATCTATCCAAATGCGAAGACTGCCCTCAATTAGGTTCAGATGATTCTAAAGATATGGCGCAAACTTATTTCTTGATAAAAAAAATGCATATGATAATTTGGATTTTAATATTGTAGCCCCCAGTAGATGGCTCAGGCAAGAAGCGGGTAAAAGCACTCTCTTTTCTCAATTTTCAATAGATCACATACCGTATGGTTTGCCTCTAGATATTTTCAAACCTATGGATAAAACTGCAGCAAAAAAGATGGCAAATGTAAATAATGAAACAAAAGTAATTCTTTTTGGAGCAGAAAATATTCAGAATAAACGCAAAGGTCTGAAATATTTAATTGACGCTTTAAAAAACCTAGATGAAAGTACGCAAAGCGAAATATTGGTTTTAACCTTTGGATCCGGTAATTTGAATTTACCTAGTACGTTAAAATTTCAATATAAAAATATTGGTTCCGTCACTGATCAGAATATACTCTCGGCTATATATAGCATTGCAGATGTTTTCGTTATACCTTCCTTAGAAGATAATTTACCGAACACAGTTTTAGAAGCTTTAGCTTGCGGTACGCCTATCGTGGGATTTAATATTGGAGGCATACCAGATATGATTTCACATTTGCAAACTGGATACCTTGCTTATCCGGTGATGTTAAAGATTTAGCTAATGGAATTGATTGGGCTTTAATTAATAGTGAAAAGATAAGTCCGGAATGTCGAAAATTTGCTGAAGATAATTATGAATTAAAAATTCAAGCTAATGCTTATTTAAATAAATATAAATTGCTTTTAGAAAAAGGTCTATCCAATAAACCCGCTTTACATGAATCAGCCCAGTACTACAAAAAATTAGTGTTATCACACCTTCATTTAATCAAGGCAAATTTATCGAACAAACCATAAAAAGTGTTCTTGATCAGAAATATGAAAATTTTGAGCATTTAATAATCGATGGTGGTTCTACGGATGAAACTATAGGAATTCTAAAGAAACATTCACATTTAAAATGGATTTCAGAAAAAGATAAAGGTCAGTCTGATGCGGTTAACAAAGGATTAAAATTAGCAACCGGTGAAATAATAGCATGGATTAATTCCGATGATTGGTATGAGCCTGAGGTTTTTAATGAAGTTGTTCGATTTTTCTACGAAAATCCAGATAAAAATATTGTAATGGGAAATTGCAATCTTGTTGATAAAAATGGTAAAATCTTTGATCGTGTCATTAACATTGAAAGAGGATTTGAAGAATTAAAAAATTACAGAGTATCTCGTTCTATTCCAACTCAACCTGCTATTTTCTTTAGAAAAAAATTGATTGATGAATTTGGTTTATTAGATATCAACATTAAATATGTAATGGATTATGATTTATGGATGAGATTCGCGACTAAGAATAGATTCTTCCATATGAATAAAAAAAAACATTTGCAAATTATCGTTTTCACGAAGATGCTAAGATAGGCGACTCAAACTGGTCAAAAGTTTTCCCCGAATGTGAAGCTGTAGAACAAAGATACGTTTCTGGATTGAAGATCCATTAGTTTCTGTGGTTATTCCTTGCTTTAATTATGCAAGGTATCTCTCGGAATCGGTGGAGAGTGTAGTAAACCAGGTTTATAAAAAGTTTGAAATTATAATAGTTAATGATGGAAGTACCGATAATACAATTCAAGTCACCAAAAATCTTATAAAAAATTTTCCTAGCATCAAAATTAAATTAATAAATCAATCTAATTCAGGTCACCCTTCAATTTCCAGAAACAAGGGCATTAAAGAAGCTATCGGGGAATACATATTGCCGCTTGATGCAGATGATAAAATTCATCCATGGATGTTAGTTGACTGTATAAGAGAAATACAGAGCGGATCACCGAATAGAATAATCTATACAGCAAGACAAGATTTTGACGGAAGTGATTCGGTAATTATTCCTTCTCAATACAACTTTGAAAAATTAAAACGAGAAAATCATATTTCATATTGCGCTCTTTATCCAAAAAAAATGTGGAAAGAAATCGGCGGGTACCGGACAAATGTTGGAATGGAAGATTGGGATTTTTGGATAGCCGCTGGTCTAAGAGGATATTGGGGATGCTTAATACCAAAACCTTTATTTTTCTATCGGCGTCACGATTCAGGTCAATTTCAAAAAGATGCAAAAAATGTTCAGAAAATTTTAGCAAAAATAATAATTAATAACGCAGAAGCATATAATGAGAAAGAATTCGAACTCGCAAAACAATATTTAAGTTTAGTCAGTGAGAATCTACTAGTTTCAGTAATTATCCCCACATATAATGGCCTTGATGATTTAAGAAATGCAATTCAAAGTGTATTAAACCAAACTTATAAAAATTTTGAGCTTATAATAGTTAATGATGCCGGAACTGATGTCGAATATTTGGTAAAAGAGTTCAATAATAACAAAATTAAATATTTAGCTCACAAAAATAATAAAGGATTAGCAGCCGC
>CAWCVZ010000040.1:0-12105 GCA_963798865.1 uncultured Ignavibacteria bacterium | reverse complement strand
GGTAATCCATTTGGACAACTTGGACAGCTTTATTCCCCTTTTTCCCCCTGCATTAAAATGAACCTGTCCAAATTATCCTATGGAAATAGTAATCCGCCCTACCAGCAACAACCTACCACCAACTACCATACTGAGCCTAATCCGCAGCCTCTAACTCCCCAATCCTCACATACCGTTCCATTCCGGTTTTTCTTTCCTTTACCTTTACTCCCTTAATTTTAGCCGCTTCCCTTATCCACCTTGAAAATCTTACTAACTGCATATCCTCATATTCCTCATACTCCTTCTTGAAATTCTCAAAAAGTACTTTCTTATGGATTTCCTTCCCTATTTCAATCCCCTCAAAAAACTCCGCAAACTCCTCACTGGTAGAATCAATCAACTTCTTCTTCTCCAGTAATTTTTTTAGATCCGCCTTTTTACTTCTAATTTCTGTTTTATAATCTTCAACTTTTTTTCTAATATCAATAATTTCTTGAAGAATATTATCCGCTTTTATTTTTGTTTTCTTATCTGACTTTTCATTTTATATCACTTTATTTTAAACGCTTTTTCCATGATAGCCTGTTCTCTTTTTGAAATATTATATTTATCCGCTATCGCCTTCCAATCTTTCACTTTATCCAGAATATCATTTACAATCTTTTCCGCTTCATCTTTTTTTAATCTGAATTCCTCGGCTACTTCAATAGCCAATTCAAAATTAAGCGAGTTATCATTTTCGGAAATATTTAAATTCAGACCGCTACCGGATTCATTTGGATTAATATCGTAAGCAGGAGAAAGTATCCAACCTTTTTCAGTTAGTATAAATCCATGATTCCTTAAATGATCATCAGTGTTTGAAACGCTAATACTGAACACGATTCGTCGCCATAGTTCTTTCAGATCATTATTAACATCCGCACCATGATTTATTAGAAACTCAGCTAACTCTAGGTAGCTAACTCCTTCTGTACCATCTTTATAGCCAAGCATTGTCATTGCAGAGGCAAAATGTATTCGCTCCTTTGCTACTCTGTCAAATCTTTTAACGAGAAATGTATGATATCGGTTTGAAAATCTTTCTATCTTTGCTTCAGCAACGTTTAATCCACATTCCTTGGCAAGTTTATAGGTTGCCATTTCCCATCCACCGACATCTTTCGTATCGTTTACGCTAGGAAATTTTGCTATCCACAGATTACCGGCAGAATCAGTTACACTGGCTTTGGGTCTTGCTCCACCAAGCGATGATCCGGGAGCAATCAACATATTCACCCATTTTAGATGTTCTGAATCTGTACCTTCATCATTCTCAAACCTCATACTTGCTTCTTGTAACTCGGTAATAGAAGTCCATGGAGGTGCGGCAAGTTTTTCATCTTGATTTAAGAATGGTCCATCTGCTTCTTCTTTAAATCTTAATCCACCGACTCTATTCAGATCATATACTCCTAATAAATAATCTGATCCCATTAACGTCTTTGCTTGTCTATTTTCCTGTCGAGCTATAATTGCTTCTCGCCTTTGCATTATGACTCTTCCCCATCTATCAGGCGATGAATCCAAAAAAATTCCGAAATTATTCTTATTACTATTTAAATATTGTGGACCAGAAAAAAGTTGGAGATCCGGATTGATAACTTGTGCAAACTTTGATTCCAGCCAATCCCTTGAATATTCAAAAGAGAATATTTCATTACCCCTTACTATATTCGGATAAAGAGTTCCTAATAAAGTAGGTCCATTCAATCCTATCCAGGAAGCGTAAACAAGGATTCCTTTTCTTCTATTTATCTTTGCCATATCTAATCCTTAGAATATCTTTTTGGTGCTCTTTCCTTTACAATTAACTTTGCATCCTGTAATTTTCGTCCGAGCTCATCGTCCTTAGCAACATTTAAAAGATCATCTGACAATCCAAGCACTGAAAGAACCTGAAAATACATACCTAAACTAACATTAGGTCTACCTCTCTCAATTGCATATAAAGTAGGCCTACTGATACCTGCTCTTTTAGCCACTTGTTCTGTACTCAATTTTCTTCTTAATCTTGCAAGTTTAATATTCTCGCCAAGCTCTGAAAGCTGTTTTTTCATTTTAATTGATAACACTATTTCTCCATTATAACGTAAAATATACTTTACAAATATATAAAATTTTGTAAACTATAGCTTACATTATTAAAAATAATATCCTCACAAAATATTTTATAGAGACATTTATAAATTACAAATCGGCAGTAAAATATTTAAGAGGTCTCAAAAGACTGGCATCGTTAGGAAAAATCTGGGTATATTTAGGACTATCTGAGAGAACAAAAGTTCGATATCAGCTTAAAAACGCTGTTTATGAGTCATATAATTTGCGGAGAGGCCGGGATTCGAACCCGGGGTACAGTTTTACCCATACGACGGTTTAGCAAACCGTTGGTTTCAGCCACTCACCCACCTCTCCAGTAGTAAAAAGCTAAAAAAATTCCTTAAAATCACTTTTCTTTTTATCCTATTCCCCCACTTATCCTAACATATCATCACCATTGTTATCACTCAGTCAACTCATAAACACTGCACAAATATCAAGGTTTCAAAAATGAATGTCAACCGCATTGCATAAGACAATAAAAAAAATTCGTCTTCTGCAAAGGATGAAAAAAGCTTCCCGCCTCGTCTAAAATATCCTTGCGTATGACAAAAAATAGAGTTAACTTGAATTAAAGGTAAATTTCCTTAAGAAATAACGGGGATACATTTGATTCCATTTCATCAATCGAAATGTATTGAGAATATAACATATCAATAATGTCTAAATCCCGGCATAAAATATGATTCACATATAATTTAATATTAACCTGGAAAGTAATAATTTACCGGTTTATCTGGTAGAAAGCAGGGGCTTTATGAAAATAAAAGTTAAATTCTTTTCGATACTTCTTTTCATTTTATTACTTCCTCCAAATTTATTTGCACAATGGCTCCAGACAAACGGTCCCTATGGCGGTGCTGTTGTCTGCACAGCAGTCTCCGGCTCGGATATTTTTGCCGGGACTCCCGGAGGTATATTCCGTTCCACGGATTATGGCTCAAGTTGGAAAGCCATGAATTCAGGTCTTTCTTCACTCAATATTTCTTCCCTGGTTGTGCATAGCTCAACTATTTATGCAGGCACATATGACGGCCATATTTTCTTTAGCATAAATAACGGTGAAAGCTGGAACTTGACTGGTTCGGAATTATCTAGCAACACTCTCTATGTACTCGCTGCTAATGATTCGGCAATATTTGCCGGGACAAATATTGGACTTTTTCGCAGTACTGACCGGGGGATGAATTGGCTCTCCCTTAATAAAGGTTTGTTTTCCAGCTCTACTTATCCCGTTGTCCGTTCTATCTTTGTACAAAACGCCTTCATTATTTGCTGGATTGAAGGAAGCAAGTCTTATCTATCTAAAGATAATGGCACCAACTGGGAACTTATCACTTCTTTACCTCCACATGAAGTAGTTATATCCTACTTAGCCGCTGATTCTAACATCTACGCAGGGACTTCTCAAGGTGTAGTTCTTTCGACTGACTCTGGTATTACATGGCAAAATGCAAACTCTGGCATCGAGAATGAATATGTAACCAGTCTTACCTGGAATGATTCAACCTTGTTTGCCGGAACTTCTAATAATGGCATCTTTATGTCAAAAGATAAAGGAGCTGCATGGTACCCTGTAAATAACGGCATTATGGATTCAAACATTTCCTCACTCGCAATTATAAATTCAAAATTACTGGCTGGAACCGGCACCCGCGGTATATTTTTATCCGATAATAACGGTATTAATTGGAATCCGGCAAATGACGGCATTACTTCTATTACAACTAACTCAATATTGATCGTAGATTCTACTATCTATCTTGGTACAAGTTCAGGAATTTTTCAATCAACAGATAAAGGCATCAACTGGAATATTTCAAGCCGTGGATTGGAAAATGATAATGTCTTAACTCTTGCAGCTAAGGATTCGTTCCTTTTTGCAGGGACAGAATATGATGGAGCCTTTATTTCAGTAGACAAAGGTCTTACCTGGAATGCAATCGATTCTGGACTAATTTATCCGATTATAACTAAAATGAATAACAGCTCCATTAAAGAATCTTTCCGTAATTTTATAACTGTTAATTCTTTAACAGTTATTGATTCTGATTTATATGCCGGCACGGGCGGCGGTATTTTTATTTCAAAGAATAATGGAGTTAGCTGGATTGAAATGAACCAATATCTAAATCAAGTTTATCAATTTGCTTCGGTAGACTCGACTATGTTAGCTGCAACTGACTTTGGTGTATTTTTATCCCTGGATAACTGGGAAAACTGGATATTTAATGATAACGCTTTAACTCATAAGCATGTTCAAACTTTAGTGACTCAGGGTTCGAATGTTTTTGCCGGAACCCGCAGCGATGGTGTCTTTCTATCAGCTGATACCGGAAGGACATGGTCACCTGTGAACTTCGGGTTATCCGATCTCAATATAGTTGCATTACTGGCTAAAGACTATAATATTTTTGCGGGTACAGCAAATGATGGTATATTCATCTCCACTAATAATGGACAAAATTGGTCTTCTATCAATTCTGGCTTAACAAACGTTAAGACAAGAACTTTATACATCAAGGATTCGACACTTTGGGGAGGTTTTTATTGCGGCAGCACCTGGAACCGGTCTTTATCCGGGATTACTTCTGTAAGAAATCCTTTGATTGACATGCCTGAACATTTCAGCCTTGAACAGAATTATCCTAACCCCTTTAATCCGGTTACAACAATCAGATACTCAATACCTAAGGAATCTTTTGTTACTCTTAAAGTGTATGACATACTTGGCAAAGAAATAGCCACCTTAGTAAATGAAAGGAAATCTGCAGGTAATTATTCGACTAATTTTAACGCACAAAATCTAACCAGCGGTGTTTATTTCTATCAGCTTAAAACAGAAAACATAGTCACAGCAAAGAAAATGCTCCTGCTGAAATAATTATCACTTTTATAATGATGCTTCCTCTGCTTAGGCTGCAAGAAAGAAATGGCGACAGAAAATCCGTTGAATCACCCCCCCTTTACCGAAGGGGGACAAAAAGGGGGGTTCTTCCACTATACTTCCTATCTGAAACCGTTTTGAAACCGTTTTGAAACCGTTTTGAAACCGTTTTTATAACCGTATTAACACATATAAATTCCCCATATTAGACACTTCAAATTATATTTCCATTATTTCAGTTTTTACCTTAATTTTCACTTCAGTAAAATAAATTTCTTTGTAGAAGTAAAACTTCCTGCACTAAGCCTATAGAAGTAAACCCCGCTTGAAAGCTCCCTACCATTAAATTCAACCCTGTAACTGCCTGCAGCTTTTTCCGCATTCACTAATACAGCAGCCTCTTTTCCCAGAATGTCATAAACTTTTAGCGTAACAAAGCCTGCTTTTGGTATAGAATAATTTATAGTTGTTACAGGATTAAACGGGTTGGGATAATTCTGTGAAAGCTCATAGGTTATTTCATGTTTAGTCTCCGGTTCATTAACACCGGTAACATAGTCAGTATAGTGGAGTAACGTCATTCCATTTCCGGCTGCCCAGATATCCAATGTATTACCATTTCTAAAAGAAGCAAAGCTGAATAATGGATTTTGAGTGAAAGTTGGAATTTCACTAACAAAATTATCCCACCTCTGAAAACGGATTAAACTCCCTTCATATCCTGTCACATAGGTGTATATCCCGCTCCCTTCATATATAAAAACATCCTCAGACTGAAAAGGATATGGTTTATCAACCTCCATCCACGTTGCTCCCCCGTCTGTTGTATAAGCCATCTGGCGATGCTGTCCTCCCCACAAAGCTGCCCATCCATATGATGAATCTAAAAAATCAAAAGCATAAAATGCACCATCCAGTTCAAACAGCTTCCAGGTCTTAGCCGTATCTTTCGATAGCCAGACTCCGCTCTGGTTGTTAAACCATAAATGTCCCGGATCAGTAAACTTGATTTTATTATACGATGATACGGACTGAAGGTTATTGATTGAATATTTATTCCAGGAATTCCCCCCGTCGATTGTAACATAATTGAACGTGGAGCCTCCTTCCCATACTTCATAAATGATCCCCACTTCTGAATTAAGGAATTGAACTCCTCTCATAAGTTCTATTTTATCATTTACTTTTACTATCGACCATGAAGATCCACCATCTGTTGACCTGTAAAGAGTATTATACCCTGTTGCCCATACATTCAACGTATCCAGCATATCCAATCCGTAAAAATTTTCAGATGCCCTGTCAAAAGAAACCTTCCAGGTTTTACCCCCGTCCACTGTCTTGTAAATAAAATTATCCCCTACACCCATACCTATATTTTCATTCGCAAAATCTATCTTTCTAAAATTACCTCTAAGAGATTTGCTGACTCTTTCCCATATTTTACCCCCGTCTTTGGTAACCCAAAAATTATAACTTGAAGAATCATAACCTGCAAGAAATCCTTTGTTCGAATTCAAAAACTTTATCTTAAAAGGATAATCCTGAGCCTGACCTACTTGAATAAATTTCCATTCTTCACCGCCATTTATTGAATATATCACCCTTCCGTTTCCGTCAACAGCAAATACATTCAAACTATCCGGCGATGAGATAGATTTAATCCCATAATTCTGTACGGTATCGGAATACTGAAGAATCCAGCCGGCGCCGCCATTAGTTGTTTTATAAATCCTATCCCCTTCAGCTCCCAGCCACCCTATTGAATCATTAAAAAAAGAAAAGGTTTGACATGTATAAGGTAAACCGCACCATAATGTATCCCACGAACTTCCAAGATCATCACTCTTAAGAATGAATGATAATGAATCCGAAATAACATTGCTGTTTTTTGCTCTCCAGCATGATCCCAGAGCCAGTATCCTTCCGCTTGATAATTGATGAAACTGCAGTATATCACCATATGGTACAGAAACATCGGTATCAACAAAATAAGGAATGCGGTAAACTTCTTCCCAATTGCCGTAGAAATTATCCAGTTTACTAATTGTACCTTCATTTAATGAAGATTTTAATATTGAAGATTCGGATAATGGAATAAATGCCAGAGCATCTCCCGTATATGAATTCCCTTCATTCCAATGTAATCCGCCGTCGGTTGTATAAACAAAGCTTATATCATCCCCGGGATATGAATAAGGAGAAATCGCAAAACCTGTTTTGTCGTTAATAAATTTAATTTCAGAAAAGGTATTCCTTTGATAGTGTGCCTTTATCTTCCACGTTTCCCCTGCATCTGTAGTCATTAAAATACTTCCGCCGCTGTTAACTGCAAATCCTGTAGTCTCATTTATAAATTCAATATCATTTATTTGATCGGAAGGAATATCCGGATATCTCAATTCCCATTGAGCAAAGACTGCATAGCTTGAGAAAAGTAATAAAATAAAGAACCCATAAAACCTCATATTTATTTTCATAATTCCTCCCGCTCAAATCATAAGCCGTTGATTTGAATAGTTTTTAAACAAAGACGGTATAAAATATTTGAATGTAATCTTGAGAATGAAAAACTGTAACTTTGTACCATATAACCCCTTAAATTTCCCCATAAACTTTTTATTCACACGCAAAATAATTCTAATATTAACAACCTGCAAGAGGATTTTTGACTAACTATCTAACTATTGAATAACCATTGACAACTTGATAGGAATGACAAATGACTAATTACTATTGACCAATGACAAATGACTGGCAAGCTTCTCCGCATCTAACCTGATTTCCGGTACTGCAATAGACTCCCACAATATCCCCCTTAAGGGCGGACCGATTGTATATAAAATGTTCGATGGTGTTCCATCACCCTTTAATACATTTCCGTCAGGTAAAGCATTAATTCCCAGATGAAGCTGATCGCAGCTAATCATTCCTTTCTTAATTAAGCTTTTAATTAATCTGTGATCTGTCTGCTCATAATCCGGATTTGGTCCCATACAGTTGATTATAAAATTAGCCGGTTCTGTTTTTTCAATTTTAGAATTACGGTCAAAATATTTAAGTTGAAGGAAATCATCCGATGTTATTATATCGGTTATTCTCCCTGCAGCTATTCTCAATTGTCCGGATAATTGCATCTCATTTATTATTTTTTCATTTACCAATGGAATGCGACTTCTGATTATCTCCCAATATCTGTAAATATGTCTCTGAAATTTCATTTTCTCTTCATGTGCCAGCTTCTGCCATATATCTCTTGTGTAAGGTCTTAAAGAATCTATAACCGCTCTCGGATCTATCCCTTTTTTTGCAGCAAACTTAATATGTTTTCTAATAATTTGAAAAACTGGTAAAATGCCGGTAAGGTTTTTTAATTCATCATAAAAGGATACATAAGGTTTAATAATCTTCTGAGACATTGGTAGGATTCCGTGCCGGGAAATTGAACTCAGTTTACCTTTGTGATTCTTTCTATATAATGCGGCTGCTAAATCAATCATTGTCTGCCCGGAACCTATAAAAATTATTGCATCATCCGGCTTGAGATTCTTAAAAATATCAGGCTTCCACGGATCCGGTTTATACCTTATGTCCCTTAAATATAATTTATTTATTGTATCCGGATTTTTAGGAGGCAAATTCCCTAATGCCAGAACAACTTTATCTCCTGACAGTTCTTTCGATTCATTAACAGTTACATATGCCTTATTTTTATTTATATTAATATCTGCAGCCTCACCTATTATTCGCTTAAGCTTTTTCTTTCCTCCTGTTTTACTTATCTCATTCGCTAAAATAGTATGGATATATTCTCTATATAATTTCCTCGGAAGGTAGTCGCCAGCTTGCGCAGAAATTTTATTTGTCCTGCACCAATTCAGAAAATGTTCCGGTTCATTAGAAAAAGCTCCCATTTTTTCTACAGGGACGTTTAATAGGTGTTCTTCATTTGTCGAATACGCCGCACCAAGATCGTATTTGTTATTCCTGTCAATCCAATAAATCTGAAATTCTTGATTAGAATTACTCCTTAAAAGATTTATTACAAGTAAAGTCCCCGATAAACCGGCTCCGATTATTATTATTTCCTGCATGATTTAATCTGTTTTATATTTAATTAATATAAAATTTCTATTAAAAAAGTTCTCTGATATATTGACCTGCATAATCAGTGTAAATCTGCATAATCTTCAGCGTCTTATCTTATCACAATCATTTTTTTCACTATGTGAAATCCTCCCGCAATCAATTGATAAAAATACACACCGCTGGAAAGGCTGGCTGCGTTGAAAGAAATTTCATAGTTACCCGGCTTCTGTTCTTTATTTACCAGTACCGCAATTTCCTTTCCAAGAACATCATACACCTTTAACTGTATATTTGTCTGGGACGCAAATTTTGCGTCCCCTACGGTGTACTTTATTTTAGTTGTTGGATTAAATGGGTTCGGATAATTCTGCTCAAGTTTAAAGGAACTTAATCCTTCCCCGGAATTATTTTCATCTATTCCCACTTCTGTATCTTCATTAAAGCGAAGTAATGTAAATACAGAATAATCTGCATTTAAATTACTGGAAGTTCCTCCCGCAACTATTTTACCATCTCTTTGAACCAGAATAGAAGATGCAGAGCTGCTTGATACTCCTATCTGTATAGTTGCAATACCATTTGTTCCAAATGAGTTGTCAGGACTTCCGTCAAGGTTATATCTTACAACCGTAAATTTAACATAATTACCCTCAAAGCTCTTACCAGCTGCAATAATCTTTCTATCTGCACCTCCGGAAGTTTGTAGGGTTACGGATGCTGCTATATCATCGGCACCTCCAATTTGTGTCATCACAATTCCATTCGTCCCGAAAGTAGAGTCAATACTGCCATTCGGATTATAACGTACTAGCGCAAAATCATAATCAACTGTACTTACCGAAGCACCTGCTGCAATAATTTTCCCGTCACCTTGTATTGCCGTTGAATAAGCAAAATCATTTGCTGAACCTATTTTGGTTAATACAATGCCGTTAGTTCCAAATGAATTATCAAGTATTCCGTTTGAATTATATCGTATAAGAGCTATATCAATTTTCTGTGAACTGTACCTATAATCGCCGGCTACTACTATTTTTCCATCATTCTGAAGTGCCATTGAATTTGCAAAATCGGTCGATGTTCCTATTGGTGTTACGGCAATGCCGTCCCCTCTTCCGCCAAAATCAGTGTCTAAATTCCCGGAAGAATCATAACGGACAACAGCATAGTCAAAGTCGCTTCCGTTATAAAAACCACCCGCTATAATTATCTTTCCGTCATTTTGTATCGCAGCAGAATGATTTGTTTCATCCGTTGCGGTTATCGGTAAATTAACAATCCCTTTTAATCCAAAGAGTGTATCTATAATTCCGTCCCGGCTGTACTGGATTAAAGTTGTATGACTGACAGCAATTATTTTTCCATCGTTCTTTATAATCAGTCCCCTAATCCACTCATTTGGAGGTGTTGAAGTTTTTACTATCCCGTCACCATTCAATCCGAATGTGCTGTCAAGCTCTCCGTTCGAATTATAACGAACCAAAGTCATTTCATAATTACCAACCGTTCCCGAGTAACCCCCTGCAATAATCTTTTCTTCACCGTTTTCTCCCCGCTGAACTGAAATTGCATTCAGAGCTGAGTGCGTATTTCCGATTGATGTGTTAACAATTCCATTTGTTCCAAATTTCTTGTCAATAACCCCGTCTTCTGTAAAAGACGCCAATGCAAAATCTATGTTGCTCCCGTCATAATAATATCCCGCAGTAATAATCTTTTTAATCTTTCCAGTCAGCGGGTCTGTTTGATAATCTGCTGCAAATGCTGTCTGATCCGATTTTGCTCTTGGTATAATTACAATACCTCCGCTGCCGAAAGAATCATCCGGTTTTCCGTCTTCCTTATACCGGACCAGTGTAATATCCAGATCAAGACCGTTAAAAGATGAACCGGCTGCAATAATTTTTTCATTCCCTCCGTCCTGTTTATCCAGAAGGATTGTACCAAGTATACTGTTATTCTGCAGATTAGTAATAACTATACCATTGTTATTAAATGTAGAATCCAACCGCCCATCGGATTTATATCGAAGCAGTGTAATATTATTAAGATTATCGTCATATGAACGTCCTCCAATAATTATTTTTTCATCCTCCTGTATTGATATCGAGAATGCAACATCACTTTTATCCTCTCCTGCGTCACCAACTATTGTCAACGCAATGCCTCTGTTTGCGAACGAAGTATCAAGAGAACCGTTTGGTTTATAACGTACCAATGCAAAAGAGTTTTCTTCATCTGAGGACCCGGCAGCAAGTATATCTCCATCTTCTTGAATAGCAGCTGCATAAGCACGGTCATTTGTCCCTTTTCCCGATATTTCAGTAGTTACTAATCCGTTAAATTGACCAAAACTATTGTCGGGTATTCCGTCCGCACTGAATCTTGCAATCATAAAATCATAATCATGACCGTTATATTTATATCCTGCTAAAACAATTTTCCCGTCCTTTTGCAGCACAACGGATGTCGCATAATCGGGATAATCATTTCCCGAAATTACAATGCCGTTTCTATCTCCACCGAAAGTGCTGTCTAATGAGCCGTTGGGATTATAACGGACTAAAACAAAGCCGGTATCGTTTATATTCTGCGTAAATCCTGCCGCTATTATCTTTTCAATATTACCATTCGCCGGATCTGTTTGAATTATTATTGAATTGATTTCATCATCGCCGCTGCTGATTGGAGTAATTGCAATGCCGTTCGTTCCGAATGAATTGTCCAAAGAACCATCCGGATTATATCGTGCAACTGCAAAATCATAGTCATTTCCATTATAATAAAAACCTCCTGCAGCAGTTTTTCCATCATTTTGAATTTTAACAGATAATGCTTCGCTGTTGCTTCTGAACTCACCTGCTGCAGTAGTTACTATCCCCTTATTTCCGAATGTTTCATCCAATCGCCCGTTTTGCGGATAAGATTTACCTGCAGCTATTAAAGCTAGCAGGCTTATAATTATTATTTTCTGCATAAAATCACTTGTCCTCATTTAATAGCCT
>CAWCVZ010000039.1:0-45686 GCA_963798865.1 uncultured Ignavibacteria bacterium | reverse complement strand
TAATATTACTTTGCATTCTATCACTCGGGGGCTAACCAAAAAGTAATGTTATTATTCTGAGACCTTTAAAAAGGCTTTGCCTTTAATAATTAAATTAGTGACATACTCTGTTTTGTCATTCTGAACGGAACGAAGTGGAGTGCCTGTCCCGCTTTGGGTCGCTTTGCGGGGAAGAATCTCCCGCTCCATTACTTGTACTATAAAGATGTCACTAGCATCTCTAGCGACCTGTCCCTTTGGGAAGAATCTCAAAATTCGATTAAAAATTGAGATTCTTCACCTTCACTTAGTTGATAGAATAGTCAATAAGATGCAAGGAGAGTTTAGAAAGCTTGGAATATACATAGTTAGATATGCGGATGACTTTGTGCTGATGGGAAGAAAAATAAACGGGAAAGTGATAGCAAGGATAGAAGATATATTCAGGCGAATGGAATTAGAACTAAGTAAAGAGAAAACCCGCTTAAAGCAGGCAAGAATTTCGGTATGACAGAAGCTTGTACAATCAGGGACAGAAATACTGGAATGTAATACCGAGTAAGAAGGCAGAGAAGAAACTTAGAGAGCAGATAAGAGAATATCTTCGGGGAAGAAGACATCTTCCAATTCCCGAAGTAGTACATGGATTAAATGTAAGAATAAGAGGCTGGTTGAACTACTATAAAGTACCGGAGACCAGTCATATCAAAAGGACTACATTTAAGCTGCAACATTTTCTGGGATATAGACTTAAGAAGTATTTCGAAAGGAAAAGTCAACGAGGTTGTAAGCGTTATAGCTGGGACGCTTATGGAAAACTTGTTAAGCATTATGGCTTAATAAATGTAACGACGTATGCGTATGACTAATAAACCTGTGAATGCTTTATGCGAATTATATAGGAAAGCCGTATGAAGGAAAACTTCATGTACGGTTTGATGAGGGGGAATGATAGCAATGAGATGATATGCACCTATTTAGGCACGAAACAGAAATGTGGTAACAGAGCTATAGTGAAATCTAAGTCATTTATATCATTCTCTACTCTACCCCTCTTTGGAAATTATGATCTTTACTTTTAATGCTGCTAATTTAGCCTGCCGCGAATATATATATTATAAAAACAGGTGATTTTTATCAGTCGAAGAAAGCTGGTTTCATTCCTTAAATAAAATTATTTTTTAAGATTTAAGGAAATTCACTTGACAATATTAAACTGTTTTTCTAAATTTTTATTTGATTATATGTGTTCATTTAAATTTCTTTCCTTGAACTTTTTTCAAATAACTCTGTTCGAGAATATAAGTTCTTAATTTCTTTCTTATTTTATAATAATTGCTGACGATTATTGATTTAGTTCTGAAGAGAATCCGATTCCTACGATGAAAAGAGTAAAAGACAATCAAACAATAAGTCGTCATGATTACTGAACTTTTTCATAATGTTACATTGTTTAATGAAATTGTTACAAATCTGGTAGAATAGTTATTACTAATTGAAGATTTTAGCAAAGAAAAAATAAAGTTTATTTAATGTAATAATGTATCTTGTGAGTTATTGAGAATGGAGTTCGATATCCCGAATTTAAAATCTGATTTCTTTAAGCTTTGTTAATTTAAGATTTTTTACCCGAGAATTCTTGAATTTCCGAAAATTCATTTTCTGAGCTTAAATAATGAAACTTTTTGAAAATATATGTTTATTAAAAAATTCATTTTGAACTCTATGGTGAATTATTGAGTTCAATTGTGAAATGTTCTCTTTAATTATTTAAAAGATTTTGCTGCTATTATGCAGCAGGGGGATATATTCCATTTCAAAATTCGAAATGTGACTCATCGAGGCGAAGCCATGTATAGGCTTCCTTAAATTTAGAAAGAAGTATCATTTTTCCAATGATCATAAAATTAGTCATTGCCAAACAATCCAGCCTTTCTTTTTTAGAACAATTTGAATTTAAAAGCTTCCCCGTATTTTTAGGGATGGATAATAATAACCAGGTAACGCTGGAAAACCCTTTGAAAAATTATTTCAAGAAAACACGCGAACATCAGAGGTACCTGGAGGTATCTTGCAGCTGATTGATTTCTTGAATCAGCTAATTTTACTTATTTAAATGGGGATAAGATTTTACCCAATCAAGAGAATTCACTTAAATCTAATGACAAGATAAGAATTGGTGATTATGAGATGACAGTGGAACTTATAAATGAAATTGGATTAAATACTGGCGATGATCAAAAAAACCATGATTTCACAAGTCCTTTTACTGAAGAAATTGCAGCTATTACTGAAAATCTTCGAATAATATCTTCAAAATTTGTTTTAGAAGAATCACAAACTAAAGGAAAAATGCTTCGACTTTCAGTACTGCAAAATTTAATAGGTTTGGAAAAAAGTGAATCAACTAAAATTATAGCTGGGTGTTTTTCGGAAAATTTTTTAGATAATGAAATCTATAAAATCAATAATAGAGAAGATAAAAGCATTTTGAAAATTCCCGATGGAAAATTTGCCGAAGTTAAAGAGTCGGGAATAATTTCAAGTCAAAATAAAAATTATAATGTTAAACCGTACTCTCAGGAATACTCATTTAATATACATTTCTCAAATACAATTGATATTTTGCTTGATATTTTTACAAATTTTATAGAAGGCTTTTTACAGTTTCGTCAGGAGTTTTTTGGTGTAACAAAATATTATATACTTCCAACCGGTTCATTAGAGATTAAAGTTTCTTTTTAATCCGAGTATTTCATCCGATGAAGAGGAGAAAAGGTTGGGATTATTAAAAGATGAAGCACAAAAATTGTTAGGTCATCAAATAGGTTTGCTTGAAGGTTATAACCTTTCCATAACGGAAGGTAGTAAAATGCTTCTCCAAAGTTTAAATCCTAATTATATTGAAAAAGAATTACAGAAGAAAAAAGAGTTTAATAAAACTTTCTCTTTTTCTAAAAAAGCAAAAATACTAGATTCAATTAAAAAACATTATTTTAAATATATTTTATGATCTATATTATATCGAAAAAAAATTCTTCAGACCTTCTTTTATGAAGGGATATCAGAAGAGGATGTGACATAAAAATCCTGTTTGGCGAAGCTTTAGTGATCCCAGATGGAAAATGTAAGATGAAAGTGATGAATTCCAAGATTTTTTTCAATGTTGTAACTTTTCAATTTTATAATTTGTAATTTAATTTTATGAAAATATTTCTAATAATCTTTATATACTGTTTGTCTTTCGCTTTATTGGGATGCGGCGGAGGGATTCAAACAGTTAAAGTTAATTTAGATTGTGATAATGATTGTAATGGCAATAATGCTATTGTTGTTAGAATCTATCAATTAAAAAATTCAGATAAATTTAGTCATGCAAGTTTTGAATCAATTTTAAGAAATCCCGATGCAACTTTAGCGGATGATATTATTCCCGATTCTAAATTTGAGATTACATTAGTCCCAGGTCAAACTTTTCAATTAAAAGACTATGCTTTAAAACAGGGAGCAAAATATATTGGTGTAGTTGGAGATTTCCACTCACCTGCTCAGGACGGCTGGCTCCAGATAATCCCAGTGAATTCCGATATAGATGCTGTTAAAATATAAATTCACAAAAATTATTTAACAATTGAAAAGCTCGATTAGTACTACTTACTAAATTTTCCTTTAAGCAAAAATAAAATCATAGAATAAATCTTTAATGAAATTACAGAAGATTGTCTGGTTCGAGGGGATGAAATTAAATCCCCCATCATTTTCAGCAGAGCGATAGATATAACCAATATTACATAAATTCAAGAATAAACCTTTTAAATTCTAATTATTGGGGATTATCAGAAATTCAAATAGATATAGCCGCACTTTCAGGCAGGTCTTTTAACCTGGTAAAATGTATAGGTGTATTATCCGATGGACTCTTATTCAATATGCCTTCAAATAATCCGTTACCCAAAAGCAAATTTTTTGATGAATCATTCTCTGCAACTGCTGAAAAACTTGATGTATATTTAGCAATTCCTATTGAGAATATCTCTGGGAATAACTGTCAGATAAATGACTCTATAAATTCAAATAACACTAGGTATATTCTTCAAAATATGGAAATGCTCGATTACAATAATGGAACAAATATGCGCTCTATTGGAATCGTTAAACCGAATTTTCAATTTAAATTCGGAGATGAATCGCTAGAGGATTATAGTTACATAAAAATAGGACAAATTAACAGGAGTGCCGATGGGAAATATACAATGGATAAAAATTATATTGTCCCTTCAGTTTCTATTTTAGCTTCTGAAGCATTTAATGAATTATACCGCGATATACTCGGAGCGTTGATTTCGAAAAGTAAAGAATTGCGTAACCTTGCAAGCATACATAAACCTGAATTAAATCTTACTCAAATTGAAATTCTTCTAATACTTCAGACTATTAATACTTATATTCCTTTGCTTAATTATTATTATTCATCAAAGAATATCGTCCTGAAAATCTTTATATTTTATTTTTAAATCTTGCGGGTCAACTTTCAACATATTCCAATTTAGGAATTAAAACAGGAGAATTTCCTGCTTATGAACATAAACATCTAACAGAAATTTTTAGAACCGTAGTTGACGAAATAAACTCAGTATTAAAAGTTCAAAAAACTGTAGAAAGAAGAGACTTAATAATTCCATTAAGAAAGCAGGCTGATACTTTATTTATTGGACAATTATCACCGGCTCAAATTCCAGCGCAGTTTTTTATATCTATCATAACAGAAATACCTGAGAAAAAAATTATTACCGAGTTACCAAAGAATATAAGAATATCAGCATATGAAGAAATATTTGCTGTACAACAGGCAGGTATTCAAGGTGTATCAATTGAATATATTGCCCGGCCGCCGGTTGGTGTGCAGGTAAAAGAAAAAGCACATTATTTTAAGATTAACAAAGAAGGAAGATTCTGGGATAAAATTGTAAAGAAGAATAATATTGCTTTCTTTATTGCTTCCGAATTCAAATCCCTGGAAATGGAATTAGTCCTTTTAATGCCCGGTGATTAATTACAATTCTTCAAATCACTTATTCCTTTCCTTGCTCCTTCTCTTAATTCACTTTCAAGATAATATCAAAAACCCAAATTTCAAAAGGTAAAAAATTGGCAGCTAATCAACTCATTGAAAAAAGTAAAACTCTAACCGATCTTTCTTCTGAATGTATAATTCTTATTCTTCAGTTAAGAGCTACTAATGAATATGGTGATCCAATTGCTTTGAGAACTAGCATCTCCGAAATGCTGGAAAGATTTGAACGTGAAGCAAGATTTATAGGAATTGATAATGAAAAAATTACTTTATCAAAATTTGCCTTGGTAGCCTTTCTAGATGAAACCATTATTAGCTCTTCATGGAGTCAAAAAGATTCATGGTTATCTGAACCGCTTCAATTAAAGCTCTTTAATTCTTTTAATGCTGGTGAAGAATTTTTTGACCGGTTAAGTAAATTAAGGCAAAAGACTTCAAGTAATAAGGACGTACTGGAAATATTCTTTTTATGCCTAACCCTTGGCTTCAAAGGTAAATTTCATCTTCAATCTCCTGAAAACCTACGCAGAATTATTGATGAATTAAATATAGAACTGCACCCGAATACAGTTGGAACATTCGAGGGGCTTTCACCAAATGGTAAAACCCGTGATTATTTAGTTCAGGTAATTAAAAGTAAGTTCCCTTTCTGGATATATCCTATAATCGCTGTAGTAATTGTTATTATTTTCTATGTCTTTGCATCAATTTCAGTTTCCGATAAAGCATCGGAAATTGTGAAAACAATAAAAAGCATTATATAATTTAGCTCCATTATTAAGATGAATAAAATCTTTAAAACGTTAAAAAGTCCTATTTTTATTGCTATACTAATTTTATCTGTTCTAGTGATAATAACGTTTGTTCTGGGTTCTTTTTTACATTTACCGAAACTCTACCTTTACGCTATTGCCGTTTTCATTCTCCTTGTTATTGTAATAGTCATGCTGTACCTGCGTATGAAAGAGGTCCAAAAGGCTGCAAAGATAGAACAGCAGATAAGTTCTCAAGCTGATGACCAGATGCAGTTTTTAAGTCCTGAAAAGCGAGCTGAAATTGAGCAGTTTAAGAAACAGCTTGAAGCAGCTATTAATTCTTTGAAAAATTCTAAACTGGGAAAGGGAAAATCTGGAAAAGCTGCTCTGTATGCTCTTCCTTGGTATATGTTTATAGGTCCTTCTGCTGCCGGAAAAACAACTGCTATTCAAAATTCCGGACTCGATTTTCCTTTTGGCAAAGATAGCTTTAGAGGAGTAGGTGGTACAAGAAATTGTGATTGGTTCTTTTCAACTAAAGCTATTTTTCTAGATACTGCAGGTAGATATATTACTCAGACTGAAGATAAACCTGAATGGGTTGCATTCTTAAATACTTTAAAGAAGAACCGAAAACGGAAACCTATTAATGGAGTTATTGTTGCTATTAACATTGATGAAATAGTTAATTCGGATAAAAATAAATTATTTGAACATGCAAGAAACGTTCGTCAGAAAATGGATGAATTAATTGAAAATCTTGAAATTAACTTTCCTGTTTATATTGTCTTTACAAAATGTGATTTGATTCAGGGATTTATAGAATATTTCGGGGATTTTAGTGAAACTGAACGCTCGCAAATCTGGGGTGCTACTTTAATACCTCAGCAATGGTCTGCCGCCCCAAAAGATCTTTTCGATGAAGAATTTAAACGGTTGTCTGATAAATTATTCGAAATAAGAGCATCAAGGTTAAGCGGTCCTTTAAAAGAGAACAAAGAAGAAAAGTCTTTTTATTTCCTTATCAATTCAAATCTTTGCAATCAAAATTAGATTATCTAATAAGTGAAATTTTCCAGCCTAACCCTTATCAGGATAATCCTATTTTTAGAGGATTTTATTTTACGAGCGGAACTCAGGAAGGAATACCCCTTGATATAGCAATTAGAGAAATTGCCAAACAATTTAATTTACCTGAATATACAGATACCGAATCTTCACCGGTTTATGAAACTAAAAATTACTTTATTAAAGATTTTTTGAATGAAGTTGTAATTGGAGATCATGATTTTTCTGTTGGACAAACAGCAACCTTTGTTAAAAAAGACAGACTCTTAAGAATGACTTCTATTTCCCTTGCTGCTTTAATCTTTGTCCTATTTTCATTATTGACTTTCTTGGGATATCAAGGGAGCAGATCTACTCTTAATAATATTGCTGGCACTGCAAATTTATTTAATTCAATTAACTGGAATGGGGATTTATTAAATACTTTTAGAAAATCAGATAGCCTTCGTTCATTAATTATTAAAATTAAAAATGGTGATGCCGATGAATCCTTTATACATTTCGGATTGGATAGAAGTAATGAAACTTATATTCCATTAAAACAATTATATGTAAATAAAACTAAGGATTTTTTTGTCCAAAATATTTATAATGATATTATTAAAAATTTAAATAACTATGCTAATGGTCAGGAATATTCGGGAGGTGATGTTTATAATTATCTAAAAACGTATTTACTTCTAGGTGATCAACGAAAAAGATTAGATACTACTCAATTTAGGTTTTTACGCAATGAATTTTCAGGTATACTGGAATCACGATATTTAAATATTAATCCACCGGTTTCATCAAAAGAAAAAGATTCTCTTCTCCATTACTTTAACAATTATTCTTTTTTTATTGTTAATCAATTAAATGATAATAATATTTATCTATTAAATAATGATAACCTTTTGATAAATCTTGTTAGAAACAGAATACAGTACAAACCGGATGCTGAGACTATTTATACCCGTATGAAACAAAATAGTATACAGCAATTTCCTAATGATATTTCTCTAGATCAAGCTATAGGGGGTAGGTTTTCATTTATGATGAATGCAGGCTTGAAAGTTCCAATGATATTTACACAGGATGGCTGGAAAACTTATATCAAAAATACTATTGATGCGGAAAGCCAAAATCCTGGAAAAGACGATTGGGTTCTAGGAAAAACAAATATCAGCACTGCTGGTTACAGTAGATTTAATAGTGAAAATATGAGGAAAGATTTATTGAATTTATATGTTACCGATTTTGAGAACACATGGCTTCAATTTCTTCAAAGTATAAAGTACAGCAATTTTGAAACTGTTCCTATGGCTTCCAATAATTTAAAATTGTTAAGCGATCCGGTTAATTCTCCATTAATTTTAATATTAAAATATTATTCAGATCAACTGCAGGTTGTATCAGAGATTCAATCTCTGGATTCTGCACGTCAAAAACAGCTTAATTCTATATCTCCTGTCAGCTTAAATAGTGGTACTCTTTCTGAAGTAAATAAATATAGGAATTTTATAAACGGTTCAAAGGACAGTAATCCTAATAGCGATATAAATGCTGTTATAGCACAATATGCTGCAATAAGTAGTGTACTTGAATCAATAAAGGGGGGACAGGACTTAATTAAAGATTATGCAGTTAAAGTATTAAATCATAGTGCCGTTGAACTTCCAACTGCCGTACAAACTATTAGAGGTGTAATATATAATGCTCCGGCTTTTGAAAATTTATTTATAACTCCTATTAGATTTGCATGGCAAGCCATTCTTGGAGATGCTGGCAAGTATTTAAATTTGGAATGGAATGCTAAAGTTTCTGATATATATAATAGCACTTTAGAACATTTTTTCCCTTTCAAAAATGGTACGGGTGATGCTCCTATGCAGGATTTTAAGGATTTCTTTAAACCCGGTGATGGGATTATATGGTCATTTTTCAATTCAGAATTAAGTCCTTTCATAAATAAAGAAATATGGAGTGTTAATAAGTGGGAAAATCAAGGGATAAGTTTCTCGAATGAATTTATTTCTTCCCTAAAAAAGGCCGATCAAATATCAAAAGCACTTTTCAATAATGGGGAAATGAGCATTTCTTTCAAAATGAAACCTATGCTTCCTGAATCCAAACTTGTTTTAGGTGATAAACCCATAGTTGAACAGGTCTATTTAAATTTAGATGGAGTAGAAAATTATTACAAAATGGGTGCTCCCTTTTGGACTGATTATACATGGCCTGGTACTAAAGGAACACCCGGAACAAGATTGTATGTTTCTATATATGGTTTAGGTTCATCGGTTACAAAGGCTTATGATGGAGATTGGGCATTATTTAAATTGTTTAATGATGCAACAATTTTGAAAGGCAGCAGTTCGCAATATATTTTTAATTGGTTATTTATAAAGCAAAGCGAATATAATATAATTGTACCTTATTTAGTTGATATAGGTAGCTCAAAAAATCCTTTTGCTTCAAATTTTTTTAGTTCATTTAATCTTCCAAATAAAATTTATTGATTTAGTGAGTGACCTTGAAAAAATTAAACCTGGTTTTTTTGGAAAGTTGCCTAACTTTCCCGATTTTATGAAATTTAATGCTGCAGGAGATGCACTTTTAGCATTTGATAAATGGATTCAGGAAGGGATATTAAATTCAAAATTAAAATTTAAAAATGAATGGGAAGTTATTTATAAAAATTCTCCTTACTATAATTTCTTATTTAATAATCAAGAAACGAAAAATTATTTAGCAGGAAGCTTATTTCCGAGTAAAGATAAAACGAATAGATACTATCCTTTCTTAACAATGTTGAAAATAGATAAATCTCATATTGCAGATGAAAAATTGTTTTCTGCACCAATATTTTTAAATTCACTATCCGAGAAAATTTTAATGATATATAATTTTGCTGCTAAATGCATCAGTGCAGAGGAATTAAATAATTTGGTTGCGAATTTAGAATGGAACCTGGACGATTACAATATTTGTACTCATGAATATGAAGAATACTTAAATAACACAAAACTTCAGGATTTCTGGGAAAGGATATTGGATAAAATAGATGTGAAACAGAAGTTCACAATAATTAATAATTTATTTTTATTTTCTTCATATCAAAATGTCGGGAATCAGAATTTAAATTCTACAACTTCTTTTGCAGTCAAATTCCCTTTATCTAAGGAAAATATATATTTTGATGCAGCTTTTTGGATTAACTTATTTTTTAATATAATATTACAAAATTGTAAAGAATTAAAGGATTCCTTAATTCCTAAAATTACAGCACTTTTTTGGCCGCATCCTAACCCTGAAAATTTTAATTCGCTATTTATAATATTCGGAAGGCTTTCTCCGGAATTTTTTTTGGAATTAATTAATTCTGATTATAAAAGCAGTAATTCAATTGATATTAAAAATAGCCATGATAGTGAAATGTTAAATTATCTTCATGCTGATTTTAAAATTCTTATGGAAAATAAAAATCTATCACTTTATGATTTTTTACATTCGATTTAATTGATTTAATAAAATTTTTCACCCTTATTGAATTTTATTCAATAATAATTATTTAAAAATATGTCTGATGTAATAGAGTTGCCAATATCCGAGTTTGTTTCGGAACTATTAGAACCAATTTCCAATGATGCTCCGTATGGTATAGATGCAGCAAATGAAGAGGAATATTTCAAATTAAATGGGGAATTTGCTAAAAACTCTCCCGACTATAAAAACTGGATAGAATTGTCCGATCTCATATTAAAAAAGAAGAGTAAAGATCTAAGAGTTGCAGTTTGGCTCTGTTTTGCTTTGTATAGAACAGAATATATTAAAGGTCTGAAAGAAGGTTTAGAATTAATATATCATCTTCTAAAAAAGTTTGAAAATAATTTATTTCCCTCAAATCCATTACATAAAAGTAAAGCAATTCAATTCTTTAATACTTCAAGAGTTACAAAACTTCTTGAAAGAGAGGAAATTACAAAACAAAATGCTGAAGATGCTATTGCTGCAAAGAATTTCTTAAATGATATAATTAAGGAAAATGAAAGATTACTGCCGGATAATATTCCTTCCTTAAATATATTTACCGAAGTGATAAATTCTCTTGCAGAGGCTGCTGAGAAAGTTTTGAATCCGCCTGTTCAGCAGGTGAAAAAAACAATTCCCCCAAAACCTATCCCTTATGAACCAAAATCAAAAGTTGATACTCCTAAAGAACCATCCGAACCCGGTGTATCAAAACAATTATCGGAAGATGAAGCAAGTATACAGTTGAGAAGGATACTAAATAACTTTCTTGAAATAGTACAGGATGGACAAACCAAAGAAAAAATTCCGGAATCTTTTTTTGTCTTTGGAATAGCAAGACAAATACAATGGAGCAGTTTGACTCTTCCTGCAGCAGAGGAAAAAATAACAAATATTGAACCGCCAAATGAAATTATTCAAAGAAATATAAAAGAATGGTTTAATGAAAATAAATTTGATTTGCTTATCCCGATAGTCGAATCTGAATTTATAAAGGATAATAGTGAATTCCGTTATTGGCTGGATGTACAAAGGTATCTTGTAAATGCTCTTGAAAGAAAAGGGGGTAATTATATTGTAGCCGCTACTGATATTAAAATTCATTTAGCCCGGCTTGTAAAAAGACTTCCAGAGCTCTTGACATTTAAATTTAGAGGGGGAGAACTACCTTTTGCTGATGAAGAAACTATTAAGTGGATAAATAATGAAATAAAAACTATTATTTCCGGGAATAAGTCGGATGAAGCAGGTTCATCAATTCTTCCACCTATTATTGATAAAACATATGATCATATTTCCAAAGAATATGAACAGGCCATTAATGAACTTCCAAATCGATTTGAAGATAATTTTAACGAAATGCAGAATGGAATAAATTCGGAACTAATGCCGAAGGGAAAATTTTTAAGAAGACTGAATCTTGCAAATTATTGTTATGAAGTAAAGCAATACAATATAGCAAAAGTAAATCTGGAAGAATTAAAAAAACTAATAGAAGAGTTAAATCTATGCAACTGGGAACCTGCTCTAAGTACTGCTGTTTGGCAGTCTCTTTATTTAACAAACATTCAGCTTTTATTTAACACCAATAATGAAAATAGCAAAAATCTATTGGAAAAAGAACAGGAAGAATTATTTTATGAAATAGCTAGGTTCAATGGAATTTTAGCAATTAATTTAGAACAACAAAAACATAAAAGGAGAAAGTAATATGGCAAGACCAGTTTCGCCCAAAATAGCTCAAAGAGTCAAAGTATCTATACTGCCAAGCAGTGATGCAAAGGAAAGCGTAGAACTTGATTATCGTGTGCTTATGCCCGGTAATTTTAGTAAAAGTGAACCGGGAAGTTTAGGGGATATTAAAAACCGGAGATTAAGAGTCATCGGAAATAAAGGTGATTTCAAGAGGGCTCTTAAAGATATAAATCCGAAACTAAATTTATCTGTTGCAAACAAACTCTCCGATGATCCGGAAGCTAAAATGGAAGTCAAGCTCGATTTCCAGGATATTAAAGATTTTCATCCGGATGAAGTTGTGAAAAAGGTTGAACCGCTGCAAAAGCTTCTTCAAGCCAGGGAAAGATTGAAAGAACTGAAGCTTGCGGTCCTTAAAGATTCAAATTTGAAGAAAGCTCTTGAAGGCGTACTTAAAGACGGAAGCGGAAGTATTGATGATTTATTGGCTAAACTCGGAACGTCTCAAGAAAAACAAGGAGCTTAAGCTTAAAACTTTTTTAGAAATTAAATAATAACGGAGGTTATTAAAATGGCAAAAGACAAATCAGATGCAACAGAACAAGCAACAGTTACCGAACTAAGTTCTGTTGATAAATTAATCACCATGCTTGATGATTCAAAAAAATCTGCTGTAGCTGAATTTATCAATAAGGTCGGTAAAGAATCTTCTGTATTTAAAATTACCGGAGCTCTTGTAGATTCTTATATTGCCGATATTGATACAGTGCTCAGTGCGCAGATGGATGAAATACTTCATAACCAGGATTTCCAGGAACTTGAATCAACATGGCGCGGACTTCTATTTTTAGTTCAAAATACCGAGTTTAGCAAACCCGTGAAATTTGAAATTCTGGACGTGACTAAGCAAGAACTTTACGATGATTTGAATGATGCAAATCTTGGTGAAGGTTATGAGAAAGATTCCGGTTTATGGCATCATATATATTGGGGAGCTTATGATAAAGTCGGAGGTCATTCGTATACTGCAATTGTGGCAGATTATCAGATTGATAATTCTCCACAGGATATTTCTTTACTGCAGCATGTATCAGTACTTTCTGAATCCGCACAGATTCCTTTTATTAGTAATGCAAGCAGCAAGTTCTTTGGTGAAGAAAGTATGACTGATTTAATGAATAACCGTTTCTTACCCGAACAGATAAAAGAAGGGGCTGCTTATGCATCTTGGAGAGCATTCAGAGATGATGACCGTTCGAAATATATTGGACTCACCCTTCCTCGATTTTTAGGCAGGCTTCCTTATAGTTCCGAATCAGAACCTACCAAAAATTTTAACTATTCAGAAAATATATTTAAAGATGGAAAAGATAATAGTCTTTGGTGTGGTGCATGCCATGCTCTTGCTTCTAATATGGTTAAAAGTTTTGAGAAATGGGGCTGGAGCGTTAAGATTGTCGGAGTAGAATCTGGTGGTAAAGTTGAGAATTTACCTGTCCCGGTATATGAAGAGCACGGACAAAAGAAGCTAAAAGTTCCTATTGAAGCTTCAGTCGGGCAGGCAAAAGATGCGGAACTCTGCGATCTCGGATTTATTCCTTTAGCTCACTGGGATAGAACAGATTACGCATGCTTCTTTGAAACTCCATCTGTAAACCGTGCTAAACAAATAAAAGGCGACCCAATTGCAACTGCAAATTATTCTGTTGGTGCAAGGCTTCAATATACTATGCTTGTAACGAGAATCGCTCACTATCTTAAATATCGTCAGCTTGTATTTGTTGGGAAAAACGCAGGTGCGGCTGAAATAAAAAAGGATATGTCCAGCTGGCTTGATACATTAGTGGTGGATATGCCTAATCCCGCCGAAAAAATTATTGCTGAAAAACCACTACGTTCATATAAGCTTGATGTGGTGGAGTTAAAAGAGAGACCAGGCTTTTTCCAGATAACTGCTGAATTCAGACCTCATGTTGCTATTACAGGAATGGATGTTAATCTGAGATTAATTGCATATCATTCAGGCGAAGAAGCTTAGTTTTTTAAGGAAAATTTATCTAGTTTATAATAGGTGAAACCTGAGAGAATATTGGTGAACTATTGGCTTCATACATTCATTTATTCGAAAATGCATATACACAAGGATATTCTATATCTTCTTTCTATCCTATAAATACATTTTGTCCTAATTCCTAATTAACTTATTTATTAATAAATACCATGGAGGTATAAGATGGCTGTAAAAGGTGAAGTAATATTTAAAGATGATGCGGGCACTGAGTTGGAAGGTCCAAGAGCCAACAAATCTTGCACCGTATTGGAATTTTTCCAGCAAGTCAAGCTGCCAACCGATGTACAAACAGGTCAGGTTACCGGGAGCAGATATTACGAACCATTTATGATCGTAAAAGAAATTGATAAGCTGACTCCCTTTATGTTTCAATATGCTGCCGAAGGAAAAGCATTCCAATCCGTTGTGGTTTCCCTTTATGAAATTGCTGAAGCTACCGGAAAGGAGACGGTATATTTTAAATATACACTGTCTAATGCAAGATTAACTTCGGTAGAAAATATGATGCCTACTGCGGCTGAAGCTTTAAAATTGAATGTTGCCCATCTTGAAAAAATTCAATTAGTAGCCGAAAGTGTTCAATGGGAGCATGTAAAAGCCAGTACGGAATTTGCCGATGTCGGATTCTTCGCATTCAAGCTGCCAGCTTAATGATTATTATAGGTGGATAGTATATCTAATTATTTCATTAGGTAACTTTCCACCTTATAATTCCCTTTAATGCAAAATAGATCTGTGGTTTTAATCATGATTTCTCTTAATGAATGAAAAATCTAAGCCTTTACAATATACTTTTAGGTCAATTTGTTTCGGAAGTTGAAAACCCTGATGAAGTAGGGTTGCACCAGTTCGAACATTTAACTGAGGATCAAAAGTTAAGTTTAAGTATAATAGAAAATCTGAGGATGATCCTTACTACAAGACGCGGTTCTGTTTTGCATCTTCCGGATTTTGGAATTTCTGATATTCTGCAGCTATATACTAATTCGGATAATCCTATCGAATCATTAAAACAGGAAATTAAAGAATTGATACTAAAATATGAACCGAGAATAAGCGAGGTGCAAATACAAAATTCTGAATTTGATCAGAAAACGTTAAGAGCTTCACTAAAAATTATTATTAAAATAAAGGACAGTTCAAATAAAGAAATATTGTTAACAGAATTTTCAACCACAGGCTGGACCAAAGTTGTATACGATAAGGATTCAAAGTGAGCACAGATAAATATTTTGAAAGAGAATACAATTTCCTTCAAACTTCCGGTGAAGAATTTAGTAAGAAACATCCAACACTTGGATCCAGGCTCCATCTAAGTGAAAGAGAGAGAAAAGATCCTTTCGTTGAAAGATTAATTGAAGGATTTGCTTTCCTTGCAGGACGTATTCATGAAAGGCTGGATGATGAATTCCCTGAGATTGCAGGCGGAATTTTAGAAATTCTCTTTCCTCAGTTGTTAAAACCCTTTCCTTCATCTGCCATTATTCAAGCTAATATTAAATCAGGTGCTTTAACGCAGCCGGTTATTATTAAAAGAGGAAGTGAAATTCAAACACCTGCTGGTAAGTATAAGGTTAAATATAAAGTACAATCAGGTTCCGGCGAAGGTGCCAGGTTAACAGAGAAAGAAGAACCTGCCGAATTTATCTTCCGTACTACTCAGGATATTATTGTAAGACCTATAAAATTAAGTGATGTTGTTATTGAAACAACTCCTCAAGGAAAATCATCCCTTATTCTGAAAATTCAACTCGATAGGAATGTTGATTTTAATTCTTTAAATATGGATAATTTCCGGATTTATTTACAAGGCTCTTCTTCTGTAAAGTATAATCTTCATCTATTTTTAACTAGAAATGTATCGGCAGTTCATATAAGAGAATTAGTTGATAATAAAACCCCATTTCAAAAAATTGAGAATTTTTACATCGTTGTTCCTGAACTTTCAACCGATATTGAATACAATGGAGATGAATATTCGATACTGCCATATTCAAAACAATCTTTTACAGGCTATAGATTGCTTCATGAATACTTTGCTTTTCCTGAAAAATTCTTTTTCATAGATATAATGGGGTTAGGAAAGTTTAAAGGCGAAGGGAAGTCTTCGTTGTTTGAAATCAAAATAGATTTTAATAAAAAAATGATCCGTGAAGAACAGCCGGATAAAAGTAATATTCTCCTTAATTGCGCTCCTATTGTAAATTTATTTTCCCGTTCAACCGAGGAAGTATCTGTAACTCAAAGATTACCTGAATATTATATTGTTCCGGATTTATATAGAAAAAAAAGCAGGGAGATTTATTCTGTTGATAAAGTCAGTGGAATAAGCGAAAACAGGTTTGAACAATATAAATATATTCCAATTACTGCACATGATATCCTTGATACAAATAATCCGGAATATAATTTTAAAAGATTTTTTTCAATTTTTAGACGGACACTTCAGAATGATATGTCGGAAGCATTTATTAGATTATTCGGTCCAAGTATGGAGGAAGAAATATTTCCTAAAGAAACATTGAGTTTGGAAGCAACTCTCTCAAATGGATTCCTTCCTGCTGCTTACCTGGAAGTTGGCACAATAAAAGAACCGCTTGACTTTCCACCCGGTATAGAAGCTTATAATATAACTGTTCCTGATGATGTGCTGGAATGCCGGGAAAGACAAAATTATTTATGGTCTTTAATTGCACATTTATCGATTAGCTTTTCAACTTTGGCAGATACGGATACTTTTAAAAGTATTCTAAATTTATATAACTGGTCAAAAACTTATAATAATCCGAATAAGAAACGAATCGATAGTATCAAAAAAGTTCATAAACCGAAACTGGTCAATAAGGTAGTCAGTCAATCCGGCGGCAGCGGATTGGTAAGAGGTATCGAATTTCATATTGAAGTTGACCCTAAAGAATTTGAATCAGGTGAGGGGGAAATAAATTTATTGGGAATGGTTTTAAATTCATTTCTTTCACAGTATGTAACTATTAACTCATATGCTTTTTTAAAAATTACGGAAATAGGAACAAACACTAATTACACATGGCAACCGGCGATCGGAGAAATACTCCCCGTATAGTTGATGACCTTCTAAGGAACGGACCTTCATATCACGTCTGGCAGGCTGTTTGGTTAAGCGAAAATATAACGAAGAAAAGTAATCCCAATAGGAAAGATTATATTTTCGGTCAGGCTGGAATAAAATTTCGCCCGCATCAAAATTATGAATATCCGCCGCGTGATATAAAAAGCGTTTCCTTTGATAACGGTGAAATAACTTTTATACTTACTTTCCTTAGGTTTGTATGGAATCAATTCACCTGTACCTAGATGCTATCATGAACAAATCCCCTTCCAGGAAAGAATTTTAGGAATAGAAAATATTCCGCTTACAAAATTTTCTGGATATATTTAATAATCGGTTTTATTGGCTGTATTATCAATCATGGAAAAAATATAGATTTTATCTGCATCTTAACAGTAATCCGGAAAACAAAGTTGCTGAGAGAATTAATTCTTTTACCGGCAGAGGAATATTTTCAAAACAAACACAAGAACAAGAGAATGAATTAATATCCAATTATAGTTTATTAAAATTTGCCGGGATTTTATGCCAAAGAGTTAGAAATAAAGAAGGATTAAAAATTCTCCTATATCATTTATTTCCGAATTTCAATTTAAAATAAAAGAATATGCTTCCGCACTGGGTCGAACTTGTCAATGCTCCCGCTTTGGGAAGTAAAGATTTTAAACTTGGGAAGAAATAGTTTTATAGGGAAATCTACTATTGATTATATGAATAGAATCTGTATTGAGATAGGTCCAATCTCATTTGAAGATTATTTGAATTTTCTTCCCGGAACTCTAAATGAAAAACGTTTAAATGAATTGCTAAAGCTTTATCTTAATGACGGATTGGAATATGATATTAAATTCAAAATTAAATCAGATACTATTATATATATTTCATGGAATGATAAACGATTGAAACTTGGTTCATCATTCTGGCTGGGAAAACCGAACAGTTAAACCATTTAATGTGTATTTAAATAATGAAGAATTTACTGCATTACCGTTGCCTAGTTCTTCTCGGTAAAAATTATTTAATGTATATAAACAAACTTATACAGATAACTCTCATTAAACAAGGATTTCATTAACCTTAAGGAGATTTGGAAATGCAAAGTAAAGATTTGAAATCTCTTCTTTTAAAGCTGAATAATTATATCGTTCGTAATCTTGATACTGCAACCGGATTAGGAATAAAAAGGGGGCATTATGAAATTACTTTTGATCATCTTTTAAATTCATTGCTTGAAGATGGGAATGGTGATATTCCATTAATATTGAAACATTACGCGATTGATATTGGCGATGTTCATTCGATATGCACTAAAAATTTAGATGAAATGGAAAAAGGAAATTCCGGGAAACCGAAACTCTCTCCTTTATTAACAGAGCTCCTTGAACAAGCCTGGATTACCAGTTCAGTTCATCATCACGAAACTAAAATAAGAACCGGTGCTTTGTTTGAAGTTTTTATTGCATCCGAACAGGTTATTAGCAGCGGGATGATGAATATTCTTTCTCCAGTTAAACAGGAAGATTTAAGAGCAAACTTTTATAATATAGTTAAAGGTTCTGCAGAAGATGCTTCCGTTTCATCTGAAATGATTTCTCAGGAAGAGGCACGTGAAATTCCGCCCGAAGGTACTGTTCTTGATTTATATACTACTAATCTTACTTTACAAGCTAAAGAAGGGAAAGATTGATCCGATATTGGGTCGTGATGAAGAAATTATACAGGTTATTGAAGTTTTGTGCAGAAGAAAAAAATCGAATCCGATTCTATTAGGTGAACCAGGTGTCGGAAAAACAGCTTTTGTTGAAGGACTGGCTATTAAAATTGCCGCTGAAGAAGTCCCTGATATTTTAAAGAATAATCAAATTTATTCTCTTGATATGGGCTCACTTCAAGCAGGAACAAAAATGAGAGGTGAATTTGAAAAAAGATTAAAAGCAGTTATAAATGAAATTACAAATTCTCCGGTTCCTGCGATACTTTTTATTGATGAAGCACATACATTAATTGGTGCCGGTGCATCGGCCGGGGGAGGTGATGCTGCAAATCTGTTAAAGCCTGCTCTGGCAAGGGGCTCCTTTAGAGCAATTGCAGCAACAACTTACCTTGAGTACAACAAATATTTTGCGAAAGATGCTGCTCTGGAAAGAAGGTTCCAGCCGATTCATGTCGGTGAACCGGATGATGAAAAAGCCATTTTAATGCTGCGGGGAATAAAAACAAAATATGAAACTTATCATGGAATTCATATTACAGATGGGGCACTGGAAGCTGCAGTAAAATTATCAAGAAGATATATTGCGGGAAGACAACTGCCGGATAAAGCAGTGGATCTGCTTGATACTGCAGCAACGCGTGTAAAAATGTCTCTTACAAGTAAACCTCCTAAACTGGAATTAATGATTAGTGATTTAAATCAGTTGATATGGCAATAAATACTCAGCAGAAAGATTCTGATATGGATTTGATTATTGATGTAGATGTTCTGACTGGATTGAAAGATAAAAGATCAAAACTAGAAACCGACATTAAATTACATGAAGAGAAATGGACAAAAGAAAGTGACCTTACCAGAAAGTTTATGAAATTAAGAATGAAGAAATTTTCGGTTGCCGGAAATGGGAATGGTAAAGAGTGAAAATCCACAGTTGCTTGAAGAAATTTCAAAAGTTAAAGAAGAATTGATTTCTTTGCAGGATAAAAGTCCTCAGGTTTTTGCAGAAGTTACGGCTAATACTGTTGCCGAAGTTATTGAAGCCTGGACAGGAATTAAAGTTGGCAATATGACCCGCGATGAAATGACAACTTTTCTGCAACTGGAAGATGAACTTAAAAAAAGAGTTGTTGGGCAGGATCATGCGATTAAACAAATTGCAGATGTTATCCGTGGAGCGAAAGTCGGAATTAAAAAAGAAGATGGACCGAATGGAGTTTTTCTTTTAATTGGACCCAGCGGAGTTGGTAAAACTGAACTAGCACGTGCAGTTGCTGAAGTCCTTTTCGGCGATGAACGTTTTATGGTTACATTGAATATGACTGAATATCAGAATGAATATAATACTTCCAGATTAATTGGAGCTGATCCAGGTTTGGTTGGTTATGGAGAAGGCGGTGCATTAAGCGAACCTGTTCGTAGAAGACCATATTGTGTTGTCCTTTTGGATGAAATTGAAAAAGCAAATACTTCAGTTATCGATCTTTTTATGCAGATTTTTGATAGGGGGATGCTGCAGGATGCCGACAGAAGAAATATAGATTTTACCAATACAACTATTTTTATGACTTCAAATCTTGCCTCTGAAGTTTTATTTGAAAAATATAATAATGGAATGACCAATCCGGATGAATTGCTTGAAGAACTTCGTCCTTATATGAATCAATATTTTCGTCCTGAATTTCTTGGAAGATTAAAACCGATAGTATTCCTTCCGCTCAGTAAAGAAACTATGAAACCGATAGTTGAAATGAAGCTGGGGAAAATTCAAAAAAGATTATTAAATAATCAAAATCTCACAGTAGAATTTAATAAAGCTGTGATAGATGATATTGTAGAATCCTGTACACGTGCTGAAACAGGTGCAAGAAATATTGATGCAATAGTTGATAGAAAATTGGCTCCTGAAATTTCTACTCAGCTTTTAGGTTTTATGGCTGAGGGAAAAAATCCCGAAAAATTAACTGTTACCAAAGCAAAGGACGGTTCGTTTAAATATAAATTTAATTAATAGCGGAAGTTACGCAAACATTGTCATTCTGAACGGAACGAAGTGGAGTGAATAATGTCCTAATTTAAATTTTTATACCTTTTTAGTAAAATTTTCTTCATTCTTATTATAAAAAAATATTCATATTGCATAACTTCAGTTATTAATTGTTAATTGTTAATTATTCATTGATAATTATAAAGGTTTATAATGCCTGACCAAAAATTTAACCAGCCATATTATAATATCAAATTTGCAGATCTGGATGATGATGTAGCGGGAGTTATTTCATTTGAAGCTGAAGAAGAAATATCCGGTTTATTTGAATATAGGATTATTCTTGCCTCCGAGGATCCTAAAATTGATTCAACAAAAATCTTAAATAAGACTGCTACTTTTACACTTATCCGTCCGGATCAAAGTACCCGCGAAGTTCACGGAATTATCTCAAGATTCGAACAATTCGGACAATCGAGAGACCACGTTTTTTATCAGGTCTTTTTGGTACCAAGACTGTGGCTATTGAATTTAGTCTTTCAAAATCAAGTATATCAGCATGTGGATATCAAAGATGTGATTAAAGATGTTTTGGGAGACTCTGAATTAAGCGGCGGTGATTATAAAGCTGATCTTAAAGGTAGTTATCCTAAAAGCGAATATATAGTACAATACCGGGAAACAAATTTAAATTTCTTAGATCGCCGGCTCGAACATTATGGAATCTTTTATTACTTTGATCATAGTGGTGATAAAGATGTTGTTTGTTTTGTTGATGACAATAGCAGCCTGCCTGATATAAATACATCAGAGAAACTAATTTATAATGAAAATCTGGATCCATCCGGTATTAAAGAATCATTGTTTGAAATTGCATGTTTTGAAAAAGTTGTAACCGGAACAGTTCAGCTTAAAGATTATAATTACCTTTTTCCCGATAAAAAGCTTATGGCGCAAAGCAAGATTAAATCAGATCATCCGGGCATCTATTATGATTATGGTGACAACTTTCTGAATGAAAAGGAAGCCGATTCCCTTGCCAAAATAGAAACCAGGAGATACTCTGCCAGAGTAAAATTTTTAAAGGAAGAACAGATAGCAGGCTATTTACTGCAGGTCATAGATTTAAATTTGACAAGCATTACCGGGATGATTGGAATAGCGAATATATTATTACAAAAATATTTTTGTCAGGCAATCAAACCGGACAATATGTAATTCCGCAGAAACTGCAGGTTTCAAAAAATCTTTTTGAATGTAATTTTGAAGCTATCCCTTTCGATATTGATTACCGTCCTTTTAGAAAAACTCCTATTCCAAAAATAACGGGAATAATGAGTGCGAAATTAGAATCAGGTGCCGGTGATGAATACGCATTTATTGATGATCATGGGAGATATAAAGCTAAAATGCTATTTGATATCAGCGATAAAAATAACGGAGAAGCTACATTGCCAATTAGGCTGACTCAATCATATTCTGGTGCCGGATACGGTATTCATTTCCCTAATCATGAAGGAACTGAATTGCTCTGGTCATGTGTTGACGGCAATGTTGACCGTCCTATTGGATTGGGAACAATACCCAATCCTTCAAATGCTTCTCCATCAACTAGTGGGAATAAATCCCAGAGTGTTATCCGCACAGCAGGACAGAATGAATTAACCTTTGATGATAAAACAGGAAGTGAAAATATTTATTTGCATGGAACCAAAGACTGGACAATTGATATTACCAATGATAAGAATCAAAAAATTGGACACGATGAAACAGCATCTGTAGGAAATAACAGAAGCAGGGAAGTTGGAAACAATGAATCAATTAAAATTGGAAATAATTTAACTATAAATGTAGGTAAAGATGAAAGTTTAACTATAGGCAGCAATAATACTCGCAAAGTAGGAAGTAACGAAGCAATTTCAGTTAGCGGAAATCGAGATAAAAAAGTTGATGGCAATCAATCGGAAACTATAGGCGCTGATAAAACTATTAAGGTTAGTGGGAATCATACTGAAACAATTTCTGCTAATATGACACAAAATATAAGCTCAACTAAATCTGAAAAAATTGATGGAGCAAAAACAGTTGAAGTAGGTAAGGACAGCAGTGAAAAAATTGGTGGCTCTAAATCGATGGATGCCGGGAAAATATTTCAGAAAGTGCAGGAGATAATTTTTCAGAAAGTGCAGGCAAAGATTTTACCATGGATGCCGGTAAAAAAATGAACCTGTCTGCAGGAGATGATTTCGGAATAAGCGGCAGTAAAAAAGGTGTTATTGATATTGCAGATGAGTTAAGTATTACATGCGGAAAAGCTTCAATTACTTTGAAGAAAAACGGGGACATAGTAATAGACGGGAAAAAATTAAATATTGAAGGATCAGGGGATGTTGTAGTTAAAGGACAAAAAATTTTACAGAATTAATATGAATAAAAAATTAAATAAGAACGCAGATCAAACTATTGCTGTTGAGGAGATTCTTCCTTCAGATAATAAAGTAGTAAAAAATTTAATGCAAAAGCTTAATGATGAGCCAGATATCAGTAAGATAAATGGTGTTGCAATAGGAAAATTAATTTCACTGGATATTAACGGAAAAGCTTTTGTAGATTATAATTTAAACCCTCAAAAAGAACCTCTTGAGGCTGTTTCAACTATATCATTATATAAGGAAGATATAAGCAAAGAAGTGGCATTATTTTTCAAGATGGCAGTCCTTATAATCCTTTAATAATCGGGTTCTTAATTCAGAATAAAGATAATAGAATTTTAGTAAAGGATGATTCTATTAGGGAAGATAAGGAAGAACCTATTGAAATATTTGTAGATAAAAAAAGAATTATTTTTAATGCAGAAAAAGAAATTACATTTAAATGCGGTAAAGCCAGCATAACATTAACCAGTGCAGGAAAAATCCTGATAAGGGGAAAATATCTTCTCAGCCGATCTTCGGGAGTTAATAAAATTAAAGGCGGATCGGTTCAGATAAACTAACCATATAAATTCCAGATAAGATGAATCTAATAAATGCCACTAAAATGCAGGCCGGCTATACAATGGGAATAGAACCCAGCGGGAGAGAACAGCTTGTTGTTGTTGTTAAAGGGACTTTCAACATCCCCCGAAAGGGAGAAGAACCTAAGCTTGCAGAAGAACAAATCCCTTTAATTGCTGCAGATGAATTCACGGGTGAACCAGGATTTTCTTCCCCATTTATGAATCGGAGTATGCACCTAGGAAACTAAATGCGATGTACTATTAAACGGCAGTGCGTATTCATCTAACGGCAGACCTTTAAGAGAAGTTGTAGTAAGCCTGCAGGTTGGTTCAATGTCAAAATCATTTAAAGTTGTAGGCAATAGAGTTTGGAGGAATAAAATAGTTGCAATGTCTCCAGGCGATCCGGGATCTTTTGTTAAGATGCCTATATCGTACGACAATGCATTTGGCGGTACTGATAAAACTAATCCTGAACCTGAGAAGCAGAAAGCTTATTTAATAAACCCGGTGGGAAGAGGATTTTTCAGTGATGCAAAGTTTTAATGCCATTTCAGGTAAGCCGGTTCCGAATACGGAAGAAATAAATAATCCGGTTACAAGTCCGTATGGCAAATACAAGCCGATGTCTTTTGGACCATTGGGAGAGGCTGGGAGCCCCGCTATAAATTAGCAGGTACTTACGATCAAAACTGGATAGATAATTATTTCCCTTTTTTACCATCTGATTTTCAGGACCTTATTACCAGGCTGCTCCTCCAAATCAGCAATCAATTACCTTAAGGGGGGGAAAATGTAACATTAAACAATTTAACACAACAGGGTCTTACGACCTTTAATATCCCTAAATTAGAAATGCCGGTGGTTTTCTTTATAAAAATTTTGAAGAAAAGGAAATTGAGGCAATAATAGATACTATAATTATAGAACCTGATGAGAATCGCTTTATTCTTATCTGGCATACTATTCCACTTAAAAAAAATATGTTTGAAATAGATTTGATTGCGGTAGGTAAAATGTCTAAAGGGTGGTATAGAGCAAGAAAACTGGGGAAGGTATATTATAGCTCCCTTACAGGAATTTATAGAAGCTAATAACAAATAATAACTTTATCTAATGCCTTTATCAATTATTTCATGTGGGATGGTAACAGGAGTAGGATTGAATGCACCTTCTAGTTGTGCTGCAATTAGAACGGGAATAACAAATTTTGAGCAAACCCGCTATATGGATAAAGGAGGTGAATGGATAATAGGCTCAATGATTCCAATGGAAAAACCTTGGTGTGGCAAAGCAAAGCTTCTTCATATTCAGTCTTCTGCTATTAATAATGTTTAAATTTGATTCAAACATTTCTTTTAAATAAGTTTTCTTTTATTATACACTTCAGAAAAAAACAAATCAGGAAATTGGAAGAAATAGATAAACTTATTCTAGACATACAACAAAGTTTAGGAATTAGGGTTTCACAAGGAGTCAAGAATTATTGATTATGGGAAGGGTAAGTGGGATATATGCTTTGTCAATTGCTTCTAAGCTACTGCAGGCATATTCAGATATTTCATATTGTTTATTAGTAGGAGTGGATAGTTTACTTATTGGTTCTACATTATCTGTAATGGAAGAGAATAATTATCTTTTAACCAGTTAAAATTCAGATGGATGTATACCGGGTGAAGCCGGAGCTGCTGTATTAATCTCAAAAATAATCTAACATACAAAAGTAAAATAAGAGTATTAGGCATCGGTTTTGGCAAAGAAAATGCTCCAATTATTTCTGAAGAACCTCTTAGGGGAGATGGTTTGGTTCAAGCTGTTAAAGAAGCATTAACTGATTGTAACCTCCAATTTAAGGATTTTTCTTTCAGAATTACTGATTCCAATGGTAAACAATATTACTTTAAGGAAGCAGCTCTAGCAGTATTAAAAATGTTACGTGAGCGTAAGGAGGAATTTGATATTTGGCACCCTGCTGATTGTATCGGAGAAAACAGGGGCTGCTATTGTTCCATGTGTTTTATGTATAGCCATAATAGCTGCTGAAAAAAAATATCTGTTAGGAAAACGGATTTTATGTCACTTTGGTAATGATAGTGGAGAAAGAGCTGCGGTTATGATTGAAGATATTACCAAATAAATATGTCTAACAAAGTTTTTGCAAATGGACGTGAAATCTCCTGTAAAGCAGTGCCGGCAAATCAATTTGTGCTTTTCCTGATGTTTGCTTTACACCACCTCAAACGCCAGCAACACCACCGGGAGTTCCTATTCCTTATCCAAATACAGGAATGGCGAGTGATTCAACAGAAGGGAGTAAACAAGTAAAGATTTCCGATAAGGAAATAATGCTTAAAAATAAATCCTATTTTAAGAAAAGTTCTGGCGATGAGGCCGGGTCGGCACCAAAAAAAGGACTTATTACCAGTACCAAAGGAGGAAAAGTTTATTTTATTGCATGGTCCATGGATATAAAGTTTGAAGGAGAAAATGTAGTTCGTCATTTAGACATGACTACACATAATCGTGGAATCGGAACCAGCTAATAGTCTTATGACTCCAGGAAAAATTGAGGAGATGTCTGTTGCACACACAGAAGAATGTGATAAAGCTAAAGAAAATGCCGAAAAAAAATGTAAAGGAAAAACACCTAATAAATGCGATAAAGCTTGCGCCGATGCACAAAAATGTCAACTTGTAGCAAAGAAAGATGATAAAAAAAAATGTTGTAAAGAAGGAAATACTGGTGATCACCTTGTAGAAGCAAGTTCATTTTATAACAGAAGCGTGGTGGGAAAAAATCTATAGCTATAAAAGACTGTAAAGGTTATGATGCTGAAAAAGCTCCGTGCTGTTGTGTCAAAGGAGGGGCTTATTCAGCAGAACATGGGCGGATGAGTACACTAAGAGGTTATGGCGCTCAACAATGTCCTGTTGAACCTTTACCTTTAAGTAACAATGGTACTTTAGAAGGACATCATGCAACAACTTATGGAGCTGCAAAGAAAAGGGCTGCAAAGGTACTTGTATTGACTTTTCCTCAATGCAAAGAAGAGTGCATCCTTGCTCAATTTAAACAATTTGATGAGGAGAATGCGGCTTATCAGATGAAACAAAAATAAAAGCTACTACTTATGGCGATTCATCAAAATGGTCTAAAAAACTGAGAATTGAAGCAACACTTAATACTTTTAAAAAATTATTGGGAAAACTACAGTCTGCTGTGTGAGATAAAAGGAGTTAATATTATGAGTGTAAGATTAAAAGACGATTTCTCTTTTGTTACTGGTGCAATTCGATTTCGTATATTGTATATCTAGCATTAGTTACGATGAAAGGGAAGAAGAAGATGAACATTCTATTCCTTTGCAATGGGATAATGGTGTTTGGGGTCGATTTGAGACTAATCCAGTACTTGATTGGGTTGTGGCGGGTGTCTGCGTAGTAAAGTATCCAATTCATCAACAATTGGTCAATTACAGGCGAAGTATTTTGTGCAGGAAGCGGTGATGTTCATTTAGAGAACATTATTGACGGTGTTGATTCACCTAAAACAAGAGGACCTCTAAGAAGTGCTACTACAATTGAAGATAAGGCATATGTTGTTGGAATGGGACGACAAGTTTATCGACGTGAAAATGTAAATCAATGGGTTGCTTTAGATAGATTAATTAGGCTGGAAAAAGGAAAAATAATTTTCATGGATTTGACAGCATTGACGGATTCTCTTCAAAGGAAATTTATAGAGCAGTTGTTTATGGTGAAATTTGGCATATAACGGTTCTGATTGGTCTAATAAATATAGCCCAACCAATCTAATACTTTCTAAAGTCTGTTGTGCAGAAGATGGTAACGTCTATATTGGAGGTCAAAATGCAACTTTAATACGTGGACGACATGATGCCTGGGAAGTAATTCCTATAGACGACTTTGATGATGATATTTGGGGATTAGCATGGTTTAATGGCAAATTGTATATATCAACACTTAGTGATTTATATACATTAAATACAGACAATTCTATCATTAAGGTAGATATAGGAGATAAATCCGTTTCTACATTCTATCACATTACAGCAGCAGATGGTGTCTTATGGTCTATAGGTCGTAAAGATGTAATGGCATTTGACGGAAATATTTGGACTAGAATAGATTAAATGTATAAAGAAATTGTTCTTACCGTTATTAATCAGCACGCCGAAGAACCTCTTTTCTCTGGCTTCTCCGTGATTATGCCATTAATGCCCCGCATTACAATTTAACGGATCTGGAAGATGGACGGGCGTGTGGAGGCTCATCTTGATGTATCTGCGTGTTGCCGGCGATGGAGGCTGGGAAATTTGTAAAGAAGAATTTCATGGAAAGAATCGGATGAAGTCTTTGTTGCTTCACTACTGGCTTTTGAAAGCGGTAATGAATTAAGAATAAATGAAGTGTTGGAAATCGGAACTCAAAATTGGGAACTTGCACGGGAATTGTTTCTTCTCTTGGATGGCTTCCTTATACTACCGCAAAAAAATATATTGATAAATTTTTAATTTGTTTTTTTCCCTATATTTCGTCGAGATTGGAATTGCTGCTTGTGCAGTTCATAGGCAAAATCCTCCTGGCGAAACGTTAATTTAATTTGCTCTTAATGATGAAGACTTAGATCTTTGAAAGTTCGTGTTTAAAAGCTGTGGGTGAATTGGGAAGAATGGATTTGATTAATAATCTGAAAATGAATTTTAATAATAATGATGCAATTGTTTCATTAGCAGCAGCTAAATCCACAGCTATTACTAGGAGATAAAAATGCTCCTTTTTTAATCAAGCTTAGATTTTCTGAAACCGGTCCTAAAATTCAGGAAGATTTAATAATAGCTGGTTTCAGAAAAATGAGCTTATTGAATCGAAGAAATGGTTCGATGAATTGAATCAGGGAAAGGAACATTTGAGATTGGCTGTCATTTCTGCCGGTGCCGCAGGCGACCCTGTGAATATTCCATGGTTAATTGAAATGATGAAAATAGATGAGCTTGCGAGAGTTGCCGGACGAATCTTTTACGATGATTACAGGAATAGATCTTGCTTACGATGATCTTGAAAAAGATAAGCCGCAAGGATTTGAAGCCGTCCACAGAAAATCCTGAAGATGAAAATGTGGAAATGGATGCTGATGAAGACCTCCCTGGCCTGATCCCAAATTAATTTTGAAAAGATGGGACAGCATCAAATCACAATACAAAAACGGGACAAGGTATCTATTAGGAAAACCTATTACAAAGGATTGGATGCAGCAAGTCTTAAGAATCGGCAGACAAAGACAAAGAGCCGCAGCAGCTTTGGAGCTTACAACATTTAATCCCGGGCAGTCTTTGTTTGAAGTGAGAGCGCCGGGATTTGTTCAGAGAAAAATTCTAAATGTTTGAAAGAAAATAATTTTATTTGAGGGTTGTTACATTACTTATGTTTAATGTTACAATTTAGGTGGATAAGTCTTTCTCCTTTGAATATTTTAAAGTTGAAATATTTAATAATAAATCAAAGGAGAAAATAAAATGAATTTCAAATTGAATTCAGGTATGAACTTAGCCATCATTTCAGCGGAGCTAAAGATAACATTGCCAAACTACAAAATTGAATTACTAAAAAATCCTATTACAAGATTTGAGTACATCCAAGTAAGGAAAAGTGCTCTCATTGGTGTATGGATACGAATCTTTGAAAAAAAAGAAATTATTAAATTAATGGGGTGCGTTCCGTCTCCAATGGCAAGAATAATATTTTCAGGTTTATTGCCTTTGCTTTTCCTATTCCCGTCTCAAAAAAAAGTAAAACTGGATATAAAAAATGTATTAGTAAATAAATTCAAGATAAATGAAATAAAATAACGAGAATGTTGACCATAATTTGATAGCTTCCCAACTTTTTCAAGATTATTCACCTTAATTTTATATTCTCTTGAATATTTTATTATTTAATTATCTTTATTTGAGATCGGTAAAATAAGGATAATCATATAATAGATTTATTTGATTACGTTGAGTTTATGATCATGAGTTTTGGTATTAAAAGATTTTTGATATTCTTGTTATTACTACTTTCATTTTTCTTCGAAAAGAATGAAAATTTATATGCACAGGTGCCACCAATAAGTTTAAATCCTAAAACCCTTGACTTTGGAAGTGTAAATGTAGGAAAAAATCTTATTGACACAATACATATACAAAATAATACAAGCGGTCAGGTGCTGGTTTACTTTGATATAAGTGATGTAGATAGTGGTTATTTTCATTTAATTTCGAGGCCATCTTATGTTACTGACTCTATTGCAGCATTTAGCGAATTGAGCGTAACAATCAGGTCTCTCCAGATCAAGCCCGGCAATATACATCTTATTTTTATCTTAATGTACCGGAGTATGATTATTCATCATCAGCACAACTATTGGGTACTGGAATAACAACTCCTATTCTTTCGATAAGCCCATCAAACATCTCAGTTAATAACAATTCCGGTGAAGTATTGTTTACAGTCAATACTAATATAAACTGGAGCGTAAGTGATAATGTAACTTGGCTTACAGAGAGTCCTGGGAAGGGAACAGGTGATGGAAAGATCACAGTTTCATATGGGCAGAATTTAACAACAAAACAAAGAGTTGGGACAATGACGGTGACGGGAAGCGGTATTACAAGAACGGCAACTGTAACGCAGGCACCAGCACCATTTGAATTAACTGTTAATGTGTCGGATTCTTTGGTAGATAATAATAATGGGAAGATATCTCTTGCTATAACATCTAATACTGACTGGAGCATAAGTGATAATGTGACTTGGTTGACAGAGAGTTCTATAAATGGAACAGGTGATGGAAAAATTGTCGTATCATATGAACAAAACTTAACAATAAAAGAGAGAATAGGGACAATAACGGTAACCGGCGGTGGTATAACAAGAACAGTAAATATAACCCAGGCAGCATCTCCTCCTTTTCTTACAGTAAGTCCATCAGACACATCAGTTAATAATAATTCCGGTAACGTAGTGTTAAGAGTCAACTCAAATAGAGGCTGGAGCGCAAGTGATACATCATCATGGCTGTCAGAAAATCCATCAAATGGAACAGGTCCTGGAAAAATAACAGTAAAAGTAGAGCAGAATTTAATAATAAGTCAAAGAAAAGGAACAGTAACAGTAACCGGCGGGAATATAACAAGAATAATTACAATAACACAATCAGCCGGTCAGCCTTTTCTTACAGTAAGTCCATCAGACACATCAGTTAATAATAATTCCGGTAACGTAGTGTTAAGAGTCAAATCAAATAGAGGCTGGCGTGCAAGTGATACATCATCATGGCTGTCAGAGAATCCATCAAATGGAACAGGTCCTGGAAAAATAACAGTAAAAGTAGAGCAGAATTTAACAATAAGTCAAAGAAAAGGAACGGTAACAGTAATCGGCGGGAATATAACAAGAATAATTACGATAACACAATCAGTCGGTCAGCCTTTTCTTACAGTAAGTCCATCAGACACATCAGTTAATAATAATTCCGGTAACGTAGTGTTAAGAGTCAACTCAAATAGAGGCTGGCGTGCAAGTGATACATCATCATGGCTGTCAGAAAATCCATCAAATGGAACAGGTCCTGGAAAAATAACAGTAAAAGTAGAGCAGAATTTAATAATAAGTCAAAGAAAAGGAACAGTAACAGTAACCGGCGGGAATATAACAAGAATAATTACAATAACACAATCAGCCGGTCAGCCTTTTCTTACAGTAAGTCCATCAGACACATCAGTTAATAATAATTCCGGTAACGTAGTGTTAAGAGTCAACTCAAATAGAGGCTGGCGTGCAAGTGATACATCATCATGGCTGTCAGAAAATCCTGCAAATGGAACAGGTCCCGGAACAATAACAGTAAAAGTTGGGCAGAATTCAACAACAAAAACAAGATCTGGAACAGTAACAGTAACGGGGGGTAATATAACTAGAATAATTACGATAACTCAATCAGCCAGTCAACCTTTTCTTATAGTAAGTCCATCAGACACATCAGTCAATAATAATTCCGGTAACGTAGTGCTAAAAGTTAATTCCAACATAGGCTGGAGTACAAGTGATACATCATCATGGCTGTCAGAGAATCCATCAAATGGAACAGGTTCTGGAACATTAACAGTAAAAGTAGAGCAGAATTCAACAACAAAAACAAGATCTGGAACAGTAACAGTAACCAGCGGGAATATAACAAGAATAATTACGATAACTCAATCAACCGGCCTGCCTTTTCTTACGGTAAGTCCCTCAGACACATCGGTCAGTAATAATTCCGGTAATGTAGTGCTTACAATCAACTCCAATATAAATTGGAGTGCAAGTAATACATCATCTTGGCTGACAGAGAATCCTGCAAGTGGAACAGGTAATGGAACAATAACGGTAAACATAGATCAAAATTTAACCTCCAGCCAAAGAAAAGGGGTAGTAACAATTACAGAGGGAAGTATAACTAGGACGGTGAATATAACTCAATCGGCTGCACCGGTCTCACTTAATGTAGAACCAACGGTGCAATCAATTTCTTATAAATCCGGTAGTATATCTTTTAATATAACTTCCAATACAATCTGGAATGTAGGCAATAATAATAACTGGGTGACAGTAAATCCGGATAGCGGTAGCAATAATAAAACATTGAGAGTCTTCTATAATGAAAATATTACTACAGATCAAAGAATCGGGATTATAAATATTTCTAGCAGTGAGATAATAAGAACTATAAAGATTACCCAATCCATTAAACCTTCAATAACCGTAACTGCGCCGAATATAACAAATTCAGGAGAAAATATATTACTAAATATTAGTCCGCCGCAAAATTTTAACTCCATTATTAAAGAATTGTATTATAGAAAAGGAGGAGAAATATCTTATAATAAATTAGATATTCTAGATACTACAGGTTCATTTAATGATGCGGTTATCCCAGCTGATTCCAGTACAGAAAGAGGTATTCAGTATTATATTAAATTTTCAGACGGAAACGATTCAGTAACTTATCCCGCGAATGATCCGATAAATTACCCCGCATCAATACAGGTTAGTATTAAAAATATAGCTTATGGCGATAATTTAATTTCTTCATCCTATAGTATGATAACAATTCCTTTAAATATTTCTGACCCGCAGTTAAGTTCTGTTCTGGAAGATGACTATAATTCTTATGATATTTATAAATGGAGAGTTTTTCGATGGGATCCGGGTAGTAATACTTATCTGGAATATAAAAATATAAAATCAAATTTTCAGCCTGGAATCGGTTTTTGGCTAATAACTAAAGATGGTAAGAATTTTAATATAAATAATGCAAATTCCGTCCAGATTGATTCTGCATTTACAATCATACTTCAGCATGGACTTAATCAAATTGGTAATCCATATGCTTTCAAGATAGCCTGGAATGATATAGTAAATTCTAATTTAGTTGAGGCTCCAATTGGTTATAATCCCAATACTAAAGATTATGATGATGGTTTAATAACTAATATACTAAATCCTTGGCAAGGATATTTTGTTCGTAATAATTCACCGGATCCAATTACATTAAAAATTCCTCCGGTTGAGGCTCCGCCAAATTTAAAAAAGAATGTTTTTAAGAAAATTGGTAATGACGGTTTTGTTATTCAATTAAAATCGAAAATTGAAATGACAGATATCCGGGATTATCAAAATTATGTGGGAATGAGCAGTAATGCTTCGGATGGTTATGATAAGCTTGATATTCTTACACCGCCTCCGATTACAAACGATTTAAACTTAAATATATTATCGGACGGGAAAGAATATGCACAAAATATTGTCTCTTTATCTTCTCAGGGTGCCTTCTGGGATTTGAAAATAAATACTCTATCAGAGGATAAAACAGTCGAGTTGACATTTGAAAGTAAGATCTCACCACCGGATAATTTTAAAATATGGCTTTTAGACAAAGACATTAAGTTAGCAATTCCTATTATAAATAATAAAGCTTCTATAAAAATATCCGGGAAAAAAGAAAAATTTCTGCGGTTGATAGTTGGCCTTGAAGAATTTGCCAAAACTGTTTCGGATGGAATAGCATTATTGCCATCGGAATATATTCTTTTCCAGAATTTTCCTAATCCGTTTAATCCTAAAACAACCATATACTATTCACTTAAGAGGAATAGTTTAGTCACTATTAACATATTTGATATTCTTGGAAGAAAAATAAAAACATTATTGGATGATGTACCTCAAGATGCGGGTTTACTATATATAGATTGGGATGGTACAAATAATTTTAATTTTCCAGCAGCAAGTGGTGTATATATTTATCAGAATCAGAGCAAATAATTTTACCGCCAGTAAAAAAATGGTTTTACTAAGATAGATATTCAAGTACTTTTTCGATGGAACTGATTATAAATGAAACTATTGAAGAAAAATTAATACGACTAATCAAATTCATTAATTCAAGGTGTACTTCCTAATGAATTCATTTTTAATATCTTTTTCTGTTAAAATAAAGTGCCCTTTTCTTTAAGCAAATATATCTTTACTTAGTGATAGGCTCGAATTATAAAATTATTTATAAAAATAACTTAAAAAATAAAATGAAAAGAAAAATATTTGTTTCACTTAGTTTAACTCTGATTTTCTTAATCGGAGTTGTAATATTCGTTGTCAAAGATAATTCAAGTTTTTTTTCAACGAATTGTGTCCTCGAAAATCCAAAGCGGAATAGAGAAATAATAGCAATGCAGAGGATAATTCCGGTTAAAGATAAAAAAAATAATTCATTACTAAATAAAAATGGCAGAAATAAAGTTGATATTGATTCCCTTAAAAAATCATCTTGGTTTAATATAATAAGCGAAAAAATAAAAGCTGAAGAATATGACCTGGCTTTTGATAAAAAAGAAAAGAATTTTTCCTCTCCAAATCGCAAACAGAATTTGATGTTTACTTACTTTAAGAATGGTTTCTCTGTTAAGCCGCTTTTAATAAAGACTCCCTTATTTCATCCAAATGATAAAAATATAGATGATAAAAATAAAAAATATAAGTATACCAATAACTGGAATATAGGGATATTTCTGACAGATTATGGAAGAGAAAACTTGACCATCCCTTTTATCGGATCGAAATTCTATAAAAATAAAAATATGGGAACAGTCAGTGACGGGAATATGAAGATTGAATATAATAATACTCCAAAAGGTATGAGGCAGGATTTCATCCTGAATAGAAAAACAGGAGGGGAAGGAAATTTACTGCTTTCTTTTAAAATAAAAACAAAATTGCAATTTAGTGTGGATGGGAATAATATAAAATTCTACAATAGCAGGAATAAAACTGAAATGAGTTATAGTGATTTGAAAATATATGACAAAATAGGTAGAAATATCGAAGGACAATTTGTTAAACTAAATGACAACACAATACAAATTTGTGTAATTGATAATAATGCTGAATATCCTTTAAGAATAGATCCTTTATCAAGTACACCAGATTGGACACATACAGGCCAGACCGATAGTGAAATTTTTGGTTTTTCTATTGCATCAGCAGGAGATGTAAATAAAGATGGTTACGGCGATGTAATTATTAGTGCCGACAACCATTCATCTAGTAAAGGTAGCGGAGGCAAAGTTTATGTCTATTATGGAAGCCCTTCCGGATTGCCTACCGATCCATCATGGACTAAAGGCAGTGAAAATAATAATTTTGATCAATTTGGTTGGAGTGTATCCACTGCTGGTGATGTAAATGGAGACGGGTATAGTGATATTGTTGTTAGTGCTGTTAATTATGAGTCGGCAAAGGGAAAGGTTTATGTTTTTTATGGACATTCTAATGGTTTATCTTCAAATGCTGATTGGACTCAAACAGGAGAAAACAATCAGGATGAGTATGGTTTTTCGCTTTCAACAGCTGTGATGTTAACGGTGATGGATTTAGTGATATAGTTGTAGGTGCTCATTATCATTCATCTTCTAGAGGCAAGATTTATGTATATTATGGCAGTAGGTCAGGTTTGTCTCCTTCGGCATCCTGGACACAGGGAGGTGAAAATCAAAATGATTATTTTGGTAATGCAGTCTCAACTATTGGCGATGTTAAAAATACGGGATATAGTGGGATTATTGTTAGTGCAATAGGATATAATGATAGCACTGGAAAAGTTTATGTATATTACGGCGATAATTCAGGTTTGCCTCCTTCGGCATCTTGGACTCAGACCGGTGAAAATGCTCATGATAAGTTTGGTCTTGGTGTTGCTTCGGCAGGTGATGTTAATAATGATGGAAATAAAGATGTAATTGTAAGTGCTCCGGCATATTCATCCAACAGAGGGAGAATATATGTTTATTATGGGAATTCATCCGGTTTATCCGGTCCTTCATGGACTTTAAACGGCGATAATTCAGATGATTTTTTTGGTTCGTCAATTGCATCTGCCGGCGACGTTAACCGGGATGGCTTTGATGATATCATTGTGGGTGCTATTGGGGTTAATAATACCGGTAAAGCTTATATTTATTACGGTGGTTCATTAGGTTTATCGTTTACACCAGCTTGGAACGCTGATGGGGAAAATCCTTCAGATTTATTCGGAAGTGTTGTGGCTTCAATTGGTGATATAAACGGAGATGGTTGTGGTGATATAATCGTAAGAGCTGAATATTCATCTCGTAAAGGTAAGGTATATGTTTATTATGGTGTGCCTTCTACTGCAACCGTGAAAACAAATTCGGCAACCAATATAACCCAGACTGCAGCAACCTTAAATGGAGTTGTAAATCCAAATGGGACTAGTGCAACAGTATTCGAGTATGGAACATCAAATAGTTACGGGAATACAGTTTCAGCATCCCAAAGTCCGGTTAACGGAAGCAGCAATGTAAATGTAAGTGCTAATATAAGTGGTTTAACTCCAAACACATTATATCATTTCAGGGTAAAGCAGCAAACAGTTCTGGGACAGTATATGGCGCAGATTCAACATTTAAGACACTGCCTAATAAACCGGCAGTAACTACCTCTTCAGCATCAAGTATTACACAGACTGCAGCAACATTGAATGGTACAGTAAACCCTAATGGAGTAAATACAACTGTACAATTCGATTATGGAACATCAGATAGCTATGGAAGTACTGCGGTGGCAATACAAAGTCCGGTAAACGGGAGCAATAATGTAAATGTAAGTGCAAACATAAGCGGTTTAACTCCAAATACATTATACCATTTCAGGGGGAAGCTGCAAACAGTGCAGGAACAGTTTATAGTGCTGATTCAACCTTTACTACTCCACCAATAAATGTTAATCAAGCAGTTGCAACGACTTCTTCAGCATCAAGTATTACACAGACTACTGCAACACTAAATGGAGTGGTGAACCCAAATGGATCGAATGCAACGGTAGAATTTGAATACGGTACATCAAATGGTTACGGGAATACAGTTTCAGCATCCCAAAGTCCGGTAAACGGTAGCAGTAGTGTAAATGTAAGTGCAGACATAAGTGGTTTATCCCAAAATACATTATATCATTTCAGAGTAAAAGCTGCAAACAGTTCTGGGACAGTATATGGCGCAGATTCAACATTTATGACTTTACCTGATAAACCAACTGTAACAACTGCCTCTGCTTCAAATATATCGCAGACTGCAGCAACATTGAATGGAATTTAAATCCAGGTGGTGCAATTACAACCGTACAATTCAATTATGGAACATCAGAAAGTTATGGAAGTGCAGCGATAGCTATACAAAGTCCGATAAATGGGAGCAGTAATGTAAATGTACGTGCTAATATAAGCGGTTTAACTCCAAATACATTATACCATTTCAGGGTGGAAGCTGCCAACAGTGCAGGAACAGTTTATAGTGCTGATTCAACCTTTACCACTCCACCAATAAATGTTAATCAAGCAGTTGCAACGACTTCTTCAGCATCAAGTATTACACAGACTACTGCAACACTAAATGGAGTGGTGAACCCAAATGGATCGAATGCAACGGTAGAATTTGAATACGGTACATCAAATGGTTACGGGAATACAGTTTCAGCATCCCAAAGTCCGGTAAACGGTAGCAGTAGTGTAAATGTAAGTGCAGACATAAGTGGTTTATCCCAAAATACATTATATCATTTCAGAGTAAAAGCTGCAAACAGTTCTGGGACAGTATATGGCGCAGATTCAACATTTATGACTTTACCTGATAAACCAATTGTAACTATTTCCTCTGCTTCAAATATATCACAGACTGCAGCCACATTGAATGGAATGGTGAATCCAAACGGAGCGATTACAACTGTACAGTTTGATTATGGAACATCAGAAAGTTATGGGAGCGTAGCTACGGCTATACAAAGTCCGGTAAACGGTAGCATTAATATAAATGTGAGTGCAAATATAAGCGGTTTAACTCCAAATACATTATACCATTTCAGGGCGGAAGCTGCAAACAGTGCAGAACAGTTTAAGTGCTGATTCAACCTTTACTACTCCACCAATAAATCTTAATCAAGCAGTTGCAACGACTTCTTCAGCATCAAGTATTACACAGACTACTGCAACACTAAATGGAGTGGTGAACCCAAATGGATCGAATGCAACGGTAGAATTTGAATATGGTACATCAAATGGTTACGGGAATACAGTTTCAGCATCCCAAAGTCCGGTAAACGGTAGCAGTAGTGTAAATGTAAGTGCAGACATAAGTGGTTTATCCCCAAATACATTATATCATTTCAGAATAAAAGCTGCAAACAGTTCGGGGACAGCATATGGAGCTGATTCAACTTTTAAAACAAAGTTTGGTCAGACAATTGCTGTAACGGGTTCAGCTTCTGACTTTACCGCAAATAGTGCTACACTAAACGGAATAGTAAATCCGGGTGGACTTAGTACGTCAGTCCAATTTGAATATGGAACCTCAAATATTTATGGGAATAATGTAACGGCGGCTCAAAGCCCTGTCAGCGGCAGTAATGAGGTAAATGTAAGTGCTGTAATAAATGGATTATCCGTAAACACAATATATCATTATAGAATAGACGCAATAAACATCAATGGTACCATCAATGGAGAAGATTCAACCTTTACTATTATCATTCCTTCTAACGGAAGTCCACCGGTTGCGACCACCGGTGCTGCTTCAAATGAAACACAAACCGGAGCTATTTTAAATGGTGTAGTAAACCCTGGCGATTTAAGTACTGCTGTTCAATTTGATTATGGTACTACAACCAATTATGGTAGTTCAATTGTTGCAACACAAAGTCCTGTCAATGGAAATATAAATGTTAATGTCAGCGCAGATTTAACCGGTTTATTTGAAAATACAACTTATCATTATAGGGTTAAAGCAACTAACAGTAAAGGTACAATTCAAGGCTCTGATATTGTATTTAGAACAACCTATACATATCCGGCTACCATACCCTTAACTCAAATTTATTCTTTTTCCGATTACACTAAGAATTCAAGCTATAAGTTAATTGGGCTCCCTGGTAATTTGAACGGCCCTTTAATTTCAATATTAGGAGATACTTCGGGGCAGCATTGGGATGCATATTACGATAATGGAGTTATAAGTACAAAATCAAGCGATTATTTAATTCATTTTAACAATTCTTCTGTATTTAATTTTAAACCTGGCAATGGTTTCTGGATCATTGGTGATAAATCTTTAAATATTTCGCAAAACGCTACAGCCGTTTCATTAAAATCCGGCTACTATGAAATACAATTACATAATGGATGGAATATTATCTCCAACCCATTTGTTAAGAGTGTAGTTTGGGATAGCGTTAGAGGATTAAACTCTTTAAGTAATGATACACTTTGGGGGTGGAGTGCGGGCTGGCATTCATCTTCTATATTTCTGCCTTTTCAAGCTTATTATTTTTTATAACTTGAAAAATTTATCTTCACTTAAAATTCCTTATGATCCGGATGGTTCATTATCCAAAAAATTAAATAAAGTAACTTCCACAATGATAGCTACTCAAGGATCTTCTCTAATTCTTTCGCTTAATCATGGTTCTACGGAAAAATCCTATGTCATTGTTTCAATCGATTCCGCATCAAATAATGATTATGATTTGAAAGATGTATTAACTCCTCCGGGAGATTTTGAAGATATAGGAATGAATCTATTTAATAATAATCTTTCAATAAGTTATAAAAATTTGATGAAAGAGAGCCGCCCCATGAGTGGAAATGGGCAAGCTTTTGATTTAAATATTAAAAATTCATTTAAAGAAAAGCTTATCCTCAAAATAGACGGAGTTGATAGATTTAAAGGAACTAATGTGTATCTGGTAGATAAATATGATCAGAAAATTTTTAACATTAAACAAAATAACAATATTTCTTTACCTGCAGTTAAAATTTCAAACTATCAGATATTTAATAGGAAATAATGATTTTATAAAAGCTAAAGAAAAAGAAATTACACCTTTGCAGTTTATGTTATTCCAAAATTACCCGAATCCTTTTAATCCCGTAACGAATATAAGATTCTCCTTGCCGGAAGCTTCAAATGTTACTATAAAAATATATAATATACTTGGGCAGGAGATAAGAACTCTGCTTGAGGATCAACTATATGGAACAGGTAATTATGAGGTAGAATTTGATGGCAGGAATTTAGCCAGCGGGATATACATTGTCAGAATGGGAGCATCTAACTATATTAAAGAAAAAAAGATGATTTTACTTAAATAATATAAATATATAATTATATAAAATAATTATGGAAGAAACTAAACGGTGTCCATATTGTTATGAGCTTATAAATATTAATGCTATTAAATGTAAACATTGTAGCAGTCTTCTTACATCTGGAGTCCCGGAAGGTGAAATTAATTCAACTGAACAGGTGAATTTAGCGCTCAAAAACAAATATGAGATTCTTGAAGAAATCGGCCGTGGAGGAATGGCAACGGTTTACAAAGCTGTACAAAAAAATTTAAACCGGTTAGTGGCACTTAAAGTTATTCACAGTAATCTGATCCACTATAAAGAATTCCTTGAAAGGTTTAATCGGGAAGCACAGCTATCTGCTTCATTAAATCATCACAATATAGTTACAATACATGATGTGGGTTTTGAAGGGGGAATTAATTACATATCAATGGAATATCTCGATGGTTCTGATTTGCATTCAATAATTCAAAACCGCGGGAGATTACAAATAGATTATGCAATTAATATTGTGGCACAAATAGCCGAGGCATTAGATTATGCACATGAAAAAGGTATCATTCACAGAGATATTAAAAGCAGTAATATTATTGTAACGAAAGATGGAAAACCTGTTCTTACAGATTTTGGGATTGCTCATGCTGCCTCTACGTCTAAATTAACCCAAAGCGGAATGGTAATTGGAACTCCGGACTATATGAGTCCTGAGCAAGCCCTTGGAAAAGATGTTGATTCACAAAGTGACTTATACAGTTTGGGCATCGTTCTTTATGAAAGCCTTACAGGTATATTACCCTTCAGAGGCGATACACCTGTATCAACTATTTATAAGATTGTTCATGAAAATCCTGATCCGATTCATAATAAAATCCTTGATGCTCCTAGATGGATTGAAAGCATAATCAAGAAAGGTCTAGCTAAAAACAAAAAATCAAGGTTTAAAACCGGGAAGGAATTTAGCAAAGCGCTAAAAGCCAGACAGGAGCAAATTGAAGAATTGCAGATTAATTCACATGACGAAACAGTTAAAATATCAAAAAATGATATTGAAAATTTAAAGCATAAATACCACCCATGGAGATATAAGAAAAGGTTAGTTTTAACTGCTTCTATACTTTGCCTCTCCTTTGCGGGATATTTTTTATTCCTCAATTTTCCCTTTAAAAATCAAAGTAGTAATTCATTAAGCGCTTTAGAAAATAACAGACTAGAAATATTGTTAAAAGAGGGAGATGAGTTATTTAATCTTAAAAAAATATTAAATCCCCTTGATAAGAATGCAGTAGAAAAATATAATGAAGCTCTAAAAGTAGATTCGAATAATAAATATGCATTAAGTCAGTTAAAATTAATTGAAAGAAATATAGCAGACAGTTTAGAATTTCTAATCAAAAAAAATAAAATTAATGAAGCCGATAATTTACTTGAACTTACACAAAAAAATTTTCCTTCTAACTCATTATTTATATTATCATTTTCGAAAGAAATTAAAATAAAACAGCTTGAAAGAAAAGCAGTTGAAATGGCAGATAAAAACCCTGCTTCTGCCTTTAATATTACTAAAGAAATTACAGAGCTTAATCCAAATAATTCTTTTGCGCTTTCCTTACAAAATCGGATTAGAATTAATTTATTAAATCTTGCTGAACAAGAGTTCAATAAGAAAAATTATACAGATGCATTAAATGATTATAAACAGGTAAGGAATCTATATGGAAGAACTAGCGAATTAGATGGAAGGATTGAAGAAACAGTTTCAAAAATAAATGAAACAAACAAAATTAAATTACCGGATTTTAAACATCTTACATTAAAGGATGCATTGAGTGAAATTTCCGCCTTTGGTTTAGTTAAAGGCAGTGTTATAGAAAATATGTCTTCTCCCTTGAACAGAGGAAAAGTAATAAACCAGATCCCCTTAGCTGGCTCAATTTTGAAAAAAGGAGATAAAGTTAATTTAATTATAGGTAAATAAAAATGAAAAATGGAATACAAAAATTTGTAAACATAATTTGCCTTTTTGCATTTATAGGCAGCAATATTTCTTTTGCGCAGGAATATAAGGTAAATTATAAAACACTGCCCTCTACTCTTTTTCCGGGGAGTAAGCCAAATATTTGTATATTGGAAAATATCAATTCCAACGATCAGCTTTATAATCAATTAATAAAGTATAATGATGTATTTATAAGATATGAGATATATTCAACTGAATTCTTGAATGCTAATAAAAATATATTGGGGAATGAATTAGATCCCGAGAATGCTGACTTTCTGAATACACTATCTAAAAATTTCGGAATAGATTATTTGTTAAATTGGGCAAGTAAAGGGGATTCTTCTGGTGCTTATCTGTTAACTATCTATTCAACAAAAAATTACACCAAATTGTTTGAAAGGGAGATATATAGGACAGTCAATTCAAATCCGGCGCTTGATGTTGAAAAATTACTGGTTGACAATATTGAACCTATTTATGCCGGGATAAAAGGGCAGCTGGATGTTGAAACTTCACCGACAGAAGTAAATGTTAAGCTTTATAAAGATGGCAATTTAATTAGACAATGGAAAGGTCAGGGGGAGGTGAAAGTTGAACCAGGTAAATATAAATTGATTACTGAGGCTCAAGGTTATAAAAAAGATGAGAGAGATATTGAAATCACTGGGAACCAATCATCTGCAATAAATGTTGTTTTGGAACAAGAGTTATATATCCCTAATATTTATCCATTAGATAATTATATTGCAAAAATAAAAGCAAAAAATGACGGTAAGAATTTAGAAATTAATTATGATTTACTTGGTGATAAAGATATTGAATATAATGTTGTAGTTTCATATGTAGATAAAACAACTAACAAAACTTTTGACCTAAAGATGTTGTCTGGCGATTTTAAAGAGGTTAAATCAGGGAACAATAAATTTATCACTTGGGATTATAAAGATGAATTGGGAACTAGTAAATTAAACAACTGCGAAATAAAATTATCTACTGAAAAAATTAGTGGCGGATTGAAATGGTATTATTATGTAGGTGGGGCAGTAGTTGGAGGTGTTGTGGCTGTACTGTTATTACAGAAATCAACTCCCCCCCCACCCCCCATTATTACTTCCCCATCAAAATATCCTTCTCCACCTGATAGGCCAAACTAACAGGATTATAAAAAGCCTTCTGGAACAGAATTCAAAATTTTGAAAGAGCAATTCCTAAACCGCTAAAATATCTACCTTTATTAGTATTTATTTCTGAATTTTTATAATGTGCTGTAAAGGATATTCTAATCTCTTGCTGATAATATTGCTCCCGATTATGAACCAACCTGTAAAAGAAATTTCGTAAAAATTTATTCGTGCTCCTGTCGTTGATACGAAAAAATAATGTAATATCATAAATAATTTATTATTTGATTAATGAATGCTACAAAAATATCGGATATATTAAATCCGGATGTAAAAATATTAAAGGTTAAAATTGTAAAAGGAAATTCTTCAAAAAAAGAATATTACTTTGATCATTCATTTACAATTGGAAGGTCCGATGATTGTTCTATTCAAATTATTGAAGGAGTTGTAAGCCGGCTGCATCTCGAAGTATGCCTGGAGTATAATAAATGGTGGATTATTGATAAACAAAGCAGTAATGGAACATTTCTTAATGGTGATAAAATAAATAAAATTGAAATTAAGAACTCAACTTCAATCGAATTAGGAAAGAATGGATGTATTATTCTATTTTCATTTGAGAACCCGAATGATCCGCTAAGTCAACATACAACAAGTACCCCTGAATCAGGTACAATTACAAGCTATATTCAACATTATTTCGACGAATCAAAAAGCGAACATGAGATGGGGGAGCATACCAGGATGATGAGAGAGGCTTTTAAAGTAGTAAAGAAAAAACAAACTTCAAAATATAAAAAATTAATTATCATTATCGGTATTGTTGCTATGGCAGTAGCAGCATATTCAATTTATCAGCAATTAAAAGAAAACAAACAAAAATTATTAGCTGAAAATATTTTCTATGATATGAAATCCTTAGAGCTTGAAATATCAACTTTGAAAGATAAACTTGCAAGTACAGGAGATATTGCAGCACAAGATGCCTTACAAAAGTTTGACGAAAGACACAAACAGCTTGAGAATAATTATGATAAGTTTGTTGACGAATTAGGTGTTTATAATATGAGTGAAGAAGATAAATTAATTATTCAAACTGCTAGAATTTTTGGAGAATGTGAATTAAATGTTCCGCAGGATTTTATTGAGGAAGTAAAAAGTTACATAAAGAAATGGCAAGCCAGCAATAGATTAACAGAAGCAATTCAAAGAGCAAATTTAAATGATTATACTCAAACAATAATTGATGATCTGGTTAAGCAGCATATGGCGCCTCAGTTTTTTTATCTCGCATTGCAAGAAAGTGATTTCAAAGATCAGGCTGTAGGGTCCGAAACAAGATACGGTTTTGCTAAAGGAATCTGGCAGTTTATACCTCCAACAGCAATTAAGTATGGGTTGGCAACTGGTCCTTTAGCAAGTGTTAAAGCTTTTGATCCACGGGATGAAAGATTTAATTTTACAATGGCAACGTCTGCTGCAGCTAAATATATTAATGATATATATAATACAGATGCACAGGCGTCCGGACTTCTTGTTATGGCTTCATATAATTGGGGAGAAAATAATATAATTGATTTGATAAGGAAAATGCCTGAAAATCCACGTGACAGAAATTTTTGGAAGCTGCTGGAAAAATTTAAAGTCCCTGAACAAACTTATAATTATGTCTTTTACATCTTTTCTGCCGCAGTAATCGGAGAAAATCCTCAATTGTTCGGCTTTAGCTTTGAAAATCCGTTAAAAGCTTCTCTGCAAAATCTTAATAATTAGTTAATAGTTAAATTTATGCAAACATTTTCTGAATGCCTGCCAGCCGGAATTTTAGTGTATGCTGGGAACGAAGTGGAGTACCTGTCCCGTTTTTTGCGGGAAAGAATCTCAGGGCTTTTAAA
>CAWCVZ010000038.1:0-75911 GCA_963798865.1 uncultured Ignavibacteria bacterium | reverse complement strand
GTCGCATTTTCCCCCTTTAATTGCCGTATACACACCTTTTGAATATTAAACCTCGTACTTATCTTCATTATGCAGACATCACATACTTAGGTAAATAAATTGTTTTCGTAATCTTAAACATAAATCTGTAAAGAGCTGGAAATATTTTATCTGTAATTCAAGAAGAGTAATGTTCCAATCATATTATCTTTTAAAAACATATTTGGAGGTCAAAATGAAAAATCCAATTAATTGGTTTGTCCGAAGGACTCGCTTGGAGAAATACCGGCATTACAATCCGGCAAAAAGCATTTATGAAATGGTTTCGGGGATTAAAAATAAACTGATGCATAATAATCCCGGGATCATTGCTTTAGCTTTACTTATTCTGGTACTCTCACCGAGCGCAACCTCCTTGGAACAAGTACAGACGGAGAAGACTCTCTATACAGTTATGGCTCCTCTCAATGAGTACCTGATAGGGGACAAGAATACTGAAATTGCGCTCGCTCGCAGTGCAGCTCCACCATCGGTTTCAGACAAAGCTGAGGTGATGGTATTAGGGCGGACAGGGTATACAATAGCGGCAAAGGGTACGAATGGCTTTGTTTGCATAGTGGAACGTTCATGGACAATGCAAACCGATGACCCGGAATTTTGGAATTCAAAAATACGTGCGCCTATTTGTTTTAACCCACAGGCAGCAAGCACTTATTTGTCTTTCGATCTTATGAAAACTAAGCTGGTGCTGGAAGGAAAATCGAAATCTGAGATCAAGCGAGTGATCGCATCAGCGTTCGATAAAAAAGAGCTACCCGCCCTAGAATCCGGAGCCATGTGCTACATGATGTCGAAGCAGCAATACTTAAATGATAGAGGCAAAAGCTGGCATCCACATCTAATGTTCTATCTTCCGGGCAAAGCGGCGAAAAGCTGGGGGGCTAATATGCTGGATTCACCGGTTTTAGCGTCGTATGACTCTCAAGTGGGAGCGACTGTTTTCATGGTCTGGGTTGGAAAATGGTCCGATGGAACGCTAGCGCCTCCAATTCTCTGAACCACGATTCAAATTCAGTCGATAACAAGTCGTATCCCTATTTTTCGGGTGCCCAAATTCGGAATATTTCTGGTTAATTTTGATTAGTTTAGGTGAATTCTCATTTTAAGAAAATAAAAAAAGCTTCAAAATCATCGATTTGAAGCTTTTTTAGCGGGGCCGACGAGACTCGAACTCGCGACCTCCTGCGTGACAGGCAGTGGGATTCTTGACTTCTTGCTTTCTTTTCCATGCTTTTGGGCTGTCGGTACAATTGTCGGTACATCCGGAAGGAGTATCAAAAATGTTCATAATACCGCCGGATTACAAGTCCCCTTACTACCAAGTTGTTTATTTTGTTCATGGTAAAAGAACAAAAAAATCTACAAGAACTTCTGATAAAAAAGAAGCAGAAAAGTTCCTCAAATCTTTTATACCGGAGTTGAAAGAAAATAAATCTGATTTGGAAGAACCGAAGGAGAAAAAAATTTCTATAAAATTAAGCAATTTTTACGACGAGTATAAAATATATGTAAACAATACCTATTCTGAAAAATATTACAAAAAAGCTGTTAAACCTTCTTTTATGGCTTTACAGAAAAATATTCCGGATATGCCTCTTCAAATAATTTCAACAAGAATTATTGATCAATTTATATCCACAGCCTCAGCCAGTTCAAAACATTCAGCCTCTCTTTATTATCGAACTTTGAAAGCGGCTTTTAATAAAGCTGTTGTTTGGAATTACATTGAAGTTAATCCTTTTGATAAAATTAAAACACCTAAAGTTCCGAAATCATTTCCGGTTTTCATTTCAGAAAGTGAATTGATTGAAATTCTTAATAAAACAGAAATGCAGCTTATGAAAGATATCTTCACAACTGCCTTTTACACCGGAATGCGGTTAGGTGAATTGTTAAATATGAAATGGAATTGGATTAATCTTAATCAGGATATCATTACTATAAAAAACTCAAATGAATTTAATTCTAAAAATAAACGAGAAAGAATAATCCCTATTCATAAAAAAGTTCAAGACGTTTTGCAAACTCGTTTTCAATTAGGCAAGTTTCAAAATGCTCTTGTCTTTTATAGATATCCTGTCCCTTCGGGAGAGAACATTAAATTAAATGAAGATTTTGTAAGTAAACAATTTAAAAAGGAGTTAGAGCGGCAAAATTAAATGATAAAATTCACTTTCATTCTCTCAGGCATTCCTTTGCCTCTGCATTAGTTCAAAGAGGAATTTCCCTTTACGCTGTTAAAGAACTGCTTGGCCATGGAAATATTAAAACAACTCAAATATATAGTCATTTACAACAAGAAAATCTTAGTCAGGCAGTTAATTTACTTTGATTCAAAAGCCTTGGTTTCAAGGCTTTTATTTATTATTTACTTTTTAAAATCTTTCATTTCTGAACGAAAGAAACTACCCCTTTAAAACATATTTACGAAGAACGACTCATTTATTCAAGTTATAAATGTACCGGCTCTAATACACTTGGCGGTCCAATAATAGTTAAGCCTTCCGGTTCAAATACTTTCCAATCGGAAATATCATAAGTATAAATGGATGTAACATTATTAATTAGAGCAGTAGCTGCATGCCTTGCATCATGAATTCTGCGCGCCGTTAAATTGTACTTCTCAGATATTTCCAACATCTTCATACTAACCTTGAATCCATCGGATATGATGTCAATTTGGGAAGGTGATTCTATTAATAATTGCACCGCATTAGCTGCTTCTGCCGGACTATGTGGCGGCTGAGCTTTTACCCAGGTCAATGCAGCATATACTTCACTCAATATGCTAGTTGTCGTACATGTTAATAATTCTCCCGTTCTGGCTTTCTCTACAATTACACGTGCTTCATTGTGTCTCGAATCTCCTTTTAGCAATGCTCCAATAAACACTCCTGCATCAAGTAAGACTTGTTTATTTTTCTTCATTTATAAATATCTTCTTTCCATCCTTCAGGAACAAATCCTTCTAAAGCAGGCAAAGGTTTAAGAGATAATTTGGGTTGAATAATTACTTCATCGCCATTTGGTAACTGAATCGTTAACACTTGTTTTTTAGTTGATACAGTTTGTAGTATCTCTTTTAATTTCTTTTTTTCAATATCTTTTAACTTTAACCTTTGAGTCGTCATAATTTTATAACCTCACAATATACTTGATTAAATTTAATATTATTTAAAGATAAATGTAACTATACAAATTCCCAAGCTCAAAGTAATTATTTTAATCTTCTCAGGTACAAAAAATAACTACAGCATAGCGTAGCTTTTTCCTCTAAATTTCCCCTCTAAGCAGATCCATTTTCAATCCTACAAGAACATACATCATGAAATAAATAAATAGAAGAAGGTAAATGTTCATCCGGCAAACGCCTTCGTAATGAAAATAGTTACGGTCATGAAAATAATTTTAATATTTCTATTTGTCATTTCATTTTTTTCTAATATGGATTTCTTCTCTTACTTTAATAAATCAATTTTCAAATTTTATTTTAGGTTCTTTCACACCTTTAATTAATAGCCATAGCATTATTGCTACCTCTCCAAATAATAGAGGATATGTATATGGCATTAATAATGCCTTGTAACCGGGCAATAGAAGAAATGTAATTGACATCAAAATGTAAGCGATTCCGTTGATAATTAGATATATTCCTAATATACGGGGAATAAAACCTGACTTATACACCAATTGACCAAATGGTAAAAGCCAAAGGCCCCAAAACATTTCTAATGTAAGTGACCCGTAATCATTAATTTTAAGAAATAGCATCGCCAGATCTTGCCTTTGACTAAGTTCGAATGATTTCAATATTTCACCTTTAAAAATCATCAAGGAAGTAATACTTAACGCCTCCATAAAAAAAACGGCGGGAATTTGCACAATCACCAATACAACCATAAGTTTAACCTGATGCCCATTTACCTGTTTAAACAATCGATACAAAGTCATTACAATAAATACCCAAATGGTGCTGCTGATAATATCATTAACTATGCTTGTTCGAAATAAAAACTCGTTGGCGATAATCTTATTGGCTGTGGCGGCAGCATCACCACTTACAATAGTTTGGGATGGTATAAAGAAAATGCCGTAGAGACCTGTAATTATCCAAATAAGATACAAGAAGCCGGCAAGTCTTGCAGTCTTGCGTAATGATAAATCGATGATTGTGGTTCTCATTTTATTCTCTCCTTTATTGGTATTCATGTCAATCTTAAAAATATACTTGGTCTTGAACAATGATTGTTTCTCCGGCAGTTAAAAACTCATTTTATTTCTCGCAGCAAAAGATTACAGTATCTTTATGCAAGAATATGTATTTAACTTATGAACTTAAAGAGTAAGGCAACAGATGGTAGGTTATGGTAAACGGACAGCTTGTTTATGTCTACCAAAATTCCCGGTAATCATTTATCAAAAAGTTAGAATAAGGAACTTCAATTATTTTTGGTTGAAGGTTATTCATCTGCTCGATTTATAAATTCACGTGCAACAACTTCAGCACTTATTTTCCTATGCAGCATGGCGTAGCTTTCTCCCCTAAATTTCATTTCTAAGCCTCGATTTTTTCCTCAGCCATATTATTTACCCTAGCATAAAAAATCTCCTCATCCTTCGCAAATTCCACCTTTCCGCCTGATAAGGTTTTCAATGCTTTCTTTGCAATATCCGTTCTTTCAAAAACAGTCCTAAATACCCACAACTCACAATTCAACCCTTTCCCGATCAACCTAAACTTTTCCCTCCTCTTCATCTTCTCAGCAGCTTTCCTATTCGTAGTTTGGAAACGATAAAAAGACTTCCCCCTTTCCTCTTGCCACATATAAATCATACTGTTTAACCCTCTTTATTTGAATATTTAAATGGACACTTTTTATAATATTTCTCCTGACCGATTGAAAACCGCCATAATTTCCGTCCAAAGTGTCCAAATACCTTTAACCGATTGAAAATCGCCATTATTTCCGTTTTATCTGCCGTAATGCAATGAAGGCAGACCAAACTGTCCAAATCCTTTTTACCCGATTGAAATTAGCAACCACAAACAACATACAACAAACAACAATCTCCCCTTGACAACAACCCACCACCCACAACCCACCTCCAAATTTCCCACAACCCACAACCCACAACCTACCACCATCCTAATTACGCCACCTTCTTCTTCTCCTTCTCAACAAACTTGATATTCCTCTTACTCCCGGATTTACTTTCCGTTACTTCCATCCTCTTCACCTTCCCCCATATCTTCAGCCATCGGCTAAACTTACTCTGCGTCAACTTGCTCGTACCATTTGCCGGATCGAATTCCTCATACTCCTTCTTAAAATTTTCAAACAGTTCCTTTTTCTCATACTCTTTTCCCAGTTCAATCACTTCGGCAAATTCCACAAACTCCGGACAAGTCTCATCGATCAGCCTTTTCATTTCCAAATTGATATACTCATAAGCTACCAGCCCATTGGTCAGATACATCTGCAGACAGCCGATCATAAAATTATCGAAATCACTCCATTCACTCTCATTCCAGCTGCTGAAGAAAGGCTTTCCAAAATCATCAACCGGTCGGTGAGATTTATTATAGTAATCCGAGAACTCAATAATAAACTGTCGGTCAAGAGTAGAATCATCCACTCCGCTGATTGAAAAGTTGGTGCTTAAAACAATCTTTGGGGATTCGCTAAAGGGAATAAAGATCTCATCTTTATTTTTTCTCTCAACAACACAACCGTCTGTAATAAGTGAGAATAATCTTTCAAAAGGAAATTTCGCCCTGATATCCTCGAAGCCAATAATATTCGTATCGGCTTTTACTCTTTGAAAGGCAAAATTCTTTGAAGGATTAAAATTTCTTCCATCTTCAACAACTACATTTCTAATTTGCCCGATTGATTTTATAACCAGTCCCTTGCCGCTCCTTCCAAAGGCTCCATCGGATAACTTTTCATCTATAAAAACAACTGCTTTTGCAATTGACGGATCTTTGTAATTATGAAGTAAATAACCTATACCGTTCTTTAACGCTTCATATCTTTTAACTTCATTCCGGCACACATTAAAAAGAAAATCTTCAAAAACACTTCTTCCTCCACCTACGCCTTTATCTTCCCCTTTGAAAACAAAGTTCCTTCCTATTATTTGCTTTCTCCAGATGTGTTTGTTCAGCTTACTATAATCATAAAATTTTTTATTAGTACTGCCCGCTCCATTTTCCGTTTGCCCCACTTGATGATTTGGTGTAGGGCAGGGGAGAGGTCCTACTTCAACAAATCCATTCTTAAAATAAAAATAGGCTTTATCCTGCGTATCTTTATTGAACTCAATTCTCCTGGTAATTAAGAACTCAAGAAACTGCTGTGTGAAAAGTTGACCGGCTGATTTTATAAATGCGTCTATTATTTCATTCCTGTTTGTCCCCTCCAATTCCTCAATAGGCATTCGCTCTAGGTAATTCATTACAAATTCTTTTACATCTGTACTGTCAATCTCTTCAACAATATTATTTTCAATCCTTACAAATAAATGATTAGCACCTCCTCCGCTTACCGGATCCATTTTATACCTGCAGAAACCCTCGCTTTCTAAAAATTTCTTAAAACGAATCCTGGAAATTTTTATCTTGCGGCTGTCCCTAAACCAGAATCTAACTAACGGCTTCTTCCAACCATATATTTCAGCAATATGATAAATAGATCCTATAGTCACCCTTCCGTCATAATCTTTTATAAAAGATTCAAACTTTTTCCTCAATTCAAATTCACTGTCATTATAATTCGGATTCTTTAAACTGAAATCCACAAAATACTTTTCTCCCGCCTTTCCTAAAGGAGCCAATGCAAAACCTATTTTATACCATTCCTCATAACTGCCATTAGGTAAATTCTTCGATAAAAATTCCAAAGCACTTTCCAACCTCCCCTTATCATAAAATATTTTTACTTTAACTTGCTCATGCACTTGAACTTGCTCTTTTATGTTTTTGACTTTTGACCTTTGACCTTCTATCACACAGTATTTCTCCAAACAATCAATAACTTTCTCCAATTCCACATACGCTGGCTGCTCTATCGGGTCATAATAAAAAAAATTATAAATGCCGCCGCTCTCATGCCTTGAAGGAGGCAAAGTAGTCTGACAATTCATCCATCGTAATTCAATATGCTTACAGTAATCTGCTTTCTTGCCTTGGCTCTCCGAATCAGAGACGGGCTTGCTTTGGTTCTCCGAAGGAGAGACGGGCTTGTCTCGGCTCTCAGAATGAGAGACGGACTTCATTTTAAATTTATAAACAGCCTTTTCACCGCCAATCCTTTCAAAAACTCTCTCATTTTCCGTATGAGTACTTCTTATATAAATATGAAACCCCTTACCACTTCCACTCTGCACAACCCATCGATATTTATCCGGCAATTCCAGATCCTTTAGTATTAATTCAATTATTTTAAAATCCTCAACACCATCAAGATCAAGACATCGGTAATCATTTATTCCCTGGATTCCGCCTAAACCTGTACTATGTTTCCACACCATCTTTTCAATATCATCTTCAGATTGAATATCCGTCTGCCACCTATCCCACACAATCATCGGCCTCTTACCTTTCAAAGGCAATACATTCATATTCATTTTAATTTTATAAATTTTTGCCATTTCCCTAAAAACACTCATAATAAATTCCTTTAAAAATTTAATGACTATTAAATGACAGCGAAGCTGAATGACTATTTAATTACAATTGTATTTTAGCGTCATCCAACCATTCATTCAATCTTGTAATTTTGCGTGCCTGCCGAAGCTTTAGCGTAGGCAGGTAATTTTGCAATCTTGTAATTTTTGTAATCATGTAATTTTATAATCTATTCACCGCATCCCTCAATTCTTCTAAATCTATTCCCGCATAATACCTGGTAGTTACATTAACAGAAGAATGCCCGAGCAGCTTAGACACAGTAAATATTGGTACCTTATTACTTGCCCATCGAGTAGCTGCTGTTGCCCTCAAACAATGCCAGTGCAGCTCATCCGGAAACCCGGCTTCAGTAACTGCCTTTTTCAATGACTTGGAAATAGTATCTTTCTTATACCGCTTCCCGTTGCTTTGAACAAAAACAAATCCGGATCTTTCCCCTCCCGGGAGGGGATAAAGGGGTGGGTTGCCTTTCTTTTGCTGCCGATTGGAATTCCTAAGTAATATCCGCTCCATTCTTTCATTGAAAGGAATCCTTCTTATTCTCATCGATTTAGTTTTGAACAGCTTATTTCCTATCGTTATAACCTTATTCTTAAAATCAATATCGGACCACCTTAAATTATTCTCCTCATCCAATCTCAATCCCGATTCTACCGCAAACAGAACCATATCGGCTATAATATCCTTCCCTTTAGCTGTCAGACTTTCACAAACATCACGGATCTGCTCATCGCTAAACACAACCGGTTCCTCTTTTTGCCGCTTAGGTAATTTTACTTTTAAGAATGGATTCGCCGCTATATAATTCCAGTCTACAAAAACATTGAACATAGTCCGGTACACTTTGAGGTAATTGTAGCATCCAAGAGGAGCAGATTTAGAAATCTTCATCAATAAATTTTCAGCATCTTTTCTCTCTATTGTATTTAAAGATCTGTTTGCAGGAATGAATTCCAAAAATCTTCTCTCTGCAGTCATTGCACTCTCAACAGATTTTTTTGAAAGATTAAACTCTATGAGTTTATTGTATTCGCTAAAACCCTGCTCAACAGTTGCTTCTTTTCTGGAAGTCTGCTGTTGGTTTCCGATCCCAAATATTCCGGCAAGTAATTTTATCTTTTCTAATTCTTCAGTAGAAAAATTTTGAAATACCTGTAAGTAATCTGCTGTGGATCCCCTCTCCGGAAGTTGCTCCTGTAAACTCTTTAATCCTTCCATAATTATTATTTATTCTTTCCCTTTTTCTTATTTTTAACTGTGGATTGATTTTTATAAGCAGCCTTTAACCTTATCCTTTCCTTTGCCTCTTCAATCTTCCTGAACAATTCGGTTAATTCCTTCTTTATTTGTTTCTTTTCCTCCTTAGTCAAAGGCCTATCAATTAATATTCGAGCCATATTCTCCTTCAATTTATTTTATTGTTCTTCCCCTTCTTCCTCGTAATCTTACTCGTACTCGTACTCGTACTCGTACTCTTCTTGCTCATGCTCTTGCACTTGCTCACCTCTATGCTCTTGCACTCAGCTCATACTCTTATCCAATTCACTCATAATCAAATTTCAAATGAGATGCTAAATCATCTTCATTATCATCTTCTTCGCTTTCTTCATCTGGATTTTCTTCAGATTTTTGACTTTTGACTTTTGACCTTTGACTTGCCAACGCCCACTCATCCAATTCATCCTTAGAAAACATCATTATCCTTCTGGTTGCCTTATAAAATGGAATAACTTTCCCTTTAGTTAATTTATATAGCTGGTTGAACGAAACTCCCAGATAATCCGCAGCTTGAGTGAATTTTAATAATTTCCCCTCCCTTAATCTTTGAAGTGCTTTCAACTCCTCCAGCTGCCTCTTTTTTCTTCCCTTTTCACGATACATCCTCCTTTTGAAGCCGTATTGAAATACTCAGATTGTGGTTAGTGAGTATTTATTACGGATTTAACAAAAAAAAACCGTCAGTACCTCTTTATCAAAAACTGACGGTTCTAAATATATAATACGAAACTATAAAATCTTTCCCGGGATTTTCCCTTTTTTTCCCCTCAGATAATCTTCAAAATCAAAAATCAGCGAAAATCATAAGAATCCGCGTCATCCGCGTTCCATTAAAATCTAACATCACCTCTTCTTCGCCAGATCATAGCACTGCTCTTTAGTCCACCCCTGCCACCTAAATCTATACTTCTCAAACAAATCATCAGATGCCGCTCTCAAGCTTGTATAATTATTACTAGTAGCCATATACTGCTCAATAATAAACTGACCAAACTCTCCCTTAGTACCTGTCCATTCCATTTTCCTATTTTCCCTTTCCTCTATTCCCATTTCTAACCTTTGTATTTTATTCTTTATTCTCACTTCAAAAGGGGGAATTAACGTACCATTAAGATCTAACCTTGGCGGATTATTTTCCCATTTATATAAAATATATTTTAGATAATTAACCTTTTCCTCAGGTTCTGTATACTTCTTACACTCTTCAATTATTTTTATATACACATAATCTTTAACATCATATTTCTCCGGATCAACCATTTTTTTACTTGCCTATTGTTTACAAAATATTTAAAATTATCCGTTAATTAAATCTTTTTTTGTCACTAAGTAGGGTTTATTAGTCCTTCTATTTCATCATGCTCGTAGGTAATGAGGGGAAATAATCAGTCTGAAATATCTTCCTTGGGTTCAACACCCCCTAATGATACTGCATTTAACGGGATATGTTTGCAGTATATAGCCATCGCCTTCGATATAAATATAGAAAAACTTGAAACAAATAAACTTCCTCTTTCTGCAATTGCCGCTAAAAACTCTACTCTTATTAAGATCTTCCGTTCCGTTTCAATTAGTCCATTTATTCAGGAGATTCAAAACGATATAAAAATTCTGTCTAAAATAAAAAATTATGAGGAAGTTGTTTATTTAAACTCTTCCGATGCATTTAATTCACCGCTTGTAAGACGAAAAATAAGAAACTCTGTTAAAAATTCTAAATTTTCTCCCGTGATTGTCTCTTATACCGAAATTATTAATTTTCTGCACGAAAAATCCGGGTTTAGAGATTATAAGCTATTTGTACATGCCGATCTTGAATATCTATATCGCACTGCAATTTATAATCATGATAGATCTTATTTAATCCTGGATGAAATATTAAATTATATTCATAGTGAAAATCATGGGCCTCCGGCTCAGGAAACTAAAGATTTAAGTCTATCCCGCTTAAATAATAAAATCACCGCTAATTTTGGTCCCCCTGAACAGGAAAAAATACGCCAATATTATTTTGGTATTTGGGGAAAAAAAGAAATTGTTGAACAGTATATCAATCAAAACTTTTATTCTAAATCGGAGGATTTATTTTCCCTTAGGTTAAAAATTCAAAAAGAGTTCATTAAACGGAATAAATTTAAGGAAGTAAAAACCCCTGTTAATTATATCGGGACTTTGATGGATATTGCTGAATCCCTTCTCCCTCCCGGTAAAGAAAATTGCCCCTATTTTTTATCCCTTTGCGAAGCCATCGTCATGTATTTTTTTGAATACTGCGACTTCGGTCAGCGCTTTGAAAATGAAGAACCTTCTCTATTACAAAAAAAATCTTTGGATTATAATGATACTTCCGAATAAATACGAACCAATAACTTCTAATGCTTTATTTGTCGGCGCCAACATAATAAAAATACTCCTCCCGGTAAAAGAGATTGAACCTATTGAGCTTTACAAGAAATTAGACCCCAATATTTCCATTATCAATTTTTTTGATGTTCTTACCTTTCTTTTTTGCCTGGACATAATTTCACTTAATAACAATAAAATAAAATTAAAAAATGTATCTAAATAAACTCTATACTGGTCCCTCTAATTTATTTCAGCCGGTTGAATTTCATTCCGGGTTAAATTTTATTTATGGAATTAAAGATAATCCGCTTGATTCAAACGAATCACTAAACGGAATTGGTAAATCATTATTCCTGGATTTTCTCGACTTTTCTCTCTTATCTCATTTTAACCCCAATAACAATTCTCGTTTAGCCCGTGCTTATAATAAAGCCCCGTTGAAAGGATCATTATGTAGTTCTTGAATTCGAAATAGACAATAAAGCTTATTCCATCTCCCGGCATTTTGATAGTCCCTCTACAGCCTATTTTTCTGATAACATGGGAAATAGAAAAAAATATAAGCTGCGGGACCTTCAAAAATATTTATTTAAGTTAATATTTGAGCGCAAAGAATATCCCGGCTTTTATGCTGATTCCTGGTATAGCGATTTGATGAAATTCTTCATCAAAATTCAAAAAGTATCCGGTGAAAAATTCTCTAATCCCATTCGTTTCATTAACTCCAGGGAAACAATTCTTAATCAATATCATCTTTTCCTTATTGATATCAACAATTCCATTGCACATGAAAATTTTGAATCACTGAAGCAGCTCGATAATTATAAAAAGACTATCGATACAACCAGACAATTAATCTCTGAAAATTTTAACTTAAAAGATTTCGCCGCACGTTCAAAAGGAAATTAACCGGCTTGATGCGCAGATAAAAGAAACCAGCAGCTCTATTTCTTCATTTCACCTTTCCAAAGAATACGATTCACTCCGGCAAAAAGCAGATTCACTGACTGCAGAAATCCACTCCCTTTCACTCCTGAATTCTGCCGACAATAATAAGATACGGGATTATTTCAATTCTACTAAACAAAACTTCCCTGCAGCAGACCGCGTCAAAGCAATATATGATGAAGCCGGTTCTATATTTGGTGATTTGATTAAAAAAAGACTCGATGAAGTAATTGAATTTAGAAAGAATCTTATAGACTCAAGGAAAGATTTTATCAATAAAGAAATAGAAATATTAAAGTTGCATATTAACAAAAAGAAATGAAGAAATTACAAACAAGGAAAACGAAAGATCTGAAATAATAAAATATTTATCAAACAAAAATGCAATAACAGAATTGACCTCGGCATATAAAAGACTAAACACTCTTACAAACAAAAAAGCCGAACTATCATCCAAACTCGATTTATATAAACAATCAAAAGATAAAATTCTACAGATTAACAATTCCGCCTCTTCATTTGATGAAAACATAAAAAATTTGATAAATAACAATTCAGCGAAGCTAGAACGTTTCAATAAACGCATAGCAGAGATCTATTCCATTCTTTTTGGAACATTAGATTCCCGGGAACCCTTTTCAATTAAAAATAATTCAAAAGAACAGAAAATTGAGCTGTCGATATTACCGGATGACATCTATTCCCATGGTAAAAATCAAGGACGCACACTTATATACGATTTATCAATATTATTTAATATCATAGAAAATAACCTTAAAGCCCCCCGCTTTTTAGTCCACGATGGCATCTTCGATTCCCTCGATAAATCCCATTTCATCTCATTATATGAATACTGCGAATAAAAGTAAAAGAAGGATACAAATTCCAATACATAGTCACCCTAAACGAGCAAGGCACCGCCGATGAACGATTCGGAAACATAATCACCCGCCAGGATGTCATAAACCGTTCAATAAAAGTCCTCACCCCCTCAAAAAAATTATTATTAGCCATTGGATTCATCCATCAAAGGTTAACACCGGGACTTTTAGTCCGGTGCCTATGCTAACTTTTCACAAACATCTCAGCCAAAGGTTAACACCGGACTTCCAGAGGCTGTGTGAAAGTAAATTGACATAAAATAAAAACAAATCACGGCTTTAGCCTTATACCATGCAATTGAATGACCACAAATGACTATCGAATGACTATTGATGACCATCGAATTTGGACACTTTGGACACAATTAATGCCCCTTTTCAATCGCTCAATAAAATAATCAGAAATTCCGCCCACGCAAGATTGCAGCAATCTTAGTAAAAATCATTCTATCTCTTACCTAAAATTCTATTGCAGATAAGAGAAAATTGAGTTATTTTGAATCTAAAGTAAATACATTTAAGAAATTATGGGGATATAATTTTATTCCATACTCAGCATTCGAAATGTTCAAAGGAAATGGCTAGATATAGACATACAGGCATAACCACTCATACAGGTTAATAATAAGTTATACGCTTAAAAAACATATGAGAAAGCAAATATGCTTATTTTTGCCAGGTCAAGAGAGAGAAACAGTAGATTTTGTTAGAAGTAGAATTGATCCTATTCAATTTAAATTAATCCCTGCACACATTACTTTATGTTACGATGATGAAGTGGACAATTGGGATATTTTAGTTAATAGGTTAGAAAATACAACACAAAAGAAATTTTCAATTAGTTTTGCAAAGCCAAAATTGTTTGTAGAGGGTGGCTATTATTTACCGTATGTAGGAGAGGCAAATCAATACTTTGAATTAAGGGAATACTTACTTGGTAATTCTGAAAAGAGGAGAATTAATGTTAAACCACATATCACAATACTTCACCCTAAAAACATAAAAGACAATAGTCATAAAAATGTTATTGAAATATTTAATAAAACTCTGGAAGAAGTTGAATTTGACACTGTTAGTTTTATTGGCAAAGAAACAAATAAACCTTGGGAAGTAATAAATGAATATAAATTACGGTAGAGATTTTTGAAGTAGATGATCCGCGAAAAGTATCTTGTTCAACTTTGCGGAACCTAATCTTCGGCAGAGGTAATAAAAATAAGTTTCTAGTTCTGGCATTGCCACTATGTGGGCTGCAACTTAATTGCGGTTCTACTATGCTGTATTTGAATGAAACAACAATGTCTATAAATCATTACAATAGAAATCGAGATAGATTTTTTCTTTTCTGCAGCTTTAATTAGCTTTTTATTTTGGCTTATATCGGTAAGCCCTATTCGTAACTGGGCTAATGTATCTTTTCCTCAGTTCACTTGGCTTTTTAATGTTTTACCTAATTTTTTAGCTGCTTGTACCTTTGCTTTTTGGTTGGCATTTGCAGTAAAAACTAAACCGATTGAGACTTCATTGTATGCTGCAGCTCTTGTGATCATAGCAGAATTTATTCAACTCTATATACCAATGTATACATTCGATTTTTATGATATGATAGCAGGAGTAATTGGAGCCGCGGTTGTTATACCAGTATTACTATTGCGAGAACGGCAAAAGAGAAAAGAGTTATTGAAATAATTAATAGAATCGGTCTAATAAGATATTTCAAGCCAACGACGAATACGAACTTAGTATAAAAGAAAAAAATTAAGATAACTACTTATGTTAACAATAATAAATTACGAAGATGCTGAATCTATTGTAATGCAAGCTCAAGAAGATTTCAAGTTACTTATTATAGAACCAAATATTATAAATAAAATACAGTTGTATCTTACATTTAGAATTAAAAAAGGAGTACAAATATTTGGTGTTGGACCATTTGCAATGAGATCTTTTTATTCTTTACTTCAATACGGTAAATTAGTAGAAAATGCCTTGAAAAGTAAATATAAGGTATACATAAAAAAAGAAGGTAATTTATTTCAAAAAGGTGAATGGTATATAGTATTTAAATTATAAATTATGAAACTATCACTAATTTCAATTATCATTTTATTTTCAAGAGGTTATTTATAAAGATAAAATAATGTAATACCAAGGTCAGCCTAACTTTATTAGGGATTCATACCGAAGCCTGCCGAGGCATAATCCTTTATTAGGCAATATATAAAAAGATATAAAAATTATTGGAGAATTTTATGAAACAAAAAATATTTCTTTTCGCTTTTATATTAATCTTTTTCGTATTATCTAAAAATATATTTTCATATTCTCTGCAAAAAGAAAATTTAAAAGCATATCTAACAATTTCGTTTAAAAACCCCACGACATTCAAGGATAGTTCTGAACAAAGAACTATGGAAACAAATATTGAAAATATTTTTGAAAAAGAGGGCATTCAAATTGTCCATAAAGAAAAACCAACAGAATATAAATTATATATAAATATTATCTTAAGAGATAGTTTGATAATTGAATCAAGAGGCATAGACGTGGGTGATGGAGCATCAGTAATAAAAGTTAAAAAACCTAGAAAAGCTTATAAATATAAAAACGAAAAAGAAATTTATAATTCAATAAGAAGTTATATTAAAAAATATTTATAAAATAGTTACAACACTTAATACTCCTAAATATTTTTGGCTTATTTAAACTGCCTATTGTCGGTAGCCCACATAAAAATTACTTTTGTAAGTGGAAAGGCACAATTAAATTTTTAATAATTTAGTGTAAGATATAAATCGTTAGGTTTCAAGATTTATTTATAAGTGAAAAATGTTAAATGATATTATTCAAAAATTTACAGATTCACATGAATATGAAAAGTTATCTGGTGGTCAAAATTCATCTTTAAAAGTAGGGGAGATTGTAATAAAGCCAATTACAGATATTGAAAGATATATTTGGATTGCTAACGAAATAGAATCATTAGCCTCTCCTTCTATCATGATTGCAAAACCAATTAGGTCGAAAAATGGTAATTGGATTGAAAATGGTTATGGAGCATCTCAATATATTACTGGAAAATATTATGACCATAAAATTAGAGAAAAAATTAAAGCAGCAAATTTATTTCACAAAGTTGTTGCTAATATTGAGAAACCTTCCAAATTCGATTTATGGGAAAGTCCATGGAGTTTATCAAGTAGAGTGGCATGGGAAGAAATAGAACTTCCTCAAAGTTTTTATAGTCATGGTCGAAAGGTGATAGCTACATTACTTAAGCAGTACAAAAATATTACCTTTGAAACCCAATTAATTCATTCAGATCTTGCCAGTAATTTTTTATTCAATTCTGGAAAGCCAATTGTTATAGATATTTCGCCCGATTTTAGACCTGTGGAATATGCTAATACATTATTGGTCACTGAAAGTATTGCCTGGCGAAATGAATCTTTGGAATCGTTAAATCATTTAAAATTTCCAAGTTTATTAAGAAAGCAATTGATTTTAAGAGCAATCGTATTTCGTTTATGTGTTCCATTATTTTTTAATAATAAGGATTCGATTTCCTTTTCAAAGGAACTAAATAATTATATTAATATTTTAGACATTGAGCAAATTAATTATTGATAGGAATGAAACCTAATGTTATAAGGATTCATGCCTAAGTATAATTCTATACAGGGGATCTGTGTGGTAAAAGGCATTCATACGCGCGACGGCGAATAATATAAAAGCATTTAGAGGTATAAAATGTTATTAATACAAGGAATAGGAATGCTTTCCATAGGGATTATACTTCCCGTTTATTCCAAATATTATGAAAAAGCCAATTTTCCCCACCCACCTTCATAAATAATTGTGCTCTTTGATAGAGGATAACCGTTCAATAAAAGTCCTCACCCCCTCAAAAAAATTACTAGGAATTGACTTCAAATAGAAAGAGATTACAATCCAGCCAAAGATTAACACCGGGCTTCTAGAGTTTGTGTGAATATTAACCAATGGTAGCTTAAAGCCTAACACTGGGCTTCCAGCCCGGTGATCATTCACAGTCCCCAAGATTACCCCGCCTATAATATCCCTTCTTTTATTCCACAATATCCCTTTTCCCCATTTGGACACTTTGGACACAATTAATCCCCTTTTTCAATCGCTCAATAAAAAATCAGAAATTCCGCCCACGCAAGATTGCAGCAATCTTAGTAAAAATCATTCTGTCTCTTACCTAAAATTCTATTGCGGATAAGAGAAAATTGAGTTATTTTGAATCTAAAGTAAATACATTTAAGGAATTATGGGGATAAAATTTGATTCCATATTCAGCATTCGAATGTTCAAAGGAAATGGCTAGATGTAAACATAAAATAATGGCTATATATAGGCATTTTTTAAAAAATAGCTATATGTATACGCTAAATAGCTAGATATAGATATACATGCATAACCACTTATACAGGTTAATAATAAGTTAGGCACAGTAATTCAAATAAAGAAATAAAAACAAAGACAGGAAAAAGGAAGCCAAGAAAATATTATAACTGCATGTCCGCAGGGTGGTTCCCAATGGAAGATTGCTGATAACAAAATAAATTCTCCAAGATTATGTAAAAGGAATTGGGAATATATAGTTATCACATAATTGCAAGTGGAAGCTTTCAAGTAAGAAAAAATATAAAGAATAAGATTGACCAAGATAAAGACAATAAAAAGATTTAAAGCTATTTGTCATGTGTAAAAGCAAAAAATATCTTCAAGAATATATTTGATGAATAGGAATATGGAAGAAAGGAAATAAAGATTTCTACAAGATTAAATGAAAAAGAATATTGAAAAATATCTTAAAGCGTTTCTTGATGAATTGAAAATATGGAATGAAGAAATAAAAAATTCGTCAGGATTAAAGACAATAGGAATATAATAGAACAAGTTTAGTAAAGGTCCACATAAATTATTGTTAAGTAAATTAAACAATAAAAATAAAAACAAAAATCAGTAAAAGTAAAAACCAATAAATAAAAATATGCCTAACAAGCACAGCGAGATTCTGCCTCAACTTGACGTCGAGTCAAGGTTGGCGCACTCTGCATTTGTGAGATTTTTGGGTTAGACGCTCCGATTCGGTAGTTTTGTTCGGCGTAGTTCTTTTAAGTAAGTTTGTTCTGGTTATAAACATTATTCAATAATACTAAATTGTAATTCTGGGCTGCGGCTTATGCGCCAAATGGTTGGTAGCAATGCCTATGTGACGAATAAACGCATTTATACTTCAGAACTGTAGAAATCGAAGCCCTCAATTATGTGACAAACAATAGAGTAAATCGAAGATGAATATTATATTTTATATAGTGAATGGATTTGTGATTCCACCCTGCATGTTTTTTGTAGGCAACTTTTATAGATACAAAGGAAAAGAAATAAAATTCAGAGATCTTTGGATAAGCGTAAGCCTGTTATCCCTAACTACCATAGTAACAAGCCTTCAATTTTTTTTTCCGGAAATAATTGCTGCATTGGATCGCAATAGACAGGCCTTACTATCAGGTGAGGTGTGGCGGTTGATCACTCCACTTTTCATTCAACCCATGGGAATATGGCAATGCGTATTTAATGGTTTATTCTTCGTATCATTCGTGCCTATTGCCGAACGTTTATATGGTCGCAGTGTTTTGCTTATCTATTTTGCAACAGGCATAGTCGGACAAATAGTTAACTTTTATTGGGAGACAACTCCCGGAGGGTTACCGGCTGGCAAAGGCGGTTCCTCCACGGCGTTATTTGGCGTTGCAGGTTCATTGATGATGTATATACTCTTGAATCAAAAGACCTTCCCAAAGGGATATATATTAATACCCATAGCTGTCCTATTCGGTTCAAGCGTACTTGTATTTTATGAAGATGGACATGCCCCCGCATTATTGTTTGGTGCAATGTTGGGTTTACTACTTCGCAGAAACACCCGACAAATTACTCTCTATCCACAGATAAAATAGCGAATTATTAGGAGCGAATGGCATAGCCATTTGGTTTTATTTATGCCAGAGCAAAGAGATGGAATATTAATTGGATTGGGAATTGGGTTAGGATTAGATTTCTATTTACAAAACGAAAAACATTTATTTAATCTGTTAAAAATAAAAACTACCTAACGTTATAAGGGATTCATGCCGAAGCGTGCTGATGCATAATCCTTTGTTGGACTAAGCCAGAGGTTTAGGACTAAGCCGCAACGACAGACATACTCAACTACCTGTAATTTCAATTGAATCTTTTATAAAGGAATGAACATAATGGAGGCAGAAAGTTTCATCTAAATTCTGATTTTTCCCTTTCTGCCTTTTCGAAATTCCACCCTTTATAATTGATTTTCAGGATTTCCTTACATTCAAAAATCTTCAATCCTTCAAGCTTAAATCTTCTAATCTACTTCCGGACTCCTGTCTCCTGTCTTCCCGTTCTCCCTTCTCCGACTTCTGTGATCTCTCTGACTTCCGATTCTCTGATTTCTGACCCCTGGTTTTGTTCCGATTATTCCCTCCTCAACCCCAAAATTCCCTACGAAATAGCGTAGGTTTGAGGCCATTTTTTCCCTTCTAAGCCCCTTAATTTACATCGAGCTTATACTTTCCCTGCCTTTTCAAAAATCCACCCCTTAAAAACGATTTTTAGAATTTCCGGACAAAACAAAATCCTCAATCCTCTCAGCCGAAACTCTGGCTCAAATCATAAATCGACAATCTTCAATCATTCTACAATCCCTCCCGGCACTTGCTAATAATAACAGATATATTTAAGTTCAATCATCAATAAAGACTTTTGGGGTTAAAATTGCGCAAATGAATACGACATTTCTTACCAGTAAATTTTGTAAAGTTTTCTATTATAAGAAAAAAAAATTTTCTGATATAAGAAAAATTTTTCCAATATAAGAAAACACAAAATAGATGTTTCAGGCGTCTAATGAATATGTTAGCTGTTTTATGAAAACTAAAATACTACTCGAATTAAAAAAAGAATTATCAAAATTAAATGATAGCTATGCCCATTATTTGTTTATTTGGGAACAATTTATAGTTGATAATAAATCCATACTTTTAAATAATGAGAATGAATTGACGACTCAAGCATATAAATCAAATAAATTTGCAAGACAATTCAATGTAGAAATGAAATATCTAAGTAATTCGCACGAGGACGCAGAGCAATTGATTCTAAAAAGTATTTATTTCTTGTCCTATTCAATGTTTGAAAGATATCTTTTTGATATACACAGATTCGCTCAAAATCTGGATGATTCTATACAAGAATTAAATCAAGGTTTAACGGATGATGATATTAAAGATACCCTAAAGATTGAGAAGGTATTTATCCGATTAAATATCGACTTAAATAATTCTTTCGATGGATTAGAAATTAAAACATTAGATTATATTAGATTAAGAAGAAATCGGATTGTACATCAATCGGTTGGCACACAAGGGAAAATACTGGATATTATTAATAATAATGGAACTAATCTAAATAAATACTGGGATAAACATCTTCATAAGGGAAGATACTGCATTGATTTCAAAAGAAAGGAAATCGATTATTTTGAACGTCTGGAGTTATTTGATTTACTTTTTATAATCAGACAATTAGCTTCAAAAATTGATGGTATCGTTCTAAATAATTTAGATAGACAAAAAATATTGGAATTTATTTATCAAGAATTCGAAGTGAATAGTTTAAAAAGCATAAAAAATCATAAAGTAGATAGAATAAAAACTAAATTTACAAAATATTGGAAAGTTGAATATGGCTTTGATATTCAAGATGGTGATTTAGAAAATTTTGCTTTTAAGGTGGTATAGCTTAATGGTAAAGCAGCCCCTTGGCGAATACTATTATTATGATAATGTTCTCCAAGGGTTGAAGAAGGTTCAATTCCTTCTGCCACCGCAAAAATAGCTTACCAGCGGTTCAAGCTGACTGCGAGTTCGCATTCGGCATTATTGTTTAGGGCAGCAGCTTAACCGCAACTCCTAGGCAAACAGTATGAATGAAATAGACAAAATACAAAGTATCGCTATTACAGAATATCTAAAGAAATGTTCAATACCATTTATAGCTGAAAATAATGAAACAGCTTCTATTCACGGTTGCGGAACATTATTAAAAATTTTAGATGACCATTTCATCCTTTCAGCAAAACACGTTACTGATGATATTCCTAAAAATCCTAACAATTTTGGAATTCCATTAAATATAAAAGATGAAAGCGATATATTACCTTTAAATGACAGCACTGTATTTAGTTATGATTGTGAACAAGATGAATTTGATATTTCACTAATTAGGATTAAAAGTGAAGAAATATTACAAAATCTAAAAAGGAATTATTCGTTCATTTCGGATAATTCAATTTCATTAAATATTTTGAACGATGATTTTATTTTATACGGTTACATAAGCTCTGAAAATTTTACAAAAGCCACAGATTTAAAATTTCTTCTACACCTTTTTATATTCATACAAATTTATATCCAAATCCAACAGCAGACGAACTTTCTAAACCACAAATAGAAAAATTATTATCATATAGAAAAAAAGGATTCAATGTAGAAGGAAAAGAGATTGACTCCCCAAATTTAAAAGGAATAAGCGGAAGTGGCGTTTGGAATTATAAAAATGTTGATACGAAAATATGGAATGTTGAAAATTCATTAAAACTTATTGGTGTGGAGATATCATTTCTACATTCAAAATATATTCGATTTACCAAGATAAAAGTATTATTTGATTTATTAAGAAAAATTAATTCAAATAAATATTCTGTAATAATTAACAAGTTTGCTTAACAAGCTGCTGCTCAAGCCGACAGCTTTAAACTTCCCAACTTTATTGCAATTTTCAAGTTTGTTGGCTTCGTTCAAGTATCTTGTTCAAGTTAGTTCTGCTATGAAAATTTTTTCTAAACATAAAATTTATTTAATAAAATCGGCATTGTTTGTTTTGGGCTGCAGCTTCGACAGCTTTAACTGCATTATCTTTATTGCTTCATGGATTCAAGACGAATTAAATTATGACACTTTCAATTCAAAAGCCGATAGGATTGTTCGTATAGTTTCAAAAAGTACAACCCCTTTAGAAACATTTACCCAGGCAGTAACAGCTCCGCCGCTGGCGAAAGCACTAAAGACAGATTTCCATGAAGTAGAAAACTATGTTCGTTTTATAGAAAAAGGCGCAATAGTAAAATCCGGCGGCTTACAATCTGATGAAGATGGGATTTTAATAACCGACCCGTCATTTTTTGATATCTTTGATTTTCACCTCCTGAAAGGTAATATAAAAACCGCATTGAAGGTCCCTTATTCCATCGTACTTACTAAATCAATGGCGGAAAAATATTTTGGAAACAGAAAACCCAAATTAGTCACAGATAGTCCAACAACTCCATTCACCCATCCAGCCATCCAACCTATCAAACGACCAATGACCCAATGACTATAAATGACCAATGACTCAATGACTTTTTTTAAAGCGCTTTATATTTTGAATTTGAATATTTTAAATTTGTTCTGTCATTTGCAATTTTGTCCGCCTTCCATCATTTGGACACTTTGGACACAATTAATCCCCTTTTTCAATCGCAAATAAAAATCACCAAAAATTCCGTCCAATCTGTCCACCTCCCAAACCGCATAATCTAACAGCAATTTAGGATTACCAAAATTTACGATTTATCGGCTTCCCGGACATACAAACCATGCATTCCAAACATTCAGCCATAATCCTTCAATCAGTTTTCTTCATGCTTTTCAAATTGTCCGGCGTCTGGAGTCCGTTATCCGATTTAACAACCGGAGGTTAGTATCAAGAATTTGGAATCTAAACTTTAAATCATCTCACCATCCTCATTTTTTCATTAATTCCTGTCCTGCTTGCGGGATTGTAATTTTGTAATCTTTATTCCTTCTCTACCAGAAAAGTTTATGCAACAACTCGATCTGGTATGAGGTTTACCTTCAGAAGGTCCTTATACTTTTGGGATTGTGATACAAAAATAATTATGCATCTAATTAAAATATTTTATAATTTGAAATATACTTTTACAGAGTTACGGCATTCTTCAATTGTAATTATGAACCAGGGTGAGATATACATTAATTCAAAATGATGTTATATTAATTTTTAGGATTTAAAATAAAGCTTTATTTAAATCTTCCTAAAAAACAATCTTATAGTTTGGGACTGACCAGCCGAAGGAATATTTAATGGTAAATTATGAAAAATGAATTTATTGCGCATATAAAACAAAATAGAGACGGCATATGGGAAGTACCGCATCTTTTGAAAAAACATCTGAATGATACAGCTAAAAAAGCCGGTATATTTGCTTCAGAATTTGAGAACAAGGATTGGGCTGAGTTAGCAGGGTACTTGCACGATCTCGGAAAATTTAATCCTGACTGGCAGAAGTATCTACGAAAAGAAACTGGTTATTATGATGAAGAAGCGCATATTGAAGGATATACAGGCAGACCAAATCATAGTCAGGTAGGAGCAATATCCATTTTTGAGAAATTCAAAAACACAAAGTTTGGGAAATTGTTAGCATACATAATTGCGGGACATCATTCAGGATTGCCGGATTGGTCTGCACAACTTGATATTAGATTGTTCGATGAAGAAGGAAACCTTCGCTTAACTGAAATTGAAAATATTAAAGATATAGATGAAGCAAAAACCTTCCTTAAACAAGAACTTCCTAAATCAATCCCGGTTATCAAAAATAATTCAGATAAAAATTCTAATGAATATATTCATCTATGGATCAGAATGCTTTTTTCTTGTTTAGTTGATGCTGATTTTCTTGATACCGAATCTTATATGGATGAAAAAGTCAGGGGTGATTATTTGTCTTTGGCTCAGCTAAAGAAAAGTTTTGATACTTATATATTAGAAAAAAAATCAGGTAGTGAATTAAACAATAGGAGAAATGAAATTCTCAACCGATGTAGAGAAAATGCTAATCTCAAACCGGGATTCTTCTCCTTAACAGTTCCTACCGGTGGAGGGAAAACGCTTTCCTCAATGGCATTTGCTCTTGAACATGCAATCAGGTATGACAAAAAAAGAATTATAGTAGCGTTACCTTATACAAGCATAATTGAACAAACTTCAAAAGTCTTCAAATATGGTACTGACATTGATGAAGAGATAAAAAAGAGAATAAAAGAGGGAAAACTTTTGTTTGGAGATGATCAAGTAGTTGAACATCACAGCAATCTTGTTCCCGATAAGGACACAAATAAGAACCGTTTAGCATCAGAAAACTGGGATGCTCCTATTATCGTAACAACAAATGTCCAGCTATTTGAATCTCTTTTCAAAAATAAGACTTCAGCTTGCAGAAAATTACATAACATTGTTAACAGCGTTATAATTTTAGATGAAGCACAAATGATTCCCACAGAATATTTACTACCAATTTTGAGTGTCTTAAAAGGGCTCGTTAATTACTTTGGAGTTACTGTTGTATTAATGTCCGCTACTCAACCAGCTCTCAAAGGAAAGATTGGTTCAGCTACAAATATTATTGATGGGCTTGAAAATGTTACCGAAATAATAAAGAATCCAGATAAATTAGCTGCAGAATTTAAAAGAGTAACTTTTATTTTACCGAGAGAATTAAATGAACCACAAGTCTGGGAAGAAATTGCAAAGGAATTGAAAGATTATCAACAGGTTCTTTGTATTGTAAATCAAAGAAATGATTGTCGACTGTTACATTCACTTATGCCCTGAAGGAACAATCCATCTATCCGGATTTATGTGTGGTGAAGAAAGAAGTGAATTAATTTCAGAAATGAAATTAAAGTTAAAAAACAAAGAACCGATTCGGGTTATAAGTACGCAGCTTGTAGAAGCGGGTGTTGATATTGATTTCCCTGTTGTCTACCGTGCATTAACAGGGATTGATTCTATTGTACAAGCTGCTGGAAGATGTAATCGGGAAAACAAACTGAATGAACCAGGAAAAGTAGTTGTGTTCATTCCTCCCAAACCTTCTCATTCTGGGTTTCTAAGAAAATGCGAAGATGCAGGTAAAGCTATTATTCGAAATAATCCTAACACAGAATTTACACCAAGCCTCTTTTCGGAATATTTTAAATATCTTTATTCCAATCTCAATTCATTTGACGAAGTTGATTTTTACAGTCACTTAGTAAGAGATGCAGATGATTTTAATTTTCAATTCAAAACCTTCGCAGAAAAATTTAATATGATTAATTCAACTACTCAGTACAGTATAATTGTTGAATATGAAAGTGATAAAACAGAAAAAAATAATGCACCGTTAATTGAACAACTTAAATATGCCGGTCCTTCTAAATTTTTATTGCGTAAGTTACAGCGATATATAGTTAATATTAACGAACAATGTTTTAAGCAATTGTTAAAAAACAATTACATATCAAACATACATGGTTATTGGATTCAGACAGATCCAATAATTTATAAAAAGGGATTGGGAATTATTTGTCACGATAATGATTGGACAACTGGTGATACGGTAATTTAAACGTTAATTTCCCTTTAGGGACAAAATATTTACATAAAATACAGGAGGAAATATGTATGAACAATCTTAACCATAAACCATTTTGCCTTGAGGTTTGGAGTGACTATGCTTGCTTTACCAGACCTGAAATGAAGGTAGAAAGAGTAAGCTATGATATCCCTACACCTTCAGCAGTACGTGCGGTTTTTGAATCCATATTTTGGAAACCCGCAATTCGTTGGCATCCAATTAAAATTGAAATATTAAACCCTATTAAATGGATTTCTGTACGAAGGAATGAAGTTAGTGCAGTCGCTTCGGATAGATCAAATGGAATTATTATAGAAAACAACAGGCTTCAACGAGCGGGTTATTTTCTTCGAGATGTAAGATATCGTTTCTTTGCAATTCTAGAATTTATACCGGTTGCAGAAAGAAAAAATAATAATCATAAAGCTATTCCGGGATTTCTTTGGGATCCGGAAGAAAGAGATTTTATGCTGCAAGAAATTAAAAATTTGGAAGAAAGAGATGACACTTACAGGAAAGACGAAAATCCGGGAAAATATCTAGCAATATTTGAACGAAGAGCAACAAAGGGCCAATGCTTCAACCAACCTTACCTTGGTACACGGGAGTTTACCTGCAATTTTGAATTGATAAAAGATTTTGAAACCAATCCCGCACATACGATTGATGAAACAAGAGAACTCGGTTTTATGCTTTATGATATGGACTTTAGTGATTTGAATGATCCCAAGCCAATGTTTTTCCAGGCGAAAATAAATAGTGGCATTGTAGAAATACCCCCTTATACAAGCGAGGAGATTAGAAAATGATACTTAAAGCTTTATATGATTATTATGAAAGAAAACTATCTATTCATTCTCCTATTGGTTATGAAATTGAAGAACTTGATTACATCATCCTTATTGATGAAAAAGGAACATTTATTGATTTACAAAATAAACGTGAGAACAAAAGAGGAAAAACTTATTTTGTACCAAAAGCAGTAATACGAGCAGGTTCAAAAATATATCCGAATTTTTTATGGGATAAGCTTGAATATGTTTTAGGTTTCAGCAAAGACGAAAAAAAATTAAAAAAGGCGCTAAATTACAATCAAGCCTTTGTTGAAAAATTAAAGTCTTTGCCTGACATGGTGAAGAAAGAAACTGGAATAAACTCAGTCCTCCTTTTTTATGCAACAAATCAAATTCATTCTTTAACTCAACACCAAAATTGGGAAGAATGTTTTAAGATAAGTGGTTGAATGTCTTTCCAGCTTGATGGAAAGACAGGATTAATCTCCGATTCAGAAGTAATCAGAAAATTTCAAGAGAATGAATTTCTTTCCGGCAAATATGAAGAAGATGATATAAAAAAGTTAAAGACATACCCTTGTTTAATAACCGGTGAAAAACAAATTGCAAAACGTTTAAATTCTCAATTGCGTTTACCTGGATCAGATAAAAACGTAAAAATTGTAGCTTTTCAAAAAAATTCAGGTTTTGATTCTTATGGTAAAGAACAAGCATATAATGCACCAATCTCTATTATTGCTGAAAATAATTATAGTGCTGCTCTCAAATATTTAATAAACTCCAAGTCAAATAAGAAAATCTTATCCGATACTACTATTCTGTTTTGGTCTGGAAAACAGTCGGAAGAAATGTCGATAGAAGAAGGAGCATTTGCAGCAATATTTGGTTTTAAGAAATCAGAAGAAGACAATCCGGATAAAGGTGTTGAGAAGATTGAAAAATTTATAGATTCAATTTTTACTGGTCAATTACCTCATGCTAAAACAAATCACTTCTTTATTCTTGGCCTTGCTCCAAACGCTGCAAGAATTTCTATTCGTTTTTGGAAAACACCATCAATTGAAGAGTTTGGAATAAACATTAAAAAACATTTTGATGATTTTGAGATAGATAAAGGTCCTAATGATGTTAAATATTTGAGCCTATATCAAATCCTGTCTGCTACAGCACTTCAGTATAAAATGGAAAACGTCCCTCCTAATCTTGCAGGTGCTGTCATCGAAAGTATAATTGATGGGACACAATATCCAAGAACTCTGCTCCAACAATGTATACGTAGAATAAGAGCGGAACAAAATATCAATCGTACTCGTGCAGCTATTATAAAAGCATATTTTAATCGTTATCAAAGAATTCAAAAAACAAATATTAAGGAGTTTACTATGTCACTCGACCTAACAAACACAAATGTTGCTTACCGCATGGGGAGACTTTTTGCAGTATTGGAAAAAATACAAGAGGAAGCTAATCCAGGTATAAATGCAACTATAAGAGATAGATATTATGGTGCTGCATCAAGCAGTCCTATCACTGTATTCCCACGTTTGTTGAGCTTGAAAAACTCACACTTAAAAAAATTAAGCCCCGGAAGAAAAGTTTATTTTGAAGGTTTAATTGGTGAGGTTGTTGCTGAAATTGAATCATTTCCAACTAATCTTGCATTAAATGACCAATCACATTTTGCTGTAGGTTACTATCATCAACGACAGGATTTTTTTACAAAAAAATCCAACAAAGAAGAAGTAAAAATTTAATTAAATAAATACTTATAAAGGAGATTTAAAAATGGAACCAATTAAAAATCGTTATGACTTTGTTTTTTATTTTGACGTAAAAGACGGCAACCCAAACGGAGATCCTGATGCCGGAAATTTACCACGTGTAGATGCCGAAACCGGAATTGGATTAGTAACAGATGTCTGTTTAAAAAGAAAAGTTAGAAATTTTGTACAATTAACAAAATTCAAAGATGGTGTTTTTGAAAATGGTTCTGATATTTATATTAAAGAAAAATCGATTCTGGGTCATGCGCACGTTAAAGCTTTCAAGCAACTAAAGATTGACTTAGGCGAAGGAACAAAAGTTGAAATTCCTCAAGATTTGACGGAATCAATTCAATCCTATTCATTACCTGAAGGAACGGCTATTGAAGAAGATGAAGAAGAAAAATATTTTTTTGTTATCTACGCCGGTGCAAATACAAAAACAATCAAAGATGCAATTAAAGAGACCCCTCCAGAAAATAATAAATTAACAAAGTTTATTAATGATACTGTTAAAGGAGTTAAAACCCGACAACCGAATCAAGAGGAAACTGAAAAAGGCAGAGTACAAATGTGTAAGAATTTTTATGATATAAGAACTTTCGGTGCTGTAATGTCATTAAAATCAGCACCAAATTGTGGACAAGTTCGTGGTCCAATTCAGTTAACTTTTGCTCGTTCTGTTGATCCAATTGTCGCACTAGAACATAGTATTACACGTGTCGCGAAAACAACAGAAGAAAGAGCTGCTAAAGGCGGTTCTGAAATGGGACGCAAATATACTGTACCTTACGGTTTATACAGAACACACGGATTTATTTCTGCTAACCTTGCAAACCAAACAGGTTTTAATGATGAAGATTTGAAATTATTCTGGGAAGCAATGCAAAATATGTTCGAGCACGATCACTCAGCCGCACGTGGAGAAATGAATACAAGAAAGCTGGTTGTATTTAAACATAAAACTACACTTGGTAATCAACACGCACACGAATTATTTAAAAGGGTATCGCACAAAAAATTAATCGACAGTCCGTCAAGGGAATATTCCGATTATGAAATATATCTTGACGGGAAAACATTTCCCGAAACATTTAAGGTTGTTAATGTTGAATGATTATTTAAGGGTAGTAATAGAGCGTCCCTGTCCTTTGAAACCGTTACAAATTATAACACTTTAAAGGAATCATTATGGCAAACATAAAATTATTCGAGAGCAAAAAAATACGTTCTGTCTGGGACGACGGAGAACAGAAGTGGTATTTCTCTGTGGTTGATGTTATTGAAGTGCTAACTGAAAGTGATAAACCGAGAGATTATTGGTATCGTTTGAAACGCAGAGAGAAGGAATCAAGCGGAACTGAGTTGTCGACATTTTGTCGACAACTGAAAATTGAATCTTCTGATGGCAAAAAATACAATACAGAATGTTCTGATGTACAAGGATTACTCAGAATTATCCAATCAATTCCATCTCCAAAAGCAGAGCCATTTAAACGATGGTTAGCAAAGGTGGGGCAGGAAAGATTGGAGGAAATTGAAAATCCTGAACTTGCACAAAAACGAATGCGAGAAATATACAAAGCAAAAGGTTACTCGGATGATTGGATTGAGAAACGTATCCGTGGTATTGCCGTAAGAGACAAACTAACCAATGAATGGAAAAACCGTGGGATTAAAGAAGGATTAGAATATGCAATCCTTACCTCAGAGATAAGTAAGGCAACATTTGGGTTAACTCCTTCCGAGTATAAATCGTTTAAAGGGTTAACAAAGCTGCAAGAAAATCTTCGTGACCACATGACAGACCTGGAATTAATATTTACAATGCTTGGAGAAGCTTCAACAACGGAAATTGCAAGAACTAAAAATGCACAAGGATTTCCCGAAAACGAAAAAGTTGCAGTTGAAGGAGGTACGGTTGCCGGCAATGCCCGAAAAGAATTAGAAAACAAATCAGGCAGAAAAGTTATAACTAATCGAAACTATAAGTCTTTAACTGAAAAACAAAAACGACAAATTGATAAAAGGAAAAACTAATATGTATTCCGAAGATGATTTCATCATGATTAGCGCTCTTCAGCATTATGTTTATTGCCCAAGACAGTGTGCTTTAATCCACGTTGAAGATGTGTGGTGTGAAAATCTTTTTACTGTAAGAGGAGAACTCCTTCATGAAAAAGTCGATACGGATACCTATGAAACAAGAGGGACAATTAAAACTATTCGCGGTTTGCGTATCCATTCGTTTCGTTATGGACTTGTCGGCCGCTGTGATGTTGTGGAATTCCGTAAGACTAAGACTGGTAATGAAATAATGCCTGTAGAATTTAAATCGGGGAAGCCAAAAGAAAATATAAGCGATAAGGTTCAGTTATGTGCACAGGTATTTTGCCTTGAAGAAATGCTTACTGTTAAAATAAAACAGGGAGCTTTTTTCTATGGTAAAATAAGAAGAAGAAATATTATTAATATTGATGATGAACTACGATTACAAACAGAAAATATCATGAATTCGGTAAGAGAAATAGTTTCTAAAAAATATATACCTGCGGCTGTATATCAATCCAAATGCCGAAATTGTTCTCTGCAGTCTATCTGCCAGCCTAAAGCGATGAATAAAATTAAACTTCAGAATTATATCAAAGGATTATATTCGATATGAAAAAACATCTTAATACGCTATACATTACTTCGGATGATGCTTATGTTCACAAAGAGCGGGAAACATTCATTGTTGAAAAAGAAAATAAAAAAGTTTTCCAGGCACCTATCCATTCAATTGAAAATATTGTATGTTTTGGTTTTAAAGCTCTTTCACCTCAAGTTATGGCTTTCTGTGCTGAAAATAATGTTGGGATAAGTTATCTCAATGAAAATGGATTATTCTTAGCCCGTGTTTACGGTGCACAAAAAGGAAATGTACTATTACGTAAAGCACAGTATGCAATATCGGATAATGAATTTCAATCCTTGCAGATTGCTAAACCTATAATTGCTGCAAAAGTATCCAACTACAGGTATCTTCTTCTTCGTCATCAACGTAATCATCCTGATAATTGTAGTGATGATGTAGTCTTTATCTGCTGAAATAATGGGAAAAAGATTAAACAATATTCAGCAGGCGGAAAACCTTGATGAGTTGCGTGGTTATGAGGGTGAATGTGCAACATTATATTTTAGCTCTTTATCATCACTGATTACATCTCAAAAAGAAGATTTTTCTTTTACTCAAAGATCAAAACGACCTCCGCTTGATCCTGCAAATGCTTTGTTATCTTTTCTTTATGCTATACTTGTTAATGATGTAAGATCTGCGCTGGAAACAGTAGGACTAGATCCGCAGGTAGGTTTCCTTCATCAGTTAAGGTCTGGAAGGCCGAGTCTTGCTTTAGATCTTATGGAAGAATTTCGCGCTTATCTTGGTGATAGAATTATGCTGAACCTGATTAATTTAAAACAAGTATCAAAAAAGATTTTGAAATAAGAGAATCGGGTGAAGTAAGAATGTCTGATAATGCAAGCAAAGTATTACTAACTGCCTACCAGAAGAGAAAGCAAGAAGAGATTACCCATCCATTTCTTGGTGAAAAGATGACTATAGGGCTATTACCTCATATACAGGCACAATTACTTGCCAGATATATTCGAGGTGATATTGAAAATTATCCGCCTTTTTATTTAAAGTAGTTTAAATATTTCATTTATATAAATTTTGAGTTTTCATTTTTAACCTGGAATTTTATTATGATGGTAGTAGTAAGTTACGATGTTTCTACAACAACTTTAAGCGGGAAAAAAAGATTAAAGAAAGTTGCTGAAACATGTCTTGATTTTGGGATGCGTGCGCAGAATTCGGTTTTTGAATGTATACTTGACCCTGCACAATGGGAAATTCTTAAGAACAAACTCCTTGATATTTATAAAGTAGAAGAAGATAATCTACGGTTTTATTATCTGGGTTCGAACTATAAAAAGCGTGTAGAAAGTTTCGGTAAAAGCAAAAATCTCAATATTGATGATACGTTAATTTTGTAGCCGCTAACCGAAGCATACATTAAAATACCGGGAAGTTAGCATTTGTAATTTTTGATTAAATCAATTTTATAATAATAATGTATTAATATTGAATGTAATGATAAATGTTAGCGGAGATTAAGAAATAAGTAATTATAAAATAAAGATTAATAATCATATAGTCGCACCCCATGCGGGTGCGTGGATTGAAACCAATATGATAATTTAACCAGTATAATCAGTCGCACCCCATGCGGGTGCGTGGATTGAAACATCATCATGTGATTTACATTATGACTTGGTCGCACCCCATGCGGGTGCGTGGATTGAAACTTATTACATATCCGTATGTATTATCGTCGCACCCCATCGGGTGCGTGGATTGAAACATTTAGTCGATGTCTAATGGTTATCAGGTCGCACCCCATCGGGTGCGTGGATTGAAACCATTATATAACGATGTGCAGTCGAAACTGACTATTATATGTCGCACCCCATGCGGGTGCGTGGATTGAAACTTATAATTGTGTAACATGTTACTAAATGTAATATAGGTCGCACCCCATGCGGGTGCGTGGATTGAAACATAAACTTAACGGTATTTTAAGTAATGGAAGTAGAGTCGCACCCCATGCGGGTGCGTGGATTGAAACATGTAAGATATACGTTATATCCTTACATGATGCTGTCGCACCCCATCGGGTGCGTGGATTGAAACTTTTTAACTAGTCAGTGATATAGCTAAGATGCTGTCGCACCCCATGCGGGTGCGTGGATTGAAACAATTTGTAATATAGCATTAGATGAAAATTTCAACGTCGCACCCCATGCGGGTGCGTGGATTGAAACATCAATAATTAAGTGATGTTAATAGGTCAAGGTGTCGCACCCCATGCGGGTGCGTGGATTGAAACTTATCTATGGATTGCAATTGATATCATGCTATAAGGTCGCACCCCATGCGGGTGCGTGGATTGAAACCTTATCAGTGTCACGGTTGTGCAATATGCCATTGCGTCGCACCCCATGCGGGTGCGTGGATTGAAACATCTTATAAGCCATTTCAGGAATATGAATTGGCATTGTCGCACCCCATGCGGGTGCGTGGATTGAAACCTCTGTTGCATAATGATCTTTGATTTGCATGTTCGTCGCACTCCATGCGGGTGCGTGGATTGAAACATTATATTTAAGTATACTCATAGAATAGCTTATGTCGCACCCCATGCGGGTGCGTGGATTGAAACCTTAGAGCTCTGCAATTATGCTCAGATAGCTTCTGAGTCGCACTCCATGCGGGTGCGTGGATTGAAACTCTCTGATATGCAGAGATTAATGATTCAATATTGCGTCGCACTCCATGCGAGTGCGTGGATTGAAACATATTGAGTTCCTAAGTCACAATATACATGGAATGTCGCACTCCATGCGAGTGCGTGGATTGAAACTTTGAAAAGGACAGCAAGACCTTTTACGAAGCCCGTCGCACTCCATGCGAGTGCGTGGATAATTCGACAACCCATCAATCCCAAATGTTCCACTTTTTTCATAACTCAACCCTAAAAACCCCCACGAAATAGCGTAGGTTTTCCCCCATTTTTTCACTTTTAAGCTACCTTTTTCATATTGAGCCACCATTTATTCCTACTTTTCAAAAATCACCCTTTAGAATCGATTTTCTCACATTATTCAACATTCACATTCTATCAATTTATCATCAATGTACTGAACCTTGGCATTCTCAATAAATCCTTTTATAACACTTTCTATCGATTGAACATTACATCTGCAGTCCTATCAAAAAATTAATTGTGCCCTTAATATTGAAGAATATGTCTTTTCCTTATCACCAGGCACAGGCACAAATAATTTTTTTATATCTACTCAATAAATCAAAACATTAGCATTGGCAAAAAAAACTTTGCTTAATCTTTCATATTCCTTTAATTATTGATTAAGCAAAGCTTTTTTAACAAACATTCCCTGATCATTCTGTCAGTTTATGATTATCACCTAACATGTACATTCTATCCATTTATCATCATTAAACGTAACCTTGGCATTCCCAATAAAATCTTTTTATAAAACTTTCTGTCGATTTATAAATATCACCCGTTATGCCCATTCTAACGATTTATGATTCATAAAACGTAACCTTGGCACCCTCCATGGGTCTGATCGGTAAATATTCACTAAAAGACAATAAGATGTTGATGTATATTTAAATGTTAATAATCATTATGAGGGATCGGCACCTCTGACGATTGAGAAAATACAAAAATTGATATAACTAATTCTAATATTTTCTTAAATTTAAATATGACTTGGGTAGAAGTTATAACACATACTTTGTTAATATTTTGGAGGAATTATTTCAATTTATATTCTGCCAATTACTAGAAAAGGGATACTGAATGAGAGCATTGAAACAAAAATGAGAAAGATGTTTTCATATTTATGAAGAAGGAAAAACGCATTTCACATAACAACGAGTATTTTATAGGAAGAAAATATAATAACTGGTTAGTCGAGAAATATATCGAGACCTTTAAGAAAACGAAACCAAACGGCGCAACAATATATTCCTATAGATTATACCGGTGCCGTTGTCTAATATGCAATAAATTATATATTCAGCAAATAAATAATGTTGTAGGCGGCAAATCAAGGCAGTGCAGAAGATGCGCAAGGTCTTCTAAAGGGGGTATCTCTCAAACTCCTTTGTATAGGATTTGGTTTAGAATGATGCAGAGATGTTACAAGGAAGATGATTCACATTATGAGGCTGCTGGTAAACTGGGAATAAAGGTTTGTAAGAGATGGCATAATTATAAAAACTTTATGAAAGACGTTACATATCATAAAAGCTTAGAATTTAGCCGGATCGATAATACAAAAGACTATTCTCCCAAAAATTGTAAATGGATGACTCGCAGTGAGGTAAATTTAAATAGACGATATACCTATGGTTTGTGTACTAAAGAGCTTGCCCGGCTGACCGGATATTCCGCTGAGCGTATAAACCAGCTAAATGGTAAGCGAAAAGTAACGTATGTGCAAGATATATTAAAACCGTTTGTTATCGAAGTAATAAAGACCAAAAAGAATTCACGCTTCATTTATAAAACAGAGGCGATAGAATTTCTTCTTAAGAGACGTAAAAATAAATCTAAGAAATAATTTGCTTGATAATTATCATAATCTAAATAGTTAAGGAAGAAGTCCGTAATAATACCACTTTGTAATTTGAAATCAATAGTGAACAATAAAACAATTTGAAAATTCAGGAATTAGACAATTAATAATTCGGCCACTGCTTTTCATTCTTTGATTTCTTTTAAATATATCCTTACTTTTGCCACCAAAAAAAATACTATGACTTCTACACTTACAATTAAAAACTTTCTATCCCTAAAAAATGTAAAGCTCCCTTTGGCTGAAAAAACATACCTGATCGGTCAAAATAACAGCGGCAAAAGCGCTGTTGGTAAAGCACTGCAGTTTGTCAATGTCAATGCTGTTGAAAATTCTTTCAATAATAAAACCAACTTTCTAATTGATAAGGACACTAACTTAGGTACCTACTCCGATATTGTTTTTAATCATGATGAGAAAAAATCTATTTACTTCGGACTTGATTTCCACTCTACGTACAAAGAATATTTCACTTATTATGACACTGAGGATTCAATAAGAAGATTGTTCCTTACTGATAAAGATGAATATGAAAATGAAGAAGACACAGTAAAGCGGCTTGACAAGGAAGCTGAAATACAAGATATCTGGAATTCGGATGATCTTGGTCTTATTCTCCTGGCAATCAATGAATATCCTCATTTATATAAACGTTTCTTAAAAGATAAATTTTCCGATCTTAATTTTTCTTTTAAAGTTATTTTCTCACACCATGATTCTGCCCGTCATCTTATGAAAGTTGAATTCATTGATAAAAGCACATCTGCATCAATCTCCTTCAAACCCGAAATTATAAACCAATTCGGAGTTAGTAACTTTTGGGAAATTAAACTGAAACTTTTTGAAGATCAAAAAATTAACTCCCTGTTTAAAGATTTACCAGCAAAGCTGGAATATGTATTTCAATATTATCCTGTAAACTATTTGGATATAGCTAAAGAAATAGCCGTCATTCTCTTTCATTTTATTGATGTCGAACTGAAAGAAAATGATTATTGGAATGAATTGTTAATCAGTGAGAAAAAAGAAATAATTGTTTCTACTCTTGTACAGCTGCTTAGATTTTATAAATATTTTAACATGGTTATTCGTAACCATTTTTCAATATTTAGATTTAAGAGCAATCGTAAAATACCGAAGCGCAAATACATCCTAAAAAATGACAGGTTACCGAAGATAAAAGACTTTGGTGATTTGAACCTATTTCTTCCCCAAAAAGAAGCTGAAATAATATTTGCGGGACCGGATTATGATGAATTTCACGAAGTTATAACCGAACCCGAACATATGTCCTGGTCGGAGACCTTCTCAATTCTGGAATCATTAAAATTAGCAAAATATTGCTACCTTAAAAAAGATCTGGGCACAGCAGAATTGAGAGTAGTAACTATGGATGGCATTGATCTAAATATTACTGAAGCCGGAAACGAATTAATACATCTCTTGCCGGTTATATTTAAAATATGCAATCGCTTCTGGAAGGAATCAAAAACCAATTACATATTTATTGAACACCCTGAACTTCACCTCCACTCATCAAAACATAAAAGCTTACCCGGCATACTTCACTATCATGATTCAATGTTAATGATTGAAACCCACAGCGAACGGCTCATAAGAGAACTTCAGCTTAGATTTTCAAAAGGTGAGATAAACAAGAAAGACTTTTCAATATTGCATTTCAGCAAACACGAAGGCGAAACCAAAGTAAAAAGACTGACATTAAATTCAAAAGCCATTTTCAAAACCCCACTCCCCGCAGACTTTTTCGACACAACAATCCCGGCAGCAAAACAACTTACGGAAGCAAATATGAATTGAAGAATTGTCCTCTCCTTTTATCATTCACCTCTATTTTTGTAAATTAATTAAACAATTTTATATCTTAATTTGCATTAAAATAAATGAAGCCTTAAATTTTGTTACTCGTTCATGAGGTTCTCCCCTGCCTCTTGATGACAAAGAGTAAAGCCTTCTTTCATCCCCTGAAAGAAGGCTTTTTAATTTTTAGCCTTCAAATTTGCCGTAATTCTCACCATTTTCTATTGAATATTAAAAATTTCCAATATTTCCGTCCATTCCCTCAAAATTTTTATGTTGTTTAAAAGTAAATCAATAAGATAATTTAGTTATTAGATAATGAGATGTTCTATTTTGATAAAAAGGCCTCTCAACCCCCCATCCTTGGTGGACTCCCAACAAGAAATAAAAATCCATACCATGCTGCGAAAAGAACTATACATATAAAATTAAATATGTAAATCTGCTTTCGTTTGGAAAAAAGATATAAACCAGATATAGTAAATATTTTTTTATGTTTGTATGTTTGCCCAAATTCGTTTGAACATTTTATTTATTTATGATAAATTATTTTAAGTTACAGAAATGCCCTGCGATAAGGCCGCAACCCAAATAAATTAGTTTAATTTTATCTCAAAAATGTTAGGTGCGGAAATGCTGGCTGGCTAAATTGCCTGTTTATAGATGTTTTTAGAAAAAAGATTTTTAATTATTTTTTTTAGAACTTTGTTCAACTAATATTTCCCTCATGTCAATTTTAAAAGTTTTACAGAAAGCCTCAACAAAACCTTGAACCATTGCTACAGCAGTTGCTATAGTATTAGTATCAGTTGCTAAATTTTCAATAGTTTCATTAAAGATTTCATCATTTGAAAATGCGTAAATATTTTTATTAAAGAAATGATGTGATATATAATTTCTTTTTTCCAATGCTTTAGCTAATATTTTACTTCCATTTTCATCAAGTGAAGCATACTTTTTTAATTCGCTTATCAACTTACCTAATGTATTTTTATCTTCAGTTAAAATTAGACCATCTTGTTCTAAAGAAGAACCAAATTTGTCATTTAAAATTGAAATAAGAATTCTAATATGTAATTCCAATACTTGACATAAGTGCAAAGCTCCACCGACTTTTTTATATAATTCATTTCTTTTTTCCATAATTCTTATTTCTAACAGTATAACGCCCCAGTTAAGTCGCAGCCCATAACCAGAATTAGTTTAATTTTACCTCAGAAATGCCGGGTGCGTACGAAACCGTCGGATTGAATTGCATTGTTAGTTTAATTTCTTGGCTACATATTTTAGTGATTATACATTTCTTTACGACGCATGAATGCTGCAGATCCGCCTTCAAGGATATCAACTACACATTTTTTTGTTTTATCTTTATCTATTGAACCTCTATCTTTAATTTTTCCGTAGTCATTTTCACGAAACATTGGTAGTATTAATTCAGAATCACCTAGAACTGCAATATTTGCATTATGTGTAATGAGTATAACTTGGCGTTTTTCTTTAATTGCTCTTAAGGTAGTTACTATACTAGTAAAAATAAAAGCATTGTCTAAATCATCTTCCGGTTGATCAATAACCAATGGAACATTTGATTCTGCAAGCATAGCTATTGTTAATAATATTGTATGTCGTTGACCATCTGAAAGTTGGAGGATAGGGATATTTGTAGGAGGTGATGATTTTGTTTGAACTTTAATTATTGGTTTTGGTTGTTTTGATAATACTTGAAGTTTAAAAATAATATTATAATAGAAAAGTTTATTAACAATTTTTTCAACCCATTCCATTGAAATATTTGTTATTTTATTTATGGCTTGGCAATTTCTATTTAGAACGTAATTCCGCTAATTTTGCCGGAGTTATTTTGCAGCAAAACATTTTAATCATATTATCTGGGAAATAGGTTCCATGTAATTCTTCTTGAAGGAATGATTCAAACTCATCAGTTATTCCTTCATCATCATATTTAATATAAATATGGTATTCGGTTATCGTTTGTTTAAGATTTGCATTTATTGCTTTAAGTTGTGCTTTCCTTCTTGCTGTCATTTCATCACGTACTTTTTGTAACTCTTTTAGAAATTTTTCTCTTTCTTCTCTACATAATTTTAATTCATCACTTCTTTGTTCAACACTCGCTATATCTTTGGCAAAAGAAGTTTTATTTTGAAGAAGCGTTTCCAAACCCGGAATATCACTGACCAGGCCCTCGTGCTTTTAAATCTGCAAGTTTAATAGCTATTTCAGCACTCATTTTTTGGTAATTCACCTTTAATTGTAATAATAGTGGTGTAAGTTCATTTGCACAGGATTTTAGCAAATTATTTAACTCGACTTCTTTTTGTTTTAATGCAGAATTATTGTCTGTTAATACTTTTTTAATATTTGCTAAAATTGTTTTTGATTTTTCTTCTTCTGTACAAGTACCTGCTGTAGACATAATTTCATTAAAACTGCGTTGAATATTCGATAATCTCCAACCGTTCTTATATTCGTTTACGATTAATTGTACAGCTTCTCTTACAGTCTTTTCTGAAGCAAGCTTACTTTGTATACTAACGACTTCACGAAGGTTTCCTTCTTCAGCAACCTTAAGTTTTTTTTCTATATCTTGAAGTGATTGTTTTTTATTCCTTAGCTTTGAGAAGGCCGATTCTAAAGGAAGTAACCTTCCTTGGTTTTCTTGTAATTGTGTAACTAATAACTCCTCGGAGTCTGCAAGATCACGCAAATTTATATAACGATCTAAAAACTCTTGGAATAAGGTTGGGTTTTTTAATGGATCTTCAGCGACTTTTGCTAGTTCGCCTTGACCAAAATATTCAATTCTGAAAGCGTCAATAGGCATATCAGTAATTGAAGTGTCTTCTTTTGCTTTAACTTCAATATCACCACCGCGAGTTCGAAAATACCTATAAAGTAAACCATTCTCATCTTCACACCATACAGTAACAGAATTTGGACAATTGTTGTATTCGCTAAACTCGTTATTAATTCCAAAGGCGTAAGCAATAGCTCTTATTGCCGTTGATTTACCAGTACCGCGACCACCAATAAAAGAATTTAAATTTTTACTAAATTGAATTCTTTCTTCATGCAAAAAGCCACCTGTAAAAGAAACTCCTCGAATATTTGGTATTAAACGTGGAACTTCAGCCGAAGCTCTAACGCGAGCTGTTGGATCTGATTAATGCAATTCTTAATGCATTAAAACTTAATTCAGCTAATTTTATTCTTGTCCATGTTTTATTTGGTTCTTGATGCTCAAATTTTGTCATGGAATGAGAATCTGACCCTTGAAGGTGAGCTAAAGATGCAATCTAGCTTTTAATTCAGCTATAGTTTGGCGAGCAAAGTATATTTTTTTCCTTTCTAAACCAGCTGATCCATCTTCATCAAGGTCAGAATACCACCTTAAAGCCTCTTTAGAATCACATTCTAAACCATAAAGACCATGACTTGTAATAATATCCCTTTTCCAATTTTGGAATCCTGGTGAAAACATTTCAAAACCAGTTTTTTGACGATCAATATGTGCCGCGATGCATATTCCATTTAGCCGCTCAGCCTCTGCTATAGTATCAGCCATTGATTTTGCTGTTCGGGTATTTTCAGCACCAGGTTCTCCAATTAAATCAAGTCTTGATATAAATTTTGACAGATCAGCTATTCTATCTGGTGCAAAATAGACGAGGATATGTCCGTGTGCTGAAGTAATTTCAATACCCGGTAGAACAAGAATTTGACCTAAATAATTTTCTGAAGCATATTCTATTGCTCGTTGTACATTTTTATCAGAATTATGATCCGTAATTGAAATTACAGATAATCTTTGCTTAATAGCTGAATCTACAATTTTTTCAGGTGTCATATTCAAATCCTTGACATCATGTGAAGCATCATATGTATGAATATGTAAATCTACATTATGAAAATGTGCCCCATTATCAATTGCTTTAATGTCTTTTAATAACACCATTTGAAAATCCTTTGGATTAAAATTAAATCCAATTGCTTGTTAATAAACTGATAATTAATGCTTCAAACTTTTTTGAAATAATTTTATAAAAGATCAAATTCATCTATTTCAAAAGTTCTGCATTCTTGCGGCGAATTAGTCGAATCCATTTTTTTTATAACACTTTTAAAATTACCTTTTGCCCAAAAATATTTGATAATTGCTTGAGCTTTCAATCTTTCAATGCCCTTTTCTTCAAGTTTATTTTCTATGTCATAAAAACCTGTAAACTCATTCAATTTGTTTTGGTCATTGTAATATGGACTTAGAACTTCAGCTACCTTTTTCTCATCCTCTATTGATACCCACCAATTTTCGTCAATAATATCATTTAAGACGCTTTCAAAACCATTCTTTAAGGCATATAAATATGCTTTATCGCCTTCCTTGATAGGTGAATTTTTTAATAGTGCTTTTATTTCATATACCTCAGCTAAAAATCGACCAACCAATTTTTTGGTTACATTATCCATTAATGCCTCCTATTGCTTGATAAAATAATATACTCATTATTGTTACCTCAGTCGTGGTAGGAATGCCTGTTACCAGACATCCCCCACACAGATCTCGCGTGCAGTTTTAGTCCAACAAAGGTTTATGCCTCGGCAAGTTTACCAAACGGAACAATTTATTGTGAAGGTTGGCTTCGGCATGAATCCCTTATAACGTTATGATGCTTTTTCTGATTTTATTATCGAATTAAAACCATTCTGATTTCTTTTTTCATCCCTTGCCGGCGGATGCGAAGCAGTCAGCTTGATCTGTCTGTTGAGACTGTCGAAAAAGTAAAAATGAATAAAAAACAGAAAAAAACGGTTTCCATATTTCGCTTAAAAGCCACGATCTCTTTTGAGTTCACTATTTTTGTATACCTTGTTGATACAATTTCTTGTTCGCTATAACTTTTTCGACAGTCTCATTAATTGGCTTTTTACAATATTTTTGTAAATGGTTTCTTTTCCATAACAGCAATATTAATTTTGGTTTTTAGAAAATCTTTAAGATTGGCTCCTTTTTCTAATAACATAACTATTTCTTCAAGTTCGCATAAGACAATTATTTTTTGTGATAGAGCTTCTTTGCAATCTAAAATCGCGGGCTCTGTATAGCCACTGTTTGAAATATATATTCCTCCTGCGTGCCCCCTGTTAAATATTTTTACTAAATGAGGTGCAATATCACTTTTACCTAATGGTTCTTTCCACCATTTCATTTCGACAAGATAGAGGTAACCATCAATTTCAATTACACCATCTATTTGTTCTATAATGCCCTCACCTTTTTCGCCAACTAATTCAAAAGCTTCGCGAATTGAAATATTAAAAGCAACAAACAATTTATTTAGAACTGATTCAAGTAATTTCCCCCGTTTCTTTTGAGTCTGTACAAGCGAATAAATAAAATAATTCTTCTTTGATTATTTCTAATTCCTTTTGTTTTGAAATTATTTCATCAAGTCTTCTTTTGTGTTCTTCTTGATGTTTTTGTTTCTCACGGTCAAGTTCTTGCTTCATTTTTGTAAATGAATCTTTGACATCGAACAATCCTTCTGACCTCGGAAACAAGACCTTTAGCTTTTAATTGGTCATTAGGCCAACACGTTGAATAATCTTCAAATTCAGTAACACGTTTTAATATTTCCCTTCGTTCTCTTAAGTGTAGATTCACCCTTCTTATTTAAATCGGAAAGGATTTGACGAGTCATTTCAAATTTATTTATACTATCTCTGTCATTTTCAATTATCTGATACAATTGAGAAAGCAATTCTGAATTTACACCAGCACCTTGAAAAAATGTTATAACAGATTTCTTTGACCGACACAATAAAGGAATCGTTTGTATTAACAATTCAAATAATTCTGGCGGATAATGAAATGTTATCTCTATTTTCATATTGATTTTAGCCAACGTCGTGGTAGAAATGCCTGCTACCAAACATCCCACACAAATCCCGGCGTGCAGTTTTTCCGCACCCGGATTTATTACTTTACAAACTTCTTGGATTATTAGGCTGTTTTTATTTTTTAAGAATTAAGAATACAAATGAAATAATTTTACCACACATATTAACTTTTTAGATAATGGCTTAAAATGCTTTTTTAAGCTGTACAACTTTTAACCATTATTTTTTAGAGAATAACCAAGGCTTTTTATAATAACATCACCCGAATTTAATTTAATTGAATGAGATATTATAGACTTTAGAATTAATGAAAAGCCTTACTGCACTTCTTGTTTTTTTTTCCTCTAGCATAGGCCCACACATTATTTCTTTTAAGGGGAATTCATAATTACCATTGTTATCATTATAAATATATGTTTTTATGAAAGGAAACAATTCGCTATTTATCTCTCTGAAGTTAATTAATTTTGTTTTGTAATTATCTTGTAAAACTTTTATTAATCTCCATTCTTTCTCTTCCTTGAATGCACCATTTTTAAGAGTGAATATTATATCATATAAAGGATTTGTGGCTTCAATAGCAGCTTGACTTTGCCAGGCTATAGGAAGACTTTCCTTATTTATATTCCATTGCTGAATAGCTGACGTTATACCCCTTATGATTAAGGAAATACAATTATTAACAGTCTTATTTTGTAAATCTTTATCATAAATTACTTTTCTTAAAATCATAAAACTTTCATCAGATAAATCTTCAGAATGAGAAAATTTAGTATTTGAATCGAAAGAAATGCCTAAATTATAACCAATGCACTTATTCGAATAAGCACGCCATTGACTTAATAAATTATTATCTTCACAAAAACAAGATATATACGTATTATATAAACTTTCATCAAATGCATTAATAAACATAATTATATCGTCAATTATTCCCTTTAATATCGATTCATTTTGATTTATTAAAAAGGTTTTTAGTTTTTCTAATATTATTTTTTTCCCGTATTGTAATTCCAATGGATCATTTAGTGTAGAAATATGGGAACACCAAATCGATCTATTATCCAAAATACCTTTTAAACCTTCTAAAGTTGTATAATGATATAAAATCAATGGTGAATCAGTGCTATGAATTTGCAGCCATGAACCATAAAAATCATTTATGGAATCTCTTATTTCTTTAATAATATTTAATGGTTCAATTAAGGAAATTGGTTTTGCGTAATAACTCATATCAATAACTTATATTGTTGAAATCTAAAAGCCGTCGTGGTAGGAATGTCTGTTTTACTAAATCTCCCCCACATAGATCCCAGAATACAGTTTTCTGTTTTGAACCTGACAAAGAAATAGGCACTGTTACTTTTCGGCATGAATCCCTTTCAACGTAAATAGCTTTTTTTATATCTGCACAAATTTATGGGAATAGCAAATATCCCACGTGGAACGAAGTATTTTAAGTATATTTTCCTTTACGATAGATAAACTACCGTCTATTGCTATTCCCAATATAACTAAATAACCAAGTAACTAAATAACTAAGATAAATTTAATTCTTTTGGTATTTTGAATAATTTTTTATATTCATAATCATAATAAAATTCATCTACTATAATAAAATCATATTTGTCAAAAGAATCATTTTCAAAATCATACTTCAATACGTTGATATAATCATTTTCATTATTATTTTTTACTTCATTAAAAAACAATTCACGACTTGATTTATATTTTTTAAATGCTAACTGAATGGTGGGGTTAGGTTTTTTTTTATACCTAAAAAACCAGTTATATAAACTTTCTAATTCTATAAATATTTTGGGACATTGAAGAATTTCACATATTCTATAACAATAATATTTATTCAATCTGCGCAACCAATTATCCAAAACTTGGATTTGATTGTAATTGTCAACTATACAGATGTATCTTGCGATCCCATATACATTGCTGTTAAAATATTGATTACTTTTCCATAGGTTATTATAACCTCGAATAGCTGAATTAATTTTTAAAGATAAAACTCGCCAGAAATTAAATCCCTCTTTAAAATCTATTGAACATTCTTTTTTACTAAATCCTTTTGCTAAAGAATATGCGCTTTTATAGAACAAAACAAGATTACTCTTTATATAATCTAAAGAATCGTTACTTAATTGAATACATTGTTTTATATGTAAAAATCCCAAGTAATTGAATCCATCTTCAGTCTTACCGAAAGATAATTTATCAGTATTTATTTTCAATCTCACTTTCGTTAATTCTTTTTCAATTATTTCCTTAACATTTGTTACTTTTTCTATATCAGCACTTAGGTAACATATATCATCAGTATATCTATAATATATATCACCATTATTCCTTGAATATTCTGTAATTAATTTGTCAAAAGCATGTAGATAAATATTACTTAAACCTTGCGATATTGCTGAGCCAGGGGGAATACCCAATTTATTTTTATCCGCACTATTTAATACTTGCGGAACGGATAACTCATTTATATCATCCACAAAGAATTTTTCTTTAGGTTTCTTTTCCCAAATCCACGGGGTTTTTAAAAAAGATTTAATTACTTCTAATAGATCTAAATTATCATAAGATTCTATTAGTTCCAGCAATAGAAGATGATTAATACTTTCAAAAAACTTTTTAATATCCACTCTTAAAAAATATATTTTACCATCTTTAATATTTTTTTTAACATCGATAGAAATAGAATGCACACTTCTGTATGATATTGGGGTTAAATTGCTGATGTAATTATAAAATTAATCTATCTAAAAAAACGTCCTTAATATCTACAATGCATACTTTCCTATATTTCCCTTTTTTTGTTGGTACCAATTTTAATTTAAATGGTGTAAATTTATAATCACCTATTTCAATTAAATCAATAGTCTGCTTTCTAATAATCTCAAAGGCATTCTTATTTTCGAACCATTCGGAATTAATATATTTGTTCAATTTATTTTTTGAATCATATATATAATTGTTAAAATTTTCATAATTATAGAATTCTTTTAAATAGAAAAGTAAACTTGGAACTTGAGATAAATTAGACATGTTTCTATTCTTCATTTCTTTTAAATCTACCTAAGCAGCATCATGGTAGAAATGCCTGTTACCAGACATCTTCCACAAAGATCCTGGCCGACAGTTTTTCCGCACTTGACTCTTGGATTATGTATGCACCTTTATAGTATGTCATTAGCACTTGTTTTGTTATACCATTTTTTTGAAATATGCTTGTAAATGAATTTTATAATCTTCCCATCTTTTTAATTGATATGATGGATGCCTAAACAAGCAAATTATATCTCTGTTGAAAAAGTTAGTTAAGGAATCAAAAACTATTTTATTTGAATATATGTTTTTAGGAGAAATTATTTTATCAGTATTTAATATAGCTTTTAATATTTTTTGAGCAGTAATAATAATCGGAATTTTTCTATTAAAAATTTCATCCAATTCACGTTTAAGTTCACCAATCCATAGAAATGCCAAATTGTTCCAGTTATTATTTTGTCCAGTTTCATCAATCATATAATTTTGGATTATATTTTGAATATATAAATCATTGAGATTAAAGATCAATTAAATTTTAGATTTTCTTTAATGATTTGGAAATATGGACTATTTTCATTCTCTAGACCAAAAGCATATTTAAAATTCTAAATTAGTTTTGGGATTACTCGGGTCTGCGCCTAGAACTATCGCTTTAATTGCATTTGCATTACCAATAAATGGTTTTGGAATAGATGATAAATGCAAAAAATCTTTGTGATATTTCTTTGAGATAAAATCACATAATTCTGATTTATAATTTATATTTTTCATTTTTGCTAATGATATACTTTTTGCCATAATTTCCCTCCGTAAAATTGTTAATATTATTTTCCCTTATACCAATAAATTTCCTGTGCATCAGGATAGGTTTTAATTTCAATTTTCCAATTATGGTTTGGTAATGTATTTTGAAGTTCACTCATTAAGTTATTTGCGTCAGATTTATTTTCAACAACACCCAATTCAGCATTTTTTGTCAATAATGTTCCATCATCTTGTAAGATTTTTAATTGAGGATATTCTTTTAATATTCCAAATTTATTTTCTCGTATTGAAAGATATTTCTCAGTTTCATTTTCAGTGAGAACCTTATCAGAAGTAACAAGGTATGCTTGTATCATATTTTATTCCTTATTTCATTTTTAGTATAGATGACGAGCCAGCTAACTATGTAATTATAAAGCAAAGCATATTCCTTTTTAGGTTTTCAATACTCAAACCTCACTATCACTACTCGACTTAATACAGCTTCGCACCATCAGTCACACTTCATGGTTAACAGTGATTTTTTATGCGTATAATTGGAATAATGAAGATTATTTACCCACTTTTTTTTATGACAAGTTCAAATTAGGCCGAAATAATTAAACTTTCAATTAAAATCTTAAAAAAAGTAAAAAAAGTAATATTTTCAAGAGTAAATATTGTTATTATAAAGGATAATTAACCGTATTTTCACTCTTTGAGATATTAATGTTTTATTTCACCTAAATCATTTTCTTCAATCAAAGCATAACTAAACTTTCCCTTAGGAAAATATCTCAAAGAATCTTCACATAATTTCATCAATTCATCCAAAGTCTTTCGGGTCCTTAAATACCTGGCATCCCGCAGAAAACTTATTTATATAATTCATAATCTTATACTTGCCTCCCCTGTGATTATTTATTCCAAAATATCCCCACTCTGCAGTCGATTCATCATAATCGTACTTATTATCCTCTGTTAAAGTCCCTAAACACTTTAACCGCATTCCCGGTTTGCACAAGAGCTTTATACTTCCCCCTATGCATTCCTATTTGCCGGCAGCCTGAATACTGCCCTGGCGAAAGAATAGCAGTCCCTTTTTTATAAAGTGGAAACCTCAAATAATATAGACCCGGATCGGTAGTTATCTCCCATAAATGGAATTGCTCTTCCCCTTTTTCATCCCGGTAAAAACAAAACTCAAAATCATTAAATGTATTAGGCGTTATATCATTTGTCCTTATACCGCCAATGTTAAGATTAAAAGGAATAATATTTCCGTTGGAATCAGTTGAGTTAAAAATTTTATATCCCCTGAATTTATAAACTTCAATTATATTTTCAATTTTAGGTTTTTGCATTACTAAACCCCTTAAATTTTATGAATGAATCTTAAAAAAGAAAATGTGCTGCCAATGACCGAAATTAAAGGCAGCACATCCCCGGGATACAGATAAGTGAAATTCACATTAGTAATTGGCCGCTCATCAATTCCAACAAATGACCATTGACCAATGACTTAATGACCAATGACTACGAATGACAGCGAAGCGAATGACCACTAAATGACAGCGAAGCAAATGACAAATGACTTTCATTCATCCATTCCTCCATCATTCCACTACTCCACAACTCCATCATTCCGTTTCAACCTTCTTCCCATCATCACCTTTCCCTGTAAAATATGCCAGTATCGCAATCGCAGCAGCACCCGTCCAAACATACCACTTAGCATCAGCCGGCACATGCCCAAGAGCAGTAGCAACAGCAGTCCCGGCTCCCACAACAATACCGACAATATTAGTGATTGTATTTTTCAAATTATCCATAACTATTTTCCTTCATTTTTAATTGATATATGATTTAGCAACACTTCCCCAAAAACTTCCTTTTCAACAAATGACAATTGAATTACTAGCGAATAACTACTGAATGACTATGAATGACCCAATGACTTAATGACTAATGACAATTGACTTCCTTCCACCATTCTATCTTCCAACCTAATGTTGAATCTGGAACCTTATATACAGAATCTATTAGATAACTTAACTTGGACCCTCAAAAACGGAAAAATTAAAATTCAGCCCGGCCGTATCGCTCACATTCTCAGTCTTAAAAAACAAATTCAAATACCTGTCAATCATTTCCGAAGGAAAAGTTCTTTCATCATACCAAACAATAACTGAATCCCTATAATTATAAAGAGTACTATCCTTATAATTCACCGAATCCTTAAACTGAATTATTAAACTATCATGCGGAACAAAGACAATCGAATCGTGAAGAACATACCTTATAGAATCAATATATCTAATTGAATCAACCGGGCTAAAAACAAAAACCGTATCAGACTTTTTATTTTTAATATTAGTATAAACACGATACAAAGTGTTAAAAGAATCAGAAAGAGAATCCAAAGAAAACTTTAAGCCAGCATTTTCCTTTAAAAGCATGTTATTTTCCAAAACCTCTTGTGAATTATCTACACTCAAAATTTCAGAGATGGAACCTGCATCCAATTCCAATAAAACAAATCCCCAAAACCATAATGATTAAATTTCCAAGGTATAGTAATTTCATTTTCTTCATTGTTAATTATCAATTTTTAATTCTTAATTTTTACTGTTTTTGACCTTTGACTTTTGAGCTGACCTCTGATCTCTGTCCTCTGACTTCTGATTTACCTTCGCTTTCTTCTATAGATGATCGAGTGCACCGTCAATTCCGACTTAAAATACTTCCTGGATAAAAACTCAATCGCGTCCATCGGCTTCATCCTTGACCGCAGCATAATAAACTCACGCTTAATCTTAATATTTCTAAGCCGGGTACAATTGATCAGCCCTTTCCGGTTAAGCCTATGAAACTGATTCCTCATTGATAATATCCGAGACAACCTGGTAATCATCTATCACTTTATCCCCCATATGCCTAACCTTTTTCTCCTGGCAGTTCTCTTAAGGTTCTGAAATATGTAATAATATTTCATCCCTTCCGGGTAGTCCCTGATTCTAGCTTGCTTCGGCAGAACGGAATTCTGACGAGCTAGACCGGCTTTCAACAACTCCGCTTGAACAAACAAAGAATCCTTTCCATTGACATCCAGTACCCATGCATAAGCCAGCAGCCTCCCAAAGAAATCATATAAATCCCTATCAAAAGTCAGCTTAATAACTTTTCCATCGATTAAATTTTTAAGGAAGCTGGCAGCAGAATCAGCAAAAAGAGAATCCTCCCGCGAAGCGGTCAATTCTGGAACACTTTTCTTTACTAACTCCGGAGTATCAACCCCAAGCAGCCTAACATGAGTTGAACCTGCAGGGTCTGATAACACAAAGGTATCCCCATCAATAACCCGCTCAACTTTCACCTTTACTTGGTAGTAATAATGCTCCTTCGGAATTATGAAGGATTGCGCTCTTAACAAGCTGAAGCCAAAAAGCAAAAGAAGAATGATAACCAATAATTTCTTTCCCATAATAACTACTCGTTTTTGTCATACATTCCTGAAAGAATGATTGGAAAAATAAACCTAAGGGAAAAATAATCGAAGGACTTTCTCAGACGGATTTTAAACCATAGCTGTATAATTAATTTTATTTTTTATATTTGCATCATCTCTTAAAAATTTTAGAAATAGCCATGCACATAGATTTATCACAAGAAAACGCAGACAAAATCCGGAAACTATCATACGTCCTGGATTTACCCTCGGCAAAAATTGTCAACATTTTACTAAACGAATTGAATTACGAAATCTGGAATGAAGACATAGTGATGAGAATGAAAAAAGAAAAAATTGAAATGCTGAGAAACAATATGAAGCTGGTAAAGGAAGCCTTTTAAGAATTAGGGAGGTTCCTTTTTGCTGCTTGTAAATACGATGACCTATTTTATTCTTAATCTTGCTCTTAATCTTAATCGTAATCCTTCAAGGAGTAAAAGCAAGTGTAAAAGAAGTCATCAAATTTACCGTGTTTAATTTTTCAATATATGTCATATTTGTCATACATTTCCCTCACCCTTTTCCTAACTATTTTGAATGAGCTAATCTCAGCCACAACTCCGTTACAACTCCGTTATAACTCCGTCTTAAAAATTATTTAACACGCCTTCAAAACCTCTGATTAAAACTCAAAGAGTCTGACAAAATGACATACTATTCTCATTGCGGCTTCGACTCTGCGAAAAATGTACAGTGACAATAAATTATTCATTCCTTATTGTTGCACTCAGAATGAGCGCTCATTTTTTACAATTATTCATTCACAATATATAAGGAGTAACATAATGGCTCGCGTTAAAGGCTCGGTTCTAGGTAACCTCAGCGGTAGATTGGGTAACCTGTCTGCAAGGACAAGAAACGGAGAAACCATTCTCGGTGCACGTCCTTCCAGTTTCAACGTTTCCAATTCACCGGCTGTTGTTGCTGTTAGACAAAAATTCTATGTCTGCACCCAAATTGCAAAAGTCATCGATAACATTGATGACTTAAAGAAGATTTGGGACAAAGTAAAACAGTCCGGAATGTCTGTATTTAATACTTTAGTTCAAAAGAACTTCCAGTATGCGGATACACAGAGACCGACTGCTCAAAATATAATCACCCCTGGTGGTTTTAACTTGGGAGTCACCTCTGCTTTAATTGGTGCCGACACCATCACTGTTGATTTACCTGCGCTCAATACACAGGCAAACTTCACAGCTGCTGATAAGGACCTTTCAATTTCAATGATACTGATCGGCTACGATCCTGTTGATGAGAACGATGCATATTACAAAATAATGCCGTTCAACTACTTAGAAGCAGATTACGATCCCGCTCAAACATTGGAAGCAGTTGTAAACCTTGACCAATTCTCAAAAAGCGAATTGGCAAGATACACCAAGAAAGTGCTCTTAGTAGGTGCAGTAACCAAAGATGCAGACGCAAAGATAATCAAATACTCAGCCACCTATGGCAACGAATCATAATTAGTTCAATTTGAGGGTGACAAAAAGTAACATTGTCATTCTGAGCGATAGCGAAGAATCTCATATACTTTTTGCTCACTCTCAAACATTAAATCATAATAAATCATAAAAATCAGCTTTCCATTAAAATGAGTCAAGAAGAAAAAGTAAAATACTCAATCGACATAATAAAATTTGTCATCTACCTGATTACCTTAATAATCGGAATATTAGCCGCCTATAATTCCCTGGACAAAAGATTATCAGTAATCGAAACCGAAATGCAGTACAAAGTAGATATCGGTAAGCTCTTAGAAAAACTGGACATGGTAAAAATAGAAATCAACACCAAGATCGAAACCGAAATCAGAAAAATCACCCCCAATAAATAAAAAATTCTAGGGTTTAAATTCTACCCCTGAAACAATCTGTTAGCTCAACAAATTCCTCATTTAGCTAAATTTAGACAGAAATAAAAATTTTAGTTGGCAGCAATTATTTTTATAGTTTTTAAGAATGTTGTTGTTAAATGTTTTAGAAATAATTAAGTTATAAAATAGTGTTTATAATAATATTTGATTTAGGGGAATACTGTCAAAGGTTATTTCTCGCCCCCATAAAAACCAAATAATAATAATTTAAATTCAAATTTGAAATATTTTCTAAGAGTAAATTAATTATTAGATAATTTTAATTTTTTAACATTTAAATTAGGATTAATTATGTCAACTTCAGTTAAAAATGAAATTAATGAGAATAATTGGGACAAGAATAAGGTTGGAGATTGGTTAATAAAAATATGGAATGATTTTGAAGAAATAACAAGAAAAAAGATGTACAAGGAATTTGTTTCTGATACAAAAAATAAGACAATGAGTATTGTTTTTTTTGAATATTTATCAAAGAAAACACACCTCTCAGTCGAATCCTTGCCTGCTCTTCCTCCTAAAAAATATTTAACTATATGTCTAAATGAATTTCAGAATATTCAAACAAAAATAGCGTTTATTTGGAGAATATGTATTAATAGTCTATCTAAACAGGATATTTTAAAAGCTCTACTGGTATCCCTTGAGATTAGAAAAAAGGAAACATTACAGCTAAGTAAAGAAGATTTTATTCCTATCATTCAAGAAATAATAAAAGATTTTGGAATCGATGAAGTCAAATTTTGTTTAACAACTTTAATCTCAGCTGATTATAGTTTGATAAATATAAAAATGGATAATCTTTCCATCATTCTTCCTATCATTTATGAGATTCTTGATGAAGGTATTGAAAAGTTATTAATTTTTGAAAAAAAATCTAAAAAAGATCTTAATGAGGAGACTATTTCCTTAAAAGCTGAATATGATAATTCTCTAACTGAAATAAAAAAACTCGAAGAAGCTATAGTGCAATATAAATATTATGATCTAAAATCATTATTTGAACAGTTAAATATATTATTCCTGAGGTTTATAGAAATTAAAGAAAAAGTCAAAGAATTTGATTCACAATTGGATGAAAAAATATCATCTGATGGAGATATTTCAGTAGATGAGATTCAAAAATTGTACGATGAATTCATCAAAAATAAAAACAAATCTAATGCATTATTAGAAGCTAAAAAGATATTAAATAATATTTTAAATATCGAAGGAGTAAAATCTGAAGATAAAAACGTTATCGCTCAAATCCGCGAAAAAATATTGAAGAAATTGGATTTCATACAACAATCTGAAAATAATAATCATTTTACAGAGGAAATCAACAGTACTATTGCCGAAATTAATGATCCCGAAGGTCCATATCTTAGCTTATTAAGACTAGTTAATGAAATTGAAACTCTCAATTATGATGAAATCAATAGATTAAATTTAAAACTTGATAAGGAATTCAATGAAAATTTAAAAATCAGTATCCTTACCAAAGGAATATTTCAAGGGGAAAATAAAAATCATAATGAAGAAACTGAAAAACTTAATGGAAAAGAAATACGTTCACCGGAAACAAAATTAGAACAAAATATTGATCAATCAGAAACAAAAACTGACATATTAACAGAAATTAAAATAGGTGAAACAGAAAATAAAATTGAACAAAAAGTAGCGGAAAACGAAAAAGATAAAGTTGATATCTCGGAATTTAAAGAGAAAAAAATGAAGAATTTGATATACAAGATGATCAAAAAATAAATTTAATAATTGAGAAAAATCAGCGAGAGCACTATAGTAAAGAGTTAAATTCAAATATCATAATTGAGTCAATTAAAAAAAGCAATGATGCTGATAAAAATAAAGAATATGAAAGATTATGTTTTTACTTAATATTAGAAAACAGAATTGGTGATGCCTCTGCTCTTCAAGAAATACTTAATCTATCAGGTATGAATGATACGATCCTCCATAAAATTCTTAAATGTAATATTATTTCCCAATATTTAACCCGGGATTATGATGAATATGCACAATACATAAACCCCATTCTGGGAGAATTTTTATTAATTAATGAATCATCCAAATATCAAACTCTGATTACTTCTTCTGCACTCCAGTCTGCTATATTTGCTCCAGGTTCAAATGCAAGTAATATACTTAGAACCATTAAACTAAATGGAACTGAAGAATTGTATGCCTTAATAAAACTTATTTATGAATTTTCGGATAACTGCCGTAATATTAAAGATGTTTCGGTTTACGATTACCTTATTCAATCAAATGAAGAATATGAACTTGAAAAATTAATTTCGGATTTAAAAGAATGGAAGAACAATTCAAGAAATTTAAAGATCCCTGTACCGCCAGCAAAAAGAGTCTGGGCAAAATGGAATGAAAAATCAGGTATGATTGACAAACTGGTTGATATCATTTTAAATAATAAAACAAATGAAATAGAAAAATTCAAAATAAAAATAAAGGAATTAAGTGATCAACATTCCTTGAATAAAATTATTGATGATACATATAGAATTGATCTTAAGCATAAGCAAGGTTCCTCCATAAATGCAGATGGTATTTCAGCAATTATTAAACACCTAAAAGAATTTTTTGAATATGCAAATATTTGGTTGAATATTAATAATAAAAGTTTGTCAAAAAGCCACAATTATTTTCAAGAATTAACATCAGATTTCCGGAAAAATTTCATTTCCTTATCAAATAATTCAATAAAAGAAATTGAATTATTATTACAAAATTCTCAGTCTCTTGAAATTCATTCAGGATTGTATCAATTGCTAATCTCGTTGAAACATTTACGGGAAATTATACTGGGAAGTAACAACTCTAGTAATTTGCAAATGGGTGTAGATAAAATTTTAAACAAACCTTTGCTTTTTATAAATTCAATTGTTTTAGATTTTTCCTGGAAAATTAAACATTTTGAGAAAGCAGATTTGATTAATGATTATTTCAATTATCTTATTGAAGAAAAAAATGATTATAATCTACTATTTGAGGAAAAGAAAAATAAAAGAGATCACTATTCGACCGGGCATATCATTGAAATTCTCAGTGAAAATCAAAACAACACTAGTTTAGTTGAAAAGTATATAAATGAAAGAGAAAAAAATAAAAAAGAATGTATTGATGCTTTACAAAGAGACATAAATCATACGTCAGAAATTTTAGAAAATGAAGTATCCAATGGAATAATCAATGAAAAGGATAGATTAGATTTCAAAGCAAAAATTGATTCGATCGAACAATCTTTAAATGAAATTTATGATTTCGGATTTAGACACAATATATTAGCGGGGATAAAGAAGGATATAAATTCCAAAAAAGAAAAGGAAATAAATCGACTAAAGGATCGATTAGATAAAATTGGTCTAGATGATAATAGCAAACTGCAAAGAATTAATGAAGCATTAAAAAATGGAGATTTACTTTCCGCAAATGAATACATACATCTCGTTGAGAATCAGCAGGAACTTCCATTGGAAATAGATTCATCTGATAGTTTTAGCAAATTTTTCCCTGACAACGTAAGAGAATTAGATCAATACCTAAATAAAACCAAACCCTATAAAGTTCTAATTGATATTCGGGAAAGACATTTGCACATTATGAAAAATGTGCCAGGCACTCAAGCAAATTTAGCTGCAGATGCAATTGAAAATTGGTTTGAAATGAAACGGGATAGGAAAGTCTCTGAACATGGTGTTGAATCAATTATGAAGTATTTTGGTTTTACTACCATTCGTGAATTAAATATACGTAAACAGTTTGGGTTTACGATTATTAATATTTCAACTGAAGAATTAAAAGATAAAAATTCCTGCCCAATTTCTTATTATGGTTCCCTTGCAAAAGGTAATTATCAAATAATACCTCTTTGGGATAGGCAGAGCGAAGATGAAATAGTAAAAGTTTACAATCAATTTTCAAAGAACTCAACAACTTTTATATTTTATTTTGGAACTCTAACAGAGTATAAAAGAAGAGAAATCGCCCATATTTTAAAAGAAAGGAGGCATAAATTTTTAATTATCGATGATATTATTTTGACTTATTTAGCAGGAGAAAGAAGTGCACGAATGAAGGCATTATTTGAATGCACTGTTCCATTCTCATTTTATGAACCATACACCATAACAGCCGGATTAGTTCCAACTGAAATGTTCTATGGAAGAACCAGGGAAATTCAACAAATATTTGATCCATTCGGAAGTTGTTTTATATATGGAGGCAGACAGTTAGGAAAAACAGCACTATTGAGGGAAGTGGAAAAAAGATATAATAACCCGGACGATGGAATAGTGATTAAATGGATCGATTTAAAAAATGAAGGTATTGGTTACAATAAATCAATTGAAGAAATCTTTTATCTGATAGCTAAGGAATTAAAACAAATAGTTACATCATCTCCAATAATCCCCGATAATGCAAAAATTAATGTTAGTTATGAAAAAATTTTTGAATATATAGAACAATGGATTGAGAAAAATAAAAAAAATAGAATTGTACTTCTATTAGATGAAGCAGACAATTTCCTGGATTTAGACGGACAAGATAATTTTATTAAATCGCAAGCCTTAAAAGGATTAATGGAGAAAACCAATAGAAAATTTAAAATAGTATTTGCAGGGCTGCATAATGTACAAAGAACTTCAAAACAAATTAACCAACCCCTAGCTCATTTGGGAGATGCTATTTGTGTAGGACCATTATTGCAGAATTCTGAATGGAAAGAAGCTAGAAATCTAATTGAAAAACCCTTAAAATATTGTGGATATAAATTTGAATCACCCGATTTAATAACCCGAATCCTTTCCCAAACTAATTATTATCCAAGTTTAATACAGCTTTACTGCAATCAATTATTAAAACATCTTAATGATATTGTACTAAATCAAAATACCAGAAATACTCCCCCCTACATAATAACTTCAAAGCAAATTGATGAAGTGTCTCATGGGAAAGAATTAAGGGATGCAATTTTGAAAAATTTCCGTTTGACATTGAATCTAGATCCGCGTTACGACTTTTTAACATTTGCTATAGCTTATGACTCTCTGGATGATAAAGAATTAAGGTTGACGGAAGGTTTTTCAATTCAAGCAATTCGTGAATTTATAAATCTTTGGCCGGAAGGATTCAGTAATAATTCGGATATTGAATCCATTCACGCTCTTCTCGATGAAATGGTTGGATTAGGAATATTAAGAATAGTTGGATTATCTAATTATGCCTTAAGAAGTCCAAACAGTCTTTCTTTATTAGGAAATGATCAGCAAATAGAAGCTGAACTTTTTAAAGAAAGAGAAAAACCGTTAGAATATGCCCCTGATACTTTTAGGAGTTCTTATAAAAGTAAGGGTATGGAATATTATAGAAAAAGTCCGTTAACTGCAAAACAAGAATATTATCTGAAGTCCCAATCAAATGGAATTAGTATAATTTATGGTTCAACTGCAAGTGGGATTAAGTCAGTTAAAAACTTTTTACAATCTTCTTTTGGAGAACAAAATTTTTATTCAATAAAGACAGTAAAAGATAAATCAGATTTTTTGCAAAAAATAAATGATATAATAGAAAAAAGACTAACTGAGGGAAAAGATTCAATTAACCTTTTATTAATTGAAAAAAGTATTCTTTGGTCTCCTTCATGGATAGATGATGTTTATCAAAAAATAAAAAAATTACATTCAAAAAATTCATTCATACGTATAATTTTTCTTGCCGATCCTCTACATACGTGGGATATTATCTCAGAATATGATAAAATTGAATCAAAAAATGAACTAAATCAAATATCTTTAAAACCATGGAATGATGCAGCAATCAGAAGATGGTCAACAGATTATAACTTTGGTCTAGAAATAGAAGAACGAAATAAAATATTTGATAAAAGTGGCAACTGGCATTTATTTATAGAAAAAATTCAAGAAAACTTGCTTACTAAAATTCCTTTGGAAGAAATCATATCGAGTGGAAGTAGCATATTATTTGATGAAAACAATAAGGATTCTATTTTAAAAGAGTTTGGCTTAGAAAATGACTTTAAATTAGATATTATTAGATCCCTATCCATCCTCGGAAATGAAGACATTAGTATAATACATGAAGATCTTGATTCGTCATGTATAGAAAATGTAATAAAGTGGGCTGATAAATTAAACTTAATAGATGCTAATAAAGAACTCGATCCTTTTTTGAAGAGGTTTATTAATTAATCATGAATAATTTTTTTTGGTCACTCCCGGGACCGAATTCTTTTCTAGAAGAAATAATTAATAATTTTAGAGATGGAAACAATATAATAGTAATTTTCCCGGAAAATTCTCCAGATGGATTTAACTCCGCTTTAAAAAATAGAATATTTGAATTGAATGAATGGGAGTGGAGTAGCCTAAGTATCCCAACTAAAATAAATTCGCCAATACATTATCTTTATGATCAATTTAAATCGGATTATAATCCTGATGATATAATAAATATTAATGATTTAATTCATGAAGAAAAGTTTAAAAACCGGATCATTTGGTTAGATTTAGAGAACGATCATATAGAATGGTTGAAATTTATTTTTGATTATAGTAGCCATAGTCGCAATCAATCAAAACTATGTAAGACTATGTTCTGTCTAAAAGTAGATGATCCAAATTTGCTTTATAAAAACGAGGAAATTGGGATTAAATATTTATTCTGGAAAGGATATGTAGGTACCCTCGATATTTTATTATTCAGCGTTAATTTATTAAGTAAAAAAAATATAAATGATTTGCAAAAAAGGATTACACTTTCTACAATTTTGAATATTGCCTTATGGGATCCGGAATTATCAGTTATTCTTGCTGAGGAAGAATTAAAAAACATTATTGATCCAATAAATATTTTGAAAAATTATGCAGTTCTCAAAAATTGGAAAAAAGGAACTATACCTAATTGGAAAAACGGCATTAAACAAACATTTGATGGAAAAGAACAAATACATTCGGCATTCTTGACATTATCACCAAATAAGGATGAATTGAATAGAAGAAGATGGTATGGACAAGTAACTGATTTATTTCCCTATATAGAGAAATCAAGAATAAAAATCATTAAAAGCATTAGATCACATTTAACCATACCTTATACTGATAAATATGGGGAAACTATTAATAATATTTATGAAATGGAAATAGGATTAATTTATCATCAGATATTTAGTAATGGAACTAGAATTGATCCCAACATAAAAATTTTGATAAAAAAACTAAAAGATATCCGGAATTCATTGGCACATCTCGAACCAATAAAACCTTCACAATTTTTAGAAGAATATGAAATCGAAATTCTTGAATCTGTATAATGATTTTCTAACCTTTGCTAATTTTTGCTCAACATTTAACCAAAGCAACTCTAAAAAAACCTACGAAATAGCGTAGGTTTTCAGTCATTTTTTCATCTCTAAGCTATCTTGTTTATATCAAGCCACCATTTATCCCTACTTTTCAAAAATCACCCCTTAGAATCGATTTTCTCATATTACTCAACATCTGCAATCCTATCAAAAAATTAATTGTGCCCTCATATTGGAATTCATAACCATTCATTTCCGATAATTACGGGCACAAATAATTTTTTTATCTATACAATAAATCATAACATTAGCATTGGCAAAAAAAACTTTGCTTAATCTTTATATTTCTTTAACTTATTGAATAAGCAAAGCTTTTTTAACAAACAATACCTGATCATTCTGTCAATTTATAATCATCACACAGCCTTGGTAATTCTATCAATTTATCATCAATAAACTTAACCTTAGCATTCTCAATAAATCCTTTCATAAACTTTCTATCGAACATTATATTGACGCTCAGGCACACTTTTTAGTAGCTGTCATACTTTTTGTATTGTACCCTTAGTCTCGCTCCATTGTTACTGGAATAAATTAACAACTCCGCTCAACAACGGGTACGACAAAAAGATATGCCAGCTGAATCAAAAAGATGTGCCTTCGCTGCGTAGATTACATTCCCTTGTAGTTCTATCTTAGTATAACGATCACCTAACATTGGCAATTCTGTCAATTTATAAAGATCACCTAACATGCAAACATTCTATCAATTTATCATCATTAAACTAAACCTTAGCATTCTAAATAAATCCTTTTATAATCTTTCTATCGATTGTTCGTTTTATCTGCAGTCCTATCAAAAAATTAATTGTGCTTCATATAAGAATTCATAACCATTCATTCCACTTCTTCCTTTGATGATTACGTAAACTCTTGTAACAAATTATTAACCCACTCAACATAAACAAGAACATCAGTTCACCTTTGACATTGTCAGCCAGATTTACATAAGGAAAATTATAGTACATAATGCCCATCTTCACAAACATTTGAAATTCTATCGATGTCCTATAATTTGACCTTATGTAAACTCGGCACAATTTATTATCAGTTCATCATCGCTCCATTCCAGCGGCTCGTTCCTCGACACGCCTCCATTCCGCTTACATTAGTAAAAGACATCATGGGAACGATCATTATACATCCTATCATTTACTTATCAATTTATCATCGCATCAATTGGGGCGTCCCTTCGGGAACAAACCCAATTGGTACTTATATTTGTAAAAAACAGATTATCACTTAATATAAATCATTGATACATTCCCCGGTCAATTAATCATCGCTTATTCTGAGTTGCCGATTCCCGGTGTGCCCTTCATTCGCTCATATTGGTATTTATATGGACAGTTTATCTGCTAATAAATCATAAAATTCGTACTCGCAAAAAATACTTTGCTTAATCTTTCCTATTCCTTTAATTATTGATTAAGCATAGCTTCTTTAACAAACATTCCCTGATCATTCTGTCAGTTTATTCATCAATGAACTTAACCTTCATTCCCAATAGATCCTGGCCTTAAACAAACAAGACTGTGCAAAAGATGCACCATGTTCTGAAGAACCAGATTTAAAGTATCTTATTCTATTTACACATAACCAATCTCTCATTCGATTTCGATGTTGTCTGCTTTTTCATAAATGTTAGTAATCTCAATGTCATTTCCAACTTTTATAGGAACTAATATTCTTTTATATGTTTCCCCTTCAAAATTATCTAATTCATGTAATTTCTGCGGAAGAGATTTGGATTTAAATACTTTCACATCGACTTGTTTCTGATTTACAACATCCCATTTAAAGTATGGTAGATTGTTCTTAAATGTAATTTCTCCTTTTACTCTACCATTTATCCATTCGCCATTCATATTGTCAAGTAGATGACTATTTGCACCATCTGCAGCAAGGGTTCCATAAACGCTCAATTTTTCTGATGGTCTATCCAGAAGCAAGTCAATTATCATCTCTAATACTGGGATAGCTGTATTGCATACATTATCATCTCGTTTTACTTTATTCAAATCCGGCCCCTGCGGTGTCTTTTCACCATGAGCAATATTTGACCTAATCACATAAATTAATCGGCATAATTTTTTAATAAGATCTGAAGTATTTTTACTTTTAGTCTGAAATTGTGTTATCAATTCATAATGTTCTTTTTCAGCTTCAAGTCGTTGTTCTTCAGAAATATCCTCCGGATCATAATTTAATTCGCGTAAGGTATCGTGATTCATCACTCTAGGATCAAGTTTAACCAAAGCTATCATAACACTACTGTGGCACAATTCTTCTTTTGCCTCATCAGTTAATCCTTTTAATAATAATTGCCGAAGGGATGTGCTATCCTTACGGCCTTCCTTTTGTTCAATTTCAGTTAAAAGATTATGCACTTTCCTATGTGTGTCGAAGCGCTTCCAAAGTTGATTTATTGAGTCGAAATAATACTTGGCTTGTTCTATAGGTAAATCACGATATCTTGCTACATTGTAATTTGTAATTACTTTCTCAAGCTCAAACTCTCGTAATTTTTTCCACCAGATTTTATTATCTGTCATTTTAGAAATTCCGTTGGATTCAAAATTGTCAAATTAGCCTCAAATATTGTTAATCGTTTGAAATATGGAGTAGCTTCTTTTCGCAAATCAAACCAAATTGAAGGTATATCTTCCTGGTGCAGATTAAAATCAAGACTATCATAATTCACCAGTATGCGATTTGCCTTCTCCAGCGACGGGCATTTATCAAAATATTCAGGGGCAAATGCGATACAAGCATCAAGAAGTGAATTCGGATGATTTGGCACTTCAGGTATAATTCTGCGAATTTTACCGATTGGTTTCAATGATTTAAGAAAGTAATGAGGTTCCAACCATTGTCGATCTGCATCTCCTACTAATATTTGTAAGTCGATAGAACTTATACCATCAGCGCCTAAAAAGCCACCCAATTTGCCAACACAATATAACTTTGAAAAACCGGCCATATAATTTTCTCCTAAAATATTCATTCAGAAAAATCTACTAATCACTTTAATAGGGTTGAACAGGATAGCCGAATAAAACCCATTTCCCTTAAATTATTTGCACTATAATAATAAGATTATTAAAGATAAACATTATTGAACCTAAAGTATAGATTAAATCGTCTGAAGTTATGAAGGAAGTAGAGGTTTAAAGAATAGAAGTATGAGAAGATTAGCAGGGTTGGAAGGGAGAATTAGTGATTGAAAAGTTATAATATCACCATAATATTCCTGAAATTCTCTTTCTTTGCACTTTCTTCCTATCTTAATGTCATTGGTATTGATTTAAAGCTTATCTTTAGAAGGATGCTGAGATAATTTCATTAATTATAATTAGTCACTTTATTTGTATATCAATGGCATTTTCATCATAACGGATCTCATATTTTTTTGCTGGATTTGTATAAATATTAATGCTCTGATGATTTGTAGGAAATGAGAACTCTTCAATAGCTCCCTTCTTTGATAGAATTATTTTTTCAATTTCTTCTGAAGTATAATATTTAGTTGCTATTGCTGTATCAGCATGATTGCTTATTATTTGTTTAATTTTCTTTATGTGGTGAAGATTATCAACATCAAAATGTCTAGAGGGATCGATAGGCAATAATAGCAGGAGATAATCTCTAGCTCGACTAATAGAAACATTGATTAGGTTTTTATTATTGAGAAATATATTTTTATTGTTACTGATGTAGGTAGGAGGATTTAATAAATTAATGATCATTTCACATTCATCCCCTTGGAAACCATGTATAGTACCAGTTATAATATTTATATTTGATTTATTCTCTAAACTGGAAATCATTTTATCTATCATTATTTGTTGAATTCGATATGGACATATTACTCCAATCCGAAAAGTTATTTTGGTAGTAATAGAAAGATTAGCAATAAGATATTTAATTAATTCTACACTAAATATTGCAGAATATAGATGATAAGGACTTCCTTTTATTTTGCGGGGCTTATAAATTGAATCAAATTTACTAATGGGAAATTCAATAATATTAATTGGCAAAAGCGATAAATTATTAATAGAAACTTTTAAACCGTCAGTTTTTTGTCGGTGATGATCTAATTTATCATTATATGCAAATCTGCTGTATATCGAACCAATTTGGGGGATGCTTCTATATTGCTTTTCAAGATTTGTTATTGGATAATCATGAGGTGAAGTTTCTGGATTAGTAAAACTGTCTTCATTTGACAAACCAACAAGTGTGTAAATATTTCCGTCCTTCCAATGTTGGTGTTCTATCTGGATAATAGGCCCTAATTGAAACGGATCACCACCGACAATGTATTTACATTCTTCTAAGCCGGATAGTTTACGCTTGAGATCTGTATAATAAATAGCATAAACAATACTGGGAAGATTAATCATAGAAGATTCATCAAAAATAATATAATCCCAATTGAAGTCTTTAATAGCAAAGGTTACATCGTTTTCATTTCTAGTACTAAATTGAAATATATCATAAGAAAATCTGGCTATTGTAGTAACTAGAACTAAGCTGTTACTTCTTTTGTTTATTTTTTTTGTCGAACAATAAAAACTACTTGTTTCTATTTCCGGATCTTGAGTAATACCAAAACGAATTAACCACTCAGGAAAAGTTGTATCATGCTCCTTAACGCAAGCTTCTAAAATTTTATTCGTTAATACATCCGCTGCCTTATTAGTTGGTGTTAGAACCAATATTTTGAAATCTTTTTTTAATATTCTAGGTACAATTTCATGCCTTGCCAAAAATGTTGTCTTTCCTGTTCCTGGAGGTCCAAAAACGAATTGAATGTTTGGAGTTAAATTATTTTGAAAGTTATAATCATCTCCCAATAAAAATGGTTCATCGGAAAATCTGTTGAAGGATTCTTTTAGATTTTCAAATATAAAATCAGCATTCTTTACCTCAATAACTGCGCTTTCAACTTCATCAAATGGTATATCTCTTATTAATGTATTATCAATTATTTTAGCCTTTAATATTTTCTTTTGCGGGCTTACGGCTTCCAAAAGAATAACTTTATTATCATGATTTTTGAAATATAATATAAGTTTGAGAGATCCATTATCTTCAATGCTGTATGGTATATATTCTGTCTCTGAGAGAATTATAGTATTTTCGTGAAGAGGATCCCTTTCTATTTTATTAAACTTTACATGTATAGGGTTATGCTGTATTCTTTCAATTGTACGTGTATTATATTCTAATTCAAGCAAAGCTTTGAACCAACCAAATGAATATGGGGTAGCGGATTGTGCTATTTTTATAAGTTCATCTTTACGCATAATTTCGGCAATTTCTTCTTCTACATTTTCTCGCTTTTTCTTTATCTCTTCTTCAGTATCTACAGGATTGAGAATCATATCATCTTGATCAACTTCATGGTTATCAGGCTCTTTTTTCTCATTTATTTGTGGTTTGTAGTTTTTTGCTTTCTTCTTACTTTCATTTATTAGTGTATTTACGAATACATTCTGAGGTTCTTTTTCAAACTGAGGTTCTTTTTCAAATGTATTTGTTAAAGGTGAATCATTATTATATGCAGCAAGAGATTGGGTTTTAAATCTTTTTAATAACTCTAAATCCTCTAAAGTATACCCTAAAGCGATAAATTTTCGTGCTAATTCATAGGCTTTTCTTTCATTTTCGTCTAAAAGAGATATAATTTTTTCATGTGACTTTTCATTAAGATGTAAAATGGAAATTAAGAATTGCGCATTAGAGAAATTATACAATTCTGGTAACTCTTCAATTGAAATCTCAGCCGGCTTATATTTTATATTATTCTTATTAAAGAGCCACTTAGAATTCCTAAGCATTATAAGAAATTGAGAGTCAAATGTTTTTTCAAAACATGAGTGATATTGGTAACTAAAAATCCCCATGAAATAAGATTCAATACTGTGTGATGGAAGATCTTTTATAGAATCTAAAAGAAAAGACCATATGATTAATGATTTTTGAAATGAAATGTTATTAATGATATTTTGAAGGCCTTCAATTTCATAATCTTGAAACTGAAGATACCTGGAGAACTTAATTGCCGCTAAACCATGTTGTTTTAGAATTGAATCTTTTGGTTGTAGATCTATAGCTATTTTTCTAGGTTTGTCCGAAACTCCTATTTCAGACAAGAATTCAAATATTTTCTCAGACTTTATTTCGTCAATTATTGGTTTATAAAAATCTAAATCAAGAAAGATAGATCTATCGAAATATTCAAAATACAACTTTAAATCATCTGTTGGATAATAGACTTTTAACGGTATGGATGTGAGGCTTTCATTCGTACATGAATGCCTGCACCTTAAAAAAGGAAGATCCTGTAATTTATTAATAAAAATTTGCTTTTCATTACCTGGACATAAATTAAAATATTGGAATAATTTCTTAAAATCAGATAATAATTCTTTATCATCTACTTTTTTATTTGTTTGGTATTTAGGAATTATCCTAGAATTTATTTCGGCACTGAATTCAGGCTGTTTTATTCCCAAATCCATAAGGAATTCTTTTGATTTACGATTCTGAACAAAACACAGTTTGACAGTGGGAAAGTCATTAGCCTCGTTTGACGGTAAAAAAACCTGAGGTTCATCATGTGAATTAAATGGAGCAACAATTTTTTTATATGCTGATTCCAAAACAATAATAGGTTTTTTCCTTAGAACTGCATCTTTACCGCCTTTTCGCCAAAGAAAAGGTAAATCGAGCAAATATGTGTAAAAATCAATTAACCATTGATCTGATACTTGATTGATAAAATCATTTGTAATCAGGCGTGCAAATTTTTCCGGATCGATTGTATCCTGAACTAGATTAGATTTTATATAGTCCCATAAACCTTTTTGCTTTTCAGTTAAAGTAGAAAAAATTATTTTTGCAGATCTATTCTTTAACAAAGCACTGATTACAGAGATATTGGTTTTGTCACAATCCTCTTGTAATAGGTTTATTAGTATTTCTCCTCTTATCAAATATGCATATTTAGATTTTGTAAAATATCTGCCATTATCAACTGGGAGCAATTCATTTTCCTGTAAAGTTTTTAAGACCTGCTTATATATCGGTTCAAATAAATTTTGAGGACTTATAATATTCCCAATTATGTCCATTCGATAAAATAGATTAGGGTTTATTGGCAAAACATTAAATGAATCATCATTTAGATAATTGTTATCCCTTAAAATAAATAGACTTTCCACACATAACTCTGCAAGCTTTTCAATTAATTTTATATTCCATTGTTCTTGAATTTTTATATTTTCTCTATTATCTGTTAAAATAAAAGGAGCATTTACAATGAAATTTAACTTCGTTTCGTGGTGAGTCGGGAAAAAACAATAAGCTACATAAGATTCATTATGTAGTATTTTCTTAAAATTAAAATCTGTCGCATAAGCTATAGAATATGGATGCTTTATTGAAGGATTTTCAATATCAGAATTATAGCGTGTAAAAACAAGAAAATTTCTTGTTTCCTGATAATTCTTGATCCGAATTTTTTGCTTAGTAATATTACCATATGATTTTTTTTCGATTTCTTTTTTGGTATAAAATCCCTTTACATTTCCTAATTCCCAATCTATATGAGTAACCGAAGCTAAAAATAGAATTGGATTAACAAGGTTTTTTAACTTATCTAAAATATCTTCATAAGCTTTAATAGGATTAATTTTTTTAGTTTCTAAGTTAAATGGGAAATAGAAAAGTGTTTCTCCTTTTTTTCTATTTTTATGATCTTTACTAATTTTTTGAGGAACAATAAGCCTTTCTATTCTAAATTTGAATTGATCGTCATATACTTCTGGAGTATTTGTATATTGAAATACAGATTTGAAGCCAATACCGAATTTTCCAATTTTATTCTGACGACTAAAACTTGATTCATCAAAACCAGATGCAATTGTTTTAGCCGAATTACCGATTGAAGTAATTGCATTAATGTGCCCAAATTTACCTTTTTCCTTATCATAATCTTCACTATCAGGGTTACTTATTGAAAATGGTATCGACCCATTATGTATAAATATCAATCCTTTTTTATCTAAAATAAATTTAGTTTTAGATGCATTGACATCATCAGCATTTTGTAATAATTCATAAATAAAGTGGGCTGTTTCTGCATACATTCCTGTAAGTAAATTTTTAAGTCCCCGGGCGGCAGGATTATCCAGAACATCTGCAATTTTCTTTCGATTTTCATACAATCTTGAAAAATATTCGTCATCTATCATAATTCCTCAATGAAAAAAGGAAAGTTTTTTATATTTATTTATAATTCTCCTTATCAATAATAAGAGAATAATCTTAGGTGTAGATTTAGGATAGGCTGGATTTATATCATGACAAATTTTTTACCCTGATGCTTATATATGAGCACTGTGTTCCTTTCGGTTTACACATCGACCCTTTTCTACACCTATCCTAATATTATCGTACTGATTTTGGAAAAATTTAGTCTATTTATTTAAATAATTGATTACATTATTAAGAATTTGAGAGAATAATTTTTGGTGTGAATAAAAAGTTCCTGAATTTGCAATATCGATGTTGAATAAATAGCTACCTGAACTAAACTTCATGAACCCGAAGAGATTGAATTCCGTAGATGGTAATGATTGGGGAATTTTGCTTATTAAAGTAATGAATGGATTTCCATCACCAATTATTCTCCCAAAAAAATCGTTCATAAATTGTGAACTCTTAATAATTTCCTGTAACCCCTTGGTTAATTCAGGGTGATATTGTTTTACCCTAATTGTTTGAATCTCACTCCTAATAAAACCATTCTTATTACCTTTATAGAAAAGATCAGTTAATTCGCCCCAACAACTATTTGAACGAGTAAGTGTAATTATATGGCATAATTTATCCTGAACACCCCCAATAATATTAACTAAGTCCTGATTTAATTTTTTGTTAGTCATCAAGTATCTATTACCAGTTATATACCAGGGAGGGATTATTATGATATCGTCTTTAATTATATTTAAATCCTCAAAATCTTCCCATGTTAAAAATTCTATATTATAATCGTGATTTTGAAAAGAACTAAACAGGGTTTTAAGGAATAGTGGTGATTCTTCATGTTTAGAAATATCACTAAAATTAGTTTCAATAAGTTGATTTACAGTTGTTTTTATTATTTTATTATTAACAACTATAAATGCTTTTTTCCTTTGATTTGCTATCATAATTCCTTTAATATTGACAATGTACGAAGCACCAATAATATTTTTATTACAAATAAACTATTTTTAATATTTAATAGGCAAGAATATTTGCAAATTTTAAAAGCCAGACTCACAAAAGTTAAACTTCTACAATCTAAAAAATCATAACTGTTTTTATGATATCTTCAAATTATGCTGCAAAAAATTAACTTCCAATAAAAATATTTAAAAATCAAAAAATCGAAAGTAAGATAACTTCAATTGAATTTCTGAATTACTTGAAATGTTATTGGTGCTAAATAAAAAATGTACCACCAAAATTAAATGTGGCAGCACATCACATAATAGGTAAAACTTTCTAACTATTTCTATCAACTCAAATCCACTTTCTTCCCATCAGCCCCTTTCCCTGTAGATTTACCTGCACTCAATACACAGGCTAACTTCACGGCTGCTGATAAAGACCTTTCCATTTCAATGATTCTGATCGGTTTTGACCTTGTTGATGAGAACGATGCTTATTACAAAATAATGCCGTTCAATTACACAGAGACAGATTACTATCCTGCCCAAACATTGGAAGCAGTTGTAAACCTTGACCAATTCAGCAAGAGCGAATTGGCAAGATACAACCAGGAGTATTATTAGTAGGCGCAGTTACAAAAGATGCAGACTGCAAATATAATCAAATACTCGGCTAACTATGGTAATGAATCTTAATTAATTAAGTTTTGAGGGTGACAAAAAGTAATATTGTCATTCTGAACGGTAGCGAAGAATCTTATATACTTTCTGTTCACCCTCAAAGCATTTTAACTTGCCTAACTTTAGGTAGGTCATAACAAATCATAAAAATCAGCAAAACAAAGTAGATATCGGAAAGCTTCTAGAAAAACTTAACATGGTAAAAGTAGAAATTAATACAAAGATTGAAACATAAATCCGAAAAATCTCAAGTAAGCCATAATAATAAATAATTTATATTCAATATTGCATGAATTATATTTAGCCCTAATTTTTCAAAAATATGTATAATAGAGTTTCAAATATTACCTAACATTTTGCAGTCCTATTAAAAAAATTAATTGTGCCCTGTATTTGTAATCGAGACTATTTATTTTCAATAATTACTAGCACAAATAATTTTTTTTATCTGGTCCCTGTATCCTTGCTGCCAATCTTCTTCAATTACTTAAAAAGAATATTTTCTTTGTAGGTTATATAAAATCAAGTAAAATAACTTTTCGTCATAAGTTGATTTTTCTTCATGCTAGCGTTATTAAACAAGGAAGAAAGTTATTTATAAAAATTGTCAGTTCAGTTGAAAAGTTTAAGCTAATTGAATAGCTTATCTGAGATATTCTCTTGCTCCACCACCTTGTTGAGAAATAATTATTTAATATAATTCTTTTCATTTAGTCAATAAATAAGGGATGGTCATCTCTAAATGCTCTAAATATGAGCATTTTGTTATAATATGATATTAATATGGAATGACTAACAATTTATGATTAAATTTTAAAATTTTATTGTAAAATATAAGATCTGACCATACTTTTTTAACAATTTATTTTGGCTATATCGGATTTTAAGGTTTTAATATAACTTGTTTTTAATATATCTTTGAATTCTATTGATTTCCGGATTTTTTTATTTTAAATTAAATTGTCCTAGGAATCTATATACAGAAAATAAAAATATTTCCATTATTAATATACCATATAACTAGCACGCTCTGAATTAAATCTGGATCCATTCCGTGAATTCTTTAAAAACATATTTTTATTTCTTCTTCTGGATGCTTGTGTAAGATTATTAGAATTTTAAAAAGATAAAAAACCTTAAAAAGTTCTTGATTAAGATACAAGATTAGTGCACTTTTTTAATATTTCATTCTAATTGATATATCCGAGGAGTTAATTACTCTACGATTAAATAATTATATTCTTATAAGGCTGGCTTTAAAAATATTCTAATTTAAAATTATATTTTTATGGATGATCCTATAGAGAAAAGTGAAAAATTAGAGGAAATAATTCGTTCCATTATAAGATCGTTTCGATATGGAACTAAGGAAAGAAAATTCATTCTTACCGGTATTTTAATATCTTCATTTATTGGTTTAATACAGCTATTTGATTTCTTACCCGCTACATTCAAATCAGATGTTCAATGGTTATTCATCCCTTGCTTTAATTCTTATTATGTGGGGTGCAAACATTATCAGGAAAAAAATAATTAAACCTCCCAATCCAAAGAATCCAAAACCAAGCGTAATTAAGGGACCAAATTCTTTTGGACCACAAGATGGGGAACTCTTTCTTAAACTCGGCAGGGAAAAAGAATTAAGTCATTTGCTTAATTATGTTTTAGAATAAGATTCTATAATTGCAATTCAATGGGAAATTGGAAGCGGGAAAAATACTATCCATCAGGATTAGATTATTCTTTAAGGGACAGGCCAATAAAACCTATTTATTGGGAAGCTTTCCCGCTAAATCCAGAAATTAAGCCTTTATCAAGTTATTAAAAAGAACTATGGTAATGTTGATAATTTCCCAGCAACCTTAGATGATTTAATTAATACTCAACTTTATTAATGCCACTATTATTATACATCAGAGCCGAACGATTAATTCCAGAAAAGCAAAAATCATTTTATCAGCTAATAAAAAAGATTATTCTTAAGAGAACCTGCATATAAAATAAAGTGGGTAATTGCATTTAAAAGTGAGTTCACATTTAATTGGATAGAATTTGAAAATGAAATATTTCCTATTGTTACAAGGAAAATTCTGTAAAAAATCTTACCATAAAAAAAGCTAAGGAAGTTATTTCCGTATTTAATTACTGATGCAGAAATTGATGTGAATCAAAATGTTGTAAATGAATTCATATCTTCGGTTTCAGTTAACGGAAACGTTTCGCCAGTTGATATTGGGATAGGCTTGTTAATGATGAGTGAATTTTCTGACAATGCAAACTTTAACTTATCAGATTTTAGGATGACTGGTGGATCAAGTGGTTTGTTAAGTAGATATATGTTAATAAACAATTCGAATATTTAACAATTCAAGAACAAGAGCCTATTATAAAAGGATTTTTGAAATTAATCAATCATAAAACAAATAATCGCATTGCTGAAGGTCTTCCGGAATCTAATTTGATTGATATTATTAAGTTACCTTCGAAACGTATTAAAAATCTTTTAGAACATTTCACTTCATCTTCTTCGCGTTTACTTGAAAAGTTACCCGATGGGAATTATAGAATCGCCCATGAAACCTTTATTTCTCCTCTTCAGGGAATTGCTGGTCTGCTTTTAGCTAAAGAATCAAAAATAAAAGAAATGTTTTAATAAACGTTTCTACCAATGGTACAGTGAACAAAGGAAATTAAGATTTCTTCTTACAACAAAAGAATTGTTCCAAGTAAATAAAATCATAAATGGAATTCATTGGGAAAATAATGAAATAGATAAAATTGCTTACCTTAAGAAAAGCAAAATAAAATTTATAATAAGAACATCATTGGCATTTTTAATTATAATCTTAATCCCTATTACCATTAATCTTTTTATTAATCAGAATACAAAGCAATGTATACAGAGATAATTTAAAATTTCGGGGATATTCATCACAAGTATCTTTAATCTTCAAAAATTGACTGACTCTCTGGAGGTAAATGATAATACCATTCCTAATTTTGATTGGATCACAAATCATGATCTTACATATCTTCTATTATCGTTTAAAAGAAATTAAGGATTTTGAGATACTTAATAATTTCAAATCTCTTAAAAGATTATCTATAGTAGAAAAATAAAACAATCCATCTTATAGTTTTACCGGAACTGCCAGACAATCTTGAAAGTCTTGAGCTAAGTTTAAGTTTTCCATATAAAAAATCAACCTTTTATATTAAAAAATTTCCAACCTTACTAAAGGATTTAATTATAAGCTTAGAATATGGTCCTAATAATATTAATAGGTATGATTCTTTACCAGATTTCCCAAAGAATTTCAAATACTTTGCAACTAGACTTAATAAATACAAAATTTAAAGTTTACCTACTTTCCCTGAAAAACTCTCTAGAATTAAGTTATATACTTATATGTCAAAATTGGATAATTTGCCACCTTTCCCAAAGAGTTTAACCAATCTTAGATTAAACATTGATAGCCTAAATAAAATTATTTCCTTACCACCAAAGATTAAAAAATTAGCCTTATTATTTTCAGGAAATTTTCCGTGTTATAAATTGGCCGGATTCGTTGAAAGATTTAGAGATTCGTTCCAATTCTATAAAAGATTTCACTTCCTACCCTCCAGGTTTACAGAGTTTATCGCTGAATCTTTGGGAATATTATCCACAATCCTTACTTATATTTCCTGACGAAATTAAAAACCTAACTCTCCATCTTTCTCCCGTTGGTTTAAATTCTCTTCCAATAATTCCAATAAATCTTATTAGTTTAAATATGTCAGTCGATATAGAGAATTATTCATTAATGAATGAATTCTCCAAAATGTCAAAACTTAAAAATTTATCTTTATCTTTTGGTATTTTAGATTCAATCTACCTACTTATACCTCCAAATATAAAAGAACTGCATCTTATAGCAGGAGATACATTTATAAGTATTCCTAATCTTTTATCTAAAAGGATACAAAGTCTGTATTTAAAATTAATAGGCTCAAAAATAAATAAATTAGAAGCTTTTCCTGATTCTTTACTATCCTTATCACTATATTTTGCTTATTTAAACCTTGATACAATTCCCAAATTTCCTCTAACATTGAAAAGTTTAACTATGGATTTCGAAAAAACTTCGGTAAAGCATTTTCCATCATTGCCCCCTACGATACAAAATCTAACTTTTTATGTAAATGATCAAAGTGATTCAAGCTTTATTGATTTTATAAATTCAATTGATTGGCCTAAAGACCTTCCCAGCCTTAATATATTTATTTATAAAAATAAAAATTTAGATATTGATCCTCCTTTTATTACAAAATTATATGTGGGAATAATCAATAATTTTGGATATTATAAACCACCGGATAGTGACTAATCACCTAACACCGCTTCGTTTATACTGCTGCCGAAAGCATTTCTCTGCTTATCTCTATTGACTTTTACTTATTAAAAATGTTAGCCGTCAAAGTTCTTTGCTCAGTCTTCAATTGGCTCAACGCCAAGCTGTTTAAGTCGTTCGAGACCATCCTTCATAGCTTTGATCCGTTCCGGCGCGTGCAAATGCCAACTCGTAATTTCGCCCGTAACCCTCAAAGGTTCACGCGATCGGAATGCCTTATATCATTGCTCGGCTAAATCAAAAAGATGTGCCTTCGCTGTGTGTATTACAATCCCTGTGTAGTTCTATCTTAGTATGATGATCACACAACCTTGGCAATTCTATCCATTTATCATCATTCAACTTAACCCTGGCATTCTCAATAAATCCTTTTATAACCTTTCTATCGATTTATAATTATCACCCACTATGTTCATTCTATCGATTTATTAACATACAATCTTAACCTTGGCACCGTTCCGTTGGCATGATCAGTAATGGATTAGTATACATTCTTATATATCCCTTTAAAAAAATCTCATAAAATCGGATTCCTTAGTACTTAACATCTGCAGTCCTATCAAAAAATTAATTGTGCCCCTAATATTAAAGTATATGTCTTTTCCTTATCACTAATTACGGGCACAAATAATTTTTTATATCTGCTCAATAAATCATAATATTGGCATTGGCAAAAAAAACTTTGCTTAATCTTTAATATTCCTTTAATTATTGATTAAGCAAAGCTTTTTTAACAAACATTCCCTGATCATTCTGTCAATTTATAATCATCACCCAGCATGACACATTCTGTCAATTTATCATCAATAAACTGAACCTTGGCATTCTCAATAAATCCTTTTCATAAACTTTCTATCCATTCAACATTACATTGACGCTCAGGCACACTTTTTAATAGCTGTCATACTTTTTGAAATGTACCCTTTAGTTTCGCTCCGTTGTTACTGTGAAAATAATTTAACAACTCCGCTCAACAAAGGGTACGACAAAAAGATATGCCAGCTAAATCAAAAAGATGTGCCTTCGCTGCGTGGATTACATTCCCTGTACAATTCTATCTTAGTATAATTATCACTTAACATCTGCAATTCTATCAAAAAATTAATTGTGCTCTTTATTTTAATACTTACCTGATTGACAGAGCACAAATAATTTTTTTATCTGATCAATAATCTTGACATTAGCATTGGCAAAAAAACTTTGCTTAATCTTTCATATTCTTTTAACTATTGATTAAGCAAAGCTTTTTTAATGAACATTCCCTGAACTTTCTGTCAATTCATAATTACAACTCTATCTGATACTTCCTTTCCTAATCCTCATCATGCAGCTAAACATGAGACTCATCAATCATGTCTTAATCCTTTAACATTCTAACTGAGCCTTCATTTACCTTGGCAATGCTATCTTAACAACGACGAAAAGAAAAAAAGAAAAAAGAAGAAAAGCTTGACAACATACAGCCCGGTTCTCGGGGGCAAGGGACAAAAAAAAATACCACCATTCTTTAGTTAATTTATTTCGGTTTTCCCTTTTTAGTCTCTTCTATTAAGATGGATAGCTGGAAGGCATTTTTTTTCGCCCTTGCCCCCTGCGCTGCCGGGCTGTAATCCCTTTTAATCGCTTTTCTTCTTTTTTCTTTTGTTCTTTTCTCTTGTCTTCTTTTCGGGGTTTCTGTTCTTCTTTTCGCTGCATTACGTTCTGTCAATTTTATTGGAGGTTATTACTATGTA
>CAWCVZ010000037.1:0-5975 GCA_963798865.1 uncultured Ignavibacteria bacterium | reverse complement strand
ATTTGCCAAATCAGCAGAGGAAAGAAAATCCCGACAAAGTATCATTTAAAAAAGATTTGTTTGAGCATTACGGGAAAATGATTTCAATCAGAAATTCATATCCTGCTTTGCAGGTTGGTGATTTCAAAACACTCCTTGTTGATGATAAGAATAAAATTTATGCTTTTGAAAGAACACTGGATGAACAAAGCATAATTGTAGTTTTAAATAATGGAAAATCTTCTAAGTCAATTACCCTGCAAGCGGACCATAATGAATTTTACAAAGATCTTTTAAATGAAGATGTAATTAAAGTTGAGAGTGGAAAAATTACATTGAATGTTGAAGGAAAATGGGGGAAAATACTGCTGAAGGATTATTACAGGTAAGTTAATAGTGATAAGCCCATCTTCAATTTATTAAAATCATAAGTTGATCATTCAATCTTTTTTAACGTTAATAAATATTAATCTAATTTCAATACTATCTTAATTTTCTTGATATATATATCCTTTCGTAACTAAAAATTTTCTTAACAATATTAAAGGGATTCTTATGAACAAAATAATAATCTCCTTGTTGTTCGCAGTTATTTTTTTATCAGGTCTGATTTATGCCCAGGACAAACCCTCCCGTTTCTTAAAACAGCATAAATCATACTTTATTAAGGATCATTTAAACCAAACGGAAAAAATGCTTCTTCAATCTTTGCAAAGTAATGATACAAATATGAATTCATCTGCAGCACAGACAATCAGGGAGCTTGAACAGGTTTTTCCGGACGAAACATTTAGTTTGTTTATATCCCCTTTAAGTGATATAGTTCAAAATGAAAAAGCTGATACTCAATCACGTATACTTTCAGCGCTGGCACTTGATGAGCTACATTCTGATAAAGGCGACGCAATAATTTATGAGGTCGCAAAATTTACAAACAATCAGTCGGTAAAGGATATTTGCAATGCACTTGCCATTGAAAGTTTCAAAGCAGATGAAATAAGTACAAAAATAAAATAGTAAGAGAATAAGCTATTAATATGAAAAACCCCCACTCATTCTGAGCAGGGGTTTTAAAAATATATCTTGAAATAATATTACAATTTTATTTCATCAGTATCATCTTTTTTGTTTCAACAAAACTACCCGATTGCAGTTTATAAAAATAAATTCCGCTTGACAATTGGCCCGCATTATAGGTTAATTCATAAACACCTGCAGGTTTTTCCTCATTTACCAAAGTAGCTACTTCCCGTCCCAGAACATCATACACTTTCAAACTTACAGTTCCTCTTTTGTTTATAGTATATTGAATGTTAGTGCTGGGGTTAAATGGATTTGGATAGTTCTGCATAAGCTGGAAGCTATTTGCAGTAACAGGTTTTTGACCGACATCAACTGGTACAAAATTCATCCAGTTGTCAATTATGTAATTATAATTTTGAATACTGGAAGCATTATCATATCTGTAAGGGCGGCCGGCAATAAAAACGAAATTTCCCTCGTTCTGTTTTTGTATCCTGAACCCTGCTAACCATGCGTTTGATGTATCATTATCAAAGATAGGCACTGCCTCTGAAGTTTCAAACATATAGGCTAGGTGAACATAAGAATTTGTCCCTACAGCAGACATATTAACGAGATTTGGATCTAAAGAAATAATCTGAGGAATTGTTTGATCAGCACTAAGAGCAGATACACCGCAGTAATTCTTTAAATCCTGGTTGAAGAAATAATATCCCATTCTCGTAGCTAAAAGAAAATTGCCTCCTGAAGTAACATAATTAATAACCTGGTTTGCATCATAGAAAGGAAGATCCCCTCCAAAATTATTTCCAATCCAGATTACTTTTTTATAAAGATTCAGAATTGAAGTAGGAATATTCCTGTTGAACAAATCTATTTTTTGAATGTTTGAATTACCTGAATAATCAAATCCCTGGTTTCCAAACAAATCCCAAACATCAACCTGGTGATCTCCAAAACATAATGAGTTGTTATAGAAGTTTGTCATCTCAGCAGGGTAAGTTACATATTGAATTCCGTTTACAACAAGAATATCTGACTCAGCAGTGAGCGTAGTTATATAATTATGAAGTACTCTTGTATGAGTTTCTGTTCCGTTATGAATTGTTAAAGCAACAGTGAAAACTCCTTCTTCATTATAAGTCCATTCAGGGTTAGGATCCTGAGAATCAATTGTCCCATCAAAATCAAAGTCCCATTCATAAGAAATATTTCCCGAAGGAGAATAAGAATAATCTGCAAACTGAACAGTATAAGGAACCGGTCCAAAAGTTTCTTCAACTTCAAAAGCAGCATTTAAACGATTCGATTCCACCAGCGGGGCAACAAAAGATTGGTAAATTTCTTTTGTGTTATTACTTTGAATAAAAGCAGCAACAACTATACTGTCAAGATTTACTTTGCCTAAGAAATCATCTGTGGGTATATACTGAAATGTATATTCAACTGAATTTCCCGGATCAGGAATATCAAGAAGAGTTCCCTGGGCATCGGGAAGCATTGCTCGGCAAATATTATAAAAATGTGTTTCGCCATTAACGCAGCATGAATTACCAACAACATCAACCTGGTTTTCTGTAAGCGCAACTCTTAACCTTACATCACCAAAAACTGTAACATCTGCAGGATCCCTGGTTATAGTTACTTTAACATCAAAAACATTATTCGGAAATCTTTCAGCAGTAATTGCAATTTCAAAAGGTGAATAAAGGGCATCACCCTGGTTTACTAAGTTTGTAAATACTGCTGATCCGCTGGCAGTGTTGAATACTGTTCCATTAATTTGAATCCATGGAACGGCATTAACTCCATAATAACTTATTCTTGCATTATTACCGGTTTGATTAAGTAAATGCATTGGATCGCATTCACCGGGCGATGGCCAATCGCCATTATAAACAATATGATTCATTGAGCCGGCTGCAATAAGATTGTGTACTGTATTTGTGTACCATGAACTATTTAACTGTGCACATGGGACACAAGAACAGTTTGTAAACCTTTCCACGAGTGTTTTTTTATCGTAGGGCTTAACATTGAAGGTAAAAATAAAAATGAATAAAAAGAGTAAATTCTTTTTCATGGTTCACCTTATATCATTTGAAAAATTATTTGCCGAATTATTTAACAGTAAACAATGATCAGAATTTAATCAAAATTAATATCTGTCAAAAGAAAAAACTTTATGAAAAAACAAAAAGATTGTCACTTTGAAATGAGGATGAGTTGATTATAATACCAGGAATAGAAATTATGACTAAAAATTCCTCCGGTTCAGTATCTTATTCTAATTACTTTAATCCCATTTAATATTGATTTTCCTTTTACGGCTTCAAATCTTATTAATATCCCATCATTATTTTTTGCGGTAGTATTAATATTTCCTTCATAGGCATAATATTTTTGATGTATGCCGGATAAATCCAGGTTATTAATTACAGGAATATTATTAATATAAACGTTAAAAATTCTTTCCCCTGGTTCTGCGGATTGGATTTCAGCAAAATATAATTGAACTAAATAATTTCCATCCGGCACTTTAAGATGGAAAGATTCAATCCCTTCCAATGCTGTTTGATATATAGGTTCGTCTTTAGTTTTATAAATCCGGTGATGAGTTGATACCGGAATTCCGCCGGTAAAATTCCAGTTGTAATTATTATCCGGCAGCCAAATTATTTTTTTCTTGTTAGCATTATCAATATCACCGGCACTCTCCTCATTTACGTATTCAAAGTCAGCACCAACATTTATTGCGAGAATTTCTCTATCGGCGCCATCAAAGAAGGAATTTAAATCTGTATAAAAAATTTCTGCAATATCCTCAACCAGTTTATTGTTAAACTCAGCTGCAGCCCTGATTATATTTTTACCTTCTTTCAGTGAGAGAAATAATTCTGCCGAGCAATTTTTTGTTTTATAATTTCCAAGCAGACTGTCATTAAGAAAGATTGATACATATTCGAGATTGCTGTAAATTTTTATTTTTTGAATTGCATCTTCTCCGTTATCTGTATGATCATTCCAATCATCCGCGGCAACATGAAGAACAGGTTCATTTAATAGTTTGGCTTTATAATAATACGAAATGTCCTTAGGAGAGCGATCAAAATAATATATTCCCTTCTGGTTAATTAATGGTTTAGTATCTTCCCTGTGGTTCGAGCCGAAATCAAACTGGTTCCATACCGCACTTCCAAGAATATATTTTCTTTCAAGAAACTGCGGGAAAGTTTTTTCATGAAATATTTGCTGATACTCTGTACTGAAATCAAAAGCTTTGGGTTGAAGTGAATGAATACGTTCATCACTGCCGGCACCATATTCACTAATAATTATTGGTCTTTCTGGATGCCTTTGGTGATAACCATCCAGAAATTCTCCAAGGGCTTCTATTTTTTCATAGTACCAGCCAAAATACAAATTCATTCCAAGTATATCAGCTACATCAGCTATACCGGTGCCATTTTCAATTTCTCCATAAGAAAGAGCCATAACAGTTGCCCGGGAATTATCTTCTTTTTTAACCAGAGATTCGAGCTCTTTGGCTAATAAGACAATATTCTTATTATAATTCTGTGGAATTATTTCTGGTTTTCTCAACATTATTTCGTTCATATATCCCCAGAATAAAATTGAAGGATGATTGTAATGCTGGCGGATCATCTCGGTGAGCATATTTTTACAGTTGTCATCAAATTCTTTAGAGAGAGTTATCAAGTTAACAACCGGTATTTCCTCCCAGATAATTAACCCTAGTTCATCAGAAGATTGAAGAACTGATTGATCCTGAGGGTAATGAGCTAATCTTAAAAAATTAAATCCGTTTTCTTTTATTATTTGTATATCTTTTTGATGCAAAGAATCTGGTAATGCGTTTCCGTATCCATCATAATCCTGGTGGCGATTTGTTCCACTGAGTTTTATTGGTTTATCATTTAAAGAAAAACCATTTTGAGAATCGAATTTAAACCAACGCAAACCAATTGGAATTGTAATTTCATCGTCAAGTATTTTTCCAGAATAAATTTCGGTTTGCACTTTATACAGATATGGATTTTCAGGAGACCAGAGATGAAAGTTTTCTATAGTTATTTCCTGCTCAAAATTTTCTTTTGAACCATTCTTTATTTTTGCAGAGGATTTTAAAACCGCTACTTCTGTATTATCCTTGTCAAAAATTCTATTAACAATCTCTGCATCAACCGAATTATGCCCATCATTAACAACTGTTCCTTTAATTTTTATTTTGGCTTTTTCATTGGAGATTTCTGGTGTATTAATAAAAATACCTGGGGAACCATAATTTAATACATCAATATGAACCGGATCTGTAATTATCAGCCGTACATCGCGATAAATTCCTCCATAAAAATTAAAATCGGCATTAAGCGGGGGAACATCGGGATTATGAGAATTATCAACCCTGACTGCAATAATATTTTCCACACCAGTGAGCGGGTGTTCTGCATTTTCGAAGCTAACATAGGAAGTTATATCAAAAGCAAAGGCTGTGTAACCTCCTTTATGGCTGCCTGCATGTTTTTCATTAATGTAAACATCTGTTACCTGGTTAGCGCCTTCAAAAAAGATGAAAATCTTTTTATTTCTCCATTCAGAATTTAACTGGATCTTTTTTCTGTAAAATCCTGTTCCCCGGTAGTATTCTTTATTCTCATCAAATGCATCATCTTTATTCCAAGTATGTGGTAAATTTATTTTTTCCCAATCAGTATCATCAAAATCTTTATCAATAAATTTTTCATTTGCATCAAGATTAAATCTCCATTATCATTAATCCTAAATTGAATTCTACTGTTATCCTTAATGTTTTTTATCTGGCTTTTAATTGGAATAACTAAACCGAAGATCATAAACAATATAATTTTTATACAGAAAAGTTTTGAACTCTCCAATCCGGTTTATTGCTCCTCCCATTTTATAGAAGATTCACCCTCAAAACTTTTAAAATA
>CAWCVZ010000036.1:0-14411 GCA_963798865.1 uncultured Ignavibacteria bacterium | reverse complement strand
AGCACTTGTTACTATATATTCCGCAATTCTCTTTGAAACCCCCATTATACTTGACGGGTTCACAGCTTTATCCGTAGAGATTAAAATAAAATTCTTTACTCCGTACATTATCGATGCATTGGCCAAATTATATGTCCCGATAATATTTACTCTTACTGCTTCTTCAGGAAACTTTTCCATCACCGGTACATGCTTATATGCTGCAGCATGAAATATAACATCGGGTAAAAAATCTTCAAATATTTTGTCAACTTTATGCTTGTTTGATATATCGCATAAATACATCTTAATTTTTGCTGATTTTTGTATCCTAGAAAGCTGCATATCAAGATTTGAAAGATCACTCTCATTTATATCAAGTATTGCTATTTCAGCAGGTTCATAATAGGTTACCTGTCTGGCGATCTCAGAGCCTATTGATCCGGCAGCACCTGTTATTAATACATGTTTATTCTGGATATAGCTCCTTATATCTTTTGTATTAATCGATACTGCCTGTCTCCCGATTAAGTCGCTTAAATCTATATCTCTAATATCTTTAATTCCTACACTAATCGAATTGTATATATCATTTATCGTCGATACTACTTTCACATCATTTACACCGCATTCCCTGGCAATGTTCAATACTTTTCTGTGAAATAATCTGTCTGCGGACAAAACTGATATTAATATTGACTCGACATTATACTTTTTTATTATTTCAGGAAGTTTAATAACTGAACCTAATACCCTGACCCCCTGCAAATATAAATTTTGTTTTGTAGGATCATCATCGACGAATCCAATGGGATAAAATCTTCTTGTTTGGCTTCTGTTTATATCCCTCAATAATTGCTCACCGCTGCTTCCCGCCCCAATTATTACTGTTCTCTTCAACTCCGGTTTTATTATACTCTGTCTCATTACTTCTAAGTATAAACGTTTGGAAATTTTAAATCCGGAGGAAAAAAGGAAACTTAGAACCATGTCAATTAGGATAATGCTGCGGGGAAAACCTTGAAAAGCAGTAATGTTGAATCCGTATATGACAATGAATAATATCCCATTGCTCAACAGACAGGCTTTCCCAATGTTTGCTAGGTCCTGCAGAGATACAAATTTCCATGAAATATCGTATAATTTGAACGTTGAGAATACAAGTAATTTTATTATTAAAAAAAACGATATTGTTATATATAGATTGGAATTTATAACTTCTCCGCCTCTCAGCTCTGCCCTGACTAAGAATGCCAGGTATATGGCTATAGTAAAAGATACGGCATCAAGTAATAATAAAAGTAATTTGCGTTTTAAGTTTGAAGGATAAAAAAACCGCGCTGTAAGTCTATTCATCGAATAAGCACCTTAAATGTAGAAAATATTATTTTGAGATCGGTTTTAAGATTAGCTTCCTTTAAATATTTTTTATACAAAGAAATTTTTTGAGGTAATATCTTATTTAAATAAATTTTTTCATTATCGTTCGAATTGTTTAATAGGAGGCTTTCATCCTTAAATTCGATAGAAGCATAATCTGTTATACCGGGTTTAATTTTTAAGATTTCCGAATAATCATCGGCATAATATTCAGCATATTTTAATAATTCAGGTCTCGGTCTACCAGACTCATATTACCCGCCAAAACATTGAAAAATTGAGGAAGTTCATCAATTTTGAATTTTCTCAATATTTTTCCAATACTTGTAATTCGGGTATCGTTGTAGGAAGAAATGTCCATCCCCATTTTTTCGGCATTTTTTACCATCGTCCGGAACTTAATTATTTTAAAAATCTTCCAATCCTTTCCAACTCTTTCCTGCAAGAAAAAAACAGGATATCCTGAACTCAATAAAATAATCAACGAAACTGCAATTATTAACGGAAAAAACAATATTGTACCAATCAATGTTATTAAAATATCCAAAATTCTTTTAACAAAAAAATACATCCTAAATAAAGTTTAATTCTCAAAAAGTAAAACAATATTATCACATTTAATAAATTTTACTACTTAACCCGAATTATTTTGTAAATTTTTTCATCAATGAATTCACATTATCAATAACTTGCTCAATTTGAGAAATTTTCATGCCAGGCCAAATTGGTAGGGTAATAATTTCAGGATATACAAGTTCAGAGACAGGATAATCTTCAATTTTCAAGTTAAATGTGTTCTGATAATAAGGGTGACGATAAAGAGGAATAAAATGAACACTTACACCAATTCCCGTTTCTTTCAATTCTTCAATGAATTTGGATCTTGAAATCTTTAAGCGTTTAACATTTAGCTCAACCGGATATAAATGATATGATGACCCACGATCTTCTTTTATCCTATAAAGCTTTATTAATTCATTATTCTTAAATCCTTCATTATACAAATCAAATATCTCTTTTCGTTTTTTATGCATTTCATCAACTTTTTTAAGCTGTGCCAATCCGAGCCCTGCCTGAATATCGGTAAAATTATATTTGTAGCCGGGCGCAATTACTTCATAATACCAGGAACCCTCTTCCGTATATCTTTTCCATGCATCACTATTAATACCATGTAAACGCATAATTGAGCATCTTTTTGCTATTTCTTCATTATTTGTGCAAATCATTCCTCCTTCACCCGTAGCTAACGTCTTAGTAGCATAGAAGCTGAAACACGTGACATCACTCAGAGTACCTACAATTTTTCCCTTGTAAAATGAAGGTAAAGCATGTGCCGCATCTTCAATAATGTACAGGTTATGCCTTTTTGCAATATCAATAATTTCATCCATATCGCAAGGATGACCGCCATAATGAACAGGGATAATTGCTTTTGTATTTTTGTTTATATGCCTTTCTATCGCTTCCGGATCAATATTATAAGTTTCTCTTTGAATATCAACTATAACAGGTTTTGCATTAAAATAGCATACAATTTCTGCACATGCGGTAAAAGTCATAGCAGGTACAATTACCTCATCTCCGGATTTTAATCCTATAGCTTCCAGGGCAAGATGTGCCGCTGCTGTCCATGAATTAACAGCGACAGCATTGCCGATTCCTATATAAGACTTAAATTCATTTTCAAACTTTAACGTCTTAGGACCAGTAGTCCACCATCCGGATCGTATTGCTTCAGTTACCTCAGCAATTTCATCATCAGAAATATACGGCCTATGAAAAGGTATAAAAGATTTCACCATTTATTCTCTTATAAAATACTATTGAATGACTATCGAATAACCACCGAATGACAACGAATGACCACCAAATGACTATAAATAACCATCATCCTTCATACATTACTCCAACACTCCAACACTCCATTTTCCCCTTTTATTCCACCAACTCCAAATTCCTTAAAAGGAATTCCATTACCTTCCTATTATTTTTTATTTCGGTGGGCAAATTAACAATCTTTTGTGAAATTTCTTTCGCAATCGGAAATAATTCAATATTTAAATCCCATAACTCAAAATTTTCTTTTACCGGATGAATGGGCGAAAGAAACCAGTCACCCAAAATAACTTTTTCTTTCAGAGCTAAATTAAAAAATAATTTTCTGTCTTTAACCAGCAAAGGATATTTCAGAAAAAGATGGTTTTCAAACAACTTTTCATCCACATAAATTTTATTTTTTGATTTAAGAAACTTGGTATAAGCATGAGCATTTTTTCCCCTCAACTTACTTATATCATCAAGATTTTCCAGTTGTTTAATTCCGGTTTTAATCTGGACTGACGAGATGTCTCTAAAATAATTATCCGGCATCTCTGTACCCGCCAGCTCATTCCCCTGAGAAGAACCCAGAACTAAATTATGTTTACTTAGAAATCTAAACAATTTTACTAAAATCTGCTCAGTGTAATTATTAATAAAATATTTTCTAAAAATTATTAGAAAGTATAAAATAGACTTGTTAATCCGGTTTGGTTTGCTCTTTTCAGCTTCAAGTTTCCTTACTTTTTCAACAAGCTCAAAATTATTTACAATTAAAAATCCACCAATACCGGTTGAAAACGGTTTATTCCATTGCGTTGAATAAAAAGCAGCATCACAATACGAACCGTTAGGTTTTCCATTATAGTAACCCCCAAATCCATGCGTACAATCTTCAACACTATATATATTGTGCTTTTTAGCTATCTGTATTACTCTTTCAATATTTGAAGATAACCCGAAAGTGTTCTGGCAAATTATTACTTTTGTCTTCTCGGTTATTGCATCTTCTAATTTATCTATATCCATATTATAATTTGAGGGAGAAATATCAACATATATAGGTTTTGCCCTTAAATATTTAATAGCATTTGGGACTACCACACATGTAAAGGCAGGCAGAATAATTTCATCCCCTTCCTTAATTCCCATTGCTTTCAGAACAGCGTAGAGAGCAACCCTCCCTTTCCAGTATAAAAATACTCTTTCAGGTTGACTATTCAGAACAACTGCAATCTTTTCTTTATATTTTTTCTCACTCATTTATCTACTTTTGAATAAATAATCGATTCTGAATAATCCTATAAGAGAACCAAATCCGTAGGAAAAGTGAAGTGTCACGAATGTCCAGAGAATGAAGTGAAATTTAGAATCTCTATCTTTAAGTTTTACACTAATTGAAATAGTAATTAATGAATAAAGTATAAGAGTAATTGCGGATAGTATTCCAATAGAAGGATACCATAACATAAGGATCATAGGAAGAACAATGGAAAAAATAAAAACTAAAGGTATAAAATGTCTTACACTGATTGAATTTAAATCTTTTGTAATATAAACGGTTAAAACATTCCAAAATCCGTTGCCGAAATTATTTTTACCGATATCTGAAAAATTCTCCCTGGCAAAATATTTACAAAACAGATCCGGAATTAAAATTATTTTACCATTATTATTTTTTAATCTTTTATTTAATTCGATATCCTGGTTTCTCGTCAATCTTGTATTATATAATCCGATTTTTTCAAAGATATTCCTTTTATAACAACCGAAAGGAACGGTATCTACCTCTTTTATTTCTTTAATCCCGGTTCTAAAATATGAATTTCCAACGCCTAATTTACTGCTCAATACTTTTTTTATCGAATTTGATTTCGGATTTTTATTTTTAACATCTGTTATACAAACTGCACCAATATTATCTGCATCTAATTTTTTGCTCCATTCAATTAGTTTGGAAAAATAATTATTCGGGATTTCAGTATGAGAATCTATTCTTATTATGTAATCTCCGGATGATTCCTCAATACCTAGATTCATCGCATACGGGACTGTTAAATTGCTATTATTAAATAAATAAATAAAACCATTTGTTTTGGTATATCTATTGATTATTTCTCTAGTAGCATCAGTGCTTTGTCCGTCAATTACAAAAACTTCAATACATTCTTTAGGATAATTATTTCTTATCACGGAATCGAGACATCTCTCAATATATTTTTCTTCATTTCTGCATGGAATAATAATTGAAATTTTATCTTTATTACAATCTTTCATTAATATCTTTTTTATTTTAAATCGTTAATTTATTTATAATATTTAATTATTGCTTTAACTTCTTTTTTCAATATAAAGTTTTTATTAAAATATGGATTCAAACTGTCCTATATGTAACTCTGCAAATTATAAAATAATCGGTTTAGCAAAAACAAATGAAATTTCTAAAAATTTTATAAATGAAGATCATTATGTTGTTCAGTGTAATAATTGTGAGCTATATTTTACTGCTCCTCGCATATCATTTAGCAGTAGTCAATGGTCTTATTTATATAACAATGAATACTTTTCATCTCAATCTAGCTGGCTTATCAATAAACGTTCAAAAGAATTGTCGGATCGCTTCGATAAAGCTTTAATAAATTTACCGGATAATAATGTCAAATTTTTAGACATAGGTGCCGGAGAAGGGAAAGCTCTAATTGAAGCTTTACGTAGAGGATGGGAAGTAACCGGGATTGATATAGTAGACAATAGAATTAAAAAAGCTAAACAAGAAGATGTAAATTTTATTATTGCAAATTTTCTTGAGTATGAATTACCTGAAAATTACTTTGACTTCATTTATGTTGATTCAGTTCTTGAACACGTGTTAAATCCCAAAGAGTATTTAATAAAAATCAAACAATTATTAAAACCTGGTGGAATTGTCTATATAGGAGTTCCAAATGAAGACAGCTTATTTAATGTTGTGAGAAAAATTGTATTTACATTAATCGGTAAAAAAAATATTTCCGCAAAGACAAAACCGTTTGATGCTCCGTATCATGTTATTGGATTCAATAAAAAATCATTGAGTTATATATTTAATAAATTAAATATGAAAATCGTTAATATGAAAAACATTGGAAGAAAATTTGATTTTTTAAGTCATCTGCCGAATCAGAGAGGATTTTGGATAAGCCTTATATTTTTGTTTCCAATTGAATTTATCGGTAAGATATTAAATAGGGATGTTTACTATGCCGTATATCTATCAAAAAGACCAGATAAAAAAATATAAATATTTAAATTTATATTTTTTATTTGTCTATAAATTTCTATCAAAACAAATTAAGACATCCTTTTTTATAATATATTTTTCTCCATTTCTGTAAGGGATAATAATTGAAAGTTTTTTAATAATGATATCCTTCATATACATTTATTATAAATTTAATCTTGTTAATTTTTTTATAAAATTAATTTAATTACTTATTATTGAAATCTATTAATTTGCAAATATGTGATTTAGTAAATCGAGTATAAAATAAGTGAAAGACTTAAATGTAAATTATAATGAACGATTGTTTTCAAAAGGTATCAGAAGTAGGATACACTACTCCCGTTTTTATTGGTTGAGATCAAGTCTAGACCGTTTACAATGCAAGCCCAATAGTGTTTTGGAGTTAGGCTGTTTTGATGCAAAAACAATTAATTTTCTACCAGAGCAGCCAAAAATATATATAGGGATTGACGCCAATTTTGAAGGGGGCTTAGATATTGCAAGAAATAAGTGGAAAAAAAAAGATTATCAATTTTATGAATCTCATTTTCCTTATGATATTAAACTCAATAATTATTTTGACATTTCGATATGTATGGAAACATTTGAGTATATTCTTCCTCAGCACCTCGACAGTTATATCGAAAAACTATTTGATTTGACAAATCAATATATTTTTATAACAACATCCAATCAGAAGGGGTTAGTATTTGCCTTTAAACATCTGACAAAAATGTTGTTAGGTTATAAGGTATCTAAATATACCTGCAATGAATTTTTTAATGCAATTTTGGGAAATATGAATAAAGTTAAACGAGAATCTCGTAAGGGTTGGGATTATAAATTTTTAATCGAACGAATCTCAAAATATTTTAAAATAATAGAAGTATCTTCCTATCCATTTCGTTATTTACCAGGCTTTGGAATATGCATTATTGGTAAAAAGTCAAATTCTTCAAGATTAAAAAAATAATAAGTATCAATTATTGAGATATTATTTGATTTAATTAGATATTATTTGTTTATAAAATTCTATCATTTGCTCTACATTCTCATCCCAATTATAAAGTTTTAAAATATTTTCTCTTCCTGCCTTACCAATTTCTTCTCTCAGTTCCTTATTTTGGATAAGGCTGGTTAAAACATCAACCGTTTGATTAATACTATTTTTCTTGACAATAAAACCTGTTAGATTGTTTTTGACAATTTCCTGGAATCCTTCTGCATCCGAAACTACAACGGGTTTTCCACAGGCAGAAGCTTCAAGAGCTGAAACTCCGAAACTCTCACTCTCTGATAAGGCGACAAATATATTCAGCATGTTATGATATTTAGGAATTTCATCCGGTTTAATGAATCCTGTAAATAATGTAACATTTTCAAGATTCAAATCATGGACTATTTTTTTTAGGTTCTTTTCTTCCGAACCGCCTCCAACTATCATTAATTTTAAGGGAATTGAGGGAAATTTATCTTTAACTATTCTGAATGCTTTGATTAAATATTCTATTCCATATTTTTTTTCTAAAGTTTTTATTGTTCCTATTACAATATCTTCTTCATTAAACAGAGACGTTGTAATCATCGGTTTAAATTTATCCTTATCAATTCCAAATGGAACCACATCAATTTCTTTTTTTGTAAATTTTTTTGTTTGTATAGCCATTACCCGGCTTGTAGATAGAATTTTGTCTGCCTTATTCAAACTAAATTCGATTAATTTCCGGTAGATAATATTTTTCTCAGGTACGTAGAATATGTCAGTCCCCCATACAGATATAAAAAATGGGTGGAAGCCTGTTAAAGAGCCTAATATTCCATAGCTGGAGACATAATGAGCATGCAAAATATCTGGATTAATTTTTTTTATAAACTTTTTTAATTTTTTTAATGAGAGTAAATAAATAACTTTTGAAAATGAACCATCTGTATTGCTTTGCAATTTTTGCGGTATATCAAATATTTCAATCTTTATTTCTTTATTAAACGAATTCTTATCATAACTATTTAAACCAAATAAATAAACCTCAACTCCTTTTTCGTTTAAAGAATTAACCCATTTTATTGTATGGGAAGCAATTGGGTTAGCAAGTATTAAAACTTTCATTTTGCAAAAATTATAGAAGAGAATTATTGTCTGTCATTTTTTAATAATTACCGCCTTGGGAATTTGATATAAATAAATCAGAATAATAAAAATAAGCCAGAAGGGAAGGTCCGATTCAAGAGTGCCATAGCTTATCAAATTTCCCCATTCGAAAAATCCTCTGATGAATAATCCGATACCGGCTGCGGTAATTCCCATGCTTAACCAGTAATATTCAATATGGATATTTTTAAATTTCTTTATTGTTTTTAAGCCTAAACTGATAAAGGCATATGGTAAAAATAATGAAGTGATAAATCCAGGTATTCCCAGATCTGTCAGGAAGAATAAATAAAAATTATGTGCATGACCAAATTCAATCTGATCAATGTGTAATGAAATATATTTCTCAGCAGCGGAACCAAGCATAAACGGCATGTATCTATACATTTCAAATTTTGTTGCTGCAGGACCAGCACCAAAAACAGAATTATCTTTTACAATATTTGATACAATTTCCCAGATCAAATTTCTTCCTGTTGTAAGTCTATCTACTCTAAAATAAATATCAATATATTTATTTATTGGATTTACAAACAAAAGCGGTATAAGAACTATAAATGTAACAATTATACTAAAGAATATTTTTCTATTGTAAAAATATATTAAAACAAGCGAACTTATTGCAGTAGATAATATTGCAGCTCGAGAATTGGTAATTATAAGACCTAGTGAATAAATACATACTAAAAAAAATATAGAAAGTTTTTTAATTCTTTCTTTAAAAGAAAAAAAATAACAAAGTAACACGGAGGTAACTATGACAAAAAAAGAACCTATTCCATTAACATTTATATAACTGCTTTCTACCTTTAATAGTTCATTTATATTTAATTCAACAATGCTAAAATTGTTTTGTGCAAAATTTAGGAAGACATTAGTAAAGTATATAATGCCAGTAAAAAATAAAGCTAATAAAAATAGTCGGATATTATTTGATTTATTTAGAAATCCGTAAAAAAAGTAAATAATTATTAAGAAGATAGTTAATCTAACAATCTCCTTAATTCCAAGTAAAATATAACTGGAGAACATCGTTGAAGTAATCATTGCCAGGTATATAAGAAAAATTAAGAGAACGATTTGTTTTGGGACTTTCGGGTATGTGTAAAAACTAAACCCATACTCCTTTATAAATAAATAAAACAAGATAAATATAAAAAGTGTTTGAACAATAGTTCTTAATTCTACGCTTATAGTACTTGTAAGAGAAAGGAAAGAAATTATTGAATAAAATATAAGAGCATTTTCACCATACAGAAATAAAGGGATCAATAGTAATGGTATTAAAACTATAAACCAACTGATTTTCAACAGCAGCAGGGATAGGATTGATAAAAACAGAGCTATAATAATAACTTTTGAGTAGTTTAAAGATAAAGTATTTGAATCACTCACTTTTATCATTTGTAATTTTTTCTGTTGGATACATTTCGATTCTGCTTAAAAATTCATTTAATTTTTTGAGGACTTCATCGATAGTCAGCTTGTTCATGCATTCAAAGGAAGGGCATCCTTTTCTACCAGCATTGGTAAAGCAATATTGCTTATTCTTTTCGGGTGAACATTCGATTTTTTTTTGAATATAATCATGGTTCTTCCCGAATGGAATTGAATATTCAGGATTCGTTGGACCATAAATAGTGAAAGTTGGTTTTCCAAGCAGGTTTGCTAAGTAAAGTGGACCGGAATCATTAGAAATAATTAATGCACAATTTTTTAATTCATATATTAGTTCATCTACAGTTTGAGTTATTATTATAGGAATGTTTGAAGTCTTTAACTTATTTTGAATATCAGGAGGAATTAAACCTGGCTTAGACAAAAATGCAATATCAAATTTATTTTTTAAAATCTCTCCTAAATGTACAAATTTCCTAATATTCCACTCTTTAGCCTTCCAACCTGCAAAAGGATGAATTAAAATTCTCTCCCCTTTATTTATTACAGTGCTGAAACTGTACGTTTCATTACTTCTTTTAAAGGGAATTTCTAAAGCCGCTACATCTAAATATTTATCTATAAGATGGGGTATAGTTCTTTTTCTTACGAACTGATTATATACTTTTTTGAAGATGCGATCATTCATTCCGATAATTCTATCAGCGTGAGATCTAAAAATTAAAGTTGCAGATGTAACTGTCCCTGTGAGATCAAATATAATTTCAGGATTCGTTTCTTTTAAAATTTTTGTTGCAAATGAAGAAGCGATTCGTCCTCCAAATTTAAAGTCGGTTCTATCCAAAGTTATTATTTTTCCTGTAAAAACGAGTTTATATATATTTCCGGATTCAGAATAACTTATAATTATTTTATTATAGTTTTTATAGTATTTAAATATTTCTTTAATTGCCCGAATGGTAAAAACCGAGTCCCCTATTCTATGTAATGCAATAACTACTAAATTTCCGGTTTTTCCCTTTGAAGTAAAACTTCTGACAAAACTGAAAAATAAGTCCGAGAAGATATTCAATATAAAGCCAAACCTAGAATTTTCAATTCTTTCCGGAAGATCACCGTTACTGTTTAATTTATTATTTTTAATAACTTTTTTCAAATTTCAATAAAATAATTAGCCTTAAATTTTTGATTTTCTGAAGTCTATTACTACACAATAATTTTTAACCTTTTTTTACGGCAAATATAAACCACGCAAAACCGGTTAAATCCCATATACTGAATCCTGCAAATCCTTCTTTTTTGAGAATTTTTTTTAGTATAAAATAAGGTGAAAAAAATATTCCCACTTTATCTCTCCTGGTTCCGGCTTTTATAATTCTGCAATTCTTTTTAATAAGGACATTAGCAACATCAATTATATCATAAATCTTTTTATGAGTCTCATCATCACAAAAATTCAGAGTACCCGGTTGACTTGGCAGAGACAGAGATTTAATTGAAGGCGTTTCGATATAAATATGTCCATTATTTTTGATTTTTTTTGTAATAACTTCCAGTATTTCAGTTCCATTTTCGATATGTTCAATAACATGGTTCAAGATTATAACATCAAAAAATTTTTCAGGTATTTCTTCCAGAGAATCATTTTCCATGTCAATCTTATAAAATTTCGTCATTAGGTCAAAATCAGATTCATCATTATTGTATATTTCCTTATCTACACCATAATAATGGCATTTGGGAAAATATTTCATAGTTACAGTGGCAGAATGATTTCCGCATCCAATATCAAGGATATTAAATTCTTTATCTTTATAAAAAGGATAGATCCTCCTTAAATGCACAGGCATTTTTAAATATTTAACAATCTTCATATATATTTATAAAATTCTTAAATTAAACGAAAAAATTATTAAGTTCATGCGGCAATTCTCTAATATTCTTTAGTATCTTGTCTGCTTTAGAAAAATCACCGCCCCTGGTCAAACCTCCCGGAATTACAAAGCAGCGGATCCCTGCACCTTTGGCAGATTTCAATCCTCTTTCAGAATCTTCGATTGCAAGACATTCTTCCTTTTGAAATCCGCTTTTTTCAATCGCCATAAGATATGGATCAGGATTAGGTTTGAAGCTTGTATAGTCATCTCCTGTTAATACAAAATCAAAATATTTCAAAAGATCCGTTGAAAGATGAATAATTTCGAAATGTGCCTTTCTAGAGCTTGTTACGATTCCCATTAAATAGTTTCCATATAATTTCTCAATAACCTCCTTTGCGCCTTCGATAACTTTGCACTTTTCCTGAAGTATCTCTGCATAAAGTCTATTTCGCTCATTCCTTAAATTATCAATATAATCTGCAGAAAAGCCTTTGTCTTTTACCAGATGCCAGGTCCCATTTCCTTTAATGAGAAAATACTCAATATACATATCCCTGGTTAAATTGACTCCTGCAGTTAAAAGTATCTGTCTGGTTGCATCAAAATAAAGCTCTTCCGTATCTACAAGTATACCATCGTTATCCCAAAAAATTGCTTTTATCATTTTAATGAATCATTATAATTATTATCGGTTTATCACCTAATCTTATATTTTGAACGTTATTGTACAAATTTAGTAAATTCTTAAAAATAATCCCCCTTAAAATGAATTTTCTTATCTATTTTCATTGAAAACCTAAAAAGATTTAATAGGATCATTTAACTGTTCATTTAAATATCTTTAAAAGTCTAGTATTAATTCCCGGCATCCTATTTCAGTTCAGTCCCCTTCTATCTACTATTCATCAAAGCCTCAAATATACCGCAGGTCCGTTCCACATACGCTTCACATACGCTCCACATACACTCCACATACGCTTCACATACGCTCCACATGCGCTCCAGATACGCTTAACATATACTGTACAATACACTAATAATGTCAGAAGGACTTATAAGCTAGACATGACTAAATAGGGATTTGTTATCGAATAGAAAGGCTTTAAAATAACGATTGGATGGTTTTCATTAAGTTTTACCTCAAGTACTTGCCATCCAATCAAGTTCTAATACTTAACTTAATAAATTTTAGAACTTAAAGCTGATAAAATTAATTATCAACTTCTTGTATGCAATTTAGCATTAGAAAATTTAGAGTCAATAGTTTCGCAAAAGAAATTTAAAAGAATTAAGGCTCTTGTAGTATAAAACACAATAATAAAATTATTTGTACAGTTATTGACATCCCGATCCTGAAGAGATGAAAGTTAGAAAGGAAAATTTAAGAAAGCCTTTGAGAAAATTCATGAAGTAGAGGCTGAAGATTTCGATAAATAATAAATAGAAAAAAAGGAGTGGGTATAACCTAAGCGATACATATATAACTAAAAGATATTGTTCTTTCGGACAGTCCGCTTTTCTACAAAGCCATCATTCATTTTAGATGAATATTGAATAATTGGATAAAATATTGCATTTTTTACTCATGAAAAAAGATTTAAATGAAATATTAGTTAATCTTCGGAAATTGCTTCCATATATTAATCAAAAATATAGTGTTAATTCTTTGGAAGTATTTGGTTCATATGTAAGAGATCAACAAAATAGTAAAAGCGATTTAGATTTACTTGTCCTGTTTGCCAAAGCTCCAAGTCTGTTGAAATTTCTTGAATTAAAAAATTATCTCTCCGATCAGTTGCAGATTAATGTTGATTTAGTTATGAAAGATACATTGAAACCGGGAATTAGTAAAAATATTTTGAATGAATCTATAACTATATGAAAGTACAAAGGGAATATTTAGACTATCTTAATGACATTATGACATTTATGATGCTATAAATAAAGGAATATCATTTATAGATAAAATGTCAATTGAAGACTTCAGAAATGATGAAAAGACACAATATGCGTTAATTAGAGTTATAGAAATAATAGGGGAAGCAAGTAAGAGAATACCAGTTGAAATCAAATCTCAATCAAAAGAAATTCCTTGGCGAGAAATAGGTGGAATGAGAGATTTACTGATTCATGATTACTTCGGAGTAAATATACAAGTAGTTTGGGAAACTGCTAAAATTGATTTACCCAATTTAAAAGAAAGAATCGAAAAATTAATTCAAGATATTAACAAATAATAAAACATGTAAAGGGATAAATGATAGCTAGAACTATTTTTAACGGCTTAAAAATGAAAATATTGCCGAAAACCTACGCTATTTCGTACCTATTTTTAGAACTCGGTACAAACAGCAATTATCAGAACCCTGGTAATAAATGGATATTGAGAAAATATCTCCTCCCATTTTGATACAGAATTTTCAGGTACATTTATATAAACAAGCTTCGTAGTTTCTTCGGTGTTTATAACTTTAAGGTGTTTTATTCGATTAAATATTTGAGTTTCTTCATCAATAGACTTTTCCCCCGTTAATACCATTTG
>CAWCVZ010000035.1:0-13908 GCA_963798865.1 uncultured Ignavibacteria bacterium | reverse complement strand
ATTATTTTTGGGGTTAAATCTCTACAGTCGCTCAAAGTTCGCCTGTTCTTTATTTCTGTCAAGCCTATACCGATAGTGGAGAAGTTGGAATTAGCGATAGATTTACAACCGGTTATTTAACTATTATGATTAGGTGCGATTATGCATTGGGGTTAAACGACTGTCATGTTCAATTTGATAAATGGAATCCTACAACTAGCCAATTCGATTTTTATAAGAAATTTGACTTCACTGTTCAACCGGACAGGAAATATATTTATTTCTCTAAAAATGATAGCAGTGATTTAAGCTTTGATGATCCTGGTTTTTATAGAGTATTCTTACTCGATGAAAATAATAATACCATTGCAAGCAACTTGGTGCAAATTATTAGTAAATAATTATTTAATATAATTTAAAAATTTTAACTTTGTAAAAAATTAAGGATAGGAAAATGAATAAAAATGTTTTAGATGTGATAGTTATAGAGCAGGCCCGATAGGGCTTGCCTGCGGAATAGAAGCTGTAAAAAGAAATATTAGTTATTTAATTCTTGAAGAAGGCTGTTTGGTTAATTCGATATATAATTATCCGGTTAACATGACTTTCTTTTCAACTTCGGATAGGTTGGAAATTGGAGAAGTACCTTTTATTTCGCATGGACCAAAACCTACAAGAAGCGAAGCACTTGAGTATTACAGACGAGTTGTTATCTCATGGAATTTAAATGTTCTTCTTTATGAAGAAGTAATCGCTGTAAATGATTTGGATGAATCTTCATGAAGTTGTCACAAACAAAAATATTTATTTATGTAAAAAAGTTATTATATCAACTGGTTTTTATGGTAAACCGAATTTGATGAATGTTCCTGGTGAAAATCTTGAAAAGGTAAAACATTATTATGATGACCCGCATCCGTTTTTTAATCAAAGGGTAGTTGTTGTCGGCAGTGCAAATTCAGCTGTTGATGTGGCGCTTGAAACATTTCGAAAAGGTGCTGAAGTAACTATGGTTATTCGTGAAAGTGAAATTAATAAACGTGTTAAATACTGGGTGAAACCAGATATTGAAAACAGGATTAAGGAAAATTCAATTAAGGCATATTTTAATTCAAGTGTAAAACAAATTACTGATGACGAAGTTATCATAAATTCTCCGGAAGGAATAGTTACTATTAAAAATGATTTTGTTTTAGCAATGACAGGTTATCAGCCGGATTTTTCTTTTCTTGAAAAATGTGGAATTGAAATTTCAAAAAATGAAAATCGTGAACCGGTTTGCAATTCTAATACTTTTGAAACTAATAAAGAGGGGATTTTTCTTGCGGGAGTAGTTTGTGCCGGTATGCAAACTAACAGGCTTTTTATCGAAAATTCTCGTTCGCACGCTAAAAATATATTTGATTTCATTCAAAATAAAAATATAAACGCTGAACTGCAGGTTAAAAACAAAATAAATTGAATAACAAATTATTTCGACTTATTTTTATGGACATTCATTTTTTGAATTTTAATTTTTTGAATATAATATTTTAGAATGGAGTTAGCATGTCACAGAATTTAAAAGATTTATTAGGAAACGACGCTGAAGCATTATTATCATATAAGGCTAAATTTCCTAAAGAGCAACTTAACTTACCTGGCCCGATTTTGTCGATAGAGTTTTTGCTCAAACTGACAGAAATATAAATGTACTTAAAAATTTACAATGGATATTTTCATCAGGACGGTTAGCAAATACAGGCGATGTATCAATACTTCCAGTTGACCAGGGAATAGAACATAGCGCAGGTGCCTCATTTGCGCCTAATCCTCAGTACTTTGATCCGGAAAATATTGTTAAGCTTGCAATTGAAGGCGGATGTAATGCGGTTGCTTCAACGCTTGGTGTGCTGGGAATGACTGCAAGAAAATATGCACCTAAAATTCCTTATATCGTAAAAATTAATCATAATGAGCTTTTAACTTTTCCAAATAAATTTGATCAGATCATGTTCGCTGGTGTTGAACAAGCATTGGATATGGGAGCGGCAGCAGTTGGTGCAACTATTTATTTCGGTTCTGAAGAAAGTGCAAGACAAATAATTGAAGTAAGTGAAGCTTTTAAATATGCTCATGAGTTAGGACTGGCAACTATTCTTTGGTGCTATTTGAGAAATCCAGAATTCAAAAAAGATAAAGATTATCATGTTTCAGCAGATCTAACAGGGCAAGCAAATCATTTAGGCGTTACAATTGAAGCTGATATTATTAAACAAAAACTGCCTGAAAATAATGGCGGTTTTAATGCAATAAAATTTGGGAAAACTCACAAGAAGGTATATTCTGATTTAAGTTCTGATAATCCTATAGATCTTGCAAGATACCAGGTAATAAATAATTATATGGGCAGAGCCGGATTGATAAACAGCGGCGGTGCTTCAGGCGAAAATGATTTCGCAGAAGCAGCTAAAACAGCAGTGATAAATAAAAGAGCAGGCGGAATGGGATTAATCTCGGGAAGAAAAGCCTTCCAGCGTCCAATGGCTGAAGGTGTTAAACTCTTAAATACGATTCAGGATGTTTATCTTGACAAAGGTATTACGATAGCTTAATTAAGTAATTATTTAAAATTAAAATGCGCTTGGATTAAAATCTAAGCGCATTTTTTTTAATGAGTTAACTCATTACAGCCCCAGCAAATACTCTGCAACTTTCCCTAATTCTTTTACTTGTATGTTGTTGAATGAAGGCATAATTACCCCTGGATATTTTGTTTGATAATCTTTGAATCGATCAGAATCCATATATGATGATGGATTCCGGAGATAATTTATAAGTTTGTCTCTTGACCAATTATCTTTCACTGCATGTAATGAAGGTCCCATTTTCGTTCCATTCAATTCATTGCCATGGCAATTTATACAGCCCAGCTTAGAAACTAATTCCTCGCCAGATAATTCTTCGGATGTCATATTTGTTTGAGGCATTGGGTTCGTTGAAGTTGGACCGCTTTCACTTTCCACATTTTTCGAGACTCGTCCTAAAAAAAACAAAATTAAAAAAAGAACTAAAAAAGATGCTACCCATATTTGTGATTTTGTCATAAAAAGTTTTCTATAATAAGTTATTATTCGATTTCAAATGATGCATTAACTACAGCAGTAATTTCCTTATCAATTGAGCTTAAGTCATTTATGCCATAATCGGAAATTTGATTGGATAATCTTGGAGTAATTTGTATTACACCCATTCTTGCATCACGCATTGTTCCAATACTTCGTCCGGTGGCTTCTGCAATTTTTTGAGCTCTCACCATCGCATCCTTAGCGGCTGCAGCTTGAATTTCAATTTTAAGCTCTGCTAATTTTGTATAATGATATTCAGGCATTTCAACATTAAAGTTTACGCCTTTTTCCACCAGTGAAGAAATTTCGAGAGATATATTTTTAATTTTCTCTACATCTGCTGATTGAACTTCAATCCGTTGGGAATAATTGTAAGCTCTTACAATATTTGTCTGATATCCATTTTGCCCAATTTCATATATAGGATATGAATTAATTGTAGAAAATTCTATTTTGTCTTTTGAAAATCCTTTGGAATTAAGATACGAAATCAGAATTTGCATTTGCGAATTCAGTTCTTTATATGCATTGCTTTGAACTGAAGCTTGAACTGTAATATTTCCCTTCAATACTCCAAAGTCGGAAACGATTTCTTTTTTTGCTGAGCCGGTTACGTTTATAGTTTGATTTGATCTATAATTTGATTTCCATGTTGTAACAAATACGATTGAGCTTATCACGAATGCTACTGATAATATTACCGCTGGCAAAATCAAATTATTTTTATTATTCATATATTTTTAATATTAACTTTAAAAAAATATTACTTTGATAAAACTATCAAAAAACTGAAACTTTAACAAAGCGATTTTATCAGAAGTCCATAAAAAACTTATTTAAAAGAATGAAAAAACTTAACAAATTAATAACCGAAAAAAGCCCGTATTTACTTCAGCACGCTTATAACCCGGTTGACTGGTTTGCATGGACCGATGAAGCATTTGATAAATCCAAACAAGAAGATAAACCAATATTTGTATCCATTGGATACTCGACTTGTCATTGGTGCCATGTAATGGAGAAAGAATCTTTTGAAGATGAAGAAGTAGCAGCTTTGATGAATGACTTGTTTATTTCAATTAAAGTTGACAGAGAAGAGCGTCCTGATATTGATGGAATTTATATGACCATCTGTCAGATGCTCACAGGTAGCGGGGGCTGGCCTTTAACTATTATAATGACTCCGGATAAAAAACCTTTTTTTGCGGGGACCTACTTTCCAAAAAGTGAACGATTTGGAAGAATGGGACTGATGCAATTAATACCAAGAATAAAAGAATTATGGCAAACTAAAAGAGATGATTTATTGAAATCTGCGGAAGAAATTTCTTCTGCCGTCTCAAAAAATACGCAGATGATTAGTAATGAAGAATTAAATGAGCAAGTTTTGAAAAAAGCATTTTCAAATTTGAAGAATAGATTTGATCCTGAATTTGGAGGATTTGGAAATGCACCTAAATTTCCAACACCGCATAATCTAACTTTTCTTTTAAGATACTATAAAAGATATAAAGAAAAATCGGCTTTGGAAATGGTAGAAAAAACTCTAACGCAAATGAGACTTGGTGGAATTTATGATCAAATAGGATTTGGATTTCATCGCTATTCAACTGATCAGAAATGGCTTGTTCCTCATTTCGAAAAAATGCTTTATGACCAAGCTTTAATTTCCAACGCATATGTCGAGTTGTATCAAATAACTAAAAATGAATTCTATAAAAAGACAGCCGAAGAAATTTTTGAATATGTTTTAAGAGATATGACAGATTCAAATGGTGGTTTTTATTCTGCAGAAGATGCTGACAGCGAAGGCGAAGAAGGTAAATTTTATGTATGGACTAATGCTGAATTAAAAAAATTATTAAAGAAGATTATGAATTATTTATAGAAATTTTTCAAATTAAAGATGAAGGTAATTGGATCGATTCAGTTCAAGGCGGATTTAACGGGACAAACATTCCGCATTTAAAAAATAAACTTGACGCTGAAGATGAAATTAAATTTGAAAAAATAAGAAAGAAACTTTTTGAAAAAAGAGAAAAAAGAATTCATCCCTATAAAGATGACAAAATTTTAACTGACTGGAATTCTTTAATGATTTCAGCTTTATGCAAAGCATCGCAATTGTTTAATAATAATAAATATTATTAAGCTGCAAAAAAATCGGCAGAGTTTATTTTAAATAATTTAAGAAATAATGAAGGAGTTCTTTTACATAGATATCGAGATGGCGAAGCGGGTATAACTGCAAACTTAGATGATTATGCATTTCTTATTCAGTCTTTGGTTGATTTATATGAAACTGAATTTGAAATTAAGTATTTAACAGCGGCAATTGAATTAAATGATTATTTAATTAAACATTTTTGGGATGAAGAAAACGGCGGTTTTTATTTTACTTCAAATGAAGCGGAAAAATTAATTGCTCGTCAAAAAGATTTATACGATGGAGCAATTCCTTCTGGTAATTCGATTGCAGCTTTAAATTTGTTAAGGTTATCCCGAATTACCGGAAACACTGAACTTGAAGTTAAAGCGTCTTTAATTGGAAAATTTTTTTCCCAAAGTATTTCAAACTCACCATCTGCTTTTACTCAGTTTTTATGTGCATTTGATTTTGCAATTGGACCTTCAAATGAAATTGTAATTGTTGAAGGAAATAATTCAAAAGAAGAATTTATCAAGAAGATTCGAGAAGAATTTAATCCAAACAAAGTTGTTATGTTAAAACGTGAAGAGTTAGAAAAAATTTCTGATTATGTTAAAGATTTGAAATCTAAAGACGGGAAAACGACAGTTTATGTTTGTAAGAATTTTGTATGCGACTTACCAATTACTGATGCTGATAATTTAGTTCAAGTTCAAAAGTAAGTGCAAGTACAATTTTTGAACTTGAAAATAAACTTAATCTCTCATTTCCGCTTCGGCCTGTAAATATGTGTGCTTTGTCCGAAGAAAACTTCTGCAGCTTCCATTATAGTTTCTGATAAAGTTGGATGCGGATGAATTGTCATTTTTAAATCAGTTGCATTTGCTCCCATTTCAATTGCAAGAACGCCTTCTGCAATTAGTTCGCCTGCACCTGGTCCGCAAATTCCAACTCCTAATATTCTTTCTGTTTCCGGATCAATTATTAATTTTGTTACTCCATCAAATCTGTCAAGAGTAGTTGCTCTTCCGGAAGCTGCCCATGGAAATTTTGCTATTTCATATTTTATATTTTGTTCTTTTGCTTGATTTTCTGTTAATCCAGCCCATGCTATTTCGGGATCTGTGAAAACAACTGCCGGAATTGCAAGCGGCTCAAATGCAGCTTTGTGTCCATCTATTACTTCAACTGCAACTCGGCCTTCATGAGATGCTTTATGCGCAAGCATTGGTTCCCCAACTATATCACCGATTGCATAAATATTTGGATCATCTGTCTGCATTTGTTTATTAACTTTTATCCATCCTCTTTCATTAACTTGTACTTTTGTATTTTCCAACCCAAGTCCTTTTGTTTCAGGCCTTCTGCCAATCGACATTAAAACATATTCATATTCATCTTCGGTTGTTTTTCCTTCTTTATCTTGAATTTTAACTTTAATTCCTTTTTTGGTTTCTTTCAGTTCAAGCACTTTTGAATTAAGCATAATTTTATCATACTGCTTTTCAATTCTTTTGCTTAGATGCGCAACTAAATCTTTATCGGCACCCGGTAATAATCCTGGAAGCATTTCAACAACAGACACTTTAGTCCCTAATGCTTGATAAACTGACCCGAGCTCAAGGCCAATATATCCGCCGCCAATTACTAAAAGTGATTTTGGAATTTCAGGTAAATCCAACGCAGTGGTTGAATTTAAAAATCTTTTACTGTCAATTGAAAGAACAGGAATTGTTGCTATCCTTGAGCCAGTAGCGATGATTGCATTTTCAAATTTTAATTCTTCCGTTTTACCATCAGCTTTCTCAACTTTTAAAGTTGAAGAATCAACAAAGCTTGCCGTACCTTGAACATAATTTATTTTTCTTGCCTTGGAAAGCTGTCCAAGTCCGCCTGTCATTTTATTAACTACTTCATTTTTCCATTCTCTTAATCTATCCAAATTTATTTTTGGTTTTGCGAATTCAATTCCCCAATTTTTTGCTTCTTGAGATTCATGAAGCAGCTTTGCTACATGAAGCAAAGCCTTGGAAGGAATACATCCACGGTATAAACAAACTCCGCCAGGATTTTTATCTTTATCAATTAATGTAACATCCATTCCGAGATCGGCTGCATAAAAAGCGGCAGCATAACCGCCGGGCCTGCTCCGATAACTGTAACTTGCTTTGACATTTAATTCCTCATAAAATTTGTATTAATCATGTTTCAAGTTTAATGATTAAATAATATTCTTAATCTCTTAAACTGAAGTTGAAGTTATACTTCACCCTTCAACCATTATTTTAATTGGCTGCTCAAGTGCTTCACAAACCCATCTTAAAAATCTCGCTGCATCAGCGCCATCAATAATTCTATGATCATATGACAGAGATAACGGAAGCATTAACTTTGCCTCAAATTCTTTAGTGACTTTATCATAAACGGGTTCATAATTTCCTCTGGAAACACCAAGTATGGAAACTTCAGGAGAGTTAACTATCGGAGTAAAAGATGTTCCGCCGATTCCGCCAAGATTTGTAATAGTAAAGCAGGCGCCTTGAAGTTCATCAAGCGAGGCTTTCCTGTTCCTTGCTTTTTCTGCAAGGGTATTCATTTCAACGGAGAGTTCGGTTATATTTTTCTTATCAACATTTTTTAAAACCGGAACAATTAATCCGTTCGGAGTATCAACAGCAATTCCGATATTAAAATATTTTTTATAAATAATTTCCTTTTTCTGTAAATCAATGCTGCTGTTAAACTGCGGGAAAACTTTTAAAGCTGAAGTTATAATCTTTATTAAAATAGAAGTAACAGTTAATTTCCCTCCCGCTTTCTCAACGGCGGGATTAAATTGTTTCCTAATCTTTTCAAGCTCTGTTATATCTGCTTTATCAAATTGTGTAACATGTGGAATTACATTCCATGCATAGCTGAGATGATCAGCGGTAACCGAACGGATTTTATTCATCGGTTTTACTTCCACTTCGCCAAACTTGCTGAAGTCAGGCAATGCTTCCACTTTTACACCTAAAGCTGAGAAACCACCGCTTTCTCTTCCTTCATTCAATTTTTTAGCAAATCCTTTAACATCGTCCATTGAAATTCTACCATTTGGGCCTGTGCCGGGAACCTGTTGAATATCAATACCAATTTCCCTTGCAATCCTTCTAACTGAAGGCGCAGCAGGAGCCGCGTTTTTTCTGATAGGCGGCTGATCATCAATTTCCCCGGGCTGAAATTTTTCTTTTTGGCCGGTTGCCGTTTCTTTTTCTTGTTCAGATTCTTGCTTAGCAGTTTCTTGTTCCTCATGTTTCGAAGTTGGTTCCGCTTCTTTAGAAGTTTCTTTTTTAGATTCTTGCTGTGAATCTGAAGAAGTTTCAACTTTTAAAATTGCCTGTCCAACTTTTGCTTTGTCACCAGACTTAACCAATACTTCTTTTACAGTTCCGTTTACAGATGAAGGAACTTCAATTGTTGCCTTATCGGTTTCTATTTCAAGCACGCCTTGATCTTTTTCAATGCTGTCACCGGGTTTAACTAAAATATTTAAAACATCGGCAGATTCGATATTCTCACCTAAATCAGGAAGCTTCATTTCAATAACTGAAGTGCTTGACGATTTTTTTGTTTTTAGTTCTTCTTTAGTTTCCGGTTTTGGAGAATCCTTGGTTTTTTCTTTTTCATCCGCAGCTTTTTTATCCCCATCGGGTTTGGAAGCTTTTTTATCTTCGTTTTTCTTTTCGGACTTAACTTCTGCTTTGCCATTACCTTCATCAAAAGTTAAAATTGATTGTCCTACTTTAACCTTATCACCCGGTTTAATCAAAACATCTTTTACAGTTCCGGCTATTGAAGAAGGAACTTCAATGGTAGCTTTATCAGTTTCTATTTCGATAACACTCTGTTCTTTTTCAACCTGGTCGCCGGTTTTAACAAGTATATTTAAAACATCGGCTGATTCTATATTTTCTCCTAAATCCGGGAGCTTTAATTCTTTTGCCATTTTAAACCTTAATAAAATTTACTTCTTAATAAAAAGCTATTTAGTTTTATGAATGCATTGGATTCAGTTTAGCAGGATTTATTTCTAAATCCTTTATAGCTTTTTCGATAATGTTATATTTAATTTTTTTCTCTTTGTATAACGAAGATAATGTTGCTAAAACTACATGCTTTGCGTCCACTTCAAAGAAGTCCCGAAGCTCATTTCTTCCTTCACTTCTTCCGAACCCATCAGTACCGAGAGATGCTAACTGACGTGGAAACCATTTTGCAATTGAGTCCGGCAAAGCCTTAACATAATCTGAAGCTGCAACAAAAACTCCATCTTCGTCTTTAAGCACTTGAGTTACATAAGGCACTTTTTGTTTTTCATTTGGATGAAGCATATTCCATCTTTCAGCATCCAAAGCATCCTTTCTTAATTCCTTATAGCTTGTTACACTCCAAACATCTGCCGCTATTTTATAATCATCTTCCAAAATCTGCTGGGCTTTTACTACTTCATTAAGAATTGTTCCGCTACCGAAAAGTTGTGCTTTTAGTTTAGCAGTTTTCTTTTTTGAAGCTTTCAATTTATACATACCTTTAACAATACCTTTTTCGGCCCCTTTTGGCATTGGCGGCATTGGATAATTTTCATTCATTACGGTTAGATAATAAAACACATTTTCCTGTTCCTCGTACATTCTTCTTATTCCATCTCTTACAATCACAGCTATTTCATAAGCGAATGCTGGATCATAAGCAACAAGATTCGGGATGGTGTAGGCTAACAAATGGCTGTTGCCGTCCTGGTGCTGCAAGCCTTCACCGGCAAGTGTTGTCCTACCAGCAGTTCCACCGACTAAGAAGCCTTTTGCCTGCATATCACCGGCTGCCCACAGCAAATCGCCGATTCTTTGTAATCCAAACATTGAATAATAAATAAAGAATGGAATCATGTTTAAGCCGTGTGTAGCGTATGCCGTACCGGCTGCAATAAATGAAGACATGGAACCAGCTTCTGTAATTCCTTCTTCAAGAATTTGTCCGTCTTTTGCTTCTTTGTAATAAAGTAGGCTATCTCTATCAACCGGTTCATACAGCTGGCCTACATGAGAATAAATTCCAACTTGCCTGAATAAAGCTTCCATTCCAAATGTTCTTGCCTCATCAGGAACAATCGGAACCACATATTTTCCGAGCTGTTTATCCTTTAACAGCTTAGCTAATATTCTAACAAATACCATTGTGGAAGAAACGTCGCGTCCTTCCGTTCCTTTATAAAACTCTTCAAATATATCTTCAGGAGGAGTTTTAATTGGACGAACATCGGTTTTTCTTGAAGGTAAAAATCCGCCAAGCTCTTTTCTTTTTTCCAATAGGTATCGCATTTCCGGACCGTTTTCATCCGGCCTATAAAATGGCGCTTTGGCTACATCTTCATCTGATATAGGAATTCCAAATCTTGTTCGGAATTCTTTCAATTCATCTTCATTTAATTTTTTCTGCTGGTGAGTTATATTTTTCCCTTCGCCGCTTTCTCCAAGTCCGTATCCTTTAATAGTTTTTGCAAGGATTACAGTTGGCTGGCCTTTATGCGCAACCGCTTGTTTAAATGCTGCAAAAACTTTTTCAGGATCGTGGCCGCCGCGTTTCATTTTGCGGAGCTGTTCATCACTAAAATTTTTGACCATGTCCAATAATTCTTCATCTGCTCCAAACAAATGTTCACGAATGTATTCTCCGCTTTCAACCGAATACTTTTGATACTGTCCGTCAACAACTTCGCCTAATCGTTTGATTAATTTTCCGTCTTTATCTTTCTCTAATAAGGGATCCCAATCACTTCCCCATATAACTTTAATTACATTCCAGCCTGCACCGCGGAAAATCGCTTCCAGCTCTTGAATTACTTTTCCGTTTCCTCTAACCGGCCCATCAAGCCTTTGCAAGTTGCAATTAATTACAAAAATTAAATTGTCTAATTTTTCTCTTGAAGCAAGTGTAATTGCACCAAGAGTTTCAGGCTCATCTGTTTCACCATCTCCTAAGAACGCCCAAACTTTTCCGCTAGATTTTTTTAATCCTCTATCAACTAAATAATGATTAAAACGAGCTTGATAAATTGCCATGATTGGGCCAAGTCCCATTGACACAGTTGGGAACTCCCAAAAGTTCGGCATTAACCATGGATGCGGATAAGATGAAAGTCCGCCGGCTGGATTTAATTCGCGTCGAAAATTTTCTAATTTCTCAATTGATAATCTTCCTTCAAGAAAAGCGCGAGCATAAATGCCCGGTGAAGCATGTCCTTGAAAATAAATCTGATCACCATCATAATCATCGCCTTTTCCTTTAAAGAAATGATTGAAACCAATTTCATATAAAGTTGCCGCAGAAGCATAAGTAGAAATATGTCCGCCGATACCGCTTTCAATTTTATTAGCTCTTACAACCATTGCCATAGCATTCCAGCGGATTAAACTTTTTATACGTCTTTCAATTTCTCTGTCGCCAGGAAATGGCGGCTGTTTTTCTCTTGTGATTGTATTTATATAAGGTGTGTTTGCGGTGAATGGAATTTCTACTCCATATTTATGAGCACGAATTTGAAGCTGCTGTAATAATTCTTTAACTCTTTCCGGACCACCATGTTCAAGTACGTAATCAAGTGAATATAGCCATTCCCTATTTTCAGTTTCTATAATATCTAATTCTTGTGTTTTTCCATTATTCATTTCGGATAACCTCGTTTAAGGATTGTTCGTATTCAATTTAAAATTTTAACTTCAAAGTCACTTTTGAAAGCATTTTTAAAAATAACTTTTGAGGCCTAAAATGGCTTAAAATTGGTAAAATTTAGAGATAATTAGATTTGAAACTTAACTGTTTTAGCCAAAAAATACAAGGAAGGTGTGATTGTAGAACCAGGCTGTATTTCTTTATCCCAGTAACTATGAATCTGCTTCGTGATAAATTTAAAATTTTCATCACGAGATAGTAGTAATTTAATTTATATTCTTTTTCTATTTAAGGAAGATCATCTTTTTTACATTTGTAAAATTGGACTTCCCATTTGCAGAAACAGCTTCAATTGAATACAAATAAACTCCTGAAGCAAAATTTTGTGCACTCCAAACTGTTTCATGATATCCAGCATTTTGAATTTCATTTACCAGAATACTAATTCTCTGTCCCAATATATTAAATACTGTAATTTTAACTTTACTCTCCGCTGGCAAAGAATATTTAATTGTAGTTGATGGATTAAATGGATTGGGATAATTTTGTTCAAGATTGAAAGTAACAGGTAAAACTTCTTCTGTTTCTTTCGCAGAAGTAATTGCTGTATCCGATAAGACTAAAATCTGGGCACTAGTTGCAGGAATTGTGATTTGATAATTCTTTAAATCAGTTCCTTTAACAGCACGAGTTTTAATATTTAATTCGTCATTTATAAAAAATGTTGCAGATGAATCGAATGAAATTTTGTTGATTGGAACAGATAAATTTACTGTTTGTTCGTTTGAGCTGAAATTTATATTTACAATTACGTTATCATCTCCTTTTACTCGTAAAAAAGAATAGACAGAATTGGGGTCCGAGTTAGTAATTCTATCAAAACTTCCTTCAGTAAGTGCGATATTCTTTTTTCTGATTTCAATTAAGTAGCAATACGTAGTTTTGTGTGGCCCCTTGCGACGGTTGCGTATTGCTCATGGACTGGCCGGGCGTGTCCGGATTGCTGGGTTTAATCGTGGCGACCTCGAAGCTCAGATTCGCGCCCGCGTCCATGGGTTTCTGCGGGGGCGGAGAGGCACTTAATCACCCATGCCGTTTCGGGCGTGGCGCGCGCCAGGTTCAGGGGCATCGCCGGGCCGCCTTGCGTCCCAGCCTTTACCGAAATCGAGTTTCCATCCCCGTTCAGTTTCCCCTCGTAATTGCCGCGGATCCCCACCACGGCCATCTTCACAGCCGAGCCCTGTTGACTCATGGAGCTGGTGGGCGCTCGTCGGGCTGTCCGCCTTAATCGATGCTGTACAGCACAGCTTTCAGGCTTTCGTCATCCGCTCTCGCAATCTTGATGACAATACTGAGGGGCGGCCTTGCCCGGGGGGCCCTTTTAAGGAACCCTGCTCCAGGTGCCGGCTATGTTTTTCGCCAACAAGCCCACCTCCGAAAATCCACCACAAACACAGTCATCCACAACAGCAGTTTTCTTTATGGGGCTGTTAATGGGAATACATTTGGAAGCTATTCTTCCATATTATTCAGGACGTGGAGTCTCCTCAGATGGGGCACCTGCAGCCAGAAAAAAAAACACTATCGGCTCAACAGTCTCGCCAATCGCCACAGGCAGTCGAATCGACGCCCGGCACCTCAGGATCTTCACGTCGTCAATTTCCGGCCGGCATCACGCGAAACGTGATCTTCGGAGACCGGTAGTGCGGTCCTTCCCAGCGAACCGTATAAACCCCCGGGGTCGAAAAATACCTGCTGCCCAGTTGATACGTCTGAACGACAGCGTTCCTCCGGAAGGCGAGGCGCTGGAAGCCTTCGTCGTCCTGGGACCGCTGCCGATGACGAAGCTCCACTCTTACGGCTAGGCAAATCCGTCTTTGATGAACAAGTGCGAGGCCTCGACGTCTGGGTTCGCAACCGTATCGCCGTCGTTCACGACAGCGAAGTACAGTTGCAGCGTAC
>CAWCVZ010000034.1:0-6063 GCA_963798865.1 uncultured Ignavibacteria bacterium | reverse complement strand
TCTATTCAATTTATAAATGAACAAAACTTTAAGTCCGATCTGATCTATGCTATGGAAGGATCTGAATTTGTACTATTTTTAGTTGACGATAATATTTTTGTTAAAAAATTTTCAATTAAAGAATTAGAGGAATTACTTAAGTATAATCATAGAGCAATTGGTTATTCGTTACGCTTAGGCAAAAATACGACTTATTGCTACACAAAAAATATTCAACAAAAGCTTCCCGAATTTCAACAAATAAATAAAAATCACTTATGCTTTAAGTGGTTAGGGGCCGATTTGGATTTCAATTACCCATTCGAAGTTTCCAGTTCTATTTATGAATCAAAATGGATAAAAGCCTTGCTTAAAGAAAGCAATTTTCAAAATCCAAATACACTGGAAAAACTCTTTAATGATATAAAGGAAGATTTTAAGGAAACTAAACCTGAACTTTTATGCGGACAACAGTCTATAACATTTTGTATCCCTGTTAATATGGTACAAACTATATTGAACAATAGAGTGGGGGATAACACTCTTTATAGTATTGAAAATCTTGCTGTTTTATTTGATGATGGAGTTAGAATTAATGTAGATGAATATAAGGATTTTGTTCCCGATTCATGTCATCAAGAAGTTGAACTTAAATTTATAGTTAATGATAAAGAACTAAATGAATTAACTGTCAACAAAATCGTATTAGCCAAAGAGAAAATAATAAATGAAAATTTTAATGAAGCTGAAAAATTATTGCTCCAGTCAATTTTAATTCAGCCTTCAAATCTTGATGCATTAAATAATTTAACAGTAATTTATTATTACAAAGATGAAATTGAAAAATCTAAAAGATATTTAAAAAAGGTATTATTCATTGATCCAAATAATCAAACTGCTATTGAAAATTTAACTTTAATTGCACCTGGAGAATTCAAAAACAATTTAAGCGACCCTTTAATTTCCGTATATACGGTTGCATACAATGCAGAGAAATATATTTCCAAAACAATAGAGTCAATACTTTCGCAAACCTATAGAAATTTTGAATACATAATCGTTGATGATGGAAGCTCAGATTCAACAACTGAGATAATTAAGTCATATAAGGATCCAAGGATAAAGTTTTTCCCCAAAAAACATAAAAACTTTGCTGCAGGAATGAATAAAGCTATTCTTGAATCTAGTGGTGAATTCGTTTTGGGAGTTGATTCAGATGATTTTATAGCTCGCAATTATATACAAAATATTGTCGAATTTGCAATAGAAAATCCTGGCTTTGACTATTACTATCCTAATAAATTTAGTTTGATTGACGAAGAAGATCACCTGTTAAATAAGTTTTATGATTATAAACAAAGTTCGGGGAAAGAAATAATATCAAAGTTATTCAACCTAGCCAGTTCTCCAATTCCGAATCCGGGCAGCTTAAAGAAAAAAAGTTTATTTAATAGATTAGAACTTTATGAAGAATTAGATACGATTGAAGATTATGTTTTTCTATCTGAACATGCTCTTGAAATAGAATTTAAAATGGTGCCCGGACTAAAGGGGTATTATTACAGAACCTTGCTAACAAGTAATTCAAACAAATTTGAAAAGCGAAATGAAATTATGTCTAAAGCTATGATTAGAATGATCGAGAAATTTCCACCCGAACTACTAGTAAATGATATTGATCCTAAAGCCAATGAAATCAGTAAGAGTATACATTTTTTCCAAACTATTGCAAAACATTTTTATAATCTTGCAATTGGATATGGCGATAAAGGTGGAAAATATTTTGCAGATAATTTAAAAATAATAGAAAATAATATTAGGAAAGAAATTGAATATGCCCAAAAAAAAGATAGCAATCTTTGCTGATCAAAATAATTTTTCGTTTATGACGAATATTATTAATCATTCAAAATCCAAACATGAAGTAAAATTATTAGATGCATTCAAAAAAGAAGATATTGAACTTGCAATAAATTGGGCAGATTCAATCTGGATTGATTGGGCGGAAAATCTTGTAAATCTTATTTCAAGTGTAAATTCAAAACCAAGGGTTGTTTGCAGGCTGCATAGTTATGAAGCATATCTTTCTTACATTGAAAAAATAAATTGGCAAAACTTGAGTTCAGTAATTTTTATTTCACAACAAATTCGAGATTACGTTGAAAAAAAAGCTCCGATATTAAAAAATATGACTAACGTTTATACTTTATCTGAGGGTGTTGATTTAGAAAAATTTAAATTTAAAAATAGAACTCACGGCAATAATATTGCCTTTGTTGCACATTTAATTCAGACTAAAAATATTAGCCTGTTATTACAAGCATTTAAATTTCTTAAAAACACTAACCCGGATTTTAAGCTTCATATATTTGGTAAGTATACAAATGATTCAGGTGTCAGTCCAGAAATTCCTAAACGTTATTTTGAAAATCAGATTACAAGAATGAACCTAGTTAATGAGGTCCATTTTTATAATGAAGTTTCTCAAGAAAAATTAGTAAAAAAAATGGAGCCAATGAATTATTTGATTTCTACAAGTTATAGAGAAGGGCTCCCATTTAATATTTTAGAGGGAATGGCAATGGGAATAATGCCATTGATTCATGCCTGGCCAGGTGCTGAACAATTATTCCCTGAGGAATTTATTTTTGATTTTATAGGTGAACTGCCTGAAAAATTAAAGATGAAATATGATTCGAATAAGTATAGAAAATTTGTGGAAGATAATCATAATCTAAATATTTCACTTCCAAAGATGGAAAAAATACTTATAGGAGAAGATAATCAATCTCTAAATTATCATGAAGAAAACATTACAGTTCAATCAAATGATGAATTAAATAAAGAATCGCTCAAGAAACATAATAGGGATATACATGTTTTATATCTTGCTATTGCGAGCCCTTCTTACCCCCAAATTTTGGATAAAATAAATCAGCAATTAAAAATATTTAAACAATATTCTAAAAAAGCTGAAGGATTTGTTGTTGGATATGGAGAATTGGATGAAACTATATATAACTTTAAATATATAAATGTTCATAGCTTTAAGTATGTAGATATTTTTGCTAAACAATTTTCATTAATAGATGATTATGTTGAATACTCTAAGCCTGATATAATTTATTTTCGGTATCCTGGGGCTAGTAAGTATCTTGCAAAATTTGTAGAAAAATTTCCTAATGTAATTTTTGAACACCAGACTCAAGAGTTAAATGAATATGCAACTCTAAAAGATAAAATATATCTCGAAAATGAAATAGAATATGGTGAAAAAGTTTTATCTAAAGCCGCAGGTATTACAACAATTACACATGAAGTCGCACAATACGAACAGAATAGAGCAAATAAAAAAATTGCGTATCATGTTTTTGGAAACGGAACTTGGGAAGAAGCAGCTCCAATTGTAAAGAATAATTATCCTTTGGATAAAATAAATATTTTGTTTGTAGGCCATTTTTCGGGTTGGCATGGGTTTGATAGAATAATAAATGGAATGGTTAATTATAAAGATGGAACAGAAGTCCATATTCATGTTGTGGGGGAAGGCGAAAAAAAAGGAGAGTATCTACAAATAATTAATAAATTTAACTTAGCCGATAAGTTCACTTTTCATGGTTTTTTGACGAGGAAAGAAATTTCTAAAACAGCGGATGTTTGTCACATTGCAGTAGGTTCTTTGGGGCTACATAGAATTGGGTTTAACGAGGTAGCTCCATTAAAACATCGGGAGTATTGTCTACGTGGAATTCCATTTGTTATTTCAGGGAGTGATGTTGATTTCCCCAATGAATTGCCATTCGTAAAAACTATTGTTGCAAGTGAAGAACCGGTAAATATAAGTGAATTAATAAATTTTGCTGAAGCTAGAAAACATCACAAAGAGATAATTGTTGAAGCAAGGAAATATGCAATTGAGAATTTAACCTGGGAAATTAAAATTTCAAGAATAATAGATTTCCTTGTTAAAAGAAGAGATGAAATTCAACAAGGTTCAAGACTGGATAATAATAACAAAGGTGAAATTTATTCTGATTCACTAGTTTCTATTGTTATTCCATGTTTCAACCAGGCAAACTTTTTAGTAGAAACTGTTGAAAGTGTAATTGCACAGACATATGAAAATTGGGAATGTATAATTGTTAATGACGGAAGCACAGATAATACATCAGAAATTGCTGCTAATCTCCTTCGAAAGTACAAAGAGAAAAAAATATATCTGCTTGAAACCAAAAACAGTGGTTTATCGAGTGCCCGAAATAATGGAATTAGGAAAAGTAAAGGTAAATTTTTTATTCCTCTTGATGCAGATGATAAACTAGAAAAAACTTTTGTGGAAAAAACATTAGCTGTGATAAAAACCAATCCACGAATAGGCTTCGTGTACTCTAATATTCAACATTTTGGTGAAAGAAACGATTTATTTAAGCTGCCACAATTTAATGCTGCCAAATTGTTAGGAGTAGATAATATAGCTTCAGTTTGTTCATTAGTAAAAAAAGAAGTTTGGGAGGCAATTGGAGGATATAATGAATTAATGAAGGAAGGATACGAAGATTGGGATTTCTGGATTTCTGCTGTAAAATTTGGATGGATAGGTTACAGGATAGACGAAGGTCTATTTTATTACAGAAAAAGAAAAGAAAGTATGCTCAACAGTTCTAATAAAAAAAGAGAAAAGCTTATTGCAACAATAATTAAAAATCATTCTGAAGTTTATTCTCCAGAATCAAAAAAATGGGCAAATGATATTTTGAACAAATTTAGTTCGCAATCGCAACTAATAGATAATAAAAAATTAAAAATTACTTTTTTAATTAATAGCATTCAGGGAGTAACAGGAGGAAACCAAACTTTACTAAAAATGGCTAATGAATTGTTAGAAAGAGGTTATAAAGTAACAATTGTGACACATTCCGAAAAACCAGGGTGGTTTGAATTAAAAACAGATTGTATGCAAGTGCCAGAAAATAAAAGATTGTCTTCCTATGTACCTGAAAGCGATGTTGTGGTTAGTACATATTTTATGAATACTCAGGAACTGAACCATATAAATGCACCATTAAAAATTTATTATGCTCAAGGGGATCAATATGTATTTCAGAATAAAATTGATGTGAGGGAGGATTTAATAGATATTGTAAGTCGGTTGAGAAAATTATCCGAATTATCATATCAATATCAGGGCATTAAACTCGTTGTTAATTCGAATAATTTAGGCAATGCAATTGAACTGAAATTTGGAAGGAAAGCGGATGCATTGCTACCTGTGGGTATAGATGAAAATATATTTAAGCCGGTTGATCAAAATCTAAATAATGAAAAATTAACTTTATTAAATTATAGGTCCCGATGTTAAAGGTAACGAAATTGAACCTTTAATATTTAAAGGTATAATAGATATTCGTAAAGCGCTTGGATTGATCCCAAACATTTCTGAAAAATTTAACATAATAAGGATATCAAATACTCCAATAAATATTTTCGATGATATACAATGTGAATTCTACAAAACACCAACCGATAAAAGGAAAACAGAATTATTTAATCGGGCAGATATTCTTATTTATGCTTCACATTACGATTCATGCCCGCTTCCACCTCTAGAAGCTATGTCTGCAGGAGTCTCAGTTATTTGTACTGATACTAAAGGCGCACAAGAATATTGTGAGCATGATTATAATTCTTATTTAGTTCAGATTAAGTCTCCAGAAAAAATTGCTGAAGCAGTAATTAAACTATCCAAGGATAAAAATTTAAGGCATAAACTAATACAAGGTGGTTTTGAAACAGCCGTGCAATTCAGATTTTCAGAAATGGTAACAAACTTTGAAAGAATATTATATCGTTTAAATGGAACAAAAGATAATTTTATGCTTGATATCAGTAATCTAATGGATATAAAAGAATATAAAACCGCCTACAGATTGTTGGAGTATGAAATTAATACTTATTATAGTTCATCAATTGATGAAAGATATTTTAATCTTCTATCTTTAGCCGGTAATGTCTGTCTCCTTATAAATGAAATAAGTTTTGCGCGCCAGTATTTTGAGAAACTTCTTAATTTAAATCCACATTCTT
>CAWCVZ010000033.1:0-23695 GCA_963798865.1 uncultured Ignavibacteria bacterium | reverse complement strand
CTGGTTCCCCATTGTAGATCAGAGTTGCCTGCGGAATTTAATGTCGTGAAATTTATTGTAACTACGTCTATATATGACGTAGTAACTGCTGTACCACTACCACCGGTACGTGCAATGTTTATGGATACAGTATTTGTTTGGGGACGAGTCAAAGATGATGAATAATCACCGCCCTGAAAATTACTAAATGAATAATCAGTCCCTTGATTAGGAGATGCAGGGAAAGATAGATTTGTTTGATTAAAAGTAAAGCGAATTGTCGAATTATCTAAATTTTGCGAACCGGATTGAAGCCTAATCTGAACTTTAACTGAATAATTTGCTCCATCATTTGTCAAAACGACAAACTGTCCATCCACTGTCTGTGTAAAGCCAAACGGTGAGATAAGTATTAGAAAAAAAAGTATAATTAATAAATTTTTCATTTATTTCTCTAAGTAAAAAAACCTTTGTTATGGAACCTGAGAGTCCTTACCGTTATTAACCAACCATATTGAATTATTATCTGATGCTGTTACTGAACCGTTTAAATTATAATCAGCAGACTTATATCCATCCACTCCTGCTAAAAACTGAGGCAGCCATATAGCATTATTGTCTGAGGCGGTAATGGACCCATTTGCATTTCCATCTCCGCCTATCATTCCCCAAACACCACTTTCTAATTTTTTACTTCCAAGTTGTGCTCCAAAAAATTTAGAAGAGTCCGAAGTAAAGTTATATTCAGTAGCAGATGAAGAATTTAAACTATCAACTACCGAGCTCATAACAGCAAGATGGTTCCTATGTTTTATAACAATATAATAATTCCCCGGAGAAACTCCACTAAAAGTAACAGCGCTGGAACCATCTGTATCAACCAGGCTTCCATTATATTTTAATAATGCGGCTCTACTGGCAACTTTGGTTGTAGAATCAGAACGAAGTTCAAGCAAAACCCAGTCAACAATTTTATTACTGCTGAAAAAAGTCGAAGAAACACTATCAGTACCTGTATAATTCCAGGGGGCAGTGTTATAAGGCTGATGATGTGGTAAATAACCAGATTGATTTAATGTAGTAAACATAGTATCACCGCCGGCATAAGGTCCTTGCAAGAAAATCTTTGCAGAAACCAAAACTCTTGGAGCCGTTGTAAAACTAAGTGTAGAAGACCAGTAGCTGGTACCATTATAGTTTTTAGAATTTATTCTCCAGTAATAAGTTGTTCCCGGGTTAAGATCTGTAGCCATAAAAGTCGTATCTGTGAGATTAGGTAAATCAAATTCTGGGCTTGTAAAAGAAGAATTTGTAGAAACTTGTAATCGGTATTTTGTACTAATATTATTTCCCTTTGGAGTATTCCAAATTAAATTAATATTTGTTGCCAGATCAGTACTTCCATTAGCTGGTGAAAAAGGAGTCGGGGTAAAATAATTTTGAATTGCAGCAAACCAGGTATTTGCCATCTTATCATAGCCTGTTTGCCATGGGTGAAGAAGAGTGCCATATGGTGGATCGGGATCATTATTATCAAAAAAAATATCGGTGCCGGGAACTACATTGCCAGGCGATGGAAGTAATACACCAGAATCAGGATAAATAAGTTTATCCTCCATGTTTACAACGACAATTTTATCACCGGCTGTTACTCTGTTATTAGCCATTATTTCTAATTTATTATTGTAGTCTTTTGTACTTGTAGCCTTAGGTCCATTTACTCCCTTGTTATCATTATCATCTAAAATTATTTGGGCAAGAAATACGGTAATATTGGTGTCAATAACATCAATTTTGTTAAGTGTAGAATCCACACTGCTAACATAATTATCTGTTGTACCATATGCATCTTCAACATCATTTGTTCCAATATGTAAAAGAACAATATCTGCAGGATGAGCTGATAAATACCCTTGAACGTTAGCATTTATTTGCCAGGTTGTATAACCTGAGTGGCCTTCATGATCTGCATCAGTCATATTTCCCTGGTTTTGGCTGCCGACAAAATCAATATTATATCCTGAAGAAGACAGGGAATCATATAACAATTTTCTATATCCAACACCTTCGGGACTACCGGTAAGAGCTTTGGTGACTGAATCCCCCAGGGGCATTAATCTTAAAGTTGGAATGTCATTATCGGCACCCTGAATACCAATGGTATTTGCTGCCCAATTAACACTAGTGGAAATACTAAAAGGTTCAGGATCTTCTGAAGGTGTGGTAAGATTTATTTGTGCTGTCATCATTCTTGCATGGTTAACACCAGTATTGCCTGTATAACCAACTAATAGATCAGTGTAGTTAAGAGGAGCTGTACCTGAACTAACTCCTTCTGAATGTGAAGCCGCTATCCAGAGTGTTTTGTACGCACCCCACGGTTGAACATATTCAGGCGGATCGGGGTTGCTGCTATTACCTGTCACAACAATACCGGCTTTAGGGATACCTTGATAAGTTCCTGCTGAGATACGATATGATGTATGAGCACTTCTATCACCTGCAGTAGTTTTAAATGTATCTGAAATTCCTTCAGAACCATTTGCAATTTTATAAAAAGCAGCATGTCTCTCATTGTTGGAAACACTATCATAAAGGCTTACCCATCCGTAAGGAACAGATAAAAAATTGGATGGGTTATTTTCATCATCCCAAAATACAAGTAGTAAATCTCCATTTACAATACCTGATGGAAGTGCGACTATATGAGAAGTTCCGTTAGTATTATTTTGAGAACTGCTATTTGTTCCGGCAACAACTGGAAATATTTGGGCAAATGCATCTGTGCCAGAAACAATTATAAAGCTAATACAAAAAGTTGTAATTATTTGAAACAATTTTCTAATTGTGCGCCTCTGACGTATAATTATTCGTATATATTCTTAAACAAAAATCAATGTTTAATATTAAAAAAGACACTTTCATTGAGTAAGAATAATAATAAATCGAATTTTATACCACTGATAAATACTGGAAAAAACAACTGGATTTGAAACTAAATACGAAGATATATAAAAATATACGAAAATTCTGAGACATAAATTAAATCACTGTTTAATTCTCATTCAATGATTGCTATAGTAAATCAAATCCAGATAGATTTAATCTTAAAAAATAACCTTTTATATCAAATTTGGTGCACGTTTTGATATTTAGTATTTTCAATTTAATAATAGTACCAATAACAATTCAAATAATAAATTAAGGGCTATATGAAAAAATTATTGAAATTATACCGGATTGCTTTAAAGTATGGTGTTTCAATGGCGATTAAAATTGGTTCAAATATTAACAGTAAAAAAAATATTGAATTAAATCTTAATGATATTAAATATCCCATATCGTTACGAGGTATTAAAAACGATATGCTGGTTTTTTATGAAGTTTTTGTATTAGAGGGTTATAAATTAAAATTAGATTTTGAACCTTCAGTTATTATAGATGGAGGTGCTAATATTGGTTTAACAACTGTTTTTTTTAAGAATCAGTTTCCGGATGCAAAAGTAATTACTATTGAACCGGACAAAGCAAATTTTGAAACTTTAGAAAAAAACCTGGGATATTATTCAAATGTTCATAATATAAACTCGGGGTTGTTACATAAAAATTCTCTCGTAAAAATCACTGATAAATATGGTTTTGGTAAATCGGGACTTGTTACTGAAGAATATAATGAAGAACTCAACAACGATGATAAAAATGATGTTTTAAAAACAATTACTATGAATGACATAGTAAATGATTTTAATATTAAAAGAATAGATATTCTAAAAATAGATATAGAGACTTCAGAGAAGTATTTATTCAGTGAAAATTACAGCAACTGGCTTTCAATTACCAAAGTTATAATTATAGAATTACATGAATGGATAGAAAAAGATAGTTCCAAGCCATTTTGGGAAGCAATTAATAAAACATTTAAAAGAATATTCCACTTATACAATTGCAGAGTGCACTGTTATAATAAATGAAACGATAAAGATTTTAACAATTCTAATTTATCTTTTCTCATTCGATTTATAAAAACCTTAATAACAATTTAACACAAAATAAAAAAAATAATTTTTTAGTTTCATTTTAATAAGAGCATTTTTTTTCTGATGGAACCTGATTTTGTCCCTATAAATACTAACTCATAAAAATAAATACCACTGGCTACATCCTGCCCATTAAAATTTTTTCCATCCCATATTACTATATGGCTTCCCGGTTGTTGAACCTTATTTACAGGCGATCTTATTAATTCACCATTCAAATTATAAATATTAATTTTAACAGTTCCATATTCAGCTGTAGAATATCGAATATATGTTTGTGGATTAAAAGGATTTGGAAAATTCTGCTCCAGACTAAAATTATGTGGGGTATTTTGTTCTAATTCTTCACCGGAAGGATTTTCCACAAGCATTGCCTTAACAATATTAAATCTGTCAAGATATGATTCAGAAGAAAAAACTACCCAGAATGTTTTTCCATCTTCACTTATCCATTTAGTTGGAATATGATATCCCAAGGCTTCCCCAAATTAATAAATTCACCCCAGTCATTATAATAAACAATTGTTGACCAGGGACCCCAAGGCTCAGGAGAAACAAAAATACCTAAATTTTCAATGGTTCCCCAGGGATTTCCGGAATTAGAACGATGACCTACAGTTAAAACATACATTCCAATTCCCGAGTCATATATTGCCGACAAACCATCACTAACTCCATTTGAATCTGTAAAGACTGGCTGAGCATCATTAATATCTAATGACCATAGGGGCTGATAATTTTGATCATATCCACTTAAGAATTCATAATCATTTCTGTTCATTATGTTATCTTTATTAGTTCTCATTAAATAAACATCATTTATAAATCCATGGGCATAAGGTAATTGACCGCCATAGCAATAAATATATTCATCACGACTACCCTCATAGTTCTTACCAAAATTTATAAATGAATTCGGAAAAAAAGATCCGCTGGATGAAAACTCCCAATCAGACAAATTCCAATGTGCACCAAAATCTGCGGACCAGGCAAGTTTAAAGTCAGGAGGAATACCATTTTGCGTATTAACCCAAGCATATAATATGCTGTCAACACATAATATATCGGTACACTTACCTACAAAAGTTGCAGGATTCAGACTATTATAGCCTCCCCAGATATTAAATGGGTTTAAATTAGTTGGGGAACCCTCAATTCTTGCAAACCCTAAAGATACTCTTCCTAAATTGTTATCCCCACCAAATCCACCGCCATCCCCCCATGATGTATATATATTATCATCAACTCCCCAGGTTACAGGCCATAAATCACTTCCAGGCGCAGTATGATAATAGGAATCCCAATCCCAATTTATACTATTATATTTCGTGCTTTGAGGATAAGGAATATCCTGGCTTAAAAGGAAAGAATTAAAAAATACTAATATGAGAATAATTACTTTCATCTTTTACAAATAAAGATAAGGTATATTTTAGAAAAAATAATAATTTATATGAATTATTTTATTTAAGAAGAATCATTTTCTTGACTGAAACAAATTTTTCAGTCATTAATTCATATAGGTATAACCCACTGGAATAATTCTTTGCATTCCATTGATAATGATAATAACCTGGTTTTAAGCTACCATTTATTAACGTAGTTACTTTTTCTCCCAATGCATTAAATATTGTGAGGGTTACATTATTTGCATCTTCCGGTATCGTGAATTCTATTGTAGTTTCAGGGTTAAATGGATTTGGATAATTTTGTTCAAGTGAATATTTATTGGGGATAACATTAGATGATACAAATAATTTTGAAATCAAATTATTATTTATTGTTATCTCTTCACCAGATTTCAATATTGTATTTAATTTGTTCCCAATCTCATCCCGAAACTTGATTTCGTTATTCTCAACTTTAATCTTGATTGGGTAATCTATTCCAGACATCTCTATTGCTTTAAAACTATTACTTATATCTTCTACAAATTTTCGGCTCTCATATCTTATGTCAAACATTCCTGGAGGAGGTAAAGGTGGCAGTTCATAATTATTGAGATCAACTTTACCTTTAATTGTATAAAGTGTAAAACTTCTACCAGAATTATCTGTTATAATTATTTTACCCCAATCTTCATTAATCTTTTTAGTTATTCTTGATGTACTATTGAATGTCTGTGGAGGTAATATTATCTGCCCTGCACCCGACAGTTTTACCCAGTATCCATATCCCGGAACAATTTCGTTTGCAGCTTGATAACCATCTAAATATCCAAATATGGAACCCTCTAATAACCCTGGGGGGTTGGTTGTAATATCACCTGTCTGAGCATGATATTCATAACCACCAATCAGGTTCCAGCCAGAGTTAACATTTATGGGATTGTGAGGAACTATATTTAGTCCTCCTGCCGGCCATTCATCTCCAGTATTATAAGTCTGGCTTCCAAGATTCTTTAACCAATAACCTTCTGTTGGAGTAACTGTTGTAACTGATTGATAACTACCATTGTATTTAAATACATTTGCAGTTAGGATCTTTTCCTGACCACCATGTTGTCACATTTTGATTATCAGGCTGTAATCCCGGTATTGATACTAAATTCCACCCATCATTGATCGAAACAGAAATTTGAAAAGTTGAATTTTCAACAAGAGTTGCTTTAACAATATTAAATCTGTCAAGAAACGACTCGGATGAAAAAATAACCCAGAATGTTTTCCCATCTTCACTAATCCATTTTGTGGGAATATGGTATCCTAGAGCTTCTCCCAGATCATTAAAATCTCCCCAATTATCATAATATGCTACAGTTGACCAAGGTCCCCAGGGTTCGGGTGAAACAAAAATTCCGAGATTCTCTATAGCTCCCCAAGGATTTCCTGAATTTGAACGATGCCCTACTGTTAAAATATACATCCCTATTCCGGAGTTATATATTGATGATAGACCATCACTGACTCCGTTTGTATCTGTAAAGACAGGATAAGCATCAATAATATCTAATGACCAGATTGGACGATTATTTTGATCAAACCCGCTTAAAAATTCATAATCATTTCTATTCAGAATATTATTTTTTTGTGTTCTCATTAGATATACATTATTCGTAAACCCCTGAACATATGGTAATTGACCTCCATAACAATAAATATATTCATCACGCCTACCCTCATAGTTCTTACCGAAATTTATAAATGAATATGGGAAAAAGGATCCACTTCCTGAAAATTGCGAGTTGGATAAATTCCAATGTGCACCCAAATCGGTAGACCAAGCAAGTTTAAAATCAGGTGGAACACCATTTTGCATATTAATCCAGGAATATAGTATTCCATCGACGCTTAATATTGTTGCACATTTTCCTTCAAAAGTCGCAGAGTTTGGAGAATTGATTCCTCCCCAGATATTAAAACCATTAAAAGAATCAGGTAATCCCTCAATTTTCCCGAAACCCAAAGATACCCAACCTAAAGAATCATCACCTCCAAAACCACTTCCGTCCCCCCAGGATGTGTAGATATTATCATCTAAACCCCAAGTCACAGGCCATAAATCACTCTCTATAGCCGAATAATAATAAGTATCCCAATGCCAGTTAATACTATCAAATCTGGTGCTTTGTGGGTAGGGAATGTCCTGACTAAAAAGGAAAAAATACGGAATTAAAAAAAATATAAAACTGATTATTTTCATAATAGTAATACCAACTCTTCTAACAAGGGAGTAGGATTGTTTAGAATAATAATTTCTTACTTAGAAGGGATTTTTCCTACAGTCTGTCTATTTAAATGAAGACATTGCTCCATTTTCTTTTGCAAAAATTATATTCTTATCAAAGATATTTATTATAGGTATAAAAGAATAAAATTTTCAAAAAATAAATTTTTAATTATTAAATATTAAAATAATTTATTTAGAAAGAATATTTAATAGTGGAATTTTATCTTCCCTTTTTTGAAAAAATAAAATAACATTTCTTAGTGGACCGTTATTAAAAAACCTCACATTTAAATTGCCGCAATTTTTATTATGCAGAATCAATAAAAGTTGTTTAATGTCATAAATATTTTTCTCCATTAATGGTTCTGAAAAAGATCTTTTATAAATAACATTAATTAAATTATTTGCAAAAGGAATATTTTTACGAATACTCCCTATAAACCTGCTAAGCATATGGGATTTGTGATGGTATACAAATTCTAAAGCAGCTACTCCATTATCCGAAAGTAAATCGATTAATCGTTTGAATATTTTTTGACCTCTCTTTTCAGAAATGTGCTGAAAAGTTGAAAAAGAATGTATGAAATCAAAACGACCTGAAACCGATGATAAAGAATCATCGGATCTAACAAGCTCCAGATTTTTTATTAAATTCTTTAAACTATTTTTACTAGCTTCCTTAAGCATTGAATCAGATATATCTACTCCTACTACTTCATCACAAATTTGTGCTAAAGGAATTGCACACCTGCCTACTCCACATCCAAAATCCAATGCTTTGGATGGTAAAAATTTTGGGTCGATTGACTTTCTTATCGTTTCAAATAAAAAATCTACATGTTCATGACCAGATCCGAAAAAATCTTTTAGATCTTCCTCTTTTAGTCTATCTATATGAAATCTATCATTAACCATTACCCCATAATAAGGGTCAGTTTTGCCAAATTTTTCCCATTCTACATCTGAATTATAGTGCAGCATTTTTTCTCCTCTCGATGATGAGTAATTTTATTAATCTATGAATTGAAAAGGGGTAAAATATCCTTATGAAATTAAAGAATGTTTAATTGAGAATGACGACGAGTGGAATCTAATAAATAAATATAATCAAAACAAGAACAGGAAGTCGCATGTGATATTAAATTACCAATGCGTCCTAATATATAAAATAATCAAATGAATGATTTTTTTATATAGACCTACTATTCTGTAATTTTTGGGTAACAAAATATTTTCTTTGAAAACCATACCTCTCAACTTTTGATAAAATTTGTTTACTAAGAGAAAGCCTTCCTCTTCCAGGCAAAGAAAAAATATAGTTATCGTTTAGTCTTGAAATATAATATGGGTCATCCCCAATCCGGTTTATTTCTTTATGATCAAATAGCCCCCAATAATTACACTTGAATCCAATCTCTCTAGAAACTTTAACCGCTAAAGAACTTCCCCGATACCAGGGATAACATAGATGTTCAACATCGTTATTCAATTTGGATTCAATTACTTTTTTAGAGTTGAATAATCCTTTGTAAATGTCCTCCATTCTTTCATCTTCACTTTGGTAGTTTTGATTATTTTTTTTATTATAATCTTTGATAATGGAATTATAATATTTCTTTAATTTATTTTTCCAACCCGGTTTATAAAAAAAATTTTTACCACCATTATTTTTAACAAACTCCACACAGGCATTACAAATTTTTTCATCCTCCAGAAATCTTTTAGTTGAAGACATTGAGGATTTCCACTCATAAATCGGATAGCCTAATTCCAAATTTGATGCATGTACATAAGTATTATTTTTTTTTAGCAATGGATTTAGTTTACTGTATAAAGGTGAGGATTTTAAAAATGGATTTGCAAAATCAATTAATTTATTGTTTACAAAAACCGACCCATGAAATGAAGTATGCGATTGAAAATCAATTAAACCCGAATTATGAATTTCTTTAATTTCTTTCCAGGTAGAAAAAGGTTCCTGGGCATCTCTGGAGTTTATTTTTTCAATAGTGGTTTTGCCCATCCAATAATCTTCTAAATTTGGAAAATATTCGGATTCATCTTTAATAACCGATGTAACTAAGAAACTAATACCTTTAAATCCATATTTTTTTAATAAAGGATATACAACAGACCAAATACTTCCATAACCATCGTCAAATGTTAAAACAACGGATTTTTTATTTTTCTTTCTCTTACCGGTTAATATTTCATATAATTCTTTTGCACTGAGAGAGTTATAACTATTATCTGCAAGATATTTCAATTGCTCTTCAAATCTTTGTGCCTTTACAGAATGGAAAGCAAAAACAGGTATCTGGTCTTTTTCCAATGAATTAATTTTTTTATAAATAAAATCAGGATATTTGCCTTTAATTAAAGCTCTAATGTCATCTTTATTTTTCCTATAGGAATCTAACCTACTACTAATTAAATAATTAAGATACATATTCTAATAAATCTAAATTTTCTTTCCATTTAATTGTTCCAAAGCTTTTGGTTCTACTAATATACTCTGAGATTTTTTGATTACTTTCAATAATCCATTTAATGTTCCACTTGCTGTATTTTCCCAATTATATTTAGCAGATCGTTTTAAGCATCTTTCTTTTAATTCCAGTCTTAAGTTCTCATCATTCAGAATTATTAAAATTTTTTGTGCAAAATCTTCAGGAGAATAAGGATCGGCATACAAAGCTCCTTTGCCAACTACTTCCTTAAAAGCACCAGTTTCAGATACAACTGCAGGACATCCAGCTGCCATTGCGCCTAGCAAGGTAAAGCTAAAACTCTCGTAATATACCGGTAGTATTATAAGATCGGCTAATGAATAAATATTCTGAATTTCACAGAATGGTACAAAATCTACGAAATGAACTTTATAAAAATCATTTTCAGAATACCCGTTATCTAAGAAATATTCCCTTACTTTTCTTCCTGCCATAACTAAATGATGCGGTACTTTATCCCGAATAAGAATAAATGATTTCAAAATTGTGTCGGGATTTTGGCTCGGATTCCATTTTTTTGATTTATCCATTCCCGGATTATCAACTCGGGTCATTGATAGAAGGAATTTTTCCGGTAATTTATATTTTTCCCGGAACTCCATAAGTATTTTCTGATTGGTTACAAGTTCAATTTCCTTTGGAATACCGGGGTAAGTTACGGTTGCGTTATCGAATGGCAGCTTAATATACTTACGATTTTCATCTATTACCCATTGAGCCATAGAAAAAAAATGAGAAGCTTTTCTCATATATATGGGTAACATATATTTTTGATACAGGACGTTAAATTTTTCATAATACTGGGGAACAACAAACCACGCAGGCTCCTGTAAACCCATAACAACGGGGCAAGAGCTAATTAAAGGAACAGTGATTTTAGGATTAAATAATATATCTATCTTGTTCTTCCATGAAATAAAAGGAACCAGAATCTGATCCCAGATAAATTTGTGTGGTGCCTTAACTAAAATTTCCTTTGCGTTCTTAAAAGATGAAAACTTCCCAAAATATTTTGAAGTCCGGTAAAGAAGAACAAACTGAACATTAGGAATATTTAATTTAAGCATTGCCTCGACAAGACCATCAATGTACAAATGGAACCCGCTGTCCTGGTCCATAGCACGCATCATAATCCCGATTTTAACTTTGCGTTTTCTTTCCCGAATCAGACTCATTACTTATTACCATCCTGATTTGATAGTATTACAAACTCTCTGCACATCTTCAATATCCATTTTGGTATGAAGAGGTAAAACTAAATATTTATCTTCGACTTCATCCATAAAAGGAAGGTCATCCCGTCGTCCTCCAAAAACTGAATATCTATCATTCCTGTAATGAACCTGCGAAGATTCAATATTATTATTATGCAATTTTTTTACTAAATCAACTCTATTCTCAACTAAAACTGTACATAACCAGGCAGCATGAGTTCTGTTAATTAATTTACTTCCTATAACTTTAATACCCGGTACATTTTCTAAACCGGAAACATACTCACCAAAAAGGCGCTGTCGATGGCCAAGAATTTCATCAAACTCATTTAATGAAGCAATCCCAATACTTGCTGCGACATCAGTCATTTGATATTTGTATCCTACTTCATATATATCATTCTCCCAAATTCCTCCCTGCTTTGCAGCCCTGTCTATTCCAAACCATCTTAATCTTTTTGATTTTTCAAGCAATGAAGAATCTTTAAATGTTAAAAGTCCTCCATCTCCTGTAGTTATATGTTTAATCGCCTGGAAAGAAAACATTGTGAAATCGGAAACTGCACCAATAGGAGTTCCATCATAAGTAGCACCAAGGGCATGAGCAGCATCTTCTATAACAGGTATTCCATAAGAATTTGCTATTTCATGCAACTCCTTCATATCACAAGGGAGACCTCCATAATGAACACAAACTATCGCCCGTGTTTTATCATTTACTAATTGCCGGACATGTTCAAAATTTATATTCAGTGTATCGGGTTGAACATCTGCAAATTTTATATTAGCACCTATATACAATAAAGGTATATTGGTTGCAGTACAAGTAAAAACCGGAACAACTACTTCATCATCTTTATTAATTCCTGCTAAAAGATATGCAAGATGTAATGCGTCGGTTCCTGAACCAACTGCTATAGCAGGATTCCCTTCTGTAAATTTTTTCTGAAATAATTTTTCAAATTTTTCTACTTTTGGTCCTTGTCCAATCCACCTGGTAGATAAAGTATCTGTTACTTCACTAATTGCTAAAGAGGGTATATGTGGATGAAACAGAACGATATTTCCTTGTTTTGTTTCCATTAAAGGAAATTCATTTTGAGGGACATTTTTTTGATTCATCTTAGAAATATTTGTAGAATATTTACTTAAACCACGAAGATTCTTTTCAGCCATATTGATATTTTTTTTCATGTATGTGCCTTCTTTATTTTGAGGGAACCTTTCTGATGCTTTAATTTTTTCTTTCTGAAGTTTGTATTTACAGCTTCCTCAATACCTTTCATTGTAAGCTGTGCAGTTCTTTCCCAGGTAAATTGACGGGAGCGTATTAAGCTTTTTCTTTTTAGCTCAATTCTAAATTCTTCATTTTCCAAAACCTTAAGAATTTTCTCCGCAAAATCCTCAGCAGAGTAAGGTGTGGCATATAAACCTGCATTACCAAGTACCTCCAAACAAGCTCCTTTATTAGAAGCAACGGCGGGGCAACCACATGCTATGGCTCCCAGTAATGTAAATCCAAAACTTTCATAAAATGCCGGAACGACAATTAGATCAGCTAATGTAAAAATATTTTGAATTTCATTGAAGGGTATAAAATTAATAAAATGAACTCTCTCAAAATCTTTTTCATTAAATCCATGTTCAATCAAATATTGTTTAACATTTCTCCCGGCAAAAACTAAATCATGTTTAACTTTATCTTTACAAAGAATAAATGCCTTAAGTGTTGTATGAGGATTTTTACTTGGATTCCATTTGTGAGATTTATTTAATCCGGGATTATCTACTCGTGTCATTGAAAGAATAAACTTCTCAGGAAGATTATATTTTATACGAAAATCATACAGGATTTTTTTATCTTCAACAGGTTTTAAATGTTTATGAACTCCGGGGTTTGTTACTGTGCATTTATCAAATGAAGCTTTAATATATTTCCGATTTTCATCAATTACCCAGCTTGCCATCGGGAATAAATGCGATGCCTTTCTAATATATAATGGCAGCATTATCTTTTGGTAACGAACATCGGATTTAGGATAGTGAGAAGGCCAAACAAACCAGGCAGGTTCCTGTAATCCCATTACTGAAGGACAGGGACTAAATAAGGGTACTGTAAATTTTGGATTAAATATGATATCTGCTTTGTGTTTCCTTGCCGCTAATGGAACAGCAACCTGATCCCAAATAAACTTATTCGGAGCCTTAACATGATATTCAGTAATATTCTTATAATTAGAAAATCTCCCAAACCATTTTAATGATCTATAAAACAGAATAAATGATACCCCGGGAATTGCAAGGTCTGATAGAGCTTCTACCAGTCCATCTATATAAAGGTGGAACCCGCTATCCTGGTCAATAGCGCGCATCATTATTACTATTTTCATAAAATATTTCTAGGTTTTGTTGTTAAATATTAAACAATATATATGCCTTTATTTGAATTAACCATTTTTAATTCATTTTGAACATGCACCTTATACAATATTGATTCAAATTGAAACAATAAAATCATTTAAGTTTTTACAGAATTAAATTTCTGGAATTTTTAGGATTATTTAAAAATGAATCCAACTATATTAAAAAACTATTGAATTAACAAACAAATAGATTATTGAATTAGGATTTAGTTCAGTTTTGCCGCTGGAAGATCAACTAATTCTTTATGCAGTTTATATTTATCAACTCCATCAATAAACATCCTGTACCAGATTTCAGCATTACATAACAACCACAGGCGTTGACCATGATCGGATTTTTTTTCTAAATGCTCAGATAAAAGTTTATTAATCGTTTCTCCCTGAAGAATATTTTCTTCAACAAGCCTGGAACTTTTCAAAAATTTATTAAACAAAAGGGTATATTCATCGGCAAGCAGGTAAGTTATTGGTGAAGCAAAGCCTTGTTTTTTTCTGAAAATTAATTCTTCAGGTAAATATTTTTTAGCTATTTCGATTTCAATTAACCTTCTTTTTGTCCCCTTTATTTTATAACGGGAAGGAATTTTAGCAGAAAATTCGGTTAATTTATGATCCAGGAATGGAGCTCTGGATTCCAGGCCGTGAGCCATAGTCATTCTATCTAAAATCATTACTGGATGATCGGGCATTCTTATCATACTATCCGAATACAACATTTTATCAATCAGTTCATTTGCATTATCACTATCAAAATATGTTTTAATACTTTCTTCGGGGTCGAATGCGCTTAAATATCCCTTGTATTTTTCGCTGAATAATTTTTCAAAGTAACCATTGGAAAAATAAAAATAACTAAGGCTGCGGGAATACCTTTCTCCGCCATTATAAAAAGAGATCTGATGAATCCATTTAAGCTTATGACTGAGGCTTTGATACCAGAAACCTTCGGGTAGTTTTTCTAAGAATTTGCCCAAAATATTTTTTCTTACTGAAGAAGGTATTAAAGCATAGTATGATGCGTAAAGATTTCCGTAGTACCTGTCATAACCTCCAAATAATTCATCACCACCATCGCCCCCCAATACTACTTTAACATGTTTTCTGGCTAATTCAGATATATAGTACATTGCAATAGACAATGAATCGGAAGGTTCATCGAGATGCCATACAATTTCGGGAAGAGTTTTAATTAAAGAAGGGATAAATCTTAACTCATTATTTTCAGTTTTATATTTATTCGCTACCATACGGGAATAAGTAATTTCACTGAAATTTTTGTACGGCACATCACCGGAAAAAGTTTTAACCGGTACATCAGTTATCTGGCTCATAATAGCAACAACAATACTAGAATCCAGACCGCCGCTTAAAAATGCACCGACGGGTACATCGCTTACTAAATGATATTTTACTGATTCTTTTATTTGTTCTTCAAGCATTTCCGTAACAGCATTGAAGTCGCCGTTCAGTTTAGGTTCATAATTAAGGCTCCAGTATCTTTCAATTTTTACTTTCCCATTTTCAAAAAGTATATAATGTGCTGGTGGCAATTTTCTTATTTCTTTAAACATTGAGCGCGGCGGAGTAATAATCCTAACCGTCAGGTATTCATACAGAGCATTTACATCCATTTGCTTTAATTCCGGTTTTAACGCAAGAATACCTTTTATTTCTGATGAGAAAGCAAAATTATTTTCATTATGCCAATAATAAAACGGTTTCTGTCCTAAATGATCTCTTGCGGCAAAAAGACGTTTCTTTCTGAAATCATATATTGCGAAACTAAATTGACCACGAAGATATTTTAAACATTCAACACCTTTTTCTTCATACAGATGAATTATAACCTCGGTGTCGCTGTTCGTTTTAAACTCATATTTTCCAACAAGATCTTTTTTAATATCCTGGTAGTTATAGATTTCGCCATTAAAAATTATCCAAATTGATTCATCGGAATTAGACATGGGCTGCTGACCTGAACTAAGATCTATAATAGCAAGTCTTCGATGACCGAGTCCAACATTATCCTTGATAAAAATTCTGTCATCATCAGGTCCGCGATGCTGAATAGCGTCGTTCATTTTCTGAATATCAGCTCTGCTTACAACAGAATCATTTAAATACCCGTTAATTCCACACATAAAAACCTTTTATGTTTATCAAATATTTACCTCGGTTCTTTTACTAAATCAATTTCTTTAAGTTTAATTGATTCGATCTTTGCTTCTGAGCGATTTAAAGCATAAAAAATTGCACCGGGAATCAATCCAACAATCGTAATTACATTATCGATAATACCTAAACTAAAAGCTAATACACTTGGGACTCCTAAAAGCCCAAGAAAATAAATTGCTCCTCCTTCATTAATTCCTAAACCGCTAAAAGAAATTGGGATCCTAACCAGCACCATTACTATTGGAATATATGCAATAAAATATGTAATGGGAACGGAAATATTCAACCCGGTAGCTATTAAAAAATTAATAACTATACCCGCAAATATTTCAACAAGAGTCAAAATAAAAAATAAAAGAAGAACCAACTTTTTTTCTTTATATGATTGGTATGAAAAGATAAGTTTCTGAATTTTGGGTGATATTTTATTCCAGAATTTTTTTGTTTCAATTGATTTTAAAAATTTTATTATAAAACCCGATGTTTTACCATTAAACGATATTAACATTACTAATATCCCAATTAAAGATAAAGCTGATAATATTACTATAAATTCACTCATATCAATTTTTAAATCAGTAAGTTTTTTAAGCATAAGAAAAACAGCCAATAACCCGTAAACGAACAAAGCAAGAAATCCAAATAATCTTTCAACAAGTATTGATGCTATTACATCAGACATTGAAAATTTCTTTTTAACAATTAAATGAGTTTTAATTAAATCGGCACCAACAGTTGCAGGTAAAACTAACCCGACGAAAGTAGACATATAATAAATTTTTATAGCCTGGAATAAACTTATTTTAATTCCTTTTACCTTTAATAACAAATTCCATTTATAAGCCATTATAATTCTATCCAAAGTAAATGCAAGGAAAGCAAAGAAAAGATACCAATAGTTCATTTCTTTTATTGCATTCAGTACTTCATGGAAATCAATCCATCTGATAATAATTACCAGCAAGACTATACTTACGATAACCTGAAAATACCTGCTTATTTTTTTCAAAAAGTTTTTCCTGAATTACTTTAAATAAAATTTATTTAACTCTGTTTGCCTCTTTCCCGGACTACTTTTGCAGGAGAACCTACCGCAATGGTAAAATCAGGTAAATTTTTATTAACCATAGAAGCTGCACCAACAACTACACCTTCGCCAATATTTACTCCATCCAGAATAATTACTCCGGTTCCAAACCAGGAATTTTTTCCTATTATTACCGGTCCTTTTGAATATGCAGTTTGATCCATAACCGGAGTGTCAAGATCATCAAATTTATACAAACCTGCACTGATATAACAATTACCAGCGGTAAGAACGGCCTCACCAACATCAACTCCGGACATTGAAACAACAACAGAATTAGCTCCAAGACTTGTTCTCTTCCCCAATTTTATGCTTCCTGATTTAGCAAGAATCATGCAATTTCGATTAATTATAACATTGTCTTCGATAATAAAACCATCTTCACCGGCACCTCTTCCATCAATAATGGAATTATCATCAATAGTAACAAAATCTCCAATAGATATTTTTTTGGGGTGTCTTATAACAACATTTCTGCCGATGATCAATCCTCTTCCAACACTTTTAAAAAGGCGGCGATAAAATTTTTTACGAAGGAAAAATCCTAAACCTCCTGGCAAAGGACCTAACAATGATGTAACTAATTCATAAAAAATGAATTGGAAAAAACCTACATCACCGGTGGTTAATTCCTTATAAACCTTTAAAGGTGAAGATTGGCTTTTAGCAATTTTATCTCTGATAATTTCTGATTTCTGAATTTCTTTCATACTAATTTTTATAATATTTAATAATTCCGGAATGCAACTTTTTCACATTTTAATTTCGGTATTAGTGTTAATTGATTTCTTCCTGAGAATATAAATTAAACTATTAAAAATAGCCTTAAAAGGATAGAGTGTTTGTCTAATTAGTGTTGAGATAATCCCTTTAAAGCTTGTATCCTTTTCGATAGGGAAGTTTTCATTAACGCCTGTTTCAGGATACACATCATATTTTTTATATTGTGTTCCGAAAATATAATCCCAGAAACTGAATAACACTCCGAAGTTTTTATCAAAATGCTCAAGTTCAATGGAATGATGAATGCGGTGAGATTGAGGCGTAACTAAAATATATCTTAAAAAACCATAATTAGTTTTAAATTAGAATGATAAATCCGTGTGTGCCACCGGTTAAATAATATCCATCCTAAGGATGTGGGCAAGAATGCTTCATTTACCAGGCTTAAAAAAGGTATGAAACGAATCGAATAGGAAATTAAATCTTCAACAATATGAACCCTGTAATCAGTAAACATATTAAGCTCACGCTGAGAATGATGAACAACATGAAAATGCCAGAACCAGGGGATTTTATGCCTTACATAATGATTAAACCATCCTAAAAAATCTCCGACAAGAATTACAGCTGCAATTTGTAATGCAACCGGCCAGTGAGATACCATTTCTATTTTTAAAAAGTTTAAATGGTTCTCAAAATAATTGGTAAGTGTATCACTATAAATCCCAAGAAAAAGGGAAAATAGAAATGCATACAGTAAAAACCATATAAAATCAATAAGAAAACTTATAGAAAAAATTTGGGGAGTTAGTTTAGCGGGAACTATAATTTGAATAACTAATATTCCCAAAATAAAAATGTAAAAATAATATGAAGTTAATTCACCGCTGCTAATTTCCGTAATACACCTTATTATGAAGAAATAAATGGATGGGTAACTATCTTGTATAAAAATTTTGAAAGATTCAAAATCTTGAAAATTAAAATTGATGAAAGAAATAAAAACTAAAGTTGAAATAATTAATCCCGAAATCAGAATTATTAAAATACTTTTTGAATTTTTTTTAGATACTGAGTTCATCATTTAAATTGTAAGATAAATTAAGTCCTGTAGCTGCTTGGAATATTAATTACTCTATCCTCAAGAAATAAAGAATTATCAAGATTACCAGTCTGGCAATTCTTATACATTTCCAGTTTGTTCATTAATCTCCAGATTGGCCGGGTAGTAATTTTGTTTTCCAAAGTATAATCAAGGAACTCGTCTCTTTCCTTTCTGTCTTTTAATAAAATTACATTTAACCAATAATTTGATTTAGAATACTCACACTCTGTAAAAAACTTTATATCTGATTCATTAAAAAAATCACGGTATAGTTTTGCAGTCTCTCTTTTATTCTCAAGAATTTTGTCAAGGTATTCCATCTGGGCAACACCTATTGCAGCACTAACATTGGTCAAACGAAAATTATAAGCTGTAATATCATGAACATATTCCCATTTATGGGGAACTTTACCTGTTGTTGTAATATGTTTTGCTTTTTTTGCAAAGGATTCGTCATTAGTAATAATCATCCCTCCACCGCCTGTGGTAATAGTTTTATTTCCATTGTAACTTAAAATACCTGCCAAACCAAAAGTTCCTGTATGCTGTCCTTTATAGTATGAGCCGAGAGATTCAGCAGAATCTTCTATAACAGGAATATTATATTTGTTTGCAACCTCAATTATTTCATCAATTCTGCAAGGGTGACCAAATGTATGCATCGGAACTATAGCACTAATTTTTTTACCTGTAACTTTGTTCACATAGCTTGTAGTTCCTGAATTAAACGAATTATTAAAGATAGTATTATTAATAAGCCAATGTTTAAGTTTTTCAGGAGACATTCCCAAAGTATCCTGATCAACATCAACAAAAACCGGTTCGGCGCCGCAATGTATTATTGCGTTAGCTGTAGCAACAAAAGTTAAGGGTTGAGTTAAAACTTCATCGCCAAAATTAACACCCGCAATTTTCAAAGCAATTTGAAGTGCAGCAGTGCCGTTTACCGTTGCTACAGCATATTTTGATCCTGTAGTCCTTGCAGTTTCCTCTTCAAATTTTGTTACATATTTTCCAACATAAGAAACAAACGTTGTATCAATACAATCATTCAGGTATTCCTTTTCTCTGCCCAGAAAAACAGGAGAATGTAAACTTACAGGGTCCTGGTCAGGATACAGTGAATGCGCGAATTTGCAAAACTCGCAGAAGATATCTCTCATTAAAAAATTTCCTGGAGAATTAGTTAAAGTTTTAATTAGAAAATAAGTGAATAATATTCTGAGGATTATTTATATATTTCTATAAATATTTGAATATGGATTTGAAATTAATCCATCTTTAAGAATATTATGAATTTCAATCAATCCCTTATTAACATTTTTGGTAATAGAAAAGCCAAGGTCGCGTTTTATTTTAGTGAAATCAACTTTATAATCTCTTGGGTCTTCATTTTTTTGAACATAACTTATTTTTGCTTCAGGAATGATTTTAAGAATTTCTTCGGCAATCATTTTCTTGGAATAGTTTTCATTTGTATCGCCGACATTAAATACATTCCTTCTGACATTTTCAACAGGTGACTCAAGAATTAAAACACAAGCACCGGCTAAATCTTCCACATGACAATATGGTCTCCAAAACTGTTCACCAAAGATTTGAAGTTCCTTATCTAAAGTAGCCTCGCGTATAAATTCATTGATAGTTAAATCAAAACGCATCCTGGGGGAAAGTCCGTAAACAGTAGCAAACCTTAACGCAGTGGGCGAAAAATTAGCTCTTATTTCTGATTCTAAAAGATATTTTTCAAATTTAACTTTTAATTCGGCATATAAAGAAACAGGTCTTAACTTAGAATTTTCATTTACAAGAGAATCATTTTCCATCTTGCCGTAATTGCTGCAAGTAGAGGCAAAAATAAATTTATTTACTGACCCAGAGTTACAATAATCAAACAATAATCTGGAAGCTTCCCAATTAGTTTGTTGTGCAAGCTCCGGTTGTTTTGCACAAGCCGGATCTCCAACTATTGCTGCAAGATGAACCACATCGGTTATACCATCAAGAGATTCTTTAATTGTTTTAATATCCCGGATATCGCCCTTTATAAATTCAAAATTGGGATGATTGTAGATATCAATTAATGATTCACCACCAAAATTTAAAATATCCAGGCCCCTTACATGATAATTTATTTTTAACAATTGTCTGACTAAAACACTTCCAATATATCCGGCTGCACCGGTTATTAATACTTTTCTCATTTTAACTGGCTTTGTTGAAATGTTCATTATAAATTTCCTGTGCGGTCTGGAAGTCATCAACCTGCCCAATATCAAGCCAGTAATCTTTTATTTCGTATTTCGTTATAGGTATTCGTAAATCTATCATTTTATGAATAAGAGTGTCCATACCGAAATATTCATTTTCAGGAATTAACTTAAAAATCTCTGGTTTGAAAATATAGATGCCTGCTAAAATTTTATATTTAATGTCAGGTTTTTCATCAATACCGGTAACAAAATCTCCCGAATAATAAATGTTACCGAAAGAAAATGGCATGAGATATTCTTTTATTGAAATGGTTAATTGTGTATCAACCTTAAGAGCAAAGTTATATAATTCTTTAAAGTTTAATAATGTCAGAATATCTCCATTCATAACTAAAAATGGTTCTTTAAGCTCATCTTTCAATAATGTTAAAGGACCAACAGTGCCGAGAGGTTTTTCTTCTTTACTGACTTTTAATTTAACACTGTAGCGGGAGCCATCGCCAAAAAAATTTTCTATATATTCTGATTTATAATTTGTCGCAAGAAATATCTCGTCAAACCCACACTTCCTTAAATTTTCAATTTGTATTTCAAGTACGGATTTTTCACCAATTGGGAGTAAAGGTTTAGGAATAATTTCAGTAAATGGTCGAAGACGGGTTCCTAATCCTCCGGCTAAAATTACAGCTTTCATTATTTATTTTTAATCCTTTATTTAGATGAACGAAAAATTAAATTCATATTTAGTAAAATCGACTTAAGAAAAAAACTTAGGTTCCTCTATAACTAAATCTTTATGCTTTTCTTTTAGTTTAAAAGCTTTCGGATGCCAATTTTGATTTATAGGTATTTGTACCGATTTTTCAAGCACATTCAATGTTTCAACAGCTGCTTTTTTCCAATCGTATTGTTTTGACTGTTCAAATCCTTTCTTGATCAGCTCTTCCCTAAGGCTATTATCATTAATAATACTTTGCATTGCCCTGATTATACTATTAACATTTTCCGGATCAACTAAAATTGCCGCATCGCCTGCGACCTCTTTAGTACCAAACCGATTTGAAGTTATAACAGGGCATCCTGTCGACATAGCTTCTGCTATTGGTGTGCAAAATGATTCGTACAAAGAAGGAATAATAAGAGATTCTGCGAGCTTATATAATCCAATCAGAGCATGGTTATCAATCCACCCCGGTCTGATTACCCATTCATTTATTCCCAGTTCATCTATCATTTTTAATTCATCTTCGCATAACCATCTGTGTTCACCAGTAGCAACAAGATATATTCCATTTTGAGGACCAACTTTAGCATACGCCTGGAGTATTCTTCCGAAATTTTTCGGCGGATAAATTTGCCCTGCAAAAAGGAAAAATCTCTCAGGTATTTTATAGTTTCTTCTGATTTTTTCCAATTCGATATTATTTATTTCCTCCCTGTAGGATTTATGCATTCCTTCATAAATAACATGAATTCTTTTTTTATCGACATCGAGTAATTCCATCAAATGTTCACGAGTAGTTTCTGAAACTGCAATAATTGAAGAAGCCTTCATTGCATATTGAGGAAACAAATATTTATGAATCATCTGATCTATTTTTTTTGAGCCCCATGGCATTAAATACCAGTCGAGACCATGACAAACAAAGACAGTTGGACAGTTTACCATTAAAGGAATAGAATATTTTGGGTTATAAATAATGTCGAATTTTTCTTTTTGGTGAACCCAATACATCCCTAACTGATCCCAAATGAATTTTTGAGGAATGTTAAATGATATTTCCCGGACATTTTTAAAATGGCTGTATGATCCTATAAATTTGGAATTATTATATATCAGGAAAAATTCGTGCGGTGAATCCAAAGCAAAAAGTTCTTCTAACAAATAATTAGTGTAATTTTTTACTCCGCCCCTATGCTGATCAAAATGCCGAAGCATTATCCCAATTTTCATTTCTTTCTTATTTTTATTGTTGTTAGTTTATTTAATTTCAGAATGAAAATGAAGTTATTTTTAAATAATATTTTTATTTAATTAATTCTTATTAGTGTATTGAAAATAAATTCAGTAGTTAAATGCTTAAACAAATAAATTTTCCGTACACCAGTATAGTTTTATTTGTTTGATATGCTTCAAAAGTAAAGCCAAATATACCTGTTGAACGAATTATTATTATTGCCACAATAATCACTCCATGTGAAATCAAATTTATATATTGAATTACTGCTGAAAAACGCTCTGTAAACTTTTCAGCTAAACATTTCAAAAATATTTCGGGATATAAAGAGAAAAGAATTATTTTCATATAGCGAAAAATATGAGACAATTAAGAAAATTGTTCTCAATTTAGGAAGCAGGTGAGATTAATTTGTTATTTAACCTGGAAAAATATTTCTAAAATTAATTCAGGTTTAATAAAATCTTGTTGAAATGAAGTATTTATAGGATTTAATTAAAGTCTATTTTTCTATTTCAGAAAAATATTTTTTACCCAAATTTAATGAAATTAAAATTCTTTTAACCGATTCAGTAATATTACCCTGTTTTTTCTGACTAAAC
>CAWCVZ010000032.1:0-18494 GCA_963798865.1 uncultured Ignavibacteria bacterium | reverse complement strand
GAAACAAAATAAATAGGATTACCACTATACCAATTTATTGTAGACTCTGACATCTATCATATCGTATACAATCATTACAGTTACTACCACCATCCCACCCACTTGAACTAATAGTACCTCTTGTACCGCTGTTGAAAGTATAGACATACCTAATTCTTCCATCAGATAAGCTATAATCCTCTGTTGTGTTATAAGAAGCTAAAGGAAAATTGTGATTTGAAAAAGTAACATCATTTACGGACAGAATTTGTGCCTTAAGATTGGCGTCTACCTGAAAAGCGTCCTGAAAAGTATTGATTTGCACATCGCTAGTTGTAGACATCGATTCAACATTAATAATAAGAGTAGCTCCTGCCTGGAGAAGGACTGTCATCGGTATTGCTCACTAGAGTTAAGCGAGTATCTACTGCAGCATAAACATTCATTATTGTAAGCAAAAACAATACTGTAGCAGAATTTCTTTTTTTCATAAAATTTACTTTAATATAAGGCTTTTAACGAATAGAAGCTTCCATCCCTTGATTTAATTTATAAATAGTATAATCTTCTGAATACGCTCCTCCGTCTAAGTTATAGTCTTCCTGAATATATCCTTCATTTCCCTGAGATATACGATACAAAGTGTAATCCTCAGCGTATATTCCGCCATCTGTATTGCCATCACCAGCGATCGTTCCCCATACACCAGATTCAATTTCCTTCGCACCATTAGTTCCATAATAGCTCGTATCTGAAGTTGTAAAATCATAGTTCAAAATATTATTCGAAAGAGAAACTGAATTTGCGGACATAGCTGCAAGGTGAATCCTTTGTTGATGACAACATAATAATTACAAATAAAATTCCACTAAAATTTACAGGACTAACTCCATCTATATCAACAATATCGCCGTTACTCTTAATGAAAGCGGCACGTCTCGCTACAGTAGAAGCAGAATCAGTCCCGCTTCGCAATTCTATTAAAACCCAATCTACAACTCCGGCAGGTATAGTTGTTACACTTTCAATCCCACTGTAATTCCAGGGGGCGATGTTGTACGGCTGAGATGTAGCACTTGTTTGTAAATATCCACCGTAGTTCAAAGCAGTGGTCATTGTATCACCCCCGGCATAAGGTCCTTGCAAGAACACTTTGGCAGAAACCTGCAATGGTTTTGTTGTAAAACTCCAGACATCCGAAAAACTTCCCAAATCTCCCGAACTGACATCTAACGGTTGAATTCTCCAATAATAAGTTGTTGAAGAAAGAAACCCATTGCCGCTATTAACATCCGAATTGTTAAGTATTTTATATCTATTTGTTATACCGCTTGTGTTATAAACAAGTTGGTTAAAGCCCATGTCTGTTGAAACCTGAACCCTATATGAAACCGCATGTTGTGTAATACCCCAAGCCAATGTATCAGGTATAGTTTGAATGGTAGAAGTATTTAATGGAGTTATCGGCAAAGGTTTATCAGTAAAATAACCATCCAAAGCATTTAACCAAATATTCGCAATCTTATCATACCCAGTTTGATATGGATGAAGAAATGTTAGTCCAGAATCATAATATATATCTGTCCCGGGAACCTGATTACCAGCAGAAGGAGGAGTTATTCCTGAATCAGGATAAATAAGTGAATCCTGCATATTTACCATAATTAATCTATCGTCATTATTTACTACTCTGTTAACTGCCATTGTAATCAAGTCATTATTATATTGTTTAGTCCGGGTTGCTTGCGTACCATTAACACCTTCATTATCATTATCATCTAAAATAACTTTTGCAAGAATTACTACTGTACTATCAGATTGATCATCAATATGAGTTAAAACAGTATTTACGTTATTTGCTATTTCATTAGGTGTTTTACTTGTATATTCTATATCATTTGTACCCACATGAAGCAAAACGATATTTGTTGGAAATCTGGAAAACAAAGGTGTTATACCAAAACCGGTTTTTATCCCAAGAATGGCACTATCAACATCAGAGAGTTTCCCATCCGTTATACGCCTCAGTATTTGAATCATTATATGTATAACTACCTCCATATGGCCAATCATTTTCTCCAACAAAATCTACATCGGGATATGTTGAAGAAGTTTTTAATGCATCAAAAAGTAATCCTCTATATCCACTATGGTCAGGACTTCCTGTAAAACCTTTTGTAATAGAATCTCCCAAAGGCATTATTCTGAGAGTAGGATTAAAGCCCTGAATTGCAATAGTGTTGGATGCCCATCGCCTTGTAGAATCAAGGGTAAATGTGCCTGGGTCTTGTGAAATAGTATCAATTAATCTTTGTGCCGTCATCATCCTTGCATTATTAATACCTTTACCGCCAGTATAACCAAAGGTTAAATTATCGTAATTGAAAGGAGCAGTTCCTGTTTCACTTCCTTCCGAATGTGAAGCAACAATCCATAAAGTTTTCTTTGATCCCCACGACGGTGTAAGAAGAGGTGGATTTGGGATATTGCTAGTTCCAGTTGCAACAGTGCTGACAAATTCGGGAATACCTTGATATGTCCCTGCTTGAATACGATATGAAGTATGAGCACTACGTTCAGCTCCACCAGTTACATTAATTGAAGCCCCTTCTGAACCATCTGCAATTTTATACCACATTCTGCGAATTCTATTAACACTTGAACTAGTATAAAGTTGAGTAAATCCGGTTGGCGTAGATGGTGCAGTACCAGAAGCATTCTCATCCGTCCAGAAAATTAGTAGTAAGTCTCCACTCTGAATTCCGGAAGGAAGAGCTATTGTATGCGTAGTTCCTGTTTGAGTAGTTTTTGCACTACTATTTGTTGAGGCAACAACAGGGAATATTTGAGCTTCCGTTATTGAACCTAAAATAAATATGAACCCAATACAAAAGGTTGTAATTATTTGAAACAATATTCTAATTGTGCGCCTCTGATGTATAATTATTCGTATATATTCTTAACAAAAAATTATATTGTTAATTAAAAGACACTTTCATTGCGTAAGAATAATAATAAATCGAATTTTATACCATAGAGAATAAGCGAAAAATCAACTGGATTTGAAACTATATGCGAAGATATATAAAAATATACGAAAAAACTGAGACATAAATTATGCTTCTGTTTAATTCTTAATCAATAATTCTTAAAAAAAATTAAAATCCGATTAAGATCTATTTAAGCAAAAGCATTTTCTTTCTTATTGAACCTGAAATATTCCCAACGAATATTAATTCACAAAAATAAATCCCGCTGGCAACATTTTTCTCGTCGTAGTTTTTTCCATCCCATAAAACTTTATAACTACCAGGTTGGAGAAATTTATTTTCCAGCGATTTTATTTTTTCACCATTTAAATCATAAATATTAATCATGATATTTCCGCATTCAGATATAGAGAATTGAATATAAGTTAGAGGATTAAACGGGTTCGGATAATTCTGTTCAAGAGTAAACTTATCAGGAATATTTTGTTTTGATTCAACATCAGAAGGATTTTGAACGAGGGTTGCTTTAACAATATTAAATCTATCAAGGTATGATTCTGAAGAAAAAACTACCCAGAATGTTTTTCCATCTTCACTTATCCATTTGATTGGAATATGATATCCAAGTGATTCTCCTAAATCTCCAAAACCACCCCAATTATCATAATATGCCACTGTTGACCATGAGCCCCACGGTTCAGTTGCAACAAAAACCCCAAGCCTTGCTACTGATGATGAAATACTCGACCCCGAAGGTAAATGACTAACCATGAGTATATAAAGCTGAATACCAGGATTATAAATTACCGCCGGAACTCCTCCTATCCCATTAATATCATCTGTGAAGACTGGCATCCGCTCATTTACATTATTTGACCACTGTGCATTTTGATTACCATCTAATCCGGTGAAAAATTCATATCCATTCCTATTTAACAATTGATCTTTGTGAACTCGCATTAAATAAATACTATTTTCATTTCTTCCTCTTGATGCTGATTCGTACCCATAACTATAAACATATTCATCTCTGCAATTCTCATTATCTTTCCCAAAGTTCAAGAATGAATAAGGATAAAATCCATCTGTACTAGAAAAATACCAATCACTTTGACTCCACGTTGCCCCAAGATCTGACGACCACGCAAGCTTAAAGTCTGGTATAGTGTTCTGAGTATTTATCCACCCATATAATGTACCATCTACAGAAATTATTGAATGACATTTTCCCTCAAAAGATGCCGGGTTTTGACCATTATATCCACCCCATATATTATAAGGGTCTAAATTATCGGGTGTGCCTTCAATTCTTGCAAAACCTAATGATACCCGGCCTAAAGTATCATTACCCCCAAATCCACCGCCATCTCCCCACGATGTATAAATATTATCATCAGTTCCCCAGGTTATAGGCCATAAATCACTTCCAGGCGCAGTATGATAATAGGTATCCCAATCCCAATTTATACTATTATATTTTGTGCTTTGAGGATATGGAATATTTTGACTAAAGATTAAGGAATGTGCAACTAAAAACAATAATATGAGAATAATTACTTTCATATTTTACAACTTTTCGGATTAAGATAAAGTATACTTTAGGAAAAAATAATGGCTTATTCGAACTATCTCACTTAAGTAGAATCATCTTTTTAACTGAAACAAATTTTTCAGTCATTAATTGATATATGTATAACCCGCTGGAATAATTCTTGGCATTCCATTGATAATGATAATAACCTGGTTTTAAGCTACCATTTATTAACGTAGTTACTTTTTCTCCCAATGCATTATATATTGTTAGAGTTACATTATTTGCATCTTCGGGTATTCCGAATTCTATTGCAGTTTCTGGGTTAAATGGATTTGGATAATTTTGTTCAAGAGAATATTTATCGGGTATAACATTAGATGATACAAATAATTTTGTAATCAAATTATTACTTATTGTTATTTCCTCGCCTGATTTTAATATAATATTTAATCTCTTTCCCGACTCATCCCGAAGCCTGATTTCATTATTCTCAACTTTAATCTTGATTGGGTAATCTACTCCAGACATCTCTATTGCTTTAATACTATTACTTATATCTTCAGCAAATTTTCCACTCTCATATCTTACATCAAACATTCCTGGAGGCGGTAAAGGAGGAAGGTCATAATGGTTAAGATCAGTTTTACCTTTAACTGTATAAAGTCTAAAACTTCTACCAGAATTATCGGTTATAATTATTTCACCCCAATCTTCATTAATCTTTTTAGTTATTCTTGATATACTACTGAATGTTGGCGGAGATAATATTATCTGCCCTGCACCTGACAGTTTTACCCAGTATCCATATCCGGGAACAATTTCGTTCGCAACCTGATAACCATCTGAATATCCAAATATGGAACCCTCTAATAACCCTGGGGGGTTGGTTGTAATATCACCTGTCTGTTCATGATATTCATAACCACCAATCAGGTTCCAGCCAGAGTTAACTTTTATGGGATCGTGAGTAACTATATTTAGTCCTCCTGCCGGCCATTCATCTCCGGTATTATAAGTTTGGCTTCCAAGATTTTTTAACCAATAACCCTCTGCTGGAGTAGCTTTTGTTATTGATTGATAACCACCATTGTATTTAAATACATTTGCATTAGGATCTTTTCCTGACCACCAGGTTGTCACGTTTTGATTATCAGGCTGTAATCCTGGTATTGATACTAAATTCCAGCCATCATTGATCGAAACTGAAATTTGGAAAGTATTTTCAACAGCAGTAAATGATCCGTTCATTCCAGGATGAAGAAGGCTTTCATAACTATAGTTGCCTGGTACTAGTACTTCATAAACAAAAGAATCTCCCAAACCAGTAAATGTATAATCCCAAGATGCAGCCCCTGGTGGAACTGAATTTGAGGTGGTAGTATGAGATCCTTCCATTAATGTCCACTTCACAAAATCACCAACCTGTACATTAAAATTATCAGGGTCAAAAAAATTATTCATCACGTTAACATTTAAGGAATTCTTAACAAGCGTTGCTTTAACAATATTAAATCTATCAAGGTATGATTCTGAAGAAAAAACTACCCAGAATGTTTTTCCATCTTCACTTATCCATTTGATTGGAATATGATATCCAAGTGATTCTCCTAAATCTCCAAAACCACCCCAATTATCATAATATGCCACTGTTGACCATCAGCCCCACGGTTCAGTTGCAACAAAAACCCCAAGCCTTGCTACTGATGATGAAATACTCGACCCCGAAGGTAAATGACTAGCCATGAGTATATAAAGCTGAATACCAGGATTATAAATTACCGCCGGAACTCCTCCTATCCCATTAATATCATCTGTGAAGACTGGTATCCGCTCATTTACATTATTTGACCACTGTGCATTTTGATTACCATCTAATCCGGTGAAAAATTCATATCCATTCCTATTTAACAATTGATCTTTGTGAACTCGCATTAAATAAATACTATTTTCATTTCTTCCTCTTGATGCTGATTCGTACCCATAACTATAAACATATTCATCTCTGCAATTCTCATTATCTTTCCCAAAGTTCAAGAATGAATAAGGATAAAATCCATCTGTACTAGAAAAATACCAATCACTTTGACTCCACGTTGCCCCAAGATCTGACGACCACGCAAGCTTAAAGTCTGGTATAGTGTTCTGAGTATTTATCCACCCATATAATGTACCATCTACAGAAATTATTGAATGACATTTTCCCTCAAAAGATGCCGGGTTTTGACCATTATATCCACCCCATATATTATAAGGGTCTAAATTATCGGGTGTGCCTTCAATTCTTGCAAAACCTAATGATACCCGGCCTAAAGTATCATTACCCCCAAATCCACCGCCATCTCCCCACGATGTATAAATATTATCATCAGTTCCCCAGGTCATAGGCCATAAATCACTTCCAGGCGCAGTATGATAATAGGTATCCCAATCCCAATTTATACTATTATATTTTGTGCTTTGAGGATATGGAATATTTTGACTAAAGATTAAGGAATGTGCAACTAAAAACAATAATATGAGAATAATTACTTTCATATTTTACAACTTTTCGGATTAAGATAAAGTATACTTTAGGAAAAAATATATTTAAAGTTAATAATAATAATTTATTACTTTGGGGTGATTCATTTTACATAAATGTTATAAATGAAGGCAATAAGAATAACTCCATCGTTTTTAAACATAAATAAGAATCAATCACGTGTTATTAACTTTTTCAAATACGAATACTTCTCTATATGCATCAATAATTTTGAAGCCATGCTTATTTGCTAAAAGATCACTTAAATCTTTAATTGTGTACTTTTTGCCTTCATAAGTTGTATTATGAAATTCAATAATTATTTGACGACAATTTTTTAAAGCGGCTTCATCATTAAAAATAATGCCTGCTTCTGCTCCTTCAATATCTGAAAACAAAGCAAATTCTCCTATATCAAACTTTTGAATAACATCTGATAATTTGATTCCTGGAACTTTTACATTAGATTTGTTAGAGATATTTTTCGTTCTGAACTTATTTTAGAGGCATAGTTATCATCTTCAATGCTAAGAGTAATGCTGCTTTTCCACAGAATAGTCGATTGCATAATTCAACACAGTAAAACTTTTACCAACATTATTCATCGAAATATTATTTTCAAGTGTCTTTATTAAAAATGGATTCGCTTCTACACAAATTAATTTTTTATTTTCATTCATCTTATTGCGAATAAAGCTTGAAGTTATTCCGATGCTGGAACCCAATTCAATAACATTTAAATCCTTTCTTAAATATTTAAGAATAAACTTTGTTTCACTGAGTCATAGAAACCCAGAATATCCTTGCTTTGGTTGCAGAATTAATTTGACGAATGTGAACAATAAAATTTGAATTTGCCAAAACGTCTTGATGGAACCTTGTTTCGAAAAACCAGTCCAATCACCCAGCCTACAACTGGATGAAATATCGTTTTCGCCGCTATTCTGCGATATAAATTAATGGTTTCCATAAAAATCCTTAAGAAATGATTTTAAGCAAATATGACTATTTATATTTGTTTTTTTCTAATCAAATCTAAAACCATACGTAATTCATTATCCCTAACATCTTTGAACATCATTATCGTCCCAATATAGATTAGAATAGATAAGGAATGAACATAAACAAGAAGTGCTAATAGAGAATAATAAAGAAAAAATTAACACACCCAATACACTAATTAAAAACCTTGATTTAATATGGGGTAACCCAACTACCGGTTTTAATTTTAATGCAAATAGGACAACTAATAATAATGAAGAAATTACTACTGCTATTGCCGCTCCTTCTATACCAAGTAATAATATTAAAGAAAGGTTTAATAAAACACTTATCCATGCACCAATCCATATTGATTTTGCCCGGGAATTTTGTTGATCGCTAGCCATTAAAAAAATTTCCATTATGTTGCTAAGACAGCTTACTAAAAATAAACCTGATAATAATCTCAATATAATTGAAGACTCACTAAATTTAGAACTGAAAACCAATTCTATAAATTTAGGAGCAATTAGACATATACCTGCACTAATAGGTAAAGCTACTATTATCATCATATTTAATGATTTAGTATACATTTTTTGAAATTCAAGTTTGGATTCATGAAATAATTTAGATACAACAGGAAAAAGAGTTATCGAAGCAAATCTAGGAATAAAAAGTAAAAAGAATATTGTGCGGTAACCTACATTGTATATTCCTGCAAATGATTCACTCAGCAAAAATCCAATTAATACAACATCAATTCTACCATAAAGTTGTGTTAAAAAATCTGAAACTCCAAAAGGTATTGCATTTTTCAATGTAGCAATCAAAGAATTTGATGAAAATAAAATTCTTGTTTTACCAAATTTTCTTCGTAGATATATATACTATAAAAAGCTGAATAAAGGCAAATACCGGTAAGGCTAATAAAGAAGCAACAATACTTCCGCCTAAAAATGCTATAGATAAAGCGCTTAAAGAGGTTACTATTTTTAGTGATGCCTCGATACCTGCTGATATTCGCATAAATTCATGGGCAATAAATACTGCAGATATGCCGTCAATAAAACTATATACAATTTGATAAATTCCTATTATTATAATTATAGTTTTTGTCATAGAAGAGAAATTAAGAAAAGGAACAGCAAACAATAATATTAGTAGTACCAATATTGATTGAAATATTCGCAGGGAAAAGATTTTTTGGAAATAAGCCTCAAAGGAATTTCTGTGCCGACTAATTTCTTTAACAGTATAACTATATAGACCAAAATCTGCACAAACAGCAAAAAAGCCAGTTAATCCAACCGCAAATGAGTACTGTCCGATTCCTTCTTGTCCAAACTTTCTGGAAAGGACAATAAAAAGAATGAATGTAAAAAAATCACCACTAATTTTCCCCAATGTTAAAAAACTAAAATTTTTAAAATCTTCTTAAAACCTTTTCCACTTTGGGAATCATATCCTTCTTCAAATAATTGAGTGTTATTTTCTTCCATCTATATGATTTACTTTATTCAAATGTAAATTAAGGTAGAGGCGAATCATTAGATCTTTCTCCTAATACATCGGGTGGTTTGATATCTAATAGCCCTTCATATTGTACAGGACTTTGAAAATTAATAAACCTATAAATGCGCCTTGAGTTAAACGACAGTTCGACATCCAGAACAAGTTCAATTCCTTCGCCGAATTTTCTATTATTAATTTCATACACAAGTTTTGCTTCACCTGTAAATCTTGAGCCGAAATTTATATTATCCAGTTCATCAAAATAAATCACACAACCGTTAGGAATTATTCGTAACAACTTATCAAAAATAGATTTCGATGAGGTATAATAATCCTAATCAAGTGTGATAGAGAATGGGTTTATAAATTTTAAAATAATTAACCATTTCTATTGTAAGACTATAACCTAAAAAGACCCTTATGCAGTTGAAAATTAGAATATCTTGATTTACAATATCAAATTCAATTTTTCATAAACGCCCCTAAATTGACCCGAAACCCAATTGTCATTTCCAATCAGATCCATCTATTTTCTTTGTCTATTATATCCGGCATTCCTTCAAATGTGTCAAAACCATAAACATTTACCCTTATCATCCATCCTCATATATTTAGTAGCGAAGAGATGTTTTGTGAAAGAAACTCCTTCAGCCACACCGAATTCCAAAATTGAAAACTTCCCTTCTATTCTTTTAAACTCCTTAAGAACATCATAAATGTGGTCCATTCGATAAAAACTATAATTCTAATCTTAAGAAAATTTACGGGGAACTTTGATGAAGTTAGTAGAAAAATGTTTTAGCATAGGTACCCGGTAATGGTTTGCCCTCATCTGAGAAAAGTTATTAAAAGAATTGTCTTTCAGTTTTTATCATCCCTATGTTTCTTTCCCTACCTAAATATTTGATAATATTTTCTCTAACTCTCAATGTATTTAATATGTCAGGTTAATTTATACTTTAAAATAAAAGTGTACATAAATTTTCAATGCCTACATTAAAATTTTTTTAAAAAAATCCTAAGAAAAAAATAAATGAATAGTCATATAAGCCACAAAAGCATAAAATTACTTTTAATGATTCGATTGTAATCCTTTTTTTAAGAGTTTCAAGTGAATTCTTATCTTTTTACAAATTGAATTTTTACGACAATATATAAATTCTAAAACGATTTGATCCCTTAATATTTTAAACTCTTTATGGTTGATATAAATTTTACTTTTAAATCATATCTTTTTATTTTTGCAATCTTTGTTTAATAATCAAAATCTTCCTTTACCCGGAAGAGAAAAAATATAATTATCATTAAACGGGTCATTTAGTAAGGATCATCACCAACTCTATTAATATTTTATTATCAAATAGCCCCCAATAATTGCATCAATATCCTACATCTTTAGAAGCTTTACTGTAAATCACTTCCACGATACCAGGGATAACACAAATAGTTAACCCTATTATCCAACTTTATTCAATCATTTTCTTTGAATTTAATAAGTTTTATAAATATCTTTTAATCTTTCTTCTTTTCCTTGATAATAACCATCTCTTTAAGCTCCTTAAACACTAAATCATCTATTTCCTTAATTTATTCTCCAACCTTGTTGATTAAAAAAATTTTCACCTCCATGGTTTTAACAAAATCAATACACACATTACAAATTTTTCATTTTCAATATATCTATTTTAATGAAACATTGAAATCCATTCATATATTGGATACCCTAATCAATTTTCAAGCACTTCGTCTGTTATTTTCATTTCTAGTAAAGGATTTAAATGATAATACAAAAATGATCCTCAAGAAAAGGATTTGCAAAATCAATTATCCGATCACTAATAAAATAGAACAATAAATGAAGTATGGGATTGAAAATCAATAATCCACTTTTATGAATTTCTTTAATTTCTTTCCAAGTACATAGGGGTTGTAAACTATCTCTAAATTTATTTCCTTCAATGAAGTCTTTCCCGACCAAACATCCTCAAGATTAGGATAATAATTGACTTCATTTTTTATAGCGGTTGTTACCAAAAAGCTTATGGCTATAAATCCATATTTTTTTAATAACGGATAAACTTGGACATATCCTTCTAACCATCATCAAATGTTAATACTATCGATTTTTCTTTATATCTTCTTTTCCGGTTAAAGTTTCATAAAATTCTTCAGCACAAGAGTTCTATAATTATTCTCAGCTAAATATTTTAATTGTTCTTCAAATCTTTCAGCCTTAACAGAATGGAAAGCAAAAACAGGGATTTGATTTGTTTCTGAAATATTTAAATTTTTTTATAAATAAATTCCGGATAACGACCAATTTTTAATGCTTTTATTATCATCTTTATTTTTCCTATAAGTTTCCAAATTATTATGTATTAATAAATTAATGTTCATTTATTCTAGTCAGTAGCTGGGAATATTTTTGTTACCATTTTTCGTTTCATGGTGTTTTGTTCTTGAAATTTCACCGTTTTCTCAAGAATTGAGAGGGTTTCAATGGCACATTTTTTCCAGCCGAAATTTTGAATTCTCTTAAATCCATTAGTAATAAGTTTTTCTCTCAAGGTATTATCGACACAATATTAAAGATTCCTGATGATATATCATCAATATTTTCAGGATTAACAAGTAATCCTGCCTCACCAGCAAGTTCTTTAGTTCCATAGCGGTCAGATGTTAGTACGGAATTCCACTAGCCATTGCCTCCAATATAGGGCTGGGACATGTTTCATAAAGAGATGGTAATAATACAGCATGAGCCATAGAAAATAAATGAGACAATTCATTGTGTTCAACCCATCCGGTTTTAATTACCCAATTTGATATCCCTAATTGGTCAATTAATTTTATTTCGTCCTCGCACAACCACCTATGTCTCCGGCTACAACAAGAGGGAATATAATATTTGAAACCGCATCTTAAAACCTCTAATTAATCTTTAAAATTCTCGGGAGGATAAATTTGTCCCGCATAAAGTAAGAACCTTTCTGGGAGATTATATTTCTTCCTGGTTTTTTCTAACTCTTCATCAGTTTTAATTTTCTTAAAATTTTCGTTAATGCCAAGATATATGTATGGACGCGCGATTCTTCAACATTTAAAACTTAATCATATGTTCTCGGGCTGTATTAGATACAGCTATAATATTGTAGCTTTTTTACTATACATCGGAATTAGCAGTTTATGATTTAATCTATCAATCCTTTTTGAAGCCCAAGGCATTACATACCAATCAAGACCATGACAAACAAACACACTTTTTAATTTTTATATTTAATGGAATTGAATATTTTGGATTAAATATAACATCACACTTTTCTTTCTCTGCAATTTTGGGAACTATACTTGATCCCAAATAATACGAGATTTACTTTCAATACAAATTTCTTTTACATTAGGGTAATTTTGGTAGGTCCCAAGTAACTTACTATTTTTATATAAAAAAATGTATTCCTTCTCAATATCAACCTTAACTAATTCTTGAAGGAGATTTTGTGTATAAACATTTACCCCACCACCGTGCTGATCATAATGCTTAAGCATAATACAGATTTTCATTAAACAACTACCCTACTATTTAAATAAATTATTTACAATTTTTTTCGAATATATTTAATCACTTTGATTTTATACCAGTTCCTAAGTGTCAGTTTATTTACATTTAATTAACTCGAAAATTTCCTAAAACCATTTTACCAATTATATGTGTATTAAAAGAGCAAAGAAATATATGGGATTTAATATTAGTAATACTTTAACAGGACATTAAGATACTTTCTAACCCCGTTAATAAAACACATTATTATCTATAAATCTTATTAAAAAAATAATTCAATATGTATGCCTAAAACCAAACCGAATCTTATCGTTCTTAAGACAAAAAGGTGTTTGCATCCAATTGCTTCAATTTGAAACAACCTATGAAATTTTGAATTTAAAAAATTATTTACCTTCAGATGGATTAAAAGCGAAAGATATGAATTATGTTCATTCGTACTCAATTATTTTCCATATATGATTTATAACCCCATTTTTGCGTAATTAATATTTTATAGATAAATAAAACTATTTTATTAAAATAAATTTTTTAAGATTTTATTAATTGTTTGATGAAGTTAAACTCAATAAAGTTTCATGTAGTTTATCTTTATTAATCCCATCAATGAACATTCTATACCAAATTTCTGCATTACAAAGTAACCATAATCTTTGACCATGATCCACTTTTTTCTCTAAATGCTCTGATAGAATATTTTTTATCATCTCACCTTTCAAGTATCCTTCTCACAAGTCTTGATTTTTTCAGGAATTTATTAAACAGTAATTTATATTCATCTTCCAGTAGGTATGTAATAGGTGAGGCGAAACCCTGTTTCTTTCGAAAAATTAAATCGGGCGGTAAATATTTTTTAGCAACTTCAATTTCAATTAACCTTCTCTTTTTGCCTTTAATTTTATATTGAGGAGGAATTTGAGCACAAAATTCAGCAAGCTTATGATCAAAAAACGGTGCTCTTGACTCCAAACCGTGAGCCATTGTCATTCTATCTAAAATCATAACCGGATGATCCGGCATTCTTACCATGCAGTCTGAATAAAGCATTTTATCAATTAGCTCTTTAGCATTTTTACTATCGAAATAAATTTTAATACTTGCTTCAGGATCAAAAGCACTCAGATCTTTCTGATATTTTTCTGTAAACAAGTTGTTAAAATATCCATTTGAAAAATAAAAATAACTCAGACTCTTCGAATATCTTTCTCCTCCGTTGTTAAAAGAAATCTGATGTATCCACTTTAATTTATGACTCAGACTCTGATACCAGAATCCTTCAGGTAATTTTTCCAGCGCCTTTCAAAATTATTTTTTCTAACGGATGGAGGAATTAAAGCATAATAAGAAGCATAAAAATTCCCATAATATCTGTCATATCCTCCAAATAATTCATCTCCTCCTTCCCCACCTAAAACAACCTTTACTTGTTTCCTTGCTAATTCTGATATATAATACATGGCAACGGAAAGCGAATCTGATGGTTCATCAAGATGCCAAACTATTTCGGGAAGAGTTTTTATCAAAGAAGGAATGAATTTTAATTCATAGCTATCTGTATTATATTTTTCTGCAATCATTCTTGCATATTCTATTTCACTATAATTCTTATACGGTACATCCCCTGAAAAAGTTTTTAAAGGTTTATCAGTCATTTGGCTCATTATGGAAACCACTAGGCTTGAATCAACTCCCCCACTTAAATACGCACCTACCGGAACATCACTAACTAAATGATATTTAACAGTTTCCTTAATTTGCTCTTCCACATTTCAGTAATAGTATTGAAATTTTCTCTCATTTTGGGTTCATATTTTAGATTCCAATATCTTTTAATATTCAATTTGCCGTTTTGATAAACCAGATAATGAGCAGGTGGTAATTTTTTTATTGATATGAACATTGATCGGGGGGGAGTAATTATCCTTACTGTCAGATACTCATAAAGAGCATTAATGTCCATTTCCTTAAGTTCGGATTTAATGCAAGAATACCTTTTATCTCCGATGAGAATGCAAAATTATTATCACTGTGCCAATAATAAAATGGCTTTTGTCCCAAATGATCCCTAGCAATAAACAAACGTTTATTTTTAAAATCATAAATTGCAAATGCAAACATTCCCCTAAAGTGCTTCAAACAGTTAATACCTTCCTGTTCATATAGATGAATTATTACTTCGGTATCGCTATTAGTTTTAAAATCACATTTCCCATTAAGTTCTTTGATATCCTTATAGTTATATATTTCTCCATTAAATGTAATCCAAATACTTCCATCAGAGTTTGACATTGGTTGTTGACCGCTGCCAAGATCAATAATAGCTAACCTTCTGTGACCGAGACCGATATTATCCTTAATAAATATTCCCTCATCATCCGGTCCACGATGCCTGATGGAATCATTCATTTTTTGAATATCGGATCTGTTAACAACACTATTATTAATGTAACCGGTTATACCACACATAAAAACCTTGATTATCAGAAATGCTAGTTGTGTTCTTTAACTAATACTGTTTCTTTTAACTCTTCAGAATTAATTTTTGCTTCAGAACGGTTTAGAGCACAAAAAATTACACCGGGAATTAATCCAATAATTACAATAAAATCGTTAATAATTCCCAAACTAAATCCCAATGCTTTTGAAACACCCACAAGGCCAAGAAAATAAATAGCTCCGCCTTCAACGATCCCTAAACCTCCGAAAGAAATCGGGATTCTTACAAGAACCATCATAATTGGAATGTATGCAACAAAATATGTAATAGGAACGGAAAGACTTAATCCCGTAGCTATTAAAAAATTTAATGAAAATCTCCGTAAATATTTCTGCAAGAGTTAAAATAAAAAATACTAAAAGTACAGTCTTCTTTTTCCTATAAGATTGATATGAAAAAATAAGCTTTTGAATTTTGGGTGAGATTTTGTTCCAGAACTTTTTGTTTTCAATAGACTTTAATAGTTTAACAATAATACCTGAAGCTTTATCATTGAATGAAATGACCATAAAAAGAAAACCCAGGAATGATAATACCGCCAGAATAATAATTACACCGCTCATATCAATTTTTAAATCAGTCAGTTTTTTAAGCATAAGAAAAACCGCTAATAACCCGTAAACAAACAAAGCAAGAAATCCAAAAAGCCTTTCAACTAAAATTGATGCAATTACAATCAGACATAGAAAAATTTTTTTTTAATATTAAGTGTATTTTTAATTACATCGGCACCAACAGTGGCAGCAGTACTAATCCTACAAAATTTGACATATAATAAATTTTAATTACTTCATAAAAACTAATCTTAATTCCTATAACTCTTAATAATAGATTCCACTTAAATGCCATTATTATTAAATCTATAGTAAATACAAAAAAAGCAAATAAAAAAAACCAATAGTTTATATCTTTTAGCGCGTTAAAATTCCTCACCAAAGTCAATCAAGCCAATAATTATACAAAGTAAAATTATATTAACTAAAACATCAAAATATTTACTTATTTTTTTCAAAGAATTAATTCTTTTCAAAGATTGTAAATTATTTAGCTTTGGTTACCACGTTCCCTTACAACTTTAGCCGGAGCGCCAACTGCAATAGTGAAGGATGGCAAATTTTTATTTACCATTGATGAAGCACCAATAACAACACCTTCGCCAATTTCAACGCCATCAAGGATTGTAACCCCAGTTCCAAACCAGGAATTCTTTCCTATAATTATTGGTCCTTTAGAATATGCTATTTGATCCATTATCGGAGTTTCAAGATCATCAAATTTATACAAACCTGCACTTATATAACAATTACCTGCAGTAAGCACTGCTTCACCAATATCTACACCAGACATTGAAACTACAACTGAGTTGCTGCCAAGACTTGCACGCTTTCGTAATTTTATATATCCTGACTTGGCAAGAATTATGCAATTACGATTAATAATAACATTATCTTCAATATTTAATCCTATTTCACCTGCACCCCTTCCATCAATTACGCAATTATCATCAATTGTTACAAAATCGCCAATTACAATATTTTTGGGGTGCCTAATAACTACATTTCTACCTATAATTAAGCCTCGCCCTACTCGTTTAAACAACTTTTGAAAATTTTTTTCGTAAAAAGAATCCTAAACCACCCGGCATTCGGCCAAGAGAGAAGTTACCAATTCATAAAATATGAACTGAAAAAAATTAACATTACCGGTAGTTAGTTCTTTATAAACTTTTAGAGGTGAGGTTTGACTCTTTGAAATTTTATCTCTGATTATTTCCGATTTGAATTTCTTTCATACTAATTTTTTTAACATTTAATAAAATCAGTTATCAACTTTAATACATTTTTCTTTCTATTAGTCTTAAATTGATTTCTCCTGAGATTATAAGTTAAATTATTAAAATAGCCTTAAATGGATATACCATTTGACTATATAATGTTACAATAATCCTTTTAAACTGTATCCTTTTCGTTCGGGAAATCTTCATTAACCCTGTTTCAGGATATACATCATATTTTTTATACTGTGTTCCGAAAATATAATCCCAGAAACTAAATAACACTCCGAAGTTTTTATCCTAATGCCAGATTCAATGGAATGATGAATGCGGTGAGACTGGGGCGTAACTAAAATATATCTTAAAAAACCATAATTAGTTTTTATATTGGAATGATAAATCCTTGTGCCATCGGTTAAATAATATCCAGGCTAAGGATGTTGGCAATAATGCATAATTTACTAGACTTAAAAAAGGAATAAATCTAATGGAATACGCAATTAAATATTCAACAATATGTACCCGGTAATCAGTAAACATATTTAAGCTCACGCTGAGAATAATGAACAACATGAAAATGCCAGAACCAGGGGATTTTATGCCTTACATAATGATTCAACCATCCTAGAAAATCTCCTAAAAAATTACAGCCGCAATTATGAAATGCAACCGCCAATGAGATACCATTTCTATTTTTAGAAGCTTTAAATGACTTTTAAAAAATTTGTAAGAAAATCACTATATAATCCCAATAAATAGGGAAAATAAAAAAGCATACAACAAAAACCATATAAAATCAATAAGAAAACTTATTGAAAAAATTTGGGGAGTTAGTTTAGCGGGAACTATAATTTGAATAACTAATATTCCCAAAATAAAAATGTAAAAATAATATGAAGTTAATTCACCGCTGCTAATTTCCGTAATACACCTTATTATGAAGAAATAAATGGATGGGTAACTATCTTGTATAAAAATTTTGAAAGATTCAAAATCTTGAAAATTAAAATTGATGAAAGAAATAAAACCTAAAGTTGAAATAATAATCCCGAAATCAGAATTATTAAAATACTTTTTTGAATTTTTTTTAGATACTGAGTTCATCCCGTTTGGGATATCTGCCCCCTCTTTTTTCTGACTAAGC
>CAWCVZ010000031.1:0-6298 GCA_963798865.1 uncultured Ignavibacteria bacterium | reverse complement strand
CTTTGTCCATAAACCAGTATATCATCGTTTCCCAGATAATTAATTGAATAAAGATTTAATCCATTTCTGGAATATATTTTGTTCCAAGTAGCGCCCGCATTTGTTGTCTTCATAATAGTTGCAGTATCATGACCGGTATCATCTGCGTATTTTGTTAATATCCATCCCGTATTATTGTCTTTAAATTTTATATCCCAGTAATCATGGGTTTGTGTCTGTACTGAGCTCCAGCTATTTCCAAATGTTGTGCTTTTAAATAGAAAACCTTCTGTACCGCCTCCATTCCCACCGTCACCGAGCATAAATCCTAAATTTGTATTGATTAGATATATTTTATTAAGATAACTTTGGTCTACAATTCCATAATATAAAGAATCCCAGGTATTACCACCATTTGTTGTGCCTATTAAGTAATAATAATTTAGAGTGAATAGAACTTTTGATCCCCCAGCGCACCATCCTGTATTCTCATTTATGAATGAAATTGAGAATAAATTGTAATCAGTGTTTGAATTCTGATTCGTCCAGCTTATTCCTCCATTTGTACTTTTTACAATTTTTCCGCTATCACCCACAGCCCATCCGGTATTCTGGTTTAAAAAATAAATATCCTTTAAATTTACATTTACAGGTGTTTGATATCCCGTCCACCCCTCTGTGCTGTATGCATTCGAAAAACATAAAACAATTATTATCGTAAGTATTATTTTGTTCATTTTCTTACCTTATTAAAAGCATTTTACTTGTTTGCTTAAAACCCTCCGCCTCAAGAGAGTAAAAATACACACCGCTGGCATAACCATCAGCGTTCCATTGAGTTTCATAAGTGCCGGGGGAGAGATTTTCATTGATCAAGTGTTTCAATTAGTTTCCCTGTTAGGTCGTAAATTGAGACATTTACATTCCCGCTTTTTGGGATGTCAAATTTAATTGAAGTAGATGGATTAAACGGGTTCGGGAAATTCTGGTAAAGTTTATATGACTCCGGAGTGAAATTACCGGATTGATGAATAGTAGTTAAAGTTGTGTCACCCCAGAGAACTCCATTTATGACGGCACCAAGTAAATCCGTAAAACCTTCACAAGGCGGTGGTTCTCCGCTGCAGCTGTAAATGTAACCAACTCCTTTTCTATAGGTCCCTTGTCCATAGATTATTCCGTCGTAAGCGAATGTCAAAAGACTATCCGTCCTTGATGAGCAGGTTTTAAAATCAAAGATTCCACAATCGTGTAATGTGTTACCAACCGCTGATCCCAGGCTGTCAAGTATTTCATCATTTGGGTAGATTGAACACCCCTGACCAGGTTTATACTGAAGTAAATTGCTAGAGGCAGTATCATATCTTAATAATCGCTGCTGGTTTTGGTTTCTGTAAAAATTAAAATACCTGTGACCGTTAATTATTGTATCACGGTTAATTGTCTCGGTCCAGTATGTTGTGTACATCCAGTCATATGTTTTATACACATAATAATTTCCCACATGCATTGGAAAGAATTTTGCATTAACTGTGTCCTGGGAATATAGATTGGATGCGGCTAATAAAATTATTATTAGTAAAATTTTTTTCAAATATATCACCTCCGTTCGGGGCCGCTTGTGGATGTTAGATTAAAACAAAAACCTTCGATGGCAGTAGGTTAAGTTTTAATAATGTTTTATTTTATAATATCCCTAAAATAAATTTCAAAGTCAATATTCTACAATTTTTTATGGAATTTCTGCAAAAATTTACATTGTTAAATCAATCTTTTATATGGAAAATGGTATAGATACGCATCTAACCTTTTTGCGTTTGACTTTACTTTTTAATGATACTATATTATGCTCCTTGAATTAGTAACCTCCTCTTGATTTAAGAGAGGGAGAAAAAAAAATTTCAAAATATACTACCGTTTAGCAAATACATGAAAATACAATCACAATTTTCTGATGGTTTTCCTTTTTTTGATAAACTGTTGTAAAATCAAGTCAACGTTTTTTAAGCTGATTTTAAAGAGGAATTAACACCTCATTCTTGCATTAAATTATGTATTGTAATACATTTATTGCATTTTTATATTGAAATTCAAATTTTTCCAGAGAGTTTAATGAGATTATCACAATTTTTCTTACCAACAATAAAGGAAGACCCGACCGAAGCGGTTGTGGCTTCCCATAAGCTGATGCTTCGTGCCGGTATGATTCGCCAGGTAACTGCAGGTGTATATTCATATCTGCCTCTCGGAAAGATAGTATTCAATAAAGTCGAAAAAATACTCCGCGAGGAAATGAACGCCATTGGTGGGAACGAATTCTACCTTCCCGCGCTTGCGCCGAATGAACTCTGGGCTCAGAGCGGACGCCTCGATGAGTATGGTGATCTGATTTTCCGCATTAAAAACCGTGATCTGGTACTTTGCCCGACACACGAGGAGATATTTACATCAATAGCTAAGCCGAATCTGATATCGTATAAAGACCTTCCGCAGATGTGGTACCAGATACAAAACAAATTCCGAAACGAAGAGCGTCCGCGTGCCGGTCTGCTCCGCGGCAGACAGTTCACAATGAAAGATGCATATTCGTTCGATGCTACATGGGAAGGGCTGGATGAATCATATGATAAACAGGAACAGGCTTATAAAAATATTTTTACCCGGGCGGGATTAAAATTCTTTACTGTTAAAGCTCACAGCGGTGCTATGGGCGGAAGCGAGTCGGTAGAGTTCATGGTCGAGGCAGAGGCGGGCGAAGATTACGTCGCGGTAAATGACGACGGCAGTTACGCCGCAAATGTTGAGGTGGCTGTTTCCATTGCAGACAAGACCGAAAGAAAAGAGACAGACCTGGCTTACGAGAAATTTCATACTCCTAATATTAAGTCCATAGACGAGCTGGCTGAGTTTTTAAAAATTACGGATAAATCAAGGCTGGCAAAATCCAGGGTATTTGTTATATCAAGTGATGATAAGGATGAATATCTGTTGGTTCTTGTCAGAGGCGATGATGAGGTAAATGAGGCTAAGCTCGAGACGTTATTTGGTGCCGGGATCAGACCTGCACATCCGGAGGAATTATTGGCGATATCCGGGGCTGAAGCGGGTTCTATCGGACCGATTGGATTCAAAAATAATGACGTCAAAATAGTAGCGGATCTTAGACTGCAGGATGCAGATGAACTAGTCAGCGGAGCAAATGAGAATGATTACCACATAAAGAACATCGACCTTAAGCGTGATGTACCGGGAATTGAGTATAAGGACATCCGCGTTATTAAAGAAGGTGAAGGCTCTATTGACGGGAAAGGTAACTTAAGGCTGGTAAAAGCAATTGAAGTCGGACATATTTTTAAGCTTGGTACAAAATATGCTGAAGCGATGGGTGCTAAATACCTGGATGACACCGGAAAGGAAAATGTGATAATTATGGGAAGCTACGGAATCGGAGTCGAGCGTATAGCCGCCGCCTATATCGAACAAAACTATGATGAGAACGGAATTATATGGGAAGGTGAACTTGCTCCATTTGACGTTTCACTTATTTGTGTGAATACTAATAAGGAAGAGATTGTGAATGCCTGCGAAGAGCTTTACAAAGAGCTGCAATCTAATGGGTTGGATGTATTGTTTGATGACCGTATGGAAGTCCGTCCGGGGTTTAAATTTGCGGATGCCGACCTGGTAGGCCTGCCTGTTCATGTTATAGTCGGTGAAAAAAATCTGAAGGATGGTAAAATTGAAATCAAGGAAAGACGCTCCGGGGAGAGAACACTCGTTGATAGAAAGGATGTTATCCAAAAAGTTAAGGAGCTATTGAAAAAATAAATGGCAGGGAATATATCTAAAATTTTCAAAAGACAATACGTACTTGCTTCCAAATCTGCACGCCGTGTTGCCCTTTTAAATCAGCTGGGTCTGAATTTCGTTTCGATCGATAGCAATATTATCGAGAAAGAGGGGAGCAGTTATAAGCCGCTCGATGTAATAAAATATAATTCGCTTCATAAATCAAGAAAAGTTGCTCTTGACTTCCGGAATAAAGTAGTTATTGGTGCGGATACTGTTGTGGTTTTAGATAAAGAAATGATTGGAAAGCCAAAAAGTCCAAAACAGGCTAGAGACTTCCTGAAGAAGCTCAGCGGAAAAATGCATTATGTTTATACAGGATTTAACATTATTGATACGAAGACAGGTAAAGAAAAATTTGATTATGAGCGTACTTCAGTATATTTCCGTGACCTAAGTAATGAAGAAATAGCATATTATGTGAAGAATTTCCCTCCAATGGACAAGGCCGGGGCATATGGAATACAGGACGATTTTGGGTGTTTATTCATAGATAAAATAAACGGAGATTACTATAATGTAGTCGGTCTTCCTCTTAAAAAACTGTACCTTAATTTAATGGAGATTTTATAGACAATTTATTACGGTTGAGATTTTTTTTAAGAAAGCTTAATAGCTGATTTGTTTTCCAAATATAAAAAGAAAATACTCTTTTCAGCCGTAGCAGGTGCAGTAATTTTTCTCGCCTTTAGTATTTACGCGGATTTTGATAAGCTGCTGGATGCGTTCGGTGAATTCAACTGGTTTTACTTCCCGCTTATACTGGCATTAGCATTCCTCAATTACATCTTCAGATTCTCAAAATGGGATTATTACCGCCGGATACTGGGCATTGAGCTTACCGTAAAAAGGAGCTTCCTTATTTTCTTATCCGCATTTGTTATGAGCGTTACCCCCGGAAAAATGGGCGAGGTGCTAAAATGTTATCTGCTTAAAGAGGAAAACGGCACACCTGTTTCTAAATCGGCTCCCATTGTAGTAGCGGAAAGATTAACCGATTTTATTTCAATAGTATTTCTTTGTATTGTAGGCGCTTTTGTCTTCGATTACGGTCAAAGCTTTATTTTGATCATAGGATTGGTATTCATAAGCTTAACCTTGTTAATAAGCTGGAAGAAAGCGTGCCTTTATATAATATCTCTTCTCGAGAAAATAAAATTTCTATCAAAACACATTGAGAAGTTTCATATAGCATATGATAGTATTTACCGCCTGGTTAGGATTAAACCGCTTATCATTGCATTGGCAATTAGTGTAATTTCCTGGTTTTTTGAATGCCTTGGATTTTACGTCGTTCTAAATGTATTCTCATCATCAACAAATATCGATGTAAGCATACTAACGGCAACCTTCATATATGGGTTTTCCACTCTTATTGGGGCAATTGCAATGCTTCCGGGTGGTTTGGGGGTAACAGAAGCATTTTTGACAGGATTGCTTCAAATTCTCAAAATTCCAAAGAATATTTCGGTTGCATCGACGATAATTATAAGAGTCGCCACTCTCTGGTTTGCCGTAGTTGTGGGAATTTTTGCAGTTTTGATTTATCAGCGAGTTACTCACAGGGATCTGGAGGAGCTCAGTGTGCCAAATGAAGCTTAAATAAGGAATATTTAATCACTTGAAGAAATTTTATTATAATAATAACTTCACTATTCAAAAGTTTAGATAATCTATGTCTGAGGAAAAACAACATAAAATAAGAGTAATAATAGGGAAAGTAGGTCTCGATGGCCATGACAGGGGTGCAAAAGTTATTGCGGCAGCTTTCAGGGATGCAGGGATGGAAGTAATATATACCGGTTTGAGGCAGACCCCGGAGACCATAGTTGAGGCAGCACTGCAGGAAGATGCAGACGCTATTGGAATAAGCATTTTAAGCGGGGCTCATATGACTATTTTTCCTAAAGTTAAAAAACTTATGGACGAAAAGGGAATGAAGGATGTACTTCTTTTTGGCGGAGGGATTATCCCGGATCAAGATATAGAAGAGCTTAAAAAAATGGGTGTAGGAAATCTATTTACACCAGGTACCCCGACATTCGAAACAATTGAATATGTTCGCGGCTGGGTACATGAACACAAGGTTAACAATTAAAGCGTTTAATGGGTAAAACAGAAGCTGTAAAATTTGGTACGGATGGATGGCGTGCAGTTATCGGGGAAAAATATACATTCGAAAACGTAGCCAGGGTATCATTAGCTGTTGCAAGGGTGTTTAAGAATCACCCAAAATTATCAAATGGTATCATAATCGGATATGATACCAGGTTTCTCGGCAAACAATTTGCAATCGCAGCAGCTGAAGTATTTGGTAATGAGGGTATAAAAGTTTATCTAACTGATTCATTTGTTTCCACACCCACAGTATCATTAATATCACGGGATAAAAACCTTCCATTTGGCGTAATGATTACTGCCTCACATAATCCTTTTAAATACAATGGATATAAGTTAAAAGATGAATTTG
>CAWCVZ010000030.1:0-12383 GCA_963798865.1 uncultured Ignavibacteria bacterium | reverse complement strand
TTTGTTTTTTCTCAAATGTTTTTGATGAATTTATGTACTTTTTATATTCTTTATCCACTGATATTATATATTCAACCGGGATACAATATTGCAATGATATTTTTACAATGTGTTTCTTAATTATTTGTGGATCAAGTAAAAAATACCGTTCTTTTGTGATCATCCTACCCTTTGATTTAACGATATAATCAAACCATTTTTTATAGAATGTATAAGTATCAATCCGGTAGTTTTTCCCGGAATTTGAAATCTTTGTTGCATCCTCAATGTTTATATGTTCCACAAGAGAATAATGTGAGGGAACTATATTATATCCTTTTTTAATTATCTGCCAACAGAGATCGGTATCACCCGCATAAAACGTTAAAGTTTCATCAAATCCTTTTACATCCTTAAAAGCATCTTTGCTTATTAAACCGAAATTTATAAACGGACGCCCTCCATATACATCGTAACCAGTATCCTTTAAAGAAACCTTCATAATCCTGAATAGTATTCCTATGTAAAAAAGAAATTCCTCCAGTATATGCATCTTTGTACATATGCAGTGCAAAGGTGCAAGCTAAGGGTGTAATACTATATCGTCGGATGCATACATAATCCATTTGCCTGCAGCATGCATAAAACCATGATTCATTAGGTGTGTCCATGAGAAAGGTCTTTCTGCCTTAAAAATTTCTTTATCTAAATAAACTTTCTTAACATTATATTCATTAATTATTTCTGAATATCGCTCACTAATTTCATTTCCGACATAAAGTAAAATTTCATAGCTTATTCCGAAACAAGCTGCTTTAAGGGATGATAAAAATAATGATAAACCTTCATAACGATTTTTGGATGGAACAATAAAGGAAATAATTGGTGCCTCCCCTTTTAATATAATGGTGTTTTTTGTTAACTGCGGGGGCTCCTGAATCTGTTTAATTTGCTTTAACAGATAAGAATTTTTAATACTTAATAGATCTTTCCAAATGTTAACTTTGTTTCGAACTTCATCCTTTTCAACACCTTTTTTTAACAATTCAAAGTAAAAGAATATAGGATAAGGTATAATTGCATTTCTATCAGTTAATTGAGCTAATTTATACAATGATCTTAAATTATTTCCGTACTTGACTGCTTTAAGGAAGTGGGTATAGCTATCCATGGTTTTTGATTCATATTCAAATATTAATCCCCTTAAATAATTGTAAAAAGGATTTTTGCAAAAATTATTGGAAACAGAATCCAAAAATTTATTTACTTCAGTTCGATAATTCTCTAATTTATTTTCAAATTCTTTATAAACTTCAATATTAGATTCATTCCGATTAAAAATCTCATTTAGATTAACTACTGCTTCAAATGTCTTATTGTCTTTAATTTGTGATATCGTTTTTTTAAAGTCATATGGAACATCTGGTAAATCTTCCTGGATTATTATAACTTTATAATTCCCTTTGAGTGATCTATTAACAGGAGCTATTTTGGGAAATGTAGTTAAAAAATCATATTTATATTCTGACTGCAGATAAACATAGATCTTATCATGTTTGAAATTCATCATTTCTTCAAATGCTTTTTGAACTACTTGCGAATCAACATCTTTAATGCATGTAGTGGTTCCGAACTTACACTGCCAATTACATCCGAAACATTCAAGCGGAAGAGCAATTATAGAAGTCAGATTTGAATAAGGCATAAACCTTCCGAAATGTCCGCCACCGAGAAGGATTAAATTAGGGGTATTGACAGCACATGATATATGAGCCAGGCCTGTTTCGGCGCCTACTGCTGCAGCACACTTATTAATCACTGCGGCGCTTTGACGAACAGTAGTTTTTCCGGTAAGATCAATGACCTTAACGGTTAAATCTTTGATATTTTCAGAATTGATTTGATGATCTGAGGATGAACCGAGAACAATTACAGAGATATTATTCTTGCGGCAATAATCATTTATGGCTTTACCATAATCCGGATATATCCTAACATTGTGCTGCGCACCTGCAAATAAAGCGATTGTTTTTTCACTTGCTAGATTATTATCAGAGAAAAGTTTTTCGGCATATTGATAATCCTTCTCCCCAAGCCAGATAATTGGTTTAGGTAATTGAACATTTATACCGATGCCTGCTAGGAAATCCCGGTGTCTATCAAGTTCCAATATCGAAGACGGATTAACCGGGATTAGCTTTGAATAATTCTTGTCGAATTTGTTTTTTAATTCTTTTGAAATGTTTGATAAGTCTCCTTCATGAGCGATCTTATATTTAGCATTGCAGTTTTCAGCCAGATAATCCGATATAAAATCGCGCGAAAATATAGAATTGAATGCATACTCGGCACTGACTGATTGAAGTTTCGAAAGAAGATCATTTAGATAATTTTTATCGCTATAAAACTTTTTTATATCTACAGAGATTATATTATCTACATAAGGCGACGATTCATAAATTTCACTAGTGATATCGCGGCAAACTACTGTAAACTTGTAACTTTTAAAATATTGTTTTAGCGGTTCCAACATAGAAGAAGACATGGACAGCATCACCTATTGCGTCCGTTCTTATCCATAAAATATTTTTATCATTTTCCAAACCGGAAATATTAAATTCAGCATCCGGTTTTTTTCCAACAATCCTTATTTCTTCTCCATAGTTCTGTTTATTCAATTCATTCAACAAAGATTTTAAATCTTTTTCAGATTTATCAGGAAACTTTATATTAAGAACCTGCAATGGTTTTGAAGATCCGTAATCGCCACTAACTGTTGAACATTTAAGGACAGACAATCCGCTTTCTTTAAAAAGGCTATTAAGTGAATCGGTTGAGAAATAAGAATAATGCCAATTACGATCCAGCCATTCCCATTTTTCACCAAGATAAGCCGAACATAAACTTTGAAAATTAGGGACGACACAGAAGAAAACGCCACCAGGCTTTAAGGCGTTGAATATTTTATTTACAAGCTTAAGGGGATCGGGGACATGTTCAAGTACATGCGACATAGTAATAATATCAACACTGTTGTCAGGGATATCCGAATCAGAAAACTGCTCCTGTCTAATATCTATTTTAAGCACTTCGCGGGCATATTTTACATTATGTTCAGTAAATTCAAACCCAATAACATTCATTCCATGTTTTCGGGCATTATATAGAAGTGCTCCCCAGCCGCAGCCGATATCAACGATGGTACCTCCCTTGATTTCTTTCGCATAAGAAGAAACAGCTTCGTCAAATAATTCTTTACGCTGCGCAGCTATATATTCTTTCCTAATATCAAGTAAATTTACATTTCCGGGTACTGCAACAGTTACTGCAGCGGAAGGCTCATTTACAGCGTAGATATTCTTATAGTAATTTTCCATACACTTTTGAGAGGGGCGCTCCTTAAGATATACAAAACCGCATTGGGTGCATTTAACAATATCCGGAGAATAAACAATGCTGCTTTCATAGGAACTGCAGATAGGGCAACCGACAATTTCTTTGTTATTAATCTGAGAGTTGATACTTTCATTTTCTTGAGCATGCGAATATGAAAATTCAGCAATGCAGAAACCAAATTTTTCTTTAGATGAACTTAAAATCCGGAATCTAGGATCAGACTGCATAAACCGGAAGCTTCTATGGTGTTTTATATGGTAAATATCGTCCAGAGCAATTATGCAATCACCTTTAAGTTTATTAATAAGATACTGGAATTCAATAAAACCCATAGACCCGGCACTATCCAGAAGAACAAAATCCGGCTTAAAATTAAATTCACTTAAAGTTTCACCCAATAAATCATCACGAACATCAGGGAAATTAGTTTCCCGGAAGTATAATTCAGTTCTTTCAGTTTCTTTATGATCAACAAAAATATCATCATACTCAACAGAATTAACTGTATTGCTTTCAATATCTTCCATTGAAGGCAGCATAGTGCGTGGAACCGAAACTCCATTAAGTAAATTCACATAGTCTATTAAACCCCTTTCGGTGAGATTATTTTGAGCTTTTAGATAATTTTCAGGATTTACTTCAATGGAATAAAATTTTGCATCATTAATCGATAATTTCCGTAATGCTTCCGCGATAATTGCGGTAGTTCCAGCCCCAAGGTAGGTACCTGTTTCTATTATTTTAGATGGTTTGAATTTATTAAATATATCATTAATATTATCCGAAAAAGCGGAACTTTTAGAAATTTCTGTTAAATCATGTTCAGATTCAAATGAGCCGGCAATTTTTAGTCTTCTTTTTCTATAGGATTGTATTTTAGTTTTGGATGTTAAATTTGCGGGTAATGAGTTAAAATTATTTATAAAATCTTGAATTACTTCAGGCTGCTGTTCGATAAATACTTCAGTAAACGAATTCACATCTCCTGTCCAAACAGGAAAATGTTTTTCTAATACCGCTCTAGTATCTTCCGACCATTTTAGAAAAAAATTATTATACCAAACATCGAAATTAATTCTCCACATTTTTTCCCAGCCGTAATTTTTATAGAGCTGGATTTTTTGTTTTACCTGTTCATCCAAAATATAACTATAATGAAACATCCTTATGCCGAGGTCTCTCGTTGCCTTACCATCAATTAATTTTATCTGTTCCGTGGATTTATCCATTCCTGGCCAATACAGGGTAGGAGGTCTGTGAGATGTAAATTGAGCGCCTTTCTTATACCTAAATATTCTTCTGTAGTGGTGCGAATCTTCAAAAAATTTGAGAGAAATGAATATATATTTAAATCCTTTCCAAAAATTATCAGGAATAACATTTAATTGTGTGATAGAAGGATCCTTTCTAACCAACTCTTTAACTTTTTCAAGATCCTGTTTTCTATACACTTCATCGGAATCTATAATCCAAACGTAATCGCCAGTTATATATTCTAAAGCTTTATTATGCATTTGAAGTTTATCTACCCACAACCCCTGAATTAATATTATTTTATTTGCCGGGTCTCCCAAAGATTCAATACATTCGACTGTACCGTCTGTGGAACTGCCATCCTCATTTGCTGCAAATCGGCATTTTTCTTCAGCCCCTTCTACTATAATTATCTCATGAGCAAAATCATATATTGACCGAAGTGCAAATTCAATAAACGGCATACCATTTAGAACGATCATGACAAAAGATAACCTCGGAAAAGCTTTATCTAAGTTTACTTCTGGAAGGATTGATATCACTTCGCTGGAATTCACACTGTAAGGTTTTATAAGATCAACAATCAACGACATAGGTCGCCTTGGATTTTGTACCCTCATATCCTTATCCGGATTCCTTATAATAAATCCTTTTGAGTAATCAATATTTTTGAGTACAAAAGTTCCGTCGGGATTATAATGATGCAGAAAATCAACTTTTCCTTTTTCGGAAAATTTTGTTTTGGATATTAACGATTTCACATTAATAATCCCAGGAAACCAGAGGTGCCCAGGATTCTCTATGGTACCGCCACCGGCAGGATCAAAAATTATCTTGCTGTTGTTATCTTTTACGCTTCTTTCGCTTAAGATGTCACATGTGTAATCTGGAATGGATAATCTAAATGTGGCGCCTGGTTTTAATACTCTATAAATTTCATCAATAATCCTGGGAAGTTTTTCATACTGAATATGTTCAAAAACGTCTTCGGCCTGAAAACTATCAACAGACTCATCAGCCAGAGGAAATGGTTTTATAACGTCATGGTTAATATGCCTATAGTCTTTTTTATCTATTGAAAGGCCTATTAGATTTTTATACTCCTCTTTTTCCGGAATATCTCCGGCGTAAAGTTTTATCGAAGAAAAGTTTTTAATGTCTTCCCATTGCAATTCAATTTTCAATTTATTACATAGCAGTTGAAGATTTGGGTCGTACGGATTAGCAATTATCACTTTTTTCAAAAAGCGAATAGCACCCTCCATACCATTCAACAAGAGATTAGAAAGAACTATTTTAACGGCAGCATCTATTCTTTCTGATGATATTTCAAAAGCGGAGTTATAATTCTTCAAAGCTTGCTCGTAATTTTTTGAGATATAATTTATTTCTCCAAGCTGAAAATAAGCCTCAACAGACATAGTGTCTTCATTTAACATCTCGTAACATAATTTTTTTGCTTCTTCCGGCTTTCCTTTAGAAATAAAATTCCGTACCTGATCTATTTTTTGTCTTATGTTGCATTCCTGCTGTAAAAAAATAATTTTTCTAAGGCCTTCTATTGATCTTTCCTTTGAAAATTCTCTTTGTATTTTTTTTCTTCCATCTAATCCCATTTTTTTTCTTAGAAGTGGGTCACTTGCAAGTTTAACCATGTACTCCGCCATAGTATCTATGTCGAATTCGTTTACAAGTAAACCGGTCCTAAAGTTTTCTACTTCCTCTGGAATTCCCTCGTGAAAGGTAGATATAACGGGTAATCCAGCTGCCGAGGCCTCAAGAATTGAGTTCGGCAGACCCTCTGCATCTCCGGTTTCAGGAACTGTAATGGAATGTTGAACATAAACCGATGACTTTGTGAGTATTTTCTTTACAAACTCATTTGGTCTGGAACCGTGAAAGGTCACGGCATCCTTCAAACTATTTTTCGCAACGTAATCTTCAAGTTGTGCTCTTATTGATGTAGATTGGTTAGGTAAAAAATGATCGCCTACAATATCTAGGTGAATACTTTTAATCCGGCTATAAGCTTTTGCAAATGCTTTTAAAGTTATATCTGGGGCTTTTTTAGGAGTAAGCCTTCCAACAAAAACAAAATGGCAAGGTGATTTCTCAGGTTGCGCTTCAACTTGTTCCGGGATATCGACTCCGTAATGATTTATAATTATTTTCTCAGCCGGCATTCCTATATTTATAAGCCTCTCAGCCATAGGCTTTGCAACGGCAACAACACCTGTAACTTGTTCTCCCATCCATTTATAAAGTTCCACCATTTCTTTTCTTCTTAACATTAATGTAGCATCGCCGCCATGAAAGTGTACAAAGATTGGCAGTTTCAATTTCCTGCTGTTTAGCTCGATTATATCAGTGCCATAACAGCCGTATTCAACTAAAATATGTGTGACTCTATGCTGACTTAAAAATAATTCGACCTTTTTTTCAATCTCAGGAGTGTATTTGGAAGGACCTTCGGAATAAGGTATTTGAAGAACCGGAACATTCGACCAGTTTCTATCAAGGATATTCCCTGTAACAACAACTGTTCTGCCAGGGAGCAAAAAATCGATTTGCTTTTTGATAAATGTCTCAGAAAGCGTTCCAAAGTTGGGGGTGAAAATTGCAAGGGAAATATTATCATTTGTCGAAAAAGAGGGATTAAAATTTATGCTATTAACTTCCGGTTTAACTGCGGTTCCCATTAAACCGGTAATCAACTGCCCTTCTGTAAATTTTTCGGGGATTTGATCAGCTTCAATTAAATTTTTATACAACGGGAAAAATTTTTCAGAAAGTGTGTTTCGTTCTATTTCAGTCATCGGCTTTCTTCTGACCCATAATCCTATTACTTGGGCTAAACTAGCATCCCATCCACCTAGTGGTTTTAAATCTATGTCTATAAATCCTGTCTTTTTTAACATCCTTTCTAATGCAAAGGGTGTGTACCTATATTCATCATTAGGAATGCTGTGCAATGACCAAATAAATGGAACAGTAAAGAATAAAATGCCTGTAGGCTTTAGTATTCTTCTAATTTCATTCATTATATCTTCCGGATATGGCACATGCTCAAAAAACTCTGTAGCCATAACACAATCAATGCTGTTATCAGCTAAAGGTATTTTTTTACCATTCCAAAATATATTGGGTTTTATGTTTTGTTGATAAAGCGGATTTTCAATATCAATACCAATGTATTTCGTAACCTTGCTGTTCGAGATAATATATTCTCGGTAAGGCATTTCGCCACAGCCGATATCCAACATTATTCCGTCGAGATGCGGGATCATTCCGTTGATTGCATTTATAATACTCTTTCTAATATAATAGCGATCGAGATTTTCAACACTTAAACTGGGTATAATAAATTGTTCATAATGATCACTCATTGAATTGTCTTTTATAGTTTTTATATTTTCGACATTCATGTTGTTTTTTTTATCTTCAGTACTTCCTTCAGTTCATTATTTCCCATCATTAAAGAAGGATAAACCATAGGACTCTCTGTTTTTTCATCATCTATAATTGGAGTTAATTTACTCCAGTATTTCTCGCTTTCCCAGATATCCCGCAAATAATCAATAAATTCGCCTAAAAGAGGAAGAGACGGCTGTTATGTATATTTTTTCTTCGACTCTTTGCCTGCTTGAAGATTCGGCTTTAAATGATAAAATATCATTAACACTAACGCTATTGTTTATAATCTTTTGCTGATCTTTAAACATGAATATCCTGAAAATTCAAAATTTATTTACATCTTTATTCTAAAATCATTCCAGTCGTTTTTATTTTGATTTTTGGAATATTTGAATAAATTACTGATAAAAAATATATAGTTGGCTAATATTGGCCATAGCATTTTCTTAATAGAATTGCGTGATGTTCAATCCGTTTTTTAGCTGAACTTAAATAACATTAAAGAAATCAATGATCAAATATTTAATTTATTTGATTGTATTGAATATTGAAATTATTTGAAATTTGGGTTTGTTATTTGGAATATATTATTATTATTTGTTGGGGTTTTCTTCATCCAAAAGAAATGTATAAGGTTTAATTTCTTCTGAAATTAATTTGTCTGCTTGTTCTTTCATTTCAGAGACTTTTGCTTCCAGTTGCTTTTTCAAAGTATTAATTCTGTCCTTGTTTTCATCTATTGGGGTATTGAAGTTTTTTATCAAGGTAGCTTCTTTTTGAGCTATATCTTTTTTGAAATGGTTCATTTTGTATTCTTTATCATTTTTTAAACGGCTGATATTATGCAGAAGCTGCTGACGGCGGTTGGATCTTTCCAGTATTGTAAATCCGGCGGAAAAAGCGGAAACAATAATTCCTACTAAAAATGTGATTACTCCCCATTTAATTCCGGTAACTAATGAAATCGATATTAAATTCTTTAATTCGGAAACATCGTGAACAAAATTATTAGAATAACCGGCGCATCCTCCCATTAAAAATACTATAAATGAAAGAATTATATTATAAGTCATAGCATGTTTAAAGGCTATTTGAGGATTTAACTTAGGCTTTAGAGGCAGATTTTCAATTCCTACTTCCAGATCCCTGATATCATCCGCAGTTTTCTTTTCTATAGCTTTAATCCCTGCATCCAGCTTATTTTTAAGTTCAAATTTTTGTTTGTCCAGTTCCTGTGTTAATTCTTCAATAAAGGCAGTTTTGCTCGATATCTCTATATTTATTGGAGAAACTATTTCATCAATTTCACCATAATATTTATTCTTTGCATTTTCAATAATTTTCCTGATGGTCTTTATAAATAAACTTTTAAGCTTTTCTGCAGTATTAATAAAATAGATATTATCCGAATCGCCGTATTTTTTAATAGCTTTTTCAATAAAGAAGATAATTTTGCGTGTTTCTTCCGCCAGTGTTTCCTTGTCAACTGCAACATTGAAAAGTTCAAATTTATTGGTTAGAATTTTAATAATGGGTTCATTCGATACCCGGATTAAGGAAAGGAAACCTTCAATTTTTTCATTGAGGTAAGAAAATTCGGGATAATAGAAAAGGTTATTAAAAACAGCATTTTCAATAAAATAAGCATATAAGTTGAAGCTTAAGTTTTCTATTGCAAAATTTATTCGTTCGTAATCATAACTGTAGATTTCTTTAATATGCTCTTCGATTCTATCAAAATTCTGGTGCCGCACATCTGCAAGAGCTAAATTAAATTTTGCTGATATTCCCGAAGACTTTAGTCTCAGTGCATCTTCAAAAGTATCCCTTGCAAATTCATTCTCCTTTTGTATAATATATGAATATCCGGAAAAGAGAGTAACCAAATAACGAAGCTCCTCTTTGGCATTTTCGGTTAATTTTATTTTACCTATAATTTCTTTTGATTTGTCAAATAGTTCAATTGATCTTTGCGGATTAAAAATATCTTTATCATAAAGTAAAACTATCCCTGCGAGTATATTGCTTAGGAAGTTGCTTCTTGAATTATAATTCTCTACAAAATCAATAATTGAAGTAGCAAAATATTTCTTTTGTTCGTCGTATTTATTGGTAAGCCATTTATTATAAATTTCTCTTACACCCTTATACTGATCAACACCGTTCAGAATCGGAAAATTATGACCGTAAAAATCTTTTATATATTTATTTAACGGAGAATCGCAAATCCATATTAATGGAGCTTCTTCCAGACGAAAGAAATATTCATTTATATTTTCCGGAAATTTATAATGGAAGAATTTATTACAGGCTTTTAAGAATGTCTGGAAATCTCTCAATGAAAGGGGATCAAAATTCAGATAATGTCTGCTGATGTCAAAATATTTTTGGACTGCCGAATCAAGTCCTTGATTAAGATCATTATCTGATTTATAAACAATATTAGAAGAAATATCCATTTAATAAAATTTCTAACATAAAAAAACGTTTCTATTCAATTTCATTATCGAATGTTAGCGGTAAATATTAAATTACCTTCAAATTGATATTTTTTAAGGGAAATGGATTCTCATTTTGAGGCGGAGAGAGGTTGGGGGTTGGAGGTGGGAGGTTGGAGGTTGGCACATGGGATGGCAGATTGCTGTATCAGGGGGCAGAAGTCTGAAATCAGAAGTCAAAGTCAGAAGTCAGAGTGTTAATTGCTTTGGAGGTAGTCCAATTAATTATTTTATTACTGGAACCGGTTAATACTGATGTAAAGTAGATTGTGCATGAATTATACATTTTAGTAAGATCTTTGATTTCTTTTGATAAAGGTTGAGTTAGATTATATTCTTCTTTCGGATTAAAATTGAGATATTGAGGAATGGCATGTGAAAGTCTGATTAACTCTGAATTTTCTTCATTAGGTTTCTGGAAACAAAAGATAGCAAAGGATTTTAATTCTTTAACATTCGTGGGTAATGTATTCGTTCCGGGTATTGAAAAAGAGATAGATAGATTCTCCAAATCAGAGTCAAACTTTGATATATTTACTGGTAATCCTCCGGGAACGATAATGTTTTCGATATTGAATAGACCTTTGTGTAAAGATATACCATTAGTGCTTATGATATAATTATAACCGCGTTTGTTTTTGGGGGCAGAATTCTTCCAAATAGTTTTAATTTCGGGAAAGGCATTGATATAAGCAGCAAATTTTGAAAGTCTACCGAAAACAGAAGTTGTGGCATTAGGGTTTTTGGATTCCTTGGTTTTATATTTTTTAGGTCTTGGTGAAATAAAGGTTTTTCCATTCATTTCTCTAAGGACGTAATCTCCTAATCTACCAGATAAAGAACCGAGTAAGCCGGGTGTAACAAGAGCCATTTTGATAACCTTTGTAAAGTGTGAATAAAGATTTATGAACTAATATACCAATATTATATACGGAATCAAAACGGTTTTAAATCGGTTTTAAAACGGTTTCAAAACGGTTTCATATAGGATATAGATAGCGTGTTACACGGAATGTGTATGGAATTAATTCATTTGGCACAATTTAGATTACAATTTAATAAGCATTCTTTATATAAATTATAACGAATATTAGATTAGAATATTTAGGTTAGAATTAGTCAATGTTGCAACTTTGTAATCTAAATAAGTTAATGTTGCATAATTGCTACATAGGAGTTTTACAACAGATCATATTTCTTCATTTTCCTATAGAGAGTAGCGCGATGTAATTTAAGTTCTTGAGCGGCTTTAATTTTACTCCCTTTATTATTTTCCAATACATTAATAATCAAATTTCTTTCAGCATCCTGAAACGGGGGGAGTAAACTTTCGTATTTCTGTTGGGAGAACTCTTTATTATCACCTTGTAATTCGGGGGGGAGGTGCTTTAACATAATATCTATTCCCTGGCACATAACGCAGCAGTGTTCGATAATATTTTCAAGTTCGCGTACATTACCGGGATAATCATATTGCATAAGCAATTCAAGGACATCGGGAGAGACATTTTCGATAGATTTCCCCATTCGTTTATTGAATCGTTCAATAAAATAATTTACCAATAAAGGAATATCTTCTCTTCTTTTCACAAGAGCGGGGAGATATATTTTAACGACGTTTAGCCTATAAAATAAATCATCTCTAAAAGCTTTCTTTTTTACTAATTTACTGAGGTTTTCTTTTGCGGCAGCAATTATTCGAACATCAGCTTTAATTGGAGACGTTGCTCCCAGAGGTTCAAATTCACGTTCCTGCAGAACTCTTAAAAGTTTCACTTGTAGCGGGAGGGGTAGACTTTCGACTTCGTCCAGAAATATGGAACCGCCTTTAGCAAGAGCAAA
>CAWCVZ010000029.1:0-4865 GCA_963798865.1 uncultured Ignavibacteria bacterium | reverse complement strand
GTGCTTTTGCAGATTGATAGCTATGAAGGAAGTAAGAAAAAGAAATGGAAGAATGATTTTGGGATACGTCAGAGAAAGAATTTTTATATTGCAGATTGAAGTCCCGTTCAGGGACTGTGTATTTATAGAAAAAAGATTTCCCAAGATAACACCAAGTCCCGTAGGGACGAATATAGAGTAATGCTATGGCTAATACATTTACGCAAATCTATCTCCATCTTGTTTTTGCTGTGCAGAACAGAATCTCTCTCATTCAACCTGAATGGAAAGAGGAATTGCAAAAATACATAACCGGCATTGTCAGTAATAGAAATCATAAGTTACTCGCAATAAATTGTATGCCAGATCATACTCATGTATTTTGTAAATTTTAAATCCAATATGTTAATTTCGGAATTAGTGCAGGAGGTAAAAGCAATAAGTTCAAAATTTATTAATGAGAAGAAGTGGGTATTGGGTAAATTCCAATGGCAGGAAGGATATGGTGTTTTTTCATATTCACATTCACAGATAGACAATGTGATTAATTATATTAATAATCAGGAAAGCCACCATAAAAAGAATACATTTAAAGAGGAATATTTAGAACTATTGATGAAAAATGATATTAAATATGATGAAAGATATTTATTTGATTAGATGTTGAATAGTTCTATGTCGTCCCTACGGGACGATAGATAATTGTTTGTTTATGGTTTCTATAAATATTTTGTCCCTAAAGGGACAATCCTAATAGCAGTGAACATTTGACGAGGTTAAATTAGTCTGCCTAAAGTCAGATAAAAAGAGTACTTTTCCCGTCGAGGCTTCACTCGCCTGAAGAGCGAGCACAGATTGATAGTCGTAAGGAAGTAAGAAAAAGAAATGGGAGTAAAGACACTGGGGACTGGTGAAAAATGCAAATATTTGTTAGGTTAAGTTAAATGCAATATTTTATTATTATTTTTATTGATAAATATTATGTTTAATTACAATAAAATACTAAAATGAAAATTAACTCAATAAAAATTGAAAAACTTTTTGAAATATTTGACTACAATATTTCATTAGAAAACAGTGAAAACCTCTTAATGATAACAGGCCCAAATGGCTTTGGAAAAACAATGATATTGAATATTATTTTTAATCTTTTCAATAGGAAATTCTTGTTTTTTCAAAAGCTAGTGTATGAGAAAATAACAGTTTCCCTCGATGGAAATATTTCAATTATAATTTCTAGGAAAATGGACGGAGAAAAACCTCATGTCAAATTTTTATTTGTTCAAAACAATAAAGAAATAGATACTTTTGATTATTCCGATAAGCTAGAAACGGATATTGAAAGAACAATTCAAAGATACTTACCAATCAGAAGATTGGATGCTTCAAGATGGATAGACCATCGCACAGAAAAAATTTTAACTATAGATGATCTTATCAACGAATACGCTGATCAATTACCCGAGGAAATAAGTAAAAATTTGCTAAGGATTAAATCAAAGAAAACAAATGAAATTCTTGATTCTATAAAGGTTCATTTAATACGAGAACAAAGGTTATTTAAAAAAGTTCAAAACAATGAACGAAATTATCGTGAGGAAAAAGATCAAACGGTCATGATTGAAACCATTCAGACCTACGCGAAAGAATTAAGGCAAATAATATCGCAGAATCTGCAACAGTCTTTCAGAACATCTCAGCAACTTGATAGTAGTTATCCTGATCGTCTAGTGAAAGAGAAGAATAAATTGACAGAAGAAGACTATAATGTTCGTTTCGATAAACTAAAAGAAAAACAAGAAAAATTGGCAAACAATGGATTATATGAGAGTAAGCAACAGTTTTTGGGCTATAGTAAAGATGATTCTAAAGCTCTATTAGTTTATCTAAATGATTTAGAAAAAAAACTAAGTGTGTTCGATAATCTTCTTGAGAAACTTGAACTATTTAAGGGTATTCTTAATGAAAGAAGATTTACATTTAAGACTATACAAATTGATAGAGAAAAAGGATTTTATTTTCGAACTAGCAAAGGAAAGGAATTAGAATTAAATCAACTTTCTTCTGGTGAACAACATGGAAGTCGTTTTACTTTATGAATTGATATTTAATGCGAAACAAAATATCCTTGTTTTAATAGATGAACCTGAAATTTCATTACACGTTACTTGGCAGAAAAACTTTTAAATGATCTATTAAAAATTATTGAGATTCAAAATATTCAGGTATTAATTGCCACACACTCTCCTTCTATTATCAATGATAGATGGGATTTAGTTTATAATCTAGAAAAAGTTGATTCTGATGAAAAAACAAGATATATCTTACCAAGAAAAATTAAATGAATTACGACTTGATATTTCCCATCCTAAAAGTAGTGGAATCGTATTTGTCCTTTTGGAAGGTTATGGAGATATAAGGCTTTTTAGAAAATTATTTAATCCTAATACCTGCAAAGTTGAAAGGATTCCGGGCGGCAAATTCAAGCTTGAAGAATGCATTGGGGTATTAGTAAACATATATCCTTTTATAATTGGAATTAGAGATGCAGATTTTGTTCATTTGAAGAAAGATGAATATGTGAACAAAAATATTTTTCTAACAGATTTACATGATAGAAATGACAATAATTTCAGAGGATGAAGTATTCAATGCAGTGGTTTTTGAGTTTACAGATTTACCAAAGGATAAACATTTTGAATTAAGAGATAACATGATAGCTTCAATTCTAAAAATTAGCTATTTAAAATGGTTAAATGACCTAGAAATTTTGGAATACAGATTCGATGTGGGATTTCAAGATTTAATATCATTCGCCAAATTTGAAATAGATTTTGACCAATATTATTCTAGGGTTTTATCCAAATCTCCCAATGCAAAACTAACTGATAAATTGATAATTGAAGATAAAATCAAGGCACTGAAAAAAACTAATCCAAGTTTACTTCAACTTTGTAATGGACATTATCTAATTATAGCTTTATTAACGTATTTCAAACACGTTAGAAAAATTCGAAATATTAACGAAGAAACTCTGGCTAGTTCTTGTAGGATGACATTTACTTTTAACCATTACAGTAAAACCAAATTATATAATGACACTAAATTTTGGGCGGACAAAAATAAATGTTCAATTTATTAGAAAGGATATTTTCGCAATTATATTAGCTTTTCTTCCCCTTTAACTTCTCTCATAAAGCTTTTCACTTCCTCTATTGGTAAATGTCTTTTCAACTTTTAAACTCCTACTTGAGGCAATTCTCCTGGTTTCTTTCTCACCATATCTTACAAATTACTTTTGTACCTTAATCAGATATGAAAATTCTTTTAACAGGCGCTACAGGATATATCGCTCAGAGATTGTTTCCGGTAATGATAAATAATGGACACGAAGTTATTTGCTGTGTACGTGATAAAAGCAGAATGACTCAAACAAATACCATCAGATAGAGTGAGAATTATTGAAGTCAATTTCCTTGATAATGAAACACTTTTAATATTCCTGAAGATATTGATGCTGCCTACTATCTGATTCATTCGATGTCGTCAGCAGTGACGAAGATTTCGAAAAGCTCGAACAATTTCCGCTAATAATTTTAAAGAAGAATAGAACAAACAAAAGCTAAACAGGTTATCTACTTAGGGGAATTGTTAACGAAGATAAACTTTCAAAGCATTTGAAATCCAGGAAAAATGTTGAATCTATTCTTTCCTCCGCATCATTTAGTTTTACATCTTTAAGAGCGGGAATAATTGTAGGGTCAGGCAGCGCTTCTTTCGAAATTATTCGGGATCTTGTTGAAAAGCTTCCCGTAATGATCACTCCACGCTGGTTGAAAACAAAATCACAGCCTATCGCTGTCCGGAATGTCATTGAATTTCTTAATGGCGTTAATCGGTGAAGCTTCAATTTATACAACAAAAGTTATGACATCGGCGGTCCTGATATATTAAGTTATAAGGAAATGCTTTTACGCTTTGCCAAGATAAGGGGTTTGAAAAGGCGGATAATTGTTGTGCCGGTCATGTCTCCGAAAATATCATCCTACTGGTTATATTTTGTAACTGCTACTTCTTTTTCACACTGGCTAAAAATCTTGTGAACAGTATGAAAGTTGAAGTGATTTGTAAGCCCAATGACCTTGCAGAAAAACTCGGAATAACTTTAATAGATTATGATACATCTATTAAACTTGCATTCGATAAGAATTAAGAAGCAGAATCAGATCCTGTCAAGCTGGAAGGATGCCCAAAACACCAGTAATCTCATCTGAAAAAAGGAATTTCACAATATATTGAAGTTCCGGTCAACGGTGCTTTACTGATTTTTGTTGTTCGGAAAATGAAAGTTAAAGACACTGAAAAATTCACTTGTAATAAAATATGGTCAATCAGCGGGAAAAACGGATGGTATTACGGTAACTGGCTTTGGGAATTGAGAGGAATTTTAGATCAGTTGATCGGCGGAGTTGGTATGCGACACGGAAGAAAAAGCGAGACTGTAGATATTTCTGCAGGTGAATCTCTGGATTTCTGGAGGGTTCTTTTCGCCGATAAAAAAGATAGAAGATTACTTTTATATGCTGAAATGAAATTACCTGGTGAAGCTGGTTGGAATTTAAATTTGATAATAATTAGTTATTTCAAACAGCTACATTTCGTCCACTAGGACTTTTGGGTAGAATTTATTGGTATAGCCTTCCCTATTTCACGGGGTTTTTATTTTTGATGGTATGAGCAAAAAAATTGCGATGTAAGCTTAATAGTAAAAGTTATAGATGGCTTTAGCAGCATTAATTAGCTGTAAAAGGATGTATGATGTTTATATTAAGAAAGACTCTTCTTTCTTCCTCTCCAACTACATCCCACCTCTCATAAAGCTTTTT
>CAWCVZ010000028.1:0-6679 GCA_963798865.1 uncultured Ignavibacteria bacterium | reverse complement strand
TTCAAGAACCTTAATAGCTATGTTTTTAAAGAATCTAAAAAGAATAATATATTATAGTTATTATCCAGGGAAAATTTGGTCGTTTGAAATTTACAATGCGCTAAAATAGTTAAATATTTTAAATGGTGACATAATAGATGCTCCATGTGGTTCAGGAATTATTAGTTATTGGTTATTAAGAAAGAAATGTCCTTCCAATTTCACTTTAATCGACATTTCAAGTAAAAGTATTCAACTAGCAAAAGAATTTCTGAATAATAGCTTTTTCCCAAATCATTTAAATATTAAACTAGAAAATCTTTATTATTTGGAAGAAAAGAAATCAAATGATACTTGGCTTTTAGTAAATTCTTTATATCTTCGACCTGATTTAGATAAATTGATGTCAATAATCAAAGATGGGCTAAATATTTAGTAGATATTTTCCTATATCAGGATAAAAAAAATTATGAGTGCTATAAATCAAATTTTTCTAATGATAATACTAATATTAATTGAATGTCAGTTTGGGGAAACGTTGGATTTCTTTAAATCAAACGAATTTAATCTTATTGAGAAGAAAAATATCACCCATATTCCTTTCTATTGTTCTTTTTAAAAAACGATTAGTGAAATTTTTCCTATCCCAGTCTTTTTTTCTCCTTGAAAAAATTTATAAAAAAAATAGCTACTACTGGCTAGGTGTTTTTAAGAGGAATTTAATCAATATTAAATTTGGAACTTTTTCCTTAAGAGCTCAAAATTAAAGGATTATCCAGCCAATTATTAAACCAATTATCAATCCATATGCTAAATGTCCAATAAAGGTTGCCGCAATGGGGAATTTTAATCTTATGAATTTTAGAATAACTATGGCAACTGCTCCATGAATCAAACCAATTAATAAAGCAATTGATGCCGATAATAAAACATTGCTAATTCCACAAGAAATTAAAATGAATACATAAACAAAGGCAAAGCATATCTCGAAAATTATATACAGCAAAAACCGAACTTTATGATCATTATAAAATTGACGGGAAAAAATAAAGCCTGCTGGTTCGGCTGTTAAACTATTTGACATATTAGATTTATAAACAATTTTTAAAAATAATCCCATACCAAGTATTCCAGCCAATCCGGCTATAACAATTAAAAATATTCCGCCAAGTCCATAGTTAAAAAAGGTGGTATCATAGTAATGAGATGTAAAAGCCAGCCCCAGATTATTCTTTGAAAAGTAGAGGTCTCTGAAATCGGAAATTTTTCTTAAAAGATTTACTCTAAAATTGTCTTTTGAAACGCTTACAGTATTATTTATACTATTATTTTTATATAAAATTACAATATTACATATTTCATTCTTTGGTATTTCTATAGTTATTGAAAGAGTATCGTTTGCAATTTTGCTAAATGGATTTTGTTTATTATTGACTAACACTTTCTCTATTTCAGGAAAGGAAGTTTCATATTTTCTTATATAAAATTTTTTATCTTTATCCTTATTATTTTTGAGAACTATATTACTTGAATAAGTATAGATATCATAGTCTCCATCATTTCTTAACCTCTCCATGTATAAATGTCTAACAATAGTTCCTAAATTTTCCCACTTTATATTAGGTTGAATTCTGTTAATGTAATCGGCAGTATTATTAAATGAATTAATACCCTTTCTAAAATATTCATGGTGCGAATAAAAAAGGATTGGAAGCCCTAAATAGAGGTCAACAGCTATCATATAATGATTCATTTCTTCCAGGTCCTATCCTACTTAAGCTTGGAAAGTCTTCATATTTAAGCGTTACATTTCGAAGATCAAATAAAGGATCGGTAGGTATAGGCGAACCGATAGGAATATTTGAGGCATTGACAGTAGCTAAAAAATTATATTTTTTTAATAAACCGAGAGTTTTTTCAGGGGCTATCTTATGAGGAAAAATCATTACCGAATCAAAAGGAATACCGGTTAATTTCGTGAATTCTTTCATTCTAGCTAATGATTGCTTAATATCTTTTCTTTGCTCATTTAAAGGTCTGTTACTATAAGAGCCAAATTCATTATGATCATGATTATTCCCATGAATACATATGGAAAATCGATCAGGATTATTTTTAAATAAATCAATCACGTCTTTTTTGTTTCTATCATAATTCCATGGAATAAAAGCTATTGTAGTATGAAAATTATGTTTTTTCATTTCTTGTAATAAATCTTTGTAATCTAAATAGCCATAAGGTTCAATTAACCATGGGTCGTCAATAGTAAGATTTGCATAATAATCTGAACAATGCCAAATGTAATCTTTTAAAAGATGCTTTAAAGAAAATCATTAAAGGAGCAATTTCAAAAAAATTATTTCTTCTGTAATATTTTTCTTCATTTTTCTCGATATCCATCGCAATTAGAAAATAAATTCTTTATTCTTCAATTTACCGAATAAAGAATTTTGTCTATTCTTTTGATCAATGTAATCTATTAAGGAAATATATTTCCTCATCCTTTCAATAATTAAGGAAAAAAGATTATTTAAATTAAAGGGGATTTCCTAGATTTGCGAGTTGCTCTACTATGTTTTTTTTATTATTTATTCTTAATCTTCCTCTTATTTTGCTTTTCGTTATTTTACTGCATCCAGTAATTGTATTATTTGATACTATTTTTAAGCCTGTGCTGTTGTTTTGGGGATCTATATAAGCAATTAAAACCGGACAGTTAACTTTTAAAATGATATCCGGGATTCCACAAGTTAGTGCATCTTCTGTTAAAATTATAATTTTGTTTATTTTCTATAATAACATTATTCAATTTCCCTCGATTTTTCTCACTTTTGATTTTAATCGAATCTATAGATAATCCATAGAATTTTGAAACTAAATTTATTCTGAACTGAAGATCCGGATGTGATTATTTTGAAGTAATATATAAAATATCCTGTGAAAGAATTATATATGTAAAATAAAGATTATTAAAATAATTTTTTTTAACAATTTTTCTCCTGTGAAAACTTAATTATTTAAGATATTTTTAACAATTATATGAACATATAATCTAAGAAATTTTTTATTCCTTATTTCATGTACCAGGTTTATTAACATTTACTCTCAGCTATAAGAGTATCTTCTCAAACATATTCTTTTGGACATTTCCAAAAAGCCAATATGATAATCAAAGTTATAACTTCGCTTGCAACTAAAGAGTTATTTTCTCTATGGTGTGGTGCAATATATCCTGCCGCTCCTGTAATAGCGAAATTTTTCATAAATTTCCGCATAGTAATATTTATTGCTTTTTCTTACAATTCTTTATTTAAAAAAATTATAAAAGTAAAACTCTTTTCTATAAGTATAAAATCTAAGTCGTTTCCCCTTTTATCCATTTTCTTTAATTGTAATGCCACAACTATTGAGGTATACAAATTATTTACTCAATTCTTCCTGTTTGAGACAATAGTATTTTCAATCAATCTTAAATATTTTTCTCCCATCACTATCCCTGATATATCATTCAATGCATTGAAAGCATTGTTTGAAAGTTTTCTTCCTTATCTCTGGATTGAAACACAAATGTATAATTTCATTGGCAAAATTTTCACAGTTTTAAATCTTCAATATATGCCAGGCTATCTTCACCGAAAGTTTTATAAAGTGTAAGCAATTTTAGTAGCCACAACAGGAAGGCCTGATGCAGCATATTCGAATGTTTTAGTAGAGAGTGAAAGATTTCATATAATCATTGTTTAAGTATGGTGCTACTCCAATATCTGAAATTTTTATAATTTCATATACTTTTTCTAGTCCAATCGTGTCATATAAAAAAACATTCTTTTGTAAATTCAGATTATTTATCATATCGATTAATTTTTTTCTTATAACTTTTGTCATATTTCCCATATATGCATAAAACACTCCCCGGAATTTTTTCATTCACTAAAGACATCGAAGATATTACAATATGCAAACCAAATCTCTCCGCTATAGTCCCATGATATAAAATTCTTGTCATTTATATTTATAATTTTAAATTCTCTGGATTTATCCAGTTTAAAAATAGAAGTGTTCGCTGTATTATAAATAATTGAAATACGCTCTTTCGGAATTCCTTTTTTTATTTAATATTTCTTTGCAAGTATTATTAACTGATATAATTTTATCGGCGAATTTATATGAATATTTCTCTATTACTTTAACAATAGGAATAAAAATTAAAAATTTACTTCCTTTCCATTTATCTTTAAATAATTCTAAAGTTAGATCGTGAGCATCTAAGATAATGGGGATACTTTTAAGCTTAAAAATTATTCCTGTAAATACTAAGAAATCCGGCATATTTTGAACTTGTAAAAGAATCATATTTTTTTTTAAATGATAACATGGTTAATTTGGAAAAATGCTAAACTAAAGAAAGTCAAAGAAATTAATATTTATTTAATAAAACTTTCTTGGCTATAAGTATTGAATATTCTATAAGTAGATATTGAATTTGATATCTCACTTTTTAATTCATTATTTTTTCTGAGGCAAACAATATCTATATTAAATCCTTCTTTTATTAAATTTTTCAGCCTGACGTCTAACCCGTGGATTTGCAGGATAATTTGATTGCACTACCATACAGATATTTTTCATAAACAAATCCCTTATTGAAATTTTTAATATGTTCATTATTTGCAACTCTAGAATTTTGCGATACTTCATATATTAATTTATAAATAATTAAATGCATTTGTATACTTTCTTATACGAGAATCTATAGGATATGCACCCAAAATATGACATAATTTTTTCTTCATAAGCCTTCACTTAGAATTTTTACTAATTTTTCAGATGCTTTTCTATTGCCATATAAATCATTAGAATAATAATCTCCTTTCATTTAAAAATTTATCCTGGGCCTTCTTAAACTTATTGTGTTACCAACAATGACGTTTCTACCGATTGTACGTATGTCTCTCCATTCAGTTTTGCCCTTAATGTAATACATCATGTATTTATGAGATAAGATTATTTTTGTATACTACCGCTATCAGTGATTATTATATATATGCCTTTTTTTGCAATGATAAACTCTTTTGCATTTACCGGCTCAACCAAAATAATGTTTTGAGGTATCTTAAAGTTATTTTCATTTATTATCTTTCTGGTTCTTGGATGTACTGATTCCTCAGGCTAATGTATTCAAATCCGGTTTAGATTTAAGAACTATACTTTCTAGTTTTAACATTATATTTGCAGTTTGTACAGCATGACTTGCAGAGCCTACATTCAAATTGTAATCAGGTTCCGGTATATTTAATTATTAAAGAATATATCTGACAAGTTAATCATCATAATGTTGTTCCGTATGTACTAAAATTTCGATAAAATTTCTTCTTAGTTTTCCTGAAATAGGTTCACATTTTATAAATTGGGGTCTGGTTCCAATAATTGTTAGAATTTTTATTATAACATTATTAAATTACTAATAATTTTAATTCCGCAAAATTTACATAATTTTCATCCTTAAACTGACTCCACTTTTTATAATTCCTCAATTGAAACAATTACTTCGAACCTTCACTAACATTTTTAAATATTGTTTTACTGAAATTGCATAAATTTTAGATGAGTAATCTGATTTTATTTTAATCTAATTAAAGGATAAATTTGCATATTAAATCGTATTTAATTTATAATTCCTCGGCGGGAATTTATAAAAATTTAATCATGATTGTAGTTAAATTAATATTTATAATTGGTTTATTCTTATCAATTTATATGCCTATATCTAAAATAGTTAAAGATGCTAAAATAAAATTATTAATTCTAATTTTTTTGTTATATTATGAGAAAAATTCCTATCATTTATAAAAACCAGGTATTAACTTTTCAAAATAAATTAGACCATCTTATCGAAGATTAATTAACCGGTTAATCTATTTTAATTTCTAGGCTTGTCATACATCATCTCATTTTTGCAACCTAAATAAGCTACGAATGACTAAATCAACAGATCACCACAAACTATTTGGCTTCCCTTCCATTTCTCAAATCTAACCTCTTACTTTCTTTTTTGTTTTGATAGTACACTTCTTAGATTATATACACCTCCATATATACAGATAATAACTCATTGCTTCACTCCGCGGAATGATTTTCCCCATTTTCCACGGCTATTTTTAAAGATTCGATAATAATACTGACAGCAAGCGAAAAAAAGTACTGGCAGAAGAATAAAATGAAAAGGGATGATATTGTCGGGGAAGTTAAGCGGAGTATATAAGGCAGTGGCGTAAGGAAAAGCTATTTGACCTATATATGAAACAATAACGGGAAAGTCATCCCGAATACATGGAGATCAACCTCCGGAAACAGAATAAACGGTATGAAAGCAGAAAGCAAAGTGCAGAGCAGTCCAAAAACAAAAAGATTCTAAAAATGGACACGATTAAGGAAATTTTCATTAAGAAAATAGTATCCCCACAGTAAAATTTTTACTCATTTTACTTTTCTGCTTTTGGGCTCGCTTTCATCATTGACTTAAAATGCTCAAGCATTCATCCTAGAGAAATTCAGTTATAGTAATTTTAACTTTAATCGATTTTCTATTTATTCTCTTTTTTTTCGAATCGTCTATATGCCTCTGTGGGGTTAAATGACTTTCAAATTGCTATAGAATTATAATCGAATTTGACTTTTCACTTTCACCCCCTTGCATTTT
>CAWCVZ010000027.1:0-8510 GCA_963798865.1 uncultured Ignavibacteria bacterium | reverse complement strand
TGATTTTCGGTTATCTAATACGCAAAGAATTAATTATTAAATCAGCATCAGCAGAATGCTTATCAAAGAGTGTGGTATCGCTTGCCGGAAAAAAATAATGAACGATGACGCGGATTCCATTTTTGTAGAGAGCCGCGTATCGGCAATGGACAAAAAGATTATAGTTGCAGTCAAAACCATTTGCATCACCAACAGAAAATATTTTATTCATGCTTAATACCTTACCTCCATAACCTTCAATTGTGGATTCAAGCAACGATGCAAATTCCTCTAAGCTCTGATTAGGTTTTTTATGAGCGGAAACACTTATATATGGCTGTGCGTTTTCAGATGAATCGGTTGAAGTAATAACGAATGCATTCCAGTTTTGTAATTCTTCTTCACTTATTCCGGTTGAGATTGAAAAGCTTGCCTCACCTGTCCGCATGCCTTCATCTGGATCAGGCTGTAAACCTTTCATATATGTCCAGCTTTGGGGAAAGGTTATTTCAAATCCATATTTATCATTGTGAAGTGTAAACGGTTTATTCTGTTGCCGCTCTTTTGCAATAATTTTGGCGGGTGCTGAGATATTAACAAACAAAATAAATAGAATTGAAGTAAAGAAAACCAAGAGAGAAATTAACCTTGGTGAGTTTATTCTTATCTTATTATTTAACGGTTTCATTTTGGCCCCTTTAAATATTATAACAAAATGTTATTTCTTTACTATCTCAACTCTTCTATTTAGGGCTTTACCTTCTTCGTTATCATTTGTTGCTATTGGAGCTAAGGAACCTACACCATATGCTTCAAGTTTTGAAGAGGAAACTTTATACTTTGTTATTAATTCATTTACAACAGCATCAGCTCTTTTTTGAGAGAGTTCCATATTGGCTTTAAAGTTGCCATCATTGTCTGTATTGCCAACAATATAAATTTCCATAGAAATATTGTTTTGGAGAAGAGCTGCAATTTCTGTCAAGGCTTCATTAGATTCCAATTTCACATCATATTTTCCGGTATCAAAATAAATTCCATAAACAGGCATGTGTCCGACTTTAAGAATATTTGTTTTAAGTAGATCCGCAGTAATTTTCACCATCCCAGTTTCCATGGGCTGCTCTTCAACTATTCGAATTTTTGTCCATGGGCCTTGCGCTACAAATACACCGACCCAAACATTACCCTCTTTTCTTTTTAGAGAAGCGGTTAAATAGCGTTCAGGCGGATAATATCCAATAGTTTCAATTTGAATTTCAGGTCCGCATTCTTCTTTGCCGCAGTTGAATATGATTTCAAACCCCGCTTTCTTCAAAGCCAATTCATAATTTCTTATGCGTTCCAAAGAAGAACGATTGTCGGGATCACGATAGTCAATTCTTGTAATTTTTCCTTTTAGCTTTTCAGTTTTAACCGAACCATCTTCCTGAACTTTGCCGATTACAAGCTGTTGTTCATCAAATTCTTTAACTTCCTGGTTTTCAATAATTGAACCTTCATAAGCTTTGATGAGAGGATGTCCTTCATTTTGAGCGTTAACAGTTGAGGCAGATGATAGTAATGTTGTAATTAAAATTAGCGGGAGATTTACAAGCAGACTTAATTTTCTTTTTAACATTTTCTTTCTCCTATTTTATTAGCGTCATTATGAATCTGAATAGAACTTTCGCCCGTGAATCCATTTTTTTAAAAAAGCTCACACAAAATTTTCATTGGTGGTGCAAAAACCAACCACAAGTTTTGATGATCTATAAATCTATATTTTGCGTGCAATTTTAAAGAATTTTGACTAATGCAAACACAGAACTCTATCCAGAGAACCGCATCTACGCTTAAGGAGAAAAGAATCGTTTGAAATGAACGGATAAATAGATTTGTTAAATTTACTCACCCTTCCTCAAGTAGGAGATTTAGTTTCAAGCTTAACATCGACTATTAGTTGTTAAATAGCAAGTAAAATAAAGCTTGTTAGAAGCAACCATTTGTATTCATTATAAATTATAAAGTAATAGAGGCAAACTTTTTAATTTATTACTAATTAAATTAGATCAAGTTTTGATGGCAGGAGAATGAATAAGGCTGATCCCAATAATTAACTCAGAAACAATTCAGAATCAGCCTATAAAAAATTTATTCAACCGGGTGAAGATTTAAATCTTTCAATCCGGAATAAAGTTCATCATTGCTTAGTTCGTGGTCAACAAGCTTTCCAGCAAAGTAATCGTTGTACGCACTCATGTCGAAATAACCATGTCCGCATAAGTTAAATAGGATTGTTTTTGAAGTTCCTTCTTGCTTTGCTTTTTCTGCTTCTCTAATTACCTGCGCTATTCCATGAGTTGCTTCCGGTGCTGGAATTATTCCCTCTGTCTTTGCAAATTTTACTCCGGCATCAAAACATTCAAGCTGATGAATTGCGACAGCTTCAATAATTTTATCTTTTAATAGCTGACTTACAATTGCACCAGCGCCGTGATATCGCAATCCGCCGGCATGAATTGGAGCGGGCACAAATGTATGTCCTAATGTATACATTGGGATTAGCGGAGTAAGTCCAACAGTATCACCAAAATCATAACGGAATTCACCTTTTGTAAGCTTTGGACAAGATGCAGGTTCAACTGCAATACATTTTATTTTCTTGCCTTCAGTTAAATTATATCTTAAGAATGGAAATGATATTCCAGCAAAGTTAGATCCGCCGCCAAAAGGAGCAATAACAATATCAGGAAAGTCTCCAGCTTTTTCAAACTGCTTAACGGCTTCCAAACCAATTACGGTTTGATGCATTAAAACATGGTTAAGCACGCTGCCTAAAGAGTATTTTGCTTCACCTCCGCTTGTTGCGGCTCTTTCAACTGCTTCAGATATTGCGATACCTAAACTTCCGGGAGAATTAGGATCTTGCGCTAAAACTTTTTTACCGGATTCAGTTTTATTTGTTGGAGATGAAAAAACTTCCGCACCCCACAAATTCATCATTGATTTACGATATGGTTTTTGATCATAACTGATTTTCACCATATAAACTTCAAGGCTAATTCCAAAATGCTGGCAGGCAAACGCAAGTGCGCTGCCCCATTGACCAGCACCTGTCTCAGTTGTTAATTTTTTAACTCCCTCAGCTTTATTATAATATGCCTGTGCAACTGCGGTATTAGGTTTGTGGGAACCAGCCGGGCTAACCCCTTCATACTTATAATAAATTTTTGCGGGAGTATCTAATAATTTTTCAAGACCGTATGCACGATATAATGGAGTTGGTCGCCACAACTTATAAACTTCACGAACTTCTTCCGGAATATCAATCCATCTTTCGGTTGATACTTCCTGCTTGATTAATTCCATTGGAAATAATGGCGCAAGATCTTGAGGCCCAATTGGTTGTTTTGTTCCCGGATGCAATGGCGGCTGCAGGGGATTTGGCATGTCAGCCTGAATATTATACCACTGTTCTGGAATTTCATTTTCAGCTAATAAAATTTTTTTTGTTTTTTGCATAGCTTTGACTCTCTCTGATTTTTTGTGGGAGTGGAAATTAATAATTAAAATTTACAGTTGAAAGATAGTTTGATGATTTTTCAATATTAGTGAAATTATTTTCAATTATTCGGTAAACCATTAGATAATAAGATATTTTTTTTGCTATATTTTTTCAAGAACTTCTTTAATTAGATTCCTCTTGCTTTCAGTTATTACCAATTCGAAAATTGTCATTAAGGAATTAAGTATGATTTAAAATACTTGATTAAAAATTTTTCTTGCTTTTAATTTTATATTGCTTTTATTCTTTTTCTGAAATTCCCACTACTTCAAGAGCTATGACATTGTACTCGACCTAGAGTTCATTCATTCGTTACATGCCTTTAACTCTTCTGAAGCAGATATGCATTTTTTAAATGTTTGTTTGTAAAAATTAATTATTCACTCTACATATATGTTCGTTCATGATCATGAAGCGAGTAAGCGTTCAGCTAAAGAATTACCGCTCTTGATGAAATAATGTTCCGCATCGTTTAATTGCTAATGTTACTTTTTAAAGAGTTGATCATTGCGTTTACATGTTTTAATAATTTGATGAGGTATACGATGAAAAAAACAATACTGTTTCTGATTGCATTTTCCTTCATTTCTTTTTCCCAGCAAAATTTTTGGGAGCAAACTAATGGGCCTAACTGTGAGCCCATTAAATCATTAGTTATTAATTCTAATAACATTGTTTTTGTAGGAAATAATGATGGAATATTTGAATCTGATAATAATGGAGATAATTGGTCAAGAATTGGTGATTTTCCCGTTTCAAGTTTAGTTATTACTTCTGAAAATAAAATTTATGCGGGAGGGAAAAATGGGATCTATAAATCAAATGATTATGGTAGTAATTGGCAACAATTATTCACTGGGCCAGTTACTATTATGGTTGGAGATTCGGCAGGTAATGTTTTTGCGGCCATATTATCTGGAGGCATTATAGCAAATTATGGAGGGGATACTTTTGGTCAAATTCTAGAAAAAGATACTGTTACATCTATGGCCATTGCGCCTAATGGTGAACTTTTTGTAGGTGTTCTTTACAATGAAAATGACAGAATATTGGCAGGTTTATTACACTCTTCAAGTAATGGCTGGGATTTTTTAACTTATGGTGGTATGGCTACTATTTCAGCCATAGCAATTAATTCAGATGGTGATATTTTCACAGCATATAACTATGAAGATGGAAGTCATAAATTATATAGAATTCAAAACAATACTAATAATTTAACTGAAATAGATAACGGGCTCCCTAATACATTTGATATCTCTGCTATAGTATTTTCAGAAAACCAGATATTTATTGGAATAAATTCTACTTATGATTTGGTTCCAATGGGAATTTTTAGATCTTCAGATAACGGAGATAATTGGGTAGGTGTGTATAATGATTTAAAGCTTTTATTTCTTTCTATATCATCCCTCGCCGTTAATTCAAATGGAAATATTTTCGCAGGCATTATTGGGGGTGTTCTCCGATCAACCAATAACGGAAATGATTGGACTAAAATCTATATGAATATAAACCCTCGCAATACTATAGAGAGTTCACTAAAGTCTTCCTGTTTAATAATTGAAAATGAAGGAGATATTTTTTGTGGAAACGATTGTGGATTATTCCGCTCAAATGACAATGGGGGACAATGGCATTTAGTTTTAGGTGTTCCAACTTTCTCATTAGCACTAAATGCCAATGGAGATATTTTGGCAGGAGGAGGTAGAGGTATTTTCTTATCTAGCAACAGCGGAGAAACCTGGAGTAATATTTCTCATTCTAATATAATCTGTCTTGCCGTCGATTCATCTGGAAATATTTTTGCTGGAGTTTTATATGAAGGCCTTCTTCGTTCAACAAATAATGGAAGTACATGGACTCAAATTATAGGCGATACAATGGAAGTATCTTCGGTAGTAATAAAATCTGACGGGTACATCTTTGCAGGTACATTTGATAAAGGTATTATTTATTCAACTGATAAAGGTGATAACTGGTCGGCTATAAATAATGGATTAAATTATAAAGGTTGGTATACTAGGTCAATGGTTATTAATTCGTTCGGTTATATTTTTATCGCAAATGAAGTTGGAATCTTCCGTTCCACCGACAATGGAGAAAACTGGGTTTTAGAAAATAATGGGCTTAATAATAAACTTGTTGGACCTTTACTAGCAGATTCGAACGGTGAAATTTTTGCCGGCATCTTTAATTATTACCCACATGAAGTAAAGGAAGGAATTTATAGATCAGTTGATAATGGTGAACATTGGTCACCCATTAACAGTGGTCTAACTGCCAGATTTGTAAATTCACTAGCTGTTAATTATCAAGGATATATTTTTGCTGGCACAGATAGTGGCGGTGTATTTAAAAGTACTAATCCAACAGCAGTGCCGGTTGAATTACTATCTCTTACAAGTAATATTATAAATAAATCTGTTCAACTTAAGTGGAGCACTGCTACGGAAAAAAATAATAAAGGTTTTGAAATACAAAGAAAATCTTCTGATGTTAGTGAAAAGGATTTGGTATGGAATTCAATTAGCTTTGTTGATGGAAATGGAACTACAACAAAGAAAAAAACATATTCGTTTATTGATAAAAGTGTTTCCAGTGGCACATATTTATATAGATTAAAACAAATAGATTTTGATGGAACTTTTACTTATTCAAAAGAGATTGAAATAAATTTTTCAGCTCCTTTAACATTTAGTCTTTCACAAAACTATCCAAATCCTTTTAATCCTACCACAACTATAAAATACACATTGCCAGAAGACAGTAATGTGAAACTGACCTTAATAAACTCACTTGGTGAAAAAGTAATGGACTTAGTAAATGGAAAAGTAGATTCCGGAAATCATGATGTTAAATTAAATGGTTCTAATCTAGCTAGTGGAATATATTTTTACAGGCTGCAAACAGAAAAATATACTTCGGTTAAAAAATTAATTTTGTTGAAATAGGTTAAAAGTCTCATTTATATAAAATCTTTTTCCTATGCTACTAAAAAAAATAAAATATTAGAATAAGAGGTATGTTGATAAATTGAGAGGATAACATGAAAAAAATATTACTATTTGTGCTTACGTTTTACGGTATTTGTTTTTCACAGCAAGATTTTTGGGAACAAACTAATGGGCCATATCTAAGTGGGAGTAGACCAAGTTGTGTTGCTATAAGTGATACCGTCTATTTCGGCATTGATAATGCAGTTTTTTCTATTTCAGCGGATAATGTAATTACAGGACTTGGCGGTTTTCATACAGATATAAAATCATTAACAACAAACTCGATTGGAACAGCTTTGGCGGGTACTAATAATGGTGTTTATCAATATATAAATTACCATTATGATGATATTCCTGACAGATTCATCTGGTCATACACTAGCAGTGGGATTCCAGATAGTTTAAGTGTTGAGTCTTTAGCTTATAAACCTCCCTCATATGTTTTTGCGGGTACAGATAGTGGAATATTCAAATCCGCTGATGATGGAAATAGTTGGGAAGGTATAAATAATGGGTTTGGTTCATTAGACACAATTATAACAATCCAGATATGTAAAAATGGCAATATTCTCTTGGGGACAAATGATGGGATTTATAGATCAATAGATAATGGAGATAACTGGAGTTCAATAAATAACGGCATCGAAAATTCTACAAAGTTTATATACTCTTTGGTAAGTGACTCTAATGGAAATGTTTATGCTGGGACAAATCTTGGAGCTATTTATCATTCTACTGATAATGGTGATAGTTGGGCTGAAGTAATGATGGCTGGAAATTCTCCCGATAAATATGTGTCTTCCTTGGCAATTAATCTCGATAGTTACATTTATGCGGGAACATCTACAGAAGGAATTTACCAATCAACTGACAACGGAGAAAATTGGACTAGAATTAATTCGTCTCCACAGCAAGTTATATCATTAACAGTTGATTTGAATGATTTTATTTATGCTGGTACTGAATTTGATTTCTTTCAATCAAAAAATGATGGAATTGATTGGACTAAATTAGAAGTCGGTTTCCTGCGTACCCAATCATTAGCAATTGATTCAATAAATAATATCTGGGCAGGTACGGATTTAGGCGTTTTTAGATCAACCGATAAAGGTAATAGCTGGACCAATAGCCTCCCGAATAGAGTTATCAATGTTATAGCGATAAATAAATTTGATTATATTTTTGCAGGAATGATTGGCTCGGTCGGAATTTATCGTACAACAGACAATGGAAATAATTGGACGCTTTATTTTGATAGCAAATTTCACATGAAGGATTTATCAACTTTTGCGTTTACTTCTAATGGTGATATTTTTGTTGGAGGGGACGACTGGGTTTTTAAATCGACGGATGAGGGAGATAATTGGTCAGAAATAAATGATAGTTTTGTAAGTATCACTTCATTGATTGCTACTCCTAACAATTACCTTTTTCTAGGATCTAGGTCTAATGACGGAGTTGATCGGTCGACTGATAATGGAATCAGTTGGTTTCCGTTTAATAATGGATTGACCAATAAATATGTTCAAACATTGCATGCAGCCGGCAGCAATATTTTTGTTGGGACAAATAATGGAATCTTTAGGTCTACTGATAATGGTGAGCATTGGGTTGAGAAAGATGACGGATTGATAAATAAATTTATTTACACACTGACAAGTGATTCAAATGAATTTATTTATGCCGGGACGCAGGATGGTGCATACAAGTCAACTGATATGGGAGAGAACTGGTCAGGAATTAAGAGCGGATTAAATTCTAATGGTGTCTATTCATTTGCAAATGATTCAGAGGGAAATATTTTTGCTGGAACCTCGAAGGGCATATTCAGAAGTATAAATTCAACCACTATTCCAGTTGAACTAACGACCTTTACGGCATCCATTGATAATAATATAATTAACCTTAAATGGATTACAGCCACAGAAATAAATAATAAAGGTTTTGAAATAGAAAGAAAAAATTCTAATGAAAAAGATTTATCT
>CAWCVZ010000026.1:0-5134 GCA_963798865.1 uncultured Ignavibacteria bacterium | reverse complement strand
CCTGCAACTATTGGAGGGAAAAATGAAAGTAAAATTATCTTGGTTCACAACTCGAGGCAGGATAACCAGAACTGGAGATAAAAGAAAAAGAAGTATAAAATTCATCCCGGAACAAAGGTTAAATTTGTTGTTGAAGAAGATGGTATAAAAATAACTCCTCTCGCCACACCTGAAGAGATTAAAGCAAACATTGGTTTTTTAGGAATGAAGGGGAAATTGTTGAAGGCTTTGATGAGAGAGAAGATAGAGAGGAAGCGATAGGATTTTTTTGGATTTTGGGGATGGGTTTGGAAATTCATTATAAGGAGAAATATTAGTTAAATTTTCTTACTTTTGTTACGCAAACTATTTTAAGAAACATGCCAGATTTACAATACAAACTTTTTGAACCAGGAGATTTTTTAACTTTCAAAGAAGCCAGTGAATGGGCAACCGAACATTTAGAAAAACTGTCTACTTCCAATATTTCTTATTTAATTAATTATGGCAGAATTAAAAAATATGGAGATAATGGAACCACATTATTTCCAAAAAGGAATTTATAGAATACTATAAATCTTTTAATGGAAAAAGAGAAATTGCTTATAAAAATAAACTTGGCGATGATTTAAACTGGGCACTATCTTTTGAACAATATACCGAAGCAGAAACCACAAAGCATGTTCATCGTCTCCATCCTTACAAAGGGAAGTTCATCCCTCAGCCTAGTTGAATATTTTCTTGATGATCATACAGATGATTTTAAGAAAGAAGTATTTCTTTAAAGAAGGCGACATCATTCTTGATCCATTTTGTGGAAGTGGAACAACCTTAGTTCAGGCAAATGAACTTGGTATTAATGCAATCGGAATAGATGTTTCCCGTTTTAATTCTCTTATCAGCAATTGCAAAATTAGATAATATGATTTTGAGGATGTTTTAAAATTAAATCTAATCACACTTAAACTTAAAAAGTTTTTACTGAATGCAATGTACAATGAATTTGAAGATAAGTTATTAGAAGAACTTAATCATTTTAACAATAAGTATTTTCCAACCCCTGAATACAAATATAAGTTAAACGTGGTTAGATAAATGAAAGAAAGTATGGTTCAGAAAAAGAAAAAGATTTTTTACCCATATTTATGAAACTTTGATAAAGAAATATGATATTAAATCTTAAACAAGATAAGAACGATAATTTTCTTAGATAAATGGTATTCACAGCATATAAGAGAATGAAATTGATTTTGTTCATGCAAAAATTAAAAGATTAAAAAACTCCAAGACAAAGAAATATTAATAAGGTTATTCTTAGCAGAACAATCCGTTCCTGCAGAGCAACAACTCATGCTGATTTAGCCACTTTACTGAACCAATTACAACAACCTATTATTGCTCATAAGCATGGGAAAATTGTAAGCCTTTTTTCTATATTAAAATGGTGGGAAACTTATACGAAAGATACGATAGAAAGAATAGCATATTTCAATACTCTACAAACCGATACTTATCAACTATGCTTAACTGGTGATAGTAGGAAATTAGATATATTTGAAGAGTTCAAAAAAGATTGATAAAAAATTTATAAAATTAGATTAATAAGCAGAAAATCACTGGAATCTTTTCAAGTCCGCCTTATGTTGGTCTAATTGATTATCATGAACACATGCTTATGCTTACGATTTATTTGGATTTGAAAATAGAAAAAGAATTAGAAATAGGACCCCTTTATTAAGGGGCAAAGGAAAAAGAAGCAAAAGCAAAGTTACATTGAAGGAATTTCTGCAGTTCTTAATAATTGTAAAAAAATATTTAGCAGAAGATTACGATGTATTTTTAGTCGCCAACGATAAATATAATATGTACCCTACCATTGCGGAAAATTCCGGAATGAAAATAGTAAACCAATTCAAACCCCCCCGTAGCTTGAACAGAACTGAAAAAGATAAAGGCGCATATTCAGAAATAATATTTCATTTAAAGGAAAATGATTAATGATGGCTATTGTTGTTGCCAGCAATTTAAAATCTTTTGCGGAAGATTTTGATTTCAAGATTTAATTGAATCAGAACAATTTGAGAGATTCTGTGCTTTTTCATGTTTTGAGCAAAGAGTTCAATTTTTCTCTTTCGTCAAGGATGATCTAAATGAAATGTCGACGCAGGTAAAAACAAAGGAATTGATACAATTGCATTTTATGTGAATGGTGAATTAGTAAAAAATAAAGCCCAGTTTGAAGACATAAAAGGAAGATCTATTAAGCAAAAATTTGAAGTTAAATTATATTTTATTCAATCAAAAACTTCCGATAAATTTGATGATCCGGAAATAGGAGGATTTTTTGATACAATCTTAGATTTTTTGACAACAATTCCATCTTATCCAATGAATCAAGAGGTTAAAGAAATGATCATGAATTATTTTTAGCAATACAGGATGAAATTAGAATTAAATCAAAGAATTTAATTTACATGTTTATTTTTGTTTTCGATTGGTGTTTCGAACTAGTAGATGGTACAAGTTCAGCAGACAACTATTGATCTTAAAAAGAAAAATAATCTAGAAGATTCTTAAATTGTTTGACAATATTTCTGTTCAACCTATAGGTAAATCCAATTTAATAGAGCTTTATAAAAAAACGACAAATCCAATTAATGCTTCATTTGATTTTCATAACCGAGTTCAGATTCGAAATATCGAAAACGTAGAAGAGGCTTACATAGGATTCATCCCATTTTCAGAGTTTAAGAAATTAATTGTAGATGAAGAGACTAAAAATTTAAAAAATTTATTTTATGATAATGTAAGGGACTTTCTTGGACCTGATAATGATGTAAATGAAAAAATTCTCAGACGTTAAATGCTAAAGAGTTTTCTCAATTTTCTTTATTTAATAATGGAGTTACAATCATTGCCGAGGAAAATACTGGTCGACAGGATAAATTTATTTTAAGTAGCTATCAGATAGTAAATGGTTGTCAAACTTCAAACATCTTATATGAAAGTTTAGCTTTAGAGGGAATTGATAAAACGCTTTTAATCCCATTAAAATTAGTAATTACTAAAGATGAAGAACTAAGAGATAAAATAATCTTGTCAACAAATAATCAATCAAAGATTGATAAAGAAGGTCTGTTAGCATTGACTACATTTCAAAAAGAGTTGGAAGAATATTATCAAAGTGCAAATGACAATCTTTTTTATGAGCGAAGAAAAAGTCAGTATGCCAATAGAACAGAAGTCAAAAGAAAGAATATAGTAGATATTCGTGAGCAAATTAAATCTTTTTTAGCAATGTTCTTAAATGAGCCACACGAAGTATCTGGTTACTTTAGCAAGGTTTATAAAGAGAGAATTGGCGATATATTTATTCCGGAGCATTTAAAAGAGCCTTATTATATTGCTGGTTTAATTCAGTTTCGTTTTAAAGAGCCTTTTAAATACTAAGGAAATAGATAGAAAATATAATAAGGCTCGTATATCATGTTTTTATGCTATATAGAATGCTAGAAGAAACCGAACCATTTAAGAAAGAGAGCCCAAGAAAAAAGAAAAAAATTTATTTCGAAAATTTAATAAGTTTTGAGATAAAGATAAATTTTTAGAAAGTTTTAATAAAATATTTAAGATTATTGGATTCCGGTGTTAATATATTAAATTCAAAAGAAATTTATTTAAAACAACTACAAAAGCATTTTTAACTGCTTTAAAATAAGCAATGACAAAAAATGTTGGATAGGTCTCAATTATTCAAAATAATGAAGTACTTATAAAAGCTTAAGAAAAAATTTGCGAAACTATAATCCTGAATCTGTATATATGCCTTTTCATATTAGGTTACTGGGGAAAGACAGATTGCTTTATATTAGTTTATTCATTCCCTAAATACAAATTTTGGGGGAACTATATTTGAACCTGTTGCAAAAACTTTGGCAGAGGCTAACTTTCTTTCCTCTGAATCCCGACAGACTGCCGGAAAAAAAATTATTCAGAGGCATTTGTAGTTATTAAAATTATTATGAGCAAATTATCTACTGCAGCACATCGCCCAATAAAGCTGAAGAAATTGAAAGAATAAGAAAAGTATGTCAAAAAGGATAATGAGTAATGTAAAAATGACTAAGGTAGATGTTAAAATTATTGCTCATGACGGGACTATATTTTTTTTTGATATAAAAACTGCTAAAGCCTAATGAAGGGAATTTTATAGGTTTTAAACGAACACTTTTAGAATGGGCTGCCGCACTTTATGCAATGATCCTAAGTTAAATATTCAAACTCTTATCGCTATTCCATATAATCCATTTCATCCCGAACCATATAATCCTTGGACTATGGGTGGAATGATTAACTTTAGAATGAATTAAAAGTTGCCGAAGGAATTTTGGGATTTTCTTAGGTGGTGAAGGTGCATATGAAGATTGATTGATTTTTTTGAAAAAGTCGGAATTGAAATGCGCGAAGAAATTGATGAGTATTTTTCTAGGTTCAAATGAAATCCTTCTTTCCCAAACCCACCTTCAAATCCGATGATATAATTTCCTATGCAGGATTAATTACTGCAAATTATGCTAAAATATAAAAGGGAATCAATTTCAAATCAAACCCGAGTTATTCGTTCTTTTTAATGTCTGTTCGTAAATATACACCATATGCAGACAGTATGATAAAAAACTAATACTTTAATTTATGAAGGACACGATGCCCCTTAAATTAGGTCAATAATCCTAAAGAATCTGACCAACCTTTAACTTCTCCAAAAGGAACGCTTACAGAAAATGGGAAATTCTTTACTGCAGCTCAATCCTATAAAATGAGATTGATCGAACAACCCCATAAAATTAAGGTTTATGAAAAATTAAAAGACGGAATCTGGTGTTATAAAGGTTTCTTTAGTTTAGTGGATGCAAAGTTATTTTTAACGGAGTCAGAAATGTTTTCAAATATTATCTTCAGCCTGTCGAAGTAAAAACATTTAATAAAGAAATTGCAATTCCACATTCAAGATTAATTCCTACTCACGTTAAAGTAGAAGTTTGGGCACGCGATAAAGGACAATGTGTATTATGTGGATCCAAAGAAAATCTTCATTTCGATCACGACTTGCCATTTTCAAAAGGTGGCACTTCGCTTACAGCACAGAATGTTAGAA
>CAWCVZ010000025.1:0-7225 GCA_963798865.1 uncultured Ignavibacteria bacterium | reverse complement strand
CGTCAAGAAATACTCGGCCATTTCTTAACAAAGAAAATTCTTTAACTTGTTTAATATGCTCTTCACTTATGATACCTTGAATATACTGATTATCATTCCAATCACCTTTTTCCTGATTTAATATTTCTTCAATACATTGTGACTGCCAAGATTCAATTGAAAAAAAATAGATTTCATCCTTAAAGTGAAACTCACCTCTTATATATTCAATAGAATTAATTAAATTATTAAATGTAGTGAACCTAGCCAGGAGGAATTTGTTTTTAGAAAGAAAGTCGAAATTCCTTTGAAGGTAGTTTTTAAAGCCTTGTATACTTCTAATAATTATTGGTTGCACTTGGGAAATATATCAACTAAAATAATTTCCAATTTATATAATCTTGCTAATGCAATATATTGTTCCACCATTTTAGAACTTGCTACTTTTGAATAACCGGATTTCCCTATCGAACCATATTTTGTAGTTCTGTAATTATGGTTCCTCATACAATAATATAATTTTTTTACCCGTGAATCTAATAATGCTTTTAAGATATCCTTAAAGAATTCTGCAAAAGCATCAGATAAACTAATTTCATAGACGCTTCCCGTTTCTAAATCTAAAATATCAAACGCCATTAATTTGGATGTATCCAACTCAAAACCTTTTTGAGTAATTAATTTATCATCAAATCTTAACGTCATATTTTCTGCAACTTTGGCTTCAATTTTTATTCTCTTATTTCCAAATGCATTTAATATATGTTCCTGAAGTTTTTTTACAGTTTGCTTTGTTTTTGCTTCTTCAGCAGATGCAATATTTAAATTTAGTTTTTTTAGCCAACTATCTTTATAACTAGCATATTTTGATTTACGATTATTTTCTTTTACTTCAAATTTATCCGAAAAAAATTCTAATATTTCTGATAGAACTTCTTGATCTTGTTTTATCATTTATTAATTAATTATTGTTTTAGTTAAAACTTAATGCTAAAACTTCAGTTTAATTTTCAAAGTAAATTTACAAAAAATGTAATAAAATTTTATAAGATAAATTCGATCAACCTTTCTTTAAATTGATTTTACCTCATTAAAAGGATATTTTTAGCTATTAAAAAGAGGTATTCTTGACTATAGAGGAAATAATAAAATCTGCCCCTAAAGTACTTCTTCATGATCATCTCGATGGAGGATTACGACCTCAGACAATAATAGATATTTCAAAACAAATTGGATATAAAAAACTCCCCACAAGTGACCCTGGAGAACTTGGCAAATGGTTTCATCGTGGGGCAAATAAAGGAAACCTTATTGAGTATTTACAGGGATTTGAACATACGATTGCTGTAATGCAAACTAAGGAATCTCTTGAAAGAGTTGCGTATGAGATGATGGAAGACATGAAAAATGATGGTGTTTGTTATGTTGAAACAAGATTTGCACCGGTTTTTCATACAGGAAAAGGATTTTACCAGGAAGATGTTGTAAATGCTGTTCTTGAAGGACTTGAAAAAGGTAAAAGAGATTTTGGTGTTGGATATGGTTTGATATTATGCGGCATGAGAAATATGAAAAACAATCTTGAAGTTGCAGAGCTAGCAATTAATTTCCGTAACCAGGGTGTTGTTGGTTTTGATCTTGCAGGAGAAGAAGGCGGCTATCCCCCTAAAAAACATATTGAAGCATTTCAATTTATTCAAAGAGCAAATTTTAATATTACTATTCACGCAGGAGAAGCATTCGGCAAAGAATCAATCTGGCAGGCTATTCAATGGTGCGGAGCTCATCGAATCGGGCATGCTACCAGATTAAAAGAGGATATTACATTTGATAAAGAAGGAAATGTTGTTGCGTTTGGAGAATTGGCTCAATATGTTCTGGATAAAAGGATACCTCTTGAGATTTGTCTTTTAAGTAATGTCCATACCGGAGCAATTGATAAAATAGAAAATCATCCTTTTGGAATTTTGTTCAAAGAAAAATTCAGAGTATCTATTAATACTGATGACCGCCTGATGAGTGATACTACAATGACAAAAGAATTTCTTACAGCAATAAATGTCTTTAATATTACATTGGATGACATTGAAAAGATTACAATCAATTCAATGAAATCAGCATTTATTCATTACGGTGAAAGATTACATTTTATTTATAATGTTATAAAACCTGGTTATCAAAAGCTCCGGGAAAATCTTCTCTCATTAAAAAATATTCCGGGAAATTATGAAGAAGCTGTTCGCAAATTATAATTTTGAATTTTCAACTAATGAAAAAAAACTTCTTTCCACTTTTTGCAAACAAACATTAAAGCAAACTGAAGGGGACAGTAAATTTTTTGCTGAGAGTAAAGCTTTCTCTTCAATCTTAACCAAACTCCAAAGCGATGAGGACGTGGTTCGTTTAACTAAAGATGAAAAGACCCGCCTTGTTCATCAGCTAAAACAAAACACAGAGTTCCTTGTAAATAAAATGAAGAAAAGCTGGTTTATTAAAAAGTGGATCTATAAATCCTTGTATAATCAGTATGAAAATTTATTGCAGAAAATAAATGAATAAGAAAAAAATTGCATGGCTACATGAATCGCATGGCTGCATGCAAATCATGCAACCAATCAAAAAGTTTAAAGGTAAGTTTAAATGATTTCCGAAACTGAAAGAATTATTAAAGCTCCACACGGTACAAAAATTTCCTGCAAAGGATGGATTCAGGAAGCTGCAATGAGAATGCTCATGAATAACCTTGACCCTGAAGTTGCGGAGAAACCGTCTGAGTTAATTGTTTATGGCGGAAGCGGAAAAGCCGCACGTAACTGGGAATGCTATGAAGCAATTATTTCCACTTTAAAAGATCTTGAAAATGATGAAACATTACTTGTTCAATCCGGAAAACCTGTAGGTGTTTTCAAAACTTATACTGACGCACCACGAGTTTTAATTTCAAATTCAATGCTGGTACCCGATTGGGCAACATGGGATGAATTCAGAAGACTTGAAGGATTGGGTTTAACAATGTACGGGCAGATGACTGCCGGAAGCTGGATTTATATCGGTACCCAGGGAATTCTGCAGGGAACTTATGAAACTTTTGCTGCATGCGGCAGAAAATATTTTAACGGAAATTTAAAGGAAAATTTCTTCTTACTGCCGGACTTGGTGGAATGGGCGGAGCTCAGCCTCTTGCTGCAACTATGAATGGCGCTGCTTTTCTTGGAGTTGAAGTTGATGAACACGCGCACAAAAAAGAATTGATACAGGTTATTTCGATGTAATATCTAATGATATTGATGAAGCACTCAAGCTTGTTCTAGAAGCAAAAGAAGAAGGAAAAGCATTTTCAGTTGGATTGGTTGGTAATGCCGGAGAAATACTTCCTGAAATTCTTAAAAGAAATATTATACCTGATATAGTAACAGACCAAACCTCTGCTCACGATATGCTTAATGGATATGTACCGATGGGAATGAGTTTTGGAGAAGCACTTTTTTTAAGAAAAGAAAATCCTGACGAATATATCAGGCTTTCAAGGAAAACTATTGCACAGCATGTTAGAGCTATGTTGGAGTTTCAGAAAAAAGGTTCAATAGTTTTTGATTATGGAAATAATATAAGAGGTGAAGCAAATAATAATGGTGTTGCAAATGCATTTGATATTCCGGGATTTGTTCCTGAATTCATTCGACCATTGTTTTGTGATGGTAAAGGTCCTTTCAGGTGGGCTGCATTTCCGGTGATCCGGAAGATATTTATGGAACTGATGAAGCTGTAAAAGAAACATTTCCCGAAAATAAATCCCTTTGCAACTGGATAGATTTAGCTCAGAAGGAAAGTTCATTTCCAGGGATTGCCCGCAAGAATCTGCTGGCTTGGTTATGGTGAAAGAGCAAAGATGGGAAAAATATTTAATGATCTTGTAGCTTCTGGAAAAGTAAATGCACCAATTGTTATCGGAAGAGATCATCTCGACTGCGGATCAGTTGCTTCTCCTAACCGCGAAACGGAAAATATGAAAGATGGTACTGATGCAATTGCTGACTGGCCTATTCTTAATGCTTTACTAAATGCAATCGGCGGGGCAAGCTGGGTTTCGGTTCATCATGGAGGCGGAGTTGGAATTGGAAATTCAATTCATGCCGGAATGGTTGTAGTTGCTGATGGAACAAAGGAAGCAGAAAAAAGACTTGAAAGAGTTCTTACTTATGATCCGGGAATGGGAATAATAAGACATACCGATGCCGGATATGAGAGAGCTTCAGATAATGCAAAAAGACACGGAATAAATATTCCATTATTATAATTATGAAAATTTTTTTCCTAATAATATTCTCTCTGTTCACTCTAATCACTGTTCAGGCTCAGGAAAAAATAAAAATTGATTTCGATGATTGTACTTATAATGGATTTCCTTTGCACGGAAAAGTACAGATAGTGGATTCATTTCCGGATATAAAAGTTCAGGTTGCTGAATCTTTCCCCGATATTAAAATAAAAGTCGTGGATTCTTTTCCTGATGACTGTGGTGAATGGAAATTTGTTGAATCTTTTCCCGATTTTAAAATTCAATTTGTAAATTCTTTCCCTGATATTAAAATACAATTTGTTGAATCATTTCCGGGTAAACCATAAATAAACTTGTGTTACAATGGTTTATCAGAAATGATTTTAATTAAAATATTAATGAGGTAGCCATGAAAGTTAAAGTATTAGTCGCAGATAAATTTCCTGAAAAACATATTCAGCAATTGAAAGACATGGATCTTGAGGTTGAGTATTCACCAAAGCTTGGTGAAAATGATTTACCTAAAGCCGCTAAAGATGCCGACATTTTAGTTGTGCGTTCAACGATTGTTAATGCTGATACAATAAACTCAGCCGAAAAACTAAATCTGATAATAAGAGCTGGTGCCGGTATTAATAATATTAATATCCAGGCTGCAAACCAGAAAGGAATTTATGTCGCTAATTGTCCGGGGATGAATTCCGTTGCTGTAGCTGAACTGGCAATCGGTTTAATGATTGCACTCGACAGAAGAATACCCGATAATATTATTGATTTCAGAAGCGGGAAATGGAATAAAGGAGAGTACTCTAAAGCTGAAGGATTAAAAGGAAAAAATCTTGGGATAATCGGCGTTGGAAACATTGGTCGGGAAGTTGCAAAAAGAGCTTTGGCTTTTGATATGAATGTTTATGGAAAAGATATATCTAGGATTGAGGGTGTAATGATAAAAGATTTTTCTGAAATGGATCAGATACTTGCATTATGCGATATTGTTACAATTCATCTTCCGGCAACTTCAGATACAAAAGGCTTATTCAACAAGCAAATGTTCAGTTATATGAAACCGAATGCACTTTTAATTAATACTTCGCGTGCAGATGTAATTGATGAAGATGCTTTACTTGAAGCTATCAAAGAAAAAAATATTCGTGCGGCTGTTGATGTATTTAAAGGTGAACCTGAAGGAAAATCAGGAGAAGTGAAATCTAAACTGCAGGATAATCCGAATATTTACGTTACACATCATATTGGTGCTTCAACCGAGCAGGCACAAAATGCAGTCGCTGATGAAACAATCAGAATAATTAAAGATTTTGTTAACAGCGGTGTAATAGCACATTGGGTTAACAGGGCAAAAACTACAGATGCTCATTACCAGTTGGTTGTTAAACATTTTGATAAACCGGGTGTGCTTGCTTCAATTCTTGCGGTTATCAGAGATGGCGATATTAATATTGAAGAGATTGAAAATATTATTTTTGAAGGTGGAGTTGTTGCCTGCTGCACAATGAGATTAAAATCTCCTGCAACGGCTGATATGCTTAAACAGATGAATGAAAATAAAAATGTGCTGAGTGTTTCTCACGTAGCGATTTAAAAAATTTGAGATTCCTTTCAAATAAACTTCACTTAATGGTCTTTACTCATCTGCCGTGATAGATAATTCCATTATCCTTATCACAGACAAATATTTCATTTCCATTTGTCCATACTGCAGAATATTCTCCAATAACACTATTGAGGGGTATGGTTATATTTTTCCAATCTGACCCATTGAAGTGATAGATTAGAGATGGATAACCTGAAACAAAGAAATCTTTTGTATTATGATAAAAAGTATTTACAAAAAATTGTCCTGCAGGCAGAGATAGAATTGATTGCCATCCAGATTGATTAATATTACTATTTTCTAAAATATTTGTCACAGAAATCCGGTGCCAGGCTGTATAGAGTTTTCCATCACTTGCCCATAATTTGCTTGGTTCAAATTTTCCACTATAATGGTGTAGGCTGTCTTCAATAGTTGTCTCATCAATTACAGAAAGTTGATTGTTTTGTATTCGAAGAATAATAACTCGATTTCCATCACTAGATACATCGTAAGCATTAGCATAAATATTTCCATTTGAGCCAGCTATTCCCCACACTAATAAATTTTCACCTACATAATATTTAAACCAAGATCCGTTCTTATAATAAACAATATTTTCTGCTTGGGAAATCCAAAATTCATTTTTCATAACACCGAAAATCGCTGTACACCCCGTTGGCATATTAGCCAAATCTCCAATTACTTCTGTCCATTGATTGCCATTAAAATGCATAACAAAGGGTTCACTATTTTGTGAACCGCTATTTATTCTTCCGCCGATTGCCCAAACATCATTTATCGCTGTTCCCCAAACCCTTCCGACAATTCTCGAACCACCGCTGCCTGTTATAATTGGCGTTCCTTCAGTTGCACGTGTCCATTTCACTCCATCGTAATGCCACAGGCAATCTCTAACATCCGATGTATATCCTGCACCCCAAACATCTGTTGCAGAACTTCCCCAGATTGATTCTAACTGGACGGTGCCTAGAAGATTTCCATAATCAACACTGTCTGTACTCCAAACATAATCCCGCTTACCGGGTGTTATAGTATCAGGTATTATGGGATTATCATTGCAGGTTAGTGATAAGAATACAAATAATATTAAAAAAAATATAAAAATATTTAGCTTATTCAATGCTCACAGATAATAATTTTGTTTAACCGAATAGAAGGGTAACAACAATTATACCTTATTAAAAAAAGGAAATTGCCAAATTTTTCTTCTTTTTATTCTTAGGAATGAAAAATTATTATAATTTTTGAGGAATAGTTAATGAATGATATTATTATTTCCTACACAAACTTCACCTCTGCAATATCATTTACCATTCCGTGGAAATAGGGAAGTCTTAAAATCTGTTCAATTC
>CAWCVZ010000024.1:0-7911 GCA_963798865.1 uncultured Ignavibacteria bacterium | reverse complement strand
AGTCAAGAAACAAAAAGATAGTTGGATTTTTATCGACGGGTTCATAGTTCATTTTTCTCTTTAAATTGATTTTACCTCATTAAAAGGATATTTTTGGCTATTAAAAAGAGGTATTCTTGACTATAGAGGAAATAATAAAATCTGCCCCTAAAGTACTTCTTCATGATCATCTCGATGGAGGATTACGACCTCAGACAATAATAGATATTTCAAAACAAATTGGATATAAAAAACTCCCCACAAGTGACCCTGGAGAACTTGGCAAATGGTTTCATCGTGGGGCAAATAAAGGAAACCTTATTGAGTATTTACAGGGATTTGAACATACGATTGCTGTAATGCAAACTAAGGAATCTCTTGAAAGAGTTGCGTATGAGATGATGGAAGACATGAAAAATGATGGTGTTTGTTATGTTGAAACAAGATTTGCACCGGTTTTTCATACAGGAAAAGGATTTTACCAGGAAGATGTTGTAAATGCTGTTCTTGAAGGACTTGAAAAAGGTAAAAGAGATTTTGGTGTTGGATATGGTTTGATATTATGCGGCATGAGAAATATGAAAAACAATCTTGAAGTTGCAGAGCTAGCAATTAATTTCCGTAACCAGGGTGTTGTTGGTTTTGATCTTGCAGGAGAAGAAGGCGGCTATCCCCCGAAAAAGCATCTTGACGCTTTTCAATTCGTTCGAAAGAGCCAATTTTAATATTACCATTCACGCCGGTGAGGCATTTGGCAAAGAATCAATCTGGCAGGCCATACAATGGTGCGGTGCCCACAGAATAGGTCACGCAACCCATTTAATAGAAGATATTATTTTTGATCATAAAGTAAATGTTGCCGGGTTTGGTGATTTTGCTCAATATGTTCTTGATAAAAGGATACCTCTTGAGATTTGTCTGTTAAGTAATGTCCATACGGGAGCAGTTGATAAAATAGAAAATCATCCTTTCGGAATTTTATTCAAAGAAAAATTCAGAGTTACTATTAATACTATGACCGCCTGATGAGTGATACTACAATGACAAAAGAATTTCTAACTGCTATAAATATTTTAATATTACACTGGATGACATTGAAAAGATAACAATTAATTCAATGAAATCAGCTTTTATCCATTACAATGAAAGACTAGATTATATATATAATATTATTAAACCCGGTTATCAAAAGTCCGGGAAAATTTCTTTCATTAAAAAATATTCCGGAAATTATGAAAAAACTATTCACAAACTATAATTTTGAATTTTCAACTAACGAAAAAAAATTTCTTCCACATTTTGCAAACAAACACTTAAACAAATTGAAGGGGACAGTAAATTTTTTGCTGAAGAAAAGCTTTCACTTCAATCTTAACAAACTCCGAAGCTATGAGGATGTAATTAAATTAACAAAGGATGAAAAGACCAAACTTGTTCATCAGCTAAAAGAAAATGTAAAATTCTTGAAATAAAATGGAGAAAAGCTGGTTTATTAAAAAATGGATCTATAAATCCTTGTATAATCAGTATGAAAATTTATTCAGAAAATAAATGAATAAGATAAAAATTGCATGGCTGCATGAAAATGCATGGCTACATGCAATCATGCAACCAATCAAAAAGTTTACAGGTAAGTTCTGATCACTTTCCGAAACTGAAAGAATTATTAAAGCACCACATGGTACAAAACTTTCCTGTAAAGGCTGGATTCAGGAAGCGGCTATGAGAATGCTGATGAATAATCTTGATACTGAAGTTGCCGAAATCCGGCGGAGTTAATTGTTTACGGCGGAAGCGGAAAAGCCGCACGTAACTGGGAATGCTATGAAGCAATTATTTCCACTTTAAAAATCTCGAAAACGATGAAACTCTTCTGGTTCAATCTGGAAAACCTGTTGGTGTTTTTAAAACTTATCCTGACGCACCGCGGGTTTTAATTTCAAATTCAATGCTGGTTCCTGATTGGGCAACATGGGATGAATTCAGAAGACTTGAAGGATTGGGTTTAACAATGTACGGTCAGATGACTGCCGGAAGCTGGATTTATATTGGCACTCAGGGAATTCTCCAGGGCACTTATGAAACTTTTGCTGAATGCGGCAGAAAATATTTTAATGGAAATTTAAAGGGAAAATTTGTTCTAACTGCCGGACTTGGCGGAATGGGCGGCGCTCAACCTCTTGCAGCAACTATGAATGGCGCAGCTTTTCTTGGAGTTGAAGTTGATGAAGCCCGCGAAAAAAAAGAGTTGATACAGGTTATATCGATAAAATATCTAATGAGATTGATGAAGCACTCGAGCTTGTTTTAAAAGCAAAAGAAGAAGGAAAAGCATTTTCTGTAGGATTGATTGGTAATGCAGGAGAAATACTTCCTGAAATTATTAAAAGAAATATTATACCTGATATAGTAACAGACCAAACATCTGCTCACGATATGTTAATGGTTATGTACCGATGGGAATGCGTTTCGGAGAAGCACTTTTTTTAAGAAAAGAAAATCCTGACAAATATATCAGGCTATCAAGTAAAACTATTGTACAGCATGTTAGAGCTATGCTGGAGTTTCAGAAAAAAGGTTCAATTGTTTTTGATTACGGAAATAATATAAGAGGTGAAGCAAAGGATAATGGTGTTGAAAATGCTTTTGATATTCCGGGATTTGTTCCCGAATTCATAAGACCATTCTTTTGTGATGGAAAAGGTCCTTTCAGGTGGGCTGCCTTTCCGGCAATCCGGAAGATATTTATGAAACCGATAAAGCCGTAATGGAAACATTTCCCGAAAATAAATCTCTCTGCAACTGGATAGATTTAGCTCAAAAGAAAGTTCAATTCCAGGGGCTGCCTGCAAGAATCTGCTGGCTGGGTTATGGGGAAAGAGCAAAGATGGGAAAAATATTTAACGACCTTGTAGCTTCAGGAAAAGTTAGTGCTCCAATTGTAATTGGCAGAGATCATCTGGATTGCGGATCCGTTGCTTCTCCTAACCGGGAAACAGAAAATATGAAAGACGGCAGTGATGCAATCGCTGATTGGCCAATATTAAATGCATTGCTAAATTCTATCGGCGGTGCAAGCTGGGTTTCAGTTCATCATGGCGGCGGAGTTGGAATAGGAAAATCTATTCACGCCGGATGGTGATAGTTGCCGATGGGACAAAAGAAGCAGAAAAAAGGCTGGAAAGAGTTCTGACTTATGATCCGGGAATGGGAATCGTGAGACATACAGATGCTGGATATGAAAGAGCAATTGAAAATGCAAAGAAACATGGAGTTAAAATTCCTATACTTAAATAATATGAAAATCTTTTTATTAATGTTCTTCTTATCTTTTAATATTATTCAGGCACAGAATAAAGAGAAAATTAATTTTGAAGATTGTTCTTATAATGGCTTTTATTTATACGGTAAGGTTCAGGTAGTTAACTCATTTCCCGACATAAAAGTTCAGATAGTTGAATCATTCCCTGATATTAAAATAAAAATTGTTGACTCTTTTCCTGATAAATGTGGCTTGTGGCAATTCGTTGAATCTTTTCCCGATTTTAAAATTCAGTTTGTAGATTCCTTCCCCGATATTAAAATAAAATTTGTTGAATCATTCCCGGGTAAACCCTGAGTTAAGCGGGATGATAAATAATCAAAATTATTTCAAGAGGTTATAATGAAAGTTAAAATATTAGTAGCCGATAAATTTCCTGAAAAATATATTCAACAGTTAAAGGATATGGATATGGATCTTGATGTGAGTATTCACCAAAGCTGGGCGAAAATGATTTACCCCGTGCTGCTAAAGATGCAGATATTTTAGTTGTGCGCTCAACAATTGTTAATGAAGAAACTATTAACTCCGGAGAGAAATTAAATTTAATTATCCGTGCGGGTGCAGGAGTAAATAATATTGATATCGCTGCTGCAAATCAAAAAGGAATATATGTAGCAAATTGCCCGGGAATGAATTCAGTAGCAGTTGCCGAACTAGCTATAGGATTAATGATTTCTCTGGACAGAAAAATTCCTGATAATGTTAATGACTTCAAAAATGGAAAATGGAATAAAGGTGAATATTCAAAAGCGAAGGGTTAAAAGGTAAAACCCTTGGTATTATCGGAGTTGGAAATATTGGTAAGGAAGTAGCAAAAAGAGCTCTTGCGTTTGATATGAATGTTTATGGAAAAGATATTTCCAGGATTGAAGGTGTGATGATAAAAGATTTTTCTGAAATGGATCAAATTCTTTCTTTGTGTGATATAGTTACAATTCATCTTCCTGCAACTCCTGAAACAAAAGGCTTGTTTAATAAACAAATGTTCAGCTATATGAAACCGAATGCTTTACTAATTAATACTTCAAGGGCAGATGTAATTGATGAAGATGCTTTACTTGAAGCAATAAAAGAAAAAAATATTCGTGCAGCAGTTGATGTATTTAAAGGTGAGCCTGAAGGAAAAACCGGCGAAGTGAAATCTAAATTACAGGATAATCCGAATATTTATGTAACACATCATATTGGGGCTTCCACAGACCAGGCACAGAATGCTGTTGCAGATGAAACAATCCGAATTATCAAAGATTATGTTAACAGCGGAGTGATTGCTCATTGGGTAAACAGGGCAAAGATAACTGATGCACAATACCAGTTAGTTGTTAAGCATTTTGATAAACCGGGAGTACTTGCTTCGATTCTTGATGTTATAAGAGAGGGAAATATTAACATTGAAGAAATTGAAAATATTATTTTTGAAGGCGGGGTTGTTGCCTGCTGTACAATGAGATTAAAATCCCCGGCTACTGCAGATATGCTGAAACTTATGAATGAAAATAAAAATGTTTTGAGTGTTTCGCACGTGGCTATTTAAAATTTGTGGGGACAAGTTGTAATTTGTCCCCACATAAAAAATATTTTTCTTTTATTTCAGCAGTATCATCTTCTTAGTAGAAACAAAATCATTAACCTGAATTTTGTAAATATAAACGCCAGTTGCTAAATCAGTTGCATTAAAGCTTACTTGATACCTTCCAATAGTCTTTTCTTCGTTAACTAATGTTTTTATTTCTTTGCCAAGTACATCATAAATCTTTAAAGTAACAAAGCCATCTTTGGGAATCTGATAATTGATCGTTGTCGAAGGGTTAAATGGGTTTGGATAATTCTGTTCCAAAGAATATTCTATTACCAATGGCTGACCATCTAAGAATATTTCATTAAATCCGGATTTATTCAGAACTTCATTTGATATGTGAATCTTCAAAAGAGTATAGTTTGCTTCACTTAAATTATCTTCTTCAACCATTCTTAACTTTACATCTGTGTTAGTTATATTTGAAAGATTTACTCTGTAATCAGCATTCCTTTGATTATTAATCTCATTCTTTGTTTGATTTATCTCTTTCAATGTTCCTAATACTTGCCCGGTATTATTATCAACTATTTCTAACTTGAAATTTATTAACTCATTTTCTCCGAGTTCATTTACGGCTGTTGAAGAATCATTTACTCCATAACTGATTGTGAAGTCAAGATAAGAATTATCATTAACAGTAAATGGTTCTGTCTCCAAATAATAATTAAGCATGTGCTGTTTAAAATACTTATCGTATCATTTTTATTCTTAAGCTGAACAGGATTTTCATTTAAATAGACATCGCCAAAGTTGAAGTAGAAATCTGAATTATCTTTGCTTACAACACCACCTCTTCCTTCAGCTATTATTCCATTTTTGAAAATAATAGTTGCTGCTGTAGTAAAAGTGTAGGGTAAGGTACTGTTACTATAAGCAATGATATCCATTCCATCCCATCCAGCTTGCCCATTTGACATTTGCAGATAGGTAACATTTGTACCTAATGATAGGATTGAGGATAAATTTGTACTCTTAACATATTTATTACTGCTTCCTTCACTGTAAACAAATGCGTAATAATTATCTTCTTCAGTTCTGTTTATGTTGGCACTTTTTATTTCATAAGATTCTGAATAATATAAATGAAAATTATTCCATTGTATTCCGGATTGTGAACCATTGTCTTCCCTAAAGACAGCAAAAAAGTCCTGTCCACCGAATGAAGCTAACCAGACAATTTTAGGTGAATCATAAGTAATGTATCTGGATGGATTTGTATTTACAATAGTAATAGATGGATTTGAATTTAATGATATACCATTGCCGGAAGATGGAGTTTGGAGAGAGCCATAAGGTGACATTACTCCCGATGTTCCTGTCCAGTTATCGCTTATTCCCTGGTACTTTATTTGTGTAGTACTTTGCTGGTAAGCAACGTGGTAAAGAATAATATCCCCCGGATTTTTATAAGCTGCAATTGTTGGATTAGATGAATTCCCATCTGATGAAGTAAATCTATACGAACTGTACCAGCTTAAAGTTGCTCCATTATCAATACCTCCTTTATAATATAATCCATGGCATAACAATGTCTTTCAGGTGAGCAGCCTGATTCTTTTTATTTGCATTACAGGGTAATGGTGTGGCGTCACCGTTACCCTTTTTTATAAATTTACTTTTCTCCTGCCTCCCAGCTAATCTTTTAATTTACCATGTATTACCAATGTATTAAATGAATCATCCCTTATAAAGAAAACATCTTTTTCAAAGACAATCCATCCATCCGGAAACCAGTCATTATTCCGCTTCTGATATATAGTAATCAGATCTGTTCCGTTGAAATGTCCAATGCCATCCCAATTAGTCGTAAAAAAATCTTTTTCGCTTCTGCCAATAGTACCACTCGCATAATTTGTTGCTGAAAAATCACGGAATAAACTAAAATCTCCGTTAATGTATTTAAAAAGTTTTCCATTAGTTGTTGAGTAAATATTTTTACTAATTGTACTTAGAATGAACCCATCTTCATTAGATAAAATATTATTTATACTCTTTCCATCGAAACTATAAATATATTGGGTTATTGTATCAAGGGTCCATCCGTTAATAAGAAACTTTCCGGAATTTTCATCAAAGAAAATTTGATAAAATGAATTTCTTATAATAGGTATATTTACTTGTTCCCATGTGCTTCCGTTAAAGTGAAATATTATTGCTTTGTAAGAATCTCCCCCAGTAGAATCTGCATATCCTACTGCGTAAATATTATTAGGTGTACTGCCAGCAATACTTTGTATTATAACCTCGTATCCGTTAATTGAAACATCACAAAATTTTGACCACGCTGAACCATCGTAATGCCAGAAAGCAGTTGGTATATCATTAATCTGAACTGCTTGTCCAAATATTGTCTTCACTAAAACCACAAATACCACGCGGGTCGATATATTTATCTGGCGCATAATTTTCCCATTTAAAGCCATCATAATGCCATATTTGATAGGAATTTAAAAATCCGTATCCAATTGCCCAAACATTATTTGCATTTGATCCCCACATCCAAGCAGGCAAAGATCGTCCTTCTGGGATTATTAATGTATCCACAGTCCAAACATAATCTCTCCTGCCGGTTTTAATATCATCAGGTATAACGGGGTTGTTGCTGCAAGTATTTAGTGTTAATAAAATAACTGGAAGTATTATAAAAAATATTTTGTTAAACATTATTTTCCCCTTTAATATTATTTTAATCTTTTGCAGGTTAGAAGGTAAGAGATTGGTGCAGTTAGTGTTACTAGTATTTCATATTTAAATTTTCCCATACCCCTTTCCCCACAAAAACTTTAAGATTGAATTTAGAAGTAAATTAATTGATCGAGAATTTTCCATAAAAATTTTATTTTCCCTGGTATAATATATGTAAAAAAAAAAATGAGAATCAATAAAGGAAAAAATATTTTTGTTTGCCAAATATGAAGTGTTAGTAATTATTAGGTATCGGGTTTCGCCTTCTTCTAAATAAACTTAACTTCCACAATATCTTTAACAATTCCATGAAAGTAAGGCAGTCTTAAAATCTGATTAATAG
>CAWCVZ010000023.1:0-12005 GCA_963798865.1 uncultured Ignavibacteria bacterium | reverse complement strand
CATGCAGAAATGAAGAAAAATATATTGAGAGATGTCTCGATTCCGTGATAAGAAATAATTATCCTAAAGAATGTATTAAAGTTTTTGTAATTGACGGACAAAGCACTGATGCTACTAGAGAAATAATACAATAGATATACCAAAACAAATGGTTTTATTTATTTATTTAATAATAGCAATTTAACAGTCCCGTATGCGATGAATCTAGGTATTGAGGAATCATCCGAGATTACATAATAAGAATAGATTCTCATACTGAAATCCCGAATAATATTTTTCAAAACTAATTGAATGGAGCAAAAAATTAGATGCAGATAATATTGGTGCAGTTTGTATAACAGATGTTAAAAATAAAAATCCGAAATCAAATTGATAAAAAAAGTATTGAGCAGTAAATTAGGCGTTGGAAATTCATATTTTAGAACCGGGATTAAAGAAATAAAAGAGGTAGATACCGTTCCTTTTGGTTGTTATAAAAGGAATATCTTTGGGAAAATCGGATTATATAATACAAGATTGACCAGAAACCAGGATATCCAATTAAATAAAAGATTAAAAAATAATAATGGTAAAATAATTTTAATTCCGGATTGTTTGGGAAATATTTTGCCAGGGAGAATTTTTCACATATTGGTAAAAATAATTTCGGCAACGGATTTTGGAATGTTTTAACCGTTTATATTACAAAAGATTTAAATTCAATCAGTGTAAGACATTTTATACCTTTAGTTTTTATTTTTTCCATTGTTCTTCCTATGATCCTTATGTTATGGTATCCTTCTATTGGAATACTATTCGCAATTACTCTTATACTTTATTCATTATTACTATTTCAATTAGTGTAAAACTTAAAGATAGAGATTCTAAATTTCACTTCATTCTCTGGACATTGGTGGCACTTCACTTTTCCTACGGATTTGGTTCTCTTATAGGATTATTCAGAATCGATTATTTATTCAAAAGTAGATAAATGAGTGAGAAAAAATATAAAGAAAAGATTGCAGTTGTTCTGAATAGTCAACCTGAAAGAGTATTTTTATACTGGAAAGGGAGGGTTGCTCTTACGCTGTTCTGAAAGCAATGGGAATTAAGGAAGGGGATGAAACCATTCTGCCTGCCTTTACATGTGTGGTAGTCCCAAATGCTATTAAAATCTAAGGGCAAAACCTATATATGTTGATATTTCTCCTCAAATTATAATATGGATATAGATAAATTAGAAGATGCAATAACCGAGAAGACAAAAGTAATAATTTGCCAGAACACTTTCGGGTTATCTTCAAATATTAAAGAGCAATACAGATAGCTAAAAAGCACAATATATAAGTGTTGAAGATTGTACGCATGGATTTGGGGGTTACTATAATGGAAAACCTAACGGTTCGTATTGTGATGCTGTTTTTATTCAACGCAATGGAATAAACCGTTTTCAACCGGTATTGGTGGATTTTTAATTGTAAATAATTTTAAGCTTGTTGAAAAAGTAAGGAAACTTGAAGCTGAAAAGAGCAAACCAAACCGGATTAACAAGTCTATTTTATATTCTAATAATTTTTAGAAAATATTTTATTAATAATTACACTGAGCAGATTTTAGTAAAATTGTTTAGATTTCTAAGTAAACATAATTTAGTTCTCGGTTCTTTTTAGGGGAATGAGCTGGCGGGAAGAGATGCCGGATAATTATTTTAGAGACATCTCGTCAGTCCAGATTAAAACCCCAATTAAACAATTGGAAAATCTGATGATATAAGTAAGTTGAGGGAAGAAGAATGCTCATGCTTATACCAAGTTTCTTAAATCAAAAAATAAAATTTATGTGGACGAAAAGTTGTTTGAAAACCATCTTTTCTGAAATATCCTTTGCTGGTTAAAGACAGAAAATTATCTTTTAATTTAGCTCGAAAGAAAAAGTTATTTTGGGTGACTGGTTCTTTCGCCCATTATCCGGTAAAAGAAAATTTTGAGTTATGGGATTTAAATATTGAATTATTTTCCAATTGCGAAAGAAATTTCACGAAAGATTGTTAATTTGCCACCGAAATAAAAAATAATAGGAAGGTAATGGAATTCCTTTTAAGGAATTTGTAGTTGGTGGAATAAAAGGGGAAAATGGAGTGTTGGAGTGTTGGAGTAATGTATGAAGGATGATGGTTATTTATAGTCATTTGGTGGTTATTCGTTGTCATTCGGTGGTTATTCGATAGTCATTCAATAGTATTTTATAAGAGAATAAATGGTGAAATCTTTTATACCTTTTCATAGGCCATATATTTCTGATGATGAAATTGCTGAGGTAACTGAAGCAATACGATCCGGATGGTGGACTACTGGTCCTAAGACATTAAAGTTTGAAAATGAGTTTAAGTCTTATATAGGAATCGGCAATGCTGTCGCTGTTAATTCATGGACAGCAGCGGCACATCTTGCTTTGGAAGCTATAGGATTAAAACGGGGATGAGGTAATTGTGCCAGCTATGACTTTTACCGCATGTGCAGAAATTGTATGCTATTTTAATGCAAAACCTGTTATAGTTGATATTCAAAGAGAAACTTATAATATTGATCCTGAAGAGATAGAAAGGCATATAAACAAAAATACAAAAGCAATTATCCCTGTTCATTATGGCGGTCATCCCTGCGATATGGATGAAATTATTGATATTGCAAAAAGACATAACCTGTACATTATTGAAGATGCGGCACATGCTTTACCTTCATTCTACAAGGGAAAAATTGTAGGTACTCTAAGTGATGTCACGTGTTTCAGCTTTTATGCTACTAAGACATTAGCTACCGGTGAAGGAGGAATGATATGCACAAATAATGAAGAAATTGCAAAAAGATGCTCAATTATGCGTTTACATGGTATTAATAGTGATGCATGGAAAAGATATACGGAAGAGGGTTCCTGGTATTATGAAGTAATTGCACCCGGCTACAAATATAATTTTACCGATATTCAGGCAGGGCTCGGATTGGCACAGCTTAAAAAAGTTGATGAAATGCATAAAAAACGAAAAGAAATATTTGATTTGTATAATGAAGGATTTAAGAATAATGAATTAATAAAGCTTTACAGGATAAAAGAAGATCGTGGGTCATCATATCATTTATATCCGGTTGAGCTAAATGTTAAACGCTTAAAGATTTCAAGATCCAAATTCATTGAAGAATTGAAAGAAACGGGAATTGGTGTAAGTGTTCATTTTATTCCTCTTTATCATCACCCTTATTATCAGAAGACATTTAATCTTGAAAATTGAAGACTATCCTGTTTCTGAACTTGTTTATCCTGAAATTATTACCCTACCAATTTGGCCTGGCATGAAAATTTCTCAAATTGAGCAAGTTATTGATAATGTGAATTCTTTGATGAAAAAATTTACAAAATAATTCGGGTTAAGTAGTAAAATTTACTAAATGTGATAATATTGTTTTACTTTTTGAGAATTAAACTTTATTTAGGATGTATTTTTTTGTTAAAAGAATTTTGGATATTTTAATAACATTGATTGGTACAATATTGTTTTTTCCGTTAATAATTGCAGTTTCGTTGATTATTTTATTGAGTTCAGGATATCCTGTTTTTTTCTTGCAGGAAAGAGTTGGAAAGGATTGGAAGATTTTTAAAATAATTAAGTTCCGGACGATGGTAAAAAATGCCGAAAAAATGGGGATGGACATTTCTTCCTACAACGATACCCGAATTACAAGTATTGGAAAAATATTGAGAAAATTCAAAATTGATGAACTTCCTCAATTTTTCAATGTTTTGGCGGGTAATATGAGTCTGGTAGGACCGAGACCTGAATTATTAAAATATGCTAAATATTATGCCGATGATTATTCGGAAATCTTAAAAATTAAACCCGGTATAACAGATTATGCTTCTATCGAATTTAAGGATGAAAGCCTCCTATTAAACAATTCGAACGATAATGAAAAAATTTATTTAAATAAGATATTACCTCAAAAAATTTCTTTGTATAAAAAATATTTAAAGGAAGCTAATCTTAAAACCGATCTCAAAATAATATTTTCTACATTAAGGTGCTTATTCGATGAATAGATTTACAGCGCGGTTTTTTTATCCTTCAAACTTAAAACGCAAATTACTTTTATTATTACTTGATGCCATATCTTTTACTATAGCCATATACCTGGCATTTTTAGTTAGAGCGGAACTGAAAGGCGGAGAAGTTATAAATTCCAATTTATATATAACAATATCGGTTTTTTTAATAATAAAATTACTTGTATTCTCAACGTTCAAATTATATGATATTTCATGGAAATTTGTATCTCTGCAGGACCTGGCAAACATTGGGAAAGCCTGTCTTCTGAGCAATGGAATATTGTTCATTGTCATTTATGGATTCAACATTACGGCTTTTCAAGGCTTTCCCCGCAGTGTTATCCTAATTGATCTGGTTCTAAGTTTCCTTTTTTCCTCCGGATTTAAAATTTCCAAACGTTTATACTTGGAAGTAATGAGACAGAGTATAATAAAACCTGAACTGAAGAGAACACTAATAATTGGAGCGGGAAGCAGCGGAGAGCAACTATTGAGGGATATAAACAGAAGTCAAACAAGAAGATTTTATCCCATTGGATTCGTTGATGATGATCCTACAAAACAAAATTTATATTTGCAGGGAATCAGGGTATTAGGTCCAGTTGTTAAACTTCCCGAAATAATAAAAAAATATAATGTTGAATCAATCTTAATATCAGTTTTGTCCGCGGATAGATTATTTCATAGAAAAGTATTAAATATTGCAAGAGAATGCGGCGTAAATGATGTGAAAGTAGTGTCGACGATAAATGATATATACAATTCGATTAGTGTAGGAATTAAAGATATTAGAGATATAGATTTAAGCGACTTAATCGGAAGACAGGCAGTATCGATTAATACAAAAGATATAAGGAGCTATATCCAGAATAAGCGTGTATTAATAACAGGGGCTGCCGGATCAATCGGCTCTGAAATTGCCAGACAGGTAACTTATTATGAACCTGCTGAAATAGCAATACTTGATATAAATGAAAGTGATCTTTCAAATCTTGAGATGCAGCTTTCAAGGATGCAGAAATCAGCAAAAATTAAGATGTATTTATGCGATATATCAAACAAGCATAAAGTTGACAAAATATTTGAAGATTTTTTACCCGATGTTATATTCCATGCGGCTGCATATAAACATGTACCGGTGATGGAAAAGTTTCCTGAAGAAGCAGTAAGAGTAAATATTATCGGGACATATAATCTGGCCAATGCATCGATAATGTACGGAGTAAAGAATTTTATTTTAATCTCTACGGATAAAGCTGTGAACCCGTCAAGTATAATGGGTGTTTCAAAAAGGATTGCGGAATATATAGTAACAAGTGCTGCAAAACGGAGTATGTGTGATTTTGTAGCTGTAAGATTTGGTAATGTTATAGGAAGCAGGGGGAGTGCCTTACCGATATTTATGGAACAATTGAAAAATGGTGGACCAATCACGATTACCCATCCTGATATGAAAAGATATTTTATGACTATTCCCGAAGCCGTTGCTCTTGTACTGCAGGCAGCAACAACGGGAAAGAGCGGCGATGTTTTTGTCCTGGATATGGGTGAACCGGTTAAGATTCTTGATTTAGCAAGAGACCTTATTCTTCTCCATAACCTTATTCCGGATAAAGATATAAAAATTGAATATACAGGGATCAGGGAAGGTGAAAAGTTATTTGAAGAAGTGCTTACTGCAGAAGAAGGAGTCATTTCAACTTCACATGAAAAAATATTTAAGGCACGGCTGGTATGCATGCATACCGCAGAATCAATTGAATCAATGGTTAGGGAGTTTGCAAGTATGAATGGGGGTACAACCAAGCGGGATTGGATTGAGCTCTTCAAGTATTATGTACCGACGTTCCAGGCTAACTATGAATCAAATCTTTTTGAACCGGAGGAATTAAATTCAAAGTTAATTGCGCTTTCGCTTCAGAGTTCGGTTAAGGAAGGGCAGTCGAGGAAGATATCAGGTAGATAATAGCACGCTGATGACGCAGATTTGACTGATTTTCACTGATCTTTAAATTGAGCATTTTTGTCATTTTTTTTCAGAAGATAATATAATTCAAATTTTGAGATTCTTCCCCATTGGGACAAGCACTACACTACGTTCCGTTCAGAATGACAACATTACATAACTCAGTATTCAAAAGTTATTTCTTAAAAAAACTATATCTTCCGATCAACAAAGAATGTTATTTTTGTTTCCTTTTGATTAATATTGAAGAATGAAAAGGTATAATTTTTTTTCTGCACAAATATCCTTTATTTCAATTCTGCTACTATTCTATAGCAGCTTAAATGCTCAGGTTGAGAATGTATCTACTGATAATCCTGTTTATATTTTTTTAAAGGAGATGCAGGTACAGGGGATATTGAAGGATTATAATGATATTGTTCTTCCACTTTCAAGGGAAAAAATTTTAGAGGACTTGAAAGAAATTGATACGGAAAGGGAAAGATTAAGCTTAACAGATAAAGAATATCTTGAAAGACTAAAACAGAAATTAGGTTTTTACGATATACTTTCGAGTCAAGAGGATACTTCCCGGTCAGAAAGTATTTTTGATAACTTTCCCAAAGATTTTTCCCAAAATTTATTTCGAGATTCTGAAAAACATCTGTATAGGTATAACGATAAGGATATTAATTTTTATATTAATCCAGTTGCAGAATATAAATATATTTATTCAAGCCATTATAAGAACAATAGTTCTCTGTTTAACATCGGGGGTATTTTCAGCGGGAGCTATGATAATTGGTTCGGATTTTATTTATCGGGAACGAATGGTATTGTAAATGGTAATCGTACTGTTGCTGAACTGGATCCGAGAGTAGCACAAAATTATACTTTTAATAATACTGAAATCAATTATTTTCCGGCAACTGAAGGATATGCCCGTCTTGAAAAGGGAATTGTTTCATTTCAAATAGGAAGGGAAAGAGTATTATGGGGAACCGGATACATAAATAGATTAATACTTTCCAATAATCCTCCTCCGTTTGATTTTATAAGATTTGATATATCATACAAGAGTCTTTCATATAATTTTCTGCATGGATGGCTGGTGCAGATGCCGACTTATACACCAATCGATTCATTAGCCGGAGATTTTAAAACTAAAGGTTCGAAATATGTAGCTATGAGCAGATTAGGATTTCATCCGAATGATAAATTATCATTGGGAGTTACCCAAATGATTATTTATTCAAACCGTCCTTTAGAAGCTGCTTATTTAACCCCGTTTCTTTTTTTTGAATCTGCACAGAGATCTTAAATGATCTTGATAATTCTTTTCTTTCATTTGAGGGGAGATATTTAGTAACAGATGGATTGGAACTGAGCTCTTCAATTATTTTTGACGATATAAACTTAAAAAGATTAGCAAATGGAGAATGGAATGGTAATAATAACGGGACTGCATGGCAAATTAGCCTAATTTTTAACAAATCCTTTGCTGGTTAATGATCTTGCTTTTAAACAGAATATGTTCAAATAAGGCCATATATGTTTTCTCATCCTGGTCTAAGGGGGGCTTTAACTTATTCAAATAACGGATACCTATTAAGTCCCGATATTCAGCCAAATTCAACATTGTTTTCTGCAGAAGTTGACTACAGATTTTCCCGTGAACTTATATGCGAAATTAAATTATAGTCATGAACTACATGGTAATAATATTTACGATTCACAGGGGAATTTAATTAGGAATGTGGGGGGAGATGTTTTTCAGAATTTAACAGTCTATGATCCTGTGTTTGCAAACCTTCTTGATGGTGAGAGGGAAAGAACAGATATTATTAGTCTGTCAGTGGATTATGAATTCCTATACGGATTTTATGGGGGCTTTGCTTATCAATATATTAACAAATTCAGTAATATTATTAAAACAAAAAATCATATTATTTCAGGGTCTGTGAGAATTTCGTTTGAATAATGAAGTGAAGTTACGTGAATAAAATATGAATGAATATGAGTTGAATATGGATCTTGTTAAATATTGAATATGAATAGGTAATACAAAATATATGGGTTTTAACCTCACCCCCGACCCCCTCTCCTTAGCAAGGCTGAGCGGAGTACACACTTGACACATAGGATTAAGATTGAGGAAGTGAAAAGATTAATGATTTTAATGCGGATAATAAAAAATAAAAGCTATAACTTAATTAATAAATTAAAAATTTTTAAATAAACCCTATCCAACCTTTCCCTTGTCAAAGGGAAAGGCTTATTGGCAACGGGAATAATTTGTCCATTTATGAGGTCAGTTTAAATGCTTATAGAAGTTTTAACTTTTGTAAAAAATTTACATTCCATGGATACAGTTTTTATGTTAAAAAAGATGAAAAAAATTATAATTTGGAAAGTTTTTAACCTTGAATAATCAATTTCAAAAGTCTATGTTTGAGCAAAAATTTTTTAATGTCTGTGAAATTTTGTAGCTATTTTATTCTTCTATTTCTATCCTCATATTCTGTTTTCGCACAGAATTATAAAGTTTTAGAATCAACCTCTGATTATATAAAACTCGAATTTGATTTTCAGAATTCTTTTATTGTTAAAGATACAGTTATTGAAGGTAAAAATTTCAATTATATAGCGGGACAAAGTAATGGAGTGCGGAAATATAGGTGCTCCCTGGCTTCCGGGAGTTGTAATAAATTTAGGAATTCCTTACAATTCAGCCCCGCAAATCAATATCTCAATGTAGAAAAAATTATTACTTAAATAATAATTTATTATTCCAGTTCCGGAAAATGATCCTTCCATTACAAATTTGATGTAAATAAACTTGATCAAAAAATATACGGATCAAATAATCTTTTCCCAAGCGTAATAGCAAATTTTAATCAATCATACATAATGAGATTTGCGAAAGTTGTTTCTCTCGAAGTTTCACCCTATCAATTTAATCCTATCAGCAGGGAATTAATTTTTAATAAAAAGGTTCTATTAAAGATTAATTATAATAATAAGGAATTAAGCGGAAAAAATCTTCATGATTTATTCACAAGATTTTTTAAAATTTCCGTAATAAATTATGCTCAGGCTATGAACTGGATATCAAAACCAATAATTCCATTGCAGAAAACTTCATCTTATTGGTTTGATCCATTAAAGATTATTACAAGATTTATCTAAAAGAAAAAGGTATTTACAGATTAACATTTGATCAATTGATTTCTTTAGGTGTTCCTATTAGCGGTGGTGTTCCAAGTTCGAAACTTGAAATTCTTAATGATGGGGAAGAAATTCCGATTGAAATTCATGATGGTGGTGATGGAGTTTTAAATTCGGGAGATTATATCCAATTTGTTGGTTATCCTCCTAAACCTTCTCCCTATTGTTCTACAAATATTTATAATGTGGATAATGTATACTGGTTCTCTTATGAGAGTGAAACACCTCCGGATACATTTAAAGTTATTGATGGTTTTCCACGTACAATCAATAAAAAAATTGAAAGTACACTTTATCACTTCATTATGAAAAAGATTCTTTGTATGAAAGATTGGGATATGCATCGGATGGCAAAAGGGATTTCTGGTTTTGGGGGAGTGCTGATGGTTCGAAGGGAAATGCTACTGATATATTTAAAGTAATTTCCCGAAATTAAGAATTAGGTTGCTGATTCAAATAAGATTGCTATTCGTACTGATCTCCAAGGTTTAACAACTACATAATTATTATAACCCAGATCATTCAGCAAAAATTTTTATAAATTAAAAAATTGATCGTTTCAATATCATGGGATGGTACAAACAAGATTTATTTCATGAATTTCAACTTCTTATCGACGGAATTCAAATGTCATCCCCGAATGACTTCAAATTCTGTTGACGGCAGTTCAATAAATAATAGTGATGTCTTAAGAATTAACTGGTTTGAGATCGAATACCGGAGAGAATTAAAAGCGGATGCAATAATTTTATTTTCGAAAGTTCCGATAGGATGACAGGAACAAATACTTACAATATAACTAGCTGGCAACCAAATAATATGGAGATTTTTATTCCTCAAAGAGGTGAAATAATCTTAAATCCACAATTGTTGAATGATTCCGCCAGAGGAGTTTTGTTTAATGATAATGTAATTGGAAAAACTGAATATTTCTGCGTATCAAATGATTATTATCTCACACCAGATTCTATAATAAAATATAATTCTAATCCCTCCGATCTAAAGAATATTGAAAACGGTGCGGATTATTTAATAATTACCTATCCTGATTTTATGGAAGCAGCAAATAAATTGGCGGCTTTCAGATCGCAGCATCTTGAAAGTTTTACTAGTCCGAGAATCAAAATTGTAAATGTCCTCGATATTTATGATCAGTTTTCAAATGGATTACTAGACCCTTATGCTATTAAAGATTTTATTAAATATACTTTTCGGAATTGGAGTGGAGCACCTCCATCATATGTTGTTTTAATGGGGGATATGAGTTATGATTACAGACATTTACTCTTTTCCAGCAGACCTAATTTTATCCCCTCAATACCTTACCAGCAGTACCAATATGGACAGGCTGTCTCCGATAATAATTTTGTTGCAGTTTCCGGGAATGATGTTTTCCCTGATATGGCAATTGGAAGGCTTTCTTGTGAAACTTCTGAATGAAGCAAATATACTTGTTGATAAAATAATTAATTATCCTGCAGATAAAGGTAAAGCATGGAAGGAAAATGTATTATTGGTTGGAGGAGGTACAGATGAAAGCGATGAAAACTTTTTCCACTTTAATGATGAGGATTTATATCTTCAGAATAACTTTATATTACCAAAAGGATATACTACCAGCAAGATATTTCGGTATCCGACTAATGCAAGCCAGCTACCTTTTAAAGGTGAGGGACCGGAAATTAGACAGAAAATAGATGAAGGTTGTGTAATTGCGAATTATTATGGCCATGGGGGAGGCTATCAATGGGACCTGGTATTTCTTAATGATGATATTTACCAGCTTGAAAACGAGGACCGTTTACCTATGATATTCAGCGTTACATGTTATACAGCGCATTTCGATAACCAGGATGTTTTTGGAGAACAATTTGATAAAGTACCCGGGAAAGGATCAATCGGATTTTGGGGTCATACAGGTCTGACTTTCTGGGATTATGGTTTAGCAATAAATAATGAAATATTTAACCAAATATTTACGAATTCTAAGTATGTAGTTGGGGATGCTATATTGGCTGCGAAATCTGTATTTCTTGCAGATTCTTCGAACGAATTCACTCAGGATCATGTTGCTTTATTGACACTTTTAGGTGATCCGGCTTTAGAACTGGCATTTCCTAAAGAACCGGATTTTTCAGTTTCTCCTGAGGATATAGTAATTACACCTGAATTTCCTGTTTCAGGTCAGGAAATAAATGTAAAACTTAAAATTCATAATTTAGGAAAAGCTTTTCCAAATGACAGTGTCTATGCGAAATTGACAGTTTCATCGAATGATACATCATTTGTATTAAAGAATATATATAGACCAAACTTCGGAGAAATCGATTCTGTTAATTTCAACTGGACTCCCAAATTAGCTGGAAATATTCTCTATACGTGCTGATGTAAATGAAGATAACCATATTCCTGAGACAGATCATTCAGACAATACTGTAGTGAAATCTGTTTATATATTTAATTTAGGACAGCCTGACATTATCTACCCCATCAACGGTTTCAGTACAACAAAATCAAATATCGATTTTCTTTTTTCAGATATAGGTGCGTATATCAATCAAAATGTTACTTATTCCATAGAGATAGATACGACAGTTGATTTCAATTCAGCTATCCTTATAACTACGGATGTTTCGCCAAAAGATGGTACATTAAAATGGGAATCACCTCAGATGCCGGCAGGGTTATTATTATTGGAGAGCAAGAACAAAAGATAGCCAGGGAAATACCGGGACATGGAGCACACCAACCGAGC
>CAWCVZ010000022.1:0-423481 GCA_963798865.1 uncultured Ignavibacteria bacterium | reverse complement strand
ATTCTGTATCATCTTTATAACCATCAAAAAAATGTTCAGCATCATAAATAATTCTTCTTCCATGGGATTTTAAAAAAGAGACTGACTTGAAAATTAATTCTTCATTTTCATCATCACTTAAACCAAGTCCGAACCGGGAATGAAGTTTCCAGGTCTTTCCGAAAATTGAAATAGAAGGAGTTTCCGCTTTTAATAAAGCCTGAAGGTTTAAATCAGCTTCAATATTATTTACTGAACGTGCAGTGGAACCGAATGCACATAATTGTGCATTGTGCAAATGAACGAATTTTGATTTCTGAAAAAATTCTTCATCACGCGGATTGCTTCCGGGCCATCCGCCTTCAATTACATCAATTCCGAATTCATCCAATTTGGCCGCAATCAAAAGCTTATCCTGCACAGAAAGATTTATTGCTTCTCCCTGCGTCCCATCTCTTAATGTTGTATCGAATAATTCTATTTTCTCCATTACTCTTTCTATATTTTATTTTTTATGCAATCATTCCGGATTTTCGTGCATACTCAAAAAGATTTCCGGCTTCAAGTATCGGAAGGATATCTCCCAAAGGGTTTAAAGAATATTCTTTTTTTGCAGTATGATTAATAAGTTTATTTTCATCAAGTAAAATTTCAACTTCATCATTTGTTGAGATAATGTAGTTCAGTTTTTCTTTTGCTTCATAAGGGATAAGAAATCCACCATCAACTGAATTCCTGTAAAAAATGCGAGCATAAGATTCCGCAACAATAACTTTAACCCCCGCTTTCATTAATGCGAATGGAGCGTGTTCACGGGAAGAGCCGCATCCAAAATTAGAACCACCTATTACAATTGAATATTCAGAAATACTTTCTTCTCCCTTAATGAACGGGATATTTCTTTTTGGTAATCCTGCCTCGCTGAGCGGAACACCAGAGAGAGCAAATCTTCCATACATTTGCGATTCCTTTGGATCACTTAAACTATATACAAGATTTTCAGCAGGGATTATCTGATCTGTATCTATATTATCCCCTATAACAAATGCTTTTCCTTTTATTGATTTTTCCATATCATTTTTCTTTCATCACATATAATCTCGTGGATCAGTTATTTCTCCGGTTAGTGCAGATGCGGCAACAGTTAAAGGTGAAGCGAGATATACCTCAGCCTTTTTGCTTCCCATTCTTCCTGGGAAATTTCTATTCGTGGTTGAAATAATGACTTCATTATCCCTTGCTCTTCCAATTGTATCCATTGGTCCGCCAAGGCAGGCAGCGCATGAAGATTCTGCAATAATACAACCTGCTTTTTCAAAAATATTTTTTAATGTTACTCCGGAAATAGTTTCAGCTTCAAGCTGACTTGCAACGAAAGTAGAAGCAGGTACGATGAAAGTTGGAACTCTCACTTCATTTCCGAATAAAAATTTTGCTGCTGAAATAAAATCACTTAGCTTGCCCCCTGTGCATGAGCCTATATAACACTTAGTTAATTTTTTCCCTTTTACATTCTGAACTGAATCTATATTATCAGGACTATGAGGCTTTGCAATAAGCGGTATGAATTCATTTACTTTGTATCTGTATTTTGCTTTATAGCCGGAGTCTTTATCACTCTTAAAAATTTCATATTCTTTATTTGATCTTTCTTTCACATAACTTTCGACGACTTCATCCGCTTCAATTATTCCGTTCATAGCACCAGCTTCAATAGCCATATTTGTCAATGTCATTCTCTCATCAATTGATAAAGAAAAAACAGTATCGCCATTAAACTCAAGAGCCCTGTAAGTTCCGCCGTTTGTTGTAATATCACCAAGAACTCTTAGTATTAAATCTTTTGCAGTAATGTATTCCGGTTTTTCTCCTTCAAAAGTAAAAAGAAGAGATTCAGGAACTTTCTCCCAGATTTTTCCGGTTCCCAGAATAAATGCGGCATCAGTATTTCCAACTCCTGTTGAGAACATGCCAAAAGCACCTGATGTGCAGGTATGTGAATCGGTTCCGAATAAAACAGTTCCGGGAATGTCATAACCTTCTTCAGCAAGTGCAATGTGACAGACACCTTTATATCTTTCAGTTCCAACATCATAATAATTCGGCAGATCATAATCTTTTGCAAATGCTCTCAGTATTTCAACATTCCTGTTAGCATGCGGATTTTTTGTAAAGATATAATGATCCGGAAAAATAACGAGCTTTTGCTTATCCCATATTTTTGCTTTATCTCCAAACTCTTTTTTCCATATTCCAATTGTCGGTGGACCGCAGACATCATGAGTCATAAGTACATCAACATTTAACCAAAGATTTTCGCCCGGTACAACTTTATTTTTACCGGAAGCTTTTGCTAAAATTTTTTCAGTTATAGTCATTCCCATCGTAATTCCTTAAATAGCTTGAGAAATATCTGAAAGAGAAGAGTGTCTCATCAATTCCTCTTCTTTTTCTTTTAAATAATTCTGATAAATATTAATTACATTTATATAAGACTTAGCGCTTGCCTCAATAATATCTGTCGAGATTCCTCTTCCCACAAAATATTTTTCATTCTCTCTGACCCGAACAATAACTTCTCCCAATGCCTGTCTTCCAGAAGTAATTGATCTCACCTGGTATGATTCAAGATTAAGTTTAATATTTAAAGCACGTTCAATAGCATTAAAACAAGCATCTACAGCACCATCGCCGGTTGCAGATTCCTGGAAAAGCAGATCTCTTTTTTTAATCTTAACTGTTGATGTAGGAAGATGATTTGTTCCCATACTCACATGAATATATTCCAATTCATAATGATTGTTCATAATTCCTGTAAAGTTTTCTCCCATAATAAAACGAAGATCATCATCAAATATCTCTTTCTTTTTATCAGCAAGAGCAATAAACTTTTCATAAACTTCATTAAGCTCATTTTCAGAAAGAGTATATCCAATTTCGGATAATCTTGCTTTTAAACCGTGCTTGCCTGAATGCTTGCCTAAAACGATTTTTGTTTTTGGAAATCCAACAGTTTGCGGAGACATAATTTCATAAGTATTCCTGTCTTTCAACATACCATCCTGGTGAATTCCCGCTTCATGAGCAAAAGCGTTATCTCCAACAATCGCTTTATTCGGCTGAACGATAACTCCGGTAAATGAAGATACCATTTTACTTGTGTTATAGATTTCTTCGGTTTTAATATTCGTGTACAGATCCAGCAAATCTTTTTTAATTTTAATAGCCATAACAATTTCTTCAAGAGATGCATTACCTGCTCTTTCACCTATTCCATTTATTGTGCATTCAACCTGCCTTGCACCATTTATAACTCCGCTTAAAGAATTTGCAACAGCAAGTCCAAGATCATTATGGCAATGAACGCTTAAAACAACTTTATCTATATTTTTTACGGTTTTCCTTATATGATTAAATATTTTTCCATATTCTTCAGGTAAAGTATAACCTGTTGTATCAGGTACGTTAATAGTATTGGCTCCTGCATCAATAGCAGCGCCAATTACCTCGCACAAATAATTAATATCTGTTCTGCCCGCATCTTCAGTGGAAAATTCAACATCATCAGTAAAAGTTTTTGCAAAAGAAACTGCATCCTGTGTCATCTTAAAAACAATATTTCTTTTTTCTGATAAAGATTTACCATAGGATACATTTGAGAATTTTCCCAGGATATGAATATCAGAAGTGCCGATAAAAGTATGTATCCTGAATTTTGCAGCATCCTTAAGAGCTTTGTATGCTGAAAGGATATCCGCTTCTTTAGCCCGTGCCAGTCCTGCAACAACACAACTTACTTCGGCAGCGATAGCTTTTACCGCATCGAATTGAGTAGGAGAGGAAACAGGGAATCCTGCTTCGATAATATCAACATTTAGTCTCTGGAGCTGCCTAGCGATTTCAATCTTTTCAAAAACATTTAAAGATGCCCCGGGAGATTGTTCTCCATCTCTTAAAGTTGTATCAAATATGATTACTTTTTTATTGTTCATTTTAGTTGCCACATGTTAATTAACAAATATTAACCCGTCACACTTCGACTTCTCACATATAAAACTAAAGTGTAAATACTCCAAGTGCCTGTTCATCGTAAATAATATTAAAATTTTCAATCACCAATTCTTTCATCTTTGAAGTTGAAACAACAGCATTGCCTGGCTGAGCAATATCAAGTGTACGGTAACCTGAATTTAATGTTCTCGAAATAGCTTCCTCAATTAATTCGGCCGCTTTATTCATTTGGAAAGAATGAGTAAACATTAAAGCAACAGAAGAAATTGCTGCTAAAGGATTAGCTTTATTTTCACCTGCAATATCAGGTGCGCTTCCATGAACCGGCTCATACAAAGCATAATTATTTCCCAGGCTTGCAGAAGGCAGCATTCCAAGACTGCCGGTAATCATTCCGGCAATATCACTAAGAATATCTCCGAACATGTTTTGAGTTAAAATAACATCAAACTGTTTCGGATTACGGACTAACTGCATTGCAGCATTGTCCACATACATATGTTCAAGAGTAACAGCCGGATAATCTTTACTTATTTCATTAACAATTTTTCTCCAGAACTGCGAAGTCTCAAGAACATTAGCCTTATCAACCGAATGAAGTTTTTTCTTTCGCTTCATTGCAACTTCAAAAGCATATTTAGTAATTCTTTCAACTTCCTCTCTTGTATAGATCATTGTATTGAAACCTTTTGTCTTATCAATTCCCCTGGGTTCACCAAAATAAACATCCCCTGTAAGCTCCCTGAGTATAAGTAGATCAGTTTCATTTAAAATTTCTGGCTTTAAAGAAGAAGAATTAAGCAGAGCCTTATATACTTTTGCAGGACGAATATTTATATACAGCCCGAGAGATTTACGAAGTTTAAGAAGAGCGGCTTCAGGTTTTAAATCCTGTTGAAGGGAATCCCATTTACTGCCGCCAACTGCACCAAGCAGAACAGCATCTGAATCATAACAAGCCTGCAAAACTTCATCAGAAAGAGGGGTGCCTAATTTATCGTAAGAAATTCCTCCCACTAGATATTCTTTCAGCTCAAACTCATCATTAAATTTATCACCTGCTAATTGCAAAACATCAACAGCCGCAGAAATAACTTCGGGTCCTATTCCGTCACCAGGGAGTAGTGCAACTTTAAATTTCATATTTCAACCTCTTCTTTTTTCGGTTTGTTAAAAAGCCAGCTCATCATACTTCTTAATTTTGCACCAACTATTTCTACCGGATGATTTTTATTTTCGTCTCTCAGCTTTTGCATTTCTTTCTGTCCACCGTAATATTCTTCCAGCCATTCTTTTGCAAACTTCCCTGATTGAACATCAGACAAAATATTTTTCATTGCTTTTCTGGATTCATCATTAATTACTTTTTTGCCTCTTGTCATTCCACCGTATTCAGCAGTATCACTAACCGAGTAATTCATTCTTGATAATCCGCCTTCATAATAAAGATCAACAATAAGTTTCATTTCATGCATGCATTCAAAGTAAGCAAGCTCAGGAGGGTAACCCGCCTCAACAAGGGTTTCAAATCCTGCTTTAATTAATTCAGCAGAACCACCGCAAAGAACTGCCTGTTCCCCAAAAAGATCAGTTTCAGTTTCATTCTTAAAATTTGTTTCAATTACTCCTGCTCTTGTTCCACCAATACCTTTGGCCCATGCTAGAGAAAGATCTTTTGTGCTGCCTGAATAATCATTATGAATTGCAATTAAACATGGAACACCGCTTCCTTCAATAAATGTTCTTCTGACAAGATGACCGGGTCCCTTGGGAGCAATCATCATAACATTAATATCAGCGGGAGGAACAATTTGTTTATAGTGAATATTAAAACCATGCCCGAATGCAAGAGTGCTATCTGCTTTAAGATAAGGTCCAATCTCCTTATCATAAACTTCTTTTTGAACCTGGTCAGGAAGAAGAACCATTACAACATCTCCCCATTGAACTGCCTCGCTGACTGCTTTTACATCAAGACCGGATTCAACTGCTTTATTCCATCTTGCACTATTTTTTCTTAAACCAACACAAACATTTAAGCCGCTGTCTTTAAGGTTTAATGAATGAGCATGTCCCTGGCTTCCAAAACCAAGCACAGCAATTTTTTTATCTTCCAGAAAATTTAAGGAAGCATCGTCATCATAATAAACTTTCATTTTTCTACCTGTAAATTATTTTTTTGAATTTGTTCTTTCTTATCCGCTTTTGTTTGTTCACCTCTTTTTAAAGCAACCGTTCCGCTGCGTGCCATTTCTTTTATTCCATAAGCTTCGAGTACGTTAATTGCAGCATCAATCTTATCAGGAGGTCCTGTAATTTCCAGAGTAATAGTTTTATTATTTATGTCAACAACATTTCCCCGGAAGATGTCGCAAACGCCAATAATATCAGCACGATTGCCTTTCTGATAATAAACTGTGATTAAGGCAAGTTCTCTTTCAACTCTTGGCTGTGCACTCAAATCAACTACTTTAATTGTATCTATAAGCCTGTTTAACTGTTTAACAACCTGTTCAATTATTTTATCGTCACCTTCAGTAACAATTGTCATTCGTGAAATTTCTGCTGTTTCAGTTTCGCCAATGGAAAGGCTGTGAACGTTAAATCCTTTTCCGCTGAACATTGTAACAACTCTATTAAATGTTCCAAATTGATTTTCAACAAGTACGGAAATTGTGTGTTTCATTTTTATGTCATCTCCTTTGGATCCAAACGTTTGGTCATCATTTCTTTTAATGTAGCCCCGGAAGGAATAATGGGGAAAACCATATCTTCCTTTTCAACTTTAAATTCGATCAACACAGGTCCATCATTTATTGAAAAAGCTTCTTCAAATATCGGATCAACATCTTGGGGTTTTGTTGTTGAGAATGATTTCATTCCGAAAGCTTCTCCAAGTTTACAGAAATCAGGGTTGCTGTCACCTAAATCAGTAAAACTATATTTTTCAGCATGAAATAATTCCTGCCATTGTCTGACCATCCCGAGGAAGCTGTTATTTATTATAATAAACTTTATTGGAAGTTTGTTATAAACTGCAGTAACAAGTTCCTGCATATTCATCTGGAAACCGCCGTCACCACTGATTGAAATTACTGGTCTGTCTTTAATTGCAAAAGCAGCACCGATTGAAGCAGGGACTGAAAATCCCATTGTACCAAGTCCGCCGCTTGTAATATGAGAACGCGGATGATTGAATTTATAATACTGCGCTGTCCACATCTGATGCTGACCTACATCAGTTACTATAACTGCTTCTCCTTTGGTAAATTCATTCAACCGGTCAAGAACATATTCTGTTCTGAGTTTTCCGTCATGCTTTTCATAAGTTAACGGGCATTCTTCTTTCCATTTTTCAATTTGAGTCCACCAGTCATCGAGATCGGGCGGGGAGGTGATTTCGGCTGCAAGTTCTGCAAGAACATGTTTTACATCTCCAACTATAGGAAGATCAACAACAACATTTTTATCAATACAAGTTGGGTCAATATCAACATGAATTTTATAAGCATTTGTTGCAAACGCATCAACTTTGCCGGTAACCCGATCATCAAATCTTGCCCCAAGAGAAACGATGACATCGCAATTGTTTACAGCCTGGTTTGCCCAGTAAGTTCCATGCATTCCAAGCATTCCAAGCGATTGCGGTTCAGTCATCGGGAAAGCACCCAATCCCTGCAGAGTCATTGTAATCGGGATATTATTTTCTTTTGCAAGAAGCTTTAATTCACGGTCACCCCCGGACATTATTACTCCACCGCCAACATAAAACAAAAGACGTTTTGAATTTCTAATAATGTCGGCAGCTTTTTTAATCTGGTTTTGATGTCCCAGTACAATTGGTTTATACCCGCGCATCTCAACTTTTTCCGGGTAATCAAATTCGCAAAGAGAATTAATAATATCTTTAGGGAGATCAACTAAAACAGGTCCCGGTCTTCCCGTACCGGCAATGAAAAAAGCTTTTTTAATTATTGTGGTTAATTCTCCTATTTCTCTTACAAGAAAATTATGTTTTGTAATTGGTCTTGTTATACCTACTATATCGGCTTCCTGAAAAGCATCATTTCCAATTAAGTGAGTTGGAACCTGCCCGGTAAAAACCACAATAGGAACAGAATCCATGTATGCATCTGCAATTCCTGTAACGGTGTTAGTTGCACCCGGCCCTGAGGTTACAAGAACAACGCCTGTTTTACCTGTTGCTTTCGCATAACCTTCCGCCATATGAGTAGCTCCTTGTTCATGCCGGACAAGAATATGTTTTAGGAAATCCACGTCATAAAGTTTTTCATATAATTTTAAAACGGCGCCGCCAGGGTAGCCAAAAACAATTTCAACTTTTTCGCGTTTTAAGCATTCAAAAAAAATCTCTGCCCCAGACATAACAGGTTTGCTTTTATTCATATCGTTTCCTTTCTTTTTTCTTTTAATCCGGGAATTCTTACAACAGCCCCTGTATTTGCCGATGTTACCATCTGAACATATCTGCCAAGGTAACCTTTAGTAATTTTTGGTTCAAAGTCCGGCAGGAGATCAAGTCTCGTATTTATTTCTTCATCACTTAGGTGCACAAATAATTTTTTATTAGGGATGTCAATAGTAATCAGATCGCCATCCTCCAAAGCAGCAATAGGTCCTTTTTCTGCAGCTTCAGGTGAAACATGACCAATACAAGCACCTCTTGTTCCTCCGGAGAAGCGGCCATCAGTTATCAATGCAACTTTATCTCCAAGGCCCATACCCATTATTGCGCTTGTTGGAGATAACATTTCAGGCATTCCGGGTCCACCTTTTGGTCCTTCATATCTTATTACAACAACATCTCCCGGTTTAATTTCCTTAGCCGAAATTCCATCCAGAGCTTCATCCTGGGAATTATAAATTCTTGCGGGTCCAGTATGAAAAAGCATTGAAGGATCAACAGCAGCAGTTTTAACAATAGAACCATCGGGCGCTAAATTTCCAAATAAAACTGCAAGTCCTCCTTTATTTAAGAAAGGATCATTTGTACTTCTAATTACATCTTTATTTTTTACCTCAGATGAAGAAATATTTTCACCGAGTGTTTTACCTGTGACTGTAGGGCGGGTTAGATCGAGCACTTTATCAAGTTTTGAAAGTTCGTGTAAGATTGCAGAGATTCCTCCTGCTGCATCAACATCTTCCATATGAACATTTTTTGTTGCAGGGCTTACTTTACATATATAAGGAACTTTTTCAGCCAGATCATTTAATTCGCTAAGATCAAATTCCATCTCAGCTTCATTTGCAATTGCAAGAGTATGAAGAACAGTATTCGTACTGCCGCCCATTGCCATATCCAGAGCAAATGCATTAAGAATAGTTTCCCGTGAAAGTATATCCCTGGGTTTAATATCTTTTTCAACTAAGTAAATAATTTGCTTTCCAATATTGTTTGCAAGTTCTTTTCTCCTTGGGTCTATTGCTAAAATTGATCCGTTGCCGGGAAGTGCAAGACCTAAAGCTTCCATCAAACAATTCATTGAGTTTGCTGTGAACATTCCTGAACAGGAACCGCATGACGGGCAGCTAAAATCTTCCAGTTCTTTTAGTTGAGTGTCATTAATTTTTCCCGATTGATATTCACCAACACCTTCAAACACAGAAATAAGATCAACCTTTTTTCCTGAAGGAGTAAGCCCTGCTTTCATTGGTCCACCGGAAATAAATATTGTTGGAATATTAACACGAACAGCGCCCATCAACATTCCGGGAACAATTTTATCGCAATTAGGAATACAAACAATTCCATCCAGGCGATGCGCTTCAACTACAGTTTCTAAACTATCAGCTATAAGTTCACGGCTTGGAAGAGAGTATCGCATACCAATGTGCCCCATTGCAATTCCATCATCAACACCTATTGTGTTAAATTCAAAGGGAACACCACCAGCATTTCGCACTGCATCTTTTACAACTTTACCAAATTCCTGGAGATGAACATGCCCGGGGATAAGATCAATATAAGAGTTGCAGATACCTATGAAAGGTTTATTAAAGTCGTCATCGGTTTTAATAACGCCTGTAGCTTTTAAAAGACTTCTATGAGGAGCTTTATCAAAACCTTTTTTTATTAAATCTGATCTCAAATTTTCCTCTGAAAGATTAAAAAAATTAATCTTCAGATATATTTCCGGGATTTGGTCAATCCCTTTATCTATTTTTTATTTTGAATTTTCTTTAAGCCAGATTCAGAGATTGACCATTATTTATTATCCTAGGATTATAATTCCTAGGAGGCTAATAATAATAGAAATCCCTAGAATGATATCTAAAGAAAGGATATTGACTGAGTTTAACAATACAACACAATTGCTGTTATGGGGTGAAACAGCTTTTAGACTTTTGGTTCTATTTTTCAATGTGTTGTTCATGTTAATCAAAAGATGGGTATGAATATAAAGTTGAAATCTTACAGTGTCAAGCTAAATTTAATAATCCTGTGATTTATACTTCTTATTGACTCAAGGGAAAATTGTATTCGGGAAATAATTTATTAAATAAAATTTTTTTTTCACACTCACTCTGATAAAATCATATTTAAAATTTGATTGCAGATAATCAAAAGTTCTTAAAAAAAATTCGACTATAATCCATTAACTTTTTTTATATCTCCAATTGATTTTTTTATCCGGCAGTAATAAAATTCCCCACTGCTTACCATTTCTAATTTAATTTTACTCTAATCACCTCTATTTTCGTTCTTTTTTCTTTAGTAAAGTTGTAAATGCTATATCTAACTCATAAAAATTTAAAAAGAAAAAATTTACATTTCAAAGATTTTTCTTGACTTTCCGATATTTTTTGACTTATTTTCGCACCAATAGTGGGGAAAAGTGGTGAATTTTCCCAAGGATGCCCAAATTATGTTTAGAGGTCAGTTTACATACTCAATAGACGCAAAAGGAAGAATTAGTATTCCTGCTAAACTTCGCCGCCATGTTGCGGCTGAAGCTAACGATACATTTATGATGATAAGGGGAACATCAACCTGTATAGATATTTATCCTTTGAATGAGTGGCAACTATTTGAAGAAAAGCTTAACAAGCTGAATCCATTTAAACCTGATGAGATAAGATTTATAAGAACCATACTTCAGCATGTTACAGATGATAAGCTGGATTCACAATCTAGAATTCTAATCCCACAAACACTTTTAGAGTATGCAAAAATTGAAAAGGAAGTTTTGATACTGGGTGCTTTAAATAAAATAGAAGTATGGAACCCCAGAATTTTTGAAGAATACATGAAACAGTCAGACGAAACATTTGAACAAATAGCTGCTAAAGTAATGTCGTGAGAATGAACAACTTTCATACACCGGTATTATTAAAAGAAAGTATAAAATATCTTGTTACAGATCCTTCGGGGATTTATTATGACGGCACATTAGGATTCGGGGGACACTCAGAAGCTATTCTTAATAAATTAAATGATAACGGTTTATTAATCACAACGGATGTAGATAAAGACTCACTTATTTTTTCAAAAAATAAATTCCGTGACGAACCCAGGATACGGCTTTACAATTTTAATTTTGGATTAATTGATTCGATTGCAAAAATAGAAAACATTTCCTACTTCAATGGAATCATTGCTGACCTTGGGGTTTCTTCATTTCAATTAGATAATCCTTCATCAGGATTTACTTACCGAACGGAAACAAAACTTGATCTTCGAATGGACAAAAGCAGAGTAATAAGCGCTGCTGATATTGTCAATTCTTTTTCCGAAGAAGAAATTGCAGACATTATTTTTAATTATGGTGAAGAGAAAAATTCAAGAAAAATTGCCCGTGCAATTGTTAATAAAAGAAAAATTAAGAAAATAGAAACTACAACTGAGTTAAAAGAAATAATTGAAGAGTTAACATCAGAAAAATATTTAAGCAAAACTTTATCAAGAGTTTTCCAGGCGCTTAGAATTTATGTGAACGACGAACTGGAAACTTTAAAAAATTTCTTAACCAAATCTGTAGACCTTCTTAAAGTTAACGGGAGAATCGTAGTAATTTCATATCACTCTCTTGAGGATAGAATTGTAAAAGAACATTTCAAATATGAAAGTCTGGATTGCATTTGCCCGAAAGATTATCCTGTTTGTAAATGTGATAAGGAAAGCAGATTAAAAATTCTTACTAAAAAACCGGTTACTCCTTCTGGTGCAGAAATAAATATTAACATACGTTCAAGAAGCGCTAAGATGAGAGCTGCGGAAAGACTATGAAGAAAGGATCTAAGCCTTTCATAATTTTTGTTCTTTTTTTACTTGTGGTTTATTCTATGCTCGTTCTCGGTTATGTAGCTGTAAAACAGGAATGCGAACTGCTTGTAAAAGAACAGGTTGAAAGCCAAAGAGTTCTTGATTTAGGAAGGAATAAACAAATTAGTCTTATGGCGGAAAGTCAGAACCTTTTATCTGAAGACAGGATTGTTGCAATAGCTTCCGGTGAATTAAATATGGTTAAAAGAACCGAACCTAAAATTTTATTGAATGTAAGTAAAGAAAAAATTGAAATGATTACTGAAGAATTGAGGAAAAGATATGAATAGGTCGAGGGCAATAATAATTATAATAGCTGTATTCATTTTCTTTTGTTCATTGATATTTAAACTGTACGATATACAAATAATAAAGAGTGAAGAGCTTAAATATTTTGCCCAGCGTCAGCAGACGAAAGTTGAAAAAATTATCCCTGACAGAGGTGTTATTTATGATAGAGACGGTGTTCTGATGGTTTATGATAAGAATGATGTCTCTTATTATCTTGATTTAAGAATGGTTTCACAAAAAGATAAAAATGTAATCGCTAAAAAATTTTCATCTGTATTTGGAAAAAGTTATGAATATTATTTAAAGACTCTTAAGCAATCTCCTAAAACAATTTGTATAGAAAAGAAAGTTCCCGGGGAGAAATCATTACTTTTAAAAGACTTTAAGATTACAGGGCTTTTCAGCCGGGAAGATCCTACCAGAGTATATCATTATAATAATCTTGCATCCCATCTGTTAGGTTATCTCAATGAAGATTATTCCGGCGTAAATGGAATAGAAAAATCCTATGATAATATATTGAAAGGAACAGAAGGATTAAGATTAGTTGAACGGGATGCTGTAGGTGATGTAATCACTTTTTCGGAAGAAGAAACAAAACCGGCAGTTACAGGAAACAATATTTATTTAACGATTAAAAAATCTTTTCAGAATGCTCTTGAAGAAGAATTAAGAATTGGTATAAAGGAATATAATGCTGTCTCTGCTGTTGGAATAATTATGAACCCTAACAATGGAGAAATATTAGCTTCAGCGAGTATGGATGATTATGATCCGAATAATTTTTGGAATTTCAGTGATGAGGTTAGAAGAAATAAATTTATTACAGATACTTATGAACCGGGTTCTACATTTAAAACTTTTTCGCTCGCTTCTTTGCTTAATGAAGATCTTTGCAGGGAATCCGAAGTTCTTGATGTTGAAAATGGAGTTTATAAATTCAAGAACGCATACATACGAGACACTCATAAATTTGAGCGTTTATCAGTAAAAGGAATTTTTGAAGAATCAAGCAATATTGGTTTAGTTAAACTATCGCAGAGAATAGATGATGACCTTTTTTATAAGTACCTAAGAGGATTTGGATTTGGAAATTTCACAACTATTAATCTTCCTGGTGAAGTAAAAGGAAATCTGAAAAAGCCAAATGAGTGGTCAGCACTAACAAAAGCATTCATCGCTCATGGATATGAAATTTCTGTAACCCCTATTCAGCTTATTACTGCATTCTCAGCCATTATTAATGGCGGAATTTTAATCAAACCCCGGATAATTAAAAGTATCACCGATTCAAAAGGAAATTTAATTTCAATTTCTGAAAAAGAAGAGATAAGAAGAGTAATATCCGAAAAAACTTCTCAAAGAATGAAAAGTTTATTAAAAGGTGTTGTTGAAGAGGGCACAGGTGAATTAGCAAAACTAAGTTATATCTCAATTGGTGGCAAAACAGGAACATCAAAGAAATTAGTTAACGGGAAGTATACTTCCGATTATTTTTCATCTTTCGCAGGATTTTTTCCTGTAGAAAATCCGCAGATTGTCTGCCTGATTATTGTTAATGCACCAAAAGAAGGAAAATACGGTGGGAAAGTAGCCGCTCCTATTTTTAAAAACATTGCCGAGAAATTAATTGAGATTGAGCCTTCTTTAATTGATTCTCCCGGAAAAAATTCATCTGATAAAAGTGATTATAAATTTGTTTATACAAAAAACTCTGAAGAAAAAAATAATATTGTTACAGATAATCAACAAAGCAAAACCGTCCCGATTCAGGATATAGAAATAACAAAAAATAAAATGCCGGATTTAAGTAATGTTTCATTGCGTGATGCAATTACAATTTTAACGCAGCTAGATTTAAAGTATAAAATTAATGGTTCGGGTAAAGTTGTTTCTCAAAGTATTTCACCAGGTGAAAATATTATTAAAGGAAAATGCTGTTTGCTAGAATGCAAAGAGATTAAAGTTTCAGGAACTGCTGTCTATTAATGCAATTAACACAATTAATAAATGATATACACGCAGTCCAGGTTGCGGGAAATGCACAGCAAAAAGATGTTTCATCAGTTTGTTATGATTCACGTAAGGTTAAACAGAATTCTGTGTTTGTGGCTGTAAAAGGATTTGATAATGATGGACACCGCTTCATTGCCGATGCAATAAATAAAGGTGCAATCGCTGTTATACTGGAGGATGTAAACTCATTTCCGGATGAAATTTTTATTCACGAAAATGTTGCAAAAATAGTTGTTAAAGATAGCCGCAAAGCGTTAGCGGAAGCATCGGGTGCTTTATATGGTTATCCCACAAAAAAATTAAACCTGATTGGAGTTACAGGAACAAACGGTAAAACTACAACAACATATTTTATTAAAAGTATTATTGAAACAGCCGGAGAAAAAACAGGATTGATTGGTACAATAAAAAATTTAATTGATAACCGGGAAATAAAAACTTCTCTCACTACTCCTGAATCAAATGATCTTAATGAACTTCTCTATCAAATGTATAATAAAGGCTGCAGCTACGCAATTATGGAGGTCTCTTCCCATTCACTCGTATTAAACAGAGTTTATGGACTTAATTTCAGTTGCGCAATTTTTACAAATATAACTTCCGATCATTTAGATTTTCATAATACTTTTGAAAATTATTTTGATGCAAAGAAAATTCTTTTTGATTCATTATCTCCATCGTCTTTTGCAATTTACAATTCAGATGATGTTAGCGGTTCAAAAATTGTAAAAGATACAAAAGCTAATCTTATTTCTTACGGTACTTCTTCAAATTCAGATTTTAAGTTAAAAGATATTAATTACGATTTATCAGGAACAACTTTTACGGTTGAGTATAAAGGAAAAACCTATCCTGTTTCCACTTCCCTGATCGGAAGGTTTAATGCATACAATGCTTGTGCAGCTATGGCTGCCGGTTTTACTTACGGCTTTAATGAGGATAACGTTTTAAAAGGAATACAAAAAACAAAACAGGTTCCCGGGAGATTTGAAGTTGTAGGTAAAAAAAATAAAAAAGTTATTATTGATTATTCTCATACAGCCGACAGCCTTGAAAAAGCACTTCTGGCAGTAAAAGATATTGTTAAAAATTCAGGAAAGATTTATACAGTATTTGGCTGCGGCGGCAACAGGGATAAAACAAAACGACCAATTATGGGTAGGATAGCATCTGAGCTCAGTGATTTTGCTGTCGTTACTTCTGATAACCCGAGATTTGAAAATCCTTCGGTTATTCTGAAAGATATTGAACAGGGTATTGATAAGAAAAATTATAAAGTAATTGAAAATCGTGAGGAAGCGATTGCTTATGCAATTAAAAATTCGGAAGAAGATGCAGTAATTCTTGTTGCCGGAAAAGGTCATGAAGATTATCAGGAAGTAAAAGGAGTAAGAAATCATTTTTCAGATAAAGAAATTTCTGAAAAATATCTTGAGTGATGAAAGTTAAAATTACTCTGAAAGATTTATTTGATTTACCCGGTTCTGAAATAGTTAATCCTGATAATTATAAAGCTGTTTCAAAAGTTACGATTGATTCAAGGAAGATTGAAAAAGACTCTTTGTTTATTGCTGTTAAAGGAGAAAAATTTGACGGGCATGATTTTGTCAGAGAGGTTATAAATAAAGGAGCTTCAGCAGTTGTTATTGAAAAGGAAAAATATCCAGAGTTCAATGATATTGAAGTTCCAATGGTTGTTGTTGATGATACTGTTAAAGTATTCGGATGGCTTGCAAAAGTATGGAGAAGCAAATTAACTGCAAAAGTTGTAAGCTTAACCGGAAGTGCCGGTAAAACAACAACGAAAGATATGATGGCTGTTTTACTTTCAGAGAAATTTAAAGTGAACAAAACATTGGCAAATAATAATAATCATATAGGAGTTCCATTAACAATTTTTAGTACTAATGTATCGCATCAGGTACTTGTTCTTGAACATGGAACAAATCACTTTGGAGAAATTTCTTATACAGCAGGTATAGCTCAACCGGATTACGCTTTAATTACTAATATCGGGAATTCTCACCTTGAGTTTTTAAAAAATAAAAAAGGGGTTCTTAAAGAAAAGATATCCTTATTTGAAATTACCAGGAAAAGAAACGGGAGTTTATTCATAAATAAAGATGATAAACATTTAGCCGGTTTGTACAGGAATTATAAAAAGAAAATCACATTCGGTTCCGGTAAAAAATCCGATGTTAAGGGAAAAATCTTAAAATATACCGATGACGGAAAGCCAATTGTTGAATTAAAATATAAAAGAAAAAAAATAAAGACAGAATTTAATCTTTACGGTGAACAGAGCTTCAAGAATTTATTAGCAGCTTCAAGTGTTGCATTTAAACTTGGTCTAAATGAGAAACAGATTCTGAAAGGAATAAAAAAACTTTCTGCTCCTGATAAAAGATTGAATGTAAGCAGGTATCCTGATTTTATTTTAATTGATGATACATATAATGCAAATCCCGAATCTATGAAATCATCAATAGAGCTTCTCTCAAAAATTAAATCTTTTAAAATGAAGATTGCAATACTTGGAGACATGTTTGAATTAGGCAGCACCGCCGAAAAACATCATAAGAATCTTTCTTCTGTTATTAAGAAAAATAAAATAGATGAAGTTTATACAATTGGAAAAATGATGGAATTACTTTCATTGAAATTGGAAAAATCCGGAATAAAAAAGAAGCACTTCAATGATAGAGAGTCATTGTTAAAATTTATTTCTACAAATAATTTTTCTGGTTCTGTTGTTTTATTTAAAGGTTCACACGGAATGAAGATGGAAGAATTTGTTCAGAAATTAAAAGAGAAAATAGCGTAAATGCTCTACTATTTTTTTGAATATATAAACAAAACTTTTAATCCTCCCGGATTTGATGTCTTCCGGTTCCTTACTTTCAGGTCTGCAGTTGCTGCCATTACAGGTTTATTTCTTTCTCTTTATTTAGGACCTAAGATTATCAAAAGGCTCCAAAAAAATCAGATAGGCGAAGCAAAAAAAGTTGATGCCCCCAAAACACACTGGTCAAAAGCCGGAACGCCTACAATGGGAGGTATAATTATTATTATTTCTGTCTTTATTCCTGTTCTTCTTTGGGCAGATATCAAAAGTATTTATATCATATTGATTATTGCTGGAACTCTTTGGCTTGGGGCAGTTGGTTTCCTTGATGATTATTTAAAAGTAATTAAAAAATATCCTAATGGATTGATTGCCCGATATAAACTTCTCGGTCAGGTATTTATAGGTTTAGTGGTAGGTTCTGTTATTTACTTCTCTCCGCAATTCGAAGGAATAAATACTGTAACTACGATTCCTTTTTTAAAGATATGAATTTTGATTTTTCATTTCTCTACATACCTGTTGTTGTTTTTATAATTACAGCAACAAGTAATGCAGTGAACCTGACAGATGGACTCGATGGGCTTGCAATCGGAATAATTGTAATTGTTATGCTTACTCTTGCAATACTAAGCTACGTAAGCGGTAATGCGATCTTCTCAGATTATTTGAATATAATTTATTTACCTGGTTCAGGTGAGTTAACGGTTTACGTGGCAGCATTAATTGGTGCTGCTCTTGGTTTCCTCTGGTTCAATAGTTACCCGGCTCAGGTTTTTATGGGCGATACTGGTTCATTAGCTCTGGGCGGAGCCTTTGGAATCCTTGCGGTTCTTATAAAAAAAGAATTGCTAATACCTATTCTCGGAGGAGTTTTCTTCCTTGAAACAATTTCTGTTATTATCCAGAGAGTGTATTTCAAGTACACGAAAAAAAAATATGGACAGGGTAAACGTGTTTTTAAAATGGCTCCTATACATCATCATTTTGAGCTTGAAGGATGGGCAGAGCCGAAGATTGTTATCAGGTTTTATATCCTTGCAATAATCCTGGCTATTGTGAGTTTAACATCGTTCAAGATTCGTTGAAATGAATATAAAAGGAAAGAAAATTTCAGTGATTGGTGCAGTAAGAAGTGGAGTTGGTGCAGCAAAGCTTATAAAAAAATCCGGAGGGATTCCTTTTGTAAGTGATATGTCTGATGAGTTTAAACTGAAAGATTCAATTTCAAAATTAAAAGATGAGAAGATTGAATTTGAAACAGGCGGACATTCTGATAAAGTATATGATTGTGAAATTATGATTGTAAGTCCAGGTGTTCCTTCTGATGCTTCAGTTCTTAAAGAAGCAAAAAAAAGAAATATAAAAACAATTAGTGAGCTCGAGCTTGCTTCCGGATTTTGCAAAGGAAAAATTGTCGCAATTACCGGCACAAACGGAAAAACAACTACAACAGCATTGTGCGGGCACTTATTTAATACATGCGGACACAAAACCTATACTGCCGGAAATATTGGTTTTGCTTTTTCTGAAGTAGCTCTTGATGTAAAAGAAAATGAATTTGTTGCTCTAGAAGTTTCCAGTTTTCAGCTTGATTTAATAGACGAGTTTAAACCGAAAGTTGCAATGATATTAAATATTACTCCGGATCATCTGAACAGATACGAAAATAAATTTGAGAATTACATCGCTTCAAAATTCAGGATTTATGAAAACCAGGATGATAGTGATTTTATCATCCTGAATAAGGATGATGAAACAATTAATTCAAATATAACTTTGCATAAAAGTAAAAATTATTATTTCTCACTTAATAAAGTTTTAAATAACGGGTGTTATAAATCTTCTGATCAGATAATATTTAATAAAGAAATGAACCAAGAATTTGCTTTCCCAATAGATGAAATGCAGGTAAAAGGGAATCATAATGCAGCAAATGCAATGGCGGTTATTAATGCAGCAAAGATTTTTGGTTTTGATAATGAAAAAATTAAAGAAGGGTTAAGAAGCTTTAAAGGTGTAGAACACAGGCTTGAACTTGTCAGAGAACTTGGGGGGGTAAAGTATATAAATGATTCCAAAGCTACGAACGTTGATTCAGTCTGGTATGCGCTGCAAAGTTTTGATGAACCTATTTATTTGATTCTTGGTGGTCAGGATAAAGGAAATGATTATTCAAGGATTAAAAATCTTGTGGAAAATAAAGTTAAAAAAATCTTTGCGATTGGTTCATCTTCAGATAAGGTATTTAATTTCTTTCACTCAACTGTTAAAGTTGAATTAAAAGTTTCACTTGAAGATGTGGTTAACAGTGTTAGCAGGGAAGCTGTAAAAGGTAATGTAGTCTTATTATCACCTGCCTGTGCAAGTTTTGATATGTTTGATAATTACGAGCACAGGGGCAGAGTATTTAAAGAAGCAGTTAACAATTTATAATGAAAAAATTAGCAGCTACAATATTTTTTGAGTCAATCGGCTTAATGCTTCTTGGTTTAATTTTAGTAATGAGCGCAAGCAGCACATATAGTGAATTCAAATTTGATAGTGTTTATCATCTGTTCAATTCACATTTATCCAAGGTAATATTTGGTTTTATTTTTATGGGAATCTTTTGTGTTATTCCTTATGAAATATATAAAGAATACAGTAAGCCGGCAGTTATATTAATTGCTTTTATTCTTCTGGTTACATTAGCAATAGCTCCATCATATAAAGGTGCGGGAAGATGGATAAATCTTGGTCTCTTTACTTTCCAGCCGGCTGATGCTGCTAAATTAATTCTTATAATTCATCTGGCAGCTTTAATAGATTCCAAAAGACAATTAGTAAATGATTTTAAAAAGGTTTTGTTTATCTCTTCTTCTGGGTAATTATTATTTGCGGGCTGATACTTGTTCAGCCGAATATTAGTAATGGTGTTTTGCTCGCATTTATTTCTATCGTTCTACTTTATGTTGGCGGTGCAAAATTCACTCATATACTTGGGTCATCGGCTGCCTGCCTTCTCGCCGGAGGAATCGGTGCAATGATCTTCACTCATTCCCGGGAAAGAATTCTAACTTTTATAAACAGTTTAAATAACGGTGGAGATATTAATATCCAGGTTAAACAAGCTATTCTTGGTTTAGGCAGTGGTGGAATTTTTGGAGTCGGGATAGGACATAGTATGCAAAGCAATCTTTTCTTACCAGAAGCTTACGGAGATTTTATCTTTGCCATAATGGGTGAAGAGCTTGGTTTTATCGGATCTGTTTTTGTTATTACTACATATTTGATTTTGTTTATTGCTGGTATAATTGTAGCCAAAAAAACTTCCGATCGTTTTGGACAGCTATTAGCCTTTGGAATTTCTTTTTCAATTATTCTTTATGCATTTGTAAATGTTGCTGTATCTACCGGGTTATTCCCTACAACAGGATTGCCTCTTCCTTTTATCAGTTATGGTGGTACGTCATTAATCTTTTTATGTATATCAATCGGCATTCTTATTAATATTGCCGTTTCAAACGCAAAGAGAATGAATGTGGTTAATGTAAGCTCCAATGTTAAAGCAGGGATGTCACAAAGGACTCCTTTTGAGGATTCCCAAAATGAAAGAGTATGAAGATAAAAAGAAAAAATACAGGTTTTTATTTGCCGGCGGTGGTACAGGAGGACATTTATTTCCGGCAGTTGCAGTTGCAGAAAAAATCAGGAGTAAAATTCCTGATGCAGAAATTCTTTTTGTCGGTTCCAAATCAAAAATTGAAGGAAGGCTTGTTCCAAAACTTGGTTTTAAGTTCAGGCCTATATGGATTAAAGGTTTTGCACGAAGGTTTAGTTTTGAAAATTTTTTATTCCCGGTTAAACTTGTTGTGTCAATAATGCAGTCAATATTTATTAATATGAATTTTAAACCAAAAGTCGCTATCGGTTCAGGCGGTTATGCTGCAGGACCGGCAATTTACGGCTCTCATTTAATGGGTGCAAAAGTAATTCTTCTGGAACAAAATAGTTTTCCGGGTATAACAACAAGAATCCTGGAAAAATATTCTGAGGAAATTCACATAAGCTTTGAAGATTCAAAAAAATATTTTAAAAATAAAAATAAAGTTAAGCTTTCAGGTACGCCGGTAAGAGATGGATTATTAAATATTAAAAGGGAAGATGCTTTAAAACATTTTGGTCTTAACACCTCTAAAAAAACTTTGCTTGTTCTGGGAGGAAGCCTGGGTGCAGCTTCAATTAATGAAGCGACGGCCGGCTCAATTGCTTTTTTTGAAGAAAACGATATACAGGTTATCTGGCAGACAGGAAAGAATTATTTTTTAAAATATAAGCATCTATCGTCTGATAAAATAATTATTAAAGATTTTATTGAAGAAATGAACTTCGCATACTCGGCTTCCAACCTAATCATTGCCCGTGCAGGCGCAACCACAATAGCCGAGTTATTGACACTGGAGATTCCTGCAGCATTGGTCCCCTCTCCCAATGTTGCAGCGAATCACCAGTATTATAATGCAAAATCTCTCGCGGATCAGAATGCCGCTGTTTTAGTTGAAGATCATTTACTTAAAGAAAAGTTTAAAGAAGTTGTAATGATTATTTTTAATGAGAAAAAATTAAATGATTTACGAATGAATGCTAAAAAAATAAATAAACCTGATGCAGCAGAAATAATAGCTGAAAGTGCAATAAGATTTGCAGAATCATGAACGGAAACAAGAAGATATTCAAATACAATATGTCTTTTTATTATCAGTCAACAATAATTTATTTTATAGTTTTTGCTCTCTATGTAATTATTAGAGGAGAGTTTGTTGAAGATTCTTTCACTCTGATAACAAAGGATCCAATAATTTATTTTTTTGGGTTCATAGTTTTTTATTCCCTTGTTAGTCTTCTTTATAATATTTATAAAAACAGGCATCTTGAAGTTTCAAAGGAAGAAATTTCATTTGTGAATAAGTTCAAAAGCAGGACATTCAAAGTCAGCGATATAAAATGGATCAGAATGTCAAGAAGACGAAAGCCATCTAAAAAAAGTCCTTTAAGATTAATAGGAATAAAGTTTAATACTAGAAGAAGACCAATTGTTTTACGACCATCAGATTATGAAAACTCAGATGAGCTGTTAAATTTATTTAATGAACTGAAATCAAGTTTAGAGACCCGTTAAATGTTTAAAAATATAAAGAGAATTCACTTTGTTGGTATCGGTGGCATAGGAATGAGCGGAATTGCAGAAATTCTTCTTAATCAGGGATTTGAAATTACAGGCTCCGATAAATCATTATCTGATGTTACAAACCGTTTGAGCGAACTTGGTATAAAAATATTTGAAGGACATTCAGCCGAAAATGTTAAGGAGACAGATGTTTTAGTTTATTCCTCGGCAGTTACAATTGATAACCCTGAAGTTCAAACAGCGATTGCAAAAAAAATTCCTGTTATAAAACGCTCTGAGATGCTTGCTGAAACGATGAGATTAAAATATGGAATCGGTATTGCCGGGACTCATGGTAAAACAACTACAACTTCCATGGTTGGGCTAACATTAACTGAAGGTAAAATTGATCCTACAATTATTGTTGGCGGTAAGTTAAGCGGGCTTGGAGGAACTAATGCCAGGTTAGGCGACGGAGAATTCATTGTTGTGGAAGCAGATGAGTTTGATCGGACATTTTTAAAACTTACTCCAGTAATAGCCGCAATAACTACTCTGGAAAGTGAACATCTTGATACTTATAAAGATCTTGATGATATAAAAAAAGCTTTTATTGAATTTGCAAATAAAGTTCCTTTTTACGGCTTTGTAGTTCTTTGTCTTGATGAACCAGCATTGCAGGATATAATACCGAAGATTAATAAGAAAATATTTACTTATGGATTAACTGCACAGGCAGACATAAGAGCAACAGATGTAACTCATAAAAAATTTACAAGCAAATTTACTGTAAGGTACAAAGGAAAAGAGCTTGGAGAGATTGAATTGAAAATTCCCGGGATTCACAATGTAAAAAATTCCCTTGTTGCTGTATGTATTGCAACTGAACTTGGAATTGAATTCAAAACAATTAAAAGTGCTCTTGAATCTTTTACAGGAGTTTACAGAAGGTTTGAAGTAAAGTATAACAAAAATATTATGGTTATTGATGATTATGCGCATCATCCAACAGAAACAAGCGTAACTCTGGCGGGGATAAGAGCCGGCTGGGACAACAGGCTGATCGCAATTTTTCAACCTCATTTATATAGCAGAACAAAAGATTTTTACCAGGAGTTTGGTAGATCTTTTCTTAACTCTGATATTTTTATTTGCACAGATGTTTATCCAGCAAGAGAAATTCCGATTGAAGGTGTAACAGGTGAGTTGATTGCAAATGCAGCGAAGGATTTTGGACATAAGAATGTCATTTATGTTAAAGATAAAAATGATATTCCTAAAACATTGAACAATTTAAAGCAGGATGGCGATATAATTATTACTATGGGTGCCGGAGATATCTGGAAATTCGGAGAAAAATTTGTGGAGATGCTTAAATAGATGGAAAGGGAAACCAAAATAAAAATTATCGGGACAGGAATTTTTTTAGTCCTCGTACTTGGATTTATTTATTTGATTTATTATTCCAATAAAGTTGATACAAATGAAGTTATAGAATCTGTTAAGGTGACCGGAAATAAAATGCTAACTGAAAATGATTATCTCACATTCACAAAGCTGTTGGAAATTCCAAATAAAAATAAATTTTCTTTAGCCGTTATAAAAAGCAGGTTTGAAAAACATCCTTATGTTCAAAGAGCAGATGTGAAATTTATTAACAAAGGGGAAGTCCTGGTATATCTTGCAGAGAAAAAAATTTATGGGGTTATTATAAATGGCAGCAATGCATTGTTTGCAGCAGAAGGTTTCGAAATAGTACCGGTATTTCCTAACACAAAAATGTTTGATATACCTGTGTTGAGCAATGTGGATGAGAATGATTTCAAACCTCACCAGAAATTAAGAACCCCTGATATGCTGGAAGCTTATAAAATAATTGATGCAGCTGAGCTTACAAATGATAAGATGTTAAAAGACATTGCAGAAATAAATTTAAGAAATGGTGGGGATGTTGTGTTAACTTTTTCCGGATTAGGTATTCCGGTTATCTTGGGAAGAAATAATGAAGCTGAAAAATTAATTAGTCTTGAAGCATTAATTACCAGTAATATGAATAATGGTAATCTGCTTAACAACAGTAATTATATAGACTTGAGATTTTATAATGATATTTTTATCGGAAATACACAGAGAGTGGAATTGTAAATGAAAAAAGATATTATTGCCGGACTTGACCTCGGAACAACTAAAGTATGTGCAGTTATTGCAGAAAAATTTGAAGATGGGCATTTTAATATACTTGGTTTTGGGGTGGCTCCTTCAGAAGGATTACATAAAGGGCTGGTTGCAAATATTGGTAAAACGGCAGAAGGTATTAAGGAAGCTGTTTCAATTGCCTGTAACAGAGCGGGATTTGAAATTAATACAGTTAATGTTGGTGTTGCCGGAGAACACATAACTTCAATGAGGCATCGTAATTATGTTACGATTAGTAATGAAGATAAGGAAATAACAAAGGGAGATCTTGACAGGCTGGAAGCTGATGTGAGAACAATCAGGATTCCGTCTGATAGACAAATTCTCCACATAATACCTGAAGAATTTTCTGTTGATCACCAGGGTGGAATTGAAAACCCTATTGGTATGTCAGGCTCACGACTTGAAGCTACTAATCATATAGTGCTTGCTTCAATTCCCGCAATTCAAAATATTAAAAAATCTGTAGAGCGCGCAGGGCTTAATGTTAAAGATTATATCCTTCAGCCGATTGCTTCAAGTTCATCTGTTCTGGAAGAAAGTGAAAAGGATTTAGGAATTGCTCTTATTGATATAGGCGGCGGAACAACTGATATAGCTGTTTTTCATCATAAGGCAATAAAACATTCACGTGTAATTGGAGTCGCCGGCAATCAGGTTACAAATGATATTAGAGAGTCATTAGGAGTAGTTACAGAAGAGGCAGAGAACTTAAAAAAGGAATATGGATACGCCACTGAGAGTGCAATTATAAAAGAGGAAGATATTTTAATAAGAGGTGTTGGCGCAAGAGGGAATACTAAAATTCCCATCAGTCTTTTAACTCAGGTTATAAGTTTAAGAATGAAAGAACTTTTTATTCTTGTTGATAATGAAATAAGAAGCGCAGGATTTAAAAACAAAATTAAAGCAGGCGTAGTGCTTACTGGGGGAGGCTCATTAATTAAAGGCTGCTGCGAGCTTGCTGAAGAGGTCTTCGGATTACCTGCGAGAATAGGAGTTCCGCAAGTGGCTGGAGAAGGTTTATCAAATGAAATAGAAAGCCCGGAGTTTGCAACAGTTGCAGGCTTGATACGTGGAATTCCCGGAGGTAAATCCAGCGATTATCAATCACTTGTTAAAATCAGAAATCGAAATAGTAAAAATAAAATCACCCGAATTGTTAAAAGAGTTCAACAGTTTTTTGACGAATTATAATTAAAGAAGGAGGAACTATGTCCCGATTTGCAACTTTAGATAAAGAACGGCCAATGTCGGCAATATTGAAAGTTATTGGAGTTGGCGGCGGCGGCTGTAATGCAATAGAGAGCATGATAAAGCGTGGATTAAATGGTGTGGAATACGTAGCTATTAATACAGATGCCCAGGTTCTGAGCAGCAGCAGTGCCTCACATAAAATTCAATGTGGCGGCAATATAACAAGAGGTCTTGGCGCTGGTGCTGATCCGAATGTTGGACGAAAATCTGTTGAGGAGGATCGTGAAAAAATAGCTGATGTATTGTCAAGCTCTGATATGGTTTTTGTAACTGCCGGAATGGGCGGTGGAACAGGAACTGGCGGTGCACCTGTAGTAGCATCTATTGCTAAAAGCATTGGGGCATTGGTTGTTGGCATAGTTACCAAACCTTTCAGATGGGAGGGTAAAAAAAGAATGCTGAATGCCGAACAGGGAATACAGGAATTAAAACAATTTGTAGATAGTCTTATAATAATTCCTAATGAAAGATTATTAAGTGTTCTTGAAAAAGAAATTAATGCCTTTGATGCATTTGATAAACCAAATGAAATTCTTTACGAGGCAACCAGAGGAATTGCAGATATCATAACAGTTGAAGGATTGATTAATGTTGATTTTGCAGATGTTCGCGCAGTTATGAATTCCAGTGGTGAAGCTTTAATGGGAAGCGGTACAGCAAGTGGAGCTAACAGGGCAATCGAAGCTGCTCAGAAGGCAATATCAAGTCCTCTGCTTGAAGGTATTAACATTAAAGGAGCAAAGAGTGTTTTACTAAATGTTACAGGCTCAAGTAATCTTTCAATGCAGGAAATAAATGAAGGTAACAACGTTATTTTTGAAGCTGCCGGTGAAGAAGCAAATGTTATTTTTGGCTGTGTTAGAAGAGAGGAAATGAACGACGCTGTTTCCTATACAGTTATTGCAACTGGATTTGAAGGAGCAACAAGGGGATTCGGCTTAAAACATATAAAGGTTACTCCACAAAAAGAGAATGATTTCAGGAGTGGATTTAGTTTCATACATAATGATGAAATCAACAAAGAAGATCTTGAGATCCCAACTATATTAAGGGTACAGAAACCTAAGGCAACCTTAACACAAAAAGAAGAAGATGACCCACAGACAGGTTTTACTTTTGAATCATCAAGATATAACTGGGCAAAAGAAAAATCTGAGAAAAAAGAGGAAGAAGAAAAAGTTAATCAGAATAAGGATGATGAGGACAGTTCTTCTTTTCTAAGGATGATTATGGATTGAATAGAGAGCATAAGTTAGGTGAGAAATTTAATCAAGAGAGGGAAGGGATGTTTGACATATTATTACTAATACTATAAGAGGGTAATCATGAATATCCTTGAGTTACTCGGCGTTGTTTTTCTTATCGTCATTGTTCTTAATGTAATAATTGCCATCTGGGCAATAAAAACCGCTTTTTGGGGGGATGAAGATGTTGAAGCCTATTCCCGTAATTAGCTGATACTATTCATCACTGATTCTGGACTCAATAAGGACATTCTCATCATCATTTATATCAACCTTTATGATGATTCTGTTCGGTCGGCAGCATACCCTGCATTCTTCAATAAAGTCCTGTTTATCAGCTGCTGTTAAATCAACCCATACGGTATTCTCCACGCCGCAATATTGGCATCTCCATACAAGGTCATCATCTGTCTGCATCTTATCAACCTATTAAGTTATTTGAAGTTAACAAACTGAGTTGGAAAATCCAGCTCGGCATCTTTGACCATTTTGATTACTTCCTGAAGGTCATCAATCTTAGTACCCTGAATCCTTACCTGTTCATCTTGTATTTGGGCATTCACTTTAAGCTTAGAATCTTTAATCATCTTCGTTATTATTTTAGCATTGTCTTTTGATATACCGCTTTGAAGATTAATTTTTTGCCGTAATCTTCCTCCTGCTGCTGTTTCGGGTTCATCAAGTTTTAAAGCTTTTACAGAAATACTTCTCTTTATAAATTTTGTTTGTAAAATATCAATACTTGCTTTCCTGGAGTAATCATCTTTTGTATTTATAACGATGGTTTTATCTTTCTTGTTTAATTCAATTGTGGTCCCGGAATCTTTAAGATCATAGCGTTGTGTAATTTCTTTAATTGCCTGATTAACAGCATTATCTGCTTCCTGCAAATCAACTTCAGAAACAATATCCATAGAATGGTTTTGAGCCATAAAAACTTTCTACAATGTTAAATAACTATTCAAACGTAAACTATAATCAGTTTATAATCAAGATTGAGTAAATAGAAATCAAAAAAAATGAAAATCATAGAATTGGTAAGTTCATTAACAGGATTGAAAAATATATGGTGTGTTAAAAATTTAAAATGTCTTATTTGAAATTTGAAGTGCTGAATCATCCTAAAGGGTATAAAAATTTTTGGAATAAAAATGCTACTTATTTATTCTGTTCCTTAAATATTATTGGCGGCATAAGTCCGGAATCATTTTGATACATAATTATTTAACTCAATGGTGCAGTTTTTGTTAATAATAATGAAATGTCATTGTTAATCCAATCAATTTGATACATTCTATTATGATTATTATGAATTAAATTCACATAGTTCGGAATTATGTTCGCAGACTTCATAATTGCAGATGTTTACAATATTGATTCTTTGGGTGATATGAATATTAATACTAATTTAACAGTAACAATTGAAAAAATAATTACTTTTATTGCTCAAACTAAATAAGGATTATTCTAATGAAGGTTCCTTTCCTGGATCTTAAAGTTCAATACCAATCAATTAAACATGAAATAAATCCTGCTATTCAAAATATATTAGATAACACTTCATTCATATTGGGGAAATCGGTAAATGATTTTGAAAACACCTTTGCCAAAGCACATAATGTTAAACATTGTTTTGGTGTAAGTTCCGGAACAGATGGAAATCATCTTGCTTCCTGGTCTTTAAATATAAGTTTTGGAGATGAAGTTATTCTACCAGCAAATACATTTGTTGCTACTGCGTGGGGGGCAACGTTATGTGGGGCAAAACCTGTTTTTGTTGATTGCGATCCGGTTAGCTATAATATTGATCCTGAAAAAACAGAAGATGCCATTTCGTCTAAAACAAAAGCTATTGTTGCTGTTCATCTGTATGGGCAACCTGCAGATATTGATTCTGTTTCTGCAATAGCTAAAAGTAAAAATCTCTTTTTTATTGAAGACTGTGCCCAGGCACATATGGCTGAATATAAAAATAAAAAGGTTGGTGGATTATCCGATATTGCCTGCTTTAGTTTTTATCCGGGTAAAAATCTCGGAGCTTATGGAGAAGCCGGTGCTGTTACAACTAATAATAATGAATTGGCTGAAAAAGTTAAAATGCTCAGAGATCACGGAGCTTTAAAAAAATATCATCACGATACTTTAGGACACAATTATAGAATGGATGGAATACAGGGCGCCGTACTTGGTGTTAAGATGAAATATATTAGTAATTGGACCGAGGGAAGACGAAAAGTCGCACAAAAATATAAAAAGTTATTAAAAGATTTTGATGAGATTATTCTTCCCGCTGAAATGGATTACGCAAAGCATGTTTATCATTTATTTGTAATTCAAATGAGAAATGGAAATTCCGAAAAAAGGGATATGCTTGCTAAATTTCTTAATGATAATGAAATAGCTACGGGATTACATTATCCTATTCCATTACATTTACAAAAATGTTTTTCAGAGCTAAATTATAAAAAGGGAGACTTTCCTGTCTCCGAGAAATTAGCAGAAAATGGTTTATCTCTGCCAATGTATCCTGAATTATCAGATAACCAGATAGAATATGTTGCTGAAAAGATTAAGGAATTTTTTAAGAAATAGATATTTACAATAATAATATTAATACATCGGGGAGAACAGTAAACCTGTATTGCTATTATAATGATTGGGATTTGAAAATGAGCTGGTATATATTATTAATATTTTCAATTTCAAGAAATTCCTTTAAGCTATTCTATAAATACAATAAAAGTTTTGATAAAATTTTTATTTTGTGATGGAATATTGTCTCAATATAAAGTTAATGAAATATATTATTTCTCATTTTGGAACCAAATTTCAATTTAATTGATAGGATAAATGTTTTTTCCTAAGTTTTTTAGTGGCATAGTTTTAGCGAAAATAGTACAGTAAAAGTTTATTGTTAATTTTAATGTGAAAAGAAGTTAGTCAAACTAAAATAGAGGGTTTTTTTAAGTTCAATTACTATGAAAATTTTAAATATGAAGAGGACAGCAAAATATAAATTTATCTTTGGTATTGCAGATGTCTTTGTAATATTTTTCTCTTTCTTTTTTTCAGTTTTTGTTTTAAGACAGGATAGTAGTTTAACCATAATAGAATTTTTCATACAGTCCCAGGGAATATTACTTCTTTTCTTATTCCTTTCAATGATTTTCATTTTAATTTTCCAGTTTAACGGGCTTTATAGGATCAATATTATTTTAAACCGTGCTACTCATTTTATAACTATCATCAAAGCACTTTACTACGGAGCCCTGAATATAGTTTTAATCTCATTTCTGATTAAGTCCACTGATATAATTGACTCACGTTTAATAATTTTTACATTTATACTTTTCGTTCTGCCAACTCTTTATGTTGTAAGAGTAGAATTATTGAGATTTCTATATATAAAACTTAAAAATAACCAGTTCAGGAGAAATGTATTAATAGTTGGGGATGGGCATACAGGTAGACTTCTTGCAACAAAATTAATATTTGAGAATCCTATAGGAATTGAGATTATCGGTTTTGTTGATGATGATCTTGAAATTGGAGAAGAAGTGGTAAGTCAGAAAAAAGTATTAGGAAGAATCTCCCAGTTATCTGAAATAATTAAGTATCTTAAAATTGATGAGATTCTTATAGCTGTTGAAGATCAGGGATATGAAAAACTTTTACAGATTCTGGACGATTGTAAAAAACTTGATGTTAAAGTAAGATTAACATCGGAGTTATTTGGAGTGGTTGCAAGGAGAATTGGCACAGAAAAATACATTGATGTCCCTGTAGTGGACGTTTCGCCCCAGTACTATAATAAACTTAATTTGATATTTAAAAGAGTTTTTGATTTTACCATAGCATTTTTTCTTTTATTATTTCTTTCTCCTTTACTTGTAATAATTGCTATACTGGTTAAATTATCATCTCCAGGACCAATTTTATTCAAAAGTGCTGCTATTGGAAAAGGCGGCAAACAGTTTATGTTTTATAAATTTAGATCGATGATTGTAACAGATGGCGAAGATGAAGAAAGAAAAAAATTAATGATTCAGTTTATGAAAGAGAATGAAAATTCAAATGGAAGAAAAATCATTAACCAAAAAAGAGTTACCTGGATTGGGCAAATCTTAAGAAGAACTTCCCTTGACGAACTTCCTCAACTTTTTAATGTAATTAAAGGTGATATGAGTTTAGTAGGTCCTCGTCCGTGTTTACCTTATGAATATGCTAATTATGATGATTGGCATAAAAGGAGAGTTAGTGTTCTTCCCGGATGCACAGGTGTCTGGCAGGTATGGGGAAGAAGTTCAGTTAGTTTTAAGGAATCAATTGTATTGGATTTATACTACATAAATAATATGTCCCCCTGGTTAGATTTACAGCTTATCCTTCAAACAATCCCTGCGGTATTCTTCTTCAGGGGAGCTAAATAATTTTACAAACAAAAAGAAATACAGATGAATGTTGGAATATTAGGTATAGGATATTGGGGTCCCAATTTAGTCCGCAACTTTTATAATAACCCAAAATGTAAAAAGCTTAAAGTCAGCGATGTTCGTTCGGGGAGATTAGAGTACATTAGAAATTTATTTCCGGAAATTATTGTTACAACTAACCCAAATGAACTTCTTGAAGACAAAGAACTTGATGCAATCGTTATTGCAACACCGGTAACCACTCACAAAAATCTCGCTATTGAAGCTATAAAAAACAATAAGCATGTCTTTATCGAAAAACCCTTAACTGATAATTATGATGATGCCTGTGAGGTAGTTGAATTTGCAAAGTCTCATAATAAAATATTGGCAGTCGGTCATATTTTTCAATTTGCTTCATCGGTAACTGCCATTAAAAATTTTATAAGTGAAGGTAAACCCGGAGAATTATTTCACTTTAGTTCACAAAGAATTAATCTTGGTCCGCCGCATGCATCAATTGATGTAGTCTGGGATTTGGCTCCTCATGATCTGTCAATTCTTTTATATTTATTTGGAGAATATCCTGATAAAATTAATGCTTACGGTGGAAGCAGTTGGTGGAATGGAATAATAGATAATGCACATATTTTTTTGGAATTTCCAAACAAAAAATCTGCCCATATACATGTAAGTTGGTTGTCATCAAATAAAACAAGAAAAATAATGTTGTTTTGCGGAAGCGGAAATTTTGAATACGACGAAATGAAAAACGAAGAGGAAAAAGTTATCTTTTTTGATAAAGGAATTGATAACCGGATTAATCAGAAGGAAAGCGAAAAAACAAAATTGCAGTACGGAGTTGGTGAAATAACAAAACTAAATCTGCCAAAAACTGAACCGTTGGCATTAGAAGTCGATACATTTCTTGATTCAATAAGATATGGTTTAGAACCAATTAATAATGGTGAGATCGGTAAAGAAGTTGTCAGGATTCTTGAAATAGCATCTCAGGCAATTAAAGGGAAAATTTATGCCTAATTTTTTTGTTCATCCCTTGGCTCTTTGTGAAGCGACTGATATAGGAAAGAATACAAGAGTTTGGGCTTTTTCTCATATAATGAAAAATGTAAAAATAGGTGAGGAGTGTAATTTTGGCGATCATTCTTTCGTTGAATCAAATGTAAATATTGGCGACAGAGTAACTGTAAAAAATGGAGTTGCTATTTGGCACGGTGTTAATATTGAAGATGATGTATTTTTAGGTCCAAATTGTGTGTTCACAAATGATTTATTTCCACGCAGTAAAGTATATCATTCCGAAGATATTCCCACCTTAATTAAAAAAGGTGCAAGTATTGGTGCTAATGCAACAATTATTTGTGGCATTACAATTGGGGAATATGCGATGGTTGGAGCAGGTGCGGTTGTTAAAGATAATGTGTTACCTTTTAGTCTCGTGGTTGGTGTCCCCGCAAAAGTTATCGGATACGTTGGAGTAAATGGAGAAAAATTAATCTTTAAAGATAATATTGCTAAAGATGTCAATGGTAATACATATAAAAAGGAAAATAAAATGGTTCAATTAATTCAGGAAGTTAAATGATTATATCTCAAACTCCATTAAGAATTTCTTTATGCGGTGGAGGAACAGATTTTAAGGATTATTATTCTTTATGTGGAGGGGCGGTAGTCAGTACTGCTATAGATAAATTTGTGTATGTAATTGTAAAAGAAAGATTTGATGAAAAGATTTATATTGACTATGCAAAGAAAGAAATTGTTGATAGTAAGGACGAAATAAAACATGATCTTGTACGAGAAGCTGCTAAAAAAGCAGGAATGACTACTGGTTTTGAAATAACTATGCTCGCAGACATACCTTCAGAAGGTTCAGGTTTAGGATCATCCAGCAGTTTAACCGTCGGCTTGTTAAATTCTTTTTATCATTACCAGGGAATACAACCAACCGCTGAGCAATTAGCAAAGGAAGCCTGTGAAATAGAAATTGATATCCTTAAAAAACCTATTGGGAAACAGGATCAATATATTGCAGCTTATGGTGGTGTATCTTTTATTAAATTTAATAAAGATGATACAATTGAAGTTGAAAGAATAAATGTTCAGAATGGCTTAAAAAGAAAACTTGGAGCAAACCTGCTTTTATTTTTCTCAAATGTTACAAGAAAAGCAGATACAATTCTCACAGAACAAAGAGAAAATATATCAGACCGAATTGAATATCATGATAAAATTAAAAAATTAGCTTATAGAGCAAAAGAAGCAATAGAAAATAAAAAAATTGATAGCATTGGTAATTTATTAAATGAGAACTGGGAGCTTAAAAAAGAATTATCGTCAAACATTACTAATGCTCTGATTGATGAGATGTATAGGAAAGCTATTAAGGGTGGAGCCACAGGTGCTAAAGTTTCAGGAGCAGGTGGTGGTGGTTTTTTGTTAACTTATTGCAAACGGGATAAACAGGATATTCTCAGAGAGTCAATGTCAGATTACCGTGAGATGCCATTTTTACTTGAACCTTATGGCAGTAAAATAATATTCAATTATTCCCGTTATAACTGGAAATAAATTTTCTTTCATTTCAATAAACAATAATTAATGTCGTTAGTTCTTGTAACCGGTGGTGCAGGTTTCATTGGGTCACATACTGTTGATAAACTCATTCAAATTGGATATGAAGTTAGAATTTTAGATAGCCTTCAAAAACCTGTTCACTTAAAAGGAAAACCTAAATATTTAAATAGCAAAGCTGAATTCATTCTTGGAGATGTGCGTGATAGAGTTACACTCGAAAAAGCACTTCAGGGAGTCGAATATATTTTTCACTTGGCAGCCTACCAGGATTATCTGCCAGATTTTTCAACATTCTTTGATGTTAACACAAAAAGTACTGCTTTACTGTATGAACTAATCGTTGAAAAAAAATTACCGGTTAAAAAAATTGTTGTTGCGGCTTCTCAGTTTGTTCAAGGGGAGGGTTTGTATAGAAAAATTGATGGAACTATTGTATCACCTCATCAACGTCCGGTTTCACAACTCGAAAAAGGGGAGTGGGAATGGATGGATGAAAATGGAAATCAAATGCAATGGATGTGGACTCCTGAAACACATGCTAATCCGCCTAACTCATACGCTATTTCAAAATATTCCCAGGAATTAATTGCATTATCTCTAGGTAAAAGATATGAAATTCCATCAGTTGCACTTCGTTATTCAATAGTTCAGGGACCAAGACAATCTTTTTATAATGCTTATAGCGGTGCCTGCAGAATATTTAATTTACATTATTACTTTGATAAAGCGCCAACGCTTTATGAAGATGGTTTGCAGAGACGTGATTTTATTAATATCCACGATGTTGTGGACGCAAATATTTTAGTTCTTCAAAAAAATGAAGCAAATTACAATGTCTTTTGTGTTGGGGGTGGCAAAGATTATACTGTGAAAGAATTTGCCGATATAGTGGCTTCAGTGCATCAAAAAGAACACATTCAACCCAAGTTGCCGGGTGAGTTTAGATTAGGCGATACAAGACATACATGTTCGGATATATCCAAACTCAAAAAACTTGGTTGGATGCCAAAAAGGACTGCAAGAAATTCTGTTGAAGAATATCTTGAATATCTTAAAGAACAAACCGATATTGAAGATATACTTGGTTATGCCGAAAAAACTATGAAGCAGCTTGAAGTAGTAAGAAAAGTCAAGAGTTGATTATAATATGAAAGCCTTTCTTTTAGCCGCAGGATTAGGAACCCGCTTAAAACCTATAACAGATTCAATTCCAAAATGCCTTGTTCCTGTTTGCGGCAAACCTTTACTTGGCTGGTGGATAGATCTTTTTAATAGGCATGGAATTAATGAGGTTTTAATTAATCTTCATCATTTTCCAGAACAGGTTAGTAAATACCTGGAATCAAATGCTGAGGGAATAAAGTTTCAATTCTTTTATGAGGAAACTCTTTTAGGCAGTGCGGGAACTTTAAGAGAGAATAAAAATTTTGTAAAGAATGAAAAAGAATTCTTTATTTTGTATGCAGATAATTTAACGAATGTAAACTTATCAGCTTTTTTACAATTTCATAGGTCTCATGATAATTTTTTTAGTATGGCTCTTTTTAAATCAAAAAATCCCTCTGCTTGTGGAATAGCACTAGTAAATCGGGATGGAGTTATTACTGATTTTGAGGAAAAGCCTAAAAACCCCAAATCAGATTTAGCAAGCGCCGGGATTTTTTTATCATCACCGGAAGCTTTAGATTTAATTCCTGATAAAAAAATAACTGATGTTGGATTTGATCTTATTCCAAAATTGGTGAATAGGATGAATGGATGGTTGTTAAACGATTTTTTAGTAGATATAGGAACTCATGAAAATCTAAAAAATGCAGAAGAGAAATGGTCTTTGTTAATAAATAAAAATAGGAGATTTAATATGGATTTTAATAATTACGTTGGTTATCTATCAAAGGCGATTGATTCAGTTGAACATTCGCAAATTGAAACCTTTATTAACCTTCTTTACGATGCTTACAAAACCAAAAAAATGGTTTTTGTAATTGGCAATGGAGGATCCGCTGCCAATGCTTCACATCTTGCTCAGGATCTTGCTAAAGGTACACGCTCAAATCTTGAACAGGACCTAAGAATAAAAGCATTGAGTCTTACAGATAATCTACCATTTGTAACAGCACTTGGTAATGATGATGGTTATGATACAATTTTCGAACAACAATTAAGAACTTTTGCATCTACCGGAGATATTTTAGTTTGTATAAGTGGCTCAGGTAATAGCCCAAATATTATTAAAGCAGTTGAATGGGCGAATAAAAATCAATTAATAACTGTTGGAATAACAGGTTTTAATGGCGGCAAATTAAAGTCAATGAGTAAATATTCTGTACATGTACCCCTGGATGATATGTGCACTTCTGAAAGTGTCCATACAATAATTTTTCACTATGTTATTTTGAGACTTCAAAAAATGTTATCAAATAGTTTAAACTAAAGTAAAAGTTAAACTTTTATTTAAAAAAAAGCCTCAGTTAAAACCTGAGGTTTTTTTTGTTCCATTATAATAATTTTTATGTAAAAAGTAATTTCATCATAAGGAAGACTAATATGATAAAATAAGCAACCCCTAAATTAAATTTAATGAGGTCTTTTGTTTTGATTTGTGGAATCGAATTTAAGTCCTCTATTGAACTTTCAGCTGAGTGTATTTTCTGATAGTTAATCATATTTAATTCTCCTAATTGCCACCTTCAATACTTAAACAATCATACCAATAAAACATTTATTTTATTTTAAAAAACAAATTTTTAGCAGATGTCTAAATTACTTTTTGAAAATTTTACCGGTAATAAATGAAATGAAAAAGGCACCAGGATGGTGCCTTATAATAGGAATGATTAGGATTTATTTTTCTCTAACTAAGACAATTCTGCGGTTCTTCATCCTGCCATATTCAGTATTGTTGTTGGCAACAGGGAATTTATCTCCCATATCATAAACTGTAAATTGGTATGATGGCAAACCTTTGGAAACAAAGTAATTTAATATAGCTTCTGCTCTTCTTAAAGATAAAGATCGAATCATTAAATTTCCCGATTCCTGCTTATCTGTATGTCCTTCTATCCGCCAATCAGCATCCGGATAAAGTAAAAGTATTTTTACGATTCTATCAAGTTCGGTAATTGCCTCCGGGAGTATATCTGCTTTCTCCTGTGTAAAAGTCGCTTCGCATTCAATAACTATTTCTTTAGGAGCTTTAGTATTTTCTCCTTCGATGTTACCTTCACTCGGGCATCCATTATTAGAACGAGGTCCAGGTACATCAGGACACTTATCTTCAGTATCCAAAATTCCATCCCCATCATTATCAATATCAGGGCAACCATCTTCATCCTGGAATTTATCAAAATCTTCAGCTTCATTAGGACATTCGTCAAGCTCGTCTATAATTCCATCACCATCATTGTCAATGTCAGGGCAACCATCTTCATCCTGAAATCCGTCAAAATCCTCAGGGGTATCAGGACATTTATCTTTAAAATCTAAAATTCCATCTTGATCATTATCAACATCAGGGCAACCATCTTCATCCTGAAATCCGTCAAAATCTTCAGGCTCATTCGGACATTGGTCCATATCATCTAATATTCCATCACCATCACTATCTTTACTGCCAAAAAGTGAATAGGAAATTCCTAAAATTGTGGTTGCGTAAAAATCTTTATTCGTTCCGGTTGATATATCATCAATATTATCTGTATTAGGATAATGAAATCCACCCTCCAGTTTAATACACAGGTTTTCAGAAACAGAGTATTTTAGCCCCAAATCTATATCGTATGCGATTGCATTCCGCTTGTATTTATTGAAATCATTCCGTGGAGCTCTTTTCCCATTTTCAATTTTTGGGCTAAACCAAAGATTACTTATTCCAAATGACAGATAAGGAAATAGTTGATTGTTTATTGAATAGGAGTAAATTAGACCCAAACCTAACAGATAAATATCGGTATTAATTGTTTCCGGAAGAGTATCTGGTCCTACACCGTTTATTGTTATTACTTTATTTTTTTCACTGCTATTAATTTGTTCTCCACCACCAAAGAATCTAAAACCTAAAATATGATTACTCGAGGTTGGAATATAGTATTCAATTGCCCCGGTAAGTCTGCCCCCCAGTTTTGTATTTGGATAATCTGTTTTACTTAAGGTAATTCCACCTTCAAGTCCCAAAACCAGTGTACCGGAAAATGGATTTACCGGAGGATTTTGACCTAGAATTGGAAGGGCAAATAAAAAAGTGAGTAAAAAATATTTGTTAAAAAACTTCATCTTCAATAATAAAATTTATTTTTGATTACCTAATATAGTTAATAGGATCATAAATAAAATAAAAAACCCGAAAGGACTTTTCGGGTTTTAATAAATAACAATACAGAATGCTAACTATGATTTTTTAGTTTTTCCGAACCTCTTCCTGTTTTTCTTAGTTTCCTCATTGGAATAATAACCGTGATACTTATAATTTGAGGGATAACCAAATTTGAATTCATAGTTATTTAAGACCACACCCAGAAAAATGCTTTGTTCGTGTTTGAGTAAATCAACCGATTTTTTTGTCCAATCTAATTCTGTAGAATTAGAAGAAACAACTAAAATGCTTGCATCTACAAAATTAGATAAAACCTCTGTATCTGCTACGGCAAGAATTGGCGGTGAATCAAGAATTACAATATCATAATCTTCTCTTAATTTTTGCAGTAAATTAATAAGTCTTTTTGAGTTTAAAATTTCTGTAGCATTGCTATGAACTGTACCTGCTGGAATAAAATCTAACTTAGTAAGCTTTGATTCTTTAATAATACTTTCCTGGGCAACTTTTCCAAAAAGGTAATCACTTAATCCCGGGGTTAACTGCTCATTTAATATAGAATGAATTCTTGGTTTCCTTAAGTCGCAATCGATAATGATAGTTTTTTTATTATCCTTTGCAAAACTTCCGGCAAGGTTTGTAGAGGTTAATGTCTTTCCTTCAGCCGGAGCCGATGATGTAACGAGAATTGATTTAATATTTTGACCAGGTTTTGAGAACTGAATCCTGGTCCTTAAAGCTCTGAACGATTCGCTTACAATATTGTCCGGATCAGAAAGAATTATAAATTCATCATTATCATCTTTTTTGCCTCTCTTTATTTTTGGAATCCAGGTAAGAAACTTAATATTATTTTTCTCAAGATCTTCCGGTGCTTTTATCGTTTTATCAAGGAAATGCCTGATATAAATAAACCCTAAACCAAAGCCAAAACCGGCTAGTATCCCTAACGCAATTATAAAAACCTTATTTGGTTTTGATGGTTTATCAGGAGGATATGCAGGATTCATTATTATTACATTTCCCGGAATCGACTGTTCATTAAATTAATGCTTCCTGATATTTCTCTTCAAGAGTGAGGTACAATTTCTCATATACTGCTCTTTCTCTCTCTAATCTTGCCAGATCCATTGTTCTTGCAGGTAAACTGTTAAATTTTTCCTCATAATTATTTAGAACCTGGCTTAACTGGCTTGAGGTTGCGACTAACGACTGATATTTCACTTCCTGTTCGAAAACCATTTTCATTAAATCTTTAATTTCTTCAGGACTTGAAGCCAATATTTTTATCTGGTATTTAGAAATGGCTTCTTTAAGTTTATTTTTTAAGTCAGTAATTTTATTTTCATAATCTTGAATTACTCCAGGGTTATTCTTTGCTGCCGGATTATTCAGTAATGCCAAATCCCGATTCCCCTCAAGAGTTGCTATTTGCTGTTGCAACTGCTGCAAATAAGGTTCAGATGATTTATTTTCCAGATATGAAATTAAAGAAGGATCTCGTTGCGCCAGTTCTTTTTTGTAATCATCTAAAACTTGTTTAGTGGTGCTTATTTCAATTTTGGTTGTATTTAACCTTGATTCAAAATCAGTTAAATTATCAATCAATGCTTTAGCTTGTGCATCTAATTGAATTACGCCGCCCTTCAACTGATATTCTTTTATATTATTTTCAGCTTCAATTAATTCACTTCGTTTTTCAGCTTTTTGTTTACCAAGCGTTTCCCTAATTGTTGTTATCTGGTTGCGATTCATTGCCAGATTAAATTGATGGTAAGTATTTGCATATATATTTGCTATTAAAGCAGCTTCCTCGGGAGAAGGGGATTCAGCTGAAATTTCAATAAAATCTAGTGTTCCTTTCTGATTTACATTAATAACTTTATTTAAAATTGATTCTATTTCTTTCTCTGATTTTAAATTAGGATTGTTTTTTTCAAATGGTCTTTTATTAAGAATCAACGGAAAGTCTTGAGTTTTTTGGAGATTATAAAATGTATCAATTAAAGTTTTAGCTGCTTGAATTCTTATTGAAGGATTCAATATGGTCTGTATTTCATTGGCAATCATATTGTTTTCAATTTTTAAGGAAGTCAGGGGGAGTGCGGGTCCTTGTAAAATTCCGCTAGAAGGTGGTGTAACTTTAACTTCAGTAGTAGCAACGTAAATATCTGTTGCAATCATAGAATATATTATTGCCGTACTTCCAATTACTAATGAAATTAAAAAAACGGTAAGCCAATGAGACTTTATTAAATTAATATGATCACTTAAGGAAGTACTTTTATTTTCCTTAAGGTTATTAAATAAATTATCGAAACTTAAATTTTCCAAGAAATATGCTCCTTATGACTAAAACTCTCTATTTTAAAAACAAAATTGCTAATGATATCAGTGTTGACAGAATTGATAATGATATTCCAAGCCAATCCCTAAAGTAATATTGAGGTCCACCTGGTATAATGAGGAAGTCACCAGCTTTTAATGTAACAGATGTCCTGTTTTTACTTTTTAGCTGGCTATCATGCAGAACATCATAATAATCTAATTTAATGAATTCTTCAGAGCCATCTTCACGCACTCTATAAATCCTTACGTCATCAAGCTCAGAACCTTCTAGTGGACCACCAGCATATGAAAGTAAATCCGCCGGTGTAGTGTAAATTGGAATTTGATATCTACCAGGATATTGAACATATCCCCAAACAGAAACTTTAATATTTATTGTTTGCGGATCTGAATAATTGAAATACCCTCCGCCACCCCGGCTGCTCGCATCATTTCCGGAAGATCCTAAAGATATATCCTGAGCAAAATCTGAGTTAACTGAAAAGAAAATTATAATTATTAAAATAAACCAGGTGTGATTTCTGATCATACAATATCCTCTAATAATACCACAATAATATATTATGGAAAGTTAAAAAAGTTAATTCTTTTAGTACCAAAATTTATCACTTAAGCTGGTAATTTTAACAGAATATGAATTTAACAACAAATATACCATCCTTTAGACTAAATTATTTACTTAATAAGATAGTTATTAGCATTAACAACACAAATTCAGTATTAATGTAAGAATATATTGCACTTTGCTACAAATATTTTTTTGTTAAATGTTTTGAAGTTTTTTATTCATCCACCATTTAGTCATATCTCTGGGTAAGCAAAACCACGCGCTAATTTCTTTAAGAAACACAAGAAGAGATTTATACATATCTAATCGATCGGGACTTTGTAAATAGTCAGGGTGAGTTAATGCCAGGATCATTCCATTATTTTTTAAGAGCCAGTCTATTTTATTTATCCAGATTGATATATCCTTTTGATTTAAAACATGAAATATTGTATGATCCTGCGGAAGAGTATAAGGCAGTTCAACAAACTTGCCGGCTATAAATGGCCAAATACTTCCTGTACCTCCGGAAAATGGCTGGAAGGGATCATAATCAAAGCATGAAGCATCATATTCGATTTCCAGTTTCTGAAGCCAGTAAAGATTCCTGTGAACCATTGGCGATCTGAAACCTACCGCATTATATTTTTTTAATGCTTTATTAATGTAAGGAACTCTTTCATTAAAGATTTTTTCTGAATAGTAAAGTTTCCCATCGTGATTATATCCATGAATCCCTATTTCGTGCCCATTTTCATTTATAAGATTAATGATGCCCGAATCAATTTTATATTTATAGGGAACAATATTCCACGAAGATTTTAAATCCCAGGCTATCTTCTAATTCCATAACTTTAGGGATAAAATTAAAACCTTCCTCTTCTTCAACATCGTGAGTAAGTATTACAGCAGTTTTGTAATTATCAGGATAAATGTTTTCATTAAAACAAATTTCTTTTATGAGATCAACAAAATCAGAATTAATAAAATTCTCTTTAAATTCAATCTTATCAGCATAACTATGTTGAATCTTTTGTCTAACTGATATTGGAATTAAAGGTCTTAGAAAATTATAATAAATTTTTTGTTTTGCAGAAAATTTTAATTCAAAATTATTTTCCAAGAGATATTTTTCAACTAAATGCTTATCGATATTTTTCGCTGGAAAAATTAAATCCATATTCCTTTATATCCTAAGTAAATAGAATGGCGCAAAAATAAGAGAAGAAATAAAAGGCAGCGGGTCCCGTAAATCCCAGATACATTCATGTAAATTTTTTAGTGGAATAACTAAAGATTTTTTTTTCTCTGAACATCTGCGGAATATCAGTGAACAAATCAACCCAATAATGATCTGTTTTATAATCGAGTGAATTGTTAACATTTTTTCCAATTATATAGTTACAATATTTCTCTACAAGATTTTGCCCGCACATAGTTGCAAAGCCAATTGATTTCCAGGTTCGGGGATTCATCTCAATTGCTTTATATTTTTTGTCCTCATCATCATAAATAAATTCAATCTCACTTATTCCTGTATAATGTAATTTGTTTAAAATTATTTCGGCAAGCGTTTGTAATTCATCATTGTATATGCTTTTTAAATATGTTCCGGTTCCAAACTGGTTTGGGTGCTGCCTCAATTTTTCATATTGAAATAAACCAAAAAGCTTACCTTCAATTGTAACAGAACAAACGGAGGTTACAGGTTTGGTGGATTTAACTACTTTTTGAATGATTAATTCCTCTCCTGAAAAATTATCCTTAAATATGTTATCATATTTTCCATTATAACTTTTCATTAAGACGGCTTTCTCACCAGTAAAGTTTCTTAGTCTATTTCCCCTTCTACTCTTTAAGATAAAATCCTTTTCCCTAAAACTATTTAAATTATTCTTGTTAAGAAGAAATGTGGGTATTTGATTTTCGGGGAGACTAAGGCTGTTAAAATTAAACTTATCAAAAATTAAATGATAATTATTATCGGGTATAAAATATTTATCTTTTAACTTTTCCCTGTTATGGACAAAATAATTTATTATATCTTCATTAATGCCGAACAGGGGAGAAGGGAAATTTACCGGAAGATTTAAAAGTCTTTCAGTTAATGTATGGCTTTCAGGAGAATCAGCCAGGTTTTTAATTGTTCCTTTTCGAAGTTTTATATAGTTATCTGTAAATCTTGAAAACCTCGAACTGCAGAAATGAACATCGTGCAGAACAAAAGCAGGTAAACCCGATTCGACAGCCGATCTTATTGTCCATAGACCCTGACTTGAGTTTCCAACTATGACAAGAGAGTTTTCCAAAAGATTTAAATGATAATTGAATAACTAATTTAATAGTTCTTTTAAAACCGACTCATATTTCAACATTTCTGTTTCGTAATTATATTGTTCAGTAAACTTCAACGCATTGGTGGAAAAATTTTTTCTAGCTTCCTTATTTGAATAAAGAAATAAAATTTTCTCTGCCATATCATGAACATTTTCCGGTTCATAAAAGCAAAGCATATCGTCAGAAAAGTAACGACTAATAATTTTATTTTTTGGGGAAATAACAGGAACTTCCATATATACATATTCTAAAAGTTTAACAGGAAGCATATAGTCTGAAATTGGTGTAATACGGTTCGCTATTATTCCAGCATCCGTTTTTGAAATTATTTCAGGAAGATTTTCAACCGGAATAAATTTCTCTGTTAATACAACATTACCTTCGATGGAAAGAGTGTTTATTAAACTTTTAATCTCACCCAAATATTCACCCTCACCAATCAGATGAAATTTTATATCCCCAATTTTTGAAGCCGCAATTTTTAACGCATTAAGAATTAAATCAATCCCTAATCTTTTTGAAATGGTTCCATGATATATTAACCTGAATTCATTATCAGTTCTCAAGTGATTAGTTTTTTTAAATATATCAGAATTAGCCACATTAAGAATTGTCGTTATTTTATCTTGCGGAATTCCGCAATCAATTAAATAATCCTTTTGGTAATGATCGGCTGTGATAACTTTTGAAGCAACTTTCATTGAAAGATTTTGTTCAAAGAGTGTTAGTTTTCTGAATAATCTGCTGTCACTTTTTTCACTAAAAACAAGCGGCATTATGTCATGATTATCCAAAATTAATTTAGCACCAAAAAATAATTTGTTAAATAATCCGGAAAATACAAGAAAATTAGGCAGATTATTCACATGGATAATTTTAATTTCTCTGTTATTTATAAGGTAAAGAAAAGATTTTAGAAAAAATATAAGGTATTGTTTGAGCAATGATAAAAAATTTCCCCCCTGAATTTTTTTTACTGATAAAAATTCACAATCCAGAATAGTCACATCATAATTATTTTTTAAAAGATAATTACAATAGGCTTTTACACGTGCATCAGACCTATAGTAATGATAAAGTATCTGAACTATTCTAACTTTTTTATTCCCCAAGGTTCCTACTTATTTGGTTTTTATCATTGAGTATAAAAATTCTAAACCACAACTCAATCATTACCAATGACCAGATGAAATGAGCGTAATCGTACTTGCCAGATTTGTTTTTCTCTAAAACGGTTTGTAAATACTTTAAATCCCACAAACCGGATTTATTTTCCATCAGTAAATTCCTTATCTGGTCATACCATTCAATTCTGGTCCAGGATCTTAAAGCACCTGGAAAAGCAATTTTTTTTCTGTAAATAATTTCTTTAGGAAGATGTCTTTCGGCTGTTTTTTTGAGAATATATTTAACCTCGCCATTATTTATTTTCCATTCACTCTTTATTCTAAAAGCGAACTCCATAACATCCTTATTTAAGAATGGATACCTCGCCTCAATGGAGGCTGCAGATGAGGATTTATCGGAATAAAATAAATTATAGCCATGTAAATAAAGCAAGGTATCGGTATACGACATTTTTGTTTTAATGTCATCAGCTTCAATTTCATCCCATAAATTACGATGCTGTTCAATCATTAAAGCGATGGAAGAATCAACACGATCTGCCCAAAGAGGGGATATTTTTTTTAAATCCTCAGTCCTGGGGAATAAATATAAGTGCACAAACCTTTCAAGTGAATCATATCCTGCAGACTTAAAAAATCTTTTTGATTTTCTCAAGAAAGAATTTCCTTTTTCACCTGAGGCAACCGGCATTGAAGACAGAATAAAATTAATAAAACTCGTAAAGCCGGGAGGGGAATATGAATTTAATTTCTCGGCATAAAGCATTGCTCTGTGTCGTTCATATCCGAGGAAAAGTTCATCAGCGCCCTGCCCGCAAAGCAGAACTTTTGAACCATTCTTTTTGGCAAGTTCGGACATCAGATACATCTGAATATGTAATGGATCTGCATTCGGCTCATCAAGATGCCAGATCATTTTCGGCAAATATTTAGCTGTGTCGTTTGAGATATTGTGAATATATAAATCAATATTTTTTCCTTCGATTAAACTTTTCACAAAAGGCAGATCATCAGGTCTGTTTTCTCTTTTCTGAGTTTCCTGGGTCATTGAACTGGTGTAAAAAGGAAAATCTCCATTGTGGTATTGATTTGAAAGAATTCCAATTAAGCTTGAATCTAATCCACCCACGAAAGCACCGATTGGAACATCTGAAATTAAATTTGATTTAACTGAGTCAGTAAAAATTTTATCAAAGTCTTCAACCGCATCAGGTAAGTTCTTATAATAATCTGGTTCGAATTTCGGTTTCCAGTACCTGGTAATTTTTATTTCATTATTCTTATAAACAAGATAATGAGCCGGTTTTAACCGGTGAATATTTTGAAATGCAGAAAGCGGATCTGGTGACCAGAAAAATCCAGCCATTAAATTTAATGAATTTAAATTAGGTTCTCTTTTTATTTCGTCTAATGCAAGCAAAGATTTTATTTCCGAAGCAAAAGCAAATCGTTTTCCGTCGTGATAATAATAGAGAGGTTTAATGCCTGCTCTGTCGCGTATTAAAATTAATTCTTTTTCAAAATTATCCCATATTGCAATTGCGTACATACCATCAAACATATTAATTGCATCAGTACCCCATTTTGCATAAGCTTTGAGAATAACTTCAGTATCTGTATCACTTTTAAAATTTATTCCCTCACCAATTAATTTTTTTCTAATATCGTTGAAGTTATAACACTCGCCATTATAAGTAATGGAATAACGCGAATCTTCAGTTTGCATCGGCATATGTCCTAATGAAGACAGGTCAATTATTGAGAGACGGGTATTTCCAAATAATATTTTGCTGCCATTATTTGAAATTTCCAGTATTCCATTATCATCAGGTCCTCTGTGGGTAATTAATGAAGTCATTTCTTTTATTTTAACTTCGTTACCTAAATTTATTGTACCGCAAATTCCGCACATAGTTTTCGTTCTGATTAATTAATGAAAGTACTTTGAATTTAATATAGTCGTCAAATGAAAGATTATTTTTTTTATCTAACTTAATCAAATTTCGCCATTTGCTGTAAGTCAAATCATAAACATATTTTTTCCTTCGCATTTGTAAATTCATTAAGGCTCTAAGGGGCAGGTAAACAAAAGAAGAGGAATATTTAAGAGGAAAACCTCTGTTGGTTGAATAATCATTTAATTGATTGAACAACAGTTTAATCAGCATATAATAAAATTTGTGGCTCTTCGTTTTGTAGCTGTAAGGATTATCCAGAAACTTGTTTGTAAAAATACTGTATCCTGATCTGACCATACTTCGCAGATATCGAACATCCAGAAAAACAGGATATGTAGAGATATAACTATTTTCAGTATTTACTTCAACTCCAAAATAATTTGCAATGCTACAATTAATTTTAATATAAAAATGATTATGGTATTTCTCATTATCCTTTATGTCATTAAAAAGAGAATAGAGATAATCAGAACAGTACCTTTTATCGAGACCCGCTTCATTGATTATGGCAGATTTTTTTTCGACAAAATTATTTATTGTAGCAGTTTTATCGTTTGTACTAACTAGTTCCATCAGCAATTCATTCGTCTGATGGCTGAAACTAAGACCATTTCTTATAAAGGAATCCCCGCATAGACCTGTTAAAATATTTTTATTTTCAGTTAAATTTTGTTTTATTTTATTCCAGGAATAAACATAATGGAACCTGTTAAAATTAAGCTCAATATTTCTAGTACTGCTTATGTAGTTAAAATATGTTGAGACAAAATTTTCAAACTCATCGTCTAGAAAAATTTGGTAATAATTTATTTTTGCATTCCCTGATTCATTTAAGCCGCTGGTTATCTTCTTGGCAATATTAAATTCTAAATTATTCTCTACTCCGAATGTAAATGCATCTGTGTGTGATTTTTTTGAAAGAACAGCAGAAAGTAATAACCTTGAATCAAATCCGGATGTTAATGTTACTATCTGATTTTTATCTTCAGAATATTCTGTAATTATTCCTTTTAAAGTTTCAGAAACGTTTTTTAAGGTTAGGTTATCGTTCTGGATGCTGGTAAGGTTTTCTAAAAGATTAAAATATTTATGTTCAATAGCATCTTTATTTTTTTCAAAAAAAATTAAAGATCCGGCAATCGTTCTTTTTATGCTTTTATATATTGTATGTTCAGTAATAAAATAATTAATCAACAAAAACTGAGTTAATCCTTCTTCTGATTTTTTATTTAAGGGATCAAATCCGGATAAGGACGTAGAAAAAACTAGTATATTGTTATTGAAAGAATAAAATAGTTTAAGCTGCCCGATTTTATCAGAAACTAAAACAACTTTTCTATTATTGAAATCAATAATAGCAATTGAAAAAAAACCATAAAGCTTATCAGCAAAATCTTTATCATTTAAATAATCATCTGCAATAACACTCAATAAATTTTTATGGTTACCGTTCAGGATTATTCCTCTGTAAAAGATAAGTATATTTTTTTCATCATCGTAAAAATATTTTTGATGATTTTTATTATCAATTAAACCGGCATTCATAAAATCATTCCGCAAAACAATATTATTATTTTCATGAGTAATGATAATATTCGAATCGTTCCATTTGTTAAAATCGACTTCACCAAAAAGTTCCATAATCAGTACGCAATTAATTTAGGAATGAACGCGACGAATTAAATATTTCAAGCATTAAAAAATCTGTTATACCATTTATGCAATGAGAATAATAAAAAGAGATGTCTTTTGTAATCCATTCTTTTTGATTTATGATCTGCGAATAATTTTTGAACCTGTTCTTTATTAAATAACTGATTTATAATAGAATTCCTGTCTTCAACCATTTCATTAAAACTGTTTTCAAGCTGGTTTACAAGCCACTTTTCCATAGGATTTCCAAAGCCAATTTTCTTCCTGTTTATAATTTCATCCGGTATAAATTTTTTAATATTCTTTTTATGTATGAATTTTATTTCCCTGTTATGAATTTTGTATTTAGCGGGAATAGATTCAACAAGTTTAACATAGTCAATATCAAGAAAAGGAACTCGTGCTTCCACACTGGCTGCCATTGCCATTTTATCTTCAGCTAAAAGTAAATTATCGGGAAGTGAGAATCGGGTATCGATGTACAGCATTTTATCAAGTGGAGATTGGTTTGTAAACCTTTTAAAGAATGGTTTTAAATATTCCAATCCATTATAAAAGTCCGTCCCTGATGTAAAATCCTCATTATATAATTTTTTCTTTTCCTGCGGAAGGAAAATTGAATACACAAGGAGAAATCTTAATGCTTCATCTTTTTCTGTTAAAGAATATAAAGACCTTCTTAGCTGTTCATTATGCAGGTAAGGTAAAAAAGGTTTAAATAAAAATTTAGAAAAAGAAGGGAAGAGGTATTGATATCTTTCTCCCATATGTCTGGGATATCCGGCAAATAATTCATCAGCTCCCTGACCATTTAATAAAACTTTTATTCCATTATCATGAGCCAGCTTTGCCACGTGATAATAAGCTAAAGCAGATTCATTACCCAATGGTTCTTCAAGATGCCAGATATAAGTTGAGAACCAATCCTGGTAATCTTCAGCGCTAAGTATTTTTGATACGACTTCTGTTTTATAAAAATCTTCAGCTCTTTTTGCCAAAGAAACTTCATCGTACTTTTCATTTTCAGTAAATCCAATAGTAAAACTTAAAACATTATTCCTGGAATTTTTACTGACAACAGAGAGTATTGTATTAGAATCAACTCCTCCGCTTAATGAAACACTGATCGGTACATCACTAACCATCTGCATTTCAATTGCTTTTTCAGTGGCTGGGGTTAATAGATCAATCCAATCATTTACACTTAAAGAATAATTTATATCTGATACTGAATCCCAGTAATATTTGTAATCAGAAACATTTGAATCTGTAACTTTTATAAATGTACCCTGCGGCAGAAGATAAATATCTTTAAATAATGTTTTGGGAGAAGGGGAGTGCCTGAAGGTTAAATATAAATCAATGGCTTCTTTATCAATTTTTTTCTGGTATTCCGGATGCATAAGAATTGCTTTAATCTCTGATGAAAATACAAAACTATTATTGCCCTTAAAAAAATATAATGGTTTAATACCGAGATGATCTCTAACGATAATTAATTCTTTTTTGTTTTTATTCCATATTCCGAAGGCAAAAATGCCGTTAAGTCTGCTTAAACAGGCTTCTCCGTATAGTTGATATAATTTTAATAAAACTTCGGTATCGCTGTTTGTTTTAAACTTTACGCCCGCATTGAGTAATTCATTTTTTAATTCGCGGTAATTGTAAATTTCCCCGTTAAATGTAAGAATATAATTTTCATCCTCTGAAATCATTGGCTGAATGCCGCCTTCAATATCTATAATAGATAGTCTCCTGTGGCCAAAACCCAAACCATTCTCATTATCAAAATAAAATCCTTCACCATCGGGACCCCGGTGGGATGATGGAACAGGTCATTTTTTTAAGTAATTCTTTATTAACCGGTTCTTTTCTTCTGTAGTTTAAAATTCCAGTAATACCGCACATCTTATTCTTTATTAACCATTCTTTCGAAATTAATTTTTAAAAAGTCTGTTATAAATGGTAATTATTTTGTCTGAAATAACATCATCTCTTAAATGATTTATCTTTTCCCGCCATCTGTTCTAACCCGGTTATCATAAATGATTTTCAATTTTAATGATATTATTTCTGCATCATAAGAAACAATAAAGCAATTTTCTGTCCCATTAACGATTTCTTTAACATTGCCCACATCAGTTGAAACAATCGGAAGATTACAAGCCATAGCTTCTTTTACCGCATTAGGTGAACCCTCTAAAAATGATGTGAATAATAAAACATCGCAGGCATTAATATATTTTACAATATCATTGTGTGAAACATTTGTAATAACAAGCAATTCAACATCGGTAAGGTTATTATTTTTCTTAAAACAGTTAATTGCGGATTCAGCTAAAGGAAAATTTTTTTCATTATTTTTTGGATTTGCTAAAAATAAAGCATAAAAAAAATTAGCTTTTAATCCCAATTCTTTTCTGCAGTGCAATTTATCTATAGGCCGAAAAATATTAAAGTTTACACCGTTTGGAATCACATCTACATTAGTATTCGAATTTAAATTTGATTTCATCTGGTTTGTTTAAACCCAACTGCCATATCAAAAATATATCCCGTAACTAACTTTGAAAGATAACCATCGACCTTACCTCTCGCCGTAACATTTCCATCTTTGTCGGTAGACCCTAATAAATCGCTTCCCATAAGGGAAAGGACTATTGGCTTTCCTGTTAAAGCTAATAGTGCACTAAGTCCACAATAAACATAATGGGCATGAATTACATCTATATTTTTTGATTTAATAACTCTTCTGATTTTTTTTATACCCCTTATGTAATTAGGCAACTACGTCCTTCAAGATTCAAAAGCTCATTTTTAATCCCTCTATTTTCAAGAGAATCTATCTGCTAATTGGAAATAGGTTTGTTGGGACAGTCGATCTTTACCGGGAGTACTATCAGCCATTTGAAGTATAGTTGTGTTATTAATTCAAAAAATTGTCTATTAAAACTTTAAACTTGCCATTTTTAGAGTAAATAAGTTTTTGGTTAAATACTACTTCATATCCAATTTCTCTGGGGATATATTCATCTAATGTACCGAATATGATTTTTTTAGAATCATCCTTAAAATCATTATCAACAATTAGGTTGACAATAATTTTGTCCTTCGTTTTTTGAACCTGATACTGTTTTATTCCGGAAACATTTTTCAACATTCTGCTGCCGAAAAAACTTGGGATAACGAGATTACCTCCATTCGGGAGAGTTATAATATGACAAAAGCCTTCCATCAATAGATTTTAATTTTGAGTATTTAAGATTAAAAATCATAATAATTATATACTTCAAAAGGGACTGCCATATCTCCATTTTCATACCTGATGAATGGTAAAACCAGGTTATGAAGATCAGTAATTATAAGTTTTCTAATTCCATTTGTTTTATCTATAATATTACCAAATTCTACATATACTTTTGGATCGAGTATAGAATAAAAATTATCGAATCGTGATTGAGCTGCTATTCCATTTATTTCACTGCATCCGAACTGATCGTAAACAGGTCCAAGGTATTTTTCTATTTTTTCTTTTCTGAAATTCCTGCAGGTTTTCAGCAATAGTAAAAAACTCCCTTAATATTTTTTAATCTTTCATTCTTGTCTTCAAGAAACTTGGCAAAGAGAAAAATTGCATTTGTATATCCATATATAAAGTTTGGCTTTTTCTTTTAAATAAATTATACAGTGATTGAAATTGTTCTTTATTGTTTAATTTATAAGCGGGGTATCTCGATTTATTCATAACAAATTTTTTCAGAAAACTTTCAGGTTTCTTCCAATCAACATTAACTGTTGTGCTATGCCCAGATATTGATCCAACTGTCACCTGCTTTACTCCCGCCTATATATTTGCTAAAAATCTCTGAAGCCTTATTTGCTGATGTTCCATAAACATCATGATAATAAATTACGGGATGTCCTGTTGAACCGCTGGATGATCCTTTTGGACAATCGGATAATTTAAGATTTTTTGATAAAATTTGATCCAGATTATTCTGCAAATCTTCACGGGTTAGTGGAGGTACTTTTAAACTCATCTATGTATTTGAATTTATCAATATCAAAACCGGCCTCATTTATTCTTTTGTTAAAAAAATTAGAATGTTCAATAGCATGCTCGAGAATAAACTTTAATCTTTCTAATTGATATGCCTCAAGCTTATCTCTTGACCAGCTTATAGTAGAAATAAAAAATTTATAATATTCTTCAACTTTATAACCTTTAATTTTATCGGTCATTTTTGTACCAAGATAATCAGCAAAGAATTTTCTTATTGCCATAATTATATCGATACTTTATTATTAATGAATGATGCCATCTCATCCATTGTAGTAATATATAGCAATCCTTTTTCTCTTAATTCTGCAGCGTATTTTAGCACTTCCAGAAAAACTTCATTAATAATCCATTGCTTTTCACTCGGATGAAACCAAGCGTGGCAAACTGTTCCGGTTTCAACAGCTCTATCAGCAATCTTTTAAATCTATGTTTATAATATTTACCAGACCAATTAAATCCTGCATCACCTATACAAAAACTGCTGGGTAAACGAATTAAATCATAATGAGAAACTTCAGGATAAAAAAGATCGAATTCGGAATTCTGCCTGAAGTTTGTAAAGCCGTTATCTGCAAGAGATTTATAATTTCCATTCCCCCTCCCGGGAAAACCATTGATTTTAAATGCACGCCAAATTGTTTGGCAGAATTAACACAAGCTTTCAAATCATCAAATGCAACATCAGCAGGACAAACATTATCATTAAAATGAAGATGAGAAAAAGAATGACTCCCTATTTCATGATTCTACTTTTGATTTCATAATAAGTTCTAAAAGATCCGGTGCATACCATTCAGGTGCTCGTTTATAATCTGAACACTGATCAAAATCATACCAATCTCCTTTTTCAAACAGCCAATGGTTATCAAAATGTGGTATTTTTTTCATCCATTCGTGATCACCTTTTTTACAGCTATCAAGAAATAAATGTCCTACGGTAGCCCAGGTTATTGGAATATTATACTCTTCGAACATTTTTAAAAATACCGGCACGTTTTCTCTTTCCTGTTTAGCTTTATCAATTGCAAGTTTTAATGGAGTTTTACTTGTTTTTGAATAACGCCAGGCCCACGCCAATTCAAAATCTGCTGAAATAACGAAACCACCTTTTGCACCATTGGGAAAACCATTGTTCCTACTTTGTTTCGCACTTGGGGTTTTACCTAAATTAAAAGAAATTTTAGATAGATTTCCCTGAAAGGATTTTGGTAATAAAGGATATAAATTTTTATAAAATTTTTTTAAGCTCATTTAGATTTATCCATAATAATTTTTTTCAACAACGTTGCTGTAGTTTTTTATAAAGGATTCAATAGAAAATTTATTTTTTGTTGTATTTTGAATCTTTTCCCTGACAGGCTCATTATGAGCGTTAAGCTCGATTGCTTCATTTAACTTTTTATTTAAATCTTGGCTGTTTTTATACTCGAATAAAAAATCCCATTCATTTATAATTTCATGTGTCCCGCCGGTATTGGAAGCAACAACAATTAATCCCGCAGCGTTCGCTTCGAGAATTGCATTTGAACAGCCTTCACCTAGGGATGAATGTATCATTATATCGGAAATAGATAAAAGCGAAGGGATATCGGGATTATTACTGTAAATAGAAATATTCTTTGTTAACCCTATCTTTTCAGAATAAATTTCTATTTCCTTCTGTAATGGACCTCTACCTATAATTAAATAATGAAATTTTAATCCTTCAGATTTTAATTTTGATAAAGCTTTTAAAGGTGTAAAATAGTTTTAAATGGAACAAAGTTAGCGATTGAAATAAGAACTATTCCATCATTGGATAATTTTTTTTCAATATTTAGCTGTTTTCTTTTTTCAATATTAAAACATGTAAAAAATTTTTCCTCAATACCATTGTATATAGTAAAATGTCGGCTTTTATCAATTTTAATTTTATTTGCTTTTATGCCTGCCATTGAATTTGCGAGAACGTATTTAGATTTTTTTAATACAAAAGACCTAAAAAGATGTGAGATTGAATTTTTGCGGATTCCATGTCCGATTGAACCGTTAAGCAAAGGAATACTGGTCAATTTCGAGGCGGGCAGGGCATAAATGGTTTCGTTATTTCCCCAGGTATGAATTAAATCAATTTTATTTTTTTTTATATAGTTCCAGATATCCACAACTCTATTAATTTTCCCTTTCCGAGTATATTCCACATTTAAATCATATTGATTAAGATAACTTGAATCGGTTTTATGAAATGCAAGAATATGATTTTTATAATTTGAATTTAAATAATATGCCAGAAGTGATAATTGCCTTTCTCTTCCACCTCTTCTTAAATCAGAAATAATATGTAAAATATTTCTTTGGGGAGTTTGCATTTATTTAATTCTTATTAAGAATTAAGAAAATTTGAAACCAGGTTGGTTATTAAACATTACTGTAGTTTTATTAAATTTTGCCCCTTTATTTTCAAAGAAGGAAAAAACTTTATCATTTCTATCATCTTTTTTAGGATTTAAAGCTAATACAATTTTTCCGTTTTCTTTTAAATGATTTTGCTGTAAGTCCTGTAGAAAAAAAATCCACTCATCAACTCCCCATAAATCGGATTGGTCATGATTATTAAAACAAATTGCGTAAGCATTTATCAGATCAAATTTTTTTCCGAATGAAGGTAATTTTTCAAAGGATTTTATCCTGTGGAACTATTTGATTAACTTTTGAAGAATTTAATGATATCATTGTACATTTGAATATCGTCAACATCTAAGGACGTTGGATTATGACCGTAAAAATTACATACGAAAGGAAAATATCCTGTTCCCGTCCCGATATCTAAAATTTCTAAACTCCGTGATTTATTTAATTTTAATTTATACGCTTCAAAAATTTTGTCATCAACATGTGTCCTAATATCTAAATATTTGCTGTAGCCGGGGGCAGGGAAAGAGTCTTTATATTTTTCAACAAAAATTTGAAATGCCTTTAAATCAATAGTTTTTATAATTTTTTCCAAATCTTTTTTACGTTTATTTTTTGTTAAAATATAAAGTAGTTTATTCTTTATTCTCATTATATCTCCTTTTTAAGAATTCCTTTTTTTGTATTTATATTGTTAATACTTAACTACAGGCTAAAGAATTTTTCATATTTATGTAGAAATAACTGCTTAAGAAATAAGATGCTAATTTATTTCCGAAGAGAAAACTTCCCCAACGGCGTGTGCTGTTAAAAGATTGCCATCTGATTTTTGGATTCTGGAAGATAAATTCAGGCTTCATTAATAACTCTATCCAAGTTTCAGGCGTTTGATGCTTATACCATTCAATTGCCGGAACAAACGGATTCTTGATTTTAAGTAAATCAAAAAAATTATATCTTGAACAATCTCCTATTATTAAGTCAGCTCCTTTTTTAGCTAATTTATTCATTTTATTAAAAATAATATTAAACATTTATAGCTTCCTTATTCTCTGGTAATTTAATACAAGCTGATTCATCCAAATGATTTATGGAACTGTGAAGAAATATTATGTCAAATGTTTCATCAGCATTATAATCTTGGAATGTCTTCTATTTCAGAAATATATTATCCATGTTCAAAAAATCTATTAATCGTCCAGAACTTCTCAATCATTTTTGATGAACTACCCAGGGCTTCGGGTTCCAGACAAACCACTTTTTTAGCACCCATTAAGCAGCATAAAAACTATAAAGACCTTCACCTCCACCAATATCAAGAATTTTTTTATTCTGTAAGTCACATCTCTAAAAAAGGTTTTCATTTCAAAATCAAGCATGATTCTTGTTTGAATAAAAACCTTGTATCACAATGGTATCTAAATAAATATTTATATCATTTTGCGAGAGCATTTTTTAAGGTATGTATTTTATGCTTTTTCATATAATTTTATATGATCAAGAATATTTTTCTTATAATCAAAATCTTTAAGAGTTATTACCCTAGCATATTCTGTCAGTTTTCTGCACTCTAATTTATTTTTAATTGCAAATTCCAGTGAACATTTCAATGAATCAAAATCACCTTTTGTATAAAGCAACCCGTTTATTTTATTTTGAATGATATTATTTATCCCTGTTACATCTGTAGCCACTACTAAAAGATTATTAGACATGGCTTTTAACAACGATAATGAAGTCCCTTCAAAATGGAAGCAAAAATAAAAATATCGCTGGCATTCAAATAATTTGGTATCTCTTCTTTTTTTTTTAATCCCAGGAATATTATTTCATTATTCATATTATTATTATTTACAACTTCTTCTAATTCATTTCTCAATTCCCCGTCGCCGATAAAAACCATTCTTAATTTATTTTTCTTAAAAAATTCTTTGCCTAGTTTAATAAAGGAATTTACAAGAAAATCACTTCCTTTTATTTGTTTAATCGAGCCTACATAAATCATTACGGTTTCATCATTTTCAAAATCCAAAGATTTTCTAATTTCATTTCTTTCCAAGAAAGGTGATTCATAAGGTATTAAAGGCAAAATAGTAGTTATTTCTCTCCTACATCTTTTTTCATATTCTTCTTTAATAGGATTCGAAACTGATATAATTTTTTTTGCTCTTTAAAAAACTGCTTTGAACATATGCATTTTTCCACTTATCTAGGCTACCACTGTGTATATATAAAATATAATTGTTAAAACGGAATAAGCTTTTAAAAAAACTTACTGGGTATGCTATTGTTGAATTGTTGCAATAGGGTATATGCACAATATTATACTTTTTTAACGATAATGAAAAAATATTTGAATGGCTTGAAGAAAAGAATTCTTTGTGTAGAGTTTATATTGTTGTATATCTATTTTAACCGGATAATGACTCAGAAGAGTTACTTTTTGTCCAAGTTTTTGTAATTCTTTAATAAAGTAATAATTATAAATTTCCATTCCCCCTGTTATGGCAGGATAAATATGTGGAGATATGACGAGGATTTCCATATCAATTAGTTTAATTCCAATGATGATTCTTTTCCAAAGTATTATTTCTTTTGAACATTTTTTGAGAAAAAAGGTAAATAATTTTAACATCCTTGGGATTAAATAACCCGAGGGCAATTATTAAAGGCAGATATTCTAAGTCGAAGTTATCATTCATTAATGAAGGGATTAAGTAACCAAGCAAAGGATAAATGAAATTGAAGCTAAAATTTTCTTTATTTTTAAAATATTTCGTGAATATTAAAAAAATATTTGAATAATAAACTATTAAAAAAGGAAACCAGCATACACGAGATATTTAAGAATGTACTGTGAGATGATAAATGGAATTGATTAACTTGAACCAGTTTCCAGGGCCAAATAACCATATTTCAGGATTGTTAATAAAAAAAGAATATGGGCGCCCCAGACTGCTTTACTAGACATTGCGTTTTCAGCACCGCTTAATTGTTCTCCTGTTAATTCAATCTAGCAAGAAAAAATTCTCCAAAATTAATTAACATCCCGGCGCCGGAAATAACAAGTGTAGAAATAATATGATTTTTTACTGAAACTTTGTTTTTCAACAAGTAAATAAAAAATAATAACTAGATATTATTCCTATAAATCCCGCACGCGAACCGGTATTAAGATTCCCGACAAAACATGCTATCAGAACAACAAATAAATATATGCGTAGTTTCTTTGTCTTAGTAAAAGAAATAATGCAAATCCAACCCAAAACCTGTGGATGCAAAAGCCGAAAACTGTGTGGGGTCTCCTCTGTATAAACCAGAGGATCTAAATACGAATGTCCTAAAATTTCGTCAAATACATATTTGCCAGATGGATGTAGACCCATGTGAATAAAGGTTTCAGAGAAAAAGGAACTTACCCCCAATAAAATATAACCAGCAGTCAAAGCAGTTATAATTATTTTTCTGAAATAATCATCCTGAATAAGAAAACATATCCTGAGAAATATTCCGAAAAAGATTAAATTCCTTACTAAAAAAATGGAAAATTTGTTTCAAGACTTTCTGTTGAATATCAACAGGAGTAATACTGGTTTTCAAGTTTCATAAATAAGATAACAGCATTTGAAGAAAATATAACAAGACAGCAGGTTTTAGACATTTTCCAAATAATTTTTGGAGAGATAGAGTTGTCTCGATTTGTAAAAAGATCTAATAACAGAAAAACTTAAACCAAAAAATACTCCAAACGAAATCCGGGAATTTTAATTAAATCTTCGGGAATAGATTTGATGTTGGTAAGAATATTATAAACCAAAACAGGAAAAAGCCTCTTAGTTCTTTTTTTTCAAGCCAATTGAAAAACTTAAAAGTATTATAAAAACTATAAAAATGTAGAACATTCCACTTTATCTTTTAAATCAATTTATAAATTGCTAATTTGTTAAATGAAAAAATCAGCTTTCTTTTTTATTAAAAATGATCTCTGCAATTTTTTTCTGATGATGTTCCATCACCGTAAGGATTAACAATATTTGCCATCTTAACATACTCTTTTTTTATGAGTAAGTAGATTTTTTGTTTCTTCAAAAACTATTTTTCTATTACTCCAACTAATTTTGCCGTTCCGGCTGTAATACCTTCGGGTCTTTCGGATGTCTCCCGCATTACGAAAATTGGTTTGCCTAAGCTCGGTGCTTCTTCCTGTACACCACCCGAATCTGTTAAGATTAATTTTGAGCTATTCATTAATGCTATAAAGGGAAGATAATCCAGCGGTTCGATTAAATAAATGTTTTTCTTTCCGGATAATATTTCAAAAACCGGTTTTCTAACATTTGGATTGAGATGTACGGGATAAATAAAATTATAGTCGGAAATCCTTTTGCCAAGGTCGGCATATAGCGTGACAAATATTTTTAAATCCTCGCCAAAGTTTTCTCTTCTATGGCCTGTAATTAAAATTATTTTATTATTATCATTTAAACTTTCCGTAAACCAGGTATAGTGATTTCAAATTATCTGCAAGTTTTTCTTTTGCAAGTAATAAAGCATCTATAACTGTATTACCGGTTATAAAAATATTCTCTCCTCCTTAACTCCTTCATTTAGTAAATTTTCTTTTGCAGTTTGGGTTGGGGGAAAATGTAAATCTGCTAAGAATAGTAGTAAGTGTTCTGTTAATTTCTTCAGGAAAAGGAGAAAACTTATTCCACGTTCTCAATCCCGCCTCTACATTAGCAATTTTTATTTTGTTATAAAAAGCGGTTAATGAAGCAATAAAAGTTGTTGTAGTATCGCCCTGAACAATAACAAGATCCGGATTATAGGTTTTATAATATGTGTCCATCGCTACTCATTACCCTTGAACTCAACTCAGATAAGCTTTGATTCTCCTTCATCAAACCTAAATCAACATCAGGATGTATATCAAAGACTTTTAGAACCTGGTCCAGCATTTCCCTGTGTTGAGCTGTAATGCAAACATTAACTTCGAATTCATTATATTTTTTTAGTTCAAGATATTACCGGGCGCAAGCTTTATTGCTTCAGGTCTTGTACCAAACACCACAGAAATTTTTTTTTCATAAACTTTCCAGAACTTCCTTAAACCTTTGAGTAATCCTTTGCCATGCATATATTTATCAGCACGATATGAATATTCTTTTTTGGCTTCAAAGAATATTACGCAAGGCTTTAAAAACAGAATCTGAATCCGAAATATCACCCACTTCTCCACATCCGATTTCATTTACAATCTCTGCAGTAGCAGAGTTTGGCGATGTAATTGCAAGAATAGGCTGTTTGACACTTAAATAGTCATAGAAATTTATAAGGGACAGAATATTTAACATCGTCACCCTGAGGCAAATATAAATATGTCAGCACCTTTCATAGACTTTAAAATTTCATCTGAAGAAACTTTTACATGCTCTACCACATAATCCTGCAAACCTAATTTATTCATAATTGTTCACGGTCATCTTCAGCAATACTTCCGAATATATGAATAACCAATGAACCCTTTGAATTATACCATCATTTTCCTCAATTTCTTAATCAGGCTTGAATAAATAGTTAATCTTTCTTTGCCCGTAGAAATTTCCTGCGTACAATAAAACTTTTCTCTTTTTTTCCAACGATTGGGTTTCAATCTATTTACAGGAAAAAATGCATTTTCAATTACGACTGATTTTATCTTCTAATATCTTTAATATAAGAAAAAACTTTGCAATATTCTTTTTTTGCTATGATTAGTATTAAGAATTATTCTATCTGCTTTCGAGAGAATCTCTTTTTCAAGCCAAAAATTAAATTTATATCTTAGTGAAGTTTTCTTTAATCCCGAAGTAAATGAAGATAAAAATACCAGGGATCCTGGTAATCTATTAATAAGTTTCTTTCTGAATATTTTCGCCAGCAAATATCCAACAATAAATTGAGAGAAAGGCGGACCGGTTACCAATATTTCATCAATCTTATTTTTTTTTAGGATTATCATACCTTTTAAAGTAGCCGGAAATATCCAGCCTGCATATTCATCTGCAAACGTAATAGATTCCCAGATTCTCCTTAAAATTTTTTAAATAATATTATCAGGTGCTGCATAATAGGGAGGCAGCATTATTGTTTTATAAACTTTACCGGAATAGGGAACTGTAAAATCATCTCTCTGAGGATTATATTTTTCCTTTGCAGTTAAAACAAAAAGGTCATATCCTTCTTTGGTAAGGTAGTGAGATAAATAGCTTAATCTTTTGCACCGACAATGCTGCTTGGCGCAAAATAATATGAGATTGCAAGTAAATTTTTATCTTTATCTACCAGGATAATTTCACTCCTTTTAATATTTTTTTCATAAAGATATCCACTTCCTCTATTTTTAATTTCCTCATTATAAGCAGGTAAATTAAAACATAAATAAAGCTGAAAATAATAGCAATTGCTATGGGATTCATTGTTAAAAGATTTCCGGCAAAAAGAACAGGCAAACAACTAATACCTACCAGAAGGATTATTCCTGTTTTTTTCCACAAAAGCATTTCACTAAGTTTTATATTGTAAGTCGAGATGATCTTAAAGCTTAAATAAATTAATGAAGAAAACTCAGTAACAACATAAGCAATTGCAGGTCCAACAAAGCCAAGCAATTTAAATAAAATAAAGAGCATTATTACATTTACAACCAGCGAAATAAGATTTCCAATAATAAAATATTTATTCTTATTCATAGCGCGTAATGGCGTGCTCATCTCAAAACATTTTCTCAGCATTACCAGCAAATAAATTCTAAACAATACAACAGCATCGATGTATTGTGATGTAAAAAGGGTGGTTATGAATTCCTCTGCGTAATAAAAGAAAATAAAAAAAACCGGCAGCATTAAAAATAAGTATAGAAGATTTGACTTATTCCACAATGATAAAGACTCAAGTGGATTTGTTGAAGCCTTTTGTGCCATTTCCGGGAAAATTACATTTGTTACACTCGATACCACTATATTTATTAAAGGAATGTTCTGGCTTCCTATTGCATAAATGGCTAGTGCACTTGCACCAAGGTTAGCAGATATTATTATTTTACTTATATCATTATCAAAATTGAAAATAACAATTGATAAACCTAAAGGAATTATATAAACGAACTGTTCTTTAGCCAGGGCTTTATTAAAACTAAATGAAAGCACCTTTTTCTTTTTCAGTATAATGAATGTGAAAGATGATTTTGCCAGTTCGTGAAATACAAAAACATATATTATGCTGTAAATATTTCCTGTTAAATATGCAACGAGAATAATGGATACTGTTCTTATTACCACATTTGTTGTTGACCAGTAAAGAACAAGGTCGGTTCTCTTTTTACCAAGCCAGTAGTTTTCAATTAAATCAAGGTATTGACAAATGAAGATATAAATCATAAGTAAGAAAGATAAAATCAATGTAGTAAGATTTCGGAAGTTATCTCTTAATATATGTACTACTATTATTCCTAGAACGTGAATAAAGAAAAGTAAAAAAGCAGTATTGCTTACATAATCCTTTTCTCTATCAGGATCTTTTGAAATAAAATAAATAAGATTTCCCTGTATCGAAAAACTTATAAAAGTTAAAACCAATGATGAATAAACAATAAATTCTCTATATTGTCCATAAATTTCTTTATCCAGGATTCTTACTAATAATATAGGGCTAAGAAATTGAAATGAGTATTTAAGTGTTTCTGAAACTACAAGTGTAATAGTTCGTTTTGTTAGAGATGCCATGAATAAAAAGAAGTCCTAGGATATATTTATTTAAGTTGATGAATCCAGAAGCATTAATGCATCCGTAAAAAATTTAGCTGCCCAGTTGGGATAGGTGTATTTCATGTAATTTCCCCATATAGGAAATGAACCCGCTATGGCGCCTTTGATACCCCGATTATTATTTGTTAAATCCTGTTTTGATTTTACCTGGTTCATTAATTTTTGTGAGAGTTCAGAAATTTTACATCACCATGTTGCTTATATAATTTTAAGCCATACTATTGATAATTGAGCATTTCCTGTAAGACATGAATAATTGGCTTACCGTTTCCAATTTTGGTTAATGTCCAGATAAAATCTTAGGCTGATATTTTGTCTTTGTCAGATTCATAAGCTCAGTAATAAATTCTCTGCGGCTGTTATAACAATCCTCTAATGTTTTATTTTTCTTTTCATCGTCGAGATAAAAAGAAGATCCAGTAAACCTCTAATAGTATAAACTATTGTATGAGTAAATGGATCCTGATCTTCCAATTTAAATCCCATTCCGTTAAACCATCCCTTTTCTCTATAATTGTAACAACCCAATCTATATTTTTTTCAGCAGATACTCTATATTTTTCATCTCCGGTAATTTCGAAAAGCTTAAAAATACTGGCCATGCAACACGTGAATGATATGCATGTGGCATATTGTTATATGTATACTTACTCCATTTTCCATCCTCATCCTGAACTATATTAACCAATCACCGGCTTTTTTTGCTGATCGAGAAATCTATCCTGGTTGGTTTCTTTGTAGAGAGATGTTAAACCTGAAATTACCTGCCCGGTATCAAACACGATTGGATAATCATTTATTCCGGGCACCGACTCTAACTGCTCCATCTTTCATCTGAATTTCAATTTCCCAATCTGCCATTTTAATTGCACGATTAAGATATTCTTTATTATTCACAAGTTTAGAATATTTAATAAAAGTTGGAATTATATAACCTGTAGTTTCCGGATAGGGAGGTGTCCAACCATTTTCGAGAGAATATCCAGCGGAAACTCCACCACTATCGAGTTTCATCCTGTGCTCTGCACAACCATTCAATCGCTGATTTAAGATGTTCATTGTTTGGAAGAACTTTTCCATTCAGATTTAAATAATCTTCTAAAATATCTCTTAAATGAGAAGGTTTACTGGAATATTCTAAATATAAATTGATCAAAATTTCTATAATGGCTTTTATCATTAATTATTTAATAAATTATTTTGGATTAAAATTCTAAAAGATACTTATTGCATAAAATTTTTATCAAACCTATAAATTAATAATTATCCGATTATAATAAATATGCTAACCAGGATTTTTATAAAAAGGATAATCCTTATTGTAATTTTATCTCTTGCTGCAAACCAGACTCTGTTTTTATTTTTGTTTATCTAAGTTCATAAAATCAGTAACTTTAAAAATTAATGGCAGATTTGTCCATCTCTCTTTTTTGCTGCATCAGATAGAGACCCTTTTAAATTCGTTAGTCCTATAGTCTTCAAAAAAATAATCTGCCCTGTTAAGATAGTATGCAATACTGCCGTCATTAGTTATAATAACATCACCTTTTTTAGCTTCTTATTAATTATATTTGCAACTCCTCTTACATCTGATCTCCAGTAATAATGTCCCTCCTCGGCATCTGTATAAATAGTTCTAAAGTTTACTTCTTTGCTATCTATGTTCCAAATGTGGTAAGGATTAAAATCTTCAGAAGCAAAAAGAAAAATTATTACGGTAAAAATAAAAATTGTATTATTAACGGTTTCTTTCTTAACGATAGAACCGATAAACTCCTTAATAGAAAACAGAACCAGCATCAATAAAACCGGAAAAATAAAAAAAGTATATCTTGTATCATTATAGACTGTGTTGATGAACATAACCATCAGTATTGAAAGAATTAATAAAAGAAATAATAATTTTGTTCCTGGATTTCCTTCACCCTTTTTAAGTAACCGGAATAATCCAAGTGTTATAGATCCCAATGAAATAATTAATAGGACAGGAAGTACTTCAAAATATTTTTCAAATAAGTAATAAAAATTTGGATAATTAAATAACAAGCGAAGCGATCTTTCCAGCAAACTAATGATCCCGGTCTTATTGAAATCCGGATAATGCTGATATAAAATACCGGACAGTAAAATATAGACAACCCAAAAAATAAGAAAATGAAATCACAGCAATTAAACAATTTTAAATTGCTTTGACTTTAAATCTTCAATTTTAATCCACTCTAGAAGTAAAAAACAAATTGCCGCAATTAATACTAAACTAAATTGATTCAAAGCAGATAGAATTATTAGAGCAATGAGACATAATAAGCTTAAATTTTTTTTTTGATGTTGAACTATTTTATAGATAAAAAATCCATTTATTATTATAATAAAGACCATCAGGTAAAACCATACACTGATCATCGATACACTATAAAAGAATAAATCGGGTATTCTTATAAATCCATTATGGGATGATTCATTGTTTTCATGAATTATACCGGATGATGATATATTGGGAACTGTTTCATGATAACTGGCTGGATAAAGGTTATTAGAACTAATCTCCCGCGCATCCCACGTATTGTAGATATATGCTGAAGCTAAAATTCCTAAGCAAATGCCAAGAAATAAATAATTAAATCTGTCCTTTAAGATATGGTCTAATTGAAATTTCTTTTTTTCTTTGTCCCAAAACAATATCAGGAAGTTAAGAGCCGCAGGGAAAACACTGCCTTCATAAACAAAAATACTTATAAAACTTAGGCTGAAGATCCATTTTAAAGATTTATTATCATCCTCAATTAAATATTTATACAAAAAAAGCAGGTACCATAGAAATAAAGTTTGGAAGGGAACATACATTCTGGCAAATCTTGCAAACTCAATTTCCCATACAGAGAAACAAAAAATTATTAATAAAACATTTGCTAAGACTTTACCGGATATTTTTTTTGCAAGAATATAAAGAGGCGGGAAGGCTAAAAGATTTAAAAAAACCGGGATTATTCTGGATGCAAATTCAGCTTTCAATCCAAACAATAATAATCCCGCAATCATATATTGAAATAAGAGACCTCTTAAATATAATCCACCCGATTCCCACTGGGGAATACCATATTTAAGAATGTTTTCGACTGACTTAACAATATAATATTCATCTATAGCTAACGGCCATTTTCCCAATCCTTTTAATCGGATTAATAAAGCAGCGATTATGGACAACGAGATAATTAATATTTGCCATTTATTATTTTTTAAAAGAGGTAATTATTTGATTCATTAATTGAAAAAGCAGATTAGAAAGAATTATATTATTATTCTACCTGGTAATAAGTCCTGTACCATTCAACAAATTTTTTCACCCCTTCTTTTATATCAGTTTTAGGTTTAAACCCTACCTCTTTCATTAAGTCATCCACATCAGCATAAGTTGCAGATACATCACCCGGCTGCATCGACATCAAATTTTTTTCTGCTTTCCTGCCAAGATGTTCTTCAAGTGTTTCAATGAATTCCATCAACTGGACGGGCTGATTATTCCCGATGTTAAATATTTTGTATGGAGCAAAGCTTGATGCCGTATCAGGATTTTCACCATTCCATTCCGGGTCAGGTTCTGGAATTTTTTTTGTTATTCTGTAAATGCCTTCAACAATATCATCAACATAAGTAAAATCTCTTCTCATATTTCCATTGTTATAAACGTCTATTCTTTTATTATCTAAAATCGCTTTAGTAAATAGAAAAGCCGCCATATCAGGTCTTCCCCATGGTCCATAAACAGTAAAAAAACCAAGCCTGTTGTTGGAATTTTATAAAGATTAGAATAAGTGTGAGCCATCAGCTCATTTGCTTTTTTTGTGGCGGCATATAAAGAGAGAGGGTGATCTACATTATGATGAACAGAAAAAGGAATTTTTGTATTTGCACCATATACAGAGCTTGAAGAAGCATAAACAAGATGTTTAACCGGAAAATGACGACATCCTTCAAGGATATTAATGAAACCAGAAATGTTGCTATCTATATATGCATAAGGGTTGGTAAGTGAATATCTGACACCAGCCTGTGCGGCGAGATTTACAATATAATCAAATGAATTTAATTTAAACAGTTCTGAAATTTTTTCGCGAGCCTGTAAATCAATTAGTTGGAATTTAAAATTTTTTTCTTCCTGCAGTAAGCTTAACCGGGATTTTTTAAGATTAAGATCATAATAATTATTCAGGTTATCTAATCCGTTACTTCCTAATCTTCTTTGCAAAATCTTTTTGAAAGATGAAATCCTATAAAGCCTGCAGCCCCGGTAATTAAAATTTTATTTTTCATTTTGTAAACTTTTATTTTTCGGAATTAATAACTTGTGGGATTAACTTTACAGCCGGGCATCACTTATTTCTCTGTCAATCATTCCCTTCACATCATAAAATACGGTACCATTTTTTTTCATTTCAGAAAAATTAAGTTCAATAAATTGTTTATGAGAAACAGCTAAAGTAACCCCGGAATATTTTTTGGAAAATAATTTTTGCTGATCTATCAATTCAATTCCATACTCCTTCTTCACTTCCTCATTATCTGCCCAGGGATCATAAACATCAACATTACATCCAAATTCTTTAAGTTCATTAATTATATCAATCACCTTGGAATTTCTTATATCCGGACAGTTTTCCTTAAAAGTAATTCCAAGAACAAGAACATCAGCGCCATTGACTTTAACTCCTTTTTTAATCATTTGTTTTATAAGTTTGTTTGCAACAAATGCGCCCATACCATCATTAATTCTTCGCCCAGCAAGAATAATTTCAGGATTATAGCCAAAATTAACTGCTTTATGAGTAAGATAATAAGGATCTACACCAATGCAATGTCCGCCAACCAAACCAGGTTGGAATGGAAGAAAATTCCATTTAGTGCTTGCTGCCTGCAAGAACATCATTTGTGTCAATTCCCATTAAGTCAAATAACATAGCAAGTTCATTAACGAATGCAATATTAATATCCCGTTGCGCATTCTCTATTACCTTTGCAGCTTCAGCTACTTTAATTGAAGATGCCAGATGTGTACCGGCTGTTATTATCTTTGAATAAAGGTTATTAATCCCTTCAGCAATTTCAGGAGTACTCCCACTGACAATCTTTTTTATTTTATTTACGCGATGTTCTTTATCTCCCGGGTTAATTCTTTCAGGGCTATAACCACAAAAGAAGTCAGTATTAAATTTTAAGCTGCTGTATTGTTCAAGTACCGGGACACAATTTTCTTCGGTGCATCCCGGGTAAACAGTTGATTCATATATAACGATATTTCCTTTTTTTAGTACTTTCCCGACTAGTTCACTAGCTTTTAACAATGGAGTTAAATCTGGCCTTTTGAATGAATCTACAGGGGTAGGAACGGTAATTATAAAAACTTCTGCATTCTGCAAATCATTTAGATTTGAAGTGAAACACAGTTTATCAGCTTCTAAAAATTCCTCTTTGTTTACTTCAAGAGTTTTATCGATTCCTTTATTTAATTCTTCAACTCTTTTTTCATTAATATCAAAACCAATAACTTTCATTTTTTTTCCAAATTCAACCGCCAGAGGCAGACCAACATATCCCAAACCGATTATTGCGAGAATAACCTGTTCATTATCTATTTTGTTCATAATATCCATTTTTACCTTAAAATAAAATTATTAATCTTTTTTACGAAATAGTTTTTTCCAATTTTAGAAATGCTTCGCATGGTCAGTTACAGACAATTTTTTTGATTGAAGTTTTCATTTTTAGATTGGCTTTTTAAAGACTTTTATTTGTAACAAAATCTATGCCTCGAAATAATGCAAAATAAATAAATTTATATCATCTTATGCATATTTTTTTTCTCATTATAAGAAATATAAATATAGTTCTTTGCATTAAATCTTTTAATATTTAATTAGGTCAAAAAAAAGGGAAGCCTTGGTAATTAATTTTTGTTGCTTTATTTTGCTTATTAAATAATAAAAATTATTTCAAAACTAATTTTCAATATCCTTGGAATTACGAGTAATTTTTACTTGCATAATTTTAATAAACCAAAATTACTCTTTCTAAAATAGAATATTTCCTTAATGATTTTCATTCAGCTACCAATTAAAACTACTAAAATTATCAAAATTTAGTGAATTGTTTATTAATAATACATCTTTGCTGGTTTATTTCCCGATGGCATTTATTTGGTGGAGTAATATCGAGTTAGATGATAATTTTATTCAGATACTAATGGAGATGGAGTTACATTATGCTAAGATTCGTTTTATTTTTTTCATTTCTTTCTATCCAATTATTTTCACAAACAACATATTATGTGTCAAGTTCCCAGGGTAATGACGGAAATAATGGTACATCGCAATCCTTACCCTGGAAAACTTTATCTAAAGTAAACTCAGTTAATTATAACCCCGGGGATCAAATTTTATTTAAAAAAGGTGATAACTGGACTGGCTTTTTGGACATAAGTAGGAGCGGAACTTCCGGGAACAGGATTGTTTATTCAGCCTATGGTTCAGGTGCTAGACCAATTGTTCAAGCTACGGGAAGCACTATGATTGTAGATGGAAATGGTAACTATAATACAGTTGAAAATCTTGATTTAAGATGCTCCATAAGTTACCATTTAGGCGTAAGAAGTTTCGGAACTGCTTTTATAATTCAGGACTGTGATGTAACAGGTGATCCAAATTATTCAAGTACGACACAATCAGGTGGAATTAATCTTTGGACATCAGGAGCTATAGCTAGAAGATGCACTGTTAAATACTGGACACTTGGCATCGCGGGATATGGACCGAATGATAATTATAGTGGAACTCCAACTGTTTTTACAGTCGAAGATAATGTTATAAGCGATTTCAGACCTAGGGTTTCGGCTTATAGTGATGTATTTAGTATTGGGATAAGATTTCCCTTGCAGGATGGAACAAATTTGACTGGTACAATTGTGAGAGGTAATGATGTTTCTGGTTTTGCCTGCTGTGGATTAAGTACAAGGTCAAAAGGTATAGTAATCGAACATAACACTTTTCACGATAATGAAGCTGGAAGTACACTTGGTTTCTTTTATCCGATTCATATAGGAGGAGGTGAACCAATAAGTAATCATGCAAGAAATACAATTTGTAGGTATAATAACATATATAATATGACAAATAGCATGAATGATGCGTATGCTATTGTAGTGGGTTCTGATTCCTGTAGAGTCTATGGGAATTTAATACACGATATAGATATTGGTGGAATAAATGTTGCGTTGGAATCGGGTTTATCAAGTTCACAAAAACTTGGCACTAAAATCTGGAATAATACAATAATAAATACTGTAAGAGTAAACAATAGTACTTATGGAGCCATTGGAATTTATTCTGGTTCGGGTTATGACATTGATATATCAAATAATATCAGTCAAGGTATCTTCAGAAACCTTTATTTTGAAGGTGGACTTGGTAATATAACAACAAGAAATAATTATTTCATTGGGACTAACCATGTTATTAATTCGGGTACTACTCTTAATCAATTGGGTAATCTTTCCGGCAGCAATCCTTTAAACGGAAGTTATATGCCAATCGCAGGTACGTCAGTTATTGATAATGGAGTAAATCTCAATTTAACAGAAGATATTATCGGAACTCCAATTCCAACAGGTTTAGGTCCTGATATAGGTGCTTATGAATATGGAGGTTCCGGCAGCGGGTCAACTATTAATTTAAATATTAAAATATTTTTAGAAGGTTCTTATAATAATGGAAGTATGTTAACTACACTGCAGACAAATGGAAATCTTCCATTAAATCAGCCATATAATAGCAATCCGTGGAATTATAACGGTAATGAAAATCTCACATCAATGCCTTCAAACATTGTTGATTGGGTTCTACTTGAGCTAAGAACAGGTACAGCCGCTTCAAGCTTAATTGCCAGAAAAGTTGGCTTACTGAAAAGTAATGGTGTAGTTGTTGACCTTGATGGGTCAAGTAAAGTTAGTTTTAATAATGTTCAGGCAGGCAATTATTATATAGTTGTAAGACATAGAAATCATTTGGGGATAATGAGCAGCAATGCTGTTTCGTTAAATTCCAACTCATCACTTTATGATTTTACAACAGCTTCAAATAAAGCATATGGAACTGAACCCATGAAAGATATGGGAAATGGGAAATGGGCTATGTATGCCGGTGATGGTGATATTAATGGTCTTATAAATGTAATTGATTATGGAAGTGTAGGTAATCATCTCTTTGAAACAGGTTATACAATAGGTGATTTAGACATGAATGGAGTTATTAATGTGCTTGATTATAGCAGAACAAATCTAAACTTATTTAAAACCACCCAGGTACCCAACTAATTTATTTAATCCTTATCGTATAATATTTTATTATTGTATGGTAAGGATTTTTTTTATTAATCCAATCCTTCAAAAAAAATTCTCTTCTCTTTTATTCCATTTTTTATATAAGAATAGAACCAGTTTTTACAACGGTCTGATTTTAATTTTCCCTTCTTTTCCGGATTCTAAATATTACTTTTTAGGTAAAAATTACTAATTATTGAATTAATACAAGAGAGTAAAAAATGACCAAATTATAAAATATTTTGAGATTCACTAATAGCATAATAATTGATAATTTTTCAACTGGTTATATAGTCACAGATTGGTTGGAGTCACTTATGAAGTATGTTATTAGATTGCGAACGAAGCTAAAACGATTTTTTTACTCTTCAAATATTCTATTCTTTTTATTATTTATTATTCTTTCTCATACTGGGCTGTCAGCTCAACCTGCATATTTAATGAGCATTTCTAATGGAGAGAAAATAAATCAAACAACCTATGAATTTGATGTATTGTTAAACAGCGCATCTGAAGATTTTGAATTAACCTCATACCAGGCAGCTTTAAGTTTTGATACTTCAGTTATAAATGGTCCAATCTTATTTTCTTATATAGAAAATACCTCTGAGTTAAGCAATATCCCTTCTATAGGTATAGGAGTGAATAATGCAGATGGAACTACTGAACTTACTTTTGCTTCAATGCCGGGTTCCGATAATATTTCTACCCAGGTAATCAGAGTTGGAAGATTCAGAATAGAAAGTTCAAATTATTTTGATATTGATCCTATTGTTGATTGGAACTTTTCAGGAAATATTTCAACAATACTAACCGGATCATTTTTTATAAATATTACAGACTCTTCCAATCATTATTCAAGCTTAGCATTATCTGCGGATGATATTACTGAGATTTCAGATTTTGAACTTTATCAGAATTACCCAAATCCTTTTAATCCATCCACAATAATAAAATTTAACTTACCAAAAGAAGGTAAAGTTAAACTCGCTGTATTTAATATTCTTGGTGAACAGGTGGTTGAACTGATTGATGCAGAAATGCAGGAAGGGATTCATGAAATTAATTTTAATGGTGCAAACCTGGCAAGCGGCGTTTATGTATACAGACTTGATATCGCGAATCAGTTTTCAGATATCAAAAAAATGATGTTAGTAAAATAATTATAGTTCAGACACGATGGTTAAGTTGAATTTATTAAAAGGGGAAATAGAAGTGTGCATGTGTCATCCTTATACCCAGTTCGCTAAAATCCAACAGCCCACCGGTCATATGATTTATGTATGTAAAGAAAATATGAGGAAAAGTTATGATGAAAGTGATAGCTGCTTTGGTTCTGTTGTTTACTTTGGGAGGAAATGTTTTCGGTCAGGCTTATGAAGTTTGTGTTGAAAACGATGCATTAATTTCTCCAAACGCATTTGAATTTGATGTTTGTATAAAAAGTACATCTACTACTTTTGAACTCACTTCTTATCAGTGTGCCTTCACTTACTATTCAAAAATAACTAATGGCGGTAGCCTTAGTTTTTCTTATGTACCGGGGTCATCAGATATAAATAATCTGCCTAACTTTGGTGTGGGGATAAATAATTTGGACGGAATAAAAAAAATAACTTTTGCTTCAATGCCGGGTAATGATCTTATTGATACTCTTAAAAAAAAAATTGGTAGATTCAGGTTAACCAATACTTCTTCATTTGGTCCCTTTCTATCTAAAATAATAAACCTTGAATGGAATTTTGATGGGATAGTATCCACAATTCTAACCGGAGACAATTTTGCAAATATTACTAATCCATCAAATCATATTTCAAGGATGGAAGGATTAAATAAAGAGAATATAAACTTAGCTTATGCCTCTGATACAAGTAACGCAGCAAATCATCCGGGAAAAACACTTGATGGGTTGGGTTATTATGATAATGATTCACAATCATTGTGGAAAGCACAGCCCACACCTCAATGGATAATTTTTGATTTAGGACTGGAAAAGGCTGTAAGTTTAACTCGTTTTTCTTTTCAGAATTTTAATTCGGGAAGGAAATATATTTATTCTATTTCTGTTTCTGCTAATAACACAAACTGGACCGATGTTGTTCCAACTGATACATCAGATTTAATTGAATATACTGAAAACGAATTCCAGGCAGTTATGGCGAGATTCATTAAACTAACATTAATCAGTAATAACCAAAATCAAACCGCTGCGGTTTGGGAAGCTGAAATCTGGGGAGGAGACCAAATTCTTCCTGTAGAGTTAAATTCTTTCCAGGGCTTTTTGGAAAAGAATAATGTTATACTAGAATGGAAAACCAGCTCAGAACTGAATAACCATGGCTTTGAGATTGAACGAAAATCCGGAAATAGTGATTTTATAATAGTAGGTTTTGTTTCGGGGTCCGGAACATCAACTGAAATTAAAAATTATTCTTTTAGGGATAATGACTTAAACCCACGCAAATATAGTTACCGATTAAAACAAATTGATTTGAATAACAACTATAAATATTCAAATATTGTTGAACTTGAAGTTTTAGAAACATTCTCATCCTATCAGCTTCAACAGAATTATCCCAATCCATTTAACCCCAAAACAAATATAAGTTTTAGTCTTCCTAATGAAGGTAATGTTAAATTAGAGGTCTTTAACATTATTGGAGAAAAAGTAGCTGAATTAATTGATAGTAAAATGCCCGCTGGTAAACATGAAATAACTTTTAACGGAGAAAGCTTATCCAGCGGCATTTATCTATACCGGTTAGATGTTGAAAATCAGTTTACTGATGTACGAAAAATGATTTTGATGAAATAATGATTAACTAGATATTTCGCTTGATTGTAAGAATTTAGGAAAATATAAATATGTTGTAATACAAAAAAATAAAACATTTTAACTAACGCATAATGTTCATTATCCTTCTATTCAAAAAAAATGGAACTTAAACTACTCATTAATTCTTCACCATAAGGATTAAGGCTTTTAAAATAATACCTGCCATAAACATCTCCACATAATTATTCGCTACCATTGTGTATATTTGAGACAAGATTTTCTATTCTAATATTATTTATTAATAGATTTATATGTTTTTTAATGGTACAATACTTGTTTCAAACAAATTCTCATTTTTTAATTTGTACAAGGTTAAGATTTTTTATTTACATTTTTAATGGCATATTGTAATCCATGTGGCAAAGCTTTGTAATTTCTGTGTCATTTCAGCATAAAATTAAATCTTAACAGATGAACATCCTTGTTTTTAATTATGAATATCCTCCAATAGGTGGCGGAGGAGGTGTAATCTGTAAAGATATTTCTGAGGAATTAGTGAATCAGGGTCATAAAGTAAGTGTAATAACCTCTTTATATAAAGATCTTGAAATAATTGAAAACATTAACGGAGTTGAAGTCTTCCGAGTTAAAGTTTTTAACAGGAAGAAGCAAAATGTTGCGTCTCTTGCTTCAATGTTAAGTTACTTGCCATCTGGTATTAAAAAAGCTGGAAAGTTATTAGAGAAAAACTCTTTTGATATAATTAATACTCATTTTGCTATTCCTACCGGACCTGTCGGTCAACATGTGGCTTCAAAATTTAAAATTCCCAATGTCTTGTCAATTCATGGGGGAGATATTTATGATCCAAGTAAAAGTCTTTCGCCTCATAAAACTCCAATGCTCAAGCAAACTGTAAAAAGTATTCTCAATAAAGCAGATAAGGTTGTTGCCCAGTCCTCTGATACTCGAAAAAATGCAATTGAATTTTATAATATAAAAAGGGAGATTGATATTATCCCGCTTGGTATTAAGCCAAATCAATTTTCTAAAGTTAGCCGAGCCTCATTAGATCTTCCGGACAATAAATTTATTTTTTGTACGGTTGGCAGATTGGTCAGGCGAAAAAATATTCCTGAACTTTTAGAAATATTTAACAATGTTAAAAATACGTTGCCCTCTAAATTATTAATTATTGGTGACGGACCGGAATTATCCAATTTGAAGGAAACTGTAAGCAGTTTAAAACTTAATAACGATGTAGTTTTTTTAGGAAGAGTTAGTGATAAACAAAAGTTTGAATATTTATCCGTCTCAGATGTTTATCTTTCAACTGCAATGCATGAAGGATTCGGAATTGTTTTTCTTGAGGCAATGGAATGTGGTTTACCTGTAATATGTTATGATAAGGGGGGGCAGATTGATTTCTTAAAAAATGGAACCACAGGTTTTTTAATTAAACTTGGCGAGAAAAAAATATTTCAATCCAGCTTAATTGAATTATTAAATAACAAAAAGCAGATGGAAGAAATAGGAATTTTTAATAAATCATACGTAAAGAACTTTTATATTAATAATATTGCTAACCAATATTTATCACTTTTTAATCAGGTAATTCAATACAAATCATTTGTCCAATGAAAAGAGATTTACATAAATTAACAAATAAAGAATACGATGTTGTAATTATAGGCGGAGGTATGTTTGGTGCGTGTGCACTTTGGGAAGCATCTCACAGAGGCCTGTCTGCCTGTTTAATTGAAAGAGGTGATTTTTGCGAAGCTACTTCTGCTAATCATTATAAAATGGTTCATGGCGGTATAAGGTATATTCAGCATGGAGATTTAATTCGCCTGCGTGAATCAAGTATGGAACGTTCAGCTTTCCTGAGAATTGCCCCCCATCTTGTAACTCCTTTACCGATTCTTATTCCAACTTTCGGACATGGGATGAAAGGTAAGGAAGTTTTGAAATTAGGAATGTTTTTATACGATTCAATAACTGCAGGTCGCAACTATAAAATAAATGATCCACAAAGAAAAATTCCTTTATGTTATTCGTTATCTAAAGATGAGGTATTAAATCTTTTCCCCGGTATTAAGAAAAATGATTTAACAGGCGGAGCTGTTTTTAATGATGCTCAGATGTATAGTCCAGCAAGATTAGTTTTAACGTTTATTAAAAGTGCCTGCGAGATGGGAGCGGATGCAGTTAATTATACAGAAGCTGAAACTTTATTGATAAAAAATAATAGGTGTTATGGTGTTAAAGTTAAAGATAAATTAGATGGAAATACTTTTGATATAAGAGGGAAAATAATTATTAATACAACGGGACCATGGGCAGCTAAGTTTTTAAATAATTCCGGAATAGATATTAAGCCAAGACCTTCATTTTCAAGAGACACAGCTTTTGTTTTAAATCGGCCGGCTATTAATAATTTTGCTTTAGCCACTACATTAAAGACTCATGATGTTGATACTGTAATTGATAGAGGCGGAAGGCATGTTTTTATTGTACCCTGGCTTGATAGAAATAAACTAATGGTTGGTGTATGGCATATAGTTTGGGACAAAAGTGAAGATAAGATATTTGTTACTGAGGATGAAATTGAACAATTCATTTCAGAAGTGAATGAAGCTTATCCTGATTTGGAACTTACCACTAATGATATTGCACTTGTAAATACCGGTCTTACTCTCTTTGGTGAAAATACTCCGGGATCAAAAAGAATGAGTTTTGGAAAAAGATCAATTCTAATTGATCATAAGGCTGCAGATAATATTGAAGGTGTAATTTCTCTTATCGGGGTTAGAGCCACAATGGGCAGAGGTATGGCTGAAAAAGTTATTGATCTCATTTCTTTCAAGTTTGATAAAAAAGTAAATGTCTCTAAATCAAAATATACACCTTTATCCGGAGGAGAGTTTTCTTCATTTGATTCTATGTTTACCGGGGCGAATCAGCAATGGAATAATAAGATTGAACAAAAATCATTAAAGGCATTACTTCATAATTATGGTTCTAATTATAATGAAGTTTTGGAAATTATAAAGGATAATCCTGACTTAGCAGAAGTTGTGGATAATTCCAACGTGCTAAAAGCAGAAGTTGTCCATGGAATTAAAAAAGAAATGGCTTTAAAACTCAAAGATATTGTCCTACGAAGAACTGACCTCGGTACGACTGGACACCCTGGAAGTGAAGCTATAAAAACCTGTGCAGAAATTATGGCGAAGGAACTGAATTGGAGTGAGAACAAAATGAAAAAAGAAATTTCTGAAACAGAAGAATTTTATAATTTACACGCTTCAATAAAGTCTTATTCCAATCAACTTGAATATGCAGAATAGCAGCAAGGATTATTGAAAGTGAATATATTAATTACCGGAGGTACAGGTTTTATTGGATCAAGATTAGCCTTGCGATGTATTTCCAACGGGCACAAAGTAAGAGTGTTGGGTCAGGAAAACACTGAAGCAGAAAAAGAAAATAATAAGTTAATTCAAAAACAGGGCATTGAAGTTATTGTCGGATCATTATCTGATAACAGCTTATTAAATAATGCGGTAAAAAATGTTGATTTAATTTTTCATCTTGCCGCAGCACAACATGAAATGAATATTCCCGATCAAAAATTTTGGGATGTTAATGTAACAGGTACAAAAAATCTTCTTGAAGCAGCAATCAATTCTAAGGTTAAAAGATTTATATATGGAAGTACTATTGGAGTTTATGGTTCAATGAGCGGGGTTATTGATGAAAACTCACCTTGTAATCCAACAAATATTTATGGCAAAACAAAACTTGAGGCAGAAAAACTTGTTTTATCTTACAATTCAAAATTACCAACAGTAGCAGTTCGTATTCCCGAAACCTATGGTCCAGGTGATAGAAGATTATTGAAAGCTTTCAAGGGTATTAAAAAAAATATGTTTTTCATTATAGGAAAAGGCAAAAATCTTCATCATCTTATTTATGTTGAAGATCTTATAGATGGATTTTTACTTGCTGCTAAAAAAGATGAAGCAGTCGGTAAAGTATTTTTATTAGGAGGGCCAAATCCTATAACAACTAATGAAATGGTTAAAATTATTGCAGAGAGTCTTGGAGCGCAGGTTCCTAAGTTTCATATTCCGCTTATTCCAATGCTTTTTACTGCTGCAGTTTTGGAAAATGTTTTGCGTCCTCTTGGCATTCAGCCGCCCCTTCACCGAAGAAGGATGGATTTTTTTGTTAAAAGTTTTTCTCTGTCTACAGAGAAAGCAAAAAAAATACTTGGGTTTAACCCTTCCTATAATTTTCGAAAAGGGATTGATGAAACCCGGGATTGGTACAACGAAATGCAATTAATATGATATTTATAAGAGAAAGATTGGAGATTTTTTTTGATGAGAAGATCTACAGAGTTAGCAGCTCAAATTGAAGCCTTTGATACATTCTGGGAGGGTCCTGAGGATGTTGAAAAAGGTTACACAACTCTTTACACGTTTTATAAATACAATTATTTAAAATATTTACCGGAAGATAAAAATGTAAAGACATTAATAGTAAGCTGCGGCCCGGGATATTTTGTGGATATGATGAACAGAAATGGTTATAAAAATGTTTTGGGTATTGATTCTGATCCTGAAAAGTAAGCCATGGGTTAAGAGAGGTTTAAACTGTAAACCCGAAAGAGCTTTTGAATTTTTGTATAATAATTTATCTGGTAGGCAGAAGTTCGAACTGATTATTGCTGAACAGGAAATTAATCATCTGACAAAAGAAGAGCTTATAGACTTTTTAAAATTATGTAAAGATAATCTTACCGATAATGGAACTTTAATTGTTCATGTCGATTAATGGTGCAAACCCCATTGTCGGTTCCGAATCTCTCGCTCAAAATTTTGATCATTATTTTACATTTACCGAGTATAGTCTCAGACAGGTATTGGAACATGTAAAATACAGAGAGATTAAGGTCTTTCCTCTTAATTTATATGTTTTTTTTAATAATCCTGTGAATTACATTGCTATGATTATTGATAAAATAAATGCAATTTACTTTAGGATTAATTTTATTCTGTACGGGAAATCGAATAAAATATTTACAAAAAAAATTGCAGCCGTGTGCAGGAAATAAACTATCCATTCTTGAAAACAACTTCTATCCATCAATCCCTTTTTTAGAAAGTTAATATTGAAAAGGATCATTCAAATATCGATTAGTATCGTATTAATAGTTATTCTTTTTAACTGGATTAATTTTAAAGAAATTGAAAGAGCTATTCAGAATTCTAAATATGAATATTTTATTTTGGCATTTGTATTAATAACATTTAATCGTGTATTAATGGCTTTTAAATGGAGAATACTTTTACAAACAAAGAAAATTAATATATCTCTTTTTGAAGCTACAAAAATATATTATATCGGAAATTTTTTAGGTTTGTTCCTACCACCTACTATCGGGACTGACGTAGTAAGATCATACTATGTTTCCCAAAAAGGATACTTAACAACGGAAGTCGTTTCTGTTATTATTGTTGAACGAATTTTGGGTTTTCTTTGTTTGTTTGTTGCTGCTTTGCTGGGATTTATTTTGCTTATTAATATTGTTACTACTCTTAGTTTTGATATAAAAAATCTTTTTATGGTTTTAATTTTTCTAATTTCAATAGGAATAGGATTTTTTCTCCTTTCTCTTAACAAAAAAGTGATTAGGGGTATAATAAGATTCTTTATTTCAAAAAAAGAAAAAAAATTCTGGCACAAAATTGCTCCCGCCGCACTTGATTTAATTATTGCATATTCATCTCATAAAAAATATAAAGCTTCTCTTATAAGTTTTTGTATTTTGACTTTCCTCGAAATTTTTACCAGTGTTTTATGTAGTTACATTGTCACCTTGGGTCTAAACACAAATATATCCTTGCTTTATTTTACAGCATTTGTGCCGTTAAATCTTGTTTTAATTAGAATGCCGGTTTCATTTGATGGCTTTGGAATCAATGAAAGTGTATTTATTTATTTCTTATCTCTAGTAAACATTACGGCACTATTGGTTTTGACATCGGCATACTTATTCATTTTGTTACCATTATTGGAATTCTTCCGGGGGAATTTTTTATGCTTTTAACAGAAACCTTAAAGAAATAAAATCGATTGAAGCTAATATTGAAAAAGCCCTTGACGGGACAATTCTGAAATGGAATAAAGGAGCTGAACAAATTTATGGATATTCTTCTAAAGAAGCAATCGGTAAAAATATCTCTATTATTATTCCCAAAATCGTTTAGTTGAAAGAGAAGAATATTTAAAAAAATTATGCTTGGGGAAGAGATTACTTCACTTGAAACTGATAGAATAACCCAAAAAGGTAAACGTGTTTAATATCTCTTTATCGGTATTTCCAATTAAAGATTCTGAAGGAAAAGTTACCGGAATTCTTACGGCTGAAAGGAATATTCAAAAACCGCTTAGTCAGAAAAAAGAGGGTAATATTAAATGATGAACTCAGTATCTAAAAAAAATTCAAAAAGTATTTTAATAATTCTGATTTCGGGATTAATTATTTCAACTTTAGGTTTTATTTCTTTCATCAATTTTAATTTCCAAGATTTTGAATCTTTCAAAATTTTTATACAAGATAGTTACCCATCCATTTATTTCTTCATAATAAGGTGTATTACGGAAATTAGCAGCGGTGAATTAACTTCATATTATTTTTACATTTTTATTTTGGGAATATTAGTTATTCAAATTATAGTTCCCGCTAAACTAACTCCCCAAATTTTTTCTATAAGTTTTCTTATTGATTTTATATGGTTTTTACTGTATGCATTTCTATTTTCCCTTTTTCTTGGGATTTATAGTGATACACTTACCAATTATTTTGAGAACCATTTAAATTTTTTAAAAATAGAAATGGTATCTCACTGGCCGGTTGCATTACAAATTGCAGCTGTAATTCTTGTCGGAGATTTTTTAGGATGGTTTAATCATTATGTAAGGCATAAAATCCCCTGGTTCTGGCATTTTCATGTTGTTCATCATTCTCAGCGTGAGCTTAATATGTTTACTGATTACAGGGTTCATATTGTTGAAGATTTAATTTCCTATTCGATTCGTTTCATACCTTTTTTAAGCCTGGTAAATGAAGCATTCTTGCCCACATCCTTAGGATGGATATTATTTAACCGGTGGCACACACGGATTTATCATTCTAATTTAAAAACTAATTATGGTTTTTTAAGATATATTTTAGTTACGCCTCAATCTCACCGCATTCATCATTCCATTGAACCTGAGCATTTTGATAAAAACTTCGGAGTGTTATTCAGTTTCTGGGATTATATTTTCGGAACACAATATAAAAAATATGATGTGTATCCTGAAACAGGCGTTAATGAAAACTTCCCTATCGAAAAGGATACAAGCTTTAAAGGGATTATCTCAACACTAATTAGACAAACACTCTATCCTTTTAAGGCTATTTTTAATAGTTTAATTTATATTCTCAGGAAGAAATCAATTAACACTAATACCGAAATTAAAATGTGAAAAAGTTGCATTCCGGAATTATTAAATATTATAAAAATTAGTATGAAAGAAATTCAGAAATCAGAAATTATCAGAGATAAAATTTCAAAGAGTCAAACCTCACCTCTAAAAGTTTATAAAGAACTAACTACCGGTAATGTTAATTTTTTTCAGTTCATATTTTATGAATTGGTAACTTCTCTCTTGGGCCCAATGCCAGGTGGTTTAGGATTCTTTTTACGAAAAAAATTTTACAAAAGTTTGTTTAAACAAGTAGGGCGAGGCTTAATTATAGGTAGAAATGTAGTTATTAGGCACCCCAAAAATATTGTAATTGGCAATTTTGTAACAATTGATGATAATTGCCTAATTGATGGAAGGGGTGCAGGTGAAATAGGATTAAATATTGAAGATAATGTTATTATTAATCGTAATTGCATGATTCTTGCCAAGTCAGGATATATAAAATTACGAAAGCGTGCAAGTCTTGGCAGCAACTCAGTTGTAGTTTCAATGTCTGGTGTAGATATTGGTGAAGCAGTGCTTACTGCAGGTAATTGTTATATAAGTGCCGGTTTGTATAAATTTGATGATCTTGAAACTCCGATAATGGATCAAATAGCATATTCTAAAGGACCAATAATTATAGGAAAGAATTCCTGGTTTGGAACCGGGGTTACAATCCTTGATGGCGTTGAAATTGGTGAAGGTGTTGTTATTGGTGCTTCATCAATGGTAAATAAAAATTTGCCATCCTTCACTATTGCAGTTGGCGCTCCGGCTAAAGTTGTAAGAGAACGTGGTAACCAAAGCTAAATAATTTACAATCTTTGAAAAGAATTAATTCTTTGAAAAAAATAAGTAAATATTTTCATGTTTTAGTTAGTATAATTTTACTTTGTATAATTATTGGCTTGATTGACTTTGGTGAGGAAATTAATGCGCTAAAAGATATAAACTATTGGTTTTTTTTATTTGCTTTTTTTGTATTTACTATAGATTTAATAATAATGGCATTTAAGTGGAATCTATTATTAAGAGTTATAGGAATTAAGATTAGTTTATATGAAGTAATTAAAATTTATTATATATCAAATTTTGTTGGATTAATATTACCGGCCACTGTTGGCGCCGATGTTATTAAAAACACACTTAATAGTAAAAAAAAATTTTTCTATGTCTGATTGTTATTGCTTCAATTTTAGTTGAAAGGCTTTTTGGATTTCTTGCTTTGTTTGTTTACGGGTTATTAGCGGTTTTTCTTATGCTTAAAAAACTTACTGATTTAAAAATTGATATGAGTGGTGTAATTATTATTCTGGCGGTATTATCATTCCTGGGTTTTCTTTTTATGGTCATTTCATTCAATGATAAAGCTTCAGGTATTATTGTTAAACTATTAAAGTCTATTGAAAACAAAAAGTTCTGGAACAAAATCTCACCCAAAATTCAAAAGCTTATTTTTTCATATCAATCTTATAAGAAAAAGAAGACTGTGCTTTTAGTATTTTTTATTTTAACTCTGGCAGAAATATTTACGGGGATTTTCATTAATTTTTTAATAGCTACGGGATTAAGTCTTTCCGTTCCTATTACATATTTTGTTGCATACATTCCAATTATGATGGTTCTTGTAAGAATCCCGATTTCTTTCGGAGGTTTAGGGATCGTTGAAGGCGGATCTATTTATTTTCTTGGCCTTGTGGGTGTTTCAAAAGCATTGGGATTTAGTTTGGGAATTATTAATGATTTTATTGTAATTATTGGATTAATTCCCGGTGTAATTTTTTGTGCTCTAAACCGTTCTAAAGCAAAAATTAATTCTGAAGAGTTAAAAGAAACAGTATTAGTTAAAGAACACAACTAGCATTTCTGATAATCAAGGTTTTTATGTGTGGTATAACCGGTTACATTAATAATAGTGTTGTTAACAGATCCGATATTCAAAAAATGAATGATTCCATCAGGCATCGTGGACCGGATGATGAGGGAATATTTATTAAGGATAATATCGGTCTCGGTCACAGAAGGTTAGCTATTATTGATCTTGGCAGCGGTCAACAACCAATGTCAAACTCTGATGGAAGTATTTGGATTACATTTAACGGAGAAATATATAACTATAAGGATATCCGCAAAGAACTTAATGGGAAATGTGAGTTTAAAACTAACAGTGATACCGAAGTAATAATTCATCTATATGAACAGGAAGGTATTAACTGTTTGAAGCACTTTAGGGGAATGTTTGCATTTGCTATTTATGATTTTAAAAATAAACGTTTGTTTGCTGCTCGGGATCATTTGGGACAAAAGCCATTTTATTATTGGCACAGTGATAATAATTTTGCATTCTCATCAGAGATAAAAGGAATTCTTGCATTAAAACCTGAACTTAAGGAAATGGATATTAATGCACTTTATGAATATCTGACAGTAAGGATAATTACTCCCCCCAGATCAATGTTTATATCAATAAAAAAATTACCACCTGCTCATTATCTGGTTTATGAAAATGGCAAATTGAATATTGAAAGATATTGGAATCTCCAATACGAACCCAAAATGAGAGAAAATTTAAATACTCTTACTGAAATGCTGGAAGAGCAAATTAAGGATTCTGTTAAATATCATTTAGTTAGTGATGTTCCTGTAGGGGCGTATTTAAGCGGGGGTGTTGACTCAAGCCTTGTGGTTTCCTTAATGAGCCAAATGACTGAAGAACCTGTAAAAACTTTTTCAGGGGATGTACCGTATAAGAATTATAGTGAAATTGAATATGCAAGAATGATTGCAGAAAAATATAAAACAGATAGCCACGAATTAAAATTCATTCCTTCTTTGATTAAAACTCTTCCCGAAATAGTTTGGCACCTTGATGAACCATCAGATTCGCTTTCCGTTGCCATGTATTATATATCAGAATTAGCAAGGAAACATGTTAAGGTAGTTTTAGGTGGGGAAGGAGGAGATGAATTATTTGGAGGATATGACAGGTATTATGGGAACTTATATGCTTCTTATTATGCTTTAATTCCTCCATCTGTTAGAAAAAATATTTTTGGAAAGGCGCTGGAAAAATTACCTGAAGGATTCTGGTACCAAAGTCTTAGTCATAAATTAAGGTGGATACATCAGATTTCTTTCAACAACGGAGGAGAAAGGTATTCGAGGAGTTTGAGTTATTTTTATTTTTCAAACGGATATTTTAACAACCTGTTTACAGAAAAGTATCAGAAAGATCTGAGTGCTTTTGATCCTGAAGAAAGTATTAAATTTTATTTCGATAGTAAAAATGCTAAAGAGCTAATTGATAAAATGCTTTATTCAGACAGCATGGTAAGAATGCCGGATCATCCGGTTATGATTTTAGATAGAATGACAATGGCTCACGGTTTGGAGTCAAGAGCACCGTTTCTTGATCATAAGCTTGCTGAATTTTGTGCTCAAATTCCTCCTCACTATAAAATTAAAGGCAAGAAGAGAAGGTTAATTGAAATTGAAGTTGCTAAAAAATATTTACCACACGATTTAATTTTTCGAAAGAAACAGGGTTTCGCTTCACCTATTACATACTTACTGGCAGATGAATATAAATTATTGTTTAATAAATTCCTGAAAACATCCAGACTTGTTGAGAACGGATACTTGAAAGGTGAGATGATAAAAAATATTCTATCAGAGCATTTAGAGAAAAAAGTGGATCATGGTCAAAGATTATGGTTACTTTGTAATGCAGAAATTTGGTATAGAATGTTCATTGATGGGATTAATAAAGATAAACTACATGAAACTTTATTGAGTTTAACTTCATCAAACAATTAATAAAATCTTAAAAAATTTATTTTAATAAAATAGTTTTATTTATCTATAAAATATTAATTACGCAAAAATGGGGTTATAAATCATATATGGAAAATAATTGAGTACGAATGAACATAATTCATATCTTTCGCTTTTAATCCATCTGAAGGTAAATATATTTTTTAAATTCAAAATTTCATAGGTTGTTTCAAATTGAAGCAATTGGATGCAAACACCTTTTTGTCTTAAGAACGATAAGATTCGGTTTGGTTTTAGGCATACATATTGAATTATTTTTTTAATAAGATTTATAGATAATAATGTGTTTTATTAACGGGGTTAGAAAGTATCTTAATGTCCTGTTAAAGTATTACTAATATTAAATCCCATATATTTTTTTGCTCTTTTAATACACATATAATTGGTAAAATGGTTTTAGGAAATTTTCGAGTTAATTAAATGTAAATAAACTGACACTTAGGAACTGGTATAAAATCAAAGTGATTAAATATATTCGAAAAAAATTGTAAATAATTTATTTAAATAGTAGGGTAGTTGTTTAATGAAAATCTGTATTATGCTTAAGCATTATGATCAGCACGGTGGTGGGGTAAATGTTTATACACAAAATCTCCTTCAAGAATTAGTTAAGGTTGATATTGAGAATGAATACATTTTTTTATATAAAAATAGTAAGTTACTTGGGACCTACCAAAATTACCCTAATGTAAAAGAAATTTGTATTGAAAGTAAATCTCGTATTATTTGGGATCAGTATATAGTTCCCAAAATTGCAGAGAAAGAAAAGTGTGATGTTATATTTAATCCAAAATATTCAATTCCATTAAATACAAAAATTAAAAGTGTGTTTGTTTGTCATGGTCTTGATTGGTATGTAATGCCTTGGGCTTCAAAAAGGATTGATAGATTAAATCATAAACTGCTAATTCCGATGTATAGTAAAAAAGCTACAAATATTATAGCTGTATCTAATACAGCCCGAGAACATATGATTAAGTTTTTAAATGTTGAAGAATCGCGCGTCCATACAATATATCTTGGCATCAACGAAAATTTTAAGAAAATTAAAACTGATGAAGAGTTAGAAAAAACCAGGAAGAAATATAATCTCCCAGAAAGGTTCTTACTTTATGCGGGACAAATTTATCCTCCCAAGAATTTTGGAAGATTAATTAGAGCTTTTAATAATGTGGTTTCAAATATTAGAATCCCTCTTGTTGTAGCCGGAGAACACAGGTGGTTGTGCGAGGACGAAATAAAATTAATTGACCAATTAGGGATATCAAATTGGGTAATTAAAACCGGATGGGTTGAACACAATGAATTGTCTCATTTATTTTCTATGGCTCATGCTGTATTATTACCATCTCTTTATGAAGCATGTCCCAGCCCTATATTGGAGGCAATGGCTAGTGGAATTCCGGTACTAACATCTGACCGCTATGGTACTAAAGAACTTGCTGGTGAGGCAGGATTACTTGTTAATCCTGAAAATATTGATGATATATCATCAGGCATCTTTAATATTGTGTCCGATAATACCTTGAGAGAAAAACTTATTACTAATGGATTTAAGAGAATTCAAAATTTCGGCTGGAAAAAATGTGCTATTGAAACCCTCTCAATTCTTGAGAAAACGGTGAAATTTCAAGTAACAAAACGCCATGAAATGAAAAATGGTAACAAAAATATTCCCAGCTACTGACTAGAGATAAATGAACATTAATTTATTAATACATAATAATTTGGAAACTTATAGGAAAAATAAGGATGATATAAAAGCATTAATTCTTGGTCGTTATCCGGAATTTATTTATAAAAAAATTAATATTTTAGAAACAAATCAAATCCCTGTTTTTGCTTTCCATTCTGTTAAGGCTGAAAGATTTGAAGAACAATTAAAATATTTAGCTGAGAATAATTATAGAACTCTTGGTTCTGAAGAATTTTATGAAACTTTAACCGGGAAAAGAAGATATAAAGAAAAATCGATAGTATTAACATTTGATGATGGCTATGGAAGTATATGGTCCGTAGTTTATCCGTTATTAAAAAAATATGGATTTAGAGCCATAAGCTTTTTGGTAACAACCGCTATAAAAAATGAAGCCGATTATTATCCTAATCTTGAGGACGTTTGGTCGGGAAAGACTTCATTAAAGGAAATAAATTTAAGAGACAGTTTACAACCCCTATGCACTTGGAAAGAAATTAAAGAAATTCATAAAAGCGGATTTATTGATTTTCAATCCCATACGTCATTCCATGGTTCTATTTTTATTAGTGATCGGATAATTGATTTTGCAAATCCTTTCTTGAAACCATCATTTTTGTATGACCATTTAAATCCTTTACTAAAAATAAATAATATAGATGTAAGTGCTTCAAAATTAGAATTAGGGTATCCAATATATGAATGGGGATCTTCTATGTCTTCATTAAAAAGATATATTGAAAATGAAAACATTTGTAAAGCGTGTATTGATTTTGTTAAAACCAATGGAGGTGAAAATTTTTTTTATCAACAGGGTTGGAGACATAAATTAAAGAAATACTATGATTTAGTGTTTAAGGAGCTTAAAGTTGATGGTTATTATCAAGGAAAAGAAGAAAGATTAAAAGATATTTATAAAGACTTATTAAATTCAAAGAAAATGATTGAATCTAAGTTGGATAATAGGGTTGACCATTTGTGTTATCCCTGGTATCGTGGAAGTGATTTAGCAGTTAAAGCTTCTAAAGAAGCAGGATTTTTATGCAATTATTGGGGGCTATTTGATAATAAAGATATTAATAGAGTTGGTGATGATCCTTACTATATTACCCGTTTTAATGATAATTATATTTTTTCTCTTCCGGGAAAAGGAAGATTTTCAATTATTAAACAAATATTGTCAAAAATAAAAAGATATGGTTTAAAAAGACAAATTTATATCAACCATAAGATATTTTAAAAGATTAAGGGATGAAATTGTTTTAGAATTTATTATTGTCGTATCTTTTCAATTCTGTAAAAAGATAACAATTCATTTTAAACCTCTCTTAAAAAAAGGATTACAATCGAATTACTTAAAAGTACATTTTATGCTTTTGTGGCTTATATAACTAACATTTATCTTTTCCTCTTAGGATTCTTTTAGAAAAAAGGGTAATGCTGAGGCTATTGAAAATTCATGAGATTTTTCATTTTGAAATAAATAACATTATATACCTTACATATTAAGAGCAACATCGAGAGTTAGAGAAAATATTATCAAATATTTAGGTAGGGAAAGAAACATAGGGATGATAAAAAATGAAAGACAAGTCTCTTTTAATAACTTTTCTTAGACTAATGGGCAAACCATTACCGGGTAACTATGCTAAAACATTTTTCTATTTGAACTTCATCAAAGCTCCCCGTAAATTCTTAAGATTAGTAATCAACAGCTTTTATCGAATGGACCACATTTATGATGTTCTTAAGGAATTTAAAAGAATAGAAGGGAAGTTTTCAATTTTGGAATTCGGTGTGGCTGAAGGAGTTTCTTTCACAAAACATCTCTTCGCTACTAAATATATGAGGATGGATGATAGGGTAACGGTTCACGGTTTTGACACATTTGAAGGAATGCCGGATATAATAGACAAACAAAATATGGATCTGATTGGAAATGACAATTGGGTTTCGGGTCAATTTAGGGGCGTTTATGAAAAATTGAATTCATATTGTAAATCAAGATATTCTAATTTTCAACTGCATAAGGGTCTTTTTAGTGATAGTCTTACAATAGAAATGGTTAATTATTTTAAAATTTATAAACCCATTCTTATCTGGATTGACTGCGATTATTATACCTCATCGAAATCTATTTTTGATAAGTTGTTACGAATAATTCCTAACGGTTGTGTGATTTATTTTGATGAACTGGATAATATAAATTTCGGCTCAAGATTTACAGGTGAAGCAAAACTTGTGTATGAAATTAATAATAGAAAATTCGGCGAAGGAATTGAACTTGTTCTGGATGTCGAACTGTCGTTTAACTCAAGGCGCATTTATAGGTTTATTAATTTTCAAAGTCCTGTACAATATGAAGGGCTATTAGATATCAAACCACCCGATGTATTAGGAGAAAGATCTAATGATTCGCCTCTACCTTAATTTACATTTGAATAAAGTAAATCATATAGATGGAAGAAAATAACACTCAATTATTTGAAGAAGAAATCTATGATTCCAAGACAGGTAAAGGATTTAAAAAAACTTTTAAAAATTTCAGTCTTCTTTCATTTGGCAAACTTGGGGGAGATTTTTTTTATTTCATTCTTTTTATTGTCCTTTCCAGGAAATTCGGTCAGGTGGGAATTGGTCAATACTCATTTGCGTTTGGCCTAACCGGTTTTTTTGCTGTTAGTGCAGACTTTGGATTATACAGTTTCACTATAAAGGAAATAAGTCGTAACAAAGATTCTTTTGAAAATTATTTTCAAGAAATATTTTCCTTGAGGTTGGTTCAATCTTTAATCGTTTTGATCTTATTGCTTCTAATCATTCCTTTTTTATCATTCACGTATGATACAAAGATGATCATAGCTATTGTTGGAATTTACATGATTACCTACAGTATTGTTGATGGAATTTCCGCCGTATTTATTGCACACGAATTCATGTATATATCAGCTATTATTGAAATGTCATTAAAAATTATTACTTCTTCCTGCGCCATTGTTGTTGTAATACTTGGAGGAAGTATAATTATGGCTTTGGTAATGCTCCCTGTAATGTCGGTTCTTCAACTTTTAATTGTAAAAAGTGTGCTGAAAAAAAAAATCGGCAAAGTCAAAATTTCATTATCGTTTAAATCATTAAAGAAAATGTTCAAGAGGGTTTTTCCGTTTGGATCATCAGACTTATTATTTCAAGCATACTCTCGTGCAGATGTTGTTTTAATTGGATTTTTACTTGGCGAATCCTTTGTAGGTATATATAATGTTGGATACCGTCTTATTTTCTTTTTACTTTTTATTCCCAGGTTTGCTTCGATCACTCTTTTCCCGATTGTGTCAAGGCTATTTCATGATTCCATTTTTGAATTCAAAAAAATGTACAATAAATCGTTGAATATGATGATAATTATAGGATTGCCACTTTGCGTAGGTCTATGGTTAATTTCTCCAAAATTGATCGAATTAATATTTGGTGATGAGTTTAGTGAATCATCCATAATTCTGAAAATATTATCAGGTTTGTTTTTATTAAATTGTTTTAGCTATATAATGGAAATTTTCTTAATGGCTAGTGATATGCAAAATGCTCGTGCAAAAAGTTATTGGGTAGCGACATTAGTTTGTATTTTATCGAATACAATATTCATTCTTTTGTTTAATATAGAAGGAGCTGCAATAGCTGTTATGCTGTCTTCGTTTCTGTTAGTTATACTATTTGCATTAAAATTAAAACCGGTAGTTGGGTTACCCCATATTAAATCAAGGTTTTTAATTAGTGTATTGGGTGTGTTAATTTTTTCTTTATTATTCTCTATTATACCACTATCTATTTTTATGGTCATACCCTTATCTATTCTAATCTATATTGGGACGATAATGATGTTCAAAGATGTTAGGGATAATGAATTACGTATGGTTTTAGATTTGATTAGAAAAAAACAAATATAAATAGTCATATTTGCTTAAAATCATTTCTTAAGGATTTTTATGGAAACCATTAATTTATATCGCAGAATAGCGGCGAAAACGATATTTCATCCAGTTGTAGGCTGGGTGATTGGACTGGTTTTTCGAACAAGGTTCCATCAAGACGTTTTGGCAAATTCAAATTTTATTGTTCACATTCGTCAATTAATTCTGCAACCAAAGCAAGGATATTCTGGGGTTTCTATGAACTCAGTGAAACAAAGTTTATTCTTAAATATTTAAGAAAGGATTTAAATGTTATTGAATTAGGTTCCAGCATCGGAATAACTTCAAGCTTTATTCGCAATAAGATGAATGAAAATAAAAAATTAATTTGTGTAGAAGCGAATCCATTTTTAATAAAGACACTTGAAAATAATATTTCAATGAATAATGTTGGTAAAAGTTTTATTGTGTTGAATTATGCAATCGACTATTCTGGAAAAAGCAGCATTACTCTTAGCATTGAAGATGATAACTATGCCTCTAAAATAAGTTCAGAACAGAAAAATATCTCTAACAAATCTGATGTTAAAGTACCAGGAATCAAATTATCAGATGTTATTCAAAAGTTTGATATAGGAGAATTTGCTTTGTTTTCAGATATTGAAGGAGCAGAAGCAGGCATTATTTTTAATGATGAAGCCGCTTTAAAAAATTGTCGTCAAATAATTATTGAATTTCATAATACAACTTATGAAGGCAAAAAGTACACAATTAAAGATTTAAGTGATCTTTTAGCAAATAAGCATGGCTTCAAAATTATTGATGCATATAGAGAAGTATTCGTATTTGAAAAAGTTAATAACACGTGATTGATTCTTATTTATGTTTAAAAACGATGGAGTTATTCTTATTGCCTTCATTTATAACATTTATGTAAAATGAATCACCCCAAAGTAATAAATTATTATTATTAACTTTAAATATATTTTTTCCTAAAGTATACTTTATCTTAATCCGAAAAGTTGTAAAATATGAAAGTAATTATTCTCATATTATTGTTTTTAGTTGCACATTCCTTAATCTTTAGTCAAAATATTCCATATCCTCAAAGCACAAAATATAATAGTATAAATTGGGATTGGGATACCTATTATCATACTGCGCCTGGAAGTGATTTATGGCCTATAACCTGGGGAACTGATGATAATATTTATACATCGTGGGGAGATGGCGGTGGATTTGGGGGTAATGATACTTTAGGCCGGGTATCATTAGGTTTTGCAAGAATTGAAGGCACACCCGATAATTTAGACCCTTATAATATATGGGGTGGATATAATGGTCAAAACCCGGCATCTTTTGAGGGAAAATGTCATTCAATAATTTCTGTAGATGGTACATTATATGGGTGGATAAATACTCAGAACACTATACCAGACTTTAAGCTTGCGTGGTCGTCAGATCTTGGGGCAACGTGGAGTCAAAGTGATTGGTATTTTTCTAGTACAGATGGATTTTATCCTTATTCATTCTTGAACTTTGGGAAAGATAATGAGAATTGCAGAGATGAATATGTTTATAGTTATGGGTACGAATCAGCATCAAGAGGAAGAAATGAAAATAGTATTTATTTAATGCGAGTTCACAAAGATCAATTGTTAAATAGGAATGGATATGAATTTTTCACCGGATTAGATGGTAATCAAAATGCACAGTGGTCAAATAATGTAAATGAGCGGATGCCAGTCTTCACAGATGATATTAACGGGATAGGAGGAGTTCCGGCGGTAATTTATAATCCTGGTATTCAGCTTTATATACTCATGGTTAGTCATTTACCTTCGGGGTCGAGTATTTCATCATCAGTAGCAAGGCTTGGGGTTTTTGTTGCAACTGAACCGTGGGGCTCATGGTCAACAGTGGCATATTATGATAATTGGGGTGGTTTTGGAGATTTAGGAGAATCACTTGGATATCATATTCCAATCAAATGGATAAGTGAAGATGGAAAAACATTCTGGGTAGTTTTTTCTTCAGAATCATACCTTGATAGATTTAATATTGTTAAAGCAACGCTTGTTAAGAATTCCTTAAATGTTAACGTGATGAATAATTTTTTTGACCCTGATAATTTTAATGTACAGGTTGGTGATTTTGTGAAGTGGACATTAATGGAAGGATCTCATACTACCACCTCAAATTCAGTTCCACCAGGGGCTGCATCTTGGGATTATACATTTACTGGTTTGGGAGATTCTTTTGTTTATGAAGTACTAGTACCAGGCAACTATAGTTATGAAAGCCTTCTTCATCCTGGAATGAACGGATCATTTACTGCTGTTGAAAATACTTTCCAAATTTCAGTTTCGATCAATGATGGCTGGAATTTAGTATCAATACCAGGATTACAGCCTGATAATCAAAACGTGACAACCTGGTGGTCAGGAAAAGATCCTAATGCAAATGTATTTAAATACAATGGTGGTTATCAATCAATAACAAAAGCTACTCCAGCAGAGGGTTATTGGTTAAAAAATCTTGGAAGCCAAACTTATAATACCGGAGATGAATGGCCGGCAGGAGGACTAAATATAGTTACTCACGATCCCATAAAAGTTAACTCTGGCTGGAACCTGATTGGTGGTTATGAATATCATGAACAGACAGGTGATATTACAACCAACCCCCCAGGGTTATTAGAGGGTTCCATATTTGGATATTCAGATGGTTATCAGGTTGCGAACGAAATTGTTCCGGGATATGGATACTGGGTAAAACTGTCAGGTGCAGGGCAGATAATATTATCTCCGCCAACATTCAGTAGTATATCAAGAATAACTAAAAAGATTAATGAAGATTGGGGTGAAATAATTATAACCGATAATTCTGGTAGAAGTTTTAGACTTTATACAGTTAAAGGTAAAACTGATCTTAACCATTATGACCTTCCTCCTTTACCGCCTCCAGGAATGTTTGATGTAAGATATGAGAGTGGAAAATTTGCTGAAGATATAAGTAATAGTATTAAAGCAATAGAGATGTCTGGAGTAGATTACCCAATCAAGATTAAAGTTGAGAATAATGAAATCAGGCTTCGGGATGAGTCGGGAAAGAGATTAAATATTATATTAAAATCAGGCGAGGAAATAACAATAAGTAATAATTTGATTACAAAATTATTTGTATCATCTAATGTTATACCCGATAAATATTCTCTTGAACAAAATTATCCAAATCCATTTAACCCAGAAACTGCAATAGAATTCGGAATACCCGAAGATGCAAATAATGTAACTCTAACAATATATAATGCATTGGGAGAAAAAGTAACTACGTTAATAAATGGTAGCTTAAAACCAGGTTATTATCATTATCAATGGAATGCCAAGAATTATTCCAGCGGGTTATACATATATGAATTAATGACTGAAAAATTTGTTTCAGTTAAAAAGATGATTCTACTTAAGTGAGATAGTTCGAATAAGCCATTATTTTTTCCTAAAATATACTTTATCTTAATCCGAAAGTTGTAAAATATGAAAGTAATTATTCTCATATTATTGTTTTTAGTTGCACATTCCTTAATCTTTAGTCAAAATATTCCATATCCTCAAAGCACAAAATATAATAGTATAAATTGGGATTGGGATACCTATTATCATACTGCGCCTGGAAGTGATTTATGGCCTATAACCTGGGGAACTGATGATAATATTTATACATCGTGGGGAGATGGCGGTGGATTTGGGGGTAATGATACTTTAGGCCGGGTATCATTAGGTTTTGCAAGAATTGAAGGCACACCCGATAATTTAGACCCTTATAATATATGGGGTGGATATAATGGTCAAAACCCTGCATCTTTTGAGGGAAAATGTCATTCAATAATTTCTGTAGATGGTACATTATATGGGTGGATAAATACTCAGAACACTATACCAGACTTTAAGCTTGCGTGGTCGTCAGATCTTGGGGCAAAGTGGAGTCAAAGTGATTGGTATTTTTCTAGTACAGATGGATTTTATCCTTATTCATTCTTGAACTTTGGGAAAGATAATGAGAATTGCAGAGATGAATATGTTTATAGTTATGGGTACGAATCAGCATCAAGAGGAAGAAATGAAAATAGTATTTATTTAATGCGAGTTCACAAAGATCAATTGTTAAATAGGAATGGATATGAATTTTTCACCGGATTAGATGGTAATCAAAATGCACAGTGGTCAAATAATGTAAATGAGCGGATGCCAGTCTTCACAGATGATATTAATGGGATAGGAGGAGTTCCGGCGGTAATTTATAATCCTGGTATTCAGCTTTATATACTCATGGTTAGTCATTTACCTTCGGGGTCGAGTATTTCATCATCAGTAGCAAGGCTTGGGGTTTTTGTTGCAACTGAACCGTGGGGCTCATGGTCAACAGTGGCATATTATGATAATTGGGGTGGTTTTGGAGATTTAGGAGAATCACTTGGATATCATATTCCAATCAAATGGATAAGTGAAGATGGAAAAACATTCTGGGTAGTTTTTTCTTCAGAATCATACCTTGATAGATTTAATATTGTTAAAGCAACCCTTGTTCAAAATCCTTCTGATGTTGAATCAAAACAAAATATTCCTGATAAGTTTACTCTTGAACAGAATTATCCGAACCCGTTTAATCCTCTAACTTATATTCAATTCTCTATATCTGAATGCGGAAATATCATGATTAAATATTTATGATTTAAATGGTGAAAAAATAAAATCGCTGGAAAATAAATTTCTCCAACCTGGTAGTTATAAAGTTTTATGGGATGGAAAAAACTACGACGAGAAAAATGTTGCCAGCGGGATTTATTTTTGTGAATTAATATTCGTTGGGAATATTTCAGGTTCAATAAGAAAGAAAATGCTTTTGCTTAAATAGATCTTAATCGGATTTTAATTTTTTTTAAGAATTATTGATTAAGAATTAAACTGTAAGCATAATTTATGTCTCAGTTTTTTCGTATATTTTTATATATCTTCGCATATAGTTTCAAATCCAGTTGATTTTTCGCTTATTCTCTATGGTATAAAATTCGATTTATTATTATTCTTACGCAATGAAAGTGTCTTTTAATATTAACACATATAATTTTTTGTTAAGAATATATACGAATAATTATACATCAGAGGCGCACAATTAGAATATTGTTTCAAATAATTACAACCTTTTGTATTGGGTTCATATTTATTTTAGGTTCAATAACGGAAGCTCAAATATTCCCTGTTGTTGCCTCAACAAATAGTAGTGCAAAAACTACTCAAACAGGAACTACGCATACAATAGCTCTTCCTTCCGGAATTCAGAGTGGAGACTTACTACTAATTTTCTGGACGGATGAGAATGCTTCTGGTACTGCACCATCTACGCCAACCGGATTTACTCAACTTTATACTAGTTCAAGTGTTAATAGAATTCGCAGAATGTGGTATAAAATTGCAGATGGTTCAGAAGGGGCTTCAATTAATGTAACTGGTGGAACTGAACGTAGTGCTCATACTTCATATCGTATTCAAGCAGGGACATATCAAGGTATTCCCGAATTTGTCAGCACTGTTGCAACTGGAACTAGCAATATCCCAAATCCACCTCTTCTTACACCGTCGTGGGGATCAAAGAAAACTTTATGGATTGTTGCTTCACATTCGGAAGGAAGTGAAACAGGAACTGCTCCTTTCAATTACGATAATTTAACCTTTGGTTATACTGGCGGTAAAGGTATTAATAATGCAAGGATGATGACGGCACAAAGATTAATTGATACTATTTCACAAGACCCAGGCACATTTACCCTTGATTCTACAAGGCGATGGGCATCCAACACTATTGCAATTCAGGGCTTTAATCCTACTCTCAGAATAATGCCTTTGGGAGATTCTATTACAAAAGGTTTTACCGGAAGTCCTGACCATAGTGGATATAGAGGATTACTTTTTGATGCATTAAAAACTTCTTCAACATATCCCGATGTAGATTTTGTTGGAGAAAATGATTGGCCATATGGAGGTAGTTATACATATAATGATTCAAATACTGAGGCGTATAACGGATGGGAAACTCTTGATGTTGATAGTGCCATTCTTGGGATAAAAACCGGTTTTGGTATAACACCTTTGTTTTCCAGATTTCCAACAAATATCGTTTTGCTTCATGTGGGTACAAATGATATAGAATATACAAGTAAAACACCTAATGAAATAGCAAATAACGTAAATACTGTTTTAACTCATATTGATGATCAATCTGATAGTACAGTAGTAATTCTTGCAAAAGTTATTTTAGATGATAATGATAATGAAGGTGTTAATGGTACGCAAGCAACCCGGACTAAACAATATAATAATGACTTGATTACAATGGCAGTTAACAGAGTAGTAAATAATGACGATAGATTAATTATGGTAAATATGCAGGATTCACTTATTTATCCTGATTCAGGAATAACTCCTCCTTCTGCTGGTAATCAGGTTCCCGGGACAGATATATATTATGATTCTGGACTAACATTTCTTCATCCATATCAAACTGGGTATGATAAGATTGCGAATATTTGGTTAAATGCTTTGGATGGTTATTTTACTGATAAACCTTTGCCGATAACTCCATTAAATACTTCTACCATTCAAACTATACCTGATACATTGGCTTGGGGTATTACACAACATGCGGTTTCATATAGGGTTCAGGTTTCAACAGACATGGGCTTTAACCAACTTGTTTATAACACAAGCGGTATAACAAATAGATATAAAATACTTAACAATTCGGATGTTAATAGCGGCAATGGGTTTCTTTCTTCAACAACTTATTATTGGAGAATTCAACCTTTAGATGTCAGTTCGGGAGATTTGGGAAGTTTTTCGGATGTCTGGAGTTTTACAACAAAACCATTGCAGGTTTCTGCCAAAGTGTTCTTGCAAGGACCTTATGCCGGGGGTGATACAATGACCACTGCTTTGAACTACGGTGGATATTTACAAACAAGTGCTACATCTCAGCCGTACAATATCGCCCCCTGGAATTACAGTGGGATTGAAAGTGTAACAACTATACCTGCCGGAGTTGTAGATTGGGTTTTAATAGAATTGCGAAGCGGGACTGATTCTGCTTCTACTGTAGCGAGACGTGCCGCTTTCATTAAGAGTAACGGCGATATTGTTGATATAGATGGAGTTAGTCCTGTAAATTTTAGTGGAATTTTATTTGGAAATTATTATGTTGTCATCAGACATAGGAATCACCTTGCAGTTATGTCCGCAAATTCAGTTTCTCTTTCTAATAATATTTTGAACTATGATTTTACAACTTCAGATACGAGCTATTATGGAACTAATGGTGCGAAGGAAATTGAATCTGGTGTATGGGGAATGATCGCAGGTGATGGCAATACAGATGGCGGAATATACGCTGAGGATTACACTTTGTATCGTATATCTCAGGGAAATGAAGGATATATTCAGGAAGACTATAACTTAGACGGAGGAGCGTATTCAGAAGATTATACTATTTATAAATTAAATCAAGGGATGGAAGCTTCTATTCGTTAAAAGCCTTATATTAAAGTAAATTTTATGAAAAAAAGAAATTCTGCTACAATATTGTTTTTGCTTACAATAATGAATGTTTATGCTGCAGTAGATACTCGCTTAACTCTAGTTAGCAATACCTATGACAGTCCTTCTCCAGGCAGAGCTACTCTTATTATTAATGTTGAATCTATGTCTACAACTAGCGATGTGCAAATCAATACTTTTCAGGACGCTTTTCAGGTAGACGCCAATCTTAAGGCACAAATTCTGTCCGTAAATGATGTTACTTTTTCAAATCACAATTTTCCTTTAGCTTCTTATAACACAACAGAGGATTATAGCTTATCTGATGGAAGAATTAGGTATGTCTATACTTTCAACAGCGGTACAAGAGGTACTATTAGTTCAAGTGGGTGGACTGTGGTAGTAACTGTAATGATTGTATACGATATGATAGATGCTCAGTCTACAATAAATTGGTATAGTGGTAATCCTATTTATTTTGTTTCTGATAATAATGATGTAACCCTTACTGGAAGTGAAGTTTCTATACCATCAGGATTAACAAATTTGCCTCTCCCCGTTGAACTTTCCTCTTTTATAGCAAAAGCTAATGGCTCATCAGTTGAGCTTAAATGGAAAACAATGACAGAAATTAATAATCTTGGGTTTGATATTGAAAGAAAGTCAGATAATAGCGAATGGAAGAAAATTGGATTTGCAGAGGGTCATGGAAACAGCAACTCAACAAAAAATTATTCTTATATAGATAAAAATCTTATAGGCGGTCCTCAATTTACTTACAGACTTAAACAAATAGATAATGATGGTAAATTTTCCTACTCTGATGAAGTTAGTGTTATGGTAGTACCGGATAAATTTGAACTATTCCACAATTATCCAAATCCTTTTAACCCAGCTACAAAAATTAAATTTGCTGTACCTTTCAGGACAAAAGTAAGGCTTGATGTTTATAATATACTTGGACAATTAATTGAAACTCTTATTGATGGAGAACTGGAAGCGGGATTTCATGAAGTTACTTTTACGGCGGACGATATTGCGAGTGGGACTTACATTTACAGATTAACCTCCGATAATTTTTCTCAAACTGAAAAAATGTTACTCGTAAAATAAGGGTAAAAAAAAGTAATTTTTATAAAAAGAATTAAAATGAGAACAATTTCATAAGTTTCTTATTATATTTAGCAGGTATGAAAATTGAACATATATTTTTTGGTCAAATTTTAATTAAAGATGAGTATTAAAATGAAAAAAATAATTTACTTACTCAGATTACTATTTTTATCTTATCCATCTTTAATTAAAGGCACAACCTTGGATTTATGATTTTGGTGCTAGCACCAGTAGTTTTAAAACAAATAATAGTTCAAGTATTAGTTTTCTTCCGCTTCCAACTTCCGGAATAGCCAGAATAAAAATAGGAACTGATGGCTCTGCTTATCTTGATGGATCACCTATTGGATTTGGTTCCGGTAGTTTCTTTAAGATTTGAAGCAACCTCAGATGGTTCGATAAATAAATTTTCAATTTATGATTTTGCTAACCCACGACAAATTTTTACAATAAGATTTGATGTTCGGTTTTCCGGGACATCCACAGGTAATTTTTCTTTATATATAGGTTCTGATATCTCTAGTAATGGAGTCTACAATGGAACTGGCGGGGATGGACGATGCAGCTGGCACAGATGTGTTTGCAGGCTTGGATTGGACTTATTGATACAGTAGACTCCTGATTAAATATGATTACTCGAGAAAGGAGGATCTGGAGCATGGAATGATTATGGACTGGATATTTTCAGAAATACGAATTATACAATTGATATTTATTGTAATAACAGTGCATTCAAGTATTGATTATACTTATTCCTCAACGCCCTATTCAATAGCATCAGATACATGGGATTTATGGATTAATGGGAATATTGAAGGGTGACGATCTTGTTAATGGAAACTTTCCTGACGTTACAATATTATTAATGCTTTTGCTTTTGTTGGGTCAAGCCCAGCACCACCAACATCTCCAGCAAACATTTATATAGATAATATTTCTTATACCGATACAATACCTAATATAGAAATGCCCGTTGAGCTTTCTTCCTTTACTGCAAATGTTATTGGCTCAAATGTGCAATTGAAATGGAGAACTCAAACTGAAGTTAACAACTATGGGTTTGATATTGAAAGGAAAGAAAATAATAATCATAACTCACAATGGCAGAAGCTAACTTTTATACAGGGAAACGGAAATAGCAACTCTCCAAAAGATTATTCTTTCATTGATAAGGATGTAAAACCTGGTAAATATTCATACCGGCTAAAACAAATTGATAATGACGGCAGGTTTGAGTATTTCAATACTGCTGATGTCAATCTTTCTTCTATAAATGAATTTGAACTGGTGCAGAATTATCCGAATCCCTTTAACCCAACCACAACGATAAGCTTTAATCTTCCGGAAGCAAGTAACGTTAAACTTACTGTATCAAATATTCTAGGGCAGGAAATAAAAACCTTGGTTAATGAACATAAAGAAGCAGGTGTACACTCAGTTGAGTTTAATGCTTCCGACCTTCCCAGTGGTTTCTATATTTACCGTATTGAAGCCGGAAAATATGTCCAAACAAGAAAGATGCTTCTTGTAAAATAATTTATATAGTTGCTTATTTAACATTTTTATAGTCAAACTTGAAAAAGTTTGACTATATTTTTTTATAGCGCTTAAAAGAATTGGGGTGATCTGAAATTGAATTTATTATCGGTAATTATCTCAAATTAAGTTAGTTAATATTTGTTTTGTCAAGGTTTGATACAAAATAAAAGCGGGCTTTATTTAAAACTTCTTTATAAGAATATAATTCCGGCGGCACGATATGTGTATCATTGATAGAATATTAACCCGAATTTTCAAATTTTATAATTGAATAATATTCAATAACATTTAAATAAAAATTAAACAGCACAAATTGGATCTTTCGATAATTATTCCCGTAATGAATGAAGAGGCATCAGTATTACCTTTATACCAGGCATTAAAAAATGCTGCCGATCCTTTGAATCTTGATTATGAAATAATTTTGGTGGATGATGGAAGCACAGATAATACATTTATCAATGCATTGCATCTTGCTGAAAAAGATGAGAAGCTGAAGCTAATTAAGCTGAAAAGAAATTATGGGCAGACAACCGGTTTGCATGCAGGGTTCCAGGAAGCGAAAGGCAGAGTTGTAATAACTATGGATGGAGACCTTCAAAATGATCCTTCTGATATGGATATGATGATTAAGAAAATAAATGAAGGTAATGATATCGTGCTTGGATGGAGACATAACAGGAAGGATTATTTAATTTCAAGAAAGATTCCTTCAAAAATAGCCAACTGGTTAATAACTAAAGTTACAGGTGTTCCTGTTAAAGATAATGGTTGTGCAATAAGAGCTTACAGGGGTGAGATTGTAAAAAAATTTCCAATGTATTCAGAGATGCACAGGTTAATGCCCGTAATCACTGCTTTGTCGGGTGCAAAGTTTGCACAAATAAAAGTTCAGCATCATGAAAGAAAATTTGGTAAATCTAAGTATGGCCTTTCAAGGATTTATAAAGTTTTGATTGATATGATTGCACTGAAAATAATTTTTGCATTCTTTAATCTGCCATTATACGGATTCGGAATTTTTGCAATTATCTTTGGAATAATTTCTTTAGGGATTTTTATTTTTGGACTGATTAAGATTATTTTGATTCCCGGGTATTCTCTAATAACAACAATGGGCAGCAGCCTGCTGTTTGCTTCATTAAGTATGTTCTTAATTTTTATGGGAATTATAAGTGAAATGATTTATAAAAACGGAGATATTAAAATTGAAAAGTTACTTCGATTTAAAAAATAAATTTAGGATTGTTACCGGAGAAAAATATGATGACCAATAAGATAGATCTTTCAGTTATTATAACAGTTTCCAGCATGCAAAAAAGGGATGATGTGCAATCACTTTTTACTGTCTATAAGAATAGGATTGAAGAAGCCGGTTTAATTTCTGAATTTATTTATGTAACCGATGATGAATCTGATAATCTTCTTGGTGAGCTGCAGAAACTACAGAATAAAGGTGAAAACATAAAGATAGTTAAGCTATCAAAATGGTTTGGAGATGCTTCTGCTTTAAATATTGCTTTCGAGGAAGCTTCCGGTCGCTTGATATTAACCCTTCCGGCATCACAGCAAATATCTGATAAAGAGATTTCCAGAATTATTAGATCTTTTAATAATTCCGATATGGTAATTGCAAACAGAGCGCGTAAAAAAGATAACGTGTTTCTAAGGGCTCAGGCTAAAATTTTTCATTTCCTTGTAAATATGTTTATTGGAATGCACTACCACGACCTTGGATGCAGAGTGAGACTTTTTAAAGGGAAATTCTCGAACATATTTATGTTTACGGAGATCAGATAAGATTTTTACCGCTTCTGGCAAACAAGTATGGATTTAAAGTTAAGGAAATGGATGTTGAGCAATTCAAAACTTATAAATCAGGTTCAGTATATTCCCTCGGTCATTATACCGAAAGGATAGTCGATCTCATTTCTATTTTCTTTTTGATTAAGTTTACTAAAAAACCATTGCGTTTCTTTGGGTTCCCGGGCTTTATTATTTTCAGCATTGGTTCGATTCTTGCCCTATATCTCTTCTATGAAAGAATGTTTTTAAATGTAGGTTTGGCTGACAGACCCATAGTTTTAGTAAGCATACTCCTAATTGTTTTTGGGATACAGTTATTTGCTATTGGTCTTGTTGCTGAAATAATAATATTTACGCATTCCAAGGATTCAAAAGAATATATTATAGAAAAGATAATTAATGGAAAGAGGGAAGAGCTCGAAAAAGTTCATATTCCAGGTGTTGAAGAGGAAGTTTAAAAAAAATTATCCAGGATTAAATCCCGCTTTGGCGGGATTTTTTATTTTTAAAGATGCCCCATACAGTTTTAGAATTATTTTTTACAGTGTATATTTACAGTTAAATATATCCGGGGTGTGGCTCAGCCCGGCTAGAGCGCTGCGTTCGGGACGCAGAGGTCCCCGGTTCAAATCCGGGCACCCCGACAAAATAAAAAAGCCGGATTGTGAATCCAGGCTTTTTTATTTTATTGCTATGCACAAACCCAATTCCTTAAAGGAATTGGGTTTGTTATAAAGTTTATTTTACTAACAGCATCTTATTAGAATCAACAAAAGTTTTTGTCTGACCTTTTGCTCTCAGCTGATAGATATAAATTCCCGATGGAAGTGATGAGGCATCAAAGCTTGTCTTCTGGTATCCTGCTTCCAGTGTTTTATTCACAAGTGTACTTACCAATTCTCCCAATGAGTTATATATATCTATTCTTACTTCTGCATTCTCCGGTAGTGAATACTCTATTGTTGTCATCGGGTTGAATGGGTTTGGATAGTTCTGTTTTAGTGTGTATTCCTCAGGTGCTGATACATCTGCTTTTACTTCAGCACTGTATTCATAGCTTCCATCATAATCAATCTGCTTTAGCCTGTAGGTATACTTTCCCACTTTTATATCTTTTTCACTGAAGACATAACTCTGTCTTTCTGTTGTATTTCCTTTCCCTTCAACAAATCCAACTGTCTGCCATTCACTTTGAGATTTGAGATTTAAGATTTGAGATTTCTGAATTTCAAATCCCCTGTTATTTGTTTCACTTGCTGTTGTCCACCTCAATGTTACATCATTCTTTTCTGTCTGTGCCGAGAGTGAGCTTAACTCTACCGGAACAGAAGTTATAGTCATCGTTACAGGTACTGTTATAGTTGGGTTAACCGGATCATTACTGTTTACAATCAAGTCCATAGAATAATTACCAAGCGGGAAGTCTTCGGTATTAAATACAAGATTAATATCAACTGAGTTATTATTGTATAATCTGCCACTTAATGGTGTTGCACCAAGCCAATCAGGTTCTGCAGAGAACTGAAGTGCAAGATTATTATGTACGTAGTTTGCATTGTATGCTACCTGCAATCCTGTTGTTCCACTGTTGTTCTCCAACCCTATTGTTGCACTGTTCAGTGTTGCATTCATATTATTATAGTAAACAAGTATCTTTCCTGATGAGTACAGCACTACCTGGAAGGTTAATGATCCTGTGCCTGAATACTTCTGCCAGTTTGTAAACTGAATTATAAACCTGTTACCATCCTGTTTGTAATGTACTGTTCCTTGATTTATTCCATCAAGGTCATCCCAGAATGGTGCTATATATTCATTCGGCACTGCTGCTGTTGGTATTGATGCATTTGTGTAAATGTTTGTACTTACTGTCCCGAACAACAGCAATCCATTTGTGCTTACATATATTTGTGTCTTTGTATTTCCATAGAACTTAAAGTTAAAACCGAGATTGAACGGACCTGCATAACCTTCATCTTTAGGATTAAATGTTCCTGTGGCTATCCAGTTTGTTACTGCTGTTCCTGTTGCTGAAATATCCTGCCAAACATATTGTGGTCCGTTTGGTTCATCACTGTCTATCCATTTATAGCCAAATGCATCAGGTCCTCCTGAACCATCAATACTCTGTCCATGATTCTCTGTGGGGTTATCTTTACTTGTGTTTATGTTCTCGGCCTCACTATTCTGAGGTACCTGGTTTATCTGAACCATCCCTTCGGGGAATGTATTATTAGCCAGTGAAACACTATAATCCAGTGTTGAATTGCCTGATGATATGTTTGAAAGAACTACTGATTGCTGAAAGGTTGTGTTATTCATAAGATCAACATGTACACTATCGGGGTTTACAGAAGCAGAAGGTGCGCCGTAGGTAGTTCCTAATGTACTGTTAGATAAATCTGACCAGTTACCCCATATATCTCTGCACTTCATTCTAAAATAATAAGGTGTATTAAAGCTTAATCCATTAATAATTAATGACTCAGTTGCCCCTGCTGTATCCGGTGAACCGGGGAAACTTATTAATGCTGCATTATTAAACGCTGTTGTATCATTTATTGGTGAATCTGAAAACCTGATATCATAACCTGTAACTCCGTTAATGGAGGTATCATTGGTTACAGTCCACGTAAGTTTTAATGAGCTGGAGGTCGGATCAGTAACTGCAAGATCAGTTACCGGATCCGGTGGAATTGTATCAGGCGTTCCAAAATTAATGACTGACATCCAGCCCTGGTAATTACCTGTTCTATCATCCGACCAATAAGGATACACAATGGTACTAAGCGCTGCAACGCCTATATAATCTCCCTGGTATCCATCTGCTAACCCGCTAATAGGTTTAGGGCGAAAATTATGATCAGAAACTCTATAGTTATTAAAAGAATTACCACCATCAACTGAATATGACATATAAACACCAGAGCTATCATTTGTAGTTTCACGATTATCATAAAAAATAAGATGAACATGACCTGTTGACTGGTCAACAGTTATCCATGAGTAATATTGATCTTTTGTATTATTCAATGGATCATCATTAACTCTAACTGGAGAAGACCATGTTGTTCCTCCATTAGTAGATTTTATCATTACAATATCCGGATCTGTTCCGGCAGGAGTTACACCTTTTTGTGTCCATGTTACATAAATATTTCCATTGTTTCTATCAACTGCCATACTTGGGAATGAGCTTACTCTTATACTTGTAGGTTTTATATATCCTCTTATTCCGAAATTAAAATTACCATTCGGAGTTAAGGCTCCATAAACTCTTGAAGCCGTCCAGCTAACTCCTCCATTAGTTGATTTTGCAAATCCAATTGCGTCTTCTCCTCCAGGCCAGTTATCATAAATAGCCCATACTGCATATACTTCGCCATTAGGTCCTGTCTGAACATTTACTCCCTGGTTATGACTTCCTGCATTTAAAGTGCTGCTTACATTAACTGCACTGCTCCAAGTTTGACCAAAGTTAGTCGAGTATTTAATTACAATATTATTATCATTCACTCCACCAAAATCTGTCCATGCATCATATACTCTATTCTCATACGGAGAACCAACTTTTTTATCAACCATTAAATGATTTTTATCCGCAAGTGAGCCGGGGTTTGGTGCTACTGTATATGATGACCACGTTGTACCACCATTTGTAGATACTGAAATTCCCTGACCTGAAGAATTAGTAATATAACCTTCATACATATAACCGTTTGTTCCAATTACCGAAACAGGGTCACCGCTATTTGTACCAAATGGAGGAGAATTGAAACCAGTCCAGGTATTGCTTCCATTGGTTGACCAATAAACTCCTGTACCATAAATAGTTGAAAACGGCCAATTAGTTGCGTTTGCAGAACCAAAAATAATATTGCCATTCAGTGGATGAACATCAATACTTAATTCCGATTGGGTGGAGTTTGTCCCCGGGAATGGTCTGAAGTTCGGACCCACAAGTGCATCTGCTCCGTCAAACCGAATATATCTTGACTGATTTGAAGGTGTATATTCTTTGATTTCTTGCTGTTGAGAATTTAAGCTTGCGTCGGTTTTGATTTTGGACCAAATCTTTTCTCGATCTGTTTGAATCTGTGCTATAACCGCAACCGAACTAAAAACCATAATTGTTGCAATAAAAAAAAGTACAAAGGAGTTTTTCATTTTAGTTCCTTATTTATTTTTAAGTTACTTAGAGGCTTAATTTTAATGTTTTTTAAAAGGAATGATTTACCGGTAGGGCGTGTGCCGCAATAAATAACAGTTGTATAATAGAGATTTGAAGAAAGATTATTTCTCTGAAATCTGCAAGTGGAATTAAGAAAAAGAATAGATACTATCTCCTGATTTCATATGTCTCTGTACAAGGAAAAAATTTTGGTTAACTCGTCTATCCAAAATTCATTTTTAAATGTATAGATTAAAATAATATTTTTATTAAGAATAAAAATTAACTATTAAGAAAATTTTTTAATATTATTAAGGATTGAATCAACCTTTTATAACTTTGGTAAAAAACCGGAATTTAACCGGTTTTTTACCATTATTTAGTATTTTTTTACTTCACTAACAGCATCTTATTAGAATCAACAAAAGTTTTTGTTTGACCTTTTGCTTTTAACTGGTAAATATAAATTCCCGATGGAAGTGATGATGCATCAAAGCTTGTCTTCTGGTATCCTGCTTCCAGTGTTTTATTCACAAGTGTACTTACCAATTCTCCCAATGAGTTATATATATCTATTCTTACTTCTGCATTCTCCGGTAGTGAATACTCTATTGTTGTCATCGGGTTGAATGGGTTTGGATAGTTCTGTTTTAGTGTGTATTCCTCAGGTGCTGATACATCTGCTTTTACTTCAGCACTGTATTCATAGCTTCCATCATAATCAATCTGCTTTAGCCTGTAGGTATACTTTCCCACTTTTATATCTTTTTCACTGAAGACATAACTCTGTCTTTCTGTTGTATTTCCTTTCCCTTCAACAAATCCAACTGTCTGCCACTGACTCATAGCTGATTGTCTTTCAATTTCAAATCCTCTGTTATTTGTTTCACTTGCTGTTGTCCACTTTAGTGTTACATTATTCTTTTCTGTTTGTGCTGAGAGTGAGCTTAACTCTACCGGTATTGGTGCTATTGTCATCGTTACAGGTATTGTTATAGTTGTATTAACCGGATCATTGCTTGTTACTACCAAATCCATTGAGTAATCTCCTACGGGGAAATCCTCTGTCCTGAACTCAAGAGCTATATCAACTGAGTTCCCATTATAGAGTGTTCCGCTAAGTGGTGTTGCACCAAGCCAGTCAGGTTCTGCAGAGAACTGAAGTGCAAGATTATTATGTACGTAGTTTGCATTATATGCTACCTGCAATCCTGTTGTCCCGCTGTTGTTCTCCAACCCTATTGTTGCGCTGTTCAGTGTTGCATTCATATTGTTATAGTAAACAAGTATCTTTCCTGATGAGTACAGCACTACCTGGAAGGTTAATGATCCTGTGCCTGAATACTTCTGCCAGTTTGTAAACTGAACTATGAACCTGTTACCATCCTGTTTGTAATGTACTGTTCCTTGATTTATTCCATCAAGGTCATCCCAGAATGGTGCTATATATTCATTCGGCACTGCTGCTGTTGGTATTGATGCATTTGTATATATATCCGTACTTACTGTTCCAAACAGTACTAACCCGTTAGAGCTTACATATATCTGTGTCTTTGTATTTCCATAGAACTTAAAGTTAAAACCGAGATTGAACGGACCTGCATAACCTTCATCTTTAGGATTAAATGTTCCTGTGGCTATCCAGTTTGTTACTGCTGTTCCTGTTGCTGAAATATCCTGCCAAACATATTGTGGTCCGTTTGGTTCATCACTGTCTATCCATTTATAGCCAAATGCATCAGGTCCTCCTGAACCATCAATACTCTGCCCATGATCCTCTGTGGGGTTATCTTTACTTGTGTTTATGTTCTCGGCTTCACTATTCTGAGGTACCTGGTTTATCTGAACCATCCCTTCGGGGAATGTATTATTAGTCAGTGAAATACTATAATCCAGTGTTGAATTTCCTGATGATATGTTTGAGAGTGTTACTGTTTCCTGCAATGTTGTGTTGTTTGCTAATGTTACGTGAACACTATCAGGACTAACTGATGCTGACGGTGCTCCGTATGTTGTGCCCGTTGCGTTGTTTGAAATAGGAGACCAGTTGCCCCAAACATCTCTGCATTTCATTCTAAAATAATAAGGTGTATTAAAGCTTAAACCAGTTACATCCAAATACTCGGTTGAGCCAGTTGTATCTGGTAAGCCAGGAAAATTTATTTGTGAAGCATTATTAAATGCAGTTGTATCATTTATTGGTGAAGTTGAGTACCGGATATCGAACCCCGTAACACCATTTAATGATGTATCATTTGGAACAGTCCACTGATATTCTTAAAGAATTTGAAGTTGTATCAGTTACTGATAAATCGGTTACCGGATCAGGTGGAGTTGTATCAGGAGTTCCTAATGAAAGAAATGCAGCATAAACATCAATCAATCCTTTGCCATAATTATTATCTTCACCCGGAGTTCCTAAATCTCTGGCGGTGTTATAAAGAGCTAATTTAATTTGTTTGCCAGTAAGATTTGGAGCGAATTGTCTTAATAAGGCAATGGCGCCGACAATGTGCGGGCATGACATTGAGGTTCCCGATAAAAGAGCATAGCTTCCGTTTCCATAAGATGATCTTACATTAACGCCCGGTGCAGAAACTTCAGGTTTTATTAACAAAGATCCTACCCCTCCGCACGTTGAAGGTCCTCTGCTTGAGAAAGATGCTATTGGATCATTATTGCCTCCAAGGTAAGCAGCGCCATCAATAGCCGCAGTACAAAAAACATTAACTTCATCTGTATTGATATTTTTTGGTTTAGTAATTGTACTTGCCCCCGGTCCATCATTTCCTGCAGAAAAAACCACAGCAATACCGGCAGCTTCAACTGCATCGAGAGTAGTTTTATAAATTCCTGAACATTCGTTTGTTACATCGGGATCGTACCAGCTGTTTGAAATTGCATCTGGCATATCAGAAATTGTTCCCGGATTTCCATCAGGATCCATTGCCCACTGAAAAGCAGCTACACTATTAGATGTATGAGGACTGCTGCAAATTGTTTTTGCTGCAATCCATTCAGCATCAGGTGCAACGCCGACAGTATCTCCAGTACTTGGCGAGCGTCCGGTCATAATTCCCATTGTATGTGTGCCGTGTCCATCGCAATCTGTAGGTGTTGGTGAGCTTGTATTTGGATCAAACCAGGCCTGATTTTGAGGTACGTGATTGCCTCTCCATTTAAACTGCAAAGCAGGATGTGTTAAAAGTACTCCTGTATCTATATTCATTACTATTCTACCAACTCCTGTAATTCCCAGCTGCCATAATTTATCAGCATTAATAATTTTAAGACCCGGTTCAACAGATTCAATACTTTCAGAATTTTTTTCAACTACTATAGGTCTGTCTAGTTCAAGAAAAGCATCGAGATCAATCTGTGCAATATCCATTCTTGAAGAAAGTTCATTTATAATTTCCGGTTGTGCTTCAACCATAAACATATTTGCTATCCAGAAAGATTCATAATTAAAAATCTTTCCTTCATAAACTTTAGTTTGAAAATAATCAGCAAGATTGCCCTGAGTATTTTTTGCTTTTTCCTGAAGTGTGGTAATAACTTCATAAGCTCTCTGCTGAAGAGTAGCGTTTTCCCGGTAGAGCTTTTGATCCAAAGCTACAATATCAACCTGGTTACGCAGGTAAACAAGAACTCTAACATAATCCGTTGATTCAGATTTTTCTAAAACAGAAACTAAACGGGAAGATATTTCTACCTGGCAAATAGTAATTGAAGACATTAGAAATAGAAAAGAAAAAATTGAAATGGTTTTTTTCATTACAGCACCAAGGATTGTTAATTGTAAAAAGAACTCAAAACGCTTCCGAAATTATTAACTTTTATTCTTTTACACAATCAGAAAATATTTTTTTTATTCTCATTTTAAATCACTTTGTTAAATTCTTTGTTATTAAAATAATTGTTCATAAATTTTGACAGTTATTTTTAATACCTTTAATCCTGTCCGGAGAGATGGGAAAGGAAACAATGGAAATCAGATTTAAAAAGAAATACAGGAACCTCCTTAAAATATTTTAAGGGGGATTTTTTTTATATGGATGTAAAATCAAAAATAATTGATGATCAGAGTTTCGAGAGAATAATAACAAGAATATCACACGAGATTCTTGAAAAGAACAAAGGCTCAAAAACTCTTGTCCTTCTGGGTATGAGAACAAGAGGGGAATATCTGGCAAAAAGAATTTTTAATAAAATTAAAGATATTGAAAACATTGATTTGCCGTTTGGAGTTCTCGATGTTACCCTGTACCGGGATGATTTCAGAACGAGGCTTAAACAACCACAGGTTTCTGTATCTGATATTACATTTGATCTCACAGAAAAAAATATAATTCTGGTTGATGATGTCCTTTATACGGGAAGAACAGTTCGTTCAGCCCTGAATGCAATTATGGATATGGGAAGACCAAGTACTATTCAGCTTATGGTTTTAATTGACAGGGGGCATAGAGAATTACCGATTAAAGCTGATTATGTCGGAAAAAATATTCCAACTTCAAACGATGAAGAAATAAAAGTTAAAATGAAAGAAATTGATGGTGAAGATTCAGTGTATCTTGTCAATATTAAAACGTAAAATCAAAGTTTAAATATGCCTCTTTCAAACAGACATTTATTAGGACTGCACGGAGTTCCAAAAGAAGATATAAACTTAATTCTTGATACAGCCAAAACTTTCAGGGAAGTTTTAGAAAGACCAATAAAGAAAGTTCCCACGCTCCAGGGAAAAACTATCGTAAATCTTTTTTATGAAAATTCCACCCGTACAAGAATTTCTTTTGAACTCGCAGAAAAAAGGTTATCTGCTGACTCAGTTAATTTTTCCGTTTCCACCAGCAGTGTAAGCAAGGGGGAAACTTTAAAAGATACTATTAGAAATATTGAAGCAATGAAAGTTGATATGGTTGTTGTAAGGCATTCAGCGGCCGGTACTCCTTTATTTCTAACACAAGTTTGTGAATCTAATATAATTAATGCGGGAGATGGTGCTCACGAACATCCTACCCAGGCTTTACTGGATATGTATTCAATTAGAGAAAAGCTTGGCAGGCTTGAAGGAATTAAAGTTTGTATTGTTGGCGATATTGCCCATAGCCGGGTTGCTCTTTCAAATATTTTTGGACTTAAAGCGGTTGGGGCAAAGGTTTCAGTCTGCGGTCCTTCAACCATGATTCCTAAAAATATTGAAGAGCTTGGGGTTGATGTTATCTATGATATTGACGAAGCTATACGGGAGAATGATGTGCTTAATGTTCTTCGTATTCAGCTTGAGAGAAAAGCAAGAGAGTATTTCCCTTCAATTAGAGAATATTCAACTTTCTTTGGTATAACCGAGGAACGTCTTGAGAAGGTTGGTAAGGAAGATATATTTAATTCTTCATCCGGGACCAATAAACAGGGGAGTTGAACTTTCCTCCGGTGTTGCCGATGGGCTGAATCAAATTATTTTAACCCAGGTAACCAATGGCGTAGCAGTAAGAATGGCTGTTCTTTATTTACTCGGGACAATGAACTAAGAGTTTGAAATGAAAATAGTATTAAAGAATTCGCATATACTTCATCCCGTACAAAATATTGACAGGGATAAGGTTGATATTTTGTTAATTGATGGAGTGATTTCTAAAATAGAAAATCTGACAAAAGATGATTTTAAAGATGCACAGGAATATGATCTGTCCGGAAAATATATTGTTCCAGGTTTCTTTGATATGCACGTTCATTTAAGAGAACCCGGCAGGGAAGATGAAGAAACAATTCTTTCAGGATGTGATGCTGCTGCAAATGGCGGATTTACAGGGATTGCGTGTATGCCGAATACCGAACCAGCAATTGATTCTGCAGAAGTTGTTACTTTTATAAAAAGAAAAGCTGCAAGTCATCTTGTTGATGTTCATCCGGTAGCAGCGGCAACAGTTGCAAGAAAAGGGGAGGTTATTTCCCCAATGGCTGAACTTTATGAGAATGGTGCCGTCGGCTTTTCTGATGATGGTGTTGCAATTAAAACTTCTTCAATACTTCGCAGAGCACTTGAGTATTCTAAAATGTTTGGAACTCCAATTATAGAACATTGTGAAGATGAAACCCTCGCTGGGGGTTCAATGAATGAAGGACTTAATTCAACATTGCTTGGCTTACCTCCGGTTCCTCCTGTAGCAGAAGATATTATTGTAAGCAGAGATATTTTAATGGCTGAATATACAAGTGGGAAAATTCATATTGCTCATATTAGTTCAAAAAGATCTGTTGAAATGGTTAGGGACGCAAAGAAAAAAGGGATTAATGTTACTGCAGAGGTTACTCCCCATCATTTTACATTAACTGATGATGCTGTAAAAACCTATAATACAAATACAAAAATGAGTCCTCCGTTAAGAACAAAAGAAGATGTTGAAGAAATATTACAGGGATTGAAAGATGGAACAATTGACTGCATTGCAAGTGATCATGCACCGCACTCAATTGAAGAGAAAGAAATGGAGTTTGATTATGCACCAAATGGAATAATTGGATTAGAAACAGAAGTTGGATTAACCTTTACGGAACTTTATCATAATAAAATTTTAAATCTAAAACAGATAGTCGAAAAGCTTGCAATAAATCCCAGGAAGATTTTAAAACTTACAATTCCAAAATTTGAAATTGGCGAATCAGCAAACTTTACAATTCTTGATATTAATGAAATATGGACGGTTGATATTTCAAAATTCAAAAGCAGATCGGTTAATTCTCCATTCGAAAAAAGACTATTAACAGGAAAAGCAATTGGTGTTATTAATAATAATCAAATGAATTTTGCTGGTGAACTTATTTCTATCTGAAATTAATCTTTGCTCCTGATATTATTGTAAAATTGAATCAGTTGCCGTATATTTTTTTTCTAAAATCCAACTATGAATCAACTCTCTTTGTTCACTCGATATCTTTGCTTTTTGCTTCATTATAGTAATTATTGAATCCCATTCCATGATTGAAAATTGTTTTGGGTCATAAAGTTTATGGCACGAGTTACATTTCGACATATACAAAAATCTTCCTTCAGGGTTTTTAGTTCTCTCATCCATATTAATTGTATATCCTGCATTACACGATGCAATAAATGAAATAAATAAAATCAGAATTGAAAGAATATATTTCACTATAATTCAATTCCAAGTATTGTTCGAAATTCATATTTCTCATGATGTATTAAATCAAAATTTGAATTACTTGAAGGAGTTCCCGCAACCTGTGTTAAAAAGTTGAAAGTAATAAAAAAACTTTCCGTCTGGAAATTAATTGTTGGACCTAAAAATGTAGCCTGGCTTTCTTCCTCATCATAAACTCCTTCATATCCTCTATGATTTCTAAATTCAAAACCAAAAGCAAAATTTGCATTTAAGTCAAACATAGCTCCACCTGTAATTTCAAAAACAGATTCTTTTTCATTTTCAATTATGTTTCGTTCAATTTCCGAATTAATATTTAATGCAGTAATAAAATTGCCAATTCTTTTAGATAGAATTATTTTGAATTCATATTCCAGTTCATCACCACCATACGCAAATTCGAAATAAAGTGCCGGATCAATAAGAAATTCGTTGGGGGATAATAACCTGTATCTTAGTTCGAGTGAAGATGAAGAATATCCGAATGGTTTTGAATCGAAGGAATTTTGTTCAGAAGTTATTTGGTCAAAATTAAAATATAAAGAAGCAGATAATTGATCTGTTATTCCATATTCAAATTCAAATCTTGGCTGAAACTGATAAAAATATCCCATATCCTTTCCAATTCTTCCCGTATTCCACAATTCAAATTCTAAAGCTCCGGAAGGCAAAGTATAGGCAAGATATGATCTTCCAAAGTATCGCCTGTCAGCAAGTGAATTATTTGCAAGGCTTATAATTAAAATAAACACAAATAAAAATTTTTTCATAATAAGGTTTTCTTAGTTGTTAAGATTATTAAGATTAAATCTAAATAATAATAATATTTAAAACAAATTTTGTGTCTGCTAAACATTAAAAAAAAATAATTGATAAGAAATCCTGATGAAATCTGGACAGTTGATATGATTAAATTGTTAAATCACCGAATTGAAGAATACCTAAAAAACCTATAAATCTTTACGAAAAAAATGCTTTAAAAAGAATTTTTTTCACCGCTCGTAGTAATATTACTACAGTTAGTTATCGAAATTAACTTGTTTTTCTGATTTAACATTAACCAGAAAAGGTATAAAGATTGAATAAGTAAGGAAGGTTCTTTATTAGATAATTTTTGTAACGGAAAGGAATTAGGTAAGCGATGGAAGAAAATATTTTTAACTATAGTCTTAGCGAACTTGAGCAGGAGACCTTAAATCTGCCTTATAGCGATGAAACCTCGTATTTATTATTTACTACACCTTTGGAAATATTGTGTGACCTTCATCTTCTATTTTTAATGCGAAGGGATAAAGTGAACAGCGACAGAGTAATAAATATGATTAAACTCTTTGAAGAAGCACCTGTAGAATATTAAACTATAAAGCAGTCTAATCAATTTTCATAGCTTCCCGGAATATATCCCGGATTCATTTACTCATTCACCCATTCTCTCTATTCAACCTTCACTCTAACACCTTCTGAATGACTTGCAAACTCTGGTGCATACATGCTTTGTATTGTTGTAATTCCGTTTGAGAAATTTCCTTTGTGAATAACTCTCAATGGATATTCAAATACATAGGTTCCTTTTGGGAGCCAATCCATAAAGAAGTTTGTTGCTGCATCGCGGGTGTTTTCATAATACCATAAACCATCCTGGTATTTATAAGTGGATAGAACATTTATCGGTTCAAACCCGGAGGCACGCATATCTTTTAAGTGAACAAATTCCATATCTCTGTCAACTCTTATTTCAATTCTTACCTGGACAATATCTCCCGGAGTTAATTTTGTTTTATCATCAACCGGGATAATCTTCTCACCGGTATCAGAATTAATTTTTAAGAATAATTTTTTGTTGATTTTTAATGGAGTTTCGTGCGAAGTAATTTTATCAAGATTTTCATAATACTGCCAGTACAATGATCCCCACGATACAACTTTATTATTATTAGTAACAGTAACACTTCCCATTTCAGGTTTTATATCATCGCTTTTCCAGGAAGTTTTAAAATACCCAGTTCCGGATTCAATATGAATTTCAGGATTATCAACAAGATTAAGAATCTCTGAACCAATTTTTATTTCAGGCATCTTTGTTTCAGCAAGCCAGTTCGTTCCTCTTAACAAAAGGGCATAGCAGGCTTCTGCAGTTGCTTTTGTTGTTTTCCAATCCTGAACCTGCTTTTGTTTAAGCAGCCAGATCTTCATCAGATCAACTGCATCCTGATCTTTTGTAATTTCATCAACTGCTTCAATTAAAAGTGCCTGTGTTTCAATCGGAGCCTGGTACCAGCACCATCCCCATTCTTCCTTGAAGTACATTCCCATTTCATCATTAAATACTGCATTCTCAATAATTGATTTGATAATATCTTTTGCTGTCTTTGCATCATAAAGTCTGTACAAAGCAAGAGCAATCATTCCCTGCATATACTTATTGTTTGAGAGCCAGTATTTCTGTGCCTGTCCTTTCCAGTAATCAAATGCTTCCTTATATTTTTCATCGACGGGAATATCTAAATAGTAACTTCTCCCATAAAGATATTGTGCCTGTGTATAGCCAATGTTTTTTACATTAAGCGTTCCGTGTTTCTTAATCCATTCATAATCTTCATACATTCTTACATCTGTGTATAAAACTGCTTTCTTTAACATTTCCCAGGTTGAATTATTTGCTCTTATATCTTTTATACCAAGTCGTTCAAGATGTCCGAACCCGGCAACAATATATTGAGTGATAAACCTGTTTTCAGGCAGCCCCGGGAACCAGGGCCATCCGCCGTTTGAATATTGTTTCTCCCGCAGCTTCTGTTCTGCTTTTGATAACTCGTCGGACATTCTCATAAGATCGAAAAGTAAACCGACTCTCTTCTTCCTTTCTGATTCATCTTGTGCATCAAGAACCCAGGGAGTTTCTTCAAGAAGTGCATATTTTAGTTCCTGGTTCTTTTCAAGATTGGACATCAAAGCTGCAGTATCAATATTCTTCCAGTCGTCAAACACCTGCTTAATCTTAGGATTTGAATTAGCGATATTTGTTGCAATGCTGTTTGCATAATAACGGCTGAAGATTTGTTCTGTACATTCGTAAGGATATTCCATCATATATGGTAAAGCTTGTATTGCGTACCAGGCAGGATTAGCAGTAAACTCAAGTGATAAATTATAATTCTGCAAAGTTGATGAATTATTGTGTAAAAGTTTTTTAAGAATAAAAGTTTTTGTCTGTAATCCTTTTACAGGAAGAGGCAATGTTTCAGTAACAAGCATCCTGTTTAAATAAACCGGAAGAGAATTTTCTTCGCCATCTGAAAAATTTCCTGATTTTGCAACTATTCTGTAAACAAGTGCTTCAACTTTCCCGAATGGAACTTTCAATCTCCAGCTTAAACCAATACTGCTTCCCGAATCAGCAGAGAAAGATTTTATGTTATCATTATTTTCGAAAAAGCTGTCAACTGGTTCCATTGTTATTGCATTAAACAACAATAATGATGCAGAACCTTTTAGAGTATGATCCGAGAGATTGCTGACTTTTGCTGTAAAGAAAATTTCATCACCTTCCCTTAAAAATCTTGGCGGATTTGGCTGAATCATCAAATCTTTTTGTGTGATTGTTTCATTGTAAACAATCCCGGTCTTCAGATCTTTTGTGTGAGCCAATCCTAAAAACTTCCATCGGGTTAATGCTTCTGGTGCTGTAAATGAAATGACAACTTCTCCACTGTCATTTGTTTTTAATTCAGGAAAGAAAAAAGCAGTTTCATTAAGATTCTTTCTTAAATTAACTTCATTTAGTGCTTGTTGCTGATTTTGTCCCTCCCCATAACCACCCAGAGAAATTGATTTGATTTCATCACTCCTGACGACTTTCAAAGTATTAGTAGTTGTTCCATCTTTTTCTTTTTTTGCATCAACAACAGCTTCATTCATTACCATTCCTGACTGACCTCTACCATAATAATCATTGTAACCGAATCCATAAAAGTAAAATCCAAAATTATTCAGGTAAGGATAATAAAGCGGTTCAAGGTAAACATAAGTATTCCAATCGTACAGGTAGGATTGAAAATAAACTGAGCTGAATGTATTGTCATTTGACCAGTTTAGCCTTGAATAATAATTGGGGTATATGTTAAATCCCCAGTAGTTTGGAGCAAACACATCCAGAGAAGCGTCATACATAGAAGCAAGAAATTCTGCATTTGAAAATTTGCCGTCAGGGTCTTTAACTTTCAATTTCCATTGTTCCTTTGAACCAGGCAAAAGTTTATTTCTGAAAGTTTCAAATGAAATATTTAGTTGCTTATTTGTCCAGGGAACATTTATTACTTTGGTTATAGAATGATTTTCGTTGTTCGTTGTTAATGTAAGTTGTGCTACAATGTTACCGCGATGTTCTTCCTTTATTGGAATATCAATTTCTTTTAACTCATTATTTAATGTAAGCCATTCTTTCCTGATTACTTTCCCATCCTGCTCGATTTCAAAAAGCGCTTTAACATTTTCCGCAGAGCCAGCATATAGCTTTACTATTTCTCCCGGCTCGTAGGTTTTTTCATCCAAATAAAACCAGATTGGATCATTCAAAGGGATTTTATCTGCTTCAGGATCAAACACAGTAAAGTATTTTTCAAACTCAACCGGCGTTCCATTTTTATCTTTTGCTTTAAGTGATAAATAATACTTACCGGGTTCCCAGTCTTTTAGATTATTAAATATTATCAGGGAGCTATCAGTTGTTTTAAAACTTGTTTCAAAAACTGTTTTGTCTTTTTCCCAATTATAAAATTCATTCTCATTTTCATAAACATCATGATCGAAAGAATCATAAAATTCTTCTTTTGTTAAAAGAAACCTATCAGGCATTTGCCATAATCTGTTTCTAAAAATTCTTGCCGGTGTTTTTATCTTTTGAACAGTGATAGAAACATTTGCAGATTCAAACTGTCCATTAAGATTTGTAGTTGATACAAAATATTTCTTTGAAGAATCTTTATTTATTATTTCCGGAAGATAAATATTTGATAAAAGTGCGATATAACCTGAACTAACATAAGTTTGTGAAGAATGTGTTTCACCGGTTACGTCAACTACATCAGCAATTACAGTGTAATTAAAAACAGGATTTGTTTCTTTCAGTATTGAAAGATCTGGAACGAGATCAAAATCAATTTTGAACTTACCATCTTTATCTGTTTTTGTAACACCATTTGTAATTTCCATTTCATTCTGATTGTACCAGCTGTAATATCTTATACACCAATAATAATAGTAGGGGAATGTAGTCCGTCTTACAACTCTGTATTTAACCTGAACATCATTTAAATTTGCACCCGAGTAAGTTTTTGCAAAACCGGTTGCTGTTACTTTATCATTTAAAGAATAACTTCCTTTTACCGGATCAAATTTTACTTCAAACTTCGGTCTTTTATATTCTTCAACTCTAAAATATTTTGAATCAGTTTCATTACTTATAAAATATTGTCCACCGATTTTCCCGAATGGGATTACAAAACTTCCATTGAATGTTCCATATTCATTTGTCGTTAAAGTAATATCTGAAATTCTTTGGCGGTTGGCATCATAAAATGTAACTGTTGTTTGGTGGTTTGTTAAAATTGTATGATCTTTTTTCCCATCAGTATTGATCATTAAACCTTTAAAGAAAACTGTTTGCCCCGGACGATAGATCGCTCTGTCAAGAAAGAAATAAGTTGTTTTTCTTTTTCCGGTACTGTAATCGTAGTAGTATGAGTAATAATCCTGAGATTCAAATCTATCACTTCCTTTTTTCAGAACTATTTTATAATACTCATAAGAATTCTTATCTTTTTGATATTCAAACTTTCCGTCATTACCCGTCTCGCCGGAAGCAACTTTTTCATAAATGTATTGCCTGCTGTCAGGCGAATATATCCGTTTGTAAACTTCAACAATTATATCTTTGAGTGGTTCTCCTGTTTCTCTGTGAAGCGCATAAATCTCAATGTTACTATCGGAAATTTCTCTTCTTATATAGCTTATATTCGAAATCCATGTTTGCCCATACACAATAGCATTTTTTGCAAAGGTAAAGTTTCTATCACTTCCGATTAGTATAAGATATCGTCCCTCACTAAGCTGGGGCATTTTAATTTCTGCTGCGTGATTCTGATAATCCTTATCATCTGGCAGATCAACGGACCACTCTTTATCATATTTTTGAGAAGCATAATATTTTACTGTTTTTTGATAATCGTCTTTCGGAGTACCTTTTTCTTTTGATTCATTCCATGGAATTATTCTGATATAAATTTTGTTTGCGTTTTGATAATTAACCAAAGCACGGAATGGTTCCCCGATAATATTTCCATACTCAGTCTGAAATGTTAAGTTCTTAAAAAGAATTTGATTCTTTAACCAGTTACAACAAGAAGCACCGTAAGTCCCGGAGAACTTTTCTATAATGCTTTCGCAGATTTCTTTTGCTTTTTTAAGTTCCCATTTGTGAAGATCTGAAACAGCTGGATTATATTTTTTCCCCTCATCAAAAAAGTATTTTGCTTTATTATACGATATTAAAGATGAATATGGTAAATCTTCAAATCTTTTTTCCATTTTCAAAATTGAATTGAGGTAAAGAGAATCTTTCTGCGGATGAATGCTGTTTGAACGGACAAAATTCTGTCTCATCAAGTCAACATCAATTAGTGCATCTTTCTTTCCATCATTCAGATGAAACCCAACTAGATCCTGGAATAATTTTATTGCAAAATATTTTAATGAGAGAGAATCTTTGGTATCATAATTTATTTTTAAAAATTTTTCTGCTGAACCAAAATCCTCAGAATCGTCTAAGTTCAAACTTGTAAACCGGATCAGTTACAGATGCCTCATCGTTTATATAGAAAGACAATGCATTATGAGCAAGAAAATCAAATAGGGATGAGCGTAAATACGCTTGTTCGGAATTGTAGTAAACTATAATCTCTTTAAAATCCGTTATAGGAATTAATTTTAAACTATCACTATTCTCTAATGATTGATGGAAGTGTTTTACAATTTCCTTTATAAGTCTGGTGAGGTCCCATGTCTGAAAATCTTCATTATCAAAATTTACAGTCTCGGTTCTGTTTTGAAAACGATATCTATTATAAGTATAATATTGCCAATAGATTTGCCCAAGGATTGAATTTAATATTGCATTCGAAGGAAAAGGAGCAGTTTTTATTTCATCTTTAACCTGGTCAACAATTTTCTTTTGGCTCTCTTCCTCTGTGTAATTTGCAAATTTCAATTTGTGAATAAATGATTTAATAATCTGAGGTTGGTTATTGTCTTTCCTGGCTGCATTATAAATCTGCTCAACAACATCAAGAGCAGAACGCGTCAAACCCATGTTCTGAAGTGAATCTACTTTATGCCACGCTTTATCATAATCATCATCAGAATTTATTTTAATAATGATTTTATTTTTATATCCTGAATCGGAAATAAAGGTGGTGAATGCAAATAATATTAAAACAGAAGGAAGTACCCAAAGAAGATTTATTTTGTTTTTCATTTTTCACTCTTTTAAAATTTAATAAAGAGTACCAGGCAAAGTTGAGTGATTTTACTCTCATTAACTGACCAGGTTCCTGAAAATAAAAAAATAATTTTTGCTGAAGGAATTTTGTATTTAAATGAGATGTCCTCCCTCGCTTAATTTTATTTCAACTTAAACTAAAATCTGTTTCAAACATACGACTAAATTTATTCCCCGGAAAAAATAAAAAGCAAAACAACAACCTCTAACTATTGAAAAACAGAAATTTGAATTTACTTTCCTTTTGATATTTCAGAAACAAATTATGTCGTATGAAACTCAAAAATTATTCTATACACTTTGTATATGAATCTATACACCAAATCATTTGAAAATCTTCAAAAAGTAAAGAAAAGAGACTTATTTTGATGGCATTTGCTTTGGGTTAAATGAAATAAAAATGAATATCAAAAGAGGTCGGAAATGAAAAAGATAACCAAATACATTTTAGCTTTAATAACTTCCATATTTATTACTGCCTGCAACATTAATGATCCACACGAACAAGTTTACGATTACACTCCGCCAGCAGAACCAACAGGTATTGTAGTTGTAAATGGAGATAACCGTGTTGATCTTTACTGGAATGAAAATAGAGAATCTGATGTAGCAGGTTACAATGTTTATTATAGTTATGAATATGATGGAAGATATGAATTGATCGGCTCTACAGAAACGAATTATTTTATTGACCGCGATGTAGATAATGGTGTTACGTATTATTACGCTGTTACTGCATATGACTATAATGGCAACGAAAGTGAATTAAGTTTTGATGTTATTTATGCTACACCAAGACCAGAAGGTTTTAACCAGTCAATATTTGATTTCCATAGATTTCCTCAGAACTCAGGTTATGGTTTTTCTGAATACTCAGTTGTTCCTTATGATGCCTCTCCTGAATCAGATGTGTTCTTTGAATTATTTGATGGTGAATATTATTTGAATGTCTGGGACGACACTGATATAAAAGATATGGGTCCAACAAATGATATTTATGATATTCCTTTTGCTCCAACTTCCGGTTGGGCTCCGGATAAATATGAAGTTGCCAGGGTAGGGCATACTTATGTAGTCTGGACCTGGGATAATCATTTTGCAAAGGTCAGGATAAAAAATATCACTAATGACAGGGTTGTTTTTGACTGGGCTTACCAGGTTGCAGAAGGTAACAATCAACTGAAACCTAAAGTAAGAGGAACTGAACGTGGTCCATTAACTGGAAATAAAAAACTAACACAGAATAGAATTAATGTCGAGTAAAAAAGTTAAAATAAATTTGAATAGATATGAAGCCGCAGCTTTTTATGCTGCGGCATAGTTTTAAATCGAGATGGAACTTATTCAAGCAGATGAAGAATAGATTTACTCTTAATTATTGATTAAATTTGAAGTGTTTTGCAGAGATGATTAAATATTTGACAATATATAACCTATTTCTCATAATAATTTTTCTTGGCTCATCTTCCGCCCAGGAAAGAAATTATTTAAATAAATTTGATTCAAGCAAAAATGTTGTTGTTAAACAAAATATTTTTAACAATATAGAGATTGCAATTTCAAAAGGGAATACTTCAGCTCTTTCAGGTTACCTTGCATCTCAAACTTATTTAAGCCTATCTAACGGAATTAGAGGTTATTATTCCTCTAACCAGGCATATTATGTATTGGAGGACTTTTTTAGGATATATAATGTTAATTCTTTTCGTTTTGATAATTTGAACTCTGCAGAAGATACACCATACGCAACTGGTATTTATAATTATGAATATAAAGGAAAAAGGAACTCTGCACAGGTATATATTTCTCTGAATAGGTTCGGAAAAAGCTGGAAGATAACACAAATAACCATAAATTAATGTTCAATAAAATTATCCGGATTCTAAAAGGCGATAGAAAATTTTTTACTATCGTCTTTTTTATTTTATTTCTTGTTTTGGTAATCGGAATATTTACTCCAGTTATTATTAATGTTAAAGAAAATAACTGGAATGAAGAGCTCGATAATAAAATAAAAGAGATTGAAAATTCTGTAAATAATATTTTTAACAAAAAAGAATCGGATCTTCTATCAATAAAATCTAATCTTAAAAAAGAATTAAATACAGTCTTAAGCCCCCCGAATACTTCTTACCGTGAGCTTATTAAGCTTGTTAACGAAGACAGGTTTGCAAAATATTCTGTAGAAGTTTTAGCTCCAAATGGAAGAATAATTGCGTGGAATGAAAATATTGCTGTAAAACAGGAGAATGTTTTTCCTTTGGCATATCCTCTTGGGCAAACATATTTCCATAATACTGAATTGGTGACTTATCTCTCGGTTGTTGATACTTTAACTCTTGAACATGATAACTTTTATCTGGTTCTTTCAATACCACTTGAAAAACATTACACACTTCAAAACCCTTACTATGTCCATATAAACTTAACAGATGAATTAAACGAAAACTTTTATACGCAATTCGAGATTTCCTATAACCCCTTTTCTGAAAAATCAAAAGATGGAAGAAAATATTCTTTTGATCTTTTGAACAATATGAATAATAAAATCGGGACTGTAAATTTTTATAAACCCACTCTTTCTTCTGGAATAAATTCTGTAAACCAGGTTTCGGATAATATCCAGGTTATACTTGTAATAGTTGCATTTCTTTGTGCCGCTTTTGGATTTAAAAAGATTTTAAAGAATTGAAATTCAGGATTATTAAAATTTCTGTTTTACTGATTTATTTTTTTCTTTTAAGAATTCTTCTTTACTCTCTTAATTTCCCTTCAAGGTTTTTAAGCGGGGCATTGGTTGATCCTGCGTATTTTTCATCGACATTTGCGGGCGGAGTTGTAAAATCTCCAATAGAATTTTTTATTACTGCAATTTTATTCTTAATAATTTCTGTTTATCTGTTCAGAAATGTTCTGGCTTATGTTAAAGATAACCCCGGGAAAAGAAGTAAAATAAATATTGTAATCATTTTATTTTTATCTCTAACTTTTTTTCTTTCAATAAGAGCTGTCGCTGCCACATTAAAGAGTATCATTTTTGATTCTACAATCAGATATTTTAAAGAGCCAGATCTCATTCCCGATCTTCCATCATTATCAATGAATGTGAATGTGTTTATTTTTGGTTTAGGCAGTGTTTTACTTCTATGCAGTTTTATTTTGATAATTTTTTATTTCTTCAAAAGTTTTTTCCACCAAACCGAAAAAAAAATCTTTATTATTTTATTCATTTCACTTGAGATTCTTGGATTAATTTTTTATTTGGTACAAAGCCAGCCATTAATCACTCCTTTACTTCTTTTTTTGATTGTTGGTTTTGTCTTTCTTCTGTCAAATCATTTTTATAAAAAAGAAATTAGTCTTTACAATTACATTTATGCAGCATTGGTTGCTTCTGTGCTTGTTATTATAATGATGAATCATTTTAATCTCTTCCTTGAAAGAAATTCTCTGAAAACAGTTGCGTATGAAATAAACAGACCTAATGATAATTTAATACGGTTTCACATTGTTGAAACATTAAAAAACACTGCAAAAGATGAAAAGTTTGTAACTTCATTTTTAAAGAAGGATACAAATTATGATGCGGTTGCTTTTTTAATCTGGAGCAACAGCTCTTTGCAGATTGAATCACTTCACTCATCTGTTTCAATATTTAACCGGAATAAAGAAATAATTGGAAGTTTTTCTATTGGAATTGAGAAACCGGATATAACTTATTCTGATTTTGGAGATTTTAATAAAAATGGCTTTAAAATATTTAAACCTGAAAATTTATCTAAAGAATATGAACAGGTTTTTACCGGCATTATCGAAGTTAAAGACCGCGATATAATTGTTGGGTATATTTCTGCAACTATTGTGTATGATCTTCAATTGTTCGGTAATAAAAATTTTCCCGATTTTATGAAATCGGGTAATAGTATATTAAGTCCTGTTGTTGATATAAGCGAACTTAAAGTATTCGAGTTTACTGATTCCAAAGTAAGCAGGGTTTATGGAGATATTTATCCTTCACGTGATCATGTTGAACCAATATGGCATGCAGAATATTCCCAGGATAATGATGCATGGGTTAACCTTACTCTTAATGAAGAAAAATATCTTGCCTATCTTACCAAATCTGTAGTTGATGGAAAAGAAAAAGTAACCGCCATTCTTCTTAAAGAAAAGCAGCTAACCTGGAATCTGTTTAATTTCTTTAAACTTTTTGTAATACATAGTTTATTTATACTGATTCTTTTATTGGGGATTTTTCTCTTAAAGTTTAAAAAAATTAACTATACTTTCAGAGGACAGTTGTTAATTGCTTTCCTTATTATATCTATAATTCCCGTTGTGGTTCTTGCTATTTACAACAGGGAAATTGTTAAAGAAAGAACGCGCACAGCTGTAATAAATGAATTGAATGAACGTTTAAAATATCTTGAAAATCATATCCTAGAGCAAAAAGAAAAATATCCCGAGAAGAGATCTTAATGCAATTTTTACTAATGCGGGAAAAGAATTAGGTATCTCTTTTGGAGCTTATAATAACACTGAGCAGATTTTTAATTCAAGAGAAAATTATTATGGCTCAGGATTTTTTACTGCAAAGCTTAATCCGCAGGCATATTATCATTTAAATTATCTTAGCTACGAAGAATATCTAACACGCGAGAATATTGAAAATTATTTTTATGATTCATACTATAAAAAAATTGATATTGATAGTAAGACAATTATAATTGGTGTTAACGATGCGTTTAATAAAGTTGATATAATTTATTCAACAATGGATATGGACGTTTTTTTGTTTGGAATTTATTCGCTCGCAGTAATAATAATAATTTTCTCTAGTACAATTCTGGCAAATAATATTTCAGCACCAATCAGGAAACTAACAAAGGCAACAATTTCTGTTTCGCAAGGTGATTTAAATATTAAACTTGTTAATAAAGAAAAAGGAGAGGTTAAAGATCTTATAAAAAGTTTTAACCAGATGACAAATGAATTGCAAAAAAACCAGGTTGAGCTTGCCGAGCTTGAAAGGGAAAATGCGTGGAAAGAAATGGCAAAACAGGTTGCTCATGAAATTAAAAACCCGTTAACTCCTCTAAAGCTTGCCGTTCAGCAGCTTGTTGCATCTTACAGGGAAAAATCTGAAAAATTTGATTCTATTTTTGAAAAAGTAACACAAACAATTCTTGGGCAAATTGAAAACCTTAGTTCAATCGCAACTGAATTTTCAAGATTTGCAAAAATGCCCAGCCTGAAATTTGAAAAAGTAAATCTTCAGGAAGTAATTAATGATACTTTAAATCTTTTTGTTGACGAAAAAATTAAAATAACATTTACTTCGTCAGTTAAATCTTCAAATATAGAAGCGGATAAAAACCAGCTTAGGAGAATGATTATTAATCTTGTAAGGAATTCAATTCAGGCCGATGCGACACAGATTAAAATTGATCTTGATTCAAATGAAAATAATTTCATTATTATTTTTTCAGATGATGGAAACGGAATTATTGAAAAAGACAGGGATAAAATTTTTGAACCGGGTTTTACTTCAAAAGAGAAGGGTATGGGAATAGGTCTTAAGCTTTCAAAAAGATTTTTGGAAGGAATAAATGGGAATATTATCTTGTCTAAAACATCAGAAAATGGGACATCTTTTCAAATTACAATTCCTAAATTAGACAAATGAATGTTATTGAAAATATTTTAACTCCTCACCAGGCTTCGGCATTAAATTATAAAAATCATATATCGCTCACTGCAAATGCCGGTTCCGGAAAAACATTTGTTCTTTCAAAAAGATATCTTGAAATAGCTTTGAATGAAAATATTTCTTTAAGAAATATTGCTGCAATTACTTTTACTGATAAGGCAGCAGGGGAGCTTTACAGAAAAATTGCAGGTGAAGTTGATCGAAAGCTATCTCAAAACCCTGATGATGAGCTAAGAATAAAGCTGGAAAAAATCAGAAGGCAGCTCGTTTCTGCAAACATTTCTACTATTCATTCATTTTGTATTGATATCCTCAAAGAATATCCTGTTGAAGCTTCGCTGGATGCAAACTTCCAGGCAATTGATGAAATTCTTTCAAACGAACTGGTGGAACTTTCAGTTGAAGAAACAATCAAATCAGCTTTTGATAACCCGGAGGATTCTGAAGATTTAAAATATCTTATAAGAATATTTGCTTCAAAAATTATTTTTGCAGGAGAATTATTCTCTCTAATTAAAAACAGAAAAAATGTTTTTGATCTTGTAGAAATGGTTTATCGAAAATCCGAAACGGAAATAACCGGACATTTTTATGAAACTTTCAAGGACCTGGTTAATAAAATTTTTGTAAAGAAGAAAGATGTTTTTGTTAAAAACCTGAGCACGATAAATAATGCTGTTTTGAATGTTAGCAGGAAAAATAAAAATGCAATGCCTGCCGCAGCTTTAATTGATGAATTGAATGCTAATTTAACTCCTGAAAGATATATCAGGATTATTAACGAAATTCAAGAGCTTGTTTGCACAAAAAGTGGAACAATAAAAATTAAAGATTATCTCCCTCGTGAAATACAAAACAGGTTACCTGGCGAAGTGGAATACATTGAACAGTTTTTTAAAGAAATAAAAAATAGTATTGAGACTGATAATCATCTTGAAATAGAGGCAGAACTTGCAAAGTTTGGGAAGAAAACGATAAAGTTTTTTAACAAAGCTGCAAGTCTATATGAAGAAAAGAAAAAAGAAAAAGGTTACCTGGATTTTGAAGATATCCTTTTGCACACAAGAAAAATTCTAAAAAACAAAAATGTCAAGCAGGCACTATCAGAAAAATATAAGTACATAATGGTAGATGAATACCAGGATACAAATGAAGTTCAATACAATATTTTCCTTCCTATCCTGGATGACCTGAAAACAGGGAACCTTTTTGTTGTTGGCGACGAAAAACAAAGTATATATATGTTCCGCGATGCAGAACTTGAAGTTTTTTCTGAAACTAAAAAAAATATTGAAGATGCTTCCGGTAAGGATTTTCTTCTCACTTTGCCCGATAGCTTTAGAATGGCTCCGGAAATTTGCCTCTTCACAAATTCGGTTTTTAAAAACCTCTTTAATGAACCGAACGAGTTTTATAATGAAGTTGAATATTCTGAATTGGTTTGTGCAAGAAATGAGAATATAAAAGGAAAAGTTGAGTTTCTAATCGGTGATGAAGATGAGAAATCTGAGAACTCAGAACCTAAACTTGTTGCAAAAAGAATTCTGAAACTTTTTAACGAAGCAAACGGAAACATAAATTGGAGTGATATTGCTGTTCTTGTTAGGAAGCGAAAAAATTTTAATGATCTTGAAAAAATATTTGCAAACAATAAAATTCCGTTTAGTGTAGTTGGTGGAACAGGTTTTTATCAGAAGCAAAGTGTTTATGATATATATAACTATTTCAGTTTTTTACTTGATAGGAATAATAACACTGCACTTGTTGGAATTTTAAGATCTCCGTTTTTCAATCTTTCAGATTCGCAAATTTTTGAAATCTCACGAAAACCAGGAGAAAGATACTGGGATAAATTTTATAATTATTGTAAAACCAATCCGGCGGTTTTAGATTCTTATAATAGAATAAATGAAAATCTTGTGCTCGTAAAAAGCTATGAGCCGACAATTCTTCTTAGGAAAATATTAAACGAAACAAGTTATTTATCTGTTCTCGCTTCAAAAATAAATGGCAGGCAGGAATTAGCAAACCTTGAAAAGCTAATTAATCTAACAACAGCGTTTAATCAGCAATCTTTCAGGACAGTTTATGACTATCTGAATTTTCTCAAGGAATCTATTGAAAGAACCGAAGAAGAAGCACAAGCTTTGGTTGCAGAAGAATCAAATTCTGTAAAGATAATGACTCTTCACCAGGCAAAAGGTTTGGAGTTTAAAGTAGTGTTTTTGTATAAGTGCGATGAAAAAGCGCCGATGGATTCTGTGAGTTCAAAAAAAATTACTGTTGCAAAAAAGATTGGTCTGCTTACAAAAGTGCCGTTAAATGAAAATTATTTTTCTGAATATGAAGCTGCCCCTGTAGCAAATATTTTTAGTCATATTGCAAAGAAAAAAGATATTGCCGAAATAAAAAGATTGCTTTATGTGGGCATTACAAGAGCGATGGATTATCTTTTTATCTCCACATCTTATAAAAAAGATTACAAATATAGTAATGCTTCTTTTATCGGGTTACTTTCCGAAAGCCTTAAACCGGATTTTGATTCTGAAGAATACAAAATTTCTTCCCGGATTAAATTTCTAAAAAAGAAAAATGACAGTTATTCAACCGTAGAAGGAAATATAGCACTATCTGTTCCAATCATAAAAAAAATAGATGAGTTTGAAAAATTTGAGAGTATAGGGAATGAAATATTTTTGCCTGAGAATCTGAACATCGAAAAAATTAATGATCTGCCTGAAGGAGAAATAATTTCAGCAACAAAACTTTCTATTTTTACCCAATGCCAGGTAAAATATCAGCTTACTTATGAGTATGGATTCACAAAACTTATGGAACATTTTGGTGATTGGAGAAAAGAATTAAAAGCAAAGAAACATGAATTCAATCCGCTGGAAGAAAATGGAGTAAAAGATGAAGAAGAAAAGTCTTCACATAGTTACGGAGATGTTAAAGGAAGAATAATTCATAAAATATTGCAAAGAGAAACAGAAAAATCTGAATTGAAAAAAGAAGTAAGTTTGATGGTGAAGGAAGAATTTCAGATAATTGATGAAAACGATTCTTTCTTCAATAGTTTTACAAATGAAATCGTTTTAGACTTGGTGAACTATTATGAATCTACAGTATACTCTGAAGTAGCAGGTTTAAAAAATTACCAGAGTGAGTTTGAAGTTTACTCAAAGGAAGGTGATTATTTTCTATTTGGAATTATTGACCGGATTGCAATTGAAAATAAGCAAGCCACAATAATTGATTTCAAAACTGATGATATAAAGAAAGATGAAATTCAGAAAAGATTTGAATCATATTTAACTCAATTAAAATTTTATTCCTATATTGTAAGCCGTTTATATAAGAATATTGAAAATTTTGAACTGAAAATTATTTTCATCAAGTACCCTGATGAAATAACTTCAATCAAGTTCAAAAAAAATGAACTGCAAGAAATTAAAACTGCAGTTAATAAGATGGTGCAGGAAACAAGGTTGGGTACATACAAAAAAAATCTTGATCATTGCTCCAAATGTATTTTTTCAATTAATCATAACCGTTGTATAGTTAACTAAGAAATCAGGATTTCCGTTTATGAAGAAAATAGTAACACAAATAAGAGATATTCAGCATATTGAGAAGGAACTGCATAGTAGTCCTGTTGGTGTACTGGCATTAAATCTTAAAGATGATGAACTGGTTCAAACAGCAACGACATTTCTTTACCAGGATAAAAATGTTTATCTCTTCCCGGATGAAAAGAATGAATTTTATGAAAATCTGAAGTATGAAACTGATGTAAAGTTCATCCTTGTAAAAAATGAAAAGCAAAAAAAGAGCAAACCCGATTTTACGCCTGTATATAATATTTTTTCAATTTCTATTACCGGTTTGATTAAAAAAGTTGATGATGATAAGCTTCTCGCTTCCGTTAAAAAAAATTATCTTAAAAAATATTCTTCCCGGAATGATGAAAAGGAAAAATCACTTAAATCAAACAATGCGGTTTTTATAGATACAGAGGAGATTCAGGCTTTTGAAGAAATGGGAGGATAATTGTGCGGAATTTCAATTGTATATTTTTAATTAGTCTACTGTTCATTTAGAAAAGATTTGGCAAACTCCTCTAAAGGAATTTAATGCTTAATTACATCTGGATGTCTTTACTATTTATTGGAATAGTAACAGCCGTTTCAACTGACCTGGTAAATAAAGGGAACAACAAGTACAGGAATAATGAGCCGCTGCCTGTAACTGTTGAATTTTCTCAGCCTCTGATCAAAGACTCTTCAAAATCTTACGATGTTAAAATTTTAGTTGATAAAGAAAAGTTCAATACTTTTTATAAATCACACATTAATAATGATTTATCTTTTCCGGCGAAGTTAACCATAAACACAAAAGAAAATAAAAGCGTTCTCTTCTTCAAAACTAGTGATGATACTCCCAAACTCTGGAAGGACATAGCATCTGCTTCAGGTGAAGACAATGATATTACTGCTTCTTTAATCTCGTTATCATTTATATCTGAAAATAATGCTGCGTCAAAAATTATTCTTGAGGATGCTTCATTCCTGAAGATGAAAGAAGTAACTAATTCGGCAATTGATTATGCGAAAACTGCCGTTAACATTGCTCTCGGATTAATTGGAATAATGGCGCTTTGGCTTGGAGTTATGAAGGTTGCTGAAGATGCAGGTTTAATAAAAATAATTGCCAACTGGTTAAAGCCGGTTACAAAAAAATTATTCCCTGAAATTCCTTCCGATCATCCGGCGATGGGTTCGATGATAATGAACATTTCTGCAAATATGCTTGGTCTTGGAAATGCAGCCACACCATTCGGACTTAAAGCAATGGAAGAGCTTGATACTCTTAATCCAAAAAAGGGAACAGCCACCAATTCAATGGTAACTTTTCTTGCAATTAATACTGCCGGTATGACATTGATTCCAGCTACAGCAATTGCAATCAGAGCAGCAGCCGGAAGCACTGAACCGGCAATAATAATCGGAACATCTTTATTCGGATCTTTGTGCGCAACAATTACGGGAATAACAGCCGCAAAGATCCTTGAAAAATTTCCAATAAAGAAAAATGATTTTTCAGGCTGGATAAAAAGAAGCAGCAAAGGAATTTTTATAATTCTGTTTATACTCATACTTGTTTTATTATTTTCTGTAACAGGTGCCGGGAAAATTTTTACTTCAATATTTTGGTGGCTTAGCCCGGAATTATTTCGTGATGTGATAAATTTGATATCAATCATTGCAATACCTCTTTTGATTTTTGTTTTTATCGGGTATGGGGCAATAAAAAAAGTTAAAGTTTATGAACAATTTGTAGAAGGCGCTAAAGAAGGTTTTAATATTGCTGTAAGAATAATTCCTTACTTAGTTGCAATGCTGATGGCAATTGGTATTTTCAGAGCCGGCGGAGGAATGGATTGGCTAATATTAATATTACGACCCATTACAGATTTTATTGGGATGCCTGCGGAAGCATTACCAATGGCTTTGATGCGTCCTTTGTCCGGAAGCGGTTCTCTTGGTATTATGGCTGAAATAATATCGGTTCACGGACCCGATTCCTTTATTGGTATTCTGGTTTCAACTTTTTTTGGCAGCACTGAAACAACTTTTTATGTTCTTGCTGTTTACTTCGGGGCTGTTAATATTAAAAATACAAGGCACGCATTACCGGCAGGTTTACTTGCAGATATTGCAGGAATTCTTGGTGCATTGTTTATAGTAAAATTATTATTTGGTTAGATGAAAGTATTTGTTACGAGAGAAATTTCCGATAAAGCAATTGATCTTCTAAAAAAACAGAAGTTTAATGTTAGTGTTTATAAAAAAGATAAAGCCATTCCTCCAAAAGAACTTTTAAAAAATATTAAAGATGCTGATGGGATAGTTTCTTTACTCACAGAGAAATTCGATAAAAAATTAATTGATAAAATTCCCAATTGTAAAATTATTGCGAATGTGGCGGTTGGATATAACAATATAGATACGAATTATGCCAAAGAAAAAAATATTGTTGTTACAAACACTCCTGATGTTTTAACTGATTCCACTGCCGATCTTACAGTGTCATTAATTCTTGCCTGTGCAAGAAGATTACCTGAAGGGGAGAAGATGATGAGGGAAAAGAGATTCAAAGGATGGAAACCAAAACTTCTGCTCGGTGTTGAGCTTAAAGATAAAATAGTTGGAATTCTTGGCGCTGGTAGAATCGGAACTGAAACAGCGATTCGTATAAAAGCTTTTAAAACGAAAATAATTTACTGTGATAAAAATATTAATAGTGAACTTGAGGAAAAAACCGGTGCTGAAAAAGTTTCACTGGATGAACTTTTAAAAAATGCTGATATTATTTCAGTACATCTTCCACTTAATAATGAAACTTTCCATCTTTTAAATAAGAAAAAATTAAAGCTTTTAAAAAAAGCTGCTATAATTGTTAATACTTCACGCGGTGAAATTATTGATGAACCTGAATTAATAAAGTTATTAAAAAAGAAAAAAATTTTTTCGGCTGGTTTTGATGTTTATGAAAATGAACCAAATATAAGCTCTTCGCTTATAAAACTTAAAAATGTTGTTTTACTTCCACATATAGGCAGTGCAACCGAAGAAGCAAGAACAGGAATGGCTGAGATTGCAATTCAAAATGTTATTGAAGTTCTGAATGGCAGGAAACCATTAACACCGGTTAATTAATATTTTATTTAAACATAAATCTAAAATTAATTTTATTGTTCAAGTGTCCTTCAATTTCAAATAAACTCATCTTGAATATCTTTTGTTTAATCGGTAATTTTAAGCAAATAGAAAAAAATTAAATGCGGATAGGCATACCAAAAGAAAACTATAATGAAGAAAGAAGAGTAGCTCTTACTCCAGCCGGTATTGATTCTTTGACCAGGCTTGGACATACTGTATTTATTGAGTCAAGTGCTGGAACCGGAAGCAATTTTAGTGATGAAGATTATAGTAAAGTCGGGGCAACTATTGTCTTCAGCAAGGAAGAAGTTATTAAACTTTCTGAGATGGTGATTAAAGTTGCACCTTTATCTGAAAAAGAAGTTGAGATGCTTCAGGAAAATCAGATACTCTTTTCTTTTCTTCATCTTGCGGTTGGAAAGAAAAAAATAATATCTGAACTTCTGAATAAAAAGATTACTGCAATTGGATATGAGCTTATTGAAAAAGATGGAAATCTTCCTGTACTTAATTCAATGAGTGAAATTGCCGGTCAATTAACAATTCAGGTTGCAGAAAGATATCTCGAAAGCTTTAATAAAGGAGGAAGGGGAGTTTTAATTGGCGGTATTCCCGGTGTTGCGCCTGCTGCAGTTGTTATAATTGGTGCCGGAGTTGTTGGAAGAGCTGCTGCAAGAGCTGCTTTAGGAAGAGGTGCCCAGGTTATTGTTCTTGATAAAGATTTGCATAGACTGCGAAAAATTGAAAGTGAATTTAAGAAAAGAGTTACAACAGTAATGGCAAATCCATATACAATTTCTCGTGGAGTAAAGTTTGCTGATGTTTTAATTGGTTCTATTCTGATTAAAGGAGAAAAGGCACCTAATATCGTAACAGAAGAGATGGTTAAACAGATGAAAAAAGGTGCAGTTCTCGTTGATGTTTCAATTGACCAGGGTGGCTGTATAGAAACAAGCCGGCTGACTTCAATTTCAGATCCTGTTTTTACATTACATGATGTGATTCACTATTGTGTACCTAATATGCCATCACTTGTATCACGAACCGCAAGCTACGGATTGAATAATGCTTCTATTGATTATATATTAAATATAGTAGAAAACGGATTGGCGAATGCTTTAATTGGTGATCCCGGTTTTGCTAAAGGTGTTTGTACCTATCAGGGTTATTGTTCGAATGAAGCAATTGCAAATGCATTCAAAGTTGAGTTTAGAAGGTTAAGGATTTTTTCTACCAACTAACAATAAGGGGTTATTTATTTTTATAATACCCTCAGGAAATTTCTCCAGTTTTTTTAATTTATGAGAAAAAAATGGTTGCAGTAATTGGTGATATACATGGTTGCTATTTTACACTTAAGGAATTGGTATCACAAATAAAAAATAAATATCCTGATATTAAACTTTACAGTGTAGGTGATTTGGTTGATAGAGGAAATTTCAGCTATGAGGTAATTAATTTTATTGTTTCTGAAAAAATCCGGTTTACTCCCGGTAACCATGATTATATGTTTTATTACTTTATCCACGAACCTGGAAGTGAAATGGGTGGAATTTGGATTTATAATGGTTCGGAAACCACTGTCCAATCCTATCGGGACAAAGTTAGTGATATGTATAAACACCTCGATATGATTATTAAAGCTCCTCTATTTTATAATCTTGATGATTGTTTTATAAGCCATGCCCGGAATTTCTTCTTACTTTTAAATCCCGTCTTCCTAAAAAAGTTCTTGAAAATACTGAACAGATTGACAAAGTAATGAGACTTAATTTAATGAATGATAATGGAGTGCTCTGGACAAGAGATATTTTATTAAACATAGGTAAATTACAAGTAGTTGGTCATACCCGTCAAAAGGATATTGTATATCACAAAGTGAATAATGCAGCTTACATTGATACTTCGGTTTACACCGGGAATAAACTGAGCGCGATAATTGTAAAAGACAGTAATATTATTGAAACTTTTTCTGTACCGACTGATAAAAGAGATATTGCATAAAACCCTCGTTAATAATCTTTGATTCTTTTATTTTAGACTATCATATAAATAAAATATTTATTTATTTTATCTGCGAATTCATTTAAATTTTTACTAAGATGACTAATGACTTTCGGTTTTCTGTACGATATATAATATGAAGATATTTATACAATTTTTTACTTTAATTATTTTTGTTGTTTTAGGGGGTATTAGTTGCAATGCTCCAAGAACTAATCCTTTAGATCCTTTAAATCCTGATTATAATTATGGAACCATAGAGGGTGTTGTTCAGACAATTGGTTTTCCTTTCACAGGAATATCCAATGTGAAGGTTACATGGGAGAATGCTAATTTAATTGCCGTAACTGATGCTAACGGAAAGTTCAGGTTAAGCAATATTCCAATTAAAGATGGTAACATTGTTTTTTCAAAATCCGGTTATAAAGGTGATACTTTGAACATAGTGTGGGGTTATTCAAAAAGATATTTTGCCCAGGTTTTTTTTAATAATATCCCTGTGCTTGATTCAGTTTCAATTTATACAGTTGTTGAAAATCAATTTGTGCCGCCTCCAATTTCAACGTTATTTGTAAATGCCTGGATTACAGACCATGATGGAGATGTAGATTCGGTTTTTGTTTATAATGAAGCTCTTAATTTGAGGAAACCCCTATTATTTATACCTGAAGATGGCGCATATCAAACTACTGTTACGGAGAATGAATTAAACGGGAATAACATCGAAGGGACAATTGGTCTTGATTTATCAATTGTAACAAAAGATAAATTCCAGAATGAATTTATAATTGGCAGTGACAGGGTAACAAGGATTATAAAAGATGAAGTTTCCGGGTTAAAACCTTCTACCGATTCAACAATTGCAGACACATCTCAACCTGTTATTTTTAAATGGAGTAAATTTAATGCAGGATATTCTTTTAAATATATGATAGAAGTTTATTCTTATACAACTTTCTCTAATCCGGTTTTAATTCATACTAAACTCAACATTTCATCTGATTCAACTTCCTATACCTTACCTCAAACACTTAGTGATGGCAATTATTATTGGGTTATCTGGATAATAGATCAATTTCAGAACAGGTCAAGGTCAAAGCAGACTGGCTTCCGAATTCAGTGATTTTTTTGTTATCTTTAGTTCACAATCTCCGTGCAAAATATGAATCTGCAAGAACAAGATACTATAGAAAAAATCCGGCTTATTTCTAAAGAGCAATTCGATACTCTATATCATATAAGCCAGAAATTAAATGCTGTTAATTATACAGATACTTTAATTATTGAAACACTGGACCTTGTAATTGAAGTTGTAAATGCAGAAAGAGGTCTTTTTGTTAAATATGAAGAGCCTCATAGAAAATTTGAAATTATAGCCGCTAGAAATATCCAGAGGGAAAATATTGTAGATCTTACTGCATTCTCTTCCGGTATTCTGCAAAAAGTAATTGATAACCGCCAGCCTTATTTATTTCATGATGTTCAAAGTGATCCGAGTGTTTCTCAATTTCAAAGTGTTCAGCTCCAAAATATTAAATCAGTCCTTGGCGTACCTATCATTCAAAATGAAAGGGTGTGGGGTGTTATTTTAGTTGATAGCCGGATGAATAGGAAAGAATTTAATGAAGATAATCTTGCATTCCTAGATTTCTTTTCAAACATAGTTTCTCTTGCACTAGATAAAATCAGCAAGCTGGAAAATTTAGAAAAAGAAAATCTTATCCTCAGAAACCGGCTTGATTCCGAAAAAAGCATTCCTGAATTAATTGGTGAAAGCCAGGTTATGAAAAAACTGGCTTTACTGATACATAAAGTTGCAAGGACAGATGCATCAGTTTTATTACTTGGAGAAAGCGGTACAGGTAAAGAATTAATTGCAAAAGCAATCCATAATTTTAGCGACAGAAAAGATAAACCGTACCTTGCACAATTTTGCGGATCAATACCTGATACTCTTCTTGAGAGTGAATTATTTGGTTATAAGAGAGGTGCATTTACCGGTGCAAATACAGATAAGAAAGGATTATTTGAAGTTGCCAGCGGTGGTACTTTTTTCCTTGATGAAATAGCCGATATTTCAATGGCACTTCAGGCAAAGATGCTTAGAGTTTTGCAAAGTAAAGAAATAATGCGTCTTGGTGATACAAAAGTAATTCAAATTGATGCAAGAGTAATTGCTGCTACAAATAAGGATTTGAATTTACTTGTTAAGGAGGATAAATTCCGTGAAGATCTTTTTTACAGGTTGAACGTTTTCCCGATTAAGATTCCTCCTTTACGTGAGAGAATTGGTGATGTACCTTTGCTCACCTACCATTTCATAAGAAAATTTTCAGATAAAAATATTCATGTTGATACCAAAACTATGAGGATGCTTGAAGAATATAGCTGGCCGGGAAATGTTCGCCAGCTTGAAAATGTTATTCAACGTGCATTAATCTTATGTGATGAAGATAAGATTTTGCCAGAGCATGTTGTTCTTGAAGAAGATTCAGATGATTCAAACTTTTCCGGTACACTTAGAGAATTTGAAAAAATTATTCTGCTCAAAAGGTTAAAAATGTTTGATGGGAACAGAACTGCTACTGCAAAATCTTTGGGTGTTTCTGTACGATGGGTTCAGCTTAAACTGAAAGAGATGAATGTGAAATAGGGCATGCCGGAAGATCCTTCAAAAATTTTGTTTGGCAGGTTTGAGATTATTGATACTCTTAAAAAAGACCAGCATACCACTGTTTATCTTGCCAACCATATCTATCTTGGAAAAAAAATAATTCTAAAAACCCTCTCAGCAGACGAACTTCCTGATAAGACCTTTCTAGACCGATTTAAAAGAGAAGCCAAAATTCTTGCCCAGCTCGATCATCAGAATGTTATTAAAGTGCTTGACTTCGGTACTGCGGGTAATAATTTTTATATCTCCTTTGAATACTTCGACAGCAGCAACCTTAGAAAAGTTATTAAGGATAATAAACTTTCAGATGATGATAAAATAAATTTATGTATCCAGCTTTTTAAAGCGCTCGATGCTGCACATCAGATTGGGATAATTCACAGAGATATTAAACCCGAAAATATTCTTGTTAATAAAAAACTTGAATTAAAGATTGCAGATTTTGGTTTAGCTTTAGTAAGAGATGACATTATACTTACTCATAAGTCATCTATCGTTGGTACTCCGGGTTATATGTCTCCTGAACAAATAAGAGGTGAAGAGCTGACGCCTCAAACAGATCTATTTTCTTCAGGCATTGTAATTTACGAATTGTTCACTGGTATAAATCCTTTAATCGGCAAAGATATTAACGAAACGATTAATAATATTCTCAATTTCAAAATTGAAAAGGAATTTAAAGATCTTACATCATTACCAATAAATGTTCAGAATGCACTTCAGGAATTGATGCGAAAAAATTTCAGCAAACGTACTAAAAGTGCACTTGAAGCTCTTAATTTTTTTACTGTTGAACAGGAATTAGCACGCATTACTGTTGAGCAACCCGAAAAGAAGAAAACAAAAAAAACATTTTTTTATTGGGCTACTGCTGCAATTATTTTGATTAGCGGGTTTTTATTGATTAAAAACCTTTTCATCAAATGAAGATTCATTAACCTCAATGAATAATAATCAAATAAGTAAGTCTGCTGCTGATGAAAAAAAGGATAGCGTGCAGAATATCGCGAATCTTGATACTTTTAAAAAAAATAACTCAACTAAAATTGAGGAAAAACCGCTGATAGTTGAATCCACAAAAGAAGATAAAGAAGCAACTGCACCTGCAATTGATGGCAAACTTTTTGTTGAAGCTAATCCCTGGGCAGAAGTTTTTATCAATGATAAGAAGATTGATACAACGCCATTAAAAAACGAAATAGAACTGAAATCAGGTGAATATGAATTAAAACTTGTTCATCCGGAATTTCCCCCTTATTCTGAAAAAATTGAAATAAAACCAAACGAATTAAATTCAATAAAAATTAATTTTTATGAGGAAGTCGGTTACCTTGATTGTAAAATTTTTCCCTGGGGAGAAATTTATATAAATGGCGTGCATAAAAGCACAACACCCTTAAGAAAACCAATTGTATTAATGCCGGGTGTTTATAATGTGAAGATAACCAATAAAAATTATGAAAAAGAGATTAATGAGATAGTGACGATTAAAGCAAAAGATTCTTTAACTCTCAGATATAATTTTGATGAATTTGTAAAACAGAATAACGAATGAAAAAAATAATAACTATTAATCATTTTTATTTTTACACTTGAAGCACATACGCAGGTTTGGCAGGTTGTAAATGGTGCTGGGATGACCAATCCCGTTTATGGTGGAGAAGCTGTCGTTAAGGATTCTTTAATTTATATCATTGGGGGTTTTTCAGATATTCTTAATAGCAATGTAAACTTAATTCAGGAATATAATCCCGCAGAGTAATTCCTGGAGAATATTGATTCTCTGAATGTTGACAGACAGGGGTTTGTTGCTGACATATATAATGACAGCATTGTTATTGCAGGCGGAGTCGGGTTAAACCTTTTACTTAATAATTCATTAGAGATCTGGAATTCGATTGACTCCTCCTTACATTTTTGATCTTTCATTAGACTTTATACGCACATTTCCAACAGGACTTGTCAGGGATAGTATTCTTTATATGTTTGGCGGAATATCAATTGATACTTTATCTAAGTATATGTTTGAATATAATTTATCATCAAAGATTTTTGATTTCAGAAATAATTTTGGATTCTTAATTTCATATCCTTATCAGCAAATGTCGGCAATTGCCGGAAATTCAATTTATCTTTTTGGAGGAATATTTTTAGGTACCTTAAGATCTATATATCGCTATGATTTATCTGGAAAAACTCTTGATATGTTGCCCTCTGAGCTTATTCAGTCCAGGGCTGGCGGTAAAGCAATTAGTGTTACCGATACCAGCGTTTATATTATTGGGGGATTTAATGAAGCCAATCTTGCTCTTTCAAGCGTTGAAATTTTTAATAGTATAAATGGAAATAATACAGTAACAAGTGGTCCTCCGCTAAATTTTGAACGTTCTGAATTAATGGCAGTAAAATATAATAACTCTATATATGTTTTTGGGGGAAGGAATGATTCAGGAGATCCCGTTACCGAGGTTGAAAAATTGGATTTGGTTACTGATGTTGAAAATGAAAATATTCAAAAACCTGATGACTTTGTTTTATATTCAAATTTCCCGAATCCATTTAATCCATCAACAACTATTAGTTTTTATTTACCCTCACAAAGTCTTGTAAAAATAGAAATCTATAGTCTTGACGGAGAAAAAGTTGTTGAACTAATTAATGAAGAAATGAATCAGGGGACACATAAGGTTTTATTTGATGCGAGGGCAAAAAATCTTTCATCAATTTCAAGCGGCGTATATTTTTATAAATTAGTAGCATTTAATTTTTCAACGCAAAACACTTATATTAATACCCGAAAGATGCTTTTACTGAAATAGATTTGAGATTAATAAATCTGATTTGAAATACAATTATAAACGGGTATATTTAAAGCGCCAAATGCAATTAATTTACTAATGAAGAAACTTTCCTTATTCATCTGGTTTTTTCCAATAATCACATTATTAGCTCAGGATAATAAAGATGAGTTAAATAATCTGACACAGGAATTCAGAGATTTCGAATATAACCAGGTAATTAAAGATGCTAGATGAATTATTAAATATTAAGGAGAAATTCTCTAATCCGGACCTAATTGAAATTTACCGGATGAAAGGAATTTCTCATTACGCATTGCTTGATGATAGTGAAGCAAGGCTTAGCTTCATAGAAATTTTAAAGATTGATACTTCCTACTCACTTGATCTCTCCTCAACTTCTCCCAAGATAGTTTCTTTTTTTAGCGATGTTAAAAATGAATATTTAACAAGCATAGAAGGTAAAGAAGAGCAGGTAGTTATTACTAAATATGATACCGTATATGTTCCCGTAACCATTCGTGATTCAACTGCTGAATACAATCTTAAGCAAGCTCTTATCCGGTCAGTTTTTATTCCCGGTACAGGACACCTTTATCTTCAAAACAACCTTAAATCATGGGTGCTTACCTTTCTTTCCGTGGCTTCAATCAGCAGCGGGATTTATTTTCTGATTGATGCAAATAAAAAAGAAAAAATCTATCTGGAGGAAAGAAACATTAATAATACAAGTGAAAAATACAACGATTACAATTTTTCATATAGAATGAGAAATCTATCATTTATTAGTTTTGCTGCCCTTTGGGTTTATAGTCAATTAGATTTACTTTTCTTCATTGAAAGAGACCATCCGGGAATTTTTAGTTATCTACCTAAATTTTATTTAAATAATTGGGATGGTATATCATTGAATTATAAATTAAAATTTTAGCTTATCCATTTTTTCCAATTAATGTTTAAAATAAAAAAGGCGGGAAAACCCGCCTTATAATGATTCTGGATTTTATTAATAATCCATTCCGCCCATACCTCCTGGAGGCATAGCTGGCATAGCCGGTTCTTTTTCCTTCTTCTCATATACAACTGCTTCGGTTGTAATTAACAAAGAAGCGACAGAGGCAGCATTTTCAAGAGCCGCTCTTGCAACCTTAGTTGGATCAATAACTCCAGCTTTAATCAGGTTTTCATATTTTTCTGTAGCAGCGTTAAATCCGTAATCATCTTTTCCTTCTTTAACTTTCTGAAGAACAACAGAACCATCGATTCCGGCATTATTAACAATTTGTCTTAATGGTTCTTCAAGAGCTTTCTGGATTAATTTTATACCCGTATTTTGATCTTCATTCTCACCCTGAAGTTTATCAAGAACATTTATTGCACGGATGAAAGCTACACCGCCTCCGGCAACAATGCCTTCTTCAACAGCTGCGCGTGTTGCGTGTAATGCATCTTCAACACGAGCTTTCTTTTCTTTCATTTCAACTTCAGTTGAAGCTCCGATTTTTAATACAGCAACACCACCGGAAAGTTTGGCAAGTCTTTCCTGTAATTTTTCTTTATCGTAATCGGATGTTGTTTTATCAATCTGGGCTTTTATTTCATTGATTCTTTTCTTGATGTCTTCAGTTTTACCGGCACCTTCAACAATGGTGGTATTATCTTTATCAATCGTGACTTTTTTGGCAGTTCCCAAATAAGAAACAGTTGCATTCTCTAATTTGAAACCACGTTCTTCAGATATCACAGTGCCATCGGTAAGAATAGCAATATCTTCAAGCATTGCTTTTCTTCTATCACCAAAACCAGGTGCTTTAACAGCAGCAACTTCTAAGAGTTCCGCGGATTTTATTTACAACCAATGTTGCAAAAGCTTCACCTTCAAGGTCTTCAGCAATAATAAGAATTGATCTTCCCTGTTGAGCAACTTTTTCAAGGATAGGGAGAAGATCTTTCATTGCAGATATTTTTTTATCGTGAATTAAAATGAAAGGATCTTCAAGTGACTGCTTCCATTGTTTCTGCATCAGTTACAAAATATGGTGAAAGATAACCGCGATCGAACTGCATACCTTCAACAACATCTAAAGATGTTTCAGTTCCTTTTGCTTCTTCAACAGTAATAACGCCATCTTTACCAACTTTTTCCATTGCATCTGCAATTAGATCGCCAATTGATTTATCATTATTAGCTGAAATTGCTCCAACCTGTGCAATTTCATTTCTTCCTTCAACATCTTTACTTATAGATTTTAAATGATCAATTACTTTGTTAACTGCTAGATCAATTCCTCGTTTCAAATCCATCGGGTTAGCGCCTGCAGTAACATTCTTTAATCCTTCCCTGTAAATTGCCTGTGCCAATACGGTTGCAGTTGTTGTCCCATCACCGGCAACATCGCTGGTTTTTGATGCAACTTCTCGAACCATCTGAGCGCCCATGTTTTCTACAGCATCTTCAAGTTCAATTTCTTTAGCAACGGTAACACCATCTTTAGTAACAGTCGGTGAACCAAATTTTTTATCGAGAATAACATTACGTCCTTTCGGACCTAAAGTTACTTTGACTGCGTTAGCAAGTTTATCAACACCTTTTTTAAGCTTTGCTCTTGCCTCGGTGTCATATTCAATTAATTTTGAAGCCATAATTATATACTCCTTTTTATTTTTCTAAATTCTTTAAAACTTTTACAATTGTTAACTAACAATTGCGAAAATATCCGTCTCCCTCATGATGAAGTATTCTTCACCTTCAACAGTAATTTCAGTTCCGCTGTATTTTCCATATAGAACTTTATCACCAACTTTAACTCCTAATTTTACTGTTTTTCCATCATCAGTTACCTTTCCTGGACCTGCTGCTACTATAGTACCTTCAATTGGTTTTTCTTTTGCAGTATCAGGCAGGATTATACCACCCTTTGTTTTCTCTTCGGCTTCACTTGGTTTAACAATAACTCTATCAGCCAAAGGGGTTAAATTTATCTTACTCATAATTAACTCCTTTATTTTAATGATTTGTGAATTGATATTAGCACTCTAATATAGTGAGTGCTAATATAATATGTTATTAAGGTATTGTCAAGATAATTAAGCTGAGAAATTATTAATTGAGGTTTTATTACGGAGTTTATTTATCTTTTTGGAAAGTCTATTATTTTTTATTGATGGAAAATTCAGGTTTTAAAATAAAGGTTGATCTTAAAAAACTTCTTGAGATAATAAGAAATTTAGACAAGAAGGTTATTTATATTTTTATTTCAGTTGGTATTCTTCAAACAATATCATTTTATTTCACTTCAAGAAGATTTTTCAGGTTAAATTTATTTCAGTATTTCCAGTTCGATAGCAATGTTTTTTTGATTGAATATCTGTATTGGTTTGTCGGAGATTTCTTTTCTTATTTTATTCTTCCTTTTTTTATTATCAAGTTTCTCTTTAGGGAAAGAATAAACAACTACGGAATTTCTTTAGGTGATTATAAAGCAGGAATTAAAATTACTCTAATTTTTCTGCTTATTATGCTTCCGCTTGTTTGGGTTGCATCTTCATTTCCCGATTTTAGCAGGACCTACCCTCAACTTGCATCAACCAGGAATTCCTGGAATACATTTTTTATTTTTGAATCAGGAATGCTTGTCTATATGTTCGCATGGGAATTTATCTGGCGGGGTTTTATGTTATTCGGACTAAAAAATAAATTCGGATATTATTCTGTATTAATTCAAATGATTCCATTTTTAATTTTACATAACGGTAAACCTGTTCTGGAAACATTTGGTGCTATCATAGCAGGAATAGCTCTTGGTATTTTAGCTCTTAGAACCAATTCAATTTTGTATTGTGTAGTAACACATATGAGTGTTATGTTAAGTATTGATTTAATCTCAATTCTCAGGTACAGAACAGCTGATTATGGAATTGGGATTAATTCTTTAATAAACCTTATCAAAGCAATAATATAATGGAGAATAAATGCGGTTTGCATTAAATGTTGATCATATCGCTACTCTGAGAAATGCGCGGGGTGAAAATCAGCCTGATCCGGTTACAACTGCATTAATTGCCGAACATGCAGGTGTTGATGGGATTGTTGTGCATTTGAGAGAGGACAGGAGACATATTAATGAACGTGACGTAAGACTTCTTAGAGAATTAATTACTACCAAGCTTGATCTTGAAATGGCACCTGTTGAAGAGATTATTAAAATTGCCTGCGATGTTGGTCCTGAGCTTGCTACATTAGTTCCTGAGAAAAGACAGGAGTTAACCACCGAAGGTGGGATAAATGTAATCGATAATATTACTCTTTTGCGTGAAACGATTAAAAGTCTTCATCATGCTGAAATTGAAGTTTCGCTTTTTATTGAACCTGCTATTGAGCAGATAGATGCAGCAGCAGAAATTGATTCGGATTTCATTGAGATTCATACTGGTGTTTTTGCAAATGCTATTTCTGAAGAAGAGCAGTTTGATGAACTGGAAAGAATTAGGATCGCGGCAAAGCATGCAAAGAAATTAGGATTAGGGGTAAATGCCGGTCATGGTTTAAATTATCAGAATGTTAAAATATTCAGAGAGCTTCCGGATATTGATGAAGTTAGCATTGGTCATTCTGTTATTGCCAGGTCTGTTATTGTTGGAATTAAAGAAGCAGTCCGGGAAATGATCAGGTTAATTGAGAAATAAACTACTTTTCAACTGATTTGGTTGAAAATAAGTTTTTCAACTGATTTGGTTGAAAATAGAGAATTCAACCATTTTGGTTGAATTATATTTATTCTTTTCTTACATTCCTCTTAATAAAAAAATAATAATATGAAAAGACTTGTTCTTATTGGCGATATAGTTGCCTCTAAAAAAATTACAAACCGGAAAGAAATTCAGAAAAAACTGCAGACTCTTTTAAATCTATAAACAAAAGTAAAAATATAATTTCACCTTATACAATTACATTGGGGGATGAATTTCAGGCTGTATTTTCAAATGCAGACCTCGTTTTCAAAAATCTCTGGGAAATATTATTGGCTCTGTTTCCGAACAAGGTGAGATTTTCGTTAGGTATAGGAGAAATTACAACTTCAATAAATACGACCCAGGCTATTGGAATGGATGGGCCCGCTTTTTATAATGCAAGAAAAGGTCTTATTGAATTAAAGCAGAATTCATTTTTGTTTAATATTATACACGAAGAGGAAAAAAAGATTATATTGATGAAACAAAACCTTTTTCTATTATCGCATTTATCTTCCGGCTGGAAGGAAACGAGATACAAAATTTTATCCTATTTATATGAAGATTTATCTGTCTATCAGATTGCAAAGAAATTAAAAATCTCTGATAAAGCTGTGTATAAGAATATTGATGCGGGTGCATTAATGAATATTATATCCATTACAAAAATAATTTCAGTAGAAATTAATAATTTATTAAAAGAGTAATATTTGCAATTCTTTTATACGCTTAACTCTATTTATTTTTTCCGTTTGTTTTTTCTCTTCAGAGACAAACCGGTAAATTTAAAGTCAACACTTATTTTAACTCTTCTTCAAATTTTACCTCTTTTATTATTTGATATAAGTTTTCAGTTGTTCACTTTTATTGTTCTTTTATTCGTAATAAATCTTCTACAATATTTTCTCGAAAAAACAGGGGAAGTAAATTTTTATCGCTTCATTTCATTTGTCTGTTTGTTTATTCTTACTTTTATTTTTTCCTCAGGAAGTTTTGGATTGGAATTCAATGTAGCTACATTCCAATTGTTCAAAAGATTAAATGTATTGGTCCCGCCGATATTTATTAAAACTAAAATTAATTTTACACAGCTGAATATTATTTTATTCGGCAGTTTAATCTTAGTTAATGAAGTTAATTTTCTAATTAGATATTTCTTTGAATTCCTGAATTTGTATCCCGTAAATGCCGGCGAAGAAAAAAAAATTGATGAAAAGGAATATAATGCCGGCAGAGTAATTGGAATGCTTGAAAGGATTTTAATTTTCCTTTTTGTTTTACTCGGAGAAATAACTGTAATTGGATTTATTATTGCTGCAAAAGGTTTTACAAGATTCAAAGAACTTGATAAAAGAGATTTTGCTGAATATGTATTAATAGGAACATTGCTTTCTTCTTTCCTTGCATTAATAGTATCATTTTTAACTAAATACATTTTAACTCTTTAATTAAATTCTTGGAGGGCAAAATGAAAAAATCAATAATTATTTTATGTTTTATCATATTCCTTTCATTTTCCAGTGTAAATGCTCAACTAACATTTACAGAAGTATCAACCTCGGCAGGTTCAGGTTTAGGTGATGGAACCACAAGAGGAATATCCTGGGCAGATTTTAATAGCGACGGCTTGCTTGATTTATTTGTCCCGACAGCCGGATCATCCCCGAATAAATTATATATGAATAATGGTAATGGTACATTTACAGAAGTTGCCGCAGTAGTTGGACTTAATGATTTAGCAAATACAATTACTTGTTCTTGGGCTGATTATGATAATGACGGTGATCTTGATTTAGTTACAACTGCAACAGGGGCACCGACAAGATTATGGAGAAATAACAGGGAAACGGGAACGGATACTTCATTTACAAGTGTTGAAACTGCTGCGGGTATAAGTATGTCAGGTGCGCAAATGGTTGTATGGGCAGATTTTAATAATGATGGCTTTGTAGATTTTTATTCTCCTGTTTCAAGTTCAGCTTCTTCTCCCGACGGATTATATAAAAATAATGGTGATGGAACTTTTACAAATGTTTCAAGCTCGGCGGGTGTAAATAACCAGGTTTCAACTTTACTTGAGCAAGCTGTTCATTGGGGTGATTTTAATAAAGATGGATACCCGGAATTATTTATTGGCAATCTTCAAACCGGAGGAGAAAGTTTGTTTTACTTAAACAATGGTAATGAAACTTTTACTTCAACTGCTTCAACTTATGGGTTTAATATTGCGGGGCGTGGAAGCCAATGGATTGATTATAATAATGATGGCAACTGGGATTTTTGCTTTGCTTCTTATGCAGGAGGTACAACTGCAATTCCGGTCAATCTATATCGCAATAATGGAAATAATACTTTTACAGAAATCGGTTCTTCAAGCGGTATTACAGATAATTTAATTTCATGGGGTGTTACCTGCGGGGATGTAGATAACAATGGTTATGAAGATATTTTTGTTGCCGTTTCTGGTCAAAGCACTAACTGCCAGTTATACCTTAATAATGGAAATGGAACATTTTCAAATGCCACATCAACCTCTGGTTTGGGTAGTCTGGTACAGCTTGAGGCAGCATTTGGAGATTATAATAATGATGGCTGGCTTGATCTCTATACTTCCGGCAGTGCATCAAACGGTAATAAATTATTTCTTAACAATGGTATTACAGGAAAACACTGGATTCAAATTGATCTTTCAGGGATAGCATCAAATAAATCAGGAGTTGGGGCACAGATTGATGTTATTGCAGGCTCATTGAAGATGATGAGAGAAATTAATACTGGAGTTGGTTATAGATCTCAAAACCAGTTAAGAGCACATTTTGGTTTAGATGTTAATACGAATGTTGATTCAATAATTGTAAGATGGCCATCAGGTACTGTAGATGTTCTTACTAATGTTTCCCCTGATCAAATTATTACAATTGCAGAAGGTGAAACTGTTCCTGTTGAGCTTATTTCATTTAATTTTTCTGTATCAGGTAATAATGTTTTACTAAGTTGGCAAACAGCAACAGAAACAAATAACTTAGGATTTGCTATAGAAAGAAGCGGAGATAACATTAACTATTTGGAAATTGGAACTGTTCCTGGTTTCGGTTCATCAACAGAATGTAAATCTTATAGCTATACAGATAAGCTGGTGAATTGTGGGACATATTATTACAGGTTGAAACAAATTGATTATGACGGAAGCTTTGAATATTCAAAAATAATTAAAGTTGAAACAGAGCTGCCCACAAAATTCAGTCTTGCTCAAAACTATCCGAACCCGTTCAATCCAAATACAACTATAAAGTTTACCCTTCCTGAAAAAGAATTTGTGACATTAAAGATTTATGATCTACTAGGGAACGAAGTTATAGTGCTTCTTAATGAAGAAAAAACAGCCGGTAATCATTCAGTCAAATTTGATGCATCAAACTTAGCCAGCGGAACATATTTCTATAAACTGCAAACGGGTAGTTTTGTTGGAACAAAGAAGATGATTCTGTTGAAATAATAACTTCAACTTCATTTTTTATTCCATTTTATGCTGTTGTTTTTTTGAAATGAAGAACAGAACCGGGGTTATCAATTTCACAAATTATGCTCGGGCTTTAATGTTCCGGGCACCTGCCGGAAATAATATTTTATCAGCTTTAGATAGTTAAAAGGATTTTTTATTAGCCGGCTGTATCTTCTTTCACCGGAAATAATATCAGCAATTATCTCACAGAATCTCATTCCATATCTTTTCATTAAGATAACGCGGAGACTCTCATAATTATAAAAAGCTTTACTTAAGAATATTCCGGCTTTAAGATCTTTATGAAAATGTTTTTCAATCTTTTGATTATAAAGATTCGGAACTATTTCACTATTTAATTTTCCTTCAATAACGGATTCTGCAGCAAGCAGCCCGCTTAAAACCGCAGCGCTGATTCCTTCAGCTGTAACAGGGTCAGCAAGTGCTGCAGCATCACCGGTTAACAATATTCTTTTTGATGCTAAAATATTTTTGCCTCTGCTAACAGGAATATAAAAACCATGCTCTTTCAATATTTATTACTTTTTTAAAGTTCAGGTATTTTAAATAGTTATTGAAATACGAATTAAGGTTTCTATTTTTTTCTCTTAAAGTAAAAGCACCCAGACCAATTGAAAGATGATCCTTTTTTGGGAAAACCCAAGCATAACCACCGGGAATAAAACCGAAATCAAATCTTACTTTTGAAAATTTTTTAAAATCTTCCTGCGACACATAAGTTTCACATTCAAGAGCGGGGAGGTTTTTCTTCCTGATTTTCAAACCGGATTTTCTTAAAGTAATTCCCTGTGCACCATCAGCACCTATTACAAAACCGGCCATAAATTCTCCACGAGCTGTTTTTATAATTAAAGATTTATCATTTATAGTAAGATCAAGTACTTCACAATTCTCCATTATTTTAGCCCCACTCGATTTGGCTTCTGTGAGAAGAGCAAAATCAAAATCCTTTCTCATAGCCATATAGACTAAAGGGTAATTTCTTTTCACATCATAATGAAAATCCGCCGTTCTGTCATTAATTTCAATTTCATAAAATTCTTTTTCAAAAATGGTGGTAATATCGGGAGGTATTAATTGAAATCCTTTTCTAACAATTCCACCGCCGCAGGTTTTGTATCTTGGAGGGTTAGCCTTCTCAAAAAGAATAACATTCAGACCATTCGAAGATAATTTTTGAGCGGCTATTGAACCCGCAGGTCCGCTTCCAATTATGGCTATGTCAAAATAATTTTCTGAAGACATAATTAAATCTTCTAACCAATTGATTTTTTTAGTTATCAAACCTTCTGAAAATTACAGAAGTATTATGACCACCGAAACCGAAAGCATTACTTAATGCAACATTCACATCTTTTTTCTGCGGTTTGTTAAAGGTATAATTTAAATCGCATTCAGGGTCAGGATGCTCAAAATTAATAGTAGGCGGAACCGTATTATTTTGTATTGCAAGAATCGAAGCAATCGCTTCAACTGCACCAGCAGCTCCGAGAAGATGTCCTGTCATACTTTTAGTTGAAGATACATTCAACTTGTAGGCATAATCGCCAAATAAAGATTTGATAGCTTTTGTTTCGGCTATATCTCCAAGCCCGGTTGATGTTCCGTGCATATTAATGTAATCAATTTCAGTCATCCGTAAACCAGATGTTTTTAATGCCATCTGCATTGCAAGAATAGCACCTCTTCCGTCAGGATCAGGAGCTGTAATATGATAAGCATCGGCTGAAACTCCGACTCCAATTAACTCAGCATAAATTTTAGCATTCCGTTTTTTTGCTGAATCAAGTTCTTCAAGGATTAAAGCTCCGCCGCCTTCACCAATTACAAAACCATCTCTGGTTGCATCAAAAGGACGGCTTGCAGTTTTAGGCGAATCATTTCTTGTGGACAAAGCTTTAGAAGCATTAAAACCAGCAATGCCTATTTCAAGAACTCCTGCTTCACTTCCCCCTGAAAGAATTCTATCTGCCATTCCATTGCTTATTAAAAGAAAGGAATCGATGATATTATTATTTGCAGTAGCGCAAGCAGTAACAACACAATGGTTAGGTCCTTTAAAACCATATTCAATTGCAATTAACCCCGCGGCTATATCAGGAATCATCATCGGAATAAAAAAAGGAGAAACCCGGTTTGGTCCTTCTATATGATTTGTAACTGCCTGTTTATAAAAAGTGCCAAAACCTCCAATGCCGCTCCCAAATACGACACCTGTTTTTTCTTTATCTTCAATGGACATAGTCTCAGGTTTTAATCCGGAATCTTCCAAAGCCATTTTTGAAGCAGCCAAAGCGTACTGGCTGAAAAGATCAAGTCTTCTTGCAGATTTTTTATCCAAATAATTTGCTGCATTGAAACCTTTAAGCTCACAGGCAAATTTCGTTTCAACTCGGGAAGTATCAAAACTTTTTATATAATCACATCCGCTTACACCATTCATCATTGCATTCCAGAACTCACCAACAGTTAAACCAATTGGTGTAACAGCTCCTATTCCCGTAATAACAACTCTACGTTTATTTTGCATTTGATTTCCTTTTACTATTCTTCTAAAGTATTAGAATTCAGGTAATTACCTGTTTAAGATAGAAAAATTATAAGAAAAGATAAAAAAGATTTCAGGTTTAAAAATTATCTTCATTCAGCCGGTAACTTATCCAGTCATTTTGCGGCTCTGCTCCAAGCAGATCATAAAAATCAATTGCTGATTTATTCCAGTTAAGGACAACCCATTCAACCCTTCCGCAATTTCTTTCTTTAGCTATTTCAATTAGTTTTTTTAACAGAGCTTTGCCGATTCCCATTCCTCTGAAATCTGGTTTTACAAAAAGATCTTCAAGATAAATTCCGGGTTTTGCTAAAAAAGTTGAAAAGTTGTGAAAGAATAATGCTTGTCCAGCAGGATTTCCATTTAGCTCCGCAATAATAACTTCGGCAAATTTTCTTTTTCCAAAAAGATTTTCTTTAAGTTTTGATTCTGTAGCGGTTACTTCATCAGATAACTTTTCGTATTCTGCTAATTCTTTTATTAAAGATAAAATAACGGGAATATCTTTTTCTTCGGCAAACCGCAGAGAAATATTTTTATTCATTTGCTGTTTCTTTTTTAGTAACTATTAAATTATTTATTCTTATTACCATTATGCCAAATAAATAACCAAATAAAATTCCCGCTAAAGCTCCTGCTAAAACATCAGAAGGGTAATGCAAGCCAAGATAAATTCTTGATATTGAAACCAGTGCAGCCGTTGTAAATAAAATCCATTTTAAATTTTTATATTGGAGGTAAAAAAATGTTGCTGCGGCAAAATTATTAAAGGCATGATTGGATGGGAAAGAATATGTATCGCTGCATCCGCCGGGAGTAATAATATCACTTAGAGTCTTGCAGGGTCTCATACGTTCAAAAATTTGTTTTAAAATATGATGACTGAATTGATCACAAAAAATAATCAGCAAGATAACTCCTGCGACAGCCAGTTTTCCTTTTGTCCCGCCTTTAAAAAAACAAATACCGAGAAGTATGACATAAACTAAATACCAGTTATTTACATTGGTTATTAATAGAAAAAACGAATCCAATATCCTGGATGATAGTGTATGATTAAAAAAATAAAGCAGGTCTAAATCAATTGAATAGAGAAATTCATTCATAAGGATTAAGTAAAATTGTCCTCAAATCTATGTAAAAAAAAGCAGCGGGGCATCTTTTTCATACGAAAATTTAATTGGGTATTCAAAAAACTTCATTAAAAGCTTTTTTGCTAAAAATTTTTTTTGAGCAAAAATCCCTTAACTGGCACAAAAATAGATAAAATCTACCTGGGGAATTAATAATTTAATTGGATAACGATGCATTCACCGGTTTCAATTTTTGATTTTATTTCCAGATCAAAATTTATTTCTGAAAAAAGTTATCAGCATGTAAGAGAGCAATCGAAACAATTTTTAATCCCTCCGTTAAAAATTATGGCGCTTCTAATTGCATTGTCTGGTCTTTTCGCCATGATATTTGAAGTCAGGTATTTCACCCAATATTCTTTCCAGGTTTATTTAACAAGATTATCTGCAACAGTGATATCATTTTCAGTTTTGGTTGCGCTCTCAACCAAATGGGGAGCTAATAAATCTGTTTTGCTCGTTCATGTTTTGCTGCTTACTATTATTGTATCAACGGGCTATATGATTTACCTTCTTCCTACAACTCTTGTTATTAATTCTCAAATTGTTGGGTTAATGATTTTTACATCAGCTCTTTTTCTTAGCTGGGATATCAGGAATCAAATAATTGTTGCTATATATTATAATATTGTTTTCGCTTCAGCAATTCTGCTTAATGATTCGGCAATTTATTTCCTGCCTAACCTTTTTGAGTCGGTTCTGTTTGTAATATTCCTTTCGATTATTTCTGTAATAGGGAGTGCAGTTAATTTCAGATTAAGAATAATGCTTGCTGAAAAATCTTATTCGGTTATACTTTCTGAAAAAAAATATAAATCAATTTTTGATAATTCAGCCGAAGGCTTATTCCAATCAACATTAGATGGAAAATTTATTACCGTAAACAAAGCATTGGTTTCGATTCTGGGCTATGATAGTGAAGAAGATTTAATGCAGATTGACATACGTAAAGAATTATATAAATATCCGCAGGAACGTGTAAAACTTTTTAAAAAGATTCAGAATGACGGCATTATTAAAAATGAAAGAGTTACTTTAAAAAGAAAAGATGGTTCTGATATAATAGTAAGACTGAATGACAGGATGGTAAGCAATGAAGAATTGGGGATTTATTTTGAAGGAAATATGCAGGATATTACTGCCCAGGTAAAAGCTGAAAAGGAACGTGAAGAAGCAGAAATTGCTCTAAGAAATGAAAAAATAAAATCGGATAATCTTGCAAAAGAAGCCACACAAAACAGTTTAATAAAAAGTCAGTTCCTGGCAAATATGAGCCACGAAATCCGAACCCCAATGAACGGTATAATTGGATATCTTTCATTAATTGAACTGCAGGCATTTGAAAATCAAGATGAGATGAATCAATTTGTTTCAAGTGCAAAAAAATCTGCCGAATCTCTGCTCGATATTATCAATGATCTTCTCGATCTTTCCAAAATTGAAGCCGGTAAAATGGAGTTGGCTAATAACGAATTTAATCTTTCTGAAATTATTGATGAATCAATTTCGATTATTCTTACAAAAGCTAAAGAGAAAAATCTTGAAGTTTCAAGGGAGATTTCTGAAGGTTCTCCATTGTTACTTCATGGAGATAACAAAAGAATCAGACAAATATTTACTAACCTTTTAGGTAATGCTGTTAAGTTTACAGAAACAGGTGGAGTGAAAATTGGTATTAAAGGTGAAATGATTGATGAAGAAGAATGTCATATAAAAGCTTCAGTGGAGGATTCAGGAATTGGAATACCTGAAAGTAAAGTTAAAACTTTGTTCAAGCCTTTTTCCCAAATTGATTCCTCAAATACAAATAAATTTGGCGGTACCGGCCTGGGGCTTGTTATCTGCAAAGAGTTTGTAAATATGATGGGTGGGGAAATCTGGATTGAAAGCGATTACAGCAACGGGACAAAAATTTTCTTTACTCTCAAATTAAAAGTTCAAAAAGAAAACCTGTTACAGAAAAAAGCTGATGAGTTTAAAAAATATGAATTGCAGAAAGAGAATAATAAAAAGCCCGTAATAAAAGTTGAGGATATTAAAACTCAAAGAGGCAGGTTCAAAATATTACTTGCTGAAGATAATCTTATTAATCAAAAAGTTGCAATGCGATTGGTTAATGATGCCGGTTATTACTGTGAAGCGGTTGATGATGGGAGAGAAGCTTTGGAGGCAGTAAAAAGCAGCAATTATAATCTCGTTTTAATGGATGTTCAAATGCCTGATATGGATGGTTTTGCAGCAACGACAGCTATACGAAAACTGCCGAACGGCAAAGGCAAAATTCCTATTATTGCAATTACAGCACATGCTTTAATGGGTGATAAAGAAAAATGTCTTAATGCTGGAATGAATGATTATGTTACAAAACCAATTATAGCAGAAAATCTTATCAGGGCAATTGATAATCTCCTTGGAATAAAGATTACTGAAATTAAAATGGCTACTCCACCCGAAGTATTAAATTCTTTTGAAGTTTTTGATTTTAAACATCTGGAAAAGGTCAGTATGGGGGATGATTCTTTCCAGCGTGAAGTTCTTTCATCATATATTGAAGATGTAACTTTGCGTTGTAAAAGAATGGAATCATTACTTAACGCAAGGGAACTGGAAAAGCTTATTGCAGAAGCTCACACTATTAAAGGCGCAAGCTATTCTATAGGGGCAAAGAAATTAGGTGAAGAAGCTCTTGCAGTAGAGATTTCTGCAAAACATTATGATTATGACAGCGCATATGAAAGATTTAAAAAGCTTTTACTTGCTTTAGATGAAACCAAAGAAATTTTATCTGAGTTTCTTCAGGAACCAATAAAAGGATAATCAAAGATCCTGGCAATATTAAATGCTCAAACCAATTTCTTCAGGAAGTTGGGTTTGTTTTTTTCAAATTGATGTTAGAACTTCCTCAACTCTTTCTAAAGCCCAATCTATCTCATCCTTTTTAATCACAAGCGGCGGTGCAAACCTGATTACATTTTCATGAGTTTCTTTGCAAAGGATTCCTTTTTTCATCAATGCTTCACAAAATCTTCTTGCACCTTTTGCTTCGGGTTTTAATTCCACGCCAATAAATAAACCTTTACCTCTAACCTCTTTTATATAGGGAGATTTAATCTCGCTCAATTTATCTTTAAAATATTTTCCGAGACTAAAGGAATTTTCAATCATGTTTTCTTCTACTAAAACTTTAAGACTTTCTCTTGCAACTGCCGCACCAAGCGGATTACCGCCGAATGTGGAACCGTGATCGCCGGGGTTAAAAACTCCTAAAATTTCTTTATCGGAAAGAACAGCCGAAACAGGATAACATCCTCCGGATAATGCTTTACCGATTATAACAACATCGGGACGTACTTCTTCATAATAATGGGCAAAAAGTTTTCCTGTTCTGCCTAAACCCGTTTGTATTTCATCTGCAATGAAAAGGACATTATTCATTTTACAAATTTCAAATGCATTCTTTAAGTATCCTTGCGGTGGAACAATTACACCACCTTCACCTTGAATAGGCTCAACAATAAAAGCGACTGTGTTTTTACTAATTGCTTTTTTAAGTGCTTCAATATCACCATACGGAATATTTATAAATCCCGGAGTGAAAGGACCAAAACCATCTTTATATTGTTCTTCAGTTGAAAAACTTACGATTGTTATTGTTCTTCCTGCAAAATTATTTGTGCAGGTTATAATTTCTGCTTTACCCGGTTCAACCTTTTTTATTTTGTAGCCCCATTTCCTCGCTGTTTTTAAGGCAGTTTCTACAGCTTCCGCACCGGAATTCATTGGTAAAGAAATTTCATATCCTGTAAGTTCACTTAATTCCTTATAAAGAAATGGGAGCTGGTTATTTCTGAAAGCTCTTGAAGTTAATGTAACTTTCTCTGCCTGTTCTTTTAAAACTTTTATTATCCTTGGATGACAATGTCCCTGGTTAACTGCGGAATAAGCAGCAAGACAATCAAGATACTTGTTGCCTTCAACATCATAAACCCAGACACCTTCGGCTCTTTCAATTACAACGTCAAGAGGATGATAATTATGAGCTCCATATTTTTCTTCAAGCTGAATAAAATCTTCAGTAGTCATTTCTTTTGATATCATAAAATTTCCTTAAATTTTTATTGTAAATTTATCAAAAAAGGAGACCAATAGTAGCATTTATACTAAACCATTATCCTTGAATGTTCAATGATGCTTTCCTAACTTTTCAAAGGTATAATTAAGAATTCCTTATGGATATTATTACAGATTCTTTTTCAATAAGTACAAAAGGGGAAACCGATATACTTGATATAACAGGGGAAGTTCAAAAAAAAATTGATTCATCCGGTTTTACGGAAGGCAATATTTTGGTTTTTGTAAGTGGTTCAACTGCCGGGATTACTACGATTGAATATGAGCCAGGTTTGAAAAAAGATTATCCCGCTTTCTTTGAAAAAATTATACCCTCCAATATTTCATATCAGCACGATAAAACCTGGCACGATGGAAATGGACATTCTCATGTCCGTGCTTCTTTGCAGGGAGCGTCTTTAACAATTCCTTTTTTAAATGGAAATTTAATTCTTGGTACATGGCAGCAAATAATTCTTGTTGATTTTGATAATCGTCCTAGAAAAAGAAATATCACAGTTCAGGTAACAGGCAAAAATGAAAATTAAAATTACTTTTATTTTATTCTTATTAACTACTTTTTCTTTTCCATGGGGAGAAGAAGGACATAAATTAATTGCAAGCAAATCTATTGAACTTTTAAAGGGAAAAATAAAAAATATTGAACAGTACAAGGATTATATAACTGAACATTCAGTTGATCCTGATTTAAGAAAGAACCGTGATAAAGCAGAGGGGCCAAAACATTTTATTGATATAGATTTTTATGAAGAATTTCTCAACGGAAGAATGATTAAGGATAAAAATCAATTAGTTACACTTTACGGAGATAGTATAGTTACAAAAATTGGTTTACTTCCCTGGGCTACAATTGAGACTTTTAATAATCTTACTTCAGCTTTTAAAGAAAAGAGCAGGGATAAAGTATTAATTTACATTTCTGATCTGGCACATTATGTAGCAGATGCACACCAGCCAATGCATACAATGCTGAATTATGATGGACAGCTTACAGACCAGAAGGGAGTTCATAGCAGGTACGAAACTAAAATGATAGATAAATTTTTTAATGAGCTTTCTTCAGAAACAGAAGGGACAAAAGTTGAATATGTTGATAAACCGCTCGACTATATTTTTGATTATATATCAGACTCCAATTCTTTAGGCGAGGCGCTTCTTTCTTCAGATAAATTTGCTGAAAAAAAAGCTGGTTCAACCGAAACCGATGAGTACTACAATCTGCTTTGGTTTAAAACAAAATACATAACTAAAATTCAATTTGAAAATGCATATAATTCTCTGGCATCACTTATTTTTACTGCATGGACAGATGCAGGCAAACCTTCAATTGATGAAATAAACTAAGATTAAATATCAGGATACGCTATGAAATTTAAATTATACATTTTTATTTTTTTACTTTCCGCTAACTTTTTGTCCAGCCAGGTTGTTTACACAACTCCTGAATTTCCTACTCAGAACGATTCAATCATCGTTTACTTTGATGCAACACAAGCAGGCGCAGAAGAACTACTTAATTATACAGGAACTGTGTATGCACATACGGGAGTTAATACAAATTTGGGTACTTGGCAGCACGTAATAGGAAATTGGGGTCAAACAAATCAGCCAGCTTTAGTAAGAGATAGTGCAAACCATTATCATCTTACAATCGGACACCCGAGACAATTTTATAATGTTAACAATTCTTCAGAAAAAATTTTACAGATAGCGGTAGTATTCAGAAGCTCAGATGCAACCAAGCAAACAAGACCCGATATTTTTATTGATTTGTTTGAACCTGGAATTACAGTTGTAATTAATAACCCGTCGATTTCAACTCAATTTGGTGATCCTCTCCGTTCCCCGGCTTTTGCTTCACAAAACGATACTATTGAGGTTGAGCTAACTGCCGCTGAGATTGGAACTGCAATTTCAGATTTTACTCTTTATATAAATAATAACCAGGTAACCCAAACAATTACAAATCATTTAAGTTATGAATTTATAGCAGCCCAGCATTTACAGGGAGTAAATGAAATTGTTGCTGTTGCTGTTGATACAGCAGGTCAGATTGATTCATCGGAGTTTATTATTTTTGTTAATCCACCTGTTGAAGATGCTGCTTTACCATCAGGAAAAGAATATGGAATTAATTATGATAACACCACAACAGTTACGCTTGCTTTATTCGCACCATATAAAAAATTTGTTTATATCCTTGGTGATTTTAATGATTGGAAAGTTAATACAAATTATTATTTAAAAAGAGATATTATTGACACTAATAATGTTATCTGGTGGGTTACTATTAATAATCTTACCCCCGGACAGGAATATGCATTTCAATATTATGTTGATGGAGAAATTCGAATAGCAGATCCTTATACTGAAAAGATTCTTGATCCATCTAATGATCAGTATATATCAAGTGTAACATATCCTAATTTAAAACCTTATCCCACAGGGAAAACGAATCAGATGGTTTCTGTTCTACAAACTAATCAGACTCCGTATCAATGGCAGGTAACTGATTTTCAAAAACCCGCTAAAACAGATCTTGTTATTTATGAATTGCTACTCAGGGATTTTCTTACAACTCACGATTACAAAACCCTTGCAGATACAATTTCATACCTGAAAACGCTTGGTGTTAATGCAATTGAACTTATGCCGATTATGGAGTTTGAAGGAAACGTAAGCTGGGGGTATAATCCGAGTTTTCATCTTGCTGTTGATAAATATTATGGACCTAAAAATGATCTCAAAAAATTTATTGATAAGGCACACGAAAATGGAATAGCCGTAATTCTTGATCAGGTTTTAAATCATGCTTACGGACAATCTTCTCTAGTAAGATTATACTGGGATTCTGCAAACAACAGACCTGCTGCAAATAATCCCTGGTTTAATACGGTATCTCCAAATCCGGTCTATTCATTTGGGAATGATTTTAATCATGAAAGTCAGGCTACAAAAGATTATGTAGACAGAGTAAACCGGTTCTGGCTTAAGGAATATAAATTTGATGGTTTCAGATTTGATTTTACAAAAGGTTTTACCAATACACCCGGGGATGGCGGTTCTTATGATCAGGCAAGAATTAGTATTTTAAAAAGAATGGCAGACAGTATTTGGGCATATGATTCAAATGCTTATGTTATTCTTGAACATTTTGTTGCAAATAGTGAAGAAACAGTTCTTGCAAATTATGGGATGATGCTCTGGGGAAATATGAATTATGATTATAATGAAGCAACAATGGGTTATGCTTCAAACTTATCCGGTGCTTCATATAAAAGTAGGGGATGGACAGTACCTCATCTTGTATCTTATATGGAAAGCCACGATGAAGAAAGACTAATGTATAAGAACCTTCAGTTTGGTAATTCAAACGGAAACTACAATATCAAAAACCTGAATACTGCTCTTGAGAGAATTAAGCTGGCGGCTGCATTTTATTTCCTTATCCCTGGTCCCAAAATGATCTGGCAATTCGGCGAACTCGGTTATGATTATTCAATAAATTATCCTTGTATGACAAGTGATTGCCGTGTGGATCCGAAGCCAATAAGATGGGATTATAAAAATGATGGGAGAAGACTTAATGTTTATAAAGAGTTTCTGCATCTTATCAATCTTAAAGAAGATTATGATGCATTTAGGAGTACTGATTTTGTAATGTCAGTTTCTTCTTATTCAAAAAGGATAAATATAAATCATTCCTCAATGGATGTTGCTATAATTGGCAATTTTTATGTAACGCCTTTGGATAACAATCCAAATTTCCAGAGAACTGGCTGGTGGTATGATTATTTTTCCGGCGACAGTATTAATGTTACCAACACCCAGGAAAATATTAATCTTCAGCCGGGGGAATTTAGAATTTATACTACAGTTAAGCTGCCAACACCTGAACCTTATATTGTAAATGATATTGAACAAACGAGTGATAATATTATAGTAACCGACTTTTCCCTTGAACAAAATTATCCTAATCCATTTAACCCATCAACCAATATACAATTCAGCGTTGCAGATCATGAATTTGTTTCATTAAAAGTTTATGATATTCTTGGACGGGAAATAAAAACTCTTGTGGATAAAGAGTTATCAAATGGAGTTTACGAAACAAAATGGGATGGTGATAATAATTTTGGAGAAAAGGTCGGCAGTGGAATTTATTTTTACAGAATTAAAGCAGGTGAGTATATAAATTCCAGGAAAATGATGCTCATTAAATAAATGTTACTCCAGAAAAGGTTTTGTTAATTCAGATAAAATTACAGCTGAAGCTGAAGCGACATTTAGAGATTCCGCCTTACCGATTTTCGGTATTGTAACTTTAAAATCAGATTTAGTTAATAATTCCTCAGATGGCCCCATTGCCTCATTTGCAAAAGCAATAATTATTTTATCTGCGATTTTAAAATCATACAAATTGCTTCCCTTTAAATCCGAACAGACAAGTTTATAGCCCTTATTTTTCAGGTTATCTAATGAAGCAACTTTAAAATCATCAATAATATCAATATGAAATATAGAGCCCATAGAGGAGCGGATTACTTTAGGATTATAAACATCAACAGTATTATCGCTTGATAAAATCGTATCTATTCCAAACCAATCGCAAATCCTGATTATTGTTCCCAAATTTCCAGGATCAGAAATATTTTCTAAAAATACTATAATATTCGATTTTACATGGTCAATTTTTTTTATTTCATGTATTCTGAAAACACCGATAATGCCTTGAGGATTAACAGTATCGGTTAATCTTAATAATTCAGATTTATTAATTACTTCAACATCTTTGTTCTTAAGTAAATTTTTAGACCTGGTATTAGTATAAAATTTCTGCGATACAAAAACCTTTTCACAAAAATATTTACTGTTTATTCCTTCCTCAAAAATCTTTCTTCCTTCAGCCAAAAATTTTTTTTCTGATATCCTGAATTTCTTTTTTAAAAGATTTGAATAATATTTTATTTCATTCTGAGTCATATTATATTTTTATAGTTTTGATTTTTTTTCTCCCTGTTCCTTATCCAAATGCAATAAATATTCCCAGGAATAAATTCCTGTATTATGCCCATCTTTCCAGCTAAGCTGGATTGCATACCCTCCGACCGTTTCAATATTTTTTATTTTATACATCTCAGGATTATTAGTTTGAGCTTTTGGAGGTCTGTAGGTTTTTAGTAAGACTGTCTCTCCTTTACAATTGGCACAAGGGCATTCATCTCTCAAATATTTTAGATTTATCCGGCTTTCGGTTTTATTATCATCCCAATTTATTAAGAGAATTTCTTTATTCTCAATCTTTATCTGCTTTGGTTTCATAAAAATTCAATTAGCCAGGGGAATATTATCTAAATGTTAAATAAAAAACCAATTGTGAATTTACCGAGTAGTAATAAAATCAATTTTATTTTTGTTATCTTTGAATAAATTTCTTTACGGTGGGAAATCCCACAGGAAAAATGGATTATCAATTTTACGAAATAATATTCTTTTTCATATTTATTTTCTTATCCGGATATCTCTCAGCGGCTGAAATTGCAATCGCTTCCTTCGGATCGCAGAAGCTTGAAGAGCTTAAAGCGAAAAACGATAAGACTTATTTTCTGTTTGAATCTATTAAAAAAGATGCAAATGCATTTTTTGGTACGATCCAGATTTCAACAAACCTGTTTCTTATTTCAGCATCAGTGCTAGCTTTTATTGTTTGTATTCAGTTATTGAACCCATTTTTTGCTGATACCGATATTATTTTTTTTAATGAATATGCCAAACTTATTTCTTCAGTAATTGCAGTGCTTGTTGTTTCGTTTCTCTCTATACTTTTTGGCGTTCTGATTCCTAAAGTTATAGGATTTAAATATGCCGAACAGATTGGGAAATCATCAATTAAACCTTTGATTTTAATTACTGCAATATTCAAAACTCCTGTTAAAATAATTACATCCATCAGCAATTTTTTATTGATTCCTTTTAAAGAAAAAACAAGCTTTTCGCAAACAAGAATCTCGGAAGATGAAATCAGGATTCTTATTTCTGAAGGTGTTAAATCCGGTTCAATAGATGAAACGGAACGCAAGATTATAGAAAACATTTTTGAGTTCAATGACTTAAAAGCAAATGAGGTAATGATCCCCCGAACTGAAATGAAAGCCATAGATATTGAAGATGATGAAAAAGTAAACGCCGGTATAATTATAAGATCAGGTCACTCGCTAATTCCGGTTTATGAAAAATCTCTCGACAATATAATCGGAGTTATTCATACAAAGGATTTTATTAAATCTTACATTGATAACCTGCCTCATTTATTTAAAAGTGTAATAAGACCGGCTTATTTTATTCCGGAAACAAAACTTATATCTGAAGTCCTAAAAGAGATGCAGGCAAGAGGAGAAAGAATTGCAGTAGTTAAAGATGAATATGGCGGCACCGAAGGTGTTATAACGATGGAAGATATACTTGAAGAGATAGTTGGTAAAATGAAAGATAGAACTGAAATTGAAATTAAAGAATTTAACAGGCTGCCGGATGGGAAATATTATGTTGCAGGCTCAATGAGTATTAATGATTTTAATGAATCGTTCAATATGCAGCTTCCTGAATCTGATGAATATAATACTATTGCCGGTTTTGTTGCGGATAAAACGGGAAAGATTCTTAGTCAGAATGAAGTGTTTAAATATGAAGAGCTGACATTTGAGTTAATAAAAAAGATAAGACAAAAAATGGTTCAGTTCAGAGTTTATTCTGCCGATGGAAAATTCGGGGAGAAGAAAATAATTAACAATGAGAGTTAAGAAAAAAATATTAAAAGGAAATCATTGAGAAGGCACAATATTCCTTGCAAACTAAGATGATTTCTGCTAATTTTGACCACTCAAATTCAACCGAGTATTAATTGTTATTTGAAAATTGATAAGCTGGCGTAGCTCAGCTGGTAGAGCAGCTGATTTGTAATCAGCAGGTCGGCGGTTCGATCCCGTCCGCCAGCTCCAAAATTGTAATAAGCCGTACTGATTTCAGATACGGCTTTATTTTTTTGGTGTAAAAGAAGGTAAACGTTTTTGTTAACAAATCCTACCCTGAAAAAACTCTCAGGAAAAATATGAACACAATATTAAAAATTATAATAATAGGAATCGGCGCCACATTGGCAGTCGACTTTTGGGTCGTTTTGCTTAAAGTATTCAATATAAAATCGTTAGATTACCGCTACGTTGGACGTTGGATAGCTAATTTTCCCAAGGGCAAATTTTTTCATAAAAATATAATGATGACTACACCTGTTCATGGTGAATTATTTATTGGATGGGTTACTCATTATCTTATTGGTATTACTTTTGCTTTTCTTCTTGTTATATTTTATGGAGAAGCATGGTTGGAAAAACCGCTTGTTTATCCTGCAGTTATTATTGGAATAATTACTTCAGTTGCTCCATTATTTGTAATGCAGCCAGCGTTCGGTTTTGGTATTGCCTCTTCAAATCTTCCTAAGCCAAATTTTAAAAGATTAAAAAGTTTGCTGACTCATATAATTTATGGGTTTGGTTTGTATTTAACGGCTTTACTATTAAAACAAATCTGGAATTAGTAGTTACGAAAATTAAATTGAAAAATATTTTAGATGAGAAACTTTATTTCAAATTGGCATAAATGAAACCTAAAATTTTAGTGAAAAAGAAAAAACAATAAGTATAGCATCAAATAAGCATTCAATCCATTTTATTTCCTTTATAACTACATTACTACCTAAATTTGAAAAAATAAATTCATATACCTTGCAATATTAACTGAGTTTTCTTGAAGAATAAAAATGAATAATCCAATCAGAATGCTTTCAGCAATAATGTTTAGTGATATGGTTGGATATACTGCACTTATGCAGGAAGATGAAAACCAAGCTAAAGAATTAAGAGACAGATACAGAAAGGTTCTTGAAGAAAATATAACAAAACATCAGGGTAAGATTCTGCAATATTATGGCGACGGATCCCTTGCTGTTTTCGGAAGTGCAATTCAATCAGCTTTATGTGCTGTGGAAATTCAAAAAGAACTTCGTATTACTCCGAAAGTTTCATTAAGGATTGGCATACATTCCGGTGATATTGTTTACGATGATGATGGTGCTTACGGTGATGGAGTAAATATTGCTTCACGAATTGAATCTCTTGCTATACCAGGAAGCGTTCTGATTTCTGAAAAAATCTTTGACGATATTAAGAACCATTCTGCTTTGTCCACAGAATATTTAGGCGCGTACAAATTAAAAAATGTAAAATCACTCGTTAAGGTTTATGCCTTAACCAATTCAGGCCTTAATATTCCAACCGATTTGCAATTAAAAGAGAAAACAGGTTTTGAAGATAAGAGTAGTATAGCTGTTCTTCCCTTTGTAAATATGAGTGCTGATCCTGAGAATGAATATTTTAGCGATGGTATGACAGAAGAGATATTAAATGCCCTAACAAATGTTGAAGGTTTAAAGGTAACTTCAAGAACTTCTTCTTTCGCTTTTAAAGGTAAAAATGTGGATATAAGAGAGATTGGTGCAAAACTAAATGTTAATTCTGTGTTGGAAGGAAGTGTTAGGAAGTCCGGAAATAAAATTAGAATTACTGTTCAATTAATAAATACTGTTGATGGTTATCATTTATGGTCGGAGGTTTTTAATCGGGATCTTGAAGATATTTTTGAAGTTCAGGATGAAATCTCACGAAAAATCACTAACAAGTTAAGGGAAAAACTTTCAGTAAAATTGGTGGGTGAAACTCTTATCAAGCCTCATACAAACAACCTGGATGCGTACAACGATTATCTCAAAGGAATATTCTATTATAATAAATGGACTCCGGAAGATCTTTCAAAATCTGTTTCATTTTTTAATGATGCTATAAATAAAGATGAAAATTTTGTATTAGCATACTCCGGTTTAGCAAACAGTTACCTGCTTTTAGCTATAACCGGAATTATGAACCCAAAGGATGCTTATGAAACTGCAAAAAAATATTCTTTAAAAGCTCGTGAGATGGATGCCTCACTTACTGAAGCGCATATTGCACTTGCTCTTGTTAAAATGTTTTATGAGTGGGATTGGAATGGAGCAGAAAAATGTTTTAACAAGGCGCTTGAGCTTAACCCGGGCGCTGCCAATTTACATTATAACTACTCATTATTTTTAAGAGCAATTGGAAATATTGAACAATGTATAGTTGAATCAGAAAAAGCATTTTCCCTTGATCCTTTATCATTAGTTATAAATAATAATCTTGGTGAAAATTATGTATTTGCTGAAAGATACCAGGATGCGAAAGATCAGTTTATTAAAACACTTGAGTTGGACCCAAACTTTAGAGGTGCATTATGGAGTCTTGGTTATAATTATATATATATGAATGAATATGAAAGAGCTCTTGAAACATTTTTATTAGCTCAGTCGAGAACAAAAGGTGATTCGATAGGTTTAAAAGGTCAGGCACCGCTTGGTGTCATCTATGCTTTGTTGGGTAAATTTGATGAAGTCGAGAATTGTCTAAGAATACTAAAAGATAGAGAAGCGGCAAATCCTGGTGTTTCAGTTACTTTTGACTTTGTTATTATTTATAAGGCATTGAAAGATTATGATAAAGTATTTTTTTATCTGGAAAAAGCTTTGGAAGAAAAAAACGGTGGAATTCTTTTTATTGGAAAACATCCAGACTGGAGAGATATTCAGGCTGATCCCCGGTTCAAAAATCTAATGAAAAAAGTTGGTCTCAGTTTATAAAATAGGTAAGATTGCGATCATGGATTATTTTAAATCTGTAAGTCGGCGGATCGATCCCGTTCGCCAGCTCCATTTTAAGCTCAGGATAAAATTATTTTGAGGCTTTTTTATTTTAAAGTTATTCCAAGTTTGATACAATTTGTAAATTGAAATTCAACACCCCAAAATTTTTTTGAAAATTTTTCCGACTTTCTCTTAGTAATTATTTCAAGTTAAAAGTAGTATTTTCACTCCGAAGTTGAGATACATTCTAAAAATAAATATAGACTGATGGTGTAATTATTGAAGTATATTAAGTCAAATAGTCGGAAGTAAAGAATGAAAATAATGATACATAGGGTAAGAATAATTGACAAATGTGAATTGTTAATATGTGAATAACAATCCGGCTATTTAAAGACTCCACAGTAGATGTTAAAACGTACGAACCGACGGAGATTGATTTGAAAAACTAATTTGATTGTGGAGAGGGATTATGAAAAGGGCAGCTTAAAAAGCTGCCCTTATTTTTTATATTCAAACCGGAATGAAGGGCAAACATTATTATTAAAAATTAAAATGTTTTTTTCATGGTATATATATAAATTGAGACATCAATATTCCTGAATCTTATAATTATGAAAAATAATAAGGCGAGAATTTTAATTGCTGAAGATGAAACTATTATTGCAATAGATATTAAATCTACGCTGCAAAGAATTGGATATTCTGTGCCCGACATAGTTATCTCTGGGGAAAAGGTGATTGAGTTTCTTTCAAAGGATAAGCCGGACCTTATTTTAATGGATATTTCTCTTGCAGGCAAATTGGATGGGATTGAAACTGCTGAAATTATTTCCCAAAAATATGATTTACCTATTGTTTATCTGACTGCCTTAACAAATAATGAAACTCTTGAACGGGCAAGAATGACGGAACCGTTTGGGTATCTGTTAAAACCTTTTGATGAAAGAAACCTTCACTCGACTATTGAAATGGCTCTTTACAAACATAAAGTAGATTCCGAGCTTAAAAACAGAACTAAAGAACTGGAAACAGAAAAAATTAAAACAGATGAGCTTCTTCATAATATCTTTCCATCTGAAATTGTTAAAGAGCTTAAAACCAATGGTTTTGTTCAGCCGAAAAATTATGATTCGGTTTCAATCGTGTTTACCGATTTTGATAATTTTACTAGCGTAGCCTCAAAACTTTCCGCTGATAAACTTGTTAAAGAACTTAATAATATTTTTACTGATTTTGATTTCATAATTGACAAATATGGTTTGGAAAAATTAAAGACAATTGGTGATTCTTATATGATTGCCGGTGGTTTGCCAAACATAACAAATGATCATGCAATCAAAACCATTTTGGCTGCTATGGAAATGCAGGAAGTGGTAAATGGAATTGCCCTGAAGAATGAATTCAATTGTAAAATGAGAGTTGGAATTAATACAGGCCCTTGCGTTGCTGGCATTGTTGGGATTAAAAAATATACTTATGATGTTTGGGGTGACACTGTTAATATTGCTAAAAGGTTAGAAACAAATTGTGAACCCGGAAGGGTTAATATTTCTAAAGCAACTTATAACCTTATAAAAGATAATTTTGATTGCGAATACAGGGGCTGTATCGAAGTAAAAGGTAAGGGGGAAATAGATATGTATTTTGTTAGTGAGTTGAAAACTTCCGCAATAAATATTTCGTAAATTACTCATCGTAATTTTTATTTATTTCAAATTAAATTTTAAAAGCTGTGAAAATTCTTTTGGTTCAATATGATCCTGCCTGGGAAAATAAAGACTTAAATAAAAACAAGATCTTTTCTTTATTTGAGTCAGATAAGTTTGAAAGTGATCTTACAATTTTTCCTGAAATGACCCTAACTGGTTTTTCAATGAATCCTGAAAATCTCGCGGAAGATAAGAAAGGAAATAGCTTTCGGTTTTTTTCCGAACTTGCCAAAAAATTTAATACTTCTGTTTTAGCCGGGCTGATAGAAAAAGATGGCAGGAATTTTTTTAATTCGCTAATTCAAATTAATCCATCAGGTGAGTTTGCTAATATTTATAGAAAGGTTCACCCTTTTTCTTTTTCTGAAGAAGACAAACATTACACCGGTGGTGAGATGCCTGTCGTGGCTGAAGTTAATAATTGGAAAATCGGTTTATCAATTTGTTATGATTTAAGATTTCCCGAACTCTATAGATTTTACGCAAAGGAAAGAGTTGATTTGATAGTAAATATTGCTAACTGGCCGATAACTAGAATTGAACATTGGAGAACTCTTCTTAAAGCCCGGGCAATTGAAAATCAATGTTACATTGCAGGAATTAATAGAGTTGGCAAAGATCCTAAATCAGTGTATAATGGTTTCAGCAGTGTTTTTGATCCAATGGGAAAAGAAATTATCGCGATAGAAAATGGGGAACAAATAATTCCGGTTGAAATAGAAAAAGAAAAGGTTAATGAAGTTAGAAATAAGCTTCCCTTTTTAAATGATATTCGCTTGATTTAAATAATAAACTTAAAACCTTATGTTTACTTATAGAAAAAAAATCAATTTTCATGATTGTGATGCAGCAGGAGTCTTATTCTTTGCAAGAATATATGAACTCTGTCATTCAGCTTATGAAGAAATGATCTCAACATTCAATATTGAAGAAGATTACTGGAACAACGAAGACTATATTGTCCCAATAATTAAAAGTGAAGCATCTTACCACAAACCTCTTAAATACGGAGAAACCGTTTCTGTAGAAATAAAAGTAACACAGCTAAAATCTTCTTCATTCGAATTAAACTATGAATGTAAAAATGAAAAAAGTGAAACAACAAATAAAGTTAGAACGGTGCATGTTTGTGTAGGAAAAAAGGATTGGAAAAAGAAAGAACTTCCGCAAAATGTTTATGAGGGATTTCAGAGCTGCATATAATTCGTTTCAAACCTGAGTTATTGTTTAAATAATTTTCTCACTTCTTCTTTTAAAGTTTTCCCAATTTCTGATTTTGGCAATTGTTTAATAAATTTTATCTGCTTAGGTATTTTGAATATTGCAATTTTCTCTTTTAAAAAATCCTTTAACTCATTTTCTGTTAACTTTTCATTCCCTTTTAATATAACTGCTGCCAATACAACTTGTCCCCATTTTTTATCCTCTAACCCGATAACACAAACCTCGCTTACAGATTTATGAGTTAATATTGTTTTTTCAATCTCAAAAGGATTAACATTTTCTCCTCCGGTAACTATCAAATCATTTCTTCTTGCTTCGACAAATAAATAACCTTCATGATCCAATCTTCCAATGTCGCCGGTATAATAAAAACCATTTTTTAATTTAGAAGAAGTTTCTTCTTCATTATTATAATAACCTTTCATAACCGCGGAACTCTGAACCAAAATTTCCCCATCTTCTTCAATAATAATTTTATTAGGATAAATTGCTTTTCCCGAAGCCGATGGATTTTTCTTAACCTCTTCAGTATTCATAAAGCAAACAAAGGAGGACGTTTCTGTTGAACCATATACTTTTGCAATCTTCCAGCCTTTTTCAACTGCATTCAAAATCATTTCATTGTTTGAAAATCCGCCTCCAAGCAAAACATTTCTCATCTCCTTATTAGGGATAAAATTCTGATCAACAAAATTCTGTAGTTGGTTTGAAACCAGAGAAGCCAAAGTTGGCTTATCTTTTTCTATTGAATTAACCAGGTCTTTAGTAGAAAGGGAATCAGGAATTATTATTGAACTACCCGATGTTATAGCTCTGACAATAATTGAAAACCCCCCGATATGATAAAAGGGAAGAGATGCAAGCCATTTATCCTTTTCAGTTTGAGTTAAAACTTTATTACTTGTTAAAGCACTTTGGAATAAGTTATTGAATGAAAGTTGCACTGCTTTTGGTTTACCCGAAGATCCGGAAGTGAAAAGAATCAAAGCTGTTTTGTCCGGCACAAAATTTTGCAAATTTAGGGTGTTATCTTTTAAATCATCAAAGGGAATAGTAATAGTCTGTTCCGATAACCTTAAAGTTTGAAATTGGTTACTTTTAATTACCAGCTTTGGCTTGAGGAAAGTTACCTGTTCATTCAATTCTATCTCATGAAGTTTTGAATTTAAAGGAACCGGAATTGCTCCAATCTCCCATAAAGAAAGAACAAGAGAAATAAATTCAAAACTATTATTGAAAATTAAAGCAACAATATCATTTTCTTTAATATCTTTTTTTATTAGAAAGTTTAAAGACTTATTAACATTTGAGAATAATTCACCATAGCTAATTTTTTTATTGCTGAGAATTATTGAAGTGAAATTAGGGTTTAGATTAAAATTAAATTTCTGTACATCAGGAATACCCGTCATAAAATTAAGCCGGCAGAAAGTAATACTCCATAAAGCGCAGAAAGTTTGGCAGTAAGCTCAAGAGTCTTATTCAACTGAACACCATCAAGCGTTAACAACATTTTGGTAATTTTATATGCTACAGGAAGGGTAAGGTAAGGAAGAAAAATCCAGATTTTGAAATCATAAAAAAGAAATAAAGCAAGTGGTGTTAAAAATGAAACAACAATTAGAAATACGAACTGATATTTCGTAAATGTTTTTCCAAGTTTAACGGCAAGTGTATTCTTGCCTGCTAACCTGTCTTCTTCGATGTCACGGTAATTATTTACTACCAGTATATTAGTAATTAAAGAACCAACGGGAACGGAAGTTAAAAAAGCGGGAACTGATAATTGATTTGTATGGAGATAGAATGTTCCCATTGTTCCTATCAACCCGAAGAACATAAAAACAAAAATATCTCCGAGTCCTTTATAAGCCAATGGATAAGGTCCGGCAGTATAAGCTATTCCTGCAATTATAGAAAGAACACCAATTAGAAGAATTATGGTCCCGCCAACGTAAACAAGATATAGACCGAAAATAAATGCCGCAAGAAATGTTATAACAATTCCTGTTTTCATTTCTTTAACTGATATTAAACCTGTTGATAGAACACGTACCGGTCCTTTACGAGCAATTGTATCTGCTCCTTTATAAAAATCATAAAGATCATTCGTAAAGTTTGTACCAATTTGAATTAGAAGTGAGCATATAAAAGCAATGATAGTAATGAGCCACTTAAACTTACCTACATTTACTGCCAATGCCGTTCCCACCATTACAGGAACAACAGAAGCAAGTAGTGTTTTTGGTCTGCTTGCAAGAAGCCAATTCTTTAATTCAAAATTCATAATTAAATTCAAATTCTTAAGTCATTGCGAGCGAAAGCGAAGCAATCTTTATAATAGGGATTACTTCGGGACTTCGTCCCTCGTAATGACAGTAATTTTGTTTCCCATAATAATGAAATCAAGGAAGCTTAGGGAATTTTTTAAAATCCGGTTTACGTTTTTCTAAGTAGGCTTTCTTTCCTTCCTGTGCTTCATCACTCATGTAATATAAAAGAGTAGCATTTCCGGCGAGTTCCTGTATTCCGGCTTGCCCGTCAAGCTCAGCATTAAAAGCGGATTTAAGAACGCGTAATGCCATTGGGCTGTGCTGCAGGATTTGTTTTGCCCAATCAATTCCTTCCTCTTCAAGTTTTTTAACAGGCACAACTTTATTTACCAGACCCATATCAAGAGCTTCCTGAGCATTGTATTGTCTGCAGAGATACCATATCTCGCGGGCTTTTTTCTGTCCGACAATTCTTGCGAGATAGCTTGCGCCAAGTCCGCCATCAAAGCTGCCAACTTTAGGTCCCGTTTGTCCAAAGATTGCATTATCTGCTGCAATAGTTAAATCGCATACCACATGAAGAACATGCCCGCCGCCGATGGCATACCCTGAAACAAGAGCAATTACAGGTTTTGGAATGCTTCTAATTAATTTCTGAAGATCGAGAACATTTAAACTTTCTCCGCCTTCTTTTGATTTGTATCCTTTATCTCCACGTATTCTTTGATCTCCGCCCGAACAGAAAGCATATTTGCCATCTTTTGCTGGACCATAACCAGTTAAAAGGATTACTCCAATTAGCTGATCCATTCTTGCATCAGAAAAAGCATCAAACATTTCATTAACAGTTTCAGGGCGGAAAGCGTTTCTAACTTCAGGTCTGTTTATGGTGATCTTTGCAATCCCATCCATCTTCTCATAGATGATATCAGTATAGTCCTTCACTTTTTTCCAGTCAAAACTCATTTATTTACCTTGGATTTTTATAATGTAAAAATATGTAAAAATGAGGAAAGGTGCCTGACGAAAAGAATTGGTTTATTTTGCGGCACCACTTATTTTCCAAGCCATCTTCTGTCGAATTAAAACAGAAACCACTTGAAATTGTAACGATTACATTGAGATTTTAAATCCTTTTACAAATCATTTTTTTATTTGATCATAACAAAAATTAAAATAAACATTAAAAGAGCAAATACAGCCCCTGTAAAATAAACACCAGCAATTCCCGAAATTCCAAATATAAATCCCATTACAATGGGGCCAAGAGTTTGACCAAGCCTTAACACCATTCCATTTAACGACATAAAAGCAGCACGGTTTTCAACAGGAGCTAAATTTGTAAGCATTGTTTGAAGACTGGGTATATTTAATCCCTGTGCAACTCCAAAAAGAATTAACGGAAGAATAAGCATCCATATTGAAGGCATCAGAGGAATTAAAACTAATGATAACACATAAATTAAAAATGCAGTCTTTAGTAAATCTTTTTCAGAATATCGTGTGGATAATTTTCCTAACTGTGAGGAAGTAACTGCAGTTGTTAAAGACATTGAGGACATTAGTAAGCCTATAAAAAGAGGCGGCGTTGAGTAAAGTGAATCGAGAAGAAAAGGAAAATATGTTAAGTAGGCACCGTAAATTAATATAAAAGTAAAAATGCTTGCAATAAATATTACAATTACCCGCTTATCTTTTATACTATTCCAGGCTTTAGATAAATACTCTTTTAAATTTTGATTGTTAACCTGTTTTGGAGTTTTCAGTGTAAATAAAACAATGAAAGCAATTGGTAATGCCGCAACAGGCAGCAGAAAAGGGAAGTACCATGCAATAGTTGCAAGCGCACCACCAATTGCAGGATAACTTGCAGTTCCAATACTTAAAACGCTTGCATTGTAACCCATTGCAGCCGCTCTTTCGCGCCCTTCAAAAAAATCCCCGATAAGAGTTACATTTAAAGAACCTAATGAAGCAGCGCCTATTCCCTGGAATAAGCGAAACCCCAGAAGTATTTGAAAATCCCGGACAAAAAAACATGAAACACCAGCCAAACCAAAAAGCAACAATGCCGGAACAAGTATTTTTTTTCTTCCAAATCTGTCAGCCATTACTCCTAGAATGGGAGTAAGTATAACTCCGGGCAATGTAAATACTGTAATTAATAAACCCGCTTGCTGTTCAGAGATATTTAATTCACGTTCTATTTTAGGGAAAGCAGGGGCAATGCTTGCAACACCAAGCACAGCCATTAAAGTAACGCTGAAAATAATCTGGAGATTTGGATCAAGATAGAGCTTTTTTTTCAATGGAATTTAAAAAATTGTTTATAACATTTATGAATTCTTTTGGCTCTTCAAGATGAGTATTATGCCCGGAATTTTTAATTATTTTATGTTCTGCATCAGGAAATAATCCAACTATCCCGCTACTAATTTTTGTAAATTTTGTATCGAGCTCACCTGTAATTAGCAAAGTCTTACAGGAAATATTTTTAAGATGCTCAAACAATGGAGACATCGAACCTGTTCCAAAACTTCGCAAAGAATTTGCAAGTCCTGTTGGATTATTTTTTAGTTTGGCAAGTTTAATTTGCTTTCTTTTCTCATCGGAAAATCTTCTCTGCGTATTAAATAGTTCTCTATCTGTCCAGAAATCTACAAACTCATTAAGTGTATGAGTTTCAATGAAAGCTGCAATCTCAGCGTCTTTCATTATTCGTTCCTCTCTGAGTTTCATTTCTTCAATACCCGGTGTTGAGCTTTCGAGAATAAGAGCCTCAACTAATCCCGGATATTTTACTGCAAAACTTAAAGCTGCTCTTCCCCCCATTGAATAGCCAACTGGAATAACCTTTCTCTTAATTATAAACTCAATAATATTACTTAACTGGTTAGCTATTGCATCGGCTGAATACAATTCTTCATTTTCCGGAGAACTGCTATTGCCGTGCCCGATTAAATCCACCCCTAATGAAGAAAAATTCTGATTGATATGAGGGACAATTGATTTCCAATCATTTGAAGATCCGGTAAAACCATGTAGAAAAAGTAAATAAGGCTTATCGTTTTCAACTGTATGAAAAATCTCAATATTAAATCTTAACCCTGCAAGTTCAAATATCATTTTAAAATTGGCTGGTTTTAATTAATAAATCGTTAAGGCTGAAGATTAGCGATAGCTTCATTTACTGCATTCCAATAAGTTTGTCTTAGTTTTAGAGAAGCAGACGCTGAAGTTTTTATTTCCAAGACAGAAAAACTTTTTTTCTTTTAAAGCATTATTAAATTCTATTCTGAAATTTTCCCAGTTTTTTATTAACGAATAATTGCCTCCGTAAGCTTTTACAAAAGGGGAGAAGTCCAGATTATGAGGTGCCACAAAAAATTCTTCAAATATTTTTCCGAATTCAGAAACCGGAAGAACTTCAAAAATCCCCCCGCCGTTATTGTTTATTAAAATAATTATCAAGTGAATTTTATATTTTTTTGCTGTGAGTAATGCATTCATGTCGTAATAAAAAGCAGAATCCCCGGTTAATAAAATTGTCGGCTTATCTTCAACAGAAGCCAAACCTAATGCCGTTGAAGTAATCCCGTCAATTCCGCTTGCGCCGCGGTTGTTAAATACAGTAATATTTTTTTGAATAACAGGTGCGAAGTAATCAAAGTCTCTTATAGGCATACTGTTGGAAATCATTAAGCTGGATTTTTCCGGGAGTAGACTTATAAGCTCTTCAATTACTCTGCATTCATTTGGAAATTTTGAGTTCCCGATAATCTCATCCTTTAACTTTTAAAGATAACCTGTCTGTATCTTCGAAAAGTTTGAGCCATAAATTAGAATTCCTGTTTAATTTTTTTTGTTCAAGATATTCAATCATCTTTTCACTAAAGAGATATGGCTTACATGCAAACGATGCATTGGATCTGTTTGCAGGATCAAACCAATCGCCATATTCATTTACCATAAATCTTATTGCTGTACATCGTTCCAGATAAAGTTCCAAAGCTTTTGATGTAACTGTTCTTCCGAACTGAATGATTATTTCCGGTTTGTATTTCCCATTAAAGAATAATGATCTTAAAAAACCTTCAAAGCTGTAAAGGATATTGCTTTTATTAAACTTACCGAAGCGAAGCTGTGAGGCTCCATCAGCAATGACCGGATAACCAAGAACAGATGCAAGTTCCTGGCAGCTTTTATGAAATCTTTCATTATAGTTTTCGGGTCCCGCTATTATTAATCCTTTCTTATATTTCAAAAGATACCGGGAAATTTCTTTAAACCATTTTTCAGAAATAATATCTCTTTCCGGCTCTTCAAAAAATTTTTTCTTATCAGGAAGAATTAATTCAGAAGTTTTAATTACATCATCATTAATTTCATCAGTAAAATCATCCGGCTCAAAAGGTTTCCTGAACGGGAAATTGAGATGAACAGGTCCTTTGGAATGTAAGAGACTTTCAAACACGGCTCTTTTTGCAATTGCTTTAATATGTCTTACTCTTCTTGGAATTGGTTCCGGTAAACCAACATCAACGAACCAGCGTATATGATTTTTATAAAGATTGTTTTGATTAATTGTCTGGTTTGCGCCTGTGTTTAAAAGCTCTGGCGGTCTATCAGCAGTGCAGATAATTAAAGGAACACGCTGCTGATATGCTTCAATAATTGCAGGATAAAGTTCAGCGGTTGCAGTGCCTGAAGTGCTCACAACAACTACTGGAGTATTAGATGCTTTTGCAATTCCGAGAGCAAAGAATGCTGAGCATCTTTCATCAATATGTACAAAAGATTTAATTTTTTTATTTGAAGCAATTGCAAGAGTTAAGGGTGTGTTGCGTGAACCCGGAGACAGACATGCATATCGAACGCCAATTGAAGTTAATTCGTTTATAAATGTTTCAGCCCAGAAGAAATTCCTATTAATCTTTTTTTTCATTAAAGAGAGAAAGTATTGGTTTTAATTTCATTTCAGTTTCCTCAAATTCATCATCAGGGTCAGAACCTTCAACAATTCCATTACCCGCAAACGCCCAAAGTTTATTCCCGCGTGTTAAAGCTGATCTTATCGAAACTGCAAACTCCCCCTCATTATTTAAATTGAACCAGCCGATAATTCCTGAATAAAGACCTCTTTTCTGGTTTTCAATTTTTTTAACAAGATTGAGTGATGCATCTTTTGGAAAACCGCATACAGCCGGCGTAGGGTGAAGTTCATTCAGAATGCTCATAATTGTAGCTGTATCTTTTAACTCAACAGATATTTTTGTAAAAAGATGCTGAATGTTTCTTAATCTTTTAACAGATGGAGGTTTGGTAAAATTAATAGTACCGAAATTATTTAAAGCTTTGGTAAGATGTTCAATTACATACTGATGCTCATCAAGATTCTTTTTGCTGTTCAGGAGCTCAGACTCAAGCTTTTTATCTTCATCATCGTTTGCCCCGCGGTTAATTGATCCAGCAATAGCATCTACTTCCATAGCTTTACCTGATATCCTTGCTAACACTTCAGGAGTAGCTCCAAAAAATGTAGAACTTCCTTTATGGTAGGCAAATAAACAACAGTCGGGATATTCTTTTTTTAAAATGTTAAATGATTTAGTGAGATTAATTTCCATGGAAAGAATTAATTCAACTTTCCTTGAGACAACAATCTTTTTTATTTCATCTTGATCAATTTTTTCAAGCGCCTGGCTAATTATTTGTTTCCATTTCTTTTTATCCTTAGGAGATAAACCGGCAGAATTTGTAATTCTTGGCAGAGTTTCTTTTTCTTCACCGGATATGTTAAATAAAGATTCAATTTTTTTTGAAAATTTTTCAGCCAATCTGGTTTTATTTAATCCCTGTTCCGCAAAATAATTGTAAATCAAAAAATGTTTTTGCTTAAGCTTACAAAACATTATTTCGGGGATGAACCATGTTGAATCTGAAAAGTCTTTCCATTCTTCATCAGAATGCTCAATAGTAAATTTCATCCCTCCAACAAATAAAGGAAGGTTTTGCCCATTCCAATTGGAAATAAATTTATCATTTATTTCTTTAATCTTTTTATCTGTTGAGATAAATCTTGCCTGTCCGTTTTCTGTGATGTTGTATGCCTGGTCTAATGCAATAAACGATAATTGATTAACCGGTGAGGAAAAATAAAATGAATTCTCGGACAGTTTAAGTAAGGAATCAATTTTATTTTCAAAATCAAATGAGCTTATTTCCCGGGCAAAGCTTAACAATTTTCCGGAAAGATTTTCTTTCTTCTCTATTTTATCTGATAAAAATTGAGAAAATGAATTTGTTAATTCTAAAATATCTTTCATCTATAAACAATTAATTTTATGTCTAAATATAATTTTTGTGTCAATTCTTTCAAAAAAGAATGAACGTGACTTTAATATATTATATCTTCTTCTATAGTTTCAAGAATTCTTAGGTAACTCTCATATCTTTCTTTAGAAATCTTACCCGATCCCGCGGCTTTAATCACACCGCAGCCGGGTTCGTGAAAATGAGTGCAGGTACTAAACCGGCAGTTTTTCAAAAAAGGTTTGAACTCAATGAAGTGATGCCCGAGGTCTTCTTTCCTGATTCCGAAAGGATCAATTTCTCTTACACCGGGAGTATCAATAACATAAGTATTGTCTGCAATCTTTATCATTTTTGATGTGACAGTCTTATGTTTTCCTTTACCTGTAAAAGTACTTATATCGCCAATTTCGAGTTTTAAATCCGGGAAGATTTTATTTAAGAGAGAAGATTTCCCAACTCCGGAATGCCCCCATAAAATATTTTTATTTCCGATAATTTCATTCTTAAATTCTTCAATTCCTTCACCCGAAATTTTGCTTGTAATAATTACTTTATAACCTATATCTCTGTAAAGAGCTTTCCATTTTTCAGAAAAATTTTCTTTGTCAAGATCAATTTTATTTATTATTAAAATTATACTAAGATTCGAGCTCTCACCTGCAACGATGAACCGGTCAATCACCTTATTATTAAAATCCGGTTTTTGAGTGCTTGTTATTATAAAAAGCCTGTCAATGTTGGCGGCAATAATCTGTTCAAGCCTTTCACCGCGATAGCTGGCACCTTTTATTCGGGGAGCTTTCCGTGAAATATAATTCCGCCTCTCTTCAATTTCATTTATTACACCCGTTCCATCCTCATTGAATTCAAAATTAACAACGTCACCAACAGCAGCAATATCCAAATGATAGAGCTTATCTTTTTTAAACGGAAATCATTCTTGAACTTGCCACGAAGGCTACACCTGATATGTTTTTCTTCATTAACAGGAAGAACATAATAATCCTTACTCTCTATCCGGCTGATTATTCCTTTTATAATACCTCCGATTTAAAATAAAAAAGCACCTTAAACAAAATAAGGTGCTTAAATTTTTCAATCAAATATCAGCGTATTAGAAACGATAAGTTCCTGTTAATATAAACTGATTATTTGTTATATCCTGAAATGTTCTCGAAACATTAGAACTGTAGTTATCTCCAAAATCTTTCCACCATCCGTGCGCAAAACCAAAATCAATCCCTACTGTTTCTTCGGTTAAGAAACCTATTCCGGCTGTAGCATATTTTCTGTCAAATTCAGATGGATCATCCTGGTAAGCAGAAGGCTGTACAAAAAATCCTCCTCTTATCCTTAAACCGGTTTTGGGAATATTGTATTCGACCCCGACATTATAATTAATTACAGATTTTAATTGATCTTTAATATCCCGGTTAACATCCTCAGCGTGGGTTCCTAAACCGGAAACATCTTTAAATTTTATTTGAGAATAATCAACAATTGTTCCCTGGCCGCTAAAAATTAATCCTGCTAAATTGTAGGAGAATCCAGCGCCAATTTCAAATGGAGTGGTTATGTCATATTCAACTGCATCACTGTAATCACCTTTATTTAACTGGGGCATAAAACCAGTGTTGAATTCACTTTGACCTTCAACTGTAAAATCTTCTTTTATGTTATAAGTTTGAGGAAATTGAATTGTGAAACCGAATCTTGCTTCATTACTTAGCTGATATAAAATTCCAAACTTTGCATCCCATCCTGATATATCCCAGTTTAAAACTCTGTGCAGATTAAAAGTTTGGAAATCCTGCGATTGAGGTTCTTCGGCGGCTATAACCTGTTGATAATTATTTTTTGTATCATCTTCATAATACTGATTATCGGAATTATAATTTCCTGTGATAATATTAAGATTCAAACCCATATATAAATTTTTATAAATCTCTATTGCTCCTGAAAACGTCCAGTTATTTAAATTCCCGTCAGCTAAAATAGATCCGCTCTGATTTAATTTTCCTAAAAACGGAGTATTAAAAGCCGAATCAGTTAAAAATAAATCATAAGGAATATTTGAGTAACTATTTAAATCCTGAATCATTGAAGTATTGCCGTTGTTAAAGCCATCAAACTTTAATGCACTGGTTAAATCTTTTGTTGTCTGGTAGGTTAGACCAAAAACCAAGCTTCCACGTAAAGTGGGAAAAGGAAATGCAAAACTAATTCTGTTAAATGCTGTATTACTGTTTGAATAAGATGTTGAATTATTAAAGAATTCAGCATCATTGTTATAAGTAAGATGACTTATCCCGCCGGAAAATTCCAATCTTTTAAGAAGACCTAATCCTGCAGGATTAAAAAAAGATGCGGAAGCATCATCACTCAACCCAATGTAGCTGTTTCCCATACCAAGAGCCCTGGCATTTGATCCCAGCCCCGGAATCGCAACCCTTAAAGCATCATTAATATTTTGAGCTTTAGATTCCTGAAGATTTATCAGAATTAAACCAATTGCAATACACAATACTTTGAAGATTGGTTTAGACATTTATCTTCCCCTTCCATTATTTCTGCCACCGTCATTATTCCTGGTAGTGTTATTATTATTTGAATTCTGACGCTGCGTATTATTTGAATTATTAGAATTTGTTGTTTCAGTTCTTTTTGTTTCAGTAGTAGAATTATTAATGTTATTACCCGGGATATTACTTGTCCCGCTGTCTGGAAGAATATTTCGTGTAGGCGGTGGAGTGTTTATTATTTCATGTCCATCTGAAGAATTTCTTCCATTGCCATTGTTTCTTATATTCTGAGTGCCTTTGTCTCGTTCATAATTTTTTTCATCTGTTTTGTTAGTTGATGGCGGTGTAAATGAAAGCCACCATGGATAATCATAATAATATTGATAATCTTCCACATAATACGAATCATCGGATTCATAACTGCTTTGATTCGGAAAATCTTCATCAGGTGTCCATAGAACAGTATAACATCCGTTTACAAGAAAAGGCAGACTAACAAAGATTATCAGAAATATTTTTTTAAAATTTTTCATTGTATTACTTTCTTTTGCCAGTATTATTTCCGCTCCTGTTGCCGCTGTTATTTCCGCTCCTGTTTCCATTGTTATTACCACTCCTGTTTTGTGGAGGTGAATAATTTCTTGGCGGGTTATAGCTCTTTGGAGTATTGTTTTTTGGAGGGTTATAATTTTTCGGAGTATTGTTTTTTCTAGGTGTATTATACTTTGGAGTATTATTCTTTCTTTCCTGTTTTACATTATTCTTTTTTGGAGTATTTCCTTTTGTATTTGTTCTACCCTCTGTTTTAATAGTTCCATTTCTTTTAATAATTCCAGGAGGAGTTGTATTCTTTCCTTCATTACGAACATTATTTCTTGAAGTATTATTTAATTCTTTACCCTTAGTTTCATTATTTCTGTTGGTAATGCCAGTCCTGGTAGTTGTTTTTTGATCTACATTATCTCTCAAACGTGTTTTATTAACCAATCCATTGTTTCTTCCCGTTAAACTGCCTCGCGTTACATAACTTGATCTTAGCCCATCATTATTTCTTAACCTGAACCCTGTATTATTCCTTTCTTTATAAATCTTTCCGGAAGAATAATAACCACCGTAGTATGGATAACTGTGTCCATAGTAATATCCCGGATAATAAAAGCTGCTGTAATAGTAAGGATTATAAAAAGTTCCACACCATGGATAAGGATAATAAAAAGCATCCCAGCAGAAAGGATCATAATAAGAATAGCCGTAACCCCAGCTAAATCCTACTGAAATTCCAGGGTAATATCCCCAATAATATCTGCTGTAAGGATAGTATGGCGCATAGTAATAATTATTTGTTTCACTATCTTCATTTTCGTAATTGTTATTCTCATCAGAATAATATCCGCTTGTATCATTGTAATCATCATTATATTGATTATCCTCTGAAACCTGTTCATCTTCTCCATTATAATCAGATGGATGCATTACAAGCTGTGTATAGCAGCCATTAAAGAAAAACAGTGAAGCTGCAAAAACGATAAGTATTTTCAAGTATTTCATTTTAACTCTCTCCGTTAAAATCTTCAAACAAAATTTATTAATCTAAAATGTGCAAAAACCAAGCCTGATTAAAGGAATAAAATACTGCCGATGTTCGAAAATTTTAAGGTCACAATCAATTAAATGTCTATAAAATTAAACTAACTTGTACACTTAATAAGACAAATAATTTCAGTGGAAGGTTTTATGATAAGATTCACATCAGAAGATGCTTTTAATGTATTCAATTCTTAAAGCGCGGTCGGCAGTGCTTGGGTTCCATTTTTTATTATTAAGAAGATCCCTCAAATCAAATCCGATAGTAAATCCTTCTCCCAATGACCATCGTAAACCAGCATTTAGATAACCATTCCCATTTCCAAAAATTTTTGTGGTATTATCATTTAGAGTAAAATCATAATCCATTATCAAAGAGATGTTTGGTCCAAGAGTTTTTTCAAATCCAGCCATAAGGTTTACAAAATTATCTCCATCATTCTCTTCAAGTGAATAATTAGCAGAACCATGAATGCTCATAAAACCTAGGAAAGCAAAATTCTTGCCTACTGCGCCAAAGAACCCCGGAGATTTAAATGCGTAACGTTTTTGTTTGTCAAAATATTCTCCCTTGCCTTGTGAATCAAAACCTATGGTGATGGATGGAAGAGCTATTGATTCATCAATAATTCTGAATCTAATATTAATTCCCGGGAGAGGATACCAATCGGGGTTACCTGCGCCAATAACATTGCTGCCTCCGTATGATATACCAAAACTAATATTATCAAAAACTCCGACTTCAATTCTTGAAATTAAAACACCGGCAGGAAGAATATCGGCAACTACACCGACAAAACCTTTGTCGAGAATTCCTGCAGTGGGCATGTCAATTAGATAACGATATTGATATTTGGCTTTATCACCTGCAGTTCCCTGAGAGAAGAGTGTCAGATAAGGAATTATTAGAAGAAGCAGAAAAAATTTTTTCATAGTTGTATCAAAATTAAAAATTATACCATTGTATAACAAAATTTATGAATAAATTTTCCTCACTTTCTTTTTGATTTTTCTTTTACTACTTTAATATCAGCTTAAATAAGCCGATAAAAAAATGTCAGGGGTTTTTTTATATGCCAGGGAATGGGGCAATTACCTTCCCATTAATCCTATCTTAGAAATAGGTTCAGTATATCTTTGTTTACCCCCCCCTATAATCTCCATAAACTTAATAAAAACAACCATCGGGGAATACACAACAGGTTTTACATAGCTTTTAAAAAAAAATAAAATTATTTCTTTCCCTAAATATTTTGAGATAGTGAAATGAAGAAAATATTTGTTTGTTGTCTATTTGTTGTTTGTTGTTTTTCTTTCGCACAGCAAAGCAGAGAAGAAAAAATTCAGCAGCTAAAAACCAGAACTGATATAAAAGTAACCGAAATTGAAAAAGATATACTTAAGGTAGAATATCCTAATGTTAAAGTGCTGTATAAAAACATTGGAGATTACCGAGCACCGGTTACCGATAACCTAAATTACTCCCCAACTTATGACAGTACAATAATAGACCTAAGAACGATTGATACAACTCTTTATTATCAGAAATACAGCTTTTGGCAAGAAGTACCAATTCATAATTGGGATTTCGATTGCTTAAGAATTGGCGATGTAAATAAAAATGGGAAACCGGAGCTATATGGAACAAGAAAATTCTTTCAAACCAATTTTGAACCTATATCTGTATATGAAATAAATGATGAAGGAAATTTTGATTTTATATATCAATATGATTCTGTGTATATGGCCCGGAATATTTATGATGTTGACAAAGATGGAAAAGAAGAAGTTATGTTAAACTTACCACCTCTGTTTGACACTATAGGTAATCAACAGAGATTCTTTTCCAAAGGAACTGATACTTCCCTGGCAACTCAATTAAATTTCATTTATACATATGGTACGGGTGCTCAGCTTGATGACCCAACATTGGGTAATTATGATGGTGATGATTATACTGATTTATTATTTGACAGGTGGGGATCACCCTATTTTTATATTCTTGAGTATAATCCAGTAATAAATAATTTTGATTCAGTATATCGTTTTGATGTAAATGAACCACCTCCTAATGATGAAGGTGGTTATTCAATAGGTGATTTCGATCTTGACGGGAAAACTGATATAGTATTCAGTACCGGAAGAGGTAATGTATTTGTAATTGAGAATGAAGGGGATAACAAATACACAAATGTCTGGCAGGGAAGTGTTGAAAGCAATAATGCGTATATACATACCTGGACAAATGATATAGACAAAAATGGAAAACCTGAATTTTGGGTCTTAGCAGATGCATATTATAATGGAATTGGGACAACGAGATTAACAATTTTTGAAACAAATGGTGATAATAGTTATCAGGCTGTTGGTAAGGTAGACCTTGTAGGAGTATTTTCATTTTATGCAGGTACAATGCAGGCAGTTGATATTGATAATGATGGAATTGACGAAGTTGCTGTTTGTATTGATGAAAATTTTTTGATACTGAAATTCATTGGAAATGAAAATTATCATTCTTATGAGGTTTATTATATAAAGAAAAATGAGTTGAATTCAGAAGATGAATTTCAGCGTTATACTGGTGCAACAATGTGTGATCTGCAGAATACCAAAGAGAATGAAATTCTAATTTCAATGTATCATACTGTTATAGCGCAAAATTTTTATTACACCAGGTATGTAACAAAAATATATAAACCCGATAGTACGACAAATGTTAATGATGATGAAATTCCAAAGAAGATAAAACTGTATCAAAATTATCCTAATCCTTTTAATCCCGAAACAAACATAAAGTTCAGCTTAAATAAATCAGAAAACGTTTCAATAAAAGTTTATAACATTTTAGGGAAAGAAATAACAACACTGTTAGAAAAAAAACTTCCCTCCGGCGATCAAACAATTCAATGGAATGGGAAAGACGATAGAGGAAATCTTCTTCCCGGAGGAGTTTACTTTATCCAGATGAAAGCTGGTGAGTATCAGCATACAGTTAAATCAGTTTTATTAAAATAATATGGGTTATAAAAATGAAAAAAATAATTTTCTTAATAGCTTTATTCTATTCCATATCCTTTAGTCAAGGATGGAATAATATAGTTACTACCTCCATTAATGAACCTAATATAGAAAAAATGGACTTGTTTACTAATGTTTCAGGCAATCAAAGGAATGATACTGTTAAGTAGTTCTCACTTTATTGTAGTGCAACTAATCTGATCGCTCTAATTACGTTAAGTTTTGAAGAATTATGATTTCAACTTCCATAGGAAGCAAAGAGTATTTTGATTTGATTCTTACCACAACTTTTCCAGTTTCTGATTTTGCTTTTAATATTAGCTTGCCATTTTCTTTATCGAGGAATTTCACCTCAACTAATTTTCTTCCTTCAGTAATTTCAAAATCCGCTGGTGAACTTCTGAATAATGCTTTCCATCCAAATGAATTTACCGGTATAACTGAAATTGTTACTACTGATTGATTGTCTGCGAAAAGATTTTGAGGTTCAACTTTTAATGTAGCTTCATAAATTTTAATTAAATACTGATATACAAAGAAACCTATAATTAATATTGCTATGAAGATTGAAATGTAGAATACGGGGTTACCTCTTTTCATTTATTAACTGATTGATTCAAATTTTTTTGTCCTAATTATATAATTTTTAAGATTGTTAATTATCTGGTTTACAGCATTATCTGGCACACCATCAAAATGTTTAGATTTAATTCTCATATCGCACTGGTCGTTAACATAATCTATAACTACAAAGAAATTTTTATCTGTAAGCACAATCTCAGTTGAAAAAAAATCAAGCTCTGTAATTTTAGCAATTACCCTGGTTTTTTGAAGAAGCCTTTTCAATCCATATTTAGAAATTTCTTCTTCAGTCAATTCTTCATATAAGTGAGTAAGATCATCCCACCATACAGCAACAGGTTTACCAAATGCCCAAAAGCATCTGAACCATGCTCTTCTCCCATCGAGTTTTGTAGGATAAATTTTTTCCTGTATAAGATATTTATCATTTGAATTAGTAACCCTTTCGTGGAAAATTTCACCAAGAGTTTCTGCACCTGTTACAACGCCCATTCCACCGCCGGTAGTATTGCAGGGTTTTATAATAAAAGGTCTGCCAAGTATTGAAAGATCTTCAATTGTTAATTTAATCTCTTCGAGTTCACTGTGGGGAGGAATAATAATAGAGTAGGGAACATTTATTCCTGCTTCAATAAATTCAAGATGCATACTTGCTTTATCAATTGCATGCTGAACTTTTTTATAGGGATTGATGATTATCGTCTTTCGCCTGGAAAGAATTTTCGCAAGCTCTTCAAATACCGGATTAACATCTGAGGCGCGGTCTAAATAAAATCTGAAAGAAATCTTCTTATCCCGGACTTTCCCTGTAACTTCGTTTATGTTATGCTCTTTAATAAGAAAAGTAGATAAACCTTCTTCCTGTAAAATCTGTTCAATAAGATTTACGAAGTCATCATCATATTCCCAAACAAAAGCAATTGCAAGATCGAATATTTCCATACTAATATCAGTTTATACAAAGATATACTTTACTATATTTGCAATCAATATTAGCTCAATTGTTGTTCTTAGTTTCTACAATATTCGTGAACATAAAACCATTTACCTTGTTAATATCTGTAGTGAATAATATTTTTTCCAAACCCATGATAAAATTTTTAGTTTTTATATCAACTATAATTCTCTTTACCGGTTGTTCATCACAAAAAGAGATTATGAAAGAACAAACTCAGACTTCAGAACAGGAAGAGAGACCTTTAACGGATAAGGAAAAAGCCCTCCAGCATTTTATTGATGGTTCGATTCTCGAGACAAAAGGGGATTATGCTTCTGCAATTTTGGAATTTCAGGATGCTTTAAAACTGGATTCTTCTTCGGGTGTTTTTTACGCTCTTGCAAAAAACTATAGTATGATAAACAAAATTCCTCTTGCAATACAAAATGCAAAAAGAGCAATTGAACTTTCTCCGGAAAAGGTTGAGTATTATGATCTGCTTGCAGATATTTTTTACACTGCACATCAGTTTGATTCTTCAGCAACGGAACTTGAAAAGGTAATTGAACTGGATCCTTCGCAGGTTAATGCTTATTACAAGCTTGCGAGAATTTATGAAAGTTCTAAACCCCTTAAGGCAATTGAAATTTACAACAAGCTTACTGATATAATAGGACCTGAGTGGAGTGTATTAATTCGTGTTGCTGAGCTGCAGGAAAATCTTGGCAATCTGGATGAAGCTTCAGAGGCGATTGAAGAGTTATTAACCATTGATCCTTCAAACACTGCTGTTCAGAAACTTTTGAGTGAAATTTATACAAGAGAAAATAAGTATGATGAGGCAATAAAAATTTTAAATGAGATTATTGAATTTACTCCTGATGATCTGGATGCAAGAGAAAGGAAAGGGCAGATTTTAATTCTTCAGGGGAATTGGAAAGCAGCATCTGAGGAATATAATTATATTCTTGAGCAGCCGGATATTTCTTTAGATTCAAAAATAAAAGTTGGTGCTTCTTTTTTTGCACAGTCATTCAAAGATACTTCCGCACTTAAACCTTCCGAACAATTTTTTGAAAGGATTGATAAGGATACGGCTGACTGGCAGATTAAATTATATCTCGGTGCAATTTCATTAATTGAAGGAGATGATTCTTCTGCAAATAAAAATTTTAAATTTGTTTCCGAGCTAGCACCATGGAATCCACAGGCATGGAGTTCTTTAGGCGGATTATTTTTTGATAATCAGCGTTATGAAGAAGCAACTAAATTAATGAAACAGGCTTTTCAATTATATCCAAAAGATTTTGTTGTTAATTTAATTTTAGGATTATCACTTGCGCAATCTAATAATCATAGTGAAGCAAAAGAATATCTTAAAACCGCAACTGAATTAAACCCCACTGATTTAACAGCTTTATCTGCGTATGGATTTACATTGAGTCAGTTGAAAGAACCTGATGAAGCAGTTCGTTATCTTAAAAAAGCACTGGCTATTAAACCTGATGATGTAAATATTCTTGGAACTTTAGGATTGATTTACGATTCACTTGAAAAATGGGATGAGTGTGACAGCACTTATGAAAGAGCAATTCAGATTGATTCCTCAAATGCAACAGTAAACAATAACTATGCATATTCTTTATCTGAAAGAGGAATAAGACTGGATGAAGCACTTGCAATGGCAAAAAAAGCAGTTGAAAAAGAACCGCTCAATTCTTCTTTCCTTGATACTATTGGATGGGTTTATTATAAAATTGGAGATTATGTAAAAGCTAAAGAATATCTTGAAAAAGCGCTTGAAGTTGCAGGTGACAGATCTGTGATGCTTGATCACCTGGGTGATATTCTTTTTAAAATGGGTAAGAAAAATCTTGCACTGGAATTCTGGCAGAAAGCTTATAAGCTTGATACGTCAAATAATTTAATTAAGAATAAAATTGATAAAGGTGAAATTTGAAAAGAGTTCTTTTCTATTTAATAGTATTGCTGAATATTTTTTTAATCTTTCCCGGATGTGTTCCTTCAAAACCAACCGATGATGTTGAAATTCTTCCTTCAGAAAGATTAATAAATAAGCTTGAAGTTAACAGGAGAAGGATCAGAAACTTTGAAGGAAACGGGACGATTAATGTTAAAGCAAGCGGGATGAACCAGAGCGCTTCATTCAGAGTTGTGCTGCAGAAACCCGATTCAATTTATTTAACCATATTAGGTCCATTTGGAATTGAGCTTGCTCAGGCAGTTGTTACGGATAAAAATTTTATTTTTTACGACGCTCTTCAAAATACAGCGTACAAAGGTGAAGTTAACAGTAACATTCTTCAGGAGATATTTAAAATAAATTTATCTTTCAATGAATTAATGGATGCTTTTATTGGCTCTGTTAATCTTACAAAAAATCTTTACCAGACCCCGAAAGAATACAACATTGATTATGATAAATATGTTTTAACATATATTGAACCGCAGACTAACCGTAAAACAATTTACCGTGTTGATATAAGGGAGCTTGGTATTACTGATTATTTTGTATTTGATGAAAACGGTTATGAGCAGTTAGAGGGAACATATTCGAAGTTTGATTTTTTTGAAAACGTTGCCGTACCATATAAAATTGAAATTCAGAATAAAGCCGAAAACCAGCGGATAGACATTGAATATAAAAATATAGCTGTAAACAAAAATAATATTGTAATTAATTTCAAAGTCCCGGATGATGCAACAATCATAAAATGGTAAGAAATTTTCTTTACATACTTTTTTTTCTCCTTTTTACCCTCAGCTCTTTTCAGCAGGAAGATATAAATAAAAAGAAAACAGAGCTTCAAAACCTGAAGAGTGAAATTTCCAAACTCGAAAATGAATTAAACCTGCAGACTAAAAAAGAAAAAGAATCTTTTGCAGCGGTTGATAATTATAACAAGCAGAGTTATCTCTTAAATAAAATTATTTCCAACCTGAGAAATGATGAAAAGAAAAAAAACGAGGAAATAAATCTAAATCAGAAGAAAGTTAATGAAATTGAATTGCAGATAGACCTTCTTCAGAAAAATTATGCAAAATATGTTGTTGCAGTTTATAAGTATGGAAAGATGGATGAAATGGCTGCTGTATTCGATGCGGAATCATTTGAACAAGCTGCATTAAGAATAAAATATCTGCAGCGTTTTTCTGAGAAGAGAGAAAATGATTTAAAAAATTTTGAAAAAGCAAAGGATGAACTTTTTGTTTTAGAGAAGCAGCTTGAAAAAGAGAAGAATGAAAAGAAACTTCTTGCTAATGAAAAGGAGAAGGAAGAATCCGGTTTAAAAGTAAAGCTCAATGAAAAGCAGAAAATTCTTAAATCAATCCGGAATAATAAAGCCGAATTAAAGAAGGAACTTACTTCCAAAAAAAACTCGGAAGATCAAATAAAAAATTTAATTGCAAAACTTGTTGAAGAGGCAGAAAGAAAAAATGAAGAAAAAAGATTGGCAAGCCTTAATAAAAAAAATGAAAAACAATTAACGGACGAAAATCCTGTTACCTCTTACGATATAGATTTGTCAACATCCGGGTTTGAATCTTTCTCTACTTTAAAAGGACAGTTAAGCTGGCCTGTAACATCGGGAAAAATTATTAGAAAATTCGGCGAAAACAAAAATCTGAAATTAAATACTATTACTTTGAATTATGGAATTGATATTAAAACTTCAGGGGACTTAGGTGTTAAATGTGTGGCAGGAGGTGTTGTTTCGGTTATTGATTACATCCCCGGTTATGGCAGTGTAATAATTGTTACTCATAAAGGAGATTACCGGACTGTTTACAGTCATCTTTCTGAAATTTATATTAATGAAGGCGACAAAGTAAGAGCTGGAAGTTTATTAGCCAGGGTGGGTGAAAGTATTGAGGGAAATATTCTTCATTTTGAAATCTGGAATTCAAGGAAAAACCAGGATCCTGAGCGCTGGCTGATTAAAAGATAAATCAATTATATCCATAAAATTGTTTATCTTATTTCAATTCGAATTAATTTTAATCTTTCATGAAAATTGCTTTAGTCGGGAGATATGGAGAAGGTGATATTCTTACAGGTCCCGAAAGAGTTGCAAGAGAACTTTATTTACAGCTTAAGAAAAAAAATATTGATGTAACTTTCATTGAATATTTCTTCAGCGGGTACAGCGATTATTCTTTAATTAATAAAATATCCGGGAAAAAGATAAATGATGGTGTACTGCGATTTGGGGCTTTTCCATTAATCATAAAACTTCTTAAAGAACAATTTGATGTAATTCATTTTGTAAACAGTCAGAGATTTTGTTTGCTGGTTTTTTTATTAAAGCCATTTCTTAAAGCGAAATTTATTTCCTCTTTTCACGGATTGAATAAGAATGAAGTTTTCGATACGAAATTAAAAAGATCTTTTCTTGACTTGTGGCTTGAAAAAATATCTTTAAAAAAATCTCATTTATTAATTTTTCCTTCAAAACTTTTATCGGAACAATTCAATCAGCATTATAAATTTCCTGCAATTAAATCAATTATAATCCCGAATGGAATAGGTGAAATATTTAATAAAAAAAAATTAACTATGTTTCTGGAAAGGAGTAAAGGTGAGCAGAAAAGCTATAATATTGTTTATTATAATTCATTCAGTAAAGGGTTAACCGAGATTTTATCATTTTTACAAAACACGGAAAATACTAAGATTAAATTGTTTGTAATTGCTCAAAAAGAAAAAATAGAAACCACAAACAAAAATATTGAATTGAATTTCATTGATCGAATGAGCGAGGATTCATTGTGTGAATTTTTATCCGATAAACATTTTGTAATTAAATCAAACGAGTTTGATTCTTTTTCTATCTTTACAGCAGAATGTATGGCGATGGGAGTGATTCCGATTATTTCTGAAAATACGGGCATTAAAGAATTAATTGATAATAATGTAAATGGATTTGTGCTTAACCAAAAAGAAAATATTTCTTTACAGTTAAAAAATATTTTTGAAAACAAATTTGATTTGGACAAAATTTCTCTTAACACTTCAAAGATTTATGAAAAGTTGAATTGGGAAAAAATAAGTGAACGATACATCTCACTTTATAAATCTGTTTTATGATTAATATCTGTCATATCGCTAATCATATTACGGGAAAAGCAGATGGGGTTTATTCTCACCTCAAAATGATTTTCCGTTATACAGACAAGGAAAAGTTCAAACACTTCCTGATTTTCCAGGGAGGTGAAAAAATAGAAAATGAACTTTCTGAAATGGGGATAAAGTTTTTTGTATGCAAATCATTAAAAAAGAAAATCTCAATCAGAGCGTTCTTAGATATTTATAGATTCATAAAACAAAATGAAATTTCTATTATTCATACACATCTTGTTAAACCTTATTCAATAGCAGGATTGCTGAATCTTTTGCCTGCGAAAGAAATTTATTTTCAACTACCACGGGCTTTTCATATTTGAAAATGTTTATTACGGATTGCTTGAAAAATTTATTTATGGCTCAATTCATTTTATAATAAATCTCTTCAAAGCTGTGGATATAGTTCTTGTCCCTTCAAAAAAAAGTAAAGAATTACTTTTGAGAGGAACAAAATTATTCCCTGAAATATTTGTTTACTATAACGGTTATAATTTTCGGAATGAAAATTATAATCCCGATAAAAATTTATCTGATTTCTTTATTGAAAAAAAACAAAATAAATTAAGTATAGTTGTAATTGCACGATTGGAAAGACAAAAGAGAATTGACAGGATGTTGAAATTGTTTAAGAAATTATCCGAAGACAGAAGTGATTTGGTTTTGTTTATATTGGGAGATGGAGATCTTAAAAAGGAACTTATCCAGGAAAGTAAATTGCTGGGTATTGATTCTAAAGTTTTTATTCTTGATTATGTTCCAAACACAACTTCTTATTATAACTTCTTTGATATTATTGTTTTTACATCAGACTGGGAAGGAATGCCTTTAACAATGTGGGAAGCTATGGCACATAAAGTTCCTATCGTTGCACCTGACGTTGGAGGTTTAAAGAAATACTTGAAATAAATTATTGTGGAGTAATTTATAAACCCGGAGATCTAAAAGAAGCGAGGGAGAAGTTATTGGCTCTAATTACTAACAGAGCTTTAATAAAGGAACTTGGTGAAAATGGACAGAAGGCGATAAAGATGAAATATAATCCAGAAAAATTTAGAAATACTTTTGAAAAAATTTACAATGGTTTGATTTCCTGAAAAATATTCTTCATATATCACCTGATTTTAATTACAGCTGCGGTGTAAGCAAACTTGTTTTTCTTACGCTATCATATTTTGATAATAATCCCGAATACGAAATATATTTTATAACAAATGGCGGGGATTCACTCGATAGACTGGAAAAGCTCAAAAATATTAATATTTCAATTAGACCTTTTTCAAGAGGGTTAAAGAATATTTTATTTTACAACAAATTTAAAAACTCCATTAAAAAATTCTGTAAAGAAAATGATATCGGGATTATCCATACATATCATCGTTTTCCAGAATTAATTTCAAGTAAAATAGCGGGCGAATTAAATATTAAAACTGTAACCTCTGCTTTAAGTTTTGTAGAAGGTTATAAAGGAATGAGTTTTAAGTCTGATAAAATTATTTGTGAAGTTGATTATATAAAAAATATGCTGATAAATAATTTTAACATTCCTGAAGATAGAATATATAAAATGTATCTTCCTGCTGAACAATTCACAACCATTTCTGAAAATGAAAAAAAAGAACTAAGACGATTTTTAAGTATCAAGGAAGATCAAAAAATTATCTTATTTATCGGGAAAATAAGTTACAAGAAAGGATATGATAAATTAATTGAGGCTTATAAAAAAGTTTATGCAAAGAATGAAAATACAATTCTTATTATATGTGGAAATATTGATGCAGAGGAGTTCAATAAAATCCGAAACAAATTAAAAATCCCTGTCATTGTTATTCCCCCGACGAAAAGAATATTTTAAATTTTACCAGGTATCCGATCTTGTAATTCTTCCCTCCAGAATTGATCCTTTTCCTTTTGTTATGATTGAAGCGGGAACAAATAAGCGACCTTTTATTGGAGGTAATACCGGAGGCATTGCTGAATTCATTGATGATGGAATTAATGGTTTACTCGTTGACCCGGAAAATGAAAATGAGCTTGCAGATAAAATTCTTTTTTTGCTTGATAACAAAGAAACTTCTATAAACCTGGCAAATAATCTTTATAAAAAAGTTAATGAGAAATGCAGCTCTGAAAAATACTTCAGCCGGCTCGAAGATATTTATAATTCTTTAATAGAAATAAATGATAATTAAAAATCTTCTTCTATATGAAGATGAAATCCTCAATAAAGTTATTAATTCTATCGAAGAAGAGAAAAATTTATTACTAACATATTTTAACCAGAACAGCGTTAATATCTATTTCAGGAATGAAAAATTTAGAAATCTAATTGATAAAGAATTTGAAGTTTACCAGGCAGACACCGGTGTTTTTTTCCTTTTAAAGTTTTTAGGTAAAAATAAAATCAAAAGGATAAACGCAACCGGATTTAATACCAAGATTATTAATGAATTAATAAAAAAGAATATTCCTATATGTATCATAAGTGGTAATTTTTCTGAAAGCTTTATCAAAGAAGAATGCATAAACAGAAAAATAAATTTAGCCGGATATCATGGTGGGTTTTTCAGTGAGGAAGAAACAAGCGATATAATTTCAATCATTAACAGGTTTAACAGCAAGGTTTATTTAATTGGAATGGGAATTCCGAAACAGGAATATTTTGCTTATGAATTAAATAAAACTCAAGGTAACAAAATTATTATTTGTGTTGGTAATTTATTTGAGTTTTATTTTGGAACGATAAAAAGAGCACCATTATTTTTCCAGAAGCTTGGAATTGAATGGGTGTTTAGGTTAATAACCGAACCGAAGAGGTTATTGAAAAGATATCTGATTGGAATTCCTTACTTTATTTATATGGGATTAAAAATAAAATTAAAAAATAAAAGAAGTGAACTCTATTAAGTCTTGAAAAGACAATTAAGTAAAGATATATTTGACAAAAGTATAACTAATGTTGATGAAAATATTTTACTGTTCTCTTATAATTTTAATTTTAACTGCTTCCTCTGAATGTCTCTCACAGGTAAAAACTTCTCTTATTAATAACAGAACCGATGGCATTGATTTAAGCCTGAAATTTATTCCTGAGCACTATGTAATTAATAAAGAAAATGGAAAGGAAATTCTTGAATTTAAAAATGCAATAAATGAAGGAAATCCGGGTGAACCTGTTCTGCCATCAAAAACTATTTTTGTAGCTATACCACCGGAAGCAAAAGTAAATATTGAGTTAACAAATAAAATTGAAACTGTAATTCCCGGTGTGAATATTAAAATTAATCCTGAAGTTGAACTGAATGGAAATAATATTATTTATAAAAATGCAGAACCCGATCCTAAATATTTTACCGGGGAAATTTACCCTTTAAATGACTTTGAAGTAATAAATTACACTTGGATAAGAGAGTATTATTGCGCAGTCATAAAAATAAATACCCATCATTTTAACTGGAAAAAGAAAGAGTTGACGCAAATTAATGAAGCAGAATTAAAGTTAAATTTTTCCGGGGTTAAAACATTCAAAAAAAATAATGAAGAAGAATCTGTATTTGATAAATCTTTAAGCAAAGTAATTTTAAATTATGAATCTGCTTATCAATTCCGTTCATACCAAACTCCTATTCCGGATACCACCGGTAACTGGATTAATTATAATAATGAATACATTAAACTTGCTGTGGCTGACGATGGCATTTATAAAATTACCTATAATGATTTTCAAAATTATGGAGTTGATCCTTCTTCAATCAATCCACTAACATTCAAAATATTTTTTGAGGGTAAACAAATCCCCATATATATGTCCGGTGAAAATGATGGAACATTTAACCCTGGGGATTATATAGAATTCTATGGTGAAAAAAATTATGGTTCTAAAGCTTACAAAGAAATTGTAGCATTAGGAGAAGATTACAAAAACTATTTCGATAGGTATAATGATACAAACTTTGTATGGCTTACCTGGGGCGATGAAAATGGTTTAAGGACTGACTCAATTAATACTTTCGTTGGGGGTTTGACTGATTCAATCCAAACGAATCTTGTAAAACTTCATCTCGAAAAGGATTTACGGTTGTGGTATTATGACAGTGTAATCCCAAGAGTTCAGTTCCCAGAATGGCAGGAAAATAAAGTGTGGACCTGGTATGTAATCGGAAACAACGGGTCGGTATCTTTTAATTTTGACGCACCTGATTTTATTCCAAATACTATCGTTAGTACAACTGCGAGATTAATAAGTAACGCTGCAGATATTTCTTCAAATGCACATTCCAATGGTGCAAGTTTAAATTCTCCTGTACCGGGAACTACAATCCTTTACAATTTTAAAGAAACTGTAAACCTGAACTCAGATTTTAGTTCCAATGTCCTAAGCCAGACAGGAAATGATTATAAAGTTTTTGGTTTGCCTACTGCTGCGGGGTTTCAGCAATCTTTAATAGATTGGGTTGATATTAATTATTTCAGATTCAATAAGGCAATTAATGACTCTCTTTTAATTACAATTCCTGATTCAGTGGTTTCTTCGCAAAGAGTTATAACGGCAACAAATATTTCTGGTACAAACAATTTATTTATTTATAAAATTAAACCGCAACTAAAAAGAATAACTTCATTTAATTTTTCTTTCGGGACTTTAAACTTTACTGACACAGTTTCAGGAGGAGATAAATATTTAATAATTAAAGATGAGCAGAAGAAAATTCCACGCTTTGTCGTTAAGAAACAATTTATTAATCTCAGGAACACTTCAAGAATTGCTGATTATATAATTATATCAAACTTGGAACTGGCGCAATCGGTAAATCAGTATAAAAATTTTATCGAGACAAATTATCATTTTAAAGTGGAAACAGTTTTTATAAATGATATCTACGATGAATTTTCATTCGGGCTTGATAACGCTGAAGCAGTGAGAAGTTTTCTTTTCGCAACAAACCAGTACTGGCAGTCTCCAAAACCATCTTTCCTTAATTTAATTGGTGATGCGGATTATGACTATAAGAAAGTTATAATTCCTCCATCGGGACCATTTAGAAAAAATATTATTCCATCGTTTGGAAATCCTGTAAGTGATACCTGGTTTGTAATGTGGGATACTGTTAATGTAAACATTCCTCAAATGTTTGTTGGAAGAATACCTGCTTCGAAAAATGAAGATGTAAATTATTATTTACAAAAACATCAATCATATATCAGCAGGCAGTTTGATTCCTGGAACAAAAATTATTTGTTTTTCAGCGGGGGAGATATTAATAATCCGGGTCAGCTTTCACAAATCAAAAATGCAAATGATGTCCTATTAAATAATTTAGTTAAACCTGCACCGGTTGGAGGTTCCGGAATTCATTTTTATAAAACGATTGATCCTCCAACTAATTTCGGACCATACACATTATCTGAAGTTAATAGAGCTATTGATAATGGCGGGCTTTTTATTTCATACATTGGTCATAGTGGTACACAAACATGGGATAATGGTATAACCTCGGTTGAAGATTTAAAGAATGATTATCCCGACAGGAATCCTCTTATTACAGATTTCGGCTGCTCAACCGGCAAATTTGCGGAACCCGATATAGATGCTTTTGGTGAATTGTTTCTCCTTAATAATCCTGATGGTCAGGCGATAAATTATCTTGGAAATACGAGCTGGGGATATTTATCAACTTCTCTCCGGTTTCCAAATCTTTTTTACAGTCAGCTTTTAGTTGATTCGGCTTCATCAGTCGGTGAAGCTCATCTTCTTGCTAAGATGAAGCTTTTTAATGAAAGCGGTTTTACGGATGTAAACAGAGTTTTTAATTATTGTAATTTATTATTTGGCGATCCTGCAATCGCTTTTAAGAACTCCATTAAAACCAAACTTTAGTATCAATAGTAACTCGTTTAATCTTATTGGTGAAAATCCTAGTGATAAGACCGACAGCGTAACTCTGAGAATTGAAGTTTTAAATACCGGAAGAGTTTTAGGCGATTCAATTACTATTTCCATTACCTCAAGATGGTTCGATGAAATTACTTTGCATACAGAATTAAGAATTCCTGTCCCTTTATTTAAGGATACATTAACTGTTAAGATTCCAGTTAATGGAAAAGTCGGGCAGCATAGAGTTGAAGTTGAATTAGATTCGCAAAATTCAATAGACGAAATTTATGAAACTGATAACTCAGCGGTTTTCACTTTTAATGTTTTTTCAACCTCTGTAAGACCAATTGAAGTTGAAAAATTTTATAACACTTTTCGAAATAAATTCAAAGCTCTAAATCCGACATTAGCTTTAAATGATAATTCTAATGAAATAAAAATGTCTTTAGCTGATAATCCTGGTTTTGTTAATTCAATTGAAAATGTAAAACAGATGGATAGTGTTTATACAGTTTTCGATAATAATAATCTCGTGCCTGATAGAAGATACTGGTGGAAATTTAAAATTAATACTCCTGACCAGGAATGGTCTGATGTATATTCATTTCAAAATACTATTCCGGGTTATCAATGGTTCATTGATGAATCCTTCAATAATAATGACTTGAATTATTTTAATACTGATTTTGATTCAACGACTAAATCGTGGAAACTAACAACAAATGAAAACCTTCTGGAAATTTCTTCAGCCGGGGCAAACGCGGGCGCTTACGCTTCTTTTACTTATAATCACCAGGAGTATTTAACAAACACTTACTTCTGGGGAATTGGTACTGCGGAGATAGATTCAATTACACTTAAGCCAAAAAATTTCCATTTCTTTATTTATGAAAATCCTAACGCTGCTGATTCAATGATTGCATATTTAAATTCTTTGCCTCAGGGAATAATTTTAGCAATGGCTATTTGCGATGATGGTGCACAATCCGTACTCGGTTTTAGCGGAGGTACACCTGTAAGAAGAGCAATCGAAAATTTCGGAAGTTTATATATAGATAGTGTTAGGTACATTGATTCATGGTGTATAATAGGGATGAAAGGCGCAGCGCCTGGAACTGTTCCTGAAACTTTTAAAAAAGATGGGGCAGGTTTTGCTCAGACATCAAAATCAGATACTGTAAATAATAGTAACGGTTTTGTATTATTCCCTGAAATTCATAAATCTAATAAATGGTTAAGCATTGTAAAAAATGATTCACTTCCTCAAGGTTCTACAATTGAATATTTACCGATTGGAATTAAATCAAATGGAACTGCGGACACTTTAAGCACTTTATTTTTTCAAATAATATTTCATCTTTAAATAATATTGATGCTTCAGTTTATCCTTCAATAAAAATTCTTGCAAAGCTGAATGCAAATAATTTTCTTGAGTCTCCATCAATTTTATCTTTGGCTGCCAATTATATAATCCCGCCGGAACTGGCAATTAATTACCAGGCAGTTAAGCTCAGTTCAGATTCACTTATGATTGGTGATAATATCGTTCTGAATTTTGATGTTTATAATGCAAGTGAAACACCTTCGGATAGTTTTAAAATTCTGGTTGAGGTTCAGAAACCAAATAATGAAAGAGATGTTGTTAAAGATTTTCTTGTTGATAAAATTGATTCCTTAAATAAAAAATCTTTTTCTGTTCAATTAAATACTTCCGGTTATTTAGGAAATAATAATTTTATCATTACTATTGACCACGAAAATAAAATTCCAGAAATCTTTGAGGACAATAATTTTATTCAAGTTCCTTTTTTTGTTAAAGCAGATACTTCAGTCCCGGTTGTTAATATTACTTTTGATGGAAACGATATACTTGATGGAGATTTTGTTTCATCAACACCTGAAATAAAAATTGAATTGTTTGATTCATCTCTTCTTCCTTATAATGATACATCGGCAATTTCAATTTCTCTTAATGATGAACCTGTTTATTACATAAATAACCCGGCAATAACTTTTCAGCTTAATTCTTCAAATCCCAAAATGATTGTAACATATAAGCCGGATTTTTCCTCGGGAAATTATTCACTTAAAATAATTGCCAGAAATTCTACTGGTGTAATTGCAGATTCATCCGGTATTGAAAGAAGATTTGTTGTCAGCGATCAAACTCAGATTCTTGATGTTTATAATTACCCCAATCCTTCCGCCGGTGAAACTTTTTTTACTTTTAAGCTTACCCAAATACCCGATGAGCTTAAAATAAAAATATATACTGTTGCCGGCAGATTAATAAAAGAATTAATAAAATCATCTTCTGAATTAAATTATAATTTTAATATTATTTTCTGGAATGGGGAAGATGATGATAAAAATCTGCTGGCAAATGGGGTTTACTTTTATAAAATTATTATAAATAAAAATGGAAAGAAACAGGATGTAACACAAAAGCTTGCAATAGTCAGATAGTTTCAATTAAGCATTTCTTTTTTATATTTTCATATAAGTAAAAAAATCAGGATAGCTAAATGAAAACAACCTATACTCTAGTTCTAATATTATTTATTTCTTCGGTTTCATTTTCACAATTTCAGCAATACCCAAGACCAGGGCAAGGACAATTTACCGGTGGCGCAGGAATTACATGGATTGACAACGAGCCTTTCTATACAATATCTCTCGCCCCCGAACTTTCTTTTGCAAATTTCGGAGTTGGACTTGATTTACGTTTAACATTTGATTCCCAGGGAAATATTAGAAAAGAATCTTTTAATGATTTTTCCGATTACCTGAGTATCATAAGATATGTTAGGTATGGCTTGAAGAATGATCCTGTTTTTATAAAACTTGGTGCTTTGGATTATTACACTCTTGGTCATGGAAGTATAATGTATCTCTACAATAATAGTCCCTCATTCGATAACAGGAAAGTTGGTTTGGTCTTCGACATAGACTTTGGTGATTTTGGTTTTGAATCTATTTATAGCCGTTTTGCTGAAGCCGGAGTTGCAGGTTTAAGAGGTTATGTAAGACCTTTACATTATACAACTCTTGGCAGTATTCCGATTATCGGTAACCTTGAAGTTGGTGCAACATACGCAGGAGACTTTGATGAAAACGCCGGAATAACAGAAGGCTTTTTAAATCCCACAACAAATAAGTTTGAAACAATTACAGATAAGGGAACAATTAGTATTGTCGGTTTTGATATCGGCTTGCCGGTTATTTCAGGTAGTTTTGCAGATGTTACATTGTATTATGACTTTACTCATATAATTGATTTTGGAAGCGGATCAGCAACAGGAGTAATTGCACAGCTAAATCCGCTTGGGCTTGTGCAGGTAACTGCAAAACTTGAACGAAGATTTAACGGCGATGAATACATTCCTTCATATTTTAATTCATTTTATGAGATTGAAAGATTTCAGAATAAACCCGATGGCAGTTTTATTAGTAAAGCAAGAATCCTTTCTGGTTTGAAGAATAATGATGATGGGTGGTACGGTGAACTGGGAATTAATGCATTAGGTTTATTAAATATTATTGGAAGTTATCAGAGATTGGATAAAACTCCCAACAGTGGTATCCTTCATCTAGGTACTGAAATTGCTCCTGAAGAAGCTCCATTTGTTTTAAGGGCAGGCTATGATAAAATCAATATTAGAAGTGAAAAAGATTTATTTACACTTGATGAACGTTCATATCTTTTTACTGAAGTTGGATATAAACCTTATCCTTTTATGGTTGTTTCTCTTGTTTATAACTGGACCTTTACACCATTACGTGATAAAGATGATAATATAGTAGGTTATGAACCTCAGAAAAGAATTGAGCCAAGAGTTTATTTTGTTTTTCCGTTTGGATTGTAAAAAAAGAAATTATCAACTAAAAAAAATTGTGTTTTGAAAAACAAATTTTGCTTTGAAAAAGTTTTTATTTCCTGTTGAAGCAAAATTAAATTATGAAATTAAATCAATTACTAAGAGCATTAAGATACAGGAACTATAAACTTTTCTTCAGCGGCCAAATAATTTCTCTAACCGGCACCTGGATGCAGCAGGTTGCTTTAAGCTGGCTCGTTTACAGGTTAACAGGCTCCGCTTTTATTCTTGGAGTAGTTGGTTTTTCCAGCCAGATTCCCACATTTATACTTTCACCTTTTGCAGGTGTACTTGTTGACAGGATGAACAAGCATAGAATTATTATTGCTACCCAGGTTTTATTAATGATTCAGGCTTTTCTTTTAACAATTCTTGTTTTTACAAATAATGTTAGCGTATGGTTAGTAATTCTATTAAATGTTTTTTCCGGTTTAATAAATGGTTTTGATCTTCCAGCGAGACAAACTTTTATGATTGAGCTTGTTGAAAAAAGAGAAGACCTGGGAAATGCTATTGCCTTAAACTCATCTATATTTAATGCAGCAAGATTAATAGGACCCAGTATTGCAGGAATAATAATTGCGGCAGTTGGTGAGGGAACATGCTTTTTAATTAATGGCATAAGCTATATTGCTGTTATAATTGCACTTTTTGCAATGAAGACCAAACCAGCTGTTACTCAAGAAAAATCACATGTAATTAAAGATTTTAAAGAAGGGTTTAATTATACTTTTGGATTTATTCCTATACGTGCAATTATTCTCTTAATCGGGCTGGTAAGTCTTGTGGGAATGCCATACACAGTTCTTATGCCTGTATTTGCAAAGGAAATTCTACATGGAGGTGCGAACACTTTGGGATTTTTAATGGGAGCCGTTGGAGTTGGTGCACTTTTCGGCGCAGTTTATCTTGCTTCAAGAAAATCTGTTTTAGGATTAGGTAGAGTTATCGTCTTTGCATCAGCATCATTTGGAATAGGTTTAATATTATTTTCTTTATCAAGTGCTATTATTTTATCACTCATCATGTTATTATTAACAGGCGCCTCGATGATGATTCAAATGGCTTCAAGCAATACAATACTTCAAACTATAGTGGAAGATAAAATGCGTGGAAGGGTAATGAGCTTTTATACAATGGCTTTTATGGGAATGGCTCCGTTTGGAAGTTTAATTGCCGGAAGTCTCGCCAGCAGGATTGGTGCACCAAATACTTTAATACTTGGTGGGATTTGCTGTATCGCAGGATCATTAATTTTTGCAAGTCAGTTGCCATTACTTAAAAAGCTTGTCCGTCCGATTTATGAAAAGATGGGAATCGTTCCTGAGATTGCACGCGGAATACAAACTGCAGCTAACTTAAGAGTTCCACCGGAAAATTAATTCCATAAAATTATTACTTAATAATATCATAATGAAGATTAACTGTAACAAATAATTTTTTTAAAAAAAATTAATTTCTTGTTGCACTGTTATAAGAAATAAGTTATTTTCAGTTCAGAGGTCACCAATATTTTAATTAATTTTTAAAAAGGAGAAATTCTATGAAAAAGAATTTACTTTTTTGCTCTTTTTTATGTATCCTTTTCTTTGCTAATACTATATATGCACAAAATAGTATCATAGTTTCTCTTATGGATACCACAACAGGAACAGCCGGGGCAATACAGATAAAAAAGGCTGACCGGGATTCACTTTTTAAAGCTCTGAATATGATGGGCTATTCTTATGATGTTGAATACAGAACTGATGGTGCGGCAGTTGGAAACAGTTATGCTGCTTATCGTACCGTCATTCTTGTCGAAACAAGTTTTATAACTGCTTCAAATTTATCAGCTGCTATTAGAGATTCACTAAAATCATTTCTGAACTCAGGTGTTCCGGGGAATAAAACTTCTCTTATTGCATTCGGAGGGGATATTGGGTATAACTACAGTAGAACGGGTGCTCCAGGTCAGGATTTAACATTGACTCAAACTATGATGAAGTTTACTTATTTAGGTGATAATGGAACTGTTACAACAACCAGAAGAATTACCGGTGTAGGTGTAAATGCTGGTCAAAAGGATTCATTATACGGAACAACACCACCCGGATTCACTCAATGGAATTACTATCCTGATTTTGTTCATCCGGAAGCATCCGGTGTTGCTTTATATCAGTATGATGGACGTGGAACAGGAGTAGATTCTGTTGCTGGTGTTGGATATTCAGCTACAAACTATGTTTCTGCAGTGGTCTTTACTGACCCACGCTATGTTGTTCCATTGACAGATGGTTCAAACGGATTCCAGCATGTTTTTCAGGGAGTGATTGACTGGGTAATGGTAAATGGTGGTTATTTACCTGTAGAATTATCATCTTTCACAGCAAATGTATAAGTGGCGCAGTCGTTCTCAATTGGTCAACTGCAACGGAAATTAATAACCGCGGATTTAATATTGAAAGATCAAACGACGGTTCAAACTGGTCTACAGTTGGATTTGTTGGCGGAAAGGGTACGACTTCAGAAACTTCTGATTATATTTTTGTAGATAATAAAGTTAATTCAGGAAGTTATTCTTACAGACTTAAACAAATTGATTTTGACGGATCATCGTCATATTCAAAAGCTGTTAATGTAGATGTAATTGTACCTGCTCAATTTGAATTATCACAGAACTATCCGAATCCTTTTAACCCCAGTACCACCATTAACTTTAGTATCCCGGTTGATTCTCATATAAACATTTTGGTATTTGATGTATTAGGACAGGAAGTAACTTCATTGTTATCCGGATTTAAATCTGCCGGCTCTTACAAAATTAATTTTGATGCTGGTAAATTTAATAGTGGTGTGTATTTCTACAAACTAACTGCAAGTGGAGTAGATGGATCTGAATTTACTTCAACCAAAAAGATGATTCTTACAAAGTAGAAATCTTAGCTTTGAAACAAAAAAAGCCGGTTGAATGCCGGCTTTTTTATTACACATTTGTAAATTTATTTTAGTAAAATCATTTTATTAGTAATTATTCTGGTACCCGCCTGCAGCTGATAAAAATAAATTCCGCTTGTGTAATTGTCGACGCTATAGTAAATTCAACTTCATAAACTCCCGGCTGCTTTTCTTCATTAATCAAAGTTGCAACCTCTCTTCCAAGGAGATCAAATACTTTTATTGTAATATATTGCCTCTTATTTAATTCATATTGAATTTTTGTTGTTGGATTAAAAGGGTTTGGGTAGTTTTGTGAAAGTGTAAAATCTTTTACTAAACTTTGTTCAACTTCAACTGCTCCTATAGGAGTAAGTCTCCTTAAACCGAATAAGTTTATTTTTCCGTTGGAACTATCTTCCCAAACTGTATATGAAACCACTCCTTCATAAATATAAGCTAATGGACCAATAGCAGGTTTTGAATTAATTACATTTGTAAAAAAATCTAAGTATGGATATAAGTAATAATAAATTACTCCAACTCTTATAAATGTTGAATCATTTCGTACGAATTTAAAGGCATAGGGAAAGTAAGTGTCAAAATCTTCAGGAGTTTCAGTTATAATTCCAAAGGCAAATGAGGAAAAATCTGAAGTTTCTAAAGCTGGATTATCAAGTAATTCAGTAGTTGTCCCGGGTACACCAAAGTCTTGCGGGTAAATTAAAAGTATCTTTTTATTTCGCCCAAATAATACTTCAAATGAAAGGCAAGTTTCCCACCATAGAGTTACAAATTTAGGATTGGTTGAAGGAGCTCTATCGAAGACATAATTAATTCCTCCCCAGGAAAAATTACTGCGTTTACGGTAAACAATATGCGGTTCATTTCCATTTTTTTCTTCTACTGCAACTGCATAAAGAGTTCCATCATAATCTGCAAAAGCACCAGTTGGTTTTGAATATTTTATTGAATCATTTCCTTCAAAAATTAATTCATTCTCAATCGAATCTTTTTTTGAACAGAGAAAAATTGAATTACCTTTTGAATAAAGAAATTGAAATTCATTTTGATAGTCATAATTAAAAAGATCCACAATGAAGGAAGGATCAAGTTCATCCTCTAATGAAGAAAAAATTAATCCGTAACGAGACCAGCCATTGCCGCTGTCTATTGAAAATGCTATATCCCAGTTACCATTCTCATTAGTTTCCCATAATAATAATTTGTATGGCGTTCCCGAATAATTCTCAACAAATTTTCCCGCAGCATTTCTCTGAATGATATTTGAATCAAGGTCGGGTGTTATTTTGGTTAATTGGTAGAAACTATCTGATACTTCATCATATTTAAGCGAATAAAGAGAGGTGAGTGAATCATTACGCACTCCCTCAAAAAATAATTCCGGATCATAAGAGAACCAGGGCATATTACCCGGATATTGTAAGAAGACAGGATTTCTTGAATCAAAATTAAAATTGGTTATTTGTTTAACTGTATCTTGTGCAATGATTGGAGCAATACAGATTATCACGAATAAATAAATAATTTTCATTGTGTTACCCCTTACTTTAAGTAAATCATACTTTTAGTTAAAGAATAATTTTTAGTTTTAAGCTGGTAAAAGTAAATTCCACTTGCCTTGCCAGGATCGGAGTCCAACCCTACAGTGAATTCAATTTCATATTCTCCTGCAGGTTTTTCTTCATTAATAAGAGTAGCAACTTCATTCCCGAGAATATCATAAACTTTCAAGCTTGCAAATCCAAATTCGGGAATAGTAAATTTTATTTTTGTAGATGGATTAAATGGGTTTGGAAAGTTCTGATAGAGTTCTATCCCAATTGGAATTTCATTTACATTTTTAACGTCAACAGTTTCACCATACAACGTATCGGAAATAATACATCCTTTTAATTGCCATACATCAGGTTGCCATTGATAATCACCATAATAATTAAATTTAGTATAACCAAATCTATTTGCAAGCCATATGTCTGCAAAAATAAGTCCTCCAAGGGAATATTGATAGAATTTAGTTGTTTGATTGAACAAGGTGGTTTGATTTGATTCAATTAAAGTTGCAAACATATAATATGCCCAGTTAATAGTGTCTTCTATTCCTATAGAAGCGCTGATATTAAAAACTGAGTTTTCACAACCAATTCCGTTATCACACTTAGGATCCCAATAATAAACATAAACAGAGTCACTTCGGATATAGCGTTCTCCAAACATATCCCTAGGTTCAAGGATCCAATAATTCTTTCCGTTCGGCATTACTGTATCACTAGTAACCTCAAATATATAATTAATAGGTAATTGGGGTGGATATGTAATTTCATAATACCAGGTATTGCCAACTTCAAGGGGAAAAGCAGATTGAGCAAAATTATTTGATGCAAAGAAAATAATAAATATGAGGAAAGTATTTTTATTCATATTTACCCCGCTTTAATTTTTTAAGCAGTTATATTTTACGAATAAAAAATTGCAGTAGCAATAAAATCATTATTTGCTAAAAGTGAATTGTTAATAAATAAGTTTCGAACTTTACTACCCCTCTCCATTATTTTGAGAAAATTGATTATATCTTTTAATCCTCTCAAAGATTTCTTCTCTAAAAACTTTTTTCAACCGATCAACTGAATGAAAAATAAAATCACTTCCTGATTTCAGCACTTCATCTTTAGCATAACTATCCCATACCACGGATGCAATTTTAACTCCCGCCTCACGTGAAGCTTTTATATCTCCAACTGAATCTCCAATCATTAAAACTTTTTTCTTATCCAGGTTAAACTCATTTACAAATTTTGTTATTCCCTCACCGGACGGTTTATGTTTATTAACGTCATCTCCTGAAATGACGAGGTTAAAGTATTTATCAATGCCAAGAACTTCGAGAGTTATAAGAGCAGTTCTTCTTCCTTTACCAGTAAAAATGCCTATAGGAATATTTTTATTCTTAATTATTTTCAACACCTCTTCAATTCCCGGATATGCGGCAGCCATATGATGTTCATCCCTGTAGAATTTATAATAATCTTCCATTGCATTTGAAAAATTTTCTCCAAACCAGTCTTTTAAAATTTCATCCTCTGTTGGTCCGAACAATGCGAACACTTCATTTAAAGTTAGAGTTTTGCCCAGGTACCTTGATGTTATATGGTTAAATGATGCGTGGATTAATTCATTTGTTGAGGCAAGAGTTCCGTCAATATCAAATATGATTCCTTCAAAATTGCTCATCTTAAATCCTTAAATGTTGATGCTAAATTGTTAAATTGCCTGTAAAGAATAAAGAAACTTAGGAAAAAAATGTCAGCTGGAATTATTCTGAAAAGGAACGAAGAAAGAAGAATACTTTCAGGTCACCTGTGGGTTTTCAGCAATGAAATTGCAAAGATTAATGGCGCTGCAGATAACGGAGATGTTGTAGAAATTTTTGATTACAAAAATAATCTTTTAGGAAAAGGTTTTTATAATAAAAATTCTCTTATAGCAGTAAGAATTTTAAAAATAAAAGATGGTGAAGATTTTTATTCTTTTACGAAGGGAAAAATTTTATCTGCTCACAATCTCAGGAAACAATTTTATCCCGGAAGAAATTCATTCAGACTTGTATTCAGTGAAAGTGATTTTCTTCCCGGATTAATTATTGATAAATACAACAACACGTTTGTTATCCAGGTTTATTCAGTCGGTATGGAAAAAAATATTGATATAATAATTGAAATTCTTAAAAAAGATTTTGAAGCAGAAAATATCTTTACAAAAAATGAATCTTATTTCAGGAAGCTTGAAGGACTGTCTGAGGAAGATAAAATTTATCTTGGTGAAATTAAGAATGAAATTATTAATGATGGACACATAAATTATCAAATTGATTTTAAGAAAGGACAAAAGACCGGTTTTTATTTTGATCAAAGTGACAATAGATTTTTTATAGAGAAAATTTCGAAAGATAAAAATCTGCTGGATGCTTTTTGCAACACGGGAGGATTTGGATTACATGCAGCTTATGATCAGGCAAGTTCTGTTACATTTGTTGATTCTTCACAAGTTACAATAGATTCTGCCGAAAAAAATTTCCGTATGAATGAATTAAAATCGAAAAGTGAATTTATTTCTGAAGACATTTTTGATTTTCTTGCGACGTGCAGGGAGAATAATAAGTTCTTTGATATTGTAAATCTTGACCCGCCTGCTTTTGCAAAAAGTAAGAAGAGTCTTCCATCAGCTATGAAAGGGTATGAAAAACTTAACAAACTTGCTTTGCAAATTATAAATGATGACGGATTTCTTGCTACATCTTCATGTTCTTATCACCTTAATGAATATGATTTTATCAGCATAATAAACCGTTCTGCAGAAAAAACACGTAGGAGAATTCAACTGATTCACTTTAACGGTGCATCTTTTGATCATCCTCAACTGCCGGTAATGCCCGAAACTTCCTATCTTAAATTTGCTGTTTTCAAAGTTCATAATGTTTAAATTATATTGATAAAAAAATGCAACATTTTTATGTTTGAGAACGTCTAACCTGCCTACCTGAAGGTAGGCCTAATTACTTTTCTAAAGTAAATTTTAATTAATAATTCTTATGAGGTTGTAATTTGGATATAACTGCTTTGAACGAAAAAATAAAACAGGAGAGCGCTTTTGTAGATCTTCTGTTTAATGAAATTGGTAAAGTTATTATCGGGCAGAAAGCAATGGTTGAAAGACTTGTTGTTGGGCTGCTTGGTAATGGACATATTCTTCTTGAAGGTGTTCCAGGTTTAGCAAAAACACTTGCTATAAAAACTTTGGCTTCAGCAATGAAAGCAAAATTTCAGCGCATTCAGTTTACACCTGATCTGCTTCCTGCTGATCTTGTAGGCACTATGATTTTTAATCAAAAGGAATCTAATTTTTTCATCAGGAAAGGACCTATTTTTTCAAACTTTATTCTTGCTGATGAAATAAACAGGGCTCCTGCAAAAGTTCAAAGCGCTTTACTTGAAGCAATGCAGGAAAGACAGGTTACAATCGGTGAAACAACATTTAAACTTGAAGAGCCTTTTTTAGTCCTTGCAACTCAAAACCCGATTGAACAGGAAGGAACTTATCCGCTTCCCGAAGCCCAGGTTGACAGGTTTATGTTAAAAATTACGATCACCTATCCTACACGGAATGAAGAAATAAAAATAATGAAACAAAATGTTGATGTTGCACCAGTTGCTGTTCAACCTGTGATTACACCAGCAGATATTTTAAGAGCAAGAGAATTAGTTCATGAAGTTTATGTTGATGAGAAAATTGAAAAATATATTCTGGATATTGTTTTTGCTACAAGAAATCCCAGGGATTTTGGGTTGGACAAATTAACTGATTTAATTAGTTATGGCGCCTCTCCCAGGGCTACAATTAATCTTGCATTGGGTTCTAAAGTGATGGCTTTTATTAAAAGAAGAGGTTATGTAATTCCTGAAGATGTAAGAGCAATTTGTCTTGATGTATTAAGACATAGAGTTGCTGTTACATATGAGGCAGAAGCTGAAGATATAACTTCTGAGTATGTAATACAGGAAATTCTAAATAAAATAGAAGTCCCATAAAAAGTCGGAGTTCTTTTAAAAATAAATTTATGCTTACTAAAGAATTATTAAAACAAGTCAGGCAAATTGAAATCCGTACAAGAGGACTTGTAAATCAGGTCTTTTCGGGAGAATACCATTCAGTTTTTAAAGGAAGAGGAATGGAATTTTCCGAAGTGCGTGAATACCAGTTTGGGGATGATATAAGAAATATTGATTGGAATGTAACTGCAAGATTCGGGCATCCTTTCATAAAAATATTTGAAGAGGAAAGAGAGTTAACTGTTATTCTTCTTGTTGATCTGAGTGGTTCACTTCTTTTTGGTACTGTGGAAAAAACCAAGCAGCAGATTGCTGCAGAACTCAGCGCCATACTTGCTTTCTCTGCAATGAAAAATAATGACAAAGTAGGTTTAATTCTTTTTACAGATAAGATTGAAAGATTTGTCCCACCAAGAAAAGGGAAGAAACATGTTCTTCGTGTAATAAGAGAAGTTCTTTCATTTGAACCTAAAGGAAAAGCTACAAATTTAAAATCCGCTTTAGAGTATATGAACAATGCAATAAAGAAAAAGAGCATTGTTTTTCTTATCTCTGATTTTATGGATGAAGGTTATGAAAAAATTTTAAGGATGGTTGGTAAGAAGCATGATTTGATAGGTATTGTTTTAAATGATAGAAGAGAATTTAATCTTCCCAAAATCGGGATGATAAAATTTAAAGATACAGAAACGGGGGACGAACGATGGATTGACACTAATGATTCGAAGGTACAGAAAACAATAAAAGATATGAAGCAAAAAATAATTCTGCATAGAAAATCTTTATTCTTATCAAGCCGGCTGGATACAATTGAAGTGCAGACTGAGGAAAATTATATAAAACCCCTGGTTCAATTTTTCAGGAAACGTGAAAGAAGATGGTAAAAAAAATATTTGTATTTGTTTTTATCATTTCACTCAAAATTTATTCACAGAGCATTTCTGCTGAGGCACATACTGATTCATCCAATTATCTCATTGGGGATTATATTTAATCTTTCAGTTAAAGTAAAATACGATGAAGGTATTAAAGTTAGTAATCCTCTAATTGGGGATAATTTTAAAAATATTGAAATAATAAAAGTTGATAACCCTGTTCTCTCGAATGAGAATGGAAAACAGGTTGCAGAATTCCACTATGTACTTTCTGCTTATGATTCAATGGACATTTCGATTCCTGGAATTCCTGTAGGATACCGTGCAGGAAACGATACGACTGTCCAAATTGTAAATACAAATCCGATTTACTTTACAGTAAGAACTGTTCCCGTTCATCCTGAAGAAGAAATTAAAGACGTTAAAGAGCCAATTAAAATTCCTCTTGACTGGAAAACTATTCTTATTTATGCACTGATAATTATTGTTGTTCTTGCTGTTGCATATTTCTTTTATAGAAGATATAAGAAAAAACATGCCGGCGATGAACAAATTATAATTGAAGCACCGAAGCTTCCATCATATATTACTGCGTTAAATAATTTACACCAGCTTGAAGAAGAGAAACTTTGGCAAAAAGGCAGAGTAAAAGAATATCATTCAAGAATTACGGAAATAATCAGAAAATATTTTGAAGACAGATTTTATCTGCCAGCGCTTGAGCTAACAACAACTGAAGCATTGAATAGGTTGAGAAACAGACACGATACAAATGAAATTCTGAAAACAACTGAAGAGTTCCTTAATAACGCTGACCTTGTAAAGTTTGCAAAATATAATCCGGTTCCTGATTTAAATAATGAAATAATGAAACAGGCATACGAAATAGTTGAAAAGACAATTCCCAAAGAAAAAGAACCGGCTAAAGAGGTTTTAAGAAATGCTGGCTAACGTAACTTTTGCTTACCCCTGGGTTTTATATTTTTTAATAATTGTCCCGCTTATGGCTGCGTGGTATTGGTTTAAAGGGAAAAAAACTGAACCGACTTTAAACTATTCTTCTTTAAAAATATTTAATGATCTTAAACCCACCTGGCGTGAAAGATTAAAATATCTCCCGGTTATTTTAAGATTGTTTGCTGTTGCTTTACTGATAGTAGCACTTGCAAGACCACAAAACTTTCAGTCGGGAGAAAATATTTTTACTGAGGGAATTGATATTGCAATGGTGCTTGATATTTCCGGAAGTATGCTTGCAGAAGATTTAAAACCTAACAGGCTTAAAGCAGCTAAAGAAGTTATTGATGAATTCGTTCAGGAAAGAACATCTGACAGGATCGGTCTCGTTGTTTTTGCAAGAGATGCCTTTACTCAATGCCCGCTTACTATTGATTATTCAGTTTTAAGAAATCTGCTTGGAGAAATTAAAAGCGGGATGATTGAAGATGGAACCGCTATTGGAAATGCAATTGCAAATGGTGTTAATCGCCTAAAGGAAAGCCATGCAAAAAGTAAAGTTATGATTTTACTGACGGATGGAGTTAATAATGCCGGAGAAGTTGATCCTATTTCTGCTGCTCAAATTGCTAAGACGTTTAATATAAGAGTTTATACTATTGGTGTTGGAACTAGAGGTGAAGCGCCCTACCCGGTTCAAACTCCTTTTGGAACAAGATACCAGATGGTGCCGGTAGAAATAGATGAAAATGTGTTGAAAGAAATAGCTCAGATAACAGATGGGGAATATTTCAGAGCTACAGATAATCAAAAATTAAAAGAGATTTACGAAACAATTGACAAGCTTGAAAAGACTAAAGTGGAAATAACTTCATACCGGAACGCTAAAGAATTGTTTTATTCCTGGCTTGGAGGAGGAGTTATTCTATTGTTACTTGAATTAGGATTATCGAGAACAGTTTTAAGAAAGTTACCTTAAAGAAAAATAACAGATTGTAATTTTAGCTTATGTTTAGATTTGCAAATCCCGAATATTTATACACTCTCTATATAATACCGGTTATTGTGGTTTTGTACTGGTTTTATAGAAAAAACCGTTCAAAGCTTCTTGAAAAATTTTCTGAAAAAAAATTGCACAGCATTTTATTTCCCTCATCCAGCGGCTGGAAAAATACAGTTAAGTTTAGCCTGGTAATTACTTCATTACTTTTTTTGATAATAGCTGCGGCAAATCCCCAGGTAGGTACAAAAATGCAGGAGGTTAAGCAAACAGGAATAGATGTATTTATTTGTCTCGATGTTTCTTTAAGTATGCAGGCAGAAGATATAAAACCCAACAGGCTTGAAAAAGCAAAGTTCCAGATTGCAAATTTAATTAACAGGCTGCATGGGGATAGAATAGGATTGGTTATTTTTTCGGGTGAAGCTTATGTGCAGATTCCTTTAACAACTGATTATTCGGCAGCAAATCTTTTTCTTTCAGCTGTTGATTTTAATTCGGTTCCACAGGCGGGAACTGCAATTGCTTCAGCAATTACGCTTGCATTAAAATCATTTGATAAAAAAACTCCCACTGAAAAAGTAATTATTATTATTACCGATGGTGAAGATCACGAAGGCGATATAAATAGTGCGGTTACTGAAGCCAATAATGAGGGAGTTAAAATTTTTACAATAGGACTTGGCTCAACAGATGGTTCGCCTATTCCTGTTTATAATGCAAGAGGAGAGCAAATAGGTTTTAAAAAAGATAACCAGGGAAATGTTGTCCTGACAAAGCTTGATGAAGAGACATTGAAGCAAATTGCTTCATCGGCTAACGGTGAATATTACAGAGGTTCTAATTACGAAGATCATCTTGATAAAATTTATGGAAAGCTTTCCGAGCTTGAAAAAACAGAGTTTGGTGTAAAAAAAGTAACTGATTACGAAGCCAGGTTTTATTATTTTTTGGCTCCGGCAATTATTTTGCTTCTTCTGGAATTCTTTTTGAGCGAAAGAAAAACAAGGTGGTTTAATAATATTCTTCTAAGACTAGGTATCAAAGGCAGGTAAATTATGAAAATAATAATGATATTTTTCTTATTAATTTTAACATTTCAGGTTTATGCCCAGAGATCTGAAATTAATAATGGAGTTGATCAATATAAATCTAAGAAATATGCTGACGCCGAAGTTAATTTTATGAAGGGTAAAGAGAAGGATCCTCAAAAATTTGAAGCACATTTTAATCTTGGAGATGCTTATTATAAACAGGGCAAGTATGATGAATCAATTAAAGAATTTTATTCTTCTCTTGAACTAACTGATAACCCGGAGTTAAAGGCAAAAACTTATCATAATATTGGGAATTCACTTTTAAAATCTCAGAAATTAAAAGAATGTGTTGAAGCATATAAAAATTCTCTAAAAATTAATCCAAATGACCAGGAGACAAAATATAATCTTTCTTATGCGCTTAACCAGTTAGAGAAACAGAAAAACCAGCAGCAGCAGAATCAAAATAATAAGGATCAAAATAAGGATAAGAATAAAGATCAGAACCAGGAAGAATAAAGATAATAACCAGCAGCAGAATGATAAAAAGGATCAGCAGGATCAGGATAAACAAAACAAGAATGAACAAGCTAAGCAGGATAATACAAAAACTCAGGAAGCTAAGAACCAGATTTCCAAAGAAGAAGCTGAAAGAATCCTTCAGGCTTTAAAAAATAATGAACAGGATATTCAGAAAAAGATTAGAAAGAAAACCGGAACTCCAATTAAAAAAGAAAAGGATTGGTAATTTTCAAATCTGCCGAAGGCATTTCTTGGCAAATTTTAAAATCTATCTGAGATTTGACTTTTGATATTGAATTAAAAATTGAATATGAAAATAATTAGTGATAAAATATTTTTTGTACTGATCCTGGTATTTCAAACCTTAAGTTTTTCGCAGACATTTACTGCAAGTGTTGAAAATTCCAAAATTGGTTTGAATGATGAATTCCAGGTTTCTTTTACTTTTTCTGCCGATAATGTAAACGGAGTTCAGAATTTTTCTCCTCCCGATTTTAGTAATTTTTATATTCTCAGCGGTCCAAATCAATCAACAAGCATGCAATTTATTAATGGTGCTGCATCAGGTTCAAAATCATTTTCTTATATCTTAAAGGGAAAATCTTTAGGCACTGCAAAAATCGGAAGTGCATCTGTTGTATCTGATGGGAAGACATATAAAACAGAACCAATAACAGTAGAATTTGTTAAAGGTACTTCCCAACCAAATAATGAACCTCAACCTTCGGCTAATGAGGAAATCTCTCAGAATCTTTTTGTAAAAGCTGTAGCAGATAAAAACAAAGTTTACCTCGGTGAGCAGGTTACAGTAACTTATAAACTTTATACAAGGCTAAATATTGCTTCACAAATGTCTGTCTCTAAACTTCCTCAATACAAAGGCTTCTGGGCTGAAGAACTTGATACGGACAAAAATATTCTCTTTACTACTGAAGTAGTTGAGGGAAAACAATTCCGAGTTGGAATATTAAAGAAGGTAGCATTGTTTCCTTCACAAAGCGGTGATCTTTCCGTTACTCCTTTTGAGCTTAATGTTCCTGTGCTTGTTCAGAAAAAGAAAAGAGGCAATAGTATTTTTGATGAGTTCTTTGCAGATCCTTTTAACAGGGGAGAAACGGTTGATTATCTTGCCAAATCAAACACGCTGAAAGTGGATGTTCTTCCTTTACCGGATGAAAATAAACCGGAATCGTTTAACGGCGCTGTTGGTGATTTTAGATTTACAACAAGTCTTGATAAGGAGAGAACAAAAACCAATGAGCCTGTTAGTTTTAAAGTTGATATTAATGGAACGGGGAATATTAAGCTGCTTGATATTTCTGAAATAAAACTTCCTGCCGGAGTTGAGAAATATGATCCTAAAGTTTCTGAGCAGATAAACAGGACTGGAAAAATATCCGGCAGAAAAACTTTAGAATATCTTATCGTACCAAGAACTCCGGGTGAAAAAAAATTACCCGAAATTAAATTCTCATATTTCAATCCTGTTAAGAAATCGTATGTCACTCTATCATCTCCTGCTTACACTATAAAAGTAGATCAGGGTGACCGTGTTTTTGAACCTGATGTCAGTGGATTGAATAAGGAAGATGTAAAACTTTTAAACGATGATATCCGTTACATTAAAACTTCAGGTGATATAAGCAGAAAAAATGAATTACTGATTTTCAGAGTTGGTTTCTGGGCTGCTGTTGGATTTCCGCTTCTTGCACTTGTAGGACTGATTGTTTTTAAAAGAGAGATGACAGACTTTCAGCAAATGTTCAGTTATTAAAATATCAGAAGGCACAGAAGGTGGCTAAAAACAGGTTGAAAGTTGCAGCGAGTCTGATGTCGGTTAATAAAGATACCGAGTTCTATACAGAAATTTCCCTCGCATTGTTTGGTTATCTTGAAGATAAGCTGCGGATTCCTAAATCAGAATTTTCAGTTGAGAGAGCTGTCTTTGAATTACAAAAAAGAAACGTTGATTCAAATACTATTGAAAGATTCCGGAAGATTGCACAGAAATGTGAGTATGTCAGGTTTGCTCCTTCTGCAAATGGCGTAACTGCTATGAACGATATGTATAATGAATTATCTGAATTAATAATTGATATTGAAAAATCTATTTCTTCTAAAAAATATGCTTAAAAGAAAAAACATATTAATTTATTTTATTTCTGTCTTCTCATTAATTTCTTCATTTTCTTATGCACAAAATGAAGAAACAATTTTTCAGCAGGGTAATGAATACTTTGAGCAGAAGCAATATGATAAAGCAGTTGAATCCTACAAGCAGCTTATTAATTCCGGGTATGAAGGAACTGCTCTTTATTATAATTTAGGAAATGCATATTACAGGGAAGGAAAAATCGGCTATGCAATTCTTTATTACGAAAAAGCTTTAAAGCTTTCTCCCAATGATGATGATATAAAGCATAATCTCGCAATTGCAAACTTAAAGACAATTGATAAGCTGGAATCTTTTCCGAAATTTTTTCTTTTTGAATGGTGGGAAGGATTGCTTGCTCTTTTTACTTCTTACGGCTGGACGATAGTTACATACTTTTTTTATATCCTTTTAATTGTTTCCATCGCTTTATATCTTTATAGTAAGAGTGCATTTCAGCAAAAGGTGGTTTTAATATCCGGACTTACAGGTTTTATCTTATTAATCTTAAGCGGTACTCTTTTGGGTGTTAAGCTTAATAAGGAACTTAATGTTAAGAACGGCGTTATAATTGAAAATACTGTTAATGTTAAGATTTCTCCTGATTCCGGAAGTAATGATGCATTTATAGTTCACGAAGGATTGAAGTTAAAATTTGAAGATGAAATTAATAACTGGATAAAAGTCCGGCTTGAAGATGGCAAGGTTGGATGGATTCAGAAGAGCAGTGCAGAAATTATTTGAAATTATTTTTAGTGAGTTAAGTTTTTATAAATTATAAACAGAAAGGTAGCGTGATGAAAAATCTTCTTTTTTTAGTAATGATTTTATTTTTAGGTGCGGGGTTTTCTCTAAATTCTTTTGCACAGGAACAATCAAAAGATGATAAGAAAGAAATAAAAACAGAACAGAAAAGTGATGAAACAGCTAAGGTAGAAGATGGTAAACCATTTAATATTGTTTGTCCTGTTTCCGGTGAGGATGTTGATCAGGAAGTGACTTACACTTATAATGGTAAAACTTATGCTTTATGCTGCAAAAATTGTCTTAAAAAATTTAAGAAAGATCCCGAGAAGTATATTTCCAGGTTAAGTGAAGATGGTAAATCTTTGATAAAGAAAAAATCTGAGTAAAAAAGTAACATTTAAAGAATTACTCCCGGTTTTTGCCGGGAGTTTTTTATTTTAAAGCAAAAGTATTTTGCAGGTTGTACGATTTTGTGCATGCCAAGCGGAGAAAACCAAGTAGTGTTAAAGAAATAATTTGGAAAAATAAAAGAGGCACTCAGGGAGTGAGCCTCTTAAAAAAATATATTGTTTATTATTTAATTAATATCATCTGTTTAGATTGACTAAAAAGAATTCTATCTCCTTTCAAAGCCATTATCCTGTAAATATAAACTCCACTTGCTAAATCAGAGCCATCAAAAGTTGTTTCATAAAACCCTGAGGGTTTAAACTCATTAACAAGTTCGGCTGCTTCAGTTCCAAGTATATCATATACTTTTATCTGAACTTTCAATTCTTCAGATAAACCATAGGGTATCTTTGTTGATGGGTTAAATGGATTGGGGTAATTTTGAAGTAAAGAATATTCTAACAAATTATTGAGATTAGTAAAAGATACTAATTGTTTTTCCAACGGAGGCATTAATGATCTAATGTCTACTGTATTTGAGTAATCAGATTCAAAAGGAGGACTATTTGGATTTTCAACAGGAAACCCTACACTTGTAATTTTGTAGTAAATATAACCTTCGTTTGCATGCGGAGGTCCCGTTAATATTTCTTCATTAACATCTACATAAGTAGTTGAGGTTGTGCTGTCGAACAAAACAAAATTTGGGGTTCCTTTCTTCTTATAGATTTTATAATAGTTATTTGAAAATCCAGGATAAGGACCCCAGGCAAATTTAGGATGATCATCTCCATTATTGAATACAGCTAAGCAATTATCCCAATAATCTTCCAATCCTGATGTTTCCAACAAATTACTTGTAAGATCCCAAAGTGTTTGTAAACTATGGTCAATTATTGTATTTTCAAAATTCCTAAAATGATTGTTTCCAATATCATAATAGAAGCTTACATCAACTGAATGAACATTATAAGAAGTTCTCCAGTCCATATAAAAGTAAGCTTGTTCTACTCCATTTTCAAAAGCACTTATTTTATAAAGACCTATAGCAAAAACTGGATAGTTATTCTGGTATAAAATATGGTCAAAGTACGCTACAGTAGGATAAGTTTTTAAATTAACAGAAGCGGTTTCATAATCTTCAGATAAATCATAGTTTCCATCCCATCTAGCACTAGTTGCAGTAAGCATAAATGTAACTTCCCACTCAGAATCAAAATTGACAACATTGATTATAAGCTCACCAAAATGTTCTGGTTCGTCCGAATAACAAATTGTCATAAAAGATATTAAAAAAAATAAAAATAATTTTTTCATTTCTTCTCCTCTGTTAAAAATTAGTTGAAATAATTTTTTTAATATTTAAGAAGCTTTAGTGCAGTAATATCATTTTTTTTGTTTCAAAAAAATTATTAATCTTTAATTGATACGGATAAACTCCACTCGGAAGATTAGCTCCATTAAAATTTACCGTATAACTACCCGGTATCTTGTATTCATTTACTAAAGCTGCAACTTCTCTTCCTAAAATATCATAAACTTTTAACTGAACTAAACCCTGCTCCTTTATTTGATAAAATATTGTTGTTACAGGATTGAAAGGGTTTGGATAATTTTGAGATAAATTATAATTGTTCACATCAGAATTATTTTCATTAACAGAGACAGTCCCGGTATCTCTAATAGCTATCAATGTTTTCTTTTGTCCTCCAAATAAAGCTATATCATGTACCCCTAAAAATAATGTGCCATCTTTTGCGATAGCCCCTGTATGATCAACTTGCTGTTCTCCTTCAATTAAAGGTAATTTCCATTTAAGTTTTCCATTATTTGAAATAGCATAATAGTTATAACCAAATGTTGAACCAACATATATTGTCCCTTCAGAATCACAAATCAAAGGCTGCCAAAAATCATCTGATACATTGTCATCGAAAATATATTCCCACCTGAAATCACCATTATATGTTAAAGAAACCAATTTCAAATAATAAGGACAACAAGTTGTATCAACAGCAACTGTATAAATATTGCCTTCTCTATCAATTGCTGGTATAGCAATAGTAGTTGCAAAAATAAAATACTTCCAGTTAATATAGCCTTCAGGATTTAGAGTATATAAAAAACCTGAAGCTACAACATGAATATTTCCGTCAGAATCTACCATTGGAGCCCTTTGAATGATGCTGCAACTAAATTTCCATTTTAGGCTTCCATCAAGGTTCAACGCATATAGATTTGAATCAAGACCTGCTATATATATTGTAGCACCATCTGGTGAAAACACTGTTGATTTAAGTTGAAAGCCACTTTCATAGGTTACGCTCCAGTTCAAAGTACCATCAGCTTTTATGGAATACAATTTTCCCGAAATGTTTGTAATATAAATATTTCCCAACAGATCAATATTAGGTATAACTTCCTGAATTGATGATGAAGTATTATACTTCCATTTTAATGTCCCATCAGAATTCAAAGCATAAAAATTACTGTCTCTTGAACCAAAATAAATTGTATTGCTTGAATCAATTAAAATTCCTGATTGTGTTGCTCGTCCGCTGCCGGTTTGATAATTCCATAAAAAATTACCCTCTGAGCTATAGGAATAAAAATAATCTCCTAAACCATAGTAGGTTCCAAAATATAAATTATTATCTTTCCCTATAATCGGTCCTGAAAATATCCCATAAGGCATATCCAATGTCCATATAATTGTTGCAGTCTGAGGACCTTTGTATGGTGAACGACCTGTAAATTGTGGATCATGCTTTATCATTGGCCAATCTGAATTGGCAAGAGTTGTCCAGGGTATATCTGTTTGCTGCTGAGAATAAAGCGCTACTGTTAATAATAAGGATGTAAATAAAGTAAGCTTAACCCATTTTGTAAAAGATCCATTCATTTTCCCAACTTTATTTAATGCTTTTTAAAAGTAGTAAGAAAAAAATTAAAAAGAAAATTTTGGCAGATAAATTATTGTTAAATAATAGAGACATAATAAGAAAATTTTTATAAGTACTTCTGCAATTTTAACAGTTCCTTCTGTAATTTTACTATTTACTTTCTCTATCTGGTTAGATGCCGGCACAATTGCTCTCTTGTCCAAACTAATTCCGCCATTTGCTGAATCAATTTTTATATTGCTCAATACATTTTTTATAACTATTTACTAAGTTTATTAACCAATTATGTCCGATTATAAAAAATATAACAACCTTAAGCTTGCAATTGGAATTATTAAAGGAATAGTTTCCTTTATTCTGATTCTTTTATTTGTTGCTTTAGGTTATAGCTCCGCAGTTGTTAATTATTTAGCCGGATATTTTTCAAACTCCTATCTCTTATTTGTAGCTTTTGTTTTTGCAACCGGTATAGCAGCCTCAATTCTTTTTGCTCCTGTAAATTATTACACGGAGTTTTACCTCGAGCATAAATACAATCTTTCCAACCAGACATTTCTTAAATATATAGTTGAGCATTTAAAAGAATTACTCGTCTCGGTAATTATTGGTGTGCCTGTTCTTCTTTTTTTCTTTTATGTTTTAAATGAATTCGGTTCATTCTGGTGGCTTCCGCTTGCAGTTGGTTTATTTATTATCTCTGTTGTGCTTGGTAGAATTGCTCCTGTTCTCATTCTTCCTCTCTTTTATAAAATTACTCCTATTGATTCCGCCGCAGGCGGAGAAGAGCTAAAAGAAAGAATTGAACGGCTTGCAGGAAACGCTGGAATTAAAGTTCAGAATGTTTATAGATTTGATATGAGTAAGAATACTAAAAAAGCAAACGCCGCTTTTACAGGACTTGGAAAATCAAAAAGAATTCTTCTCGGCGATACTCTTCTTGAAAATTATACTCAGGATGAAATAGAAACTGTTATTGCTCACGAGATGGGGCATTATAAAAGAAAGCACATAATTAAAAATATAATTATCGGAACTCTTTCCAGCTTCTTAACTTTGTTCATAATAGCTTTCCTGTATAAAACTACAATTGGAGTTTTCGGATTTAATTCTATCACACAGATTGCCGCTCTTCCAATTTTATCTTTGTGGGCTGCCGTAATCGGTTTAATACAAAGTCCGTTCGGTAACATCCTTTCCCGTAAATTTGAGTATGAAGCAGATGAATATGCTGTAAATGCAACAGGAAAGCTCGCTCCTTATATTTCAACTCTGGAAAAATTAACTGAGCAAAATCTTGCCGATAAAGATCCTCATCCTTTTGTAGAATGGTTTTTCTACAGCCATCCATCAATTAAGAACAGGATAAATGCTCTTAAAAAATTTGCAGATGATTTATCTCTTAAACAGGAACTTAAGTTTGAGGGAAATAATTGACATACATAAAACTTGTTTTACTTTTAATCCATACAACTATTTCCTCAACGCTTGCACTACTTTGCGGGTTACTCGACCGCAGCCACAAAGCTTATTTTATTCTTACAAAAATTTTTTCAGATCCTGTTCTTAGAATTTCAGGGATAAAAGTTCAAATAACCGGCAAAGAAAATGTTGTTCCTAAAACACCTTATGTTTTTGTTTCGAATCATCAAAGTCTATTTGATATTCCAGTTCTTCAAAGATATGTCCCAAATGACTTCAGTTTTATTTTTAAAAAAGAAATTGCAAGAATTCCAATATTCGGATGGCAAATGGTTCTTGGTCCTCATATAATAATTGACCGGAAAGATCCGGCAAAAGCAATGAAGAGTATTGAGAATGCTAAAAAGATGCTTGTTCATAGAAAAATATCTGTCCTTCTTTTTCCGGAAGGAACAAGAAGCAAAACAAAAGAGATGCTTCCTTTTAAACGGGGAGCTTTTCATCTTGCTGCACAAGTTGGCTTTCCTATTATTCCTGTTACAATTTCAGGAACACAAAAACTTTTTCAAAAAAAACCTTTTAGAATAAATCCCGGAATAGTTAAACTTCATTTCGGCAAACCTATTCCTGCAGATAATATTGGCGGCAGGAAAGAAGAACTTGAACTTATGCAGAAAGTAAGGGATATTATAGAAGAAGAATATAAAAAGGAAATTACCGTTGGTAACACTTAAAGAAGTTGAACATATTGCCGAACTTGCGCGGCTCAAATTTTCAAAAGATGAATTACAAAACTTTACCCATCAGCTTAACCAGATTCTTAAATACGTGGAAAAGTTAAATGAACTTGATACTGAAAATGTTGAACCGCTTTCTCATCCCGTTGAAGGATATAACATTTTCAGGGAAGATAAAATTAAACCTTCAATAAGCAGGGAGTTTGCTTTAAAGAATGCACCCGATAGTGACGGTGAGTTTTTTAAAGTGCCGAAGGTAATCAATCCATAAAATCAAATTTTAAAATCCCAAATGATAAAGGATAAATATCAAATAAATTTCAAAAATCTAAATTCAAAAAGTGTAAGATGGTATATGGTATATTTATATGGTATAAAACGCATATTTATTTAATTTTTCTTATACCATTATACTCTTATACCTTATTTCCTTATATCTTATTTTCCTATACCATACGCCGTATTTACAAATGATCCTTGGAATAATTCCCGCACGATTTGCTTCCTCCCGTTTATTCGGAAAAATACTTGCCGATATTGAAGGCAAACCAATGATTCAGCATACCTATGAGAATGCAAAAAAATCCAATCTTCTTAATGAAATTATTATTGCTGTTGATGATACTAAAGTTGCAAATGTAGCTCAGAGTTTTGGTGCAAAAGTTATTATGACACCCAAAGAACTTCAATCAGGTTCTGACCGTGCTGCTTATGTAATAAATAATATTCCAGAAGCAGAAATAATTGTAAACATCCAGGCAGATGAACCTTTTATAAAAAGCACAATGATTGACCAGGCGATTGAACCATTATTGTTTGATAAAAATGTTAATGTTTCCACTCTCGCTAAAAGAATTGATTCAATTGAAGATTTAAGATCTCCATCGGTTGTTAAAGTGGTCTTTGATTATAATAATTTCGCAATGTATTTCTCACGTTCTCCTATTCCTTTTGTACGAGATGCAAAAACAAACAGCGAGAAAATCCAGATTGCAGAGATTTATAAACACATCGGGCTTTATGTTTTTAGAAAAGAATATTTACTGAAATTTACAAAGCTTCAGCCGACTGATCTTGAAAAAACCGAGAAGCTTGAACAGCTTAGAATGCTTGAGAATGGTTTCAAAATAAAAATTGTTACTACTGAGTTTGATACAATTTCTGTTGATACACAGGAAGATCTTGAAAGAGTGAGAAGATACTATCAAAAATATGTACGGAAAAAATAGAAGATTCTTCAATTCCGTATATATTTTTTTTTGCCTAAAAGATTTTTTAACCCTATTTTGCAGTATGGATTGCATCTTTTGTGATATTATTGAAGGGAAAGCTAAAGCAGAAATTCTCTACCAAAATGAAAATATAATTTCCTTCCTTGATATAAGACCTGTCAACTACGGACATTCATTAGTGATTCCTAAAAAACACTACGATAATTTTCAATCTGTTCCTGAAATAGAATTTATTCATCTTATGAAAGGTTTACAATTTATTGCTTCAGCAGTAGTAAAAAGTGTTAAGGCAGATGGATTTAATTTAATTGTAAACAGCGGCAAGGCAGCGGGACAAACAATCTTTCATTTCCATTTTCATGTTATTCCGCGTTTTACAAATGATTTCAGGTTTAAACCGGATTTTAAAAGTTATTCAGATGGGGCAATGAAAGAATTTGCAGATAAAATCAGAAGTGAGCTTAATAAGCAGAAGGATTTATTTTAATGGATAAAAAAATCAGGGTTCTTGTTGCAAAAGCAGGTTTGGATGGACATGACCGCGGGGCTAAAGTTATTGCTGCTGCTTTACGGGATGCAGGAATGGAAGTTATCTATACCGGGCTCAGGCAAACTCCGGAAATGATTGTTGAAGCTGCCCTGCAGGAAGATGTTGATGTAATTGGAATCAGTGTTTTATCCGGTGCTCACATGACCATCTTTCCGAAAATTATGAATCTTATGAAAGAGAAAGGTTTGAATGATGTACTATTAACAGGGGGTGGAATAATTCCCGCGGAAGATATTAAAGAACTTAAAAAAATAGGAGTAGGGGAGCTGTTTACACCAGGTGCTGCAACAACAAAAATTGCGGAATACATTAAATCCTGGTGTACTGAACATTCTCGGAATTAAATTTTCTTAGAAAAATAGGGTGAATAACCATGAAACAAATCTACATTTTATTTTTCCTTCTTACCTCTTATTCATATTCCCAAACATTAGTTGATGTAATTGATCTGCCAGCGGGGGCATTCTGGAACGGAGGTTATGGTATGGTCCATGAAAATTCAAAGTATTGGATCTCATCTTCATGGAATTCTGGTGGGGTTGCGAACGGGATATTTTATGCTGTGGATAATAATGGAAATCTGATTGATACCGTTATGGTTATTAATTATCCAACATTAAAGGAATCTCAAGGATTGGCATTTGATGGTTTAGAATTTTGGTACGTTGAAAGAAAAACTGCACGATGCGATCTGTTTAGAATATCTTCTTTAGGGGAAGTTCTGGATTCGATTCCAACTGCCGAACTTTTTGGCAGTAGCAGTTACTATCTTGGAGGTGCTGCCTGGGATGGTTCCGGATTGTGGATTTCTGTGTATTCGCCAGATGCTTCTGCAGCATTGTATAAAGTGAATGTTGCTTCCAGGCAGATTGTTGATACGATTCCGGTTTTTGGTTTACAGCCGCAGGGAATTACAATTAAGGGAGATACACTTTTTTATGTTATGGATGGATTCCAGGGTGATCCTGAAAAGATTTATGCAGTTAATCTAACAACAAAAGACACACTCTTCTCCTTTCATGTTCCTGAAGCACCGGGAGTTAGGCAAAATCCAAGAGGTCTGGCATGGGATGGTTCATTCTTTTGGCTGATGGCAGAACCTGTTGGTGCAAGCAGCGGTAGGCAATTATTTAAATATGATCTCGGCGGCAATGGAACTCCTCAAATATATACTCCATCAACAAATTTGATCTTTTCAAATACAACAGTTGGAAATTCCAGTAATTTTGTAGTTCAGATATTTAATAATGGTTCTGCTCCGCTTTCAGTAGATTCTATAAAGGTAAATGGAAATGTTTTTTCAATTAATCCTGTTTCATTGCCGGTACAAATCCTTCCTGGTAATTCAATAAGTATTACAATTAATTTTACTCCAGTTGATTATGCGTTTTACCAGGGAAGTGTATCAATTTATAGTAATGATCCGGTTACTCCCGTTGTAACAATAAATTTATCAGGCAGAGGATTATTACCCGGTGCAAGAATTGGAATTACGGAATCATCTCATAATTTTGGAAACATATGGGTTGGTGAAGAAGCAATAACATTCTGGAAATTTAAAATATTTAATAAGGGAAATTCTACCCTTGGTATTACAAATATACAATTTGGTTTACCTGAATATACGTTTACGTCACCTTCTATTCCTTTCAATATTATTTCTACAGATTCAGTTGAAATTACAGTTTATTTCTATCCTCAATCAATTGGAAATTATACAGATTCATTAAGAATTTCTAACAATGACATTACAAATCAACTTGTAAAAATTCCTGTTCAGGGAGCGGGAATTTTCAATAATTATAATTTTGGATATACATTCTGGCAATATCAGGTCCCTCCACATCCGAATTCAAGCAGTGCTGAACCCAGAGTTGAAGGCTTGAAATATATTAATGATATAACAGGAGACGGGATTCCTGAAGTAATTATTTCAACAGAAAATTACTGGACAATGTGTCTTGATGGTGCTGCCTCAGGTGAAACTTATCCTCTCTGGATTTTCACAACTTATATTAGCAGCAGTAATGCGGGTTCAATAGGTGCTAATTTTGAATATGGAGTTCAGGATGCAATACAAATTGCTAATGATTTAAATGGAGATGGGTTTAATGATGTTGTGATTGCTGTAGGCGGTGGGAATGAACATGTCTATGCAATTAATGGGAAAACCGGTCAGATCATCTGGTCATTTGGTGATGATATAAACTATAGCCTAGGAGATTTTCAGGCAGTAGATGTTCAGCATGATTTTAATGGAGATGAAGTTGAGGATGTTCTTGCAATAGCCGATGGAAATGACCAGGGAACTGGATATAAACGAGCATTCTTGTTTAACGGAGTTAATGGAAATATTATCTGGCAATATTATTATCCGGGCCCAAACCCTTCATTTGGTAAAAGCATAATTTCTATTAAAGATATTAATGGAGACATTAGACCCGACGTCATTATCGGATATGGAAATAATGGAAGCAGCGATCTCTCTGTTGCTGCACTTAACGGACAAACCGGGCAGCCAATCTGGACAAGAAATATGGTTCTCTATGAACCAAAAGAAATCCTTGAGCTTCCACTATCTGCAGATAGTTCTGATATAATTGTAGGAGAATATTTTAACAGAGTACACCGGATAAATGCAAGAACAGGCGAAATAGTCTGGACTTATCCATTAGGATCTTCAGCAGCAATTATACAAATGTCTTTGATTGATGATATTAATAATGATTTTGTTCCGGATATATTAGTAGCCTCTTTTGCCGGGAATGGATTAAATTGTTTAAGCGGTAAAACCGGTCTTTCATTGTGGTCTTATTATATGGATTATCAATTTGGTGTTACCTCTGTTCCGGATTTAAATGGTGACGGTATTTCTGATGTTATTGTTGGTGATAGAACCGGTACTCTGTTTTGTATTTCAGGCAAAGGTGACTCATTAATTTTTAGCCATAATTTTCCGGGAGATTGGATTTACACGGTTAACAGCATGCCTTCAATTGATGGAAACAATAGTAATGAAATAATAACCGGGACTAAGAATGGAAAGGTTGTATGCTTTTCCGGTGGAACCCTTGCAGTCCCGGTGGAATTAACTTTATTCAGCGGTTATGAATTTGATGGAAAAGTATTTCTGCAATGGTCTACAGGATCAGAAATAAATAATTATGGTTTTGAAATTGAAAGATCATTTGATTCTAAAAGTGATTGGAAGAGAATAGGTTTTCTACCTGGTCATGGCACAGCTTCTGAATCAAAATCATATTCATTTAAAGATGAAAATATAAATACAGGAAAATATTTCTATCGCCTGAAACAGATTGACTATAACGGATCGTTTACGTATTCAAATACAGTTGAAATTAATATAGATTTGCCTTCGACATATTCCTTGGAACAAAACTTCCCTAATCCATTTAATCCCGCAACCACAATAAGGTTTACAATACCAAAGGATGGTAGAGTAAAACTTAGCATATATAATTTACTTGCTGAAGAGGTTGCAGTGCTTTTGGATGAACATCTGAAAGCGGGTTTTCACCAGGTTGAATGGAAAGGGATTGATAAAAATAACAAGATGCTTCCCTCAGGTGCTTACTTTTACAGGCTTGAAGCAGGTGATTTTGTTGAAGTAAAAAAGATGATGTTAATGAAATAAGAATTAATAAAAATGAAATAAAACTAACCCGGCTTAATTCAGTCGGGTTTTTTATTTATGTACATTTTTCTCTGTTTCTTGAGTATTAGTTAAAACATCCTTAGTTTCAATCGTCTTTTTCTCTAATCCTTAAATTCTGATTCCTAAAAAAATAACTGTCATTCTAATAAGTATATTTTATGCATCTCAATAATTGCAAACTTTTGTTAATAATCTTCCTGAGCTCAATAAAAATTTGTGCTCAATTAAATGATATAAAATTTGAAAGAGTTCTAACTGAAAAAGGTGCTTCAAACGGAACAATAAATTACATAACAAAAGACAACTTTGGATTTATCTGGCTTGCTACAAATAATGGTTTGTTAAGGTATGATGGATATAATTTTAAGGAATTCAAATATAACCCGGCAGATTCTAATTCTATTTCCGGAAATCAAATTTGGTGTATTAAGCAGGATAGTTTTGGTGATATATGGGTTGGAACTTCGGGAAGAGGTTTAAACAAGTATAGCTATAAGGAAAATAGATTCATTCATTACAGGAACAATCCTGAAGATTTAAGCAGCCTGGGTAGCGACCTGGAGGTAACATCTATTATTGAAGATAATAATGGGACAATGTGGATTGCTTTATGGGAGTGGGGATTTGATGAATTTGATAGAACCAGTAATAAATTTATTCATTATAAGCATAGTCTAAGTGATGAGAATTCTCTCATTAGCAACAGTGCTAATAGGATATTTAAAGATTCAAAAGGCTTTCTGTGGATAGGAACATCGCGCGGGCTTTCAAAATTTGATAAAGAAAGGGGGAAGTTCAAATCATATAAGCATAATCCCTCGGATAAATTAAGTATTGCCGGGAATTATATTAATTCAATTATAGAAGATAAGTCAGGAAATTTGTGGATTGGAACATACGGTGGGCTGAGTAAATATGATTATACAAATAATAATTTCGTAAATTATTTATCAAAAAATGATAATCAGCTTTCAATCAGTAGTAATGCAGTAATGTCATTATGTGAAGATTCTTACGGTAACCTCTGGGTTGGAACTGATGGAGGAGGATTGAATTATTTTGATGTTAAAAAAGAAATCTTTGTTCATTTTTATTCAGATGAAATTGAAGATAATCTACTTTCTGTTGCATCTGTTCCTTTCTTGTTTATGGATGATAATTCTATCTTGTGGATAGGCACTGTTGGAGAAGGTCTTTTTAAAGTTGCTTATGGTAAAAATAAATTTTCACATTTACCAAAACTTCCGGTTGGTAAAAATAGTTTAAGTAAAAATGAAGTTAGTGCAATTCTGGAAAGTAAAAATGGAAATTTGTGGATTGGAACCCCGGGAAGTGGTTTATTTAAATATAATTTTGATTCTGGGCAGTATAATCACTTCAAAAAATCTGGATTGGAAAATAGTCTTATAAGTAATCAGGTTTCATGCATTATTGAAGATAATAATAATAATTTGTGGATCGGTACGGACGACGGACTATGTTTTTTTGACGTCAAAAAAAATAAATTTAGCAAATATCTTTCTGATCCTGATAATAAAAACAGTATTTCAGACAATAAAATAACCAGCTTACTTCTTGATAAAAGAAATAATTTGTGGATTGGTACTAACGGTGGTGGATTAAATATACTCGATTTGAATAAAAAAAATTTTATACATTTAAACCATCGCACTGGAAAAGAGAATTTCCCAAGTTCACACGTTTGGGTACTCTTTGAGAACAGCAAAGGTGATATTTGGATTGGAACATGGGGAATGGGAGCTATAAAGTATAATTATCGATCAGATACTTTTACCCAGTACAATACTGAAACAATAAAAAAAAAATCAGTGATTTTAAATGTTGTAGTCTCAATTGCTGAAGATAAATTTTCTAATATCTGGTTAGGTACCTGGGGAAACGGATTATATAAATTATATCCTGATAAAAACGAAATAACGGCATATGGGGAATTAAAAGAAATTCCTCACGAAAACATATATGGAATAATACCGGACAGTACCGGAAATCTATGGATTAGTAGTGGAAACGGTTTATCGCTATTTAATCCAAATACAGTTGTATGGAAAAACTTTGATGAAGAAGATGGACTACAATCACTTGAGTTCAGAAGAGGTGCAGCTTGTAAAGGTAAAAGCGGAAAGTTTTATTTCGGAGGTGTTGATGGTTTAAATTATTTCCAACCTGAAAATATCAAAGATAATAAGAATATACCTCCAGTAGTTTTCACGTCATTTAAAATTTTTGAAAAAGAAATCATGCCAACAAGGTTTGAAAATAATATTAATCTTTTAGAACAAATTATTCTTCCTTACAATGAAAATTTTATCTCATTTGAATTCTCGGCATTGGAATTTACGAATCCCAAAAAAAATCAATATTTATATATGCTAAAAGGCATTGATAAAGATTTTATTAAATCGCAGGACAGACGTTATGCAAGTTATCCGGATTTAGAACCGGGTGACTATATATTTACGGTAAAAGGTTCTAACAATGATGGGATTTGGAATAATGACGGGAGATCTATTTTATTGATTATTAATCCTCCATTCTGGCGCACATGGTGGGCGTATATTCTCTATGCCTTCATCGTTATTATTTCACTTTATTACATACGAAATTATGAATTGAATAAGAGAAGAAGAAAAGAAGAAGAAACTTTAAGAAAGGAAAAAGAACAAGCTGAGCTAAGAGAAACAAAATTAAAAGCTGAAGCGGCAGAACTAAAAGCAAAAGCAATTGAATCAGAAAAGGAAATTGAAAAACAGAATATTCGTTACCGGATTGCAGCCGATCTTCATGATGAAATTGGAAGTAATCTTAGCAGCATTACGCTCATAAGTTCCATTTTAACCAGGAGCGTGAATGCAAATGATGCTATTCTAAATAAATTAGCGGATATAAATGTGGCAGCTAAATCATCTGTAGAATCAATCAGGGATATTGTATGGTTTATTAACCCGATGTCTGACCAGCTTGGTAACTTAATTTCGAAGATAAATGAAACTGCTAATTCGATGCTTGGGAATATTAATTATGAAATAATTACGGACGTTATTGTTTCTGATGAAAAAATTAATCCTGATATAAAAAGAAACATTTATCTTATTTATAAGGAAATACTTAATAACATAATCAAGCATTCAAAAGCAGATAAGGTTAATATTTTAATCAAAAAAGAAAATCAGCTTTTTAGTCTGTCCGTTGAAGATAATGGGATTGGTTTTGAAAAATCAAAAACACAGGCTGGTAATGGTTTAAGAAACATAAAAACAAGAATTGAGCAAATTAAAGGTGAGCTCATTTTAAATTCTATAAATGGTAAAGGGACAGCAATTACTATTAAAGTTAATATAACGTAAATACGTTATTGAAAGGATTTAATATTATTCTTAAATATGAAAAAATATTCTCCTTCTGTAGAAATGATTGATACAAAAAAAATTGAAATAATTTTAATCGAAGATAATAACCTCTTCAGAAAAACACTTACCGATTTTATTAATCAAAGTAATGAAATGAGATGTCTTAATAGCTTCGTTTCCTGCGAGGATGCTTTAAGAATAATTCAAAATGAAAGCCTTGACCCGGATATTATACTTCTCGATATAGGACTTCCCGGTATGAGCGGAGTCGAATGCATTAGTCATCTCAGGGAAATAACAGGTTCTAAAATAGTAATGCTAACAGTACAGGATGATGATGAAAATGTATTTAAAGCAATTTGCAATGGCGCTTCAGGATATTTGTTGAAAGATTCGAATTCAGAAAATATAATTGAATCTGCTAAAGAAGTTCTGAATGGGGGAGCCCCAATGAATTCTTCGATTGCTGCAAAAGTACTTAAAATGTTCAGGGATTTTGTGCCCGCTCATAGAGATTACTACTTAACACAAAGAGAAAAAGAAATTTTAGTATTGCTGGTTGAAGGCTTCAGTAAAAGACAAATAGCTGAAAAAATAATTCTTAGTTATCACACAATTGACTCACATATAAGAAAAATATACGAAAAGCTTGAGGTGCACAGTGCCAGCAGTGCAGTAGCAAAAGCCCTCAAGGAAAATCTACTCTAAACCCGTATAGGGGAACTTCTTGTTAATCTATACAGCCACAAATAAAAATAACGTGTTTACGTTATTGTCCCGATAATAACAATCTGATAATTTTGTATAAACTAAGAGGAGTTTAGAATGAAAATAAAATTAATAATTTTAAAAAGAATCGTAGTATTTATTTATCCGCTTTTTTTTGGTTTTTCGAGTGATGATTGTACAGAGTTACTATTCTACAATTATTATAACTATTGTGATATTGAACCATATCCTTCCAATGTTATTACCTCAAGTCAAAGAACAAATGGAGAACTTATTTTTATTGCTTCCCATAAAATATTTTATCCGGTTGATTGTAAATTTTGGGAAATTGAGACAGAATATACCCTTAATGATATGAGTACACATAGTGATACTAATGTAATTATAGTTGGTGATAATGGGATAATATTAAAATTTAGTGACCATGATCAATTATATGGCCCCATAATGAATCCAGCAGGGAATAGTAATTTAAATTGTATATCTACTAGTAAAAATAATAACTTTTTTACTGTTCATTTTTATATTGCAGGTGATAATGGAACGATAATTAAGAGTATAGACAAAGGTAACACCTGGGAATTGGTTAATTTTCCTTATAATTATAATTTAGAATCAATCTCGGGCGACTATTCTGGCGATACAATAATTGTTGGTGGATCTGCTTACAGTATTTATAAAACAACAAATGGTGGGGAAACATGGGAACAAATTCAAATAGGTTTAATTACACCGCTTCCTAAAATTTCAGGATCCGATAGTTTTAATAGAATTTATTTTTATGATGATAATATTGGTTTTATAGGAGGACCATTTGGGTTAATTACTAAAACGACAGATGGAGGAAATAGCTGGCACACATCTGTTATTTCCGGTTTTGATGAAATAAATGATATCTATTTTATTTCACCAGACTCAGGTGTAGCTGTTGGAAGCCCTGGAATTGCCCGATTTACTACTGATGGGGGGAATACTTGGGTTGAGGATGTTTCGGTTACTAATTACTTGGATGGAAGAACAATTACAAAAGTTTTTGCTTTGAGCAAAGACTATGGCTTTGTTTTTGGGGAAGGAGATATAAATACTTTTATAGCTAAGGACTCAACATATTTAGATTCCCTTTATAGTCCAACATCTGTTGAAGAAGAACACCAGATGCCTAAAGAATTTGCCTTAATGCAGAACTACCCAAACCCATTTAATCCAATAACTAATATAGAATTTCAAATTAAAGAATATGGATTTGTATCACTAAAGATTTTTGATCTTCTTGGAAATGAAATAGCAACATTAGTTGATGAAGAAAAATCTTCTGGAGAATATAAAGTTGAATTTGATGCTTCTGGATTAACAAGCGGAATATATTTCTATCAGGTTACTGCTGGAGATTTTTCTGAAACTAAAAAACTTGTTTTGCTGAAATAAGTGAAATCTTCTTAATAGTTTAAATTCAACCTATTTGTCTTAAAAGATGAATTAGGTTGAATTATTTATTTTTAAACCACTTCGATTGAATCACATCTTCATTGAAATTCAAAGCTCTTATGAGTAATTTTAATAGTAAAATATTTTTATTTCTATAATTATTTTATTAAGAAGGAGTTTTAAGTATATGGCTGTTAAAGTAGGAATAAACGGGTTTGGAAGAATAGGTAGATTAGTCCTTCAGGCATTGGCTGAGAAAGGTGCTTTGGGCAGGGATATTGATGTGGTTGCTGTTGTTGATATTACTACCGATGCAAAATATTTTGCTTATCAACTTAAATATGATTCTGTTCATGGAAAATTTAATGGAAAATTAGCAACCGAAAAAAGTGATGCGAAATCTGAAAATGATGATGTTCTTATTGTGAATGGGAATAAGATTAAATGTGTTATGGCTACTAAAGAACCTTCCCAATTACCATGGAAGCAATTAGGAGTTGAATTTGTAATTGAATCAACCGGACTTTTTACTAGTTCTGACAAAGCAAAAGGTCATCTTGATGCCGGTGCAAAGAAAGTTATTATTTCTGCACCCGGTAAGGGAGATGTAAAAACAATTGTTCTTGGAGTTAATGAAAATGAATATGATCCGTCAAAGCATAATATTATTTCCAATGCTTCCTGTACAACAAATTGTCTTGCCCCTGTAGTTCATGTTCTGCTTAAAGAAGGTTTTGGCATTGAAACAGGATTAATGACTACAATACATTCATATACCGCAACTCAAAAAACAGTTGATGGACCTTCTAAAAAAGACTGGCGAGGCGGAAGAGCTGCTGCAATAAACATTATACCTTCATCAACAGGCGCTGCTAAAGCTGTTGGAGAAGTGCTTCCTGTTACAAAAGGAAAATTAACGGGTATGTCATTCAGAGTTCCTACTGCAGATGTTTCGGTTGTTGATTTAACTTTCAGAACTGAAAAAGATACTTCGATTGAAGAAATTGATAAAGCTCTGAAGAAAGCTTCTGAAACTTATCTTAAAGGTATTCTCGGGGTATCAGATGAGGAAGTTGTTTCAACTGATTTTATTCATGATGATCGTTCATCAATTTATGATTCCCTTGCAACTCTTCAAAATAACCTGAAAGGCGAAAAAAGATTTTTTAAAGTTATATCCTGGTATGACAACGAGTGGGGTTATTCCTGCAGAGTTGCAGACCTTGTTTTAAAGCTTATTAAGAAATAATATTTAAGGGGCTGAACGGCCCCTATTTTTTCTGCATTACAAATCTAAATATTTAAACCGTTCTCCGGATATAAAAGGAAAATATATGCGTAAACTTTCTATTGATGATCTTAATCTTAAGGATAAAAGGGTGCTGGTCAGAGTTGATTTCAATGTACCTTTGGATGAAAACTTAAATGTAACAGATGATATCAGAATTGTATCTTCAATACCTACAATAAAAAAAATTATTTCCAGCGGTGGTAAAGCAATTTTAATGAGCCATCTTGGAAGACCCAAAGGGAAAGTTAATTCCAAATACAGCCTAAAACCTGCAGCTAAAAATCTTAGTGATCATCTTGGTAAAAATGTTGTGTTAGCACCTGACTGTATTGGGGATGAGGTAAAAAAAATCGTGAATGATATGAAACCAGGAGATGTTATTTTGCTTGAAAATTTAAGATTTCACGAAGAAGAAGAAAAAAATAATCCTGACTTTGCAAAAAAATTATCTGAGTTAGGTGATGTTTATATTAATGATGCTTTTGGTTCAGCGCACAGGGCACATGCTTCAACCGAAGGTGTAACAAAATTTATTGATAAATGTGCTGCGGGTTATTTGATGCAGAAAGAATTAGAATATCTGGGCAGCGCAGTTTCATCTCCCCAAAAGCCTTATTGCGCAATATTAGGCGGCGCAAAAATTTCAGGTAAAATTGATGTTATTAATAATCTTCTGGATAAAGTTGACAGTATGCTAATAGGCGGAGGCATGGCTTTTACTTTTTTTAAAGCCCAGGGAAAAGAAATAGGCAAGTCTTTACTTGAAGAAGAAAAGATTGCCATGGCAAAAGAAATTCTTGATAAAGTTAAAAACTTGAAAGTTAAATTTTTGTTACCTGTTGATGTTATTGTAGCCACTGAGTTTAATAATGATTCTCCCGCTGAAATAGTTGATATTAATAACATCACTTCAGATAAAATGGGATTGGATATTGGACCTGAAACAATTAAATTGTTCAAAGATGAAATCATGAAATCGAAAACAATTGTGTGGAACGGACCGATGGGTGTATTTGAAATGCCTAATTTTGCAAAAGGGACTTTTAAAATTGCGGAAGCTCTTTCGGAAGCAACTTCAAAAGGAGTTATTACGATAGTTGGCGGGGGAGATTCTGCAGCTGCAATTGCAAAAGCCGGTTTAGAGAATAAAGTCTCGCATGTTTCAACCGGCGGCGGCGCTTCGCTTGAATTTCTTGAAGGAAAAATTCTTCCTGGAGTTGCTGCATTAACAGATGTTTAAAAACTGTAATGATAGTCCAGATTTTTAAAATCTGGAACATCAACTATTAGATAATAAAAAGGAAATAAGTGAATACATACTATAGACCTGCTGGATTTGGTGGATTTAGTTTTTTCCCGCCGGTTATTAAAAACCTGCTCATTATTAATGCGGCAGTTTTTTTTGTTCAGGTGCTTGGCGGTCAAATATCTGTCGGGAACGGACAATCTCTTGAAAATGTAATTATTAAATATTTTGCACTGATACCAATTGATGGAATAGGCAATGGGTTTGTTCACTGGAGTTTTTATCCGTGGCAGCTGATTACTTATCAGTTCCTGCACGGAGGCTTTGGTCATATATTCTGGAATATGTTTGCGTTGTGGATGTTTGGAATGGAAATCGAAAATTACTGGGGTTCAAAAAAATTTCTATACTATTATTTATTATCGGGCATTGGCGCCGGCTTATGTCATCTGTTAATAACTCCTTTTCTCGGCGGAGGTAATGCTCCTACAATCGGTGCTTCCGGAGCTATTTATGGTGTTTTAATTGCCTTCGCTCTTATTTATCCGAACAGGTATATATTTTTATATTTTTTCATTCCTGTAAAAGCCAAATATCTTATTGCATTTTTTATAATTCTTCAGATAATGCTGGTTGATGATTTGAGCAGCGGTGTTGCACATCTTGCACATCTCGGCGGAGCTTTAACCGGTTTTATTTTTATAATGCTTGATAAAAAAACTCCAATAGACTTAAAAAATATTTTTAGAAAAAAAACATTCCGGACATCAAAACCTTTTAATCCTTTAGGAGGAATTACAGATAAGTTTAAGAAAAAAGAGGATGTGGAAGAAGCAAAGTTTTATGAAGTTAAAGATGAAAATGAAGTTACGCAGGAGGATATTGACAGAATACTTGATAAAATTAGTCAATCAGGTTACCAGAACTTAACCGAGAAAGAGAAAAAGATTTTATTCCAGGCAAGCAAGAAGATGAATTGAATGGGGCGGCAATACAAGTTCAAGTTCAAGTTTAAGTTCAAGTGTAAGAATATCATTCATTCAATCAATTCATATCTCGTCTTCAGTTTTTTTTTATTTTTTCTATCCAGCTGTTCAAACGATAAAATTATTAATCAGGATAAGCTTGTTCTTATTTACAGTGATTTATTAATTGCTCAGGATACCGTTTCTTTAAGCAAAGAGGGGCTTGATAGTTTAAGACAATCTGTCTTCAGAAAATACAAAGTAAATGAAGAGGAATATAAAATCACAATTAATTATTATAATGAAGATATAAAAAGATGGGAGGATTTTTTTGATAAGGTTACTGCTCATATTTCAAGTTTGAAAGCAAAGACTGACTGAACCTGTGCTTTGCAACTGCAATTCTTAATACCGGATAACTAACGGAATCATTCAACCTGGATCTTAGCTCTTTTAAATCATCATATCCTTTTTCGATTTCAGAATAAATTTTTTTTAGTTCATTTGTATTGAACAGATGATCAATCTCGATCTGCGGTTCATATTCAATAATACTTTCAATCTGCATTGAAATCACGGCTTCTGAAGTTTTCCTTAATTGTGCAATTTCTTTTAAGCCGTATCCTTTTTTTACCAGAGTATAAGTCTCCTGGATATTGGATGGAATATTTTTTTGTTCCCGTTCACTGTTTTGGTTTTCAGAATCTAATGAAAAGTTTGTTATTACATTAAGAAAATCTTCGCCGATTTTATTAAACATCCGCGGTGAAGTTCCATTAATTAAAAGAAATTCTGTTTTTGTTTTTGGTTTTAAATTTACGATTTCTCTTAAAGTTTCATCAGGGCATACAATCAATCCGTTTTGGTTAAATTTTTTTGATACCCGGCTTCTGACTTCTCTCAATTGATTAAACAAAACAAGATTTTCTGTATAATCCTCCGGAATTTTTTCATCACCTGAGTTTTTAGTTATGCCGATTTCTTTTAATCCTTTATCTGTTATTCTGATTAACCTGGTACTTTCCTTTGTACCGGAAATAAAATCTTTATCATTCAGGAAATGAATTATACTTTTCAAATCCTCTCGGGTATAATTTCTTAAAACTCCAAAAGAAGTAATCCAGGGATCATCCAGAGATTTTGCAGTGCCCCTTAGAATGCTTATTAAAAGTGCTTCGGTCAATTCTTTATCGGTTTCAGACAGAGTTTTTAATATTACTTCAGAAATATATCCCCTGATTTTTTCAGTCGATTTTATATCAGTCATACATCTATCGCATTTTCCGCAATTATAATCATCAACCTTTTCACCAAAGTATTTTAAAATAAATTTGAAGCGGCATTCTTCAGTAAAAACGTAATCAACCATTTTATCAATCTTCTTTTGAAGGTTGAGATAGCTTTCAAGGATCTTTTTATAATCCAGCTTTAAATTTTTATCATCAGTTCTTGGTTGAGTTAGGATAACGCTCTCTTGTGTTAAAGGTTCTTCATAGGAAATAATTCCCATGTTTACTAAAATGGTTAAAGTTTCATGTGTCTCATAAAAATCTAATCCAAGTTTTGAAGTAAACCCGGAGATTGAAATCTGAACAGACCTGCTGAATATTTCGCTGCCATATTCTCTTACGAGTAAAAGAATTAATTCTTTGAGTGAATTGCCGATTGAACCTTTAACAAAATCTTTTAACCTTTCTATATTCCATAGAATCTGAATGCTCTCTTTTCTGTCATATTCAGTTAGAGTTTTCAAATAGCCGGCAGATTCAAGAAACTTTAATGAAGAAAACAAAAGCCCCCCTGAAATTTCTTTTTTTGCATGAGCTGAAATAAAATCGGGATTAACCGGGATTTCTCTCTCAGACATATTACCGATTGCAACACTACCATAATCGCAAATTGCATTATAAATTTTGATTATTAATTCTTTGTTCGGGTGAGATTGAGATAGAAAATAGTTTTGAATTCTTATATCTGATTCTTCATGCAAAAGATAAACAAGGGAATCAATTCCATCTCTTCCTGCTCTACCGATTTCCTGGTAATAATTTTCAATTGAACCGGGAGTATTGTAATGAATAATCAACCTGATATCTTTTTTATCTATTCCCATTCCGAAAGCGTTAGTTGCCGCAATAACCGGTGTAACATCCTGAAGAAATTCTTCCTGAACTTTTTTTCTCTCAATAGGTTTCAAACCGGCGTGATAATATGAACATTTAATTTTATGCATATTTAAATATTCGGATATCTCTTCAGCTTTTTTTCTTGATGAAGTGTAAATAACAGCAGGAGTTTTATTTATTGAAATTAGTTCCAGGCACTTTGCATTTTTCTTTTTTGTTAAGATTACATTCAGGTAAAGATTATTCCTCTCAAAACCTTTAACAATTACTTTCGGCTCTTTAAATCCCAGCTGAAAAGTTATATCCTTTATTACTTCCGGTGTAGCTGTGGCAGTGAATGCTGAAACTTTTTTTATTCCAATGAAATCAATAAACTCTTTTATCCTTGTATAGCTGGGTCTAAAGTTATGTCCCCATTCGCTTATGCAATGTGCTTCATCAATAAAAAGAAAAGAAGGGTTTAGTTTCTTTAATCTTTCCGCAAAAGTAATGTTGGTAAGTCTTTCAGGAGCAGTATATAGTAATTTAATTTTTCCAAATGCAATATTCTGCAGAACCTCTTCAATCTCAGTAAATGTCATAGTGCTGTTTATGAATGAAGCGAGATGCTCTTTCTGATTCAGTGCATCAACCTGGTCTTTCATTAAAGCAATTAAAGGGGAAATAACAATTGAAAAGTTATCCAATATTAAAGAGGGGATTTGATAGCAGATTGACTTGCCTGCACCCGTGGGAAGAATTGCAAGAACATTTTCCCCGTTCAGAATTGATTCAATTATCTCTTCCTGACCGTTACGGAAATTATCAAATCCAAAATATTTATTTAACGCTTCGAGTTTATTCATTTGTTTTAAGTAAAGGTAACTCTTGATCGGTAAAAAATGAAAAAGATAAATTGTAATTATTATTAAAATAACATTTTAATCAACTTTTTGCTTGTCTGGTGCGGTAAGTAAATTGGATTTATTTTTGATAGATAATATTTAAATACTTCCATTTAATTAAAAGGATCTGTTCATGAAATCATTAAATCTATTCATTCTTATTTTCTTATTAAGCGTCATTAATTTTGCACAGGAAGAATCAGATGAAGAATATAAGGGAGCTCTTCTGGAGAATGGTTTTTATAATTCTGCACCGGAAGCGATTAAGAATAAAGAAGCTTATGCTCACGAATGGTGGTTTTATGAACAAAGGGCATATCCAAATAATTTTATTTCGGACAACGCGTATGAAAATGCAATCAGGCAGCGCGATGCACAAAGAATTACAAATGGGACTGTGGAAACTATAACCTGGGTTAGTCTTGGACCAACGCCAGGTTCATATCCCGGCTATGGAAACATTTCATCAAGAGTAGTTACCGGTTCGTATGATCCAACTAATGCAAATACAATTTATATAGGAACTGCTAATGGAGGTGTCTGGAAATCAATTGATGGTGGAATTAACTGGCAGCCATTGACAGATAACCAAAATTCACTTGCAATGGGAGCAATTGTAATTGATCCTTCAAATTCAAATATTGTTTACGCAGGAACAGGAGAAGCGACTTACAGCGGCGCATCTTATTATGGAAGAGGTTTGCTTAAATCAACAGATGCCGGTGCAACCTGGTCAAATTACACAAGCGGGCTTCCTTCATCTTCATATTTTTCACGTTTAAGAATCCGTCCTAATCACTCAAATGAATTAATTGCCGCGCTTGGTAGTTCAGGAATTTACAGAAGCACTAACAGCGGCATTTCATGGTTTTCAGTTGTCAGTGGAAGATGCGATGATATTTTTTATTCATTAACAGGTGATACTGCTTTTGCTGTTGGTTCGGGAATCGGCGGATTGAGAAGATCAACTGATGGTGGTGCATCATTTTCAACTTTCGGAACCGGGTTAGGTTCAGGAGAGAGAACACATTTTGATTATTGCAGAACTAATTCTTCTGTTATGTATGCAGCAGTTTATTCAGGCGGTACGGTATCGGCGTATAAGTCTACTAATTATGGAGCAAACTGGAGTTTCTTAACTTCTTCTCTTGATGGAGGACAGGCATGGTATGATCTTCATTGCGAAGTTAATCCATCAAACTCAAACAATGTTTATATAGGAACTATAGATGTTTACCGGTCAACAAACGGCGGTTCTACTTTTACAAATATTACAAACGGATATGGTGGTGGAAATGTTCACGTAGATCAGCATTATCTTTTCTTTCATCCTACAGATCCAAATACATTTATTATTACAAATGACGGAGGTATCTGGAGAACCACAAACAATGGAAGTTCATTTGTAAATTTAAATCAGAATTTAACTTTAACACAGTTTTACAGGATTGCCGCAAGTCCGTTTGATGCCGGGCGAATAATGGGCGGAACCCAGGATAATGGAACTCAGCAGACTTTCTCAACAATTAACTGGGGAGCTGCGTTTGGTGGAGATGGCGGCGAAGTTTGTTTCAACCCAATGGTTGCAAATGATCAGAATATTTTTGGCGAAACTCAAAATGGAGGAATAAGACGAACAACAAATGGAGGCTCAAGCTGGAGTAGCTCTACTTCAGGAATTAACACCGGCGAAAATGTAACCTGGGTTGCCCCAATAATTAAACATCCGAATATTTCAAGTTATTTTTATACTGCCCGCCAGCGTGTTTACAGAACAGTTGATTATGGTGCCAACTGGAGTGCTATTTCAAATAATGTAAACGGAACAAATGCAGTTAGGGAAATGACGCAAAGCAAAACTAATCCTAATATTATGTATGCAACATCCGGTGCGCTGGTTTTTAAATCAACTGATGAGGGAGTAAACTGGACGAATGTTTCCACAGGGCTCCCATCCAGAACAATTACCTCCGTGTATATTCATCCGGAAGATTCCAGTATAGCGTTTGTAACTTTTTCCGGTTTTGGAACAAACAAAGTTTATAAAACTACAAATGGCGGAACCAGCTGGATTAGTATTAATGGTAACCTTCCTGATTCACCCGTTAATGATATCTTTGTTTATACATATGATGCGTCGCATCCCAATACCTATTTTGTTGCTACCGATGTTGGTGTATTCCTGACACAGGATAATGGTGGAACCTGGACTGAATTAGCTGACGGGCTTCCTAATACAGTAGTAATGCACCTTGATTATTCTCCTTCTAATATGATGCTGAGAGCTGGTACTCATGGCAGAGGAGTTTATGAAGCTTATATAAATTTTACTCTTCCTGTTGAGCTGACATCTTTCAGTGCAAATGTTGTTAATAATGAAATTGTCCTAAACTGGATTACCTCTACTGAAAAAAATAATAAAGGCTTTGAGATTGAAAGAAAGTTTAAAAATAATAAATGGGAAACAATTGGTTTTATAGATGGTAAAGGAACAACCACTGAAACTCATTTATATTCTTTCAAGGATAATTATAAAAATATCTCTTACGAAGGACGTGTACTTTATAGAATTAAACAGTTAGATCTTAACGGTTCATTTGAATATTCAAAAATAATTTACGCCGATGTTGATTTTACACCTAACGTTTATACTTTTTCCCAAAATTATCCTAATCCTTTTAATCCTGTAACCAGCATTAAATATTCACTTCCATTGGAAAGTGAAGTTATAATTTTTGTTGCCAATTCGCTTGGGCAGGAAGTTGCGGAGCTTGTTAATAAGATTCAGAATGAAGGATTTTACGAAGTATCCTGGAATGCAGATAATTTTGCTTCCGGTGTATATTTCTACACTATTAAAGCTGAATCAACAAATAAGCAGCTTTCATTTCAGAATACCAAAAAACTCATCCTTATTAAATAATTTATTATAGTTTGTAGCACAGATAAAAAACCTGTATTGTAATATACAGGTCTGTGCTACACCCATTTTATTAACCGTTTAACAAAATCCCGCCATTATTTATTTACATCATAAAACAGGTTTTGTAAATTTTCGTTAAATTTGCTACTGTAAATTATTGAAATTGTCTGTTGATGAAAGCTGTTGAAACAAAAGACCTAACCAAAATATACTCTTCTTCATTCGGTAAGAAAAAAGTTTCTGCACTTGTTGAATTAAACCTGAAAGTTGAACAGGGATTAATTTTCGGATTACTGGGACCAAATGGTGCGGGCAAAACAACTTTAATTAAACTTCTTCTGGGGATAACTTTTCCAACAACCGGTAATGCAAATATTCTCGAAGAAAATATTTTTAATTACACTATAAAAAAAAGAATAGGGTATCTTCCGGAAAATCACAAATATCCCCCATACCTTAAAGGAGGCGAAGTCCTTGAATATTTCGGGAAACTTAGCGGGATGAACGGAATCAATCTAAGTAAAAGGACAGACGAACTTCTTGAGCTCGTTAAGTTAACTCAATGGAAGAAAACTAAAGTTAAAGCTTATTCAAAAGGGATGATGCAAAGATTAGGACTTGCCCAGGCATTGATTAACGACCCGGAATTAATATTTCTTGATGAACCTACAGATGGTGTTGATCCAATCGGAAGAAAAGAGATCAGGGATATTCTTTTGGAACTTAAAAGCAGGCAGAAAACAATTTTCCTGAACAGTCATTTACTTTCTGAAGTTGAATTGATAACTGACCGTGTTGGAATTCTAAATAAAGGAAAATTATTAAGAGAAGGAACTGTAAAAGAATTAACTGAAAAGAAAGAAGAGTATAAAATTGTTGTTGAAGAAAATGAACCCGGCTTTGATGGGATTCTTCCTAAAAATTTTATAAAGGTTTCAGCTGGTAATTATTCGGTAAAAGTTGCAGATACCAATGAGCTGAACTTTGCAATTGACCAGCTAAGGAGTAAAGGTATTTTATTAAAAGAAATCTTACCGATGAAAAATACTCTTGAAGAAATGTTTATTTCTTTAATTAATGAATCTGAAAAAAATATTAAATGAAAAACATCTGGATTACAACCTGGTACACAGTAAGAGAAGCTTTAGCAAGAAAAGTTTTTTTGTTTTTCCTCGTGCTATCAGCACTGGCAATAATTATTACAGCAATTGTGGTTAGTGTTTTAAGCGATGCATCATTAATCAGCGGAGTTACTGCACAACAAAACAAATTAGTTCTGGAATCAGTTGCCACATCAATACAATTAATTGTTATAACACCTCTTGCAGGTCTATGCATTCTCCTTGCTATTTTTTCAAGTTCAAGCTTTGTCCCCAATATGCTTGAAAAAGGAAACATTGATCTTCTTTTATCAAAACCAATTTCACGTTCACAATTATTGCTTGGAAAATATTTTGGCGGACTGCTTGTTGTTTTAATTAACGTTGGCTTTTTAATTATTGGAGTCTGGCTTGTTATTGCAATAAGATTTTCAACTTACAATTTCAATTTTCTCAGCATTATTCTTTCTATAACTTTCACTTTTGCTGTTCTTTATTCACTCATTGTTTTATTTGGAGTAATAACTCAAAGCTCGGTTTTAGGAATGATGAGCGCTTATTTTATATTCCTTATACTTAGCCCTTTGCTTTATGCAGGAAAAGTTCAGTTTGATGAGATAATTAAAAATGATATTCTGAAATCTGTAATTAAATTTTTTTATTACATTATTCCCAAAACATCTGAGTTAATGGGAAGTGTAACAATGAATCTTGCTACAGGGAAAGGAATTGCTGACTGGCAGCCAGTTCTTACTTCACTTACATTTTTGATTGCCGCAGTAGGTTTTGCATCTTATATTTTTAACAAAAAGGATTTTTAACAAATTGAAAAAGGTAAATAAATTTTCAGGGGATGGAAATGGAAAATGAAAAATTAAAGCTGGAAGATCTTCTTGAAAAAAGAAACCAGTACGAAGAAGGTGTAATAAATAATATTGCAATTATTGGCGCTGGTGTAATGGGACAGGGAATAGCTCAAACAATTGCTGCGGCAGGTCTCGAAGTATTACTGATTGAAAGGGATAATAAGCATCTTAAAAAGGCAAAGGATGTTCTTTCTTCTTCTATAGACAGGGAAATCCGCAGATGGTCTGTAACACCATCAGAAAAGAAAGCTATATTAAGCAGGATCAAATGGGAAATTGCATTTGATAAAATAAAAGATTGCGATCTTATCATCGAGGCTGTTGATGAGGATTTTGAATTGAAGAAAAATATTTTTCAAAAAGCAGATGCACTTGCCGATAAAGATACAATCTTTGTTTCCAATACATCAACACTAAGCTTGACAAAAATTGCAGAGAGCACGTCACGTCCGGAAAAAGTTATAGGCATGCACTTTCTTCATCCCGTTCCTAAAATCCCGGTTGTTGAGTTGATAAAGTGTCTTCATACTTCAAATGAAACTGTGGAAAAAACAAAAAGTTTTTCAGCACGTATAGGAAAAACTCCTGTTGAGGTTTATGAATATCCCGGCTTTGTTACAACAAGAGCAATAGTACCTTTGCTGAATGAAGCTATGTATATTCTTCTTGAAGGTGTTGCAACCGCGAAAGATATTGATACTGCTATGAGGCTTGGTTATAATTTCCAGATGGGACCTCTTGAACTTGCAGATAGTATGGGTCTTGATGAAGTACTTGCCTGGATGGAAACTCTCTGGAAAACTCTTGGTGAACCAAGATACCGTGCCTGCCCGATCTTAAGAAAGTTAGTCAGAGAAAGAAAACTTGGTAAAAAAACAGGTGAAGGATTTTATAAATACGATGAATACGGAAATATTATTAGTGAAGCATAAAGGTTCCATAGTGTTTACTTCAAGAAAAAAAATTGCTGTCACACCGAGCTTGTCGAAGTGTGACTTTGGTGTAAATAGTATCAGTCTTCGACAGGCTCAGACTGACAACAAAGGGTTGTAAAATGAAAATTTTAGTTCTTAATTGCGGAAGTTCTTCAATTAAATACCAGTTTATTGATACCGATACAAAAACTTCTTTAGCCAAAGGGCTGGTTGAAAGAATTGGCATGAGCAGTGCTGTTTTAACTCACAGACGCTATGATGGCGATGAGATAAAAGTAGTTGGAGAAATTCTTGATCATAATATTGCCATTGAGTATGTACTTGGTGTTATGCTCAGTAAAAACCATGGAGTTATTGAAGACAAAAAGGATATTGAAGCAGTTGGTCACCGTGTTGTTCACGGGGGCGAAACATTTTCGGATTCAGTTTTCATAACTGATGAGGTAATAAGTGTTCTCCAGGATAATATTGAACTTGCGCCGCTACATAACCCTCCTAATATTAAAGGTATTCTTGCGGTTAAGAGAACTCTTCCCGGCACGCCCCAATGCGGAGTATTTGATACAGCTTTTCACAGCAGTATGCCTCCTAAAGCTTACCTATATGGAATTCCTTTTGAACTTTATAAAAAATACAAGATAAGAAGATATGGTTTTCATGGAACATCCCACTTCTATGTATCCAAACAGGCGGCTGAAATTTTAGGAAAAGATTTATCTGAGCTAAAAATTGTTACGGCACATCTTGGTAACGGCTGCAGTATGGCAGCAATTAAAAATGGAGTATCTGTTGATACAAGCATGGGTTTTACTCCGCTCGAAGGTTTATTAATGGGAACAAGAAGCGGCGATATTGATCCTTCTTTAATTCTTTATATTATGGGGAAAGAAGGTCTTTCATTAAATGAAGCCGGCACTTTGTTAAATAAACACAGCGGTTTAATTGGTATAAGCGGAGAAAGCAGCGATATGCGTGAAATTCTTACGGCTAAAAATGAATCCAGGCGGGCTAAAAATGCTTTCGATCTTTTCTGTTATAGAATTAAAAAATATCTGGGTTCTTATGCTGCCGCAATGGGTGGACTTGATGCATTTGTTTTTACTGGCGGCATTGGTGAAAATGCTTCGGAAGTTAGAGAAGAAGTTTGCAGAGATCTTCAATTTCTTGGAATTGAATTAGATCAGGAGAGAAATAAAAATAAAGAAAATATTATTTCTACTGATTCTTCCAGGGTTAAAGTTATGCGTATTCCTACAAACGAAGAATTAGTTATTGCACTGGATACTGCAAAGATTGTTGAAGAGAAAATGGCTAAAGCTTAATTAATTTTTATAATCTTGAAACAATTAAATATATGCCGATAATTCATTCCTCTGCTATAGTAAGCCCCAAAGCCGAAATAGCATCTGATGTCGAAATTGGTCCTTTCACTCTCATCGAATCAGATGTCGTAATTGGTGAAGGCACAACCATATATAACAATGTAACTATTTGTAAAGGTGCAAGGATAGGAAAGAATAATAAAATATACCAAGGTACTGTTATTTCTGCTGCACCGCAGGACTTAAAATATGCAGATGAACCTACAGAAATTTTTATCGGCGATGGAAATGTAATCAGGGAATGTGTTACTATAAGCAGAGCAACTGCTGAAGTTGGTAAATCTTTTGTTGGAGACAACTGCTTGTTTATGGCTTATTCTCACGCCGGGCACGATTGCTTAATCGGCAGCAATTGTATTTTTGCAAACAGCGTAGCAATTGCGGGTCACGTTGAAATTGAAGATAATGTAAGATTAGGCGGATTGGTGGGGATACATCAGTTTGTAAAAATTGGTGCATATACAATGATCGGTGCTCATTCTATGGTTGTGAAAGATGTTTTGCCGTATGGTTTATTTTCAGGCAACCCGATGGATTATGAAGGATTAAATATTATTGGCTTGCGTAGAGCGGGCTTTAATGATGAAACAATTGACAATATTAAAAAGGCTTATAAGCTGCTCTTTAAATCCGGATTAAATGTTTCCCAGGCTGTTAAAAAAATCAAAGGTTTGGTTCAAACGGAAGAGATAAAACATATTCTCATGTTTATAGAAAAAAGTGAGAGGGGTATTTCAAAGTAATAGTATTGTAAAGTTGAGACAAATTAATATTGAATGTTTGAATGTTTAAAGAAAGAGACAAACTTTTTCCTGTTCAATCTTCATATCATAAATATTAAAAAATTATGAAAACTGAATTAGTGAATTTAAAATGGATTAGGCTTAAAAAAGAAAAATGTTCTTATTACTGCTTCAAGTAAGGGCATAGGCAAAGCTATTGCCGAAATGTTTGCTGCAGAAGGATGCAATGTTGCAATTTGCTCCAGGAAAAAAGATGAGCTTATTAAAACTGCTGCGGAGATAAAATCAAAGCATAACAATGAGCCCTTCTGGTGTGTGTGTGATTTGAATAAAGCCAAAGATATTGATACAACAGTGGCTTCAGTTAAAAAAGAATTCGGGAGTGTTGATATTCTTGTAAATAATTGCGGTGGTCCTGTCCCGGGTTATTTCAGGGAATTATCTGAGCCTAAATGGCAGGATGCATTTGAACAGGTACTTTTAAGTGTGGTAAGGTTTTGTAATCTCACCGCACCTGATATGATAATTAAAGAATGGGGAAGGATAATAAATATTGTTTCAATAACTGTTAAGCAGCCGGTTGATAATCTTATTTTATCTAACTCACTGAGAATGGGAGTTATTGGTTTTGCAAAAACATTAAGCAGTGAACTTGCAAAATATAATATCACTGTAAATAATCTTGCACCCGGTTTTACTTTAACTAACAGGCTTTATGAGCTTGCTGTTGAAAGAGCAAAAAGAGAGAAATTGTCACATGAAGAAATTCTTGTGGAAATGGCTAAACAGGTTCCAATGAACAGGCTTGCTCTTCCTTATGAAATTGCATCAGTTGCTGTTTTTCTTGCTTCAGATGGAGCCGGCTATTTAACTGGTAATACAATCCATGTTGATGGTGGCTGGGTGAGAGGGTTGTAAAAATTAAGAATTAACAATAATCAATTAACAATTATTGGTTGTTAATAAATTTCCTCATAGAAAGAGGACAGTAACTTGGTAAAGCAAATTGAACTGGTCATTCCTCCTGGAAACATTAATGATAAAGATTTTCTCTACAAATCCGCTTCTGAAAAAATAAAGCTTAACCTTTCCGAATTAACTGCAGTTGTTCCAATAAAAAGATCTGTTGATGCAAGAAGCAGAAACCCTGTCTTCAGGATTTTATGCGATGTTTATATAAATGAGATTCCTTCCAATGAAGAATTTAAAATTGATTACAAACCTGTAAAAGGAAACTTGTCTAAAGGACAGGCAGGCAAAAAAGTTTTAATTATCGGCTGCGGACCTGCCGGAATGTTTGCTGCTTTAAGATTAATTGAACTTGGAATTAAACCAATTATTATTGAGCGTGGAAAAGATGTTCAATCAAGGAGAAAAGATTTACGAGCAATACAGCAGTTTCATACTGTTAATCCTGATTCCAACTATTGTTTTGGCGAAGGCGGTGCGGGGGCTTACAGCGATGGAAAGCTTTATACGCGATCAACAAAAAGGGGAGATGTTAAAAAAGTTCTGAATATTCTTGTTCAGCATGGTGCATCAAAGGATATTTTAATTGATGCACATCCGCATATCGGGTCTAATAAACTTCCTGATGTTGTTAAAGCAATGAGAGAAACAATTTTAAATTGCGGCGGAGAAATTCATTTTAACTCGAGAGTGACCGGTTTTATTATAAAAGAAAAAAAGATTTTAGGAGTTGTTGTTGCTGAAGAGAAAGAATTTATCGCTGATGCTGTTATACTTGCAACAGGGCATTCAGCAAGAGATATTTTCTATCTTCTTCATAAAAGAAATATCAAGATTGAGCCAAAACCTTTTGCGCTTGGAGTAAGGATTGAACATCCGCAATCTTTAATTAATGAAATTCAGTATCACACAAAAGAAAAACAGGAAGCTCTTCCTGCAGCCGCTTACAATCTCGCTTGCGAAATAAACGGCAGGGGAGTTTATTCTTTTTGTATGTGTCCGGGTGGAATAATTGTACCTGCGGCAACTTCTCCCGGTGAGATTGTTGTAAATGGAATGTCTCTTTCTAAAAGAGATTCACCCTTTGCAAACTCCGGTTTTGTTATTTCTGTTGATGAAAAAGACTGGAAGAAATATGAGAAAGATTATCCTTTCTCAGCTTTGAAATTACAGCAGGAAATTGAAACTCTTTCTTTTGAACTTGCTAACGGGAGACAAAGTGCTCCAGCACAGAGAGTTACAGATTTTGTCAACGGAGTTCAGTCCTCAACATTACCGGATTCATCTTACATTCCCGGTTTAACTTCTGCACCGCTTCACGAAGCATTGCCTCATTTCATTGTAAAAAATTTAAGGAAAGCTCTTATCATTTTTAATAAGAAGATGAAAGGATATTTTACCGAAGAGGCACAAATTGTTTCTCCTGAAAGCAGGACAAGCTCACCGTTAAAAATTCCAAGGGATAAAGAAACATTAATGCACATTGAGGTTGAAGGATTATTTCCCTGCGGGGAAGGGGCAGGTTACGCCGGTGGAATTGTCTCTGCTGCAATTGACGGAGAGAATTGTGCTGATGCGGCGGTAAAATCCTTTAACATTTAGCAAATATTTTTTTAGAATTTTTCTTTTGCTTCTTTAAATTCTAAATAATAAGTTGAAATAGTTATTAAGGAGTAATATGGGAAACATACCAGATCAAAAACTCTAAACTCTTAAAAAAGTTGTAAATATAAAAAGTCCGTTAGGCTGAAAGGATAACAGAATATATATACAAAGGATATTTTAAATATTGTGAAATTGAAGGATTTAATTGATAATTGGAATGTAGATATGTAGGTGCACGCATATCTATCTACCTTAGTTAATTATTACGCGCAGTATAAGTAATAGTTAGTTGCACACACCAAAAATAAAGGTTGTTAAAAAAACATTAGCGATAATTTTTGAAAACAATAATTCTCTGTTTTATTTATACAATTTCTATCTTTTCACAAGGAATGTATCTTTCCAGAGAAAATGGTATATCATTGGGTTTTATGTATGGAGTAAATAACGATGTTAATAAACTTAGCTTCACTGCTTCTTACTCATTATTAGGATTTGTTGACTTATCCTATGCAAGGTCTACTTTATTAAATGAAGAAAATACAGATAACTTTCAGAACGAATATTTTATAAGGGCTTACATCCTAAAAGAAAAGTTACCAATTTTTCTATCGGGTTCTTTTGGTTATATCTATCAAAAAGCTGAAACAGAGCTTTGGAATAATTTCCCATTAACTGCGACGTTAAAAGGGCTTGCATATGAAATGGGTTTACATTTTTCAACAACGAAAGATCAAAAGATTCCCAAAATTGTTGCTTCAATTTTTTATAGATATTTCAATTCAGATGAAGAAATACGAGTTCCAACTGCAACTAAAACTGATACAAAAATATTTCGTTCATTTCTATTTGAGGCAGCAATAATTTATCATTTTTCTCAAATAGGTATTATAATCGGACCCAGATTTGTTTTAGAAAATAATTTTGAATATGCTCTTTATGGTTTCAATTTAACTTTTATGTTTAGGCATTAATGTAAACTGCCCCTAACCTCTTTAATAAGTAAAAAGGTACGAGTCAATAGGTAAAAACAAAAAATATTCTTCGCTTCGACACAAGTTAAAAAAAATTCTTTGATTCATTAAAGATTTTAATAAATAAAGATAACGAGCATCAGCTAAGTGATAAGTAAATCTTTTTAAATAACACTGACGTTTTAACATAGCAATGCCGTTAAAACATCGATCAACATAGGAAACAACTTGAAACAACAAATCAGAAAATTTGCAGAAATTATTCAATTAGTTCTTTTTCTTTTGATTGTAATTCTTGCTGCTTATGATATGATTGGAAAGCCTGCACGAACTGTATCTATCATAGCTCTCACAGCTGGTGCAATTGCAATAGGAGTAAATATCGGTGTTTATGTGGAAAAAAACGAGCAAGTCGCAGTAAAAAGAATATGGAACAGAAAAAAAATTCATCAATCTAACCGATGCATTTATATTAAACATTAAAAAGGACCAACACTATGGTTTCAAGTATTCAAAAAGAAAAAGCCGAACTGTTCCTGAAATATCATCAAGGCAAAGAAATTCTGGTTCTGTTAAACTCGTGGGACATTGGAAGTTCTAAATTAATTGAAGCATGCGGCTATAAAGCAATCGCAACAACAAGTATGGGAATAGCTGCCTCTTTAGGTTATCCTGACTGCCAGGTAATAACATTGTCAGAAATGATTCAAGCTATAACTGGAATCGTAAATGCAGTACAGGTTCCGGTGAGCGTGGATATAGAAGCCGGGTATGGAAATAATTTAAATGAAATAATTAATTCTGTTAAAAAGATAATTGCAACAGGAATTGCTGGAATAAACATTGAAGACAGTATTGATTTAAATCCAATATTAATTGACGAGATGGAATTTTGCGAAAGAATATCAGCCATTCGTGCATTAGCAGATTCACTGGACTTTCATTTAGTAATTAATGCAAGAACAGATTCATTTTATACTTCATCAGGTTCTCTGCGGGAAAAATTATCTGAATCTATTAAGCGCGGCAATAAATACCGGGAAGCCGGTGCCGACTGCATATTTGTACAACCTGTATGGGAAAAAGAAACGATTTCAACATTGGTTAAAGAAATTAATGCACCAATAAATATTCTTTCAAACCCTACGATTGGGGCAGGAGTAACTCCATCTATAAGATGAACTGCAGGATTTAGGTGTTGCCCGTGTAAGTCTTGGTTCAAGTTTGATGAAAGCTGCTTTGGCTTTAATTAAAAAAGTTGCAGACGAACTCTCTGAAAAAGGAACTTACAATATTTTATTAGATACCTTAACACCGATTGCCGACGCCGCAACGGCTTATAAAATGGCAATAGGGTTGAATAAATGAAGAATAAGCCACTAACAGAGGATTGACGGTTTCATAAAAATTGACTTCGTCTTCAAAATAATATTTACCCTGTTGTTCAAGAGAAAACTAACGAATTTCGGATGTCCGGCGAGAATCTCAAGCACTATTGTGAAGAACTGTATAACAAACAATGGGAGTGAAGGCGGGCTGCATAGGTATTTGGGATCCGTAGGCGGGCCTTTTCAAGTGCAATATTTTTTAAGTTAAAGAACTTTAATACACAATAAATTTATTGAATGGAGCTTAAATATGTTCAAAGGTTTACACGCAGTTATTTATCGCGTAAGCGATATTGAAAAAGTAAAGCAGTGGTATTCATCTTTACTCGGTGTAAAACCATTTTGATCAGCCATATTATATTGGTTTTAATGTTGGAGGATTTAAATTTGGACTTGACCCGAACGCAAAGGATTTAACAAAAGGAAACAATGAACCCCACCCATCCTCTCCTTAACAAAAGGGGAGGCGAGGTAAGATTTAATTATTTCAGGTAAAGAATCTTAATTGTTTGTAAATAACTTTTTTCCGAAACAAGGGATACTGCTTTCATTCTCACATAATAAACTCCTGAGGAAAAATTCCCCGCATTCCAGGTTTCATTATAAAATCCGGATTCTCTGACCTCATTTACCAGCTCAGAAACAATCTCACCAAGAGAATTTATTATTTCTACTTTTACTTTGCTCTCTTCGGGAATATTAAACCTGATATTTGTCGATGGATTAAATGGGTTTGGATAGTTTTGCTCAAGATGATAATCTTTCATGAGAATATTTAGACTAACCTGGACAACACCGGAATAACTGAAAGTTCCGTCAAAATCTACCTGTCTTAATCTATACTGTGCTGTTCCGGTGAAACCGGTTCTTGATAAATCATCAGCATACCGGTAAAAAGATTTTTCTGTTGTTGTACCATTGCCTTCAACAAATCCTATAGTTGAAAAGTCACCTGAATTTCCAGCAGCGGAGGAAATCATATTTCTTTCGACTTCAAAACCATGGTTATTTTTTTCAGAGGCGGTTTCCCATTTTAAAATGACAGATGATTCTTCTTTGCTTATTTCAATCGTGAAAAGACTTAGTTCAACCGGAACAATTGAAACTGTTATACATGCTTCATTGCTGTAACCCGATTGATTACCGGAGTTATATGCTCTTATTTTGTATTTATAATCTCCGGATTGGCTAACTGCATCCTGGTATGATATTATATTTGTACCTACAGAAGCAATTTCGGAATAGCCACTGCCATTTATCGTTCTCTCAATCCTGAAACCATCTTCATTATTTGAATTATCAGCCCAATTTAGATCAACAATTGTTGGATTGGAATTTCCTGCAGTTAATGCTGCAGGTGCAGTTATAGAAGCGGTAGAAATAAATTTATAAATTCTTCCGCCTGAAGTGCACAAATAAAGTTCATTCACCTGATCTACTCCAAACGAATAAGGGGAGCTGGCTGCAGTAACAAGCAGCTGGTTGGTGGGTGGATTAATTCCATCGTATGTAAGTGCCCAGATTTTGTTAGAACAATAATCAGCGTAGATATATTTTCCTGTAAGCCCCGGCTGGTTTGGACCCCTGTAAACAAATCCACCGGTTATAGAACATTCCGGGCTGTGTGGATATTCCCAGATAGGAAGAGTTAAACCGGTAGTATCACACCCCGTTGATGGGCTATAACAATGCAAACCTTCCATAATATGCCAGCCATAATTTTTCCCATTTTGAATTATATCAATCTCCTCATACAAGTTTTGTCCAACATCTCCGCACCAGAGCTTACCCGTGACAGAATCAAAACTAAATCGCCAGGGATTTCTCATACCGTAAGTATATATTTCCTGCCGGTGTCCCTGCGTATTCCCTTTGAAAGGATTATCAGCTGGTATTCCATAATTCAATGGTGGTTCTGGATTATCAACATCAATTCTCAGGATCTTGCCCAGAAGAGAATCCAAATTTTGTGCGTAATTATTTGGATCGCCGCCGGAGCCGCCATCGCCAAAAGAAATATAAAGGTAACCATCAGGTCCGAACGTAGTTTGCCCACCATTGTGGTTTGAAAAAGGCTGCCTTTGTGTAAAAAGAATTAATTCTGAATTTTTTACTGCCGAATCAGGGTTAGTTGAACTTACCTGGTATCTTGCTACAACAGTATGAAGATTTGGGGTTGGAGATGTATAATCAACATAGAAATATCCATTGTTTTCATAATCGGGATGAAAAGCCAAACCAAGCAAACCTGTTTCGCTTCCACTCGTAACCCTGTCTGTTATGTCCAGAAATGTTTTTACAGAAATAACATTTGCTCTGTTTTCAAATACCTTTATTCTGCCAACCTGCTCAACTACAAAAAGTCTGTTAGTGCAATCTCCAGGATTCTGAAGATCAACAGGGCTGCTGAAGCTCGGAAGATTTGGAAATGCATCAGTAAGCTGGTATTGCGGAAATGAATCCTTAAAAATAAGAAGCACAATGATTGTCATCAGTAATTTTACATTACGCATATTAACTCCGTTTTTTATTTTTAATTTCTTTTTTAGACGAAAATTTTTTTGCCGCTGCTTTTCGGGGTTTAATTTGTCTTATTTCCTTCTTTACTTCTGGCTTTTCAAAAGATGACAGCATCTTATCAAGCTTATAACCCGAATCATCTGAAGCCTTTTTTAAATTCTGGAAAAATTTGTATTCTTTTAAAATGTTCCTAATATGATCTTCGTATGTGCTTGTCTTTTCATTTTTAACAAATTTGGTTTTTTTATTCTTGTCTTTTTTAACATCAGGATCTTTAAAGCCATTGAGATTTAAAACCTTTAATGAAAAAATCCAGTTAAGAAGTTTCTCAAATTTCTCCTTGTTATAATATTTTATCCCCTCGAATTCATTTAATCCCAAATACCATTTAGCATTTGAATCATTAAAGAGTGTTGTTACAAAATCTTTTTCATTTAATGATTTTTTCTTTTTCTCTTTGGATTCATTACTCATCCTTTTAATGGAATTATCCCACAACACAAATAAATTTTTTGAAGTCAAAAGTTTCACAAGATGTATATCATTTCCATTTTCAGGATTATCCGGAGATATGAAATTGTAAATTATGCTCAGAGGCTTACCGGCAATCAGGTTCTCAAAAAGATTCTCTTCTCTTCCATTGGAATTAAATAATCTGTTAAAAAGAATTAGTGATAACAAAACAGCCCAGTTATTATCCGGTTTTTTTCCATCAACATATACCTGGGAATCTTTTATCTTTTCAAATTCTTTTTCATTCACTTTCTTAAAATTATTCAACAAATCTCGTGTTTTAATTGCTGCTGAAATATCATTGACAACTTCACGTTTGATTTTATTACTATCAAACGGGACGGGACTAATTGAATTAATATGATTCAGGACATTATTTAATTTCCCGGTAATCTCATCGTTTAATTCTGAATTTTCCTTTAATACTTTTTGCTCTTTTATTTTATTAACAGATTCAGGATTAATAAAATCAATTATGGCTTCATGAAGAGGATAAAGTTGTAATTCTCTTAATTCCTGTTCAAGAGAATAAACGCCTCTTCCGCCAAGATGATGATACAATCTTTCCCATCTTCCGTCAAAATCATATATTTCTTTGAAGTCAAGACAAACTCTGTAATCATATCCGTTAAGCGAAATATAAAATCCGCCGTTTGCTATATCTTTTGATGAAATAAGATGTTGAAATTTTGTTTTGTAATCTTTGTATGAATAAAAAATTCTTTCCTCATTTTTTAATATAAGTGCTTCCGATAAAGTTTTAGTTGATGAGTTGCCTCCGGTAGAATAAACTTTTGGAGCTGACCAATATATTGTCCCTTTACATTCCGCGTACGAGTTATTATAAACAACGAGAGTTCTTTCATCTCCTTTACGGTTAGTAAATGCAAAAACATTTTCATAAATATTTCCCTCGTTACCAAAGAAATCATAGAGTTCAAAATTTTCTACCTGGCTGAAAAGATATCTTTTCCCAAGCAAAGGGAAAATCTCATGTTCGTGCCTGCTTATTAAATTTTCATCAACAAATTCATCATAATATGCTTTCTTATATTCCATCCCGTATTTTTCAGAAAAACCTTCAACCTGTCCGTGACCAAACATTGGTAAACCCGGAAGGGTAATCATCATTACTGAAACTCCGAAATATTTATCGCCTTTTCCAAACTGGTTAACCGCAGTTTCTTCATCAGGATTGCTCATAAAATTCACATATCGTTTTAGAATTTCAGGATTAAAATCAAGAGTATTTTTTATTAACAGCTTATATTTTTCATTCTCTTCTTTCATCATCATATGCATAAAAGCGCTGTTATAAACCCTATGCATTCCAAGAGTTCTTACAAAATATCCTTCCATAAGCCAGAATGCTTCTGCAAGCAAAAGAGTTTCAGGCATTTCTTTATTCATCCGGTCAACAACTTCTCTCCAGAATTCTTCTTTCATCGCTATATCAAACTCTTCCTTCGTCATCCCAAAATCGGAACGGGATGGGATTGCCCCGCCATGACCGGGCTGCGGAAACCATAATCTCTGGTAATGTTTTTTTGTTAATGTCATGGCTGCATCAAATCGTATTATAGAAGTTTTTGATGCAACATGCTTTATCATCTGGTACAAGGCTTCACGAACTTCAGGATTCAGAAGGTTTAACTGTGCTGTGTCATTCCAGGGCATATGTGTTCCATCATTCCCGTGATAAATATATTTTGAATCGCCGGTATAATTATCCCGTCTTTCAAAAACAACGGCTGCATCTGTCATACTATAATACTTATCTTCAATCCTTACCTCAACTCTTTGATCATCGGAAAGATTTGGACCTGTAAACCTGTAACCAGGGTAGGGAGGAGAATTTGACTGTATAAAGTAATGAGGTTTTTCAATAACCCATCTTGAGAAAATTCCGGTATGGTTTGGAACCATATCGCTTGCAATCCTGATTCCTCTTTGCCAGGCACGATGTTTTAAATTCTGAAAAGCATTTTCACCACCAAGCTCATTTGCAATTACATAATCAAAAAGGGAATAAGCTGAGGAAGCAGCTTCCGGGTTTCCCATCATCTGTTTTATTTTTTTTGAAGCGCTGCTTCTTTCCCATATCCCTATTAACCATAGCGCTGTAAAATTCCATCTTGCAAGTCTGTCAAGTTCTTCATCCGGTATTTCATCGAGACGCTTAATTTCTCTTTGATATTTTTTAGAAAGCTGATCGAGCCAGACGAAAGCATTCTTTGCAATCATAACAACATTGGGCATCCAATCTATATCCTTAGTGAATTTTTCATATTCTTCAAAGTAAGTGCTTTCATCAGTAGTAAGTTTGCCGCCTTCAGCTAATTTTGCTTTAAGCATTGCGAAATATTCTTTGTCAAATTCATAGGCAGGAACAGGCGGAGTTCCTTTTCCTCCCATGTGATGAAGAAAGAGTTTTGAATCTTCATAAATAATATCTTTTCCTTTTAGCAATCTCCTGCCAAACTTATCATAGATAAAAATTTTCCAGTTGGTTAAAATGTAATCAAGCTGTCCATCTAAATTATCGGGACTCGTAACCAATGGTTTTCTTAAGAATTGAATAAGGGGCAGGTTTTCAGGTCCGATTGGTTTTTCATTAGAAAAGAATTTTTCCGTATGATTTAATAATTCCCTGTACTTTGTTTTTTCGATAAGAATTTTTTCAGAATAGAGCTCTTCAAGCTGTTTGGCTGCCGGGTTATTATTTTCAAGGTGAAGAAGAATTATTTCTTCAAGCAAAATTTCCTTGTTTAGTTTGCCACTTGTTTTCCCATTTATAAAATCATTTGCATTTATTTTATTTTTGAAGAGATCAAAAGGGGGAAATTGTTCAACATATTCATTTAAAACAGAATTCAGTTCTTTTTCGGTTAAATTATTTTTAAGGTGATTTATGCCCCTTATTAAAACTCCCGGGTTAATATTATCTTCATAATACCTTATTAGAAAATGAAAGATTTCATGAAGAAGACCAAGAGTATTTACCTGTCCGGTAGATACAAGCTCATTAGTTTTTCCTTCAGCAATTCTAACTTTATTAATTTTTTCAGTTAAGATTCTCGCAGCTTTAACGTCCGGAATAATTAAATTGCCTCTAATGGAATAAAATCCATCTTCAAACTGATATTTTTTTCTTGCGATCAAAGAAACGTGGAAGAATAACTCCGGATGATTTTTCATTTTATGTAATTCGATTTCTACTAAAAGTTAATGATATTGAGGTATCATAGTTTGAACATTCTAATATAATAAAAGCATATGAAAATTTAGTATCAGAATAAAATATTATTATTTAGAATCAAGGTAATGTTTGAATTAAATCTTGTTCATTACCTTGTATATAAAATTAAGTTGTGTTTGTTATCATTGATTATAGTCAACATATTTTTTAAGTTAAATTCATTCAAGACTTTCTATCTTTTTTGGATTTTCTTTTTCTATAAGAGAAATAAAATAGCTAAGAGAAAACACGTATGCCTCTTTTTATGGATCGGCACGATATCCCAGGTACAACTGCAAAAGGTCTTGCAGAAGCCCACCAATTAGATCTCGCTATTCAGGATAAATATGGATGCAAAGCATTAACATATTGGTTTGATGAAGGAAGAGGAATTGTTTTTTGCTTAATCGAAGCTCCGGACAGAAAAGCAGTTGAAGAAATGCATAGAAATTCTCACGGGTTAATACCAAACCAAATAATAGAAGTCGAAGGGAATATTGTTGAACTGTTTTTAGGCCGGATCCTGGATCCTGAAGTAGCAAAAAACTCTGACAAATTTGAAAGCTTTATTAATGAAACGGCTTTCCGGACTATTATGCACATAGATTTAAAGCTTCCCTTTATTAAATCTGGCGTTACCGAAATAGTTGATGCAGCAGATATTCATTATAAACTGATTCGCGATATTCTGAATCAATATTATGGCCGTGAAGTGAAAAATACTTTTGAAGGGATAATGGCATCTTTCACTTCCATTTCGAATTCTGTTAAATGTGCAATCGAAATACAGAAAGCATTAAAATTTCATTCTAAGGTTATTGCTTCTATAGGTTTAAGTACCGGGGATCCGGTAACTAACAGAAATGATTTTTTTGGAGATGCTATTTTATTAGCTAAAAGGTTAAGCGAAATAGCAAATGAAGGACAAATTATAGCTACATCAGCAATTGGAAATCTTTTTAGCGAGAAAAAAATAAATTTCGAGAATGATGAATCAATAAAAATTCTAAACCCGGTTGAAGAAAAATTTTTAATTCAACTAATGGAAATAACGGAACGGGTTTGGAATGAAACAGGAATTAAAATAGATAATTTCAGCAGGCAAATAGGTTTGAGTAAAGCACAATTATACCGCAAAACCACTTCCTTAACAGGAACTTCCCCTAATGAATTTATTAAAAAATACAGGTTGAATAAGGCATTAAAGTTAATTGAAAGAAAAAATGGTAATATTTCCGAAATAGCTTTTGAATCCGGGTTTAATAGTCCATCTTATTTTTCAAAATGTTTCCATAAGAGATTCGGTATTCTTCCCTCAGATTATGTTGATAGAATTGCATAATTACTCTCATTTCGCCATTTCTTCCCTCAATGAATTAAAAATACTATCATTTGAAACAAATGTTGCAGACAAACATTTAGTTTAAATATATAATTGAGTGGCAGAAAAATTACCAATAATAATTAATAACATTTTAGCTTAAACGCTAAAAACATTTATTCATTAACAAGTACCGGAGGTTATATGAAGAACTTCATTTTTATTTTTGTTTGCTTTATAATGGTTGTGATGAGTACGACAAGTATTCAGTCACAGGATAACGGCAAAAAAGTTGTTATGCATAGATATTTGGTTGAACGAACTTTTCCGAATGGTCTTGAGATACCTGTAAATATGGAAGGCAGCAAGATATGTCTTAATGTGGTTTCAAATAACGCAGAAGACAATGTTAACTGGGTTCATTCATATGTTACTACAGATCATAAAAAAACTTTTTGCATATACGATGCGCCTTCTCCCGAAGCAATCAAAAAATCCGCTGAGAAGAATGGGCTGCCTGTAGATAATATAACAGAAGTAAGCGTTCTCGATCCATTTTTTTATAAATAATCTGTAAATAAAAAAGAGATGACATCTTTTGTGGATGTCATCTCAAAAATAATTGTGGAGGTTAATTTCTCTTAGAGTTAGAGTTGAATTCTAACTTAAATGAATTTCCATTTTTTCATTTAGTTAAAATCATTTTTCTTACCGACGTATAATTTATTCCGTTTACTCCTTTGGCATCTAACTCATATAAATAAACTCCGCTATTAAATCCGGACGTATTAAAAATAACATTATACGCTCCCGCATTAATATTTTTATTCAAAAGTGTTTCAACTTCTTGTCCGAGAATATTAAAAACCTTTAATGTTACATATGAATCAACAGGTAAATTAAAATTTATATTCGTTGCAGGGTTAAATGGATTGGGAAAATTCTGGTTAAGAATAAACTCTACGGGTATATTAAAATTAACTTCAATTATATTTGAGTAAAATGTTATCCCGTTAAAATCAATTTGTTTTAGTCTATACTGGTAATTTCCAGCAGTTTGATTTTCATCAATGTAAGAATAATTGTTTATTCCTGATGTAGTCCCGTGCCCATTAACAAATCCGATTTTATTCCAATTTAGAATTCCTGTTTGCTCTGCCAAAATTTGAGCTTTTTCAATTTCAAATCCACGATTATTTATTTCAGAAGCAGTTGACCAATTTAGAATTACTTTATTATCTCTTAACAAACCTGTAAAAGATGTCAGTTCAACTGGTGTAGCTGAAAGATCATTTAATATAAGATCATCTATAAACCAGTCATCAATGTTATTAGAATTACCTTTATAATAAAGCGCAATCTGCATATTCTCTATACCGCTGAAATTAATTGTTTCCAGAGAGGGACCATAAGTACTAGTTTTGGTAATTTCCCATATAGAGTTATAAGTTGTTCCTCCATCGCTAGTAATTGCAACGCCGACTGTCATTGAATCAGCCCACCAGGTAAGGTAATCCATAAAAGTTAATTCAAGATTATGACCACCTAAACCAATGAACTGAGGCGATAAAATATAAGAATCACCGATAAAAATGGGTGTCCATTTAATATCGAGTTCAGGAGCAGCTATTCCCTGCGCAAAATTTGAGTTTTGAATGTGCCAGTTAGTTAAACCTAAAGGTCCAAGAATTGTCCAGTTATTCATGTTCTCAAAAGAATCCGAAAATAAAATACTGGAAGATGAATTCGAAACATCAATATATTTAACCTTCTCACCAGATGAATTAATAATCAGATCTGTAGGGCTATGCTGTTTTGATTCGGTTTGACTAAAAGAAAAATCATTAGATAATAAAAATATTAGAGAAGATATAAAGAAAGTGGAAAGTAAAGACTTAAACATGGATACCTCCTGATTAAAATAATTATTACTGAACCGGAATTCAAAAAAAATAATAGTTTTAAGAGTTATTGGAAAACTTTAACAAATTAAACATCTTTAAAAAACCCACAAAAGAAAAGTATTCATTAAGGATGAAAAGGGACAGAAAATTTTTTTTATTTATGGTATGCCACGCTTGATCCAACCCAGTTTTTATTCTTGTTAAAATCTACTCCCATCATTTTACCTTTACTCATTCTGACGAGGTTATTTACGAGTATTGGCTTTTTATTTAAGGGCCATAAAAACATCATTCTTATTTCTACTTTAGACGGTTCATCAGGAGTTTCAATTAAAGGTGCATATTCAATTTTTTCCTGGAGGATATAATTTTTTTTATCGGTTATTTTGCTAAGCATTTTCTTTGAGATATCAACTTCAACACCAAGACCGGCAAAAGAGAAAAGCGGCTTCAATACAAATTTGGAAAGATCATCCGGATAATTTTCAAGGTCCTTTAGGAAATAACATTCGGGGACATATTTACCTTTTAAAAGGGCAAGTGATATCTTGCTTATTTTCAAAAACCAGTAAGGATGTCCGCACCATTCTATATCAAGATCATCTTCAAAACTGAAATTGTATTTTATGTTTTTTCTTTCGATCTCATCCAGTATAACCCTGTTATAAATTTTTTGAATCGGGATATCTTTCCCGGAATAATTATAGAATAGTTTATCGCCTCTTTTTTTAATTGCAGACACATCAACTTCTTTAATTCCAATCATTTTTTCCGTCGCCGCAAAATCTATTCTCGTTTTTTGTTTTCCAGGTTCAATTTCGAGAAGTATAACATTTTCCGGATGATTCTCTCCAATGATAGTCTCTTTAAGTAATTCCGTATAACTTTGTTCATCGTATCCGCTGAAATAACTTGTTAAGTTATCAGGAATATCAAAATGTTTTCTTAAAATCTTTGAGAAAAAACTCTGGTAGGCATAAAGGGATGGAAATCCCTGAAGCTCTATTAATTTTGGAATGAAAGAACCATCTTTGCTTTTACAAATCGCAAAATCCAATTGAAGAAAAACTGGATGCTCTTCTTCACCTTTAACTTTTTTAACTTCCGGTATAATTTCATTCGTTCTCATTTTAAAACCTTGTGAAGATATTTGATCTATTAAATCATCACATGCTTTTAAAAGTTCATTATAAAATTTGTCAGATAAGAAAAGGGGAGTTTCTGATACCCGGAAGTCAGTTGGATATTTTAGTATAGTATCAAGCTCTTTTATAAAGTTTTGATATTTCTTTTCGGTAAAATCTAAATTGAATTTTTTTCTGAGATTAGGGATCATAAATTAAATTCTTGTAAAAGAGTGCTGTCATTGCGATGGCGATTAGCCGAAGCAATCTACCAATTTGAATTTAGAGGATTGCTTCGCTCGCAATGATCAAATAAGTTTAATGCTGTTAGTAGCGAAGCAAAGTAATCTTCATATTTTATTTGTAAAAAATTTGTTCGAGATTGCTTCTCCCAACCTGCCTGCGGTAGATAAACTAAAGTCGGGATCGCAATAACGTTCATTGTTGTAAATCCTTTATAGCATTTTTTAAAAAATTCGGCAGAATAGTTTTTCTTGTTAATTTAATTTTATCAGGCTGCTCAAGGAGTTTAATCATTTCAGTATATTTTTTTTCATTATACTTTTCAATGATATGTTTTTTCCTTTCGGGCTGGCTGAAATGATACATCATACTTTCAGGATCTGCCTCTGGGTGAAATTGCGTCCCTGCTATTTCATTAGAAATTCTTAAAGCCATTATAGCAGGATGACCATTCTCAGATGTTTCATGCTCAACAGCTAATATTTCAGCACCGAGTTCTTTTATTTTTTTCTTATTCGGATTTATAACATGATATTTCCGAAAATCTGCTGCGTAAAAAGGATCCGGTAGTTTATTTAGTAAAATATCTTTCGAACCTTCTTTTGTTTTTTCAAATGGAAATAAACCAAAGGATTCCTGCTTTCTTTTTGTTACCTCACCGAATTTGAAGAAGCGTCCCATCATCTGGAACGAATGGCAAATAAAAAAGAAATATTTTTTCTTTTCTGTTGATGTTTGATTATAATTCCAAACTTTATCTACAAGATTAAAATATTTTTTTTCCCATTCTGTTCCTTCTCCTTCAAAAGGGCTGCCGGGGCCACCGGAAGAAATGTAAATATCGTAATCAATTGCCGGTGCAACAGCTTTATAGCGGGTTTCATAAACATCATATTTAATTTTTATATCACTTAATTTATTCGAATCTTTAACAATTTCTTTAATACACCGCATTCCTTCATTCTTCTCGTTATTATAAAGATCAATTATTGCAACTTTAATTTCTTTTTCTTTCATTATTTTCCTTTATGCCTTTATGCCTTTATGCCTTTATACCTATAACCCATAGTGTGTTTCATCAATTATAAAATCAACAACATTTTTTGTATCATAAGATTGTTCCCAAATTGCAAGCTGCCTGTCTGCACCGGTTCCCATTTCAAGAATTTTATTAACGTATTTTAATTCTTCCCGCAAGCCAAGTTCATCAACAACATCATCAACAAATTCGAGCAATTCCTGGATCAGGTTTGTGTAAGGCACTTCTTCTTTTTTACCGAAATCAATAAGCTTACCTTCAATGCCATATCTTGCGGCGCGCCACTTATTTTCTGCAATTAGTGCTCTCCTGTAAAGCCTGAAGCCAAGATTCTGTTTTATTAATTTGTGAAGTTTTGCAACCACTGCCTGCATAATGGCCGCAAGAACTATGGTTTCATCCACGCGCAAAGGTATATCGCAAATTCTGAATTCAAGTGTATTGAAAACCGGATGAGCCCTGATATCCCACCAGATTTTTTTTGCGTTATCTATACAATTAGTTTTTATAAGAAGATTTACAAAATTATCATATTCCGAAATGCTATTAAAATAATCCGGGATTCCAGTACGTGGGAACCTGTCAAAAACTTTACTCCTGTATGATTTGAAACCAGTATTTCTTCCCAGCCAGAAAGGTGAATTTGTAGAAAGTGCAAAAATATGCGGGAGAAAATATCTTGCAGCATTCATTATATGAAGTGCCGTTTCCCTGTCATTAACTCCAATATGTACGTGCAAACCAAAGATTAAGTTAGCCCGTGCTACCTGCTGCATATCTGTTACAATGGTTTTATACCTGGGATGAGCAGTAATTCTCTGGTCCTTCCAGTGAGAAAACGGGTGTGTGCCTGAAGCTGCAATCCGAAGATTTTTACTTTTAGCAAGGTTGGCAAGATTTCGTCTCAACTTTGTAACCTGTTCACGAGCTTCAACAATATCTTTACAAATATCAGTTCCCATCTCTACAACAGATTGGTGCATCTCTGGTTTAACATTTTCTGCCAGAAGCATCTTTCCATCTTCAAGTATCTGCTGGATGTGAGAACGAAGCTCGCGCGTTTCAGGATCAACTATCTGAAACTCTTCCTCAATTCCAATTGTGAAAAGTTTATTTTCTGACATAAACGATTTCCTTTTAATTAAAGAGGTTCATTGTTTGCAAATGATTTTACAAATTTACCCCATGTTAAATTGTTCATTCCTTTTTTATGAGACTTTGCTCTTCTTATAACCATATTTGCTGCTGATTCAACAATCCATTCAAAATTTTCTTCACCAACAGAATTAACATCTGCATCTGGTGCCGGATTACAGAAATCAATTGCATAAGGAATTCCATCTCGAACTGCTAGCTCAACAGTATTAAAATCATACCCAAGATTAAATATTTAATCTTCAGGACAGTATCTCTCAGTTTGTCCAGAAATTTTTTTTCAAATTTTTTTGGGTTTCTGACATATCTCAAATGAAAAGGCTGCTTTGGATCATATTGCATTATGTGCACATCCTGTCTGTCCAAACAATAACATCTGAAATATTCTGTAAATATTATTTCTTCCTGAAGCATCATTACTAATTGTCCTGTTTCATTATAAGCTTTAAAAAATTCATCCGGGTTATTTAACTTGTAAACATTTTTCCATCCTCCGCCGGCAAAAGGTTTAAAGTAAGCAGGAAAGCCAACATAATTAAAAATTGCTTCCCAATTGAGTGGATAAGATAAATTGCGGAATGATTTTTCATTTGTATCTGGAGGGTGCTGGTTTGAAGGAAGCAGTACAGTTTTTGGGACAGCTATTCCCGTTAGAATTGCAAGAGCATTATTGAAAAACTTTTCATCTGCACTCCACCAGAAGGGATTGTTTATTACAGCAGTTCCTGTTAAAGCAGCATTTTTAAGAAACCCTCTATAGAAAGGAACATCCTGTGAGATACGATCAATTATTACATCATAGCCGCAGGATTCGCCTTGAATAACTCTATCTATACTTACAAACTCAGCGGTTATATCATTTTCTTTTTTTGAATTAACTCTCTCAACAAAAGCTGGCGGGAAAGTGGTTTCCTGCCCGAAAAGAATACCAATCTTTTTCATTTGCAGCCCTTAGATTTACAATTAAATTAGTAATTATTAAACTTCAGTAAAGATTTTAAAGGAGTGAAGTTTTTGTGTGCAAATAATAATTGAATGGAATAAGATTGTCAAATCCTAATCTTTAATCTGCTCAAGATATTGAGCAAACATTTCCTTCCACCAATGCCAGTCGTGACCGGTTCCTGTTCTAACATCGAGCCAGTGAGGTATTCCTTTAGATTTAAGAATGTCAGACACATTTAAATTTTCCTGAAGACAAACATCCCATTCACCTGTTCCGAGAATTATTCCCATTTTTTTTATTCTGTCTAAGTACCATTTATCTGTTAAATTAGGTAAATAATCCAGGGGATTATTGAAATAGCAATTGTCATCATAATATCCCATAATAAACTGTTTTATATCATAAGCTCCACCCATGCAAATCAAATATGAAATTAAATCAGGATGACGAAAGGCAAGATTTAAAGCATGATAAGCTCCAAAACTGCAGCCGGCAATGCAAACTTTTTTTCTCCCGCTGTCATGCTTTGCAAATTCTATAATATCATTTATAATTAAATTTTCATAACCAATATGTGTTTTAACTCTATCTGCAGGATGAATTGAAAAATTATACCAGCTTTCAGAATCAATTGCATCGGGGCAATAGATTTTAATTTTTCCTGCCTCAATAAGGTGATTTACGGAATCAATTAATCCGAAGTCCTTAAGTTCATAATAACGTGCTCTTGAAGTGGGGAAGGCAATGACAGGATACCCCGAATGACCAAACACCAGCATTTCAAATTCCCGACTTAAATATTCGGAAAACCATTTAAAATATTTTTCCTGCAATAAACTTCTGTTTTTTAGCCGCCAATATATTGAAAAAAAGTGAATTATAAGTATAGGGTATAAAGGTATGGAAATATGGGGCTATTGGAAGGAAGGGATTTTCCATTATTCCCGAATTCTAACCGTTTATTTAAAGTTTGAAGATTTTTGAACTTGCTCTTGACCTTGAACTTAGTTTTATCGTATATTTACGATAAGCGATTGGAAAAAATAAAATGGCAATTTCAAAAACTGAGGAGTTTACAAAAACAGAAAACAAAATTTCAGATTGGGCAAAAGCCTTATCTCATCCCGCAAGAATAAAAATCCTGAAAATTCTCTCTCAGAAAAATATCTGTATGTGTGGAGATATTGTAGATTTAATGCCTCTTGCACAGGCAACCGTTTCGCAGCATTTAAAGGAATTAAAGAGGGTCGGATTTATTAAAGGGGAGATTGAAGGTCCTAAAATTTGCTACTGTATTGATTACTCAGTTTTAAATGAAGCACAAAAAAAATTAAATGAATTGTTCGATTCAACCATAATTAAATAATAAGGAAGACTTAAAATGGAAAACGCAGAAATAAAAGAAGTTGTAAAACAAAAATATTCTGAGATTGTAATTAATGCAGATAAAACAGCCGGATGTGGCTGCGGCTGCAGTTCAAATAAATCTGAGTTCACAAACTTCAATGAAAATTATAAAACACTTGATGGCTACAATTCAGAAGCTGATCTTGGACTTGGATGTGGTTTACCAACCGAACATGCAGGAATAAAAAATGGGGATGTTGTTGTTGATCTTGGTTCCGGGGCTGGGAATGATGTATTTGTTACAAGATCTCTGGTTGGTGAAACCGGAACTGTTGTTGGCATTGATTTTACTGATGCAATGATTTCAAAGGCAAATAAAAATCTGGCTAAGCTTAATTACAAAAATATTTATTTCAAACTGGGGGATATTGAAAACCTTCCGTTACAGGATAACTTCAGTGATGTTGTAATCAGCAATTGTGTCCTTAATCTTGTCCCAGATAAACAAAAAGCTTTTAGTGAAATTAATAGAATATTAAAACCTGGAGGACATTTTTGTGTCTCCGATATTGTCACTTCAGGGGAGCTTCCTGAAAAAGTTAGAAACGCTGCTGCTTTATATGCCGGTTGCGTTTCAGGGGCATTAAAACAGGAAGAATATATTAATATTATAAAAGAATCCGGATTCACTAATATAGAAGTGAAAAATTCCAGATTGATTAATTTGCCAGATGAACTGCTAACTAAATACCTGTCAGATGAAGAAATCAAAAATTTCAGGAATATTGGAACGGGAATTTTCAGCATTACTGTTACTGCTTATAAGAAATAATAATTTACCGGCTTTCAAGTAATTTTATCATCATTAAAAAATTAAAGGAATCTTTTTTATAGAGATTCCTTTAGTTTATTGGGCAGGAAACTGGCAGAATAATTGTCTCTATTTTTCATTTACTAAAAGTAGAGATAAATGAAAATCACTGCGGAACAACTCAAAATAATCCTCAAAGATAAAACCTCGTACTCACTTATTGCTATGAATCTTTTTCCAATAGCTGGTGTTCTTTTATTTAACTGGAACCCGGTTTCCATGATTTTCATTTATATTGCCGAAACAATTGTAATAGGTGTTTTAAATTTTTTTAAAATTCTTTTTTCGCAGGCACAGGTTCAGGATAAAACAGGGAAGACTGTCAGAATACCATTACAAGGGAATTTATTTATCGGGTTGTTTTTTCTTTTTCATTACAATGCATTTAATTATGGGCAGATAGAATTGTTTACTTCCTTTCTTAATGCAAAGGGAAATTCAGTTGAGTATTTTATCACTTACTTTCTGAATGATAATTACCTTCTTCTTGCTTTAATGATAATAATAATTTCACATCTCTATTCTTTTTTCGTTGATTATATAAAAGGAAAGCAATATGAATTTATTCCTTCTTTAATATTTCTTTTTCTTCCTTATCCAAGAATTTTTGTTCAGCAGTTCGTTGGAGTTTTTGGAGCTTTCCTTGTAATGTTTTTTAATCTGCCTCTTATTTTTTTAATATTGCTCCAGGTTTGTAAAACAATTGCAGAATTATTCTCGCATTCATTTATAAACGAAAAGTTTGATAAAGTTCTGAAATCAGGTGATGCGAAAGAATTTAAAGCAATACTCAGTGGCTTATCTGTTAAATAAAAATCCCCTGCTTAAATTCAAAATAAAAAATAAAGCAGGGGAGTTAAAGAAAAAAAAATCTATTAGAGTTTTATAAACTCTACTCTTCTGTTATTTGCTTTTCCTTCAGGTGAATCATTTGGTCCCACAGGTTCAGATTCTCCTTTACCATCAGTTTCAAGCTGAGAATCAGAAATACCGAATTCATTTACCAAAGCATTCTTAACTGAGAGTGATCTTTTTTTAGATAACTCAAGATTACTGTTATCATCTCCATCGCTGTCAGTATGACCAATGATTTTTACTTTAACAGAAGAATTCTCTTTTAAAACTGCCGATATTTCTTTTAAGGTTCCATAAGATTCAGGTTTAATTTTATCTGAACCCGAATCGAACAGAATTCCGTGAGTAACGATTTTGCCTTTAGTAATTAAATCATTTCTTGTATCGGGCTGCCCTTGTGCAATTCTGATATCTTTTATCAATATTGAATAATCTTCATTAGTGTTCCAGTACCATGTTCGTATATTAACATGATTAATATTTATACCAGATTGTAATATTTTTGGGAGGTCCATAACTTTCTTTTCATTCAAATATACTCTAAATCTTTGTTTATTGAATGAGAATGAGAGATGATTTAATTCCCCATCATTAAAGGCTTTAACATCAGTAGCATTCGGTGTTGAACGCTGAAGATCGGCTAAAACACCTACAGAGTTAAAATGTGTTGGTCCATTTTTATTGACGTAAAAATCAAATAAAATTCCAGGCGAATATGGTCCGCTGGAAGCCGAAGGAACTTCATCAACTTTATCGCTTGAATAAAAATCAAAATATAAGCTTCCATAGTTATTATTTTCCGGAACGTCATACAAGAAATCTACTTCAATAGTAAAATTTTCTCCAAAAGAATTCAATTCCAGGTAAGGCAGATAAGAAACGGCATTTGATAATTTAAACCAGTTACCCGTATAATTATTTAAAGTAACTATTTCACCTGATCCATTGGTATTCCACTTCTGCGGAAAATCTCCAACTGCATCCATTGAAAAATCATCATAAAAAATCAGGTTTGTACCCGGAACGAAATCAAATTTAGAATAGCTTTTAAGTTCAGCTTTTTCTTCCTTGTTAAGATTTTCTTCCGTCCCTTCTTTTTTTGTCTCTTCTTTTTGCTCCTCTTTATTTTCCTTATCTTTTGTTGATTTATCTATCTCCTCTCCGATTTTTTCTTCAGTTTTTTCTTTTACTTTTTTTATAATATCAAACTGAGGAAATACCAGGATTGAGGAGAGAAGAAAACAAATGGAAATATTGATAAATAATTTTAACATATAAATACCCTTTGTTTAAATGTGTTTTTGAATTTAAAACCGTAAAGGGGGAAAATTTAACAGTAAAGTTAAGAGAAAAGTTTTTAAAGTCACTATATAATCTTTGATTGAATTGATATTATTTTGCCATTAAGGTATCTTTACAACCATGCAGCAAACACCTTTAATGACGCAATATTATAAGATAAAAGAGCAGAATCCTGATACAATTCTGCTTTTCAGGGTTGGTGATTTTTTTGAAACCTTTGACGAAGACGCAAAAACCGCTTCTAAAGTTTTGGGAATAACTTTAACAAAAAGGGCAAATGGTGCCGCTGAAGATGTTCCTCTTGCTGGATTTCCTTTTCATGCTATTGATAATTACCTGCCAAAGCTTGTAAGGGCGGGCTTCAGGGTTGCGGTTTGCGAACAGGTTGAAAACCCGAAGTTTGCAAAAGGAATTGTTAAAAGAGAAGTTATTGAAGTTGTTACACCGGGAGTTACTCTTTCCGATAAGCTGCTCGATCATAAAAGAAATAATTATGTAATGGCAGTTTGTATAAAAGAAGAAACTGCCGGAATTTCTTTTTGCGATATTTCCACTGGAGAATTTTATACCTATGAAGTTCCGGATAATCAAATTACTTCGCAGATAGAAACAATAAATCCCTCGGAGGTGCTGGTTCAAAAGAGAGATAAAGATAAATTATCGGAAGTAATTCATAAGATTAACAGGGATCTAAGAATAACCAAGCTTGATGACTGGATTTTTAATTTTGATTATGGAAAAGAATTATTGTTAATGCAATTTAAAACTGTGAACCTTAAAGGTTTTGGAATTGAACATCTCAATACAGGAATTATTTCTGCTGGAGCTGTTCTTAATTATCTCCAGGAAACTCAAAAAGCAAACCTGACCCATATAAATCATGTCACTCTGTATAATCCCTCCGATTATATGACACTTGATTTTGCTACGAAGAGGAATCTTGAAATAATTTTTTCTATACATGGCGGCGGAAGGGAAGGTTCTTTAATCGAAATATTAGATAAGACTGTAACTGCGATGGGTGCGAGGCTTCTTAAAAAATGGATATCTGCTCCATTAAGAAAACTTGAACCGATTATTAAAAGGCAGGAAAGCGTTGAAGATCTTTTTAAAAACAAAAACTTAAGAAAAAATTTATTTAAAGAATTAAATGAAATAAGCGATCTTGAAAGACTTATCTCAAGAGTTTGTACCGGAAGAGCAAATCCGCGGGAAGTAGTTGCAATAAAAACTTCGTTAAGAAAAATTCCAGTTATAAAAGAATTATTAATAAAATCGGAAATCAAAACTCTTAATCATCTTGGTGAAGAACTAAATCCTTTAGAAAAACTTGTTGATAAAATTCAATTAGCGCTGATTGATTCACCGCCACTTAGCATTATGGATGGTGGAATTGTCAGAAGCGGTTTCAGTATTGAACTTGATGAATTGCGCGATATTTCCTTACATGGAAAAGACTGGATAGCAAATCTTCAGAAATCTGAACGGGAAAAAACCGGGATATCTTCCCTTAAAGTTAGTTTTAATAAAGTTTTTGGTTATTATATTGATATAAGCAATGCACATAAAGAAAAAGTTCCTGCAAGCTATATCCGTAAACAAACTCTTGTAAATTCAGAAAGATATATCACTCCTGAGTTGAAAGACTATGAAGATAAAATCCTTAATGCTGAAGAAAAAATTTATGAGCTTGAAGCAGAACTGTTTAACGAAATAAGATTATTTGTTGCAGCAGAAGCAGAAACAATTCAGACAAATGCAAAACTTATTGCTATGCTTGATTGCTTTTTATCCTTATCTGAATCTGCAGAAGAATATAATTATGTTAAACCTGATTTAAGTGAAGATGACAGGATTGAAATAGCCGAAGGGCGTCATCCGGTTGTTGAAAGAATACTTCCGCCTGGAGAAAAATTCACTCCGAATAATTGTTATCTCGATGGAGAAAAGAATCAGATAATTGTTCTAACCGGTCCGAATATGGCTGGTAAATCTGTTTACCTGCGGCAGGTTGGATTGATTGTTTTGCTTGCACAAATTGGATCATTTGTTCCTGCAAAGAAATGCGTTATTGGTTTGGTTGATAGAATTTTTACACGTGTGGGTGCGAGCGACAATATTACTACCGGTGAGAGTACTTTCCTGGTTGAAATGCAGGAGGCTGCAAACATTTTGAATAATGCCACTTCAAGAAGTCTTATACTTCTTGATGAAATTGGTCGAGGTACAAGTACGTTTGACGGAATTTCAATTGCATGGGCAATTACAGAGTTCCTTCACGAACACCCTGATATTAATGCAAAAACTCTTTTCGCAACTCATTATCATGAATTAAACGAAATGGCAGAAATTTTTCCACGCATCAGAAATTACAAAGTTGAAGTTAGAGAATATGGAGATAAAGTAATTTTCCTTCACAAAGTAAATCCCGGCAGTGCTGACCATAGTTATGGAATTCAGGTTGCGCAAATGGCTGGACTTCCGCAGTTTGTTATTAACAGAGCTAAAGAAGTTTTGCAGAATCTTGAAAGCAAGGAATTGACACCCTATGAAGAAAGAAAAGAGAAACTTTCGAGGTTAAAAGCCGGTAATGAAAAACAGATAAGCCTGTTTGAATTCCAGGATGACAAACTAAGAGGAGAGCTTGAAGATATTGAACTTGATAAGCTTACTCCAATTGAAGCTTTAAATAAATTGCATGAATTAAAAACGAAAGTGAAGAATAAAATTTAAAATAGTTTTGTAAAGATTATTAAATTAGCTGTCTGGATTTCTAATTAAAGTTCTCAACTAAAAAATACTATGGCTCCAAATAAAATATTTCTCAGGATTATTGTTTTATTATTTTCTCTTATTGTTATTTCCTGCAAAAATTATACACCTGAGGAAAAAGAATATATAGCTGAGATAGAAAAAGTTCGGAGTGAAAAAAATGATTTCATGAAAAATAGTTCTGATTCACCATTTAATTACAAAGGCAAAATTCATTTTGAACCATTAAAATATTATAAAATTGATCCCGGGTTTGTTTTCAAAAGCAAGTTATTTGAATATGATTCAAAGGATACCGTGCTCATTTATGGAACAAAAGGTGAGGAAAGAAAAGCCGTACGGTATGGGTTTATAAAATTCAATTTTAAAGGAAATGAATTTAAAGAAAATGTTTATGAAGGAATTTCAAAAGCCGGAGAAAATTATTTCAGCATCTGGTTTACAGATAAAACTTCTGGAAAAGAAACCTATGGAGTTGGGAGATATATTGATTTTGAATTAAATGCGGATAAGAATTTTGTTTATACAATAGATTTTAACCTTGCATATAATCCTTATTGTGCTTACAGCCCGGATTATTCGTGTGCTATTCCTACTAAAGACGATTATTTAAACCTGGCTGTAGAAGCGGGAGAAAAGAAATTTCATTAATTACGGAGCGAAAACGTGGTTGTTGTTCTTGAGAAAAACGTTTCTGATAAACAATTAGAAAATGTAATCAAACATCTCGAAGATTTTGGATTTGCTGTACACAAATCAACCGGAGTTGAATCTATAATCCTGGGTGCAATCGGCGTACAGCCAAATTTTGATATACGTAAAGTTAAAATTCTTGACGGTGTTGCAGAAGTTTACCGGATAACAGAGCCATTTAAACTCGCCAGCAGAAGTTTTAAAAAAGATAACACAATCATAAAACTGGGAGATGTTTTAATAGGTGATACAGATGTTGTAGTTATTGCAGGTCCCTGCTCTGTAGAAAATGAAGGACAAATATTTACTCTTGCTGAGATTGTTTCCAAAGCTGGAGCTAAGGTTTTGCGTGGCGGAGCTTTCAAACCTAGAACTTCACCTTATTCATTTCAGGGATTAGGCGAAACTGGTCTTAAGCTTTTACGGAGTGCTGCTGATAAATTTGGTTTATTAGTTATTACTGAAGTTATGGAAAGCAGTCAGATTGATCTGATAGAACAATATACTGATATTTTCCAGGTTGGAGCCAGGAACATGCAGAATTTTTCTCTACTTCGTGATCTTGGTAAAGTTACCAAACCAATAATGCTCAAACGTGGACTTTCTGCAACTGTAGAGGATTGGTTAATGTCAGCTGAATATATTCTTTCAAACGGCAATACTAGTGTAATTTTGTGCGAAAGGGGAATAAGAACTTTTGAAACTTATACAAGAAATACTTTTGATATTTCAGCGATTCCGGTAGTACATAAAAGAAGCCATTTGCCGGTAATAGCCGATCCTTCTCATGCAACAGGATTAAGAGATAAAGTAATTCCAATGGCAAGGGCTGCGGTAGCTGCTGGTGCAGATGGAATAATGGTTGAAGTTCATAACGATCCTGAAAACGCTTTATCAGATGGTCCGCAATCATTACTTCCTGATCAGTTTATTGACCTTATGAAACAGATAAAAGCTATAGCAGAAGTTATTGGAAGAAAAATTTCCTAAAGTTTTTTCTAATGAATTTATTTAACTGGTGAATTTTTTAAGCTTACTGCTAAAAACCCTAACAGGATTGCTACAATACAACTAACTATTGAGCGTGTTAAATCAGGTTTCATGCTGAAAAAACAAATGCTTTAAAAATTATTACTGAACATATTCTTCCCTGACGATGGAATGATGAAAGAAAACCGAGTGAAAAAGAATTATTTGCTACAACGGTTTTTTCGTTTGTGATTAGTGAAGCTTCAGCAAAAATCAGAGAGGGGATACCAATTGATGATAAGGAAGATATGGATTTAAATATCCGGGCAGGGGTTTTACAATTAATAACAATTCCCGGTCAGGCAGATAGAGATCCGGAGTTAAAGAATAATATTAACCTTCCGGTTTATATAAGTAAGTATAATTATTAAAATAAATTAATGTTTTACAATCTTTTTTACAGGTGAAATAGAATAATGTTGTATAATGTAAAAATTCTTTGGCAGAAAAAGTCTAATGAAATCTTTATTGATAAAAAATACAGTAGAGCCCATAAATGGATTTTTGATTGCGGAATTGAAATCAGGGCATCTTCATCGCCACACATTGTCCCAGTCCCACTGTCCGATGAATCAGCAATTGATCCGGAAGAAGCTTTCCTGGCTGCAATTTCTTGCTGTCATATGCTGTCATTTTTGCCAATCGCTGCAAGTAAAAAATATATTGTAGAAAGTTATGAAGATAGCGCTGAGGGAATACTTTCAAAAAACGGTAGGGGAAAAATGGCAATGACTGAAATAAATCTAAAACCCAAAATAATTTTTAGCGGAGACAAAATTCCTTCTCAAACACAAATAGATGAATTCCATCATCTCGCTCATGAAGAATGTTTTATAGCAAGTTCAGTAAAAACCAAAATAAATATCATCTCTTAAGGTGAAATAATTCCCGTTGATAAATCATAATTTATGCCGGAACTTCGCGCTGATATTTATTTCTGTATTGAATAGGCGATAAACCTGTTATTCGTTTAAATGTATTACGAAAGGCTTTTGGATCCTGGTATCCCACATTATACATGACTTCATTAACATTTTCTTTGGAAGCCTCAAAGCTTAATTTTGCAGCTTCTATTTTTACCCTTTGAATATATTCAACAACAGTATTTGCTGTTGCTTTCTTAAACCTGCGCTCAAGATTTCTTCTGCTTAATGCAAGCATTGAAGCTAATTGATCAACAGTTATTTTATTCTGGAAATTAGTTTCAATAAATTCCTGTGCTTTTTTTATTGGTACATCCTCGTGTTCTTTTTGTCCTGTAAATATCATAAAGGGAGATTGACTATCACGCTGAATATCTATCTGAAATGCTTTAGAGCAAAAAACAGCCGCATCTCTTCCTGCATATTTTTCCACAAGATATAAGATGAGGTTCAAAGAAGAATAAGCTCCGCCGCTTGAATAAATTCCTTGTTCATCTGTAATAATTTTATCCTCAACCAGGTCAACATCGGGAAACATTTTTCTGAATTCATTTGCTGCCAACCAATGAGTAGCACACTTCCTTCCATTTAATAATCCTGTGGAAGCCAGTAAAAAAGCTCCGAGGCAAAGACTTGCAACTTCTGTCCCAGCTTCATATTGTTTTACTATCCATGGAATAAATTCCTTATTATCTTTAATTGCTTTCTCTAAGTTGCCATACATTGCAGGGATAATAATTAAATCTGTTTTCTTAATATTTTTTATCTGGTCTGTTGCTACTGTATATAAGCCGTCGTTTAATAATGATTCATTAGATAGTCCTGCAAGCTGGACTTCAAACAAAGGTGACTTATTCATACTTGCAAGTAGTTGATTTACTTCAGTAAAAACCTGGCGGGGTCCTTCAATATTTCCCAGGATTGCCCCTTTGGTTACAAGAATTGAAATCCGTTTCATTTTATTCTAAAATTTGTGTTTGGAATATTTGCCACAATACTAAAAAAAAGTAATGTCGCATTCAACCCTTTAAAATGTCAGATTTACAAGGGAGGATTCACTTCGGAGCTGGTTGGAGTCATAGATGAAATCTATAATTGAATATAAATTATTGATAAAAAGTATCGAAAATATTTTTGTAAATTATACTATCAGACCGCTGAAGATTTATGAAAAGATTATCAAAAATTTTAACTCAAAAATAATATTATAACAGAGGGAGATAAAATGGAAAAAGATCCAAAAAAATCAGTTTATGACGTTAACGAGGGAAGCAAGTGCCCAGTAAAGCACAGCGCAGGTGGCGGTACATCAAACCGTGACTGGTGGCCAAATAAATTGAATTTAAACATCCTCCGCCAGCACTCTTCTAAATCTAATCCAATGGGAGAGAATTTCAACTATGCTGACGAGTTCAAAAAGCTCGATCTGAACGTTGTTAAGAAAGACCTTTTCGATCTAATGACAGATTCTCAGGATTGGTGGCCTGCAGACTTTGGTCACTATGGACCATTCTTCATACGTATGGCATGGCACAGCGCAGGAACTTACCGCATAAATGACGGACGAGGCGGTGGTGGCACCGGCGCGCAACGTTTTGAACCACTCAACAGCTGGCCTGACAATGTGAACCTCGACAAAGCACGCCGGTTACTCTGGCCGATAAAACAGAAATACGGAAAGAAAATTTCATGGGCAGACCTGATGATACTTGCGGGCAACTGTGCCCTTGAATCTATGGGCTTCAAGACTTTCGGCTTTGGAGGCGGACGTGAAGATATTTGGGAACCTTTAGAAGACATCTATTGGGGTTCGGAAGGAGAATGGCTTGGAGATAAGCGTTACAGTGGTGACCGTGATCTTGAGAATCCACTAGCTGCAGTTCAAATGGGATTGATCTACGTGAACCCTGAAGGTCCGAATGGAAATCCTGATCCGCTTGCAGCGGCTAAAGACATTCGTGAAACTTTCCGTCGAATGGCAATGAATGACTACGAAACCGTTGCATTGATTGCAGGCGGTCACACTTTTGGTAAAGCACATGGCGCCGCTGAACCGGTTAAATATGTTGGTCCTGAACCGGCTGCCGCTGGCATTGAGGAACAAGGTCTCGGCTGGAGAAGCAGCTTTGGCACCGGTAAAGGTGGGGACACAATTGGTGGCGGTCCTGAAGTGACTTGGACAACAACTCCAACCAAGTGGGGCAACAACTTTTTTGAGAACCTTTTTGGTTACGAATGGGAACTTACAAAAAGTCCGGCTGGGGCTAAACAATGGGTTGCAAAGAATGCTTCCAATACAATTCCGGATGCTGCCGATCCATCAAAGAAACACTTGCCGACTATGCTTACTACTGACCTCTCTTTGAGATTCGATCCGTCTTATGAAAAAATTTCAAGACGATTCTATGAGAATCCTGATGAGTTTGCTGATGCATTTGCTCGTGCGTGGTTCAAACTTACACATCGCGATATGGGTCCAATTGCGCGCTACCTGGGGCCTGAAGTGCCTGAGGAAGAGTTGATCTGGCAAGACCCTATCCCGGTTACTAAACATAAACTTATTAATAATAAAGATATTGCTTCACTGAAGAGTAAGATACTTGATTCAGGTTTATCCGTTTCTCAATTAGTATCTACTGCATGGGCTTCAGCTTCAACTTTCCGAGGCTCTGATAAACGCGGAGGCGCGAATGGGGCTCGCATTCAGCTTGCACCTCAGAAGGATTGGGAAGTTAACAACCCGGTTCAGCTTGCAAAAGTGTTGAAGAAGCTTAAAGGTATCCAAAAAGAATTTAACAACGCTCAGTCTGGAAATAAAAAGGTTTCTCTCGCCGACCTGATCGTTTTGGGTGGATGTGCAGGAGTTGAGAAGGCAGCAGAAAATGCAGGTTATAATGTAAAAGTGCCCTTCACACCAGGGCGCAACGATGCGCTGCAAGAGCAAACCGATGTTGAATCATTTGAAGTTCTCGAACCACTTGCTGACGGATTCCGAAACTACCTTAAGACTAAATACATGACAACTGCAGAGGAAATGCTAGTTGACCGTGCACAATTGTTAACATTAACTGCACCTGAGATGACTGTACTCATTGGCGGTTTGCGCGTACTTAAGACAAACTTTAATGGATCGAAACATGGCGTTTTCACTAAGCGTCCGGGAAAACTTACAAATGACTTCTTCGTAAACCTGCTTGACCCGGGAACGGAGTGGAAGAAAACTTCTGAAGCTGAAGATGTTTTTGAAGGACGTGATCGTAAAACAGGTAAAGTTAAATGGTCCGGTACACGAGTCGATCTTATCTTTGGTTCTAACTCAGAGCTTCGTGCCCTCGCTGAAGTTTATGGATGCGAAGATTCTAAAGAGAAGTTCGTGAAGGACTTTGTTGCAGCCTGGAATAAAGTAATGAATCTTGACAGATTTAATTTGACATGAAAGCAGAATTTGGTTAAGAAGTTATTATTGAAATTACACAAATGATTGTGTTTTGTCATATTGAGAGAAGCGAAATATCTCAAATTTGTTTTTAATGTAAACCCTGAGATTCTTCAATTCGTTCAGAATGACAGGTTTGCGTAATTATTAGTTATTAAGTTATTTAATTGTTAAGAGGTGGTCTGGCAACAGATCACCTTTTTTTATTTACTTTTTTAGCAAAAGCTATTTAATACTGTCTTATAGTATAACCCCATCTAAAACTTCTGAAAACCCATATAATAGATTGTCGCAATCAACCCTTTAAATTGCCGTAATTACACCTTTTACTTTTTATTTTGCGTCAGTATGTTTACTTCAGATTTCCAAGCAAAGATAAATGTTGTTAAATAATAAAAAAATTATTGAGCAGATTATTAAAGGGCTCTCAATGAAAGATAAAAATTCCTATTTGAAATATTTAGCGGATGATATTACATGGAATATTGTTGGCTTACCTGCAATAAAAGGTAAATCAGAATTTCTTATAGCTGTTAAGAACCTGGAACTTGAAAACTTTCCTTCATCTAATGTTAAAAATATTATTGCAGAAGGAGAATTTGTAGTCGTTGAAAGTAATGGAAGGAATTTTAATAATTCTTTTTGTGATATATATCGTCTTAAAGAAAAAAAAATTCTGGAGTTGACTTCATACATAATTGATACTTCAATAAATGATAAATTAGAAAATCAACTTTAAGTTTTAATAATTATTTAGAAAGGATTTAATCATGTTTAAGAATAATAAAGCCTTCAGTAGTTTTTCCATAAACGATTTACAGAAAGCCAAAGAATTTTACAGCGAAACACTCGGGCTTAATGTTACAGAGAATAAAGAGATGAAAGGATTATTAAACCTTCATATAAAAGATGGAGAAAGTATAATGCTTTACACCAAGCCGAACCATCAGCCCGCAACATTTACAGTCTTAAATTTTCTTGTAAAAGATGTTGAAAAGACTGTTGATGAATTAACTGCGAAGGGTGTTAAGTTTGAAATTTATAATGAGCCGAATCTTAAGACGAACGAAAAAGGTATTGCAAAGCGGAAATGAGTGGACCGACTATAGCATGGTTCAAAGATCCGGCTGGAAATATTTTATCTGTTATTGAAGAGAATTAAATAACTAAGTGTATTTCTGTCAGGCTGAGCTCTGTCGAAGCCATAAACCCTTACACTTCTACAAGCTAAGTGTGATAATAAAACAATAATATTATATAAGGAAACTTCAAATGAGAAAATTAAAATTGCAGGTTCAAATGTCAGTTGATGGTTTTGTTGGAAGACCGGATGGACACTTTGGATTGGATGACGTGGGACATGGATGAGCAATTGAAAAAGTATATTGTTGATTTAACAAATTCTGTTGATACAATCCTTCTCGGCAGAAAAATGACTGATGGTTTTATTCCATACTGGGAGGATTTTGTAAAACATAAACCTGATTCCGAGGAATACCCGTTTGCAAAACAAATGGTTGATTATCCTAAAGTTGTTTTTACAAAAACTCTTGATAAAAGTAATTGGGATAATACAATTCTTGCTAAAGGAAATATTACTGATGAAGTAAACAAAATTAAAAATCAAAATAGCAAAAAGGATATTGTTGTTTATGGTGGGGCTGGTTTTGTTTCTTCTCTTATTAAAAATAATCTTATAGATGAATATCATCTGTTTATCAATCCAACCGCTATTGGTAAAGGTTTGGAGATATTTAAAGATGTTGAATCAAAATTGTCATTAAAACTTATTAAGAGCACTGCGTTTGATTGTGGAATAGTTGTAAATCAATATCATCCTTGAGTAGAAAAATGAAAAAAAATAATAAAACTTTAAACTGGAAATCAACGGATAAAAATCCTGCATTGAAGAAACTGGATATTCTTATTGGAGATTGGGAAATAACCGGCAAACATCGGCTTATTCCTAAGCCTATAAAAGGTAAAATTAATTTTAGCTGGTTTAACGGAAAATCTTTTTTAATTATGAGAACAGATTTTAATCAATCGGGACCACCAAACAGCACGGCAATTATCGGCAGTGATGATAAAGCAGAAAAATTATCAATGCTTTATTTTGATGAACGAGGAGTTTCAAGAATATATGACGTTGTGTTTAATAATAATGTTTTGAAAATGGAGAGAAATCATCCTGGCTTTTCACAAAGATTTAAGGGTATTGTAAATGATAATGGAAATACAATTGAAGGAGCCTGGGAACTTTGTGAAGATGACGTTAATTGGAAGAAAGATTTAGAAGTAATTTATACAAGAATTAAATAAAAATTTTAAGGAGAATATTTATGCAAAAGATAACCCCGTTTTTGTGGTTTGATAACAATGCTGAAGAGGCAGCTAATTTTTATACTTCTGTTTTCAGAAATTCAAAAATCGGAACTAACAACAAGATATAGTGAAGCAAGTGCCAAAGCTGCAGGAAGACCTACAGGATTCTGTAATGACTGTAGCTTTTCAACTTAGAAGGATATGATTTTACTGCAATAAACGGCGGACCGGTTTTCAAAATCAATCCCTCAATTTCATTTTTTTTCCATTCTAAAGATGAAAAAGAAATTGATAATCTTTGGGAAAAACTTTCTGAAGGCGGCAAAGCTTTAATGGAATTAGATAAATATGACTGGAGTAAAAAATATGGATGGGTTCAGGATAAATTTGGCTTGTCCTGGCAGTTAATGCTGACGGAAGATGAAGCCAAACATAAAATAGTACCGTCACTTTTATTTGTTGATAAGAATTATGGGAAAGCGGAAGAAGCAATGAATTTTTATCTTTCAGTTTTTAAGAATGGAAAAGTTGAGAGTGTATATAAATATCCTGATGATGAAAAAGCTGTGATGTATGAAGACTTTATACTTGAAGGTAACAAAATTGCTGCAATGGATAGTAACCAGGATCATGGTTTTAATTTTAACGAAGCAATTTCATTTGTAGTTAACTGCGATAACCAGGAAGAGATAGATTATTACTGGAATAAACTTTCTGCAGATCCAAAAGCAGAAATGTGCGGCTGGCTTAAAGACAAATATGGATTATCCTGGCAGATAGTTCCTGCAACACTTCCAAAACTTTTAAGCGATGGTAAAAAAAGTCAGAAGGTAATGGAACAGGTCCTACAAATGAAAAAGTTGGATATTGCAAAACTTGAAAAAGCTTATAACAGCTGATAGTATACAATCATACATTCCATACAATTTTAAAGGCAATTGTATAACTGAATGTTTGTTTGGATTAATGCAACAATAAAAGAATGCGATTATGAGAATACAAGAACAAATCAAAAAATATATTACTAACCAACCTGAACCAAAACGCAGCGATATGCAGGAGTTACACCGAACCATTCTGGAAGTAATGCCAGAATGTAAATTATGGTTCCTAGATGGCAAAGACGATAAAGGTAAAACTGTTTCTAATCCTAATATTGGATATGGACTTCGCACCATAAAATATGCGAACGGAGAAACAAAAGAGTTTTATCAAGTTGGTATAAGTGCAAACACAACAGGAATCTCTGTCTATATACTTGGTATTAAAGATAAGCAGTACTTAACCCGGACATATGGAAAAAAACTCGGCAAGGCGAAGGTGACCGGTTATTGCATTAAGTTCAAAACGCTGAAAGATATAAACATAGATATACTTGAAGCAGCTATACGATCCGGGCTCGAGGCATCAAATTGAAACTCAACTTTTTAAAAGGATTTTATAATGTCTAATTCAAACCAGATGAAACTGAATACATACGTTAATTATAAAGGAACCTGCAGAGAAGCTTTTCATTTCTACGAAAAACATCTTGGAGGTAAAATAACACTGATATCTACATTCAACGATTTGCCGGATAAATCAAATATTCCGGGGGAAAACTGGGAGAACAAAATACTTCATGCGCAAATTGAAATTGGCAATGGCATCTTGATGGGTGCCGATATTCCTAATGCCGAACCCATGCGCAGTGCTTATATAACTTTAAGCAGTACGGATGAAGATGAAGTTGAAAGAATTTATAAGTTACTTTCCGATGGTGGACAAATTTTTATGAAGATGGAAAAAACTTTTTTTGCTTCCCGGTTTGCCATGTTACGCGATAAATTCGGTACATCCTGGATGCTTCTCTGTGAACAATAAATTTTATCAAAAAAATAATTAACTGAAATAAATATTAAGGAGAAAAATTATGTCAACAATTAAACTTCACCGTGTTTTTAAGGCGTCACCGGAAAAAATTTATCGTGCTTTTATTGATGCCGATGCCCAGGCAAAATGGCTTCCGCCTAACGGGTTTACATGCAAAGTGCATCATCTGGATGCCAAAGTAGGTGGGACATATAAAATGTCATTTACCAATTTTACATCCGGGAAAAGTCATTCCTTTGGCGGTAAATATCTTGAATTAAAACCTGGTGAATATATTCGTTATTCAGATCAATTTGATGATCCGAATATGCCCGGAGAAATGATAACTACAGTTACGATTAAACAGGTTTCATGCGGTTCTGATGTTACAATTGTTCAGGAAGGAGTGTCCGATGTTATTCCGCCTGAAATGTGTTACCTCGGCTGGCAGGATTCACTTGACCAATTAGCAAAACTTGCAGAGCCTGAAATCCCTGACTAACACTGCTTTCATATGGCAGGTTTAGAAATTTTTTGAAAAAGTAAATAACCTGAAAGAAAAAATTATGAATATCGTACTCTGGATTTTTCAAGTATTAATTGCCGCTCAATTTATGCAGCACGGTTTGATTATGCTATTTCCGCCGGCAGAATACATTGAGATAATGAATGCCACTCTTGGAGTTGGTTTACGGTACTTTATTGGTATAGTTGAATTAATTGCTGTTCTTGGTTTAATATTGCCTGCTTTACTGCGAATTTATGTTTGGCTGCTTCCTTTGACTTTAGCAGGATTAATCGATTTTAACGGCAAGTGCCACTGTTCATCATTCGTTCAGAGGCGAAACCAGCAGCGCAATCTATACGGCTGTTTTGTTATAGTTATTACTTTCGTGACTTATATGCGATGGAAAGTGAAACCAATTTTATCTCGTAAAGAGACGATTAACAGCGAAAAAATGGTATAACAATTTAATTGAAATCATAGAAAGGAAATTAGAGTTATGACAAAATTCAGAGTTGTGTTTATTGCTGTAGTTCTCTTCGTCTTTGGGATCCATCACGTGGGCGCAGCAGATCGTTACGGAGCCTGACACCAGCGGTTACGTAGCTGCTAATGGCATTGATTATTGGTTCGAAATCAGAGGCAAAGGAGAGCCTTTACTACTGCTGCATGGAGGGCTTATGTCTGCCGGCTCATTCGGATCAGTCCTTATGAAACTTGCAGAGACACACCGTGTGATTGGTGTCGATCTGCTTGGGCATGGGCACACAGCGCTCGGCAACAGGAAGATTGTCCCGGCAGATATCGGCAATGACCTCGCGATAGTCCTTCAGAAACTTGGCATACAGCAGACAGATGTAATGGGCTACTCTTTTGGTGGATATGTTGCTTTGCAGCTTGCATTCCAGCATCCCTCACTCATACACCGGTTGATACTCGTTTCTACACCTTATGCACAAAACGGCTGGTTTGCAGAAATGCTGCCGCAGCAGGCAGCATTAAATGCAGCCATGGCTGACCAGATGAAGGAAACACCGATTTATAAATCCTATGTCGCGATTGCACCTAATCCGCAGAATTTTCCGCGGCTGCTTGACGCAATGGGCGAGTTCATGCGTCAGCCGTATGATTGGTCTGAAAGCGTTAAGCAACTCAAGATGCCTGTAATGCTTGTGTATGGAGATGCAGATATGGTTCGACCTGAGCACTATGTATCGTTCTATCACCTGCTTGGCGGAGGATTACGCGATGCGGGATGGATGCGCGAGCATATATCACAGAATCGTTTGGCAATTTTGCCGGACGTGACGCACTATGAAATGGGCACTTCACCCAGGCTGGCGGAAACAGTGCTGCCGTTCTTGAACGGTGAAATGAATGTAAAAAATTCTGGTAAATAAAAATTAATCATATAGAATTCCGATTTCGCCAAACGACTAAGAAATGTTGACCATAATTAATCAATCAAAAAGTTAGGCAAGCAGACTGTCTGGCTTACACGATCAAAAGGAGTAAAAGGCCATGAGAAAAATAATTGTCATATCAATGATTACTTTAGATGGAGTAATGCAGGCACCGGGTGGGTCCAAGGAAGATACTTCAGAAGGTTTTAAATATGGCGGTTGGGTTGCACCTTATGCAGACGATTCTGCCGGCAAGGTCTGGAAAAAACAGATGAAAGCTGCTGATCTTCTGCTAGGCAGGAAAACCTTTGATATTTTTGAGGGCTATTGGCCCGAACATGCAGCCGGCTGGCCTGGTATTAATGATGTCACTAAATATGTCTTGTCTAACACGAGAGCAACTTCAGATTGGGAAAATACTATTTTCCTAACAAGTTTGGCAGACATCAAAAAAATTAAAAAAGGATCAGGTTCTGATATAAAAGTTTGGGGAAGCAGCAAGCTAATTCAGTTACTACTGAAAAATGATTTAGTAGATGAACTCTGGATCAACACTTACCCGCTGACTCTTGGTACAGGGAAAAAATTGTTTGTGGATGGCACTATACCCGCGGCTTTTACATTAGTAGAGAGTACGGTTACATCAAACGGAGTGATTATGGCTAATTACAAGCGGGCTGGAAAAGTAAAGACAGGTACCGTTGGAGCTTAGGAAAAATAATATGAGTAAAATAATTGTTTCATTATTATTTATAAATATGTTGAAGAAAAACAAACTCAGGAGAAAAATAATGCATTCTAAAATAATCACGTTCAATAAACTTGTAATAGTCCTTTTGGTTGTATTAGCATCTTCATTGTTTTCCCAGCAGGAGAACGCCGGAAAATATGTAGATGTAAATGGTATGAAAATGTACTATGAAGTTTCCGGTGAAGGCGATCCCCTGATCGTTTTATCTGGAGCTTATATGGACATTATAACTATGGGGGAAATAATACCCATGCTGGCAGAAAATCATAAAGTATATGCATTGGAATTTCAGGGCCATGGTCACACTGAAGATATCGACAGACCTATCACCTACGAGAATCTTGCCGATGATGTAGCTGAGTTTATGAATGCAGTTGGAATTGAGAATGCAGATGTATTCGGTTACTCAATGGGTGGTCAGGTTGGACTAAAACTCGCTATCAGCCACCCGGAGAAGGTAAACAGACTCATTACAGCCTCAGTCGCATACGATCTGAAAGGATGGCAGCCGGCATACAGCGAATTCATTCCACAGATGACTCCTGAAATGTTTCTTGCTATGCCATTTTTCGCAGAAAAATATAAGCAGTCTGATGATCCGGATGCCTATGTTGCTTTCCTCAAAAAGATGATCGCACTTGAACATGAGCCGATGGCGTGGGAAGAAGACGTAAAAAAATTAAAGATACCTGTATTGATCATTGCCGGTGATTCTGATGTTGCGACACTTGAACATATTGTATCTATGTTTCGGCTGCTTGGCGGAGGTGTAATGGGTGATATGGGTAATCCTTTACCTGAATCACGATTAGCAATTTTGCCGGCAACATCCCATACTGCCGTTATAAGTCAGCCTGAACTTCTAATTTCGTTTATTGAACCTTTCCTTAATGGAGAAACACCAAAAGGCTTCTTTGAAAATTAGAATGAAAGGATTTTAAAAATTTCTATAGTTAATTAATCAGAAATTCAAAGGTAAAGTAATATGAGAAAATTAATAATGTGGAACGTCATTACACTTGACGGATATTTTGAAGGAAAGCAAAACTGGGACTTATCCTTTCATGATACTATTTGGGGAAAAGAACTTGAACAACTAAGTATTGAACAATTACATTCAGCAGATTACCTGGTTTTTGGACGCGTAACTTATGAAGGTATGGCAGCTCATTGGACAAAAGCAATAGAAGAAAATTCCGAACCGGGAGAAATTACCAAACTAATGAACAAAATTCCGAAACTCGTTTTTTCCAGAACATTAAAATCAGTTGACTGGAATAACTCTACCCTGATTAAAGAAAATGCTTCAGCCGAAATCAAAAAAATTAAAGAGCAAGGCGGTAAGGATATGTATGTATTCGGGAGCGCAAATCTCTCAGAGACTTTTGTAAACGATAATCTGATTGATGAATACCGTTTCGGTATTGCACCGGTTATTCTAGGCAGCGGACGCCCTCTTTTCGGGAAAGGGAATTCTTCCCGAACATTATCTCTTGTTTCAACTCAACAATTGGCGAATGGTGGTGTGGTTTTAAAATATGCTAAATAGCTAAAGATCGACTGTTAACAAAATATTTAATAAAATATCTTTAAAAATCTAAAGGAGATTAACATGGCAAAAATGAATCCGGTAGTACACTTTGAAATGCCTGCGGAAAATAAAGAACGCATGAAAGAATTCTATACTAATGTATTCGGCTGGCAGATGCAGCAATTCGGTCCTGAAATGGGGGACTATGTAGTTGTAACTACTTCCGAAGTTGGTGAAGATCATTTTCCAAAACAGAGAGGAACAATAAATGGCGGCTTCTATCAAAAATCAAATGATATGGGTAACCAGCATCCTTCTGTTGTTATTTCTGTGGACGATATAAATGAATCGATGAAAAAAGTTACAAATGCAGGAGGAAAAATTTTAGGCGGCAATCCGAATAAACCCGGAGAGCCCGGTGATATTCCAGGTATCGGTCTTTATTGTTCTTTTATCGATACAGAAGGAAATCGCATTAGTATGCTTCAACCTTCACAAATGTAAATTGACGTAAATCTGTATTCAAATAATTCATAAAGAATATTAAGGAGTTATATGCAAAAACTTCATTTTAAAATTGATATAAATGCACCAAAAGAAAAAGTATGGCACACAATGCTTGATGACAAAACCTACCGGATATGGACTGAAGCTTTTATGCCCGGCTCTTATTACAAAGGGGACTGGAGTAAAGGAAGTAAAATGCTTTTTATTGGTCCCGGTGAAAATGGTGAGGGGGAATGGTCAGTCGAATAAAGGAAAACAGAAAGCATGACTACATTTCAATTGAACATCTTGGTGTTGTTCAGGATGGTGTAGAAGACACAACGAGTGAAGCCGTTAAACAGTGGGCGGGTTCTTTTGAAAATTATACATTCAAGGAAAAGAATGGGTCAACAGAAGTATTAGTTGATATGGATATTAATGATGATTTCAAAGAAATGTTTGAAGGTATGTGGCCAAAAGCTTTACAAAAATTAAAAGAACTCTCTGAAAAGTAATGTCCTGGAAAAATTAATTTAGAATCAAAATAATGTTATAATAAAATGAAATACCATGAGAAAAGTAATTTTTGGAATCAACAATACAATTAATGGTTTTGCAGACCATACTTCGGTAATTGCCGATGATGAACTGCACGATTTCTTTACAAATTTATTAAATGATGCTGATGTTGTATTAATTGGAAGAAAAACATACCAGCTTATGGAAAACTTCTGGCCGGTTATATACGATGAACCGCGAAGTACAAAAAGTATGCTGCGGTTTGCTGATAAATATAATCCTATAAAAAAAATAATTTTCTCAAAAACTCTTACTGAGGTTAAATGGGAAAATTCAGAGTTAGCAAATAAAGACATTTCCGGAATAGTTTCTGAATTAAAAAAACAGAAAGGTAAAAATATTTTAGCAGGAAGCATCAGCATTGCAGCACAGATATTAAAATTAAATTTGATTGATGAATTCTGGTTTGTTATTCATCCGATTATTGTCGGCAAGGGACCACGATTATTTGATGGAATGGATTATATCAGGAATCTTCAGTTCGTTGATTCACAAAAATTTCAGTCAGGGGTTATAGTTCTTCACTATAAAAATCCAGAAAACAATTAATGAATTCAGATAAAAAAAAATTTAATAATATTGATGAATACATCTCTGGTTTTCCTGAAGATGTTCAGAATATTTTACAGCAGATCCGCAAAACAATAAGTAATGCTGCACCTGAAGCCGAAGAAGTGATTAGTTATAATATTCCTACATTCAGACAAAATGAAGTTCTCGTTTATTTTGCTGCTTTCAAAAATCATATCGGTTTTTTCCCGACTTCAAAACCTATAGAGATTTTCAAAAAGGATTTAAGTAAATACAAAACTTCAAAAGGTGCAATTCAGTTTCCACTGAATCAAAAAATTCCTTTAGGTTTGATTTCAAGAATAACAAAGTTCAGATTGAAAGAAGTTTTAGAAAAACATAAAAAGAAAAATAAAAAGAAATAAAAATGAGCAAAGTTTTTTTTGATGCAGGAATAACTTTAGATGGTTACATAGCAGGACCAAACGGCGGTGCAAATAATCCATTAGGAGATGAAGGTATAAAAATTCATCATTGGATGTTTCCGTTAAAAAGTTTTAGAGAACATCTTAGCCTTGAGGGTGGTGAGATTAACAAAGATAATGAAATAGTTGAGAAGATTTTTAACAGGATAGGAGCAAACATTATGGGCAAAAATATGTTTGTTGAAGGAGAAGCGAACTGGCCCGAGGAGGCTCCGTTTCATTCTTCGGTTTATGTATTAACTCATCAGAAAAGAGGACCGTGGGAAAGACCCGGTGGAACAACTTTCTATTTTACAAAAGAATCAATAGAAATAGTTCTTAAAAAAGCAAAGAAAGATGCAGGTGAAAAAGATGTAAGAATATCAGGCGGAGCCTCAGTTATTCAGCAGTATTTTAATGCAGGATTAATAGACGAGTTCAGTCTTCATATTGCCCCGATTATTCTTGGAAGAGGTGTTCGGTTGTTTAAAAATATTGATAAGGAAAAATTTTCTATTGAAATTACAGATACATTTATGTCATCTGCGGTTACTCATGTAAATTATAAAGTGATAAATCTCAATAAGAATTAATACTTTATTTGAGAGGATATTATGGGAATCTTATTCACTATTTTAATTGTTAAAATATTTGCAATAGGAGAGGGGATTTCATTTGCTCAGAATTTTTAGAATGGATATACCCCCATAATACAGAGCATTTCATATTGAGGAATTTCTTAAATGAATCCGAAACGAATACTCAGATTGATAAAAAATTAATTTTATGAAAGAATCTTTTGAGGAAAATAAGTTGAGAAAATTAATTTGGGCTAATTAATGTTACAGTTGATGATTTTGCTGATCATACTGCTGTTAAAGCTGATGATGAATTGCACGATTTTTATACAGAGCTGCTGAGTACTATTGATGTAATATTGTTTTGTCGCAAGACGTATCAGCTTTTGGAAAGTTTTTTGCCAACTGCATCTGAAGATCCAATAAGTACAAATAGTCCGTTAATAATATTTCGATAGGAGGGATCAGCATAGCTTCAATTTTTATTAAACTTGGTTTAATTGATGAATCCTGGTTCCTGGTTCAGCCGATTTTGTTGGGACACGGAAGACCGTTAATTGAAAATATTGATGAACAGCAAAGCCTGAAGTTGATGGAAACAAAAACTTTTAAATCAGGTGTTGTAACTTTTCATTACAAGGAAGAGAAATATTGAATAATGCTGATCGAAATATTTCAGTAGAGCGTTGGACATTAATCTCGACTATTCTTGCATCAAGCATGGTATTTATTGATTTCACTGCTTTAAATGTTGCCCTTCCGGCTATACAAAAAGATCTTGATATTAGCGGCAAATCGTTATTGTGGATAATTAATTCCTATTCACTTTTTCTTTCTGCATTATTATTAGTCGGCGGTTCATTAGGCGATCTTTATGGCAGGAAAAAAATTTTTATAATCGGAATAATAATTTTCAGCTTATCATCATTTCTTTGCGGTATCTCTCCAGGAAAAGAATTACTAATTACGGCAAGGGCTTTCCAGGGAATTGGTGGCGCACTAATGGTCCCGGGAAGCCTTGCGATTATCTCTGCGATTATTCCTGCAAAAAGAAGAGGCAAAGCTTTTGGAACATGGTCAACTTTCAGTGCGCTTACAACTATTATTGGTCCTGTGCTTGGCGGATGGCTTGCAGGTTTGGGTTTATGGAGAGTTATATTTTTTATAAATATTCCAATAGCACTTTTTACAATTGGTGCTTTAATTATTAAAGTACCTGAGAATAGAGATGAGTCGGCGAAGAAGCTGGATATAACAGGTGCTGTATTGGCAACTTTGGGCTTATCAGGAATTACTTATGGCTTTTTGGAAGCTTCAGAAAAAGGATTTGGAAACAGCATTATTCAACTAGCCTTAATTATCGGGTTTCTCTCTTTGGTAGCTTTTGTATTTTTTGAAAAGAAAAGTAATCATGCAATGATGCCGTTGAATTTATTTAAATCAAAAACATTCAGCGGAGTAAATGTTATGACACTTTTTGTTTATGCGGCTTTAAGTGCAACTTTATTTTTTCTGCCGCTCAATTTAATTCAGGTTCAGGGGTATCCGGAAGAGATTGCTGGTTTAACACTTTTACCATTTGCTGTTATTCTTGCGGGACTTTCACGTCTGTCAGGAATTTTTTCAGATAATTTTGGTGCAAGAAAACCATTAATAATTGGTCCAATACTTTCCGGGCTTGGCTTATTATTTCTAACTTTTCCAAAATTAACTGCCGGACCATCGGATTATTGGTCAACATATTTTCCGGGAATTGTTTTAATAGGAATAGGAATGGGAATAGTTGTAGCGCCATTAACAGCAGCTGTAATGGCTTCAGTACCAGAACAAAATTCCGGGATTGCTTCGGGGATCAATAATACGATGGCAAGAACTGCAGGTCTGCTTGCAATTGCTGTAATGGGTGCAATAATTATTATTTCTTTTAAATCAGATTTTAGAAGAAAAAGTCAGAGATCTTAAAATTCCGGAAAATAAAAAAACTGAATTGATAAAGGATTCCGGCAAATTAGCAGAGACTCAGCCGCCTCAAAATCTCACAAAAGAAGAAACTGAACAAGTGAGGAGAATTATTAAAACTTCATTCATACAATCATTTGATTTTATTATTTATATCTCTTTAGCACTTACATGGCTTGGTTCTTTAATTGCTTTAACCACGATAGAAAAAAATAAAACTTCCTAAAGGGTTATTCATTCTTTGTCCATTCGGCTGTAAAAATGATACCAAAACAATTGATAAACATAACCGGGCAAACATAAAGCTCGCAAAAGAAAATATTTATTTATGAAGCAAAAAAAAATTAGTTTAGGAGTTTAATAGTGCTGAGCGCAACTTTTTCTTCTCTTCCTTTTAATTGAATTTCCCCAATAGGTATTTTTTGAAAATCTCCGTTCATTTTAACCCTGTGAAGCAAATCCGAAGAAAGAAGAATATTTACATTATGATTATTGCATTCTCCCTGAATTCTGGAAGTTGTATTAAGTACATCACCAGAGAATACAATGTCTTTTTTAATTACACCGATTTCTCCTACTGTTGCTTCACCTAAGTGAATTCCTGCTTTGAAAGATGGAAGTAGTCCATATTTCTCCTGGTAGTATTCATTTCTCTTTTCAAGAGCTTCTTCAACCCTGAAGAAACAAAGTAAACAATTATTTTCTGCAAGGCCTTTTTCAACAGGCCAGGTTATAACAACTTCGTCACCAACATATTGATAAATTTCTCCCTGACTGTTTATTATCGGTTCGGTTATATCATTGTAAATATCTTTCAGCAGCTCAAAAAATTTTTTACTGGTTATCTTTTCTGCAATTGTTGTTGATGATTTCAAATCAAGGAACATGAAAATTCTTTCTTCTTCTCTTGGATTGTAATACTTTCCCGTTATAAACTTCCATAAAACTCCCTGTCCGAATTTATCATTAACCTGCAGCATAAATTGTGTTGCTGAAACCAGGAAAGCCAGCACACACATTGTTATAAAAAATGAAGGAGATTTTATATTGAAGAGTACATTATCAATTGATTTCATTAATGCAGAATTAAAATCCATTTGAAAAACGAAATAAATTAGATCCATAAAGAAAAGACCAAAAACAGAAAGTCCTAGGTAAGTAACAATAAATAAAAAACCTGAATTGATTATTCCAAATGCAAACGACCTTTTCCTGTATCTTGTATCCATTTTAAAAACCAGAAGATATCCGCCGGCAAGCCCCCAGAATAATCCAAGAATTAATACACCGATGAAATCCAACCAGAATTCATAATTGCCGGATAAAATTTTCAGGGTAATAAGGTCGTGAACAAAAAAATATTGACTGGTGTAAGAAAAGACTGAAAAAAAGGTCCAGCAAAATGCAATAATTAATACTCGGGAAGTCTTTTTCTTTAATTCAGCTTTGAATTTCATGTTTTGAATCTAATAATTCCACAATAGTAAAGCTAATAGAATTCAAATATTTTTTTTGAGGAGGATTTTTTAAAAGATTATTTTCTTAGAAATTGGATATCCCTGGACTTTTTTAGAAAAACAAATAATGGTTTTTCCCAAATAAACAATCCTTCTTTCTCCGGATTTCTTTATTTTAAATTATGAAAACAATTTCCATTCTTGGACTTGGTTTAATCGGTGGCTCTTTAGCAAAAGCATTAAAAAATTCAGATCAGGTAATTGAAATAATCGGCTTTGATAAAGATTCTGTTACAGATCAAGCAATGGAATTAAAAATTATTGATAAAAAAATTAATTCCATTTCTGAAAGTCTGAACTCAGATATAATTTTTCTTTGCCTTCCTACAAATCTATCCCTTAAATATTTTAAGTCACTTGTTCCACAGCTTAAACAGAACCAAATAATTTCTGATGTTTCGGGTGTCAAGGGAGTTTTTGAGAATGAATGGAAAAAATTAAAAACTCATGGTTTTTATATCGGCGGTCACCCGATGACTGGAAAGGAGAAAAGCGGTTTAGAAAATTCTGACCCTTTACTTTTTGAAAACTCACTTTATCTTTTATCTGAAAATTCTAAAAACTTTCCTATAATAAATCATTTCACTGATATATTAAAACTTCTCGGTGTTAGAATAAGGTTTATTGATCCATACCTTCACGATAAAATTATAGCTTGTGTAAGTCATCTTCCCCAATTACTTGCTGTAAGCCTGGTAAATTCTCTTAAAGATGATAAAAAAATTAATTACCTGGATTTTGCTGCAGGTGGATTCAGGGATTTAACAAGAATTGCTTCGAGTAATTTTGAAATATGGGAACCTGTTTTTCAATACAATAAAAAGGAAATTAATTCCGCGCTTGAAAATCTTATTTCAAAATTAGATATGATGAAAAAATTTGTTGATAATAATGATATAAAATCTTTAGAGGCAGAATTTAATTCTTCAAAGAAAAAAAGAGAAAATATTCCATCAAACATTAAAGGATTTTTAAACCCTGTTTTTGATGTTTTTATTTTTGCTGAAGATAAACCCGGTTCGCTGTTCCGATTAACTGAAGTTCTTTTTAAAAATTCAATTAATATAAAAGATATTGAACTTCTTAAAATAAGAGAGGGGACAGGCGGTACTTTCAGGATTTCTTTTGAGACAAATGATAGTGCATCCAAAGCTAAAAAACTTTTAGTTAGCTCAGGCTTTCGTCTTGCCTAAACTTTCACTTATTCTTGTTTTAAACTTGAACTTAAACTTGAACTTAAACTTGAACTTAAACTTGCACTTAAACTTGCACTTGAACTTGCTTTAGCTCTTGCTCCAATGCACCCTTTTCTGCTTTTCACTTAACTTCAAAAAATTTTAACTTATTATAATAGAATTTATTTTTTATTCATTGCAAAAGTTTAATTGAAAAAATTTCTTATTGTTTTTATTCTAATATTATCGGGGGTAATTTGCTTTTCTCAATCGGGTGGAGTGGAAGTTGCAAAAACTTATTATCCAAATGGTGCGCTTAAAACTGAGGGTGAATATTGGAATGGCCAGCTTCATGGGCTTTATAAAGAATATTATCCAAACGGAAGGTTGTGGAAAGAATGGCATTTTTTCCAGGGAAAGGAAGATGGAATTTCCACCTGGTATTTTGAAGACGGGATAAAAAGTATTGAATGGAATTACCATAATGGCGAAAAAGAGGGAGTATCCAAATGGTATTATGAAACCGGAGAATTGTGGGCTGAGCAAAATTATTATAACGGTAAACTTAACGCTGTAACATATACTTACTATAAGTCCGGGGAACTTCAGGGAGAATGGAATTTTGAGGATGGAGTTTTGCAAGGGATTTCAAAAACATATTATAAATCCGGTGCAGTGGAAGTTGAAAGAAGATTTCTGAATGGGAAAATGCAGGGAGTTACAAAAGTTTTTCACGAAGTTGGCGGAGTAGCGCTTGAAGCTTATTATCTTGATGATAAACTTGAGGGTGAGGTTAAAATTTATGATACCGGTGGAAGCCTTCGGGTAAAAGATAATTATGTGAATGGTGAAATGGTAAACCGTGTAAGGTATGATGTTATGGGTAAGCTTGAATCCGAGGAAAAGACCGATAAAATTTATTATGATAATGGTTCGCTTAATGAAGAAATTTTTATTAAAGACGGCAAAAGGCAGAACTCAACAAAAATATATTATCCCAGCGGTTACCTTAAAGAAGAATGGTTTTATAATAATGATACTTTGCAGGGAAGATCGTTTATTTATTATGAAAATGGTGTTGTAAAATCTTCGATTGATTATCTTAATGGAACTCAGCAGGGAATTACAAGAAATTATTATGAAAACGGGATGATTCAATCAGAAATAAATTATGAGAATAATATCAGGAACGGTTTGGCAATTTCCTATTACGAAAATGGCGTTGTAAAATCTTCATTCAGATATGAAAATGATGTTATCAAGGGACCTGCAAAATCTTTTTATGATATCGGTTTATTACAGTTTGAAGAAAATTATTTAGATGGTCAGCTCAACGGGTTAAGAAAAGAATATTATACGAATAGCGTTGTTAAAGAAGAACAATATTATATTAATGGTAAACTTGATGGCTGGATAAAATCTTTCTTCAGAACCGGAAAGCTTAGCAGGGAAGAATACTACGAAAATGGTATTATGAAAAGATCAAAGGAATATGATTTAGCCGGCAACCTAGTTTCAACATTCGGATATTGAATTTTCCCGATAAGTTAAAATTTTGTTTAATTTATATTACTAAAAACGATAGCAATTTAAAACCGGATGAAGAAGAAAAACAATAAATTTAAAATAGGTCTGATTCAAATATCTCTAAGTAAAAATCCGGATAAAAATTTAGAGAAGGCTGTAGAATGGATTTCAAAAGCTTCAAAAAAGGGTGCACAGGTAATTTGCCTACCGGAACTTTTCCGCTCTCAGTATTTCTGCCAGAGTGAAAACATTGATTACTTTGAATTAGCTGAAACCATTCCCGGTCCCTCAACAGAAGTAATTTCTAAAGTTGCAAAGCAAAATAAAGTTGTAGTTATTGTTCCTGTTTTTGAAAAAAGGGCTTCAGGTATCTATCATAATTCTCTTGCCGTTATTAATACAAAAGGAAAAATTTCCGGTATCTACCGAAAAATGCATATTCCTGATGATCCCTCTTATTATGAAAAATTTTATTTCACTCCTGGTGATTTAGGTTATAAATCTTTTGAAACTGAATATGGAAATATCGGCACATTAATTTGCTGGGATCAATGGTATCCTGAAGGTGCAAGACTTACTGCTTTGCAGGGTGCTGCTGTTCTTTTCTATCCTACAGCAATCGGCTGGCATCCGAATGAAAAGAAAGAACATGGAAAAAATCAGTTCGAATCGTGGCAGACCATTCAGAGGAGTCATGCCATTGCAAATGGAGTTTATGTCGCGGCAGTCAATCGTATCGGATTAGAAAAGGAGAATCCAAAATTTGCCGGAATAGAATTTTGGGGTTCCTCATTTGTTGCCGATCCCCAGGGGGTAATAATTGCCCAAGGCTCTGCAGATAAAGAGGAGATAATTATTGCAGAAGTTGATTTGAATAGAATAGAATATATACGAAGAAATTGGCCCTTTTTAAGAGACCGGAGAATTGATTCTTATGAACCAATCACTGAAAGATTTTTGAAGTAGATGAACAATTTCAGAATACCGGCTGAGTGGCAACCGCACGAAGCGACATGGATTGGATGGCCTCATAATAAATCCGATTGGCCGGGAAAGTTTTCTCCTATTCCCTGGGTTTATGGGGAAATTGCCCGATATATATCTTATGGAGAAAAAGTAAGAATAATTGTTGAAGATAAAAATCATCAGTCGAAAGCAGAAAAAGTTTTGAAGGCTGTTGAAGCAAATGATAGTAATATTGAATTCTATAAATTAAAAACCAACCGGGGATGGATGAGAGATTCCAGTCCTGTTTTTGTTAAAGATGTGGACGGGAATATTAATACAATTCAATTCCGGTTTAATGCCTGGGCTAAATATAATAATTATAAGAAAGATGAAAAGCTTCCAGAATTCATTTCAAATAAATTTAATTTGAATAAGGTAATAGCTGAACATAATGGGAAACATGTTTTTCTTGAGGGCGGAAGTATTGACTGTAATGGAAATGGAACTTTATTAACCACAGAAGAATGCCTGATGGATGATAAAGTTCAGGTTCGGAATCCAGGGTTCTCAAAAAAAGATTATGAAGAAGTTTTTAACAAATATCTTGGAATTACAAACACAATCTGGCTGGGGAAAGGAATTGCCGGTGATGATACACATGGACATGTTGATGATCTATGCAGGTTTGTAAATAAAAATACTGTTGTGCTTGTTCAGGAAAAAAATCCTGATGATTCCAATTATAAAATCTTAAAAGAAAATAAAGAAAGATTGCAGGATGTAAAACTGGAAGATGGTTCTCAGTTAAAAGTAATTTCTTTGCCAATGCCAAAACCTGTTTATTTTAAAGGTGAAAGACTTCCGGCAAGCTATGCGAATTTCTATTTTTCAAATTATGCCCTTCTTGTTCCAACTTTTAATGATCCTAATGACAGAATAGCGTTAGGAATCCTATCGGAACTTGTAAAAGATCGTCATGTTATTGGAATACATTCTATTGATTTAGTCTGGGGATTGGGGACAATACATTGCCTTACACACGAACAACCCAAAGGCTCACATTAGGAGAAATTTGCGATTAGCTTGGTTTTCGCTCAAAATCCCATTAAATTTTATATGTGAATTATTGATTCTATTTACGGAGGAGAAAACCAGTGATAATAGTTACCCCAAAAGAAGTCCTGCCAGGTGAAAACAGAGTTGCTCTTGCCCCTGATGTTGCTGTTAAACTTATTAAAACGGGATTTGAATTATGGATTGAAAAAGATGCCGGGCTTAATGCCGGTTTTACTAATGAAATGTATGAACATTCCGGAGTTAAAGTTATTAGCGATTTGAATGAATTATACTCAAATGCACAAATAGTATTAAAAGTTCAACGTCCTGTAGATCATCCTGAACTAAAGAAGAATGAAATTGATCTTATTAAAGAGGGAACATTGCTAATTACTTTTCTTTATCCTCTTTTCCATTTCGAGCTTGCAAAAAAATGTGCTGAGAAAGGAATTAATGTTATCTCAATGGATATGATTCCGAGGACAACTCTCGCACAAAAAATGGATGCGCTCAGTTCGCAAGCAAACATTGCAGGCTATAAGAGTGTTATAATGTGTGCTAATGAACTTGGTAAAATTTTTCCTTTAATGATGACTGCGGCGGGCACAATTCAGCCAGCTAAGGTTGTTATAATGGGAGCTGGAGTTGCAGGGTTGCAGGCCTTAGGAACAGCAAAAAGACTTGGGGCTGTTGTAGAAGTGTCCGATATCCGTTCTGCAGTAAAAGAGGAAGTTCAGAGCCTTGGCGGTAAATTTATTGAAGTTGATACTTCCGAAGATATGCAGGATTCTGGAGGTTATGCTAAAGAAGCCTCACCCGAATTTCTAAAAAAACAGAAAGAATTAATATTTAAACACGTAACTGAAGCAGATATTGTAATTACAACAGCACTTGTTCCAGGCAAAAAAGCCCCGATTCTTGTTACCGAGGAGATGGTAAAAAAAATGCGTCCGGGAAGTGTTGTCCTTGATATGGCTGTTGAGTTTGGCGGGAACTGTGAAATTAGTGAGAAAGATAAGACCATTAAAAAATATGGAGTAACGATAATCGGAGAATCTAATATACCCAGCCTCGTTCCATATAATTCAAGTGAAATGTATTCAAAAAATCTTTTGAGCTTATTGACTCATATTGGTAAAGACGGTAAAGTTGAATTAAATCTGGATGACGAGATTGTTAAAGGAAGTCTCATCACTTATAAAAAAGAAGTAATAAACCCGCGTGTTAAAGAATTAATAAAATAGTTTAATATTAATAAAGAATTTAAAATGAAATTAATAGCAGAGCTTAAGGAAGGGAAAAGTTTATGGAGAATTTGACTTTTTTAATGCACATATATGTTTTTGTCCTTGCAATTTTTGTGGGCTTTGAACTAATAACAAAAGTGCCGCCGACTTTACATACGCCACTAATGTCTGGTTCTAATGCTATCTCGGGAATTACAATAGTTGGAGCTTTATTGAGCGCCGGGCTTGAGCAATTTACCATTAGTACAATACTTGGCGTAGTTGCCGTAGTCTTTGCAATGATTAACGTTGTAGGCGGGTTCCTGGTTACAGATAGAATGTTAAAAATGTTTAAGAAGAAAAAGTGAGGATGAAAAAATGAGAATCGTAATTGAAATAACATATCTGGTATCCTCAATTTTTTTCATCTTCGGAATAAAATATCTGGGGTCACCTAAAACTGCCAGAAAAGGAAATCTGTTTGCTTCTATTGGTATGGCAATGGCAATCATTATCACTTTGTTCGATCAGAAAGTGCTTACATTTGAATGGATAATTATCGGAATACTGATTGGTTCTCTTATTGGAGTTTTACTTGCCGTAAAAGTTCCGATGACAGGAATGCCGCAAATGGTTGGTATGCTGAATGGCTTTGGAGGCGGCGCTTCTACTCTTGTTGCTCTCGCTGAATATTACCGTATTAATCCAAATTATCCTGTTGATAAAGGAATGGTTTTTAATCTGCCAATAGACCAGGGAATTGCAATTATCCTGAGCTTATTAATTGGAGGTGTTACGTTTACAGGATCTATGATTGCGTTTGGAAAGCTGCAAGGCATTGTTACCGGCAAAGTTGTAAAATATCCTTTTCAACATCCTCTGAATCTTATTCTTTTGCTTGCAGTAATAGCTGGCGGAGCTTATTTAGTAATGAATCCCGGACTTATTTCGCTCGTTTTAATTATAACTCTTGTTTCTCTTGTACTTGGAGTTCTTCTTGTGCTTCCGATTGGCGGGGCAGATATGCCAGTTGCAATATCACTTTTAAATTCATATTCGGGAATTGCAGGTTCAACAACAGGATTTGTACTTGGTAATAATGAATTAATAATTGCTGGCGCCCTTGTCGGTGCTTCAGGAATTATACTTACATTAATAATGTGCCGCGGAATGAACAGATCATTAATGAATGTGCTTCTTGGCGGATGGGCTTCAGCAGGTTCCGCCCCAACTACCGCGGGCGATATGACCAGCATTAAAGGTGATATTAAATCAGTTGATGCTGAAGAGCTTGCTATGATTTTTGATTCTGCAAGCAGCGTAATAATTGTTCCCGGATATGGAATGGCAGTTGCACAGGCGCAGCATGCAATAAGGGATTTAATGAATGTACTTGAGAAAAAAGGAATTAAAGTAAGATTTGCTATTCACCCGGTTGCAGGAAGAATGCCCGGACATATGAATGTGCTTCTTGCTGAAGCAAGTGTTCCTTATGATAAATTATATGCTCTTGAAGATATCAATGATGATTTTCCAAATACAGATGTTGCTTTTGTTGTTGGAGCTAATGATGTTGTCAATCCTGCGGCCCGGCATGATCAAAGCAGTCCTATTTATGGAATGCCTATTCTAAATGTTGATTATGCAAAAACTGTTGTTATTAATAAACGCTCGATGAATCCTGGTTATGCAGGAATTGAGAACGAATTATTTTTTGGTCAGAACTCTCTTATGTATTTCGGTGATGCGAAAGATGCAATAACCAAACTGACAAATGAGATAAAGAATTTGTAATTTTCAATATGTTTTTAGGGGGAATTCTTTGAATTCCCTTATTTTACAAATATTAAAGAGATTTTTTGTGACCAGGCTTTATTTTCCTTCCTTGCTTTTTTTAATATTTATTTTTTTAACTGATATTTTCCCCCAGGAAAAAAGTGAACTTAATTCTGAATTATTCAGGATTATTATTGACGGCAGAAAATTAGTTGTAAACCAGAATGAGGGTCCGGAAATTTATTCGAGAGAGTTTCAAAATCCTTCCGGTTATTTATACGATCTTGATAGTGATGGTAATGATGAATTACTAATCCGCGATGAAATTAATTCTGAGTTTCATCTTTTTGTGTACAACCTTCTTGATACTTTTTATCTTGCCGGAGAAATTAATTCCGGAATTGTTGAACCTTATGAGACTTATTCGGGGGAATTAGAAGGACTTATTATTGTTTCCGGAAATTCTGATTTTGCCTATCTGAATGAGGGAAGTAAAGTTAAAGCACTTCCCATTAATTGCTGGAAGTTTGAGGATGGAGAAATATTTTCTGTTAATGAAGAACTGTATGATATATTTCTTACAGAAAATGAAGCTCTTGTTTCTTCAATTGAAACAGAAGTAAAAGAATGCTCACAATCGAAATCGATAAAATCAGTTATTGCAGCAGTATATATTAACTCCCTCAATGCGGATGATAAAGCTTCGGCAGAAAGTTTTTTGAAAACCTTTTACTTATGTGATGATTTGGAAAAATTCAGAGAAGAATTAAATAATCTTTTTAAAAAGGAAAATTAATGAAACTAAACTGGGAAGAATATCTTGGGAAAACTCTTAACATAACTATGCATGAAAATTACGGAGTGCAGGATGTTGGTTCCGAATCTCCATTTTATGAGATAGTTTTCAAAACAGGTAAACTGGTTGGTGCTTTTGACGAAGCTCTTCTTCTTGAAACAATCAGGGAGCAAAAAACAGTAAAAATATTTGTACCGTTCAGTTCAATAAAATGCGTTGAAATTTTCGAATTATAGCAGGGGTATAAATTGAAAAATAAATCTCTTCTCTTAATAGTATTGTTTACTTCAATCTGTTTTCCTCAGAACGTAATAATTAAAAGTTTAAAAGCTTATGTAACAGGAGATGAAACTTCTTTGCCGGTAATATATTATTCAAAGGATAATAGTAATAATGTAACAATCGAGTTTGATATTAAATCTGAATTTAAACCTAGCCTCAATGTTGTTTTCCGCTACTGTGACAGGAATTGGAATCCGACAAATAATTTGTTTCTAATAAACCACGGAAAAAATGTAGCTTATTATCTTGATCTTGTAAATTTGCCGTCAACAGTTGAAGATGCAGGTTATCATTTTAAAGGGAATTTCCCATCTGATTTTCAGGATGTTGAATTTCCTTTTTCCGGTAAGTGGATGTTCTTTATAACTGAGTCAAATGATACTTCAACGGTTTATGCTTCAGGAAGATTTTATGTTGTTTATGAGGAAGTTGTAATGAATACAACAATTAAAAGGGAACAGCTTGAAGACAAAACTTATTTCCCTGCAGATCTTGCAAAAGTATTTAATGTTACTTCAGAATTTAATTTACCCGATGAATTATTTCCTGCTTTTGTTAACAATATTGAAATTATTGAAAACCAAAAAATATATTACCCGATAATTGTTGACCGGAATTTCAATACCAACCAGCGCCAGTTTTATTGGGATGGAAACAGGAAATTTTCATTTACAGCAAGAGATATTCTTCCGGGCAATGAATACCGCCAGGCTGATTTAAGAAATATAAATGTTTTCAATTCAAAAAATGTTAAAGCACAAATTGATGGAATAGAATATTCAAGGTTCTTTAAAGATCCTCCTAAAGATTTAAATGGAGGTTCAATACTTAAAAATTTCCACGATGAATTTGCTACTTACTTAAATGTTTCTTTTTCAATAAGACCTCCGGATGAAGTAAAGGGAAATGTTTTTCTTGTGGGAGCTTTTAATAACTGGCAAATCCTTTCTGAATATGAAATGAAAAATGACGGCGGGCTTTTTACCGAAACCATTCCCCTTAAAAGAGGAATTTATGATTACCAGTATGTTCTTGCCGATGTAATAAATGGAAATATTAAAAATGAAAACTGGGTTGTACTTGAAGGAAATAATTGGCAGGCTACAAATGTTTATCATGTATTTTTGTATTATCAGGATCAGAATTATGGCGGTTATGATAAAGTAATTGGCTATTCAAAAATAATAAGTCATTAATGGAAAAACTAAAAATTGGTGTTATTGGTACGGGGCATCTTGGTAAACTTCATATCAAGATGTTTAAGAATATTGAAAATTGTGAATGCGTCGGAGTATTTGATACTAATCTTATTCAGTCGGAAACCGCTGCTGCTGAATTTAAAATAAATTATTTCCAGAGTGAAGAAGAATTACTGAAATCTGTTGATGCAGTTTCAGTTGCTGTTACAACTTCTGCACATTTTGAAGTTGCAAACAGATGCCTTGAAATGGGTAAGCATGTTTTTGTAGAAAAACCGATTACTTCAACGATAGAGGAAGCAAAGAATCTTGTTATGCTTGCCGATAAAAAAAATCTCAACCTTCAGGTAGGGCATATTGAAAGATTTAATCCTGCGCTTGTTTCACTTGAGAAATATATTTCCAATCCTGTTTTTATAGAAACCGACCGGCTTTCGCAGTTTAACCCTCGCGGGACTGATGTTGCGGTCGTACTTGATCTTATGATTCATGATATTGATTTAATTTTAAGTTTTATTAAAAGCGATGTTAAAAAAATTGATGCAAATGGTGTGGCTGTGGTTTCCGACAATGTTGATATTGCAAATGCAAGAATCCAGTTTGAAAATGGTGCTGTTGCAAATGTAACTGCAAGCAGAATTTCTCAGAAAAAAATGAGAAAGATGAGACTATTCCAAAAAGACACCTATATAGCTTTGGATTTTGTTACCGGGGCTTCTGAAGTTTACAGGCTGCTTCAGGTTGATGAAAATGTTTCTTCAGGAATGTCCTTTGGGGAAATTGGAATAGGCGATAAAAAAAGAGACTCGTATATGAACAGCCGCAGGTTATAGAAATAAACGCGCTTCAGTATGAGCTTCAGCTTTTTGTTGATTCTGTTTTGAATAAAACAAAACCATTGGTATCAGGAGAAGATGGATTAAGAGCATTAAAGGTTGCAAATGAAATTATCAGAAGGATTGAAGAATCAGGTATTGAAATTCAACAATAAAAAATTATTATTTAATATGAAACAAAAAGGATTGAAAACAGGATTTAGGTTTCTCCAAGCATTAATGATTTTATTCTTGTTTAATAGTTTTAGCTGCAGCGTTTATGAAACATTCGTAAACATATCAAGATTAAAATTTAAACTGGGAGAAGTAAACGGTTTCCATTTAAGCGGGATTGATTTAACAAATAAAAAGAAGATTGAAGATTTCACTGCATTAGAGGTGTTAAAAATATCTTCGGATTTTGTTTCCGGTAAACTCCCGGTTTCTTTTATTCTTAATGTGGAAGCTAAAAACCCAAACGATGGAACCGGCGGCTATAAAAAAACAAATGCAACAATAAAGAGTTTTCCGTGGAGATTATTAATTGATGATAAAGAAACAATTTCAGGTAATATTGATTCTCCTGTTACTGTTCCCGGAACGGGTGATACTGTAAATATTCCTTTCTCAATCGGTTTAGATCTGATCCCGTTCTTTAAAGACAGAGGATATGAATCAATTCTTAACCTTGCTTTAAACATTGGAGGTTATTCCGGGAGCGCTTCAAAGCTTACTCTTTATTGTCAACCCACAGTCTCAACTTCATTAGGAAATATAACGTACCCTGATGAAATAAAAATTGTCGATTTTCAATATTCAAATTGATAACAAAAGGATATCTGGATTCGTCTTATATATAAATAATTTATGGCAGAGAAAATAAAATATGCGCTTGGAGTTGACCTTGGCGGAACCAGCATAAAGTTCGGTTTGGTTTCAAATCTTGGTATGATTGTTTCAAAAACTTCATTACCATCAAATGCTGAGTTAGGGCCAGATGAAGTCATATCACAGATAGTTAAAGGTATAAAGCAGATTCTTACACATAGAAAAGAAAAAATAAAAGGAATTGGTATTGGAGCTCCCGGTGTAGTAAGTATTGAAAAAGGTACTGTCGAATATCCTCCCAATTTTCCTGGTTGGGGGAGAATAAAACTGGGAAAAATTATTCAGAAGGAATTTCAAATAAAAACTTTAATTGAGAATGATGCTAATGCTGCTGCAATTGGTGAATTTATTTTTGGTGCCGGTAAGAAATACAATTCTTTTGTAATGATAACTCTAGGTACAGGTGTCGGAGGCGGGGTTATTTTTAATAAAAAAATTTACAGGGGAGAATATGGTGCCGCAGGAGAGCTTGGACATATTTCCATTAATTATAAGGGACCAAAATGCAAATGCGGTTCTGTTGGATGCATAGAGGCATATATTGGTAATAATTATTTAAAGCAGAGGGTTATAAAAGATCTACAGGAACATCCCGGTTCAAAAATTCTTGAACTTGCAAATAATCAGGCTGATTTTATAACTCCATTTATTATACAGAAAGCGATGGAAATGGGTGATGAATATGCAAAATCGGTTGTTGAAAGTATGGGATTGCAGCTTGGAGCTGTATTAACATCTGTAAGCAACCTGCTGGATATAAGCACATTTATTATTGGCGGGGGGGTTTCCGGTTTCGGAAAACCTTTGTTCAATAAAATTCAGGAAACAATTGTTGAACGTGTTTTTATTCCTACTAAAAAAAGAGTAAAAGTTATGCCGGCTAAATTAAAAAATGATGCCGGTGTTAAAGGTGCATCAGCGCTGGTATTTTATAAATCCTGATTGATCAAGTTTCATTATTTAAAATTGCTTTTATGATTATCTTCTCATATGCGATTTTTATTTATTATACTTTTTATTATCCCGCAATTAAATTCCTTCGCTCAGGAAACTGATAAATCCGTACAAGATACTTTAATAAATATTTCATCGAGTGATTCCCTTTCAACTCCTGATTCTATTCCTGCTAAATCTTATGATGTTGATACCGTAATTTATACAAATGCATCTGATTCGCTTATCTTTTACGTAAAGAAAAAAAAGATGAATATTTTTGGTGAAGCTTCGGTGCAATACAAAGAGACTGATCTTAAAAGCGAAAATATTTTTGTTGACTTTCAGACAAACACCATTGATGCTGAAGGTGTTCCTTCTGATTCAATAAAAGGAAAATTAATCGGTACTCCCGTTTTAAAAGAAGGCGTTGAAGCTTATGAAGGTATAAGGATGAAATATAACTTTAAAACAAAACAAGGTTTTATTTCTTCTGCCGGAACCGAGACCGATGGTTCAAAATATACGGGTGAAAAAATTAAAAAGGTTGATGAGGAAACTTATTTTGTGGAGGATGGCACTTATACAACCTGCGATGCCGATACGCCTCACTATTATTTCTATTCAAATGAAATGAAAGTAATAAATAAGAAGGAGATTGTTGCTAAATGGATCTGGCTGTATTTTGGCGGAGTTCCATTTCCAGTTCCCTTGCCTTTTGCGGTTTTTCCCATTGAGTCAGGAAGACGCTCTGGAATTATTCCTCCGGTATTTGGTGATGATGCAACTTATGGAAGGTACTTCTCACGTTTCGGATATTTCTGGGCGGCAAGTGATTACTTTGATTGGGTTGCGACCGGTGATTATTATACCCGTGGGAGTTATAATATTAATTCACGAATCCGATATGCCAAAAGATATAATTATACCGGACAGCTTGAAGGTAATTATAAGAATTTTAAAGTTGGTGAACCTTTAGATCCTAACAGGCAGGAAAGTAAAGACTGGTTCATTAAGTGGAATCATAATCAATCTATAACTCCAACTTTGCGGTTCGATGCAAATCTTGAATTTGTATCTGGAATTAATTATTCGAGAAGAACGATTTATGATTTAAATGAAGTTCTCAGCAGGGATATAATTTCAAACGCATCAATGGTTAAGTCATGGGATGAATCCGGAAATACATTATCATTAAACTATCAGCGTTCACAGAATCTTGATAAGAATACAATTTCTGAAGTTCTGCCGAGAGCATCTTTTTCAATGTCGCAGAAATATCCTTTCAGAAGCAAAACATCAGGGGCAGATAATAAATGGTACGAGTTAATTGGATATACATATTCAGGTACATTTCAGAATAACAGGAATAAAATTGATGACGATCTTAAAATCAGGGGAGGGATTCAGCATAATTTAAGAACAAGCGCTTCTCCGAAGGTTGGATATTTCAGTATAACTCCATCAATCAGTTACCAGGAAAGATGGTATAATAAAAGAGTTGATAAAAATTTTGCAGGATCTGGATTCTGCGGGGAGAGACATAATAATTACAAATGATGTTAAAGAAATAAATTTTGTAAGAACTTTCAGCATGGGTGTTGGTGCATCAACAAAATTTTATGGAATGTTTCAGCCGAATATTCTTGGAATTGCTGCAATTAGGCATACCGTAAATCCGGCTATCACTTATTCTTTTACACCTGATTATTCAAAACCTTTCTGGGGATATTTTGGTTCTTATATAAACTCAAAAGGTGAAATAGTTAAATACAATAAATATGAGAGAGAAATATTCGGCGGTCCATCACAGGGAGAAATACAAAATATTGGGTTCAGCTTATCAAATATTTTTGAAATGAAAACAACCGTTGACCCAACTGATACAACTTCTAAGGAAGAAAAAATACAACTCTTAAATCTTGATGGCTCGATCAATTATAACCTGGCTGCCGATAGTGTTAAATTTTCTCCATTAAATATTGGATTCAGAACACAGGTTGGAAATTGGTTCAGCTTTAACGGTGGTTCAACATTTACATTGTATGATATTAATGAATCTGGAAATCCTATAAATAAATTTTTAATTAATGAAGGTAAAGGACTTCTAAGACTGACTAATTTTAATTTTTCTATATCAACAAGCTTATCAGGAGAAAAATTAAGCTCTTCCAAAAAAGAAGAAGAAACTTCAGCTAATCAACCGGATGAATTTCAGCTTGGAACCGCTGGATCGAACTATAAAGGAATTTATGATACTAAAGATCCTGACTTTACAATTCCCTGGGATGTTTCTCTTAACTATAATTACTCATTGAATAAATCGAACCCAGCAAATGTTCTATCGTATTCAAATCTTAATGGTTCTCTTAATTTCAATCTTACCCCAAGCTGGAAATTTTCAGTTAGCGGCAGTTATGATTTTCAGAGAAAAGAATTTGCAGCGCCTGTTATGAGAATATCAAGAGACTTGCATTGCTGGATTATGAATTTTACCTGGAACCCGATTGGCACTTATAGAGGTTACAGCCTTGAAATAAGAGTTAAAGCCCCGCAGCTTCAGGATCTAAAAATTACTAAAAGAGACCGCTTCTATAACGGTTATTAATTGGTAGCTAAAAGGAAATCAAATGATTCATTATCTGATTGATGGAAATAACTTAATAGGGAAAGTTAAAAAATTATCTGAACTTCAAAGTAAAAATAAACAAGGTGCAAGGGAACAAGTTGTTTTTCTCTTGCAGGATTATTTTTCCGGTAAGAAAATAAAAGTATCTCTTCATTTTGATGGTTATGAAAACGGTCGGCTGAATCTGTCAAATGGCAAAATTATTTATTCCGAATCAAAAACAGCAGATGAAAAAATAAAGGATCAGATAGCTTCATCTAAAAACAGGAGAAATATAATTGTTGTTTCATCCGATAATGGAATCAGAGATTATGCAAAAGTCTGCGGATGCAGTTTATTAACGAGTGAAGAATTCTATAAAGAATGTTCCGCAAGAAATGAAGAAGAGGATGAAGAAAAAAGAATTAAACAAATGAATAATATTGACGAATTCAAAAAGTTGTTCAATGTCAAAGATTAATACTCGATTAAAATTTTTAAATCTTTCCGCTGATTCCAATTATCTTTATTTTTGCATATCTGTTCACTAATCATGTAGTCTTATGAAAACTTCAATTACACTTGCCGCCTTTATTTTTTTCTCTTCCTTAATTTTTTCACAACCCGATTCAAGATTTTTTGAAAAAAAAGGTGAGGTCTATTTTAAATTTACTATCCTTGAAAAAAAAGAGATTAATAATCTTACCAAAATTATTTCTATAGATAATGTAGTAGGGAATAATGTTTATGCTTATGCAAATGAGGAAGAGTTTAATCAATTCCTTAAGCTTGGGTATAAATATGAAGTATTAAAAAATCCCGGTGATGTTGGAGATGTTCATATGTCATCTTCACTGGAAGAAATTGAATCCTGGGACACATATCCGACTTATGATGGTTATGTAAATATGATGTACCAGTTTGAAGCTAATTATCCTTCCATTTGCAAAGTAGTTGATGCAGGAAATACCGTGCAGGGAAGAAAAATTTTATTTGTGAAAATCTCGGATAATGTAAACGAAAATGAAGCGGAACCGCAATGTATGCTTACATCAAGTATGCATGGAGATGAAACAACGGGTTATGTTTTAATGCTTAGATTAATTGATTCATTGCTGTCTTCATATGGAACCAATGCGAGGATAACTAATCTTGTTGATAATATTGAAATCTGGATTAACCCTGCGGGAAATCCTGATGGAACATATCATGGCGGTAACAGTACCGTAAATGGTGCTACCAGATATAATGCAAATGGAAAAGATATTAACAGGAACTTTCCTGATCCTGAATCAGGTCCATATCCAACAGGTGCATGGCAGCCGGAAACAATTGCAATGATGAATATTGCCCAGCAGAATAATTTTATTCTTTCGGTAAATTTTCACGGCGGTGTTGAAGTTGTAAATTATCCGTGGGATACATGGCCAAGGCTTCATCCCGATGATAGCTGGTTTCATTTTATTTCGAGGCAATATGCGGATACAGTTCATGCACATAGTCCCGCTTCATATATGACTTATCTGGATAATGGAATTACCAACGGTTATGCTTGGTATGAAGTGGATGGAGGACGGCAGGATTACTTTACTTATTTTAACAGGGGAAGGGAAGTTACAATTGAACTTTCTAATATTAAACTGGTTACACCTTCTCAATTACCGTTGTACTGGGAGTATAATAAGAGATCTTTTCTTAACTATATTCAGAATTGTTTATATGGAATAAGAGGAATTGTAACAGACACAATTGGAAATCCTGTTAAAGCCTTTATAAAAATTAATGGGCACGATTTTGATAGTTCCGAAGTTTACAGCGATTCTATTAACGGAGATTATTATAGATTAATTTATGCCGGAACATACAATTTAACTTTTTCAGCTCCGGCATATTTTGATACTACTATAACTAATGTAAGTGTAAGTAATTTTTCTTCAACAATTCTTAACGTTGAATTGAAACCGTTGGTTCCGGTTCCGGTAGAGTTAATTTCTTTTTTGGCTAATATAAATGGAAACAATGTAAATTTAATGTGGGTGACCGCCACAGAGAAAAATAATCGTGGATTTGAAATTGAGAGATGTGAAAAGTCAAGTGTCAAAAATCAAAAATGGGGTGTGATAAGTTTTATTGAGGGCAATGGAACAATAACAGAAAGAAATTATTATTCCTTTATCGATAATGAAGTAAATCCGGGTAAATATTTATACAGGTTAAAGCAGATTGATTTTAATGGACAATGCAAATATTCGCAGGAAGTTGAAGTTAATATTAGTTCTCCCTCATTTACATTAGAACAAAACTATCCTAATCCTTTTAACCCAAATACAATCATCGGCTGGCAAATACCGGTTGATAATTTTATTACTCTTAAAGTATTTGATGTCTTGGGGAATGAAGTTGCAGTTCTAATAAATGAGGAAATGGCTGCTGGTTCCTATAAAACTGAATTTGATGCCAGGAATCTTTCCAGCGGTGTTTATTTATATAAACTCATTGCGGGAAATTTTTCAATTACTAAAAAAATGCTTTTAACAAAATAGCAAACCGGTAAAGAGTCTGCAAAACCGACTCTTAAATTACCAAACTTTATCTATTTTAGCTTAAATAGTATTTTATTCAATCGGAAAAACCTGGATTTTATAGTATTCATTATTAATAATTGATTAGCGTTCCTAAAAATTTATTTAACAATTATATTTTAAAATTAGAAAAAATTGTTATTTTTGTATTGTAACAGGTAAAGGTACAATCATTTGAAAATAAACATTACGCTTGTATTTGCTTTTATATCCTTCACTCTTTTAGCTTATTCAGGTTTGTTCCAAACTCCGCCGGTGGAAAGAATAGGATGTACCGAATTGAACGGCGATGGATGCGCTTGCCATAGTCTTTATGAGGATACAACAGTTACAGTCTGGGTCGAAGGTCCGGAAACTTTAGCGGTTGGACAAACCGGGCTTTATAAAATGTTTCTTACCGGGGGACCCGCTGAAGCCGGTGGTTATAATGTTGCAGGTAGATTTGGAATAATGAGTATTGATGATACGCTTTCAGTTTGGGATTACAGAGCACCAAATGAATTAACCCAGGCTTTTCCACTTCCATTCCCAACACCTCAGGATACAATCTTCTGGCCGTTTGAATATACTGCTACTGATTCTTTCAATGTTGACACTATTTATTCATGTGGTTTAAGTATTGTTTATGATTTTCGTCCTGATTCTCTGGACAGGTGGGCATACGGGCCTAAATTTCCTTTAACTATTATAGATAATGTTACACCTGTTGAATTAATTTCATTTACTGTGAATCTAAAGGATGGAAATGCAATTTTAAATTGGAATACTGCAACTGAATTGAATAACAAAGGATTTGAAATTCAAAAAAATAATAACGGCAAATGGAATATAATAGGTTTTGTTGATGGCAAGGGTACAACAAGCAATGCATCCGGATATAATTTTATTGATAAGAATTTATCGAACATCAAAAATCTTTACCGTTTAAAGCAAGTTGATTTTAATGGAACATATCGTTATTCCGGTATTGTTGAACTTAATTCACCAAATGCAGTTTTTAGTTTTGAATTGAATCAGAATTTTCCAAATCCTTTTAACCCAGCAACAAAAATTAGTTTTGAGATATCAGATTTTGGTTTTGTTTCCTTAAAGGTTTATGATATCCTTGGAAATGAAGTTGCAAATTTGATAAATGAAGAAAAGCCTTCAGGAAAATATACAGTTGAATTTGATGCGGCAAGTCTTTCAAGCGGTTTGTATTTGTACAAACTTCAGGCAGGCAAATATTCGCAAACTAAAAAAATGGTTTTGCTGAAATAAAATTTTAGAACATAGTTCAAATTAAAAGCATGTCTTATGACATGCTTTTTTTTTAACTTTATATGTAAGGAATCAAATTAAAAAAGAACTGGAACATTCATTGGAGACATTTAAGAAAAGTTATCAGAACCAGATTGATCATCTTCAGAATTATCCTGAAGAGCAATGTGAATTAATGTTAAACCACAATACTATTAATCGCTGGAGACATGAACGATTATATAAATGTATAGATCCGGTATTAAAAATGTATCCAAAATCTGAATGGCTGACGGTTGGAGATTTCTATTATGGAACAGATGCACAGTACTTATTATCAAAAGGACATAAAGCTATTGCTTCCGATATTGATGATCATTTTTTAAAAAAAGGAAAAGAAATAGGTTATATAAATGATTACTCCAGCGAAAATGTTGAATCATTATCTTTTGATGATGAAGCATTTGATTTTGTTCTGTGCAAAGAAACTTTCCATCACTTACCCAGGCCTTACCTCGGTTTATATGAAATGCTGAGAGTTAGTAAAACAGGGGTTTTTTTAATTGAGCCGTATGATAGGTTTACTAATTCATCCTTTGTTGAAAGATTTGGGAACTGGTTATTAAAAAAATTAAAAGGAGGGATGCACGATTTATATGAGCCTTCAGGTAATTACAAATATTCAATTTCTAAAAGAGAGTTTGAAAAAATCGGGCTTGGGTTAAACCTGCCGTTTGTTGCATTCAAAAGTATGAATGATTATTACAGAGACGGGCTTGGAATAGAATTTAAAGAAAGGGATGATAGGGTTCTAAATAAAATTAAAAGTCAAATTCGGTTGAGAGATTTTCTATGGAAGTTCCGTTTATTTCCTCCCACATATCTGGTTGCAATTATTTTTAAAGTTGATATAAATCCCCAACTGCTTTTGAATGCAAACTATGAGGTAGTTAAACTTTCTAAAAATCCTTATCTAAACAAATAAATTGTTTTTAAAATCTTTTTTGAAAATTAAATACTAATTGATGAGGCAGGTTAACGGGTCTGGAAACTCCGACTGAAAAATTCCAGGAAACATCTTCCTGAATTCTTTTATTATAAGCAGAAACCAATCTGACTGCATTTACTGCACTTGCAATCCTGTTCAGAAGCATTGCTCCGACGACAAATCTAACATCATTAAAGGTTTGCTCACTCGAAACCCATAAACTTCTGTATTCCTCGCGTTCTTTCTGGCTATTCCATTTCCAGAAATATCGTTCAGGATACATTTGATCGAATTCTCTGTTCAAAGCTTTATCATTATTGTATTCATCAATATTTAAGTATTGACTTATAACGCTGTAATAATCTTTGTCTTTTCCTTCGGTTGTAATTCCTGCTTTGGAAACTGCAAAAGATTTATACTTATCTCTTTGCCAGTTCCCATAAATATTCATCCCTGCAAAAACTCCCCACAATGCACCTTCAGCAATTGTAAAATATTTTCCACTTGAATAAGAATCAGCGTAAAGTTCTCCCATCCCCGGTAAAAGGAGAGAATATAATATTCCAAGTATTGGTTTTTTTCTTTCAGTTTTTTCCTGGATAAAATTATTTATCTCAAATGCAGGATTTTTCTGTACAGCTTTTATTTCCTCTTCTAATTCAAAAAGATTTTTTGAACTTTGAGGAAATAAATTTACAGCAAAACAAAAAATGACAAAGAATAATTTCTTCATAATGTTAAAGGAAATATTGTTTTAACTTGCAATCAATTCAATTGAATTTTTCATCCCCATTATAGTTCCGGAGCAGCAATTATCAGCAATATCATTAATTGAAACTGAACAAACCCGGTTTACAAGTTCCGGTTTATAATCTAAACTTACCCGTATATAATTTGAAGAGAACCCTTTTATTTTATTGTGAATATTTTCCGATTCGAAAAGTACTTCAAGTTTTTTTCCAATCATTTCATTATAAAATTTATATCGTTTCTTTTCACTTAAAATCCTCAGCATATTATTTCTTTTTCTTCTTTCATAAACATCAACAGGATTTTTCAATTCTATTGCCTTAGTATCAGGTCTTTCTGAGTATGTGAAAACATGAAGATATGAAACCGGAAGCTCATTTAAAAAATTGTAAGTGTTAAGAAAATCTTTTTCAGTTTCTCCCGGAAAACCTACAATAACATCAACACCAATTCCAGCATCCGGAATTAAATTTTTACATTTATATATAAGAGCGGAATATTCCTCTGCCTTATATCTTCTTCTCATTGATTTTAATATTTCAGGACTGCCGCTCTGCAAAGGAATATGAAAATGTCTACACAATTTTTCATTATTGGCTGTGAGTTTTATAATATCATCCGTCAAAAGATTAGGTTCAATCGAGCTTATTCTTATTCTGAAATCACCATAAATATCTACAAGTCTTAATAATAAATTGTAAAGATTTGCAGAATATGACTTCCCATAATCTCCGACATTAACACCAGTTAAGATTATCTCTTTATATCCTTCTCTTATGAGATTTTTGAATTGATAAACAACATCTTCAGGATTCATGCTCCGGCTTAAACCTCTCGCAAGTGGGATTGTGCAGAAGGAACACTTATAATCACATCCATCCTGTATTTTGAGGTATGCTCTTGTCCTGTTATCTGCTTCAGTGGAACTTGCAGGACCAAAATCATTTAATTTATCTGCAGGTGAAACGAAAATACAAGCGAGATTTTTTTTCTGGAAATTATCTATCAGCGAGAAAAGTCTAAATTTTTCGTTACTGCCAAGAACTGCATCAACTCCTTTAATATTTGCTATTTCCTCCGGTCTTAATTGAGCGTAACAACCTGTTACTACAATATAAGCTTCAGGATTTTGTTTTAATGCTTTTCTGACAAGCTGCCGGCATTCTCTTTCTGCATTTTGAGTAACAGTGCATGTATTCAAAACATAAACATCAGATTTTTCATTGAAGTTAACAATATTGAACCCATGTTGTAAAAATTCATTTCCAATTGTTGAAGTCTCTGAGAAATTTAACTTACAACCCAATGTATGTAGAGCTACTGTTTGCGCCATTTGTTTAAAATTTTAAGAGCGATCCTTTTAGATCGCCCTTAATTTAAATGATTTTTACGAAAGAATTATTTTTTTTCCGATGGCTGCGGTTCTTCCGGAACTTCAAAGATTGGAAATTCGGAAGTATCAATTGCTGTTGTTTCAGTATTTTTAATATCCTGAACAGTAACTTTCTCTAATTTATGAGAATCAATATAGGTTTGAATTTCTTCTTCCGTTTTTTCTTTTAATGCAGCAATTGCACTAAGTACAATCTTTTTATTTTCCTTATCAAACTCAATCACCTTTAATGGCAATTCTGAATCAACAGGGAAGTGGTTTGCAACATTTTTTATCTTTGAAGTTGAAAGATGCGTTGTTGGAACAAAACCATCAACATCTTCAGGTAATTCTGCAATAAGTCCCTTCTCAATAATTCTGACAATCTTGCCCTGAGTAAAAGATCCTATAGAATATTTTCTTTCAAATTTATCCCATGGATTTTCTTCGACCTGTTTATGTCCCAGCGAAATTTTTCTCTGGTCAACATCAACGCCAAGAACAATAACATCAAGCTTTTCACCTTTCTTAACAACTTCACCGGGATGCCTGATTTTCTTTGTCCAGGAAAGATCTGATATATGAACAAGACCATCAACTCCGGGTTCAAGTTCTACAAATACACCAAAGTTAGTTAAGTTGCGAGCAACACCCTGATGCCTTGAGCCAACAGGATATTTCTGCATTAATGATTGCCACGGATCCGGTTCAAGCTGTTTTATTCCAAGAGAAATCTTTTTCTCTTCTTTATCCAGACTAAGAATAACAGCTTCAACAATTTGTCCCATGGCAACAACCTGTGAAGGATGCTTAATATGCTGTGTCCAGCTCATTTCTGAATTGTGAATTAAACCTTCGATACCTTTTTCGATTTCAATGAATGCACCGTAATCGGTAAGTGAAACTACACGGCCGGAAACTTTATCTCCGATTTTATACTTCTCTTCAATTTTTTCCCATGGGTGAGGAAGAAGTTTTTTAAGACTTAAGGAGATTCTCTTTTTCTCTTCATCAAAATCTGTAACTACAACTTTTATTGTTTCATCAAGCCGCACTACTTCATTAGGATGATTTATTCTACCCCAGCTTAAATCGGTAATATGAATAAGACCATCTACTCCGCCAAGATCGACAAAAACTCCGAAGTCCGTAATAGCTTTAACAGTTCCTTCAAGTATTTGTCCTTTCTCAAGGCTTTCAAGAATAGCATTTCTCTGGTCAGAAATTTCTTCTTCAACAAGGACTTTATGAGATACAACTACATTTTCGGTTGGGATGTTTACTTTTACGACTTTGAAATCCATTGTTTGTCCGACGAAAGCATCAAAATCACGTATAGGACGAATATCAATTTGCGAACCCGGGAAGAAAAGCTTCCATTCCCATCAAGTCAACAACCATTCCTCCTTTAATTCTTTTAACAATTTTCCCTTCAATAATTTCACCGGTTTCATGTGCTCGTATTACTTTGTCCCAAATTCTCAAAAAGTCTGCTCTTGATTTACTAAGAACAAGGTTGCCTTCCTGATCTTCAACACTTTCAAGAACAACATCAACTTCCTGTCCTATATTTACATCTTTATCACCAAACTCCAGTAAAGGAACAGAACCTTCAGATTTAAACCCGACATCAAGGATAACATTATCTCCCTGGATGCTGACAACTTTCCCTTTAATAATCTCACCTTCTTTAACATCTTTAAAAGATTCAGAATAGAGTTTTGCAAGGGTTAAAAATTCTTCCTGTGAATATTCTTCATTTTGAAATTTATTTCTTGCTTTTTCATAATCAACTGAGGTCACCGGATTTGTATTCGTTTCTTTTACTTCTTTGGACATTCATCCTCCCGAACTGTTTTTTGTTCTGCTTTCTTTTCAAAAAACCAAAAATAAAAAAGTGTGCAGAAATTATTTTTGTTTAACATTAGTTAGCTATTTGGTTTTTTAATTTATTTTTAATGAAATTCCTTTTTTATCAGCAGCTTTCTTAATTTCTTCGATAATAATATTTACCTGTTCTTCTATTGAAACCTCAGAGGTGTTTACCTCTACAGCACCTTCTGCAATAGTCAGCGGGCTAACATCGCGTCCAGAATCTATTTTGTCCCTGCTCTAGTAAATTTTCCTTAACATCAGTTAAAGATATTTCAATACCTTTTTCAGAATATTCCTTTTTTCTTCTCTTTGCCCGTTCATCAATTGAAGCAGTCATAAAAATTTTAACTTCGGCATCAGGAAAAACAACAGTTCCAATATCTCTTCCTTCCATTACGACTCCACGGTCGCCGTTTCCCATTTCCCTTTGCTTTTGCACCAATATTTTTCTTACAGCTTCTATAGTGCTTATCTCACTTACACGGGCATTTACTTCCGGCATTCTAATATCTTCAGTAATCTCTTTGCCATCTGGTAAAAACTTTTGTCTTGCCGGCAATAAAATCAAGATTAAGTTTAGTTTTTTCCGCTAAACTTATAATATCCTTTTGACTATGTAAATTATTTTTAATTGCCAGAAAAGTTATTGCACGGTACATAGCTCCAGTATCAATATAAAGATAACCAAGTTTTTGAGCCACTAATATCGCTGAAGTACTTTTTCCGGAACCAGCGGGGCCGTCAATAGCAACGACTAACTTTTGAGGCATAGGCTACAAAAATAGGTATTATTCTTTATTTTTCAAAAAATTATGGTATTAAAAGATTGAGCTAAAGAATCAATAAAATCAGGTTAATTCCTCGCCCCCAAGCTCATTTATTAATAAGATCAATATATTGATCCCCAGTATCTCGCAGTTTGATCTGGTTTCAGATGACGATTATTGGGCTTTGGAGATTTTTTTCTATGAGGCTCTTATCCACATTCCTTCAACAACTTTAAATTGCAATTTTTTACCAAAATACTCGTATGCCTTCTTAGTGAGGTAATCAAGGTTAATATTAAAAGATTTTAATTCTTCCTCATTATTGAATTGCAAACTTACATTGTTTCCGGAAAAATCAACCGGTTGAGATGTGGCAAAAAAATGGCCGAGAGTAAATTTTTTCTCTTCAGAAACAAGATCAGCAAATCCTTTCCATTTTTTAATTAGCGAATCAAAATCACGGGATGGTTCAGTAACTAAAAAGTTTTGTTCTGGTTTCTGTACAGGGTCTTTATAAGAAATAATTCTTTCTTTATCAGAAATTTTATTACCTGGATTTACCTGGTAATTTTTTTTTCTGATTTATCTTTTGAAGCAGGTAATTCAATATTTCCGTTGTTAAGATTTTCAATTAACTCAGAAATGGTTGAGGTTCTTTCCAATCCTACAAGATGACAGAGCGCTATTTCAATTTTTAACTTTTGATTCTGAGAATATCTTAATTCCTGTCCGGTTTTATTTAAGAAATTAAGCAGGCGCAGGATATCACCTTCTGAAAATTTATCAATGTATTCCATATACCGTTTTTTAAATACTTCAGCCGATTCTATGCTTTGAGTGCTTTCTGTAATAATAACAGTCATTATATTTCTGAAATGCTCAATTAATCCATCCATAAAATCTGTAAAGTTCCACCCGTTTTTGTAAACCAGATCGGTTGATTCAAAAACAGATTTAAAGTTTTTACTGAGGACAGCATCCGAAATCAAAAAATAAACTGAATCATCAATAAGATTTAAAATTTTTCCCACTGTTTCCGAATCAATTTTATTACCGCAGAATGCAATTACCTGGTCAAAATAACTTTCAGCATCTCTCAAAGCTCCATCAGCTTTGCGGGCAATAAGAGTAAGAGTTTTATCATCAATTGTTATTTTTTCTTCCTTTGCAATTTTATTTAGCAGAGATTTAATTGTGTCCATTTCAATTCTTCTGAAATCAAATCTCTGGCAGCGGGATATTATTGTAAGCGGAACTTTGTGTACATCCGTTGTTGCAAAAATAAAAATTGTTTGTGAAGGCGGTTCTTCCAATGTTTTAAGAAAAGCATTGAAAGATTCCTTTGTAAGCATATGAACTTCATCAATGATATAAACTTTATATTTTCCCTTTGTAGGTGCATATTTAACCGAATCACGCAGGGTACGTATCTCATCAATTCCCCTGTTGGAAGCAGCATCAATTTCAAATATATCCATCATCTGCCCGGATAGAATTGCTTTGCAATTTTCACATTCATTGCAAGGCTCATAATTTTTCGGATTCAAACAGTTTAGTGCCTTTGCAAGAATCCTGGCAGTTGTTGTTTTACCAACTCCTCTTGGTCCGGTAAACAAAAATGCATGAGCTATGCGGTTATCCTTAATTGCATTTTTAAGAGTTGTAGTTATATGTTCCTGTCCGACAACTTCTTCAAATTTTTGTGGACGCCATTTTCTTGCTGTTACTAAGTAAGACATAGGTTTAAAGGTATATGGTATAAAGTTATTTTCTAAATATTAATATATTAAAAACGAATTGGGCTATCAAGGAAAAGAGTTAAGTTCAAAAAGTGAGGCTAACTTTAAAAGTGAGCCTCACGTCAAATTGCTTATTTCAATAGTATCATCTTCTTAACAGAAACAAAATCATTAACTCTCAAAACATAAAAGTAAGTACCGCTTGCAAGATTACTAAAATCAAAGGTTACAGAGTATTCTCCTGCTGTTTTTCGTCCGCTTACTAATTCAGCAACCTCACTACCGAGGATGTTATAAACCTTAATATTTACTAAACCATCTTCCTGTAAGCTGTATTTAAGTGTGGTTATAGGATTAAATGGATTCGGGTAATTTTGGCTAAGAAAATAATTAATTTCGGTCTCATTTTTTGTAATATTTATTTTACTTGCTTTCTCTACCCAATAATCAATCACATTTGATGGATCGGATTCTTCAGTACCTGCACCAACCTCAAGTAAAGCTGTTATATAATATTGAACATTCTTTGGTTCTTCACTAACTTCGTCAACTAAATCCATATATTCATCAATAAAATAAAAAGTTGATGCATTTACTTCACCGATTAATTCATAACCTGATGATTCAAAATTCCGGTATATTTTATAACCATCAACTAAAGGTGCATCCGGATGTGCACCCCAGATTATTTTAGGATGATTATTTTCCGCACTTCGAAAGACAGATTTTTCCCAATCAATAACAGAGAGCGTGTAATCGTTAGTTTCAGTATATACAAATCCATCTCCTATAATAAAACCATCATGCCTAAAATTTACTATTGCATCGTCATCAAGAGTTATTGAATAGTCTGTCGGAACATTTATTTCACCTGTAACCAAATTAGTCTTTGTCCATTCCAAATCATCTGTTAAAGTTTGCTTGCCCCAGGCTATTGTTTGCAATGGATCGCCAATAACATCATTTTGCCAGGCGATGTAATTGATACCCTGGTAAATTGCATCTACAATTGAATAACCCATAGCATAAGCTGGATATGAATGTCCTTCTTTGTAAATACCTGATCCAAGTGGTTCATTAACATTGCCGCCCCCTCCTGAGCCGCTCATTACAATAAAATCCGATAAAAGACCGTGTGTCCAATGCCATTTTCCATAGCTAAGAGCATTACCACTTTCCCAGCTATTGAATATTGCACCATTTGAATATTCAAATTCCAAGTCATTTAAAATATAATAGGTACCAAACCCAGAATGAACTCCATGGGAAGTATAACCAATAACTTCATCCTCATCACTTATTATTTTATCATTAGTATTATCATAGATATAGTTAAAACCTAATTCCTCTAATCTATCGCTGGCCAAAGACATAGTTGAATAGGTAAGGTTTGGATCATTATCAAGTATCCATTTTTTCTCACCACTTTTATCTGTTGAGGTAATTCTGTCAATTAAATCTATTGCATTTACATAGGTATCACCATCTAAACGGGAAACTAAATAATTTAAATACCAACCGCCAGCATTTACAAAATGACCCGATTTAAATCTATAATCCAAGGATGGGGGATAATCTACACTAAGATATGGATTAGTATAATATCCTAAAGAATGGTAATAAGGAGTATTATACAAAGTTAAAATATCTCTGTCATCTGGCTGATTCATAAGACTTAATAATGCACAGACTGAGGCACCTTTTCGAGAAGTATTAGCTGCGGGACTTAGTCTGTAGGGAAGCCCTTTAATTAAAACAATATATCTTATATCGTCTGTAAGATTATTTTCATCCATATAATCTTTGATAGGAGTTTCAATATAATCTTTATAATAAAGCCAATGCGATTTACCACTTGAATTTGGTGGAATCCAACTTAAAATCACCTCACCATCTTCTGCAAGATAATTATAAAAATTAGTACTATCATAATACCAATTAACAAGATAAGCTCCCCCATCCTGACCATAATCCACATAAGTTGGAAGATCAGTTAATGGACATATATTTATAGATGGAATATTTCTTGCCTGCTGATAATAATTTGCAACAATTTCAGAAGAATCAACATTAGCATTATACACGATCAGAATTTCAGAAGGCAGTGGGAGATTTGCATAAGTTTTTTCCTGCTCAACCATATACTCAGGATTAGGCTCATCGCCTTCAAGCAATCCTTGTGCATAAGTGGGAAAAAATATACCTATAAGTAAAAACAAAAATATTAAAAATGTTTTCATAACTCACCCTTTTTTTATTTTAATATTGTTAGTTTATTTACAGCGGTATATCCGCTGCCTGTTATCAGCCGGTAAAAGTATATACCTGAACTTAATTCACCTCCTTTCAATTTTATAGTATAATACCCCGGCTGTTTTCTTTCGTTTATTAATTCTTTAATCTTTTTAGCAGTTATATCGTATAAGGAAATATTAACTAATGTTTCTTCTGGTATTATATAGTCAATATTTGTTTCGGGATTAAAAGGATTGGGATAATTCTGAGAGAGGTAATAATCGTTAGGAGTTTCTATAATTACTTCGATTGTATTTGAGTATTCATAATTTCCATCAAAATCAATTTGCTTTAATGTATAAAGGTAAGTCCCATTACTAATGTTTTCATCAACAAAGGAATAAAGATTAGTTTCCGATGTTGTACCAGAACCTTCAACAAACCCAATTCTCTCCCAAACTGACTCCTGACTTCTGACTTCTGACTTCTGTTTATAAATCTCAAACCCTCTGTTATTAATCTCCGATGCAGTAACCCAGCTAAGTAAAACATTATTACCATTTACCTCAGCCGAAAAAGAAGAAAGTTCTACAGGAACTGTTCTTCCTGCAGTTCTATATACACCATCCTGATGTGCACCAGCCCAAACATATCCACTTGAATCAATAGCAAGGCAAGTCGTTGGTGGTCCTGTTAATCCATAATCTATCCATGAAGTTCCATTATTTGTAGAAAGGAAAACCATACCAAACAATGAAACATAAATGTCGTCATTTTTATCTAAAACAAAATCTGAGGTTGCGAAATTTAGAGTATTTGTATTAAACCAATTATCTCCATCATTAGTAGTTTTATAAATTCCAAAGGTACCTAAATTGGGATCGTAGCAACCGGCTAGAATAGTGCCATCTCTTAAATAAACCATTGCTTGTTCTACACTAAGAAAAGTATGTCTAATCCAAGTCAGGCCTAAATCAGTTGAGCGATATATACCAAACCAGGATGCACAAGCATTGCCGAAGAACATATATCCATTTGTATTAATCCCTATATTTCTTGCACAAGGGTTCGAATAATTTGTGCTCTGCCATGTTACACCTTCATCTGTTGACCTGTAAACCCCATAATAATTACTTACATAGATAAAACCGCCCGGCTCATTCGGGATTATTGTAACATCTTCAAAATAATTTATAGGACCACCATTTAATGTATCTGCAATACCAACCCAATTTTCGCCGCCATCACTCGATTTATACAACCCATAACCTGGAAAAGAAGCAGAACCACATAAATAAATATTTCCTTCATAATCAATAAAAAGCTTGTTAACTGATCCTATTTGTAATCCATTATTTTGAAATATCCAGTTAGTGCCATTATTAGTAGTTTTAAATACTCCCCCCTCAGAACCTACATAAACATTCCCGCTGTCATCTGTTGCAATATCATATATTTCTTCTCCTGCCAAACCCATAAATTCCCATTGGGGTGTTTGAGCAGCAACTTTGTAAATAAAAAGTAATATAAAAATTGATATACAAATAATATTTTTCATACTTGCTCCGGTTTTAGATAAAACAATTAAATAACTATGCATAATTTAAGAATGGATAAAATAGGTTAGGTTTTAGATACATCAACTCAAAAATTTTCATTTTTCTCCCTTCAAGATTTGAGTTGATGGAAATGTACAAAAATATTGATTAAAGCGGATCAGTATAAGTACAATTAATTTTTTTACAAGTAAAAGTTCAGGAATTAAACAAAAATGAAATGATTCTTGAAGAAGACTTACTGATTGGCAATTATTCTTACAATTTCTTTTACGTACATGTACGTATATAAAAATTCAACAAATGTATATCACTCGATGGAGAAGTTTAGGAAAGTTAAAATTAATGATCAATAATCTCAGATATTAGAAACCTGCAAATCTCTTCTAAATATTTTTTATCAGTTTTATTAAAAGAATTCAATTCATTGCTGTCCAGATCGAGCACTCCAAATAAATTTCCATCTTTTTTAATTATTGGAATAACTATTTCTGATTTAGAATCGGGATCGCAATAAATATGTCCCGGGAATTTATTTACATCCGGAACAATTACAGTTTCTCTTTTTTCGGCTGCAGTTCCACAGACACCTTTTCCAATTTTTATTGTTGTGCATGCAATATTTCCCTGGAAAGGACCAAGATAAAGTTCCTTGCCATTAAACAAATAAAATCCAACCCAGCTTATTTTTTCAAAAGTTTGCTTAAGAGCAGCCACACAATTCGCAAGATTAGTAATTAATTCATCAGAAGGAGAGAGAAGGCTTTTTATTTGAGGAATAAGATTCTTATACTGTTCTTCAAGCGAAAGTTCTTTATCAACTAAAATTGTTTCTGCCATTTACTTTTTTGTTTGTATTTTAAATTGTCATCCTTCGACAGGCTCAGGATGACTGACATTGTCCATAAGACTCCTTCGGAGAGTTTGTCGAAATGTGACAATATCTAACTTATGAATCTAAATTTTTTTCTTCTTCTTTTTGTTTGCTTTTGAATTTGCAGAACTATTCAGGAAAACATAAGGAATCGCATCTTCAATATGAGAAATTGTGATAATCTTTAATCCTTCTTTAACTTTATCAGGAATTTCTTTAAGATCAATTTCATTTCCTGCAGGGATCAGGACAGTTTTTATTTCATTTCGTTTGGCAGCTAGAAGTTTTTCAATAAGACCTCCGATAGGGAGAATAGTTCCTCTTAGAGTAATTTCACCTGTCATTGCAACATCATTAGATGCTTTCCTGCCGCTGACAGCAGAATACATAGCCATTGCCATTGTAATTCCTGCAGATGGTCCATCTTTAGGTATTGCTCCTTCAGGAAGATGAATGTGAACTTCTTTACCTGTAAAGAAATTAGGACTTATCTTAAGTTCTTTAGCTTTGGAACGAATATAACTTAATGCTGCCTGGGCTGATTCTTTCATTACATTGCCAAGCTGTCCGGTTAAAGTAAGTTTCCCGGTTCCATTCATTATTGTTACATCAACCGATAAAATATCGCCGCCTACGCTTGTCCATGCTAAACCCGTAACACTTCCAACTCTTTTTTCATTATCATGCCTTAGATATCTGTATCTAGGAACTTTTAAATATTCTTCAACTTTCTCTTCATCAACTTTAAATTCAGAAATTTTCTTTTTTCCATTAGATGATTCCCTTACTACAATATCGCGTGCTAACTTTCTGCAAACAGCAGCCAGTTCACGCTCAAGGTTCCTTACTCCGGCTTCGCGTGTGTACTCAGTAATTATTTTTAAAACCGCAGCATCATTAATCTTAACATTCTTATTGGTTAAGCCGTGCGCTTCGAGCTGCTTTGGTATCAGGTGTCTTTTTGCAATTTCAAGCTTATCATGCTCAAGATAGCCCGGTAATTCAATAATTTCCATTCTGTCCTGAAGAGGAAGTGGAATGTTGTATCTTACATTTGCTGTAGTAATAAACATTACCTGAGATAGATCATAATCAACTTCAATATAGTGATCGTTGAATGAATGATTCTGCTCAGGGTCAAGAACTTCAAGCATTGCTGAAGAAGGATCCCCTCTGAAATCCATACTCATTTTATCAATCTCATCAAGAAGCATAACGGGATTAATTGAGCCGGCTTTCTTCATTGATTGAACAATCTTTCCAGGCATTGATCCGATGTAAGTTCTTCTATGTCCTCTGATTTCCGCTTCATCGCGAATTCCGCCAAGACTTATCCTGACAAAATTTCTATCTAAAGCTCTTGCAATAGATTTACCGAGAGAAGTTTTACCAACTCCGGGAGGACCGACGAAACAAAGTATCTGTCCTCTCATCTGTTTAACAAGATTAAGAACGGCAATATGTTCAATTATTCTTTCCTTAGGTTTCTCCAAGCCAAAATGATCTTCATTAAGAATTTTTTGAACATGCTTTATATCCAGATTATCTTTAGTTCTTTTAGACCAGGGAATCTCAACCAGCCAGTCAAGATAATTTCTAATAACAGTTGATTCAGGAGACATTGCCGGAGTTTTCTTAAGCTTATTAAGTTCCTCAAGAGCTTTTGTCTCCGCTTCTTTTGTCATTTTTGCTTTTTTTATCTGGTCGCGAAGCTTTGCAAATTCAGGCGTGGTATCTTCTTCATCTCCCAATTCATCCTGCAATATTTTTATCTGTTCCTGTATTATAAATTTCCGCTGGGTCTTTGCAATATTCTCCTGTACTTTATTATCAATCTCCTTTTCAATTTTCAGGATATCAATTTCCGAGTTAAGAATTTTAATAACTTCGTAATACTGTTCTTTTAAATCAAACTTTTGCAGTATTGTCTGCTTAACTTCAATTGATTGGTTAATATTTGCTGCAACATAAAACATTTTCCTGTCAGGTTCTTCTATGTTATCAAATGCGGCAATAGTTTCGTTTGGAATATTCCTGCTGATCTTAACATAATCTTTGAACAATTGTGTCATTTGTCTTATGAGAGCATTCATTTCATGATCCTTCTCATAAGAAGGTACAATCACCTCAATTCTTCCTTCAAAAAAATCTTTATTAGATGTGAACTCAATTATTCTTCCCTGGAGCAGCCCGTCAACAAGAATTTTCATCAAGCCGTTTGGAAGTTTTAATATCTGAACAATCTTTGCAATCGTTCCTTCTGTATAAATATCTTCTTTTCGCGGGTCTTCGATATTTGATTTTTTCTGCGTGGAAAGAAAAATGTATTTAGTCTTATCAAGAGCATAATTTGCTGCTCTTATTGATTGTTCTCTGCCTACCAGAACAGGAAAAATCATATAAGGGAAAATTACAATATCTCTTAATGGAAGAACCGGAAGAATTTCCGGTAAACTATCTACAATGCTTGTTTCTTTATTATCCTTAATCTCTATTTCAGAATTCTCCAACTAAAATCTCCTGTATCCTTTTTGCTAAACTTAATTTGATAGTTAAATATATCAAAAAGGCTTTGTGCTATCAAGGAAGTTTAACTGCTACCTAATTATGTTGTTAATTTAATTTGTAGTTTTGATATATGAAATAAATTAAAAGAGAAAAGTGATTAACGACATTATTTATATTGCCAAAGAAGCGGGACAAATTGTTAGAGAAGGGTTTAATAAAAATTTAAATATTGAGTTTAAAAGTAATGATTCCGATTTGGTAACGAATATTGATAAAGCTTCTGAAAAACTTATTACAGACTTTATTAAAAAGAAATATCCTTCACATGGAATTCTTGCAGAGGAAGGTGGTAGTATTAAAAATAGTTCTGAATATATCTGGGTTGTTGATCCTCTTGATGGAACTGTAAACTTTGCGCACGGACTTCCAATTTTTTCAATCTCTATCGGTTTGCAGAAGAGATGGAAAAACAATTGCCGGAGTTGTTTATGATATTCCGAATGATGTTCTTTATTCGGCAGAGAAAGATGGAGGAGCTTATTCTAATAATGAAAAAATTAATGTAAGTGAAAATTCCAATATTGCACATAGCATTCTTGTAACTGGATTTCCTTATAACATTCGCGAAAATCCTTACAATGCTCTGGAAAAATTTGTTGCACTTACAAAAGCATCACGAGGAATGAGAAGACTTGGTTCCGCTGCAATAGATTTCTGCTATGTTGCTAAAGGAGTCTTTGATGGATTCTGGGAAGTTTATTTAAATCCCTGGGATATTTGTGCAGGAAAGTTAATTGTTGAAGAAGCAGGTGGAAGAGTTACTGATTTTAACAATAATGATATAAGCATTCATTCAAAACAAATCCTTGCAAGCAACAATAAAATACACAAAGATGTGGTTGAGATATTAAGACAGAGTTGAAATTTACGCTTCAATGTTAAAAAATTATAAATATAATTTTCTATCTTTCCTTTTAACTTTTCTTTAGCTACGTTAATAACAGCTATTTTAAGCTATTAAGTTTTTTGGTAGTTACAATTGGTTAAAACTTGGGGCCGGATAATTATCCTGGTAATTTGTTCTTTTAGTTTTATTATCGGGGTTAATGTTCTGTTCTATGTGCTTGTTTTGGTCATATCTTTGAGGCACTTTATTTGTGTCATTCCTACTTATATAAATAATAAAAAGCTTGCTGTTTGGCAATTATATTTTACAGGTTTTACATAGGCTAATAAAATTAATAATGTTTTTAATCATTCCATTGGATATTTGATATGAAGATACAGGTTTTGTTTTTAATAATTGTTGGTACTTGTCTACCGCAGACAACTATAAAAGAAGATATTCTAAATCTTGATTCCTCTATTGTGCATGTATCTGCAGAAGGTGAAAATATATACAAGTTGAAATATTTTGATGGACAAACTACTTACAGAAATCTAAATACTTATAGCAATAATAAAACTGAAAAAAATTATATTCCGACAACAGAATTCTATATTTGGGAATTAGATACAAATCTTTACAAAGATAAGTATTATTACTGGCAGGAGATGCCATTATCCACAACAGCAAACTACCAATTATGCATAGATGATTTTAATGATAATAAATTACCTGAAATATATGGATATAAAAAAGATGATAACTATCCTTTTATTACACCTGTTCAAGTTTATGAGATGGATTCAAATTATATGTTTATTTATAAAGGGATTTATCCGGATTCAATATTCATATCTAAGGGAATTTTTAATCTTGAGGGTGAAAAGAGAATTTTCTTAAATAGCCTAAACGGAAATGGTCATATATATAAGTCTTTAGAACCAACTCAATTACCATTTCAATTAGATTTTAGTTACAATGTTTTTACGTCTCAAGATCCTGGTCAAATAAATTCACCCGCATTTTCAGATTTTGATAAGGATAATAAGACAGATATGGTATACTATGATGAAACTGGTAGAAGAGTTGTTATATGTGAATATGATAGCATTACAAATGGTTTTATTGAAGTATCCGAAATACCCTACAAGATTGGTGTATACGATGGATTTGTGACAGGAGATTTCGATCTTAATGGTAAAACTGAGATTGCTTATGGTGGAATTTGGGGTGAGGCAGTAGTTCTTGAGGCAGATGCGGAACATTCCTATAAATTAAAATGGCAGGATACAGTTGAAACTTATAATGCTTATATGCAGCTATTTACAAATGATATTGATGAAAATGGGAAACCTGAACTGTGGGTTATTGGTTTCGCTTTTTATAATGACTATCCAAGGGTAAGGCTTACTTGTTTTGAATCTGATGGTGTAGGAGGATATAAAGAAAAGAATAGGGTGGATATTGTTGGTGTTTTTCCTTTCTTCGCCTCAAATGAAATCTCTATTGACGTTAATAAAGATGGAAAAGATGAAATGGTTTTCTGTATGGACAATTACATATTTATGATAGAATACAAGGATGGAAAATACCAAATGTTCTATATGCACTTGGACACTTTTGAGAATAACGATGGTGTTACAATGTATGATCTGGATAATGACAAGTTTGAAGAAATGCTTATCCATGGTTTAAAACCAAACCAGAATGGAGAAGTGAGAAGCTTTACAAAGATATTAAAGCCTTCTTTTGTAGTCAATGTAGCTCCAGAAGAAAATATTAATTCTGCAATAAAAGGTTATAAACTATTTCAAAACTATCCAAACCCTTTTAACTCATCAACGACCATTGAGTTTACTTTGCTAAAAAATACTAACGTAGACATAAGAGTATTTGATATTCTTGGACAGGAAATTTCTGAATTGTTTGCAGGTTATTTAGTGTCTGGTAATCATAAAATCCAATGGAATGGAAAAAACAATTTACAGCAAGATTTAAAATCAGGTGTGTATTTTATAAGAGTTAAATCTGAAGAATATACATCATCAATAAAAATTATTTTACTTAAATAAAAAATCACGTTTTAATAGTGATTTTTAAATAACGAGGGGCAAAATGAAAAAATTAGAAAACCTTGTTAGAGGTAAAGAAAACCTTGTTCGAGCACGCGAAAACATAGTTGGTGCTAAAGAAAACCTTGTTGGAATACAAGAAAACCTTGTTGGAATACAAGAAAACCTTGTGCGAGCTTAAGAAAACATAGTTGGAGCTTGAGAAAAGCTTGTGCAAGCTTAAGAAAATATTGTTAAAGTGTAAGAAAACCTTGTTGGAGCTTGAGAAAAGATAGTTGATACTTAAGAAAACCTTATTGGTGTTTGAGAAAACAAACTTGGGTTTTTCTTAAAGGCGTTAACTTGAATAATACAAAATTACTTTTCTGTTCCTTCATACATCTCTTCAATAAGATGTCCATACCTTTCCTCTACAAATTTTCTTTTTATTTTCAGGCTTGGAGTTATTTCTCCGGTTTCAAGAGTAAAAGGTCTTTCAAGTAATTTAAATTTTCTAACGCGTTCAAAATTTGCAAGTTTTTTCTGGAATTGCGACATATCTTTATCTATCAAATCATAAATTTCCTGTTTCTTAACGAGATCCTCTAAATTTTTATAAGGAATATTTCTTGCATCTGCGTATTCTTTAATTGCTTCAAAATCAGGAACGATAAGTGCACTTAAAAAAGTTCTCCGGTCGCCAATCAGCATAAACTGATCAATATATTTACTTGCAAGAAACAGGTTTTCAATAGGCATTGGAGCAATATATTTTCCTGCAGATGTTTTAAATAAATGTTTTTTCCTGTCGGTAATTTTTAAAAAGCCATCAGAATCAAATTCCCCAATATCTCCCGTATGAAGCCAGCCATCTTTTATAACCATGATCCGTTTCTTTTTTATTTCTATAATAACCATCCATAATATTTGGTCCTCTTGTAACAATTTCGCCATCAGAAGCAATTTTAACTTCAATTCCAGGCAAAGGTTTTCCAACAGTTCCAAATTTGAAATCATCAACCCGATTAACCGCAATTACAGGAGAAGTTTCAGTTAAACCATAACCTTCACGAATTTTTATTCCGGCAGCTTCAAAAAATTCTCCAAGATCTTTAGAAAGTGCAGCACCTCCCGGAAATAAAAAATCTTAATTTGCCTCCGGTTTTTTCCCTGATTTTTTTAAACACCAGTGTATCCGCAATTTTTTGCTGAGCAATTAAAACCGGAGAAATTTTTCCTTTTTGTTTTGCCGCTATATATTTCCTGCCAGCATTGGCAGCCCAGTAAAATATTTTTTGCTTTACTGGTTTCTGGCTTTCAACATTTTTAATAACTTTTGAATACATACGTTCAAACAACCTTGGAACGGTTGTTATTATCGTCGGCTTGGCTTCAATTAAATTCTGAGCAACTGATTCTATACTTTCTGCAAAATAAATTGAACTGCCGGCAGCAAATCCTGTATAGTAACCAGCCATTCTTTCAAAAATGTGGCATAGAGGAAGGAATGAAAGAAAAACATCATTTTCATTAATTGGAAAAGATTCTAAAGCTGCATGAACATTTGATAAAATATTTTTGTGTGTGAGCATTACTCCCTTCGGCTCACCAGTTGTTCCAGAGGTATAAATTATTGTGCAGACATCATTCTCATTTACATGTTTCTTTGTTTCACTAAAATGCTGCGGATGATTATTCTTATAAATATTCCCCATCTCCTGAACATCCTTATAAGTAAAAAGTGATGGTTCGTTTTGTATAATATCTTTTTCATTAAGCAAAATAGTGAACTGAAGATTTTTCAGTTTATTTTTTACTTTGAGAATTTTATTAAGCTGGAATTTGTTTGAAACAATAACACCTTTCGATTCTGAATTGGATAAAATAAACTCAATGGATTCCGCAGTTAAAGAAGGATAAACCGGCACATCAACAGCACCAAGCCCCAAAATTGCCATATCTGCGTAAACCCATTCGGGACGGTTTTCTGAAATGATTGCAACCTTATCATCTTTTTTTAAGCCAAGTGCGGAAAGACCAAATGCAAACTTTTCAGTTTCATCTTTTAACTCGCTGTATTTAATACCCTCAAACTTATCATTCACTTTTCTGAACATATAAAATTTGTCAGTTTTCTTCCCATAAACTTCGGTGATATATTCATATAACTGTGGTATAGTTTTACAAGATAGCGAACCGGTCATTGCATTTCTCCGTTATTGGCAAAACGAAATTATAATTATAGATCAAAATTTGCAATAATTATTTTATTAAATGAAGAGGGAAAGATGAGGAGGAATTATTAAATGCAGTGGCCGGCAAATTAAATAAATTAATTAACCATTTATAACTTTGGAATATTTTCTTTTTGAACAAAAAGTATAACAATTCATTAAAGATTTTACCAGGTTATCCATTTTAAATGGTTTAACAAGGTAATCATCCATTCCGTTATCGAGATACCTTTGATGATCTTCGCTCATTGCGTTTGCAGTCATTGCAACTATCCGGGGCTGTTGTTCGTTGGGAAATTGTTTCCTGATTTCTATTGTAGCCTGTTCGCCATCCATATCAGGCATTTGAATATCCATCAAGACAACATCATATTCCTGGAGTTTAAGTACATTAAGAACTTCAATTCCATTGTTAGCAATATCTGCAGTGTAACCGATTCTTTCTAAAAACCGGAGTGCGACTTTCTGGTTAACAATATTATCTTCAGCCAATAAAATTTTAAGAGGATATTTTTTTCCTAAGTCAGAATCAAATTTTACAACAGGTTTTTCATCCTGTTTATAGTTGTGTTTTTTAGCATTTAATACTGTGCTTAAGATATTTTGCAGCTTAGAAAATTTAATTGGTTTTGTTAGTACGGCTGAGAAATCGGGACCCAGACCGGTTTTTTGTTTGAAGCTGATTGAGGAAAGTAAAATAAGAGGAATTTTCTTTCCTGAATTAATTAGTCTTATTTTTTTTGCCAGTTCTATTCCATCCATCCCCGGCATATAATAGTCTAAAATTGCCAGATCAAATTCATTTTCCTTTAATAAAATTAATGCTTCTTCGCCTGAAGCTTTATCTATTGGAAGCATGTTCATTGAAAGAATTTGTTTTTTTAGGATAACCCTGTTAGCAAGATTATCATCAACTATAAGAACGCGTTTTCCCGTTAAACCAGAAAGATCATTTGGAATTATTTTTTCTTTTGATAATTCAGTCAATATAGTAAAATGAAAAGCCGAACCTTCTCCGCTAATTCCTGAACTTTCAACCCATATTTGACCTTCCATTAACTCGCATAGCTGTTTACTAATAGCTAAGCCGAGACCAGTTCCTCCAAACTTCCTGGTAGTAGAGGAATCTATCTGGTTGAAAGAATCAAATAACCTGTTTTGTTTTTCAGGAGGAATTCCTAATCCGGAATCTTTAATACAAAAGTGAAGTCTGTATTCGAAATTATCATTAAGGTGACCGGTTACAGTTGTAACAATTTCGCCTCTCTCTGTAAATTTAATTGCATTATTAATAAGATTAACAAGGATTTGTCTCAAACGAGTTACATCACCATTTACTTTGGATGGAAGTTTATCATCCATAAAGTAAGTAAGCTCCAGTTTTTTCTCCTCAGCTTTTGATGCCATAAGTTCGAGAGTTTCTTCGATGCATTCTCTTATCTCAAACGGATGTTTTTCTAATTCAATTTTTTGTGCTTCAATTTTTGAAAAATCAAGAATATTATTAATAAGATTAAGCAGGATATCTCCGCTGTAAACAATAGTTTTGGCGAATTCCTTTTGTTCATCGTTCAACTCAGTATTTAGCATTAAAGTGCTCATCCCTATTATAGCATTAAGGGGTGTGCGGATCTCGTGGCTCATATTTGCGAGGAATTGACTTTTAACTTTATTGGCTTTTTCAAGATCAATATTTTTCTGTTCCAGTTCGTCGTTAGCTTTTTTTAATGCCTCTTCTGCTTCTTTCCTATCAGTAATATTCCGTGCTATACCAATTAAACCAGTAATATTACCTTCATCATTCCGAAGGGGTAATTTTGATGTGCACATCCATCGTTTTTCCCCATTTGATGTAATCTGGAATTCTAGTCTATTAATAATCGTCTGGCCATTCTCAATAACAGACTTGTCATCAGCTATGAACTTTTCAGCTATCTCTTTTGGAAATAATTCAAAATCTGTTTTGCCCAATACTTCCGACTCAGATACAAAACCTATGTAATGAACATCTGCAATGTTTGATAATAGTCTTGCGGTAATCTTTGTCTTTTGCAAAAATAGCATCAGGTAAATTATTAATAAGAGTTTCAAGGAGTATTTGCTCACGCCTTAGCTCTTCATTCATTCTCCTGTAGTTTATTTCAATCTCTTGGAGTTCCTGAACTCTTTTTCTTAGAAATATTAATTCATCTAAAATTATTGAATGATTATTATCTTCGTGGGTGTGGTGGCTGATGTTTTTTTCCATTATAGTTACAATAAACCTCTTAAAGATGTTTTCAAGTATAATGCCATGAAAAATTATATTAGAGGAAAAAATTGTAGTTATCTTACTACAAATTTTTTTTAAGACATTTGTTTTTTATAAAAATGATAGTTATTAAAAGCATATACGCTATTCTTATAATATGTTAAAGATAATATTAACCACTATTAGAAAATTTTACATTTTATTCTATGTTTTCGGAAATGATTACCCGCCCGTGACCTTTGTTTTAAGCATTAAAACAGATAATTTTGAACTATAAAAAAGAAACTTATTGAGGATCTTTCATGTCTAATGCATATTTCAAAATTCAACATCCTATTAATGAACCAATAAAACTTTACAAACCCGGCAGCCCGGAAAGAGAAGAATTAAAAAAGAAAATTGTGGAATTAAAATCTAAACAGGTTGAAGTGCCCTTGATTATCGGTGGAAAAGAAATTAAAACCGGTAACACTGAGGAAATGAGAATTCCGCACAATCACAGTCATGTCCTTGGGGTCTATCATAAAGCAGGAAAAAAAGAAGTTGAGATGGCAATTGAAGCTGCTCTTGAGGCAAGGAAAGAATGGGCTGAAATGCCCTGGGAACAACGGGTTTCAGTTTTCCTAAAAATAGCTGATCTCCTTGCCGGTTCCTGGAGAGCAACAATAAATGCTGCAACTATGCTTGGTCAATCAAAAGTAATTCACCAGGCCGAAATTGATTCCGCTTGTGAGCTTATTGATTTCTACAGGTTTAATTGTTATTTCATGACAAAACTGATGGAGGAACAACCATATTCACCGTACGGAATGTGGAACCGTTCCGAATACAGACCACTTGAAGGTTATATTTTTGCAGTTACTCCATTTAACTTTACTTCTATTGCAGGAAATTTACCAACTGCTCCGGCAATTGTTGGAAATGTTTCTTTATGGAAACCTGCTTCAAGTGCGGTTTACTCTGCTTATTTTTTAATGAAACTTTTTGAAGAAGCAGGCTTGCCAAAAGGTGTAATAAATTTTGTGCCCGGTTCAGGCGGACAGGTTGGTACACCCGCAATGAGCAATCCTAATCTTGCCGGTATTCATTTTACCGGATCAACTTCAGTATTTCAGAATATGTGGAAAACAATATCTGATAATCTTAAAGATATGAAATATTATCCAAGAATTGTTGGTGAGACAGGAGGGAAGGATTTTATTTTTGCTCACTATTCAGCAGATGTTGATGCATTAGTTGTTGCAGCACTTCGCGGGGCGTTTGAATACCAGGGACAAAAATGTTCTGCTGCTTCAAGAATGTATATTCCAAAATCCATCTGGAATGAATTTAAAGATAAATATGTTGCTGAGATTAAAAAGATTAAAATGGGAGATGTCGAGGACTTCACAAATTTTATGTCGGCTGTAATTGATAAAGGAGCTTACGAATCAATAACCGAATACATTAAATTTGCTCAATCTTCAGAAGAAACTGAAATAATAACCGGGGGAAATTTTGATGACTCAAAAGGTTATTTTATAGAGCCGACAACTATAGTAACTAAGAACCCAAAATTTAAAACTATGAAAGAAGAAATATTTGGCCCAGTACTAACAATTTATGTTTATGAAGATAATAAATTTGATGAAGCTTTAACTTTGTGTGATGAGACTTCCCCTTATGCTTTAACTGGTTGTGTTTGGGCGAAGGATAGAACGGCAATTGTAAAGATGTCGGACAGGCTGAGAAATGCTGCAGGAAATTTTTATATAAATGATAAGCCGACTGCTGCTGTTGTAGGTCAACAGCCATTTGGTGGCGGAAGAGCATCCGGTACAAATGATAAAGCAGGCAGCGCTATGAATTTATTAAGATGGATGACTGCCAGAACAATCAAAGAAACTTTTGATCCTCCAAAGGATTGGCATTATCCGTTTATGAATGAGAAATAAATATTATGAATAGAACGTTTAATAAAGCAGCTAATCATAAAGAAGCTGAAAAGTGGGATATAAAGCAGCAAATAAATATGACTGCTGAACAAAGACAAAAAATTGCTTTTGAATTAAAGAAACGTTTTTATGGAAAAAATACTCAGGACGTGAGAAGTGTTAAAAAATGAGTGTTTCATTTTTTTCTAAAGATATTATTGAGTTTCTTTATCTTCTTTCCAAATTTAAAGTCAATTATCTTATAGTAGGCGGTGAAGCTGTAATTTATTATGGACATGCCAGGTTAACAGGTGACATTGATTTTTTTTATGAAAGAAAAAAGGAAAATGTTGCAAAGTTGTATGATGTGCTTGATGAATTTTGGGATAATGATATTCCCGGAATAAATAAACCAAATGAACTGATGCAGGAAGGAATTGTTTTTCAGTTTGGTGTACCACCAAATAGAATTGATCTAATTAATAAAATAGAAAATATTAATTTTCTTGATGCCTGGAAAAACAGAATGGAAGTTATAATAAATAATAAAAAAAGAAAATTTAAGATTTTTTATATAGGTTTAAATGGATTAATAAAAAATAAGGAATCCATTAATCGTTTTAGAGATAAGGATGATTTAAAATTCCTTAAAGAAGTAGAAAAACAGAAAATAGCAAAAAATAAAAGAGTTAATAAGTAAAATAAATTTCTTTTTTTTAAGAAGGGCACAATGAAAATACATGAATTCCAGGCTAAAGAAATATTAAAGAAATACAATGTCCCGGTGCAGGATGGCATTGCAGTTAAAGATCTGTCTGAAGTAGATAAAGCAATTTCACAGCTTCAGGAAAGAGGAATAAACCAGTTCGTTGTTAAATCTCAGATTCATGCCGGGGGCAGAGGAAAAGGAAAGTTATATAATCCGGATAACAGGAATGAATTAATTCTTGATGGCGGAGTAAAGTTTACAACCTCTGTTGAAAAAGCCAGGGAATATGCTCGAAAAATATTCGGAAATATTCTGGTTACTCACCAAACGGGTCCTGAAGGGAAAAAAGTTAAAACATTGTTTATTGCCGAAGGATTGGATTTTAAAAAAGAATTGTATCTCGGTATATTACTGGACAGATCAGTTTCACAAAATGTTATAATGGCTTCAACAGAAGGGGGAGTAGAAATTGAAAAAGTTGCTGCTGAAACTCCTGAAAAAATTATTAAGGTTTGGATTGATCCTGCAATTGGTTTGCAGCAGTTCCAGTCAAGAAAATTGGCTTTTTCTCTAGGGCTTGAAGGTGATTCTTTTAAAAGTTTCTTAAAATTTATTTCATCTTTGTATAAAGCTTATGAACAAACCGATGCATCGCTTCTTGAAATAAATCCTTTGGTTATTACAAATGATAATAAAGTTGTAGCTCTTGATGCAAAAATGAATTTTGATGATAATGCACTTTACCGTCATCAGGATATATCAGAATTCAGAGATCTTAATGAAGAAGATCCCCTCGAAATTGAAGCCTCAAAGTATAGCTTGAATTATATTAAGCTTGATGGAAATGTTGGCTGTATGGTTAATGGCGCTGGTTTGGCAATGGCAACAATGGATATCATTAAACTTGCCGGTGGAGAGCCCGCAAATTTTTTGGATGTTGGCGGAGGAGCAAATAAAACTACCGTTGCTAATGGTTTTAAAATAATTTTATCAGACCCGAATGTTAAAGCAATTCTTATTAATATTTTTGGTGGAATTGTTAGATGCGACCGTGTTGCGCAGGGCGTTATTGATGCGGCAAGCGAAATGAATATTTCTGTTCCTATTGTTGTAAGACTTGAAGGAACCAATGCTAAAGAAGCAGCTGATTTATTAAGCAAATCAGGTTTAAATTTTGAAGTTGCTAAAAGCTTAAAAGAAGCGGCTGAAAAAGTAACCTCGGTTTTAAGGTAGATTCATTTTAATACGTTGATGAAGTGATGGTGACTCATTACTAAACAATTAACTGCTTGCTTTTATGGTTTATTAGTTATACATTTTTTTCAACCCTTTCACTTTCTTGTGGAGAATTTTAATGCCTGATTTTGATTCCGGTTTCAGTAGTGAAGCTGAGTTTGACAGTCATAATCTTGAAGAAGATATAAAAAAATATAGAGAGATAATTGAAGAAGGCGGTCTCTATAATTCTATAGATGCAATTGAAGATTTAATTCAACTTTGCCAGGATTTTGATTTTTATGATGACGCTTTATTCTTTATTGAAAGATTCCTGGAAGTTTTTCCTTACAATTCTGAATACTGGCAGAAAAAAGGAATTATACTAAATGGATTGTACGAATCGGAAGAAGCACTTCAGTGTTTTGAAAAATCCTTGTCACTAAATCCTGCCGACCCTGAAACTTATATTGAAAAAGCTATTTCTGAAGAAGAGCTTGAACTTTTTGAACAGGCAAAAGGTTCACTTATGGAAGCATTAAAATTGGATCCCCGGAATGAAGAGGCTTACTTTAGTTTGGGATTATTATTTCAAAGGCAGGATAAAAATGAAGAAGCAATTAATTTTTTATTGAAAGCTGTTGAAATTGATAATGAGTATTCGGAAGCCTACTATGAACTCGGATATTGCTATGAAAATCTTGGAAGGCTAAATGAAGCTTTGAACGCTTATTCCGGCTTTGTAAATCTTCAGCCTTATAATCCTTCCGGCTGGTTTAATAAAGGAGTTGTGCTTGGTAAGCTGAATCAGATTGAAAGATCAATTGAGGCTTACGATTTAGCTCTTGCTATTAATGAAGAATTCTCGAATGCCTGGTTTAACAAGGGTAATGCTTTAGCAGATCTTGCCAGGTTCGAGCAGGCAATAGTTTGTTTTAAAAAATCTCACGAACTTGACCCTTTGGATGAATCATCCTGTTTCAATATTGCAAATATTTATGAAGAGCTTGGCGATTTACCAAATGCGATTAAATATTTTACCGAAGCTATTAAAGTTAATGATGAATATTACGAAGCATATCTTGCGCGTGGTTTTTGTTATGATTCAGCAGGGAAGTTTCATTTTGCTTTAAAAGATTTTAACAAAGCAATTACACTTTCACAAGATAATGCAGATGCCTGGTTTGCTAAGGCTGACCTGGAATATTCCCTGGGACAATTGAGAGAAGCTGCTCAAAGTTATATCTATGCACTTAAAATTGAGCCGGATAGTTATGAGATAAATTTTAATCTTGCTGAAACATTGTTTGAGATGGGTGATTGGCTGGAAGCATTAAATGCCTATGATAAATGTATAGCTTTGAATTCAGGAGATGCATCTTCATATTATGGAAAAGCAAAAATTAATTTTATACTTAGCAGAACCCTGGAAGCTGTTGACTGCCTTAAAGCAGCATTCAGCATAAACCCTGCTATGAAAAATGAGTTTGCAAAAGAATACCCGGAAATTAAATCTTCAAAATTATTTAAGAAACTTTTGGGTGAGCTTTAATTTGTTAAATTTAGTCATCACTTATTTCTGATATTTAATCCATTTTTTTAATCCTTAATGAAAGATACTTTTCATCTAAATACTAAATTACTTGGACTGCTTGGTCATCCCATCAAGCAAACGTATTCTCCATACATACATAATGTTGCAGCCCAGATGAAAAATATGGATTATATTTATCTTCCTTTTGATGTTCCTTCTGCCAACCTGAGAAATGCATTGCGTGGTATGATTGCATTAAATATTAAGGGATTTAATGTAACTATTCCTCATAAGGAAAATATTCTCCAGTTTTTAAATAATGTTTCTGAAGAAGCTTCAATTGTTGGGTCCGTAAATACAGTGGTTAATGAACTCGGAAAGTTAAGCGGGTACAATACGGATGTTGACGGAGTATTGGCAACTTTACTTCCTTATAAACAGGAAATAAATGGAAATGAAGTTTGTGTTGTTGGAGCCGGCGGCGGAGCCCGGGCTGTTATTTATGCTTTGATCAGAAATTTTAAACCTAAAAAAATATTTATTATTAACAGGACAGAACAAAGAGCGGAAGCATTAAAAAATTATTTCAGTGCTAAGATGAAATATACTGCAATAAAAACTCGTGAATTATTTCCACCGGATCTTGTAAAAATATTTAAAGAAAGTTCTTTAATAGTTAATGCAACTTCTGTTGGAATGTATCCTGACAGCGATGATGTGATTACTGCTTTATCAGAATCTTTTGTTAAAGATCAGATAGTATTTGATCTTGTTTATAATCCTCCGGAGACAAAATTACTGCAGATAGCGGCATCAAATGGGGCAATTATTCTTGATGGGGTTAAGATGCTTGTTCACCAGGCAGCAAAATCTTTTGAATTGTGGACCGGAGAAAAAGTTCCAGTTGATGAACTGCAAAGATCTTTAATGATGATAACCATCTTTTAAATAAACCATTGCAAATTCAACACTAAGAAAGGTATGCCTTTCCCAATTCAGGCCTAAATCAGTTGAGCGATATATACCGAACCATGATGCACAAGCATTACCGAAGAACATATATCCATTTGTATTAATCCCTATATTTCTTGCACAAGGGTTCGAATAATTTGTGCTCTGCCATGTTACACCTTCATCTGTTGACCTGTAAACCCCATAATAATTACTTACATAGATAAAACCGCCCGGCTCATTTGAGATTATTGTAACATCTTCAAAATAATTTATAGGACCACCATTTAATGTATCTGCAATACCAACCCAATTTTCGCCGCCATCACTCGATTTATACAACCCATAACTTGAAAAAGAAGCAGAACCACATAAATAAATATTTCCTTCATAATCAATAAAAAGCTTGTTAACTGATCCTATTTGTAATCCATTATTTTGAAATATCCAGTTAGTGCCTAAAAAATTAATGAAATCTTACTAATGCCTTGTGAATTCTTTCCAAACCTTTTTCTATCTGGGCTTGAGAGCAGGCGTAAGACATTCGCACGCAGCTATCATTACCAAAAGCAATCCCAGGTACTAAACCAACATTCTGTTCATTAAGCAGGTAATTACAAAAGGTCGTTGAATCTTTTATTTCAAATCCGTTTGCATGCTTTCCATAATAAAAACTAACATCATAAAAGACATAAAAAGCCCCTCTAGGCATAGGACATTTTATTCCTTTAATCTTATTCAGCTCTGCAACAATAAAATCTCTTCTCTGCTTAAATATCTCAACCATTTTATCAATTTCATCTGTTGGTTGTGACAGAGCAGCATAAGCTGCAGCCTGGGATATTGATGCAGCATTTGAAGTTGAATGGCTTTGAAGATTTCTCGCAAGCTTTATTATTTCTTTTGGACCGCCGGCATAACCAATTCTCCATCCGGTCATTGCATAAGCTTTACTGACACCATTTAAAGTTATTGTTTTCTCTTTAAGATTATCAACTGAACCAATTGCAAAATGTTTTTCGCCGTCAAAAATTATCCTCTCATAAATTTCATCAGAGACAATAAAAATATCTTTATCTTTCAATACTTCGGCAAAGGCGAGAATTTCATCCTTTGAATAAACCACTCCAGTTGGGTTTGATGGCGTATTAAAAATGAAAACTTTAGTCTTTGAGGTAATTGCATTTTCAATATCTTCGGGAGAGATTTTATATTTTTTTTCAACTCCTGCATTTATTATTACAGATTTACCTCTAACCAGTTTAGTCATTTCAGGATAGCTAACCCAATACGGTGCCTGAAAAATCACTTCATCATCAGGGTTGCAAATTGCCATCAAAGTATTATATAAAGAATGCTTTACTCCATTTGATACCAGGATATTTTCCAGTTTGAAATCAAGATTATTCTCATCTTTAAATTTTTTGATTATTGCTTTTAAAAGATCCGGGTAGCCTTCATTAGGTGTGTAAGTTGTAAAATTATTCTGGATTGCTTTAATTGCAGCTTCTTTAATGAAATCAGGAGTATTAAAGTCCGGCTCACCGGCACCGAAATTTAAAACATCTTTTCCTTCAGCTTTTAATCTTTTAGCCAGTGAAGATACTGCAACTGTCCTGCTCTCTTCTATAGAAGAGATTAACATGGATAATCTGTTCAATTATACCTCTTAGAAATTAAATGGAATAAATTGTAATGACAGGTTAAATTTAAATGAAGATTACAACAAAATCATCTTTTAAAAAATATTTTAATAAAGGCAAAATTATTTTTGAAAATTCTTTGCATATTGTTCTGCCGCCGACCATACTCTCAAAATATTACCTGAACAAATCTTTTTAATATCACTATCTGAATAACCGGCTTTAATTAATTCATAGATAAGATTAGGATACTGTGAAACATCTTTAAGTCCTTCCGGTAATGAATCTCCAACTCCTTCAAAGTCTGAACCAAGCCCGACATAATCAATTCCAACAAGTTTAACTACATAGTCAATATGTTTAACTACGTCTTTAACATTTGCATAACCCGGAGGATTATCTTTCAGAAATGCTTTTCGGAACTTAAGTGCGCTGTCAGAATCTAATTGATTGTCCTTGATATAAGTACTAACATAATTTTCATCCTCATTTTCTTTTCTTCTAATTGAATCATCTAAAAATGAAGATCCGAAACTTATCTGAATAACTCCTCCATTTTTTGCAAGAGCTTTAATCATTTCATCGGACATATTCCTTTCCCATCCGGGAGTAAAATGCCTGCTTGAAGAATGAGAAGCAATAACAGGCGCTTTGGATATATTAATGACATCATAAAACGCACTATCCGAGATATGAGAAACATCAACCATAATTCCCAGCCGGTTCATCTCTTTAACAACTTCTTTTCCAAATGGACTTAAACCATTCCATTTTTTCTTCTTCTCATAAGATGAATCGCTTATGTGATTATTTTTTGCATGGGCAAGAGTAATGTATCTTATCCCTTTATTATAAAAATATCTCACGTTAGAAAGTTTACCTTCAATCGGCGATCCATTTTCCATTCCAAGTGCAAAAGAAATAATTCCATTATTAAATTGTTTTGTTACATCGGCAACAGAATAAGCAATCGCGAATTTATCCGGATGTTTACTGGAAATGTTTTCAACCATTGAGATAAGTTTATCAGCAAATATTTTTGCCTCACCAGTTCCTTCATATTTAGCCGGGACATAAATTGACATAAAAGGAACATTAAGACCACCTCGTTTCGCACGCGGATAATCAAAATCACCATCAGAGGTTCTTTGAGAAATATCTTCCCATTTTTCTCCTAATCTATATGGAACATCAATATGAGTATCAACTATTATAATATATTTTGCAAGTGAATCAGCCTTAGAATGCAACTCTTCGTCAGTAAGGATTTTTTCAGGCTCTTTTTTTTCATTATGTTCCCTTGTTTCCTGAATGCAAGATGAAAAAGATAAAGCTGCAATTATGGTTAACAAGAAAATAATTCTCATTAATAATTTACTCCTGTTCACTAAGTTTTATAGTCAATTGGTTATCTTAGAAAAGTTACAAATAATATTTAAGATAAAGAAGAGAACAAAAATCAGAAACCTACGACATCGCCAAGTCCATTTAGTAAAGCGAGCCAAATAACATCCATGAAAGTATCATTTGGTTTTTTTGTATAACTAACATTAGCGCTCTTAATTTCTCCATCTTCATTAGGGTTTGCCGGTCTTATTTTCAGTTTTGCAAAGAAGGTTTTTAGTCTCTTTTCTTTTGAACTTTCTTCATTAAGCAATTTGATTTTAAGATCGGAGTAAAGAGGAATAATATTTACAGAAGCAATTCCGTTTCTGACCCGGGAACTAAAAGTTGCCTGGACAATTTTACCCGATTCTATGTGTGATTTATCTTCAACTTCCAGTTGGGAATTAAACAATTTAGCATCCATCTCTCCTAATGAGCCTTCATAATTAAAGTTTAATTTTTCAGATAGAAGATTATATTTTAATTTTATTTTAACCTTGCCTTCATTCTGGAGATTGCCGGAAGCCTCAATTATACATGGGTTTTTAACTGTTTGCTTACTTTGAGTATTGCTTATATTTAAAATTGATGCCTTAACATTTGTGAATTTCAAATGTGCTCTTCTCTCTACATCAGGCATAACCGATTCAAGAATTATTAATGAATTATCTGTTTGAAATTTTTCAACTTCAATTTTGAACCCTAATGAAGATATTAATTCATGAGGCATTTTTGGATTTGCCGAAGGATCAAGAGGAAGTCTTCTATTTGTAAATATTTCAATATGAAAGGAGGGAGCAGAAATTGTATTTACAGTAAAAATATTTTTATTACAAAATTTAATCAGGTTAATATCAGTTAATACTATTTCAGGTATTTTTATAATTAATCTGTCCCGCCGGTATTTATCCCCCTTAAAGAATTCTTCATCACTTATATAAGGAAGAAGATTTAATTCTTTTATCTTTAATTCAGGAGAACTACCTGAGGCTGTCAATGATGAAATTTTAAAGTCATAGCCCCGGCTGAATATTTTTCGATGAAATTCTTTTATGTTTAATTCATAATTACCAAGCACAGATTTTTTTCCATCTTTATAATCAGCATTCTTATCAAGATAAATATCACTCAGGATCAAAGATAAATTTTTAACCGAATCTATTGTCTTATCTTTTTTATCTACCGCATATTGAGTGGTCCGGGTTATCTCCACCGAATTAATAATAATATTATCTATTTGTAATGGATTTAATTTATCAGGAATCAATTTGGATAATTTGCTTGCCGGGGACAAATCTGAAGCTTTGGAACTATCTTTAATCCTATTTGAACTATCTGTGTAATTATAAATTTGTATTATGATTTTAGGTTTATCAATAACTATATCACCAAATGAATCTCCATTCTTAAAAAGAAAAGAAAACCAGTTCATTCCGCTGACAGAAAGATGAGGAATATTAATTATAGTGAAATAACTCTCCGATTGCGATGAATCATTAGTTTTTAAAATGATATTGTAAAGTGTAATCTTGTTTTGAATTAGTGAAAAATCAATAGCCTTAATTTGCAGATCAGTTTTGTCATTATTTATGGAATTAAGAATTTGGGGTTTAACTATCCAATTTAAGACCGGGTTAGCTAGAACAGATAAAAGAAAGATAAGAACTATGACAGAAGTAAAAGCAATAATTCCAATTCTGCAAATTATACATTTCCAAAATTTTATAAAAAAACTCTCCTGATTATTAACCATTATAGCTCAATAAAAATCTAGATTGATATAATTAAAATGATTTATATCTAAAGTTAATAATTAATTCAGAAGGGAATTATATATCATATCACGGATGTGATATTCATTATTTAGGAGGAAATTTTTTTTGAAGTGCCTGCTGAACAACAGGAGGAACAAAATCGCCGACATTACTTTTAAGACTTGCGAGGTTCCTGACAATTGAAGAATTAAGATAAGTATATTTCTCATGGGGCATAAGAAAAATTGTTGCAATATTATTTGCAAGCTTCCTGTTCATTAAAGCCATTTGAAATTCATATTCAAAATCACTTATTGCACGCAGACCTCTTATTATCCCAATTGCATTAACTTTCTTTGCATAGTCCACAACCAGCCCGTCAAAAGATTCAACCGTAACATTATCATATTCTTTAAGACTTTCCTTAAGCATTGCTACTCTTTCCTTAACAGAAAATAAAGGTTCTTTAGAAGGATTAATTGCTACTGTTACTGCAACAGAATCAAATAAATCTATTGCTCTTTTAATTATATCTATATGTCCGTAAGTAACCGGATCAAAAGTTCCGGGGTAAATTACTTTTTTCATTATAGCCTTAAATGAATTATTTTGTTATTCAAACATAAAGAGAAAAAAGTTTTTATGGAATGATTGGAAGTAAAAATCTTCAAATAAAAATTTTATCCACAGATCTAAATGAGCCTTAACACTAAAGAAAAATAATTTAAAACAAAAAACCCAATCTCTTTTAGAGATTGGGTTTAATAAAATCTGAGATAAAAAATAAAAACTATTTAAGCAAAGACATTTTTATACTCTGAATTTTGCTTCCACCTTGTTTGCCGTTAGTTACGGATTCTAATTTTGCAATGTATATACCTGATGGAAGTTTAGAGGCATCAAATTTTATTTTATAAGAACCCTGTTCTTTATTCTCATTTAATAAATCTGCAACCTTCTCACCCAAGGCATTATAAACTTCGAGCTTTACATAAGAATCTTCTCCAAGAATAAATTCTATAGTTGTAGATGGATTAAACGGATTGGGAAAATTCTGATTCAATATAAAATCATTCGGTTGAATGAAATCTACTTTTACTTCATTTGAAAAATTAAAAGTACCGTCACTATCAATTTGTTTTAAGCGATAATAGTAACTGCCTGATTGAGTAACAGAATTATCATTATATGAAAAATTTGTAGTTTGGGTTGTTGTTCCATTACCCTGGACTAAACCAATTATTTCCCAGCTGTTTTTATTTTCGTTTCTTCTTTCTATTGCAAAGCCATAATTATTTATTTGACTGGAAGTGGTCCAGTTAAGAATAATTCCTTTTTTTGTTGCCTGCGCCGTAAAAGATGTAAACTCAACAGGAAGAACGCCATCGCCAAGGAAATCAAAAACATATAAACCGGTATTTATATCTGAAATAATAACAGCCCCTGAAGGGAAGAAAGGATAACAGCCCCAGGCGCCTTCGTATGTCCCGGAGTTTCCAGGATACGTATCATAATACCCGGCAATAGTAGGATTTGTTGGATCTGTTATATCAAGAACTACATATCCATCTTTATAATAAGAAATATGTGCATAATGTCCTTTTATAAATACATTGTGAATAGGACTGTTGGATGTCGTTGCAAAAGAAGGAACCACAAGAGTCCAGCTTGTCCTGTTTTGCAAATCCCAAACTGTAAGATCTCTAACATTAAATTCTTCACACGCAACAAAATACCTTTTGTCTTCAGTCATCCATCCACTATGGGCATAAATTCCAGGAAGAACCAGGCTTTCAGAGATTTTAAAAGGATTTGCCTTATCTGTTACATCTACAAGATGATAATTTTGTGAATTACCAGCACAAACAACCACTGTATCATTCCATACATAAACATCATGAACATATCCGCTTGCTGAATAGTATGCAGTTTGTACAGGGCTGGTAGGATTAACTAAATTAAGAATATGGATACCACTTCCCGGGTTTGCACCTACTACATATGCATAACCATCTGCTATAAATAGATTGTGTGCGGTATTAAAGTAAGTGGTGTTGTTAGTTACTAAAGTTGCACTATTCGGCAGATTCGAGAGATCAACAATTTGTAAACCAGACCCACCTTCTGAAACCATATACATGTAAGTACCGTATGTTTTTATATCACGCCAAATAGAACTTGGTCCAGGTATAAATGCCCGCTCTACAGGCTGGGTTGGTGTAGTTATTTCAACTATTGATGTTCCATTTCCGGTTCCAATTAAAGCATATTCACGTCCCTGCGAATCAGTATATCCCCAGCAGTCATTATATCCGGCAGATGAATATTGATCTAAATGGGATAACAGAGTTACATTGCTGCTCTGGGCAGCAATTATTGCTGAAAAGCAAAGAATGAATAAAATGCAGCTTACCACTTTCATCAAAGTACCTTTTATTTTAACAGGATTAATTTTATTGATTTCAAGTTATCGAAAGTTTTTACAACTACAAAATAAATTCCGGATGGAAGATTATTATTACTGCTGTTTTTTCCATCCCAGGTAAATTTATTTTTTCCCAATTTAAGATTTCCATTATAGAATTGTGTTACTCTCTTGCCAAGTATATTATAAATTGAAATTGTGACTTCTTCGGTTCTGTTTATGTTAATCAGCAAATTTACCGAGCTGTTAAATGGATTCGGATAACATTCCAGGTTAAACGTTTCCGGCTGCTGTGTTTCTGTTTCTGCTGATGAAATTAATTTATTCTCAAAATAATAGATACCGCCTTTCACATTGCCAATAAATAAATCCATATCTGTATCATTATCTATATCAACAAAAAATGGAACATTATAACCGCCGAAAGTAGTGTTTAGAAATCTAGGATTAATAAGAACCCAGACAGGGTTAATATTATTCCCATCATTTCTGTAGTAAAAAATATTACCAATATTCCCGACTGATACTGAATCGCTTCCCGTAAATAAATCGTAATCTCCGTCATCATCATAATCAATTAAAAAAGGAACGCTATTATCTCCAACATCTAACGAACTGAAGTAGCTTGTATCCCTGGCAAAAATATAGTTGTTTGCAGTTCCTATATTTCTATAAAGTCTTATTTGTCCATTAAATCCGCCTGTAACTAAATCGAGGTCACCATCATTATCTACATCTATTAATAAAGGTCTCGCATAATTCCCGATGTTTATAAAATTTCCCGATGTATCTTTTAATTCTTCAACGAGATGAAAATCGGGAAAAGTTGAATTACCAGTATTTTCATAATAAGAAAATCTTCCAAGAAATTCTCCAATGATCAGATCATAGTCACCGTCACCATCGAGATCCCCAAATGAAGGAGTAATTGTTAAATCGCCTTCTATTCCGAAGTAAACGGAATCAACAAGCAAGAAAGATGGATTTTTATTAGTCCCTGTATTTTCAAAAAAATGTAAAGAGCCCCCTGAGAACTTCTCGCTTCCCATAAAAAGATCAAAATCCCCATCAGCATCAATATCTACAAAAACAGGTGAGCTTTTCCCACCGACATCTAAAGTTTTTAAAAAATTATTATTCTCCAGATGAAAATCAGGATTGATATTATTTCCCTGGTTTCTATAAAACATTAAAGACTGAGGTACAGTTGGATCGTATAAAACTGACACAAACAAATCGAAATCATTGTCCGAATCAATATCAACTAACCGGGGCATATTAAACCCGCTTGTCCATACACTATCAGCATTTTGAGGATATGTACTAAATGTGTAGGGTGTATCCATAACTGCAGTTGTTGCCGTTCCATTATTTTGAATAAAATAAATACTTCTGCCGAAAAAATCTCCCCAGAATAAATCATAATCCCCATCTGCATCTATATCGGCAAAATCTAATGAGCTTGCACCGTGTAATGTAGGTTTTAGCACTCCGCCAATAATCAGGATGTTCTGCCAGAAATTTGTAATGAATTTATAATTGAAGTTCTGGTTATTACCAATATTTTCAAAGTATGTTACTTTCCCGACTGAGCTACCGGAAAGTAAATCATAATCCCCATCTGCATCTATATCAGCAAAAACCGGATTGCACCCGAACTCACTAAAGATAGGATTATTAAGATTATCATGAAGTGTATCAATCTGTAGTTCAAAAAAAGGATTATTTACTGTTCCTGTATTTCTCCTGAATTGAATTAATGCAGGCGCTCCTCCTGTAAAAATATCCAGGTCATTATCATTATCAATATCTACGAGAAAAAACCAATCGGAAAATTTTAATCCCGGGATAGTATCAAAGGATAAAATATACTCCGGGTTAAATCTGTCTCCAATATTTTTATACCACCCATAAGATTTGTCACTGTCCAGATAAAGTAAATCAAGATCACCATCTCCATCAATATCAACAAACTGATGTTCAATATTATTATGTCCGCCGGAAAAAATATTTGTCAATGGACCGGAAGAATCTCTGACGGGGATTCCATTCAATGATCTTTTAAACTCCTGGGCATTTGTTAAGAGCGAGAAAAAAAATAAGAATACTGTAATTATTTTAATTTGTAAAGACATGCATCGCCAACAATTTTAAATGGTTCTACTTTGAAATGCTCAATATCTTTTTCTTTTGTCTGGATTGATCTTTCTATTACGAATATTCCTTCCGGGTTAAGGTATTTGTTTGTTAAAACAGATTCAACAACTTTATAAATATCATCTTTAAAGAATGGGGGATCAGCAAGTATTAAATCAAAATTTCTTTCTTCAAATGAATTAACAAATTTTAATACTTCGCTTCGGTGAACTTCACATCTGCCTCCGACCCCCAGAGAATTAATATTATTAAGCAGGTTTTTATAGATAGCAAAATTCTTTTCTATAAAATGAACTTTTGATGCACCCCTGCTTATACATTCCAAACCAAGTGCACCGGAACCTGAATAAAAATCAAGCACTTTAATATTTTCAAAATCTATTTTGTTGTTAAGCAGATTAAAAAGAGTTTCTCTAACACGGTCAGTCATTGGTCTTATTAAATCAGAGGAAGGGACATTTATCAGCCTGCTTTTAAATTCCCCCGAAATTATTCTCATCTTCATATTATATCCGGAACCTGCTCATATTCAAAAGACTCCATATGAGAAAATGATTTGGATTTAATTTTAGCTGCGTTAAGATATTCTGAAAGCTATTCCGGCAGCAGGGGAGAAGGAGCTTGATTTTCTTGAAAAGTTTATATTCTCAAATAACCCGTTGTCAGGATTTATATTCTCAAACGGATTAAAGAGTTTAAAATCCATACCGGCCATTGTATTTAAAGAATTTACAAAAGAATTAGAAACATCTTCCCCGGTGATATATTGAGCATCTATCATTGACCTGTTAAGATTAATAGAATCGGTTGGGGATGTTTCTTTAAGAATGATTTGCGGAATTTCACCTGCGGAATCAAATGAAACGACTTTGAATAGAAACGGTTTTGCATTAAGGGAAAATATTAATGATAAATAATTATTTCCTAAATACAGGCTTAATACAATTTGTTCTTTAAGATTTTGTGAAGCCGCTAAAGCTCTTTCAGAAGCGAAGTGTGAGTTATCAATAAATTTTATTTTTAGATTATTCTCTTCACAAAAATATTTCAGCCAGTGAAGATATTTTCTTTTTATTGCACTTATAAGAATTGTATCCCGATCTATTATTTTATTCTTAGGAATTTCAATATGCTGAATTACAAGATCATTTGTAAAAATATGTGGAAAGAGAATTGACATTTGCCATTTTAATTCATCAATCAAATCCTGGTTAAGAAGAGTATTATCATAAGGGATCTGAATAGTGTGAAAAATTTCAGGAGGTAAGGTGAATGAAGCGGTATTGGATTTTATACGGTTCCTGATGAGTAATTCATTAAAAGCTGACTGAAGTACTGAAATAACTTTTGTCTCTTTATCATCAGCAAGCTTTAAATTCTCATCAAAAAAAACCTCATCTAAATTTTGTAAAATAAACCGGGAACCGTCATAATTTAATTCAACAAGCTGAATCCTGGATGATGTTATATTAAATCCTGCCTGGTTTCCAAAGCTTGTCAAATATTACTCCCAGGAAGCCGTATTTTTTAAGGCATCATTATCAATGCTTCCGATTGTACCATATCCATCTGGGTCTTCAATATGATATAATTTTCCAATTGCTACTGTAGAATCAATCCGGATAATTTTACCTTTTTGATTTATTACAGTATCAACATTCAAAGCGGTATCTATCTGCACAATATATCTTTGATGTGTTTTTGGTGTGAAGTATAAACTATCAGGAGTGAATTCACCGCTGGATAAATTCTTAAATGGATTAGATGATTTTTTAGTCATTGAATCAGTTGCGTTCTTAATGCTATCAACAAGGGGATTATACTTAACAAAATTAATCAGTGAATCGAGGTCATCGGTGAACTTACCATATTTTTTTTGATATAAGATTTCTGCTTCTTTAAGATTACTCATTCTTAAGCGGGATTCAATTTTATTGAATTTTTCCTGTTCAGAAATTTCCTTTGGATCTATAATAGCAACTTTAATAAGTATAATTATAAGAATTACTATTACAGTGTATAATCCGGCGTGTAAATACCAGGGTTCAGGTTTTTGCATTTTCCCTCCGGGAGTTAAAATTAAAAATTATTCCAAGTAAATATATTTTGCAATACTCTGGAATTTTAATTCACCAATTCCTTTTATTTCTAGAAGTTCTTTCAGCGAGTTGAATCTTCCTCTTTTCTTTCTTAAATCAATAATTCTTTCAGCAGTCTTAGTTCCGATACCGGGCAAAGATACCAGATCTTCAAGCTTTGCAGAGTTAATGTTTATACTCTTTTTACCGGGAGTTACTTTGTTATTACTTCCGTTAAAATTACTTGCATTAAAATCTAAAACTTCCTGCTTATAGTCAACCGCTTCATCTTTCAAGTCTGAGCTATCTGGTTGATCAACATCGTCTCCGGCAGCAAAAAAAAGGCTATCGTCTTTTGAATAATCAAATACCTTTAAGCTATTATTTTCAGCCGGCAGAAAGAAAGTCTTATAACAAAATCCAACCAAAAAAGTTGCAAGAATAAATAAAAAAATCTTTACTTCTGTTTCTGTGAGCCCGATAAATACTGATATTTTTTTTAACATTTAAGCCCCCGTGCTTATGTTTTAGTTACGAACCAGACCTCTTAAAGAAATTCTTTTCATCCTTGTTACCAAAATTTTTAAAGTTCGGTGTTTCAGCTAACTCTTTTAAAAGAGCTTTTTCTTTAGAACTTACTTTTTTTGGTACTTCAATATTAATTTTTACAAGCTCATCACCATAACCCGATTCATTCAGGTGTTTAATTCCCTTGTCTCTCATCCGCAAAAGCTTACCCGGTTGCGTGCCCGGATCAATTTTTAACTTTGCTTTACCTTTTAAAGTTGGTACATCAACCTCGGAACCTAAAACTGCGTCCGGATAACTAATGAATAAATCATAAATTATATCATCATTATTGCGTATAAAATAATCATGAACAATTTCTTCAAATACTACGATCAGATCACCCGAGGGACCATCTCTTCTTCCTGCATTACCTTCGCCGCGCATTGTCATATAACTATTCTGATAAACTCCGGCAGGAACATTAATTGAAACTGAAACTTCCTCCTGAATTCTGCCATCGCCGCGGCATTTTTTACAGGGATTATCAACCACAGTTCCTTCACCATTACAATTATTACAAGGTTGAATATTTACAAACTGCCCGAAGACTGATCTTGAAACTGTTCTTACTTCTCCGGAGCCCTGGCAAACTGGGCATGTTTTTGTTGAAGTACCGCCTTCAGCCCCGGTTCCTCTGCAAACATCACACTTAACTAATTTTTTTAGTTTGATTTTTTTAGATACACCTTCTGCTATTTCTTCAAGTGTAAGTTTTAAATTTACTTTTAAATCAGTTCCGGGAGTACCGCCGGTTTTCCTTCTTCTGGTTCTTTGTCCTCCAAAGAAGTCATCGAATATTGATCCACCGCTGAATATATCCGAGAAGTGAGAGAATATATCATTAATGTCTGAAAATCCCTGTGAACCAAAACCACTTTTTACACCTTCATGTCCGAACCGGTCATACCTTGCTTTCTTATCGTCATTATTTAATACTTCATACGCTTCGGCAGCTTCTTTAAATTTAGTTTCTGCAGTTTGATCATCAGGATTTCTATCAGGATGATACTGCATTGCCATTTTGCGGTACGCTTTTCTTATATCTTCTTTGGATGCGTTCCGGTCAATTCCCAGAACTTCATAATAATCTCTTTTAGCCATAGAATTATTTATCGGATCCTTCATTATCGTTATTTATATTGTTTTTATTTTCTTCAAATGATTCTTCACTGGGTTCCTCACTTACAATAACTTTTGTGTGTCTTATAACTTTATCTTTATAGATATATCCTTTTTCAAGCTCTTCCAGAACTGTGTGAGGTTCAACTGAATCATCTCTTCTCTGCATAATTGCTTCATGAAAATTCACATCAAAAGGTTTTCCTACAGCTTCAATTTTCTTTACTCCTTCTGTATCAAGAACCTTATTGAGTTTTTCATAAACCAGCTTTAAACCTGTTTTAAGAGCTTCAATATCTTTTGCTTCTTCAATATGCTCAAGTGATCTTTCAAAATCATCCATAAGGGGAAGCAGTTTTGAAATGAAAGACGCAGCAGAAAATTTAATCAGGTTTAACTGATCATTCTCGGTTCTTCTTTTATAATTTTCAAACTCAGCCGCTTTTCTTAAAAATTTATCTTTAAGAGCAGCAATTTCTTTTTCGAGTTCAGCAATCTTCAAATCTTTTTCATTTTCATCCTGAAGATTATCCGGATGATTTTCTTCATTAATTTTTTCTACGGGCTTAAGTTCATCATTATTCTTTTTATTCTTACCAGAATTCATTTTTAATCACTCCTTATTTTGAACTTGTTAACATTTCAGAAATCATTTGTGACATGTAATTAACAATTGATACTATTTTAGAATATTCCATTCTTTTAGGACCAATAATTCCAAGGGTTCCGTTTGTCTCACCAAACTTGTATTCTTTGGTAATGAAACTGTACTCATTGAGTTTAATATCTTCATTTTCACTTCCAATGGAAATAAAGATTTCATTATTCTCACCGGATTTTTCAAGTATGTGAACTATTATATCCCTGTCTTCAATCAGCTCAATAATACTTTGAAACCTTTCGGGGTTATCAAACTCAGGATGCCGAATAATATTTTTAGTGCCGGCAATTACTATATTTTCTTTGCGAACGATGTCTTTAAAAATTTTATCAACAGAATCATAAAAAAGTCTTATAACAGAATGATCATCATCATCAATTACATCTTTGAATCTTTCATTAAACGATTTCCTGATTTCATTAAAAGTTAAACCAGAAAGCCTTTCGTTAAGCAGGCTTTGTATAGGTTCCATCTTAGAAGATTCAATTTCAGAAGTAAGCTCTAATGTAATTGTTTTTACCAGACCTGATTTTATACTTATAACAACCAGAATTCTTGTAGCGGAGAGACTAACCAGTTGAAGCTTTTCTAAAATTCCTGTTTCGAGTTTTGGATAAGTTACACAAGCAAGCTGCTTTGTTATTTTAGTTAACAATGTTGTACTGTTTCTTAAAATATCATCCGCTTCAAGTCCTTCTTCCAGCTTTTCTTTGATATACATTTTTTCAGAATTTCTCAACTGCTGTATTTCCATTAAGGAATCCACATAAAGTCTGTAGCCTTTATCAGTTGGAATTCTTCCGGCAGAAGTATGAGGATGATCAATGTAACCGGCTTCTTCAAGATCGGACATAATATTTCTTACTGAAGCAGGGGATAATCCAATTTCATATTTTTTCGTAATATTACGCGATCCAACAGGTAAAGCAGTTAAAATAAACTGTTGAATAACATGTCTTAATATTGTTTTTTCTCTTTCGTTCAGTTCCTGAATCATAGTTCTAATTGAATTTTGGGATACAAATATATAAAAAATCTCACAAAAATGGGGTTTATTTCCGCAGCACTAAATCTTTGTTTTACAAATGTTTGGTTTAAATAATCTAAAAAAATAAAATAAAAAACCCGGCTCAGGAGGGGTTGAAAGAACCGGGTTTTATCCTAAAAGATGGTTAAGAAAATTACTTGAGTAGAACCATCTTCTTAGTATCTCTGAATGAACCTGAACCATCCAATGCATTAACTTCTATTGAGTAGAAATATATACCTGATGACAGGTTTAATCCATTTAAGTTGAATTCAACTTTGTGTGTTCCGGCAGTTTCAACAGAATTGACTAATTCTTTTATGGTTTGACCGGCAACATTATAAACAACCATCTTTACTTTACCATCAAATGGTACTGAATATTTAATTGTTGTTGAAGGGTTGAATGGATTTGGATAATTCTGTTCAAGTGCAAATTCTTTTGGTCCGCCTGTAATTTCAACAGAAATTTCTTTTGAATATTTCGAGGTTCCATCAAAATCAATTTGCTTTAGTCTGTAATATATTCTTCCTGTTTGTGTATCATCCAGCTTATCAATAAATGAATATTCATTGAACTCAGTTGTAGTTCCTTTTCCATCTTTAAATCCAATGACATTCCAGCTGTTTCCATATTTCTTTTGAATTTCGAAACCTCTGTTATTTGTTTCAGTAGCAGTTTGCCAGATCAGGTTTACATTCTTACCAGAAACTTGCCCTGAAAAAGATGTAAGTTGAACTGGAACTGCTCCGTTAATTGCAATAATAGATTTTGTTAGAACATCAATAGCAAATTTTGCGTTGTGCATTCCACCGCTGCCATCATAAGAAATAAGCTGGTAGTTATAGTATGCTTTTTTTAGATTAAGAGTAGTAATTTGTGCGTAATCAATTGAATCTATTCCAACCGGAGGTAAATAGAAACTTAAAACTCTTTCAAGACCGCTGATTTCATCGCGCAGACTTTCAATAGTTCCATCTCCATCATAATCAAATGTAGCTTCGAAAGATTCAAAACTATCTCTTTCTCCATGGCAAGGAATACATGCAGTTGTATGATCATAATCTCCGTAGTGTAAATTCCATGAATGTCCTCCAACTTTATCTCTGGTAACTGTTCCGGTATCTGTAGTAGCAACCATATGACAATCAACGCATGCATTCAAAAGAGCAAAACGGTGATAACCACTTATGAAAGGGGAACCAAAATCTGCAGCATTCTGTCCCAAAAAAACATCTGTTTGAGTGGAATGATGCGGACCCCAATGAGAATTAGTATTCGTTAGTACTAATGCAGCATTATTTACTCTTGCTTTATGGCAGTTCATACAAATTTGTCCTTCACCACCAAGAGTATAATGATAGCCATTACCAAGTGTATCAGAACCGGCTGGAACATTCCTTAAAGAGAATTCATTATTGTTTCCATGCGGATCGTGACAAGCTGCACAGGTAATATTCAGTTGTTGAGATTGTTGCATCCCCGTTGTGTTTGTTGTTTGCCCTTTTGTGAAGTTTACAAAACCTTGTCCATCATGACACCTTATGCAATTACCAAGAGAATTATTCTGTGATGATGATCCTTGAGCGAAGGAAGAACTCCAAATTACTTCGGAATGAACTGAATTTTCATATTCAGAATATTTGTTGTGTCTCCATGGCTCATCATGGCACTGGGCACAATTACCAGCCTCAAGAGAAATTGCAATTTTTTCAGGATGTCCGCCATAAGCATGTTCTTTTCCTGGTCCATGGCAATTTTCGCAGCCGATGGTTGCATGGTTTATAAGACCCGGAAAATAAGTTACGATTGAATCCCATTTAGCCGTATTTGCCGGCCCTGTCCAGGTCCAACCTAATGAAGTTGCAATATCATCAAAACCGTTGTTTGATGCAGTCATATTATGATCGGTGCCAGTAGTGTGGCAGGCTATACAACTCGCACTATAATGTCCTGCGGTATTTGTAATTTCTCTTTTGAAAATCTGAGAATGACCTGAAACTTTCCATCTATCAAAAATCTGTGTGAAATTTAAAGGATCAGATGAATGGCAGCTCATACATTGTGGAAAAGTTGCAGATGTACCTGCAAATCCTCCAACACCAACAAAATCAGATGAATAAATATTTGCAGTTGTATCGTGAGAACCTGAAGCCGTTGTAATAGAAAGCCCGACAGTATAAGTTCCTGCAACATCCGGCTTAAATTGAACCCAGGTTGAGTTAATTGTTTCCAAACTGGTTGTAGAAGAAGCAGGTTTAGAAATTAGTGTAAAAGTAGCAGAAATAATCGGTTGAGTATTGCCAATGTTCCAGGCTGAAAGGTATACATAAGTCTGGTTGGGTACAACATTCAAACCGGATGATACTGAATTTGTGGTAAGCCCCATTGTGGTAAGGCGGTGAGGAGTCAGCGCCTCTGTCTTTATCATTGCTGTTTGTGCAAATGAAAGATTAAAAAGAACGAAACTAAAAAATAGTAACCTAATAATTTTCATACATATTCCCCTTTGTGAATATTTTATTTGTCTGTTCAGACCCAAGCAAAAAATGTTCCGTTTGTTTGATAAATATTAATGTTGAATTATAGTTAATTATTAAATATGCTTCGGGTAAAATTCTTTAATAAAAGAAAAATGAATATTTGTTTTTCAAAATTGAGAGGTTGTCATTTTTTCAAATGCTATTTAGCAAATGTTGTGCATTAATTATCAATTGCAGGATATGGGAATATTAAATTTGAATTAATCTTTAAAATAAAAAACCCGGTTCCGTAAAGAACCGGGTAGGGATTCGAAAAAAACGGAAGAGGATTATTTGAGAAGTACCATCTTTTTCGTTTCTCTGAATGAATTAGATCTATCAACAGCATTTGCCTCTATACTGTAGAAATAAACTCCGGATGACAGATCTGTTCCCCTAGTATTGAATTCTGTTTCATGCAATCCAGCTCTGTTAAAGGCATCTACAAGAACTTTTACAACTTCGCCTGTAACATTATAGATTGTGATTTTTACATTGCTGTCATAAGGTACATTGTATCTTATTTTTGTAGAAGGATTGAATGGATTCGGATAATTCTGGATTAAAGCATAATCTGTCGGAGAAGTATTATCATCCTCTTCAACATCAACAGTTCCGCCAAGAGCAATAATTGATTTTGTAAGGACATCTATTGAGAACCTTGCATTATGCATTCCCTTGCTTCCATCATTTGCAATAAGCTGGTAGTTGAAGAATGCTTTCTTTTGGTTTTCAGTAGTAATCTGGGTATAGTCAATTGAGTCAATTCCTGATGGAGGCAGCCAGGTGCTTAATAAGGTTTCAAGACCTGCAATCTCCTGTGGAATACTTTCTTTTGTACCATCACCATCAAAATCTTTAGATGCAATAAAATCATCCCAGCTATTAATTTGACCATGGCAGGGAACACAGGTAGCTGAATGATAATAATTATTTTCTTCATCATGTAATTTCCAGGAGTGACCACCAACTCTATCTCTTGTAACAGTTCCGGTATCAGTTGTAGCAACCATATGGCAGTCAACGCAGGCATTTTCAAAAACAAGTTTATGATAACCGCTAACGTAAGGAACTCCATTAAATTCAGCGGCATTTTGTCCTAAATAAACATCTGCCTGAACTGAATGATGCGGTCCCCAGTGTGAATTAGAAACGTTTGTTTGTACGTAAGTAACATTATTTGCTCTTGCTTTATGGCAATTCATACATAAACGACCTGTTCCGCCAATTGTATATTGGTATCCATTTGCAAGAGTATCAGAACCTTCCGGTGTGCTGCGCAGCTGGTGTTCATTACTATTTCCGTGAGGATCATGGCAAGTTGCACAAGTTATATATGTATGTTGTGTTTCTAACATTCCTGTGGTATTGGTTATTCTGCCTTTTGTAAAGTTTACAAAACCTTGTCCATCATGGCATCTTATACAATTACCAAGGCTATTGTTTTGAGAAGATGAACCTTGAGCGAAAGAAGAACTCCAAAGAGCTTCGGAATGAAGCGAGTTTTCAAACTGAGCAAATTTATTATGTCTCCACGGTTCATCGTGGCATTGTGCGCAAGCGCCGGCATTTACTGTTAATCCAATTTTTTCAATATGACCGCCATAAGCATGTTCTTTACCAGGACCGTGGCAGCTTTCACAACCTATTGTAGCATGATTTACTAATTCAGGATAGTAAGTTTTTATTGAATCCCATTTTCCTGGTTGCGGTGGGCCGTACCAGGTCCAGCCGACAGAAGCTGCAATATCATCAAAACCATTATTCGATGCTGCTATATTATGGTCTGTTCCAACTGTATGGCATTTAAAGCAGCTTGCATTGGTATGACCAGTTGGATCATCAATATCTCTTTTGAATTTTGTAGCATGACCCGAAACTTTCCATCTATCAAAAATTTCTGTAAAGTTTGCTGGATCGGATGAGTGACAGCTCATACATTGTGGAAATGCTGCTGTTGTACCTTCAAATTTACCAACGCCAACAAAATCAGATGCATAAATTTCAGTAGTTGTATCTGCAATTCCTGTTGCTGTAACAATTGAAACTTTTACTGTATAAGTACCAGAAACATCCGGTTTAAACTGAACCCATGTAGGATTAATTATTTCCAAATCTGCTGTAGATGCTGCAGGTTTAGAAATTAAGGTAAAGGTGGCAGAACTAATTGGCTCGTCATTACCAATATTCCAAGCGGAGAGATATACGTAGGTTTGTTTGGGAACATTGTTCAAACCGGATGAAACTGAATTTGTTGTAAAGCCCATTGTAGTGAGGCGGTGAGGAGTTAATGCCTCGGTTTTTATCATTGCTGTTTGTGCAAAAGAAAAATTTATTAAAAGCGTAGTAAAAAGTAGTAGTCGTATTATTTTTTTCATATCCTTACCCTTTTATAGGATTAAATTGTAGTAATAATTTTCCAAAAAGCGTTCCAATACTTTAAATCGTTAAATATTGATTAAAGAGAAATAATTAAAGCTTTTGCAACCTGTGTTTCTTTATTCAGAGAAAATGAGTTTTTCATTTTTCAGAAGTGAGAGATATGAAATTAAATTAGTTGATGATTAACAAATATTTATTGGATTTTTGTAGAATAATTACTACAAGAATATATCATCTTTGTTAAAGTTTTCATTTAATACTAAATTTTAATATCACATTAAAATCTTATAAGAGGGAAATTGGAGAATACTTATAGAGCTGCCGGAGTTGATATTAATGCCGGTGATGAAACTGTTAAAAGAATTAAGAAATTTGCAAAGTCAACATTCAACAAAAATGTACTTTCAGATATCGGACTTTTTGGTGCCTTCTTCAAATTGAATCTTTCTGAATATACAGAGCCTGTTCTTGTTTCAAGTGTTGATGGAGTTGGTACTAAATTAAAAATTGCATTTGCAATGAACATTCACAATACAGTTGGACAGGATCTTGTTAATCATTGTGTAAATGATATTGCAGTATGCGGAGCCAATCCGCTTTATTTTTTAGATTATCTCGCATTCGGAAAACTGAATCCTGATGTTGCTGCCAGTATTATTGAGGGATTTGCAAAAGCGTGTAAAGAAAATGGCTGTGCATTAATTGGCGGTGAAACAGCAGAAATGCCGGGGATTTATCATGAAAAAGAATATGATATGTCCGGAACGATTGTAGGAATTGTCGATAAGAAAAAAATTATTGATGGGAAATCAATTAAGAAAGGAGATCTCTTAATTGGATTTAAATCAAATGGTCTTCATACCAATGGCTATTCTCTAGCAAGAAAAGTTCTACTCTCCAAATTTAATCCTAAGGAAAAAATATCTGAATTGAATTCAACTTTAGGTGAGGAATTATTGAGAGTTCATAAATCTTATTTAAAATTAATAAATGCATTAAAGGAAAAATGTAAATTAAAAGGTTTATCCCACATTACCGGAGGTGGAATTGTGGGAAACACTATAAGGATTCTTTCAGAAGGTTTGAGGCTAAGAATATCCTGGGATCAATGGGAAGTTTTGCCAATTTTTAAACTGATACAGCAAACCGGGAAAATAACCGACGAAGAAATGAGAAAAGTTTTTAATCTTGGAATTGGTTTAATAGCGATTGTAAATAAAGATCAGCAAAAAGAAGTTATAAAAATTGCAGAAGAACTCGGTGAAGAATCATTTATAGTTGGCAAAGTTGAATGATGATAAAATCATCAGCAGTTTTTTTATTTTTGATTCTATATTTAATTGGCTGCGATAAAGGTATTGAACCGCTTCCTGGTACACAATCAGGGTTTAGTGGAAAAATAATTTTTATTGGTCAATGGCCGGATAGTATAACCAGAACGCATCTTGTAATATTTAAAGATCCTTTAAATTCAATATCTGATTTCTCTTTACAGAATATTCGCTATATAAGTGAGGAAATTCCTTTTGGTACGACTGAATATATTTACAACTCAAGGGACTCTGCCGTACTTCCAGAAGCAGGTTTTTCTACACCGGGGAATTATTCTTATGTTGCAGTTGCTCAAACAGCTAAACAGGATGTTTCATTAAACAGGGTTGACTGGTTTGTTGCAGGTTTATTTTATAATGATGGGGATACTACTAAACCGGGAGTTCTTTATATCCCTGAAAATACTCTTGTAAAAAACATAAATATTACCTGTGATTTTAATAATCCGCCGCCTCAGCCGCCGGGAGGAAATTAATTATTTTTATTTAGATATGTTTTCTAATAAAATTCTAATAATAATTTTAACAATATTCTTTTTACCGGTTGAATTTTTCTCACAAACTTTTTCAATCTCCGGAAAAGTTACTGATTCACTTAACCATCCATTGCCAGGTGTTAATATTATCATTCTTGAAAATAATAATGGGGCGGCAACCGATCTTAACGGAAAATATATAATTGAAAATCTTATACCCAATGTTTACAATCTTGAGTTTTCCATAATCGGTTATAAGTCAAGAAGAATAAAAACAGTAGTGGTTAATAAACCTGTAACAGTTGATATTGTTTTAATTGAAAATCCTGTTGAGACAGAGCAGGTAATTGTAACTGCCGGGAAGTATGAACAAAAAATATCGGAGCTGCCGGTGAGTGCGGAAGTGCTTGGTGAAGATCTTATATCAAAGAAAAATTTTACAAATCTTGAAGATGCACTCAAATACATTCCCGGTATTAATATGACGGAAGATCAAATTAGCATCAGGGGTTCAAGCGGTTACAGCAGGGGAGCCGGCTCAAGGGTTTTGCTTGCGATTGATGGCTTACCTTTTTATACAGGCGATACCGGCGAAACTATTTGGGAAGTAATTCCAATGACAGTGCTTGATAGAATAGAGGTTGTGAAAGGTGCGGCAAGTTCTCTCTATGGCTCAACCGCAATTGGCGGAGTTGTAAATCTTATTACAAAAAAAATTCCTGAAAAACAGTCTTTATATTTTAAATCTTATATCGGTGCATACGATAAACCTGCTTACAAAGAATGGGATTGGTCCGGTGAGTACAGATTATTTAATGGTCAGATAATTTCTTATGCAAATACTTTTGATAATTTTGGAATAGCAGCTTCATTATCCCGGCTTGAAGACCTTGGTTACAGGCAGAACAATTTTTCAAAAAGATATATCGGTTTTATTAAAAGTGATTTTAAATTTTCTTCTAACTCATCTTTAATGTTTCTTGCAAATATCTTCACAAAAAAAAGCGGCAATTTTGTTTACTGGAGAAATTCCCGAAATGCGTTGGTTCCTCCTGTTAGTGATATTGGACAGGTTGTTGAAGCAGACAGAAATGTTTATGGATTAATTTATAAACAAATTATTAATGATAACCTGTTACTAAAAGTAAAAGGAAGTTACTATTATACAAATTGGAATGATGGTGCAACTCCTCTTAATAAATCAAGAACAAAGTTATATCGTGGAGAAATTCAACTTAACTCAAGTCTATCTAATAATTTAATTTTAGTTTCAGGGATTGAAATTTCTGATGCAAAAGTTAATTCAAATCTTTTTGGAAATCCGACATCACTAAGTTTTGGAGGATATTCCAGCGCAGATTTAAAATTTGATTTTCCTTTAATTGCTTCGCTTGGTTTGAGATACGATTACAATAAACTTGATACATTAAAAGGAAGCAATGCTCTCTCACCTAAATTCGGATTGAATTATAAATTCTCCGATGAATTAATTTTCAGAACATCAATTGGTACAGGGTTCAGAGCGCCAACTCCTGCCGAAGCTTTTACTTCAACTTCCGCAAGCGGTATTACAGTAAAACCAAATCCACAATTAAAATCAGAAACGAATCTTACTGTTGAAGGCGGAGTTAATTATAAACCTTTTGAACCATTAACCTTTGATCTTGCATTGTTCCATAGCGAGTTTTATGATTTTATTGAACCGGGTATAGACCCTGCAGATGGATTAATAATATTTGATAATGTAACAAGAGCAAGAATCCAGGGATGTGAGTTTCAATCAACGATAGATCTAAAAAATATTAATACTACACTTTCGTTTAGCTATGCTTATCTCTGGGCACGGGACATTGAAGAGAATAAAACATTGAAGTACCGTCCAAGGCATACTTTTAACAGCAGGATTGATTTTACCCTCGGGAATTTTTTAGCAGGCTCTGATTTCAAATACTGGAGCCGTGTTGAGGAAATTGATGAAGAATTAATTAATCTTGGTTTAGTCCCGGATGGCGAACTCAGAGTTCAAGTTTTTCTTCTTGATTTACGGGCCGGTTATTATTTTAATCTCGGCAGCATCCCTTTAAAAGTTTTTTTTAATGCAAACAACATTTTGAATTATAACTATGTGGAGTTAATCGGTAATCTTGCACCAATCAGAAATTTTAGCTTAAGTTTAGAAGTAACTCTTTAAAATATTAATGATATAAATTGAAAATTGAAAATTGATTGTTGAGTATTGGATATTGTGTTCCCAGTTAGAAATTTTCATTGCTCAATATTCAATTTTCAACGATCATTTTATGGATATTCAATCATTCATTTATTTGATATTTCAGGACTTTTATGTTTATAGATACTCACGCACATTTATTTTATCCCAATTTTGATGAAGACATTGATAAAGTAATTGAAAATGCTAAATCCTCTGGCGTGGATTATATAATTGTTCCCGCAACAGATATTGAAACTGCTAAACAAACTTTAGCTCTTGCTGATAAGTATGAAATGATATATGCTGCTGTTGGAGTTCATCCGCACGATACAAAAGAGTGGACGAATGAAAATCTTAAAGCGATTGAAGATTTAGCAGCTCATCCTAAAGTTGTTGCAATTGGTGAAATCGGTCTCGACTATTATTATGATTTTTCACCGAAGGAAAAACAGATCGAAGCCTTTCGTTCGCAGATTGAACTTGCTTTAAAATTAAATCTGCCTATTGTGGTCCATAATCGTGAATCAGATGAAGATGTTTTAAAAATTGTTAAGGAATATTGCAGCAGTGGATTACGCGGACAGTTTCATTGCTTTAATGGTTCATTATCAGATGCTAAAGATTTAATAAGAATGAAATTTTTTATTTCATTTACAGGGAATATTACTTTCAAAAAAGCTGATTTACTCCGCGATACTTTATCAAATATAAGGCTACAGCATCTTCTAATTGAAACCGATTCTCCATTTATGACTCCGGTGCCTCATCGTGGAAAAAGAAATGAACCCTCTTACGTTAAACTTGTTGCAGAAAAAATAGCTGAACTTCATAAAGTTTCAATTGAAGATTTGGCAAGAATAACTTCGATAAATGCTTTCCGTTTATTTGGTATCGGCTCCCTGCCTGATACAAGCTTCACTTATAAAATAGGTGAAAGTTTGTATGTTAACATTACAAACAGGTGCACTGCGGATTGTGTATTCTGCAATAGGAAAACCGATGCAGTTTTAGAAGGCTACAATTTAAAAATGACTAGAAATGAAGAGCCACCGGCTGAAAAATATATTGAAGAAATTGGTGATCCTAAGAAATATAAAGAAGTAGTTTTTTGCGGTTACGGTGAACCAACTATAAGATGGGATGTTGTAAAAACAATTGCAAAGTTTACTAAACAAAACGGCGGAAGAACCAGGCTTGATACAAACGGTCATGGCAGTTTTATAAATAAGCGGGATATTACTCCTGAGTTAATGGGCACTATTGATACAGTTTCTATAAGTCTTAATGCGTCAGATGCTTCCAAATATGCGGAGTTAATGAGAGTTGAAAAAAGAATGTTTAACGAAGTGATTACATTTGCTAAAAGTGCGAAACAATATGTTGAGAAAGTTGTAATGTCGGTTGTTTCAATTGATGAAGCAGAGATTGAAAAATCAAGACAAATTGTTGAAGATAAAATAGGAGCTGAATTTAAAATCAGGGAATATTTTTAAAATTGCTTGATTGCTTGATTGCTCGATTGTTTGATTGCATGATTGCTTGATTGCTTGATTGCATGATTGCATGATTGTTTGAGCAAGCTATTTAGAAATTATTTATTATAAAAAAACATTTTTTTTCATGCAAACATGCAAACATACAGCCATACAACCATGCAAGAGAATAAAGCCTATGAAATTAAATTTAACCAGTTTCTTTATTTTTTTCCTTTCTATAGCCCTGCATTCACAAACCTCAATACAGGAAAAGCTCGATGCTCTTCTTTCAAACGATTTTTTTAAATCCACACTCGCTTCGGTAGATGTTTATGATCTAACATCAAAAAAAGTTGTTTACCAAAAGAATGAAAAATTTCTGATGCATCCTGCATCTAATATGAAAATTCTAACATCATCGGCAGGTTTGTTTTTTCTAGGACCGGATTACAATTTTGAAACAACCCTTTACTATAAAGGGGATATTGAAGACGGTGTTCTTAATGGAGATATCTATGTTGTCGGGGGATTCGATCCGGATTTTTCATTATATGATCTTGATTATTTTGCAGATGTTATTGATTCAATCGGTATTAAAGAAATAAACGGAAATCTTTTTGCTGATGTTTCAAGAATGGATACAATGTATTGGGGGCAGGGATGGATGTGGGATGATGATCCTTCAACCGATGCACCTTATCTTTCATCTCTTAATATTAATTTAAATTCGGTTGATGTTTTTCTCCTTGGTTCAGATGTGGGAAAACGTGCCCAGGTTATTCTAAATCCGCATTCCGATTTTTTTAATGTATTTAATGAAACTATGACAGTCTCATCTGACCAGGATGATTCCTTCTTTATTACAAGGGACTGGATGAATAAAAAGAATACTATTGCTGCAATTGGAAAAGTTAAAATGAAATCTTATATAAGTGGTGAGGAGGAGCCAACAAGTTTAAATGTATTTCAACCAAATCTTTATTTCCTTACTCTCTTTAAAGAAACACTTGAAAGAAAAGGAATAAAAATTAAAGGGAACTTAGATAACTTCTGGCTGCCTTATGGTGCAGTTTACTTAAAAACCTTTTCAAGACCATATACTGAAGTTATTAAACGGGTTAATAAAGTCAGCAGTAATCTGAATGCTGAAATGGTTCTTTATGCGATGGCTGAAAAATATTATGGCAAACCCGCAACATCTAAAAACGGAATTAAAGTAATTAATAATTTAATTTCTATGGCAGGAATGAATCCTGAAAAGTACAGGCTTGTTGATGGTTCAGGTTTATCACATTATAATCTTGTATCGGCTGAGCTAATAGTTGCAGTTCTAAAGTATATGTATTACGAGGAACCTGAACTATATAAAATTCTGGTTGATTCGTTTCCAATTGCAGGTGTTGATGGAACTTTGAGCAAAAGAATGGGGGATAGTGCTGCTGAAAACAGGGTCAGAGCTAAGACAGGAACAATCAGTGGTGTTAGTGCTTTATCCGGATATGTAACTTCTAAAAGCGGGAACGAGCTTGCATTCTCAATACTTATGCAGAATTTTGTAAATAACACATCTACAGCAAGAGCTTTCCAGGATGAGATTTGTAAAATTCTGGCTGAATATTAATTATGAAAAATCTCGCAGTTATTTATGATGAATTTCATTTAAAACACTCACCTCCGTTTGAACATCCTGAACGACCTGAAAGGATTTCATCTGTTTATAGTTTTTTAACAAGCAAAAATTTTTTTGATAATGTTGAATTAATAAATCCACAAAAAGCTGCTAAGGAAAATATTTTACTTGTCCACACAAATTCTCATTATAATTTTGTTTCAGATTACATAAATGAAGGAAAAACTCAACTCGACGCTGACACGTACATTGTAAAAGATTCATTGCAAGCCGCTCTTCTTTCTGCAGGTGCTGCACTAACCGCTGTTGATTTGGTTATGCAAAATTCCTATAAATATATTTTTTCTTTGATGAGACCTCCCGGGCACCACGCCGAAAGTAATAGACCAATGGGCTTTTGCATTTTTAATAATATTGCAATCGCAGCCAGATATGCGCTTAAAAAATATGGTTTGAAGCGAATTGCAATTGTTGATTGGGATGTTCATCACGGAAATGGAACGCAGGATATATTTTACAGAACTTCGGAAGTATTTTTTATAAGTCTTCACCAATTTCCTTTATTCCCGGGAACAGGAAAAGTAAATGAAATTGGAAAAGGGGATGGTGAAGGATTTACTTTAAATTTTCCATTACCTGCCGGTACAACAGGCAAAACTTATCTGCAAATATTTAAAGAAAAAATTATTAAGATTCTGGAAGAATATAATCCTCAGCTGCTGTTTATTTCAGCAGGATTTGATGCACATAAGGGAGACCCGCTTGCAAATATAAATTTAATTGAAAAAGATTTTGCTGATATGACCGGGGTTTTAAAAGAATTTTCTGACAGAAAAAATATTAAAATCATCTCTTTGCTTGAAGGCGGATATAATCTTGAGGCACTTTCCAATTCGGTTTATGAACACCTTAAAATCCTGAATGAAAATATTTAAAAGAATTTCAAATAAGAACGATTCCATTTATTCCTGAAATATTAACCGGGCTGCTATGGGAATTAGATATTTCCGGAATCTGTGAAGAAGATAATTTAATTAAAATGTTTTCAGAAGGCGATAATCTTTTAAAAAATGAAATTGAGGATATTCTTAAAAAATTAATTGAAGAAAAATTAATTAATGAATATAAAATTGAAGAGAATGAGTTTGAGAATAAAAACTGGAATGAAGAATGGGAAAAAAATCTTAATATTATCAAAGTAACGGACAAAATAGTTATTAAACCTTCCTTCAAAGAATACATCCGGAAAGAGAATGAGATTGTTTTAACTATTGATCCGAAAATGTCATTTGGAACAGGAGAGCATCAAACTACAAAACTTATGTTAAGTCTTATTGAAAAATATGTTAAACCAGGGATGAAAGTTCTTGACGTTGGTTCGGGGACAGCAGTTCTTGCAATCGCATCTGTAAAACTTGGAGCAGAAAAAGCAATTGCCATAGATAATGATGAGATTTGTTTTGAGAACGGAATTGAAAACTGTAAACAGAATAATGTCGGGAAAAAGGTTGAGGTTAAAATAGGGCAGTTAAACGACATTGAAGAAGATGATTTTGATCTTATACTTGCAAACATTCAAAAAAATGTAATTCTTGAAATTGCTGATGATATTAATAAAAGATTAAAAAGAAACGGTTTTGTAATTTTATCAGGTTTACTGGTTGATGATGAAAATGATGTTGATAAAAAATATACCGGGACTAATTTTTCTTTTATTGAAAAGAAAATAATGGATGAGTGGATGGGATTGGTTTTTAATTGTAAAGAGGCTGTCTCAGAAGTCTTGCTTTAATGTCATTCCCGTGAAAACGGGAATCCAAGACTTCTAAAGTGAAATGGATTCCCACTTCCGTGGGAATGACATTTGAGTAAATATAATTTTTTGAGACATCCTCTTACATATTAATAAAATTTACATATTAATAAAATTATTGGCTTAACGGAATTTTATTTTAACATCTCCCGAAGTTAATTCATCATCATTACAATCATCTACATAAACTGAATATGATCCTGATTTATAAAAAGTGATTTTCTTCCAGAACCATGTCCAGTTTTTTTCTGTATCAACATAAATTGTATTATCATAACTCCCATTTCTATAAATTTCCATGCTGACTGAACGGCAATCTACTTCATAAGGCAACCGGACTAATACATATAAATATCCGCCATCATCCGGTATATTAAAAACTGAAGACTCATTCACAGGATATCCATCTTTGTCAACATCCTCGCAAAAGTACAATGTTTGAGCAAATGATTTATTGAATCCTGCTGAAGATAAAACAGCAATAACCAACAGACTTAAAAAGTACAATCTTTTCATTCTTCCTCCTTTAAATTGATTTATAATTTTTCAGATTATTCTACTAAGTTTATGCCATACGTTTTGAAGAGAAAAAGTTTGATATTGACGCAAATTTACGATTTATGATTCTAATGTCGCAAATAAGAGACTTAAGAAAAAGGTAGGTTTTGTCTTTAAAAAGACAAAAATAAAACGGAATTGTAAAAATTAACTTGCAAAAAATTATTTTAACAAAATCATTTTTTTTGGTGAATAAAAATTTTCAGTCTTTAACACATAAAAATAAATTCCGCTGGAAAGGGAGGAAGCATCAAACTTGACCTCATAAATTCCCGCAGGTTTTTCTTCCGCAACAAGAGTTTCAATTTCCCTTCCCAAAACATCATAAACTTTTAGAGAAACAAATCTTAAGTTCGCAATTCTAAATCTGATATTTGTTGTTGGGTTGAACGGATTTGGATAGTTCTGTAAAAGCTCAAAATTATTTAGATGTAATGAAACATCATGCTTAGTATCTACAGAAAAATCGGTAAAATTTGAGTTATAAAAATTAATTGATGTTTTTGTTACTGCTCTTCCTTTATCAATGGAGTTCCAATTATCAATTCCTCTTCCAACGTTATAAGCTATAATAATATCAACCGGTTTGTTTGTCGTTAAATTAAACGGACCAGTGCTTGTAAGTGTAAAAATATTATACCCGTTTTTAGATAACCATCCGGTATTTGTTAGTGGATCACCGGAAAAAATTTTATAGGGGTTTACATCATTACAGTTTGAATTTAAAACATGACCATAAGTAAAATTACAGGGATTTATTACATTCCCATTTTTTAATTTTCCAAGAATATAATTCCTGGCTTCAGTTTTATTATGTGCATGTCCTAAAAATGGATCAGCATTTATATTCAGCATAGAAGAGTTAAGATCCTGATTCCGGGCACCAGGAACAAAATCCTTACCCAATTCAGGTCCTCTATTATTTATTGCTGAATCAAGTGGAGTATCAAATCCTTCATCAAAAATTCCGTTTGAATTTAAGTCAACAAAAGTTACTCCCGGAATAAATGAAAATGGTCCCTGCAGAATTGTTGAATAAAAAGCAGGAGGATTTATTCCATATAGCAAATCAAAATTTTTATTGTAGGAAAAACCACTGTTTAGTAACGAATCTGTTCCGAAGTTGTCATCACTAGGGTCACCAATGTCTGGATCACTCCAGGAAGAAAAATATACTGAGTCTAATGAAGAAAATTCTGTCCCTGTATTTAATATCCTATATCTAATATATATTGTATTAGTTAAAAAAGGTGCAGTGTTTTGAGAATAAGCAAAAATTGTTTGTTGTATTTCCAACCCTAATGGATTCTGATAAAAGTACCTCTGGTTTACCGGAACGCCGTCATTATAAACACACCATGCAGTCACATCACCTAAAATATCCGGTCTGTCTTCATTCATATCCCAGCTATTATTTCCATTTAAATCAACGGGATCATAAACCCCATCATTATTGCCATCATAAAAATCAGCACCTGAATTAACTGCATTCCTATAATCCTGCCAGCTTGTTCCAAAAGCTGAATCTGAAGAGTTGATCACATAGATTTTATTTTGAGGATCACCAGGCAAAGAACCAACCTTTCCTGGCTGATAATCATTCACTAAATTTGAAGTAGCTACTCCATTTGACCAAATGCTGTCTCCATTAATTCCTGTGAGAAGAAAACCTCCACTATATAAGAACACTATACTATCAAACCTTGCTCCGTTCCAGACAAATGGAATAGTTACATCTGCAAGAATTCCTTTATTATCAAAAGGAATATCAATATTATTAATAAATAACCTGTAATTTTCCTGGGCAAAAATAATTGATGTTAAAAAAAATAAAATGGCTAAAAACTTTATAGAAAATTTCATTTTTACTTCCCCTTTATTTTATCAATAGCATTTTTTTACTGTCTGAGTAATCATTTACATTAATTCTGTAAATGTATACTCCGCTTGCAATACCTGAGGAATTAAAACCAACTTCGTATCTATCTGCTTTTTGAAATTCGTTTATTAAGGTTTTTATTTTCTGTCCCAGAATATCATAAATGTTAATTGTTACTAAACCATCCTCGGGCAATTCATATCTAATTTTTGTTGTGGGATTAAATGGGTTGGGATAGTTTTGATATAACTGATAAGAAACCACTGGTTTTGTTGACGGGGGAGGTGTATACGATAATGTTCTGAAATTATTATTGTATTCATTAATTGCTTTCCTAACAAAATCTCTTGCAACGGTAATTGAATTTAGATTATCAGTTCCTCTTCCAACAACATAAGCAGATAAAATTTCAACCGGTTCGTTTGGAGCAAGTTTAAATGAGCCGGTACTGATAAGATTTCTGACATCTCCCCTTATTTTACATAACCATCCTGTTTTCTGAACCGGGTCTCCTGAAAACAATAATCTTGGATTAATATCCTGGCAGTTTACTCCACCTAATACTTGCCCGTAAGCAAAACTGCAAGGGTCTACCGGAATTCCCATATTCATTAATCCTTTAAGATAGTTTAATGTCTGATAAGAATAATTGGGATCAGTTAAAGACGGGTCACCACCAACAAACATTAAATTTGAAGTTATCTTTTTATTTACAAAGGACTGATAAGTTTTAATGTTGAATTGCTGCCCTAACTTAATGTAAGCTGTATCATTATTATTTTCTGATTTAACCATCGGACCTTGCAGTAAAGTAGTAAAAAAAGCCGGAGGATTATGACCATATCCATACTCTTGATTTTCATCCAGGCTGTCGTTATAAACAAATCCTGAATTTAATAGGGTATCACATCCTACCATATCATTCGTGTAATCACCAATATCCGCATCGGCCCAAAATCCAAAATAAACTGAGTCTAAAAGTGAAGAAGATTTATTTTCAATTTTATAACGAAGAAAAACAATATTTTCAAAACCGGGTTTATTTGATGCAAAAAGTGTCTGTGCAATTTCAATCTGTTTTGGATCAGATTGCCACCTTCTTTTATTTGCAGGTACACCATCATTGTAAACGAACCAAACAGTTTCATCGCCAATAATAAGGGGCATATCTTCATTTGCATCCCAGGTACCATTATAATTTAAATCAACCGGGTTGTAAACCCCATCATTATTACCATCATAAAATTCAGCACCCTGTTCAACGGCATCTTTCCATTGCAGCCACGATTGTCCAAATGGGGGATCGATTGATTTAACAATATAAATTCTGTTTTTAAAATCATTTATATCTGAACCAACGGGCCCAGGCTGATAATCCTGAACAATTGCTGAGCCGGCAACACCGTTAGCCCATATTTGGGTATGATCAAGTCCTGCCATAAAAAATCCGCTTGAAAAAAGAAAAACTTTATCGTCAAATTTGCCGCCGGGTCTTGCAGAATTAAAATAAAACTCATTTAAAAAACTGATTGGAAATAATTGATCTTGTGATATAGTGAGCTTAACCTTGAAACTATCCACACTTTCAATAAGAGCGATACCCCCTTTATTATTTAAAGGCAGCTTAATCTTATTGGTTTGAAGCAAATAATCTTTAAAAAATTCTATCACAGGTAAATTAAATTTATTCCCGAATATAAAATCATTTGGTGCATCGTCGTTATGAAGACCATCGTCATATACCTGGCCAGCAAATAAACTATCAAAAAAAACATTATATGTGTAATCTTGCTCATCATACAGAATCTTATACTTAAGAATAAATGTTTTCTCTTCAGAGTCAAATCCTTCATACCATGTATTAAAAAAAATTGGAGGATATACTGTATCTGAAGTTAATCCTGCTTTGCCAAACACCAGTTGGTTTTTATTTGTAAATCTTGTTGAAGAAAAAGTTATTACAGGATAATTTAATGAAGGATAAATATTAGGAATAATATCATCACCAAGATAATTTGTAAACCTGGTTGCCTGACTCCAGGAGTTACCTCCATCTTCACTTTTTATATAATAAATATCATTCTGGCTATATGATTGTATTGCAGTTGTATCTTTTAATTGGAAAATAACCCACAGAACACCATCGGATGTTTTTGTTAATTTTAACTGTGATATTGTTTTTTTTGTTTGAAATATAGTTGATGTATCAGGCTGAATAAGATTATCTAGCGTTGTTCTTAAGCCATAAATTATTTTATTTCTCTTTAAAACACCATAAACATCCGTTAAATTAACCGGAATATATGTGAAATCAGAAATGTTTAATATTTCATTACCATTGGTATATTTAATGGTATTTGCACCTGACCAGGATTCTCCATCATCGGTACTTATTATATAAAAAGGTTTATTCCCAACTGAATTAAAAGTTAGAATTAATTCGTTATCTGAAAGCTGATTTAAGTTAAGACTTCTCATATTGTTTAACTGAGGAACTCCAGCTTTAGAACTCCAGGATAGTCCGTTATCTCCTGAACTGATTATATACACGGAATCATATATAACAGACCACATTATTATTAATTTTCCCGAGTTTGTTTTAACACCGGTTAAATACAAGGTTTGCTGTGAAGTGTGAAAATTAGTTTTTGAAATAAATAAACTGTTGCTCCAGGTTAAACCATCGTCTGTTGTTCTTGTTGAGAAAAGGCTGTCTTGTGAAGGATTAACATAAACTACAAGGATTTCAGTCGGACTTAATGTGATCGGATAAGATTCAAATACTTCATTATAAATTGTTGGTATCCGGGTAAAATTCATTGCTTGTGGATATAGAGAATAAAATAAAGAAAAGATCAAAAGTATTGGTAGAATATATTTCATATTTATTCCCCTTAATAAAAACCTCTTCATCTCTTCTAGCCCCTTCCAAAGGTAATCTGTTTAACCCTACACATAATAAGAGAAGCTGAACAAAATTTCAACAAATTAATAAAGTGTTTTTCATTTTTTAAATATTATCTCACCATCAAATATTGTCATTTCAACAGTAACATCTTTTATTTTTACGGGATCAATTATTTAATATGTCATCACTTAAAACAATTAAATCAGCCAACTTTCCAACTTCAATACTTCCTTTAATGTTTTCTTCAAATCCCGCGTAAGCGCTGCTAAGAGTATAACATTTTATTGCATCTTCAACTGAAATTTTTTGTTCAGGTATCCAGCCGTCTAGATTTTTATCATCAAGAGTTCTTCTTGTAACTGCTGCGTAAATTCCTAACAGGGGATTGAGAGGTGCAACCGGCCAATCAGTTCCGAAACACATACTAACGCCTATGTCTAAAAAAGTTGCAAAAGGGTAAGTGTATTTTATTCTATTCCCGATTCTTTTTTCTGCCCAAACTCCATCATCTATACAATGATATGGCTGCACTGATGCAATTACTCCAATTTCTTTGAACCTAGGAATATCCTGAAACCTTACATGCTGTGCATGTTCTATTCTGAATCTTCTGTCCCACTCAGGATTCTTTTCTGTAATTTTTTTATAAAGGTCAAGCATAAATGAGTTAGCGGCATCGCCAATAGCATGAGTTGAAATCTGAAGACGATGCTTATCAGCATCGAGCGCCCATTTTTCCAGGTCGCCATTTAAAACAATATCATTTGGCAAACCGGAAGTTGTTGTATCCTGGTTATAAGGTGCAAAAAACCAGGCAGTCATAGATCCAAGTGAACCATCTGCAAACGCTTTTAGTGAACCAAGCTTCAGTTTGTCACTGCCTGATCCAGCTGTAATGTTTTTATCAATCAAATCTTTATATAAAGCGATTGGATATCGTGTATAAATTCTGCAGGTAAGCTTTCCATCTTGTTCGAGTTTTTGATAAACTTTTAGATCCTGCGGGTAAGTTATATCCTGAACACTTGTAACTCCCAGTCTTTTTGTTTCATCCAGAGCAGTTAATGCGGCTTTATTAACATCTTCATCAGATGAAGGTGGTATCACCTGGTAGATAAAGCTCATAGCATTATCTTTTAAAACTCCTGTTGGTTCACCTGTAACAGGGTCTTTAACAATTAATCCGCCTTCTGGGCTTTCAGTATCTTTTGTAACACCGGCGAGTTTTAACGCGTAAGAATTTGCTAATCCCATATGTCCATCAAAACGCTCAACAAAAATAGGAGTGTTAGGAGAAAAATCATCAATCATTTCCTTTGTTGGGAGCGCTTTAACTTCCCATTGTTCATGATCCCAATTCCCGCCGGTTATCCATTTACCTTCATGTGTTTTTACATAATCTCTAAGAATATTTTTAAATTCTTCTGTTGATTTGGCAGGGCGCAGGTCAATTCCTAATAGATAAAACCCGCCGCTTGTAAAATGAACATGGTCATCTATAAAACCGGGAAGCATTAGCTTTCCTTTAAGATCAATAATCTCAGTTGAAGCATCTATATATTTCTGTGCATCTTTGTTTGTTCCAACAAAAATAATTTTATTGCCTTCAATGATTACCGATTCAGCCAACGGTTGTTTTTCATTTACCGTATAAATTTTGCCATTCGTAAATGCTTTTTTTGTAAGCTGTGAAAAGATTGTTCCATTCATAACTAAAAGAGAAACAATTATTGAAAAAATGATTCGCATACTAATTCCCTTAGGATATTTTATTTAGTCCTTAAAATAAATGGAAGAAAAATAGGATGAAAGAGGAGTGTAATTAATAAATATTGCGGCATGAAGATATCCATGCTGCAAAAAGAATTTATTTTGAAAGTATCATCTTTTTAACTTCAGTAAATTTTAAACCTGATTCATTTTCAAAATCAAACTTATAGAAATAAACTCCTGAAGAAAATGATAATGCATTCCATTTAAAAGAATGATTCCCTGCAGAAATTAAACCATCGGACAATTTATCAACCAGCTCTCCCTGGACATTATAAATTTTCAAGCTAATATGTCCATCTTCAGGAATGTTGAAAGAAATATTCGTCTCAGGATTAAAAGGATTAGGATAATTCTGTTCTAATGTAAATACAATCGGATAGAAATTAATTGTAACTACATTTGAATAAGAAAAAGTTCCATTAAAATCTATTTGCATTAAACGATAATAATAAATCCCATTGGATTCCGGTAAATCTAAAAACGAATAAGAATGTGATGAACTGCTCGTTCCTTTTCCTTCAATGAAACCGATTGTTTTCCATTCCTGAGTAAGCGAAGATAATGGTTCTAATCTTTCAATTTTAAAACCGCTGTTGTTAAGTTCGGTAGATGTTTTCCAATTTAAACGAACTCCGTTCTTTTCAGGTATCCCGCTAAATGAAATTAATTCAACAGGAACTGGTGGAGTAACAAATATGGGGAATTTGGGGCCGAAATTCCACTCATCTCCCTCAGGGGTACCATTGCCATTTACACTGTTGGAAGCCGAATAGATTGTGTCCCAACCTTCTGTAGTTGCAGTATAGTTAAACGTCCAGAAAATTGTGTCGTTAATAGAAGGAAATGGTTGTGGAAAATTATGAGTCAGTTCACCGGCAATTTCAATTACAGTAGTATCAACAGGCGATAAATCATTAAATCGCGCTGCCACATTAAATCCGCCGAAAATGGCCGGGCCGCCGGAAAGGAAAATCCGGTATTGTCCTGTTTCTCCCAAAGCAATAGTATCGGGTCCTTCTATTCTTACATTGACTGATAAAGTCGGATCTAAAGCATGACAAGCACAACCTTCGCCATTTAATTGTGTAGCTCCAATAACTCCATCATCAAAAGTTGTAGAAGCATACACAACGATTGAAATAAATACAGCAATAAGAACAAAATTTACTTTCATTAAAGTTTTCCCCTTTTAATTATTTATTTAAGTAATAGCATTTTTTTAGTTTCTTTAAATTCTGCACCGTTATTTCCTTTAGCTTCAAGAAGATAGAAATAAGTCCCGCTCGATAATCCTTCTGCTATAAAACTAACATTATGAACTCCGGTAGTAAATTCTCCGTTTGTTATTTCAGAAATTTCTTCCCCAAGCATATTAAATAACTTTATACTAACCGATGATTCAACCGGTAATGAGAATTGAATTTGTGTTGAGGGATTGAAAGGATTAGGATGATTCTGTGCAAGATAAAATTCCGATGGTGTAATGCCGTCAACTTCAGTTACAGCAGAGTATTGAGATGTTCCGTCAAAATCAACCTGACGTAACCTGAAATAATTTTTTTCTGATAATAATTTATCAGTAATATAAGAATAAGAATGTTGTTCAGAAGAAGTACCAAAGCCCGGAACAAAACCAATTTTTTCAAAGGATTGGTTGTCATAGCTCATTTCAATTTCAAAACCCTGGTTATTAATTTCAGAAGCAGTTGTCCAATCTAGATGAGCTTTACCATCAACAACAATAGCTGTGAATGAAGATAATTCAACAGGTGTAAAGAATGGTGAGTTTAGTTTATAAAATCCTCCGGATTGTGCTGCAAAAACATTCATTGAATCAATAATCGCAACCGAATAATTATTTGGAGTTAGTGTAGTTGTTATCCATGTAGTTCCCCAATTTCGGGTAATATAAATATTACTGCCGGACCAGGTTCCTGTTGCGACATAATCAGAATTCATCGGATCAATTGTTACACCCCAGGTACTTATTCCGCTATACTGTATTGTTGTCCATGTTTGACCAAAGTCGGTTGAGCGGATTACACCTCCGCCTCCGGAATATTTTGTTGCCCAGGCAGTACCCGGTTTATTAAAATCAACTGCGATTGTTGGAATCTCACCAGTAGTATTATATGTCTGTGCCCAGGTTAAACCGTAATCTGTACTTTTGAAAATTCCCGTTCCGTTATCCCCAACTAAAATAATGCTCGTATCTGGAAATACTTCAATGTCACAAGGAGCCGAATTAGCTCCCACTGAAGAAGTAAGCGTTGTCCATGTGCTTCCAAAATCAGTTGAGCGATCAAAGTTAGTTCCATTCATCAGGTAGAGTGTATCAGGGTGAGTGGGATCTTGTGTTGATGGTACACCGTAAAACGAAAATGTAAGATTATCGTGAGTAGTTATCCACGTTGCTCCATTATCTGTTGATTTAACCATTTTATAATTACTTCCTTTATACACAGCAACAACAATTTCATTCGGTCTGTTTGGATTTATATGCAAACACTTAACTGCTGAAGATTGTGAAATAGTTGTGCCATATTGAGTAAATGTATTTCCGCGATTAATACTTCTAAAAATGGCACTGGAAGAGCCATAATAAACAATATCCTTGTTTACCGGGTCAATTGTAATAGGATTTCCTCTTCCTCCTCCGGATAACTTTAATTCCCACGTATATTGGGCAAAAGTATTAATTGAAAAAAGTACGATAACTAAAAACGAAAAGAAAATTTTCATTTTACACCTTCTGTTAAACGAATAAATAATTAATTACTTGAATTTTATTTCTAATCATAATTTGATTGAACCATTAATGACAAAATTGATTTTTAATATTTGAATTATTTATGCACCGGATTGCTTGAGTTCCCAAAAATATTGTGAATAGTTAAATGATGAAATAAACATGATAATTATGGAGACAGTAAATACTACTCTCATTAAATCTCCTGTTACTTTTCAGATTGTTGGAATATTAGTTTTAAAGATAATGATATTTATTTAAAATCAGCAAGTAAAATTTAAAATAAATTACTTACGGATGACTATAATTGCCTGAGTTAATTTTATGGAATCAAACAGGAAAAATCATTAAGTTCATTTGCAGATTTTTTTTCAACAAATACTTAACTTTTAATGAAGCTTGATGTTGTTATTTTTGCCGCTCATCCTGATGATGCGGAACTATCAATGGCCGGCACTATTGCAAGACTTACAAAAAATAATTTTAAAGTTGGGATTATAGATTTTACTAAAGGAGAACTTGGGACAAGGGGAACGCCGGAAATAAGACAAAAGGAAGCAGCTAAGGCTTCGGTTATTCTAAAAATTTCTTTGCGTGAGAATTTATTTATCCCCGACGGAAATATTCAAATCAATCAAGAAAACATGTTTAAAGTTATTTCCATTATAAGAAAATATACACCCAAAATAATTTTTGCTCCATATTTTAATGACAGACACCCTGATCATATTGATGCAAGCAAATTGGTTAAAAGGGCTATGTTTCAATCAGGATTGAAACAAGTAAAAACAATTAACAAAGGAATTTCTCAAAAAGCTTATCGCCCTCTTCATCTTTATTATTATATGCAGACTTATACTTTTGAACCATCATTCATTGTGGATATTTCCGATTCATTTGATATAAAGATGAAAGCTGTGAGATCGTATTCTTCACAATTTCATAATCCTAAAATAAAAGGGCAGGAAACATTTATCAGCAGACCAAACTTTATTCATTATATAGAAACAAGAGCTTCATTTTATGGGTTTCAAATAGGTAAGAATTACGGTGAAGCATTTTATTGTGAAGAGAAAATAGAACTTGATCTGATATCAAAACTTAAGAAGTAATTACTTTTAATGAAGAAATTTCTCCTGTTTTTTACTTATCTTTTCAGAAAACCACTTTATAGCAAATCATTTTCATAATAATTATAGAAAAACATTATAGGTTTACTGGCAGGATTCTTGGGTATTTCTTAATAAATTAAAGCTTTAATCTATCGAGGTAAATAATAATTATGAAATGTAAAATCGTTATTACATTTTTTATTCTTTTTAGTTCGACATTTTTGTATTCGCAGGAAGGTGATTATCCTTTCGTATCGGTTCCTCAAACTAATGATAAAGGAATTCCAGCAGGATGGTCTCTTGTAGGAAGCAGTCCGCAGGACTACGCAGTTGGAATAGACTTAACCGAAAGTTATTCAGGTTACTCATCAGCATATATTAAATCCACATCATCAAAACCGGTTGGCTATGTTGGATTAATGCAAACTTTTAAAGCGAATAATTACAGAACCCAAAGAATAAAACTTAGTGCATACATCAAAACTAAATTTGTTGGCGGATCTTCAGCATTATGGATGAGAGTTAATGATCCTTCAGGGAAACCACTGGCGTTTGATGATATGAGAGACAGACCGCTGGTTGGCAGTACGACTTGGAAACAAGTCGAAATTATTCTTGATGTACCAGCAATGAGCAATGAAATTTCCTTTGGATTTCTGCTCCAGGGGAAAGGACAGGTTTGGGTTGATAATTTAAAGATTGCAATTGTTGAACAAAATGTTCCTGTAACCGATATTTTGAAAAATAAAGTTGATAGCTACAGTCCCAAGAATCTTGATTTTGAGGAATAAAAAAAGAAAGCATATTGAAGCAGGAGAACTCCAATATGCCTTCCATCCTTGGGTTTTGAGAGGGTTAATCTCGTTTAAAGTTAATAAGGTTTTTCCTTCTCCTTGGTTTGCTGTCTTACACTTTCAGGATGAACCTTACCCGTAACTTCTTTCCACCATTCATCTTTTGTAGAATTAAAAGCTGTCATCTGTTTATCATTAAGAATTCCGGAAATTTCTGTCTCTGTACTTTTACCCAGTTCAGAAATTTTTCCTTCTCTATCAGTAGCTTTCATCATCGGGTCTATATTAGATATGTTTTTTTGATAATCAATTAAAGCATCAGTAACTTTTTTTGACTGATCTGCTGTTAAATTAACTTTTTTTGATAAACTGCTGGTTAGTTCTGTTGCGGTTTGTTTAAATTGGGTATCGTGTGGTTTGTGTTTTTACATCTTTATCCTGACCGAAGGAATTAAAAACTAAGAATAAAGCTATTGCTAAAACTGCAGCAATTCGATTTGCAAATTTTGGTGGCATTACATACCTCTTTCTTTTAGTTATACATAATTGTCATTTGGTACAGCAGTAACTTAAATATATCTTTTATATTAACAAGATGATTACATCACCGGTGTGATTTGCAATAAGGAGAAAGAAAGGTCAGCTAAATTTGATTTGTTTTTTTTTCAATAATACTTAGTTTTCATTTTTTATTTTATTACTTCAAAAACAGAATCAAGAACTGTCCCATCAACCCATTTAATAATTGCGACAACTTTATCTTTATTCAGTTTTGGTTTTGCCGGTGCACCGCCGCAAATTTCATCAACTTCTTTTTTCAATTCTTTAATATCAACAACCGGGATTGATGAACCTTTAATCGCTTTCAATAAATCTTTTCTTTTTGGATTAATACAAAGACCTCTTTCGGTTGCAATAACATCAATAAGTTCTCCCGGTCCGCAAAGAGTTGTAACGTCATCAACTATTACCGGAATACGATCTCTGAAGGAAGGAATAGCAAGGATTGTACATTTGGAATAAAGACAATTCTGCCACCCGCCGATTCCGTGAAGAAGCAATCCATCAGAATGAGTTACAACATTTGCATTAAAGTTTACATCAACTTCAGTTGCACCAAGAATTGCTGCATCAACCATTGAAGCAAAATTGCCTTTACCATGAAAATTGTAGGAAGTAAAAGGACTTGTGTTAACGTGATTGGGATTTTCCCGCATTGATCTCACACCTTCAAGATCAAAAGTTTGACCATCGAGAATATAATCAGATAAACCTTCTTCCAGCATTTGGACAAGATATTTTGTTGAACCGCCTCTCACAAATCTTGCTTTAATATTTTTTGCTTTCATTCTTTCTTTAAGAAAGATAGCAAAAGCAAGAGCAGTTCCGCCGGCACCTGCCTGGAATGAAAATCCGTCCTTCATTATTCCCGCTTCATCTAGAAACTGAGCAACATATTCAGCAATTAATAAACGATCAGGAGATTTGGTTAATTCAGTTGTGCCTGAAACGATTTTGGAAGCATCCCCGAGAGAATCTACTTTAACTACAAAATCAACATTGTTACCCTGTATCTGCCAGGGTACGCAAGGAAAGGGAATTAAATTATCAGTTACAACAATAACTCTGTCAGCATATTCAGAATCAGCAAGAGCAAAACCAATAAGTCCACTTGCTGATGGTCCGCGATCGCCCGTGGCATTTCCAAAAGGATCTGCGGTCGGAGCTGCAATTACAGCGATATCAATATGAACTTCACCATCCTGAATTGCCTGGTATCTTCCTCCATGAGAACGAAGCACTCCAATTCCTTTCATCTTTCCTTCAGAAGTGAATTTACCGAGTGGTCCGTTCATACTTCCTTCAATATGATGAATTGTTCCATCTTCAAGATATTTTATTAAATGTGAATGAACAGGAAAAGAAGCTGATGGGAACCAGCGAATATTTTTTACATCCCATTTCTTTTATTGTATCGAATAAAATATTTGTAACTACATCTCCGTTTCTTAAATGATGGTGAGTTGAAATTGTCATTCCATCTTTAAGTCCTGCTTTCTTTAAAGCCTCTTTAAGATTTTTTATAACTTTATTTCCATCCTTTGGGTAATCAATACAAGTTCTTATTGGAGGCTTTGCTTTATTGCCATTGGGTTTGTATTTGTTTACTCCTTTAAAAGGAATTTGCTGTTGTCCGTTTACATCTGTAGGGACTAATCTTCCAATTGCATTTTTAATGAGTTTCATAAGTTTATTAAATTATTCAAAATTATTTTGTTAATTAAAGTCATTCACCGTCATTGTGTCATTAGTGGTCACTTCCTGTTTATAGTATTTAAAATAATAACTGACTATGAATGACCTAATGTCTATAAATGACTAATGATCATTGACCAATGACAAAATTCTCTGAGCACGTTTTACTACCGGCGGATCAATCATTTTACTTCCGAGAGAAACAACTCCAAGTCCTTTCTTTTCAGCATCTTCAAATGCGTCAACAATCTTCTTTGCTTTTTCAATTTCTTCAGTTGTTGGTGCAAAGGAATCATGTACAACTTGTATTTGTCTTGGATGGATGCAGCCCTTTCCTTCAAAGCCTAACGATTTTGCCACGATTACACTTTGCCGCAATGCTTCCATATCGGAAACATCTGAGAAGACAGAATCTATAGCCTGGATACCTACTGCTTTTGCTGCATTCACAATCATTTGTCTTGCAAGAAAACTTTCTTTTCCTTCGTTTGTTCTTTGGGTTCCGATGTCGGCAGTGTAATCTTCAAGACCGATTGTAAGTGCACAATTATTTTTTGAAGCTGAAGCAATCTCAAAAGCTTTAATTACTCCAAGTGCACTTTCAATGATCGGCATAAAATAAATTTCATTCTTTATTTTATGCAGTTTTTTTAATCTCTCTACTTCTTTTTCTACACTCTTCACCTGATTAGCTGATTCACATTTTGGAATTAGAATGACATGAACATTATGAGGGACAATAAACTTCAAATCATCCAACCCTTTTTGCAATTGATTGATACGAACCATTCTTTCACAACCATAAAAATCAACAGTTCGTAAAGCATTTCTTACTAATAATTGTGCAGCATCTTTTTCAGATGGGGCAACGCTATCTTCGAGATCGAGAATTATTCCATCAGGTTTATGCAGTCCGGCATTCACAAAAAACTTTGGTTCATTACCCGGAAGATAAAGTCTGCTTCTTCTGAGATGATCCTTTTTTGTCGCGTAAAGATTTTTTCTGTTTAAAGGGAGGAGAAATTCTTTTTTATTTTCAGGATAAAGTCTTTTCACAGCGAGTTCAAATCTTGCAGCTAAAGTAAAGGGAAGTGCCCCGCTATCTTCCACCAATATTTTAGCATCCTTCAAGCCAAAGAGTTTACACATATCGAGAATCATTTCTTTTATTGATTCTCCATACATTGATTCAACTTTACTTTTAAGATTAAGTTTTATGCCTCCCGAAGGTTTCATCTCAATTTCAAAGTAACAATCTGATCTGACAGATTCTCCACGTTTACCGGCTGATGATTTCTGTAATTTTTTTATCATATAATTTCCTCTTTATATGTCATTGCGATCCGCCGAAGGCGGAGAAGCAATCTATATTTAAGTTAGTGATTGCTTTGTCCCGATATATCGGGACTCGTAATGATAATCTGTTAAACAACCATTCTCTTCATAAACTCTTTTGCTGAAAGTTTTTCTGAATTAAAAATTGCTTCTTTGGTTTTCTTTCTCTTGTCAGCAGAGATTAATTTCTCAGATAAAGCATTAAACTTATTATCAAGATCTTCCATTGTCATCGGTTCTCTCGGATCACCTTTCGGATATTCAAGGTACTCAGAAAATTCCCTTCCATCTTTTGTTTTGATAACTACTTTGCTTGGCTGTTTTGCAGGAAACATCTTTTCAAATTCCTGAGATGCAACACCATGAATTTTATCAATCACTTCCCAGATTCTTGAGTCTTTCATTTTCTTATCTGAAAAAGATTGAGTGGTAATTTTGTGATCAACCAAAGCAGCAGCAATACAGTAGGGGAGAGAATGATCAGCAGTTTCCCTTGATTCGGGTCTGTACTTATGTGGATCGAAAAGAATATCGCATGCTCTTGCAATTGTAGTTATCGTAACCGAATCAATCTGATCATAAGTGATATTATTTTTTGTAACAACTTTAAGTGTTGCCGAAATGTGAGTATGTGTTAATGCTTCGGTTGGAAATGCTTTCATACCACATTCTAAAATTTTGTAAGATTCACCAAGACCGCCAATAAGTTTATTTAAATCCCAGCTCCAGGTTGCAAGAGATTCTCTTCCCTGCATTTGCACAGGTTTTTCTTTCTGTTCTTTCACATCCCATCCGAAGAAGCAATCCATAAAACCTTCCTTCCCTTCAAATACTGCTTCAGTTCCTGTGTAACCTTTCTTTGCCATTAAAGCCGCAAAAACTCCAGCCTGAACTGCCATCGGATCAACAGTATTTTTCATCATTGTAAGTTTTCCAGCAGTTGGGCATCCGATTGTATGGCTGTGGCTTCCGCTTATTCCAATTGCATTAACCATCTGATCAGCATTTAACTTTAAAATTTTTCCTGCAACAATCGGAGAAACAAATTGCGTCAATGTTGCATGATGCCATTTACGCTCACGTATTCCTGGAGTAGCAAACTCGCAAAGCCGCTGTTCAAATTCATAAGCAAGAACTATTGCAACGATCACATCTTTCATTGATGCATCCACCATTTCCGCTGTTGATAAAGCAGCTGGAATTATATCTGATGGATGAGAAGGATCTTCCTTCCAATAGATATCATTAAAATCGAGTGCACGTATCATTAATGAGTTAACAAGAGTTGCATTAACAGCGGGGATCTTATCTCCAAAAGCAAAAAGTGTTGCTTCTTTGTTCCCACCCATATCTTTATAAATATCCCGGAGAATTTTTACATCCTTTGTATTGTAAGCACCGAAGGCACACCCAACAGAATCATATAGATATCTTTTAACTTCATGAATAACTTCTTTTGGTAAATCTTTGTACTTAAGATTTACTGCAAATTCTGAAATGGTACTTGATATAGATTTATTCATTTATTTACCTTTTAAATTTCATCTTTGCGAGCGAAGCGAAGCAATCTAATATATTTAAGAGATTGCTTCTTTAATAGATTGCTTCATCCCGATAAATCGGGATTCGCAATGACCATTCTTTTACAAATTCCTCTTCACCCATTCCTCCAACCCTCCCACAACTATTAACTCCTGCGCTGCTTCTCCAACCGGATCTATCGGATAGGTTTTCATGTCTGTTATTATTAATGAATTAGCAAAATCTAATTTTACGTTCATTCCGGTCTTAACAGTGAGCTTATCTTTGTCGAACTTTACTTTTAAATCATTTACAAGTTGTGCACATTCAATCAACAGATAACCATTGTTTAGTGCATTACGTTTATAAGTTTCATTAAACGAGCCGGCAATTACTAATTGAATTCCTTTATACTTTAACGCTGTCGCTGCCTGCTCACGGGAAGAACCTGTCCCAAAGTTAAAACCGCTTACAAGTATATCACCTTTCTTTGCGATCTTTACAAACTCAGGGTCGTAGTTTTCCATAACAACTTCTGCCTGCTGCAGTGGCGTAAAATCATCAATGTAAGTGTATTTGCCGGGAAAAATTCCATCAGTGTTGAGATTATCTTGGTGACAAAAAATTATTTCTCCTTCAATATGAATAGGGAAGTCATGAATTATTTTTACTGATGATTTACTTCCGGAAGGTTTTGTATTAACTTTTATTTCACCCTTAACTTTTGAGGATTTTCCTATCCAAGGGTAGTCAATTTTTCCTGCAACTGCTGATGCGGCAACAACAGCGGGTGAAGCCAAATAAGCAAATGCTTTTGGAGATCCCATTCTTCCTTTGAAGTTTCTATTTGTTGCAGAGATTCCTACTTCACCGTCTTCAAGCAAGCCAGTTCCAAGTCCTATGCAAGGTCCGCATCCAGCTGGAAGCGGGATTGCACCTGCATCTAAAAGTGCCTGCCAGTAACCTGCTTTCTCACTTTCGTACTGCACTTCACTTGAAGCAGCAGCAACATAAAATTTTACTCTGTCAGCAATCTTCTTTCCTTTAACCATTGAAGCAGCTTCTTTAATATCATCGAGACGACTGTTCACGCAGGATACAAGATATGCTTTTTGAATTTTTACTTCTTTCTGTTTCAAATCTGAAACTGATGTCATGGTTTTTACCGTATTAGGACCAGAAACATATGGTTCTATAGTTGTTAAATCTATTGATAATTCTTTTGCATAAAAAGCATTTTCATCTGCTTCCAAATTATTTTTTTCAAGCTCATCAATTCGTTTATGATTTATTCTCGGATGAATTCCGTTTCCGTCCTTATCAGAAAAAACTCCTTCCAAACCTCTTTTGGAAATGTAATCTGCCCTTTGTCTTAACCATTTTATTGTTGTTTCATCAATTGGAAATACTCCAGCAAGCGCACCCCATTCAGTAGTCATATTTGCAATAGCTAATCTCTCTTCAATTGTAAGATGATTAACACCATCGCCAACCTGCCTGTCCGGCAGGCAGGCAAATTCAATTGCGTGATTAAGGACTTCATCATTGTTGAAATATCCGCATAAAGCGATAATAACATCTTTGCCGGTAACTCCCGGCTGAAGTTTTCCTTTCAATTCAACTTTTGCAATTGGAGGAACCTGCCACCAGGTTCTTCCAGTTGCCCATAAAGCCGCAGCGTCTGTTCTTACCACAGGGGTACCAAGACATCCAAGCCCGCCATACATATTTGAATGTGAATCTGAAGCGACAGCCATCGTTCCCGGCCAGGCATAACCTTCTTCACACATAATCTGGTGCCCGATTCCTCGTCCGGCTGGATAAAAATCAGCGCCCATTGATTTAGAGAACTGTTCAATCTTTTTATACTTCTCTAAATTCTTTTCACTTTTATTTTGGATATCATGATCCAGAGTGTGAACTATTTGTCTCGGATTAAAAAGTTTTGTTGCTCCAATTGATTTAAATTTTGGTATGACAGCACCGGTATTATCATGCGTCATTACATAAGCAGGTTTGATTGAGAGATAGTCACCGGCATGTACTTCATGGTTTTTATCTAAACCAACTGCAAATTTCTGTGCTATTTTTTCGATTAATGTTTGTGGCATAATTTTCCTTGATAGATGAGAAACGAAAGACCAAAAACCAATAGAGTCAATTAATTTACTTTGAAAATTTTTTAATCAAGTTTGTTAACATTGCAAAAATGTGATTTAAACTTTCTGTTAAGTCAACTATATCACTTTCAATTCACACTTTAAACGGATCAAATGAAACAAAATCTGCGTGATGAACTATGATAGCCTCTACGCTTCTTTTAGCAAGGTCACCTTCTTTGGCATGATACGCAATTATGTGCTGAACTTCCGGCGGTAAACCAAAACGATCGGCAATTGCTACACCACTGAATGGATGACGTAATAATTGTCCCGTTTTACTGGTTGTCAGCTTTCCATCAACTTTATCATATTCAATTAATTTTCCAACATCTATTAGAATAGCTCCTGCAATAAGAAAGTCCATATTGATTTTTATTTCATCTCTGAAATTATCTTTCATCCTTTTTGCTATATCAACTGAAAGCTGAACTGCAGTCCGCTTGTGATTCATAAAAGAAATTTTACAATCCTTTATCAATAAACTAAAAGGAATTACCTGGAGATCTTCAGTTGAGAGAACAGAATTCTCAATTGCATAAACCCAGCAATCCAGAACTTTGTTTTTTAATTCTTCTTTCTGTATCCAGTTTATTTCAGGCCATATTGATAAAACTTTTTCTCGCATGAATTTCTCCAAATTATTATTATCACTCTGGATTATATTTATTGTTATTAATAATCCTAAATTAAAAGATAAGATTCTTCGTTTTGCCCAAAATGACTTTTAATTTTTTTAGGCTATTTTTTTACTCAATTTTTTACCATTGCCACTTATTAAAATTGCATAGGCTTTTATTCCAAGCATAATAGCTAAAGAGAATAATAGTACTGAAATTATTGAAAGTATATAGTTACTAATAATGAAGTTTGTATAAATTAATGTTCCAAGCGCAGTGAGAGTAACAGAAAACATAAAAATCATCGGGATTAATGTGAATAGAAAATTCTTTTTAAGATTTGCAATCCAAACGGTTAATGCTAAAAGTGCAAGTGCAGCAAGCATCTGGTTTGCACTTCCAAAAACCGGCCAGATAGACATTGAACTTCCGCTTAAAGTTAATGCAGCTCCTACTAATACAGTTATTGCAGTTGAGAAATATCTGTTCGAGACCAATACTGATTTTTCTTTTGAAATTTTATTATCAATCAGGCTGCTTTCAAAAAATTCCTGGAACATATAACGTCCTAATCTTGTGGCTGTATCCAGCGATGTTAGTGCAAAAGCAGAAACAGCAAGTGCTGTAAAAGTTTGTGCACTTGCTACCGGAATATTTATTACCGGGATGCTGCTTATAAATCTTGCTACTCCAATTGAAAAAGCAGTTACAGGACCTTTAGTCGTTAAAATATTAATAAACTCACTGTTAACCATTGAAGCAACAGCAATGAGAGAAAGAATTGCAAGCATTCCCTCGATGAGCATTCCGCCATAACCGACAATCTTTCCATCAGTTTCTTTGTTGAGTTGCTTTGAAGTTGTTCCGCTTCCTACAATGGAATGGAAACCACTAATTGCCCCGCAGGCAACCGTTACAAATAAAGCAGGAAAGAGATATCCAACTTTTTCTAATGAAAAAGTTGAGATTGCCGGAATATTTATTGTAGGGGCTGTAAAGAAAACTCCAATCAATCCGCCACCCATTAAAGCATAAAGGAAAAATGAATTAAGATAATCTCTCGGTTGAAGTAAAATCCAAACCGGAGTTACTGATGCAATAAAAATGTAAGCAAATAAAATTATCTGCCACCACAAAGTGCTAAGGTGAATTGGAAATAAATCTCCTGCAGGAATGCATAGGAATAAAAGAATAACTCCAACTACAGTTGCAATCCATAACGGAACCTTCATTCTGTAAATAGCAACGCCAAAGAGAACAGCTAACAACATAAATAACATTGAAGAAGTTGCAGCGCTTGGAATGTGAGTGAATGTATCGGATATAATTATGGTAAAGACCGCTATTACTAATATCATTGTTCCCCAGGCAAAAAGTAAAAAAAGTTTTTTACCGCTTAATCCTATGTATGATTCAATAATATAACCTATTGATTTACTTTGATGCCGGACTGAAGCAATTATACTTGTGTAATCGTGAACTCCGCCAAGAAAAATTGCTCCAACCACAACCCATAAGTAAACAGGAATCCAACCGAAACCAGCAGCTATTACCGGACCAACAATTGGACCTGCACCTGCAATTGATGCGAAGTGATGACCAAGTAAAACAGGAGATTTTGCAGGGCAGTAATCAACTCCGTCATACATTGTATGAGATGGAGTTTCTTTATCATTACTTACATCGAGTTTCTTCGAAAGGAAAGTTCCGTAAAATTTAAAAGCAATTAAATAAAGTATTAAAGCAATTAAAATTAATTCTATTCCGTTCATAACATTAAATTGCCAAATTGTTAAACTGTTAAATTGTTTAAACTCACACTCGTAATTTCTTATCTAAACTGTATTAAACTATTAATTATTTTAGGAAGTTTTATAAGTTCTGAGAAAATTAATGAATATTCTTCTTGATTGATTAATTTTCTAATGTGAGATTTTTCATTCCAATCTAATGACTCATATAATGAACCAAAACTATATCTGTAGAATTTTATTTTATCTTTTTTAGAATACCTTCCAAATCCTTCTGCAATATTTGCTGAGATTGAGTCAACCGCTTTTACAAATTGCTTCCCCACGGTATCTTTAGCAAAATATTCCCATTTGATAACCAAGTCCCAAACACAATTACTTGATTTTAATGCGATTCTATATGCTTCAATATCATTTAACTTAAGGAATTTTTTATCTTCCATTTTCACTCTCAAAAAGCAATTTAACAATCAGGCAATGTTTTTAATTATCTCATTCGTCATTTGCTGGGTAGTGCAAGCTCCGTTTTTAAATACGTCTGATCCGCCTTTAAGTTTCATCATATCGTAAGTTTTAATTTTGCCTTCTTCAACAACTTTTGCAATGGCATTTTTAATTCTTTCTGCTTTTCCGGTCTCACCAATATGATCGAGCATCATACAAGCACTCATTATCATTGCAATAGGATTTACTATTGATGGATTTAATTCCTGGTATTTAGGTGCGCTTCCGTGAGTGGGTTCAAAAACAGAAACTTCTTCACCAATATTGGCACTGCATGCAAAACCAAGTCCTCCAACCAATCCTGCAAAACCATCGGAGATAATGTCCCCAAACATATTTTCCGCAACAATTACTCCATAGTCTTCAGGGTTTTTAGTAAGCCACATCATTTGTGCATCAATATTTGTATCCCAAAGTGCTATAGCGGGATATTCTTTTGCAATCTCTTTTGCAATTTTCAGCATCATACCCGAAGTCTCTCTGAGAACATTCGGCTTCTCGCATATAGTTACATTTTTGTATCCATATTTTTTAGCATACTCAAAAGCGGCTCTGATAATTCTTATTGAAGCATTTTTGGTAACTATTCTTGTAGAAATTGCAAGCTCTTCATTCGGAACATTTTTAAACGCTTTCCATTTAGGATGTGTTTCAAATGCTGCTCTCACATTTTCCGGAGGATTTGTCCATTCGATTCCCGCATATAATCCTTCTGTGTTTTGACGGAAAATAACAGTATTAACCAGTGGTTCAGTATAATTACCTTTGCCATCTTTGCGGATAAAATTAAGAGGATTACCTTTAAATGAAATGCAAGGACGAATACAAATATCAAGATTAAAATGTTGTCTCATTCCAACAATGGGGGAGAAGTAAGAAAATCCTTTTCCCTTTAAAGAAGGGTCAAGTTCTTTGTCAGCTGCATCTTTAGGTTTGGATGTAATTGCCCCGAACAAACCTATTTTATGTTTTGCTAAAAGATCAATTGTCCTTTGCGGTAGTGCATTTCCTTCTTTACACCAGAAGTCCCAGCCGATATCTCCGTGAACATAATCTGCATCAAAACCTGCTGCATTTAATACTTTAATTGATTCTGGTAAAACTGTTTTGCCGATACCATCACCGGGCATAGCAACAATGGTTTTTTTCATAAATCCTTTCTAATAAGAAGTTAATATTTTCAGTACAAAAATTAGATAAAAGACCTGACGCAAACAATAATAAAATTGTCAAATTGCATTATTGCTAAATTGTTATGTCCCCCTGAATTCCAAAGCAATTTAACCAACTCCGGTTAATTCGGATCGCCTTTTGTTAAATTATTTTTTTGACTTTGAAAAGTATTTCTCTCCCAGAAAATTCCATCATTATATCCCTGTATCGAATTATCTTCATCTGTTTTCTCAATTCTTTTTTGAGCAAGACAGCAGTAGTATTCATCAATTTCAATTCCGGCAAAATTTCTTCCGAGTTTTTTAGCTGTAACCAAAGTTGTTCCGGAACCAGCAAAGGGATCAAAAACAAAATCTCCCTTGTTTGAACTCGCAAGAATAATTTTTGCAAGAAGCTTCTCAGGTTTTTGTGTAGGATGATCTGTATTCTCGGACATTGACCAGAAGGGTACTGTTATATCTGTCCAGATATTAGAGGGATGTGTTATCCGGAAATTTCCTTCCCAATCTTTAGGCTTTCCATTTATTTTATACGGAGCAAGTACTTTACGTTTTATTTTTACATCCTGAAGATTAAATGTATAATTATCTGATAGTGTACAGAACCAGATATCCTCTGTGCAATTTTTCCAGTTTGTTTTTGAACCTCTTCCTTTTTCTCTTTCCCAGGTAATTCTGTTCTGAATATTAAAATATTTTTTTGCACAATTGTAAACTGCATTAGATGATCTCCAATCAGCGCATATATAAACCGATGCATTTTTTGTCAGGAGCCGGATGGTTTTTGAAAGCCAGGAATCAATCCATTTCTCATAATTATCAACTTCCATCTCTTTAAATTCTCTTGAGTTGAATTTTTTATAAAGGTTGTATGGCGGGTCAACAAAAAGGAGATCGACAAAATCAGAAGGTAAAAAATCAAGCGAACTAAAAACATCCGCGTTAATAACTTTATTTTTTATTTGTTCTTCAGAAACTTCCTTTGAAATAAAAAGAAGTTTTTTCTTAAGAGATTTTATTTTGGAAGGAGGTAGAGTTAAAGTTCTATTAAGCGGGGCTCTGCTCTTTTTTTCCTTAAAGCTCATTAAAGATTATTAAATTTTTGCTCCTAATATAATCATTAAACGTGAATGTATCTTTCTTTAATATATTTTAACTCTTCAATAACTGATCCGTATGATTCAAGCAATTCTACAGTTAGCAGCCTTGTTTCTTCGACTACTTTATTGTCAGTGACAGATTCTTCTAATTTTTTGGTCAACTCTGCAATTGTATCAACCCCGATTGTTAAGCTGCCCCCTTTAAGCCTGTGGGCAAGAAATTTTATTTTAAGGCAATCTTCTTTCTCAACGTATAAAGCAATCTCCTGTATTGTCCCCGGAAGTTCTGCAACATAGGTATCGATTAATTCTTTGATGAAGGAAACATCCTCCTCATTTTGAATATCGTGCAGAGTAGTAATTTTTTCAAAATCGATCATTGAGTTGACTCCTTTTTTGTTATGATTACTTTTTTCTTCTTTGGTATTAAAATGTTCCTGCCATTTGGAAATAACTTTTTTCATCTCATCAAAATTTACCGGCTTTTCTATAAAATCATTCATACCGGAGCCATCAAAATCATCTTTAATTTCCTGGAGAGTACTTGCAGTCATAGCAATAATTACAGGCTGGTTGTTTTTATTTGATTTCTGCCTGATTAATTTTGACGCTTCAAAACCGTTCAGGTCAGGCATATTAATATCCATAATTATAAGATTGTAATTCCTGTTTCCAGCTGCATCCACAACTTCTTTTCCGGTTGAGGCAATATCAATTTCATAGCCGAGCTTTTCAAGAATTCTTTTTGTTACTTTTTGGTTAACAACATTATCTTCACCCAGGAGGATGTTTAAAGGATTTTTCTTTACTTTAACTTCTTTACTAGGTTTAGATGCAGGCGCTTTTTGAACTTTAAGGTGCTGAATAATATGTTCCAAAAGTTGTGAATGTTTAATTGGTTTTGTTAAAACAGAAGCAACATTATCCTTATTACCTGATGACAAAGTTTCCTGTTTGCCAAATGATGTCAGAATAATTATCGGCATATCTTTACAGGTTTCTATCTTTTTTATTTCCGCAGAAAGAGTCATTCCATCCATAATTGGCATATTATAATCAAGAATTGCAATATCAAAAATTTCACCGTTCTTCAGAAGATTTAAACCCATCGCCGGATCATCTGTTGATTTACATGTCATACCCCAGATTTCAACCTGGTTAGTTAATATTTTTCTGTTTGTTTCATTATCGTCAATGATTAAAAGCTTTTTATCTTTTAGCTGATCAGTTTGTCCGCGGAGATAAATTTTTGAAACTGAGGAAACCGAATCGGCTTGAATCGTAAAATAAAATGTTGTCCCTTTGCCAGCCTCACTCTCGACCCACATTTTCCCATCCATTAATTCAACCAGCTTTTTACTGATAACAAGTCCTAAACCTGTTCCGCCATATTCATGAAAGGTAGATATATCAAGCTGATTAAACGGCTGAAAAAGATTTTGAAGTTTGTCTTTATCTATTCCTTTGCCTGTATCTTTAATTGAAATTAAAATTTCATGCTTTGTTTTATTTATTGGCTGAGCTGAAACAGAAATAAATACTTCACCTTTATCAGTGAATTTAATTGCATTGCTTAAAAGGTTTGTGAGTATCTGCCGAAGCCTTATAACATCTCCGCTGATTGTAACCGGAGTGTTATTTTCTATTAGATAAGCAAGATCAATTTTCTTCTGTGCAGCATTTGAAGCAAAAAGATCAAGTGATTCTTCAATACAATCCCGTAAGTCAAATGGTCGTTTTTCAAGATTAAGTTTTCCTGATTCAACTTTAGAAAAATCAAGTATATCATTTATAACAACTAAAAGCTGGTCACCGCTTGTTTTAATTGTTTCAACGTATTCCTGCTGTTCATTATTCAGTTTAGTTTCCTTGAGGAGCCCGATCATTCCAATAACACCATTCATTGGTGTACGTATTTCGTGACTCATTAATGCAAGGAACTCACTCTTTGCTTTATCTGCCCGTTCAGCTTTTATAACGGCTTTATCCAGAGCTTCATTTTTATGAATTAATTCATTCTGAACCTGGTTTCTTTTTATGACAGCACCCATTGCCGAAGCAATTGCAACAAGTAAAGATTCCTCACTTAAATTCCATTCTCTTCCAATTGTACAGTCATCAAATCCAATGAATCCCCAGTAGGATCCGTCAATGATTATTGGAACAACAAGGATTGATTTAATATTCCGATCCACAAAAACTTTTTGCTCATTTGGAGAGAGATCCTTAATTAAAAATTTAAGTGTTTTTCCTGAAGAGAGATTTTCATAAAAATCCAGAGTGGAAAATCTTGAGTAGGAAAGTTTTTTCAGCATCGGGTTTTCAATTTGTGCTTCTATAGATCCGAATTTCCATTCATGAGTCAGACTCATAAACATTTCACCGGTTTCATCGCTAACCTGGTGTTTGCAAATATAAGTCCTGTCAACTTCCGCCGAAGTTCCAAGTATTCTTAATGCATCATTAAATCCCTGGTCTTCATCATTTGCAAAAATTAATGACTTAGCCGCTTCTGAAATTCCCTGTAGAAGAAGATCTTTTTTTACCAGCAGATGAGCATATTTATTCCTGTCAGTTACGTCCCTGAAAATGCTGAGCAGTAAAGATTTATCTTCAATTTCTATAAAGGTGCTCGATATTTCAAAATCAACATTCTTCTCATTCCAGAGTTTAAAACTAACTTCAGATTTTGATTTGAAGGATCTGCTTTTAAAATCTGATTTATATTTTTCCAGGAGCTGATCCCTGTAGATGTTATCATAAACAACTGTAAAAGGAAATTGTTCAATTTCGTATTTCTTTTTCCCGGTCATATCAGCAAAAGATTTATTGCACATATGGATAATTCCATTTTCATCGGTTAGTCTCATTCCGTCAAGAGATTCTTCCCATATTTTTCTGAAAGTATTTTCAGATGAAGCTAATTGTATCTGGGTATGAATATACCCGCTGATATTTCTTATTATACCCTGGAATATTTTTTCATTATGGATTGAAACAATTTTACCCTGAATTTCAACAGGCACCTCATATCCGCTTTTATTTATTATACCTCCGGTTATTGAGGAGATTTCATTTGTGTGAGAAAGGATATCGCTTAAACCAATTTTATTATTCTTTTTATTTGCAGAAAAAATTTCAAAAAGTGATTTGCCTATAAGTTCCTCTGATTCAAAACCAAGCATTTCTTTACAGGATTTGCTTAGAAGAATAATTTCTCCTTTTGCTGAACAACGGAATACTATATCGGATGATGCATCCGATAGTAAACTATAATCGGCATAGGAATCTTCTACTTTGTTAAGAAGTGAAGAAAGATCACTCAACAAATTTCCATAAACCTGGGTAAAGAGGTGATTGTTTGATAACTTTTGGAGTGCATCCTTAAGATCAACTATTTCTTTTTTGAAATTATTTTCTTCTTTACGAACAGTCATTTAAAATAAAATTCAGTTGCTAATAGTAATTATTTGATTTTTATTGAGCATATTCATAGTGGCTATTTGATATGAAACAACAAATTTCTTTTTAAAAGAATCCAAATCGTTTTAATTTTGGCAAAAACTATTCCATTGAAAATACAGGGTAATGCCGTTGTAACCCTATAATCTGCAAGTACTTAAATATGAATTATTTTGATATTGAAATGTCTAAAAAATAATCAGAAGAATTTTTTACTTATTCAGTTTATTTTTCTTATTGAAACCTTTTAAGACAGGTTATTTAAGGTTTGTATTTATACAATCCGGCACCCTGTGAGGTTATCCATAAAAAACCATTTTTATCCCATACCGAGCAGGTTGGGTTGTTAGAACCAATCAACGAATTTTGAATTGTGAAAACTTTAACCTGGTTCTGATGATTAATTTGTACCAGCCCTTCTGAAGTAGAAACCCACTTATTGTTTTGCGGGTCAATAAAAATATGTTTAAAGACATTATCAATTGTTCCAACATTAATTGTAGTAAATGATGTCCCATCAAAATAACTTACTCCGCCTGCCCTGGTTGTATCTTTTAAATGACAAAACCATGCGAAACCATTTCCGTCAACATCAACTGAAGTAATTTTATTTGTTGGGTAGTTATAGTAGGATTGAAAGTAGTAAGTAATTGAATCATTCGAAATAGATCGTATACCTCCTTCAGTTGTACAAACCCAGATGAAATTATTTGAAACAATTTTTGTATCTGAAACCCAGAAGGTTATCTGGGCATCATTGTACCTGGTCCAGTTAGTTCCATCAAATCTGAATAAACCGGAAGAAGCGCCAAACCAGGCTATTCCATTATTATCAAATTCAATTGAGTTTATTATATCAGAAGTTAAACCGGAATTATGAGAGTTATAAATCTCCCATGTTGAACCATCAAATTTTCCAGCTCCGGTATTAGTAGCAACCCAAATCTCACCCGATGGTGAAGCTGCAATTGAATTTATCAGGTTACTTGGAATACCGGAATTTGTAGTGTTATAATTTATAAATGAAATTTCATCGTATTTAATTAATCCTTTGTCAAAAGTTCCAATCCATTTGTTATTGTTATTATCAACCGTGATAAAAGAAAGTAAGTTTGATTGAATGCCAGAATTAAAAACCTGGTAGTCTATCCATTCAGATGTATCTTTTAAAGTTTCACCATAAACATTCATCTTATTACTTTCAGAGATTGCAGTAAAAACTAAATCCCTGTGGTTAATTAATTTTAATCTGATTACATATTCACCCGGCAGTATATTTGTTAAAGTATCCGGAGTGATATTTGTTGTTGCAGAATCATTAATAAAAATTTCAGCTCCCGGCGGCGTTGAAAAAATACTAATCCTTCCGAACATTAAAGGATTAGATGTGTAGTCAATTAAAACATTTTTCTTCTCATCTTCAGAAAGTGTTATAGTTATGCTGGTGTCTCTATAATATTTTTTTTTCAGTTTAATTTCATAATTACCTGATTCCAGATAAGTAACACTGTCCGGTGTAATTCTGCCGGTATTCCTGCCATTTAAAAATATTGTTAAGCCTGGCGGAATTGAGTTTACTGTAATACCTCCATTGAATGGAGAAGGTTCAACCGGACTTCTTGAAACTTCTTTTGTACAACTGCTTAAAAGAAGTAATAAACAAATGAAAATGTATAATGGTAAGAAAAATATTTTTTTATTTATTGAAGAAATATTCATCGTCATAATTTTAATTCTGAATAAAATGATAGCCAAAAGATTCAATATAGCTTCTCTGGAACCTGAGTGCATTATAATTTTTATTCATAAAGGATCCGAAAATTCCCAGTCCTCCCTCAATATTTGTAAAGTCGAGTTCGTTTACTCTTATGGTAAGATTATCAAATGCATGGCTTGTTGATGAAATATATTTTGAAACATTTTTATCGTATGCGAATAATTCAAAAACAAGTCCTTCATTTACTGCGTAATTACTTTTTATTTCAGATCCATTTGAAATTTCATGTAGTGATTCTGTAATTGCTGAAAGCTGGTAAATTGCAAATGGTTTTGTTGTTGGCTCAGGATATACAGCTTTTTTTGAACCATTTTCCATTACATAATTTATCGGAAGTTCTTTCGTAAATCTTTCAACAACTCCGTTCACATTCCTGCTGTATTTCATAGAAAGTTTATAAGAATAGAATGTCCCATCATTTTTATTTTTCCAGTTGATTCTAATATAATCCTGTGTTAAAGATGGAACGAGCACTTCACTTTCAGAATATTCAATTTCATCCGGAGTTACTGACTGAGATCTTAATCGTTTCCCGTTTGATAATAATACTTCAATTTCTACGGGTTTATTCTTAGCTACTTTAAATCTGTCCGAATAATAAAATTTAAAATCCGAACTATATAAAGTATCTGTTCTTGCAACAGATGTATCCCGGAAAAGGTAAACTGAATCATTATACCACACTCTAACATCTGCACCTGTTATTGAGGGATCAATTTCATTTTCATACTGGCTGTTTGCAAAATAACTTTTTGAAAGGTACACCGTCTGGTAAGTTGTATCGCTTCTTAAAATGCAGTTCAAAATATATTTTGTGTCGGCTTCTTTAAAGGGATTAAAATCTTCACTGCAGGTAGCAAAGAATAAACCGGTATATAAGATTAAAATAAATCTGAATATTATTTTCATAAATCAATTTTTATTGTTCCGCTGATCAGGAAGGGAAGCATGTTAACTCTTTTCCCGGTATTTCTTTCAAAATAAAAAATATTTTTTCTGTCATAAATATTTATCGCGTTCAAGCTAAGCTCAAAATTTGTCATAAATAATTTTTGCTTTTTAGTAATTCCGCAATCAAGCCTGTGGTAATCCGGAAGTCTTCCAAGATTAGGATCACCCAATATTGTAAATGGCAGAAACTCTCCGGGCATTTCAACAGAGTTGTGAATATTATTAATATAAAATTTATCATAGAACCCATTAATTTCAGTAAAAGGTAATCCTGATGAATAGGACCATACAGAACTAAATACCCATCCATTTCCAAAATTATAGGATGCTGATAATGAACCTGAATTTCTCGTATCGTACTTTGGATAATATAAATATCCATTGAGTGATTTATACGCCCAGCTTAGTGCATAAGAAGCAGTAACAGAAAAAGGCTCCTGGTTGAAATTCAGCATGAACTCCCAGCCGTATGATTCACCTGAACCTGAAATTAAATCAGGATCACTCGCAGAAAATTTTTTATTATTAATTATTGGAAGATTGTGAATGGTTTTGTAGTAACCTTCAACTGACAAAGTTAGCTCATCAGTAAAATCCAGATCAACTCCTCCAACGTAGTGGATTGCTGAAGAAGATTTTAAATCATCCGGAATAATTATCCAGGGTTCAAATAAAGAAATTATTTCATTTTCATCTGACACTGCAGTTAATTCCTGTAAATAAATTCCCCATGCACCTTTAAATTTAATCCGGGGAATCAACACATATGTTAATCCTAATCGTGGTTCAAACGAAGCACTGCTGTTTTGATTTAATCCAAATACATTAAATCTTGTTCCGAAGTCTATACCTAATTTTTCAAACCTGAGTAATTTATATTTGCTGTAAAGACTAATACTTCCGCCAAATTTTTCGAAATCAGATTGTACACCGATTAAATTTTCCTGGAATAAATTTGTTTTAATAGCTTTAAATAAAAATCCAAAATTCATTTCATCTTTATTATCTGAAACTACATTTATGTCAAAGCTTAGAGTAAAGTCATTCAAAACATTTTTTTTTGCTTTAACATTACTTTCATTTGGAATTATTTCTCCCTCAAATTTGCTCACTGAGATTCCAAGTCTTGAAAAAAGAGGAGCATCATAAAGCTGAAGCCATTCAAAGCCAACTAAATTATTATCCCAGTTAAAATTTTCTCTGCCCGGTTCTTTATAATCAAGTTTATCGCCGCTAAAGAAACCGAATAAAGAAAACTTAGCATTATTAAAAAGTTCCTTGCTTGAGTAATTAAGCTTGAAAAATGTATCATAAAAATTAATCGGGATGATCTGATCATTTAGAAATTTTTTGAGGATATTATTTGAATGACTCTTTCTGAAAGTTAGCAGAAAAGAACCGTGGGGAAGCGGACCCTCAAGCAAGCCTTTTGCTGTTAATAAACTTGCAGCGCCTGTAAATCCAAATCTTTCCTTGTTCCCATCCTTTGAAATTATATCCATAACAGATGATAATCTTCCTGAATATTCTGAAGGGAAACCTCCTTTGTGGAATTCAATGCTGTTAATTAAATCAGGATCAATAACACTGAAAAGTCCTAAGGAATGAAACGGATTATAAACAGTAACTCCATTTAAAAGAACAAGATTCTGATCGCTTGAACTTCCCCTAACATAATATCTTGCTGAAACATCGCCCGTTGAATAAACACCCGGAAGATATTGTAATGATCTGAAAATATCTGTCTCAACCCCTTTTGGTAGAATTTCTAATTTTTGAATTGTAATCCGTTCGATACTTATATCTGTAGAATTTTTTTCAATATTCTTCTCGCCAATTTTCACAATAGGCTGTAATTCAATTCCCAGCTGTACGAGTTTTACATCAAGCTGAACAATTTCATTTGGTTTGATAAAGACATTTATTTTTTTTGTTTTGTATCCCACATAAGAAAAAGTAACCTCGTATTCTTTATTAGCAGGAATACTATTTATGAGGTATATCCCCCTTTCATTAGTAGATGCACCTGTAACAAGACTTTCTATAAATGCATTTCCAAATGGTAATGCTTCTCCACTTGTTGAATCTGTAACAAATCCCCTTAGTTTACCATACTCCTGGGAAAAATTATTTTGGGTAACTATCAGGATAAATAAAAGAGCTAAAGCTCTCCGGGAAAGAATCATAAAATTTTACGAGCTTTTCTATAAATGAATAAACAAGTCGTAAATATAAGGGCAGGGCATTAAAATCCAATGCTTTTTTAAAACTCTGTTGATGAAATTTCAACGGAACAAAAATTAAATATTATTCCTCAAGTGTAGATAGATTTCCGGGATCCTGACCAAGTGCTTTTGCTTTAAGAACTCTTCTCATAATCTTTCCACTTCTTGTTTTGGGCAAAGAATCAACAATATCAATATGTTCAGGTTTTGCAATCGGACCAACCTCATGCCCAACGTGCTGCCTTAATTCCTCAACCAGTGTATCCGTTTTTGTTACTCCAGCTTTAAGAATTACATATGCATATATTGCATTTCCTTTAACATCATGAGGCAATCCAATTGCAGCAGCTTCTGCAACAGCATGATGACTGACAAGTGCACTCTCAATTTCTGCAGTTCCAAGGCGGTATCCTGAAACTTTTATTACATCATCAACTCTGCCGATTACCCAGAAGTAACCATCTTCATCCTTTCGTGCAGAATCCCCCGTCATATACATTCCCGGGTATTTACTCCAGTATTGATTTACATATCTGTCAGGATCATTATAAATTGTTCTTACCATTGCAGGCCAGGGAGTTTTAATAACTAAAAAACCTTCATCATTAGGTTTAACAGAATTTCCTTGCTCATCAACAATATCAGCTTCAATTCCGGGAAATGGTTTTGTACCTGAACCGGGTTTTAAAGGGGTACAGGGCATAGGAGTTATCATAAACATTCCGGTTTCTGTCTGCCACCAGGTATCCATTATCGGGCATTTTTCTTTTCCAATAACTTTGTGATACCATCTCCATGCTTCAGGATTAATTGGCTCTCCCACACTACCGAGCAAACGAAGTGAAGAAAGATCATGACGGTTTGGCCAGGCATCGCCATAACGCATAAATCCCCTGATAGCTGTCGGCGCAGTGTAAAGAATATTTATTCCATACTTTTCAATCATAGACCACCAGCGGTTTGGAAATGGATATGATGGAGCGCCTTCATACATAAAAGATGTAGCGCCATTTAACAGTGGACCATAAACAATGTAGCTGTGTCCGGTAATCCAGCCCGGATCAGCAGCGCACCAGAACCTGTCATCTTCATGAATATCGAATACATATTTTAGTGTTGAATATGTTCCAACCATGTATCCGCCGTGAGTATGAAGTATTGCTTTAGGCTTTCCGGTTGTTCCGGATGTGTAGAGCAGAAATAAAGGATCTTCGGCATCAGTCTCTTCAACAGAACAGGAATTATTTGCTATTGGCAGAGCCATTAATTCATGGTACCACATATCACGTCCCTGTTCCATAGTAATCTGGTGACCGGTACGTTTAACAACCACAACACTTTGAACTGTGGCTGCTCTCTGCAAAGCTTCATCTGCAATTTTTTTCAGTTCAACAATTTTACCGCGCTGGAAAGCTCCATCTGCAACAATTAATACTTTTGACTGGCTGTCTTCAAGTCTTTCGTGTAAAGCTTCAACAGAAAATCCTCCGTAAACCACTGAATGAACGGCTCCAATTCTTGCACAGGCAAGCATTGCAATAATAATCTCGGGAACTCTTCCCATATAAATAGTTACACGGTCTCCTTTTTGAACTCCAAGACTTTTTAAGATATTTGCGAACTTGCATGTTTCTCTTCTTAAAGCAAAATAAGATAAAGCTTTAAAATCTCCGTTTTCACCCTCCCAGATAAAAGCAAGCTTATTACGCCTGAAAGTTTTTACATGAACATCTAAACAATTGTAGGCGATATTAGTTTTTCCGCCTGTAAACCATTTGAAAAAAGGTTTATTTGAATCATCAATTACTTTATCCCACTTTTTAAACCAATGTAGATTCTCAGCTTCTTTTGCCCAGAAAGCATACCTGTCTTTAGCGGCGAATTGGTAAAGCTCATCGCATTTTGCATTAGCATGATTTTTAACTGCATCCGTTGGATAAAAAACTTCGCCGGATAATTTTTGATCTGCCATCAAATTACTCCTCAATATTTTAAGTTTGAATTAAAGCTCTGATGTTCCACTTTTAGCCTTAAAAAGTTAAAAGAAGATAAGGTTATAAGCAATAATATATTGAAAATCGTTTTAAAATATTTTCGTTAAAGATTTTTGTTATTGAATAATTGCATAAGACCGGGGAAAATTTATTAAAAGAATTTTCTTGCTATATTGAATATTATTTAAGATTTTACCACCCCTTATAATAGCCGTGAGTATTTATATATTCACATTAAAAAATCGGGAGCCGTTTGATGAGTTAGTGCCTAATCCCGTCAGATCCGGAAGGAAGCAGCGGTAAGTACAACCTCATGTAAGCGGTTTCCCGGTTTTTTTTATTTAAACAGGTCTAAAGGGATTAAATACTCCAGTGTCCCGCTTCCGGCTCTAATCTTTCCCTCAAATTTAATTTTTGCCAGGCAGCCCTTTTTAAATTCTGCATACATTCCGGAAGATGAAACAAATGATGAAAGATGTTTCGACATATCGGGTTCATGCCCGACAATTGCAATATCATCTTCATCAAAAGATTTTATAAAATCTGTTAAGTCTTCAAACCTGCTGCCGCTTGTAATTTTTTTATCAGTGATAATTTTATCTTTATGATTATAAACCGCTGCTATAATTTCAGCAGTTTGTACAGCACGAATAAATGGTGAGGATGCAATTACATCAAATGATTTAATTATTTTCTTCCATCCTTCAGCTGCTTTCCTTATTGTCTCTTTTCCTTTAGAAGTTAATTCTCTTTTATTATCAGGTTTAATTGCAGAAACCGGCTCAGCATCTCCATGCCTGATTAAATACAAATTCATTATTTATCCCTGTAATTAACAAAAATTAAATCTACAAACTGGTGGAAGTCCATAAGATGTTTATTTAATTCTTTACCTGTTTCAGAATTCATTTTATTATCCCATTCATCTTTAGAGGGAATATCCGCTTCGCAGAATTTCATGTATTTAGTTTCTGTTAAAAGATTACTTTCAACATCTGCTGCTCTAACTTCAGTTCCAACAATTTCGGAGAGATATTTTAATGTATAATCATTAAAGAGATTAATAATTTCTTTATTGTCTGTCTTCTTCAAAAAAATTAAAAGTTTGTACATTATTTTTTTGTTGAATCGGTTAATTCTTTTTTAACTGGGTTGTAGTTAAAGCTTCCGACTTCCTTTTTAATAAACTCATCAAATAAATTATCATTTGATATGTAAACATTTGTTGCCGGAATAAAAATAAAATAATCCTCCTTATTATTTATTTCCGATTTTTTTGAACTGCTTATTTTAGTGCGGATTAATGTATCAGACAGCTCAACAACATCCTGAAAATATTCAATATCTGGTTTGGCAAGCTTTGTATAAATTCTGAAAACCATAGAAAAACCGGATGGGTTTGATGAGTAAAGGGATAGCCTGTTCAATAAAAGAGTATCCTTCGATAAGTATGCTTCATCTACTTTAATAAAATCCTTACTTCCTGATTTAATTTTTTCCAGTGATAAATTTCCATTTAACGATTCATCTTTAAGAACAGGGGTAAGCAGGGAATCATAAACAGCAAACCTGTTACAAGTCGGATTCGGATTTTCAAGAAGCACATAATAATAGGTCTTATTATTTGCAATTATGCTGTCAACTATTACAGAATTATAATTCTTTGATTCAGGAATTGAATAATCAATAAGGTTGGAAAGTTTATTATTTGCAATCGTATTCATATCAATTGCATCTTTAACAAGGTCTTTAATTACAGCAGAACTAATTTTTTCTGTAGTAACTTCTCCCGGCTTTCGTTCACATCCGAAAAAAAGGAGTAAAAACATTAACAATAGTAAATTCTTCATTTAATTTTTTTTCTGAGATTGTACCAAAATATAATATTTTATTTTTGATTTTTTTAATTCTGGAACTATATTTCTCGGCATTAACGAATCCACTAACGAATTTAATACTTTTGAAAAATATTTTTCTTATTCTCATTCTCTTTCTAATTGCATGCACAGCAAGAGCGCAGAATATTTCAGTCCCAAAACTTGCTCTCAATGGAATAGAATTCTCAGTTAAAATAGAAAACCTGCCTGACACTTTAAAAACTGTAAAACTCCATATTGTTAATGATGATTATGAAATGATCCGCCCTTTGAATATTACAAAAGGAAAAGTTGATACAACACTCACAATAAATCAAACAGGGAATTTTGAATGTTATCTTATTGGGTTTAAATCTTCGGCTTCAATAAGAATAGTACCGGGAATTTTAAGTTTGCTTCCTCCTCTTATTGCAATACTTCTCGCATTAATTTTCAGACAGGTTATAATTTCATTAATGGTTGGAGTTTATATCGGTGCAGTTTTTATATATGATTATAACCCTTTCGTAGGTATACTCAGGTTAATAGATACGTACATAATAAATGCTCTTTCCGATTATTCTCATATACAGATTGTTGTTTTTACTTTTTTGTTTGGCGGACTCATCGGGTTAATTTCAAAAAGCGGCGGAACAAGAGGAATAGCAAATTTAATGATCAGGTTTGCAAAGAAAAGAAAATCAGGACTAATTGCCACCTGGCTTTCAGGCTTAATTATTTTCTTTGATGACTATGCTAACTGCCTGATAGTTGGAAATTTAATGAGACCTGTAACCGACAAGATGAGAATTTCCCGCGAGAAACTTTCATTTATTGTGGATGCCACTGCAGCCCCTGTTGCAAGTATATTTATCGTAAGCAGCTGGATTGGATTTGAAATAGGATTGATACAGGATGGATTGAATGCAATAAGCTCAACTGAAAATGCTTACAGTATTTTTCTACAGACAATTCCATACAGGTTTTATCCTATAGCAATGCTCATTTTTGTTTTTATGGTCTCATACTTTGAGCGGGATTTTGGACCAATGCTGAAAGCTGAAAGAAGAGCTGTAACAACAGGTAAGGTAAGCAGGGATGGAATCCAAATAAAAAACCTGGAAGATGCTAATGATGTTCTTGGTGAAAGTACAAAAGCAAGATGGTATAATGGTGTTATTCCGCTTTTGGTTTTTATTGCAGGAACAATTATCGGTTTAGTTTTTACCGGGATTAATTCTCTTCAGGAACAGGGAATAACAAATTATGGTATCCGCGAGATCATCGGGAATTCAAATTCTTACCTGGCATTATTATGGTCGGGTTTTTCTTCCTGCATTGTTGCAGCAATAATGATTATTTCTCAAAAGATATTAAACCTGAATGAAACTGTTGAAGCATGGTTTAACGGTGTCCGCTCAATGTTTCTCGCATTAATAATTTTAACACTTGCATGGTCAATTGGTGCAATAACCAAAGAGATGAAAACAACAGATTACATTGTTGGAATGATCTCTGAAGCAATTAATCCAAGGTATTTACCGGTTATAGTTTTTCTTGCCTGTGCATTAACAAGTTTCTCAACGGGTACAAGCTGGGGCACAATGGCTATTATGATGCCCATTGTTATTCCCCTTGCACATTCAGTCAGTGTATTAAATAATTACGGATCTTATGATAGTACGCTTATTCTTCATGGAGTTATAAGCTCAGTTTTGGCAGGCGCCGTTTTCGGAGATCACTGCTCGCCAATTTCGGATACAACAATTCTAAGTGCAATTGCATCAGGATGCGATCTTATGGATCACGTAAGGACACAACTGCCTTATGCAATTGTAACAGCAATCTTTTGTATGATACTCGGAGATATTCCAACTGCTTTTGGATTCTCACCTTATTTATCAATAATTATTATCTCTTTAGCTTTAGCAAGCATTTTATTTTTGGCAGGGAAGAAGCTGGAATATAAATTCTAAATAAATACTTTAAGATTATTAATAAATTTTAATAAGAATCATTTCATTAAAATGATTTTTTTATTTATTACGCCCATTATGGTTTTTAATTGAACAAAGTAAACACCTGAAGCATAATTCATAGAGTTAAACTGAATTTGCTTTTTACCTCCATATTGGAATTCATTAACTAAACTTTCAATCTCATTACCAAGAACATCAAAAATTTTTATATTAACGTTTCCGGATTGAGGTAAATAGTACGATATGTTTGTCATACTGTTGAAAGGGTTCGGATAATTCTGGAAAAGAGTTAATTCCGATAATGACGATAAAATTTCCTTTTGAGCAGAAGTTATAAAATCTGCTTTATACACAATAATCCCGTTATTTCTATTTCCCTTAAAAACAAGGTTACCAGATGACGCTACTGCAGAAACATCATCTTCCCTGATATAACCTTCTAAATATGGATTTAATGGATTAGAAATATTAATTGCTTCTAAGTTTCTACTTAATCCTAAAAATAAATAATCATTTAATATAGACATATCAGCTGACACAATACCTGAACCGAAAGGAAAATAGCTTTTTATTAATAATGGTGTTGATGGGTTTTCTATATTGTATATAAAAAGCCCATCCATAAAACAAAATAACAGATTGCTTTTTATTAATAGAGAAAATGATAATCCTTCTGAAAGAGAACCAATATTAATAGGTGGTTTGGTTTTTAAATCATAAACTTGTGTCCCCATATGTTTTTCAGAACTAAATAAAATTCCATCCTTATATCCTAAATCTACAATATATCCCTTTGCAGGAAAACTATCTACCAATGATGGTAAATATGGATTTTTAACATTAATAATTCCAAAATAGTTTTTATCTATTGATGCTATTAAAATGGTATCAATTAAAAGTATTGCTCCTTCATCTCTAAAGGAATTGTTAAATTCTAATTCTGAAATAAAAAATGGGATATTAGGATTTTGAGTATTAATAAGAATTACTGAGTGATCGGTTAAAACATAAGTAATACTATCTCCAACTTCTAAATCTTTAAAAGGTGATTTATTCTGATATTGACCAATGACTTCGAGTTTTTCAGGGTTTAAATAATCTATTATTTTTAATCCACCATAATATGTAGCACAATACATTAAATTGTTCCTAATATCTATTCTACCGATAAAATCTGAAGTAAAAAATGTCCCCAAATAAAATGTTGAATCAATATTCTCAATATTTATAATATCAAAACCTGAATAGAAAGAAATTAAAAGATTATTTTCACTAACTGAATGATTAAAAATATATGGGGAATAATTTGTATTTATATGTTCTATCTCTATAGGATTATTATTTGTTATATTAATTATAGAAAACCCTTTGGTATACAAAGAAGCAAATGCAATTGTATCTTTAACTGATATTTCAATTGGCACATCCTCAAATATCAAACCGTTTAATAAAGTTGGGTTTAAAGGATCAGAAATATTATAAATTCTAAATTGGGGTTGAGAAAGACAGCCTGCATAGAGGAGTGTATCTTTAACAAACAAACCACCTCCAACATGTCCAATAAATTTACCATTTACCCACACAGGATTATTTTTATTAGTAATATCAAAAATATCAATCACTAAACCATCGTAGGTTGTTGCATATAAATAATTATCATAAATGGCAATTGAATTTACCATCTCCCCTGATGTTCCGGCGAAACCTAAAACATCAGGATTGTAGGGGTCTTTAATATCCACTATACTAATTGATGAAAATCCTCCTAAGTATGCATAATTTCCTTGTATTAGAATTTCATCAGTTCCTACTCCAATTATTTCAGAAAAAATAATTTCAGGATTGTATGGATCTGTAATATCAATAACTGTAAATGGTGCAAGTATGTAGGCAAAATTTCCGGATATTTCTATATCAAAAACCTCACCAATTGGTAATAGAACTTCTCCAATAACTTCTGGTTTAGTGGGGTTAGTAATATCAATAATTTGGAAGAACCCGCCATTTCCTGTATAAGCTAAATTACCTTCAACAATAACATCCATACAGGGCCCTATTGCAAAGTGGCTTAGCTGTGTTAAATTACTATCAATAGACTTGGCTAAAATTATCTTTGTAATGCATTTTACCGCTAACAAAGAGATCATCTCTTGATTTTGAGTTATCCTGTTGGGCATAAGAGTAAATGTTTACAATTATAAAAAGCAGTAAATAAATTTTATTAGACATAAAAAAAGTAATCTTCATTCTTTTTTATTTTAGCAAAATCATTTTTCTTGAAATAAATTTTTCTTTATTTGTTAGGGTATATAAGTAAACTCCAGAAGCATAATTATTTGTATTCAATTCTATTTGGTGATAACCAGCTTCTTTCCATCCTTCATCTAAAATCTCAACTTCTTTCCCAAGTACATCGTATAATTTTATTTTTATATAATCTCTTTCAGAAAGGTAATATTTTATATTGGTTGTACCATTAAAAGGATTTGGAAAATTTTGATATAAATAATTTTTATCAATTGAAATATTATTATTTTTATTCTCTACAGATGTAATCAAATCATTTTTGAAAACCTTTATCCCTCTTTCACCATTACCAGCAAATATGAGATTGCCATTTGAAGCCACAGAATAGTAAACTTCATTTCTGCTATATGCTGCTATAAATGGATTGAAGGGATCTAAAACATTAACTATTTCCAAATTTTGGTTGTACGCTAATGTCAAAAAATTTTTTGATTTGCTAATCTCCATTCTCGATCGAGAACCAGGTAGTGATATATTTGATAATAATATTTGATTAAGTGGAACAGATATATCATAAATTGAAAAGTAGTTTACATATGTATAAAGTAAACTGTCCTCTATTAAAAGTGCAAATGATACGCTATCAACAGAATAAACTTCATAGGGATGTGTGGTTAATTTATATATCTTAAATCCGTCAAAACCTTCACTACTAAATAAATAATCATCTCTTATTTCTAAATCATGAATCCTATTACCTGAACGAATGCTGTCTATCTTAAATGGATAAGTTGGATCTTCAATATTTATTAGAGTTAAATAGTTTACAGGAAGTGACACAATCATTAACGAATCTTTAATTGTTATTGAGCCAACTGCTTCCAACGCTAATGTATCCGGAAAAAATATTTCATTTGTTTTAACAGGTAATTGGAGATTGCAAATATTTAAGATAGTAATCGAATGATCTGTCATTAGATATAAATAATTACCTGAAAAATCGAAATCTTTTAGCCATGATTTTTCCTGGTACTGCCCAATAACTTTTAAATCATAAGGATCTGAATAGTCTATTATTTTTATCCCACCCACAACCGAACAAAATAAATAATCGTTATATATTTTCATTTCGTACACTGAAGTACTAGTAAGATAAGTAGAAAGATATATAATCGAATCTCTATCCTGAATACTATAAATATCACAACCAACCCAGGAAGATATGTATGCTTTATCATCCCGGACATTACATCTTACATAACCAAAGATAGAATTAAAAGTATTATAATATTTAGGCTCCGGCAAATCCATAGGATTACTAATATCCAGAATATTAATCCCCTTATTATTTCCATTACCAAAAGTAATAAATGCAGTACTGTCTGCAACGGTCATATCAACTGTAAATCCCTCAAGTTCAACTCCGTTTAGATAAACTATATCCACCGGGTCAGAAATGTCATATACTTCAAAATAAAATATACCTGCATTGAACAGATAATTATCCCTTATATATAAATCTGCCCAACCTCCCCCGAAAGAATTTATGTATAGTGGATTGCTTTTATCAGTAATATCATAGATTGTAAGAAAGTAAATATCGGATATATATAAATAATTATTGTTTACAACTATTCCGGTGATTATATCATTATAAGTATTAACAGTGCTTAATACCAGTGGGTTTTAAGGATCTTCTATATCAACAATTCGAACTCCCGCTGGAACATCGATAAAAGCATAATGATCATCGAGATATAATTCACTCATTCCGAACGATCCTGAATAGACAATAAAGGGATTTTCAGGATTTGCAATATTTACCACAGTAAAAGGGTAAACAAAAATTGCATAATCTCCATACAATTCGATATCGGATATGTTACCTGTTTCAGTCAAAACCTCACCTATAACAAATGGATTTTCAGGGTCACTTACATCTAATACCTGGAACAATGCCCCATTGCCTACAAACAAATAATTATCTCTTGGTACAGCATCATAGCAAGGTCCAATCCCTAATTGGCTAAGTAATGTCAAGTTGCTATCTACTGATTGTGTAAAATTATCTTTGTAATGCATTTTCCTGAAATCAGTATAATCATATTCATTAGTTATCTGTTTTTTACCAGTAGGTATAGTAATCTGTTGGGAATAAAAGGAAGGATTAATAAAAAAAAATGATAGAATGATTAAAAGAAAAAATTTCTTTTTAGAAAAGATATTCTGGTAAGAAGAGCTTTCCATAATTATTTGTTCCCATTAGTGTTTTGAAATTGGAGAAAAGTATTTTCAGAGTCAATGAAAAATAAATTTAATTTTAATTGCTGTTTATTAAATATTAATATTTATCCGCTTATTTCTTAATTGTATTTTCATTATTAAAATAATTCATCAGCACCTCAGCTTTTTGCTTACCGATTATTGAAATTAATTTTTCCATATCAGCGGATTTAACCGCACTTAAGCTTCCCAATTCTTTAAGCAGCTTTTGTGCAGTTGATTGCCCGATTCCTTTTGTATACTGTAATTAATCTCTGATATTAAACTTTCACATGGACTGTCTCATTTTTTTATATAATAATTGAGACAGATTTTAAATTTTTTCTTATCAATTGTTTTCAGGGTAAAATCAAGTTTGCAGCTTCTGATCTTAAAAATCTGGTTTATTATTTTTAAAGAATATTTCATTTGGATTTTCGCCGTTCATTACTGCAGTTATTAGTGGATAATTTATTTTGTTGAAGTAAAGTGGAAACGGACTTTGGGTGAGATCTATTACAACAAACCTGTGTATAATTTTGTATAAATCATTGACAAGATCAAATGCTTTAAAATAATTTAAGGTTTTATTAAAGGGAAAATTGATTACTTCATCAACATCATTTTCTTACTCTGAATAAAATCATTACTTTCTATTCTGTATATGTACATATCGCTTGATAAATTAAAAGCATTAAAGTTCACTTTATAATATCCTGCAACATAAATTCCTTCTGCTATAGTTTCAATTAATTCACCCAGCGTATTGTAAAGATTAATTTTAAGCTGTGTCTCCTTTGGTAGGGAAAATCTTATTGTAGTGTTTGGATTAAATGGATTAGGATAATTTTGCGAAAGCTCATATTCATCAGGTACAATTTCTACCTCTATAACATCAGAGTATTTGTAGTTGCCATCATTATCTACCTGTTTAAGTCTGTATTGAAATTTACTGCCACCTGCGAACAAATCGTTATCACTATAACTATATTCTTTTGGTGAATTAGAGTTACCATGTCCTTCAATGAATGATAAACTTTCCCAGTTACTATAGTTTACTTTTCTTTCAATGTAAAATCCATAATTGTTTATCTCGGTTTCAGTTATCCAATATAAATCCACTTTATCTTTTTCTTTAAACTTTGCTGTAAAAGTAGAAATTTCAACGGGAAGGGGAGCATCAGGATAAAGTTCACCACCGGTACCGAGGGATCCATAATAAATATTTCCGCCACCAAGGTCAAAATGGATATGCTGCAGAAAATTAGCATCTGGCGTTGTGCCGCCTGAAAAAATGATCTTATCATCCGTGCCCAATCCTCCTGCCGAGCCGGACCAGCCGGTAATGGTAAGGATGCCATTTGCAGCTCCGGAAACTCCCAAAAAAGTCAGTGTGTCCGATGTGCCCCCGGGAGAAAGATTCAGTATCGAATTGGCTGTAAGCAGTAATGCCCCGATGGTATTGTCCGTTTTATTATTAGCATTTAAAGTGCCGCCGGCAAAGTTGAAACTGCCGCTGCTTAGGGCATTGTTGATACCCATAGTGATCTCACCCTGGCTCAAAATTGTACCGCCAGTATTATTACCGGCGCCATTCAATACTAGTGTGCCATTGCCGGTCTTTATCAGAGACCGGGCTCCACCTGATTGCCCAACGGCACCGAGTATCAATTGTGCATTGACGCTGCCGCTGTTGAAAATATCAAAGGTAGCATTGCCCGACAAAGTTGTTGTGCCAAAGGTAATGCCTGCTGTACCGCTGTTCACAAATGCACCTGCTGTTACAGAGAGTGTCTGCGCTCCAATATGTAATATGCCCATAGTATGGGTCACACCGGCACCAGTTGTTAACCTGTCAGAGCGAATCGTGGCGTTGCCTGTTATGGTAGTGATACGGCTTGTTGAGCCGAATGTTAAACCGGTATTATTAGCCAGTTCCAGTACTCCGCCTGCCATAGTGATATTATTTCGGGAGGTCGAATTTCCCAAAGCATTAGCATTTGTTGTCGCACGCAGGATACCACCATTTACTATGTAAGCACTGAGCATGCTTGTGTTACTATAACTCAGGACTAATTTACCGGCATTGACGGTGGTCGGTCCATCGTAGCGCACATCGCCTGGAAACACGAGCGTACCTGTGCCGTTCTTTGTCAATGCATAATCAGGAGATGGCGTATCCTCAATTGTCCCGCTTACGGTAAGGATCGTAGTTCCTCCAATGTCCCATATTTGGTTAGTAAGGAAATATACTTCCGCAGCAGAAATAGTCTGATTTGCAGCACCATTCGAGATTATGATTCCAACACTGTCGAACCTGGCTACGGGGCTGAGATAGAGAATGGAACCACCGGTTCCAGTGATATTGTAACTTGGTGCAGTGGCTGAATATTGAAGTTGACCGATGGTTACGTTCGCAGACAGGTTTGGAGTTAGCTTTGTCTGACCTATCGGGTCATTAGTAAACAAAGCTGCTTCCCCTGTTCCATTGGGAATACTGTCAGAACTCCAGTTGCCACTCGTGGACCAGTTGTTGTCGGCGCCCCCGCCATCCCAGGTTCGGGTTGTCTGAGCATGCATAGTGTTGCAAAGTAATGTAAAAAAGAAAACTAAAATTGAACTCTGCCCAACAATTTGTCGTGCGTTGCGTATTTGGCGAGAGGAGATCATTTGTAATGATTGTTTTAATGTTTTCATACTAGATTACCGTTGCCGTTTGTGTCAGCTTTATTTGTTATTTCATAATCTAGAGAAGATATACATTTATTAGTCATTAACATAAAAGGAAAAAAGTTCTATTGCTGAAGTTCCCTTATAAATTGCATAAAAGAAAAACAAATTGTGTTAAACAAGATATAAGGAAATGTTTTTAACATTTACACAACTGTTAAAAACATTCAATACTTGTTATAGTTTTTACCTTCAAGTTTGCGAAATCGGTTCCGTAATTGAATCCTATTTAGTTCGTACTTTCAAACTGACTAAATATTGTTTCCTGGATTCAATGTTCGGTAACAAAAAAATCTTATTCGTTCTTTTCATTTTTGAAATAGTCTCTTACAAGTTGGGCTCTCTTAATTCCGATAATTTTTGACAAAGCTTCTGTGTTTGAATTCTTTATTTTTTCAACACTGCCCAACTCTGTTAGTAACTGAAATGCCGTCTCTTTTCCGATTCCTTTTATATCGGTAAGCTCTGTTTTAATTGTTCTTTTGCTTCTTCGGTTACGGTGAAATGTAATTGCAAAACGGTGGGCTTCATCTCTTATCTGCTGCAATAATCTTAAACCGGAAGATGTTTTTGGAATATTAATCAGGATCGGATTGACCCGGCAAAAAAACTTCCTCCAGTCTTTTAGCCAGACCAATAATATTATAATTGGCAAATCCAATCTCATTTAAAACTTCTACCGCAGAAGATAATTGCCCTTTACCGCCGTCAACCATAATTAAATCCGGAAGCGGCTGGTTTTCCTCCTTAAGTTTAGAATATCTTCTTCTTATAACTTCCTGCATACTTAAAAAATCATCAGGACCATCAACACTTTTAATAATAAATTTCCTGTACTGGCTTTTTTTTGGTTTGCCGTTTTCAAAAACCACCATGCTTGCAACTGAATCTGTTCCCTGTAGATTTGAAATATCAAAACATTCTATTTTGTTGGGATGATTTTTTAATCTTAAATCTCTTTTTAAAGCTGCAACTCCATAATTAACATTTCCCTCATGCTTCATTTTTTCTAAGCTGCAATTCTTTTAACTGAAGGATTGCATTTTCCTTGCACATTTTAACCAGGGATTTTAAATCCCCTCTCTGTGGGAAATTAAATTTTACTTTCCTTTCTGATTTTGTACCTGTTTGCCGGGCAGACAGGTTTAACCATTGAAGTAAAGTTTCAGAATCAGCAGGCTGAACATCCATTAAAATTTCTCTCGGCACTTCAACAAATTCTCCATAATAAAATTTTATTGCCGCTGCATAAATTTCTCCTTCATATTCAACTCCGCCTACTGATGGATCACCGATTGTTAACATTAATTGTTTTTTCCCAACAAGCTTACCGCTCCTTATATTAAAAATTGAACACGCTGAATCTTTTCCTTCATATGCTACGGTTATAACATCCCTGTCTTCAAGATCATCGCTTACAACTTTTTGCCTTGATGATATTGCAGTAAGCTGTTCAATCTTATCTCTTATTTCAGCAGCTTTTTCAAACTCAAGCTGTTCAACCAAAGTTTCCATTCTGACTTTTAAATCATTTATCAGTTCATCAGTTTTTCCCTTCAGAACTTTAACCACTTCGTTAACCATTATGTTGTAATTAATTTCTGAAACTAATCCTTCACAAGGTCCGTCGCATTTTTTAATATGATAATCGAGACAGACTTTAAATTTTTTCTTATCTATTGCTTCCTGTGTAATATCAAGTTTACAGCTTCTGATTTTAAAAACCTGGTTAATCATTCTTAAAGAGGATTTCATATTCTTAACATCGGTATATGGTCCGAAATATTTTGAGCCGTCTTTAATAACTCTTCTTGTCGGATAAACACGCGGGTAAGGTTCTTTGGTTACTTTTATGTATGGATAAGATTTATCATCCTTCAGGTTAACATTATAACGCGGCTTTAATTTTTTTATAAGATTATTTTCAAGTACAAGAGCTTCAATTTCATTGTCTGTTACAATTAGCTGCAGGTCTTCAATTTTTTTCACAAGAACAGCAGTCTTTGCAGATGAGATATTTTCATGAAAATAGCTTTTAACTCTGTGTTTAAGATTGTTAGCCTTTCCCACATAAATAACTTTACCTTTTTCATTAATGAACTGGTAAACGCCCGGTTTATCAGGAAGATTCTTTAATATGGTTTCTAATTTTGAATTCATTTTGCGTAGTTAATAACTGTTCCTGCGGGAGTAAAATTAATATAATTTGATGGGGAAAGAAATGAAAAAGTTTTGCGGGCTTTTATGACCTAATCAGAGTCTTCAAAAATATTTTCAACCGCATTTAACAATACAGCTTTATCAACAGGCTTGTAGAAAATATGGACAGGATTTAAATAAACTGCTTTTTGGTAATTGTCCTTATCTGAAAAAGCGGAGATAAAAATAAAGGGAACATTTAATCCTTTAAGAACTTCAGCTACATCAAGACCTGATATTGAATCCTGGAGACGAATATCGAGTAAAGCAAGGTCGGGTTTCTCCTGGTTAATATTTTTAATAGCCTTTCCCCCCGAATAAAAAATGGTAGTGTTAGTATAACCTTTATTGATTAAAAAGAATTGGAAATCCAATGCAATTATTGGTTCATCCTCTACAATTATAACTTTTTTATCATTCACCGGACGCGATAGATAGCATTTTTATCCTTAATAATTTTTGCTGCATATCACTTTATTAAGAAAGAAGGTATTAAAAATTAAATCTGGTATGCCTTACAAAAAAGTGATTCTTAATCATTCTATCCCAAATATCTGCAGCTTCTCTTATGTAACCTTTATTGACAAGATAAATGAACAGATCATATAATCTTTTTTGTTTGTAATCTGTAATAAGTTTCAAATTCATTTCCTGCAGATTGATAAGCATAACATTATACTCAGTATAAGTATCGCCGTAAACCTTCATTTTATCTTTCATCTCCTTTTACCTTTTAGTGACTCTGTTTCAAAACTAACACCGGGTAGATAAGCAGGATATAGTTTAAAGTGGGAAAAGAATGTAGTATCTATTTGACAGGGTAAATTAAAATTACTTCAAAAGAGATATTAAATTGAAAATTTATTAGTCAGTCAACAATAAAAAGTTTTGCACCGGAACCTGTACTTGATCTGTGTTCTTCTGCATTATCGGCAACCTGGTAGCTCATACCCGGCTTTAAAATAAAAATCCGCCCATCTTTTAATTCAGTATGAAGCTCACCTTCAAGACAGAAAAGTATATGTCCCTTTGAACACCAGTGATCTGCTTTATAACCGGGGGAGTATTCAACCATCCTTACCCTGATTGAGCCGAAAAGTTTTGTCCTCCATAAAGCTTTTCCTTCTTCACCATTATGCTCAGTTGGTGTAATTGAATTCCAGTCAGTTGTTTCGAATGGTATGTCTGATATCTGCATATTTTTGAAAAGGAAATGAAAGGAAATTATTTTTTCTTTTTCGAAGATTTTGCTTTTTTATTATAATCGAGTGTAAGGTTTACCCAGTATTCAAAATCCTTTTTACTCTTCATACCGGACTCATCAACCATTACATATCCGATCATTGGTCGGTTGGTGAAGTCCATCGTTCTGCATCCTTGTTTTTCAACCGCCTCTTCGTGAAGTGCAGGATCAATTCTGCACATCAGTTCATCCTTAATAATACCCAGACACATCTTATTATTATACATAAATGTTAATCCGCCCATCATTTGTTTTTCTTCAACATTACCTAATCCGGAAAGTCTTTCACGAACTCTCTTTGCTATTTTTTCATTGTACATATTAGTTTTTTTTTAATTACTGTTTAAATCAAAAATTCAAAAAGAATACAGGTGCAAGCGCTCCGAGAACTGCAGCTATCTGCACAACAAGAATCAACAATGTCTGCTTTGGTGTCTCCGGCAGCCACCTGATTATAAAGAATAAAATAATTGGTACCTCTGCAGCAATAAGCAGCTGGAAGATATGTGCGGCAGTTCCTTCATCAGCCTGCCGTGCAGTGCCGTACAATATTATATGAACAAGCACGGTTATGAGTGCAGCTAAAGACATTAATACAGGTATAAAGGCACTGGGATGCTTAAACATTTTTGTAAAATTCATTTGTTGCCTCATTGAACTTAGTATTGACTTTAATAAATTAAAATAAATTATCCATCATTTCAATAACAATGTAATGTCATCTTACTTTTATCTCTTTTCCCCAAAAGCCGAACCATATTGTGCCGGTAAGTCCGCAAATAAAAGCTGTTAAAAAATTTGCTAAAGGTGATATATTCCAGAGGAATGCACTGCTTAATGCAGCAATAGAAACTATTATATCTCTTATAAGATAGTATGTGCCGAATGTTTTAGCTTTGGCATTTTCAGGAGCTAAATCCATAATTAAAGATTTTCTTGTCGGTTCACCGAACTCCTTTAAGCCCCGGATAACAAATGCAGCTATTAAAAGAGGGAAGGATCTTGAAAAGTATAACATTAAAGGGAAAATTGTAAAGAAGATAAATGTTATTAATATGAATGGCTTTTTATAATACCTGTCAGCGAAATATGCTACGGGTATATAAACCAGGACAGCCGTAACCATTTCAACCACTGTTAATATTCCGAAATCAAAAGCAGATAATCCGATTTTGTTTACAACCCACACAACAACAAATGCATAAGGAATCTGCTCTGCAAATCTTATCAGTATATCTGATATCAATAGATTTTTTAATTCGGGATTAAAGCTTTTAAATCTTTTGAGTTCTGCGGTACTTTCTTTCTTCTTAACAGATTCATCATCCATAAAATAATAAATAACAATTATTGCAATTATCCCGAATACAAATGCAGCAATAAAAGAAATTCTGATACCGTCGTTCGTTCCATAAGCAGAGATAATTGTTCCTCCAAGCAGCGGACCAACAGACATCGGGATTCTTCTTACTAATGAATGAATCGTAACTCCCATTGCTCTTTTATTAACCGGTACTGCCCTTGATATTAAGCTCATTATTGCCGGAAGAGAAACAGCGCTCCATGAAATAAAAAACACGGAACCAATAAGAACAGCCTGCCAGGACTCGAAAATTATAACAACTAAATAACCCGCCATCGCAACAAGCGTGAAAATTATTAATGATTTTCTGTATCCTATCCTGTCGCTTAAGTAGCCTCCGGGCAGGGAATAAAGAGCGCTTAAAAGATTATCCAGTGCATTAAGAAATCCAACTGCTAAATTTGAGCCGCCTATTGCCAGAATGTATAATGGAAGGAATCGTTCTCCCAGCTTTTCCCCGGTACCAATAAGCACAACCATAATTATCATGGCTGAGATATTCTTATTGATTCCGAAAAAGTTTATTAAGTGCGGCTTTAATTTAAATTTCATTAAACAAATAAAAATCTTTTATTAAAATATAAGCTTTGGAAAAAGATTAATGCTAAAGTATGCAAGTTTTTAAAGCGGCGAAAGCTGCTTAAATAATCCCGCCATTGCGATGGCTTTGTCCGAATCTCTTAAATCATCCTGTCATTCTGAACGAAGTGAAGCTTCTTTTCCTGCCCGCCGGAGGCAGCCGCCGTTTTCATTCTCCCCATATCTTTAATGGATGTGCTTCTGTATTGAAAAGAGTTTTGTTAAAGTCTATAGTCCCCTCATCAGCAAAAATTAAATAACAATACTTCAT
>CAWCVZ010000021.1:0-6194 GCA_963798865.1 uncultured Ignavibacteria bacterium | reverse complement strand
CCCGGGACACGAAACTCGATCGCTTCGCTGCACTTAAATTTCTTCCATCTCAGCTTACTGCCTCCGAGGATGATAAATTAAGATTTATGCACGAGGCAAAAGCTGCCTCAGCAATGAATCACCCCAATGTCTGTACAATTCATTCAATTGAAGAGTACAATAATCAGCTTTTCATTGTAATGGAGTTTGTTGACGGCAAAACATTAAAGGATAAAAAGGATAGTCTATCGGAAAAACAAATTCTTGAAATAGGTATTCAGGCTGCAGAGGGTTTAGCCGCTGCACACGAAAAGGGGATTGTTCATAGAGATATAAAACCTGAAAATATAATGATCCGGAAAGACGGGATAGTGCAGATAATGGATTTCGGCCTGGCAAAGCTTTATACTTCTGGAAATGTTTCACGCCTTACCAAACCAGGTACTACAATGGGAACTATGGGCTATATGTCTCCCGAACAAATACAGGGATTGGATGTTGACCATAGAACAGATATATTTTCTCTCGGTATAGTCCTATATGAATTGCTCGCCGGTGAACCTCCGTTTAAGGGAATGCACGAAACGGCAATATTGTATGAAATTGTAAATGTTGATCCGCCCCCCATCTCATCTATTATAGAAAGTTTTTCACCGGAGCTTGATACAATAATTTTGGAGTGTCTTGAAAAAGATAAAGATGAAAGGTGCCAGTCCGCCAAAGAACTTGCAAAGGATTTAAGGAAAGTTAAAAAATCAACAGGCAATAGAAAAAGTAGGATTTATAATACAGCCCCGATGCCTGTTAGTGGAAAAACTGGAGCATCTCAGGTTTCTAACCCCTCCTCTGAATCAATAACCACGCAAACCTTTAACAAAAGATTTAAATTAAAAAAACTTATTCCCGCTGCACTGATTATTGCAATCATTTCCTCTCTGACATTTGCATATCTGTATTTTAACAGGCAGGAAATAATAGATAGAGGGATAATCCAATTTGATATCTCCCCTCCCCCGGGAACAAAATTTAACCCTGAAACTCCTGTTATTTCTCCTAACGGCAAAACTATTGCATTTACCGCTGCGGATTCAACTGGTAAATCTATGATTTGGCTTCGTCAGCTCGAATCTACTAATGCCGTTCCTTTAGCCGGGACAGAAAATGCCGGCTATCCTTTCTGGTCTTATGATAATAAATTTCTATGTTTTTATTCAAACGAAAAATTAAATAAAATTGATGTTGCCACCGGTTTAGTTCAGGAGCTTTGCGATGCCTCAGGCAGGGAAGGTTCCTGGGGAAGCAGCGATATTATATTGTTTACCCGTTCTCTTTTCTCAACGATATATAAAATGAAAACCGGGGGCGGTACTGCCGCTCAGGCAACTACCCTTAATCAGTCGCTCGCTGAAGAAGGCGATTATTGGCCGCAGTTTCTTCCGGATAATAAACATTTTCTTTATTCCGCTTTCAGCAGAAATGAAATCAACAGCGGATTATATGTCGGCTCAATTGAGGATACCACCAGAACCCTGATTATGAAAATTGAACAAGCCGACCCTTTTTTATTTAAAGCAAGATTTGTTCCTCCCGATTATTTATTCATCCTGAAGAATAAAGATCTGACAATTCAAAAATTTGATCCGTATAATCTAAAGATTCTTAGTGATTCAAAGACTTTTTTAAGCGATAATTCTGATTATAGTATCTCCAATAATGTCCTAGTTCTATCACAAAATTCTTCCAAAGCATCTTCGGATCTTCTGCTTTTAGATAGACAGGGTAAACAAATTGAATCTAAACCCGATCTTGGATTTTTTATAGAGATCTCCGAATCGCCCGATGAAAACAGCACAGCTTATCATCGCATTTATGGACCTGGCAATAGCCAAACATTTAATCAGGACATCTGGATATACAATAAAAATCGGGGTTTAACATCACGATTTACGTATGAATCTGCTGCTGATATAAAGCCTCTCTGGTCGCCCGACGGAAAAAGTATGGTTTATGCTTCGTCACCGGATGCTGTTTACGATATTTATGAAAAAGAGATAGGTAGCAATAGTACTCCTAAGCTATTGCTAAAAACAGAATTTAATAAATACCTGGATGATTGGTCGCTTGACGGTAAGTATATTTTATATGAAACTCAGGATGATCTTTGGGTACTGCCTATGACCGGTGATCGCAAACCGGTTAAGTATCTAAATACTCCGTTCACTGAATGGAGCGGGTCATTTTCTCCTGATGCTAAATGGATAGCATACACTTCGAATGAATCAGGTAGAGATGAAATTTATATCCAAAGTTTTCCCGAACTTAAACAAAGATACCAGGTAACTACAAACGGTGGCAACGGACCTAAATGGCGCAAAGACGGTAAGGAATTATTCTATTGTACAAGTGATCAAAAACTTATGGCTGTAAGTATTGAAACAAATCCTAAATTTACAATTGGTATTCCGAAAGAACTTTTCAAAGCCGACCTCTGGGTTTACTCCAATAGGTACGCTGTTTTAGATAACGGTCAGCATTTTCTTATTAACAAGATTTCAACCAGCTCATTTTCCAAACCACTCAAAGTCATCGTTAATTGGAAATCTTTACTTAATCAGAAATAATGAAATAATTAACAAATTTTCCAAACCTGAAGATTACATTCGAATCTAAATCCTAGATGACTGGACTTTAAAATTTCAGCAACTTCGACCTCTGTCCTTTGACCTCTGTCCTCGCCGATTTTATAGACTTATCCCCTTGATAATTTTTCCTACAAACCTGTAACAATAAATAAGAATGAAATCGATATCATCATACCTATTGTCAAGATTCAGAGAGATGTTTTCAAAACAAAAAAGAGAGAAAGCATTCCTATCTAAAGCTCCTCAAAAACCTACAATACTTTGATTCAAATTCAAACACAGTCTTTTTTTAATACAGTAATTACTACGCTGTTTGATTTGTAATAATTACCATAATTAATTTGAGAAATTTTTTGTTAAGTAATAATTGCTTTTATGAATTGTGGCATTCGAATTGAATTGTTCCGGCAAAAAAACTTGATAAAAAAAAGGGAGATAAAATGAAAAAAGTATTTGTTGTTTTAGCGCTTGCACTGTTAATTCCCATATGGGAGGATGCAGTGATTCAGTTGTAAATCCAGTTTGAGTGTTGATGAAGCCGAAATACCTCATTTTTCAAAGTATGCCCGGTGCAGATAAATTAAGTAAAATGTAGATTATTTTGAAATCCGCTAAACTTTTAATCCTGCCGAACCATAATAAGTTACAGTAACATAATAACTTAGAGCGAAGCGATGAGTCGGGAGATATTGCAAAGAAAAATTAAATTTCTTAAAAATGAAATAATAAATATGCGGTTAATAAATAAAATTAAATAATATTAAAAAAAGAGCTGATTATGAATTTAACAATTTCAAAAAGAACCGGTTTGATTGTCGCCGGTTCCCTTATAATTACATTAACTTTTATGTTAATTTTCCTTCTAAATAATGTAGAAAGCAGTCAAAAAACGAAAATCAAAAAAAACGTAAGTGAGACTGCCCAAACAATATCCCAATCAATTAAATTTTGCATGGAGCAAGGAATAAATGATATACAACCATTTATAGAAAGAAGCAAAAAAATTGAAAATGTAAGGGAATTGAGAATCATTCCTACAAATAAAATACATTCCGGGAGTGAGAATTTAATGGATTCCGAAGAGAAGAATGTAGTAGCTACAAGAGGATCTAAATTTTACGAGGAAGTCTTCAATAAAGAAGAAATTTGCCGGGATATACAACCAATATTGGCAGAAAAATCTTGTATAACATGTCATGATGTAAATGAAAATGATCCATTGGCAACAATTAGTTTGCGATATTCCGTTAAAGAAGACTATGCTGCTTTAGCAAATCAAAGAATAGTTGCCATATTAATTACATTGGGCTCGATAGCATTATCATTTTTAATTTTAATGATTTTCTTAAAAAAACAGGTTATTAAAGATTTGATTTTATCTGTTAATAATATTGAAAGACTTGCAACCGGAGATGTCAATGATTTTGATGCGGTTTCAAGAAAAGACGAATTGGGAATTCTTTCACGTTCAATAAAAAAATTACAATTGGCAATGAAAAGCCAAAGTGAAGCGGCTGATGAGATTGCAAAGGGAAATCTTGCTGCAGAAATTTTATTGCTATCAGATAATGATAGATTAGGTAAAGCTATGCTTACAGTTGAAAATAGCATCGCTTCGTTAATAAATGATGTGAACAGCATGTCTGAGGCTGCTAAAAGCGGAGATTTGTATAGAAGAGTTAATGAAGAAAAACATTTCGGTGATTATAGAAGAATTATAAAAGGCTGTAATGAAACTTTGGATGCATTTTGTACACCCATAGAAGCAAGCTCTAAAATTCTATTAAGAATAGCTGATGGTGATTTCACAGCCCGCGTGGAGGGTGATTATAAAGGTGATTTTGCAACAATAAAAACCAGCACAAATAAAGTTGTCGAGTCCATGACTGAAGCCCTATCACATTTTACAAGAGTTATTGAGGCTACATCACATTCATCTGAACAGATTTTTTCGAGCATTGAAGAGATGGCAGCAGGAACTCAAGAACAATCAATACAAACATCTGAAGTAGCATCGGCTGTAGAAGAGATGACAAGAACAATAGTTGAAACAACTAAGAATGCTAGTATCGCTTCAGAAATGCAAAGAAAGCCGGGACGATTGCTGATGAAGGGGGGAAAGTAGTTGAGAATACTGTGGAAGGAATAAAGAGAATTTCAGAAGTAGTATCAAAAGCTGCCGATACAGTAAAACAATTAGGCAAAAGCAGCGACCAGATAAGTGAAATAATTCAGGTAATTGAGGATATAGCAGACCAGACGAATCTGCTTGCCTTAAACGCAGCAATAGAGGCAGCGAGAGCTGGAGAGATGGGTAGAGGATTTGCAGTCGTAGCTGATGAGGTAAGAAAGCTCGCAGAACGTACTACTATAGCTACAAAAGAAATTGCAGGAATGATAAAACAGATACAGCATGAGACTAAAGGTGCTGTAGAATCGATTGAAGAAGGGACTAAAGAGGTTGAAAAAGGGAAAGAAATGGCAAATAAGGCGGGTCTGTCTTTAAAAGAAATAATTAAAGCCTCAAATAAAGTAGTTGATGAAGTTAACCAGGTTGATAGTGCAAGTGAAGAACAATCGACAACAGCAGAGCAAATAAGCAGAAGCATTGAAACTATAAGCGGGGTTTCAAACGAAAATACATCAGGAATTCAAATGATAGCAAAATCCGCCCAGGATTTAAATAGCATGACAGAAAATTTAAATCAGCTTATAAAAAGATTTACAATTAATATTGAAGAGAGCGAACTGGAAACTCATTACTCAATAAGGCAAAACGGCAAGTTGATAAACTCTTAATAGGAATTAATTTTGGATTATTTGATCTTAGTGAATATTTCAATTAGATAATGTTTTTTAATAGAGAGTAATTCATTTCGCACAATAAATTCGAATTTATTTTCTTTAAATTAAAAGTAAACTTTCTGGTTGTATAACAATTTCACCTCATGACACTTATCTTCATGAAGCAGTGGAGCCTAATCTATGGCTGGAAACAAATGTAAACTGGATATGGAAAATTTCATTTAAAGACACACAAACTATGCGGTAAGTTTGGAAAAACCTAAAGTAGAAAAATATGGTATAAATAAAGGATTACCTAACGACGTCGGCTCTTTATTCCTTTTTGATGATCATGTGACATATTCTTCTTTATTACATAGTAATAAAGCATACTATTATAATGAGTTAGCCGATTTACTTGCAGTAGATCCTATATTTTAATAAAATAACTAATATTAATGAAGCGGACACCAAAATTAACCGGATAGATGTGGAAGGTAACATCTGGTTTGAACTGAATTGGATATTTATCTAGAACTTACGGTCTTACAATTGACAATTTATTAGAAGTTGACATTGTAACCCCAAATGGAAGTTTTGTTACAGCAAATAATAACATGAGCCAGGATCTTTTTTGACCAGGAGGAGGACATCTGGTTAAAGTCAAAAATAAATATGATCTGAAAAATTTATTAAAGGTTAATCAAAATATTAAACCTTTATAATATAATAGAGTTAACATTAAATAAGCCGTTATATCAATCATTCAGCCATTCAGTTATAAAATAT
>CAWCVZ010000020.1:0-16854 GCA_963798865.1 uncultured Ignavibacteria bacterium | reverse complement strand
ATCCCGATCCTCTCATAAGTGCATTTGCTGCAATTGAAAACTTAAACAAAGATGAGGTAGGAATTATTCAGATATTATTTCAGCCAACATATTTCCCTTGGGCTGAAAGTATTTTGCGTTCTGTTATTACTTATGATGGCAGTTCCTTTTTTATAGATTCACCTGAGATGGTTTCATTAAGCAGAATGAAAATTTCTCACCCTCTGTTCGCTGTTAATTTAAAAATTGCGTGTCGGGCTAATTCTATTCAGAGATCAATTTCGATAATACAATCATTAGCAGGATTTCTTGAAAACTTTTCAGATCCAATGAGTAATGCGTTTATTCCCTTAAATAATGATTTATATGACTCTGATTTACAGATTCAGGATCTGATTAATCGAGTGACTCATCGAAGTGGTATGATATTGAATCTTGAAGAACTTGTTTCCTTTCTCCATTTCCCATCCAATTCTGTTAAGTCAAAGCAGCTAAAAAGAATCACCAGAAAAACTAAATCTGCACCGGATATTGTAATAGGAAATAGTTTCGTTTTGGGGGAGAATCAACATGATAATTCGATTACTCAAGTTACGCTTTCCCATGACCAACGACTAAAACATACACATATTATTGGCGCCACGGGAACAGGTAAGTCTACCTTACTTCTTAATATGATTGCTCAAGATATAAAAATGAATACAGGAGTCTGTGTATTCGATCCCCATGGTGACCTTATAGAAAGAGTTTTAGAAAATATTCCTGAAAGTAGATTTGAAGATACAATAGTGTTTGATCCATCAGATGAACATTATCAAATTGGTTTTAATATTCTTGAGGCAAAAACCGATGTTGAAAAGAATGTATTGTCATCCGATCTGGTAGCGATAATAAAGAGATTTTCTACTACCTGGGGAGATCAAATGACAACGATCTTAGGTAATAGTATATCTGCTTTCTTGGAAAATAAAGAAGGAGGAACATTATTAAACCTTAGACAATTTTTAATTGATGATGAATATCGTGCTAAGTATTTAAAAGAATATTTCAGATCCATTTATAAAAACATTCTGGGAAAAAGAATTTCCTTTATTTACGAGGTCTACTCTAAGCTCTTTGCTTTCTCGTCTTGGATATTTTATTACGGCCAAGGATTATACGAAATATTCTTGGACAGAAGGAAGGATTGAATTTAGAAGATGTTATTAATTCTAATAAGATTTTATTGGTGAAGCTTCCACAGGGAATTATTGGAATTGAAAATGCGTATTTATTAGGCTCATTATTGTTTTCAAAAATACATCAAGTTGTTTTAGGTAGACAATTAAAAAATATTTCAGAACGTAAACCTTTCTATCTATATATAGATGAATTCCAGAATTTCATTACACCATCAATGAATGCGGTTCTTTCAGGTGCTAGGAAATATTCCCTGGGTTTAATTTTAGCCCATCAGGATCTTGCAACAATTATTTAATCAGGATTCAACACTTGCTAACTCAGTTATTTCAAATCCGTTTACTCGGATTTGTTTTCGGGTTGGAGATTTTGATGCACAGAAACTACAGGGAGGTTTAAGTAGTTTTGATGCGAAAGATCTGCAGAATCTTGGAGTTGGTGAAGCGATAGTTCGGATTGAAAGATCAGATAATGATTTCAATTTAAAAACATTTCAAGCTCCAAAAGTCTCTTCAGCTGCATTACATAATGTTGAAAAAATAATTGAGCTCTCTAGACAGAAATATGGGAAACAAAAGCAACAAACTGAACATCAAGAAGTTAAAAGTAGTATTATAGAAAGTCTTGTTCCAATCTCTTTTATGAAGAAAGAATACTACTGAAGAAATTCGAAATGAATTAATTGCTGATGCTGAAGAACCTAAAGAAAAATTATCTCAACATCGTTACCTACAATCATTGATAAAACAAATAGCTGAAAAGAATGGATATCGTGCAGTTATTGAAGAAGAAATTCCTGAAAAATCAGGGAGAGTTGACGTGGGATTAGAAAAAGACGGAGAAAAGATTGCTTGTGAGATTTCAATAACAACAACTCCCGAACATGAATTTAAGAATATTGAAAAATGTTTAAAGGCAGGGTATAATAAAGTTTTATTTTGTTCTCCCGAATATGAAACAACTTGATTCAATTGGAAAATTAATTGATCAAAAAATTGATAAATATAAACTTCGCAGTATTTATCTATTTCAACCAGATGAATTATTTGATTTTTTTAATGAGGAAAAATTGATTGGATACTAATAAAGAAAATTTAATTAAGGGGTATAGAGTAAAAGTAGAATATAAAGATATAACAGAAAATGAAAATAAGATTAAAAAAGAAAGCTTTTAAAAAATTATTTTGAATTCTTTTCATAATCTTAAATAGTAAAAACTTACTTTAATAAATTAATACTGTTCCTCTTTTAATATAGGATATAATTTATATGCGGATAAAATATCTCATTATGATTTCAATGGGATAAATTACAATTCTTTAGTTATAGCAAAAAATTATTTCGGAATACAGGCCTCACTTGGGATGCTACTAGGATTGGTAACCGGGGAAGTCACGAGATACAATACAGTTGAGGTAAAATTTACTATTTCCAATTGGAATAAATTATTCCCTATGGAAGTTGATGTAATATACTTAGTTATGAGTAATAGTATATTACTGTTGCATGGTATATGATTATATATTATACTTATCACTGTCTTTTAAAAGGAATAATTTTGAAAAAAAAGGACTTTAATGTAATATGTTAAGCCATATACTGGTATCTGTGAAAAACTGAAACAATAAATGATCATTGTATTAGTTTTATTATTTTATTTATTTGATACGCGGAATCACGGGGCATATTACCTAAAAGGTAAGGCGGTGTTTTGTCTCATTTTCTTAGCACACTATTTGCGAACCCCGAAAAAACATAGACAACTAATCTCAGAAAATAAAATTCATCTTTCAAAATAAAAAACTTAAAGGAGGAATCATGAAAAATACAAATGGTAAATCAAAGGTTCAATTAAAGAGAACGACTGTCTTCATAGCTCCGGTTTTAGATGAAAATTGGAAAGTGGCCGCAACTATTCGTAGTACTTCTAAAACTGTAATTTTCGAGAAGCCTCTAAAGAGTTTCGGATTAATGAACTGGATATGCAACCCGATAAATCTCCAAAGATTGGATTTCAAGTCAAGTATTGAAATAAAAATATAATTTCATCCATTGAGCCCAATTTTTAATTGGGCTTTTTTGTAGGATTAAACCTTCAAACTTCCAATTGCAATTTAGATATAAATTCTCTTTACAAGATATTACTATTATAGATAGATTCTTCTTATGTTCCATATGTGGTAGGTAATATTATTTATTCAATATGTTTGACCGGCAGGTTATCCTCCCAAAAGATATATACTAATCGAACAACTTTCTCACGGAGTCATTCAATTGAGGTAAGAGAATTTTCCCCAAAAAAATCTCAATGGAATTTCCCAGACTTTGGCATTGACATAAAGTATTAGCAACTAATATTTAGACTAAATTATTCTCTTAGGTAATTTAAGTAATAATTATTAAAGCATAACTTATTACTTATTGACAAAGTCATAACTTATTCCTAATTTAATTTAAAGATTTGATGTTGAACTATTGGAATCAACATTTTTATAGAGATCAAGCTTTCAATTACGAGTGATTTCATTTAAGGAGAAAGAAAGGAATAAAAATGGAAATTTATAAAGAGTTTCAATTTGACGCTGCCCATAGGTTACCGAAAACACCTGAAGGACATGTTGTAAAAATCTACATGGACATCGCTATAGAATAAGGATTATACTTAGTGGCAAAATAAATAATGAAACTGGTTGGGTTTTGGACTACAAAGATATTAAGAAAACCTTTCAGCCTCTACTTAATAAACTAGATCATGCTTATTGAACCAAATAGAAGGTTTGGATAATCCAACATTGAGAATTTAGCCATATGGATTTGGGACAGGCTACATCCTATGTTGCCTGGAATATCCAAGATAGAAGTAAGTGAGTCGCCAACTTCGGGATGTGTTTTTGAAGGAAAATAATGTATAAGGATATAAAAAAAATTAAATCTCTATTTCCTTATAACGGTGATTCCGAGTATTTTAAATTTTTACAGATATCCCTCCTGTAGAGAGGGATAATATACAAGGTAGTTTAGCTTTTAGAGATGAAATCCTTGATGCTGATAAGTCAATTTTTTATTCAAACCAGTTTTCAATTTATATTGGAATACCTTTTTGTACTGTAAGATGTAATTCTTGTCCTTTTTTTAAACAAATGCTACCTACCAAAGTAAATAAAATACAATTACTTGATGAATATATATCAGACTTAATAAAACAAATAATTGGAATTGGTAGCTATGGACTGTTTAATAATGAAAGCTGTGCTGCATTATATTTTGGAGGTGGATCGCATCTTTATTATCTCCAGAACAAATCAGTCGGCTGTTTGATGTTATAGCTCGAGAATTTAAATTTTGAAAATTCTGCCGAAATAACTCTCGAAGGAAATCCTGTTGAATTTACCGAGCCGTATTGAAAAAACATTAAAGATATCGGTGTCAATCGTTTATCAATTGGACTACAAAGTTTTCAAGGCAAATTCTTAAGAAATGTTCTTAATTCTCCTCATTCAGCGTTACAAAGTTATGATGCAATCATGAATGCTTTAAATGTAGGTTTTAACACAATTAATATTGATTTATTATATGGTTTGCCAGAACAAAATTTTAATATTGGGAATTTGAGATAAAAGTGCTAGAAAGTTTTAAGCCTCAAAGCATTACTACTAACAGATATGTCATTCATAAAAATAGCAGAACTGAAAAACTACTTGAACAAAAAAGATTAAATAAATGTAATTTGAGCTTCAAGGGAATACGTGGATTAGAAGAGTGGACATATAAGAATTTAAAGCAAAAGGGTTACGTGGAAACAAGGATGGGAAATTTTTATTTACCAGGTCATGAACAAATATATAGCAAACTAGCATATACTCAAGGCAATCAACTCTTAGGATTGGGAGTAGGGGCTTACAGTTATATTAAAGATTATATTATTGAAAGTCCTGGTAATACTCGATTATACGAAAATCTAATTGGGTTAAATGATTTTTTAGCCATTAGTAAAATTTCTGCTAAGGCAAACAGAAGAACTTTGATGGAAAGATTTATTATTCTGAGCTTAATGTCAGGAAAAATTAACAGATATTCCTTCGTTGAAAAATTCCATAATGATGTATGGAATGAGTTTAATGATATCTTTGATAAACTCGTTCAACATGATCTAATAAAATATAACGATAAAGAAATTTATATAACAGAAAGAGGTAAAGGGTGGAAAAGGAATATTATGAACGAATTTTATTCCATTAAGAAAGTTTTTAAAGATTTGTAAAATGATTGAGGATAAGAAATCTCAGATCGATAATCAAAATATCAGTATTGATTCAGTAAGAAAACTTGCTGTTTATAAACAAGGCTTAGCGAAGAAACCGGATTCGTATTCACATGAACTGATATTAGAAATAATAAGTAATATAGGTATGCTCCAAATTGATTCCATAAATGTTGTAAGAAGAAGTCATTACCTTGTGCTATTCAGTCGTATTGGACATTATAATCCACTAATTCTAGATCAGCTACAATATCCTGAGAGAAAATTAGTTGAACAATGGGTTAATGTCGCTTCATTAATTAACCAAGATGATTTTAAATATCTAGTTCCGATGATTTTAATGAGACGGAGAGAACCTCTAACTAAAAGACAATTAATGAATTTAGGTAAAGATTATAAAGCCGTTCTCAAAAACATTCAAAAAAAAATAAGAACCAATGGATCTAGTTCAGCAGATCAGTTTAAAGAACACAATCCAAATAAAATGAGTTGGTGGAGTAAAAAGCCAGCTAGGGTTGCATTAGATATACTTTTTAGACGAGGATATATAATTATTTCCCATCGTAAAAATTTTAAATGCTTTTATGATTTGTCACAATACTCGTTAGAAACTTACAAAAGTAAAAGTATAATTGAATTTTATAAATGGGTTACCATAAAAAGTATTAATGCAATGGGTATGGCTACATTAGAAGAAATCTCTGATTATTACCGGGTTAAGAGAAAAAATATTCAGAAAGCAATAAAACAGCTCAAAGCTAATAACGAAATAGTTGAATTAAATCTTCCGGTATATAAAGACATCTTATATACCACAAATGAAAATTTAAAAGCTATTAAATAGAATTGAGAGAAACGAAATTTCTTTTGAGCATACCACGTTTTTATCCCCATTTGATAATTTAATATGGAATAGAAAAAGAACAGAAAAGCTCTTTAATTTTTGTTATAAATCGGAAATGTATACCCCAAAGAAGCAACGTAAGTTTGGATATTATGTTTTACCTATTTTACATAAAGGGTATTTAATTGGTAGGCTGGAACCAAAACTTGAACGGGATTCAAAAACTCTTATCATAAAAAACATATTGTTCGAAAGTAAATCTTATTTGATCGATAATACCATTTATTGTATTGCAAAAACGATAATAGAATTTGCTCAATTTTTAAATGCAAGTAATATTAAAATTCTTAAATCTCATCCAACTCAGATATCACAAAGACTAAATGAAATAATAAAAACCAAAGGGTTCGGATGAGAATCCTATTTCAAAACGGTATAATTATTACTAAAGATGACAAAGATACGGTTTATAATCGCGGCTGGATAATTATTAATAATGATAAAATAGAGTCATTAGGAGCTGGAGAATATCAAAATAAATCTATGGTAAAAGAGATAAATCAAATAATTGATTTACATGGCAATATTTTAATCCCAGGACTTATTAATTGTCATACTCATTTTTCTCAGTCCTTATTAAAAGGATTTTCGGAAAATATATTATTGGAAGATTGGCTTAACAGGATAATCAGACCATTCCAACATAAGTTAACGGTCGAACAGATGGAATTAGCATCTCGATTATGCATAACTGAAAATATTCATTTTGGGGTTACTACTATTGTACAACATCAAAAAATTTATAAACCAAATTATGTTAATTCCTCACTACAAATTGCAAAAGATTATGGGATAAGAATGTCTTTGATGTTTGGATGTAATAATGACGCAGTTCGTTATTATAATGGTTTAAATAAATTATTAGATCATATATTACACATTAAGACTTTATGGGAAAGTGAATATATTTCGATCGGTTTTGGTCCAACATCAGTAGCTAATTGCTCAAAGGATTTATTGGTATCCATACACAGAGTTGGATTAAAAAATAATATGCCTTTACATGTACATGTTTCAGAAACACAAACTGAAAGGAAAGATTCAATAATTAAAAATGGAATGCCACCAATAATGTATCTTAGTAAAATAGGGGTACTTGATGAGCACACACAGCTTGTGCATTGTATTTGGATAGATGGAAAAGAAATGCTAATTATTAAAGACGTTGGTAGTAGTGTGGTGAATTGTCCAATAAGTAATTTATTTTTAAGATCAGGTATGACAAGGATTAATGAAATGCTTGCAAATAAAATTCCAGTCGTTATAGGTTCTGATGGATCGGCTTCGGGTATTTCGCAAGATATACTGGGTAATTTAAAAGTTTTATCTCTTATTTTTGATCTTTCTCAAGACAATTTGGCTACTTCCGCAAGTAAAGCACTTTATATGGTAACAAATCATGCTGCGAAAATGCTAGGGGCATGATGATAGAGGACAGTTGACTCCTGGTAAAAAGGCTGATATAGTGATAATTAATTCTAACAATCACAAGGCCCAACCCATATATGATCCTCAATTCACCGTAGTATTTAATACCAGTTATAATGATATTATAATGGTTATGATAAATGGAAATATATTGTTAGAAGATGGTAAATTAAAATTTGATGATGGTTCTTTACATAAGGATTTGAGTGAGTATAATAGAAACAAGAAAATGACACTTCACAATAGTTACCCTGTATTTTTTGAGAATTTAAATATATTAAAGAAAGTTCTTTGAAGACAATAATTAATTAAGCTAAAATTCAAAACGATACTATTGCTTTCCAAAGAAACTTATAATTTTATTAATGATGCTGAAAAAATTATCATTAATTCTTCCTTCGTTCTTTTCCCATCTTGCCAAAGTACTATGATCAATTCCTAATTTCTTGCAAGATCTTTTATGAAATTCTTCTTAACTTACGACATAGTTTAATTTGCTCTCCTTTCAAAACCGCTTTTAATTCAAATGGATCGTACCCTAGAAATTCAATAACTTTTGGTAGAAGATAAAGCCTAGGTCGAGAACGACCCTTTTCCCAATTTGTAATAGTACATTCATCAACACTTAGCAGTTTGGCAACATCTTTTTGAAATAATTTAAGTTCAATGCGGTTCTTTTTTAAATGATTTCCGTTTCTAGTAATCTTGAAAATCTGGTGATTCTTCTAGCATTCGATTGACCTCGATTACTCTCTCAATCTCCTTGAAATCAAGATCGTGAGCAACTTTTGCCATTGTTAAGACTGTTTTTGAAACACTCGTTATGAGCCCTTTATCACGAAGATGATTTACTAAAGCTGCATTATTGTGATTCATTTGTGCAAATAGATAAAATACTTCATTCCACCAGTCATCTCGCATAAGAGCTAATAAGTCGATACCACGATTTAAAGAGAATCTCTCGAGCCGCTAAATGTTCTTGGTAACGTAGATGACCAAACGTAATTTCATTTGATGGAGTGATAAACAAAACGTTACAAGGATCTATTAATTCTTGAAGGGCGATTTTTGCACTTTCCTCTTTTAATTCCTGTGATAGACTGAATTTAGAAATTTCATAGGCTCTTGCTAGTTCTATACTCTTGTTGTGATTTTCATGGAAATAGAAAGCAAGTTTTCGTGCTAGCATTTCTAGATGAGAACTATGAGTTTGCAATCTCCTAACACCTTTATGAAAATCATAGTGTCCTAAAAGTAATTTAAGCCGTTCATCATATAACCGTACCTCGCTTTTAGGTAGGTCTAAGCCAAATTGGGCGAGAATGCAGAGAATTGTAGTCAGTAGAGGAATACTTACCAACTCAGCAATTTGAGCATTTTCTTTGAGGTGGTTGATAACTCGATTATATGTTTTGGAATCAACCTCTGAAAACCAATGCTTAATAAATTCCTTTATTTGCTTCTTGGTAAAAGGTAAGATCACAACGCTAATAAAGGGTAATTGATCAATATAATTACCTACTATACGTGAAGAAATAATAAATTGGATTTTAGAATATCTTTCGGATAATTGTCTAATTTCATTTAGAACCCATGGAATTGTGTGGATGACTTCATCAATTCCGTCAAAAAGAATAACCGCTCCTCTTTCAGTAACTATATGTTGCCAATCAGTAATGCTCAGGTCAACACCTAAAGAAGAAATATATTTTGTTATCAAAGCCTCTAATTGTTTTCCTTCATTTGAGTTGATTAAGATTTTTTTTTCTTGAGTGGATAATTCATTATATAGTTTACTCATCCGAATTAGCGGAATAAAAAGAATTAGCCGGTGTTCGGTTTTGTTTATAATTAACCTTTGAGCATACATTTGAAGTGTTGTTGTCTTTCCGGCTCCAGCCACTCCGAGTATAGAAACATTCTTGTTGGTTTCAAATACTTTGAGAAGAGAGGTTTTCAATCGAGTCTTCTCGGATGAGATCTTTCGGATCCTAGAATTTAAAAATCCACAAGCTTCGGCAACACTATTAATTTTTTTAATATCTCTTATCAATTGAAAGGTTTTATTTGCATTTTCTAAAAGCATATTAAGAGATTTCAAATCTGGGTATGAATTGTAATTGCTAATCTGTCCAATCAAACTGTTACGAAGTCTTTCAAGATGCATTACCAATTTGTTACTACGAAAAGAAACGTCTATTTGAAATCGAGGTTCATTTTTTGAGCTATTATTAATACTCTTCAATAAATTTTTAAGTTTTTTATCAGCCTGTTCTATTTCTATATTTATTTGATCGATAGAAAGTACTCCATTTTTGTTTTCATTTTTATTCTCTTTTTCAGAGGATTCAGTAGACCTCAAAATTTTTAGTTTTTGAACTAATTCAAATCGTTTGTCCGAAACTGCAATCTGTTCATTAATCAATTGATTATGTTGAACCTCCCAATCTCGATGCTCACGGTGTTTTCGAGTAAAGAGTTTCTGCAATGATAAAAGTGTTTTATTTTCAAACAACTCGCATCCTATTATATTAAGTAACTTTTCTGCTAATAATTGATAGTCGAACCAATTTGATAAATTAATAGATGCTTTTATTTTATCGTTGGGTTTCAGATCGTTAAAAAGTTTTTGAGTAGACGGAGAACCAATTGTAAAATCGATGTCTGTATAGAATGAAACAACGGGGCGACCTTCAGGTTGTTCTAATGCTTGCATTAATGTAACATTAGTGAGGTCTTTCAGAGTTGATTTATGTATTTTCAATAAAGGACTTGCAAGGTTAACAAGAATATCTGGTAAATACTTTTCAATTAAAGACACAATCTTAGGACCATCAATGATTTTAACCCGTCTAAGTTGTTGATATCCTTCGAATCGACTTTCCAATGAATGTGCATTAACCTCGAATGGAGTTATAAAATATACTTTTTCAGGAAAATGCCTTAGTCCATCTTTATAGGGAATTGATTTTTCACAACATTGTTGAAGCTGGTTGATTAAAGAAGAAAAACTATTATTTCCAGTTGCACTTCCTGAAGGTTGTAATTTCTTTACCTGAACTACCGTGAGCTCAATTTCGTCAGTCTCATTGTCTTTCCACATAATCAGATCTTTACCCTTCTCATCACTTCCATGAGAATAATCCACCGTATGATATCCAAGCTTGATGAATAGTGGTATAATAATCTTCTCAATAAGAAGTCGTTCAGGAAAAGACTGAAGAAGCTTAAGTTGGTCGGTCATTCAAATCCTCTTTTGAATAATTCTTTAAAGTAGAATGACTTCGATTATCAAGTTTAATACTATAGTTTTCTAATTTTATTAATATATAAGGATATTTCATTAAGAAAAATCTTTTTATTTTTCTCTTCATTTCTCTTTCATTTTGACAAAGTAAATGGATCAACCCCAATCTCTTTAGCATAATTTTTCTGAGGGCTTTCTTTTATCTTCCTTAATAGTTTTATTTGCTCTCTATGGTTCGAATCATTAATTTCAAATGGAATATATCCGAGGAATCTGATAATTTTTGGGAGGAAGGGAAGCCTGGGCTTTGAATGATTCTTTTCCCAATTTGTAACTGTACATTCATCAACTCCAATAAATTTTGCCAGTTCCTTCTGAAATAATTTAAGCTCAATACGTTTTCTTCTTATATGATCTCCAATAGTTTTTAATTCATCAGGATAATCTTTTTTTATTGGTTTTTGAGCCTTCAGAACCACTTTCCAGATTGGCAATGCAGGAATGTCCATGCGGTTATTTTACAGATCCAAACAAAGAATGCACGTGCACGCCCCCATTGATTCAAAGATATATGGCAAAAATTTCAGGACCTTTATTAGATAGGATAGACATTCATATTGAGGTTCCTGCAGTAAAGTATAAAGAATTGTCGTCTGACAATAAAAGTGAGAATTCCTACGAAATAAGAAAAAGAGTAATAAATGGTAGAAAAATACAATTAAATAGATTTGATAAAATGAAAAATATTTTTTGTAATGGAGATATGGGCACAAAAGAAATCCGTCAATTTTGTATTCTTGATTCTACAAGTGCAGAATTATTGAAAATGGCAATGACAAAGCTTGGGCTGTCGGCAAGAGCATATGATAGAATTCTAAAAGTAAGCAGAACAATAGCTGATTTAGAGCAGTCTGATAATATTTTGCCTTCTCATATAAGTGAAGCAATTCAATACCGAAGTTTAGATAGGGAATTGTGGAATCATTAAAATAATACTATTAATAATCTCTTCTCTTCAATTTACTCCTAAATATTTGCATTTTTTTCTAAATAGGAATATATTTGTGGCTCGTTTCTAAAACCGGGCGGACGCCGGAGTTGGAGAGCCGGGGCGGACTGTAAATCCGTTGGCTAATGCCTTTGGGGGTTCGAATCCCTCGCCGCCCACATTGGTTCTAAAACGATGGCAATTTATTGAAGGGAATATAAAAAATTTATAAAAAATTCCCTTATTTTTTTGTTTTTTTTGAAACCGTTCATTTTTTGCCGGAGTAACCCTATCTACCAGTAGGCAAATAAGAAATGAACCAAAAAATGAAAATTAGAAGTTTTGTTCTTAGAAATATTGAGAAAGAAAAGTTGCGGGAGTAACTCAGTTGGCTAGAGTCACAGCCTTCCAAGCTGTTGGTCGCGGGTTCGAGTCCCGTCTCCCGCTCCAAAAGCTCAAAACCAACTAAGAGTTTTCCGCTGATGTAGCTCAGTTGGTAGAGCACTTCCTTGGTAAGGAAGAGGTCACCGGTTCAATCCCGGTCATCAGCTCAAGTTCATATAAAATTTGTTTAATAGGGCATACCGGTATACGGTATTGTTTATTCAATCTAATTAAAATTAAAATGAGAGAAATTATAACCCTCGAATGTACAGTCTGCAAAAGACGTAATTATACAACCACTAAAAATAAAAGACTTCACACCGGCAGAGTTGAATTTAAAAAATACTGCCGATGGGATAAAAAGCATACTATACATAAAGAGACTAAATAAATTGTTGGATACGTCAGTAGCTCAATTGGTAGAGCAGCGGTCTCCAAAACCGCAGGTTGGGGGTTCGAGTCCCTCCTGACGTGCAGATTAATTAAATATTGGTTTTCCGGAAATGAAAGAAAAAATAATTGGTTTTTTTGAGGATGTAGTTAAAGAAATGAAGAAGGTTACATGGCCTTCTAAAGAGGAATTGAAAGAATCTACAACAGTTGTTATTGTTGTGTGTCTTGTAATTGCCGCTTTTACCTACATAATAGATATGATTATAAACCAGGTTTTAAAAGGAATTTTTTAGGCTTAAAGTGAATATGGATTTTAAATGGTATGTAGTTAGAACTTTTTCAGGTCATGAAAATAAAGTTAAAACTTTACTTGAAACTGAACTGAAGGATAACGAGCGAATTAAGGACAAAATTCAGGAAATTCTTGTCCCCACTGAAAAAGTATTTGAAGTAAAAGACGGAAAGAAAAAAAGTAAAACAAAAAATTTTTTCCCTGGTTATATTTTAGTTCAGGCAATCCTCGATGACCAGGTTAAAGAATTTATTCTTAATACTCAATCTGTTATGGGATTTCTTGGAACAGGAAAAAATCCAAGTCCGCTTCAGCCGGAAGAAGTTAAAAGGATAGTTGGACGTATTTCCCAGGATGAAACTGGTGAACGTATGGAAACGATCTTTAGAAGTGGTGACCTTGTAAAAATAATAGATGGACCTTTTAATAATTTCAGTGGTACTATTCAGGAAGTGAATGAAGAAAAGATGAAAATAAAAGTTATGGTTTCAATTTTCGGAAGAAAAACTCCTGTTGAAATTGATTTCGTTCAGGCAGAATTAGAAAAATAAATTATTTTATTAGGAAAATATTATGGCAAAGAAAGTAACCGGATTTATTAAATTACAAATTCCTGCTGGCAAAGCTAATCCATCGCCGCCAGTTGGACCCGCACTCGGACAAAAAGGTGTTAACATTATGGAGTTTTGTAAGCAGTTTAACGCAAGAACAAATGACAAAGAAGGTTTAATCATTCCTGTAGTTATAACTGTTTATTCAGATAAATCTTTTACATTTATTACTAAAACCCCTCCGGCTGCTGTATTATTAAAAAAATTAAGTAAAGTAGAAAAAGGTTCACCGGAATCAAACAGGAATAAAGTTGGAAAAATTACTAAAGCTCAATTAAAAGAAATTGCAGAATTAAAAATGCCTGATCTTAATGCATTTAATATTGATGAAGCAATAAGCATGATTGCCGGAACTGCAAGAAGCATGGGTTTAACAGTCGAAGAATAAAGTAGGTATTAAAAATGAAAATTTCAAAAAGAATAAAGACCATAAAAAAATCAGTTGATTTGAAAAAGGAATATTCAATTACTGATGCAATTAATATCATTAAACAAAATTCCAAAGTTAAATTTGTTGAAACCCTCGATTGTGCAATAAGATTAGGAGTGGATCCGAGGCATGCCGACCAAATGGTTAGAGGTACTGTATCTTTACCTTTTGGAACAGGAAAACAGGTTAGGGTATTGGTTGTTACAAAAACTCTTGCTAAAGAAGCGCTGGAGGCAGGTGCTGATTATGCGGGGTTTGAAGAATACCTGGAAAAAATCAGAGGCGGATGGACTGACATTGATGTTATCGTTGCTACACCGGATGTAATGGGTGATCTTGGAAAACTTGGAAAAGTTTTAGGTCCAAAAGGATTAATGCCTAACCCGAAAAGCGGAACAGTTACACAGGATGTATCAAAAGCAGTTAAGGAAGTAAAAGCAGGCAAAATTGAATTTCGTGTTGAAAAAGCAGGCATAGTTCATACTTCTCTTGGCAAATTAAATTTTGACGAAAATAAATTAGTTGAAAATACAAAAGCATTTTTTAACACAATTGTAAAATTGAAACCAGCTTCAGCAAAAGGACAATATATTAAAAGTGTATTTTTATCAAGCACAATGGGTCCCGGGCTGAAGATCAATAAAGATGAAATTGCTGTTCATTGAACAGAAAGAATTTACGCACTCTATAATGCTTCTACAAAATAGAGAACTAACTTAAACTTCTGGTGAAAGAAATATGAATAAGACCGAGAAAACAGAAGTCATTTCTTCAGTTAAAGAAATGATTAAGAATTCTTCGGCTGTTTATCTTACAGATTACTCCGGAATTAATGTTGAGGATATCAGCAAACTCCGGGGCGAGTTCAGAAAAGAAAATGTTAGATACAAAGTAATTAAAAATACTTTGTTTAAAAGAGCTCTTGATGAACTTGGTAAGTACGATAAATTAGCTGATCATTTAGTCGGAATGACAGGATATGTTTTTGCGACCGATAATCCTGTAGCTCCGGCTAAAATTATTAAGAAATATTTTGATGAAAAACAAAAGCTTGCTTTAAAAGCTTGTTATATTGATAATCAATTCTATGATGGTAATAAGCTGAACACTTTAGCTGCTCTTCCGTCTAAGAATGAATTGATTGCAGCTATACTTGGCAGTCTGAAATCTCCGGCATCCGGTATTGTCGGTGTATTAAATGCTGTTGCGAGAGATCTTGCAAATGTTGTTGATCAGATAGCCAAACAAAAAGCAGCTTAAAGAATTTATAAAATTAAAAGTAGGAGAAAAATAAAATGTCAGATAAAGTAGCAGAAATTGTAGATAAAATATCAGGACTTAGTCTTCTTGAAGCATCCGAGCTTACCAAAGCGCTTGAAGAAAAATTTGGTGTAACTGCAGCAGCACCAATGATGGTTACTGGTGTCGGAGCTCCGGCCGCAGGTGCAGGTAATGCAGCAGTTGAAGAACAAACAGAATTCAATGTTATTCTTAAAGCCGCAGGTGAAAAGAAAATTAATGTTATTAAAGTCGTTAGAGCTCATACTGGTCTTGGATTGAAAGAAGCCAAGGATCTTGTTGATGGTGCGCCAAATACTGTTAAAGAGGCTGTATCTAAAGAAGAGGCTGAAAAACTTAGAAAAGAGTTTGAGGAAGCTGGAGCAACTGTCGAAGTTAAATAATTGTCCTTTTGATTTAAATTACGTTCTTTTTATTGAAAAAGTGATAGGTTAAATAGTTATGCCCTATCGCTTTTTCTATTGTTTATCCCGATGAAATAAGTACAGTTTGTAGGAAAATGAAAATATACTTGGAGGTATTAAATTGAGTAATAATAATGGAAATGGAAGAATATCATTTGGTAAAATCCCTGAAGTTCTTAAAGCCCCAAATCTTCTGAGCATACAAACAGATTCTTTTGAAGAATTTGTTCAGTTTGTTATTCCTGCAGGAAAAAGAGAAAATAAAGGGTTACAGGCGGTTTTCAATTCAAACTTTCCGATTCATGATAATAAAGAAAATTACAGACTTGATTTTATAGAATATAATATTGAAAAGCCCCGTTATTCAATGCAGGAATGTCTTGAAAGAGGATTAACTTTTTCTACTCCTCTTAAAGCTAAGCTACGTTTATCGACTAAAGATCCCGAAACCGAAGAATTTGTAAATAGTGTTGAGCAGGAGGTTTATCTTGGAAACCTTCCTTACATGACGGACAAAGGAACTTTTATTATTAATGGTGCTGAACGGGTTGTAGTTTCTCAATTACACAGATCTCCCGGCGTTGCCTTTGCACAAACATACCATCCCAACGGAACTCCGATTTATTCTGCCAGAATAATTCCATTGCGCGGTTCCTGGGTTGAATTTGCAACTGATATAAACTACGTGATGTATGTATATATAGATAGAAGAAAGAAATTTCCTGCAACTACATTATTACGTGCACTCGGTTTTACCTCTGATGAGGAGATATTAAAACTTTTTAATCTTATTGAAACAGTTAAAGTAAAAAAAGCAAAAATTGAAGAATATATAGGACGCACAATTGCAAGTGACGTTTTCGATTTTTCAACAGGTGAAATATTTCTTTCCAAAGACAGTATTCTTTCTGAAGCAGATGTTGAAAGGTTACAGGAAGCTGAAGTTGAAGAACTTAAATTTATCAGCTCAGAAACTTCTCCTGATCAGGATTTAATAGTTAATACAATAAGAAAAGATACTTCACATAATAAAGAAGAAGCTCTGCTTGCAATAT
>CAWCVZ010000019.1:0-8747 GCA_963798865.1 uncultured Ignavibacteria bacterium | reverse complement strand
TTGTATTGAAAGTACAACTTTTATTCCGTTTATTATAAAAGTATATTTTTATGGTTTTGGACGGGGAAAGTATGAAAAAGTTTCAGCTTACCACAAAGTTATTAGCTCTATTCATTTTGCCGGAGTTGAATGATAGTAATTATCTTTCTTTTATATCCAACCTAAAATTGGGAAACTGAAGTAACAGTGTTTTAAATCTATTTAACTTGTTCCAGGAAATTTTTTAATAATTTGCGAAGGGAGAGTTTAATTTTATTCATAAATAATTCCATATACCAAAAGATTTAATTGTCATATCAGAAGAAAAATATTAACTTTACAGTAATTTTTTGAATAATAAACATATTACAAAATGGCAGAATATAGAGGGTTTGATATATTAGATTATATAGTCTTGATAGTAAAATGGGGAAAAATTTTTTCTGGTGACTTTCCTAATTTCAATAGTTGTAGTGTATTTATCTATATTTTTTCTAATTGATGAAAGATATGATTCTTCGGCTCTAATTATCCCAGCTGAAAATACCGATGTTTCCGGAATATCTTCACTAGTGAAAAGCTTTTCAAAATTACCCGTTAGTATTCCTGGATTAAGCGGTTCAGAGACTACGACAGATATTTTTACGACAATAATATATAGTAGAACATCAATAGTAGATTTAATTAATAGTTTGATTTATTGAAAGAATATAAGGCTGATAATATTGATGAGACTATAAAAATTGTGAGCAAAGATATTGATGCTGATGAAACAGATAAGGGAGCGTATAAAATTACTGTAAGGGCTAGTTCAGCGAAAAAAGCTGCTGATATGACAAATTACATAGTTAAAAAACTTAATAGCACATTAGTTGAGTTGAATACAGCAAAAGCAAAAGAGAATAGGCTTTTTCTGGAAAACAGGTATACCGAAATCAAAAATAATTTATTTAACTCAGAAGACTCTTTAGTGAAATTTGAAAAAATGAGTGGATTAATCTTTGCAGAAGACCAGGCAAAAACGTCAGTAGAAGCCTATACAAAATTAGAGTCAGAAGTAGCAAGTAAACAGATAGAGTTATCAATTTTAACTAAAATTTTTGGGGAAAATTCACTTCAGGTACAACAGGCTAAAATTGCTGCTGAAGAATACAAAAATAAAATAGAAAACTTGAAAAGTGGTAAAGATAAATCCGATTTACTTTTGCCAATAGATAATCTTCCGCAAAAAGCTATGGATTACCTTAGATATTATAGCGAAGTTGAAATTAACAAAACCCTGATGGAATTTATTGTACCTCTTTATGAGCAATCTAAATTTGAAGAACAAAAAAGCATACCATATATTCAGGTTATAGACAAGGGGGTTGCTCCTGCTAAAAAATCATTTCCTCCTAGAATCCTTTTGACTGCTATCATAACACTTTTCATTTTAATGTTCTCTTTTATTTTTATAATTATTAGAGAGAAAATAATTCATACAGAAAACGACAAAGTGAAATTTATTACCAGAAATATTTTTCATTTTAGGACCCGAAGTTAATTAAAGTGTCAGTACTTAAGACATATCTGAATAACTTTTCAGAGGGGAAATTTAATTTATCATTATCACTATTTTTTATTGTCACTCTGTGTATGTTAATGGTAATCTCAAGTCAAATCCTTTCGTTAAAAATTATTTATCTGTTTTCCTGTTTTGTGTTTGCTATCCTATTAAGCTTTGATTTTTTCTTAATGTTTTTTGTTTTAATAGCAATTGTTTTTACTCCATATTTCTTTGAAATACACACCTCGGTAATTTTCAGCATGTTCCTTATTTTCTCTGTATTTTTAAATTTCAAATTCAAAAAAGCTGGGGACCTATCGTAACACAATAATTGGACCTTTATTTATATACATATTCTTAGCCTCGTTATCTATATATAATGCTCCCAAAACTATTTATACTCTAATTGATTATTCAAATTTAATATCACTTACGCTTCTTATTTTTATAATTCCTTTAGTGTTTAGTGAACGTAAAAAGATTGACCAAATCTTCTATCTCTTTATAATTGCGATCGTAATCCATTCAGTCTTTGTTATAATTGAAAGCCTAACTACTGGTAAGCGTGCGTTTGGAATACTAGGTGTATTTTATGTAGACTTAGCAGGATTAGGAGTTTTATATTCAATAATCTATTTTTTGTATAATTATGGTTCAAAGAGGTATATGTTTGGCCTTTCTTCAGCAATTATATTAATTGGTCTTATACTTTCGCAAACTCGAAATGCCTGGTTATCCACAGCTGTTGCACTTTTTTTCCTCTTTATTTTTCTGTTTATTAAAGCTGAAAAATATAAAATGGATCGAAAAGTTATTATTACGATTATTACAGGTTTCATATTAATTTAGGATTAGTTTTTCTTGTCGCTCCAAAGGATTTAAATGTTGATGTCGGGAAAAGGCTTGAAGCAAAAACTCAAAAAATCAAAGTGACAGATAATCCCGCTTCAGTTGGGGATAATTCCTTTTTTTCAAGAATGTTAATTTGGAATACAGCGATTAATGCATTTAGCAGAGAACCGATTTTAGGTATCGGATTGTATTGGTTGAAATATACTGTCAAAGGAATACTATACCATTCCCAAACCATTTTTCAAACAATACGTTGAACATAGAACTCCGCATGTTGCGTATCTTGAGGTTTTGGTTGAATCAGGAATAGTCGGATTTATTGGATTTGTTATTTTTCTTTTATCCATTCATAAACTTCTTATAAAATCATTGCGACTCGTTACTAAAAAAGAAGCAATACCCCAGACAGTTTTGATTTTAGTATCGATAGTTTATATAAGTTTTTCAATGATTATGACCGAAGCCTGGTTATATGGACAATATATAGTATGGTTTGGTATTATTGTTGGTTTACTTATATCGAATAACAAAATGCTAAATTCAGAGGCATCATCTAGATAAATGCATTCTGATAAAAAAAACTCTACCTGGCTCGCAGTCCAGTTCATATCTTTATCTATAATATCTGTTATAGCCCTAAAATTAAATATCGATCATTTCGGAAATAAACTATTTGGTATATGGATAATTCTTTCGTCTATCTGGGGTTTTAGTTCGTCTCTGGATTTCGGGTTCGGTACTACGCTGGTAAAATATATAGCGGAGTACAGAAAAAACAATAATGAAAAAATTTCGGTTTTGTTGTCTAGTAGTATTTTTGTTTTTGTTATTCTAGGAATAGGTATTATGATAGTTGGAAATATAATTGCCTTCTTGTTTTATTTTAATAATTCCAGGATTATTTCTTCAAACATCAAAAATGAATTTGAGTTAATTTTTTTTATTTTGACAACTTCATTCTACCTTAGATATTTATCAATATTTTTCAATAGTATTTTTGAAGGGCTGAGTAACTTCGTTATAACAAGCAAAATAGCAATTTTACAAAGTCTATTGTTATTTGGATGTGTTATAATTATCAGCATTTTTGATTTAAACCTTCTGTATCTCGCTTTTAGTTATCTAGTTGTTTCATTTCTTACTTTAACAACTCTTATACTAACATTTAGTACCAAATATGCTATTTATAAAATTCACCCTAAATATTTTGAGCGTTCAGAAATTAAAAAGATAATGAAATTTAGTTTTTCAGTTCAATTGATATCTATTTTTAATACTGCAATTGATCCATTGGTAAAATATATTATGGGAAGTTTTTACAGTGTAAATTCTGTCCCGGCTTATGAGATTGCAAGAAAATTTGCAGTGACTATTTCCGGTCTATATTTCAATGCCTTTAAAATCATACTACCTAAAGTTAGTGCACTTTTTAATAATGAAGAAAGGAATGAATTTATAAGTAATCATTTATTTAGATACAGTAAATTTGGTGTTCTATTCTCAGGATTGTTTTTCGGTGTCCTTTTATTCCCGATGATATTTTTTATTAATTATATTTTTAATATTAATGAAGCCGTTATAATATTTATCATTCTCTGCTTACCAGAGTCAATTAATAATTATGGTTATAGCATATATAATTTTTTATTGGGAGCAGGGAAGGTATTTTTCCTTGCCAGTCTACAACTAATAAATTTACTCGTAACTACTGTTGCTCTTGTTATAGGATTTAAGATATTTAATAATTCCTTAGGGTTGATAGGATATTTTTTTTCAGTAGTAATCGGCAATGTCCTCATGCTTTTATATATGAAGAAGAATTGGAGATTTAATATCAGACAATTTTTTGTTGATGTTAAAATTTACAAGTTACTGATACTTATTGTTTTTTTGTTAATTTAATATAGCATTGATAATTAGTAATTCTGTATATGTCTATTATTATATATTGGCGCTTTCGATTTTAATACTAATAATTTTTATTAACGACATTATAACGTATACCAAATTGGTTCTTGTTGGATTAAAAAAATAAATTTTAGTTTTTGGGAAAAATAAAATGCTATTAAAAATTAAGAATAAGTTAAAGAAAGTTACAAAGGTTATTTTACAAAATTATTCCAGAATTATATATAAAATTTCTCCACTTCATTATCCTCAGAATTCGGGGAATAAAGTATATATTCATCTGGGATGCGGAGAAATAAATAGCCCTGAATTTATTAATGTCGATGGTAGATTTTTCACACATATTCATCATCGAAGCGGAGTGAATAAACTTCCATTTTTTAGAGATAACTTTGCGGATTTAATTTATGCTTCTGATGTTTTAGAACATACACCTATGATAAATTTGGAAACGATTTTATTGGAATGGAAAAGAGTTTTAAAAGTTGGAGGAACATTGCGAATTGGAGTTCCCAATTTTGACACTATCCTCAGAATTTATAATGACAATAATAATGATATTAACTTGATTTGGCGTCCTTTAATGGGTGGACAAGAATATAGAGAGAATTTCCATTTCTCAGTTTTTAACAAAAATTTTCTCGCACAACTCTTAGTGAAGTGTGGTTTTAATAATGTAAGAAATTGGGAACCGGGAGAAGTTGCAAATCATAATTTTGACGATTGGACTTCTCTGAAATATGAAATTAATGGTAAAATTTATCCAATAAGTTTAAATATAGAGGCCACTAAGTAATTTGGACGCAGATAAAAAAGAATATTTGATATCCGCCATAATCTCGACATATAATTCCGAACAATTCATCAGAGGAAGAATAGAAGATCTTCTAAATCAAACAATTTTAGACAAACTGGAGATTATCATAGTAAATAGTGGCTCCAGACAGAATGAAGATATTATAATAAAAGAGTATGCTAAGAACTTCTCAAATATTAAATACATCAAAACTAATGAAAGAGAAACGGTTTATAAAGCGTGGAACCGGGGAATTAAAATTGCTTCAGGTAAATATATTACAAATGCAAACACAGACGATCGTTTAAAAAATAATACATTAGAAAAATTAGCAGACTTTCTTGAAAACAATCCTCAAGTAGGGTTAGTTTATGCTGACCAATACATTTCGAATATAAAAAACCAAACTTTTGATGAGATAAAAGAATACAAGTCGATTGATTTTCCTGATTTTAATATTGTTTATCAATTGGAAAGATGCATTATTGGATCACAACCAATGTGGCGGTCCAGTTTACATTTTATTGATAACATTTGGTTTGACGAATCTTTTGAAGTATGCGGAGATCATGAATTTGAATTAAGAGTTTTTCAAAAATTCAAAATAAAACATATTAATGAGAAGTTAGGCCTTTTTTATAAATCTCCTGATAAGGAAAATAAGGAATTTGAAAATCCAGAAAGAAATCTCGAAGAAGTTAGAAGAATCCAGCGTACTCACATTCCTCTTTATTTAAATAGTTTGCCTAATGATGAGTTAATTGCTTTGATAAAGCACTATAAAAAATATATGCTTATACCTATTCCACTTCTTTTTATTACAAAAAAAGTATTGAATAATGGAGAAAACATTTATCCTCGACATATTTTTCATTCTATAGAATTCCTTTACTATTTTAATCTTTTGTTGTTAAGACAATTAAAGAAAAAATCTAAAACATTAAGATTAGCAAGAAGATACTTAAAGTATAAAAAATCCGATTTAATACTAAAAGCAATAAGGAATAATGAATAGTAAAATTGGGTTTGGTGTAATAACCTGCAACAGATTGAAATTTTTTAAACTTATCAACTCAGTTCCCGATGTTGATGAATTAGTTGTTGTTAATGACGGTGATCCATATCCGGAAGAGATATACCCTGCAAATTCATTTGTTATTCAGCATAATAAGAATAAAGGAATAGCTAGAACCAAGAACGACGCATCAAAGTATCTTTATGAAAAAGACTGTGAACATATTTTTATTTGTGAAGATGATATTATCATTAAGGATAAAAATGTATGCAAATATTATATAGATGCCTATGAGGTAAGTGGAGAATAAAGCATTTTAATTTTGCTTATGCAGGAATTGAAAACTATGATAATTCCGGGAAACTTCTTCTTAAAAAAAGAATAAGTTATAAAAATCTTACAATTGGTTTCTTTAAAATTTAGCAGGGGCTTTTTCTTATTATCATAAAGATGTGCTTGATAGAGTTGGCTTTATGGATACAAGGTTCTTAAATGCATTAGAACATGTAGATCATACCTATAGGATAATTAAAGCGGGCTTTCATCCTCCTTTTAGATGGTTTGCAGATATCTATAATAGTTTTGAACTTTTGTCATACCAGGATTCTAAAAGATCTGAGAGTGTAATTAGAAGGCCATTTACATGGTGGATCAGAGTTAATTATAATAATTTTGTTTTTTTTGCAAAACATAAATATTTCCCCTGGACAATTCCTACAGAAGATGAAAAGTATATTTTAGAGTATTTGAAGAATTCAAAAATCAATTATGTATGATTTCAATAGTACTGGCTACCTATAATGGCAAAGAATTTATAATTGAACAATTGAAATCAATTATAAATCAAACCTATAGGCAATTTGAAATTATTATTGTTGATGATAACTCGACAGATAATACACTTGAAGTTATAAATGATTTCTTTTATGAAAATAAGGGCATCAATGTTAAAACTATTAAGAACTCAACTAATATTGGGGTAAATAAGAGTTTTGAAAAAGCAATAATTAACGCTAATGGTGAATATATAGCCTTCTGTGATCAGGATGATATTTGGTTTGCAGAAAAATTACACAAGTTATATGAAACCCAAATTAATACTAATAAAAAAATGTTGTCTGCTCCTTCTCTTATATTAAAGAATTCTAAAGCCACAAAAAAAATGTTTCCTAAATATCATTTTTCAAAAAATGAATTCAATTTATATTTATACAACAATGCACGAGGAGCCACAATATTTATTGAGCGAGAATATTTACTAAAGCTATTACCATTTTCTGAATATGGAATATATGATAAATGGATTTATTTTTTATCAATATATTTTAATGAATACCAAAGAATACCATTCCCTCTTGATTACTATAGACTACACAGCAAAAACCAAATAGGCAATAGTTTTAATTTCAGTAATAAGAATACATTGATAAATCGTTTTAATTATTTCCAGCATTTTTACAAAGATATGAAAGCGTTTATTTCAAAAGATAATTCCATTTATTCATCGGAATTAAATCATATTGTAGAGAGTATCATCGAATTTTGGGATAAGTTGAAAAAGGTATTGGAAAAAAGAAAATATTTATCCGCAGCAAGTTTGTATATAAAATATATAATTAAAAATGATTTTATTCTAAAAGAAAAACTTCTTTTCTTTTATTATTTTTTTATCAGATAATGTCCAAACTCAAAGATGCAGCTATCAATAATTATTGTTAATTATAATTCGAAGGATGTAATTAGAAATTGTTTACTTTCACTTGCAAAAATTAAAGTAGATGTTGAACTCGAAGTTTTTATTATTGACAACGACTCGTCAGAAAGCATAAGAGATTTAGAAGCAACTTTTCCTCTATTTAATTTTATTTATAACGATAAAAATCTTGGTTTTGCAGCTGCAAATAATATTGGTATAAAAAAAGCTAAGGGGAAATATATTTTACTATTAAATCCTGATACAATAGTAAACGAGAACTCGTTTCAACCAATGATTTCATATCTTGAAAAGCATGATGATGTTGGAATAGTGGGCTGCAAAATTTATAATGCTGATGGTGATATTGAAAAATCAACTCATTCGTTCCCGTCTCTTCTAAAGAATTTGTTCATGCTAATGAATTTATTAAGAAGTTTTTGGGATATGAAAGCCGGCTTTCCGTTTTTCTCAGGGAAATATTTAAATCAAAATCTTTGGAAAGTTATTGGGATCACGACAGCATTAAAGAAGTTGACCATGTAACAGGGGCATGTATGATGGTAAAAAGAGAAGTAATAGAAAAAGCTGGACTTCTTGATGAAGCTTTTTTTTTATATAATGAAGAAGTGGAATGGAGTCTAAGAATTAGAAAAGCAGGATATAAATCAGTCTTTGTCCTGGATTCAAATATTATACATCTCTTTGGACATTCAACAAAGCAAAAAGTTCAAAAACAAACTATAAATAAACTATTAGTGGAAAGATATAGGGGTATGTTTTATTTCTTTCAAAAACACTACGATTTTATTAGATTGTTATCACTAAAGATTATTGTACTTCAAGGTTTTGGTTTTAGATTGTTTTTGAATTATCTTACATCGGTAAAGGTTCAAAAGCATAAAAAAAATGATTTATTAGAGGAAAGAAAATTTATTAAGGAAATATTGTCTTTAGT
>CAWCVZ010000018.1:0-18380 GCA_963798865.1 uncultured Ignavibacteria bacterium | reverse complement strand
TTTGAATTTTTGTTTACTTTTTATTTACTTTATTGCCAAGATAAATCATCAGAATTTTACTTTTACTTAACATTTTTAAACAAAACAATGAAAAAAGATCAGCTTAAAACAAAGTTTGTGGAGTTAAGGGCTACAGGTTACACATTAGATAAAATCTGCAGTATGATTGATATAACCAGACCAACGGCTGTTAAATGGGCAAAATTATTTTCAACGGATATACAGGATAAGCAGAAGCATTTAATATCACAGATATTTTCTGAAGGAATCATTGAGCAGGAACAAGGAATATTAGTTAAGCTTGAACAATTCCGGAGAAAAAGCAAAATGAAAATCAATCAGAAGCTAAGCGATAAGATTGACAGGAAACTGCTTAAAGGACTTGAGAAAATTTTTTTAAAGAAAATCAAAGCAATGCATTTAAAGATGAATGATGAATATGTTACACACGCTGTTTTTATTTTCGATGATGATGTAAAAATTGAGGAGCGGGGTAATTGGGGTTAAAACCCCCTGAATGTTTTTGTTCATATTCTATCTCCGGCATAAATGCCGGAGCTATTATTCAGATGTAGATTCAGAAATAAAATTCAGGATGACAAATTCCGTAGGGATTAAATATTCTTTCTTTTCTGTCAACTACTGTAGGGATGATATAATTTTTTTGTCATGGTGCGACCACAATAGCCGGAAAATAAATTTATTTTTATAGCTCCGCCCTTTAGGGCGGAGATATATGAATGAAAAATATCCGGTTTTAACCATAGATAATTTCTATCTGGAGTTGAAACCCCGAACATTTGGGTTTTATTCGTTATCTCCGGCATAAATGCCGGAGCTATTATTCCGATGCAGATCCTGTCCGAAGGACTCCTGCGGAGAAATGAATTCAGGATGACACATCTTTTGAATTAAGCAGGGTTGTTATATACCCATTTTTTCCCTGGAATAAGTAATTCACTCCCATTCCTGCAAGTATAATTAAGAAAGGCTCGGCAGGGAATGTATATCTTGGATTAGCAATATAATTTTCATGAACAGAAGTTATAATCAATGCATGAACGCAGGTAATAACAAATGCGGGAATTATAAGGTAATAAACTATAAAATCTTTTTTTGATTTTATAAATCCGTAAAGGGCAAGAATTACTATCGGGAATCTAAATGCAATCAGTATTCTGAAAATAATATTTTCTCTTAATCCTTCTGTTGATGACGGCATAAATCCCCAGAGATCCCACAATGATTGAATCCTCTCGTACATAAAGTTAAGAGGGTGTTGAAGAAAATGACTAATATATGCTTTCATTCCTGTTAAAAAATCAGCAGGCGCCTGTTCAAGACCAAGGCTGATATAAAAAATTTTGGGAACATCTATATAAAGTGTAAAAGCACCTGTCTTTAAATATCCATATATAAGGAATGCTGAAACAGGTATGAAAGAAAAAACCAAAAAAAGCATTCCATCTTTAAAGCGTTTTTTGAAGAATAAATAAACTGCAAATAAAACAGAGACCGGCAGCAAGGTTGTTCTGATTGCTGAAGCAAACCCGGCACTTAAACCGGATAAATTTTTCTTCCCATTAATAAATAAATAAAGTGAAAGAACAAGAAAAAAGGTCGCGGGAACTTCTGTGAGTATAAAACGGACATAGTTAAGCTGGTTCGGATAAAATGCTGCTGCTGCTGTAATTAGTAAGGGGTATATTTTATTTTCACCAAAATATTTTTCGACGATGGAATAAATAAGAAGAACTGAAAGTGTGCTGACAAAAATATTAAAAAGTATAAGCCCAACTTTGAAGGAAATGAGAGGGGAAATAAAAATAAAGAATGAAATGATAAGGGGATAACCATTAGGGAAATAAAATTCATAGCCGCCATTTAATAAAGCTTTTGCCTGTATTATATAATTCAGTGAATCGGTAGAGATCCAGGGCAGACCTGTTCCAAAACAAATATAAATCCGGGCAGCAAGAGTAAGGATTATTACAGTTAATAATTTTTTGTCGGATAATATTTTTTTATGCATAACAAGAAATCTCAGGTTTGTCCGAAGGACTCTCCCATAGGGATTCCTTTGGAACTAATGGAGGAAACCTGAGCTACGATTGATATTTACAGGAACTTGAAATGGAATCTGTCACGGAATTATTTTTTCTTCAGGATAAACATATTCTGAGTGACGGGATTTTGTGGAATATGGAAAGAATCAATAGAGCTTATTAACTCAAGTTTATAATTATCCACTATTCCTTTTTCTTTCAACAAGTTGAACTCATCTTCCCTGAGAATAAGTGCTGCGGGACTAAGATCATTAATTACCTGCCGGGCTGCTTCAAAATCTACAGGAGAACCATAAACTTTTCTTCCCAGTTTAGAAAGGGAATTAGTTACTTCTTTAGATGCCAGACCGGGGTAATCCGAAAATGTATTTTCAAAAGCTAAATATCCAATTAACCCAAGTGGTTCTAGCAGAACTTTCTCATGCTGCTCAACATTTTTGTCTAACCAAAAGGCTATTTCCTTTGTTTGAGTAAAATAGGGATTAATAAATTTTTTATAATCATAAACTTTAATAACGGTATCAATACTTAAAACAATAGGAAATAAAAGAGAGATTATTATGACAGGAGTAAAAATGAGTTTTTTGCTTTTCAACTTAACAAGCTGCTCGTGCAAACCAAAAGATATAATAAACAAATAAGAAAAAATAAACGGAGGAATATACCACGCCCACCAGGCAGTCAGGCTTGCAAATAAACCCGCATAAATAAAACTCCAGATTAAAACAACCAGGGCTGTTCTTCTTTTAATTATATGATAACATCCTGTTATAAATAAAATTCCAAGAATAAATGTTTTGGGTGAGAAAAAGAATTTCTTCAGGAAAAAATCCCATTGTTCAAAAAAAGAACTATAAAGCTGAGACTTAGCAGTAACCGGCTGAGGAATAATCGTACCGTAATAAATATATAGAATCAGCAGATAAACGATTAATGGAACAATAAAAAACAAAACACTTTTTATATCTATCCTTTTTTTATTAATAATTTCTGTTATAAGAATTGCTGCAAACAAAAGAATACCGTCCGGGCGAATCATTACAGCTATAAAAGCTAATAACATTACCAGCTTGTAATGCTGTTTGAAATAAAAATAAAAACAGGAAGCTATGCACAAAATATAAATTGGAGTTTCCATTCCCTGAACATTTACTAAGACAATTGAAGATATTGTGGAATAGGTTAATGCACCAAATAAACCAATATAATATCGAATATTACTTTTAATATCTGTTTTAAATACAGATATGATCAGCAGAAGTAAAATTACTGCTGAAAGCGAATCCGCAATACAGCCAAGCAATCTTAATCCGAATATTGCTCCTTCACCAAAGAAAAAAACAAAGATTGCGCAAACCAATACATAAAAAATAGAAGTTACCGGATATATATATTCATTTAGATTATAAACAAGACCATTGCCTGAAACAAAATTTTTTGCAACCCTTAAGGTTATAAAAAAATCATCGTAAACAAGGTTGGCTTCCAGGAGTATAAACACTCTAATAGCAATGGCTATAAAAAACACCAGCAAAGCAAGTGCAATAACGGGAGATTGTTTTATTAATAGGTAGATAAAATTATTCTTCAATTCAGGCTTAATACTAATTAAAACTTTCCGGCATTTTGGGGAGGTAAGGTTTACTGCCCAGCAATCTCAGGTTTGTCCGAAGGACTCTCCCATAGGGATTCCTTTGGAACTATTGGAGGAAACCTGAGCTACATGCATCTTATCTTTCAGGATTTTTGTTCTCTTTTCAGTTCTTTCATCTTGATTACAATCATATACTCATAAAGGGATTGGAGCCTGCAATATATATAACCAGGTTTCCCGTCAAGAAAACCAAGCTTAAGTACATAGAGGTAAATAAATTTTAGGAGTGGTCTGAATGGAAGTCGAAAAGATAATTTTTTTAACTCTTTTCTTCTTGTATAGGGGTCTTTTGCAATAAAAAAACTTTTTATGCTGTAATTAGAATCTAAATTTTTCACACCTTCCATTGCTTCCATAAGAGAATATTTATTATGCTTATCAAGCCATTCTGTTAATCCTTTACTGAAATTATAATGAAGCAAATAGTTTTTAAGATAACCGGACTTACCATTAATTACAGGCGTTGGATTTACCAGCCGTTCAAACCTGATAAATGCAGGTTTAAAGAATCTCATTATATGACCCGGCGGCATTGAATACTTTAACCATTTCTCCATAAAAAAATTTTTACGACCACAATAGTAAGCTACTTCTTTTATATCCTTTGCTTCTGAAATTTTCAAAAGCTCATCTGCCAATTCCGGAGTCATTCTTTCATCTGCATCAATATAGAATACCCAATCGTTTTTGAATTCTATATTCTCCATAGCCCAGTTCTGATGTCCGGCCCAGTTATCAAATTTGTGTTGAATAATTTTAACTTCTTTTTCCTGTGCAATTGATATTGTTTTATCCGAACTGAATGAATCAAGAACGACTATATCATCTGAAAAGCTTATTGAGGCAATACATTCCGAAATATTTATCTCTTCATTAAGCGTTAGAATTAAAATTGAAATCATTTTCTATTCAAAAAATTTTTTTTGAGGGTAGCCTTAATAATCATAGATTTCCAGAGAAATGGAATCCTACCCGCTCCTTTAAAATCAATAACATCATATCCAAATTCATTTAAAAGATTTGTGAGAGTTTTTTTTGACCAAAATTTTATGTGTCCGCCATCCCAGAGAGCATTGAAATGATTATCAAATTTGTTACTTGCTGCAATAAATAGATTTTTTAAATAACCATGGTATGGTGTCGATATAATTAACTCTCCATTAAGCTTTAAAATTTTATTGCAAAATTCAATAAAACTCCTAGGGTCATATAGATGCTCAATTACTTCTGTTGAAATAATTGTATCAAATTCCAGCTGATTTAATTTGTTTGGTAAAGTTTGATTATAAATATTATGAACAAAAAAACGATCACGGAATTTAGTCTTAGCAATTTCGATACCCTGATTTGAAGCATCAATTCCAAAAATATTATATCCCTTATTAATTAATTCTATTGCAAGCGACCCATTGCCACATCCTACGTCAAGGATAACTCTGTTTTTTTTAGTGACTAAAAAGTGCTCAATTACCTTTAAAATATAACCATGGGCATGAACAAGTTTATCATCTCTGAAGCAAAATTCTTTATATTGATTCATTTTAAATTATTAAAAATAATATTTTAACTTTTAAACCGAGCCTTTACCAACATAGATTTCCATATATATAGAACTCTACCACAACCTTTGAAATCAATAACTTCAAAGCCGTTATTATTTAATATTTGTGAAAGAGTTTTTTTAGAATAAAATTTTATATGCCCGCCATCCCACAAAACCGTATGATGAAAATCCCATTTATTAAAAATGCTAAGCAATAAATTTTTAAAATAGCCGTGGAATGGAACGCTAATAATAATTTCTCCTCCATCATTTTTTTTCAACAACTCGTAACAAAACTTTAAAAACTGATTTGGAGCGTACAAGTGTTCTATAACTTCAGATGCAATAATTGTATCAAACTTTACTTTTGAAAGCTCCGCAGGAACAGGTGATTTTGAAATATCCTGTATAAAGAACCTGTCAGGATAATGTTTCTTTGCCTGCTCAATTCCGGAAGCAGATTCATCCACACCAAAAACGTTAAATCCTTTTTCAATGATTTGTCTTGTTATAAATCCGTTGCCGCATCCAAAATCAATAATACATTTATTTTTTTCTTTATTCAGGAGTGTAATAAGTTTTTCCGGGACATAATTATGATGAGGAAAAACGGCAGCATCAGTTTTGTAAACATTACTTTGCACTATGTATCCTTTTTTAAATCTTTATAAACTTCAATAAAATTATCAGCAACTTTATTGATATCATATTCTTTGACAGCCAGTTCATAAGCGTTATTAATAATTAAATTTTTGAATTCAATATCGGTGATTAATTTTTCCCATCCCCTTTGCAATATCCTCCATATTATTGCTAACTATTATTGCCGCATTACTTCTTTCAGCTTCTTTATATAATCCTACTTTTTTACTAATAATTACAGGGGTTTTACATAGCATTGCTTCTACAACAACATTCCCAAAATTTTCTGAGTAAGATGGAAGGATTAAAGCTTCTGCATTTAACAAATATTTTGTTTTCTCCTCAAAATTGAGCAGCCCTGTACAAAAAACTTTGGAACGAATATTCAGGTTTTCTGCCAGCTCATAAATTTTTTTTAAATAACCATCGTTATCAGGACCAGCAAGAATTAAAGAATACCCGGGATGAGACAATGATATTTTTTTAAAGGCATTTACTAAAAGATCCAACCCTTTAATAAAATTAATCCGGCCAAGAAATAAAAAATATTTTCCTTCCGGTTTATCACCGGTAATCTTGCTTTCTTCGATACCTTTCATTATTTCATTTATATCAAAACCATTTGGTATAACTATACTGTTTACTTCAAGGTTCGTAAACTTAAAAAATCTTTCTTTATCAAGTAAAGAAGTAAACTGTATTGCTGAAGCTTTTTTTATTAACATTTTTAGTATAGTATTAAAATAAATTTTTTTAATAATCTTCCGTTTTGCATTTACACTCTCCTCATATAAAGCCCCGGTAGGCGAAACCAGGAAAGGTTTATTTTTTATTATGGAAGAGATATATCCTGCAATAACAGGAAAATTCCAAATTGCAGTTATATGAATTACATCATAATCTTTAATGATCTTAAACGTTTCAAAAAAGTATTTGGGAGAGAAATTAAAATTTTCACCTCCATAAAAATCCATATATTTTATATTTATTCCCTGGAGTATTTGCCATTCTTTATTACCTATTTCAATTTGTCCCGCATTAGTTGTTAATACATCTACCCTAATACCTTTGCTAACTAAAAATTTGTCAATCAGGTATGCAGACTGAATGGGTCCCCCGAATTTAAATGCAGGATAATAGGCGGGAATAATGTGAAGAATTTTCAATTACTTCTCTTAATTATTCTTCAATATCTTTTATTAAATCCGAGGCATTTATATAGCTTGAAAATTTAATATATACCCTTACTTTTGCTGCTAAGCCAATGCTATTTATTCTGCCTAGGTCTTTTGAAAAAAATTCAGTTGCTTCAGAAATACTTGACGGATAACCGGTTCTTGATATAAAACCACTTGATAAATGTTCAATAGCCTCTGTCATCAATTCAAATCTGAAACAACAAAAAAGCTTACTTTTTATATACTATATACTGCAATATTAATAACATAGGGAATGTGCGCAAAAAAGAAACAAAGATTGTGTTTACTGTGCTGTCAATTAAAACCAGAGAAGTTAAGAAACCGAAAAAGATTAATATACCGCCGGCACCTTCTTTTAAAAACTGACGTAAAAACTTTTGAAGAAAGCCGAATATAAAAAAGAAGATTGCAATAAAAATATTACCCTGCGCAAAATATAAAAACCCGATGGGAGACATTGCGGTTGAACTTTCAAGCGGGTAACCCCAGACCTGCTGAGTAAACCATCCTCCAATGTTTTCCAAGGGTTTTCCAGACCATAAAAACCGCGGTATAAACGCCTGAAGTGGAATAGTATAAAGACGCTCTAAGAAATCGGGGTCTTTATCACTCAAGCTCATAATGATCTGCAAAATCTATTGCACGTGCCGCATCAACAATATAGTTATTTCTTGCAAGCGTATTAAATAATACGAATTCCGGCGTGCTCTCTGCTACAAGAGGTCTTTTCTCATTTATTTCATAAGCCTGAATAAATGTTTCGGCTATATAGAGAGGGCTGCTCTTAAAATCGGGATCAATGTTTCTTAATATCCTGAAAGGCTCAATTACTGTATATGCAACAATGAAAGAGAGCTGCTGTTAAAATCAAATATTTCTTATTTACTCTATTATTAATTAATAAGTAACAGATAAAAGGAATAATAAATGGAAAAACTATTAGAGATTTAGAACCGCTTAAAATTCCAAAAACTATTTCAGTAATTATCATAATTATAAAAAGCCGTTTGTACTTAACATTTTTCATATCATTAAAGTGTGCAAGAGAAATGATAAGCAGGCACAATGCACCCAGGTTGCTCAAATAATATAAATACTGCGTTATAGCACCCGAAGCCTTCCATTCTTCAGGAGAAGCAGAATAACCATAAACTACCAAGATATATTTCCATTAAACGGACAAAAACAGAGACAAGGAAAAAAATCCAGATAACCCTAAGATTCGGCTCAAAAGATTTTTTTATAATGGATGAGATAAATGTTTTTTTACAGACAGCATTAAAGAGCTTAAATCCCATGCTTGTCCTGTAACCTAATGCCATAAATACCGCCCCGATAAATACAGAATCCATCGCCGGGTTTAATACATCGTAAGCATGCGGACCGAACCTGTTATAAAACAGTGTCACCGAAAGAATTCATTCGGAATTATATATACAAAATTTGTTAGCCCGAAACCGAGTATAAATGTAAATAACGCAGCAAGCACAAAAGGATTCAGCTTCCAGTTCTCAGGATCTCTCTTTCTTACAGAAATTATTTCATAAATAAGAAAGCCGGAAAGGAGAAGAGTTTTAAGAATAAACTTTTCTTCACCCGATTCTACGGAAACCAAATTGTTTATAATATAAGCAGCAGTGAATGTTAAAATATATCTCAAAGACTTACCCGCGTAAAATTTTTTTAACAACGTACTGTTAATAATAATTTTAATCCTGCTCTTTATTTCACTGCTTAAGTTCACCCAGACAATATAGTAAATTGAAATAATCAGGATCAGAGAGAAAAGAGCAAACCATATAAACATTATAGCTCATTACGGAAATCAGTATAGTATCAATTAAAATAACGAATGGAGGTATCAATAGCAGTTAAAATACTTTTAATAATTAATGGATGCTTTAAATCTTTTTAACTGAAGGTTTACAAATAGAACCGGGAGTAAAACAGATGCAGCAATCTCGGAAAGGATTATACCGATTCCGATTGCATTAATTCCGGCACTGTTAATCAGGAGATAACCTGCACTGAAAATTATAACCGCCCTTGCAATTGTTATTATAACCTGCGCAGTAAGATCATTAATAGCGCTGAGATAGTTAAACAACCCGGCTCCGAAATTGAAAAAGGAAATACCTGATGCAAGGCAGAGAAAGAGAGTGAAATTAAAACCAAGCTGTCCGTTTGTCCAGAAAAGATAAATATCTTTAACAAAAGGGATGAATAATATTATCCCGATGTTTACGATTGCGCCGCTGATAAACCAGTTTGCATCGATAGATAAGAAGAAGCTTCTCCTTCTCCCCTTTGGCATGAAATTTAACAACGTCCGGCACCATTGCCTGTATTATAATATTAGTTGATGCTGCGGCAGTATTTGTAATAGTTCTTATTGTAGTAAATACCGGCACTATCGAAGAGCTGAAAAATTTTGCTATAAAAAGAATTATACCGTTATTGCTGAACTGCTGTGCAATTGTATTACCTGTAAGAACAAGTGAATTCCTGAAATTTTTGAAAGCAGTTTTCCATTCCCAAACCTGCCACCAAGGAAAAAACTCAGGAAGCTTTTTTTTTATATAAAAAAGAGCAAAGATTTGAACTCCGCCTGAGCATATGGCAATTATAATACCTGCCAATAATATTTTCCCTCCAGTTACCGCAACCAATATTAAAGCAACAAACTGACTTAAACGCATTAATAATTCCCAGCCATTGTGATTCATACATCATTCCGGCCGGAATTAGTATTCGGGTAATTATTCCGCTAGCAGAACCAAAAATAAACCACATTATGATAAGAGAAACAAGAGCAATTTCAATATGACCTGCTCTCCAATTTAGAAATTTCAGCGCCTAAAAAATCACTAATAAATCCAATTATAATTATTACAACACCAATCAAAAGTTGAACTGCTCCAATCATAGTAGGCAATAATTAAAGAAGAACCGAGAACTTTTTTAAATTCATTTTATCTGTATGATATAATATGATTGAGCTTATTCCCCACATAATTCTGATGCCCAAGATCTAAAGTCTGAAGAAGAGAAAAACCTGCAAATAAATGAAAGCCATAATCCATAAGTTTCTTTCCCCCAGAAATGAAGAAGTATAGGAACAGATATTACAGCCTGTAGCAATGATATAATAAATGATATAACCCCTACAACTGTATTCTTAAAAACTCTTTTTTCAATTGTATCGGTAAATGACAAATTATTTAAATTCAATTATGGATAAAAACTTCATCATACTGCCATTCATCAGAATTAATAACAGACCGGTAACCAAAGCGGGACAGAAATTCATAAACCATCTCCTTATTATGGTTATATTCTGCTAAAAACTTGGGGGTTATCTCAATTATAATATTTTTTATTTTGCCGTTCCGGAGCAAAGCTTCCATTCCAAGTAAAACAAGGAACTCCGCACCTTCGACATCTATTTTAATTAAGAATATTTCTTCATCCATTTTTATATACTGGTCCAGCCGTGAAACAGGAACCGTAACAGTTCCTGTATTTTTCTTATTACCGGGATCTCATTTTATTCAAACCTGTATGACCTTCTGATACATGTAACTCTGTTTCACCAGAATGATCCGATAAAGCAATATTATAAGGTGTGACATTACTGCAATTATTAAGTTTAATATTATCAATAAGCCTTTTATATTCCCTCGTGGAAGGCTCGAAGCTGTAAACAGCTCCGCTAATACCCACTTTCCCTGAAGCAAGCAGAGAGTAGTAACCTATATTAGCTCCTACGTCAATAAAATTATCACCTGCTTTTAATTTATCGAGGTACTCTTTTATTAATGAATTAGAAGGATTGCTCTTTTCATAATAAGATAAATCCATCTGGCTGTTAATAAAAATTTTCAGCTTAACATTTTCATTTGTCCTGAGAATAAATGTGCCGAATATTTTTGTTAACATATCTGCAATAAAAACCTTACCCCTATTAATGGGAAACCTATTCCTGTAAACAAGGTAAAGAAAAGCAATAAGTCTTTTCACTTTTTAATATTAAAATCTTCTGAGAGTTTTTCAGCCCGGCGGACTGTAGTATTTTCTCTAACCCATTCCAATGATTTTATTTGCATCTCACGGTATTTTGCTTCAGACAAAGAATTTATTTTATTCATTAGGTCCTGAAAGGATGAATATATAATACAATTAGTTTCATTTGATCCATGCGGTGCGCAGGTGACAGGTTTTTTATCAAGGTCCCTGAAACAGAGGACAGCACCATTAGCAGCAATCTCATAATGCCTTAAGCAATCCCAGCCGGCTCTCTTTGTTGTTATTCCGAATTTTGAAGACTGCAAATCTTTATAGTAATCTTCTTCATTCTCAAAAACATACCCGGTATAAGATCCTTGTGTATTATCACTTATTTCTTCATCCACGATGTGTAAAGGAAACAATTTTTTTTTATGAGGAACTTCATTTAATATTTTTTCTCCAGGAATGGAAAGTGATATTCTATGTAAATTTGAAGGCGAAGCGATTTTTTCACAAATCCATTTTGGAAGAACTTTGTAATACCTGTAGTAATTTGTTCCCGACGTCCATTCTCTCTTATAGTAGTTAAATTTTTTGTGTGGGCTGGGTATAAACCAGTGATAATATTTCCTCCAATAATAACCCTTGTATGGAAAAAGCGCAGGAGTATCTTCACCATCAATGATAACTGTATTTACTTTGTTAAGGAAGGGGTATAACTCGAGATAAAATCCTAATTGCCTTTGTATAGAAGAGAAAATTATTAACTCTATTTCACCTTTACTGAACCTGTCAAAAACTTTATTCCTGTTTACAGGTATGTCATCCAGCAAACCATATAAAGTAAATGCCTTTCCCCTGATAATATTATTTTCGATGAAACCTTTGTATAAAAAATCTTTTTTGGGAAAATCAATAACATCTTCTCCCAGCAAATTCCTTAAACCATGGAACAGGCTGTCTGCAAGATAATCTTCATGTTCGCTTGTAAGAAAAAGAATTTTCATTTTATTTAATTTTTAAATCCTGCCAGTAACTTTTATCATACCAGGCGGGCAGATGTTTAGCTGATCCAAAAAGATTGGCAGATGTTTTAAGAGCAAGGTTCCAGGAATCCTTCCAGACTGCAAACCCTTCTTTAACTCTTTCCCATTTTTTATGCTTAATTAATACCAGCATTGAATGGATAAATGTTTTTCTCAAAAGCTTTGGATATCTCTCTTTAAAATATTCAACCTCTTCAGGTAAAACATCATGGTAATTTTCAAGCTCAAACCTGTACATACTGAAAGTCCAGTAAAGATTTTTCCAATGCGGGAATGCATAAGGATGATCTTTCTCTCTTGGTGTAAGAGTTATAAGAGGTTCATTCAGGTAAACAGCTTTATTGTTTTTTATCAATCTCAACCACATTTCAACATCGCTTATAAAACCGAATTCAGGATTAAATAAACCATATTTTTTATATGCAGATGCTCTGACCATTACTGTACCCCAAACACAAGAGCTTACAGTTTTAAAGTAATGCTGTGCTATTTCATACCGGCATAGTTCATTTTTAAAAGGAGGTTTTGCAATTACTATTTTTCCGTTATTATCCTTATCATAATAATCATTAAAGACAAAGGCGGCATCAGGATATTTATCCAGCGCACATTTCCACTTTTCAATTAGATCTTTTCTGTAGATATCACCATCATGAAGATTAGCTATAAATTCCCCACTGCATCGGCTTATTGCAGCATTAAGATTACCTGGCATTTTCAGGTTTGTTTCGTTCCTGAAATATTTTACTCTTTGATCTTTTTTTTCATATTCCCTGCAGATTATTTCAGTATTATCTGTAGAATTATCGTCGCTGATTATTAATTCAAAGTTTTTAAATGTCTGGTTAAGTATGCTTTCAATGGTTTCCTTTAATATGTTCCCCCTATTAAAAGTAGTTAAAGCAATGCTCACTGGAATCATAAAATAATCGTGTAATTAAATTTCACTTCCAATATTCCCAGACAAAGTTAGGCTCTTTTTGCTGTATGTCAGGGATAGAATTGTTTTCTATTCTGCTAATTACTTCATTTATCTTATCATCTTCAAAATGTGCTGAAGAAATAAAATGAATGTAATGCCCAAAACTGTAATCAATTTTTTTTCTACTCAAACTATTTCTTTTAATCTCCTTCTGTATCATTTGTTCTAAAGCTAAATAAACACTCCTTTTTTTTAATTTTCTGTCTATTATTCTAAGTAAATCAAGCTTGTAAGCTTTAATAGGCATTCTTTTCATAAAGTCTTTTTTATTTATCAAAAAACTTCTTGAGGAAAAACCATAGTCAACTCCGCCTAGCATAGAAGGTTCAATTATATCATATTTGTTTTCATTTAGTAACTGAATGGATTTATCAACCCATCCATTATCATAATAAATAATATCACAATCTGTTCTTAATATAATCCCTTCTTCAATACTGGAAATTCCTTTTAAGAAGGCAAAAACAGGAGTGCCCTGCTGGCAGCGAACAGGGTTCCCTTTTTTGAAAAACTGCTTTGAAATATTTTCTACCTCATTATAATTCAACTTTTCAGTTACTATAAATGGATACTTATTCAAAAAAAAATCTAATATATCATTTAAAAAATAATTATTACGAGAATTGGGGATAGTTTTTATTCTTCCCTCAATAGGTTTTTCATCAATAATAATCTTTAATGATTTAATTTTATTGTCAAATACTCGTATCCAATTAGGAATTGTATATTTTATCCTAATACCGTCCAAAGGAGTTACATTTGTAACAATATTTATCATATATCAATTTTTCGAGAAAAAAAAGTTTGCATAGTCTATCTGTTCACATTCAAAGTTATGCTTGAACATAAGGTTGATTATTTCGTCCTTATCATTGCTTTGGGGTAATATTTCTATCACAAAGTTTAAAATGTAATCCTTAGCTAAAAAGTCTTCAAAAGACTTTAGAATTTTCAACTCATATCCCTCAGTATCAATTTTTATTAAATATGGTGGTTTCAGTAAATATTCATTAATAATATTGCTAAGTAATTTTGTTTTGACTTTTATTGTTGAGTTGTCTTCCGAATCGGTTATCTTTGACATTGCATAGTTATCTAAGAAATTCAATATTTTGTTTTCACTATCACCAAGAGCACAATTAAGAGCGATTACATTATTGTGCAATGAATTCACCCTAATATTATTCATAAGCAATTCGAAGGAAAAGGGATTTGGTTCGATAGCTAAAACCTTAACTTTAGGATTTTTCCCAACCTTGATTGTGTACTTCCCAATAAATGCCCCGACATCAATAAATGTTCCTTCCTTAATATCTATGTATGAATCAACCAGTATTTCATTTTGCGGATTACAACTGATTTCATATGAAATATCTGTCGTAGGATATTCAAATAATAAACCGTTCGATTTTATTTTTATTCTCCTTTGATTATTTGTTTCGTTTAAAATTTTATATCCTCTGATAATTTTCAAAAAAAAGTACCTAAATAATCTCTTCCTGTCATAATATTTTTTAAATCTGCTTATCTTATATTTTAATAAACTATTCACTTCTTCTCCAGAACACTTAACATAATTCTTGAGTAATTAACAGGGAAAAGTCTTCCGAAAGAACAATCATTCACTCTTAATAAAAGATTGGATAAATAAAACAGGTAAGACTTATTCATTATAACACCGACTCGTGAAAACAATCCGGCAGCACCCTTAAGATTTTTGAGCTTATCATAAACAGATGGCGACTGCAGGATGGTTCTTTCCAGACCATAATGTTTAACCGAAGCAAAACCATTTCCCTCGAATATTTTTTTATTTTCTTCATAGCTCTGGTAGCCAACGTGCCCGTCTTTCTCAAGAAATAATTCTTTATAAAGTACATTGTCTTCTTTTTTAAGCTTATTAATAAGCGGGTTTTTATTTTCAAGATCATAAAGAAAGATTAATTTACCTCCCGGTTTTAGGAGCCTCCTGCATTCCTTCAGAACCGCGGGTTTTAATCCGGGCTCAATATGTTCCCAAAAATAGGCACTTATAACTGCATCAACGGTTTCATTTTCAAGAGGTACATGCAGAGCATCAGCCATAATGCAAAGCTCATAGCTTCCGGTAATATTTTTAAGAGCCCTTTGTGAAAGGTCGAGACCAATAGTTCTGTAATTCTTTCCAAAAAAATTAACACCGCCGCCGCAGCCAAGTTCAAGTATTGTACTTCCTTCCGGAACATATTTATCAACGTACCAGGGATAACCTGAGTTAATTAACCACAACGGAAATTTAGAGAATTTGGAATTTCCTTTGGGAATATATTTAATAGTTGTAAGGTTGTTTGTGTATTCGCCTTCATAGAAATCATCCTTTTTTTCAAGAAATACAACTACTTCATCTTCAACAGGGTATTTTAAATGGCAGGTTGGACAGTAATAAAAATTCTTTTCTATGTTAAGCTCTAGTCTGGTTGAATCTTTTGGGCAAATTAAGTTCATCATATTTTTGTAGGGACAGCATATTATGCTGTCCAACGTTATTGCTGCAATTTTAAATTATAGGGACAGCAAGATTTGCTGTCCCTACGTTTTATTATTAAAAATTTCAATAACCTGTTCCATAACATCTTTCATCCTGTCAAAATCAGAATAACCTGAGGAGATACATCTCTGGTAACCTGCTTCGGCAATTTTTTTTCTTTCCTCTTCGTGTTCAAGATAATATTTTATCTTTCTTTCAAGCTCATCAATATCAGAAAAGAATTCTGCTTCCTTCCCCTCTTCATAATATTTTAAGTGCGCGTCTGTTCTTATTCCAAGCATAAATGTTCTGCAGGCAGGTATTTCAAAAGTTCTTGCAGATGTAACATTCCTGTTCCATACAGAAAGAAAGCAGAGATTTATTTTAGAAGCGCAGAGGGCTTTAACATATTCATCACCGAATACACCGGGAATATTTGAATTCCTTAGCTCATCGTCCTTTGCATTTTTCCATCCATCTCCAAATAGTCTGACTTTTATTCCTCTTTCTCTAAGGTTCACAATATATTTCTCAGTTTCATCCTCCCAGTGTCCTATAAAGCTTACATCGGCTTTATATTTCTCATAATCATCTTTACTTAACTCAACCGGTTTGTGAAGATGATGATTATATGCAAGTTCCATATGGATAACATTCTTTGCCCCAAGCTCTTTAAAATCTGTGAGATTAAATGTATTTGAAGTAATATGAACATCAAATAAATCTACTACCGGCAATACATTTTTTTGAAAGCCGTGGCTCTTTTTTTTTATATCATCTGTATTGTGCTGGACTAAAAATCTTTTTCTCTCTTTCAGCTCTTTTACAGTTGCGGGTTTAATAAAAAGCCCTTTATCAATCCATACTATCTCAGGGTTATTTTTTTTATCAAGCTCAATCAGTGTTGAATTTATTTTTGAAACGGAAGGTCCTGCAAGAAATTTGTATTGCAGCTTGTTTACAAACTCATTTTTATTTTTAAAGAAAGAATTGTAGTCAAGCTGGATTATTTCATAACCCAGATCTTTTAAAGCAAGCATCCTTGAATAAGAAGTGCTTCCATAAACTATCTGAGCTGCATATAATATTTTCATACTAGTAAACCCGGGAAATTATTTCCGCAAAGCTCTCAGGATAAAATTTCCCGATTATTAATACATTCATAAAATTATTATTATGATTTTATTTGTAGGGACAGGATATTATCCTGGCCTTATATTTTATTAACATACCCTTGTTGGACAGCAAAGTTTGCTGTCCCTACGATCATTTTAATGATAAAATGAGGAACAATCCCATTCTTAAATAATTAATTTTTTCTTTACTGCTTATTGAACTCATCCATAATCTATCTTATTATTTAAGCCTATGGCTTATCAGACTTTGGCTGAAACATCCTGTCAGAAAATACAATAATAGTTTTACTGTTTATAAGTCTCTCTCTTTTTAAGAGAGAGATTAGAGTGAGTTCCTCAACGATGAAATAAGGAACGAACCCATCCTCAGATTATTTGTCAGGAAACGGGAGAATGAATTTGGAATGAAGCTTAAAAATTTATCCTTAAAATTTCCTGCGGGTATAGGAAAGGGCTCGGATTTCTGTCCCATTATTTTTATATAATTAATTTCAAACAGGTCCTTAACTTCGTTTATCCATTCGGGTATTGTATAAACCTTTGCCATTGCGCCGTCATTATAATCCTGGTATATCTGGAGGAGGTTTTTATGCTTAAAGAATTCACCCATAAGAATTCCTCTAATAAATCCGGGCAGAAAATAATAGTTCCAGTAATTCCTGTAGTAAACCATTATAACCGCTTCGCCGCCCGGTTTAAGCACCCTGTTAATTTCCTTCAGCACCTGCGGTGTATTGGATGAATGATGTATTACTCCCCACGACCAGATATAATCGAAAGAGTTATCTTCAAACTCCATCCTCTCCGCATCCATCCTTATTATTTTTCCCGGCAGGTTAAAGACTTCAAATCTTTTTGTTGTGCTGTTAACCGCGTATTCTGTCAGGTCAATACCTGTAAATCTGTGTGAGTGTTTTGCAAGAAGAGCAGCGTGGCTTCCCATTCCTACGCCAATTTCAAGAACATCCGCATCCTTCAGCTTATCAAAATTTATCAGGGGATCAAACGGAATTTTTTTATACGGCAGGAACTGGCGTGCATTATCAAAAAATCTTTTATCCACCTCCTCAAAAAACTCTTTACTGAATTCCTCGAACTGAAGCTTCTCATTCCAGTCATACCGCATAGGGTGCTCTTCCCACCATTTTTTATTAAGCTTCTGCCACTCAGCGGATTCCCCGCTGCTTTCAGGCAGGCTTGTGGGGCTTGTAAAATTTTCAGGTAAATGTTTGTTAAAGCTTTTCATTGATTAAATTTTATCCTGTTGTAGGGACAGCATAGTATGCTGTCCAAATATTACGTTTTGTTGCCATTACATTTTTTTAGACAGCAAGATTTACTGTCTCTACAATTCTTATTTATTAATCAATTAAACTCATCCACAATCCTTCCCCGCCAATGGCGGACAGGTCTTACAAAGAAAAGGATTTGTTAAATGTTTATGTCTTAGTATTAATATTCTGTCAGAAAAAATTATAATCGGTTTTATTACAAGAAATCTCTCTCTTCCAGCAGATTCCTCGCTGCTTTCAGGAAGGCTTGTGGGGCTTGTAAAATTTTCAGGTAAATGTTTGTTAAAGCTTTTCATTGATTAAATT
>CAWCVZ010000017.1:0-24107 GCA_963798865.1 uncultured Ignavibacteria bacterium | reverse complement strand
ATTTTAGTGGAAAAATCCGCAAACTTGTCGCAAAGAGCAGAGCACGAAGCGAGGAAGGCAATATTCAAAATATTAACGTAGACAAAAATATTTTATTCATAATGTATAAAATGCAGTTGTCGTTCTATAATCATTCGATGGTTCTCGCTTCGCTAAAGCTTCGCAGGATAGGTATTCAATGTCATTTGGTTGTCATTTGCTGGGAATATGGAGACTTAAATGAAGTAGGAATATTATTATGAAGTTTTATACGGTTTCAAATCGGATTTGAAACGGAATCAAAACGATTTCAAAACGATTTCAAAACGGAATCAAAACGGTTTCAGAATGGAGTTGAAATGAGTTTGTGGAATAAGAGAGTGTTCTTATAGTTAAAACAATAGTGGAAAAATATTAGAAAACATTTCGCGGGTGTATTTTTATACTTTCAAACGTGTATTGGGCAATGAGCAGTTAAATGTATATATGGTTAATAACTTAATAATGAATATGAAAGCTGCTAAATTTTTTTATGTTTTTCCAAAAAAGGGAAGATAAAATAAGTATATTGGATAAACCTATAATTTATATTCTTACAATTTATATACTCCCTACATATGGGGAAGGGATACCAAAATCAATTTTAGAAGCATGGTGTTTGGATTACTAATAATTACTAGGCTGTTCGGGATTTTAGGGAGTTTTTTTGAAAATGATAAAATGGGATTTATGACTGAAATAGTAAATATCGAGGTAATTGTAGAACCGCCGGAAAAACTTATAAAGGATTCTTTAAGGAATAAGGTTAAATATTGAACCAACGTATTAACAAAATTCAAAGTATTTTCTATAATACGTTACTAAATTACTAATTTACTAACTAATAAGTACTTTTTTATCTCGCCTTTCTTACCTCGCCAACTTATTATTTGTTTATTATAATTCCAAATATTATTTTAGCAGCGTTATTAGTTGAATAGGGGTATAATTTCTTCATTAAATTGGACATACAAGTCACCGATGAGTTAACTTGTCAGGGATAGCTGGGTGAGAATGTGAAAAATCATATTTTAGCTGATTTTTTATAATTAAAAGTGAATACTTGGCATTATAAATGGTAGGAATTTTTCTCATAATGTAACAAAAAATTATTCTTTAAAAACTATTATTTTAATATTTTTGACCAGTTAGAAATAGGCATATAAATTGATAAGAATAAACCAATATAAAAATATTACTATAACTAACTATTATGATTAAATTTTTTATAAATTCCCATTGAAAATTTATAAAATTAAATACGATTTTATAAATTATAATTTGCCAATTTATTCTTTAATTAGACTTAACTAGACTAGAATCAGGTTTATTAAAAACTCCCTAAAATTTATGTATAAATTTTCAATACAACAATATTTATAAATGTTATTGAAGGATCTGAGGTAATAATCGCGTTAAGGATTTGAAGTGGTTGTTTCAATTAAGGAATCTTAGTGAGGATAAAATTGTGTGAGCCAAGTTAAAGATGATTTTAATGTAAATTTTCCGGAATAAAAATTATTAGTAATTTATTAAACGCTATGAAAAAAATACTTACAATTATTGGGGCACGACCTCAATTTATAAAATGTTCCCCGGTTTCAAAAGAACTAAGAAAATCATTTTAAGGAAATTCTAATACATACGGGTCAACACTATGATGAGAATATGTCACATATATTCTTTGATGAACTCAAAATAACAAAGCCTGACTATAATTTGAATGTTGGCTCCGGAAGTCATGCATCACAAACTGCAAATATTATGATTAAGCTTGAATAGGCTGGTTCTTAAATACAAACCTGACCTGATTATCGTTTATGGAGATACAAACAGCACTCTTAGCAGGATCATCTAGTTGGCGGCAAATTAAATATTCCTATTGCACATATTGAAGCCGGATTAAGAAGTTTTAATAAAAATGCCTAGAAGAATTAAATCGAATTACTGCAGATGATTATTCGGAAATTTTATTTTGTCCAAGTGAAACCAGCAGTAAATAACTTATATAATGAGAAGGAATAACTAAAGAATATTTTTATGATTGGAGGTGTAATGAAAGATGCGGTGCTTGCAGAATATTATAAGAATAATCCACCTGAAACTATTAGGAATAAATATAATCTGAATTACAATGGAGTATATTGTTTCTACTTTCTAACCTTGCATAGGCAAGAAAATACAGATGATATTATCAGATTTATAAAGATTATTAAAATGCTTAAAAGAAGCCAAATATAAAGTGGTATTCGCTGTGCAGCCAAGAACAAAGAAAGATAATTAACGAAAATAATTTTATATTGCCTCCCAAACATGATTTTATGCTGATCCCGTAAATTACCTGGAAAGCTTATCTTTACAGAAAAATGGCACTATTATGATTACAGATAGCGGAGGAATTCAGAAAGAAGCTTATTTCTTAAATACACCATGTATTACCTTAAGGGATGAAACAGAATGGATTGAAACAGTAATTTCAGGTAAAAACTTCATTGTTGGTACAGACGTGAGGAAATTTAAGGACGCCCAAGATAAATTTTTGAATGAAAAATTAGATTTTAATTCTAATAATTTATACGGTAATGGCAAAGCATCAGAAAAAATAGTAGAAGATCCTAAGTGAAAACTTATGAAGAAAAAATTATGTCATATATTTTTTGATGAATATCCTAAAGATTCCCGTATAAGAAGGTATACAAATACCCTTTGGCCAAAGATTTTGTTGTTTTTATTATCTCATTAAATGATGGAAATCATAAGTTTTTTCGAGAAGGGAAAAAATACTTATATATATAGATTACATTTGAAAAAAAAGAGAAGTTCTTTTACTAGAAGAATGTATGAATATATTATATTTCAAATTTTTGCTACTATGATGGTATCTTATATATTTATTCGTCATCAAGTTACGATTTTTCATAGAACCATAGTTTACCGGATTTTTTAGTTTTTTCTTGTGTTCTTCCTAAACTTTTTGGTGCAAAAATAATCTTAGATTTTCATGAACTTTTCCCTGAGTTTACGATGCAGCAATACAATCCGACAAATTAATCATTGATGTTTCTTAGTAAAACTTATTCTTATTCAAGAGAAACTATCCTTTTTATTTGGCATTTGTGAGGTTATAATATTTCACTGATCCTGCCAAAGAAATTTTAAGAAAAAAGAGTAGGTAATAAAAAAAGAATTACTGTAGTGATGAATGGTGTTACTAAAACTGAATTACCTGAAGTTTGAAAAAAAATCCAACGATGAATTTAGACTTATATATAATGGCACAAATTACATTTTCAATTTAAACCTAAAAATAGTTGTGAGAAGCTTTAAACCTAATAAAAGAGAAAGATTTTTCAATTTATAAAAACTTAGGTTTTTACCTTTATGGAGACGGTCGCATTTTAAATAAAATTTTAGAAACAGCGAGAAGTCTAAATGTAACCAATGTTTATTATAAAGGCAGATTGCCATTCAAAGATATGATGAAAGAATTAGAGAATGCCTCTGCATGCATTTTACCCCCCAAAAAAAGATATTTACTCTGATTTATATTCTTAATCTTTTAAAACTTACCGAGATGTATTTATTATAGAATTCCCGTAATTGCAACGCGTCTTAATACATATCTTTATTATTACCCTGAAAATTGTATAATATATTTTGAATCAAATGTATTTAACCAACTGGCAGATAAAATTATATTTGCATATCAAAAAAGAAACGATTTAAATATATTTACAGAAAATGCATTTAGGAGTTATGAAAGAATCAATTGGCAAATTATGAGTAATAATATATCTGAACATAATCAATTCATTACTATAATTTCTATCAATGAATGAATTTAGAAATCAATGTTGGTAAATATAATAAACATAAAATTATTGAGTTACAGATTATTACTTAGGAAGATATCCTTGTGCTCATCCATTCATTTAATAGATTGATAATTATTATTAGATTGCAACTGGAGAACATTTGTTAAAAATACTTATTTTTATTATTCGCATTTTCCCAAGTGCAATTCAGGGTCAGGATATTTTATACATTACATCAAAACACTCCCATTCTGATTTCAATTTAGGATAAATTTAGTTTCAAAATTCTATGCTTTGACAATAGATTCGATTGGTACCTTGAATGTTGAGCTGAAAAAATTAAATAATACTCTTAAAAAAAAAAACCCCAAAGACTATAATAATAACTGAAGACGCTCTATCTTATGAAATTATAAATATTATTTCCAGGGCAAGTTGTTCCTTTAATTGCTGATATAGACCTTCAAATTCATGATTCAATTTTAAAACAGCATCAAACAACATAGTTACTGGATGCAATAAAATAACCGGAGGTGAATTAAAAGGAAGATTATACATGAGTGATCAAAAAAATATAGTAAATCAGCTTGCAAACCAAGCTTTCCCTTTTGAAATGATTAACCCTTCTTTCTTAAATATTAAAAATACAGGACAATATTTATCACTAATAGATTACAATGATAAAAAGGATAATAGAAATTCTTTATTCGGTAAAATGAGAAATAAAGATATTTATTTTCTAGTTAAAATGGAGGTAAGGTTAGATGAAGAAAAAAATTATAGAAGAAATAATTTTTTTGAAATTGCACCTTTAATGATTTTTTTAAAATATTCATTGAAAGATTACGTTTGGCATTGCCCGAACTATTATGCTAATTTTACTATAGATGATCCCTGGTTAATTGAGCCATATGGATATTTAGATTATAAAGCTCTATTAAAAGAAATGGAAAAACATAATTTTCATACTACAATAGCTTTTATTCCATGGAATTATGATAGAAACAAGAAGGAAGTAATTTCATTATTTAAAGATAATCCTAATAGATTTTCTATATGTATTCATGGAAACAATCATGATCACAATGAGTTTGGCTCTTATAGTAACAGACCTTTAAATGAACAGAAAAAGATATTAAACAAGCAATAGCCAGAATGAAAGAATTCACGAAATTAACCGGTATCCCTTTTGATCCGGTAATGATTTTTCCTCATGAGATAGCACCGGAAAAAACTCTCGGTTTATTAAAGAAATATAATTTTTTAGCTACTCTCAATGGTTCAAATATTCCTATCGGTTCACCTAAGCCTGCTGATCCATTATTTGATCTTCGAAATGTAACGCTTAAATACGAAGACTTTCCGAGCTTAAGCAGAATAGCACCGGACGATATGAATCATTATATGATAGCTGTTGACCTCTATTTAGAGCTTCCAATCCTTCTGTATTCCCATCATGAATATTTTAGTGATGGTATTAATTCGTTTAACAGTACTGCCGATTACATAAATAAAATTCAACCTAATATAAAGTGGGAAAATTTAGGCTCTATTATCAGACATTTATACCTGGAGAGGTTAAGAAATGATGGGAACCTTGATATATACACTTATTCAAATAATATATTACTCAAAAATAAAAATGATAAGGATAAAAAATTTTATATAAGAAAATATGAAACCTCTTTTCCAGAAATAGAAAAAGTTTTAGTCAATAATAAACAATTTCCTTTTACTAAAATTTCAAATGATACTCTATCAATCGTTTTAAAAATACCGAAGAATGAAACGCGGAGTTTTATTGTTGCATATAAAAATAGTGGTAATAATAATTTAGTAAATATTTCAAAGAATAATTTCCGGGTAAATCTTTTAAGAATAATATCCGATTTTAGAGATCTCTACTTTTCAAAGAACAGTATAGGTCTCGCTTTTACTTCTCATTACTATGATACCCCCTTTTTTAACTATGGACTCACCGGAATATTTTTAATTGTTATAGCCGGGTTAGTGGGAATATTTGGAATGGAATTATTTTTAAAAATTGTTTCTAAATCTAATTTGACATATAATTCAATGATCGGAATAGCCGGCTTTATTTTTACCCATCAATTTTGTAACGATCATAAAGTCTGGTTTTTGCTTTATACGATATTCGAGATATGCTTTGCTTTTGTTTATGTATTCATTATAATTTCTTATGGTATTAGTAGTGTATTATTATCAGCATTAGCTGCTTTACTAATAGGTTTAATTCATGGAGCAATAGCAATGCTCATTTTGAAATTTAAAAAAGTTAAATTTTCCGTTACGGCAGTCTTTGGGATTGGACATTTAGTATATGGATTAATAATCGGCTTAATAATTGGTTTGACAATCCTTTGATTTGATCATAAAAATATTTTCCCAATGATGTAAACTTTTTAAATTTATCATTATTACTTATTCTCGCTTAAAAACTCCCATCCAATAGTAACTATCTTTTTTATAAATTTTCTCTAAAAGGAAAAAAAATTGCGATAGAAAAAAATTCACTAAGCGCTTTTTAGAAAAATAACAATAGAAAGGAATATGAATGATGTCCTTTTTCTCAATAAGATTATATCCATTTAATTTAAAAAAATTCAATGTTTCAGCAGCTGACATTCCATTTATATTAATATTTTCACTAGAAAATTTTGATTTATAACACTCATAATTTTTTTTATCCAAATACGGAAAAATACCTAATAGATATTCAGCCCTATTTTTGATTATTGACATCAATTTTCCTAAATCTGGAAGAAGATATAAAGAATTTATTAATAGCCAAGTATCATTTGATTTTATTTCTTTTAAATTATAAAGATTTTCCTGTTGAATATCTAATTGATTTGGGAAAACACAATTATTTAGAAATTCTTTTGCTAATTGAATATTTTCATTTGAAATATCAATTAAATTGAATTTAGCAAGGCATTTTTTTTTTAATAACCAATAAATAATAATTCCTGAACCACAGGGAGCATCTATTATGTCACCATTTAAAATATTTAACTTTTTTAGCGCAGTATAAATTTCAAACGACCAAATTTTACTTGGATAATAACTATAGAATATTACTCTTTTTAGATTTTTTAAAAACATAGTTACTATTAAAGAGTTCTTACGATGCTTAATTAATTATTTGTTATTAAATAAAACTACCAATTCATTAATTAGGATAAATTATTTTCTTGGTACATTTGTATTAAAGATTTTTGAATAAATTTCAAAAGAAGTAGACCAACTATAGCAATTTTTTATATTTTGTATGTTACTGATCATTTCCAAATAAGAACTGGAAACAACATCTAAATTTATTTTGTTAATTAACTTTTCATCTTTTTTAATGAAAAAGCCAATATTGTATTCATTAATTAATAATTTTGGTTCCCCCGGAACGTTTGTTATTAAAGGTATTTCATGAGAAAGAGCAAGGTACAAAGTATTAGGAGCGGCATAATTAAAATACTTCCTGCCTTCATTTATAAAATATAAAATATAATCTAAATTATTAAAATACTCTCGAATATTTTCTACCCATCCCAGGAAATGTATTCTATTATTTTTTTTTGCAATTTCTTCAACATATGGATAATCATTCCCACTTCCGGCCATAATTAGATGAGCTTTTGGAATTTCTAATACAGAATCAATTATATAGTCTAAACATCTCACTTTTTTATTTAAAGTTCCAAAATACCCAAAGATCAAGCTATTATTATTTATTTTCAATTTACTTCTTAAGTTGATATCTTTTCCTGTATATTCATTAAACCAATTTCCTAAAATCAAAATTTCCTTACTGAAATATTTTTGATAGAAATCTCTTCTAACTTGATTCACAACAATAAAATAATCTGTATATTTTAAAAAAAATCTTTCAGATAGAAAAATAATATTTCTAATAAAGGAATTATATTTTTCCCATTCCATTATATGATATATTTCATGAGCATCATAAATTAAAGGGATTTTAAATTTAAACTTCAAAAATACTCCTATTGGCAGCATTAGAAAATCATGTACATATATATAGTCAAATTTTGGATTCTCGTATTTTATTTTTTTCAACAGAAGAGAATAAAACTTTAATAATTGTTTAATTTGTACTACACCTAATTGCGGTTTTGTTTTTACTTTGATTCTTCTAATTTTAAATAATTCACCGTCAACTGATTCGGGTAAAATACATTCTTTATCCCAGCAAAATAAAAAAACAGATAAACCCACTGCTGTTAAAGAATCTACTTCTTTTTTTACGCGTATGTCAGGTTTGAATGCATTATCCAAAACCATTAATATCTTTTTCATTTATCCTCTAATTTATCCTATACAAGTTGGCAGTGCATTAATAAAAAACATTTAAAACAGTTACTATTTTAATCTTTAAAATTACTTCGGGGTTTCCATGGAATTATTGTTCAAATTTGCATTGATCCTTTGCTTCAATATTAATTTAACAAATTCATTTGCTCTAACAGCTTTAACAATTTTTTGTTTACCAAGAGCAAAAATATAATCTTTCAATAATTTTAAATCACCTTTATTCGTGTCCAAGGAGTCCCATTGTCCTCCATACTTAGAAAAGCCTATATCTATATCATGATCAACCGAGATGATATATCGCTGTCCATTTTTAGCTTCATTTATGGTATCGGTTAAAGCATAAGGTTTTTTCGCATATAATCGAGCCATATCCATAACTGAATATCTAGCTAAATATTTGGTTCTTAACGGTAGAGCTTGTATAAATATTTGATTAGATTGATTGCTCTCTTTTTCCCAGGGAGCGTAATGTTTAGCATAATAAACGCAATCTTTTGATAATCTGCCGATACTTTCAGTAATACCATCCATAAGCAAAGCATCACTTGAAACAAAAATACCACATTTAAGAAGGAGGTCAATGGATGTTTTTGTTTGTTCCTTAGTTGAACCCATGGAATAACTTCCAGCTCTAAAAAACCGAGCTTCAAAATCAGGATTAATTTTTTTAGCATAAGTCTCAAGTAAATTTTTGCAACCTACAACCATCCCCAGCTTACTTACCGGGTCATCAACTGTACCAACTTCATCAGATTCTCCCCAACTCTTAATGTGATTTTTTTTAATAAAGATTCTATCTTTTTCAATATAGTCGGCGGCTAAATAAGACTTATCCGGATGGACGTGAATTCCTAGATCATTTCCGGACCTTATTGTTTCTATAAAAAAATTGTGAAAATCACCTAATAATTTTCCCCATGTTTCAGGATAAAGAGCCCCTGCTTTTTTAATCATCAGATAAGAACCGTAATCAATTAAATGGCTCCAAGGAACTTTTGCCTCCTGACATATTTTATTTATTACTTTACCTTTTTCAACAAGTTGAATTCTTGCTTCATATAAAGTCAGATAGTTTTTGCCTTCACTCTTTCCGGGTGTAATACTCCATTCATGGTCTTCAGCAATTACATGTAATATATCTGGACTTCTATATTCCAAAGTATTTATGTTAATATTCTTATTCTTAATTGGTTCATCGCTATCTAAATGATCAATTTGCCTTGGTTTGGGAAGATTTTTATTCCAAGTTTGACTCAGAGAATAAATGCGTGGTGTTAGCCGCTTATTTTTAATTTTATAATTTTTTATAAAGCTTGCCAAAGATTGTAATTGTGATTTTTTTTCCTCATATGTATTAAATACTTTAATAGCTTTATCTATTTCATTAATGCTTAAGTATAAATATGAAAGAAGTAAACTACCTCTTCTATTCCCCTTAAATAAAAATATAGAAGCATGTGCGAATACAAAGGCAAATTTATTTTTCTTTTTAAAAGCATAATCAATTCCTAACTTGCCTACAAATTCTGATACTACCGCACGAATAAAGGTTAACATATTAATAGCAAAAAGACTTCCATGAAAAATAGCTTCCAATAAGAATCGATAAAATATTATAATTTAGTTTAAATATATAATTATTTAGTTTTATACGGATTTACCTCTAAATTGAAAAGTGCTATATACCTTGATGTATTCTTTAAGTACTTTATCCGGTGATAGGAAGGAGATGCTCTCTCTTAGATCAACTCTATTCCATTCTGCATTTAATGTTATTGATAATTTTTCTTTTAGAGAATCAACAATACCCGGATCAACTAAATTTCCATTTATTCCATCTTTAATTATATAAGGTACTTCTCCAACTTTAGATGCTACAACCGGTGTTCCGCACAATAATGATTCAATAACAACATTAGGGGTTCCTTCGCTTTTGCTAGGTAAACAAAATACATCTGCCGCATTATAAAAGTCAATTATTTTCTTCCCGCTTAATCCTCCTAAAAATTTTATTTGTTGTTCCAAGCCATAATTTTCTACAAGTTTTAACAAATTACCTTCTTCTTCACCACGCCCCGCTATTAATAATAATAATTTTGAATCTTCAGATACTAATAATTTAAAAGCTTCAATTAATACATCGATATTTTTCATTTTTATTAAAGCACCGGCATAAAAAATAATTTTTAAATCTGGTGCAAAACCGAGCTGCTGCTTTATTTGCTTTTTATCTTTACTAACAAAGTTTTCAAAGTCATAAATAGTATGTGTTATATGTCTTTTTTCAGAGGGTACAATAATATTCTTTTTTTCTAAAGATTTGTATAATGTTTCCGAAACCGAAGTAATTAAGGTTGCATTTTTTATTATTTTATTCGCCCGGTGCCACATTTTTGAATTTTCGACTAAATAATTAACATCGCTTCCCATAAGTGTAACTAAGTAAGGAATATTAAGTTTCCTAAACAGAATATTCGCTAAATCACCTTCTGGAAAAAGCCATGTCGCATGTATTATTATATCATTTTTAATATAATCTTTTAAATATTTTTTTATTACAAAATAACCAAATAGACCTTCAAGATGCAGAAAACTACCTCTTGGTAATCTAAAATATTTTGCATAAATGACTCTAGCATTTAGCTCTTCCGGCACTTGCGGATGCTTAGGATACCTTTCCCGCCATACTTTAAATATTTTGACGGCATTTCTCAAATCTTTAAGAATTGGGATAAAGGGTGGAATAATTGAATGAAGACAAATAACTGTAATTGGATGTATTTTGGATAATTCACGAACTGTTCTATAAATGAAACTTCCCTTTATGTCACTCGTGCTGCTAGGAAACTGTGTTGTTAACCAGATTATATTCATTTGCCCCTTGAAATATATATTTGCATCCAAAATAAAACTTCTGTTGACAATTGATCATGAACATAATATAAACTACTATTAAAAAGTCTATCTTTTTTATCAATACATAAAAATAACATATTATTTGAAAAAAATTTAGTAATATTTTGTAAAATTTTTTCCTCTATTTCATACTTAATAGAATTTTGTAAGGCAACTAAACTTGATACGTTCGATATTATATATCTATAATATTTATTAAGATCCGGTTCAATAAAAAAAAATTTTTTATCCATTTGCTTTAATAAAAATTTTTTTGCTGTTTCCAATTTTAAACTTAAAGTTAATCTGATTTCATCATTAATGTATTTTGAATTCAAACATTCTTCAAGAGTATATATAACTGTGGGATGATATAATAGTAAATAAGTACCTCGCCACTTCTCAGAATACGGGAAATGACCATCAACGTCTAAATTATTAATACATAATGAAATTGAATTATTCAGAGCTGCCTTAAATGTTTCATCAAATTTAGATTCAAGTATTAAACTACAAAAGTATGCAAAAGTTGAAGCCGCATTAAGACACCAGAAATTTTGTTTTTTTGTATGCACTAAGCTGATTTTTTCATTATACAACTTATGAATCATTATATGTGCAGTTTCTAATACAAACTCTTGAATATTTTTATTTTCTAAAATTAAATTAGCTTTAATTAATGCTAATAATGTCCAGACTGTAGCTATCCCTTCATCCTGTACATCCCAATTAGGGTAATTTAATGTATATAGACCTTCTTGATTACGTCGATTTATTATATAATTAGTCATTCTTTTAATTAAGAATTTACTGTATAATGTTGCATCTTCTTGTTTAAAGGTTTCAGCTAGAGATAATAAAATCCTTGATTGAGCTAATATTAAATATCTTCCGTTATTTTGAATTTTGGTTTTGAAGTAAATTTCTTCATTTTCGTAGTTTAATTTGGAAAAAATATTTTGCCAAAGTAAAAATTGAACTCGCTCAAAGGAATAGACTAAATCTAACTGATATCTCTTTTCAAAGATATCATGAACTTTTAATCTTATTTTTTTCAATAATAAATTATAATTACCTTTAAACATAATTTTTAAGATTATTTGAGAGTTTAATTTAGGAATTTGTTTTTGGATTTATAATCCATGATGCTTGAATATATTCAGAAATTATTACACCAAATAGTATATACGAAAAATTATCGTTTAGATCAGGATTACCTCCGAATGTATAAAAAAACATATAAAAGAATATGAATATAAAAGAAAAATGAATGGATCCCTTGTTTTATCTTTTTTACTATAGTATAAAGCATAGGGATGAAAAACAATAGAAACAAGAACAGACCAACAATTCCAATTTCGGAAACTAGATTAGTATAGAAGTTATGTGATGAAAATTGCCATTTCTTCCCTTGCCTAAATTGGACTATCCAATTTTACTATATCCCCCCCTCTCCATAACCAAAAAAGATAATATTATTTTTCTGTGCGAGAAAAACATTTATATCCCTAGAGGTATGACTCATTCTCCATCTTGCTGTACCCTTTACTTTATTATTATTCCAGCCAAATTCTTCAGGTTCTTTTTGAAAAAAGCTTAGAGGTTCCTGAACTAACCTGAAATAAATTTTATCAGCAACTTCAGTTGAGATATTCATTTCAGATAAAATAAAGGAATAAGAAATAGATACAATAATAATTATAAATATACCGACAACACTAAAAGAGAATACGTTCTTAAAATTGATATTAAATTCTCTCTGAGTAAAAAGTATAAGTATTAGAGTGGCGGCGGTTGATAAAAAAGTCATTCGTGATGTTGAAATTAAAATTCCTAAAGGAAAGATTTATAGAAAGAATAAGGAAGTTAATTTTCCAATCTTCTTATACAAAAATAAAATTGTTGTAACTATTAAAGCTGTACCGCACCATCAGCATAGAAATTATAATTTTCAGCAATAATGATTACCTCTTATGTAATTTATAATTGGCACAATATATAATTGACCAAAAACTATATGGGAAAATATTAAATCTCCAAGACATAAAATGCCAGCTAGATAAAATACCTATTGCAATAAGCTTTTTTCCATTGATTGTTTGATTGCAATAAATCCTAACTCATAAGAGAATCAACTTTTGTATAATATCTTTTATAACCATTAAAAGATTGCTTCCATTAAGAAAAATAAATAATAGCCGAATAGAAACTGAATATGAATATTAAAATAAAAAATTTATTAAATATTAATTTAAAATGAAATCCAGATTTTTTTTATCAAAAATCATTAACTCTTATGAATAAGCATATTGCAATTAAATCCACTCATATCCAATGGGCCTGGCAGTTCCTAGTTCAATCATATTATAAGCTTGCAGAAAGACAAAAACAGGGAATAAATAATATGGATATTCGATTAATATAAACATGAATGCAGAAAAAAATAAAATTCCTGCTAGTATAAATATAAATTTCATTTAAATTCTTTTTATAAAGATATTTATAATATTAATACAAACATTAGATCTATTTACTATTTTAATTTACTGAATTTAAATAAGAAACAAATTTTTCTGCTAAAATTTTTGGATCATGTTCTTCTTTAACATATTCATAACAATGAAATGCTAATTTATTATATTCAACTTCATCATATTCTATAATCGTTTTTAATAACATCCGGCAATTGGTCGTAATCATCTGCAACTTTCCCTAAATTGTATTTACTAACTATATCATCCGGATTAACATTTTTTGTGGTAATTACCGGAACACCCAGTGACCATGCTTCTAAAAATGTATTGGAAAAACCTTCATTGAAGGAAGTATTTAATAAGTGCAATGGACTTTGATAAAAATAATTAATTTCATCCCTGCTTTAGTAACCAACAAATTCAACATTCTTTAATTGCTTAAGATTTGATATTGATTCTTTGGTTTCTTTATCTAAATCCGGGATATTCAATACCTGCAATTTTAAAATAAACATCAGGTAAGTTTTTTGCAATATAATACAGTAGCAGGTAAATTTTTTATTCGTCTAAAATTACCTATCCATGCAATGTATTTTCTACTTTTACGAGGTAATATATCAGTTTCTTTTGTTTTCAATTCGTATGGATTATGTAAAACAAAAATATTCTTTTTGGGATATTTTTCTTTTAACTTATTAAATTGATAACTATTCTGGGCAAATAAAAAATCTGAATATTTTAATCCAATTTTTAAAGAAATATATCTCTTTTCTTATCAATTAATGTATTAATCGTTCATCAACATGAACATCAGAAGCTAATCTATGAATAAATGGTATCCTAAGAAATTTTGCAATTATCATAAATATCCATGTATGTGCTGAAGCAGTAGGTTTGAATTAAATAATCCGGATTATATTTTTTTATTGCTTTATATAAAAGCAGGTATTTGATAATATATTAATCGTAATTTTCTTATTCCATGATTTGGATTGTAACATTCAACAATATCAAAATCAAGTTTCTTTGTTAATATTTTTTTTTGTCCCTTCAGATGTTAATAATCCAAATTCATGTCCATTATCTATAAATCCTTTTATCCATGATTTCCATTGAACAGCAGCACCCCCAATCATATTCTGACTGTCTGTTAGAATCGGAAGCATTTCGTAGACTAAAAAATAAAAATCTCATTTGATTTTATATATTTAGAAATATATAATATTCTTACTACTTTTAAATACATTAATATTTCTTCATATAATCTTTCTATTTGCTTTAGTATAGATTCTTGTATCAAATTTTGCAATAACTTTTTCTCTTGCCTTTTTCCTGAATTTGTTCTCTTAAATCAGGATTTTTTATCAGTTTTAAAATTATTCGGCTAAGATAGATAGGATTTTGAGGAGGTACTAAAAACCCATCTTTTCCATTATCAATTATTTCAATTGGTCCACCGATGTTTGTAGCTATTACCGGTTTTTCAAGAGCCATTGCTTCAATAATTACCATTCCGAATGGTTCAGACTCTATTGAGGTATGTACAATTATTGTACATTTTTCAATATAATCTTTAACATTTGTAACATGTCCTGTAAATACACAATATTTTCCAGACCTTTATTTCTAACATCGATTTTTAATTCTCTTCGTTATCCCCTGTTCCCACAAATAAAAACTTTACTCCCGGAATAGTCTTAATAATAGTTGAAGCTGCTTCAACCAGCACTTGCTGCCCTTTCCATTTTTCAAGTCTTCCTATGCAGCCGATTATTACTTTATCGTTTTTATATCTGGGATCACTATGATTATCGGAAACTTTATAACTATTTATATCAATACCATCGTAAATTGTTTTACATTTTTCTTCTAATATACCACTTTCTAAATAAACACTCTTCGAAAAATCAGACATACATACAATCTTATCTACATATCTGGATAAATATCTATCTATTAAATCGGCATTGTATAATCCTCTATTATGGGAAACAATTTTTTTCTTTAATAAAATTGATGCTAAAATCATTAGACGGTCGCCGGTTAAATAATGATTTGTATGGACTATGTCTATTTGATATCTAATAGTAATAAAAACGAAACCATAGAATTTCCGGAGTTCTTTTTATTAAATTTTTTAAACCTCTCAGGAATAATTCTTATATCACTTAGATTTTTGAGGGAGTATTACCTTTATTATTAGAATCTTTTTTGATTGAGTTGAATAATATATTTTTTTAATTCGTTTTGGAAGTGGAATTAAATTCATTCCAATATCTTCCAAGCTGATCGACGAAATACACTTCTGTCTCTAAAAAGCAAATAAGGCTCATATTTTGATTTATCAAGATACTTAATCAATAAAAATAAACAAGTATCGGATCCGCCGGCAGCTCTTCCTAACATACAGTGAAATAATATTCTTTTTTTCTTGCTCTGTGTTCCATTTATTTATATCCTTGCTTTACTTTTTATTTAATTAGAAAAATGGATAAATATTGCTCATATATTGGTACAAATGTCATGCCTTAAAAATTTCAAAAATTCTAAAATATTTAATTATAAAAAGTATTAAAATGAGAATTAATCATAAAAAATACTTGAGATTATTACAAGCTGTTATATTAAATAAATCAAAAAACGAACAATTAAATACCATATCTGTCCAAAACGCTAAAAAAGAATCCCTCAAATAAAGTTGGTAAATTTGTTTTGTGCAAAAAATAAATTATCCAAACTTTATGGAGGGATCAATGGCAAATGTAACACTTTTCAGTCAGATATTAAATTATATAGATAGAAATTTATTTACTCAAGCAGTAGAAAAATATGATACAGATAAACACAATAAAGGAATAAATAGCTGGACACACTTAGTGTCAATGCTGTTTTGTCATTTATCCAAAGCTCAATCAATAAGAGAAATAACAAACGGTTTGCGGTCAATAACAGGAAATCTTAATCATTTAGGTATACAAGGGAAAACGCCAACGAAATCATCATTATCATATATAAATACTCATAGAAATTGGCAGATGTTTAGAGAATATTATTTTAGTTTGTTTGAACAACTTCATAAACAAGGACATTTGAAGAGGAAAAAGTTTAAGAAGATACAGAGGAAAATATATTTATTGGATAGTACAACAATAAGTGTATGCTTAAAGATATTTGACTGGGCAAAATATAGGCAGGAAAAAGGAGCAATAAAACTCCATACAATGCTGGATTATGATGGATGTTTACCAAAATATGTATATATGGGAGAGGGAAAGCAATCAGATGTAAAACACGCCCAATATATGCTGATGCCACGAAAATCAGTCATTGTTTTAGATAGGGGATATCAAGATTTTAAGATGCTGAATGAATGGAATAAAGAAGATATAATATTTGTGATAATGTTGAAGAAATCGATAAAGTATGAGAAATTAAAGGAATTGCCATTACCAGAAGGCAAAGATGAGCATGTATTAAAGGATGAAGTAATAAAACTGAGTAACGAAGATACCAAGGAAGAATATCCCGAAAAATTGAGGCGAGTAGTAGTTTATGATGAAGAAAAAGACAGGGAGATAGAGATAATAACTAATAATTTTTCTTGGACAGCATCTACAATAGCCGAGTTATATAAACAGAGATGGATGATAGAGATATTTTTCAAGGAACTTAAACAACACTTAAAAATCAAATCATTTATAGGAACGAGTGAGAATGCAATGTGGATACAGATTTGGACAGCAATGATAAGTTTAATGATATTGAGATATTTTAAGGAAACAGCAAAATACGGATGGAGTTTATCGAATTTAATAGCTTTTTTACGAATGAACTTGTTTGTAAAAATATTATTGACCGAATGGCTGAATAATCCTTTCAATCCTCCGGAAGATTTTTCTACAGAAAATCAACAGATGAATTTATTTTAAGAGGGATTGAAAATTGAATAGAAAAAAATCTGTCCAATACACGTTGTTATAATAACTTTTTTCTTATTTTAGATTTATTTTGGACAGCACTGATAAATAGATAAATAAGTTAGAAAGTTGTACTTAATGTTTTAAAGGTTAGAAATATTTTAAGAATCAAGATATATATATATATTATAGAAAAATTTTCTTGTTTTAAAGAAAATTTTACATTTAATTTTTATATTAAAGATAGCATCTCAGATTATATATAGTTGTCTGGCTATTAAATATTTAATTATTTGTTTAAATTTGCACAATAAAATTTATTTTTTTAAAGATATATCTGGCACTTTAATGGTATAATATTTGAGCCAATCTTTCTTTGAAAGTTCGAGAATCTAATAAAACAAGATAAAATATGTATAGTTCTGCCTGCCTTTCTAGGCGGAGAGACTTGATCTGGTTTAAGGCCAGAATAATCTTTAAATCATGCGAGGTTAAATAATGTTCAAGAGAAGCGAGTTTAAAATTGTCCCGTTAATTTATTTGTTTTTTTTCATAGTAGTGATGTTTATCCCGAATTTTGGAAAGCCCAAATGACTTATTATGTCACATCACACGGAGATGATTTAAAATCCGGAAATTCGGATTTATCTGCCTGGAAAACAATTGCAAAAGTAAACTCGATGAACTTTAATCCGGGCGATATTGTAAGTTTTAAAACGGTCAAAAATTTGGTGATGCAATACTTAATTGCAAAACCGGAGTAACCTATAATACTTATGGGGGTTTATAAAGAGCAATCATAGGTGATAGTTTGGGCAATACATCAACCGCAGCAACAATTTAAATTGATAATGAGAAGGTAACATTACGGGATCTTAAAATATATGGATATAAAAATTCAGGGTATAGTAATTGCGGCATATAGGGCTATTTGACTATTGATGGTTGTGAAATTGTTGGAGGTCTGAATCCTCATGTATCAAAGACATAGCAAATGATATGCCAACTGGAGCTGCTAATGGATTCTTACTTTTAAAGAAACCACATTCATAGTCTTGGATTTGGAATTAGATACGGTCATCCTTTTAATGTTGCTATAAGATATAATCAAATTCACGATTTTTGGAAAATTGGAAGGATGAGAGATTATGGAGGAACAGCATTTATTTTTACACCTATGGGATAATCAGACCAACGATGCATGGGATTGCAAATATACATATATTATTCATAATAATAATATATACGATTTTGAATATGCTTTTGGGAAGGAGGTGTATCTAGAACAATCTGTGAATATAATAATATTCATGATAACCTTGACGAAAGAATATATAGAGGAGGAGTAAAGCATGGTTCGATTGGAAAATCTTGGGATGGAACAACATGTTGAGCCAGGTTCAGTGGGCATGGTTGGACTTATTTTTAGATATAATTATGTTCATGATTTAATTAGAAACGGCGAAGCAAACTACACATATGGAATGCCTACTCTATGGAAATGAGATGGAGTACCTAATGTAGTTAGTAAAAATAATGGATATGGTAGAGCGATTTATTTGGAGCTGTCTTGATGCTGTTTTGATCCTGATTATGGCGACGGTGCTGGAGAAACTCCAGATGTTGTTATTAGTGGAAGCGGTTATGGAAATTTTTGGATTCATGATAATATATTTTATCATTGCAGTAATATAGTCGCAAAAATAGGTATCGAATATGATGGTGTAATATGGCGAGCTGATTTGGCAGCTTATTTCGTAAATAATACTATAATTGATTGTGGTTATTTGGTTATATAACTACAGATAACGGAGTAATGATGATGGAATATAGCGCATATCACCGTTTATTGTATTTAATAATATTATCGATTATACTAATCCTAATGCTAGGTATGCTGGATTATGGAGATCAAATATATCTTATTTGGATTATAATATTTACCTGAGAACAATCTGGTACACTTCTCAGGTTCCGGATAATTGGTGCCCAAGACGCTGCGTGTTTTGAAGATGGAAATGAAATTTCAGGACATTCACACGAAAAATATTTAACAAATCCCGATTGGGTCGATGTAAGTTCAAATTTCTTTGCTAATAACGTTGGGGTTAAGGGCGTTTATATTCCGGATGTTAGAATAAAGAAGGATGGCAATGCATATAATGCAGGTAAAGCATATAATTCAATTGGGGATACTTATGGTACACATCAATTAGGTAAAGACCCCACGAGCAGGAGTTTTGCATATGATATATTAGGAAATTTAAGAACTAATAATGACATAGGTGCAGTTGGTGTTGCATCTAATATAAACAGTTCTTTAGGATTAAAAGTATTTCTTGAAGCTCCTTATAAAGGTAATAGGGAAATGAAAACAAATTTATATTCTTCAAATCTATTGCCGCTAAATCAACCTTATAATAATAATCCCTGGAATATAAATGATAATAGTATAATGAGTAATCTTTCAGAAAATTATGTCGACTGGGATATTAGTCCAGTTAAAAGATGATTTAACAGGATAAAATATTCAAAGGCTGAATATTAAAGAAGGACGGAGGATTGGTTATCGAGATGGCACTCCATTTTCATTTTCAAATATATCCTCTGGACAATATTATATTGTCATTATGCATAGGAATCATATCGGGATAATGAGCTCTACGAAAATCCAGATCACAATGATGAAGGGGTTAAATATGATTTTACAGATTCCCAAAATGAAGCATATGGAAAAAATTCAATGGCTGATCTTGGAAACGGCAAATATGGAATGATAGCAGGTGATGCAAATGCTGATGGTATAATCAATGATTTGGACTTTAAAACTGTTGCAGCAATATTATTTTCCGCAGGTTATACATTAGGCATGTTGATATGAACGGAGTAGTAAATGTTCTGGATTATTATTTCATTCGCAAGAATATGTCAAGCAGTATTAATTCAAATATAGACGTAAGTTATTTAATCCAGAGTAGCAGCCTTAACAAAAATAAATGAATTTAGAATAATCTTTTGCTAATACATATAGGTTGATCAAGAAATAATATTTTTATATTCAAAAGCAGAATAATTACGCAAAATTTAATGTAGTTTTCAAAGATTAAGATTGTTTACACTCCTTATCAATGCGCGAAATAATTTTCATTTTGGCAGACAGTCCTATCGAAAACTGAAAAGTTAAGATTAATTATATTAACTTCATCTTTCGACGAGCTCTAAATGACTGTAATAGTTATTACCTAGACATGTTAGTGCGGGGTTGGTTAATTATCAAAGTAGCTTTTCCCGTTATAAATGGGAGGCTGCTCTAAGACATCAATATTTAGAGCTTCTTTTAAGTGGAAGAATGGTGGAAGGAATTTATAGTTATGCCAGTTAAAGTTTTTCATCCCAGTATCCTGCTTCCGGGTCATCAGGGTATTTACATGACATTTCGCAAATTTCTGGGTTCCTTTTTCATTCAAATAGAAAATCATATGCCATTGATTGAAATTTCATTTCTTTAGATATTTTTAAAGCATTTTACAGTACTAAATCGATATTATTCTTATTAAAATCCCCATTTCCGCTGCCCGAAGCTCAAAATCATTTTTTCTTACAAATCGTCTGTAAGCAAATGCCCTGCTCCAATAACAGTTATTCGGGTATCGAAATTTGTTATTTGGAAGAAAACTTTTAAAAAGAACGTAATTTTTTTCAGTTTGCCATGTTTCAGGATTTATACGATTAATTTTTTTAAGAAAATATTGATCTGCTTTATGTCTTATATAATCTTCGAAGTTTTTATATTTAACTTTTTCCTTTGGAGAATGCCATTGGGGAGCGAGATTCCTTTGCCAAACATTCTTTATATAATTTTTCTAGCTTCACTTTATTTTTATTAAAATGACGTTATCGGAACCAGCTCCTTTCTTTAGTTGAAGTTAATAGGATAATCGGCTTTTTCTGCCCATTCCAAAGCATGTTCCTTTTCCCAGAAAATCCATGTTTCGACCATAGGATAACCGAGTTTTTAAGTAGATAATATTGTCTTACTTTATCATCATAGTGCCAGCAAGTATTAAGATCGGGAAAACATTTTATAGAAAGATAATTTTCAATTACAGGTAAAATCGATGATTTTAATTGATGGTCATTGTCGATGTGGGCCCATAGAAAAGGAACAAGATCCAGTCCTTGGTTTGCCCCAGAAACCAGGTTCATCAATATGCAGTTCAATAAAATTGATATTATTATGGTTTAATATTTGTTTATAAATTTCATATCCTTTAACTTGATATAGGGGAAATTTTGAATTGTATATACCTACTAACATTCTATTTCCGTTTTTATAGCGAATTATTGTTTTAATTAAACGATTTAAAATTTTTAGTAATTCCAAATATTTCTATTTAATTAAATAGAAAGTCATTTAATCTAATATAATTAATTTAATGATATTAATTAGAATTAAAATAATTTTATTCAATATTAGGGAAAAGTTCTAAATTGATTTAAAAATATTTTTTTATCAATAACTTCCTTAGAGGATTTTATGAAAATTGGAATTTTAGGTGACTTTTGTTTGTCTATATTCTAATCCCGATATCAATCAGGTTATTGAAAATTATAGCAAATGAAGAGTATTTAAAGAATTGTAAAAAAATGATTATAATATTGTAAATCTTGAGGCTCCCGTTACAAATTCAAAAAATCAATAAAGAAAACCGGACCAAATTTTAAAAATCCCGGACCAAATTATTGATATTTTCAATTTAACTAATGTTCAAATATGTACTTTAGCCAATAATCATATATATGATTTTGGAATAGATGGATTAAATACAGTCTAGAAATATGTAAGAAAAATAATATTCAAATTATAGGTGCGGAATTAGATCTTGAAAAAATAATTACACCTTTGATATTAAAAATAATAAAATTAAAGTAGCAATAATTAATTTTGCTGAAAATGAATTTAATACTATAAATTTAGATGAAAAAGTTTCCGGAAGCAATAGCTTTAATATTATTGAAATTTATAATCAAATTAATTAAGCTAAATTAAATTCCGATTTTGTAATTATAATTTCTCATGGGGGGCATGAAGAATATCGTTATCCAAGTCCCCGGATAAAAAAATTATATAGATTTTTTATTGATATTGGTGTAGATGCTGTAATCGGGCACCACCCACATGTAGTTCAGGGATATGAAGAATATAAAAATAAGCCTATTTTCTACAGTATTGGGAATTTTTTTTTCCCTTAAACGAAAAATCCCAACCAACCATGAAGGTTTTGTTGTGGTTTTAGAATTTTTAAAATAAATTAAAATATAATATATTTACCCTATTTTCAATGTAAGGATACTTTTAGCGTAAATTTAATGGAAGAAATAAGAAATTAGAATTTATGGAAAGATTAAGGTTTCTTTCAAATAAAATATCTAACGATTATGAATTAAAACAGGAATGGTATCATTGATTCAAAACAGAAAAGATTATTTTATAGATTCTTTTTTTCCTTTTAATCGCAAAATTACAAAACGCATATTAAAATATGGTTTATAAATTGTTTGTGCCTCGAAAACATTTTTTGAAAATAATTAACCTGGTTAGATGCGAAAGCCACAGGGATATTTTAATCACTCTTTTAAAGAAAAATTTTTTAATTAAAATTAGAATGAAATAAGGATATATAAATCATACTTAATTATTAAAATTAAAATTCTTCAAATTCTTTATAATTAGCATTTTAACTATATATCCCGAAGAACCTCTTCTTTTTATATTAGTTTATCAGGTATCCCTACTACCATTGAATTATCCCGAATATTCTTAGTCACCACACAGTTTGCCCAGAGGATATTATTACAATTATAACATATTACTAAAGATTTTGAGTCCTGGAGCTATGTAAACATTATCACCAATAGTTGGATTACCTCTATTCTTTCCTCTAACCTTAAGGCCAATAGTTACGTCCCTGTGAAATATTGCAATTTCTTCCAATGGTTGCTTCTGTATTTAAGAAAATGCCTCCAAAATGACCAATATAGAATCCCTCACCGATTGAAGAGTTAAATGAAATTGAAATACCATATTTATATTTGTAATGACGGAAAATCCCCTTAACAAAAGGGTATAAAAATAATCTCAACAATTTTTTGTGTTTTGAAATAACCACATATACGCATCCAAAAACAAAATGTAAATCCTTCATTATTGAACAATGAGTTAAAAAAATTTTTAACCGACAAGGTATCTCGATATCCTATAAAAATCAGTATAAATTAAATATCTAAGGTATCTGAATGATCTGATTAATCATATTTTATATCAACATAATATGGAATAGATAGTATGAAAAAATTTTGTTAAGAGTAAAATAAATATTTTATAAGTGAAGTTATGCAAAATGGTTTATCGAATGATGCTGTTCCCAAAGGAATGGCTAGGCCAAAGCGCCAGATATTAAAAGTTGGGATAACAGCCCAAATTAAGAAATAAGAGGTCAGAAAAAAAAACAATGAAAGAGTATAATATAGTTATAATGTAACTTCAGATAATAAATAATTCTAAGAATTATTTATCCCGTTATCTCAATTTAATAAGGATCTTATTTTTTCTAGCCCTATTTTATTAGTTCGATATT
>CAWCVZ010000016.1:0-3221 GCA_963798865.1 uncultured Ignavibacteria bacterium | reverse complement strand
TTCTGTTTGTATTTATGGAACACGAAGAGTCTTTTAAAATTCATCCCAAACGATTTATTAGATTGATCGATAAATTTTGAAAGATATATGAAGACAACTCATAAGATAATTTTTGGTAACTGTATGAGTATGAATGAAATCAAAGATGATCCAAGTATTCATCTTATTGTTACCTCACCACCATATTATAATGCTCCATTTGATTATGATGGACTTTTTACAAACTATGATCAGTATTTAGGTGTATTAAAATGTTTTGCAAAAGAAGCTTTCAGGGTATTGCAACAAGGAAGAATATTCGCTTTAAATATAGATGATATGCTTGTTAATGGTGAAAAGTTTCCAATTGTTGCAGATGCAACTAAAATTTTTCAAGAAGCTGGCTTCCGCTATAGAGATAGAATTATTTGGAAAAAACCTAATGGCTACTTACGGATAAGCAAACGCAGCGGTGTAATTTTGCAGAATCCCTTTCCAATGTATTACTATCCTGATAACCTTTTAGAAAGCATTATTATTTTTCAAAAAGGTAAATTTGATTATCGTTCTATATCAGAAGAAGTAAGAGAGATTTCTAAAATTAATAAAAAGAATTTCAGGACAATAACTGGCATAAGACACTTTGGGAAATGACAAATGTTTTACCAGGTTCAATTTTAGAAAAAAATGTTGCTGCCTTTCCTGAACAGTTACCATACAGAATAATTAAATTGTTTTCGTACGTCGGAGAAACTGTACTAGATCCATTTCTTGGAAGCGGAACATCTATGAAAGTAGCGAGATTATTAAAAAGAAATTCTATTGGCATTGAAATAATAAGAGATTTAGAAGAAACGATTTTAAAGAAGACCGGATTCCATAAAAGTATCGATATATTTAATAATAAAGATCAGATTGAAATTATTAGAAAGGAATGAAAAAGGGAAATATAGATTTGTTACGTTAAAATATATAAAAAATAAAAATTCCGGGGCTCAAACACTCCTAGTGAATATAACTGCTGAAATTACTGGACTAAAATATCAGGTATTTTTTACTAACGAATTACCTGAAATAAATTTTGAGAAGGGTTAAATATAAATTCGGCACCCCCAAGTTTTTTAATAAGTGATAAAAAATATAATTACGGAATTTCAAAATGGGTTTCACCCAAAAGAACAAGATCCTATCCTTTTGAAAGAGTTTATAATACACTCAATGTCCCTAAAAGAATAACCGTAATTCCAATAATTAAAGATGAAGGAGCTAAAGGAGATCGGGATTTTATTCAATGGGATACTGTCTCTTTAATGAGTCTGTTAGATGTATATGTAATCTTTGCTTATTATAATAAAGCAATAAAACATCCGAGAAGAGAAAATAAAATTACCAAACAAGAATTTGATAATGAATATGTTAAGAGCAAAATAATGAGATGCACGTTGACTTACAGTAGCTCAGCTTTACATTGGAATTTAAAAGAAATTAAAGACATCGTTACCTGTATTTCTAATTGATTTTGTTTAAATTAGCTTACGATGCTTTAAATCGACAACTTTTTGGAATTAATTTTCATAGCGCGAAAGGTTTACAATTATTTAAGGAACAGTTTCTTTCAAATGTAGATGCAAAATTTATGAATACTTCTCGTAATAAAGCTAAGTTAGCTCAAAACAGAGAAAGCTTAACGATACAGCCGAAAGAACATTTAGTTACTATTACAAAGGCAACTATAACAATAAAGAATTATTTAGGTGGTTTATATTACTTTACAACTGATGAAATAAAACTTATTTGAAAACAATCTGTTGTTAATAGAAGGAAAGCATTCAATTAATTCAAAGCTACCAAGTATAGGCGATATTAAAGATGGATTATTAAAAATGATTTTATATTGCAATCTTACAAATGTTAAAATTGACGGGAAAGAATTGATCTCTAGACCTGTTTTAATATTAACTTCCAGGGGTTTTGTCGGGCGAGATTAAAATCTCAACAGATTCTTCAGCAGATATTAAATCGTTCAAAAAATTAAATGACTTTTAATGAATTCCATTCACTTTTGGGCTGGATCAACTAATCAGTGGAGCAGGAATAAATAATTTTTAAGATATTATTTGAAGGTATGTCAATGAACTGATAAAAAGCCTTTTGAGATACCCTGGCGGAAAAAGCAAAGCTATAAATACAATTAGTAAAATAATCCCTGATTTTGAAGAATATCGTGAGCCATTTCTTGGCGGTGGTTCAATATTTCTGTACCTAAAACAAATTTACCCACAAAGACAATATTGGATAAATGATATCTACCAAAATCTCTTTCATTTTTGGAATGAATGCAAAGAATCTAACCCCCTAATTAATGCCCTGTTTGTATGCCTTCAAATAAAAAAATGGAAAGAAGAATTTTTCAGAAGGAAAAAAGACTCATAAGTACCTATTAGAAAATATAGCATTTCATTTGATAGTTTTAAAAAATCAGCTGCATTTTTTGTATTTTTAACCGAATAACATTTTCCGGAACAACAGAAAGCGGAGGATTTTCAGAAAACAAGCATTTCACAAAAGGTTTACAACAAATCCAGCATAGAAAGAGTGGAAAAGGTTTCCAAGATTCTTATCCACACCAAGATAACAAATTATGATTATCGGGAAGTTATGGGAAAAAATACCCAGGTGAAAATGTTTTTCTTTTTTTGGATCCACCTTATTATTCAGCTACAAAATCCGCATTGTATGGTAAAAATGGAAAGCTTCATAAATCTTTTAATCATATTAGATTTTCTGAAGCAATGAAGAATACTTCTCACAAATGGCTTATTACTTATGATGATAGTGAATATATAAAAGAGTTATTTTCCTTTTGCGGGAATTTTATCACCTGGGATTTAACCTATGGAATGAGAAATGTAAATAAAGATTCTAATCAGATAGGTAAAGAATTATTTATATCCAATTATACTTTAGGAGATAGTGCTACAAAACAATATGATTTTTTCTTAAATTCAAAATTAGTTGTAAATATTGACCAATAATAGATTTGTACATTATCTTTCCGACAGCATCATTATGACAACCAAAACCAAACCAATGGCACACCAATATTCCCGATGAAGAAATTGAAGATCTGCGTGTACGTAATAGCTACCCGTAAAGAAGATTAACAATATGAAAATAATTTATTCAATTCTCGGGATTATAATTTTAACGACATTAATTTATGGACAAAACAAAAATGAAGT
>CAWCVZ010000015.1:0-4229 GCA_963798865.1 uncultured Ignavibacteria bacterium | reverse complement strand
AATATACGCCATCATTTTACTTAAAAATTGCCGTAAAATGCAATTAGTAATAATGGTATAGAAATAGACTACAATAGACATTCGGGAATATTCCGTCTGTTAAATAATTGAGAATTATTTTGGGACAAAATAACAATTCATTGAGAGAAATAGATAACGGACTAAAGTTTGCAAAAGTAATAATAAATTAAAATTAGGACTTATTCTTTACAAAGATTTTCATTTTGGGAACAAATGGGTAAGCGCAATTACTGGAAAATTTATTAATAGATTAATAAATAGATACGATACTATTTGGATACAAAATCAGGCTGATTATGAACAGAACATTTAGGGGATATTAGATTTTATAATTTCTTATGAGCCAAATTGGTCGTCACCTATAATAGATTTTAACAAAAATACTAATTTATCAAAAAAATTTTCAACTATCCCATCTTATATTGTTTTAAGTGATCCTCATGATAACAAATGGAGAGAAGAATATTTACTTAAAAATGATATTAAGTATGTACTAACATATTATTTATCCCCCTTTATTTACCACTTTAGAAATACCCCTTTTGAAAAGATAATTCATCTTCCATGGGCAATCCCTGATGAATGGATACCAAATAACAGAATTATATTTCATAATAATGAAAAAGTTAAATGCTTTGGTGCAACTCAATCGGAAGCATATGTAGATAGAAAATGGTGTATGACATTTCCATTTGTAGAGAGTGCTGAAAATTCAGGTGTGGAGAACAAAATGATGACCGATGAAGAATATTTTATATGGTTGTCAAAATTAGATGCTGCAATAGCGGCAGGTTCCTTAGATAAAAAATATAGACTTACTCTCCCCAAATATTTTGAAATTTTATCCGCTGGTTCTTTATTATTTGCCCAGGAAACAGATGATTTGTATTTACTTGGATTTAAGGATAATGAAAACTGTATTGTTTTTAATAGAGAAAATTTTGAGTTAAAAGTAAGAAACTATTTAAAAAATCCTCTTCAATATTTAAGACTGAGAGAAAAGGGAAAAAATTTGATTATAGAAAGGCATACTCAATCCAAAAGATTGGAAGAATTTGATATACATTTAAGAAATCAATTGAATAAACAAAAATTGGAAATTAAGGTTGTTAATCAAACGTCAGCCGATGAATCTATTTTATTTACAAATCCTTCAGAAGTATACTTAGCAAATGCTGATAGATTTGATTTAACATTAAGGAATTTAGTAAATCTGAAGAAATTCGATAACGTAAATGTGGATAGATACATAACAGTAATAGGGGGGTTATCCGGCTTAAATTATTTATTAGTGTTAGAGCCTAATGAAATAGTTTTTTTTGATTTAAATAAATCTGCAATTCCCTACGCTCAGTTTATTTTGGAATTAATTGAAATATCTGATAATGCTGAAGACTTTATTACAAAAGTATTCTCTCGTTCTGTGAATGATTTTGTTATAAAAAATAATCACTCAAAACTTTCTATCGAAAATCAATATCAATTTTTAGCGGGTTCATATGATGAAAATATTTTAGATAACACATTAAATAAACTATCTGATAAGTCAACAAAGACTTTTCAAGAATATATTATTCCATTCCTTAATAAAAATATTTTAGATGGTACAAAAAATTGCCGTCGTTTATTTCCTTGCTGGCCAGTAAATGAAAGAGTGCCTGTTGGTGGAGGAGAAAATTCAGGCTTATAATGAAAATGGTGAAAGAGTACCTAATACTAATACATTCTTCTATGGATATGGCTGGTTGGAATCGAATAATAGTTTTAATACAATCAAAAGCAGATTAAAAAAAGCTAAAAAAACATTTCGAAGTCTTGATTTATTAAAAAGCAGTGCAAAAGATCTATTTGAAAATCATTCGAACTGCGTAATCCATTATTCTAATATTGATGACTGGTTTCCTGAACAATTTAAATTCAAAGTAGAAGAATGGAGTTCAAAAGCTAACAAAGAAAATAAAATATTTACATTGATATCAAGTGTAAATGGAATCTTGAATTTTCAACCAGACCCACATTTTTATGCGTATAAAACAATTGATAAATATGTTACTGGAAATCATTTAGTAGAAGTAACTCATAAAATTCCATGGGGCTTTCATGAATATAAGCGCAAAAATGTACTAATTGATGATTATATAACTCAAAAAGGTATTCCATCAGATACTACCATATTGCATATTTTGTTCGGGGAGGGATGTAGTTATGAACAAGTAATTTCAGCACTTTATTATGCTTTTAAAAACAGCAAACGTGTTTTACTGATAGAGCATAATAAAAATTCAATAGACTGGTCTAATCAAGAAAAACCCTTATTAGCAGTAACGGAAATTCAAGAGTTATTAGATCTAACTATCCCAGAATATTCTGAAAGATCGGTTAATATAGAATTCATTCGCGGAGTTAATGATGGCAAAAGAAATGTTCTTTTCATAATCGATAGAAATATATCTGCAAGTGACAAAAATTTATTGAAAATAAATACGGTTTCAAAAGCTAATGATATAAGAGCATACTTTAATTTAAATGAACTCGGAATTGTTTTAGAAAATGATTTAAACAAAATTGAAAATGAGACTGATGAAAATTATAGAAAATTACGAGATGCTGAAGTCTTATGTAATCTAGCAGCAAATGCATCCTCAAATTGTCTGGAAATCGGTACCTATAAAGGTCGGAGTGCCTTTAAACTTGCTACGAATCTTAAGTCAAATAAACAAGTTTATACAGTCAATATCTTACCAGAGCAATATATTGGAGATTTTAAATTAATCACGGAATTATTGAATAAAGATGAAATTGGGGAATATTACAAACAGAGAAACGTAAAAAATATCCAACAAATATACGCAGATACGCAAGTATGGGAAATACCAGATGAAATTAATGAACTCACATTAGCTTTCATTGACGGAGCTCATGATGCTGAGGCTGTTTATAAAGATTCATTAAAAGTCTGGGATAAAATAAAACCTGGTGGATTCATAGTATGGCATGATTTCTCTCCTTGCCTGAGAAATAAATTTGATTGGATTAACGCTTCCATGAATGGAGTGGAAAAATTTGTTTATGAAAAAAATATAACCGGAGAAATAATTCATTTAAAGAACTCTTTTATGGGAGTCCTGCAAAAGCCAGCTCATAGTACAGTTCAAAAAGAAAAAACAAAAATAAAAATTTTGATATTCTATGATCAATATGGATGGGCTTGGTGGCACAGAGCAAATAATATTAGAAAGTATTCCTCTGATTCTTTTGAAATAGATTTAATAAAAATTGGAGCAGCATTTAATCACACTGAATATGATTTTATTATTCTATTTGAAGCTTATTTACATGAAAAAATGAATAATGTTCCTCCTAAAAAAATTATTATAGGTTCAAGTACTTTAAAAACTCTTCAGCCGGCAGTCGAAATTTATTTAAGGTATAACTTTGCCGGATTTTTAGTTAATAATATTGAGTCATACAATCAAATATCACATTTGCAAAATATTTATTGCTGTGAAAATGGTGTTGATGAAAGTTTGTTTTTACCGAGTACAAAAAAACCTTCAAGATTAACTGCTTGTTGGGTGGGTAACAATACATCCGTAAATAATAAAGGAATTGATATTATTCAAGAGGTTTGCAAAAAAACAGGAATTAATTTAATACTTCTTGATCAATCCAAAAATGTTTACACAGGGAATATTTTAACTCAAGATAAGTTAAGGGATGAAGTCTACCACAAGGCATCATTCTATATTTGTGCTTCCGATATGGAAGGTACTCCAAATCCAGCTTTAGAATCTTTAGCCTGCGGTTTACCAATTATTTCGACTCGAGTTGGGAACATGCCTGAAATTATTGTTGATGGATATAACGGGTACCTCGTTGATAAAAATATAGAATCTTATATTGAAGCAATTGAAAAATTAAAGAATGTTGATATTGATAAAATGTCTTTCAATGCAAGGAATTCAATTGAAAATGGATGGTCATGGAAAGAGAAAGTTAAAAATTATGAGCAAATGATTTTAGATATATTTTCCAAGCAGAAGAATACCAAATCAAATTCTATTAATGATAGTAATCAAAATTCTATAAAAGCTTTTGAACAAGCTACAGTTTATCTATACGAGAAAAAGATGGTTGAGGCTCAGCAAGAAATGAATTTCTACAGGGATAATATTAATTATGAAAAATTTTATCGGGAAGATAAAAGA
>CAWCVZ010000014.1:0-145538 GCA_963798865.1 uncultured Ignavibacteria bacterium | reverse complement strand
GGTCGCTCCAATAAAGGATTTATAGAATTACCGGCAGCTATTAAGCTGTCTATATAAGTTTGCCTTAGATAACCGAGATTTAAATTCTGCCTGAAGGTTTTCAATCCCATAGCCAACAAGATTAGAATAACGGAGTGATAATTGTGCTATCTCCTGCGCCCATTGTATATAGTTATTTCCGTATGGATCGGAATAAGTGCTTCCGCTGCATAACGGCGTGGGCTGGTATGGGGGTAAAAGCAGAGCAGCTAACGGTTACACCTTCAATTTTGGCTTCAGGGAGGTAAATCTTTAAATCATTCCAGGAGTCAGGTCCGCAGATAAGCCACTGGTAAGTATTTGTGCTTAAACTATTATTACTGCCGGCGGGATATAATTGAGAACCGGAATGTTTTAATCCGGGCTGCGGACTGAATGAATAGACCAAACCCAGAATAATAAAAAGATAAATAATTTTTAAAGAATTATATTTTCTCATTTTCAATTTACCTTAATTTTGTCATGCTGAACTTGTTTCTCCGAAGGAGTCCTTTGGACAGCATCTGAGCTGTCATACTTTCAGCCAGGAGATCCCGGAATAAATTCGGGATGACAGATGACGAATGACTATTAGGTATAACATCTGTCACTTTACCAGCACCATTGATTTGGTTTCAGAAAAAACCTCTCCTGCATTTGTTTCCGCTTGCCCGGCAGGCACGGCATTAAGCCTGTAGAAATAAATTCCGCTGCTTAAACCTGCAGCATTGAAATTGACTGAATGAAAACCTGTTTCCTCTTCTTGATTTACAAGAGTTTCAATTTCATTTCCCAGAATATCATATACTTTTAATGTTACCTTACTGCTTACCGGTAGCTGATAACTGATAACCGTACCCGGGTTAAAAGGGTTCGGGTAATTCTGGTTTAAAGTCCAGCTCTGCGGAAAATTTGCAATAACTTCTATTTCCCTGCTGTAACTGAAATTTCCGTTATTATCAATCTGTTTCAGCCTGTATTTATATTTGCTGCCTGCTTTTACAGTAAGATCGCTGTAGCTGTAATTTTTTAAAGTGGTGCTGTTATCTTCACTCTTCACAAAACCTATTTTCTCCCATTCCCCCTGTTTCCCCACATTATCAAAGGGGGGACTAAGGGGTTCTTTCAATATCGAAACCGTAATTATTTAATTCAGTTGATGTCTGCCATGTTAATGTTATATAACTTCCCTGTGCTGCTCCTTTAAATTCAATTAGCTCCACAGGCAGGGGTGCATCGTTAAAAGTAAAATTATCAAAGTTATAGTCAGTCAGTCCCGGATAGCCGGAAGATTTTAGTTTAAATACCACCCTGTTTATATTAACATAATTTAATATTAAAGTCTGCCACGCAGTAATATTCAGAAATGCACTTGTATATGCTTTAGTTGATCCGTTCCATCCTTCTATAATTAAAGTATCGGTGCTTGCTTCGCTTACCTGGTAAGCTGCTATGCTGTTTAATTTAAATGATCCGTTATTTAATCTTGCAACAGTAAATTGGTCCACGGCAGGATCCTGGAATACAAAATAGATGCTTATTCCATATACATTAAAGTTACATCCGTAATTAGTGTAAAAACTTTTACTGCCGGAAAAAATAGTATTGCCGGTGGTAAAGCTTGGGTCAAGCGACTGGTTTGAATCCCAGCCCATATCATCGAAAGTAACTATATCCTGGGCAAATGAAGGGGTGCCGAGCAGCAGACAAGAAATAATAAATATTAACCCTGTTGTCTTCATACTATCTTTCTGATTCTCATTTCATTACACTTGTTTTCATCAATTCTTTAGTCTGAATTTTTTCAACATTTGAACCAGAAAATTGAGATAGTATTAAATGTTTTTTTCTTTTGCTTAGACTTTTTTTGTAATATTTACAGGTAGCGTTGGATTAAGGGAGTGATGTGTGTGTCTTACTTTAAGAATTGGAATTAGGATACCGGACTGCTGCCTAATGACTGAATGACTGATGACTGATGACTAATGACTAATGACTAATGACTAATGACTAATGACTAATGACTAATGACTAATGACTAATGACTAATGATAATTTCTTAAAAGATTAAACAAATAGGTGAAACAATGAAATGGATCTTATATATAATAATGATGTTTCCTGTTTTTTTATTTTCCCAGGTATATCATACAAAATGGGGAATTGAGGGAGGCTTAACTTACCCGAGATATTTTAGCAGTAACCAACCCCGGATATTCGGGAATGGTAATGGCGGTGCACATGTTTCTCTTGAAAGATTTTTTAATGAATATCTTTCGTTAAGACTTCTTGGAAATTATTTATCCATGGAATCTATATTTTTTAGAAATAATTCTAAAGAACATAATCTGAATACCGTTCATTTAATGTCCCTTAACCTGGATGCAGGCTACAGGCTCCTTCCATGCCAGTTAATATCACCTTACATTTTAGTTGGAATAGGCATAACAAATTTTAAATCCACTAATCCTCTTTCTGTGGAATTAAAAAAATATTATCTGGGCTACCAGGCTAATCTGGGTGTAGGAATAGACTGGGGGCTGAGCGAGAATATTTCCTTAATAACAGAAGCAGTATATGTTACTTCAAGCAATGATAAAATTGATGGAAATCTTGAATACCCGGCAAATAATTCAAAAGGATTATTCGGAGGGGATGGAGATACTTATATGACTTTTAATGCGGGAATAAAATTCTGGTTTGGAAAAGGAGATACGTCAGATATATGCGATAAATGCTGTCCTCAGGGGATAAGCGATAATGTAGGAATAGCCCCTCCTCCCCCGGTAATCACCGACACTGTTTTCTTAACTAAAACCGATACCATTTATTTAGAAAAACCATATTTCTTCGGTATAAACTTTGAATTTGATAAATATGATTTATTACCTCAAAGCTACCCCATACTCGACCATGCCGTAGATGTATTAAATGAATTCAATGATATTGATGTTGTAATAACCGGAAACACTGATAGTATTGGCAGCAATGAATATAATATGAAATTATCAAAGAAGAGAGCAGATGCAGTGCTTAACTACCTGCTGGAGAAAGGAATCCAAAGAAGCAGAATAACAGAAGAATGGAATGGAGAAGAGATGCCTGTAAAAGATAATTCTACAAAAATAGGCAGGGCATTTAACAGAAGAGTAGAAATAAAAATAGAAGAATAAAAAAAGTTAACCCACGGTTTCAACCGTGGGATAAAAAAAAGCAAAAAGAAATGCAGAACTGTTTTAACAGTTTATAGACGAGCATAAGGATTGTAATCTTGTAATCTTGTAATTTTTGTAATCTTGTAATCTTGTAATCTTGTAATCTTTGTAATCTTGTAATCTTGTAATCTTGTAATCTTGTAATCTTGTAATCTTGCAATCTTAATAATTATCCGGCATCGCTATTCACCTTTCCCGTGCAGCTTAGCCAGAGTTACCTCCTTTTTACTCTCCGGATCTATCTCATAAACTAATTCTCCGGTTACAGGGTCCTTTTGAAAAATTGTTCTTACATAATGGATTGTATTTCCTTCCGGTCTGTCTCCATCTTCAGGCTTTTTTGGATTTAGTACTTGTTCTGTCTCTTCTTTTAGTCGTTTTTCCAGCCTGATAATCATCATCAGGATTTCTCTTTTGGAAAGGTCTTTATAATCTATGGTATCATAATTTTTCCAGGCAATTTCAAGCTCCCTTGCAATTCTCTCGATACGGTTTTCACGTGTTACTTTATACTTCTCAAGTATAATCTCATAACGGATTGCTTTTAATTCGTCGATCTCTTTTTAAACTCTTTGCCCCATTCAATTAATGCTGGCTTTGATACCTTTATCATTTTTGATATTTTCTCATATGATATTCCCTCCGCTCTTAGCTGCTGGAATTTCTCTTTTACTTCCTGCTTTTTCATTTACTTCTCTGTTTTATTTATACTAACCTTATTAAATAAGGATAAAATAATAATAAACCTAAATAAATGAAATACTATAGTGATAATTTTAATAATAATTAAAGGATAAAGTCAGTACTGGATTATATTACTATATATTGTTAATTATTGCATCTATCAATTATAATACTCTCTTAACTTAATAAACCGGTAAACTTTCAGTAAAGTTTCGGTTAAGCTCCTGCCCTTCAATTTAACAGTTTAACAATCAAACAGTTTAACAGTTTAGCTCATGTCCGCTTAAACCTGAACCTTTAGAATCAAACCTATGAATCCATTAACACACAAATACTTTTCAGGTAATGCAAATTTTATTCATTGTACTTCACGAATTTATCCGGCAGGCTGTATCCGGTATCTGGTATCCCCTGTTTGGCATCCGGCACTCACCCTTTTACTTCTGCTCACTATCTCAAATCTGTCTCTGCCCCAGGTAGTCTACACTCCTTCTGTTCATTATGTTTATGAATTTCTTGAAAGATTATCTTTAAAAAAGGTAATTGAATATCATAACGAGGTTAAGCCAGCCTCAAGAAAAAATATTGCTGATCTTTTAAGACAAGCATCATTAAAGAAAGATGAACTAAACCCGGTTGAGCTGCAGGAGCTTGATTGGCTTTTCGAAGAATATGCTCATGAGCTTGGAACTGATAGTATTAAGCAGCGCTGGTTTCTATACAGCTACTCTGATTCTCTTTTCTCGGTTAATATCTCACCTGTGTTAGGTTATGGTATCTCCGGAACCGGAAAATATTCCGGCCATTCCCAATGGTGGGGGCTTGATATGTTTACTACTCATTCGAACTGGTTTGGTGCTAGCCTTAATGGATGGGACAGAGGTGAATACGGAGAGAATGTCGATACGAATAAAAATTTTTCACCTTTAAGTGCAACCAAACACTTGGTAACAGCCACAGGGGTTAAATACGGTGAGATAGACGGAAGCATAAGTTTCAACTGGGATTGGGGGCATATTTCTCTCATTAAAGGCAGCACTGTTTGGGGACATGGAAATTTCGGGCAGCTTATACTCTCTGAAAAAGCACCTTCATTTCCTTTCATCAGGTTTGATCTTTATCCTGCTGAATGGCTGAGATTTTATTACATTCATGGGTGGCTAAACTCACTTGTTTATGATTCATCCGCTTTTTCTTTAAACCATCTTGAATCCGGAAAACCTTTTTTAAAAAAAGAATACATAAATAAATATATAGTAGCTAATCTATTAAGCATCTCAATATTCCCCTGGTTTGATTTCTCTGCAGGAAATTCTATAGTATACAGCGGCAATTTTAAACCTGAATATTTTATCCCGTTTTTGCTGTTTAAGCAATTCGATAACAGGGATGCTATTGAAGATGGGAATCAGCAGCTATTTTTAGATGCTATGCTAAAATATTTCAAATCATCTGAAATATACTTCACCCTATTTATAGATGTTGCTGAATTCGGACCTATTCTGAGAAATGACTTTCATAGTACCTGGACGGGCTTTACACTTGGCGGAAAAAAAATTGATCTGTTCATGCCTATGCTGGATTTTGCCGCAGAATATACGAGAATTTCCCCTTGGGTTTATGAACATAAGGATGAGTCGGCTTCTTACAAGAATTACAATTATTATTTAGGGCATTGGCTGGGGCAGAACGCAGATCAACTTAGATTACAATTTGATTACAGACCGTTAAGGGGATTGAAATTAAAAGCTTATACAGAATTTATCAGGAAAGGGAGGCTAAACGATATTTTCTTTGCATATAACGGAAACCAGACCGAGCCATTTTTGTCTTCTCCTTTAAGAACAGAAACACGTTTTTCATTTGAAGCATCTTATGAAATAATTCATGATTTTTTTGCAGAAGCATTTTACACCTATTCCGATGTTTCAGATGAAGATCTTATACGAACTCCCTTATTTCTTCTTGGAAAAAAACATTCATTCGCCGTCTACCTTCATTATGGATTATAATTTAAAAGTCATTCTTAGTCGAAGGTGAAGAATCTAAAGTCAGGCAGTCGCGCGGATGGAATCCAAAGAATTTGCTGCCAGGGTAACAAAAAGAAACTGTACGGGGAATATTTATCCCATATTTTTATTTGCAGTCTTGAAGCGATTATAACATTTTCTTAGATTGTGCTTATGTTTTCCATCGTCATTAAACAAAAAAGGATTTACAATGATTAAAGATAAAATGTTAAAAGCTTTAAATAAACAATTGAATGAAGAGTTAAATTCTTCCTATGCCTACCTTGCAATGTCTGCACATTTCAGCTCTCAAAGTTTAAATGGATTTGCTCATTGGTTCAGGATGCAGTCTCAGGAAGAATATGGACATGCAATGAAAATACTTGATTACATCCTTGCAAGGGATGGTAAAGTTACATTAATGAAAGTTGACCCCCCAAAAGCGGGATGGAAAACTCCGCAATCTGTTTTTAAAGAAACCTATGACCAGGAAGTTTCTGTTTCAAAATCCATCAATGACATTGTAGATCTTGCTTTAACAGAAAAAGATTATGCCACAAATAATTTTATGCAGTGGTTTGTAAGCGAACAGGTTGAAGAGGAATCAACGGCATCAACTTTATTAGATAGAATAAATCTTGTGGGAGATAATAAAAACGGATTGATTTTACTTGATAAAGAACTGGGGATGAGAGCTGCCGGGAATTAGTTTTCATATTAAGTCAGCTTCACCTCTAAGGTTAGGCTCACAAATACTATATTAATTTTTTATATCAGCCAGATGGTATTGCAGTTCCCCTCATAGAATGGACTTTATTAGCAACAGGTATTACAACTTCTTTGCTGACTCTCTTTTCAAAATAATCCCTGAAACGCGCAACCATAAATTTAACAGGCCATGCAGCCGCTTCGCCAAGCGCACAGATTGTATTCCCCTCAATATTATTTGCAACAGAAATTAAAAGATCGAGATCAGATGTTGAACCTTTCCCATCAATTATCCTGTTGAGGATTTTCAGCATCCATCCTGTACCTTCTCTGCAAGGAGTACATTGCCCGCAGCTTTCGTGGTAATAAAATTTTGCTATTCTCGCAAGAACTTTAACGAGGTCAGTGTCTTCATCCATTACCATAACACCGGCAGTCCCAATTGCAGAACCAACAGTTTTAAGCGACTCTGCATCCATCTTTACGCCTTCTATCTGGTCTCCTCTTATTGGAGGCATTGATGAACCACCGGGAATAACACATAAAACTTTTTTGTTTCCGGGAACACCACCGCCGTATTTGTAAATTAAATCTGTTAATAAAGTACCCGATGGTAGTTCATAAATACCCGGATTATTTATATGCCCGCTTAAACCATACAAAATAGTTCCGGGATGTTTTGGTTCTCCGATTGCAGAAAACCATTCCCATCCTTTATTAATTATAGGAGGAACATTTGTAATTGTTTCAATATTATTAATTGTTGTAGGATTTCCCCACAAACCATTTTGTGCAGGGAAAGGAGGCTTAACACGCGGGTATCCTCTTTTTCCTTCCAGCGAATTCATTAAAGAAGATTCTTCACCGCATATATAAGCACCGGCACCTTTGTGAACATAAATATCACAATAAAAATCTGTGTTAAAAACCTTTTTCATCTGTTCCCCAACATAGCCTTTAGCATAAGCATCAGCTAAAGCTTTATTAAAAAGATTAATCCATTTATGGTATTCACCGCGGATATAAACGTAAGCTGTTTTTGCACCAATGGCATAGCAGGTAATTAAAATCCCTTCGATGAGCTGATGGGGATTATATTCAAATATTTGTCTGTCTTTGAATGAGCCGGGTTCACTTTCATCCCCGTTAATACAAAGATATTTTGGTTTTGAAGTTGTTTTGGGCATGAAGCTCCACTTCAATCCCGCAGAAAAAGCAGCTCCTCCCCTGCCTCTTAAACCTGATTTTTTTACCTGGTCAATTATATCATCTGATGTTTGCCCTAATGCTTTTTTTATAGCAGTGAAACCTCCGTTAGAAATGTAAACATCAATTAAATGTAAATCTTTTATATCAGGTAGAACAATTTTTTCCATTAATTTCTGTCTTTCAGTGAATTCAGAATTTGTTCAACTTTTTCTTTATCAATATTTTCAAAATAATCTTCATTAACTGCAATCATCGGGGCAGTCCCACAAGAACCCATACATTCAACTTCTTCGAGAGAAAATATTTTATCATCGGTTACCTGCATATTTCCCACACTCAATTTATTCTTTACCTGATTAAATATTTCATATCCGCCGCGAAGCATACAGGAAACATTTGTGCAAACTTGTATATGATATTTTCCCATTGGTTTCTGATGATACATTGTATAGAAAGTAACAATACCAAGAACTTCTTCATTTGTCATACCGAGTATTTTAGCAACCTCCTGCATAACTTCACCTGAAATCCATCCATTCTGTTCCTGAGCAATCCATAAAACCGCCATAACTGCAGGCTGTTTAACCGGGATATTTCTTCAATTCATTTTCAATTCTTTTATGAATTTTCTTCTGTAAACTTAAATTCCATTTTAAATATATTTTACTTCAATTACTTTTATTAAAAGAATTCTAATCTATTTATCCGCCTCACCCATAACAGGATCTATGCTTCCAATTATAGCAACAACATCAGAAACCATATGCCCTTTTATAAGTTGGGGCAATGCCTGAAGGTTAACCATAGAGGGAGATCTGATTTTACATTTCCAGGGATGACCTTCACCATTACTAACCAGATAAAAACCAAGCTCGCCTTTTGGATTTTCCACAGCGCTGTAAACTTCTCCAACCGGTGGATTAATTCCAAAATTAACAATCATAAAATCATGAATTAATTCTTCCATCTTTGAATATATCTCTGTCTTTTTAGGAAGAACCCGTTTTGGATTATTAGCCATAACTTCACCCTGAGGCATTTTATCCAGAATCTGGTGAACAATCTTAACGCTTTCTCTTGTTTCATCACATCTTACAAAATAACGTGAAAGACAGTCACCTTCTTTATAAACAGGTATTTTAAAATCCATTTCATTATAAAACATATAAGGAGTTGCCCGCCTGAGATCAAATTCTACATTACTTCCCCTAAGACTTGGTCCTGTTAAACCGATTTGTAAAGCATCATCTCCCGAAATAACTCCAACACCATCAAGTCTTTCAACAAAAATCCTGTTTGTGTTAAGAAGTTTTTCACACTCATCAAGGTTTTCCTCATACTGGTCTATGAACCATTTTACTTTTGCAAGAACTTCAGGTTGTGCATCATTTGCAACACCGCCAATACGTGTATAGCTGTTTGTGAAACGGGCGCCACAAAGTATATCCCATATATCAAGAATTTTTTCTCTTTCCCTTAGGGTCCAAAGGAAAACAGTCAAAGCCCCTACATCCATCGCAAGTGCGCCAATAGCAACTAGATGTGAAGCAATCCTTGTCATCTCAGAAATCATCATCCGGATATATTGTGCACGCGGAGGGGCTTCAATTCCTGCAAGCTTTTCAACTGCCAAGACCCAGGCAACATTATTACAAAGGGGGGAAAGATAATCAAGCCGGTCTGAATGAGGAATAAATTCATAGTAGCTCATGTTCTCAGCCATCTTTTCATATCCTCTGTGAAGATAGCCAAGCTCCGGTACACAAGCCATTACTGTTTCGCCATCAAGCCGGAGTAATAACCTTAAAACACCATGGGTTGCAGGATGCTGCGGTCCCATATTTAAAATCATTTCGTGCTCAAGAGCATCTTCAACGGTTAAATCAGTTTCTTGTTTTAAAAGTGCCTGCAGAATTTTAGAAGGTACTTCTTCTCTTGATTTAATCTTTTCCATTAAAATCTATTCTTCTTTTTTTGGCAAAGGCAGTGAACCGGGAATACCCATTAAAGGAAAATCCTTTCTCAAAGGATAATATTCAAACTCTTCCGGCATATACATTCTCCTTAAATCGGGATGATTGTTAAAAATAATCCCGTACATATCATAAGTTTCTCTCTCGTGCCAGTCGGCTGTTTTCCAAACAGATGAAACAGAATCAATATTCAATTCAGATTCATCAACATCTGCTTTTAATCTTAAACGTGAATTTAATTTTTGAGAAAAAATATGATAAACAACTGTAAACCTGTTTTTTCTTCTCGCCCAATCAATAGCAGTTACATCTTCACACAATATAAACTGAAGGTCCTCATCATCTTTTATAAAAGAGGAAACTTTCACAATGTTTTTTTTATTAAACGAAACAGCAACCTGTTCCCTGTAATCTGAAATTTCAAACTCAAACCCAGGAAATTTTTCCATAAGTTTACCGGCGATTAATTCTTTTAAATTCATATTAATTATTTTGAATTACTTGTAATTCCGGAAGGGGTCTATCCTGAAAATCACTTGCTTTTGTCCTTCCGATTTTTTCCTGGATCTGCATTAGAGCATTTAAAAGATTATCAGGACGAGGCGGACATCCGGCAAGATAAATATCAACCGGCAGAAACTGATCAATTCCCTGAACCACTGAGTATGATCTGTACATTCCACCAGAAGATGTACATGCCCCCATAGCTATAACCCATTTCGGGTCAGGCATCTGGTCATAAATCTTTTTTACAACGTGAGACATTTTATAAGTAACGGTTCCGGCAACAATCATACAGTCAGACTGCCGTGGTGTAAAACGCATAACCTCAGAACCAAATCTTGCAATATCATACTTAGGATCGCCTGAAGCCATCATTTCAATTGCACAACATGAAATTCCCATCGGCATTGGCCATACAGCGCTTTTTCTTGCCCATGATACAAGAGCATCAACTGTAGATGTAAAGAAACCATCCTGTTTAAGTTTTGCTTCTAATCCCATTTAAACCCGCCTTTTTTATATGCATACAAATATCCTAATTCAAGTACAATCAAAAAAATAAGCATTGAGATAAAAACTGAAATTCCATTTTCATTAAATAATTTTTTGAACTGAATCGCCCACGGATAAACAAAAACCACTTCCAGATCAAATACAATAAAGAACATTCCGATTAAATAATATTTTATTGAAATCCTTTCGCTGGTTGTTCCGATAGGCTTCATTCCGCTTTCGTAAGTTGAAAGTTTTTCGGCATTTGGTCTTTGCGGACCAAATATTTCAGATGAAAAAACTGTTGCTATTGCGAAAATAATAGCAACTCCGAAAACGATAAAAATAGGGATATATCCGAGAATCATAACAAAAAAATTTAATCTTTATTTGTTCAAAATTATCCATAAAATGCCTGATTGTCAATTTAAACAATACTACCCCGGATGCATTTATTATGCAATAAGGATTCTATTTCCACTTTTAAATAAAAAGTAAACTCTCTATTTTGCAGACAAATTCAACTACCTGTTTTTTGTGAAAATGTTCAAAACCATATCAGTTACATTTCTTCTATCAATAATCTTTTTAGGTTGCAACAGAACAAATCAAATAGTTGGTGACTCTGGAATTCCGCCAGCAGCTCCCACTGGAATAAGAGTTTATTATTCCTCAGATGGTGAAATTGGTATTGATTGGAATTCCAGTCCTGAACCTGATGTGAAAGGTTATAATATTTATAGAAGAACTGAGTTTACATCTGCCGTTAAGGTTGCTTTTGTTAATGATAATTTTTTCTTTAACGATTCTCTCGAGTATGATACCGTCTATTATTATAAAGTAACTGCAATTAATTTATGGAATAGGGAAAGCGATTCTTCTGCTGAAGTTTCTGCAAAACCTCAGAATATTTATAATCCGCAAAAACCTGTTGGGCTTCAAATAAATGCGAGAAACTGGGAAGGAGATCTTTCTGTCTATATTTACTGGCTTAGGAATGATGAATCTGATATTGCAGGTTACAATGTTTACAGGGCTACATCACCGGGCTTTACTCCGGATACAAATTATTTTATTGGTTTTACCAGCAAACCAAGTTTCTCTGATACGACCTCGTTAAACTTTTACACTAATTATTATTATAAAATTAAAGCCAAAGATAAAGGCGGACTGCTGAGCACTGCAAGTAATGAAGTAAATGATTTGATATTTGAAATACCTCAGGTTATTTTTCCGACCGATAGTTCAACAGTTGGGTTTTTTCAAGAATTCATAATTAAAACTATTAATGAACCGGCAAAATACAGGATAGGTTTGCAAACTAATAAATTCTTTGGAGAGATCTGGAATGCAGCAGTATCAACAGGAATCGTAAACGATACTTTAAAAATTAATTTTGATCCCCCGCTATTACAGGTTAATAAAACATACTACTGGAGAATCGCGACTTATTCTCCAAATGGATCCGATCCCAATAGTATATCTAAGTTATTCTCAATAACTTTTAAAAATTAATGACCAAAAGGATAAATTATTTTTCCTTTGTTGTACTTTTTTCTTTGCTGGCTTGCAGTTCTTCTTTTTCACAAACCTCAACAGACAGCCTTGATTACATTTATTTAGGTAATCCTTTAAATATCATGGGAACCTCTTTTGATAAACAACTAAATACTTATTCACTTAACTCATCATTTATATTTATTAAAAACATCGGGGATTTTAATTTCAATATTCACGAAAACTTAAATTCAAAGTTTGTGAAGACTGCACAAAACAATATCAGGGATGAACAGAAACTTTCTTTTCTTACTTCCTATAATCTTTCTAAAAATGCCGGAATTGGTATCTCAGCTGAAAACAGAATACTTTCTGATGACAGAACAATTGAAATAAACCAGGCTTCTATGTCTAATGTTTCTTTGTTTACACTTTACTCTCCCCAACCTGATATGATTTTCTCTCCATTTGCGGGATATTCCTTCAACAGGCAAATCGGGGAAAAAGATTATGGATTATTATACGGACTTGAAGGAAAAATTAATAATCTTGAGGTTTCTGATTTCCATCTTTCATCTCAGTTAAAAATCAGAAATGAGGACATATCACCAAGAAAAAATTTAATCAGGTATATAAACCTTATCGCCGCAAATAATTTTGATAAGGATGTAGCAAATATTTTCAGCGCGAATTTTATACAAAACCGCAAGGATTTTTATTATACAGCAGAACCTCAAACAGCACAAGAATTAAATATTGTCAACAATATTCAAAGCAGAATTGAAACCGCATATTACGTTGAGAACAGATTAAGATTGGGAAAATTCCTGGATGGTTTTAATCTTGATGTGCTTGGAGATATAAACTGGCGTGAAATTGATAGAGATACCCGTTACAGACCATCTAATATAAATTCAACTTCTGTGTTTGATACAAAAATAAATGAACTTAGAGTTGAGTTTGAAACTCTGGTAAGTTACTACTCTGATTTTTTTTCCGGAAATTTAAGAGCAACAATATCTGAACGGGATGAAAAGAATATTACAAAAAATTTCGAAAATAGTAACCCGTTCTTTTACGAGGAACGTGTAAGAGAGGAAAGTCAAAAGAATAATAATTCTACACGTGCATCGCTTACTTTTTTAGGATCTTTTAATTTTTCAAAAACAGATAAGCTGATTTTTAGTCTTCTTCAGAATAAACTAAGATATAATACTCCGAGTGAAGAAAATTTTGACGACAGGGATGAAATCCTTTCAATTTTCAGGTTAAGATATTCAAAAATGCTTACACCATTTTTTGAAGCTTTTATAGGCCCGGAAGCAACTTACAGCCATATTGTTTATTTATTTTCTGAAAAGAGTTCAAACAATAATATTAATAGAGTTCTTAAACTTGCAAGCGGCGGCAATTATTCAGGGAAGAATGTCAGCTCATCAAATACATTTGAGGTTTCTGCAAACTATACTGTTTACGATTTTGAAGATTTAAACCCAAATTATAAAAGTTTTTCCTTCAGGCAATTTAATGCAATTGATTCTTCAACTGTTAAAATTTTCAGGGATCTTTCTTTTAATGTTTATGGTTATATAAAGCTTTCGGAACAAGGAGATTTTAAGTGGACTTCTTTCTCAGAACGTCCAACCAGATACCTCGAAGAAATTTATGGCGAACCGAGATTAACTGTTAATTTTAAAGGGATTAATTTTTCGGTCGGTTTGCGGTACTTTTCACTAAAAACCTTTAGTTATAGTAAACTTGAAAAAACCTTAGATTCCGATTACTTGAGTAAAGGACCGCTTATGGAAATTTACCTTTTATTAAAAGATGTTCTCTATTTACGAATTTACGGGTGGTATGAATTTATTACTATAAATAACGCTATTAATCAGGAGCAAACAAACCTAAATATTCAGGTAAACTGGAGTTTTTAAAATTGAAATGAAAAATATTTTTCTTATTTTGAATAAGAAATTTTATCAGGAAACTATTGGCGCAAAATCATTACCAGCTAGAATTAGAAAGCGACCCCAATAATCTTATCACCGTAGAAGAATTTGTAAATTATTTTGCAAAAGACATAGGGCTTGATGAGGATAAAATGAACGGTCTTATGCTTTCTGTTACAGAGGCGACTACCAATGCAATTATACATGCCAATAAAAGTGATCCCTCAAAAAAAGTGTACATAGATGTTTTTATTGATAATGGATTTGTTACAATAAAAGTTAAAGATGAGGGAAAAGGTTTTGATCCATCCAAAATTCCAGACCCGACATCACCGGAAAACCTTTTGAAAGATTCAGGCAGAGGGGTTTACTTAATGCGTGTTTATATGGATGAATTGAAATATAACATAACCCCAACGGGTACCGAAACTATTCTTATATTAAAGATAAATTCTTAATCCTAATATTATATCTTCAGCTTTTTAATATTTAATTTAACTTCAGCTGCTGATTTACTTAATGCACTCAGTTCTTCAGGTAAAAGCTTAAGTTGAATAATATTAAGCACTCCATCCTTTCCCAGCCTGACAGGCACGCCGCAAAAAACATTTTCCAAACCATATTCACCATTTAAAAAAACCGAGCAGGGCAAAACTCTTTTTTTGTTTTTTACAATTGCTTCAACCATTTCAACTGCAGCAGAAGAAGGTGCATAGTATGCGCTTCCTGACTTAAGGTAATTAACTATTTCAATGCCGCCATTTCTGGTCCTGTTAACAAGTTTTTCAATTTTTTCTTTATTTAAAAGTTCGGAAAGCGGTATTCCGCTTATTGTTGTGTATCTAACTAAAGGTACCATAGAATCTCCATGTCCACCAAGTACCATTGTATCAATATCATTTATTGAAATATCAAGTTCTTCAGCAATAAAAGTCCTGAATCTTGCGCTGTCAAGAATTCCAGCCATACCAATAACGCGATGTCTATCAAATCCGCTTACTTTAAAAGCAACGAAACTCATTACATCCAGCGGGTTGGAAACAACAATTAGTATCGCCTGGGGAGAGTGCTCAACTGATTTTTCAGTAACAGTTTTTACAATATCCGTATTAGCATGTAGCAGATCATCACGGCTCATTCCAGGCTTGCGCGCTAAACCAGCAGTTATAACTATAAGCTCAGAGTTTTTTGTATCGGAATAATCATTAGTTCCTTTAAGCCTGGAATTAAAAGTTTCAACCGGGCTGCTCTGAAGCATATCGAGCGCTTTACCCTGTGGTATCCCATCAAGAACATCAAGAAGAATTATTTCTTCAGCTAATTCTTTTTCGGCAATTCGTTGGGCAGTTGTTGCACCAACATTACCGGCGCCAATAACAGTTATTTTTTTCATACTTAAAGATAATCCTTACTTAAGTGTAAGTTCAAGTGTAAGTTTAAGAAGTTTAAAAGTTTTTACCAGCACTTGAACTTGCTCTTGAACTTCCCCTTTGCTTCTCGGAGAAGACATGTATATTTTTAAGTTAATATTTTAATATAATTTTCAGGGAGAAAAAATGGCACGAAAAAAAATAGCTTTAATAGGAGGTGGACAAATTGGTGGAGTTCTCACACAATTAGCTGCATTAAGGCAACTCGGTGATGTAGTTTTATTTGATATCGTTGAAGATATGCCCCAAGGAAAAACTCTTGATATAGCAGAGGCAGCAAGAGTTGATGGTTTTGATGTGAATGTTACAGGTACGAATGATTATAAGGATATTAAAGATTCTGATCTTATAATAATTACTGCAGGATTACCAAGGAAACCGGGTATGAGCCGCGATGATCTTTTAACGACAAATGCAAAAATTATGAAATCCGTTGCAGAGAATGTTAAACAATATGCGCCAAATGCAATTGTAATTATTATATCAAACCCGCTTGATGCAATGGTTACTTTATTTAAAAAAGTTACAGGTTTTTCTCCGAATAAAGTAATTGGACAAGCAGGTGTTTTAGATTCTTCACGCTTTTCAACTTTTATTGCCTGGGAGCTAGGAGTTTCTGTGAAAGATGTAAATGCAATGGTGCTTGGCGGACATGGCGATACAATGGTTCCGATTGTAAGATATGCAAATGTTAATGGCATCCCCGCAATGGAACTTCTTGAAAAAAAATATGGAGATAAAACTAAAGCCAAAGATGTTATGAAAAATCTTGTTGAAAGAACAAAAATGGCGGGCGGTGAAGTAGTGAAGCTTTTGAAAACCGGTTCAGCTTTTTATTCACCTGCCTCTGCCGCAATTTCTATGGCAGAATCAATTTTGTTTGATGAGAAAAGAGTTTTACCAGTATGTGCTTATCTTAACGGTGAGTTCGGAATAAATGGATATTATGTTGGTGTGCCGGCAGTTCTTGGATCAAAGGGAGTTGAAAAAGTAATAGAGTTTGATCTGGATTCTGAAGAGAAAGCTTTGCTTAATAACTCTGTTAATGCTGTTAAAACTTTGGTTGTTGATATGGAAAGACTGGGGTTTTAAATTACAAGTGTAAGATAAGAGCAAGTTCAGGTTTAGAATTTGAACCTTTGAACTTGCTCTTAAACTTAAGGTTGCGGATAAACACTGATATAAGTTCTATTACCCCTTTTTGTTTCAAATTTTACAGCACCATCAACAAGTGCAAAAAGAGTATCATCACTGCCTTTAGAAACATTTTGCCCCGGATGGAATTTTGTTCCTCTCTGTCTTACCAGAATATTTCCTGCTAAAACATTTTCACCACCAAATCTTTTAACTCCAAGGCGCTGCGAATTGCTGTCCCTTCCATTTCTTGTAGATCCCTGACCTTTTTTATGAGCCATTATTCATTCTCCTTCTCTTTAGTTTCTCTGCCCCTGGAAATTTTTGTTATTTCAATTCTGGTTAATTGCTGACGATGACCATTGCTTTTCTGGTATCCGGTTCTTCTCTTCTTCTTGAAAACAATAACTTTATCGTCTCTTAAATGTTCGAGTATCTTAGCTGTAACCTTAACGCCGCTAACTGAAGGATTCCCTACCTTTGTTCCCTTATCATCTGCAAATAATAAAACATTTTCAAATGTCACATTTGATTCCGGTTTTTCTTTAAGTCTGGGAACGTAGTATTTTCCATTTTCAGATACCTTAAACTGCTGACCGGCAATTTCAACAATTGCAACCATTTTATATCCTCTTTTCTTTAAAATCAGGCTCTAAAGTTATAAAAATGATGAATACAAATCAATAAAATGATAGATAAAATTCTGAGGGAAAATTTAATTATTTTCTTAAAAGAAACCATTTTTGTGACCATAGAATAAGGTTTTCTGCGGTTAACCTATAACTTTTCCGAAGGGATGGCTTGCCAAAGGTGGGGATAAGTTAATGATTTTATCATTTAACCTTTTAACGTTTAAATATTAATATTAAATAAATAATTAAATTTGTAATAGATATTTTAAGAACTTATTTCAGGGGAGGTAAAATGACCTCAAAAAAACTTATCGAAAATTTTTTAACGCAAAAAAATATTGCAATTGTTGGAGCCTCAAGGAACAGTAAAAAATTCGGTTACTCAATTTATAAGGAGATGAAATCCAAAGGTTATAATGTTTATCCTGTTAACCCGGGTGCTCAATTAATTGATGGAGATAAATGTTATCCAAATCTTTTATCATTGCCTATAAATGTTGAAGCTGCAATTCTAATTATTCCGCCATCTGCTGCAAAAGAAGTTGTAAAAGATGCTTATGCAACAGGAATAAAAATGATTTGGATGCAGCAGGGTGCTGAATCCGAATCAGCAATTAATTATTGCAAAGAAAAAGGGATTGAAGTTATTCATAATGAGTGTGTATTAATGTTTACAGAACCGGCAGCATTTTTTCACAAAGCACATAAATGGATTTGGGGAGTTTTGGGAAAATTACCCAACTAAGTTTTTTTAATTTATAAGTTCAAAATAGTAATTGTAAGATGAAAGTGATAAACCATTAATTAATATTTCTTGTCAGATAATATATTTCGCTAAATACTTTTTTACTTCTTCAATCTGAATGAAAATTCACTTCCAACTCCCAACTCACTTTTAACTTCTATTCTGGAATTGTGAGCTTCTACGATGTGCTTTACAATTGCAAGCCCGAGTCCTGTACCGCCAACAACCCTCGAGCGGGCTTTATCAACTCTGTAAAATCTTTCAAACACTCTGTCAATATCTTCCTGTGGAATTCCAATTCCTGTATCTCTGATAATAATCTTTCCATACTTTGAATCTTCTTCAATCAGAACTTCAACTTTGCCCTGCTCTGTATATTTTATTGCATTTGTAATAAGGTTAATAAAAACCTGCTTCAAACGACTTTTATCACCAAATAATTGCAGTCCTTCTTTTGCCGGATGGAAAATTAATTCGATTTTTTTTTCCTGGGCCATCGGCATCATTTCCTGGACTATCTGAGTAATGTAATCATTAAATATTAAAATACCTGTAGCTCATCCGCATTTCGCCAGATTCAATCATTGAAATATCAATAAGATCATTAAGAAGGTTGCTTAAATTTATTGTATGCTGGTTTGCTTTATCCAGAAAATAATTATTCACTTTTTCATCATTTATTGCTCCATCAAGAAGTGTTTCAATGTAACCCTGTATGGCAAAAATGGGTGTTCTTAATTCATGGGAAACATTTGCAAGAAATTCAGTTCTCATTCTTTCAAGTCTTTTCAGGTATTCAATATCATTTCTTTCCTTCTCAAACATCTGCTGAATTTCAGCCTGAAGGGAAAGAAGATTTTCTTTTAGTTTAATTTCTTCAGGAAGGTTAAATGTATTTTTCCTAATACCGGAAATGACTGATTCTATTGCTTTTAATTCCTTGTTTCTTTTATAACCAATAAGGTTTAAAAATGTTAAACCAAAAACCAGGACGACTGTTATAAGAATAACCAGGGTTAAAATTTCTTTAACGACAAAGAAAAGGATTAGAAAAAAGATAAGGTTAAAGAATATAAATTCTCTAAAGTAAACTTTAGCGGAAGAAAAGTTAGATTTTATTTCATTCCACACTTTTAAAACGATATCCTACCCCTTTGACTGTTTCAATAAGGTTTGAATGTTTATCGAGCTTCTCTCGTATTTTTCTTATATGAACATCAACGGTACGATCGACAACGTAAACGTCTGGTCCCCAAACATCTTTCAATAAAACCTCCCTGCTGAAAACTCGGCCAGGATTATTTGCAAGATAAAAAAGAACTTCAAATTCTTTCCGCGGAAAAACTTTCAGCTTCCCATCCACTGTAATTTCATATTTGTCTTTATCAATCTGAAGAGGCCCTATTTTTATTTTAATCGGTGCTGTTTTTTCTCCAGATTTCTCAGTGCTTCTCAAATTTGCTTTTACACGTGCGATCAGTTTCCTGGGGGAGATAGGTTTTTGGATATAATCACTTGCGCCTAACTCAAGTCCTTTTATTTCATCAACCTCACCGGATTTTGCTGTGAGAAATATTATTGGAATATATTCATAACCATTCATATTCCTTATTCTTCTGCAAACTTCAAAGCCATCCAACTTCGGCATCATAATATCAAGAATTATAAGATCAGGATTTTCTTTAATTTTATTTAATGTCTCAACTCCATCATAAGCTGTAATAACATCAAATCCTTCCTGCTTTAAATTGTATTGAAGAAATTCAACTATATCCTTTTCATCATCGACAAGTAAAATTTTTTTCATAAATCAATATTATTGTTTTTTATTTTGCAGAATTTAATAATCTACAATTTTCAAATTTCCTGGTTTTGTGTCAGGCAGAGTTTTGACGACATCAATCATTCTACATGTTTAATCAACAAATCTGTTTTCAAGATCAAATTTTCATTTTTCAATTAAGTATTGAGAATTGTTAATTGAATATTGAGCGTTATTTTCTTTAAACCTATATACTGCTTTATATTCAATTTAATGCTGCTTTAAATTTTAATTTCTGATTTTTGTTTGGCTGACTGGTACATCGCATCAACAACTTTCATTCTCAATAGTGCTTCATCACCAGAGGAGAAAACCGGATTTAAACCTCGCACTGCACCAATAAAACTTTTCAGCTCATTCTGGTAAGATTTTTTAAAGGCAGTTAATGCGGTCTCAGTTTGCGGTGGTGTAAGGTCAATAAACTCTTCATCAATCTTTTTATAGATTCTGAAAGGATTAAGTGAAGCAGTTCCTTTTGTTCCGTAAACAATCATATTAAATATATCTTTCTCCACCTGAAATGACCAGCTTGTTTCAATATTAATAACCGAAGAATTTTTGCATCTCAGGAAACTTAACGCAGTATCTTCAACATTTTTAGTGTTCTGGTAAAAACTTTGTGCTGTAACGGATTCAACCGGAGGATAATCAAGAAGCCACAAGGAAAGATCGAGAAGTGAAATACTTAAATCAATAATAACACCGCCTCCGGATTCTTCTTTAATTGTAAACCATTTCTGAACACTGCTTTGCCTTCTTACCCATGAACATTTAATATAAAAAGGGTCTCCTATTTCACCGGAACTTAAAATACTCCTCAACAGCATTGCATCAGGTCTGTAACGCAGGTTCATTCCCACCATTATTTTCTTTTTATTTTTCTTTGCAGCATCAATAATCAGTTTTGCTTCAGCATAAGTTCGGGCAAGAGGTTTTTCGACAAGAACATCTTTTTTTGCTTTAAGACAAGCAATTGCAACTTCACTATGAGTACTTGTAGGTGTTGCTATAATTACAGCTTCCACATCACTTTTTTCCAGCAGTTCATTATAATCTTTGTATCTCTCCTGGATATTAAATTTATCCGCTATTGTAGTTAAACGGTTTTTATTTATCTCTGCAACAGAGGTTACAACTACATTATTCATTTTGGCAAGATTAGGAAGATGAACGAGCTGAGCAATTCCTCCAAGACCTATAATACCAATTTTAGTTTTCTCCATATAAAAATCTCAAACCGCTATATCATGGTTAATTGTTTTTTTTCCGCTGAATATTTTTATTTTCTTGGCTATACCCTCAGGATCGATTTCCAGGATATGATGAAGTTCTTTTTGTGTACCATGATCTATAAAATGATCAGGCAGACCAATACGCAGAACATCATTCTTATAATTTTGATCTGTAAAATATTCAACTACGCTGCTTCCAAAGCCTCCAACAAGAGTGCTTTCTTCAAGTGTTACAATTTTTTTATGCCGTTTAACAATTTCATCCAGAAGTTCATGATCTAGAGGTTTAATAAACCGCATATTTATTATTTCACAATGAATTCCCTCTGCTTCTAATTTTTCTGAAGCTTTCAGTGCATATTCAACCATTGAACCAACTGCAAGAACTGCTACATCATCGCCTTTTTTAAGTCTTTCACTTTTTCCTATCTCAATAAAATCAAAGCCATCCTTCAACGGAACTCCAAGTGCAGAACCACGCGGATATCTTAAAGCAATTGGTCCATTTTTATATTTGACTGCTGTATAGACCATATCTCTTAACTCAGATTCATCTTTGGGAGCCATAATAACCATACCGGGAACAAGCCTTAAGTAAGTAAGGTCGAAAGCCCCATGATGAGTCGGGCCATCAGCACCAACAAGGCCTGCGCGATCAAGTACAAATACAACATGAAGACTTTGAAGACTTACATCATGTATTATCTGATCGAATGCTCTCTGTAAAAATGTGGAGTAAATAGCAACAACAGGAATTATTCCCTGGGTTGCCAGACCAGCTGCAAATGTAACTGCATGCTCTTCAGCAATTCCAACATCAAAATAATTTTTTGGAAAATGTTCTTTAAGGATATCGAGACCTGTTCCATCAGGCATAGCACCGGTTATTCCAACTACGTCAGGATTATTCTTTACAATATCAACCAGAGCTTCTCCGAAAATCTTTGTATAAGATGGTGCTGAACTCTTTGACTTGTGAGCTTTCCCGGTTAACTTATCAAAAGGTGTGGAGGCATGAAGCCTTTGGGTGTGACCTTCCGCCGGTTTGTATCCTTTGCCTTTTTTAGAAATAGCATGTACAAGAATTGGCCCCTTTAAATCTTTAACCTGTTCAAAAATCTTTATAAGCTGGTGCAGATTATGACCGTTTACAGGTCCAAAATATCTGAATCCCAAAGCTTCAAATAACATCCCTGGAGTTATTACAGATTTAATTCCACCTTCAAGCCGGGCAGCAATTTTTCTTAACCTGTCTCCAAACAAATCAAGCTTGCCTGTAAGTTCCCAGATCTGTCCTTTAAATTTATTATAATCCGGATGAGCAATCATTTCCGTAAAATAGTTTGATAATTGCCAGACATTCGGTGCAATAGACATCCGGTTATCATTTAAAACAACTATAAGATTTGTTTTAATTAACCCGGAATTATTCATTGCTTCGTAAGCCATTCCACCGGTCATAGCTCCATCACCAATAATCGCAACAACTTTTTTATTTTCATTATTGAAATCACGTGCAACAGCCATTCCGAGTGCAGATGAAATTGATGTAGAAGCATGCCCGGCGCCAAAAGTATCGTATTCACTTTCGGTTCTTTTAAGAAATCCGCTTATACCGTGCAGCTGTCTTATTGTTTTTAGTGATTCTTTTCTGCCGGTTAGAATTTTATGCGGGTAAGCCTGATGTCCAGTATCCCAGACTAACAGATCATCAGGTGTTTTAAAAACCTTATGCAAGGCAACAGTAAGTTCAATTGCTCCAAGTCCACCACCAAAATGTCCGCCTATTTCAGAAATTACATCTATCATATACTCACGCAAATCAGAACAAAGTTTTTTTAGATCGGTAAACTCAAGATTGCGGATATCAGCGGGGTAATTTATTTTAGATAATATTTCATATTTAGAGGAATCAATCATTATATATCCTTAAACTATTGTTCATCAAATAAATCTTCTTCTTCAATTGAAATTTCCTCTACCTTTTTTTTCAATTCAGTAATTCTCAGCTCGGCATTTTTTAATGAAGAAAGACATTCACGTGAAAGGTTAATACCTTCTTCGTATAACTTCAATGCATCCTCAAGTCCTATATCATCACTTTCCAGAAAATTAGCAATTTCTTCCAGCCTGAAAAGACTTTGTTCAAAATTTTTGTTGCTTTTTTTATTCATTTAAATCCGGTTGAATTATACTTATAAAGATAACTATTTTTTCTTAAAGACAGTTATTTCATCATCATAGAATTTCAAAACTGCCGGATTATCAGGATTAAAACCCGATGAACGAGTGACAAATTTAGAATCCTGCTTAACTAAAATAAAACCTTTTTTTAAAGTTTTTTGCAGATTATGATTTTCAATCATTTTAGCTAATAGATTTACTTTTCCGGTTTTTAATTTAATAGTGTTATCAAATTCTTTTACCAGTTTATAAGTAAGATTATCAAGATAAAGTGATTTCCTCTTAACAATATCCCCGGGAAGCCTGAATGAATATGAATTCAGAATTTTCAAAAAGTTTTTTTTCAATCCACTACATTTTTCTGTAACAGAACCTGAAGCTGTCAAGCAGAAATTTTCAATATATGAAATTAAATTTTCCATTTTAGGTGTCGCCATCTCCATTGCCGCCGATGGTGTAGGAGCTCTTAAATCGGCGACAAAATCTGCAATTGTAAAATCAATTTCATGTCCTACTCCGGAAATAACAGGGATTTTTGATTTGAAAATTTCTCTTGCGACAATTTCCTCATTAAAAGCCCAAAGGTCTTCAATAGAACCGCCGCCTCTTGCAACAATAATAACATCTATGTCATTATTTTTATTTAACTGTTTTAATGATTGAACTATACTTTTGGCGGCACCATTTCCCTGCACTTTTGAAGGAGCAATAATAAGTTCGACAATTGGATACCTTCTTTTTGCAATGCTTATCATATCTTTTAAAGCTGCACCATCAGATGCAGTGACAATGCCAATTTTCCCGGGGAAAGAAGGAATTTGTTTTTTATATTCAACATTGAATAATCCTTCTGCAGAAAGTTTTTGTTTCAGAATTTCAAAAGCTGCCTGGAGCTCTCCTTCGCCTGCGGGCTTCATAGAACGGACATCAAGCTGATAATTTCCTTTAGGTGGATACACCGTTACTTTGCCGTTTACCACTATCTTCATACCATTTTGAGGAGTAAAAAAAACAAAGCTGTTGAATCCCCTCCACATTGTACAGTTAAGAATTGAGTCGGAATCTTTAACACAAAAATACCAATGCCCGCTTATATGAGGTTTGAAATTTGATATTTCTCCTATCACAGAAACATAGGAAAAATTTTCTTCAAGGGACTGTTTGATTTGGTTAGTTAAATCTGTAACTGTTAAAACTTCAGGTTGATACATTTTTTTTAACTCAAAACTAAATTTCTAATCTCAAATCTTAAACTATTTTTTTTTCAAATTTGAGATTTGACCTTTGAAATTTGAAATTTTAAAATTTTACACTAAACCCAAGAGTAGGAATTATTGGAAACATATTAGTTGCTTCTTTTCCAAGAGTCAAATCTTCAGATACATAGTTATCATAGCTAAGAACATTTTTCTTATTATAAACATTGATAACATCAAGATAAAAAGCCCAGTCAAGATCCCAGTAATCAGCAAAAGCTGTAAAGCGAATATCAAGCCGGTGATAGGGCGGTTTGTGCGCATTTAACCTGTTATCTCCAAAATCAACATCATAAATAACTTCCTGCTGATTCTGCGGAAGCCCGTCATTTTTCCTTGTTGCAATAACAGGTGTTTCCGGTTTACCATCAAGGTCCTGATCAGCAAGTATAATTCTTGGCTTAATTCCTTGTGGTTCCGTATATGGAAAACCGGAACCATACTGCCACCGCAATCCAACATCTAACCAGGAATTAATTTTATAATTAAAAACTAAGTTTACAGTATGTCTCTGATCAAACCTGAAAGGAATATCTTTATAGTATTCGGTCCTGTTTGTAAACGCCAGAGTGTAAGATACCCAACCGGAAAAACGATTATCACCGAAGATATTTTTTTTCTCCAGGAATAATTCTAATCCGTAAGCATCACCAAAAGCAGCATTAACAGGAATTTGTACTAAAGAATCTCCCGGAACAATAACGGGGTTTGTCCAGCCGGATAAATATTTTGGATCCTTCCCCGGAATTTGTTCAGTTACATATTTACTACCGGCAACCTGCTGCTGAACAATTAAATCGGAAAAATCTTTGTAATACCCTTCAACACGGATTTTCCACTCATTAGTCAGCCATCTTTCTATTCCTAAAACATAATGAACAGCTTTTTCTGCTCTGAGTGAATGAGTATATCTTTCACTAAGATCAAACAAAGTATTCTGGTCTCTTTGCTTTTCATAACCAGGGGATTGATAATAAATTCCCCACACGGCTCTTACAGTGGTAAGATCATTTATTGCATAAGATAAAGAAACACGCGGAGCAAAATATGCTTTATTTAAAAGATCATAATAATCAAATCTTACACTCGGCTGAAAAAATAAACGGTCACTTATTGCAAATCTATTCTGAAGATATGACCTGTAGCGGTTAAAATATTTTACATCCTTAATGTTATCAAGCAGCGCCCTGAATTGAGGCAGGAATAGAAAACTGCCTGAAGCTCAGGATCAAGATCAAACCGGAAATCAATTACAGTTTTCATAAAATCTACACCAGCTCCTGCTTCAAATAAATTATTCTTCCACCAATAAGTAAACTTGTCATCAGCAGAATATTTTGTGAAATCAAAAACAGCATTAAATTTAAATCCAAGCAGATATGGGGAAAGTGTGTCGGGAACTGCATCATCAAAAGCTGTCCGTTGAAGAGATGGATCTAAAACTTCAGAATCGAAATCCGTCGTTCCGCTATTGTTATACCATGATAAAATAATTTTATTAAAAAGATTTTCATTGGGTGCATAATGCCACGCAAATCCAAATAAATCATTTCTCGTTAAATTATAAACACCAACACTATCAGGAGTTTTTCTCTCTTTTCCGCTGACAATATCCACTCCGTCTCTTGAATAAATTCCATTTAGAATAAACTTATTACCAGAATATGGACCTATTGCAATTTTTCCCTGTACATCATAAAAATTCGGGAAGGAAGTATTTTCTTTAACTAACCCGGCATTTTTCACAAATGGTTCGATTATCAAATCATAATAAGTTCTCCTGGAATTTAAAAGCCAACTCCCTTTAAGATTAAAAGGATTTTTTCCTTCAAGGACAATATTTGCATCAATAATTGAAGCATTAACACTTCCCGAAAAATAATTCTTTGTTGAACCTTCCCTGTTAGTAACATCTAGAACAGCCGAAAGCCTGTCGCCGTATTTTGCAGGAAAACCCCCGGAAATTAAATTAATATCGGAGACAGCATCAGGATTAAACATACTTACAACACCATAAAGCCTGTAGGGATTAAAAACTTCTATATCATCCATAACTATAAGATTCTGATCGGGACCGCTGCCTCTTACAATTAGCTGGGATGAGAAATCATTTGGGGCAAGAACTCCCGGGAGAGACTGCAAAGTTCTTAAAACATCTTCACCTGCGCCAGGAATTATTTTTGCATCGTGCGGGTTAAGATCAATCAGGCTGGTTCTTGTATCCTTCTGATCATTTATATGAGAACCATAAATCTCAACAGTTCCTACTTCAATTACTTTTTGTTTTAGCTCAACATTCAGTTCTGTTGTCCTGTTTTTTTCAATATTAATAGTGATTATTTGGGATTCATAACCCACTGTACTGAACTTTACCTTATACTCTCCCGGAGGAATATTCCTGATTTCATAAGATCCATCGTCATTACTGCTTGCGCCATTATTCAATTCCAAAAAAATAATATTAACAAATGGAAGTGGATTATTACCATCGGTTATTTTACCTTTTAGTCCACCCTGCTGCCCTAATGTAACAGATGAAATAATAAAGACTAAGGAAAGAATTGTAATAAAAGCCCGGTTAAATTTTTTCATATTATTCTATACAAATATAGAATTTAAATTATTTTGATTTTAAGCAAAAATATTTGGTAAACCGGAGGACAACATTTGAAAACTGGTGGAAACAGAATTAACCTTAATTTTGACAGGAAGTATATTAAAAATAAAAAGAGAAAAAGCTTGAATAGAGACCTAAAGATATTTCGTGAAAATTATTTTCAGACTCTCCTGGTTTGAAATTAAACCTGTAGCGAGTATATACAGTAAACGTATTGAAAATCTTAAACCAGCCAATACTTAATTCAGGGCTTAAGCCATTGAAGCCATTGAAATTAGTAAATCCATTTAACCCGGGAGAAATATATTGAATTCCAGAAACCTCAATAAAATGCTTGTAGCCGAGACGTAAAAAATTTTTATGAGGTGCATTAAAGATGTAAGAATACTCACCAGTAAAATAACCTCTTGGGTAACGATAGCTTCCGCGGAAAGTAAATAAAGCAATTTCCTTGGTTAAGCTAAAATAGTTTTCATCTTTTGTAATTACTAAAACAGGATTAGGAAGAAGAAAAACGGTTCCGGCAAATAAACAGAGAAGGACAAAATTAGATTCGTCCTGCATATGTATCTCCTCCTGCAATTCAAATTCATACCGCTCACTTTTGTTGGAATTACCGAGAGAATCTTCCACAGAAATAACGTAGGAAATGTTTTTTGATTTGAAATTTACTTTAGTTAAATCAATTTGAATTTTATGTTCTTCAGAAAAGTTTTTTGAAACTTCAAACTCATATTCTTCATCAAAGGTTACTTTTGATTTTGCAGGAACACTTGTGAAGAAGGAAAGATTAAAAACATTTGGATTATCCGGTGGAATGAATGAATCAATCACATATACTTCGATTGAATCACCTTCAGTAGAATCAGTTTGTGCAAAACCAATTGCAGAAAGAAATATTAAAAGAAAAAATACTTTGGAAGATGTTTTCATTCTATTCCTAAATAAATAAAATAAGTAAGTGTAATTTAGGATAAAAAATAAAAAGGTCACATTTATTAATGTGACCTTTATTTTAAGCTTGCAATTTCAAATTATGAAGGAACAAATATTTCCTAAATTAAATAACTTTCAAACACTCATCTAAATCCATAAGAATATCATTTGCGTTTTCAATACCAATTGCAAATCTTACTCCCCCTGGATCAATTCCGGATTCCAATAATTTTTCCGGTGGTATCATTGAATGCGTCATTGAAGCAGGATGTTCAATCAGTGTTCTTGTATGACCAAGACTTACAGCAAGCGTCATTGTATAAGCATTATTTGCCGCCCAATTAATAAATTTTCTTCCATTCTCTTTGCTTTCAGCAGGTGTACTGCCTTTAAGAACAAAATAAATTAAGCTTCCCGGTGCAAAGTTTCCATTAAAATCAATCATCTGTTGCTTTGCAATTTTGTAACCGGGATGAGAAGGTAAACCGGGATACCTCACATATTCAACTTTCGGATGACTGCTTAAATACTCAGCTATCCTCATTGCAGATTTCATTTGCTGTTTGATTCTAATCGGTAATGTTGTTAATCCGTATGTTAAAACATTCCACGCACTTTTATTATTCAGAACAGCACCGAAATCTTTTCTATAAAGTAAAAGCATATCCCTGTAAGTCATTCTGCCTGTTACAACACCGCCCATATCTGTTCCAAATCCGCCAAGCCCTTTGGTTAATGAGTTAACTGAAAAGTCTGCACCAAGTTCAATAGGTCTTTGGCAGTACGGTGTTGAAAATGTATTATCAACAACAATTTTTATTTGAGTGCTGAGCTCTCTATCCTTGTTTAATTCATCAACTATTTTTCTTACTGCCTTTAAATCAATTACATCAAGATTAGGATTTGCAGGTGTTTCCAGATAAATAACTTTTGTTTTTTCGCTCACTGCATTAAGAATTTCTTCAGGATTTGTGAGATCAAAAAACTTTGTGTAAATATTATACCTTGGAAGCCAATTCATCATTAATGAATAAGTACAGCCATATAAAGTTTTATGGGCAATAATTTCATCCCCCGTTTTTGTAAGTATTCCAAGAATACCCGAAATTGCTCCCATACCCGTTGCAAAGGTAACCGATGTTTCCCCTCTTTCAAGGTAAGCAAGATTCTCTTCAAGCATTTCCTTGTTAGGGTCTCCAAGCCTGTCATAAATATAAATAGGCATAGGTTCTTCACCTGTTTCCGGTGAATGCGCAAATTCACTGAAACCTTCAGCACCTCTTTCAACTGAATCCATCCGGTAGATTACCGAAGAAGAGATTGGCGGAAGTACATGATGAGAATAGTCCCATTTCTTTGTAACATTTTTCCCGTAGATTAAATGGGTATCCATTGAGTAGCGGGTATCATCAACAGCTTTTGTTTTTTCTATTGACTTAGTTTCTGTATTCATCTTATCCCCTTTATAAATTATTTAATTAGTCGATTCAAATTTAATTAAAATTAATGTTTTTTAATACTTAAAATATTAACATCCCCCGATAATTCTTTTAGATTCTTTCTTAGGAATAATTTTATTTTTATTCTGTTCAATTAAGAGTGGAATAATTTTGCTTGCTTTTTCCCTGAAACGGAAAGTGTCAGCTTCCCTTCTTGTTTTTATTTCAGAAGGCACAGTGAATTTTAAAATTTCTTTTTTGAATTCATTTAATCCTCCTTTGAGAAAAACAACATTTACATAACCAAGTTTATCAGCAATTATTGCTGCTTTCTTAGATGTTAATTCATCATCAGCAACAAAAATATATTTCATATGTTTTACAGTTAACAATTTTTCAGCGTCTCTATTAAAAAGCTCATTAAATGAGAATGATAATGAATTTGGAAGGTTAAACTTTTTAAAATCATTTACCGGACGAACATCGATTATTTTTATGGATTTATCATTATCCATAATCCTGAAAGCTAATTCATCCGATGTCATCGTGTTAATTTCATAAGAATCAACGTAAGATTTGTTTTCTACTTCTTTCAGATATGCTTCTTTAACATCAGGAAGGAAGAATGCAGAAAAACCAATAATGAAAGCTATGCCAGTAAGACCTGCGTACAACCTAACAGGTCGGAACTCCGGATTGGGTTTTCCATTAACTTTGTTTTCAACTAAAGTGGTTGCCCAGAAAGCAAAAATTGCAACTCCAGTTAAAAGAAAAGCAAATAAACCCTGCGACATTCCAACAGTGTCAAAAATTCTTACATTTCCCCAATACTCTGCCTTGTAAAAACTTTCAAACATCGGGTAACCTTCTGCAAAAATTAATACGCCAATAAAAGATCCAACGATAAAAATCATCGCATCTATTTTACCAATTGCTGCTGCACAAAAACTTGTACCCGGGCAAAAACCTCCCACAACAAATCCAAGCCCCATAATAAATCCGCCCACTATTGCGGACCAGAGAAACGTGGGGTTAATGTATATAAGACTTACATCTAATAAACCAAAATGTCCTAATGCTATTACTCCAAGCATTGCAGTTACCCCGGCCGTAAAAAATACACGGAGTACTGTGAAATCATATCCGTAAAATAATCCAACTAATTTTTTAGATGTTGAAAAACCTGCCTGCTCAAGGATGAATCCGAAAGCTACACCAATAAAAAGTGCAACTACAAAGTTTAATTCATTTCCAATTACATCCGGAACTAAAGGTCCCATTTCAATTTCCTTTCAAAAACTTTACTAACATCAAAAACTATTGTCACACTGAGCTTTTCGAAGTGTGATAAATTAATGTCGTCAGTCTTCGACAGGCTCAGACTGACATTTTTAAATTTCAAAATTATATCCATAATTTTCTAAAAAAATATGCGAACATATATGCGCCGCCGAAAATTGCTGCCATAGTTATTATTCCACCGGTGGAAAGAACTCCCATTCCGCTCAATGCAGCTCCGCTTGTACAGCCTCTTCCAAGCTGGGCACCAAAACCGAATAATAATCCGCCAAACATTGCTGCAACAACTCTTGTCCTGATTTGAATTTTTGGCGAATATTCGAAAGTAAATTTTAACCTGTTTGAGATTAAACCCGATAAGAAAGCACCAATTAATACACCAATAACTTCGAATACCAGCCAGTTCTTGAGAGGATTATTCTGATGTTCAGCCATGTATTCATTATAAAATTTTGCATCAACTGTATGAGAAGGCGCAATAGTCTGGACAATTGCAACTAACCCGCTTTTAACAGCGCCGCTTGCACCAAGCCCTCTGCCTGTAATATAAATTGTTGCAAGGAGCAGCAGTCCTAAAAAGAAACCTGCCAGGTAAGGATTCATATATTTTGTTGTCATTTTATTTTCCTTAAAAAAATTTATTTAAACCTGATTCTGTTCTTCAAATTCCTGAATATGTTCCTGATCCACCGGAACCTGTTCCTGTTTTTGATTTTCACTTTCTTCCTCTACATCTTCAAAACCAGTGATCATTGCCTTTAAATTGGATGTTTTAGTAGTACCGGTTGTAATCAAATATAAATGTGCAATTATGAATGCAAGAAGCAGAAAAGCTCCGAATGTATGAAGCAATGCAATAGGTTCTATGGAATCCAATTTTAATACCCCGATTCCTCCACCCTTTTGAGGATACCTGTAAAACATATAAAGCAAACCAGAAATTACCATGACAGGAATTACCAATACTTTTAATCCGAGGTAAACAAACTTTTGTAAAGGATTAAGTTTACTTAATACTGTTTTCTTAGTTGGATGCGGTGCATTTTTGAAAATCCCGACGAGGTAAAAATTCACTTGTGCTTTTATATTTTTTAAAGTCGGAAGATATTGTCTCCATTCCCCTGTTGATAAATGCCAGAAGATTGCAAAGATTATTAATACCAGGAATGAATAAGCGGCAATGTTATGGTATTCAACTGCATTTTGAAAACCGAAGAATTTTATTGAACCGTGAATTTCAAAACCGGTTGCAGCAAGGAAGAAAATTAATATTGCCTGCGTCCAGTGCCAGAATCTTTCAAATGATTTATAGATATAAATTTGCTTTTTCATTTTTTAATCTCTCTTTTATTTTTTCTTGAAGAAAAAATTCTTATTGAACCATGTATAAAAACACCAAAAATTGTAACAAGGATTATAGAAAACCCCGTCGTGTCAACAACTTTTGAATAATCTCTTGCGGGCATATAAAAATCTTTTAGACTTGCTAAACGGCTGTCTTCCCTTGTATGGCACTCATTACACTTAACGGCAAGCTCTTTTGTTGATACCATATGATTAACCGGCCAGTACATTTCAGTTAAGATAAATGAAATCTGCCCGCTGAACGGAACATTAACTTCTTTCATTCCTGCATAAGAAGATCTTCTCCAATCAAAGTCCTGCCAGAAAGCTCCTTCGCCTTTCTTATCTGCAAAGAGTTTAGGCTGAATTAAAACTTTAAGGATTGGATCAAATGGCTGAATTGCATGATGGATTTTAACAGGAATTATTTTAGATTCAAGATCTTTATATGATCCATTTAAAGAATTAATTTTTAATGGTTTTGTGGTATCATCAATTATATCACCTAAAAGATAATGATCTGCAGTACCATTGAACCAGATATAATCCGGTTTTAAATTCTTTCCCCATTTAAAACTTCCTTTAATTGAGAGATAAGTATGATTTCCATCTGCATCATCTTCTTCATACGGTTTTCCATCTTTCAGTTTACCTGCGGTTGACCAATCCCAGAAAGTTTTTGTAGCATTTACTTTAGCATAAGTCGGGATATGACAGGTTTGGCAGGCAACTTTATAAGTATGTTCATTCAGAATATCGGCATCGTGAGGATTTTCGGTATGACATTGTTCGCATGTTGAACGGTTCCTGTTCATTGAAGAAAGTGAATACATCTTACCAAGGATTATATGTTTTTCTGTTTTATGGCAATCCACACACTGAAGATTTGCACCTTCATCCGCCATATGAACATCAATATCTTTTGTAGGATCGAACATTGATTTTTCGAGATCGCCATGCTTAACATTATTTCCGCCGCCTCCAAAGAAATGGCAAACCCCGCAGTTAGAACGTTTCGGCTTGCCAACGCTTTGCGAAATCAAATTTAAATCAAGTGATGGATCAGGAAAACCGGCAAGCTCGTTCCCCTTTACATAAGTTTCAGAATTATCGTGACATACAAGACAATCAATATTTTTAGGATCGGTATAACTGAATCCCTGATTTGTCATTCCATAGCCTATATGACATTTTGCGCAGCTTTGCTCATTCCCTTCAACGCCTATACAAAAATTATTTATTGCATTTTTTTTCCCTACGTAAACAATTCCCTTTCCCTCAATATACTCTTCTCTTTCCCAGTTCCAATGGCTGGATTGCATAACCTCTTTATGAGTTTCTGTATGACATGAAAGACAGGCTTCGGTCACTTCCTGAGGATGATTAAATTTTTTCTGAAGCACCGCAAATTTCCTATGATCAACTGAAGGAGTATATTTTTGAGGATATTTTTCCTTCAGTTTCATAAGCTGCGTCGGCTCATGATTCTCCGATATAAGAATTTTAACTGCTGCTGTTATAATTAACCCGATTACTATTAAAGCAAGAATTATTTTTTTCATAACATTTTATTCAATTATCTTTTCACTCTAATTTTCTTGATACTAGAACCCGGATGCATTTATAAAATTTTTTAAACTTTCTTTAATTGTTTGGCATTCGGAAAAGTCTTTATAAACCCGGCATTCCCTGCATTCAAGGTTTTCACAAATATTATTTTTATGATTATATGACCAGCATGGATTTGTGTGTGAACTATATGCTTCACAATTTTTTCTATCATCTTCAGAACAGTTTACAATTTTCCAGCAAGGGATTAAGGAGTAAATCGTTTTTATTCCGGCAATAGAAATTTTATACTCATTTATTGCACGCCTGATACAGGTTAAACGTTCTATATCAGCCCTTGAATAAAGCCTGTGGTTGGTTTCTTTTTTAAAAGGAATAATCAGCCCCTCTCTTTCATACATCCTCAAGGTATGAACAGATATGCTCAGCAATTTTGCTGCAACACTTATAGGGAATACGGGCTCTTCAAATCTATCATCAGTTTCCATTTAAACTCCCATCGCTTGCTTACTAACAAGCAATTTTTAGTATTTATAAATATCAACTATGCTGCCATTTATAAATGTTTATTTTGGAAATTAAAGCAAGACCAAGAGAGATTTTCTTTTTCAGTTCTTAGAAGAAAAAAAAGAAAATTCTTTTATATGAGAAAATCGGAAAAAATTTTATTATAAGGTTTGACAAAATTTAGATGCGATGATTTCATCGTTGATCATTTTCTGAGTGTCTTTATTAATAAAAACACATTTTTGAAATGCCCTGGCAATGATTTTACCATTAAGGATTATTAAAGATGATAAATACAAAATTCCTCTTTCATATTTATCTACTTTCATTGAACCAATTGGTTTTTCGTACAAATGCAAAGGTTTTTTATATTCGATGTTAGTTGATGCCACAACAAGATGAAAATTTTTTTTCAACAATCTATCAGAAGGGAGAACATTTTCGAGAAGCTTTGTCCGCAAATCTTCAAGCCAGTTAATGTAAACAGCATTATTAACATGACCTGCTGCATCAATATTATATGATTTTATGGAGAATTCCAGTTCGGCTTCGAGGTTATTAAGCATCAGCACTTTTTGAGTTTGAATTTCTTAATAGTAGAACACTTGTTCCAATTTTATATCCTGTATATTTTGCAACTGTTTCACATTTAACTTTAAACATAAAAAATATTTCTCTTCCACAGTTTTCCAGCGTTTCATAATTACCCTGACCTTTTACAATAACAATGGAAGCGCTGGTAAATATTTCGTTAAAAGTTTTAGTTGTTTCTTTAAGATTTGTTCCTGCTATTTTACTGCCGCTCGATATAATCTCTGAGTACAGATCTAATCCAATCCTCTTTGCAAGAACAAGAGTAATATCATTTAAAATCGGATTATCTCTGACAGCAAAGATTATTTTTTTCGGCTGCAACTGTTCTATTAGTAATTTATCAAAGAGAGCTTCTTCGGCATTGTCTCCAATATACAGGATGTAATCAGCTTTTAGCACTTTTTCTTTAAAGACCAGATAATCATCAAGAACAATATTATTTGAACTTATTCTGTTTATCTCATCATCTAAATTGAAATCTGGATTAGCACCCAAATCTATTACATTACCCAGTATTGCAACTCTTACTGCTTCTCTTAATTTATCATCAGAACCATCAATATAATTTTTTAAATAAGGAATAAACTTTAATGCTCTCTGAAGATTTATTTCTTTTATCTCTTCATAAGGATCATCAATTCCGCTAAAAGTTCTTACCAAGCTTTGAATCTTTCCTGAAAATTCCGGTGCGGTTTCATATTTATCAATATTATTAATTTCCTTAGCAACCTGTTTCATAATTTCTATTTGAATTTTTGAATCATTTATTTTTGCCATTCTAGCAGCGAATAATGATTGTTTTATTATGCAAGGAATACAGTCAGGGTATATACTCATTTTTTACAAACCCAATAGGTATAAAATTATTCCGGTTATTAATCCGAAACTTAAATTAAATACTTTTATTAAAACAGAATCTTTTACAGAATATGAAAGCATCGGCAGCATTCCATGTCCATCCTGAACAATAGAACTTGTAAATAAAACCGAAAATGGAACAAGTCCATTTGCAAAGAGCATTACAAAAATTAGATGAGGCCCAGATTCCGGGATTAAGCCTATAAGGGCACTAAGAATTAATAGTAAAAAGATATATTCTGAAGTTATGCTTTTCAAATCAATTAGAGTCATCCCGTATTCAATAACTACCATTGCACCGAATGTCCATAAAAAAATTCTAAGCAGATGCTTTTTTATTATGTGTGTCCAGATATGTTCTTTAAAGTAATGCTTGTAACCTTCTTTACCAGGATGGTATTGATTGACTTCGCAATCTGTACAAGTTTGTATTTTAAACTTTTTAACAGTGTAATCAGTAAAATATCCTGCGGCAATTCCTAGAAAAAAAAGAATACCGAACATGATCAAAGCCGTTTTAGGAAACATAGCAAGCATGACAAATTGTTCATCACCTGCAGTAGCAAACATCAATCCAGTTAACGCACCAAAGCTTATCATTCCATGAATATAGAGCGAAACGCCGGCAAAAGATCCCAAACATCCCGGGGCAGTCCCGAGCAAAGAGGCAACTATATATTGTTTCCACTTTCTTCCGCTTTTTAGCATTGATTCTAACTGACCTTTTGTTTTAACATTTATGAAATCAACAACAATCATCATCATTAGAACGAAAAGAGTTATCTTAAACGATTCTTGTAATACTTTTATAAAGATTTCCATTTTAATTACTTTTTTTAATCATATTCCCCGGCATTTGTACAGCAACAACTTTACCTTGTGCTGTAATTTCACCATTTGCTGAAACAATAATCTCAGACACAACTTTCTTCCCTTTCAGTTCTAAAACCTTTCCCTTCAATACAAGCTCAACTCCAAGTGGAGTCGGCTTTAAATAATCTACCTGTAGAGAAGCAGTAACAAAGCGTAACGTGGGCAATGAATCGGGTTTTCTTTTTTCTGCGCGGTAAGCTGCTAAAGCCGCAGTTCCGGTTCCATGACAATCAATGAGTGATGCTATCAATCCGCCATAAACATAGCCAGGGATTGCCATGTGATAATCTTTGGGTGTAAACTTAGTAATTGTTTCATCACCGTTCCAAAAAGTTTTAATCTGATGACCGTTTTCATTGAGTTTTCCACAGCCGTAACAATGGGCAACATCATCAGGATAATAATCCTGGATCGCTTCTAGTTCCATTTTTTTATCCTTTATAAATCTTAAAATAATGAAACTGTGCCTCCTATCTTCTAATAATAGTATCAAACATAGTTTTACAGTTTATGCAAACTATGCTGTTTATGAGCCAGACAATTATCTTCCCTTTGAACCGCTCCAAACCGGATAACCGTTTTTTTCCCGTAAAGTAATTGTATCATCTCCCTTCTTAATTTCCGAAGCGATGATAGCCGGGTTGCCTTGATATGTAATTCTTGAACCGGTAACTGTTACCTTGTATTTGGAATTTATTATTATTTTTTGTTTATCCATATACCAGCTTGGTCCAAGATGAACTGAAATTGTATCTTTGCCGGTCCTTACTAAAAGATGAATTCCATACGACATTCCTTTCACGGGAATAATTTTATCCACACTTATAACTTCGCCGGTTATGGTTTCGACAGTGTTTACATTATACATTCTATTATACTGGCTTCCTGCACCCCAGCCTGCATTGCTATTGTTCATCCCGCCTTTTTGTGCGAACAAGCTACATGAGAAAAAAGAAAAAACAATTATAGAAATTGTTACAACAAACTTGAACCGCTTCATAATATTAAGTCCTTATTTTTTATAAAATATTTATTTAACAAAAATTATTTAAAATATGGTTTTTTAATTATTTCGAAATTGATTTTATATTTCATATTAGGCTAAAAGAATTGCGGCTGCAATCACTGTAGTCCACATACCATTTTTATCGCCTTCTGCTGTTTGAGTTATGTTAAAAGTTTTTACTATCTCATTAGACATTTTAAACACTTCTTCTCTTTCATTCCAATCTGCCTCAGCATTAAATTCCACACCGAGTGTAGTTGCAAGCATTTGAGCAGCAAGGTCTTCGGCGTAATCCCCGGCAATTTTTTCTTTAACACCAAACGGATGATATTCGGATAAATAACCATAATTCGATTTATCTGCCGGAATTGCCGCACCGATTGAAGCAGCGATTAATCTATTCGGTTCATTAGTAGAGTTTCTTGCCATTACAGCAAAAGTTATTTGACCGGGTTGAATTTCTTTTAATCCTTCTTCCCTAGGAATTCTTTTACAGTTTGGTGGGAAGATGCTGCTTACTGCAACCAGATTGCAGATCTCAATTCCCGCATTTCGCAAGGCTGCTTCGAATGAGCTGAGATAATCTTTATGTCTCCCAACACCTTTAGTAAAAAATATTTTTGATGGTGTGTACAATCTATGCTCCTCCTTTTTTTAGAAATTTATTTATAGCGGATTTTACCGTATTAACTGAATTCAAAATTTGGACATTGATATGCTCTTTTAATAAAACAGAATATGCCTTTCGTCCGATTTCCATTGTCAGAAGTATATTTGCTTTATTTTGGACTATCATTTCGACGGCTTTTAATCCTGAACCATCCCGAATTTGGGATCCAATATTTGGAAGAGAATAATACTTCTTGGTCTCATCACAAATAATGATAAAAGGAGCGCGTCCTAAATTATTGCTTAGGAACGAATCCAAAGTCTCACCCATTGATGGTATTGCTATTTTCATAGTTGTCATCCGATATTTTTCTTCCGAAACCTTTTCCACTTCGCCGATTTCTGCTTCCTTGACCCCTAACTTGATTTCCCTTGGGGAATTCTCTCCTGAAACCTAATCCATATTTTGTCTCCTTATTTTCGAGAGGTTTGTTTTCGGATTTTTCAGTTTGCTTATCATTGCAGCGTCCTCTTTTTCTACCCGTTATAGGGCCTTGTCCCATCGGACCAGTTCCATCAAGATTTGGCATAGTTACCTCTATATACTTTTTGGTTTTATTAATTTCTGAATATTAATTCTACTTATATAATAAGTACCGAATTTTTTGAATCTCCGTAGTGTGTTAAGTTTTGTTTATCTGCCTCAGACTCGTTCAACCAAATTTGTCCATTACATAGATATCTGAATTCATAATCATTGCCGGTTTCAAGCATTAACTCTATAGAAGAAGAGCAGTCATAATTCTTTTGTGAAAACTTCTGCTGACGGGAATCCCAGTTATTGAAGTCTCCAACAACACTAATTTCTTCAAAGTTCTCACAAATTTCTTTTGGAAGCTTGAAAGTTACCTGACAAACTTTTTTATCCTGCGAATATTTTTTATTTATTGCCATAACACATCTCCTGTCTTAATCATTAGGCTTTAGGTTTTTTACAAAGTAAGTAGTATCGGAATATTCTACTTCTTTCAGTATGTTTTTCTTAATTAAGTTTGTAATCAAATACCAGTCAGTATTCGCTTTAGATAAAAACATTTCAACTGCATCCTTTCGCATAGGATGAACTGCAAGAATATTAACCAACTCTTTTTCTGCATCTGACAAATAGCTGAATTCTGTTCCTTCATTATAAGCCAGAAGCTCAACATCATTTACTAAAGAACGTAATAATTGGTAAGCTGTATTCAAGTTTTTTTCAGATGGCGGTTCAACATATTTTTCAGCCGGTGGATGGGTTGGTGCAAGGATGAAGGATTTCTCCGGTTTAATCTTTTTAATGAATAAAGCTGTGTTTTTTATATCTGTAATTTTATCATTGATCCCGTTTACCAGCATTGTCTCTGTAACAAGTTCACCTGTAAAAGTTGAAGCGAAAATTTTTATGCCGGATAATATTTCCTGAAATTTAAGTTTACCATTCGGTCTGTTTATTTTATGCCATATAAGTTCATCAATGCTATCAATTTTTAATGAAACCCAATCGGCATTCATTAAATCGTTTCTTACTTTTTCATCCCAAAGTAAAGAAGCATTTGTAATTACGGCGGTTTTGATTCTCAGCGTTTTTAAAAGTAATATTTCCTTATCAAGATTTATATCAAGAGTCGGTTCACCATCAGGAACAAAGGTTAGGTAATCTATATGTTCACCTGCATTTTGCAATTGCTTCACCTTTTCAGATACCTCTTTGAATATCTCATCAGGCGAATAAAATTCTTTTCTTTCGATTGACATTAAATCAGTAAGACCAATCTGGCAATAAACACACGAGTAGCTGCATACTTTGGGAGGAATATTGTTTATTCCAAGACTTCTTCCTAATCTGCGAGATGGTATTGGACCAAATGCTATCATTTTAATCACTATCCTTTTTACTAATCATAAGCCAATCTTATTTCTTTTTCTGTAAGATTTGGGTTTTATTAGCTCCTGCCATTCCTCTGTATTCCACGTGTCCAACTGTTTGTGCATCAAATAATATTTTTCCGGAATTGGATGAGTCCCAACAACTACTTTTAACCTGTACTTTGTTTCGATAAAATCTTTAAAATGTTTGATATAAGGACAGGGTGGATAGCCTACCACCATTCCTGTTGCAAAATGAATTACTTCTGCACCATTTTTTTTCATTTCCTCCGGTGCATATTCAATATTACCGCCAGGGCATCCTCCGCAAGTTATATAGGCAACAAGTTCAACATCCTTGTTTTTGTAGATATCAAATGCCCCTTCATGATTTTTCATCGCTCTGAAACATTTTCCACCTGCACAGTTTTTGTACCTGTCACAGATAATGATTCCTATTTTTATTCTGTCTTCCACAAGACTCCCGGCTTTGTTCATTTTAGTTTTCTATTAAAGTTTCCTGGTAATGTTTCTCAATTAAACCTGCAATTGATTTAAAAGTATTTGTTATTTCACAATCTGGTTTTTCTGTTATAATCGATTTGCCTTTGTCGCTAAGTATTCGTGCATCAATGTCAATCGGAATTGAACCAAGAAATTGGACATCATAATCATCGGCTAATTTCTTTCCGCCGCCTTCTCCAAAAATATTTATTACAGCATTGCATTTAGGGCAAACAAAAGTGGACATATTTTCAATTACTCCGATGAAAGGAATCTCAAGCTTCTTCGCCATATTTATTGCACGTTCAGCGTCAATAACCGAAACCTCCTGGGGAGTTGTAACTATAACCGCATAATCAGGCTTCATATTTTGTGCGATGGTAAGAATCTCATCTCCCGTTCCGGGAGGAAGGTCTGCAATAAGGTAATCAAGCTCACCCCAATCAACATCTGCAAGAAATTGATTAATTATTTTTGACCGCATTGGTCCGCGCCAGATTAATGGCTGCCCGTGTGGCAACATACTTGCCATCGAAATCATTTTCACACCATAACGTTCAAAAGGAATTATTTTTTCATTCAGATAAATCAGATCTTCATTCACATTTAGCATTTTGGGAACATTTGGTCCGGTAATATCTGCATCTAAAATTCCGGTTGTATATCCTTCTAACTGAATAGTGAAAGCGAGATTGACACTTACAGTGGTTTTACCAACTCCGCCTTTTCCGCTGAATACAGCAATACGGTGCTTTATTTTAGAAATGGTTGTGTTAATCCTTTTTTCTTCTTCTTCAAATGCTATTTTTTTTTCTTGTTCATTCATTGTTTTATTGTTTTCCACTCTTAGTTTTCTGAGGTTTTATAAGTTTATTTAGCTGCTCTTTAGTCAACGGACTCCCGAAACCGACATACTGAACTTTAGGATCTTCGGGATTTAATATGGGCGTCCATTTCCCGTCTTTAAAATCCTGGTACACGGAATTATATTGAACACCTTCTATAACAGGTATCACTCCCTTTGTCTGTTCCACTTTACCATCCTCAAGCCATGTAAGTGCGATGCTACCTTTATTAACTTTCTCTACATTAGAGTTAGCATGGCAATCTTCACATTTCTTTCCATCCTTTGAGACCGAGTGGCTGAATTGTGGTGCAAAAATCAGGAACGTTTTATTACCGGGGACAACAAATGTCTGCATATTGGCAGATGTAACTTTGCCATCATAGTTCATCAGGAATTCCCAACCGGAAACAGGAATTGCAACTCTCTTTCCTTCCTTTACCATTGTTTCAAAATGGCAGTTTGTGCAGCTTACAACTTGCTGAACATGACAGGCTTTGCAGTCAACGTTGTTTCCATGAATTTTGTGAGAAATTGTTTTGCCAATACTCTCGTGGCATTTTGCGCAATTTACATCCATTACTCCTGGTTGTTTCATTGCTGCGTATTCAACACCATCACCGTGCATTTCGCGAGCCGTATGACAATCCATACACTGCATCCCTGCAGCAAAATGAACATCCGGTGTGTTAGCTTTCTCATTGATTTTCATTATTGAGGCTTCCCGTGCGTGACACTTAAGACACATATCCTGTTTTTTTGCAGGTTCATTTGAGTAAACAACTTTTCCATCTAGCTCGGTTTTATGGCATACATCGCATGATGACACATGGCAATTTTTGCAGCCAAGATCGTTATATGAAACTCCCGTAATCGTTTCAAGTCCGCCCTGGGATTTGTCATACCAGTAAGCCATTCCATCTGCAGTATAATGAAGGCTTGATTTAAACATACACTCCGGTGTTTTTGTTTCCTGGCAAAATGATGAAGTTGATAGAAAGAGGTATAGGATTGTAACGATCATTGTAAAAGAGATATGTTTCATTTTGTGTTCTCCTCTGTTTTTATAAGTCAATTTATTTCCCCCTTAACAATTAAAACTATATATTTTTTATTCTTACTCCTTAATTATTTTTTAATAGTTATTTTGATATACACTGGACGATTTTACAGTCTATTTTTCACTATGATCGCAAACCAGCTCAGTTTCATTTTTCAATTCACCTTTAATGAACTTATTACAGCATCTTCAATTAGTTCAACATCTGTAAATAAAGTAGTTATGTTATACTGTTTTAAATCCTCGACGACTCTCCAGCCGCCGCCACTGTCGAAATTAGATACTACAATCTTTTAAGCCATCAATCAAATGGGCATGGCTATGTCCGCCGCCTTCCGCATGATGCTTGATGATGTATGGTTTGACATCTCCATGCTGTCGTGAAAAGATTTTTCTCTTAATTCTTTATTTTAGTACTTTGTCATCCTTAATCTCATAAACGATAAATGCTTTGCATTTCCAATATGTCCTGTTACTGTCTTTAGATTATTTGTTGCGATAGCTATTTTTCCCGAGAATCGGGATTTACTTTCATTTAACATCTTTAAATTCCTTCTTTTAAAATGTGGTCTAATTCTTCCTGGTTAATTCTGATTGCTTTCCCGTTTAAAATTCCATCAATAACTTTTTTCCTGGCTGCCTCTACAATTCGCCCAAAAGTTGCTCTTGAAATTTTCATCTCCTTTGCTGCTTCTTCATGTGAGTAAGCAAGCAAATCCGCAAGCCGCAGAGATTCCAGTTCATCATGATCGAGAACAATTTCTTCTAATTCATAAACAGGAATCCCTCTTGGCTTGAAATAATAAGCGGAAGGATTACAGCAGACTCTCCGATGTTTTCTTGGTCTTGGCATATTTGAATTATCTATAGACCTTTCAGTAAACGACGTAATTCCCTGGCATGTCCGGCTTCGTCAGCAGCCATTTCTTCAAGTTTCATTTTAAGTTCGACAAATCCTAAATCTTCAGCTTCTTTGGAGTGCTTCAGATAATTTTTAACGTCGCTTTCTTCCATTATAAGGTCAAGTTCCAACATTTCTTTAAGATTGTCCGGTTTATCAAAAGTTTTAGGAACAATAACCGGTTCTCCGCCAAGATCGATTATTACATCTGTTAAAAATCTTGCATGTTCGAGTTCATCTGTAATTTCACTTGTGAAAATTTCTCTTAACTCCATTCCTAGTAAGCCAAAAGATTTTCCAGCCTGGTAATTATAACGAATTACAGTTCCTAATTCTGCTGCCAAGTCTTCGTTTAAGCCATTAATTAAATTTTCTTTAGACATGTTTGTTTCTCCCTTGTTATTTTATTATGAGCATATGCTTAAAATTAAATAGAAAGAATAATAATTGCAAGCAGGACTTAAATTAAAATGTATTTAATTATTAAGAGTTGTAAACTATTGAGTAAAAGAAAGTAACAACGCCAAATGACTACTTCACCGCCTGCTGTATATCTTCAATTAAATCTTCAATATCTTCAATCCCAACAGAAAAGCGAATGAGCGAATCTGTTAATCCGAATTTTTCTCTTTCAGATTTGGGAACCGATGCATGGGTCATTGAAGCGGGGTGACAAATCAGGCTTTCAACTCCTCCAAGACTTTCAGCGAGTGTGAAAATTTTAACTCCGTTCAAAACTTTTTTTGCTTTTCCTAATGAACCAAATTCTGCTGAAACCATTCCCCCAAATCCTCGCATTTGTTTTTTTGCAAGCTCGTGCTGAGGATGATCTTTTAATCCCGGATAAATTACCTTTTCTGCTATACCGGATTTTAAAAGGAAATCAGCAAATATATTTGCATTTTCTTCATGCTGTTTCATCCTTACTGCAAGAGTTTTTGTTGCACGCAGTACAAGCCAGCAATCGAAAGGTGAAGGAATTCCTCCGGCAGCATTCTGAATATATCTCAGTCGTTCATGATGTTTTTCACTATTCATAATTAGAATTCCACCGATTGCATCGCTGTGTCCGTTTAAATATTTTGTTGTACTGTGCAAAACAATATCAATTCCCCATTCCAAAGGATTCTGTAAATACGGACTCATAAAAGTGTTGTCGCAAACAGTAATTAGATTATTTGCTTTTGCAGTTTTAGCTACAGCCTGAAGATCAGTTAGCAAGAGCATTGGATTTGTCGGGGTCTCCACAAATATCATTTTAGTATTCGCTTTGATTGCTGCTTCAATATTTTTAACATTACTTGTATCAACCCATGAATATGATAAGCCGTAGGCAGTTAAATTCTGTTCATAAAGTCTGTATGTTCCGCCGTAAACATTATTTGAAACAATAACATGATCACCCGATTTTAGCAAACTCATTAACGCATGAGTAGCGGCAAGTCCGGAAGCAAAAGCAATCCCGTATTTTCCTTTTTCAAGAGCCGCAATATTATTTTCCAATGCTTGTCTTGTAAGATTGTGTGTCCTTCCATATTCATAACCGGTACTTTTCCCAAGTTCATGCTGTGCATAAGTTGAAGTCAGGTAAACCGGAGTAATTACTGCACCGGTGGTTGGATCAGGAATTTGTCCTGCGTGAATTGCATCTGTTGAAAAACCCATTGTCGCTTCCCTAATATTAAAGTTTGATAAAAAAATTCTTAGTTCGCTTATCTTAAACTTGAACTTGAACTTGAACTTGATCCTGAACTATTTGCTGAGTAAGTTCAAGTTCATGAAGGAATGTTAATTTGTATACTGTAACAAATCATACCTGGTTATAATATCAGTAATGCGTCCAAAATCGCTCACCATAATTGCAGGACTGTCTTTAAGATATTCTTTCACTTCCGATATCTCTGCTTTGGCATCAAGTATAGGGAAACATTCGTCCCAAACATTTTCTGCAGTTGAATTCATCAGTTCAGGATTTCTGAGAAGTCTTGCCATGAGCCTGTTTTCTCTAATGCATCCAAGCGGCTTTCTATCATGCATAACAGGAATGTTTGAATAGCCATTTTCCTGAATAATTTTTAAAACTTCTTTCACGGGAGTTTCTGGATGAACAAAAACAATATCTTCATTACCATTCAATTTCTTTGCATCAGAAATATCTCTGAGAATTTTTATTTCAGCATCAAGCATTCTATTGTTTCTTAACCACTCAATGTTATGAGCCTTGGAAAGATATCTTTCCCCCGTATCGCAAACAATAAAAACCACAACCTCTTTTTCAGAAAGCTCTTTTGAAATTTCAAGCGCAACGTGAACAATTGTTCCGGTACTGCCGCCGCAGAAAATTCCTTCTTCCTTTGTCAGCCTTCTTGCTGCTGCAAAAGATTCTCTATCACTGATATTAATTATTGAATCAATATACTGAAAATGAACATTCTCGGGTAAACAATCCTGTCCAATTCCTTCAACCAAATAGGGAGTGCCTTTAATAATCTTCCCCGTTTCTTTATAAGTTTTGAAAATTGAGCCAAGTGGATCGGCACCAATAACTTTTATATCTAGGATTTTTTTCTTTCAGGAATCTTCCTGTTCCGCTTATTGTTCCGCCTGTTCCAATGCTTGAAACAAAGTGAGTAATTTTTCCCTCCGTATCCCGCCAGATTTCAGGTCCGGTTGTTTTATAATGAATTTCCGGGTTTGCAGGATTTGAATACTGGTAAGGAAAAAATGAATTGGGTGTTTCCTTCGAGATTCTTTTTGCAACATTCACATAATATTCAGGATTATCCGGTTCAACAGCATTTGAAACTACAATTACTTCCCCGCCAAAAGCTTTAAGGTAATTAATTTTTTCCTGGCTAACTTTATCTGTAACAACAAAAATAGATTTGTATCCTTTAACCGCGCACGCCAATGCCAAACCAATTCCTGTATTTCCGCTTGTTGCTTCAATCACGGTTCCGCCAGGGAATATTATTCCTTTCTTTTCTGCAGCATCAAGCATTGCAATACCAATCCTGTCTTTAACACTTCCGCCAGGATTATGAGATTCCATCTTTGCAAAGATTTGCGGCTTTAAACCTTTGTTTATTTTGTTAAGTTTAATGAGAGGTGTACTGCCTATCAGCTCAAGTATGTTATTTTTAAAATTCATTTGGTTTAGGGTTAATTTGGAAAAAATTTTATTTAAAAATAGGTTTTTATCCGAAGAAATTAAAACCTTCAAAATTGTTCAAAAGAATTTTTGTTCAGCAGCTTTTACTCATCTGAATAATCAGCTATAAGCTTGCTTCTGTATTTGGAGAACACACTCGATTTAGAAATAAACCCGATATATTTTTTGTTCTCAACAACAGGCAGGTTCCATGCACCGGTCTCATCAAATTTTTTCATAACCGAATCCATATTTTCATTGATATTCAACTACTGCCGGTGGTTTGCTCATAAGTTCGACGGCAAGAACTTCTTTATAAACTGACATCTCAAAAAGAAATTCTCGAATTTCGTCCAGTGAAATTACTCCAATGAGATTACTACTAGAATCCACGACCGGGAAAATATTTCTTTTAGAATGAGAAATTATTTCTATAAGCTGGTTAATATTTGCCTTACTGGAACAATTTTAAAATTTGTTTCTATTAAAGAAGATAATTCGAGCATTGTTAAAATATTTTTATCCTTATTGTGGGTTAGCAAATCACCCTTTTCAGCCAGGTCTTTTTTATCAATCGAATAAGGCTCAAAATGCTTTCACTATTGCATAAGTCATAGTGGATACAATCATCAGGGGAATAATTAACTGGTATCCGCCGGTAACTTCGGCAATTAAGAAAATACCTGTTAAAGGAGCGTACATAATTCCTGTAAGTACTCCTGCCATTGCAACTATAATAAAATTGAATACGGGCAATTGTATTCCCATCATCCAAAATAATTTTGAATAAGCAAATCCAATAAATGATCCGCTGAATAAAGAGGGTGCAAAATTTCCGCCATTACCGCCGCTGCCAATAGTTATAGAGGCGGCAATTACTTTTACTAACCCGATAACCGCAATGAATATAATCAGAAAAATTTCGTTTCCTTTAAAAAAGGTAAAGAAGCTGTTGTCTAAAATCCTTTCGGGATTATTGCTTGCCAGGATTTTAATACTTTCATATCCTTCACCATAAAGAGGAGGGAAAACTAAAATTATTACCCCTAGTAATATTCCCCCGATAATTGCTTTAGTATAAGTTCTCTTTTTTCCCTTCTTAAATAATTTTTCAATCTTTAAAAAGCTTCTCGCATAGAATATAGAAAACAGACTTGTTATAATTCCCAATCCTATATAAAAAGGAATATTTTTATAATCGAAAGGATGACGAAGGCTAAATGATAAAAGAATTTTTTCCTGCAAAATAATATTGGAACAAAGAGCCCCTGCAGCAGATGCAATAATAATCGGGATGAAAGCAGTTATTGTAATGTCAGTCATCAATACTTCAAGTGCAAACATCACACCTGCGATTGGCGCATTAAAAACTGCAGCAATACCAGCCGCGGCACCGCTTGCTAGCAATATTGTCCGCTCTTTATAATTCATAAGAATTACTCTGCCGAAATTGGAACCTACGGCTGAACCTGTAACAACAATCGGAGATTCTAAACCAACTGAACCTCCAAAACCAACTGTGAATGCACTGGAGATTATATGAGAGTATATTGTTTCTTTTTCAACGAAGCTTGATTTTTTTGCTATCGAATGGAGAATATGAGCTGAACCTTTACCAAATTTATCTTTAAGAAAGAATTTTATAAACGAAATTGTAAGCAGGATACCAGCTAATGGAAGAATTATTATGATATAATTAAGATACTCGTATTTATAATACCCGGTTAAGAAATATTGCACATAATGAACCAAAGTTTTTAAACTTACAGCTAAAAGACCTGCGGTCAGCCCAACAATAAAGCTCCATAAAATCATGTACTGGCCGCTGGTTAAATTGTTTTTAAGCCATAATAGTCCGGAATGAAAATATTTTTTTGCAGGGAAAATCAAATTGATTCTTTATTAACTGATATTATTCTTTGTGTAATATTGGAATTTTTACCGGAAAATTCCAAATAGACAATTGTTCAACCTCTGAACTTTGCACTTGAACTTGCACTTGAATTTCCTCTCAAAATTACTTGTCAATTTTCCGGTTGAACTCATAGCCATATCTTTTTAAGTTTATAAACAAAAATTAGAATCAAAAGTGAATAACATGTATAATTTATTTATGCCGGATAGAAAAACGATGTACGCTGCTCTGTTAAATAAAGACAGTAGCTTTGAAGGAATATTTTTTGTCGGGATTAAAACAACAGGAGTTTTCTGCAGACCTACGTGCACTGCCCGAAAACCTAAAGAAGAAAATGTTGATTTCTTTTCTTCCGCTAAGGAAGCGCTGCAATATGGGTACAGACCATGCAAAGTTTGTCATCCCCTCCAGTTAAACGGAGAAGCACCTGATTGGCTGAAAGATCTTCTGAAAGAAATAGAAGAAAAACAGATTACAAGATTGACAAATGCAGATTTTAAAGAAAGAAATATTGATCCTGCAAGAGCAAGAAGGTGGTTTAAAAAATATCACGGAATGACTTTTCAAACCTATTTAAGATTGCTTAGAGTAAATAAAGCTTTTGGACAAATTAAATACGGTGAGAAGGTTGTTGAATCTGCATTTAACACCGGTTATGAATCTTTAAGCGGATTTACAGAAACTTTTAAGAAGCTTACAGGGTTTCCTCCTTCAAAGAGTAAAAGCAAAAATATTATTTCTGTAACAAGAATTTTAACTCCATTTGGTCCTATGCTTGCCGGAGCGACAGAAGATGGAATCTGCCTTCTTGAATTTGTTGACAGGCGAATGCTTGAAACACAGATTAAAAGATTGAAAAAAATCTTTGATGCTGAATTCGTCCCGGGACAAAGCAAATACTTTGATGAACTGAACAAACAGTTGAATGAATACTTTGAAGGGAAAAGAAAAACTTTCGAACTGCCATTAGTATTAAATGGAACAGAATTTCAGCAGAAGGTTTGGAAGGAACTGCAAAAAATTCCTTTCGGCAAAACAAGGTCTTACCAGGAACAGGCAATTGCATTAGGAAATCCAAAGGCGATAAGAGCAGTTGCAAGAGCAAATGGAGATAACAGGATTGCAATAATAATTCCCTGCCACAGAGTAATTGGAAAAGATGGTCAGTTAGTCGGCTATGGCGGAGGAATGTGGCGTAAACAGTTTTTGTTAAACCTGGAAAAAAAGAAAAATTAATCCTGGGCAGATTTCTTTGTTAAGAAAAGTAAATGGGTGAGGAGAATTTCTAGAATGAATGGGTTCCTCCTAAAATCAAAAATTTGCCTGAGTTAATTTTTATAATTTTTTACGTTAAATTTATTGTATGATTCCGAAACGAATTCTGTTCATTACTGAAGGGGGCCTCGGTGACCATATTACTTTATCTCCTGCACTTCGTGAGCTTAAAAGATCATTCCCCGATTCATTTGTATGTGTATTTACAACGTATCGCCGGACAATGGACGCAACCAAGGAAAACCCGTTTGCTAACTTATATCCATCACAAATAGAGAGAGATAACTCTTTCCTGGCAACGAACAAGAACATCGATGAATTGTACACTCTGAACCGTTATGCTTTCAAGTCTTTGAGTATCATCGCTAGAGTGAAAGCAGAACTGGCAGTGATCAGGTTTCTGAGACGGAAGAATTTTGACACGGTAATTTCCACATTCCCATATAAAGATAGGTTCATACTATGGGCATTGGCTTCCGGGGCAACAAATCGCATTGGAGCCAGGAATCAAGGATTACGTTGGCTCCTGACACATACACCTGATATCGAAAAATCAAGAGGAGGTGTGGTGGAGTACTATTGCGATTTAGTTCGTACAATAGGTGTTACAGTTCATTCCTTAAAAACCGAATATGTCATCCCGGAAATTTCTTCTACCTGGGCCGATCTATTGTTCAAGCAATTTCACCTCCCGCCATTGAAGAGAATTGTGGCAGTTCATCCTGGTGCGAGTGGCAAGTATAAAGTGTGGCCCCCCGAAAGGTACGCTGCTCTCATCAACAACATTACGACAAGACATAATGTTATCGTTGTGCTTCTAAAGGGAGAGCAGGACAATGAGGTGATTGCTGACATAAAGAAACATCTTCAAACAGAAATCTTCGAGGTTTATTGCGGGGAGAGTATTGGTCACCTTGCTGCTATACTCGAACGCTGCTCGCTTTGTATCTCAAACGATTCAGGACCCCGGCACCTTGCAATAGCTATTGGGACAATGTCGTTAGCTTTTTTTCGCATTCATCACGACCTCGAATGGGACGTTTATAAGAAAGTCGAGCAATGCGTAACTTTGAAAGGGCTTGATTCGTGTCCGGTATGTACAACAGACAAATGTTTCGACCGGATTCCTGAAGGTGAACAATACGGATCATTTTGCTTGCGGATGATAAGTATTGAAGCCGCCATTCACCAGGTAGATACCTTGCTGAACCTTGAAATGAATAATGATTAACCAAAAAATGTCAGCGCAAGTCCCGACTTAATCGGGGCGAAGCAATCTACCCAACTACCAGTGCCTATCTTTTATTCTCCACCAAAAAATTCAATTGAGATAATGATTATATTTTTCTATGTTAAATTTCAATAAGCGAAGATTAATAAAATAAATTTGAAATTATGAAAAAGGATAATAAAATGAAAAAGCAATTTCTCATAAGCATAATTACCCTGTTATTTTTATTTGGCGGCAGTATTACTTACGCAATGGAAAATATAACTTTTACTCCCAGTGATTCTGATGATGTTGCCGGACTGGATTTACAAGCGGTTGGAGATTTGTTTAAGGAATCCAAAAACCTCGAAGATTTTGAAAAAGCTCTGAATGATCCTGACAGGGGTATTAATAATCTCGATCTCGATAATAACGGTGAAGTTGATTATATCAGGGTTAATGATGAGACTGCCGATAACACACATATTGTTGTTTTGCAGGTGCCAACGGCAAAAGATGAATACCAGGATGTTGCAACTATTGAAGTGGAAAAAACCGACGACGATTACAATTTACAAATTCACGGCAATAATAAAATTTATGGTAAAAATGTTTATGTGGTTCCAACTGTTGTTCAGGTTCATACGTGGCCGATCATAGGGTTTATGTACGCACCTGCTTATCGCCCGTATCGTTCTGCATTTTATTTTGGATATTATCCGCACTGGTGGCATCCTTTTCATCCTGTTGCAAGGCATATTTATTATACAAGGGTTCTTCCACACAGAAAAGCTTTTACAATTACCAAAACAACGCGTGTAAGGACAGTATCACGGGTTCATTACACACCGCATTCATCAAAAGTGGTTGTTAAAAAAACAACGATTAAGAAAAATGGTAAAACCAAAACTGTGAAAAAGAAAAAAGTGAAAGTAAAATAAAAGATGTCATTAATAATCCGGATTTTGCCTGTCGGCAAACAGGTTTATCACGATGAAGCAATCTTTGTTGTTAAACGAATTTAGAGTGAGATGATTAATTCTGATTTAATTAAAAATCTGGAAGTCGAATTACTTCAGCCTGAAGTTCGCAAATCTAAAGAGAGATTAAATGAACTGCTGGCAGATGATTTTTTTGAGATCGGGGAATCAGGTAAAAAATATAGTAAGCAGGATATCCTAAATGAATATACCAAATCTCCCCGAAATAAAATATACCATTAACGATTTTAATTCTATTGAAATAATTCCTGGTACCGTTCTGGTAACATATCAGACTGAAAAAAAAATTGTTAATAGCAGTAAAAAAACACATTCTTTGCGAAGCTCAATCTGGCAGAACCAGAATGGGAAATGGCAAATGATTTTTCACCAGGGGACGCCATTAAACGTATAGAAGCAGATATTCAATATCTGTTTTATTTCATCCCTTCGGGATTTGAATTTTCATCTTATCCATTTCTTATAATAATTTCATCCCTTCAGGATTCAATTATGCAACTTTCATTTTGCTGTAAGTATTTCATCCTCAATGCGATTTAATTTCAGTCTGTTTACATTTTGTGACCGTTTCATACCGATAGGTATTTTTCCTTTTAATCCCGAGGGGATGTTATTTTTTAGAAAACACAAAACAGAAAAATAATAGTATCCTGAAGGGATGACATATTTGCTACCTACTGAATATTCCGATTGAGATTAGTTTTATAATTTTATAAGTTTTATGTGAGGGAAATTAATGTTCATAAATCTTTTGCAAATATTACTGAAGCACTCCAGAAAAACTGTAATAACAATTCATGATTTCCCTGATATTAAATTTGATATTATTGTAAGCGATTAAATTAAAAATGAGTGATGCATTATTTTCATTGTTACAAAACCAAACATTTCAAACAATTATTAGTGCTCTCCTAATATTTATTATTTCACAATTTTTTCTTGAATTTTACCTTAAGCCTAAAGTGGAAGTTAAAAAAGCTATTATTGGATTGTCCGAGAAACTCCTGTTTTATCATGCAGAAATAGTAAATGGTCTTCTTACAACTGAACATATCAATGAAATCCAAAATGCTTCTTCAAAACTCTTATCAGTTTCGTGGACTTTTTATAAGACCTCAAAAAAACAAAAACAATTTCTTGACATAGCTCGAACCTTAAATTTAGCTGTTTCTGCTAGCAAGACAAAAAGTATAAACTTAGATGAGGCTATTAGAGCATTTATGAATCTTAGAAAATATAAATTCTTAAAAATTGATTATCAGAATTGAAGAAAATTCGCTTTGAAAGAAAACTATGCCGACCCAATATCCCTACACAACCAAACTCGATATAAAATACAAACACTTTGAACTGATTGATATTCCTCAAATGGTGAAGGAAGTAAAAGATAAATGGTTCAACCAAACGCTTACAGAAGTTAATAGCAGTGTTGTAAGAGTTGGAATTGTTGAAGGGGAATACCACTGGCATAAGCACGAGAATGATGATGAATTCTTTTTCGTCCTTGAGGGAAAACTCTTTGTTGATTTAGAGGAGAGAACAATAGAATTAAATCCGGGTCAGGGTGTAACTGTTACAAAAAATGTTATGCATAGAACGAGAGCGCCACAGAAAACTGTAATACTAATGGTAGAAAACAGGAATATCATACCAACGGGAGATTAATAACATAATAATTTAGCACTTGTGATTGTAATGTATTAGAAATAGGAATTTCTTATTATTTATTGTAATATTTTTGTTGAAATGAGTTACGTGCAAAAGCAATAAAAATTGCGAAAGGAGATCAGCAGAAATGAGATCACTTATCTTCTATTTTGTATTAATGGCATCCATTACAGTCTGTGCTCAGGAAAAACTTCCTATAATTGATATGCATCTTCATTCCAATCCCGCTTCAATGAATGGCCCACCCCCGACAGCTATTTGTGCTCCACCAATGGAAATGCCATACAATGACCCTGCAAATAATTGGATGGAAACTTTTATGACCTGGGTTAAAAATCCAGATTGTGAAAATCCGATATGGGGACCTGCTACCGATAAAGAATTGATGGAGCAAACCTTGGAAATTCTACAGAAGTACAACATTTATGCAGTGACTAGTGGACCTTTTATTGATGATTACATCAAAAATGGCGGAGAAAGAATAATCCCCGGTTTATGGTTCGATTTTTCCAAAAAAGATTTAACCCCTGAGAGGGTACGGGAATTATTATCATCAGGAAAATTCAAGGTATTCGGAGAGATTGGTATTCAATATAATGGTGTATCACCAAGTGATTCACTTTTTGAACCTTATGCAAAGATTGCAGAAGATCTGGATGTGCCGATGGGTATACATATTGGACCTGGTCCTCCTGGTGCTCCTTATTTTCCCGGGGTGGGAAATTATAGGGCTAAGCTTCATAGTCCACTTGTAGTGGAAGAATTGTTAGTACACCACCCAAAACTGAGAATATACCTGATGCATGCCGGATGGCCAATGATTGACGATTTACTCGCGGTGTTATGGACCTATCCCCAGGTTTACGTTGATGTGGGAGTTATTTGTTATGTTATTCCACGTTCCGCTTTCCATTCTTATTTGAAACAAATTGTTGAAGCTGGATTTGGAAAACGTGTAATGTTTGGATCTGACCAAATGAATTGGCCGGGCACAATTAAAGTAGGTATTGAAGCTATAGAAACAGCAGAATTTCTATCTGAGAAACAAAAAAGAGATATACTTTACAACAATGCTGCTAGATTTTTGCGATTGAGTGAAGAAGAGATTGCAAAACATTATGGCAAATAATGCCTGATAAAAATAATTACCAAAATCCGGTGCGCGAGAAACTATAACAGCCTAACACCAGAATGACGATGAATTCTTCTTTGTCCTGGAAGAAAAATTTTTAGTTGATTTACAAGATCGAATAATAGAATTAAATCCTGGGCAGGGCGTAACCGTTTCAAGAAATGAAATGCACAGAACAAAAGCACCACAAAAAACAGTTATGCTTATGGTAGATAACAAGAATATCATCCCAACGGGAGATTAACTTTTATTTGTTTGCAACAGCAAATCACTGTAAGAAACAGAAAGTAAATCTTCTTGAGAAATTCTAAATAAACTCATATAATAATTACATTGCTTGAACAGCTTTTCCCTTCTGATATTTCCTTCTATAGCTGTGGCTTCAATCTCCACAAAGGTACCTAAATCTTTTACGGAATCTAAATGAAACTTAACATTATCAATAAAAAATATTTCCCTTTGCTTATAAACGATGACAAGAATACCAAGAGCTTTTGTCAATATCTCTTTTAAAGAAGATTCCGGATTTGACTTGGAAAGAATTACATTCGATTGTTTCGGACCTTCTTTATTTTCTCTCTTATAAAAGATTAAATTATTTTCAATGTTTCCTTCACGTAATTTTAATCTTCCATTGCTCACCTTGAAGTAAGTATCTGTTTGGTAATCTGTTCCTTTAAAATCAGCACTATGCGATTTTAATATTTCCCTGACTTTATTCTGGTTAGATGATTTTGCTTTTATCTCGATGTTTATGCGATCATTTGCAAACAGGGGGACGGTTAAATCAATCAAACTTAAAACCCCTTAAAAATTCTTCTGCACTCATTCTCTTTCTTCCCTCAAGCTGGAGTTCGAGTATTTCCAGTTCATCTTTACCGCACTCGATAATCAAATTCTTTTTTGAAGAATTAATTTTTCCCGGAAAGGTATTTTCTCTTTTCACAATTTTTGTTTTATAAACTTTTATCTTTTTATTATCATGAAAAAAATAAGCGCAGGGAACTGGAGATAAGCCTCTTACAAGATTATGAATTTCTGCTGCCGGTTTTGTCCAATCAATCCTTCCTGTTTCAGGAGTTATTTTAGGAGCGGGAGTTGCAAGAGAATTATCCTGCCCTTTTAATTGATAATCCCCTGCTTCAATCATATCAACGGTTTCTAAAACTGCTTCAGCACCAACTTCACTTAATTTATTATGAATAGTTTCGAAATTATCTTCATCTTCAATTACAATTTTTTTCTGCAAATAGACATTTCCTGTATCCACTTTCTCTTCTAATGCAAAAGTAGTAACGCCGGTTTTCTTCTCTCCTTTTATAATTGCCCATTGTATCGGTGCTGCACCTCTGTATTTTGGAAGAAGCGATGCGTGAAGATTAAATGAACCTTTGGGAGGAATTGTAAAAACTTCCCTTGGTAAAATCCTGAACGCTACAACAACAAAAAGATCGGCATTAAAATTTTTGAGTTCCTGAATGAAGTTTTCATCTTTTAATTTTTCCGGCTGCAGAACAGGAATATTATTTTTAATTCCAAATTCTTTAACTGGTGAAGCTGATAATTTTTGTCCTCTCCCCTTTTCTTTATCGGGAACAGTAACAAGGGCAAGTATTTTATGTTTGCTATTAAAAAGTGTTTCTATCGATGGAAGGGAAAAATCAGCACTGCCCATAAAAATGATATTCATAAAATATCAGCTTGCTAACGCAGTTACGGGATAATCAACTTCGGTTTCTCTTTTCTTAATTTTATCCAGATCTTTTTTTAACTCTTTTTTCTGCTCTTCAGACAAATAATCAATAAATAAAATTCCCTGTAAATGATCAAACTCATGCTGCATTACCCGCGCTACTACATCATCAACTTTTATTACATGTTCCTTCAGATCAACATCCTGGTATGAAATAATAATTTCTTTGGGTCTTTCAATCTCTGCTCTGATATCGGGAATACTTAAGCATCCCTCTTCCATTTTATTTTTTTCCCCTGATCTTTCAATGATCTTTGGATTGATTAATGTCATTGGTTTTATTGCTTCAAAACCTTCAACTTTGGAAACATCAATCACAAATATTTGTTTATCAGCATCAACCTGGTTAGCGGCCAGACCAATTCCATTTGCATTCCGCATAGTAGCAAACATATCCCTTATAAGCTCGATGGTTTCGTTATCAACTTTCGTAACCTTATTTGTTTTCTTACGAAGTATCTTATCTCCATAAAGAGTTATAGGCAATAAAGACATTCACATTCCTGATAATATTTTGGATTTGATACAAAAATAAGAAAATGAATACGAAGAATAAAGACGTTATAGTGACTGACCAAAAAGTAAAATCCGTCAGTCTTAGCGGAGTCGAAGAATGACAATTTAGATTAAATTCACACTTCGACTACGCTAAGTGTGACGATAAACTTACTTTTGAGTCAGACCCAAAGTCAAATTTAAACCAGCAACTTCCCATCTTTCATTAATAATTTATCATCCATATAAACGGTAGGTTTTTTAATTACCCCATCAAGATGTATAGGAACGTTTACATTCCCGCCCATAGAAACATTGTTACCCAGAGCAATGTGAACAGTACCCATTACTTTTTCATCCTCAAGAAGAATTCCACTTAGCTTTGCACTGTCGTTAGTCCCGATTCCAAACTCAGCAATATTTCTTGCCATCTTACCAACGCTGTCGAGTTCCTTTTTAAGTCGGGCAGCTAAATTACCTCCGGTTATTTTTACAGCAAAACCATTTTCAACTTCAATCCTGATGTTTGCATTTTTAATCAAACCTAAACCAGCCATTGAGCCATCAACAACAAAAACTCCGTTTGCAGTTCCTTCAAGCGGGGCTAAATAAGTTTCACCGGTAGGCAGATTACCACTTTCACCTTTTTCATGAAATAAACCTTTACTAGCAATTGCTTTTCTTCCAGCAATATCAAAAGATAAATCAGTACCGGCAGGCGCAGATATTCTTATTTTTTTACCTTCTCCGAGAATTTCAACCAGCTTGATTGAGAGCTTTGCAATTTTTTTATAATCAGCATTCATCCCCCTTATCATAACCTCTTCGGTAATTCCAGGGAAAGTTGCAACCCTAACTCCTTTTGCGGAAGCGGCTCTTCGGGCATCTGTATGAGTTAATGATTTTGTTGTAGGACAAAAAACAACATCAAATTTCTGCATCAGGTCGGCAATTTCATCTGATGGCTCTTCGCCATTTTGTTTCCCTGATTTCATTTCAACAAATAGTGCTTTGTGTCCTAACTTTAAAGCATTTTCATATAAAGAAAGACCGATTTTTCTTTTTTGTTCATCCGTTATTACAAGAATTTTTTCATTCTTCTTTGCACCCATGCAATCACGGATTGCAATGATGGATGCAGTATCGAGTTTTGTTTGTTTCATAAAAATTTATTTTTTTGTTATACTGAAATAAATGATTGAATGGATGAATGAATGAATGAATTTTAATAAAAATTTAAATCCGCCTATTATCTTATCTTTAATACTATAAAGGGAAACCTATATTAAACTGTATAACAGCACTAAAACCACCTGCAGCTATAAAATCCTTTTTAACAACGTCCGTCTGATCGTTAATTCCTGCTGGATTCAGTAAGGGTGATCCATTATCATCAAATAAATTTTCAATTGATAAATACGTATAACCTGCTGTTCCCTCGATACTAAAGTATTCATCAATAATTTCAAGTATGAAACCCGTCCCGACAGTATATCCAATTGTTGTGGATTTTGTTTTAAATTTATTAATAGTTGTTTTTGCACCGGTTGAGTTTTCGGTATTTGTTAAGATAACTGTATTAAAGTTCAAAGCACCATCAACAACTTTCCAACTAATATCTTTAGTAACAGAAATTCCAAGATCAATCCCGATAGCCCAGTTTCTTAATTCAACTTTCATAGTGGTTGAACGGGTTCCTGTTTCAAACTTTTCAAGAGCTTCATGTTTTTCAGTTACTGACTGGTAAAATCCCTTTGTGGAAAGAACAAAATTTTTAATCTTGGCGCGGAAAAAATTAAGCCCAACTCTATAACCCTGAGCTTTACCAAAACTTTCCAAGGGTGACACAAGTGAATCCTGCCTGGCGTCATTAAAGGAATTTATATATTCATTAAATCCTTCAGGATCATATTTCTGGTAACTGTAGCCACCGTAACCACCAACAAAACCAAGGCATCCAAAACCAAACGACTGCGCATTCAATGCGGCAGTTGCAAGTAAAAATAAATAAATAAAAAACAGATCTCGAAAAATCATAGAACCTTAATTGCTGTTCAATTTCAACTTACAAACATTATCAATTAAATGGAATTGCAATATTCAGTTGCGCAAAAACATATAATCCACCGCCATCAATAAAATTTGTCATTCCACTATTATTGTTTTCATCCACCTGAAGGCGTGAACCATCTTCAAATTGCATTTCATCAATTGAAAAAATCGAGTAGCCGACCGTACCTTCAATAGATAAGTAAGGAGGAATTATATAAAACACAAAACCTGTTGAAAATAAAAACCCGATTGGATTCTCTGAGCTTGTTAATTTTTGCTCTGTTGTTGGAAGGTTCGGCTGGATCAGACTGTTTTTCAAATCAGCAGAATTAAATGTTAAAACAAGATCGGCTATTTTTAAATCGAGGTTTCTTGAAATATAATATGCAAAGTTTAATCCAACATGAAATGATTTTAAAGTAAGCTCATATTCTCTTCTTGAAACTCCGGTTTGCAAAGTGGCAGTAGCCTCATGCTTTTCTTTAAGAATATGATAAGATAATTTCATTCCAATAACCCAGTCATCAACAAGAAACTGAAAAGGATTTATTCCGAATTTAAAACCAACAGCCGAACCGAACTTATCCATTTTCTTCGTAAGAGTTGATGTTCGGTTCTGGTTATATACATCAATGTAATGATTTAAACCTTCTGCACTGAATTGCTGAATACCATAACCGCCATGAATTCCACTTGTAAGTACCAGGCTCATAATTGAACCTAACCCGCAGCAGTCATCCTGTGCATTTGTTTTTGAAGAGAAAGATTGAAAAAGAAACAGAAAAAGGAAAAGAGCAGTAAAGCTGATTTTCATAAAAGGTTCCTTTTATTATTTAATTGATTGTTATATAATTTGAATCATCAATTCTTTTTAAAACCTCTTTCAAGTCCGTGTCCTCCCGGGCCGGTCTCGGCTTTTCTTAAAAGGAAAGCAAACAATAAACCAAGGAATCCTAAAATTGAAAAGATCCACATACCGAGATTGTATCCATCAGGATTTTCTGAACTAGCATGTGAGATATCATTTGCAAATCCAATTAAAAGATTAAAACCAAACAGTCCGATATTCTGAATCATTGTCATTAATCCGTAAGCAGTGCCTAATCTTTTTTCCTCAACTACAATAGCAACCGAAGGCCACATAACAGCAGGTACAAGTGAAAATGCAATTCCCATCATACTCATTGGAATTAATAAATAAATCGGAATAGCAGAATGGATATCAAAAAAATCTATATTGATGGAAATTGCTCCGGTTATTCCGAACGGTGCAGCAAGATCAATTTTATAAGCCATAATCAAATAAACAGGAATTATAAGAAGGGATCCGAACATCATTAATAAAGAGCGCTTACCGATTTTATCTGCAAGTAAACCAAACAAAGGAGTAAAGAACATTGCTGCTAAAGTTAACATACTCGATAAGTTGCCGCCAACCTCCCTTGAAGTGCCGTGTGCTTCCTGGAAAAATTTAATTGCAAACGTCTGGAAAGGAAACATTGCAGAATAAAAAGTTACGCAGAGAGCAGTTATATACCAGAAAGATTTGGAAAACTTAAGAACCTGTTTGAAGATGACTTTTTCCTGGCTTCCTTCTTTGGGTAAAGCATATTTTTTAGAAGCATAAGCATCGAGGAAATAATAAACTACTATACAGAATACAGCGAATATCCCAGCAAAAACTGTAATCCATAATGGCGATTGCCAGCTGTTGTACAACTCTTTTCCCCAGCTTGGAGAATTCAATGCGAGAAAGGAACCAAGCCTTGCAACTGTCAGGTTAAGACCAAATGCGAATGAAAGTTCTTTACCTTTAAACCATCTTGCAATTACTGTGGTGATAGCTACAATCATAGATTCTGCGCCAAGACCAAATATTAAACGACCAATAGCCATCGTAAGCAGTTCACCCTGTACAGCAGTAACTAATGCGCCAATCATTATAAGCAGTGTAAAAATAACAACTGAAATCCTTGTACCGATCCGGTCAATTATCATCCCGCCAACCAGCACCATTATAATATTCGGGAAACTATAAATTGCATTAAGCAACCCTATGTTGGAGTCGGAAAAACCCAGTTGAGTTTTTAGCAAATCGGCAAGAGGACTAATACTATCATAAATATAGTAATTGCCAAACATTGCCAGACTTATAAAAAGGAGAGCCATCCAGCGCATTAAAAAAGTAGGTTCTTTTTTCTGTGTTAACGGCAAATTTTCCATTGTTTTTTCTTCTTTTAAATTGAAATAAAAATGTAACTATCTTCTAAAATAAAATGCCGAATCATCCATAATGGAGGTTCGGCATATTAACATTTTTAAATAAGATTCACTTAATTTTTTGATGGAACATTCTTTAGAATATTCACAAGCAGATCCCAGAATTTTGGAACTGCAGCTACCTCGAGTTTTTCATCCGGTGAGTGAACACCATACATTGTCGGACCAAATGAAATCATATCCATATCCGGATATTTTTCTTTAATGATTCCACATTCAAGTCCGGCGTGGATAGCTTTAACATCAGGTTCTTTTCCAAACAAATCTTTGTAAGATGATTTTACAACTCCAAGAATTTCTGAATGGACATCAGGTTTCCAACCAGGATAGCCATCACCATATTCAATAGAAGCTCCGGAAAGTTGGAATACAGATGTAACCATATTTGTAATATCTTCAATCTCTGACGCAACAGAGCTTCTCTGGCTCGTTACAACATTAACCTTTTTTCCATCAGTCGTAATCGTTGCAAGATTTGTAGATGTCTCAACGAGTTCCGGAATATCAGGAGACATTTTTATAACACCGTGCGGAACTGCATACAAAGCATTAATTAAATGTTTAACTGTTTTAGAATCCATAACATTTTTAGGAGTATCATGTTTTTCAACAGAAACTGAAAGATTTGGTTCAACAGTTGCAAACTCGGCTTTTATAGTATCATTATACTTTGTTACAAATTTCTTAAAAGATTTTTCATCTTCTTTTGGAATCAGTACAACAGCATAAGCTTCTCTTGGAATTGCATTATGCTTATTTCCGCCTTCAATCTTTGATAATTTCAATTTATTTTCTTTCATATAAATCCAAAGAAATCTCACAAGAATTTTTATTGCATTTCCTCTGCCGGTATGAATTTCAAGACCCGAATGACCACCTTGTAAACCTTCAACTTTAATTTCAAAAGAAGAATGATTTCGAGGAGCTTTTTCAGGATCAAATTTGAAAGTTGCTGCTGTATTTTTTCCGCCTGCACAACCAATATAAAGAACACCTTCTTCTTCAGAATCCATATTCAAAAGGATATCGGCTTTAAGCCATCCTTTCTTTAAATTTGTAGCGCCTGTTAAACCTGTTTCTTCATCGAGAGTAAAAATAGCTTCAATCGGTCCATGCTGCAGATCTTTTGATTCAAGCACAGCAAGTGCTGCCGCTACACCAATTCCGTTATCAGCGCCAAGAGTTGTTCCTTTTGCTTTCACCCATCCATTATCAACATAAACATTAACGGGATCGTTTTCGAAATCAAAATCAACTCCCCTATTCTTTTCACAAACCATATCGAGATGCGCCTGTAGAACAATCGTTTTTGAATTTTCTTTACCAGGTGTCGCAGGTTTCCTTATAAGGATATTTCCAAATTTATCACGACTGGTATCAAGATTATTTTTCTTTCCAAAATCCAGAACATACTCAACTACTTTCTCTTCCTGTTTGGAAGGACGTGGATGTTTTGTAATTTCTTCAAAATGGTTCCATATTAATTGAGGCTTAAGATGACCTAATACGTTTCCCATAATAATTTGCCTTTTATTATTCCTTAAATGATATAAAAATTACTAAAAAGAACCTTACACAGGTAAAGTGCAGAAATTTCTTTGTAAAAGAAAACAAGAATGGAGGACTGTCATATCAATCAGCCTACAGTCTTTTCAATTTTAGTTTGGGGTTTCCGGGAAACTTTATAAAGTATCATTCCCATGAGTGCAAAAAAAGCAACACCAAGTATTGCATAACCACCATCGCCTAAAAGATTGGTTAAAAATCCTTCAGTACTGATTGATTTAAAGAAATTAAAAATATTATCATTAACCGACAATAAGGCGACAATAACTCCTGCAAGGGCACCTCCTGCAACTAAACCTGTTGCGAAAAGACTGCCCGTTCCAAGTTCACTGTCTTCTACTTTTTCACCTTTTCTTTTTGCAACTTTATCAGAAATTCCCTTAATAGCTCCGCCTACAAAAATAGGTAATGTTGTTGAAAGAGGAAGATAAGCTCCTACGGCAAAAGAAAGTGCACTAACTCCGCAAAGTTCAACTGTTACTGCAAGAAAAGCACCTACCAAAACAAATTGCCAATCGAGATTGAACGACAGGAGCCCTTTTATTAAAGTAGCCATCAATGTACCCTGAGGTGCCGGAAATTTATCACTGCCGATTGCATGTGTAATTCCAAGTGCAGCCATATCTGGAGTCGGAGAATCAAGCTGTTGAATTGTCCACCCGATAATAAGTGAGGAAACAATTGCACCAACAAAAAGCGCAATCTGCTGATATTTAGGTGTCGCACCAATAATGTAGCCTGTTTTCAGATCCTGAGAAGTTGCCCCGGCATTTGCTGCAGCAATACAAATCATACTGCCAACAACAAGCGCCATTGGTTCAAATACTTTTCCAGTCCAGCCAACCGCGATAAAAACAAGTGCAGTTCCCATTAAAGTTGCAATTGTCATTCCCGAAATAGGATTTGAACTTGAACCGATTATACCAACTATACGGCTTGAAACAGTTACGAAGAAAAATCCAAATACAATAACCAGAACACCAATCAAAAACTTGTTAATAATTGTATCGCCCGGAATCATCGGGAGTAAAATCATTAATATTACAAGACCAATGCTTCCCGTAATAACTGTTAAAAAGGATAGGTCATTTTCCGTACGAATAATTTTTACTTCGCCGCCTCTGTTCTTTAACGAAGCAACACTTCCTTTAAAAGAAGATACAATTGTTGGAAAAGTTTTAATAAGTGTAATTAAACCACCGGCTGCAACAGCGCCTGCCCCAATTTGTCTTACATAAGCTCTGTAAATTGCATCGGGATAGCTTGCAAAAGTATGAAGCTGAGGATCCCAATTTCCCGGTCCTCCGGCAGTAAATAAATCTTTTAAATATCCTAGCTTAACTAATTGTTCTGCTATAACATCAGGCTGTACCAAACTTGCAAGAAGCGGAATTAAACCTAACCAAGCCAAAACACCACCGGCAACAAGCACCCCGGCTATTTTTGGACCAATAATATATCCCACTCCCAGGTATTCAGGAGTAATTTCTCCATTAATTGTAGCAGAAGGAAGAAATTTATTTGTTTGAGCTGTAACCCATGCTGGGGCATCCTTTATAACATGAAATACCCTCTGGAGTAAAGCATAAACAAGCGCTACTGATAATCCCTGATATGCTGTTTTTGCAAAGTCCCCGCCTTTATCCCCGGCTATTAAAACTGAAGCACATGCAGTTCCTTCCGGATAAGGAAGATTATGGTGCTCATTAACTATTAATGAACGCCGGAGTGGTATCATCATCAAAGTTCCAAGAATACCACCTAACATTGCAAGAGCTAAAATTGTCCAGTAATTAAAAAAGCTTGCACCGACACTTACTCCAGCTTCATTCATAGACATAAACAAAAAAGCAGGTAATGTAAAAACAACACCGGCAGCAATTGACTCGCCTGCGGAACCGGTTGTCTGGATAATATTATTTTCAAGGATTGTTGTTTTGAAATATTTCCTGCCGATTGAAATAGCAAGAACAGCAATTGGTATTGATGCGGAAACTGTTAAACCTGCCTTCAAAGCTAAAAATACAGTAGCAGCACCGAATAAAATTCCAAAAAAAGCACCCATCAGAATTGATTTTACGGTGAATTCCGGAATAGAAGCCTCGGGTGAAATATAAGGTTTGAAATTAGAGGTGGTAGAATTATTCTCTGCCATATAAAAAACTCCAGGAATATGGAAGAATTTTTGAATTATTGAAGATGAAATTCTGAAATAAAAGATATAAATGCAAGAAATAAATTCTTTTATAGACTAAATTGAAAAAACTTTATAAGTTAAATTTTACTGAATTAATAATCCTTGAAAAATTAATGAGTGAATCATTAATAAACTTAAAAAAGATACATCAAATGTTGTAAGATCATGATTTTAATTTAGCTCAAGCGAAAACATTGTTTGTTGAAGTGAATAGATAATAATTATATATTTAGAAAAATATTTACCTACTAATTAAAATTAACATGGTCAATAATTAATATGAAATATATTTTTATCCTTTCAGGCATACTTTTAATAAGCGGAATTAATGGATGTATTGACCCGTCATCACCGAATGATGACCAGGAATGGATTAAATCTCTTATTCAAAAATTCCAGGATGAACCTGTTGGAAATCCGCCTCAATCAATCTGGAGATATACATATCATCTTCAAACCGTTTATTTTGTCCCACCACAATGTTGTGACCAATTCAGTACCCTATATGACTCAGATGGAAAAATAATATGTGCACCTGATGGTGGGTTTTCAGGAAATGGCGACGGCAAATGCCCTGATTTTTTTAAAAACAGGAAAGATGAAAAACTTATATGGCAGGATTCAAGAAAATGATAATTGTTTTTCAAAATTTTAAATAAAATTCTTTTTAAGTTTGATTCGAATTTTAAAAACATTGCTTCTAACATCTATTGCTATTCTTCTCCTTTCTCCTTAAGTTTTATTTAAGATTATAGAAAGATTTGAAGGGAGAAAAAACTTTATATAAAACATATCTAAATAATAAATCCCAATAATAATAACTAAACAGAAGGGGAAGTAATATGGACACTTTAAAAACAACAGTTACAGAAACTGCAACCTTAACTTTAAAGGGTAAGGAATACGAACTTCCTGTAACTATCGGTTCCGAAGGTGAAGTTGGTATTGACATCAGCCAGCTTAGAAACATTACCGGCGCTATCACTTTGGATAGCGGTTATGCAAATACCGGTTCCTGCCAAAGCGCAATTACTTTTATTGATGGGGAAAAAGGAATACTTCAATACAGGGGTTATCCTATTGAAGAGCTAGCTGGAAAATCAAACTTTGTTGAAGTATGCTACCTTTTGATTTTCGGTTATCTCCCAACCAAACCTGTACTGGATGATTTTAAATATAAATTATCTCACCACAGCTTAATCCATGAGGATATGAAAAAATTCTTTGAGGGATATTCAGCCAACGCTCATCCAATGGGAATTCTTTCCTCCATGGTTAATTCACTTTCTGCATATTATCCTGAAACCGGTTACAAAGCAGATATTGAATTGAATATGATTAGGCTTCTGGCAAAACTAAAAACAATTGCTGCATTCTCTTATAAAAAATCAATCGGGCAGCCTTACATTTATCCGAATGATTCTTTAGACTATAGTGCAGACCTGCTTCATATGATGTTTGCCGTACCATCAGAACATTATGAAGTACCTAAATCTGTTGAGGAGGCTCTTGATCTTCTTCTTATTCTTCACGCAGATCATGAACAAAACTGCAGCACATCTACAGTAAGAATGGTTGGCAGCAGTGAAGCTAATTTATTTGCATCAATCTCTGCAGGTATATGCGCCCTTTGGGGAAAACTGCATGGCGGTGCAAACCAATCAGTAATTACAATGCTCGAACAAATTCAGAATGATGGTGGGGATTATAAGAAGTACATAAATCTTGCAAAGGATAAAGAATCTAAATTCAAACTGATGGGTTTTGGACACAGGGTTTATAAAAACTTTGATCCGAGAGCTACTATACTTAAAAAAGCTGCGGATAAAGTCCTCAAAGAACTTGGTGTAAAAGATCCACTGCTGGATATTGCAAAGAATCTTGAAGAGATAGCTCTTAAAGATCCATTCTTTGTAGAAAGAAAACTTTATCCTAATGTTGATTTCTACAGTGGAATAATTTATCGCGCAATGGGAATACCTACAGATATGTTCACAGTAATGTTTGCACTTGGCCGCTTACCCGGCTGGATCGCTCAATGGAAAGAAATGAGAGAAACTCCCGGTGCAAGAATTTATCGCCCAAGACAAATATACATTGGTGAAACAAAACGCCCTTACATTCCGATTGATAAGAGATAGTAATCAGTCATTAAATAATGATGCGTGCAATTCTGATTTGGGATTGCACGCTTTTTTTTGCCATTGTGAAAAAAGACAAGGAATCAAATTTAAATACCTGTTGACGATAATTTTTTTATTCATTATTGTTCATCATTCAAAAAAAATAATATGAGGATAAAATGGATGAAAAAAGTTTATTCATAAATAAATCCCCGGTTGTTGAGGAAATTTATAAAACCATTTTAAAAGAATTAAAAGCTTTTGGTAAAATTATTATTGAGCCGAAAAAAACTTCAATACATCTGAAAAATAAAACAGCATTTGGCGGGGTGCACCCAAAAAAAAATTGGCTGGATTTTAATTTGGTTCTTGATCATTCTATTGAGGACGATAGAGTTACAAAAGTTGAACAGGTTTCAAAAAGCAGGTTTCATAATAATTTTAGATTAAACTCTCCAGCCGATGTTGATAAAAGTTTTACTTCCCTGCTAAAAAAATCCTATGAATTAATGAAATAAATTCTATCCATCAAATTGAAAGAGTTAAAATGGCAGAACTAAAAACAAAAGAAACCAAAGCGAGTGTTGAGAAATTTCTTAACTCTGTTCCTGACTCAAAAAAGAGAGAGGACAGTTTTATAATTCTTGAGATGATGAAGAAGATAACGAAGGAGGAACCTAAAATGTGGGGTTCAAGCATTGTTGGTTTTGGAAACTATCACTATAAGTATGACAGCGGGCATGAAGGAGATATGTGCATTACAGGATTTTCTCCCAGGAAACAAAACCTTACAATTTATTTTATGCCCGGTTTGGAAAGTCAAAGTGTGCTTATGAATAAATTAGGAAAGTTTAAAAACCGGGGCTCGTGTCTTTACATTAATAAACTGGAAGATGTTAACTTGAAAATTCTGAAGGAATTAATTGAAAACTCGGTTAAACAAATGAAGAAAAAGTATAACTAATTCTTTACTTTCATACCGGACTCATTAGAAGATTCCGCATCAGTTGTGGAATGACAATATTAAAACTCAAGTTTTCGCATTCCGATGTGGCAAAGTGCAAAATCATATTTTACAGGATCTATTGGATCAAACTTTTTAAGTTTCTCGGTAATCTCTTCAGCCATCTTCCAGCTAACATTTTTTCTTTTAGTAAGCTTTAATTTGCGGCTTATTTTCGAGATATGAGTATCAACAGGAATAACAAGTTTATTGGGAGGAATTTCTTTCCATATACCAAAATCGAGTTCATCTTTTCTTATCATCCATCTTAAAAACAAATTCATTCTTTTGCACGCACTTCCAAGTTCCGGAAATGGAAACATAAATCTCATTCCCAAACTGATTTCTTTTTTATTGCCAATTCTTCTATGATTTTCAATAAAATAATTTGAACAACCGGAGACAGCATTTTTAAGATTCATTTCATTATGTTTATAAAACTTCATAAATAAATTTTTGAGTGAACTATATTCAGAATAAGCTTTATTTAATAGGATAAAAAAATCATTAACATCTTTTTCAGAATAAAAACGATGAATTAAATTAATCTTTTTACTCTTGCTGTAGTTAAGCACAAACCTGTGTGGCTGATTTTCAGAAAGTAAAATAAATTTATTGAGAGTATTAATAATCTGTTTAACATTTCCATAAGAAAATACAGAAGCTATGAACCCCATCACCTCTATATCTTTTTCTTTATTATATAAATGAAGAAATTGAAGAGGATCCGGAGAGATTTTTGATTTATCAAAAGCTCTGTAATGGTAATCGAGTTTTTCCTTTAATGTCATAGGGCTTGATTGAAGATAAGCTCAGTAAAAATATTTTTGTTTAATGATTGCGATTCTATATATAATAAAATAATTTACAGGTAAGATTATAAAATGAATATTAAACTACAATCATTAAGGGCAATTGTACTAAAAGTTTTTGTTTCTTTTGTAATTCTTTGCTCAATTTCTTTTGCAAAAGATTTTAGTGCACAGTTATCTGATCCGGGGAAAAAATCTTCTGATAGTTTAACCACAAAAAACGAAACAAAAAAATATCCCTTAAAATATGCTTTAATGTCATCGCAGGATGATTTTAATTTATTTTTTTCTTCAACAACAAAAAACGATCCGGTAGCTCCCACAGGTTATTCGCTTAATGATGGAACAACCTGGTGGCTTAAATCTGATTTTGATGAAGGCAGATTATTTGGTATGGCCGGAGTTATGATTACAGTTGATATAGCAGGGTATTTCCGGCTGAAGGATTTATGGTACAACTGGCCAACAACTAAAATGCATTCCTTAAATTTTACGCAGGATTTTGAAACCTATAAAGGCATGGATAAATATGGTCATTTTCTTCATGCTTATTTTGCTACTGGACTTTTTTCCAGGGGTTACAGGTGGTCTGGAATGAGCGGGGAAAATTCAATTTTATATGGTGGATTAAGCGGATGGCTATGGATGCTTCAGATTGAAATTGCCGATGGTTTCTTTGAACAATGGGGCTTTAGCTGGGGAGATCTTATTTCAAATACAGTTGGTGCGGGTTTTCTCACTTTGCAGCAACTTTACCCGGAAGCCCTTGGTGGCTTGCAGCCTAAATTCAGCTATCATAGATCAGATGCTTTAAGAGAGAGAAGGTATGTTAATGGCGCAAAAAGCTGGATTGATGATTATGAGGGATTAACATGGTGGATGGGAATAAATGCTTTCCATTATATGCCCAAAAAAATTCAGAATGATTACCCTGAATGGCTTAAACCATTTGGGCTTGCAGTCGGATATTCTGCAAAAGGGATTGCAGACACTCCCCAGGGTGGGCAAAGAGAAATCTTTCTTGGTCTTGATTATGATTTAAGAAAACTTTCCCTAGGAGATGAAAGCAGCTTAATCAGGTTTTTAAAGAATGAACTGAATATCATCAGACTGCCGCTTCCTGCTGTTAAGATAACTCCAGACGGAGTTTGGTATGGTTTATACTTTTAATTTTAAAAGAATGTCCTCAACAATTAAATAAACTAAAACCAGAGGAGGTTTAATGAACGGAACATCTGCTCTAACACCAATGGCACAAATGACCATAAATAAAATGTCCGGTGATATGCGCTTTGTTGGCGTGTTTTATATTATAATGGGAGCTATTGAGTGTTTAACAATAATCGGAGCTATTGTTGGCATTCCGCTGATTATCTGCGGATTAAGATTGAGAGAATCTGCAGATGCATATACAGGTTATATGGGTTCAAATGATTTAACAATGCTTGAGCGTGCATTTGAACGACAAGGAAGCTTTTTCTTCATCCAGAAAGTATTGATGATAATAGGGCTGATATTTATTGTTCTTTATATAATTTTACTTATTGCCTTTGGCGCAGCAATCTTCAGCGCAATGAGTGGAAATTTTCATTCTTATTAAACCAATTAGCTATTGTACTGCAGCCATTTTTAAAAGTGAGGCTCACCTTCAAGGTGAACCTCACTTAGAAAATCAGTAAACATATCTCACTTTAAAGGTCAGTACAGTTTCTGTATCCTTACCAACGGGAATCTTAAAAGTAATATTTTGTGAATCTTTCTTTTCATAAGGAAGAGATGATGACAGAACTTCCCAGTATAAACCAAGATATCTTTCCACTTCAACAGTAATATCTTCTTTTTTCCGGTTCTTTATTTTTATCTCAAAAGATTGTTCATTTACCCTGTCGCTTATCTTATTATTTTCAGTTTGTTTTTCTTCGGCAAGTATATCAAAAGCATCACCGATTTTTAATTTAACTTTTTCATTTCTTGGCGTATGGTCAACGAGATCTTCTCCTATGAACTCAAGAGATTTCCCATCGGATTTATAAACTCTAACTTTTCCTTTTGGCATTGGAACGCCAAGATTATTTTCTTCCTTATTATCAAATTCAACAATAACGTTTACCTTGCCCTGGCTGCCTGAGTTTGCATAATAATTATAGCTGCCGCTTTTATAAAAATATTTTTTAACAGCTTTAACATTCTCAGCCTCAAATAAGGACACCTGTTTTGTTTCATTGTTTGAAATTGTCGTCGGGCGCTGCAAATCATACATATGGTATTCAAAAAATTCTTTTTCCTGGAATTGCTGCTGACTCATTGATTTTTCCATGTACATAACATCTCCCTGTCTTCCGTTCTGTGGGTACATATCTTTTACAAGATTAATATCTCCCGCTACTAATTTAAGCTTTGCATTTTTGTAAGTAGTACCTGAAGTATTTTCAACACTCACCCAGGAATTAAGATCAAGCTTTGTATCGCTTTCATTTAACACGGCTACATATTCCGCATGCCAGTTCAAACCGGATGTCTGGTATGAAACTTCAACATCCTGCTTTCCTGATGAATTAGAATTAACTTCCCAGATAAGAGTTGGTCTGGTTATTAAACCTTCCGGAAGTTCACCAACTGAAATTCTATATTTAGCAAGACTTGGAAGCATAACAAGTCCGCCATCTTTTTTTTCCAATACGATTTGTCCGCCAAAAGCTGAAAGAAGTTTCCCTTCAATAAATTCATTATTCTCACCAATAATTTGAATATTTTTATCAATATATTTCTGAAGGATTTTATCGAGGCTTACAAGATCATATTGAAAATTCTGCTCAAGCACTTCCCCGTTTAGTTTTATGTGAACACTTGTGGGATCAATAAACTGAGCAACATCTGTAATTGCTATTCGAGATTTGCCGGATTTCATATCTATTGATCGTAAATCTTTAACAACACCAAGATTTTGATTATACACTGTTACTGCAACTGATTTTTGATCAGCCTGCTGGCTGAATGAATTGTTAAAAGTGATGAATAATAGAATTGTAAAAAATAAAGAAAGCTTCTGCATATTATTAAGCTCCGTTATCTGGTTTATGAATTTGGTTTGTTAAACTTAAACAACACTGATTAGTTCCTTGATTTAAGAATTTTTTTTCGTGACTGTCCTAATAGATTTTAATTTAAGCTTACATTAAATTTATTATTAATAATTCTCATAATGTAATAAACTTAATAAGCATGTTACCAGAAAGTTATTTTAAAAAGAAATCCTTACTGTTGGTTTTGATATTTGTTTTTCTTTATATAAAACCATCTGAATGCAAAGCAACGTCAGAATCCAGCCCGCAAAGTTCAAATCAAAAAAGCTTGCCTAAAAATAATTCTGTTAACAGCTTAATTGTGGGTGTATCCGATTTCAATGCTCTTCGTAAACAAAGAAGTGCTTTTGAAGGAAGGGTTGAGTTCCGATCATCATTATCTTTATTAATCGTGCAGCCTCTGGCAGGAATTACATTCACATCATCAGGTGCATTTTATGGAATGGCAGGTTTTTATTTTGATATTTCATTGAGTAATAATATTATATTTACACCGAGTTTTTCAGCAGGATATTTTAGTAAAGGGGAAGGACACGACCTTGCTTATAAAATTGAATTCAGAACATTGTTTGAAATATTTTATTCTTTTGAAAATAATTCGAAGATAGGAATTGGATTTGATCATATATCAAACGGAAGCCTTGGTAAAAGCAACCCTGGGGCGGAAAGTATTTCATTTATTTATTCAATACCTATGGGCTAAATAAAATGACTATAAGATTACTGTTATCATTTCTTTTTTCAATTTCATTATTCGCCCAGGCTCCGGGTTTTGGTTCAAGAGAAGATAAAGGTTTAATTGAATTCTCCGAGATTAATGAAGCCTCAGGTATTGCAGCAAGTAAAATAAATACAAATGTACTCTGGGTTCATAATGATTCCGGAGATTCAGCAAGAATTTTTGCTATAAATAATTCCGGAAAACATCTTGGCGTTTACTCAATTGAAAATGCAACGAACAGGGATTGGGAAGATATTGAAGTTGGTCCCGGACCGGTTGATAATGAAAGTTATATTTACATCGGAGAGATTGGCGACAATAGTGCTCAGTATGATTTAAAATATATTTATCGCGTTCCTGAACCTGTTGTCAACCCGGATCAAAATCCAGTTTATATATCCCTTGGAAATGTTGATGTTATTAAATATCAGTACCCTGATGGACCAAGAGATGCGGAAGCTCTTTTAGTTGATCCATTAACAAAAGATATTTATGTGGTTTCAAAGCGTGAAGTAAATGTGAGTGTTTACCGTGCAGCTTATCCGCAATCTTTAACAGATGTAATAACATTAGATAAAATTGCAACTCTTCCTCTTACACAAATAGTTGGGGGGGATATATCAGCAGACGGAAGTGAAATTCTTTTAAAAAATTATGATTTTGTATTCTACTGGCATCGTAATGCACAGCAGACAATTACCGATGTATTTACTCACAATCAATATTATCAGCTTCCATATAAAAGAGAACCACAGGGAGAAGGAATTTGCTGGAGTTATAATTCCGATGGTTATTATACAGTTAGTGAAGAATTGCTTGGTGTTCCGGCACATTTATATTTTTATCCAAGAGCCGGTCCAAACGGAGTTGATTCACTAAAAAATAAAGATAAAGGATCAGATTATTTTCTTGAACAGAATTATCCCAACCCGTTCAATCCTGTTACAAGTATTCAATATGCTGTTGGAAATTCATACAGACAGCAGGATAATCAATATGTTTCATTAAAAGTTTATAACATTCTTGGAGAAGAAATAGCTGATTTACTAAACGAACAAAAATCACCAGGAAAATATGAAATTGTTTTTAATGCGGGTAATTACTCAAGCGGAGTTTATTTTTATAAACTGCAAACTGATGAATATATACGGACAAAAGTAATGACCTTATTAAAATAGATACCATCTTAAAATGCCTTCAAAAAAAATCATTTCAATAAAAGAATTATTCCACGAATTTATTACCAAAGAAATTAAATTTCTACTTGCTCTCCTGGTTTTATTTATTTGTGTTCTTATTTTTCTTGAAACAGGCGATGCAATCTCCGAAGGTAAAACAAGAGATTTTGATTTATCAGTTATTGAATCCTTTAGAATGAAAGATGATTTAACCAAACCGGATGCACCAATCTGGGTTACAGAATTTATGACTGATATAACTGCTCTTGGGGGTGGTTATATTTTAACAATTCTATCAATATTCGTTTTAATATTTTTAATACTGCAAAAACATTACGATGCGTTCTGGCTTCTTCTTGCGGCAATTGCCGGGGGTACATTAATTAGTCTGGGGCTTAAAGAAATTTACGGGAGAGATCGTCCCGATTTAGCTTTAAGATTGGTTAATGTAACAGATTTTAGTTTTCCAAGCGGGCATTCAATGATGTCTGCTGTTTTATATCTTACTCAGGCTGCAATAGTTGCAAGGTTTCAGAGAACAAAAAAGATCAGGATTTTTATTTTAAGCGCTGCTTTGTTTCTAACTCTTATAATCGGGTTCAGCAGGGTTTATCTTGGAGTTCATTATCCCACTGATGTAATTGGCGGTTGGACAATTGGACTTGCATGGGCGTGTTTATGCTGGTGTGTCGCATGGTATATTCAAAGAAGACAAAGATTAAAGCAAAAAAATTTTTCAACTACTTAGCTTGGGTGGAAATCGGATTAACTTCATATCTAATAAATTTTTGTGCCGGTTCTATTCCGGATCCGAAACGAACGGTATAAATATATATAAATTCAACGCCGAGGAATAAAATTTGTGCCGAATAATAAATCCATAATAAAAAAATTACAAGCGAACCTGCCGCACCATAAGTAGATCCCAAACTGCTGCTTCCGATATATAATCCTATTAAATATTTCCCTATAACAAAAAGCACAGAAGTTACAAGAGAGCCAACCCAAACATCTTTCCATTTAATGTTAACATCCGGAAGCACTTTGAATATCATCGAGAACAATATAAAAACAACCCCGAGTGAAATTATAAGATTTGAAATATCGAGAATATAAAAAGGGATTTCTATAAATCTATCATTAACAAAATCACTGATAGCAGCTAAAGCTGCACTTACCAGAAGTGAAACTAGTAAAAGAAAACCTGTTGCTATTACAAGTGCAAAGGCTTGAACCCTGTCTGAAAGAAAACTTTTAATTATACTTCTGCCGGGTTTGGATTTAACTCTCCATATAAGATTTAAAGATTCCTGCAGTTCAACAAATACCACTGTTGAACCAATAATAAGAGTTATAACGCTGATTATAATAGCTATCGTTCCGGATTCAGGATCGTTCGTATTTTTTAATGCTGTCTGAACAACCTGTGCTCCTTCAGTTCCCACAAGATCTTTTATTTGTCCAACTAACTCACCTCTTGCAGCATCAGGGCCAAAAATAAAACCGGCAACTGCAATAATAATTACCAATAAAGGAGCAAGAGAAAAAATTGTATAAAAAGATAAAGCAGCACCAAGTTTCGGAGCTTTATCATCAATCCATTTATCAAAAACGGCTAAAATAAATTCCCGGATTTTCTTAAAATTTAATTTGATTGCCATAATGTAAAAGATAAAAATTTTTTTGATGCTATTAAAGAGGCAAGAAGCACAACATTTTATCAGTCTGGACTGGAGTTCTGCATTTTTTTTCGTAGCTCAGAACTCCAGTTCTGAGATTACAGCCGTTGAAAGGTTTATTTATAAGGGCAACATTTTATAATTTGCCACGGTATTTCCCTCTCCTTTATAAGGGGAGGGACTAAGGGTGTGGTAAAACTTATTCCACCAATCCAATCATCACAGAAACTTCATCAACAAGCTGATCAACATTTCCCATAAATCCGATGCTCATGAATCTGATGTTCCCATTTTTATCAATAATAAACTTCGTGGGAATGCCGGACACTCCGTAAACGCCAATCACTTTATTATCATAATCATTAAGAACATGAAAGGGATAGTTATTTTTTTTAATAAAATCCTGAGCATTCTTTTTTTTGTTTTCTTTAGGGACTCTTTCCCAGGCATCAACAAACAAAAATTTTACATTATCATCATCAGAATATTTCTCAACAGCTTTCTTCATTCCGGGAAAAGAAGAAATACAAGGTCCGCACCAGGTTGCCCAGAAATCAACAACTACAGTTTTTCCTTTTAAATCCATTAATGAAATTTTATTCCCATCAAAATCTTCAAGTGTAAAATCCGGTGCTGGTTTGCTTATTATTTCACTTTTAATTTTATCTTCGAGTTGCTTAAGCGCTACAGATTTAAATTGAGAAATATAATTTTCAAATCCTTCGTCAGAACCTTTTTCAGCAATATAGGATTCTTTAAGAATGTCATTCATAGGTTCGGTGCTCTTTCCTTTTTTTATATATTCTTCAATTATCTCTTTAGCTTTTGATTTATTACCATTTTCAAAAACATCATTTACGTAAAGTTCATTAATCTCACCCTCAGCATCCTTAGTAAACTTTGTCGCTTTTTCCAGATAAGGCTCTGCTTCTTTTTTACTGCCGGTTAAATACAAAGCTTTACCATAAGAGAAATAATTTAAACCAGTATAATATTCAGTTTCATCTTTCCATTCTTTTTCAGTTAGATACTCTGGTTTTTTCTCTGTAGGATTTTTCAATTCTTTTTCCGCTCTTTGAACTCCAAGCTTTGATATCTCAAGAGCAATTTTGGGGTCGCCATTTTCTTTATAAATTTTCTGGTTAACAGAATAAAAACGAAATACGGTAGTTTTATTCTGATTCTGTTTGAAGAATTCCAATGCATCCGGAAAAAGTTTATTATCCCGGTAATAAATTGCCACTAAATCAAAAACTGACTGATTGTATTTGCTGTCAGGGAAATCATTATAAAATTTTTCTGCAAGTTCTTTTTTCTTTGTAATATCATTTTCATTTTGAACTTCGCTGTAACGTTCTCTCTGAACTCTTTCACTCTTTGGATATTTATCAAACAGATCTTTTTTGTACTTATCAGATTTTTCCATATCACCTGTTTTTTCATACCAATCAGTTAAAACATTAAGATCATCTTCAGTTAGATTTTTTTTCTTCTCAAGATTGGATAATTCCACGTTTGCCAAACTATCTGAAGATTGGGGATGAAGCTGTGAATAGGTTAGGAGATAAGCATTAAGGTAATCCGTTTTGATTTCAGGATTATTTTTAAAATCCTCTTCCAAATATTTCATTGCCTGTTCAAAATCTCTTTCAAGATCAACATAGTACGAACCCCAGTTTAACATTGCCCAGCCCAGTCCTGCAAGACTACCGGGAACCATTTTATCATCTTTATATAAATTAATTACGTATCCTTTTTTTTCATTGTTATCAATATTTTCATCATTGTTAAAATCTTTAAATTTTATTATTACACCTCGTGTTTCGTCTGTTGTTTTAATTTTTCCTTCCCATCCCTTTTCAACTTTTTTCATTTCAACACCAATGGCATCATCAAGCTTATTGGTGTAAAGATAAGCATTCATCTCTATTGAATCGGATGATGCAAGTTTTGTACTGTCGGCATTATAAAAAACAGTTATCTCATCGCCGGGTGCTGGTTTTTCAGGATAATAATCGAATACCCCTTCCCACTTTGGTTTGGAGGAACAGGAAATAAAAAGAAAAATGTTTAGGATAAAAAAAGAATTAAGAATTATTTTTTTCATAAAAGCTCCGGGTTAGATTCTGAATTTATACACTGAATGATGAAAATTCATTAATTAAAGTATCAATTAAAACTGCAAAATTAAGATACATTCCTTATAAGATTAATGTTTTTTACCTCCCCGGCAATAACAAGGATATCGGATTCTTTAATTTGATAATCTGAACCCGGAATTGCTTTGATTTTATATTCATCTTTTTCCCTGGTTTTAACAGATAAAACTTCAACCCCATACTTCCCTCTTATTTCAAGTTGTCTTAATGATTTACCTATAAAAGTTTTTGGAGGAATAATTTCAGCAATAGAATATCCCTGCATAAAACTTATCTGGGGCTGTTCAGTCTTCATTGAAATCCTGCTTGCAAAGCTCGATGTAATTTCTCTTCTGTCAATTTCTTTCTGGTAAGCATCAAGAATATCTTTTCTCCAGATCATCCCGATTATTTTTCTATCATTAACTCCATCATTAACAGGAAGCCCTTCAAGATCATATTTCCTCATTTTATCAAGAGCATTATTGCAATTGTCTGAAGGATTTAGAGTTTCAAAATGTATATTTAAAATATCACCTGCTATCAGAATATCCTGAAGGGAATCACGTTCAAATAAATAATCTTTAATATCATGAATTGAAATAATTCCCCTTACAAAACCCTGGGAATCAACTACCGGGTATTCTGTAGCTTTTCCTTTTATAATATGATTAATAATCTGGGTGAAATTATCATTCATCTTTACATATTTAAAATCCTTCCTCGAAACTTCTTTAACAAATATAGATTCCATTACATTTATTTCGACGCCTTCTTTTATTCCAATATTTCTTTTTAAAAGCTTTAAAGTGTATATAGATTCATTGGAAAGCCTGGATGAAAGAATATTGCTGATTACACAGGTAATCATCAATGGAAGAATAATGTTATAATCTTTTGTCAGTTCAAAAATCATGATAATAGCGGTAAGCGGCGCACGTGTTGCACCTGCAAAAAGTCCACCCATTGCAACAAGAGCATAAGCTCCGGGTGTTGCTGTTATCCCCGGAAAGTAAATCCCAAAAATTGATCCCATAAAAGAACCAAGTGATACGCCGATAAAAAGTGAAGGAGAAAAAATTCCACCCGAGCCGCCTGATCCAAGTGTAACGGAGGTTGCAAACATCTTTACAAAAACCAGCATAAGAGCAAGGTGCCAGGTTAGGTTACTGTATAACCCGGAACTTATTGTATCGTAACCTGTACCCATAATCTGCGGAAAATATAAAGCAACCATTCCCAATATTAATCCACCAAGGGCGGGTTTATAATTTTCGGGAATTTTTATTTTATAATCGAAAAAATCTTCGGCAAAATAAAGTGCTTTTATAAAAAGGAAAGAAACAACGCCACTCGCAATTCCCAGAATAAAGTAAAAAATCAATTCGTATGAAGAGACAAGCTGGTATCCCCGAACAGCAAAAGCAGGTTCATTTCCAAGAAAAGAATGAGATACAACCGTTGCAACTACGCTTGATATTACAATTGGTGAAAACTGCGTAACTGTAAAATCCATGAGGATTATCTCTACTGCAAAAAGTGCCCCGGCAATAGGTGCGTTAAAAGCTGCGGCTATTCCGGCCGCCGCACCACAGCCCACAAGTGTTTTTAATTTGCTTGAAGGAATCCTTAACAATTGTCCTAATAATGAACCAAGACTTGAACCAATCTGGATTATTGGTCCTTCTCGTCCTACAGAACCTCCGGTACCAATAGTTATAGCGGAAGCGATTGTTTTTATAAAAGCAACTCTCGGACGAATTATTCCGCCTCTTAAAAGAATAGCCTGCATTACCTCGGGAACGCCATGTCCTTTTGCTTCTGGTGCAAATTTATTAATTATTGGTCCAACAATTAATCCTCCGATTGCCGGAATAAACAAAATAAGATACCAGGGTGAGTGAATTACATTCTCAAGAAAACTGAGTTGACCGGGAAAAGAAACAGCCGAAATTTGTTTTATTAGTAAACGAATTAATAATGCTGCAAAACCAGCCATAAGCCCGATAATAATTGCAACAATTATCATCAGGGTATGCTCTGACATTTTCGCTCGTTCAATCAGCTTATAAATTCTGGAGGAAATACTGGAAGATAGTTTTACAAAAAAACCGGGGTTCAATTTATGTGTAGCTTATTTATCAATGTATTCTTATTTAAAGATAAAATTATCCTTAGAATCATCCAAATGTTTCCCTTACTTATGCAACAGCATACCTTTCAATATTTTACTATATTTTACACACTTTAAAATCAGAACTGAGGAAACTTTTGAATTCGCTTTTATTCAGGACTTACCTGGCTGCATGGCAAAGGATACCTGTAAAATATCAATATAAAATATGGGATTGGTTTAAATACCGGTTTAACGCAAATACTTTGTCACCCAAACTTCCGGGCGCTGTTATTATTGATCCAATAAACATCTGCAATCTTGACTGCCCTCTTTGTGCTTCCAAAAATCAGAATTATGAAAAAGGAAAAATGAGCTTAGATACGTACAAATCTATACTTGATAAAATTCCTTCTTTAAAAGTTATAATTCTTTTTAACTGGGGCGAACCCCTTCTCCATCATGAAATATTTAATATTATTGGGGAATCGGTTTCAAGAAATATTTATACAATTACCCACACAAACTTTAGTCTTAAGCAAAAACCTGAATTTTTTGAACAGCTTGTTGATTCAGGTTTGCATCAGCTTGTTATTTCTGCCGATGGAGCTACGCAGGAATCTTATGAAAAATACAGGGTTAAAGGAAATTTTGACTGGGTAATTAATAATATCCGTTATACAGTTGAAGCAAAAAAGAAATTCAAGAAAAGAGATCCCAAAATTATATGGAAGTTTATCGTTAATAAATTTAATGAACACGAATTAGATTACGCTAAAAATCTTGCCAAAGAACTTGAAGTAGAAATAATGTTTGATAAAATGGGTTTATCAGATGATATACCGGATATTGAATTCCCCGGAACGCTTTTAGAGCGAAAAGAAAAATGGCTTCCTAAAAATCCGAAATATGTATTAGATTATTATAAGTCTGACTTCAGACAAAACAAGAATGGCGGAATATATACTCCTTTAAACAATAAACCTTGCAGCCAGCTTTTTAATTCAACAGTTATTAATCCTGATGGAAAAATTACTCCATGCTGCTGGGTAACCAGTAAAGAAAATGTCTGGGGAGATTTAACAAAACAATCCTTTGAAGAAATCTGGAATAATGATAATTACAAATATTCCAGGAGCCTGTTTAATAATATTGAATATAAAGGAAGTGTTAGGAATACGGTTTGTACTAAGTGTGAAATATTTAAGCGGATAAGATGATTTTCTAACCTTCAAGGGTTAGAGTTACTCCAAATTCCACAACCTCGAAGGTTCCGCTATTTCTTCTTCTCCTCAAAAATTGAATTGGGGACTCCTTTGTTAACAGTATAATTTTTATAAGTAATAAAAACTTTCCCTGTTGTAGTTTTCTTATTATCTTCAGGTTTAGTCTCATTCATTTCTCCCGCCATACCTTTTGGGAGATTCATCCGGTCAACATTAAAAGTAAAAACCATTGCTGAAGGAAGAGGAAGATTTGTTTTTGCATTATCATATTTCAACTCTATAGAAAAAGTGCCGCCAATTTTAGGCGTGGATTCCACTCTACGTATAATGTCCCTTGAATCATCAACCCAGAGAGTTGTAAGAATTACATTACTTTCATCAGATAATGGGATTACTTTTATAACATCAGTTTGGAAACCATCTATAGTATCTACTCTCTGGTAAATTGCAGTGTACTCATTTTTTAGCAAGCCCAACGGCGAAAAATCCATTCCTTCTTTTGGCAGTAAAGCAAATCCTTCTGATTCAAGATGAATTTTATTCGGCTGCTTAAAATAAATTTTGGCGTTTGTTTCAGGAACTTTTAGGAAATCAACATTCACCTTAATATTTACATCAACAACATAATCTTCAACTTTTGCAAAATTATCTTTTACTTCATCAAGAATTTTCTGAGGATCTTTTTTTTGAGGGAATGAAATACAAAAACCGAGCGCTACCAAAATGATTAACATTTTCATTTTTTGTTCCTATATCAAAATTCGGATATTAATACTAAAAACATAATTGAATGTTCCGTTGCAATCATGCTTCTTGAACTCGCTCTTGTCCGAAGGACTCCTACGGAGAACTTTACTAAAGAGACGGATCAGCCTTTGGCTGAGAACTTACACTTGAATTTATGTAAGTATATCTTTTCTTTTAAAGATAAATAAAGCCAATCCGAAAAAGATAAAAATATGACCAACCAATATCCCGACTGATTTTGCGATTTCCCCAAAATCAACAGGATCATCAAAAAATAATCTCCAACTTAACATATAATTTGTAAAGAGGTATGGTTTTATATTCTGGAAAAGATTTATCTCGATTGCCGAAACAATTACAAAAACTATTATCACTGCCATAGTTGAAATAATGGGACCAATAGAATTTTCCACCAGAGAAGAAAATAGAAAAGCCAGGGACGCAACAACAGACATACTGAGAACTGCAAAACCATACGCAAGCAGAAATCTCCAGAAAACATCACCCCTTGCAAAAATTATAACCGTAGCCGGTTTTATTACAATAAGCTCACCAACACTAAAAATTAATATGCCCAAACCAAGACTAAGAACTGAAAGCCATAAAACCAACAGAGTTGTATAAATTATTCCCGCTAAAAATTTTGACGTAACAAGTTTCACCCTGGAAACAGGTCTTGTCAATAATAATCTATAAGTTCCCGCCGTTGCTTCACCAGCTAATAAATCTCCAGCAACAAGTGTAACTAAAAATGGAATATGTATTGTAAGTGCATTGAGAATTATATATGAGATTAAATATCCGTTTAACAGGTTACCAACAAAAATAAAAGACTGCTGAAGATTTCTTGTCATAAAATCGAGAGATTTTTCACCTTCAATCAGCATTGCTATTTGAATTATAGGAATAAGAACAGCGATTGCAATAAAACCAATATAAGTCCGCCATTTCCTGAAGATTTTATACAATTCAATATTAATGATTTTAATCATCAGGATTCTTTTTCAGTAAGTTTCAAAAAATATTCTTCAAGTGAACGCAATGGAACAACAGCATTAACAGGAATATTATTTTCAACTAAAGTTTTGTTTAATAAAGGAATTTCTTCAGGTGAAAGAACGAAAATAAATCTGTCTTCAATTTGAGACTCCATTTTACTAATCCATTTATTTTCTTTAATAAGATTTAATGTTTTTTCTTTATCTCCAACTCTGAAAGTTACTTTCAATTCATTTGCATTTAAAAGATCTTCAACATAACCTTCAACTTGTGTTTTTCCCTTGTTAAGAATTATCATTCTGTTGGCAACCAATTCAACTTCATAAAGAATGTGCGATGAAAGGAAAATTGTTTTATTCTTTTCTTTACTAAGGAAAAGAATCAATTCCCTTATTTCCTTCATACCTTGCGGATCCAAACCTGTGGTTGGTTCATCAAGGATAATAAGATCAGGATCGTGAAGAAGAGCCTGTGCAATTCCAAGTCTTTGTTTCATTCCGTGAGAAAAAGTTTTTACCTTACTTTTATATCTTTTCTCAAGTCCAACAAGCTCAAGAATTTCCATTATTTTATTTTTATCGGGGTTAATTCCTGAGAATTTGCCAAGAATTTCAAGGTTTTTATAAGCCGATAAATAACCATAAAAATCAGGCTTTTCTACAATTGCGCCAATCTTTCTAAGGATTTCATTTCTATTTTCGTTTAAAGCTTTTCCAAAAATTTTTATATCGCCTTCATTCGGAGCAATCAAAGAAAGAAGCATTCTTATAGTTGTACTTTTGCCGGCGCCGTTTGGTCCAAGAAAACCAAAAACATCACCTTTAAAAACATTCAGGTTAAGATTATTAACAGCTTTAACTTCTTTAAACTGTTTTGACAGGTTTTTAACTTCTATAATTTGTTCAACCAAATCAATCTTTCACAATTTTAAATTTCTGAATTGAAAAATAACCTCATTTTTCTTCATTAATGAAGTGAATTACATAAACGGAAATTATATATGTTAAGTTAATGAAAATCACGTTCAATTAATCTTACATAAAATTCACTGTAACCAGAAAATTTTTTATCCAGATGAAAGATTTAATTTGAATCTTTCAAAAAATATTTTCAATTTTACATCGCTTCTTCACTTACAAAAAAAAATTTTCAAATTTTCTTTTACAAAGTTTTTTTAATTCATTTTTTTTATTAGTTTGTGAACGAGTTCAGCAAATCTAAAAACTTAATTGTTCAAATTTTATTAATGAATAAAAATAAATCCCACGATCATCTTCTTCTTGCAGCAATCAAAAAAGAAATTTTAGTTAACGGTCACAATAAAAATTCTAAAGGTTACGGAGTTACCAATGGAAATAAAAAGATTTTTTACCGAAGCGGGGAAAGATCCTTTAGCATCAATTGAATTTGTAAAGAGAACATCGGAAATAAAAAATCCTGACGGTACAGTTGTTTTCAGGATGGAAGATGTTTTCGTTCCAAAATCATGGTCGCAGGTTGCAACGGATATTATTGCACAAAAATATTTCAGGAAAGCCGGCGTACCAAAATTATTAAAAAGAGTTAGAGAGAAGGGAGTTCCTTCCTGGCTTCAGGTTTCCAAAGCTGATTCTGAAAAATTAGAACAGCTTTCTGAAAAAGAAAGATATTCTTCTGAAACGGATTCACGGCAGGTATTTCATCGTCTTGCAGGATGCTGGACATATTGGGGCTGGCAGGCAGATTATTTCAGCACAGAAGAAGATGCAAAGGCTTTTTATGATGAGCTTATGTTTATGCTTGCTAATCAAATGTCTGCACCGAACAGCCCGCAATGGTTTAATACCGGATTAAACTGGGCGTATGGAATTTCTGGACCTTCTCAGGGGCACTATTATGTTGATTATAAAACCGGCGAATTAACTGCCTCAAACGATGCTTACACACATCCTCAGCCGCATGCATGCTTTATTCAATCTGTTAAAGACGACCTTGTTAATGAAGGCGGGATTATGGATTTGTGGGTTCGCGAAGCAAGATTATTTAAATATGGCTCCGGTACAGGTTCAAACTTTTCTGATATAAGAGGAGTGAATGAACCTCTTAGCGGTGGCGGCAAGTCATCTGGCTTAATGTCTTTTTTAAAGATAGGAGATCGTTCAGCCGGTGCAATTAAATCCGGCGGTACAACCAGACGTGCTGCTAAAATGGTTACACTCGATATGGATCATCCGGATATTGAAGAATATATTAATTGGAAAGTTACTGAAGAGCAGAAAGTCGCAGCTGTGGTTACCGGTTCAAAACTTTGCAATCTTCATTTAAATGCTATTATGAAAGCCTGCTATGATGAGCATCCTGAAAATGACAGATTCAATAAAAAATTAAATATGAAGTTAAAGCATGCTGTAATTGAAGCAAGAAAAGTTAACATCCCTAATAATTATATAGAAAGAGTAATTCAGCTTGCTAAATTAGGTTTTCGCTCAATTGAATTTCCTGTTTACGATGTTGACTGGAATTCTGATGCTTACGCAACAGTATCGGGACAAAATTCAAACAATTCCATTCGCGTAACAAATGAGTTTATGGAAGCAGTTATTAACGACAGAGAATGGAATTTATATTGGAGAGTTGAAAAGAAGAAAGCAGAAAAAGAAGGGAGAAAACCTAAACCGTGTAAAACAATTCCTGCAAGAGATTTATTTGAACAGATTTCTTATGCAGCATGGTCTTGTGCCGATCCTGGTATTCAATATCATACAACAATTAATGAATGGCATACTTGTATTAATGATGGACCAATTAAAGCATCAAACCCATGCAGCGAGTATATGTTTCTTGATGATACCGCTTGCAATCTCGCCTCATTGAACTTAGTTAAATTTTATGATAATCAAACCCGGGAATTTAATATAGATGCTTACCGTCATGCTGTAAAAATCTGGACTATAGTTCTTGAGATAAGTGTATTGATGGCTCAATTCCCAAGTAAGCAAATTGCACAGTTAAGTTATGAGTTCAGAACTTTGGGTTTAGGATATGCAAACCTCGGTTCTTTACTTATGCTGCAGGGAATTCCTTATGACAGCCCGGAAGCTTTTGCAATCTGCGGTGCTTTAACTGCAATTATGCATATGTCATCTTATGCTGCTTCTGCTGAGATGGCTAAAGATCTTGGCGCTTTTCCAAAATATGAAAAGAATAAAGAGAATATGCTTCGTGTAATCAGAAATCACAGGAGAGCAGCTTATAATGTTCCGAGTGAGGAATATGAAGGTTTATCTATTTATCCAGTAGGAATTGATCCAAAGCATTGTCCTTCTGATTTACTAAAAGCTGCACGTGAAGATGCTGATTTAGCACTTGAGCTTGGAAATCAATATGGGTTTAGAAATGCACAGGTTACCGTAATTGCTCCAACTGGTACAATTGGTCTTGTAATGGATTGCGATACAACCGGTGTTGAACCTGATTATGCTTTAGTAAAATTTAAAAAGCTGGCTGGCGGAGGATATTTCAAAATTATCAATCAATCCATACCACCCGCTCTTGAAAGACTTGGATATAATAAAGATCAGATAAATGAAATTGTAAAATATGCAAAGGGTTCCGGAACACTTACAGGATGTCCTTATATCAATCATGAATCTCTGAAAGCGAAGGGATTCACAGATGATATCTTAGATAAAATTGAAAAAATGCTTCCGACAGTTTTTGATTTAAGCTTTGCTTTAAACAAGTTTACCGTCGGCAGAGATTTCCTGGTTAATAAATTAAAGTTAGATGAGGATGAGATTGATTCTGCTTCATCCAATCTTCTAACAGTTTTAGGATTTTCCAAGCAGGAAATTGCTTCGGCAAATGATTATGTATGCGGAACTATGACAATTGAAGGAGCTCCATTTCTTAAGCATGAACATTATCCCGTTTTTGATTGTGCAAATAAATGCGGTAAGAAAGGGACAAGATTTATCCGTTCAAATGCACATATAAAAATGATGGCAGCAGCTCAGCCGTTTATTTCAGGGGCAATCTCTAAAACAATTAATCTTCCGAACCAGGCAAGCGTGGAAGATATTAAAGAAGCTTATATGCTCTCATGGAAACTTGGAATAAAAGCAAATGCTCTTTACCGGGATGGCTCAAAACTTTCACAACCTCTTAATTCAATAAGTGAAGAGGAGCTTGAAGCTCTGCTTGAGGATAAGGATAAGAATGATATTATAAAAGTTGCTGAGAGAATTATTCACCGTTACATTGCTAAAAGAAGAAGGCTCCCCGACAGACGTTCCGGCTTTACACAGAAAGCTAAAATAAACGGACAGTCTGTTTATATAAGAACAGGTGAATATGATAACGGACAGCTTGGTGAAATTTTTATTGATATGCACCGTGAAGGTGCAGCATTCAGAAGCTTGTTAAACTGCTTTGCAATTTCTATTTCATTAGGATTGCAGCACGGTGTACCTCTTGAAGAATTTATTGACGCATTTGTGTTCACCCGTTTTGAACCAAGCGGTATTGTAACCGGAAATGAAAAAATAAAAATGGCTACTTCTGTAATTGATTATATATTCCGTGAGCTTGCTGTTACATATCTCGGAAGATATGATCTTGCACATGTAGAACCGGGTGAAATTACGACTAAAGCTTCTCCTAATATTGTCAGGAAAATTGTTGAACCTGAATTTGAAAGTGAAGAAATAATAAGCGAACGACTGGTTGTCCTTGATAAAGACAAAGAAAAATCCAGGTCATACAATGCAAATCTATCCACTTCATTCTTTAAAGATGAAGGCAATGGTCAGACAAATAAAATAAAGCAGGCGATTGAACAGGGTTACACCGGAGATATCTGCTCAGAATGCCAAAGCTTAACAATGGTAAGAAACGGTACCTGTTTAAAATGTATGACATGCGGCTCCACTTCTGGATGTAGTTAGATTAATAATCTGAATAGCAAATTAAAATTAAAATAAGGCTGTTCAGAAATGACAGCTTTTTTATTGAAAACTTTTAAAAAGAAAGTACGATGGTCACCAAATCCATTTTTGATTATTACTTCTTTAGTACCTCAATGATGTTTGTAAAATTAAAATCCAACCTCATATAAAAGAACCCCTTAGGGGTTCAACAAGAATTAATTGCTCAACACCCATATCTCTAAAAACAGTTTTGCCATAAATTATTTTAAATTTTAAAATACTTTGGTATATTCAATCCAAAATTTAAATGATCTTCGTTTTTATCTCAGGATTTAATTGGATACATTCAATATTGCGTAAAGAATTTTGTTAGCAGAAACCTCATAGATAAATGGCATTAGATTTAACATTGTGTATTGTTCCGAAACAAATAGAAACAATTTTTCAAAAAGCAAAAAATAATTTTGAATATGCAGAGTGGGTTTCTTTTATTCCTACAATCCTTCAAGAGAAAGAGTTTACCGATTTTGGGAATGAAACTATCATTCAACTAAAAAATGACGTGCAAAATTTAAAAAAATATTTCAATTTTACTGAGTCTGATATTTTCTATGATTTATATAGATGTTCATCTACCTTAGATTACCTGATAAATGAATTTCAAAAAGCAAACCAAATTGAAGCAGAAAGTAATATTATATGGAATGGTGGTAATAAAATTTCAGGCTCGATTACTGACGGAGAAGGTGTGCTTTTGCGACTATTTAATAAAAATCAAATTCATAATATCATTAGTCTATTTTCACCAATTAGCTTTTCAGATTTAAAACCTCATTTTGATTATTCTAAAATGAAAGAAATAGGTATATATAAGTTGACTAATCCGGAGAATATGGAAGTTTTGAATGACACTTTTGAAAAAATAAAAAAAATCTTTGAAAGGGCCAATGAGGGCGAAGATCTTCTATTGTTTAAAAAAATTGACTAACAAGAAGCCTATAAAGGCATCTGCTAACACCGGTTTTGCGTCTTACGTGGCACCTAACTAATTGCAAGTTACATTTTTAACAAATCAAAGTAATAGGTTATGACAAAGAGAAACAAAAATGAGATGTCACCAAAACAAGTTGAAGAACTACTCAGCACATTGAAAACCCGTTTTGAGAAAAACATGAACCGACATAAAGGTCTTGAATGGGTTAAAGTACAGGCAAGGCTGAAGGCTAAGACTGAAAAACTGTGGTCACTAAATGAAATGGAGAGAACCGGCGGTGAACCGGATGTTGTAGGTTATGATAAAAAGACCGGCGAATATATTTTTTATGATTGTTCAGAGGAAAGTCCTAAAGGTCGCAGAAGTCTTTGTTATGACCGCGAAGCACTGGAGTCAAGGAAAGAAAATAAACCGCAAAACAACGCTACTGATATGGCTGCTGCCATAGGCATTGAGATTTTGACAGAAGAACAATATCGGGAACTGCAGAAACTTGGAATCTTCGATACGAAAACATCGAGCTGGATAAAAACACCTCCTGATATTAGAAAACTTGGTGGTGCCCTGTTTTGTGATCGTCGTTATAATACTGTCTTTGTATATCATAACGGTGCAGAATCTTACTATGCCGCCAGGGGATTCCGGGCTCGCTAAGAGTTTGAATATTGTACTGACAGTTAAACCTGCTCTACCTGCAGGCAGGTTTGAATTTGAGAACGGAATACTGAAAAAAGATTATGCTTACAGACATCAATCCAAAGTTACCCATGCGTAATAAAACAATTACGAGGGACTTTTATTTAAACAAATTAGACTTTGAGGAATTTGGATATGCTGACTACGATGGCTATCTGATGATGCAAAAAGACAATATCCAAATTCACTTTTTTGAGTTTAAAGAGCTTGATCCAAAAGAAAATTACGGACAGGTATATATCCGGACTGATAATATAGACGAATTGTTTCAATGGGTTTTGGACAAAAAAATAAACATACCCGATGCAGGACATTTACAAATGAAACCCTGGGGACAAAAAGAATTTTCCTTACTTGACCCCGACAACAATTTACTGACTTTCGGACAAGATGTATTGTTGTAAAATTCATTCACACTAACAGGATGGAAATAACAACGAACCGCTAACATCGGTTAGCAATATTTCAAATGGCTTTAAATAAAAGATTAATTCAACACCTCAGAAACCTCGTTGCATTTGCAATAGCAATTACAACAAACTCTAAATCCAAAAAGTATTTTATTTTTTATCGAGTATTAAAACACTAAATACTTTTGAACTATCTTCCCCTTCAATTATTGTATCTGTATATATTCTTTTTGTCTCTTCTTCGAAAGCCATTGTCTTGGCTCCTTTTTTCGTAATTACATTATCGAGAATTATAAAATCATCAGGTGTTTTTTCCTTAATGATAGTTAAATTCCCCTCTCCATTGGAGCTAAAAATCAGTTGTCCGTTTTTATCAAAAGAGCAGCCGTCCACTCCGGAGCCTATCGGCAAGGTAATAATAATTTTACCTGATTTTGAATCGAGTATTACAATTGTTTTGTTTCCACAAACTGAGAACAACCTGTTATTTTGTAAATCAATAGCTAAACCGGATGGCTCCTCACCCGGAGCGACTGACCATATATTCAAAACTTCTAAACTTTTTGAATCAAACTCTTCAATCTCACTTTTGTCTTCTATGTTAACATATACTCTGCCTTTTGTATCAGACACTGCGAACTCAGGTTTTCCATCAAGCTGTATTGTACCAATTACTTTATTTGTTTTTGCATCAATAGCAGTAGTGTTGCTTGATTTTCCATTCATCGTAAAAACTCTTTTTGTAAAAACATCATATATAATTATATCGGGGTTTTTACCTGTCACATGTATTTTGTCAAGTACATCTAAAGTTTTTAAATCAAAAACTGTTACTGAGCTATCCTTTCCATTACTTATAAATCCTTTTTTAAACTCAGGTGCAAAGGCAATTCCATGCACTCCATTCAGATTCTTTATTTCATAAATCAATGAATCTGTTGAAAGATCAATTACAGCAACGGAAGATGAATGTGAGACAAATAATCTGTGATAAGTATAATCTACAGCAAGGCAATCCCATCTTGTTTCACCGCCAATTGGAATTGTTTTTACAATTTTATAATCAGAAGACTGAGATAATAAATTAATCTGAAATACTAAAAGAGCCATAATCGGAATTAAAAATATATGTCCGGTTAGTTTTTTCATTATGATCCTCTTTCAAATTTTAATATTTTAATAAATATATAAATAGAACAAAAAAGCTCAATCTTTTTTTTCAATTCTTTTCAAAATTGTTGGCAAAACAATTAACAATAATGGCAGAGCAATAATAAATCCACCTATAATTGCAATTGCCAATGGCTGATGCATTTGTGTACCGGTTCCTATTCCAAATGCTAAAGGTAATAACGCAATGATTGCTCCAAATGCTGTCATTAAGGTCGGACGTAATCTAATTGAAATAGAATTAACAATAGAGTCCTCTTTATTTGTAATTCTTTTTTGGGAATCAATGAATTGGTGATAAATAAATATAGAGTTTTCACCGATTATACCGACTATCATTATAATACCGGTATAACTTCCTACATTAAGAGGTGTGCCTGTAATAAAAAGCGCTAAAAAGCATCCGGCTAATCCTAAAACAGCAATAAAAATAATTACGACTGATAATTTAATTTTTCTAAATAAAAACAGAGAAACTGTAAATACAAGCAGTGTAGCTAAAATTAGTATGATCATTAAATCACCGAAAGCTTTTTGCTGTTCAGCATAGGAACCGCCATAAATAATTTCATAACCGGCAGGAAGTTTAATTTTCTGCCTGATACTTTTCTGAATATCATTTAATGTACTTCCTAAGTCGCGGTTATTTAACCTTGCTATAACATCAAACATCTGCTTTAAATTCTCTCTGTCAATTTCGGCTACTCCTCTCACAATCTTTATATCCTCAAACTCATTCACGGGTTTAATTGCGCCATCATTAAGAAAAATAAAACCATGCTTTAAATCATTCATAGTATTATAAATTTTTCCATCAAACATCCTGATATTAAAAAGCTGGTTTTGACCTAAAATATTTCCAATAATCTCCCCTTTAATTTTTGCATTCATCTGGAATTGTAAATCATCAGGAGTTAAACCGTATTGCGCAAGCACTTCATTTTTCGGATTAAAAATAATGCTGGGCCCGGCAATCGTAATTCCGTTAAAAACATCTGCAGTGCCGGCAGTTTGATCAACAATATCTGCAATCTGGTTAGAAATATTTTCAAGTGTAGTCTGATCATCGCCGAAAATTTTTATTTCAATTGGCTGTTTGGAACTTATCAAATCGCCAATCATATCTTCAATAATTTGCCCGAAGTCAACTTGCAGCGATGGTAGTTTTACCTCAATTTTTTTTCGGATTTCATCACTAACTTCTTCTGTAGTTAAATCTCTGTTTTTCTTCAATTGAATTGTATAATCGCCGTTATTGGGCTCAGTGATAAAGAAACCAAGCTGTGTTCCTATCCTGCGTGAGAAGCTTTCTACTTCCGGGGTACTTTTTATAATATCATCTACAACATTAAGCATCCTGTCAGTTTCTTCAAGAGAAGTTCCTGGTGGACTGACAAAATCAAGAACGATTAATCCTTCATCCATATCTGGTAAAAACCCTGAAGGTAATACCGGAATTATAAACCATGAAGAAATAATTAAAATAATTACGAATGCAATTGAGATAACAGGTTTGGAAATGAAGAAGTATACCCAATTACGTTTCTTTAGAACTTTGTGTTCTCCAAGAGTGGATTCTTTTTTAGAAAAAAGAAGATAAATTACCGGAAGCAGAATCCAGGTTACAAAAAAAGAGCACACCAAAGTAATTATCATTGTATTGGTTAACACTTTGAAATAGGCCCCGGCAACTCCCCGCATAAGAAAAAATGGCAGAAAGATTACAATAGTACTGAGTGAAGAACCTACCATTGCAGGAAATAAATATCTGATCGCTTTTATAACAAGGTTATGACTTGTTTCTTCAGGATTCTCTTCGTGTGTCCTGTGAATCTGTTCAACAACAACTATTGCATCGTCAATTATTAATCCTATTGAAGCCGCAATAGCTCCGATTGTCATAATGTTTATTGTATATCCAATTGAATACAACACGGTAAATGTAAGTCCAAGTGTTACAGGTATTGTAACGAGAATAACAGAGCTTGCTTTAAGAGAACGCAAGAAAATAACTGTTAACACTATAGCAAGTAAAAGTCCAATCCAGACGACATCCCTTATACTTCCGATTGCATCGGCTACAAAATTAGCCTGATCATAAAAAGGACGAAGAATTACACCTTTAGGTAAAATGTTTTGAAGGTTTGGCAATTCTTTATTAATTGCATTTTCAACATCAATTAGATTTGCATTTGGTTGCTTTAAAATATTTATAAGAGGAACTACTTTACCATTTGCTTTTATATTATAATAAATCTTTTCTGAACCAATTTCGGTCTGTGAAATATCCTTTAATCTGATTACCCTGTTCTGGTTGTTGATAATTACTAAATTTTCAAGGTCTTGTTTATTCTTTTGTGTTGCTTCGGTTAATGTTAAATAAAGCCTGTTGTAACTATTTAAAAATCCGGTTGAAGAAATGAAATTAGATTGCGATATTTTGTCTGCCACTGTCCGGGGAGAAATTTTCAGATTACTTAACTTTGCAGGATTTAAAATTACATGATATTCTTCAACCTCACCTCCAGCAACAGCTATTTCAGATATTCCATCTATCCTGGATAAAAAAGGTTTGATTGTGTATTCTGCTATGTTTCTTAGCTCAATTTGACTAAAGCCTTTCCCTTCTAAAGAAAAACCCATTATAGGAAAAATAGAAGGATTCATTTTCTCAACAGAAATTTCGATTCCCTGGGGAAGGTTTTGTCTTATTTCATTAATTCGTGATTCTACTCTTTGCTGATCAAGATCAATATCTGAATTCCAATTAAAGAAAGCAGATATTTCACAGCTTCCCCGGCTGGTTGCGCTTCTTACAAGGTTTAAATCCTGAACGCGTTTAATTGCATTTTCCAAAGGAACAGTAACAGTTACCATCATTTTGTCAACAGGTTGTTCACCATTGTCTGCAATTATTTTAATTTTTGGGAAAGTGATATCCGGAAACAAGCTGGACTGAATATTCGAAAGAGAATAAATCCCTCCCAAAAAAATTATTAAAAGGATTACCGCTAAGGGACCCTTATACGTCACAAAAAAGTTATTCATCGTGTGATCTCAACTTTTGCAGTATCAGGCAATCCATAAGCGCCGGTGAGGATAACTTTGTCATCCGGTTTTAAATCTGAATTTAAAACCTGCACCACACTATCATTTTCAATCCCTTTTTTAATATTGATTTTAACTGCTGTTGTGTCATTGATTAATTTCATTACCCAAAAGGAATCTTGCGTTACATTTGTAACAACGGAAGATTTTGGTAAAACCAGTACATCATTAGAATTATTAAACGAAATCCTGACTGTAACATTTAAGTTTTCAGGAAGGGTTTTATAACTAGTAAGTTTTATATAATATGTTTGAGTCTGAGTCGTCGAATCAACTTTCGGAATGTTCCGATCAATTATACCAATTAATGTTTCACCGCCGGGAAGCAGAATTTCACAGTTGTTTCCAATTTTGGTTTTAGATACATCTTCAAACGGAACATTAACCTGGATTCTCATTGAGGATGGATTAGATATTACGGCTAATTGTTCACCGTCTGAAATAAAGTCACCCTGGTGGTAATTTAATTCTGTGAGTACTCCCTCAGACTTTGCTTTTAAATTAATGATTCCTTTAAATTGTTTATTCCCTAATGATATATTTAAGCTGTCAGCTGCAGCGGATTCCATAGTTTTTATCTGAAATAAGTCTTCGCCCGGCTTAACAAAATCCCCAATATTTTTATAAGCTCTTTCAATGAAACCCTGGAAGGTTGCTCTCACAATTTCCTTTGTTAAAAAAACCGTACTGCCGTTTAACTCAATAAAATCACTTATATTTGTTTTGAATGGATGGGTAATAGTTACAGGAGTGCCGCTGTTAATTTCATCTGAACTATCGTTTCCATTTCCACAAGAAAAAATTATAAAAGAAAAAATTATCGAAAAAAATAAGAGTAAAATTAAGGGAGATATTTTATTTGATTTTTTCATTTACCAATTCCAGTAGTTATAATTACTAATTTCAAGTTGGTAATTTATCTGAGTTGAGATGTAATCTTTTTGAAGATCAATATAATTTCTTAATTCAGTAAGGTATTCAATCATAGATAAATTACCCTTATCCAATTGTTCCAGGGATATGTCGAGTAATTTTTGATAGTCTTCAACCTGAGTTTTAAAATCATCAAGATTTTTTCTCAAAGATTTTATCCTGTTTTCAGCATCTCTTCTCTGAATAAAAATATTTTTAGCTGCGTAATCTTTAAAGTCCAATGTTATTTTTTCAGCAATTAAACTTTGTTGCCTTGTAATATTTTTCTGATCGCCATCGAAGATGGGCAATGATAAATTTACTCCTGCACTTAATCCAAATCTTCTTTGAATCTCATTCAATTCAATTGCATTTAAACCTGTATTAAAAAATAATTTTATTTGGGGCAGATATTTTATTTCAAAAACATTTTGCTGGGCAATGGTACTTAAACTATCAAGATAATATTGTGTTAAGAAATTGGATTGGTTTGCTGTATCTGACAAGCTTAAACTTACGGTATCAATAAAAACAGTTTGAGTATCACTTATACCGCTCATAGAATACAATTGAAACAGACCATTAATATAATTTTGCCATGTCTGATCAAGATTAATTTTCCGCGACCTTGTCTCAACCTTAAGCAGTAAATAATCATGCGCTTTGGCTAAACCTTTTGTTACAAGATCCTCCGTTATTTTAAGCTGCTTTTCAAGGTTGCTGTCAATTTCTTTTGAAAGGTTATAAAACTCAAGGTTTTGAAGAGTATTAAGATACTGATCTGTAACCTGTTTTTTTAGATTATGTTTTTCTTCATTTAGTTTATTCTCATAATCCTTACCCTGTAATGATCTCTGCTCATTTAATGCATCAAGTAAAGCACCATTGAAAATATTTTTATCTACATTTATCAATGCAGAATATAATCCACCATTTGTTATTCCAACATCATAGCCAATTGCTTTTGGATCAGGGTTTGTGCTTACCAGCTTACTGTTATTATTAAAATATGGTGCAAATAAATAATCGCCGGTAAGATAAACCTGGAAAGAAGAGTTCTGTGCTTCATCAAGCTTTCTTTGCAGATCATTTATTAAAAACAGGTTATTATAGTTTTTTATTTGAGGAGAGTTGTTTAAAGCATTATTTAAAAAATAATCAAGATTAAACTGGCAATAAACCAGCTTTGATAAAAACAGTATTACGAAAATAATTTTATTCATTAAAATTTAATTATTTCCTTCTCCGCATTTCATTATTTATTAATAAGGACAGAAAAAATTCCTACAAATATGTAATGAATTATTTCTGCCCTTATCTTTTTATTATTGAATTTTAATCTTCTTCGTTTTCTTTTTCATCTTCTTCTCCCTCATTTTCTTCATTCATACTTTTCTTACCCTCTATCTTCTGAATATTCCCTTTCACATCTAATACAACTTCTGATTTTTTCCCATCATGTTCAACGACTACTTCATAAGATATTTTATCTCCCTCAGTTAATTTCTCAGCTTTTTTAATTTTACTGTCGGGGAATTTTTTAATAACGGAATTCTTTACAAAATCAGGTATTTCGTTAGAAGCTAAAGTTTCTTCTATCTCTGTTAAGGTTTCCATTTTCTGTATAAAGTAAATCTCTGTGTCTGTTTACCATCAACACTCTCGATTTCATAATAAATTTTCCCTTCTTCGTTTTCCATTGACGCTCCTTTTATAGTTGCATTAGGATAACTTTTCTGAAATGAGTTAAAAACTTCTTTTGGAAGATCTTTTTTATCTAATTTTCTTTTCCTGTCCAAATGAAGTATCAGCTGATAATAAAACAAATGTTAAAGAGACTGCAAATACAAAAATATTTTTGAGATTCATGGCTAACTCCTATTTAATTTATTGATATCACCCTCGATAAAATAATTTTTAAAAATGAAAATAAGATGAAAAAAGAATTGAAATAAACAGGTGTGAACGATAGGACCTTTATTTGTGATTCAGGAATTTATAGGAAGAATAACCGTAAACTTCGAACCTTTACCGGGTGAGCTTTGAACTTTAATTTTTCCATTATGCATTTCAACTAATTTCTTGGTAATTGATAATCCAAGCCCGCTGCCGCTTATATCAGAACGTGTTTCATTAGAACGATAGAATCTTTTAAAAACATTATTGGCTTCCTCAGTTGTCATTCCTTGTCCGTTATCTGCAACTGAAATCTCCACACTATCATTATTACTTTTTCTCATCTCTATGGAAACGACACTGTTTTTACCTGAATATTTAACTGCATTATCAATAAGGTTTATAAAAATACTTTTAAGTTTTTCCTCATCTCCTTTTATTTCTACAGGGTCCGATAAAGATACTGTAAGCTGTATATTATTTTCATCAGCAGTTTTTTTCATCGTGCGGAAACATTCTACAAGCAATTCATCAAGCCTGATATTTTTAAGATTTAAGATATTTTGAAAAGATTCGAGCTTAACAAGAGTTAATAAAGATTGAACAAGTCCGTTTAATCTTTCTACTTCGGAAAGAGCTACCTGAATATTTTCTTTTAAAGATAAATCAACTAATTTTTTTTCAACCAGTTCGAGCTCTGTTTGAATGATAGTTAAAGGCGTTTTAATTTCATGAGAAGCATCAGCTATAAATTGCCGCTGGCTTTTTACCGAATTATCAATTCTTTCAATCATCTGGTTAAGTGTTTCTCCCAAACCGTAGATTTCATCCCTGGTATTTGGAAGATCAAGCCTTTTATCAAGGCTGTCAATTGAAATTCTGTTTGCAGTCTCAGCCATTTGAATTACCGGGTTAAAAGCTTTCTTCGAAATAAAAAATGCGGTTAACCCTGTTATTAAAAGCGCTAAAGGGATAACAATCCAGAAAATAAGTAAAAGTCTGTTAAGATCATTTTCGATATTTTCTAAAGAAGCAGCGGTTTGAAGAACGAGAGTTGTATCTTCATCAGCTTCAACAGGAGATAAAAGAGAACGATAAGCTTTATTATTTATTTTTATCGTTTTATAAATGTTGACTTTTATAAAATTCATTTCTTTATCAAAGCTATTATCTTCTGTCAAAATCGAATCTGAAAAAATTTTTCCTTTTCTTTTATCAAAAACCTGAACTCTGACATCATACATCCCTTGCGATGGAATTGATTTAATCTCGTCAGGGTTCAGAAAATAATCTTCATTTAATTCCTCTTCAATCTCCGTCTGAAGAATATTTGAATAGCTGTTAAGATTTGCATCAAGTCTGCTTAAATCGTTTTGCTTTACGCTTTGATAAATAATTACGACAAATATTGTAAGTAATATTCCGAAGAGAATAGTATAAGAGAGAATAATTTTAAATTTTATTGAAAACATTTAATATTCCCTCTGCGAAAAAATATATCCCGCCCCGCGGATTGTATGAATAAGGGGATGATTAAAATCCTTATCAATCTTTTGGCGTAAAAATTTTATAAATGATTCGATAACATTGCTTCTCGGATCAAAATTCATATCCCACAAATGTTCTGAAATTCTTTCTCTAGATAATATTTTATCAGGATTCATCATAAATAATTCAAGCAGCCCAAACTCCTTTGAAGAAAGCTTTATCTCTTTTCCTTCCCGGTAAGCAAGGTGAGTATTGAGATCCAATTCAATTCCATACAGAGAAATCCTGGAAGTTTTTACTTCCGAATTTCTCCTAATAATAGCTCTTATGCGGGCTATCAACTCACCAAAATGAAAAGGTTTTGCAAGGTAATCATCTGCTCCACTATTCAGTCCTTTTATTTTATCCAAAACATCATCGAGTGCTGTAAGCATTAAAATCGGTATTCTGATCCCGCTTTTCCTAAGGTTCATACAAGTTTCTATACCATCCTGTCTGGGCAGCATTATATCTAGAATTATTACATCATACTCGTTAATTTTTGCAAGAGCCTCTCCCGCTAATCCATCTCTTGCTAAATCAACAGCAAAACTTTCGGATACTAATCCTTTTTTAATCCCTGCTGCAATTTTTTTATCATCTTCTATTATTAATACTCTCATTTAAACTTTATTCTTTCAATTGAGGCTAAATAATAATTAAAAATGAAAACAAAATGAAAATTATAATAATCGGGAAAAATTTATTCGAGAAAAGAAATAAAATTTAAAGGATGGTTTTTCTAATTCCATAAAACTCCACAACATTTGGAATAGCAAATGAATATGCCAATAAGAAATAAATCAATTCTAAATATCTCACTCCTAAAGGAGTGATAATTTTCTCTTTTATTTCCTATCCTACCAACATTTCATCCCCAAGAGGATGATAAAAAAAAATTTCTACCTGTCTCGGCAGGAATCAAATCTTGGAAAAAAACATAATCAGAAAGAAACTACGCCGATAGGATGACAAATAAAAAGTTTTAGGATTTAGCTTCTTAAAATTCTTGTTGCATTTGCAATAGCTATTAAAGCCACACCCATATCTGCAAAAACAGCCTCCCACATAGATGCAAGTCCAACACTGCCAAGAGTAATGAAAAAGGCTTTAATGCCCAGAGCAAATAAAATATTCTGCCATACAATAGTTCTTGTTTTTCTTGCAATCTTTATTGCTTCTGCAACTTTAGAAGGATGATCTTCCATTAAAACAATATCCGCTGCTTCAACTGCTGCATCGGAACCTAAGCCACCCATTGCAATTCCAACATCGGCTCTCATAATAACCGGTGCGTCGTTAATTCCATCTCCAACAAAAGCAACCTTTTTATTACCAGAAGATTTGTCCATAATTTTTTCAAGCAAAATCACTTTGTCTTCAGGTAATAACTCAGAATAAACATTAGATATTCCAATCTTTTTTGCAATTATTTCAGCAGAGAATTTATTATCTCCTGTAAGCATAATCACTTCTTCAATTCCCATTTGTTTCAATTGCTTAACTGCAATTGCTGAGTCATCTTTTACTTCATCAGAAATTTTAATGTAGCCTGCATAATTATTATCTACTGCAACATGAACCACAGTTCCTTCGATACCGCAATTAATATTGCTATGCCGGATATTTTGAAAATGAAGCATCCTGTCATTTCCAACCATAATATTTTTATTATCCACTTTTGCTTTAATACCATACCCTGCAATCTCTTCTACATTTATGAAAGATGAGGTTTCGGTATTCTTACCATAAGATTCTCTTATTGCTACAGCAATAGGATGGGTAGAATGCGACTCTGCTGCCGCTGCGTAATAAAGTATTTTATCTTTACTCAATCCATCTGTATCAACAACTTCTGTTACTTTAAAAACACCTTTTGTCAATGTACCTGTTTTATCAAATACAACTGTTTTTATTTCAGTTAATACATCAAGAAAGTTAGAACCTTTAACAAGAATTCCTCTCCTTGATGCACCGCCAATTCCACCAAAATAACCTAACGGAATACTTATAACTAATGCACAGGGACAGGATATAACAAGTATAACCAAAGCTCTGTAAATCCATTCTGAATATAACTGCGCAGAAAACAATAGTGGCGGGAGAAATGCAATGAATAAAGCTATTCCAACTACAACCGGCGTATATAATGAAGCAAATTTAGAAATAAATTTTTCTGCTTTGGCTTTTTTCTTAGATGCATTTTCAACAAGACTAAGTATTTTTGATATTGAAGATTCTCCAAAGAGCTTTATTACTTTTATTGTAATTACTCCTGACTTATTTATCATTCCTGCTAAAACGGTATCATCCACTTTTGCAGATTTGGGAACGGGTTCTCCTGTCAAAGGAAAAGTATCAACAAATGAAGAACCTTCAATAACTTTACCATCAACCGGGATTTTTTCCCCCGGTTTAATTAATATTTCATCATCAAGTTTTACATCTTCAGGCGAAACAATTTTAATCTCATTCCCTATTTTTAGGTTAGCATAATCAGGTCTTATCTCAAGCAGTTTTTTAATTGATCTACGGGAACGTTTAAGCGACAATCCCTGCATGAATTCCCCTATATTATAGAATAACATAACAGCAACGGCTTCTGATAATGCCCCAATTGCAATTGCACCGAGTGTAGCAACTGACATCAGGAAGTTTTCGTCAAAAACTTTTCCGCGGAATAAATTCTTAATAGCTTTGGAAAGAACTCCCCACCCGCTTAACAGGTAAGCAGGAATAAGGATTAAATATTCGCCAAGCGGGAAATGAGTTTTATGCAGCTCCTCATTAAAGATTAGACCAACCGAAAACAATATTATAACTACGAGAATAGTTGTAAGCTCTTTCCTTATTTCCTGGCTCTCTTGTACAGATGACTTATTATGCATTAAAAAACAAGTTTTTTCTATAACAATTTAAAAAACAATAAGGAAATTAAAATGTTAAATGAAAAGATTTTGTAAACGCTTATTGAAATGCGAGGGAATCATCAATCCTTCTTCCACCCATGTATCTTTTATCATAATAATCGTGACTAAGCGGAGTCACAATTACACCTTTCTTACTTGCATGAACAAAAAGGTTGTCGCCAATATAAATTCCAACATGTCCTGGTTTAACATTTTTCCTGGTATTAAAAAAAACAAGATCACCGAATTTTAAATCATCTTTTTTCTCTACAATAGTACCCTGAGCAAATTGTTCCTTCGCACTTCTTGGGATTTTTAAAGAGCAGCTATTGTAAACGGTTTGTGTAAAGGCCGAACAATCAATACCATCTATTGAATTACCGCCAAATTTATATGGCGTGTTCATGTACTTAATAATTTCCATAAGCATAGTTTCTTTCAACGTGGTATTTATATTTGAACGCCCAGAGCTATTTTCCATTGAAGAAAATTTTCCTTTGAGCATTGAAACATCTACAGACATCAAATCATCAGGAGTTTCATCGGGGTCATTTTCCTCATTATCCGTTGTAATAATATTCTCATCTCTTTTTTCATTTTGCCCATAACGGACATGATCTTTTTTTTCATTTTTATCGTCATTATTGGAACCATAGCGGATTGTGTTTGATGAAGATGAACAGCCGGTAATAATAATTATTCCGTAAAGAATAAAAAACAGAAATGTAGTTTTCCGTTTACAAAAATTCAAATTTAACCCAGATAATATTTTAAATTCTTGCTTCTGGAAGCATGGCGCAACCGCCTGATAGCTTTTTCTTTTATTTGCCTTACGCGTTCTCTTGTTAAATTAAATCTTTCACCTATTTCTTCAAGAGTCATTGAGTGGTCTGTATTTAACCCAAAGTATAATTTAATGACTTCAGCTTCTCTTTCTGTAAGAGTGGATAAGGCTCTTTCAATTTCAGTTTTTAATGATTCATTCATCAGCATATAATCTGGGGATGGCTGCTGATCATTTTCAATAACATCAAGTAACCTGTTTTCTTCTCCCTGAGAAAATGGGGCATCCATTGAAAGATGGCGCCCGGAAATTCTTAAAGCATCTGAGACTTCACCAACATCCATATCCAGTTCCTGTGCCAGCTCTGATGCATTAGGTTCTCTTTCGAATTCCTGCTCAAGATTGCTGTATGCTTTGCCAATTTTATTTAATGCACCAACCCGGTTAAGAGGAAGTCTAACTATTCTTGATTGTTCTGCAAGTGCCTGGAGAATTGACTGACGTATCCACCATACCGCATAGGAAATAAATTTGAAACCTCTTGTTTCATCAAATCTCTTTGCTGCTTTTATTAAGCCAAGGTTTCCTTCGTTGATTAAGTCCCCGAGAGACAAACCCTGGTTCTGATACTGCTTTGCAACGCTGACAACAAATCTTAAATTAGCTTTAGTAAGAATTTCGAGAGATTTTTGATCACCCTTTTTTATTCCGATTGCCAGTTCAATTTCCTGCTCAGGTTTAAGCAGCTCAACCTTACCAATTTCCTGCAGGTATTTATCTAAAGACTGGCTTTCACGATTAGTAAATTGCTTTATAATCCTCACCGTTTATTCCTCACTCTATGATTTCAGGTTTATCGTATCTACAATGCCAACAATTGATGCATCAACCGGAGCCATATCAACCGGAAGCGGAATAACTGCTTCCGATGCAGTAATATAATAAATTGTTTCACCGGGGCCAGCTCCAACAGTATCAACTGCTACAATTGGTTCTCCAATATTTTCTTCTTCCCCGTTAATGGGTTGCACAAGCATTAATTTAAATGCCTGAAGCGCTTCATACTTTTGAGTAGCCCAAACATTTCCTATTACTTTTCCGAGAAACAATTTTTATCTTTTATTATTTGATTTACTGTTGAGAATATTAATCCGGTTATTTCTCCATCTCCTCCAAATACTTTTTCAGCGGAACATCCAGTTTATCCACTATAGCCATAATAACAGCATCAACAGGTTTATTTTTTGTAAACTCTGTTTGCCTTGCTGAACTGCCGGTTGCCACGAGAACAATTTCCCCTTCACCGGCACCAACACTATCAACTGCAACAACAAAATTATCTTTTTCTTTTAATTTAAGATCAAGCTGCCTTACAATGAGGAACTTTGCACCAACAAGATTTTCATCTTTCTTTGTTGACCAAACAGTCCCAATTATTTTACCTAAAATCATCGCTCTCCAATCTGAGTGAATATACTTTATAAACGGGTTATAATATAGTTTTACAAAAAATTATTATCAATGTTATAAAAAACTTTCACCTCTAAGTGAATTCTGTACATGAAAAAAATCGGCAGCGGTTTTTGCAACATCGGAAAAAGTTTCTCTTATTCCCAGGTTTTTTCCACTTCTGTTCTTTCTATAAAATAATAACGGTACATACTCCCTGCTATGATCAGTGCTTGGAGTTGTAGGATCATTACCATGATCTGCCGATATAACCACAGCATCTGTCTCATCAACACTATCAACAAGTGATGGAATAAAATTATCAAATTCCTTTAAAGCAATTGCAAAACCCTCGGGGTCATTCCTATGTCCGTAATAAACATCAAAATCCACCAGATTTGCAAATATAAATGAGCTGTTAACTTTTTTTGAATACTCTAACAGTTTTTTAGATCCTTCATCATTAGACTTTGTTTTTTCACAGATGGCTATGCCTTTATAATTAAAAAGATCATTTACTTTTCCAACAGCAATTGTCGTAATTTTATTCTCAGATAAAATATCGAGAATTGTTTTTTCGGGAGGATCAATTGAAAAATCTTTTCGGTTCACTGTTCTGGAATAATTACCTTTTTTTCCAATGAAAGGTCTTGCAATTACTCTGCCAATATTTATGGGACTTACCAAAACTTTACTTCTAGTAATTTCACAAATCTCATACAGCTTATTAAGGGGAATAACATCTTCGTGAGCTGCAATCTGAAAAACAGAATCAGCAGAAGTGTAAACAATCGGGAATCCTGTTTCAACATGCTTATCCCCGAGCTCCATAATTATCTCTGTTCCAGAAGCAGCTTTATTTCCCAGCAAACTTTTGCATCCGGTTTCTTTTAAAAATTTTGAAATAATATTTTCAGGGAATCCATTGGGGAAATAGGAAAAATCTATATCAATATATAACCCTGCCATTTCCCAATGACCAGTTGTTGAGTCTTTTCCTTTGGAGATTTCTTTCATTTTTCCAAATGATGCAAGAGGGTTTGAAACAGGCAAAACACCTTTAATTTCATTAATATTTCCTAATCCAAGTTTTGCAAGGTTAGGAAGGTTTAATCCGTTGACAGCCTTTGAAATATTAACCAGAGTATTGCTTCCTTCATCACCATATTTATGGGAATCCGGTAGCTCACCTATTCCAACTCCATCAAGAATTATTATAAAGAAATTGTTCATAAGCAATTAAAAATGACAAATTAAAGATTAAAAATTTAAGTTATAGTTTATCATTTTTAATTTATAATTTTTAATTGATATTCCGAACAGTATTACCGCCTCTTTCCAGAGCTTTCTTTAAAGCAAGATCAGCATTGTAAATTACTTCTTCAATATCAGTCTTATTATGGCTTGAAGCCACACCAATTGAGACAGTATATGTAGTTTGTTTTGTTACTACAGCAATTGGTTTGCGGGCTATTTTTATGCGGAGTTTTTCTGCCCAAACAAAAACATCTTTTGGAGTTGCATTGAAAAAGAAAACTCCAAATACTTTATCATCAAGCCGACCAAAAAGATTAAGCGGGGTCATTTCCTGAAGGATTGTTTCGGATACAGATTTGAGCACTTTAGGCAGTGGATTATCATCAAAAAGAGATTCCTGTTCAAGGAAATCATCTATACGTACTAAAGCAAGAGCTCCGGTAATATCCAGCTGTTTAGCTTTAATAAGATCAGATGCCATTCTCTCTTTAAACGTATGGGAATTAAGTGCTTTTGTTTCGATATCTATAGAAATATAATTTTTAAGTAAAGACTGGGTTGAATGAGCATGTATTACAAAGGCAAGAATATTTGCTGCATTTTTCAAAAACTGTATGTCATTATTTGTGTAAGCATTTTTTTTAAGGCTTTCGAAACAAAGAACTCCATAATTCTGATGAAGATGAACAAGCGGAATAGAAATAAATGAACCGTCGAAGCTCACATCTTCAACTTTAGAAAATCTAACATATTGTGCCAGTGAAGTGTCATCAATTTTAACCGGGATGCCGGTTGTAATAGTTTTGCCAACTAAGGTTCCGCCTAAATCGACATCAAGTCCTTCACCAACATATTTTAGTGAGGTGTTATTAATAATTTTTTGAGTTCTAAATTTCTGATCAACAGGTTTATAATATACAAAGGCAAATGCATCCCAGGGAATTAACAGATTAACAGAATTCTGAAGAGCGGTACCTAAATCCTGTTCACTTTCAAATTTATATTCAGGGCTTATCAGGCTTAAAATTCCTTTTAATCTTTGCTGTGAAATATTGTCGGAATGTTTTTCTTCAAAAATGGATATGACCATTGTAATAACGCGTACAAATCTTCCCATTGCGTAAATAGTTTCTATTCCGAAAGCATCTGAAACTTTGGAATCCATTGCAATAATTGCTATAAGCTGCTTCTCATAAAAAAGAGGAACGCCAACAAAGCTTCTAATCCCCTGGGGCGAATTATAATATCTTATAACGTCACCTTCAGCTGCCGGTGAAATATCGCTCAATAATTCGGGTTCACCTTTCTGAATCATTTTACTTAATATATCATCTTCAAGATCAAATTTTCTTCTGGATATTTCTACAGAATTAGATACAAATTTTTCAACTGATAATTTTTCTTTTTGTTTATTATACCAGAAGAAAACAGCAGTGTGCGCGTTAAAAGCTTCTTTAATTACTGTAAGAATTTTTTCCAGGACAAAAGTAAACTGGGCATCGTGCCCCATTTCATCCGGAATTTTTTCATTTGCTATCTCTTCAAATTTTTCTTTAAGATCGGGAGGTTTTACAGTTGTTTTAGGCGTTTTAAAATCTGGTCCATAAGTTTCCGATGTAATTATTTCAACATCTGTATTTTTTGAAACAATTTTAAAAGATTCATCAAAACCGGCAGGAATAAAATCATCACTCTGGTATAAATCACCTTCTATTTCCTCCACCTCATCATAGTCTGAGATGTAATCCTTCCCGAATTTTAATGAATCTCTCAAAAAAATAATGAAAGCAAAATAAATAACGATAAGAGAGATGGTAATTATTCTTATTACTGTATCATCGGATAAAAATAATATTAAAGCAAGAATTGGAACAAGCGAGAAAATTAATAATCTTTTTTTTTGTCTGCGGTCCATCTAAAGAAGAAAAATATTGAGTTGTTTATATAACAAAGGCAAATATATATCTACTGGAGGCGAATATCAAACAGATTCAGCTTCATTGAACCCTAACACAGAGAAAAATTAATAGGTAAGGCTGCTTAATTTTTTCATAATTTCCTTCTTCCCCGTTTTTTTTAATGATGAATAGATAAACAGATTCTCTCCAAATTTTACTTCAGGAAAAGCATCTACTACATTTTTTTTTGAAGGATTTATTTCGGATTGTTTTAGTTTATCTGCTTTGGTCAATATAATAAAATAGGCAAGGTTATTATTTTTAAGAAGAGCGTTTAGCTGGTGGTCGAGTTCTGTTGGTTTGTGTCTGCTGTCTATAAAATGAATTGCTGCTATTATATTTCCAGATATGTTTACGTACTGACTGACAAGTTTTCCCCATTTCACTCTTTCTTCATTGCTTGCTTTTGCATAACCATAACCCGGCAAGTCAACAATATAGAATCTATCATCAATAAGATAATAATTCAGAGATCTTGTTTTACCAGGTGTTGAACTGATTTTTGCAAGATCCTTCCGGTTAAAGAATGAATTAATAAAGGAAGATTTGCCTACATTGGATCTTCCGCATAGAATTACTTCCGGAAGTCTAAGGTCAGGAATATCTTTTAAATCATGAACAGATTTTATGAATATTTGTTTTTCAAACATAAGGAATAATACAAATTATTTAGTTACAAAGAATTTAAAACAAAAAATCCCCGAAAAACGGGGATTTAAAATCAATGTTAAAATGAATTATTTCTTTTTCTTTTTAGATTCTTTCTTTTTAGGTTTTTCTTCAGAACTTTTTTCTTCTTTCTTCTTTTTGGCTGCTTTCTTTTTAGGTTTTTCTTCTGAAGTTTCTTCTTCTTTTTTCTTTTTAACTTTCTTCTTAGGCTTTTCTTCGGAGGTTTCTTCCTCAACAACTTTAGCATCCTCTACGTCAGGAGATTCTTCTTCTCCTTTTTCTTTCTTTTTAGTTTTTTTAACTTCTTTCTTTTCTTTTTTCTCTTCCTCTTTAGCTTTCATCACTTCATTGTAATCAACAAGCTCAAGAATCGCCATATCGGCAGCATCACCTTTACGGTTTCCAAGTTTTACAACTCTTGTATAACCACCAGGTCTATCACCAACTTTTTGAAGGATATCACCAAACAATTCATTAGTGGCACTTTTATCATTTATAGCGCTTATCACCTGTCTCCGGGAATGAAGATTATTTCTTCTCGCTTTTGTAATTAGTATTTCAGCAAAAGATCTTGCTTCTTTTGCCTTTGCCAATGTTGTTCGTATTCTTTTATGCTTAAAAAGAGAAATAGCCAGCGCTTTTAATAAAGCTTTACGATGACTTTCTGTTCTGTTAAGTTTTCTTCCTCTGACTCTGTGTCGCATTATTTATCCCGGTTAAGATTAAGTTGTTTCTGTTTCTTCCTTCAGATATTTTTCTACATCCATTCCGAACTCAAGACCAAGAGTTTCAACAATTTCCATAAGTTCTGAAAGAGATTTTCTTCCGAAGTTTCTGAATTTTAACATTTCCTGTTCATCTTTTCTAACAAGTTCAGCAAGGTTTTTAATATTTGCTGCTTTAAGGCAGTTATGAGATCTTACACTTAGCTCAAGATCATCAACAGGTGTTAAAAGAATTTTCCTGATCCTATCGGTTTCAGTATCCTTTGGAGCAGCAGCCTGCTCTTCTTCCTGTTCAATATCAAAATTAATAAACAGCTGAACATGTTCCCTTAAAATTTTTGCGGCCTGTGTTAATGAATCATCAGGAGTTATTGATCCATCAGTTGTAATTTCAATCGTCAGTTTTTCATAATCAGCTTTATCTCCAATTCTAACATTCTCAACATCATATTTTACATTTTTGATCGGAGTGAATATCGAATCAATTGGAATTACTCCAATAGACTGTTCGGGAGAAACATTCTCAGAAGCTGGAATATATCCTACTCCTTTACCAACACGAATTTCAACATCAAGCTTAACATTTTTGTTCAGTGTTGCAATATGAAGATCAGGATTCAGAATTTCTATTTCATTACTGGCTTTCTGAATGTCGGAAGCAGTCCATTCACCCTGACCGGTAAATGAAAGATCAATTTTATTCGGCTTTTTATTCAGCAGCTTCATTCTAACCTGTTTAAGATTAAGAATTATTTCTGAAACATCTTCAACAATACCTTCAATAGTAGTAAACTCATGTAATATGCCGCTGAATTTTACAGAAGTAATAGCAGCTCCAGGTAATGAGGAAATTAATACTCTTCTAATCGAATTACCTAAAGTGACACCATAACCTCTTTCAAGCGGCTGCAGCCAAAACCTACCGAAAGTATTCGTATATGATGATTCATCAAGTACGACAGTTTCCGGCATCTTTAAATATGATAAACTCATTTATTAATCCTCTACGATTTTTTAATCAAAAAAAATTGTTTATTTAGAATAAAGCTCAACAACAAGTTGTTCATTTGCATTAAGAGGAACTTCAGATCTTTCAGGAACCTGAACGAAAGTACCGCTTAATGAAGCTTTATCAATAGTAAGCCAGGAAAACTGATTATCTCTTACTCTTTTAAGTGAATTATGAATAATATCCATTTTCTTGCTTTTTTCCCTGATGCGGATTATATCACCCGGATTAACATTATAAGAAGGAATGTTAACAAGCTTTTCATTCACCATTACATGTCTATGGCTTACCAATTGTCGGGCTGCAATTCTGGTTGGTGCAAGACCTAAACGATACAATACATTATCAAGTCTTCTCTCAAGCAATTTTACAAGATTATCACCAGTTATTCCCTTTTGCCTGTTTGCCCTTTCAAAAAGATTTCTGAATTGTTTTTCATATAATCCATAAATTCTTTTAATCTTCTGTTTCTCTCTTAACTGAACACCATACTCTGATATTTTCTGGCGCCTTGATTGTCCATGTTCTCCGGGAGGATAATTTTTATTTTCCAGCGGACTTTTTCCCATTAGAGATTTTGGACTTCCGAATAAATCCTGTTTTTCTCTTCTGCTCAGTTTATATTTTGGACCAGTGTATCTACCCATTCTCAATTATCTCCAATTATAAATTAAACTCTTCTTCGTTTTGGTGGTCTGCATCCGTTATGGGGAATAGGAGTAACGTCTCGGATTGAAGAAACCTCCAAACCAGCAGTGTGCAGTGCTCTTATAGCAGCTTCTCTTCCAGAACCGGGACCCTTAACAAAAACTTCCACTCTTCTCATTCCAAGGTCATAAGCTTCTTTAGCTGCGGCTTCTGCAGAAACCTGAGAGGCAAACGGTGTATTTTTTCTCGAACCTTTAAACCCATTTTTTCCTGCAGATGACCATGCAATTGTATTTCCATAAATATCTGTTATCGTTACAATCACGTTATTAAATGTTGCTTTAATATGGGCTATTCCATTCGCATCAACGTGAGTTTTCTTCTTTACCTTTTTTGCTGCTGTTGCTTTAGCCAATTAATACTCCTTGGTTTTAATTATTTTTTAGTAGGAACTTTTTTCTTACCGGCAACTGTTTTCCGTTTACCTTTTCTCGTCCTGGAATTTGTACGTGTCCTTTGTCCTCTTGCCGGCAAACCTCTTCTATGCCTGATGCCACGATAAGAACCTATATCCATTAATCTTTTTATGTTCTGTTGTACTTCAGAACGAAGCGCACCTTCAACTTTATAATCAGCCTGGATAGCTGCTCTGATTTGAGCAACTTCCTCATCATTCAGGTCAGAAACTTTTTTCTTTGGATCAACTTTAGCTTTATCAAGAATTTCGGCAGAAAGAGTTTTTCCAATTCCAAAAATATATTGAAGACCAAAGAGAACCTGTTTATTTTTTGGTAAATCAACACCGGAAATACGAGCCACTTAGATACTCCTTACTTTATTAACCCTGACGCTGTTTATGTTTTTTGTTTTTACAAATAACTCTAACAACGCCTTTACGTTTTATTATTTTACAATTTTCACATATTTTTTTTACTGAAGCTCTGACTTTCATTTACGCTCCGCTATTTATATCTATAAGTTATTCTCCCTTTTGAAAGATCATAGGGAGATAATTCAACTGAAACTTTATCACCAACCAGAATTTTAATAAAGTGCATTCTCATCTTACCGGAAATATGAGCAAGTATTTCGTGTCCATTATCCAGCTTAACTTTAAAATTAGCATTTGGTAAAGTTTCAGTAATAATTCCATCAACTTTTATAGGACCTTGCTTTGCCATTTATACAACTGTAAGAATTTCAGGTTTACCGTTTGAAATTAAAATCGTGTGTTCAAAATGTGCAGATGGAGAGCCATCAGACGTTAAAACTGTCCAGCCATCTTCTCCGGTATGCACTTTACTTTTACCAAGATTAACCATTGGTTCAATTGCAAGAGTCATCCCGTTTCTCAATTTAACTCCGGTACCTTTTTTTCCAAAGTTAGGAATTGACGGTTCTTCGTGTAAATATTTTCCTACACCGTGCCCGCAAAGCTCTCTTACAACAGAAAAACCATTTTCTTCAACATATTCCTGAATGGTTCCTGAAATATCATGAAGCCTGTTATTTTCCTTAGCTTCTTCAATTCCTATATATAATGATCTTTCAGTAACATCAAGAAGGTTCTGTTTTTCATTACTGATAGAACCAACAGGTACTGTTAATGCCGCATCTCCAAAGTAGCCATTTTTATAAACACCTACATCAAGAGAAATTATTTCACCATTATTAAGAACTCTTTGTCCGGGAATTCCATGCACAACTGCATCATCAATGGAAGAACAAATAGATCCCGGGAAACTGATAGAACCACCCTGTGAATAACCTTTAAAAGCTGCCTTTGCATTATTACTTAGTATATAGTCTTCAGCTATTTTATCAAGCTCTAAAGTTGTTATTCCAGGTTTAACATTGGCTTTAAGCAACTGCAACGTTTCGGCAACAATCTTACAACTTTCTCTTATTAAGTCTATTTCTTTTTTTGTCTTAATATAAATCACAATTAAAAAGCACGCTATCTGCGTCCTCTAAGCTTACCTGATTTCATAAATCCATCATAATGTCTCATCAAAAGATGAGATTCAATTTGTTGTAAAGTATCTAATGCAACACCAACAATAATTAATAAACTTGTTCCACCAAAAAACTGACCGAACTGCCTGGAAACTCCCCAGGCACGAACAAATGCGGGAAGAATTGCAACTATTGCAAGGAAGATGGAACCCGGTAGCGTAATTTTTGTTAATATATTATCAATAAATTCAGATGTCTGTTTACCTGGTCTTATCCCGGGAATAAACCCGCCCTGCTTTTTCATATTATCTGCAACATCTTTTGGGTTAAAAGCTATTGCTGTATAGAAATAAGTAAAGAACACAATCATTAAAGCATATATAACCGAGTATACAGGTGATGTATAATCAAAATATGTAGCGATTGTCTGCAAAAATTCATTATCAGGAAAAAATGAAAGAATAGTATTAGGAATAAACATAATAGATTGTGCAAATATTATGGGCATAACGCCGGCAGTATTAACTCTTAAAGGAATATACTGAGTTACTCCACCATAAATTTTTCTTCCAACAACTCTTTTTGCATACTGTACGGGGATTCTTCGCGTTCCCTGAGTAACAAGAACAACACCAGCAATAATAAAAAACATAAAAGCCACAATAACTAATTCAATTATCAGGCTTCTCTGTCCGGAATCAATAAGCCGGTATTCATCTAGAACTGCAAAAGGAAAACGAGCTATAATACCGATAAAAATTATTAAGGATATTCCGTTTCCAATTCCTTTTTCAGTTATCTGTTCACCCATCCACATCATAAAAATAGTACCGGCAGTAAGAATAATTATTGTTGAAAGAACCCAGGAAAAACCTTGTACCGGTGCCGGAACAATTGGCATACCCTGAACATGTATGTTGAGTAACCTTACTGTTACTCCCCAAGCTTGTAAAGCAGAGATAAGTACTGTTCCATACCTTGTAAGCTGGGTAATTTTCTTTCTGCCTTCCTCACCTTCCTGCTGCAATTTCTGGAAGTATGGAACTACTGCGCCCATCAACTGAAGAATTATAGAAGCAGAAATGTAAGGCATTATGCCTAAAGCAAAGATAGCTGCATTTGAGAAAGCGCCACCAACAAACAAATCGTATAAACCGAAAAGATTATTGGTCGACTGGTTCTGCATACTCTTTGTTAAAAGGACTGCATCGACTCCAGGAAGAGTGAGATGAGATCCTAATCGAACAATAAATAAAAGAGCTAAAGTATATAAAATTCTTTGCCGAAGTTCGTGTATTTTAAAAATGTTTCTGAAAGTGTCAGTAAATGTTGCCATTAAATTCCGGAATTATATTTTTTTAATTGAACCGCCTGCGGCTTCTATTTTTTCCCTGGCTGAGTTACTAAATGCATTTACCTCAAGTTCAATTTTAACTTTTAGTTCCCCATTGCCCAAAATTTTAATAGGCTTTTTTGAACTTTTTATTAAACCAAGTTTTTTGAGGTTTTCAGCATTTAGAACAACATCAGTAAATTTTTTTTCATCAAATAATTTTTGCAGATTAAAAAGATTTACTACCTGGAATTCTTTTTTAAAAATATTTGTAAACCCAAACTTGGGTACTCTTCTCTGCAAAGGCATTTGTCCACCTTCAAACCAAATTCTTTTCTTAGCTCCAGATCTCGAAAGCTGACCATTCATACCTCTTGTAGCTGTTCCGCCATGACCTGAGCCTTCACCACGGGCAATTCTTTTCCCTTTTTTAATTGATCCGGGAGCGTATTTAAGATTACTTAAAATATCCATTATTAACTCTTAGCTTCTATTTTTGTTTTAGTCTCAGTCTTTTTTGTCTTCGAAGTAGTTTTTTCATCTGATGTTTTTTTCTTACGGACAACTTTAACAACTTCCTTCTCGTCACCCGTGGGTTTATATTCACTTACTTCAACAAGATGAGGAATTTTATTTATCATTCCTCTTATCTGCGGAGTATCGTTATGAATTTTTTCCCAATTAGGTCTTCCCAATCCCAGAGCTTCAATTGTCCGCTTCTGTGGTTCAGGCCTGTCAATTATACTTCTAATTTGTTTTAATTTTATCTTCTTCATTATTTCTCTCCAATCAGACGCTGAATAACTCTGTTATTGTCATACTTCTTTTACGAGCCATCTTTCTTGCGTCAATCTGCTTTAGTAAACCATCAAGAGTTGCTTTAACCTGATTATGAGGATTACTTGAGCCAAGAGATTTTGTAAGAATATCCTGAACTCCTGCTGCTTCAAGAATTGCTCTGACACCTCCGCCGGCGATTAATCCCGTGCCTGGAGTTGCTGGTTTAAGTAAAACTTTTCCAGCACCATACTTTCCAATAATAGGATGAGCAATAGTTCCTTTAATAACCGAAACCTGAACAAGATTCTTTTTTGCATCATCAATACCTTTTGATATTGCATCAGTAACCTCGTTAGCTTTTCCAAGCCCTACACCAACAATGCCATTTCCATTACCAACAACAACAATTGCATTAAAGCTGAAGCGTCTTCCACCTTTAACAACTTTTGCAACACGGTTTATGTGAACGACTTTTTCTTTCAGGTTTTCAATTTCCTGAGTTCTTACAATCTTTGTTTCTTCTTTCATAAAATTCTTTTTGTTAATAAAATATAAAAACCAACACCGGCTTAAGCTGCCGGAAGAGGATTCGAACCTCTACAGACGCCTCCAAAGGGCGTAGTCCTACCATTAGACGATCCGGCAAAAATTTTAATTTGCATTTAAAACTTCAAGCCTCCCTCGCGAGCTCCTTCAGCAAATGCCTGCACCCGACCATGATATCTATACCCATTACGGTCGAATATAACCGTTGAAATTTTTTGTTCTAATGCTTTCTTTGCAACCAGATTTCCTACAAGTTTACTTTTTGCAGATTTGCTTTTTGCCGTTTTTAAATCTTCCGCTATTTCTTTAGATAATGATGAAGCAGAAGCTAAAGTTTTTCCGTTTGAATCGTCAATTATCTGACCATAAATATTATTCAGGCTGCGGTATATTGATAACCTTGGTTTTTCGGGTGTACCGAAAACATTCTTTCTAATTCTTGTTTTTGAACGAAGCCTGTTATTATTTTCTCTTTTAATCATCTCAAATTATCTCCAAAGATTATTTACCAGCTGTTTTGCCAGCTTTTCTTTGTATTTGTTCATCAGAATATTTAATGCCTTTACCTTTATATGGTTCAGGTTTTCTAATAGATCTTATTTTTGCAGCAACCAAACCAACCATTTGTTTATCAATACCTGTAATAACAATTTGAGTTGGTGCAGGAGTTTGAAGTGTTACTCCATCTGGAGGCATAAAATAAATCGGATGAGAATAACCAATATTCAATAAAAGATTTTTTCCCTTTAATTCAGCTTTATATCCAACGCCAACAATATCAAGAGTTTTTGTGTAAGGAGTAACAACGCCGCTTACCATATTCTGTAATAACGCTCTTGTAAGACCATGCAGAGCTTTATTCGCTTTTGAATCATCGGGACGTGTAACAACTATTTCATTGTCTTTAACATCAATAGACATTTTCGAATGGAATTGTGTTTCAAGTTCTCCTTTAGGACCTTTAACTTTAACAAAATTTCCGTTTCTTGTTATTGTTACACCCTTTGTTATTTCAATTGGTTTTTTACCTATTCGCGACACTTTATTTCTCTCCTATTACCATATGTAACAAACTACTTCACCACCCATAGACTGACTTCTCGCATCTTTGTCGGTGAGTAATCCTTTTGATGTTGATACAACCGCAATACCCAATCCATTTAGAACTCTTGGCAGATTAGTAGATTTCTTGTAAACTCTTAATCCGGGTTTACTAATTTTCTTTAAACCGTTAATAGCAGGAAGTCCATTAGAATATTTTAATTCTATTCTAATTATATTCTGCTTGTTATCTTCAACTATAGAATAATCATTAATAAACTTTTGCTGTTTAAGAATCTCTGCCAGATTCTTTTTCATACTGGAAGCAGGAATATCAACTCTTATTTTTTTTGCTTTAGAAGCATTTCTTATTTGAGTTAATAAATCTGCAATCGGGTCAGTTACTGCCATAAATTAAAAATCTCCTTTACCAACTTGACTTCTTTACACCAGGCAATTCGCCTTTTAATGCCATTTCTCTTAGAACAAGTCTTGAAACGCCAAATTTTCTATAAAAACCACGAGCTCTTCCTGTAAACATACATCTGTTATGCAATCTCGTAGGAGAAGCATTTCTGGGAAGTTTTTGCAAAGCATCATAATCACCTTTTGCTTTAAGCTCCTCCCTTACCTTTTTATATTTTTCAAATGTTCGCCTTCTTTTTTCTTCCCTAGCTATTAAACTTTTTCTTGCCATTTAATCCTCTATTTAAGCTGTTTTCATTTCTTTTCTTCTGAAAGGAATACCGAATGCCTGGAGCAGCTCGTAAGCTTCATTATCTGATTTAGCTGTGGTTACGATAGTAATATCCATTCCCAACACTTTGGTAATTTTATCAACATTTATTTCCGGAAAAATAATTTGCTCCTTCACACCTAAAGTATAATTTCCTCTTCCATCAAAAGATTTATCTGAGAGACCTCTGAAATCTCTAACTCTTGGTAAAGCTATATTCACAAGTCTGTCAAGAAACTCATACATTCTTTCTTTTCTTAAAGTAACCATAGCACCTATATTAACACCTTCGCGGAGCTTGAAATTAGAAACTGCTTTCTTTGCTTTCCTGATACTGGGTTTTTGTCCAGTAACTGCTTCGAGATCTCTTACAGCTTCTTCAAGAATTTTAGGATCTGCAACTGCAGCACCAACACCCATATTCACAACAATTTTATGAATTTTGGGAACCTGCATAATACTTTTATAGCTGAATTTTTTTAACAGCTCAGGTGCAATATCCTGCTTATATAACTTGTGAAGACGAACAGGTACACGAATTTCTTTTCCCTGTTTGGAAGAAGAATCTCCACCCTCTTTTTTCCCGGGTTTCTTCTTCTGACTATCTTCTTTTTTTATTTTTTTATCTGCCATTACTCATCAATAAATTTTAGTTTAGACCATTTCTCCGCTAGCCTTGCTGACACGCTGGCTTTTCTTCTTTCCTGTTTTTTCATCAAGGATAATTTTAGCTCCGAGCCTTGTAGCCTCGTTTGTTTTTGGGTCTATAAGCATAACATTAGAAACATGAATTGGGGATTCTTTTTCAATTATGCCACCCTGCGGCTGCTTCTGACTCGGTTTAGTATGTCTTTTTCTCAAATTAATTCCCTCTATTATAACTTTGGAAATAGATGGAAAAACTTTAAGTATTTTACCGGATTTTCCTCTGTCATTCCCGGTTATTACAACTACATTATCATTTTTTCTAATCTTCATATTAAGCCTTATAAAACTTCAGGTGCTAGTGAAACAATTTTCATAAACTGCTTGTCCCTTAATTCCCTTGCAACCGGACCAAAAATACGTGTACCTCTTGGTTCATTCTGCTGGTTAATTAGAACAGCAGCATTCTCATCAAATCTAATATAAGAACCATCTTTTCTTCTTATTTCTTTTTTTGTTCTTACAATTACAGCTCTTGAAACTTCACCTTTTTTTACTGTACCATTTGGTAGAGCAGCTTTAACGGATACAACAATTGTATCTCCAATACTTGCATATTTTCTATCACTGCCGCCAAGCACTCTTATACAGCGAACTCTTTTAGCTCCTGAATTATCGGCAACAACAAGATTTGTTTCTTCCTGGATCATTCTATAGTTACCTTTCTACTTGGCTTTCTCAACAATTTCAACTAAGCGCCATCTCTTTTTTGCACTGAGAGGACGGGTTTCAATGATTTTTACTTTGTCACCTATGCCGCATTCTTTCTTTTCATCATGCGCCATAAGTTTAGTTGTTTTCTTAAAATATTTTTTATAGATCGGATGCGGAACTCTTCTTTCAATAGCAACAGTAATTGTTTTATCCATTTTGTTGCTGGTTACAATCCCGATTCTTGTTTTACGTAAATTTCGTTCTTCCATTATCAGCCTTTAGTTTCCGCTTTAACTTTTTTCAATTCTCTTTCTTTCAGAATAGTTCTCATTTTTGCAATATCTTTTTTAGCAATTTTTAATTTAGCAGTATTTGTTAATTGCTTAAGCTGATGAGAAAACCTGAGATCGACGAGGTTTTTTTCTTCTTCGTCAATTCTTTTAACCAGCTCATCATCTTTCATTTCTCTTATTTCATGAATTTTCATTTAACAATTCCTTTTAAGCAATATCAGGTCTGGAGACAACTTTAGTTTTAATAGGAAGTTTATAAGAACAAGTACCTAAGGCATCATAAGCAAGTTCTTTTGAAACTCCTGAAACCTCAAACATTATTCTTCCCGGCTTAATAACAACAACCCAGAACTCGGGAGCTCCCTTCCCTTTTCCCATTCTTGTTTCAAGAGGTTTTTTAGAAACAGGTTTGTCAGGAAAAATCCTTATAAAAACTTTACCATCTCTTTTCATTTTTCTTGTTAAAGCAACTCTGCATGCTTCAATCTGCCTGCTCGTAATCCAGGCCGGTTCAAGAGCTTTTAAACCATAATCTCCAAAAGCAACAGAACTACCCCTGTAAGCTTTTCCTGCTCTTCTTCCGCGCTGGGCTTTTCTGTACTTTACCCTTTTGGGCATTAACATTTTAAGTTCGCCTTTCTAAAATTTATTCTGATACTCTTTTACCGAGAATTTCTCCGCGGCAAATCCAAACTTTTATTCCAATTGAGCCATAGATTGTTTCGGCTCTACCGGGGGCGTAATCAATATCGGCACGTAATGTATGTAGTGGAATTCTTCCTTCTTTATATTGTTCTGTTCTTGCCATCTCAGCACCGCCTAACCTGCCTGCACACATAATTCTGATACCTTCAGCACCCATTCTCATTGCAGCAGTAATTGCCATTTTCATCGCTCTTCTGAAAGAAACTCTTCCTTCAAGCTGACTTGCAATATTTTCTGCAACAAGATACGCATCAAGTTCCGGTCTTTTAATTTCATTTATCTGAACTTTAACATCTTTATCAGTAATTTCTTTTAACTCCTGCTCAAGCTGAGTAATTTCTTTACCACTTTTTCCAATCACAACTCCGGGTCTCGAAGTATGAATTGTAAGAATAATATTCTTTGAAGTTCTGTCAATAACAATTCTGGAAATACCTGCTTTTTTTAATCTGTTTCTTATATAGGCTCTAAGTTTGTAATCTTCCTTTAGTTTACCGGCATAACTTTTATTTTCATACCAGTTAGAATCCCATCCTCTGATGATACCAACTCTTAACCCAATAGGGTTTGTTTTCTGTCCCAATAAACCTCCTACGCTTTTGTTGAAACCACAATTGTTATATGACAAGATCTTTTTCTGATTCTGTATGCACGACCCATTGGTGCCGGTGAAATTCTTTTTAAAGTAGGTCCCTGGTTAACAAATGCTTCTTTAACAAAAATATCACCAGGTTCCATTCTCGTTGCTTCATCCCTGTTCATCAGGTTAGACACAGCAGACCTTAAAACTTTCTCAGCATCTTTTGAAGCATGCTTTGGGGAAAAATGAAGGACTTCCAAAGCTCTATCGACAGACATTCCTCTAATCAAATCAATCACCAATCTCATTTTTCTTGGTGATGAACCTAAAAATCTATGTTTTGCAATTGCTTCCATTTATGCTGTTCCTTTAACCGTTGAAGCTTTTTCAGCTTTAGTACCCGGGTGTGCACGGAAAATTCTTGTTGGTGCAAACTCACCGAGTTTATGTCCAACCATATTTTCAGTTATGTAAACGGGAATCATTTTATTTCCATTGTGTACTGCAATTGTATGACCAACAAAATCCGGAATAATAGTAGAAGCCCGAGACCATGTTTTAATTATTTTTTTCTGATTGGTCTCATTAAGTTTTGCAATTTTCTGCACTAACTTAAAATCAACAAAAGGTCCTTTTTTAACTGAACGCGGCATATATTCCTATTTACTTTTTACGACGTTTAATAATAAACTTATTCGATGCTTTTTTATGTTTCCTGGTTTTAAGCCCTTTAGCTTTTTGTCCCCATGGTGAAACAGGATGTCCTCCGCCGGAAGTTTTACCTTCACCGCCACCCATGGGATGGTCAACAGGATTCATTGCAACACCACGAACGTGCGGTCTTTTACCCAACCACCTTGTTCTCCCAGCTTTACCAAGACTTATATTTTCCTGTTCTGCATTTCCAACTGCACCATAAGTTGCATTACAATTCAATCTAATCATTCTCACTTCTCCGGAAGGTAATTTCAGCTGAGCATAAGAACCCTCCTTAGCCATAAGCTGTAACGAGGCACCAGCAGTTCTTCCAAGTTGTCCGCCTTTGCCAGGTTTTAATTCAACATTATGAACGAAACTACCAAGAGGCATTTCATTTAAAGGAAGAGAGTTGCCGACATTGATTTCACTTCCGCTGCCAGACATTACTTTATCGCCAACTTTTAATCCTTCCGGCGCAAGTATATATCTTTTTTCTCCATCGGCATAAAACAGCAATGCTATTCTTGAAGTTCTGTTAGGATCATATTCAATTGAATGGACTTTAGCAGGGACATTATATTTATCTCTTTTAAAATCGATAATACGATATCTTTTTTTATGCCCACCACCAATATGCCGGGCGGTCAATTTACCAAGATTATTCCTGCCACCACTTTTTCTTAAAGCAACGGTTAAAGATTTCTCAGGTTTGGTTTTGGTAATCTCATCAAATGAAGAATTAGACCTGAATCTTGTTCCTGGGGTTACCGGTTTTAATTTTCTGATTGCCATTATTAAATACTATACTTGTTCAAATAATTCTATTGTTTCGCCTTCTTTAAGAGTAACAATAGCTTTTTTATATTTTGAAGTTCTTCCTTCGAATCTTCCACTTTTCCTGAATTGAGTTTTAGTTTTGCCCTGATGTTTAATTGTTTTAACATCAATAACATGAACATTAAACCTGCTCTCAATTGCTTTTGCTATTTCAATTTTATTTGCACTTGGGTTTACAATAAATCCAAATTTAGCTGGCTGTGCAGCGGTAATATTAGTCATCTTTTCGGTTATTAAGGGTCTTACCAAAATGTTATGCATATTAATCCTCCACCGCAGCTTTATTACCAAACGATTTAGAAATTGTATCAATTGCACTTTTCTGCATAATTAAAATCTGGTTGTTTAGAATATCGTACGCTGATGCTTTATCGGCTTCAAGGATTTTTACCTTGGAAATATTCCTTCCCGACTTATAAACATTTTCAACTTTTCCATTTGTTAAAAGAAGAATCTTTTTTCCTGATATATTTAAAGCTTTCAACATCTCAACAAATTCTTTAGTCTTTGGCTTTTCAAAATTAAAATCATCCACAATCATTAATTGTTCATCTTTTAATTTATAGCTGAAAGCAGATCTGCGAGCAAGTCTCTTAACTTTTTTAGGCAAATCCATTCTATAATCCCTCGGACGGGGACCAAAAATTCTTCCGCCTCCAGACCATAATGGAGAACGGCTTGTACCCGCCCTTGCACCGCCTCTTCCTTTTTGTTTCCATGGCTTTTTGCCACCTCCTCTTACCTCACCTCTTTCTTTAGATTTATGAGTTCCCTGTCTTTGGTTGGCAAGAAAAGATTTTACTGAGAGGTAAATTGCATGATCGTTTGGTTCTATTCCAAAGATATCTTTCGGTAAATCTATTTTTTTACCGCTTGCTTTACCATCTATATTATAAATATCTAATTTCATTTTACTTCTTCAACAATTCGACTATTGAATTAATTGCTCCTGGAACAGCACCTTTTATTAAAATTAAATTTTCTTCATTAATAATTTTAACAACCTTTAAATTGGAAATTGTTACATTTTCATAACCTGTTCTTCCAGCCATCCTTTGTCCTTTAAACACTCTGGATGGATATGAACTTGCACCTATGGATCCAGGGGCTCTAAGTCTATCGCTTTGTCCATGAGTTGTTCCACCAACTCCACCAAAATTATGTCTCCTCATAACTCCCTGGAACCCTTTGCCTTTGCTAAGACCTCTAACTTTTATATTCTCCCCCTCTTTGAAGAGATCAACTTTAACTTCGTCACCAATTTTAAATTCAATTGGAGAAGGAAATTTAAATTCTTTTAGTATGAGGCTGGGAGTTAAATTATTTTTTTTAAATTGTCCTGAAACAGGTTTGGAAACTTTTTTTTCTTTTTTCTCACCAAAACCAAGCTGAAGAGCTTCATATCCATCTTTATCTTTTGTACGGACATTTACAACCTTACAAGGTCCAGCCTGTATAACAGTGACCGGAATAAGATCTCCCGTACTGTTAAAAACATTTGACATACCTATTTTTCTTCCGATTAAACCGGACATTTTTTTTCCTTTTAAAGCTTAATTTCTATATCAACACCAGCCGGAATATCCAGCTTACTTAATGAATCAACTGTTTTATTATTTGAGTTATGTATATCTATTATTCTTTTATGAGCCCTGGTCTCAAACTGCTCTCTTGATTTCTTATCGACATGCGGAGACCTTAAAACCGTATAGACAGTGCGCCTGGTTGGTAATGGAATAGGACCAGATACAACTGCTCCCGTGCTTCTTACAGTTTTAATAATCTTTTCAGCAGATTTATCAATAAGTATATGATCGTAAGATTTTAACTTTATTCTTATCTTCTGACCGGGCAATTTATAACTCCTTAATATTAAGACACAGAAAGGGAGTTAAATCTCCCTTTGCTGTTTTTTAATTATATCTATTCAATAATCTTTGTAACTACTCCAGCTCCAACAGTTCTGCCGCCTTCACGGATAGCAAAACGTAAACCATCTTCCATCGCTATCTCAGAAATTAATTCAATATTTAACATCACTCTATCACCCGGCATAACCATCTCGGTTCCGGAAGGAAGTGTTGCTACACCGGTAACATCTGTTGTTCTGAAATAATACTGGGGTCTGTACCCGTTAAAGAAAGGAGTATGTCTTCCACCTTCTTCTTTGGAAAGGATATAAACTTCACCCATAAATTTTTTATGAGGTGTGATAGATCCTGGTTTTGCGAGAACCATTCCTCTTTCAATTTCATTTTTATCCACACCTCTTAAAAGAATGCCTGCATTATCACCGGCGATTGCTGAATCTAATTCTTTACGAAACATTTCAATACCGGTAACAACCGTTTTCTTATGAACTCCAAGACCGATTAATTCCAACTCTTCCTGAATTTTAACCTGCCTCTCTCAACTCTACCTGTAGCAACAGTTCCTCTTCCGGTAATTGAGAAAACATCTTCAACCGGCATAATAAAAGGTTTATCAACATCTCTTTTGGGAATAGGAATATAGCTGTCAACGGCATCCATCAATTCCCATATACAATTTAGGCGAGGGTCATCAACAGGTACATCAGCAGATGAAGCAGCTTCAAGAGCTTTTAATGCTGAGCCTCTGATAATCGGTATTTCTTTACCTGGAAATTCATATGACGTTAAAAGATCTCTTAACTCTTCTTCAACAAGATCTAATAGTTCTGGATCATCAACCATATCCACTTTATTCATAAAAACTACAATTTTTGGAACGCCAACCTGACGTGCAAGAAGAATATGCTCTCTTGTCTGAGGCATTGGACCATCAGTGGCAGCCACAACAAGAATAGCTCCATCCATCTGAGCTGCGCCAGTGATCATGTTCTTAACATAATCGGCGTGACCAGGGCAGTCAACGTGAGCATAATGTCTTTTCTCAGTTGAATACTCAACGTGAGCTGTTGCAATTGTAATACCTCTTTCTCTTTCTTCGGGGGCATTATCAATGCTATCAAATGTTCTTACTTCAGACAGACCCTTTTTATTAAGAGCCATTGTGATGGCAGCTGTTAAAGTAGTTTTTCCGTGATCCACGTGACCTATTGTTCCTATGTTAACGTGAGGTTTACTCCTGTCAAATTTTTCTTTTGCCATCTAATTCTCCTTTAAATTTATTTCCTTAAAATTGTTTCTTTGTTAAACTGATATTGTTTTTTTACCTAATGATTTTTCTGCAATTTCATCGGCAATTGATTTTGGAACTTCTTGATAAACTGCAAACTGCATTGTATAAATTGCCCTTCCCTGTGTCATTGACCTAAGGATAGTTGCATATCCGAACATTTCCGCCAAAGGTACACGGGCTTTAATAACCTGTGCATCTTTACGCGCTGAGAATCCTTCAATTTTACCTCGGCGTGAATTTAAATCGCCCATTACATCACCCATATATTCCTCCGGTGTAACAACTTCAACATCCATAATCGGTTCAGAAGTATCGGTTTGGCCTTTCTTGCACCTTCTTTAAAAGCTATTGAGCCAGCAATTTTAAATGATATCTCATCTGAATCAACATCGTGATATGAACCATCAAAAAGTTTTACTTTAATATCTACAACAGGAAATCCTGCAACTACACCATTTCTCATAGCTTCCTGAATTCCAGCCGAAACAGGAGCAATATATTCTTTGGGAACTACTCCACCAACTATTCCATTTTCAAATTCATATCCTTTACCAGTCTCATTAGGCTCTAATTCAATCCAGACGTGTCCATATTTTCCTCGTCCACCTGACTGTTTAATAAACTTACCTTCAGCGCTCACAGTTTGTGTTATTGTTTCTCTATAAGCCACCTGAGGTTTTCCAACATTTGCTTCAACTTTAAATTCTCTTTTCATTCTGTCAACAATTATTTCAAGATGAAGTTCACCCATGCCGCTTATGAGAGTCTGTCCGGTTTCTTCATCAACATTTATTTTAAAAGTCGGATCTTCATCAGATAACCTGTTTAAGGATTCAGAAAGTTTATCCTGATCTGCTTTAGTTTTAGGTTCAATTGCAATTTGTATAACCGGTTCAGGAAAAATAATTTTTTCCATTAAAACCGGATCATCTTCCGAACACAAAGTATCTCCGGTTTTTGTATGCTTAAGTCCAACAGCAGCAGCAATATCACCTGCTTTAACTTCTTCAATTTCTTCCCTATGATTTGCGTGCATTTGAAGCAATCTTCCGATTCTTTCCTTCTTCTCGCTTACAGCATTATAAATGTATGAGCCTGATTTCAAAGTCCCTGAATAAACTCTGAAGAAAGTAAGTTTACCAACATAAGGATCATTCATTATTTTAAATGCAAGAGCAGTAAACTTTTCTTTGTCATCAATTTTTCTTTTTATTTTATCATCAATTCCAATATGATGAACTTCAACATCTTTATAATCAAGCGGACTAGGTAAAAAATCAATTACTGAATCGAGAAGTTTCTGCACTCCTTTATTCTTAAATGATGAACCGCAAATAACCGGAATGATTTTTAAATCAATTGTAGCTCTTCTTAATACAGCAATAATTTCCTTTTCGCTAATTTCTTTTCCTTCAAGATATTTTTCGAGAAGGGTATCATTAACATCGGAAACAGCTTCGAGCATTTCCGTTCTATATTTATTAGCTAACTCTATAAGATCATGAGGAATTTCGATTTCATCGTATGTAGCACCTAAAGTTTCTTCATGATACATTCTAGCTCTAAATTTTATCAGGTCAATAATTCCTGTGAACAAATCTCCTTCGCCTATAGGCAAGGTAATTGGAACTGCATTTGCACTAAGTCTGTCTTTCATCATCTGAACTGCATTATAAAAATCTGCACCGGTTCTATCCATTTTATTTACAAATGCAATTCTTGGAACACTGTATTTATCAGCCTGTCTCCATACTGTTTCAGACTGGGGTTCAACACCGCCAACCGCACAAAATAATGCAACTGCTCCATCCAATACTCTTAATGATCTTTCTACTTCAACTGTAAAGTCAACGTGACCGGGAGTATCAATAATATTAATCTGGTGGTCTCTCCATAAACATGTTGTAGCCGCACTGGTGATAGTAATACCACGTTCCTTTTCCTGCTCCATCCAATCCATTGTAGCAGCACCTTCATGAACTTCACCTAAACGTGAATTCTGCCTGTATAAAAAAGTATTCTTTCGGTCGTAGTGGTTTTTCCGGCATCAATGTGAGCCATAATCCCAATATTTCTTACCTTCTCTAAACTTAATCTTGCCATTCTTTTCTTTATTTATTATTGTTTACCATTTAAAATGTGCAAATGCTTTATTTGCCTCAGCCATTCTATGAGTATCTTCTTTTTTCTTAACAGATGAACCTTCGCCTGCAGAAGCTGCAATTAATTCTGAAGCGAGTTTAAGAGACATTGATTTTTCATTTCTTTCGCGTGAATATGTTTTTATCCATCGCATCGCAAGTGCTATTCTTCTTTCCGGTCTTACTTCTGTAGGAACCTGATAGGTCGCACCGCCAACACGTCTGCTTCTTACTTCAATAACCGGCTGAACATTTGCAAGGGCTTTTTTAAAAGTTTCTAATCCCGGTTTCTTTGTCCGTTCTTCAATCATATCGAATGCTCTATATACTACATCCCTGGCTTTAGATTTCTTGCCATCATACATCAGGCTATTAATAAATTTTGCTACCAGAAGATCATTATACTTTGCATCTGGCTTAATATATATTTTTTCTGCTCTTTTCTTTCTCATAATTATTTAGCTTTTGGTTTTTTAGCTCCGTATTTCGATCTTCCTTGTTTTCTATCTTCAACTCCGCTTGTATCCAGAGTTCCTCTAATTATATGATAACGAACTCCAGGAAGATCTTTTACTCTTCCACCTCTGATTAATACAATAGAGTGTTCCTGCAGGTTATGTCCTTCACCAGGAATATATGCAGTGACCTCGATACTATTTGTTAGTCTAACTCTTGCAACTTTTCTTAAAGCTGAATTTGGTTTTTTAGGAGTTGTTGTATAAACTCTTGTACACACACCTCTTTTTTGAGGACAAGACTCAAGTGCCGGAGCCTTTCTTTTTGTTTCTATCTGGATTCTTCCTTTACGAACTAACTGATTTATTGTCGGCAAAAAATAACTCCTAAATTTTCATTTTCTAAAAAATTTCAGACTTCAAATATAGGCTTTGGGTTTAATTATGTCAAGAAATACAACATCATATAAAATAATCAAACCAGACAACCTTAAATTAAGTGGCCTGAACCTCTTCCTCTTGTTTAGCTTCCTGTTCAGTTACTGCTGTTTCTGTTTTAAGAATGATATTTCCATATTTTCTAAGCCCGGTACCAGCTGGAATTAAGTGTCCCATAACCACATTTTCCTTAAGACCAAGTAAATGATCTATTTTTGCTTCGGTAGCAGCATTTGCCAGAACTTTTGTTGTTTCCTGGAAAGAAGCGGCAGATATAAAACTTTCGGTAGATAATGCAGCCTGCGTTATACCTAACAAAATATGCTCAAAGGTAGCTGGTTCTGCGTCTCTTAATTGCATTTGTTTTTTTTCTTTTTTCTTAATATCTGCATTTATTTCCCTGGCTTTACTTTTTAATAAAAGCTGTGCATCCTTTAATTTTGAATCGGCTTTATCTTCAACATAAACCATATTAATTATTTTATTATTTTCTTCGATAAACTCGATTCTATCTACAATATCTTCTTCAAGGAATCTTGTATCACCGGGTGATACTATTTTTACTTTCTGAAGCATCTGGCGTACAATTACTTCAATATGTTTATCATTTATTTTTACACCCTGAAGACGGTAAACATCCTGTATTTCATTTACAAGATATTCCTGCACCGCACTCGTACCTTTTATTTTAAGAATATCGTGAGGGTTAATCGGTCCATCAGTAATCTTTTCACCAGCCGGAATTTCATCTCCATCCTGTACAAGAATATGTTTACCCAGAGGAACATTATACTTCTTTTCATCAGAACCATCGGGAGCTGTAACTGTAATTTCTCTGGATCCTTTTTTCTTGACCCCAAATTTTACTATGCCTTCAATTTCAGAAACTATTGCTGGCTCCTGAGGACTCCTTGCTTCAAATAATTCTGTTACTCTTGGAAGACCACCGGTAATATCTCTGCTCTTAGATTGCTGTTTAGATATTTTTGCTAATATTGTTCCGGATGAAATTGACTCTCCCTCTTCGACAGATAAATAAGATCTTGTTGGAAGATTGAACGATTTTTTAGTTCCATCTTCACTTTCAATGAGAATACTTGGTGTAAGATTTTTATCTTTAGATTCTATTACAACTTTTTGTACGTGACCTGTTTGTTCATCAGTTACCTGTTGTAATGTTACTCCATCAATTAAATCAATAAATAAAACTCTGCCTGGAATATCAGTTAGGATAACTGAATTATATGGGTCGTGGTTATAAAGAGGAGCGCGTCGTTTTACCTTACTTCCATCATTCACCATCAGTTCCGCACCATAAGGCACATCATATTTTTTTATCTGACGATTATTCTCATCATATATTCCTACTACACCCCGTCTGCCTGTAACAACTTTTATATTGCCTAAGAAATCCGATTTCTCAACATAAGAAACTCTTTCGAACCGAATTGTTCCTTCAACAGAAGTTTCAACCTGTGACTGGCTTGCAATTCTTGAAGACGTACCACCAAGGTGGAATGTTCTTAATGTTAGCTGTGTGCCTGGTTCACCTATTGATTGAGCAGCAATAATTCCAACTGCCTCACCAATTTCAACAATTTTACCGGTTGTAAGATTTCTTCCATAACACTTAGCACATACTCCTCGCTTTGATTCGCAAGTAAGAACTGTTCTTATATAAACAGATTCTATATTAGCATCTTCAATTTTTTCAGCAACAGTTTCTGTTATCAAATCACCTGCAGCAATAATTAATTCATCATTTCTTGGATCATAAACATCTTCCTGAGCAGTACGACCAGTTATTCTTTCTGCCAGGGGTTCTCTTTCCTGTTCTACATCTTTCAATGCTGTTACTTCGATTCCAAGAATAGTCCCGCAATCCAACTCACTTATAATAACATCCTGGGATACATCAACCAATCTTCGCGTTAAGTAACCAGCATCTGCAGTTTTTAAAGCTGTGTCAGCAAGTCCTTTTCTTGCACCGTGAGTTGAAATGAAGTATTCAAGAACTGAAAGTCCTTCTTTAAAATTAGCAACAATCGGATTTTCAATGATCTCACCAGCCTGGCCGGATAATGTTTTTTGAGGCTTCATCATCAAACCTCTCATTCCTGCCAGCTGACGAACCTGTTCCTGTGAACCTCTTGCACCGGAATCAACCATCATATGAAGAGAGTTAAACCCGGCATTATGAACTCTGATTTTCTCCATTAATGCACGTGCAACGTCGTTAGTTGTATGTGTCCAAACGTCAATTATTTTATTATATCTTTCGGCATCTGTTATAACTCCTTGCTCGTGTTCATTAAGAATGCTTTCTACTTTTTTATTGGCCTTACCAATAAGAGTTTCTTTTTCTTCTGGCACAATCATATCTATATAGCTAACAGACAAACCTCCAGCGGTTGCATATCTGAAACCTATATCTTTAAGATCATCAAGAAATTTAGCCGTTACTTTGTTTCCCATCTTTAAAAACATTTGCCCAATAAATCCACCGAATGTTTTCTTAATCAGTAATTGATTAAAAAAGCCCATCTCCTTTGGAACAATGCTATTAAAGATTACTCTACCTGTTGTGGTTTCAACTAATTCACTATCAATTTTTACTTTAAGTTTTGCATGCAATCCAATAACTCTGTTATTGTATGCAATGATTACTTCTTCTGGAGAACTGAAGATCATACCTTCACCTTTATCTCCATCGCGAAGCTTAGTTAAATAGTAGCATCCTAAAACTATATCCTGTGTAGGAACAACAATTGGGCTTCCATTTTGAGGAGAAAGAATATTATGACTGCTTAACATTAATAAAGAAGCTTCGAGCTGTGCTTCATAAGAAAGAGGAACGTGAACCGCCATCTGGTCACCATCAAAGTCAGCATTAAATGCCGTACAAACCATTGGGTGAAGCTGAATCGCACGTCCATCAATTAATATTGGCTGAAATGCCTGGATCCCAAGTCTATGAAGAGTTGGCGCCCTGTTAAGCATAATAGGATGTCCTTCGATTATTTTTGCCAGAATATCCCAGATTATAGGATCTTTCCTATCAACAACTTTTCTTGCACTCTTAACAGTTTTATTATGTCCTCTCTCTATCAACTTTCTAATAATAAAAGGTTTAAAGAGTTCAACAGCCATATCCTTTGGCAAACCACATTGGTGAAGCTTTAATTCAGGGCCAACAACAATAACCGATCGACCTGAATAATCAACTCTTTTTCCAAGAAGATTTTGTCTAAAGCGTCCCTGCTTACCTTTAAGCATATCGCTCAAAGATTTTAAAGGTCTGTTGTTATCGCTTCTTACAGCGCTTCCTCTTCTTGAATTATCAAAGAGAGCATCAACTGCTTCCTGAAGCATCCTTTTTTCGTTTCTTAGAATTACTTCCGGGGCTTTAATATCAATAAGTCTTTTAAGACGATTATTCCTTATAATTACTCTTCTGTAAAGATCGTTAAGATCACTTGTTGCAAACCTGCCACCTTCAAGAGGAACCAATGGTCTCAGTTCCGGAGGAATAACAGGTATATAACCTAATACCATCCATTCAGGTCTGTTGGGAACTTTTCCATCTTCCTCTTTAAAAGCTTCAATCACACGAAGTCTTTTAAGAAGATCAGCTTTTTTCTGCTGAGAAGTTTCAATCTTAACCTGATCTCTTAGTTCTTTTGAAAGCTTTTCAACATCAGTTTTTTTAAGAATTTCTTTAACAGCATCGCCGCCGATTTTTGCAACAAATTTTTTGGGATCCTCTTCGGCAAGTTTTTCATTTCCTGCCGGCAAAGAATTAATTACCTCAAAATATTGGTCTTCAGAAATAAGATCTAATCTGCTTAATCCGGTAGGGCCCGGGTTTATTACGACATAAGATTCATAATAAATAACTTTTTCAAGTTCCTTTAAACTTAAACCAATTATATTCCCGATCTTGGATGGCTGGGCACGGAAAAACCAGATATGAACAACGGGAACAGCCAGAGCTAAATGTCCCATACGTTCACGTCTTACACTTTTTTGTGTTACTTCAACACCGCACCTGTCGCAGATAATTCCTTTATATCTAATCCTTTTATATTTACCACAGAAACATTCCCAATCTCTTGTGGGTCCAAAGATTTTTTCACAAAATAAACCATCTTTTTCAGGACGGAATGACCTGTAGTTTATAGTTTCAGGTTTTGTTACTTCACCATAAGATCTTGATAAAATATCATCGGGACTAGCCAAACTAATTGTGAGGCTATTTATATCTCTCATTGCATTTTCTTGAATTCTAAAAGCCATTTTTATCTCCTAATTTCTAAGTGAAAAAATATTCTTTCGTGTTAATTAATTTTAATATCCAGACCTAAGCCCTGGAGTTCTTTAATCAACACGTTGAAAGACTCAGGAACATTTGGTTCCTGCAAGTTTTCACCCTTAACAATTGCTTCATATACTTTTGCTCTTCCGGCAACATCATCACTCTTTACAGTTAAGATTTCCTGAAGAATATGACCGGCACCATAACCTTCAAGCGCCCATACTTCCATTTCTCCAAACCTCTGTCCGCCGAACTGGGCTTTTCCACCAAGCGGTTGCTGAGTTATAAGCGAGTACGGTCCAATTGACCTTGCATGAATTTTATCATCAACAAGATGACTTAGCTTCAGCATATAAATATATCCGCAGGTTACTTTTTGATGGAATTGTTCACCGGTTCTGCCATTGAAGAGATCGGTTTTGCTGCCTTTAACAAGATTAGCTTTCTCTAACCATTCTTCAACGTCCTCCATTTTGGCTCCATCAAAAATCGGAGTAGCGAATTTAACACCGAGAATTTTTCCTGCCCAGCCGAGTGCAGTTTCATATAGCTGACCAAGGTTCATTCTTGATGGAACACCAAGAGGATTAAGAATAATATCTACAGGCGTTCCATCAGGCAAGAAAGGCATATCTTCTACAGGAACAATTTTAGCCACCACACCTTTATTACCATGCCGGCCTGCCATTTTATCACCAACTGCAAGTTTACGTTTCTTAGCAACATAAACTTTCGCAAGTTGAACAATTCCCGGAGGTAGCTCATCACCAGAAGTGATTTTTACTTTTTCTCTTTTAAATTCTTCTTCTAATTCAGAAAGAAGATCAAAATAATTTCTATATAAAACATTTATATGACTGTTAAGTCTCTTTGATTCAAACCAATCCAGAGTATAATCAAGCTTGGTAATATCTTCCAATGAAGAAAATGTTGTATCCTTAATGTTTACGCTACTTCTAAGGACGATACTTCCATCAAGATCTCTAATACCTGTTGTTGTATTTCCATCTGTAAGCTTGGTTAATTTTTCAACCAGTTTTTCATAATGAGAAGTTAATCTTTGTTTATGCTCTGATTCTAAACTCTCAAGCTGTTTCTTTTCAGTTTTTTTAGCTTCACCGTCTTTTCTTTTTCTGCTGAAGAGCCTTGTTTTAATTACAGTACCTTTTAATCCCGGAGGTGCTTTCAATGAAGCATCTTTAACATCACCAGCTTTATCTCCGAATATTGCTCTTAACAACTTCTCTTCAGGCGTCGGATCTGTTTCTCCTTTGGGAGTAATTTTTCCAATTAGTATATCACCTTCTTTTACTTCAGCGCCTTCACGAATAATTCCATTCTCATCAAGATTTTTTACTGCTTCTTCGCTTACGTTTGGAATTTCACGAGTTAATTCTTCTTCACCACGTTTGGTTTCTCTAACCTGCAATTCAAATTCTTCTATATGAATTGAAGTATAAACATCTTCACTAACAACTTTGTTACTAATAATTATAGCATCTTCAAAATTGTAACCACGCCAGGGCATAAATGCAACAAGTACATTTCTTCCAAGAGCTAGTTCACCCTGATCGGTTGAGGCACCATCAGCAAGAACAGAACCTTTTGTAACTCTGTCTCCTTCTTTAACTATTGGGCGCTGGTTAATACAGGTTTCCTGGTTGGTTCCATGAAATTTTGTAATTCTGTATGTAACTCTGCGTAAATTGTTGAAGTTTGTAATAGCCTCAATACTGTTCGGATTAATATCATATTTAATAACAATCTTATCGGCATCAACATATTCAACAACCCCGTCATCTTCAGCTGCAATAATAGCACGAGAATCAGAAGCAACTTTTCCCTCCATACCAGTTCCTACCAAGGGAGCCTCAGGTCTCAATAAAGGAACTGCCTGACGCTGCATGTTAGAACCCATTAATGCTCTGTTAGCATCATCATGTTCCAGGAAGGGAATTAAAGCAGCTGCTGCACTTACAAGCTGCGATGGGGCAACATCCATAAATTGAACATTTTCCGGTGTAACAACGGGAAACTCTCCTTTGAATCTGGATTTAACACGTTCACTAATAAATCTTGATTGTTCGTTTAAAAGTGCATTTGCCTGTGCAATTGTATAATTATCTTCCTGCTCAGCAGTTAAATAATTAACATCGTTACTTACTTTCCCTTTTTCAACTTTTCTGTATGGGGTTTCCAAAAATCCGTATCTATTAACTCTTGCATAAATTGTCAACGAAGAAATCAAACCGATATTAGGACCTTCAGGTGTTTCTATAGGACATAACCGTCCATAATGAGTATAGTGAACGTCACGAACTTCAAATCCTGCACGTTCTCTTGTTAATCCGCCTGGACCTAATGCAGACATTCTTCTCTTGTGTGTTAATTCAGCAAGTGGATTTGTCTGATCCATAAATTGAGATAACTGGTTTGTGCCAAAGAATGCATTTATTACACTTGTTATTGTTCTTGCGTTAACAAGATCCTGAGGTGTAAAACTTTCAGTATCGCGCATGTTCATTCTTTCTTTAATTGTCCTTGCCATACGCGCCATACCAATATTAAACTGCTGCATCAGCTGTTCACCAACAGTCCTGATTCTCCTGTTGCCAAGATGATCAATGTCATCAACGGTTACATTGCCAACTCTCAACCTAATAATATATTTCATAATTTCGATTATATCTTCAGGTGTTAGAACAGTAACACTTTCTTCTATTTTTAACTTGAGCTTATCATTCATTCTATGTCTTCCAACATCACCGAGATCATAACGTTTATCATTAAAGAATAGTTTCTCAATAAGAGCTGAGGCTGTATCAAGATCAGGAGCTTCACCGGAGCGCAGCTGCCTGTATGTTCTGACCGAACAGGCTTTCTCGCAGTTTGCGCTTTCCAACGATGCCAACGTATTTAATGCTCAGGGGCAAATCACGGTTAACACGCCGGAAATGCAGCAGGCGCTGGATTATTACCGTCAGCTCGCCACCTTCTCGATGCCCGGTTCCAATGATGTCATGGAAATCAAAGACGCCTTTATGAACGGCACGGTGCCGATGGCGATTTACTCCACTTATATTCTTCCTGCGGTGTACAGCGAAGGCAAAGCCGGTGACCTTGGTTTTGCCGTGCCGACTGAAAAATCCAAAGCCGTTTACGGCACCATCACCTCACTGACCATCTCCAACGGGCTGGATACGCCTGAACGTGAGGCCGCCGAACGGTGGGTGAGCTTCCTCGAAAAACCGGATAACGCGACAGCCTGGGTGCTGATGTCGCCGGGTGCCGCATTGCCGGTGACCCAAGGCGTGACCGGTAATGCCACCTGGCAAAACAATCCGGTGATCAAGGCATTTGGCACGCTGCCGCAAATGCTGGTGAACGAGTTTGCCAACGTGCAGGTGTTCGGTTCCGTCGGGGAGAAAAACTTCGCAGCAATGGGCGATATCACAGGCTCTGCCGTGCTCAGCGAAATGCTCAATGGCGTGACCGTCGGGAAGAAGGATCCGCAGCAGTCACTGGCGGAAGGGCAAAAGCGTATCGAAGCACTGATGCAAAAACGCTAAACGGAGGAGCCTGAATTGTCAGGGAAGATCATGAAATCACGTAAATTTAACCATTCTGACGGTCGTTTTGCGCTGCTTCTGCTCGCCCCCAGCATCTTTTTGCTGGGGCTGCTGGTGGCGTATCCGATGTTGTCGAATATCCAGATCAGCTTTCTGCAAATCCCGCTGAATCCGCGTCTTGATAACCGGTTTGTCGGGCTGGATAACTACATCAGCATTCTCAGCGATCCGGGCTTTTATCACTCGTTGTGGGTGACGTTCTGGTACACCGCACTGGTCGTCGCGGGCAGTACCGGGCTGGGGCTGGGCGTCGCGTTGTTTTTTAACCGTGAGTTCCGCTTTCGCAAAACGGCGCGTTCGCTGGTGATTTTGTCCTATGTCACGCCTTCCATTTCGCTGGTATTTGCCTGGAAATACATGTTCAACAACGGCTACGGCATTGTGAATGTGATCGGTGCTGACATGCTGCATTTGTTCAGCGATGCCCCGCTGTGGTTCGACAATCCGGTCAGCAGCTTCGTGCTGGTGGTGTTGTTCGCCATCTGGCGTTACTTCCCCTACGCCTTTATTTCGTTTCTGGCGATTTTGCAGACCGTCGATAAATCCCTGTACGAAGCCGCAGGCATGGATGGCGCCAATGCCTGGCAGAAATTCCGCATCGTCACGCTGCCCGCCATCATGCCGGTACTGGCAACGGTGGTCACTCTGCGCGCGATCTGGATGTTCTACATGTTTGCCGACGTCTACCTGCTGACCAACAAGGTCAATATTCTGGGTGTGTATCTCTATAAAACCGCCTTCGCCTTTAACGATTTAGGTAAAGCCGCCGCCATATCCATGGTGCTGTTTGCCCTGATCTTTATCGTGATCCTTCTTGCCAGAAAACGGGTGAATATCAATGGCAGCAACTAACCGCAAGATCCTGCGCAAAGCGGGCTTTTATGCCAGCCTGCTGATTTTCCTTGGCGCGATGTTATTTCCTTTTTTCATCATGCTGATGACCTCGTTCAAAAGCAGTAAAGAGGCGATTTCCCGCCATCCGACGCTGTTCCCGCAGGAGTGGGATTTCCATCATTACGTGGATATTTTCAATCCGCAGATTTTCCCGTTCCTCAGTTACTTCAAAAACAGCCTGACCGTGTCGGTACTGGCGTCCGTGATCGCTGTATTTTTCGGCATCCTGGGCGCTTATGCGTTGTCACGGCTGCGTTTTAAAGGGCGCGTCACCATCAACGCCAGCTTTTATACCGTCTATATGTTTTCCGGCATTTTGCTGGTGGTGCCGCTGTTCAAGATTATTTCGGCGCTGGGCCTGTATGACACCACTACCGCGCTGGTGATCACCATGGTGGTTCAGACCTTGCCGACGGCCGTGTTTATGCTGAAAAGTTACTTCGACACCATTCCTCACGACATTGAAGAAGCGGCGATGATGGACGGGCTTAACCGGCTGCAAATCATTTTCTACATCACCGTACCGCTGGCGATCTCCGGCATTATTTCGGTGTTTGTGTACTGCTTTATGGTGGCGTGGAATGACTATCTCTTCGCCTCCATTTTCCTCTCCAGTTCCGCCAATTTCACCCTGCCTGTCGGCCTGAACACGTTGTTCAGCACGCCGGATTATGTCTGGGGAAGAATGATGGCCGCCTCGCTGGTGACCGCGCTGCCGGTCGTCCTGATGTACGCGCTTTCGGAACGGTTTATCAAAGGCAATCTTACTGACGGCGGCGTAAAAGGCTGACGTTAATAACTCACATTGACTGATTAAAGATGAAGGAATATCCGATGAAAAAACTGGTCGCAACCCAGCCACGTGTGGCTGAACTGATGGATTATGAGGACCGCCCGGTCGCGGCATATGAAGTCAAAATTCGCGTGAAATTTGGCGCACCGAAACACGGTACCGAAGTGGTAGATTTTCGCGGCGTCAGCCCGTTTATTGACGAAGAATTTTCGGCTGAATGGGGCATGTTTGTACCCCGTCCGGCGGATGCGCCGCGCGGTATCGTGTTCGGCGAATTCCAGCTCGGCAACATGGTGGTGGGCACCGTCTGCGAAAAAGGCGGCGAGGTGACGGATTACGCGCTGGGCGATGATGTCTGTACTTACGGACCGCTAAGCGAAACGGTGATCGTCAACGCCGTGAACAATTACAAATTGCGCAAAATGCCCGCCGGTGCCTCATGGAAAAACGCCGTCTGTTATGACCCGGCGCAGTTCGCCATGAGTGGCGTGCGTGACGGCAATGTCCGCGTTGGCGATTTCGTGGTGATTGTCGGTCTGGGGGCGATCGGGCAGATCGCTGTGCAACTGGCGAAAAAGGCCGGCGCCAGCATCGTGATTGGCGTCGATCCGCTGGAAAAACGCGGCGAAATTGCGCTGAAAAACGGCGCAGATGCCGTGTTTGACCCGATCGGTACTGACATCGGGCTGGAGATCAAAAAACTCACCGGCAAACAAGGGGCAGACGTCATTATCGAAACCAGCGGCAACGCCCAGGCATTGCAGGCGGCGCTGCGGGGTATCGCTTACGGCGGCACAATTTCTTATGTCGCCTTTGCTAAACCCTTTGCCGAAGGCTTTAACCTCGGGCGGGAAGCCCACTTTAACAATGCCAAAATCGTCTTTTCCCGCGCATGCAGCGAACCCAATCCCGATTATCCCCGCTGGAGCCGTAAACGCATCGAAGACTCCTGCTGGGAACTGCTGATGAACGGCTACCTGAACTGCGAAGACCTGATCGATCCGGTGGTCACGTTCAGCAACAGCGCGGAAAGCTACATGAAATACGTCGATCAACATCCTGATCAGAGCATCAAACTCGGCATCACTTTCTAAAAGGACTTAGACATGAAAATCGGTACACAAAATCAGGCATTCTTCCCGGAAAATATTCTGGAGAAATTCAAATTTATCAAGGCAATGGGTTTCGACGGTTTTGAAATTGACGGCAAATTGCTGGTAAATCATCTCGACGAAGTGAAAGCCGCTATCGCCCAAACTGGCCTGCCAGTGATCACCGCCTGCGGCGGCTATGATGGCTGGATCGGTGATTTCATTGAGGAGCGTCGTCTGAACGGATTGCAGCAAATCACTGCGATTCTGGAAGCCCTTTCGCAGGTCGGCGGTAAAGGGATTATCGTGCCCGCCGCCTGGGGAATGTTTACCTACCGTCTGCCGCCGATGACCTCACCGCGCAGTCAGGCGGGCGACCGTCTGGCGGTCAGCGCATCGCTTGCGGGAGCTGGAAAATGTCGCCAGACGCACCGGCACCACTGTCTATCTGGAGCCGCTGAACCGATATCAGGATCACATGATCAACACGCTGGCAGAGGCACGTCGTTATATCGATGAAGGCCAGTTAGAGCACGTCAAAATCATCGGTGATTTTTATCATATGAGCATTGAGGAAGATTGCCTCAGCGCCGCGTTCCATCAGCAACGCGATCTGCTTGGTCACGTACATATTGCTGACAATCATCGTTACCAGCCGGGCAGCGGCAGTATTGATTTTGGTCGCGCATTTCAGCAACTGAAAGACGATGGCTACGACGGTTATATCGTCTACGAATGCCGCGTACGGGCAGACAATCCGGCGCAGGCTTATCAGGATTCACTGACTTATCTTCGCACTTTACTCTGACGGACAGACCGTAAAATGGAATTTATAACGAAACCGGCAGGCAAACTGAAAGTGGCGCTGGTCGGCGCCGGTCAGGTGGCGGAAAAGGTCCATGCGGCCTGTTACCGTCCAATTCCCGGCGTTGAACTGGTGGCGGTGGTGGATTGCGATCAGGCGCGCGCGGAGGCATTTGCCGGGCGCAACGGTATCGCCCGTGCCTGTACCTCGCTGGAAGAAATGCTGGAGGCTGAACGGCCCGACATCGTCAGCATCTGTACGCCCAACCTTTTCCATCATCAGCAGGTGATCACCGCATTGCAGCATGGCTGCCATGTTTTCTGCGAAAAACCACCTGCCATGACCGCCGCGCAGGCGCTGGAAATGTGGCAGACAGCGAAACAGGCCGGAAGGCTGCTGGCCTATGATTTTCATCATCGTTTCGCCGAAGATGCGCACATTTTGCGTCAGAAAGTGGCAGCGGGTGAACTGGGCGATGTTTATGTCACTACCGCGCGGGCATTGCGCCGCTGCGGCGTGCCCGGCTGGGGAAATTTTACAGATAAAACGCAGTCCGGCGGCGGCCCGCTGATCGACATCGGCATTCATATGCTGGATGCCGCGATGTACGTGCTCGGTTTTCCGGCGGTGCGCAAAGTGACGGCGCAGATGTTTCAGAAAATCGGTAACCGCAGAAGTGAAGGCCAGTTCGGAAGCTGGGATCCGCAGAAATACAGTGTGGAGGACTCGGTATTTGCTGCCATTGAGTTCTGCAACGGCGGATTGCTGCGTCTGGAAACGTCGTTTGCGCTGAACATTCAGCCGCAGTCGGTGATGAACCTTGAATTTTGCGGTGATAAAGCCGGGGCGACGTTGTTTCCGGCGCAGGTGTATACCGATGAAAAAGGTGAACTGGTGAGATTATTCCACCGTGACGTTGCCGACGATCAGCGCCATCTGCGCAGCGTTCAGGCATTTGTGGCGGCGGTTCGCGGGGAAACGGTGAGTCTGGCGGATGCGGAACAGGGATACCGGATCCAGCAACTGGTGGCGGCTGTCTATCAGTCGGCAGAGTCAGGGGAGAGCGTGTATCTATGATTCAGCCTCAGATACTGCACGAAGCCCCGTTCTCACCGCATCGCCTGAATAAATACGCCAGCCTGCACGCTTGCGGCAACGGGCGGATCGGCATCCGTGGCTGTCATGAAGAAGCCTATACCGATCAGCAACGGGGCATGTTTGTTGCGGGTTTTTATCACCGAGCCAATGCGACCGAAGTCACCGAGCTGGTAAATCTGCCGGACATTACTGGCATGCGCATTGAGCTGAACGGCGAAAGCTTATCGCTGCTTTCCGGTACGCTCGAGTCCTGTAAGCGCGAGTTGCGCACCATGAACGGCGAGCTTTACCGCGAACTGGTCTGGCAGTCAGCTGGCGGTCAGCGGTTCAGAATCGAAACCCGCCGTTTTGTGTCGCTCTCCAGGCTGGCGCTGGTGGCCAGTCGTCTGACTGTTACCGCGCTGGATGCGGATGCGCATCTGTGCATGAGCACCGGCATTGATGCCACGCTCACCAACAGCGGCCGGCAGCATCTGAATGAATGTTCGGTGCGGGTTTTCGATCAAAACGTTTTACAGGGCGAGTATGGGACAACTGATGGACAGCAAAAGGCGATCATCACCAGCCAGTGCCTGTTTCCCGCCCGCGCCAGCAGCAGTTTTTCGGCGAAAAATCGCCAGTTACTGCAACATATCAGCCTGCCTTTAACTGCCGGTGAAGCGGTAACGCTGGAGAAATTCAGCTGGATTGCCACCTCGCTCGACGCGGATTTCCTGCCAGAAAACACCTTCGCAGCACGCTGTCTGGAGGCCCTGCTGGCACACGCGCAGCAAGGTTACGGACACCTGCTGATGGAAAATACCCGCCACTGGCAGCACTACTGGCAGACGTCGCGGGTCTGTGTTGAGTCAGATGATCCACAAGATCAATGTGCGCTGGATTTTGCGCTTTATCACCTGAAACTGATGATCCCGGCGCATGACGCACGCGCCAGCGTGGCGGCGAAAGGGTTGACCGGCGAAGGTTACAAAGGGCATGTGTTCTGGGATACCGAAATATTTATCCTGCCTTTTGCGCTGCTGAATGCGCCGGAACAGGCACGGAAACTGCTGGAGTATCGTTATCTGAACCTGGTGCAGGCGCAGGAAAAAGCCCGGCGCAACGGTTATCAGGGCGCGCTGTTCCCATGGGAAAGCGCATTCAGTGGTGAAGAGGAAACGCTTGAATTCGCCGCAATCAATATCCGCACCGGCCAGCGGCAACGGGTTGCGTCGGCACTGGCGGAGCATCATCTGGTGGCGGATATCGCCTACGCCACGGTGGGCTATTTTCAGGCCACGCTTGACCGTGAGTTTATGCAAGAAATGGGGCTGGCGTTGCTGAAGGAAACGGCGCGTTTCTGGATGAGCCGGGCTGAACGGCGTGGTAACCGGCTGGAAATTCTCAACGTTATCGGGCCGGATGAATACACCGAACATGTTGATAATAATGCATTTACCAATTATATGGCGCAGTACAACGTGAAGGCTGCCTGTGTCTATCTGCGCGAATTCGATCATCAGGATGAGGCCTTCTTTGGGCAGGCCGCTGACTTTCTGACGCAACTGTATTTACCGCAGCCAGATGAACAGGGCGTGATCGCGCAGGATGATTCCTTCCTCAGCAAACCGCAGTGTGATCTGACAACCTATAAATCGCAGCAGGGCACCCAGGCCATTTTACTGGATTATTCCCGTGCCGAAATCAACGCGATGCAGGTGCTGAAACAGGCCGATGTGGTCATGCTGATGCATTTGCTGCCCGCGCAATTCACGCCGCAATGTCATGCCGCCAGTCTGAATTTTTATGAAGCACGTACGATCCATGACTCTTCGCTGAGTAAATCGGTGCACGCGGTTGTCGCTGCCCGGAGCGGGCAGGTCGCACAGGCATTGCAGTTTTACCGCGAGGCGTGCCGCATCGATCTGGGTGAAGAACCTCACTCTTCAGACGACGGTATTCATGCGGCAGCCACAGCCGCTATCTGGACGGGCGCAGTAATGGGTTTTGCCGGGCTGGATTATCAGTCAGGCGAACTGCATTTCCGGCCATCGCTGCCGCAGGGCTGGACGCGGTTACAGTTTCCCCTTTGCTGGCGTGGAACGCGCCTGACAGTGTCTCTCGAACGACAGCAATTTACCCTCAGCAAAACGGATGCTCAGCCGCTGAAGGTCTGGATCAACGGCCTCTCTCACACATTTACGGAAAGCCTCGTTCTGAAAGGATCTCATGATGAAAACTGAACCCCTGCCGCGAGCCGTGATCTTTGACCTCGATGGCGTGGTCGTCGATACCGCGCATCTGCATTTTATCGCCTGGCAACGGCTGGCGCAGCGTATCGGCATCTCAATCGACACGGCGTTTAATGAGCAACTCAAAGGAGTCAGTCGTCAGGCATCGTTGTTGAAAATTCTCGCGGCTGGCGGACAAACCGGAACTTTTACACAGGCAGACATTGACGCAATGGCAGCGGAGAAAAATGCAGATTATGTCGGATTACTCACCGGCCTGACGACGGCGGACATTTTGCCGGGGATCCGTGAATTGCTGCTCACATTGCGTGAACAGGGCGTGCTCACCGGCCTGGCGTCCGTTTCACAAAATGCCCCGCAGGTGCTCAGGGCGTTAGGTCTGGAAGGGGCTTTCGATTATGTCGCGGATACCCGCCGGATTGCGAATTCCAAACCGTATCCTGAAATTTTCCTCAACGTCTGTGAGGCGCTCAACATCGCGCCACAACAGGCCGTGGGGATCGAAGATGCCCAGGCGGGGATTGATGCATTACGTGCCGGAGGGATTTTTTCCATCGGTATTGGCGCCACGCTGGAAGGGGCCGATTACCGTCTGGATTCTACCGGCGGGCTGACGTGGGCCGTCATCAGGCAACAATGGTTTCGCCATCAGGCTGATATTTAAGGAAAAATTATGGCTCAGATTTCACTGCAACATATTCAGAAAATTTACGACAAGCAGGTTCACGTGGTGAAGGATTTCAATCTGGAAATCGCAGATAAGGAATTCATCGTGTTTGTCGGCCCGTCCGGCTGTGGTAAATCCACCACGCTGCGCATGATTGCAGGACTGGAGGAAATCTCATCGGGTGAATTGCTGATCGACGGCGTGCGCATGAATGACGTCGCGCCAAAAGATCGCGAGATCGCGATGGTGTTTCAGAACTATGCGCTGTATCCGCATATGTCCGTGTACGACAACATGGCGTTTGGACTGAAACTGAGAAAGATTGCGCCGGAAGAGATCAGTCAGCGGGTGGAATATGCAGCACAGATCCTCGGGCTGAAGGAGTATCTGGCGCGACGTCCGGGGGCGCTATCCGGCGGACAGCGTCAGCGGGTCGCGCTCGGGCGTGCAATTGTGCGTGATGCCAAAGTCTTTCTGATGGATGAGCCGCTGTCGAATCTCGATGCCAAGCTGCGGGTGCAGATGCGCGCTGAAATCAGCAAACTGCACCATAAACTTAATACCACGATGATTTATGTCACCCACGATCAGACCGAAGCCATGACCATGGCAACACGAATTGTGGTGATGAAAGACGGTGTTATCCAGCAGGTCGGCGCGCCAAAAGAGGTCTACAACCATCCGCAAAATATGTTCGTTGCTGGTTTTATTGGGTCACCGGCGATGAACTTCATTCGCGGGGCACTGGACGGTGACTGTTTTGTCACTGAAAGTCTGCGCATTCCGGTGCCGCAGGAGCAACTGGCGATACTCAATGCGCAAGGCTATCAGCGTAAGCCACTGGTACTGGGGATCCGTCCGGAAGACATCGCCGGAGCGGATCCTCAGAATGCCCATTTTGAGGCAAGAATTACGGTGGCTGAACTGACCGGCGCGGAATTCATGTTGTATTGCTCGATTGGCGGCCATGAATTTGTCTGCCGCTCAAATGCGAATAGCGACTATCAGGCCGGACAATTATTATCCCTGCGCTTCGATATGGCTAAATGTCATTTCTTTGATTGCGATTCTGAAAGCGTTATTTCCGATTTTTAAAAGAGGTTACCCGTTGTCTTAATATCTGTCCCTACTGTAAAAGGAATTATTATAATGAAAATAAAAGTAGCAGCCGCATTAATTTGTGGCGCATTTTGCTCGTCTGCATTTTCTGCAGAGAGCGAAAGTATTAATAAAAATGAAGATCATAATACACCTGAAATGCTGACACCGGTTCCCATCGGTAATGCAGCACTGCCTTCTGAACCCTGGAAGATTCAGATCGGCGCGATGCAGGAAACGGAGAACACAGAAGGTCAGGGCGATAAGGATGGCGCTTATGAACCCACGGTCTTTATCAACTTCAGCAAAGGGAAATGGAATCTGTACGGCGCGTTTTATCAGGAAGATCATAACGTCGATTATTCCGAAGATACCCGCAGCGACTGGTTTAATCAGATCGAGTTCGATGCGCATTATCAGTTCGTCGACAACGCAGATTATGCTCTGGGACTGATGCTGGGGTTCAGAAACTATCAGTGGCAATATAATGATGACAAAAAGAAAGATGATAAATCTTATCATACCCAGCGTTATACCATTCAGCCAGACTGGTCGGTGTCATTGAGTCCGGCATTAAAATTTAACGGCTGGATGGCGTTATATAATTATTACAATAATATGGATAATAACGGTTATCTGAACAAAGAATTTGAAGGTGAAACTGGTTTGAAATACAGCTTCACCGATGATATCGCGGTGCAGGTGAATTATTATTTAGATCGCGGATGGAATACCGGTGACAGTCAGCGCGGAGAGTTTTCCAAACAGGAAGCGCGCGTCTATTTGCCGCTGAGTGTGGATCTCTTCGCCAGTGGAAAAACGGTGCTGACGCCGTATGTTCGTCGCACGCTGGATACGTATTATTACAATGATGACCGGGGCGAGCGCGAAGGAGAAACTGATACCCGTTTCGGGCTGTTAATTAATCAGCCGTTACCCAACGGCTTTGCCATATCGCTGGAATATGCCTACGAATTGCAGCTGCACGATAATACCGATGCCAGCGCCAATGCGAAGACTAAGTTCCACTATACCGGTGTCGGCGTAACCTATTCCTTCTGATGCAGTGATTACTCCAACAGGAAGCGGTTCTTCCTGTTGGATTTTTTATTTTGCTGAAGACAGGCTTCTGGCCGAGCGATTTATCACTAACTGGGTGGGCACCAGCGTGCGGGAATGCGCGCACGGGCGGTCAAAAATTTTATCGAACAATACTCCGCAACCCAGCCAGCCTAATTCGCGGATCGGAATTTCAATGCCTGTCAGTTCGGGAGACAGTATCGGCGAAATATTATCACTGCTGTAACCGGTGACGGAAAGCTCGTCGGGTATGGATTTCTTCTGTTCATGCGCGGCGCGGTAAATACTCATGACTTTCACCGCATCGGTAGCGAAAACCGCGGTCGGTGCAAGGGGGCTTTTGAGCAAGGCCGTCGCGGCCAGACAGGCGCTTTCGGCGGTATAGCCTCCGTCAATCATCAGACCAGATTGCAAAGGCAGCCCGGCATCCTGCATGGCGCGTTTATAACCGGCAAGGCGATCAATGGAAACATGGTAATCCAGTGGCGCGTGAAGGCAGGCAATATCACGATGCCCGAGAGAAATCAGATGTTCCGTCAGCCGGTAACTGTCCTGAAAATTATCGGTGTCGACGGAGAAAACATGCTGATAAGTTCCCTCGATATTCCCGATGACTACTACGGGAACCTGATAATTATCGAGCTGCTCCAGAATATGTTCGTCGGCGGGTGAG
>CAWCVZ010000013.1:0-4163 GCA_963798865.1 uncultured Ignavibacteria bacterium | reverse complement strand
TTGATTATCTTTTCTCTCAGAACAGGAAAGTAAAAGAATTCCGATAATTAAAAGTAAGAATACTCGAAATTTTATTGTTTTCATAGAAATTAGCGATTAATTTGACATATACAACAATATTGTTGTACATTTGTTTTGTTGTAAAACAAAAATGATGTTAAAATGAGAAATATAGTAGGACCTCCTGCCAGAGACGAGAATCTTTTTGGACGGGAAGAATTAATTAGTCTTGTTTGGTCAAAACTTGAGGTTACAAATATTCTTTTAACAGCGCCTAGAAGATTTGGAAAAACAAGCATAATGTTAAACCTCTATGATTATCCCAAAGAGAGTTATAAAGTTATTCATTTTGACCTGGAGCCCGTAAAAGAGCCTGTTGATTTTGTTGTTACTTTAATTGATAAAATACGTGAGGACAAAGATATTGAAAAAATGTTAAAAAAGATTCTAAAAAGTTTTAGAGATCTTGTAGGCCAGATGGAACTGGAATTAGGATATGAAGGAGTAGAGTTCAAATTAAAGTTAAAGGATAATATTAAAAATAACTGGAGAGAGATTGGAAGAAACCTTATTGAAAATCTGGAGAAGCTTGACTACAAAATTATTTTGATCTTTGATGAATTCGCATTTATGATTGAAAATTTTCTTGATGATAGACTTCCTGAAAAAGAAGTAAGGGAATTTCTGCATTGGTTCAGGTCAATCAGGATTTCTCCTGAAAATTCAAATTGTCGTTTTGTAGTTGGTAGTTCTGTATCTATAGATCATCGTTTATCTAACATGGGGATATTACCTACCTTTAATGATTTTGAGAGATTGGCGGTGAGAGAATTTGAAAGCAGTGATATTGCAATGTCCTTTATTAATCTCCTTTTACAAAGTGAAAACATAGAAGCTCCGGAGGAAGTTAAAAATAGAATACTGGAACTGGTTGGAACTCCGATTCCATATTTTATTCAGGTATTTATATCACGATTACAAAATAGATGTGTAAACTCTAAAATAGAAGTGAACATTCCTTCTATTGAAAAAATTTATAATGAAGATGTTCTTGGTGTAACCTGTAAGTCTTATTTCCAGATATATTATGACAGGCTTAAGTATTATGAAAAGATTAATGAGAAAACAGCCAAAGTTTTATTAAAAAATCTTTCTCTGGCAGGACAAGTACAACGTGAGGAATTATATCAAGCATATCTTAAGGAAAAACAATTAAATAATGATCCAGATGGCTTTAATAATCTAATGAGTGATCTAGAAAATGATTTTTATATAAGATTGAATTATGAGAATAATTCTTACGTCTTTTATAGCAAGATATTAAAAGACTGGTGGAGACGTTATTATTTACTTTAAAAAATTATGATACAGTATAAATATAATCCCCAAAATGCACCTGCCGAAGAACTGTTAGCAACCTTTACAGCAAGGGAAATGCTGCTTGAGTCTATCTTAAAAGAAATAAAAAAACAGACTAAAGCAAAAACAAATCAGCATTACCTTTATATAGGCCCGAGAGGAGTAGGAAAAACAAATTTTCTAAAAATGATTTATTTAAATACTAAAAGTGATGAGGAAATAAATGAGAAATGGCTTCCGGTACAATTTGCTGAAGAAGAATATTCAATTAACAATCTTCGAGAATTATTAGAAAAAATATTGGAAATATTAATTGAAGAAGTACATGACGACGCACTTTCTTTGTTTTATGAAAATATTAAAGATGATAATAAAGATGAGGTAATACAGGAAAAAATAATTGAAACACTGAAGGCTTATTTAAAAAGGAATAGTAGAAAGCTAATAGCCCTTATTGATAACCTTGATTTGATTTTATCAGATCAATTTAACGATGATGCAGGAGTGAAAAGGCTTAGAGATATTTTAATGAATGATTCCTTTCTTATGATAATTGCCGCAGCCCCAACATACTTTGAAGAAATATCAAGTTATGATAAACCTCTTTATAATTTCTTTAAAATTAAAAATTTGGATGAGTTGAATGAGAATGAAATAGAGGAACTGATTATAAAAAGAGCCAAATACGAAAAAAATGATGAATTACTGAAAAGACTTGACCAATTTCAGCCAAAGCTAAAAGCCATAAGGCATTTAACGGGTGGAAACCCACGATTAATTCTAATGCTATATCAGCTATTATCGTTATCAGAGTTTAACGAAGTGAAAGATTACCTTAATAGCTTACTTGATGATCTGACCCCTTATTATCAATACAAAATGAAGTGGCTTTCGAAACAACAAAGAAAAATTTTTGAATCTATGGCTAAATTAAATAAGGCTGCTACACCAACCGAAATAAGTAAAAATAGCAGGTTACCAGTAAATATAGTTACATCAAATCTTAAGCGTCTATTAGATGAAGGTTACATAAAGACCGCAAAACAGGAAAGAAGAAAATCTACTTTTTATATAATCTCTGAGAGATTGTTCAGAATATGGTATCAAATGCGCTTCTCAAGGAAACTTAAAAAAAGAATTGAATTATTTATTGAATTTATTCGGCTCTGGTATTCTGAAGAAGAATTAGAAACTGAGATTGGAAATCTTTCCCAAAAGTTTGAAACATATTTCGTTGACAAAGACATGATGAAAGCAAAAAATGTAATTGAACACTTAGATTATATAGCCGAAGCATGCTTTGAACCAAGAATTAAAGAGGAAATAAAAGATCAAGTTATTCGAATGATGGTAAATGTTGGAGACTTTCATTCTGCAGAAGAGAGACTTTTATCCAAAATTTCAATTTCTAAAAATACCCCCAAAGAACTTTCATATTACTTATTAATGTTAGGCATAGTTAATTCTGCAAAAGGAGATTTCGAAAATGGATTGAAATATATTGAAGATGCTTTAATAAAAGATCCAAACAATCCAGAGGCTTGGTCCTTTAAGGGTCTGTCTTTAAGATTTTTTGATAATTATACTGAGGCTTTAAAATGCTACGATAAAGCAATTACTTTTAAACCAGAAGATTATATTTCCTGGGAAGGGAAAGGAAGTACACTATATGGTTTAAAAAGATATGAGGAAGCCCTTGAAAGTTATAACAAGTCAATTGGATTTAGGCATGATTATTATTTAGCCTTTGAAGGAAAAGGAAATACATTAAATAAATTAGAAAAATATGAAGATGCACTTCAGTGTTATAATAAAGCGATTGAATTTAAACCAGATAATTATTTGTCTTTTCAGAAAAGGGGAAATACCCTTAAAAAGTTAAAAAGATATGAAGAAGCCCTTAAAAGTTATGATAAAGCAATTGAACTTAATCCCAATAATTATTTCGTACCGACACTCAAAGGAAATATCCTTCTAAAGTTAGGCAGTTACGAAAAAGCATTGCAGAGTTACAATAATGCTCTTAGTATTAAACCTGATTTTGATATGGCTTTAGGAAACAGAGGAAACGTTTTAATGAAATTGGGAAAGTATACGGAGTCAATTGAAAATTATGAAAAAATTCTTGAAAAAAAGCCTAACGATGAAAAAGGATGGTATAACAAAGGGCTTGCGTTAATTAAATTGAATAAATATGAGGAAGCTTTAAGCAATTTTGATAAAGCACTTAATATAAAACCTGATTTGTATTTGCCGATAGCTAATAAAGGGGTCGCTCTTTATTTCTTAGGAAGAAATACTAAGGCTCTTGAATGTTTTAATAAAGCGATAAAATTAATATATAAAAATGAAGATGAGGCAAACGATGTTCTATTAGTTTCTTTGTATATGGCATCTTTGATAAATATAAAAGAAAATAATTTAGAGGATGCAAAAAATAAATTTTCAGAATTGTTGAAGTATTATCAAAAGTATAAAAACATTGGCGATAAAAATGAAATTCTCATTAGTCTTTTTCATTCTACCTTGACAAAAGATAATTTTATATTTATTTCCGATCTATTTAAAGAAATAAAGAAGTATGAATTAAAAAATGAAGATCAACTGCTGGAGCCATATAGAATAGCAGTTGAATATTTTAAAAGTGATAAAGACCAAGAAATTATAGATAGACTTAATCCCGAAGTTAGAGAAACCGTAGAAAATATAATTAAAGAGGCTGAAGCAAAAAAGTAAAATTAGTGCCCTAATTATTCACGGATTATTTATCAGACTATTAGCAAGTTCTGTTTCTCTTTCACCAA
>CAWCVZ010000012.1:0-4885 GCA_963798865.1 uncultured Ignavibacteria bacterium | reverse complement strand
GATTGTGATTGAGGGAAATAAAAATGTAGAAAAAATTTAGGTGCACGCCACAAAAGATTAAAGAGGATAATTGAGAAAATCGGAAGAAAAGATAATTATTTTCTTGTCATAAATTTGATTGATAGGTAAATTATACAAATAAAAATGCTTACTTTTCAGTTTGTATATCCAATATAATAATTTAAGGGTGATTACTTGACTGAGTTAAATGAACTTCTAATTAATGTCCTGAAAAATTATAATCAAGAAAAGAATCAACCATTTCCAGGAACAGGTCAAATGAAAGATTTAATTCAAAAGGAAATACCACGAAAAATAGAAAGCATATTACAGAACAATACTAATAATCGGTTAAAGGTAGAAGGTGGGATAGGAAAAGGACAATGGGCAACGATTCCATGGGTCGCTATAATGGACATAAATATAACAACTACAGTAAGTGAAGGAATTTATATTGTTTATTTATTTTGTGGTGATGGTAGTGGGGTTTATTTAACTTTAAATCAAGGAACGGGTGGTATAAATGAAGCTCATGTTGGTCCTAATCATGAGATTAATCGAAAAAAATATTTATCAATACTTACAGACACAGAGAGCTTTACTAAGGGAATTCTTTACTCCAATAGTTTAAAAGGTGGAAAAAATAACCGTGCGAAAGCATATGAAAAAGCATGTATTTTATGGAAATATTATTCCAAAAATGATTTATCGTCAATGACTAACGATACTCAGCTTAAGGGTGACCTTAAAAATTTACTTGATATATATCTCAATCAGGCTGTTCATGTAAACGAGCTAAATTATTGGATCTTTCAGGCTAATCCAGAAAAGCACTATAATGTTTTTGCTGCTTTGAAAGATGGTGTTTTAAAGAGATGGCTAGTCAACTCACATAAAGGAGAAATTAATAAAGGTGATAAAATAATATTATGGGTAACCGGAAAATATGCAGGAGTTTATGCTTTGGCAACAGTAGATTCAGCAGTAGCCTCAATGCCAGCAGATGAGGAGGAAAAAAAATATTTTCTTGACATGAACGATTTAGACAACCGCGATAGAGTAATAATTCGACCAGATATAATTTTAGATAAACCAATCCCTAAATCTGAAATAGAAGCAAATGTGAAACTTCAGGGTTTAAATGTGAGCTTACAAGGAACAAACTTTTCAGCAACTAAAGAACAATATGATACAATATTATCTTTAATCCGAGAACAAGAAAATAAGGAAACATCGACAATGAAAAATCTAGTTTTTATTTGGAGTAATTTCTATGATAAATTAATTTCTTGTGGATACATTTTTGATAAATATTTTGTTCTTAGATTTATTTCTACCCTTTGTACAAAACCATTTTTAATTCTAACTGGCCTATCTGGCTCCGGTAAAACTAAATTAGCTCAGGCTTTCACTTATTGGATAACTGAAAATGAAAATCAGTATTGCATAATACCAGTAGGAGCTGATTGGACAAATCGTGAACCTCTTTTAGGTTTTCCTAATTCTTTAGAACAAGGAAAATATCTTAAGCCTGAAAATAGAGTAATAGATCTTATAATAGAAGCAAACAAAGCAGAAAATTCTCACAAGCCCTACTTTCTTATTCTCGATGAAATGAATTTGAGTCATGTAGAAAGATATTTTGCAGACTTTCTAAGTGTAATGGAATCAGATGAAAAAATTGCTTTACATTCAGGTGCTGACAATTGGGATGATGTACCGTCGAAATTATCGCTTCCCCCGAATCTATTTATTATTGGAACAGTAAATGTAGATGAGACAACTTATATGTTTAGCCCTAAAGTATTAGACAGAGCTCATGTATTAGAATTTAGAGTTAATGAAGAAGAAATGAAGGAATTTCTTAATGCCCCGATTAAACCAGACTTAGAATCAATTAAAGGATTAGGAAAAAATATGGCTTCAGATTTTATTCTTAAGGCTCAAACCGAAATTTCTGAATTTGAGGATTTAACTGAAGTACAAACCAAACTTATTCAATTTTTCAAGGAGCTGAAAAAGATTGGTGCTGAATTCGGATACCGTACTGCATCTGAGATTTATAGGTTCGCTGGAATATTAAAAATACTTACTAAAGAAAATGAGAATGAATGGGTTGTTGATGATATTGTTGATGCTGCAGTTATACAGAAACTTCTCCCCAAAATACACGGTTCACGCAGTAAGTTAGAGCCTGTTCTAAAAACACTGGCCGAATTATGTTTAATGAACAAAGATGATTTAAGTGAAATTTTAAAATTGACAGAAGTTAATTATAAAGACAAAGAAAAAATTAAATATCCATTATCCCTAGAAAAAATACTAAGAATGAGAACTAGTGTTATACAAGACGGTTTTACCAGTTTTACTGAAGCATAATTAGAGTAACAGCAATGTCTGATAAGTTAGAGATTAATTTATTTTCAAACAATAACCAGCCTTTTGATCTAAAAATAATATCAGAATCGAGTACACAAGAAACATTATTTCAAATAAGCAGTAAAGAAGCTGCTGAAAATAGTGAAGCCGCTATACAATTGTTAGAAGGCTGCTCGTATGAATATAAATTATCTTATAATTTCTATTTTAGGGAAATTCCAGGGATTGTAAAACCTTCTAAATTAAATCCTTCCTCGGGTCGTTTAACACCTGGTAATTATGTAGGCACTTTGTCATTAGACATATTAGATGAATCAAAATTTTTAACTTGTCAATTTCAAATTGAAATTCGTTCAATCAAAACTGCATACCGTGAAGACTATAGATATATGCTTGAGTATATTACAAAAGCCTGCACGGATCTATTAATGATTCATAGTTCCCCAGTAACGCAAACATTCGAAGCTAGATTATTTTAATAATTCAGAAACACTATACCAAAGGTTTGCCTTTGTTAAATCGATTATTGATTCTGAAGAATTTAACGAAGGTGTTCACAGAATAATATCAAATCCTGTAAAAGGCTGGGAATTAATTGACGAAGAATCTGATATAAGAAAAATTAAAAGATTAACTTCACATCAGTTAAGGCAGTTGGTTTCCAAAAAAGATAGAATAAATCTGCCACAAGAAAACGTTTTAAGAAAACACCTTAATTCCTTACCACGTTCAATTAGAATTACAAAAAAAACGGAGACGGTAGATATTCCAGAAAACAGATTTATCAAATATGTACTGGAAAATTTTTTCAGGTTTGTTTCTGAGGTAAGACATAATCTTGAAGCTGCTAATAGCCACTTTAAAACTTATAATGAAACATTAATACTTGAAGAAAAAATAGGTAGTATTCTTAAACAAAGTATATTCAAGGAAATATCATTTCCGAATACGCTTCCATTAAACAGTCCTGTTCTGCAAAGAAAGGAGGGTTACAGAGAAGTTTTAAGAGTATGGCTGATATTTGATCTAGCTGCTAAACTTATCTGGAAAGGAGGTGAAAATGTTTATAGTGCTGGTAAAAGAGACGTAGCAGTTCTTTATGAATACTGGCTATTCTTCAGATTATTAGATTTACTCAAAGAAATTTACTCAATCAATCCTGAAGATGTTAAAAGCTTGATTGAAAAAACTTCAGACGGATTAGGATTAAAACTTAAATCAGGCAGTTATCTTCCTTTTAAAGGTATTTATGCAAAGGAAGGAAGAAATTTAAATGTTGAGTTTAGTTATAATAGAACATTTACTGGGAATAGTGATTATCCCAAAGAAGGCAGCTGGTCAAGGAATCTGAGACCTGATTACACACTTACATTATGGCCTGCGGATTTTACCAGGTTTCAAGCAGAAGAAGAAGAACTAATCGTTCATATACATTTTGACTCCAAATATAAAATTGAAAAACTTACAGAGATTATTGGACAGAATGATGATGATCTAAATAAAGAAAAAGAGGAACAGAGTACAGGAACATATAAAAGAGCTGACCTTTTAAAAATGCATGCCTATAAAGATGCAATCAGAAGAACTGGTGGCGCATATGTGCTTTATCCTGGGAATGATGCCCCTGTAACAATGAAAGGATTTCATGAAATAATTCCTGGACTAGGAGCATTTTGTGTCCGTCCTTCAAAAAACAACGATGGAACGGCTGATTTAAAATCATTTATTTTAGAAGTTACAAATCATTTAATTAATAGGGCTACACAGCGTGAAAGGCTTACTTATCACACTTTTGAAATACTAAAAAATAAAGATGATAATAAAGTTCTTGAAAAAATTCCTGAGTTATATGAAGGACAAAGAGTAGCACATCCAGCTGAAACTTTTGTGCTTATCGGATATTATAAAAATGAAACACATTACAATTGGATTAATAAAAATGGCCTCTATAATTCTAGAATGAATACAGAAAGAGGTTCTTTAAGATTAACTGCAGAAACAGCTGGGGTAGATTATATTCTCTTGCATACACAAGGTGAATTGATTTCAAATGATATTAGAAGGATAATCGAAAAGGGACCAAGAGTATTTTCAAAAAACAAATTATTAGATTTAGATTATCCTCAACCAAATAGTGAAAACTACTTAGTCTTTAAAATTGAAAGTTTTAAAGAAGAAGCTTTTAATAATATTGAATGGGACATTTCAAAATTAAAAGAATACAAATCTGGCAGAACTTCTGGTATCCCATTCACAATTTCTCTATTGGAACTTATGAAAGTAAAACTTGAAAAAGGCAAAATATCTTAACCACTCCGCCAAGATTATTTAGTTAATAATGTAAAAACAACCCACCCCTACCCCTCCGTGGGAGGGGACATTTATTTTCATTTTTATTTTTTATTTGTAAAACTAACCACTCAAACTAGCGCTTTGTCCCCTCCCGGGAGGGGAATGAAAGGGGTGGGTCTTTTTGTTGTAATGAATTTATAATTAGTTGTTGGGG
>CAWCVZ010000011.1:0-18790 GCA_963798865.1 uncultured Ignavibacteria bacterium | reverse complement strand
TACTACAAATCTTCAATTATTGACTACAATTTGGGGTATATATGAAAAAGTTAAGCTTCATAGTAGTTGCTTCATTTATTTTGCAAATGAGTTTGTTTTGTCAGGAAAAACCCAAAGAACTTTTTATTTCTAATGAGGGAATAAGTTTTTACCCTCTTGCAATAGGCAATAAATGGATTTATTATGAAACATCTGGTTTTAAATCCAAATATTACATATTCTATTTTAAAAATAGAAATTTTAGATTATTCATTAGTATCAAATGGTAAATTCTATTTTCATTTGAAACAAAGTTTTGTACAATATCCAGGCCAGTATGAACAGGATTTTTATGAAAGAGTTGATTCATCAGATGGCAAAGTTTATGCATATTCCGAGGATACTACTTTCATTGACAATGAAGTTTTAATTTTTGATTTAAATCTTAAAGCAGGAGATACGGTAACTACTTTTATTCCATTATCTCCCAATTATTATATGGCGGCTACAAGTCTATTTATTGAAGACTCTTTAGATAAATGGGGGATAACAAAACCGAGGAATACCTATTATCAAGTCACGTCTTGGGGATTTGGCCATAGATATTCATTAACTCAAGACATAGGATTAGACTATTTCCTTTCCAATATGGTAGGAGTAAGCGGTTCGACTGAAGATGTACTTATGGGTTGTGTTATTAACGGAGTAATTTATGGAGATACCGCTTTGGTTTCAGCTGAAGAAGATAACAAAAAATTAAAAAGCTTTACTCTTCAACAAAACTACCCAAACCCATTTAACCCAACCACAATAATTGGATACTCAATTCCCAAAGCATCATTTGTAACATTAAAAGTTTACGATATTCTTGGTAGAGAGATAGCTACTTTGGTTAATGCAGAAAAATCATTTGGCAACTACAATGTTGATTTTAATGGAAATGGTTTATCAAGCGGGATTTATTTTTATAAAATTCAGGCCGGGGATTATTCTGTGATTAAGAAAATGGTATTAATAAAATAACATTTATATAAAATCTAAAACTTATTTAATACTAATAAGTCTTTCTGGTTTTTAATGAAGATAAAACTTAGAATATTTTTAATCATTTATTTTATCATATTGCTGCAGTCATCATACTCTCAATCATCGGGGGTTCAGCCAACACCTCTTGCTGGTTATAACTCCGTATCATTTGATTCAACAAAAAGCGCATATAATTTTTATTTCAATGACTCTTTATGTTATTCATATGATATTTTTCCGGGGATATCAAAAAACGGAGGTTCATTTAATGTTTTGAAGGCCTATGATTACAATGGTGATTATTTTCTTCCAAGTAACTTTGGAGGAATTCGACCCTGCTTTGGTAAAGATACAATTTATCCATTCTATCAAGGAGTTACATTTAATCTTTTGGATCATAAGATCATTAATGGTGAAAAGGTTCTTGCGTATTGGCAAATGAATTATAAGAAGGATTCTATTAAATATATATATAATTTTAAAATTGAAGGGAGAACATTAAATAATTAATGTAATAGTTGACAGTTTATATTCAGACAAAGCAGTAGCATTCGATTTGGATAGATGTGAAAATGTTAAAAACCCAGCAGCTATTGCCGTCCCATATCTACCTTTATTTTACATACTGTATGGCGATAATATTTTTACTTCCTTTTTTATGGATTGGGAAATTAGCAATGCATCTCAATTATTCGCATATGACGGAACAGAGTATTCTAAAAGTTCTGTAAGATATGCGCAATCCGTTTTATATAATACCAAGACAGATTTTCATAGAACAGGATGATTGAAACATTTTATTTAACTACTTCAAAAAATATTATTGATGTTTTTCCTAATGTTCCAAATCCGGTTTCAAAGTATAAAAAAGAATTAGCTAAATTGATAGTTTGGGATTACCGCCCATCATTTAATCAGCTCATCAGCCCTTCCTCCCAGAGATATATGGATAAAATATTTGGCGCCGGTGTAAAAAACATTTGGCTTCAAATTCATAACTGGCAGGCTAATCACGGCGCAGGTAAATCCTATGGTTACTCCGGATATGATGACGGACTACCATGTGTTTTGCCGCCCAACGATTATTATGGCGGTACAGCTGCGCTTAATTCAGTTATTTCAAAAGCGCGCTCCTATAAATACCGCATTGGACTGCATGAAAATTATGTGGATTATTATATTAATTCCGATAGCTGTTCTATAGGTCCTGGTTATAAAGAATCGGATGTCGCACTTAATCAAGAGGGGGAAAGAATTAAAGCATACAAAAATAATTATATTAATGGAGAGCAGTCTTATTTGTTAAAGCCATCAAAAGCTTCATATTATACAGCTATTTGGAGCAGTTTAATTCAAAAGACTTGTCCAAACTTAAACGGTTGTTATTTAGATGTGCATTCAAGTATTCTTCCTTCAGTTGACTATGTAGACTATGATTCATCCGTAACAAATGCAGGTATGTTTCGTGAAACTATGAATAACTATCGTGCATTATACGATACTCTCAGACAAAAACATGATGGGCCTATTCAAGGAGAAGGCGGAAATCAGATTTTCTATCAGGGCTATGCAGATGATATTGAAGCGAGGATTACCATCCCCGGCAAATTTGCCCCGGGAAATAACTTTCCTATAATGGTAGATTTTGATATGTTAAAATTAAGGCCCAAGGCATTTGTTCATGGTGTTGGTTACTATCCCCTTTTTTATAATGACGGAGATTATAAGACTCCACGAGTTACAAAAGAGATAGTGTTGCAGTACATTGCTACTGAGCTTGCATACGGACATGGCGGGTATATTCCCACCCCTGAACTAACATGGGAAAGTAGCGATAGTATTATTGCACATGCCAAACTTGAATACGAATATGTTTTCTCCGTTCAAAAGGATTACGCAGATGCCGAACCGGTAAAAATTTTATACAATGACAATGATTCCTTGAAATCTGTATCTGACTATATAAGAAACCACCCTAAAACCTATGGGGATATTTCAAGCGAGGACTTTATGGGACAAGTTATGGTTATTTACGATAATGGAGTTATAGTATTTGTGAATAGGCACCCGGACCGAGTTTGGAAAATTAATGTTGGCAATCCAAATAGCTGGTTTAATTATAATGCTAACGGAACTCTTTTTACAGGGTAAGTGCAGCAACAAATTTTACGCTGCCTCCTAAAAATGGATGGGTTGTTTATGATCCTTTAAAATAGTTTAGAGGAATTTAATTTTAACAACTTCAAGTAGGATATTATTCACCAATAAAAAAATGATTTTAATAAAATAAACTCTTGGGGCGTTTATGAAAAAAATATACTGTTATTTTATCATTTCTCTTCTTATACAAGTTAATGTATTTGGACAGAGTTTTTGGGAACAAACAAACGGACCTTATGGAGGGTCAATAACTACATTTGCTGTGAATTCGCAAGGTCACATCTTTGCTGGCACACACTATGGATTATTTCGTTCTACAAATAATGGTGAGAGTTGGATTGAAACTGGGCAAAGGCGAGAGATTGAGAAAATAAGAATAGATCCAAATGATCAAATTTATGTACGAAATGGGGATAAATGTTCCTTTTCAACTGATAATGGTGAAAATTGGGTTGAAATAAATAATTCTTTTCTCTCATCCAATGTTTATGCAATAAACTCAAGTAATTATATTTTTATGGCATATAGCTCGAGCATATTCCGATCTTCTAATAATGGTGAAAACTGGACAGAACTAAAAATTAGTGGAATAACTAACATTATATCTTTAGCAATAAACTCAAATAACCAAATTTTTGCTGGAGGATATTCTACTTATTTTAGCAGTCCTGTAGTTCAAACACCTAAGATTTTTTGCTCGTCAGATAATGGCGAAACATGGAGTGATGTAAGTGAAGGATTGGGTGGAGAGAAAGTGAGCGCGTTATTAATTAACTCAAATAATCATATTTATGCCGGATCTGATATTGGAGGAGGATTATTTAGCTCGACAGATAACGGTGAAAATTGGACTAAAATAAATAGTGTTGAAGCACTTACAGTTTTTTCATTGGTAGGCATTTCTAATAATATAATTCTTGCCGGAACAAACAACGGAGTTTTCCGTTCTACCGACAATGGCGAAAATTGGGCTGATTGCGCAGACAGTTTGCCTTATTATTGCAATTCTTTAACCAAATCAGGAGTTAATATATTTGTTGGAACTTTCAAGGGAATGTTTCGCTCTACGGATTATGGAACTAGTTGGATTGAAGTAAATAATGGGCTAACAAATGATTATATCTCCACTTTGGCATCCAGGCCAGGTAATCAGATTTTGGCCGGATCGGGTTTTGGCCAGATTACAAGATCATCGGATAATGGTGAAACATGGAAAAAAATTGGAGTGGTTCCAGCAGATAATTATCCGTCTATATCATTGAACACAAATAATCATATTTTTGTAAACACATTTAATAAGGGTATATTCCGCTCTACCGATGATGGGAAGTCATGGGTTAAATTAAATTTAAGTATTAATTATTTAGCTCATTTAGCTTTTAGTTCAAAGAATAAAATATTTGCAAATAATGGAGAAGGAATTTATCGTTCTACAAATAATGGGGACAATTGGGTGAAATTAAACTTTGAATCAGATATAACTGAAATAAAAGCTATTGCAATTAATTCTCAAGATTACATTTTTGTCGGAGGAATTGAAAGTAATACCTATCCTAATATTGGAAAGGTATACCGTTCAACAGATGATGGGGAAAGTTGGACTGATGTAAGTGATGGATTATCGGTTGCTGATTTTCATTTTTTAGAAGTAAGTCCGAATAATAATATTTATGCAGCAACCGTTTCAGTTAACATTCCTGGAGATCGCAGTGAAAATGTATTTTGTTCAACTGATTTGGGAGAAACCTGGTCTAAAATATATAATTCAGAACATGATATTAAAATTAATTCTCTTGCATTCAATAGGAATAATCAAATATTCATTGCTGTTTGGGATACGAAAGATTATTTATCCTTAAAAGGAAAGGTGTTTCATTCAAATGACAACGGTGGGAATTGGGTAGAGATAAGTAATGGATTACCTGGGGCAAAAATTATTTCCTTAACAGTCGATTCAAGCGGTTATATTTTCGCTGGGACAGAAGGCGCAAGTGTTTATAGAAGTACTAATTCAACAACCAGAGTAACTAATGAAAATAATAATATACCTTCCACATTTTCACTCTCACAAAACTATCCAAATCCATTCAACCCAACCACAAAAATTGAATACTCAATTCCCAAAGAATCTTTTGTAACACTAAAAATATATGATGTGCTCGGAAGAGAAGTTGCAACTTTAGTTAATGAAGAAAAATCAACTGGGAAATATGAAGTTGAGTTCAATGGAAATAACCTGCCTGCCGGTAGGCAGGGTTTATCAAGCGGGATATATTTTTATAAGCTTAACGCCGGGGATTATTCTTCGGTGAAGAAAATGATTTTAATAAAATAGGAGGAGAAAATTGAAGAATACACTATTTGTTATAATAGTAGTTTTAGTAAATATCTCGTTGTTTTGTCAGGAAAATATTTCGTTTCCATTAGAAATCGGCAATAAATTCTTTTACGAAGCTGGATATTATCCTGATAACGGTTATTATGGTGTTGTAAAAACTATTGTAGATTCACTAACAGATGGAACCAGAGTTATTGAATCTAGAAATTTTTATAAAGATTCAATAAATATAAATTATGAATATTGGCGGCAATATGACAACAAACTTTATTCATCTAATTACTCAAATAATTTAGGCTATCCGATTTATAATGGTAATTTTCTTCAAGACAGCTGCATAAATAATTTCTCTTCCAGTACTTGTTATGAATTGGGAGATACAGTCGTATTCAATCAAAAACAAAATTATCAATTAAATAGATATAGCTCATTCAATAAGATTGAAGCATACAAAATCAACTATTTGACGGTTGAAAACATTGGAATTTATTATCGATATAGGAGTACTTCTTCTTCTCAAAGGTTAGTCAAAGATTCAATTTCTCTAAAAGCATATATGGTTAATGGGGTATTAATTGGTGATTCTGTTTTAACTGATTTTTCTACAGAGAAAAATTATATTGTTACTTCCTTTCGGTTATTTCAGAATTATCCCAACCCATTTAACCCAACCACAAAAATAGAATATATAATTCCCAAAACAGCATTCGTAACAATGAAAGTTTATGATATTCTTGGAAGAGAAGTTGTAACTTTAGTTAATGAAGAAAAAACAGTTGGGAAATATAATGCTGAGTTTGATGGAACTAAATTATCAAGCGGAATTTATTTTTATAAAATTCAAGCTGGGGATTATTCTTCAGTAAAGAAAATGATTTTAATTAAATAATATTGGGGATGAAATGAAAAATATAATCCTATTAATTGTTATTACAATACTACATTTACAAACGGAAGTTATTGCACAAGAAAATTCTTTCCCTCTTTATATTGGCAATAAGTGGTATTATCTGGTAGAATCCAATATCAGTGGTTTTTATTATGGCTGTACTAAAGAAATAACAGATACTCTAAGTAATGGTTTTAAAGAAGTTACAGTAAGATATTATTACAAAGACACCATAAAATCTGGAATAGAAAACTGGACTTATGTTGATGGTAAGTTTTTTATAAATGGTTCATCACCTTCGAATATATATTTTGATGATAATTTATCCAATGATACTTGCTGGTCACTTTGGCAAACAAAATGTTGGGAAATAATGAATTATCAATTATTTAATATTTTAGGTACAGCACAAAAAAGTACTGAATATAATAATGTTCAAGGTGTATGGAGATATTCTAAAACACTATTACCTAAGATTGGGATTGTAGAAGATTATTATTATGGCATGTCAGTGTGGGATTCTATTCCGCATGAATATACTATGAAATTAAAGGGTATGAATAAAAATGGTATGGTTTTAGGGGATACCGTACTAAATGAATCCACTAGCATAAATGATAAAAACACAATAAAAAGGTTTTCTTTATCTCAAAATTACCCCAACCCATTTAACCCGACCACAAAAATTGAATACTCAATTCCTAAAACATTATTTGTATCAATAAATGTTTACGATGTTCTTGGAAGAGAAGTTGCTGCTTTAGTTAGTGAAGAAAAATCCGTTGGAAAATATACAGTTGAGTTTAATGGTAGTGGTTTATCAAGTGGAATGTATTTTTATAAAATCCAAGCGAAAAAAAATTCTTCAGTTAAAAAAATGGTTTTAATCAAATAATTTATAAGGGGAAACCATGAAAAAATTAAGTTTCATTCTTTTAATCATAGCATTGATACAATCAAATATTAGCGCTCAATGGCAGCAAATAGAGTTTGGTTCTACTGTCGAGCTCAATTCCATTTTCTTTATTGATGAAAATGTTGGCTGGATTGCCAATTCCGAAGGCATAGTTTTTAAGACTACTGATTCTGGTGCAAATTGGGAATCATATTATTTAGGAAATAATTATAATCTAAGGTCAGTTTATTTTATTTCCGATAATCTGGGATTTGCAACAGATAAAAATAATATTTTTAAATCAGAAGACGGCGGACAGAGTTGGGATGCGATTAAAACTGATTCTAATAAGAATTTTTCTAAAATTTATTTCGTTAATCAAAACCTAGGATTTGTTCTTGGGAAAAAATCAATTCAAAAAACGACTAATTCTGGAGAAAGTTGGGTACAAAAAAATATTGATACATCTATCTACGAAATTAAAGACGTAAGTTTTAGCGATAATAATAAAGGTTGGCTGGCTTGTAATGATTATAGTGGATATTTGGGCAAAATCTACAAAACAACGGATGAAGGAGAAACCTGGAAGATAATAACTAGTAATTTTCCTTATGACGGTGGTTTAACCCACCTGGCTGGCTTTAAGAATTCAGATATTTTATATGCTGGAACGTCTATATTATCAGCGGGTGTATTGTATTTTTTATATAAATCGATTGACGGAGGTATCAGCTGGAATGGTATTGGTGCACAGGTTGCTTATTTAGTTTTCTTTGCTTCCCCCGATACAGGGTGGATATACGGATCTGTTGGTATACACACCAAACACCATTTGTTACAGAAGACTGTAGATGGTGGCAAAAATTTTATTAATGACCAATCCTTAGACATATATCCTGCTTTAAATAATATGTTTTTTATTAATAATTATTTAGGATGGGCGGTTGGCTACAATGGTATAATTCTTAAAACTACAAACGGGGGAACCACATTCATTAATGAATATAAAAATGATGCTCCAAAGGAATTTGCCCTGTATCAAAACTACCCGAACCCATATAATCCAGAAACAACAATTTCATTTTCCCTTTCCCAAAGTTCAAATGTTGAATTAAAAATTTATGACATGCTTGGAAAAGAAATAACCACCTTGGTGAATGGATATGAAGAAGCTGGCGAACATAATGTTGAGTTTAATGGAAATGGTTTATCAAGTGGAATATATTTTTATAAAATTCAAGCTGGGGAATATTCTTCAGTAAAAAAAATGATCTTAATAAAATAATTTATTAGGGGATATCATGAAAAAATATAATTCTGTTTTTAAATATAATGGTGTTTTGTGGAAACTTTCTTTTTGCACAACAAGGGTGGTATTACCAATATCCCTATCCAACAGGAAATAGTTTGTTTGACTTAGAATTTATTTCGTCGGAGATAGGTTATGCAGTAGGTGATAACGGAACGATATTGTTTACAGATGATGGTGGAACCTACTGGATGTTACAAAAAAGTCCGGTAAAAGAAAATTTATCTTCTGTTCAATTCACTAGTTCTGATACTGGGTGGGCAATTGGAGAAGTGGGGACTATTCTGAGAACAACTAATGGTGGAAAGATCTGGAATGTTCAAGATGGTGGTACAAAAGAAAACTTAAATTCAATTTATTTTCTGGATCAAAAAAATGGATGGATTGCCGGAAAAAATGGAATAATTTTAAAGACAACCGATGGTGGGATAACTTGGGTATCAAAAGTAATTGAAATGAGTAATATAAATGCTATTCAATTTATTGATGAAGCTACGGGGTGGGTTGCCGGAAATAACGGCTTAATTTTCAAAACAACAAATGGCGGTGAAAATTGGTTTGACTTAAAAAGCGGGATAGATAATTATTTTTATGATTTATTTGCTCTCTGTTTTGTAGATGATAGTACAGGTTGGGTTGTAGGAAATAACAACATGGTTGGTTCACCGGGGTCACCTATACCGAAAGCTCCCATTTATAAAACAACTAATGGTGGTACCACATGGATTTATCAATCCAGCGGGATTGATAAAGAGATAAATTCAATCCAATTCGAGGATCGAAATAACGGCTGGGCAGTTGGATATACGGGTATCTGGCAGACTACTAATGGAGGAGCTAATTGGACAGCTAAATATGGAGGCTGGTTTTTTTCAATATGTTTGATAAATCATAATATTGGTTACGCTGTTGGATATAAAGGAACAATCATAAAAACTACAAATGCCGGAATAAACTGGGTTTACCAGTCAAGTGCAATTGACGAATTATTTACTTCTGTGTATTTCGTGGACGAGAGTAATGGCTGGGCGGTATCTTATATTGGGAATATATTAAAAACTACAAACGGAGGAAGTAATTGGACATCTCAAAAACATACGTATGGTACCAGCAATTTATATTCAATCTATTTCATTAATAAAAATAGAGGATGGGCAGTTGGAAGTAATGGCGTAATACTAAGTACAACGAACGGCGGATCTGATTGGGACTCTTGCATGACAAATCCAAATGATCAATTTTTATCAGTCTATTTCAGTGATATGAATAACGGTTGGGCGGTTGGTTATAGCGGTATAATTGTTAAAACTATTGATGGAGGTAAAAGCTGGGCAATAAAAGAAAGCGGTACCAAATCGAATTTGGAATCAGTATACTTTGTAAATGATAAAATAGGCTGGACTGTGGGGGAGGGGATTATAGATAATAATGTAATTTTGAAAACTACTGATGGTGGAGAAAAATGGATATCTCAAAACATTGATCAAAATCCATATTTAGAAGGAGTATATTTTGTAGATCAAAATTACGGTTGGGCGGTTGGTTATGATGGAGTAATTTTAAACACTACCAATGGTGGATTAAACTGGATTTATCAAAAGAATGATGGTGGGTCTTTATTTTCAGTTCAGTTTGTAAATCGAAATATTGGATGGGCAGCTGGTGATGAAATTTTAAAAACTACAGATGGAGGAATGAATTGGGTAGCACAAGAATCCGCCACTACGAATGTATTACACTCGCTGAGCTTCATTAATCAAAATTGTGGTTGGGCTGTAGGAATTAATGGTACAATATTGAAAACCACAGATGGGGGAACAACTTTTATTAAGGATGAAAGCATTAAGCAACCAAATAATTTTATTTTGGGACAAAATTATCCTAATCCATTTAACCCAACTACAAAAATTAGTTATCAAATTCCAAAAATATCACATGTAACGCTTAAAGTTTATGATATACTTGGAAGAGAAGTTGCTGCTTTAGTTAATGAAGAAAAATCTTCTGGAAAATATAATGTTGAGTTTAATGGAAGTGATTTATCAAGTGGAATATATTTTTATAAAATCCAAGCGGGAAATTATTCTTCAGTTAAAAAAATGGTTTTAATAAAATAAAATTTTGGAAACGCTTCAATTCTTTCGGATTTCAAGTCAATTATTTTAAAAAGTCATAAAAAAATACACATTACTATATTGCGATGTGAATATTAAAAGTTGTAACTTTGTGGCTAATAAAAAATCAAATGGGAAGCATGGAAACAAAAACAAATCCTAAATTTAGCGATTACATTTACGTAGTATATAAATGGAAAAAATTTCTTTTAATTAATCTTCTTATTATAGCAATCATTGTAACAATAATAGCATTTCTAATACCAAAACAGTATAAAGCTACAGCAACAATAATGATTCCCCCGGAAAATCAGTCTGCTTTTGGGGGTTTGACAAGTTTGCTTGGAGGTAAATCATCACTGGCATCTTTAGGTACAAAAGCACTTGGACTTTCAAACACATCCGAAGACGTTTTATTGGGAATATTGAACAGCAGAAGTGCATTGGCTAATGTAATCGAAAAATTTAACTTGATGGATTATTATGATATTGATGATAACAATATGGATAAAGCGCTTAAAGCATTTAAGAGCGATATTTCTGGAGATCCAAATGAATATGGCATGATTGATTTTAGTATTATAAATAAGGACCCGAAGGTTAGTGCTGAAATGGCAAACTATTTAGTGTCTTTAGTAGATAGTTTAAATATCAAGTTTAATATACAAAGTGCAAAAAATAATAGAATCTTCATTGAAAAAAGATATAATCAGAATTTAAGTGATTTACATTCGGCAGAAGATTCGTTATATGAATTTCAGAAAAAATATAATATCGTTGCAGTTCCGGAACAATTGGAAGTCACCGTTAAAGCAGCCGCTGAAATAGAAGCTCAGCTTACAAAAAAGGAAATGGAATCTTTTTTTGCAAAACAATTATATGGAGAAAGTTCACCTCAATATCAGGGAATATTAGCTGAATTAAGTTTGTTAAAACAAAAGGTTCAAGAAATAAAAAATTCACCGGATTTAAATTCAACTTCAAATATATTTTACCCATTTAAAGAAATGCCGGATATAGCCATTAAGTATTTAAGAAATTATAGAAATGTAGAAATTCAACAAGCAATTCAAGAAATTGTATTGCCAATGTATGAACAGGCTAAAGTAGAAGAACAAAAAAGCATGCCAACCGTTATGTTAATTGATAAAGCAGTTCCACCGCAATTAAAATATAGCCCTAAAAAATCAGTATTAATAATAGGTGCCCTTTTTCTAGCTTCCTTTATTTTTATTCCTTTTATTTTTTGGATGGAAAAATCAGTAAATAGGAAAGAACCTAGTAATCCTCTCCAAATTAAAGAATCCAATTTCTTTAATAAAATAATAAAAGTTTATCGGATAAAATTTTAATCTAAATAATGATTTCATTAATAGTTGCAGTAATATCTTTACTTGGAATATTAGCTGGTAGAATGATTTTTCAAAAGTGGATGAATCATTTGACCATATACTGTGTTATTTGGGGAGTATTGATTTTATTGTATGAATGGAAACTCCTTCCTTATGTTGATATTATACCTTTAGCATGGTTTTATATATTCTCTGCTTTTTTATCATTTGTCTTAGGAGTTTTAACTATAGTAAGTGCTAGAAGCCTATCAAATAAGGAAAAAGCATTTAATAACAAATCTAAACTAGAATTAAAAATTTTTTCGGATAATGGAAGAACGGTAAAATACGCACTATTATTTTTTAGTGCAGTTGGATTATTTGCAGCTATTCAAAACTGGATAGTATTAGTCAATATGTTTGGAAGTATTCCGATGGTTTTTTTGAACGCTAATACTATATACAAATTAAATGTTACCAGAGGCATAAAGGGGGTTATCCCATATATTTCTTCATTTGGGTATGTGGCAATCTTTTTTTCTGCTATTTACTCAGCTTACAAGGGGAGGTTCTCTTTTTTAACGTTACTGCCTTTTATAGGTATTATTATTAAAGAGTTAGCTACAGTAGGTAGAGCGGGAATGCTTCTAGCCCTGATGGAATTTATTTTTACTTTCTTTTTGTTTAGGTATTTGCTTAAAGATGAGCCATTCTCAAGATTTAAATTTTCCAAAAAGAATGCAATTATTGTTTTTATGTTAATGGCTGTTTTTTTTATTGCTAGTGCATCTTTGGTTAGAATTACAAGAGGTTCAGGAGAATACTATCCAGGCGCAAGTAAAGAGCTTAGAGAATTGAAAAACAATTTTATTATTACACCATCAATTTATCTTTATTTAAGTAGCGATATAGGAGTTCTTAGTCAATATTTAAAATTAGGTGATGAGCAAACAAAATTTGGAGAGAATACCTTCTTGCTTTTTCATGATTTTTTAGCAAAACTTGATGTGATTAAGCGGCCTCCAGATTTTCAAAAAGGTTATAAAATACCAATGTGGACTAATACAGGTACCTATATTCGTGAATTACATGCCGACTTCGGAATTACCGGAGTTTTTTTAGGTCCATATTTAATCGGATTACTTATAACTTGGCTCTGGTTCAGATTTTATAAGGGGCATAGTATGATCATATTGGCAATTCTTTCTTATTTTTATTTAATTATTGGCTTTTCATTTTTGGTTATGATTAGTCGGCTATCTATCTGGGTAATTAGTTTATTTATCATTATTATTTGCATACCAATACTAGAAAAAATAGCTACAATTTTTAATACAGAAAATTTTATCAAATCTAATTACTAACAACGAAGTGGCATATCCAAAAAACCTTAGAATAAATTTTAGCGGCTCTTCAATAACAAAAAATACCATCTATAATCTACTTGGTTATGGTATTCCAATGATAATAGCGTTGATTTTAATTCCTCCATTAATAAATGGATTGGGGGTTGAAAGATATGGAGTATTAAATTTAGCGTGGGTGGTTATTGGATATTTTAGTTTTTTTGATTTTGGTATTGGTAGAAGTCTAACAAAAATAATATCCGAAAAAATTGGAACAGACCAAATAAATGAGATCCCAGGTTTATTCTGGACTTCATTATTCCTAATGTTCGCTGTTAGTCTGTTATTTCTCGTCCTATTATTTATATTTTTCCCTTTTGCTGTTACCATATTTAAAGTGTCTGATGATTTAAGACCAGAGGTAATTAGAACATTTTATATTCTTATTTTATCTATTCCCATAGTTTCCACAACTGCTGGTTTAAGGGGTGTATTAGAAGCTTATCAGAAATTTGGTGTTATAAATATCATGAGGATCTTTCTTGGGATATTTACATTTTTAGTCCCATTAGTATGCTTAATTTATACTCAAAGTTTATTCTGGATCGTTCTCTTTTTAATTCTAATACGAATAATAATGTGGTTTTTATATCTTAAGCAATGTTTTAATATTAATCCAAGTATTAAAAGCAATATAAAAGTTGAAGTAGAGATTAATAAAGCCTGTATTCAAATTTAGTTTTTGGATTACTATTGCAAATATTGTAGGACCCTTAATTACAAATATTGATAGATTTTTAATAGGTGCCATCATATCTGCTGAAGCAATTACATATTACGCAACTCCCTATGATATTGTTACTAAATTATTATTAATTCCAGGGGCTTTGGTTACTGTTTTATTTCCTGTCTTTTCAGCGAGCTATTTGAACAAACCTGAAATCTCCGTGAAACTATTTACAACAGGAATGAAATTTATTTTTCTAATTTTATATCCAATAGTTTTTATTATTGTAACTTTTTCATATCAGGGCATTGATTTGTGGCTTGGTGGAGAATTTGCAGATAAAAGTTTTCGTATTTTACAAATCTTAGCAATAGGTATATTATTTAATGGAATAGCTTATATTCCATTTAATTTTTTTCAAGGTGTAGGTAAACCCAATATCCCTGCGTTAATAAATTTAATAGAGTTACCTTTTTATCTATTAATTATGTGGATATCAATTAAAAGATGGGGAATTAATGGTGCCGCTTATATTTGGTTGTTTAGAATAATAATAGATACAACTATATTATTTTTATTTGCATACAAACAATTTGACATTAAGTTTAATTCAAAAATTGATGTCATTCTATTTTTATCTATGATAACATTGTTAATCTTTCCTTTTTATTTTGTTGATATATATTTCAAGATTTTTTTTACAATTGGATTTATTTTAATTTTTGCAATTGTAGCTTGGAAATATTTACTTTCATCTAAAGAGAAAAGTTTTTTAATTTCAAAAATTGGGTGAAATGAGCTTTAATATTTCATGTACAGTAATTTTATACAATCCAGTATCAGAATTTATAAATAATATTAAAACTTATATAAATTTAGTTGATCACATATTTATAATAGATAATTCCGATAACCCTAACAATTATATAAAAGACCTTGAATTTAGGAATCCGAAAATCGAGTATATATCAAATAGTTCCAATCTTGGAATAGCTTCCGCATTAAATATTGCAGCATATAAGTCAATTAAAAAGGGTTATAAATTTATATTAACAATGGATCAGGATAGCTATTTTGAAGACGGATCACTAAAAAGATTGATCCATTGTGTAGATGAGACTAAGCATGAAACGATCGGGATATACTCTCCTTTTCATAAAAATAAATTTTTTACAAAACCTCCTAAAAACAATAATATTGTAGAAGTTTCTGATGTTATGACATCTGGAAATATTCTTAATCTTTCCATTTTCAAAGAACTTGGGAAATTTAAGGAGGATTATTTTATTGATTATGTTGACATTGAATATTGTCTAAGATTAAGAAAGAATGGGTATAAAGTTGTAAGAGTTAATGATTCTTTTTTAGTTCACAATGAAGCCGATTTAACAAGAAGAAAATTTTTTGCACTATTTGTTTATCCTCAAAATCATTCCACACTAAGATGGTACTATAAAATAAGAAATTTTTATTATATGAAAGATGAGTATGGTTCGTTGTTTAAGGATTATTTTGATAAGGAAAGAAAAAATATACGCAATAGTGTTTTAAAAGTTTTCCTATTTGAAAAAAATAAAATTAAAAAAGTTAAAATGATGGTTAAAGGTTATATCCACTTCAAAAAAAACATTAAAGGTAAAGTTATTTAAGAATATGGATTTTTCAATCATAATAGTAAATTACAATCTTAGTCATGAAGTTAAAAATTGTATAAATAGTTTAGTAGATTTACCTAAAAGTTCAAATTTTGAAGTTATTCTAATTGATAATCATTCCAATGATAAAACAATTTTAGATATAGCAAAAAACTTTTCGTTAAATTTAAAATTTAAGTTTACTTTTATAAGAACAGAAACAAATTTAGGATTTGGGAAAGCATGTAATATAGGTGTTCAAAATGCATCTGCTCCGATACTATTTTTTTTAAACCCAGATACAATCATAAAAGATGATATTTTTGAAAAAGTTATTCCTTCCTTAAAAAATGATAATAAAGTTGGAATTGTTGGATTAAACGTAAATGAAAATAAAATTATGGATTTTTCAGCAGGGTATTTTCCCAATTATACTCTTGAATTATTAAATATTATTTCACTTGGCAGAATCGTCGAAGCCCTATATATGAGATTAAGAGTTAAATTCACTAAAGCAAAAATATTAAATGTTGAATGGGTTATGGGAGCCGCACTATTTATTAGTAAAGAATTATTCGAAATGGTAGGAGGATTTGATGCAGATTATTTTCTTTATTTTGAAGAAATGGATTTGTGCAAAAAAGTGCTCATAAAAGGAAATTCAATTAAGTATTTGGCAGATGTTAAAATAAATCATATCGGGAGTGTAAGTTCAAAAAAAAATTATTATTTCTTTACAAAAATGTTTTATAAAGGCAAATTAATTTTTTTAAAAAAGCATTCAGCTTCTTTAAGTTTTACAATTTATCGGTATTTAATTTATTTGCATTTTATCAATCAGATAGTGATACAAAGCTTTTTAAAATTAAATAATAAGTCAAAATCAGAGGGTAAGATAAAAGCGTTTAAAAGAACTTATTAATTTTCTCAACAATCCAGAATCCATAACAAATAATCAATGAAAATTGTAGTAAACTTATTACCTTTTCGAAAAGAATTAGCTGGAGCTGGAAAATATGCTCAAAAAATATTTAATGAACTAACTAAAATTGATAAAGAGAATGAGTACTTTATCTTTGTTTCTAAAGAAGGTAAACAGAATTTTGAAACAAACAATCATAATTTTCATTTTGTTTTATTGGGTTTTAATCCGAATTCCATACTTATAAGGATTATATGGGAACAATTAATATTTCCATTCAAATTAAAAAAGCTCAAACCAGATTCGATTTTTACTCCTTCGGTTGCAGTACCACTATTATATAAAGGTAGATATTTAACAACAATACATGATATCGCCTATAAAAAAATAAAAAAAAAGTATACCTTTATAAGGCGTATGTATATAAACTTGATCACTTTAATTGCTGCCAAAAAATCTAACTATATATTTACAGTGTCAGAATTTTCTAAAGCTGAAATAGAAAATGAATTTAGTGTGGAGCCTAGTAAGATTATTGTTACATATAACGGCGTTGATGAAATTTTTTTTTCAGATTATTCAGAAGAAAATCAAATTGATTTTAGAAATAAATATGGTTTGCCTAAAAAATATATCCTATATGTCGGGGCAATTGAACCAGGTAAAAATATAGATAAACTATTTGATGCATTTTCTATTGTATTGAGAAAATTTGAAAATGAACTCTATTTAGTAATGACTGCTGGTGTTGGATGGAAACAAGAATCATTAATAAATAAATTAGATATTTTAAAACTTAAAGATAAAGTAATCTTTCTGCCTTATATAGAGGAGGCGCATATGCCATTATTATATAAGTGTTCAAAGGTATTAACATATTTATCAAGTTATGAAGGATTTGGTATGCCAATTCTCGAAGCAATGGCTGCAGGCGTTCCAATTGTTACTTCAGAATCAATGGCTATTAAGGAATTTGCAGGGAATGCAGTGAATTCAGTAGACCCAAATAATATAAACGAAATTGCTTTACAAATAATTAATGTTTTAAAAGCAACTGATCAGATTAATTTTAAAGTAAAAGAAGGAAGAAATATCGCAAAGGGATTTCACTGGTATAACTCTGCAAAGATTATTCATCAATTTTTAACTATAAAATAGATTTACAAATTTTAAACGATTCAAAATTATTGGATTATAAAAGAATGGACAAACAGTTCGAATTGATTTCTGGAAAGAGTTTAATTAGAAAATGAATGATATTGTTGTGAGTATATTAATGCCGACCTTTAACAGAGCTGATAGGATTGGCAATGCGATAAAGAGTATTGTTAATCAAACTTATAAGGATTGGGAACTTTTAATAATAGATAATGGCTCAACTGATAATACCAGAGAAATAGTTGAAAAATATTCAACATTAGATCTCAGAGTTAAATATCATAATGTTGAAAAAAGTCCAAATCCAGGGATATTAGATTATTTGAATTATGGTGTAATTTTTTACTTGGGTAAGTTTATTGAAGATTAGACGATGATGATGAGTGGTATGATCAAGATAAACTGAATAAACAAGTTAGCTTTTTAAAACCGAATGATGATTATGTTATTGTAGGCGGGGATGTTATTGTAGTTGATGAAAATAAAAAAGAATTATATAGATTTTTTAAACGTGAGACAGATGAACAAATTAGAAAAAAGGCTTTATCCCAAATCCATTTGTTCACAGTAATGTTCTATTTCTAAAAGATGCAATTAATAAAGTAGGGCGGGTATAGAAATATAAGATTTGGGGAAGATTGGGAGTTGTGGCTTAGATTGGGCAAACTGGAAAAGTTCTATAATTTTGAAACAAATATTCTTATTGTATTTAAATTGCGGTCAAAACTTTTCTATTTAATTCATCGAAGATAAGTTGGGAAAACAGTCTCAGGGATTGATAAAAGATTATAAAAAAGATTATCCGATTTATGAAAAAAACTTGGATATTGAATTTTCCACGATATTTATATTCCTTTTTTCTCATCATTTATCAAGAAGAAAACTCAAAACCATCTATTTTTTATAAAGCGAAATTATTTTTGACAGTACAATTAAATTTTAAAAGTCTTTTAATTTGTCTA
>CAWCVZ010000010.1:0-4969 GCA_963798865.1 uncultured Ignavibacteria bacterium | reverse complement strand
ATCTTGCTAATGGAAATAAAAAATTGGCAATGACGAATTATAAAAAATCGTTAGAGTTAAATCCGAAAAATGAAAATGCTAAGCAGATTTTGAAAAAACTTGAATTAAAAAATTAATACTATCTGTTACTATTAACATTTTTTTTAAGCTTAAGTTGTTGATTTTGTTATAGATAAAATTTAGATAAAATGAGGGGGTGATTTTTCACTGGGAGGCCACGAACCACTTCGTGACCAAACCATTTCATTCTATACTGTCATGAAATGGTTCATGACAGCAATTAAAAAGCTTATGCAGAAACAACATCAACAGCATAACCTAAAAAGTGAGGCGCCCCGATGAAATCGGGGAACCTCACTTTTAATTATAAAAATAATTACTTAGTTAAAATCATTTTCTTTGTTTGCTGGAAATTACCGGCACTAATAGAATATAAATATACTCCGCTTGAAAGATTTTTTGCATCAAAATTAACGGTATAAGTTCCGGCAGATTTATTTTCATTAACAAGAGTTGCCATTTCTCTGCCCAGCATGTCATAAACCTTTAAAGAAACTAATCCATCTTCTTTAATTGCATATTTTATTTCAGTAGTTGGGTTAAATGGATTTGGATAAGCATTGCTCAAAAAATATTCTTTTGGTGTTTGATCATTATTGATAGACAACCCTTTTTTAATGATTCCTAAATCTTCACCAAGATTAATAGCTGCAAACCTGGTAAGGTCTTCATCCGGATAAGCTTCTGTCATTCTTGAATAGTATTCTTTTGCTTTTGTAAAATCTTCTTTCATGTCAATGTAGTAAGTTACTAAATCATAAAGAGCAGCTAATTCATTATTGGTATTAGGATATTTATTGACTAACTCCGTATTATACGAGACCATATATTCAAAATTATTAGAAAGCGCCGCATCTCTAGCAAGCAGCCTAATTGCAAACGGCCTTAACATATCTTTTTCTGAAGCATTATATTTTGCAGTTAGAAGATTTTTTACTCCTTCATTTAGCGAACTATTATCTTTACCAACTTTAAGTTTCATTTCATATAGGGCAAGTAAAGCTAAAGGAGAATATTTGGAATCGTAATTTTCATTTATTATTGACGTAAAAATATCTTTGGCTGTATATAAATCTTTCCCATACATTTTTGAAATGGCATCCCAGTAATTGTTGGATATATCATTAGAAACAGCTTCTACATTACCACCACTTTTTGCCAATGATTTATTTAGGCCTGAGCAAGAGCCGGGATTAGGATCTGAAGTTAATGGATACCATGCTAGAATCCATGAAGTACCATCAGCAGATATTGCAGGATAAGGAGAACCCCAATAATTATTACATGCATAAATACCCGAATGATTTGCTGCTTCCATATCGGGTAGTTCACTTCCAAATATGCTGTTATATCCACCGTTATATCCATATCCAGCATAAATAGTTGAATAATTTTCTGCTTTAAAATTGGGCGTTGCAGAGTTACAGGTAATAGCGTTATATCCTAACATTTGGTTATCTTCAGAAGGAGGTACTGCAAAGCTAGCAGAACTTGAATTCATAACAACACCATGCGAGTTGTCGCTGATATCGCAATGTCCTATCCATGGAGAAGCATTAGTAAGCAGCATTGCATAACCGTTTCCGTGTAAATTATTATTATGCCAATAGAAGCTGCTGGATACATTATTTGCATTTATGCCGTAACTTGTACTGTTCAAGATGGTATTTCCAGAAATATCAACATTCGAAGAAGAAAGATAAATACCAGTTCCATTATTAGAAATTGTGTTGTTTGCTATTGTTGCGTTTGCTGAAGCTACGTTAATACCTTTATTATTATTATTAGAAATAGTACAGCCAGTAATATTAATGTTAGAATTTGAGATAACGGAAAACCCATAAAGAGAATTATTTGTTATTGTACTATTTGAAACCGTTACATTTGCATTAGTAGTGGTGTAGACTCCGCACTGAGCGTCTTTAATTGTACATCCTTGAATTGAGCCGGAGCTGTTAGCAGAAAACCAGATACTATGCCAGTTACCAGCCGTTCCATTCCCGCGAAAAGTTGCACCATTAGCGGTAAGTGTACCCCCGCTATTAACATTAAGTTTTTTATTTGAACTAAATGTTAAAATTGCTCCAGAATTGATTTTTAGTGTAATGCCGGATGGTATTGATAAATCACTAATTATAGATTGTGAACCGGTAACACTGACTGTTTGCCCGGGAACTGCTGCGGCTAAAGCCGCTGAAATAGTTGAATATTCTTGTGGGACATTAATGATTGCTGATTTCCCTAATATTGTATAATTAGCAGGAGGATTATAAGGGAACCACAAATTTATTGGCTGGCTTTGCGAATTAGTTCTCACATAATAAAAGTATGTATAAGCATGCACAGAAGTGGAAGTTGTAGTAATAACCTCGTACTCTTGACTATTATTTGGGTTCGCTGCCGAATATCCAGTTGGTAGCCAGGCCAAAGGTGGTACTAAATATTGCAAATTATCCTGGTCTACCGATAATTTATATACATCAACATAATAAGTACCTGCTGCAAGTACAGGGTTTCCTGCTAAAAATATTTGTGCCACATTATCATGTACTTGGGTAAGTGTCGCATTGCCATGAGTAAGGCTATAAGGCGTCTCTAATAACTCCATTGCTTTTTTTAAATTAATTCGTCCATAGCCGCATTTATTATTAAAGTTAGCTCCATTCATTTCCTCTAATTTATCACAAGATTGAATCAATATATTTTTTACATCTTCATTTGTTAAATCGGGTTTATAAGCTAATAATAAACTAGCTGCTGCGGAAACGATTGGGGCTGCATATGAAGTCCCGGACTTATAATTATAACTTCCATTTGAAGAAGTTGAATAAATATTTTTAGGATTTGTAAGAGTAAAATCAGTTCCGCCAGGTGCTAAAAATTCAATTTGCGGACCTGAATTTGACCAAGAAGAAGAAGTATTGTCTTTAGTAGAAGAGCCAACCGCGATAACAGATTGAAAATTCGCAGGATTACTTATATTTATAGAAGTATTACCAACTGAAACAACTGTAACAATGTTATTACTATAGGCTTCCGCTAACTGGAGATATATATTAGGAACGCCATCATATGTCCCTTGAGAAATATTAATTACTTTATTTCCATCTAAACGGGCATCTAGAATTTTATCTGCCCATTCATCATTATCACCGCTAGAAAATAAATAAGTATTGAGATGAGCATACTTGTTTATCCCTGCAATTCCTATGGTATTATGATTAGCAACAAGTAATCCGGCAATTCGTGTTGAATGATCTCCCTTAGTACCAGAACCTTTATTTGTTATTCTTCCTACTAAATCTAGATGTGTTGCTAAAGCATATCCATTTGTGCCGCCATCATCACCTTCGATGTCTGCAATATTCTGGTTTGAATTTCCCATGGTTCTTGATCAGGCATCGAGTATTCTAATGTCAGCTCTAGTATTGTCATTTCCAGTCATGTTTAAATACCACTGAAGATTAAAGAATTCATCATTAACTGTAACTTGTGAAAATAAATTGTTGGCTAAAAAAAATATTAAAAGCAATATGATTGAAAGATGTGTTTTCATAATTTACTCCCTTAATTTCGTTAATTTGTGTTTATTTGAACCATCTGCATCCATTATCCATAGTCCTCCTTCTTTTATGTTTGAATATGTGTAAACTATTTTATCTCCTTTTGAATTATATGCAGGACAACTTCCTCCATCGTAAGTCATTTGAATCATTTCCCCATTTTTTAGTTTTATTTTCCAGATATTTATTTGCACAGGTGAACCAGATGACGCAGCAAATAATATTTCGCTTTCATCAGGAGAAATTGTACAATCTTGTAAGTACAAACCACCATCGGAGCTTTTTACATAAAACAAGCTGTCTTCTTTAAGTGAGTTAATGTCTATTCTCTTAAATACAAATCCCTTATAATCACCTCTTTGAGTTTTAGGATCTATAATATAAAAATTATTGCGATAGTACACTCTTTTTGAGTCACTGCTCCAACTTGCGTAGGAACCATATTGAGTTTTAAGAGATGCTGAGCCTTTAGAAAAATCATATAACATTATACCACATTCGGGGTCACATATTGATTTTGTATAAGCAATATATTTACCATCGGATGACCAATTACAGAAAAAATCTTCGTCTGTATTTGTCAGCTTAGTTAGACTATCACCATTACTTTTAACAGTGTACAAATTTCCTTCAATTGAAACTGCTATTTTTTGATTATCTGGCGACCAGGTTGGCGATGACAAATTGCCGTGATTATTTAAAATATAACCTAAATAATTCCCATTTATATCAACAAAATGAACAGCATAAACACTATCATATAGTCCATTAAAAACTATTTTCTTTCCATCGCTTGAAAATTGTGGATCCGTTTGCAGCAATGCTAGTGCTTGATTCTTATCATTTTCTAGATTGTTCGTACTTTGGCTGCAATTTGTATTTAATAGTAGTAAACTAAGCAAAAATACGAATGTGATATTTTTTTTCATTATAGTCTCATTTGAATTATTATTCATTTAATTATAAATCTTTTCAAAGTAGATTTTTTCTAAATTAGAATACATGGAATTAACTTTTCAGAAATTCTCAAATAATCTTAAAAAAGATCAAAGTAAAAAAACATTTTAAGTTTTATTAATTACAAATAAGTTAATAATAAATTTGTTTGAATTTATTTTTAATTTAGCAGTGATTTATAACCCCATAAATTAATATCCCCGAAAATTGATACAATGGTAAAGTTAATTTTTTTGAAAAGCAAATTAAATTTTTTGGTAATGTATCTAAGTTGTTTGTTTAGTTATAAATAAAATTTAAGTGAAAAGATTGAGCTTTATTAAAATGCATTTACTCAAATTACTTCAAGAGCACAAATTTTTTAGTCTCCGAATAATTTCCAATTCTCA
>CAWCVZ010000009.1:0-713880 GCA_963798865.1 uncultured Ignavibacteria bacterium | reverse complement strand
ATCGGATGAAATAAACAATCCATCTAACGTACCTGCAAATATTTTATTATCTTCTATAAGAAGAGTGTTTATATAAGCATTTCCAAGTCCTGAGCTAACCCCATCCCAATTCTCTCCATTATCTGAAGACAAATAAACTCCTCCTCCTTTGGTTCCTGCAAAGATTTTATTTTCTTTTTTTAAGAGTACATTTATCTCTGGACTAGCTAAACCATTATTTAATGGAATCCAACTATCACTATTATTACTTAAGAAATACAGACCCCCGCCAAATGTTCCGGTATATATTCCTTCTTCTCTTGCTGCAAATGAATATATATTAAGATTAACCAATCCATTATTTAACTCATTCCAGTTTTCACCATTATTGGTTGAACAGAAAATACCATTGTTACTACCGGCATAAATTAAACTATCTTTAACTACTAAAACTCTTATGAATGCATCTTCAAGTCCATTATTGACAGGACTCCAGGACAACCCGTAATTACTTGATCGAAAAATTCCGCCTATCCCGTTTCCTGCAAAAACTATTGAATCCTTTATTGCAATTGAAAATATATCTTGATAGGATATTCCGTTATTAACAGGAACCCAATTTGTTCCATAATCAGAAGAAAAAAATATTCCTTCACCATAAGTTCCAGCAAAGATTTTTTTATCTGCATTTGGATCTATAGCTATTGTATTTATTGTAGCACCAGGAATACCATTATTTATATTTTCCCACGATCCCCCATTATTTGTAGAGCGAAATAAGCTTCCACCAATACTGTCGGTTCCTACATAAAGAATACCATTTTTACTAGTTATTACTTTTATATCAGAACTGTTAAGTCCATTGTTGATTGAATTCCACGTTTGACCATTATTGGTTGAACAAAATAAACCAGCTATAGCTGTACCTGCAAAAATCTTATTATCCTGAAATTCAACAGCACTTATTAAAGGTGTAGGCAATCCATCATTTATATTCACCCATACCTCTCCGCTGTTAGAAGAATAAAATACACCAGATACATAAGTACTAACAATAATTTTATTCTCATTAGTAGCAATTGAGACAATATAACCACCATATGGCCCGTTGGTATTAGTCCACTGAGCATTTGAATAGTTACATATAAAATTTATAATTAAAATTAAAGCAATCTTATTCATCGCTTCCCCTTTTATAGTATATTATTTCAATAAAATCATTTTATTTGTCTGAACAAAATCACCAGCTTGTAATTCATAATAATAAATACCGCTGCTCAGGTTAGAAGCATCAAATTCAACTTCATAACTTCCGTTTGATTTCTCCTCATTCACTAATGTTATTATTTCTCTCCCCAGTAGATCATATACCTTGAGTACAACTTGTCCTGTTTTTGAAATTGAATATTTAATTTTTGTTAACGGATTAAATGGGTTGGGATAGTTTTGGGAGAGAGAAAATTCTTTGGGTAATTCATCAAAGTCCATTACATCAACTGTGGTTGTGTCGCCATAAATGATTCCATCTCTTATAAAACCATTAAGTCTAATTTCATAACCTCCCTCCTCACTTTCCCATAAATTATAGAGACCAATCTCTTTAACCAAGGAATGGTGATGAGAGGCCAGATAATCTGCCGAATAATTTCTTTTTCTGGAATCTATTCCCCATATACTATAGGGTTCTTCACTTTCAACAAAATACCAAGGAAAAAATCCATTATCTGTAAAAATTGTATCGCCAGATTCTGCTAAAAAATCTTCTAATTGTTTATCCTCTCCAGAATAATTTTGATAAACTCTTCCATTTGTTGAATCAATTCTTAAATAAGAATATCTGATCCATTGATTGCTGAAAGTATCTATATCAGTTTCTTTTATCTTGAAATATGAAAAGTCATTTGAAAAAAGTGTATCTCCAATAACCTCTTTAATATATTTACCATTATAAAAAGAAAATATATTAACCTCATACCTATCATAAATCCACTCATTTCCAACTTGTAACGGATACCATTCAAACTCTTCAGGATCAATCGGAAGGTGCTTAATTATTGCTAATGTATCCGGAGTTATTTCATAAAGATCATATTTTGTTGCACCATAAAGTTTATCTGAGTTTGGCTTTTTATAGATACCGACAATTCTTCTATCCAAAACTTTGTACTCATTAAAAGTTTCTCCATAGTCTGTCGAGTGATAAATATATCTTCCATCTGCAAGATAGATGCTGCCCGATTGTGAATAATCAATACTTATAAAAATCGGATTTGAACTGGAGTATCTTTCTGTCCAGCTAAAAGCATTCCCTCGGTTGTTTGAAACTTTTAATCTATTGTTAACCAAACTAAAAATGTGAAGAGAGTCTTTATCATAAAAGAACCTTGCATTGTAGTAATTAAAAGTATCAACGATTGAAAAAGTCAATCCACCATCTGATGATCTGTACAAACCAATCGGTTGTCTTGCAAAAATAAAATTATGATTAAAAGGTGAGACTGAAAGAATTTGATACTGGGGAGCCAAAGTATCCCAGGTATTTCCCCAATCTGTACTTTTAAAATTTAATAGGTCGGACGTGTCAAACGTAACAAATATTATATTCGTGTCCTGACGCGATAATTCAATATTTTTTCCGAGTCCCCACAATGGCGGAGCAAATATTGGATCTTGTTGATTATATCTATGGACTTGCGGAAATGGCTCTAATGAAGTATAAGTAGAAACCCAAATAAATCTTTTATAATCATTTTCCCAAAAATCATAATCATCAACTGATATTTCCGTATCTGACAACCAAGTGCCATCAGATAAAAAAAAGGTTTCAGAATTTGTGAGGGGATTATATCTATAAATATCCTTTGAATAATGGTAATAACCAAAATTATAATGAAAGTTATATAATCTGTAAAAAAGCTGTGTGTTTCCACTATCATCTTCCATTCCTTTTAATTCATAGAAAGTATAATAGTATTGCTGAGCTGAAAGGCTGGAAATAAAAAGTAAAGCGATAATTAAAATCTTATTCATTTTCTTGCCCCTTTCATTTCAGATAAATCATTTTTTTTGTTGATGAATAACTCCCGGCTTGCAGTTTGTAGAAATAGATTCCTGATGCCAGATTCTTGATACCGGATGCCGGGTTGAATTCAACCTCATATTCTCCCGGCTGTTTTTCTTCGTTTACAAGAGTTGCAACTTCCCTTCCTAAAACATCGTAAACTCTTAATGTTACAAATCCGAAATTCGCAATCCGAAATCCGATATTTGTTGTCGGGTTAAATGGATTGGGATAGTTTTGAAAGAGAAAGAATTCAGTAGGAACTTTTTTGGGATCTCTTACATCTACAGTTACCAGGGAAGTGTCTCCATAAACAATTCCATCTTTAATAAATCCTTTAAGCAAAGACTGTGTGTACAGAACTTCTCCGCCCTCATCTTTATATAAACCAATATCTTTTACGAATGAATAAAGTCTGTATCCCGAACCATATAAAAGAACATTGAAAAATCTTAAAGTTGAACTAATTCCAAATTCATTGAAGGACTGCTGATTTTCCAGAACCCATCCATATTCATATTCGTTTCCCCTGTCGAAGAGAACTGTATCTCCGACGTCTGCCGTAAAATCATAGTACACTACATCCGAATCACCAATTCTCCTGTATACTTTACCATCGGAAGAATCAATTCTCTCATAAAAATAGTTTGTGGTTTCATTACTTAAATATTTTTCTTTAAAATATTTTTTCCCCTGGATTAAAGTGTCCTTTATAACTTCAATACTGTTTCTGTACTTGTCTGCCTCAATTGAGTTTTCATAAACCCATTTGTTTCCTGTTTTAAGCGGATACCAATTTAATATTTCCGGATCAACAGGAAGATGTTTTATCGAAACTATTGTACTAGGGGTTATTTCATACAAATCATATTTTGTTGCTGCATAAAGTTTATCAGAGGCGGGTTTTTTGTAAATGCCAACAATTTTTCTATCTAAAACTTTGTAATCACTAAATGTTTCTCCATAATCCGATGAATGATAAATATATCTTCCGTCTGCAAGATAGATGCTTCCTGATTGTGAGTAATCAACACTTATAAAAATTGAATTGGAACTGAAGTATTTTTCTTCCCAGCTAAAAGCATTTCCAATATCATTGGAAACCATTAAATGATTTCCAAGCCTATTGTCTAAAGCAAAAATATGAGTTTCATCAGTATCATAAATAAAATTATTTGAATATATCCTTCCGGTATCAACTATGTTAAAAGAAATTCCACCATCGGTTGACTTGAATAATGTCGGCCACTGGCTTGCAAAAATAATATTGTCATTAAAAGGAGAGACAGATAGTATTTCATAGCCATTTGCAAGAGTGTCCCAGTTATTTCCCCAATCTGTACTTTTAAAATTATTGTATGGACTTGAAAAAAAAGAAACAATTATTTTATTTGTGTCCTGTCGTGATAATTCAATATTTCTTCCTGATCCCCAGATATCCGGCGCAAAAATTGGATCCATTTGATCATATCTGTAAACCTGGGGAAACCCTTCCGTTGAAACATAAGTAGATACATAAATATATCTGTCAAAATCATTTTCCCAAAAATCGTAATCTTCAACCGATTTATAATTATCTGGCAATAAAGAACCATCAAATAAAAAGAAAGTTTCAGTATTTGTAATTGGATCATATCTATAAATACTATTTGATTGTACAGTTCCAAATGGAGGACCGACTAGTTTATAATAAAATAATCTGTAAAACAGATGCGTGTTGTTCGATTGATCTTCCAATCCTTTTAATTCTGAGTATGTATAGTAATACTGTTGAGCTGAAAGGTTGGAAATAAAAAGTAAACTTAGAATTAATATCTTTTTCATTTTGAACCCCGCTAAAAAAGGTTAATTAATTTATTTAGAATTAAATATAGAATTCCATGGTTGTAAAAGAGGGACTTTGTTTGCTTCATAATAAACCCCTTGCATTCAAAAGCTAAATGAAACTTAAATAATTAGAGCTGAAGAAGCAATGAAAATTTACGGAAGGTTTCTTTGCCGGAGAATTTCAAAAAGAATAATTCCTGTTGAAACAGAAACATTTAATGATTGTATCTTCCCCAGCATAGGAATTTTAATTAACAAATCGCAATTATCAATAGTAAGTTTTCTAATTCCTTTTTCTTCGTTGCCAAGAACAATAGCTAAAGGAATTTTGTAATCAACTTCTGTATAAACTTTTGAATTTTGAGAAAGTGATGATCCTATTATCCAGAAGCCTTCTTCCTTTAAATGATTTAGTGCTTGTGCAAGGTTTGTAACCTGGCAAAGTTTTATATGTTCAGTTGCACCCGCAGAAGTTTTAACTACTGTTTCATTAATAGGAGCCGAGTTATGCTTTGTTAAAATAATTCCATCAACTCCGCTGCATTCTGCTGTTCTTATAATTGCACCAACATTATGCGTGTCCTGTATGGAATCTAAAATTAATAAAAGAGGATACTTTGTTTTTTTTGAGGATGAAATTATTTCTTCAAGTAAATAAATTTTTTGCTCTGATTTTTTTGCCGCCACCCCCTGGGCATTTGGATTATTGGTTAATGATCTGAATCTTTCGAGTGGAACAAGATTACATTTAATTCTCTTTTTCTTCGCTGCAATTTGTATTGTTTCTACTATTCCACCCTGCTGTCCGTAAAGAATATAAACTTGTTCAATTTTCTCCCCGGAATTTATAGCTTCAAGTACAGGTTTACGGCCAATGATTAAGGACATTGAAATCTCAAATCTCTAATTTCAAATCTTTGCCGGAGGCATCCCTTCGGGAAAATCTTTAATCTCATATCAAGTTTTTTGTTTTGGAGTTTGCGATTTGTTATTTGAGATATCTTTTTTAGAATCTGGTTTTAACGGAGGAGGAACAAATCTTTTTAAATCTTTATTCATTGAATAATAAATTAATCCAATCACTCCAATTGTAAATAATAAAACAGAAATTAATTGAGCTTCTGAAAGACCAAATAATATTCTCGGGTTAAGCCTTATAAACTCAACAGAAAATCTCTCTATACTTATAAGAATAAGATAAATCATAAAAAGCCTTCCCTGTACCCATTCATTTTTTCTTAATCTCCAGAGAATAAAAAAAATAACAACGCAAATTAAAAATTCATAAACAGGTGTCGGGTGTAGCGGGGTATTATTGGGAACAATTCCGTTCGGATAATTTTTTGCAATTTCTGAACCCTGGAACATTACAGAAGGAGGAACAGTTCCGTTTTCATAATTAGTCCCCCACGGAAGATTAGTCGGGAAACCGTAATCGCCATCGCCCGCAAGATGACATCCGATTCTGCCAATACCATAAGCAATTGCAAGTGCCGGAGCTGCAGCATCTGCAATATAAAGGAATGGAATTTTTTTTCTTTTTATGTAAATCCATATGGCAACAATCGCAAGAATCAATCCACCATAAAAAGTTAAACCGCCGGGTGAAAATGCCATACCGATAGGATCTTTTAGGAACTCATCAAAGTTTTCAAAAAGATGAAAAATTTTTGCCCCGACTATTCCGAATATTATTGCAATGATTGTTATTTCAGTTGCAATATTCGGGTTGAGTTTTTTTCTTTCAACCTCTTTGGTAAGAAGCCAGCTTGCAGTTATAAAAGCTATGCCCAGCATTAAGCCGTAACTGTAAACTGTAAGGGGACCTATTTTAAATAATTCGGGATACATTCAATCCTTTCAATCTCAAATCTCAAAACTCAAAATTTTATTAAATCCGGTTTATCCAAAGAAATCATTTGTTGCTCACCGGTTTTCATATTCTTTAGATTTGCTTTTTGCTCTTTGTATTCATCGCCGCCAATAAATAAAACAAATTTTGCTTTCAATCTGTTTGCTTCTCTCATTTGAGCTTTTACGCTCCGGTTTAAATAATCACATTCAACAGATAAATTTTTTCTTCTGAAGAAAAATGCAAGCTCAAAAACTTTTTTTGAAAGATCATCATCAAGTCTGACAATAAATAAATCAATTTTTTCTTCAGGAAGATTAAGTGATTTTTCATTCTCGCAGGCAAGAATAATTCTTTCAATACCTGCAGCAAAACCAACAGCAGGAGTATGCTCTCCGCTGAATTGTTCAATTAAAAAATCATATCTTCCGCCGCCGCATAAAGCATTTTGCGAGCCGACTTTTCCGCTAACGATTTCAAAAGTTGTTTTTGTATAATAATCCAAACCTCTAACTAAATAAGGATCAACCTCAAAATGAATTTCGGAGGTTTTTAAAATTCCCTTTACATTTTCAAAACTCTCACTGCTTTCACTATCCAGATTATCTAAAATTAATGGAGCGTCTTTCATAATCCTTTTGTCATTCTCATCTTTACTGTCGAATATTCTTAAAATATTTTTGTCAAATCTTTTTTTGCTTTCTGCTGAAAGCTTATCTTTTTTACCGGATAAAAATTCTTTTAGTTTCAATTTATATTTTTCTCTTGAATCCGGAGTTCCAAGTGAATTTATTTTTACATTAAGATCTTTTAATCCAGCTGATTTAAGTATTTCATAAGCCATCTGAATCATTTCAACATCAAGATAAACCGAATCGCTTCCTATTGCTTCGGCACCAAACTGATGAAATTGCCTGAATCTTCCCGCCTGCGGTCTTTCCTGTCTGAACATTGGCGAAATATAATAAAGTTTATTTAATGGCTGTTGTTTACCAAGTGAGTGTTCTATAAAAGCCCGGACAACAGAAGCTGTCATTTCAGGTTTTAATGTAAGACTGGCTCCGCTGCGGTCAATAAAAGAATACATTTCTTTTCCAACAATATCTGTTTCCTCGCCAATACTTCTTGCAAAAAGAAATGTTTCTTCAAAAATTGGAGTCCTGATTTCTTTATAGTTAAAGCTTCTGAAAATTTTTTCAACTGTTTGTTCAATTAATTTCCAGGAAGGAATTTCCTCGGGAAGAATATCTTTTGTACCGGTTACAGCTTTAATCATACCAGTGCCGGATTCTTTATCATCTTAAATTCCTGATATTGAATATTTTTCAGATCCGGATTCCGGTATCCGGTAATCCAGATTTAAACTTCAAAATAATTTTCTTCCTCTTTTTTGAACAGCTCGAAAATTTCATTAGCAGAACCTGCATTTAAAAGTTTCTCTCTGAAATCATCTTTGTTCATCATTCTTGAAATACGGCTAAGCAATTTAATATGAGTGCTTACAAGATTATCTTTTCCTACAAGGAGAAAGACTAAATTAACCGGTTTATTATCAAGCGATTGATATTCAATTGGAGTTTTTGTCTTTCCAAAAGCTGCAATAATTTCATTAACGGCTGCTGTTTTTCCATGAGGGATTGCAAAACCTTTTCCCACCCCGGTTGACATAATCTTTTCACGTTCAAGAACAGCGCTTCTAACTTTTTCTATTTCAACAACGCGATCATCATTTTTGAAAAGATCTATAAGTTCATTAATTGCATCTTCTTTTTGCTTTGATTTCAATTCTGAAATAATGAATTCATCCTTAAGAATATCGGTAACTTTCATTAGAACCCTGTATTGGAGAAAAATAATTAAATAACACAAAAAGTGTGTCGCAATTTAATAATCCCCCGTTTGTTAAGCAATAAATATAAGATGTTGGAAACAAACTTTATAAAAATCCAAAAAGAAAATCAGGTATTTGGTAATTTATACTTTGAAATTTAAAACCAAAATCTTCCGGTTCAAAATAACATATAATCAGTAAAAAAATTGCCCCGCAAAAAACTTTACACTAAGTTTACTGTAGTAATTATATATTTATTGAAAGGGGATTTCCCTATGGACATATTAAATAAAACAGTGTTGGTGTTAGGCGGGTTTGGATTAGTAGGAAGTGCTGTTGCAAGAAAATTAGTACCTGAAAATCCAAAAAGAATTATTATTACCTCCCTGTTTCTTTCAGAAGCTGAACAAGCTGTTAAAAAATTTATTGAGGAATTCCCTGAAAAAGGAAAAGATTTTTTTATTCCTTACGGCGGGGACATCTTTGTAAGAGATGAATTTAAAAATGAAAACCGCCTTGCTTTGTTAAATGATCCTGCAAAAAGAAAAATAATAATGCAGGACACTATGGAAGAGCTTAGTGAAGAGATACTGAAAAATTCTTCAATCAATAAATTATTAACAAAGTATAAGCCTGATATAATTGTTGATTGTATTAACACCGCAACTGCAATTGCTTACCAGGATGTTTATTCCACATACAGAAATATTACAAAGGCTATTAATAATAAAGCTGGATATGATAATCTTATTGAAGAAACTGAAAAACTTCTTTGCACACTTTATATTCCACAGCTGATAAGACACATTCAAATCCTTTACAGCAGCATGAGTGAAGTAGAGACAAATATTTATATTAAGATTGGAACAAGCGGTACAGGTGGAATGGGTTTAAATATTCCTTACACTCACAGCGAAGAAAAGCCATCAAGAGTTCTGTTAAGTAAATCTTCAATCGCAGGTGCACACACACTGCTTCTCTTTTTAATGGGCAGAACTCCCGGCGGGGCAATTACAAAAGAAATAAAACCTACAGCAGCAATTGCCTGGAAGAGAATTGAATTCGGTGAAATAAAAAGAAGAGGCAAACCGATTGAGATTTCCGACATCCCTGTAACAGAAGCTATTCCTTTAAAAGATAAATTTATAATCTGTTCCGATAAAACATATAAAACGACTGATAAAAAACTCAATTCCGTTTTTATTGATACCGGTGAGAATGGAATTTTCTCCCGCGGTGAATTTGAAACAATAACTGCACAAAAGCAGATGGAATTTGTCACTCCCGAAGAGATTGCCGATGTTGTTCTCTTTGAAGTTAAAGGTGGAAACACAGGACACGATATTGTAAGCGCTCTTGATCACGCAACTCTTGAACCTACTTACCGTGCAGGTTATATGCAGCATATGGCGGTTAAAAAACTTGCCGAGCTTGAAAAGAAATATAACAAACCAAGCATTGCATTTGAGCTTCTTGGTCCGCCGAGACTTTCAAAGCTGCTTTATGAAATTCATCTTTTAAGAATGTTTAATAAAACAATGAAAGATATTCTCAGCAAAACTCCAGGCGAGCTTTCTGAAAAGAGTTTTGATATTATTGTTAATGATAATGATTTAAGAAATGAAATTCTTTCAATCGGAATTCCTGTTTTACTTCCGAATGGAGAATCTCTTTTAAGAGGAAGCATAATAAAAATTCCGGCATTCAGGGGAGAAAATATTCTTGATGTGAATGAAAAAAATATAAACACCTGGGCAAATGAAGGCTGGGTTGATCTTCGTGTATTCAACATGCAGAAATGGAAAACCAGGATTTCAGATTTGATTGATGAAGCAGAATCTATTTCTCTTACAGATACAAGTTCGATGCATGTTAGAACAAAAGATTACTGGAATAATTTTGAAGATATAAATATCGGGAAAATCTGTTCCTGGCTCTTTATACATGAAGAGCAGGGCAATAGAATGAAGTCTTAAGTGGAATAAGGGAGTAATGGAAGAATCTTCACTATATTTTTTATAATAAACTATGGAAACACTTTCCTATATTCCGAAAGATTTGGTCAACTTTTTATTGGTTGTTCTTTTCGCTTTAATAATTGGACTTGAACAAAGGAAGCTCCATATTGAAATTGAGTTTGAGTCATTATTCGGTACTGACCGCACAATTACTTTAATCGGTATAATGGGGTTTATTCTTTATATACTAATGCCGGAAAGCCTCACTTTATTTTTTGCCGGAGGATTTGTTCTATCTTCACTGCTTGGGATATATTATTTCAATAAAATTAAATTAAAAAATCAATGGGGCAGTACATCAATTATAATTGTAATAATTACTTATTGTCTTGCCCCTCTTGTTTATTTACAGCCGTTGTGGATGGTAATGCTTATAGTTGTAACCATCCTGATTTTTGTTGAGTTGAAAGAAAGCCTGTTTGTTTTTTCCAAAAAAATTGACAGCAATGAATTTTCCACACTGGCAAAGTTTATTATTATCGGCGGTATAATATTGCCTCTGCTTCCTCATAACCCAATATCAAAAGAAATTAATATTTCACCTTACCAGATATGGCTATCTATTGTAGCTGTATCGGGCATTTCATATTTCAGTTATTTACTTAAGAAATTTGTATTTCCCAATTCCGGCATAGTATTATCGGCAATATTAGGCGGACTTTACAGCAGCACCGCAACAACAATTATATTGGCAAAAAAAAGCAAAGAGGAAAATAGTGAAATAAATATTACTGCCGGAATAATTGCCGCTACTACTATGATGTATATCCGCCTTCTTATTCTTGCCTTTATTTTTAATAGAGAGGTAGCCTTTATTCTTTTGCCTTATTTTTTTGTTTTTATTATTGCTGGTGTTATAATAATTGCAACTTTGCTGTTGAAAAATAAAAACGTAAATAATTCAATTCTGAAAGTTAATAGTGTACAAAATCCATTAGAATTTAGGACTGCGATAATATTCGGTTTGCTTTTTAGTTTCTTTGCGATTATTACAAATTTGGTTGTTACTAATTATGGGAATATTGGAGTAAATATTTTGTCTTTTATTGTTGGTGTAACTGATATTGACCCGTATATTTTAAATTTATTTCAAAGAGTAGGACCTACCATAAACCTTGAAACTATATTTAAAGCAACAATCATAGCCACAGCGAGTAATAATTTAATTAAAATGATTTATTCAATTATTCTTGGCAATTCAGCTATTAAAAAAAGTGTTACAATCGGTTTTTCGATATTAATTTTAGTTAGTATTGTTTCACTACTTTTTTAACGTCCTCATCGTGTTTCGGCTTATTAATTTGCTTTAACAACAGACAAACTTGTAGGGATTTTAATCTATAGCATGAAAGAATTCTTCACAAACATCGCCACCATTTTGAGTCTCAGATCGGTGCTGCGATTTAGTTCTCCAAAATGTTATAATGTTTAAGTGAAACGAATTAAACGAACCTCTGTTTAGTTATGGGTACACTTTTTAAATATATAAATACCCGGTTTAATAATTCAATTAAAGATTATAATTTATGATTGCAATTATGTTGTTGTCTAAATAAAATAGAAAAAGCACCAGGGATTTTTTTGTATAAAAGATTCATCGTTCGTTTTGCAAAATGGCGCACAAAGCTTCTGCCTGATAAAATTTTTCTGATTGTTGCAAGTTCAGTTATTGGAATACTTGCCGGGCTTGCAGCAGTTGCACTTAAAACATCCGTACATTATCTTCAGCTTTTTCTTCACTGGGCTTTTAAAGATCAATACAATACTTACCTTTATGCGGTCTACCCGCTCATTGGAATTTTTCTTTCAGCATTGTTTATTCAAAAAGTTTTAAAAGGAAAATTAAACAGGGGTATTGGAAATGTTATTCTTGAGATATCAAACAAAAAAGGAATTATAGCAAAACATAAATTATACTCGCAGCTTGTAAGCAGTTTTTTTACTTTAGGATTCGGAGGATCTGCAGGTCTTGAAGCGCCAATTTCAGTAACCGGTGCTGCTATTGGTTCAAACTTAGCATTAACATTAAGATTAGGAGAAAGAGAAAGAAAACTTTTACTTGGCTGCGGCGCTGCAGGCGGAATAGCTGCAATTTTTAACAGTCCAATTGCAGGTGTACTTTTCGCAATTGAAATGCTCGTTACAGAACTTGCAATTCCGAGTTTCATCCCGTTATTAATTGCATCTGCTTCGGCAACGGTTATATCTAAAACTCTTTATTCAGGTCAGCCTTTTAAATTAATTACCAACAACTGGGAACTTAACTCATTACCTTACTATATTCTGCTGGGAATAATTTGTGCAGCAATATCTGTTTATATAATCAGGGTATATACAGGATTTCACAAGCTGTATGCTAAATGGAACCAGCCATATCTTAAAGCATTAACCGGCGGTTTAAGTCTTGGAATTTTACTTTTCGTTTTTCCATCTCTTTTTGGTGAAGGTTACAATATTGTTGAAGCACTTTTAAATGGAAATAATTCAATAATATTTGACCGGAGTATATTCTGGCAGCAGCAGAACAATATTACTTTTCTTCTGATTTATACTTCAATTGTTATGATTCTTAAAGTTGTTGCTACGTCAATAACTGTTTACTCCGGCGGGAATGGAGGAATGTTTGGTTCTTCATTATTTATCGGGGCATTGCTCGGATTTATTTTTTCCAGGACTATGAACATCTCAGGTTTTCATAATCTTATAGAAATTAATTTTATTGTAGTAGCAATGGCGGGAGTATTTGCAGGAGTTATTCACGCACCATTAACTGCAATATTTCTTATTGCAGAAATTACGGGCGGATATGCTTTATTTATTCCACTTATGGTTGTTGTTTCACTTTCATATTTCATTACAGTTTACTTTGAACCTTTTTCTATTTACACTAAAGATATTGCTGAGAAAGGAGAATTTATTCTTTATGACAGGGACAGGCTTATACTTGAAAATCTTCAGTTGAGCAAAATGATAGAAAAGGATTTCATTCCGTTAAATGAAGAAGATACGCTAAATAAATTAATTGATATAATAGAACACTCAAAAAGAAATATCTTTCCTGTCTTAGATAATGAGAAAAATCTTATGGGAATTGTTTCACTTGATGATGTTCGGGAAATAATATTTGAAAAAGATATTTACAATTTAATCTTGATAAGAGATGTAATGAACAAACCTTCTGCAGTAGTTGATATAAAAGATAAAATGTATGATGTTGTAAAAAAAATTGATGAACTGAACGTGTGGAATCTTCCTGTTGTAAATAATGGGAAATATGTGGGTTTTATTTCAAAATCAAATGTGCTTAGTCATTACAGGAATCTTCTTCTTAACCAATCATCCCGGTAACAGAGAATTAATTTTCAAATTACTTTATATAAATCATCTTTTTGGTTTCAGTATAATCACCGGCTTTTAAAGTATAAAAATAAATCCCGTTGGATAATTCCTTCTCTAATTTTGAAGCATCAAATTCAATCCTGTGAATGCCGGCAGGTTTTTCTTCATTTACAAGAACAGCAATTTCATTACCAAGCACATTAAAGATTTTTAAATTGACAAAACTTTTCTCAGGCAGCTTATATGTTATTATTGTTGATGGATTAAATGGGTTAGGATAATTCTGTGAAAGCTCATAACCATTAGTGTAATCAATCTCGGTATTTACTTCACTGCTGTAATCAAAGCTGCCGTCATCATAAGATATCTTTAAACGATAAGAATAAAATCCGCCGGGAAGGTTTTTATCTTTAAACGTATAAGTATTTACCGGGTTATTGTTTGTTAATGATTTTACTTCACCAATATTTCTCCAAACCATATCATCAGATGTCATCCGTTCAATTTTAAATTTAAAAGAATTACCTTCCGCTTTTGCCTGCCAGATTAAATAAACATTGCTCTTAACTATATGTGCGTTAAATACAGATATTTCGACCTGTGAACTTTTTTCTAAATAAGATGAGCTTCCATAAATACTTTTTTCTATACCGGCAAAATGAAAATTAATGCAATGTATCCGGCATTTACCTGTGGAGAAATTTCAGATGAAAAAATAAGGAGTCCCAGAGCTATTAAATATTTTATGTATAAAGTTTTCAAATCTTTCTATCCTTTTTATTTTTAATGTAATATATAAGTCAACATTAAGTTGTGATTAATCGCTTCTGCAAAGCTAAAAATCATAAATACCTTTTTATGATAACCGTCTCTTTATCCTTTTGACAAACCGTTCATCATTAAAGGTTTAATAATCAATGAACTTTTTAATTTTCCCGAAACAAAAAATGATTTGATACGTCAGAATCTGAAAAAGGAATTAAAAAAGGAGAAGAAATGAGAGCACTTATACAAAAAATTCAGATGGAAAAATTTTTAAGAGCCTTCTTTTTTGCAGCTTCAGTTTTGTTTTTTGTATCCTGCAGTTCTGAGTCCTACACACAAGATGAAAATTCTGAAAAGAAAACAGGAGAACAAACTCTTTCTTTTGCAGATACAGAAAGTGGAACAACTGTTCATTACAACGTTAATTTTAAAGACGGAAAAATTTTATCAATCTATAAGAATAATGAACTGGTTCCGGAAAATGAAATCGAAAATTATAAAGACCTGGTTTATGATAAGCTTGATTCTATAACAGCAGAAGATGATCATCCGTTTCACCACAAACCCTTCGTATTTCATTTTGATAGCGATGAGTTTAAAGAAAATATGAAAGAATGGAAAGAAAAACTAAAAGCTGAAAATTTTAATTTTAAGTTTGATCACGAAAATTTTAAGAAGGATATGGAGAAGCTTAAAGAAGAATTAAAAGGTATGGATGACATCGTTATTGAAATTGATAAAGATAAAATTAAAAATGATCTTGATGAGTGTTTGAAGAATCTTGATGATATCAAAATAAATAAATTCAATTTTGATTTTGATGAAGACAAACTGAATGATAACCTGAAACAAATTACAATTGAAATTGAAAAAAATCACGACGAGCATGAATTAAATATGAAAGAGCTTGAAAAAGAGATGGAAAAGCTTGAAAGTAAAATGAGCAAACTTTCAGGTGAAATGGAAAACCTTGATAAAGAAATGAAAACTTTAAATGAATTTCTTGATGATGCAAAAAACGAAATGGTAAAAGATGGATTGATAAAAAATAAAGATGAGAAATTTGAATTAGAGCTTAACGCAAACGAAATGAAAGTTAATGGTGAAAAGGTTCCTGATTCAATTCATTTGAAATATAAGAAGCTTTATAAGCAACGTTTTAATAAAGAACTGGATAGCAAAATTAAAGTTAAAATTTAAATCCTCCCAAAATCATCTCTTCCCCCAGTCCGGTCTCAAAGCCCGAGGCCGGATTTTTTATTTAAATAATTCTAAACTTCTATTGCATTAACAAATATTTAAGAAATATCATTTTTATGAACCGAAAACAGCATTTTATTCTCAAAAAATATTATTTCTTCAGTCATAAAATAAAACCGGTTTCCACCAAAATTATCGGATTTTTGTCTATATTAAACAAAAACCAACTTAACTAATTCCTCAGATGAAATTATTAATGCTTTGTTATGAATATCCGCCTATTGGGGGAGGTGGAGCTAAGGTTGTGCATGGCTTAATATCTGAGCTGGTAAAAGAAGGTCACCAAGTTGATCTTGTTACAATGGGATTTAAAAACCTTCAGCAATTCAAAAGGACAAAGAATTTTCAAATATTTTTTGTAAGATGTCTGAGATTAAAAGCTGATATTTGTACTCCCTTTGAAATGATTACTTACATTCTTTCAGCTTTGCCCTTAGTTCTGAAATTATGCAGACAAAACAAGTACGATATTAATCATACTCATTTCATTTTTCCGGATGGAATACTGGCTTACCTTGTAAAGAAATTAACCGGGCTGCAATATGTTATTACTGCACATGGATCAGATGTACCGGGTTATAATCCAAATCGTTTTACATTACTTCATCGTTTAATAAAACCTTTATGGAATAAAATTACTAATAACTCGTTAAAAGTTATTTGCCCAAGCAAATCTTTGAGAGAACTCGTTCTTAAAACAGACAAAAACGTAGATACTGTTCTTTTACCAAATGGAATTGACCTGACAAAATTTTCTAATGCAAAAAATAAAAGGAAACAAATTCTTGTCGTGAGCAGAATGTTTGAAAGAAAAGGTGTGCAGTATTTTCTTGATGCTCTTCCCGGCTTTAATCATGGTTTTGAAATAAACATTGTAGGTGATGGACCCTATCTTGAAAATTTAAAAAAACAAGCTGCTGAATTAAATCTTAATGTAAATTTTCTCGGGTTTATGGATAACAAATCTGAAAGTTTAAAAAATCTGTATGAAACATCTTCAATATTTGTTTTTACTTCTGAATCTGAAAATTTTCCTATTGTTCTTCTTGAAGCTATGACTGCAGGTCTTGCAATCATCACAACCGATGATACCGGTTGTGCAGAAGTTGTTGGAGATGCTGCTTTATTAGTTCCGTCAAAAAATTCTTCTTCAATTAAAAATGCATTAATTCAGCTAGTGGGAGATTATAATTTATGCAGGAGCCTTGGAGATGCAGCAAGAAAAAGAGCAGAAGAGCATTTCAGCTGGAAAATTATTGCAAATAAACATTTACAGGTATACTCACAATTCACTAATCTTGCCGGTAAATAATGAAAGTTTGCTTTATTTGTACCGAAATCTTTGCCTGGAATAAATATGGAGGTTTTGGCAAAGCAACAAGAACAATCGGTAGAGAACTAGTAAAACGCGGGATAGAAGTTTCAGCAGTAATACCAAGGAGAAATGAACAAAGAGAATTTGAAATACTGGATGGCATAAAAGTTTTAAGCTTTCCTAAAACAAATCCTTTTTATGCAAAAAAACTTATTCAGGATGTGCGATGCTGATATTTATCATTCTGAAGAACCCTCATTTAAGTACGTACTAGCAATGAAAGAAATGCCTGATAAAATTCATTTGGTTACATCAAGGGATACAAGACTTTTAAGTGATTGGGTAAGAGAATTTATTCATCCATCATGTAATAAAATTCAGGTTCTTGCAAATTATCTTTATGAAGATAATTTTTTTGTAAAAAGATCTTTACGAAAAGTGAATAAAGTTTTTTGCGCCGCAAAATTCCTGAATGATAAAGTATCCCAAAAATATTCACTTAAAAATAAAGTTGAATTCTTCCCGACACCGATTGAAGTTCCTAAAAGGAATATTGTAAAATCTGATCAGCCTTTGGTATGTTTTTTAGCAAGATGGGATAAAAGAAAAAAACCCGAATTGTTTTTCCAATTAGCAAAATCTTTTCCTGAAATAAAATTTATTGCTACTGGGAAAGGACGCAATATTAAATATGACAGATATTTGAGGATAAAGTATTCAGGTTTAAAAAATCTAATAATGACCGGTTTTATTAATCAATTTGAAACTGATACATTATCTAAAATTCTAGAAACAAGCTGGATATTGGTTAATACCGCTACAAGAGAAGGATTACCTAATTCTTTTTTAGAAGCACTGGCTCATAAATGTGCAATATTAAGTTCTGTAAATCCCGAAAATGTTACTGAAAAATTCGGCTACTTAGTTCAGGATGGATGATTTTCAGAAAGGACTAAAACATCTGCTGGGAAATAATAACTGGAGAACTAAAGGGGAACTTGGTCAAAAATATGTAATGGAAAATTATGAATTAAATAAATCTATTGAGCAGCATATTGAAGAATATAAAAGTCTATTAAACGAATTCGACTTTAAAATTTAATAATAATGAAATAAAATGTATGACAAATATTACGAGGAAAGATTAAACGATCTATTAAAATATGTCTTTGGGGTGCATGGTATGGAAGCCAAAATGTTGGAGATCAGGCAATTCTTCTCACTATTGTAAGTTTATTGAAAGATCGCATTAGATATTCCAAATTTATTGTACTCTCCGAGAATGCAAAATACATAGAAAAATATGCGGCAAATGCTGGGCTGGAATTACATGCACTGAACAAATGGCGCCAGATACATAAAACATTATATGCCCTGAGCACCAGCGATCTGTTTATAATAGGTGGCGGCGTTCCTTTTTATGATAAGTTGTCTCATGCTATTGTGTGCGCATTTTTTGTTACCGTTGCAAAAATTTTTGGATGCCGCGTTATGACCTATGCAGTTGCAACTCAAACCTTACAAAAACATTTAACGATATTCATTTACAGGAACATTTTAGAAAATCTTAATCTGGTTACTGTTCGGGACCCACTTACACTTAGAACATTCCAAAATATAGGAGTAAAAAGAAAAATTATTCTTACAGCTGACCCCGGACTTATGTTGGCGCCTGTAGATGAAACCCGCATTGACGAAATATTAATGAAAGAAGGAATTAAAGAAAATAAGACTCATCCTATAATAGGTATTAGTATAAGAAATCTATCTCCCAAACATTCAATTGGAAGTGAACATTATCGGCAATTAACTGACAAAGATATTTTACAATATCAAAAAGCTATGATTGATGCCGCTGATTTTCTAACAACACTTGGTCAGGTTGTATTTATCCCTATGCATACAGTTGCACCTGATGACGATAGGGAGATAGCAAAAGTAATAATTAGTAAAATGAAACTTTCATCTAAGGTGAAAATGATATCGCGAGCAATATAGTCCATCCGAAGTAATGGGTATTGTTTCCAGGTTTTCTCTTTTACTTGGAACCCGTCTTCATTCAGTTATTTTTGCCGCCGCCTGCAATGTACCATTTGTAACTATTGCATACGATCTTAAACTGATGGGTATTGCCGAAAGCTTTAAAATGGAAAATCATGCTCTTGACCTTATTGGAATAGATTCCGATATCCTTATATCAAAACTTAATCAGGTATGGAAAGAACGCGACAAGATTAAAAATGGATTTAAATCAAAGAATAACTGAACTAAAAAAACTGGTTGATTTAAATGCCGATTTGGCAGTTAATCTTTGCCTTAATAATTATTATAAATAATTAAGATTCAAGATTAATTAAAACTTCATATAGGTATATGCATGAGAAAAAATAAAAATCGTTTATTAGTAATTGCACTTGCGGAAGCAACCTTTGACTTGATCATTCCCTGGATGAACTCAGGAGAATTACCCACATTCAAGAAGTTTTTTGATGAAGGATCCTCCGGTATATTAGAATCCTCCGTACCAATGATCACCCCTCAAATGTGGGGATCAATAGTCACCGGAAGAAATTCCGGTCAGCATGGTCTATTTGATTTTTGGCAGAGTGCAAATAACGGGAAGTTCAAAGAACTAAAAGGTTCCGATATTAAAGTCAAACCGATCTGGAAAATTCTTAGCGATAATGGACTTGCGTCAGGAATTATCAATGTACCTTTTACATTCCCTCCTCAAAAAATAAATGGATTTATGATTTCAGGAGAAGATGCTCCCGGTGCCCACCGGTCCATATCATATCCAACTACTCTTTATGATGAGATTGTAAAAAAATTCGGCAGATACCGGCTAAAAGATATTTTTCCCGGCGGCAGGAAGAAGGAAGATTATTTAACTTTAGTTGAAGAAGATGTAAAAAAACAAACCGACGTTTTAGCTTATTTAGTTGAGAATAAAAATTGGGATTTCTTTTTGACTTATTATAGTGCTACTGCTCAAGCACAGCATTATTTCTGGAAAGATATGCTGTCGCAAGATAAAGATTTATAAAGATGTAGTTAAGAGTGCTTATAAATCTGTAGATGCAGCAATTGACCGTTTAATAAGAGCTGCAGGTTCAAATACAAATGTATTCATAATTTCGGAATGCGGAGCCGGCCCACTTAAATCCGGAATTCAAATTAATACCTGGCTTCAAAAAGAAGGTTTTTTAACATATAAAAAAACAAATGATGCTATTAATTCAAATGGAACGAAAAAATCATTTAAAGAATCTTTTATTCGTTCTAAAGTTGCTGGATTCAGGAAAAGTGCTCAGGCTCTTATTCCAAGATCCTGGTTCTTTTTTGCAAATAAAAATATGCATTGGCTGAAAAGTTGGATACAAACTTTTCTTACCGGATCGGATATTGATTGGAGTAAAACTTATGCTTTTTCGCGAGGAAAAGAAGGGGATATTTACATTAATCTTAAAGGAAGGGATCCAAAGGGAATAGTTGAACAGAATCATTACGAAAGTGTAAGAGACCAGATTATTGAAAAATTTCAGAAGCTTAAATATCCTGTGACTGGTGAGCCGGTAGTAAATAAAGTATTTAAAAGAGAAGAATTGTATAGCGGACCTTATTTAGAATATGCACCTGATTTATTAATTGATTTTGTTGATGGCGCCTATATGCCTACTGAAACCGATAAAAACAAAGACTCAATTTTTGTAGAAAGATGGAGAGCAAATATGAACTGGCCAACAAGCGGAAGCCATAGAAAAAATGGAATCCTACTGGCATATGGGACCAGCAATTGCAAAAAATAAAAAAGTAGACGCTTCAAGAATCATTGATATGACACCAACGTGGCTTAGTCTGTTGGATCAAAAGATTCCTGATGATCTGGAAGGCAGAGTAATTACTGATCTTTTAGTTATTTAAACAGAATAATAATTATGAAATATAAAAATTTTGGGAAAACCAACTTAAAAGCTTGCGAGCCTGGTTTAGGGTGTCAATCATTGGGTGATGGTTTATATCATCGTGATGATAAGGAATCAAAAAAAACTTTGCACAAGGTTTTTAATTATGGAGTTAATTTTTACGATGTATCAGATCTGGGAGAACCGGACGAAAATGTAGGTGCACTTAATGCTGCCCCTTTTTCTGAAGATGAACTAAAAAAAATTTATTCATTAGCTTAAAAAGATATTTCTTACAATATAAAATTTTAGAAAAAAATAAATTAAAAGGTTCCGGTTATCAGTATGGGTTCAGTTTTATAATAATTCTAACTTTCATTCAAAAGAAGTAAATGGAAAAGTATATCCGGCTTTCACTAAAAATAATAATATCGGGAATAGTTCTTGCCTATCTCTTTTCCATTATACCATTTTCTTCAATTTTATCCTCAATCCTTTCTGCTGATTTATCTTTGTTAATGATTGGAATAATAATATCCTCGCCTATAAGCTATCTTTCCGCACTTGAGACTCAATATCTTACTAAAATACAGGGAATGACTTTATCTGTTTTTGAAATTTTAAAAATACACCTTGCCACAAGCTTTTATGGACTATTTCTTCCCGGTACACTTTCGGGCGGTGCAGTTAAATGGTACAAGTTCTCGAAGCATAGCAGCAAATCTTCGGCTGCGGCGGTTATTGTATTAAATCGCTTCCTGGAGATATTAATGGTTGTTATTATGGGAATACTTTTTTCCTTGCCGGTTCTTTATGAAGCCAAAAATGAAAAGCTTTTGGTTTTACTTGTGGTAATATTTTTCGCAATGATTTTTTTCTATTTCGCACTACTAAAAAAGTCCATTTTAATTCTAATCGAAAAAATTTTTCAGAAGCTGCCTTTCCCCAATTTAATTAAGGAAAAGTCAGGAAAATTTTTGACTGCTATGAGCCAATTTCAAAATTTAAGATTGAAAGATCATCTAGAAATTTTCGGACTGCTTTTTTTATACCATGGGTTGGGTTTAGTTTCTTTTTATTTCTTTGCACATTCTTTAAATGTAAATGTTAACATCTGGATAATTGGCTGGATCCGTTCGGTAATGGCTATTGCAATTATGCTTCCATTATCCTTTATGGGTCTGGGGATCAGGGAAATAACATTAGTTTATCTGCTTAATAAGTATGGAGTTGCGCCAAATGATTCAATGGCTCTTTCTTTCCTTATCTTATTCCGTTCTCTTTTAACATCATTTGTTGGAGGATTTTTTGAATTTAAGAACTTTGCATTTCATAAACAGATTAAAAAGTCAAAAATGTTGAATTAAATCTACTCTTTGAAGTAATACCCTAATTTATGAATCAAAAAGATTGTATCTGTATTATAATTCTTAATCATAATAAAAAGGATGACCTGCTGGATTGTATTAATAGCATCAACCAGCAGGTTTATAAAAACTTTATAATTGTTGTGGTTGATAACGGGTCAGATGATGGTTCAGGAGAGGCAATTAAAAATAAATATCCGGATGTAAATTTAATTGAGAACAAAATAAATTCTGGAGCGGCCGGTGGGCGAAATATCGGAATAAAATATGCAATTGAAAATTTACATTTTGATTTTTTCCTTTTTTTAGACAATGATGTTATCCTTGAAAAGAATTTTCTTGAAGAAATGGTTAGACCTATAAATGTCGCCTCAAAAATTAGTATAATTACTCCTAAATGTTATATGATGGATTATCCCGGAGTAATTGGTTATGCAGGAGGGATGTCAATTAGTCTTTTCACCGGTAAGATTGAAAATATTGGAAATGGAAAAAGGGATAATGGACAATTTAATAAATCAAAATTAGTTTCTTCCAGCGGAGGATTATTCCTTATGAACAAAAATGTGGTAGATGAAGTTGGTCTGTTTGACGAAAGATTTAATCCATACGGCTGGGAAGATGTTGATTATTCTTTGAGAGCCAGGAAAAAGGGATTTAAAATTTTTTATAATTATAAGGCGATTGTTTATCATAAAGGTGGAAAAAAGCAAAGAGGTAAAATTGCAGAGGTTTATGAGTTTTCAAAAGTAAAAAATTATTTCTACCTGATACGTAAGCATGCAAATATTTTCCAGCTTTTAATTATTAGTTTTATCTTACCCTTTAAATTATTGTTACTTATTATTAAAGAAATTTTCCGGGGAGAATTTAGAGATCTGCATTTTCAGTTTCGTGGTCTTTTAAGTTTATTTAAGAAATGAGCTCCCCTTCAGTAAATATCTCGGTAATAATTCCATTTCACGGGCAAGAAAATGATTTACAGAATTGTTTATCAGCATTACGCAATCAAAACTTTAATAATCCCTTTGAGATTATTGTTGTAGAAAGTACGGGCAACCCTCAAATAAAAACAAGGTTTAATCCTGACTTAAATGTAAATTTAATTTCTTCAGAAACATTGCTGTTTCCGGGGAAAGCTAGAAATATTGGCTCAGCAAATGCTAATTCAAATTTGTTTGTTTTTTTAGATGCTGATTGCGTTCCTACAAATAATTGGCTTTCTGAGGTTTATACTTCACTTAAAAATGGTTTTGAAATTGTTATCGGACCAGTTATTGATTTATACCCTTTTCATCCGATAGCTTCAATAGATAACCTGTTGCAGTTTGCAGATTTTCAGAAAAAGCGAAAATTAAAAAACATTACTCATTTCCCCGGATGTAATTTAGGAGTTACAAAAGAATTGTTTATTAAATCCGGAGGGTTCCCTGAAGAGATAAGTATTGGCGAAGATACAATGTTCAGCGAAACTGTAATTAAAAAAATTAATGCTAAGGTAAGTTTTAACCGGAAAATGATAGTAAGGCACCGCGGCCGAAAAAATTTTGTTAGTTTCTTAAAACATCAGGAAACATTCGGATTCTTCAGAAGATATCTGAAAAATGGATCGCTTTCTGATTCAAATAAACTTGAGTATAACTTTTTATTCTCTCTTTTTTGGGGTTTAAGAAGATTGATTATAATAATCATACGAACTTTACAATGGAATCCGATTGCTATATTCAGGATTATTTTTTATTTCCCATTTTTATTTTTGGGATTAGCAGCCTGGACTTTTGGTTTTTGGAAAGGCAATAAAAAAAATCTCAAGTGGAAAAATTGAATTCGCTAAATATAGGATTAATAGGATGCGGCAAGGCTGCAGAAATAATTTATTTGCCGGCTATAAAAAAATTTACAGATATTAATTTAACAGCCGTTGTTGATCCAACTGAAGAAAGAAGAAATTTTCTTTGCAAAAACTTCAACTACTGTTTCTCATATAGTTCAATTAATCCCGATTTCATTGAAAGAATTGATGCTGCAATAATATGCTCTCCGCCAAATACACATATTGCCCTCTCTTCCGAATTACTTAAGCAAAATAAGTTTGTCCTGGTTGAAAAACCATTAGCTTTATCAACAGAAGGAATAAAAGAGCTTATTGATATAGAATCTTCTTCAAAAGCCTCATTAATGATGGCGTTCAATCATAGATACTGGCAGCCCGTTATTGATCTGAAAGAAAGACTAACAAAAAATTCACAATCTGATTTAACCGATATAGTTTTTACAAGTGATTATTCTAAATGGAACCCAGTTTCTTTTATAAGTGATCCCCTTGATGATTTGGGTTCCCATGTTTTTGATATAATTAGATTTATCCTTGATAAAGAAATAACATCGGTATCAGCAAAAACTAATGATTCAAAAATTTTTGAGATAAATGTTAACGTATTAGGTAATAAAATTGTAAACTGTTGTTTGGCTCATTCAGGAATTACAATAAGATCTTTAAAAGCAAAAAGTGAAAAGGAAAATTTTTTTATAACATTAAAGTCCGCCAGAATATCACCTCCATCTGGAAAAATGAGATCAATAATAGATTTTAATGATAGGTTAAAAAGAAAACTTCTGAAAAAAGATTTACCAATAATTAAAAGTTATGAGACCCAGTTAAAAAACTTTTTTGATTTTGTCCATTTTAACAAAAATAATGTAGCCGGAATCAAAGATGGAGTCTCGGCAATATTAGCAGTTCAAGCTGCACGTATATCGTGCAATAATAATGGAAAGGAAGTTTTAATTAATGAGCTCAAATAAAGTAATTGCAATAGCATTAGATGCTGCCGAATGGACTTTAATTGAGAAATGGATAAAGGAAGGATATTTAAAAAACTTAGCTTCGCTGCATGCAAAAGGTTCTTTTGGAAAATTATCCTCCACAGCAGAATGGTTAGCAGGTTCTCCCTGGCCTACTTTCTATACTGGAGTTCCTCCGGAAGAACATGGTTTGTACCATTATATTCAGTGGAAAAGCGATAAAATGGACTATACACGTCCTGGTCCAGAGTGGATAAATGCAACCCCTTTCTGGAGAGGACTTAGTAACTGTAAAGTTATTGCAGTTGATATCCCGTTAACTTTTCCACCAATACCCTTTAATGGAATCGAAATATCCGGGTGGTCCTCACACGATGGAATCTATCCGACCTCATCTTTTCCTAAAGATAAAATAGATTGGGTGAAAAAAACTTTCGGCGAAGCTCCTGTAGGAGTTGAAATGGGCGGACTGCAATCATTGGACACTCTTGATGGAATTAAGAAAGAGTTATCTGCTGCAACCAATAAGCTTGCTGAACTTGTGGTTAATTTAATTGACTCTGAGGAATGGGATTTATGTTTGTGCTGTTTCTCTTCAACTCATAGAGGAGGACATAAATTCTGGGATAATACAAGCGTAAAAGATAAATTGTCCGGGGAACAAGAATCTTTATTTCAGAATCACCTAAGAGATATCTATCAATCCTGCGATGATGCTATTGGTAAAATCCTGAATATAATAAATGAAGATGCAACTGTTCTTATTTTTTCATTACATGGAATGGGTTTTAATACTTCTCTTGCGGATAAAGTTTTACCAAAAATGATTTCAAATATTTTAAATGGAAAAGAAATTTCTGGCAAAAATAAGAGTTTTATTAAAAAGATCCGGGATAAAATTCCTCTCGAATGGAGATCAGGTTTAAAGAAATTTTTACCTATCGGAATTCAGGATAAAATGACTGCATACTGGCGAATGGGGAGAACTGATTGGAGTAAAACCAGAGTATTTAATTTACTTGCAGACCTTCAGGGTTATATAAGAATTAATCTAAAAGGAAGGGAAAAAAACGGGATTGTTCAGGAAGGTGAGGATTATGATAATCTTTGTTCGCACTTAATTGAAGGTTTAAAAACTTTCAAAGATTCGGAAACCGGGGAGCCGGTAATTGAAAGTATAAAAAGTAAGGATACAATATTTAAAAAAGGAAATGCATATGATCATTTACCTGACCTACTGGTGAAGTGGAATAATAAACCTGTTTCAGGCTACAGAAATATATTTTCACAACAATTCGGGGAGATTAAATTTACAATGCCGGGAAAAAATCATGATGGAAGAAGCGGCAACCATCGTCCGGAAGGATTTTTATTAGCTTCAGGAAAAAATATTAAAACCGATTTAACATTCGAAAAAAAACATATTATTGATCTGGCTCCTACTATACTTCACCTTCTTGATCAAACAATTCCTGAAGATTTTGAGGGAAAGGTTATTAATGAAATTTTTCAGACGAATTAATTTTTATAACAACCTAAGATTGACTATTTCACGACCATCTTTTTTACAGGAACTTTTATTTTAATTTCACCAGCTTTTCTGAAAAACAAAGAGAAATCCCCTTTGTCTCCTTCCTTAAGATCCTGTTTTAATTTTATGAGCATTACATGGTGAGAGCCGGGTTTAAATTTAAAGGTTGAGTTTGGTTCCACAACTATTTTTTCTACTTCCCTCATCCCCATCATATCACCATTCTTATATGTTTCATGCATTTGAACAATTTCAGCAAGTTTGGAAGTAATTTTATAAAGAGTGTCTGCTTCTTTTCCTTTATTTACCAGATCAAAAAATAATGCTGTATTGGACCCTTTTGATGAGTTTCGCATCCAGGCATTCTCAATTGATATTTTATCATTGCCGGGAAGGTTTAAAAGAAATAACAACAATAAAATGAATTTCATCCTACTCTCCTAAATATTTTATATCAGATACAATTTCATCTATATTTATTCTGCTGCCGCTGTATTCTTTCCTTACATTCCCCCGCTGATCAACTAAGGTTATCCTGTCAGTGTGGATAAAGAAATAAACAGGTTCTCTGCTTTCTGTGTAGGTAGTGTCTTCTGCCATTGCAAATACTTTCATCTTTGCAAGTAAAGAATCAATTGTTGTTTTGTCACCTGTTAAGAAACTAAAATCTGTAGTGTTAATTTCCCTCAGCTTTGCCTGTTCTTTTAATACGGATGGGACATCTCTGGATGGATCAAATGAAACAGCGGCAAACTTTACATTATTAATCTTTTCATCATTAATCTTTTGTTGAATGAGCTGCATATTGTGAATTGTTAACGGGCAGATGTCGGGACAATTAGTAAAGATAAAACAAGTCACTAAAATCTTTCCTTTAAATTGATCAGGGAAAATAACTCTGCTGCTATCCTGGTTTAATAATGTATAAGATCCTTCAATTTTTTTTTCTTCGGGTAAAGGGTTTTTACAACCGACTAAATGTATAAAGGAAAAAATAATTATTATTAATACGAATTTTTTCATTTGTGTGAATATTAAACAGCAATAATAAAAAAGAGATTATCTATAAGAATAATCTCTTTAAAATAAGCATAATATAATTTAAAGATTGGCAATAATTATTATATAAAAATTAAAAGAGCTTAAATTATACCGGCTCTTCCTGAGTTTTTATTTTTGGATATTCTTCTTCACTAATGTCCGTTTCTTTTTTAAGAGACCAACCGGTTTTTAATCCTATAACAAAATAAGCAAGAGCTATTACACCGGCAGCAAAAATTGTGTCGCCAATAACCCTCAGCCATTTGAAAGTATCTAATGTGGAAGACTGCATAAATTCAGCAGATCTTGCATACCATAAACCTTTATCAATACTCGCCACCGTTTGTGCCAGACCAACCGGCAAAGTGCTGAGAAGAACCATTAATCCTAAGCCAATATTAATCGACCAGAAAGAAAAACTGATTACTCCATTCTTCCATACATGCTTTGCTGCAAGCCCTTTCAGAACAAAAAGCATTAATCCTATTCCAAGCATGCCATAAACACCGAATAATGCTGTATGTCCGTGAACAGGAGTTGTATTCAATCCCTGCATGTAATAAAGAGCAATTGGAGGATTAATTAAGAAACCAAATATTCCAGCACCAACAAGATTCCAGAAAGCAACTGCAATGAAACAATAAATTGGCCACTTATATGCTTTAACCCATTCTCTCGATCTGCTCAGATTCAGGTTATGATAAGCTTCAAATCCAAGCAGAACTAATGGAACAACTTCAAGCGCACTAAATGTTGCTCCAATTGCCATAACGGCTGTTGGTGTTCCTGTAAAATAAAGATGATGAGCTGTTCCTAAAATTCCACCTGCAAGAAAAATTATGGTTGAAAATAAAACAGCAGGAGTTGCTATTTTTACATTCAGCAAACCCATTCTTACAAAAAGAAATGCAATTGTAACTGTTGCAAAAACCTCAAAGAAACCTTCAACCCAAAGATGCACAACCCACCATCTCCAATATTCTGTAATGGCAAGATTTGTGTGCTGCCCCCACATTAATCCTGAGCCATAAAAAAGTGCAATAGCAGCAGATGAAATAATAAACATTGCTATGAGATGTTTATTCTCGCCTTGTTTTTTTAATGCCGGACGTATTGCTCTTACAAGAAGGAAAAGCCAGATGAATAATCCAACAAAAAGAAACAGCTGCCAGAACCTGCCGAGGTCAACATATTCCAGTCCCTGATGACCAAACCAGAAATTCTGAAGCAAACCTAATTTCTGCATGATACCCATCCATTCACCGGACATGGAACCAAGAACAATTATTAATAAAGCAACAAAAAGAATGTTAACACCAGCTCTTTGAAATTTAGGTTCGTGTCCTGATATAGCAGGAGCGATATAAAGACCTGTAGCAAGCCAGGATGTCGCAATCCAGAAAAGCGCTAACTGAATATGCCATGTTCTGGTAATAGAGTATGGAAGAATATTTGACAAAGGAAAACCGTAGAAACCGTTTCCTTCAACTCCATAGTGTGCAGTTACCACACCCATTACTACCTGCAGAAAAATTAATCCCACTACAACCCAAAAATATTTTAAAGTTGCCTTCATAGATGGACTGGGAGCCAAACCGAGTAAAGGATCTTTATCGGGATAATTTTCATATTCATGTTCATCCCCTCTATTTTTTGCATAGTAGGATGCAAGTAATCCTATTCCTGCAAGTAATAAAATTACACTAAACCCCGTCCATAGAATTAATGAGCTTGCAGGTTTGTTTCCTACAAGTTCTTCATGAGGCCAGTTGTTTGTATAAGTAACTTCTTTACCGGGACGATTTGTTACAGATGCCCATGATGTCCAGAAGAAAAATGAGTTGAGCAATTTCAATCTTGCAGGGTCTTTAATTGTATTTTCAGGTATGGCATAAGATTCCCGCAAACTTGCAAGAGCAGGATCATTTGTAAAAAGCCCGGAAAAATGTTTGCTAACTTCTTCAAAAGCTTTTGCCCTCATATCTGAAATAACAACCTGGTTATTGCTGAAAGTATTTCTCCGTAATTCTTTTTGAAGAAGGTCTTTTAGCAAAGCCTGGTTTTCAGAAGAAAGTTCATCATATTTCTGATTAAAACGTTCCTGTGAAAGTAAATTCAAAATAAAAACTGCTTCACGATGAAGCCAGTCTGCAGACCAATCAGGTGCAACATAAGATCCATGTCCCCATACCGTACCAAGCTGCTGTCCTCCGATTGACTGCCATACATTCATACCATCTTTTATTTCTTCTCCGTTCATAATTACTTTACCATTTTCAGTAACTATACGGTCCGGAATTGGAGGAGCTAAATGATAAATTTCACTGCCAAGATAAAGAAGCACAACAAATGAAACTACTATTACTACAATGAGGCTAAACCATAATTTTTTATATTTCATTTTAGATTCCTTTAGGTATTTATCTTTTTTTAATAATAATTCATTACTAAATATTTTGCAAATTTTTATTTATCGGGATAACTTTTCTTCAAGATTAATTGCTTTTGGAAAGAGAATATTATTTTCAAGATGAATATGCCTGTGTAAGTCTTCTTCAAATTCTTTTAATTCCTTGCAGGTGATTTTGAATGTCTCACATGCATCTGACGGATGTGTATAATTGTTTGTAAGGTTTCTAATTTCCAACATTCCATTACCAGCCGACTGATGTTCATTTTCCATCATTGTAATTGGATTTTTAATTGTACCGAAATATGGTCTTTCTACAATCCCACCATTATTTTCAGCATTAACAAGCATATTTATATGCGGGAAAAGTATCTTTTCTTCTTTCATCATGTGGTGTTTCAGCTCATTATTAATTAAAGAAAAGATTTCGGCAATTTTTATTGTTTCGGGATGATTTTCACCATGTACAGCTGCAACCTTTTGTGTGTGAGCAGAAATAACAGGAAGCATTCTGTTAATATAAGCATGGTGATTATTAATTATAAACTGAATAAGAAAATCCAAACTCCACTCGTCTGGTTTTAACTCTTCCTGAACTGAAGATAAATTCAGACTTTCAATTTCACCTATAATACTTTCCGTATTAATTCCTTTCTCTGTGCAAGCATCAGTGAGTGTTCTTTTGCCATTGCAGCAGAAATCCAAATTATATTTTTCAAAAACAAATGCGGCGCGAAAATTGTCTTTTACAATTTCAGATAATGTGACGTTTGCAAACTCCTTTTTAAAGTTTGATGCTATTTTTTCTGTAAACATTTTTATTCTCCTCAATTAATAATTTTTATACTATGAACTTTCAAAGTTTCTGGTCATTTCCAAATCATCTAACCTTAAATGTTTTTGTTCTCCTTTATCATTACAATTATCATTTTAAATTTCTCCACTGCATTTACAGCATGCGGAATATTCGCAGGAAGAATTATGAATTCACCTTCTGAAACAAGAACAGGTTTACCATCAATAACACATTCTGCTTTACCATCAACTATCTGAATAAAAGCATCAAAAGATGCTTTATGCTCACTTAATGACTGACCTTTATCAAATGCAAATAAAGTTATAGTTCCAGTTTCCTTTTTTATTATTTGTTTACTTACAATTGATCCATCTGAATATTGAATAAAACCAGATGCAGATACAGCGTTGGCTATAATATCTTTGTTTTTATTCATAGATAATCCTTTTAAATTTATTTGCTCCACATTATTTATTTGATTTTATTTTTTCCCCTGCTGAACATTAAGCTTTGTATTTGATTCTTCATTGAATTTCTTAACTGCCTCCGTTCCTGTAGGATGTCCATAGGTATCCATTTTTTTATAATGAATCAGGTATTCCTCCTTTGAAATTTTATTATCCCAGTTTCCGGTCAACATTCCAATTCCGGTTACTATTATAAATATTGAAACAAGTCCGATTGCTGCATATCTTTTATTAATTTTTTTCTTTGCGGAAAAAACCGGTTTGAGTTCAAGTGTATCAGCAACAGGACAAACATCAATGCAGCTAAAGCAGGAAGTACATTCATCGGATAAAACTGTTTTTACCTTATCTACTTTAATAAAAGATGGACAGGCTTTTGAACATAAACCGCAGTCGGTACAGCTTAATGGATTTCTTTTTATCCTGGTAGGACTTAGAAAATTAAGAATCCCTAGTAAAGCACCGTAAGGACACAAATACCTGCACCAGAAACTTTTGAATGGAATAGAGAGAAGAAAAAGAATTCCTATTATAATAAGTGCAAACCTGGATATATCTGCAAAGAAATAATACATCTTAATATCAGAAACAAGATTGTATGGATTGTCAAGAAAAGATTTGACGGCAACTGTGGTCATTAAAAAGAAAACTGCATAAAAAAGAAAACCAAGCATTAAATACTTAAAGCTTCTGAAAAAATAATCGAGGTAGTTTGGAAGCTTTATTTTTTTCTTAAAGATTTTTTGTCCGAAATCTCCAATCAATTCTGAAATAAATCCTACAGGACAAAGCCAGCTGCAGAAAGACTTTCCAACTGTAAGCGACATCAAAATAATTCCCATGAAAATAAAAACTCCCGCCGGATGCGCCTGGTGAAGTTCACCTGTTGTGATAAAAAGATAAAAGCTCATCATTGAACTGATAGGAAGGAAACCATCTACTCCCGGTGGGCGGTTTGAAAAATTAATTGTTCCCCCGGATTCTAAGTACTGAATGAACAAAAACATCTCAATGCCGATCCATATACATAAAAGTGCAAAAGCAGTCTGTATATAAAATCTATATTTCTGAATCGGCTTATCGTGATTTCTTATAATTTTCTTTTTTGTTTTCACCGGATTATTATAGTCTGATTTACAGTTAAAAAAATATTTCAGATACCTGAAACCTTTCTCAAAGTTTTTTCTTTTAAATGAATCAATCGTATCTTCATTAAGCATGTTATAAGTTTGAGTTCGAAGCACTCCCCATTTTTCATGTAAAGGACAAGGATTAGTTGGATTACAATTTGGAAATCCCAATACACAACTGTTAAACATTTCCAAACCATCAATTGCAGCAACAATATCAATCAGCTTAATTTTTTTCGGATCCCGCCCCAGCAAAAATCCACCCGACTTCCCTTTCTTTGAAATAATAATTCCACTCTCAGTCAAGCTCTGTAATATCTTGGATACAAATTCTTTTGGAATACTTAATTTTTTTGCAATATCATCTGCAGAAACAACAGCACCTGTTTCAAAGGTTGCAAGGTAAAGAACTGCCTGCAAACCATATTCACATTTTTTAGAAAAGATAACTGTCATATATAATCAGATTTTTTTGTCTGATTAAAAATATTATGAAAAAAAATTATTGTCAATAGTTTTAAAAAAAATATAATACCTTGTTCACTATTCTCTAAAGCAAGAAAACAGATTTAATATTCTCAGAACTGAAAAGAAAATTCCTTAAAAAATGATTAAACAAAGAACAATTGAGTTGGTAAAGAATTTGTCACTTACCTTGAACTAAAAATATTGTGAAATCTTAAGATTGTGCTGTTTTCTATGTTAGAAAGATTTTTGCAGGATATACTTACCTTAATATTTTCCCCAATCATTTTGTTAAATAATATTTACAAATATCAGAGCCTGAAAAAAAATTACGGCTTACTTAAGGTTTTACAAAAAGAAGCAGGGTTTTTATTTTCTATAAATAAAATTTCAGAGGAGAGTTCATCTGTGCGAAATGCCTGATGGACTTTCCGTCATTTTATTAAAAATATATTTATATTTTACTAGTAATAATTAACAAACAAAATTATTGAAGGTTTAAAATGAAAAAATTAATGATTCTTACTTTAATCCTTTTCTCTGCATCATATCTGCTTAGCCAAACAGAAACTTCAAAGAAACATTCCTTCGTTGGCGTTCAGTCTTGTGCACCATGCCATAAGACAGATAAACAAGGGACGCAATTTGATATATGGCAGAAGAGCAAACACTCCCAGGCATTTAAAACTCTTCAAACAGAAAAAGCCGATGCTATTGCAAAAGAAAAAGGTTTTACAACTGCCGCGGCAAAAACTGATGCTTGTTTGAAATGTCATGTTTCCGGGTATAATGTCGATGCAGCATTGCTTGGTGAAAAGTTTAAAATGGAAGATGGAGTTCAATGCGAAACATGTCACGGTCCAGGTTCTGATTATAAAACTTTGAAAGTAATGAAAAGCCGTGAAGAAGCTATAGCAAATGGTTTGAAACTATATGATAAGGTAGAGGATTTATGTGTAACCTGTCATAATTCCGAAAGCCCAACTTTTGTTGAGAAAGATATAGCTGAAATGTGGAACAAGATTAAGCATCCCATTCCCGAAAAGAAATAATTCTGTTAACATAAAGATGTAATATGAAATCTTTTATACTGACTTTACTTCTGCTGGTAATTACTTTTGCAGCCCACCCGCAAAATATATCCGGCAGATTCTCCTCTTCTGTTTACACATTTGAAAGATTTGATTCCATTGATGCTTCTAAAACTTATGCAAGAGCTTACCAGCTTCTGAGTTTAAACATCAACAAAGACAAAGTTTCGTTAAGATCTTATTTGAATCTTGAAACAAATCTTACAAAAGTACAACAGGTTGATCATCCAAGGTTAAGATTTTATAATCTTTACCTTGAAGCAAGAGACTTATTTGATGTTGCTACAATAAAGCTCGGAAGACAGCCGCAGTTTAATTCTGTTGTTGGTGGAGTATTCGACGGAGCTAACCTTGATCTTCATAAAGGCAATTACAAGTTATCCGGATTCTATGGATTAAATGTTCCTGCTTATCAAAAGCTCGAATTAATTGATAATACAAATGATAATTATGTTCTGGGCGCTTCTTTCTCAGCTTATTTTCTTAATAATTTCAGGTTCGGGGCAAATTACGTTAATAAAAATTTTAAAACTGAAGATTATAATGCAACAAGGCTTGATGAAGATTTAAATCCTATCCAGGTTATTATAAGAAATAATTCCAACCAGTATGAGTTTTTGTCCGGAGAACTTTCATATTCACTTAAAAACATAATCTCCATTGATACACGATATGATTACGATCTTAATTTTGAACAAACATCAAAGTTTGAAATTTCCGGAAGGTATGAACAGATAAAGAACCTGGGTATTGATGTTTACTACAATTACCGTGAGCCAAAAATAAGATACAATTCAATATTCTCAGTTTTTGATTTTGGAAATTCCCAGGAGATAGAAGTTGGCGGCGATTACAAATTAAATCAATACTATTCTGTTATTGGAAAATTCGCAAATGTTAAATATGAAACAGAAAACTCACAAAGAATTACAGGTGGAATAAATACAAGCTGGGGAAGCCTTATATACAGGAAAAACCTTGGCTATGCAGGCGAGCTTGATGCAGTTTCATTATACACTGCTTACAGTTTTTTTGAAGGTCTGATTACGCCCTCTGTAGGAGTTTCTTATACAAGTTATAAACTTTCAAAAGACGATTCAGACAAAAATAATCTTATGTCCCTTCTTGCCGGAATTAACTACCGTCCGCTAAGAGTTCTTTCATTTGACTTGCAGGGACAGTATATGAACAATAAGATTTATAAGGATGATTACAGGTTCTTTTTTAAGATTAATTATTGGTTCAACGAAAACTTAAACCTGATGTAATATGAAATTAGCTTACATATATTTTACAGTCTTAACAGCAACACTTGCTTTTCTTCTTTTTTCCGCATTCAATATAAATGAAAAAGTTTTAACTGAGGAAGGAAACGACAAGGTTATAAAATTCTCTCATTCATTTCATAAAGACCTGGTTGATTGCAAATCCTGTCACTCAGCTGTTGCCACAAGCACCTCGTTAAAAGACAGGCTTTTGCCGAATCATGATAACTGTGGTGAGTGCCATGCTGTTGATGATGAGAAGGAATGTAAAACCTGTCACTATGAAGATAAATATGAACCATTGAAGCAAAAAGAATCCAATCTTTACTTCAATCATAAATCTCACGTTGAAGATAAAGGATTGGAATGTGAATCCTGCCATAAAGGAATTTCAGATGTTGATTATTCAATGTCTGCAGTTCAACCAATTCCGATTATGGAAGATTGCTACGGTTGTCATAATAATATAACTGTAGCATCAAACGCATGCGAGTCTTGCCATATTTCCACTGCAGGCTTGATACCTCAGACCCATAAAAGCGTGTCTTTCCTGAAGACACATAAATTTGAGGCACGGGCCTTTGACGCAAACTGCGTGATGTGTCATAATAATGTTTCCAACTCTTGCCAGGAATGTCATGTAGCAACCAATGTATTAACTGAAATGAATACACCGGATGATTTTTACCAGCCCTATTCCCCGCGGCAGTTCAGTGATGGGACAAAGAAACAGCAGATAACAAGAGTGCATGAACTCAATTATAGATTTACACATGGAATTGATTCCAAAGGAAAAACGGCAGAATGCCAATCCTGCCATGAAGTTGAAACTTTTTGCGCAAATTGTCATCAGTCTGAAGGTGGCGATTTTGCTCTTGGAGGAATCGTTCCAGCCTCTCATTTGAAGAATGGATTTTTTACAATAGGCGTTGGTTCGGGTGGCGGTGAACATGCAATTCTTGCAAAAAGAGATATTGAAAGATGCGCTTCGTGTCATGATGTTCAGGGTGCTGACCCGACATGTATAAACTGCCATCTGGATAGCGATGGAATTAAAGGAACAAACCCTAAAACACACGCTTCAAACTTTATGCATGATGTTAATGGAGACTGGCACAACAGCGAAGGTTCAATATGTTTTAATTGTCATACCAGTCAAACACCTTCATCTCCCTCAGGATTAGGATTCTGCGGGTACTGTCATGGTACAAAAGGACATTGAAGTTTGAAAATTATGGAAAACACAATGAAATATTTTTTATATCTGCCGTTTTTAATTTTTATTTTATATTTCACAGGGTGCAGCGAGCTTGAAACCGATATACCAATAGCTAAATTATCCCCGGACTTTCATAAAGAAGGGGTTCTTAACCCAGCTTCATCTAACTTCCACGGTAACCTGATTAGAGATAACCATTGGGATATGAACCAATGCCAGCAATGCCACGGTGGAGATTATAACGGAGGGCTAGTTAAAGTTTCATGTAATAGCTGCCATACAAATCCTGCGGGTCCTGAAAATTGCTCAACCTGCCATGGCAGTTCAACAAGCCCTGCACCACCTAGAGATTTAAATGGCAATACATTAACAACTGAACATGGAGTGGGTGCTCATCAGGTTCATCTTACAGGGAACTCAAAAGGTAAAACCCTTTCCTGCTCAGAGTGTCACACAGTTCCTGCAAATTATTATGCAGCTGGTCATATTGATTCTGATTACCCAGCTGAAGTTCCTATGAATGGATTTTTGGCAGGACTTAAAACAAACGATCCATCAACGGATGATTATGATTCAGGTTTACCGCTTTTTGTTCCGGAACATAAGTATAATTCCGATGAATATTCATGTTCGAATACTTATTGCCATGGTTATTTTAAAAATGGAAATTTGGACAATAAGCCCGTATGGACTAATTCATCATCAGCAGCTTGCGGAACATGCCATGGAGATCCGACAAAAACCGATATTTTTGAAAGAGCACTTCCAAAAACTACAGCTCAGGGCGGTTCTCATCCGGGCGGACTTGCTTGCGCAACTTGTCATGGTGATGTAGTGGATGTGAATCTTAAATTTATCAATCCTTCCAAACATATGGATGGTAAGTTAAATCTGTTCGGTGTTGATAAACCTTTTTAAGAGATAGTTTAATTTTGCTCTTTATTTTTTAAATCTTTACAGCAATTTTTTCTTTCCGTTGATGAGATAAAAACTGTTCCTAAAAAAGATTTATGGTTATCTAAACAGATAAAGATGAATATTTAAAGAAAAGATTAAACAAATGCATTTCAAATCAAGATCTAAACAAATTCAGAATGGGAGATAATAATATGAAGAAAATATTTTTCCCTTTTGTGGTTCTTGCAGGATTAATGATGTTAACAATTCTCATAGGAGGATGTGAAGGTCCTGCAGGTCCAAAGGGCGATAAGGGAGATAATGGTGGAACGACTGTTGGTCAATTGGAAGGGTTTGCTGACAGCATTAATTGCGGCGATTGCCACAATCCCGATCAGGATACAACCTATTACCTCGAAGCAAGAAAATATCAATGGGAGCTTTCAAAGCATGCTTTTGGCGGAGACTTTGAACGTAACACTGACCAGTGTGCAGGTTGTCATACAACCGAAGGATTCATTGAAGTTGCACTCGGAAAAAATGTTACTACTCATGTCAATGCTTCCCCACCCGGATGTTTTGCATGTCATTCGCCTCACGCACGCGGAAACTTTTCACTTCGCATAACTGATCCTGTCATGCTTAATGAAACCGTTGCAGGTAACGGGATAGGCACATTCGATTATGGAAAAGGTAATCTTTGTGCTCAATGCCATAAACCACGAACCATAAGTCCTGTTCCGAATCCGACAAAGAATACAACTTCTGATACTCTTAAAATTTCAAATAACCGATGGTATCCTCATTATGGCGTTCAGAGTCAGATGATAATGGGAACAGGTGGATTCAAATTTACAGACTTTACCTATAGCGGAAATTCTAATCATACAGATAATGCTGTTATTAAAGAACAAGGCTGCATAATGTGCCATATGGCTGATGCTACAGCCGGTGCTGGAATTGCTGGTGGACATACAATGAATATTCATTACGAAGGACCGCACGGAGAAGATAATTATTTATTGAACGGCTGCACTACCGCTGGCTGTCATATTTCAGCAGGATTTTCTGTTGATTATATCGGCTCTTCTTCTTTTCTTACCGGTGGTATTGGAACACATTCTGCCGTCGTAGCATATCTTGATACACTGGAAACAATGCTTCTCGATACAGCAGTTACAGGAAAGTGGATGGTTGGAACACCGAAACCCTGGATTGTAATTTCAGGTACGGAGATTACACCTAATGCTGATTCAAACAGTCCATTGGTTATAGTTCCTGCTTCACGTGCCGGAGCGTTATTCAATTTTCTATTTGTCGAGCATGATCTGAGTAAAGGTGCTCACAATACTCGATACACTCTGGAACTACTAATATCTTCTGTTAAGGAACTTAGAAAGCCTTAGGGTAATCAGTTTACAATATCTTTAAAACAAGAAAGCCCGATTTGTATCGGGCTTTCTTATTATTGCTATACCGGGTTTGATGCGGTATTCAAATTTTACTTAATTCAAATCAAAAGGAAATTACATTTCTTTTAATTCCTGGAACGTGCCTCGCCCACCGAAATAATTTTACCTTTAACATCAGTGGTTTTTAGATTCTGAATGGCTTCTTTTGCCTCAAGATTAGCAGGCATATCAATAAATCCATAACCTTTTGAAAGGCTGCTTGGATACTTAATTATATTAACACTTTTAACTTTACCATATCTGGAGAAGAGTTCTAAAAGTTCTTCTTCTGTTGTATCGGGCGAAAGATTACCTATATGAATATTCATCACTAAACTCCTTCCTTTTAATTATTACAAAGTCATTAAAATGAAAGCACACAAACTATCAATGAACTTATTTTAAGATACAGTTTTTTAAGGGTATTTGCTAATTAAAAAAACCTTGAATTTATTTTATCAGGCGAATTACAAATAATGTCATTGCGATTAGACCGATGCAATCTACTACTTTGAATTTTAAATGATTGCTCCCCTACTAATGACCAAATAAGTTTAATGTCATTAGTAAGGAGAAACGAGCGAAGTAATTTTTAACCAGGTTGGTTTATTAATAACTATTTTTCATTATTCATCATCATCCAGTTTTCATTTCCTTTTTTAATATTTCCCATTTCATCTTTCTCCCACATCTTTTCAACTTCTTTATTTGTTGTAAGATAAAGTTTTCCATCAACTATTTTCCAGGCAGTTGGATCGGTATGTCCGCAGGTATCTTCTGTAATTGCAAATGAACAAAAGCCTCCGTATTGAGGGGCATATTTATCAGGGTTTTCTTTGAACATTTCAAGATGTTTTTCATTTGCAAAGTTCCATTGAGCATCACTCCATTTGTAAGAATATTCTGCTTTACCCATAACAGGTTTTCCATCAGTAAAATATGCTACAGGATCATAGCCTTCAATTGCAACCCCATTCATATCCTTATCAATTTTCATCATCATATTATCGTGCTCATTTTTTTATCCATATGTAATGCATCATTTTATCATTCTTATTATCATTCATTTTATCCTGTGCAAATGATAAAGAACTGAAAAAAAGTAACGCGATAAACAAAGCCGGAAAAATTTTTAAGTACTTCATTTTTTAAAACTCCTTTTAATTGATTTTTATTACAAGTGATAAAATAGAACTGAGTTGTAACAATAGTTTCACAAAAGAATAACTCTTTAAGAACTTTTGCACAAAAGTGGATGAAAGAGTTGAATTAATGCCGGACTTTGCCAAAGGCATCACTCGAAAAATCCAGCATCTAACAGATAAAAAAACGCCCCGAAAAACCGGGGCGAACTTTATTATACAAATCTGGTTCAACAAATTCTAAATGATAATTTATACTCCTACAACTTCTTTAGCTGAACTCAGTTTTTTATTTGCTTCAACAACTGCAATTGCAGTCATATTAATTATATCATCAACAGTAGCTCCGCGCTGAAGAACATGAACAGGTTTCTGCATTCCCATTAAAACTGGACCGATAACGGTTGCCTGTCCTATTCTTGCCATAAGCTTATACGCAATGTTGCCGGAATTTAAATCCGGAAATACAAGGACATTTGCCCCACCTTTAATATCACAGAAAGGATATTCTTTTTCAACAATGTCAGGAACGATTGCAGTATCAGCCTGCATTTCACCATCAACAATTAAATCAGGTCTTAATCTTTTAACTATTTTAACTGCTTCACTAACTTTTACAGATTCAGGATATTTTGCACTTCCAAAATTGCTGAATGAAAGCATTGCGACTTTTGGAATAACATCAAATTCCTTAACAGTATCCGCAGCAGAAATTGCTATCTCTGCAAGCTCTTCTGCTTTTGGATTAACATTCACAGTAGCATCTGCAAAGAAATAAACATCTTTTTTAGTTACCACAATGTATAATCCCGATACTACTTTAAATCCTTCTTTAACACCGATGCATTCAAGAGCCGGTCTTATTGTAGTTGGATAGTGAGTTGTAAGTCCGCTGATAAGTGTATCTGCATCTCCGTTTTTGACCATCATACAACCATAATAAATTGGCTCTTTCATTGATCTTTTTGCTCTGCTGAGAGTAACGCCTTTTCTCTGGCGTTTTTTATAAAACTCAATTGCATAATGAACCGCTTCTTCGCTCTTCAACGGATCCTTAATAATAAATTCAGATTGATCATATCCAAGTGATTTTACCATCTTTTTTATATTAGATTCATTTCCAAGAAGAATCGGGTATGCTATATTTTCGTTTCGTATAACATGGGCTGCTCTGATTATTTTTTCCTCTTCACCTTCAGGGAATACAACACGCTTCGGGTTCTTCTGAGCTTTATGAATCATAATTCTAACAACTTCTTTTGAAAGACCGAGACGCTCTTTTAATTCTTCCTTATAAACATTCCAATCTGCAATCTTTAGTTTTGCAACTCCTGAATCAATTGCAGCTTTTGCAACTGCGGGAGCTACATACCATAATACACGCGGGTCAAAAGGTTTTGGAATTATATATTCTCTGCCGAAAGAAAAATCTTTTCCACCGTATGCACCTACAACTATTTCAGGAACTTTTTCTTTTGCAAGTGAAGCAAGAGCTTTTACTGCTGCCATTTTCATTTGTTCATTTATTGAAGTTGCTCTTACATCCAATGCGCCGCGGAATATGAACGGGAAGCCTAAAACATTATTAACCTGGTTTGGATAATCGCTTCTTCCTGTTGCCATAATTAAATCTGTTCTTACAGAAATTGCATCTTCATATGTTATTTCAGGATCGGGATTAGCCATTGCAAATACAATCGGGTCATCTGCCATAACTTTTATCATATCTTTTGAAACTACACCACCCTTTGATAAACCAACAAAAACATCTGCGCCTTTAAATGCTTCAAGCAGAGAGCTGTATTTCTTATCGGTAGCAAATTCCATTTTATATTTGTTTAGATCTGTTCTGTCTTTAGTAAGGCAGCCTTTTGAATCAAACATAACTAGTATTTTCTCTTTTTACACCGGCAGCTATATACATTTTACTGCAGGATATTGCCGAAGCACCTGCACCGTTTACAACAATTTTAATTTCGGAAAGTTTTTTACCGGCAACTTCAACTGCATTAATTAAAGCGGCACAGGAAATTATCGCAGTTCCGTGCTGGTCATCATGGAAAACAGGAATGTTCATTGTTTCTTTTAAAGTCTCTTCTATCTCAAAGCATTCCGGTGCCTTAATATCTTCAAGGTTTATTCCGCCAAAAGTAGGTTCTAAAAGCTGAACAACTTTAATAACTTCCTTCGGATCTTTACTTTTAACTTCGATATCAAATACATCAATATCCGCAAATCTTTTAAAGAGGATTCCTTTTCCTTCCATAACGGGTTTGCCTGCTAAGGGACCAATATCTCCCAATCCTAAAACAGCAGTTCCATTTGAAACTACAGCAACAAGGTTTCCCTTAGCTGTATATTTGTAAACATCATCTTCATTTTTTTCAATCATCCTGCAAGGTTCTGCGACTCCCGGTGTGTAAGCCAGTGATAAATCGCGTGAGGTTAAGCATGGTTTTGTAGCAACAACTTCTATCTTTCCTTTTCGACCCATGCTATGGTATTCAAGTGCTTCTTCCAGATATTTTTTCATTTATTCTTTTTACTCCTGAGCTATCATTTGTATAGCTTTATTAATTTATTTTTATTTATCCGAATGGTTAAGAATTTGTTTTTTTAGAGAACCAACATTCCATTCCACTATTTCTCTGCCTTTAGTTTATTTCTTGCATATATTATCGATAGTAAAATTAATACTATCCCCAGAATTAAAAAAGATATTATTTTCAGAGCCGAACTCGAACTGCTGATACCAAGTATCAATACATAAAAAACTGTAAGCAATAAGGTAAGTAGTGCCATCCACCGGTACTTTTTGTTTTTAAGAATAACGCTTAAAGCATAATAAATAATTGCAACGGCCAGCCATGATAAACCAACAAAACCAGACGGCAGTACATTATATAATGCATAAGGAATTATCAGCAGTGCAATAAAAAGATATGAGTTCCTCATGTACTCTGTTCTAAGTTCCAGTTTATCTTTTTTCCAATTTAGAATTCTTGCGCTTAACAATGCTACAACACCATAGCTAATACTTACTGTATTAATTTTCCCTTCATAAGCAAGGTATGCTACTATTATCAGAAAATAGATTACAAAATTAGCGGTAACAATAAACCTGGATCTGAACCAAACCGCAGTTGAAAGCACTAACAGGCTTTGCCAGCAAAGCCAGATAAAAAAATTAGGCACTTCAAATTGAATAATTATAGCAACACTAAGTGCAAGATAACCAGTCATTGCTAAAACAAATGTTGAGTATTTGCTTTTAAATTTAGTCCAGTACAAAACGGAGAAAATTAAGAAAACTATTGAAGCAATAAGATGATAAAAACCAATTGCAGGTGGAGATTGAATTAGAGTTATTAAAAGGAACAGACCATATGAAAAAACAATTATTAATGTATTACTGATAATTGTGTTATAGTCCTCTGATGGTTTTGCCGCAATATAATTTCCAAATAAAAATATTGAAGCATACAATAAAAGGAAGAGAGAATTTATTCCCTGAGAAGTTACTAATAGAAAAGTTTTACCAAGAACAGGATTATTAAAAAACCATAATAAATGTGTAAAGAAAGCTAATACAATACCAAAAATAACCAGGTTCTGCCATTGAAATTTAATATTCAGATAAACAACTAATGCTGAAAGAAATACTATTGTTAAAAAGACAAAGAAAGAATTATCACTAACAATTGCTGAAGCGAATGCTAAGGTCAGTGCCAGGGCAGAAAAATAAATCGAACGTTTTTTAACAGAATAGACAAATGTAATTACAGAGACTAATAAAAGGAGGATTATCTCTATAACTATATTTTTGAAAATCGGATTTAAACTAAAGAAATATAGACGGAGTGTTGCAAAATATAATAATACGAAAGCTCCCCCTGTTAAATAAGAACAGATGTAAGGAAAGTTATTTTTCCAGTAACGTGAAAGCAGAGCCAAACCACCTGCAAATATAAAACCTAAAAGGCTTGGTATACCGGGTGTGAAGTTCTCATGAGGTAATGTTAAAAAAAATGCAAACCCTATTATTAAAACAATTATTCCAATCTTAGCCAGCCAAAACTGCCCGATTCTGAATTCTAATTGATCTTCGTTTCTTTCTTTTACAGGAGTTTCATCAGAAGTTTTCAACTCCGTAGGTTCAGCAGTAGGTTCTTCACTTCCGAAAATTTGTGAACGATTTTCTAATTTTGAAATTCTTTTTTCAAGCTTATTCAAATAATTAATTATTTCATTAGTGCCGCTGTCTTCAGAGAGAGTTTTCATTTTACCTCCTCAAAACTAAGATTACTTTTCTCACTGGTTATTTTCTTTCTATACGCCTTATGTAAAGAAAAAGCATAACAGCTAAAAAGCTGATTATTAAAACAGAAACAACCAAACCTATCCTTCTGAAATAAAATTCATCAATTGCATTCCTTGCTTCGGCAATAACTTCATTCGTAGTGTTCAGACCTTTACCATCAATAATTTCCTTGAATTTTTCTTCATTAAAAGAGTGAACCATTGTACGGGCCTGGAGTTTTGCCTGGTGAGCATCCCTTAGCTTGAATTTAGCCTCAGAAATTTCCATTCCTTTTTGTTCAGCATCATTAATCAAATTCGAAGCAATCTTTTCTGATTGATCCAGGCTATCCATTAACTTACGCATCTCTTTTGCAACCAAATAACCTTTTACATTTTCATTCTCGTTATGGCATTTGCTGCAAATAGCTTCTTTAGTTACACCAAGCAGTTTGTTGGTTGCAGTTATTATCAGATGATTACCGTGGCAAGTTTCACATTCGGGATAATTGTGTTCATCAAAAGCTTTTTTATGCGGGCTTGAAGAAAACAGATCGGCATTTAGAACATGACAGGTACCGCAAACTTTTGAAATAGATTCAACTCCCGGAGGCACTGCCCCATGATTACCATGACAGTTGTTACACGAAGGCGCGTTCAGATCACCCTTTTCTAAAAGAGCAATACCGTGAACACTATTGGAAAATTTTTCAAACTGCTGAATTGGAATTTTATATTCTTTCATGTAATCGGCATTACTATGACACTTTGCACAGGTATGAGGCAGGTTAATAGGATAAACTTCTGAATTAGCATCTTTAACAGAAAGTATATCATGATATCCATGGCAATTAGCGCATTCTGCGGTTTTTGAATCTCCCCTTGCATTTCTTAATCCATGAATACTTGTTCTGTATTTATCAAGCTGATCTACAGGCAAGGATGGATTATAAGTCCGCATAAATAATGTATTACTATGGCATTTAGCACAGGTACCAGGAACATTTAAAGGATATACAGGAGAAGAATGGTCCTTAACCGAAACAATACCATGAGCATTATGACAAGTTATACATTGTACAATCCGTTCTTTACCATTTAAGGCCAATTTTCCATGTACGCTATTCTTAAGCAGGCTCATTTGATTGACAGGAAGATGGATATTGTACTTTTTCATAAATACAGAATCAGAATGACAGGTGGAACATCTCTCGGAAATATCATCTCCTTTCGGTACGCCAAGGAATCCTGTATTTTTACTCATGGCTATATCCATATCATCAGATTTATTATTACCACCATGACAACCGGTACAGGAAATTCCGTTCTTATAATGAATATCGTTTTTATATAGTTGAGAAGGCTTATCACCTAAAGCCTCATGACAGTTAAAGCACTCATCATTATCTACAGGAGTATAACCGGAAAGAGAAATGCTATATATTAATACAAGTACTGCTGCGGCTTTTTTCATGATGCCCATCCAAGTATTGTTAAGACAATAATATATATTACAGCAAGAATTCCTAAATAATTAATTATTCGGTTTCGTTTACCCTTTGTGCTTTTTACATCCCAGAAAGGAACCAGGAGCCATAAAATTCCGGCAATGCCAAACAATAAAATTCCAAAAACCTCCCCTTCAATAAACCATATATGACCTGGGAAATACTTCAAAGTTTGAAACATAAAGAGGAAATACCATTCCGGTTTAATGCCTGCAGGAGCGGAAGCAAAAGGATCTGCTTTTGATCCGAGTTCAGCCGGGAAAAAAACTGCAAGTATAGCTAAGATGTTCAGAACTATAAGCCATAACAATAAATCCCGCAGCATAAAGTTTGGAAAGAAAGGCATCTTCTTTTTTTCTGCTTTTTTTTCAATCTCAAATTCGAGAGGCTCACTCATCCCCTGCCTTTGAACAAGAATTAAATGGACTCCAAGTAGTATTGTAAATATCCCGGGGAAAAGAGCAACATGAAAACCAAAAAGCCTGGATAATGTAGCCCCTGTTACATCATCACCGCCGCGCATAAAAACTTTTAATGGCTCTCCTATTAATGGAACGGCGCCAACAATATCCGATCCAACTTTAGTTGCAAAAAAAGCAAGTTCATTCCAGGGCAGCAGGTATCCGCTGAATCCAAATCCTAAAGTCATAAAGAACATTATTACACCTGTCACCCAGGTCATTTCACGCGGCTTTCGGTAGGCTTTTTCAAAAAGCACGCTGAACATATGAATGAAAACCGAAAGGATAAATAGATTTGCCGCCCACCCATGAATTGAACGGATCAGCCAGCCGAATTCTACTTTTGACATAATGAACTGGATACTCTCAAAAGCAAGATCTGCACTGGCTTTATAATAAAAAAGTAATAATATTCCTGTAATAACCTGAATAATAAAAAAGAATAATGATACTCCTCCGAAATAATACCACACCGAATGACTATGAATGGGTACATATTTTTTTCCGAGGAAGTTTACAAAATCCTCCAGCTCTACTCTTTCATTAAACCAGAGATAAATTTTCTTTAAGAAATTTTTCATGTTTTACTCAGGTTTTCTTTGAAACGTAAATTTCTTCCCCTTTAATAATCACTCTATATTCCTCTAGTGGTTTCGGCGGCGGACCGGAAATATTCCGCCCATTGAGATCATATTTACCATTATGGCAGGCACACCAAATCAAACCCATATCTTTCCTGTATTGAACAGTGCAATCAAGATGTGTACAAACAGCGGAAAAAGCTTTAAAATTATTTTCTCCCATATTTATAACAATAGCAGGCTTATTCCCAAACCTGATTATCTTTCCGCTGTCCTTTTCAAAATCTGAAGTTTTACCTGCAAGAACGCTTGATACTTCTACTTCGCGTTGTTTCGGAGGTTTGAGATATTCAAATAAAGGATAGAGAATTATACCGGCAAATCCTATTAAACCACCAGAGATCAGGTATTTTAAAAAATCCCGTCTCTTATAACCACCTGAATGATTAACATTCATATTAATGGCCCCTTTAGTTTTTACTATGACAAACGCTGCAATTCATTTCTTTCCAGGAATTCCCGATATCTACCGGGTGCTCATATTCAACACCCCCAAGAGATACTCTCAAAGTATCCCGCTCATATTGCTGGGCAAGTATTGTATGGCAGACATTACAATCTTTAGATAAAATTTTCCCATCATCTGAAATATGATTTCCATCGTGGCATCTGAAGCAGCCCGGTGAATACATATGACCTATATTGTTGGGAAATTTTTTCCAGCTTACATTCATCTCCGGAAAATAATTTCTAGAATATATATTTTGAATTTCTTTAATTGATTTCTGGATCGATTCCTTTTTCTTCTCTGATATATCCGGGTAATTACTCTCATAAAATTCATTTATTATTAATTTTATACTATCAAGAGCAATATCTTTTTTTGAATATGATTTTTCGAGAGCTGTAATTCCTATACTTTTTATATAAGGGATGTCCCTGTCAATTGCATTAGCAGACATAAAACGATTCATGGACTTACCGGATGGATGGTATATGTGTGAAGGTCTGTTATGGCAATCAATACAATCCATTTTTTTTACAAAGCCTTTTAATAATTCCTCATCGGAAAGTTTATTGTTTATATCCCTGTAAATTTTTTCCTTTCCATCGCGTGATTTTACTTTAACCCAGGGAATATCCAAACGGCTGGAATCAAAAGTTGCATAAGTTATTTCGTTTGCAATATTCATGTGCCAGTGTATTCCGGAAGTAACTCCCGACTCATCGTTACCGCCTCCTATTTTCATTAAGAGATCAAGCGTCCACTTAGTATTTTTTTCATCTGAAATATAGTAAGTGTTTGTTATTTTTTTCTCGAAATAAAAATTCTGAGGCCAGTGGCATTGTTCACAGGTTTCCTGGGCAGGGCGCAGATTTTCGATTGGGGTGGGTATTGGTTTTGGATAAACATTTGCTAATACTGCATAAACCTGGTAAGCTCCGGAAAGTTTTGAACGAACAAACCAGGTTGCCCCCGGACCAATATGACATTTTACACAGCCAACCCGCGCATGCGGCGAAAACTTGTAAGCTGTATACTCAGGCTCCATTACTTTATGACATATTGTACCGCAAAATTCATCAGTTTCTGTGTACTCATAAGCTTTAAAACTACCGAATGCAGTAAAAATGAGAAGCAGTATGGTTCCAATTGAAAAAATTGTAAATACTAATCTGTGGCGGGGGTCGTTTAAATCTATTTTGGGGAGACGATGTTTATGGACTAGACCCAATCTTTCCCGCCGGCGTTCTCTGAAAATTCCGAATATTGCTATAGCAATTCCTATTAATAAAAATGCAGGCAAGATTATAAAGGCAATAATGCCCATATATGGTTTATGCTCACTGCTGAATGTTTCAAGAATTGTTAAGAAGAGAATTAATCCGAAACTGATAATAGCAATTGCTGTCCCTGAAAGGGTGATAGGATTATAAAATGAAGACGGGAATAATTTTTTCATTAAAGTATAGCAGTGAAAATAAATACTAAATTAGTAAATCTATCTGTATGCAAAAAGCATAGCATAAATTATCCAGATAATAATGCTAAATCCTAATGTTAAAGCTGTCCATCCGAATATCTTTATTGCTCTTATTACAATTGGAGGATAAGGTTCAACCAGATGTTTTTCTAATTCTCCTTTTTCCACCATTTCTTTATATTCCTTTGGCCGGTCAAGTTTGAATTCTTCAAGCGGTACACGTCCGGAAAAAATAACAATATCCATCGGAAATTTTTCCGGACGCAGATGGGTATTGAAGAAATGTACTGTAAAAATAAATCCGGTTGCTAATAAAGCTTCATCACTATGAATAATTGTAGCTACATTAATAACCCAGCCCGGAACAAACTGAGTTAAAAATTCAGGGAACCATAATGTTAAACCGGTAGATCCGATAATAAAAATTCCCCAGAACACTGCAAAGTAATCGAACTTTTCCCAGTAAGTCCATCTGCCATATTCGGGTCTATCACCTAAACCAATGAACCATTTAAGGGAATCGATAAATTCTTTTAAATCTTTTCGATTAAATAACATTGAGTCGGGGCCAAATATTAATTCCCTGAAAGATTTTTTTTCTTTTTGCTTAATCCTTAAAAGATCAATTATATGCGTTGTAAAAACAGTGAACATAATTACTGCAGCAAACCGATGAATATATCCGGCAAATTCAAAACCACCAAAGAACCCGGAGAGAAAAACAGCCCAGCCTGTATAAGAAAACTTTAAAGTCATACCGGTTAAAGCAAGACTAATAAAACTCACAATCATAGAAATATGAAGCACCCTGTTCAACCGGGAAAATCTTTCTACCTGCGCTTCCTGAAAAGATTTATCTTTTACAAAAACTTTCCCTGAACTATTATCGTCTTTTAATTCTTCTTTATTTTCAGTTGTCATAATTAAACTTGATTATCATTCTTATCATTATTAATTAATTTTCGTTTTTTTAACTCACGTCTCCACTTTAAAGATCTTGGAAGCCATAGAATTGTATGTACACCCGCAATTACAAAAGTAAATAGTAATAAACCGGTCATTCCCCAGAAAGTCCAGAACAACCAGGGATATTTTTCAGGATCATGATGGGTTGCATGCGTAAAGTAACCCGCAAATTGCTTATTTGCGTTTGTATGACACTTCTTACAAGTTTCAACAATATTTTTTCTATTCAAATGAGAAACAGGATTCTCAACAGGCATAATATCATGGGCTCCATGACAATCATAACATTTGGCTGTTTTTGTATAGCCCAATTGAGAAACTTTTCCATGATAAGTATCAAAATAAGTTTTAGCAATTTCTTCATGACATCTGCCGCATTGATCCATAATTTTCAATTTAAAACCTTCTGAATCAGTCCTGATTATTTTATGAGCCGTATGGCAATCCTCACAGGTCGGGAGCTTCATATCTGTTTTTGTAACTTTGGGTGAATGAATACTCTTTTCGAACTGCTCTTGTATTCCATGATGACAATGACCGCAAGTAGAGGGAATATTTGCCGGGTTAACGCTTGATAATGAATCACTATGAGGTAATTCTCTGTGAGCTGTATGGCAGTCAGTACAGGTAGCTGTTACTGTCAACCCACTTTTCATCAAACCTTTTCCATGAATACTTTCGGTATAATTTTTTATTATGTTAAATTCAGTTCCCTTATATCTGATGGCTGCCGATTCACCCTCCCTATGGCATTGTGCGCAAAGAGCAGGAATGTTTAAAGGAAAAATGGGACTTAGGGGATTACTCCTTCCAAGAACGTTATGAGTTCCATGACATTCAGAGCACACCGGCGCATTAGGATCATTTTTAGCTTTTAGTTTTCCGTGAGTACTAAGCTGATATTGCTCTCCAACTTCTGCATGACATGAAGTACAGTCAACTTTTTGAGTAATACTATCGCAAGGTCTGTTATGTGAAGGAGACACTTCTGAATGACACTGACTGCAGGAAATGTTTGCATGACGCGAATCTTTAATCTCAGTATAATCTACATATAATGAATGACCATCAATAGAGGCTTTGATATTTTTTTGGCTATGGCAACCCAGACAATCCTGATCAGCCATACCCTGATCGTAAAATACTCTTCTTGCTTTATGCGGCTGATGGCAATCAACACAGGCAGGTAAAACATTAGCTTCTTTTTCCCACAGCGCACCTTTAATTATTTTTCTATGAACAAGTTCAATCTCAGCATGACATTTTGCACAGGTATTTGCAATATTTTTTCTTGCAATAGATGATTTTGAATCTGTATGAGGTAAAATATCATGAGCAGTATGGCATGAAACACAGGTTGCAGTAACGATTAATCCTTTTTTAAGTAAAGCTTCTCCATGAAGACTTTCTGAATAATTTTCCAGGATGTGGGTCTGAGGAATATTTCTTTCAAGCTGAACTAATGACCCTTCTTTATGACATTGACCGCACAAACCGGGAATGTTAATGGGGGCTACTTTAGACTTCAGATCCTTTACCGGAGCTATTTTACATGCGAACCATGGCAATCCTGACATGTTGGAGCTAAACGATCGCCTCTTGCGTATGCTTTACCGTGAAGGCTTTTATCATATTTTGCCTGAATGTCATAATGACATGAATTACATTTCGCTTTTTTTACATCTTCGTCATGAACTTCAGTACCTTCAAGATCAACATGGCACGAGATACAGTCAATATCTGCATGTACTGATGAAGATAATTTTTTTTCATTTACAAATACTGAAATGGTTTTACCATTTCTTGTACCTGTTAAAGAATTATCATCAATGACATGAAAGGCAATCACTATTATCCTGTGAGTAAAGAAAAGGAGTTAATAAAAAGAATAGAAAAACATATAAGAAATTTATTGCAAAAATCTTTTCCGGTTTGTTATATCTTCCATTAAAGTACATTTTAATAATTAATCTCTCCCTGATGAACACTAAGATTATTGATCGTTATTTTCACCCGAGGAATTTTTTTCATATTCCCTACCATGCTCTTCCTTCATCTCTTCTTCTGAAATAGAACCTGTCAGCCATGATGCATTCATTGGATATATATCCGGATTAAATATTACAAAGTAAAAATGCCATATAACTATGGCAAGGAAAGCTGCGCCATGCTTCAAAGTAATGAATCGTACGGGCAACATCCCATCCCAGTTTTGTTAACAAACCTATAAAGGTGTTATCAAACCACATAATTAATCCGGTTATAGACATAACTATTGTTCCCCAGATAAGAGCCCAATATTCAGCTTTTTCAACATAACTGAACCTGTCCAATTTCGGTTTCTCTTTTGATAAACCAAGATTAAATTTTGCAATCCCAATTGCATCTCTGATATCCTCATATTTTGGCAGAAGGTCTTTAATTAACTTTCTGCCTCTTACCGTTGCAGATACGTAAACAATATGATATAAACTAATTCCAATCATTACAACTGCTGCAATCCTATGCAGCATACTGCGGTATTCAAAGGTATCGGTGCTTATATCCCTGATATGCCTTACCCACCAGGCATCCGGAAAGTGAAGCATAAAACCAGTAATCACAAGTATTATAAAACTTAAAGCCATCAAACTATGTTGTACACGCTCATTTACAGTCATCCGCAGATATAAACTGTGTCCATGGGGTTCGGTTTTTATAAACCCCATTTGTTTCAATTTCTTAATTTTAGATTTCCGGATAAAATCTAAAAGATTATGGATAAACATTCCGCCAACGACAGTAATAATTAAAATTATGTAAGATGTAGATATCCAGTATAACAGCGGTTCATCTTCCTTTTCCATTGAAACATGTATTTTACCTACCGCAAAATTTTCATTTGCACCGGGATGACATGTTCCACAGGTTTTTGCCAGATTTTTTTTATTTATCGTTGATGTGGGATCACTCGGCGGTTTAATATTATGAGTTCCATGACAACTTGAACAATTAGCAACTTCAACAGAACCACCTCTTAATGCCAAACCATGATAACTTTTCTGGAAGGTTTCTATTCTGTCCGATGAAATACCAAATTTCCTGGTTAATTTTACTGAAGCATGACATGGTGCGCAAACCTGTTCAGAGACATTCTGTGAGGCAACCGGAGACTCAGGATTATTTACATTCAAAATATTATGTTCGCCATGACAATCTATACAGGCAGGGGCATCAGTATTTCCTTTCAACAAAGAAACTCCATGAATACTTTCTTTATATTCAGCAGCAATTTCTTTATGACACTGACCGCACGTAGTAGGGATGTTCATCTTATTAACTGTTGAAGATGAGTTGCTTCCGGGTTTTACATTATGGCTGGAATGGCAATTAACACAGTTCGCAGCTTTACCATTTCCTTTCATTAAAGCAGAACCGTGAACACTGTGCTCATATGCAGTTAAAAAACCCGCCGAGGGTGAAGTTCTTACTCTTACCTGCGGATCATCAAGATGACATGATAAGCATAATTTTTCCTGGGCAATTTTTACTTTGATAGTATCTGCCTTGGGTTCATCTATTACAATTGGATTTCTATGACAAACTATACAATTGGGTGCACCCTGGATACCTTCTTTTAATCCTTGAGCGTGAATAGAACCGGCAAAAATTTTCGCTTCATTACTATGACAATTACCGCAGGATTCAACAATATTTTTTACGTTCCATTTGGAATTTTCTTTTTTGGGAGATATTATATCGTGAGTACCATGGCATCCTTTGCAGTTAACATCATTGGTCCCGTTGATTCCATTAGCCTTCAGCATTTTGGGGTGGAAAGGATGTATTACTCCTGCATTTTCATGACAGGATTTACAATTTATAGGTTGAATATTTTCTTTATGTGGTAAATCATCGGGGTTAAATCCAACATGGCATGAAACACATAATAATTTATTATGTGGTGAATTATTTAGTATAGCAGGGTTAACATAAATAGAGATTTCTCTCCCTTCCCTTTCCATCGTAAGTTCTTTATCTTCATGACATGCCAGGCAATCATCATTACTTTGTGCAAATACAACATTCTGTAAGTTTATTATCAGAAATGCTATTAGAAAGGAGAGCAAAACTAATCTATTTTTTTTCTTATATTTTTTTATCTGTCTGGAGTATTTAAACAACATTATCCTACAATCGCTTCAACTGAATGACACATATTACATTTCTTTTCAAAAAAAACAATATTCCCCGTTAACCCTTACGGATTAATTGAATATGCAAAACCGAAAAGAAGAACAATTGCAAATACAAGCACCAGATATACAAATAGATTTTTCATAATTCTTCCTCAATATTTTATACAATTACAGTTTCAACACCTGGTATTGAAAATTTCAACAACGGTTTCAAAGCCTATGCCGTTAAAATAGTTAATAATTATTAATTAAGAAGCATTATTACTGCGTAAATTCTCTTAAACCAGAGAAAATTCAAAGGTATTTTTCAGTTCTGAGAATTGTATTATAAAATGATTTTCCCCCGTTAAAGGATTCAAATATCCTGAGTCCTCTCTTCATTTTACGAATAAAAAGCTGGAAATTTTTCAATAATAGTAGAACCTATAAAATTACCAATCTGTTTATACGTTAATCCTTTCGTATTAATTACTATATGATACAGGGAAGGATCATCAATCTTTTTATTGAAAACCGTGTAAATATATTTCATTCTGCAAGCATCATGTTGCTCTACAAGTGTCTTTGCTTTTTTTAAATCAAGATGATGAGCTTCTGCAAAATTTTTTATTCTTTCATTCAAGGGAGCTATAAAACGAATATGAAAAGCATTGGATAGTTTTTGAGTAACTATGTTTGCCCCTCTTCCAATAATTATAACATTACCCAGGGAGCCAACTTGAAGAATTGTTTCACCTTGCTTGCGTATTAGAGTCCATTGTCCTGGCAGCCCCGAAAACATTTCATTAAGCATTGTAGCAAAAAAAGAAACTTTATCCTCTTCCATTAATTTTGCCAGGACACTGGGAAGTTTGTGGTCTTCGAGAACTTTTTCTATAAGATTTTTATCAAAGATAGTCCAGTTCGTTTCATTTTCATTAATTCTATTATTAAAAAAATTAATTATTTCTTCACTTATACATTTTGCACAAGTACCTGTTTCTCTTGAAATTGTTATGCAAGGCCCTATCGGAAATTTTCTATTATTTAATTTCTCTTCGTTAGAGCGAGACTCAATATATTGACGACATTTTTCAAGTTGATCTGTAACCAACATATTAATTTCCATAAGCTTTTCACCATAATGCTTTCTCAATAATTATATTCTCATTGCTTAAAACTGAGGCGTTTGTTTTCAAACAAATAACAGGAACCCTGGAAAGTTCAATAACTTTTTCTGCAACGCTTCCTGCATTTAAGCTGTAATCTCCAGTCCAACCATGAGAGCCTATAATTATTAAATCAATTTTATTTTTTTCTGAGTATTTAATAATCTCCTGATAAGGTTTACCAGTTCTCAGATTTTCAATTATTTTCACTCCCGGATGAGGAATTTCATTAACAAACTTTTTTAATTCTTCATTCGCATTCTGTAATCTATTAATCCACATAAATTCATCAGTAAATCCGGAATCATCTGTATAAAATGAAGGATCAACAACGTGCAGTAAGTGAAGAGTTGTATTATGCTGCTGAGAATATCGGACTGCGTAGTCAAAAGTCCTGACTGAATTAACTGAAAAATCAATCGGGGTTAGAATGTTGCCACTGTTCATAACACCCTCCTTATTTTATTAATTAATATCAGCTGGTTAGCATCGAAAGCTGGCGCGTTACATTCTCGAGGTCAAATGGTTTATAGAAAACTGTGTTTACATATTTCCTGATGTTCTCATCAAGAATTTTTATTTTATTATCAAAAACATACAGTAAAATAATAGGAGTTTTTGAATTGTATTCTTTCAGTTCTTTGCAAAGTGTTTCCACATTTATTGTTGGAGGGGTATCAAGTATAATTAAATCGCAGTTAAAACTTGAAGTAATTGCTTTTAAATCCTCAATCTCAGTCGTAGTTGTAATACTGTAATTCGCCTGCAAATACATTAGCAGACTGAGGTTTAATGTAAAATCGGAGCTGTAAAAAACTATTTTTTTCATTTCATTTGTATTCGGTGATGTATTACACCTATCTAACCTTTCCCCATTTGCGTGCCATCTTAATTGATTGTTGATGTGCAATAATTCTACAATTAAAAAGGGAATTCTCTTTTAATTTGGCGGGTAGTTGACTTTAATAAAATTCATATTCAGCAAGTATTCTCAGTAATGAAAATACTCAATCTTGATATTAAGAAAGGAATGAACCGGATAAAATCAGCAGTAAAAAAAAGATATTAATTATATCAGGATTTTATATCAAGTTCTTTCAGTTTCCGGTAAAGAGTTGATAATCCTACCTGGAGAACCTCAGCAGTTTTTTCTTTATTGAATTCGTTGCTTTCAAGAGCTTTCATGATCAAGTCCTTCTCATAATTTCTAACAGCTTCTTCAAGAGACCCTGTGTTTAAAACACCTGTGAATTCACTTTGCTGTTGAAAGTTTGGCGGGAGATCTTTTAAAGTAATGAAATCACCGCTGCAAAAAATAACTGCACGTTCAATAACATTTTCAAGTTCGCGAACTTCGCCTTTCCATTTATGCTGCATTAAAACTTTTACGGCAAGGCTATCTATACCTTTAATATTCTTGTTCATTTCGGTTCGGTATTTGTTCAGGAAATGGTCTGCAAGAAGAGGTATATCTTCAACTCTTTCAGGGAGATTTGGAAGATTTATTTCAACAACATTTAAACGATAAAAAAGATCTTCTCTAAACCTCTCGGATTTTATTTCTTCTTTAAGATCGCGGTTTGTTGAAGCTATAAATCTTACATTAACAGGTAATGTTATTGTTGTTCCAACAGGAGTATATTCTTTTTCCTGCAGAACCCTTAAAAACTTAACCTGCATTAATAAAGGCAGCTCGCTTATTTCATCGAGAAAAAGAGTACCGCCTTCAGCAGCTTTTACATAACCTTCTTTATCTGAAACTGCGCCGGTAAATGCACCTTTTTTATGTCCGAATAATTCACTCTCCATAAGATTTTCTGTAATGGCTCCACAATTAACAGCAATAAATGGTTTATTTTTTCTTTTACTATGGAAATGAAGGGCACGTGCAACAAGCTCTTTTCCCGTTCCACTCTTACCGGTTATTAAAACTGTACTATCAGTCTCAGCTACAGTTTTAATCATTTGGTAAACGGATTTCATTGCAGGGCTTTTACCAATGATATTTTCAAAATCAAAATTCCTTTGTATTTCATTTCGTAAAATTCTGTTCTCAAGGAGGATATTTTTTGTATCAAACAATCTCCTGATTTTTATAAGGAGCTCATCAAACTCAACAGGTTTAAGAATATAATCACTTGCCCCGTTTCTTAATGCTTTTATCGCTGTATCAAGAGAACCAAAAGCTGTAACAATAACTACAGATGTTTTAATATCAAGCTTCTTTATTTCCTCAAGAAGTTCAGTTCCCTTCATAACCGGCATTTCGAGATCGCTTATAACAAGGTCGAACGAATTTTCTTTTATTTTATCAAGAGCTTCTTTACCATTAACAGCTTCTTCAACAAGAAAACCTTCCTTCTTTAAAATAAACGAGAGTGATTCCCTGATAATATCTTCATCGTCCACTACTAAAATTTTTTCCTGCATTGCAACCTCTATTTAGATTCAAGTTCGTCACTCAGAACTCCTGTTCTGAGGAAAACAATCTGCTCAGATTTGGAAATCTGAGCTACGGGTTATAATTCTATTTTGGATTTGTCGGCAAAGAAATTACAAATGTAGTTCCCTCACCTAATTTACTTTTAACTGTTATATCTCCCTGGAAACTTTTTACAATTCCATAGCTAACCCAAAGACCAAGACCGGTACCTTTTCCTTCTTTCTTTGTGGTGAAGAAAGGTTCAAAAATTTTTGCAAGATTTTCATCCTTAATTCCGCTGCCGTTATCTGTAAAAGTTATATTTACAAAATCATCTTTCAATTCTGTAACAATTGAAATTCTTTTTTCTTTTTTTCCTAAAGCAATTGGTTCAACATAAGAATCAACAGAGTTAAGAAGAATATTAATGAAGACCTGCTCAATCTGGTCTGCAACCAATGGAAGGAGCGGAATATTTTCATTCTTCTTAAACTCAAAGTTAACATCTTTTGCTTTTGCTCCAACGCGGGTTATGTTTACTGCCTCCGCTATATTCTGATTTATATCAGTAAGCCTCAATTCATAATTTGAAGGTCTTGAAAAATCAACAAGGTCTCTTATTATTTTTGAAATCCTTGTTACCTGTGTTTTAACCAATTCAATTTTTTCTTTTACAAAAGAATCTTCTGTTGTTCTTTGTATAACCTGTGCAATTGCTGAAATAGATGCAAGAGGATTTCCAACTTCGTGCGCAATACCGGCAGCAAGAGTTCCTATGCTTTCCATCTTTTGTGAATGTATTAATTGTTTTTCCAAAAGTTTTTTTTCACCAAGATCCCTGTGAACTCCAAAAAATCCGAATACTTTTCCTTTACTGTTCAGAATCGGAGAAATAAGCAGCTGAGTATAAAAGGGAGTTCCATCTTTCTTTTTATTTTCAACTTCACCGACCCATACTTTACCCGATTTTATTGTTGACCACATATTTGCCCAAAAACTTTTAGAGTGTTTCCCGCTGCTGAAAACATTAGGGCTTTTACCTAAAAGTTCATCTCTTGAATAACCGCTTGCAGCTTCGTAAGCAGGGTTAATGTAAAGCATTTTCCCTTCAAGGCTGGTGATCTGCAAAGGAAAAACTGTTTTCTCAGCAATGTTATAAAATCTTAGTAAATCCAATTCCTTCTTTCTGCTTTCAGTAATATCTCTTGCAAGAATAATTATATATTCATTTTTTCCATTATCAGGCTGATAAGAATATGGGGCTATGAGAAGCTCAACATCAAAAACGTTTTTACCCGAAGATAATTTTGATTCGGTTATTTTACTTTTGAATTCAGTCTTACATTTCTCAATTTCATTTTTAGTGGAATCAACCCAGACAGCATCAACCAAATCAAGAAAGTTATGATTCTTTTCTCCTCTCCATTTAATATCAAGCTTAATTCTTGCAGATATGTTCATGTCTTCAACATCTTCATTGCTGTTAAGAATAAAGCACATATCGGGAAAACTATCGAACAACCTGAAATCCAGGTTATAGGTTGTCTGCATAAATAATTTTTGTTTTAACTAATAATCATTATTGACTAACAAAAATTATTAAAAATTAAGGATAGGTGAAATGAGTGATTTACTAACGGCAAAGGTATTTTCAAAAGCGGCAATTAGCTTTTTACTAATGGCTGTTGGTATTTTAAGAGTAGAAGGGTTTTTTACGAGAAGGCAGCAAAAAGTTTAAGGTTGGTTTTACTTATTAAAGAGGTTAGCTACCTTTGTTTACTTGAATTTTTTATAACGGTTTGAAATTTTTCTAAAATAAACTGCAACAGAAATTGAAACAAAACTTGCGAATATTCCTAATATTAAATTCAATAAAAATTTGTTACTTTCTGTAAATTTATCAATAGGTGAAAAGAAGTCACTTATTTTTTCTTCACCAATCATTGTCATTAAAGAAAACAGAATTGTAATAATAACAGCAAGCAAACCGAAAATAGTTGAGAATCTTTCATACATATAACCTTGTTTAGTTTTTAATGTATCATATTCTTTTTGTAAGGAACTTCTTTTTGATGTCCAATTATTTAAACTATTCTCGATTTCTTTTATTCTCAACTTAATTTCTTCTTCTCTTGTTTCAATTCCTATAGTTTTAATTCTTGGTTCAATTTTATCGATAACATCAAATAATTCACTTTTATAATAAAGCCCTTTAAAATTTTCTAAGAATTAATTCCTTTCTGCTTGTATCAAGTAATGGACTTGAAATTGTTTCGGAAACTAAATCTTCAATAACTTCTTGAAATAGAAATACTATTAGGTTTTATTCTATTTTCTCTAATTTTTGAATTTATAACAGTTTCTATTTCAAAAATACGTAGATCACGATTTTCACCGATTTGATAGGATAAAATTCTTACAATTTCCCTTTTGATTTTGTCAAAGCGCGATTCTCGTAATTTAATAAAAAGATAAATGGCTAAAGGTATACTACCTATTGATGCAATCGAACCAGTTATAGTAAATAATTCATTCATAATAATTTGGGGCTAACGACGTTGCCGATAACCCGCCGCCAAGAACAGCAATGCAGATTAAAAAGACAAAGCCAAAGATTTTGCAAACTGCACTTAAACTTTCCTTGCAAGTGCAGTTTGCAACAATGTTATTTAATAGAACAACCTTTAACAAGTTAGCCGAAACGGCCTGCCCCCTATGGCGGGGAACGGCTAACTCAAAAATTAATAAAATGCCAAATGCGAAAACGGCGTCCGCTTGATTGGCTTGTTATGCCGTTTTTTAAATATAATTTCCCTTTTTTAATCTTACTGATAAAAATCAAAAGCTATTCCTAATCCCACAAATGTACTCTTTTTAACTAAAGAAGTTGAAGCATTTAATAATGTTTCAATTATTTTATCACTTACATTCTTGCTAATTATTTTATATCCGGAAGCCGTGTTACATCTTCAATATGGATAAGTTTTAGTTTCCAATTCCCGTCATTTCTTTTATTCCATATAAGACTATAAATCCCCCGTTCTTTTAACAAAGGGCCGCCCGGTGGGTTGAGGTCTAGAGTGTAAGTGCCCCCATCATAGGCTAGTTTTCCTCCAGCATCACTTATTAAAGAATGAGTTCTAATATTGCTTAATACTTTTACACCGCCGCTTATCCAGTTTTTTGCTATCTCATTTTTCCCTTTGTGGATTAATGAGTCATTCATAACGATTGCGTCCTCTGCGATAGTATTAATTATTGCCGCAGAATCCTTTTGGTTCCATCCTCCGACAAACTCTGCATTAAGTGAGTCCACATCAACCGAAGTCTCTTCCAGATTTTCATCCACATTACTATTATTTTGTTGGTTGCAACTCATCAAGCATAAACTTAAAATTAGAAGTAATAAATAGCGCATAGCATATCTCCTTTTTACATTTACTTTTTTGAAAAAAAAATGAATAACATATATTTAAATTTTTTAATCTCATTCAAAATACTTTTTATTTTCCAATTCCTTCCTCTTTAATTAACGGTATAACTAATACTTAACCGGAATTGCTGATACTCTATTTTTAAAATCCCGGATTTTGTTTATCCTGGTATTTATATAAATCTTTAAAATAAACCCGTATAAAACAGATCCTGTTTTTTATGATGATATATATTATCCTGATATAAATATTCTGTTGATTTGCTTACTGCGACTAACCCATTTTCTTCCATTTAAATATGCCCTCTTAAAACCGGTCTTAATTTCAGCAAATTTTTATCTTATTTCAAATTAAATCTTTTATTAAGAGAAAAAATAAAATTTTATAATTGGCAAGTATATTCTTCTTTCTTTTCTCCCGCCAGAGGCGGGTAAACTTGAAAGAATCCTTTGATAAACTCAGGAAAAAATCCTCCAAAAGTTCAAGAACCTTTGTTGTTACTTTCTTCTTGATAAGAAGGTAACCAAAGAATCAAGACTGCAAATAAATTGCTAAAATTTATCTACATTCCGCTACGAAGAATGAAGAGCAACTTTTTATAAAAAATAAAACTAAATATATTTCTTCTTAACATTCTAACATTCTTCGTTTAACACTTCATTCCGATAAATTTTTTAACGCAATTTATTTAAGGTCGGTTTTGGTAAACATTTTTCATTTTAAGCACATTAAAAAAAATTCGTAAAGAAATTATCCGGAGTGAAGCGAAAAAAGATAAATTCTGTTTGAGTTCCTGTTTACAGGAACGAGTTTATTTATCTTAGCGGAACGAAGGATAATTTTAGAATTTATTTTTAAGTGCATGCTTCTTTTGGTACTTTTCTTATGCTAAGAAAAGTACAGAGAGATTATTTTTTTTGTTCTTTTCTCTCACAGTCCTCCTAAGCTTGTTGAAGGATGAGGTCACACTTCGATAAACTTAGGTGACATTCAAATTGTCAGGCTGAGCTTGTCGAAACCTGAACTTAACACGGCTTTTTGATTTTAAGGGATTCTTTCCTCACCGCCAAGGGCGGTTGCTCAGAATGACGATGGATTTAAAGATGAGATTGTCTCAAAAGTAATTTTTATTGTCACACTGAGCTTGCCTGCCTGCCGTCAGGCAGGTTGAAGTGTGATTTTGTCCTGAAATGTCGGTCTTCGACAGGCTCAGACTGACAAAGTCATTTTACTGAATGCAGTACCTTCATATAATTTGCGCGCTCAAACTTAGATGGATCATCAACATTCATATAGCTCATGCTACCTCTCATCTGGTCTAAGGATTCATATTCATTTACTTCCATCCAGTATTTGAGTTTTGTGAGAACATCTGCAATATGACCAATCCCGAATTTCAATAAACAGGAAAGCATTTGAGTTACTTTGGCACCTGCCATAACCATTTTAATTATGTCTTTTTCATTATAAACACCGCTTGTTGCGGCAAGGTCGGCTTTTATCTTCCCATAAAGAATTCCAATCCATCTTAAAGGAAGTCTCATTGATCCTGATGAACTTAGTATTACATTTGGAACAACTTCAAGTGTTTCAAGATCAATATCCGGCTGATAAAATCTGTTGAATAAAACCAAGCCGTCTGCCCCTGCTTTATCAAGCTCAGAAGCCATATTTGCAACTGAACTGAAAAACGGATGCATCTTAACTGCTATAGGAATGGAAATATTTTTTTTCACTTCCTTAACTATCTCAATATAATTTTTTTCTATTTCCACACCTGTCCTTTGAAGATCAGCAGCAAGAAAATAAATGTTAAGCTCGAGTGCATTCGCCCCAGCCTGTTCAATCTTCTTTGCATAATCAGTCCAACCGCCGATAGATTTTCCATTAAGGCTTGCAATAACAGGAATATTAACAGAGTCTTTAGCTTTTCTAATATGCTCAAGGTACTCTTCGGGTCCCATCCGGAAATCAAATGGTTCGGGAAAATAATTGAGCGCCTCCGCATAACTTTCCGTATTGTATATTGTACGGTGATGAAGCTCAAGAGATTCATTTTCAATCTGTTCTTCAAATAAAGAATAAAGAACAACTGCAGCTGCTCCTGCATCTTCCATCATTTTTATTTTATCAATATCTTCAGAAAGTGGACCTGCTGAAGGAACAATAGGATTCTGAAGATCAATACCGAGATAGTTTGTTGATATGTTCACGTTTCACCTGTTATTTTAAATCCGGAAGCCTCTCCTCCCCTTGCGAGGCTTCCTAATGTTTTTAATTTAAATCTTTATAAGTAAACCACCAGTCATAGCCTTTTTCTTTCTTTAAACGTTCTTCGGCAGCTATAACATCTTTTGGCGGAGGATTAATTACTTTTGATCCGATAAGCTCATTGTTTGGCCAGTTCTCCGGCATTGCAACTTTATTTTTATCCGATACCTGTAAAGCTTTTAATGCTCTCAATATTTCATCAACCTGTCTGCCTATTTCCTGGGGATAATAAATTATCAACCTGATGAATCCTTTTGGATCAACAATAAAAACTGCTCTTACTGTTGTTGTTTCTTTACGCGGATGAACCATTCCAAGCTGGTTGGAAACAATTCCTGCATGATCAGCAACAACAGGGAAAGGAATTTCTATTCCAAGATTGTTCTTGATCCACTCAACCCATTTTATGTGAGAAAAGATCTGATCTATTGAAAGACCAATTAGTTCAGCGTTAAGCTTTTTGAATTCTGAATTCTTTTTTGCGAAGGCAACAAATTCTGTGGTGCAAACAGGAGTAAAATCAGCCGGATGACTAAAGAAGACAATCCATTTGTCTTTAAAGTCACCGGGAATATTAAGCACACCCCTTGTTGTCTGAACCTTAATATCAGGAAACTTATCACCAATTAAAGGTAATCTTTGGTCTGACATTTTATTTCTCCTTTTTAATTATTCTTTTTTATCAGTTGCAGAATCAGTTTTTACATCACCGGATGAAGCAAGCTGCTCATACATTTTCCATCTTTCATTTACATCATTCTGGGCTTCTGCCATTAATTTTTTAGCAAGATCCGGATGAGTTTTAGTCAGCATCTTATATCTGGTTTCCATATATGCATAATCTTTAAAAGGCATTTTCAACCCTTTAGAATCGAGCTTAAACGGGTTCTCGCCTTTTACGGCAAGGTCGGGATTATACCTGTACAATTGCCAGTATCCCGTATCAACAGCGGCTTTCTGATTTCTCATTCCGGTTCCCATATCAATTCCATGAGCGATACAATGGCTGTATGCAATTATGAGAGAAGGTCCATCATAAGCTTCTGCCTCAAGGAATGCTTTTACAGTGTGTGCATCATTCGAACCCATTGCAACTTTGGCTACGTAAACATTTCCGTAAGCCATAGCCATTAAACCAAGATCTTTCTTTGCCATCGGTTTTCCTGCTGCTGCAAATTTTGCAACTGCACCGCGAGGAGTTGCTTTGGACATCTGACCACCAGTATTTGAATACACTTCAGTATCAAGAACAAGGATGTTTACATTTTTACCTGAAGCAAGAACATGATCAAGTCCGCCATAACCTATATCATAAGCCCAGCCGTCACCGCCCATTATCCATACAGATTTTTTAACAAGATAATCAGCAAGACTTAAGAGATGATTAAAATCATTTTTTGCATCTTCGCCATAACCATTACTTATGAATTGGTTAAGTCTTAATTTTAACTGAGCCACTCTTTCTCTTTGCTCATAAATTCCTGTTTCATCATTCTGCTTAGCGTTGATTAAACTTTCAACCAGTTCTATTCCTAAATCATTTTTGTATTTTTCAAGAAGAATTTTTGCCTGCATATTATGCTTATCAATTGCAAGCCTGAAACCAAAACCGAACTCCGCATTATCTTCAAACAAAGAATTAGACCAGGCAGGACCTCTACCATCTTTATTTGTAGACCATGGAGTGGTTGGTAAATTACCGCCATAGATTGAAGAGCATCCGGTTGCATTTGCAACTATAGTTCTGTCACCAAAAAGCTGGCTGACAAGTTTTACATAAGGTGTTTCTCCGCATCCGGAACATGCACCTGAGAATTCAAATAAAGGTTCGAGAAATTGAGAATCTTTAATTTTTGAAACATTGACTTTTGTTCTGTCCAGATCGGGTAAAGTGAGGAAGAAATCCCAGTTTGCTCTTTCCTTTTCACGCAATGGAACCTGCTCAATCATATTTATTGCTTTTAACCTTGTTTCTTTTTTATTCTTTACCGGGCAAACATCAACACATAAACCGCAGCCTGTACAATCTTCCACTGCAACCTGCAATGAATAGAGAAGATCATCTCCATAATCTTTCGCTTTGAATTTTGTGGATTTAAATGTTTCAGGTGCATTAGCAATATCTTTTTCTTCAAATACTTTTGCTCTTATAGTAGCATGAGGACAAACTATAACGCATTTGTTACACTGAATACATATCTCTTTATCCCAAACAGGAACTTCAAGTGCAATATTTCTTTTTTCCCATTTTGCTGTTCCAAGGGGATATGTTCCATCAATCGGCATTTTACTAACAGGAATATTATCACCAAATCCCGCAATAATTTTTGCAGTAACTTCATTAACAAATTGAGGGGCGTTGCCTGCAACTGCCGGTTGTAATTGTATTTTACTTGATAATTTTTGCGGTACTTCAACTTCAAAAAGATTTTCAATTGTTTTATCAACTGCATTGAAATTCATTTCAACAATTTTATCGCCTTTAGCTCCATAGGTTTTTTTTATGGAATTTTTAATCATTAATATTGCTTCATCTTTAGGAAAGATCTTTGAAATTGCAAAGAAGCAGGTTTGCATTATGGTATTAACCCTTGCACCCATTCCGGTTTCATCTGCAACCTTATATGCATCTATAATAAAGAATTTCATTTTCTTTTCAATTAGATCTTTCTGAACTTTTTCCGGTAAAGAATCCCATACATTTTCCTTTGAAACTTTGGTATTCAAAAGAAAAGTTGCTCCTTCAATTGCATCTTCAAGCATATCCATCTTTTCTAAAAAAACCTGCTGATGGCATGCAATAAAGTTTGCCTTATTAATCAGATAAGTTGATTTAATTTCTTTAGGTCCGAATCTTAAATGTGAAGTGGTAGTGGAGCCTGATTTTTTTGAATCATAAACAAAATAACCTTGCGCAAAATAATCTGTACTCTCGCCAATTATTTTTATGGAATTTTTATTTGCACCAACAGTTCCATCGGCACCTAATCCATAAAACTTGCCTCTGAATGTTTCATCGGGTTCAACAGAAAACAAAGGATCAAAATCCAGGCTTGTGTTAGTTACATCATCAATAATACCTATTGTAAAATGATTTTTAGGCTTTTCATTTTTCTTCGTATTGAGTCCTTTGGACATATCATCAAAAACTGATTTAACCATTGCCGGGGTGAATTCTTTTGAAGAAAGACCATAGCGTCCGCCGACAATTTTAGGATAAGCAAATGGTAATTCGCCATTTCCAAATTTTTCTGAGATTGCATTTACAACATCGAGATAAAGAGGTTCACCGGAAGAACCTGGTTCTTTGGTTCTGTCAAGAACAGAAATAACTTTCGTAGAAGCCGGAAGTTTGTTAATGAAATGATCAATAGAAAAAGGTCTGTACAATCTAACTTTAAGCACACCAACTTTTTCTTCTTTACTTACAAGATAATTTACTGTTTCTTCAACTGCTTCAGCACCTGACCCCATAATTATTACAATTCTTTCTGCGTCCGGTGCGCCGACATAATCAAACAGGCTGTATTGCCTTCCGGTCAGCTTTGCAAATTTATCCATTTGCTTTTGAACTATGTCCGGACATTTTAAATAAAAAGGATTTACTGTTTCTCTTCCCTGGAAATAAACATCAGGATTCTGAGCAGTACCTCTCATAACAGGATGATCCGGGCTTAATGCTCTTTCTCTATGTTCAATTACAAGCTTATCGTTTATCATAGCTTTAATATCGTCGCTGTTCAATTGTTCTATTTTCATAACCTCGTGAGAAGTTCTGAAGCCGTCAAAGAAATGGAGAAAAGGAATTCGTGATTCAAGAGTTGATGCCTGTGCAATTAAAGCAAAGTCCATAACCTCTTGCACAGAATTGGAAGATAGCAATGCAAACCCTGTTGAGCGGGTAGCCATTACATCACTATGATCACCAAAGATTGAAAGCGCCTGTGCGGCAATTGATCTTGCGGAAACATGAAAAACGGTAGAAGTTAATTCTCCTGCAATCTTAAACATATTTGGAATCATTAAAAGCAATCCTTGGGAAGCTGTAAATGTTGTGGCTAACGCTCCGGTTTGTAATGCACCGTGTATTGCGCCGGAAGCCCCTCCTTCACTCTGAAGTTCACTTACACTCGGAATCAATCCCCAGATATTTTTCTTTCCCTCAGCTGACCAGGCATCGCACCATTCTCCCATATTGGAAGATGGTGTAATCGGATAAATTGCGATTACTTCATTAGTGTTAAATGCTACATAAGCAGCAGCTTCATTTCCATCAATTGTTACCTTTTTACGTTCCATAACTCCTAACCGTTAAATGATATTCATAAATTAAATTTGCTTATGTAAGCCAACATTTATACCATTTTAAATATTCTGTTTTCAAAGACTTTTGGGATTTATTTTTTCAAAACAGATAAAATGAATGGCTTTGTACTTATTCTTTTCTTGAATGTGAGAATTGATTTTTGTAAAGAATTGCTATCCGGCAATTGCAGAATTTTTAAAGATCGCCAATTAATTTCCTGATAAATAAAGTTCAGTTATTCAGATTTAATCAATTGATACAATAACTCCTATCCCAAGTATTCCATCAATCATATTGCTGATTTCATCTCTTAAATAGATCCTGTAAAATATTTTAGGTGTAATAAAAGATTCCTTCCAGAAAGCGCCAATACCGAATTGGTGAATTAACCTGTCCCAAAAATTATCTACTGATTGAGTTAGAATACCTATACCTAAAAATTCAATATTTACCTGGAGTTTATTTACCTGGTAACCAACGGTGCCTGCATAATGTATAAATAATTCTGTTTCAGAATACCCGCTTTCAGTGGGGATTATAATATTCGGACCAAATTCAAATCCATATCTGAAACCGCCTTCAAATATTTTATGATGAGCATAATTGAAATACAGTCCAAATGATTTAGGAACAAATTTTTGTATATCATAATAATTACTGAACAATGCTGTGTAAGCTGCTTCTTCATCTGCAGTTGGTAAATATATTCCGAAGGTGGCAATTGATTTACTCTCATCATCTGCAGATTTTGTTTGCATTCCCACAAAAATATTTCCTATTCCATTTCTGCTGTATTTAAAATTGTAATTGTAATTGCCAAAAGAATAATTAGTTTCATAATTAGTATTGATATAAGGTATCTCTCCAACAATATTTAATTTGGAACTCAATGGAATATTCCAGTTCAATTCAAACAATCCGGAAAAAGCGGATACATTATCATAATGTGAATAGAATGATTTGTTAAAATTAAAACCAAACTGCATTTCATCAGTTGGTATTGCTTTAAGCCCTAAAGTTTGTGCTGAAATAAAATTTTGTGAAATGAATATTGAGCAAAACAGGAAAGACCTGAAAGAAATTTTCATACTCTTACCCCGCAAATATGATTTATAAGAAATGCATAATTATTTTTGCAGCGAATAAGTAATTTAAAGATTATGAGTTATTCTTTTTTATAAAACAACAATCGCAAAAATCAGGTAGAGGAGATAAAGAATAAGCCAGCCAAAGCCAACAAATATCATGAACCAGAGAAGATCATAAGCTAAAAATTTTTCTTTTATTTCATGAAGAGTCATGTTATAACTCCTTAATATTGAATATTTCAACACAAAAACTCAATAAGCATACCATTGGTTATCCATCGTATTTTTAGAGATTAAATAATTGGTTAAATATTTTATTTCTCAAAAACGATAAACAAATGGGTTATTTATCGAATTCAAGAAACAAATCCACTTAGATTAACTAAAATTCAAATTTGCCTGGTGCTGCAAAACTGGAATAAAGATTGCATAACCATAAGGAAAGTTCTAATAAAAATAATGAGACTATTAAATTTAGAATTACTGTATAGTCGAAATAAATAACCGAGGCATTAAATGAGCGAACTAAATTTAGAAATGTTAAAAGAAGAACCGAACCCGGCAAAGAAAAGGCATAATGCTTTTGTTGAAATTGAAGGTGAACTCTGCAAAGAATGTCTTCTTTGTATTGAAGCCTGCGCTCCAGATGTTCTTAAAGTTGCTGAGACATTGAACAAAATGGGCTATCATCCTGTGGAATATATTGGTGATGGCTGTACCGGGTGCGGAGTTTGTTTTTATGTTTGCCCGGAACCGGGAACAATAAAAGTTTATAAAAAAGTCAAAGCTTTGTAAGGAGTATAAATGTCAAAATTATTTTTAAAAGGAAATGAAGCTGTAATAAGAGGAGCAATCCTCGCTGGATGTAAAGCGTACTATGGCTATCCTATTACCCCGGCAAGCGAAATTGCTGAGGCAGCCGCAAAATATTTTCCTTTGGTGGGCGGTACTTTTCTCCAGGCTGAAAGTGAAATAGGTGCTATTAACATGACTTATGGCGCTTCCTCAACTGGTCAAAGAGTAATGACAGCATCATCGGGCCCCGGGTTAAGCTTAAAGCAGGAAGGAATCTCTTATGCCGCAGGTTCAGAATTGCCAATTGTAATTGTTGATATTATGAGAGGCGGACCGGGATTGGGAAACATAGCTCCCGAACAAAGTGATTATAACCAGATGGTAAAAGGCGGTGGACATGGAAATTATAAGCTGATTGTTCTTGCGCCTAACTGTGTTCAGGAAATGTGCAATCTTACTATGCTTGCATTTGAACTTGCCGATAAATACCGCAACCCTGTTGCAATTCTTACAGACGGATTTATTGGACAGATGATGGAACCGGTAGAGCTTCCTGAACCTGTTGAAAATTTTCCTGAGAAGGACTGGAAGGTTGGCGGAGATGCTGAAACAAAGAAAAATCTTGTTTCATCTATATACCTCGATGCCGATGATCTCGAAAAACATAACATAAAACTTCAAACCAAGTATAAAAGAATTGAAGAATCAGAAGTTAGATTTGAAGAGATATATACAGAAGATGCAGAAATTATTCTGATTGGTTATGGAATCGTATCGCGCATTCTGCAATCTGTAATTGAAGAAGCAAGAGCAGAAGGAATAAAAGCAGGTTTATTAAGACCAATAAGTTTATTTCCATTTCCAACAAAAAAAATTAACCAGTTAGCTGATAAAGCAAAATTATTTTTTGTTTGTGAAATGAGCAATGGTCAAATGGTGGATGATGTAAGGCTTGCTTTAAATGGAAGAAAACCAGTAAAATTTTATGGAAGAATGGGCGGCGTCGTTCCTACAACAAATGAACTTTTAAATAAGTTAAGAAATATTAATTCATCTCTTCAGAATGAAGAAAATTTTATTGATACACTAACTGACAGCTATTTAAAAATATAAACCAGAAAAAAATTATGGTAAAAGATATATTAGAAAAACCGGAAACTTTTTACGAAGTGTTTGAAAGAAAATCCGGTTCAAATTTATTAACAACGCATTATTGCCCGGGCTGCGGTCACGGAGTAATCCATAAACTCATTGCTGAAGCAATGGATGATTTTGGAATCGGAAATAGATCTGTAATGATTAGCCCGGTTGGATGTTCCGTTTTTGCATATTATTATTTTGATTGCGGAAATGTTCAGGCACCGCATGGAAGAGCACCTGCAGTTGCTACAGGTGTTAAAAGAGCTTTACCTGATTCAATTGTGGTAAGTTACCAGGGTGATGGCGACCTTGCCGGAATTGGCGGTAATGAAATTCTCCACGCTGCCAACAGAGGTGAAAATTTAACTGTCTTCTTTGTTAACAATGCAATTTACGGAATGACAGGTTCTCAAATGGCGCCAACAACATTAATCGGACAAAAAACCACAACAACTCCTTACGGCAGAAGTGTAAGGAATGAAGGTTATCCGATTAAAGTTTGTGAATTACTTTCATCGCTAGAAGCACCCGTTTACCTGGAAAGAGTTGCAATAACAGATGCAAAGAATGTAATGAAAGCACGTAAAGCTATACGCAAAGGTTTACAAAACCAGGTCGAAGGAAAAGGTTTTTCATTAATTGAAATACTTTCACCTTGCCCAACAGGCTGGGGAGTAAAACCGGTTGAAGCAAAGAAATGGGTTGAAGAAGTTCTCAGTAAACATTTTCAGCTTGGGATTTTTAAAGATAAAACAGCAGAGACTGTTCCCGAAGTCATTGAACAAAAAGAATATACTTTTGAAGAAATATCAAAAATTCTAGGCGGTTCCAAAAATGGCTCTGATTTTCTTTATGAAAAACCTGAAGTGAAAAAAAATTATCAAAACCCGAGAATAAAAATTTCAGGCTTTGGCGGACAAGGAGTACTTTTCCTCGGTCAGCTTTTATCTCAAAGTGCAATGCGATCGGGTTATCATACAACATGGCTGCCTTCTTATGGTCCTGAAATGCGCGGAGGAACAGCAAATTGCCACGTAATTATTTCTAATAATCGTATAGGTTCTCCACTCGTAACAGAAACAGATATACTTTTTGCAATGAACCTTCCTTCACTGGATAAATTTGAAAATGAAGTTAGAAAAAATGGATTAATAGTCGTTAACAGTTCCCTTATAAAAAGAAAAGTTAAAAGAAACGATGTTGAAGTTATTTACGTTCCGGCAACTGAAATTGCTGACGAAGTTGGTAATACCAAAGCAACAAACCTTGTAATGTTCGGAGCCTATATAGCTAAATCTAAAATACTATCTCACGATTGTGCATTGTTCACTGCGAATGAAACCGTGAAGAAAAAAGAATTCTTAAAGGTAAATGAAGAAGCTTTCCGTAAAGGAATGGAATATGTGCTTTCTGATAAACAAAAAGAAAATAAAGAATACGACTCAGTAATTTTTAATTAACAATAAATAACAAACAAAACAAATTCAGGAGACTAATATGGCACTAATGATAACTGAAGATTGCATTAACTGCAATGCTTGCGTAGATGAATGTCCGAATGACGCAATTTCTGAAGGTGAAAGCGTTTATGTTATAAAAGCTGATTTATGTACAGAATGTGTTGGGTTTTTTGATGACCCTCAATGTATTGGTGTTTGCCCTGTTGAAGGCACCATAATACCTGATCCAAGCCATCAGGAAACCAAAGAAGAGCTCTTAGCAAAAAAAGATAAGAAAGCCAGTTAACAAATCTTTAAGGTTCAGGTTCAGGATTTTGTTAAACACATAATCTTGAACCTGGATTACCAATAAAATTTGGGGTTTTTCCTTTTTAATAACTTTAAGTTTTAATGAAAAAAAATAATCTAATTCTTTTAGTTTTATTTGGAATTATTATTCTTACCGGGGTTAGTCACTCTCAAACATATCTCGAAAAGGATATACAGAATCTTATTAAAAACAACTGCCAATATGATGTAAATAAATTTATCCTTGATAAAGTTGATAATAACAGGGTTGTAATGATTGCAGATGCCGGTCATGGAAACCATATTTTTATGCAGACATTAATAGACTTCCTGAATTACTGGATTGATAATATCAACAGGAATGAAAGTAAGAAACGTAACTTATATTTAATTCTCGAAAGCGATTCAAATCAGATTAACAGGATTAACAAATATTTTTCCTCAAACAATCCTTACGATTTATTAAATCCTGAATTTATTTTTGGATATCAATTCACTTCAGCGATAATAGAATTTTTTAGCGATCTTAGAAAAATTCACATTAAGATTGAGACAATTAATAAAAATCTAACAGACGAGAAAAAGATTTCCTTTAAACTTTTAGGTCCTGAAAAAATTATAGATTTAAATAACTGGTCGTATGAAAAAAGGGATGAATTTTTTCTTCATGAGCGTGATGAATATTCTTCAAATCAAATAATTAATTTACTTGAGAAAGATTCCACAGCTACAGCATTAATTTTTTATGGGGGTCAACATTTAATAACAAATAAAACCAAAAAACTTCAGAATAGACAGGAAGAAGGTTATTTTTTAGGATATTATTTATCAGAGCACTTTAAGGGGAATGGCGGTTACTATAGTATTGATCAGCTGCAGGCTGAGAGATTGAATGATTCTTATAAGTTCACAAATGAAAATTACATGTTAGAAAATAAAATTTTTGAAGGCACAGTTATTCCTAATGATATGCAGCCACAAGGTACTGACGTTACTATAATTCTTTTTAATCAAAATATAAGGCAGCCTCATATCTCACAAATATGGAGCGATAATTTGGTTGATTGCTTCTTAAACAATGTAAAAGATTATATGAATTTGGGAAGTGAATTTAACAAAGGAATTGTTTCATCCTGGGTATATTATTTATCTATTATATCCGGGAATAAATTCGAAAATATTAATTTCAATGATTCTGCTGATGTGAACAAAGAAATAAATAAATGGAAAAATTGGAGAAATAATAAGAAAATTAATTTCGCCGATGAAATTATAAATCTGAATCTTATAAAAAACAGGATCAAATTATTTGAAGAATCAGATTACCCCGCTGCAAACTGGTATGATTATAATTTATGGAATATGTTAAATGCAAAAGTATGGGATAATAGGAATGCTTCCTCAAAGATAAGAGCAAAAAGTTACTATGACTATATTGAAAAATATTCTAAACCAATAATTGCAGATAATCTTATAAACCTGCTTTGGGTAGGAACTGCAGAAGAAAAAGAAAAAGCGGTTGAATATTTAAAGAAAAATTTTTCTGAAGATTTTAATACTGCTAAAGAATGGACTGAATGGTGGAGGAATTCAGAATATTGCAATTAGCTTATGCTGAATTAATTTAACTGAATAAACTTTAAACCAATATTTTCTTAAAATATCTTTCAGTAATAAACCTATCCAAACTTTCCCTGAAATCCGGATGAGCAACATCAATCAAAGCTTTTGCTCTTTGTAATAAAGTTCTTCCATATAAATCCGCAATTCCATATTCCGTTACAACATAATGAACATCACCGCGGGTTGTTGTTACGCCGGCTCCTTGAGAAAGGTAAGGAACTATTTTAGATACCTTTCCGTTTTTAGCAGTTGAAGGTATTGCAATAATAGGCTTTCCGTTTTTGCTTCGTGAGGCTCCTCTTATAAAATCAAGCTGCCCGCCAAAGCCACTGTAAAACACTGGACCAATAGAATCAGCACAAATTTGTCCGGTTAGGTCAATCTCAATTGCAGAATTTATTGCTACCATATTATCATTCTGAGCAATAATAAAAGGATCATTTGTATAGTCTGAGGGATGAAATTCCATTAAGGGATCATTATCAATAAAATCAAAAAGCTTTTTTGTACCAAGCACAAAACCGGCTATAATTTTGCCGGGATGAAGTGTCTTTTTTTCATTATTAATAACTCCGGTTTCAACAAGCTTAATTACTCCATCAGAAAACATTTCGGTATGGATCCCAAGATCTTTCTTATCAAAAAGATGTTTCATTACTGCTTCAGGAATTGCACCGATTCCTGTTTGAAGAGTTGAACCATCTTCAATTAATGATGCTATATGTTTTCCAATTTGCTGATACATTTCCTGGTCCTCAGGAGATTTTAACCGCTCTTCGTACTTCAATTCATTAAGAGGTGCATCAACTTCAACGCAGTAATCAATTTTATCAATATGGATAAATGAATTACCAAGCGATCTTGGCTGGTTAGGATTGATTTGAGCGATAACAATTTTGGCTACATCAGTTGCTGCTTTAGTGGTATCAACCCCGGTTCCATAGCTGCAAAAGCCGTACTTATCCGGAGGAGAAACATTTATTAGCGACACATCAATTTGCAGAATTCCTTTATAAAAAAGAGCAGGAACTTCGCCCAGAAAAACCGGAGTGTAATCTGCCCTTCCTTCGTTAACAGCTTTTCTCACATTAGCTCCAATAAAAAGTGCATTATGCCTGAATCTTCCTTCCATTTTAGGATCTGAATAAGGAGATATTCCCAGTGTAAGAATATGAAAAACCTCTACGTTGCTAAGATGTTCGGAATTATTGCACATCGCATTTAATAAAACCTCCGGTGTAGCACAACCGGGATGTACATAAACCCTCATTCCGGATTTAATAGCTTTAACTGCTTCATCGGCAGTACATAATTTTGAATTATAAGAATCTATCCATTTCATTTTTATTTTCCTTTTTAATCACGGCCGAAATGCCAATGTTCAGCCGATCTCCATAAACTTGATAAAATTAATTCTCTCATAAAGAAAAATTCTTTTGGAAGTTTATCATATAACTTTGCAAATAATTCTTCATGAGACAGCACCTCTTCTTTCCACGCTTCCCTGTCTATTGACATCACTTTATCGAAAAGCTGAGGAGAGAAATCTTCAAGACCTTCCCAGTTTAAATCTTCATATCTCGGCATCCATCCTAACGGGCTTTCAACAGAATAAGCTCTGCCCCTGACTCTGTCAACAATCCACTTCAGAACTCTCATATTTTCTCCAAACCCCGGCCATATAAATTTTCCCTCTTCATCTTTCCTGAACCAGTTAACAGCAAAAATTCTTGGCGGATTATTTCAAATCTCTTCCAAACTGAAGCCAGTGATTAAAATAATCTGCCATGTGATAACCGCAGAAAGGAAGCATTGCAAAAGGGTCCCGCCTTACTTTTCCCACAACGCCGGTTGCTGCAGCAGTAGTTTCAGATCCCATTGTAGCAGCAAGGTAAACTCCAAAATTCCAACTGAAGGATTGATAAACCAGTGGAACTGTTTTGCTTCTTCTTCCGCCGAAAACAAATGCGCTTATTGGTACACCATTGGGATTATCAAGTTCAGAATCTACACTGGGGCATTGTTTTAACGGTGCAGTAAAGCGTGCATTTGGATGTGCAGCCGGTCGTCCGCTATCCGGAGACCAGGATCTTTTTTGCCAATCTGTGAGACCACGCGGTGGAACTTTTGTCATTCCTTCCCACCAAACGTCTCCTTCTTTTGTAATTGCTACATTAGTAAAAATAGCATTTTCTCTAATCGTTAACATTGCATTAGGGTTTGATTTTTCAGAAGTACCGGGGGCAACACCAAATATTCCTGCTTCGGGATTAATAGCATAAAGCCTTCCATCCTCAGCTTCTTTTATCCACGCAATATCATCACCAATTGTTGTTACTTTCCATCCTTTAAATGCTTTGGGAGGAATTAACATTGCAAAATTAGTTTTACCACAGGCACTTGGAAATGCTGCTGCTATATATGTTTTTTCTTTTTGCGGTGATTCGACTCCAAGTATAAGCATATGTTCTGCAAGCCATCCTTCATCTCTTGCCATATTGGAAGCTATTCTTAAAGCAAAACATTTTTTACCGAGAAGAGCATTTCCTCCATAGCCGCTGCCGAAAGACATTATTAATCTTTCTTCAGGGAAATGAACTATATATTTACTGTCCTTATTGCATGGCCAGGGAACATCTTTCTTATTTCGTTTTAAAGGCATTCCAACAGAATGAAGACAATGAACAAAATCTCTATTACCTAAAACATCAAGAACTTTTTTTCCCATACGTGTCATAATCTTCATATTAACAACTACATAAGGCGAATCCGTAATTTCAACTCCAATATGAGATATAGAAGAACCAAGCGGTCCCATACTAAAAGGTATAACATACATAGTTCTACCTTCCATACAGCTGTCAAATAAATTATTAAGTGTGGATTTCATTTCGACCGGGGGAACCCAATTGTTAGTTGGTCCTGCATCCTGTTTTCTCAGGCTGCAAATAAAAGTTCTGTCTTCAACTCTTGCTACATCGGATGGATCTGAAAATGCAGCATAACTATTAGGTCTTTTTTTTGGATTGAGCTTAATAAAAGTTCCGGATTTAACAAGTTTATTACATAGGGTATCGTATTCTTTTTCACTGCCATCGCACCAATGAACTTCAGCCGGTTTGCAAAGTGCAACACAATCATTAACCCACTTAATAAGATTATGATTTTTTATGTATGCAGGATGCTTCATTATTTTTCCTTTAATTATGGCTGGAATTTCCGAAATTAAATTTCAGCATTTAATTTTTGACAAAGCCTATGCCACTTCAACTAAGTACCTTCTACTATTTTAATGGTTTTTTGATTTAATAAATAAAAAAATCTCTCAATTCCAAGAACCAAAATCAACTATTCTTACAACTGAGAAGCTGCTTTATGTTACTGTATTATTTGTTAAGTAGTTCCTTTCATAATATAACCTGCCGACCTCAGCCCCAACAATAAAAACAACCGATGAATAGTAAATCCAAAATGCAACAACCACAATTAAAGCATACGCGCCATATATCTTACCATAGGCTGCATAGTTTGCTAAGTAAAAACCAAACACTTGTTTAGCTGCTTCCCAAAAAATTGCTGCCCAGAAAGCACTTATGAAAACCGTTTTCTTTCCAATTTTTTTTACAGGAACAGCAAGATAAAGAATGGCAAATACAATATAAATTAATAATAAAGATATTAGCGATAGAAGAATATGCTCAAAAATTCCTGACCGTAATGCACCAAGGAATTCAAATGTATTTGCAAACTCAAAAATAAAGTTGATAAAAGGCATTGAGATAGTGGTTGCAAAAAATATTAATAATACCATAAGCACCAAAGCAAAGTCTCTTAGTTTTCCGATAATTACATTTACATCCGTTTCAACTCCATATACTTTATTAAGAATTGTACGCATGCTGCTGAAAAGACCACTGGCTGCAAAAAGTAATCCTAATCCTCCGACTATTCCTGCTATGGTTTTGTATTCAACAAATTCTTCAATTCTTTTAAATATAATTGTTTTAACAAAATCCGAATACAATCCATACGGAATTATTGTATCAATCAATGTACTTATCTGGAATTGTACTGCTTCGGAATCAAGAAAATTTCCGAGAACAGAAAAAATTATTAATACGAATGGAACTATACAGACAAAAAGCGAAAAAGCTAAACCGCCAGCAAGCAAAAAAACATGGTGCGAATCAACACGGTTGTAAATTCCGCCAAAATAATGTTTTGAAAATTCTTTTATTTTTTTAAAGGATGGAATAAGATGGAGAGTAAACCTGATTTTCCTGAAAGATTTATAAAGCTTCCAGGTTTTTATTTTTTCTTTCAGCTTAAACATTCATAATACTTGGAATAGTATTATAATAAAGTTCAATTAACTTATTAAATGAGATGTTAACCTTTCCATTTACTGATAATTTCTTTCCACCAGCCTTTCCTAACAAGACAAAAAACTGGTTTTGTTTTTTAAGAAAGTTTTCAAGCTCATCTTTTTTTTGAGCATCAATTGAAACAATTATTCTTGATTGGCTTTCTGAAAAAAGTGAAAAATCTTCCCTGCTTTTTACCGGAACCGTTACTTTAGCTCCAACAGGGTTTTCTTCATTAATTATACAGCATTCGGCAAGAGCACAAATTATTCCACCCTCAGAAATATCGTGAGCTGAATTTATTAATTTTTTTTCTATTAATCCTAATAAACAAATTTGCAGTTTCTTTTCTGTTTCAAGATTTAGGTTAGGACAATCTCCTGCAACTTTATTATGAATCACTTTTAAAAATTCAGAGCCTCCCAATTCTTCAAAATCTTCTCCAAGGAGATAAATCAGGTCACCATCTTTTTTAAAATATGATGTGGTTATTTTATCAAGCCCTTCGATTAATCCCACCATTCCTATTGTAGGGGTAGGATAAACCGCAGTGTTTGGTGATTCATTATAAAAACTTACATTGCCTCCCGTAACCGGAGTATCAAAAAATCTACAGGCTTCACCCATTCCCTCAATTGCCTTGCAGAACTGCCAGTAAATTTCAGGTTTGTATGGATTACCAAAATTAAGGCAATTTGTAATTCCAAGTGGAACCCCGCCAGAACAAACAATATTTCTTGCAGCTTCAGCAACTGCAATTTTTGTTCCTTCTTTGGGATTTAGATAAACATATCTTCCATTACAATCTGTCTTCATTACTAAAGCTTTATCAGTATCTTTAATGTAAACAACTGCCGCATCGCACCCCGGTCCTACAATAGTATTTGTTCTTACCATAGAATCATACTGTTCATAAACCCATTTCTTAGAGGCAATGTTCGGAGAAGAAAAAATCTTATCAAATGCTTCAGCAATATTTTCAGTTTCCGGAAGAGAGGAAAAATTAAAAGCTCTGGTTGTTTTTAAATACCATGGTTCTTTAGTTTCTCGGTTGTAAACAGGAGCCCCGCCGCCAAGGACTAATTCAAAAGGAGGAATCTCTGCTTTAAGTTCACCATCATGGAAAATTTTAAGCAATTGGTCATCACTGACTTCACCAACAATTTCACAATGAAGATCCCATTTTTCAAAAACTTCCTTAACTTTATTTTCACAACCTTCTTTTACAACACATAACATTCTTTCCTGGCTTTCAGAAAGCATAATTTCATAAGCAGACATGTGCTCTTCTCTTAACGGAACTTTATCCAGGTCAATGCTCATTCCCGATTCACCTTTTGCACTCATTTCACTTGTAGAGCATGCAATTCCTGCCGCCCCCATATCCTGAATTCCAATTAACCATCCATTTTTAATTATTTCAAGAGAAGCTTCAAGCAATAATTTTTCTGTAAAAGGATCTCCCACCTGAACAGAGGGTCTTTTAGATTCTGATTTTTCAGAAATTTCTTCAGAGGCAAAAGTAGCACCATGAATTCCATCTCTGCCGGTTGAAGAACCCACAATCATAACTTTATTTCCTGCACCTTTTGCTATTGCACTCGCAACATTTTCTTTTTTAACAATGCCAACTGACATTGCATTCACAAGCGGATTATCCTGATAGGATTCATCAAAATATACTTCCCCGGCAACTGTAGGAACACCAAAGCTGTTTCCGTAATCGCCTATTCCTTTTACAACACCTTCAAAAAGATACCGTGTTCTTGCATTTGAAAGTGAACCAAAACGTAATGAGTTAAGAGAAGCAATTGGTCGTGCACCCATTGTAAAAATATCTCTCATTATTCCGCCAACACCGGTTGCCGCGCCCTGGTAAGGTTCAACAGCTGAAGGATGATTATGACTTTCAATTTTAAATGCAACTGCAAGTCCGTCTCCTATATCAATAAGCCCTGCATTTTCCTCACCGGCACCAACCAAAAGTTTTCCGCCGCTTCTTGGTAAAGTTTTCAACAAAGCAATTGAATTTTTATAGCTGCAATGTTCACTCCACATAACACTGAAAATTCCAAGCTCAGTGAATGTAGGAATTCTGCCCAGTATTTTTTTTATTCTTTCAAACTCATCTTTGGTTAAACCATGATCGAGAGCTAAATTTAAAGTTACGCCTGGTTCCTGTTTTGTTAAAATTTCCTGCATTATTTCTTGAAAGTAAAACTATTATTGATTTTATGATTATCAATTAAATTTTTTAAAGGTAATGCATAAATATAATGATTATATTTTAGTGAGAGAAGAGAAGATTGGTGTGTAAAAAAGGCGTACCGGGTGATAAACTTTTTAGAAAGGAGACTTAAAAACGAAAAGTTTATCTTATCAAAACAGGAGTTGCCCTCTCGCTGCCCTGATTTTAACCCGATACTTTTTTGCCCAACTCAAATTAAAAAAATCGTGCTCTTAATCCTGCCGTACCATAACCCTAAGACAATAAGGATTAAGAGCGAATGGGACTCTATTATTAAAATTGTGCTGCTTCTGTTGATTGATCCAATGCAGCAGTTGAAGCATTTCCCTGCATAATAATTTTTTGTACTAAATCGTAATAGCCAACTCCTACAAACGATTGGTGTTTTACTGCCCGGTACCCATCGGTTTCTGCAGCAAATTCTTTCTGCTGGAATTTTGAATATGCAAGCATTCCTTCTTTCATATATCCCTGGGAAAGCTTAAACATACTTAAATTTAATGCATGCCATCCTGCAAGCGTAATAAACTGATATTTATAACCCATTTCTGCAAGCTTCTCCCGGAAAGTAAGCATTTCTTTATCATCAAGTTTTTTCTTCCAATTAAAAGATGGAGAGCAGTTATATGCAAGAAGTTTTCCAGGAAATTTTTCATGAATTGCTTCTGCGAATTCTTTTGCTTCATCAAAATCCGGAGTTGAAGTCTCACACCAGATAAGATCTGCATAAGGAGAATAAGATAAACCTCTGTCAATCGCCTGGTCTATGTTTGCTTTTACAGTAAAGAAGCCCTCATCAGTCCTTCCACCAGTAAAAAATTTTCTGTCTCGCGGATCAACATCGCTTGTAATTAAACCTGCAGAGTCAGCATCTGTTCTTGCTATAAGTATCGTGGGAACATCAAGAACATCTGCTGCAAGACGTGCAGCAACAAGTTTATTAATTGCTTCCTGTGTAGGTACTAAAACTTTTCCTCCAAGATGACCGCACTTTTTGGCAGCAGAAAGCTGATCTTCAAAATGAACACCTGAAGCGCCGGCTTCGATCATAGATTTCATTAACTCGTAAGCATTTAAATTCCCACCAAATCCTGCTTCTGCATCTGCAACGATAGGAACTACCCAATCAATTCCATTTTTATTATCACTCCAATAAATCTGGTCTGTTCGCATTAAAGCGCTATTAATTCTTTTAACAAGATTAGGCACACTATCAACGGGATAAAGACTTTGGTCAGGATACATTTCACCGGAAGTATTATTATCACCTGCAACCTGCCATCCGCTGCAATAAATTGATTTTAATCCAACCTGTACTTCTTCAATTGCCTGGTTTCCTGTCAAAGCACCGAGACCGCAAACAACATTTTCCTTATTTAAAAGATTCCATAATTTCAGAGCGCCGCGTTTTGCAAGAGTGTACTCAACTTTTATTGATCCCCTGAGCTTAATTACATCTTCAGCAGAATATGGACGATAAATTCCTTTCCACCTGGAGTTTATCAGCCAGGAATTATGCAGGTCTTTTACTAGATCATCTCTTGATTTCATAACAGCCCTCTGATTTTTTTATTAATTTTTGTTGATTTTTTTTAAAACGGATCCTGCAATTTTTCAGATATATTTATACGCTTTAAGTGTAAGGAAATCAGTAAAATTCTTATCTCTAACAAGTGAATCAAAAATTTCCGCTGCAAGTCTGTATGAACCCTTATTAAATTTATCTTCACCAACTGTATCACGGATTTTTTCCGTTTGCTCTGCCAGTAAAGATGAATAAAGCTCTTCACTTATTTTTGATCCATCTTCAAGTGCACTATTGTAATTATTTAGCCATTGCCAAACTTGTGTTCTTGAGATTTCTGCAGTTGCAGCATCTTCCATAAGGTTATAAATAGGAACACATCCATTACCTCTTAACCAGGCTTCTATATATTGAATTCCCACATCAATATTATTTTTTAACCCTTCAAGTGTTATGGTTCCTACCGGGAGTGAAAGAAGATCTTCTGCTGAAACATTAACGTCTTCTCTTTTATTATTTATTTGGTTTGGCTCCGGCATAAATGTATTAAAAATTTCTTTTGCCACTGAAACTAATCCGGGATGGGCTACCCAAGTACCATCATGACCGTCTTTTGCTTCTCTTTCCTTATCAAGTTTTACCTTCTCCATAGCAGCTGCATTCGCTTCAGGATTATCTTTAATTGGAATTTGTGCTGCCATACCGCCCATTGCATGTGCATTCCTTTTATGGCAAGTTTTTATAAGAAGTAAAGAATATGAATGCATACAGTGAGAAGTCATTGTAACCTGTGAACGATCTGGCAGAATAAACATTGGATGATTTTTAAATTTCTTAATGAAACTGAAAATGTAATCCCATCTTCCGCAATTCAACCCAGCTGAATGATCTTTTAATTCATAAAGTATTTCATCCATTTCAAAAGCTGCAAGAATTGTTTCAATCAAAACTGTTGCTTTAATTGTTCCATTTGGAACTCCAAGTTCCTGTTGAGCAAAAACAAAAACATCATTCCATAATCTTGCTTCAAGATGACTTTCCATTTTCGGAAGATAAAAATATGGAGCAGTTCCCTTGTCAATTAAGTTTTGCGCATTGTGAAAAAAGAAAAGTCCAAAATCAAATAACGAAGCCGACACAGGTTGTTCTTCTATTAGGAAATTTTTTTCTTCAAGATGCCAGCCTCTTGGTCTTACCATAAGAACTGCTGTTCTTTCATTAAGTTTATAAAATTTCCCGGATTCAGAACTTATATATGATATTGTTCCTTCAACTGCATCTTTAAGATTAACCTGTCCTTCAATTACATTTTTCCAGGTTGGTGAATTTGAATCTTCAAAATCAGCCATAAAAACATTTGCACCGGAATTAAGAGCATTGATAATCATTTTGCGTCCAACCGGCCCGGTAATTTCAACACGCCTGTCAAGTAAATCCTCCGGAACTGGTGCAACTGTCCAGCCGCCTTCTCTTATATTTCTTGTTTCTTCAAGAAAGTTCGGCATAATACCGGAATCAATTTCCCGTTGTCTTTTTTCTCTGCTCTCTAATAATTCGATCCGTCTTTGATTAAATAGTTGATGAAGTTTAGATATGAACTGAATGGCATCAGGTGTTAGAATTTCTTTAACCTCCGGAGTTATTTTTCCCTTAATTTCAATACCTGTTACAAACTGCTCTATAGCTGTTGCCATAAATAATTTTAGTTCCTTTTAATAAGATTGGAATATTGCCTCATAAGATAATTGCCTAAAACTGTGCCAGCAGATAATTAAAATTTATGTTTTGAAAGGAAAGGATTTTTATTGGTTGGAGATTCTAATAATGAGAGTTTGATTCAACTTATTACATAATTACAAAATATTTTGTGTTGGCAAATGTTATTATTGAAAGGGGGTCAAACCGATCATTAAATATTAAGAAACTCATTCCATATTTTATAAAGCTTATAAGTTGCATAAATATCATCGCCACAATAAACCGCTATATCTTTTATTCTTTTAGCTTCATAAAGAGTTTTAACTTCCATTCCGGAAATTCCCTTTGTTTTTGGAGAATCGATTCCGAATGCCTGGCAGTAAAAATCAAGATTAAATTTTCTTGTCAAACCGAAATATGTAAACTGCTCGAGCAAATCAATATGAAAAGTCGAATCAAATTTTTTTGAAACAAGATTTTTGCTTGGTTTAATTTTATTTAGAGCAGAACGCAGCATTAAAAAAGGAGCATCAAAATTTCTACCGTTAAAAGTTATAACCTGGTCACTAACTTCAATTATCCTCCAGAAAGAATTAAGCATTTCAGCTTCATTCAATCCTTTATAATGAACATTCTTTTCGGAGGTCCATTCTTCGGGCTGTTCACTTTCATAATAAACATACGATTTTTCTTTTTCGACATCATAAATGCCAATGGAAATAAGTTTGGCAGTAAACGGGTAAAGGCTGGTAAATCTTATTGCATCATCTACTTTGATTTCTTTAATTCTTTCATCGGTTTCTTTCTCGGCATAACGCAGCAAATATTCCTGCTGGCTCTCAGAAAGTGATTCGAACGGAAAGGAACATGTTTCTATATCGAAAACTATCCTGTGCATATAGCCCCCGTAAATATTTTTTTTTGTTTAATTCTTATTGCTGAATTTATCCAATACATCCTTTACTGCATCTTTATGAACCATAAAATCCATCATTTTTAATTTTACGTAATCTTCATTATAAAAATAATAGCCCTTGTTATTTCCATCCCTGGAACCTGATCCTGAATCTTTAATCAGGAACCAGTCTTTTCCATTCTTATTCATGTAACCAACAAGATGAATCCCATGATCATCAGTAGTAGTTTTATTACTGAAGCGGAACTGTCTTGCGTTTTCATCAATATATGCAGATGGAATATCAAATGTGGGAACTATTGCAACATCATTTCTTGGAAGATACCCTGCTTCGGAAACATCTCCGCCAATCGCAACAGAGTATCTATTCTTTACAGCCTTTTTTAATGAAGACATAAATTCATCGAGAGGAACATTATAGTAATCTTTATTATGCCACCAGTTATCAGGCACTTCATATTCTACCTGTTTGTAATATGGCTGCTGCATGTAGGATAATATATCAACATAATCATTAAGATTTATTTTAAGATATTTATCAAGGTATTCTTTGGGAGTGAATTTAATTTCCTGGTTTACAAATTCAACAGGCGGTTCGCCTAAATAAGCATTTAATATTTTTTTGATTTCTGAAAGCGCTTCATTTTTGTTCCAGTTGTCAGATTCTTTTAAACCCTTGAGATATGAATTCATTTCATCAAACATTTTTTTATGATCATGAAATTTCTGACCCGGTTTCAAACCATTGTAAACTTCTTCGGGAACTACTCCATATTTTTTCCAGACTCTCAAAACAGCATTTGCTTCCGAACCTTCACCAAACTCTGAATTACCTTTTTCATCAACATACCTTGCAGCTTTTTCTAAATATTCCCAGTAAACTGTATACATCTCCGAGAGCTTTACTTTTTTCTGCTGAGTACGGTATACTTCAGATTCAAGAAATGAAGTTGTAGAAAAACACCAGCAAGTTCCTGTTCTTCCCTGGGATATTGGATCATTGTACCAGCAGCTTGTAAACTCATCTACAGATTTTGGAAAATCTTTTCCGGTTACATCTACTTTATAAATTAATGTGTCTTTATTTTCCTTTTCAGTTGTATCACCCAGAGCTTTTAATATTTCATTGTAAAACCCCTGCTGTTTTTTAACAAAAGTACCTTTGTCGCGAGTTTCCTGAGCCTGGGTTATTGTAAAACATGTTAAAATGATTGAGAATGTAAGAATGGATTTGAATTTCATAATAAAACCTCTCTTAAAAAATTCTTTACACCCCAAAAATAACAAAATCTTTTGGTAATCTTAGCAATTAATAAGAATAAAAATAAACCTTAAATAAATACTTTATTAAGGATTTCAACTGTTTTTTTAATATCCTCAAAACTAACATCCATATGAGTAACTACCCTGATTGAATCAATCTTTCCTGCGGAAATTAGCAACCCATTTTCCTTACAAATTTTTATAGCATCATCCACTTTAATTTTCAAAGGTTTGAAGATAAGAATATTAGTCTGAACAGAATCTATATCAATTTCTAATGAAGGATTTTCATTAATTGTTTTTGCCAGGATCTTTGCTTTTTCATGATCTTCAGAAAGTCTTTCTATATTATTCTTTAGAGCATATAAAGCTGCTGCTGCTAAAATACCAGCCTGTCTCATTCCGCCGCCCCAGGATTTGCGGATTCTATATGCTTCTTTAATAAAATCTTTTGTACTGGAAATAATGGAACCAACCGGGGCTCCAAGCCCTTTTGAAAAACAACAAGACATAGAATCAAAATGGCTCGAATAATCTTTAACCGGAATTCCGGTTGCAACTGATGCGTTCCAGATTCTTGCCCCATCAAGATGAAAAAACAGATTATATTTTTTTACAAGCTTCTCCATCTCAATAATTTTTTCCAAAGGATAAACCGCACCGCTTGCCCGGTTATGAGTATTTTCAAGAGCAATAACTTTTGTTCGGGGCATATAATAAGCGCTTGAAGGTCTTATAACTGCTTCAACCTGTTCCGGATTTATTACGCCTCTTTTTCCAACCACAGGGTTAAGCTGAATTCCACTTAACTTTGCCGGTGATCCGGATTCATAATTGAAAATGTGAGCATCTCTTTCGCAGATAACTTCATCACCTGGATTTGTAAGAACGTTCAGACAAACCTGGTTTCCCATTACCCCGCTTGATACAAACAATGCAGCTTCTTTGCCAAATAATTCAGCTGTATATTCCTCAAGTTTATTTACAGTCGGGTCTTCTTTAAAAACATCATCGCCGACTTCAGCTTCATACATAGCTTTGCGCATTGCTTCTGAAGGTTTGGTAACAGTATCACTTCTAAGATCAATAATTTTTTGCATTACAGTTTAAATTTAATTTTAATTTTTTTAAGAATGAATAATCCAAGTATCCATATAGAAAAAGCCGAAGATAAAACCGGGATTATTAAAGGGTTTTTTGTAAAAAAAGATTTTTTATTTTCAATTGTTACGTCACCAACAACAAAAAATTTTTCAAACATTTTAGTTTCTGTTTGCGTAACTCCCAATGGATTAATAATGCAGCTTATTCCTCCATTTGCTGCTCTAACAACACTTCGCCGGTTTTCAACAGCGCGAAGTGAAGCATATTCTTTATGCTGATAAGGTCCGCTTAATTTTCCATACCAGCTGTCATTTGTAACAATAGCAATCATTTCAGCACCCTTATCAACAAACTGCGCAACAAAATCCGGAAATATAGATTCGTAACAAACAAGTCCATCAATATGAAGTGAATCTGTCTTTGAATATGCAATTGATTTATTTTTTGCTTCAGGAAAAGGTAGTGAAAAAACCGTCGTGTCACGACCAATATTCCAGCCTGTAATTCCAACTCCCCATTTAATTAAACTTCCTAAAAAAGGAATTTTATCTGCATACGGAACTTTTTCGCCAAAGGGAACAAGCTTACTTTTTCCATATCTTTGAATATCTCTTGTGCTTGGAGACAGAAGAATAATCGCATTAAAAGTTGAATAATAAAAATCTCCTGCCTTACTATATTTCGCATCATCGGGATGATCAGCTTTGTTATAATAAATTAAATCAGGCATGCCTGTAAGAAGATAAATTTTATTCCTTTCAAGGAATTTATAAAGCGAATCTACAATTGATTGATGATTTCCATCCATAAGATAAACCGGCAATGCAGTTTCCGGCCAGATAAGAAGTTGAGCACCTTCATTTATAGCTTCCTGCGAAAGTCCTAAATAAAGATTAAGAAGTGAATTTAAATCTCCCATTGACCATTTATCCCAGGGATCCAAATTTGGCTGAATTAATCCAATGCGGATTTTTTTCCCTGATACATCGTATGATGATTTTTGAATAAAGCCGTAAATAAGTACGGCAATAAAAATTAAAACGGCAGTAGAAAAATTAAGATAAAATTTTTTTTCGGAAATTTTAAAATTGATAAAAGCTTTATACAAAAAAATATTTATATAAATAATAATAAGAGAAAGACCAAGTGAACCAATAATATCTGCAGCCTGGATAAAATCATTAAATAAAGATAGTCCGTTTCCCAAAGTAACCCATGGGAAATGGATTTCAGTTATCATTGTAAAATATTCGTATGATATCCAGAAAAGCGGAAAAACATACAGTGCTATATTTCGTTTAAATAATTTCTTTGTGAAATAGTAAAGTGTTGATGGAATTAATAACTGAACAGGATTTACAAATAAAAGAAGTGCACCTGAAATCATTAAAAAAGGATCAGATTCTTTCTGCCAGCTTCCAACCCAGTAAATTGTAATTAAGCTGAAAATAAAAGCCATAAGATAGGTTGAGCGGTTTATATCAATTAGTCGCTCTTTGTTTTCTATAACTTTGAGGTAAGGAATTAATCCGACAAAAATTAAAATTGTAAACGGGAAAGGAAATGGCGGGAATGAAATTCCTAATAAAATTCCCGAAAGAATAAGTAAGAGCCTCTCCTTATTTTTTACTTTTTTTTCTTCAGGAGATTTTGTTTTCCTATTCTTTAATTTGAACATCAGGTTTTACTTTTCTTTTTATTAAAGAAGAAGTGTTTGATAACAAAAAATAAAATTACCGCCCCGGTAAGAATAAAAACTATTTCCTGGTAACGTGATAGATAAAAATCGACACGCTCTATATTATTACCAAAAATAATTCCCAGGTAAATAATAACCGCATTCCAAACTAAAGCGCTGATTGTTGCGAGAATAATTGTCTTTATAATTTTTAACTCACTTAATCCAGCAAAGAACGAAATGACAGACCTTGTACCCGGTAAAAATCTGTTAATCAGAATAATTGTATAGCCCCATTTATTGAACCATTCTTCCACTGTTGCAACAGCTTGCGCAGAAATAAATTTCATTTTTCCTGCCCTGATAAATTTTTTATCAACCTGGGATCCAATATAATAGAGAGTAAAAAAACCAAGTATGCTTCCAACAGTTGTAAAAATTAATGTCGGAATAAAATTAATCGGTCCCGTTGCAATTAATGAACCTCCAACAACTACCACAAGGTCGCTCGGTGAAGGCGGAAAAACATTTTCTATAAAGGAAAAGAGGAATAGAATTAAATAGATTAATAGGGGACTTAAATCAGAGAGATGATTCAGAATGTTTTCGATCATCCTCTAAACCTTTATAAGTAAAACAGAAGCCATAGCTGCAACACCTTCTTCCCTGCCTGTAAATCCTAATCTTTCTGTAGTTGTTGCCTTTATGGAAATTTTATCAGTGCTAACCTTTAAGATACCGGCAATCTTTTCTCTCATATCTTCTATATACGGAGCTATTTTGGGTCTCTGCAGCATTAAAACCGCATCCACATTACCTGTTGCATAACCATTTCCCTCAATCATTTTAAAAACTTCTGAAAGTAAAAAACCGCTGTTTGCATTTTTAAATTTAGGATCATAATCAGGGAAATATTTTCCGATATCCCCAAGTGCAAGAGCTCCAAGAAGTGCGTCACTTATTGCATGAAGAAGAACATCAGCATCAGAATGCCCGGCAAGGCCTTTCTCAAATGGAATTTCAACCCCGCCAATTATTAATTTGCGGTTATCTGAAAAAGCGTGAACATCAAATCCAATTCCTGTTCTGAATTCCTGCATTAATGTTTTATCTCAAATTGTTTAAATTCGTTTTTGGGTTCCTGCCAGATAATATTATGTTTTCTAACTGAAGAGTTTGATGGTCCGACAATTATCTTTTTATAAAGATCCTCAATTTCCGATCTATTTCCTTCAACAACAGTGATAACTTCTCCGTTAAAAAGATTTTCTGTAAAACCTTTCAGCTGCAGGCCAACAGCAATCCTGTAAATAAAATATCTGAATCCAACACCCTGCACCAGACCATTTATCAAAATTTCTGCTCTAGCTAAATCCTTATTCATTTTATAAAACTTGTTTTACTTTTTATAAATTTCCGAGACTATCAATCCGGAAAAAATAAGCAGGCATCCTATTAATCCAAAGTTAGATATTTTTTCACTCAACAGAAAGAAAGCAAAAAGTGCTGCAAATATTGGCTCGAATGATAAAATTATTCCTGCAACCGACGGTGAAACAAACTTCTGATACATAGTTTGAAGCGTTGTTGTTAAAACTGTTGCAAGAACCGAAGTGTAAAGAAGAGCAAATAATAAATTATTGCTGAAATTAAAATGAACTTTTTCAACCTTCCAAACTGTAAAGAGAAGTGAAAATAAAATTCCGCAAACTCCAGTAACAGATATCTGAAGAAACACTAATGGTTTGTAATCTGCTTTTTTGCTGATAATGTCCAGATAGACTATATATAGTGAAAAAGTTATTGCGCAAATGAGTGTAAGAAAATCCCCGATATTAAAATTCTGATTTATTTCTGTAAATGCCGCTAATAAAGAATTGCCTTTGCTCGTAAGAAAAATTAACCCGATTAATGCAAGTAGTATGCCCGCAATAACTCCTTTTGATGGTATTTTTTTTTCAATAAGAATTTGAAAAAATGGAGTGAACATTATAAATGTTCCGGTTATAAAAGCTGATTTTGTTGCGGTGGTATAATTTAAACCTACTGTTTGGGTTGAAAAACCAACAAAATATAAAAAACCAAGTAACAGCCCTCCTAAAAAAGTTTTTTTATCAATACTTCTGAAAATTTTAAAAGCAAACGGAATAAGAATTATTGTTGCAAACAAAAATCTTATGGAAATAAAAAGTAGAGGTGAGATATCCGTTAATGCAGATTTTATAATTACAAAGGTGGCACCCCAGATTATTGTATTTAACATCAGCAGAGTTTCGGGAAAGTACTTTTTCATCAGGAAAGTTTTTTAATCTTTAGGTTTTATATATCCAAATGATTTCAGCTGTTTTTCATCGGAGCGCCATTTGCTTCTTACCTTTACCCTTAGTTCAAGATAAACTTCTTTCTGCAAAAAATCCTCAATGGCTTTCCGTGCTTCCAGACCAAGGTTTTTTATTGCTGTTCCCTGCTTACCAATTATAATTCCTTTCTGGCTCTCTTTTTCAACAATTATTTCAGCAAGAATGTAATCCTTATTTGCTTCTCTTTCTTTAAAATCTCCGACAAGAATTTCAGTGCTGTAAGGAATTTCCTCTTTATAAAATTCAAAAACTTTTTCCCTTACAATTTCGGAAACAAAAAATCTTTCATTTTCTTCTGCTACAATGTCATCGGGATAATATTTAGGACCCTCAGGCAAGTTCTCCAAAATAGTATTTACCACGTTTTCAATATTAAAGTTCAGTAATGCAGAAACAGGAATTACTTTTTTAAATCTTTTTTGTGATTCATATTTCTCAATAATGTTTTTAACTTTTTCCTGTTCGCACAAATCAATTTTATTAAGTATTAACAAAACCGGTTTGTTTGTTTTTAAAAGAATACTATTTACAAAATCATTCTTTAAAATATTTTGCTTTTCAGGATTATAAGATATATCAACAATCAGGATAATTATATCGGCATCTTTTAATGAATCATCTACAGCTTCCATCATTTTTTCCTGTAAAAGATATTCTGGCTTAATAATGCCGGGAGTGTCAAGAAAAATAACCTGGTAATCTTCAGATGAAAGAATTCCAAGAATTTTTTTTCGGGTTGTCTGAGGCTTAGTTGTTACAATAGATAGCTTCTGTCCAAGCAGTGCATTCATTAAAGTTGATTTGCCAGCATTTGGCAAACCAATAATTGCAGCGTATCCTGATTTAGTAGCCATATTCACAAAAACTCAAGTTCAAATACAGAAAAAAATTCATATTAAACATTCCGCCTTTATTCAAATGTTACTGCTGTTCCGCTTGCACTAACCATAAGCATATTTCCTCCACCGCCGCCAATAGTTTCATAATCAAGGTCAACACCAATTACAGCATTTGCACCCTGTGCAGTTGCTGAAGCAACCATTTCATCAACAGCAATATCTTTAGCTTTTCGTAATTCTTTTTCATAAGCAGCAGAACGACCGCCCACTATATCTCTGATTCCTGCAAAGAAATCTTTAAATATATTTGCACCAAGAATTGCTTCTCCGCTTACGAGTCCATGGTATTTAATAATTTTTTTACCTTCAATAGTTGGAGTAGTTAGAACAAGCATCATTCCTCCTTAATTATAATTATAAATTATCATCTGTAAATATAAGTAAAGATTATTTTAGGTGAGGAGACAGAGATTAACGTTGTTTGGCTTGCTTTATACTGTCATAAAAAAAGTATCCGGTTATAAGCAGTATAAATGAAAAGATTGATCCTATTATTGAAATATTTCCTTTTGAAAAGAAATTCCGGAGAAGAGTTATTAAATTTTCAGGGTGCACAGAGATTTCAGTAAACATTCCCGAACTGGATTCGGCAGTAAAAATATAATTGGCAAGTACATAGCCGATAATTCCCAGGCAGATTAAAAAGAACAATGATAAAACCAACACAATAAAAAAATTCTGTTCCTTTTTAGACTTCAGACTTCTCTGCACCCTTAACATAAGAGTGGAAGTAAAATTTGGAGAAACCACTTCGGGGGACATAATTTTTAGTTCATTATGAATTGATAAAAGAGCTTTATAATTCATCATATCTTTTGCAGATGATTCAAGTTTTATCTTTACCTGATTCATTATACTTTTATCGAGTTCGCCATCAATATATTTATTCAACAGGTCATCACTCAATTCAATCATAATAATTCCTCGGTATAATTATTCTTTATCAAAATATCTTTTAAAGCTGATCTTGACCTGTGAAGCATAACTTTAACATTGTTAATATTGGTTCCCATAACTTCGCTTATTTCTTCGCAGGATAAATTTTCCAAGTAAAACATTGAAATTACCGATGCATAATTTGCCGGCAGCTTTCCTACCATTTCTTTTAAATATAATGATAAATCTTTCTGCTCTGTTAGATTATAATCATAATCACTTTTTAAATCAAAATGATCATCAACAGAAGACATTTCTATTTCTGTTTTTCTTTTTTGAATAGACAACCTGCTTAAAGCAGAATTATAAACAATCTTATAAAACCATGTTGAAAATTTAGCGTCACCTTTAAAATTATTTAAGGCATTAAATGCTTTTAAAAAACAATCCTGCAAAACTTCTTCTGCTTCCATTTTATTTTTTAACATTCTTGTTAACATAGAAAATGCTTTGTTCTTATATCTTTCAACTAATATGGAAAAATCTGAATGATTGCCTTTTTTAACCGACTCAATTATTTCCTGGTCATTAACACCTTTCATTCCTTATTCTGACCTTTCTTCAAACAAAAAGGTTACAAACTCCCTTACATTTAACCTACATATTTTTCAAAATAAAAGATATAAAAACAAAAAAAAAATCGGGCTTGCCTGTAACCTTCAAAACAATGTGATAGTCTCAACCATCAGACAGTAAGAAATAAAACTTAAAAAAGGTTGTAAATAATAAAGTAAAAAGGAGTTTAAAATGAATGAGAATGTAGTTGCGGTCTTTATTCCAATAGTTGGGACTTTAGTTATAGGAATAATTCTCGTTTCATATTTCTTTTTCAGATCGAGAGAAAGACAAATGCTGATTGAAAAAGGAATGGATGCACAATCAATAAAAGATTTTTTTGAAGGGAAGAAGGACCCATTCAGAATGCTTAAGATTGGTATTGTAACTATCTGCTTTGGTTTGGGGTTAGGATTCGGTATAATGCTTAACCAGGAAACACACCAGGATCATTGGGTTCCTCTTTTCTTGTTTACAGTAACGGGAATCGGGTTTGTAGTTGCTAATCTTGTATCAAGAAAGCTTGATAAGAAATAATTAATTCGAGAGGTTTTCAACCTTCGGGGTTATTACCAATCCCGAAGTTTTTTTTATTTACTTTCTGCGTTTTCCAATTGAACTTTATGTTCAAATTCTCCAAGCCATCTTTCAGCATCAATCGCAGCCATACATCCCATACCGGCAGCAGTAACAGCCTGCCTGTAAACTTTATCAGTAACATCCCCGGCAGCAAAAACGCCTTCAATATTAGTATATGTTGAACCTGATTTTACTTTCAGATAACCGGTTTCATCCATGTCAAGAATTCCTTTGAATAGATCTGTGTTTGGTTTGTGTCCGATTGCAATAAACAAACCATCAGCCTGGAGTTCTTCTCTTGAATTATCCAGTGTATCTTCAAGAATAACCCCGGTCATAACTTTTCTTCCATTTTCATCTTTACCTAAAACTTCAACAACAAGTTTATTTGTTAAAAATTTTATTTTAGGATTACCCATTGCTCTTTCAATCATTATTTTAGATGCACGGAATTCATCTCTTCTATGAACAACTAAAACTTCCGAAGCAAATTTTGTAAGGAAATTAGCTTCTTCCATTGCAGTATCACCGCCGCCAACAACCAGAACTCTCTGGTTTTTAAAAAGAAACCATCGCAAGTTGCACAAGCAGAAACTCCATAACCCATAAATTTTTTTTCACTTTCAAGGTTAAGCAATTTAGCGGAAGCCCCTGTTGCAATAATTACAGAGTCAGCTGTATAGGTATCTTCATAAGTTTTCAAAACAAAAGGTCTTTTTGAAAAATCAACTTCGGTAATTTCCCGAAAGATTGACTTTGCACCAAATCTCTGAGCTTGTTTTCTCATTATATCTGTTAGTTCAGGACCCATAATTCCATTTTCAAACCCTGGATAGTTTTCAACCTCGGTGGTAATTGTGAGCTGTCCGCCAGGTTGTAATCCTTCAAACATTACAGGATTTAAATTAGCCCTGGCAGTATATAACGCGGCTGTAAAGCCTGCCGGGCCGGCTCCAACTATAATTAATTTATGATGATTATTATGATCAGTTTCGGGCATTTTTTCTCCAGTATTTCATTAAATCACTAATAATAAGATAAACTAAATGATGAAAAGGTTCATCTTTAATTTACAAATTTTGCATTCCTTTTCAGTCCATTCAATTTTGTTCTTTTAACAGAACTTTCAGAAAATCTTTCACGAAATTCATCCTCGTTCATATTCAAAATTTCTGAAAGTTTAAATTCTTTATTCACAGGTAAGAATTCTGCATTTTTGGTTTCCATTGAGAATTTAATATTCCACGGGCAAACATCCTGGCAAATATCGCAGCCGAATATCCAGTTATCAAATTTGTTTTTAAATTTTTCTGGAATCTCCTTTTTGTTTTCAATCGTTAGGTATGAAATACATTTTGCTGAATCTAAAATATATTCATTCACTATTGCATTAGTAGGGCAGGCATCTAAACAAGCAGTGCAGCTTCCGCAATGATCTGTCACTATTGAAGAATATTCAAATTCAATATTCGTAATAAGATTGGCAATAAAAAACCAGCTCCCGATTTCTTTATTTATAACATTTGTGTGCTTACCCATCCATCCCAACCCGGATTTTACAGCCCAGGCTTTATCCATTACGGGTCCGGTATCAACATAAGATTTTGATTCAAAAGAGGGGTTAATTTTTTTTAGTTCATTTTCAAGAAGTTCAAGTTTTTTCCAGATTATTAAATGATAATCTTTCCCCCAGGCATAACGGGAAATTTTTCCTTTATCTTTTTCGCCGCTATATTGTTCATCTGAATAATAATTAATTCCAAGCGAGATAATACTTTTTGCATGCTGAAAAATCTGAGACACATCTTTTCTTTTAGAAAAATTCCTTTGCATATAATCCATATCCCCCTGATATTTCATCTCAAGCCACTTCTCAAGATTAGCAGATTCTTTTTTTAATTCTTCAGCTTTAGAAAAACCAATCAAATCAAATCCATGCTTCTTAGCTTTTTCAATAACTATTTCATTTGTCAATTTCATAATTTATTTACAAAGTGGAAGTCATTCCTTCCGATTTATCATGATGAAGAATCTCTATATTGAGATTAGGATTCTTCTTCGCTCCGCTTTTCAAAATGACTGATGTCTCACCATTTTAATTCTTTTTTAAAAACTTTCACATAAACCTCATCATTAAAAACCATAGCAGGAAAACTATCCAGACCTTTTTCTCCTTTCGGCTGATTTCCTGTTTTTAAATTGAACATCCATCCGTGCGCTGGACAAACAACAAAATCATTCTCAATAAAACCATCATAGATTAATGCAGTATGCTGATGAGGACAAACATTGCTGAGAGCATAAATTTCATTATTAATTTTAAATACAGCTACTTCAGTTTCATCAACAATAAATCTTTTACCTGCTCCTTCTTTAAGCTCTTCAAAACGGCAAAGCTTTGTAAATCCTTCAATCATAAAGTATTCGTTTTTTCATTTGCCCGAAATCCTTTTTCGTCCTTTACAACATTTGCAATTGCAGTTAACGGGTCATGTTCAAAAAAGATTTTCCAATTCTCATCAATTGCTTTTGAGAGTATATTTTTTTTCTCTTCTACTGTTACAAGCGGCTGAAGATCATAGCCCATTACATAAGGAACAGGAATGTGTGAAGTTGTCGGAAAGAGATCACCGCAATAAAGAATTGTGTTGGAAGAATCTGAAAGCTTTATTAATTGCTGCGCAAATGTATGGCCGTTTATTATCACAAATTCTATTTCATCATCAAAGCTTTCCTCACCTTCGATAAAATAAAGAACTCTTTCATCCATTAATGGCTGAAAATTACCTTTCAGGTAACTTCCTTTATCTCTTTCAGATGGCTTTATTGCCCATTCATAATTTTTTTTCTGAACATAATATTTTGCATTTGGGAAAGCCGGAATAAGATTACCGTTCTCATTTTTTGTAGAACCGCCGGTATGATCAAAATGAAGATGAGTTAAAATAACATCTGTTATATCTGATGTTGACAGATTAAGTTTATTCAAACTCCCGTTAAGAGAATCAGTCTGATCAACAGCATAAATGCTTTTTGATTTTTCATCCCACTTATTTCCCATACCGGTATCAATAAGAATATTTCTTCTGCCATCAGTAAGAAGAAGATTTCTCGTTGCAAGCTTAATCCTGTTTGCTTCATCTGGAGGGTTAGTTTTTTGCCATAGAGGTTTGGGAATTATTCCAAACATTGCACCTCCGTCTAATCCAAAATACCCTGAATTTATTATATGTAAAGTGTATTTGCCAATTTTCATTTTTGATTTCCTTGTCATTCTGAGGAACGAAGTGACGAAAGAATCTTATATCACCTCCACAATTTAATTGAAATTTAAAGAAGTTTGAAGTTAGGTAAAAGAGAATTATCCTAACAGAAAAAAAACTTTTGGATGTTTTAGAAAAATATAGACCTGGAATAATTTCGCTGGCTGGAAAAAGAAAGATTTGAGCTTATACCAGTACAAGATTAAAGAAGAAGTTCTATCTAGCAACTCTCCCAATACTATCCAGATATTCTTTCTTTTTAAGTAGCTCTTCTTCTGTTTCAACATTTTTAGGATCGGGAAGGCAGCAGTCAACAGGACAAACAGCTGCACATTGTGGCTCATCGTGGAATCCTTTGCATTCAGTGCATTTATCGGGGACAATATAAAAGAAGTCCATTGAGAAAAATCCATCGGCTCCGGATGGTGCTTTTTTACCTTCACCATAAGTAGTTCCGGTAAGTTCCCACTCAGCCCCGCCTTCATAAATAGCAGTATTGGGGCATTCAGGTTCGCAAGCTCCGCAATTAATACATTCTTCAGTTATAAAAATCGCCATTATATTTCCTGTTCATTTAATTAAAATTTTCATCTGCAAGTTCCATATATGAAATTCAAAAGTCAAAATAAAAAATTCAAAATTTTTATTACATTCTTTTTACTCTTAGCACTTTGCACTATGCAGTTTTTATCTACCAGCTTCCGCTTGCACCTCCGCCGCCAAATGAACCACCGCCGCCACTGAACCCTCCTCCGCCAAAACCGCCAGATCCAAATCCACCGCTTCTTCCGCCGCCCATTCCGCCAAAATAAATAAATCCTCCCTTACCTCCTTTTCCTCTTCCCCTGAAGATAAACATAAGAATGAATGTTATCATAATAATTATTGGTATAAACGGGGTGCCATCATTATCTTGTGAATTATCCCTGCTTGCTTTATACTCACCTGCAATTGCAGAAATAATTGCATCAACACCGGCAGTTATTCCTTTATAGAAATCATCTTTTTTAAAATAAGGAACTATTACATTTCTAATAATAGAACTTGCAAGTGCATCAGGTAAAACTCCTTCAAGACCGTAACCAGCCTCAATCCTTAGTTTCTTATCATTCTTTGCAATAAAAAGAAGGGCTCCATTATCATGTTCTTTTGTTCCAATTTTATTTTTCTGAGCAACTTCGTGTGAGTAATATTCTATTGGATAGTCATCAAGAGTAGCTATCATAAACATAACCAGCTGGTTTGATGTACTGTCCTGATATGTTTTAAGACGGTAATTTAATGTACTAACCTGATCATCATTTAATGTTTTTGTAAAATCTGTTGCCCACTGCTTTAATACAGGAACTTCAGGTTGTGCAAATAAAAAAGCTGATAAGGCAAACAAACAAAAAACAAATTTCATCAGGTTTAAAACTCAACTTTAGGCGGAGTTTCTGAACTGGGTGTAGATTTAAAATATTGCTTCTCACCAAAACCGAATAAGCTTGCAAAGATAGATGTAGGAAATCTTTTTATTGTTGTATTGTACTGCTGTACAACCTGGTTAAAATTTCTTCTTTCAACAGATATCCTGTTTTCCGTTCCCTCAAGCTGTGCCTGAAGCTGAAGAAAATTCTCGTTTGCTTTTAATGTAGGATAATTTTCTACCGTTACCAATAACCGGGAAAGAGCGCCGCTTAATTCTCCCTGAAGCTGCTGAAATTTTTGAAATGCCTGGGGATCATTTAATACTTCTGGCGTAATATTAAACTGGCTAACCTTCGATCTGGCTTCCGTTACATCAGTCAATACACCTCTTTCAAATTCAGCATATCCTTTTACAGTATTTACAAGATTCGGAATCAAGTCTGCTCGGCGCTGGTATTGGTTTTCAACCTGACTCCAACTTTGATTAACCGACTCATTTAATGTTACCAAATTATTATATGAACCAACTCCCCAGATAACTAAAATAATAACAAATAAAACAATTACTCCAATAATTGAGAGAGTTACAACCAAACCTTTATTTTTCATTATTCCTCCTGAAGCTTGAGAGAACAGAGTTTTAATTAAAACTCACTTTCGAATATATAAATTAAATTTTTTTTTCATCAATATGCAATATACCAACTGTAATGCAGATGATATTAATTCGGGATACTTTTAGCCCGTCTGCCGTCATTTAAGGTTTCAACCCTGTGTAATTATTCTGCAAATAATATAAAGATTCATTTGCAATCTTAATATTTTTTTCAATTGCGAACTTTTCTGCATTCTCCAGGTTTCCTCTGTAAAACCTGAACCATAAAAAATTTGCAACTGCAAGCCCATCAAACACTCTTTCTTCAATAAAGGCTTCGACAGCAATATATCCCCAAAGTGCACACCAGCCAAACGAAAGCAAACCACTTGAATAATTTCCAGTATAAAACTGTCCCGCACCGGGTAAAACAATTGAAACAATTTTAGCAAAAGTCACAGAATATTTTTTTTCACTTGTGCTGTCGCATAATAATTTTAATTCATTATCAGAGGAAATTCTTGAAAACATTTCCGATGCAGTTTCCCAATCATCGGCAAAGATGTAAGCCCAGCCACGCCAGTAATTTATTTCATCTTTTTTGTTTAACCATTTTTTATCTTTTTCAATTTCATCAAGAAGCTTAAGTGCATTACCTGTTGTCCTTCGTAAAATATTTACCCTGATAATTTCAATTTTTGTCCTGTAAATGTCTTCATCTTCTTTTGAATTGAGTTCTGCAAAAGAAAGGTATTGAACTGCTTCATTGAACTTTCCGCCATACTTATAGCATAACCCTATCATTTCGCTTGATAAAAATTGATAAGCGCCGCTGCTATCAAAAAATTGAAGCCGTTTGAATTCTGTAATCGCATCAAAATAATTCTCTTCATTGAAAAGTTTTTTTGCAAAATCAAATTGGTCACCCAAATAATCTTGTGAGAAAGAAATTTTCCAGCTATGTATTATAACTATTATAAATAAATATTTATTTAACAAATTCATTTTCGGGTAAAAAATAATTTTTGTTTTTAAGATATTCTTTCAGGTTTTGATTGTATTCATAGTCAATCCCTGCATTATAAATTTGAGCTGCTGCAAAGGAACCATAAATATTCCCCGCATAAAAGAAAAATCCTAACCCGGCAAACAGCCAGCCTCTGAAATTATGGTTGTGTGTAAAATTATCATAGGATAAAAATGTTAGAAGCGAAGTGGCAATAAATCCGGTAATTCCATCGCCTATTTCGCCAATATAAATTTTACCGCTGCCGGGAATTATTCCGGATAATATCCCCGCCAGTAAAGAGCTTTTGTACGGAGGATCTTTCTTTTGATTATAAAAGTTCAGAATATTTTGTCGTTCATTTGAAGGAAAAGATTCTAAAAATTCTTTTTTTTCAGGGAGTTGATTTAGAGTAAAAAGATATGAAATGTATAGCTGAAGGTGGAGATCTTTTTTGTTATCATCGTTTAAATCAGTTTGTAATTCTTTATATCTGCCTGCAAGGAAAAGTGTTTTATAATATTCTCTAATCGATTCATTATAGAATTGTGATTTTTGTTTTGATTCTGAAAATCTTTCCAGAGCCAATTCATATTTTCCCATCTGCTGATAAGCCAATGCAATTTTAAATTCAATCGTATCGTTATTTTCCAGAGCAGTTAACTTTTCATATTCGAATATTGAACGAAGATAATCTCCTTCATTAAATAAATAATCTGCAAATCTTTTTACATTTTCAGGAGAGTGGAGTTCATTTTGTATTTGAGCAAATGACGGCAGGACGATAAGGGAAAAAAATAAAAATACTTTCTTCATTCAGAAGTAACAATTTCATTTTGGGGAATGAAAATAATTTTATCTTTGGAAAGCGAATAAAGATTTGGCGGATCATAGAAACGTCCGGAAATTAATCTCGGATAATTCCCCGTCTTGAAAACATTTAGATCCCTGGTAAACCTGTCGAAAAACATCAGCGATCCTTGAAAAACATTCGTTTCTTTTACAGCATCGAAGAAAAATGCGGAACAGGATGGTCTGAAGGGACAATTATCACCATCAACATCAGAAATAAAAAACCAGTATCCGTTTATAAAAGTTTTTAGAATAAATTTACCGGCATTTTCAGTTTCAAAATTGTAATTCCGATACCGGTAAGTATCCTTTTGCAAATAATCGTTTTCTTTTTTGCCCCATTTCTCCCAGTCTGTTTGCCCATGAATATTTAATAAAAAGAAAGAGAATAGAAAAATATTTGTTAAAAACAATTTCATAATATAATCAGCATTTATTTAGCATCAAGCAAAGATCTTGCAATAACTAATTTTTGAATTTCTGAAGTACCCTCATAAATTTCAGTAATCTTAGCATCGCGGAGATATCTCTCAACAAGATATTCCCGTACATAACCATATCCACCGTGAATCTGGATTGCATCGAGAGCATTTTCAACAGCAACTTTTGAGGAATATAATTTTGCCATTGCAGCTTCTTTGAAATATGGTTTACCCGCATCTTTTAAAGCAGCTGCTTTAAAAGTTAGCAGCTTAGCACAATCAACTTTAGTAGCCATATCAGAAATCATAAACTGAATTGCCTGAAGACTTGCAATCGGGTTCCCGAATGCTTTTCTTTCTTTAGAATATTTAACTGCTGCATCAAAGGATGCTTCAGCAATTCCAATTGCCTGGGCAGCAATCCCGATTCGTCCACCGTTAAGAGTGTTCATTGCAAAATTAAAACCTTTTCCTTCTTCCCACACAAGATTTTCAACAGGAACTTTACAATTTTCAAATGTAAGCGAGCAGGTATCTGAGCTTCTTATTCCGAGTTTATCCTCTTTCTTTCCCTGTCCAAAACCTTCAAAACTTTTTTCAACAAGAAGCGTGGAAATACCATGATGACCTTTTGCCCTGTCAGTAGTTGCCATTACAAGATAATAGTCAGCATTCTTTCCATTTGTAATCCAGTTTTTCATTCCATTAAGAAAGTAGTGATTATCTTTTTTATCAGCAGTAGTTCTTTGATTCGTAGCATCACTGCCTGCTTCAGGTTCTGAAAGACAAAAAGCGCCAAGCTTCTCCCCTTTTGCAAGCGGAATAAGGTAATTTTGCTTAATATGATCAGAGCCATATTTTTCAAGACCATGACAAACAAGAGAATTATTAACTGACATAATAACACCAACGCTTGCATCAACTTTTGAAATTTCGATCATTGCAAGGACATAACTTATAGTATCCAGTCCTGCACCGCCGTAATCAGGAGAAACCATCATCCCCAAAAATCCAAGTTCACCAAGCTGCTTTACTATATCGGCGGGAAACTCTGCATTAATATCACGTTCAACAGCAGAAGGTGTAATTACTTCCTGTGCAAATTCTCTGGCTGATTGCTGGATCATCAAATGATCTTCTGTAAAATCGAAATTCATTTTACTCCCTTTTAATTTTTCTTTAATGAATTAAAAAAACTAAAATATTTTCCCTTTAAGGATTTGTCTTGTATTTAAAAATAGTTGATATATATAAGGTTTGCAATTATATATTTACCTCATTTTAGTTTTAACAATTGGCGCTCAAAAACCCTGTTTTATTATTTCATCTTTTAAAGAAACTCCTTTATTGAAAATAAAATAATAAAATGAGGAATTTGATAGATTGAAATCTTATTTTTGTAATGATATCTTTAAGGTATTTAACAGGGAGAGAAAACATGTTGAGTGTTGATCAAAGAAAAAAAGGACTTTACAGGAAGATAAAATTTTCTAAGAAACCTGTAAAAAATTATTTTCTCTTTTATTTTATTCTAATCTCATTTCTTTTCAAACCAAACTTATACTCCCAATATCAGAATATACGGATAGATGGACCCCAGAGCTCCCAACCTGAAGAAGTTACAATTGCAATAAATCCTTCCAACCCGAATATTATTGCAGCAGCGGCAAACATAGATCATTTTTATCTATCAACTAATGGAGGATTAAACTGGAGTGAATCTCACCTTAGCTCAATGTTAGGAGTATGGGGAGATCCGGCTCTTTTATTTGATAACTCCGGAAATCTTTATTATGCTCATCTTTCAGACCCGGTTTCAGGTTACTGGATTGACAGAATTGTAGTACAGAAATCAACGAACAATGGAAATACCTGGAATGATGGCGCAGGAGTTGGATTTCTTTCACCTAAAAACCAGGATAAAGAATGGCTCACAGTTGATTTAACCCAATCTCCATATCACGGAAATATTTATTTGTGCTGGACAGAATTCGATAGTTATGGCAGCGGAAATCCAAATGACAGTTCAAGAATAAAATTTTCAAAATCAACTGATAAGGGAATAAGCTGGAGCCCTGCTGTAACTATAAGTGATAGAAGCGGAGATTGTTTTGATTCAGATAATACTGATGAAGGTGCTGTTCCCTGTGTTGGTCCTGAAGGTGAAATTTATATAAGCTGGGCAGGACCTGCCGGATTAGTTTTTGATAAATCAAACGATGGCGGAACAACATGGGGAAATGATATTTTTGTTTCCACAATTCCGGGAGGTTGGGATTTTGATGTTCCCGGAATTTACAGGGCAAACGGATTACCTATTACAATGTGTGACATTAGTAATTCACAATATAGAGGAACAATTTATATCGTATGGTCAGATCAGAGAAATGGTACTACTAATACAGATATCTTTCTTACAAAATCTACAGACAAAGGTAATACCTGGAGCTCAACAATAAAAGTTAACAATGATGCAACAACGAGACAACAGTTTTTTGTCTGGTCAACAATCGATCAGTCAACGGGAAATTTGTGGTTTGTATTTTATGACAGAAGAAATACAACAGGTTCGGCTACCGATGTTTATGCAGCAAAATCTACAGATGGTGGAATGACATTTGATAATTTTAAAATAAGTGAGAGTTCTTTCACTCCAACCAGCGGTATTTTCTTTGGAGATTATACTAACATTGCTGCACTTAATGGAAAAATATATCCTATATGGATGAGATTACAGGGCGGACAATTAAGTATATGGACAGCTTTAATTGAAGATGAAATTGTTCCTGTTGAGCTGATTAATTTCTCGGCAAATATTTTTGGAAATAATGTTGAATTAAACTGGGAAACTTCAACTGAAACTAACAACAATGGTTTTATAATTGAAAGAAAGAAAAATGGTGCTGATAATAACGGCTGGAGAGAAAAAGGTTTTATTGAAGGGAATGGAACTTCAACTAATATTAATAAATATAAATTTGTAGATAATTCTGTAATAAATGGAAATTATAATTATCGTTTAAAGCAGGTTGATTTAGATGGATCGTTTAACTATTCAAATGAGATTGAAGTTAAGGTAATGAATGTGAAAGATTTTGCGCTCATGCAGAATTATCCTAATCCATTTAACCCTGCAACTATTATTCAATATCAATTAGTAGTAAAGTGTTTTGTTTCATTAAAAGTTTATGATGTTCTTGGTAATGAAGTCGCAACACTTGTTAATGAAGAAAAACCTGCCGGTGATTATGAAGTTGAATTTTCAGAATCGGGAAGAGAGAATCTTGCCTCAGGAATTTATTTCTACCAGATAAAAGCCGTGCCTGACAGCAGACAAGCAGAAGATTTTATTCAAACAAAAAAAATGATAATGATTAAATGATTTTTATTTAAAAATCTTATAAAATTTTTATTAGTGGATTATTTAATTCCACATTTTATACAAAAAATAATTCCGAAACAGGAGGAGAAAAAATATGTCAGATAAAAAAGCTGATCTCGCGGGACCTGGAATTGGCAACTATGATGAACTGGAAAAAATCCTGCCATCAGATTACAGGTCGCTGCTAAATCCGAAAGAAACACAGAAAGCCATCTATGAAGTTAAAGACTATATAGAAGACCATATGTGCAAGGCTCTGAATTTAATTAAGGTACAGGTTCCCTTAATTGTTGATTCAGAAAGTGGTGTTAATGATATGCTTGACAGGGACGGTTCCCGAACACCGATTGAATTTCATATTTCTAATGATTATGAAAAGCACCCGGTTAATGCCCAGATTGTTCAGGCAGCAACCAAATGGAAAAGAGTTGCTCTGAAGCAATTCAATATGAAACCTGGTGAGGGATTGATTACAGATATGCGTGCTGTCCGTAAAGATTATTTTCTGGATCACGATCACAGTGTTTATGTTGATCAATGGGACTGGGAAAAAGTTATTACTGATAAACAGCGTAATTTAAAATTTTAAAAACTGTTGTTACAAAAATCTGGGAAGTATTGGTTGGAGCAGAAAGACATGCGCTGCGAAAATTTCCAAAACTAAAAAACAAAAAATATCCTAATCTGCCGGATGAATTAGTTTTCCTTCATGCGGAAGAAATTCTTGATATGTATCCGGATTTACCGCGCAAACAACGTGAAACTCAGGTTCTGCAGAAATACCCTGCAATATTTATTATCGGCATTGGCTGGCCTCTTAAAGATGGCTACCCACATGAAATGCGCGCCGCTGATTATGATGACTGGGTTACTGAAACAAAATCAAATGGGCAGAAGCTGCATGGTTTAAATGGTGATATTCTTGTTTGGAACCCCGTTACCCGCCGCCGGCATGAATTAACCTCAATGGGTATAAGAGTTAATGCAGAAACTTTAAAGGTTCAGCTTGAAATGTCTAATCAGCTTGACTCTTTGAACTTCCCATATCACAAAGGCATAATAAATAATGAGCTGCCATTAAGTATCGGGGGTGGAATCGGGCAATCAAGAACGTATATGCTGTTATTAAAGAAAGCTCATCTCGGTGAAGTTAGTGTAACTGTATGGCCTAAAATTCTAAAAGATATATGCCATGAAAAAAATATTCATGTTTTAGAATAATTATAAAAATAATTAAGCCGGAGATGTTTTATTTCCGGCTTTTAGTAAATTTTTGATAATTTTCAACAGTATAGGACAAATCATTTCTTACACATAATTGTTTAATTATATTAAGATATGGAAAATGATATTTTAAAAGAGGATAAGGGGATAACCATATCCGCTGCAAATGAATCAAACCGAAAAAAAGATTTACTTAAAGGATTAACTCTACCGGAACTAAAAAGTTATTTTGCAGAAAAAGGTCACCGGGCTTTCAGAGGAGCCCAGATTTTTCACTGGATGTATAATCATCTTGTAGATGATTTCTTTTTAATGAATAACTTACCTAAAGAAATACGGCAGGAGCTCAATGACAGCTGTGAATTAAAAACTCTGAAACATGTTACTTCAGAAATTTCCTCAATTACCGGCACTAAAAAATATATTTATGAAACTTCCGAAGGCAACCTTATCGAGTCTGTTATTATTCCTGAAGAAATTAACCTGGATCCTGATGAATCCCGCTTTGGTCAGATAAAAGAGGAAGATCGTAAGAGAACAACGTTGTGTATCTCAACTCAGGTAGGATGCCCGCTTGATTGCCAGTTTTGTGCAACCGGATTGATGGGTTATAAAAAAAATCTTACTGCTGGTGAAATTTTTGATCAGTATTCACTTTCTGCAAATGATTATGGAAAGGATAAAATCACCAACATAGTTTATATGGGAATGGGAGAACCTCTTCTCAACTTTGATGCAACGGTAAAATCTTTACAGATTTTTGGAGATGAGTTAACAAAAGGAATAAGCCTTAAAAAAATAACTATTTCTACTGCCGGGATAGCACCAAAGATTACTGACCTTGCTAATACCGGTTTGAAAGTTAAGCTGGCATTATCGCTTCATTCCTGCTTTGATGAGATAAGAGACCTGATAATGCCTATAAATAAAAAATATTCTATTAAACAGAACATTGATGCGGTAAGGTATTATGCTCGAAAAACAGGAACAAGAATTACATTTGAATATGTTATGCTGAAAGATATTAATGACAGAGATGAGGATTTGAAATGCATTAAAAAGATTATGCAGTGAAATCCCTTCGAAGGTAAATGTTATTCCTTTTAATTCACTTGAACATATGAACCCGACCGGATTTTCTGCTCAATTAAAATCCAGCTCAAAAGAAAGAATTGAAAAATTTGTTGAAGAGCTTAGAAACAAAAATGTTACTGTAACGGTTCGGTTTACACAGGGAGATGATATTGCAGCCGCTTGCGGACAATTAGCTTTACCTCTGACTCAGGGTCGTAACTCAGGACTCCAGTCCTGAAAATTATGAGTAGATTTACCTATGATTCGAAACTCAGTTCTGGAGAACTGGGCTATGTTTATACCAGAAGCATATGAAAAAACTTACCCACGATGAAATATCTAAAAACCGCAGCACTATTGAAACTCTGCACCAGGTTAATAAGCTCCCTGTTTATGTAGTTCTTAACAGCATAAGGAGCAATTATAATGTTGGTTCCATTTTCCGTACTTCAGATGGGGCAATGATAGAAAAGCTTTTTTTGTGCGGCTATACCCCGTACCCTCCAAATTCTGTTTCATCTGATCAAAATAATTCATCAGGGAAAAAAGAAATTCTGAAAACTGCACTCGGATCAACAGAAAGTGTAAAATGGGAATTCATTAAAGATCCTAAAGAGATAATTTTAAAGCTTAAAAATGAAGGAATAAAAATCTGCGCACTTGAAATGACAGATAAAAGTATTCCTTATTATAAAGTAAAGAAAGAAAATTTCCCGCTTTGTGTGATTGTTGGAAATGAAATTACCGGCGTATCACAGGATTTGATTGACCTTTGCGATTTTTCAATTGAAATCCCTCAATATGGAATTAAGCAATCACTTAATGTTGCAGTTGCTTATGGTGTAATGATTTTTGAACTGAGGAAAGTGTTTGATCAAAACTAAATAACCAATCAGATTACAGTAAAGAACTCATCCCCATTGTCCTTTGTATGAATTGCAAGTAATTTAGCACGTACAAGCTTTACTAATGTTCTTGATGCCCGTCTTTCAGATATGTTAACAAGCTCGCTTAACCGGTTAACAGTTATATTATCATTGTTAGCAAGATAATCAAATACTTTTTTTTCTTCAGAGCCGATTGAATATTTTTTTAACGGAATGTTATCTGCATTTGCTTTCATTATTCTAACCATCTCTTTACTTGCCTGAATACTTTTGTCATTAACTCTGATTATCACAACAGCTTTATTAATATCAAAATTTTTCAAATAATCCTGGATACGGTGAGGTTTATTATCAGATTCCGGAATTTCTGCAACAACAAGTTCCTTTCCTTCCACATCAATATAACTCAACTGATATTCAATAGGAGGCTCACAAAAAGTTCTTGCTGCATCCTTTATCAATTCCGCCTCAGATTTTTCACTTTCTACCCCAACAATTTTCCTGTTATCATCAACTCCAAAAATAATATACCCTCCTTTGGTATTTGCAAAAGCAATCATTTCACGGGCAATTTTTTCAGGTGATGAAAATTTTCTTTTAAATTCAACGTGAGTGTTTTCCCCCTCTTCAATTAATTCTAATAGCTCTTTTCTTTTCATAAGTTTTTGCCGGGATATAAAACCACATCATCCACTCTTCCCCTTATAATTGATGATCTTCTTAAAACGTAGGCTGAGTTTGCATTAGGTTTATGATTAAGAGGTGAAGGAATAACAGCCGCGAGCCGTGTACATTCACCTTTAGTAAGCTTATCAGGTTCTTTCTTAAAATATTCTTCAGATGCCTCTTTTATTCCAAAAATTCCATCGCCCCATTCAACAGCATTAATATAATTTTCAAGAATCGTTTTTTTGGAGATCTCTTTTTCCATTCTTACAGTAATAAGAAATTCTTTTCCTTTGCGTAAAAAAGATTTTTCAGTTGTTAAAAACAGATTTTTAGCAAGCTGCATTGTAATAGTGCTTCCGCCTCTTGATAATCGCCCTCTCCTCTTATTTGCCCTGATTGAAGTTTTTAATTCTTTCCAGTCAACCCCTTTATGGTTAAAAAAACTTCCATCCTCCATTGCAATAATGCTTTTAAGCAGGTTTGGTGAAACGTCATCAATATCAATCCAGGATTGCCTTGGATAAAATATTAATTTTTTTTCAATTGCTCTTTGTTCCATTAAAGATGTAATCCTGAAACCATTATATTGCAAAACAGGAATACTGAATGAAGGAATAGAAAAATAAAAAATAAAAACAGTATATAAACAAATGCTTTTCAGCTTATTTCTTTTAACTAAAAGAATTATTTTTTCAAAAGATTGTGTTATTTCGAAATGAGGTAACTGGGGACGCATTTTCTTCCTGAATAAAACTTAACCAAAAATACTAAAATTGAATTATTTTTTTCGCGGGTTTCTTTTCTGGTTGTCCAATATTACAGCACGCGTGGTATCTGACTGTAAATTAATATCCGGAGATTCTACTTTTCTAATCCTTTCATCTTCAACATTCGGATTAAGAACTTCATCCTGTTTTTTATCGGTCTTTATCAGCAATGAATCGGATTGCACTCCAGAAGAATCTTCAGCAATTAATTCCAGTTTTTCCTTTTCAATTCTTTTTAAGGAATCTTCAACAGCTTTTTTCAATTCAGTCTTATACTGTTTATATGTATTAAGCTTAGGTCGTATATTAACTGCATACTCGGATTGCGGATAGCGTGTTGATAAAGTATCATACATTACTGCAGCCGAATCATAAAGATCCATTTCATTTTCAAGTATCCATCCCGAAGCATATAAAGCTTTAGGGGCAACAGCAGATTTCGGGTATTCCTGATATATTCCATAAAATTTTTCAAGAGATGATTCAAAATTATTATTTAATAATTCCTGTTCAGCATCTGCATAAATATCTTTAGCCGGATCATAATCAAGATCAATTAAAGGTTTTTTTAATTTATTTGCCGCAGCGTTAACAATACTTTCATTCTTATAATTTTCATAAATGATGTTGAACAGACTGTCTGCTTTTTCATTCTGGTTAGTATTAAGATAGTAGCTTCCAAGAGCATATAAAGCATTTGCCTGGTGAATAGTATTGGGATAATAAGTCAGCACATAATTATAATAATAGTATGCTGAGTCAAACCTCTCCATTTCAGTAAGAAAAAGATTTCCCAGCTCAAGCTGGTTTTTAACTACAATTGATTTCAGCGAATCTTCACTCAAATTTGATTTTATCGGCTTAACTGGAAATTTTCTTTCAGGGTCCCATTTTTCAGCAAAGAGAGAATCAATATTAAGTCCTTGTTTTGCAATTTCATTTTTTATTGCAATCTCTCTCTCTTTCTGTTTTATGGAATCAAGCTGAGCAGTATCCAAAACCTTAGTTGAATCTTTTAAAAGAATCAGCAGCTAAGGAATCTGCTGCAAGCAAAGAATCTTTAATCGAAGTTGTATCTATAGTTAAACCGGTTAAAGATTGAATATGCTCTGAATACAAAGTGAGCTGTGCAAGTACATCCAGGGAATCCTGAACATAAACCGCAGAGTCTTGTACAAATTTTATTGAATCTTTGGTGTACTGATCGGGGTTTTCAACATAAAATAACTGGCTGCTGTAATTATTAATTTGTGAAGAAAGATTCTGATACTTTTTAAAAGTTCTGACTTTCTGATTAGCATCCTCAGTATATTCTTTTGGTAAAGTTGATGTTATCGATTTCTGATAATAAGAACCGGCGCTGTCGAAATTCTGATAATTGTATTCATAAATTTCACCAAGGGTATATTTTGCTATACCGGATGCAGAAGTATTGACATATGCTGTATCAACAAGAGTTAATTTTTCAACCGCTTCTTCAAGTCGTCCCAATTCTTTAAGAGTAATTCCGAGCTGCAAATCAACATCGCTGTAAGCATCATTAAATTTCGCTTCATTCTTCATATCATTAAAAACTTCAAGAGCTTCTTCTAATTTACCAACACTTCGTAAAGTTTTTCCAAGTTCAAGCTTCGTTTGCAACTCAATATCATACAGGGGATTATAATTAAGAGCTTTCTGAAAAGCTGCAATTGCATTTTCCGGTTGATTAATTTTATTGTTAAGCTTTCCAACTTCCAAAAGTACTTCAGCCTTAATATCATTATCATTTGTAATTTCAATATACTGATTTGCTAAACTCACAGCCAGCTGGTAATCTTCCTTTGAAATCCTGTAAACTATTTCTTCAATGTAAGCATCACTTAAAATATTCTCTTTGTCTTCTTCTTTAGCCTGGTCCCTTACTTCGGCAAGAATTTTTAAAGCATTTTCATCCTCTTTTAGTTTTACCTGTGTTTTGCCAATCCAGAGTTTAGTTTCAAGTATGAGGTCACTCTCTTTCTGCGTTGCAATTAGTTCTTCAAATTTACGAAGCGCTTTTTGATAATTTTTCTGGTAGTAAAAAGCTTTGCCAAGCATCAATAATGCGTCATCAACATAACCGGTTTCAGAATGGAACTGCAGTATCTCGGAACATTTCCCAATTACTTTAATCAATTGTGTGTTAGCAGAACCGGGTATCGGAAGATCTTCTGTAGAAAAGAGATCTTTCTTCTGCTCTTTTATCTGGGTTTCCGCCTGATCAAAAATATCCGATGTGTTGTAATAGAGATTGAAATACGTGGTAAAATTATTCCATACCCGGCAGCCAGATAAAAGAAGAGCGGCTGTTAAAAAAATAAGGCAGTGTTTTATTCGAAAATGCAGCATACAGGAAACTATTAAAGTATTAAAAAATGTAAAAGGTAAAAATTCGCTACAAAGCTCCCTTTCCGGATTCTTCGGTTCTAATCCTGATTACTTCCTGTATATCGCTAATAAATATTTTCCCATCCCCAACCTGACCTGTTTTTGCACTCTTCAAAATTGCATCAACTACATTTTCAACTTTACTTTCTTCAACAACTACTTCTATTTTTATTTTAGGAATGAACTCTATCTGGTATTCGCTTCCCCTGTATGTTTCAGTATGACCTTTCTGCCTTCCATAACCCCGCACTTCAGTAATAGTAAGACCTCTGATTCCCTCTTCAACCAAAGCTTCTTTAACTTCATCAAGCTTGAAAGGACGAATGATTGCAGTAATTTTTTTCAAAATCCCCTCCTATTTGCCATGACAGTGTTTATATTTCTTACCACTGCCGCAAGGGCAGGGATCATTTCTTCCAACTTTTTCTCCAACCTGAACGGGCAGAGGTCTGCCAGCATGCTGATCCATTGCTTTAGCTTTAGGTACTGCCAAACCAATATTAGTTGCAGCTTGTTTGGTTTCAGTAATTCTTGCAGAGGGTTGTCTTCTTCTTCTCTGAACTTCTTCAGGTGCCTGCGGAAAGAATTTAAAGCAGAAAGACACAACATCATTTCTTATTTCACCGAGCAGAGTTACAAACAATTTGAAAGCTTCGCCCTTATATTCAACAAGAGGATCCTTCTGTCCATAGGCTCTTAATCCAATTCCCTCTTTAAGATCATCCATTTCCCGCAGATGCTCTTTCCATTTATGATCTATAACGCTGAGTACAGCATATCTCTCAAGCCTTGCCATAAGATCAGAACCAAGCATCTCTTCTTTCTTCTTATAAAATTCTTTGGCAGCATTAAAGATTTTTTCTGTTAAACCTTCTTTACCAAGTGTTTCAAATTCTTCAGCTTTAAGCTGAACATCAACCAGAAGGTTGAGTCTTAGTTCTTCTTTAAGATTATCAATGAGCACCTCATCAAAGCTACGTTCCACAATATCTGAAATATATTCTTCAAGAAGATCAAAAATTTCGCTTTTTAATCTATCGCCTTCAAGGGCTTTTTGTCTTCTTGTATATATAACTTCTCTCTGCTGATTCATTGTATTATCATATTCAAGAAGTCTTTTTCTTATAGCAAAGTTATTCTCTTCAACCTTCTTCTGAGCTCTTTCAACAGACTTAGTAATTAATGGATGCTGAATTACTTCGCCATCTTTGAGTCCCATTCTCTGCATAACAGAAGAAGCGCGGTCAGAACCAAAAAGCCTCATTAAATCATCTTCAAGAGAGAGATAAAATTTTGACATTCCGGGATCACCCTGTCTTCCTGATCTTCCGCGAAGCTGTCTGTCAATTCTCCGCGATTCATGTCTTTCTGTTCCAAGAATAAATAAACCGCCCCTTTCAACTACTCCTGAACCAAGTTTAATATCTGTACCACGACCTGCCATATTTGTAGCAATAGTAACTGCACTTTGTTCACCAGCATGAGCAACTATTTCTGCTTCACGCTGATGCTGTTTTGCATTCAAAACATTATGCACGACTCCTTTTCTTTTTAGCATCCTGCTTATTGTTTCAGAAACTTCAACCGAGGTAGTACCGACAAGAACAGGTCTTCCTTCCTTTTTTAATTCTTCAATTTTTTCTATAACTGAATTCAGTTTTTCTCTCCTCGTTCTGTAAACGGCATCGTCTTCATCAATGCGAACAATAGGTTTATTTGTGGGAATAACAACTACTTCAAGCTTATAGATTTCAAAAAACTCACCTTCTTCAGTTTCTGCAGTACCTGTCATTCCGGCAAGCTTATCGTACATCCTGAAATAATTCTGAAGAGTGATAGTAGCCAGCGTTTGAGAATCTCTTTCAACTTTTACATTTTCTTTTGCTTCAATTGCCTGGTGAAGTCCATCAGAATAACGCCTGCCCGGAAGAACACGACCTGTGAACTCATCAACTATTGCAATTTTACCTTCTTCAGTAATAACATATTCAACATCTTTTTCAAAAAGAGTATATGCTTTCAATAGCTGGTGAATTGTATGTATCCTGTCGCTGCTTTCAGAATATTTTTTATATAATGCATCTTTGCGTTGAATTTTTTCTTCTTCACTTATATCAGGATCATTTTCAAACTTGCTTACTTCAGTTCCAAGATCAGGAAGAATAAAAAAATCTTTCTCAATTCCACTTCCTTTAGCGAGCTCTTCTCTTCCTTTTTCAGTCAGGTCAATCGTGTTATTCTTTTCATCAATTACAAAATAAAGTTCATCATCAATTACGTGCATATTTTTTGCTTTTTCTCTAAGGAATTCAAGCTCGGTTGTTTGCATTAATTTTTTATATGACGGTTCAGATAAAACTTTTTGAAGGCGGTTGCTTTTGGGAAGACCTCTGTATGCTCTTAATATTAAAATTCCTGCTTCTCTGCTTGTTTCCCCATTATTCTTTAACATTTCTTCCGCTTCCTGAACGAGCTTAGCCACAAGGTTGGATTGAGATCTATAAAGCTTTTCAACTTTCGGTTTCATCTCATTAAATCTCTGATCATCAGTTTCAACCGGACCGGAAATTATCAGCGGTGTTCGGGCTTCATCTATTAAAACCGAATCAACTTCATCCACGATTGCATAATTATGTCCCTTCTGAACCTGTCCTTCTTTATCAACAGTCATATTATCGCGGAGGTAATCAAAACCAAATTCATTGTTGGTTCCATAAGTTATATCACTGCCATATTGAACTTTTCGCTGTTCGGGTGACATTGTATTAATTACTGCAGCCGACTGTAAGACCATGAAATTTAAAAATCTCACCCATCCATTCGCTGTCACGTTGAGCAAGATAATCATTAACAGTAATAAGATGAACGCCTCTGCCTGTTAATGCATTAAGATACATTGGCAATGTAGCAACAAGAGTTTTACCTTCACCCGTAGCCATCTCTGCAATTTTACCCTGGTGAAGAACAACTCCACCCATAAGCTGAACATCATAAGGAACCATTTCCCAGTTTGTTTTATGACCAATAACAGTCCAGCTTCTGCCAACAAGATGTTCACAAGTTGCTTTTACAACAGCAAAAGCTTCAGGAAGAATTTCATCAAGAATCTCTTCATATTTTTCGTGAAGCTCATCTTCGAGATTTTCCAGCTCATCATAAGCGGCATTTCTATCAAACTCTTCATCAGAATGAAGACGGTTTTTCATCTCATCTATTTTATTTCTTATTTCAGATGTATACTGCTGAATCCGTTCTTTAAATTCCGGTGTTTTGGCTTTTAATTCATCATCCGAAAGATTTTTTATCTTTTCATACTCAGCATTAATTTCTTCAACAATGGGGGTAAGCATTTTAACATCTTTTACCTGCTTATCGCCAAAAATTTTCTTTAGAATTCCTAACATTTATATTGATTCCATATTGATAAAATGGGTAGTAAAGTTAATTATATAGGCTCTGAAATGCAATTTAAGAAGGAATGACTGAATAAGTTAGCGCTTCAATTTGCCTTCAGGAAATTGTAGATTATTAATAATGATTTTCGAAAATGCAGGAGACAAAATATAATCCCGAATAAAAATATTTTTTCAAAAGATTTTACCGATAAGCTTGCGTTATTTTCTTCCGGTTATTTAAGTGAACCCGATTTTGAAAAGCTTATAAATCTTTTTGAAGCAGAAGCCGGCAAAGGATATTTCAGTCATTCTTCTGAATCAAATCTTTTAAGAATAACCGGGAATATGTATGATAAAGCTTCACTGCTTCGGGATTGTTTAAAGTATCCTTATTATGTTGAATTCCTGGTGGGAATTTCTGTTAATAGTAATTATCTGACAGATATCCTGGTTAGAAACCCGGAATTTTTTTACAGGTTTGTTAATCCGGGCAACTTAACTGCAAATTTTAATGAACCTGATTTCTCAAAGACAGTTGATGATACCATATCTGTTTATAAAAGTTTCCAGTCAAAGTTAAATTCTTTAAGATCATTAAAAAGAATGGAGATTCTTAGAATAGGTCTTAAAGATATTTTAGGAATAACTGATTTAAAAGAAGTGACAACAGAGCTATCAATACTAGCCAGGGTTATTTCCGATAAACTTTTTTCACTTTGTTTCCAGGAAGTTCTTAAAAAATATGAACTGAAAAATTTTGATAATTCGTATTGCATTATTGCTCTTGGAAAATTAGGAGGAGGCGAACTTAATTACAGTTCGGATATTGATCTTATTATTGTTTACGATGATGACAAAGCAGCAAAAGGAAAAACCTATTCCGAAATTTTAACAGAAGCTGTACATCTTTTTATTGAAACATCAACTTCCATTACCGGTGCAGGATTTATTTACAGGATTGATTTCAGGTTAAGACCTGACGGAAGAAATTCTTCTTTGTGCAAATCCTATAATGAATTCATCAGCTATTATGAAAGCCGCGGCGAAGACTGGGAAAGACAGATGCTCATCAAAGCTTCATTTATTTCGGGAAACAAAATTTTTTATGATAAGCTGATGAATTATCTAAATCATTTTATTTATCCTTCAAGTTTTTCCGTTTCTCCAACAGAACAAATAAAGCAATTAAAAAAGAATATTGAAAGAAGTTTAGGAAAAGATGAAAACATTAAACTGGTTCCCGGAGGTATCAGAGATATTGAATTTTCCGTTCAGACTTTACAATTAATAAACGGCGGGAAAAATTCTTTTATAAGAACAGGAAATACACTCGATGCAATAAACAGACTTAAAGAAGAAAGATTTCTGACAGTAAAAGAATCTGAAACCTTGATCAAAGCTTATATATTCTACAGGAAGATAGAACATTTTCTGCAGCTAATGAATGACACACAAACACATACTATTCCTGAACAAGGAGAGATCCTGGAAAAACTTTCTTCTTTTCTGGGATATAAAAGTACAACCGAATTTAAGTTGGAAGTTAAATCTCATCGTTCCGGAATTCAAAAAATATTTAATTCAATTACAGGTAATGAAAATAAAATCATTAAAGAAAAAAGAAATATTAATTTTGAAAATGAAAATAAAGCTTTACAAAATTTAAGATTCCTGAGAGAAGGAACTGGATTGCTCGGACAAAAAAGTTCCGACAAAAAATCAATTGAAGCTTTTTCAAAAATTGAATCTCATTTAATAAAATACCTTACTAATTGTATTTCACCTGACCTGGTTCTGCAAAATTTTGTAAGAGTAATAAAAGAAGCAAAGTTTCCTTCCATCTGGTATTTTACTTTTAATGATAAGAAGTTCTTTAATGATTTTTTGAGCTTAATAACTTTTTCACAAAAATCAGTTGACCTTTTTGCAGAGGACAAAGAATTGCGGGAGGATTTTCTATCAAAGAAAGTTTTTGAAAAAATAACAGAAAGATCGTTAAATCATTTTGTAACAAAAAAAATAAATTTTTTCCTTTCTGTTCAGTTTGCATTAAACAGGATTTCAACTGAAAAGCTTTCATCAACTTTAAGTGATTTTTTCAAAATAAAAATTACTGAGTTGTTTGAAAATAAATTAAATGAACAATTAAGTGATATTAAGTTTTTTGTTGCAGGATTAGGAAGCTTTTCAACGGGCGAAATGACATTTTCTTCTGATATTGATTTAATTTTTGTTGTTGATAAATCCGGCAAAAGAAATATTCAAAAAGAATTTCAGAATTTCCTTTTGTCCTTTAAAAAGGAATTCGCTCCATATACTGTTGATTGCAGGCTTCGCCCCGAAGGAAAAAGCAGTCAGCTTGTTTGGGAGCTTGGCAGTTACTCAAATTATTTAAAGGAACGCGCCAGGACATGGGAGCTTCAGGCTTTTACTAAATTAAATTTAATCTGCGGGGATAAAAAATTATTTTCTTCATTTAAGAAATCATTATTTGAAAGGATTAAAAACGGGAATAAAGAAAGTATAAAAAAAGAATTAATTGAAATGCGAAAGAAGCTTTATCCCAAGACGATTAGCTTAGACAGATATACTTTTAATCTTAAAAAAAGCCGCGGTGGAATAACAGATATTGAATTCATTATTCAATACTTAATGCTTATTGATTTTGAATTGTACAAAAAATGTATCGGAAATAGCACTTTGAAAAATATAAAAACAGTATCGGGAAAAAACTCTAAATTAACTGAGCTTAATAAGCTAAAAGATAGTTTTTCTTTTCTTAAAAAAATTGAACTCCTGAATCAGAATATTTTTAACATAACACAGCCAAACATAGTAGAGGATGAGAAAAAATTTACAATATTTGCAGACAGGCTTGGATTAAAAAACAAAGATGAATTTTTTAAGAGAATAAAATCAACCGCAACATTGAACCAAAATATTTTTGATAAATACTTCGGCTAAAATGGAATTTTTAAAAAAATATTATTTCATGCTTACCGGGCTTTTTGTATTTATAATTTACCTTACAACTTTAGCTCCGACGGTTGTAAAAATTGATTCCGGTGAACTTTCAACTGTACAATCAACTCTTGGTATTGCACATCCGACAGGATATCCTCTCTTTACAATTACCGGTTATTTATTTTCATTAATCCCTCTTCCATTCAGAGATATTTTTAAACTGAACCTGCTTGCCTCAATCTGGTGTGCAGCCGGGGTATCAATTTTTGTTTACACAGTTAAATATATTCTTGATAATATTAATTTTTTCAGGGCTGCTAAAAAAGTTGAAGTAAAATCAAAAAAGAAAAAAAAGAGTAAAGAAATTGCCGCACTTGTTCAAACATTTTCTATTCCTGAAAGCAGAAAATATCTTGCTTCAATTGCAGCCGGATTAATTCTTGCGTTCAGTAAAACTTTCTGGATGCAAAGTACTTCGGTAGAGGTTTATTCTCTCCACATTTTAATGCTTTCATTAATAATTCTTTTTTTAATTAAAGGATTTGTTGAAGAAGACACTTCAAAAAAAATATCCAAAAACTGGATTTTGTTTTCGATTTTTCTTGCTCTCGGCTTTTCCAATCATATGACTACTTTGCTGATTCTTCCGGGAATAGCTTATTTGTTTTTTATTAAGTATGGATTTAATAAAAACAGTTTTACAAAAATCGGATTTATGCTTTTAGTTTTTTTTCCTGTTTTAATTTTGCTCTATTCTTATTTACCTGTACGAGCATCTCAAAATCCTCTGCTTAACTGGGGAAACCCTATAGATCTCGAAAGAATTTACAGACACATTTCAGGAAAACAATACCAGGTCTGGTTATTTTCATCAACTGAGTCTGCAAAAAAACAGCTTGCATATTTCTTTAATAATCTTCCGTTAGAATTTTCAGTTAATCTTTTTATTGCTTTCATAGGATTAATTTATTCTTTTATTTCTGCCAGAAAACTAGGAATATTTATTTCAATTCTCTTTGTAAGCACTGTGTTATATTCAATCAATTATGATATTGCAGATATAGATTCTTATTTCCTTCTTGCCTATTTCGCCATCGGATTTTTTTCTGTCTTTGGAATTCTGAAACTTCTTTCGGTTTTAAAAATCAAGAACTCATACAATATAAGTGCAGGAATGATTTTCCTTTTTATCCTGGTTCATTTTTTAATTACTTATAAAGATGTTAATGAGAGTACAACTTTTATTTATGAAGACTACACAAAAGAAATTTTAAATAATGTTCCGAAGAACTCAATAGTATTTAGTTATCAATGGGATTATTTTGTTTCTGCCACTTATTATTTCCAGTTAGTGGAAAATTACCGCAAAGATGTTACAGTAATTGATAAAGAGCTTTTAAGGAGATCGTGGTATTACAACCAGATAGAAAGAGATCATCCGGGAATTCTTAAAGGTATAAAAAGTGAAAAAGATTTATTCATTAATGCTTTAATGCCTTTCGAACGTGATGAAAAGGAAAAGATAAATGCAAACTTACTGGAATCTCTTTACAGGAGAATAATGACTAACCTCGTATCAACAAATATTGACAAACATTCTTACTACATTGGTCCCGAGCTTTTTGAAAATGAAATGAGGAGAGGCGAGTTTAATTTGCCTGAAGGGTATTCATTGGTTCCCGATGGATTTTTATTTAGAGTAGTTACAAATACAAAAGATTATGTTCCAGCAGCTCCACCTGATTTTAAGATCAGAGTTGCAGAAAGAAAAGATAATTATTCCGAGAATATGATAAATTTATTTATTTGTCCTATGCTGGTCAGAAGAGCAATGTATGAGCTTCAGTTTGATAAAGTTGATAAAGCGAAATTATATATTGAAAAAATCAAAATTGATTTTCCCGAATACAAAATTCCGGAAGATATTAAGCAGGCTTTAGGAATGTGATGAGAAAGGATAATTTAATTTTCTTTTGCGGCTTCTAATAATTCTTCTTTTCTATCTTTACTAAGTTCATTCTCAGTCATAAAAGATTGAAGAGTTACATCCATTTGTTGTATCAGGTTACGCTTGTAATATTTTGGTGCAAATATAGAACCATCGATCATGTAAAGTCTTCTGTTTTTTTCATCGTAAAAAGTATAATTAATAAAAGGTCCGCCCATTCCTTTAATATTCAAATCCCACAATCCCTGAGTAAAAATTGCGTAACGCCCTTTAAAATTAACTTCGCTAGTTGTGTAATAATCTTTGGCAATAACAACGTATGCGCTGTCATCAGAGGTGCGATAATATTTTTCAGTTAATTCATTTCTAATAGATTTAATTGAGTCCGCATTCAAAAGTTCCGGTGAAGCATTATCAATCCAGTGAATGAACATCCATCTTTCCATATCACTGTTAGGAGAACGCCTCAGCCAGACAAAGTTATCCTCCGGTTTGTTTAATGCAACCTGGAAATCAGCCTGAACATAAATAAGCCAGCCGTAATCTTTAAGCAGCTTCCCTTCAACTTTCTCCTGTTCATATTTTGAGCTGTAAAGGCTTGAGTACAATCTTTTATCTGAGATCTGCTGAAAACTATAAAGCAGTTCATCTTTATTTTTAAGGATGTTGAATTCGAGTTCCTGCATTTGTGGAGAAGTTAAAACCATAACCAGTTGATCTTTAGCCCAGAGATCATATTTCTTTATCTGGAATCCTTCATTCTCAACCAGCTTCATTCTTGCAGCTGAATCAACAATAGCTCTGATAAACTGAGATGTAGTTGAGGATGAATTAAGAGGGGCTGTAATAATCAGGTTTTTTTTGTTTTTGTATTTTTCAATTTCATTAACGGAAATTCTCTTAAGCGTAAAAAGTTTTTCAGGTTGAGGTGTATAAATCAATTTCTCAAAAGTAGTTTCCAGTGCCGATCTTAAATCTTCAAATTCTAATGAATCGGCAACCACATATATTTCATCTTCCAGTCCTCTTGCTGGTTTAATTGATGGATCACAGCTGGTGAAAATCAGAATAGAAATAAAAAATATGTAAAGAATTAACTTCATCATTTTAGTTAGGAACGCCGGCGAGTATAAGTTTTGTATTCGGCAGTAAAATTATATATAAAAACCACATTGTTAAACCGATTGAAATCGGGATGGAAAGATTATCATCGGCAAAGCCAAAGGAAATATTTTCTATTATTCCGCCTACGAAAGCAGCAATAAAACCAATTATATATTCCATCATTCCGTAATGAACTTTAGGTGTAAAAAAAACTACGATGCTTGCACTAATAAAAAAAGCCAAAGTTCCTTCAAAACTTTTAGAAAGAAATTTCCTTTTACCATACCTTCGTCCAATTAAAGCAGCAAGGCTGTCACTAATTATGAGGATACTGAATGCAGTTATAAAAAGCACTTTAGGCAGGATTATTACACAAATAAGAGCAGACATCAGAACATAGGTAGCACCGTTAAGATTTTTTTTTGAATGGTTTATTTCATGCTTCCTGAGTAAAAATCCAAAAATCTTGTAAAATATTTTTCCTATTGATGGATGAAAATATCGGCCAAGATCAATAAACAATGCAAAAGCAGTTAAAATACCTAAAATCAGGATTGTGGTTTCTCTGGATATGAAATAGTAAACGATAGGAATGGATAAAGAACAGAGATGAATCAGCTTTCTAACTAACTCATCCCTGTAATTAATAGTTTCCCTTTCAATTGGAATCATCTTTTGGAGAGGTTTCTTTCGATTTTCTTTGCTCAATAAGCTTCTTCACATGATCAGGAACATCTTCTTGTTTTTCACCTTCAGGACTGCCGTTTTTCTTAATTGGTGGAAGCTCTTCCCCTTTTATAATTTTTTCTATTTCTGATGAATCTAGTATTTCTCTTTCCAAAAGTTCCTCAGAAAGCCTATGAAGCAGATCAATATTCTTGTTAAGAATTTCTTCAGCACGCTTCATACCTGCCGTAACTATTCTTCTAATTTCTTCATCAATTTCTATTGCAGTTTTTTCACTATAGTCTCTATGTTTCTGTATTTCTCTTCCAAGAAATATTTCTTCTTCTTTAGCACCATAACTTAATGGACCAAGAATTTCGCTCATTCCCCATTCACAAACCATCTTACGCGCAATACTTGTGGCTTTCTCAATATCATTTCCTGCCCCTGTTGTATAATGGTTAAAGACAATTTTTTCTGCAGCTCTTCCGCCAAGTGCGTATGTTATTACAGCTTCAAGATATTCCTTTGAATAAGTATGCTTTTCATCAATCGGGAGATAGCTTGTCACACCTAATGCTCTTCCTCTTGGTATTATTGTAACCTTATGAACCGGGTCGGCTTCAGGAAGCATTCTTGCAACTAAAACATGACCGATTTCATGATAAGCTGTAATCTTCTTTTCCTTTTCAGAAATGATCATGCTCTTTCTTTCCATACCCATCATTACTTTATCTTTAGCTTCTTCAAAATCAATCATTTCAACTTTTGGTTTGTTTTTCCTTGCAGCAAGTAGTGCGGCTTCATTAACAAGATTAGCAAGATCAGCACCTGCCAGACCGGGAGTTCCTTTTGCAAGCACATCAAGTTTAACTGTTGAAGCTAATGGAATATTTCTGGTATGAACTTTAAGAATTCCTTCACGCCCTTTAACATCAGGTCTGTCAACTACAATCTGCCTGTCAAATCTTCCAGGTCTTAATAATGCAGGATCAAGAACATCCGGACGGTTAGTTGCAGCAATAATAATAACACCGGTGTTTTGTTCAAACCCATCCATTTCAACTAAAAGCTGGTTAAGAGTTTGTTCACGTTCGTCATGTCCGCCGCCTAAACCTGCACCTCTATGTCTTCCGACAGCATCAATTTCATCAATAAAAATAATACAGGGAGCATTCTTCTTTCCCTGTTCGAACAGGTCCCTTACACGGCTTGCACCAACTCCAACAAACATCTCAACAAAATCAGCACCGCTAATGGAAAAGAAAGGGACACCTGCTTCACCTGCAACGGCTCTTGCTAAAAGAGTCTTACCAGTTCCCGGAGGTCCTAAAAGAAGTACACCCTTTGGAATTTTACCGCCAAGTTTCTGAAACTTGGTTGGTTCTTTTAAAAATTCAATTACCTCCTGAAGCTCAACTTTAGCCTCATCAGCACCCGCAACGTCTTTAAAGGTTATTCTAGTTCCAGCCTGAGTTATTAATTTTGCTTTGCTTTTTCCGAATGAGAAAATTCCGCGGGTTCCACCTCCGGTTCCCTGCATTCTTCGCATAATAAAAATCCAGACTGCAATTATAATAATCCAGGGGACAAAACTTACAAGAACATTCAACCATTCATTGGATTCTTTATCAAAAGAATAGTCAATGCCCTTAGCTTTCCAGGTAGCTTCCTGGTCTTTGATTATTGGTTCCGGTAAATAAACAGAAAACTGTTCAATGGTTTGTTCTGTATTATTTATCCGGACGGTTTCTTTTCCTTTTAATTCTGCTTTAAAAGAATAATCATTTACATCGGATTTTGTAATGGTTGCTTTAGCAATTTTATCTTCGTTAAGCAATTTCTCATACTGGTTATAAGGAATTTCAACATAATTTGCAGAACCAGTTCTGAAAACCTGCATAACAATTACTGCCGCAACTATTACTGCACCCCATCCAAAAACTAACCGAATAACCTTTGACCAGTCGAAATTATCATCCGGTTTATTAGGTCCTAATCCTTTAGGAGGTTTTTTATTTTCTTTCTCTTTATTATTATCAGCCATATTAAAAATTATAGATTTCCTTGTTATTATTTAATCATTCCTCTAACGCATAAATCGAGCGCAGATTTCTAAATTTTTGAGCATAATCCAAGCCATATCCAATTACAAATTTGCCTGGAACCTCAAATCCAATATAATCAATTTTAACATTATATTTAAGGCTTTCAGGCTTCACTAAAAGCGAAACAACCTTCATACTTAATGGTTTATATTTGGAAAATAATTCCTCGATATATTTTATTGATAAACCTGAATCAACAATATCTTCAACAATTATTATATCTCTTCCATTCACATCGCAGTTTAATTCTTTAATCAGGGTTACATTACCAGAGGAAATTTTCTCGTCGCCGTAACTTGAGAGTTTAAAGAAATCTATCTCGCAATCAACGTATATATTCTTTAATAAATCTGCAAGGAAAAGAAATGCTCCATTAAGCACTCCAATAAAAATTGGTGTTTTACCCTCATAATCATTTGAAATTTGACTACCAAGCTCTTTCACTCTTTCCTGAATTTTATCCGCAGTAATCAGGGGGATAAAAACTTCTGAACCTACAATTATTTTATCTTCTTTTTTTATGAAAGACATAATTGATATACCTTCTTAGTTTCGGAAGTTACCCTGAAATTTTCGTCGAGTCTTAATCCTACAACCCAAACAATCCTGTTCTGATTTAATAAAACCATCTGTTCCTTCTTTTTTATAGATGGAATTTTCTGTTCATTCAGAAAATCTGAAACTTTTTTTGAACCTTTCATTCCAAACGGGAAAAACCTGTCACCGTTTGTCCATTTTCTCAAAATAAAATTGCTGCTAATGTTGTCTCCGTTAATAAACTCAAGATTTTTGTTGATACTATATTTTTTTTTAACTGATCTAATTTTTTTTATAGAAAAACTTTTATTGTCTATTTTAACTGAACCGCCGACATTAATTACAACTGGCTTAAATTTCTTTTTAACTTTTTCTTTTTCAACAGTTAGTTCTTTTCTCTCCCTGATAACATTTATCTTATCAAATAGCTGGATTTTCTTACCAGCTTGTTTATTAATTAATGAAAGAATTTTTTTTGTATCGTCAAATGAAACCTGGATATTGAATTCCTGGTTGAAGATTTGGCGAATAATTTCGCTCCTAAGTTCACTCTCGATTTTATTTAATCCTGTTAAGGATATACTTAAATGCTCCTCATTTTTAGAAATAAGTTTTTTTGAAGCTTCATCAATTTTCTTCTTAAAGATATTATTAATATTCCTGAAAACCTCTGAAGATTTTAACAGCGTATTGGGGAGAGACGGGTTTAATCGTTTTTTAATTAAAGGAATAACCTGGTTGCGAAGAAAATTTCTTTCAGCATCGCTGCTAAAATTAGAAAGATCGGTTCTATATTTTAATTTATAATAATCCAGGTAATCAATTATTTCCTGTTTCGTCAAAACTAAAATTGGCCTTATAATATTGTTTCTTAACACAGGAATGCCTGATAATCCTTGTATTCCTGAACCTTTAATTAAATTGAGAAGTACTGTTTCTGCATTCTCATCTGCATTATGAGCAGTAGCTACTTTGTTATATCCTTCTTTTAACAAAATCTTATCATATTCTTCGTAACGAATTTTCCTTCCGGCTTCTTCTAAAGATATTTTATTTTTAGAAGCTATCTCTTTAATATTTTTTTTTACCTCATAAAATTTAACGGATAATTCTTTACACAATTCCATACAGAACAACTCATCTTTATCAGCTTCTTTTCCTCTTAAAAGATGATTTATATGCAGTGCCCCAAAAGATATTTTTAACTTCAGTGAATACTTTTTTAAGAAGTGAAGAAGAAAAACTGAATCAGGTCCTCCGCTTAATCCAACAAGCACCTTATCATTTTTTTTTAGCAGATTTTTTTCATCAATAAATTTAAGAACTTTTTGTTCAATCTTTTTCATTACATTCAAGCCGGGATATCGTCTTTCTTACCTTCCATTATTCTCTCAACATATTTTCCGAGCACATCAAATTCAAGATTAACCTTATCTCCAAGCTTTTTATCAGAGAAAACGGTTTCCTGCCAAGTAAACGGAATTATCCCAACACCAAACCAGTTTCCCTCAAGCTGAGCTACCGTCATACTAACACCATCAATTGAGATCGAACCAACATAGATCAGATATTTTTTAAAATCATCCGGGAAACTAATTTTCATGAAATGGCTGTTGGAAAGTTCCTCAATTCCAATTACAGTTCCGGTTGTATCAACATGTCCAAGTACAAAATGACCTCCAAGCCTCGCATCTGATTTTAGTGGTCTTTCAAGATTAACCCTGTTACCTATTTCAAGTGAACCAAGATTTGTTTTTTTCAATGTCTCCTCAATCGTATCAACAGAAAATGTATTCCCTTCTATCTTAACCACGGTGAGACAGCAGCCATTAACACTTATGCTGCTTCCAACTTCAAGATCATCAAAAACTTTTTCAGCAGTAAAAGAAAGCTGAAATCCATTACCGGTTTTTAATTTGTTTTTTAATTTCCCGGTTTCTTCAACAAGTCCTGTAAACATTTTTCCCCTTTCAGTTTTAAGAATTAAACAAAAATATTTTATTTATGAAATTCAACCAATACATCATCACCAATTTTTTCCACATTATTAATTTTCATCTTTAAAGATTTCTGAAGCTGTTTTATTCCCAAGTTACCAACTAATGGAATTCCGCAGCCAAGAATTTTTGGGCTGATGAAGGTAATAATATCATCAAACAGATTCTCTTTAATAAAAGAAGTAAACACCTGGCTGCCTCCTTCTACGAGTACAGAGGCGATACCGGCTTTTTGTAATTCTTTCAGAGCACTTTTAAGATTTATTCTGTCTTCTCTTTCTTCTTTGGCAAAAAGAATGGTTACCCCGAGAGAATTTAATTTGTTTATTCTTCTTTTCTTTCCAATACTTTTCTTTGAAGTAATTACAAAAAGGTTTTTATCAGAATTTCTTGCAAAAATTTTATGATTCAGTTTTAAACTCAAGTTAGGATCAAGTATAATTCTTTTAGGATTTCTCCCTTCAGTAAGTCTAACAGTTAATTTTGGATCATCTTTCTCCACAGTGCCGGCTCCAACTAAAACCGCATCATATCTTGCCCTTAAATTATGTACAAATTTCCTGGAAGGCACAGAAGAAATCCAAGATGATTCTCCATTTTTATCAGCTATTTTTCCATCAATTGTTTGTGCAGCTTTCAAAGTAACATAAGGTAATTTTTTTGTAATATATTTAAAGAAAAATTTATTCAGTGCAATACATTCATTTTCAAGAACTCCAACCTTAACTTCAATTCCGGCAGCCTTTAATTTCTTTACTCCTTTGCCGCTAATCGCCGGATTCATATCAAGAGTGCCTATTACAACTTTTTTAATTTTATTTGCTATAATAAGATCAACACAAGGAGGAGTTTTACCATAATGACTGCATGGTTCAAGGTTAGTGTAAAGCACCGCTCCTTCAGCATTATTGCCGGTCTTTTCAATTGCATTAACCTCTGCATGTTTACTTCCATATTTCTCATGAAAACCAGCACCAAGAATTCTATCATTCTTTACAATAATGCACCCAACAAGAGGGTTGGGACTGACCTTTCCGTCGCCTTTTTTTGCAATTTCTAAAGCTAATTTTATATATGATTCGTCTGACAATTTTTATAAAGTTTACAGATTATTTTATTTCGAGGATTTCAAAATCTAAAATACCAGCAGGAGCTTTAACTTTAACCTTATCTCCAACTTTCTTCCCCAACAAACTCTGACCAACAGGCGAAGTTATTGAAATCTTTCCAGCTTGAAAGTCTGCTTCCTCAGGAGAGACAAGAGTGTAATCAAATACTTTGTTTGTCTTTAAATTTTTTATTTTTACTTCAGACAGAATGTGAACTTCTCCTTCCGGGAGGTGAGTCGTATCAATTATTCTAACGCGCGCTAAAACATTTTCAAGCTTACTAATCTTCAGTTCAAACAAACCTTGTTCCTCCTTAGCGGCATCATACTCAGCATTCTCAGAGAGATCTCCATGAGCTCTGGCTTCAGCAATTTTACTTGCAATTTCTTTTCTTCCGTTTGTTTTTAAATCCTGAAGTTCTTTCTCCAGTTCAATTAGCCGCTCTCTGGTTAAATAAACAAATCCCTGGTCTGACATTTTCTACCTGATTATTGAATGAAAAAGTATAAAAAAAATTATCCCGCTTTGCGGGACTAATGAAAAATTAAAGATTTTAGTTTTAGTTGTCAAGAAATATTTATCGCAAAAGAAAACCCCGCAATTAAACGGGGTTTCAGTGTAAATATTCTTCCTGAAATAAAAACTATCCTTAAAAGGACAGGTTTTACTATTACTTCAATAAAACCATTTTATTAGTCTTTAAAAAACTTCCAGCGTGCAAAGTATAAAAATAAACGCCTGTAGTTAAGGATGAAGCATCGAATGTAATGTGATAAATTCCTGCTTCTTTTTCTTCATTAACAAGATCTGCAACTTCAACACCAAGGGCATCATAAACCTTCAATGTTACAAATCCTTTTTCAGGAAGCTGATATTGAATAGATGTACTTGGGTTAAATGGATTAGGATAATTCTGATTAAGAGAATAAACTGCAGGTGATTCCACATTAACATTAATTGTATTGCTGTACTCAAACGAACCATCATTGTCTATAATTTTTAATCTGTAGAAATAATTACCCGGTTGTAATCCACCATCAGAATATGAATAAAAATTGGATTCGGTTGTAGTTCCTTTTCCGTTAATAAAACTAATTGATTTCCATTCACCGGCAGTATTACCTTCCTGTGAAGCCGATCTCTGAACATCAAAACCGTTTGTATTTAATTCAGATGCTGTTATCCAGCTTAGAGTAACAGTACTATTTTTTACGAATGAATTAAATGTTGCCAGTTCAACAGGTACTGCCGGCCCGATAATAAAATTTGTATTCGACATATCGAAGAAAATATTATCTGCTGCCTGAACTTCAATCCTTGCTGTAGTAGTTTGATTTGCAGGAATAAGTACATTTTCAGAACCATCATTTGGTGTATTAGATACAATTGTTATTGGGAACGTTTGACCGCCATCAGTTGAAAGAAGAATATTTACCAAAGCACAATTCACTGGAGTTACATTTGTATTGGCAACATTCCAGGTAATTGTTTGATTTGACATTGCTGGCCAATTAACAGCTGTATTCGGTGAAGTAACAAGGAAAGGGCCTGCTGTACTGGTAACACTAAAAGCAAGATTAGAACTTTTCCCCACTCCACCACCACCTGCTCTATTATCTCTTGCAGTAAGTCTGAATGCAAGGTTTCTTGAATAACTTGGAAGTATTTCACCAACCGTTTGTGTATTATTAATAATGTTGGTCAATTTTGGAAATAATCTTGTCGGTGTTGAAACAGGATTAAAACTCCTGAAAATAGGTGCATTACCGGAAGGGTTATTCCACGTGCCAGCCGGACCAAGATCAAACTCTTCCCAGCAATATGTTAATGGATCACTATCTGGATCTGTTGCTGATCCTGTTAGCGTAAACGGTGTATTAATAGGTATTGTAAATCCGCCTGTTGGAATACTTACAACAGGAGCACCATTTCCGGTTGCTGTAATAACAGGACAAGTACTTCCAAAACTTGAGGTTGTATAAGCAACAATTTCATCTATGCTTATTCCATGAAAATAAGCATCACTATGGGGCTGAAGATCATCGGCACCGCAAATTCCTGCATACGCCATAACAGAGGAGCCACTGCCTGGTTCGTATGCAGTAGAAGCATTTCTGTTTCCACCACCGCAGTTACTTGTAACGCTGTTAAATGTATGATTACCTCCAAACTGATGACCCATTTCGTGGGCTACATAATCAATATAAAAAGGATCTCCGATAGGAGTCGGAAGACCAGTAACCCCTCTTGCTTTTTGACCGGCTCTGCAAACAACACCTAAACCGGCAATACCGCCGCCACCCGTACTAAAAACATGTCCGATATCATAATTAGCCGTTCCAATAATTCCATCAATTGTAGTTTGATTCTGCGTAAGCATTGCAGAACCATTAGTGTTCGTATAAGGATCTGTTGAAGCATTTGTATAAATCAGTGTATCATTATTTGCTATTAAAACCATCCTGACAGAAACTTCATTTTCATAAACCTGGTTAACCCTGTTCATTGCAACAACCACAGCATTCATTCCGGCAGCTACCGTTCCACCATGGTATGCAGTATATTCACCTGTTGCAGCTAGAGCAAGCCGATAGGTTCTTAATTGTTCTCCTATCCTATGTTCAACTCCGTTAGAAACTATATTTCTTATCTCCTGAGCAATTTCTTCATCAATAACCGGACCTTCACATATAAATGGATTACCTACTAATGGCTGGTAATCTTTCTTATAATAACTTATATAATTAATAATATTTCCATTGCTGTAAGGGTCAATAAAAACATCTCCATCTATGGTGCGAATCATAGCGTGAAAACCAATTGGAGTTAAGTCAAATCTAACATTAAATATTCCTTCTGTTAATCCATAACCAATATAAGTTTTTAACTCTGGATATTTTGCAGCCAGCTCCGGTTCCATAATTGGGGACTCAAGAATATTAAAATTTGCAAACCTGCCATCAGGAAGAGGCATTTCGAAATTCACCGATGGTGTTCCAATACCCAAAGAAAATTCCATTGGGGCTTTGCTTAACAATATTTTTAACTGAGGAATATTTAAAGAAAGAGATCTGTATTGCTGAGGAACAATTTGTCTGTTTTGATTATCAGTAATAGAACTCTCATTTACATCCTGCCAAATTGCTCTTGTATTATTTTGTGCATAGGAATTAAATATTCCTAGAGTAAAAAAAATAAGAGTAAAAACAAAAATCGAAAACTTTGACTGGAAATGAACAGCGGTAGTACCTTTTTTCATGAAAGCTCCTAGATTTAATATTTAGTAAATACTTTGAATGAAAAATAATTTCTTTTGCTAAAAGGCACAACCAAAAAATCTATTTGGGAAAAAATAAATGAAGCATGGTAGGCAGATTTATCCCTATTATTTCAACATGAATCAATTTATTTCTTCAATTCTACATATTGATCTGAAGCCGCAGAAACCACACACCTTACCTTCCCTATCTTGCAATTGTGTTAAGTGAAACTTGCCTGAACTAATCAATTCAACATATTTCTCAACTGAGTGGAGACAAATATCAATTATTTCCTTCGTAGTTCTTTTATCAGAGGATAAATCTTTAACTGGTAACCTTCCAAAATTCTTATCTTTATATTTTAGCGAATAAATCGCGGCTCCGACTTCCTGGTAATCCTTTTTTAATTGAGCTTTTATCAGCTCTTTAGCAGCATACATATACAGAGGAAGTTGAAGAGAAATTCCGCTCTTAAGATCATCACTTGCGGGTTTTCTGCCGCCAAGTTTATAATCAATTACTTTGAATTCATTAGAATCTGAGTTCAGATCAATCCTGTCTATTTTCCCCCTAATTAAAACTCCTTTGGCTTTTAAATTTTTTATTGACTCGGGTAAATTTTCGTTGTCAACAACTTTGCCAAAACCTACCTCAAGAAATTCAGGAATAAACCCCTCGCTGTTTAACCGTTCCTGTTTAAGAAATTCAAAAAGAATAGATTTTTCCTTTCGATTATTTAGTCCAAGGATTTTTTCTTTTTCATAAAAACTTAATGGTGATTTAAAATTTGCTTCGCTTATTTTTTTTTCAGCTATAGAAAAAAGTAAATCCTGTGCTTTTTTAAATTCATTTTCAGAGCATCCATAAAGAATTATTCCCATATCTTTTAATTCTTTATAGAACTCATAAAAAATATTATGAAGCACACTGCCCATTTCAAGTGCTTCAACTTCTTCGGTAGGTTCCTCAATCTCTTCAAGCTTAAGGATTCTTTCTGCAAAATATTTGTAAGGGCATTTAGCATAAGTTTCAAGTTGTGAAATTGAATATGGTCTGGATTTTAAATCCTTTAACCAATCTTTATCTTCTTCATTTAATGATTCATAAATATCTCCTGCAAAAGGTGTATCACCGAGAATATCATTCTTTCTTAAATTGCTTATATTCTTTGCAAATTCAATCTCATCGGTATTTAAAGAAATTTTCCCATTATACTTTTCTTTTAATATTGAAATATCAATCTCACCGGCAATCTTTAATAATTCTTCCTTTGAATAAATAACATTTGCAAAATCCATTTTCTGATTTCTCTATTACAGAAAAAAGATTTCTAAATTCACCTAAGAAATTTGATTGAACGAGTTCTTTTCGTTCTTCACTTAAAGGAAAAGAAAAGTATAAGCCTTTTTTCCAGGAACACAAGGATTGATAAAAATGATACCTCTCCTCTGTCTGATGATTTTCTTCTAATCTTGCATAAGAACCCGAAAGAAATATTTCGGGTAAATACCTTGTTGGTAAATCGCCATCGCACATTCCGCAAATAAAAAGGTAATCAAATTCAAGTCCGCGAATTTCATTTAATGTTGTAACCTGTATACCATATCCGGGTTTTTCTTTTATATTAAATCTTGCTGACATAACAGCAGTTCTAATTTGGTTCAGAAAGAATTTTAAATTGAATTTTTGTGTCTTGCCAAATTCCTTTTCAAGTAAAGCAAAAACTTCACTAATTATTTCAATAAAATTATTTACTGCTTTTATATTTTTTTCAACAAGACCAAAGGGAAGAAAGTTTTCACTATTTCCTTCATTTACAAGATTGGACGGAATATTAAGTTTAAATAACAGATTAAGAAAATTTTCGACAAATTCTTTTATTATCATCTTTCTGTTAAAATATTTCAGATATTCATTAAGTACCTTGAGAGAGTTTAAAGCTTTAGTAAAAGATTCTTTTTTATTTGCAAACCTGTTAAATGAATCTTCCTCAATTTTATGAGACAAAGCATCATTTAGCGCCGATGTCCATCTTCCGTAGCCGGAAAGAATTTTTAATTCTTTAGATGCTCTTAAAAGACTTGAAAGATCAACACCATTTATGTTTATATACCCACTGCTTAAAGCTCTGAAAATATTTTTGTAGAAATAATCATTCTCAAGAATTTCAAGAAAATTTATTAACGCAGTTACAGGAGAAGAATTGCTTAGATTATACCTGTCTGTTAAATTAAAAGGCAAACCATAAAGAGGGAAAATATCTCTAATAACCGGAGAATATTTTTGAATCAGGTTAAAAGCAACACAAATCTTATGAGGCTCCACATTCATTCTGGTTATCAATTCTTTTATCTGCTTAGCAACCAGCTCAATTTCAGTTTCACGGTTTTTTGCAGAGATAAGAGTCAGCCTGTCTTCAAAAGAATTATTCAGTTCCTGTAAACCGGGTTTTTTATTGAATAAATTTTCCCTTACCAGAACCCTGAATTTATTCAAACTGGCACTTGAAAGATCATCAATCTCTCTGAATTTTTTATTGGTAAGTTTTGAATAACATTTTTTGAGATGAGAAAAGATTAAAGGGTTAAACTTGTAATAATCGAAGGTGAGATAAAGTCTGCTGTTACTTATAAAAGAAATTAGATCTATAATTTCAATTTCAGGAGAAGTGAATTCATCAAATCCATTAATAATAATGAGGTCAACTTCAGGATAAAGCTCCCTGAATTTTTCTGTAAATTCAAACGGAGAATTATTTTTGATGGCTGAATAAATATCTCCAATTTCAAAAACATTAAGTTGCTTAATTTTTTCCTGGTAACTTGAATAAATACCGGAAATATCTTCTGCTTTTAATTTCTCAGAAGATTTTAAGTTTCTGCTTTCAGCTTTTAATATTTCGGGAGTAATTCCTTGTCTTTTATATTCAGATATAACATTCCTTATTCTTTCCAGAGTTCCGGAAGGAATTTCTCCTGAATAATTCGAGAAGTATTTGGTTTTTACTTCCTGAAAACTTTGTCTCAACAGAACAGCAGATGCAGATTCACTTAAAATACCTGCTGAAGTTTTAGTATCACCATAAAATATTTTAGTTGAAAAGGTTCCAAGGGTTTCAACATTAATTGTGGAAACTGCACCTAATGATGAAAGCGATATAATTTCTTTTTTTAAATTCCTGCTTTTCCTGTTAGTCGGAACTATCAGAAGAAATTTTTCAAGCTGGTTTGATTTAATTATTCTATCAATTTCAAAATCAAGATCAACTGATTTTTCAAGGCTTTTGGTAAGAATCATATGGAATATATGCAATATTGCATTTTTTTTACTTCTTAAAATAAACCTGAAGGATTTCTTTCCCTTTTCTGGGTTTTATTGAATTTATTTCTTTAGAAGAAAATTCAAGTTGAAGGAATTGTGAAAAATTTTTATAAAACTCATGCACATCAATACTAAACGGTGGGCCGCCTTCTCTTTTATCAACCGGGAACAAAACAGAAATTAATCTTCCGCCCTTTTTAATAAGTGATGAAATCTTTTTAGCAAATTCATTTCTTCGCTCCGGATTAATAGCACAATAAGTTGTGTATTCATAAACGAAATCAAATTTTTCAGAGTAAACATCTTTAAGAGTAAAAATATCTTCTACAAGAAATTCAATATTAACACCTTTTTGCAATGCAAGTTCTTTAGCATAATTAATGGCGGTTGAAGAAAAATCTATTGCTGTTACCTGGCATCCTTTTTCAGCCACAAACACAGCATCGTATCCTTTACCACATCCAACAACAAGAATTTTTCCCGGCTTTAAAAACCTGTTATCTTCTAAAAGCTCTGTTAAAACAGGATTTACACTTTTTGTATCCCAATTAGTTTGATTAAACTTATATTGTTCATCCCAAAAAGCCGGCTTGTCAACTGAAGCATACATAAATTATAACGATTTAAAAAGTTCTTGAATTTAACTTTATGTTGATTATATTAAAAACAACAAATAAGTATTTTTTATGAAAAAGCTGATATTAATCGCAATATTACTAATTCCTTTCTTAATAGTAAATGCGCAGGAAATCGGTGAACTTGCACCGGAAAAGGAACCTGAGGTATTTCCAGATAACGCATTGGGACTCGATATTATGTTTGGTGAGGGAGGTGTTGGTTTCGGAGGTTTTTACAGAAGGCAATTTAATAATTTTTTTACCGGCTTTGCCGATTTTTCAATTTCAGAAATTAAAGATGATAATGAATTTCAATACTACGATTATTTTGGAAATCCGGTTCCCGTTTTAGGTAAAAAGAACAGAGTGTTCTTAATTCCTTTTAACTTTGGGCTCCAGTACAGGTTATTTGAGAAATTAATTTATGATAATTTACGTCCGTATATAAATGCAGGTGTTGGTCCTGCAATGGTAATTACAACTCCTTATGAAAGAGAATTCTTTAATGCCTTTGGCTATGCACAAACAAAGTTTACGGCTGGCGGTTATGTCGGGTTTGGAGCTAACTTTGGATTGGACAAATCAAGTTTGCTCGGAATAAATTTAAGATATTATATAGTACATTTCTTTGACAAGGGGGTTGAAAGCCTGGAAGGAAAATTTAGAAAGGATATTGGCGGGTTTTATCTTACAATAAATCTAGGGTTCATGTATTGATTTCAGATTTACCTTCATTTAACGGGTTCAGCAAAGAAAGCTTTAAATTTTTTGCTGAACTTTCAGAAAACAATTCCCTCGCCTGGTTCGATCAAAACAGAGAAAGATATAATAATTCTATTGTAAACACTGCTAAAACTCTTATCAATAGTCTCGCTCCATTCTTTAATCAACTTGAACCAGAAATAAATACAGAACCAAAATTTGATAAAACAATGCTGCGGATTAATAAAGATGCACGTTTTCCGGAAAAGGATCCTTATCGTACATATTTTCTAATTCACTTTAGAAGATTTAAGAAAGACAGCGAGTTTTATATATACATTGATCAAAAAGGAATTGAATACGGTTTATTTATTAACAATACACTTGGGAATGAATTATACTTTAACAAAAATTTACCCGGACATAAAGTTGAGCTTCTTGAAATTTTTAAACGATTTGATCTTAACAATAAATTTGATTTTTATGAAATGAAAAAAGAAGCGGAGTTAATTTCTAAAAATTTTGATATCGAAAAAGAATTTAACAGGATGGCACGAATAAAATTTTTTCTATTACAAAAAGAATTACGTAAAAATTCTGAAATAATTTATACACAGGATTTAATTTCAGAAATAATAAAAACATTCTCGCAGCTTTTTCCAATTTATTGTTTCAGCATATCGCATAATCCGCTGGCATTAATTGATGATCTGGAAGATATTGGAATCCTACGATACCTTACCAGCTAAGCTTTCCACTTAATAGTACATCCAATTGAAAAAGTTTCCGGGACAGAAATTTCTTTTCCTTCAAGCAGCTCATCAATTGCATTTTTTAAATATTGATTTCTAACTTTCTCAGGTTCCTGCCAGTTATCATCAATCTTACCGGAATAAACTAATTTACGCTCTTTATTAAACAGAAATACTTCAGGTGTATGGGAAGCTCCGTATGCCGAAGCTGTAATTTGTTCTTCATCCCGAAGATAAGGAAAATTAAAACCTTTCTTTTTTGCTCTTTCAATCATATGCTCAAAAGAATCATCGGGATAATTTGTTATATCATTAGAATTAATTGAAATAACAGAAACACCTTTGTCTTTATATTCTTTTTGAAGCTCAATCATTCTCTCTTCATAAGCCTGAACATAAGGACAATGATTGCAGCTGAAAATAACTACAAGCGCAATACTCTCTTTAAATGATGATAAAGAATATTCTTTCCCATCAACGGCAGGAAGATTAAAGTCTGAAGCTGAGGCGCCAATTTTAATTGTTGTGGTTGTCAACTTGTTATCTCCTTTGCATTCGAAAACTTAAGTAAATAAATTAAGATTCAAATAATTCTTATATATGTTATGCTTAAATTTATTCTAAAATTAATAATAATATTTCCTATGATAACCTACGCACAGGATCTTGATTTTTTAAAATCACTCGACAATCAATATTCCAGTTACAAGGAAAAAACTTTAATCCATCGCAGGTTTAAACATTCGGATATCAAACCTCTCATAACTGAGTTAGAAAATAAAAAATTTTTTAAGGTTAAGAAAGCCGGTGAATCTGCAGAGAAAAGAGAAATTTATTTAATAAGCTGGGGTGAAGGACCGATCAAAGTTTTTTTATGGTCTCAAATGCATGGGGATGAACCCACTGCAACCATGGCTCTTTTTGATATATTCAATTTCCTGCAGGCAGATGATTCATTTAATGATTTCAGAAATTTGATTCACAATAAGCTTACAATATATTTTATGCCAATGGTTAATCCTGATGGAGCAGAGGTCTATCAAAGAAGAAATATTTTTGAAATAGATATAAACCGTGATGCGGTTAGAGAACAAACACCGGAAGGCAAACTTTTAATGAGCGTATTTGACAGCCTTAATGCAAATTTTGGATTTAATCTTCATGATCAAAGCACAAGATATTCGGTTGGTAATAGCTCCAGCCCTGCAACTTTATCTTTTCTTGCGCCGGTAACAAATTATGAAAAAAGTGTTTCACCGGTTAGAGAAAATGCAATAAAATTAATCTCTGGGATTTATAAAAACATCTCCAACTTTATTCCCGGACAAATTGCCAAATACAGCGATGATTTTGAACCAAGAGCTTTCGGAGATAATTTTCAAAAAAAAGGAACAAGTACAATCCTTATTGAGTCTGGCGGATATAAAAATGATCCTGAAAAACAGTTGATTAGAAGAATGAACTTTCTTTCTCTTCTTTATTCATTTAAAAGTATAGCAGAAGAAACTTATAAAGAAGAAGATCCGGCTTCCTATGAGAAAATTCCATTTAATGAAAAATTTATTATGGACCTTCTTTTAAGAAATTTAAAATATAAAAATTCTGGTTTTGAATATACAATTGATATCGGCATTAATAGGGAAGAAGAAAATTATAATAAAGCAAAAGATTTTTATTTAAAATCTTCAATAGAAGATGTAGGTGATCTCTCAGTATTTTACGGATATGATGAATATAATTTAGAGGGTATGGAAGTATCAGTTGGAAAAACTTATCCGAAGCCATTCAACTCATTAAAAGAAATTGAAAAACTTGATTTCGTAAAACTCTATAAAGAAGGATATACAAATATAGTATTAACTGGGAAAGTAACAGAGGATTTTACAAAACTACCCGTAAATATTTTTATTAAAACAGCAGAAGATGAATCTTCGGTTATTAAGCCCGGCGGCAAAGCAAATTTGATTATTAAAAAAGAGAATGAGATTAAATTTGTAGTGATTAATGGTTTTATGATTGATCCGCTTAAACCGGAATTAAAGAATGGGAATGCTTTGATAATTAAATGAAAATCCAAAAGTAAAAAATGTTCTCCCCAGTTATTTTAGGAACCTTCGAAAAATCTAAACTGTTTTCTGAATTTGAAAAGTCAGGCATTCCTCATATTGATATCTTATATAATTTCGCATTAAGAATGACTGGGAATAAGAGAACTGCAACCAAACTTTTAAAAGAAACTTATGCAAAAGCTTTTTGGTTTTATGAGAAGTTAGATAAAGAAACTGACTTAAAAATGTGGTTGTTCAGAATTATGAGAAATGCTTACTACAATTCTTACAGCAAAGAAGTTAAACAATTAACTAAACCACAGCTTGATGAGGTTGAGAAATTTTTGGAAAAGATTAGAACCGATAATGGGAATTCACTTTTAGAAAAAAAAATCAACCTGCTTCCCGATGATGAAGTTTCAGAAGCTCTTGAAGCCCTTCCTGAAGATTTTAAGATTGTCATAATTCTTTGTGATATTGAAAAATTCAGCTATGAAGAAATATCTGATTTTGTTGATGTTCCTGTTGAGGTTGTAAAACTAAGATTGAGCCGTGCAAGAAGGATTCTTTTTAGTCGCTTATATAAGAGGAAAAAATTTTAAGGATTGACATAACTTGGAAACAAAAGAAATTAATAAAAAAATTACGGCTTTTGTGGATAACGAACTTGACCAACCGAATGATGTTAATGATATTAAAAAACTTATTGAAAATGACAGGAATATTAATTTTGATTATAAACTTCAGTTTTTTATGAAATCAATTATTAGTGAAAGCATGAAGATTCATCCCGCTCCTGAAAGAATAAGAAAAAAGATTATCAGAAAAATCAAACCATTTCAAATTTTTTTAAACTTAAGGATACTATCTTACCAAAGATAAAATTATTAAATTAACTCAAAGTTCTGTTAGTATTATTAGCTGTAAAAAGTTTTAAAAATAAAACCTGAAGAGGGTATATGATAAAAATAAAAAATATATTAATGCCAACAGATTTCAGCGCTTTATCATTATCAGTTGGAGAATATGCAGTTAACTTCGCAGAACAATATTCTGCGAAACTTCATATACTTCATGTTCTTGAAAAAACTCCTCCTATTCTCACAATCCATTCCCTTGATCTTTCCGAAGAAAAAATAATTAAAACTATTGATGAGGACGCTCAAAAAAAACTTGAAAACGCTGTTAAAAAAATTGGAAAGAACAGGAATATTGAAATAGTATCGGTAATCCGAAAAGGTATTGATTTTGAGGAAATATTAAAATATTCTGAAAAAACTAAAATAGATTTAATAGTGATTGCTACACATGGTAGGACAGGTTTAATGCATACTTTACTTGGAAGTGTTGCAGAAAAAGTTATTAGATTGTCCAAAATTCCGGTGCTGGTTTCCAAACCAATAAAGAATAATTAGTACTGCATTTATTCTTGATTATCCGGCGTTATTTCGATATATTTAAAGGTTTGAATTGAAAAATAAGGTGTGTAAATGGCTAGAATAAAAAATGTTGAAGCTTACTGTAGTTTTTGCAACGCTCTTAGAAAAATGGAATTAGCCGGTGAAGTTACCGGTAGTGAAAACAAGAGATGGGCTAAGTGCAAAAAATGCAAGCATACAATGATAATTGATCTTCTTGAAGATGTTAAGGAAACAAAAGTTTCTCTTGAAGGAATAGAAAATGGAGAATGTATAACTTACTCTCCACAAAAATCTTTTGAGATTGGTCAGTCAATTTATCATCAGAACTGGGATGATTTTGGAAAAGTTGTTGGAAAAGATTTTCTATCAAACGGACAAAAATCCATTACGGTAGAATTTCAAAAATCTGGTCATAAAAAATTAATTGAATCATTAACTTAAAAACCAAATAAAAGCGAGGTGAAATTACTTGGTTGGTATATCAGTCGGCGAAAATGAATCCATTGACAAAGCTCTTAGAAGATTCAAAAAGAAATATGAGAGATCCGGAGTTCTGAAAGAATTTAAAAAGAGAACATTCTTTGTAAAGCCATCTGTAAAAAAAAGAATGGAAAAGCTTAAAGCATTAAGACGGGCTCACCGTACAGATGAAATGGAGTAGTTTTCTGCCTCTTATTTAAGAGGCATTTTTATTTTAAACGTAAACTTGGTTCTGTCCCCTCAGTTTCTTTATCAAGATAATTCTTTTTGAAATGTGAAGTAATCAATTCAAAAGCTTCATCAACGGTATTGCAGAATGAAAACAAATTCAAATCTGATTTACTGATTACGCCGGCTTCAACAAGCCCGTTAAAATTTAATAATACTGCTCCAGTATTTTTTATCATATACAACAAGAAGAAGCTTCTTTTTTATCTTGCCGGTTTGAATCAAAGTAATGAGTTCAAAAAATTCATCCATTGTACCAAAGCCGCCCGGAAAAACAATTAAAGCTTTGGCAAGATATGCAAACCAGAATTTCCTCATAAAAAAATAATGAAATTCAAAACTCAAATCCTGAGAAACATATTTATTTATATATTGTTCGAAAGGAATGCTTATATTTAATCCGACAGAATATCCACCTGCGAGCTTGGCTCCTTTATTTGCAGCTTCCATGATTCCGGGACCACCTCCAGTACAAACTATAAACCTATTCGCCTGTGTTTTAAGATTTAACGACCATTCAGTTAACCTCTTTGAAAGTTCAACTGTATCTTCATAATATTTTGACATCCGAACAAGCTGTTGAGCTGCTCTCAATTCCTCTGCAAGTTTTGCTGTATCCTTAGGGTTTATTGTTTTAAATTCATTATAAACCTTCGTAGAGTCACGCCTGGACATTAATCTTGCCGAACCGAAGAATACAATTGTGTCAACAATTTTCATTCTCCTGAACCTGCTTTGAGGCTGAAGGAATTCTGCAAGCATTCTTAAAATTCTTGCATCAGCGGAATTAAGAAAGTCAACATTTTCATAAGCTTTAAGAAGTGTCTTATGTAATTTTTCTTTTGCCATAAAGATTTTTTTTATTGTAGTTAAGAAAAATACTTTTATTTATAGAAATAAAATTTCTATTTTCACATCAGTTATTAAAATAAAATTATAATAGATTAATCCAAACTCTGCAAGGAAAGATATTTACAAAATCCATGAAGATTGTAAAATATTTGTTATTCTCATTTCTTATCATTACTCCAATTTTAAGCTCATCAAAAGATGAAATAATAAACAAAATTAATTTAATACTTTCCAAACTTCCTTCATCAACAAAAGCGGGCATTCTTATTTATAACCCGTTAACCGAAGACACAATTTATTCTCTAAATCATACCATTTCAATGATACCGGCGTCCAACACAAAATTATTCACAACAAGTACTGCTCTCTCCATAATGGGTGGAGATTTTATTCTTTATACAAAAATATTCTGTGATGATGACAGTATCTCAGATGGCATCATTGAAGGTAATTTGTATATAAAAGGATTTGGTAATTCACTTTTTACATCTGAAGATCTCGATGAAATGGTGACTGAACTAAAGGATGCAGGGATAAAAAAAATTACAGGAAGAATTATCGGTGATGATTCTTATTTCGATGATATATATACACGCGATGACTGGATAACTGATGAAGTGGCTAATGTTAAACTCCCTCCTATCTCCGCTCTTGTAATAGATAACAACAGAAAAATTATTCGGCAAAAAAGAAGAGGAAGAATACGAAATTACTATGTAAGTGTTGAGAACCCTCCTCTTAATGCTGCTGCATTGCTTAAGAAAAAACTTCTGGAGGCAGGAATCGAAGTTAATCTTAATGCGGAGGAGGGAATTACACCCGATGATGCATTCTTAATATCAGAAAAAGGAGTTGAACTGAGGGAATTAATTAAATCAATTAACAAGCATAGTGATAATTTTCTTGCTGAATGTTTATTTAAGACCATTGGTGCCTTTGCAAGCGGACAACAAGGTAACGCTTTTTATTCAACTCAAGCAATATTGACATATATTTCTGATAACGGCATTTATTCAAATGGTACTTCAATAGTTGATGGTTCCGGTATTTCCAGATTTGACCAGGTAACGGTTGGTGCTATTGCAGGACTTCTTGAAAAAATGTATTTCGATGTGGCAAATTTTGAAGATTTCTATAACTCATTAAGTATTGCAGGAGTTGATGGAACTCTTAGACATAGAATGATTGGAACTTTTGCCCAAAATAATTTTCACGGTAAGACAGGTACATTAAATGGAGTTTCTTCAATTTCAGGGTACCTTACTTGTGAAAATGGGGATGATCTTATTATTTCTATCTTTTTTGAATTTACAAAAGGCGGGGCAAGTTTACACCGTGATATTCAAAACAGTATAATTGAATCTCTGTGTAATATTAATTAATCGGAACTCAGAAATATCTGAAGCTATCTCAAAAGTCATATTTTGTCATCACGATCATGCTTTAGCGGGAGAAGTGATCTCTCATTTCCAAAAAAATCAAAGATTGCTTCGTCGAAGACTCCTCGCAAAGACTATTAAAAAGATTTTTGAGACAACCTCTTTAAAAAGGCAATCTGTTATTTGTTTTGCTGAGTATTATTCTGCTGTGGTAAAGAAGGGTTTTGAGGCACTGTCTGTTTATTTTTCTGAATTATACTTTCAATTTCTTCACTGGAAGATTGACCCGGCAAAAAGAAAAGATTAGTTATAATTGTAACAACTGCAAGAATACCTCCAAGCCACCATGTTGCTCTGCTTAAAAAATCAGCAGTTCTTCTTGTTCCAAAAACAGTTCCCATACCAGCACCACCAAATGTTCCTGCAAGCCCGCCACCTTTGCTGGACTGCATCAGCACTACGATGATTAAGAGAGCTGAAACTATTGCACAAATTGTTATTAATAATGTATACATTATATTCTCCTTATTTCACTGTAGCGGGGGAGGGATTCGAACCCCCGACACGTGGATTATGATTCCACTGCTCTAACCTACTGAGCTACCCCGCCTTTATTTTTTAATTTAAGATGATAAATATAGACACAATTATGCTTACTTTCAAAAGAAAATCGAAATGTACAACCCCATTGATTATAATACTTTTACTGATTTCCCTTCGCAGTCAATGATTCTTTTTTAAGCTCCTTCCATAAACAATCCACTAAATCCTGTAAACCGTAACCAGAAACAGCTGAAAAAGTAAGCAAGGGAGAATCTGCATTTTTTATCTTTTTCTTTTTGATTTTTTTCAGTTCATTATCATCAAGAAGATCTGCTTTTGATAAAGAAACAATTTTAGTTTTTGAAGCAAGCTTTTTACTATAACTCTTAAGTTCATTTAAAAGAATATTATAATTTTCCTGGTAATCTTCAGATGTTATATCAATCAAAAATAAAAGAATTCTTGTTCTTTCAATATGTCTTAAAAATTTCAAGCCAAGTCCTTTTCCTTCATGGGCCCCTTCAATAATTCCGGGAATATCTGCAACTGTAAAACTTTCAAATTCTTTGTAACGCACAATCCCAAGATTTGGTTCAAGAGTTGTAAAAGGATAATCAGCAATTTTTGGTTTTGCGGCTGATATTTTTGAAATAAGAGTAGACTTACCAGCATTAGGAAATCCAACTAATCCAACATCCGCAATAAGTTTAAGTTCAAGAATTAATTTTTTTTCTTCACCGGGTTTTCCATCTTCAGCAAACCTTGGAGTCTGGTTAGTGGGCGTTGCAAAATTACTGTTTCCTTTTCCGCCTTTGCCTCCCTTAGCAATAATTATTTCTTTACCATCCTCATCAAGATCAAATAATAATTTACCGGTTTCTGCATCTTTAATTATACTTCCAATTGGAACTTTAATAACAATGTCGCTTCCATTCTTTCCATCTTTTAATGAAGAACCGCCCGGATTACCTTTCCCTGCTTTGTAAATTTTTTTATAACGGAAATCTAAAAGAGTTGAAAGATTATTCGAAGCCTTAATAATAACGCTACCACCTTCACCACCATTCCCGCCTGATGGTCCTCCCTTTGGAACATATTTTTCCCTTCTAAAAGTTACTGCTCCATCTCCCCCTTTTCCGGAATGGACTTCAATCTCAGCATAATCAATAAACATTAAATGTCCTGGTCAAAGTAATTTGAGACAGCATTTGTGAGAGTTACTGCTTCTCTTTTGTAGGGATTTACCTGGTAGGAAAAGAAAACTGCTTTAAGAATTTCGGATGCCTGTTCATAATCTTTGCAGCCGGATATTTTCTCCATTGTATTTGCAAAATCATCTTCATCATCGTTAAAAATTACACTAACTATTTTATCAATTTCCTTCCTGTTCAAAAAGCTGAAAAGATCCTTCTCCTTTTTATTCTTTATGAGAGGAACATATTCTTCAATTAATTCCTCATTTTCAATCTCATTTTCAATCTCATTTTCAATCTCATTTTCATTTATCTTATTTTCTTTTCATCTTTTTCAATTATTTCCTCTTCAAGGATTAATTCTTGAGGTTCTTTATCATCATCAATTATTATATTTTCATCTTCAGCAGGTTTGTTTTTTTCTTCCTCATTAATTTTCCCGGGTTTAATTTCTTCTTCAATAATCTCTTCCTGTTCAGTTTCATTCTCAAAAATTATTTCTTTTTCAGTTTTCACATTGACATCTTTTTTTTGATCAGGAATAATATTTCCTGGTTCTGATTTTATTTCCAATTCAAAATCATTTTCAGATATTGTCTCAGTTTCCGGTTTAACTTCGTCACCAGGTTCTTCAATCTCTTTTTGTTCAACCGGCAATTCTTTAATTACAGGTTTTGTAAAAAGAATTTTTTTTAATTCTTCTGTGCTTATTTTTTTCCTGTTATCTTTAACTTCTTTACGAAGCTGGTCAATTATTTCGGTAAGGTTTTTTTCTTTGAGAAACGTTTCAATAAAAACTGGCTGGATTGAAGATTTAGTAATTCCCCCATCATTATAAAAATCAGAAATTGAATTTACTCCATCGGCTATAATATCTTCTCTTTTAGATATTAATAATTCACTATCCACTTTATCAAGTATGTTTTTAAAATCTTCTTTACCAATGCTGACAATTTTCTTTTTTGAAATATATGAGTTTATGATTTCTTTGAAGTAATCATAGTAGTAAATAAAGTTCAAATGTACTTTTATTTCAGCAGTGCTCTTTGCTTCATCCTGATTCTTAAAAATTAAATTTACTAAAGTTGCTTTAGGCTGAACAGAAAAGTTTGCATTAAAAATTACACCCTTCTTAATATATTCTTCAACTTCATTGAATAAAAGCTTTTTAGTTTTTTTAATTTCATCAGAAATGAGATTAAAATATTCATTTATTTTAGTACCGGAATAATCAAAGCGGGAATTTTCAAGAAGAATTTTTCTTTCTTCGTAAATAAGAAAATCAACTCTGCCGGAAATATATTTTATTAATGCAGGATGAAGTTCAACTCTGAACAGCTCATCAAATATAAAAGATGAACTTAATGATTTTATCTTGTTCAGATTAAAATCTGTAATAAACTGTATCTCTTTTTCAAACATTTTCGGTTTTAAGTTTCTTTTTTCGTTTAATTGAAATATAAAGAATAAAGGTTTAAAGGTATAGGAATATATTGATACAGCGCTGAAAAAACAGTATTTATATTTACTTTAATCTTCAAGTAGTAAAACTTCGACAACCAAATAGCAATTTATTCGATTGTCGGAGTATTTATTTTGCTTTAGCTTTGCACTCAGTTCGGAAGGTTGATTTGATAATTAACTTTTGGAGTCACGATGAAAAATACAGCTTGTTTAATAGAATTAAAAGCTGAATAAACTTCTGAACTTTTTGGCTTTATGATTCTTTTATTGAAAAGTTGAGAGATGATTTGTGGTAATACCTGCACGGAAGGTTCATAAAGCCGCATATATTTTTTGACTCTGCATGGTCTTCGTTTTTTTGTGTTGATAATATACAGTCCCGGTAACGAAGTGTCCGGGGAGATGCAGAGTCTCTTATGTTCTAAACTTTAATGAACATCCTCCTTGGGTTTTGAGATTATTTTTTTGAGATGGAATAATTAATCAAAACCAGGTTTTCAGGACTCTGCATTCATTGCTTTATTATTTGTACTACTCTTAATACCGATCGAATAACAAACAATGAGGGTAAATAATCCCTACAATAGCCATGCAGAGTCTTTTTTATTTTAAATAAATTACTTAATCCGTAGTTCAGCCAATACAGGAAAATGATCGGATGCATAACTTCCATTAAATGTATCTGCAATAATCTGATGTTTTAACACTTCAACTTCATTTTTAATAAAGATATAGTCAATTTTATTTCCAGCTTCAAGTGATTTTCCGAAATCATTAAATGTTATTTTTGAACCCGATGAATCAACTTTAGAAATTTTCTGAGTATCAAATAAAAAATTTCTTCTGCCCCCTGTGAGAATTTTATATGCTTTTGCATCTGGCTTAAAATTTAAATCGCCGGTTATTATTGCGGGAGTTTTTCCTGCAATCTCAGCAACTTTATCATTCAAAAGATCGGCGCTTTCCATTCGGGCTACTTCACCAACATGATCAAAATGAGTATTGAAGTGAAAAAATATTTTTCCGGTTAATTTATCTTTAAATTTTGCCCAGGTAATAACTCTTTTAAAAGCAGCATCCCATCCTTTTGAAGGTTTCTCAGGAGTTTCAGAAAGCCAGATAGTAGAATCTTCTAAAACCTCAAATCTTTTTTTATTATAAAAGATTGCAGAATATTCCCCTCCTTCAGCGCCATCTTCTCTTCCAACACCAAGATAAGTAAACTCAGGAAGCAAACTTGTTAAATCATCAAGCTGAACTTTTAATGCCTCCTGTAATCCGACGATATCAGCTTTGTAATTTCTAATAATTAAAGCAACAAGCTCTTTTCTGTTATTCCATGAATTTATTCCTTCTGTTTTCTCATCGCCTGCGTACCTGATATTATAAGTCATTACACGGATCATACTTTCATCATCCGGCAAAAGTACAGCCGGTATTAAAGCAAATATTAAAACGCTTAACAAAAAAATATTTTTCATTTCAGATTATTCAACCGTTACCGGTTTTAATTCAAGGTTCTCTTCTTTTTCAAGCTGATTAACCTCTTTAGAAATTTTTGTAAACCGTGCAAGAAGAGTATAAACAACCGGAACAATTATTAATGTTAAAAAAGTTGCAAAGAATAATCCTCCAACAACAACTAATCCTAAAGGACGTCTGGATTCTCCTCCTGCACCAAGACCAATTGCAATTGGAAGAATTCCAAAAATTGTTGTAAAGGAAGTCATAAGTATTGGTCTCAAACGGATTGTTGCAGCTTCAATAACTGCATCATAAAGTGATGAGCCTCTTGCCTGAAGCTGATTAGAAAATTCAACAATAAGAATTGCATTTTTGGTTACAAGACCAATAAGCATAATCAAACCAATCTGAGAGTATATATTCAGTGTCTGTCCGAAAATAAATAAAAACAGAAGAGCTCCGAAAACAGCAAGAGGAACTGTAAGCAATATAGTAAATGGATGTACAAAACTTTCAAACTGGGCAGACAATACCAGGTAAATAAATAAAATTGCGAGAAGAAAAAGAAAATAGAGACTGGAGCTTGATGTTCTGTATTCCAATGATTGTCCTGCGTAATCTGTTTTGATACCTGCAGGCAATTTAGTTTCAGCAACGCGGTCAAGATCTTGAAGGGCTTTACCAAGAGTTACTCCGGGTATTAAGCTTGCAGAGATTCTTGCTGAGCGTATCCTGTTATAATGATTCAATTCCTTTGGCGCAACAGTTTTTTCAACTCTAACAACACTCGCTAACTGTATTAATCCATCCTTTCCCCTAAGATAAAGATTTCTTATTGCTTCGGGGGAAGAACGGAGCTCCGGTTTGGTTTGAAGTATAACATCATATTGTTTGGTACCGCGTTTAAAATTAGTAACCTGTCTGCCTCCAAGAAAAGTTTCAAGGGTAGAGCCGATATCGGTCACGGATACCCCAAGTCCCGAAGCCCTTTCGCGGTCAATATTAATATCCAGCTGTGGTTTATTAAGTCGCAAATCACTATCAAGGTTAATCAGGTAACCGAGTTTAGAAGCTTCACTCATCATAATTCCAACGGCCTGGTTCAATTCATCATAATTATCACCCTGCAAAACATAATCAACAGGGCTTGAATTAAACTGTGCGCCCAAACTCGGAGGATTAATTACGAATGCCAGAACACCCGGAATTGTTATAAGCTGAGGGAAAAGTTCCTGAACGATTTGCTGCTGGGTTTTATCTCTTTCACTTTTTGGTTTTAATGCCAGAAACATAAAACTATTCGTAACATTCCCGGGACCCTGGAAACCTAATCCGGTAGCAGTAAAAAGAGCTTTACGTTCAGGAAGAGCCATCAATCTTTTTTCAATTTCTCTAACATATTTATCTGTGTATTCAAGAGTAGAACCTTCAGGTGCAATGACGATACCAAAACCTACACTCCGATCTTCAATCGGTGCAAGTTCGCTTGGTAATAAAATGAAAAGAACTACACTCAAAGCAATGAGAATGACGCCGCCAATAACAGTTAAAACTCTATGCCGGAGAGCTGTTCTCAAACTTCTTTCGTATGTCCTGTTAAGAAATTCAAAGAAGGCATCAAAAGAACGGGACGCCCAGCCAGTTCCCGTATGATGCAATGGTTTAAGAATTTTTGAACACACCATCGGTGTTAATGTTAAAGCAACAAATCCGGAAATTAATACAGCCACTGCTACAGCAACACCAAATTCATTAAATAATCTTCCAACTGTTCCAGTAAGAAATGCGAGAGGAACAAATACTGCAACGAGAGAAATAGTCGTAGCAACAACTGCAAATCCAATCTCTTTGCTGCCATCAATAGCTGCCTGCCATCTTGTTTTCCCCATTTCCATATGCCGGTATATATTTTCAAGCATAACGATGGCATCATCAACAACCAACCCGATCGATAATACCAAACCCAGCAGAGTAAGAATATTAATAGTGAAGCCGGCAAAATAAACAACACTTAAAGCTCCAATAATAGAAACAGGAATAGCAAGCGATGGAATTACTGTTGCCCGGAAACTTTTCAGGAAAGCCAGTACAATAAGTATTACCAGTCCTATAGCGATCAGCAGTGTTTGTCGAACTTCAGAAATTGATTCATTAATAAAAGTTGAGCTGTCATAAGCAACTTCTAACTGCATACCTTGAGGCAGAAGCCGTCTAAGTTCTTCCAATACTTTATGAATTTGATCCGCTACTTCAATTGTACTTGCTTTAGATTGTTTAACAATACCTAAACCAACTGCAGGTTCTCCATTATAACGGGCAGCGGTCCTTTCATTTTCTGCACCAACATTTACATCGGCAACTTCCCTTAAACGAACTATATCATTACCATTTTGTGAAACTATAATAGATCCAAATTCTTCGGGGGTTGTAAGTTCCCCTTTTGTTCGAACAGCAAATTCTCTTAGATCTCCTTCGACTCTGCCGCCGGGTATTTCAGCATTCTCTTTGAGGATTGCCTGTTCAATATCCTGAGAGGTCAATCCATGCGAAGCCATCCGAAGCGGATCAAGCCAGACACGCATTGCATAACGGCGTTCGCCTCCGATAAAAACTGAACCAACCCCCGGCAGCCTTTGAATTCTTTCTTTTAATATACGGTCAGCCATATCCGTTAATTCAAGTTCATTATATTGTTTACTGTGAAGAGCAAGCCAGAATATCGGCTGAGCGTTCGCATCAACTTTTGAAATTATTGGATCATCTATTTCCTGGGGTAATACACCCCGGATACGAGAAACACGGTCACGAACATCATTTGCTGCTTCATTTATATCACGCCCTAATTCAAATTCAATTGTAATAACAGATCCTTCCTCACGGCTCGACGAAGTCATTGTTTTAACTCCCTCAAGAGTTGCAAATTGTTCTTCAAGAGGATCTGTAATTTCAGTTTCAACAACACTCGGGCTTGCACCCCGGTATAAAGTAACAACAGAAACTATTGGTGAATCAATATCTGGATATTCTCTGACAGGCAGCCGGATGAATGAAATTATACCAAAAAGTATTATTGCAAGACTCATTACACTTGCAAGAACCGGTCTCTGTACAGATATTTGACTAATCTTCATTTTCTGTTTCCTTATCCTTGATGAATTAAAAAATCAATTCATTACTATCTCGAAGTTGAATCTTTACCTGTAGTTGAATCTTTAATCATTACAGGCATAACCTTTGCCCCATCAAATAATTTTTGATGACCTGCACTGACAATCTGGTCACCTTCTTTTAAACCATTTACAACTTCAACAACATCCGATAATTGAGTTCCCAGAGTAACACCAACACGAGCCACTGTACTATCGGGCTTAACCATAAAAACAAATGACTGATTGCCGCTTGCAAAAACAGATTCACTTGGTACTGTAAGCGCTTTTGGTCGCTCCCTTAAAACAACTGATACATTTGCCGACATACCGGGAAGGAATTTGCGACCAGGATTTGGAACACGCACCACAACCCTTGCTGTCCGCGTTGAAGGATCAACAACCGGCTCAACGACAGCAATTTTTCCCTTAGCTTTATAATTAGGAAAAGCACTTGAATAAACAGTTACTTCTGAACCTCGTTTTAAATCTGAAAGATATCGTTCAGGCACTGAAAGGGTTACACGGATTTCATCAATATTTGCAAGTTCTGTTATTACTCCGCCCGCTCTTAAAAAAGAGCCGACACTAACTCTGCGCGATCCCAGCATTCCGCCAAAAGGAGCAGTAATCCTGGTTTTATTAAATCGTGCTTTTGCAAGTTCGAGATTTGCCTGAGCAACTTTCAAGTCTGCTGCTGCATTATCAAGAGATTGTTGCGTCCCCGCTTTCTGTTCAACAAGAGTTTTGATTCTGTTATAGCTTGCCTGAGCCTGAGTTAATAAAGCTTCCGTCCGGAGAACTTCACCTTTAAGCTGTGAGTCATCGAGCTGCGCAATTAATTCTCCCTTTTTTATAAATCCTCCTTCTTCAAATGGAAGGCTTACAACCGAAGCATCAATTTCTGATACTACGGTAATAGCTTCAATTGCCTCAATAGTGCCAACTGCCTCGAACTGGTCGGCAACTTTTTGTTCTTTTACAATAGCTGTTTCAACCGGCATTGGAGGCATTGAAAATTGTCCACTGGGTTTTTTTTCTCCGCACCCAATAATAAAGATGAGTGAAAAAATAAAAGAAACAGAAAGAAAAACCTCAGAATATTTATTTAATATTCTGAATGTGAACAGGTTTCTTTTTTTAATCATTATAAATCCTTTCTAACAAATTTTGGCTTTTAAAAAATTCTAATAATTACAGCAGAATAATTTTTAACATCCTTAACAAATTTTTAAGACACGACCGGATTGCAATGACGAAATAAAAGTATATAAATTTTTTACCTTAAGTGTTAAGATAAAAAGTTTATTATTTATGTCATAGACTAAAAAAAATTTTTAGTATTTAGGTGATAAAACCAACAAAAAAAAATTGATAGATTTTAGCCCGGTTAAAAAAACTAATTTTTAAAAATGCTTTAGTTGGAGAAAAAATTATTATAAATATTTTTTATGTGTTGATTTATTTATAAACTCATATTGATAATAAAATTGTATTTAATAAAAAGCTCCTATTTTTTTCAATTTAAAGAATCTTAAATAATTATACTTAAATGAAAATTACCAGGAAGGATTTCTTTAAAAAAACTATAAAAAGTGCTGTATTAATTACTATACCATCGTATTTAACTCCTCTTTTAGAAAGCTGTAATAATGGTATGGAGGCTGATAATTCAACTCCCTTGCCTTCAATCCAGGGAAATTTATCTAACGGAAAAGTTACAATAACAATTGGTTCTTCATCACCGCTTGCCAAAACGGGAACCGCAGCGCTTGTTAATTTTTCTTCAGGATTTGTTTTGGTAGATCATCCTTCAGAAAATGTTTATAACGGATTAACATCGGTTTGTACTCACCAATCCTGCACAGTTAGTAATATTGATGCAGGAAGCAGCCAGTTTGTATGCCCCTGTCATGGTTCCCGGTTTGATTTTAATGGAAAGGTTACGAAAGGACCTGCAAGTTCTCCTTTAACAATTCTTCATACAGAAAAAACGGGCGATCAATTAATAATTACAATGAATTGAAAGATCAATTACTTTCATTAAAGATTTTTGATTTTCTCCAGTTTATTAATCAACTCTTTTAACTTTTCAAGATATTCTTCAAATAATTCTTTTTGACCCTGGGTAGGATTTGCATCGGCACTTTGAACTGAATTAATCAGGCTTGCAAAAACATCGCTTAAAGAAATTATTTCAGCTTTCATTTTTTTTAATGAATCAATATCAGCCCGGTTAGTTCCGCTGGAATCTTTTAACTGAAGATCTATTTTTTTATTTGCATTATCTAAATCTTCCATAGATCCGATTATATTTTGCGCCAATTTCAGTTGCTCTTTTAATTCATCATTAGTTACTTCAACTCTCGGATCCATTTTTATGGTTAACGGTTGTTTATAATCTATACCATCCGCCGTTAATGTGACTAAATAATTTCCCGGCAGAACCATTAGTCCCTGCGGATTAATTGGAGTTCCTCTTAACCATAAACCGGAAATTGAATATTCATATTTAAGTGCAGGAGGTCTTTTATATCTTAAATCCCAGATGAACCTGTGCATACCTGACTTAATAGAAGGAACCTGTTGAGCCCCAAGCCATCTTTTATCAAAATAGCGGTACACATTTAATTTCTCCGGTTCATCTTTGCTCGAAAATTGCCGGACAACATTTCCATCCATATCAGAGATTTTAAGAGAAACTTCCTTTACATCATCTTTAAGCCAGTAATCAATTATTGCTCCATCCGGCGGATTTTGCCCGACGGCAATTGAAGGAGGCCAGGGAGTGTCACGATTTTCATTCCCGCGGATTCTCCATGCATCACTGGGATGAAAAAGATGAACAGGGTTTGAAACAATGCCGGCACTTATTTCACGTAACGGCCGAAGATCATCAAGTATCCAGATTGCCCTTCCCTGTGTTGCAGCAATCAAATCATTCTCGTGAACCAAAAGATCTCGAACTGAAGTTGTTGGAAAGTTTAACCTGAGGGGCTGCCAGTATTCACCATCATTAAATGAAACATAAACGCTCCGGTTTGTACCTGCAAATAATAATCCTTCCTGTTTAATATCCGAACGAACAACATTCACATATTCATCATCAGGTAAACCATTAATTATTTTTTCCCAGGTTTTTCCATCATCTTTTGTTTTTAAAATTAAAGGACTAAACTTATTTAACCTGTGAAGATTAACTGCAACGTAAGCTGAGTGAATAGAAAAAGGAGAAGGGTCAACGGCATCTATTCGTGCCCATAAAGGAATCTCAGGTGGGGTTACATTATTCCAAGTTTTTCCTTCATCAGTAGTAAGACGAATCAAACCATCATCCGTACCGATCCATATTACATTTTCAGAAAGATAAGATGGAGCGATACTCCATATAACTCCAAAACCGCAATTGCCGGCTTCCTCTAAATTAGGGTTATCACAATTTATTGTATCGGTCGTCTTTCGGCTTAAATCAGGGCTAATGATATCCCAATTGTTTCCATCATCAGTTGATCTGAAAAGATATTGTGAACCAAAGTATAAAGCACGTTTTCCAGTTTGCGAATATGCAATCGGTGTTATCCAAGAGTAACGGTACTTAACTGTATTTGGTTTTTCCGCATAACTTGAAAAAGGCCAGGGAGAAATTTCAGCAGATTGTCTTGTTTCTTCATCAAACCTGTTCAGGTTTCCACCAAGCCCTGAGCCAACAACCATATCCGGATCATTCGGATTTGGAATATCATAATCTCTCTCATTAGCACCTACAGGATGCCAGTCTCTCATTTCAATTACACCATAGGGACCTCTGCTTAAAATTGAAACTGTACCATTATCCTGCTGACCTGCATAAATCCTGTAAGGGAATCTGTCATCAGCAGCTAAATGATAAAGCTGACCTGTCGGCTGATTATACCAGTTTGACCAGGTTTCACCACCATTAACTGAGACAATAGTTCCCTGGTCGGAAGCAGTAATCATATATTTAGGGTGCTCAGGGTTTATCCACATAAAATGATAGTCATCTCCCCCGGGTGCGCCGAGAAAAATTTCAAAAGTTTTTCCTCCATCTGTTGACCGACGGATTGACTGCCCCATTACATAAACAATAGCCGGATTCTTTGGATCAACATTCAATCTTCCAAAATATGAATCGGCTAAAACTCCATCATTATTTACAAATGTCCAGCTTTTGCCGCCATTCGATGAATGGTATAATCCTTTTTTATTTCCTTCGGTATCAATGCCAGCATAAATAATTTTCCCATCACTTCCATCTGCTGCTGCAAGACTGATTCTACCAAGCGGAACATCCGGCAGGCCATTACCTGAAAGTTTTGTCCAGTGCTCTCCCCCATCAACACTTTTATAAATTCCGGAATGTCTTCCGAATTGTGGGATATAATAATCAAGCCAGGGATGCATTCTCATTTGCCATAAAGCCGCATAAATAATTTCAGGGCGGGATGGATCCATTGCAAGATCAACGGCACCGGTTGAATCATTAACATACAGAACCTGTTTCCAGCTTTTTCCGCCATCTTTAGTAAGATAAATCCCTCTATCTTTACTTGATCCAAAAACTTGTCCCAATGCTGCAACAATTACTCTATCCGGATTTTTAGGATGAACTAAAATTCTACCAATATATTTTGTTTCTTTTAAACCAATATTTTTCCAGGATTCACCACCATCATCCGATTTGTAAACACCATCGCCATCAAGAATATCATAACGCCAGGCAACCTGTCCGGTTCCTACATAAATAATATTTGGGTTAGAAGGTGCAATTTTAAGAGCTCCAACAGCAGATGCAGTTTCATTCTGCATTAACGGAAACCATGTATTGCCGGCATCAATAGTTTTCCATACTCCGCCTCCGGCACCTCCAAAATAAAAAACATTAAGTGAATCAGTAAGCCCATCACATACAGTTCCCCACCCGCCGCGGAAAGGTCCAACCAATCTCCATTCCATATCTGAGTACATTTTTAAAGGAACAGATTGAGAAAATAAATTGCAATTAATTAAAAGAGTTATAATTAAAACTATCATTAAAGAATTTTGTATTTCCTGATAATTTGCTGAAGATTTTTTCCACATTGACTTCTGCTTTCTTATGGATATAATTTGTTATAAATAATCTAACAAGTAACATAAATTATTACAAACCAAGCGTGCATCATAATAAGAAAGTGATTTTTGATTAAAATATCACTCATCCTGAACCTGTGTAGTAATACTTCGACATCTTAATGGCAATTTGTTCTATTTATATCTTAACCTTATTGATTTAGTTTTACAAGCGTAACGATGATTATATTTTGACTGATGATTTGTTGATTGAAAATTTGATATACGATGATATCTGTAAATGAAGCTTTACGATTGTTGAAACTCCGGAAAAGAATGATTAGAGCAGGAATGGATTAGGGGAGAAAGTTAGTAAAGAAATTCGTAAAGTATTTTTCTAGTAAGAGACTCCGTTAACAGCGGAGTCTTTTTTATTTTAAACTGATTTCTTCATCTCAAAATTATCAACATACCATTTCGCCATTTCAACCGGATGTTCAACATTAAATGCAAAGTGTTGGAAGATCATTTATACTTTTGAATAATTTTTTACTTAATAATCACCATCTTCTTTATTGAAACAAAATTATTTGTGTTTAATCTGTACAAATAAATTCCGCTTGATAAATTCTCAGATTCAAAGTTAATCTCATAATAGCCCGGTTCTTTATTTTCATTCACAAGCGTTTTTATTTCGTTTCCAAGAATATCGTAAACTGTAAGATTAACTTTTGTTCTCTCAGCAATAGAATATTTAATAACCGTAACAGGATTAAAGGGATTGGGGTAATTCTGAAACAAATTATACTCAAGTGGAATCAATCCAACTTTTATTTCATCAGAGTAGGAGAATGATCCATTGAAATCAATCTGCTTTATCCTGTAATAAACTTCTGATGCAGACAGACGGGATATATCATCAATGTAAGAATAATTACTTTGCTCAGAAGTTGTTCCTTTTCCTTCTTTGAAACCAATAGTTACCCAATCATTATTGCCAAACTTTCTTTGTATCTCAAAACCGTGGTTGTTTAATTCTGATGCTGTAGCCCAATTTAAAATAACATTTTGTCCTTCAGCTTGTCCTGTGAAAGATAAAAGTTCAACGGGAAGATCACCAACAAAAACACCGATACCATTATTTGTACAAGCATATAAAGTTCCATTATCGCTATAATAAATTCTATTTATCTGAGTTGATAGCAAACCAGAAAGATCGAGGGGAACCCAATAATTTCCCTGGTCTAAAGAACGGTAAATACCATTTCCGGTAAGACAAATAAATACATCAGGAGTTAATATTAACTGCCTAACATCGTAATTGCTAAGTCCATTGCTTAATGGTACAATATTAAAGCCATTATCGTAGGATTTATAAATACCGCCTGGATTGTAATTAAGAGTTTGATTTGAAGCTGCCATATACATTGTATCATTAATGAAATAAATATTCTTTATAAACAAATCATTTCTAACCTGTGACCAATTTAATCCATTATTTTCAGTTTTTAGTAATCTTTTATATTCCACTGCATATGGATTAAGAAATATATTATGAGTTGAAATAAAAATTTTACCACCCAAATTCTGACATATTCCATAAACAGTACCATAAAATGGATTAAAAAAGTCACCAATAGTATCCCAAGAAACTCCATGATTGGCTGACATTTCTACATAAAATTCAGAAGATATAGCATAGATATAATTAGAATCATTTATAAAGAAATTACTAACATTTTTAATATCTCCGCATTGATTCCAAATTATTCCTTCATCTGAAGATCGAAACAATTTATTTGCTGAGAAATAAATATTGTCGTTATTATCTTCTTTAATTAAATTAATATTTGAGGTGACAAAAGAAGAATCCCAAGAGTACGCATTGTATGAAGAATATAACCCAACTTCAGTGCCTGCTAATATTTTATAATTTGTTAGAACTATTAAATCATTTATAACAGTAAACCTATCATTATACTTAAAACATAACTGCCAGTCAGGGTTTGCATTTGATAATTTTTGCAGACCTTTCTCAGTTGCTGAATAAATAGTATGATTTGCTCTAATTAAATCATTAAATTAATTCCACCAAGTCCAATGATTTCCCAATTCGCACCTCCATTAGAAGAAAAATATATCCCATTGAAATGGAATGAAACAATTAATGAATAAAAACCATATATATTATTATCAGAGTCGATATAAATGTTATTAATATAAGAATTGGGAATGTTTATTAGTGACCAGCTATAACCTAAATCCGTTGATTTATAAATCCCATCATTTGAACCTAAAAAGAAATTATTATTAGAATCAATCTCTAAATCCTCAGAAGGAGCATTTACATAGGATAAAAATTGCCAGTCAAATCCGCTGTTTGTGGATTTATAAATATATCCAAATTTTGCTATTGCATATAAATTCTCAAACGAATCTTTGGCAATTGATCCGATTGGTCGAGCAACCACCAAACTGCTATCCCAAGTAATCCCGTTATCTGTAGAATGGAAGACACTATAAGTAATATTATAACCTGAACCACCTTGACTCATGAATATAACCCCTAAAGAATTAAATTCTATATCTGATATATATCCATAATTTGAGAACAATTGTTTTTCCTCCCAAACATTACCATTATCTGATGATGCAAAATAACCATAATAAGTACCCGCATAAATAATTCCTTGGGAACTAATTGCTAATGAAGTAGCTTCATCATCTAAGGTTGAAATTTTTTGCCAATTTTCTCCATTAATATCACTTCTGAAAACTTCATTCTCATCAGTTATTGTAAAAATATATCCATCAGGATGATAGGCAACTTTTCTAATATCAGGAGTTGCTAACGGGCTGTTCATCATTTGCCATTGGGTATAAATTGGACTGGAAAAAAGAATTGAAAGAAAGAAACCAATAGAAAAAATTTTCTTCATAATAACACCCCTTTTCTAAAAAGAAATATTAATTCCTGGTTATAATTACTAGTTTTTGTACATTAAAATCAATAGATGGAATGGAGATTTCTCATCCCGACTGAAGCCGGGATTCGAAATGACAATATAGAGCTAAACCTTCTCTTCACTCTTTACAAAAGCTCTAAAATATTCTCTTCTCAACATTGCAATAACATCCATCGGGATTTCTTTGGGGCATTCGGCAGAGCAGGCTTCGGTATTTGTGCAGGCACCAAAACCTTCCTCCTCCATTTGTGCAACCATTGCCATAACTCTTTTTTCTCTTTCAGGTTTACCTTGAGGCAGTCTTGCAAAGTGGGCAACTTTAGCAGAAACAAACAACATTGCAGATGCATTTTTACATGCAGCTACACAAGCTCCGCAACCGATACATGCAGCAGCATCAAATAGCAGATTCCTGCTCTTCTTTAGGAATCGGAATTGCATTTGCATCAGGAGCGCCGCCTGTATTAACAGAAATAAATCCGCCTGCAGCCATTATCCTGTCAAATGCACTTCTGTCAACAATTAAATCTTTTAATAACAGGAAAAGCTTTTGCTCTCCATGGTTCAATTACAATTGTATCGCCATCTTTAAAGCTTCTCATATGAAGCTGGCAGGTTGCTGCGCCAACCTGCGGTCCGTGCGCACGACCATTAATATACATTCCGCAGCTTCCGCAGATTCCTTCACGGCAGTCGTGATCAAATGCAATCGGCTCTTCACCTTTTTTAATTAAATCTTCATTAACAACATCAAGCATCTCAAGGAAAGAAGTATCTGTGGAGATATCTTTCGCTTCATAATCAACAAATTTTCCCTGTGATGTTTTATTTTTCTGCCGCCAGACTTTTAAGTGTAGATTCATTTAATAATAACCTCAATTATTTTCTTGCATGAATGCTTGGTTGCATGATTGCATAAATTGTTTGAAAACATGCAACCATGTCTTCATGCAATCATGCTTTTCAAGCAATTTTTCTTTTTCTTGAACTTGCTCTTGCACTTGAACTTATTTGTAACTTCTCTGAGTTAAATGAACATTTTCAAATTCAAGCTGCTCTTTATGCAATTCAGGTTCTTCGTTAACTCCTTTAAATTCCCATGCTGCTGCATAAGCAAAATTTTCATCATCACGTTTCGCTTCATTCTCTTCAGTCTGGTACTCTTCTCTGAAATGTCCTCCGCATGATTCATTCCTGTGAAGAGCATCTTTAGCAATCAGCTCACCAAGCTCGATAAAATCTGCAACTCTTCCTGCTTTTTCAAGAGACTGATTTAATTCTTCATTCTCTCCAAGAACTTTTACATTCTTCCAGAATTCTTCTCTTATATCTTTAATTTTTGATATAGCTTCTTTTAAACCTTTTTCATTTCTTGCCATACCAACATTATCCCACATTACCTGTCCAAGTTCACGGTGCAATTCATCAACTGTCTTTGTTCCATTTATTGATAAAAGTTTTTTTACACCTTCTTTAACATTATCTGCAGCTTCTTTAAATGCAGGATGGTTCTCATCAACTTTATCTCTTTTAAGATCTGCAAGATATCCGCCGATTGTGTAAGGAATAACAAAATATCCATCGGCCAAACCCTGCATTAATGCACTTGCACCAAGCCTGTTTGCACCGTGATCGGAAAAATTACATTCGCCAAGTGCAAAAAGTCCGGGAACAGTTGTCATCAGGTTATAATCAACCCAGAGCCCGCCCATTGTGTAATGAACAGCCGGATAAATTCTCATCGGCACTTTATATGGATCTTCATCAGTAATTCTTTTATACATATCAAAAAGATTTCCGTACTTATCTCTGATTGCATCTGCACCAAGCCTTTTAATTGCATCGGCAAAATCAAGATAAACAGAATTCATTCTTTCACCGACACCTTTGCCTTCATCAACCTGCTCTTTTGCATTACGTGAAGCAACATCTCTTGGTACAAGGTTTCCAAATGAAGGATATTTTCTTTCCAGGAAATAATCCCTGTCTCCTTCAGGAATCTGATCCGGTTTTCTTTTATCCCCGGGATTTTTAGGAACCCAAACTCTTCCATCATTTCTTAAACTTTCGCTCATCAAAGTTAATTTGGATTGATAATGACCTGTAACCGGAATGCAAGTTGGATGAATCTGTGTAAAGCATGGGTTAGCAAATAGTGCCCCTTTTTTGTAAGCACGCCAGGCAGCAGTAACATTAGATCCTTTTGCATTAGTAGAAAGAAAATAAGCATTACCATAACCTCCGGTACAAAGCAAAACTGCATCACCTGTGTGAGATTCAATTTCACCTGTTATCATATTACGGGCAATTATTCCCCTTGCTTTCCCATCAATTACAACTACATCAAGCATTTCATGGCGGGGAAACATTTCAACATTTTTCAATCCAACCTGACGCATTAAAGCACTGTAAGCACCAAGCAAAAGCTGCTGCCCTGTTTGTCCTCTTGCATAAAAAGTTCTCGAAACCTGTGCGCCGCCGAAAGATCTGTTATCAAGCAAGCCGCCATATTCTCTTGCAAAAGGAACTCCTTGTGCAACACATTGATCAATAATGTTTGCACTTAGTTCTGCAAGCCTGTAAACATTTGCTTCCCGTGAACGGTAGTCACCGCCTTTTATTGTATCATAGAAAAGTCTGTAAACACTATCACCATCATTCTGATAATTCTTTGAAGCATTAATTCCCCCCTGTGCAGCAATGCTGTGTGCTCTTCTTGCACTATCCTGGAAACAGAATGCTTTAACATTGTATCCGAGTTCTGCAAGTGATGCGGCAGCAGAAGCACCGGCAAGCCCTGTTCCTATAACAATAATATTATATTTTCTTTTGTTGGCAGGATTAACAAGCTTAAGATTGAATTTATGATTAGTCCATTTTTCTTCTAATTTTCCAGCGGGAACTTTTGAATCAAGTTTCATATCATTTCCATCCTCTAAAAAGTAAGAAGTAAAAAGGTATTGATGCAAACCCTGCACAAAGTAAAATTGAAAACCAAATTCCAAATCCTTTAATAAAACTTGTGTATTTGTTATGCCTTATTCCCAGCGACTGAAATGAACTTTGAAATCCATGCACAAGATGAAAAGCTAAAAATATCATTGCGAGTATATAAAAAATGGAATAGTATGGATTTGAAAATGCCTCCACAACTCCTTCATACATTGTATTGGAAGGATCGCCAAACCTGTAAGGGAAAAAGAAAGTTCTCAGATGAATTACCAGGAAAATAAAAATAACTGTTCCACCCTGTATCATAAACCTTGAAAAGAAAGTGCTGTTCTCCGAAGGATTATTCGTCTTATATTTAACTGATCTTGCATTCCTGTTGCCCCACCAAAGTCTAACGCCATTTAAAGAATGATAAAGAAGACAGATAAATAATCCTATCTCAACAAATCTTATAGGAATATTTAAAGAGCTTGCCATAAACTCAGAATATTCTCCAAAAACTTTTCCGTTATCGTTTAAAAAAAGTAAAAGGTTTGCAGCCAGATGCTCGATTAAAAAAGATATCAGGAATAAACCGGTTAAAGCCATAACAAGCTTTTTACCAACAGAGGAATCAATAAATTTTATGAACCAGCCCATTAAATTTTATCCTCCAATAGAACAGGTGTAGTGATAACAAGGGATTTATTTTTCAGGTTTTTAAGATGAGTAATTTTTTTTATCAGGATGTTCACTGAACCGCAAACTCAGCAATTTTAAACATGTTTTCTTCGTAAGAAACTTATCAATTTTAGGAGAAAAGTCAAAATAGATTTATTAATTGGTTTGAATGAAATTCAGCAAAAACTTTTTAACAATGTATCATTTTTTCAAAGTGAATTTTGATTTTAACCTGCTTCATTTTATCTTGGCGACAAGTTCTTAGAAATTTTGATTACGGTTTCCCGCTGTTCTTTTTGAATTGAACGGGAATTATAGGGAAGTCCGGTGCGGTGATTATCCTTTCAGTCACTCTGGAACGAAGTGAAGAGTCTTCAGAGATTCTTCGTCTGCCAAAGGCAGACTCAGAATGACAAGAGTATGTCATATTGAGCCTGTCGAAATGTGCATTCATTCTTCGACAAAGGTCAGAATGACAGTACGTATCATCAATTCCGGCGCTGTCGCGCAACTGTAAATCAATGTAGAATGTATATTGCAGAATTTAGAATGAATTTAATTCTACATTGAAAAAGCCAGGAGACCTGCCGTAATAATTGCCTGCAGTATGCAGGAATAAATAATCAACCTTCGCGGAAGAGGTTAGATTAATGATTGTAAACCAGCATTCATTAACTCTCCCACGAAGTTACTGCCAAACAAATTTTTCAGGAGTAACTTCTATGGCTTTTAAAACCAGTTTTTTATTTTTTTCTTTTCACTTTTTTCTTTTTACTTTCATTTCCTTTGCTCAAACTGATTCGGCCAAAACATACACATTATCTGATGTTGTGGTTACAGCAACAAGAACAAGTACACCTTTATTCGAATTAGCAAACTCAATCACAGTAATTGATTCTGCTGAAATTGAAAGAAAGAAAAAAAATAATGTTCTTGATCTTTTGAAAACAGAATATGGGCTTAATGTAACGCAGCAAGGTTCGTTCGGTTCATTGTCCAATGTTTTTACAAGAGGTGCAAATCCCGGACACACTTTAATTTTAATTGATGGAGTTGAAGTTAATATGCCAAGCGATCCGGCTGGAACCTTTGATTTTGGGAATCTTCCTGTTGATAATATTGAAAAAATAGAAATTCTGCGCGGTCCTCAAAGTACACTCTATGGTTCAAATGCTTTGGCAGGAGTAATAAATATTATTTCTAAAAAAGGGATTGACAAACCAAAATTTTTTCTATCAACTGAAGGTGGATCTTATAACTCTTATAAAGGATCAGCGGGCGTAAACGGCAGCTATGATTTTCTCAATTACTCGCTCACATTAAGCAGAGCAAAAACCGACGGCTTTTCTTCTGCTTCGGGAATAACTGGAAACCAGGAAAAAGATGGTTCTTCAAGTTATAATGTCTCATCGAGATTTGGCGCAGAAATATCTGAGAATCTTGATCTAAACTTTATTTTAAGATTTACTAAAGCAGATGTTGATTACGATCAGTTCGGCGGACAGTTTGGAGATGATCCAACTTATGTTTTCAAACTTGAAGAATCTTCTTTCAGAACTGAAGGAAAATATTCTTCCTTAAATGGAATGTGGGAACAAACTCTTGGCGTTTCTCTTTTCAGAAATGTAAGAAAATATTCTAACGATGCTTTTGTTATGGATGCTTCAAGAGCTTTTTATGATGGAAGGAAATTAAAAATAGATTGGCAGAATAATTTTTATTTATCCAAATCAAATATTTTAACTTTTGGTGCAGAGACTGAAAAAGAAGAAGCAAAAACAGAATATTATGTTTTCTCAGAAACTTCCCCCTTTGAAAGCATTCTCCCTTTAAGTGATTCCAGAACAACCGGAATTTATCTGCAGGATCAATTTCAACTGGAAAACTTTTTCGGAACAGCGGGAATGAGATTCGATCATCATCAAAGAGTCGGCTCTGTTATTACCTACCGGTTTGCACCGGCTTATATAATTTGGAAAACAGGAACAAAATTAAAAGCTACTGTCGGAACAGGTTTTAAAGCTCCTTCACTTTATTATCTCTTTGATCCAAATTATGGTAACCCTGAACTTAACCCCGAAAAAAGCATCGGCTGGGATGCAGGGATTGAACAGTATCTGTGGAATTCAAAGTTAATGATTGGATTAACTTATTTTGAAAATTATTTTAAAGATCTTTTTGGCTTTGATGAAAACTTCAAAACAATAAATATTAATGAAGCGGAAACAAAAGGAGCAGAGTTCTATATTATTCTTAAACCAATAAATAATATTTCTGTGAAAGGAAATATAACATATACAGACGCTAAGGATAAAAGCGTAAATTCTCCTGATCGAAATCTTCAGTTGTTAAGGCGACCAAAGCTAAAGACTGCTTACGATGTAAATTATTATTTTAATGATGCCGCAAACATTAATGGTGAGATAATTTTTGTCGGCGAAAGTGACGATAAAGATTTTTCTCAATTCCCTGCTAAAAGAATTAAACTGAAAAGTTATTCAATTGTTAATGTTGCCGGTTCATATAATATTCTAAAATTTCTTCAGCTTTATGGAAGAATTGAAAATCTTTTTGACATCAAATATGAAGAAGTTTTCGGATATTCAACTCCCGGGCTTTCAGGTTATGCCGGGATAAAGATCAGTTTATAATATGACAAATTATTTTTATTTTACCATCAATTAATTAAAGGAGATGAAAATGAATTCAAACTTAACACCACGCTTTCTTGTTTTGGCGGGAATGATTTTGATTGCTGCATTTACAAGATTAATTCCTCATCCGCCAAATTTTACTGCGATAGGAGCAATTGCATTGTTCGGCGGAGCTTCATTTAACAGGAAAAGTCTCGCCTTTGCAATACCTATTATTGCAATGTTCCTATCAGATTTAATAATTGGATTTCATCCGGGGATGTATGCGGTTTATTTAAGTTTTGTTTTAATTGTTATGATCGGAATGAGCCTGAGAAACAAAAAGAAAATTGGGAATATTTTTCTTGCATCAGTTTCAGCATCTGTACTTTTCTTTGTGGTTACAAATTTTGCATTGTGGGCAACTGGTATTTTGTATCCGAAGAATTTAGCAGGATTGGCTGAATGTTTTGTTGCTGCAATTCCTTTCTTCCATTATACATTATTCGGAGACCTCTTTTTTGCCGGGATTTTATTTGGCGCATTTGAATTAGCTATAGTAAAATTTCCGCAGCTTGTTGAAAACCCCTTTGAGGAAAAAGTTAAAGCATAGTTAATTTTGAACGGCGTAGCACGGAATTAATAAACTGTGCTACGTTATGCTTAAATGAAAAACCTTCCTTTACTAATTGATTTTGATGGAGTTTTAAAACTTGGTGATAAACCAGCACCTGATACTGAAGAGTTTATTAAATTCATAAAAGAAAAAAATATAACCGCATTTGTAATAAGCAATTCTACACTTAAAACTTCAGTTGATATGAAAAATTTTTTTGAAAGAAATAATATCCGGTTTGATATTGCTGCTATGACAGCTTCGGAAGCTGCATTAAAATATGTTTCAGAAAATTATAAAAAAGTTAAAGTTTACTGCACAGAAAAAATCAGAAACCTGTTTAAAGAATATATTGTTGAAGAAAATCCGGAAGCTGTAATTGTGGGTGATCTGGCAGATGATTGGAGCTATAATATTCTTAATGAAATTTTCCGGGAAGTTTACGCTGGTGCACATTTAATTGCGATGCAGAAAAATAAATTCTGGAAACCAGATGGAAAAACTCTTTGTCTGGACGCCGGCTCATTTATTAATGCAATAGAATATGCAACTGGAAAAGAAGCTTTACTTGTTGGTAAACCCTCACCTGTTTATTTTAAAACTGCATTAAAAATTTTAGGTAATGAGAATTCTTCATTCTATATGCTGGGAGATGATCTTGAAACTGATATAAATGCTGCACAAAAAATTGGGGGGAAAGGAATTCTTATCTACACTGGCAAAACAAAATTCCCTCTTTCAAAGGATATTAAAATGAAACCGGATTATGAAGCCAAGAATTTAAAAGATGTCATGGCAATACTTAATTCACTTGAGATTTAATAACGCTATTTAATGAGGGTTGGAATTAGATCTTAATTTTCTTTCCCATGCCAGATTAATAATTCTTTTCAATGTTTCTTCATAGTTCAAACCAGATGCATCAGAAGAACGCATAAAGCCTGCCCCTTCTGTTAAATCAGGATTGGGATTAACCTCAAGCACATAAAGATGATTATCTTTTGAAAGACGCATATCAACTCTTGCATAATCCCTGCAGCCCATAACCCTGAACGCTTTTAGAGCAATCTCCTTTGCTTTTCTTTCTATTTTCTTTGGAAGTTTGGCAGGACAAATAGGAATTGTTTTATGATATGCTTCATGATGAGGATCCCATTTTGCCTGGTAGCTAACAATGTTATGAAGATGATCAGGCATTTCAGTAAAATCAATTTCACTTATTGGCAAAGCAGCAGGCTCCAGATCCCCGAGAATTGCAACATTGAGTTCTCTCCCTTCAATAAATTCTTCAACCAGGGCAGGCTGAGCAAAATATTTCAGAATATATTCAATCCGCTCTTTCAGCTTTTCAACATTTTCAACAATTGATTCATTTTCAATTCCAACGCTTGCGTCTTCATAAGCAGGTTTTATAATAAGGGGATATTTTAATCTGTGCCGGTAATGTTTTGGTATTTTCTTTAGGATTATGAACCTGGGTGTTTTAATTCCAAAAGAATTCAGTAATCTTTTAGTAAAAATTTTACTCTGACAATTAGCTAATGTAATTGAAGGTGCCCCGGTAAAAGGTATTCTAAATAATTCAAGCATCCCAACAATATTCATCTCCTGGCGGGAATCATCCTTATAAATCTCAACAAAATTAAAAATAACATCTGGTTTATTTTTTTTAATATCTTTAATTATTAATTGAATATCATCCTTAATGTTCAGGGTATGAGCATTTACCCCGCTCTTATTGAGCTTTTGAGCCATTATTTCATATTCTTCAATCGGGGTTATATTTTCAACCTCGAAATAAGGCACAAAATCAAGCTTTTTTTCATCCAGCTCCCCTGGTTTAACATAGAATTCCGGGTGAGGTTCATTAAAAACTATAGCTGTTTTTATTTTTTTTCTTCTCATCTTTACAAAATATACTGAATTTTATTTTCTTAAGTAATATTTTAAGCCATTATGTTTACATCTTTATTCAGGTTAGAAATTTACTTTTTATGAGCTTTTATCCCCAGCCTTATAAATATCAGTGCGGTCCTTTTGCTCTTAAGTATGGACTTGTTATGCTTGGACGCTTCGAAAATGAACGGGAGATAGGAAAAAAAGCGGGAAGCACCTGGTGGTATGGAACTGATGAAATAGGTCTTGCCAAAGCGGCAAAAAGTTTTGATTGCAAGATGAAATATTTCAGAAGAGAAACTGCAGAAGACGCAATAAAAATTTTAAACTATAATATTAAAAGAGGATATCCATGTATTCTTAGCGTTGATAACTGGGAACACTGGATAACCGTTATAAATGAACAACGCGGAAAACTTATTGTTGTTGACAGTGCATTAGAAAAAGTAATTGTAATTTATTCGCATGTTCAGCTTGCAAGAAGATGGAAATATATTGATGATGAAACCGGTGATATCAGTTATGACGGATATGCATTAATTTCAAATTCAAAAACTGCTACCCATGCTAAATTCTCTCTTGAAAAAGCCCGGTATGTAATGCGTGACAGAAATAAAGCTCTTGCTCAAAAATGGGATACATACTTTAATGATTTGATAACAATTTGCCGCCCGCGTTTTCCACAGGCAACAAATACTATTTCTTTTAATGAATTTTTAAGAAGACATGAAAAACTGCTCGTAAGACAAATTGCTAACTGGCATGGAAGTCCTACTTACAGGGAACTGCAAAAAATTCTTGATGACATGCAGTTTGTTGCTGAAATATATAATCTTGTTATCTATGAAGGGGATCAGAAAAAAGCTTTAATTGATCTTGCATCTTTATTAATGATGTACTCCTGCGGTAAGTACGGAATGGACCCTATTTATTAAAGTTCTTATTCATATTTGAAATCGTAATTCAGATTTCCAAATCTGAGTTAATGGCTTAGGATGAGATTCAAGAGCTGCGACATTTATTCAATCGGTTTGAATTAGTTAAACTCAAATAAAATTAATTTTTATGAGTCCAATAAAAAGAAATCCAAAAATACTTTCTTCAGAAACTACTGCTTTGCTTATAATTGATATTCAGGAAAAAATTCTTGCTGTTATGCAGAACCCTGAAATGGTTATTTCCAACACAATAAAATTGATTAAAGGTTTTAAAGTTTTACGGCTTCCGATTTTTTTTACTGAACAATACCCGAAAGGATTGGGTTCAACTGCTAAACAAATTGCCAATGAGCTTGAAGGTTTTAATCCAATACAAAAAATGAGCTTCAGTTGTTTTGGTGCCGATGATCTTTTTAAAAGACTTTCTGATAATAATATTTCACAGGTAGTTGTTGCAGGAATAGAATCTCATGTTTGTGTTCAGCAGACTGTGCTTGATTTATTGGCAAACAACATCCAGATAAATGTTGCTGCAGATGCTGTTAATTCCAGGAAAGAAATTGATTACAAAACTGCCATTGAAAGAATGCGAAATAACGGGGCTGAAATTACAACTACAGAAGCAATTTTGTTTGAACTTCTGAACGTTTGCGGAACAGATGAGTTCAAGTCAATTTCTAAAATTGTTAAATAGTTTAAATGGGTTTTTATACTTTTTGAAATTCTTAATTCCTTCCTTATTTTTATAATAAACTGATATTAACCTGAACGGAATTTATATGAAAAATATAAAAGGCATACATCATATCACTGCTATTGCAGGAAATCCTCAAAAGAATGTTGATTTCTATATCGGGATACTCGGATTAAAATTTATTAAGAAGACTGTCAACTTTGATGACCCGCATACTTATCATCTTTATTATGGAGATGAAAAAGGAAATCCCGGTACAATACTTACTTTTTTCCCATGGACAGAAAATGGTTTTCGTGGTAAAAGAGGAATTGGACAGATCGGAACAATTTCATTTTCAATTATAAATTCGTCCCTCAACTTTTGGATTGAAAGACTTACAAAATATAACGTTGAATTTGCCGGACCTGTTAAAAGATTTAATGAAGAGGTTTTAATTTTCGAAGATTATGATGGATTTGAAATTGAGCTTGTTGCTAATAGCGAAGAGAAAAGAGCCGGTTATAAATCTTATGATATCCCGACGGAAAATTCTGTACGTGGTTTTTGGGGAGCTTCTCTATGGTATCAAAATATAAAACCAACAGAAGAATTATTAACCAGTCATCTTGAATTCAAAATAATTAATAGTTCAGTGGAAAGAACCCGTTTTTCAGTTGGGGACGGTGGTCCCGGCACTTATTTAGACTTACTTCAATTACCAGATCAGCAAAGGGGTATTATGGGAGTTGGAGCGGTTCATCATATTGCTTTCAGAACAAACAGTGAGTCAACTCAATTAGAAGTTAGAGAAAACTTAGTAAAGAATAATGTAAATGTTACACCGGTTATTGACAGGAATTATTTTAAATCAATTTATTTTCATGAACCGGGTAATGTTTTATTTGAAGTTGCAACTGATCCTCCGGGATTCTTTGTAGATGAAAAAAATGGGACATTAGATTATAAGCTTAAACTTCCTCCCTGGTTAGAGGTTGAACGAAAGGAAATTGAATCTGTCCTTCCGCAAATAAAAATTCCCTGATAAAAAATGTTAAACCATATCCACGGAAATGAAAAAATTCTTTTTGAAGGAGCTGATATTAACTCAGCAAAATCTGCAATGATTTTAATCCATGGCAGAGGTTCAACTGCAGAAAGTATTTTAACTTTAACAAATGAGTTCAATACATCCAGTTATATTTTTGCAGCACCGCAGGCAAACGGAAATACATGGTATCCATACAGTTTTTTGTTTCCTGTTCAGGAAAATGAACCGGGTTTATCTTCCGGATTAAAAGTAATTGATGATTTAATAAATAAATTGAATAGTTCAGGAATTTCAAGCGATGAAATAATTTTGCTGGGCTTTTCTCAAGGTGCCTGTTTAACCCTTGAATATGCAGCAGAAAATGCAAAAAAATTTAAAGGAGTTATTGGTTTATCCGGTGGTTTAGTTGGAGATAAATTGGATAGAAAAAGATATTCCGGATCGTTTGAACAAACACCTGTATTTTTGGGCTGCAGCAATATAGATTTTCATATTCCTGAGGAAAGAGTTAATCAATCCGCAAAGCTAATGGAAGAATTAGGGGCATCGGTTACTAAAAGAATATATAATGGAATGGGGCATACCATAAATGAAGATGAAATTAACTTTGTAAAATCTATAATGTAATCCTTCTTCGGATAATTTTTCAGGATAATTTTTAGTTTCCAATATGGAACAAAGAAATTAGATTTTCTACCATTTTCTTACATTTTTGATAAAAATTCAAATAAAATAAACCTGTCTTATTCCTGCTCACTTTTCTAAAATATTACAGTAATAATTTCTTAAAACATTAGTAATTATTACTAAACATCTTACCAGTAAAAAATTCTTAAGTAAGAGTTACCATTCATTCTATGGCACTTTCATTGGATTTGCTTTAACCAAAGCGGAAAAAAAATTATTAACAAAACAAAAGAAAAATGTTGCAATACATAAAAATACTTGCGGTTTTAATTTTAAGTTTAACTCTATTCAGTTGCTCAGATTCTATCCTGGATAATCCCGAAAATGCTCAAACTGAAAATATGAGTTTATCAAAATCATTAAAAAATCCGGATAATAATAAACTAAACAATACCTCAGTAAAAACCTTGGTTGATGGTGATAATCCACCAACTACTGTTACAAAAACAATTAACGGTAAAACAGGTGGTGTTATACATTTATCAGGTTTACACATAGGGTTAGATTTAAGCATAATTACTGTAGATGCAACATTAACAATTCCTCCTGCCGCTTTTGAAGGAACAAAGGTCATAACTTTAACCGCCGATTGGCAAACCCCGGGAATTATATGCAATCCATCTATGGAATTTGATGTACCCCTTACGCTGGATTTAACATATATAGGCGTTGATTTGCTTGGACTGTTGTTCAATCACGATAATGTATTCTTTGCTTATTTAGGCGATGATGGTACAGTAAAACCATGTAAGTATGAAGGAATAGATTTAAATCTTCTAACAGGACTTTTAGGAGTTCGTAAAGCTAAGATTGAGCATTTTTCCAGATATGGTTTTTCGAGATAAAGTATGGTTAGTATGATTTTTGATAAAATAAATGAGTTAAGAATTAAAATTATCTAATAACGAAAAAAATTTTCAATGAGTACACCTGATAAAGATATCCTCTTAAAAGAAATACTGAAAAATTATTTCAGCAGCCAGGAAATTTCTGAGTTCAGGGAAAAATACCTCATTAATTTTAATCAACCCCCTACCATAAAAAGTAATAAGCAGATTAACGTTGAAGTCCAGGAAGATCCTCAATTAAGAATAGAGACTGACCTATTAATTACCTTTGCCGAACCAAAGCTAAATAGGAATAAATTTCTCGAGTTGCTCCTTTCTCTTGGTCAGATGTCAATTACCGCTGGTGAATTTTCTTTAGCAATTGATATTAATGAAAAAATTATTTTTGAAACTAAGGATAAAAAGGAATATCTGAATATTGCTGCTAATGCGTTTCTCTCTCTTGGAGAATTAAACAGCAGACAGGCTCATTGGCAGCAAAGTTTTAACAATATTAAGAAGTCAGCAGAGCTTTTCGAAAAGCAAAATGATTCTTACGGAAAAGCTAAATGTGAAAACCTTCTCGGTACTATTTATGGTGAAACAGGAGAGCTTAAGAAAGCAAAAAAATATTTTGAAAGCAGCCTTTCTTTGATTGAAAATAGAAAGGATTATTCTTTAAAAGGTAAAATTGAAATTAACCTTGGTATTATTAATAATATCCAGGGAAATTATGATCATGCTCTTTCTTATTACCAGAGAGCTCTTGCTTAACTTTCAAAAGACAAATGACTTGAATAGAATCGCTGAGATTACTCATAATATTGGAATGACTTATCTAAAGTTGAAAAATTTTGAGTTATCATTAAGTAATTTTGACCAGAGCATTTCAGTATCACTTCAGGCAGGTTCTCTTAATACACTTGGAATTTCATATGTTAGTAAAGCATATCTTTATACTTTAAAAAAAGATTTTTCACTTGCGGAAGCTTTTGCCGATAAAGCAATGGATATTTGTTATAAGAAAAATGATAAGCTTTCAATTGCTGAAATATATAAAGTGAAGGGTATAATTCAGAGAAATAAATCAAACTATGAAGCATCAGAAAACTATTTGCTTACCAGCTTAAGAATTAATAAAGAGTTCAGAAATAAACTTAACTATGCTGAAACTAATTTTGAACTGGGACTTCTTTTTAAAGAAGTCAGAAACGGGAAAGATAGTAAAATATATTTTGATGAAGCCTTAAAATATTTTAAGAGCATTAATGCATTGCCAGAAATAAAAAATATTCTGGAAGCCATGAATTCTTAAAACTCTCCTGGTACTACTTCCAACCTCAATTATTTAAACTACTTTGCAAATCCTTCCAAGTTATTGACATTAAATTCAGTTACCCTTATAATTGGGCGGCATTTTTCAAAAAAAATTCTTGTCAATGAGTAATTCCTTGGGTTTGCAATAATTAAATTCCCTTGCATGAAAAAACTCAAACTAAAGTTTAACAAATTAAGGAGAGAGTTTTATGAGGCAAATATACCGAGCCTTCTTATTAGCTGGTTTATTTTTATTATCCCCTTATTTATACAGTCAGGTCTCAACTGAGGGAGTTCAGGGTGGAATTCAGGGAAACATTCTTTACCCTTCAAATGATTTCAGTCGCGAAGACATAACAGGTTCTTATGAGCTTTCATATCTCGGCAGAGGTTTCCTCAGATTTGGAATAGTGGAAGGTCTTCAGCTTGAGCTTAGTGGTGGTTATGGAATTTATACTGGAAAAGATTTTTTAGATGCAAAATATAAAACAGAAATTATTCCTGTTGAGCTTAGGCTTAACGTACATCCTTTTAATACAAATAATTGGGATCCGTTTTTTTATACTGGAATCGGTCTTATACACTACCAGGTTAAAGATAAACCGCTTTCAGTTAGTTTATATCCTGTAAAAGCAGACGGCTGGAATGGTTTAATTACCGCTGGTTTTGTAGGAAAATTTCCTCTATCAGATGTAGTATCACTTGAATTAAATTTAGGTGCCGGTTATGCACAAACAGAAAACCTTAATTACTATAATAAAATTGAGTCGGCTGGAGATGCATATGTAAACCTGGGCTTAGGTTTAACTTTCGGAGGAAAACCAAACAACGATGAGGATATGGATGGACTTCTGAGAAAACAGGAAGAACAAATTGGTACCGATCCTCTTAATCCTGATACAGATGGTGATGGATTAAATGATGGTGAAGAAGTTAATATCTATAAGACCGATCCGCTCAATCCTGATACAGATGGCGATGGGCTCCCGGATGGCTCTGAAGTTAACACCTACAAGACGGATCCTCTGAATAAAGATACTGACGGTGATAAGCTTACCGACAGCGAAGAAGTTAACACTGATAAAACTGATCCTCTAAAAATGGATACAGATGGTGATGGACTGAGTGATTCTGCTGAGATAATGACATACAAAACAAATCCACTCAAAGCTGATTCTGATGGTGACGGATTGAATGATGGCTCTGAAGTAAACACTTATAAAACAAATCCTATGAAGTCTGATTCTGATGGAGATGGTTTAAGTGACGGAGAAGAAATAAACAAATACAAAACTGATCCTTTGAACCCTGATACAGATGGAGGAACAGTTGATGACGGAATAGAGGTAAGAAGAGAAACAAATCCTCTTGATGCAAATGATGATGTTGTTAAAGTAGGCGTCCCGATAATACTTGAAGGAATTACATTTGCAACAGGTAAAGCAGATATTACACCTGAATCAGAAGAGACATTGCAGAAAGCATTAAGAACACTGAACACATATCCGGAGATACAGGTTGAGATAAGCGGACATACAGATGATGTTGGAAGCAATAAATCAAACCAGAAGTTATCACAGCTAAGAGCTGAATCAGTAATGAGCTGGCTTGTAAGCCACGGTATTGATGCTTCAAGATTAACTGCTGTTGGATATGGTGAAGATCAGCCGATGGTTCCTAATGATTCTCCTGAAAACAAACAGAAGAACAGAAGGATTGAGTTCAAGAGAATTAAGTAACTCTTATTCATTTTTAATTTATCGTAGCTCAGATTTCCAAATCTGAGCTACCTTATAATTCAGAAACTAACCCCATTAATACAAAAAGAATTTAGCCAGCCTTACATAAAACCAACTATTTTTTATTTAACTTCAGCACCTAATTGACATTAAAACCTGTTACATTTATTATTGAAAAGCTTTTTTTCAAAAAATTCATATCATTGGAAAATTCAAGGGCTTAAAGATTATAAATCCTGGGTATGAAAAGAAATCAAACTAACCTAACATAAATTAAGGAGAGCTTTATGAAGCGGGTACACCATAGTGTCCTGATGTTAATATTTTTATTTTTATTATCATCTCCTGTTTACAGTCAATTCTCAACAGAAGGGATTCAGGGTGGAATTCAGGGAAACATTCTTTACCCTTTAAATGAATTCAGCCGTGAAGATATAACAGGTTCCTATGAGCTTTCATATCTTGGCAGGGGTTACCTGAGATTTGGAGTTGTTGAGGGTTTACAGCTTGAACTCAGCGGCGGTTATGGAATTTATTCAGGAAAAGATTTTGTTGATGTTAAATATGAAACAGAAATTATTCCTGTAGAAGTAAGATTTATTGCATATCCTTTTCACTTAACAGGATGGAATCCTTTCTTGTATGGCGGCGGCGGTGCATTAAAATATAAAGTGAAGGAAAAGCCTAAATCTTCAAATCCATTTCCTGTTAAAGAAGACGATTGGGATGGAATATTTTCAGCCGGTATAGGTTCTCAGTTTGCTTTATCAGATGCTGTACTGTTTGAACTATCACTTGGAATCGGATATTCATTTACAGAAAATCTTAATTATTATGATAAGCATGTTTCTGCAAGTGATGCCTTCATTAATTTGGGTGCTGGTTTAACTTTCGGCGGAAAACCAAACAACGATGAGGATATGGATGGACTTCTGAGAAAACAGGAAGAACAAATTGGTACCGATCCTCTTAATCCTGATACAGATGGTGATGGATTAAATGATGGTGAAGAAGTTAATATCTATAAGACCGATCCGCTCAATCCTGATACAGATGGCGATGGACTTCCGGATGGCTCTGAAGTTAACACCTACAAGACTGATCCTCTGAATAAAGATACTGATGGTGATAAGCTGACCGATAGCGAAGAAGTTAACACTGATAAAACTGATCCTCTAAAAATGGATACAGATGGTGATGGACTGAGTGATTCTGCTGAGATAATGACATACAAAACAAATCCACTCAAAGCTGATTCTGATGGTGACGGATTGAATGATGGCTCTGAAGTAAACACTTATAAAACAAATCCTATGAAGTCTGATTCTGATGGAGATGGTTTAAGTGACGGAGAAGAAATAAACAAATACAAAACTGATCCTTTGAATCCTGATACTGATGGAGGAACAGTTGATGACGGAATAGAGGTAAGAAGAGAAACAAATCCTCTTGATGCAAATGATGATGTTGTTAAAGTAGGCGTCCCGATAATACTTGAAGGAATTACATTTGCAACAGGTAAAGCAGATATTACACCTGAATCAGAAGAGACATTGCAGAAAGCATTAAGAACACTGAACACATATCCGGAGATACAGGTTGAGATAAGCGGACATACAGATGATGTTGGAAGCAATAAATCAAACCAGAAGTTATCACAGCTAAGAGCTGAATCAGTAATGAGCTGGCTTGTAAGCCACGGTATTGATGCTTCAAGATTAACTGCTGTTGGATATGGTGAAGATCAGCCGATGGTTCCTAATGATTCTCCTGAAAACAAACAGAAGAACAGAAGGATTGAGTTCAAGAGAATTAAGTAGTGTTTTAAACGGTATATGGGTATAAAGGTATAAGGTATAGGGAAATCAATTCCTTTATACCTTATACCAAATTATTACTTTTTGATTATTCCAAAAATCTCACTTCACAAAATTACTTTTTTTTACTACCTTCGTGATAGTTTTGTTATAGTTCAACTTTATATTTTGAATTAAAAAACTGGTAATAAAATGAAAAATGTTCTTGTGGTGGAAGATGACCGCTCAATATCCGACCTTCTGGAAATTCATCTTAAAGATTTAAATTGTAATATTATTAAATCCTACGATGGCAAGGATGGACTTGATCTGGCTGTTCAAAATAATTATGACTTAATTGTACTGGATATTATGCTTCCCAATGTTGACGGTCTTCAGATTTGCAGAGAGGTTAGAAAGAAAGAAATCTATACTCCAATTCTTATGCTCACTTCAAAATCTGAAGAAGTTGATAAAGTGGTTGGTCTGGAACTCGGAGCGGATGATTATCTTACCAAACCTTTTGGAATAAGAGAATTTATTGCAAGGGTAAAAGCTATATTCCGAAGAACTGAAGCAATGCAGAAAGAAATCGAGGATCAATCTGATATAGAAATTGGTGATTTAATTATTGAGATATCAAAACGAAAAGTAAAATTAAAAGGCGAAAGACTTGAACTTACTCCAAAAGAATTTGATCTTCTTCTGCTTTTAGCTTCACATCCTGGCAAAACATACACAAGGGAACAGCTTTTGAACTTGCTCTGGGGTTATCAATATAATGGATATGAACATACAGTCAACTCCCATATCAACAGGTTAAGAAGTAAAATTGAAAAAGATCTCTCAAATCCAAATTATATTTTAACCTCTTGGGGAGTTGGTTACAGGTTTAATGATTTAGAAAATCTGCAGAATTAATTAATGAAAAAAAGAAAAAAAATATTCAGCAGCTTATACTGGAAAATTGGTTTAACTTTTTTATTGATTCTTTTTGTCTTATCAATTGTGTACCTGTATATATCTATGTTCACTGCTGAAATGTATTTCCAGGAAGCCAACCAGAGATTAAATGCCGAATTAGCTCCGCACATTGCTGCAGAAAACCAGTGCTTTATTAATGGCAAAGCAAATGAAGCAGCATTGAAAAATGTTTTTCATGATATAATGGTAATGAATCCAAGTGTCGAAGTTTATCTTCTTGATCCATCCGGAAAAATTCTTACCTATTTTGCACCTAATAAAACTATTAAAGCTAAGGTTGTACCCCTCAAGCCAATTAAGGAATTTCTGGAAACAAAAGGTGAAAAATTTATTATGGGGACGGATCCTAAAAACACCAAAGAAGAAAAAGTTTTTTCGGCTGCACCGGTTTTTGAAAATGGTCAATTAATGGGATACGTTTATGTCATACTTGCAAGTGAAGAATTTGAAAACAATATGCAGTTCCTTCTCGGCAGTTATATACTTCGCCTTGGATTCCGCTCTATGAGTATTACTCTGATTGCAGCCATTATTATTACTCTGATATCCCTGGGTTTCTTTTTCGGAAACCTTAAGAAAATAACAAATGTTATAAGAGAGTTTAAAAACGGGAATCTTTCTGCCAGGATTAAGAGAAAAAGTAAAGATGAGCTGAGTGAGTTTGCAGATTCATTTAACGAAATGGCTGATACCATTGTACAAAACATTGAGGATCTTAAGACAATGGATAATTTAAGACGGGAGCTTGTTGCAAATGTTTCTCATGATCTCCGCACTCCGCTTGCAACAATGCAGGGCTATCTTGAAACAATTTTAATGAAAGCAAATTCACTTACTGAAGAAGAAAAAGAAAAGTATCTGCAGACAATATTTAAGAGCACCGAACGGTTAAGAAAACTTGTTGAAGAATTATTTGAGCTTTCGAAACTTGAGGCGAGAGAAAAAAAACCTAAGCCTGAAGCATTTTCAATTGCGGAACTTGTTCAGGATGTTTATCAGAAAAATCTTATCCTTGCAGAAGCAAAAAATATTGAATTAAAAACAACATTCCCTTATGATTTGCCAATGGCTTATGCCGATATTGGAATGATGGAAAAGGTTTTGCAAAACCTTTTAGATAATGCTATTAAGTTTACCCCGGAGGGCGGCAGAATTATTTTAAAATTAGTCAAAGAGAATGAAGATATAACTCTAAATATTCAGGATAGCGGAGAAGGTATAGAAGACACAGAACTTGCACATATTTTTGACAGGTATAACAGAAGCAGCAGAACTGTTAATAAAAATAATGAGGGGCTGGGGCTCGGCCTCGCAATCGTTAAAAAAATTCTTGAAGTTCACAACATAGAAATTCAGGTTAAAAGTAAAGAAGGCGAAGGAACAACTTTCTCATTTAATATTCCGGTTTATAAATATCCGCAAAACTCTAAAAGTAAAAAAGAATTGAAATTACAGAACTTAAAAGACTCTTAATTTTTTTACTTCATTAAGATTAATTTTTTTGTGTTTGAATAATTGCCAACACTTAACCGGTAGAAATAAATTCCACTTACTAAACCTGCTGCATCAAATTTAACTTTGTAGTTTCCTGCAGGTTTTTCTTCATTAACAAGAGTTGTTATTTCCTTTCCAAGTAAATCATATACCCTCAAAGTTACATGACTGTTTTGTGGAACTGAATACCGGATTGCTGTTGCTGGATTAAAAGGATTAGGATAATTTTGCTCTAACTTAAATTTTAATTCTGAGTTAATTGTCTGGTCTCCTTCAATGCCGGTCACATCTGAAATAGGTCGGCGGTACACACCCACTCCCAAATAGTTTACTAATGCATAGTTTGTTGTAAATTGCATTGTATTCCATATTGATCCTGGTAGACCATTGTCATCAACCTGATCCCAAGTAATTCCATTATCAGATGATTTATAAGGCAACGTTCCCACAGCAAAAACTTCATTTCCCCTTGTTGTGAGACCTGAGATAATATCGCTTGTAAGAGGATGGGTCCAGGTTGATCCTGCGTCGGTTGAGAGCCAGACACCATTTGTAGCACCAACACATAAGTTAGATCCGCTTGTAACAATTGCATTCTTATCCTGGGCTCCAATTCCCGCCGGCATTAAGCTCCATGTTGCACCATTATCAGATGATACATAAACGCCTAAAGCGCTATGAGTTGCGAAAAGTAAACTACCCAGACGTGTTATACCAGTCATAGATTGTGAAGATGATATATTATTAGTTGATTTAACCCAGGTCGTTCCGTTATCAGTTGAGATTCCAATTGCAGAAGGATAACCGATAGCTGCAAACAAAGTACTGCCATCATCATAAAATGAAAGAACATACTCATCACTGTCTACTCCACTTGTAATATGTATCCAATTAGCACCAAAGTCAGATGATTGCCAGATGCCCGGAGAATCTCCGCCCCCAATTATAAAATTTCCGCTGCGAATAATAGAATAAAAATTAACAACCGGAGATAACCCGTTGTTGCTCGACACCCAATTGTTTCCTTCATTTGTGCTTTTAAAAAGGTTAAAAGTTGTACCTGCATATAATGTATCATTATCGGCAAATAAAGCCCCAACCGATTGGTTACCCATTCCAGTGTTTGATGCTAACCACTGGGCTGTTGAGTTGCCTGAAATGAGAATTTCTATTAAAAAAAGTAGACTTAAACTTTTCCAGGAAACAGGTAAGTTTTTAATAAGCATAATTTCTCCAGATTTTGTCTTCGCTTGAGTTGGTAATAAATCTATTGGAAATTAAGTTTTGAAAAAATAAAAAGCAAAAAATAACAGTAAAAAAATCGTAAAAACTTTAACTAAAAAATGTTCTGCAATTATTAGTTATCTATTTATTACTTCATCAGCATTAATTTTTTTGTGTTGGAATAATTACCAGCTTTTATCTGGTAGAAATAAATCCCGCTTGCTAAACCTGAAGCATCGAACTTCACTTCAAAAGTTCCCGATTGTTTCTTCTTCATTAACAAGAGTTGCCACTTCCCTGCCGAGTATATCATAAATCTTAATATTTACTAAAGAAGGTTTTTGAATAGAATATCCTATTGTTGTAGTTGGATTAAAAGGATTTGGATAGTTTTGTTCAAGGTTAAAAGACCCAGGAGGATTAACTTCATCCTCTGCACGTGTAGTCCCGGGTACCCAAATCGCTCCACTAATTGTTCCATCATTACCATTACTTGTTGCATCCGCAGTTGTTGTGCCCTGTCCTTCATCAAATTTCCAGTATCCAACCAAACCCGGTTCATCACCGTTCAGAGTTTGATTCATTGTAGACTGAATTTCAGATTCTGTCCTTGCTGTATTCCAGACACGGAATTCATCTATGACTCCCTTAAAAGCAGATTGGTTATCAAACCGGTCAGGGTTATGAGCTAAATAAAAAACACCCGCAGAATTACTTACCGGGCTGCCGGCACTTTTCGAAGTATCAAGAACTCCATTAACATATAACTTTGCAGTTGAACCATCATAAGTTGCAGCAACGTGAGTATACTGATGAAGCGGAATGGAGGAAGCTGAAACCAAAAGTTCACCACTAAAAGCATTATGCATATAAAAAGTTACTTTGTCCCCCGAATATGACATTTGTTTGTCTTCCTGGAAATTAACCCATTTATTAAAAATAAAACCGGATGAAGTATCTGGTCTGATCCACGCTTCGTAAGTTACAGCCGTATCAATATCAAAAATTGCCGGTGTCCCTAAACTGACATAATCAGTGATTCCATCAAAAAGGAGTGCCTGCCCAAATACCTGTGCGAATAGATTACCATTAAAAAGATATATCACAAATATGATCGATAATAGAGTTTTCAAGTTTTTCTCCTTAACATTATTATTGTTTATAACCATGAACTTTATAAAAAATTTTTAAAGAATTGTTATTTAATTAATAACATTTTCTTAGTTTCAATAAAATTACCTGCCTGCAGCTGGTAGAAATATACGCCGGAGGCGTATCCGCCTTTGGCGGAAATCCCGCTTGCCATGTTCGATGCATCGAATTTAACTGTGTAAACACCTTTATCTTTTTCTTCGTTTACCAGAGTTGTTACTTCATTTCCAAGAACATCGTAAACTATTATTATCACATTGCTTCTCTGTGGAATTGAATATTTTATAGTAGTTACAGGATTAAACGGATTTGGATAGTTTTGAGCAAGATTGAATTCTTGTGGAATTCCCAATGAACCTTTATCGTCTACATCAACTGTATTAATAACAGTAATTGTGTCATCTATTGTTCCGTCGTTACCAACATCAACAAGGACGATCAGTTGAGAGTTCGTTAGATTAGTCCAATCGGGAAGTAATGTGTGAGATGTATTTGCTGTTAGAACAATACCTGAGTTAGCAAACCTACCGATACCATTTGCAGTTGAATAGTTTAATTCAATGTCATAATCTTTAGCTGAGCCATAAGATATTATTTTCACTTTATTGCTGTCTGGATTTTCAATTTTGACTGAGTCATTCTGTGCAAGCTCAAGAGAACTTAAAACAGCTAACTTTTCCTGAGAGGTTTCATTAATAAGATTGAGAAGTCTTACGGTTTTATTTTGCACATCCGGGTTTACTACAGAAACCCCTCCATCAAAAAACAATCTATCTGATTGCGTATTTGTTGCACCGGTTCTTTCATACGAAAATGATTTGTTACCCGTGAAAAAGAATGACTCAATAACATCTTCTGAAAACTCGTTTAATACAACCGAGTAATTATTGGTGGGAAGGCTGTAACTATAAGGAGGCGTTTCACTTCCATTAAGGTATGATAATGGAACCGATTCCGGAATATCTTCAAACACTTGCCCATTTATGAAACCAGTAATATTCCCCAGCATATCTATTATTGTTATATTTGAATTTATACCAGAACTTACCTCAAGCTGATCTTCATCTAAAATAAATGGTGATGTAGAAGTGCCATTATTTTTGGGAAGAGTTGCGTTACTCAAATAATTAACCGATTCAATCTCTAACATAAGTTTCTTTGGACCCCCCCAGGTTGTCCAGCCATAGGTTGTTAACCAAATCCCTTGGTTAGAATTACCAGTCGTATCTATTAATACAAGAGCATTTAAGTTATTTGGATAACTATTATCATACACAAATAAATAATATAATTCTTTTTGTGTAGCATCCTGCTCGAGACTATAAACCAGTATGCTGTGCCCACCGGCACCATTGTTATTCAATAATGTTAACGTTCTTATTTTTACATTATCCTCTCGTAACATAGATTTTATCTCATTTAGAGTTTGATTTGGTGTAACTACATTCAATCGACCAATCCAAGCTTGCCTTGTTGGATTTCCAGACTGATGTGTGAACAGTTCATTGATAACCGGAATTACATTTGTATCCGACATAACATTTATCGGATTTGTAAAATCTGGAAAGTTCGGATAGCGTGTTTGAAAATTATTCTTTACTTGAAAAGCCAAAGCATTGGATGCCGATATTCCGAAACAGGATCCCTTCCAGGTAGAATTAAATTTTTGCCAGCTTAAGATAGCATTTAAATTGTAAACAGCAGGTGAAACATTAAAGTAACAAGCATTTACACCATATGTATTTACCCAGGAAACCCAATCAGGATAAATTGAATCAGGCGCAACTTTGAACGCAATTAATCCTTGCTGGGGATATTGTTGATTTGTGAACCGATCAATACCCCGATAATTAAACTGGCTATACCAACTTTGCGGCCACATATCTGCCGGATTATTTGAGAAGCCCCATGCATCGGTACCTCTATCATATGCAATATAATTCCCATTGTCATCTAATTTTGTAATTATATAAGGTTTGATTTTGAAGGTATCAGTAGTTGATAATACTGTAGATGTTTGAAAATCTGAAAGTCTTATCTTCGAATGAGTTGAAATCAAAGTCTTAGGAATATCCCACACATAATACTGTGAATCTGCAGGGGTTGCTAATTCTATTAAGTTAAATGTTTGACCGTTATCGGTACTATATTCGATGCTTACAAATTGATCTGTTTGCCCTCCACTCCATCTTATTGTATCCTTTTCACCTGCTATCCAAAGCTCGCCGGTCTGAGGGCGTGTGATCTGCATTCCTTGAGAGTATTTTATTGTGGTAATGTCAGCGCCCGTACCGATTCCCACGCTATGACCTGTGACATATACGTTTCCATTGTTATCAACCGCGATAGAATTAGATACGTCTAATCCATTTGCCGGGCCATCATATCGTTGAACCCACTGCTCAACCCCCGATGAATCGTACTTGACGGTTGCGTAGTCATTCGGATTGCCGGTGCTTCCAGTAGCAAAGGAATTGCCATCATTGTCAACCGCGATAGAGATAAACCCAAATTCACTGAAGCTTTGCAACCATTGCTGTACACCAGAAGAGTTATACTTGATAATGACACTGCCGCCGAGAAAGCCATATCCGACAACATACACATTGTTGTTGCTATCAACTGCCATTGAAAACAGATTAGCATCACTCTGTACTGCCCACTGCCGACTGCCTGCAGGGGTATACTTGATCGTAAATCCCTTCCCTGCAACGTAAATGTTGCCATCCTTGCCTAACGCGATGTCATACGGTTGTTGGCTAAGCACATTCAGATGATATCTGTCTATCCACTGTTGAACACCTGCAGAGTTGTATTTGATTGTTACAATGTCTTGGACCTGTAAAGAGTCCTGGCTCCACCCGGTTACATAAGCATTGCCGTTGGTGTCAATTGCGACTGCCCGTGATTCATCGTCGAATTCAAAGCCCCCGTCGTATCGTCGGACCCATTGTTCGATACCTGCAGAATTATATTTGATTGTGACGTAATCCGAATGAATTCCACCATTACTTTTATTGAAATACATGACACCTGTGACATAAACGTTTCCATTGTTGTCAACCGCAATGGAGGCAGCCCCACCCAATGAATTTGGAATAACAGCACTATACCGCTGAACCCATTGCTGTATGCCCGAGTTATCATACTTGATCGTCACAAACTCCGCTGTGATACTATCCCCCACGCTCGCACCGGTCACATACACATTCCCTGATCCGTCGATACACATTGCCGAGACAACATCCCGTCCGTTTGCAGGACCATTATATGTTTGCACCCATTGTTGTGCTCCAGCGGAGTCGTATTTTAACGTAATGTAGTCAGCAGCCGCTCCTCCCCCCGTCCAACCCGCAACATATACATTGCCATTATTGCCGACTGCGACAACTTGTCCAGCGTCAGATGAATTGCCAGGCCCATTATACCTGGCTACCCAGGTCTCTTGAACCTGTGCATGGATGAGCCATATACTGCTGCAACATAAATAAAGATATACTAATGGTAATAGTTTTAGTAAATATTTAAACATAAAACCCTCCTATGTATGAACCATTATTTTTACTTTACTTCATCAGTATTAATTTTTTTGTGTTGGAATAATTATCAGCTTTTAGCTGGTAGAAATAAATCCCGCTTGCTAATCCTGAAGCATCGAATTTTACTTCAAAAGTTCCAATTGTTTTTTCTTCATTAACCAGAGTTGTTATTTCGTTTCCAAGAATGTCATATACTTTCAGGGTTACTAAACTGTTTTTTGGAACTGAATACCGGATTGTTGTTGTTGGATTAAACGGATTTGGATAATTCTGTGCAAGGTTGTATTCTGAAGGGTGTAGTAGTAAACCTTGATCATCAACATCAACTGTATTGATAACAGTTATAGTGTCATCTATTGTTCCGTCGTTACCAAGATCTAATAAAATTTTTAATGAAGAGCCTGACAGATCATTCCAATTGGGTAAAAAGGTATGTGAACTATTTGTAGGAAGAGAAATATTTGGATTATTAAACCTGCCGAGTTGAGTACCAGAATTAAATTCCAGTTCAATCTCATAATTTTTACTGCTTCCAAAGCTAATTACTTTGAAATTATCAGTATTCTCAATTAAAACTTTGACAGAATCATTTTGCTGCATATTAAATGCTCTAATCGAAGTTAGTTTTTCCTTTTTCCCCTCATTAACAATATTCGTAAGGTTTATAGATTTTATAGTTTGATCAGGATTGTAGAATGATAGACCATCATCAAAATAAAGTTTGTCATCCTGTTCCGATGAGGCATCATATCTTTCAAAATCGAAAACTGAATTAATAGTAAAGAAAGAAATATCTGATTCACTATCACTAAAATCCTTCATCTCAATGGAGTAAGATCCTGTTGGGAGAATATAACCGTATGGTGGGGTTTCACTTCCTGTTGATGGAATAAAAGGAAAGGCTCCCGGCATTTGATCAATTACAAGGTTGTTTGAGTAACCGACTTGATTTCCATTTGAATCTTTAATTATTATTGACGCATTGAGAGTATTCCAGACATCAATATAATCAGGACCTGATACAAATGGGTTAGCAAATTTATCAGTGTTTTTTGATAAAGTCGCATTTGACAGGTAACTTGTTACCGGATCACTTACATAAAAATTAGTATTACCACCCCATGTAGGCCAATCAATATTTGTCCATGAACCATTTCCATTACTCCCTGTAGTTTGAATAATAAATCTGGAATTAGAATTTCCAATACGAGAATTATCATATACATAGACAAAATACCTAGTTGGATTTGATGGATCTGCTTTTACCAGATAAGGAGTAACAGCATGTCCCCCGCTCCCTGTATTATTATAAAAGTTTATGCATCTATTCTCCATGTTTTCATCTTTATCTAGAAGCATTTCTTTTAACTCCTTCAATGTTTGATTAGGAGTTTTTGACTTTATGGAAATGTTATAGTCTCTAAATGGATTACCGAACTGATGTGTCCAAATTTCGTTTATTACTGATTTGACATAAGGGGTAGCGCCTATAAATCCAGCAAACATTTGATCAGGAAAATTTGCATATCTATTTATAAAAGCTTGTTTTTGGGAAAAATATAGCATATTTGAAATAGCCATTCCAAAACATGAACCTGCCCAATTGTCCTTAAAAATCCACCAAAGACGTAAAGCAATTAAAGAATATATTCCCTGAGAGAGATTTAGATAGCAAACATTAACACCAAAAGTATTAACAAACGAAGGCCAGTCGGGAAAATCGGAAGACTCAGCGAAATGAAAAACACCTTGCCCTTGCCAGGATGGGTAGTCGCTATTGGTAAAAGTATCTATTCCCTGGTAATTAAATTGACTGTAATAATTCGGATCCCAAAGGAAAAGTGAGGTATTAGGAAATGCCCACCTATCAAAAGTATTATCATAAGCCTCATAATTGTCCTCGGAATTTTTACGGGTTAAAACATATCCTTTAATCTTAAAAACTCCGCTGGAATCATATATTGATGGATTAGAAGCATCTTCAATATATATCTCACATTTACGAGTAAGTATAGTATCGGCTTTGTCCCAAACATACTTTCCGGAATCAGCAGGATAGTTTTGAACTATGCTTTCAGAAAGTCCCGTGGTTGTATCATTTATAAAATCAATATTTATAAACTGTCCGGCTTGCCCTCCCGTCCATCTTATCGTATCTTGTTCCCCTGCAATCCAAAGTTCGCCGGTCCGCGGGCGCGTGATTTCAAGTTTAACAAATACCCATACCGCTCCTGTGTTACTAGAATCATTGGGCCCACCCACTATAGCTGTATTTCCATCGGATGAAATAGCAACTGAGTAACCTTGTCTTGACCCGGAACCACCTGTACCGACAAGTTTCATACCTTGTTGATTCCACACACCGCCGCTCCTCACAAACACCCAAGAACTACCACCGTTACTATCAAAGGGTCCCCCCACTATAGCTGTATTACCATCGGAGGATATAGAAACAGAGTAACCTTGTCTTGACCCGGAACCACCCGTGCCGACAAGCTTAGCACCCTGTTGAGTCCAAACTCCTCCACTCCTCGTAAAAACCCAGGAAGCACCGACAAACTGGTTGTCTATATTGCCACCAATGATAGCAGTGTTCCCATCGGAGGAAATTGAGACGGACATCCCCTGGTTTGAATCACCCAAAAAACCTGAGCCGACTAGCTTTGTTCCCTGCTGCGTCCAAACATTACCGTTTCGCGTGAATATCCATGCGGCACCAATGTTGGGGCTATCGTCTCCTGGTCCACCAAGAATGGCCGTATTCCCATCAGCGGATATAGAAACCGAAGTTCCTTGATGCGGACCGCTTAGCCCGCCTGTCCCCATAAGTTTTGCCCCCTCTTGTGTCCATATTCCTCCATTCCGTATAAAAACCCATGCAGCCCCATCGCCATCTTCATCAACCGGCCCCCCAACAATTACCGTATTCCCATTAGCGGAAATGGAGACTGATCGACCAAAGCTAGGATGATCTACCCAGCCTGAGCCAACCAGTTTTTCTCCCTGCTGAGTCCAGACGCCGTTTGCACGAACAAATATCCAAGCGGCACCTATAGCATTATTATCAGCCCACCCCCCAAATATTGCTGTATTCCCATCGGCTGAAATAGAAACTGAGTATCCCTGTTGGGCAGCACCCACCGAACCCGTGCCAACTAGTTTTTGTCCCTGCTGGCTCCATATACCACCAATGCGTGTGAAAATCCATGCAGCACCTTCATTGTTATTGTCGCCGGGTCCGCCAACAATTGCTGTATTCCCATCAGAAGATATGGAAACTGCGCTTCCTAGAAGTGCGTTGCCCACCGCTCCTGTACCGATTAGTTTTGCGCCCTGCTGTATAAACTGTGCATTTGCATTCATCACCAATATTGCAACGAACAACATCCAGAAAATATATCTTCGATTCATAGTGTTTACCTTCCTAGTTTATTTTGCAATTATTTGATAACTGGCTTATTTCATCAGAATTAATTTTTTAGTATCAGAAAAATCATCTGTATTTAGCTGGTAGAAATAAATTCCGCTTGCGAAACTTGAAGCATCGAACTGTACTTCATAAGTTCCAATTGTTTTTTCTTCATTAACCAGAGTTGTTATTTCGTTTCCAAGAATGTCATATACTTTCAGGGTTACTACACTGTTTTTGGGAACTGAATACCGGATTGTTGTTGTTGGATTAAACGGATTTGGATAATTCTGTGCAAGGTTGTATTCTTTTGGAGTAAGTAGATTTCCTTCATCTTTAACCTCAACTGTGTTATTCAGATAAAGTGTATCGTCAATTGTTCCGTCATTACCTAGATCAACATATATTTCGACAAAGTCTTTCATACTATCAACTGGAACAATAAAATGCCTGGAATTATTCTCAATAAAAATTTGATCGTGACCAAACATAATTTCCCCATTGTTCCATAAATATCTTAAATGAAGATTATAAGATTTGGACGGGCCAATATTTAACAGATTTAAATTATTTCCGGACGTTTGAATCTTAGCCGAGTCTTGTTGATGAAGTGATAGATTAATATTGTAAGTTAGTTCTGCATCCGAGACAGGAATTATTGATTCCAAATTTATTTTTTTCTCTTCAGAATCTGTATTTTTTATTCCTATACCATCCCCGAAATATATAACATCAGTTTGCTGTGCGTTTGCATCCAGGCGCTCATAAGCATAAAGGATATTATCCCTATGTATGAGTAATGATGAAATACTGTCGGTAAAATTACTTTTTTCGATTTTATAATTTGCATTATCTAACCTGTACCCAATCGGAGGGTGTTCTACTGCAACATCCGGAATTATTGGAATTCCATCTGGGATTTGCTTTAAAAATTTCCCTTTTCCATACCCAAGTGTATCACCAGTTTCTGATATGATAAAGTTACCGCTGGACGAAGAGACATATACAGTTATTCTTCCAAACAAAGAATGTTCAGTAGAAGGAGCTTCCAATAAGGAAAGAATAGGGGTCTGCAAAAAGTGACCTGAGGGAAGATTTAGAAAAAGTCCATTATTTCCACTCCCATAACCAACTTCAAGAAACTCTTCCCAGCTGTTGGCAAGTGAATCAATTAATATAAATTGTCCGGTTTCACCCGGGAAATTGCAATTATATACATAAAGACGGAATTGATCATGATTAACATCATCTCTTTGCAATTTAACAGGGAGTAGTGTGTGAGCCCCGGGTTGAGTGTTATTTAGTAATGAAATTGTCCTATGATCACCGGTCTCATCCAGAAACATTTCTTTTAACTCAGACAAAGTCTCGCGTGGGCTGACATTGAATGTTGATCCATCAACAAGTGCAATTTGCGAAGCATCGCTTTGATAAAGGAAATATTTGTTAACTGTTTTCCTGATAGTGTTAGTTAAAAATAAATTAAAGATTGAATTAACTGCAGGAATACCTTGATTCAGGTTAACAAAATCGTTTAGATGTTCAAAAGCAAGAAGTGATGAAGTGGGAAAACCAAAACAGGAGCCATCCCAGGATTCTTTATATGACTTCCAAGCTTCCATTGCACTTTGTGTTGGTCTTCCACCACTGTAACATTTATTTTGTCCATAGGTTTCAACAAATAAAGGCCAATCAGGAAAATCAGAAGCATTTGGCCTGGTAATAGCAATGAAGTCAGCACGATATGGCTGATTTGTAAAAGGATCATTAATATTTCTGTAATCAAACTGCTGGTACCACTCCTGCGGCCACATAATGTCACCGCTATTTTCAAATGACCATCCATTGCTTGCAGGAGAAAAGACCTCAAGAGTCTGGTTATTTATTTTACGAACCAGATCAAAAGCCCTGTATGTGAATGGATCGCTAACATCGAAATTTGATTCATCCAGAGCATCTGCAATTTTTATTTTTGAATTTGAAGATGAATGAAAATTATCAGGCGGCTCCCAAATAAAAAATGTATCTTGCTCTCCAACAGCTGTAATTAAAGTATATTCATCATCACCATCATTACTGAAATATATCTGCACATTCCTGAGAGTATCTGCAGTCCATTTTACAGTGTCGGGTTTCTCAGCAATCCATCTTTCATTTAATCCCGGTCTTACAACTTCAAATTTCTTTTTTACTTTAAAAACCCATTTTATAAACCGCGGGAACGCGGTCCACTGTGCCTCCCTGATTTCATAAGTTGAAAATTCTCCCGGACCATCTGAAAGAAAAGTTTTGGTTACCAGAACCGATGGATTTCCTGATGATAAAATAAAATTTGATGGATCAAAAGTTAACCAGTTAACATTAGTAGAAGTCATATAAGAAACTTCCGCAGTGGATCCCGGGAAATAAGGGTTTACGCAACCTATATTCGGAAGACCGGTAATAGCAACTGTTTCGGTTTTTAAAACCGGTTCGTTAATAGTAGAATTAACTGTTAATGTAACAGCAGTTGGAGTATTTGTAACAGTTAAATTTATATTGACAGGATCCCAGCTGTTATTCTGGTCAATATAACTTGTTGTATAAACTCCCGGAACGGAAGGGGCAACAAATGTAAAAGCAACGGGAACTATATCTGAACAGGAAGTCGATGTAAAACTTGAAGGGCTCATATTAACCCAGGTAACTGTTGGGGATGGGTGAAAATTTGACGATAGTTCTCCTCCAAAAGACCAGAAATACCAGTAACCTGTAAACTGCTGACCAGGGAATAATTGAATATTATAATCAAAGAGAACAATTTTTTCCTGATCAGGATTAATATTTATCCCACATGCTTTTCCTTTTTGAGCAAAAAGGTTTCCATAAATAAAAACTGAAACGAAGAAAATTATTTTAATAGAAAGAAATCTTTTATTCATATTTTTCTCACTTTTCTGTTTTTAATTATTATTTAACTAAAATCATTTTTTTTGCAGAAGTGAAGATTTTATCTTCCAAAATTTTTCTTGCCTTTATCTGGTAGATATAAATTCCTGATGCAAGATTGCCTGCATCAAAGTTAATTGAATGAATTCCGACTGACATCTGAGCATTTACAAGTTCTCTAATTTTTTCTCCAAGAATATTATAAATCGAAATCTCAACAGCGCTTTCAGCAGGAATCGAGAATTCTATTTTTGTTGATGGATTAAATGGGTTGGGGTAGTTCTGAGATAAAGCAAAATGACCTGGCTGAATAAGATTGTCATCCTCAACTCCGGTTGGATTTTGAGTTAACCTGACAATCATAAAGTCACCGCCGCCGCTTGAAAAATCAAAACCTGCTGCAAGGATATCTCCATTTAATAAAGGGATACAATTAGTCAGGTAGTGAGTACCTGAATTGTTATTCAGGTTTATTGTAAACTTCCCATCAGGCGCGAAAGTTGTATCTGGAGATCCATCAGAATTCAAACGTATAAGCCCTGCTTCACCATTTCCGGTACTTGCCCTACCAACAAGTAAAATTTTCCCATTCACATCAATCTTCATATCATAACTAACATCATTTGGTGCAAATTGAATATCTGTTCTTCCATTTGTTCCGAAAGTAGAATCAATTACCCCATTAGGCATAAAACGAAATACTGAAAATTTTGTCTCACTATTATTTGTTGTAGTTCCGGCTAATATAATTTTGCCATCATCTGAAATTGCTAAAGATTCACCACTGGAAATCGCTTCAATATTGGTTTGAACAATGCCGTTGTTACCAAATACCGGATTAGGATTACCTGAACTGTCCATCATTGCCAAAACAATTTGATTAATGCCGGAAATGAACGCTACGGTTACCATTACTATTGCAGTATCAGAAAATGCACAGGCGATAGGATTATAATCAATTCCAAAATTGATTCTGGCTTTCCCACCATTTCCGAATTGAGAGTCAAGCTCGCCTGTTGGCAGAAATCGCATAGCACCAAAACCAAAAGCACCGCCACTTGCATTTCCTGTACTGTTACCTACGGCAAGGATTTTTTTATCAGGAAGAATTTTCACTGAATAAAATTGTCCGCTGGATACAGCATCAAAACGAATTGCCAAACTGCCGCTATCCGCAAAGGTTGTGTCAAGACTTCCGTTTGAATTAAAACGATAAATGGATGGGATAATAGCGCTTCCTGCGTTAGAGGACGCCTGAGTACCAACTACTACAATTTTTTCATCGTGCTGAATCGAGATAGCATTAGCCTGATCTCTAAGCACAAAATGCAGCAATGTTTTTCCATTTACACCAAATCCGGAAGAATCTGGTTGTCCATTAGGAAGTAATTGTGATAATGCTATAAAATAATCAAATGAATTTATGCTGATACCTGCGGCAATTATTTTGTCATTATCCAAAAGAAGCAAGTCATTTGGAGTATCAATATTACCGGGTCCAAAATCAATCCGGGTAATTCCATCATTACCAAAATTTGTATCAAGGATAAACTGAGCGTTTGCATTTGAATATAAAAACAATATTACAAGAATAAGTTTCGTTAAACTATTTCTTAGTTCTGTTTCCATGTTCTTCCTTTCATTTAATTATTAATTTTTATTATTTCTTTAATCCTAAGAAGATCTTCCTTATCAACAAATCCAACAGCTCCTGCTTTCATTGCCTCATCTCTAAATGATTTATCCTTATATTGAGATATAATTATTACCCTGGCAGCAGGGTTATTAATCATAATTTCAGACGTCGCTGTTATTCCGTCCATCTTTTTCATTTTAATATCCATCAGAACCCAGTCAGGTTTGAATTCATCAAACAAAGTGATTGCAACCGAACCATCTTCACATTCATGTATTTCATTAAAATGATTAACGCAAATGTTTCTTAACATCTTGCGCATATCAGGATTATCATCCACAATAAGAAGTTTCATTTATTTTCCGCTTTATTGGTAAAGGCTATGCGTAATTTTGTTTTATATAAAGGGAAAGTAAATGAGAGTAACCCCTCATTTTTTATAGGTGGAAACCCTCAATTAATATTAAAGGAAACAAAAATCAGAGTATTGATTTATTGGTAAGTGCAAATTTTATTAATGAATGAGTCCCGGTTAAACTAAGTTTCCTGGCTATGTTGTTGCGATGGTTCTCAATAGTTTTATAACTTACATGAAGTTCCTCGGAAATTTGTCTGGTAGTTTTATCCTCAGCTATTAGTCGTAAAATAATTCTCTCAGTTTTTGTAAGATCATTTATGGAAGGAACATTCTGAGCTAATTTCTTGTATTCTCTTTCCCGCTTTACAATAAAGTGAGATAAAGCCGGACTTATATAGTTAAATCCTTTGGCAACCTGTTTAATACATTCAACAATATTTTCAATTGCATTTTCTTTTAAGACATATCCCAACGCACCAATGTTCAAAGCTTCATCAAACATTTGTTCATCATTGTACATTGTTAAAAATACTATTCTGGTAGTTAGCTTTTCCTCTTTGATTTTTCTTGCAACCTCAAAACCGTTTAGGATTGGCATTTCAATATCAAGAGTTGCAATATCAATATTATTTTTCTTAATTAAATTAAAAGCTTCTTCACCATTTTTCGCTTCATAAATAAAAGATGATTCAAACTCTTTTTCCAGAATCCACTTTAAACCTTCCCTCATAATAGGATGATCATCTGCAACTAATATTTTTATTTTATCGCTCATTGTTTACAGGAATTTTGATAAAAAGTTTTGTCCCTTTATTTTCAGCTGAGTCAATAGTTAATTCTCCCCTGAGAAGCTTTATCCTTTCCTGCAGATTTTTTAATCCAAAACCTTTTTTCTCAATTGAATTAATATTAAAATTTCCTTTAGCAAGTCCTTTCCCTGAATCTTCTATTTTAATAATTATATCATTTTCTCTTTTAACAGAAACATAAGCATTTATGGATCCTGAATGTTTAACAATATTATTTATACATTCCTGAATGATTCTATAAAGATTTATTTCTTCGTCAGGTTTAAGAATATTATTAATATCATCAATCTCAAATTTGAAAATAATTCCTGTTGAAGATTCGAGGTTATCAATTAATGAACTTATGGCTTTTGTTAAACCCAATCTTTCAAGCTGATAAGGATGAAGGTTATAAGCTATCCTTCGAACTTCATCAATTGCGGAAGATGCATTACCGGAAATTTCAGTGAGTTGTTTTTTTTCAAAATCAGGTTCACCGGATTTTAAACCAAGAACAGCACGATTTTTTATTACAAGAAGATTTTGTCCAAGGCTGTCGTGAAGCTCGGAAGCAATTCTTTTTCTTTCTTCTTCCTGGGAGTGGATAAGTTGTTTTGAAAAATCCTCCTGTGCTGTTTTTTCTTTTTGAAGATTCGATATTCTCCTTTTATAAAGAAAACTTACAAGACCAAATACTCCCAGCAAAATAATTATCCTAAACCACCAGGTTCCCCAAAATGGCGGATGAATAATAATACTAATTGCAGTTCCGTTTTCATTCCAAATCCCGCTGTTATTTGTTCCTTTAACTCTGAATGTATAATTGCCGGGGTCGAGATGAGTATAAGTTGCATATCTCCTGGATTTCGAATAAACCCAATCTTTATCAAATCCTTCGAGCTTATAAGCAAATTGGTTTTTGGTTGGCTGAGAAAAATCAAGGGAAGAAAATTCAAAAGAAATAACATCTTCATTGAAGTTTAAGTCAAGCTCTTTTAAGAATGGATACTGAATCTCAGTAAAGAATTCTTCATTAAATTTTTTGATTGATGTAATAACTATAGGAGGCTTGTTGTTGTTTTCTATTAAACTATCAGGATGAAAAGCATTAACTCCTTCTGTACCTCCTAAAAATATCCAGCCTTTTTTATCCATAAAAAACGCCCCCGGATTTAATTCACCTTTTTGGATGCCATCGTTAATTCCATAATTAATAAACTTCTTTTCACTATAATTAAATTTTGAAATACCTTTAGCGGTGCTTATCCATAAGTTACCTTTTGCATCTTCACCAATGCCGCAAATAATGTTATTAAGTAAACCATCATTTTCCGTAAACCGCATAAACTTTTCATTTTTTTCATCAAAAAGATTTAATCCTGCACCATAAGTTCCAATCCATAAATTTCCTTTTTTATCGCAATACAAGTAGTCAACTGAATTACTGCTGATTGAAGAAGGATCATCCGGATTAAATTCATAATTTTTAAAAAAATTATTCTCCTTATTATACTTATTAAGACCACTTTCATAAATTCCGAGAAATAAATTACCGCTGGCATCTTCACAAATTGCAACAACTTCATTACTGCTTATACTATTTTCATTTTTAGGATCATGTTCAAAATGCACAAAGTTATTTGTCCGTCTGTCTAATTTATTCAATCCGCTGCCATGAGTACCGAACCATAAATTTTTCTCACTGTCTTCAAAAATTATTCTGATATTATCATCCCTTAAACCATGACCTGAAGGATTGGAATTTACCCTTATAAAGGAATCATTTTTTTTATCATACTTATTCAATCCGCCAAAAAAAGTCCCAACCCAGATTTCGCCCTCGCTATCTTCATATATATATCTTACACGGTTATCGGAAATTGTTTTGGAATTAGCCGGATTGTTTGTATAAAATTTAAACTTATTTTTTTGAGGATTATACCTGCTTATTCCTTTTTCATAATTGGCAATCCAGATGTCCCAGGATTTATCTTCACAGATTGAAAACACAAAATTCCCAAGAAGACTATTGGAATTATTAAATTCATTTTTAAGTTGATAAAAATTCTGATGCTTCAGATTAATTTTATTTACTCCGCCACCAACGGTTCCTATCCAGAGATTATTTGATCTGTCTTCAAAAATATCAAGAATCAAATCAGCGCTGATACTTTCAGGAACGTAAGGATTAGTTTTAAATCTTGTAAACTGATTTTTTTTAATATTAAAAATCGCTAAGCCTTTTGATGTACCGCCTATCCACAGTGAACCATTTGAATCTTTAAATATTTTCCAAATATAATTATCAGGAATAGAATTCGGATCAGCCGGATTATTTTTGAAATGAATAAATGCATTTGTTTTATAATCATAACGATTCAAGCCATTACCATAAGTGGAAGCCCAGATAAACCCATCTTCATCTTCACAAATTGATGTTACTATATTTCCGCTGATTGATGATTTATTTTTCTCATCGTACATGAAATGATCAAAAGTTTTTTTACTGAAATTATATCTCAGTAAGCCATCCCCTTCTGTTCCAATCCACATATTATTTTTTGAGTCTTTAAAAATATACCAGATAATATCAGTTTGCAGAAAATTATTTTTTGCTGAAAAACTTAAAAACTTTTTTTCTTTAGCATTATAAATATTGAAACCGCCTGTCCAGGTTCCAATCCACAAATTATTTTCCGAATCAAATGCCAGTGATGATAAAAGATTTGAGCTTATGCTTAAAGAATCCTTCGGATCATTCAGGAAATGATTAATTTTTCCAGTAACCGGATTGTAGTTATCAAGACCATTATTAGTAGCAATCCAGAGGTTGCCAACGCTATCTTCTGCGAGATCCCAAATCAGATTATCAGAGATAGTGTTTTTATCATCGGGGTTATGTTTGAAAATTTTAAATGAATAACCATCATATCTATTTAAACCATCTTCGGTTCCTATCCAGAGAAAACCTGCTTTATCCTGGTGAAATGCGTAAACAGCAGTTGATGAAAGTCCATCTTCAATTGATATTTTTTCAAACACAAATTTTTGTGGAAACGGCTGGGAAAAGATAAGACCAGTCAGGGAAATTGTAAGGGATAAGAATTTTTTAAATAATGGGGAATTCAAATTATTCATCTTTAATAAGTTAAGGACATTTGAAAGAATTTCATTTACAGCCCGGAAAATCAACCCAATTTGAAATTATTGTTTGAATTAATCAAAAGCAATAAGAATTTATCTAATAAAGATCTTCGGGAGAAATTATTTTCTGGCTCAGTAATTCTCTAATGACTATTTCTGTCATATCACTTTTAAAGTTGAATTCGTAACGGATATCCATTACATAAGCCTTAAGTCTCATCTTTAAATAAGAACGCTGTTCTTTAACTTCATTAAAAAATAAAACTACGATAGGTTTGTTCAAATAAATATATTTGGAAACCTGTGCAGCTTCTGTAGCTATCTGCCTTGCTCTATCTGTATCAACATTAATAGGCAAATAAATTTCAGCTACTACCTGGCAGTTTGCTTCACCATAATTTGAATTGGAAACAGACTTGTTCATTATTTCCCCATTTGGTATTGTTACTGTTGAATCATCCGGTGTAACAATTTTTGTAGAGCGTAAGCCAATCTTTATGACCTCTCCATAATAATCTCCCATTTCAATTTTATCGCCAACCTGGAAAGGTCTATCGAACAGGATCATTATCCCGCCAAAAATATTCTTAATAATATCCTGTGCAGCAAAACCAACAGCGATTCCAACAGATGCTGTTACGGCAATTATCGCTGAGATAGGTGGTTTAAAAATTCCGGCAATTAAAATATAAATGATCAAAACCCAACCGCTGATCCGGATAATTGGTACAATTCCTTTATAAGTTATTCTATGCTTAGTGCTTTTTTCAGCAAAGAGATCTATAATTTTTGTAATCAATTTTATAATGTAGAAACCGACAACTATGAAGATAAAAGCCCAAACTATCTTCCCAAAAGAAATAATTTCAATTGCGGGGGGTTCAAGATTAAAAACATCATTAGCAGATGTATCACTTTTACTTACTGTTGTGTCAACTGATTTGACCAGTGAATCAGCTTTGGCAACCACTAATGAATCTGCTTTGGCTACAACAGATGAATCGGTATTTATTTTCCCTGCAGAACCCTGCTGAGCATTCAAAAGAAGTGCAAATGTAAAAAATATGATTACAAGAATTCTCATATAATTAATGAATGATATTTTTTGATTGAAGCAGAGAAACAATCTGCCTGTATAGTAAAGGATTAATTTGATAAAGTTCTCCTTTTCTAATAATAATTCCATCGTCTAAAAGAACTAATAACTTTAGTTTAATTTCTTTCAATGGTTTATTTAATATTTCAGCCGCATCTTCTACTGTTAAGCCATCGTGTAACAGCAATATGTAAAGAATAAAAACTTTATCAGAGTCTATTGTACTAAAAAAAGAAAAATCAATCTGTACTACAGAGCTTATCTTAATTGCATTTGCTGTAACTTCCTTTGTTGACCTCATCCAGAACAAAAGGGCAAGGCTGATATTACTTTTTGCAAATTTATTCAGTTCAGAGAAGTATTCTTTCTTCAGATATTCCTGGAGTTCCGAATCGGACAAATTTTTATTTTTTTTGCTGGGTTCATTCTCCGTTTCAAAATAAATATTATAACCGCTTATCCTATGCCTTTTAAGAATAATTTCTATGATTTGCTCATCACTAAGCTGTTCTATCTTTACAAGGTATCCAAAATAATCGGGTACATTCATAACTTTTGAGAGATAATTCCACGCATATAAACTTGAAGTAACAATCCAGAAAACATTTTGATTTGTTTTTGAAATAAGCTCAAAAAGCATTTTAAGACAAATGAACCCGTTAACCTTCTTCAGGAAAAGATTCTGTAAATTTTCAACTACAACCACCTGTTTTGTAACCTGGCTATTAAGATATAGTGCAGCATCATCTACATTATTAAATGTATCTTTTTTAAAGATGTTCTTTAGAAAATCAATAAAATCTTTTTCGCGGAAAATATTTTTTCCAACCACAGTTCTTGTGATATTATAATTAGAATCAAAATGTCTGAAAAAGAAATTCAGCAATGTAGTGGCGCCACTCCCCTTCTCACCAAAAATAATTACCGGTGCATATCTTTTCAATTTCCATTTTTCGTGTGCACTAAAAAGCAGAGAAAGTTCTTTTTCCCGTTTTTCAAAAAATCTTTCATCTTCAAGTGGTTCAATTCTGAATAGTCTCTGGTAAACAAAAGGAAGTCTTGAAACTGCATTTTCAGTTTCCGCAAGAAAATCTGAAATTTCTGAAGAGATTGATGCAGGGCGCGAGGTAATTCCAAATTTTTTCCTGATGGACTTATAATAATTTTTTATAGAAATAAATTCACGCTTAACTGCATTAACTATTATGGGGAAAAAATTCTTAATAAAATGAACTGATTTCTGTTTTAATTCTTCGGTTCGCTGTAAAGTTTTGGTACGGGCAATCTTTAATTTTATTTCGATTATATTTTCATTCTGAGTTTGCCTGCTCAATTCCTCATCAACTTTAATAAGAGCTTCGTAAAGCTCTTTGTTTATTTTTGATCCAATATCATTTAGTTTTTTCTCTAATGAATCTTCTTTAGCAATTGCCCTGTTTATGCCCTCTATTGCAATATCAATTGGATCTTCAAATGTATTCTTATCAGCTTTAAACATGGAAAGTGCGGATTCCAGATTGAAATCAGCAATCTGGTCGATATCCTTGAGACTCTTTTGTATCTCATCTAACTCCTGCATTATGCTGCTTTTAATATTTGAACTTACTTTAATGTAGGAAGGAAGTGCTGAATAGGTTATGATTTCCTTAGGAGAGATGTAATCAATTTCTGATTCTTTAATTCTTTCATCGTAAGAGGCCGTTTTAACAATTGCCCTTTTCTCAGGCAAAGTTTTAATACCATTATTAACATTGTTTTCCATCCGGTCAATTAAATCGGGAATGTTCTGATTAAGAATTACATCCGATGTCTCCGGTATAAGAATTTTTGAGAGTTTATTGTGGATTCGATCCTTCTCCCTGTATAAAAGAGATTTAACCTCGCTGCTACTACCTGAGAATTCATTAAGCCTGTAAATTACTTCATTAATAAATTCTTTTATCTGGTTTAAATAAGGCGAGATATTTTTATCGAACTTTTCCTTGGACTGTTTCAATAATTCACGAAAATCACTTTTGAGTTTTTCACTCAACGTATTTAATTCTTTATTTAGTCTCCAATCTTCAAATAGAGAATAAAATGTATTTGTCCAGCCATTGTATAAAGATTCATATTCATTGTTTAATTTTTTATGATTTTTATCATTTTTTTTTGTAGAGATTTTATTTAAAGGAAGCTCAATTGTTCCGGCTTTTCTAAAAGCATCATCATAAGAAATAATTGTTTCGTTAAAAATTTCCTCAAATGATTGAACCAGATATCCAGGTAATTCCTTAAGTTCATCAACCTGTTTACTAATTTCAAAATTAAATTTTTCTTTTTCATTAACCGAAAGTTTGTTTATTATTTCATCGGCTTTCCATACTTCAACAAAAACTGCGGATAATTTTTTAAACAAATCATCTATTGATGGAAGAAACCTGAGAGATGTTATATCATTTAAATAAAAAGCAGTTAAATCCCTCAAAGGTATTTTGTGATACCATAATCTTTTTTCTTTTAACGTCTTGTGAAAAAGTTTTCTAAAGATGTTGCCAAATTTTACCGGCAATTGGGATATGTTATAAAAGACAATTTTAACTCTCTTAAGAAATTTTATCCTGAAACGGTCATTCTCATTGATTATGAATCTTTCTTTTTCCTGAACCCTGATAATATTTTCATCAATGCTTTTTAAGTAAGAATCAATTTCTCTTACAAATTCTGTAAAATATTGGTCAAAGGTTTGTTTTTGAGTTTCATCATATTTTTTTGAAATCGCCTCATAACTTTTTTGGTGAAAGGAAAGTTTAAGATTATTAACAAACTCATCATCGGGTTGAGGATTATTATTATATCTTCTTTTATAAATCTCTATTAATTCATCATAATTTTTTATGAATTTTATTTGCTCATTAATGAAACCGTTAACCTGCGGCAGAAAATAATTCTGGAAATATTTTTTTATTTCATCAGTAATGGGAAGTATTTCTTCAGCTACTTGCATAAACAATTTTTAGGACAAGATATTATTTTAAATTTGAATACAAAAATATACACCCCTGAAATTACAAATAAATAATTTGACATTTGAATTATATACAAATTGCAAATATGCATATCAAAACGCTCTTCATTAATTGTTTTGTTGATATGATTGAAGAATAAGTTTAATTTTATTATTAATAAAATTTGATTTAACGATTTTACTAAGGAGTATTTATGGCAAACCCGCTTATTTCACACATTGAAATACCTTCAAAAGATCTCGATAAGTCGAAAGATTTTTATTTAAAACTTTTTGGCTGGGATTTTAAAGCTTTCGGAAACGGATATCTTCTCTTCAATAATCATAAAGGTATAATGGTCGGCTTAAGGAAAGTCAGCAGAATCTTTCAGGGTGATAACACTATATTTCATGTTAGTGTAGAAGATATTGACAGTACATTAAAGAAATGTGATCAGCTTGGCGGATCATTAAAAAGAGAAAAAACTGTTATACCTGCAATGGGATGGTATGCATTATTCTTCGATCCTGATGGTAATACAATCGGGCTTTTTCAAAAAAATTAAACTAATATTTATAAAATAATGAAAGAAAGATTATTGCATGAATCATATTTATAAGATCACCGAGATAGTTGGCACTTCACCTGATTCAATTGAGCAGGCAGTGAAGAATGGTATCGATAAAGCCGCAAAAAGCATCCGGAATATGAGATGGTTACAGGTTGTTGAAACAAGAGGACATATTGAAAACCAGAAATTATCTCACTGGCAGGTTATTATTAAAGTCGGCTTTACTTTGGAAGATTGATTTTATTGCCGAAGTTTTACATTATTGTATTGTGCAGCTAATGCGACGGAAATCAGGTTGGAATGAATTAAAGTAATTTTTTAATTAACAAAAAAAGTGGAACCAATTGTGATTCCACTTTTTATTTTAAATAGGATAATAACCCATTTAGTTTTTTACTTCATTAAAATCATTTTCTTAACCTGCACAAAACCTGGTGATTCTAATTTATAAATATAAGTTCCGCTCGGTAAACCCGAAGCATTAAAAGATATTTCATAGATACCTGTTTCCATTTGCTTATCTATAAGTACATTAACTTCTTCACCAAGCATATTGAAAATTGTAAGCTTAACTTGTCCTGCTTCAGCAATACTGTATTTTATGGTCGTTGAAGGGTTGAAAGGATTTGGATAATTCTGTCCAAGTTCGAATGTCAAAGGGGCTTTAATATCAACCATTACTTCACCGGAATATTCAAACCTTCCGCCAAAATCTATTTGCTTAAGTCTGTAAAAAAATGTACCTGTTCCAACTGTTTTATCAACATAAGTATATTGCTGAGCTTCAGTTGTTGTTCCATATCCATCAACATAACCTATTGTAGCATAATTTCCCTGCTCATTCTTTCTTTCAATTTCAAATAACATATTATTAATTTCTGAAGCAGTATTCCAATTTAAAGTAACCTGACCATTTGTATTTACGTTAGCTGTAAATGACGTTAATTCAACAGGAACCACACCTGTATATTTTAAAACTTTTCCTCCACCACAACCTGCAAAACCTAAATTGGAATCAACAAATTCAAGGTCCTGCGGACCTGCAGCCTGTACAGCAACAGGTATAATTTCTTCTGTCCACACTGTCCCATAATTAGTAGTTTTAAAAATTCTATAAGTACCGTCATTAAGTGAAAGACGAATTGTGTTTGAACCATCTTTCATTCCATTCATGGTTATTGAAGCAAATAAACTAACACCTGTTGGTGGTGCTGCAGCAGACCAGGTTTGTCCGCCATTAGTAGTTTTAACAATGTCACCATTGTTTGATCCAGCTAAACCATTATTATTATCTGTGAAGGCAATTGCCTGGTAATATAATCCAGTTGAGCCGCCGGTACCAGTTACAGGAACCGCATTCCAGGTACCAGCAAAACCAGTGGTTGTATAAAATATTTTTGCTGTGGTTGGATTAGCAGCAATGTTTGCAGAACCAACCCAGAAATGATTCTGATCAGTCCAATCCCACGCATTGATAACACCATATTCATTTGTTCCGATGGGAGAATTTGGAGCTAATGTCCAGGTTGTTCCGCCATCCGTTGTATAGCGATTTTGATAAGGAACTCCATTACCGGTAGGGTCGCCAGTGTAAACTCCATTATTCAAATCAAACATATGAATGCCATTAATGAAGCTGCCAGAAACAATAATTTGCTGGCTCCAGTTAGTTCCGCCATTACTGGTATGGTAAATGGCTCCTGTTAAAGTACCTACCCAACAATTATTTTCATCAATTGCTGATATTCCATAAAGATCAGTTACAGGAAGACCGGTATTTTTCAAAGTCCAGTTTACGCCGCCATCTGTAGAAAGGTAAGCCCTGCCTCCCAAACAAGCTACCCAAATTACATTTTGGTTAACAACAGAAATAGAATTTATATCGGGACTTGGAGAAGGTAAGGTTCCAATTACCTGCCAGCCGGTTTGACCAAAGGCGGGGATTAAAAATAAAAACAAAAGAGCGCATATAGTAAAGAATCTGTTCAGCATAGTTAACTCCTTTAAATTATTATATTATTGAATGTAGGTGAAAAGAAATGACTACTGAAAAATTTTTCCTGCAACGTTATCCCTCTGAAATAATAACGCATTTAATATTTTAACTGCTGTACAAAGATAAACTTTTTTAAATAAAATATATATCTAATGTTTTTTTAAAACCGCGAATACTTTTATGATCAAAAAAATCTTCACGGAAATTTATTTCAATCAACTTTTAACTTTTAGCAAGGATTCCTTCAGCCTTTTCTTTGATAATCTTCCAGGCATTTTTAACGTGCCTAAGTTCCATTCTAAGTCCTGAGAAATTAACCCGAATTACATATTTACCATTCAACCTTGTATGAGAGACCATTATTTCCCTGCTGCTGTCAAGCTCATTAAAAAGTCTAAGATTTAATTTCTCAATTTCATTTTCATCATGGATATTGTTAGGGCGAAGGCGGAAACAGATTGTACTGAATGGTACCGGAGCCATTCTTTCAAAATGAGGATAGGCATCAACCCACTTAGTAAATTCTTTCCCAAGAAATAAATGATAACGAAGTCTGTCTCTTAAACCCTCAGCTCCAAAGTATCTGATTATAAACCAAAGCTTTAGCGATCGGAATCTTCTTCCAAGCTGAATTCCATAATCCATATAATTATCAACAAGATTTTCTTCGGGAGTTTTAAGATAATCTGCAACAAGTGAAAAAGCTCTTTTTAGAATATCAGGTTTACGCGTGTAAAAAGCAGTAATATCAACTGGATGAAAAAGCCATTTATGAGGATTAACCAGGAATGAATCTGCTCTTTCAACTCCTTTTAATATCCACTGCATTTCGGGAATTATTGCAGCAGAGCCACCATGTGCTCCATCAATGTGAAGCCAGAGTCCGCCTGAGTCGGATTCTTTTTCGCAGATATCTGCAATCTGTTCTACCGAATCTATACTTGTTGTAGATGTTGTACCAACTGTAGCAACAACACAAAATGGCAGATATCCATTTTTTTTATCTTCTTTAATTGCTCTTTCCAATTCACCAGGTATTATTCTGAATTCAGAATCAGTTGGAATTTTTTTTAAAGAATCCAAACCTAACCCAAGGGCTATTACACTTTTATCAATTGATGAGTGAGCTTGTTCAGAGGCATACAGTCTTAATTTTTTAATATCATTCCGGGCAAGACCTTTCTCCCTGACATTAATTCCAGACTGCTCTCTTGCAGCAGCAATTGCATGCATTGATGCAGTTGATGCTGTATCATAAATTATTCCCCAGAAACCTTCCGGCAAGCCAAGCATTTGTCTTAGCCATTGCAAAGTGTGCTGTTCAAGTTCTGCAGAGGAAGGGTTTGTTCTCCACAACATTCCGTTTGAATTAATGGCAGCAGAAAGCATTTCAGCTAAAATACCGGGCCCGCTTGAAGTAGAATTAAAGTAAGCCATAAACAGCGGATGATTCCAATGAGTTACTCCCGGCAGAATAATTTTATCAACATCATTTAAAATTTCGGACATCTCTTCTTTTTTTTCCGGCGCAGTTGAGGGAAGTTTTTTTCTTATTTCACCGGGTTTTACATCAGGCAATACAGGAAGATTTTCAATATTATTAAGATAATCGGCAATCCAATCAATCACCTGGTAGCCAAATTTCCGGAATTCACCAGCAGGCATATCCCCAAGAAATTCAGGATTATTTTTTATCTCGTTTGAGTTCATTGTATTTCGTTTTTGTTGTTAAAGTAAGTTATTAAAACTATTAAAAATAGATAATATTTTTTGTCTAAATAAGTTTATTATATAACTCAATCAATTTTGCGGTTTGTTTTTCTACATCAAAATTTTTTATAACCCTTTCGCCTGCAGCTTTACCTATTTCAATTCTTTTTTCAGGTGAGATAATTAATTTTTCCAATTTTTCTGCCAAATCATTTTCATCTCTTTTATTAAAGAAATATCCGGAAATACCATCTTCTATTATATCTAGAGCGCCGTGTGAATTAGTAGCGACCGGTGGTTTATACATAGCCATAGCTTCTACAAGAGCATTTCCAAAAGATTCTGCATGTGAAGGGAAAGCAAAAATATCAATAGCAGAAAGTAAATCAATTATATCTTTCCTGAATCCTGTAAAAATTATTTTACCGGATAATGATAAATCATCAACCAGTTTTTTTATTTTTTCTTCATAATCTTTTTCATAAGGACTTGAATTTCCAACAAGCAAATATTTTAAGTGACTATATTTTCCGGTTAAAGTGTCAGCAGCCTTAATCAGCTCTTCATAACCTTTACCATAACTTATTCTTGCAAGCATTCCAATAACAAGTTCATCGGCTTTAATATTAAATTCATTTCTTATTTTATTCCCATTACCTTTTTTCGGATCAAATATTTTCAGATCAACGCCATTATAATGAAGAATAATTTTCTCTTTTGGGACAGGACAAGTTTCCATCACATTTTTTTTTATAACATTACTTATAGCAAGAATAGAAGTAACCCTTTTATAAATGATTCTATGCAAAAAATCTTTTTTATTAATAGAAGATTCCATGTGTTTAGTTAATAGCAGAGGGATCTTTGAATTAAGATAAATCAAAGAAGGTACAATTGTCCATAAATCCTTCGAATAATGAGAATGAATTATATCATAAGAATTTTTTTTAATAATTGATGACAGTTTTTTTATCTTGAAAGGATGAAAATAACCCTCAGCTTTAAGGTTTATTGTTTTAATTCCAATTTTCTCAGATTCAAATTTTATTTGAGAGTGAGGAAGGCATAAAAAATCAACAGAAATATTATTATTTAAAAGCTGCTCTGCACCTTGAATAGCAGTCATTTCCAGACCGCCCCAGCTTTTCGAAAGACAGGAAAATAATATCTTCATTTCAATAAACCGTTAAATATCCTGCTTAAAGTTAAGCAAAAACATTTAACACCTGTAATAGGAAAGTTAAGTAAACTTAAGAGGGAAAAATTATTTACGAATTGTCTCTCGCTCTCAACTTACCTACCCTTAGAGGAAAATCAAGAGCAAGAGTTAGATGTAGGCCTTACAAAATTGCAAGCAGTAATAATTTATTTTATAAGAATCATTTTTATTGTTTGCTTATAAGAACCGGAATTAAGCCGGCAATAATAAATGCCACTCGGATACCTGCCATCGCCAAATGTCTTTGAATAACTGCCGGCTTCTTTCCATCCCTGATCCAATGTAACAACTTCAGCGCCTGTAGTGTCATAAACAACTAATTTAATAAACTGGGCAATCTTTAATTGATAATCAATTCTTGTTGCGGGATTAAACGGATTCGGATAATTCTGATATAAAGAAAATGAAACAGGTCCGCCGGATGTTGCACTTTTAATTGTAATCAAAGGCAGCGTATTGAAACTTCTGAATAACACTTCTCCCATTTTATCTGCAGACATTCCGAGCTGATCCTGAAGTAAAGTTGCATAAACCTGTCTGAAGTCAAATTGATATTTGAGATCTCCGTTATTATCAAGATCATTTAGATCAGGATTATTTCCAACAATTCCTCCCTTGACATTAGAACCAATAACAAATAAAGGCGCAGCGGTGCCATGATCGGTCCCGGCACTACCATTCTGTTCAACTCTTCTTCCAAATTCAGAGAAGGTCATTAGTACCACTCTTTCTGCGACTCCTAATAATTTCAAATCCTTCATAAATGCCGAGACCGAATTGGCAAGATTTTGCAGCAGTGATGCCTGGCTGTTTAACTGGTTTGTATGGGTGTCAAATCCGCCAACTGAAGTTAAATAGACCGGGGTTTCAAGTCCGCCCGCTATTAATTCCGCAACGATAGAAAGTTGTTTTCCCAAAGATGTATTGGGGTATTGAACTTTATTTTGAACTGTATCAGCAGCATCTTTAATAATCTGCGCATACTGGATTGACTGAGCAGCAATTTGTTTTATAAATCTCAACTGTTCGCCTGCAATTGTATCCGGCGGCGGATCATTATCGGCAGTACTGCCATTAATTAACTGATAGAACTGATTCGGGTCTTCAAATGAAATTCCCATCTGTCCCTGGCAGGTGCATTGTAAAAGCATAGATTGTGAAGCACCGATTTGAATTGCCATTGGATGATTTGTATTAAAATTTTGAATATCTGGGTAAGCATTTGCTAAAAATCTTCCTACCCAGCCATCTTCAACATAATTATTAGAATCAGATGCACTTAACCATATATCTGTTGATCTGAAATGCGACCGGTCTGGATTCGGGTATCCAACACTTTGAACAATTGCAAGTTCGCCTTCATCGAATAATTCTTTAAAAGAACTTAATGAAGGATTAAGACCTAATGAGTTGGACAGCTTTAAAACTTCATTTTCTTTTATCCTGATTGATGGTCTTGCATTGTGATAGTTCGGATCCATGAAAGGGACAACTGTATTCAAACCATCGTTGCCGCCGCTTAATTGTATAAGTACAATTACTTTTCCGTTTACAGTTTTTGCACTTAAAAACGGTTGAGCAAAAGCTTTAAGCGGTATGTCTCCAAGTGTCATTGAGACAGTTCCGGCTCCGGTTAAAATTCCAAGTTGTCTTAAAAATTTTCTTCTGTCCATTTCAAACCTGTTATGATAATTGATATTCTGATAACCGCATCATAGCTTTAAAAAATAATTTTAACCTGTTCTCTGCCTGAGGGTCAAACGTTGACCAGTCATAAACTTCTGCTCCATCTAGAAGTGTTACGAGCAGATAGCTCTTTCTTTTGTCACTAAGAGGAAACTGAATAAAAATTTTTGCAATATCTTCAACGAGGGTTTCAGCATTTTCGGGATCTGAAAATGTTCTTGCGAAATTAACCAGATCAATCTGAAATGTTAAATCTGAACCATTTGGTTTTTCGCCTTTAACAACCGAATCAGTAAAAATATTTCTTGCAGGAAGAGTAGTAGTATTAATCCACCTCTTATCGCCATCCCAGCCGCTAACGTTTGGTGGATCAAATAATCTCTGTTCAAGCAATTCGGCTGTCTGCCTCATATAATTATAATCAGGGTTGTTAACATTGAACTGCCTCATAATCTGAACAATAAATTCCACCGGATTTTTTATTTTTGCGCCTCGGATTTCTTCTGAATGAAAATAAGATGATTTTAAAAGATTAGACAAAACCGGTTTTAATTCGTAATCATTTTGTCTTAATATATCGGCTAACAGGCTCACAAAATTTTCATCAGGTGTTATATATACAAATTCCCTGTACAGCTCTCTGCAAAAAAATTTTGCTGTGGCTTCCTGCCTGAAAATTATATCCACAACATCTGTATAACCAAAATTTCCTGTCTCACCAAAAATTGTTTTAGTCCCATTATCAAATCTGCTTTGATTAAAGCTTGAAGTAACTCCATCAACCGTCCATCCTGTTAAAGCTCTGGCGGCTTCCTGAATATCTGTTTCTGTATAATTCCCAATTCCCATTGTAAAAAGCTCCATCAATTCACGGGCATAATTTTCATTAGGCGCGCCTTTCCTGTTCTTATTTCCATCAAGATAAATAAGCATTGCAGGATCAATGGTAACCTTCTTGGTCAATTCTCTTAAATTACCAAAAACGTAATCTCTGAAAAGTTTATTCTGCCAGTACATTCTTTGAGGAAGGACAACTTTATCAACTTCAGAAACAAAATGATTATGCCAGAACAAAACCATTTTTTCGCGGAACGAATAACCTTGTCTTATCATTTGGCTGTACCACCAGTAAGTAAGTTCCCTTGTTCTTTCTGTTGAATTGTCTGAAGAAGAATCAAACACCCAATATGGCGGTTCGGGTTCGGGGGTATCCGCTAATAAATAATTATCAACAAAATCATCCAGGGATAAACTTAAAGCAAAATCAATATCCTGTTGAGTATAACCAAAAAGAGTTCTTGATAGAATATGAATAGCTGCTTTTTCATCCCAATCATTAATTTTAGTAAAACTGTAGCCACTTTTCACAAAGCTTGCCTCATAATGATATTTGTAATGACGAATTGTTTGATAGGCTAAGTCGAAAATTATATGCCATCCGGCAGTAAAAAGAAAAAATGTTTTTTTATTGCTTAATAAAAATTCTTCTGGAAAGTTTTACCCGTTCAATTACAAATCCGGAAGTAATAATTTCTTTAGAGGAAGTGATTTTAGTGTAGGAGTTTGAGATTCTCAGATAAAGATAATTTGACGAAAATTTTTTGTATCGTATTCATTCATTTTAATGGAAATGAAATTTATTATCTGAATGACTTCTAAGGAATTATTTTATTAAAATTATTTTAACAGAATCATCTTTTTAGTTTCTACAAAATTTTGTGTTGAACTCGGTTCGGTATCAACCGCAAGCATTCTGTAAAAATATACACCTGAGGCGTATCCGCCTTTGGCAGAAACTCCGCTTGCCAGTGATGATGCATCAAAACTAATACTGTATTTTCCTGCTTCAACTTCTTTATTAAAAATTACTGCGGCTTCATTCCCTAAGAGATCAAAAACTTTAATAGTAACTTTCGATCTTTTTTTTGCCTGAAAAATTATTGATGTTGAGCTGTTGAAAGGGTTAGGAAAATTCTGTCCGAGTTCAAAATTTTCCGGAATTGTTAAATCGCGCGGATCATTAATAAAAGCATCATCCAGAATAATGTTATCAGGGTCAAAAATAAAATTTTCAGGTTCGCCTTTTACATAAAATGTAAACGATTGATTCTGCTGATCATTAAAAAAAGTAATTATTGTGTCCTTAATTGCTGTTGAGATTTTAATCTGAACAGGCATTTTAAAAAGAGAGGGAAAGTATTATTTGACTGATCAATATTCAGACTAATTTCATAAAGCCCATCAGGTTGTTTTTTGTAATTCCATTTAACATAATAGTGCGGATAGTTTTCACCATAAATCCATTCCTTAAAAAAGTAATCGAGAGAATTACCATAGACCATTTCGGCATTTCTCTGAAAATCTTCTGTAGTTGCAACACCGTAAGCAAGCTCAGGATCAGTTAAATAATTTTTTAAAATCTGGAAAAAAAGTGAATCGCCTGTTATTCCTCTAAGCATATGAAGAACAATGGACCCTTTTGAATAACTTCTTGCCCCATTAAAAATTTCCGATACTGAATTAATATCCTGAACATAAATACTCCCTTTAGCAATTTTAGCTCTCGACATCTGGTAATCAATAAAAGAATCATAAGCATTTTTTCCTGATGTTGCTTCAATATAAACTCCTTCAGAAAATGTGGCAAAACCTTCGTTGAGCCAAATATTTTCCCAGTTCTTACATGTAATTTTATCTCCAAACCATTGATGCGCAAGCTCGTGTGAAATTACACCGTCACTAAAAATTCCCAATGAAGTGATTGTTTGATGTTCCATTCCTCCACTGCCGAATTGTGCATGACCATATTTTTCTTTTATAAAAGGGTAAAGACCATAACGATCCGAAAATATTTTCAGCATTGATGGAGTTTTATCTAATTCATCTTTTACAGAGCCAAAAATTTCCGGATAGATATAATGAACAACAGGCATCGAATCATTTAAAGTGTAATTAAAATATTGCTGATAAAATGTATAGTCAGAAATTGCAATAGAAATGAGATAATTTGCAATCGGATATCTGCTCTTCCATTTGTAAGTATAAGTTCCATTTCTATTATCAATTGTTTCAGTCAGAATACCATTTGATACTGCTTTAAAAACAGAATTACAGGTTATCCAGATATCTGCTGAATCGGCTTTATCTGAAGGAGTATCTTTGCAGGGCCACCAATCGCTTGCGCCATAAGGTTCGCTTAAAGTCCAGATTGATGGCTGGCCATTGTGAGTATCGAAAACAAAACTTCCTAAACCTGTAGTTTGCGGAATACCCTGATAATAAACGGTAACATTAAACTCTTCATTTAAATTATAAGATTGTTCAAGCTGAATAATTAATTTATTTTCTAAATGATTAAAGCTAAGATTTTGATTTCCTGCTTTCACAGAATCAACAATTAGATTATCTGAGAGATCAAGAAAAAAAGATGAAAGGTTATTTCTTAAGCATTTAGCGGAAACAGTCACTTCCCCGGAAAGATATTGAGGAGAATATGAAACATTAAGATTTAACTTATAATATGTTACATCGTAAGAAGAATCGCCGGGGTAATTTATTTTCTGCAGGGCAGAAGTTTTTAAAAACTTTGCTTTTTCAATCTCAACTATTTTATCAATTTCCTGTGGAAAATTTTTTCCAAGGATTAATAAAATTATTATTGGAAATATTTTTTTCATACCGAATTTAATCAGATAAATTCTGTATCAGGCTTCTAATTCTTTAAACTCGCCAAGTGTTTTTACAAAAATGAAAATTGCACCTATTCCGAGTATTGTATGCACCGCAAGAGTGTACATAATATATTCAGGATGTCCAGATGCTTCAAAGTTTCCCATAATCCCGGTATAAAAGCCGCTTAAAGTCGCACCAATAAATGTCGCAAGGAAATTTGTGCCCATATATAAACCAGCTTTTTCTTTAGGAGCTATCCAGGTTATATATTCCTGAATCCTGGGTGAGGAAATCATTTCACCAACAGCAAAAAGAAAAACTCCGAGGAAGACCAGGTTATTATTTGATTTTACGGCAAAACCAAGTGTTAAAAATCCTGCCGCCGCCATAAAAAGCCCAAACATAAAAGAGGGAATAGCAGAACGTTTTTCAAAAATTCTTGAGATTAATATCTGGAAAATGATGATGATATATCCTGTATGGGAAATTGCTTCAGCATTAATTTTCCATACTCCATTATCGAAATTTGAAATAATATTTGTAATTCCTGTTCCAAGAACAGAGCTGGTACTTTGATAAAGTAATGCTGTATTAAGATGATCATTTATATAAACTGCAAGCACATTGAAAAATGCCCAGAAAGGCATCCAGAAAAAAACACCAAGTAAAATTAAAAAGATTAGAAACTTATAATCTGATAGAGCTTCACTCATATCTTTAAATTTTTTCTTCAGAGAAACACCTTCAATTTCGCGTGGCGGTTCTTTATAAAAGAAAACAGTAATCAAAAACATCACCCCGACTGCGGCGGCAGCAGTGATAAAAACATAATCCCACGACCAGCCTCTTAACTTTCCCATTACTATTGGACCAAAAGAAGCACCTACATTCACCATCTGGTAAAAAATTCCAAACCCAAGAGTTTTATTTGTTGAATCAGTTGTTGCTCTTACCGTTGCTGAAACCAGGGGTTTAAAAATTCCTGCTGCAAAACCAATGCTTAACATTGTTATTGCAATGCCAGAAAAACTTTTTGTAACTATCAGCAGGAGAATTGCAGGTAAATAAGCCAGGTATGCAACAATGAACATCTTTTTAAAACCATATTTATCGGCCAGCGTTCCGGAAAAAAGCGGAATGAGATATGAAAACCCAAGGAAGATCCCTTGCACTATTCCAAGGTCATCCCTGGAATATCCAAGCTGCGTGAGATAAATACCAAATCCCATGTAAATTCCGTAATAGGCAAACCGCTCAAGCACTTCAATACTATTGGCTATCCAGAAAACCGGTGGGAATGAGCTTCTACTTTTCATCGATAATTCCTTTATTTGAATTGAATATCATTTAGACAATCAAAATGAATAAACTTCTCTTATATCCTGTTAAACAATTTAACTTTTTTTTGTTATCTATTGCAAAAAGTACTTAATTTTGCAGTAACAATTTTTATGATAGTTATTTGTGATAATAATAATAAGAAATTTTAGCCTGACCTTTAGATTTTATCCCCGTATAACTGCCCGCAGAGACAACAAAAAATAATAATGATTATCAAATACAAAACAGGGAAATAGCCATGCAAGAATCTCAAGACAAAAATCTGGCAGGCCTGCCATCAAATGCTTATACGGAATTAGCACCTGGTGAAGAATACAAACCGGTAATGCCTCCGAACAAGCAAGTTCCGGAAGTAAGCACATATTCGGTTTTGTGGGGTGTAGTAATGGCTATTCTTTTCTCTGCGGCTGCGGCTTACCTGGGTTTAAAAATTGGACAGGTTTTTGAAGCAGCCATACCGATTGCAATTATTGCCGTTGGGCTTGCAGCCGCCAGCAGAAGAAAAAATGCACTCGGTGAAAATGTAATTATACAGTCCATTGGTTCAAATTCAGGTTTAATAGTAGCGGGAGCAATATTTACCATACCAGCTTTATTCATTTTGAATTTAAATGTAGAGTTTTATAAAATCTTTTTAGCATCTCTCTTTGGCGGGGTGCTGGGAATTTTATTTCTTATTCCTTTCAGAAAATATTTTGTTAAAGATATGCATGGCAAATTTCCTTTTCCCGAAGCCACAGCAACTACAGAAGTTCTTATCGCCGGAGAAAAAGGTGGAAAGCAGGCTACTGTTTTAATAATCAGCGGAATTATTGGTGGATTATACGATTTTATTATTGCTTCTTTCGGATGGTGGAGTGAAGTTTTTACAACCAGAGTTTTTGCTTTGGGAGAAACCATCGCAGATAAAACCAAATTAGTTTTCAGAATTAATATTGGTGCTGCAGTTACCGGCTTAGGTTATATTGTCGGATTAAAATACTCAGCAATAATTTGCGCCGGCTCATTTGTTTCATGGTATGTATTTATTCCAATTGTTTCATTTATTGGAGAACAATTAAATATTCCGATTGGAGCAAATGTTAATATGCTAATAAAAGATATGTCTGCTGAAGATATATTCAGGAACTATGTCCGGCATATTGGAATAGGCGGAATTGCAATGGCAGGTATTATCGGAATAATCAGGTCATCAAAAATAATTTCTTCAGCAATTTCATTAGCAGCAAAAGAAATTTTCGGAAAAAAAGAATCATCGGGTGACAAGCAAAGAACACAAAGAGATTTACCAATGAGCTTTATTGTAATGGGTCTTCTTGTCACAACAATATTCCTATTTATATATTTCCAATTTGGAGTGGTTAATAATTTTAATCATGCAATAGTTGGAGTACTGATTGTCCTGGTAATTTCATTTCTTTTTACGACAGTTGCAGCGACAGCTATCGCTATAGTTGGGACCAATCCTGTTTCAGGAATGACTTTAATGACTCTGATCCTTTCATCAATTATTTTAGTCTCAATAGGATTGAGCGGGAATGCAGGAATGGTTGCCGCACTATTAATTGGAGGAGTTGTTTGTACTGCGCTTTCAATGGCTGGCGGTTTTATAACAGATTTGAAAGTCGGCTACTGGCTTGGTTCTTCTCCATATAAACAGCAAACATGGAAATTTTTAGGAACACTCGTTTCTGCAGCTACAGTTGGATATGTAATTTTAATTTTAAATGATACCTACGGATTCACTGGTGAAGGTTCATTAGTAGCCCCTCAGGCAAATGCTATGGCTGCCGTTATACAGCCTTTAATGGCACAACAGCCTGCACCGTGGATGCTTTACATTGCAGGAGCTTTTATAGCTCTGGTTTTAACTATGTTAAAAGTACCTGCATTAGCATTTGCTTTGGGAATGTATATTCCTCTTGAATTAAATACTCCATTATTGGTCGGGGGATTAATTGCTCACTATGTTTCCACAAGAAGTAAAGATGAAAAAGTAAATAATGCCAGGAGAGAACGTGGAACTTTAATTGCATCGGGTTTTATTGCAGGTGGTGCTTTAATGGGAGTGGTTAGCGCAATATTACGTTATGCGGGTTTCAACTGGGTTAATGCTGAATGGTTTGAATCCCATTCCGCTGAACTTTTAGCATTAGTTATGTTCGCAGTAATTTGTATTTATATGATCTGGGATTCAATGAGAGGAAAGGCGGAAGAGTAAATAAGACTGAATTGTTGAATGACTGAACGGTTGATTGATCAGGTATAAAGTTTTTCATTCAATCATTCAAAATTAATTATTTCACAATTAATACTTAACTTCTTTAATCTTTACATCATCAGGAATATTAAACTTATTGTTATCTATTTTCTCTCCTTCTTTAAAGACAGTTACCTCTTCCTTTATTTTATTACCAAAGCTCTCACTCTCTGATTTCATAAGAAAATTTTTATACAACCAGATTTTAGATGTAGATTTTAACCCGGCAATATTGGAAGTAGTTGATGTAACACTACATTTTTTTCCCGCTACAGTTTCAGTACCAAGATCTTTTGTTTCAGCGTTAAGTGCATCTTTCATTCCTTTGGTCATATTCTTAGCATCTTTATCAGACATATTTTTAAATTTATCAGCAAAAACATTTTTCATCTTTGTCCCCTCTTTTGTTTTAGGGTCATAAGTAATTATCCATCCTCCATCAATAATATGAACAGAATTGGTTTCCTCAGTTTTTTTTAAGGCTTTGATATTTCTCTTTTCATTCTTATAGCTTGCCGATCTTTTACCATGATCAGTAATAAATATTTCTTCAGTTGTAACCACATCAACGCTGGAGCCAGAAGTAGTTGTAATTTTTTTAACGTACGCAGATTCAAATTCATATAATTTATCCTGTGCAGATAAAAAAGAAAAAGATGAAATAAAAAAAAGAATTGATAAGGTTAGCTTTATTAATAATTTCTTTTTCATACCGGTTTCCTCTTAAAATTGATTTCTCTTTGGTGAAATTAGTATTTAATAGGATTAAAATATAGGCTTTAACTAATATTGAAATTAAAATGTTCCGGAAAGAATTACACTGATTAGTGAATCGGTAAAACAGTATCCAGCTTAATTTTTATTAAAATATCGCGAACCTTTTGAGTAACTCCTTCCATACTAAATTTTGCATTTCTTTTTGTCGTAGTTGTGTAAGCATGAACAAGCATTCCTATTCCCCAGCTGGTTATATACTCAACATTTGAAAGATCAATTAAAATGTAATTTACACCATTATCCAAACTATCAATGATTGTATTTTGAAAATCAACTCCTTCGGTTCCTAAAACCATATCTTTACCAAATTTTATAACCGTTTTGTCCTTCGTTTTATTAAGAATTAAATCCATTGTGATCTCCTGGAAATAGTTTTAAAGATTTCTTTCCTTCAATCAAAAATTCCGCATGAAATATACGAAGTGAATTTACAATTTCTTTTAACTAATTTCTTTTAATAACCAATGCAGTAATATCATCACTTTGCTCTGCATTGCCTGTAAACATTTTAATATCTTTCACTAACCTGTTAATAAACTCATCACATGGACACGTATGATTAGCCTGTAAATATTTAACCATTCTGTCATCGGAATACTCTTCCCTTTTTTCATTCATTGCTTCCGGAATACCATCGGTGTATAAAAATAATTTATCACCCGGATTCAAAATTGATTTTTGCCCGGCAAATGGTATATCGAATTCAAACATTCCGAGCCCCACACCTCCGGCGTCAATCTTTTCGATGGAATTATCATTTCTTAATAAATAAATAGGATTATGACCGGCATTTAAAATATCGAGTTCGCCTGTTTTAGAATCTAAAACCGCTATAAAAAATGTAATAAATTTATCCGGCGGAGAAGAATAAAAAATTAATTTATTCAGCTTGCCTGACATTTCATCAAGAGGAAGATGAAATTCAAGATATGAATACAAAGCTGCATTTAATGTATTAACCAGAAGCGCAGCCCCGATACCTTTCCCTGCAACATCTGCAATAATAAAAGCATATTTTTCCTGACCGAGGAAAACACAATCGAAATAATCACCGCCAACTTCGCGGGATGGAATATTTATTCCTGCAATATCATAACCTTTAATATCCGGTAATTTTTTTGGAATAATTCTTTGCTGTATAGAAGCTGCAACATTCAGTTCCTGTTCTATTCTGTGCTTTTCAAGAATTTGATTCTGAAAATATTCATTTTCAACAACAGCATTAAGCTGCCTGCAAACAGCTGTTAACAAAATTTCATCAAGCTCATTAAAAGAAGTTACACCTTTTCTTGTTTCTTTTTCTGACAAAATAAAACTGTAAACTTTATTGTTGTATTCGAAGCCCGATTCAATTTTATATTTGCTATTCAATATTTTTTCTTCCTCAAAACCCGCAGGAAAAGCAAATAGCTGAAGTGTATTTTGATTTTTTTTATCTGATATTTTTATTAATGCTGAAGAAGCATTTGTCAATGTACAGACTCTTTCAACGGCAAGTTCATAAATGATTTCACGCTTATCAAACCTTGAAAGTTCAATACCTGTATCAATAAGATTATTAAGCTGGAATATTTTTTCATTCAGATTAAATATTAATTCTTTTTCCTTCTTTTGATTTAAAAAAGCTTTATAAGAACTGTCAAAAACCTGAAGTAATATTTGTAAAGTTATTTTATCAAAATCGGTGAAATCACTTTCATCTAATTTTTGCCCTAAAATAATTCCTAATCTTGAGAATTCTGAAAGCGGATGAATGACCGAAGCAGTATAATTTTTATTATGAAAGTAATGAATGTTAGAGTTGTTTTCTATTTGAAGCGAGGTAAAGTCAATGTCATTATTATTCGGCGGTAAAATAATTTGCCATTGCTCTTCAGATGATTTTTTTTGAAAAAGATAAACAGTTTTAAGAAGAAATGTACCCCGTAACAAGCGATCAAAGTTTTTTATCATTTCATCAAAATTGTAGGACTTTGAAAGGATCTCAAAAGCTTCCTGAAATGATTCGGCTTGAAGAGAAAGTTTTTCTACTAAATATTTTTGTTCCAATATTAATTCACTGAATTAATTTTATTTAAGATTCCAAAAAAGATTTTAATGCAGAATCAACAGAGTCTGCTTTCTCAGAATATTGAAACAAACCCATAATCTTAAAGGTTTTTTCAATTGTGGGATCCAGATTTGTAAAAATCATTTTGCCATTTTTGTCTATAAGCTTTTCAATTAATTCAATCAGATAAGAAATTCCTATAGAATTTACAACCTTCGATTTTTCAAGATTAATTACAACTTTATTTATTCCTGTTTCCTGATATTTTGTAAATTCATTTACAATTTTTTCCCCGCCGACATTGTTTATATATCCATCTGTGATAAGAACAAGTGCATTCCCGATTACTTCACTTGTAACGTTGAACTCAGCGCTCATTAATTTCTCCCTTAAACTAAATTTTTGGTAATAGATATCCGGGTACCATTTTTACCCGATTCAATAGTAAGATCATCAGACATAGATTTCATCAGTTTTAATCCCCATCCTCTTTTATTGTCTGATAAAATTTTCTCATCAATATTTGGCTCCTTCACTTTTTCAGGATCAAATCCTTTTCCCGAATCTGAAACCAGAATAACAAGCTTTTCTTTTGTCATAGTAAATTCAACGCTCACATAAGGATGTTCACTGCTTGTATGTTCCAATCCATTAATTATAGCTTCTGTAACCACGATTCTTGCTTCACCAATTTTGTCCCCGGAAATTCCAAAATATCCACCCATTTTTTCAAGTCCCTTAATTGCCACAAGCTCAATATCAGGAACTTTGGGAAGCTTGATTTCCAGTTTAATGTTTTCTTCCATAATTATTTAAAACGATATTTAGAAGTAATGAATATTGGGTAGAAATTTAATGTGAATATAACTGTTTTAAAATATATAAGCCGATAAATTTTTTATTTTATTTTAATAACGACTAAAGTTATGTCGTCAGCCTGGATGCTTCCATTCATCCAGTTATCAGCAGCCAAAACCAGCTTATCTATAATTTCTTTTGGATTAAGAGCTATAGTCTCGCAGAATTTATTTTTTACCTGTGGATAATCAAACATTTGCTCACTGGAATTCATTTGTTCAGGTAAACCATCTGTCATCAATAAAATAATATCGCCGCTTTTAATTTCCTTTTCAACGACCTTATAAGAAAAATTCTTCATTGCTCCAAGCGGCATTCCCTGAATTAATATTTCATCAATTTCTTCTGTACTTTTATTATAAAAAAAGATGGGTGGCATTCCAGCACTTGTAATAAACAGTTTACTATTTTCAATTTTCAAATAGGAGAATGACATTAATATTCTTCCTAGTTCAATTTCTTTAATCATTTTTCCGCAATGATTCATAAAATCTTTAAGATCTAATTTTGCAGAATCTGAAGTAAAAAATCCTTTCATTAAAGTAACCATAGTACCAGCCTGAAGTCCATGCCCGGTTGCATCACCAAAACCAACATGCAAAGAACCGTTTTCCTGAACTCTGAAATCGTAATAGTCGCCGCCAACTTCTGTTGCGGTTCTCATAAAAGCAGCAATTTCAAGATTGGGAAGTACAGGCAATTCTTTTGGAAGCATTGATAACTGAAGCTGCCTTGCTTCTTCAAGCTCCTTGGTTTTTCTTTCATTCTCAATTTCCAAAGCCCGTTTTTCAGCTTCAGTAGCTTTAATACGTAAAGCAGATTCTCTAATCCTGGCTTTCTGTTCACGCCTGTTAAGCTCAAATCTTCTTAAGCCATACAGAAGGCTAAGGAATGCTATAATATAAAATCCATAAGCAATTTTAGTTTTCCACCAGGGAGGGGAAACATGAACAAGAAGGGATGTGCCTTTTTCATTCCATACGCCATCATCGTTTGACCCGATTATTTTAAGGACATAATCTCCCTGGGAAAGGTTTGTAAAAGTAACTTTATTATTATTTCCCAGTTGAATCCAGTTTTCATTAAATCCTTCAAGTTTGTATTTGTACTGATTCTTGAAGCTATTATAGTAGCTCAGTGCAGCAAACTCCAGAGTTACAATATTATCTTTATAAGTAAGAAATATTTCATCTCTTTGAGAGATTCCTTTTTCGTAAATCGGTTTGCCCTCTTCATCATCAGTATTGTATCTTATATAATTTGTAAAAGCAACAGGCGGAATGTATTTGTTCCCCATTACTTGATCAGGATTAAAAACATTAAACCCGTTTACACCGCCGAAGAGCAAATTTCCCGTTTTATAATCTTTTGCAAATGCATTCTGATTGAATTCATTATCCTGCAAACCATCTTCTGCAAAATAATTTTTAAATGTTTCGTTTTCAGGATTAAATTTTGAAATTCCTTTATTTGTACTTAACCAGAGGTTCCCGCTATTGTCTTCAAGAATTCCATAAATAAAATTATTTGAGAGGCCATCCTTTTCAGAATATAACTTAAATTTATTTTTATCCTGATAGTATCGGCACAAACCCTTCGAAGTTCCAACCCACATATTCCCTTTACTATCTTTAAAAACTCTTATAACATTATCATCACCTAAACTATTTACATCATTTGGATCATTTCTTAAATGTTTAAATGTCTGATTAGCCTTATCAAAAATGTTTACTCCGCCTCCAAAAGTACCTGTCCATATTTTTCCGGAATTATCTTCGGCAATTGTCCACACATTATTTGAGCTGATAGAATTAGAATCATTTTCTATATGCTTATAACTAATTACGTTTCCTGTTTTTTTATCGAGCCTGTTAAGACCGCCGGCATAAGTGCCAATCCAAATAATTCCATTCCTGTCTTCTATTATGGAATAAATACGATTATCAGTTATTGAGTTTGAATCTGAGTTACTATGAGTATAAGATTTAAAGATTCCTGTTTCGGGATTAAAAGAATTAAGACCGCTGCTGTAAGTACCAAGCCAGAGCGTTCCGGATTTATCTTCAAAAATTACCTGGATTGAGTTGCTGAGAAGACTATTTGAGTTAGAAGTAGTGTGTGAATAATTGAAAAATTTTTTTTGCTGATAATCAAATTTATCCAATCCGCCGTTCCTTGTTCCAATCCAATAACTGCCATTGTGGTCTGCATACATAGACATAACCATATTATCGCTAAGGCTGTTTCTTTCAGGAATGTTAAAATAATGTTCAAATATTTGAGATGATGGATTAAAATAATTTATTCCGCCTGTATTGGTTCCCACCCATATTATACCGCTTCTGTCTTCATAGACTGAAAAAATAAAATTATCATTTATACTTTTAGGATCTGAAGGATCATTTTTATAATGGATAAAAATTTTATTTTGGGAATCAAACTTGTTTAATCCGCCTCTTACAGTTCCAAACCATAAATTTCCTTTTGAGTCTTCAAAGATTGGCCAGACCCAATTATCACTTATGCTGTTTAGATCAGCTGGATTATTTTTAAAATGATCAAACTTCCCCGTCTTTTCATCTAATTTATCCAGACCATTAAAAGTTCCAACCCACAGCGAACCGCTCTTATCTCTATAAACAGAATAGACTTTATTATCACTTAAGCTGAATTTATTATTCGATTCATGAAGATAAATTTTAGTTTCACCGGTTTTTTTGTTTTCCATTTTCAAACCGGTTTCTTTTCCTAATCCACCTGTCCATTTAACATTTGATTTATCATAATAAACTGCAAGCACCGAGTTCATTCTTATTTTTTGAAAATCAATTTTATCCTGTGATGTTAAAGTGAAAGATTCAGTGAGGCTATTGTATTTATTAATCTTTCCGGATTGAGTTTCTATGAATAGGTTACCTGAAACATCCTCGAATATTGAAAAGATAAAATTATCAGACAAAGAAGTCGAATCTGCCGGAACATTCTTAAAGATTTTAAAATTATAACCATCGTATCTGTTTAATCCATCCTGAGTACCGAACCACATAAAACCTTTTTGATCCTGAAAAATGCAGGTTACTGCACTTTGTGAGAGACCATTTTCTACAGTTAAATGACTAAACCGGATATTATTCTGTGCGAAGATATTCTGACTGAAATTGAAGAAGAGAAAAATGGGGATGATTAATTTAAAATTCATTTTAAATAACCATGGAAATATTCCTGGTGCCTTTAGAGACACCAGGAATAAATAAACTAACTACTTTAACAGAATTAATTTTTTTGTTGATACAAAAGATCCGCTTTGTAAAGTATAGAAATAAACTCCACTCGATAGATTACCGGCATTCCAGTCAACAGAGTAATAACCGGCTTCTTTTTCCTGATCTACAAGAGTTGTAACTAAGTTACCGAGTATATCATAAATTTTCAATGATACATAATTTTTATCAGGAAGCTGAAAATCGATTTTTGTTGTGGGATTGAATGGATTCGGGTAATTCTGCTGAAGTGAAATTTCTTTTGGAACAATAGCTGTAACTTCTTCATCATTTTCGGGGGATACTGGTTTATTAAGAGAATTTATTATATAATATATTTTACTGCTTCCGCTTATACTAATATTTCCATTTGCCCACAATGCCCCTTTAACTGTACAACTGGTTCCGACCGAAATATTTCCTGAAGAGCAATATACAATTCCATTCCATTTGCTGCTTCCACCTAAACTAAAATTGCCATGTGTTTCCATATAAATATCCTGAGGTCCTCCATTAAGAATAGTTATTTCCACACTGGTTCCAAAAGTAACATTTCCGGTTACATATATTCTGATTTTACCATTTTCAACATTTAACTTTAGCTTACAGCTCCCGCTCATTGAAAAGGAAGTAAAATAATAATCGCCGGAATTTAAAGTTAGAGTTTTGGAAGTTCCCAGATTAACAGTACCGTAAGAACCCGGATTAAGAGTACAGGTTGTTGTAATATTAGTTCCACCTGAATTAAAATTTGTTTCTGGAGGTAAAGAAATTAATTTATAAGTTTGTGGTGCTAATGGAGAACCGTGCTGAGTAGTTGTACCATAAACAACAGCACTGTTACTGCTTGATAGAGTACCGGCTGTAGTTAAATTACCAAAAACCTTAACGCTGGTACCAAGAGTTACATTTCCCCCAGCATCAATATTTCCAGTAACATTTGAACTTCCATTAAGACTTGCAACACCACCTGAAATAATACTACCTGTAATATAATTACTTGTGCCTGCCTGAAAAGTTGTACCACTATTAATATTTCCATTAACATGGCTGCTTCCACCGAGGCTAACACTACCGTTAAACGTAATAGGTCCGAAAACTGTACTTGTTCCTCCGGTAAATGAAAGATTTCCCTCCACTCCCTGGTCAACGCTGGATGAACCGCCAATATCAACATTAGAATTACCAGCGACTTTTCCATCATACACTTTAACACTCGTACCCAGAGTTACATTTTGATTAGCAAACACCGGGTAAGGTGGAAAGAGAGTAGATTGTTCTTCGGGCTGTTCAAAGGGCGATATAAAAAATGAATGTTGAGTTGTAATAATATACTGACTGTTATTAAAATTACCATTTGATACATTATCAGAAGCAATTACGTCTATATCGTAATTTCCTGAAACTGATGTTTCTAATGAGATAGTATATATTCCATTACCAACAGGAGCTAATCTTCCGGCAACTATCTGACCATCAGGAGACTTCATTTGAACACTAACAATCGCATCGTTAACCGGTTGTCCGACAGTTTGGGTATGACCATTTTGTGAAGTTGATTCCCCTCCCTGGAATAATTTAGCTTCTAAATTAACCGTAATCGGAACAGGATTACCATTTTGATCAGCCTGCAAATAGTATCTCTCCTTATCTGATTTAAATTCTAAAATCAAATCAGATCCATTAGCCATATAAACTCTAACGGGCTCTTCGGTAACTGGTGGAGTATCTTCTACAATTGCATAAGTCCATGCACCAATTCCTGGATTATGAACTCTAAAGAATTTATATGGGGAGCCCGTTGAGTAACCATTGATAAGCTCAATATCATATATGGAATTTTGCGGACTTAAATAATTATTTTCAGTAATAGCACTATTCGGAAGATTAGGTGGATTTGTTACAAAAACGCCTGGAGGTAATAAAACCAAAGAGTACTCACTTCCTGTCCATGAAATTCCCATCTCAAGAGTTCCGCCCTGCCATGCCAAACCACCTTGCCATGCTAAACCGCCCTGCCATGCTAATCCACCTTGCCAAGCCAAACCACCTTGCCAAGCCAAACCGCCCTGCCAAGCTAATCCGCCTTGCCACGCTAAACCACCCTGCCAGGCCAAACCGCCCTGCCATGCTAAACCGCCGCCAAACAACTGGCTGCTAATTTCTTCAGATAAATATGAGATCTGCAAACCTAATAAACGCAGCCAGATAATATTTACAGCTTTAGGAATTTCCGTTGAGCTTGCCATTTTATAATATTCACCCTTTGTTTCATTAGCCAGCCAGCTCATCAAATCCTCTCCAGCACTAACACTTTCAAATCCAAATGTGAATATGTTTATTGAGGGATTAAGTGTAAGACCTGTAACTGCAGTGATTGGTGTAATTTCTCCTGCACTAAATAATATTATTGCTTTTTTATTTGTTGATTGCGGATTAAACAAATTTTCTGCAGCAGTTATTCGTTCAGCAAGATTTCCGGTACTGTTGGGCTGCATTTGGTTTAATGATGTTAATAACTGATTGAAATTGTCACCAATTGGCTGAATCTGGTTAGTACCATTCACCCAGCCTACTTTATCACCAATTCTTAATTTTGTTATTAATTCAAGTGCTGCATTTTTTGAAGGAATAAAACCATTAAGATTTTGTGCAGATACAAAATTATTTGATCCATCAAATACTAAAACTATATCGTAATTTACTGAATCAAGATTATTGTAGATATAATTTATACCTCCAATATCATAGGTTACTACATCAGCCTGATTTGTGTATGAAACAGGATGCAGATTCCGTTTATTCATCTCACCATTATCAATTCTTCCATACATAGTGGCAAATTGATTATAGTTTTTCATTTCTATTTTATAGTTAAGATCACCCGGGTTATATAAATCTGCTAAACCAGAGTAATGCCCGATTTCATGTGTAGCTGTATTTTGAACATCAAGTTTATCAGGATCTCCATTAGTTGCCCAATAAAATTGACCAAAACCGTTTAGTGAAAATGGCTCTCCATTAAATGCCATATCCACGTCAACAAGTTCACCATTCAATGCATTATACCTAACCCTTGTAACTGCTATAACGTTTGTTGGTGCTTCGGTTGTACTTTCCCATTCACTTGAGGTTGGAAACCATACTATATTATTAATCCCATCCGCATTACCTCCCCATTGTTCTGAATTAGGCAAATACTTGCGCGTATATTCTAACTGGTTTAATGTATTCCATGTGTTAAATCCATTTTCAACTTCATCATCATATCCTAAACCTACGACTGATTGTGCAATCTGGTAAGCACTTTTTCCATCTTTCCAATGAAGTGGTATTCCTGCTAATGTTTTATTAACTATATAATGAAGACCTTCATCAGTCGCTCTAACAATTGATGGAGTAAATTCAGAAGTGCTTAATGGATTGCCATAAATGCTCAATTTAGTTGCCGTTGCTGTTACCACCTCACCATCTGAAAGAACAATATCTTTTAAATTTGCAAGAAAATCTCCCTTCCCTGCAAGGTCAGTAGCGACTGCAATTTCACCCAAATATTTTTTTCCTTCTCTGTTAGATGAAGTTGAATTAGAAAAAAATTGAACCTTATAATTTTCGTTTGGCGTACTGGTAAGCAAACCCTGGATAGAAGTTCCACCTTTTATTTCCGGTAAAGCTGTTTCATCCTGCCAGGTATAAAGTGTATTAAGCAGAGGAAATTCCTGTGAATTATTAGCCAGTGAATTTAATTGAATTCCTAAACCAGTATTTCCATAAATAGAATTATTTAAAATTGAATTATTGTTTCCTGATTCTACAAAAACTCCGGCACCTGTTCCGGAGGTTCCATTATTAAAAATTGTATTACTATCTACGGCATTATCATTGCCGTTAACAATTACACCGTGGCTTGCATTTCCTGAAATTTCATTTTCCAAAACAGTGTTATTGTTTGAAGAGCTTAATGAAATACCAAAGCCTGAATTTCCTGAAACAGTATTACCGCTAAAATTTCCGCTGCTGTTTGTTACAAAAACTCCGCCGGAATTATTATTACTTATAGCATTTGCTAAAAATTGATTTCCAACTCCGCTTTCAGAAATTCCATATCCGGAGTTTCCTGAAATATTATTTCCCTGAACATTACAGATATTTCCAGCTACTATGGATAATCCATTTCCAGTATTCTGTGAAATTGTATTGCCCGTAATGTTTCCATTGCTATTTGAGACATAAATTCCGTTAATATTGTTTAGATTAATAACATTATTAACAATTGAATTTCCATTAGCATTATTAATTGAAATTCCATTTCCACTATTCCCGGAAATATTATTCGGAGATGAAATACCGATTAAATTATTATCGCCACCCGGACCAATATTAATACCGTCATTTACAGAATTCAAAATATTGTTGGAATAAATATTATTTCCGGATGTAGTTATTGAAATACCCGAAATTTGATTTGAGAAAATATTATTATTTCCTATTGAAGAAAGAATTAAACTGTATCCAGAAGAATTATTTATTTTAAGTCCTTTAACTGTACTACCTCCCCCGGCAATATTTAAACTTCCAAAGGAACCAGAAATCTGGACAAGCGGTGATCCTGAATAACCGATTTGAATTGTTCCATCAAAAATTACCGGTTTTATAACTGTAGGTAAATTGGACAAAGGTTGAATGACTGGAGTAGTTCCTTTAATATAAAAATAAATAGTCTTTTGTCCGGTTTGAGCATTTACTTCCTGAATTGCGGATCTTAAAGTAACTTTTCCATTAAGGGATATTGCATTTCCATTACCCGGCTGTGCATCTGCATCATCTAAACCTGATGTTACTACATAAAACGGAAGTGATTCAGTTGGGAATACATCAGTTATATCATTTATATAAAGATTATTTTTTTTACTCGATTTATCTACTAATACATTACCCGAACTTATTTCTGAAAAAGTCCAGGAACCATTTTTACTGCTTTCATCATCACCATCGTCATCAGGTTCATCATCATCATTATAAATATCTATTTGGTCTATCAAGCCTTTAAAAGCGCCGGCATCTGAATTCCCTATAAATAATCCTGTAACACCATTTGTAACACTATAACCAGTGGTCATATTAAAATTAACACTGCTATTTAATGAACCATTCAAATAAACTTTTAATTTACTTCCGTCATATGTGCCTCTTATTGTAACCCAACTAAATGCTGGAAATTCAATAGTATTAACAGTAGAATTATTATTATTTCCAACTGAGAAATATCCCTTGTTATTTTTTATATACATTGAAAATGTTTTCCCGTTATTAACTTTTCGGTAAATAACCGGAACTTCAATATTTGAGGGAGTATCGCCAAAAAGATAAATCTTTGCTACAACTGATATTTTTTTATTTGATGAACTGCTGTTAAAGAATTTAAATCCATTCTGATTTGCATTAGAATTTGCCGGCTGCCCGTCATAGACATAAAGTTTGCTTGTTGTGCCGTTAAACATAAATGCATTATTTGTTCCATCGGCCAAACTAATTTTGTTAATTGATAGAACAGCAGCTAAAATTATAATAGATGAATAAATAATATTGTTTAAATTTTTCATATCCGGCTCATTTTTTTGGGTGAATAAAAATTTTGATTAATCTTCTTTACAATTATCCTTACTGCTCACCGATATATTTTTTTATTTCATTTTTAAGAGAAGATATTTTTTCATTAAATGAAGTTATCTCTTCGCCTGTAACCTGATCATGATATAGAGTCAATTTTCCATCTTCACCATCCAGAACCTTGTAGTTATTATGATTATCTTTTTTCAAAAAGAGGAGCACTTCTTCATTATTACCAAACCTTGGCATATGTGAGTATAATTCACCCACTTCACCTACTTCACCACCGGGATGAGTAACAACTATCTGAGTTTGGGATTCAACACCTTTTAAAAATTCACCCACCTGAATAGTTACCTTAGTTGAAATCCTGTCTTTGGACGAATTCCATTCAGATTTTTGACTTGTAACCTTTCCGGTTACAATTACATCTGCTTTTTCTGATAAGTTTTGAATAGATGTTTGAACTGTTTGACACAATATAACGACGTAGCCGCCATTTAGAAGAAATAGAAATACAAGGAACCTTATAATGTTTTTCATAGAATCCCTCCTAAGATTTTATTTATTAAAAAATTTACTCTCTTTTTTAACAAGAACATTTTATCGTTTCAGAACTAATTGAGCAATATGCTATTGAACCAATTTAAAAAATGAATATAATTTCTTTTTAAAATTGATTTGAAATGTTTTTTTTCAGATATGAAAAGCAATTATAAGCAATCCAAATAAATATATTCGATAACCCTTCATATGATATTAATAATTGCTCCGACTGAACATAACCAGTTTTAATGTTAAAAGTCAATAGTTTATACATATTAATTATTCATAAACATTATTTAAAAATGAATGTTAAAATATATCTATCGAATAGGTATTGGTTAGGATTATTTCAGCAAAAAGTGGGATTTTTAAGTCATTCAGAAATCAAGCTCATTCTTCACTTAAAATTTCCCAATTTGAGATTTCCTAATTGTAAAAATTTTAATTCTGTTGCTTTAACTTTTAAAGGAAGGAATTTGATTAAGGGAATGATACTTTTTAATAATTACAATTCTAAAAACAAAAAACCCGAAATTATCGGGAGGGTTTTGGCTCTGCAGACAGGACTCTGAGGCTTCTTTAGTTGGCTCCGCAGACAGGACTCGAACCTGTAACCCTCCGGTTAACAGCCGGATGCTCCACCATTGAGCTACTGCGGAATTCATAAATTTAAGAGTACTAACTTAAAGACTCATCCATCATTTGTCAAGCAAAACAGAGATGGTCTTATTTACTTCTACTTTAAAAAACAGTCTATTTAATAGAATTACTTTTTTATTAAAACTAAACTATTCCCAACCTTTCTTTCCCCTGTTGAATCCGACGGATTATTAACAACTTTACTATTAATAACCATTGTAGTTGAGCCGCCGCCATCAAGATTTAATCCCTGATATACTCCCTCAGAAATCATAAAATCTGCAAAATCTTCCAGACTAATTCCGCTGCTCGATTCCTGTCTTCCATCTACAGTAATAAAATAAATTGTACTGCTGTCTTTAGAAAAACCTATTCCTGTTCTTGGATGTTTGGTGGTTGAAAATCCAGGGAATATACCTTCAATACTACTATCTGATTTAACAGTATTTTTGCCATCGGCAACAAGTCTTGGCCATCCTCCTGCTAAAGTTCTTAATGCTGAATATCGAGGATTATATCTTAATAGAATTCTTACTGTATCCTTTTCAGATAATTCTCTTTCAAGATAATATGAACCGTTATTATTTGAAGAAAGAATAAAACCTTTTCCCGGTATTTGATTATTTCCTCCTTCAAAAACATTATCAATTACAAAAAATAATGTATCAAGATTATTCCCTATTGGTTTTAAAACAAATTCAACTTCTCTCCACTTATCTGGTTCTGCGGGAGTATTGTTTCCCTGGTATGAATTATAGAGTGAAAATGAATTACTGTCAGGCTTAGAATTAATTCTGTTTATTTCTTCAATTGAACCATCAGGAAGAAAAATGTTACCATTAAAAACAAATTGTTCAATTAACAGCTGGTTATTAAATGTTACAGCAAACTGAGAATTAACAAAGGGATTATATTTAGAATCTGTAAACTTAACCGCTTTAACAAAATCACCTTCTGAAATCATATTATTTATAACTTCACCATCATCTTCAAAAAAATCAGAGTTTATTGCGGCTAAAACTTTATAACCGGAATCTGATAGCATTTTTGCCATTCCACTTGTTGTTTCTTTTTCATTTAATTTATTCTTTGCTTTTACTGATCGTAGAATATATCCACCTTTCGAAAAATCAACTTTTAGTTCGTTGATTGTGAGAGTATCTTTTGAATTAATTATTTTTTTGTGGATTACTCCTTCATCAATTTTTTCCTCTTCTATTTTTATCTGGGCAGTTAGATTAAAGTAATAGAAAACTGTCAGAATAATAATTAATGATTTCATTTTGTTTTTATGATTTTGGATTGCTAAAAATGTTACTGCTTTATTAACTTAACAATTATTTCCACAAAAGAACATCAGATTTTCTTCAATCATATAACCATGTATTCAAACTTAACTATTTTCCTTTATGGATAATTTTCCTTTGAATGTTAAATATAATATTTCTAATTTCCTGCTGGCAGTACTTACTCAATATTATTAACTAAATATCAAAAGCAGAATCTATAATTAATCATTTTGCAGAAAAGAAATTAAAAAACCATCTGAGGTATTATATTAAATGAGATACCCTGAGATTAAAAATTTTATCGGGGAAGAATTTCAAAATGGCGGAACAGATACACTCGATGTTTACTCTCCAATTGATGGTAAAGTAATATCCAGAGTATTCCTTTCAACTTATGAAGCTGTTGACAAAGCTGTAAAAACTGCACGGGAAGCATTTAAATCCTGGTCTGAAACTCCGATAAAAGAGCGGGTACAGGTTTTTTTCAGGTACAGGCTGCTTCTTGAGAAAAATATGGATGAACTAACAAACATAGTTCACGAGGAAAATGGTAAAATTCTTAGCGAAGCAAAAGCTGAAATTGAAAAAAGCATTGAGCTTACAGAGTTTGCCTGCTCTATGCCGCAATTAATTGCAGGAGAAATCCTTGAAGTTAGCAAAGGAGTTGAATGCAGACTTGAACATTTTCCTGTGGGAGTTGTCGCATCAATAACACCTTTTAATTTTCCTAATATGGTTCCAAACTGGACGATTCCAAACGCTTTGGTTTTGGGAAACGCAATGATTCTGAAACCATCTGAACTGGTACCAATAAGTGCAAACCGGATAGCTGAGCTTCTGAAAGAAGCTGGTCTCCCTAAAGGAGTATTTAATATTGTTCATGGTTCCAGGGAAGCAGTTGAAGCAATTTGCGACCATCCCGGAATTGATGCAGTATCGTTTGTCGGTTCAACAAAAGTAGCGAAAATTGTTTACAGGAGAGCATCATCAATTTTGAAACGAGTGCTTGCACTTGGCGGTGCTAAAAATCATTTAATAGTTTTACCAGATGCAAATGTTGAAATGACTGCATCAAATGTTGCTGCTTCGATGTCAGGCTGTGCAGGGCAGCGATGTATGGCTGCATCTGCAATGGTTGGTGTTGGAAATGTTGATCACATCATAACTCAACTTGTTGAAGAAGCTAAAAAAATTATTCCCGGAAAAAATCTTGGACCGGTAATTTCTAAAGCAGCAAAAGAACGAATTGAAAACTACATAACCCAGGCTGAAAAAGATGGAGCTAAAATACTACTCGATGGAAGAAACTGTATTGTAGAAGGAAAAGAAAATGGTTTCTATGTTGGACCGACCGTAATTGATTATGTAAAACCTGATATGGCAATTGCAAAAGAAGAAGTATTCGGTCCTGTTCTTTCAATAATGCGCTCACCTACATTGGATGGTGCAATTGAAATTGAAAACAGTTCTCAATATGGAAATGCAGCCGCTGTTTTTACACAAAGCGGCGGCTTAGCTCGTTATGTTGCTGAACACGCAAGTGCTGGAATGATTGGAGTTAATATTGGAGTCCCCGTTCCAAGGGAGCCTTTCTCATTTGGCGGATGGAATGAATCTAAGTTTGGAGTTGGGGATATAACCGGAAAAAGCTCCATAGAATTGTGGACGAGATTGAAAAAGATTACAACCAAATGGAATCCGGAATCAAAAACAAACTGGATGAGCTAACTTAAAATCTTATAAGGAAAAATTTATGAGCAAAATTGTTCGGGGAGGATTAATACAAGCTACTCTCGCTGGTTCAAGCGATGACCCGATTAACAAAATAAAAGAATCCATGATTGAAAAACACCTTAAGATGATAGATGAAGCTGCAAAGCAAAATGTTCAGATTATTTGTCTGCAGGAATTATTCTATGGACCATACTTTTGTGCCGAGCAGAAAACAAAATGGTATGATATGGTTGAAAAAATTCCGGATGGACCAACAACAAAACTTATGCAGGAAATCGCAAAGAAATATAATATGGTAATGATTATCCCTGTTTATGAAGAAGAAATGACTGGAGTATTCTATAATACCGCCGCAGTTATTAATGCTGATGGTAAATATCTTGGTAAATACCGAAAACATCATATTCCTCACTGTGATCCGGGCTTTTGGGAAAAATTTTATTTCAGACCCGGCAATCTTGGTTTCCCTGTTTTCAATACTGCATATGCTAATATAGGTGTTTACATCTGTTATGACAGGCATTTCCCCGAAGGCGCAAGGGCTCTTGGTTTAAATGGAGCGGAGATCGTTTTTAATCCTTCTGCTACTGTAGCAGGTTTGTCTGAATATTTGTGGGAACTTGAACAGCCGGCACATGCAGTAGCAAATGGTTATTTTGTCGGTGCAATAAATCGTGTTGGAAAAGAAGGACCCTGGAACATCGGCGAGTTTTACGGAAGCAGCTATTTTTGTAACCCGAGAGGAAAAATAATTGCAAAGGCAAGTCGTGATAAAGATGAACTTGTTGTTGCCGATCTTGATCTCGACCAGATTAAAGAGGTAAGGAATGTCTGGCAGTTTTTCCGCGACCGCCGCCCTGAAGCTTATGAACTTTTAGTTAAACAATAAAAATCTTAAAGGGAAAATAATTTTATGACTGAAATTTCAGTAAAAGAAAAAAGTAAACTTTCTTCAGAGGAGATAAGATTAAAAAACAAGGAATATTTATTTCCGAGTGTTATCAATTACTATAAAGAGCCATTAGTCATTGATCAGGCTGATGGAATGTATGTTTATGATCCTGAAGGAAATAAATATCTCGATTTCTTTGGAGGGATTTTAACAATTAGTGTGGGACATTGTAATCCGAAAGTAAATGACCGTATAACTGAACAAATAAATAAACTTCAACATACTTCAACTTTATATCCTACAGAAAACATTGCTCTCTTAGCTGAAAAACTTTCTGAAATAACCCCGGGTAAATTAAAGAAAACATTTTTTACCAACAGTGGAACCGAAGCGGATGAAACTGCAATTTTTCTTGCTATGCATTATACCGGCAATCAGGAAGTAATAGCTCTACGACACAGCTATTCAGGACGTTCACTTCTTGCTATGAGCTTAACAGGGAACGCAGGATGGCGGCATGGCGGTACTCATATTCCGGGAATTAAACATGCAGTAAGTCCTTACTGTTACCGTTGTCCTCTTGGATTAACTTATCCATCTTGTGAAATAAAATGTGCGCAGGATATTGAAGAATTAATTTTAACAACTACAAGTGGTAAGGTTGCAGGATTTATTGCCGAGCCGATTCAGGGTGTTGGAGGTTTTATTACTCCGCCGAAAGAATATTTCAAGGTAGCTGTTCCAATTGTTAAAAAGTATGGCGGTGTTTTTATTGCAGATGAAGTCCAAACAGGATTTGGCAGAACAGGAAAGCGAATGTTTGGAATTGAACACTGGGAGGTTGAACCTGATATTCTTACCGCAGCAAAAGGAATAGCTAATGGCGTTCCTCTTGGTGCTACTATTGCAAGAACTGAGATTGCTGATAGTTTTACGGGACTTACAATTTCAACATTCGGGGGTAATCCGGTTTCAATGGCTGCTGCTCTTGCAACTATCCAGATTATTGAAGAAGAAAACCTTGCACAAAATTCTTATGAAGTAGGACAATATTTACGCGAAGGACTGGAAGACTTACAAAAAAAATATCCTTCAATCGGAGATGTACGTGGAATGGGATTAATGCAGGCTTGCGAATTTGTAAAAGAAGATAAAGAGCCCGATCCTCAAACTGTTGGAAAACTTTTTGAAGAAATGAAAAAAGAAAAAGTATTGATTGGTAAAGGAGGTCTGTACGGAAATGTTGTACGAATCTCTCCGCCTCTTACTGTAAGCAGAAGTGAAGTTGACGATTTTATTCATGCAATGGATATTTCCTTAAGCAGATGTTGATGAATGAAAATTTATTATAAAAAACATCTCACACCTGAATTATAATTATGAATATTGCCCCAAAACTTTCCGATAAAGAATACGAAGAAAATTTTAAAGAGCTGATCCCTCCTTTTTCAAAAAATGGAGCCGTAGCTGAAGCTAACCGCTGTCTTTATTGTTATGATTCTCCGTGTAAAAATGCCTGTCCTACTCATATTGATATCCCCGGATTCATAAAAAAAATTTCTACGGGAAATATTAAAGGCTCAGCTAAAACTATACTTGAATCTAACTGGATTGCTCTTACATGCGCAAAAGCCTGTCCGGTTGAGGATCTTTGTGAAGGAGCTTGCGTTTATAATGAAAAAGGAGAGAAACCTATTGAGATAGGAAGACTCCAGCGTTATGCAATTGAAAATTATTTTAATTCAGGAATGCCCGCTTTATTTAAGATTAAAGAAAAGAAAGGGAAATCTGTTGGAATAATTGGTTCAGGTCCGGCTGGTCTTGCCTGCGCTGCGGAGCTTGCATTACTCGGCTATGAAGTTCAGATATATGAAGCAAATGATTTGCCAGGTGGTTTGAGTACCTGGGGAATCGCGCCTTACAAAACCAGGCAACGGGACAGCTTAAAAGAAGTCGAACTTGTAAAAAGTTTTGGAGTTAAAATTAATACCGGAGTAAGAATCGGAGAAACAATTTCTATAAATGATTTAATGTCTAAGCACGATGCAGTTTTTATTGGAGTTGGTTTAGGAGAAAGCAACCACCTAAATATTCCCGGTGAAAACTTAGATGGAGTTGTAAGGGCTATTTCATTTATTAACAAGGTTAAAAAAGAAAAGTGGAGTTCAGTAAATATTGGAAAAACGGTTACAATTATTGGAGCCGGCAATACTGCAATTGATGCAGCTACTGAAGCAAAACGTCTTGGTGCCGAAAAAGTAAATATTATTTACAGAAGATCAGAAGAAGAAATGCCTGCAAATGATTTTGAATTTCGTCTCGCTAAAAATGATGGAATCATTTTTCACTTTCTAACATCACCGGTTGAATTTATAGGCAATCATAAAGTTGAGAGCATTAAATGTCTGAAAATGGAATTAGGAGATAAAGATAAAAGCGGAAGACGTTTACCCGTACCTATAGACAATTCAGAATTTCTCATTAACACTGATATGGTAATTTATGCTCTCGGGCAACAGCATAATTTAGATTTTCTTAACTCAATTCCCAATCTTAAAATTTCAAATGACAGAGTTACCATTAATGAAGAAACTTATCAGACTAATAACCCAAAAATTTTTGCCGGCGGTGATTGTATAAATGGCGGAAAGGAAACTGTAAATGCGGCTTATGACGGAAAGATGGCAGCTCACGGTATAGATAATTATTTAATTAATAAATAAGAATTTATTAATGAAGAATATAGGTTAATCTATGGTAGATTTATCAATTAATTGCGGCGGAATAAAATCTCCAAATCCTTTCTGGCTGGCTTCCGCACCACCTTCAAATTCGGCATATCAGAATTGTAAGGCATTTGAAAAAGGCTGGGGCGGGACTGTCTGGAAGACAATCGGTGAACCTGTTATGAATGTCTGCAACAGGTATGGTTCTATTGATTACAACGGAGAAAAAATCATTGGCTTGAATAACATTGAATTAATAAGCGACAGACCGATTGAAGTAAATCTGAAAGAAATTGCCGAAACAAAAAAACTCTGGCCGGATCGTGCTGTTATTGTATCTCTTATGGTTGAATCTAAAAAAGAAACATGGCATGAAATTGTTAAGCGCACAATTGATACCGGTGCTGATGGAATTGAATTGAATTACGGATGTCCGCATGGAATGAGTGAAAGAGGAATGGGCGCTGCAGTTGGACAAGTTCCTGAATACTGCAAGATGATAACAGAATGGGTTACAGAAGTTTCTACAATTCCCGTGCTCGTTAAATTAACACCAAACGTTACTGATATTCGTTATCCTGCAAGAGCTGCAAAAGCAGCAAACGCATCCGGTCTCTCATTGATAAATACAATTAATAGTATTATGGGGATAGACCTCGACACTTTTAAAATCCAGCCGACAATTGATGGAAGAAGTTCACATGGTGGTTTTGCGGGTCCTGCTGTAAAACCAATTGCCCTTCATCTTTTATCACAGGTAACAAGCGATCCGGAAATCAGTCTTCCAATTTCAGGTATTGGAGGAATAAGTACCTGGCGGGACGCACTCGAATTTATTTTGCTTGGTGCAGACAGTGTACAAATTTGTACTGCCGTTATGCATTATGGATTCAGAATAATTGAGGATTTAATTGAAGGTATGACAAACTGGATGGAAGAAAAAGGATATAATTCCTTAAATGAAATAAAAGGAAAAGCAGTACAGCAGATTGAAGACTTTGGGAATTTTAATCTGCTTTATAAAACCGCAGCAAGAATTGATCAATCGAAATGTATTCATTGCAATTTATGCTATGTTGCCTGTGAAGATGGCGCTCATCAATGTATCGATTTAATTCCTGTAAACGGACATAATAAAACTCAGGTAAGAGAGGAAGATTGCGTAGGATGCCGTTTGTGCGCAATTGTTTGTCCCGTTGAAGGATGTATCTCCATGGTAAGGCTGGATGATGGCAGTAAAACTAAAACCTGGAACGAACTGACTGAAGATTTTAAGAATGAAAATAAACCACTATCCTGGGAAAATCTTGCAAAGTTTCAAAAGGAAAATGGAATTGTAATTCATTAATCTGTTTTAAAAAATTATAATTAAGGATAGCCTATGTCAATATTGATAAAAAACGGTCGCATTATAACTGCCGAACAGGATTATCTTGCTGATATATATATCGAAAATGATAAGATTACTACAATTGGAAATGAATTAAAAATACAAGCTGATAAAGTGATTAATGCAAAGAACAAATTTGTAATCCCCGGTGGTGTTGATGTTCATACTCACTTGGATATGCCTTTTGGCGGAACAACTTCAAGCGATGATTTTGAATCCGGAACACGTGCTGCAGCATTTGGCGGAACAACATGCTTAATAGATTTTGCAATCCAGTCAAAGGGTACACGAATGCGGGACGCTCTTGATATTTGGTGGAAAAAAGCCCAGGGTAAAGCAACAATTGATTATGGTTTGCATATGATTATTACTGATCTTCCCGATGCACACATTGAAGATATGAGTGATATGGTAAGAGAAGGAGTTTCAAGCTTTAAATTGTTTATGGCTTATCCCGGTGTATTAATGGTTGATGATGCAACTATTTTCAAAGCGATGAAGCACACCGCAAAAACCGGTGCCCTGGTTTGTATGCATGCCGAAAACGGAAGTGTTATTGATACTATTGTTAAACAAACATTGGCGGAAGGTAAAACAGCTCCCATTTACCATGCACTAACCCGTCCGACTACAGCTGAAGGTGAAGCAGTTAACAGGGCAATTGCTCTTTCTGAAATGGCTTGTGCCCCGGTTTATATTGTTCATTTATCTTCTAACGATGCTCTTGAAAAAGTTGCTGAGGCACGCGATAAGGGTTTACCGACTTATGCAGAAACCTGTCCGCAATATTTGTTTTTATCTTTAGATGATATGAACAAACCCGGCTTTGAAGATGCAAAAGTTGTCTTTACTCCGCCGCTACGTGAAAAGTGGCACCAGGATAAACTTTGGGCTGGCTTGCAAAAGAATACTTTGCAGGTTGTATCTACTGATCATTGTCCTTTCTGCTTTAAAGAACAAAAAGAATTAGGCAAAGATGATTTTACAAAAATTCCGAATGGAGGACCTGGAATTGAACACAGGCTTCAGCTTCTTTTTGAGGGGGGAGTAAATGAAAAAAGAATTTCAGTAAACAGGTGGGTCGAATTAACTTCAGCAACTCCTGCAAAAATGTTTGGCTTATATCCAAGGAAAGGAACGATTGCCATTGGTTCTGATGCTGATGTTCTTATATGGGACCCTGAATTTGTACATACTCTTTCAGTACATTCTCACCATATGCATGTGGATTACTCAATGTTTGAGGGGAAAAAAATAAAAGGAAATGCCGAAGTTGTTATATCTCGCGGCGAGGTAGTTGTTGAGAATAACAAGTTCTTAGGAAGAGCAGGGCGTGGAAATTTTATGAAGAGAGATACTTATGCGGGTGCCTGGGGTTAAATATCCTTGAGTAATTTGTAAACCAGCCATATAAAGTGAATGAATAATTTTTTAGACACAGAACTGATTGAGACTGACCTATCTGCTATTCGGGATAAAAAATTAATAAACAAAGATCTCTCACCTACAAAAATTTCAGAACGAAGCTGGGGCACTTATAACATTGCTGCTCTATGGATTGGAATGAGTGTCTGCATTCCTACCTATATGCTTGCGAGCGGTTTAATTGCAGGCGGAATGAACTGGTGGCAGGCAATGTTAACAATAGGATTAGGAAATATAATAGTGCTAATACCTATGGTACTTAATGCACACGCCGGGACAAAGTATGGAATTCCTTTCCCTGTCCTTGCCCGGGCATCATTTGGAACTAAAGGTTCAAATGTTCCTGCAATGCTCAGGGCTCTTGTTGCCTGCGGATGGTTTGGAATACAAACGTGGATTGGAGGACAAGCATTTAATTCCTTAATTATTCTGCTGCTTCCCGATTGGGCTGTTTTTTCCTGGGGTCCGGCTATCGGGTTTTTAATTTTCTGGGCAATGAATGTTTATTTCATTGTTAAAGGAATTGATTCTATTAGATGGCTTGAATCATTTTCCGCGCCATTTTTAATTTTAGTCGGGCTTGGGCTTTTGATCTGGGCTTTTGTTAATGCAAAAGGTTTCGGTCCGATTTTAAGCCAGCCAAGTAAATTTCAAACCTCAGCGGAATTCTGGAAATTTTTTATTCCATCTTTAACAGGAATGGTTGGTTTCTGGGCAACACTTTCACTTAATATTCCGGATTTTACCAGGTTTGCAAAAAACCAGAGAGCACAAATTCTTGGTCAGGCAATCGGACTTCCCCCTTCGATGATCAGCTTTTCATTTATTGGAATTGCAGTAACATCTGCAACGGTTATTATTTATGGAGAAGCTATCTGGGACCCCGTTACTTTACTTTCAAAATTTAAAAACCCGGTTGTTGTAGTGATTTCTTTAGTTTCATTAATCATTGCAACTTTAACAACAAATATCGCTGCAAATGTTGTCTCCCCTGCAAATGATTTTGCAAACCTATCTCCAAAGAATATTACCTTTGTTAAGGGAGGACTAATCACAGCAGTTTTAGGAATTGTGATGATGCCATGGAAACTTCTCTCAGATTTCAGTTCTTATATTTTTGGATGGCTTGTTGGTTACTCGGGATTCTTAGGACCAATTGCTGGAATTCTCATTTGTGATTATTTTCTTGTTAGAAAAAAATTGTTGAAACCCAAAGATTTATATGATCCATCCGGTATATATAAATATACAAACGGTTTTAATTTTAAAGCATTAATTTCTCTATTTGCAGGAATTGCTGTTGCGCTGATTGGTTTAATAATTTCTTCTCTCCATTTTTTATATGATTATGCATGGTTCTCCGGATTTATTATCGCATTTTTAGTTTATCTTTTATTAATGAAAAAAAATAAATCTTAAAATGGATGAATTTCTTCGGGCAGCTTTTAATGAAGCAAAAAAAGGACTTGATGAAGGAGGAATCCCGATTGGTTCCGTGCTGGTTATTAATAATAAAATAATCGGTTCAGGTCATAACAGGCGCGTTCAGAAAGGAAGTGCTGTTTTTCATGCTGAGATGGACTGTCTGGAAAATGCAGGTAGGTTAAAAGAAAATGATTACAGGAGTGCAACGCTTTATTCAACTCTTTCTCCCTGCGATATGTGCAGCGGTGCAATTCTTTTATTCAAGATCCCAAAGGTTATTATTGGCGAAAATAAAAACTTTAAAGGACCGGAAGATTATCTTCGCTCAAGAGGTATTGAACTGCAGATTTTAAATGATGCGGAATGCATAAAACTTATGAAAGATTTTATCATTAAAAACCCGATATTATGGAATGAAGATATTGGTATTTAATTATTTTTAGAAAGGAAAATCAAATGAAAGCATTCTTTACAATTATCATTCTTGCCGCAATCGGATTTGGCATTTATTATTTTATGAATAAGGATAAAAACTTTGAAATAACGGACCATATAATTGTTACTCAACCCTCAGGTATGAATGAAAGTGCACCTTCGGTTTCAACTCCGCCATCTTATATTGTAATTGAAGGAACAATAAAAAACATTTCTGAAAAAGATTTTTCCGGAATAAAGCTTACATATAAATCCGGTCTCGATACAATAATTGTAAATGTAGGAAATCTAAAAAAAGGTGAAAGTAATAATTTTAAAAGTAAAAGTGTTCTTGTAAGAGATAAAAATCCACAGTACAAAATGATAGACAAATTCTATACCGAGTAATTAACTTACTACTCTGGGAAAATTTATTTATTTTCAATTGTTGTTGAAAATTTTTCCGGAGTTTATGATGAAATATATTTTTACGTTTACGGTTTTTTTCCTTTCAATAAATATCTATCCTCAAAACTGGCTTAAAGTAGATTCCGTTTTCAGTGTATCGGGTGTAACCGTAAAAAATTTTTCAGCGCCATTTTTTACGGATATTGACAATGATGGGAACCTAGATCTCTTCCTTGGAAATATTGATGATAAAGTTGATTTTTTCCATAATAATTCCAACCAGTTTCCTACAACATTCAGCAAAGATACTTCACTGCTTTGGGATATTTACTCCAGCGGTTTAATTAATACAAATTCTGATTATCCGGTTCTTGCTGATCTCGATAATGATTCTGATTTCGATCTTATAATCGGCGGTTATTACGGTTTACTTTATTATGAAAATATCGGCACAATCTCTTCGCCCGATTTTATAAAAAATGATTCAATCTTTGGAAATGTTAATGCACAAATTGGCGGGGACCCTAAACCTGCATTTATTGATCTTGATAATGATGGCGATCTTGATTTGCTTGTTGGAATCGGTGAATCTTTTGTGCCCGGACCTGAGCCCGGTTTAACTTTAGGTTTCAGAAATAATGGAACTGCTCAAGAGCCTGAATACGATTTGGATACAACGCTTGTTATCGGAATTCCTGATGTCGGTCTTAATTCCTATCCTTCATTTGCTGACCTTGATAACGATGAAGATTATGATCTTTTAATTGGAAGAGACGGCAGTGCACTTTTTTATTATAAGAATACCGGGACTAAAACAAATCCTATCTGGACAAGAGAGACTTCAACTTTTGCATCAGTTGAAACATCAACTTACTGGAAGAATCCTTGCTTTGCTGATCTTGACAAGGATGGCGACTTCGATCTTATTTATGGAACTTCATCCGGTCCGCTTTATGTTTACAGAAATAATGGAACTGCTGCAACCCCAAACTTTCAAAACTATCCGGATTATTTTAAGATAATCAGGTTGGATGGTAATGGTGCAACTGCTTCCCTTGCAGATTTTGATGGAGATGGAGATTATGATTTATTAAGTGGAATATGGACTGGCAAATTTATTTATTTCCGGAATGACGGGAATAATCTTAAGCCTGTTTTTACACAAACCACCATGCCATTTTCAAATTTTAGTGTTGGCATTTATAGTTCACCGGTATTTGTAGATATTGATAATGACCAGGATTATGATATTGTATCAGGAGCCGATAACGGACAGATCTATTGTTACATTAATAATAATGGATCATTTGTACAGAATACAACAATATTTAATTCCATTGATGTCGGGTATTCAAGTATTCCTACTTTTGCAGATCTTGATGCTGATGGTGATCCAGATTTGCTTGTTGGAGCCGAAACAGGAGGCCAATGCAGGTTTTATTTGAATGACAGTAATAATGTATTTGTGGAAAATACAACATTCTTTTCAGGAGTCACTTTTCCTAACTATTGCAGCCCAACTCTTGCCGATATTGATAATGATGACGATTATGATTTGATTATTGGAAAACTTTTCGGAGATATAACATATTACAGGAATGATGGAGACAAGTATTTTCCGGTGTGGGTAAATGCGGATACTCTTTTCGCGGGAATAGAGGTAGATCAGAATGCTCATCCCGGTTTTGCAGATATGGATGGAGATTCAAGAAAAGATTTAATTCTTGGGGAGTATAACGGAAATTTTACTTTTTACAAAAATTTATTCTCACCCACTTCTGTGAATAGTATTTCAAATAATCTGGTAAAAGAATTTTATCTGGCACAGAATTATCCAAATCCATTTAATCCTGTAACAAATATTGCATTTCGAATTGCAAATCCGGGATTTGTAATCATTAAAAGTATTTGATGTTTTAGGAAATGAAGTAGCTACTTTGGTTAATGAAGAAAAACCAGCGAGTGAATATAATTTAAAATTCAATTCTGTTGATTATGGTTTATCAAGTGGAGTTTATTTCTACCGGTTAGTCTCAGGAAAAGCATTCAAACAAAAAAGATGATTTTGATCAAATAATAAGTCTGAAAATACTGTTGTTTCATTTAAACTTTGCTAAATTTTAAACGAATGTAGTTTTTATTCATGTACAAAAGGGGATTAAATTATGAAGTACTTTTTAAAATTCTTTACAAAAATATTTCTCATTGTTTTCCTACCTATTAACTTTCTTTTCTCCCAGGGAGAGGTTTACATCGTTTTAGGTTCAGATACCGGAATCTGGGATGGATTAAACATGGATACATATCATGACCATTATAGATTCGATCTTTATACAAATCCGCTGCAGAATGCTTACAAAGTAATGGAACCTGCTTTCAGAAATCAAATTACTGATTCTTACGGACAGACATTAAAGCTTACCTGGTGGATAATGGGAGGTAACACTTTTCGATATGCTACAAATACAAATGTTCCATTAAATAACACCATGGTTCTTTATTTAATGCTTAAATATCATAGAGATATGATTGATCATTGGGGCGATGAAGTTTCATTGCATTATCACGATTGGATATGGTCGGATTATAATGGAGATGGAACATATTTCTGGAATCAGTCAACCAATCTTTCAGAATTTAAAGAGGATTTTGATTTAACAATGATTCAGTTCTTAATCGAAGAAAATGTTTACCCTGTTTCCTACAGAAGCGGCTGGCATTATATGAATAATGAATGGCAAAATTATATTGATAACCTTTTTCCTTTTAGTCTTCACGATGATTATCCCACATGTACGAGCTGATACTACAGAACCATTGGATAATATTTATGACTGGTCCCAATCTTCAAGTGAATTTGTACCGTTTCCATCCTTCAACTCAAAATTATCAGATGCCGGGGATTGTAAAGGCTGGGATGTCAGATCAATTTACATGGCTTCAATGGATACAACTTTAATGAATCACGTATTTTCTGCAAGCACAAAATGGAATAGACCAGGTAGTTTGTATATGGGCTCATCTCCCTGAAAGTGATTTCCTGGAAAATATTATTAGAATTAATCAAATCCTTCATCAAACCTCTTCGAATTTTCCGGATATAAAATTCCGTTACTGCACAGCAATAGAAGCTATGCAGCGATGGCTAAATACTTCTGATACAACAAAACCCCAATTAAATTTTACTTTCGAACAAACCGGAGACAATGTTAGTTTCGTAATTGAAACAGATGAAAATATTTTTCAACAGAAACCTTATGTCGCTGTGAAAGATATAAATGAGAACTATAAATTAGTTCCATGTTATTCAATCGGCATAAATAAATGGAAATCAACCCAATCTTTTAAAAAGGTAAACCTTGCAAAAGCTGGCTGTGCTGTCATCGATACTTCCGGAAATCTTGCAACTTCATTTATTAATTTTTTACCTGATGTTATTTATATAGATAATATTGACAGCGGCTACACAGAATTAAAAGGAAACTGGTCAACCTCTTCAACAAGTTCGTGGGGATTAAATTCACGTTCAGCAATTGTTCTTCCAAACGATTCCGCAATTGTTAGATGGTCCCCGGAGATAAATCAATCAGGTAATTACAATATATTTATCCAGATACCAAATGTTTCCACTCCTGTTGATTATATAATATTTAAAATTTATTCCGGCAGCCAGGTTGTTGATTCATCTGTTTTTAATTCTTCTTTGCCAACGAATGACTGGGTTTTTATTGGCACGTTCAATTTAACAGCTCAAAGTTCAAACTATATTGATATGATTGCTTACAACGGAAATCAGTCAAATTTAATTGCTGCAGCAGATGTAATAAAAATATCAGCATTGATTCCTGAAAGAAGATTATCTGTTCCGCAAAGCCCGATTGATTTTGGAATGGTCAGCCAAGATGATTCTGTAAGTTTCAATTTAATTTTAAAAAATTCAGGAGTCGGAGATTTAACCATATATGGAATTAGTTCGACTAATAATGAAATTACAACTCAAACGGTTTTTCCTGCGACAATTTCATCAATGAGTAATATCGTTATTCCTATTGTCTTTCATCCAACTGTTATTGGGATATTTTCAGATACCTTGTTCATTTCAAGCAATGATTCCCTGCAAAGTATTTTTGCAGTCCCATTCACAGCGGATGTTCAGCTTTATTTTAAGATTACAGATGACACTGACGTATTAAACTACAATGAGTTTGGTCAATGGAATTTTAGTAATGCACAAGCTTATGGTACAACGAGCAGGTATGCAATGCTTCATCAAAATCCTGCCGCATCCGCCAGCTTCAAATTTAACCTTAACAGAACAGGCATCTACGATTTTTCTGAAATTGTTCCGACGACTGTTAATGCCGCAACAAATGCTTTGTATATTTTAAGCGTAAATAACATTCCTGTTGATTCATTTTATGTTGATCAAAACCAAAACAGTGGAACCTGGGTTGTAATCGGGCGATCTGTTTTCCCGTCAAATATTCCAATTGAAGTTAAAGTGATTGACTCAGGTGAAAATACACCTAATGCGGTTCTGCGCGCTGACGCAATTAAATTTTCTCTTATTAGCGAAACTAATGATATAGATAACTTGTTATCAGATTCTCCGAAGGAATTTAGCCTTGAACAAAACTATCCTAATCCATTTAATCCAACCACAAAAATAAGATTTTCAATTCCCCGAACCGGTTTTGCATCTCTGAAAGTTTATGATATTCTTGGAAGAGTAGTTGCAACATTAATAAACGAAGATAAAGTTGCAGGCAATTATGAAGTTGAATTCAATGCATCTTCGCTTTCCAGTGGAATTTATTTTTATAAACTCCAGGCAAATGAATATTCTGAAACAAGAAAAATGATTTTATTGAAATAGATTTAATGTTTTAATTATAGCTTTTCGCAATCAAATACTGCAAAGGGGATAGTTAGTTTAAGTTCACCTTTATTTTCAGAAATCTTATTGAGTTTATTTTCAACCTTATCAAAAATTTCTGCTCGCCTAATTTCAGGGATTAGATCTCTCCAGCTTTCAAGGAATGCAAGCCTGATCAGAAAATGATTCATCATTGCAGTGCCGTCTGTAAAACGATAACAAAATTCATCCTCAACTATTTTGTTTACATTAAATCCATTTCCCTTAACGAGTTTTTTCACTTCCACTATCGGTTTTCTTTTCGCATAGATGTGCTCTTTAATACTTTCAATCTCAGCAAGCATTCCCCTGTCACTAAGAACTTCTTTAAGGCTGTCGTAAAATTCAATCATCGTCCCCCCGAGATTAAAAGAAAAAACAAATTGCGCCTTTGGTTTTGAAATTCTGCTGCATTCCAAAAAAGTTTTTTTCAAATCCTCAACATTGTTAATTCCATTATTACTGAAGATAAGATCAATTGATTTATCCGGCAGCGGAATATTTTCTGCAAGGCCAATAATGAATTCAACGTTCTTTAATTCATAAATTTTCGCCTTAAACTTTGCTCTTTCTATTGCTGCTTCCCACGGATCAATGCCATAAACTTTACAGGATTCACCAAGTCTCATTGCAACTTCAAGCAATGGAAAACCTAAACCAAAACCTATATCAATTGCTGAGATATTTTTCTTCAGCTTAATTGAATCGAGAAGTTTCAAGCCGAAAGGGGCTGCCCAGAGTGAGAGTTCATCTATTGCAGAGACAACTTCTTTATTATTTAAATCATAATTTGTTTTGACGAATTGAGTCATAAGGATTATTTTTTAATTACCCACTTTTTAATATGCTGATAGGCAAGATAACCGACAGCCCCGGCTTGTATCATTCCGAGAGCAGTTCTTATCGGGTTAAATTTGGAGTCCTCAAGATATTGTTCATATAAGGATGAATGCAGGTAACCTGGCTTTCGATCCTTCTCATCTTCAAATGTGGATTTATTTAAAATACCTACAGATGTTTCAAGCCAAAGTTTAGATGATGCTTCGTTTATTTCAAGATCACGCTTTAATTTTATGAGCTCCCTGTAAAAATCAAATTCATCAAATTGAAATAAAATATTCCCGATAGAATTATTAAAACTTCTTTCTGAATCTGTTTTAAGCTGTCTGGTACTGTCATTCTGTGAATAGAGCGGGTATGAAAATAAAATTGAAAAGAAAAATATTTTATTCAGCAATTTCATAATTTCTTCTTAAACAACAATATAGCAAAGAGATTTATTTACTGCTAAGCAAAAATAATACGCGTGGTAATGATTATATAGAAACGAATGAAAGTTATATAACTATAAACTGGTAAAAGTAATTGGTCAGAAGTGTGCGGTTTATTAAAGCTTCATTGGAGTGAATGACTTCATCCCCCTCAAAAGTTCCTTTTGTGATCAGAAAATATTTGCCATTATTTGTTTTTTGCTTAAGCTCTGCAATATGAAGTTTAACCTCATCCTCAGAAATAATATTTTTAAGTAAAACTCTTGCGCACATTTGCTGATCAAATTTTGCCTTTTTGTAAATACCCCTGATATCAAAAGAACTTTTATCTTTCTTTTCGGAGGCTTCAAGGTTCTTGTAACCGAGTTTTGCAAAAAAGTTTTTACCTTTCTCGATAAACTCTTCATTAGAATAATTATCAATTCTCTTTTCTGTCTCAAGCAGTCCCTTCCTGTATCTCTGTTTATATTCTTCATCGGGCATATCAAATATTTCAAGCCATTCCGGGTTGGTAATCATTTCAGCAATTGAATCGGGATTAACAGTTTCCATAATATGTTTGTTAAGAAAACTTTTTTTGTTAAGCAGGGAATGAATTTTCTCTTCAACAGTATCCTTCATTAAGTAACTGTAAACAGTTAACCCTCCTGAATGTGATTCGCCTTTAGATGCACCGAGCACCGCTTCTTCAGTCTGCCATAACGATGCAGGATTCCACCATACATCGAAATTAATTACATAAGAAATATTCGCCGAGGGAAATTTTATTCTTGAAGGTTTGACGCCTGCAACTAATGCAGTAACAGAATTGCTGCCGGTAAAAGTTTTTAAAACATTCTCCATCTCTTTAGTTGACATTCCGGGTGCATAAGAAAGAAACTTTATGCTGTTCTTCATTAAAATTTCTTCAATCTTTTTGGTACCGGATTTATCATACTGTGAAAAGATGACAACCTTCTTTTTGTTTTCAGCAATCCGGTTTACATGTTCAAGCAATAATTTGGTTTTACTGCTCTTTCCTTTTTTCTCAGAGAAATTACAAACCTGTTTTAGCTGATGAATAAGAGTAAATACATTTGCATTAAACCTTAAAGGATTTCCAGATTCAAGGAACCATTGAACCTTTTCCTTTGCTGTCGCAAAAGCTTCATTATATTCATCAATTTGTTCTTCATCAAGAGTAAGCCATTTGTTCTGCCACCAAATTCCGGGAAGATCATTTTCAACGTCTTTCCTTAATCTGCCAAGATAATTTTTAATAGTAAGCTTATCTTTAAATACTTTTTCAAGATTTTCTTTAACAGATTCTTCCGGATAACTTGTTAAAGCCCATAGGTATTTTGGATTAATTGCTTTGTAAAGTTTTTGTGAATTATAATTTTTATTTTCAAACAGAGCCTGGACTTCATCAAAAACAAAGCAGGTATTTTTCTTAACTTCTTTTAAATCAATAATATTTTCTTCAAAATCAAAAAAGAAAGATTCATAAGACAGGATTAAAACATCAGGCATATTCTTCCATAGCCTGCTTCTTTCCTGAGAAGTTCCATCGGCTGCTTCAACTTTCAGATCGGGTGTTCGCAGATGAAAGTGTCCAAGCCAGCCATCTATATCTCCGGGAATTTTTCCCCAGCTGCCAATTTCAGACGATTCACAAACAATAACTGCGGATTTAATTTTATTTGCTTTTAAACTATTCTTCAAAGCGGCAATTACCTGAACAGTTTTACCCATACCCAATTCATCAGATAAGAGTGCACGTTTACTATCAATTAAAAATTCAGCGCCTGTCTCCTGAAAGTCATAAAGGAACTCAAACTCGTTTTCATGATCATTCTCATCTTCATCCGTATCTTCCGGTTCTTCAACCTCGACAGGTTCTTCTGCCTCTTCAGGTTCAGTTTTCTTCTTAACTTCAAGAAAGTATTCTTCTTTTTCCTCATTAATATTTTCATCTAAAACAGGGGCGTCTATTTCTTTTTCCTTTTCCGGTTCCAGATAAATTTCATTCTGTATTACATCAACAAACGGTTTACTATCGCCGGAAAGAAGTTCAGACATTTGCTGATTTATACTTTTGTCAGTGAACTCATTATAAACTTCCTTTGATTCAATTATTTCCGGTAGTTTTATTTCTTCTGCGATAGTTTCTTCATGTAATATTTCTGGTTTTTTCTCTTCCTCAGTTACAAAATATTTTAATTCCTGCTGTTCAATTGCTGGTTTATTCAGAAGGTTATAAGAATCTCTTAATATTCTAACATCATGAAGACTAATATTTTTGAGGTAATAAATTTTGGCAAGCTTAATTTTATCTAAACCGGTGATTTTAACTTTATAAATCTTTGGAGGTTGGGTAATAAGTTTGACTTCAACTTTTAACCCCTTAGCGGTACTTTTGTCAAGAGCTAAATTATTTGCATTCAGCAGGTTGATTTTTAAAATAACGGGTTTCAGCTCCCAAGGTTTTTCTTCAACTTTTGTTTGAGGTAAATCCCATTTAACTAATCTAACCTCCACAGGAATATTCCTAAGCTCAACCTTTTCGGGTCTATGATCATATTTAAATTGGCGGTCGAAAAGTGTTATTTTTTTTGACTCGGTTTTTTCAAGATTAAAAAAAATTGTATGAGTCTTTGATTTTTTAGGATGTAGATTAGGTGATTCGGGAAAAATAAAAGTTTCTCTAAAGTTAAATCTTTTATTTTGGAATGCGGGTTTTTCTAACCAAGAGTTGAATAATGTTGTATCGAGAAGTGAAGTTTGAAATCCCTCAATTGTATATTCATTCAGAGAAGGTTCTTTAAGCCATTTACCCCAGGCAAAGTCTTCAGTTTTTTCAATTTCTGAAACTGTTGAAGCAACTTTTTTCCTGATTGATTTGATCATTCAAACTATCTGCCTTAAGCTAAATTATTCTCCGGTTTTCTGAAGATGAACCTGTTCGCAAGCAACCTTAAGTCTGTCAAAGGGTTCTATTAAATTTCTATGTTCAGATAATGAACCAAGTTTTGCTTTTATTTCAGCCAGCTCAGGTTCAAATTTCTTAGAAGTTTCAACAAAAGTTTTTGCATTACCATTTGAAGATGAGAGTTCCTGTATGGACTTACCTGCCTTGAAATTACCGTCATCTTCATTCATTACTCTAACTACTCTTATTCCCTGCTTTTCATTTACACCTAAAAACAGAGGATCACGAACAAGAATCAAATCAATCTCTTCATTGATTGCATTTAGAAGCGGAACCGAAACAAGTTCGGTTAAAATATGTTCGAGAAGAACATCGCCGTAAAGAGTCTTTTGAAAATTTGTGGGCCTGATTGGTGCAGTCACTCTGAATTCAAGAGGTTTTGTATCAGAATCAGTTACCAGGATTGCTCCCATTATTCCCGCATCACTTTCCAGAGTATAAGTTTCAAGAAACGCTATCTTACGAAGATCCATTTATGCCTCCAATCTAAAATATCTTTTGTACTTAATAATTTTCGTTTTAGTAATGATTACTAATTAAATTTTTTCTTTAATAAATATTAAAACTTGTCTTTATTGCTTCATGTTCAATGCCACAATCATCTCAAAATTAGAAACTAAAAAAAATATAAAATGAAATTCTTTTTATTGTTATTAAGAAGACTTTTAGGCTGGAAGGAGTCTAAGAAAATTGAAAAAGTTAATTAATTGGAAAATAATTTATTAGAATATAAAAGAATCTTTTTTTTGATTCTTCTTTTTTTCCGTTAAAAAGTAATTTTTACCTGTATTTGTCTTATATTGGGAGAAAATATTCCCACCTCAATTTTTATTAGATAATGAAAAAATACAAAAAAAAACCCGCCAATTATGAGCGGGTTTTTTAATATAAAATTGGAATTTTAATCATTAATAACTACCCCGGATTTGTTCTGCATTAAATCTTCATACATAAGTTTACACTTAAAGCAAAGTTCTTTATCGGCAGCATTATTAGCTGCATATTTTAATGCATTTAAACAATCCTCATCTCCAATTTGGTGTAATGAATATGCAGCCAATGTTCGCACCCTTAAATCATTTGAAGAAGTGTTAAGCAAATCTATTAATGGGTCAACAGTCTTTTGAATTTTATAATAGCCGGCAAAATAAACTGCACTTCGTTTTAAACCCATATTTTCTGAATTTAAAGCCATAATCAAATTTTTCATTGCAGAAGAATTAATTTTGTTTTGTCCTTCATTTTTTTGAGCGAAAGAAAAATTTGTCAGTAAAGAAACAATTAAAAAAAGAACCGCTAACTTTTTTCCCGAATAACGGGATTTCATTTCATTCAACATTTTCGCCTCCTGTATTTTTATGAAGTTAAAATTAACTTCACGTGTAAACATAAAAGGATACACTACAAGGTAAATAAATACTACACGTTTGGTTGTTATAATAAATTAGCGGAGGAAAAAAAGGTATGTACAAAAGGGGATAACAATGCAGAATATCAATAAAAAAAATAAATAGTTTTTTTGTTGCTAATTATTTTTAATTGCAACAGTTGTTATTTATTACAAAATATTTTTCGATGGGGTTTAAAAGAAAAGGGCGAATTAATCGCCCATTGAAATTTATTCGTTCAATTTATTTCACGAACGATTCAGGCAATCTCCTTGCAACTGAAACAAAGAAACCAATAACCATAATCAAAACTCCAACCCATACAAGGCTTATGAAAGGTTTAACACTTGCAGTTATGGATAAAACTTCTTTTGGCTCCATACTGGAAATATTATCTGAGTTTATTTTAGAAATAATAAATTCAGCTTCCTGAGTTTGAGGATTTATTTTTTTTACTTCAATTTTAATATTAGCTTCTTCTACCAAGTCAGGAACATATTTGAAATCCCGTCCCTCTTTTTTAATTAAAGGTTCAGCATTATAAGATTTTCCATCTTTAGTAATAACGAGTTTAGCGCCCATTTGAAAATCACCACCGCTTTGCATTACACTCATATCAGGTCTATCAAAATCTTTATAATCAATTCTCACTCCATCAATTTCTTTTGAACCACCAAGTGTTAAATTAATTGTTTCGCCCTGAACTCCTGATTGTGATTGATCTTCATAACCCAATGGAGAGACATATATATCTTTAGAGAACATTGTTAGAATAGCCGGTTCACGCATTAAGCCATTATTGAAATCACTTATATACATAATTGGAGAAACCGAATAAATTTTGTCTCCTTTTTTAATATCAACATTAAAAGCATATTTGGTATTATTTTCAATCGGATGATAACCGGTAAAAGTCATCTGGTAACCAAATGCTTCTTTGGGCTCCCCTTTTACAAGATCAATATTTTGTTCTTTGCTGTAAGCTGCAGAACCTATAACACCAAGAATAAAGAGCGCAATTCCAATGTGCGCAACATAAGCACCAAGCATTTTCATATTTCCGCGGACAATTTTTATTGCAATTTCAAGATTAACAAAGAAAGTAAATGAAGTGGAGAAAGCAAGAATAATTATCATTGTCTTTGACACTTTTCCGAAAACGATAATAAGAATGGTAAAAATAATCGCTGCTGCTACTGAGAAAATAGATTTTTTAATAAAGTCTTCTTTCTTTGTTGTTTTCCATTTCAGTAAAAGACTAATGCCGTTTAGAAGACCAATAATAATAACCAGGGGAACGTGCATTTCATTATAAAAAAATGCATCAACTGATTGACCAAACAAAGGTGCTGAAGTGCCTACCAGTACAATAATTGCAGAAGCACTTAATACTATTGCTGCTGTAAACAAGGCAAGGTCCCTTGAAAGCAGTCCTTCATCTGCCGGTGTTTCTTCGGTTAAGGTTTTCCATCTGTAAAACAACATACCAAACCCAAGAACTATAAAAGTTCCGATAAAAATTACAAGGAATAAATAAACTATCATTCCAGGATCAACAAAGGAATGAACAGATGCATCGCCGAAGAACTCCGCTTCTTGTTAAGAAAGTACTATAAAGAACAAGTATATATGTCATTAAACAAAGAATGAGGTTTGTCTTAGCATATCTTCCTATTCCTCCTTTTGCCTGGGTTCTTCTTTGTACAAGTAAAGTATGAATTGAAGCAACACCGGCAAGCCAGGGAATTAAACTTGAATTTTCAACAGGATCCCATGCCCAGTAGCCGCCCCAGCCAAGCATTTCATAAGCCCAGTAACCTCCTAACATTATACCCAATCCAAGAATTCCTGCTCCTGCCAATACCCATGGAAAAGCTTGTCTAACCCAATCTTTGTAATCGTTTTTCAACATTGCTGCGATTGCAAAGGTAAAAGGAACAGTTGCCATCGAAAAACCTGTGAAGAGAATTGGAGGATGTATTTGCATCCAGAAGTTAAGCAGCTGTGGGTTTAAACCTTTACCATCAATAATAAGGCTGTTAACTGAAATCCCTTTAGATAACATAGCTGCATAAAGATCACTACTCATTTTTATAAAATTCTGTCCGCTTGAATTATCAGTGAAAACAAAATTCTGCAGCAAAGGCATATTTACAATTGACTGGCTTAGTGTTTTCATATTTAAGAAAACAGGTTCTGTCCATATATATGCAAAGGGATTTTTGAACAAAGGAGAAACCATTATTAAAAGAAAGGTAGTAGCAAGTGTAAATACAGCCATTACTCTTGGTTCAAGGTCACCTCTTTTAGAAGTGTAGGATTGTAAAATTATTCCAACAATTGATGTAAGAAGAAGCCATGACATGAAGCTTCCTTCCTGCCCTCCCCAGAAAGAAGCAATCAGAAATCCGGTCTTAAGTGAATTCTGACTGTAGTTATAAACATATTTATATTCATAGTCGTGAGTCAGAAGTGCATGCCACAATAGTGTTGATGCAACTATTACGAGCATTGCCATTAAATGATAACCGATTCTCCCGAAATTAATTGTATTCTTATATCCCCTGTAGCTGAGGAAGTACATCATCATGGTAAAGATGCTGCTAGCCAATGCTATCATTAAAACAATGCTGCCAATCATTTAATCCTCGTTTCTATTAATTTTTTCAGGCTGTCTTTTTACCAATTAAAATATTCTGTCTTGATAACTGCAATTGCTATATGTTGGAGGTTTTAATTTTATCTTCTTTAAATTGCTCTTCATATTTACTTGGACACTTGGTTAAAATATCTTTTGCATGAAATTGTCCATCACGGTATTGCCCTGTAACTACTACAGATACTGCTGATTCAAAGTTATTTGGAATAGTGCCATGATACATCACTTTCATCTCTACACCTTTGGCATCCTGAAGATAAAAGCTGAATGTCTGATGTTCCTTATTTACTTCATAATTTTTTTCTTTAACCCATTGCCCCGTTGCTTTTACAGTTTTGGTTTGTTCCATTACTTTAGAAAAATCTTCTTCATACTGGATATTGCTTTGAGTAAAAAGATACACCATCAAGCCAAGAAACACTACAATAATGAATCCGCCGAAAATATATTTGTTCTTCATTTTTTTTCTCCGATTTCTTTTTCAACATTCTTAATTCTTTTGTCAAGGTTCAACAGGTAGAAGAAAATTCCAACCCAGACTATCAATACAATTATCATTACTATATAGATCGCATTCTTTTGTAAGAATTCCAATTTTAACCTCTTATGAGTTGTTTATTTAGTTTGTCACGGTATATAAGTGATTTATAACCAAGTCTCCACATCCAAAAGTAGAGAACTGTAAATCCGATTAACGATAAAAAGAAAATGAGCTGCATATTCCCATTCATTTTAAAATTTACTATGGGACCTGCGTTTGTGTCGTCTGCTGATCCCGGATGAAGACCGGACATAATCCTGGGCATTATAAAAATAAAAAATGGAACTGTTACAAAAGCTATTATTGCATAAACAGATGAGAGCGTTGCACGTTTCTCCTCAGATTCAATGGAAGACCGTAATGCAAACCAGGCACCATAGATTAAGAGTAAAGCAAAGATACTTGTCTGTCTTGGATCCCAGCTCCAGAAAGAACCCCAGGCAAACTTTGCCCAAACTGAACCTGTTATTGTTGCAAGAATACAGAAGATAATTCCTAATTGTGCAGCGGCATAAGCTTTTGCATCATCATCAAGATTTTTCTTCCTTAAATATTTGAAACTGTAAATTGCTGTCATAAAAAAAGCAACGACTGTAAGCCAGGCAGTGGGTACATGAAAAAAGATAATTTTTGCATTTTCTTCAAGACCTTTAATGTAGGGAAATTCATACCAGGTTTGTGGATTCTCAACTATTGGAAATGAAATTCCTGCGATTGAGACAAAGCAGAGCAGCAAAAACAAAAATATTTTCCAGATCATTTTTTTTAGTTGAATATTCTAATTAAAATACTATTCTTTCCAAATAAAATCGAAAAGCATATATGAAGCTGTTAAAATAATTATATCATAACAAACAACAATTGCTAATTCAAACTGTGCAGTCTCAAAGCTTGTGCCATCTATTGAGAACAAAGTTAATTGAACTGAAGTTAATATTAAAGGCAATAGTATAGGAAAAGATAAAACCGGGTACAAAGTTCCTTTTGCTCCTGCTTTCGAAATAATAGCTGCAATTATTGTTGAGGCAAACGCTAAGCCTATATTTCCCAATATAAAAGAGACCAGAAAAAGGGCAAAATTCTTAATAATAAAAGCTTCAAAAAGAGTGGAATAGAGGATTGCAATTACTGTATTCATGGCAAAAACTAAAATAAGATTAAATAGAAGCTTTCCGGAAAAAACAGTTGATGGAGCAGCAATAAGCTGTAATGTTAATGAAGTCCCTCTTTCTTCTTCACTTACAAAAACTCTTGATAAACCAGACATTGAAGTAAAGAAAATTACTACCCAGAATAATCCTCCGGTTAAACTTTCGCTTATTCTTTCATTCCCTATTGAAAAAAGAATTACGCTTAAAGTTACAATTACAAACATTGCTAATGAGTTAATTGCATAACGGGTACGCAGTTCTGAATTAATATCCTTTTTAAATAATGCAAATGATTTCATTTCTTTATTTCAAATTTTAAATCTTTCAATTCATTTTGAGATTTGTCCCCCAAGGATTCCATCCGGGAGGATTTTGGGATTTGAGATTCATATTTTATGTTCCTTTAAATCGATTAATCCATCACAAAAACTCAAATCTGTTTTTTCATTTGATGCAATTATTACAATGTTTCTGCTTCCCTCACCTTTTACTAATTCATAAACTACTTCTTTCCCCTCATCATCAAGATTAGAGGTTGGCTCATCAAGAATAATCAGCTGAGGTGAATGCATTAAAGCAAAAATAAATTTTAACCTCTGTTTCATACCTGAAGAATAAGTTTTTACGAGATCATCTCTGCGGTTAAAAAGAAGGAATTTATTCAACAGTTCATCAACTCTTTCTTTATTAAAAGAAATATCTCTTATTTCTGAAAAGTAATTAAGATTTTCATAAGCGGTGAATTCATCATATAGGACAAGGTAAGGTGAAACAAGACCAATGTGATTATGTAACTTTTCCGGCTTTATTTCATCCCCATTTAAACTTTGATAAAGCTTTCCTGATGATGGAGAAATTATATTCGCAATAATTTTAACAAGAGTTGATTTACCGGAACCATTAGGACCCGAAATACCAAATATTTGCGGTGAGTTTAATTTAAAGCTAATATCTTTAAAGATTAATCTTCTTCCAAAGGTTTTGTTGATTGACTCAGCGGTAAGCGAATACTCACTCATTAAAAATTACCAGTTTGCCAATAGAGGTTTTTTCTCCAGATTTTATTGCGTAGATATAAATACCTGAAGCTAATTTCTCCCCATTATTATTACGAACATTCCACCTAATACCCGGTTGATTATCGTGTCTTGTTAAAATTTGATGTATTGAATAAATAAGATCCATTGAAGGAGTGTAAATATTTAAATCCGCTTCATCTGATTCCGGTAAAGTTATTGGAATAAAAATAAAAGTATTTACTCCATATTTGAAGGGTGTTGGGAAAGCATAATCATATTCTGCAATAAATTTACTTTGTCCGAGAAGATCACTATTAAGAAATTCAGCGGTGCTCCAGAAAGATGGTTCATCAGCATTGAATAAAGCATAATAATTAAAATTTTCATTTAACCTTCTGCTTCCTGAAGCGGCATAATTAAAAAGCTTATACTCAAATGAGAAGTCTGAACTAATATTAGTTATGCCTTTTGCATAATCGGCATTAGTAACCAATACAGTTAAAGTATCATCCGGGTTAGAATCACCGTTTATAAAAGAGATAAATGAATTTGCAGATGGTTTTGAATTTAATGTTATAGTTTCATCAGGTGGACTAAAAATAAGAGAAGCTAAAGGTTTTATTAGAGGATAGTTTGCAGCTTCTTCAAAGTACTCTCCCTGTTTGGCTCTTCCTTTAGTAAAAAAAGTCCAGACTCCAAATTCATTAAATGCTTCCCTGAAGTTAGAACCGTATTGGGGAAGATTAAGACTCGCATTTATAGCATTTAAAGCTCTCATTTGAGGAAGAAGTTCCCACTGTTTTTTAATTATATCAAAACCGAATTTGTCTTTTAAAAAAATATTCCATATTGCCAAGTCATATCCATCCACCGTATTAAATGAGAATATTCCAAAAGATTTACCGGTATTATTAAAATAGTGAGGTAAGTAAGCATAGTAATCATTCACATCATCGTAAACAAATTCTTCCATAGAGACAGCGGTTAGTTCATAAAAGAAAGCATCAATATTAACATCATACTTTTCTCCGGTATAATTTCCTACCTGTATGCTGTGGTGAAACTCGTGTGCAACTGTTACACGCATCGCATCAAATCCGTGTGTATAGAATCCCGATCCGAAACTATAATGGATTTGTATGAATGAAGTATATTTTTGATTGCCCAAGGCTTGTTCGAGAGTTGTAAAGCCATATGCTCCGTTGGCATAGGATATATAAATGTCGTAAAGATTATCGCCTCCAGCATTATTATCCGAAGGTGGTGGTGGATAACCTAAAAAGTTTACTTCAAAGTTGTAAGCTGAGTCTAAAGCTAATCCAACCTCTTCTACATTTTCTTTTACACTTAAAGACGGATTATAAGCGGGTTTATCAATTCCTGTAGTATCATAATGAATTCTAAAAAATCCAGACGGGCTAGTCATACTCGTATCCATAACGGGTCGTTGTAAAAGACTTTTTAGAATTTTTTGTTTATCAGGTGAATACTTCTCAACATTCTTTTTTACCTGGTTTACAATTATAAAAGCACATTTAACATTTTCAGTTTGATTTTCGTAATGACCAGGTGTTTCTCCGGAATTGATTCCACACATTCGGGTGAAAGTTGAGTATAAAGAATCCAATTGTTGTTCATTTAATTCCTGTGCCTGAACAGGAAAAAGAAAGGACCAGAGAATTGGCATAAAAAAAAGAATTTTCTTCATCCTTTTAATCGCTTTATTGTTATACAGCTTCTTTCAACATTACTATAAACAAGATGATAATTTTTTGAAGTCATATTCTTTATAAAAAAATCGGCTAACCCAAAAGTATCGGCGAGTTTTGTTAAAGCAATATTTCTTCCTTTTTGAATAAACTCAAACCTGTTCACAATATTTTTTCCGGGCAGATAAACAGAGAGCCTTTTCAATCCGTTAAATCTTGTTTCGCCAAAAAATAAATTATTTTTTGAAGTTATCCTAAACTCTCCGTTTTTTCCCTGCTTTCCAACAATAGTAGAAAAGGCATCAGTTGAAATAATTGCATAATCGTCTTTATCTTCATCTATAAAACTTATTGAAATATCCTTATCCATATTCAGTAAATCCCCTGTAAAAAAAGTAATGTTCTTAATATCACCTTTGGGTAATGAAAATATCTCTTCCGGAATTTCAATTACTTTGCTCAAATCTTTTTTTAATAATGAGATCTTATCTTTTTGTTCTACCCAGTAATCAATAAGGATATTATTTACACCCAGAGAAGCATCTATTGTTTTAATATTATCAATTGCCTGGTTAGCAAAACTGAATTTTAAATTAGGATAACTAAAGATACCGATGTTTAAAGATTCGCCATTTCTATAGAGAATAATAATTTTATAATCATCATTATTTTCTCTTCGAACTTTAAGATCTAAAATTTCACCCGGTGAGTAAAGAACCGTCTTCTTCGTGTTTTTATTAATAAAGTCGGCATCAACAACTTCTATAAGCTTTTTGTTGTATGAAAAACAGATATAATCTTTTTTGCCGGATTCAAGATTTTCTGAAATTATTTTATCGTGGCAGTCAAATAATTTCTGGGAAAAGAATAATGAAGGAATGCCTGCAATATCTCTTAAGATTATTTTTAATTTTTTATCATACCTGTCAATAAAACAAAAATCTGTAATACCGTTATTCTGATAGTCAAAAAAAGAAATTGCATTTGGTTTTGCGCCGATTGAAATATCTACATCATCAATAAAAGAGTTAAGGTGAGTTAAAGTATGTAATATCCCCTCACTGCTTAATGCTGCAATCCCATCAATGAATCTGCTGTAATAAGGAATTATGTCTTTCAATCCATCCTGGTGGAGGTAAATTATTTCGGGATAATAATCAAATTCATTTTTTGCAAAGAGGACTGAAATTAATGAATGCTCAATATTTAGGTAAGCAAGGTCTATTAATCCATCTTTATTGAAATCTCCATAAATAAACTTATCGACTTTGTAATTGGTTTCAATCGTTTTTGTATTCTCATAAGAAGACCTAAAATCTCCATACCAGATATTTATTGAATTCCCGTTTGAAAAAATTAAATCTTCATACGAATCGAGATTTAAATCGAAAACTTTTATGCTTTTAGGTTTTTCAGATAAAGGAATGGAACGAACACTGCGGAACTCACCCTGGCTGTTATTATAAAAGTAGCTGAAAGAATGGTTAACAATATCGTAAGCAGCTATATCAGGAAATCCATCATTGTTCAGATCTATAAAAACTGCATTTGAAAAAGTACCACGAAAAATATTTTTTTCTGTAAATTTATTTTCATCCTGGTAAAGAAGAGAAATACCGTTAAAGGCTCCGCCTGAAATAAGTATTTCATTCTTTCCATTTCCATCAACATCAGCGGCACTTATTATTTCAGGATAATATTCAAAATCAGAAATCCGGAGAATATTTGGTTTCCCTTTATCGTTTAACTCAAATAAACCTGCTTTCCTGTTTTTTCTGCTGGTAAAAAGATAACGTGTTGAAGTGCGGTTATTTAAAGGAACGAAAGAAGTAATTTCAAACGGGATATTGAATTTTTTCCTGTCAACAATTTCACCCTGCAATGATCCTGTTACTGAAAGCACTTCTTTTCTATCCGGATTAAACAAAATGAAATCGGAATATGCATCGTTATTAAAGTTAACCATTGTCAGATTTGTAAAGCCGCTATCAACTTTAAAATAATTGTATTTGCAAAAACCGTTAATGGGTATCTGCGCAAATATATTTTCATTTAAAAGGAAAAATAACAGGAGAAAATTAATTCTTAAGTCTTGTTTTAAGTCTATAATCCCTTCTTTGAAGGGCTTCTTCATATCTTCGTTTTTCATCTTTGGTTTCTGGAATTGCCTCAATTGCTTTTACAGGTCTGTTGGCTTCATTAACACTTACAAATGTAAGATAAGCAGTATTTGTATGAATTTTTTTTCCTTCTTTAAAAGTTTCGGCATAAACTTTAACGCCAATTTCCATAGATGTATTAAAAACCCGGTTTACAGAAGCAATCAAAGTAACCACATCCCCCAGTTTTATCGGCAGATTAAAATTTATCTTATCAACAGAAGCAGTTACACATACTCTCTGGTTATGCTTGGATGCACAAATTGCTGCACATATATCTATCCATTGCATTAATTGCCCGCCAAGTAAATTACCCAGCTGGTTTGTATAATTCGGCAAAACCAGCTCTGTCATAGTTACAATAGAATCACTTACCTTTTTTTGCGGGGGCATTACTTGGATGCCGATAATTTATTTTCAAGGGAGGATTTTAACTCCTGAATCTCCTGAAATCTCGAATCGTTTGGATAACGTTGTATAAACTTTGAAGCCTCAGCTAAAGCTTCTTTATTCCTGTCCCTGTCTATAAGAAGTTTTATTTTATTATACATTGCCATTGGGGCGTAAGGAGTATCGTGATAAACTTCAAGAACATTATCGTAATAAATTAATGCGGCAGAATAATATTCCATCTTTTCATAAATCTTTGCACTCTGAAAAGCTTTATGTGCAAGTTTATCATTAAGCTCATTTATTTTCTTTTCAGCCTCAGCAACTTTTTCATTTGAAGGGAAGAAATCAATGAAAGCCTGGAATTCTTCAATTGCTTTTACAGTATACTTTTGATCCAGTGAAAAGTGTGGTGATAATTGATAGTAACATTCTGCAAGCATAAATTGTCCCTGGGGTACAAATTCACTTGCAGTCATATTCTTAACAAGCTTGCTAAACTCATAAGCAGCCAGAAGATATTCACCCCTGTTGAAACGTGTCATTCCCAGATAATATTGGGCATCATCAACAACTGGGTTACCAGGGTATTGTAAAATAATTGCCTGGAATTCATTCACTGCTTCCTGGTAGTCTTCATCTTCATAAAGTTTTATAGAATAAGCAAGCCTCTCTTCGGGGGATAAATTAATTGTATCAATGCTTGATGAACAGCCCCAGAAGAAACCAGCAAATAATATTAATAAGATAAATTGCTTCATAATTTCATTAAAAGTAAGATTTTAGAGTTCAATAATAACTAATTTCATATAGGCTTCAAAGGTAAATTGATTTACTTACTCCTTATTGTAAAGAATAAAACCACTGCAAGTGCAGCAGTTCCAATTGCTACAACTGGTTCAAAGAGACCTGAGAAAAATGGCTCAGAAGGTACTTCCCCTTTTGTAAACGGGAATGAATTATTTTCAACCTCATTAATTTCATCATACCTTACTGTATCCTCAACGGCAATATTAAATTCTTTAAAAGAACCTGAATTAGTCCGGATAAAATAATTCCCCCCTAAAGATATTTTTCTCTGGATAAAATAATCTCCAAAGAATCCGTCCCTGAATATTTCTCCATATTCTGTTTTTGCTCTATCTATTGTGTAACTAACGGAAAGCAGGTTATTATTTTTTTCAGTAATAAATTTTCCTGCTGCATATAAGTCAGCTAAAATTTTATTTTCAAAAATTGAGTAGCTCTCTCCAAGATTTAATTTAAGGTTAATAGAATCTTCACTTGCATTAATTTGTAATACAACCGAGTTTACAGAAGAATCAACAAGAGTATAAAAAATATCAAGGTTGGTTTTCGTTTGCGCAGATAACGTTGAAGTAAAGAGAAGGTATAAAGGTATAAGGGTATAAGGTATAAAGGTATAAAGGTATAGGGTATAAGGTATAAGGGAAAATTTTTTCAAAATACTTTTGGAATTTATACCTCTGTACCTGCACCTATTAAAACAATCAAGCATATATACCGCGGATTATAAGAGTTTTTGCTACTTTATCAATTGCAAGAATATATGCACCTATTCTTAATGGTACATCATATTTTGCAGCCGTTTTATAAACATTTGTAAAAGCTTCATCCATCATTCTTTCAAGCCGTGTATTTACCCTGTTTAATGTCCAGAAGAAACCCATTCTATCCTGCACCCATTCAAAATAAGAAACTGTAACACCACCTGCATTTGCAAGTATATCCGGAATAACCAACACACCTTTTTCCTGCAATATCGGATCAGCTTTTGCTGTTGTCGGACCGTTTGCGCCTTCAGCAATAATTTTGCATTTGAGCTTCGGGGCATTTTTAGCATTTATCTGATCTTCTTTAGCTGCAGGCACAAGAAGATCACATTCGAGTTCCAGTAATTCCTCATTCGTTATTGGCTCTGAATTATGAAACTTCTGAAGAGTTTTATTTTTTTCAACATAATCCAGCACTTCAGGAATATTAAATCCTTCTTTATTATAGATAGCTCCATAAATATCACTCAATCCAATAATCTTTACACCTTGTTCATATAAAAGCTGAGCGGCTATAGAGCCCACATTTCCAAAACCCTGAACAACTGCAGTAGCTTCGGAAGGTTTTATGCCAAGCTTTTGTAAAGCACCAATTGAAACAATCATTACACCGCGGCCGGTAGCTTCCCGTCTTCCCTGTGAACCTCCCAGAATCATAGGTTTGCCTGTTACTACTGCCGTAACTGTTCTTTTAGAATGCATACTGTAAGTGTCCATTATCCATGCCATCGTTTGTTCGTTAGTATTCATATCAGGAGCCGGTATATCACGTTCTGGTCCGAATACATCAAGAAGGTTTGATGTAAATCTTCTTGTTAATCTTTCAAGCTCATTCAAACTAAGTTTTTGGGGATCGCATTTTATTCCTCCCTTAGCACCGCCAAAAGGAATATTTACTATTGAACATTTCCATGTCATCCATGCAGCAAGAGCTTTCATTTCGTCAAGCGTAACATCAGGGGCATATCTTATCCCGCCTTTTGATGGACCAAGAACATCATTGTGAATAACACGGTAACCTTCGAATACTTCAATTTTTCCGTTATCCATTGGAATAGGAATAGAGGTGATAACCTGCTTGACAGGCGATTTAAGATACTTATAAACACCTTCATCCAGTCCAAGTAATCCGGCAGCTATATCGAACCTCTCCATCATTGATTCAAAGGGGTTTTCTTTATCGACAATCGGGGCAGGTTCCTGGTAGTTAACAGGAGTGGTCATAAATATTCCTTTAATTTAAATTGTTTTTATTTAAGATTTTCTTTGATGGGAAAGATAAAATTAATTTGGATAAGAGAAGAATGGGAATAAACATCATTTAATATTTATTAATTGATAGAATTTTAGTCAAACCACGGGATTTCATATTCAAAATTAAATAAAGTGCTAAGATTAGGCAAGATGAGGGAAAATCTGGCTGGCATTATTAATAAAGTTATTGGTAAATAATATCATTTAAGATAAATTGAAAAAGTATTTATTTTTTTTATTACTACTTTATATTGATGATAGAATTCTACAGGAATTAAAATGCTTGGTCTTTTTTTAAAAAACAGGAAAAATCTTTTTTTATTAACTCTCTTATTTCTATTTCCTCAAAAAATTCACTCCCAAATAATTACAGGCACTGTAAAAGAAAAAATTACAAATGTCACTATTCAAAATGCTAAGGTTACAATAATTGATAATTCAGCCGGGACAACCGACTCTGTTTTTACAAATAGTATCGGGAGATGGTTATACAACCTGGTTACGTCTGTTGAAAATGAGAGGAATACTCCTGATAATTTTGTTGTTATGCAGAACTACCCGAATCCATTTAATCCTTCTACAACAATACAATTTGCAATTGGCTCTGATAAAAATGTAAAAATACTTGTTCATAATATTCTTGGTGAACTTATTGATTATAAAGAACAGTTTCTAAGTGCAGGATCATATTCATTTGAATGGAAAAGTAGAGGAGCCGCAGGCGTATATATTTATACAATCCGTACAAAAGAAAATTCAATTTCTAAAAAGATGGTTCAGTTAGATGGAGGAACCAGTACCGGAGGATTAAACCCGGTTAAGCAAATTTCAGGACAAAATAATTTTTCCCTATCAAAAACAAACTCACACAACTTAATAATTATCTATTCTAAAAATTCTCACGTAGCTGATACTGTTGAAACAGAAGTTAACGGCGGAGAAAATTTTAATATTATGCTCACATCTTACCATTCGCTTTTTACAATGACGGATCTTCATAATGATATACTTGAAGTAATGATATCCGATACTAGTTATCATTTAAAAGAGAGACATGGATTTAATCATACCGATATTCCCAGACTGCAGGAAGGCAGTGTTGATATCCAGTTTTTTTCTGTTTGGGTAAGCCCGACTCAGTTTACAAATTATTATCTCCAATCCCAGGTTATGGTTAACAGGTTTTATAATGAGTTAAATGAAAATCCAAATACAATAGGGCAGGCTTTAACATATAATGATGCAATCGCTTTAAATAACCAGGGGAAGATTGCCGCAGTAATCGGCGTTGAAGGCGGTCATCATATAGAAAACAGTTTGGAAAAATTAGATACTCTTTACAATGAAGGAATGAGATATTTAACAATAACCTGGAATAATAGCACTGATTGGGCTATTTCTGCGCAAGATCCTCTTTCAGAAACACAGGGCTTAACTGATTTTGGAAGGCAGGTTATAAGAAGATTGGATTCATTAGGAGTTATTATAGATGTATCACATACAGGAATAAAAACTATTCAGGATATCCTTGAAGTTACAACCCATCCGATTATTGCTTCACACTCCGGTGCCCGTGCATTAAATAATCACTACAGAAATTTATATGATTGGCAGATCCAGGATATCGCAAATTCGGGTGGAGTAATTGGTATAGTATTTTATCCTCCGTTTTTAACTGGGTCCTCTGTTGCTGATATTGATGATGTTATTGCTCATATAGATTATATAAAAAATCTTGTGGGAATTGATTACATTGCTATCGGTTCTGATTTCGATGGAATTGGTTCCACTCCTGTTGGTTTAGAAAATGTTTCGAAATTTCCAAGACTTACAGAAGCTTTGTTTGATCACGGGTATTCTAAAGAAGAAGTTGAAAAAATACTCGGAGGAAATTTCCAGAGAGTTTTTGAACAGGTATGTGGAAAAAATAATAGATAAAAAAAATGGAATACCTGTAGTTTAGTATTCCATTTATTAATTTATTTTTTTGTTAGAATTTTATTCCAACAGAAAAATAATGAACATCATTTAGCCTGCCGAAATCCTGGTAGGCATAATCCAATCCAACGTTAACAAGATCAACAATATTATATTGCAGCCCAAAACCAAGGGTTAATCCTTTTTCAGAATCCTGTTCAAATAAGGAATTATAACCAGCACGAATGAAAACTATTTCTTCCCAGGAATATTCTACACCGGAATTAATATATTCTGTGTGGTCGTTTGGATGAATAGCATCTACAGCTAAAGTTATTCTTGAAGTTTCATCTTTTAATACATCACTGGATATTCCAAATCTGAAAAGAAGAGGAAGATCAAACTTACTAAGCTCCAGGTTTGTATTAACCTGGTTACCTTCACCGGCTCCTGAATTAATAATTTTTGTAATATCACGTCCAGCAAGCTGCATCTTGGTGCCAAAATTTGAAATACTGGCAGCAATTCTCAGTTCATTAAGTACAGGTAGCTTATACATTGTTCCAATATCTATTCCCAAACCTGTTGCATTTTCATGCCATATATATTCATTTATATATTTAACATTAAACCCAATGGCAAAACTTTCTGTAAGAAAACGCGAATAATTTAAACCAATAACAATAGCACCTGCATTAAAAAATTCTCCTGTGCCTTCAGGTTCTGCTTCGGTTCTCACAACCATTTCATCCATAGAAAGAACTGAAACAAAAGCACCTATAGTTCCGAAATCAGATAAATGGCTTGCAATTGCAGCATAATCATAACCAATATCAGCATATAAAGATGAATGATTAAAAAAGGCTTCATTCCTCTGGATATTAGCTGTTCCACCCGGGTTCCAGTACATCGCAGTTATATCATTCGATATAGCTGTATAGGCACCGCCCATTCCGATAGCTCTTGGTCCAACATTAAACTTCAGAACCTGGGCTGCTGTGGTTCCTGTTTTTATTGTTTGAGAATTAGTCGCCGCCGATGCAATAACAATTAAAAAAACTATTAAATAATTATTGAATGATTTCATAAAATTTCTCCACTATTTTATCAAAGCAAATTTTACGAGCTTCTCACCTAAACCAGGAGCTTCTATGTGAGCAATATAAACGCCGTATGCTACACTAAATCCATCCCTGTTAAGTAAATTCCAGTACTCTCTTCCGTTATCCACTCCTTCATCGTGTTCGAGAGTAGTAACAAGCTCACCGCTCAAAGTAAAAACTCTTATAGTACATTTCATCGGAAGATGTTCAAAATAAATTCTTCTTTCTCCCCTGTTCTGGTTTGGTAATTTATTATCGGGCTCAAGAACACTTGTCCCTACATAAGGATTCGGCACTACATAAATATTATCCAGAAGCGAAGCTCCTGCCTGTTGATTAACTTTGCCGGCATGTGTTTGCAGAGTAAACACATCATTTTTAGTAAAAGGTCTCTTTGTTAAGATTCTTAAAACATCTCCGCTGCCGGGGTAAACAGAATCTCCGGCAGTAACTTTTCCAATAGTTATCTCCCATGTAAGAGTATCGGTGCTTACTCCTGTTGCGCCGGGTTTGAAAAGAATTAATCCATCTCCGCGCGTAAACGCAGAATCATTTTTTTCTTTTTCATTCAGAAAGACCAATATCGGCTGCCTGACCCCCGAAGTTATTTCTTCAACTTTAAAATTAACAGGGATTGTAATGAAACCGGTACCGGGAACATTTTTAATCGCAGTAAATTCTTTTTGATCCGAAAAAGTTATTTCATAATCAGCGGGGTAAAGCAATTTTCTTTGTGCATTGCCTATTGTTGAAAGCGTTGCTGTAAAAGGAATCTGGAGATCCCCGCCTATCCAGCTGGATTTTTCAGAATCAAAACTGAGAGCATCATTATTAGAAACCTCTAACAGGATTCCATCAAATATCGGGTTTGAATCTTCATTATGCAGAGCCTGGCTCTGATAAATTGCATAGTGATGATAAGTGATTGTGAATTCACTGTTGTTAGACATTGATGAAGCACTGTCTCTCCTGATTTTTCCCGCAGCATAATCAATAATATAATCAACACCATTTTGATATACAGTTCCATTTTTATCTTTAACCAGGAGTGTTCCATCATTAATAATATAATTATTTGAAAGGCTGGCAAATTTTGTGTCAAACAGGAAGAATGATTCTGTAACAGATTCTTCCCCTTTAACAGAATAATTTTTCCCAGCAATAGTTGTATCGCCAACAATTAAAGAATCACTGAAAGTAAGTGTGTACGTTTCATTTCTCACATCAAGATCATTTAGAACTTTAAAATCATAACTTCCATTTCCTATTCCGGTTTGATGCATAACATCTATTGTATTTGAAATTTGAGGAGAATTATATCCTGATGCTCTCGGACCCGGAATGACCATAACAGTATTATCGTCAAAAATAGTTTGCCCGGTTATCGGATCAACCGTAATTTTTTTCGTTGTTTCAGATGGAGGAATTCCGAGTGAATCACCATGATCGTAAGCTACAACAGCATAATAATAAGCCAGGCCATTAATAACATTATTTGAATCAACAAAAGAATGAACAAGCCCTGTGTTATCACCAAGATAATAATGAATACCTCTTCCCTGGTAAGGAACAGGATGATATCCTCTCCACTCATTATCCAGATCAAATTTAGCTTCAAACCCATTTAAATCTCTCAGGGGTTCATATAAAAAGCTTGAAGCATGCCCATCGGTTATAACCTGGATATCTGAAAAATCAGGCCGGGTGCTTCTGTAAATAACATACCCTTCAAAATCCTTACCTGTAATAGGGTCAATACTTTCTTCCGAAGACGCATCCCAGTAAAGAGTAACTTTTTTATCTTCGGGAACCGCAGTAACTTTTGGAAGTGTAGGTGGTTTAAAGAAACGATAATTTTTATTGTAAATGTCTTGCACGGTTTCAGCAGTAACAAGGAGATCATTAAGGTTTTCCCCGAAAAGAAACGCCATTGAGATTCTTTTTGTTTCCCCCGGCGCTAAAGAAATATATCCCGAACCAAAAATAAAAACTATATCAGCATTCTGTTCTATCTCACCAAAATTTCCCGGCTTACATCTGTTCCAGATATCTTCATCGTTGGAGATTTTTAAATCTGTATTCCAGGATGAACTGTTAAAACTTGTTAAACCTATCTGGTCGGATTCATCAAGATCGGTATAACCAAAATTCGGTTCACCAGGTAATAACGGATCGGGGCTTCCATCTGCTAATCTTTTACCAAGAGTTGGAATTCCATCACCTTCACCCTCATCGCCGGTATTTGGAATACCATCTTTACCTACATCATCAGTTTCAGGATTCCAATCCCCATCTTCATCAATATCATTATCCTGTCTCTCATCAATTAGTCCATCACCATCATTATCAATTCCATCATTAGGATTGCCCGGACTCTCAAGAAATTTGCATCCTAAATAACCAAGAGGAACATTCAAAGTACCGACTCCATCGGGATCAAAAAAGTAAACCATATTTCTTGCATATACAGGAATATTAGTATTGGTTGGTGGGATAAATAAACCATTATCATCATGATTTTCAGAATTACTGTTACCTCCAATATCGGGGTCACCATAAATTCCAAAGAATACTGAATCCAATGCTTTATCACTAACATTAGTTAAAGACCACTGAAAGAAGATTGCATTTGCAGCAAGAGAATTTGCCCATTGAAAACCTCTTCCTAAAACCTGGATACCCAAACCGGAACGAGAAGAATCATTCACAAAGGGGAAATATTGGGCAACCTGGTTATCTTTTCCAAACTCATTATTTTCCCTGTCGTCCATTGCCCATAAAACTTCAAGGTCGGCATTATTCTCACCTTGAACAAGATAGCCAGGCCATACATATTCACCCAGAGTGCTGTTATACCAATCTCTCGGCCAGCTATCGGGTTTACCATCATGATCCGAATCGAATGAAGGATTTGAAGCTATTAATCCCTGGTTTGGATCGGCAAATCCCGGTAAAGGCTGCCACCAGTATTGATGATCAATTGCAGTGTTTTCATCTCTTAAACCGGCAGCACTAAAATCATATAGTCCATCAGTAATAATATGAAATTTATTTGCCGGGTTAAGAGCATTAGGAACTTGCGCTCCTACAATAGGGCTGAACTGGAAAATATAGGGGGCATCATGCCATACTAGACCTAAAATATTTCTTAAAGCATCTCCCGGAAGACCAGGACCAATTCCGCCATAATTCCAGATTTCAACTGCGATATTGTTCCCATTCATCAAATATCTTTTCCATTCCGGATTTTCTCTTACCGTTGGTTTGAAAAGGCTGAACCCGCTGCTTTTTTTAGGGCTTAAAAAAGGATTTGTGTTCACATGATATGTGGGATATACACTGTTGATGTAATCATAAACAGCCTGATGTTCCCTGTTTCTCCTCTGCTCAACTGTTTCCTGTGAATAAATTGTCATTGAGAGAGAAATAAATAAAAATAGAAATAGTCCGGTTTTCATCCTGGGCTGATAAGATTTTTTAAATTTCATCATTTCAATTCTCCGTAAAATCAAAATTAATTTTAAAACTCTAAAGAAAGTCCTACTCTAACTTCGCGTGGTGCTGAGTAATAGTTAGGACGGACAAAATATTCTGTTGCTGAATGAACTCCGGAAATTTCTCTTGATAATCTGTTTGTTTCTTCAGGTCCGCCTTTTGTGTCCTGAAGAGTATAAGTAGCTCTGCCGGTATCATCATAAACAAGATTTTCATTCAGAGTATCAAACAGGTTGAAAACTTTAATAAATAAAGTCACAATAGTTGTATATATATCAAATGATTTTTCAACAAGCAGATCAACATTTGCACGGATCGGTTTACGTTCACTGTTCGGATCAAGCAGCACCTGGCTTTGAAATAGTTGAGGTGTATATGGAAGACCTGTATTTATTGAACCGACTATTGTTACAATCCAGTTTTTGTTGCTGCCAAAAGTTACAACGCCATTTAATGAATGCGTCTGATCCCATTCAAGAGGTATAGGAACTTTTTCGCTTTGTCTTCCTGAAGATAGATCGAGAAAAAATGCTTCCGCTCCTGTTTCATTTCCTTCTGCAACCTGGAATGTATAATCGAGTGAGGCACCAAATAAATCATCCGGCAATTTTCTTTTTGTTAAAGAAAAAGTTATTCCTTTAATGTTGCCATAATCTTTATTCACATATTTATCATACGTAACACTGCTGCTAATCCTTATTCTCTGAAGCGCAAGCAAATCCCTTACATCTTTATAAAACCCTGTAACATTGAAGGCAATAGTTTCGGATAACTGCTGCTGTAAACCCATTTCGTATGTAACCGTTCTTTCAGGTTTAAGATCGGCATTACCATAAACAGGTATTCCTCCATAACTCTCAAAGGTGGGGTTGGTATATAAATATGTGTATGGAGGAAGCTGGAAAAAATGACCGTACGAAAAATGTATAATGCCTCTATCTGTAATAGGAAAAGATATTCCTACTCTGGGACTTATCATTGTCTTTGCTTTAGCATCTTGCAGATTTGTTCTTGGTGTGTTAATGTCAGGCGCATAAATAGACTGTGCATCAAAGTAATCAAATCTTAAACCTGCATTAATTATCATACTTGTAAATTCCATTTTATCCTGAATATATCCTGAATACTGAATCGGTTTTTTTGTATAAAGATCGTGAGCGTTTGTTTCAGGTCCCAGGATGGTGGGAGTTAAATATTGTGTTGTATCTCGTTGAACAGTGAATTCTTCAAAATCCATAATATCGAATTTGCCCCTGAACCCGAATTTAATTTCATGCTGGTTAGTTACCTGGCTTGTTAAATCAAATTTAGCTTCATAGGTATTTGATCTCTGATAAAAATGTCCGTCCAGAGTTCCACCCGAAACAAAGGTGTATGGGGAGACTTTATTATCTTTATGAATCGGCTGATAACGGGGATCAGCATGAAGAATACTTAAATCCATTCCGGGTCGAAAATCAACTTCATTTCCTGATTGATCTAATAACGGAAATAAATATCTTTTAAAATCATAAATGCTATAAGAACCGAGTAAAGAATAAAAAGTACTGCCGCTTAATGCATGCCTTAATTCAAATGAATTAATTAATCCCCACTCATACCGATGATAATTTGCATCGGGATTATATTTGTAATCGTGATTATAAGTCTGCCATTCCGAGTTAGAATAAACAACATCGTAATTAAACTTAACTGCCTGGAAAGGTTTAATAGTAAATTTTCCAGTAAGGTTATAATCTTTTGAAGGGTTCATTGATACCAAAGAATTATCACCGGTTTGTGCTATTCTTATATCATTTGGATCATTAACATTTCTATAAACAGAATCATAAATTGTATGCTCTCTCTGCCCATATAAATATCCTTTATTATAATCATACCTTCCTGATAAGAAAAATGTAAGCACATCATCAGTTAAAGGAATTGGTCCGCCAAAAGTTCCTTCGGCAACCTGGTTATTAACCGGGTTAATATCATTAATATTTAAAAGATATCCTTATTAGAGCTTAAATAATCACCCGTATAATAAGAAACACTGCCTTTATATTTATTACCACCCTCCTTTGTTACTGTGTTAACAACACCACTTAGAGCATTTCCATATTCCGCATTGAAAGTTCCGCTTACAACAGATAACTCCTGTATAGCATTTGTGGATATCTGGACTGTCCTTCCAAAATCAAAAGGATTAATTGCTGAAGCTCCGTTTATGTTATATGCAATTTCATTTGATCTTCCACCGCGGATATGAAGTTCTCCATCAACTCCTTTTGAAATGCCTGCCTGGAGAGATAATATCTGGTCAATGTTTTCAACAGGAAGAGCTTCTATCTGGGTGTTATCTATTGTTGTATGGGATGAAGTCAGATCTTTTCTTACTAAAGGTTTTGTTGCTTCGATAACAACAGTTTCAAGTCCAATAGCCTCTGTGGATAATTCAACATCCAGGCTTGTTGTGAAATCGCTTGCGACAGTTACGTTTGTTATGATTTTTTTCTGATAGCCAACGCCGGAAAAAACTATACTATAATTTCCCGGTTCAACATTATTGATTATGTAGGTGCCATCAAGTCCTGTTGCAGCACCTTGAGTAGTTCCATCAATAATAATATTTATTCCTATAAGGGCTTCACCGGATTGAGCATCTGTAACTTTCCCGGATATTTTTCCTGTAATACCTGCAAAAATATTTATTGGTAAAGTTATTATCAGAAAAAAAATAAATAAAAGTAATTTTCTGTTCATTGTAACCTCATTGATTCTCCATGCTGCTTTTTAAACAGATGGAAAAAGATAAAAAATGAATTAGAAAAGAGGACGGTGTTAAAAAGGATTAGAATGTTCATTCGCTAAAACTGTAGAAAAAATCTTTAATCTTTCTCCTGGAATTTTTATTTAATGCAGCACAGGTTAATCAACCTGTGCTGCGATATTTTACTTAATGAAGTTCTCTACAAAAGAACTTCATACTTAATCACTTTAGCAATATCATTTTCTTCGATGAAACATAATCCCCGGCTTTCAACCTATAAATATAAGTCCCACTTGCCAAACCGGAAGCATTAAATCTTACATTATAAGAACCGGCTTTCATTGATTGTCCATCAATTAAAGTAAGAACTTCCTGTCCTAAGGCATCAAATACTTTCAGTTCAACTGTCATCTCAGAAGTTAAACCAAATTTAATAGTAGTTGATGGGTTAAAAGGATTCGGGAAATTCTGATCAAGATAATACTGATTAGGAATATTATTATCAGCAAGTTCTACACTAACCGGTGTATGCTGTATATCAAGAATAGCCGCATCGGCGGTAGTATCATTTGATACACTTCTTGTATATCCCTGGGTATAAATGACTTCATCAGCATCATCACCATCTATATTTGCAATAGCAACAACATCAAGCTGTCCACCGGTTGCATTTGGTGCAGGCACCAAAAAGGAGTCAATAATTGAAGATTCATAGTTTGATGGATTTGTATAGTCACCACCCTGAAACTCAACACGATAAACTGCATTGTTCGGTGTAGCAGGTGGTCTTGTTCCAAAAACAAAATCAGGTTTACCATCAGCATCGAGATCGCCAACAGCAGCACCATTAAGCCTGGTTGCACCAAGTGTTGATAAATCTGCAACTTCAAATGTTTGCAGAGTATCTGCATCCTGTTTGAGGACATATACTTTACCACCTGTAAACCAACTTCCTTCTATAATTTCGTCAGTCCCATCATTATCAAGATCATAAGTGGCCGTACCTTTAAAGGAACCATTGCCAACACCACTTTGAGGACTTAAAACTGTATAGTTTCCTGCATCATATTTAATAGGATATACCAATCCATCCTGGGCGAAGATATAAAATACATTACCAACAACTGCAAGATCCCACATATTTAGTGTGCCGGTAAAGGTTGGATTTCCAAGTCCATTTGCCTCAACTGTCCATGTTTCAGTTCCACCGCCATTATCAGGAATATCGTCAACAGAAAGAACACCAAAATGCCAATCTACAGCTTGATCTGCAAAAAGTAATTCCTTTGTTCCATCACCATCAATATCTACGACTTTTAAACTAATTGGTCTTAAATTATAATTATCATCAGTTACAATTGTAGTTGTAGCATTCGGCAAGAAACTTCCAAAACCATCGTCAACCCCTAAGTTATCACTGCCATCACCAACAACTTCATAAACTAAAACACGCCATGGATTAGGATTTGTTGTGGCATCAGTAAAATTGGAAGGGCTCCAGATAATTTCAGGTTTTCCATCATTATCTAAATCACCCCAGGTAAATCCAATCCAGGTATTCTGCAATGGGATACCAGGAATAGCACCCCAAACCGAATCCCATGTAGCAGTAGCTTCATTCCATTCAAACTTCCAGATTTTAGGAACTAATTCACCATCTCTATCAATATAATTTGCATTACAAGCATAAATTTCAGGCAAACCATCCCCATCCCAATCAACACCTGCAACAAAGCCACCAAATCCCCCGCCGCCGGGTTCATAATCAAGAGTGTGAATCGTAGAGACACGTGTAAATATATCCTGAGCATTTAAGGTTATTACTAAAGGTAAAAAAAGAAATAAGGTAAGAAGTTTTCTCATAGCTCCTCCGACTTTTATTGTGAATAATGCCAGTTAAAAACTGTTACAAGTTAATTTTTATTTATTGTTTTTGCAATACTAATTTATTTATTAAGTGAATTTTCTAAAAAAAGAAATCTAATTTAAAAATCATAATTTGTCCCGATAATTATCCGGGATGCGAAAATTTATTTATTTTTCCCTAAACTTTGCATTGCAGAGAGATAGAAAGTGAGAGATGCAGTCCCATCCATAGTAGGTTCGTTAGTAGAATAATCACCATAGTCATCATGGTAAACTATATTGCCAGGCTGGCAGTCACTATATTCATCGCCCTGAAAAAGTTTAATCCCAATTAAACTATTATAGATAGAAGAATACACCGGTCCATCAACCAAACCGCCATCAATTTTATAATTATAAATTGCTGTAAATGCAGAATGTGGATCCTCAGGGTAATCTCCATCTTCAGGTAAACCCATAATCATGCTTGTACCCCATGGGTTACAACCAAAAAGCCAATCGCGTAATGACGCCTCCATTTCAAGATATTTTTCATCACCAGTTAATTCATTATAAAGACGCATCTGGGTAAGGATTGCAGCAACAAGATTATTTGAACACCAGATAAATGGTATGCCATTTAAGAAAGCATTATCCTTACCTCTGTTATAAACATTTTCAATCCCGGTTCTGTAATAATTTTTAAATCTTTTTGAATCAGATTCATTCTCAGAGGTCGAAATCAGGTAATGACCTAGATTCGTAAATGGGTACCATTGGTAATGTCTTGCAGTATCTGCACCCATCCACGGAGTGAAGGGTTCAACTTTTCCCCATTCAACAGCTTGATGGAGATAAGATGAATCATTTAAAATTTTAAAAAGTTGAATTGAAGCCAGTTCCATGTCATCAACATAATTATCCTCTTCATAAAAATATGGTGATACACAGGAAGCTGTTTGACATACTCCTAAATCACTTTGAGCAAATTCATAAGCATCGGTCGCTTTTTTTATTATTAGTTCACAAAATTCCGGATAAAACTTCCTCAAAAATTCATATCCGAGAGCAAATGAGGAAGCATATTTGGCAGCTGTTGAAGAAACTCCTGTTGTTCTGTTTTTATATTTGCAGATACCCTGCTGTTTCCCGGTAATAAAATAAACCGGCCGTTCCAAACCTTTTCCATAATCGATTGAATCCAATGTTGGCAGTTTAAAACCCTGGTGGTCGCGGTCATCAGCTATTTGATTAAACATAAACCCGCTGTCCGGATTCATTTTAACAAGCCAGTCTAAACCCCATTTTGCTTCATCAAGAATATCAGGAATCCCGTTTGAACCTTTATCTCCATTTGCATCATATTTATCGCCAAAAGCTTCGGGATTTTTACTATATGCAAAAAGCATCTGGTATGTTGCAGTTGCAGATGTGGTAACATACTGAAGATAATCACTTGCATCATGCCAACCTCCTGTTACATCAATATGTTTTCCTGTTAAGGTTGGATGATCAACAATAAAACCATCATGTGTGTGGCAGGAATCTTTTAGAAAAGGGTTATAGCCGCATCTCTGCTGCCTCATATAATTTAAAAGGAAATCAGCAGTACCATTATAAACATCATTTGAAATTCTAAAATCAGGAGATTTGAATTCTCCAGCCTTGATATAAAATGTTCCTATTTTTTCAAAGTCGGAAAAATTTAATCTATAAGACGTTTCAAAATTCCCATACTTTCCAAATGATTTTACATTACTGCTTTTGTAAACAGATTTTCCGGTTTCAGAATTATAAATCTCAAAATATTTTATATCCAGATCATCTTTACTTATCAAAACAGCAACTTTAATTGATTGTTCAAGATAACCTAACTGGTTTATTCTTATCCAGGAAGTCTGTGAAAATAATGGAAAAGTAATAGAAAGGAGAATAAAATAGATTAGCTTAAATGAATTAGTCATTGGTCATTTGTTAGCGGTAATAGTCATAAAGTTGTTATTTAATAGTTATTCATTGTTGAATTGTTAAAATTGTTCTTTCAATTCATTCAATCTTTTAACATGCAATTAATATCCAATTCCCAAAGATATATAATGTACATCTCCCAGAATACCAAACGGCTGAAAAGCATAATCAATGCTTATCGGGAAATCAGAGATTTGTTGTTTAAAGCCAACGCCCGCGGTCCAGCTTCGTTCATCATAATTTGTTACATACCCCAGGCGCGCAATAAAGAAATCAGAGAAATGATACTCAGCACCAAATTTAACTTTTTCACCAAAGTCCCTCGGATGTCTCGACTCAAAACTTATTATTAAAGTGTGCAAAGGATTTTTTCCGTAAAATAATTCAAGCGGTTCAATAGCTGCACCAAAACTAATAGCAAAGGGTAAAGGAAATTGTTGAGTTTCATATTTTAATTCCTTGGAAATATTTTGGAGAGTTGCTCCAAATTTTATCCCGCTTACAAGAAAATCATAATAAGCTCCAACATCAAGAGCAAAAACATCAAGTTCATATTCTTTTTTACTAAGAACTGAATCACCGCGGGGAATTACAAAAGCTTCACCAAGATTTTGCCGGGCATATTTTAAATGAACTCCATAAGAAAAGTGATCGCTTATTTTTTGAGAAAAAGCTGTACCAACTGCAATTGCTGTTGGTGAAAATGTTCCCATATCTATATAACCATTCTCTCCTAATCTTACGGTAGAATTAAAAGTTCCATAATCCATTGAGAGCAGACTGAAACCTATAACACCAAAATCAAAAAGATTAATAGATGCGGCTACAGCATTATAATTAATATCTGCAATTCCTTTTGTATGATTAATACTTATATTGTAATCAGTGCTTGAAAAAGCAAGCAATGAGGGATTCCAGAAAATAGCATTGGAGCTGAAAGTATTTACCACACCAATTGTACCTCTGCCAACAACTTCTGCTGAAACAGGATTTTCCAGAAACCTGAAACCGGTTTGTGCTTTCTTTTCAATCTGCGCAAAATTTAATTGAGAAAGTGAAAGAAGAATTGTTATAAGAATTCCGTATTTCATTTCCGTACTTAGAAACTTATTAAAAATATTATTCATACAATCTCCTTATCGCACTAAAACAAATTTAACAAACTGATTATCAAGGGCAGTTCCATCGAGAGCTTTAGCTTCGGTAATAGCCAGGATGTAAATTCCGCTGGTAACATACTGATTGCTATCTGTCCTCTGATCCCATTCTTCGTCGGCATTTCCTTCATGCACTATTTTTGAAACAAGATCTCCGGTTTCAGTAAAAATGCTGAGAGTACATTTATACGGGAGATTAAAGAAAGAAATTTTATCTCCGTGCCCGTACGATAAGGCGCTTCCCTGAGCAACCGTTGCTGGATTTGGAACAACTCTTACCTGATCGGAAACTGAAAGCCCCGGCTTAAATGGAACTGCTGGAAGTTGGGATCTGTTTACAAATCTTGAACTCTCCAGTTTTTGTCCTGGAAATATTCCATCTGTATTCTGACTGCCATTATCAACTGCTGTAACCGCATAATAATAATCAAGACCCCTAACCACATTGCTGTCAATATATGATCTCCGGTTCCGGTCAGTCGTTTCATAAACAAGTTCCCACTTTGATCCGCTTTTCTGATCGAGAGGATCATTCACATAAAACGCACCTTGTTTTTTGTAAACTCTCCAGGCATACCAATCATCAACACCAGTTATTGCATCATTATAGTATGAAGAAGTTGGATAGCTCCAACTTACTGATATTATGTTTGGTCCGGAAGTAACTTCAATATCCGGAGGTGGTGGAGATGCGGGAATTGATAAACCTCTGCTAATTCTATCCCAGGTCCAATTAGCTCTATCCATAACTTTCCAAAGAGAATCTTTCCCTTGCATAACTAATTCTTTTTTTAAAGAATCTGATATTTCTCCGTTCATCCATTTCCTGCCGATTGAATCAGCGGCTTCGTAACTCATTCCGCCAACCCCGACTGCATAAACCAAAGTTATCTCATCGTATCTGCCTTCAGCAGAATTTTTTGTTAATTCATATGGCCCGGCAGTTATAAATCTCATGGGACCTTTTTGCGGAACTAAAGAAAAGCCCTCTGTAATAGCATCAAGTGGAAATTTTCCTCTTCCATCCTCACCTCGATAAGTTAATCTCAAACCAACATCTCTTCTACCCCAAAGATCACCAAGAATTGTTGCGTGAGGCATTGCATAAGGTTGCATCAAATCATCACTTCTATCAAAAGCAGATTTATCAGCATGTAATAATGTATAGCCCGGAATTTGTGTTGAATGCAAAAAACCTGTCGTCCGATCCGGATCTCCTACATCATTAGTTGATCCATTTGAATATGATGGGACCGATGGTTCGTCATCATCCCAGTAATAAGCAACTAATAAAGAATCCCTTGAACCATTAGGAACAAGTTCTGATTTTCTTTTAAACCAGCTATCGAGGTCATCATCACCTTCATATGCAAAACCTCCGAGAACTTCACGCTCCCCCGCTTTTGAAGGACCAAAGCTGAAAGCTATTGGCCACCAGAATTTTATTGTCTGATCTGGTAAAGTATCTAAAGAAGAAGAAGCATCTTGTGGTCTTTTAAGTTCACCGGTAAATTTGTGTGTTGCTTTCCATATAAAGTAGTCAGCATGATTAGGATTACTGAAAGCATAAACTTCTACGTGGCTTCTTATTCCAAATTGAGGTAGTACATCTTCAAATTCAATTTTAATATCTGAAGGTAAAGATGGATCAGTATTCCATTGATATGGAGGATCAAGAGCAATTCCATCAACAACTATGTGAGGAGGACGATAGCGACGTGTTTCACTTGCCCAATCTGTAATGCCGTAATTTGTTAGAGCATCACCCCTCGTCATCATCGGCTTCTGCTGACCATGTTCATCAATAATTCCATTGTCATCCAGTGAAACAGGATTGAAAATCTGGTATAGCATGTTGGACTGCCAAATGTCTGCAGGCCAGTAAAAAATTTCAGTCTGTTCTCTGTTCTCTCCGGTAAGATTCCAGCTAAATTGAGATTGCATACCGCCATCTCCCATAAGTTTTCTGAAACTCATCTGGAAATTTCCAATATCGAGATGCATTGTCGGAGGATTATAATTTTTTTCCTGGGGATTAATTAAGAGAGAGGAAAAACTATTATAAATAAAAAATATCTTAAAACTGATTTGAAATTCATTTTCATTCTCATTATTTCATCCTGCCTAAAAGTTTAACCTCATTCCAAGAATAATTCTTCTCGGGTTTAAAAATATTAATGCTTCATTAAAACCATTGAAGGAATATTTGATATGTCCATCATCGGATTTCCACTGACCCCATTGATCATTACCGCCTTTATCAGGAGTTTTCAAAGATTTTTTGTAATCGTTAAACTGATTTTGAAGCATATTACCTGAATTTAACCATTTATTGTTTGTTAAATTCTGAATAGTGACTACAAACTCTATACTGCCGAAAGATGTGTTGAAAGATTTTGATCCTTTGAAATCTATATTCCAATAATTAACAGCATCAACATAATTCCAGAGATTAATATCCGGCTCTTCAGGATTTAATAATACCCTGCCTCCATCTCTCCATTCAAAGAAGAAATTAGTATAAATTTCTTCTAACCAATAAATACCAAGAAACTCCGGACCAAATTCTTTTGGTGTATGAAGATTAAGATTGATATTTGCACGTGGCATTGGCTCTGTAGAACTGATATTAGGACTTCTCACCTCATTATCTTTTGCTGAAAGCCTGTTTTCAAAAACCTGTGCCAGCCCAACCTGACCCGAAGACTGAAGCATATAATCATACATTGCAGTAAAATTAACAAACCTTCCAATTGGTTTTTCCAGTCGAAGCTCAACACCACGAATATCGCGGTAGGCATCTGCTACATATTGAGTTACAATATTATCTTCATAGTAATTTATATAAGTCCGGCTCAAAGGCTCGTTCCGGACATCTTTATAATAAGCAGTTGCGTTAACTATAAAATCTTCAAATACACTTTGTTCATATCCAAATTCATAGGAAATAGTTTTTGCCATATCAAGTCCTGGTGAAGGAAGAGCAACACCGCCCTGTACAACATAAAGATTATACAAAAATGAAATTGGCGGACGCTGATAGAAGTGTCCATAATTAAAATAAAGTTTACTGCTTTCCGTAATGGGAAATGAAACACCTAACCTTGGTGATAAGTAAGCTTGAATTTTAATTTCACCTTCAGGCCACCCGGGAGGATTTTCAAGATATTTTCTAAAGCTTAACCATTTTTCATAACTTCCTGTTTCACCGGGAAGGTTCTGATAAATTTCATTCCATAAACTCTGGTAGTCAGCATCTTCAGGAAAACCAACGACATAACTATTTTTCATTGGATTTAAATAATCCAATCTTAATCCTGCATTCAATATCATTCCTTCAAACTCAAGTTTATCCTGCACATATAAACCAAGCTCCAAAGGAGTTGCTGAATAATATTGCCAAGTATCGGGCGTAAAAGATAATTGAGACTGGTACCAGGTTCCTGAATAAATAAAAAGATCCTGCAATCTGGCGGAAAAACCAGCTCCAAACTGATGATGAATTCCAAACTGTGCTGTGAGATCTCCCTTCAATTGATATACGTATGAATAAGAAGAGTCAACCCTCTGAGGTCCTCCATAAAGATTGTATGTATTCAAAGCATCTAATCCATAGTTTGTTGAAGCATTTGGACTTCCATAATCGGGAACATTAAAACCGTACAGCCTGTTCGCTCTCTGGCTAAAGAAATAAACTTTTTTCGTTGTATCAGAACCGTCAAAAGAGAAAGGCTGAAGATTCTGATCAGTATAACCGATCTGAAAATCAACATCATAAAATGCATTATCGGCAAAAGTATGTGTAAGCTTGGCACCACCGATTATATATTTCTGATCAAAAAACTGCAGCCTGCTTTTATTAAACATTTGGTTATGGCTGCCGCCTCCTAACAAACTCGCCTGTTGAATTACAGAACTTTTAGTATTATTTAAAAACGAAAAACTTGTCGCTTCATCAAGTAAAGCCCCTCCGTAACTTGCAACTCTTGCCCCGGTGGAGGTTTCAATATTTGCATACAAACCGTTTACGGATAATTTAATATTACCGGGAAGGTGTGTTGTAAGTTTTAATTGGGTATTCCAGTCCTGGTAGTAATTTCTTGGTCCAACAGGAAAAGCGAGTTGAGAATTTTCATATTTAAATCCTAATAGAAAAGTTGTTCTTGATGCATAATCTCCAAAAACTGGAATTGATCCACCAGGAAAAGGTCCGGTAACCGAACCTTCGAAATAATAATCCGGTTTATTTCCATACTTATATTGAGGGTGCTGCATTTTCCAGAGCTCAAGTTTCTGAAGTGAATCTAAAGCTCTCGGCTCAGTTTGGCTATTACTCCAGCCTTTAAAATTTCTTAACTCGACAGGAACTGTTGTATCTCCAGCTGGAACACCTGTAAAAGCATATTCCCCTGCATAAACTCTATATACCCATGATTCATCACTATAAGGATCGGTTCCAAAATATCTTTTTTGATCTGCGGGAGCGAAATCTGCTCTTAAAGAAACAGTATACTTTTCTCTTTGTCCATCTTTAGAGATTACATTTAGCAAACCGGATCTTATTCCACCATACTTAGCTTCAAAACCTCCGGTTAATACCTGAATTTCCTGAATTGTTGTACTATTTAATGCGAGGTATGAGTTTTCTGATCGGGGATCCTGAAGTGAAATTCCATCCAGCCTAACATCAGTTTCTCTTATAGAGCCACCTCTTATACTCAATCCGTTTCCCTGAGCACCGCTTACTAATTGAACTCCCTTTAATGTTCCAAGGAATTCATCAACTCTTGTAACAGGCAATTGTTCAAGCCGTTCGGCGCTGATTATTTCCTGAGTTCCTGAAACATCAGGTTTAACATATTCTCTTTCGGCAGTTATTGTAACTGCTTCAACTTCTATAACTGTGCTTGAAAGTTGAAAATTAATTTCAATCGTTCTATCTGGCTCTACCCTTACTCCTTTTTGAATTACTGAAGTGTAGCCAACAAGGCTTGCTTTAAGATTATAATTACCTGCGGGAACATTCAAAATAAAATAATACCCTTCAAGATTAGTTGAAGCGCCAAACGGATAATCCATAAGCACTTCAGATCCATCAGGTAAAATCAAATGAGTTATTATAACATTAACTCCAATAAGAGGCTCGTTTGTTTCAGTATCAATAATCCTTCCGGTTATTTTACCATTTGCTGCAAACAAATTATTAGTGATAAGAATTATTGTGAAAAAGAAAAGTGTGAGAATAGACTTAGATTTGTAAACACTACTCATATAGAATCCATGATATTAAACTTTATAATAGCTGACATTTAATTATTAAATAATTAAATTTTACCCAGGTTATTTATTCACTAATATCAACTAATCCAAAACAATATTTTTCTAAAAAAAAATCTTGCTTTTTCAGATTTTATTTATTATGGCTTTCATTTTTTGTTAAAAAATAATTTTTCGCCCTTGAAATTTTTCTGAGCCGGTTTAAAAATGGCAATAATAGCTATTGATCTTATGAGTTCGGCAGTTACCTGCGCTGCAATAGGTAAAACAGGTAAAGTTTTGGAACAGGATAAATTTGATCTCCTTAACCTAGAGGGAACTGCAGTTAGTCTTCTAATCCAAAATCAAATTAAACGCCTTCTTAATAAATTCGAAGACACTCCCATGAAAATTAAATCGGTTGGCATTGCTGTACCGGGAGTTTATTTCAATAAATCCGGGACAGTATGGGCTCCGAATATTCCCGGCTGGAATAATTATCCTTTAAAACAGGATATGGCAAAATTCACTGAACAAAACATTCGGGTTAAAATTGCAAGCAAAAGAACATGTGATATCCTTGGCGAGAAATGGCTTGGTGCTGCAAGAAAAACAAGAAATGCAATTTATTTTTCAGTTGGAAGCGGAATCGGGGCAGGGGTTTTAATTGATGGTAAAATCCTGCAGGGATTTAATGATGGTGTTGGCGCAGTTGGTTGGCTTGCTGTTGAAAAACCATTTAGAGAAGAATTTAAATCCAAAGGATGCCTGGAATATTTTGCGTCAGGTAAAGGAATTTTAAATTCCATCCGTGAAAGTTTACTGTTACACGCCGGGCATTCAAAGTTATTAGGAACTAAAGAGATAAACCAAATAACAATTGATGATGTATTTAGAGCATATTCACTCAAGGACGCAATTGCAGTTAAAGTTCTTAATAATTGTATAGAATATTGGGGAATTGCAGTTGCAAATATGATTAATCTTTTTAATCCTGAAATAATAATATTTGGCGGATCATTGTTTGGTCCTGCTTTGCAGTTTCTTGATAATATAAAAGCTGAAGCAGAAAAATGGGCTCAGCCAATATTTATTGAAAATATCAAATTTGTTAAATCCGAATTAGGAGCTTATGCAGGATTATTTGGTGCCGGTCATCTTGCAACAGAAAAGTTCTGATTTTTATATTCATATCAATTTTATATTTAAAGTCAATCTTTTTTTTCAAGGAAAATATTTCTTGACTATTCTTACCTCTAAAATCTAAATTAGCCTCAAAGTTATTGCAGAATACTGAAGCAGCTTATTAAAAAATATTTAAGAATCAGGATTATCAATGTATGTTTTAGGATTCGATCTCGGAGGCACGAAACTTTCCGGTGCTGTATTTAATGATAAAGGAAAAATCTTATCGAAAGAAGTTGTCCTCTTAGAAAATAGAGAAGGAAAAGAAGTTGGTGACCTGATTAAGAAACAGGTTACCAAGTTCTTCTCAGAGGAAAAAAAAATTGAAGCAATAGGAATTTCTGTTCCAGGTATCAGTTATTCAAAAACCGGAACTGTATGGGCTCCAAATATTTCCGGATGGGAAAATTACCCGCTGCTTGATGATTTAAAATCCACTGCAGGAAATAAAATCAAAATTAAAATTGATAGTGACAGAGCCTGCTATATTCTTGGTGAAGTCTGGCAAGGCGCAGCTAAAGGATGTAAAGATGCAATTTTTCTCGCGGTTGGTACAGGCATTGGCGCAGGAATAATGACTAATGGAGATGTCCTCAGAGGCTCAAATGATATTGCAGGTGCAATCGGCTGGCTTGCATTAGACAAACCTTTTATGGAAAAATATTCTTCCTGCGGCTGCTTTGAATTTAACGCATCAGGCGAAGGATTAGCCAAAGTTTCAAAAGAATTTCTTCAGAATGATATTGAATATGAAGGAGTATTGAATACAAAAAAAGAAGATCATATAACTGCTCATGATATTTTCGAAGCCTATAAAGAGAAAGATCCGATTGCAGAAAAAGTTTTAAAACAAGCAATTGAATTCTGGGGAATGACAACTGCAAACCTTGTTAGTTTGTTTAATCCTGAAAAAATAATTTTCGGCGGAGGTGTTTTTGGTCCCGCACTTCAGTTCCTTGATGATATTATGAACGAAGCAAAAAAGTGGGCTCAACCAATAAGCATTACACAGGTAACACTGGAAGCTTCCAAGCTTGGAAGCGATGCAGGACTTTATGGTGCCGGATACCTGGCATTAAAGGAAATTAATGGATGAATTAAAAGATTACAAAATTGAAAGATTATTCCGAAAGAATGACCTTCCCACAAGATTGCTATCAATAATCACTAATGACAGCAAAACTACATGACCACACACAATTACAACCGTAAATTAGTTTTTACCGCAGCCTGTGTCGGCATGCTGCTATTTGGAATAGTTTTAATTTCTCTGGGATCTCTTCTCCCTTCACTTACAAAGAAATATATACTGGATGAAATTACTGCCGGTTCATTAGCTACATTGCTTCCCTTTGGTATTCTTGCCGGTTCAATTGTTTTCGGACCGATTGTAGACCGCTATGGACATAAAAACCTTTTAATCATTTGTTCTCTTTTAGTTTTGTTTGGACTTGAGGGAATTGCATTTGCAAATTCTTTCTTTCTCCTCCAGGTATCAATTTTTATTATTGGTTTTGGAGGCGGTGTTCTCAATGGGGGCACAAATGCATTGGTCGCAGACATTAGCACAGAAGGGAAAGGCGCAAATCTCAGCTTGCTCGGGGTTTTTTTCGGTATCGGGGCTCTCGGTATGCCTGCTATACTTGGATTTCTTTTAAAATATTTTTCTTATGAAAATATAACTGCAGGGATCGGATTTTTTATAATTCTACCAGTTATCTTTTTCATCTCAATAAAATTTCCTGAACCCAAACAGCCGCAAGGGTTTCCGATTAAGCAAAGTCTTGGTTTAATAAAAAATCCTGTTCTTGTTCTTTTTGGTTTTATTCTCTTTTTTGAAAGCGGCATGGAGGGGATTGTTAATAACTGGTCAACCACCTTTCTCATTAATGATATGGGTGTTAATCCTGAAAATGCACTCTTCGCCCTATCAAGTCTTGTTTTAGGTTTAACTTTAACAAGATTACTTCTCGGTGGTCTTCTGAAAAAAATTTCCTCCAGCCTTATTCTTTTTATATCAACAGGGATAATTCTTACCGGCAGCTTAATCATTTCTTATTCCAGTTCATTTTCACTTGTACTAACAGGATTGATTCTTCTCGGAGTTGGTTTCGCTGCTATTTTTCCGGTTGTATTAGGATATGTCGGTGATATTTTTTCAAATCTTTCCGGAACTGCTTTCAGCATTGTGCTTGTTATAGCTTTAATCGGAAATATGATTTTAAATTACTTAATGGGAATGGTTGCACATTCGTACGGGATAAAACATTTCACAACAATTCTAATAATAAGTTTAATAATAATGGTTCTGCTTCTGAAAATAGTGCTTAAAAAAATTGAACAGCCTAAGGAATCATTAGTAACAAAAAATACGGAGTAATTATGCTTGCTTTAGAATGGCTTAAAAATGCCAGAGATGTAATGGATAAAATTGAAAATAATCAATTAGAAAATATAAAAGCTGCCGCTAATGTTATGGCAGATACAATCGGCTCAGGTCACTGGGTTCATACTTTTGGATGCGGACACGCTACTTTACCAATTGAAGAAATGTACCCGAGAATAGGTGGATTCGTCGGTTTCCATCCAATGATTGAATTACCTTTAACTTTCTTTACAAATATTACAGGACAAATGGGTGTTCATCAATTTGTTTTTCTTGAAAGAGTTGAAGGTTATGGTGTTGAAATGATGAAAGCTCATAATTTTCATCCGCAGGATTGTATGTGGATTTTTTCTCACTCAGGAATAAATAATGTTAATATTGATATTGCTCTTGAATCCAAGAAGAGAGGAATGAAAGTAATTGTTTTTGGTTCTGCCGCCGCTGCTAATGGGAAGAAAACCCGCCATTCATCCGGTAAAAATATTTTTGAGATTGCAGATATAGTTGTTGATTCCTGCGCACCGATTGAAGATGCTTCCGTTCCATTGAAAAATCATTGTGATAAGATCGGACCAATATCAACAATGGCATTTGTAACTGCAGTGTGGATGACTGTAACAACAGTTGCAGAAATTCTCACCGACAGAGGAGTTAAGCTGTACATACATCCTTCTCATAATGCGGGAGTTGGAAATGCAAAAGAAAGACTTGAAGAAGCTCTTGCAGAATATAAGAGAAGAATTGCGGGAGTTTGAAACAAACGTCATCCCACTTTAGTGGGATGAAGAATCTCATTTTTTTTCAAGGAAAACATTTTTTATTTATAATCACGTATCATTAAATTAAATTCTCGATGAAAAACTCCTTACTCCTAAAAAACTGCTTGCTCTATAATTCACCCGATAAATCCCAACTTACGGATATTCTCATTGAAGGTTCTAAAATATCTTTTATCGGGAAAGCCTCGCTATTAAAATCTCCTGATGAAATAATTGATGTGAAAGGAAAAATCGCAGCACCCGGTTTAATTGATATTCATATCCAGGGCGCAGGCGGCGCAGATGTTCTTGATGGGACTGAAGAAGCATTACTTACAATTGCAAGAACTCTTGTCAAAACAGGAACAACATCTTATCTCGGCACAACGGTAGTAAAACCTGAAGAGAATAATCATCATTTAAAAATTGCAAAGAAGCTTGTTAACAAAAATGTTGATGGCGCAACACTCTTAGGTTTTCATATAGAGGGACCTTTTGTTAATCCTGATAAAAAAGGAGGACTGAATCCAACAGGAATTTATCCTTCAACGCCTGAAGGTTTAAAAGAAGTTCTTGATATTACAGGTGATACTTTAAGTATGATGACAATCGCTCCGGAGATGCCGGGCAATCTTGAAATTATTAAAGCAACTAAAAAAGCAAAACATTATTCCAGCATTTGCACATTCAAATGCTACTTATGAGGAAACAAAAAAAGGATTTGAAGCGGGAATAAATCATGTAACTCATATATTCAATGCAATGACTGGTCTGCATCATCGTAATGCAACTGCATTAAATGCAATCTTTGAGAATGAAACTATAACAGCACAAATAATCAGCGATGGACATCACCTTCATCCCAGCACGGTTAAATTGATTTATAAAATTTTAGGACCGGAAAGATGCATTTGTATAACAGATGGAATCCAGGCAATCGGGTTACCCGAAGGAAAGTATTTCTACAATGGAAGAGAATATGAATCTAAGGGCGGTGCTGCCCGTTATCTTGATGGTACCCTTATTGGTTCTGCAATGAGCCTACTTGAGATTATTTTTAAATTCAGGCAGTTTACAGGATGTTCATTTGAAGAAGCAATTAACTCTGCGAGCAAAAATCCAGCAAAGCTCCTTAACCTGAATAAAGGAGAGTTAAAAAAAGATATGGATGCGGATATAATTATCCTGAATAACGATAATTCTCTTTTCATAACTATTGTCAATGGTAAAGTTGTTTATAAAAAATAAATTCGTTTTTACTTTAAACCTTTTGCAATACTCAATATATTTAATGTATAAAAAGGCTTATTAAAGGCATAAGTACCTTATTAAATCGGAAGGGAATTATGAAACAGAACAGAAGAAATTTTTTAAAGACAAGCGGATTGCTTGCCGGATCTGCATTAACCGCCGGATATACAACAAATATTTTTTCAAACACAATAAGAAGCGAAAAAATGAAATTAACATTTAAACCTTATACTCTTGAGTTAAAACATGTTTTTACTGTTGCAACTTACTCACGTACCACAACACCTGATGTGCTTACGGAGATTGAATACGATGGAGTGACAGGTTATGGTGAAGCATCAATGCCGCCATATCTTGGTGAATCTCAGGAATCAGTTACAACTTTTCTTTCTAAAGTGAATCTTGAGCAGTTCAATGATCCTTTTGAGATGGAAGATATTCTCGATTATGTTGATTCAATTGATGAAAAGAATACCGCAGCAAAAGCATCGGTTGATATAGCTCTTCATGACCTTGTTGGTAAACTTTTAAATAAACCCTGGTATGCAATCTGGGGATTTGATAAGAGTAAAACCCCATATACATCATTCACAATCGGGATTGACACTGCCGAAGTTGTAAAACAAAAAGTTAAAGAAGCAGACATTTATAAAATCCTGAAAGTGAAGCTTGGAAGAGAAAACGATAAGGAGATGATTGAAACTATCAGGTCAGTAACTGACAAACCATTAACAGTTGATGTAAACCAGGGATGGAAGGATAAACATTTTGCACTCGAGATGATAAACTGGCTTAAAGAAAGAAATGTTGAATTTGTTGAACAGCCTATGCCAAAAGAACAAGTGGATGATATTGCATGGCTGACTGAAAATTCTCCGTTGCCTGTAATAGGTGATGAGTCTGTTCAGAGACTTCCTGATGTAGCAAAAGCTCACGGGGTTTTTAATGGAATTAATATTAAATTGATGAAATGTACCGGTATGAGGGAAGCCCACAAAATGCTTCTGCTCGCGCGTGCACTCGGAATGAAAGTTATGATGGGCTGTATGACAGAAACATCCTGTGCAATATCAGCCGCTTCCCAGTTATCTCCAATGATAGACTGGGCTGATCTCGATGGAAATCTTTTGATAAAGAATGATCCGTATAAAGGAACAGAAGTAGTTGACGGCAGATTGATTTTGAATGATGCACCTGGAATTGGATTGCTGTAAATATTTTTGATTTCCCCTCTTGAGAGGGGATTAAGGGGTGTGTTTTTTTCTTATTATCTTAAAAGAAATTTCAGAACTAAATTCATTAATTCAACTCTGCTCTTTTCACCTAAAACCGTCTCAAATGGAAATCCTGAAATAATAACTCCATAATCTTTTTTATATCCTATACCTGCACCAAAATTATTTTCTGAATACCTGAGAATTGTTTCGCTTCCGTCAAATGGATACAAAGCATCGGGAGCTTCAACTGCATAAATGCTGTCGTTTAATCCTGTATTATAGTTTATAATCAAATCACTTTCAGCAAAGGATGACTCAGGATAAACTTTCCCCAACTTATCTGCATAACCATTAGCCCATCTATATTTTAGAATATTTTTTGCAAAATTTATATCGGCAGAGTCTGGTGAGGGATTTTTAAAAGATCAGTACCCACATACGCACCGGAAATAAAAATATTACCTCCTGATTTTAAATAGCCTTCAATTATTTTTTGAAATTCTAATGGGAAAGCTTTAAACTGGGTCCCATTTAAAGAATCACCTTCAGGTTTGGGCCAGTGAGTTTCCTTTTCTTCGCCAAGAATTAAATCAACAAATTTATACTTAGAAATATCAATCAAACTATCCCACACAGCTTCATCGCTGCACGAAACAAAGGAATGACCATTTTCTTTTATTGATTTCCCATGCACATAAGGATAATCAAAACTATTGCCGGCAATAATTTGAGTTTCAAAATCGGAGTGGCTTGCACCATGTCCCGGATTATCATCAGTTGTCCATTTAGAGTTTGGATTAAAATTATATTGGGCACCTGTATAGCTGATATCAAATTTATCGGGAACACCAGCATCAACAAAATCAAGGAAACCTGTAAATGATTCGGTCTCTACTGAAGCAGGTGCACAAACCCTATCGAATCCATTTATGATTAAGACTGGCTCTTTGCCTTCAACTTTACAAGCCGAAAGAATTTCTGAAGGGAAGCTCTCTCCACCTTCATTAACAGCAGCAACTTTAAAACTGTATATAATATTTGTTTTGATATCTGAGATTGTAAGTTCTGCTTTATCAGTTAATTGTCCATTATCAAACCCGCCATCATCCAATCGTGTATAAACAATATATTTATCAGGAACAGATGTTGGTTCCAATGGATCATTATGTGCTTTCCACTTTAGCAACAAATTATTTTCATTTATGAATTCAACTGAGAAATGATCAACAGGCAAGGGCTGAACGACATAATTATAATTGTACTCAGCAGAAAGGAATTTCAGCATTCCTTTATAGATTGATCTGGATACATCAAACCTGAAACGGGGATCCAAAGCAAATTTTGAATCAAGAAAATTCTGATGTGAAAGTAGTTCAAGAAGCATTGAAGGAAAATTAGGACGAGTAGCTTCGCTGTATTTTGCGTCCCATAACCATCTTCTGTTCCAGATGGAATCATATTTTGAACGGATATCATCAACAATCTGGGTTTGAACAATATCGGCAAAGTCACGGTTTGCAAATCTTGAAATACTATCAGGAAATTTTGAAAGTCCATCAATCGTCTCAATACTATAAATTGAAAGAGTTCCAACCGTGGTATCGCTCTTAGTAATTCCAGCATCGGTATGAAATGCCAGTGAAAGATCTATTGGGACTCCAAGCCCCTTAACACTTCTATTTTTAGTAGGTCCGAATGGAGCGCCGTATAGATAGTTCCCATATTCTGCACGGCTTTGATAATCATCATTGTAATCAAGAGTATCGTGATTCAAATTGTAAACAAGCGTATCGGGCATTCCTGTAAATTGCAGCCAATACCTTGAACCTTCTGCAAATTTTGGTCTTCCGCTCGTCATTCCCCCTCTTTCAATAATTCCCATACCTCCGCCAAATCTTACTGCATCAGCAGAGACAATGTAACATTCCTGTTTACTTTCATTCGTTAGTGTAACTCGCCCTGTCTGCCAGTTTTTTCCTTTTTTGAATTTAAACTTTCCAAGGTATTGCCAGGTGCTGCCGCCAATCTGTTGATTTACAAGGAACTCTGTTGAACCTCCAAGGTGATAAACGATATAATGTGCATCATCAACATTATCAGGAGAAGAGTTATAAGAAATATAAACTGAATAATCTCCGTTCTCTGGAATATCAGGAACCCAATTTGCTTCTGTTGTTTTTTTATTTTCTGAATAAGTTATTCTATACTTTCCAAGTTCAAAAGGATTTATCCCGGATTGATATGGTAACTGACTAACTCCAAAACCTTTTTCTTCTCCTTCACCCCAATAAATGGCACGCTGTTCACCGCTTTCAGAATAATTTTCAGACATATCATCAACTATCACTTCATTTTTTTGGACATCTCTTTCCCTTGGCATATAAACATTTGCCCCGGCATTTTCAAGCATTGGAATCAAGTAAGGAACAACAAAAGAAAAAGGACCCAGGTCTTCAATTGTTTGGAATAACCTTGCCCTCTGCCACATCCAGCGGTTTAAATTTTTATTGTAATACCATCCATGGCTTGGCCAGAGCAAAATGTTTTTTTCATTCAAACCATTCAATGGTTTATAGGGTTTACTTATATTTTTTATTACAGGAAGAGGACGTTCATTTTTCAAAGGGAGTCTTGTTTTATCAAAGTCAGATTTATTCCTGTAAAAATTAGGAATAAGATCCTGAATCGGTTTTCCAAGTGTAATAATTGAAAATTTATAATCTTTGAAATTATCTCCATAAAAATTTTCTACAGTTGAATAAATCTCTTCAACATTTTCTTTACGAAATGGAATGAATGAAAAATCTTTGTTAAAAAAAAGTTGAATTGTTTTAGACTGATCATTAACTAAAACAGTATCTAATTTGGCACCGGGGGGAACGGGAAAAGAAATGTGATTTTTATTAAATGATTCTTTGAATTCTAATGATTTCTCATATACAGTCAGCTCACTCACGGATCCGCATCCCTGAATTAAAACAAACAGGGAAACAAAAGATATTAATATAAATAATGGTTTCACATCAAATGCATCGAACAAATTTTTCAGTAAAATTATTTTAGCAGAATCATTTTCTTTGAGAATCTTAATCCATCAACATTTAAATGATAAATATAAGTTCCGGATGCAAGCTGCGATGCATCGAAAACAACAGAGTATTTACCTGCATTCAATTCTTCATTAATCAGATTTGCAACTTCCCTTCCCAACAGATCATAAACCTTAAGAGAAACAAACCCCTGTTTAATAATTGAAAACTCTATCTCTGTTGTAGGGTTAAATGGATTCGGATAATTCTGTTCTAAGCTTAATTCAGTTGGTATCCCTTCTAATTCAACACTACTTACAGGAGTAGTTTTAAATCCAAAACCAGTAGGCCAGAAACTTTGACCATAAGTATTAATTGCACTTACACGCCACCAGTAATTCTTGTTAGGAATCAAAGGTGTAGTAACAGAAAAAGCCGTGTCCGTAACCGTCTGATCAATTATTATTGTACCGGGAGTGAATTGAACGGTTGTTGTTAATTGAAATTTATAAGATGTAGCTCCCTCTGATGAAAACCAATTAAAATCGGGTGTTAATGGAACGTTCAAAGTTGCATGAGGTGGATAATTCAGAACCGGGGGGATAGGAATCCCTGATCGAAAACTATAAATATCTGAGTATTCACTTTCACCAACCTGACCGAATGCTTTTACCCTCCAGTAATAAGTATTTCCCGGAACAACACTCCTGAATTGTATTTGTGTATTCCTATACTCCCAAACACCCAAATCAATATCAGAATTGAATGTTGAATCTTCTGCAACCTGAACAATATACCTTTCAGAATTGGAATCACCTGACCAAACTAATGTTGCAGATAATGCCAGATCATGACTACCGTTTGCGGGCGTTACAAGTTGAGGATCACCTGGTGTTAATGAAGGCATGTTAAGTGAAACAATATTGCTTGATGCCGATTCATTTGAATACCTGGTAATAGCTGAAACGCAATAATAATCACCTTTAGTAACTGAATACCTGGCATCTGTTGAAGAGAGAAAAGTTGTCCCAGTTAATCCGAAAATGTTTGTTGAATCTAAAATATTTGGCGGATTATTTTCAGACCTGTAAACTACATATACAAAAGCAGTATCACCTGAAACAGTTGGTGCGGGTTTGTCCCAATGCAATTCATACTTCCCTGTAGATGAATTTACTTCAAACCTAAGATTTACCGGAGGATTAGGACTTCCGGTTCCACCAGTTAACCATTCCATTTTAGGTGTAATTGCCGGATGAGTGAAGTAATGATACTTAAGGGTATCATTAGCGTATCCATAATTATTTGTTAAACTTTTTGAGCTGAAAAAAACACCACCACTTATTGCCGGAGTGTTTCTATTAGTAGTAATTTCCCAGGCAAGCTCATCGGGAGGAAATCCTGATTCATTAAACCGGTATGCCGCCTGACCAACATATAAATGTTTTCCGTTAAGAAAAGATGAACCAGTCCAGACAGGCAGTAAATTATTGTAACGCGACCAATAAAGCTGGGGCATAATATAATCTATATAAGATTCTCCGGAATACAATGTTCCTGTTGAGTCAGTGTAAGTTCCTGCCAACCACGCAGAAGGATCGCAATAAATCCCGGTGTTTACCGATGGGTTACCCGAAGGACTTATACCAAATTTAACCCAGGGTTTTACAACTTTTATACTATCATCTATCATCTTTAAAAGAAGATTAACATTATTCTTTCTCCAGGCAGATCTGTCTGTAAATCCATTTGGATATTGGGCAAAGGTTGCATCATCGTTAAATGGGCCATATTCAGAGTAGGGATAAAAATAATCATCAAAATGAATTCCGTCCACATCATACCTTCTAACAATATCCATTATTATTTGAACAACATATTTTCTTACTTCAGGTAAGCCGGGATTAAGGAAGCGGTACTCACTACCACTGCATTTTATTATCCAGGTGGGGTGTAAGTTAATAATATGATTTGCTGAAACCGGGCTTCCACCAGATAATTCAGCCCGATAAGGGTTTAACCAAGCATGAAGTTCCATTCCTCGTTTATGTGCTTCTTCAATAGCAAATACAAGAGGATCATATTCAGGATCTGAAGGAGGTGTTCCCTGGCTGCCTGTTAAATAAGAGGACCATGGTTCATAATTACTTTTATATAATGCATCACAGATGGGTCGCATATGCAGAAATATTGCATTTAACCCATACCACTTATGGGAATCCATAATATTAGTAAGTTGGGTTTTCTGGGCTGCAATAACAGCGGCTGAAGTTCCCGTAGATGACGGCCAGTCAATGCCAAGCGCAGCAATCCATACTCCTCTTAGTTCTCTTTTGGGACTTGGAAATTGCGCTGAGATATCTGAAGAAAGAATTATAACAGCAAAAAATAAAAAAAGTAAAAACCTGTTCATTGTTTATTCTGAATCTTTAGTTAGAAAATAATTGCTCAAATAATTAATACACTTCAATAAAAAAAGAACCCCTCCTTACCTCCCTTTCATAAAAGGGAGGCAGGTGGGGTTAATGGATTTAGAAATAACGCTCCTTATTTCAAGAGCATCATCTTTTTAGAAATTGAAACACCATTTACAGAAAGTGTGTAAATGTATGTCCCGGATGCAAGACTAGATGCATCGAAATCCGCTGTATAACCACCGGTTATCATATTCCGATTAACTAATGTAGCAACCTCTTTTCCAAGAAGATCGTAAACTTTTAAAGTTACAAAACCTTCTTTAGCAACAGTAAATTTAATATCTGTTGTCGGGTTAAAAGGATTAGGATAATTCTGAGCAAGTGTATAATCCTTTACAACAACATTAGGATCAGTTCTCACACTATTCGGACGGCTGAATTTTTCAACATTTGGTTGAGTTGCGCCGCTTGAAAGTGTGCTATTTCCGAAAACTGCACAATAAGCAGACATACCATCATTACTAAATGCAATACCTCTTGGTCGTTGACCTACTGAATCTGCATTAGTATCTCCCCACAAATGCCATTCAATACTATCTGTAGCTGCCCATGTAGTTGTATTAAAGGATATCCATCTATTTGCTCTGCCTTCAAATTGTCCGGTTGGTAAACCGAAAAAAGATCCAACGCTTAGCCATAAATTACCATTTAATGGATCCCATGCACCTGATTCGCAAACTATACCAAGAAGAACAGTATCCTGTAATTCAAAAGGATCAAATTCACTTGCACGATGATAAATTCTCAATTTATAATCAGTGAATCTCGGGATATAAAGAGTATTACCATCAAGAGAAACAGTAATCCATCTTCCATATTCAGTCATAGTATCTATAGCATTCGAGTTGAATGTAAGATCCGGATTATAAATTTGAACAGGATAACCTGGTAAAACAGGAGCTAAATAGATATTACCATTACCATCAACTGCAGGAGAACAAAGAGAGCTTATACCCGGCAAAACTCTGTCCATTCCTGCGCCGGTTTGATAATTTATTCTGTATAATGTACTTGAATTACAGTATAAAATATTTCCGTCATGGTCAGTGTTTAATCCATACCCTGTACTATAAAATGGGTACAACACACCACCAAGTGTTACCGAGGTGATTCTCATAACTTCAGTACCATTTGGGTCAAAGGCAAGTAATGGTCTTACTTTTTTGTAAATTCCACTATCAGGAACAAACAATGAATCGAAATCAGTACTATATGGAGCTATCCATATTTTACCATCCGGATCAACAGCTGTAAACTGAACACCGGAATTAGTTTTTAATGTATCGGGGGACGGGGGAAAAATACCTTCAAAAGTCCATTGTGAAAAAGCTTTGGTTGAAAACAAAGCTAAAAACATTGCAAAAAATACTAAATGTTTTTTCATTTATGCTCTCCTTCTTTTGGTTAAAGAATATTAATTAATAAGTTACCTATAAATTACGTCCATAATAAGGTGCCCCTTGTTTCTGCATTTCAATTACCAAAACCGTCTGCGTAGCTCCTGCAAGATCATACCTCGTTGCATATAATTTTGTACCTGTTCCCCAGCAGAAATTTTCTGTAGGCGGTAAAAATATTCCCGGGTATAAAGGCTCATAAGATTTATCCGGATGAACAACTACAATTGCTTCCGGTGCATCAGTTCCAATATACATATCTCCATCTTCAGCAAATGTGACGGCAAGGGCTTTTCCGTTGTATACGTCTGAAAGATTAAAATACAATTCATTATTACTAATATCCAGACTATCATTTCCTATTATTGGAATTTTCCAAACTCCTTCAATACCATCTTTAAGACCAGCTACATAAAGAGCGCTTCCAAAAACCTTCACAGATTTTAGATTAGCAGTAAAGGCTAAAGGAGTTACAGTCAAACCAGGAGTTACCCGGTAGATATTGCTATTATTACCTATCGCCCATATATTTCCATTTATATCATAATCAAAATCGTAAATCCTGCTTCCGGTGGGGGTTAAAATATAGGGCTGGTTTGGAACTGCAACACCTTCTTCAATCTTCCAGATACCACGTGTATCCTTTGCCGCATAGAGTATTCCGCCCGGACCTATTTTTAATGAGCTCCAGAAAGTTTCTGCACCTTTTGGTGCAAAGTCAAATAAGCTGTCGGTAGGTGTAATCTTTTTAATTCCTGCTCCTAAGCCGGCGCTTGTCAAAGAGATATAAACATTGTTGTTGTTATCAACAGTCATCCCATAAGGTTTTTCAAAACTCTGGAACCCATATAATTCCGGTGCTGCTTCCAGTACTTTATACATTAATGTGTCACTAAAGTCTACAGCCTTGCTTACAGCAATTTTAATAAAAATTGAATCCCCTGCAACAAAAGGAGTTTTTACAATTAATTGAGTGGTTGAAGCGCTTAAAACATCAGCTAAAGCACCACTGAAAAATACCAGATTATCCTCTGGTTTTGCAGAAAAGTTTGAACCATTAATTGTTACAACTGTAACCCCTCCAAGTGCTACGGCGGGACTTATAGAAGTAATAACCGGCTTTTGTCCGCTGGCCGGGAGGTTATCATTTAACCCCGGATAAGGGTCTTCAGCACAACTGTAAAAAATTATTATTGAAACTAAGGGCAACAATAAATTTAATTTTTTAAAAAGATTTAACATATTCATACCAGATTTTTATAAAATTATTTTTTTATAATCCAAGATTAATTGTTATTCTATGTACGTCCTTAAAAATTCCAAATTGAGTGAAGGAATAATCAACACCAATAAGGTAATTTGAAAAATCTTTCCTTAACCCTACACCTGCAGTAAATTCCTGTTCATCGTTAGGAAATGAATAACCGCCGCGTAAAGAAAAGATTTTCATAAATGTATATTCTCCACCCAAAAATACCTGTTCTGAAAAATCACGGGGGTGCGATGCATCAACAGAAAAAATAAATGAATGCATTTCTTTATCCACTTTAAAAGAAGTCAAGAGCGTCAACAGAAATACCAAGTTTAAAAGTAAGCGGCAGCTGGAAGCTTTCTTCTTCATATTTAATCTCTGTGGAAAAATTCCTCACACTCATTCCAAAGTTAAGGCTTTTATAACCTGTCTTGTACAGTATACCAAAATCAAATGAAACTGCATCAATCTTATAATCTTTGGAGACAAACTGTCCATCCGAAGAAATATCTGTTATAGCAGTACCTATGGATTGCTTAACATACCTAACATCGCCTCCTACCGAAAATTTTTCAGATAATTGTTTAGCATAACCAATTCCAAAAGCATATGCTTTAGGTTCAAAAGTTCCAACATCTATATAGCCATCATCAGTGGGAGCGAAAACAGTTCCCTGAAATTCACCATAATCAACAGCAACCAACGATACAGCAAAGACACCATAATCACCATCAAAAAGATTTAATGCAGCGCTACCGTAAATGTAATTGATATCGGCAATCCATTTTGTTGTTCCAAAAGAAACCAGTGCCGTATTGTCAAGCTCAGCCATCGTTGAAGGATTATAAAACATTGCAGCAGAAGACATATTAAGTGAAGTAACAGCATCTCCTAAACCGGTTGCTCTTGCATCAAGAGGAACACTGAGGAATTTTAAACCGGTTTGAGCAAGTTTTTTCCTCTCCTGGCTAAATGAATTTTCAGATAACGATGATATAAAGAAAATCAGCATCAATATTATTTTAAAATTTCTCATGTAAAATACCTGTTTAATTCTCATTTATTTTTTACTCTACAATATCTACTTTAATTGATACAACTCCACTTGGCACTTGTGCACCGGAACTCTGCAAAGTATGAGTTGTATTAGCTTGTACACCTGCCGGTACAGTCCCTTCGAGAATCACATATGAAAATGAAAGTGGATATATATTACTTTTATAAGCAAGAGTAACTATTACCTTAGCATTTGAAAGATCGAGCGGGAAATTTGTCCCTGGCGGAGGGTTCATTAGAAAATCTTCCCCGGGAAACGGATATCCCGGAACAGATCCACTATAACCAGAAAAATCATCGGCAGCTTCCGGATCTGTAAATGTTCCCGTTGAAAGTGTATCGTTGTTTATTATAACAAGACCCTCATAAACCCAACCTGCATTCAACACCGGAAGGTTAAGACCTGCTTCAGTTCCTGAAGGAGAATTAACAAACCAGACACCACTAAGATCATTATCACTATTATCTGTAGGGGTTGTTATTGTATACACACCTGCTGCAGCCGGAATATTAGTACCATCTCCAACTTTTAATTGTGCAGAACCTAATGTGAATCTTCCTGATAGAATAACTGTGTTGCCAGGCTTTGTTATTGAGCCAGTGTCGGGTATCTCCTCAACGGTTACACGAAATTGCTGAGCATCATGTAAACCTGCAAAATCATTATTTACAGTAACTGTAATATTACCACTCTGACCAACATTGCTTTCAAATATTTTGAAAGAAGAATCAGAATTGGTAGTAACCCAGCCAACGTAAACAAGTGTATCTGCAAGGGGTTTTAAGTTTGATATACTTAAATCAATTTGGGAAATGCCAGATGGATTATCACTCTCAAAATAATTACATGCCGAGAATGAACTGATTAAAATAATAATAATAAATTGTAAAAGTTTTTTCATATTACTCCTGAAATATTATTACCGGACTACCGCAAATTTTGTAATATGTTTTTCTCCGGTAGTATTATCTGTAATTACAACGATATAAATTCCACTGACTACTATCTGGTTGGAAGAAGTAACAGACTCCCAGAATTCATCGCCGCTGCCATTCGTATGCTCAATTGTGTTTATTAACTCTCCAAGCTCACTATAAATTTTTATTGTACATTGACCGGGGATGTTGTAAAATGCAATTCTGTCACCCGGAAATCTTAAATTATCAGAAGCTGAAATGCTATAAGGATTAGGGACAACTCTTATATCACTTAATCTTTCACCAGCGGGGCGTTTTAATCTAACCGGGTCATATGTCTGTGTATAATATCTTCCACTAACAAGTTTTCCAGCTGGCGTTCCGGGTCCACCAGATTGCTGAGAACCTATTCCAACTATATAATAATAATAATCCACTCCTCTTATAGGTGTAACATCATCAAAGCTTGTTTCACCCGAACCGGCAATATGAATTAACCTGTAAGTGCTGTCAAGATTTTTTTCTGCCCTATATATATAATATTCCGTAGGGGGATTTGGATCACCTGATCTTGGAGTCCATGCTAATGTTATTCTATCTCCTCCACCAGTAACGTCAAAGGTTTGTGGAGGAAGCGGGGGCTGTGGAATATTCCATCCTGATTCATAATTTTCAATTGCTCTTCTGAAAGTTTGAAATAATGAATCCCTGCTTTTCATTACTTCTCTGTTTTTCATCTCAATAGTTGCAGCATCAAAAGGATTTTGTTTGAACAGCTTTCCTATTCTAACCTGCTCATCATAGTTCATTTCCGCAGCAGCTTCAACCATAACCAACCTAACACTTTCACCAAACCCAATAGTATAAGGACCATAACCGTTATTAAAAGAAAAACCACCTGAATTACCCTGATTCGGGGGAGCTGTTTGAAGTGCATAATCACCGCTTGGTTCAATTGCACGTGCATGACGTGGACTCTGATGTCCTTTAGCCATATAAAGATATTGCTGTGTCATTCTATCTATATTAAAAGCATTATCTTTACCACCAAGAAATAGATCGTAATCAGAATTCTCATAAGTAGTGGTTGATGGCTGACTAACATCATCAGAAGAATCAGTTGCAGAAACATCGGCATGTACAGTTAAAAGACCCATAAATTGAGTCCCGCCAAGCCTTCCCACAGTATCAGACTTATCTGGGAAGTACGGTGCGGCAGTAGTACTTATTGCAAAAATTGGAGCGCCAATATTATTATACGTAATTCCTTCTTTCCCATTAGTATTATCAGTATACCCATGCCAGGAAAATTGTGCTCTGAAATTTTCATCCGGCGGGTCAATTTCAACACCGTCTCCCCTGGCATCATTCATTGTATTCTTTCCCCAGCCAGTTGCATTCCCAATAATATATCTGACCTGGGCATTAACAGCATTTCTATAAGACCAGAAAAAGTAAACATCATTAAGAGTCTGGTTTGGCAGTTCAATTTCATCATCGGCATCAACGTTACCCGTATTTGTAAAAGTATAATCATAAACAATATAATTATCATTAAACTGCTGGCTGAACTGGAATATCTTCCTAGTCATAGTAAGACCAAGCTGGGTATTGCAAACATTTACTAGCATTCTATCCCAAATCATTGATCCATCAATCTTATCAATAGTAACATCCTTCTGGAAAGAAGGTATTCCGTCAACAGAAACCAATGTTGGTTCAAATTTGCTTATCATTTCAAATTTTGTGGGATATATTGCATAGAACTGTGGACTTCTTGGACCAGCTGTAACAACTTTATAAGGATATGATGCCCCTGTTTCATCTACAAAATTTTTAGCTCCCATCCACATTCCAACGGAAGCCTGCATATCCTGATGAGGGTGAATAGCAGGATATTGCATTCCATACTGCTGCTCTAAAACCCAACCTTCCTCAACCTCACTTCCAATTGAAGAATACCAGTTATGAAGAGATCCTGCAGACATCCATGCATTTTTGTACTGCGCCTGAGATGTAAAGCTTATCAGTATTAATAAAATTATTATTTGAAGTTTCATAAAAAAATAAGAACTGTTTTTAACTGCACTCATTTATTTCCTCACTTGTCCCGCTTAAACGGGAATAAATTAAATTTTTTCACTGCAATTCTAAAGATAATTTCAATCCCCAATATATATCTCTTGGATTAAGAAAAGCTGCATAACCTAAATTCGGCATATCTATATAAGGTTTATCCTTACTCTGAATATCACCCGGTTTATCATTTCCGGCAACAAATGTGTAATCAGAAGCAAACTGTCTGTATTGCTCAGGTAAATGTAAAGATTTCATATAATCATCCCAGTCATTTCCATCTGCAAAACCAGCTCTATATGACATATATTTTATATTGAATACATTATAGATATCTGCAAATAATTCAAAGCGAACCATGCCAAAATTGAAACCCTTGGAAATACGCATATCAACATTATAATAATCATTCCATTCAATATTATTTGAATATCCCGGTTTTGTTGCGCCGACTCCGGTCCAGGTAAAATATGTACCTGCTGAATAGGTGGCAAGTATATTAACAACAATATCTTCAAGAAGATAAGTACTACCTAACTCAGGACCAAAACCAAGAGGTGTCATTATATCTATATTGGCTCTGCCATAAGGTTGCGGAACGGGCTTTGATTGATAAAAGGCTGCAGTATTTCTTTCAATATCTCTTTGAGTAGCAGGATTTTCTGAATATTGAGGTAAACCAAAAAATCCACTTGTTGAAACCATATAGGTATAATTAATAAATCCCCTAACCCAATCACCTCGACTTTTGTTCAAGGTTATTTCAAAACCCCGGATATCTTCATAGCTATTGGGTTCAGGAATTGTATAATTAACAGTGTTATCCCTGCTTGTATATGTAACTAATCTCGGCTGATCAGTTACATTCTTATAATATCCGGCAATTCTGATTAGGAACAAATCAAAAAGATTGTGTTCGTATCCAAGTTCATAAGCTACTGTTTTTTCTAAAGGATTATTCGGATTTGCAATTCTCCGTACTTCATTAGTTGATGAGCTCCTTCTAACAAGGAATAAGTCTTCAGGAATGGGCATTTGTCTGAAATGACCATAATTAAAATATAATTTACTGTTCAGTGTAATAGGAAAAGCAATTCCCAAACGAGGACTTAGATATAATTGTTTTTCAACATTAGCTTTAGGAACTAATGTATCCAAACCAAGAGATAATTCACCGGATAATGCTTTATCAAAAGGATCGAGTACATACCATTGTCCGGCAGGGTCGGAATAATCCAACCTCAAGCCAAGATTTGCAATCATCCCTTCAAACTCTAATTTATCCTGAAGATATAAGGCTGCTCTTTTAGGAAATGTATGCCATTTAGATTGAGTATTACTTGTTGGTAAAGAAGGTTCAACAAGAGAATAATTAACATTGTTATCAGTTAAGGTAAACTCAAAACCGGCTTTTGTATAATTATATTTATCAACCTGGCTTGCAATATCGAATTTTGCTGTATAAGTTGTAAGCTTACTTGAATCCCGCGAATCACTGTAACCTAACCCCATATTCATTGCTGAGCCTATACCACCACTTGTTCCTGAATAATAACCAAAAGGAGACTGATCATAAAAATGACCACCGATATAAATTCCTTTGGAAGAATCTGTAACATTGGTAAATCCAATTATGTTACCACCAGCATCATACACTGGTTGATACCTGGGATCGACAGGATTTGTATTATAATCAAATGCAACCCTGTTTACCGAAGCTTCATAAAAAGTTTGAGGGCTAAGAACGTGGGTAAATTTGGCTCCCTGCATATTTGTTTTAATCTCAATAGGGTCCCAGTATTGATCGGCAAATACTCTTGCATCAAGATAAGAGGCACCGGAACGTACATCAATATTACTTGCAATGCTACTTGAAGAATTAAATATTCCCGGACCACCAGCTCTGCTGCTGTTTGTTCCGGTTTGTTTGCCAAGCAACCCTTCAAGTGACAATTTCATCCCATCCTTTATATCTGAAGTAACTTTTAATTGATAGTTATTATCTTCATAAGCATCTGTTGAGAGGGGAATAAAATACATACTCCTTGCCTGTCTGAAAGAAAATGCAAACCTGAGGTTTCCCAAAACTTCTCCACCCGGGATTGGACCTGTAAAACTTAAATCAGCATCGTAATCAGGTTTTTCGATACTTAAATTTCTTCTATGCTGCCAGAGAAAAAGTCTTTGTGCAGCTTCCGGAGTAAGATCATTGTTGGGATCATTATCATTTAATAGTTCTTCCGAAACTTTATTCCATCCCCTGAATATCTGGTATTGTCTCTGAGTATATTCATCCCATCCACCGCTTGCTGTTCCTGTAAAGGCAACTGCCGGATCAACATAAGGTCTTATCCAGTAAGAGTTCGGACTATTGGGAGGATCTCCAAAATTCTTTTTGCCAGCAGGCCGGTATCTTCCCAGGAATGAAAATGAATATTTATCTTTTTTACCTTCTTTTGTTACAACATTTACTAAACCGGATCTTATATTACCATATTCCGCATTGAAACCACCGGTTTGCACCTGAATTTCTTCGATAGATGTAAAACTGATTCCCGTATACGGGGTATTATCTCTTTCATCCCTGAGTGTAACACCATTAACTACGAAAGCAGTTTGGTCACTTCCACCACCTCTAATTATTGGTCCATCAATACCAGATTGAATACCTGCCTGAAGTGTTATTACATTGGAAAGGGATACGACAGGAAGATTTTCAATTTCTGTATAACTCAAATTTACTGTACTTGAAGAAACATCTTTCTGAACAACTGGTTTAGGTGCTACAACAACTACTTCTTCAGTTTGAATTGTCTTTTCAGCAAGCTGTGCATCCACAACTGTTGTCTGATTAATGTTTACAATTACACTAATGATTGATTGAGTTGAATAACCAATACTAGAAACCCGGAGTGTGTATGAACCCGGAGGGATATTAATAATAGAATAATATCCTTCAACATCAGTAGCTGCGCCTATAGTAGTGCCCTCAATGAGTACATTAGCACCAATTAAAGGTTCAAGAGTTTTTGCGTCTTTAACAGTTCCGGAGATCTTTCCGGTTTGTGCCGAGGAAGGAATAATTAAAAGAAATAACATGAGTAAAGAAGACTGTATCAATAGCCTCATATAAGCCTACTCCTTTTTATATTCTTACAGTAATAACTCATTGTATTCGTTTTACTTCATAATTAACAATGAATAATATTTATTCTGTAATCAAATAATAAATACGTGCAAAAAAGTAACTAATTTATATTCTATTGTCAATAAAGACGAAAAAAAATCAATACATAATTAACAAGTAAATTCTAAAAGATATTAAAATAAAAAGCAAGGAATTTTTTTTTGATTCAAAAATTTTTATTTGCCATTGACTTTTTTTTGCCTTGCCAATACTTCAAAAGTTCTTATCCTGTCTTTATACAAATTATTTGCATTTGATTTTACGATATCTATTTGTGCATCCGTATTGTCTTCCCACCTTCTGCAAAAATATAGTGGTTCATAAATCCTTCCTATCTGGTAATCCCGTGAGATTGCCAATCCCACAGCATAATCTTCACCATAACTTACATTGGGAATTTTTATTTTTCTGAGAACAGTTGTATAAAATGCTCTGGGGGCACCAAGTCCATTTATTCTTAAAGCATTATTTCTTCCATTCTGCGGTGTCCATTCTTTATGGTCTATAATACCGGGAGGAATTTCTTTAAGATTAAAATTTGTAATAAGATAACTGCCAACTATCATCGGCACTTTCTCTTCTCTGAATTTATTAATGATTTTTTGCAGAGTATTACTGTCTTTATACATATCATCACTATCAAGCTGAACAGAAAATTTTCCGCAACTAATATTATGTACTGCTTCATTCCAGCAGCCGCCAATGCCAAGGTCTTTTCTCTTTGGAATAATATGAATTACTCTTTTATCTTTTTCTGCAAATGATTTAATAATTTCAGAAGTTCCGTCATCAGAATAATTATCTACAATTATAAGATTAAAATTAAAATCGGTTTCCTGTTTAAGCACAGATTTGATTGCATCGGCTAAAGTCTTTACCCTGTTCTTTACAGGAATAATAACTGATGCTTCAACATCAAAACCTGCATCATCAAAATTTATTTTTTCAAATTCGGGTTTAAGATAAGCCCCTATTTTTTTAAGATGCTCAGTTACAGCTTTTTCCATTTCAACCTGCACTTCCCTGTTTTTAGGATCTACGTAATCAAAATGCTTATCTGAAAGAGAATTTAAATCGGTTTTGTTCACACTATATAAAAATTCCGGAATTCTAATAACAGAATTTGATTGTGATATTTTTAATCGAAGATCATAAAATCCGGCAAATTTATAATCAGTTTTTTCCTGTTCAACAGCTTTTTTTAAAGCTTCGGTTTTAATAAAAAGTAAAGGTCCAAAATCAAAATCATCTCTTAAACTCCCCAACTGATAATCTATTACCGGATGATTAGTCCGGAAATTACCTGTCATTTCAAAAAAATCCGAGTAACATATTCCTGCATTTGTATTCTCAGAAATGCTGATAAATCTTTCAAAAGAAAACTGGCCGGGACTAAATGAAACATCCTCGAGAAGAATAATGGTGAAATCCGTTTTTGAATTTTCAGCAATAAGATTAATTGTTTGCGAACTGTGAAAATTCCGGATTATTAATCTCTTACAATTCTCAATAACTGTTAAAGTTTTATCTGAAGTTAGGAGAAAAACCTTTTCAACTGATTCTGAATTAATAAATTCTTTCGCTGTTTTTGCTGAATAGGGTAATCCAATATAAGGCATAAAAACCGTGATTTTATTTTTCATTCATCCCTCTTATTAACTGTCTGCAATCCAAATAAAATTTTTATTATATTTATTTAAGAATCATCAAATTTATGATGATATAAAATGTAATTAAAATATAACAGGAAAATAATGAAAAAAATATTTTACACATACTTGCTAACCGCTATTTCTTTAATGACTCCGTTGAATGCTCAATCATTAAAAATTCAAAAACCTGAAAAATTAATTGGAGAAGAGGGAAAGATTTTTTTGTCTCCGGTCTGGTCTCCCGATGGTTCTATGATTGCTTTTACAACTGCGAAATATGAAGGGATCTGGATTATTAATCTGGAGAATAAAAATGTAAAACAAATTACTGATGAGACTGCGGCAGGTTTTGAATTTAAATGGTCGGATAATTCAAAATCAATTTTAACAAGAGTTGCAAGATATGAAGGACCTCGCAGGTATAATGCAGTTAAAATTTTTAATATTGAAACCGGGGAATCAAACCAACTGACTGATTACAGAACTATGATGCCGGGATTGCCTCAGTTTGCTTCTGCTGATGAAAAAGTTTTTATGTATGGAAAAGATAAGCTTGAAATTTTTGATTCGGGAATTGAAGCAATAAAAGATAAAAATTTAAATGCATCTTCAAAAATTGTTTACTTAAGGAACGATAAAATTGCTGTTGAAGATTTAACAACTAAACAATTAGAAATTTTTGAACCGGTAAAAGGAGAACGTGTCCTCAACCTCCAGGTTTCACCGGATGGTAATAAAGCTGTTTTTGAAATTATCGGCGGGAATATGTATGTAATGAATACAGATGGAACAGGATTAAGAGACCTCGGGAAAGGTTACAGACCTAAATGGTCACCTGACAGCCAATATATTGTTTATATAATTACCAATGATGATGGTCACCAGATTTTATCATCGGATATCTATACAATAAAAACTGATGGTACTGAAAAAATAAATTTAACAAATACAAATGATAAACTTGAAATGAACCCATGCTGGTCACCCGATGGGAAAAAAATTGCTTATGATAATCTTGAAGAAGGTGTGATCTATACTATGGAAATCAACAAATAAAAATACTAATGACTATTGACCAATGACGAATTACTTAAAGGAGAAATCAATGAAAGTTTTATACTTTATAATTTTTATAAGCACTTTAATTATTTTATCCAGCCAATCAAAACTCCTGCACAGGTAACCGGTTTAGCAGGATGGAATATTTTTATTGATCCCGGACACAGCCAAATGGAAAATACAGCTCTCTATAATTATTCTGAAGCACAGGAGGTTTTAAGAGTTGGTTTAAATCTTCGTGATATACTTTTAGAAAATACTGATATCGATACCGTATATATGAGCAGAACAAATGATCAGCAGCTTGTTTCATTAACACAACGAACTGATATGGCTAACTCTCTCGGTGCGGCCTGGTACCACTCAATTCATAGCGATGCAGGCGGTTCTTCTGCTAACAGTACACTTTTGCTTTGGGGACAATATTATAACGGGCAAGAAAAAATTCCAAATGGCGGTAAAGCCATGAGTGATATAATGGTGGTTTTACTTACTGCGGGATATCGCATTCCGACAAGAGGTTCAATTGGGGATTGCTCTTTTTATGGTACTTGCTCAAGCTCATTTGTAGGTCCATATCTTCATGTTAACAGGGAATCCAATATGCCTTCGGAATTAAGTGAAGCGGGATTCCATACAAACCCTGCTCAATGCGTGTTAAATCTTAATGATAAATTTAAAAGAATCCAGGCGTACACACACTATTGGTCACTTCTTAAATACCATGAAATTACCAGACCAGTTGTTGGAATTACTACAGGAATTATTTCTGATATTGAATCAGGACTTCCGATTAATGGAGCAATAGTTTCATTAAATGGACAGGTTGATACGACAGATACTTATGAATCATTATTCCATTTATATTCAAACGACCCGGATCAATTGCATAATGGATTTTACCTTTTCGAAGATCTTCCATCCGGAACATTACCAATTTCAGTAACAGCAGTTGGGTTCGATCCTTATAACAGTAACGTTACAATACAGGACACTTTCTTTACTTTTAAAGATATCCAGATGGTTTCAACTACACCTCCTTATATTGTTCAAACCAACCCTGAGCAAAATGACAGCTTATATCCTGGAACCGAGAGTATAGGAATTATTTTCAGCCGCCCGATGAACAGATCCTCTGTGGAATCTACACTAATTATTACTCCAACAGTCCCGGTTAATTTCACCTGGTCAAACGGAGATAAACAGGTGGCAATTAGCACAGCTAATTTTAATTTCAATACAAATTACTCGCTCACAGTTTCAGGAAATGCAATGGATAAATACAACCATCTTTTTGATGGAGATGGAAATGGTACAGGAGGAGATGATTTTATACTAAACTTTAAAACTAAAATTCAGGATGTGCTTCCACCGGTTTTAGTTGATTCATATCCGCCTGCAAATGCAACAGGCGTTGAATTGCAACCTATAATTAATTTAAGCTTTAATGAAAGAATAAATACTTCAACATTATCCGGCAAAGTAAAATTGATAAAGAATTCAGATCAATCAAACATCACAGGAGTTCTTAAACATTATATTGTTAATGATAGAAGTGTTGTAAATTTTTTTGTCACGAACAGGCTGGCAATTAATGAAAATTACACGGTTATTCTTGAACCCGGAATAAAAGATATTTTTGGAAATGAAATTACGACTCAGTTTAGTTCAGGATTCGCAACCGGAGATCAGCAATTCACCCTTGTAACTAATATTGATAACTTCGAAAATGGCATTACTGGAAACTGGTGGGTTCCGCAGCAAAGCGGAAGTACTATAGGGATTGTAACGGATTTAACAAATGTTGCAAGCGCCGGCAACTATTTCAATTATATCAACGGCGGAAGTAAATCTATGTATCTTACTTATGGCTGGGATACTAATGCATCAGGCTGGCTGATAAGAGAATACTTCAGTCCATCAAATCCTTCATTCAACCATACTAATATTTTGCAGACATATTTATTTGGAGATGGTTCCGGCAATAAATACAGATTCGTTGTGAGGGAAGGTGCCGGGGGTCTTGAAGCAAGTCAATGGTACACGGTAGATTGGATAGGTTGGAAGCTTGTTAACTGGGATATGTTAAATGATCCTGTTGTTCCATGGGTAAATGGCAATGGTACTCTTGATGATCCGTTAAGATTTGACAGTTACCAGCTTACTTACGAACCGGGCAGTTCTGATATCGGAGAATTTTATTTTGATGATTTAAGAATTGTAGATAAAACTACTGTGGGTGTGGGTAATGATATAACTAACAACATTCCATCCGATTACATACTTGAACAAAACTATCCGAATCCTTTTAATCCATCTACACAAATAAGATTTGCAATTCCAAAATCTGGATTTGTTAAGCTTGAAGTTTACAACCTGCTTGGTCAGAAGGTTTCAACTTTGCTGGATGAAGAAATGAACTCAGGTTTTCATTCAGTTGATTTTGATGGGAAAAATCTATCAAGCGGAGTTTATGTTTATACTTTAGTGGTTAATGATCCTTCGTCAAGTTCAGGACAGGTTTTTGTAACAAGCAGGAAGATGATTTTGTTGAAATAAATTTAAAATTAAATTTTCATTGAGACGCTCCATTGGAGCGTCTTTTTTATTTTAAATTCTCTGATACTTCTTTCAATCTTTATTAAATTAAAAAGTAAAACAAAAAAATTATTGATTGTGATGAAACCATTTAAAGTATTTTTTTCTCTCTTATTCCTGCTTTTACAAACAACAGTTCTACCCCAAACAGATACTATCCGTTTTGCATGGATGAGTGACACACATATTGGTAATCCCACTGCTGATGAAGATCTCAGGAATTCTGTAAATGATATTAATTCAGTTTATGGAATTGACTTTACTATTATTTCCGGTGACATAACTGAAATGGGATCCAATGAACAGCTTGAACTTGCAAAACAAATTCTCGATAGTCTGCAGGAACCATATTATATTATTCCCGGAAACCACGACTGTAAATGGTCGGAGTCTGGTGCCACAAAGTTTCCAAGACTTTGGGGAAATGACAGGTTTATCTTTGAATTTGGGAAGTACACTTTTATTGGCTTAGCCGAGGGACCAATAATGAAAATGGGAGATGGACATTGGGCACCTGAAGATTTACGTTGGCTCGATTCTGTTCTCACAAAAATTTCCAGGCAAGAAAGAATTTTCTTAATAACTCATTATCCTATAAATGATGAAATAGACAACTGGTATGAAGTTCTCGACCGGATGAAGAATTATAACACTCAGGCTTTTTTATTCGGGCATGGTCATAGAAATAAAACTTTTACCTTCGAGGGAATTCCAGGTGTAATGGGGAGATCAAATCTTCGGGCTGGTAATCCTGAAGGAGGCTACACCATTGCAGAAATTGTCGGCGATACAATTAAGTTTTATGAGAAAAATCCTGTAACGGGTAAAAAAGAATTTTGGCACCAGGTTTCATTGGGTGAAAATCATTTTGATAAATCGCTTAAAGAAAACAGACCTGATTTTTCTATAAATGAAAAGTATCCCAACGTAAAAGAAAAATGGATTTTTAATTCAGGATTTACAAATTGCTCATCGCCAACAGTTTGGAATGATTTAATTTTTACCGGAGATGGTTCCGGTAATCTGCATGCTTTATCAATTAAAACCGGAAAGGAAGTTGAAATATTCAAAACTGGAGGACCCGTTTATTCTACTGCTGTAACTGGAGATGATAAAGTTGTGTTTGGTTCTGCAGACAGCAATGTCTATTGTATAAAAACTAAAACAGGAAAACAAAACCTGTCTGGCGGTAAAGTAAACTGGAAAGTTAAAACAGGTGCAGAAGTTCTCGGCTCTCCTTCAATTGAAAATGATGTTGTTTACATTGGAGGAAGCGATAGAAAATTCAGAGCAATAGATTTAAACTCCGGAAAAGTTCTTTGGGAGTTCGATGGATTGGAAGGATTCATTGAAACAAAACCATTGGTTTATGAAGATAAAATTATTTTTGGTGCGTGGGATAGTTATCTCTACTGCCTTGATAAAAACTCAGGTAATCTTATGTGGAAATGGAAAGGAGATATGAATGGATTACTATATTCTCCAGCCGCCTGCTGGCCTGTTGCATCAAATGATATTGTTTTTATTGTAGCCCCAGATAGAAAAATGAATGCCATTGATGTTAATTCCGGCAACCAGTTATGGAGAACAGATAAATACCAGGTGCGGGAATCAATCGGAATTTCTGAAGACGGAACAAAATTTTTTGTCAGGACAATGAATGATTCAATAATTGCTTTCCCGGTTTCCGAAACCCAGCCTGAACCTTTATGGATTACCAATGCGGAATTCGGATATGATATTAACTCAGCTCAGCTTGTTGAGAAAGATGGTGTTTTATTTTATGGAACTAAAAATGGATTGCTTCTCGCTCTTGATTCTTCAACCGGTAAAATATTATGGGAACATAAAGTTGGTGTAACTATAATTAATACTGTTACTCCATTGGATTCTAAAAGAGTTTTACTTAATGATTTTGATGGCAGAACAATATTAGTCGAAGAATCAGAATAGCATCATTTTAAATTTATTGTCTTTCTATCCAGCTTGTTCTTTTAGTTTCAAAGTTCGGGGCTATAACAGGCCAGGTATATTCTCCCGTGACAGCATTCCTCCATTCATTTAAATTCGTTTTAGTAACAAGCCATGATTCATCAGACAACAGCATCGTTACATCTTTGGAAGTTTTAATCTGTGCAATCAGGTTAAATCCTGCTTTCCCCTTTTCATTATAATTTTCTACTGCAACCTCAACCACATTTTCTCCAAACTTCAAAGATTTACTTACATCCAAAAACAAAATTCTTTTATATTCAACAGATAATGATGCTGACCTTCTCGCATAAACTTCGCCAATAAATTCTCCATTAATAAATAGTTTAGCATAAGTATTTCCAATCAACTGAAAATAAGCAGATTCAACATTACCATTAATGTTAAAAGATTTTTTAAAGGTTGCTTTTTTAACTAAACTATCCTGCTCATTCCCGGGATGATATATCCACTTACTTTCTATCAGTGGTGATTTCAGATTATCAGTGTTCAAAAGATTCTTTGTCTCACTAAAATATGCAATCAGTCTGTCGAACTTATCCTGAATCATATTAAGGTTTGCTTCTTTATAATATCTCAACCAGAGTGATTTAAAATCTGATTTTAATCTTTCCAGTTCTGAAATATTCTTACTTATTAATTCAAATGCCTTATTCGGGTCAGTCCCCTTCCCGTTCATTTTATCATTTAATAAATATTGAGTCTGGAGCTTTAGCTTATAGTATTCCAGCATATCAACAGAAAATCTGAGAAGTGCAAAATGGTCTTTATTCTTTTTAACTTTTTCTTCAAGATTATTTAAATCTCTTTTAAATCCGGTATCGTCCAATCAATCCAGCTTATTCTCACAGCAGGGGTAAGATTACCTTCCCACCAAACATAGGGCGGAAAAGGAAGCAGCGGATGACGCCAGATGTAATGCCATTGAACATTATTCAGAGGCATACTTAAGGTTTTATAAATTTCCGCACTTCTCTCATCATCAATTCCATAAAAATCATAAAAGAAATTACGCGAGAATTCAGATTCATCACTTGCTTTATAATTCCATGAACATTGAGCAGACCATGCGTATCCGAAAAGAATAAGCTCTTTAAATGTTTCCGCACCATAATCTCCCCAATTTGAATTTATCATACCTGATGCCCCATTATCGATTCCATCCTTGGTCATATATTGAATGTTAGGAATTGCCTGCAGGTTTTCCGGAAAGGTGGTTAGAAAATTCCAGACACTTGGTGAAACATAATATTGATGACCCGCTTCTTTGAAAATAGTTGTTGATGGATAGTTATAGTCACCTCTGTAATGCCAATCAACTATAATTATATCTTTAGGAAGCTTATCAAGAATTTCAGGGTGATTCAGTATAACATCGCTGTACATTAAAACTTTCTTTCCATACTTTTTGCAGATGTCATAAACTTTCTGATAATGTCCGGCATGAACATCAGCAAGGCTTGACTGCTCAACAATATGTTTGCTTTTGCCCAGACCTACATCCCAGCTTTCATCTGCTCCCATATGAAAATATTCTGAAGGAAACATTTCAAAAACTTCCTTTAGGAGATCTTCAAGAAATTCATAAGTCTCTTCTCCCGAAACATTGAGTGAAGCAGCACCAGGAAATTCTGCATATTTAACAAACTCAGGCTGGTTTAAAATATTTTCATAATGACCAAGTGTCTGAAAAATAGGAATCACCTCTACAAAATGTTTCCCTGCATAATCAACAATTTCCTTAACTTCCTCTCCGGATAAAGCCCCTCTTCCCTTCCCGATAGATGGATATTTTTTGAATTGAAGCATGTCCTCCATATAAGGCATATAAACGTTCATCTTATATCTTGAGATGAATTTTATAATCCTCTTAAAGTTATCAAGAGTAGAAACCTGTCCCCTGCTTATATCATCTGAGATTCCCCTTATAGATAAATCAGGCCAGTCAATTATTTCAACAGCAGGAAGAGTTTTATTTTGAATTTTTTCTAAAAGCTGCTCAAGACTCATTGTCCCATAATAAATTCCTTTTGTAGAAATGGAATTTATTTCAATTCCTTTGTCGCTAATTTTCAAAGTATATGCTTCCTGAATTTTATCTGAAGGAATTAATCCATCAGTTTTTAATCTCTCTGTTTGGTTTAGAAAAATATCTCCATCCTTTTCATTATAAGCTATAGTCGAGTTTATCTCAAGAAACTCAGCTAGAGTATTTTTTATTTCTTCAGCACTTAATAAAAGTTTCTCTTTGTCTTTACCATTAATTACAATTTTCAGATCATTATAAATTAAAAACTTTCCTTCGGTTTGCTTAATTATTTGTGGTTTTGGTACTATAGGTAAATTCATTTGTGCAATGATTACAGAATTAAAAATTAGTAAATAAAAAAAGAGATGTGTAAGAATTTTTATCATTAAGATTTTTCCCTTTTAAAGAAAATCCTCTCCCTTATAAGGAGAGGATTTTATGGTGAGGTTTTAAACTTTTATAACAATTTTCTTAGCGTACAAAATCCACATCAAACCTAACATTCCTAAAATGTATGTAATCGCCCACAACAGTGATGCATTTATCGGATCAAGCAGAGGTAAATAAAATGTATTAAACAGGTATGTACTCAAACCGACCTCTTCATTTCCATAAGGAACTTTAATAAAATAAAACAGCCTTCCAAAAAAACCTGAGAGAAAAAATACTGTTATTGCATTAAGTCCATACACCTGGAAAGGTTTTATCCACCACTTTGAATTCCGCACATCTATAAACCAGTAGCAGAAACCAAGGAATAAAAGAGCAAGCCCGCCGGTGTAAAGAACATAAGAGCTTGTCCAGATACTTTTATTAATCGGAAACCAGCCATCCCATACATAACCTAATGTCATGCAAATGCTGCCCATTACATATAACCAGACTGTTTTTGTAATTTTATCCTTATCAGTTCTTAACCACCATCCTGTAACCAAACCCATAATACATGTTACTATTGCCGGAAAAGTGCTAAGTATTCCTTCCGGGTCCCACACTTTTGTTCCCGACCAAAGATGATTCCCAAGAACAGTTCTATCAAGCCACGCCGCAAGGTTTGTAGTAGGTTCAAGATTAGCATAACCAACACCCGGAACCGGCACTAATGTCATCAGTGCACAATAAACAATAAGAATAACAGCACCAATTATTATCTGTGCTTTTAATCCTGTTTTCAAATACAAAATTGATGCGGCGAGATAAACAACAGAAATTCTCTGCAGCACCCCGGGAATTCTTATAGTTGATAAATCAAAATGATGGCCGAATAAACCGAAAGGAAAGCATGCAAGAAAAAATCCAAGCCCAAAAAGTATTATACTTCTTCTTATAATCTGTAAAATAATTTTTGAATGGCTGTCGCCTTTTTCAATTCTTTTCCCGATTGCAAACGGTATAGCAACTCCGACTATAAAAAGAAAGAAAGGAAAAATCACATCGGTTGGAGTACAACCGTTCCATTTAGCGTGTTCAAGAGGTGGATAAATTGCACTCCATGTTCCGGGATTATTTACCAGTATCATTCCCGCGATAGTAATTCCTCTGAAAACATCGAGTGAAAGTAAACGCTGACTTGTTTTAGCCTGTATTCCAATCGCTTCATCCATGATTATTTCCCTCAGATAAGTTAATTAATCGAAGTGTGAACAATTTCCCCTTTTTAAAAAACGTGTGTACAATTTTATTTAAAGAAGAATTCATAAATAATGTCTATTTTAAAATAAGCTGTTATTTATTTTAATGCTAATAAAAAATGAAAACAATTACTTTTTTATTATTTCTTTTTTTTAATTCAATAATGCCTGCTCAAACCAATTATCCTGAAATTAACAAAGAAATCAAAGCCGGTAATTTCACGAAAGCTTCTTCAATGATAGATGAAGTTATTGAAAGAAATGATCTTAGCCCGATAGAGAAGTATGAACTTGATTTTCAAAAAGACAGGTTGAGAAGGATAAAGCTGGATTTTGAGAAAACCGCTGATGATATGCTTAACTACATCCATAAATATTATCCTGATGCTAATGAATCAGATTTGAAAAAATGGGAAGATGCCGGTTCACTTGAATATAAAATTATTGATGGAAAGAAATTCTATTTTAACCGCGCACAGGGAAACCTCTTTAGGGTAAATAAAGATGCAAAGAAGCAGAAAGAAAAAATTGATGGTGAAACTATTAGTGAACTGAATAAATATCTTTCGACTTATATTCCTGAAGCAGTTAATGAATCTAAAGAGAAAAAGAAAAATCTAGTTAAGAAAGTTACACACAAATTAAACTATACTGTTACAGTTGAACCGAATGCAGTTCCTGATGGAGAAGTAATACGATGCTGGCTTCCCTATCCGAGAGAAGGACACAACAGGCAAACTGATATTAAACTTATTTCAATTAATAGTAATGAATACATTATAGCTGATAATGAAAATCCCCAAAGGACAATTTATTTTGAAAAGACAGCTCATAAAGATGAACCGACTAAATTTAATATGGTTTTTGAGGTGACAAATTACACGGAGCTATCCGACCTGAATCCTGAAAAAATTAAACCTTATGATACAGGAAGTGACCTTTATAAAACTTTTACTGCAGAGAGAAAACCTCACATAGTTTTTACAGATGAATTAAAAAATCTCTCAAAGAAAATTGTTGGTGATGAAAAAGATCCTTACAAAAAAGCAAAAAAGATTTTTGAATGGATGAGCAAAAATGTTCCCTGGGCAGGAGCGAGAGAATATTCAACAATTGAAAATATATCCGGTTATTGTGTTGAGAAAGGATATGGCGATTGCGGAATTAAATCCTTACTCTTCATTACTCTCTGCAGGTATAATGGCATTCCGGCAAAATGGCAAAGCGGATGGATGCTTCATCCTGGCTCAGTAAATCTTCACGACTGGACAGAAGTTTATTTTGAAGGTTACGGCTGGGTTCCGGTTGATCCTGATTATGGAATGCAGAATTTAACCAACGAAGATGAAAAATATTTTTTCTTCGGCGGTATAGATGCTCATCATCTTATTGTTAACGATGATTATTCCGCTCCTTTATTCCCGGCTAAAATTTTCCCCCGAAGTGAAACTGTTGATTTCCAGCGGGGAGAATTGGAATGGCGAGGCGGTAATCTTTACTTTGATAAGTGGGATTACAATATGCAGGTTGAGTATGAAACTGGTAATTAGTCATTTGTCAATAGTCAATTCGCTTCGCTGTCATTTATTGGTCATTGGAATTTACTCTTATTGAAGGAAATAATAATGAAAAATAAATCTATAGTAATCGTTTTAACTCTTGTAAATATTTTTACTGTTAATCTTTTTCCTCAGGAAGAAACTGAAATGAAAAAAATTCAAAGTATAATAGAAGAAGTAAGAAACGAATTTGCTCCCGATAAACGAACTGCAATATTCCTGGTTGATGCAGAAAAAGAAAATGATAAATTTATCCTGAAAGGAGAAACAAATCTTCCTGAGGCAAAAGAAACATTGTTAAAAAACTTGAGTGAATTTAAAATCTCAGATAAAGTTGAAATGCTGCCCGCCGTTAATCTTGGAGATAAAATCTATGGAATAGTAAATCTTTCAGTTGCAAACTTTCGGGTAAAACCGGATAACGACCAGGAAATGGGAACGCAGTCTTTACTCGGCACTCCGCTTAAAGTTTATAAGAAACAGAAAGGATGGTATCTTGTTCAAACACCGGATGAATATATTTCCTGGGTTGATGGTGATGGACTTTATAGAGTTAATTACGACAGTCTGGTTGAATGGAACAATTCAGAAAAAATTATTTATACAAATGATTTTGGTTTTTCATACTCTTCACCTGATGAAAATTCTGAAAGAGTTTCTGATCTTGTAATTGGTGATTTACTTGAGATTTGCCGGTAATGAAAAAGGTTTCTGCAAAGTAATTTATCCTGATGGAAGAGAAGCTTTTATAAAATCCGGAAACTGCGAACCATTTAAAGAATGGTTGTCTAAAAGAAATCCTACTTCGGATAATATTATTAAAACAGCAAAAACATTTATGGGTATTCCCTATTTGTGGGGAGGAACTTCTGCAAAGGGAATGGACTGCAGCGGTTTTACAAAAACTGTTTTTTATCTTAATGGAATTATACTTCCACGAGATGCTTCACAGCAGGTAAATGTTGGCGAACCGATTAACACTGAAGACAGACTGGAAAATCTTAAACCGGGCGATCTTCTTTTCTTTGGAAGGAAAGGAACAGATACAACCAAAGAAAAAATTTCTCACGTAGCAATCTATATTGGTAACGGAGATTATATTCATGCTTCCGGCAGGGTTAGAATAAACAGCTTTGCAAAAGATAAACCAAACTATAATGCTTACAGAGATGATTCATTTGTGAGGGCAAAAAGAATTCTAGGTATAAATGGTATAACCACAATTGTAAATAATAAGTTTTATGGTGAGAAGAAATAATCAAATCATCGTAATTACAATATAAATTGACATTAAAAAACATCTGCTACTTTTGCGGTAAAATAGCAACCACACGCGAACATCTTCCCCCTCGTCAGATGTTCAAAGGCTTTTCTTGTGATAGTTTGACAGTCCCTTCTTGTACATTACATAATTGCTCCAAAGGCAGTGACGATCAAGCTATTGTGAATGCTTTATTAATTCCTCTCAGAAACCAAATAAGATTAAAAAAAAATAAAAATATTTTTAATAAAGATGTTATGAAAGCAATTTCCATTGCTGATTCATCATTTGATCGTACAAAGTATAAAGTAATTAGTAAACATTTTATAACTGATTTGCCGGAAGAAATTAAAAATCTGGCGGAAGTATCTTTCTTAAAACCACCAATCAAAATTAGTAGTTGGATAAAAATGCTTACAGCAGGCCTAATATTTTATTGCACTCAGAAATATGACTCAGAGTTAGATTGGGAAACTATAGGATGTTGGAGTCCTGATTGGTTAAAATATAAAGCCGATCTAAAAATTGATGAAGCTCATTCAATACTTCAGTTAAAATCTGATTTAAGGTTGTGGTTAAATAATAAAGGGTGGGTTGAAGGGTGGTCAGCAACTCCCAAAAAATATCCAGCAAATATTTATCATTTTCAGATATGTTTTGATAAAGATGAAATTGCATTAAACATATTTTTTATAATAATTATACTTGGTATGTTTGGATTAAGAACAAACCTGAGATTAAAAACTCTTTATTAACAAAACTTAATAGTCTCAGAATTGTTATGAAGTAACGTGATATCTACTTTAATAATAATTTTATGTATTTAAAAAAAATTATTCTTCTATTACTGATAATCTGCTCTCAACTTACCTTCCCACAGCAAGAATTGTTTACCTCCAGAGTTTTAACTGACTCCGGATTATTTACTCCCGGTATTGAAGGACCTGCCTGCGATAAGGATGGAAATATTTATGCAGTAAATTTTGATAAGAAAGGAACAATAGGCAAAGTTACTCCCTATGGCAACTGCAGCCTGTTTGTAGAACTGCCTGAAGGAAGTGTGGGAAATGGAATCAGGTTCAACAGCAAAGGAGAAATGCTTATTGCTGATTATACGCAGCATAACATCCTAAAAGTTGATATGAATACAAAAGAAATTTCTGTATTTGCTAACGAACCAAAAATGAACCAGCCGAACGATATTGCGATTACTTCAACTGATATTTTATTTGCCAGCGATCCTAACTGGAAGGATTCAACCGGAAATCTCTGGAGAATTGATAAGGATGGGAAAGTTACTCTGCTCGAATCAAATATTGGAACGACAAATGGAGTTGAGGTTTCTCCCGATGATAAAATTTTATATGTGAATGAATCAATACAGAGAAATGTCTGGGCTTATGATTTATCTCCTGAAGGAGATATCAGCAATAAAAGATTATTAATTAAGTTCGATGATTTTGGTCTTGATGGAATGAGATGCGATGCTGACGGAAATCTTTATATAACAAGGTATGATAAGGGTACTGTTGTTAAAGTTTCGCCTGAAGGGAAAGTTTTAAAAGAGATTACATTAACAGGAAAGAAACCATCCAACTTAACTTTTGGTGGTAAGGATGGCAGAACTGTTTATGTTACTCTTGCCGATAACAGGAATATAGAAACTTTCAGAGTTGATGTGAGGGGAAGAGAATAATTCAAAAAGTCAGTGCGAGGAATCCGGCAATTGCCGGATGACGAAGCAATCTCATAAATAACGATAGATTGCTTCACTCGAAGACTCGTTCGCAATGACAATTCAAATTCTCGTCATTGCGAGCGGAGCGAAGCAATCCCAATTATAAAAGTTCATTATTGATTGCTTGATCCCGCTAAAGCGGGATTAGCAATGACATCAAACTGTTTTTTTCTTGCCAAATTCCGGATCCAATGGCAATGCTTTCAAAATAAAATAACCGGGAATCATGGTAATCAATATCCATACAAAGAAAAATTTATATCCCAAAAATTCCTGTAGTGCACCACTGAATGAGCCGGGTATCATCATGCTAAGCGCCATAAAGCCTGTGCACAAAGCATAATGAGAAGTTTTAAATTCACCCTCGGATAGATAAATCATATAGAGCATATAGGCAGTAAAACCAAAACCATAACCAAATTGTTCACCGGCTATACATAAGGTTATTAAATAAAAATTATCAGGCTGAACAAAAGATAAATAAATGTAAAGTACATGTGGTAAATTAATTGCTGCAAACATCCACCATAGCCATTTCTTTAATCCGCTTTTTGAAGCTGCTATTCCTCCAAGTATTCCGCCTAAAGATAATGCAATTACTCCTATTGTTGAATAAGCAAGACCAACCTGACCGAGTGTAAGCCCTAATCCGCCTTTATATGTTGGATCGAGTAAAAATGGCTGTGCTAACTTTACAAGCTGTGCCTCACCAAACCTGTAAATAAGAAGGAAAGCAATAGAAAGGGTTATCTCCTTTCTTGCAAAAAATAATTTATAAATCTTAATGAACTCCTTAAGAAAACTGACTTCTTTCGGTGCAGGTTTATCTGACTTAGGATGCGGCAAAATAAAATTATGATAAACAAAGAAAAGTAAAAATAAAATCGTAATAATTATAAAAGTTATTCTCCAGGAAGAAGATATACTCATACTGCCTTCAAAATAACCTGCAAGAATTAGAATGATTCCGCCAGTTGCCATCGCGAGTCTGTAAAATGTGCTTCTGATACCTACATAAAGTGCCTGGTCACTTTGATTTAATCCAAGCATATAAAATCCGTCTGCGGCAATATCGTGTGTTGCAGATGCAATGGCGATAAGGCTTAGAAATAACATTGTATAAAGAAAAAAATTGGGCAGCGTTGTTGTTAATGCAACTCCTGCGAGACCAATTCCAACAACAAACTGCATTAGAATTATCCATAATCTTTTGGTCTTAACTATGTCAACCAGCGGGCTCCATAATGGTTTTAATGCCCAGGGGAAATACAAAAGACTTGTGAAAAAAGCTATGTCGGTATTAGAAACATTTAAGTTTTTATAGAACGCAACCGAAACTGTCATCACCATTACATAAGGAATTCCTTCCGCATAATAAAGTGATGGAATCCAAAGCCAGGGATTTCTTTCCTGAAGGGATGGATTCCCGGAGGCAGGTTTTTCTTTAGCCATTAAATTTTTTCCGAAGCATTATAGGTATGTAAGCAATAAAATCCATTCGATTCAAACTTATGAAAAATATTTAGTATAAGAAACATTTGATTGTCATCTAAATTTTAATAAGTTTTTGAATAGAGTATTTAACAAATCATTAACAAAATTGAAATGAAATGGTAACATTTGAAGGAATAACAAACGATACAGCATTAAAAATCCTGAATGAACATACTCCTGATGAAATTCTGGAAAGTTATAATCTTCCTTACCAGCTTAGTGACAAACAAATTAATTCTTATAATAAAAATGGTTTTATTTCTTTGAAGAATGTTTTAAGCGGTAAAGCATTAAATAACGCCCGCAAAGTTATTGAAGCCGCAGTATTAGTAAGAAAGGAGAAGGATAAAAGAACTCTTTCTGAAAAATCACAGTATGAACAATCGTTTCTTCAGTGCGGTTATCTATGCTGGGATTTTCCGGCAGTAAAAGATTTTGTTTTTGGAAAAAGATTTGCTGGAATTGCAAGAGATTTAATGAAAGCTAATGGTGCGCGATTATGGCACGACCAGGCTTTGTTCAAAGAACCTCACGGAAGAGTAACTGATGCTCACCAGGATATAAGCTACTGGCCAATTAATGAAGGCGAATATACAATAACGATGTGGTTCGCTTTGAATAATGTTCCTAGGGAAAAAGGCTGCCTTTATTTTTACCCTGCTTCTCATAAACTCAAAGAAAAAGAATACATTGATATATTTAAAAATCCTCACCAGCCTGAAATAGTGAAAGGAATTGAAAAAACATTTACTCCAATCAATGCGGGAGATGTTACATTCCATTCAGGTTTAACTTTTCATGGTGCCGGAGAAAATGTTTCTGATGAAATGCGTGAAGGGATGACAGTTATTTATCTGGCGGACGGAGATACATTTGATGCATCTGATCCGAGGAATGCTACCCATAAATCTTGTGTGGGACTGAATGACGGAGATAAAATAGATACACTATACACACCATTATTAATTTGAAAACATAATAAATTTATTAACGGATATTTCTAAATTCCCTAACTTATAATTCAGGCATAGCTTATCTTATTTGGATATCATATTAGTATTTCATATGATCGGGAAAAGTTATACTGATGTAATAACATATTTTTCTCAAATTAGCGGAGGAGCGGCAGCACTTTATGCTTCAGCTGTAATTGGTGTTATCATTCGCTTTTTGGAAACCTATTTGACAATATTATTATCATTATTGTAGAGAATTATACATGCGTTTTTAAAAAAACAACCAAATACCAATTTTAAGGAGTTAATAAAAATGTTATAAATCAAATTAAGATCGGGTCAAACCGATTCTACTAAATAAATACATTGATAAGGCATTTTTTAGATCAATAAGTTTTGCGGGTGCTGGGATTATTGGATTTTGCTGTAATTTGGAGTATTCGGTACGAAACTTTCAATATTCTTTTATTTTATTAGGATTGTGATTTGAACTACTAGTAATTATCGTTTATGAAACTCTTCGACGTGATTATAATGAATTATACGATGAGCTTAATAATTGAGTCGAATAAAATTTTTCTGTACTTTTGAGAGAAACAAATTGACTTACTTCTATAACTTTATACCATTTATTTTCATTTTAATTTACGGTTGTTCAGCCAGTAAAGACGAAACAAAACAACAGACATGAATATCCCCCTGATTTAAAAATTATTACCCGCGAACAGTGGGGATGGAAACCTGAAGAAAAAACTTTACCTGAACACACAATTAACAAAATTACACTTCACCATGGTGGAGAATATTTTGCTGAAGATAAAGATGTAACGGCTTACCTTAGAAACTTACAATCCTGGAGCAGAAGCGAAAAGAAATGGATGGATATTCCGTATCATTATATGATAGACCTTAAGGGAAATATTTATGAGACACGTCCATTAAAATATCCCGGAGATACAAATACAGACTATGATGTCCGCGGGCATGCGCTTATTTGTGTAATGGGAAATTATGAAGTTCAAAAATTTAATAAAGAACAAATGAAAGCGGTTGTTGATTTAACAAGCTTTCTTGTTAAAAAGTATAATGTTAACCTTGACAGCATCAAAGGACATAAAGATTATGCTTTAACTCTTTGTCCCGGAGAAGATTTTTACAGGTTTATAAGAGATCATACAATTCAAAAGCTTGTTGCACAAAAGCTTGCCGGTATGGAAATAAATTATGATGAAATATTTAATACGGGTCCGGTTGTTAAAACAGGAATAGAAGTTTTACGCGACAGTAATTTTGATATCCTTAAAGGGAAAAGAGTTGGACTCGTAACAAATCCAACCGGTGTTGACAGCAAATTAAAATCAACAATTGATATTTTGCATGAATCGCCTGATGTAAATCTTGTTGCGCTTTTTGGACCTGAACATGGTGTTAGAGGAAATTATGCCGGTGGTGATTATGTTGATTTTTATATTGATGAGTATACGAAGCTGCCGGTTTATTCTTTATATGGAAAAACCCGTAAACCTGACTCAACAATGCTGAAAAATATAGATGTGCTTATTTATGATATTCAGGATATCGGCTGCAGATCTTATACTTATATAAGTACAATGGGATTAGTTATGGAAGCTGCCTCAGAAAATAATATTGAAGTGGTTGTACTTGACAGGCCAAATCCTTTAGGCGGAAATAGAGTTGAAGGCGGTCTTGTTGAAGAAGGTCATTTTACATTTGTCAGCATGTTTAAAATACCTTATGTCTACGGATTAACCTGCGGAGAGCTTGCCAAATTAATTAATGAAGAAGGAATGCTGCGAGGTGGAGTAAAATGCAAGCTCACAGTCGTCCCGATGGAAGGCTGGAACAGAGGAATGACTTTTGAAGAAACAGGTTTGCCATGGGTTCCAACTTCTCCTCATATTCCTGATGTGTATTCTCCTTTTTATTATGTCGCTTCGGGTATAGTTGGAGAATTATATGCAATTTCAATCGGTGTAGGTTATACTCTTCCTTTCCAAACTTTTGCTGCAGAGTGGTTTGATTCAAAAAAACTTGCAGATAAAATGAACAGTTACGGGATGGATGGGGTTATTTTCAGACCTATTACTTATAAACCATTTTATTCATTTGGAATGGGAAAAGATCTGAACGGGGTTGAAATTCACATTACCGATTATAAAAATGCTAAGCTGATGCCGATACAATTTTATTTTCTTCACGCATTGAAGGAGTTATATCCCGATTCAACTTTATTTAAAAATGAAAATAAAAGCCGCTTCAAAATGTTTGATAACGTAATTGGGAATGACAGAGTTCGTGAAATTCTTAGCAGAAACTTTTCAATGAATGAACTGCAGGAATATTTTGAAAAAGATGCTTCTGAGTTCAGAGAGTTTTCTAAAAAGTATTTTTTGTATAAGTAATTATTTGTAATCTTTTTAATTGAGATTTTACGCTCTAGAATGACAATTCAGTTTGTTCATCACTAGAATGAAAATTAGTTTTTCTGAGCGAAGAATCTCCTATTTAAAATGAGATTGCTTCGTCGAAGACTCCCCGCAATGACTTTTATTAAATTAATATCCACTCTCAACCGGAGATTTCATACTTTCCAATCCTTCTTTCTTAATCAAATCTTTATAAGTAATAAGTGTTATTCCCTTTCTGTTAAATACATCTTTTCTTATTGCTGAGAGAAGCGCCTTCAGTTCGGCATTTCTATGCTTGCTCATATCCTTTGGTCCAAATGGATTCATATCGATCATTGCGGCAAGCTCAGGATTATCCTCCCCGATATGACAAACGAGGAGATTTACATTTTCAGTCGTTAAGCTATCCAGTATTGTCATCAGATGATTTTCTTTTTCCTCAACAGGGAATGAATACATACTATTAACATCAACTTCATCAAAATAACGCGAGACTCCAAGATGATATTCTGCTGCAAGCTTTTCTACTATCTTTCTCAATTCGGGTTTATCAACCGCAGTTCCCATATGATAATCGAGGTAAGAAATTTTTAATCCGGCTTTTAAAGCTTTTTCAATTTGCGCCCTGAGTTCAATTTCAACCTCTTCAGGTTTTGGATTATTTGCAAAAAAAGCATCCCGTGAAGGAAAAAAATTTCCAAGTGAATCAACTAACGAAGGAACAGCACTTCTTCCGGCAACTGGTCCCCAGCGGTAATTTTTCCATTCTGCATTTAAAGTAAGATGAATACCAACTGCAACCTGCGGATTATCTTTAAGAATGCTTACAGCTTCTTCAAACCAGGGACATGGAACCATTACAGAAGTTGAAAACTTTAGACCTGCATCAATTAATTCTTTAACAGCAATGTTAACTGAATGCGACATTCCAATATCATCACATCTGATTAAGAGTAGTTTTTCTTCTGAATTTGATTGTGAAAATGAAACGCTGATGAAAAGATCGAGATTAAAAAAGAATAAAAAATATTTTTCATAATTTCTCCGAAAGATTTTTGTAAAATTAATAAACTTTTACAATGTATTTATTTTCCAAACAAAAACTATTGCTTACTACAAACTTTATTTGTTTTTTCATTTTTTTTGTAGAGTTTGAGAGCAGTGCTTAAAAATAATTCCCTGGGGACAACTCTTATAGGGAAGTTGCTTCTGAGGGAGAATGCAAACAGGAGTTTGTTAATGATTTTAAGGCCTGGTTTTTCTCGTCTTTTTTCTTTTCAAAGAATTCTTACTTTTATTCTTAAAAGATATATAACATTTTACAAGGAATGAAACGATGATAAAGAGATTAGTTTTTTATTCAATTGTTTTTATTCAATTCATTTTCTGCGATACAACAGAACCACCACCTGATGATAAAAGAAAACTAACCCTATCCCTTGAAGATAAGTCCTGCACTGAAGTATGGATGCAGTTAACTACAGAAAACTTACAATTACCTGCATCAGTAAACATATTGATAAATGATTCTCTTTCTCAAATCTCAATACTAAGTACTAAAGACTCACTACTGTACATAGATTCACTTCTCCCAAATAAAACATATACAATTCAGGCATTCATCCATTCAACCAATCAACCGGAATTATCCAGCAACAAGTTAAGCGTTACGACTTTAGACACTACTTCTCACAATTTTACCTGGCAGCAATTTACATTTGGTGAATACAACCCAAGCACTTTGTACTATGTAGCAATTGTTGGAGATGAGATTTGGGCAGTGGGTGCAATTTATATGAAACGATTCTTTGGGAAATGATGGATCCTAATTCTTATAATGCGATCCATTGGAATGGAAGCAATTGGGAAATAAAAAGAATTTCTGCTTTCATAGATGGAATCTTAATCAACCTCACCTCTCACGGAGTATTATGCATTTTCCTCATCGGATATCTGGTTATCATCTGGAGTTCCGATTCATGGTAACTGGGAACAATTGGACACAATACTCACTTGTTCGATATGGGTTTTTTGGGACAAAATGATGGATACCTAACAAAAATTTGGGGGAAATCATCAGATGATCTTTTTTATGTAGGAACACTTGGAACATATCGTTCACTACAAAAATGGAAATTGGACAAAGCTTGAAAGTGGAACTGATGTAAATTTACTTGATGTATGGGGCAGCCCTGATGGAAGTGTTGTTTGGGCTTGCGGATATGACAGAGCCAAACCAGGCACTTTCCTTCTCCGTTCAACGGTAGCGATTTTGAAATGGCTTATGATGGAACAACAAATGAGTTTAAGATACTGCAGGATACAATCTAGGAGCATGACAAGTGTTTATACACTAAACGGAAAAAGAATTTTTATTTGCACAACCTCTGGTGTTTATAATGCTCCTTCAAACACAAAGAAAGAAGGAAAACGTCTTTCGTTTACTTCAGGACAATTTCCTGGATTACCTAACAGATTAGGAGGGAATGGTATTAATGATTTTACAATCGTAGGGGAGTATTCTTTTATTGGACATTATAATGGTTACGATTGGCGTTATTTCGATGAATTATGGACAGATATACTCGTTTCTATCCGTTGCACACAAAGAGATTTAGTCTTAGCTGTCAGGCTCTATATCCTCTCTTTTATGGTCGGCATTAATTTATCTGGGAACGAGATAAAATAAATAATATAAAAACTATAACAATTCGTTACGGGGAGGTTAATATGAATCCTTGGGTACTTAAACTTGTTTCGCTTTTGCTCAAAATAATGCTGTTTTTGAAGATTTATGATTTGTCTTGGGAAGGAAGTTAAAACTCTTGGCAATGAATTTAAACCAACCGGAAGATATGAAGCAAAGTTCAATGCAAGCAATCTTGCAACTGGTGTTTACATTTACAGAATCCAGGTTAATGATTATATATCTACAAAGAAGATGATGCTTTTGAAGTAATCCTTTAAGTGGGGTTCACCTCAATGATGAACCCCACCTGCAAAAACTTTTCTCCAATTGATTAATATTGTTGCTCTTACCAACAAATCTTTAGATTTGTAAATCATTTTCAATAATTTCAGTTTGACAGACTACAATTCATTAAATAGAATTCTTATTATCAGGTTAAGCTCACTTGGAGATATTCTTCTTACTACTCCCATTGTCAGATCATTAAAGAAAAAATATCCGCAAATTCTTATTGATTTTTTATTAAGGGAAGAATACCAGGATATCTACAAATTCAATCCTCATCTAAACAAGCTTTTTGCTTTAAGCAGAAATAACGAAATACAACAGGAAGAAATTTTTTCAACGCATTATGATCTCATTATTGATCTTCAGAATAATTTCAGATCATTAGGGATCAGGAAAAAATTAAAATATGATGAAGTTAGATTATTTAATAAAAGAACTGTCGATAAACTTCTTCTTGTTAACTTCAAGATAAACAAATTGAAAGATGCCGAACAGATTCCGGTAAGGTATGCGAACACACTGGAGAATTTTCACCTGGACGATAAAGGGCTTGATCTTTTTACAGGAGATAAAAATCCATCTATTAAAAAGGAAGAGAAAAAATACATTGGCTTCGCACCGGGCTCACGTCACTTCACAAAAAAATGGCCGGAAGATTATTATATAAGCCTTGGCAAGAAATTAAATGACTCCGGTTATACTATTGTTTTATTCGGCGGAACAGATGATAAAGATTTATGCAAAACTCTTTCAGAAAATATTCCCGGCTCAATTAACTTAAGCAATGATAATGATTTGCTTTTAACTGCAGTAAGTATGAAAGAATGTTTGGCTGTTGTATGCAACGATTCGGGTTTAATGCATGCCGCTTGTTCAATGAAAGTTCCTGTGCTTGTATTTTTCGGATCATCAGTGCGCGAGTTTGGCTTTACTCCGTTTAGAAATAAAAACATAATTTTGGAAAACAATACATTAACTTGCAGACCATGTTCACATATCGGGAGAGAAAGCTGCCCGAAAAAACATTTTAAATGTATGCTGGAATTAACACCCGATCTCGCATTCAATAAACTTTTAGAAATTATTAATTCGAAATGAAAAAAATCTGGTTTTTATTTTACAATATTATAGTTGTGCCGGGCTTATATATTTCCCTTCATTTTATGGGATTGTTTAATTCCAAAGTCAGGCGTGGGCTAAAAGGCAGAAAAAAAATTTTTGAGAATATCGTTATTGATGCGGCTTCCTTGAATAAATCAAAAAAACTTATCTGGTTTCATTCATCATCACTGGGAGAATTTGAGCAGGCAAAACCAATCATAGAAGAACTTAAAAAAAGAAAGGATATAAATATTCTCGTTACATTCTTTTCTCCTTCAGGTTATGAGAATTCAAGAAAATATCCTTATGCCGATATTGTTTCATATATCCCGTTTGATTCTGTATCCAAAGCTGAAAATTTTTTAAATATAACTAAACCTGACCTTGCTGTAATTATGAGATATGATATCTGGCCGAATCATATATGGAAAATGAAGAAAACGAATACACCATCTATTCTTGTTGATGCAACAATGAAACAAAATTCTCCCAGGAAATTCCCACTGATTAAAAATTTCCATGAAAATCTTTTTAAAGACATTTCACGGATTCTCGCAGTTTCAGAATCAGATATAAAAGGATTTAAAGAATTCGGCTGCCCCGACAAACAATTAAAAGTTGTGGGAGATACCAGGTTCGACAGGGTTCACCAAAAAAGTTTAAAAGCTAAAGAGAGTAAACTGATAAAAGAGGAACTTCTTAAAAACAAAAAAATTATTGTTGCAGGCAGCACGTGGTCAACCGATGAAGATGTACTTTTACCGGCTTTTGTAAAATTAACGAAATATGAGGATGATGTTTTACTGATTATTGCTCCGCATGAACCGACTCTTATTCATATAGAAAATATTGAGAACGAACTCTACGGGTTTGCAAAGACGATCCGTTTTTCTCATCTTCAGAATTATACAAATGAGAAAGTGATTATTGTTGATTCAATTGGAATACTTATGACTCTTTACTCATACTCCGATGTTGCATTTGTTGGAGGCGGATTTAAATATAACGTACATAATGTTCTTGAAGCCGCAGTGTATGGTGTACCGGTTTTATTTGGACCTAAGATAGAAAATTCACAAGAAGCAAAAGAATTGATGAGAAGAAAAGGAGGAATTCTTATTAAGAATAAAAAAGAGGCTTACAGAAAACTCAGGAATTTATTTGGTGATGAGAAATTAAGATTATCTATATCAGAAATATCTTTTAAATACGTTGAAGAAAATTTGGGCGCCACTGAAAAAATTATTAATGAGATTAACAGTATTCTATGAATGCTATATCAAAATTAATCGGGTATTGTACAGATTGAAGATTAATAAAAAGCAATGAAGAGTCCTGCACCTGGAATTGCGCTTAAACTTACAAATATCTCTCTCTAAGTATTTTAAGATGATGAGCTTCGTGCCCGGCAAGTATAAATAATACTGCAAGTACTGTAACTTCATTATTACTTGCCACGCCTCTTTTCTTCAGCATTTCATCATTAAAGTTTCTGAAAAATAAAAGATTGGCTTCACGAAGTAATTTTAATTCCTCAGTAAGATCAGACAATTTTCTATTATTGTAATTGCCGCTTACAGTATAAGTTTTTTCATCCCAGCCGGGAATCGGTTGTTTTTCGCCACGAGAAATGGCAAGCGCCCTGTATGAAAAAATCCTTTCAGCATCAATTAAATGACCAACGACTTCTTTAATTGTCCACTTTCCTTTATCATAAGCATAATTAGATTTCTCTTCAGATATTGATTTAAGTAATGTATTTGTTTCACTCAACTGATTTTGCAGTTGAACGAGGATATTTTCTTCGGTAATATTTTTTATATAAACAGAATAATAAGGTGCATAATCTTTTTCCGATGGTCGCATCTAAGAATCTCCATATTTATTTAATGAATATTTTTCAGATCATTCCCAGATTTTAATTTCAAACAAGCCTTCAGAATTTGCAACTCCCCTGTACATACCGGTTGTGTTAAACGGCGCAGCATAATTTCCATCTTTATCAACTGAAATTAATCCGCCGACATCTTTTTTAAGCATTTTAAATATCACCTCATCAGCCGCTTGTTTCAGGGTCATACCTTTAAACTCCATTAAAGCAGAAACATTATAAGCAACTGTATGCCTTATAAATTCTTCACCTGTTCCTGTTCCGGAAACTGCGCAGGTTTTATTGTTGGCATAAGTACCTGCATTTATCAAAGGTGAATCACCAATTCTCCCGGGCATTTTATTAGTCAATCCGCCGGTAGAAGTTCCGGCAGCGAGGTTTCCAAATTTATCAAGCACGACACAACCAACAGTTTCTGTCTTCTCTTTTGCTTTTAAAAGCTGCTGATATCTTGTCTCAGTATCAAAGTAACTATTTGGAACTAATTCAATTCCCATTTCTTTAGCAAAATTTTCAGCACCTTCACCGCCTAATAAAACATGGCGTGTTTTCTCCATAACTAATCTTGCAAGAGAAATTGGATGTGCAACATGTTTTATTAAAGTAACAGCCCCTGTCGAAAGATTACTTCCATCCATTATTGAAGCATCGAGTTCGTGGGTTCCATCGGAAGTATAAACAGCACCTTTGCCGGTATTAAACATAGGGTTATCTTCAAAATATCTTATTACATTCTCAACTGCATCAAGACTGGTTCCTCCTTTTTCAAGAATATCTTTTCCAATTTTTAGTGCTTCAGATAATGAATTAATGTATATCTTTTTTACGGAGTCAGGCATTGATTTGCTGATTGTTCCTGCACCACCATGGATAACAATTGTATATTTCGCTGGCGGGGCTGGTTTATTTTTTGTCCCGGGTATTTCTATAAAAAAAGTGGAGGCAATAATTAAAAGCGTTATCGAAAATAAAATTATGCTTTTCATAATCGGTTAAATTTTTTTACTATCCTTATTGGTTAAATAATCTATAAGCTTGTCAATGAATGGAACCTGGGATGAATTAATTTTCTTCCTTGCTTCATTAACAGAAAAGAATTCAAATTTATCCACTTCGGGAAAATTTTCTCTTTTCCCCGATTTTGGCGGCCATTCCATTTCAAATAAATTACTCTTGTACAAAAACTTAACATCCTCCTTACCTTCAAAAGCCCAGGCATAAACTATCTTCCCGCTTTTCATTGTAATATCTCCAAGTGGAATAAAATCCCCTGAAGGTTTTAAACCAGTTTCTTCTTCAAATTCTCTAATAGCAGTGGCAAGATTATCTTCATTCTCTTCAATCTGACCTTTCGGAATACTCCACGCTCCTCCATCTTTTTTTAAAAAATAAGGTCCGCCTGGATGAACTAAAAATATTTTTAAATCTGATTTTTTATTTATGAACATCAACAGTCCGGCGCTTTTTTTAGCCATCTACATTTCCTGAAAAAATTTTCAATCCAACTATACCTACGATAATTAAAAAGATAAAAAATATTCTCACCAATTCTCTTGATTCATTAAAAAGAATAATTCCAAGTATTGCGGTGCCAACTGCACCAATTCCTGTCCATACAGCATACGCAGTTCCTACAGGTAAATATTTTAATGAATAAGCAAGCAAACCCATGCTAATTAAAATGCAGAAAACGGTAAATACACTCCACCATAATTTTGAAAATCCATCGGAGAATTTAAGCCCGATTGCCCAGGCAACTTCAAACAGTCCTGCAATAAATAATATTAACCAAGCCATAAATATATTAAAGAAGATTAATTGAACGTTGGGGGATTGCTCCAGTCAACAGGTCCGACATCAAAGCAATATTTTAACCTTGGAAGAACAACTTTAAGCCAAGCTCTTTTAAAATAATCAAAAGCTTCTGTCCACTGGCTACCTTCTCCCCATCCGATATGAGTTAGATTAACCTGTGTATGGTTTTTATCAAGTTCAATAAATCTTATAATTACAAATGTTTTTTGTTCTCTTATAACTGGTAGTTCGGGCGGTGAATTCCATGAAAAGGTCAGCATTTTATTTTTTTCAACAGCCATTATTACACAGCCTTCAGTTCCTTTTTTGCCGTTTTCTTCATTTGATGAAAAAAGTATTTCATACTTCCCGCCGGTTTTTAATTCAACTCTTGCATCAGGAGCAAAAAAAGATTTTATTCCTTCAATAGTTGTCCATGCATTCCATACATCAATAATACCGGCATTAACAGTAATTTCTCCAAAAACTACTTTTTCATTGCTCGCTGAAATCTTTTTTTCTTCCAGGCTGAAAATTGTTTTACTCCTTAGTTTTGTTAAAGAATATTTTAAGGTAATAATGTCGTTTATTTAATAGGGAATTTATAGAAAATATTTTTAATTAAATAGAACGATCGTTATAAAATTTATTAAAGCTGAAAATAATCAAATGCTTTTTTGGATTTGAAAAACCCCAGTAGAAAATAATAAATAGCAAATAATTCAAACGGAAATGGAAGATAGCCGATATAACCCGGCAAAGGCATTTCGAAAATGTGAAGTATATTTACTCCCGGCAGATAATATTTCCATTTTGGATAGGAAAAATAATTCCACATCTCCCAGAAAAAACCGCAAATCAAACCTCCTAAAGCAAGTGCAAACAATGGACTCCATTCACCGGCAGATATATATTTTAGAATAGATTTGTTTCCCAACTTTGCATTTAATGGTTCAATCAAAAGAAAAATTGATACCCATACAAATGGATAAAAAACTTTAGGAAAAAGAATTATCAATAATAAAATTAGGATTCCGCTGCCAAAAAATATTAATAATGTTTTATTATTGAGAATTATTTTTTTATGTACTGGAATATTTTTTATCCATTTAAAAGTTCCTGTTAATTCTGCAGTTCCAAAGACGGCAGGCATTACTGTAGAAAAGCTTAGTGATGAAAAGAGGAAATATTCTATATTTGAAAAATACTGATGACCATCATAAAACCAGTTTTGTGTTTTCAGGTTATAAAGTTCAAAGACCCACCAGGCAGGCATAGAAATTAAAAATAAACTTACGTAAAGCGTGCGGCTTCTTTCTAATAATGAAGTTCCTTTTCGAACAAGAACTAAAGCATCAACAAATAATGCATATCCGAGCCATAAAGGGAAAAATCCCCATTGAGTTCTTAAACCATCCAGGGACCAGTTTAAAATCCAGAAAAGAATAATAAGAAGTAATCCTATCCAGCCGTGAATTGGAAAATGTTTTCGTGTTGTTTTATTCACAATAATTGAAAATTGATTGTTGAGTATTGTTCATTGAGAATTGAATTTTCAATATTCAATGTTCAACTCTCAATATGCAATTCCTTATACCATTATACCCTCAAATTCAATCCAGATACTCCTTTAAAAACTTCCCGGTCCAGGAATTTTCATTCGCTGCAATTTCTTCTGGAGTTCCTTCAGCAACAATTTCGCCGCCTTTATCTCCCGCCTCAGGACCAAGATCAATTATATGATCAGCACATTTAATCACTTCAAGATTATGTTCAATTATTACAACGGAATTATTTCTTTCCAGAAGAAGGTTAAAACAATTAAGCAGTTTTGATATATCATCAAAATGAAGTCCGGTTGTCGGCTCATCAAAAATAAATAGCGTATGTTTTTTTTCTCTTTGGGCAGTTAAGTGTGAAGCAAGTTTTATTCTCTGTGCCTCGCCGCCTGAAAGTGTATTTGAAGGCTGACCAAGTTTTATATAACCAAGCCCGACATCTTTAAGTATCTGAAGAAGTTTTGCCAGTTTTTCATTTCCCTGGAAGAATTCAACAGCTTCATCAACCGTCATATCAAGAACTTCAACTAGATTTTTACCACGGTAAGTTATTTCACGAATCTCTTTTTTAAAACGGGTTCCATTGCAGTCTTCGCATTCTAGATAAAGATCTGCAAGAAACTGCATTTCAACTTTTATAAAGCCGTCCCCCTGGCAGGTTTCACATCTGCCGCCGGGAACATTGAATGAAAAATATCCCGGCTTATATCCTCTTGCTTTTGCCTGGTGAGTTGATGCAAAAATATCCCTGATAATTTCAAATGCTTTTATGTAGCTGATAGGATTTGATCTTGGAGTTTTGCCAATGGGAGATTGATCAACAATAACAATGTCATCAATGAATTGCCCGCCTCTTATATCTTCAAACTTTCCAACTTTTGAAGGAGCAAAACCAAAATACTTTGCAATACCGCCGAATAAAATATCATGAATAAGCGTGCTCTTTCCTGAACCGCTTACACCTGTTATTACTACAAATTTATTGAGAGGAATATTAACATTAATATTTTTAAGATTATTTTCTGATGCACCGGTTATGACAACTTCTTTTGTGCTTTGAGTCTTTCGCTTTTTAGGAACAGGTATTTTTATTTTTCCGGAAAGATATTTTCCTGTGAGTGAATCGGGGTTTTTCATTACTTCATCATACGTACCTCTTGCAATTATATCTCCGCCGTTTATTCCGGCTTTTGGTCCCATATCAAATAAAATATCAGCGTGCTTCATCATTTCAGGATCGTGTTCAACTACTATTACGGTATTTCCAATATCTCTAAGATTTTTTAAAATATTTATCAGCTTAAGATTATCTCTCGGATGAAGTCCGATGCTCGGTTCGTCAAGAACATAAAGTGTTCCTACCAAAGAAGAACCAAGAGAGGTTGCAAGATTAATTCTTTGCGTTTCCCCACCTGATAAAGTGCTGCTTAATCTTTCAAGTGTGAGATATCCAATTCCTACATTCTTTAAAAAAGTGAGGCGTTTAATAATCTCTTTTAAAACTCTTTCGGCAACCAGCATATCATATTCAGACAATGTAATATCTTCAAAAAACTTTAATGATTGATCAATCGGAAGTTGAACAACATCATAGATTGATTTGTCCGCAATCTTAACCTGCAAAGCTTCTCTTCTTAAGCGAGATCCTTTACAGGCTGAACAGGTTGTATATCCCCTGTAACGGCTCAACAAAACACGGATGTGCATCTTGTAAGTTTTTTCTTCAAGCTTTTCAAAAAATTTATCTATTCCTTTAAATGAACCAAAGCCTTTTCTAATTAAAGAGACCTGTTGCGCACTTAATTCTTTGAAAGGAATATGAATTGGAATTCCAAATTGTTTTGAGTTCTGAATAAGATCGCGAAGATAATGACTGAACTTTGGTGTTCTGAATGGAGCAATTGCACCATCCATTAAACTTAAATTCGGATTTGGCACAACAAGATTCATATCAATACCTATCGTCTTGCTGAATCCCTGGCAAACGGGACATGCGCCAAAAGGATTATTGAAAGAAAAAAATCTCGGCTCAGGTTCTTCGTATCTTATTCCGCAGCATTCATAAAATTTGTTGAAATCTTTTATCTCATTTGTATCGGCATTAATTAGAACAAGCCTGTTCTCACCTTCTTTAAATGTAACTTCAATTGAATCCGCAAGCTTCTCGCGGATATCTTTAGTGATTTTAAATCTTTCAACTACAACTTTAATATCTTTTTTATTTTTAGGAAGCTTAACTTCATCTTCATTCAGGTCAACAAGTTTTTCACTAATGAATAACCTGAAGAATCCCCGCTTCTTTAAAAGATCAACTTCCTGTTTTACCGTAGTACCTTCGTGTGAGTGAAGAGGAAATCCTAAATAAAACTTTGATCCTTCCGGCTGTTCTGCAAGCCATTGGGTTACGGTTGTTGTAGTTGCTTTCTTAACTTCTTTGCCGCATTGAAAACAGATTGTTTTTCCAACTCTTGCATAAAGAAGACGAAGATAATCGTAAATTTCTGTTGTAGTACCAACTGTAGAACGTGTATTGCGTCCACCGGTTTTCTGTTCGATTGCAACTGCCGGACTAATTCCTTGTATAAAATCAACATCAGGTTTGTTCATTCTTTCTAAAAACTGTCGTGCATAAGCTGACAGACTTTCAACATATCTTCTTTGCCCTTCTGCATAAATCGTATCGAAGACAAGTGAAGATTTGCCGCTCCCGCTTACACCTGTAAATACAATAAGCTTGTTGCGTGGAATTTCAAAAGTGAGGTTCTTTAAATTATGCTCTCTTGCACCTTTAACAATTATTTTCTTTCCTGCCCCGGCAGGCAAGTCTTTATGATTATTTCTCTTTTCAGGCATAAATAATTATTTGCTAAGATTTGAAAAACTGAACCTTTAAAATAATAATGAATTGGGTAAGAAATGAGGGGAAAAACAAATAAACATTTTAGTAACCAGATTTTATTTTTTCTCAAAGATTGATATTGTTTCTAAAGAAGGTTATGTGCAAAAATTGCATAAAAAATTTTGTAGTGGCAGCCTTGATAAAACAATAGTGCAAAACATCTATGAATAGAAAATAGAACAGGATGGAGATTTTGAACTAAGTATAGATTACATATATTTGTGGTCAAAAAAAGTGCAGAATTGGCACAAATATTAATCAATTCCCATGATGAAAAGATTATTAACAATAATTTGGCTTGCAACACTTCTTGCAAGCTGTAATTCAACAACTAATAAAACAAATAATATGGAAGACCAAAAAAATCAAACAGGCAAATCAACTGCACCTGCTGACACAACACCAAAAGTAACAGGAATCGGCGGCGTTTTCTTTTATTCAGACAATCCTAAGGAAACGAAAGAATGGTATACTAAAAATTTAGGGATTGAAATCAATGAATGGGGTTCTTCGAGTTTTGAATCCAGAAACGTTAACAGACCTGACGAGATAAACTCTCTTCAATGGAAGCCTTTCAAAAAAGGAGATGAATATTTTTCCCCATCCAAAAAAGATTTTATGATTAATTACCAGGTTCAGAATATTGAAGGACTTGTAAACAAACTCAAAGAAAACGGAGTAACCATACTTGACAGCATTGCGACTTACGACTTTGGAAAATTTATACATATTATGGACTCAGAAGGCAACAAGATTGAACTATGGGAACCTGTCTTTGACTCACCAAAGAAAACGGAATAAAAATTATTGAAGTCTATCCGACAATACCGGCACAGGAAAAACTTCCTGACACTTTTGCGTGGATAGGTCTGTATAAATCGTTTGAAAGAACTTTGATGCGACTTCGGACGACAGTAAAGAATTTTATTATCCGAAACCCAATTTCAAACAAATAATAATTTCAAATGGCTGAAAAAAAATCAAAACTGGCAGAAATAAAAACAAAACCAACCTCTGTAAGCGTAGAGGATTTTATTAATAATGTTAAGGATGAACAAAAGCGCAGAGACTGTTTTGTGATTTTAGAAATGATGAAAAAAGCAACCGGGGAAGAGCCGAAAATCTGGGGCAGCTCAATCATCGGTTTTGGTAATAAAAGATATAAAAGCCCTGCCACTGATAGAGAAGTTGAATGGTTCAGGATAGGTTTCTCTCCCCGTAAAGCAAATCTATCGTTATACATTAGTATGAATATCAAGGAGCATTCTTCTGCTCTTAAAAAGCTCGGCAAGCATAAGACTGGTGTTGGCTGCCTTTACATAAATAAGTTGGATGATATCGATATAAAAGTTCTGAAGAGAATGATAGATGCGTCATTAAAAACGTAGAGCAGTTCAATAAATCGTTTTCTGAATATGATAAAAACAGTCAGAACTAATTCCGATAATCCCGACTTCATTTCACTCGTAAAACTGCTTGATGCAGATCTTGCAATAAGAGATGGTGAGGATCATCCTTTCTATGCACAATACAATAAGATTGATAAAATAAAATATGCAGTTGTCGCTTACGAAGATGACAAACCTGTAAGCTGCGGTGCAATAAAAGAATACTCTCCTAGTACAATGGAAATTAAAAGAATGTATACTTTGCCGGAGTTTCGAGGAAAAGGAATTGCAACTAAAGTTTTAAATGAATTAGAAAAATGGGTTAAAGAATTATCTTGTGAAAAATGTATTTTAGAAACGGGTAAAAAGCAACCGGAGGCAATCGCACTTTATAACAAGAACGGATATAAATCTATTCCAAACTACGGGCAGTATGCAGGAGTTGAAAATAGTGTGTGCTTTGAAAAGGAAATGAAATAAGAAGGTAAACCTTTAAGACTTAGTTTTCCTAAACACCAAGAAAATATTATTTTAATTATTCCTCTATTAGCATTTAAGAAAAATATATGCAATATTGCTAAAAAGTATTTCTAAGATAGCAATTATTTCACCTCATCATAATGGCTTATAAAAATCAAATCATTGAACATCCAGGTCTCGGGAACAAAATAAAATTCTTAAACACTGCCGAGGAAACTAAAGGAGAGTTTTTAAGATATGAGGGGAGCGCAAAAGTAGGTGCTTTGCCGCCTCCCGAACATTTTCATCCTTTTCAAACAGAAACATTTCATATTTTAGATGGAGAGGCAAAGTTTAAAATCGATGGGAAAGAAGTAATTGGTAAAGGGGGAGACACAATGTCCGTTCCCCCAAATGTTAGACATACGTTTCAACAAACCGGCACTAAAGATCTTTTAATGCAAGTAGAATTTCGTCCTGCATTAAGAACTGAGTTTTTTCTAGAAACTTTTTTTGCTATTGGTCATCAAGGTAAAGCAGGTAAAAATGGGCTCCCTAAAAACTTTCTTCAATTCGCGGCAATGATGAATGAATTTCGGGGACTCCAGTTTATTTCCGGTCCACCTACCTTTGTACAAAATTTTATCGCAATCGTTATCGGCAGCTTTGCTAAAGCTATAGGATATAAAGGTTATGTTCCATATAGCTAAATTTCTTACGGAAAACCATAACTCGACTATTTAGAGAAAAATAAAACTCTGCCGTTCTGCCAAGCTTTTATTATTTTTTATCTGATTATATATTTATCATTATGAATTGCTTCTACCATTTACTACTTATCGCATTAGCATTATTTCCTTTACTTACTTTTGCTCAAACAACTATTCAACTTTTTAACGGAAAAAATCGGGAAGGATGGTATGCTTACGAGCAGGAATCGGGGAAAAATATTAATGCCTCCTAACTTTTTACAGTTGAAGATCACATTATTCGATTATATGGTAACAAAGCCGGTTACCTGATGTCGGATCAATCATTTCATAATTTTCAGTTAACAGTTGAGTTCAGATGGAATACCGATACGACTTTTGTCAAAAAAAATAATTCAAAAAACAGCAGTGTAATGTACTTAGTTCCTTTAGAAACCGCGGATACTTCATGGTCAACGGGTATTCAGTTCCAGATTAAAGAAAGTGCTACCGGAGATTTTATTTTGCTTCATGAAGTGACCCTTAAGATAAAGGGTAAAAAACAGAACCGGGCAGAAGCGTTACAGTTAAACGTTTTGAGGATTCAGAAAAACCCGCCGGAGAATGGAATATATTAGTTGTTACATTTTTATATAGTAAAATTAAACAAGAGCTTAATGGTAAATTAGTTAACGAAGGAAGTGAACCTTCTGTTTCGGAAGGAAGGATTCTGCTGATGTATGAAGGTTATCCGATAGATTTCCGAAATGTAGAAATTAAAGAATTATAAATAACGAACAGGGAAGCTAAATGATAAATGGAGTTACAACACAATTAGTTGTTAAAGATGTTGTAAAAACAGCAGTATATTATAGAGATTTTCTCGGCTTTGAAATAATTGATTATTTCTTAGATCCTCCTGTTTATGCAATGGTGCAAAGAGATGGCATTCAAATTCATTTCGGTAAAGGTGATTCAGAAAAAGTACAAACTTCAAATGTTGAGTTAAGAAAAGCAGGATTTGATATTTACTTATGGGTTTCTGAAATCAAATCACTTTTTAATGAACTTAAGGAAAAAAAGGTAAATATAATTGAGACCCTTACTCAAAGAGTTTATGGCAATGTTGAATTTTCAATTTTAGATTGCAACGGGTTTAAAATAGTTTTTGGAGAAAAATAAATCCGGGTTCCTTTATTAATAAAACATATTTAAGAGCAGGAAAACAAATGAGCGTTATAAATAAATTAGCTTCTTCGCTTAACCACAGAGACGAGGTGCCAAACCAGGAATTGGCAAAACAAATTGTAAACAAAAAAGATAAAAAGGCGGTCAAAGAGCTCGTTGAGAATCTTGATAATAAAAGTAAAGATATTCAGAACGATTGTATAAAAGTTCTATATGAAATCGGAGAGCGGGAACCTTCTCTGATAGCCGAATATGCAAAAGATTTTATCACATTGCTCGATAACAAAAATAACCGGCTTCAATGGGGGGCAATGACAGCAATTAACACAATAACACTTGAAAATCCGGAAATAATTTATTCGGCGCTTTCAAAAATCATTGCCGCAGCAGATAAGGGTTCTGTAATTACTAAAGATTATGGAATAAGTATCTTAATTAAATTATGTTCGATAAAACAATATTCAGAGGATGCGTTTTCATTGTTAAATGAACAATTGCTTAATAGCCCGACAAATCAATTACCAATGTATGCTGAGAAAGCAATACTAATAATTAATGAAAAAAACAAAACACTTTTTATTAAAACGCTTACCTCTCGCCTGGATGACATTGAAAAAGAGACTAAACGTAAAAGAGTTGAAAAAGTAATAAAAAAGATTAGTTAAAAATTATTCAGTCTTATTCCCAAGAGCTTTTAAAGTTTCAATTCTTTCATCGAGCATTTTTATTTTTTCATTAAGTTCATTCATCTTTGTTTCCATCTCATCTTCATACTCGGCTTTATCCCAGTAACCTCTATCTTCAAAATAGCTTTTGAATAACCAGTTATGCTTTAGCGCTTCCATATTTTCAGCAAGGCGTGATGCTGCAAGGCGCGCATCATAAGTTGTCTTTTCAATATTGCTTACAGCGCTTTTAAAAGTTGAATCGAAACCGGAACCATCAACTAATAAAGAACCCAAAGCCCCTTTACCCTGTTTAACTCCAGCAATAATTGTATCGAGGTCATTAACTACTGCATTTACATTACCCACAACAGATTCTACCCCGGAACCGAGTTTGTCAAAAAGGGTTGTTAAACCTTTAATCTCATTTGTAATTTCCTGCAAACTCTCATCAGCGCGTTTCGTAAGCCCGGTGGCATCTTTATAAAGTTGTTCATCGACTAAAAGCTTTCCAATTGAACCTTCACCCCTGTTTACCCGCCCAACAATTTCAGAAAGATCTTTTGTCATTTCTTTTGTGTATTCCATTATCCCCTGGGTCTCTTCAATAACCTGTGCAAAACCTACCGGTTCTTTTGATTTAATTATTCCGCCGTCTTTAACTTCATCTGCTGCACTGGAACCCATTTTAAGCACAACAACTTTATTACCAACTAATCCCTCCGTTTCTATAGAAGCTTGTGTATCAGTTTTAATAAACTGGAAAAATTCATTTTTAATATCCATTTTAACTTCAACACGTGCGGATGTATCATTAACAATTTCAACATCAGTAACTGTTCCCACATCAATTCCACTGAGTCTTACTATTGCCCCGCTCTTTAAACCCTGTATATCATGGAAATAGGCTCTTACCTGGAATGTTGAGCTGAATAGAGCATCCTTATCTCCAAGCATAAAAATTGCAAGGGTTAAAATTGCCACCGCCAGGAAAATAAAAATACCTATCTTAACTGAAGAATATTTTTTTGCCATTATTTTACTCCTGCCTGCCGGCAGGCAAGCCTGCTTCGGCATCAACTATTTCGCTGCTGAAAAAATCTTTTAGGAAAGGATCATCTGCTTTTTCAAGTCCTTTTATCTTGCCTTCATAACAAATCTTGCCATCTTTTAAAACAATGGACCTATCTGACACTATTTTTGCGCAGATCAAATCATGTGTAACAACAATAGATGTAACATTTAGATCTTTTTGTAATTCAACAATAAGCTGGCTTATTTCTTTTGTCGTAATTGGATCAAGACCGGTTGTGGGTTCATCATATAAAATTAAATCAGGCTGGGTAATAATTGTTCTTGCAAGCCCAACTCTTTTCTTCATACCCCCGGAAAGTTCGGAAGGTTTTTTATCAATAGCTTCAGATAGTCCAACTTTTTCAAGTACGTCTTTAACTTTTTTTTCCAATTCATTTGAAGAAAAATTAAAATTCCTTATAAGTGGAAATTCCAGGTTTTCCCTAACCGACATTGAATCATAAAGTGCTGATCCCTGGAAAAGAAAACCCATTTTTTTCCTGACTTCGTTCATTTCTTCAACCGAAAGATTTGCTACATTTTTACCATTAATAATAATGTCACCCTTATCGGGTTCTAACAGCCCAACCATACATTTAAGCAAAACACTCTTACCGCTTCCGCTTTTACCAAAGACGACAAAATTAACACCTTCTTCAATATTAAAAGAAATATCATCGAGCACTATATGATCACCAAAGGCTTTGCTGAGATTTTTAACTTCAACCATTAAGTTGGCCATAACCATACAGTTATTTTTACTAAAACCATATCTGTAAGTAAAATTAATAGTGAAGCCATAACAACTGAGCTTGTTGAAGCTTTACCAACTCCAACAGTTCCGTTATCTGCATTATAACCTTTATAAGAACCAACGGTTCCAACAATAAAACCAAAGACTAATGTCTTAGCAACTCCCGGAATCAGGTCAGTAAATTCGAGAGATTTAAAAACAGCATTTATATAAAGCTGAAAGCTTGAACCTTCGGATAAAGCAATTGCAAGGAAACCGCCTAAGATCGCCAGAAAATCTACATAGAGCGTAAGCAATGGCATTATTAAAGTACAAGCAAGTATTCTTGTCACAACAAGATATTTGTACGGATTAACAGCAGAAACTTCCATTGCATCAATCTGCTCTGTAACTCTCATTGAACCCAGTTCAGCTCCAATACCTGAACTTACTCTTCCTGCAAAAATTAAAGCTGTAATAACAGGACCCAATTCCCTTACAACAGAAAGAGCAACCATGCCCGGCAGAAATGATTCTGCTCCGAATTTTTTCATAATAGGTTGAGATTGAAGTGCAATTACAAGTCCAATAATAAAACCGGTAACCGTAACAATCGGCATAGTTTTAATACCAAGTTCATCTATATGTTTTTTAATTTCACCTATTTCATAAGGCGGCAAAAATGCATCTTTAAAAAATCTAATTGAAAAAGTTGAAAGACCGGCAATAGTTTCAAAAAAATTTGTAAGCGTTTTACTAAAAGAGACAGGATTTTCTTTATCTTTTATCAAAGTTTCCATTGATTGAATATGAAAAGTGAATCATCTTAAAGAAAAAATACTAAAAAAAGCTTCTTAAAAAAAGATTGCAAGAAGAGCAAGAGCAAGTTCAAGGGCAAAGTTAAGTATTTAAGTTTATTATGTGTTATTTAACAATAAAATTTTTTGAAAGAAGGTGTCTATAAAAATCAGGAATAATATTAACTAAATGCATTTACATAGTGTTCAATTACAGGTTTTTGATTTCCTTTTAGCAAAACTGTAATCACATCAAACCTGCAGTTTAATTCTGCAATCTCTTTATCATAGAGATAAAGCTCAGCCATCCTTTTAATCTGCTTCATTTTATTTTTAGTAACGGAATAAACCGGATCACCAAATTCAAGATTTTTTTTTGATTTAACCTCTACAAAAACTGTGAAACCTGTTTCAGGATCCTTTGCAATAATATCAATCTCCCCTTTTCCGAACCTGTAGTTGCGTTCTATTATTTCGTATCCCTTTTTTAAAAGAAGATCAGCCGCAATATCTTCACCTTCGTCACCAAACTCCTTTGTTATTTTTGTCATAAGATTTTATTTAATTATTAATAGCTCATCGCCAGCAACAGGATCAAACTCAAACTCCGTTTGCTCATAGAGAATTTTTGATAGAAATGTTCTACGATGAAAATGACAGGGACCATAAGTTTTTATCGCATTAAATATGTTCAGGTGTTGCATACCCTTTGTTGTTACACCAGAGATATTCCGGAAAACGAGGTGATAATCTTTTCATAATCCGGTCCCTGGCAACTTTAGCAATAATAGAAGCGGCAGCAATTGAAAAAGATTTTGCATCTCCATCTATTATAGGGATGCAGGGTATTTCCGAAATGAATGTTTTGTTGCCGTCAATTAAAATTAATTCCGGTTTTATTTTTAATCTTTTTATTGCGATTGACATGGCAAGCAAAGAAGCCTGTAAAATATTAATCCGGTCTATTTCTATGTGAGATACAACAGCAACTGAACAGCTTAATGCTTTACTCATAATTTTAGGAAGCAATTTTTCTCTTTCATCCTCAGTTAAAAGTTTTGAATCTTTAACACCATTGATCCTAATATTTTCCGGAAAGATTACAGATGCAGCAACAACAGGACCTGCTAATGGACCTCTCCCAACTTCATCGGTGCCTGCAATTAATTTTATTTTTTCTGTAAGAAAGTTTCTGTCAAATTTATTCACTTTGTTTATCTGCCAAGAAAAATTGCTGTGAGTCCAAATAACATATCCAATTTTAAAAGATTACTTAATTTATTCAAATTTTTTACTGAATCATCTTCAAATAAAGATTTAACTATGTAAATCAAAAAAGGATTTACAATTGCCATAACTACAATAAAATATTCGATCGCATAAAGATTATATACAAACGGATACATTGTTAAAATTATTAAACCAGTGGTTATAAGTAATAACCATCCTTTTTGCTTTTTTAAAACCAAATAATATGGGATAAGTAAATACTCCAAGTCTCTTATCGCCTTCAACATCCTCCATATCTTTAATTATCTCTCTTATAAAGTTAATTAAAAACGCAAACACTGCGGGAATAAAAGCTGCTCTTACATTATTAACAGCAATTGCTCCATATATAAAAGCAAACCCTGTAAGAAATGCAATAATCAAATTTCCCAGGAGAGGAATTTTTTTAATTTTATAGGAATAAAAAAATAAAAGAACTGGACGCAAAAAAAACTTCAAATAATGCTATGAAGATTAATAAATGCTGAAATTATTATTGCTGAGACAGTTAAGAAGAAATAAAATATTAGTGCTTCCTTTAAAGTAAGGTATCCTTTCGGCAGGATTCTGTTTGGGCGATTTATCTTATCAATATTAATATCATAATAATCATTTATAACATTACCGGCAGAAGCAGTAATTGCACCGGAAATTCCTGCCAGAATTATTTTTAAGATAAAATAATTTTCTGTTATACTTATGATTGAAGCAACTATAATTACAAGAAAAGTAATTAATGCATTTAGTGGTCGTGAGATTTTGATGTATAAAAGAATTTTTTTAAAAGGCGACATATACTGATATTAATTCCAATGTTAAATTTATGTCAAATCAAATTTAATAGGAAATAAACAACAGCTTTACATCCAATAAATTTTATTTAAGCAGAACCATTTTTTTTATATCACTAAAATTATTCGATCCGCTTACTGAATTTACCTCCAACTTGTAAAAATAAACTCCACTTGGCAAATCTTCCCCTGAAAAATTGATTGAATAATTTCCTTTTTCTTTTTCTTCATTCACAAGTGTTTTTATTTCTTCACCTAAAAGATTATAAAGTTTGATGCTTACAAAGGATAATTCAGGAATTGAAAATTCTATTTTTGTAGAGGGATTAAATGGATTTGGATAATTTTGGTTTAAAGAAAAATTTTGAGGTGAACCGTTTTCTTTAATTACATTTGACGCTGAATTCGATAAAACAAAATGATAAGCAGAAAGCGGGGGAATATTATATATAAATTGATTTGCATTAACTATACTTGAAGTTCCGGAAGAACTTATATCAGGGTTCCCGTCAGAGAAACTAAAAGCTTTAACTTCAGGTCTATAAATAATATCACTGTCAACTGCAAAGTGTCCTTCAATAGTTTGATTTGTTTTGTTAAGAACGATGAGATGCATCTCGGAATTACTATCGTTAAGAGATGCATATATGGAAGTCTTCTCAATATTATCTGAAGAAGAAAATATTTTTTTATTGCCGAATCTCCCACCATTTCCATCAAAATTACGGTAAAGTAAAAATGAACTCTTCACATACCCCTGAAGTTTTTCAAAGAATGTTGCAAAGTAAACATCATATTTCCCAAAAATGCCTAGAGCGTCTGCAGTTGAAATGCCTGTGCTTATATTATCACCTGTTCCAAAACGCCATTCTGTAAATCCAATTTTTGTTCCCGGAAAATAATTATCAATCGCCTCCTGGAGATCAGGAATTTGACGTATCGGCTGATTGTTTGTAACAAATTGGGTGATCCAGCTGTTTTCAACATAAGTATCATCCCACAAAGAACGGGGTGCCTGTAATCTTCTTTGAACCACATCCGGTGTTGTTAAATCACCATCAACGCCATCTTCCTGGGAATACCAGTGCAAAGTAAATACATCAAGAAGCCGTTTATTTTCTGCCTGGGAATATTCATTCATCTTTGCAAGATATGTTTCAACAAACCGCGGATACGTTCCTGAGTAGTTTCCCCAATCAGGGGCAAAATGAAGATTAAAATAACCGGCATAGTTAGCAAAAGCAGGTCCAAATGTTTCGGCAGCTGCATCCATACGTTTTATTGTTTTCGCCATTTCATAAGTCTTTGCAAGAAAAACATCAACACGTAATGGTTGAGGAAATAATCTCGGATGAGTACCCGTTTCAGCTCCTCCCTGTTCACCATCTGCGTACCAGATATCAGGTTCGTTATCCATTTCATAACCTTTAACACCATTTGGTGAAGATGAACTGCCATAAGTCTGCAATAGAAAATTTATTTCTTCATCCACATACATATTGTCGTCGTTTTGATTTGGCGTTAATGAAAACGGACTTCCTTTTTCATTCACAACATTTACCCATCTAAATGATGGTGCAGATTGAGCAATTGTTACATAGCCATCACCATCACGGGAAACATAACCAGCCATAGGCAGCTGTATTAAAGAATATGATTGATTATCTACAGATATATTATGAAATGCCTTGAGGACTTCACCTGCTTTTTGGTAATCATTCACGGCGAGCTGATGAAAAAAAGGAAGGGCATCATCATTTGGATTACAGAAATCAAGATCACCCGGATGCCCGGGATCGCAGACATAACTTCCTCCATTTGAAAAATTATTTTCCCAATTATATCCTGTAACTCTATCTCCTCCAAATCTTCTCGAAGGAATTCCAGGATAATAATTATTTACAGAGCTGACCGGGAAATTATGAAGCACATTAGCACCGTAAATAAACGGACTTATATTTCCGGTTCCAGCATTAGTATTAATATTATAATTGATAACAATTTGTGCGCTACTGCTTATTGTAACTAGAATTGTAAGAAGCAAAATGTAGATTGCTATGTAATGGAATTTCGTTTCACCTCACATAAAGCCTCATTTAATATTATTTATTATTTTTTCTTTAAGATTTAATATCAAAAAACTTTGCTGCCACCTGTTATAAAGAAAAAGATATGCGGTAGAAAAGAAATCAGGGATCAGTAAAAAAATGTAAATAAAAGAATAAATTCTTTTGATGTTAAAATTTCAGAATATGGTTAAACTTAGATAAGACTAAATCAAAAGTAAAGTAGCCGGACATGACATCAATCAAAATATATTAAAGATAAAAAGTTAAATTTAAATATTAAATTGTTTAACGAATTGAAATTTTCTTAAATAAAGGTATTAAAATGAAAAAACTTCAACTTACAATTCTCATAATTTTCTTTTTTGCTTGTATATCTAATGCCCAGCTTTTACAAAGTGGTATTGCAGTTACGGCAGTATCTCCAACCGGTGATTTTTCAAATATAGCCGGTACAGGATTCGGCGGAGTTTTTATGGTAAAGCTGGGGTTACCAATTGTAGATGTTACGGGTTCAGTTGAATATCTGAAATTTTCTGAGAAAGAAGCCGGTATTGTTAAGTTTAATCCTTCAATGTGGGGTGTTAACGCAGGTGCAAGAATAAGTGTCTTCCCTTTTATTTCTGCAGGTGCAGAGATTGGAAATTACTGGGTAACCGTAACTACAAAAACTTCAACCGGTGAATCAGATGCAACAGAAAATAAGGTTGCATTTACACCACTTATTGCTGCACAATTTGCAATTTTTGAAGCTTCATTAAGATATGCAATCTTAGGTGATGCAAGCTTCTTTGCAATAAGAGCAGGAATTTATTTTTAAATCTGCTAACCCAATTTTTTATGGAAATTGAGTTAGAATAATTTTGATTTAATTTATAAACAGTTGGAATAGTTTTTCTTTCCTCATTAACACTTACTGTTCCGTAAGAACATCAAAATTCATTCACTAATCCAAAATGAATTTTACCATCTGAAAAGGAATCGCCTTTACCAAGAGCAAAACTTACTCCCAAAACTCCAAGACCTGTTTCAATATTTAACCCTAACCCATATCCATAAAGAAATTCTTCAGTCTTTAAAATGTTTCTTTCTACATCAGCTTCACGGAGATAATAACCTGTATCAAAAAAAAGAAAAACAAAAGTTCTTCTGGTAAGAAGAAGACGGTATTCCAGGTTTGTCCAAAATATTCTAGCTCCAAGAAATTGATCCTCCCTGTAACCTCTTAACGAGTTGGTACCGCCTAAACGGAAAAGATCGCTGTTCTCAAAAAATGAACCGCGTAATTCTCTTCCGTGAATACCTGTTGAAACAACCTGCCTTAAAAATAATTCTATGAAATACAAAAAATCCAATGTAAAACGCTGAAGATTTATTTTAGTTTGTAAGCCCGGCGTAATAAACTGAACGGGCCCGTTAATGGTTTTCCTGCTAAATGAATATGAATTTAAAAAATATAAGCCTGATGTTGGTGAATATGGATCATCTCGTGTATCTATTTTTAAATTTAAGCCTGTTGTTAAAATACTTGAGTTAAAAACTTTAAATATTTCTGATTCTGTAATTGTCGGGATAATTGATTCTGTTCCCAAAAGAAGTGAAGCAGAAATTTCCTCGGTTGCAAGAAATTCAAGTGAACCATTAAATCTTCTTTGTACATAAGTTGTATCCTGTTTCCTCTGAAAAAGTGCGAGGTTAACATTGAACGGATAATTAAATATCCAGGGTTCTAGATATTTCAATTCCAGGTTTTGCGAATTCCTGTCAAACTGCTGCCACAAAATTGCTGCTGCCCTGCCTGTCCCAAACAAATTCCTTAAACTTATATTCACAAGTCCGGTTATGTATCCTTTTTCATTTTCTTTAGCGGGGGGGATGTACCCGATTATACCATCAAAATTATTAGTTTGTTTTTCTTTAACATTAATTAGAAGCACTCCCTGGTTTTTTGAATTAGAATAAAATTGCGGTGCGGTAACCGGCTCAAAAAATCTTAACCTGTTTAACCTTGCAGGGTATTCGTCAATTTGTTTTTGAGAATAAACAGTTCCGCTGTCAACTCTTAATTCCCTTGTTATAACATAATCCTTTGTGGATGTATTTCCTGATATTTCAATTTTATCAATTGTACTTTTACCTCCCTTATCAATTTCCAGGTTAATATCTGCAAAGTTCTCATCATCAATTTTTTTTAATTGCACTGAAGTTACAATTACTTTAGCAAAAGGATAACCATTATTTTCAAGATAGGAAAGAGTTTCTGAAATGTTCTCTTCGAGTTCATATTTGTTAAATATCTGCCCCTTCTGGTAATCAAATAAATCAGTAAATCTTTCTTCAAGTGAATCCTTACCGGCTATATTTATTTTGCTTATATATGTCGGAGGTCCTTCAGAGATATTTAAATAGATTGAAACTTTTTGAGAATCAGGAGAATAGGAAAGGCTGTCATCATGTAAATTTAAAATCAAAATATCCATTTCTGCTTAGCTGATGTGCAATTTTATTTTTTATTGAATCCATAATTCCAGGGAAAATACGGACACCTGTTGAAACTCCCGCCCATTGCCTGTATTGATTATCCGGGAACAAAGAATTCCCTGATATTTCAAAAGTTTGTATTGCCTGGGAAAAAACTGTTGTAATAAAAAGAAAAGAAAAAAATATAATTTTATTAACGTGGGGTAACATCAATTGTTTTTATTTTTTTCCCAATGGCGGAAATACTGATTTGCTCAGATAATTTTTCAGCTTCATCAAAAGAGACATTGCAAACATCAAAAGTTTGTGCATTTAAAGTACCCGACGCAGAGGCAAATTTAAGTGATTCCTCAAAAGTTTTATCTTTATATAAACCATAAATTATACCCGCAACAAAAGAGTCACCGCTTCCTATTGCATCAGTCTCCTCAATCTTAATGCTTTCCGCTTTGTAATGGAAGTCAAAATTTGAAGCATAAATATCTTCTTTTCCATTTGTAATAAATGACTGTTTAATTCCCTTGGAATATAAATGATCAAGGAAATTTAATTTTTCTTTTTCATTTTTAAGTGAAAGTTTAAGAGAGTTCTCCAATTCCGGAATATTATTGTGTAATACGGTTGGAGACTTTTCAATGCAATTTTTTAAATGATTTCCGTAAGTATCACATACAGAAATTTTATCATAGCGATTTGCAATCTCAATACCAAAAGGAAAAATAAAATCTGTTTCTTTACAGGGTGAACTTCCTGAAAAAATAACTATTTCACAATTCATTATCATTTTTTCAAGCTTATGTTTTAAATCCTCAGCTTCATTTCGAAGAATAATATAATCGGGTCCGAAAAAAGTTGTTGCTTCCCTCCTGTTTTTGTCAATAGTGATTATAGAATATCTGGTTTCATTTTTTGTTTGAACAAAAGTAAAATCTATACCTTCATCTGAAAGAAGATGTTTAATTATTTTACCATTATTGCCGCCAAGAAAAGTAAATGCAAAATTTTTAATCCCGAATTTATTCAGCTGCCTGCAGACATTAATTCCTTTTCCGCCGGGTTTTAATTCTTCAAACGGATTTCTATGGCTGGAACCGGAAGTAATTTGAGTATAGGTTAATCTTCTTTCCAGAAGTGGATGCAATGTTACGGAGAGGATCATTTAAATTACAAAATTGCAAAATTACAAGATTTTAATTCCTGTACCTGAAGTCATCGCCATAAAGAGGAGTTACCAGTCGATAATCTCCAAAACCGGTTTCATCTACAAAAACAAAACTACGGTTTAATTCGTAATACTGCCATACTTCATACGGCTTGGATTCAAGATCAAATGGATGCCGGTCGACATTATTAGGAGACCCAAGAATTATAAAAACCATTCCTCTGTCCGAGCGCCAGCCTTCAACATAATGAGAAAAATTCTCATTGGCATAAGCAACTCTTCTGTAGTATTCGTTAAACAATTCATTTTCTTCAGTATTGGGAGTTGGATCCTTTTTCTTCCAGAACTCAAGGTAACGCTCAATTTTTTCTTTTTGTGTTCCGGCATCTTCAACATAATTTATTTCAGATGGAGTGGCTATATAAACCAGTTGATCAACAGCTTTATCCAGATCTCTTATAACAGATGGAATTCCAACCCATCTTGAAATAAAAGTTTTATTTACTTCTGTAATCTTTTCACCGGATGAATCAAGCAGGTTTACATCAATTAAGTAATTGCCTAAATCAAGTGAAGTATCTTTTAAAGTATAAATAACCTGGGTTCGCCCGGTATCAATATGTTTATCAACATCTTCCTTATAAACTCCGTTTCCTTTTTCATCCTTTATTGCGAAATCAATTTTAACATCGGATGGTTTATCAGAATAAATTTCAAAAAACATTGGAATTCCATCCTGCTTGGAAATAATATTTCTCGAAACGTTCGGCAGAATTTTATTGCTTCCCTCAACCTGGGTTTGTTTGGTGATAAGCATTATATCGCTTATAGAAATTTTATCAGTAAGGTCTCTTACTTTATAAAGATTTTCAGAAGAATATTTTTTATGAGAATCCTCATCTTCAACAGAAGTTGTTATAGAATAAGTTTCGGGGGTTAAATAAAATGACTTAAGACTTAGATTGTAATTGTTTTTTGAAATAGTTTGTTCAAAATCATTAGCATCAATTTTTTCTTTCCAGGATTTTTCAGTAAGAAGCTTTTCTTTCTCCTCATCAAAAATGGAAACCGTAATTGTATAAGAAGCACTAAAGCTCCTGGAATTTTTTACAAATTGAATTTCTGTATATGGAACCTGGATAAAAATATCCAGCCGTGTTTTACCTTCCTGATCAGACGCAAAATTGAGAAAATCCTGGTAATATTTTGGAAGCGTATTGCTCTGGTTTTTTTCATATACATTTTCAATCTGCGCGGTGACAGTTTGAATAAAAAGAAATAAAAATATATAATATTTAAACATTTTCATTTTTCGGTCCTTAAATTAATTCTGCATACAGATCATATTCGTTAAAATCATAAATTTTTGCCATACAGAAATTTCCCGCTTTTAATTTTGAACCATTCAGCTGAATTAATACTTCTCCATCAACTTCGGGTGCATCCCTGTATGAACGACCAATGTAAAAATCTCCTTCAATACTATCAATCAATATCTTTAGTTCCTTATTGAGGAAATATTCATTGTTTGCAAGAGAAATTCCTTTTTGTATTTCCATTAAAGTATCTTTTCTTTCAGATTTAACTTTTTCGGGAACAGGATCTCCAAGTATAAAACTTGAAGTGTTTTCCTCTACTGAAAATGTAAAAGCTCCGACCCTATCAAATTTAACCTGTTCAACAAAATCGTAAAGCTCATTAAAATCTTTTTCTGTTTCATTAGGATATCCAATTATGAAAGTTGTACGCAAAGCAAGTCCGGGAATTTTATTTTTTAGCTTATTAACAAGTTCAATTGTTCTTCTTTTATTTACACCTCTTCGCATTGATTTTAAAACATTATCTGAAATATGCTGAAGAGGTACATCTATATATTTGCAAACTTTTTCATTATTTGCAATAACATCAATCAAATCTTCGGGAAATTGCGATGGATAAGCATACATCAATCTAATCCATTCAATTCCATCAACTTCACTAAGCTTGTTTAGTAAAAGAGAAATACTTTGCTTTCCATAAATATCTTTGCCGTAGTCTGTTGTATCCTGAGCAATAATAACAATTTCTTTTGTTCCCTGTGCCGCAAGAAATTTGGTTTCTTTAACTAGGTCTTCTATAGGTTTTGAAGAATGTTTTCCTCTCATTAACGGAATTGCACAAAAAGAACACGGATGATCACAACCCTCAGATATTTTTAGGTAAGCAGAATGTTTTGGTGTTGTAATTAATCTTTCACCAAGAAGATTATATTTTAATTCTCCGCCAAGCTCTTTAATAATTGCTGAATAATCTTCCGTTCCAAAATATTTATCAACTTCAGGTATTTCTTTAATAAGATCATCTTTATATCTTTTAGAAAGACAACCCGCGACCAAAATTTTTTTTATTCTTCCTTCCTTCTTAAGAGCCACAGCATTAATAATTGTATTAATTGATTCTTCTTTTGCTGCTTCTATAAATCCACAAGTATTAATAATAACAGTGTCGGCATCGTTTGGGTCATCAGTAATATTTAAATTATTTGCTCGTACCTGGTTTAAAAGCCGTTCTGAATCAACTGTATTTTTTGAACAGCCAAGTGTAATTAAACTTATTTTATCCGATGATCTCAAATTATCTTCCAAAGTATTTTAAATAAACAAGAATTATTGGGGCAGTATAAAGCAGAGAATCAAACCTATCGAAGATACCGCCATGACCGGGAATAATTCCGGATGAATCTTTAACTTCGGCATCTCTTTTAATCAGAGATTCTATAAGATCGCCGATCTGTCCGAAAATTCCTATAATAATTCCAATTGCAAAAACAGTACTCCATGATAAGAAATTAAGAACAATTATTTTAGCCAAAACTGTAGTTATAACAGCGAAAATAAAACCGAAAATCGCTCCTTCCCAGCTTTTGTTCGGGCTTACTCTTGGGAAAAGTTTATGTTTACCAAGTGCAGTTCCACCGTAATACGCAGCAGAATCACAAATCCATATTGCACCAAAAATAGAAATGATAAGATAGCCGCCTCTTAAGTAAATTTCATCTATGCGGGGATAAAATTCTCTTAATGAAAGAAGCGCTGCTGAAAATAATCCTATATAAAAAATCCCAAGCAATGTTGTTCCAATATTTAAAATTGCCGAGCCTTTATTCCTGAATAATTCAATAAGTGTTAAAAGAAAAACAATAACAAGAATGAAAGAAAAAAAATCTATGTATACCAGTGATTGATTAATGATCAAAAGAATAATTGCAGCCAAGCCAAACCATAAATTGGCATTAGCCCCTTTATTTCTGGCTAGAAGAACAAACTCATAAAAAGCAGCTGAAGCAATAAACAAAGTGAAAAGTAAAAAATAAATTCCTCCAAAATAACAAGCAGCTAAAATAACGGGAATAGCAAAAATGGATACTATTATTCTTGTAGCATTATTGCTTAAAGACATTAATTTTCTTCTTCCCTCTCATCATTTTCTGAATTTAATTCCTTAATAAACTCTAATGCTGAAGATAAGTCTTCTCTTCTAACCAGGAGTTTTATTACTGTAAAATCTCCGGGCGATGGAAAATTCCTGTCCTGCTGATTGAGAATTGTTGCAGTAATACCTGCGCTTTCAAGATTATCTTTTAACATCTCAACTTCATAAATTTTGTTAGAAGTAAAAACAACTTCCCAGTTATCTTCTGTCCAGTCTTCTGGTTTTACAAAAAGAGATTCATCCACTAGGTGAGTCTCACAGTCAGGACAAATTGTTACTCCTTCAACATATTCATAACCGCAGTTCGGGCAAATAGGCATTTCACTCCTCCTGTTTAACTGTTTTAGAATAATATCTTTTAATTAGAATAACCAATCCAGCAAATAATATAAGCAAACCAATAAAAGAAATTACAGAAGAATTAATATCAACATCAGTCGTGGGTGCTGAGCTAATTAATTCATCATTTCCTACAATAAAATATAAAATAACTGCCGCAAAGTTATTAAGGAAATGAAGAAGAACCGGGAGTAAAATTGATTTGCTCGTGTAGGCGGCAAATCCGAAATAAAATCCAAGCATCATTAAGGGAATAATTCCATAAGGATTAAAATGATATAACGCAAAAAATAGTGCAGTTAAAAAGGCAGCCCAGAATGGTTTGAGCTTAAACTCAAAACTTCTTTGTATAAATCCCCGGAACATAAATTCTTCACAAAAAGCCGGAGTTAGTGCTACAACAACCACCACGAGTATACCCTCAAAAACATTTGAAGCTGAAATCAAATCTCCATAAGCTTTTTCCACTAAATCATTCAAAGAATCAAGTGAAGATTTTATGCTGCTGGCAAAAGAAGAAGCTTTAGCCAGTTCATCTATTAAATAATTTTGAATGTAGAGATAGCTTTGCAGAAGAGGCGTTAGGATAATAATTCCCGCAACAAAAAGAAGAATCTCTTTCCAGTGTGGAATTCTTAATCTGAATATGAAGATAGGTTCTGGTAAAACCATTTGCTGAATAACAAAGCCGGCAGAAGGATAAAAAGAATTTGACCTGCCATAGTCATAAGTCTTAAAGAATTGACGGGAGCTTTTTCAACATTTATCCCGAATATTAAAACGGTAATTAAACCGCCGACTATCTGGTAAAGAAAAAATCCTCCTGCAAGACCAATAAATGCAGCACCAATTGGATTAATAGTTGGAGTTATTGAATCCTTTTGAGGAGGTTCATTTTCCTGTAAATTTTTATCTTCCTGAGGATTTTCCTGATTGTTTTGTTCTTCCATAAGTGTGTGGAAAATATAAAAAAGGGGAAAGATTTCCTATTTGACTGTGAGATGTAATGACTGCATTATTATTTATTTCTTCGACGTCAGCTTCCCCGCAAGCCCCTCATAATTTGTAAGCTCTGCATCAATAGATCCAACTACAACTTTTGTTTTTACCTTCACAGGAACTCTTAAATTGTCATCCGTTAACCAGATAATAATGCTGCCTTCACTTTTAAATAACCCGCCTTCCTGCACAAGAGGTTCAACAACTATACAATCGAAAGTTCCTGCATCAACTGAAACCCTGTCTTTACCAAGATATTTAACATTCAGATCATAAACTTTATCTTTATAAAAATTCTTCATAGGAATCAGGTCATTCACTTTGAGATTAGAATAATCAAATGTTCTCGCAAAATAAAAAGCGGAAAAAATATCATTAACATATAAAGGAATGTCATATTCTCCTGCACTTGTTTTTGCTTTTCTTTTTCTTTGATCAAAATAAGCTGAGAAATCGCGACTGTAGCTGCCTTCCCTTATATGCTGCTCAAACCGCCAGGGAAAAAGCCCTTCTACATCAAGATAAGTTTCATAATGATCTCTGACTTTATAAACCCAGTCAAAACTCGGAACAGTATTAACATCGAACGCAATTAAATATGCATCCCTGCCTGAAATTCTTTTTACTTTCTGGATATGCATTGTAGCAATTCCTGCAGTAACAAAACCATATTTAACATCGAAGGTTAATTTTTCTCCTTCTTTAAAAGCTTTATTCTCAATCTTCCGGAAATTATCCTGGGCTACAAGATTATATTCTGCAAACTTTGTGGATAAAACAAAAACTGTTAAAAGGATAAAAGCTTTTTGAAATCTCACTTAATTTCTCCGTTATTAGTATTCAACATATAAATTTTTTCAATTTCAACAAATACATTCTTTACATTGATACTGCTCATACAATTGAGATCATTACACTGTTCCCGGTCACAATTTTTACAATTTGTTTCAGGAGTAAAAACCTTTGCTTTTACACTGTAAGGACCCCATCTTTTGGCAGAACAGGCTAAAATTTTTGGGTAAAAACCAATTGTGTTCTTATTTAATGCCGCCGCTATATGTATTGGTCCTGTTGAATTTGAGATAAAAACAGAAGATAAATTTATTAAGCTGATCATTTCGGAAAGAGAAAAGTTGCCTGCAAAATTTTTAACCGAGTTATTTATAACAAGTCCCTCACATAATTGTTTTTCATTTTCACTTCCCGTAAGAATAATCTGAAACCCGGTTTTATCATTTACCATTTGAATGAGTTCTTTAAATTTTTCAATCGGTAAATCAATTGAACTGCCAAGGCTTCCGGGATGAAAAATAATAATCGGTTTTTCTGGATCAATATTATTTTCCTTCAAAACTTCTTTTACTTTTTTAACATTTTTGGGATTTGTAAAAAGATCGAACTTTACATTTGAAGGATTAACATTTTCATTAATATTAAATTTCTTCAACAGGTTAACATTAAATTCAAGTTCATGCTTTTCAGCATATTTCCTGTGTTCATAAATTTTTTCATTAAAAAGAATTGAATACAACCTGTAACCCGTTCCAATTCTATTTTTTACTCCCGCAAGAAAAATAATTAAAGCCGTTGCAAAAGTTGGATAAACTATAATACTTGAATCAAAATTATATTTTTTAATCTCTTCAACATTATTCTTAATACTAACTTTTCCGTTATCCTCCTTTAAAGTAATAATATTATCAATAAACGGGTGATTTGCTACAAGTTCCTTTGTGTAATCTCTAACTAAAAAAGTTACCTTACATTCCGGGAAATGTTTTTTAATAATTCCCGCTAAAGGAAGAGAAAGTATTACATCTCCTATCCGGTCAGTTCTTACAATCAGCAGGTCTTTTGGTTTAATCATCTTTTAGAAACATAAGGATTATCTTTTAAATAAAATCTCCAGGGGAGCTCAACAGATTTTTTTATTCCAATTCTTTTGGAAGTAACTATTTGTGCGCTTTTTAATTTTGGTCTATCCAAAAGAAAAATTTTGTTCCCTGTTAAATCAATTCCATAATGTTCTTTTGTAATTCCAAATGCCTGGCAAACTTTTCCAGGACCATTGGTTAAGTTTATTTTTTCTTTTTCAGAAATAATAGTTTTACCAAAACGATTTAAAGACATCTTTTCAATTCCGGTTAAAGGCTCTATTGCACGGATTAAAACAGCCGTACCGTGATTTTTTTTTCCTGTTACAATGTTACAGCAAAAATGAGCACCATAAGTAAAGTAAACATAAAAATATCCGCCTTCATTAAACATAATTTCATTTCTTTTTGTTCTTCCAATAAATGTATGCGCAGCTTCATCAATCAAGCCATCATAAGCTTCAACTTCAATAATTCTGCCGGCAAGAATTAAATCTTCATCCTTCTTAACTAATATTTTACCAGGAAGCTCTTTAGCTACTGTAAGAAGATTCCGGGTATAAAAATTTTTGGATAATTTTTTAAATGGCTGGAGGTTTTTCATTAGAAAGAAATATTGTAACTCAGGATTCCAGTCCTGAGCTCTGTAACTTGCAGAATAGTTCTGATTTGGAAATCCGAACTACGATTATCTTTGTAACGAGGTTCAATGTTTTATAGTTTCGATTTCAACTCGGCAATTTTTTGAGAAAAATAATTTTCTTTTGCCGGTTCTTTCTTTTTAAGCTTTTCATAAATTGCAATTGCTTCCGGTATTTCTCCCTGGGCAAGATAAATTTTCGCCAGCGTTTCAGAAACAATCATACTGCTTTCAGAGTTTTCATTGGGGGTAAACTGGTTATTCTTTTCTTCCTTGTATTCCGAAACAGGAATTTTTGCTTTTGAGATTTTTTCTGCAAGGTCATCCAGGTTATCTTCTAAAGCAGCAGTTTTATTTTCACTTTTTCTTTTTTCAGAAATATTCTCTTCTTTAAAACGTAAAGCTCTTAACTCAATTGGAGTTTTAAGATTCTTTAAGCTTTCAAGTTCGCGAAGATAAAACTGGTAAGTTTCTCTTGAATGAATAAGTTCACTTCCCTTTTTGTAACATTTAAGTGCTTTGCTGAAATCATTCATTTTGGAATAAGCCCTTCCAAGCACAAAATATGGAGTTGGGAATTCGGGGTTTTCTCTTAAACCTTCTTCAAGAATTTCAATTGCAGTTTCAAAGTTATTACTTTCTAATTCCCAGTTTGCAATGCGGGCAAAGAGCGGTGATTTCCTGTTGTACTCGTAAATGAGTCTTATTTTATTCTTAAATAATTCTTCGGTTTTTGCAGGCAACCTTCATCCTATTTTTATTTAAGATTTTCTTGGCTGATAAGCATGTTTTATTGATGTAAAAGCGACAAAAGAAAATCCTGTGAAGAATAAAATCTGAAATGGCAATGCTGCTATCTCAAGAAAATATATTGAAGAAGCGATTCCCACTAAACAATAGAGCGCCATAATTATTTCAACGACAACAGACAACCCAATTTTTGAATTCAGATACTTATTACCGGCCCAGGAATCCTTTGCATCCATCACTTTGAATTTTGGAGTTCTTACAAACTCACTTTTTCTGTTAAGCAAACCTTCGATGACGGCTCGGGAATTATTTACAGCAAAGCCCATACTTCCTGCCATAAATAATGGGAACAAAACAATTTTTTTTCTCCAGTCGGTTCTTATATCTTTTTGCGAATAAAGATAAAATAAAAATGAACTTACAAACGCAAGCACGAAGAGAGACATTATTGCAAAGTAAACTTCATAGGAACCGCTGTTCTTAATAAAAATTAATGGAACATTTAAAATTGCAGCAAGAAGTATAAAAGGGAAAACAAGATTGTTTGTTAAATGAAAAGTAGATTGAAGTTTTACTCTCAATGGTATATTAGCTTTCCATACTTTAGGAAGAATTTTCTTTGCGGTTTCAACTGCTCCTTTTGTCCACCTGAACTGCTGATTTTTTAATGCATTTATCTCAGAAGGAAGTTCAGCAGGAGAAGTAAAATCTTTTAAGAAAACAAATTTCCATCCATTTAACTGAGCTCTATAGCTTAAATCAAGATCTTCTGTGAGTGTATCATCATTCCAGTTGCCTGCATCTTCGATACATTTTCTTTTCCAGACACCACCGGTTCCATTAAAATTAATAAAGAAGCCGGCTTTATTTCTAACAGACTGTTCAATGACGAAATGTCCATCAAGGGCAAGTGCCTGGGCTTTTGTAAGCATTGAATAATCGCCATTCAAATGTTCCCATCTTGTCTGAACCATGCCGATATTATTATCTGTAAAAAAGGAAAGGGTTTTTTTTAAGAAATCTTTATGAGGAATAAAATCAGCATCAAATATTGCAATGAATTCTCCTTTAGCAGTTTTCATAGCTTCTTTTAAAGCACCTGCTTTAAAACCTTTTCTCGATGATCTCCTTACATGTACAATATCAAAACCTTCAGACTTTTTTGTTTCAACAGCCTGCCGTACAATATTTGTTGTTTCATCTGTTGAATCATCAAGCACCTGTATCTCAAGTTTTTCTTTCGGGTAATCAATTTCACAAACAGAATTTATTAATCTTTCTGCAACATACATTTCATTATAAAGCGGCAGCTGGATTGTTACAATTGAATCAGTTGATATTTCTTTTTTGAAGGTTGGTTTAACCCCTTTGTATTTTCTATGATAATAGATCATTATAAAGCCATGACAGCCAAAAATGAACAATATAGTTAAAGAAAAAAAGTAGCCTATAAGTACTATATCATCCATAAATTTTTATACCTCAAAACTGTTAAACATAAAATTTTTTACCATCCTGAAACCGTGTTAAGAAGAATGTCTTCAGTAACTTTATCAACTGCAGTTTCAATTGCAGTTCGTCTGTCTGCAATACTGCCTGCGGAAGGATAATCTCCATAATTAGAAAAGCTTTTATTGAAAATGATTTTTCTTTCCACTAAATCTTTGTATATAACATTAACGGTTAATGTAATTCTTCTCGTCTCAACATTTTCCCCGGCTCCAACAACTGCGGGTGCATCCGGTAAAGAAGTAATTGTGCATTCAAGTATTGCATCAGCAGATGTCCGTTCCGTAACCTGTAAAGTATTATCATCAATAAATTTTTGTGTCAGCTGATCGGTCAACAACTCTCTTAAGCCCGGTTCGCCGGTTCCGCTTCTGTCATCAGCAACCGGAATTGCAATTGTTTTAAGATGCTGCGGTACTGAAGCTCCGGTAAAAGAATAAAAGCAACAGTTAAAGTTACCTACGCTGATACTTATAAACAACAAAATTGAGCACACAATAATGCTATTTGCCTTCAATTTTGTCCTTTTTTCCATTATTAATTTCATTGGGGATTTTTAAATCACATTTAATTAATGGATAACCGAATCATTGAATATCATACTCCTTAATTTTCCTGTAAAGAGTCCTTTCACTAATCTTTAAAAGCTTAGCTGCATTTCTTTTATTACCCCTGGTTACATCTAAAGCATTTCTAATTGCTTCTTTTTCAATTTCATCAAGTGGAATAATTTGCTGTGGATTTTTTTTTGATTCCTGGAAAATCTCATTCTGCCTGTTATAAAAAAGATCTTTAAGTTCAATTAAATCTTTCTTTATTTCAAAAAGAGCCCTGTACATTAATTCCCTGTCAACTTCTTCGGGAGATCTTTTTAGAAATATCGGAAGATTCCTCTGGGACATTTCAACTTCAGGTTGAATATATAAAGAGGCAAATGATGCAGCATCAAGAACTCCGTTATTATTAAGTGCTATTGCAGTTTCTAATGTGTTTTTTAATTCCCTTATGTTTCCCGGCCATGAATAATTTTCCAGAACTTTCAGTCCCTCATCAGTAATTATTGGAGGTTTTCTTTTATTACCGGATGCATAGGAATTAATAAAATGATTTGCCAATCCAGGTATATCTGTTTTTCTTTTTCTTAATGGAGGAATGCTTAATGCAACAGCTTTAAGTCTGAAATAAAGATCTTCCCTGAATCTTCCCTTCTCGACTTCTCTTTCTAAATTTTTATTTGTCGCAGCAATAATTCTTACATCAACATTTGTTACAGTTTCTGCACCGACACGCATAAATTCTTTGTTCTCAATTACCCTCAATAATTTAACCTGGGTAGTTAATGGCAGCTCGGCTATTTCATCAAGGAATAAAGTTCCACCATCAGCTATTTCAAAATAACCTTTACGGCTTTCTATCGCTCCTGTAAAAGAACCCTTCCTGTGTCCAAACAATTCACTTTCCAGAATACCTTCGGGAATAGCTCCGCAGTTTACAGTAACTAATTGTTTATCCACCCTGCTGCTGAATCCATGAATTGCCTGTGCAAAAATTTCTTTTCCAACACCGCTTTCTCCATAAATAAGAACTGAAATATCCGATTTGGCAACCTGCATAACAATATCAACAAGGTCGTTAATTTCCTTTGTATTGCCGATAATTCCAAAATCTTTTTTAAATTGTTCTCTTGTCATCTTTGCAGATAAAAGTTAAGAAAATAAACAAAAATAAAGTATTGTCTGCCTTAAAAATACAATGAATAAAATCTTAATTAAAGGGAAAATATACGATGAATTTCTAAATCTTTACATTCAATCCATCAAAAGCAGCAATTACTTTGCGACGATCTTCGGCTGGCAGTAGATATGAAAGTTCTGATACTTTTGCTTCATCTTCATCGCTAAGGTGGGTAATAAATAATTTCGCCGGCATTAGTTTCTGATAGGCATCAATAAATCCCTCTACCGTAATATGGGTAATTTCACTAATCATCAGGTCAATTTTTTCTTTGAATAGAAATAAATCCTTTTCTTCTCCAATATCCCCGGTAAAGAAAATATTTTTCTCATTAACCGTTATTAAAAAACTGCTGGAAGAAAAACTTAATTTTCTGTTTTTATCAAGTCTCTCTTTTTTTTTAAGATGGGAATTCTGCCTGGCAATAAAACTTAACCCATCCGTAACTTCAAAAACTTTATCCTGATGAAATGATTGAACATTAATTTTGAAACCAAGACTGTCTTCAAATAAATAAGATTGATAAATAAATTCCTTAATGAAATCAGAATTACTCTCTTCACAAAAAATGTAAAGCGGATTTTTTCTTTCATTCATTTTCATCTGGACAATTAAAGCCGGCAAACCTGTATAATGGTCCGGATGCAAATGGCTGATTAGGATGCCATCAATAAAATTAATAAGGATTTTCTGGTTAAGTACTGCATGTGAAATACCGTCTCCGGCATCAACAAGAAGATTATAATTGTCTGAATTAATTTGAAATGATGAGTGAAATCTTTTTAATGAAGCTTTTCCCGAACCTGTACCGACAAATTTTATATCCATCCCGAAACAAAAAAATAATTAATTGATTTTATATTCAGTCATTCAAACGACTTTGAATAAATGTATGAATGGTTGAATGGACGAATGATGCTTGATCCTGAAACTTACACTTGAACTCATTTCTCAATCCGTATAACCCTTCCATCAAGCTTATATTCTTTGTTTATTACCTGCAGAAAGCTTTTTGCTTCATCTTCGGAAACAAATTCCCCAACATATACAACATGAAAAACAGTACCGCCAATTGTTTTATCTTTTATTTCAGATTTAAATCCCGAATCATTAAAATCTTTTTTTAAACCCTGGGCATTATTTAATTTGCTAAAAGCCCCTGCCTGAATTGTAAAACTATAATCTGTTTTTGGTGTTTCTTTCTCTTCTTTTTTTTCAACAGTTACTTCATCTTCAGAAGGAAGATTTCTGTCCGATATTTTAATATAAGGGGAATTCGGATATTCTTTTTTTAATCTGTTCAGATTATTTCTTGCAGCATCATACAAACCAAGAGCATAATAGTAAGAATAGATTCTATATAATGAAGCATCGGCATATTTACTGCCGGGATATGAGTTAACAATTTTAGAATATATTGAAACTGCATCCTGCCCGTTTTCAGTTAATACCCCTTCAAGAAACATAACTGACGGACTATTCGGATATTTTTCTTTCAGTTCAGGCAGTTTTTTTTCAACTTCGTTTTTTTCGCCGCTTTCTATTTGCTTGAGATATGAAACAATATCAACATCCTGCGAAAACAAACTGGAGTTTGAAAAAAGAAAAATAAGAATAGAAAAAAAATATATTGAAAGAATTTTCATGCTGTTAAGGCAAGCTTACTATCCGGTGTTATTTTCTCTACTAATTCTCCGAACAATGTTGCATGAGTTGCTTTGTTAATTTTAACTTTTGAATAGTCACCGGGTTTCAAATCATTATTCAAAGGAATAATTACCACTTTATTTGTATCGGTTCTTCCGGAAAGAAATTGATCTGATTTCCGGCTGAAACCTTCAATTAAAATAATATCTTCTTTCCCAACCAGCTTCTGATTAATTTCAAATGAAATTTTCTGCTGTGTTTCAATTATTTCCTGCAAGCGTTTTGTTTTTATTTCTTCAGGCACATCATCTCCCATTTCAAAAGCTTTTGTCTTTTCCCTGGGAGAATATTTAAACATATATGCACCATCATATTTTACTTCATTTAAAATATCAATAGTCATCAGGTGATCTTCATAAGTTTCCGTTGGAAAACCTGCAATAATATCTGTTGAAAAACTTACTCCTGGAATTATTCTTCTTGCTTTATCTACAAGATTAAGATAATGTTCAATGGTATAAGTCCTGTTCATCAGTTTTAAAATCCTGTTTGAGCCGGATTGAACCGGTAAATGAATATAATTACAAATATTCGGATGTGCAGCAATTGTATAGAGAAGTTTATCAGATAAATCCTGCGGATGAGATGTCGTAAATCTAATCCTGATTGATCTATCAACTTCTGCAGAAGCGGCGAGAAGATCTGAAAAATCTCCTCCGCTGGCTGATTGTTCATCCAAGTAAGAATTTACATTTTGTCCTAACAAAGTAATCTCTTTAAAACCTCTAAGTGAAAGCTGTTCAATTTCTTCAACGATTGATTTTAAAGATCTGCTTCTTTCTCTTCCTCTTGTAAAAGGTACAACACAGAAATGTACAGAATTTATCACAGCCTCTCATTACAGATAACCAGGCAGTCAAACCATCTTCACGGTACGGAATAATGTCATCATAAGTTTCAGTTTTAGAAAGACGTACACCAATTCCTTTTTCTCCTCCAAAAGCAAAATCAATAAGTTCTGGAAGTCTTCTGTATTCATCTGGTCCTACAACAACATCAACCATTTTTTTATCATTAATAAGATCTTTACGCAGCCTTTCCGCCATGCAACCAAGAATTCCAATTACGAGATTAGGATTGTCTTTCTTTAAAGTTTTAATATTACCAAGTCTGCCATAAATTCTCTGCTCAGCGTTTTCCCTAATGCTGCAGGTGTTAAGTAAAACCACATCAGCATTCTTTGGTTCTTTTGTAACATCATAACCATGATTTTGCAGGATACCAAGGACAATTTCTGTATCAGCAATATTCATCTGGCAGCCGTAGGTTTCGATATAAACTTTATTCTTTTCCATCAAACTTGTTGTAATTGGATTGGAAATATAACCCTATTTTTTAAGGGTATCAATAGAATTAAGAGGAAATGGCGCAGATATTAACTTTTGTGGTAATATAAAATCATTTAAAATAAAAAGAGGTTGTTCAAAAGTAATATTTATTCAAATGTCATTCCCACGGAAGTGGAAATCCATTTCATTTTAGAAATTTTTCGATTCCCGTTTTCACGGGAATGACATTAAAATAAAACATCTGAGACAGCCTCTTAAGAAAATAATTTAATAGATGTTACTTAATTAGCATCATTTTTTTAACCTGAGATATATTTCCTGCTTCCAGCTTATAGAAATATATTCCGCTATTCAGATTAACAGCATTAAATTCAATTGAATGAATGCCTGCTTCTTTAATTCCATTAACAAGTGCTGCCACTTCCTGTCCTAAAGCATTATAAACTTTTAAAGATACATAGCCTGAGTTTGGAACTGAATATGAAATTTTAGTACTTGGATTAAATGGATTAGGATAATTTTGTTCAAGACTGAAAGACAATGGTGAAGTAACCTTCAATTCAATTTCATTTGAATATTGATATTGACCATTGAAGTCTATTTGTTTTAACCGATATGTATAATTACCCGGATTAACACTTTTATCTAAAAAAGAATAATTTTTTTCTTCCGAAGTTGTTCCAAATCCTTGGACAAATCCTATTGTAGTGAATTGATTGTTGTTTGATTTTCTTTCGACCTCAAATCCTCTGTTATTCATTTCAGTCGCAGTTGTCCAATTCAAAGTTACTTCCCCAGTAGAGCTTACAGAAGCAGTAAATGAACTTAACTCAACCGGTAATGTTCCCGGAGGTAGAAAATCTGTTGCATAGTACCTTGATAAAATTTGGTATGTATTAAACTGACTTCCCAAACCAATAATATCAACTGGCCAGGTAGGTTCCGGCGATCCATCAACATCAGTATCTGAATCAATCCTGAGATCAACGCTATCAATTCCATCCGATACTTTTAATGTAGCGCTGGTACCAGCTGCCGGCCAAGTACCACTCACCTTATTCAGGCTCACAAATCCGACCAATTCGGCTTCATAAGCTTCAGGATCTGATAAATACTGACTTAATGTTAAAACTTGCGGTGCAGGAATTTGATTGCCTGAGCTGATTATCTGAACGTCGGTATCGGTAAGAGGAGCAATTTCCGTAAGGCCGTTAAAAAGATCAATAGTACCTACAATTTCTACCTCATCACCTAATGCTAAATCGGGGCTGCCTAATCCACCTCTGAAAGTTGTAATTCCTGCTGTGTTATCCCAGATATAATAAGATCGATTAACCGTCTGATAATTGGGCGAAATAACAACACCCCTGACGCGAACTGTATCTCCTACCTGATGTCCCCTGGCTTCTGCTATTGTAATTAAAGGCTGGCTAAATAAATTCTGATTAATAATCAGGAATAAAAATGCAAATGGTATTAAAAGTTTTTTCATTTGTCCCTCTACTTTATTTTTGGTTTGTTGATTATAAATTCAATTTAAACCTAAATAGATATTAATTCAAATATGAAATTATTTTTAACAAAAAAATAATATAGGAAACCACACTTATCACAAAATAAAAAAGCCCGGCATTAAACCGGGCTCAAAGAAAATAATTAGATAAATGTTACTTAATCAGCATCATCTTTTTTACTTGTGATATATTTCCAGCTTCAAGTTTATAGAAATATATTCCGCTATTCAGATTAACAGCATTAAATTCAATTGAATGAATACCTGCTTCTTTAATTCCATTAACAAGTGATGCTACTTCCTGACCTAAAGCATTATAAACTTTTAAAGAAACATATCCTGATTTTGGAACCGAATATGAAATTTTAGTACTCGGGTTAAACGGGTTTGGATAATTTTGTGATAATTCAAATTTGGAAGGAACTCCAATTTCAACCTCAACAATATTTGAATATTCGAAAGTACCATCGAAATCAATTTGTTTTAATCTGTATTGATATTTTCCCGCAGTAAGGTTTCCATCAAAGTAAGAATACTTTTTCTCGGATGTTGAAGTTCCGTTTCCATTAACAAATGAAATTTTATTCCAGCTTGAATTTTCCTGTTTTCTTTCAATGTTAAAACCAGAATTATTTATTTCTGTTGCTGTTGACCAGCTTAATAAAATACCATTATTCTGAGTTGTTGCAGAAAAAGATTTTAATTCAACAGGAAGAATTGTTCCTCCCCAGGTTGTTCCAATACGAATTCCGTCAACCAAAACATTTGGAGCGTTTGATGCAGTACCTTGTCTTAAATAAACTCCTCCGATATTAGCAGGATCAGAACCGGTAGTTAATGTTCCGTGCATCAAATTAGCTGAAGGTTCAGTTGGAGTAATTGCAGGATTGATAAATAAGCTTACAGTATCATCTGTAGTACCAGCATTAAATTGATATTTAAGAACTAACAAATAAGTTGTTCCGGTAGTATAAATAGAATCACTGTAAACCGGCGGTACTGTGGCATTTGTTGATGATTTGGATAAACCAAATGCCAGATTACTATTGGCAGCCAGTTTAACAAAAACTCTTCCAAGGAAAATTGAGGTAGTATTTGCTAATCCAAAATGAAAGAAATAATCACCAACGGATTGAGCGCTTGTTACATTTACCATGAAAGATGCATAAACTGCTCCTGAGCTGGTTTCTGTAAATTGGCGGTTAACATCCTGACCTGTTGTTGTAAGTGAAGCAGCTTTGCCCACTCCCGAACCGATATAACCAGAATAAGTTAAACCATTTGCAGATACAGGAATAGGATTGGTAGTACCGCTATGTGCAACCCATCCATGATGTGTTAAACTATCACCGGATGTAAAATTAAAATCTTCAATAAATGGTAAAGAAACTTTTGTGGAGAAGGAAGCCATCATATTTGTAGTATGAACTCCGCACCAGTATTCGTAAACACCTTCTACTGAAACAATATAAGAAAAAGTATCACCGGTTCCGGTAAATGCATGGTCCCATGTAGAAGCTCCAACTGGAACAGAAGTAGAGGTAGTCGTATGAGAATGTCCTGCCTGGTAAGTCCAAACTACTGTATCACCCAGTTGCACTGTAAAAGATGTGGGTGAGAAGTAATCATCATTAACAGTTACATTTATTACGGCCGGATTAATGTTTGTAATAAACACGGCTGATAAAAGAAAAATAAGTATTAATAGTTTTTTCATAAGAACTCCCGGATTAATTAGTAATTTGTTTTTGAAATGAAATTAATGATTAAAAATATAAGACACACAATTTTAATATTAATTTATAGTTAAAATTTATTGTGTCAAAGAAATTTTAGAAAAAAATAAATTTTATTTTACAATAGCTTTTAGGGTAATTTCCTTTAAAGATTAAACAAACTGGAAATAATGACAAATTATAACTATTACAAAGTATATTATTAATAGCGAAAGTGACATTACCCAATATTGAAAAATCTGTATTTATAGTAATTATTAAAAAATAATATGAACAAAAAAATTGTAATTATTGGAGCAACAGGATTAATAGGTTCTTATATCTGTAATGAATTATTTAAAAGGGGAGACATACTAACCATTTTTTCTCGTTACCCTGATAGAGCAAAAAAGAAGTTACCTTTTGCTAATGATTTTGTTGAATGGGATTATAGAAAACCGGATGAATGGAAAAACCATTTAAACTCAAAGGATGCAATAATTAATATTGCCGGTGCAAATTTGTTTGGTAAAAGATGGACAGAAGATTATAAAAAAAAGATTATTGAAAGCCGTGAAACTGCTGCTCATAATATTGCAATTGCCCTTGACAAAATTGAAATGAAACCAAAAGCATTTATTTGTGCTTCTGCAGTGGGATATTATGGAAATTCGGGGGAAAATATTTTAACAGAAAAATCTCCTCCTGGAAAAAGTTTTACTTCTGAAGTATGCAGAAGATGGGAAAATGCAGCAGCGGAAGTAGAAAAATACAATATCAGAAGAGTGAGCCTAAGAACAGCTACCGTTTTTAATGAAGGCGAAGGTGCTCTTGAAAAACTGGCTCTTCCTTTTAAATTTTTTGTTGGTGGGACTCTCGGAAACGGGAATCAATGGTTTCCATGGATACACATTAAAGATCTTGTAAGGATTTATTTATTTGCACTGGATAATGACAGAGTTAATGGAGAAATAAATGCAGTTTCTCCGGATCTGGTTAGATTGAAAGAGATAACAGACGGAATCGGAAATGTTTTACATAGACCATCTTTGTTTAAAGTCCCGGGTTTTGTTTTAAAAATTGCTCTCGGTGAATTTGCTGATGAATTATTAGCAAGTATTAAAGCATCTCCGGAAAAATTAAGACAATACAATTTTAATTTTGAATTCGGGAAATTGGGAAAAGCTTTGGAAGATTTATTAAATAAAGCAGCATAGAAAAAATCCTATGCTGCATAATAATTAATACCTGTAATAATCCGGTTTAAAAGGTCCTTTAACAGGAACATCTATATATTCAGCCTGTTTTGTAGTTAAAGTTTCCAGCTCTACCCCAAGTTTATTTAGATGAAGCATTGCAACTTTTTCATCCAGATGTTTTGGCAGTACGTAAACTTTATTGTTATACTTTTCTTTGTTAGTCCACAATTCGATTTGAGCAAGAACCTGGTTTGAAAAAGAATTTGACATAACAAAAGAAGGATGCCCCATTGCACAACCGAGATTAACAAGTCTTCCTTCTGCAAGAACAATAATATCATTATTGTTGATTGTATATTTGTCAACCTGCGGTTTAATTACGTCTCTTGTATGCCCATAATTTTCATTCAGCCATGCCATATCAATTTCATTATCAAAATGCCCAATGTTGCATAATATGGTTTTATCCTTCATTAACCTGAAATGTTTTTCATTTACCACATCACAATTGCCTGTTGCAGTAACAACAATATCAGCTTCCTTAAGCGCATTTTCAAGCTTTTTAACTTCAAAACCATTCATTGCTGCCTGCAAAGCACATATTGGATCTATCTCTGTTACAATTACTCTTACGTTTGCATTTGCCAGAGATTCTGCAGAACCTTTACCAACATCTCCGTAACCGCAAACCACAGCAACTTTACCTGCAAGCATAAGGTCGGTTGCCCTTCTTATCGCATCAACTAAAGATTCACGGCAGCCATATTTATTATCAAATTTAGATTTTGTTACTGAGTCATTAACATTAAATGCCGGAACAGGCAGCGTTCCTTTTTTCATTCTATCATAAAGACGATGTACGCCTGTGGTAGTTTCTTCACTTATCCCTTTAAGATGCTGAACTAGTTCCGGATATTTATCAAGAACTGTATTTGTGAGGTCACCTCCATCATCAAGAATCATATTAAGAGGTTTTTTATCATCACCAAAGAATAATGTCTGTTCAATGCACCAGTCATATTCTTCAAGTGTTTCACCTTTCCACGCATAAACAGGAATTCCGGCAGCAGCAATTGCAGAAGCAGCATGATCCTGCGTTGAAAAAATATTACAGGAAGACCATTGAACTTCTGCACCAAGTTCTTTAAGAGTTTCTATTAGTACCGCAGTTTGAATAGTCATATGAAGACAGCCGGCTATTCTAGCTCCTTTTAAAGGTTTTGTTTTACTATACTCCTCACGGATCGCCATTAACCCTGGCATTTCTGCCTCAGCAAGCTTAATTTCTTTTCTACCCCAATCAGCAAGAGAAATATCTTTTACTTTAAATGGAAGTTTTTTTGTATCACTCTTAATTTCAACTTGAGCCATTTCTATTTCCTTTTTTTTTATATAAAACCTTATGCGTATTTTTTAAATGTAGGAACTAAATCCAGATGTTCCCATGTAAATTCTTTTTCATTCCTTCCAAAGTGACCGTATGCAGCAGTTTTCTTATAAATAGGTCTTCTAAGATTTAATCTTTCAATTATTCCTTTTGGAGTTAAATCAACTTCTTTAAAAATCATTTTAGAAATTTCTTTATCAGGAATAATTCCTGTGCCGTTTGTATGAATATAAACTGAAACCGGTTGTGCAACTCCTATTGCGTAAGCTACCTGAACAAGGCATTCTTTTGCAAGTTTTGCAGCAACAATATTTTTTGCAATATGTCGTGCTGCATAAGTAGCACTCCTATCAACCTTGGAAGGATCTTTTCCGGAGAAAGCGCCTCCGCCATGTGGCGCCCAGCCTCCATAAGTATCAACTATAATTTTTCTTCCTGTTAAACCACTGTCACCATGAGGTCCGCCAATTTCAAATCTCCCTGTGGGATTAACAAAATATTTTGTTTTTTTATCAATATACTTTTCGGGAATTATAGTTTTAATAACATTTTCAATAACATCATCTTTTATTTTTTTCTGACTAACATCAGGATCGTGCTGTGTAGAAACAACAACCGTATCAATCCTTATAGGTTTATTATCATCAGAAAATTCGACAGTAACCTGTGATTTTGTATCGGGGCGAAGATAAGGCATTAAACCGTTTCTTTTTTTTCTTATGTCTGCAAGTTTCTTAACGAGCTTATGAGCATACATAATCGGCATCGGCATTAATTCCGGAGTTTGATCGCAGGCATAACCGAACATTAAACCCTGGTCGCCGGCTCCACCTTTATTTACTCCCATTGCAATATCCGGAGACTGTGAATGAATTGCATTCAATACCGAGCATGATTCTGCATCAAATTTATAATCGGCACTTGTGTATCCAATCTCTCTCACTGTTTCTCGTACAATATCAGGAACTTCGATATACGCTTTGGTCGTAACTTCACCGCCAACGAGAACGAGCCCAGTTGTTACAAAAGTTTCGCAGGCAACTCTTGCTTTTGTATCTTGTTTAAAAATTGCATCAAGTATGCTGTCTGAAATAGCATCACTTACTTTATCCGGATGGCCTTCGGAAACTGATTCAGATGTGAAAAAATATGACATTGTTTTCTCTTAAAAATTATAGTTATTTCTTATTAAAAAGGTATTTTATTTAATTAAGTTTACAAAGATAATAATTCTTTTTTAGATTTTAATACTTTTTATGGGTGCAAATTTTATATTTTTATTAAACGGAATCATAATGAGATACTTTGGACTATTTTTTTTCCTCTTTCTTTTATCAGGCTGTAAAAAAGAAAGTAACAACCCGGCTGACCCAAATCAAAATACCGCTACAGGTTATATAAGAGCATATGTAAATGGAAATAACTGGCAGGCTGAGAAAATTTATGCTTCTAAATCAGGAACAAATATTAATATTTCAGCTCTTAAAGATTCTAGTGAAATAAAAATCCAGATTATTAATATCAACCAAAAAGGCAAATTTTCAATCGGTGAAGATGAACCAGGTTATATCTATTTCATCAAAGCAAAATTTTTAGAAAAAACCACAAGCGGAGCTGTTAAAAAAACATATTTAGCTTATTTCAAAGATTATAGTTATTTAACTATAAACAATATTAGTGAAGGAACTCTGGATGCAGATTTTGTTTTTAAAGGATTTTCAGAAAATTTTTCAGACAGTGTTGATGTAACAAGCGGAGCTATAAAAATAGATTATTAATTTGGGATAAGATCAAGCTTAATTAAAATCAACTTCCGAAGAATCACCTGAGTTAAGTCTTTTATATGTTCCTTTTACCAGAGCATTACTTCCAATAATTGAATTATCAAGCAAAGCTTTTTCAACCTGAGAGTTTGAATCTATAATTGAATTTTTAATTATGCATTCCTTTATTTTACATCCGCTTGCTATAGTTGTATAAGGACCAATAACAGAGTTTACAACTTCAGCGTCCTCAGCTATAAATACAGGCTGGTTAATAACAACATTCTCTCTCTTTCTGAAAAAACTTTTTTTATTTAATAAAAACTGGTTGGTTGAAAGAAGTGTTTCCGGCTTGCCGCAATCATACCATCCTTCAACCGGAAATGTTGTAACCTTTTCCCCGTTTTTTATCATTATCTGTAAAGCATCAGTTAACTGTAATTCACCTTTTGTACGAATATCTTTATCTACTAATTCGTTAAGAGAATTAATGAGGGCTTTTTTATGCGAGACATAATAGAGTCCCACTAAAGCAAGATTTGAAACAGGGGTTTGAGGTTTTTCAATAAGCTTTTCAACAAAATTATTTTTTAAAACCGCTACTCCAAATCTTTTGGGATCTTCAACTTCTTTAACACCTAAAGATGAAATTTTATTTTTAAAAACATCCTTCAGGTTAACATCAAATATTGTATCTCCAAGAATTATAAAAATTTCATCATCATCAAATGTGGGAATGGCTGTATAAATTGCATGACCTAATCCTTCCATAGATTTCTGTTCCACAAATGAGGATTTCACTGAAGGATAAGTTTTTTCAATATATTCTTTTATCATATCACCAAGGTGACCAATCACAAATGTAGCTTTTGTTATCCCTTCTTCTAATAATTTATCAAGTATGTGAGAAATTATTGGTTTTCCTCCTACGTTAAGAAGCACTTTGGGAGTTGAATATGTGTGTGGTTTTAATCTGGAACCAATACCTGCAACTGGAATTATTGCTCTCATAAATTATTTTCTTAAAAAAGATTAAATGTTTTTAATTAGTTAACAAATTAAAAGTCAGCATTAAATAGTTTAAATATTAGTTTCTGCCAAACATTTAGATAATACATCTTCAAAATTGGCAGTATATTCAAAACAAGAAAGAAGTTTTTGCAAAACCCTTTCAAGAACAGCATCAGGACAGGAAGCACCACTTGTTAAAATTATATCTACAACATCTTTAACAGGAATGAAATCTTTAGTAATAACTTCTTTCTTTAAACGAATATCAAAATGTTTAATCTCAAAAGGTGATATTATTTTATCATCATCAGAAATAAAATAAGTAATTAACTTTTCCTCGCATAATTCAACCAGGTGACCTGTATTTGAGCTGTTATATCCTCCAACTACAACAGCAAAATCAGCCTTTTGATTCAACAATTCAACGGTCGCCTGCTGGTTATCATAAGTTGCATAACATAAAGTATCCCTTGTATCTGCGAAATGATTATGAATATTTTCCTTCCCGAATTTTTCTATCATAGTTTGTTTCAACAAATCAGCAATAGCTTCGGTTTCTGTTGCTAGCATCGTTGTTTGGTTTACGACTCCAACTTTTATCAAATCTTTTTCAATATCAAAACCCTGAGAATATTTTCCTTTAAAAATTTCATAAAATTCATTTTTATCTCTGTCACCTAAAATTATTCCACCAAGAATTTTTGTTTCATTAAGATCACGGACAATAAGCGATGGTGAAGATTTTAAACTATGAGAAAACGTAGCCCTTGTTTCTTCATGATAATTTTTACCATGAATAATTACTGTATAATTCTTTTCGCCAAGTTGTTCCGCCCTGTTCCAAACTTTTTCAACAAAAGGACAGGTGGTGTTATATTTATAGGGATTAATTCCTATCTCATTCATCTTCATTTCGATTTCAAGAGTAGTACCAAATGCCGGAATAATTACAATATCATCTTTGGTTAATTCATTCCAATTAAAAAGATGATTTCCAGAAGTATCCATAAGAAACTTTACGCCCTTGTTTAGTAAATCACTATTAACTTCCGGATTATGGATCATTTCGCTTAAAAGAAAAATTCTTTTATCCGGGTTTTCATCAATAGTTTTATAAGCTATTTCAATAGCATTCTCTACACCGTAACAGAAACCAAAATGGCGGGCAATAAAAAATCTTACTGAGCCAAAATCTAAAATAGTCGGGGTGAAATCTTTCTTCCTGGGATCTGCTGTCTTACGGTTGTTTTTTATTCTCGTAATAAAAGTGCTTCTATAGTGATTTGGGATATCAAATTTTTTCATAGATGATACAAAATTAACAAATATTAAGCCTATTTAAAGGTCAGTTGAATTAAGCAAATTCATGATTGCTAATGTAAAGGTGAAGACCATTAAGCTTAGACTTTACTTATCTTCTTTGCTATATTTGAGCCCCTAAAACCGGAATTTTAAATGGAATTAATTGAACAACTAAAGAAAATAAAGAGCCGCTATAATCAGATAAATGAACAGCTTTCTGATTCGGGTGTAATTAGTGAAATGGAAAAAATGATCGCTCTCAGCAGGGAAAGAAGCGAACTTGAAGAGATTGTAGCATCTGCCGGAACTTATGAAAAAATTCTTAACGATATTGAAGGTAATAAAGAGATTATCAATTCCAAAGCTGATAAGGAACTGATCGAGCTTGCAGAATTTGAACTTCAGGAACTTGAAGAGAAAAAAGAAAAGATGGAAGAGGAGATAAAACTTCTGCTTTTACCAAAAGACCCTAATGATAATAAAAGCATTATTATGGAAATAAGGGCTGGCACAGGAGGGGAAGAAGCTGCTTTGTTTGCTTCAGATTTATTCAGAATGTATTCCCGTTATGCTGAAATTAAAGGATGGAGGACTGAGCTTATTGATATTAATGATACCGGCATAGGTGGAATAAAAGAAGTCATTTTTTCTATTAGCGGGGAAGGTATTTATGGCGAGTTAAAGTTTGAAAGCGGAGTTCATAGAGTTCAAAGAGTTCCTGCTACCGAAGGAAGCGGAAGAGTCCATACTTCAGCGGCTTCTGTGGTTGTACTTCCAGAGGTTGAAGATGTACAGGTTGAAATTAATCCTAATGATTTAAAAATAGATATTTTTAGATCCGGAGGCGCTGGCGGACAAAATGTTAATAAAGTTGAAACCGCCGTTAGAATTACCCACCTCCCAAGCGGAATTGTAGTTCAATGTCAGGATGAAAGATCACAGCTTAAGAACAGACAGAAAGCTATGAAAGTTCTTCGGGCAAGGTTATATGATATGAAGCTTAAGGAGAAAGAGAATGAAGTTTCTGCTCAAAGAAAAAATATGGTTAAGAGCGGTGACAGAAGTGATAAAATAAGAACTTACAATTTCCCTCAAAATAGAGTTACCGATCATAGAATTGGTTTAACTCTATATAATCTTTCTGAAATAATTAATGGAGACCTTTCAGGTTTGATTGAACAATTAAAACTTGCTGATAGAACGGAAAAACTTCAGGCTGCGGGGTAGAGAGTACTTTATTTATTTTCTTTTAACCTAACAATAAAAATAAAGACAAAGCCTAGGAGGGATAAAAGAAAATCTGTAAGATCAATACGAAATGTAGCTCTGCTTCCAATTAAAAAACCAAGATACTTTGAAATAGCAAGGAGGGTAAAGAAACCACAAAATCCTAAAATCCCACCAACAAAAGGTACAAAGAGGTATTCACGAATTAAGCTTACAGGACGGACTTTCTTTTCTTTTTCAACATTTACTTTTGTAACAATTGCACCACGCATTTAGAACTCCAATTTTTTTATGACAATATTAATAGCCCAATATTATGCCAGTTAATAAATTTTGAATATTTGTTTGTTTATAATCCGAATCGAAAGATTCTTTATTAGAATGGAAAGGAACTTTTTTATTAAGTATGATTAAAATTGATACATCCAACAAATTTTTGCGTCATTTTATTTGATAATTGTTTATTAGTATTTCGTCTTTAAAAAATTTTAAATCCTTTCACATCTTGATGCAGGTCGTAAAATAAAATTTTAATAACAGGAAATTGTGGTTTGCTTCACTCAATAGCTTTGATAGTTATTGCACTCACATCATCTTCAAACTTCCCCGATGTGAATGTTATCAAAGTATCATTAATGCAGCCTAAGACGTCTTGATCCGGATTCATATTATCAACCAGAGTTAAAAGATTTTTTGCCCCAAACTGACTCCCCGAATCTGATCTCGCTTCAATAATTCCATCAGTAATCAGTAAAATCAAATCATTTTTTTCAAGCTTTAATATTTGATCTGTATATCGTCCATCCCTGGCAAAACCCAATAAAGTACCGTTTGATTTTATAGTACTTGTTTTTTTTATTGAGCTCTGCTTAAAAATTATGGGAAGATCACCCGCTCCTGAATACTTTACAGTTTTGGAAATTTTATTAATTAAAAGTATAGATAATGTTGCGAAAACCTCGGAAACTTTTGCATCCTGGTAAACATACTCATTAACCTCCTGAAGTATATCTTTTGGCGAATATTCTTTTGACTGCTGTAAGACTCCCCTAATTGCACTTCTTACATAACCGGCATAAGCAAATGCAAAATACCATGCGCTCCACTTTTTGCCCATTACATCTCCGAGAATAACTGCAAGATTATTTTCATCCAGCAAAAAGTAGTCAATGAAATCTCCTCCGGGTACTCCCTGGAATGGCTTGTGTAAATGGTTTATTTCAAATGATTCCAAATCAGGAGAGATTTCCGGAACAACTTTAGCTCTAAGTGATTCAGCAGCCACATTTAATTCATTTACAATTTTGCTCTTTTCTTTTTCAACATTTTTCAGAACTGTATTTACTTTAGCAACAACAACCTTTGGACCGGCATTTTTCAATACATAATCCGTAATTTCCATATCATATCCTTGTAATACGTCTGTCTCATCGCTCTTTGATGAAAGAAAAATAAAAGGGATAGATTTAAAAGATTCCTCGGCTAAAAGAATTTTTCTAAATTCATATCCGTCACGGCCATTCATAATTATATCAGAGATGATAAGATCGAATTTATATGCTATTAACAAACCCAGCGCTTCATCAACACTGGAAGCTGTAATACATTGATAGCCTTCTTTTGTAAGATTATAATGAAATAATTTTGTTATGGTAATGTCATCATCAAGCAATAAAATTTTATAAATGTTTTTTGAGAATGAATTTTCAATATTCTTTTTAACACCATAAACTTTATAAATGTCGGTGCGTTTTAATAAAGCTCTTACTTTAATAACCAGCTCATCCACATTAAAGGGTTTGGTTATAAAATCATCTCCACCGGCATCAAGTGCCGTTGATTTATCTTCAAGGCTTGTTTTTGCGGTAACAAAAATAAATGGTAAAGTTCTGTAGTTCTGATTTTCCCGAACCATTCTGCAGAATGTAAATCCATCCATCTCATCCATTGTTACATCGCAAAGAACAAGATCGATTTTTTTTTCTTTAAGAAAATTAAATCCTTCTTGAGCATTGTTTGCTTCAATGGGTATATACCCGTTGTTTTTCAGGTGAAATGAAAGAAGCTTTCTTACGGTTAAATCATCATCTAAAACCAGTATGGATTTTTTTTCATCAATCATAAAAATGAAATTCTATCCGGATAATAAAAGAAATGTAAATAAAAATAATCGAAAGGATGTGAAAAATCTTTGGAATTAGAATCTGATGCTTAAAAAAAAATGTCTTGTACACAATCTTACGCCGGAATATATTATAAACACAAATCCTCTGGGAGAATATTATTAATTAAAACTTAATACAGCCTCTTCTACTGTTTCAAAAGACTCAAAAACTCTGTACATTCTGGTAAGTTCAAACATTGAACGGACAGTTGGACGAAATCCTACCAGCTTTAAATCTCCTCCAATTGCTGTAATTTTTTTCAAAGAAACTACAAGAGCACCAAGGAAAGTTGAATCTACGAATTCGCAATCAGAAAGATCAACTACAATTTTTTTATTTCCATATTCAATATCTTTTACCAATGCTGCTTTAAATTCTTCTGCTTCTTTCAAAGTTGCACGGGTTAGATTGACTTTTTCTACCACAACATCCCCAACTTCTTCTTTAATATATTCTTGGTACATGTTTATCCTACTTTTTCAAATGAACGATTTTGAATGTTATATTTTTCCATTAAACGGTAAATAGTTGCCCTGCCAAGCTGTAGTTTTTTAGCTGCTTCAACAATATTTCCGCTGGTTACTTTAAGTGCATGCCTGATTGATTCTTCTTTAAGTTTTTCAAAAGGAACAATTGTATCATCAGAAAATAAAGAACCATTAAGTTCAATTGCTCCATTGGATTCAGCTGCTTTTATATGAGCCGGTAAATCATCAACATCAATTACTTCATTTTCAGCAATGATTAAACAACGCTCAATTGTGTTTTCCATTTCCCTGATGTTACCCGGCCAGTTGTATTCATAAATTAATTTAAGTGCCTTTTTGCTAAACCCTTTAATATTTTTATTTAATTTCTTACTGAATAATTCAAGGAAATGATGAGCAATAATAAGTATATCTCCTCTTCTCTGTCTGAGTGGTGGAATAGAGATTGGGAAAGAATTTAACCTGTAATATAAATCCTCCCTGAATTCTTTATTTTCAACTGCATGTTTAAGATCACGGTTGGTTGCCGAAATTATTCTCACATCAGTTTTAACAGAATCAGTACCGCCAACTCTTTCAAATTCCCGCTGCTGTATTACACGAAGAAGCTTTGCCTGTAAAAGCATCTCGAGTTCACCAACTTCATCAAGAAAGATTGTCCCTTCATTTGCTACTTCAAATTTTCCAAGCTTTCTCTGGTAAGCTCCGGTAAAAGAACCTTTCTCGTGTCCGAACAGCTCACTTTCCAAAAGTTCCCTTGGAATTGATGCACAATTAACCACAACAAATGGTTTATCTTTCCTTTTTCCATTATAATGAATAGCTCTTGCAATTAATTCCTTACCAGTTCCGCTTTCACCATAAATTAAAACCGTTATATCATTATCAAGAACTTTAGAAACAAGCTTAAAAACATCCTGCATCTTCCCATCAGCAGAAATAATATTATCAAAGCTGTATTCTTTTTTAACATCTTCCTTAAGGCAATGAAGTTCTCTGACTAAATCAAAATTCCTGATTGCATTTTTTATGGCAGGTTCAAGTCTTTGCTGGTCTATAGGTTTGGGAAAATAATCAAAAGCTCCATATCTGAGGGCTTCAACAGCAACTTCAATGCTTCCCTGTGCAGATAAAATTATAACAGGTAAATTTTCATCAATTTGTTTTATTCTCTTTAATGTTTCAAGCCCATCAAGACCAGGAAGCATAATATCCAGTAATATCAAATCCGGTTTTTGGTGAAGATTTCTTAATACATCCTCTCCATTAGAAAATACCTGAGTCTGGTACTTCCATTTATCCTTTACCCAGTAGGATAAAAGTTTTGAAATCGCTGGTTCGTCATCAACGATAAAAACTATTTTACTCACAATACCTTCCTTATTTTAATTACTCTGTTAAGAGTTTAACTATAACCGTGGTTCCTTCATTAACTTCGCTCTGAATTGATATGGAACCTTTATGTAAATCCACGAGATGCTTAACAAAAACCAAGCCCAAACCTTTTCCAGTCTGCTTCTCAATGGATTTCTCCCTAAAGTATTTTTGAAATATATAAGGAAGGTCTTTTTTTGCTATTCCAATTCCTGTGTCGGTAATAATTACTTCAAATTCTTTATAAACTGAATGAGTAAAGATTGAAACCCTCCCCCCTTTCCCCGTAAATTTAATTGCATTTTCAAGGATACTATAAAAAACCTGCGCAAGCTTTTCTTTATCTCCGAATATTAAAACTTCCTGCTCGGAATGTTCAATTGTTAAATTTAATTCTTTCTTTTTGATTTCATCTTTAAACCTGTCAGCTACTTTATCTATCAAAGCAGGGCAGTTGAACTTAATTTTATCCAGATCAATTTCACCGCTTTCAAGTCTTGTTAAATCAAGAACATCATTAATTAATTTGGCAAGTTTCTTTCCCTCTTCCAGAATTATTTCATTAAACTCCTTTTGATGTTCCTGCGTCATAGTCGGATCGGATGCAATTGATTCTGAAAACCCGATAATAGACGCTAACGGAGTTCTGAATTCGTGAGATATATTGGACACGAACTCGGCTTTCATTTTATTTAGTTCTTCAAGCAGAGAGATTTTTTGCTGCCCTCGTGATCTTTCTATTCCAATTATTCTTTTTGTTTCTTTAAGTTTTTCACTTAGTTCAAATATTTTTAATTCAAGCTTCTTTACAAAAACAAGGTTTCTTCCAATTCCTATTAAACCTTTTATCTCCCCGTTTTCTGTCAGAGTTTTAATTCTGAATTTAAACATAAACTCATCACCATATTTTCCTGAAATTCCTGTTTCAAATGAAGTTACTTTACTTTCATTTATTGCGTCTTGTAAAGCTTTTAAAATATGAGGACGTGAGGAAGGTTTAAAAAATTCGATGAAATATTTATTAATAAGCTCCGCGGGCTCATAATCCAATAGTAAAGTGCCATTCTTATTAATGCTTTTAATAATCCCCATTAAATCAAGCTGAAAAATCAGGTCATCAGATAATTCAATTAAAGATTTTATTTCGTCTGAAGGGTTTTCAAGGAAGGAAACTGAAACTTTTGATTTATCCTGATTTTCTTTCAAATCTATTTAAATCCTTAATACAATAATTCATCTTTAAATATCAATTTTGAAAATATGCTTTAAGTGAAATTAAATCAATAAAAAAGATCATTTAATAAAATTATAATGACTAATTCTTAATTTTCTTTTCCTGCAGGGCTTCAAAATAACGGCGGATAAGATTTTCATAGTCCCTGGTATATCCTTCCCGGACAGCCTTATTCAGCTCATCTTTTAATTTATCTTTTCCTTCTTCAGAGGATAAATTTAAATCGGATGGAGATTCTTTCAAAATATTATTTGCAGTATTTGATTCCCTGTTCTTTTCAAAATCTCTTTCATTAATTGACCTTTGTGCATCAAGCAGCTTACTAAGTATCTTTTCCTGTTTTTGAACAAGCTTATCATCAAGCTTTTCGGTGTTCATATCTGTAACAACCTCCTGCATTTGCTTAAGAACATCTTCAAGATTTGAAGCAAGACTTTTCGACTGTCCATGTTCTTTGGCTTCCTTATTCAATTGTTCCAGAGATTTACGGATTAAATCCTGCTGCTGTCCTAACCTTTGAAATTCTGATTGCTGCTGGGGTGTTAACTGTCCTTGCTGCATTTGTTGAAGCTGTTGGGTCATATTATTAAGATCCATTTGCTGCCCTGACATCTGTTTAAGCTGCTGCATTAAAGACATCATTCCTCCCTGTCCGTTTCCCTGCATCATAGCTTCCATTGAACCTTTAAGCATAGTGGCAGCTTCATTTAATGACTTCATAGCTTCTCCCTGGCTCATTGAAGCCATACTGCCATTCCTGTTCTGTAAAGATTGAATTGATTTCATCATTTCTTTTTCGGCATTACCTAAAGACTTTCCCATCTCAGGTGATATTGCAAATGTTTTCTGTGAGATTTCACTTAACTGTTTAATTATTTTATCAAGATTTTTCTGAACATTACTTTGTTCCTGGGCATTCTCATTAAATGAAGAGGAATTTGGTTCAAGCTGCTGTGATTCTTTTTTAAGATCCTCCTGCTGTTTTGATAAATCAATCATGTTATCAAGAACCTTCATCATATCTGTAAAAGTCTGCATCTGGTTCATCTGCATCATTGAAGATTGAAGCTGCTGCAATTGCTTATTCATCTGCGACATGTTTTGCTGAAGCTGCTGCTGATTCTGCATAGCCATCTGTTTTTGATTCTGTTTAATATTTTCTGAAGCTTGTTGAGACTGCTTTTGATTTTCCTGTTTTTGAAAATCTTCTTTCATCTTCTCCATATCTTCCTTCGGCATGTCAGAAAGCTCATCCATTTTTTGGGAAAGCTTTTCGAGCTCTTCTGAAAATTTTTCCAGGTCCTTGGTCATTTGTTCCTGCTGCTGGTTAAGCTGTTCATTATTCGATTTATCAGATAAATCGTTTTTATTTGTCTGATCCTGAATTTCTTTCTGTTTCTCAGCCATAGTTTCAGAGCGTTTTAAAAGCTCATCAACTTTTTGTTCAATTTGAATTCTTTTTAAAAGATTTAAAGTTCTTTCAATACTTTTTTTGAATTTCTCTTCATCCATTTTAAAATTCTGCAAAGCATCCTGTGTTTGCTGCCGGTTCATTTTCTGAAGCATATCCTGAAGTTTTTTAAATGCCTCTTTCATATCTTCGCTGGTCAATTGATCCATTAGCTTCTGAAGCTCCATATATTTTTCCATTGTCTCTTTAGACAGAAGATTATTTTCCTGCATCTCCTGCCTCAACTTATTCATTTGGTCATTGGCATTCTCAATTTTATCCTGAAGTTTTTCAAACTTATCAAGAGTTGATTCAACTTTTTGTTTTTCTTCCCATGTAAGTTCGGTTTTATCCTGCTTCAATTCATTATCAATTTTTTCAAGCTCTTTCTTAAGTTCATCGGCTTCCTTAACAGTTTCTTTTAATTCATTTTCAATATTTGAATGGGATTCTTCAACACCTGCAAGAACCTCATCTAAAGATGGAACCCTGATCGTTAATATTTCAGTCTTAGAAGATTTCGGACCGCTTACATTATCATTATCAAAAATTTCAAGATAATAACTGATAACATCATCTGTCCCTAAACTTAAGTTTGAAAGATTCCATATATATTCAACGCTTATTTCCTTTTCTCCTTTAGTTAAAGGAATTTCAAATAATGAAAACTCTTTTTGCGGCGGTTCATATCTTGAAGCGGAAAGCCTATAATGTAATTCTAATTTTGTAAATCCATAATCATCTGCAACTTTTAAAATCATTGGAAGCCTGTTGTCATTTCCCAATGAAACATTTTCCTTTGGAGTTATCATTTCAATTGCAGGATATTCATCATAAAGACTTTTTATTTGATATGTTATTGGAGAAAGATTTTTATTGCCTGCAAAATCCTCAATTATAATTTTATAAGAATTATCTTTCATAATTCTGAAGCTGCCGGATGAGCGAACAGATTCTTCTTTAAAATTAACCTCTGATGTATCTTCGAAAATTATTTTGGAATCTTTTAACTCTTTTGTTGAAAGGAATTTTATTTCAACTTTACTTCCCTTAAGAGCGGAAATATTACCATTATCTTTTTGCTGGAAAGCCGGGATCCCAGAATATGATGGAGGAGTTACAGTTATATCGAGATTTTTAATAATAGGTCTATCAATAACATTTATAGTAAACTCTTCACTCCTGCTGTCTTCGGCAAAAGCAAAATATTTAAAAGAACTCCTGGCAGATTTATAACTAAAATTATAAACACCATTTGAATCGGCTGTAAGCTTTTGATTTTCAAAATCAGTTTTATCTTCCTCTTTAATAGAAAGAAAAACCGATGATGGAACCCCGCCGCTTATTTTTACAGCTACGTTTACATCTTCGCCTTTTGTTACTTCAGCGTTACCAGGAAGCACTTTTATAGTATATTTCTGTGGAGGAATAAATTCCCGGTTATAATTTAAAAGTCTGTATGAAGCGGCCTGCATACCCGGCACAAATAAGAAGAGTATTAAAGCAATTACTCCAATTGAGATAAAATAAAGGAACAGCTGTTTCGCTTTTCTAAAATCAACAACGGAGTCAAACCGGATATCCCGGGTTCTTTCATATACATTTTTAAATGAAGCATCAATTAAACCGGAAGAATAAAGAGATTTTTCATTACCAATACTTACGAGCTGCATTGCATTAAGAAGATCATCTTTAACCTGCGGAAAATATAAAGCAACTTTACCGGCAGTTTTATAATAATTCCGATTGCCGAATAAATCAAAATATCTTGTTAAAGGTTTAAGGAATAAAAAGCCTAAAGAAGCTGCAGATACAATAACAATAATAAAAAAAATAATTGTTCTTAATAAAGATGAATGATTAAGTATCATCTCTAAAAAAGAAAATGAAGTATAAACGAGCGTAATAATTATTAATGAAAGAAATAAACCAACTAACGTAACAAAGGCTTGTTCTTTTTTATCTAGCTTACCAAGCTTGCTTATTATTTCTTTATAAAAATTTGGCTGTGTTCCCAATTTTAATTTTTCATATTTAATTTATAATTTTTAATTACTTAGCGCATATAAAACAATATTCGCTCCAAATTTAAGTGCTTCCTCCCTTTTATCCTGAGGATCATTATGAACTTCTGCATCAGCCCATCCATCACTTGGATTGGATTCATAGGTATAATATACGGCAAGTCTTTTATTCACAAAAATCCCAAAACCCTGGGCTGGTTTTTTATCATGCTCATGTGTTTTAGGCGGACCTGAAGAAAAGTCATACAGTATTTTATATATTCCAAAAGAATAAGGAAGCTCTGTAAATCCTTTGTCAGGAAATACTTTTTTCATTTCTCTTCTTATTGCTTTATCCAGACCATAATCATCATCTATATAAAGAAAACCACCATTCTCTAGATATTTTCTTAGTCTTTCAGCTTCCGTACTTGAAAAAACAACATTACCATGCCCGGTAATAAAAAGGAAAGGGCAGGAAAAAATTTCATCACTGGAAATATCAACAAATTTATACTCGGCTTTAACTTTAATGTTAGTATTAGACTTAATAAAATTAAGTAAATTCACTTCAGCTGAAGGATCATTATACCAATCTCCCCCGCCATTATATTTTAATCGTGCAATCTGAAATGCACCTTCAGTTTGGGAGAAAGCCTCTGAATAAATAATTATTAAAAACAGAATTATGAATCGTTTCATTTTCATTTAAATAATTTAGGAATAATATATCGGTAAAGGTATTGAATATCAATCAATAAAAATTGAGCAGTGTGGTTTAACCATTGTATAATTATAATAAAACTTTTTATTTTTAATCTCAAAAAACAATTGCATTTAGTAAAGGGGAAAATAAATGAAGATAAATAAAGAGTGGCATCTTAAAAATAAAATGCCAGAGAACCCAACTTTAGAGCAAAGGATTAACTGGCATATTGAACATTCAAAAAATTGTAATTGCAGAGAAATGCCGGAAAGCATAAGAAAAGAGATTAATAAAAGGAAAGTAAAATGAAATACTGGCTTATGAAATCCGAACCAAATGTTTTTTCAATTGATGACTTGAAGAAAAAGAAAAAGACACACTGGGATGGTGTAAGGAATTATAAAGCCAGAAATTATATGAAGAATGAGATGAAAACGGGGGATAAAGTTTTATTTTATCACAGTAATGCTGATCCTTCATCGGCAGTTGGTATTGCAGAAGTTGTTAAGGAGGGTTATGCAGATCATACACAGTTTGATCCGGATGATGTACATTATTTTCCTTCTGCCGATCCTAAAAACCCGATCTGGTATATGGTTGATATAAAATTTATTTCGAAGTTTAAAAACATTGTTTCGCTGGAAGAGATAAAAAAGAATCCTAAATTAAAAAAAATGAAACTTGTGCAAAGAGGTAACCGTTTATCTGTAATGCCTGTTGAGAGGAATGAATTTGATGAGATTGTTAAGATGGGAAGTAAATAAAATATTTCAAATCTTAAATCTCAAAATTCAAATTCTTCTAATCAGTTTTGACATTTGACATTTACAATCTAATTTAGAATTACGAATTATGTCTTTTAGGAGGATAAATGAAAAAACTAAGGATTCTGTTTTTAGCTATTATAACTGCACTTTCAATTTTATCATGCAGCACCGTCCCATTAACAGGCAGATCACAACTGAACTTTATTCCCGCAAACGAAATACTTTCTTTAAGCAACCAACAGTATGACCAATTTCTGAGTGAGAATAAATTAAGTAATGATTCAGGGAAACGCTGCATTAGTAAAAAAAGTAGGTACAAACATCCAGCATGCAGTTGAAAAATATCTTTCACAAAATGGTCTAAGCAGCAGGCTCAATGGATATAAATGGGAGTTTAACCTTGTTGAAGATGCACAGGTTAATGCCTGGTGTATGCCTGGCGGTAAAGTTGTTGTTTATACTGGAATCCTGCCGATAACTAAAAATGAAATAGGATTAGCTGTTGTGCTCGGACACGAAATTGCACACGCTATTGCTGAACACGGAAATGAAAGAATGAGCCAGGGTTTACTCCAGCAGCTTGGCGGAACTGCTCTTTCAGTAGCTTTAAAAGATAAACCGCAGTTAACCCAGGATTTATTTCTAACTGCATTTGGAGTCGGATCTACAATAGGACTTTTAGCTTACAGCAGAACACAGGAAAGTGAAGCTGACCATCTTGGATTGATTTTTATGGCAATGGCTGGTTATGATCCGAATGCTTCTGTGGATTTCTGGCAGAGGATGGCTAATATGAATACTGGGGGAAAACCACCGGAATTTTTGAGCACTCACCCTTCAGATCAGACAAGAATTAATGATATAAAAGTATGGCTGCCAGAAGCAATGAAGTATTACAAAAAATAATTTTAAATACTTCTTTAAGATTATAGAACTTTCTTCATTTCATAATGAGGAATAATTCCGAAAAGGGTGTGAGCTTCTTTTATAATTTTGTAGTTATGCTTTTGATAGAACTTAACTGCGTTATCACGGGCGTTTAATACAATAAATTTTGCACCCTTCATTTTAATTTTTTTTTCAAGATATGAAAGAAGCATTCCGCCAATTCCTTTTCCCTGCCATCCTTCTTCAACTGCCATATACCTTATTTGTGCTTCTTCAATAGAATTGAAATGAGCTCTGCCGACTCCAATTGGAATTCTATCTTCATTGCACACCATTACATGAATTGATTTATTCTCAAGCTCATCTTTTTCACTTCCTTTTTGCTGTTTCCATGGTGCTCTAAGTATTCTCCAGCGAAGATCATAATACAATTCAAAATCTTTTTCTGAAGTTGGTTCAGTAACTAACATTATTAACAGTCATGCTGAACTTGCCTGCCTATCCGGCAGGCAGGTTTCAGCATCTTTGATTTTATGAATAGATTCCGAAACAAGTTCGGAATGATACTAAGACTCTTGACTATTATTTCCAAACAGACCATCATTGTCATCAAAAGAATCTTCTTCACTATCATCCGCCCTGTTCAGTAATTGCTGAGGCAAAGATTTTGTTGTATTGGCTCCAAGTCTTTTTATTTTTTCTACACTTGCTACAAGATTTCCCTTACCTGTATATAATTTTTTCATCGTTTCTTCGTATCCCCTCTGCATAGTTGTAATTCTTTTTCCCAGGTCTATAAGATCAGTAATCAGAGCCTGGAATTTATCATAAAGTGCGCCGCTCTGTCTTGCAATCTCCAGCGCATTTCTGTTTTGATTTTCCTGCCTCCAGATACTTGCAACAGTTCTTAGGGTTGCCAGTAAAGTTGAGGGACTGACAATGACAATATTTTTATCAAAAGCATCATTAAAAAGATTCGGATCATTCTGAACTGCCAGAGCAAATGCCGGTTCTATTGGCATAAACAGTAAAACAAAATCCAAACTCTCAAGCTGATAAAGTGATTGATAATTTTTTGAGCTTAAATTTCTTATATGATTCCTGATTGAAGTTATATGCTCTTTCAAAGCTAATTGTTTTTCAATATCATCTTCAGCCGAAATACATTTTTCATACGCAATAAGTGAAACCTTTGAATCAATTATTACGCTTTTATTTTCGGGAAGACTTACAATAACATCCGGTTGAAATCTTCTCCCTTCTTCAGAATAAATAACTTCCTGAATTTTGTATTCTCTCCCTTTTACTAGTCCAGATTTTTCAAGAATATTTTCAAGAATAAACTCTCCCCAGCTTCCCTGAGTTTTTGTCCCGCCTTTCAAAGCCTGCGTTAAATTTTTCGCTTCCTGTGTAATCTGCTGATTCATATCTTTAAGCATGGAGAGCTGTTCACGAAGAGAAGCATGACCTTTAATACTTTCTTTGTTTGTCTCTTCAACTTTCTTTTCAAAATCAGAAATTTTTTCTTTTAAGGGATTTAATATTTCCGAAAGATTAGTTTTATTCTGTTCGGAAAATTTGCTGCTCTTTTCTTCAAAAATTCTATTGGCAAGATTTTCAAACTCAGTAGAAAATTTTTTTTGAAGCTGTTCTATTTCTTCTTTTTGTTCAGATAATTTAGCTTGAAGGTTATTATAATCTGCCTGAAGAGAAGAGTAGGAAGAATTAATATCTAATCTTTTATTTCGTTCCGAACTTAATTCAGTTTCTAATTTCTTAATACTCTCTTCATAAATTTTATTCCGCTCTTCAGCTTTACCTGATTGTGAAGAAAATTTATCCTTAAGAAGTAAATAAGAAACAATAATTCCAAATACCAATCCAAATATCAGATAAACAATTTCCATCTTATTTAATTATCATTTTATGTGAATATGATTAATACAGAACCTAAAATATTCATTCCAAACTTCCAACTTCTTTTTCAACCGCTTCCAGAATTTCACAGGATTTTAAGAGCTCTTTCATCTTGTTATGATCATTATAGAGCGGGCGGTCTATATCCAAATGCTCAACATGTTTCCGAATAACTTCTTTAGCTTTTGCAACACCTTTACCAGTTTGATGAGTTCTGAAATCAAGAGCCTGCGCAGCAGCCATAAATTCAATTCCCAAAATGCCATAGGCATTATCAAGAATCTGTTTATTCTTTAATGCCGTGTTCATTCCCATTGATACAAAATCTTCCTGGTCTGCAGCAGCGGGAATTGATTGTATTGATGCAGGGTTTGACAAGATTCTCTGCTCAACAATTAATGTATCGGCTGTATATTGACTTAACATTAATCCTGAAAACATTCCTGCCCCTTTTGTTAAAAATGCAGGCAGACCTGCACTTAAAGCTGGGTTGTTGAGCCGGTTCATCCTTCTTTCGGATAATACAGAAACCATAGTAACTGAAATACCAATCATATCCATTGGTAGCGAAACAGGAGTTCCCTGGAAGTTTGCACCGGTTAAAGCTATTTTATCTTCAGGAATGAAAATGGGATTATCACCAACACCATTCAGCTCAATTTCAACCTGGGTTTTTGCAAAAGCTACAGCATCATGTGCGGCACCAATTACCTGCGGAGTTGACCGCATTGAATAAGCATCCTGAACTTTTTGTTTTAGTTTTCCGGTAAGAAGATCACTTCCTTCAATACATTTTTTAATTGCACCCGCACTTCTTACAGCCCCGGAAAAACCTCGCAGTTTATGAAGGCGGACATCATAAGGTTTCATATTTGCACGAAGCGCTTCGAGAGACATTGCAGCAGCTATCTCCGCATGCTTTAACCATCGGTTAATATCATATAATTGAATTGCACTAATAGCCGTTATAAAATTACTTCCATTAATTATAGCAAGACCATCTCTTGCCATAAGCCCGGGAATTTTTATTCCTGCTTTTTCAAATGCAATTTTTCCCGGTAATCTTTCATCTTTATAAAATGCTTCTCCTTCACCCATCATTAATAAAGCTATTTGAGACATCGGGGCCAAGTCTCCACAAGCACCAACGGATCCTTTTTCACAAACAACAGGGATGCAATCTTTATTTAACATTTCAATTAGAGTTAAAGTTATTTCGGGTCTGCAGCCTGAATTACCGTGAGCATGTACATTTATTCTTCCGGCAATTGCACCTCTTACATATTCGATCGGCATCGGCTCGCCGATTCCTGCAGCGTGATTGTAAATAAGATATTTCTGGAAATTTTTTACCTGTTCATCATCTAACACGACTTCTGAAAATTCACCAATCCCGGTATTGACGCCATACATAATTTCGTGTGCCTGAATTTTTTCTTCAAGCATAGTACGACAAACTTTTATTCTTTCCAGTGCTTCATTACTTAAATCTACTTTTTCTTTGTATCGTGCTATACGAATTAATTTTTCAATTGTTAATTCTCCCCCGTTTAATTTAATAGCCATATACTCCTCCTTGACTGCCAGCAGGCAGGTTTCCAAAAAGATGAAAATTACAAATTGAAAATTAAGGATAAGCAAGGAGAAATCAGAGAAAGAAAAATGATTTTGTTTCTGGATTGCAACGTTTTTTATTTGGTTTATTACGATAGTTTTATTACCGGGTTTACCTTTTACTATAAATCATCTTCTTTATTTTTTCTGAATTATGCTTGTTAGTTTTATACGTAATATGCATTTTTGATTCATCGTATTCAGTAGAGAGAACTTCTGCCAACGAATAAATTTTGGCGGCAATTTTTGAATCATCTAAATTTAAATCAACATTTTCTTCCACAAAAGTATTTTCACTCATCTCAATCAGTTTATCAATTAATGCAGGAATATTTATTCCTTTTTCTGCAGAAATTATAATGCTGTCCTGATAATTATGTTTTATAAAACCAATTTTATCTTTGTCTTTTAGAATATCAATCTTATTGAAAACTTTTAAAATTGTTTTTTTATCACTGCCTATATCCTTTAAAGTTTCTTCCACAACCTTAATGTGTTCTTCAAAATATGAATCAGAAATATCTATTACATGAAGAATTATATCAGCATCTCTAACTTCATCTAAAGTGCTTTTAAAAGATGCAATAAGATTTGCCGGGAGTTTTCTAATAAATCCAACTGTATCGCTTAATAAAATATTATGACTTTTATCCAGGTTTAACAATCTGGTAGTTGAATCAAGTGTAGCAAAAAGTTTATCTTCTGCCAAAACCTCATCCTTCGTTAGCCTGTTAAACAAAGTTGATTTACCAACGTTTGTATAACCAACGAGGCATATTTTCAGAAAATTTTTCCTTCCTTGTCTTTGCGTATTTCTCTGTGATTCAATTTTTTTAAGATTCTCCTTAAGATGGCTGATCCTGTTCCTGATTATTCTTCTGTCGGTTTCAATCTGGGTTTCGCCGGGACCTTTTGTTCCGATACCGCCGTACTGCTTTGATAAGTGAGTCCACGCTCTTGTTAACCTGGTTAACATGTATTGAAGCTGAGCAAGTTCAACCTGTGTTTTTGCTTCTCTTGATTTTGCTCTCGATGCAAAAATATCGAGTATCAGTCCACTTCGGTCAATAATTTTCCTATCCAGAGTTCTCTCAAGATTTCTTACCTGGGTAGGTGTCAGGTCATCATCAAAGATGACTAAATCAATTTTACTTTCTTCAACAATTATTGCAAGTTCATCTGCTTTACCTTTACCGATGTAAAAAGCAGGATCGGGAGAATATTTTGCCTGTACAATTTTCATTATTGTTTCCGCACCTGCGGTTGATGCTAGTTCCTCAAGTTCGGAAAGATGTTCTTCCACAATTTCATTATCAATATCGCGGGTATTAAGAGCAACGAGTAAAGCTCTTTCAATATTCTTTTGAGAAATTTCTATCAATTCATCTCCTTTGAGCCAATGGTATTAGGTATATGGTATAAAATTTATTTTCCAATATACCCTATAACTGTTATACCTCTATACCTAAGCATTAATAATTTGTAAAACTATTCTACATATTAAACTTCAGCAAGCTCCTTCTTCATATTTCTTGCAACCAGCATTTCAACCAGAGAGGCTGCTAAAGCCGCCAATAGAAATAGTTTCCAGAGCTCTGAACCAAATCTTGCCTGCAAAATAACCTCAACGGGATTCTGATCTTTACTTATATTGAAAATTTTTCCTTTAAAATTTATTTCGCTAAAGATAATTTTTGAACTCATCAGTGCTGATTGAATTTGTGTTTGATTCAAGCGGATTATGGTTAACTGAAATTTCATTTATCAATTCCTCACCAGAGTAAGTTTTTATTATTCCGGCAAAATCTGTTTTATTAAATGAGATAAAATCGTTTGATATTGATTCAGGATTAATAAATTCATCTGTTTTATCAGGAAGCTCAATTTTAATGCGCGATATACTTCTTTTGCCAAGATTTATATCAATGGTTTCGCCGGAAAGATAATTTTTTTCAGTTTCATTTTTTGATGCTAAATAAAAAACCGATTTATTAATTAACGGAGGGAAAATTCCTTTTAATGGAAAATCAGACCAGCTTAAAACCGGAGAAGTACTGCAAAGAAAAACTTTACCCTTTCCAATTTTATATTCACTCAAAAAAGATGAACCATCCATTAACGAAATAATTGTTGTTCCCTTTCCTTCTGAATTAATTTTAAAATGATAATTTATTTCAGGTGATTCAATATTTCTTTTTATACCTTCTGTAAAAATATCCTGGAAAACAGGATGCTCTAAATCTTTTTTATCAAAGTTAACTACATTCTCTTTATTATTTATTTTACCGAAAGAGCCTTGAACTGATGGAAGATTAATTTCACTTAATAAATTTTGAAAGCTTATTTCGGAAGTCTCGCTTCCCGGGAACAAGAATAATCCTCCCCCGTTTTCAATAAATTGTTTCAGTCTTTCAATGTTAGTCAAATTTTCGGCACCTATAACAAAAACAACTTCAAATTGATTTAAACTAACTGATGCAAACTGGCTTAAATTCTTTTTTAATACTTCAAATGTTTCATTATTCCCGGATGATTCAAGTGCAAGATTTACGAATTGCGAATCGTCTTCCTTATCATAAAAAATAATTAAATGAATTTTATCCGGTATAAAGATATTTGTATATCTCCTGTTATCCTGGATTATTTCATCATCTTCAATCTCAGCAAAAATATTATTGTAACCTGTTTGTTTAACTAATGCTTCCATTGTAACCACGGAGGAAGCACCCGCTGCAAGGGAAACACTCTGCTGAGCAGTTCGTTCATTATTTATAAATAAAGAAACAACAAGATTTTTAACTTCATCAGAAGAATAATTTGTAACCGTTACATTAAAAGTAACCGGTTTATCTTTTTCAAAGATGCGTGTTTCAACTTTGATATCATCAATTCCAACATTGTAAACATCTTTCCCTGAATAATCGAAAGAATAAATTTTAACTTTTTCATTTAGCAACTGGCTTAAATCTGAAAGTGAACCCTCTTCCGAGATTCTACTCTTTTGAAAATCAGAAAAGATATAAATTTCTTTGTTAAAATTTTTAGATCCGGATAAAACTTCTGAAGCTTTAACAATTGAGTTGTGCAAATAATTACTGGAGTATGCTGGCTCAACAATATCAACTTTAGAAATGAGCTCCTGTAAATTTGCAGAAGTTTTTATATCGTCTTTATTTTTTCCTGATACAAGAATTAAAGATGCTTCATCACCTTCCTGCAGATTTCTTATCAACTGCTGAATTGAAGACTTCGCCTGGTTTAAATAAGAACCGTTTGCATCAACTACTGACATGCTGAAAGTATCATCTAGAATAAAAACTGCAGTTGTTTTTGCTGCAGAAGTTGTTCCGCCTATTGCAACCCCTTCAAGTGTGGGTCTGGCAAAAGCAAAAACCAGCAGAAGAATAACCAGAACTCTCAAAGCAAGAAGAAGCCATTGCTTTAATTTAATTTTCCTTATCCTGTTCTTCTGTAATTCTTTTAGAAATGTTAAAGTGCTAAACTCAATCTTCTTTAGTTTTCTTAAATTTAAAAGATGAATGAGAATAGGAATTGAAGCAGCAAGCAAGCCAAACAATACAGCAGGGTTGAGAAAAGTCATTAAATAGAATGAATCCTTTTTATCATTAAAAATACAATCTTGGTTAACCGAATTCTATGTAACAAATTTTGAACTAATAAAAAAGGCGTGGAGTTTCCACGCCTCAACCGTTGTAAATTTCAAATTTATTTATTTAGTGCTGCAATAAGATTCAAAGCGCTTCCGGCTTTAAACCATTTTATTTGAGCGTCATTCATAGTATGATTCAAAACAACTTCATCAGATGAACCATCTTTATGTTTTAGAATCATCTTAACAGGTTTTTCAGGAGCTAATTCAGAAACCTTTAATGTAACTTTATCTTCTTCCTCTATTTTATCATAATCTTTAGGATGTGCAAATGTTAAAGGAAGCATTCCTTGTTTTTTAAGATTCGTTTCATGAATCCTTGCAAAACTTCTAACTATTATTGCTCTTCCGCCAAGATGTCTCGGTTCCATTGCAGCATGTTCACGACTTGAACCTTCTCCATAATTTTCGTCACCAACAACAATCCAATTAATTCCTTTAGCTTTATATGCACGGGCAACTTCAGGAATTGATTTAGTTTCTCCGGTAAAAATATTTTTAGTTTTTCCGGTATCGCCCGTAAAAGCATTTATTGCACCAATAAACATATTGTTGGAAATATTATCCAGGTGCCCGCGGTATTTTAACCATGGTCCCGCCATTGAGATATGATCTGTTGTACATTTACCTTTGGCCTTTAATAAAACAGGGAGATCAACAAGATCTTTTCCATCCCACGGTGTAAATGGTTTTAATAATTGCAATCGGTCGCTATCCGGCTTAACAACAACATTTACATTAGCGCCATCTTTTGCAGGAGGAATAAATCCGCTCTCTCCTTTATTAAATCCTTTAGGAGGAAGCTCTTCTCCGGTTGGAGGATCAAGTTTAACTTTTTCGCCTTTTTTATTTTCAAGTTCGTCTGTCAAAGGATTAAATGAAAGTCTTCCTGCTATTGCCAGAGCAGTTGTTAATTCCGGGCTTGCAACAAATGCTAACGTTTCCGGATTTCCATCATTTCTTTTTGCAAAATTCCTGTTGAACGAAGTAACGATTGTATTTCTTTCACCAGTTTTTATATCCATTCTTTTCCACATTCCAATGCAAGGACCGCATGCATTTGCAAGAATCAATCCTCCAAAATCAGAAAGGATTGACAAATGACCATCTCTTTCAATAGTCGCTCTCACCTGTTCAGAACCGGGAGTAATTGTAAACTGCGATTTTGCTTTAAGCCCTTTTTTTAATGCTTGCTTTGCAATACTTGTTGCTCTGTCAATATCTTCATAGCTGGAGTTTGTGCAGCTTCCGATTAAGGCAACTTTAATTATATCAGGATAATCAAATTCTTTTACTGCTTCTTTCATTTTAGAAATTGGCCATGCTTTATCCGGAGTGAACGGTCCATTGAGATGCGGTTCAAGTTCGGATAAATTAATCTCAACAATTTTATCGTAATACTTCTCAGGATTTTTTATTACTTCAGGATCTGCAGCAAGTTCATCAGCATTACTTTCTGCAAGAGCAGCAACATCAACTCTGTCTGTAATTCTTAAATAAGCAGCCATCCTGTCATCAAAAGGAAACAAAGAAGTTGTAGCTCCAATCTCAGCGCCCATATTACAAATTGTTCCTTTGCCAGTGCATGAAATTGATGAAACACCTTCGCCAAAATATTCAACAATTGCTCCTGTTCCGCCTTTAACAGTTAGAATTCCTGCCAGTTTAAGAATAACATCCTTAGCGGAAGTCCATCCATTCATTTTTCCTGTGAGTTTAACACCAATTATTTTAGGCCATTTTAATTCCCAGGGCATGCCAGCCATAACATCAACTGCATCAGCTCCGCCAACTCCAATAGCAATCATTCCCAATCCTCCGGCATTCGGAGTGTGAGAATCGGTTCCAATCATCATTCCGCCGGGAAAAGCATAATTTTCTAAAACAACCTGGTGAATAATTCCAGCACCAGGTTTCCAGAATCCTATTCCATATTTTTTTGATATGCTTTCAAGAAAATCATAAACTTCTTTATTTTCTTCCGTTGCTCTTAACAAATCATCCTTCGCGCCAACCTGCGCCTGAATGAGATGATCACAATGAACTGTTGATGGAACTGCTGTAGTTTTTCTTCCAGCTGACATGAATTGAAGCAAAGCCATTTGAGCTGTTGCATCCTGCATTGCAACTCTGTCGGGAGCTAAGTCAACATAATCTTTTCCTTTTGCATATTCTTTTTCAGGTTTTCCCCATAAATGAGCATATAAAATCTTTTCACTAAAAGTTAAAGGGTGATTAATAATCTTTCTTATTGAAGCTAATTTTCCCTTGTATTCAGAGTAAACTTTCTTAATCATTCCTGCTTGTCCGGCAGGCAAGTCAATATTGGCAGCCATTACGTTTCCTGTTAGAATATTATTTTATTTTCTTCAAAAATAAGAAAAATTGATGACACTTTCTTAGAAAGAGATTTCTCAAAATTTTATTTAAACCTTTAAGAAGTTTTTTTCCTTAAGAGAATTATTTACCGGAACAGAATTCATTTTTAAAAGTTTTCCCTAAATAATAAGGGTTTTTTTTGAGGAATAATATTTGCGTAAACAGTTATAAAGTTTTTCCTGTTATTCTTTAAAATTTTGACACATATATGAAATCCATTATGGATTTGAGTTTATAAATTAATGTAGAGAGAGTCACAATGGATACAATTAATCCTTCCAACCGTTCCTGGGAAGAGCTCTATGATGAATGCTGCGACTTGAGACTCCCGGTTTCACAAAAAGATACCAAAGAAACTTTGGAAAAATTTATTATTGCTGTAGGCGATGAATCTACTTTAGAGAATTCATCTCTTTATGATGAAGATCTTGAAGAAGATCCGATTTATATTGGAAAGTATTCTCGCTTAAAGGTGATAATTAATAAAATTCTTCCTTTTTAAAAAGAATTTTAATCGCTAATATCAAAATCGTTTCTTATTAAAAGCAGAATTGCCGACTGAGGAACAATTAAATATTTTTCTTTTTCAAATTCTATTTCAAATGCTTCTTTACGAAGGAAAATAGCAAGGTCTCCTTCCTTTGCCTGTAAAGGAATATATTTAACAGGCTCTTTAGATTCCTTCCAGGGTTCATCATCAACATTACTTGCAGTAGGATAACCTGGACCAACTTTAATAACATACCCGCTTTGAATTTTTTCTTTTTCAGAAACTCCCGGTGGAAGAAAAAGTCCGCTTGAAGTTTTGTTAATTTCTTCTTCAGGTTTTAACAATACTCTGTCGCCAACAACAACAAAACGCGAAATATTTTTAATCTTAAAATCCATATGTTAATATAATTAAAGTTAAGAAGTAAAATTAAGACAATATTTTTCTACCCGAAGTATTTCTGGTTGAATTGATTAGATAAGGCAGCAGGAATGGAAAAAATCTAGCAGTTAAAAATCCTGTATTTCTTCTGAATTTTTTAAGAATAAAATCCTGGATAAATTTTGCTGTTTGCATCCTCTTAAAGAATAAATTATTCCATTCAGCAGTAAATAAATATTCAAGGTGTTTGTTTGAGAGGTTTTCATTTCTTTTTTTAAGGAACAAGTCAGCAATTAATTTCCCGGATTCCATTGCAATACCAATTCCATCTCCTGCTAAAGGGGCAATTACCCCTGCAGCATCGCCAATAAAATAAATACCTTTCTCAACAGGATTTCTCTTTCCAAAAAAAATATTTCCTGTGCCGTAAACCGGAATCTCATCGAAAATATTTTCTTCATTGCTAGCAAATAATTTTTCAAAAGCTTTATTTTCCTTTTGGAGATGAACTAATTGTTTCCGGGGAGGAGGTTGTTCATAATTTCTGTCCTCCAAAAAACAAAAAGTTATTTTATTATTATCAACTGAGTTTACTCCGCAATAAATACTATCCGAAGCATAAATTTGAATTTCGCCTTTTTCAAAATTTTTTAATTCATTTTTATCCAGGTGAAATTTTATTCCGTTTAGTTTTGATTTCCTTTTAGCAAAGTTTCTATTCAAACTTTCATCCAGCGGGTTTTGTTTACCAAAAGCTGAAATTAAATTTCTAGCAATAATTTTTTTTTCTTTTTGATTTTTATCTTTAATTATCAAATGATGGAATTCATTCCCAGGTAAAATTTCTTTAACCTCCGCCGGCTGAAAAACAGTTACGCCTTTTCTTTTAGCATTACAAAGTAAAAAATTATCAAATACAGAGCGCCTTAAACCATATGCATCAAAATTGAATTTGCTTTTTATACTTTTACCGGAGTTATTAAAGAAACAAAAGGAATTGATTTTATTAGGTTTAAAGGAAAGAAATTCATCGAATAAATTTAATTCTCTTAAGAAATAAATTACCTCTGCTGATAAAAACTCACCACAAAGAGTTTCTCGTGGAAAGATTTTTTTTTCAAACAAACAGACATTAAAACCATATCCTGCCAAATAAAAAGCAGCAGTTGAGCCGGCAGGACCTCCGCCGATAATTCCTATTTCAAAATCGTAATTCATCCGTTGCCCTAAAAGTTTGCATAAATGTTTGATTGCTGGCTGAATGCATTCATGCATGCATGCATTCAGCTTTTTTATATACTACAACCAGCCATCTGAATGCCCATTTATATTTTATTTCAAATTTAAAATTCAGGACGTTTAAAATTTTCACTAAATCTTTTTTAATAAAACTTTTTTTAACTGAAAGAGGCGCATCGTTTTTCACCATTTCACTTTTAGAGAAAAGCATAGTTAAAATTTTTATCCCCATTAAAGCAATAAAAGATCTTTGAAGATCGTTTATTATTATTCCGTACTTTGCTAAACCGCTTAGATTAAATAAAATTTCTTTAATCTCCTCTTCCTTAAAATGATGAAGAAATAAGGAAAGGTGTACAATATCAAATTGCTCCGGTTTAAATGGAAGATTAAATACATCAGCACAAATAACTTCAACCTGGGGAGAGTTCTGCTTTACATATTTCGCAATCCGTTTATTTATATCAGCAGAAAATATTTCCATATTCCTTAGCGGATTATCCTTTAATGATAAAAGAATATCTGAAGCTCCACCGCCGGCATCAAGAATTTTTACCTGAGATTCAGAATGAATTCCTGAAAGAATTTTTTTTAAGCCTGCCTTTGTTGTAGAATTTCCGCCAAGATATTTATTTATGATTTTTAATTCTTTAAGTGCAATGTCAATTCTTCCATCATTAATAGAAAAATCATCCATCATTTCTTTTTTATAGCTTCTGTTGAAAAACATTAAACAACCCGGAGCAATGCAGTTTCCATTGTTAAACCCGGACCAAAAGCTACAGCACAGCAATATTCATTCTTTTTAAGATGAGAAGTTTTTAAAATTTCTTTTAGAACAAAAAGAATAGATGCGGAAGACATATTGCCGAAATTTCTTAAAACATTTCTTGAAGGAATCATTTGTTCGTCTGTCAAACCAATTCCATTTTGCAGTGCATCAAGAATTGCTCTTCCTCCGGGGTGAAGGGCCCAATATTTTATATCATCTTTTTTAATCCCTTTTGAAGAAATTATTTTCAATAACTCGGGACAAGCTGATTCAAGAATAATCTTAGGAAGTTCAGGGGAAAGAATCATTTCAAAACCAAAATTGCCTATCTTCCAGCCCATGTATTCTGCAGAATTACCGAAGAGAAAAGCATCTACAGAATTAATTTTAAACCTGCCTGAATCTGAAAAACCATTTGCGTTGGAAAATAAAGCGGCAGCACATCCATCTGAAAAAATCATATTTGCCAGAATATTATCACGGGTTGGCTCTGTCTGTAAATGAAGACTGCATAGTTCAACAGAAACTAAAAGAGTATTTAATTCTTTTTCTTTTGAAGAATTTAAAGCTTCAAGTACAGAATTAAATCCTGTTATTGAGGCAGCACATCCCATAAACCCAATGTTAGTTCTTTTAACGGATGAAGGAATTTTAAATTCCTCGATTAAGTAATAATCCAGCCCCGGAGCAAAAAATCCCGTACAGGAAATTGTAATAAGCCTTTCAATCGTTGATGGATCAAAATTATTTTCGTTCAATAATTTACCAACAGCTTCCTTTGATAATTTCTTTGACCACTTTTCATATTCATTCATTCTTACTTGGGTATCCGGTTTTGTATAACTTCCATTATTTGAGTAAAATTTATTTTCGATATTCTCCTCTGCATCAGGAATTACAATATACCTGGAATCAATCCCGGAATGAGTTGAAGCAGCCTCAATTAATCTTCCAATAGCGGGTCGCCCGCTCATTCTTTTTTTCAATTCGGCTTTTGCTTTTTCCTGAAGAACTTTATAAGGTGGTGATGATGTTGAAATATCTATTAGCATAAGTTTTTTATAAATAGTATTAGAAGATGAATAAATGAGACCTAAAAAATTATAGTTAAGAATTTAGTAACTTTTAGATCAACTTAACGATTTTTTCTGAAAAACAATTTGATGAAGAACCTCCTTTTTATTACTTATTTCTGGCCGCCATCAGGTAAAGCTACTCTTCACTGGCCATTAAAAATTATTAAACATTTACCGGAAAATGGTTGGGAACCGGCAGTTCTAACTGTTGAAAATGATTCATATTATATTAAAGATGAAAGCTTATTGAATGAAGTTTCACCAGGGTTAAAAGTTTTTAAAGCAAAATCTATTGAACCATTTGAGATTTATAAAAAGTTTACCGGCAAAAAAAATGATCCGCTGATTGAATCAGAAACTGTTTCGGGAGAGAATCAAAACTTTGCTCATAAAATTTCTCTCTGGATAAGATTTAATCTTTTTATTCCTGACGCACGGGTCGGATGGTATTTTTCCGCCGTCCCAAGAGGGAAAAAAATTTTAGAGGAAAATAAATTTGATGTAATCGTTTCGCTGGGTCCGCCGCATTCTTCTCATCTGGTCGGATATCGCTTAAGTAAAAAATTTAACATCCCCTTTATACCTGTTTTAATTGATCCCTGGGTTGATATAGTTTATTATAAGAGTGCAAAAAGAAGTAAAAGTTCGGTCAGATTTGATAATTATCTTGAAAGGAAAATATCAAACCATGCTTCAAAAGTTATTTTTGTTACTAAATCCACGCAGGAAGATTATATTAATAAATATTCTTTGCTGAAGAACAAATCTCATGTTCTTTACTGGGGATATAATGAGGATGATTTTCAAAAAATTAATGTGAAAAATAAAATTAACAATGAAGAAACGATAACGCATTCGGGAAATATTTTTGACTATCAGAATCCTGTAGAACTTTGGAAAAGAATAAGAAAAGAAATTGATGGCGGGAAGAAATTAAAATTAAAATTTATTGGAACTGTAAGTCCGTTAATAAAAAAAGAAATAGAAATAAATAATTTAAAGCAAGTAACTGAGTTTATTGGATTTCTCCCTTATCTTAAAATGCTGGAAGAAATAAAAAAATCTTCTTATTTGCTGGTTTGTGCATCAGAGAAAAGGCATGTCCCCGGGAAACTTTTCGAATATCTCAGGGCAGGCAAACCTATATTAGCCTTTGGTAATGAAAATGATGAAGTAAAAAAAATAATAACTGATGCAAATGCAGGAATGATGTTTAAGTATAATGAAGACCCGGAAGAATTTTTTAAAAAAGCGATTTTATTCAGAACTAATATGGATTTTATAAAAAAGTTTGACAGAAAAAATATAGCCGAAGAGTTTGCCAGAATTTTAAATGGTTAACCTGCCATTATTTACTCAAAATCTTGTTCACAGCTTCTCTAACGGTTTCATAGTCAATACTATTTATATCTAAATGTGAACGATATTTAAATTTATCATCGCTAAAGTTTTTGCTTTTATTTTCTTTATTTAATCCAGGGGGAAAAATTGCAACAACTTTATCATTAATTCCTTTTGGATAAGGTATAAACCTTCCATAATGCGTACCATTAGCCAGCACAATTACAGGAGTAGCAACAGAAGCTGCGCTATGAACAATTCCTGAATCATTAGTTACAAGAAGCCGGGCGTTACTTAAAACTTTTAAAACATCAATCAGTGAAGTTTGACCTGTAGTATCAATAACAAATTCTTTAAGATTTATTTTATCTATAAATTCTTTATTTATTTTACTTTCGGCAGATGTACCGGTAAGAACAATTTTAAGATTGTAATTACTAATCAAATACTCGCCTAGTTTAATGAAATTATTAAGATTCCAAATTTTATATTTTCTTCTGCCACCGGCAAAGAAAACAACATAGTCCCCTTCCATAGTAAAATCAGATAAAATTTTGTCGGCATTAACGGAAGGTTTTATAATAGGGATTTGAATTTTAAGAAATTTTTCAAAAAATATTTTATTCTTATTAAAATCAAAAATTTCCTCTTCAGTATTAATTAATCGGGTATAATATTTATTACTAAGATTCACCTGCCATTTGTACGAGTTCGATAAATCAGTTTTAAAACCGATTCTTTCCTGCGAATTAACTTTACTTATTATTGCATCATCTAAATAATAACTTCTGGAGTATGCAGCATTAATAGTAATCCCATAACTTTTTTCTGATACCTGTTTCAGAAATTTATGGCGGTAAAATAAGTTTGAAGAAAATTTCTTTTTATTTAGCCATATAAATTCATCAACAGAATCCTTGTCTAAATTTTCAGCAAGATTTTTCCAGGCTATATTCCCACAAAATATAATTTTATAATTTCCTATCATTTCACTTTTTTTTACAAAGCTCAAAAAATTCCTGAATAAAAAATAATCACCAATCTCATCAAGCTTTATTATTAAAATATTCTTAACGGCAGATTTTCCCGAAGAAGGAATTATAATTTTATCTATCAATTTATAAGGAATAAATAAAAGTAAGCTTTTTAAAAGAAGAAGAACTCTTTTAATAAAGATCATTTAATAAGACTACCTTCGTCTTTTATTTTTTTAATTAAGATTGAGTCTGATAATGTTTTACTTCCTAGCATTCTTTTAAAAAATATTGGAATGCCAGTTAAAGAAAGTTTCAAAAGAAAATTAAAAGTAGCATTGCTTATTTTCTTTTTTGTAAAAAGATGAAAACTTTTTCCGTTAGTATTTATGTTTAGTTTGAAGGTTTTAGCAATTGTTTTTAATGTTTGATAAGAATAAAATGCAATATGCTGCCCGTGAGAAAAGCCAAAATATTCCCAGTTATTGGCAGGAGCTTCTCCTGAAAAAATTTCAGTTGAAAAAATAATGTTGTCTGAATACTCCAGAATTTTTTTTATTTCCTTGAGTGGATCACTAAAATGTTCAAAGCATTCAAAAGCAGTTACCAGCTCAACTTTATTATTTGCAACAGGATTGAATTCAAAACCTTTTGCAAAAATATTTTCGGTGTAAGGATCGCTCCAAAAAAAGTTAAAACCATAGTCTCTCATTAATCTTACAAACAATCCATATCCTGCAGCAAAATCAAGAAATGCAGATTCTTTATTAAACAAAAAATATAAGAGTGTACCGGTTCTTTTTGCTAACAAAATATTTCTGTCAACCAAACCAGTGTCCTCTATATTGATTGGAGATTTATAGGCTTCCTCAAGCCAGAATGGCTCATCAGTTTGAATAAATTTACATGTGATACACTGATGGTAATTTATATCATACTTATTTAAGATTTTTCCAGTTAAAATAATTTTTGAGATACTACCACAAATTTTACAATTCATAATTTATTTCTGATAATATGAATTAGTTTTTTGAATTTACTTATTCTCATATACTTTTTAAAAGTATAAAGATCAGCTTCATAATCAGGAATAACGAAAGAAGGATGCTTAATTTCGTTTATTTCATTTAGAGGCTTGTTCGCCAGAGGATGTAGCAACATTTTTGTATGGGTAGCTTCCTGATTAAATCCCAAATTTGAGACAAGATTTTTATTTGGAATTACAGATAGACCATTATTAATAACCAGGTTATAAACCCATTGAAAGTCCCAGGTATCTTTTTTTTGCCGGAATACAATCTCAAAATCCTTTAAGAAAAATTTCTGCATTTGTTTGTTTTGATAAAAATTTTGTATTGCATTTTGATTTACAAATTCAGGGAATCCTGAAAGATTCACATCATATTTTTGCCAGGCGCGTTTCCAGGTTGCCCATCCCCAAACGTGAGCATGTTTTGAGAAATAATAACTGCCATCTCCCCTGATTTTTCCATCCTGGAAATTAGTGCCACCGATATGTATTACCCTTGAATCAACGCGATATTTTTCAAGCAGTGATTCACAAAACTTAAAGAATGAAATATCGGGCAGACAATCATCTTCGAGAATAATTCCTTCATCAACATAATTAAAAAACCAGTTTATACCTCCGCTGACTCCAATTTTGCAGCCCAGATTTAATTTCACTAAAATTTGTTTTTAATTCACAATCCCAATCAATTTCATTTATAATGCTTCTTGCATTTTTGCATAACTCTTTTTCTCCCGGTTTATTTTCTCTTGGTCCATCTGCAGAAATAAATAAAAATTTAGGTTTGATCATTTTAATTTTTTCAAATACAATTTTAGTCGTACCCGGTCTGTTAAAAATTAAAAAGAGAATTGGTGTGTTAAACTGGGTGCCTGTCATTAGTTTTAAGAAAAGTAACTCATGATTTTTATTAACAAGTTAAATCTTTATTTGTTAATATATAAAAGAAAATAGTTGGATTTAAGTTTCAGATTGATTGGTAAACAAGTGGAAAGCTTAAAAAAAGCCCTGTAAAAACAGGGCTAAGAAAATTAACGTAATTTATAACGACCCCATTTTTTTTACAAACCCTATACTTGAAGTGATACTATTTGAAGGACCGCCTGAGTAATATATACGATATTCATTATCTGATTTTATTAAAAACGGATATGCGATTTCCCTTGTTGCCCAGTTATTATGAGTATTTTCTTTTTTAAAGAAGGGATTGGAATTATTTTTAGTCCAGTTAAATCCATCTGATGATGTAGCAATGCCAAAAGCATTTGCGGTTGTATTCATATAAACCATTTTAAATAAATTATTTTCATAAATAACCGATGGATAATATATGCCGGATCCTTCCCAATTCTGTGTAGCAGTAATAATAGGGTTATTAGAGTTCTTCACCCAATTAATTCCATCACTCGAAACAGCCATGCCAATATTATGAAAATGATAATTATTCGGATTCCTGAATGTGTAATACATCAGGTATTGGTTATTAACTTTTAAAACAGTATTTGGAATAAGTTGCTGTTCATTACTATCTCCCATCAAAACAGGTCCCTGATGTTTTACCCAATTAATTCCATCTGTTGATGTTGCTAAGCCAATATGCCAATAACTATAGGCCTGACTATTTCCACTATAATACATTAAATAATTATTTTCTTCCTTTAATACAAACCCAACACCCACGGAATAATTATCCCAACTATCATTTTCTCCCGGAAGTAATGAATAAGAATTACTGCTAATCCAATTTATTCCATCAACTGAATGAGAGTAACCAACCTTTCCTACTGCTGATGAAAAAACATTGTTATACCACATTTTAAATATTGAGCCATCTTTAATAATTACTCCTTCAACAACAGCCGATGGATTAAAAGGACTGTCTTCTATAGTATAAACAGGATTATTTATAAAATCTATCCAGTTTGAAAGTGTACCCCAATTGACAAAGATATAAATACTCCCGGTACCGTTTCCGGTTGGAACCAAAGTCAGGTTTACCTGTGTTAATATTCCAGCTTGAACATCGATATTAGTTTCTCCTGTATATAAAACCGTTCCACTTGAGTCTTTTGCATCAACAGTTAAATGCCATTCTCCTGCCTGAACATTGTCAAAAAGTATATCTGCTGTTGTTGATGTTAAAATATTTAATTCACCATGTAGTGTATCGTGTCCTTCACGTGTAAGAAAAGCTTCTACAAATAAAACATTGGCTGGAGCATTAGCCTTATCAATCTTTAAAGATATTTTGCCTAATTCTAAATTAATAGGTTCACTTGATGTTGGGACTTCATTTGAACAATGAGTAATGAAAAGAGATATAAAAAGAATGAAGAAATATTTTAGTTGTTTCATATATAAAACCTTAAGAGTATAAAGATTTAATTAATTGATCAACTTTTTCATAAAGCCAATTTTCTGAATATTTGAATTTAATGATATGCCGGTATAATAAATCCTCAATTCACTGTTTGAGGCTCTAACAAAATTAGGATAGGCAATTGCACCACCGCCCCAATGATTTGATGTATTTTCCTTTGTAAAAAAAGGATTTGATTGAGAAGTTGTCCAATGAATACCGTCTTGCGAAGTTGCAAAACCAAAAGCTGAATTATTCATTCCCTGGTAGACCATTTGATAAGTTCCATTTTCCTTAATTATAGAAGGGCTGTAAATTCCTATTCCTTCCCAGGTATTTGTAGTTGATAGAATTGGATTACTGGAATATCTTGTCCAGTTAAGTCCATCAGATGAGGTTGCAAGATTAATATTCCAGCTTTGAGCGTGAAATCCCTCTAAGTAATACATATAATAAATATCTTCATTCTTAACTACGGATGTGGCTTTCACCTGGTAATCACCATTTGTTCCTCCAAAAAGAACAGGACTAGGATTTTTTTCCCAATTAATTCCATCGCTTGAAGTTGCCAAACCTACATGCCATGGGTTATCAATATATGCCCAGCCTGAATAATACATTTTGTAAACATCGTTTTCTTTAATTACTGCTCCGGGGACAACTGAATGCGAATCCCATGAGTTGTTTGTACCTGGCGATAAAACTGGTCCTGAATGTGGATGGATCCAATTTATACCGTCTTGTGACTCTGCATATAAAATATAATGAACTCCTGACCCCGCATCCCCGGCATACCACATTTTATAAATATTATTATCATAAATAATTGAGGATTCCGAGACTCCATAATTATCGAAATAAATATCTTGTTTAGTTAAAACAGGATTTCCAATGTAATCAACCCATTGTGAATTTGTATTCCCCCAAGTCACGTAAATATAAATTGAACCGGTACCAAGACCGGTTGGAATTAAAGTCAGGTTTACCTGTGTTAATATTCCAGCTTGAACATTGATATTAGTTTCTCCTGTATATAAAACCGTTCCACTTGAGTCTTTTGCATCAACAGTTAAATGCCATTCTCCTGCCTGAACATTGTCAAAAAGTATATCTGCTGTTGTTGGATTTAATAAGTTAAGGCTTCCGTAAAGTGTATCATGATTCTCCCTTGTTAAGAATGCTTCAACAACTACTACATTAGCTGGTGCATTAACCTTATCAATATTCAAGACAATCTTGCCCAGCTCTAAATTAATAGGTTCGCTTGTAACAGGGATCTCATTTGAACATTGAATTGTGAACAGTGAAATGACAACTACTAAAAAACCAACTAACCCTTTCATTCTTTCCCCCTTCCTTTTGGAAGATTAATATTTTTTTGAATCAAGTTAAATATTTAAATATTGATGTGCAATAATTTTTTAATTTGCGGATTAACAATAGTTGCATATTGCCAAAAAAAGATTTTATAAACTTACTGTTCAAATAATGAACCGAAAATTAAATTGTTTGATGAAGTAATCTTAAATAAGACGAATGGATAATTTGTGTTTTATTCTGAGATGATTAGGTCAGATTCGAGTCTTTAAAAAATAAAGTATACACGGCTTTAGCAATAAGGGAATATTTTTTCTCAATCATTAAATTAAACACATCTGATCTGGAAGGTTCCATAATATTGAAATTAATATCCTCAACAAGTACAATATTAGGGCGATACAATTTCCAGTCATTAGATTTTAATACTTTCAGATCATGCCCTTCCACATCAATTGTCATAAAATCGATTTTACTATTTGGTTTTAATTGTTTGCTAAAAAGTTCTTTTAATGTAGTTGTTTGAATTTTTATTTCTTCAATGATTTTATACTTCTCACTTTTATTTCTTTCTAAAGAAATTTCTTTTGAAAAGCCATTTAGAGCCGGTTCATTAAATTTATAATAGATTAGTTCTCTGATTTCATCGCTCACGGCAGCTTCAATATTTAAATCTCTTTTTCTAACCTTATCAAAAATTTCTTTACTTCCAGGTCTTGCTTCAATGTTTATTCCCTTCCATCCCTTTTTATAAAATAAATATGTGTTAGAAAATCTTGTGGGATGATAAGCCCCAATATCTATATAGAATCCATTTGGTTTATAATCAAAATATCTATTTAAAATTAAATCTTCACCTTCCTGGGAATAAGATTTGTTTGGCAATTTATATAGATAATTAAGACCTGCCTTTCTAATAATTTTATAGAGCGGATTATTTTTTAAGGTCATGGAAATTACTTTTTTACAGAAATAAAAATTCTTTTAATCAAATTTATGAAGAATAAGGATTTTAACATTAATAAAAATTGTTCATTAGATTTTCTGTCCATTACAATTGAAAACACAGATAAAGTATACGAAACCAAGGTTGCCACAGCCGCACCTGTTATTCCATAAGCTGGGATTAAAATAAAATTGAGAATAATATTTAATACCATTCCTATAAACGTTCTGTAAAATGCCAGCTTTGTAAGATTCTCCGTTATAAGATACTGGCTGCTTGCAACACCTAAAAATACGGCAACGCCGGCCCAGATGTGAATTGTCAGAACATCTGCACTTTGAAGATACTCAGCACCAAGAATTAATTTTACAATTTTATGAGAAAAAATCGTTACCGGTACAGATATTCCTATAGCCATCCAGGTGAGAATATCGTATAGCTTCTGAAGTCTGTTTTTATATAAAACTTCGCTGATTTTTTTTGCATTCACTATTGCAGGGAATAATGAAGTTGTAATTGCAACCGGAATAAAATACCATGCTTCAGAAATCCTTGCCGCCGCAGCATAGTAACCAACTTCCTGATCATCCAGCATTTTTTTTATCATAACCTGGTCAATTTTCATGTAAACTGAAATAACTAAACCTGATAATATTAATGGCCAGGAATCTTTAAGAAATTGAAAGACAATATTTTTGTTGAATCTCCAGTGAAATATTTTTAAACCCTGCGACTGATATACAATAATAAAACCCAATCCCCATAAAAAACTTTCCAGGGCAACAGCCGCTGCAAAAAGCCAGAGGTCAGCATTTACCTGGATAAGAATAAATTTAAATATTGCTGTAAGCATTGAGGTAGTGAACTGAACAATTACCGGAAACTTTGCTGAAACTTTTGATTGAAAAAAGAAATCTATAACATTAAATGATTGGAATATGGTTGAAGATGCAACAAGAAAAATTAATAATATTGTAAATGAAGATTCATTTGTCAGCAGAACAACAACTGCAATCAAAAAAAAAGATGAAAGAGCTCCCACGAGTTTCATAAAAAAAACTGAACCGAGATAACTATCTCTTTTTTCGGGATTGTTTACAAGTTCCCTCACTAAAAGATTATCAACCCCTAAAGTAGAAAGCGTACTGAAAAGTGCGGCAAAGCTGACGGCGTAACTAAGTAATCCAAAATTATCCGGACCAAGATAGCGGATTACATAAATATTAATAAGAAAGTTAACTATTAATCTTACTGTTCGTTCGGTAAGAAGCCAGGAGGTGTTTTTAAAGATCTTTTAAATGCCTGTGAACCAAAATTTATTTTTGTATTTATTTCATTCTGCTGATCAGACAATTTGATTTATTCTTTTGTAATATTTTTTTGTTTAATAAAAGCGAATATCAATCCTATAAATATTAAAGCACTGAATATAAGAGTTATATACCTGCCGATATAAAAAGTTGACGGCTCAAAAGATAATTCAACTGTATGGTGTCCGTCGGGAACAATTACTCCCATAAAGCCATGATTCAATTTGTAAATTTCAGATAATTGTCCGTCAATTCTTGCCTTCCAGCCAACAGGATAATACGTGGTTCCAATAAAAAGCATATTATTTCCTTTAGCCACTGCATCGAAGACCATTTTCTCTTCTTCATAATTTTTTATTCTTACCGAAGAACCGGCTGCATTATTAGTTTTTGGAACCTGGCCTTCTTCAATATATGCAACATTTTGAGGTGCAAAAGAATTATTTTTAATCAGGTTTAAAATTTCCATTGGCGGTGCTTTTACAATGCTGTCTACAAAAAATGCACGTGGGAGTTCATTTTCATTTTCATAAACGAATGATTTATCATTATTAAAAATTAATTTCATTCCCGACTGAGAAAAAGATTTTGAGGTTATTATATATTTTACATTAAGCATATTCCACATAGTTGGATTGGCAATTCCTGCAATTTCAATTAAGTCCTGGTATGAACGTGGTTTTATTCCTGAGTAGCCATAAAAATCCTCTTCAAGAAAATATGCATGAAAATTATTATTTCTGTTTAATGAACCTAATGAACCATCCTGCTTTAAATTTAACAATCTGTAAGGTTCATTATTTTTTTGATCTTTAATTACACGGATATAATCAGGCATTACGAATTGCTGTTCAATTTCCGCAGTATCAACAAACTTAAATCCTCTCCCGTCAATTCTCCAGAGATCAAAAATTATTAATACAAGTATGATAAGACAAGCTGAATCAAAAGAAATTTTATTCTTTACAAAAAAATGAGCAAGCCAGAATACGATCGCTGTTATTGCCAAGGCAATATAAACATCGCCCATAAACATATTGCTCATATATTCGTGCAATGGCTGCAGCTGGTTTCCTTTGTCGCCGGATTCTTTTATTCTTTCAATAAACCACTTTGAAATGGGAGAGCTTAATAAAAGTGATACGATAAATAATCCTGAAAAAACATAAGCAATGTTCTTTATTAATTTTTCTTTTTCTAAATCTTTTGAGTTTTTAATTTCTAAGATTTTCATTAACCCCAACCCTGCAAGAATTGGAAAACTCAACTGGACAATGTTCAGTATCATTGATGGAGCCCGGAACTTATCAAACAACGGGAAATAATGAAAGAAAAGATCAAACAAGAGGGGAAATGTTCTGCCAAATGATAGAAGAAGACAGACTACTATCAGGATAGTTAGGAATTGAACGAACGGTTCTTTCCACCTCGTAAAAATTCCGAAGATTCCTAAGAATAAAATGATAATACCGAAATATTGAGCGACATCCACAAAAGGCATCTGTCCGAAATATGTGTTTACATCATATTCCTCTCCTCTGGTTAATGGTCCCTGGTATGTTGAACTCCCGAATCCATAATAAGATGGGAAGAGGAAAGTTAAAACTTCTCCCGGAGAGAATGACCAGTTGGTTGCATAATCATAAAATTCCTCTTCGGTTTTCTGTTCAGATTTATTCTGGATATCGGTTAAACTTTTAGTTCCTCTGGTTGAGTAAGGAGTATATTCATAAATCTGTTTGAGCTTATAATAATTCATACCAAGTGCGATTACAGAAATAATAGCAAAGGCACCTAGAGAGATTAAAACTTTTTTCTGTAATTCTTTATTCTTTTTATAAACGGAATGAAGGAAGTAATAGATATAAAAAACACCAACAGAAAAAAAGATGTAAAACATTATCTGGATATGCCACTGCTTAAAAAGAAAATGCATTACCAGAATAAAAAGTAGAAAATCAAGAAGCCGGATTTTTTCATTAAAGCGTAAAAGAAATAAAATGACAAGAGGAAAGACAATTAAAGAAAGGAGTTTTGTTATATGCCCGATAAAGAATAAAAGTAATATGCCTGTACTAAACATTACAGCAACAGCAACGATTAAACTTATTATGTATGTAGCTTTCAAATGCCTCATCAGGTAAAAAAAGAAAAACCCCATAAGCATCACATAAATTGTCCATCCTGTATAATCCGAAGCAAAAAGTTTTGCAATTCCGGTTCTTATAATATCAATAGAATGGCCGAAAAAATCTGCCCAGCCAACATTTCCAAACATTGGCAAGCCCAAAAAGATATATGGATCCCATAAAAAGTTTTCAGCCTTTTCAAATATATTTTTATAACTATGCATATTCAGAATGTCACCCGAAACGACTGTTTTTCCGCCAAAAAAAGCAGGCGAGAAAAACAAAAGAACTGAAAGGATTATTAATGCATGAACTATAATGATTTTTGCTTTTCTACTTAAACGGTTCTCAATACTAAAATCAGGCTTTGGTACCGATTTAATGGAACCTTTATTTAATGCTTTTTTATTTTTTGACATTAATACTCCAGTGACAAATAAAATTTTTTAAAGTTACTTCAGGATTTTTTTGTAATGAATGTTATTCCGCTTCCGATTTTATTCTCATAACTGTAATCCAGGAACATCATAATAAGAGCAAACGGGAATGTTATTAAATAATATACCGGTAAAACTAAGAAAAATATTTTCGAAATATTAAGAAGAAGCATAGGATATTTTATTGCAAGCCTCCATGCTTTATCTCCCCAGAAACCATATGTGTAATTAAAGTAAAACTCTTTAAAGCCGGCAGTTGAAAGTTTTTCTTTTAAATCATTATCTGAATACCCGACTCTGGCGTGTTCGCCGATAAAACTTTCTTCATCACCTTCATGAACATCGCTCCCCCCAAACACTGATGGTGTGTTAATTAAAAGATATCCTCCATGCTTCAAGGAATTAAAAAAATTTTTGAAAACTTTAATATCATCTTCTATATGTTCCATTACATCAACACAAACAACAAGATCAAATTTATCTTTATGATTTATAGTTGTTAAATCTTCTATATTAAAATTTACATTACTAATATTCCGGCTTTTAAAAAATTCCTTATTGTTTTTAATCCAGTCTTCTTTAACATCAACCGCATAAATTTTATTCGGCCGAAGATTTTCAGACATAAAGTAAGTGTATTGTCCGTAGCCGGTTCCGGCATCAAAAATATCAATCTCCTTTTGTCCAAGATTCTTTCTGATTTTTTTTAATTCTCTTTTTACATACCAGGTTCTCAAGAAAAAAATATTTAAGATTTTATAGAAAATAATTCTAAGAAAAGGAAATCTTCTTATTGTTGAAGCAAAAACATCTTTTACCGGATCATAATACATTTTCAGGAATGGAAGAATATGGATGGAAAACAGAAGCTTAAAAAACAGTTCATTTTAAATTTGCTGATAATAATTTTAATTGAGTCTGAACTCAAAATTAACCCTTATCCTTAACAATATATTCTCTTTCACTTCTTGTATTAGCAACAAACATTTCACCAAGCAAGCCAACAGAAAAGAATTGCACACCAACTATAATTAATAAAATACCGAGAAATAACATTGGTCTGTTACTCAAAAATCCGCCAGTAATCCAAAGGTAAGTTAAGTATCCATTTACAACAATACCTGCAAGAAAAGCAATCGCACCTAAAAACCCGAACAGATGCATAGGTCGTTTAACGTAACGAGTTGTAAAAACAACTGTAATTAAATCAATAAAGCCTTTAAAAAATCTTGATATACCAAACTTTGTTTTTCCGTAACGCCTGGGATGGTGTCTTACAATAACTTCAGAAATTTTGTACCCCTGCCAATGAGCCAAAACAGGTATGTACCGGTGAAGTTCGCCATAAATATAAACATTGTCTATTACTTCTTTTCGATATGCTTTAAGTCCGCAATTAAAATCATGTATTTTAATTTTACTTATTATTCTTGTTACAAAATTAAAAAACCTGGAAGAAAATTTTTTTATTAAAGGATCACGACGGATTTTTTTCCAGCCGGAAACAAGATCGAATCCTTCATTCAGTTTCCGGATAAGATTAGGTATTTCGGAAGGATCATCCTGCAAATCCGCATCCATTGTTACAACAACATCACCGGTTGCCTGCTTAAATCCAACCTGCAATGCAGCAGATTTTCCATAATTTTTCCTGAAGCTTAAATACTTAAATCTTTTATCTGTTCTGCAAATTTCTTTAATAACTCTTAAAGAATTATCTGTACTGCCATCATCAACAAAAATAACCTCATAACCAATTTCAAACGGCTTTAAAACTTTCCTGATTTCATTAGCTAAAAGATTGATGGATTCCTCTTCATTTATGAGAGGAATTACAATTGATAATTTGCTGAATTTTAAATTTTCTCTTTTCCACTGCGGCTGCTGAGAGGAATATCTGCGGTTTCTATTATAAAATCTTCTTCTCTGATTTCCCCGGTATGGAGTTGTATTTTTATCTTCTTGTTCGCTTTTTTCTTCTTCAGATATTTTTTTATCCTGCTTATCCTGTTCTTCCAATTATTTTATCGCATCCATTATTAGTTATTAATTAAATCAAAATTAACTCTATTATTTCTGAAAAACAATTTAAACTCATGAAGCTAAGAATCAATATTTTAACCACCCGGTTTTATTAATGAAAAATAAATTGCCGGGTTTTAATCTTGACTATTTTGTATAGATTATATAGATTTGAATAGAAAAAATAAGATTTTGAGCACTTTGGAGATAAAATGAGCACAACTGAAATTGGAACGATAGAGCAGATAGCTAATAAAGAATACAAGTTTGGATTTGTAACTGATATTGAATCAGACAGCCTTCCAAAAGGTTTAAATGAAGATATTATTCGCCAGCTTTCAGTAATTAAAAAAGAGCCCGAATGGATGCTTGAATGGAGATTAAAAGCATACAGACACTGGCTGAAAATGAAAGAACCTCATTGGCCAAATGTTAAATACAACCCGATTGATTATCAGGATATCTCATATTATTCGGCGCCAAAAAAGAAAAGAGAATTCAGCAGCCTTGAAGAGGCTAAACAGGTTGATCCGGAATTAATAAGCACGTTTGAGAAACTTGGAATTTCTTTAGATGAACAGAAAAGGTTATCGGGTGTTGCCGTTGATGCCGTATTCGATAGTGTTTCTGTTGCCACAACTTTTAAAGAAACTCTTTCCGAAATGGGAATTATTTTCTGTTCAATGAGTGAAGCAATCAGAAATCACTCTGAATTAGTAAAAAAATATTTGGGAAGTGTTGTCCCCTACACAGATAATTTTTTCGCTTCGCTTAACTCAGCAGTATTCAGCGATGGCTCTTTTGTTTACATTCCCAAAGGTGTTCGCTGCCCGATGGAACTTTCAACTTATTTCAGAATTAATGCTGCTAATACAGGACAGTTTGAAAGAACTTTAGTTATTGCCGATGAAGGTTCTTATGTCAGTTATCTTGAAGGATGTACTGCACCAATGCGTGATGAAAACCAGCTTCATGCTGCAGTTGTTGAATTAATTGCTCTTGATAATTCACAAATAAAATACTCAACTATACAAAACTGGTATGCCGGCGATAAAGAAGGTAAAGGCGGTATTTATAATTTTGTAACTAAAAGAGGAGCCTGCAGAGGAATAAATTCAAAAATTTCCTGGACCCAGGTTGAAACAGGTTCTGCAATTACCTGGAAATATCCGGGCTGTATTCTTCAGGGAGATAATTCTATTGGTGAGTTTTATTCTGTTGCAATGACAAACAACCGCCAGCAGGCTGATACCGGAACAAAAATGATTCATCTTGGAAAGAATACAAGAAGTACAATCATCTCAAAAGGAATCTCAGCCGGAAAAAGTAATAACAGCTACAGAGGTTTGGTAAAAATTCAAAAACGAGCCAATGGTGCTAGAAATTTTTCACAGTGTGATTCTCTTTTAATTGGTGATAAATGCGGTGCTCACACTTTTCCTTACTTAGAAATTAATAATCCTACTGCTCAAATTGAGCATGAAGCAACTACTTCAAAAATTGGAGAAGATCAGATTTTTTATCTTAACCAAAGAGGTATTTCTACAGAAGATGCAATCGGATTAATTGTAAATGGTTATTGCAAAGAAGTTTTTAAAGAGCTGCCGATGGAATTTGCTGTTGAAGCAACAAAGCTTTTAAGTATTAGCCTTGAAGGAAGTGTTGGATAAAAATTTGAAAGGAAAAATGAACCACATGAGATTTACGAAATAAAAACAAATTCAGAATAAAAAAGGTTATTTGATGTTAGAAATTAAAAACTTGCATGCTAAAATAGATGGCAAAGAAATATTAAAAGGTATTAACTTAAATATTAATGTTGGTGAAGTGCATGCCATAATGGGACCAAATGGTTCCGGTAAAAGCACACTTGCTCAGGTTCTTGCAGGAAGAGAAGATTATGAAGTTACAAAAGGTGAAGTAATTTACAATGGTAAAAATCTTCTTGAGTTATCACCTGAGGATAGAGCAAAAGAAGGTTTGTTCCTGGCATTTCAATATCCTGTTGAAATTCCTGGTGTAAGCAATACAAATCTCCTTAAAACGGCACTGAATGAAATTAGAAAGTATCGCGGGCTGCAGGAAGTCGATGCAATGGAATTTCTTTCTATGATTAAGGAAAAAACCAAATTGGTTGAGCTTGACCCGCATTTGTTAAGTCGTTCTGTCAATGAAGGTTTTTCCGGCGGTGAGAAAAAGAGAAATGAAATTTTCCAGATGGCTGTGCTTGAACCAAAGCTTGCCATTCTTGATGAAACAGATTCAGGCCTTGATATTGACGCACTAAGAATTGTTGCAAACGGAGTTAATGCACTTAAGTCAAAAGATAATGCGGTTATTGTTGTTACACATTACCAAAGACTTCTTAATTACATTATCCCTGATTTTGTTCATGTTCTTTATAAAGGTAAGATTGTTAAATCGGGCGGCAAAGAATTAGCTTTTGAACTTGAGGAAAAAGGTTATGACTGGATTAAAGAAGACAGGAATGAATTAGTTACTAAATAATGAATTTAAAATGAATGATCTAAAAGAAATAAAAAATCAATACTTAAAAAATTACGAGTTGTTTGAAAACAGCCTTAATGGCGAGAGATCTTCCTCTATTAGCAGTTTGAGGAAAGAGGCTTTAAATAAATTTTCTGATTTAAGTTTTCCAACTGTAAAAGATGAAGAGTGGAAATACACTAGTATAGCGCCTCTGCTTGAACATAATTTTATCCCCGATCTTAACAAAAGAAATCTATCTAAAGAACAAATTAATAATTTTCTTTTTGATGACATTGATTCAAATGTGGTGGTGGTTATAAACGGAATTTATTCTGATGAGCTGACAAATTTAAAAATGTCTCCGAAGGAATTGAAGTAATGAGCTTCGCAAAGGCAATCACTTCAAATTCTCCTTTGATTGAAAAACATTTCAGTAAGTACGCAGACTTCAGCAAACATATTTTTACTTCACTCAGCACTGCATTTACAAAAGATGGAGTTTTAATTCATATTACTGAAGGGAAAATTATTGAGAAGCCAATTCACATTTTGTTTATAACTTCCGCCGGAAATGAAAAATTTTTAATTCAACCTAGAAATCTTTTTGTAGCAGAAAAAAATTCTCATGCAACAATAATTGAGCATTTTGTAAATATTGAGTCCGGTATTTATTTCACAAATACAGTTACAGAAATTGTTGTCGGTGAAAATGCAATTGTTGATCATTTAAGATTACAGGAAGAGAGCAAATCTTCGTTTCATATTGGAAGAATGGATATTGATATTGAAAGAGCAGGTAATTTTACTTCTCATTTTATTTCGCTCGGTGCTTCTTTAACAAGAAATGATTTTAATGCAAAATTCAATGATGAGGGCGGTGAATGTACACTCAACGGTTTATTCCTAACGGAACGACAGCAGCATTTTGATGTTCATACTTTAATTGATCATGCAAAACCTCACTGCAGCAGCCACGAACATTACAAAGGAATTCTGGATGATTCTTCCCGCGGAGTTTTCAACGGGAAAGTTATTGTTCAACGCGATGCACAGAAAACAAATGCTTTCCAGGAAAATAATAATATAATTCTTTCTCAGGAAGCTTTGATTAATACCAAACCTCAGCTTGAAATTTTTGCGGATGATGTAAAATGTTCTCACGGCGCCACAATCGGACAGCTTGATAAAGATGCAATGTTTTATCTCAAATCAAGAGGCATTGGTGAAGAAGCTGCGCGTAATATTCTTATACATGCTTTTGCAAGCGATGTCATTCAATCTGTAAAAGTAAAGTCGGTAAGAAATTATATAGAAGAAATTTTAACTGAAAAATTTAATCCTCCTGATGAGAAAAATTTATGAATATTAAAGCAGATCCAATTACAGAGGATTTAAAAAACATTTATAATGTTTATAAGATACGTGAAGATTTTCCGATTTTAAAAACAAAAGTGCGGAATAAATCTTTATGTTATCTTGATAATGCAGCTACAACTCAAAAACCACAACAAGTTCTTGATACTTTAAATAAATATTACACTTCAATGAATTCTAATATACATCGCGGTGTTCATTATTTAAGCGGATTAGCTACTGATGCATTTGAAGAAGCAAGAACAAAAGTTAAAATTTTTATTAATGCCGGAAGTGAAAAAGAAATAATCTTTACAAAAGGCACTACGGAAAGTATTAACCTGGTTGCTAATTCCTATGGAAGAAAAAATATTAAAGAAGGAGATGAAATAATTATCTCTAATATGGAACATCACTCAAACATAGTTCCATGGCAGCTTCTTTGTAACGAAAAAAAAGCCAGGCTGAAAATTATTCCAATAGATGATAACGGAGAAATTATTTTCGATGAATTCTTAAAACTCATTTCACCAAAAACAAAATTAATTTCGATTGTTTATGTTTCTAATTCACTGGGAACAATAAACCCCGTTAAAGAAGTTATTGATGCTGCACATAAAAATAATATTCCTGTTTTGCTTGATTCTGCACAAACAGTGAATCATTTACCTGTTAATGTACAGAAACTTGATTGTGATTTTCTTGCTTTCTCGGGACATAAACTTTATGGACCTACAGGTATTGGTGTTCTTTTTGGAAAAGAAAAAATTTTAGAATCAATGCCTCCTTTTATGGGCGGCGGAGATATGATATCAAAAGTTACTTTTGAAGAAACAACTTATAATGAACTGCCTTTTAAATTTGAAGCGGGTACCTCAAATATTGCCGGAGCAATTGGTCTTGGTTCTGCAATTGACTATGTAACTTCTATCGGGATGAATAAAATTTCTGCTCACGAGGAATCATTACTTGAATATGCAACCGATCGATTAAAAGAAGTCCCGGGATTAAAAATTATTGGAAATGCAAAACATAAATCGGCAGTTATTTCTTTTGTGTTTGATAATATTCATCCTCATGATATAGGGACTTTTTTGGATTATGAAGGAGTTGCGGTAAGAACAGGTCATCATTGTACACAGCCTTTAATGGATAGATTTAATATTCCTGCTACTTCAAGGGTTTCTTTTGGTCTGTATAATACTTTAGAAGAAGTTGATTTGCTTATTGATGCTTTGAAAAAAGTAATAGAGGTTTTTTAATGATTAATCCTGAATTAAAAGAGCTTTACCAGCAGGTTATTTTAGATCATAATAAAAGCCCGAGGAATTTTAAAATACTTACAGATGCAAACAGAACCGCAGAAGGATATAATCCTTTGTGCGGTGATAAAATTGATATTTTTTTAGACATTGAAGACAATATTGTTAAGGATATTTCTTTCCAGGGATCTGGCTGTGCAATATCAAAAGCTTCTGCTTCTTTAATGAGTGAGGCAGTTAAAGGAAAATCTGTTGAAGAAGCAAAACAGTTATTTGAAAAGTTTCATGATTTAATCACCGGGAAACTTGATGAAGATGAAGGCACTGAAGAGCTCGGCAAGCTTAAAGTATTAGCTGGTGTAAAAGAATTTCCTTTAAGAGTAAAATGTGCAAGCCTTGCCTGGCATACAATGCTTTCTGCTTTGCAAAAGGAAAACAAAACAATCAGCACTGAATAACAAAATGATTGAAGTAAGTAAGCAGGTTTTGGAAGAAAAAGTTATCGAAGCGCTAAAAATGTGTTATGACCCGGAAATACCGGTTAACATTTTTGAGCTTGGATTAATTTATGAAATCGGAATTGATGATGAAGCAAACGTTGAAATTAAAATGACACTAACCTCACCGGCTTGTCCTGTTGCAGGTTCACTGCCGGGTGAAGTAGAAGTAAAAATAAGAAGTATCCCGGAAATAAACGATGTGAAGATTAAACTTGTCTGGAATCCACCGTGGGACAGGGATATGATGTCTGACGTTGCGAAACTGGAATTAGGATTAATGTAAAAAAAATAAAATGGTTTTTATAACAAAAAGGAGATAAAAAAGATGTTCAATATAATTTCACGACCTCCAATGTATGACCCTGACGCAGTACAACCAATGAGAGATGAACTTATTGCTGTAGGCTTCACTGAATTATTAACATCGGAGGAAGTTGATAAAGCGATAAATGTTAAAGATGATAAAACCATTCTTGTAATGGTTAATTCCGTTTGCGGCTGCGCTGCCGGAAGTGCCCGCCCCGGAGTATCACTAGCATTGCAAAATAAAAATATTCCTGATAAACTTTACACCGTATTTGCAGGAATGGAAAGAGAAGCTGTCGATAAAGCAAGACAATATATAAAAGGTTTCCCGCCTTCATCCCCAAGTATTGCTTTATTTAAGAACGGAGAATTAATTTATTTTATGCAAAGGTATGATATTGAAGGAAGAAGTAAAATTGATATTGCTGAAGCTTTAAAAGAAGCCTTCGATGAAGTTTGTTCTGGAAAAGGTCCTTCAATCTCTCCCGAAGATTTTGCTAAAGTTGAATATGCTAAAATGTGCGGATCAAAAATTCCATTATTTAAAGGATAAAAATTTTTAGATGTCATACTGACATTAAAAAGAAAAATAAAAATGAAATTCAGTACTCAAGAAGAATATGGTTTAAGATGCTTGTTAAGGATTGGTAAGTCCAAATCTCCAAACGGGCTTACCATTCCTGAGATCAGCGACCTTGAAGGATTATCAACCGCAAATGTTGGCAAACTTTTAAGAACGTTACGCATCGGTGGATTTATTGAAGCTACCAGGGGACAAACCGGCGGCTATAAGCTTGCTAAACCTGCCGAAGAAATTATTATAGGCGAAGTCCTTGCAGCACTTGGCGGAAGATTATTTGAAGAAGATTTTTGCAGCCAGCATTCCGGAATAGAAAATATTTGTACTAATACTATTGATTGCTCAGTCCGTTCTCTCTGGAAAACAATTCAATTACTTGTTGATAGTGTTGTCCTTAAAATATCCCTGAAAGACCTACTTGGAAAAGAAGAAGAAGTTAAGGTTCTTGTCAACAATTTCGTTGAAGAGCATGATTTGCAGGTTATTAAAAATTAATCTACTATCTATTAAATTCTCCTCATCTGGTAACGGTTAACAAAATTGAATCCAACAAAACTAATATTCTACTTTATTATAAGTTCACTGACTATTATTTTTTTAAACGGCTGCCAGGTTGGTGATAAACAATCAGCAGAACTTGTTTTCAAAAATGGATTTGTTTATACCGCCGATAGCAGTAACACAATAGCAGAAGCAGTTGCAATCAAGGATGGGAAATTTATTTATGTCGGAGACGATGAAGGTGCAGATAATTTTATAGGAGATAAAACCAAAGTTATCGATCTGGAAAAAAGAATGCTGCTTCCCGGATTCATAGATGCACATTGCCATCCAATAAGTTCTTACCGTTATTTTAATGAACTAAATCTTTATGGTTTAAAGAGTGCTGAAGAAATTCAAAGCGCAATAAAAAAATATTTAAATAATCATCCCGACGCCAAATATATTAAAGGCAGAGGCTGGAGTAACACTGATTTTCCTAAAACCGGTCCGGATAAAAAAATAATTGATAAGATAGTTAAAAATATCCCGGTGTCATTTTCTTCAGAAGATGGGCATTCAAAATGGGTGAACTCAAAAACTCTCGTGCTCGCCGGTATAACAAAATTCACTAAAAATCCTGCTGGTGGAATAATCGAAAGAGAATCAAATACAAATGAACCTAACGGAACACTTCGCGAAAAAGCTGCTGACCTGGTTTCAAATATTTTTCCGGTTTATAGCCTCGAAGAGCTGGTAGATGGGCTTGAAGACTATCAGAAGATGGCTCTTTCTTTTGGAATAACTACTGTCCATGATGCTTACCTGGATGCTGGAAGTAACGAAACAGAAGCTTATAGAAATCTCGAATCCAAAAAAAAATTAAAAATGAGATTTCGTGCTTCACTTTATATTGATCCTGAAAAAGACATTGAACAAATTAAATCTCTTATTGAGGAAAGGACAAGGAACAAGAGATCATTATTTCAAACTAATTCTGCAAAAATTTTTATAGACGGTGTTGTTGAAGGCAGTACAGCTTATCTTAAAGAGCCTTATAAACATTTGCCGGAAAGCCACGGAGAATTACTTTGGGATCTGAACAAATTAACCAACATCTGTACTGAACTTGATAAAAACAAATTTCAGATTCATGCCCACTCAATTGGTGATGCAGCAACATCTGTCACCCTTGATGCTTTTGTTAAAGTTGAAAAACAAAATGGTAAACGTGATTCAAGAAATTCAATAACGCATCTTCAGTTAGTTGATCCGGCAGATATATCAAGATTTAAAAGAACTCGGAGTTATAGCAGTACCGCAGCCATACTGGTTTATCAAAGATGATTACTATTATAATATCCAGGTTCCTTATCTCGGTCAGGAACGTGCGGAAAAAGAATATCCAATGGAAAGTTTTTTTAAAGAAGGAGTAATAGTTGCTTCGTCCAGTGATTTTCCTGTGACCATTCCCTGCAATCCCTTAACAGCAATTCAGTTTGGCATTATACGGAGTGATTCAAATACTATAGAAACTAAAGAAATACTCTGGCCTGAAGAAAGAGCAACGCTTGAACAAATGATCAGAAGCTTTACTATTAATGGTGCTTATGCAAACTTCCTGGAAAAGGAAACGGGTTCGATAGAAATCGGAAAAAAAGCTGATTTGATTGTGTTAGATAAAAATCTGTTTGATATTCCGGCAGAAGAAATAAGTAAAGCTAAAGTATTGATGACATTATTTGAAGGTGAGAAAGTTTTTGCTGACAGTTCAATCAGTTCATTAAAATATTAAATTAAAGAACGACGAATCCGGTTTTATTCTTTTTGTTTCACCACTCTAAGAACCGGGAAATATTCCCCTGGTTTTAATAAATGCTCAAAATCTTTATAGGTTACTAATCCCAGCATAGATTTAGGTTCGAGAGCAATAATAATTAAATTACTTTTTAGCTGATTTGCTGGAATGAAGTAATAATCATGTTCGTTTATTTTATTCTGAAATTCTTTTAATTCAATAACCGGATTAACAACTGTATCACCTTCAAAATTTATTGAGTCTATTTCGCTTATAAAATATTCTTCTATTTTTTTATCAGGTGAATTTGTAAAAGAATTTACAATTAAATTTTGCCGCATTGCCCAATCGTAAAGTTCCGGTAGACTTTTAAGTATCAAATATCCTTCAGGTCTTTCAACATCATATAAAGATTTTACAACGGGACGAAAATCATTAACTGTAATAATTGTATCTGAATTGGATTTCATAGACAATAAAGAAAGATTTAATTTTTCTCCATTGCGTACATGATCCATTTGTACAGCAACCTTATCATTAACTTTTCCATTTATTAATTTATTCCGTTCTTCACTTACCAGAGATTTTATTTCATCTTTATTCAAATATATAAACTCAAGAAAACCTTTCATTCCTTCAGCCTGACCTTCAGCACGTTTTTTAATATTGTCTAAAGAATTCTTTCCGCTTTTTCCTTCCTGGATGAAAGAGAAAGAGTTCATCGCACCGAAACTTTGTCTGCCGTCATTTACATCATACGTGCTGTACCTTATCAGTTCAACATCCGGCGGTCCTCCAAGAATGTAATTATGATAGGTAAACTTTCTAACTTTTAAGTAATCTTCAATAAAAGGCAGATATTTTTCAATGCTTATTTTTTTTATTCTTTCAGATACATTCAGGTTTGTAACTGTTCCGATCTGTTCATCAAAGTTCTTTAAGTAACCAAATTTTTCCCACTCTTCAGAATATGGTGAATATTCATGAACATCCATACTTGCTTCAGGAAGAAATTGATCAAACAATTTGTGCAATGCAATTGTCTCCGGCTGAGTAAGTATCAGGTGGTTTCTGTTTAAATCAGCATGATTAGAATTTCTTCTTGTATCTTTCTCAGATCCATCGGGGTTCATCTGGGGAACAATAAGCAAATCAATTCTATCAAAAAGATAATTCAAATTTCCACTTGCTATTTCCTTCAGTACAAGTAAAGAACCTTCTTTGCCTGATTGTTCATCTCCATGCTGTTGCGCAAATATTAATACTTTTATTTTTGATGTGTCAGAACCAAATTCGCCATTAGATACTTTTACAACATAAAGATTTCTACCTTCTACACTTGTTCCAATTATTTTTGTGTTTAACATCAGGTAAGAATTTAACTTTGTAACAAATGAAGAAAGATCTTCATATGATGTTAACTTGTTATAATCATTTTTCTCAAGAGGTGTTTTCAGCGATTGTGAGTAGATTGTAAATGAAACGATCAATATGGTAATTAATATTTTTGTCATAAGATTTTCCAGGATTACAATTTATCTGGGCTGACTAAAAAGTAAGAAAAGTGTCAGAAGCAATCTCTGCAATTTGAACGAATAATAAGATCACTTCTCCCGCCAAAGGCGGGATCGCGATGACAATATTACTTTTTGGACAGCCTCCTATTTAGTTAAGAGTTTTTGGATTCCCGGTTTCACGGGAATGACAGCTATAAAGTTTATTTGTTTTTGAATTCGGCTTTTTCAATAGTTATACTTTCTAAAAATTCTTCATCTACCTTTGAACCGCTTCCCGGTTTATCAGGTACAGTTAAAGTTCCATCATTATTTAAAGTAAAGGGATTATAAACAATATCTCTTTTGAAGTAACGGCTGTTCGCACTTATATCACCGGGCAAAATGAAATTGGGCAGACTTGCTAAAGCAACATTAATTGCCCGCCCTATTCCTGTTTCAAGCATTCCACCGCACCAAACAGGAATACCTGACGACTCACAGAAATCATGAATAGATTTTGCAGCGGATAACCCTCCAACTCTTGTTGGTTTGATATTAATTATTCCGCAAGCTTTCAGATCTATTGCAGATTTTGTATGCCGTAAAGATGTAATACTTTCATCAAGGCACAAAGGAGTTTTAAAAGCTTCTGGAGTTTTGAATGCTCATAAATATCATCGTGAGCAAGAGGCTGTTCTATCAAAAGTAAATTAAAATCATCAAGCTCTTTTAATTTTTTAGCTCCATCAAAAGTATAAGCACTGTTAGCATCAACCTGAAGAGGAAAATTCTCCCATCTTTTTCTTATTAAACGAACCGGTTCAATATCATAACCGGGTTTTATTTTAATTTTTATTCTCCTGTAACCTTCCTTGATGTAACTTTCAATTTTGTTAATCAATATCTCATTATCTTTTTGAATTCCAATGCTTACCCCAACTTCAACTTTATTTTTTGCTCCACCAAGCAAATGAGATAAAGATTTTCCGGTGAGTTTCCCATATAAATCCCAGATGGCAAATTCAATTCCCGCTTTTGCAATATTATTTAATCTTACAGGTAAAAAGATTTTTTCTATCTCACCAGGATGATTAATTGATTTCCCTAAAATCAACGGCACTAAAAAATCTTTTTGAATATGCCATGCAGTATCTGTTGTTTCTTCATTATACCAAGGACCGTTGCTCACAGGAGATTCACCCCAGCCAATTTCTCCTTCGCTGAAAATCTTAACTACTGCGGCATAGTTTCCATCTTCAGTCCAGCCGCTTGTAGTAAACGGTTCTAAGTATGGAAGGAAAATTTTTCTGAGTTCAATTTTTTCTATGATCATAATATTTTTACTTGAGCAGGACGAATTTTTTTGTAATAGAATATTCCCCGACCTGAAGTCTGTAGAAATAGACGCCGGAAGCGTATCCACCTTTGGTGGAAATTCCACTTGCAATACCGGGACTGGAGTCCCGACCTACAGTGAATTCAACTTCATAATTTCCAGCCGGTTTTTCTTCATTAACAAGAGTTGCTATTTCTCTTCCCAAAACATCATAAACTTTAAGACTGACTCTTGACATTTCACTTTTGACGCCTGACGAGATTGTATATTTTATTTTTGTAGTTGGGTTAAAGGGATTAGGATAACAATCATACAAATAAAAACCTGTTTTTTTATTATTCGATACATCATCATTAACCGAAGAAGTAAAATCAAATTTGCCTTCATCAATTTTATAATTAATTCCCCGTTTGGTAATTGAGTATCTTAAATTATTCATAGCAGCCAACTGGCGGGTGCTGATTCCACCGGAAGCATGATAAACAGAAGAATCAACGAGAGTTGTATTTCTTGCATCAACAATAATTAAAGGAAGCTCGCCTTCTTTAAAAATACTATTAAGATCTTTATCAATTTTTATTACCCCTGCTCCATCAGAATAAATACCTAACCTTTTCCTGTTTAACATTAATCCCCATAACAAAGCAGAAGTTCTGTTTTCATAAAAATCGCTGTCAATAAAAATCAAAGGCTGATAAACCAAATCGCCGAAAACCGAAAGCCCGTTATTGTTTGTCATCTTCCCCCGCCAGCTTGCAAGGTAATCAAGATCAGTATTATCAATATATTTACCTGAAGAAATTTTACCTGTATTACCAAAGAAAAAAACCGGCAGATTACTTAAACTATTATAGAAAGCTGTTGAAAGCAAAGCGGCGGTATCATTAAGCTTGCTTAAAACACTTAATGAATCCCCGGCAAAGATTAAGCAGCCGGCGTTTTCCATTTGCTGAACTGCAGAGCTGCTGTTCAGGCTTTCTGAAGTTAAAAACAAAACTGAGTAAGTAATATTCTGAGTAGTTAAATAATCAGTTAAAGGATTTAAGCTAACTGAAAATCCCGGATGGGTGATTACAAGAGTATTCGCAGGATTAAAAGTTTCAAAAAACCGGTTAAGGTTTTGCAACTGAGAAGAAATATTATTATCACCGGTAAGGCAGAAATCAGTTTGAGGATAATCCCAGGTTCGTGAGGTATCAACATTTTTTGCCGATGAAGGGATAAAACTGATGTTCATCGAATTAAAATCAAAAGACCACCCGGCAATAAGCTGATCGCACTTAAGATTTTCAATTGTATAGCCGGATGGATCGTTCACAAAATTTGTTAAACTATCTTTATAAAAGATTGCGGCAGCCCCGCTTCCTTTAACTATTCCGATTCCGTTTGGCTCAATACAGATTGCAGTTCTATCATCTATTCCTACACCAATAATATTTTTTCCAAGTTCAAAATCTGCATTAAATATCATTGCAATTAATCTTCCAAATCTTCCTCTTTCAACAAAGTGCTGATCGAAAAGAACATTTGGTATAAGATTTAAAAAATTATCTTCTAAATCTATAGAATGATTGAATGGGTCAACTAAAGATTCATCAGAATAAGCTGAGCCATATCTTGCAGTAAAATCTAAACCGCCTAAAACAGCGCAGCCCGCACTTGTTCCGGCAATTACTCCCCCGTTTTGAAAAACAAAATTTATTGCATCTTCGGTTAATGTACCTTTCCATGTATTTATATAATTCCACTGATCACCGCCTTTAATAAATATTGCTTTGGCTGTTATCAGTTCATCGTAAGTGCTTTGCATATCTGCAATGCTTCTCGAGTTGATCCTTTTATTGTAAGCTTCAGAAGCACCGAACGAAATGAAATAATCCGGTATCCAGTTTGTTTCAGAGTTAAAAGATAAAACTATAATTTTTCCGCTGTCGGACTTTTCAACAATCCATGAATAGGGTTCATCGCTCCAGTCATTATAATCTTCACTGCCGCCGCCGATTGCACATATATAACCCTGTGCTTTTATCAGCAGCTGCAGAGATAAAAATATAACGATGAAAATTGATTTCATTTTATTGAAAGGATAATTCAGCCTGAGGTTTTCTCTAACTAAAAAAGAAAGATTAAAAGAACCACCAGGGCAATAAAGTAAATTACTTTCAGAACCATAGTCCTAAAGATATCCTGTGTACACTTGGTAAAATATCATAAACTGAATAAGCATAATCGAAATAAACAGCAGCGCTGGAAACCGGAAGATTTACTCCTGCACCAAAAGTAAAATCTTCATCATCATAATTATATTTATAGCCGCCTCTTAAAAATAATCTGTCAAAGAAACTGAACTCTGTTCCGAAAAGAAGTCTTTCATTATTATCGTTCGGATGCATCGCATCAATACCGCCCCGGATTTTAAAAAACTCAGCCTGGTAAATATCAAAACCAATTCCTACTTGAAAATTTAAAGGAAGCGGATACCCGTTCGTCTGAAGCTTTGCAGGAGTCAACCGGCTTAATGGATAGTTAGTATTTTTATCATAAACAATATTTAAATCAGGACCATCATACTGCAAATCTCCTCCAAAGTTACTCATGCTCATAGCAATTGTCAGGTTTTGAAAATCAAGCCTGTACTGTGTACCGATATCAAAAGCAAAACCATCAGCAACTTCATTCCAGATTCTCTGGTAAACATATTTTACTGTTACTCCGACACTAAAGCGATCAGTTAGAAACCTTGAGTAAGAAGCACCTACTGATAAATCCTGTGCATCAAAAAATCTTCCCGTACCATTTGGTTCTTCTTCAGTTGTTATTTCCATCTTACCTGTATTGAATACAATCATACTGGCAGCAAATACCCCCGCATCGCCTGTATTAAAGGCGATAGAGAGAGCATTAAAATCAAAAAGATCGAACCAGTTCATATAAGAAAAATGAGCCTGGAAAGATTTTACCTTTGCAAGACCTGCCGGATTCCAGAAAACAGAAGAGGCATCATCTGTTAAACCAACAACAGCGCCGCCAAGTGCAGAAGCTCTTGCACCAACTGGGATCTGAAGAAACTGGGCACCGGATGTTCCAAGGTTAGGGTTTTGTGCAAATGAACAGGTTACCATTAACAGAACAAATAATAAAAACTTTTTCATTAAAGAATCTCCTTAGCCACTCTCATTTAATAACTGCAAATCTTTCTATGTGTTCTACATTATCTGCTTTAACAACGTAAATGTAAATTCCGGGAGCGATCTCTCTGCCGCCCTCTGATCTTAAATCCCAAATCTCTGTACCGTTGTTCGAGTTGTGTTCAAGAGTTTTAACACGGTCACCATCAATTGTAAAAATATAAATTGAACACACCGATGGAAGATTAATAAATTGTATTTGTCTCAACGGTTCCCGTCTAAGTTCACCAAACTCAGGTTCATACAAAGATGAAACGACATAAGGATTGGGTACAACTCTTATCTTATTAATATTTTCTTTAATTGCAGATGGATTTGTTGAGGAACCATTAATTGTAAAACGGAACCTGTCATTTATTCCCGGCAATTCGGGTTTTACTATTTCAACAGAAAATTTATTTCCTGCTGAAGGGGGATCTGTTACAGGAAAATCTATTGTTCCTTCAATTCCCTGGAATGTAAATGAATCGCCGTTATAAAGTGTATCTAAGTTTAAAATTAATCCTGTATCTCTTACAGAAAGAGAAACAAAACCTTCATTAGAACTGTTAAATCCGTTTCCTTCTACTGTTACGAAATACAAATTGGTTTTTATTAAACTTTCATCACTTACTGAAAAATTCATATCAACATTATCAGTTCCCCCTATCCTGCTTACACTTTTTACTATTTCAGGAGGATTCATACTAAATATTACACCATCATTTGTTGCCTGGTTTTTACCAATATCCAACGGGTGAGGAGTAATAACAGTATCTCCGTTTCCATTTAAAGCATAGACGGAAAAGCTTAATGTTATAAGGTCTCCGGTTTCAGGTAATTTTTCAGGAGGGGTGCCGGCAGAATCTGAAAGAATCAATGTCACACCATGTCCATCTATTTTTATTGTTCTTCCGCCAAGAGGATAATTATAATCTTCTCTGCCGATAATTTCATCAGTAGTTAAGTTCATTATATTATAAGTTGAAGCAGAAGTAAAAAGAATTCCATACTTATAAGCTTTGGTAAGTGTTGAATCATAAATTTGATATCTAACGCTGGTATTTAAATCTCCATGCTCTTTTTTCAGCAGGTAAGTAAATCCTACATTATATTGTCTCCCCGCCAGAGCTTCGTTATCGAACGGCTCAATATCAAAAAAGTAATTTGTAGGAGTTAGATCGGTTCCTGTATATTCAATTGTTCCGGCAGAAACAGGAATTCTTCCCAACGAAGCAGAAAACGGAGTTATTGCAACGGTGTTTACTGCATCAAGAGTATTTCCTTTAGGACTTTCAAGACTTCCAATTCCTTCACCACCCCTATCGTAAGAAGTTACAGTGTACCAATATTCAAAACCATTTATTACCGTTGTATCTTTATAACTATACTGCAAACCTCTGTTCGAACCAATCGTGTTAATCAAATCGAAATCACCTAAAAGTTTCCAATTCACTCCTCTATCCTGGCTTCGATAAACTCTGTATCCTTCAAAATCCTGCTGTTGTGTTAGTGGATCAATACTGTTCTCAGCTTTATTATCCCAATAGAGAATTACTTTTCCATCCTGTCCAGTTCCAAATAGTGTTGGTCTTGACGGAGGTTTTGCAAGTTCAAAATTAAGATTCATTGCATCATATGCCTGATCCGTGTTTTGCAGAAGTTCATCAAGAGTTTCGCCGCCAACTAAAGCTGTAATAAATGTTAAAGTATCACCCGGATTAATTGTATATGGACCTGATGCAAGGTTACCTAAAAGATCATAGCCGCTTGCAGGAATTGTAGAAGGGTCATCATAATGTAAAGATGTATTTGATCCGAGATGAAAATATCTTGGACCTAACAAAGAATTATACAAGCCGGGGCTGCTCGACATTATTCCATATTGTACAGAATCAATATCTATATCATCATTATAAACATTGTAATGCATATCGGTTAAGCCTAGTTCTACACCATTTACTTCCGGAGTTTTCAGAAATGTGTAGCCCATAAAACCTGTTGTTCCTCCGGGCCACTCTTCAGAAAAACCATCATCATACATATAAACAAGTTTTCTTTCAGGATTAAATCCCAACAGATCATCGGAGTATTCCGGAACTCCCCCGCTTACATTACCGATATCGCAATCAAAATAAATATCAAAGTATAAATCGTTATAAGTGTTAGAACTCCTGTTAACTATCTTAAAAGTAAAAACGATCATATTTTTTGCGAAGTCAATTCCGTAAGCATATCCAATCTGGTGAACTTCAAGACCAAGTATTGATACTGTATTATTGCTGTCATTATAAACACAATAACTATCCTGATCTGATTTAATTATTGGATTTCCATCGGCATCTTTAACAGGCCAACCCAGAGTTTTATTCCAGGTATTCGGATTATCGCTGAAAGCTATTTTGGCAGAGTCCCGGTTATTATATCCAAATGCAGCTTCCCATTCTTCATTAGTTGTATATCTGCCCTGAATTACATTACCCGGAATTCCAACCATCGGGTTTATTCTATATACATAATGCTTTGTACTGTTTATTGGGAACTCACCTGAGGGACCATCCGTTAATCTTCTTGGATAAAGTTTGCCCCTGTTTTCAAAGAATAAACCGATATTGCTTGCATTATGAACACCGCCGGCTCTGTCGGTTATTGCATTTATTTTTTGTGGTGAATCATTCTCTGATTCTTTGTCATACTTATCCTGTGCGGCAACATTAAAATTAAAAAGCAGCAATAAAAAAGAAACAAATATTTTTTTATTCATAATTAATAGAAATTTTATTATTAAAACTTAACCGATGCGCCAATCCTGATAGACCTTGGCGGACCATAGTTTGAAGGATCTCTCATATACTCCTGTGAATAATCTCCTTCAAAAGTAAAATCGGGATCGCCGGTATCGCCGTAAACATAAAGCACATTTCTGTGGTCTGTTATATTAAGAATCTCTGCAAAGAATCTTATTTTATAACTGTTTAAGATTTTAAATTCTTTCCCTATCATTACATCAATTGAATATTGTGAAGGCATGCGGAGAGAATTTTTTTCTACAAAGCCTACATCACGGCCTGACGGAGTATAGGGATAACCTGAACTTAATTTTGCAATAATACTTACATCAACATTTTCTAATATTTTAGCGCCAAGAAAATCCGGTCCTTCTCCTTCGGGGATTGTAAATGTACCTTCAGCATTAACAACATGGGTTTTATCAAAATCGAGGTAGTAAAGTAAAGTTGATTCTTCTGTTCCCGGGTATTGTTCGGTTTCAGAAGAGGCACTTCCTTTCGCAACAGAATAAGTATAAGTTAAGCCTCCTGCAAAATATCTGTCGGGTCTTATATCAAGATTAATTTCAAATCCTTTAATGTTTGCATAATCTTCATTTACATATAGAGTATAGCCGACATAACGTCCATCAACAAAAGGTGAGTAATATCTTGTTCCGATAAGTCCTGTAACATCTTTGTAATAACCTGTTAATGTAACTGCTATTCTGTCGGTAAACTGGTGAGAGATTCCTACTTCGTACGCAATAGTACGCTGGGCGTCGAGATTTGCCTGTCCGAATAAAGGTTCTCTTACATTTAAATCATACTGATGATTTTCAAATAAAAACTGGAATTCAGGATTCTGGAAAAAATGTCCATAAGCAAAATGAAGCTTTGTTCTATCTGAAATTGGATGTGCTATTCCGATTCTCGGGGAAAATTGCGAACGTGGTTTAACTTTTATTATTGAGTTAGGATTAAGAGGATCATTTCTGAACTGAACATTAGCATTAACATAGTCGTATCTTAAACCAAGATTAATTACCAGATAAGGTAATTCAATTTTATCCTGAACATAGGCAGCAGCTTCAAAAGGATTTGTCTTATAATTGTTGAAATAAGGAAAATTACGTTTTGGATCATAAACATTAAAATACCTTAACCAATGTTTTTTATAAGCCGCACCAAATTTCACTTCGTTTAATTCATTCGCCTGCCATACTGCATCTGCTTTTATATCTGCAGTGGCTGTTCTGCTGTCAATAACTTCAACTGGATCTGCAAGACTGTAAAATTCAAAACCGTTTCCATATTGAGAAAAATATTCCCTCTGGCTTGTAGGCAGAAACTGTGAAGTATCTTTTTCAATTCCAGAAAAATATCCCTGGTTGAAATATGAAACTCTTAAATCATAAAAAAGATTATTCCCAATGGTGTGAGTAATGCTTAATGCGCTTTGCCAGCTATCTGTTTTTCTTTTAGAGTATTGATCGGAAATATATTTCCAGGAATGATTATAACTCTGTCTTCTTCCAATGCTTCCCCTGTTTGAAAGGGATATTTTAAGAAAAGGAACTGCAGTTGTTGTTAACTTAGAAAAAAATGTTTTATCCTGGTTATATCCGAATGGTAAATAACTTCCTCTTTTATCCTGTTCAGCGGAAAGGAAAAAAGTGAGATTATTAATTATAGTTCCGCTTAAGCTTCCATTAATTCTTCCTTCGTGAAGTTCGGAATATCTCTCAATACCAAATTCACTTGTCCGGTATTCAAGTTTGCCGCTGAATTTTTCTTTGCCGTCTCTTGTTACAATATTTACAACGCCGCTTAACGCATCTCCATATTCAGCATTAAAAGTACCGCTTAAAAGGCTCATCTCCTGGATTGCATCATTATTTATCTGTGTAGCTAATCCGCCAAGCAAAGGATCCTGTACATACATTCCATCTATAAGATAAGCAACTTCGTTGGACCTTCCTCCTCTTATATGAAGATTAGAACCGCTGCCAACAACACCCGCCTGCAAAGAAAGGAGATCGGTAAATGTGGAGACCGGAAGCGCTTCAATTTCTTCTCTTGTAATAACAGATTTGGAACTGGTAAGATCTTTTTGAATTAATGGTGCATGAGCAGTAACAACAACTTCATTAACCTCGATTGATTTAATTGATAATTTCAGCGGAAGTTCTGTAGTTTGATCAACAACTATTTTTACTCCTTCTACAAGTACAGTTTCATAACCAAGGTAGCTAACTCTAACTGAATATGTACCGGGAGGAATATTTAAGATTAAAAACTTTCCTTCAATATCGGTTGCAGCACCGAGATTAGTGCCTTCAATTAAAATATTAGCACCGATTAATGGCTCACCGTTTTGTGCATCTGTAACAATGCCTGTAATTTTACCGGTAGTACCGGCAAAGAGAAAACCATTAACTATAACGAAGAGAAAAAATATTTTTTTCATTTTAAGCTCTTATTAACTAACTCTTTCTTCAAAAGGCCAATCTCACTATTAAATTAGAAATTGATTCTGGCCTTCCATTATTTCAATTGATTCCTTTAAGATTTTCTTTGCCTTGCTTTTATTCTTAAGAGCACAGGCAGTTGCAATTGCGTTAATCAAAACTGAAATGGCTGCAAACGAATTTGTAAAAAGCATATTTTCACTTTTAACTACCAGGTTTACTTCGGAATGAAACGTAATTGGGGAAGCTTCGGTATTTGTAATTGATATTACTTTAATATTTCTACCTGCAGCGAATTTAGCAGCATCAACAGTTTCTTTAGAATATGGTGGAAATGAAAAAGCAATTATTATATCATTATTATCAAGGTATAAAATCTGTTCATGAAAAACAGAATATGTATGCCTGAATGAAGATGCATCAATTGCAACCTGAGTCAGCTGGTAGGCAAGAATTTCTGCGAGCAGGAATGAAATACCTAAACCTGCAGTATAAACCCGCCTGGATGATAAAATCATTTCAACAGACTTATCAAAATTTTCCCGTTCAATATTGTGAAGAGTATCATTAATGTTTTTAATATCAAGATTAGCAACGGAGGTCAGTAAATCTTCTTCCAGTCTTTCTTTATCAAACAGGGGAAAAATTTCTTTTTTGCTCAATTGGTTTTGAAGTGATTCAGCAATATCATCTCTTAATTCACTAAAACCTTTAAAACCTGTCCGCTGTGCAAATCTAACAACAGAAGCAACACTCGATGAAGTTGCATCAGATACCTGCTGAACATTAAGGAAAGGGATGCGGTCAAAATTATCTATAAAATAATCGGCAATCTTGCGGTGGTTCTTAGGAAGAACATCATACTTGTTCTGAATTTTTCTTTTTATTTCCTGATAACGTGCCATTACTTTTTATTTTTTTAACGAAGTGAGCAATCCTTTAGGACCACCCACTCCATTGAATTTTGAAAAATTTATCTTAATAAAATCATCTTTTTTGTTTCAGAAAATTTCCCGGTGGATAATGTATAAAGATAAATCCCACTCGGTAAATTCCCGGATTCAAATTTTAAATTATAACTTCCTGCTTCAAGGTCTTTGCTTAATAAAGAAGTTACTTCCTGTCCTAAAAGATTATATACTTTCAGTGTGACAAAATCTTTACTTGCAATAGTAAATGATATTAATGTACTTGGGTTAAACGGATTCGGATAATTCTGGCTAAGGGAAAAACGAGATGGAATAACATCAACTTCCACAACATCCGAGTAGCTGAATGTTCCGTTAAAATCTATTTGTTTTAACCTGTAGCTTAAATGTGAAGCAGAGATTTCTGAAATATTATCTATATAAGAATATGAATGAGTTTCTGTTGATGTACCATATCCTTCTTTAAATCCTACAGTAACCCATTTGCTCTCATTTCCGGTAACATATTGTCTTTGAATTTCAAATCCGCGGTTATTTACCTCGGTTGATGTCTGCCAGTTTAATGTTACATTTCTTTTATCTGCTGATGCATTAAATGAGATTAATTCAACGGGGACAATTGTATTGTATTTATTCATAGCTGCCGACATATTAGTTTCCATTGCAGTTTTATTTGCCCCTATAGCAATAGCAAAAAATATTTCAGCAGAATCTCCCGGGGCAATTGAAACAGCGCCCGTACCCATTACAGTTACATCGCCATCTGCATCTGTAATTAATGGAGTGGTATCAAAGTTTCCATAAGTAAGCCATGAATAATAAGCTGAATCTACAGAATACCCTGAATACCATGTAAGAATTTTTGCTGAAGTAATTGGAGTTGATAAGATTTTGTATCCAACCCATTTAGATTCTTTTGCATAAACTATTTGAGTTGCCGGATCATAAGCAATGGTATCATTTTCATAAGTATTATCAGTTCTGTGTAAAGTTTCAAATCCAATAATGGCATTCATTGCACTGGTTTCATTATTAATTACGCGATATCTAACGACCACATAACTTTCATTCAGCCAACCATAAACATTAGTTCGTACAAATACATCCGGAGGAGCAGGAACAGCCGGATACTGATTATTCAATGTACTTGTAATTTCAAAATCACTGTAAAAAGGAGATGCAACCAGTGCTGCAGGAATTTCTACATCAGCATCATTTGGATAATCGAAAACTGCATTTTGGTTAACCCCGACAAGTACAGAAGTCCTTTCTATTTCCCGCGCGCCTGCAAGGTTAGGAGTAAAAACGCGCATCCTTCCACCATTTGAAAGATTTATTGCAATAGTTCCAGTTTCAAACTGAGCCTGTGCAAAAGAATTATCCTGCCAGATTAAAAAGAAACCGAAAAGGGAGATCAAAAAAAGTAATAATTTATTCATAGCTCTTTCCTCCTTTAATTTATTTTTGGTAACCACATATTTGAATTGCCAAATATATAGTTACCTCATTTTTTTAACACAGTAAATATTTACTATTTCAACTGTCATTATTTCATTAGCATCATTTTTTTAGTTTCTGAAAACTGACCGGCTTTAATCTCGTAAAAATAAATTCCGCTTGTAAGCTTTGAAGCATCAAATTCATAAGAATAATTTCCCGGGGCTAATTCAGAATTAACAAGTTCAGCAACTACCTCGCCCAGAAGATTGTAAACCGTTAAGTTTACAAATTCAGTTTCCGGAATTGAAAAATTAATTTTTGTAGCCGGATTAAATGGATTGGGATAATTTTGCTGTAGACTATATTCATCCGGGAATGAATTTAAATCTTTTTCGACAGCTGTGATGGCAAGATATTGCTGGTTAGCAGCATTCATATTATTAATCATATCGGTTTCATTACTTCCAACGGCAATTGCAAAAAATATGGTTCTTGAATTGGCAGGCTGAAGGCTTGCAGGTTCTCCTGCTAAAATTCCAACTCCTCCGTCAGGGTCTGTAATAAGTGTATCGGTTGAAAATGTAGCGGCAGTCATCCAGTTATAATAATCCGTATCAGAATTCTCATATCCACTATACCAATTAAAAATTTGTGCAGAAGTAGTTTGCTCAGATAATATTTTTATTCCGACATAGTGCACTTCAAATTGAGTCATCATTTGATTTGTTACGTCGTAAAAAATATTATCATCTTCCCATGTTTCATCTATATATTGAATTATATCCAGTCCAACAATAGTAGGCAGTGAACTATTTTCCTCATTAGTAACAATCATTTTAACCAAACAGTAACTCTCACCATTCCACCCATACACATGCTGCTCAACAAGTACGTTTGGCGGTGAACCGGAAAAGACATTGTTGTAAGTCCCTGAAATCTCATAGTCTCCGTATTCAGGAGTAGTTTCAAGTGTTGTAGGAGTTTCAACATCAACATCATTCCAGTAATCAAGTACCTGGTTCGTATTTCCGGCAACTAAAACAGATGCCCTATTAATATGCTGAACTGTATCTACCCCTTCAGTAGTGAAAATCCTTATAGCACCATATGCATCCACTCGAACATTTATTTTGCCAGTACCAAAGGTTTCCTGCGCATATAAATCATAGGATAATCCCATGAAGATTAAAGTAGTAATTAAAAGAGGTAAACATTTTCTCATAGCATCTTTCCTTTCTATATTATTAATTATTTTTTAAGAACAATAAAATTTTAGTTCCAACTAATAAAAAATGGAGGAATAAGTAATATCAAACCTGTAATCAAAAAAAGTACTTCAAGAGGAAGAATCCATCTTGCCCATCTTTCCCAGGGAATTTCTGCAAGAGCTAGAACTCCCATTGTAACTGCTGAAGTTGGAATGATCATGTTACTGAATCCATCTCCAAACTGAAAAGCGAGAACAGCTGTTTGCCTGCTTACTCCAACCAGGTCTGAAAGAGGAGCCATAATAGGCATTGTTAAAACTGCCTGCCCGCTTCCCGATGGAACAAAGAAATTAATAAAAGTCTGAACTATGAACATTGCCTGAGAAGATACAATTGGATGGAGATAAGAAATCGGGGCTGAAAGATAATTTAGGATTGTATCTATTATTTTTCCATCCTGAGAAATAATTAAAATACCTCTTGCAAGACCAATAATAAGAGCAGTTGCAATTAAATCCTTAGCTCCATCAATGAATGATTTTGTAATTTCACCAATGGATAATTTTCCAACAATACCAACAGCAATTCCTGTTGCGAAAAAAACAGCAGCTAATTCTTCAATAAACCATTTATATTTTAATACACCAAAGATTAAAACAGCAATACCGGCAATAAAAGTTATAAGAACAAGTTTATGCCTGGTTTCGATTCCCTTGTGGTTTTTGACTTTATCTAAATCTAACGATTCTCTTTTTTTAAAATCGCTTTCATAGGTTGGACTTTTCGCCGGATGTTTTTTTATTTTTTTTGCATATAATAAAACAAAGCTTATAGCAACTGAAGTAACAATAAACCAAACAATTATTCTATAAGTTAAACCTGAAAATAAAGTTAATCCTGAAATTTCCTGTGCAATTCCAATAGTAAAAGGATTGAAGAAAGCCCCGGCAAATCCAGCCCCTGCACCTACGAAAGGCATAGCAACTCCAACTATTGTATCGTAGCCGAGAATTAATGAGAGTGGAATAAATATCAGAATGAAAGGAATAACTTCCTCGCTCATACCAAAGACTGCCCCAGCCAGAGAAAAAATAATCATAACTACCGGAATTAAAGCCATCCGGAGAAATGATGATTTTTGATGAGCTTTTGCAATCCAGAAAATTAAAGAATCAATTGCTTCCGTTTTTTTAAAAACACCAAATGCACCTCCTACAATAAAAACCAATCCAATAATTAATGAAGCATCGACAAATCCCTTTATAGGTGCCATAAATATATCATCAATACCTTGTGGATTACCTTCCACATAATTAAAAGAACCATTAACTACAGCTTTTCTTCCCTCAAATTCCTTACGTTGATATTCCCCTCCGGGAATTATCCAGGTTAACCCTGCTGTAATAACAATCAGAGAAAATATAATAATGAAAGTATTTGGAGCTTTAAGTTTTTTAAGCTTCATTGAATAACTGTTCTTTTATTAAGATCGAATTTTTGCCCGGATACAAGAATACTTAACATAACACCCGAAGCAGAAAGTTGATTATTTTCATTCGTTTTTATTTTGCTTGAACTGGATGCATCAAAAATTAATACCTGGCTTTCACCAAGGACTTCAAGAATGCCATCAGGGTAAATTATTGCAGCTGTTGATTCATCTATTCCGATACCAAGTTTATCAGGATACTCAAGAACAAGGCTAAGCAGCCTGTTATTTCTTTTTCTTTTAATAAAATGCTGATCAATAATTTCATTTTGAACAAAGCCAAACCCTTCAGTATGTTTTATATTTCCTTTAAGAATAGTATTAAAAGAAACAGTTGAATCTTTATTCAGCAATTCATCGCCTGTAATCATTATTTTGCTCATTACTGCGGCACCTGCGCTTGTTCCGCTTATAACACCACCGGATTTATAAATATCTTTTATTCTCTCTAACAATTTAGAGTTAAGAAGATATTGAGTTAATCTGGTTTGATCTCCTCCTGAAAAGAAAATACACTTTACTCCATCAAATTTCTTAATTGTTTTTTCATCATTTACATTTAATGAATCCACAATCAGATAATCAACATTCTTGCAGCCGAGATTTCTAAACTCATCGGCATGATATTTACCGGTTTCTTCAGGTTCGGAACTTGCATTAGGTATGACTATATATTTTGATTCAATACCGCCGGCAAACTCAACAATCTTCTTCATTATTTGTTCGGTTCTTTCGCCACCACCAATAATAACAAGATGACCTTTTGTCTGCGGGAATGAGGAAGTAAAAAGAAAAATAATTATTAATAGTATATTTTTTTTCATTCAGCCTCTATAATTTTACGAGTTCTAATGCTATCTCAGCACTTTTTATAAGATCTTCGATCAGTATGAATTCATTATTGGAATGAGGATTCTGAGCTCCAATTCCAAGGTTAACTGCTTCGATTCCATTTTCATTTAAGGAATTTGCATCACTTCCGGCAAGTGAAATTTGTGGTCTGGGTTCAAGTCCGGTTTTTTTAATTGCATCAACAGCATATTTAAAAACATTAAATTCAGGAAGAATATTATACGGTTTAAAATCCCATTGAGATTCTATTTCACAACTTCCTTTCAATGCTTCCGCTTCACAATTGAATATATTTTTTAATTCTTCAAAAAGTTTTTCAACTCTTTCTGTTTTAAAAGATCTGATCTCGCCTTCAATAGTTGTCTTTTCCGGAATAACATTCACCGCTGAGCCGCCGATGATTTTCCCGATATTCAACGTAGTTTCTGAATCTAATCTACCCTGTTTTATTTTACTTAAAGCACTTGAAGCGATGGCTATGGAGTTTATTCCTTTTTCCGGAGCCAGGGCAGAATGAGATGCAACTCCATTAATAGTAATTTTAAATCCCAGGGAACCGCAGGCTGAATGGATGAAATTTCCTGGTCTGAAAGATGAATCAAATACAAACCCTTTTTTTATTTGTCCATTAATACCTAATTTTTTAGAACCCAATAATGTTGTTTCCTCACAAGTGGTAAAACCCACTGTAAAATCTTTGGTTTTAATTCTTTCTTTAAAAATATATTCAAACAAATAGAGCAGAACTGAAACCCCAGCCCGGTTGTCAACTCCAAGCACAGTATTTCCATCAGAAAGTAATTTATCTTTTGTAATAACCGGTTTAAGATCTTTTGTTGGTCTGGCAGTATCCATATGAGAAAGAAGAATAAAGTTTCCCCCACTGCCTTTTCTGCAAATAATATTTCCTGTATTACTTAAAGAATATTTATTTGAATCATCTTCAATTACTTTTATGTCATAAGGTAAAAGAAAATTTTTTATGAATTCAGCTACCGGCTTTTCCATTGTGGAACAGGCATCAATGGCTGCCACTTGAAAAAATATATCAATTAATTTCTGATTATCCATTCTTGAACTGTTTATTTCATTTTTTCTGAATGATGTAATATCTATTACAGTGATAATAATAACTTATTTTTAATATTATGTCAAGAAAAGGATTATTATTTATTCGGATGGAATTTTTTTGATATAGCCTTCTTTCACGAGGCTGTCATAAGATTTATAAATTTTTATTACTACAGAATTGGATTTGTCGTAACCAGTTGATTCCAGTTTTATTCCATTTACTTCCTTCTCAAGTTTTACATTTGCATAAAGTTTATCATCCGCTATCAGATCATTTTCAATTTTAACTTTCTTCTCTGGAATATTATCTAATGCCCAGTAAATTCCTTTCTTTGCATTTTGATAAGCTATATCTATATCATCTTCAATTTTAGATTGAGCATTAGTGAAAATGTAAAAACCAGTGGAAAATAAGAAAGCAATAAGATAAATGTTCTTCATGGGATACCCCCGGATTTTTTTTTAAAATTTAGCTACAAAAATTTTGAATATCAACACACCGATAAAAAAATTCTTGGAAACTATCCTTGCTAAAATAGTTTCCATTAGTTAATTTGGAAACCACAAAAACAAAAATAGTTTCTAAAAGGAAAGGTAAATGGAAGAAGACAGAAGAAAAATAGTTGATCATTCTTTGGAAATTTTTTTACGCGAAGGTTTCTACAAAACTAAAATGGATGATATTGCCTCGAAACTAAGAATCAGCAAAAAAACCATCTACAAATATTTTTCAACTAAAGAAGAACTTGTCAGGGAGGTTACGTTCGGATTCTTTGATAATAATAGACAAAAACTGCAAAAGATAATTGAAACTAAAGCGAATGCTGTAACAAAATTATATGAAATTTTTAAATTCGTCGGTGAAATGATTTCCAGAATAAATGAAAAATTTTTTGCTGATGTTCAGACTCAAATGCCTGATCTGTGGAGAGACATTGATGCATTCAGGACTAAATTGATGACAACTAACATTGGAAAAGTTTTTGAACAAGGTAAAATCGAAGGCTTTTTTATCGACAAACCTTCACCAATAATTATTAATATCTTTATCTCTTCCGTTAGAGGAGCTACCAGTTTAGAATTTATAATGAATAATAAATTTTCCTTAAAGACAGCAGTGGAAGAAACCATTGAAGTCTTAATGAATGGAATAATGACTGACAAGGGTAAAAAAGTTTTTAAAATACTTAAATCGGAGCTGCTAAATGAAATCAATTAAATATATATCCGCAATTATTTTACTTATTATTTATGGATGCGGAAATGGTAATGACAAGAACAGGATTGAAGCATCTGGAAATATTGAAGCAACAAATGTAACTGTTAGTTCCCAGGTTACCGGAAAAGTTCTTAATCTGTTAAAGACTGAAGGAGAAAAAGTTAGTACCGGAGATACAATTTTAATAATTGATCATGAATCTTTAGAAATACAGCTTAGGCAGGCACTTGCTTCTGAGAATGCAGTACAAGCACAGCTTAACTTGCTTAGAGATGGTGCAAGAGAAGAAGATATTAAACAGGGAGAGGAAGCGGTTACACAGGCACAGGTAAATTTCGAAAGTGCTAAGAAAGATGTTGAAAGAATGGAGACGCTTTATAATTCAAAATCCATAACAAGGAAACAATATGAAGATGCCGTTTCCAGGTTTGAGATTACACAAGCTCAGCTAAATTCAGCTAAGGAAAATCATAAAAAACTTAAAGACTTTGCACGTCCGGAAGATATAAAACAGGCTGAAGCTAATCTTAACCGGCAAATAGCTGCTGTTGATCTTTTAAAGAAACAAATAAGGGATTCTTATGTTCAATCACCCATCAACGGAATAATAGTAAAAAAATTTTTTGAACAAGGTGAAACTGTAACAATGCTTTCTTCATTATTTAAAGTTTCGGATTTGAGTGTTGTTAATCTTATAATTTATGTATCTGAAGAGGAACTCGGGAAAGTTAAATTAGGACAAACTGCAGATGTAAGTTCCGATACTTATCCTGATAAAAAATATGAAGGGAAAATTATTTATATCTCACCGGAGGCAGAGTTTACTCCAAAAAATATTCAGACCAAAGATGAAAGAACAAAATTAGTTTTTGCAGTAAAGATTGAAATAAAAAATCCCGGCTTTGAACTTAAGCCCGGAATGCCCGCTGATGCTGTTATTAAGTTATAATCAGATATGGAATCAATTATCAAAATAGAAAATTTAAAAAAATCATACGACGGGATTGATGCAGTCCGCGGCGTTACGTATGAAATTCAAAAAGGTGAAATGTTTGGATTAGTAGGACCGGATGGTGCTGGAAAAACCACAACGATAAGGATATTATGTGGTTTATTAAAATTTGATTCTGGTTCTGTTAACGTATTTGGTAAAAATATAATTAAAAACCGTAAAGCAATTCAAAACCAGATTGGTTATTTATCTCAGAAATACAGTCTTTACGGTGATCTTACAGTTGATGAAAATATAGAATTCTTTGCTGATATACATGGAGTTAAAAATTTTGAGGAAAGAAGAAATGAATTACTTGATTTCACGAGATTAACTCCTTTTCGAAAAAGATTGGCAGATAATTTATCCGGCGGCATGAAGCAAAAGCTTGCACTTGCTTGCAGTCTTATACATCGTCCGAAAATTCTTTTTTTAGATGAACCGACTACCGGAGTTGATCCTGTTTCGAGAAGAGATTTCTGGAAAATACTCTCAAGTCTTTTAAGAGAAGAAATCACAATCTTTATGACAACTCCCTATTTAGACGAGGCAGAAAGATGCAACAGAGTTGCATTGATGAATAAAGGTGAAATAATAAGTCTTGATACCCCAAAAGAAATTAAATCTTCTATTAATAAAGATGTAATTGAAGTTGTATGCGATAAGGTTAGAGAAGCTTACAAACTATTAAAAGAAAAAACAGAGTATGAAGTTCAGATGTTCGGAGACAGGATTGATGTTATGGTTAATAACTACGATAGTGAATACAGGATTCTTGAGGAGTTACTCAAAAAAAACGGGATTGAAATAGTCAGTCATAGGCAAATTCCCGCTTCATTGGAAAATGTTTTCATTCATTTAGTCAGTAATGAGAAAGCTGCTTAGCATTTATGAATAGCATCGAAGTAAATAATCTTTCAAAAAAATTCGGAAGTTTTACAGCCGTAGATAGTATCTCCTTTAGTGTTAGGAAAGGAGAGATATTCGGGTTTCTCGGTGCGAATGGAGCTGGTAAATCCACAGCAATAAAAATGCTTTGCGGAATACTTGAACCAACTTCTGGTGATGCTCTCGTCGGAGGTTTCAGTGTGAAAAATGAGCCTGACAAAGTTAAGCAGCATATAGGTTATATGTCTCAGAGGTTTTCTCTTTACAATGATCTAACAGTTGAAGAAAATATTAATTTCTTCGGCGGAGTATATGGACTTGAAGGGGATAAATTTAAAGAAAGAAAGCAATGGGTTTTAAAAACCGCAAATCTTATTGGACAGGAAAAGATATTAACCGGTTCTCTTCCCGGCGGTATAAAACAAAGACTGGCTCTTGGTACAGCAGTTATTCACCAGCCGGGTATTGTTTTTCTCGATGAACCTACAAGCGGTGTTGATCCGATTTCTCGGAGAAACTTCTGGGATTTAATTAATGAACTTTCTGCCCAGGGAACCACTATACTTGTAACCACACATTATCTTGAAGAAGCTGAATTCTGCAATAATATTATTCTTATTAACGCAGGAAAACTAATTGCTGAAGGAGCTTCAAAAGAGCTTAAGACGAATTATCTCAAGAATACAATCCTTGAAATAGAATGTGAAAAAGTAGTAACAGCAATGGAAATTCTGGAAAAAGAAGAGTTTGTTGATGAGACTTCGATCTTCGGAAATCAGATTCATATTATTGTAAATGATAAATATAAAAATGAGGAACAGGTTAAAAATGTACTGAACAGGAATTCAATTAATGTTAAAAGGATTGATAAAATTGTTCCTACACTTGAAGATGTTTTCATTCATCTTCTAGAAAAGACTTATTAAAATGTTAACAAGAATTTTAGCAATTGCAAAAAAGGAAGTTAGACAGTTAAAACGTGATACTAGAATGTTATATGTTCTTTTTGTTTTCCCGCTGATACTTCTTGTGTTGTTTGGTTATGCAATCAGTTTTGATGTTCACCATATACAAATGTTTGTTTATGATAGGGATAAATCGGATTACAGCCGCGATTTTATTAACCGGCTTACAAGTTCAAATTATTTTGATTACTTAGGCAGCTTAAATTCCGAAGGACAAATTAGGGAGGTTCTTGATCGCGGGGAAGCCCAGGTAGTTATTGTTATCCCGGAAGATCTTTCACGAAATATTAATTCAAACAAAGAAGCAAAAGTTCAAATTCTTGTGGAAGGAATTCTTGCCAATACAGCTTCTGTAGTTGCAAATTACATGAATATAGCAACTGCAACATTTTCACAAAAGATAACTCAGGAAGCGCTAGCTGTAAGAGGAAGAGAACCGTATATCCCCATAAACCTTGAACCGCGTTTTTGGTTTAACCCCGATTTAAATTCCACATTATTCCTGATCCCGGGTTTAATCTCAATGATACTGATAATAACTGCAGTGGTTTCAATCTCCTTATCTCTCGTAAGAGAAAAAGAACGAGGCACCATTGAACAAATAAATGTATCTCCGTTGTCTTCACTGGAATTGCTTGTTGGGAAAACTCTTCCCTATACGGTTATCGCTCTGTTTATTGCTTCTGTTATTCTGATTGCAGGTTATATTTTATTCGGGATGCCCATAAAAGGAAATATCATTCTATTGTTTATATCAACTTTAATTTTTCTTTTTGCTACTCTTAACCTTGGAATTTTAGTTTCATCAATTTCTGATACTCAGCAGGTTGCTTTCCAGATTTCAACCATGATTTCATTACTGCCATCTTTCATTTTGTCGGGATTTATTTACCCGATTGAGAGTATGCCCCCGGTAATTCAAATATTAACAAATATAACACCGGTTAAATTTTATATAATTATTTTAAGAGATATTTTACTTAAAGGAGTTGGTTTAGAAGCATTCTGGATGCAGATAATTTATTTATTACTATTTTCAGCTTTCTTTTTAACAGCATCAACAATAATAAATATGAAAAACAAAATTGCTTAGAAGCAAAAAACATGAAAACCATATTACATATTATCAAAAAAGAATTTTTACAATTAAAAAGAGATCCCAGGTTATTTGCAATAGTTTTTATGGCTCCGGTCCTTCAGCTAATACTTTTAGGTTATGCTGCCACCCTCGATGTGAATAATATTAATACGGTTATATATGATCAGGATAAAACAGTAACCAGCAGGGATCTTATAGAAAAATTTGAACGTTCTGGTTACTTTACGATTAAGAAATATGTTGATAGTTATACCGAACTCACAGACCTAATAAACAAAGGAGAAGTTCTCTGGGCATTAGTTATTCCCGACGACTTTGAAAAAAAACTGAACCGCAATGAACAGGTTGATATACAGGCAATATTTGATGGATCAGATGGAAATAAAACCTCGATAGCGTTTGGATATGCAAGCGGAATTGTTTCAAACTATTCTCAAAATATTCTTTTAAAGAACAGCGACAAAACCGGTTTATCATCATCAAGATCATTGTCGGGAATAGTAACTCCCGAGCTAAGAGTATGGTACAATCCAGATCTTAAAACCAGAAACTTTATGGTGCCTGGTATTATGGGTTTACTATTAACCGTAATTACAACCGTCCTTATGGCAATGGGAATTGTAAAAGAAAGGGAAATAGGAACACTTGAACAACTTATTGTTACGCCAATAAAACCTTATCAACTTATTATTGGTAAAATTATTCCCTTTGTAATTTTAGGTTTTTTTGATGTGCTTCTTGTTATGAGTGTTATGGTCTTCTGGTTTGGAATACCGGTCCGCGGTGATTTTTTGTACCTTATGTTTGCATCTCTAATTTACGTTTTGTCGTCGTTAGGATTAGGATTATTTGTATCTACAATTTCAAAAACCCAGCAGCAGGCTATGATGGTTGCAATGTTCGGGATTCTTATGCCGATGAATTTTCTTTCAGGTTTTGCATTCCCGATTGAAAATATGCCCGGATGGATACAGCCGGTTACTTACTTAATTCCACTTAGGTATTACATTACAATTTTAAGAAGTGTGGTTTTAAAAGGAGATGGGCTGATGCAGCTTCTTCCCGAAACGTTAGCTTTACTTGGAATTGGAATTTTTATACTTACTTTAAGTTCTTTAAGATTTAGAAAAAGATTGGAGTAATACAAATAAAAAAAGGAGGTTCGAAAATGAATGAAAATATTTTCAGAGAGAGTTTAGTCAATGCGCTCACCAAAGAGCAGGCTCATGTTTCTCTTGAATCAGCATTGAAAAACCTGAAACCGGTAAACCGTACTAAACGACCATCACCAGAGATACATTCTGTTTGGGAATCACTGCAGCATATAATAATTACACAGGAAGATATATTACAATATATACTTGATCCAAATTGGGTTTCACCATCCTGGCCTGAAGGTCATTGGCCGGATAAAAAAGATAATATATCCAATGATGATTGGAATAATTCAATTTCAAAGTTTAAAAGTGATTTGCAGAAGCTGGTTAATCTTGTGAATGATAAAAGTATAGATCTTACTTCAATTATTCCTCACACAAAAAATCATACTTACTTAAGAGAAATATTAATTGTAATAGATCATAATTCTTATCATACTGCACAAATAATACAAACAAGAAAAACACTTGGCGATTGGGGTTAAGCAATTGAGTGATTGAGAAGACCTTAATTATTATTGAATCAGTATAAATTAAAATTATATGATATTAAAGATTATTATACTGCTTCTGCTATCTTTTATTTCAGGATTATTAACTTATTCTATTTCCAAGCTGGATAATAAAACTCCGGGGAAATATGGTCTCACTGCATTCAGGGAAATTAAAGAACGGCTGACAAGACATGAAATTTATAATCCTACAAGCAATAATACTCGCAAAGCTCTACTTAGTGTATTCAATCATTTTTTTCCTTTACATAATTTATTTGATTCTTTTTATAGTTTTAGAATAAATTATTCCGTCAGCAATTTTTGATTCTTATCTAAAATCTTTATTATAATTTCAAATTTTTTAAGATTTTAATCTGAAGGGATAATGATTATAACTGAAAAGAAAACTCCGATTGAAAAATTTATTCATCCTTTCCAGGCATTCTTACACACAGAAGCATCAGGCGGAATATTATTACTTATTTGTACTTTCGTTGCGCTTCTCTGGGCTAACCTGCCATTTTCTGAAAGTTACTTTCATCTCTGGCATACAAATATTTCAATACAGTTTGGAAATTCTCATCTAAGTTATTCGCTTCATCACTGGGTAAATGATGGACTGATGGCAATTTTCTTTTTTGTCGTTGGTCTTGAAATTAAAAGAGAATTTATGGTTGGTGAGCTTTCCACAGCTAAACAGGCAGCTCTGCCAATTGCAGGTGCTTTAGGAGGAATGTTATTCCCTGCTTTATTTTATACATATTTCAATCTTGGTAAAGAAGGCTCTGCGGGATGGGGGATTCCAATGGCAACAGATATTGCATTTGTAATCGGTATACTTGCATTACTCGGTTCACGTGTTCCTATCGGATTAAAAGTTTTTGTTATTGCACTAGCCATTGCAGATGATATAGGTGCAGTTCTGGTTATTGCAATTTTCTATACATCAGATATTTCATTTCTTAGCCTGATCATTGGTGCAGGATTTATTCTTTTATTAATCATTGCAAATTTATCAGGGATTAAAAATCTTCTTATTTATATAATACTGGGTATTGGTCTATGGCTGGCATTTCTTTTTTCGGGTGTACACGCAACAGTGGCAGGAGTAGTTCTTGCATTTACTATTCCCGCTTCGTCAAGAATTAATTCCCTGGAATTTATGGAAGAAGGAAAAAAACTTCTTGATGATTTTGATAGAGCAGGGGAAGAAGTAGAAAGCACTCTTACAAATGAAGAAAGACTTGTTGCTGCTCAGTCACTTGAAAAAAACAGCATTAAGGTAATGACTCCGCTTTCCAGATTTGAAAACATGCTTCACCCCTGGGTTACATTTTTAATTATGCCTTTATTTGCTTTAGTAAATGCCGGTGTTTCCTTCGAAGGAGATTTGATCTCATCTTTAACAAACTCAATAAGCGCAGGAATTATCGCAGGTTTATTTTTAGGTAAACAATTCGGCATTTTTATTTTTACGTGGCTCGCGATAAAACTTGGAGTTGCTTCAAAACCAGATGGAACAAGCTGGAGTAAAATTTATGCCGCAGCAATTTTATGCGGAATAGGATTCACAATGTCACTGTTCATTGCTAATCTAGCTTTTTCCGATGCGGCTTTATTAGATGTTTCGAAAATCGGAATTCTTGCAGCCTCACTTATCTCAGGAGTAATTGGCTTTATTGCACTTAAAAATTCATTAAAACCTTATGATCATGTTTAATGACATGGAAATAAAATTACATCCTTTATATTTTAACTAAACAAATTTTTTTTGATACGGAGCAATGATGTATAAAGTGATTTTACTTAGACATGGGGAAAGCAGCTGGAATAAAGAAAACAGGTTTACCGGTTGGACAGATGTTGATCTTTCAGAAAAAGGAAAAGAGGAAGCAAAAAAAGCAGGACAGATATTGAAAAAAGAAGGTTTTCATTTTGATATTGCATACACTTCTGTTTTGAAACGAGCTATAAGAACTTTATGGATTGTACTTGATGAAATGGATCTGATGTGGATCCCTGTTATCAGGAATTGGAGATTAAATGAACGACATTATGGTGCTTTGCAGGGATTAAACAAAGCTGAAACTGCAAAAAAATTCGGCGATGACCAGGTGAAAATCTGGAGAAGAAGTTACGATATCCAGCCTCCCGCATTAGAAAAAAATGATGAAAGATTTCCGGGAAAAGATCCGCGATATAATGAGCTAACTGCCGGCGAACTTCCATTAACTGAGTGTTTGAAAGATACCGTCAACAGGTTCGTTCCTTACTGGCAAAAAACAATTGCCCCAACAGTTAAATCCGGTAAGAGAGTTATAATTGCCGCACATGGAAATAGTCTAAGAGCATTGGTAAAGTATCTTGATAATATAGCTGAATCAGAAATAGTGGAGCTAAATATTCCAACCGGTATTCCCCTTCGTATATGAATTAACTAATGATTTAAAACCAATTAAAAATTATTATCTAGGAGATCCGGAAGAAATTGAAAAAGCTGCAAAGGCAGTAGCAGCACAAGGAAAAGCAAATAAATAATTTACTTTGAGAAACATTTAATATTAAGATTCCGATAAACTTTCATCTCCCCGAATTTAGCCTTGACTTTCAAATATCAAAATCTCAATTTTGAGTCACGTTTTACTTAAATAACAAGGTTAACTACGGAGTTTTAATGTTGAAAAAGTTCCTGTTTATTGCTGCTCTAACATTTCTATTAATCCCACAAATAAATGCTCAAACTGTTTTTGGTAAATATGCTGGTGAGTTTATGTCAATTGGTGTTGGCGGAAGACCTCTTGGAATGGGTGGAGCTTTTACAGCAGTTGCTAATGATATTACAGCTGCTTATTATAATCCGGCAGGACTTGGAAATCTCAACTATCCTCAAATCGCTTTGATGCATGCAGAACATTTTGGTAACCTTGTAAATTATGATTATGGATCAGTAGCAATTCCATTTGGTTCTGATATGACTTTTGGAATAAGTGCAGTACGATTGGGCATTGATGGAATTAGCGATACAAGAAATGCACTTTATGATGCTAATGGAGACGGCAAACTTGATATTACAACCGGTGACCGGCTTGATATTAGTAAGATTACTGAATTCAGTGACCAGGATTGGGTTTTTTATCTTTCATTCGCTAAGAGACATTCCGAAAATTTCTACTGGGGTGCAAACGTTAAAATAATTAGAAGGGATATTGCTGAATACGGTGCTACAGGGATTGGCTTTGATGTTGGAGCTTTATATAAGCCAATTGAAAGTCTTTATCTTGGAGTGAATATACAGGACGTTACAACTACTCTTGTTGCATGGAGTACCGGACGCAATGAGTTAGTTTCCCCCACAGCAAAATTAGGTGTTGCTTATATGCTTAACATCCTTGGAGGAACAATTACTCCGGCATTTGATATGGATGTTCGTTTTGAAAACCGGAGATCTTCTGCATATGGAAGTTTAGGACCAATAAGTTTTGATACTCATGCCGGGCTTGAATATACTTTTAATAATCTTTTCTCTATCCGCGGCGGTTATAATGATGTAAAACAGTTTACCGTTGGTGCTGGTGTAAAGCTCCCAAAACTTAATATTGATTATTCCTTTGCAAGATTTAGTTATGCCGAATTAGACAGGCTTCCTGATACACATAGAATTTCGTTAATACTTACTCTTGAGGAGCCAAGGTTTTTAAGAAAAGGGATCTGATTTCATTCTTAATATTCTTTAGAATGAAATTTTAATTTCTTTTATAAAAATTATTTTATCAAATCGCTTTCTCTTAATAAAATCACAATTATTTTATTTCTATTGATTAAACCAATTTATCATTATAGATTTATTTTAAATTATTGAAAAAAAATCATTAGAATAATTTATGTCTGAATTTCAGCAGGCAGGTAAATTTTTAATTTTTGCAGGAATTTTTATTTTAATTCTTGGGGGTCTTTTCCTGTTCGGAGATAAAATTCCTTTCCTGGGTAAGCTGCAGGGAGATATTTATATAAAGAAAAAAAATTTTACTTTTTACTTTCCTATAGTTACATCAATATTATTAAGTCTGTTAATCAGCTTAATAATTTATCTTTTTAGAAAATGATTAAGAACCCAATAAGCCTTTAATCTTGTTAAGAAATATTTCCTTAGAAACTAATCCAATATTTTTATCAACAATATTTCCTTTTTGATCTATAATAAAGCTGGTTGGTATAGCATTTATTCCGCCATAATTTGTAAGAACTTCTGAGTCACCAAAAACGATTGGATAATTAATTCCATACTCTTTCATAAAAGGAACAATATTTTCTTTTGTTCTCTCATCATCGAGGGAGATTCCGATAACAACAACTTTTCCTTTATAATTTTCCTGAATGGAAATTAAATCCGGAATACCTTCCCTGCATGGCCCGCACCAGGTTGCCCAGAAATCAAGTATAACAACTTTTCCTTTATAATCAGCAAGATTAAATTTTTTTCCCATCTGTACTGGTCAAAGTAAAAGCAGGTGCTTTGCTTTTTTCCTGAATTGAATTATTGATCGCCTGATTTTTTTCGGGTTCATTATTTTGTTTGCTGCAGCCAAAAATATTCAGTGATACGATAGTGAATATTACTAATATAAAATATCTGGTCACTTTTATGATTCCTTTTTTATTTATTAAAATTTTCATTCTCTACTTTCGGATTTCAACTTTCGGACCGTTATAGTTTGGAGGATATGGGCCTCTTTCCGCTTCTTTACGGGTATTATTAACTATAAAGAAGATTAATAGAATAATCAGTACTACAGTTGTCCAGAAAGCATTTTTATACCTGGGATCAATGAGATGTTTTTTCTCAATTTTTGTTTTTCCAATCTGTCTTTCTTTCTTATTTGATATTTTTTTTGCCATATTGAATTTTTATGAGTTAGATGTTAAATAAAATTATTGGTTGCTTAAAATAAGGAAAATTTATTTACCAGTCTAAGCAAAAAGTTTTAATTGGTTATCATTTGATGGGATCTTAAAAAGTTTTCTGGTAAGATTAAAATCTCTTTTATTTAGTCCATATTTTCTGCAGCTTATCTTAAAAAGATTTTTTATTGTATCTGCAAGCTCACCTTCACCTTTAAATCGCACTCCCCATTCTGATGAATTAAGCTTTCCTCCTCTTACAGATTTTATACTGCTGATAACTTTATTTGCTCTTAAGGGAAATTCTCTTTTCAGCCATTCCACAAAAAGATCTTTAACGGAATATGGAAGTCTTAACATTATATAACCGGCAAACGAAGCCCCTGTCTCAGATGTCGCTTTAAGTATTTCAGGAATTTCTTTATCATTTAAACCTGGAATTATTGGTGCAAGATTTACTCCAACGGGTATATTATTTTTAGCAAGTTCCTCAATTGTTTTTAATCTCATTTCAGGTGAAGAAGCTCTCGGTTCCATTTTTCTTGCAAGATCCCTGTCAAGGCTGGTAATAGAAAGAGAAACTGAAACTAATTTTAAGGCAGACATTTCTTTAAGAATATCTATATCTCTTTGTATTAAAGCATTTTTGGTTATCAAGGCAACGGGATTAAAATATTTCAGACAAATTTTTAATGCCTCCCTAGTAATTCCTGATTTTCTTTCAATAGGCTGATAGCAATCAGTATTTCCGGAAAACATAATTACATCAGGTTTGTAATTTTTCTTCTGAAATTCCTTTTCAAGAAGCTTTGCTGCATTCGGCTTTATCATTATTTTTGTTTCAAAATCAATTCCGGAAGAAAAGCCAAGAAATTCATGACTCGGTCTTGCATAACAATAAATACATCCATGCTCACATCCCCTGTAAGGATTAAATGAATAATCAAATCCTAAATCATAACTTTCATTTTTCGCAATAACGGTTTTAGAATTATCTATAAAATATTCAGTGGACAGATTCTTCAAACCTTGTCCCTCTGGATCGGACCAGTCATCGAAATTAAAATCCTCAACAGAAAGTATTTCAAATCTGTTTTGAGGATTAAACGACGCTCCTCTTCCTCTCATTTTCTGATCTGTCATTTTTCAATAGTGATTATTTATTTAGAAAGATAAAAAATATTTGTATTTAATTAAGGTTAAATATTATGGTGTGATAAATGATTAAGATGAATTGATTAATCTTTTATAGAAAAAATGTGACTGTGAAAACCTTTTAACTCAATAAACAAACCGGGGTTTTCCATTTCTCTAACTGAACGAACATATTCATCATCTGTCAAAAGATCGACTAAAGTAATATTTTTTTTGTCAGAATCGATAACAATTTTTAGTCGGCACTGTGAAGTTATTTCAGAATAATTTATAACAACTATTCTTATTTCATTTTCAAAAACCCATATCCAGGTTAAAAAATTTTGAAAACTAATATTTCCATCAGCTGCAGGAATTGGTTCCAGCATAGCCCATCTGCCATCTCTGAAAATTTTTTCTTTTGTTATTTCTAAAATTTTTTTGTAATAATTTTTAATTTTCATTGATGTTCTCTCTTCAGGTTCTCTGCCAAGTTGTAAAGGAAGCCTGGTTTTCCAACCGTCAAGCTGTCCATCATAAAAGAGCTTTAAGCCTTTAATCGTACTAATAACTGTTGCTGCTGCCATTGATCTTTCTTTACCGAATTTTACTATAGCCCTTTCTTCATCATGATTTTCAATAAAACGGACTGACTTTGCCTGGTATTCATTTTCAGCAAGCAGATGATTTTTGATATTAATAATATCTTTATTAGAAAGACGATCCGTAAGCTGTTTATCATATGTATAATCAAACCCCAGTTTTTGAAGTTGATATTCAAGATCCCAATAAGTTTCTGCCAGGAAAATAAAATCAGGATGTTTCTTTTTTATTTCTTTAATTGCTTCATTCCAGAATTCCTGCTCAATTCTTTTATAGCCAAATTTATTTAGAACGCCAAGCCATGTATTATGAAATACATTATTTAAAGGCAGCATTGCCATATCGCACCGTACTCCATCACAATACTCGGCAATATTAAATAACTGGTTGGTCATAAAAATTCTTGCGGCAGGATTAAAATAATTAATTTGTATAGTATCTGTCCAAGGTAGAAAAAATGGATCACGTCCATGAGCAAAAATTTTTTCACATCCTTCCGGTTTAAAAAAAGTAAGAGGATCCTTTGAAAGCAATTCTTCATCAGCATTAAGAAAAACTTCGGGATTTGTTTTAATATACCTGCTTGCAGCACTAAAATGATTTGGAATAAAATCAAGTATAAGCTTCAATCCAAGATTATTTAATTTTTCTTTTAGCTTCAGAAGCCCGGAAGTTTTTCCAATTGATGGATTTAATTCGTAACAATCTATTGCATATGGAGAACCAATTACATCCTTTTTATCCCAATCTTTAAATGCTCTGCTATATGATGAAATGAGATCCGGTGTGAAACAACATTTTTCTATTAAACTATCATTTGTTTTCCAAACCCCCATTAACCAAACAGCATCAAAACCAAGTTCAGTAATTTCTATAAGTACATTATCAGGAATGGAAGCTAAAGTTACATCTCCGCCAAATCGTTTTATCCAAACTCTGGTATTTATCTCATACAGTTTTGAAATTTTAGACATTTAAAAATTATTATTCTCAGTAATTAAAATTCTATTGACTAATTAAAATAATCCTTTAATTATTTAATTGGTAAATTTTACACTAATTTTGTTAAAAAGTTATTACTCATTAAAGTATTCTGAATCAAATTAATACCCAAAATTTTGGATTACCTTTTCTTAAAATTGTTTTTTTGATATTTTAATATTTAAATAGAAATTTTATTCCTTTTTCCAAATATTTTTTCTACAGTTTTTGCCCTTTATTTAAAAATTAATAATTGATTAAACGTCTTATTTTAATACATTAATGGTATGATAGTTGTGAATTTTTAACGGCAATCTAAATAACAAATCTTTTTTTTAGACATTTAAATTATAAGAGGATACTAAATGTTAATGAAAGAATCGGCAAGAGATCAAGCAGAAGCCATCTCAAATAAATTCCCCGATATATATTCAAAAGATGGATTGGAGGAGGAACTTGAGCGATATACACATACCGCCGTAAACAATATTAAATTTAGCTTGATAATTAAACCCGCAATTATATCATTTATTGCACTTTTTATCTCTTTTTTTCTGGATCTTTCATCAGTTCCAATTCTTGGAGATATTACTATAAAAATAGCTCAAAATTTATTCCCTGCCTGGCAGCCGGATTCAAGCATGATTTCACCATACAGCTTTTGGTGGCTTCCGGTTGTGGTTTATGCCCTTTTTCTTTTTCTATCATATCTTGCCTATAATAAATTAAGATTAGAAATAATAAGAACACCTGCATCTGAAACAATTGATCGTGTTGTTTCTTCATATACAAGTGTTATTGATAGTATTGCAACAGCTCTTCCTTTGGTTGGAGCAGCCATTCTTTTAATTAGTATTCAACTTGGTAAAGAAGTTTTTCTGGGACTGTCGGTTCCATTTGAAGTTAAAGCATTAATTGTTCTTGCACTTGGAAAATTATTTGAACCTGTTCTTGATCAGCTCGGTGTAGAATTTCAAAATGTAGTTAACCATGTTAGCGATATTAAAGAAAGGTATTTTTCAAGAATACAAATTGAAAATTCAAAAAATCTTCTCAAACAAATAAGCGGTGGTCCGGGTTCAAGCGGAAGAGGAGCCGAACTTACATTAAGAGATCTTGAATCTTATAAAAATGTCCTTGAACAAACCGCACGTTTAAGTGAACTTGTTCAGAAAAACTTTTCAATTGTTCACTCTGTTCTTGAAAAGATCAGTACGGTTCAAAGTATTGCCCCCGAAAAGATTATGCAGTTAAAAGAACTTGCAAATTCAATAACTCAAGCTTCTAATTCACTGGGTGATGAAAAAACTGTCACTGGTCTGAAGCATCTTGAATCAATAATTGTTAAACGTTAAGAGAAAAAAATGGTTAAGAAAAACAGAGACAGTAAGTTTATTATTTACCAGGTATTGTACATTTTTGTTATTACTGTGCTTGCATTAAAAGGAGCGGACCTGGACTTAAGCAGAGTTGTTTCTAAGGATCAAACCGTTGATAAATCTGTAAGAGATTCTCTTGTTCTTGAGCTTCAGAATCTTTATGCACAGATACTTGAATTATCCAAGCAGCTTGACCCAAAGGCTAAAATTGAAAATGTTGAATTGAAAGAAAGACTTGCTTCATTAAACAAAAAAATGGAAACTCTGGCTGAAACAGTAAAGAAACCTGAAGAAAAACCAAAAGAAGAAATTGTTGAAGAACAGAATTTATTACAGATGCCCATTTCCCTTAAGCAAACCTTTATTCAATATACATGGAATAAAGCCACAAATACAGGAAATGTTCCGACATATATTTATGATCCTAAAAATTTAAATAATCCTCTGGCAGTAATTCCTCCGGGGAAGAAAAAACTTTCGATCTTACCGATCAAAATGAAGTGGTTGTAAAATTTGGAAGCCAGCAAGAAAAAATTAAAGTTGTTCCAAACAGACCGCCTGAAGTTAAAATTGAAAAAGTTACAACTAAAATGAGCGGTTCAAATATTTATGTAGCAGATTTACAGAAAATTACGGTATTTCGGGTATCAGTAATTGATGAACGACCTGATCAGCTCAAAACAACCTATTCCGGCCCGATTTCTGTTACAGGTCCGGTAAAAGACAGCAAAGGAAATTTAGTTTACAATGTATCCCTCAAACTCGCCTCAAATGAAAACCGTTTTGATGAATGGCTTGACAAGTTTGGAGATTTACGGGATCCTGAAGGTAGATATAAAGCTAACTTCTTCTTTACTGTTGTTGATGAAAGATCAAAAGACCGTGTACAAGTGGGAGATTCATTCATTTTTACAGACTATTCTAAATAAATTTCAATTAAAATTTAGTACAAAATGAAACATATTGCCCTCCGTGTAATTATTCTGCTTATTGCATTAGCCCCTCTATCTTATATAGAAGCCCAAACAGATAATGAAGAACAGATTTTATTTTATCAGATGGAACCTTTTGATGATAGTCTCTTTATTAAAGTTCAAGAGGAAGTTTTTATAGATCCTCCTGATCCTAAAGCAGAAGTTATTGTTGATTTGCGTGACCAAAGTAACCAAACAGTTTCAATCAAAGGAACCCTGTATCCATTGCTTGCGTTAGATCCGGAAACCAGAGCTAAAATTATCACCTACCCTTTAAAATTAATCTTGAAGAGAATATTCATTTCGGCAGTGTTTTCACACGGGTTTTTGAAAGAATGAGAGTAAATAAAATTGTATCTCCTCCAACAGCTGTGCAAATCTCACCATCAATGGGTTATGTAAATCCTTTTCTTCAGGCTTTTGGTGGCGAAAGATTCGGCCTGCCTATTAAAAATGATATTGGATTATCTTTAGGTTTTGGAACTCCTTATTCCGGTCCACTCGAAACAAATTTTATTGAAGCGAACCTGCATATTCTCGGTTTGTTTGGCGGTGCTTTTACCAAGGTCGATGAGATAACTGATATAAAACAACAAAACAATCATAACAACTTGTATACAAAAAGCGGCTTTCAGCTGGGATATACAATTCCATTTGGAAACTTTTTTGAGATCAGCTACATGAATGTTATTGATGCAGTTAATCCCCAGGATAGTATAAAATATGTAAAATATAATACCGCTGATTATAAAGCTAAAATTTTACACGGTTCTTATTTTAACTGGGAATTCAGGTACCCTGTTAGTGTTCTTGCTTCAACAAGAGGAAAATTTTATTTAGCAAAATATGTGAATGAGTGGCACTTTGGATTTACAGGCAGAGAGCTTTCTTTTGCAGGCAGTACATTCGATTTGAGAATTGATATAATGCCGCATAGTGATATAAGACAACCACAATATTTACTTGATGTTCTTGTACAAAAAATTGCCCAAAGCTGGGCGTTTAGTGCTTTTGCTATTGGTCCATCAGCTATTTTTTCCACAACTGAAGATGGAAAATTTGGACTTATTTCAATATTCGCTAATTTAAGATTAAAAATAGGCACATCACTTTAAATAAATTATTTTTTTTTAATATTGTGCTAACATTTCAAAATTATTTAAGGTTAAAATTTGAAACATTTGAGAAAATTCCTGCTGCTTTTTTTGCTTCTCATGTTAGGAAATTTTTTTTCTGTCTTAGCCCAGGAAGAAGGGGAACCGGTTTTATTTTATCAGATGGAACCTCTCGATGACAGTCTTTTCATTCAAATACAGGGAGAAGTATTCATTGATCCTCCGGATCCAAAAGCAGAAATACTAGTTGATTTACGCGATCCAAATAACCAAACTGTATCTATAAAAGGAACTCTTTATCCATTCCTGGCATTTGACCCCGAAACACGGGCAAAGATTCAGACCTTTCCTTTAAAATCAATCTCGAAGAAAATATTCATTACGCAAGTGTTTTTACACGTGTTTTTGAAAAAATGCGCTTCGGTAAATTAATCGCTCCTCCAACTGCAACCCAGATATCTCCTACTTTACAATATATTAACCCATTCTTACAATTATTTGGAGGCGAAAGGTTTGGCTTTCCAATTAAAAAAGATATAGGTCTTTCATTCGGAATTGGTACGCCTTATTCAGGTCCTCTGGAAACAAACTTTGTGGAAGCTAATTTTCATATTCTGGGTTTCTTCGGCGGTGCATTTAACTCTGTAGATGCAATGACAGAAATAAAATCTGAGGAAAACCATAACAATCTTTATGTGACTACCGGTATACAGCTTGGTTATGTAATACCTTTTGGAAATTTCTTCCAGGTAAGCTATACCAAAGTTCTTGACGAACCAACTTTTACTGAAATTGAGCGCTGGCAAAAGAATAATAAAGGTGACTTAAAAATAAAGTATCTCACAGATTCATATGTAAATTTTGAATTCCGTTATCCGATCAGTGTGCTGGCATCAACAAGAGGTAAAGTTTATGTCGCACGCTATCTCGATGAATGGCATGTTGGTTTTACCGGCAGAGAAATTTCCCTTGCAGGAAGTACTTTTGATTTTAGGTTTGATGGAATGGTTAGCAGCGATATAAGACAGGCTCAGTATGTTGTGGATATTCTTGTTCAGAAAATTGCTGAAGGATTTGCCTTTAGTGCTATTGCTCTCGGACCCTCTGCAATCTTTACAACAACTTCAACCGGCGGTTTCGGTGTAACCTCAATCTTTTTCAACTTAAGGTTTAAACTGGGAACTTCTTTATAAGAATGTAAATTTATATTAGCCGGATTTTGAATTCTTCAAGTCAGGTTTTTTTCTTAGATTTCGGTAAAAAGAAATCTAAATGAAACGCTCTATTATTCTATGGACTTCTGCATTTCTACTCACCTTTCTTACAGCTTATATTCAAAGCTGTACTGATAAATATAACCCGGTTACAGGTGCAATAACTATTGATGGGAAAAATGTTTCTTACAGGTTTGATAAAATTTATAAGGATAAAGGAGATTACAGACTTCTAATCAGAACTGATAGTCCCGATATTCAGGCTGCATTTAAGTGGAAGAAAGAGAATGAAAATGAGTGGAAATCTGTTGAAATGAAAAAAAATGAAGAAGCTCTCGTAGGAGGAATACCGAAACAAAACGCAGGAGAAAAAATTTTATACTTTGCTGAGATTAAAAAAAATGAGAATAAATATGTTATTCCAGATAAACCTGTAACTCTTATATTCAAAGGTTATGTACCTTCAACTATAAGCATGTTAAGTGACTTTGCTCTCTTTGGCGGATTACTTTTAAGCTTTAGAACAGCTTTGGATTATTTCAATAAAAATGAAAAAATAAAAAAGCTTACCTTATTTACCGTTGCCACATTTTTTGTTTATACTGTTGCAGTTACGCCTTTAAGAAAGTCCTATGAGCTTGATGCAATAAACAAAAAAGTTGTTCCCATAACGTCTTTATTTGATCTTCAATCAATTCTTCTTTTTATTCTTTGGATAGCAGCAATGATAATTATTTTCAACTTAAAAAATTCTAAACAAACTGCAATGGTTTTTGCAATTGCGGCCGTTGTTATTTTTCTTTTTATCTGATATTAAATTGTGCGTTAGTTACTATATTCCCCAAATTAATTAAGTGCCTTAATAACTTCTGAGTGTATTGCCGGTGAAGCAGCAATAATACTGCTTCCCTTAACCGGATCATTTCCCTGGTAGTCTGTAATAATTCCACCGGAACCTCTAACAACAGGGATAAGTGCCATCAAATCCCATAAGCTCATTACCGGATCTATCATTATATCAATATATCCGGAAGCGAGAAGATAATGACCATAACAATCTCCCCATCCTCTTACCAGCTTAACTTCCCGCATCAGCTTTTCAAACTTTTCGAGACTCTGGTACTTTTCAATACTTAAATGATCTGTATAAACGAGAACAGCATCTTTAATTGTTTTACAATCTCTAACTTTTACTTTCTGATTATTAAGCTCCGCAGTTTTGTTATCGCCTATAAGGAAGTGATCAAGTATCGGCTGGTTAATTACTCCAAGAATTGGTTCATCATTTTTTGTTAGAGCAATTAAAGTCCCGAAAGTAATTGCCCCGCATATAAAACTCTTTGTACCGTCAATTGGGTCAAGTACCCATTGATATTCAGCCCCTTCATTATAAACTCCAAATTCTTCTCCCAGAATTCCATGCTCAGGAAATTCCTTAAAAATTAATTCACGCATAGCTTCTTCAGCTTTTTTATCGGCAATTGTAACAGGTGAAAAATCGGGTTTGGATTCAACATTAATTTCGGTTCTGAAATATTTTTTAATTATTTCTCCGCTATGGTGAGCAAGAACTTTGCTAAAAGATTTAAAATCATTTAGGACCTGAATCATAAAATAATTTTCTGTTAAATTTTCCGTTGAAATATATTCCTACGATTACCATAAATCAACCTATAATAATTTAATACCGCTCATCAAAATTTTAATCTCCTTTAGAATTCAAATATTAAAAATTCATTATTTTATCTTACAAGTTTGAATTTAAATTGTAAATTCAGCATTCGCTAAACACTGAGAGGGTATTATGAAAAAAATCTTCATTTCAATAACCACTATTTTATTTTTTTTATCAACTAATATATTTGCACAAATTAATGCAAGGATGCTGCAGTATCCCGATGTTTCAAAAACTCAAATTACTTTTTCCTATGGCGGAGATATCTGGATTGTTGCAAAAGATGGCGGTATCGCGCATAGGTTAACATCTGCTGAAGGCATGGAAGTGCTGCCGCACTTCTCACCTGATGGTTTACAGATTGCTTTCAGCGGTAATTATTCCGGTAACATTGATGTTTATTCAATGCCTTCGATGGGAGGAATTCCTTCCAGATTAACTTACCATGGAATGGGTGACCGGATTGTTGACTGGTATCCGGACGGGAAAAATATTTTGTTTGCTTCTTCACGTGAAAGCGGCAAGCAGCGATTCAGCCAATTCTATAAAGTATCAGATAAAGGAGGGCTGCCCGAAAAGCTTCCTGTGCCTTATGGCGAGTTTGCATCGCTTTCGTCCGATGCTAAAATGATCGCTTATACTCCGCGTACAAGAGTTTACAGAACATGGAAACGTTACCGTGGCGGAATGGCTACAGATATCTGGATCTTTAATCTTGAGAACAGCAGCGCTGAAAATATTACAAACGACATAGCCAATGATGAACTTCCGATGTGGCATGAAAATAAAATATATTTCTTATCTGACAGAGGAACAAACCGGCGATACAATATCTGGTGTTATGATCTTAATACAAAGCAGACAAAACAAATTACCGACTTTAGTGAATATGATATACACTTCCCTGCTATTGGACCGGATGACATAGTTTTTGAAGCCGGAGGTTTGTTGTATTTACTTGATCTCGCAACAGAAACATATAAAGAAGTAAAAATTGATGTCGTTTCTGATGAATCAATGTTAATGTCCCGAACAGAAAAAACCGAAAAGCTTATCCAGAGTTTTTCAGTTTCTTATAATGGAAACCGCGCCTTGTTTGAAGCCCGTGGAGAAGTATTTTCAGTTCCTGCAGAGAATGGACCTGTAATTAATTTAACACAATCTTCCGGGTTTGCAGAAAGATATCCATCGTGGTCTCCAAACGGAAAGTATACTGCATACTGGAGCGATCGCTCGGGTGAATATGAATTAACAATTCGTGATATGGAAAACCCTGCTGAGGAAAAAAAGCTTACCTCTTATGGTGCGGGATTCCGTTACCAGATTTATTGGTCACCCGATAGTAAAATGCTGGCTTTTATTGATAAGGCAATGGAAATATTTATCTATGATATGGATAATAACAAAACTATAAAGGTTGATAAGCAGCTGAATTTATATGAAGGTTCATTAAGAAATTTTACAGCAAACTGGTCACCGGACAGCAGGTACCTTACTTATGCAAAAAATATTAATAACACAAATAACGCTATTGCAATCTTTGATACTAAGGAAGAAAAGCTGCATGTTGTTACCTCAGGATTTTATAATGATATTCTACCTGTTTTTGATCCGGATGGAAAATATTTATACTTTCTTACCAATAGAGGCTTCTCACCAGTTTACAGTGATTATGATAACTCGTGGGTTTACTCAAATGCTACACAAATTGCAGTTGTTTCTTTAACTAATGAAATTCAATCTCCTCTCGCACCAAAAAATGATTCTACTTTAGTAAAGAAAGATGAGAAGAAAGAAGATAAAAAAGATGAGAAGAAGGATGAAAAGGAAGATGAGGAGAAAACAAAAGAAACTGCAATAACATTTGATGGCTTTGAACAGAGATTAGAAATTCTTCCTCCTGAAGCAGGAAATTACTCCGGGCTTAATGCTGTAAGCGGAAAAGTTATTTATCATGAATTTCCAAATTCTGGTTCTGGTGATAAAAATAAGCCGGTTAAATATTTTGATTTTGAAAAGCGTGAGGAGAAAACAATTGTCGCTGATGCTGACGCTTTCCAGGTTTCTGCTGACGGTAAGAAAATCCTGGTGAGTAACAAAGGTTCGTATTATGTAGTTAAGACTGAACCTGACCAGAAGCTTGAAAAGAAAATGCCAGTTAACGAGATGGAGATGACTGTTGTACCACAGGAGGAATGGCACCAACTGTTTAATGATGCCTGGAGATTTGAACGGGATTTTTTTTATGACCCTAATATGCACGGATTGGATTGGACGGCAATTAAAGAACAATACAACAAACTGCTAAAATATGCAGTTACTAGATGGGATGTTAATTTTATTATTGGAGAGCTTATTGCGGAAATAAGTTCGTCACATACATACCGCGGCGGCGGTGACACTGAAGAAGCACCAACAAAACCTGTCGGATATCTTGGAATAGACTGGGGTATTAAAGATGGAACTTATTATGTAAAAAGAATTGTCAAAGGTGCTCCATGGGATAGTGAAGTCAAATCGGCCCTTGATAAACCGGGATTAAAAATTAAAGAAGGAGATTATATTCTTGCTGTTAATAATGTCCCGATAAATATATCAAACGATCCCTGGGCTGCTTTCCAGGGATTTGCGGATATGACTGTTGAGCTTACCGTAAACAGCAAACCTTCGATGGATGGTTCGTGGAATATTATAGTTCAAACATTAAAGGATGAAACAAGGCTGAGAAACCTTGAGTGGATTGAAACCAACAGGAAAAGAGTTGATGAGGCAACTAACGGAAGAGTCGGCTATATCTATGTACCAAGCACCGGTCTTGATGGGCAGTATGAGCTTGTAAGAATGTTTTATGCACAATATGATAAAGAAGGACTGATAGTTGATGAAAGATTTAATAACGGGGGACAAATTCCCGATCGTTTTATTGAATTGCTTGACAGGAAACCGCTTGCATTCTGGGCAGTACGCGATGGTAAGACATGGCAATGGCCCCCTGTTGCAAACTTTGGTCCCAAGGCAATGCTTATAAATGGCTGGAGCGGTTCAGGCGGAGATGCTTTCCCTGATTATTTCCGGAAAGCGGATCTCGGTCCTCTGATTGGAACAAGAACCTGGGGCGGTTTAATCGGTATTTCCGGCGCACCAAACCTAATTGACGGCGGAGCTGTTACTGTTCCAACATTCAGGATGTACAACCCTGATGGCAAATGGTTTAAAGAAGGGCATGGTGTTGACCCCGATATTGAGGTGATTGAAGATCCGACACAGCTTTCAAAAGGAGTGGATGTACAGCTTGAAAGAGCAATTGATGAAGTAATGAAAAAACTGAAAGAACATCCTACTGTTATTCCTGAACATCCGGAATATGAAAAGAGGTAATTAGGACTCTGAATTATATCTATACTTGTCAGGCTGAGTTTGTCGAAGACTGATTGTCATACTTCGACAGGCTCAGTGTGACATTAATTCTTTTGTAATTCCTGCAACTTCTTATTTATAAAATCACCCCGCTGCGGCATAAACTCTAAAGCCTTCTTATAATTTGCAATTGCATTTTGTTTATCGCCTTTAGCCTCATAGACCTGTGCTAACCCGAAATAAGCAACACCCGATTCGGGATACGTTTCTATATTAATATTAGCAAAAGCTATCGCCTCATCATACATTTTTTCATCTGTAAGAAGATTACAAAGTGCAACTAAAGTATGATCTTTAAAATCATAAGCGAAGCCTCCGTAATACCTGTCATACAGTTCATGGTAAGTTGAGATTGCTTTTCCCAGTCCATCGGTTTTAACAGCTTTGAAAAGAAGATCCTCAAGAGGCATCGGCTGAGTTGTGCCTCTATGGCAGGTAACACATTTCACCTCGAGAACATTATCCTTAAACTCAGTAAGAGCAGAAAGATATTTATTATTTATGTCTGCGACCATATTTATCATAATTCTTGCTTTTTGCTTTGCCGTTTTTAAATCCGAAGCAAAATCATAAGTGCTTAAAGGCTGCCCTTCCTCACCTTCATGACAATGCGAACATCTAACACCTAGACCACCTGTAAACGATCTCATTATATCAACAAGCTTATCCTTGGTAATATCTTTTGGCAAAATTTTCAGGTTGGTGAACTTATCCGGGATCTGTGCAGGAGAAAGAAAAGAAAAGAGCAAAATAAAAAGCAATGAATAAAAAGAAGTCTTGAACATAACACACCTATAAATTTTGAACAGGAATTATAAAATATATTTTGAAGTTAGTTTTAAGATTAAGTAAAAACAAATCACTTTGAAGTCATGGATTTTGAATTATGAATTGAGGAAAAATTATTTTGCTTTTTTTAGTCCACTAAGAATTATTCGAAACATTTTGTTGTCGTTCCCTGTCATACAATTAATTGATGCTGTTATATATTTATTTTCTCCCTCTACCACTTTTAATGCATCATGATAGTTTATATATTCGTAACCATTATATGTGGCAATCATATCAAAAAATAATCTTATAATTCTGCCATTTAGTTCTAAGAAGGGATGGAGCGCTATCAATTCACACGTATAATAAGTTATCTTTTTAGAAAATTCTTCCTTTGGTTTGTTGTTATATTCTTTCAGGTAATTATCATTTTTAAGGTTGTTGAATATTTCCTTTGATGTTTGCTCAAGAAACCTTACCTGACAAAAAGTTGAATGCCCTTTTGAAATATTCACTTTTCTGTATTTTCCGGCAAAGTCGTAAAGTTTATTAAAAGATTTTTCGTGAAGCTCCCGAAAGTAGCTCTCATCAAAGACAGTTTCTTTAGATAAACTATTGTGAAAATATTCATATCCTTTAACCAATAGTTTTCTTTCTTCCCCTTCAAGAGTTTTGAGATCACGAATGTTGAGTTTGTTAATAGGAATGTTTGTGCTTTTGTAATAAATGTAGTTTTTGTCTTGGGAATATTTAGACATTAATTTTTCGTTTTAGATTTAGCTCTTTTGTGCTGTTTTACCTTTCTGTGTTGAATTTTGTGTCCCTCAATTTTTGAAGAATTTTCAACTGCCTTTTGAGCTTTTTCTAAAGAAAATTTTGGTTTGTTCATTGCCATTGAGTCACTTTTTTTTATTGTAATATAGTAAAATATAAGAGAATGTTAAACATTAAGAAAGTTCATAACCTCTTTTATCCGGCATCTGGAATCCTGCCTTGACCTTTCCCGTCTTCCATCTCAATTCCCGTTTTACATTTTCCATTATTTAGATTAAGTTTATGGCGAATAATTTAGTTCTCCCCTTTTATTGAATAAAAATGGGCAGGGGAAAAAAGAAATTCCTGGAGGGAAAAATGAAAAAGCCAACCGTACTTTTACTTGCAGCCGCAAGTGTTATATCAATTTATTTATTTGCAAATAATAACACTACCCTGCCCGATGGATGGTTTGCAGCAGGCAGTAAACCGGCTGAATATGAAATGGGAGCTGACAACTCTATTTACCAGAGCGGGAAATCCGGTGCATTTATAAAATCCAAAAATCCCGGCACTAATGACTTTGGAACATTAATGCAAAGCATTAGCGCTGAGAATTATTTGGATAAGAGACTTCGCCTCTCCGGCTTTATTAAAAGCAAAGATATAAATGGTTGGAGTGGGATGTGGATGCGGATTGACGGTGACAACGGCAAGGAGCTTGGTTTTGATAATATGGGAACCAGACCGATTAAAGGAACAACAGACTGGAAGCAATATGAAATTGTCCTTGATGTGCCTGCAAATAGCAAAACAATTAATTACGGAGTTCTTCTCGGCGCCACGGGAGAAGTTTGGTTTGATAACTTAAAGCTTGAAGTTGTTGATAAAAATGTTCCCGTTACTTCTCATGCAAAAGAAATGAATCTCTCTAAAGAACCGGTTAATATGGATTTTGAGGAGTGAATGATATTTCCATATAACGTTCTATAATATTTGGAATGATATGCAGCAAAAATAATATTCTAAGAACTCTTTTGGATAATAATATTAAATAAACAAAGGTTTAATAAGAATATATCATGTTTACTTACGATATACTTGTCCGTCTAAAGAGGATTATACAAAATTTTGGCAGTATTAAGTAATAGTTATACATTCTATAGAAAATGGCAACACGCAATATTCAAGAGGTTATAGATATGTTAATTCAAAGTTCACTGAAGGAATAATAAAGAGTTATTTCAGTTGACGTTGGACAGGTGCAGGAAAATCAACACTAGCAGACTCATTTTCTGATAATGATGATGTTGAAATTATTTCGTTCGATGATTATTTTGAAACAAAATACTGGACTATATTTAGAAGTATTTGAGTTTGATAATTTAAAAATCGCAATAACGAAAGCATTAGATTCTGGTAAAAATATTTTAATTGAGGGAATCTGCCTAAATGAAGTATTACAAAATATTTCTACAGAATCTGGTTTTAAAGTTTATATAAAAGAGCTGGGCATTTTAGAAGAATGGTATTGGGATAAATATCTTGACGAAACAAAAACTGCTGAGGAAATCTTTGTTGAAGATGTTAAAGAATTAGAAGATGATATTCTCGAAGATTCCAATTCTGATGGTGAGAATAAGATATTGGCTGATGATGATTTATCGAAGCAAAGAAAAGGAGTGTTTTACGATCTAGTAAGATACCCTAGAGAATATAAACCGCAAGACAATAGTGATTTAATATTTGAAAGATTGGATAAGAATGTATAACAAACACCTCAACGCCGACCGCCATTTTTTATTCTTACTGTTTAGTGTAAATCGTTAAAACGGTTTCATACTTTCAAATCAATTTTTCTCTCCTCTTTCCTTTCTTTTCCCATTAATAATTATTACAATAAAAGACGAAAAATAAAACATAAAGCGGGAAAACAATGTATACAGCAATAATCTTAGTCCTTATCGCCGCGGCTGCATTCTTTATTATTAAAGGTTTCAGAAACGGCAACAAGAAAAAAATAATTACCGGTGCTTTTATTGCACTTTTCACATATCTCTTTTTCAGCTCACTCAATTTCTGGGGAGAGATGCTCTGGTTCAACGCTCTTGGTTACAGCGACCGCTTCTGGGTTTATCAGTCAGCATTAGTTGGTTTTGGTTTGGCAGGTGCACTGCTCGGCTGGCTTTTTATGTGGATATTAACTGCGGCGATACCTTCAAAATATTTTAAGTTTTTAATCTGGACAGTCGGGTTTGTAATAGGCGGAGCGTGGGGACTTGCAAGCTGGCAAACCCTTTTAAAGTTCATTAACATGGAAAATACAGAGATCGTCGATCCAATCCTTAATATGAACGCAGGGTTTTATTTTTTCATTCTCCCTTTTTTAGATAAGATAAATGTTATCCTTCTTCTTATTACATTTCTGAGCCTTGCAGCATTAATACTTGCTACATATTTCAGAATTGATCCCGGCGGAAATATCAATTTTAATTTTGCAGGAATTAAATCTTAACGAACAGGCAAAACTTCACCGGGGGATTTTAAGAAACGGGGTGATAGTAATTTTTGTTCTTGCATTCGGAAAATTTCTCGCACGTTATCATTTAATGTTCTCGGAAACGGGGGTGGTTAAAGGTCCCGGCTGGACAGATGTCAACATCATTTTACCTGCTTACAATGTAATAATAATTTTAATGGTTCTGTTAGGATTAGCTCTTTTAATAAAACCCGCACGCAATGCTGTTCAGAAATTTTATTACAAGCTTGGAATAAAAAATATTCATTCGGAACCGGTGCTGCTTGCAAGCGCAGCAGGTTCAATTTTAATTATCTGGCTGCTGGGTTTAAGTATAATCCCGGGAATATTCCAGTGGCTGCGCGTTGGACCAAACGAGATTACTTTTGAAAGACCTTATATTGAAAACAACATTAAGCTAACGAGGTATGCATATAATCTTAACAATATTAATGAAAAAGAATTTCCTGTCTCAGAAAATTTTAACAGGGAAATGGTAAAGAACAACAGCGCTACTTTTGATAATATCCGCTTGTGGGACTGGCGCGCTCTCGATGCAGTGTACAAACAGTTCCAGGAAATAAGATTGTATTATGAATTTGCAGATGTAGATATTGACCGCTACAGTTATGCCGGAATGTATAACCAGGTTATGGTTTCCGCACGCGAAATGGAAGCATCTAATCTTCCGCAGCAGAGCCAGACTTTTGTAAACCAGAGATTTAAATACACTCACGGCTATGGAATAACATTAACCACAGTAAGCGATTTTACACCCGAAGGACTTCCTAACCTTTTAATAAAAGATATTCCTCCTCAAAGCTCTTACAAAGAACTAAAAGTTGAACGCCCGCAGATTTATTACGGTGAACTAACTGACTCACACGTTATTGTAAATACAACTGAATCTGAATTTGATTACCCGAGCGGAGAGAATAATGTTTATATCAAATATCCAGGGACAGGCGGTGTGGAAATTTCAAACATCTGGAGAAAATTTTTATTCGGGTGGATGTTTGACGGAACCCAGCTTTTCTTTTCAGGTTATCCTACATCGAAGAGCAGGATTATGTTTCACCGCCAGATAGAGGAAAGAGTAAAAACTCTCGCTCCCTTTTTAACTTTTGATGGTGATCCATATATAGTTCTAGCAGACGGGAAACTCTACTGGATAATTGATGCTTACACAACTTCAAATTATTTTCCGTACAGTTCAACTTTTAATTCAACTGAGAATATCAGTTATAAAGAAGGTGAAACAAATCGTGTGCTGACAAATCAAACTGCTCCGGAACTTGATGGCGAAAATTATATGCGGAATTCGGTCAAGGTTGTAGTTGATGCTTTCAACGGCTCGGTTGATTTTTACATCTTTGATGAAAAAGATCCTTTAATTAAAGTCTGGTCTAAAATTTTTCCCGGGATGTTCAAATCCAAAGATAAAATGCCGGCAGAATTGAGGGAACATGTAAGATACCCGGTTGATTTTCTGCTTGTGCAGGGGCTTATGTATGCAAAATATCATATGACCGACCCGACTGTTTTTTATAACCAGGAAGATCTTTGGATAAGAGCGACTGAACAATATTATGGGAAAGTTCAGCCTGTTGCACCATACTATATAATGTGGGAACTGCCGGGAAACAACAAACCTGAGTTTGTACTTATTCTTCCTTTCACTCCAAAGAACAGGCAGGTTATGATAGGATGGATTGCCGCTATGTGCGACTCTGATAATTACGGAAAATTCATTGCATATAAATTTCCTAAAGATAAGAGAGTTCTTGGTCCCCAGCAGGTTGAGACTAAAATAGACCAGGACAGTTTTCTTTCGGGACAATTATCCTTGTGGAATCAGAGAGGCTCTAATGTTATTCGCGGAAATGTTCTCGCAATTCCTGTTGAGAATACACTGATTTATGTTGAGCCAATCTATCTGCAGGCAGAAACTGCAGCTTACCCTGAGTTGAGACTTGTTGCTGTTATGCATGATGATAACCTAAGCTATGCACCAACTTTTGGAGAAGCTTTAAATGGTTTGTTCGGTGAAACAGTAAAAGAAATCCCTATGGGAGAAAAAAACCTTGTAACAAAAGAACAGCCGCAAATTTCAGTTTCAGATCAAATAAAGGAAGCCAATAATGCTTTTAACGATTACCTGAAGCTGCAGGGAGAAAAAAGATTTGAAGAAGCTGCAAAAGAATTGCAAAAGCTCCAGAGAATTTTACAGGAACTATCTAAGGAAAAGTAAACTAAAAATTTATTGTGATTAAAGCCTATAATATTTTGTAATCTCTTTTATCCCCGCCTTGAATGGCGGGCTATATTTTTTTATCCGACAGATTTTAAATCCGGGTCAATCTTTACAAAAATAATTCTATTCCAAAACCTGATGATTTTTTCTCAAAGCTGTTGATGAAAAAAGAAAATGCTTTTGGTCTGATTGATTCCCCAATCTCAAAATTTTATCCATAATAATTACATATTCTCATTCTGGGATGGAGGTAACCTTCGAAATCACAAAAAGTCTACGTTTAATCGGCACATTTGTTGAACTTAACTAAGTAAATCTTTTATCAAAGAAAATGAACAAAAAATCCCGGAAACTTCAATTAAAAATTACGATTGAATTTTCAATATTTATCCTAATAATATTAGCTTCAATCTCTATATATATATTCAAAATATCCGAGGCTGATGGATACGAAAAATATATTTATAAGTCCGAGGTGTTTTCAAATTTTCTCAAACAAAATCCCGAAGCATTCCAAACATTAAAAACAAATGACAAAGAAACATTAAATAAATTAGTTAATCTGAACAAGGCTCTATATCTAATAGTGAAAAGCAGTGACGGCAGCATAATAGACACTATAAATATTAGCGTTGCAGAACAAAATCAATATTTAATAAAAGAAAATTCCACTGACATTTCCGAAGACAACCCGATATTTAAAGTTTCCCTGCCTGTAATTTCTGGCAATACGGAGCTTGGCAAAATTTATTTAGGATATGATGCATCAGAAACATTAACTAACCTGAATAAAACAAAATTCTTAATGGCATTATTGGGGCTTGGCATATTCCTGATTGTAGTGATAATTACATACTTCTTTAGTGCCATGTCATTCAAACCAATAACAAAGCTAACTTCAACACTTGATAGAATTATTAACGGCGACAAAGAAATTAAAATTGATTACACCTATAATAATGAAATAGGACTTCTTGCAGAAAAAATTAATTCGGTTCTTTTTGACCTTGATGTAAAATCGAACCGTATTAATTCTCTTAATTCAAAATTAGGTGCTGTATTTAAAGAAAAAATTTATGAAGTGGGTAGTGAGATTAATCAACGCAAAAAAGTTGAGTTATCACTTTATAAAAGTGAAGAGCAATTTGGACTGGTTTTCGAAAATGCTCCAATTGGTATGTTTATTATTTCGCCTTCTAACAAGATTATCAATGTTAATAAAGCATTCTGTGATATAACAGGTTTTCAAAGGCGTGAATTAATTGATGCTCATATAAAATTACTCTTCGAAAATTTAAGTGAAACAACATTTTTAACTGCATCAGATCAGATACATCTGAATTATTACGACCTTAATGCTGAAAGAGTAATGGTAAAAAAGAACAAAGATAAAATTATTGTTATTGCAAAATGTGTAACAATTTATGATGATAAATCAATTCCGCAGCATACAATAGTTCAAACACTGGATATTACCGACATTAAAAAAACACAAAAAGATTTAATGCTTGCTTTAGAAAAAGCTGAAGAATCTAACAGGCTTAAAAGTGCTTTTCTTGCTCAGATGTCTCACGAAATCAGGACACCTCTAAATGCTATTCTAACTGCAGTACCTATTTTAGCTGATGAGATAGATAAAAATAATGAAGATTCTCAGATTATCATCAGTTCTGTTGATAGTGCAGGAAAACGGCTTCTAAGAACAATAGATATGATACTGAATATGTCTGCTGTCCAAACTGGAAATTACAAACCCGATTTTGATCCTGTAAATATTGAAGCTGAACTTGCAAAACTTATAAGAGAATTTAAACCACTTGGTGACGAAAAAAACCTGGAATTAAATTTCAGATGCACTTCAAAAGAGCCATACATTTATTGCGACTTGTACACCACTAATCAGATATTTCAGAACCTGATAGGAAATTCTATAAAATATACTCACCAGGGATCAGTAACCATCTCAATTGAAAACCGTGATAATGATTTTATTAATATCTCAATTAAGGATACTGGAATTGGAATGACCAAGGAGTATATGGATCGTATCTTCTCTCCTTTCTCACAGGAAGATGCGGGACAGAAAAGACAATATGAAGGAAATGGACTGGGCCTTGCACTGGTTAAAAAATATGTTGAAATAAATAATGCGGAAATCAATGTTCAAAGCGAAAAAAATATAGGTTCCGTATTTTCAGTTGCTTTCAAAAAATATCAGGCGAAAAGTCCGAATGTAGAAAATAATGAAAAGTTAATTTTGAAATCTCAATTCCAAAAAAAATAAACGAATTTAATCGGAAATTAATTAATATAATCCTTCCTTAAAAGTATCAAATACCATTTTACCGGGTTTCTTATTTGTACAAACCATTGGTTTAATTTATTTTTATTTCATATTATCACATCAACATTTCATTCACTATATGGCAAAAGATTTTAAAGATAAAAACTATTGGGCACTTATTTTAGGAGGTTCAAGCGGTTTGGGTCTTGCATCTGCTAAAAAGCTTGCTAAAGAAGGGATGAATATTTTTGTTGTGCACCGTGACAGAAAAGCCGACATCCCCGGGATAGAAAAACACTTCAATCAAATTATTTCAGAAAAAGTTAGTTTAGTATCTTTTAATTCAGATGCTTTGCAGCCCGAAAACAGGTCACAGATTATTTCTAAAATAAAAGAGAATTTAAATCCCGGAGAAAAAATAAGAGTGCTGCTGCACAGCATTGCAAAAGGTAATTTAAAGCCAATGATTTCAGAAAGTGTTCCTGCTCTACAGAATGATGATTTTCATTTAACAATTGAAGCAATGGGAATTAATCTTTATGATTGGACAAAAATTATTTTCGATAATAAATTATTCTCCAATGATGCAAGAGTTATAAGCTTTACAAGTGAAGGAAATCAAAAAGCCTGGAAGAATTATGCTGCGGTTTCAGCAGCAAAAGCTGCATTGGAGGCAATAACAAGAAATATTGCATTAGAGTTCGCACCTTTTGGATTACGTGCTAATTGTATCCAGGCAGGAGTTACAGATACACAATCATTCCGTATGATTCCCGGCAGTGAACAATTAAAAGAGATAACAAAAAAACGAAATCCATTTAAGAGATTAACTACACCTGAAGATGTTGCGAATGTAGTTTACCTACTTGCTTTAGATGAAGCTTCGTGGATCAACGGTTCAATAATTTCGGTTGATGGTGGAGAACATATTTCTTAGTAAAGAAACCAACACTTAAATGCATTATTGCATGGATGCATATTGCATGTAAAAATTCAGCATTGCATAATCATATTATAGTATTTTTATTATAGTTTTTTATATGAAACCAGAAGAAATAATTTCGATGCTTCCTTATTCTAAACCTTTCCTGTTTGTTGATACAATCACTAAAATTGATGAGAACTCAATTGAAGGTGAATACAGATACAGGAAGGATGAATTTTTCTATACAGGACATTTCAATAATTTTCCAGTAACTCCCGGTGTAATTTTAACAGAGACGATGGCACAGATTGGAGTTGTTTGTCTTGGAATTTTTCTGATAAAAGAAAAAAATCCCACAAGCAAATTCCCTCAGCTCGCTTTAATCTCAAGCGAAGTAAATTTTTATAAACCCGTTTTCCCGGAAGAAAAAGTAACCATCATTTCAGAAAAAGTTTTTTTCCGTTTCGGGAAATTAAAATGCAATGTACAAATGAAGAATGAGAATGGTGAAATAGTATGCAAGGGTGTCATTGCAGGAATGGTAAAAGATTTCTCTGCGGGTTAACATCACTCTTCAACCTGCCTACCAGCGGCAGGCTCAATGTGACATCGTTACTTTGCCATCCTTAGCAATATCTAAGGATAACTTCTTAAAACTTATAGTAAAGAAATTCTTAGAATGAATAATCGGGTTGTTGTAACAGGTTTAGGAGTTGTTGCCCCGAATGGAACAGGAATACCTGCTTTTACTGAGGCAATTAAAAATGGTAAATCGGGAATTAAATTTTTAGAAGAACTCAAGAATCTGAATTTCTCATGCTGCATAGGCGGGATTCCGGATGTTAACGATGAACTAAAACAAAAATATTTTACTCCACTTCAGTTAAGAAATTTCAATAGCTCAGGAATAATTTACGGCTGCATTGCGGGAATTGATGCATGGAAAGATGCCGGATTAAGAACTTCGGAGGAGGAAGAGCCTGACTGGGAAAGCGGACTAATTTTCGGGGCCGGAACATCCGGAATTGATAAAGTTCGGGAAGCAATTTATAAAGTTGATGATAAGCAAGTCCGGAAACTGGGAAGCAATACAGTACAGCAAACAATGGCAAGCGGCATAAGCGCTTATTTAAATGGAATGATTGGTTTCGGAAACCAGGTAACTACAAATTCTTCTGCTTGTTCAACGGGGACTGAGGCTGTGCTTATGGCTTATGAAAGAATAAAATCCGGCAATGCAAAAAGAATGCTTGCCGGAAGTACCAGCGATCACGGACCATACGTCTGGGGAGGATTTGATGCTCTGAAAGTGCTGACATTTAGATTCAATGATTTTCCTGAAAAAGGTTCACGACCAATGTCAACTTCGGCTTCGGGGTTTGTACCGGGCAGCGGTGCTGCAGCAATAGTTCTTGAATCTTTGGATGATGCGATTGAAAGAGGTGCCAAAATTTATGCTGGAAATTTAGGGGGAACTGTAAATTCGGGTGGACAAAGAGGAGACGGTTCAATGACTGCACCTAATTCTATTGCAGTTCAAAAATGTATTAAAGATGCAGTTGTAAATGCCGGGATCAGCTCCAAAGAAATTGATCTCATAGATGGTCATTTAACTGCAACCTCAAAAGACTCTCTTGAAGTTAAGAACTGGTCCGAAGCTCTTCAAAGAAAAGGAAAAGATTTTCCTTATATTAACTCATTAAAATCTATGACTGGACATTGTTTAGCTGCTTCAGGTGCTGTGGAGAGCGTTGCTTCAGTTATTGAATTACAGAATGGATTTATTTATCCCTCTATAAATTGTGAAGATGTACATCCCGAGATCGAATCACTAATTGATAAAAATAAAATTCCACAAAGTATGATCGTTCCTGAAAAATTAAATATTATCGCTAAAGCCAGCTTCGGTTTTGGAGATGTAAATGCCTGTGTTATTTTCAAAAAATATAATTAACTACCATGGAAAATGAAGAACTTCTCCCTAAACTAAAAACCATTATAAAACCATATACACAAAATGAAGAAGCATTAAACAACCTCTCAGAGAATACAGACTTCATTAAAGATTTGGAAATAAACTCAGCAAATCTTATTGATGTGATTCTCGATGTTGAACAGGAATTTGATATTGTAATTGATGATGAATCAATTGGTAAGATAATAAATATAAAATCAGCAATAGAAATTATAGAAGAGAAAATAAATAAGAAATAAGTTGGAATGAGTTTTAAATCTAAGTATTACTTAATGCAATATAATTTCCAGTACAGGTGATTGTAATACTTTATCGAAAAAGATGAACTGATATTTCAAGCCAAAAGTCAAACCTGCATATGTAAATCCAATTGGTAAAGTTTCAGAATCGAATCCAATAGAATATTCAGCAGCACTTCCTTTATATGGTGATTTGAATCCATACGCATATCCAAAATCCATGTGTGGTTTAATGATTTTGAAGATTGGTAAATTTAATCCGACTCCGGCACTTGCCATCACTATCCATCCCTGTTTATCACTGAATAATTTCATAGCTGAAACAATAAGAGAAGGTTTAATCAGAAAAAAAAGAAATTCATCTGAGAAACCCCATCCTAATCCAATGGAAGTACCAGATCCGTCTTCATCATTTGAAAAAACATAAGTGGCCCCGACTGATAAAAGATAGCCCTGGTATGAAGGCGGTAAAAATCTGTCCTGTACATAACGGACTGAAGCCACATCAGGATTATATTTAATCAGGTTCTGCAATGAGTCGTTTGGAAGGAAATTTGGTATCATCCAATCCGGCATCGAATTCTTTGTGTAAAGAAAATCCATATCAATCTCAGTTAAATCAGGATCATGAAATTGTTCTTCATATAATTGAGGATAATTTTTCCTAAGAAATATTCCATGCTCATCTTTTTTATCAGTACGTACGCTCCATACTGCCGCAACAGGCATTGGTATGTACAGAATTGCAGGTATTTTTATTTCAGAATAATAATTAGCACCATTATTTGTGGATAGCCAGCGACTTGACAATTCTTTCGCTGATAGTTCCCCATCAATTGATTTTGCCCATTTAGTTAGATTCCCCGGGATTTCAAAATTTTCAATTGAAGCAAAATAAACGAGAAAGAGTTCACGTAATGATATTGTGCATGCTTCAAAAACACGACCGAAGGAATATGGATACCATTGTAAAAGCTTATCTCCGAAAGCTTGCCAGCACTCACCCATTGAGTTAATTACATAAACTCCCTCATAACAATAATAGTCATGTGTAATCTGGATATTCATATAATTAAGTGGGGCAAGAAAATCAGAAACCTGTAAAAGCAGATGACCGGACGAAAAGGCATCACTAAGATAACATTGTGCTGCAGCCTCATAAACAAGAGCATAGCGAAGTAATTCATTATTATTATTATTTCCTTCCCTGCAACATTAGCCAAACGCAACGCAATTAAATGATGAATCAGATAGTTGAATACTGTATTTTGATTTGAGACTTCAACACTTTGAATATTTACCGGTGTTTGTTTAATTCTATTCCAAACTTCATCAACAAAGGAAGCTGTAAGTGATTCAAGCTGCTGCTTTATTGTACATCCCCTCATTTGGCAGTGTGATTGTGAAATATCATCCCCGGAAAAAGAAGCGGCAATATCACCAAACGATTGATCATTCCATAACTTTTTATTAATTGTAATTATTCCTCCTTCACAAGGGAAAAAAATCAAAGAATCGTTTGAGCTTATTCCGCAAAAAGAAAGAGTTGAGTCTAATGCTAAGTCAGCTAATATCTGATGCTCTTGTTTTTCCCAGGAAAATATCTGTATAGAAAAAGATGATGCTAACAGGAATACAAATATTTTATTATTCCAGCTCATATTATTCTCTCAGATGTTTCTTTTCCAATTATTCCCTATGAACTCAATAACATTTTTAGCAAGTATATTATCTACCGCTTCATCATTGTTAAATTCTTTTTCTAATAACTCCCTGAGCAATTCTACCTGGCAGAGACAATTCATATCTGTTAGAGGAGGAATGTATGCGCCAAAATCACTGCCAATACAAATGTTTTTTAATGAATTGCTGATTTTAGTTACATACCTGATTGTACGGACAACATCACGAAGAGAACCATGTTCTTCTGCTTCTTTTATATTAGCATAGTTTGACAACATATAAGGGTAAAGCGGAATACCAATCATTCCGCCGCGTCTGACAATTTCCTGGATATGTTCATCATAAAATGAATAGGCATGATCGCCCAGAGTTTTTGCAGTAATATGTGTTGCTATCAGAGGCTTTGTCGAAACTTTTAATATATCTTCTAAAGCAGTTGAGGTTGCGTGAGTAACATCTACTATAATTCCCAGTCTTTCCATTTCACAAATAACTTCTTTGCCAAAGGGACTTAATCCCTGCTCAGGCCATAAACTATTAGCATCCGGAAAGAAAGGGAATGCATTTGGTGCAGTTGCAATTCCTTTATTATAAAAATGCCCGATTGTTATTAATACAACACCCCGCCGCGCAAATTCTTTCAATGGTTCCAGACTTCCGCCAAGTGCATGCCCTCCTTCTAGAGAATGCAAAACAGCTGTACGGAAGTTTGCAGCGTTCTTATCATAATTATTATTAAAATGATTTTTAAACTCTTCCGGTGTCCGAATCAATTTAGCATATTTTCCTGAAGGTCCATTTAAATCTTTTTCAAGAAGATCCATCATACGAAATGTATTTAAAGGAGCTGCCGGGTTAGGATCTGTCGGCATAGTAATCCATTCATCGAACAAATTGAAATGAGTTGTACAAATCAAATCTATCCCTGCCTCGCACGAAGTCTGCCAGGTTGTAGAAGTTTTATCAAAAACATCCTGTGCAAATTCAGCTAACATGGGAGATTTTACACCAACAGGGGTATTCCGTATCCATTCATTTAACAATGTATGGTTATGAATATCTGCAAGTACATATTTTCGTTTTTTTAATGGCTGAATACAATCAAAAGAAGAAGAACAACCGTTTAAATATCCTAATGATGCACCGGCACCTAATAAAAATGAGGAGTAAATAAATCTGCGCCGCGATATCATAACCTATTAATAACCATTATAATTTATTCCAGCTTCTTATGTAGATAATTTCAATTTTATGATTCTAATATCTCAACATTATAAAGAATATCTTTTGTGCTTTTTCCTCTCAATATTATTTCACCCATTGGTTTTACTGAATAAAGATTTTCAATCTGAAGCAGATCAATTAACTTTTCCGAAACCAATAACCTAACATTATAAGTGTTACATAATTCCTGAATTCTTGCAGTTGTATTCAGAACATCACCAGTAAAGACAATCTCCTTTTTTATAACCCCCACTTCTCCAATTGTAACATCACCACAATGTAAGCCAGTCTTGAAATCCGGAACCAATCCATAACGTTCAAGGTATAGTGAAGACTTATTTCTTATTTCATCAGTAATACTAAAAAAGCATTTTAAACAATTTGCATTTTCGATCCCATTTTTCATTGACCATGATACTGTTACTTCATCGCCAACATATTGGTAAATTTGACCTTTACTAAAAATTATGGAATCATTTATATCATCAATGAAATCATTAAGTAGATTATGATATTTTATGTGCCCCAATTTTTCGGCAATTGATGTAGATGACCTTAAATCTAAAAACATAAAAATTCTTCGTTCTTCTTTAGGTTTATTATACCTGCCGAGAATAAAATTATGCAAAACACCATAACCGAAGTTTCCGCTAACCTGGATAAAAATTTGTGTTAAGATTATGACCGCAGTCCAGTGAATAACAAAAGCCCAAACACCACTGCCTGATAGATATATTGTAACACCTTTCAAAACTTCAGGATGAAAAATTGACTTCCCGGTATTAAAACTTTGATCTAAAAAAAGACCAATAATGATTAACATTATCATAGTAAAAGTATAAACCAGACTTTTAACAACTATGGTATAGCTAAATGGTTTTTTGCGAAAACGATTCTGAAAATAAAATATTTCAAAAGTGCCTATTGATAAGCCGGCTATTAATGCGGCAATTATTGTTACCAGGATTGAACGACCGAAATCGTACGAAGATATATTTACTTCGGTGGTTAGATTTTGAATATTAGCTATCTTAGAAACAGGATGGATTAGTAGATATTCTATAACAGTAAAAAACATACCGGCAGCTATCCAGGCAATAGTTAAATTTAATACCTGTTTTAATTTGATCTGAAGTTTTATTGAGTTCTGTAACATCTCTCAAAACACTTTTCGTACCATATTATTTTCATATAAATTTTTAGTGTTCCCGTTCGCTTTGTTTTTTATCTTGAATAGTAAAGATTAGTGATCCAATATTCTTCAATTATCATCAATCTTAATCAATCTTTTAGAAGAAATAATTACAAAAAAAATTTGAAATTTATAAGAATTTAAGACGCCGTCGACATATATAACCTCCTGTAATAATGTCTTTAGCGCCTTGGGGGAAGTAAGGAAACTTCAGGATGAGAGTAGTTTATGAAACCTTCCTCACAAGGTTGAGGTTCTTGTGATTTAACTTAAACTATTTAAATTGGTTTGTCAACGTTAATAAACGCATTTCATTTGAAAATTTCTTTTTATAATATTAAATGATTTTAAGATCGATTTATTTATGCGGTTCAATAAAAATCATAAATAGAAAAATGATGACAAAAGATATGAAAACAATAATAATTGCATTATCAATACTTTTATTTAACATTTTATCCTGTTCATCAGATGTTAATGAGTTTAAGGATGATGGGACTATTACAGGTTATGATGTTAGAGAGTGCGCGTGCTGCGGCGGTTATTTTATAGATATAAGAAAAGTTACCTACCGATTCTTTGAATTGCCGGTAAATACTAATTTTAATCTGGATAGCGCGAGTTTTCCTGTTTATGTAAGATTAGATTGGACTAAGAATGTAAATTCCTGTTTGGGAGATGAAATAACAATTCTGAGAATTGAAAAAAAATAAAATCTGAATCTTTGCTTTCTCAAGTTAACATTCCCCCAAACAATAAGAAAGACAATTTGAACATTAAGCCAGACGAACCATTTCTTAATTACTAAAGAACAGTTTCCTGCCCGCCTTTTTATTCAGTCTTCATTTGTTACCATAAGAACAAATATTTTTTGCCTTTAATTAAAGTACTTATATTTAATTCCATCTTTTTTGGAGCTTAGATGAAGATTAAATTATTATTTATTCTTGTGTTTAATATTATGTTACTTCCTCAATCAAAAACCCCGACTGATTACGTGAACATATTTATTGGAACAAACAATATGGGTCATACTTTCCCCGGTGCAGTCGTTCCTTTTGGTATGGTGCAGCTTAGTCCGGAAACTGATACTGTTTTATATAATAACGGTAACGGATATAATCAGGAAGTTTACCGGTATTGTTCCGGTTATCAATATGAGGATAAAACAATTGTTGGTTTCAGTCATACCCACTTCAGCGGTACAGGTCATTCTGACCTCGGTGACTTTCTTATTATGCCAACTATCGGAGAATTGAAATTAAATCCCGGAATAAAAGAAAACCCTGAAGGCGGGTATAGATCAAGATTCTCACATAAAAATGAAGATGCTCATCCCGGTTATTACAAAGTAAAGCTCGATGATTATAATATTACAGCTGAATTTACCGCAACGGAAAGAGTGGGGTTTCATAAATACATATTTCCAAAAACAAATGATGCCCATATTATTCTTGACCTTACAACAGGAATTTATAATTATGAAGATAAAGTTACATGGTCTTTTATCAGGGTTGAGAATGATACTCTGATTACAGGTTACAGGCAAACAAATGGCTGGGCACGTACACGGTATGTTTATTTTGCAATGTCGCTTTCCAAACCAATTCAATCTTATGGAATAAGAAATAATGAAAATCCTGTTTATAAAGGATTCTGGAGAAAATGGAATCAGGATGAAAACTTCCCTGAAAGAGCCGGGAAAAAAATTATTTGTTATTTCAATTTTAATATGCAACAGGATGAAGAGTTAATGATTAAGTTTGCTTTATCAGGTGTAAGCACTGAAGGTGCGATTGAGAATCTTCAATCAGAAATTCCGAACTGGGATTTTGAAGCTGTAAAGAATGAAGCTCAGGAAAAATGGAACAAAGAACTTTCAAAAATTGCAATTGAAGCCGACGAAGAGACCAAAATAAATTTTTATACAGCAATGTACCATTCATTTCTTAGTCCGATTATCTTCCAGGATGTAAACGGAAATTACCGCGGGCTTGACCAGAATATTTATAAAGCAGAAGGATTTAATAACTACACAATCTTTTCTTTATGGGATACTTATCGTGCCCTTCATCCCCTCTTTACAATAATTCAACAAAAACGAACGAATGATATAATAAATTCAATGCTTGCACATTACGAGCAGAGTGTTCATAAAATTCTTCCTGTTTGGTCTCATTGGGCAAATGAAAACTGGTGTATGATAGGTTATCATAGTGTTGCAATAATAGTTGATGCCTATATGAAAGGAATAAGGAATTATAATGTTAAGGAAGCATTAGAGGCGGTATTATCCAGTGCAAATTATGATCCTTATGATGGGATCGGTTATTATAAAAAGTATGGCTTTGTTCCTGAAGATTTAAACTCCTATTCTGCATCTAAAACATTAGAATATGCTTATGATGATTGGACAATTTATAAATTTGCTGAGGCTCTTGGTGAAGATAATATTGCGGATGAATTTAAACGAAGAGCTTTCAGCTATAAAAATATTTTTGATCCGCAAACAAAATATATCCGGGCAAAAAATTCAGATGGAAGCTGGAAGTCTCCTTTTGATCCCTTAAGCACAAAAGACCAGGGTTATATAGAAGGTAATGCATGGAACTATTCTCTTTACATCCCCCACGATGTAAACGGATTTATTAATCTTTTAGGAGGAAAGGAAAAACTAATTGGCTGGATTGATTCTCTTTTCACGATGGAAATTCCTGAAAAATATTTTGCAGAAAGTGAAGATGTAACTAAAGTCGGTGCGATTGGTAATTACATTCACGGGAATGAACCAAGTCATCACGTACCATATTTATATTGTTATGCCGGAGAACCGTGGAAAACCCAGGAACGTGTTCACGAGATTATGAAAAAAATGTATAGAAATGCGGCAGATGGATTGTGCGGAAATGATGACTGTGGACAAATGTCTGCCTGGTATATTTTCAGCGCAATGGGATTTTATCCTGTAACGCCGGGAAGTAATCAATATATTATTGGAAGCCCTTTTGTAAAAGAAGCAGCTATAAACTTAGAGAATGGTAAAACATTTAGAATTAAAGCCGAGAATTATTCAGATAAAAATATATACATAGAAGAAATTCAATTGAACAATAAAAAAATAGATAGATACTTTATTACTCATGAAGAAATTATGAAAGGTGGAGAATTGAAATTCGTAATGAGTGATAAACCAAACAAGCAACTGGTAAACAATGAAACATCATTGCCATATTCAATGACGAAATTGAAATAAAATATTTAAACTAATCGAATAGAAATTTTTGAAGGATAGAAAAATTTTATGATAATTACTTTTGCGGAGAGACAGGGATTCGAACCCCGGAAGGACTTGCATCCTTAACGGTTTTCAAGACCGCCGCATTCAACCACTCTGCCATCTCTCCGTATTTTATCAAATTTGAGCCCAAATATAAGTATTGTTTCAATCCCTTTCAAAAATCTTACTTTCAAAATAAGTTTGCTTTTTTTACAATAAAAAAGCCGGTTAATACCGGCTCGAAGGAGATTGATTTATATGATTAATATTCTAAAATTCTATAAATAAGTTAGGCAAACTTCAAGCCGAATTATTTTTTTGTTTTATCAACGTTTTAGAGGAACATGCTTAACTGTTATGTATCAAGATTTAACAATCCTCTTAGATTAATCACTTTCACCTATCATTTATTTAAAATCTTTTCTCTTGAATATGAATAAATTGAGATTTAATTTCTTTTGCAGGAGGAAGAATTATTTAAAAGGTTATAAATGCCATTTCTGATTTTTGTTTTCCTTTTATCAACTGCATTAAATGCAAATGAAAATAAATCGAGTGAAGACTATCAGTTCCGTCAGCTTACTATAAAAGACGGTCTGTCACAAAGCGCTGTTCTATGCATTATGCAGGATAGAAGAGGTTTTATGTGGTTTGGTACTGCTAATGGTTTAAATAGGTTTGATGGATATAACTTTATTACATACGTTAACAACCCTTATGATTCAACTTCAATTTCAGATAATGAAGTTAGTGCATTATTTGAAGATGCTCAGGGATATATCTGGATTGGTACTCTGAAGGGGGTAATTAATAAGTTCAACAGAAGAACAGAAACATTTGAATCTTTTTATCCGGATAGCAGCTCTGATGCTGATAAGCAAAATGAATTATATACCTCTTATCCTATTTCCTTTGTCAGGAATAGCAATAATTCAATTACATCAATTAGTGAAGATAATAATGATAATATCTGGATAGGCACCTGGGGAAATGGTCTTTACAGGTTTGATAAAAAAAATAAAAAGTTTGAACACTTCTCCTTAAGGTCAAATGATCCAAACAGTTTAAGCTTTAACCGGATTACAAAAGTTTTAGTTGATAAAAAATCTGCAATATGGATTGGTACCTTTGGAGGAGGGTTAAACAGAGTTATAAAAATTCAGGATAGAAACCAAAATTATTCTTATAAATTCATCCATTATAAGTCAAAAAATAATAACAACAGTTTAAGCAATAATGATATTGTCTCGATCTTTGAAGACAGCCAAAGCAATCTTTGGATAGGGACTTATAATGGCGGACTTAATAAACTAGATAATTCTCAAAAGTTCGTTCCGGTTGAAGAAGCGTATTTCAAACAGTATAATTCTGACCAAAGCCAGGTAAAATTACATTATAAAACAATTATGTCTATTGTTGAAAGTAATGAAGGAGATATTTGGCTCGGAACTTTAGGGGAAGGACTTATTAAATTTAACCCGGAGTCAAATTCAATTCTTAATTTTAAACATAATCCGCTGGATAATAATTCCCTTCCGGATAACGATATTATTGCCATTGAGAAAGATAAATCAGGAATTCTATGGATTGGAACATCTCTTGGCAGAGGAATATGTGAACTTCAAATTAATAAGAAAAAATTCAACCATATTACATATAACCCCGGTGAACCAAACAGTCTTTCGGATAATGTAGTCTGGTCAATTACTCAGGATAATGATGGATACATATGGCTTGGAACATACAGAGGTGGTTTAAATAAAATGGATAAACAGAAAAAAAAGGTTACTGTTTTTAAACATAATCCAAATAATCCGGGCAGCCTTCCGGATAATCACATTCGTTCATTAGCAGTAGATAATCATAATAATTTATGGGTTGGCTGCTTTGAAGGTGGATTAAGTATGTATAACAGGAAAACGGGCGATTTTGTAAATTTTAAAGAGATGGGCTTAGATGATCAGGCGCTGGGTTCCGATCAGATATTGAATATACATATAGAAAATGATTCTACATTCTGGATTGCTACTTATGGCGGAGGTTTAACAAAATTAATTTTTGGAGAAAGAAATGGAATCAGATATAAAAGATATAGTCATGATCCGAATGACAATTCAACAATAAGCGATAACAGAGTTTACACAATCTTTGAAGGGAAACAGGGCACCCTATGGATCGGGACTTTTGGTGGAGGTCTTAATAAATTTGACAGGAAAACTGAAAAATTTAAAAACTTCAAAAATGTTTCTAATGACCCTTTCAGTATTAGTGATAACCGGGTGGTTTGCATTTTTGAAGATAGCGAAGATGTTCTATGGCTTGGAACTTTTGGCGGAGGTTTGAATAAATATAATAAAGAACTTAATAGATTTACACGTTACGGAGAAAAGGAGGGGTTAACAAGCTATGTTGTTTATGGCATAATAGAAGACCGTCATAAAAACTTGTGGATGAGCACTAACAATGGAATATTCAAATATTCAAGAGACGATCAGCAATTCACACAGTATGACTTATCGGATGGAGTACAAAGTCTGGAGTTCAGCGGAGGGGCTTATTATAAGGCCAGGGATGGAGAAATTTATTTCGGTGGGATAAATGGTATTAACAGTTTTTATCCGGATAGCTTGAATAATGTTTCTTATATACCAGATATTGTAATAAGTTCATTCAAAGTTTTAAATAATACTTGGAAAGGTGAACGGGATAGAATTGAATTATCCCACACAGAAAATTTCTTTTCATTTGAATTTGCTGCACTGGATTATTCAAACCCGGAAGATTGCCGGTATGCATATAAGCTTGAGGGTTTTGATGAAGATTGGAGATATACTGACTCAAAACAGCGAATTGCGATTTACACAAATCTATCGCCCGGAAAATATGTATTTAAAGTTATTGGCTCAAATAGCGATGGAATATGGAACTATGATGGGGCAAGTATTAAGTTAACAATTCTTCCCCCTGTCTGGGAAACATGGTGGTTTATTTCTGCCAGCATAGTTTTTTTACTTTTTTCTATTTATTTAGTAAGTACCGTAAGAATCAGAAATCTGCTTACAATTGAAAAACTGAAGACTAAACTTGCTGCGGATCTTCATGATAATATTGGCTCGGGTCTAACTGAAATTTCAATCTTAAGTGAACTAACATCGAGACAATTAAATAATGGCTCCAGCCAAACATCTCAAAATTTAAAATCTATCAGCGAGACTGCACGCCAGTTAGTTGATAATATGAGCGATATAGTTTGGGTTGTAAATCCGCGGAGAGATTCCCTTCATGATCTTATTATAAGGCTTAAAGATTCTTACAGTGAGATACTTACGTTTATGAACATATCTCTGAAAACTACTAATCTTGATAAACTTGAAAATGTAAAATTGCCAATGGATTACAGGCAAAATCTTTACTTAATATTTAAGGAAGGAATAAACAATTCTCTGAAGCATAGTCATTGCAGCAACATTTTCTTGGAAGTTAATTTAAGAGGAGATGTTCTTGAAATGGTGCTAAAGGATAATGGAACAGGGTTAAATGGAGCTAATAAGGAAATAGGAAATGGTTTAAAAAATATGGAAGGTAGAGCTAATCTCATCGGAGGAAAATTAAAATGGAGATCTTCTCAGGATATCGGCACTACAATTACTTTTGTTGGAAAATTAAACGGAGTAAATAAAATTTCTTATTATTTAAAAAGATTTTTTAATGTAACAATAGAGTAGTGCAAATTTAAATTCCTTTAGCTTAATAAAATGATAAATTATTATTAAATGTTTGCTTATAATTTCTTATGATAAATGTAGCAATAGTTGAAGACAATAAAACAATCCGGGAAGGACTGGCTGCCTTAATAACCGGAACGCCCGGTTATGATTGTGTAGGTTCATATCCAGATTGTGAAAAATTCCTCAGCAAAGTTTCAAAATCAAATATTGATGTCGTTCTTATGGATATAGGTCTTCCTGGGATCAGTGGTATTGAAGGTGTTAAAAAAGCCAGGAAAATTAATCCCGCTTTAAATATTCTGATGCTCACAATTTATGAAGAAAGTAATGTGGTATTCGAAGCATTATGTGCCGGGGCTTGTGGTTACCTTGTTAAGAAAACACCTCCAAGCCGGCTGCTTGAGGCAATTAAGGACATTTATGAAGGCGGTTCTCCAATGAGTTCAAATATTGCCAGACAAATTATTTCTGTTTTCCACCAAAAGAAAAATGGCAACGGCAACGGAATCGAATATGAGCTTTCACCACGTGAGAAAGAAGTAATTAATCATCTGGCAGACGGATACAATTATCAGGAAATCGCTGATAAAATTTTTATAAGTGTTGATACGGTCCGCCATCACATTAGAAATATTTATAAAAAACTTCACGTGCATTCACAATCAGAAGCTGTAGCAAAAGCTATAAGAAAAGGTCTCATCTAAATTTATTTTTTAACTATTAAACTGCATAAATGTGCGGTATAGTTAATACTTCCTCATCCTCATTCTAAAAGAACTGCATATTTATGCTGTTGTTAACCAAATCTTAAATTCTTAATTAATAATCAGAGAAATAAAGGTGCATAAATCATTCTTTCAGGAGGAAAACAATGGAGAATATAAATATAAATGAACAGTATAATAACCCTCTTGCTGATCTCATCAGCAATGAAATTTACGAAGCATTGATGAGCCGCGGGCTTATAAACGAAACATCTGTTAGGGATAGAGAAATTCGGAAGAAGTTCCGGCTTATGAGAGCAAGTAAGATGAGTGCAGGAGATGCAATTGATGCTTTAAGAGAGTTATATCCTTATTTGCAATTTGATACCATAAGAAAGATCGTTTATAATTCTCCAAAAAAGAATTGAAAGCATACTCTCCTTAAATGTTGCTAACTCAATCCCTCTTCCTCTTTTCTGAGTATAACTGCCCGCGTAAGAAAGGGAAAGAGGATTGGGGTTGAGTTAGATTTAACGTCCTCTTCACCCCGGTTTAAGAAGTGGATTAGTCCGGTTAGTGAAGAGAAGGCGAACTTTTTCCCGCCTCTAAAAGAAGACGGTTTACCGGGTGAATGAGAAAATAAATTTAATATGTTTAAAATAAAAAAGACGTTCTATTTTTAACAATAGAACGTCTTAATTTTTTATTAAGAAAGCTATTACCCCAGATAAGCTTTAAGATTTTTTGTTCTTGGAGCATGTCTCAGAGTTCTTATAGCTTTTTCTTTAATTTGCCTAACTCTTTCGCGGGTAAGATTGAACTTCTCACCAATCTCTTCAAGGGTTGCAGATCTTTCACTATTAATACCAAAATATAATCTTAAAACATCGGCTTCTTTTTCAGAAAGAGTTGAAAGAACATTCTGAACTTCATTCTTTAATGATTCACCCATTAAAGTTACATCAGGAGCCGGCTGTTCATCATTAACCATAACATCAAGTAAATTATTTTTGTTATCATCACCATTCTGGAATGGAGCATCAACTGAAATATGTCTTCCATAAAGCTGAAGAGAATTTGCAACATCTTCAACATCCATATCCAGTTCCTGCGCTAACTCCTGAGCATTTGGTTTTCTTTCATATTCCTGCTCAAGCTTGCTGTAGGCCTTTCCAATTTTATTCAATTCGCCCACTCTGTTTAAAGGTAAGCGAACCATTCTTGACTGTTCTGCAATTGCTTGCATAATAGATTGTCTGATCCACCAAACAGCATATGAAATAAATTTAAATCCTCTGGTTTCATCGAATCTTTTTGCAGCTTTAATTAATCCAAGATTTCCTTCATTAATAAGATCACCTAAAGACAATCCCTGATTCTGAAATTGTTTTGCAACGCTAACAACAAATCTAAGATTTGCTTTAGTCAAAGTTTCAAGAGCCGTCTGGTCCCCTTTTTTAATCCTGATTGCTAGTTCAATTTCCTGATCAGGTGTTAACAGATCTACCTTTCCAATTTCCTGCAAATACTTATCTAAAGATTTACTTTCCCGGCTTGTGAACTGCTTTGTTATTTTCAATTTATATCACTCCTGATTTATTATTTTAATTGGTGGTATTTATTGATTTGATTTAATTTTCATTCAAAAAAGCTGACTTTTAATATACAACATTTTCTTCAAATAGTTAAGCTAAAAAAACGTCTACATTCAAGTCTTACAGGTGTTAGATGCCCAAAACTGTATAAAGTTCTAATAAAAAATTTACTTTTTATAATATTTTGATATAGAATAATTTATTCTGTGAAATAAATCACTCGGAATATAGGTTTATTACATTTAAGACTGCGTTTTGGCAGATTTTGCAATATGGTTTTTTACCTTTAGAAAACATAATACAATCAATCATGGGTCTATATAATCCTTTAGAAAGGTAACCGGCACCTTCAAAAGCTCCGATTTTGCCAAAAAATTTACTATTATTTAAAAAATTCGAAACTTTTTCTGAATGTTCTTTATCTTTTCTATTATAATCTTCCTGTGCTTTGTTAATTTCGTCATTTGAGGATTTATTTCTTTTTAATTCAGCTATTTTTTCATTTAAATATCTTCTTTCTTCCTGCCATTTTAAATCCATACTATCAAACTGAGTTTTTTCCCACAAAGTAGGAATTTCTACTCCTTCACTAACAAATTTCTTCCATTTAAAATCATTGGGATTTATTAAAGCCGTAAGATTGGGTTCAACAGGCTCGACATCAATTTTATAAAATTCGTTATATGCAACATCGGAAGTGTAATATTCATCTGCTAACCCGGCAAATGAGTGTCCGAACTCGTGAAGGAAGAGATATTCAAACCATTGATTATCTGCGGCTAATGTACAATATAAATTATAGATCCCTCCCCCGCCATAACGACTATGATTTACAAGTATAACAATAGCATCGTAAGGAACATTTGACGCGACATCTCTCAGCGTTTTATTATCCTCAGTTAATAGATATCTTTCCGAACCAAGTGAATAAAAGGTTGTTCCCAATGCAGTGTTTTTAAAAATGTTTGCCCCAGGTTCATCTGAGCCGCTTTCTTCTGATGGTTTAAGAACACCGTAAAAATTAAATTTATCTTGATGAGATTTATATGGTTCAATTTCAAATAAAGTTTTAGTTAGTCTTTCAAAATTTTTTTTAAATTTTTCAATTTCATTTTTAGTATAACCGTCACCTAAAACAGCAATATCAATTTTGGTATGCGGATTACCATTATTTTCTGCTTTAAATATTTTAATAGAACTATCACCAATTTTATCTTTAACTATATATTGATTATCCGGATTTATTTCTTCGCTGAATAATTCTACTAAATTATTTTCTTTATCTCTTCTATCAATTGAGAACCTTATTTTATTTTTGGGGTATGGAATCAGAGCAGACTCATGATAAGTTTTTTTTATTCCATTTAATGCATCTTCACTTGTTTGATATTCTCCAAAATAAGAATCAAATCCTTTTGAATAAATTAATTTTCCTGATGAAACATCATAAATCTTTACATAGTATTTTCCATTGTTCAGATAATCAACTAAATTGTTAATGCTTCCTGCCCATATGCCATAACGGTAAATTTTATCAATGCTTATCATTTCAAATTTAGAATCACCCATATGGTGATAATCTATTCTCATTGTTTCATCAAGAAAATAATCTTCAAACTTCATTTCCATAGCATAAATTTTCTCCAGAAAAAAAGATAGGACCAATAAACTGAAAATAATCTTCATTTTTATACCTCTTTATAGTTAAAATTATTCATTAAAGAAATTTAACTGCCCGCTTTTTACTATTGAATCAAAAGAAAGATTGAGCAAAGAAAGAATTGAATCTGCAATTGGCTTTAGCTGCTTATCAATATAATGCTGATAATCAATATCCTTAGGATTTAACTCGACCGGAACCGGTCCTTTTTTTGTTATTACATAATAGATTGTGCCACCAGCCTCGCTTAACATTCTTGCCGCACGCACCTGGGGAGGGACATTTTTTATATAATCATCAATATCTTTTCTTAATCTCTTTTTGTAAATAAGTTTATCATCAAATTTCCCGTTATAAACCTTGTTTACAAAATCATTCATCCAGTTCTGAATCTCTTCGTTATAAAGGACTTTCTTATAAAGTTCAACCTGGAATTCTTTTGAAAGGCGTGTCCAATCTGACCTTACAAACTCCATTCCTATAAACTCGAGTTTTTCGTTTCCATTCTCTTTAACAAGACCGGCATATCTTTTTTTGGCACCTGCTTCTGCACCTCTCATTGGAGTTATAATAAACTTTCTATAATACTTTTCAAATTCCAGCTCTAAATATGATTCAACTCCAAATTCATCCTTTAATCTTTTCTTCCAATAATAATTAAGTTCTTCAGCAAGTTTTTCACCATCAAAAATATTTTCATCCTTGCCTGTTTTCACCCCGATAAATAAAGAATCTGTATCGCCATAAACAACTTCATAATTTTTTGATTCCAGATACTTTTTGCTTTGAAGCAGAAGCCACTGCCCGGTTGACGTAATTGCTGAAGGAAGATTAGGGTGATAAAATCTGCATCCTGTTGAACCCATTACCCCGTAAAAACTATTCATCAGGATTTTAATAGCCTGTGAAAGTGATTTAATTCCTTTTTTTACAGCCTCTGCTCTTTGCTTCATTAATTGATTTATAAAATCCGGCAGGAAATGTTCTGTAGAAGAAAAACTATAACCGCCCGGAGTTACTAAAGGATTTACCTCAGCCATTAATCGGGAATATGGATCTATTTTGAAAGTTTGAATGATTGATGGATAGAGACTTTTAAAATCCAATACAACAACATTATCATAAATTCCCGGTTTTGGATCAAGGACATATCCGCCGGCTGAATGTTCAGTTAAAGAAATATCCCGAATATTTGGAGCAACAATTTTTTTTTCATGAATTTTTGGTAAAAGAAAATGATCAAAAGCCGCAGACATCATACCAAGCCTGTCTAATAACATACCGGACAATTGAGCTCTCTTTACTGAAAGCTCTATTAATCCCGCTTTCTTAAAAATTTCATAAACAAGAATTGTATCCTGAAGATTATATTCAGCAAGTTTTAGTTTATCCTCCTTAAACAATCTTTCTATCTCTTCAACTTTATTTTGGTCAGGTGAAATTGTTTTGCCTATTTCAAGAAGCTGCTGCGCAACTGTTTCAAGTTTATAATCCTCAAATGAAAAAAAAGACATCCTTAAAACAGGAGGACCATCCAGAACTATTCTTCCGGGAATGTTTGCAAACCAATTACCCTGCTTTCTTTTTCTTATTATAACTCTTCCTTTTCCTCTCCCAATATCAAAAGGGATTTCCAGATCCCTGCATTTGTTTTCAATAAACTGAAGATCAAAACCAATAACATACCATCCAATAATAATATCCGGGTCAATATTTTTGAACCAGTTAATAAAATTCTGCACCAGATTTTTTTCTGAAGTATAACACTCAGCATAATCGCCTAAAAGCTCTTCTTTATCAGAGAGCATAAATACTTTTTTTATCTCCTGATTACTTTTTCTACAGTAAACTGCTATAGAATAAAGCAAATTATTCTTACCTGTTTCAATATCCAGTGAAGCGACAGAAAATTCCGGAGATATTTCAGCAGGTTTAACTTCGGGATTAACAAAAGATATAAGTTTCTCTTTTTTCGTATAAGGTCCAGAAACATTAACCTGAGCATTTATTGATTTCTCCATTAAATATCTTCTTGCAGGATCAATATCTGCTTCATAGGTTTTAATATCTCTTGAGCTAAAAAAAGCATCTGCTGTTTTAAGATCTTTCTGAGAGTTGAAATAAACTGCTTCCACCGGAGTGCCTGCGAAATTTTTCATACCAACTTTTTTACTTTTGTAAGGAACAGTCAAATCTTTGAGATCTACACTGCTTTCTACAAAAAATACAGGCTTGTTATTATTTATTATTATTTCAACGGTTCCCTCTTTTGAGGTACCAAAGAACCGCAAAATGTTTCTTCCATTTGAATCCAGCCATTCATCACTCAGAATAAAAACATTTAACTGGGAAGAGCTATTAGTTTCGGGTAACATTTATTACTTGTTTAATTAGTTATATCAGAAAAGACTTAATCCTGAAAATTTTGTTAAAAAACAAAGAAACTATATGAAAAAGTCTATTCAATTTCTACTCATAATTTTTATTCTGTTATCTTTTCAAAAGAAATGATTCATAAACCATAGATAAGTTAGAGATTTCCAACTGTGGTTTGAATTTAATTCCCCGGGGGCTAACTGAAGCGTTATCCGCATATATTATATTTAATTGTGCCTACCATAGACTTACTTTAAAAATAAACTTTGTGCTTCCTATACCCTGCTGTTATTTATTGATACATCTATAACAGCCTTCACCCCCTTCATGTAATTTTTCCTATTATAAAAAATAAATTACCTTGAAATGTATCAAGTATTAATTACTTAAACAGGCTGGAATATTTACACATTCCCAATAGCAGGCGGAAAATATTTTTTAATTAAAGGTTTATTAGATTCCATCTTTATGCCACAAGAAATTTTTTCCACAAAAACCTTAATCTGATTGGCATATAAAATGATTTAATCATATTAACAGTCAGACATTAAAATAAATTATTGTATCAGTCTGATAACATTATATGTAACAAAATATTTTTTAGCGATGAATGCAAAACCAAAAATACTGATTGCAGAAAATGAAAAGATAATTGCGATTGATATTAAAAATATTCTTCACAGGATAGGCTGTGATGTTCTTGATATTGTAAGTTCAGGAGAAGAAGTTATAAGAAAAGTAAAGGAAGCAAAACCGGATCTTATTTTAATGGACATTTCCCTTGACGGTGCACTTGATGGAATAGAAACTGCAGAAGTAATATCATCAGATTATGATATTCCCGTTATATACCTGACTGCTTTTAATGATAGAGAAACACTTCAAAGAGCAAGAATAACAGAACCTTATGGTTATCTTGTAAAACCTTTTGATTCCAGAGAAATTGAAATTGCTATTGATATGGCTTTTATTAAAAGAGGAGTATCATTCGAAAGTTCCGCCGACACAACTTTCCCGGCAATATTTTCTAACTAAAATCTTTTAAATTGTTGTTGTGCAGATTTTATTCTGTGCAACAAATTTTTCATGTTCCAAACTTCCAAAAAGAATTTTAAAAAATTATTTTTAAAAAGTATTGTATATTCACTATTAAAAAATTACCTTTGCAAAAATAATTATTTAACAAAAGCGTAAGATATTTTAAGAGGGATTGATGAATAGAGAAAATTATAATACAAACCCGGATTCAAAACAGATCGGGAGCACTTCACTTCCTGAAAAAATGGATGATATAATTGAACTAATTAAAAATAATAGCACAGTTACAGATGCTCTGGTGCATGATAAAAAGCTTTATAATGATTTCACATTACTATTGAGTGACTTGAATGAACTAATCTCTGAGAAAAAAGAAATAAGTCAAAAGTTTGAACAAATATCAATGTTCTTATCTTAGAATCAATTCGTATAAAAGATTTTGAAGATTTAAAGTAACGGGTCCCGGCTTTCCGTTTCCAACAAACCTCTCTTCAACTTTAACAACAGGCATAACTTCTGAAATTGTTCCAAGAAGCATTAACTCATCGAAGGATTTTAAGTCATCCACCTTAATTTCAGTTTCATTTACAGGAATATTTTCTCTTCTGCAGATTTCAAGTATTATTTTCCGGGTAACTCCATCAAGAATTAGATTTGAAAGAGGTGGGGTAAAAAGCTTTTCGTTTTTTATCGCACAAAAACTGGTATGAGTTCCTTCCGTAATTAATCCGTTTCTAATAAATATTGCTTCAACTGCATTTTGTTCCAGTGCTTTTTGCCTTGCAAGAACGTTAGGCATAAGCATAGTAGATTTAATGTCGCATCTTGTCCAGCGTATATCTTCTTCAAGGATTACTTTTATTCCATTCTTCAATTCATCTTCATGCCTTTTAAAAGGAATGATGGATAAAAATAATGTCGGGGGAACATTAGAAGGTGGAAAATGATGCTGCCGCGGATAATAAGCTCCCCTGGTAATCTGCAGATAAATGAACAAATGTTCTTCTTTAAATTTATTTACGCTGATAAGCTCATTTATAATATTTTCTATTTTATCAAAGTCTGAAAAATTTATTCTGGATGAAATGAGACTTTTCTTTAATCTTTCAAGATGCAAATCGAGTTTGAATAATTTTCCTTTGTAACATCTTAAAGTTTCATAAATGCCATCTCCAAACAAAAAGCCACGGTCAAAGGGAGATAGAATTAAACCTTCTCCCTTAAGAATTTTCCCGTTTAGATAAAAGTAGAAATCATTTTCATTTTTCATTTTAAAGATTTTTAATTGTAATAAAGCGAATATAATTCTTTAACAGATAATTTTGTAAAAAGATTTGTATTGGTAAGATAAGATTCTGTTTAAATAATCAAATTTATTTAAAACTCTTCATTGCCATTAATATCAACATCTGGTCTTTGGCGATCTTTCTCCTGCTTAAAGTTATTAAAATTATAACGGATATTAAGAATAACCATCGGGGATTCCCTGTTAAAATAATTATATCTGTAAAAATCCCGCCCTTCAGACGTGAATTCATATTTTGCTGTGCTGAAAATATCTCTTACCTGCACAGTTAAAGAAAGCTTCCTCTCAAAGAAATCCTGTTTAAATGCTGCATCAGTACTAATAAATCCTTGCGTCTTTCCCTGTGAAGAAACAGAAGGGCTGTTATAGTTTACATTTAATTGAATTGTTGTTGCTTTACTTATCTTAAATACATTATTAAATCTTGAACTCCAGTTAAAGCTTTCACGGGAAAAAGCTTCATTGAAGAGGACACCATTAATTTTGTAATTGTAAAGATTTCCCATCAGGTTAACGTCCCAGAACTCCAAAGGATCAATGGTTAACATTAACTCAGTGCCAAGTGAATAATCTTTTCCAATATTTGCAGAAGTACTGAGAGTGACATTAGCTGAATCATTGAGTGTAACATTTGGTGAACCCTGATAGACAGTTTGCACTCTATCAATTTTATTATGCGTAATTCTATAATAAAGATCGCTCGATAAAACGGCTTTTCCAATAAATGTCTGGAAACCAAATTCATACGAATCAATAAACTCAGGCTGAAGAGATGGGTTTCCCCTGCGGACATTGTTGGCATCAATCCAGGTATCAAACGGTTCAAGCTCCCAGCCATGCGGTCTGTCAATTCTTCGCGTATAACTAGCCATCATCTGCTGACCCTCAGCAAATTTATATGAACTATGAATTGAGGGAAAAAAGTCCCAGCGATCAATATTAAATTTCTGATCTTGTGTTGTTACTTCAATTGTACGATAAGTATATTCTCCCCGTATGCCTCCCTGCAAACCAAAATTTCCAAACTGATCAGCATATAAAGAGTAAAGAGCTAAATTAGTTGAGTTATACTTTGTCATGTTATTAAAAAGCGGCAGTGTTTCAAACACTCCCAGACCCGAATTGAATTCAGAAAGAGAAGTCCTGTCATCAGAAATATCAATATTCGCCTGTGCACCTGATTCAAATTTTCTATTCTCTCCAAGAGGCAAAGTATAATCGATTTTACTTTCAATTTCTTTTGATGGTCCTGTTTCTGTAGTTTTTTTACCGCTTGTTTGTACGCCCCTGAAAAACTCGGAGGTTAAAGTTGATTCATCAGAATTATCATAATCATAAACCATCTCACCTTTTATTTCATGACCATCAGTGCTGAAGCAATGCAGGTAATTCATACTAAGGGAATAACTATCACCATTTCTCTTTCGTTCGCCGGAACTTATATAAACGCTGTCAAGTGGAAATAAATCAGACCAGGAAACAAAATTTTGAAAAGAATTCATCTGGTTTTTGCGGTCTCCATATCTAACTCCCAAACTAAAAATATTATTTTCCCCGGGAGTGAATTCAATTCCACCTCTTATTCCTAAAGAAATTCGTCCCCATTCTCTTGTACCTGTTGAATTTAAAAAATTTGTATTGCCGTTAAAAGTTGTATGCTGATTACTGCGGCTGTCGCCGGGAAAAAATCTCCTGTTATAATCAATTCCGAAAGTTGTATTAATATCTTCTGTTTTATATTCAAATAAAAAATCTCCGCCGTATTTATCTTTAAGTCCTGCATTGGCATTCGTAATACCGCTCATTCCAAAATTCTGGTTTTTTTTAAGAATAATATTAATAATACCGGCAGTTCCTTCAGGATTATATTTTGCAGAAGGATTTGTAATAATTTCTATAGATTTAATTGAGCTTGCGGGTATTTGCTGAAGTACATCCTGTGCGTCAACTATTGAAGGCCGTCCATCAACAAGAACAGTAAAATTACCGCTTCCTCTTAAACTGACATTACCCTCAATATCAACAGTTACTGAGGGAATATTTTCCAGAACATCAACAGCGTTTCCGGATATAACTGTCTGCATCTGGCTTACATCTATAACTTTTTTATCAAGCTGGTAAGTAACCGGAGATCTTTTTCCTTCCACCACTACATTTTCTAAATTTATTGTTTCGGGTTGAAGATAGATTTCTCCTAAATTAATATTCAGATTATCCCTGTTAATTGAGATATCAAATCTTTTATTATTAAAACCAATAAACCTTACATCAACAAAATAATTTCCCGGTCGAATTTTATTTATTATGAAATTTCCATCAGTATTGGTTACAGTTCCGTTTATAACAGATGAATCACTTTTAGATAATAAAACAATGTTTGCGTATTCAATTTTCTGATGCGAGGTGGAATCAAACACAATCCCTGAAATTGTTCCGCCTTGAAAGTCTTCTCTTTGCTGCGGGAATAAAGAAATGGTTGATATTATTTGTAATAAAATAAAAAGCCGGGATTTAAACAGCATTAATTAACCTTTGATATATATACATTTATATTGTCTAACATTAAACAAAAACTTTTCTTAAATAGTTTATTCAAGAAAAGAAATAAATAAAAAATAACAAGGCTAATATAACTCTTAGATATTTAATGAGGTATTGTAAAAAGAAAGAGAATAAGAATTGTGAATAAATTAAATGAATTAAGAAATAGTTTGTACAATTAGCAGAAATTTATTTTAAAAGCATCATTTTCTTTGACAAAACAAATTTTTCACTTAGCAATTCATATATATAAATACCACTTGCATAATTTCTTGCATCCCAATAATAATTATACGTCCCTGCATCTAAATTAGAATTAACCAGCTCCGTTATTTTTTCTCCTAAAGCATCGTATATACTTAATTTTACCTTTGTATCTTTTTCCGGAATGGAAAAAGAAATTGTTGTTCCGGGATTAAATGGATTCGGGTAGTTTTGTTCAAGTCCATATTTATCAGGAATAATATCTTCAGAAACCAACAATTTATTATTTAAAGAATTGCTTATTGTAATCTCTTCTCCAGCTTTAAGCTTTATATCACCCCCGCTATTCATATTATCCGCAATATTAATGTTTATGTTTTCTACTCTAATTTTAACAGGATATTCTATTCCTGACATTTCTATTGAATTCATTCCATTACTTAAATCTTCTGCAAATCTGTTGCTGCTATATCTAATATCAAAAGTACCTGAGGGAGGAGACACTGGCAACTGGTAATAATCAAGATCAACATTATTTTTAACTGCATAAAGAATAGAGCTTTTCCCTTTATTATCCATTACTGTAATTCTACCCCAGTTCTCATCAATATTTTCTTCTATTTTTGAAACTCCTCCGAAACCGGAATCGGGAAGGTTAACGAATCCAACATTCGAAAGAAAAATTAAATAACCATAACCGGGTTTTAAAGTGTTAGCAACAGAATAGCCGGTACTTGGAGAAAATCCAAAAACAAATCCTGTTTGTAATCCTGCTGGAGTAGTAGTAATTCCTGATGCCGGCACATTATAATTATACACTCCAATTATGTTCCATCCCAAATGTGCTTGAATGGGAAAATTAGCTACATAAAATAATCCTGTTGATGGCCATTCATCCCCAGTGTTATAAATCTGGTTCCCTATATGCTTCATCCAGTATCCCTTACCAGGTTCCAAAACTGTTACCTGTTGATTACGAGTCATCAAATACATAAGTATTTTGATCCCTATTTAACCACCATGTATTTAGGTTCTGATTAACAGGATGAAATCCAGGTATTGAAGCTAAATTCCAATCATTGCTAATAGAAACCGATATCTGGAACCCCGAACTACCGGATAAATTAATATGATTAATTCTATTAGTAATATTGATAAATTCAGGTCCTATCAGTATGGTAGATGCATTTCCGCTAAACGACCAGCGAATATTAAAATCATTTCCCGCAAATGAATTAGTATTTGTTATTCTAAATCTCCCAACTTTCTTTTCAGTTGAAGTAATAGTTTCCTGACCCGGTGACGTAGAAGCAAAAGTCAGAAAATAAATCCCATTCATAAACAATTTACCTACTGAAGTTAAAGGAAGCAGTGACAAAAATTGAGAGGATGCGGGTATGTAAGAAAAATTTATCGTGCCATTATTTATTACTGACTGGTTAAATGAAAAAGTACATTGATAAGCCATTAGGGTAAAGTTTGACGCAGAGCTTTTAAGAAATATATCGAATTCAAATGTATTATTATTAACTTTTATACCATTAGCTATTCTCATTATATAATCTGATTGTGAAAATATTTCTTCACTAAAGATCAAAGAAATTGCACAAAAAGATGTAAGAATATATCTACGGACAAATTTACCCACTTAAGTGACTCCAAGGATTTAAACTTCAGATGCTGAGTTCAGCAACTAATGTTAAAAGGATTATCTAATTATATAAATGAAGAGGATGGCGTAGAATTCCCATAGCACCCTCTCATTTGCTATACAAAAATTAATAATAATTTAATTTAAATAAATACTACTTCAATAAAATTTTACTTTGAATAAAAACAATAAAAATTGGGTGAAGCAAAACTCCACCCATCTGCAATACTATTTAATCAGAATCATTTTCTTTGTTTGAACAAAATCACCTGAAGTTATTTTGTATAGATATACCCCACTTGCAAATCCATTTGAATTAAACTGTATTGTATATCTCCCGGCTTCTTTTTGTTCATTGACCAGAGTAACTATTTCTTCTCCTATAGTATTATACACCTTAAGAGTTACAAGTCCGGCTTTTGGAATTGAATATCTTATTTGTGTAGTTGGATTAAATGGATTGGGATAATTTTGATCAAGAGAATATTCAGTTGGAATTGTTTCTCCAGACACTGATAGTTTATTAATTAAACTATTACTGATGAGAATTTCTTCACCAGCTTTCATAAATAAATTAATTCCGTTACCATTTTCTTCTTTAAGTCTGATGCTTGTATTTTCAACTCTGATTTTAACAGGATATTCCATTCCTGACATTTCAATAGTTTGAATGGTATTTAAATCTTCAGCATATCTTCCGCTTCCATATCTCACATCAAACATTCCAGCAGGTGGAACCGGAGGTAATTCAAGATCATTCAAATTAACTTTTCCATTTATTGCATAAAGCGTAAAACTTTTACCTGTATTATCGGTAATTACTATCTTGCCCCAGTCTTTGTTTATCAGTTCAGCTATTTTTGATGTGCCTTTTAATATCGATGAAGGCATATTTATTTGCCCGGCAGCTGATAGCTTTATCCAGTATCCATAGCCTGGTTTCAAAGTATCTGCCGGTTGGTAATTAGTCGAATATCCGAAGACCGTTCCTAATATTAATCCCGATGGTGTTGTGGTTATGTTTGCAACCGGTACAAAGTTCTCATAACCCCCTATCAGGTTCCAGCCCATTGCTCCTGCTATCGGATCGTGTGTCACTATCTGTATTCCGCCTGCCGGCCATTCGTCTCCAGTATTATATGTCTGTGTAGTAAGGTTCTTCATCCAGTATCCCAATCCCGTTTTCAATGTATCTACTGACTGATAACCACCACTGTACTTGAACACACTTGCAGCTGGATCTCTACCCGGCCACCATGTTGTTACTAGCTGATTTGTCGCCTGTAAGCCTGGTATCGATACCATATTCCATCCACCATTAACATCTACTGTTAACGGGAAAGTTGAAGTAAAATCATCATCAATTAAAATCACATCATCAACGTACCAGTAATCAATATTGTATGAAGACCCGTTACAATAAAGGACAAGTGATAAATTAGTTCCATCTGCTGAATTGGATGGTGGAGTTAAAAACGATACTGATACTGTATCGGCATTAATATTGCCCGTGGGATGTATTTCCCAAATGGAAGTATATGTTGCACCATTATTGTAAGAAACTCCTACACCCAAATATGGTGCAGTAGCAGCATACCAATCAAGCATGTGCCTTAGCTTTAGGGTATAATGATTATTATTATTAACTAAAATAGGATCACTCACAAATTTTGATAAACCATTAAACTGTGGGGACCAGCCAAATCTAAGCTCAGGAGATGTACCTCCTGCGTTGGTAGAATTCTGAACAGTCCAGTTTGTTGTACCAAGTGGACCAATAGGCGACCAGGAATCCGTATTCTCAAACGGTTCGAGAAATAAAACACCTGGAGAAAGTTCAGTTTTGAAAGACCACACTGGACCCGGAACACTACACGTATCATTCTTTCCAACAATTTGCCATTTATATACTGTATTATAATTAAGCGTAAATGGAATATCCCATGATACAATTAAACTGCCAGTATAAACAATATTCATATTTGACCCTTCACCGAACCAAACCTCACATTGTGAGGCTCCTGTTCCATTCGTCCAACTTAAGTTTGAAAGATTTACAGAAATATTGTTTAGTCCATTTATTGGACCCGGATTCGACGCTTCTTCTATTGGACAAGGTGGACCAAAAACAACTTTTGACATCCATCCCTGATAATTTCCAGTCCTGTCATCAGACCAAAACGGATATACAATATTATCAAGAGCAGCAATACCTATATAATCTCCTTGATAACCGGAAGCAAGACCAGTTATAGGTTTGGGTTTAAAATTATGATCTGAAACCTTGTAATTTTCAAAAGTTAATCCTCCATCAGATGAACGAGCCATATAAACGCCCGCGCTATCGTTTATCGTTTCACGGCTGTCATAAAAAACAAAATGTAAATCTCCAGTTGATTGATCAACAGTCATCCAGGGATAATACTGATCTTTTCCATTACTTATTGGATCATTATTAACTCTTACAAGAGAAGACCAAGTAGTTCCTCCATTGGTAGATCTTATCATCACAATATCAGGATCATTACCCGCAGGGCTTACACCTTTCTGAGGCCATGTTATATAGATATACCCATTAGTCGAACCTCCGCTTCTGTCAACTGCCATCGAAGGGAAAGAGGAAACCCTTATACTTGTAGGTTTAATATTTCCTCTTATACCAAAATTAGAAGCAGAATAAATTCTTCCAGCAGTCCAGGTAACACCTCCATCTGTAGATTTAGCGAAACCAATTGCATCCTCACCATAAACACCAGATGCCCAGTTATCATATACGGCCCAAGCGGCATAAACTTCACCATTAGGTCCTGTTTGAATATTTACACCCTGGTTATGGCTGCCTGCATTTAAAGAGCTGCTGATATTTACACCTGTACTCCAGGTCTGCCCGAAGTTAGTAGAATATTTGATAACAATATTATTATTATTGGTTCCGCCAAAGTCAGTCCACCCGGCATAAACCCTGTTTTCATACGGTGAACCGACTTTTTTATCAACCATCATATGATTTTTATCTGCAAGTGTACCCGGATTTGGTGTAACTGTATAGCTTGACCAGCTACTTCCACCATTAGAAGATACAGAAACACCCTGACCCGAAGAAGTTGATATATAACCTTCATACATATACCCATTTGTACCTATAACAGAAACAGGATCACCCCTGTTAGTGCCGAAAGGCGGAGAATTAAAGCCTGTCCAACTGTCACCTCCATCTGATGACCAATAAACCCCTGTACCATAAATAGTAGTAAATGGCCAGTTGGTTGTATTTGCAGATCCAAATATGATATTACTGTTAATAGGATGAACATCAATGCTTATTTCCGATTGGGTACTATTTGTCCCGCCAAGAGGTCTGAAGTTTGGTCCAACAGTTACCACAGTACCATCAAAATCATAATATTTTATTTTTAGTTCTTCAGGAACCCACCTATAATCCGGATTGATATTAATTGTATTGAATGGATCAGGTTTAATAATTGACCATATTTTTTCTAAATCATTATTTGTTTGTGCAGATGTAAAACTTTGAATCGCAATAAATAACAATAGTGTTCCAAAGGGTATAATTATTTTTTGCATTAAATTCTCTCTGTTAGAAAAATTTTACTTTGAATAAAAACAATAAAAATTGGGTGAAGCAAAACTCCACCCATCTGCAATACTATTTAATCAGAATCATTTTCTTTGTTTGAACAAAATCACCTGAAGTTATTTTGTATAGATATACCCCACTTGCAAATCCATTTGAATTAAACTGGATTGTATATCTCCCGGCTTCTTTTTGTTCATTGACCAGAGTAACTATTTCTTCTCCTATAGTATTATACACCTTAAGAGTTACAAGTCCGGCTTTTGGAATTGAATATCTTATTTGTGTAGTTGGATTAAATGGATTGGGATAATTTTGATCAAGAGAATATTCAGTTGGAATTGTTTCTCCAGACACTGATAGTTTATTAATTAAACTATTACTGATGAGAATTTCTTCACCAGCTTTCATAAATAAATTAATTCCGTTACCATTTTCTTCTTTAAGTCTGATGCTTGTATTTTCAACTCTGATTTTAACAGGATATTCCATTCCTGACATTTCAATAGTTTGAATGGTATTTAAATCTTCAGCATATCTTCCGCTTCCATATCTCACATCAAACATTCCAGCAGGTGGAACCGGAGGTAATTCAAGATCATTCAAATTAACTTTTCCATTTATTGCATAAAGCGTAAAACTTTTACCTGTATTATCGGTAATTACTATCTTGCCCCAGTCTTTGTTTATCAGTTCAGCTATTTTTGATGTGCCTTTTAATATCGATGAAGGCATATTTATTTGCCCGGCAGCTGATAGCTTTATCCAGTATCCATAGCCTGGTTTCAAAGTATCTGCCGGTTGGTAATTAGTCGAATATCCGAAGACCGTTCCTAATATTAATCCCGATGGTGTTGTGGTTATGTTTGCAACCGGTACAAAGTTCTCATAACCCCCTATCAGGTTCCAGCCCATTGCTCCTGCTATCGGATCGTGTGTCACTATCTGTATTCCGCCTGCCGGCCATTCGTCTCCAGTATTATATGTCTGTGTAGTAAGGTTCTTCATCCAGTATCCCAATCCCGTTTTCAATGTATCTACTGACTGATAACCACCGCTGTACTTGAACACACTTGCAGCTGGATCTCTACCCGGCCACCATGTTGTTACTAGCTGATTTGTCGCCTGTAAGCCTGGTATCGATACCATATTCCATCCACCATTAACATCTACTGTTAACGGGAAAGTTGAAGATGACCCTGGAAGCCAGGTTTCAGCTATTCTTATACCACCGAGTATTAAAGATGGTGCATTTGCAGCGCTTCCCTGCCTTAAAGCAAACATCCCTAAACTAAAAGGATCACTTGCAGTATCTGTTTCAGTAACAACGGGAGCCGGTTCGATTCCATTTAATACAGGGTTTACCCACAGTCTAGCCTCATCATCATTAGATGCTCCTGTATTAAAGGTATATTTAACAACAATTAAATAAGTAGTATTTAAACTATAATTAAATGGTGTGTAAGCAGCTGTGCTGTTAAAATTCTTGGAAACACCAAACGCAAGATTATCTGAAACATCTTTTTTGACATATACTTTTCCATAAAATGAAGTTGTTGAGTTTTCAGGTGCGAAATGGAAAAAATAATCTCCGGCTAAATTTGCCGCTGTTATATTAACCATAAATGAAGCATAAATACTTCCTGCTGTAACGGTATCAAAAGCTCTGTTATCATCTTCACCGGTATTAGTAAGTGTAACAGATTTTCCAACTCCTGATTCAGAATATCCGCTGTAAGTTAATGGCGTCGCATTTACTTGTATTGGATTAGTACCGGCCCCGCTATGCGCTATCCATCCGTTAGCAGTTAAGTTACTGCCGGTTGTATATTCAAAATTTTCTATAAGAGGTAATGTTGGGGCAGCCGAAGTTGATATACTGAGCTGCGGTACACTTCCATCTGTTTTATAATTTATTGATGTACCTGAATTTGTATAAGGATAAATTTTGAAATAATAAGTTGTTCCGGAATTTAAACCAAAGGTATGGGATTGAATTCCTTGAGCAACGTTAACACGCAGAATAGAATCAGTAACAGCTACGGTATCAACAGGATCTGAAATACTTGCAAAGTCAACCGTACTTCCTTTTATCAGATATCCATCAGGTAAAGTTGCCCCCGTTGCATCTACCCAGGTTAAATTAATATAATAGTAAGACGGAGTACCGTTACTACCCGAAAAACTTGTAACGTGATTAGTTGGCTCAGGTTTTAAAACAGAACCATTACAGGTAACATTAAATGTAACAGCACCTCCCCCGGAATTACTTATTACCTCTCCATTGTAAGTGCCACCTGATAATCCAGATTTAAGTCTAACATAAATTTTTGTGTCTAAGGATCCACCTGTGTATCCGACATTAAATCCACCATTAAAATTTATGCTATCTGTTGAGACCTCATAATTTGTTGATCCGGATACAGCAATATCTCCGGAGGATGGAGTTAAATTACTGCCGGTTAAATTATAACTCTGAACAGGGGATGTCCCACTTCCCTGAAAATAAAAAAACCCTGACAACGAATTCGGATCAGCATTAAGAGATGGACCTGATACCCCGGAAAGTAATTCCGACCAGGTTGTTGCAACTCTGATTCCATCAACTCTTCCAGTAGGTGTGTTAGTTCCCTCACGTATAGCAACCGATCCAATATTTGAAGGATCTGCTACAGTACCTGAACCAACAGGACCAATTGTTACTAAAGGTAACCCTGGTTCCGTGACTGGAATTCCAGTATCATACAAATAAAGTTTTGCAGTATCATCGCTGGCAGTAGCAGTATTTAATGAATATTTTATAACTACTAAATATGTCTGATTAAAATTTAAAACAGTATTATCATTTACTGCTGTCTCACTTGATTTCGAAAAACCAAGGCTCCAGCCGGTGGAATTGCTGCGGGCAAAAACTCTTCCCCTAAATGTAGTGCTTATGGATTTGGGTCCAAGGTGAAAAAAATAATCCGCTGTACTTCTTGCAGAATCTAAATTAACAAGAAATGCAGTATAAATATCTCCTGTAGTTGAAAAAGAATCTGGAAAAGCTCTATTAATATCTCCATCATTAATTCCCGAACCGCCATGTGTAAAACTAACAGATCCTCCAACTCCTGAAGATGGATATGACGTATAAAGAAGACTTGAGGAGCTGTATGCAGGACCCATTACACCACTGTGCCTGATCCAGTTTGAAGTAATTGTTACTAAAGATGTGTCGTTAACAGCACCATAATCAAAATTTTCTTCCAAAAATGTTTGTTCAATTGTTAATTCTTTACTAATAATTTCACCGGGCAAACCTGTACCGCTATCCCAGCTGTAAATTCTTGTATATGGAGTTACATCATTTTTCCAGGTTAAGCTAAAAAAGTTAGAACTGAATGCAGGGGCAGAAGTCTGTAATCTGAATCTATATAGTCTCAAGCTTTGACCGGGTAATATAGTACCATTAGAACCAGGTAAATTTGAAGAGGTTCTTAAAATATTCGGACTTGTTATTAATGCAGAAGGCGGCTGCGCTCCAACCGGAAAGTCACTGAAACCCGCAACTAAAGAAAATGTTGGAGTACCACCATTTAGAAACGCAGTATCATAAGTCCATGCTACACTTCCATGGCTGTACGTCCAGCTGGATAATCCGTTATTTTTAATGTAAACATCAAATGTTAATGAATTGCCTGATTCAAAAACTATATTACTTGTTATAACTTCAGATTGCTGTGAGAGAAGATTATAATTAAAAGTAATGACCATCATAATTATGAAAAATGTAAAAGAGGTAATTTTTTTCATAAGTCTCCTCGTTATTTTATTTATTAAGTGAATAGATATAGTTTATTTATTACGTTAAAAAATTATGCTTTAATATTTTTATGTTCAAAGATTTTGATATTATTTTAAGATTAAATATTTCAAATAATGATTTTTACTTACTTTATTTACGGACTTTTCTTTTCAATTTTAAGAACATTATTAATAAAGACAATGTTCAAATCACCAACTTCAGTAAACATATCTCCATTCAAATCTGTTGTCTTATAGCCGGTTGTTCCGCTAACGTTATCATAAAAAATCATATTTAAATCCTGAGAATTAATAAATCCATCCTGATTCACATCGCCATTGTAAATGCACCATTTGCTTCCTATAAGTTTTAAGTTATTGCCATATGCTTTATTCTGGGCTGACGTAAAATCATAAGATAATTGATTTGTTGAGAATGATTGAGGCTGATTGCTCCAGGTTTCCAATCCGCTGCGGTGTTTAACAACTAAATAATATGGAGTTGCATTCGAAATATTATAAAATTTTCCGGATCCATTGCCTGAACTGTTAAGAAATATTTTAGTCTTATCAATTAAGGAATATGGCGAAGCAGCATTATGCAATTCAACTGTAACTGTATCGGACACTAAAGTACTGCCGTCATAAAGTCCTTCAATCAAAGCAGAAAAAGAAGTAAGGTCATAAGGAACGAAATAAGGTGAACTAAGTTTATAAATCCCGCCAGACTGACCAGCAAAAACATTCATTGAATCAATTATGGCAACCGAATAATTATTTGGAGTAAGTGTTGTTGTCTGCCAGGAAGTTCCCCAATCGCGGGTAATATAAACATTGCTTCCTGACCAGGTTCCAACAGCGACATAATTTGAATTGTTTGGATTAATATGAACACCCCAAGTGCTGACACCGCTATAAGCAACCGTTGTCCAGGTTTGTCCATAATCCGTTGATCTGATTATTCCACCGCCACCGGCATATTTAGTTGCCCATGCAGTACCATGTTGATTAAAATCAACTGCTATTGTTGGGATTTCCCCGGTTGTATTATACGTTTGCGACCATGTTAATCCATAATTTGTACTTTTAAAAACTCCTGTTCCATTATCTCCAACCAGTATAATGCTAGTATCCGGAAAAACTTCAATATCGCAGGGGGCCGAATTCGCACCCACTGATGAGGTAAGTGTTGACCAGGTACTTCCAAAATCAGTTGAACGATCGAAATTAATCCCATTCATTAAATAAAGAGTATCGGGATGAGTAGGATCCTGAGTTGATGGAACTCCATAATAAGAGAAAGTTAAATTGTCTGCTGTGGTTATCCATGTGGTACCATTGTCTGTTGTTTTTACCATCTTATAGTTCGTTCCTTTGTAAACAGCCACTACTATTTCATTTGGCTTTTGAGGGTGAATATGCAGGCATTTAACCGCAGAACATACAGGTATAACATTTCCTAACTGTACGAAAGTTTCTCCTCTGTCTGTACTTTTGAGTATTGCATCAGAGGAACCATAATAAATAACATTATTATCAACAGAACTTACTGTAATAGGATTGCCTCTTCCCCCTCCTGATAATTTTAGCTGCCACGTGTATTGGGAGAGACCAACACCTGTTATCAAAATTGTAAAAGCTAAAGTCGAAAAGATTTTTTTCATTTATACCTTCTGTTGATTTATGGAATTATTTTTCCTATACCTAGAACGTTATTGATAAAAACTATAGTTACATCTTTTATCTCGGCAAACATATCGCCATTAAGATCTGATGAAATATATCCCTTGGTTCCGTTAATGTTATCAGAAAAAACCAGGTTCAAATCCTGAGAATTAATAAACCCATCTTGATTCACATCACCGCTGTAAATACACCATTTACTTCCGACTAATTTTAAATTGTTTCCAAAAGCCATGTTTGAAGAGGAAGTAAAATCATAAGTTAAAACTCCATTAAGGAAAGAATGGCTAGCTGCACTCCATGTTTCAATTGAGTTTCGATGTTTCAATACCAGGTAATATGGAATTCCATTTGAAGCATTGTAGAATTTAGTGGTTCCATTGCCGGAGCTATTTAGAAATACTTTTGCCTGGTCAACAAGAGTATAAGGAGAATCAGAATTATGTAATTCAATTGTAATGGTGTCGGGTATCATTGTGGTGCCATTATAAAATCCCTCAATCAATGCTGTAAAAGAGGTAAGCTCTACATATGGAGAATCAAAACTAAAGCCTGCATAAACCGGCAAATGATCTGAGGAATAGTAAAGTGCATCGGCAATCTGCTGGGTTACAGAACTATTTGGAGGTTGATTAATAGAATCATTAAAATGATTTCCATCATTTCCATAAGGCGTGTATGAACCTTGAACATAAGTAATACCGCCAGAATTCATTACTGATTGCGACATCAATATCATATCAAAACGGTCATCAAGACCTCCGGTTGCCCCCCCATCTCCTAAATCTATGGTTCTTGTAGATTGAGTATGACAGAACCTGAATGAACTATTGTTATTCCAATGTCCGACCAGATTTAAAGGATCAATGAAATAACCTGGATTGGTCTGGTTAAGAAGCTTTTGAAATGCAAGCTCGCCGGAATCATAAATATTGAAATCACCAAGGACAATATAATTTGAATTTGAAGGAAGTGCGTCAGTTCTCTTCCTCAGACTGTCTACTTCAGCAGCCCGCTGAAGACTATCGGAGCTTGTATCACTAGCTTTAAGATGAACAGCGTATATTCGTAAAGTATCTCCCGATAAATTATGCCTTAGCTTGAATTCATTAATATTTCTTAGTGATGTTGATATTGGTGTATTGCTTAGAAAAGTGAACAAGCTTGTTTTATAAAAGATTGCATTATCCAGGTCGGGTCCGTTTACAGTTGTTCCTGCAGCATAGCCTGAAGATATTTTATTCAAAACATTATTAAGTAAACCTGTTGCACAGGCGCTGAAGTTAAGATCAATTTCTTCTACAATTAAAATATCAGGCTGAATATTAGAGAGTATTGTTCTTAAGTAAGGATTTTTGGCTGCTGTGTCTGATAAAGTATAATTTAAAAGATTATATGTCATAATTGTGTGTTGACTTTGCGGGAAAGAAACGCTTATAAATACAAATGAAGTCGAAAAGCATTTTAAAACGAATTTCATATTTTACTTTTTGTTTCCCGATTTATTAATAAAATCAAGCGGACTTTTTCTTTCGATTCCAAGTACTTTGTTTTTAAAAACTATGCTGAGATCATTTATTTCTGTAAACATATCTCCATTTAAATCGGTTGCTGTATATCCTTCAACTCCATTCTGATTGTCGAGGAAAACTGAATTCAAATCATCAGAGTTAACAAATCCATCCTGGTTTACGTCTCCACTGTAAATACACCATTTGCCTCCAACTGATTTCAAATTATTACCATAAGCTTTATTTGATGCTGAAGAGAAATCATAAGTTAATTCGCTTGCAGTGAATGCCTGGGGAAAAGCACTCCAAGTTTCAAGTCCGTTCCTATGTTTGATAACTAAATAGTATGAAACTCCGTTTCCCGCATTATAAAACTTTCCAGTTCCTTGTCCGTTTTCGTTTAATAATATTTTAACCTGGTCAATCAGCGAATAAGGGTAAGAAAAATTCCGCAATTCAACTATAACAGTATCAGGCATCATTGTACTTCCATTGTAAAGCCCCTCAATCAATGCAGTAAATGATAATTCAAACACTGAAGGTTCAAAGCTGAATCCTGCTATTACAGGTAAATGATCAGATGCATAATGGAGTGCATTTGCAACCTGCTGACCAACTGCTGTATTAGGCGGTTTATTAATTGAATCATTGTAATGATTTCCATCATTACCAAAAGCGATATATGTTCCGGGAGTAAAAGTTATTCCCCCCGCATCCATTACAGCCTGGGACATTAATATCATATCGAATCGGTCATCCATACCGCCTGTGGAACCTCCGCCGAAAGAGCGAACCCTGGGAGATTGAGTATGGTAAATTGAGAATGAACTATTATTCCATGAGCCTATCAGATTAAGAGGATCCTTAAAATAGCCAGGATTGGTTTCATCTAATAATTTCTGAAAAGCGGGTTCGGATGAATTATAAATATTATAATCTCCGACTACTATAAAATTACTTCCGGGAGAAAGAGTATTAGTTCTTTTTCTAAGACTGTCAACTTCTGCAGCACGTTTTAACCGGTCATCCGCAGTATCACTTGCTTTGAGATGAACTGAATAAATTATCAACGTGTCATTAGTTTCCTTATGAAGGAGCTTAAATTCACTTATATCCCTTAATGCTGTATGAACAGGTGTATTACTAATGAAAGAGAATATATTGCTCTTAAAAAATATTTCATTATCTGTATCCGGGCCATCTAAAAATATTCCTGCTGAATAACCCGGACTAACTGAATTAAGTACATTGTTAAGAAATCCATTTACTCCAGCCTGGGATGTCATTTCCTGAACGATTAAAACATCAGGTTGTGCAGCTGATATTACAGTTCTGAAATATGGATTGCGAGTAGTTGTATCTGTTCCAGGATAGTTTAAAAGATTATAGGTCATAATAGTATGCTGGGTTTGAGATAAAGAAATATTTGCAAACGACAATATGCTTAAGAATAAAATACCGGTTATTTTCATAATTAAAATTTTTCCTGTTCATTTATGCCCCCGGTAAAACTTAAGGCTTTTTCCTTTCTATATTTAAAGCGCTGTTTGTAAAAACTATTCCAATATCTCCAATTTCTGTGAAAAGATCTCCATTTAAATCAGTTGATGTATACCCTTCAACTCCATTTTGATTATCAAGGAAAACGGAATTCACATCAACAGAATTAACAAATCCATCCTGGTTAACATCTCCGCTGTAAATACACCATTTATTTCCTTTAAGTACTAAATTATTTTGATAGGCTTTGTTTTGCGAGGAAGTAAAGTCATAAATCATATTATTGGCAGAAAATTGCTGACCTGCTGCACTCCAGGTTTCAATTGAATTACGATGCTTCAAAACAATATAATAGGGAGTTCCATTTGATACTAATGTGAACAATCCAGTTCCTGTCCCTGATGTATTAAGTACTATTTTCTTGCTTTCAATTATATTATAAGGTGATGAAGTTCCTCTCATTTCTACGGTTATAGAATCGCTGATCATAGAACTTCCATTCCAAAGCCCTTCAATAATTGCAGTAATATTAAAAGATTTTGTTATGGGGATGAACTCTCTTGTTAGATACCTGACAGCATTAACAATTAGATTTGCAGCTGCTGTTTGATCTGCTAATTGACCCAGGGAAAAAGAAAAGAAAATATTTCGGCACACAGAAGTATCTCCACCCGGGTTGTAAAGAAAAATTCCTCCGTTAGCAGTGGTGCCACCAACCCAGTTTGCAATTCTGCTGATCCCGGTAACACCTGGAAGAATTGTCATTTCATCTCTTGCACCGTAACCTGCTGAGCCTCCATTATTAACTGTGATTGGACTTGTTATTACATTAGGAATATTAAATATAGAATGAGATGCAGTTGCAATTTGCAGGTTTGCACCAATTCTATCGCTTATCCAGGTGCTGTCTAATAAAAGATTTCTTCTGAAAGGAGGATCAAGATCAGTTGTAGTTCCTGATTTTCTGTAAATATATCCAACCTCTCCACCTTCAACAAGAGTTTTGCCACCTGATAACGTGTAATTAACCAGTGCAGTTCTCTTGGCTGCATCATTAAACATTGTTGATTCATTTACTCCAGCCGAAAGAATAACTACGTCATAGTTAGATAATGTTGCCATATTAAGTGAACTAAAAGTAACCTGATCAACTACATATCCTGCAGAAGTTAAGGTTGAATTAAACAAATTGGCAGAAGCACTGAGCGATATAATGTAATTGCTTCTACCCGGTTTGTCATTCGAGATTCTGCCTTCCAAAGTAACATCATCATCAACAACGAGAATATTCCCAAGTGACGCAATTATTGTAAATGAATTAAATCCGGATGAAGGATTATAAGCTATGTTATTCTGTAAAGAGTTATCTGTAGCTTTAATTCTATACTCTATAATATCATTAACATTTACGCTGCCAGTAAAGGCTCCCTGGTATGTTGTTCCTGAAAGCAGCGACATTGAAAAAGTATTTATTGCGCCGCTGTTAACTCTGAATTCACATTGAACTGACTGAACTCCAATACTATCCGTAACTGATGCAGAAACATTAATCGGCCATCTGGTTTGCGCAGTATTTGAAATTGGTGTATGTGTAATAACAGGAGGAGTAACATCCATTATTGCAGAAAATGAGTAAACATTTGCAGGTGCGCTTAAAGGGCTTGTTGTTGTTCTGTTAAGATTGTCTTTTGATTTTATATAGTACCTGTATAACCCAGTGCCTGTACTTGGAATATTACCGGTAAAATTATTTCCGCCGGTATTATTCATTATTATGCTATCGGTTATTGAAACACTATTCTTTGACCACAGCAATTTGATTTCAGATAAATTTAATGGAGAGCCATTAGGAGTAATTGAACAATTCACAACATAATTTCCTGTCGTTTGTTCAGTATTTGGTAAAGCCGTATGAGTAATTGAAGGACCCATCATTAAAACTGTTTGTTTAAGAACCTCATACGCATTAATTTTTCCATAACCCATTTCGTTGTTCCAACCACCTAACCCTAATTGACCAGGTTGGTTATATGTATAGCTGCCAACTTTATCAGCTGTAAGGCAAATTCTTTCTCTTACTTGTTGCCAGGTTAAACTGGAATCTACCGACAATATAAGAGCTGCAACTCCAGAAGCATTAGGTGTAGCTGAAGAAGTTCCATTAAAATCAGAGACATAGTTACCAGTTGTATAACCCACTGACCCGCTTCTATCAGTTGTATAAATTTTAACTGCAGGCGCAACAATTTCCAATCCTGTCCCGTAGTTCGCTCCCCACCAGGTTTCACCATCGCAGCTAGAAGGACTTTTCCGCTGATTACATGGGGCGAGACCACCAACCGAAAGAACATTCGTATTTGTGGATGGCCAGCTAAGAGATGAGTTATCATTTCCTGCTGCAAAAGACCAGATAACACCTTTACCATTCCTTCCAAAATTAACACCATCGCTAATAGCATTATCTGCAGCAGTAACAGGAGAGCCGCCTCCCCAGGAATTGCTGCTTACCCACGAACCTCTTTGCCAGGCAGCAATCAAACCATTAATTATAGCAGTTGAGTTTGTACTTCCCGCAGAATTAAAAATTTTCACTCCAAAAATTCTACTCTCAGGAGCAACTCCGATAACACCAATATTATTATTCCCTGTTGCGGCAACTATTCCGGCACAGGCAGTTCCATGATTATAATCATCCCAGGCATAAGGTAAATTATTATAAGTATCAATACTAAGCCCGTTAATAATTCTGCTGCTTAAATCTTCATGAAGCGTATCTATACCAGTATCTACAATAGATACAATTACATTTGGACTTCCCATGGAAATTCCCCAGGCACTATCTGTTCTCATATCACAGCCCGATATTCCTACAACTCCCCCCGGAATATTATTACCTGTATTTTTATGGGCCCATTGTTGTGTAAACAGAGGGTCGTTAGGTACTTGTAACAGGTTAGTAAAAAAAAGATTTGGTTCAGAATAATTCACAAGCCCTGTTAAATAAAGTTCATTTGCATAGTCAATTGAATATTGATCTTCTGGAATTTTAATTAAATAAGTTTCCCCTCCGCTCAAATCAAATTGCTGAACAATTGACATTCCTTTTTGAATTAAATAAGAATTAATTTCAGCGCTGGATATAACCGGTTTAAATTGTGCAATAATTTCTTTTTCAACCCCAATCATAACTTTAGAACTGCCTTTCCCATCCGGTAATTTGAAAACAGGAGAAGCATTTACTACAATTGTTTTACTGTTTAACTTTTTTATTAAATTCTGAATTCCATCATTATCCAGGTTTTCATGGACATAAATAAAATCTTTTTTATTTACAAGGGAAAATGTTTGCTTGACATACAAAGCAGGAAATTCAGACAACAAATTATTAAATAAAGTTTCGGTCACATTTTCATCTAACTCAAGAAAAATTGCATCAGGTATTTGAATGAGCTTAAAAGGTTTTCCCTGGTAGTAATAAAAATCAGTGAAAGCAGATTCCTGAAATTTGAAACCAAAAATTGAAACAACGGCAATGAAAATCAGCGCCGGGACTATAATAGATTTTTTCTTCATTCTTATTTTTATTATATGTTTTTCAGTTTTAGAGAATCAATTTTTCCACATTAAATTTCTTACTTTAATAAAATCATCTTTTTCATAGAGACAAAACTTCCTGATGTGGACTTCACTTTTAACTCGTAAAAATATATTCCGCTTGCAGCACTGCCTGCATTCCATTGATATTGATACATTCCTGCTTCTAACGATGTATTTACAAGTTCAATAATTTTCTCTCCCAAAGTACTGTATATAGAGAGTCTCACGTTACTTGTATTTTCTGGTAATGAGAATTCTATAGTTGTGTTCGGGTTAAATGGATTGGGGTAATTTTGTTCAAGATAATAAGCCGAAGGTAATTCTTCGGTTTTAATAATTTTTAGAATAGAAACATCTGGATTCGTAATTGATATTTTTGATCCATTTTCAATTTTATGAGAAGCTATTTCAACTCCGTTTACTAATTCAATGAGATTAAATTCTTCTCTGGAATTAAGACCCTCTATATTTACATAAAGTGGATATTGAGACGCCTGGATATGAATTTCAGCTTCATCGTTCTCGGTCAATCTGAAATTGCCTTTTAACCTTGCATCAAAACCCCCTGGCGGAGGTAGTGGCGGGAGACTAAAACTTTCAAAATTAACGTTCTCATTCAGCTTTCCATTAAAGTATAGGGTCTGAATGTTTTTCCCTGCATCGCTTATCGTAACTTTACTAAAACCAGAAAAAACATCAGATGGAATAATTAAATAGCTATTTTTCTTTGCAATCAAAGTTCCACAACTTATGGTTATTGTACCTGCTGAAGCTGCTTTAATCCAATAAGCTTTTGTTGCATCAACAGAATTTGAATTGACATAGCCACCAGAGTATCCATACAAAGAACCGGGGACAATAATATTTCCCGGATCCATAACATCTTCAAGAGGAACATTACAATTTGGTCCTCCAATAATATTCCAGCCGGCATTCAAATTAATTGCTGCTTCTGTGATATCCTCACCGCACACTTCTGCAAATTCTGCTCCGGGGAACTTCAACCAATAGCCAGATGCTGTTGCGACTGTTTCGGTTGAAAAATATCCGTCTGAATAACCATATAATGTTCCGTGTACTGCATTAGGAAAAAGCGTTAAATAATTAGCATCAATAACTCCAACAGGAAGACTTAACATATTCCAGGAAGCGTTAATCGTAAATTTTGTACAAAAATTATAATTATATTTTATCTGAAGATGACCATAACCAGCTATATCGGTAAAATTATTTGCACTTCTCATATTTACATTAACAAGAGTACCAAGGAAGGGATCAAGAAGATGAAAATAACCACTGTCGGGTAAAAATGCGGGGTCCCAGTCTAAAGTTATAGGGCTACAATTTTCTGCAGGCTGATAATATAAATCCCAAACTCTTTCACTGTTATAATTAGTCCCACGTATATCTGTAAATAATCCCTCGCTGCAACTAATAAATCTTCCGTCAAAAGCGCCGGTAGGGGGAAGCGGCGGAGCCGACTCATCTAATCCAGGGTCAAAACAATTAGTTGCCCCTGGAGCAGTGCCAAAAATTAAATGGGATGAATTGGTACAATTATCACTAACATTTAACCCCACTGTAAAATCTGTTAAAACAGATGTACTTGCATTGGCAGTTATACCTGATGAGTAATTTGAACCATTATATGAGAATGCTTTATAAAAATAATCTGATGATGGAGTTAACCCGGTATGATTGATCGGTGACGAAAGACCGTTATATAACAATGTGCCGCCCGCAAATGAACTTCCTACCGAGGGCGGTGAACCAGCAGGAGTTGTAAATGTTCCCGTGTTGTTCCATACAATAACCACATTATTATTATTCCCGTTAGGTGTAAAAGAAAGATTGATTTGTGTTGCACTTACAGAAGAAGCATTAAAGGAACCAGGGTTGGAAACACCCGGGTTATTTATAATTGTAAAATTTGAATTCGAAATATCAAAGAAAATATTCCCGACAGCTTCAACTTTTATTCTTGCCTGTGAAGTAGGTAAATTCGGCAATGTAATTAATTCAGAACCATCATTTGGAGTGCTTGCCAGGATAACTGTATTAAAATTATTTCCACCATCTGTAGATAGAAGTATTTTAACATTAGAACAGTTAACTGGTGAAGATGATGTGCTGGCAACATTCCAGGTAACAGTTTGTTGTGTGTTTCCAGTCCATGAAACATTGGTATTTGGCGAAGTCACTAGAAAAGGTCCTGAATTTCCGTCAACATTAAAAGAAAAAGTGCTGGTGTTATAATTTACCCCACCGCCGCCGGCTTTGTTATCTCTCACTGTAAGTCTAAAGGTTAGTGATCTAGTATAACTTGGCAGTATCTCACCAATTGTTTGTGTGTTATTTAAAATATCCGATAACTTAGGAAAAATTCTAGTCGGAGAAGCAACACCTGTAAAACTTCTGAAAATTGGTGCATTGCCTGAAGGTGAATTTGGAGAGCCTGCCGGTCCAAGATCAAATTCTTCCCAGCAATAAGTAAGGACATCATTATTAGGATCTGTTGCCGAACCTGTGAGAGCAAATGGAGTGCTCTTTGGAATAGTAAATCCTCCCGTTGGAACTGATACTATTGGAGCACCATTGCCAGTATTTGTTATAACTGGACAGCCATTCCCAAGTCCTGTTGTTGTATATGCAACTATTTCATCAAAGCTTATTGTATGAAAATAAGCATCACTGTGAGGCTGAAGATCATCGGCGCCGCAAATACCGGCATAAGCCATAATTGTTGTACCGCTGCCTGGCTCGTAAGCAGTAGATGCATTTCTGTTCCCTCCCCCGCAATTACTTGTGACACTATTAAATGTATGGTTCGCACCAAATTGATGGCCCATTTCATGAGCAACATAATCTATATCATAAGGGTCTCCAACGGGTGAAGAAGAACCGGTAACACCACGAGCTTTTTGACCAGCCCTGCAAACAACCCCTAATCCTGCAATTCCGCCCCCACCTGTACTGAATACATGCCCTATATCATAATTTGCAGTACCAATTACTGCATCAATATTAGTTTGATTTTGACCAAGCATTGTACTGCCATTACCATTTGTATAGGGATCGGTTGATGAATTAGTATAGATTATAAGATTATTATTTGCAATAAGCACCATCCTAACGGCAACTTCTTTTTCATATACTCCATTAACCCTGTTAACACTTGTTGTAACTGCTGCCAATCCTAAAGTAACGGTTCCCCCAAAAAAAGCAGTATACTCGCCTGTTGCTGCAACAGCCAGCCTGTATGTTCTAAGCTGCGGCCCAGTGGGTGTTTCAATTGTATAGTCAGTTTCAGGTAATAAATCACTTTGCCCAACTTCGCAAACGAAGCCATCATCTTTATGAAAATCTTTTGTATAGTAGGATAAATAATTATTAAAATCTTTTAAAGTATAAGGATCAATAAATACACTTCCATTTGGAGAAAGTATTTGTGCGTGAAAACCAAGTGGTGTAAGATCCAGCTTTAAAGTTGCATAAGGATCATCAATCCCCTGTCCCGTATAAGTTCTTATTTCAGGATACTTAGTCTGAAGCTCGGGAGACATAGTAGGCGATTCCCAGAATTTGAATTTCTGAAAGGTGCCATCCGGCATCGGGAGTAAAATAATAGTTTTTTCTTCAAGCACATCCGCAGTAAATTCCATTGGGGCTGATTGAAGGATAGATTTTACCTCACCAAGATTTAATCTTAAGGTACGATAATGATCTGGTATTATGTAACGCTCCCCAACTTGAGTAATCTGAGCTTCAGAAACATCTGTCCATACATTCTGCTGTGCGTTTATAAAAACCGAACTAATGAACAGGATGAGCATTAACAAAAGATTTTTCATAACAACAATATTTTCCCTTTTAATCTGTAAAAATCTAAACAAAGCCGGCTAACCTGTTTTAAGTAACCGGCTTTGCAGTTTAACTATTTAAAAAAGATGAAATTTATTTCATCAGCATCATTTTTTTAACTGAGACAAATTTATCAGTTCTCAATTCGTATATATATAGTCCGCTGGCAAAGTTCACAGCATCCCACTGATATCTATATACTCCCGGCTCAAAGCTGCCGTTTATTAATTCGGCTACTCTTTCTCCAAGGGCATTATATATTGTCAGCTTCACATTCTTTGCATTATCAGGTATCGAAAATTCGATTACCGTTGACGGGTTGAACGGGTTTGGATAATTCTGCTCCAGTGCATACTTATCCGGTATTATATCCTTCGATACATTCAGCTTGTTAATGTTCTGACTGATTGTTACTTCTTCCCCTTTGCTCAGTCTTTCATTAACTATTCTGCCTGTCTCATCCTGTACCCTTATTTCTATTCCCTCTGCTTTTACTTTTACAGGATATACCATTCCGCTCAAATCTATCTGCTGAATACTCTTACTCAGATCTTCTGCATACCTTCCGCTGCTGTACCTTACATCAAACATTCCTGATGGTGGTGCTGGCGGTAATTCGAACATCTCAAGATTTACTTCACCTTCTACTGCATAGAGTGTATAACTCCTTCCTGCATTATCGGTTATTACTATCTTGCCCCAGTCTTTGTTTATCAGTTCAGCTATTTTTGATGTGCCTTTTAATGCTGATGAAGGCATATTTATCTGTCCTGCCGCTGATAGCTTTATCCAGTATCCATAGCCCGGTTTCAACGTATCTGCCGGCTGGTATCCGCCTGAATATCCGAACACTGTTGCCGATATTAATCCTGATGGTGTTGTGGTTATGTTTGCAACAGCTGCATTGTTCTCATAACCTCCTATCAGGTTCCAGCCCATTGCTCCTGCTATCGGATCGTGTGTTACTATCTGTATTCCGCCTGCAGGCCATTCGTCACCGGTATTGTATGTCTGTGAGCCAAGGTTCTTCAGCCAGTATCCGAATCCTGTTTTCAATGTATCTACTGCCTGATAACCACCGCTGTACTTGAACATACTTGCAGATGGATCTTTTCCCGGCCACCACGTTAATACGAGCTGATTGGTTGGATGTAAGCCTGGTATTGATACCATATTCCAACCGTCCGCAATATTGACGGAAAGCTGGAAAGTTGATTCCCCTGCAGGTACTCCATCAAATTCATCTGCGCCGATATCAGGTGCAGTAGCTCCGCCATTTACCGAACCGGCAGGACCAGGGCGGACATCGCCGTCAAAATCTGTATTTAAACCACTTATAGCTATACCACCGGATTCCAACTCTGTGGGAGTTAATCCGGAATTTATATGTAGATCTGTATTGCTTGTAAACATCGGATCGACGTTAAAAGATTTTGCATCCTGTCCTACCGTGGTTTTCCAATCATTGAAGTTTGCAATATCAGCGCCGAAATAGCCAAAAACGTCTCCTGTTGAATAGTAATCGTTATAATTAATATCCAGGAATGTAGTGGTACCCACAGAATATACTGTATAGTTTTTGGGATTATTTCCTGTCCTGGTATTTAAGAAAATATTATTCCTTATATCCGCATTTGTAGTTGCAGTAGAAATATAAAGACAGGACGAAACAATGCCTGTAGCAGTATTTCCAAATGCACCGGTCATACTGACAGAGTTATAATATATTTTGTAATTGGTGCCGCCAACTATTCTTATACCTACAAGATACATCGAAGTATTGCCGTAAGTATTAAGATTGTAAATCATGTTGTTATCAATCTGATTATCAGTACAACCGGTACCCGATGAAAAATAAATACCAAGAGAGTTATAACCGGACGTACCAGGCTGATCTATATCATGTATTTTATTTTTGCTTACAACCGCATTATTAATATTGCTTACAAAATAGATTGCCCATTTACTTACATCATAATAGAAATTATAAACTTCATTATAAGTAACCTGCGGTGCATCAGCATAACCCAGGTAGATTCCATATTCGGTAACGGATTCGTTCACGATATCGGAACCAATTTTATTTCCAGAAACGATGAAGCCGGTCATTTGATCGGTACTTGTTCCTCTGGCCCATAAGCCATTGCGGCAATTTGAGATTTGATTTTCTAAAATTGAAATGTTATCGAAATCTGCACCGCCGCTGTTCCCGGTGGTTAAAGTACCGGTTGAACTACCTAAAAATATCCCGAATTTGTTAGCCGAAGTATTACCACCTCCTTTAATGTTACAATTCCTGACAGTAATATCAGAACAACCTTGCCCTGCACCAAGACTCAGGAACCGAAATGCAGCAGTATTTGAAGCAGCATTAGTATTTTCAAATGTCAGGTAGCGACCGGAACCATTAAATCGTCCGTCAAAAATTACTCTGTGGGAACCATTCAAACGAATAAGACCATCTGCATAGGAACCTGATAATGTTCTTACCACTGCCGAATTTGGTTGAACGGTTAATGTATAATTCCCGGCTCCCTGTTCAGTCCATTGATCGAGGGTGTTAGTACCTGTTTCTGTAACATCACTTATAACCTGCGCAACAACATTCCCTCCTACAATATTTTCATTCATCGTTACAAATAAGCCATGGTCCCCGGTAAGCGAAGTATAATTTCCACCAGTACCAACAGTAACAGTTCCACTAAGAACCTTTATTATTCTATAAAAATTAATTGAACCGCTAATTGGAAACGCTGAAGGTGTTAGATTAACAGAAGAAGGTGCCGATGCAAATGTTCCGTCACCAATTCCTACATTTGGAGTGCCGGCAAGATCCTGTGCAACAACAAAATACTGAACAGTATCTCCGCCAGTAACTCCAGAACCTCCGAAAAGTAAAGAATAATTAATTACGAAATCAAAAGGAGATGATCCGGTGCTGCTTTCGGTATATTTCCAACCATTGGTTCCCGATGTGTTATCGACAAATGTGTTGTTATCGGAATATCTTTTAAAATAAATTCTCGGGGCAGTTCCCGCGGTTGTATTTATTCCGCTGCCATCCGTAATAGAAACATTAGTTAATGTTACATTACTTGTTGAAGTAGTATGAGCTAAGGGCGTGTAACCGATAAAAGGAGGTGTAAGATCTTGCGCTATCCCGTTAAATTCATCAGCTCCAACATCCGGTGTAGTAATATTCCTTAAATCTCCATCAAAATCATCTGCAATAATTATCAGGTGATGAAACCGGTATACCGCCGCTCTCTGTTTGTGTGCCGACATTATTCTTAACATGCAAATCGTACGGAGCTGTTGTACCGTTAATAAACGGAACGTTTTCAGTAAACGAGCTTGTTTCCCTTGGAGCAACACGGGAAATAAAATCTATCATTGTTGCATCAGCATTGGTACCATCGCAGTAAATAACATTATGTACACCTGGGGTGCCTGCATAAAAAGAATTATTATTCGAAAGGGTTGAATAATTATTAAGATTTGTTGCCGCGCTACGTCTGAAAGCAACTGTTTTTCCTGTTCCGTTTGGGGTTGAAAGGTTAACTACAATGTTATTCCGCATGTCAAGTGTAGCATTAGTTGCAGTTGAACTATATGTGTGGTAGATACCGGCTGTTCCGAAATTTGTACCACCCGAAACCGCATTCAGGAAAATAGTATTAAAGTACAAGCCGATGCTGGAACCCGCAGTTGTGCTGGTAATGTTAATACCACGTATAGCAGCAACAGAATCTGCGCTACCAGATGCTTTAAGATCAGAAATAAAATTATTAGATATGTAAGTATTAATAGGACCTGAAGCAACTGTAATACCCGAAACAACCTGTGAAGTTGTAGTGCTTGTCGAACTGAGGTTGTAAATATCATTTTTATAAATTGAGTTATCTGCCCCATTATTAATATAGATGCCATAAATAGGACCGGCAGATAAATTGTTATAGATCTGATTACTATAAATTTTTGTATTAACAGGGGGTGAGGTTGGACTGTCATAAATACAATACATCGTTCCGGTACCGACACTTTTAGTATTATTTTTTATGACATTCCGGTAAATATTTAGATTGTATACACTGGCAAGATTATAAATTAACCATACTGTATTGCTTGTTGAATTCGGTTGCGAACAATTCTCAATCGTGTTGCCATAAATATTAACGGTATTATCTACTCCCGAAGTTCCCATTGAGTTAGTTATTCCATACATAATACTGGTACCACCTTGAGTAAGTGTAACCGTGTTATTATAAATATCGACATTTGAATTAGTTCCTGAACCAGTTCTGATACCGTAAAGAGCACCTGTCTGTCCGGAACCGCTTCCATTATTAACTATATTATTTTCAATCCTTAAATAGTCCTGATATTGTATTTCCATACCGTAAGTTGAAGTTGAACCACCTCCATAATTTGAAATAGTGTTTCCACCGTCAACACCAATCTCATTAAATTTATCATAAAATGCAGAATTTGTTGAGCCGTTAATTTTAATTCCCCAAACAACATTTGAAATTGTATTATTATAAAATTTGCAATGACTCATCGTTCCAAGTGAATCAACTAAGGTTAATGATGGTACAGTAGCACTGGGCTTATGATTGCCGGAATAAATACCTGCCGAATTACTATTAGTGTGGTTTAAAGAAATATTTGAATTTTTTATTGTTACATACCAGCAGCCATCAGTTGAGTCTTTTTTCACTAATGCATAACCCCATTCCATTTGGGCTGCTTGTGTTGTATTGGCGCTGTTTTCCTGTAAGTCAATACCATCAAAAGTAATATAGTCCCCGCTTACAATTTTTATAATACCATTTGTAGTTGTGGATGTGCCGCTGTCAGCAGCAGTAATTAAGGGATTAGCACCAACGCCTGATTTTTGAAATATAATTTGGTTAGCTGAAGTACCAGTAGCAGTAATTGTTCCTGAAGAAGTATCGCTAAAAGTTTCAGTATAGCCTGCTGCAATATTAAAAGTTACTCCTCCTGCTCCGACACCTTGTGTGTTAAGGTCAGCAATAGCAGCTTCAATTGTTGAGTAATCACCAGGAATTGATTTGACCCCGGTTAATTGTGCAAAAGAATTCTGCACAAGAAAGAAAAACAATAGGAGGATTACTCTGTAAAGATTTTTAATTGTGATGTTTAAAAAATTATTCATAATATTTTCCTCCTCTTAGTTAATGAAACAAAAATATGGGGCCGGGACAATTTAAAAACATCCTCAGCCCCAGAATAAATTATTATTACTTAAGAACCATCATTTTTTTGACCGAAATAAATTTATCAGTTCTCAATTCGTATATATATAAACCGCTGGCAAATTTCACAGCATCCCACTGATATCTGTATACTCCCGGTTCAAAGCTGCCGTTTATTAATTCGGCTACTCTTTCTCCAAGGGCATTATATATTGTCAGTTTCACATTCTTTGCATTCTCAGGTATCGAAAATTCGATTACCGTTGACGGGTTGAACGGGTTTGGATAATTCTGCTCCAGTGCATACTTATCCGGTATTATATCCTTCGATACATTCAGCTTGTTAATGTTCTGACTGATTGTTACTTCTTCCCCTTTGCTCAGTCTTTCATTAACTATTCTGCCTGTCTCATCCTGTACCCTTATTTCTATTCCCTCTGCTTTTACTTTTACAGGATATACCATTCCGCTCAAATCTATCTGCTGAACACTCTTATTCAGATCTTCTGCATACCTTCCGCTGCTGTACCTTACATCAAACATTCCTGATGGTGGTGCTGGCGGTAATTCGAACATCTCAAGATTTACTTCACCTTCTACTGCATAGAGTGTATAACTCCTTCCTGCATTATCGGTTATTACTATCTTGCCCCAGTCTTTGTTTATCAGTTCAGCTATTTTTGATGTGCCTTTTAATGCTGATGAAGGCATATTTATCTGTCCTGCCGCTGATAGTTTTATCCAGTATCCATAGCCCGGTTTCAACGTATCTGCCGGCTGGTATCCGCCCGAATATCCGAACACTGTTGCCGATATTAATCCTGATGGTGTTGTGGTTATGTTTGCAACAGCTGCATTGTTCTCATAACCTCCTATCAGGTTCCAGCCCATCGCTCCTGCTATCGGATCGTGTGTTACTATCTGTATTCCGCCTGCAGGCCATTCGTCACCGGTATTGTATGTCTGTGAGCCAAGGTTCTTCAGCCAGTATCCGAATCCTGTTTTCAATGTATCTACTGCCTGATAACCACCGCTGTACTTGAACATACTTGCAGATGGATCTTTTCCCGGCCACCACGTTAATACGAGCTGATTGGTCGGATGCAAACCTGGTATTGATACCATATTCCAACCACCATTAATATTTACTGTTAGCTGGAAGGTAGTTGCGGTAGTAAGATCTTCCTGGAAAATTTGTGTAGTGTTTTCTACATCTGTGGTTCCTAATCCTGAGGCAACAATTAATTTCCAAACGGAACCACTACTTACGGTTCCTAACGAAGCACCAAGAATAGGTGTAGGAACTTCACCTTTCTGTGTCCAGGTATCTGTGCCGGGTTTATATACATAGCATGGATTGGGAATGGCTGGATTAAAAGAAGCATCCGGATCTCCGCCGGCAACAATTATCCCATCACTACCCCAGGGAGCTCCATCAAATCTGTACATCGTTCCTGGAGGATATGCTGCTGCATCACTTGGTAAAAGAGAACCACTCTTATGTTTTGTTTGACCCGGAAAAAGATCAGTAAGATTATTATTGTTTAAATAACTGATTTCTTTATTTATACCAGGATATTTATTTCCAGCAACGGACCAGGAAATGCTGGCAGGTGAGTTAATAGTTCCAATATAAACTGTGTTTGAAATTACACTGGCATCAGCACCGGCAACATATATAAGTTTATTACCGCTGATTGAAAAAGCACCGCCAAATTTTGGTCCCGGCATTGAAGTCCCTGCAGTCCAGGTATTAGCACCTATATCATATACATAAACTGATGATAAAACATTGGTGCCATCATGACCTCCTGCAAAATAAATATAGTTATTATACGCAACTGCTTTACCCCATGCAATTGCAACCGGTAATGGCACCATCGTTAACCATGTGTTGCCTACAATATCATAACGGTAAACTGTAGTTTGGTAAACGCTTACACTGCCTGTATCAGAACCACCAATAGCATATAAATAATTACCTGATATAGCAGTAGCTAAAATTATTCTGCCCTCACGGTAATGAGGCTATTGAAGACTCCAAGTATTTGCATTAACATCATATTTATAACATTCTGTTCCATTACCGGAAGAAGTATTACCTCCGATACTAAATATGTAGTTAGTCGCTTCGGTACTGGAACTATACCCGGCTCCACTGCCTAAATAAGTTGCATCAGGAAAGTTACTTCCATTTGTCCAGCCAGCTATAACAGATACGTTTTTATTCAGAGTATCGTTTGATGTATTCTGATCAGTGGCTAATTGTGTGAATACCTTAACCGTTTTAGCACCTGCTGTTGCATTCCAGTTATCGAATGTAACTTCCTGTGAAGCATTTGCAACAAGACCGGTTACAGTTTTGGTTGAACTATAACCACCGGTAATTGTCATTTGTACGTTAAATGTTTGAGTTGCTGATCCGAAATTAGTTACTGTTGCTTTTGGTACCAAGGTACCGGTAGGCAAAGTAGAAGATAAATTAATAGAACTTGTCCCAACGTCATTAGCCAACAGGTTAAATACTTTTACATTATCAAGGAATAAATTATTTCCAAAGGCACTTACAGCAGTAAATTTAACCATGTTAGTACCTGCAGGAAGGCTTATGGTCCGGGTTGCCCACTGGGAAGAATTCGGGATAAAGCTGGACAAAGTTGCGCCGCCGGTATTTAATATACCAGATGTGCCTCCAGGCATTTGTAATAATATTACCCAGGTACTTCCTGAATTTGTTGAGTAATAAATATTCATCGAGTCCACTTCAGTTTCATAAGTTGCGTATGCATAATCAAACCTTAATGCAGGAGTTGTAAGCGAGGACTGATCAAACCCGAAAGTAATGAGATTAAAAGGAGAAGGTGAACTTATATTATAGAAATTAGCTACAGCCGAAGCAGTTCCAATACCGTATCCGCTTGCTGCAGTTGTTCTAAACCATGATGAAGAGCCGGTTAGAGACCAGCATTGAGGTGGAAATGCTGCCAACTCAAAATCTTCCAGCCAGGAGCCAACAGTTACATTGCAGAGAGTTGTGGCATTTTGTGTTAAACCCGGTGAATAAGCTCCCGAACCATTATATGAGAAAGCTTTGTAATAATAAGTTGTCGCAGCCATAAGACTTGTATGATTTACAGGAGAAGTTGTACCATTTGAAAGTAATGTACCTCCCGCAAATGCTGAACCAGATGAGGGAGGCGTTCCGGCTGGAGTTGTAAAGGTTCCTGTATTATTCCATACTATCACTACATTATTACCACTAATATTAGTAGTAAATGTAAGATTGATTTGTGTCGCGCTTGCTGTTGTTGCGGTGAAACTTGCAGGATCTAATACAGCTGGAGGCACATAAGTATATTCATCGGCACCGAGATCCGGTGTGGAAACATTTCTTGCCTGAAGATCTATATCATCAGTTATATATCTTCCGGTATGGCATTACCATCTGCAGGTGAAAGTTGATTAATATTTATATGAGGATCTGTTGCACTTACAAATCTTGGATCAACCTGATCAATACTGTTTGCATCCTGCGAAGTATTTGATTGCCATGTTGCAAAATCGGCTCCGCCAAAAATTGCGAGAGAATTACCGGGATACCAATACAAATTATGATTTGATATCTGTCGCATATTTGTGTTGGAAGTCTGATGTATAAAATCGGCATAAATATATGAACCCGTGCCAGCAGGGTGGCTTATCATTTCATCTGAAACAATGTTATTAATAATTTTTACAGTATCGGCTGCAAGTGTTGTACTGAATAACATAGCTGCAACATATGAGGGTGTTGTTGCGCTTAAACTCCCTGTTAAATGAATGGTATTATTAAAAACATTAACCACATTAAATGAATTGGGACTGGTAGAAGTAACAGCAATACCTTCTGCTCCCTGCACGGCTGTTGCATTTACACCATTGGGATTCCGGAGATCATAGATCATATTATTGAAAATTCTGGTATTAGTATAAACTCCAGGTCCATTAGTTTGTAAGCGAATTCCAGTAGACTGACCGGCAGTTGTCCCGAATTTTTCTATATCATGAATTAAATTGTGTGAGATTACCAAATTTGTATGACCACCAAAGGCAATTATGCCTGCCGGACCTGTTGTGGCAATTCCAAAATTCTTTCCTCGCCGTATTTCATTTTTATATATTGTAAGATTATTAATAGCAAACACAGATACTCCTCGGGAGCTGAATGTTTCCGAAAAAGCACTCCCGCCGAAATCACAAAAAGATATTGTAACGTTATTATCACGGTTTGCATCTGAAATTCCGTTAGCAGAAATACAAGTTGATCCCCTTCTGATCAATAAATTAGTGTAAACAATATTTGTATTGGGAGTTGTGCTTCCCACAGTAGAAGTTTGAGCAATAACGCTTGCAGCACTGTTATCACTAAATCTTCTGAACCCGGCAAGATCAATTCCTTCTAATCTAATATTGTTCGACCTTGATATTACAAAAGTATTTCTTGCAATTGAAGAATCAACCTCTAATGTTATTGGATGCTGCCCGGGAGTAGTAGAACCAATAAAGCTTACATAAGAAGCAGAATCCACCCTTATACCAAAACTTCTTAAACCTGTAAAAGTTATCTTAACACTTGCAACACTAGTTGCTTTTTTAAATACAACGGGATTTGAAACTCCCTGACCAGGATAACCACCGATAACAACACTGGTATCTGTGTAGGTTAAGTCAGTAAATTCAAAAGTTACAGGTCCGGAAACTCCCTGAGTTTGTAAATCAGCAACAGCTGCACTTAAAGTAAGATAATTACCAGATGTTCCTATTGTATATGTTCCGTTAAGCGGAGCCATAATCCTATTCAGTATTTGAGTTGGTGCAACAGGAGGATAACTGAATTGCGTCCCAGCAAACTGATCGTTTAATTCAATCTGATCAACCTCGGTTAATGATTTGTTTAATTGCTGAGAATAAGATGATGAAATAAAACTTAGAAATAAAAAGAGGCCAAACAGCAAAAGACAGTATTTAAACTTAGTAACTGCCTGAAAAATATTTTTCATATACAGACTCCAATTTGATATTTTTTTTTACTTCGATTGAGAAATGAGGAAGGAAGGATTGCTCACTAATTGTGTAGAAGTTTCTGAGGAATCTGAAATTCAAAAGAATACGTCTCATAACTTAACCATCTACAACCGTAATTTGAATAACCCTCAACCGGCAAATCCTCAATCTTTGTTAAGTACAATAAAACCTTGTTCAGATAATGCTTTAACAGGATAAATAGTTTTTACATCAGGCAAAATGTTAAGCATTCAAAAGAGAAAGGGGTTTTACTTATTGCTTATCCCTTTCTTGTAACCTGTGAGCCGTTTAGAGGGGAATTTTAGAATTACAAACTTTTAATTTTTTGTCCTCTAAACTGTTCTATAAACGAAAGCCCTGAATCAACAGGGCTTTAAAATCAATTTTATTTACTTTAAAAGAATCATTTTTCTGGATTCAGTAAAACTGCCTGCCGTCATTTTACAAATATAATTTCCGCTGCTTACACTATGACCGTAGCTGTCCTTACCATTCCAGTTCAAAGAATAAATTCCTGTTTTAGTATTCTCAGATAATAATGTAACTACTTCCTGACCAATCATATTATACACTTTAACTGTAACAAAACCATCCTGTGGAACTGCAAACCGAATATTTGTATTTGGATTAAATGGATTGGGATAATTCTGGTATAATTTATAATTAGTTAAGGTTAAATCAACTTCAACTTCTTTTGAATAGCTGAAGGTTCCATTAAAGTCAACCTGTTTCAGTCGGTAGGTGTACATACTTTTTGCAACGTCATTATCAACAAAAGAATATAAATTTGCCTGGGATGAAGTGCCTGCACCATCCACAAATCCTAAACTTTCCCAGCCGGAATTTTCAGCTTTTCTCTGAATCTCAAACCCGCGGTTATTTACTTCTGTAGCAGTCTGCCAGTTAAGAGTAACTGCACTTCCGGTTACTGATGCTGTAAATGAAGTTAATTCAACGGGAAGCGGAATACTATTATATGTTATTACCATTTTAAGTTGATCAATGGCAAGATTAGTTACGGTGTAGTTTCCGGTACCGCTCATTGGTTGATTAACTATAACACCGCCGAATAAATCCTGCAGAAGACCGGTTGCCTGAACAGGTAAATCCCAGGAAATCTTTATTACAGTTCCGGTTCCTACCTGGTATTTTAACCTGTATTCCACTACTCCTGAATATGGATTTACTAATGCCTGCCTGAAATCTTTCCATGAAGCCAAAGCTCCGGCAAAAGGTGGTAATAAAAATCTTGCTTCAAAAGCACCGGCAGGTGGAAATGGCGGAAGGTCACTTTCTCCGAGTGCCACATCAATTCCATCTGTTCCAATTGAGTCTAAACCGAATGTCAGTGTCTTTGAGCCGCCTGCTAAATCATCTACTGAAAGATCTATATGGACATCGGCTACCTGCTGTCCTGCTAATCTGACAGTAAAAATTAAAATTAAATATACCCCGAATAAAAATATTTTTTTCATTTTATTTCCCTAAGATTGAAATTTTAAGACTCCAAATAAAAATAAAAGGCAGCACAAATTATTTCATTGTGCTGCCATATTGGATTAACTAATTATTTTATGAACATCATCTTTTTAGACTGAACAAAATCACCAGCTGTCATTCTATAGATATAGCTTCCGCTGCTTACCTGTTTTCCACTATGATCCAGACCATTCCAGTTCAATGTGTATATTCCTGCTTTGGCATTTCCGGAATATAATGATGTAACTTCCTGGCCAAGCATATCAAATACACTTATTGTTACAAACTGATCTTTTGGAACAGAGAACTGTACCATTGTTGTCGGGTTAAATGGATTTGGGAAATTCTGGCTTAACATATAATCAAGCGGTACAGAAGGACTTTCGTATTTGATTTCTATCTCTACCTTCTGCATTGCCTCGTCGTTTTCATCTGCTACAATAACATTTTCAACCGTTATATCGCCAACATTTACCAGTGAAAATGGTACATCAGCAACAATAAACTGACCTGCATTTAATGGATTAGATTGTCCATCATATGAAAGCATTCTTAAGAAAGAATTTTTCTGATAAAACACTGCCTGGTCAAATACAGATGTCATTTGTGTATTCTGTGGAATTATTGAACTAAGCTGGTCTAATTCCATCTGTAATCCTTTAACTTTCTTAATTGATTCCAGGCCGACTGTAATTCCTGCGCCTGTAAGGTAGAATGTTACTTTAGCATTCATACCGGGGGTTAATTTATTCAACCCGTTTGAAGTGAATTCTACTGGTGTAGTTGCAATTTTATTAACTGGTAAACCACTTGGATAAACACCTGTCAACACAATATTCTGTAATACAGCAAGATCTAATACGTCAATAACACCATCAGTGGTTGGAAGTGGATTTCCTGTTACCCACGGAGCTATATCACCCATAGCAAATTGCTGTGCTGTAAATGTTACTCTGCCAAGTATATAATCAATCATTAAAAGAATATCGAGTATGTTTACATTATTATCGAGGTTAACGTCACCTAATAAACCAACGCCAATAACTCCATTATAAATATTAACAGTCTCAGGAGCACCTGTGCTGATATTAGCATTAACCACCGGAGTGCTTGTTGCACCTACTACACCTGCTAGACTATTATGTGTCTGGAATGAAACTCCTGAAATTGGAACTGCATTATAAGAGAATCTTAATATTTCTTTATCAGAACCACCAGGGGCTATTTCATTTGTGCCATTACCAAGAATAACAACTTTTAAAGTGTCAATTGATGAGCCATCCGGCAGAAAAGCACCAGTATAAATCTGGTAGCTGAAATTAAACTGACCTGCAGGAATTGCAGCACCCCTGGATACCGAATTTAATATTAATCCGCCCTGCGGATTTCCAACAAGAACATTGAACTGTAATGCCTTTAATGGCTGACCTGAATATCCGCTCAATACAACTGTATCAGCATTATTGGATGAGTTATCAGTTATATCCCTGACAGGAGAAATGAATTTTAACAATCCTCCCTGTGTCTGTCCTGTACCGCTTACGTTCAATACCGTAGGTGAACCGGGTGCGTTGTGGTAAAATGTTATTGTGCCATTTTGTGCACCGTCTGCTATCGGGGTAAATGTAACGTTAAATACCTGGTTACCTAATGCCGCTACAACAATCGGGAAAGTATTTGGGGAGAAGGTAAATCTAGGGTTTGAAGAAACTGCACTGTCTATCTGTAAAGCATTTGTTGTTCCCGGATTTGATACTGTTACAGGCAGCATACTTGAACCCGGAACACCTACTGTACCAAAATTCAAAGAAGGAGGGGTCATTGAGAATACCGGACCAGGAGATGCCGGTCCTACGTTTGTGTATGTGATATCCAGGTTTAACGCTGTAGTTAAAAATCCTCCACTGGTTATTGCATAGCTTCCTGTACCTGTTAAAGTTTGATTTATAAGTGTTCCTGTAATCTGATCATACAGATGTCCTGATACTCCTGTCGGCATATTCCATGCAATATCTATTTCCGTACCTCCGCCATCACCTACCTGGTATTTTAGTACATGAGCTTTTACACCAGTAAACGGAAATGCAGGTGCATTTCTGTAATCTTTGTAAGAACTCAATACACCACCGGGCAGAATGAATCTTGCTTCGAATCCGAAGGGGAACGGAGGTAAATCACTTTCACCCAATGCCGGATCTATTCCATCTGTCGCTGTAAGGTCTAATCCAAAGTTTAATACTTTGCTGTGAGCAGCATTATCCGATATCGTTATCGGGATATCTATTGCCTGCCCGTAGGATACAACAACATATAAAAGAACCAACGTAAAAATTGAAATTACTTTTCTCATAGCACACCTTTCAATAAATGTTTTGAACATATAAGTTTTAATATATTTACTCCAATATCTCAGCTTCAGGTCATTCCCGTTTCCGCGGGAAAATCCGGAGTCCCATCAATCAATGACAGGACTCCTGAATTCGAACTTTTTACTTAAGGAGCATCATCTTTTTAACTGAGACAAATTTATCAGTTCTCAATTCGTATATATATAGTCCGCTGGCAAAGTTCACAGCATCCCACTGATATCTGTATACTCCCGGTTCAAAGCTGCCGTTTATTAATTCGGCTACTCTTTCTCCAAGGGCATTATATATTGTCAGCTTCACATTCTTTGCATTGTCCGGTATCGAAAATTCGATTACCGTTGACGGGTTGAACGGGTTTGGATAATTCTGCTCCAGTGCATACTTATCCGGTATTATATCCTTCGATACATTCAGCTTGTTAATGTTCTGACTGATTGTTACTTCTTCCCCTTTGCTTCAGTCTTTCATTAACTATTCTGCCTGTCTCATCCTGTACCCTTATTTCTATTCCCTCTGCTTTTACTTTTACAGGATATACCATTCCGCTCAAATCTATCTGCTGAATACTCTTATTCAGATCTTCTGCATACCTTCCGCTGCTGTACCTTACATCAAACATTCCTGATGGTGGTGCTGGCGGTAATTCGAACATCTCAAGATTTACTTCACCTTCTACTGCATAGAGTGTATAACTCCTCCCTGCATTATCGGTTATTACTATCTTGCCCCAGTCTTTGTTTATCAGTTCAGCTATTTTTGATGTGCCTTTTAATGCTGATGAAGGCATATTTATCTGTCCTGCCGCTGATAGCTTTATCCAGTATCCATAGCCCGGTTTCAACGTATCTGCCGGCTGGTATCCGCCTGAATATCCGAACACTGTTGCCGATATTAATCCTGATGGTGTTGTGGTTATGTTTGCAACAGCTGCATTGTTCTCATAACCTCCTATCAGGTTCCAGCCCATTGCTCCTGCTATCGGATCGTGTGTTACTATCTGTATTCCGCCTGCAGGCCATTCGTCACCGGTATTGTATGTCTGCGCACCAAGGTTCTTCAACCAGTAGCCTTCTCCGGGAGTAGCCGTTGTTACTGACTGATAACCGCCGCTGTACTTGAAAACATTTGCAGCTGGATCTTTTCCCGGCCACCACGTTAATATATTCTGATTTGTCGGCTGTAGACCCGGTATTGATACCATATTCCAACCGTTGTTGACATTTACTGTTAACGGGAAGGTTGAAGAAGCACCACTACTACTTATCTCAACAGCATCGAGTCCAACATAGTCTCCCTGGTTTCCTAATGCACCAGCATCAGAAATCAGATAACGGAATGCAATGTATCTGTTTGCTGCACTTGGTAATGGATAAACATAGTGTTTCCATCCTCCGGATGTATCAGTTTTGAAATAATCTATAAGAGTAAAGCTTGCAAGAGCTGTATCAGTTGTAGATACAAGAACCTGAATTGAATCATCATAAATTGAACCTTGAGGTGCCTGCATCCAGAATGATAATGAATCAGAGCCTGATTCAATTACTCCTCCTGTATTTGGTGTAATCAACCAATCATCAATAAATCCATTGTTATCTTCGTTGTAGTTAGCTGCAATATACTGATTACCCTCAAATGGAGTAAATACTGTAGGAGATGCACCCCAGGGGGCAACTGCACCACCGCCATCATTATTTACTGTTAACCATCCAGCCGGTGGTAATGTAGTTTCAAAATATTCACCCCAAACAACATTAGAAGGAACAACATAAAAGTTAGTTATTGCTGATGAGTCATTATTCGGGTTGGTATCTCCTGCGAGAATTGTCCATGCTCTTGTTGTATGAACACCTCCTGTTGGAGAAGCCCACGTAAGTATAAGAGTATCTGTGTCCGCAACTTCAAGAGGATCTGTGTTATTTACACTTGTCTGAACAACTCCATCTATCTCCCAGCCAACCATATAACTGTTCTCAAGCTGACCGAAGTTTTGAACAATTACAGTAAAGTTTGCAGGAGCAGATTCTGTAAATTGTGAATTCTTAGGAACTTTATAAGAGATTGAAATGTTCTGATTTTTATCTGATTTATTTCCGGATTTAGATTCTTCATCCTTAGAAGATAATTTTCTGTCTAAACCCTCTCCTGAAAATGTTTTCATTTCAGGTCTGCTTCCGTATGCATAAGAAACAATGCCTATATCATGACTCGGAGATTCTTCAACTCCTATATTGTCAACATACAGGTTGTTTCCAAAGTCACTTATGCCAGTAAACTTAACCATATTGGCTCCTGCAGGCAGTGTTATAGTTTGAGTTGTCCATTGACCTGCTGTAGGCGTATATGAGCTACTAGTTACAATCCCAAAATGATTTAAAATGCCAAGCTCACCACCCGGCATTACAAGCAGAGATGTAAAGCTGCTGCCGCCATCAGTGGAGTAATATATTACTAATGAATCAACTTCGCCGCCGGTATATGCTGCGTAGGCGAAATCAAATTTCAGTCTTGGTGCTGTCATTCCGCTTGCATCAAACTGGAATGTAGTAAGATTGAAAACATCACCAGCAGATATAGAATAGAAATTGGCTCTTGCCGAAGCAGTGCCAACTCCAAAACCACTGGCTAATGTTGATCTTGCCCAGTTACCCGATCCTGATGTGCTTAATGACCAGCAGTTTGGCGGGAAGGTAGCACTTTCGAAGTCCTCTACCCATGGAGCTACAACAGTACCGCAAAGTGTTGTTGCATTAACTGCAACACCAGGTGAGTAATCCGAACCATTATAGCCAAACACTTTATAATAATAAGTAGTCGCAGACGTTAAACCGGTATGACTTACCGGTGAACCTGCACCATTAGAGAGTAACGTACCTCCCGCAAATGGCTGACCAACTGAAGGTGGAGTTCCTGCCGGAGCAGTGAATACACCTGTTAAATTCCAGACGATGACCACTGGATTAACTAATTCAGTAGGTGTAAAGGAAACGTTTATTTGTGAGCTGCTTATTGCTGCTGCACTTACACCTGAAGGATCCGGAACTGCTGGCGGAACATAAGTATATTCATCGGCACCAATATCAGGTGGGTTTAATCTTGTATCTCCGTCAATATCATTCGTTGCAAATCCTGTAAGTACCATTGTTGCTTACGACATTAAAAGCTGTATTTATATGTAAATCAGTATCGGATTGAATTTAGGATCACCCGAAATGCTGTTTGCCTCCTGGCTGCTCGCTGTTTGCCAAGCTGTTAAATCAGCAGAACCTGTTGTAGCAACCTGCCCAACATTCTTTGCACCAGAACCTGTTGGATTTACATAAATATCATTATAATTACTTGATTCCAACTGGGAAACAGCACTCTGAAGCCAAATACCTACACTGCCATATCCAGTTGCACCAAGTAATCCAAGATTATTAACAAGAATATTATCTTTTAATTCTGCTGTACTTCCAGTTGCCAATGCAATACAGGCAGATAATGAACCTGATTGATTAAGTGTATTTCCATAAAGATTTATTGAATTATGATATATCTTTACACCGGTTTGAGTACCAAAGACATAAATTCCAAATATATTATCAGCAAAGAAGCTACCAGTATAACCAAATCCATCTCCGGAAAGGTTATATATCATATTATTTCTAATAATATTATTTGAAGCTGCTGTAGAAGATGAAACTGCTACTCCATGAGCACCATATCCACCCGTACCGGAATAATTAAAAGCGTTAATAAAGTTTCTCTCAACTATAGTGTTTTTACTTCCTGCAGCTACCCAGATACCTCTGTCATCTTCACTTTCAGAATTACTGAAATTAGCCAAGGTATTTTGAGTAACAGTTGCACCATCCATACCCTGTACAAGAAGACCAACATATCGAATAGCATTTGCACCGGAAGTTGTAAGATCATTTTTTGTAAATATTGTTCCGCTTCCATTACCGGAGGCAATAACACCATTTGTAAATACACCAATATATGCTTTCTGGATATTATTATTCTGAATTGTAATGTTATTAAAATATCCTGCATTTCCAGGTGTAGTCCCATCTGAAATTACAACTGCTGAACTGGTATTGACACCATTAATCAGTATTGTATTTTTTATGGTTACATTTGTAATAGGAGTTGTACCTGTGGAACCAATTGCAAGAACCTGCGGGGAAGTTGCACTTGTATTTTCGACAGTTAAGCTTCTATCTGTTCCGCCTGAATTGGAACCGTCAATAGTAACATAACTATTGAGAATTTTGAATATCTGGGCACTTGCTGAAACACCTGAAATTGAAGCAGTTACGGTTGCAGCCGGCTTAATTGTTACAGTGTTTACAGCTGTTGGTAAACTAGCATTTGTTATATTAACAACAAGCGGGTAAGTCTCGGTTGGATATGTAGCATCAACCAGAGAGAAAGTTGTAGCACCGCTTACACCACGCAGATTAAGATCTGCAAGGGCAGCGGTTATTGTTGAATAAACTCCCTCAACATTATCAGGAAAATTCAACTGAGGATTTTCGGATTTCTTAACATAAAGATTTCCTGTATATACTTTTCCGTTTAACATCGGAAACCATGTAACTTCTTCAACTTCCATTAACTTTTTAACTGACATTGGTTTATCAGATGTTGAAGTCAAATTATTTTGTCCTGCTTGTTTCTTATTCACAGGAACTTCAACGTCAACTTCTTTCATTACTTTCTTAACTGATTTTTCAAAAGTAATATTCAATCCCGTTATACTACGGAACAATGAAGTACCAACTGTATAGGTACCTGTTAAAGCTGATGCAGTAATGAAATAGCTGCTTGGCGTAGTTGGAGGGGTTCCGGCAGCAGGTGGATCGAATGTAAACCCGCCAGCACCTGCAGATGGGAAAGCCCCAATATTGCTTGCATTATCCCGTGCAACTACATAATAATATACAGTATCACCTGCTACAGCACCGGCACCAAATGTAAAATTATAATTACTGCCGCTAACAAATGATCCTGTTACACCGGTATAAGAGCCGGAATTAATTTTCCAATAAAGTCTTGGCAATCCACCTCCGCTTGTTGGTACTCCGCTTAGGTCGGAAATAGTAGTTGATAATGTCCTATTTCCTGTAACACCCGTATTTAATAAAGGTGTGTATGAAATTGCAGGTGGAGTTAAATCCAAAACAGTTCCTGCAAATTCATCTGCACCAACATCTGGTGTAGATACATTTCTTGCATTGCCATCATAATCATCAGTAACTGCAATAGGAGAAGAAACCGGCGTACCGCCTGATTCTGTTTGTGTTGCAATTCCCGTATTCATATGAAGATTATATGGGGTCGAACCTACATTAATAAATGGAGGGTTTTCCCTAAATGATGCAGCATCTCTTGGAGCAACTCTTGTCAGGTAAGTGGCCATCGTTTGATCAGAGTTGGTACCATCATAAAATATTAAATGCGAAGCATCTGGGGTACCTGCATAAAAGTCATTATTATTGGAAGAAGATCCAAAATTATTCAAGTTTGTTGCTGCACTTCTTCTGAATGCGACAACCAGACCTGTACCCGCAGGAGTAGAATTGTTAACAATAACATTATTCCTCATATCAAGTACAGCGGTTGTTGCTGTTGTACTGTAGGTATGATAAATACCAGCTGAACCAAAATTCGTTCCGCTTGAAGAAGCATTCAGATATATTGAATTGTAGTAAACCCCAACAGTTGTAGTTGAAGAGGAACTTGTAATATTAATACCTCTAACCTGAGCTATTGGCTCTGCGGCTAAAGTTGCAGCAGGAGCTCTGAGGTCGGAAATAAAATTGTTATATACATAAATGTTACCTGAAGAAATTAACATACCGTTAACTGAACCACCGGCGTTGTTAGCTTCAAGATTATAGACACTGTTACGGAAAATATTTCTTGCAACTGTAGAAGCTCCGCCAATTGAATAACCAATAACTGCAGCCGCACCTGTACTCGTTAAGGTATGTACGGTATTCAAGGAAGCATTGGTTGTGCCAGCTGTACCTGACGATCCAAAACTTATTCCCGTAATGGCACCGCCGCCGGTAATGTTGCTTACCAGGTTATTCTGAACAGTTGTTAATCCGGCATCAAAATTTACAGCAATACCGGTAATTGAACTTGTACCACCAACCCAGTTTGAAAAAGTATTACCATTTACATTTTTAGTTGGTGCTCCACCGTTTGTATTGTTCCATCCGGCAATTGTTGTAGCGCCTGTTACTGTAATGTTTGAAAAGTTATTATTATTTGTGTTGTTAGTTGAACCAGTATTCGGGTCACTTCCATTATCTGTAAATAATGTTATTGTACCACCTGCACCTGTTTTATTAAATGCAGTTACGATTGAGTTATTATTTACATTCTTTGTTCCACCAGAGGGAAGTGTATTGCTATTTGATATAAATGTTACACCACCAGTTGTGTTTACACTAATATTAGTAAACGTATTGTTGCTTATACTTTGACTAAAATGTGTACTGGCATTAGTAATAAATGTAATTGCACCCGTTCCTGAAACGGTATGACCAAAGTCGTGAAAATCATTATTATTGCAATTAAAAGTTGAAGTGGCGCTAGCTGAACCACTTGGACAACTAATGCCGTTCATTCCACCACTTATTAAACCACTTTTTAGTGAAATACTATTATTATTAATCGAGTTGGTGAACGTACCTGTCGGTGTACTGCTAAATGCAGGTTGTTGAATACCATTCAACGTTCCAAGCGTAACTCCACCTACTGAACTAGTTATTGTGTTATAAGAAACAGTATAATCAGTTGTGTTACGTACTAATATACCATTTACCGTTCCTGAGACGTTTGCATAACCGGAGAACGTTCCGGTGGTACCAAAGTTAGTGATAGAGTTTGCATTTGGAACTGAACCACCAATTGTTAATACACTATTAAAATCAGCAGCAGCAGTTGGCCCAACCACAACAATACCATTGTTTACATCAGTTATTGTATTGCCCGTAATAACCAATCCACTGTTCCCACCGGCAGCACCTGTAGCAGTTGCAGTGGTTGTTACAGCTGTTGGTGAGTGAGTAGAGTTGCTGTAAATACCAAAAGTATTCTGGTATGTTCTATCAAGATCAATTGTGCAATTCTTTATAGTATTATTTTGTGCACCATCTGTTGTGGTAACATATAATAATGCTACACCCCACTCTGTCATATTATTGGACCCTGCTGTTGTAACTGTGTTAGCTGCATTCTCCATCATAACAAAATTATTAATAGTTACGTAATCAGCACCAATAAGTTTAAAAATACCATCATTCAATGCGCCTGCCGTAAGTCCTGCATTTGCGGTAATGATATTACCATTACCATTAAACGTAATTGTATTTGAAGCACTTGAAGATGTTAAAACCGCAGAACCTGTTCCACCAATTACATAACCGCCAATTGGCGCAGTTTGCGGATTGCTTGCAACCAGGTTAAATGTTACTCCACCTGTTCCAACACCCACTGTATTTAGAGCATCGATAGCATCAGACAATGTTGCATAGTCACCGGGAATTGTTTTGGTTCCCGTTAATTGTGCAAACGAGCTGGACGTGAACAGGGTGAGGAGGAAGAGAAAAGAAATATATATGCGTAATTTGTTTTGCATAACCCTCTCCTTAATGAAAAATTAATTGTTAATTAGTTCCTTTACTTTTTATCCCGATAGCGACGGGATAAGTTTTACGCTTTACAGTTATTATAAATCAAGACCCCCTGTAAAGCACTAAGTTGGAAAGATGGAATTGTATCTCGTAATCATAAGCAGCCCTTATTAAGTTTTGTGTTGGAAAGTTAATTAGATAGAAGTGATCTACTTTGCAAAAAAGAAAATAGTTTTCATTAAAGAGAAAAGGGTAACCAGATATCATCAATTACTCAATAATATTATTAAAGCAATAATAAAAATGTAAATTAATTTAATGCCCGAAATGAAGCCGCACTCCTACAAAAAAATATTTACGGCTCTGAGGGTTTCGAAAGCAGGACAATAATTATATATAAGCATAGCAAAAAAAATTATCTCCCGGAGACGACACTTTCTAAAACTTTAACAAATTTAAACCCTCTACGCCAGCGAACATAAAACACTTTCTTTTAATTAGCAACAAGCAAATCAAAAAATAATTGTAAATTCTTTTTGAACCCTAACAACAAATCTCATTCCGGTACAAAACTATTAAGGAATATTAAAATTTGCTATACCGGCAATAATAAAATAATGTAGTAGTTGTACTACAAAATCAAGAAGTTAGAATTCAAATCCGTAGCTCAGCTCATTGAGCTGAGAATTCGTGAACCAGTATTCATCTTAATTAAATCTACTCAGGACTGGAGTCCTGAGCTACGGACTTGGGAGTCCTGAGTTACGTGAATTTAATCAAACCTAACACAACCATAATCAATTCACAGTTATCAATATTCAATCGTAGAAGCTGTCTCAAAAGTACAAAACTGTCATTGCGAGGGAGGAACGACCGAAGCAATCTTTTGATTTTGAATTATAGATCACTTCGCTGCGCTCGTGATGACATATTGCTTTTCGAGACAGCCTCGCATCCTCTTCAGGACTGGAGCCCTGAGCTACGCGATTAACTCAGTTCTCAATCGTAGCTCAGTTCTCCAGAACTGAGTTTCTCCTTCTTCTCAGGACGGGAGTCCTGAGATACAGAAAAACAAAACTTTTATTCCTGAGTTACGGAATTCACAAACCCTGAGTCCTGAGCTGCAGAATTTCACAATAAAATTTTTTTAATCAATAACCTCATACGATGGTATGCAATATGTTCCCTTCCATTCTCTCCAATTTTCTATCAATCCCGCATTCACCGGATTTAACAAAACATATTTAATAATAAAATATAATTCCGTTTCATCCCTGATCAATCTATCAAAACTTTCAGCCTGCCAGAAAGCTCCTTTTTTATGTAGTACATTGTTTGCTCTTCTTGCAGAATATTTTTTTATTGAACCGATTATGTCGCCGATGTATCTTTCGTTACTTATTAATTCAAGAACAATATGTATATGGTTTGGCATGATACAGTAACAAATTAATTTATATTCCTTCCCATCATAATAATGCAGAGAGGATTTACATATTTCCATAATTTCCGGTTGATTTAAATAATGTACAGCATTTGAAGATTTATCAAGAATTGAGTCATACTCTTTAAAGATCTCATTAAACTTTGTGGTATTTAAATTTTGTAGTGGAAGATGTAAACGTTTTAAAACATCGGAATGGATACTGTTTTTAAGTCTGTAAGTTACAAAGTACATACCTTCATTATAGTAAAGATGAGGAAGGTTCCTGCGGTGAAAATGTTTAGTTATCATAAAATATAGCTCAGTTCTCAATCGTAGCTCAGTTCTCTAGAACTGAGTTTCTCCTTCTACTCAGGACTGGAGTCCTGAGCTACGGGATTAATTGGGGAATCCTGAGCTATGGGAATTTAATTTTCTAGTAAAAGCAATTTCATATAAAGCATTATAATAATTGTAAACTCAACACCCACAGCAATCACAAAAAAGCTAATCCCATATTTTAAATATTTATGCTTGTATGAGTTTATCCTTCCGATTAAATAAACGCTTTTTGAAAAGACCTGGTAGGTAGCTTCATTATCTTCAAGTATAATTCCCAGTTCTTTAGCATAATCGGCAGCAGATTTATATTTAACAATGCCGCCAAAAAAAGTCGGCAAGGTTGTTTTCTTTTCTGATGCTGCGTCATCAGTATCTTTTATCCTTGGAGAGATAACGCTCACAAGAAAAAATATTGATATAATAATTGAAATGAAATAAACAGAGATTAAAACAGTAGATAAAATTGTCGGTGGAATTTTTGTGTAATGGACAATAAAAAAAACTGCGAACACCCCGAGTATAGAAAGCATGGTAAAAGCTTTCTGATCGGCGCGCTGTAAGGTTTGTTGTTCGCTTGTAAGTATTTCAAAAAGAATATTTATTTTTTTTTCATCTGTCATAAATTGTTCCTTAATTAAAAAAATTTTTTACTCTGGTATATACTAATTATCAACATAGATCAGCTTCCTCCAAAGTTCCAAAGGAATCCCTTTGGGAGAGTACTTTGGACAGAACTGCTAAAAAACTTTAGCTCAACATTCCCTCAGGACTGGAGTCCTGAGCTACGAATTTTATTTTTCTTTGTAAACTGGAGTTTTGAACTATAAATATATCAAACCTTATCCTACTCTCAGGACCAGAGTCCTGAGTTACGCACTTCAAGCACTTTCGTAATTAGGTTTCCAAACCCGGAAGTTGTGTAATATTTTATTTCTCCTTATAAGAAACCGAACCATCCCAGCTTTCATTTAAAGAAGCCAGGTCAATCTTATCAATCCTTTTTATCAGTTCACCAGACGAATAATCATTTGGGCGTACCTGTAATGCTTTAGAGAAATACTCTCTTGATTCATTAAATCTTTTATTAAGATAAAGTTCAAACCCGCTCCGGTATAAATCATAAAAGTTTAAATCGTCTTTGGAAAGTTCATCCGATGCAAAACCAACGACCTCATAAATTTTAACAGAATTTTCTTTTCCTTTAACTTTAATAACATCAAGAAGTCTTGTATGGTATAAAGAACTGTCAATCCTTTTAAATGTATTTTCAGAAATAAGAATTTTTGTATTGTAAAATTTGTTGGCGCTTTCAAGTCTTGCAGCAAGGTTAACAGAGTCACCAATGGCAGTGTAATCAAAAACCTGTTCAGAGCCCATATTGCCGATTATTACATTACCGGTATTAATACCGGTCCTGTTTGCTATCAAAGGATATCCTTTCTCCTTCCAGATTTTATTAAGTTCATTCAATCTCTTTTGCATAATAATCGAACTGGCAACGGCAGCATCGGCATGATGATCAATCATTATAGGGGCTCCATACTCCGCAAGTATTGCATCGCCGATATATTTATCAATCGTTCCTTCCTTCTCAATTACTATTCTGCTCATCTCTGTAAGATATTCATTCAAAAGGGAAACAAGTTCCAAAGGGTTCATCTTTTCAGAGATTGAAGTAAAATCCGCAATGTCTGAAAATAAAATTGTAAGCTCTCTCTCCTCACCTCCCAGCTTAAGCTGTTCGGGATTATCAATTAAGTTCTCAACAATTTTATCCGGGACATATCTTGCAAAAGCATTTTTAATAAATGCCCTGTCCTTAGATGTTATAACCTGGATGCTTACAATCATTCCTATAAAAATAATAAAGACGGAAACAGAAACTGAAAATGATGGGAATAAGCTGAAGCTTAAAAGCTGGTTGTATCCAAAGTAGATTGCAAAAAATATTAATATCAATGCTGTTATATAAAAGATAAGATTGGTTCTTGGAAGAGCTGTGGAAATTAATAAGACGCCGCAGAAAAAAATAATCACAGTCAGCGGCAGAATATTCCATTTTGTATAAAACCGGTTATTAAGCATTGCATTAAGCAAAGTTGCATGTACAGTAACAAGAGGAACATTCTCTTCAATTGTTGTTTGCCCCAGGTCCGATGTACCCACTGAAATATCGCTTATAAAAACAAAGCTGCCTTCAAAAAAATCAAGCAGGTCAGCAAGGTACTCTGGTTTTTGCGAGTACTGAATAAGGTTCTGCACTTCCATCATTTTGGATGAACCATCACTCCAGAATCCAAAATAAGGAATGAAAACATTTCCATGCTCATCAATCGGGATTACAACATCTTCATCTAAATAACTTCCGGGAACAGCCGGGATGATAATATTTTTACCCCAGTTAATTTTTATCTTTTCAAAAGGAACTTTACTGTAATCAAGAAAAACAGATAAGCCAGCAGCAGGGAAATAAAGTGAATCAACTTTTATTATTAATGGAAAGTGACGGAGTATTCCATCCTTATCTCTAACTACAGAAATATGTCCTGAATTTATTGCAGCCTCAGCGAACTCATCTTTTTGTGCAAGAGCCCAGATTGCATAATATGGATTTCCTTTTCCATGCTCTTCAGGTTTTTTAAGATATTTATTGCGGAGCTTCTCAAAAAAAACTCCCGGCTCCCACCTGAATGAACTCTGTGATTCTCCAAGCTGAAAACCTGTTGGTAAATAAACATTACCAAGTGACTTTATAGAATTTGAAAATTCCAGGTCATAAGAATCACTGCTTGAGCGTGGAAAAATTATATCATAAAAAACTGCTTCAGGGTTCAAAGAGGAAATTGAATTGTTAAGTTTCGCAAGAGATTCCCTGCTCAGGTTATTGCTTCCAAAAAAATTATATGAGGCATCGGTTATATTAAGAAAAACAATTTTGTTGCTTGCAGATGGACCTTTTTTTGCTTCAACAACTTTTTTGTAAAAATAATCATTGAGTTTAAAGTCAAGAATATTCCAGGGAATATCAAAGAGGATAAAGAGAAAAGAAACAGAAAGAGTAATTAAAAGGTTTGCAGTAATTATCCTTCTAAGAACCTTTTTATTTTTTAACTTCAATTTCATATTTCCTGATGAGCATACCTTTTCCAACAAACATTTGCATCGCTTCTATAAAATCCTGGTTAACTGCGCTTACATTTCCGGCAATCGGAAAAGGTTTATCCGAATTTTCATTGAGGTTCGATTTGTTAAGAGCAATCAATTTTGTTTCAACATCATTCCACGAACCTGATGGAGCCAATTCTGTTTTAGCAAAAAGTTTTTCAATTTCATTAATTTTTTTTGTGCTGCAAAAAATTGTAATCTTCTCCTTAACTCCAGCTTCATCAAAAATATAATAGTCATCAGGATTTGGAAGAAGCAGGGTATCTCTTTTTGCTTTTAACTGAGATTTACAGAGAAGAAAAGATTCTTTATCTCCTGAATGCACTACATAAACAAAACAATCCTGAACAGGCAAAACAAAAACTCTGAGCATCTCCCCTTCTCTAAGCCTGTCTTTTGTTTTAAGAGGATTATAAATTTCTCCCGCTTTATGAAGTATGGCAATTTTGGCTTTTACAGTATCACCCGGAACAAAACCAAAGAGATACATATTAAATAATAAAAAGCATGTAAATGTCTTTATCATTTTTTATTCTTTTAATTATTGAAAGTGTAAGAAATATAATACATTAACTTTTCTTAATAAAGAATTAATTCCAGCCTGTGAAACTTTTATTATTTCACTGAGTTAAATAAATGCTTTCTTTTCAGCAATATTTGTTTCAATTAGGTATTGATTTAAAACAGAAAGTTGTATAAGTTTTTTTTACCGTTCATTCATAAAAAATTTTTCGAGGGTAATTTGCCGTATTTCTACAAATGTAATTTATTCCTGATATTTTTTATTTTTTTAGTTTCAATCCCTGTTTCGGCACAGGATTTTGGGTTGGGGCTGCTGTTAGATGATTCTCTTTATTCTAACAGTCCGTTAGCAGCACCTTTAATGAGGGGCGATTACATTGACTTACCTTCAGCATCATCACTTAAATCTTTTACTCCTACTCCCGGTTACCAGGGTCCTTATGGAACTTGTGCAGGCTGGTCAACAGGTTATGCCGCACGAACAATTCTTGAAGCTATTAAACATAATTGGAGCGGAAGCATAATTGACAGCAACACATTTTCACCTTCATTTATTTATAACCAGATAAGGCAGGGAAAAGGCTGCAACTCCGGAACCAGTCTTGTAAATGCATTAGATGTTTTAAAAAACCAGGGTGGACTTAAGCTTAAAGATTTTGCCTATGACTGTGATAGAGATGTTACCACTCTGGACAAAGATAAAGCTAAAGAATATAAAATTATTGAGTACCGGGATATTTCACCTAAAGGATCCAACAAAGTAATTAATGTTAAAAAAAGTCTTGCTGAAGGAAGACCGGTTGTGATTGCAATGGATGTTCCGATTTCATTTAACACTGCAAAAGAATTATGGATACCTCTGGAGTCAGATTATAAAAACTGGTCACGAGGGCATGCAATTACTGTAATTGGATATGATGATAAAAAATTCAAGGGGGCTTTTGAATTAATGAACAGCTGGGGAAAGAAATGGGGTAAAGATGGATATGTTTGGGTAACCTATTCTGATTTTGATTTTTTCTGCAAATATGCATTTGAAATAATTGACAGATCTATTAATGATCCTAATAAATTTGATCTTTCCGGAACACTTCAGTTCCGTGAAAGCGATGGCAATGATATGCCCGCAACTTTTAATGGTGAATATTTTGTGATGGACAAACCTTATTCAAGCGGAACTTTATTCGAGTTAATAATTTCAAATAATGAACCTGCTTATGTTTATGCTTTAAGCTCAGACCTTACATATAAGACTTACAAAATTTTTCCATTCAATGAAAGAATGGTTGCTTATCTTCCTTACAGGCAAAATAATGTTGCTATTCCGGATGAAGAAAGCTACAATATGCTTGACGAAACAACCGGCACTTCTTATTTCTGTTTTCTTTATTCAAAAGAAAGTCTTGATATAGATGATATAATGAAAAGAATTGAAAACAATGAGGGAAGTTTCTGGGAAAGATTAAATAAAGTTCTTGGAGATAAAAGAATTGAGAAAGAAAATATAAATTACGGGTACGAAGGTAAAATAACTTTTAAAGCTAAAAGCCTGGATAAATCAGTCGTGCCCGTTTTGGTTGAAATAAACCATACTAGATGAACTTAATTAGAATATTTTTACGCATTTATTTATTAATGAGTTTTTTTTAACGGAGATAAAATGAACAAAATCTACCTTACTTTGATTTTTGTTTTCCTTATAAACGGATTCATCTTTTCACAGGAAAAAGTAAGTGCAACCTTTGAAGCAGTTGAAGGAAAAGTATTAATCTATTATACAGTTAAGGGTGATCCGGATAAAGAATATGATGTAAATGTAGTTTTAAAAAGATCAAGTGATGCCTCATTTGAATTGGTCCCGGATGATGTTGCAGGAGATGTTGGTAAAGGTAAATTTGCCGGTACAAGAAGGACTATAATCTGGAATATTAAACCCGATGAAGAAGCTAAACTTGAAGGAGAAGATTTTTATTTTGAAGTGACAGCCACCGAGGTTAAAGAAGGTGGTTTTCCATGGTTATGGGTAGTTGGAGGCGCAGCTGTTGCAGGAGGCGCAGCAGCTTATTTTATTTTAAAGAAAGATAATAGTACTGAAACGACAACAAATATACCGGCTCCTCCCGGTAGACCTCAATAATTTAAAGGTACAAAATGAAAATTTTAATTATACTTTTAACTTTTATTATTTCGTTACCTGTAATTGCTCAGGTAACAGGCTCAACACCTTCGGGAAGACTTCTTCCTAAAAAACAGGTTGAGAAACAAACTGAAAACCAGACGACAAACTCCGCACCGCAAATTATAATAACCGAACCCCAGCTGAATAATTTAATGGAAGCCGAATTAAATCAGACAAGCACTACTATAAGAGGAAGAGTGGTTGATAATTCACAGGTTGTTTCGGTAATGATTAATAAAATAAAAGCAACTCTTTTAAATGATAATAATTTTTTTGCTACCATTTCATTGTCGGATGGGCTGAACAATTTTAAAGTTGAAGCAGAAAATTCTGCCGGTATTAAAAGCGAGGCAACATTCAGAATTAATAATAAAGTAGATAATTTAGCGCCCACACTTACAATAGTTGAACCATCTGTTACAAGAGGAATTAAAGTAATAAGAAAAAGTGAAGTTGCAGTTGTAAAAGGATATGCTCTTGATCCAAGCGGAGTTCTTGAAGTTAAAGTTAATAACCAGCGGGCAACTTTGTCGGATAACGGGGAATTCAAGGCTGAGCTTTATCTTAAAATGGGTGATAACCCGATTGTGGTTCAGGCAACTGACAGTTACTTTAATACAAGAATTGATACTTTTATAATTGCAAGAAAACTTGAAGACCTTATTACCGTGGGTAAATTTGTTGCACTTGTTATAGGAATAAATTCTTATGAAGGATCATGGCACCCGTTAAAAACTGCTGTTAATGATGCAACAGGAATTGCCGAGATTCTTAAAAAGGATTACCATTTTAATGAAGTTTATACTTTAATTGATAAAGACGCTACAAGAAGAAATATTATTGAAAAATTTGAATGGCTGACAAAAAATATTACCCCGGATGATAATGTATTAATTTTTTATGCAGGTCATGGTCAGTATAATAAAGCTCTTAATAAAGGATACTGGGTTCCGGCTGATGCACAATCAAATTCAATTGCGGATTATATCTCCAATAACGATATAAAAACATTTCTTGGAGGAATTCCATCAAAACATACTTTGCTTATTACTGATGCATGTTTTGCCGGAGATATATTCAGAGGTGGTGAGACAGAAAAAATTCCTTTTGACCCAAGTGATATGTCACGGTATTATAAAGAAGTTTACCGCAAACAATCCAGGCTTGCATTAACCTCGGGCGGAATAGAAGAAGTAATGGATGCAGGAAAAGATAATCATTCTATTTTCACATATTATCTTATTAAAGCGTTAAAGGAAAATAAAAATAAATATATGGATGCCAGCCAGCTCTTTAATGATTTTAAAGTTGCAGTTACTAACAACTCTGATCAGACACCGATTCTTCAGGCGGTAAAGGATACAAATGATGAAGGTGGTATGTTCATTTTTGTAAAGAGTGATGAATAGTAGCCAAATTTTTATTAAGGATTTCACCAAATGAAAAAATATTTACTTTTAACTTTATCCTTGTTTTTATTTTCCGCTTTTTTATATCCACAGAATTTAATTAAAGTACCTGTTGCGAAAGAAAAGCGGATAGAAAAAATTCCTTTTACTCTAACTAATCAATTAAAAATTACAGCCGCCTCATTTTCTGAATCCTTTGAATCAGCTACTTTTCCGCCCACAGGCTGGAACGTTTTTACACAAGGCGGAAGCGGCTGGAGCAGGCAAACTGCTGGAACACCTCTCCCTAATTGGGAAGGGACGAATTGGGAAACAAGGACTATTTCAACTCCTCCCGGAGGAGGAAATGCTGTTGCATACTGCACTTTCGGCAGCAGCCCGACATTTAATGATCAATGGCTGATTACCCCTGTTATTCAAAATATTCAAGCCACTGATACTCTTTTTTTCTGGCTGAGAAACCAGGTTATTTCTTTTGCTGATTCGGTCTATATTTATTATTCTACTGATGGAACTAATTTTAACCAGATGGGACAGGTTTTATATCCCGCTGGCAGCGATACGAACTGGGGAAAATGGTTTATAACAATTGGAACTGTAATTCCTGCAGGCTCAAATGTTAATATAGGGTTCAGAGAATTTTTATTTGATAACCAGCAGGATGGAGGGGCTATTTCCTTAGACCTTGTTGCAATATCCGGAACAACTTCTACATATCCTTCAACCATTCAATTAAGTAAAACTTATTCTTTCGGAGATCCAGCAAAAAATACCAGCTATAGATTAATAGGAATCCCGGGAAATAATAATTTACCCGTCAATACTTTTATAACAGGTACACAAAAGAAAGACTGGAATGTATTTTATGATGATGGATCGGAACCAATTAATCTAACTGAGTTTAATGGGCAGGCGACTTTTAATTTTACCCCCGGCAAAGGATTTTGGGCACTGAGCAGGAATTCTATCAATGTATCCCGCCAGGTTAATACTGTTACTTTAGCAGGAAATGCTTTTAATATCCCTCTTCATTCAGGATGGAATATAATTTCAAATCCTTTCGAAAAGAATGTTAGTCTTGCAGATATTCGAAATGCAAACACTCTTCCGAATGCAATTATATATTCTTTCAGCGGGAATTTTACGCAGCCCGCTTCAATGGCTCCCTATGAAGGTTATTATTTTCTTAACCCCGATGGTCGTGCATCTTTATCTATTCCATATCCATTTACTTCAAGCTTGCCGAAGACAACCGGTCAGACTTATTTCCTTTCTGATAAGAGTTTAAAATTGAAATTAAGTTCCGATGAATTTGCATCAGAAGTTATGGTTGGATTTGAACCAACTGCAAGCAATGATTATGACGAGATGGATTATTTCGCCCCTCCCGGAAATTTTGAAGAATTAAATATTCGATTGCAAAATGAAAATCTTTCAACAGTATATAAGCAGTTATTTATAGAACACAGACCTGGTGTAGGCGAGGGACAATCATTTGACGTTCAGATAAAAAATGAAACTAATAAAAATGTTAAGCTCACTATAGACAGAATTGAAAAATTCAGTGAATATAAAATTTATCTCCTTGATGAAAGATTAAAAAAGTTTTATGACCTGAAGGATCAGAATGAAATTTCAATTTCCGGCAATCATCATAATAATGAATTCAAATTATTAATCGGAAACCAGGAATTTATTAATTTATATAAATCAATTAATACTCCTACAGAATTTGCTTTATATCAGAATTATCCAAATCCATTTAACCCGGAAACAAGCATCAAGTATTCTATCGGCAAGAAACAATTTGTCTCATTAAAGGTTTACGATATTCTTGGAAACCTTGTTACTACATTAGTAAACGAAGAACAGCCTCCGGGTTTTTATGAAGTTCAATTTGATGGTTCAAAATTAAGCAGCGGTATTTATCTTTACGAATTTCAAAGCAGTAATTTAAGAACAATGAAAAAGATGACTTTAATTAAATAACATTATTTAGGAAAAAAAATCATTTTATTAAAAGCATTTTTTTAGTTAGCGATGATGAAGATGTGGTTAAGGAATAAAAATAAATCCCTGATGAAAGATCTTTTCATTTTAAGAGTATCATTTTCTTTGTAGAAGTAAAATTATTATTCTCTGATTTTGCAGTAAGATTGTAAAATAAAACCTGGCTTGAAGTATTTTCGGCATTAAAAAGAATTTCATGTTTACCTGCATTAATTTGTTTTTTAAACAAAGTTGATATTTCCGAACCTATCGAATTGTAAATCTTTAATGTAACAAAGGAATCTTCAGGAAGTGAAAAATTAATTGTCGTTGAAGGATTAAACGGATTAGGATAATTCTGTTTTAATTCAAACCTCTCAGGAACTGATCCTTCATCTTTTATATCTGCGGGAGAATCCTGATATACGCGTACATAATCAACCTCAAGATATTGCGGAAAAGTTGTAGTGTTATCCGGATAACCGGGCCAGTTGCCTCCAACAGCAAGATTTAATATTATAAAAAAATTCTGCCTGAATTCATCTAAATCGGTAGAAGTAATATTGAGTGCACTATACTGCGTATTATCTACATACCATTTTATAAAACTCTGGTTCCATTCGATTCTAAAAACATGAAAATCATCTGCAAAAGTTCCGGAAGATAAAGTATAGGAATTTCCATACTGGGCATGTCCATTGTTATCCCAATGAGCAGTACCGTAAACAGTTTTTTCCCTTCCCTGCCCTCCAATCATTTCCATTATATCAAGCTCTCCGCAAGCCGGCCACCCGACCGAAGTAATATTTTGTCCAAGCATCCAGAAAGCAGGCCATATTCCCTGTCCAAAAGGAAGTTTCATCCTTGCTTCAATTTTTCCATACTTCCATAATTTTTTATTCTGAGTTTTTAACCTTGCCGATGTATAAGAATTACCACCGTAGCTTTCTTCCATTGCTTTTATTATAAGCTTACCATCCTGGATGTAAGAATTATCTTCACGGTTGGTATAGTATTCCAATTCATTGTTTCCCCATCCGTTTCCGCCCGTCTCACGGGTCCACGAATTTAAATCAAGAGAGGTTGAATCAAATTCGTCTGACCAAACGAGCTGCCAGTTCTGCGAATAAATATTTTCACAAAAAAGAAGTAAGGAAAAAAGTACAATGTTTCTAAAAATTTTCATCATATAATTAAATTACTAATATTATTTACCTGCTGCTGCTTCTTTTAAAGTAAATTTACCTTTTAAATTATTTATCATTACTTCGAATTCTCCGGGCTCAACAATACGTTTATTTTCTCTTCCGACAAATGACAAATGATCCCTATTAATTTTGAAATTAACAGTTTGTTTTTCCCCGGGCTTCAATAAAATTTTTTCATAACCTTTCAATTGTTTGTTTGGTCTTGAAACGGACCCATATAAATCGCAAAGATAAAGCTGAACAACCTCAGTTGCTTCCACTTTTCCTGTATTGGCAACATCAACTGAAATATTTATTTCATCTGTTTCTTTAATTTCTTTTTGATCCAGTTTTAAATTACTATAGCTGAAAGTTGAATAGCTTAGTCCATATCCAAAAGCCCATTGAGGATCATAATCATTAGTATCAAATTTCTCCAAGGGCTTATAATCATAAGTTGTATTTCCATTAGGATATTTAGGATAGGACACAGGAAGTTTTCCGCTTGGTGAATAATCACCAAAAATAATATCAGCTAACGCATTCCCGCCTTCCATACCGGGCAGAAAAGCAACAAGAACCGCACCTGCACCACCAAGAATTGGGTTTATTACTCGTGGTCTTCCTTCAAGCATAACAACAACAACCGGTTTACCCGTTTCCATTAATTTTTCGGCAAGCTGAAGCTGAGCGGGATCAAGAGTAAGATCTGTAATATTACCCGGTGTTTCGCAATATGCAGGTTCACCCAAACAAAGAATTACAACATCATTTTGCTTTGCTGCTTTTACAGCCTCATCAATATTGATTTCATTATTGAAAGAAGTTCCTTCAACGTAAGAAACATTTTTTTCTCCGATTTTATTTTTTATTGCTTCAAGCACTGTGTTTTTTTCCTGAGGGTAAAGAGATTCTTCATTTCCCTGCCATGTAATTGTCCATCCTCCATTCATAACAGAAAGCATATTTGCAGTTGGACCGGTTACGAGTATTTTGACATTCTTAGAAAGTGGAAGAAGACTATTTTCATTTTTAGTTAAAATAATTGATTCCCTTGCAGCCTGTAAATTCACTTTTGTAAAATCATCATTGGCAAATCTTTTTTTCATTTCTTTATTTGGAAAAGGATTATCAAAAAGTCCAAGTTCCATTTTTACAGTAAGTATTCTTCCGACTGCTTCATCAATTCTCCACATAGGTACAGAACCTTCATTTACTAATTCAAGAAGATACTCATAAAAACTATAATCAAGCGGAACCATACTCATATCAACACCAGCCATAACAGCAATACGGACTGCTTCTTTCGGGGAATCGGCAACTCTATCCCGTGTATAAAGTCTCTTTATATCTTCCCAGTCGGAAACAACAAAACCTTTAAATTTCATTTCACCACGAAGAACTTCTGTTAAGAGGTGATAATCAGAATGCGTCGGGATTCCATCAACCTCTCCCGAATTAACCATAACTGTGGGAGCTCCTGCATTTATACCTGCTTCAAAAGTTGGAAGGAAATATTCGCGCATCATTCTTTCAGATATCCATGCAGGAGTTCTGTCTCTTCCATTATTTGGATAACCATAACCCACATAATGCTTAAGGCAAACTGCTAACTTATCCGGTTCACCAATATCATTTCCCTGCGCACCTTTTATATATGCTGCACCTGTTTGAGAAGCGAGGTAAACATCTTCGCCATAAGTTTCCCAGAGTCTGGGCCACAAAGGTTGCCTCCCTATATCCAGAACAGGATAAAAATTCCATGGTATTCCTGATGCACGGGTTTCAAATGAAGTAATCGCACCAATCTTTTCAACCAGTTCTTTATTCCAGGTTGCCGCCATATTAATTCCTTGCGGGAACAATGTTGAACCCTTTGTATACGTAGCGCCATGAATAGCGTCTATTCCATAAAGAACCGGAATGCCGAGTCTTGTTTTATTAACAGCCAGGTCTTCTATTTTATTTATTATTTCATGCCAGTAATCTATTTCGTGAGCAACATCATAAACATTAAGAAGAGAACCGACTTTATATTTTACAACAGCCTCTTCTAATTTCTTTTCATCAAGGACATGATGCTGATCTTTTGTTCCCTGTTTTGCAGATACAACCTGGATAGTAACCTGGGTCATCTGACCGACTTTCTCTTCAAGTGTCATTTCGGATAACAGAGCTTTAACTTTACTTACTGTTTCTGATTTAGGATCGAATTGTTTCGGCTGGTTTTGAAAACCTGCGAAGGTTATAAAAATAATTAATGCAAATGATATAGATAAAAAATATTTCATTATTTGTCCTGTTTTCAGATAAACAAAAAATTATTTAGTTGCTTCCTGCCATTTATAAATCCTGACATAATCTACTTCCATTTTCTGAGGAAAAATCGTAGTATCGATTCCCTGTGCCCCTCCCCAGTTTCCCCCAACTGCAATATTTAAAATCAAATGAAAATCTTTATTAAAAGGCCAGGCTTCCCATCCCGTATCATCATTTATTGATGTAAAATATTTTACGCTGTCCACATACATATCGATTTTTTCAGGATACCATTCCATTATATAAGAATGAAATTCATCCTGTGCATCCGGAATATTAATAATAGCTGTCTTTTGTGTATTTTTTGGCCAATTATAAGTATGGCAGTGAGTGGAACCATGAATATTTCCGGGGTCATAGCCGACATGTTCCATAATGTCTATTTCTCCATTATCAGGCCAGCCTCCGTTTCCATAATTCCAATCAGTTGGAAGCATCCAGATTGCCGGCCATGTTCCTCTCCCCGAAGGAAGCTTGGCTTTAACTTCAATTTTTCCGTAGGTCCAATCTCCCTTGCCTGTTGTTACAACTCTTGCTGAACTATATTCCGGTACTCTGTCCCCGTACCTGATTGCCTCAATTATCATTTTTCCATTTTCAGCTCGTGCATTTACAAGATCAGAACTGTAATACTGAAGCTCATTATTTCCCCATCCGCCTGAACCAATATCATAACCCCATTTTGTTGAATCAAGTGCACCTGTATAATTGAATTCATCTGACCAGACAAGCTTCCAGCCTGCTATTGTATCTTCGGGTGTATCATCCGTAAAATTATCTTTGCAGGAAACAGGAATAATTAAAAGAAACAGAATTACAATTGAATATTTATTTAGGAATATCATTACGAACACAAACTATTTTTTTTAGAAATTAATACCAACTGAAAATTTTTGTATATCACTTAATCTTCCAAAATCCTGATATGCATAATCAACCATAATTACAACATTATCCATAAGCTGTTGTCTAAGTCCAAATCCAAGAGTAAATGTTTCTTCAGATGTATTCAGGAATAATGATTTATATCCTCCACGCAGAGAAATAAAATTATTATAAATGTATTCGGCACCAGCATTAATACTTTCGTAATTATCGTTGGGATGTGAAGCATCTACAGCAATAGTTAATTTATGCATATCTGTATATACAGGATTATACGCAACTCCCACTCTGAAATTAAGAGGTAAAGACCATGATTCGGTTTCGAGGTATGCGGGAATCTTATCATTATTTCCTCCGTTAACCGGATCTATATCGTGAAGAATAAGATTTGAATTTCCTGATAGCTGCATTTTTGTTCCGAAGTTTGATATTGACATTGCCAGAACCATCCCATCGAATGGAGTTATATATTGAACTCCAAGATCCATTGCAAATGCAGTTGCATTCATCTTCCATACACTCTGGTAAACAAATTTTGGATTAAACCCTATGGAAAATTTATCTGTAAGCTGAAGAGCATAAGCAACAGAAAATGCTGCATCAGAAACAGTGAAAACTTCCCCGGTTCCATCTGGCTGCTCTATAGTTGTAACTTTCATTTCTCCAACATCTGATGATGTAAAACTTAGGCCTATAGTTCCAAGCTCGCCGATGGTATAGCTTGCAGCCAAAAAATTATATTTAATATCAGCAAGCCATTCAGTATGATCAAACATAACATTTACACCTTTAAGAGATGCAAGACCTGCAGGGTTCCAGTAAATAGCACTTACATCATTGGCAACACCAACAAAAGCGCTTCCCATTCCAACTGCTCTTCCGCTTTGCCCTATTGAAAGGAAACTTGCTGCGGTTGTTCCTTTTTTTGAAACATCGGAAACAAACCCCTGAGCATTAAAATCTGCCGCAATAGTAAAAACCAAAATAAAACTTATAATAATTTCTTTAATCATTTCATATCTCCGCTATTTAATTAAAGCAAATTTTCCGATGTGCTCGCCGATACCCGGGGCATCCACATGATAAATGTATAAACCGTAAGCAGCATCCATCCCATCTTCTGTAACAAGATTCCAGGAGAGTGAACCATCGTCTAAAGGTGAATCTTTGGATAAAGTTTTTATCAAAGCACCTGCTACTGTATAAATTCTAACAGTACATTTTGCGGGAAGATTAATAAAATCAATTTTCCTTTCACCTCTTCCGGTAGAATTCAGATTTCTTCTTTCCCATGAAGCTGCCCCTAAATAAGGATTGGGAACAACACCTATCTGGGACAATTCATCCTTTGCAAGTTCATTGTTTACCGAAACTTGTTTTGTAGTATATGTGAAGTAATCTCCCGTTTTAAATGGCTTGGTAGCAGTTATCAGGAACTGATCTCCATTTACAGGTTCTACCGGAGTTATGTTCGGATTAAGTGGAGGATCATAAGTAATATTCCAAACGATTCTTGAATTTCCTAAAGTCTGTGTCCCAACAAATTCTACAACCTGAATAACATCACCTAAAGTAAGAGAGTGGCTCTGATCATTATCCCTTACAGCTACCTTGGTATATCTTCCTTCGGTTTTATTCCATATTTTTAAATTAACAGGGAACTTTGAATAATATGGAGGTGAATTAATGAAGCAAGTATCCTGCGGGGTATCATAAAATCTAATTTCGTAATCATCCGGCCAAAGTAACCCGCGGGATGTGGTATCACTTATAACAAACATAAAAAGATTACTTTTGCCAACTAACCATCCGGTCAAAGAATCAACAACAGTAATGGAGGTATCATTTATTACATTCAATGTCATACCATCAAAAGGAGGGCTGAACCTTGTAGGACCAATTACTGAGCTATCAATATTCCTTAATACAGTATCCTTAACTCCCAGATAATCCCGCACAATATCGTAAGAAAGAGTGCGATATTTCGGGTATAAAGTATCAGATTCAAAAACAACATTATAAACGGCATTATTTAAAATCTTTTGTGGATCGAGAATTCCCAAATTAATATTTCCCGTTCCTACTCCTTCACTTACCGAATTTAAATCTCCTGATATTTCCGGGGGGTTATACCCGGCGACCGGTGCATTAGGTGTAACTACAGCACAATTTATATCAACAAATTTTATTGTTCCGGCAAAATCTTCAGAAATAATTTTTGTGCATTCGGAAGGCTGCAATCCTGCAGTTCCATAATTAGGATCTCCCATATCATAAGAAACAGCAGCATAATAATATCTCTGCCCGTTGTTAACATCTGTATCAATATATGAATATCTTAATCCGGTATCATCTCCACGCCAGAAATGAGCACCGTTTATACCAACAGGGTCAGGTCCTTTTATTCCATCTTTAAGATCGTATTGTACAATCGGTTTCCAGTACTTAGGCTCGCCTTTTGAGTCTGTAATTATTTTTAAATCATTAAACTCAGCTTCAGTACTTCTGTAAATCATATATCCCTCAAAATCCTTCTTATAACCTTTTGTAGGATCATTATCTTCAAAACCAAGAAATGGATCCCTGGATTGTTCTGCTATATTATCCCAGTATAAAAAAACCTGCTTATCACCTGCGACAGCAGTTAGCGTTGGTTTTAAAGGAGGCTTTGAAAAATTATAGTTTGCATTATAAATCTGCTGAACTGTTTCTTTATTAAAGACGATGTCGTCAAAGTTACTGCCGAATACCAGTGCCATTGAGAACCGTTCTCTTAATCCCGAATTCAATGGGAATGGACCGGAAGCAAATACCATGCTTATGTTTGCTCTTTGGAGAGAAGTATCAAAATTCGCATAATTCATTCTTGTCCACATCTGCTCATCATCTTTTGGCCATCCACCACCAGTACCGCCCTGTCCTAATCTGTAAATTGCAACTGCTGTTAAACCAATCTGGTCTGATTCATCTTTATCAGTTGCATCAAAATTTGGTTCACCGGGTGTCGGAAGACCATCGCCTTCACCTTCATCGGGACCATTATATTGTCTGTCAAACGGACCTACACCATCCCGTCCAACATCATTATTCAATGGTTCATTTTCTTCAGGATCCCAAACGCCGTTACCATTTAAATCAGAATAAGGAACCCAGTCACCATCATTATCAATTCCATCATCTCTTCTTTCATCTATCAACCCATCCTGGTCATCATCAATTCCATTAAAACTATTTCCGGGGCTTTCAAGATATGCATAACCATAGTACCCTGTAATCCAACCGTCAGGTACACCTTTCCCATCATCATCATAGCAATATGTTAGATCAATTTTTGTATCAAACGAGGCATCGTCATCTTCAGAATCATCTGTACCACCAACACCGCAGTCAGTATAAAAACCAAATAAGGATGTAGGATAGTTGAAATCAGAAATGTTGACAATATCATAATGCCAGAAAATTATATCTTCTGCCAGAACATGAGACCACTGGAAACCCCGAACTTCTACGCGAAGACCTAAGCCGCCCCTGTTCTGATCACTTGCGATAGGTACATAATTATATGGCTGTCTGATCCATTCTTTATCTTTTGAATCATCCATTACAAAAAAAGTTTCAAAGTCTGAATTCTGAACGCCACGGCCAAAGTAACCATACCAGAATCCATCCCATTCCGGTGTAAGCCCTAAAGCAGCGGGCCAGTTTGATGGCCACGAAGTTGGATCAGTATTGAATGCTGGTTTTTCAGAACCCGGATTGCTATAACCGGGCACCGGTTCAAGTCCCCAGATTAATCCTGTTACAGGATCCTTGTCCATCCATTCACGGTATGAAGTTTCAAGAGGATGAACAATTTGATTATTTCCCGGCGCAGTAATTTGCGATGAAATTAATAGTGCAACACCATCAAGATAGGAATGCCCTGTGCCTTTTGGCCACTCTCCCGAAGGCTGAAAAGGCCACTGACCAACTTCACCATTATTATAGAATAAAGTTCTGATCTGGTTCCCATCCATAATACCTTCCCTGCGGTATTGAATATCACCATAAGGCTCATTCCTGTAGTTTTGAATCTGGTTACTCTGAGAATAAAGCAGATCAGAAATAATTACTGTTACAATCAATATTAAAATTTTCCTGAACATTATTTTACTCCGTTTAGTCTCTAAAAATCAAATCCTAATCCCAGCCTGAACTCGCGTGGGGTTGAATAGTTACCCGGGTTATTTACATATTGATCAAGTGTATTTAACCCGATAATATCGCCTGCGTATTGCGTATTAAGATCGCTATTGGCTCTGCCTGTTGTTGAATAAACACCATATTCATTTTTAATATCAAGCACATTATAAACCATCAGGTAGGTATTCAGATTAAAACCTAAAACTTTAAAAGTTTTTTCGGCTCTAAGATCAAGATTATATGTTGCAGGTTTTATTCCTCCATTCTCAAATCTAACTCCCTTTGAAATTTTTATATCTTCCGTGTATGGCCACCCCGAACCATACTGGAAAATAAATCCTGCTGTCCAATCGCCAGGCACTCCAACATTTAAAGAAAGATTTAAAGTATGTCTCTGGTCCCAATCAAGAGGAACAACGGTTTTTGTTTCTTCAATAGGGGGATTAGTTTGATTATTGTTATAAACAGATCTTGGGTCAGAAGCATTACCCTCGGCTATCTGGAAAGTATAATCAACTTTGGCGCTGAAATAATTTGCAAAACGTTTATCAAGTGTAATGATAAAACCTCTTACGTTTGCATAATCCCTGTTGATGAATCTTGCATATTTAAATCCTTCATAGGTATTGATTATCTCCATCCCGAGCCAGTTTCTTATATCGCGATAATAAACAGTTAAATTAAAAGCGAAGTTCTGAAATAAAACCTGTTGAAGTCCAATTTCATACATTACAGTTTTTTCAGCATCCAGATCCGGATTGCCAAGTATAGAAGAAAGACTGTTGCCCTGCTGTACAATGTAATCAGGATTTGTGTAGAGATTTTCAAAATTCGGTATTTTGAAAAAGTGTCCGTATGAGAATCTTATGATTCCCTGATCTGTTATTGGAAATGAAGCACCGAGACGGGGACTAACCTGTATTTTATATTTTGCATCTATAAATTGATTGGCTCCCGGAAAATCGGGATTCTTAGTGGGGTTCCGTAAATCAACAAGTACTTTAGCATTAGGTTGGAAATAATCTAGTCTTACACCCGCATTAATAATCATTATATCATATTCCATCTTATCCTGAACGTAAGCAGCAAATTCATACGGTCTTCTTGTATAAATAACGTTAGAACCCTGATCACTAATTACCCCTTCATTAGGATACCAAGGTGTAAAAACTTCATTATTTAAACTATCCGTCTGTCCTTCCGTTTTATTAACAAGATCAAGACTATGGTTGAATATTTCATGAAGTTTACCTTCGATACCAATACCAATTTTATGCTCTTTTGAGATTTGAGAATTTAACGCCCATTGTGCAATATATGTATTTGTGTGTCTCTGATACCTGTTTGACTGCTGACCACCCGATCTGAATGTATAATCGGATGTTGGAATTCCCTGATCAGGATTAACGTAACGTGGATCAATAAAAGTTGTATCAAAAGGTCCATCATAAACATAACCTTTATAACTGTGCAGGTTAGCTGAAAATTTAAATGTTTGAAATGTACTTTGTGTAGGATAATGATTGATCTGAAAACTATGAATAATATTTGTTCTATAATGCGTCATTATTCCATCGGGTGTCCAGGACCAGTAATGATCATAATACTTGTTTACATTATCATCCCAGAAGACACCGTAAGAAAAGGAAATATTTGGTATGGAATAAGTTAATTTTCCGTTAAAAGAATATTTACGGCTCGAATCCATTGGAACAAAAGAGCCGTCACCGGTATTCCTTGGAATCCAAAAACCATTTCCAAATTGAATTGGTCTATCATCTGTTACATTGTAAATCCGCTGACCATAAAGATGACCCTCATCGCTAAAATATCTTCCGGTTACAAAGAAGTAAAGATTTTTTATTGGTTTAACTGGTCCGCTGAAAGTTACCTGGTAATTTTGCTGAGCAATTCTTGTTGCATCATCAAGATTTCTGAAAATATCATTATGGTTGGTAAGATAATTACCAATATAAGATGAAACAGACCCCTGAAATTTATCTGATCCTCCCTGGGTTACAATATTTACAACACCCGAAAGAGCCTGCCCGTATTCTGCATTAAAAGTTCCGCTGATAACTTCCATTTGCCTGATGGAAGAATTTTCAACTTCAAGACTCAATCCGCCGTTAAAGGCATCTGTAACAGAAACCCCATCAACAAGGTAAGCAACATCATTAGATCTGCCGCCCCTGAAATGACCACCAATAACTCCTGCCTGAAGATTTACAATCTGACCAACGCTTTCTACAGGCATCATGTGTATATCTTCTGAGGAAATGGTAACTGATGTTGAAGTAAGATCTTTTTGAACTAAAGGACGTTGTGAAGTAACAATAACCTCTTCGTCCATTTCAATTACTTTACTATTTAATTTAATATCAAGATTTGTGGTTAAGTCAATCTTAATAAGCACATCGGCAACAATAACTTTTTGATAGCCGACAGCACTAAAAATTACTCTGTATTTTCCCGGTGGTATGTTATTAATAAAATAGTAGCCTTCAATATCGGATGCGGCACCAAGATAAGTCCCTTCAATAATAACATTTGCTCCAATAACAGGTTCGCCTGTTTCGGCATCCTTAATTTCTCCTGAAATTTTACCTGTTGTTCCCGCTTTTATCAGACAGGAAAACGCAAGGAAAAAAGCAATTAAAAAAAGAAAGAAATCCGGAATATCTTTTTTTAAATTTTTCGGCTGGTAAAAATTAATCATTTCCTTTTCCCGATAAATTAAAATTAACTTAACAATTAAAAGAAGGAGGCACTGTTACTTGTGCCTCCGAAACCAAAATTTTATTTCAAGAGCATCATTTTGTTTACTTTAACAAAAGAGCCGCTTTCAATTTTATAGAAGTACACTCCACTTGATAAACCTGATGCATCAAAGGAAACTGAATAAGTTCCCGGATTCTGAACCTGGTTTACAATTGTAGCTACTTCATTTCCAAGTACATCGTATATCTTAAGATTTACTAATCCGCTTTCTTTAACTGAATATCGAATTTGTGTTGCAGGATTGAAAGGGTTAGGATAGTTCTGGAACAGTTCATAGCTATCTGCAATTTGATTTTCCTGTTTAACTCCTGTCCATTGATCGCCAACCCATGTATATAACCATCTTGTAACATCCTGATAAGAAAGGTCTTCATTATAAGGCGAATATGTTAAAATACCTTCTCTTTGTCCTGTTAAATCGGCATCATTAACAGCGAAATCGATAGGAAGTCTGTTACCAATAATCGGAACATACAGGTTATCTCCACCGATTGATGCAAGATCACTTAAAGCAATTTTAGCTTCTACAACATAACCGGGGGTAAATCTTTCATCCCAATAATAATTTGGGCCGGGAACAAGAACCCTGGCGCCGCCTATGTTATCAAGAATACATGCATTCCTCCCGAATCTGAAATGATAATCCGGCTGTTCACCTCTTTTAAGAGAAGTATGAGGGGCACCATGCCAATTGTACAATCCAATAAATAGATCAGGAGAATCAATCAGATAAGAAGCAAGTGTTGTGTCTGTTGAAACGATATCATCAACAACATCAAAAGCTACGTATAAATAGCTATTGTCCATGGCAACATAAGCCAGTACTGAAAGATCAGCATCACCGTCAATGGTTTGATTAGTAACTACATGACCTGAACCGTCTGATGGGAACATTCTGAAAGGAGTAATTCCGGTCCAATCACTCAAATCTCCATCGGCAGCAAAATTAGTTGGCACAATCGGGCTAACAGGAGTTTGCCCTTTTGCTAAATTTGTTACAGGTAAGCTGTTCTGGCTTACAACACTTACATTACCAGCACCATCCATACAGGTTACAGCATAATAATAAGTAACGTTTTGGTTGGTAACAGGAGCTAATAGTATGTGATCATATAATTCATTTCCTTCACCAAAATTTAACTTAGCAACTTCAACACCCGGTGCATTTACATTTGTAATAGGATTTAACGAATAGTAAATAGTATAACGTTCACCTGTTTCACCTGGTACATCTGTCCAAAGAACTGTGTTAAGAAAAGTTCCTGCTGTTGCGCTAACATTAGTTGGGGCTGCAGGAGCAATTACATCAATTACAGGACTGCCCGTCCACATATCATCAAAGTATAAAACCCGACCGTTAACAGCATTACCTTCACCCATAAACTGGAAAACTGTTACTGCTGATGAATCGAACCCTGTTGTCCCATCCTGCGGCACCATATCTTTTAATGCTAAAGAATATTGATGCCACTGATCGTCATCTATAGGACTAAAAACTGTTCCTACTTTTGCTGTACCATCCTCAAACTGCATACGAAGAGAACCAGTACCTGCAGGGACTTTTAATTTAAACTTCAGGCTATCTAGTACCCAGGAACCCGCCATATTAAGGGGTTCAGCAATATTCCATCCAGCTCCCGACCACTGATCACCCTGAGTCCATTTCAATGAATTTTTACCAGCCTGTGAACCTGTTCCCTCTTCAACTTCTAATAATGATCCTCCCCATAAAAACTGATTTAAGTTAGATGAAACGACTTTACCATTAAAGAAAATATATGGAACAGCACGGACTCCGAATCTGACTATTTCATCAAATCCAACTTTTACAGAATCTGTAATATTAGCATTAGTAACTGCAACCAACGAATAATTAATAATTTTGTCATAATCCAGGACTTCATTATTATGTGCAATACCCCAACTGGTTGGAGTAATAGTAAAGCCAGAATCACCTGGTGCAAGATTATTGTCCGAAGTTATTTGTTTGAGAGATACTCTTAAATTAAACCAACCTGTAGCTGCATCTAAAGTAGCTGCATTTTCATAAACATACATTTCAATCGGATCTGCAGGTGTTGGCTGATCTCTAAGCTGAATTCTGAAAAACATATTATCGGGTAAAGTAGCTGCCTGATAAACCTTTATCCAGAGGCTTAAAGAATCACTTATACTCCAGTCAAAATAAGTACCATCTGGGGCTAAGTTTTGAACTTCAGCAAAACTTCCCCAATCATGGAAAGCACCTATAACAGTATTGAAATCAAGCGAACCTGTTCCGGAATGCATATCAGTATGGTTATCGCTTAAGCTCATAACTGTTGGCGGACCCTCACTTATCAGCGAATAAATATTTTTGGCTACTGATGAATCCATATCATCTACAACAATCTGAGCCTGGGAAACGAAACTGTTGGCCGCAAAAATTATGAACAAGGCCAGTAGAAAATTTTTCATTACCATCTCTCCTATATATTAATGAATTTGTTAATTAATTGAGTAACTAATACCATAAGCTCCAAAGTCCTATTATTATTACTACGATAAAAGCCGATATTAGAAAATTAGTTCTGTAATTTTTGTTTGATCCGGCGCTTCCTGAAAATGTAAATATTTCTTTCCAGTTAAGATTAAAATTGAGTGTGTAATTTTTTACATCCTCGTTAACAGGATCTTTCTGAAGAAGAGATATTGACCATAGAATTGAAGAGCTGATAACAAACAAAACTATTGCAAGATGAAGAAAATTAATTTCTATAAATGAAGTTAGAAAAGCATTTGAGACATATCCCGATTTAACAAGCATTTCAAGAACTAATCTCGAAAGACCAATTGCTTCACCAATTATTAAAGTCCAGAGTGCTGCTTTTGCAGTAATTCTTTTGGAAAGCAATCCGAAAATAAAAATTGCTGCAATTGGCGGACTAACATATGCCTGGATGCTTTGCAAATAGAGGTAAACTTCTTTATCAATTATTTTTACCAGCGGCACGCACAGAATAGCAACAAATATTATTACTGTTGTTGAAAGCCTGCCGATTAAAACAAGCTCACTTTCTGATGCTTTCGGATGTTTCGGTTTATATAAATCGTTTGTAAAAAGAGTTGCAGTAATGTTAAAAACACTTGAGAGAGATGACATAATTGCAGCCAGCAGCCCGGCAAGCACCAATCCTTTAATACCCGTTGGAATAAAATCACTTAATAAAAGAAGTGGATAGGCTTCATCAACTTTAATATCATGGAATAATGCTGTAGCAACAAGACCGGGTAAAACTAAAATAAAGATAGGTAATATTTTTAGAGATGCTGCAAACAAAGAACCCCTGCGGGCATCATTTATACTTCTGGCACTTAATACACGCTGAACAATATATTGATCTGTACACCAATACCAGAAAGCTATTATTGGTGCGCCGAAAATAATTCCTGTCCAGGGGAAATCAGGGTCAGAAAAACTTTTAAACATATTAAAATAATCGGGAGGGAGTTTTTGCTGCAGCCCGCTGAATCCGCCAACCTCTATTAAACCAAATATTGAAAGAAGAACAGCTCCGGCTATTAAAACAATACCCTGGAAAACAATGGTTTTAATTACTGATTTAGCCCCGCCAACCATACTGTATAAACCGGTTATTAAAACTATTACAACAGCGGATGAATAAATATTAAGTCCGAAAATTTTATAAAAGAGAATTCCCCCGGCAAAGAGTGTTATTGAAATTTTTGTAAAAATGTAAATGATAATTGAAAGATATGTAAAAATTTTTCTGCTCGATTCATTAAATCTTTTTCCTAAAAACTCAGGAACTGTAACAACCCCGGATTTAATATATACCGGGGCAATAAACCAGCCCAGTAAAAACAAAATAAAAATCGCCATTAATTCAAATTGCCCGATAGCTAAGCCGCGGGCTGCACCAGCACCTGCTAATCCAATAAAGTGTTCGCTTGAAATGTTAGTTGCAAAAATTGAAATGCCGATAGCAAACCAGCCTATATCCCTTCCGGCAAGAAAATAATCTGTTGTATTTTTATCATTCTTTCGGGAAAAATATAAACCCATCCCCAGAGTTGTAATGAGGTAAACTAAAATTATTATTGTATCTAATGTAGTAAATGAACTTATCAAATCATTATATTTTTTTTGAGCTGATACTAAAAGAATGCCATACAGGATTGCAAAAAAAATTTTGATTTGATTGATATTTTGGATTTTAAAATAAAAAATGAAAATCCTTACTTATTAAATTGATAAGCAGGATTATTATTTTAATAAATACGGAAATTTTTTGGGAAGAAGTTAAAAACAAAAAAAAGTATTAAGTTCATTTAAGTATCGTTTTTTAAATAAATACCTTTTTAAAAATATCCCGGTTTTGAGAATTTGCTAATTAACAATTCTCAGTTATTGAAAAATAAAATCACCTTAAAAGAACAAATTTCTTTGTGACTTTATGAATATCATTAAAAATAACTGAGTAAAAATAAGTTCCGCTGCTAAGATTAAGTCCGGTACTTTTTAATAGAAATGAATGATCCCCTTTTTCAATTTCTGAATTAATCAGCCGAGAAATTTCATTCCCAAGAATATCATATAAAAATATTTTTACATTTCCTTTTTCAGGGACATAATAATTTATTCTTGTTGAAGGATTAAAAGGATTAGGATAATTCTGATATACTTCAAAATTTCTTTTAAAATTGATATCATCATCAACACCCTCAGCAGTTAAAACAAATTCCATATAACTTAGATTAAATCCTCCATTAAGAAAAGTTAGTTTAAGAGAATGATCTCCGGCTGAAATGCTAATATCATTTTTCGTAATTGTCTGCCAGCTTTGCCATCCGCCGGTAGCCGGAACATCCAGAAAACCTGTTACATCTACCCCATCAATTTTGGCATTAATTTTTCCATCGCCATTTTGTGATGCGACATTAATATTTAAATCGTATAATCCGCCAAGACTGGCAGTAACAGTAAAATTAAGCCATTCGCCATGTTCAATCCATCCGATATCATAACCATTTGAAAATGCATCGCTGCAAGGTTCAATATCCACTCCATCATTCCTGTAACTAAATCCGTTATTCCAGTCACTGCTTCCGGTGTTCTGGTAGTCAGCATCTGAATAAGCAAAACTCTGTTTTCCCATATCATAATCAGATGCATGAACAACGCCGGGAATAATATTTTCAGCATATTTAAGAAGTAATGTATTATTTGGCAGTCTCATCAAAGCATCAATAACATCTTTCCGAAAGATGCAGTTTTCAAATTTTAGTTTATCAACTTGTCCCATCAGAGCATTCATTGCAAAATCAACAGAAGGTTGTGAACCCTGACCATTCCAATAATTTAAAAGAGTTTGGTAAGAATTCAATTTAACAGCAGAAAGCGGCCCTGCAATTGATTCTATTTTTTTATGCGGCCACCATGCCCATCCTATATTATTTGACTTCATTAATTCTACACATTCTACAAACCAGACGTTAGAATTTTCACCGGTTTCACCAAGCCAGAGAGGAATATTATTATTATTTCTTAAGTCAAGAAGATATTGAATTGACGATTGATTATTCTGATTCCAGTATTTATGAAAACTGTAAACCATGTTATTATCCCAGGGCGGTGTCAATCCATTAAAGTCAGTTGCGAACCAGTTTCCTTCAATAAAAACTATATGGTTAGTATCAACTGCTCTTATAGTGTCAGTTAATCTTATATACATATTACGAAGAGGCTGATTATTAGGAGGGAGATCCCACTTCGGTTCGTTAAGTAAATCATAGCCTCCAATCCATTCTTCATCTTTATAACGCTCGGCTATTTTTCTCCAGATTTGAACTGCCAGAGTTTTATTTGCTTCACTTTCCCATAAAGAGGGATTAGCAGGATTATAGTCACTAATAGGTTCATCACTTTGTCCACCAGGTGCTGCATGCATATCAAGAATAAGATAAATCTGGTTAGATTCACACCAACTTAAAAGTGAATCCACAATAACAAATCCTTTTGGAAGTCCGCTACCATTATCAACAAATAAATTATAATGAAACGGAAGCCGGATGGAATTAAATCCCCACAGTTTAATAGCATCTATATCTGGTTTACGAACATAATTTTCAAGATACGCATCATAAAATAATTGTGTATTTGCAGTACCGACAAGGTCTTCAATTTTTTTTCTTATCTGCCACTGCGCATTTGCAAATGAGGATGTATGAAGCATGTAACCTTCCTGCAAAAGCCATCCGCCAAGTCCAATTCCTTTTAGATAAATTTCCTGCCCTGATTCTTTTATTATTTTTTTGTTCTGAACTTTAAGAAATCCCTGGGGATAAACAGAAGCGGCTAATAAAATAATAACTAATAAAGAAAATAATTTTTGTAAAGTGTTATTCATCGTTTACTCTGCTCTTAGAATAATAAAATATTTATTTGAGACCTAATTCTTTGCACATCCTGTGAAAATTTGGTGGAGCCAGACCGAGTTTATTTGCTGCATCTGTATCCGAACCGGAATTTTGCCGCACAAATTTGAAATATTTTTCCCTGAATAACTTTTCCATGGTTTTCAAAGGAATAATATCATCGGACGAAGGAAATTTTATTCCTGTATCATCAGTTTCATCCCTCAGCATTTCGATTAATCCAACAGATCTTTTAGCAATCGGTTTTGTAATTATATCTTCACCGCTGAAGAGAATTCTTTGGACAACATTTTTCAATTCTCTTACATTTCCAGGCCAGGCATAATTAATAAAGAAATCCTTTGCCTCATCATCAATCAATGGTTTATCCCTTCCCATATCAATACTTATTTTAGTCAGGAAATAATCGAGTAGAAGAATGATATCTGATTTCCTTTCTTTTAATTCAGCTACAGAAATAGAAACCACATTCAATCTGAAATACAAATCCTCCCGGAATTTTTTTGCTTTAACTTCCTCTTCAATATTTTTATTTGTTGCGGCAATTATCCGTACATCCACTTTTATTTTTTCTGTTCTTCCAATCTTTTCAAGCTCTCCATCCTGGATAACTCTTAAAAGTTTTACCTGAGCATTTAAAGGAAGCTCGGTAATTTCATCTAAAAAAATTGTTCCCTTATGTGCAAGTTCAAACAATCCGGGTTTTCTTTTTTCAGCCCCTGTGAAAGATCCTTTTTCATAACCGAATAATTCACTTTCAATTAAATCATTCGGCAGGCTGCCGCAGTTAATGGGAATAAAATTTTCCAATTTTCTTGAGCTTGTATAATGAATATTGTATGCAACAAGTTCTTTACCAGTTCCTGAAGCGCCTCTGATTAATGTACTGAAATTACTTTCAGCACATTTTTTAATTTCCTTTTTTAAATTCTGAATAGACTCTGATTCACCGACGAGCCTTTTTTGTATAAGGATATCTTCTACGTTCTTTATCAGCTTTTGGTTTGATCTTATTTTTTCTTTCTCAAGTCTTGATTTCTGAAAGCCATTAAAAAGACTCATTATAAAATCAGTCGGCTGATAAATAAACTCCTCAATATCACCAGGATATTTTGTGCAGTACCAGAAGGCACCAGCTTTAATCAGCTTATTTGCAAAGTTATAATCAGTAATATTTATTGTCATTTTAGTAATAACAATTATCTGGATTGATTCATCAATTGCCTTTAATTCTTTAATAAGATTTTCTCCCATTAAACCGCCGGCAATCTGAAAATCCATAACAATAATATCAATGTTATCTTTATTCCTGGCTACAGTTTCAAGAGCAGCTTTTCCGTTCGATACAATATCAATTATCTGAATCCTGTCAGAAAAAGGTTTAATAGTATTCTGCACTCTCCGCACATCATACTCCTCATCTTCAATTAAAAGTAATTTAACTACATCTTCTAAAAACATAACGACTAACTATTATTTGAAATACTAATTATAAAATTGCATCCGCCTGTCGGCAGATTTTCGGCATCAAGGCTCCAGCCGCATCTTCTTGAAATTTCATATGCAATATAACAACCATATCCTCCGCCCGATATACTTGCCGACTTCGATGTAACATTCTCCAGGAAAAGTTTCTTAATTCCATCTTCATCTTTTTGAAGGAACTCAGGTTTAATACCTTTTCCATTATCGGAAAAAGAAATTGTTGATACTTTTTTATCTTCATTATAACAAGCTAGTTATTTTGATAATAAGGTCATTTACATTAGAATGATCAATACTGTTCTGGATAAGTGGTTCAAATATTTCCCATACAACAAACTCATTTACGTTCACATTTGGTAATCTTTCATCAAGTTTAAGTTCAAACTTGTATGCATCAGATACTCTTGAAACTCTTAGAAAAATATTATTAACCATAAATTTTAAAACTTCGTTCAGGTTAGTATTATAAATGCTGCCTCTTATTGTCTGAACCGGGGGATCAAACCATTTCATATCATAAATAACTCTCGAAATAAAATTAGAATATTTTGATACCCGGTATTTTACTTCATCAATATTTCTATCTGTTAGGGATCTTAAATCTTCCTTTATGAACCCCATTATTTTTTCCGCTTTATGATGTGTATGGTAAATTCTTTTTGTAAAAACCAATTCTTTTTCATAGTTGATTTCTTTTTTTAGATTATCCTTGTGTTCCTGGAAAAGTAATTTCTGAGCTTCATCTCTTTCACGAACAGTGTAGGTTGAAATAAAATACATTGCAAGTAAACCCAAAAGAATCAAAGATATATAAAGGACGGATGTTTCATCATAATTTGAAATTATCTGATTTGTTATGAAAGAAAAGTCCGGTGAATTTTTCATATAAACTGCCCCAACGAATTCCCCTCTTATAACAAACGGAACAAATATATGAAAGGTCTGATTTCCTTCGAGGATGCTTTGAATCTGTTCTTCATTTTTTAATTTATTAATAATTTTTTCATACTTTAAAATCGCATCCTGATGCTGACTAGTATATGTTATGTTTTTGATATCCCTGTCAAATAAAACTGAAAGAAGAACTCCCCCGTCATCTATTGCATAATTTTTGCCATCTTTGTTAACAATAATGCAAAGTTCGCCAACATTATGCTGAAGTTTCTGCTGACTAAAAATTATATTGAAAGACTGAGTAATTTTTTTCTCTTCTTCTTCATTAAGCGGCTGCTGTGTATTAATACTTTCCAGCAAAAGCTCAAGAGAAGTTGTTGTTAGGTTTGCAAGATTTTCTGCAGAATCTTTCTGATACCAATCCTGTGTTTTTCCCAGAAAAGACTTAATGGATGATTTATTAATAAAAGTTATTATAAGCTGAAATGAAAGGAGAGTTATAAACAGAACGGTAAGATGCTTAAGCTCAAAATGATATTCCTTGAATTTCCAGCGTCTTTTTTCCAGGTTCATTTTATTTAATTAATATACTTTCTGAATTTATTTTTTTTGTTGCCTCCGATAAAGCCTGGTTAACTGATAATTCTCCCTTTATGGCACTGTTAAGATAGAAAGATAATATATCTGAAATACCGGTATATCTTTCAGTAAAAGGACGATGAACACCATTATCTAAAAGTTCTTTGTAAAATTTCAGATCAGGATATTTTTTTAAATAATCATCATCGGTATAAAAAACTTTTGCCACAGGAAGGTAGCCGCTTTCTTCATATAATATTTTTTGTGCTTCTGTGCTCATCAGAAATTCTATAAACTTTAAGGATTCATTTATGTTCGAAGAATATTTAGATATCATAAGGTCCCATCCGCCATAAACAGAAACTCTTTTACCGTTTTTAAAATGTGGATTAGGAACTTTTATAACATTCCGCATCTTATCTTTATACTTTTCTATTTTGCTCAAATCACTCATAAAGCTTGGCCATCCCCTTAAAAAAAGAGCATCCTCATCCATAAAATCCGTATATGTTTGATTTTCTTTTAGCGAGGTTACTTTAGCCGGGGAAATATTATACTTATGAACAAAGTCAACAAGAAGGTTTAAAGCTCTGCGTGCTTCTGGTGAATCAAGCTGAAGCTTGTTATTAATAATTAATTCTTTCCCCTGGCTCATCATCATCTCAACAAAAATACACATCAGTCCTTCAAAATCATCAGCCTGGAAATAAAAAAAAGGATTTTTCATTCCATCTTCCTCTTTTTTCAGATCTATAAAATCTTCCCACGAAATAGATTTTTCGATTTTTGTTTTTAAACCATCATAATCACTAAACTTTTTCAGAAGATCTTCCCTGTAATACATAAGGGAGATATCTATATATAAAGGCACAGCAAACAGAGAATCATTATACCTGCACGACTGCATTGCGTAATTCAGAATATTATCCAAATCTTTTTTATTAAAATACGGATCCAAAGCAAGAGACCATTTAGCAAACCTCGGTACCCAAATCTGGTCAACCGAAAAAACATCAATCCTGTCACTTCTGCTCCTGAGAAACCGTGCAAGTAATTCTTTTCTTTCATTTGTACTGAATTTAGTAAAGGGAAGATTTATTCCTATAACTTCAATCTGCCCTTTATATAATTCATTAAATCGGTTAATAACTTTCTGATGTGCCGCAGAGATATGATCGGCAAAATAAATTTTTTTAATACTGCCCTGGTCTTCGTTGTTATTATTGGAAGGAATAAAGATAAAGGTCATTAGAATTAATGCAATGACCAGAGTTGAAATGGCCCCGAAATAAATTACTTGTTTTAACTTCATAAAGACTTCTACCAGGTAAATTCACAAAGTAAATTATTGCTTTTACCTGATAATTGATAATCAGCGTTCAAACTTAGGCAAAAAATATACCTAATTTTTAATTAATTCCCCCCATTCTTTTTTAATATATATTTTTTTGATTCGCCTTTTTTAGAATAAAAACAAATTAAAAAGTTTTAATTAATCTATATTACTTATCTTTTTAATAAGCTCAATTATTAAAATGATAACTTCTTCAGTAAATTAATAGATGAAGCAGTTGGCGGAATTTAATTTTTTCAAACAAAAGATTTATTAATAAAATAAAATTGCGGGCATACATTTTGTCTCAGCAAACAAAATTTTGAACTACTGTAATTATTGAATTTAATACAAGGGATACTAAATGGCTTCAATTACTACCACTTCAAAAAATTTTTCTTCAGATTCATCAAAGAAAAATTATACACCTGCTCTTACTGTTTTAACCACCCTCTTTTTTATGTGGGGATTTTTAACATGTTTAAATGATATTCTCGTTCCTCACCTTAAATCCGTTTTTTCTTTGAACTATACCAAAGCAATGTTTATCCAATTCAGTTTTTTTGCTGCATATTTTATTGTTTCTCTCCCATCAGGAATTATTGTAGAAAAGATCGGGTACAAAAAAGGAATTATTATTGGATTACTAACTGCCGGAATAGGTTGTCTAGTTTTTTACCCTGCAGCTGGAACAAGATCATATCCGCTTTTTCTTTTAGCACTTTTCATTCTTGCATCCGGAATAACTTTACTACAGGTTGCGGCAAACCCTTATGTAGCAATTCTTGGAAAACCTGAAACAGCTTCCAGCAGATTAAATCTTACCCAGGCATTTAATTCTTTAGGAACAACTATTGCTCCATATTTTGGTTCATTATTAATCCTTTCCCTTGCAACAAAAAGTGTTGAGGAACTTGCAAAAATGAACTCGGCAGATCTTTCAGCATACCAGCTTGCTGAAGCAAGTGCTGTCCAGGTTCCCTATCTTGGTTTGGCTGCCGCTTTATTTGTTATTGCTGCTTTAATTGCTTCCTTTAAATTACCTAAGATTGAAGCAAGTTCGGTTTCTTCATCGGATGGAGATGGAAAAAGTTATGATGACCTTCATCCTAGCGCCTGGAAATATAAACACCTATTACTCGGCGCTGTGGCAATATTTGTATATGTTGGAGCAGAAGTTTCTATCGGCAGTTTTCTTGTAAATTATTTTGGTCAGCCGGATATAATGGGTTTAGCTGAAGCAGAAGCAGGTAAGTTTGTTTCGTTTTATTGGGGTGGTGCAATGATCGGAAGATTCATAGGCTCCGCTGTACAGAGAAAAATAAAACCCGGTTATGTTTTATCTTTTAATGCTATCTTTGCCTCATTATTAGTGGTTGTATCTATGTTAACTAACGGTTATGTAGCTATGTGGTCTATACTTCTTGTGGGATTATTCAATTCAATTATGTTCCCTACTATCTTTACTCTTGCAATAAATGGTTTGGGTAAACATACAGGACAGGGTTCGGGAATCCTTTGTATGGCAATTGTAGGCGGTGCTATTATCCCGGTTATCCAGGGTGTCTTTGCAGATAATATTGGAATTCATCATGCTTTTATTCTGCCTGTAATTTGCTATTTCTTTATAGCTTATTATGGAGTCAGGGGAAGTATTCCAGTTTTTGCAAAACCGCAGCTTGCCCCTGAGGTTTAATAATGGCTAAACAGGAAGTTACTCTGGGGATTGATATAGGGGGAACAAATACAGTTTTTGGTTTTGTTGATCGGGAAGGAAATCTCATTTCTGAATCTTCAATTCCTACTAATGCTAATCAGGGAGCTCCGGATCTTTTTTCAAGATTGTACTTAGAGATTAATCAACTGTATGAAAAAATATTTAATGATTACCAGCTTAAGGGAATTGGAATAGGGGCACCTAATGGAAATTATTATAAAGGTACCGTAGAAAATCCTCCTAACCTTAAATGGGGAGTTGTAAATATAATAGAGCTTGTTAACCAGTTTTTTGATGTGCCTGTTGCGGTTACGAATGACGCAAATGCTTCAGCGCTAGGCGAGATGCTATTTGGTGCCGCAAAGGGAATGAAAAATTTTATAGTTATTACTCTGGGAACGGGACTGGGAAGCGGAATAGTTGTAAATGGAAAACTTGTTTACGGTGCTGATGGTTTTGCCGGAGAAATCGGTCATACTATTTTTGATCCCAATGGAAGAATGTGCGGCTGCAGAAGACGAGGTTGTCTGGAAACCTATGCTTCAGCAACGGGAATAAAGAGAACAGTTATGGAACTGCTTGCGGATTCTAATGAAGATTCCGTTTTAAGAAGTATAAGTTTCTCTGATCTTGATTCTAAAATGATTTACTCTGCAGCTATTTCTGGTGATAAAATTGCTCTCGAAGCTTTTGAATATACAGGCAAGGTTTTAGGAATTAAACTTGCAGACGCAGTCGCCCACACAAGTCCTGAAGCTATAATTCTCTTTGGAGGTTTAGCTTTAGCCGGTGATTTAATTATTGTGCCTGCAAAAAAATATATGGAAGAATATCTTTTCCATGTTTTTAAAAATAAAGTAAAAATAATTCCATCAACTTTAGCTGCAGCCAATTCAGCTGTACTTGGCGCCAGTGCATTAATCTGGAATGATATTTCTAACCAGAAGGAATTAAATGCAATTCCTTAAAGTTATGCAATAGAATTTTTTAATGTCATTTAAATCGAAAGAATGAAAAAAAAAATCTTTAATCTCTTAATATTAATAATTGTAATACCCGGATGTGTGAATGATTCAAATGAACTGGTATATAATAATCCAACCGTAATTTCAGGGCAGGTAAAAAATCCTGAAAGTGTTCCGCTTCAAAATGCAAAAGTAAGCCTTTCAACCATACCTGGTTTTAATTTCCAGATGACCGATGCACATGGTCTTTTCCGCATTGAAAATTTTCCTGCCGGCAAACATAAACTAAAAGTTGAGCTTTATGGTTATGAAATTTTTGAAGCCGATGTACCGAGCGCTACGAATGGAATATCCACGATAAACCCTGTTCTGAAAAGAAAATCCTACTCAGTTCCTGCCATAAAACCTTTAAGCACTGGCCCGGTAAGAATAAACAATAAAAAATTAGAAGTTGATTTTGATGGAGATGGAATTTATGAAATTTTCAAAGTAAAGGGAGCTGCTTTTTCTCCTGTTCCGATTGGCAGTAAACCTATTACTTCAGAACAGGATGATAGAAGTATTTTATTTCTAAATAGTTTAAACGCCAATACATTTAGAACATACAGCGGAGCCAGTAAAACTTTTCTCCAAAAATCTGCCGCTGAAGGAATTTATTGCATTGTTGGCTTTTGGGTTGATTATAATCTAGATCTCTCAATTGATGCAGACAGGCAGCAGGTAAAGGATAAATTTGCTTTGCTTGTTAATGATTTAAAAGATAGTCCTGGTTTATTAATGTGGACTTTAGGGAACGAACAAAATTATGCAAACGGAAGCAACCCTTATTGGTACTCACTTGCGCAAGAGCTTGCAATAATTGCATATAATATTGAAGGTGAAGGTTATCACCCGGTTTCTATTAATAACGGAAATATTTATAACATAGGTAATTCATCTTTAAATGCTGATGATCCTTCTCTTACTTATGTTGATCTCTGGGCTGCAAATATTTATGAATATAATTTTAACAATTCACTAAATACCTACAGATCAAAAACAGAAAAACCGATTGTCTTTACCGAGTTTGGAATTGACGCTCTTGATAACAGAACGGGGATGGAATATGAACAGACCCAGGCAGAATTTGACAGTACAAACTGGCAACAGATAATTTCAAGCAGTGATGTCTGTATAGGCGGAACAGTTTTCGAATTCACAGACGAATGGTGGAAAGATACCGATCCGAATTCTCACAACAACGGCGGTTATAGCACAGGCGCTCATCCGGATGGATATTCAAATGAGGAGTGGTGGGGATTAATTCGTGTTACACCTGATTCAAATGGTGATGGAATGGATGATTGGCAGCCGAGACTTGTGTATTATATGTTCCAAAGGAACTGGCAGTAAATAATTTTTAGTTTAAACTTGAACAATAAATGAATTTCTTTAAGCATATTATTTTCTTTTCTTTTCTCGCCATAATTTTTTCTCCTTCCAATGCTCAACAAAAAAATTTTTTTTCTGTAAGCGGAAAGAAAATCTTTGATGCAGGAGGAAATGAAATATTACTTAAAGGAATCGGGATTGGTAACTGGCTTGTGCCTGAAGGTTATATGTTCAGGTTTGAAAAGACAAGCTCTCCCCGTTTGATTGATCAAATGTTAAGGGAACTTATTGGTCCCGCTGAAACAAATAAATTCTGGAAGAAGTTCAGAGAAAACTATATCACAAAAAATGATATTAAGTTTTTAAAACAAACTGGTTTTAATTCAATTAGGATTCCTTTTAATTTCAGATTGTTTGCTTCCGAAGAAAATCCTGAAATTTTTCTTGATGAAGGATTTAATCAGCTTGATAAAATTATTTCCTGGTGCGAGGAAGTAAATCTTTATGTAATTCTTGATATGCACTGCGCTCCGGGCGGACAAACAGGTGATAACATTGATGACAGTTTTGGTTACCCATATCTTTTTTTAGATAAAGAAAGCCAGGAACTTACAATAAACATCTGGGAAAAAATTGCAGAACGCTATAGCAATAAAAGCATCATTATAGGATATGATCTTTTAAACGAACCAATTGCTCATTACTTTGATATTGAAAATTTAAACCCGAAGCTGGAACCATTTTTTAAAGAGCTTGTGGGCGAAATAAGAAAAGCAGACACCAACCATATAGTTTTTATTGGGGGTGCTCAATGGAACAGCAACTTCGATGTTTTCGGTCCTCCCTTCGATTCAAAATCTGTTTATACTTTTCACAAATACTGGACAGAACCGAATATAGATGTAATTCAATCCTACATTGATTTTAGAAACAAATATGACGTTCCAATTTGGCTTGGAGAGTCCGGTGAAAATACAAACGAATGGATTGACACATTCAGAAATGTACTTGAAGAAAATAAAATTGGCTGGTGCTTTTGGACTTATAAAAAACTTGATTCGAATCGTGGAGTTGTATCAATCAAAAAGCCTGATGGCTGGGATAAAATTCAAAAGTTTTCTGAAAGTGATCGCACATCCTATGAAACCCTTAGAAAAATCACGAAAAATCGGGATGAAATTTTAAATATACTTTCCGAATATCTTGAAAATTGTAAATTCGAAAATTGTATAATCAATAAAGATTATATTAAAGCATTAGGTTTTTGAGACGGATAAAGTTTAATGATAAGATTTACATTTATTTTCTTTTTTATTTCATTTTTGAATGCAACTTTAATCCCACAGGAAAACCAGAGGCCGGTTGCTTTAATTAATAATGAAAAAATAACTACAGAAGAATTTAAGCTGCGGTTTGAACTCTCTCCTTATGTTACACAAAAATTTGACAGCTTCGAGATAGATTCTCTGAAGATGGATTTTCTTTATTCACTTATTGCAGAAAAAATCTGGGCTCTTGAAGCAGAACAAAAGGGACTTTCGCAAACAGAAAGACTTAAATTTTTCTTTCAGCCGGTTGAAGAAATTATTTTACGTGATGCTCTCTTCAAAAAAGAAATTGAAAGTAAAGCAGGCTTATCTCCGGATGATATAACTAATGGTATTCAAAAATACAGTACAACTGTTGTTACGGAAATAATTGCTTCGGAAGATTCTTCTTTAGTAAACAAAATTTATGCTGAACTGCAAAATTCACCTAACACTGATTCTTTACTTAACAATAATCCGGCAATAAAAAATCTTTCTTCCGAAAAAGAAATAAATCTCGGGACTTTAAATAGTGAATCACTTGAAGATAGCATTTATAAATTAATTCCCGGTGAATTTACAAAACCATTTAAGCATGAATCGGTTTGGGTTATCTTTTTTATAAGAAATAAAATTACCAAAGGTGTTGATTTAAGTGATCAGAAAACAGTTAACGAAATAAAAAGGACAATAAAGAATCGTCGTGTTCAAAAAAAGTATGATGAGTATTTAAAAAATCTTCTTTCAGGAAAAACCTTCTCCATTAATGAGGAGCCATTCTTTTTTATTGCCGATAAAATTGTAAATGTAATTCAATCCAAACCGTTGAATGATCAGAATATTTTTTTATTAAGCGAGGGAGACTATTTTAATATTTTAAGCCATCTAAGTAATGACGAACAAAATAAAAAATTATTTATTATCAAAAATAATCCTTTTACAATTTTTCAATTTTTAAGTAACCTTTCCTTTGATCAATTCAAGGTATCTTCTCAGAAGAAAAACGAAATTATTTCTAAGCTAAATAAAAAAATAAAATTTTATGTTGAGCAACAGGCATTAACTTCAGAAGCTTTAAATCAAAATTTAATCCAGCTTCCCGGGATACAAAATGATATTAAAACGTGGAAAGAAAATTATCTCTCAAATATGTATCGGGTTTCATTTTATGATTCTATAAAAGTTAATGATAAGGAAGTGTATGATTATTATCTGAAAAAAATAAAATCTGACGGATTTGAATTGCTAAATCTTGCTCTGATAACAACTGACAGCCTAAATGTAATTGAAGAAATTCTTAATCGTTTGAAGATGGGAAAAGAATTTACAGATATTGCTGCTGAATTTGGCAGGTCAGATTCTATGGAAAATGAAAAAGGAATAACCGGTTTAACCCCTGCTGTTTTGCTTGGAGATTTGGGAATTACGGCTGCTGATTTAAAGGAAAATGAAATTTACGGCCCGATGAAAAGAGGAAATTCTTATTCTGTTTTCCAGGTGCTTGAAAAGCAAACCACCAATGATACACTCAAATTATCTTTTGAAAATGCTAAACAAGGTTTACGTAATGAGCTTTTTAATAAAAAACTAAATGAACTTTTAACAGAAAAGACTGTTCAGTTTATCTCAGAGAACCGAGTTAAAATCTTTCCTGAGAGTGTAAATGAGATTAACGTTTCCGGCATACAAATGTTTGTGCATAGACTAATGGGCTTTGGCGGCAGGATTGCAGGTGTTCCTCTTACAACACCTTTTTCAGACTGGATAAATAAACTTGATTTTAAAAAGTTGCTTCCATAAAAATATTTGTTATGAAAATTTCAGTTAAAATATTTTGTCTTTCATTTTTACTTTCATTTGAAATTTTTTCCGCAGAAGTTTTAGTAAATCAAATAGGATATAAAACTAATACACCCAAATATATTTACTATACTTCTGCAGCAGATAGCTTTTTTGTGATTGAAGAATCCAGCCAGACAATTTTTTATCAGGGTCCTTTACAGCTTGAAACTAATAATGATCCTGCAACCGGTTTAACAATTTATAAAGGAAATTTTTCTTCTTTAACAAGAGAAGGAATTTATTTTATAAAAACCAGCACGGGTGATTCTTCTTATCCATTTGCCATATCCCCGGATGTTTATTATAATGTTTTTAACCAGGCATTAAAAGCTTTTTACTTTCAGCGCTGCGGAAGCAATCTTCTTTCGATAAATGCGGGAGTTTATGCCAGAACCACCTGTCATACAAATGACGGCACATTTCATCCGACTACAGGCTCAACCGGTTTTCATTCTTCAAGAGGGGGATGGCATGACGCCGGCGATTTTGGAAAGTATGTTGTTAATGCAGGCATAACTGTTGGTACTCTACTGATGGCTTATGAATTCTTCCCTGATAAATTTGATAATGATGATCTTAATATACCCGAGAGTGGAAACGGAATTCCTGATCTGCTGGATGAGGTCAAATATGAAATTGAATGGCTTTTAACAATGCAGAATGAAAATGGAGGGGTGTATTTTAAATTAACGCGTGAGCAGTTTGCCCCATTCATTATGCCTTCACAGGATAATGCCACAAGATATATTTATGAATTTTCAACTGCAGCAACAGGAGATTTCGCGGCAATGCTCGCTCGCTTTTCAAGAGTTTATAAACAATATGACACTACATTTTCATCGCAATGTTTATCCGCTGCCGAAAATGCATGGAATTATTTAATATCCCAACAATCTATTGTTCCTCCTGATGGATTTCACAATCCTCCCGGAACAGGAACGGGTGAATATGGAGACAATAATGATAGCGATGAAAGATTATGGGCTGCTGCCGAGCTTTTTGAAACAACAGGAGCATCGGATTACAAAGATTATTTTGAATTCAATTATATTCTCGGAGGTGTGTTAAATTCAACTATGTGGTGGGGATTTGTTAAACCTCTTGCACAATTTACATATTTAATGTCGAAACAATCTTCTGTTGATGAATCAGTTAGAAATGATATTAGAGATGAACTTTATAATTATTGTGGCTTTCTGCTTGGTAAGAATATTGCGAATGGTTTTGGAGTTACATTAAATCCGGGTGAGTATGCCTGGGGTTCTAACTCAGGTATATTAAATGACGCTATAATTTTAATCCTGGCTTATGAAGAAAGCTCAAACCAGGATTATTTAAATGCTGCTCTTGACCAGTTGAATTATATTTATGGAACTAACGCACATAATTTTTCTTTTGTAACAGGTGCGGGAACAAATCGCGTTAGGCATCCTCATCATCGTCCTTCAGAAGCTGATGGAATTGAAGAACCAATACCCGGAATGTTAGCTGGGGGCCCAGATCAATATTTAAATGATCCTGTTCTTCAACAACATTTTAACAGTTCCACACCTCCGGCATTATGTTATATTGATGATGTCGGCAGTTATGCATCAAATGAAATTGCAATTAATTGGAATGCACCTCTCGTATTTATAACAGGGTATTTTAATTCACTAGGTGTTAATTCGGTGGGAGAAGGAACAGGCAGTTTAGTTCCTGAAAAATTTCATCTCGAACAAAATTTTCCTAATCCTTTCAATCCGGAAACAACAATTATTTACTCCGTTCCTTATGAAACTAAAGTTAGACTTCAAATTTTTAACTCATTAGGAGAAGAGGTCATCACTTTAATTGATGAAACAAAAAGCCGGGGAGTATATAGGTTTTTTTTTAAGTCGGAAAACCTACCGAGCGGAGTTTACTTCTCAAGATTAACTACAAAAAATTTTATTGAAACAAAAAAAATGATTTTAATAAAGTAATTGAGTTATTCTAATAATTAAAGATTTCGGGTTTATTTAAAACGTTCGCCTTTAAAATAATTATGCGGAGATCCCCCATAATCTCCGCATAATTTAAACCCCATAAAATATGTTCAAAACACAAATCAAATCTATGGTTTGTCTGACTAAAAAGAATCAGTACAACTACTATAAAATATTTCCACATAATTAAAGAAATTTCGAGGGTTTGCAGTATTTTTTAAAAAATAATACGTACTTATACTTACTTTAATCTCAATTATTCACTTAATAATTCAGTAATTATACTGATTTTATAAATGATTGCTATTATTAAATTTGTATTGAAAATATGGAGGCTTTATGAATATAGTATCAGCCAAAAAAAAATTAGATGAATTGACCAATTATCAGGCAGTTCCTGTTGAAGAATACCAGGATAAATACTACCTTTTAAAAAAAATAAAAAATATTTTTCCTGAACTTCCTGATAAAAAAATTGCCGGAGCAATTGAATTTGCAAATAAAAAAGCTAAGTTCCCTCTTAAGAAAAAGAAATATATTAATGCTTTAAGTTTTAAGATGTTCCTTTCATAAACTTAGGGCAGAAATGACAACTGTTATATGCCGGATGAATTCCAGGAATATTTAAAATTATTTTCCAGCCTGGGAAATCCTGTTTACTTTTCTATCCTGCTAACATTTATACTTTTCATTTTTATAATCTTTGTTTACAAATACATTATTGCCCCCCTCAGAAAAAAACATTTAAAAGAGAAACAGGAACTGGAGCTTAAAAATATTAAGCTTATGGCGTTGTTTGCTGAACTTGATCCTAATCCATTAATAAGAGTTGATCAAAACGGAATTATTATTCACTCAAATGATGCGGCTAAAATACTGGAGAAAGATTTTCCTATTGAAGGGAAAAACGTAAAAGAAATATTAACCTCGATTAACTTTTCAATCAACGAGTATATTGAAAATGATAAATCCATAGTAATTACTGAAACAGTAAATAACAAATTTTATTATATTCATTTCAGGGGGATATCCTATTTAAACATTGCACAAATATATTTTGATGACCTGACTGAAAGGAAAATGTTTGAAGAGGAATTAAAATCTTCACAAAATAAACTTCGGGAATTATCAATACATCTCCGTGATACTCTTGAAGATGAACGACAAAGAATTTCGCGCGAATTGCATGACAGTATTGGACAGAATCTTCACCTCATCAGGATGAAACTTAAAAACAATGGCATTCCAAAAGACAACATTTTGTATAAAGAAAAAGATATTTTACTTAATTCAATTGAAATTTCTATAAATGAATTAAAAGAAATTATTTATAACTTAAGACCTAAAATACTCGATGAAATGGGTATAGGTGTGGCTTTAAAAACGTTAATCCAGAAAATTTCAGAAAATACCGGTATTCATGGTTCGGTTGATATCACAGGTCAGGAGTCGAGATTAGATAGTAAACTTGAATTAACTTTATACAGATTGACCCAGGAAGCTTTGAATAATATTTTAAAGCACTCGATGGCAAAAGAGTTTAATATACAATTGATTTTCAAAAATGATTCGGTGAAATTATTAATTTCTGATGATGGCGTTGGCTTCGATATTAATAACATAAGTAAAGAGAAATATTCTTCCGGGTTTGGTCTTTTAAATATGCAGGAAAGAATACAGTCATATAACGGACAGTTAAAAATAGATTCATCGCCGGGTAGCGGAACAATTACTATTATTGAAATTCCTAAAAACTAAATGGATAATCATAAAATCAGAATTCTCGTTGCCGATGATCATACACTTTTCAGAAGCGGAATAATTAATCTTTTAAATGATGAAAAAGATATTTTTATTGTTGGCGAAGCAGAATCTGGAGAGGAATTAATAAGGAAATATTTATTGACCAAACCAGATATTGTTTTAGCTGATATTTCTATGTCTGATATGAATGGGATTGACGCTTTGAAAAAAATAAAAACTGAAGATGAATCGGTGAAATTTTTATTTTTATCTATGCATGAAGGCGATGAATATATTTACTATTGTTATAATGCAGGCGGAATGGGATTAATCAGCAAAAGAGTGCTTAAGGGAGAACTTCTGTTTGCTATAAGAACCGTTAGTGAAAATAAGAAATACTTTGGGGTTAATATTACAGAGGAAAAACTAAATGAAATCCTAGAAAAATATAACAAAAAGAAACCATCACCCGAAGTTGAAAATGATTTGCTTACACCAAGAGAAAAACAAATTCTTCATTTTATTAGTGAGGGCTTTACAAGTAATGAAATTGCAGAAAAATTATTTTTAAGCAAGAGAACAGTTGACACCCACAGAACTCATTTAATGCAAAAATTAAATTTTAAATCTTTCCCTGAATTAATTAAATATGCAATAAATTTTAGCTCAATAGAAGAATGAGAATTTTTTTTATTAACAATTCAAAAAGGGGAACATAAAAATGGCTGAAGACATTGGGGTTATTTATTCAAGTGAGGAAGCAGATAAAAATTTTGGTGAAGTTTTTTCATCTGTTGAAATAAGTTCATCACAACTCTCATCATTATTTAGTCAATCAAACGACTATTTAATGTTCAAAATTATAAGCGATAAATTATATATACTTGGAGACAGCAGATCAGTTCTTTATCCACAGGGTGAAAGCGTTAACTCAAACGAAGTATTTGCTATCTATAGTAAAAGCAAAGTTATAGAGTTACTTGAAACCGGCGGGGACAGTACAACTATGATAGAACAGAGAAGCCAGGTTTATTCACTTACGAATGGGACTTATACTTTAGAAGACAACAGCTGGTGTCCACCATTTTGTAATTAAATTTATGATTATTCCTTATATAATAAGCATTGCCGGAAATACTATTTGGGCACTAACTCCATTTAAACAAGCTAAGACAAATTATTTTTATTTTTTTCTTGTTAATGCAATAACATCATGTTTAAGCCTGCTTGACTTTATATTTCTCATTCATCCGGCAAAGATTTACGTTGGGAAGGATTTGTTTTTAATAATCGCTCTTTTCGAGTTTAAAAAAATACCACATTACAAATATTTTATTCTTGGGGTTTTTGCATTATCAATCTTATTACCACTAATAATTTCAGTTCAGATTCTTATCTATCTTCTGATTGTTGAAAATATTGTAATCTTTTTTTTAATCCTGAAAAAAACCATTCTTTATAGTGCCCTAACCGAAAAACTTAATCTTTTTCATTTTATACTTTTGCTTCTTGAGTTATCAACGATTACCAGATATATTGTCGTTGTCGTTGATATTAAAACTGGAGTAATATTTTATTATTTAACTGCTGCCTTTGGAATTTTAATTGGAATTTATTTTCTCATTTTTAACGAAAATAATAGTTTCAAATTTGCTCTTACATTAGAACAAAAATAGACTGTGCATTGTAACACAAATAAATTTTCTTTTATGAGTATTTTCTTAAAAAGAAATTTGAAAATTATTATGAATGAAAAATCCAGAATAATGATTGTTGAAGACGAAGAAATTGTATCTTTCGATCTAAAAAAAACTCTGGAAAAATTGGGTTATCAAGTTATCGCCCAGGCATCTTCAGGTATTGAAGCAATTGAAAAAGCTGAAAACTTTAAACCTGATATTATTTTGATGGATATAAGATTGAAAAATGAATTAGATGGAATTGATACTGCATATATAATTTCTTTTAAACAAAAAATACCAATCATATATTTAACTTCATTCGGAAATGAAGAAATTAAAAAAAGAGCCAGGAAAACAACTGCCTCTGCATTTTTACTTAAACCGTTTGATGAAGAAAACTTAAAGCTAACAATTGATAATGTTATACATAATCATATAAATCAAACAATAAATTAAATCTTAGTTCCCATCTCAATAAATTTTCTTATCTTTTGGAAATCGGATTTTAAAAAATGAAATATGATGCAATAATTATTGGATCTGGTCCAAACGGTTTGTCCGCTGCTATTACAATTGCACAAAATAATTTAAAGGTACTCGTTGTGGAGGCACGAGAAACTATTGGCGGGGGTTTAAGATCTGCAGAATTGACATTACCTGGATATATTCATGACATCTGTTCGGCCATTCATCCCATGGCTGTTGCATCTCCCTTTTTAAATTCTCTTCCACTAGAAGAATACGGCCTTGAATGGATCAATCCGGAAATTTGTGTCGCCCATCCTTTGGAAAATGATGATTCGGTTTATCTTTATAGATCTATGGAAGAGACGATTTCCAATCTTGGTATTGACGGAAAAGAGTATCAAAATATTTTTTCGGCCTTTAACGAAAATTTTGAAGGATTACTAATAGATATTTTAGGTCCATTAAAAATTCCTAACAATATTATTTCGCTTTCTAAATTTGGTTTATATGCTGTTCTGCCTGCAAAATTTTTTGCAGAATATAAATTCAAAAATAATCGAACACGAACTTTATTTTTGGGTCTAAGTGGTCATTCTGTATTACCATTAACAAAAATTCTAACAAGTGCTATTGGACTTGTACTTGGAATTTCTGCACATAATAAAGGATGGCCAATACCAAAAGGAGGTTCACAGATGATAGCATCAGCTATGGCTTCATATCTAATATCATTGGGAGGAGAAATAAAAACTAATTTTTTTATAAAGAACCTTAATGAATTACCATTGGCAAAGGTTTATTTATTTGATACTAATCCTAATCAATTAGCCAATATTGCTGGAAAAAAATTGTCAACTTCTTATATCAAAAAGCTTCAAAAATACAGATATGGTCCTGGAGTATTTAAGGTAGATTGGGCTTTAAACTCACCCATTCCATGGAAATCAAAAGAATGTTTGAAAGCAGGTACAATCCATATTGCCAGTTCTTATGAAGAAATTATTAATTCTGAGCAGATGGTATGGGAGAATAAACATCCTGAAAAGCCTTTCATAATAATGGCTCAACAAAGTTTATTTGATACCTCTAGATCACCAAATGGGAAACATACTGCATGGGGGTATTGCCATGTGCCAAATGGCTCCATTATTGATATGACAGAGAAAATTGAAAATCAGATTGAAAAATTTGCACCAGGATTCAAAGACTGCATATTATCAAGGCATACCTTGAATACCAAAGCTTACAATCAATATAATCCCAATATGGTTGGAGGAGATATTATAGGAGGAGTTCAGGATTTACGGCAATTATACACAAGACCGGTGTTACGAATTTCTCCTTATTCAACTCCTGCAGAAAACATTTATATTTGTTCAGCTTCAACACCGCCAGGTGGTGGGGTGCATGGAATGTGTGGTTATCATGCAGCTAAGGCAGCTTTGAAAAAATTTTTTAATATTGAAAAAGGATTAAAAAATGTTGAAACAGGATTTAACTAAACTTCAATACCCAATTGGGAAATTTGAATTTAAGGAGGATATATCACAGGAATCCAGAAAATCATTTATAAAAGAGATTGGATTATTACCCGAAAAATTGAAAAAAGCTGTCAGTGAATTGAGTGATGAACAACTCGATACTCCTTACAGGCATGATGGCTGGACAGTTAAACAGGTTGCGCATCATATTGCGGACAGCCATTTAAATGCTTATGTAAGATTGAAGCTGACCCTAACTGAAAACGAGCCAACAATAAAAACTTACGATGAAAAAGAATGGGCAAAGCTAAAAGATTATTATCAAACACCAATTGAAGTTTCATTGACTTTAATTGATTCATTGCATAAAAGATGGGTTATACTCCTGAAATCTCTTGATGAAAATGATTTCACAAAAAAATTCAAACACCCCGAATGGGGTTTGGTTTCCATTGATTATCTTGTCTCACAGTATGCCTGGCACGGAAATCATCACACTTCACATATTACATCTCTCAGAAAGAGAATGGGCTGGAAGTAATTCAAAGTTCAAGAATAAGAGCAAGTGCAAGTTCAAGGTTTATAGAATTACTCCCCCGCCAAGACATAAATCATCGTCATAAAAAACAGCAAATTGCCCGGGAGCTATTCCTTTGTCAGAACCATCTAAAATTACTTTTCCATATTCATTATTTAATTCAAGATAGCAGTCAAACAATTTAACTCCATGTCTTATTTTTACCTGGAGTTTTTCTTTATCTGGACATCCTGAAATCCAGTTAAACCTGCCAACTTCAAATTCATTTGTTTCTTTCTTTTCAAGATTTTCATTTGAAATAAAGATTTGATTATTCTTTACATCTTTTTTTACAACATACCATGGACCGCCGGATAAACCGAGTCCTGATCGCTGCCCTATTGTAAAATAATAGTACCCATTGTGTTCTCCCATTATTTTACCGTTATCAATATTAATAATTTCCCCTTTCTTCTCACCAAGATGATGTTTAATAAAATCATTAAACTTAATCTGCCCAAGAAAGCATATTCCCTGGCTGTCTTTTCTTTTTTTGTTTGGAAGATCAAATTCCGAAGCAAGTTTTCTTATCTCATCTTTTTTAAAATTACCAATTGGAAAATAAGCCCGGGCGATTTGTTCTTGTGTAAGATAAGCAAGAAAATAAGTCTGGTCTTTAACAGGATCGGGAGATTTCTTTAATTGATATTTGCTGTCATTTTTTTCTCCGAAAGGAGTCCTTTGGACAACTCTTGCGTAATGTCCGCTTGCTACTTTATCAAACGAGGTATCTATCCTATCATAGAACTGTCCAAACTTAATTAAACTATTACAGAAAATATCCGGGTTAGGAGTGCGTCCTGCTTTAATTTCCTCTATTGTATAAGAAACAACTGAATCCCAGTATTCTGTTTGAAGAGAGATTACCTCAAGCGGAATTTCGGCTTGTTCACAGACTCCTCTTGCATATTTTAAATCCTCCTCCCACGGACATTCACCTAAAAAAGAAAATTCATCCTGAAGCCAGATTTTTAAATAAAAAGCCGTAAGATCATGCCCTTCCTCTTTAAGTAATCTTAGCGCAACAGAACTATCAACTCCGCCGGAAAGTAATACTGCTATTTTCATTTAATAATAAAGTGAAATCAATTATTAGCTTTCACTAAAATAAAAAAGTTAATGTCCTGTTGTTAGTCAAAATAAGATGAGTTTGATTAAGTATAAAAATGAACTGTCCCTTTTTTTTAAATTCGCTGCTATTATTTTTTCTTCTTCAGACCCACACTTTCAATAACTTTGTTATAAACCTCAGCATTTACTTTACTGAGAATTAAAGTTTGTAAACTTTTAACATCTTTAATCTTATCAAAAAATCCGATACAAACTTTACTTTTTTTATCATATACTTTCATCAATCCTTTAAGCCTTCCGCTAAAAATTCCGCCGGAAAGATTTTCCACATCGCTGAAATAGATTATTGTTTCGTGTTTACTCAAAAAAAACCCTGAACAGGTTATTTTCTCCTCATCGGCAATTATTTTATAAGGAACCACTTTGTATAAAAAAAGATACCGCTTGTTTATTAAATAAATTAAGATGAGAATTCCGATTACAGGTAAAAGATAAATTAAATCTTTATCAAGATTAATTACTGATGGAATAAGATATATTGATAAAAAAAATGTAACCGGTATATTTCCATACCTGTAAAGAAATCGGAAAAATACCGGGTATTCAAATGTTTTTGTATTCATACTTTCAAAACCAGATCATAGTTGTGCTTTTAGTCTAATCATCAATCAATAACTGCACCGATACCTTTTATCTGGTAAATTATAACCGGCTCTGTAATGGTAGATGCATCAAATTCCTTGTTTGATTCTTCAGCCATATGTTCAAAATACTCCCTGGCGTCTTTTTCATTCATTTCTATTTTATAAACTTCGCCTTCAACAATAGCAGTTTTTCCTAAACCTTCCTTCGGAAAAATTATTTCCCCATCTTTAACTTTTACCCTGATTTTGTCTCCCTTTTTATTAGCAACTTCCATCCAGCAGCCTGCATTCTGGCAAACAGCAAGTATCTCGCCTTCAACTAAAACTTTTTTCCCGATGTAATTATCAGGATTATTAATTATCTCAGATATGTCAGTCTTATCTTTTAGAGTTAGTTCTTTACCTAATTTTTCCTGTGCAAAGCAGGAATAAGTAATAAGAATTGTAAAAAAAATAATTGAAAATAATTTCATGTCTCCCTCTTTTTATTTCAGTAATAAGTGTTTTTAAATTTAAATATTTCTACCGGAATTTTATCACAACAGGGTCATTCGTCTCTATTTTAATCCCAGGAATATCTTTCATTAATTCTTTTAATTCTTTAAGATTATTCGGATTGATTTTGTTAAGCTCTTCAAGCTTTTGAGTATTTTCCAGCAAATCACCAAAGCTCAATTTAAAAAGTGTCACATCAGAACCTTCCCTGTAATCAGCATTTGTTTCAGTTATTTCACCATTAACCTCAACCACCAGGGAAATACTTAAATCTTTTAATAAGAATTTCATTTGCGATAAGTTTTCATTACTCAAACTATCTTTCTCTGTTTCAACTTTATCTTCGTTTTTATCTTTCTTTATATCAGGGAGATTAATTTTTATCTCCGAAGTATTTCCTTTAGCAAAACTGAACGTAGTATATTCTTTCTCCTTTACTTCAACACCTGTTAAATCATCGGGTATCTTACTATCCGGGCTTTGATTAATTTTCAATTTACTTAAATCGGAAAAGCTGTAGATAACTTTATATCCTTCTTTACTATCAGTTTTAATTTCAGAACCTGAAACAAACTTTACGCCCTCACCCATATCATTTTCTTTTTTCCTTAAATCATCTTCCTTATAAAGTTCAAATTTTTCCGGCTGGGTTGAATCACTCGAAAAACCCGCCATAAATTCATTAAACATCTGGATAGTTTCTTTGCTCATCATTACTGTTTCTTCAACAGTACCGGTACCGTCTTTATTAACATTAACTTTTGTTTGTATTTCAATGCAGCCGGAAATGAATAAAGATACAAGAAAAAATAATAGTAATGTTTTTTTCATATTCTCTCCCTAATTATTGTTTTTTTTATTTAATTCAAAGTTAAGAAATGATTTATATCAAACCTTATAAAGGAATGGAAAAAGTTTAGAAAGATATTAATAAATTTAAAGTAAATTACTCGCAAGCTCAGCAAGCTCAGATCTTTCACCTTTCAGAAGATTCATATGCGCATAAAGTTTCTGTCCCTTGAAATGATCAATAAGATATGAAAGACCATTTGACTGCGAGTCGAGATAAGGATGATCAATCTGGTAGATATCTCCTGTAAAAACTATTTTTGCCCCTTCACCGACTCTCGTAATAATTGTTTTAATTTCATGTGGTGTCAAATTCTGAGCTTCATCTACAATAAAGAAAATTCTTTGGAGGCTCCTTCCCCTAATGTATGAGAGCGGTTCAATTACAAGCTTCTCCTCTTTAATCATATTGTTAATAAGCTGGTGCTGCTTATCGGTTTCAGAAAATTGATCCTGAATCACTCTAATGTTATCCCACAAAGGCTGCATATAAGGTTCTATTTTACTTTGAACATCACCCGGCAGAAATCCAATATCTTTATTGCTCAAAGGAACAATCGGTCGTGCAATAAAAATCTGCCTGTAGCTTTTTCTAACATGCAGAGCGCTTGCAAGGGCAAGCAGAGTTTTACCAGTCCCTGCTTTGCCGGTTAATGAAACAAGGGGTATATCACTATTAATAAGTGCACTAACAGCAAAAGTCTGCTCAGCGTTTCGGGGTTTAATTCCATAAATAGGTTCTTTATCAACCTTTTTTATTACTTCCATTTCTTTATCGAGATAAGCAAGAACTGATCTGCTGGAATTTCTCAGTATATAAAATTTATTAGGAATCGGTTCACTAACTGATTTCTTTAAAACAGATTTAGCCGGAATTTCAAATGGTGCCTGGAAAAGTTTTAGTAAAAGATCATCATCAAAATTTTCCAAAATTTCTTTTCCGCCGTAAAGTTCTTCTACACTTCCGATTCTGTCAGTTGTATAATCTTCAGCAAGGATTCCAAGCGCTTTAGCTTTCATCCTGAGGTTAACATCTTTGGTTACCAGGACAACTTTAGTTCTTGTTTTATATTTTTTATTCCACTCAAATGCCACTGAAAGAATTCTGTTATCAGCATTGTCCTCCCTGAAAATATCCCTTATTTCTGGTGATAAACCGCGGGTTATAGCAACTCTAACTTTTCCTTTTCCCCTACCCAAAGACACACCCCCATTAAAAATTGCTGTGCCTGTAATTGAGTCAAGAGTTCTAGCAAACTCCCGTGCATTAAGGTTTATTACCTGGCTTCCCCTTTAAAATGATCAAGTTCCTCAATAACAGTTAAAGGAATAACAACATCATTTTCCTGAAACTGATTAATTGAAGATGCATCATGCAGAATAACATTTGTATCAAGAATAAAAGATTTCGGGGCTTTGTTTTGTTTCATAAAGCTGTTAATTGATTAATTTGTGGAAAATAAAACTGTGATTCTAAGTATGCGGGGTTTTTTAGGATTTCGGTTGTAAAAAAATTTCAATTATTATTTAAAATACTTATGCAACAAAAATTCTGCAGCCGATATATAATCTATTATTAGGATAAATTAAAGTCACTAAAATAATTCAGATATTTTTTAACAATTTTATAATAAGTAAAATTGAATCTATAATCTCATTCATTTATATTTAACACTCAAAACGGTAAAGAGATTGGTTAAAAGGAAAAAAGTTTTAAATAATTTTTTTATGATTGAAAGTAGCCACACTTGAGTGGCTATTTTTTTGCATAGGTATATTATTAAATAAGGCAGGTTTTGGATAAGAATAAAATTGCAAGATTAATTCTTGAAGATGGAACCATATTCAAAGGATACAGCTTCGCTTATGAAGGAAACACAAACGGTGAAGTAGTTTTTAACACAGGTATGGTCGGCTATCCTGAAACTTTAACCGATCCTTCCTACAGGGGGCAAATTCTTGTTTGTACGTATCCGCTCATTGGAAATTATGGAATTCCCAGTGATGAAAGAGTTAATGGTATGTATAAAAATTTTGAGTCCGATGCAATTCACATAAAAGGTTTAATTGTTTCAGATTATTCGGAAGAATATTCTCACTGGAGTGCTAAAAAATCTTTAGGGGAATGGCTGAAAGAAAATAAGATCCCGGGCATTAGCGGAATTGATACGCGAATGCTTACACGAAAACTGCGGGATAAAGGAACGATGCTCGGTAAAATTATTATTGATGAAAATGAAGAAATTGATTTTGAGGATCCTAATACAATCGATCTTGTTAAAGAAGTTTGTGTTAAAGAACCTATCCTTTATAACGGTGGAAATAAAAAAGTAATTCTTGTTGATTGCGGAACAAAGAACAATATCATTCAGGCATTTCTTGGAAGAAAAATTTCTGTTAAAAGAGTTCCATATGATTATGATTTTGCAAATGAACATTGTGATGGGATAGTACTATCAAATGGTCCCGGTGATCCTAAGATGAACAGGAAAACTATAGAAAATACAAAACGGGCAATGGATAAAAATATTCCGATTCTTGGAATTTGTCTTGGCTCCCAGATACTTGCTCTTGCTGCCGGTGCAAACACATATAAATTAAAATATGGTCACCGGGGGCATAATCAGCCATGCAATGAAATGGGTTCAAAAAGATGTTACATAACTTCGCAAAATCATGGCTATGCTGTTGATTCAAATACACTGCCCCAGGATTGGAGGCAATGGTTTGTAAATGATAATGACGGAACTAATGAAGGACTATTCCATATTTCAAAACCATTTTTTGCAGCTCAGTTTCACCCCGAAGCGTCTCCGGGTCCGGATGATACTGAATTTATTTTTGACATCTTTATAAGAGCAATACAATAAAACATTTTCAAAAAAATTTAGAAATAAATGTTCAAAACATCTAAACCGAAAAAAGTTTTAATTTTAGGTTCAGGGGCTCTGCAAATAGGGCAAGCAGGAGAATTTGATTACTCCGGCAGCCAGGCAATTAAAGCTCTTAAAGAAGATGGAATTACTTCAATCCTTATTAATCCTAACATAGCAACAATTCAAACTTCAGAGAACTTTGCCGATAAAGTTTATTTCATTCCTATTAAACCTGATTTTGTTGAGAAGGTAATTGAGAAGGAACAACCAGACAGCATTCTTCTTCAATTTGGCGGACAAACTGCTTTAAATGTTGGTGTTGAACTTTATGAAAGCGGTGTGCTGAAAAAACATAACATCCGTGTTTTAGGAACTCCCATTGAAGCAATACAGGACACTGAAGACAGGTTAAGATTTGCAAATAAATGTTCGGAGATCGGATTAAAAGTTGCAAAAAGTAAAACAGCGGCAAATTTAAATGAAGCACTTTCTGCCGGTGATGAGATTGGTTATCCGGTTATGGTAAGAATAGCTTATGCACTCGGTGGCTTAGGTTCGGGAATTGTTAATACTAAAGAAGAACTTACTGAAAAAGCTAAAAGAGCATTCTCTTTTACAAAACAAATTTTAATTGAAGAATCTTTATATGGATGGAAAGAAGTCGAGTATGAAATTGTGAGAGACAGTCACGATAACTGCATAACTATTTGTTCGATGGAAAACATTGATCCGATGGGAATTCATACGGGGGACAGTGTTGTTATTGCCCCGGTTCAAACCCTTTCTGCAAAAGAAAATTTCAAGCTCCGTTCAATTGGAATAAAATTAATCCGGCATCTTGGTGTAATTGGTGAATGTAATATTCAATATGCTCTTGATCCAAACTCGGATGATTACCGAATTATTGAAGTTAATGCACGTTTAAGCAGAAGCTCGGCGCTTGCATCAAAAGCAACAGGTTACCCTCTGGCATTTATTGCTACAAAACTTGCATTGGGTTATGCGCTCAATGAAGTACAGAACATTATAACAAAAGAAACCTCGGCAAATTTTGAACCCGCACTCGACTATGTCGCATTAAAATTTCCAAGGTGGGATCTGCAGAAATTCCAGCAGGTTAGCACACAGCTTGGTTCAGAAATGAAATCTGTGGGCGAGGTAATGTCTCTTGGAAGAACTTTTGAAGAAGTTTTACAGAAAGCTATTCGTATGCTCGATGTTGGAATGAATGGTTTTGTAAGCAATGATCTCAGGTTTGATAATCTTGATAAGGAATTGTCAGAGCCGACTGACAAAAGAATCTTTGCAATTGCACAAGCTCTTCAGTGTGGATATTCGATTGATAAAATTTTTGAACTTACAAAGATTACAAAATGGTTCCTCTTCAAAATGAAAAATATTATTGAAACGGAAAAAAGATTAAAAGATATAAAACCTGAAGAGATTACTGACGATCTTATGATTGAAGCAAAAAAGAACGGCTTTTCAGATTTGCAGATTGCATTGCTTACAAATTCTGATGAATTGAAAACCAGGGACTTGAGGAAAAAACTCAAGGTTCTGCCGGTTGTAAAACAGATTGACACCCTTGCTGCAGAATTTCCTGCTCAAACAAATTATCTGTATCTAACTTATCACGGAATAGAAAATGATATTGACCCCGGAGAAAAAAGCCAGATAATGGTGCTGGGAAGCGGACCCTATCGTATCGGTTCTTCAGTTGAATTTGACTGGTGCTGCGTTAATGCCGTGATGGCAGTTAACAAAGCAAACTATAAATCAATAATGATTAACTGTAACCCGGAAACTGTAAGCACCGATTATGATATTTGCGATAAGCTTTACTTTGAACAGCTGACACTTGAAAGAGTTCTTGATATTTATGAACTGGAAAATCCTGAGGGAATTATTATTTCTATGGGGGGGCAGACTCCGAATAACCTCGCATTAAAACTTCACAATTATGGTGTAAAAATTCTTGGAACAAGTCCTGTACAAATTGATAACGCAGAGAGCAGGCATAAGTTTTCAAAAATTCTTGACAGGATTGGAGTTGATCAGCCCGAATGGGAAGAACTAACCACTCTTGAAGAAGCAAAAATATTTGCAGGCAAAGTGAAATATCCTGTTTTAATAAGACCAAGTTATGTGCTTAGCGGAGCGGCTATGAGCATTGTTCTTACCGAGAATGAACTGGAGGATTATCTGCGCAAAGCAACTGAACTTAATAAGGAACATCCTGTTGTAATAAGTAAATTCATTACAGATGCCAAAGAGATTGAAGTGGATGCAGTTGCCAGCGATGGTGAACTTTTCTGCTATGCTATTGCAGAGCATGTTGAAAATGCAGGTGTTCATTCCGGTGATGCAACAATCGTTCTGCCCCCGCAGAGAACTTATCTTGAAACAATGAGAAGGGTTAAAATAATAACTAAAGAAATTTCTAAAGCATTAGAGATAACAGGTCCATTTAATATTCAATTCATTGCAAAGGATAATGATGTTAAGGTAATTGAATGCAATCTTCGCGCTTCAAGAAGTTTTCCATTTGTTTCTAAAACATTAAAAATAAATTTTATTGAAATAGCTACAAGACTAATGCTTGGCGAGAAGGTTCCGAAGATTCACAAATCCTCTTTTGATCTTGACTATGTTGGTGTTAAAGCTTCACAATTTTCATTTACAAGATTAAAAGGATCTGACCCTGTAACAGGAGTTGAAATGTCTTCAACGGGAGAAGTTGCATGTCTTGGTGATGATTTCAATGAAGCATTTCTTAAAAGCCTTATGTCCACCGGTTACAAAGCACCAAAGAAAGCTATTATGCTCTCAACCGGAACATTGAGGAACAAAGCTGATCTTCTTGATGAATTATTATTCCTTAAAAAGAATGGAATAAAATTTTATGGCACTGAAGGGACAGCAAATTTTTATCAACAGAATGAAATCAATGTAGAAGTTCTTTACAGACCTTTTGATAAGAAAGAACCATCCATTCTTTCATTTATGGCGGATGGAAAAATTGATATGGTAATTAATATTCCCAAAACAAATGAAAAAGTTGAACTTGACAGCGATTATATTATCCGGAGAAAAGCAGTTGATTTGAATATTCCTTTATTTACAAACGTTCAGTTCGCAAAAAGATTTTTTAAAGCATTAAGACATTATGGTGAACAGAATCTACCTGTTAAAAGCTGGGATGAGTATAGCTAAAGTGTAAGTTCAAGTGTTTGAATTTTCTTTGAATACCCTCAAATAATAATTTTTTCAAGGTACCACTTGTTTTCCTTCTTTATCCAAAACATTAAGAGCATTAACAGGACAAACAGAACAGGCTTCAATTAATATTTCCTTTTCAGATTCTTCTGATGGATTAACAAATGAACAGATTCTTTCATCATCCAGCTCAAAAACTCCAGGCGCAACTTTAATGCAGTTTGATGTTGCAATGCATGTGGAACGATCTATCCTTATTAACAATCCGGAAATATTTTTTTCTGATTTATCATTCATAATTAAAATGGAATTTATTTTTTTATAAATTTAATTACTTTAGCGCTGAATGACAAAGTAACTAAATGATGAGTTTTATTTATATTTAAATCAAACGATGATAAGATTAATTTTGATTTAAATACCATAATAAACCCGGAAATATATTGGGAAAAAAGAAACACCTAACTAAAAAGCAAATCAAAAAACCGCCTGCTAAAAAAACTGCTGAACCTATTTATAAGAAACAAATCCCCGGGAAATTTAAATATATTTTCCTTTTCCCCGTTTTGATTGCAATTATTGTAGGCGTTTATTTTATATATTCATCCTACAAGACCAATGGCTTCTTTGGCTTCCCTCTCGATGATCCATGGATTCATCTTACTTTTGCTAAAAACCTTGTCGAGTATGGCAGCTTTTCATATTTCAAAAACGAAATAGTGACATCAGGTTCTACATCTCCTATCTATACTTTTTTGCTATCTCTTTTTTATATCATTGTTAAAAATGAATTTATTATAAGCTATTTGCCGGGTATTACGTTTGGAGCAATCCTGGTTTATATAATGATAAAACTTTCCGGGATTCATTTTAAAGATACCGTGCCTCTTGTAATTTTAACAGCTTGTCTTGTTGCCCTTCAGCCGAGATTAAACCTGATAAATGTATCAGGAATGGAAACATCAATGTTTATTTTCTTGATTGCAGCAAGTCTTTATGCTTATCAGACTAAAAAGACAATCCTTTTAGGAATATTTTTAGGTCTTACAATCTGGTGCCGCCCCGATGGTTTTGTTTTGTGGATAGTAATTGTTTTGGATTATTTGATTCAAAAATATTTTTTGCGTGGAGAGGTTTCTTCCGAGAACTCGCGTGAAGGAGAATTTAATAAGCAGGAAATTATTAAGGCATTTTCTATTGCAATAATTTTTGCAGCAGCATATTTCATTTTTAATTACACCCTGTCAGGTTCTTTATTACCAAATACTTATAAAGCAAAACTTGAATACTACCAGGACAACAGCCGTTCACAATTTCTTGAAGATGAAGTATTGAAATATTTTTCTCAATTTGAATTTATGCTTATTTGGCTGCCGTTTCTTATAGGAGTTTTATATATCTTAAAATCTTTATATAAACGTGAACACAATTTATTCTTTGTTTATTTCCTTTTTATAATTGGTTTGATTGGGGCTTACTATATTCAATTACCGTTTGCTCACAGGTTCGGCAGATACTTAATGCCTGTAATTCCTTTTTATATTCTAATAAGCATTTATGGCGCAAAAATTATTTTTGATTTTTTATTTGAACGTTTAAACAGGAAAAGAGCAAACCAGTTTCCAAATTTTTTATTTGTTGTTTATGTTCTCGCAGTGTGTGGATTTTTCATCAACCAGAATTTTAAGTCACTTGAAGAGTACACTTTCTTCTGCAAGTATCATAATGACAGGCATGTAGCAGCAGGCAAATGGTTAAAGAAAAACACCGATGAATCAGATGTTATTGCAACACACGATATCGGTGCAATTGCATTTTACAGCGAAAGAAAGCTTATTGATATGGCTGGACTGATATCTCCGGATTTAATTAATCATATTAATGACAGGACATATTCTGAATATATGAATAATTACCTGGCTAAGACAAAAGTAAATTACCTGGTTACTTTAAAAAATTGGTTTGAAGTTGTAAATGATAAACCTGTTTTTGTACCAATAAATGAATTTGAGTTTTTGGAAGTTTATAAATACGATCCATTACACACTCACATTCAACCGAAAATTGTATCGCAGCTGAACCAGGCGGCAATACAAATGCTGCAGAGTGGGAAAAACTCAAATGCCATTTCATATCTGAATCAATCTTTGCCGCTGGATACTCATTCTTCTCAAACATATTTTATACTTGGCGCTGCGTATGAAACAATAAAAGATTTTCCACAGGCTGAGAAGAATTTTAATAAAGCATTAGAGTTATACCCGTATTATGCAGAAGCTTACTATGGATTGGCTAAAATAAATTTCGATCTGAATAAGTTTGAAGACTCGAACAATTACGTTAAGCGTTCTCTCTCAATCAATCCTATTTATAGCCCGGCTGTTCAACTGCAGAATGAACTGGCAGCCAGGATGAAAAAGTAAAATTAAATCAATCCATTTTCTCTAAGTATAAAAAGTCCGAGAGTCATTGTAACAACTGAAGCAAGTGTAGTTAACAAAAGAATATTTGCTGCTAACCTGCTGTTAGCTCCCATCGCTTCCGCCATAATGAAACTTGCAATTGCTGTTGGACAGGCAAAGAGTATAAAAATTATCCCAAGGTCCATTCCATAAAATCCTATTAAGTATGCAGCAATTGTTGCCGCCACAGGAATTATTAATAACTTTAATAAAGTTGAAACTATTGTAAGTACTGAATCAGTGGTAAAATCTTTAAAACTGAGAAACCCTCCTATTCCAATCAGGGCTAAAGGTAATGATAAAGCTGATAAATAATTTCCTGTTATATGAATTACCTCCGGAATTCTTATTCTTAAATAAGAAAACGGGAGAGCAGTAAGAACAGCTATTATCAATGGGTTTCTTGCAATTTCAAGGAGTGTGGTTTTATAATTCAATTGTCTTTCTTTTCTTAGAGGAACTGTCAACGCAATAACAGAAAGCACATTGTAAAGAGGAATTGTAAATGCAAGTACAAGAGAAGCTTTTCCAAGATTTTCCACTCCATAATAATTTACAATAATTGCCAATCCAACTATTGCAAAGTTGCCCCTGAAACTTCCCTGTATAAATGCCGCTTTATCTTTACCGGACTTGGATAACGAACCGGAAACAATCCATGCAACAGCAAATGAAATTAATGTACCGGCGTAAATAAAAGCTATCTGCCCGATGTTTAATATATCTCCAACATCAATTGCAGAAATTTCAAAGAATATTAATGCGGGAAGTGAAATATTAAAAACTAATTTTGAAGAAACAGTAACAAAGTTCTCATTTATCACGCCGAGCTTTTTTAATAAATATCCGAGACCAACAATTATAAAAACAGGTATAACAAGTGATATGGCAAAAAGCAGGTTCTGCAAAGTGTTTCTATATTAAATATTAATTTAGAATAACCAAACCGACGTAAATTTTATTTTATAAAAATTATTACAATAATCTTCAGAGAAAGTTATTAAACGATTAACGCTGTAACCATACTTTAGATTAGTTATTAATTAAAAGAAAAATAAACATCTGTTTAACTAACATCAAAAATTAAGCTTCTTTCTTTTAAATTTCCTGTTGTTTAATTTCGACATCATATAAACCAAAAGGAGATATTATGGTGCTTATAAGAGAAGTGTTTACCACAAAACCCGGCAAGGCTGGAGAGCTTGTAAAAAAATTTAAACAAGTAATGCCATACATGGAAAAAGAGGGTTTGAAAAACATAAGATTATGACAGACCTTGTTGCAAATTACTGGACAGTTGTGATAGAATCCGAAACAGAAAGTTTCGCTAATTTTGAAAAAGAAGTGAGGGGTTTTACTTCAAAACCAGAGGTTAGAGAAATTATGAAAGATTACATAAGCCTGGTTGAAGGAGGGTACAGAGAAGTTTTTAAAATTGAATAATTTTTAATTACCTGGTTTCATACAACGACCATTCCTTAAAATTTTTTCTTTCTTTAAAGAAAGGATTATATGAGAAGTTTATTTTTCAGCTCTCCGCTTTTTGCCAATAATGTACCTGATATTTTTGATCAGTCATTCAGCAAAATCTAATTTGCTGGTTTTAGTAATGGTTGGGTTTTGGATAAGCTTAGGGTCTCCTCCTTCCAGACATTTTACAAAATTTTCAGGATGGTTTGACGCTGTTATTATATGAAGATACGACCAGTCCGGAACTTCAACCAGTATTTTATTAACAGGATCAGGTTCAATTAAATTTTGTATCGAGGTACCTTCCTATTTTTAATTCCTCTTTTGTAAAATGATAATCATCAGCGGTGTATCTATATATGTGAAAAGAATAATAAATCAAAATAATTATTATAACTAAAGGTACAGCCCCCTTTTTATTTGTTAAATATTTAATCCCTCCATAAGAAGTCCTTTGGACAAATGAATCAAGGTTCTTTAAGAAATATGCAGTAAAAGGTATTAATAAAATATTCCATAGCTCGGGAATTCTCCAGATATTATGAGTAGGTATTCCCCTGCCCATTAATGATATTAAAATAAGTGGAACAAAAGGGATTAAGATTAAGCTCATCCATTTCCTGATTGAAGTGCTTCTTAAAAAAAGATAAAATGAAACAAATATTCCGGGGAAACAAAGATAAATAAGATTATGATGAATGAATCTGGTTAGATAATTATTTCTGAGAATAGAAAAGAAAGAAGTCCCTAACGCCCGTTCATAATTTTCATTTACATCAATTAAAAACTGAAAAGGGTTACCTGTAAAAACCGATTGGTAAATAAGCCAGTAAAGAGGAAATATTAAACTGATTAAAGAGACAATTAATATTGTTTTTATTTTAATATCTTCCTTTTCGAATCGTTTGATAAATATTAAAACGATAACAATAGAAGCAGAAAAAAGCCATCCTTCATATCTTACAGAAGATGAAAAAGCAAATGATAGTGCGGAGAGAAATAAAAAAATATTTTGTTTAGTATTAAGCCACCTCGTAAAAAAAGCAATCCCTGTAAAAATAAAAAAGAAAAAAAATGATTCTGACAGAGGCACTGAACTTAAAATAACTCTTGATGGAAAAAAAAGAGCTATAACTGCTGAGAGTAAAGTTATATACCTGTCTTTAAATAATTCATGGGACATCCAAATAAAAGAAATAAAAGCTAAAAACCCGAACAAAGAAACAATTATCCTTGGAGTAAGAAAAAGATCGGGTAATATTTTTAATGATGAGCCGATAATGACTGTATAAAAAGGAAGCCAGGTAGGAATTCCTTCATAGGTTCCACTAATCCATTTATAAGCATCAATTGTTCTTCCGCTTTCATCAGCAGAGATTGAATAAAAGCCGGCATAGTAAAGTATTACATTTAATACTAATGAAAAGAAAACTATTAAAAGGAGGGTCAGCTTAAAATATTTTTTATCATTCAGTATCCGGGAAATCAAAATTTCACCTGGCTCTAAAAATTCTTCAATACAAGTTCAATCCGCTGATTTATCTCTCTCCCGTCAACGTTTTGGTTTGTAGTTATCGGGGAAAGGGGTCCCACACCCTGTGGAATTAATCTTTCAGAATTAATATTAAACCTGTTTGCTAAAATTTTAATAACAGCATCTGCCCTGCTTTTAGAAAGAGCTATCTGAAAATCAAGATTACCGCTCATACCTGTATGACCGACAAAGTAAAGCTTGACTCCCATATTTTGCTTTAAATACTTTGCCACTTCTTCTATTGCAATCTCAGAACCTTCTTTAACCTCCGATTTGTTTTCATCAAAATAAATCCCGTTGATAACAGCATGTCCATCCTCATTAATATTTTGTGCAATCTCTGCCGCATTAAGGACATTCTGCTTTTGAGTTATTATTAGTGATCCAACAATATCACACTGGACATATATTTCATTTTCATCAAACTTATTAATAATCATTGCAAAGTATGTTTTGTTATTTAACCTGTGAAGATGCCCGGCAATGTAATATCTTTCTTCGCTGCCCGATTTTGTACCGGCAATGTTTGATTTTTCTTTATAAGCGAGATCCTGGAAGACAGCAAGTATCCAGTTTCTTCCCGCTACTTCCATAGGTTTATCACCTTTTGTAATTGCCATAATTTCAAAGCCAATCTGCTTTAAAGAATGTTCATAATAGTTAACGACTTTAGAAATATCATTCTCATTCAGTTTATATTGTATCCTGGTTATATCTCCCTGTAGATTTTTAGTATCTGTAAGTTTAAATTCCTCCCCGGCAACAGACCTTACAAATGGACCGAGTACATATTGGTAGGTTCCATTGATAATTTTATTATAGTAAACTATTGTTGAACCGGGAAACCGTGGAATAAGCGGATGATCTTTACTTCCTTCAATATCTTTTTGTGCAAATATTGATATTGGTAAAAGACAAAAAATTAATAAGTTTTTATTAATTGAGTTCATTCTTACTCCATGTAAGTAATATTTTTTATATTAAATTTACTCTCTGTTATGAGGTAATTCAAAATTTTAAAAACAACGCTAAGTTAAAATTATGTATTTATTCTTTATAATTTTCTTTACTATTTATGCCACTTTAAACTATTATATTTTTATTCGTGGATGGCAGGCATTATCATATATGCCTTTCCTTAAACCAATTTATGCCGTTATTTTTTTGTTCTCATCATTAGCATATATAGCCGCACGAATCCTTAATGCAAATATACCTGATTTATTATACGATATTTTATTGTGGCCGGGTTCTTTATGGTTTGCCTTTATGCTTTATTTTTTTCTGTTCATTCTTTTAATTGATCTCAGCAGGCTGCTAAATCATTTCTTTAGTATTTATCCTTCATTCATAACAGATAATTATTCTTCAGCACGGTTCATTACTTTTATTATTGTTGTTACAATAAGCAGCGTAGTAATTTTTGCCGGATATATAAATACGAGGAATATAAAAATTAATTCGGCAGAAATTGAAATCCCTAAAAAAGCTTCAAAGCTAAATGAGCTTAACGCTGTATTAGTTGGTGATTTTCATTTAACGCCGGTAAACAACCGGGGACTTTTAAAATCAATTGTTAATAAAATAAATTCTCTGAATCCTGATATAGTTTTTATGCCGGGAGATATTCTTGATGATAATATTAATATTCTCAGACGAAGAAATATCGCAAAAGAACTTTCAGAAATAAAATCAAAATATGGCGTATATGTTTCAAATGGAAATCACGAATTTATAAACGGAGTTGAGAGTGCCGATAAATATTTAACTGAACTTAACCTGAATGTATTAAGAGATTCTGCAATGCTTGTTGCAAATAGTTTTTATGTTTTAGGAAGAGAAGACAGAAGCATTCGGAGCTTTACAAATAAAGAAAGAAAATCACTTAAGGAAATTCTTAAAGAGATTGATAGAAATTACCCGGTAATACTTTTAGATCATACACCGCTGGGATTAAATGAAATTGCTGCGGCAGATATTGAACTGCAGCTTTCGGGACATACACATCACGGTCAAATTTTTCCTCTTAATCTTATAACCAAAATGATTTATGAAGTAAGCTGGGGTTACTTAAAAAAAGGAAACTCACAATTTTATGTTACCTGCGGAGTTGGAACATGGGGACCTCCCGTTAGATTGGGAAGTAATTCTGAAATTGTTAATATGAAAATAAAACTTGTTGAATAAATAAATATGAATCTCTCCGACAATCATGAAGACATGCTATTCATGCTAATCTTGCTTGATTGCATGAATGCATGTCTGCATGTGTTTCATTTAAAAAGTAAATGTTAACCCAAATTTAAATTGGTCATAAGCAAGCGGTGCTGCACTTTTAAATGGCCAGTTCATTTTATCCTGTCTTAATTCATAAATTCCGTAAGAGAGAGCGCTTTTTAAAACAAACCCAACAACAGGTGCAGCATAAGGAGATGAATCCATTATTTTTTCAATAAAAGAATCCAGTGCAAAATTTCCTATACCTTCAATCAATGCACTCCCAGCCCACTTCCAGAATAAATGTCTTTCAAAGATCACCGACCTTTCATAGCCAGCTTCTATAGTAATATACCGGACAGGTTTTATTCTTAAACCTGCTTCGGAGCCTGTACCAAACCTGAAGGCATCATGAAATAGTGAAAGTTTATTGGCATCCTCAATGTTAACTGGAAAATTTTTAACATCAAGTCTTGACCAGGCAACTGAATAAGAATTATATGGAATTATTGCTGCTGAACCAAGATCATATCCATAACCATTTGCCCATCCGAAACCAAATCTCCACAAGTTGGATTCAATTTCATTTGCTTTGGGGGTACCGGAAATTTCGGTTGTAACATTACTGAGGAAGAGGTAATTATATTTATATTTGATGATATCTTCCCTGTTCCAGGAAGGTTTTTCGGTTGTGTAGCCAAGCTTTATTTCCGGAATATTCGGGCTGGCAAACGATCCTGAAAAATCCTTAATATTAATTGATGAGAAACCATATGTTAACGAAACGGAGGGCGATTTGTAACTATCAAACAAATCGAAATCAAATTTAAAATCTTTCCACTCCTGTTTTTCTGAATCTGAAGAATCACTTTTTTCTTTACCCTCATTTTCCTGGGCAAGCAAACTGAAGTTTAAGAAAAAAATAAATGCTGCTAAAAATAAAAGTATTTTTTTTATCATTTTTTTCACCCTTTTGATGTTAAACTATTTGTGAATTGGCAGTTCCAATAGTTATGCCAATTTTCGGAGTCATCTCCTGAACAATAAAATAAAAAACTAAATTAATTTCTGCATACAAATCTAAACAAAATTAAAACCGTTTGTATACAAAGTTATGATGAACGGATTCTTTTCTAAATATTAAGACGTTAGAATATCGAGAAAGGTTACTTCAAGAAATGTTTTATTGCTTCATCCAGATAAATATGAAACCGCTGGGGAAGGTTTTTGTATTTGGGGCTCAATTTTGATTTAACAATTTCAAAATTATTACCTGAAAGATTATTAACGTCTTTTTCAATATTCTGAAGCAAAGTTTCAATTTTATTTTTTACTCTCTCATTTATTTCAGAATCATCTGAGTCAGAAATTTCACTGACTGTTAAATTAATATCATAATTATTTTCATTAAGGATTTTAAGAACTAGTCCTCTGAAATTTTCTGAAACAAGAGTTCTGTTTACATTTCCCAGTTCTTTTGCAGTTTCACTTATAGATGAATGAGAGAATTTTTTATTTCTTAACGATTCGAGGACAAGATCTTCAAAATCTATCGTAGTTTCATTTACAATTTCTTTAGGAAGATCAGAAAGCTGCAGCAGGTTTCGTCCCGATGATTTTGCAAAAATAGAAGCGTGTTTAACAACTCCCTGCATTTCTCTTACATTTCCTTTCCAGCTATATTCATTTAGAGCTTTTAAAACAGAAACAGAAATATTTAAATCGGGAGATTCATTCCTAACAAAATATTCTGCCAAAACCTCAATATCTTCTCTTCTGTTTCTTAAGGGGGGAAGAATTATTTTAATAACGTTCAACCTGTAATAAAGATCCTCCCGGAATTTTTTTTCACTCACTGCTTCATCAAGTTTTTTATTTGTTGCTGCAACAACTCTCACATCCACTTTCTGAGTTTTAGATGAACCGACTTTTTCAAATTCACCTGATTGAAGAATTCTTAAAAGCTTAACCTGGAAGTTTTCAGATGTTTCTGCAATCTCATCGAGTAAAATTGTTCCATTATCAGCGGCTTCAAATCTCCCCTCTTTATCAGCAATTGCACCTGTAAAAGCACCTTTAACATGCCCGAATAATTCACTCTCGAGCAAGTTATCAGAAAGCGCTCCGCAGTTTATAGCAACAAATTTTTTTTCTTTTCTTTTACTTAAAGAATGAATTGCCTTTGCTACAAGCTCTTTACCTGTTCCGCTTTCACCAAGGATTAATATGTTTGCATTTTCAGGAGCTGTTCTTTTTATCAAGTCAACAATATTCGCCATCACTTTTGATTTATAAATAATTCCAAAAAAGTTTTCAATTTTGCCTTCAGAGCTAATCTCAACAGCAGTCTGATCTTCCTCTCCTTTTTTCATCATACTTATTTCAGTTTTTAAACTTTTTATTTTATCAACCAGCTTCTCAGAACCTTCTTCATTTACATCAAGTTCTTTTTGAAGTTTTTCCAGCTGGCTCTCTTTATTTTTCAAAATAATTTTTAATGCCTGCGATTCAGCAATTGTACCGGACAAAATATTCTGTCTGTTTCTTGTATAAAAAATAAATTCTGAAATAAGCAGAAAAAGAAATGGGATTAAGAAATGCCCATAAGCAAGTTTTATGTAAAAAACCTTTAAGAAAATAAACGAGACAAGAAGAAAAAATATCAGGGATAAAAGATAATTTGTAAATATTTTCCAGGGTAATTTTCCGGTTGAAATAAAACAAAGCAAAATAAGAAGAGCTAAAAAAATAGCTGAAGAAATTACTAAATAATCACTGCGCAGCCATTCTTTATTCAAAATATTATCAACAGCAAATGCCTGCAATGCAACACCGGGAATTTGTTCATCAAACATAGAAGAAACAGATACTGCCAGCTGAGGATCGCTTATTCCAATCAGCACAATCTTATCTTTTAAAAATTTGAGAGAATCTTTTTTATTCTGAAGAAGATCAAAATAATTAAGCAGCGAAACGTTCTTAAATTTTTTCCACGATGAAATAAAATTTAATTCAATAGATTTTTCAGCCGGCTTAACATCTGCTAATGTAAGCGAGAAAGCTTTTTCTTTGCCGGTTAAAGTTTTTATTTCAAGAGGAATTCTTATTCCGCTTCCATCAAAATAATTGAGATGCCCGGTTTTAATTTTATCATCCAGAAGTTTCGGAGTCGGATAGCTGAGTGAATCGGAAAAAAATATTCCATTTTTATTAGTAATACTTCCCGCAGTTGAACTTAAAACAACATTCTCCGATTGTTCAATTACTCTGGTTAAGAGATTATCGTAAACAGATTGAGTTACAAACCTTGAACTCAGAAAAACTTCTAAGCCTATGGTTTTAACATTAAACTCATTTAGACTTTTAATAAGAAGTGCATAATAGCTTCGTTTTATCGGCCAGGGACCAATTGAAGAAATATCATTTTCATTTATTTGAATAATTACAATATTTGAATCAGGTTTTGATTCTGTTCCAATTATTGTTAAAAAATTCCGGGTTGTTTGGTTAAAGTAATCAGAAATATCCGGAAAGATTAAATAGGGAAAAAAATACTGCAAGAACGACTATGACTTTGATAAAAAATGATTTGGGGAATTTCCCGGTTGATTTCATTCTGTAATGATGATGATTATTTAACTAAAAATAAAAAAATTATATCGTCATTGCGAGCGTTAGCAATCTCAAAGTTTAAATTGTTTACTCTTAAGATTGCTTCATCCCGGCAAGGCGGGATTCGCAATGACAAAACAAGAAAATCAAGATGAATAACAACGAAGATAAAAATAATTGGTTGGATAATTCAGAAAACTCAAAAGATCCTGAGCTTTACAAAAAAATAATGGCTTTACACAAGAAAGCCATTGCAAATAATGAAGATACTTATATTGATCCTGAAACCGGTTTCCAGGTTTTTACAGCAAAATATCTTTTAGAAAGGGAAAATTGCTGTAACAGCGGATGCAGACATTGCCCGTATTAAAGAATAAATTTGCTAAGGTCCCTGTTCTTAACTATAGCATCGAGTTTCTCATTAACCATTTTTGCATCAATGCTAACTTTACCTTCCGGCATTTTATCCGGGACATCAAAAAGAATTTCATCGAGCAAAGTTGTAAGAATTGTGTGCAATCTTCTTGCTCCAATGTTCTCAACCTGCTCATTAACTTCAGTGGCTATCTTTGCTACTTCCCTTATAGCATCTTTTGTAAATTCAAGTGCAACACCTTCAGTTTCTAAAAGAGCAATATATTGTTTCAGCAAAGCATTTTCAGGAGTTGTAAGAATCTTAACAAAATCATCTTCAGTTAAACTTTTAAGTTCAACTCTAATAGGGAAACGCCCCTGCAGTTCAGGAATAAGATCTGAAGGTTTTGCAACATGGAATGCCCCTGATGCAATAAACAATATATGATCAGTTTTAACAACGCCGTACTTGGTATTAACATTTGAACCTTCAACAATCGGCAGCAAATCTCGTTGAACACCTTCACGCGATACATCGGGGCCCTGCGCTTTACTTCCGCTGCTCGCAACTTTATCTATCTCATCTATAAAAACTATTCCTGTATTCTCAACTCTTTCTATAGCTTCCTTTTGAACCTGTTCCATATCGATAAGTTTTTGAGCTTCTTCCTGTGCAATAATATTCCTGGCATCAGCAATTGAAGTTTTTCTTTTTTTCTTTTTCTTGGGCATCATATTACCCATAATTTCCTGCAGGTTAATTCCCATATCATCCATACCAAAAGGTCCTAAAACCTGCATTCCAAATCCGGATTGCGCAGTTGAATCAAACTCGATCATCTTATCATCCATTTCTCCATTTTTAAGTTTAGCCTTCATCCACTCCCTGGTTTTTGTATTCTGAAATTCCTCATTGTTTTCATCACCAGAACCGGAAGCTGGTTGGGAAATGCCGACAGTTTTTTTTACGGGCGGGATCAGAATATCCAGAATTTTTTCTTCTGCAAGATCATCCGCTTTTGCTTTAACTTCATTTGTCTTTTCTGATTTAACCATGTTCACGGAGATATCAGTTAAATCTCTTATCATAGATTCAACATCTCTTCCAACATATCCTACCTCTGTAAATTTTGAAGCTTCAACTTTAATAAAAGGTGCATTTGCAAGCTTGGCAAGACGACGCGCAATTTCTGTTTTTCCAACTCCCGTAGGTCCTATAAGAATAATATTGTTTGGCAATATCTCTTCTCTCAGGTTATCCTGAATTAATTGACGCCGCCACCTGTTTCTAAGTGCAATTGCAACTGCTCTTTTAGCTTCGTGCTGACCAATAATATATTTATTTAATTCTCCGACTATTTGAGAAGGAGTTAATTCTTTTCTTGTTTCTTCCATAATTTTTTTACTTTTTAATTTTTTCGACATTGATTTTATCATTAGTGTAAATACAAATTTCAGATGCAGTAAGTAATGCTTCTTTTACTATTTCATCTGCAGAAAGGCTGCTGTATTTTTTTAACATTTTGGCAGCAGCAAGTGCGTACATTCCTCCTGAACCTATTGCAACTATTTTATCATCCGGTTCAATAACATCACCATTCCCTGAAATAACCAGAGCTTTATCTTCCGAAATAATTGCAAGCATTGCCTCAAGTCTTCTTAGATATTTATCAGTTCTCCAATCTTTGGCTAATTCAACAGCAGCACGGCTTACATTCCCGCGGTACTGTTCAATCTTATCTTCGAACCTTTCCATTAAAGTAAAAGCATCCGCGGTAGCACCAGCAAATCCGCAAAGAACTTTTCCGTTAGCAATTACTCTGATCTTGGATGCATTGTGTTTCATAACAGTATTACCAAGAGAAACCTGACCGTCTCCTCCAAGTGCAGCTTCTCCGTTATTAATAATACCTAAAATTGTTGTGGCTCTTATTTTATTTTCCATTTATTACCCTGCTATGTTTTGAATACGGATTTGGAATACGTATAAGATAAAAAATTATTTTACTGATTTATTTTTCTATATAGGGTTTAAACAATCTTACAGGAAAAAAACCTGGTACTTCCTTCTTATAGTTAATATATCTTTCGCCGAATATTTCAATTAGACGTTTCTCTTCATAAAAAGACCCGATGTAAAAGTATAATATAATACATATAACACAAGTTAAATAGAAAAGTCCCATTACAGGTCTTAGTAAGATAAACAACCCTCCGAAAAGAAAAATCGGATGCCTTATATATTTGTAAGGACCTTCAAAAGTTAGTGTCATTTTCTCATCAAGCTGTTTATAATCATACTGATTTTTAAACCATCGCTTTATTTGTTCTGTACCCAGGAACTCTTTCAAACCAATATATTTTAATGACCATAGAAGTCCGGCAAGAGATAAAAACTGTGGGACTAAAATAATAATATCATAGGGATAGTTTAAATCATAAATAATTGCATTTGGTTTTGGTATAAATAAATAGATAAGAAAACTTATTATAACTGAAGTGAGATTATAGGTAAACCGGTAGAAAGCCATATAGTTTCCAACCCGTTCGGCTATTAATTTTTTGATTTTGAATGAAGCAAGAATTGAATGTGAGACTGCGAACAATGTAAAACCAATAATTATGATTGTTACATCAATCGCATAGTTAATCATATTTGTCTTCTTAACCTCGCAACGGGAAGTCTTAATTGTTCCCTGTATTTTGCAACAGTTCTTCTTGCAATATGAATACCTTCTGCATTAAGAATCTCAGCAAGTTTGTCATCGCTGTGCGGTGATTTTTTACTTTCCCCCTCTATTAATTCTTTTAATCTTTCTTTAATGTGCTTGTTGGAAACTTCCTCGCCGGAATCTGTTTTCAGTCCTTCACTGAAAAAATATTTTAATTCATGAATACCCATCGGGCTTTGAACATATTTTCCATTTACAACTCTGCTTATAGTTGAGATATCCATCATAATTTCTTCAGCAATATCTTTATAAATCATCGGCTTAAGAAATTTCGGACCTTTCTCAAAAAACTGGTATTGTCTTTCAAGAATTGCCCGCATTATTTTCATTAATGTTTCTCTTCTCTGCTGAATACATGCGATAAACCATTTAGCTGATTCGAATTTTTCACGTAAAAATTTATATGTCTCTTTCTCCCTGGGATTCTTTTTATTTTTTCTATTAGTATTAAACATTTCAAGGTATGTCCGGCTTAAAGTAACTGAGGGCATACTTCTGTCATTAAGAGTAATTACAAAATTGTCATCTACTTTTTCAATAATAAAATCAGGTGTAATCTGGTTAAGTTCGGTTGATTCAATATTGCCTTCGCCGGGTTTAGGATTAAGCTTTTGTATAAGATCAACAGTGGCTTTTAAAGTTTCATCAGTAAGATTCATTTTCTGCTTTATGGCATCAAAACGTCTTTTTGTAAAATCATCAAAATAATTTTCAAGTAATTGCTGAGCGAGGTATTTATAATAAGGATCGAATTTAGATTGGTTTAACTGAACAAGAAGACACTCCTGTAAGTTTCTTGCAGCAATACCTATCGGATCAAATAATTGAATCTTCTTAAGCAGCTTTTCAGCATCATCCATGGAAATATCAATATGCGAGAACATACTTAATTCATCTACGATATCTTTTAAACTTCTTTTAAATAACCATCATCATCAAGGTTACCGATTATCTCCTCTCCCAATGTCGAAAGGTTTTCGGTTAAATCAAGAATTGTTAATTGTTTCATAAGATGCTCACTTAAACTTTCACGGGCAGGTGCCACAGGATGATAAATTTCATCATCAGAACTTCTGTTAACTTTGTCTCCTCCATCAAATTCAGTATCATTCATAAAATCTTCAAGATCAAACTCCTCCTTATCATAATCTTCAAATTCCTCATTTTCCTCACCATCTTTCTTTTCTTCATCAAGCGAAAGTTCCTCTTCAGCAACTTCCTCTAATATAGGATTAAGTTCGAGTTCGGTTTTTATTCTTTGTTCAAGGGCAAGTGTATTTAATTGAAGTAGTTTTTGATATTGTATCTGCTGTGGAGATAATTTTTGCTGTTGAGAAAGCCTTTGATTAAGTGTTAACATTTTTCCGATCCGTAGTTTCTTTAAGTTTTGTGTACCAGTTTATTCCATATTTTCTTATTAAAGATTCTTTCAGAAAATCTATAAGATTAATTTCTTCTTCTTCTCCTTTTTCAAGAGCAGGAGAACATTCATTAAATTTTTCAAATCTAAGAACATCACCACCAAATTCCGATATTCTTACTGGAAACAAATGGCAGGAAATAGGTTTCCTGAAATTTGTTTTTCCATCTAAGAAAGCTTTTTCAATTCCGCATTTGGCAATTTCATTTTCATAATAAACAAAGACGCAGGCTTTATTATTAAAACTTCTTGTAAAAAATTCGTCATCTTTTTTTTCAAAAAAACCTTTAGTCTCTATTACTGATCTATGATTTCCGGGTAAATAATCTTTAACACTATCCAGAACATTTTCGATTAGTTCCAGTTCCTCATCCAATAAAGGTGCGCCATATTCACTGTCAATTGTACAACATGCACCTTTGCATTTTTTTAAGTCGCAAGCAAACCTGATTTTCGCAATTTCCCTGCCAACTAAAATATTATCAATTTGAACGATTTTATTAACATCCATTGGAATAATTTTTGTTCTAAACATAACAATTTGTTACTAAAAACTCAAAAGTTCCCTTTATTTTCAAGGTTTTTTTAATGCCCTTTTTTTCTGCGATAAAAAGTAAAAATGAAATGCAAAAAGACAATATTTGCCGGTTTCTATTACCTTTTAGATCAGGCATTTATTAAATTGGTAATGATTTTTTAGAATTTATTATATCATGTTTCTTATTGCTCATTTTTTAGTAGGAACTTAGCTCACCGAGAAGATTACTTTCCAGAAATTTTTTCATTTATACCAAATTGATTAAGGAGAATTTCATTATGCCTAAAAAAAATATTTTGATTATGGGCGCTGCCGGGCGCGACTTTCATAACTTTAATACTGTTTACAGGAACAATGATGATTATAATGTTGTTGCCTTTACAGCTACACAAATCCCGAACATTGAAGGAAGAATTTATCCTTCTGAACTTGCGGGGAAAAATTATCCTTCCGGAATAAAAATATATGAGGAATCCAAACTCACAGAATTGATAAAAAAATTAAAAGTAGATGAAGTTGTCTTTTCTTATTCAGATGTACCTTTTAATTATGTAATGAGTAAAGCTTCAATTGTTAATACAGCCGGAGCGGATTTTACACTTTTAGGTGCCGAAAAGACAATGATTAAGAGCATTAAGCCTGTAATTGCTGTTCTGGCTGTTAGAACCGGTTCGGGTAAATCTCAAACATCAAGAAAAATTGTTAACATTCTTAGAGATGCCGGGAAGAAAGTTGTTGCGATCAGGCACCCAATGCCCTATGGTGATCTTGTTAAACAAAAAGTTCAGCGCTTTGGAACTTACGACGACTTGAAAAAAAATGAATGTACAATTGAGGAAATTGAAGAATACGAACCTCACGTTGCCGTTGGCGGAGTTATTTATGCCGGTGTAGATTACGAAGCAATATTACGCGAAGCAGAAAAAGAAGCGGATATAATTTTATGGGATGGCGGAAATAATGATACTTCTTTTTATAAAGCAGATCTAACTTTTACAGTTGCAGATCCTCACAGGCCGGGCCACGAAATGACTTACTACCCCGGGAACACCTCTTTAAGAATGGCTGATGTAATTGTTATAAATAAAATTGATTCTGCAGATCCTGAAAATGTTCAAATTGTGAAAAAAAATATTAGAGAAGTAAATCCTGCGGCAAAAATAATTGAAGCTGAATCAACAGTAACGGCAGATAATCCTGATTTGATAAAAGGAAAAAGAGTGCTTGTTGTAGAAGATGGACCAACTCTTACTCATGGTGAAATGAAATATGGTGCAGGGACAATAGCTGCCCAAAGATTAGGAGCATCTGATTTAGTTGATCCAAGACCTTATACTGTTGCTTCAATTACAGCTACATTTAAAAAATACCCTAATATAGGAATTCTGCTTCCTGCTATGGGTTATGGTGAAAAGCAAATGAAAGATCTTGAAGAAACAATAAACAGAACCGATTGCGATTCAGTTATTATAGGAACTCCGATTGACCTTGGCAGACTCTTAAAAATAAATAAACCTCATACTAGGATTAGTTATGATCTTAATGAAAAAGGAAGTGTTACTCTTGAGAGTGTATTGAAGGAAAAAGGTCTTTTGTGATTGGAACAAATCCCGCCAACGGCGGGAAAAAACTTGCAGTTGTTGCTCTTGGCGGTAATGCGCTTTTGCGCGGAAACCAAGCCGGAACAATTAAACAGCAGGAAAAAAATACTTATGACACCTGTATAAATCTTATTGAGCTTATCAGAAATGATTATAACCTTGTAATCACTCATGGCAACGGACCGCAGGTGGGGAATATCATGTTAAGAAATGAAGCTGGTTATGACAATTATAAAATTCCTAAAATGCCGCTTGATATTTGTGTAGCTGATTCCCAGGGCGGCATAGGATATATGATTGAAAGACAAATAAAAAATATCCTTCTTAATCATAACATAAAAAAAAATGTTGTTACTGTTATATCTGAAGTGCTGGTTGATTTAAATGATCCGGCATTTCAGAACCCAACAAAGCCAATAGGAACTTTTTTTATTAAAGAAGAAGCAGAATTACTCGCAAGAACAAATAATTTTATTTTTAAAGAAGATCCAAGGAAAAGAGGCTGGCGAAGAGTTGTTCCATCACCAAACCCGCTGGAAATAATTAATAAAGAAATTATCAGAGATCTTGCATTAAACGGAAATATTGTAATTACAGCGGGCGGTGGGGGTGTTTCTGTTTACAGGGATGAAAATAATCATTACCAGGGCGTTGAAGCGGTAATTGATAAGGATATTGCTTCTTCACTTCTTGCAATTTTAATAAATGCTGATAAATTTTTTATACTTACTGATGTACCTTATGTTTATCTTAATTTTCAAAAACCCAATCAGAAGATTCTTGAGAGGGTTACTGTTAGCGAACTATTAAAATATTTTGAAGAGGGAGAATTTGCTTCGGGAAGTATGGGACCGAAAATAAAAGCCGCAATTAATTTTGTTCAGAAAACCGGGAACGAAACAATTATTACCGAAGCAACTCAATTAAATAATAATGAAACAGGAACAAGGATAGTTCCTTAATAATATGGAGAATTTTATGAGCGTTAATATGAAAGGAAAAAGTTTAATTTCAATAAATGATTTATCACTTGATGAGATGAATGCAATTTTTGAATTATCGGCAGATCTTAAAAAGAAATTGAAGAACGGAGTTTCACATAAATATCTTGAAGGGCAAACTCTTGGAATGATTTTTTCCAAACCATCAACAAGAACCAGAGTTTCTTTTGAAACGGGAATTTACCAGCTTGGGGGAACAGGGTTATACTTTAATCAGAACGATTTACAGTTGAAAAAAAGTGAAAACATTTCGGATACGGCAAAAGTTCTTTCGAGATATCTGAATGGAATTATGATAAGAACCTTCGATCACCAGGATGTAATTGATCTTGCAAAATATGGTTCTATTCCTATTATAAATGGATTAACTGATCTTCTTCATCCCTGCCAGGTTCTTGCAGATCTTTTTACTATTATTGAAAAGAAAGGAAATTTAAAAGGATTAAAGCTAGCTTACCTCGGCGATGGGAATAATATGGCTCACAGCTTACTTCATGGATGTTCGAAAGTTGGTATGCATATTTCAATCGCATCTCCGAAGGGTTATAAACCAAATGAGGAGATTGTAAACAATGCTCTGAAAAATTCAAAAGTGATGAACAGCAAAGTTGAAATTCTTGATAATCCTATTGAAGCAGTTAAAGATGCTGATGTCATTTACACAGATGTATGGGCAAGTATGGGACAGGAATCTGAAGCGAAAGAAAGAAAAAAAATATTTTTGCAATACCAGGTAAATGAAAATCTTGTTAAGAATGCGAAAAAAGATTACATCTTTATGCATTGCCTACCTGCTCATAGAGGTGATGAGGTAGTTGATGAAGTTATTGATTCTCCAAATTCAGTTGTATTTGATGAAGCCGAAAACAGATTGCATGTACAAAAAGCAATTATGGTTTTGCTGATGAAGAAATAAAATGAAAAGCATTAAATTCTTTTTACTGATTTGATCCCTTTTTAATAATTGTGAAATGTGAAAAGAAAATTTTTTTCCAGGTAAGTTCTGTACAGTATTCAAATTTCTGAATTCTTCCGTTCTTTATCACATCAATTACTTCCTCTGAAAAGCCTGAGGTTTCTATCTTTAAAGAAACGCCAAGACCATTTACTGCTTTCTCAAAAATTTTTAATTTATTTCTGAATCTTTGGCTTTGCTTCATATTTCAATATTTTTTAATGCAAATTTTTTGAACCTTTTATTCGTTTTACTGAAGTCAACGAGATCAATATGATATGGGATTATTGATTCTTCCAACGCTTCATTTATTTTGCTAAAAAGATTTACGTCGATTTCGTCTTTGCTTAAGAAGCCCACATCAATATCGGAACTATGGGTATAATTTTCCTCTTCTCTGGAGCCAAATAGGAAAACTGTTATTCTTTCCCTGTCAATCAAATTAAGGATAATATCGCGGGTAATATTTAAATATTTATTATTCATTCTATCTTTAATTTAAGAAGTAAATTTGTGGGATTAAATAAATAGATGGTTCATTTTTCATTAAGTTTGATAATAAATTGCTATTTGATTATTTAAATGAACTTCGATAACAAAAACATTCTCATCACCGGTGCTTCAAGCGGAATTGGCTACCAGCTTACAAAAGATCTCGCTAAAGAAGGTACGAACTTAGCTCTACTTGCAAGAAGAAAAAATATTCTTGATGAAGTTGCAGAAGAATTAAAGCCCTACCCTTCAAAAATTATTACTGCATACTGCGATGTTACATCAAAAGAAAGTATTAAGCATGCTTTTGATTTTGTGAAGAAGGAATTTGGAATAATTGATATTGCAATCCTTAACGCCGGTTCAAGCTACAGAATGCCTGTTGAGAAATTTAATGCGGAAAGACTGGAAGAAACTTTTAATGTAAATTTAATCGGAATGGTTAACTGCCTGAATGAATTGATTCCTGATTTTATTAAAGAAAAAAAAGGGATGATTGTCGGAATTTCCAGCCTTGCAGAAGCAAGAGGTTTTCCAATGAGCGCAGCTTACTGTTCCAGTAAAGCCGCTGTTTCAATTTTTCTTGAGAGCATACGTATCGAATTAAAAAAATATAATGTAAAAGTTATAACAGTTAAACCCGGCTTTGTAAAAACACCGATGACCGAAAAAAATGAATTCCAAATGCCTTTTCTTATGAATGTCGAAAAAGCATCCCGGATAATATTAAAAGGAATTATAAAAGAAAAAGGGATAATCCAGTTCCCGCTGCGAACCGTCTGGGGAGATAAATTATTAAAAATCCTGCCGGATTTTATCTTTGATTATTTAATGAGTCTTCCCCTTCCCCTCAAAAAAAACTAAGCAAATAAGAATTCTGTTAATTATATTATCCCAGCAATAAAAGAGTTTATATGAGATGAAACAGTTTTTTTATGTATTACTTATACTTGGTCTTATTTATTTTTGTTACTGGTACATTACACGGACACCTGAAATCGTTTCGGTAAATGGAAAAGTAACTGTCCTTGATGAAAAATCAGAAGACAATTTATACCTTGCAAGCGTCCAGGGAACAGCAACCAATACTGGTGAAGTCACTGCAAAAGATATATGGATTGTTTATAAAATAGGGAATGAAGAAGTAACAGCTTATTTAAGTGAATTAAAACCAAAACAAACATTAAAATTCAGGACAGGAACAAGCCGAACGATGTATAAAGAACCGTTAGTAAAACTTGTTTATGTTAATTACAAGAAATAATTTATGTTAAATTAATTCAATCAGTTTTAATTTAAACCTTTTTATAATCTATGCGGGGCTTTGTAAAATTTTTATTTCTGACTTTTACTTTTTCTTTGCAGATAATATTTGCCCAAACCGACACATCTCTTACCTTCACTGAAATAATGTTCAATCCTCAATCCGGCAACAATGAGTTTATTGAACTTTATAATCTCAATCAGACAGAGAGTATTGATTTAAATGGTTATAAAATTATCTATTCAACTTCAAATGCAGATGTTATAGTTTCGGCAGGATCGGGAACTCTGCTGCAGCCTAATTCTTTTGCTGTAATTTTTGAGGGAGATTACGATTTTGTTTCTGGGATTTATAATAATATAATTCCTTCCGGTGCCCTCATTTTGAAAATTTCAGATAATTCCTTTGGTACATCAGGAATGGCTAACACTGCCGACAGACAATTATGGCTGTTAAGACCAAACAATGATACGCTGGAAACATATACTTATTCTGCAAATAATTCTACAGCAATCTCAGATGAAAAAATTTCAATAAATAAAAATAATCTCGCGGCGAACTGGATAAATTCTTTAAATACAAACGGAACCCCTGGTGGAAGAAATTCTGTAACTCCGCTTAATAATGATCTGAATTTTTCTTCACTCGCAATTTTTCCTGCTGTTCCAATAAGCGGAGATAATATTCAAATCACAGGAAGAATAAAGAACAGGGGGATTTTATCTGCTGAAAACTACTCAGTTGAGATTTATAATGATTTAAATTTTGATTCTACCGGATCTCAATCAGAGTTAATTTTTAATCAGTCTTTTACAAATCTTTTACCAAACGATTCCGTTAGCGTTACCACGCAAATCAATTCTGCATCAGAGGGCAATTATCAACTAATTGGTAAAGTTATTTTTATGGATGACGAGGATACTATAAACAATAAGAAGATAATTCAATTTAATGTTTATCCTCAGGGAAATAATTACAATGATATTATTGTGAATGAGATAATGTACGCTCCTTCAACAGGTGAACCAGAATGGGTTGAACTATACAACAGAACAACCTCACCAGTAAATCTTAAAAAGTGGAAATTTTCGGACAACTCAACTACAGTTACAATTACATCAAGTGACAGAGTTATTCAGGGTAATTCATTTTTAGTTTTGAGTAAGGATTCTTCCGTCCTGAATTTCTATTCTATACCTGTTGAAATAATTGTTTTTAATCTTCCTGCTTTGAATAATACAGGAGATGCAGTTGTTATTAAAGATTCCATCGGAATTCTTATTGACAGCATTAATTATTCTCCTGATTGGGGAGGCAATTCCGGAGGGAAGTCACTCGAAAGAATTTTGGGAGATGGAAATTCTAATCTTCAATCAAACTGGGGAACTTCCGTAAGTATAAACAAAGCAACGCCCGGAAGAATAAATTCTTTAACTCCAAAAGATTTTGATATCAGGATTACATCTTTCAAAACTAAAAATGATTTTGCTATCCTTGGAGAAGAAATAAATTTTACAATCCGTGTTAGCAACCCGGGAATTAATCCCTCAAATAATTTTATCCTTAAAATTTTTAATGATGTAAATGCTGATTCCATTCCTCAACCTTCGGAACAAACCGGTGAGTTATCAGCCACTTCAATTTTAAGTGGAGATAGTGTTCAGTTTAATTTTAGCACTTCGGGTTTTAGTGAAGGCAGTAATTATTTTATTGCTTATGCAGAAATGATTGCTGATGAAGACACAACAAATAATATTGCCTATAAAAAAATTGTTGGAGTAATTGTTAATGAAATCAGGAATGATTTGGTCATAAATGAATTTATGTACGCTCCAACTTCACCTGAACCCGAATGGATAGAAATTTATAACAGGAGCAATAGGATTATTGATATCAGGAATTATCAAGTTGCAGATAATAACGATACTGTTAAAGTTATAAGTAATTCTGTTTTACTTAGTCCTGGAGATTATTTTGTAATTGCTGCTGATTCGACTATCCATAATTTCTATAACGTCCTTTCGGGAATAGCATATAAAAATTTTCCCGCTTTAAATAATACGGGTGATAAAATTATTCTGCTCGATTCTCTTAACAGAGTAATTGATTCACTTCAATATTTATCCACCTGGGGCGGAAGCGGTGGGAAATCTTTGGAAAAAATCAATGCTGAATTTTCTTCAACTGATTCATCAGGGTGGAAAACTTCGCTAAGCAGACACAAAGCTACTCCGGGCTATATAAACTCTGTTACAAAAAAAGATTTTGATTTGCAGTTAACCGAGTTTCTTTATACTCCTCCCCTTCCCGTTTTTGGCGATAATGTTTCCGTTTCGGTTAAGGTAAAAAATAATGGACGAAATGATATACAATTTGATGTCCTGCTTTATGAAGATACAAATCTTGATTCCATTCCCGATCAATTAATTTCTGAAATTAAATCTCTATTAATTTCAGCAGGAGATTCTGCAATTTACCCGATGAGTTATACAATTCAGAATTTACAAAACGCAAAAGGATTTTATGCAATTATAAATTTTACTTCAGATGAGGACACTTCAAATAATTATTTTTATTCAAAAATTAAACCCGGTTATCCTTATAATACAATTGTAATTAATGAAATAATGTACGCTCCTTCCGGGGGTGAGCCTGAATGGGTTGAAATTTATAACACGTCTTCTGATTCAATCAATTTAAAAGATTGGAACGTTACTGATGTATTAACAACTCCTTCTTCCGGCAAGATTACTAAAAACATTTTTATTAAACCCGGCTCATATTTTATTCTTGCAAAGGATTCTTCAATTCAAAATTATCATAGATTAATCCCATCTGGAATAGCTCTTATTAATCTTCCTTCTTTCAATAACGATGAAGATGGAGTTGTGTTAAAAGATGACAGAGGGGCATCTCTCGATTCAGTTCTTTACTCGAGCGATTGGGGAGGAACCGGCGGATATTCTCTTGAAAGAAAAGAAATAAATGTTCCCTCAAACCTTTCCGGAAACTGGGGTTCATCTTTAGATATTGAACAAAGCACTCCGGGAAGAATAAACAGTATAACACCTAAACAATATGATCTTTCAGTTGCTGTAATTTCTTTCAATCCAAGATTTCCTGTTGCCGGAGAAAATGTTTTTATTTCCGTAAAGATTAAAAATAATGGGTCGCTTGCAGCAGATAATTTTTCTGTGGAATTTTTCTTCGATTCGGATTCAAATAAAGTTATTGACCAGCTGCTTGAAAGAATAACAAATTTAAATCTTCAATCAGCAGATTCTTTAAGCATTCAAACATCAAACTCATTACAAAATCTGCAAAGCAAAATATTAACCGCGGTGAGAATAGTTTTTGAAAATGATGAAGATTCCTTAAACAATTATGCGGAGAAATTTGTTCAGCCGGGATTTTCTCCGAATTCAATTTTAATTAATGAAGTTATGTACGATACTAAAAACAATGAGCCGGAGTGGTTTGAGATAATCAATGCTGGAACTGATTCAGTTAATCTGAAAAACTGGTCCGTAAGTGATATACTTTCAACTCCGACAAAAAACTTTTTAACAAATGAAGATACGTTTATCCAAGCTGGTGAGTTTGTGATCATATCAAGAGACACATCAATTCGCAGCTTTTATCCTGATCTTAATGCAAAAGTTATAGCGGTAAATTTCGGAACTTTGGGAAACACATCAGACGGAATTATTATTTACGATTTCAGAGACGGAATAATTGACAGCTTAATGTATAACTCTGATTGGGGCGGAAGAAATGGACATTCTCTTGAGAGGATTTCATTATTTAAGACAACTAATGACAGCTCAAACTGGGTAACATCTCTTAGCGAAAACAGAAGTACACCCGGAAAAGAAAATTCAATCTCATCTGTTCCTGACTATGGAAGAAATCAATTAATTATTAATGAAATAATGTTTGATCCCGATATTGATAACAGTGAGTTCATTGAATTCTTTAACACTGGAAATTCAGAAATAAATATTGGCGGCTGGCTGATTGAAGATGAAAATAAAAATTTGTACAAGCTTTCAGATACGAGTTTCATTCTTTCGGGTAATTCATATTTTCTTCTTATAGCAGATTCAATAACTCTTAAGAAGTATAATTTAAATAACTCAAAGAAAAATGTAATCGGAGAATCTTCTCTTGGTCTTGTTAATACGGGAGAATTAATTTTACTAAAAGATGCGAAACGAAACGTAATTGATTCTGTCTGGTATTCAGATAAATGGCACAACAAAAATATTCTCACGACAAAAAATAAATCTCTTGAAAGAATAAATCCGGATTTAAACGGAAACGATCAATTCAACTGGAGTACATCGGTTAATCCAAACGGCGCTACACCCGGAAATCAAAACAGCATTTTTACAACCAATTTAAATAAAGAAGCAAAGATTTCTGTCTCGCCAAATCCATTTTCTCCGGATAATGACGGATTTGAAGATTTCACTTTAATTAATTATAATCTCACCCAAACCATTGCACAGGTAAGAGTAAAAATATTCGACAGCAAAGGTAGGCTTGTAAGAACCTTATTAAACAACCAGGCAAGCGCATCTTCAGGTTCAATTGTATTTGATGGACTTGAAGATGATGGAAGAGCAATGCGAATTGGAATTTATATTATCTTTCTCGAAGCTTTAAATGAAAACTCCGGCATTGTTGAAACTTTGAAAACAACTGTTGTTGTTGCAAGAAAACTGGATTAAAAAAATATTAAATTATATATGTTCAAACAGCTTAACTGGATAGAAAGAAAATTTGAATTCAACTCGCCTGTTGAAATCTTTCCTGTTATACTTGAAAGATTCAGGGGAACTCCGGCAAGACTTGAGGAAATGGCAAAAAATCTTTCAGAAAAAATTTTAACTGACAAGCGCGATGGTAAATGGTCTATTAAAGAACATGCAGGGCATTTAATTGACCTTGAGGAACTTGGTGAAAAAAGACTCACAGACTATCTGAGCGGAAAAGAAACTTTATCTGCTGCCGATATGACGAACAAAAAAACTTATGAAGCAAATTATAATCAGACAGAAATGAATACTATCCTAAAAGATTTTAGAGCTGCAAGAGAAAATCTTGTTAAGCGAATGGAAAATCTTACTAAAGAACAGGCAGCAATTGTTTCAATCCATCCCAGGCTTAATCAAAAAATGAGGATCATTGACTGGGTTTATTTTATGAGTGAACATGATGATCACCATCTAACCTCAATAAGATTGATTGTTAAATCGTTAAATGGCTGAATTGTTATATCAAAAAAGTGAAAATAAAAATAAGCTCCGACATCTACCTTGCTCAAATCACCAAAGAAGATAAACCTTCATTACTCAAATACATAAACGATAAGGAGATTTATAATAACACGCTTAAAATTCCTTATCCCTATAAAGAGAGACATGCTGACGAGTGGATAAATCATATTGAATCTATCAAACAGAAAAAAGGAATTTTAAAAAGCTGGGCAGTCAAAAATAAAAATGAGTTGATAGGTGGAATTGCTTTTCATTCAAGATATGGAGAAAATTCCCATAAAGATGAAATCGGGTATTGGCTGGGAAAACCTTTTTGGGGAAAAGGAATTATGACTGAAGTAGTTAAAAAAATCTGTTCAATCGGATTTACAGAATTTAATCTCATAAGAATAGAAGCCATAGTATTTTCATCCAATATTCCTTCAGGTAAAGTGCTCAAGAAGGCAGGATTTATGTGCGAGGGCACACTTCGAAAATATTATTACAAAGATAACCGTTTTATTGATGCCGATATATATTCAAAATTGATTTGAATTATATCGGAGGTTGTACGGCAGGTCATAGGAAAAGTAGCCTCTAAATTATTACATTGTCATTGAACTGACTGCAGCTAAATTTGCAATTGAAGCTATGGTCAGAAAGGAGGCACTTATGTACAGGATTAGGAGAAGTTTATTGTTGAGGTTGAAAGAAATCTATGCTGCACTGTTGTTTCTTTCATTGTTCTTTCTGATGATTAGTTAATTAAATCAATTACCTTAAACCGCCTGGTTCTCCCGGGCGGTTTTCTTTATATACATTAAACAAGGTGATGAAAAGCTCAAATACTTAATAATCCTTTTATTGCATTTGCATTATTAAAAGATTATAGTATTTTAGAATAGTGAGTTAGGGTTAATAGTTAAAGGAATGTTTTATGAAAGACGAACTACAGGTAATACCTGAAAAAAATATGTGGGTTGTGAAAAAGAATAATGTTGTCCACTCAATTCACTCAAAAAGAGAAGCCGCTGTTAGAGTTGCTAAAATTCTTGCGCACAATCTGCACGTGGAATTAATTATTCACAGGAGAAATGGCGAAATTCTGAGAACACGTCCTGTTTAATATTTAACTGAATTCCGGTCTTTTGTTCAAAAAATTTCAATCCCACTATTTGATTGGTTAAAATTCTTTTCTTAAATCATCATAATTTTTTTGTAAGTTTCCCTCTTAAAGACACTCTTATATGATTGAAATTAAAAACCTTTATAAGAAATTTGGAAATAAAGAAGTCCTTAAAGGAATAAATTTAACTATTAATAAAGGGGAAACGATAGTAATTATTGGTAGAAGCGGTTGCGGTAAAAGTGTTTTAATAAAACATATTGTGGGACTTCTTCAACCTGATGAAGGTTATGTAAAAGTTGAAGGTAAAATAGTTAGTGATTTGAATGAAAAAGAACTTTACGAGTTAAGAAAAAAATTTGGTTTTCTTTTCCAGGGCGCTGCACTTTTCGATTCTATGACGGTTGAAGAAAATGTAGGACTTTCATTAATGGAATCTTCTGCAAAACCGCAGATGGAAGAAATTACTAATGTAGTTAATGAAAAACTCTCTATCGTTTCTTTATCAGGTATAAATAAACTTAAAACCTGCTGAACTTTCCGGTGGAATGAAAAAGCGTGTGGGGTTAGCAAGAGCTTTGGTAACTAACCCGGATTACATACTTTATGATGAACCGACAACCGGACTCGATCCTATCATGTCAGATTCAATTGACAAACTCATCAAAGAACTTTCCGAAAAACTAACTGTAACCTCAATAGTTGTAACTCACGATATGCAAAGCGTTAAAAATGTTGCTGATAAAGTTGCAATGATTCACGAGGGTGTAGTTTATTTTACCGGCACACCGGAGGAAATGTTGAGATCCAAAGATGCTGTCATTATAGAATTTATAAAAAGAACAGAGAATTAACCCACTCCTTTTTCCCCTGCTGTTTGTATATAAAATCACACAACTCAAATCTTTTATTCTTTAGATTGAGCACAGTTATTTGTGGATTCAATTATGATAAAGTTGATTTGTATTAGTGATAAAGAAAATAAAGGAATGACAAGTCGGATACTAAATAAAATTTCCGATACAGTAGTATACGATGATGTTAGTGGCGAAGCGGCTGAAGAAATAATCAAAAGAGAATCTGCAGATTTTCTATACTTAGATATAAAGAGACCCGCAAACATTGATGATATGAATAGGCTATGCTTACGTAATATTATTCGTTTGCGGGTTTCTGTTTTCAGATTAAAACCAATTAAATCAAAAATCCTTAAATTCTTTTTCCCTCCTGACCTTATTAAAACATTGTCTCAAAATATTCTATTAAAGAACGAATCTCTTACTATAAAAGAATATAAAGATTTGTATTCTCATTAATTATTCCCCTTTAAAATCTCTCCAACATTTTTTTCTTTTTATATCCTTTTAAAGCTATTTAACTTAATTTTAAATAAAAATTAAAAATAGATATGAACACTGAACCATTTTCCATTATACAGGTAATCCAGCTAATGCTGGCTCCCGGAATTATGATTTCCGCTTGTGGTTTACTTTTGCTTGGTATGAATAACAAATACTCTCTGGTTGTAAACCGGATCAGAATTCTTAATGAAGAAAAAAGAAGATTTGTAAACAAAGCTGCCGAAAAAGACTTTACTTACGAGGAAACAATCAGGCTTGAAAGTATTTCGCGACAATTATCTGAACTGACATACAGAGTTAAACTGGTAAGGAATGCGGTATTCTTTTATACGGCTGCCGTAGCTTTGTTTGTTCTTACATCCCTTTTTATCGGGGTTCAATATCTTGGTGATTTTCAAAATTTAAATTTTCTGATTACAACTCTTTTTTTGGTTGGAATGATTGCTGTTTTAATGGGAGTTATTTTTGCAGGTTATGAAACAATTAAAGGCTTTCAGATAATTAACCTGGAAATAAAAAGTTCTGAGTAGGTGATGAATACAAATTCTAAAGCCGATCCGAAAGAGCTTCTTAAACCTGGTAATATGCTGCGTCTTTATGCCAGCGGTGCTTTTCCGATGGCTGATGATGATGGCAGAATAAACTGGTTCATGCCCGAGATAAGAACAATAATCCCGCTAAATAATTATAACATTCCCAGGTCATTAAAAATATTTTTAAAGAAAAGCAATTTTGAAATCCGGTTTGATACAGATTTTATTTCTGTGGTTAGAGGTTGTGCTGAAAGAAAAAAAACCTGGATATCGGAAGAATTAATAGAAGCTTATAAACGCCTTCAAAAAAGAGGTCACATTCATACTGTTGAAACATGGGAAGATGGAAAGCTTGTTGGTGGTTTATACGGAGTTACATTCCGCGGTGCTTTTTTTGGTGAGTCAATGTTTTCAAAAGTGCCGCAGGCTTCTAAAGCTGCTCTTCTAAAATTAATAGAATACCTTGTTCTTAAGGATTATGTTCTCCTTGATGTTCAGTATATGACACCGCATCTTAAAATGTTTGGGGCAATAGAAATTGATTTTGAAGAATATAACAAGCTTCTTTACACCGCTTACACACGTGCTTGCGAGTTTTGAATACATTTACATTCATTATCCTTTTATCAGCATCAATTCCTTCTGCGGTTTGGATATAAACTCGCATCCTTCTTTCGTAACGAAAACTTCTTCCTCAATAGTTGCGGTCCCGTACCCTTCAACTTTAAGGCGCGGTTCAATTGTAAAAACCTGGGATTCTTCAATCTTAATAAAAGGAGAGTTGCCGTATCTCTCCCATCTCGGTAAAAGTCCGCCGCCGCCGTCATGTACATTTCTTCCAACCTGGTGTCCCAGTCCATGAGGAAATTCTTCATAGCCGCTTTTCACAATAAAGTTACGCGCAATATCATCCATTTCACATCCCTCAACCCCCGGCTTAAGATGATCAGCAACTTTTTGAATTGAATCTCTTATTACACTAAATCCAATTTCAACTTCAACAGGTGCTTTATTCTCATCATCCTTAAGAACATACCATGTTCTCTGGAGATCAGAACAATAACCATTGTACTTAATTCCGAAATCAATACTGACGAGATGACCTTTTTCCACTTTCCTTTCAGTTGGTCCGGAGTGAGCACCTTGTGTATCAGGACCTGTAAAAACAGCCGGGCAATGATCTTCATCCCATGCTAATTCGTAGCCGTCAACTTTTGCAAGCGCTTTAATAAAGTCTGCTATTTCAATTTCAGAAACTCCCGGTCTTATATAGTTCCCTGCTTCTTCAAAAATTCTCAAAGTTTCTTTAACCGCATCTCTCATAATAGAAATTTCGGCAGGAGATTTTCTTCCTCTTAAAGAAGATATAATTTCTTCGGATGAAACTAATTTATCTTCAAAGCCGCTATCTTTTAAATAATCCTTCAGGATAAGAAACATGCCATGTGTTAAGCCATCCGCAAGTACAGAATTTTGTGAAAAATTAATTGCAATCTTTTCAGGGTTTTTATTTTTAAGATAATCAATAAGCGGTTCCCTTATTGATTGAACATATCCCGTAACATTCTTATAAAGGTTTAACGGTTTTAAATTATCTGTTTCTATAGAACCTATTATTGCAGTTGTATCTCCATCTTTATTAATTATTAATGCAGATTGCCAGGTAAAATTAATTCCCGCAATCATTTCAAGAATCGGGTCTTTTGTAGTTGAACTTTCCCGAACAAAGGTTAACCACATATCAATATTTTTTTCATTCAGTATTTTAACTGCCTGATCTATTTTTTCTTTAATAAGTGAATGGGGCATTATGACTCCTTAATATAAATTTTTAAGAACCGGACTTAAATTTATCCTTCATCTTAAAGTGTTACAAGTAATTTTTCAAAATAAAAATTTGTAGAAAAAAGTAAACCAACTTCTGTTCCGAAAATCAAATTAATATAAAAAGAGATAAGGCTGCCTCAGAACGCTTTTTTAATGTCATTCTTGTGAAAACAGGAATCCAAAATTTCTAAAATGAAATGGATTCCCACTTCCGTGGGAATGACTATATACCTTTATACCATATACTTCTATACCATATACCCTTACGCCCAAAAACTCATTATTATTAGTAAAATCCCCTGATTTTAATGCGAGGTTAAAAAGAAATAAAACCAATTAAACTTAAAGTCGGTGAGGTTTTTAATAGAGATAATTGCTAATTTTGAACAGTAGTAATACTCAATGGAAGAAACTACTTGATGTTTTTAAAGATCTTCCGGATTAAACAGAGGGGAATTTATGTTCGCAGGCCTGCCTGCCGGCAGGCAGGTAAGCTGCAGTCCTTTGTTTTTTATTGCCAGCTTATAATTAAAAACCTACAACTTAATTCCTATAAAAAAAAATTAGATTAAACAGGAGATATTTACATGTCCGAGTACGTTAGAAGTCTTATTGCAGAAGTAAAAGCGAAAAACCCGGCTGAACCTGAGTTCCACCAGGCAGTTGAAGAAATAGTTGAATCACTTGATTTGGTTTTAGAGCGTCACCCCGAATATCGTTCCTCAAGAATACTTGACAGAATGGTAGAACCTGAGAGAGTAATTATGTTCCGCGTTCCATGGTTAGATGACCAGGGAGAAATTCATATAAACCGTGGATTCAGAATTGAAATGAACAGCGCAATCGGTCCTTATAAAGGAGGATTAAGATTTCACCCATCTGTAAACCTTGGAATACTAAAGTTCCTCGCCTTTGAACAGGTATTTAAAAATAGTTTAACTACCCTGCCAATGGGCGGAGGAAAAGGCGGTTCCGATTTTGATCCAAAAGGAAAAAGTGATTATGAAGTAATGCGTTTCTGCCAGAGTTTTATGACTGAACTCTTCAGGCATATTGGTCCGAATACAGATGTTCCTGCCGGTGATATTGGCGTTGGCGCAAGAGAAATTGGTTATTTATTTGGTCAGTATAAAAGATTACGAAATGAATTTACAGGTGTATTAACAGGAAAAGGATTAAACTGGGGTGGATCATTAATTCGCCCTGAAGCAACGGGTTACGGAGCAGTTTATTTTGCACAGGAGATGTTAAAAACAATTGGTCATGATGTACAGGGAAAAACTTTTGCAGTATCCGGATTTGGAAATGTTGCGTGGGGTGCTGTACAAAAAATTTCCCAGCTTGGAGGTAAAGTTGTTACTCTTTCAGGACCTGATGGGTTCATCTACGATAAAGATGGAATCCTAGGTGAAAAAATAGATTTTATGCTGAAACTTAGAGCAAGTGCTAATGACAGGATAAAAGATTATGCTGATAAATTTTCCGCCAAAGGCGGATCCGCCTCCGGGGGAAAAGTTGAATTTTATCCCGGTAAAAGACCGTGGGGAATTAAAGTTGATGTTGCAATGCCTTGCGCAACTCAGAATGAAATTTTTGAAGACGATGCAAAAGAGCTTGTAAAAAATGGCTGTATCTGCGTTTGCGAAGGGGCAAATATGCCTACAACAATTGATGGATACCATGTTTTCAGACAGGCAGGAATTTTATATGCACCTGGTAAAGCAGCCAATGCCGGAGGTGTTGCAGTTTCGGGATTGGAAATGACACAAAATAGTATGAGACTGCCGTGGTTAGGTAAGGAAGTGGATGAAAGGCTTCATGAATCATGAAGAAAATTCACGATACTTGTGTTTTTACCGCTGAACAATTCGGAACACCGAAAAATTATGTTAATGGCGCCAACATTGCAGGGTTCTTAAAAGTTGCCGATGCAATGCTCGACCAGGGTTTAGTTTAAATTTAGTTTAGTTTATTCAATGCGGCACAGAATATTAACCTGTGCTGCAAGTTTGTTCTTATCCTTTTCTCTGGATAAATTTTTTTTTACAATGAATAAGATAAATCCTCTCGATGTTGAAGATGTTTTCAGAAACAGGATAAAAAAATTCCAAAAACTTATGCACTATAAAGTGCGTGAGATTCTTCTTGTTTCAAGCCTATATGATTTTTACCTGTTTGAAGAAGATGGACGTTTATACGAATTAATCAGGGAAGAATACCAGGCGCTTAATTTAAGTCAGCCTCCTGAAATCACCCATGTTACCACCGGCGCTGAAGCTATCGAGCTGATCTCAAAGGATAACAGTTTTGATTTAATAATTTCAACTTTGCATATAGAGGATATGCACGTAATCAGGTTTGCTGAAATGGTCAGGGAAACTGACCGGAAGACTCCTATTATCCTTTTAGCTTACGATAACCGCGAACGTAAAGAACTCATCTCTCATTATGATGTTTCAGTTTTTGACAGGATATTCATCTGGCAGGGTGATTATAAATTAATAATGGGGATAATAAAATATATTGAAGACAGGCTTAATGTTGAGAGCGATACACTCACTGCCGGCGTACAATCTATTATTCTTGTTGAAGACAATGTTAAATTTTACTCGACCTACCTCCCGATTATTTATACAGAAATTTTTAAGCAGTCGCAAAGACTGATTTCCGAAGGAGTAAGTATAACCCACAAGTTTCTGAGAATGCGTGCAAGACCAAAGATTCTCCTGGCAACAAATTACGAAGAGGCATGGCAGTATTATGAAAAATACCAGGAGTTTATACTGGGTATAATCCTCGATATAAATTTTCGTATGAAGGGCGACAAAGATCCTGAAGCGGGAATTAAATTTGCAGAAGCAGTAAAAACACAGCATAAAGATATTCCTATCCTCCTTCAATCAAGTAATGTTGAATTTGCAGATAAAGCACGAGAAGCCGGGATAGCTTTCGTACGGAAAGGTTCTCCCCGCCTTCTTCATGATCTTCGGAATTTTATGCTTAACAATTTCGGGTTTGGAGATTTTGTATTTCAAACTCATGATGGAAAAATTGTCGGACGGGCAAATAATCTGAAAGAGCTTGAAGAGCAATTACAAAAAGTGCCGGATGAGAGTATAGTTTATCACGCAGAAAGAAATCACTTTTCAAAATGGCTGAAAGCAAGAACAGAATTCTGGCTCGCTCATAAACTAAGACCAAGAAAAGTTACCGACTTCAGATCAACTGACGATCTCCGGAAATTACTTATCTCTTCTTTAAAGCTTTATCAGGAATTAAGACAACGCGGGGTAATTACTGATTTTACAAAAGAAACATTTGATCCAATAAACAGCTTTGCAAGAATTGGAAGCGGTTCTCTTGGCGGTAAGGCAAGAGGTTTGGGATTTATAAATACATTAATTAATAACCAGAAAATCCGCCATAAATTGCCCGAAGTTGAAATTTCTGTACCTTCGGCAGTTGTTATAGCCACGGATATTTTTGACCGGTTTATTGAAGAAAATAATCTAGAGCTTTTTGCTTTGTCCGATGTACCGGATTCTGAGATTACTAAACGGTTTGTTGAAGCAAAAAAATTCCCTAAAGAAGTGGTTGATAAACTGAAAGATCTTCTTGAATTTTTTAATGAACCTCTTGCGGTACGTTCTTCAAGTTTGCTTGAAGATTCACAGTTCCAGCCATTTGCCGGTGTTTACCAAACGTTAATGATACCTAATAATAATCCCGATCCTTCCATAAGGCTTGAAGAATTATTGAAATGTATAAAATCAGTTTATGCCTCAACGTTTTTTAAAAAACCAAAAGATTATATGAAGGCTACCTCTTATAGTCTTGAAGAAGAAAAGATGGCGGTTATTATTCAAAGGCTGGTGGGTTCAGAACATAACGAAAGATTTTACCCTGATTTTGCAGGTGTTGCAAAATCATATAACTTTTATCCTGTCCCTCCGCAAAAATCAACTGACGGGATTGCCCTTGTTGCATTAGGTTTGGGAAAATATGTTGTTGATGGCGGTAATACCGTGAGATTCTGTCCCAAGTATCCAAAACATCTTCTCCAGTTTTTTTCAACAAAAGAAACAATAAAAAATGCCCAGCAGGATTTTTTCGCTTTGAATTTAAATGGAACATCAGATAAAAGATCAGAAATAAATCCTGAATTTTTTGTACAAAAATATGATCTCATAAAAGCTGAAGAAGATCAGACCCTTTACTCTGTTGGTTCAACTTATTCGCCTGAAAATGAAGCTGTTTATGATGGAGTTTCAAGGGCGGGGAAAAGAGTTGTTACCTTTGCACCAATTTTAAAGCATAAAGCTTTCCCTCTTGCTGAAATTCTGGATTTGCTTCTGGAACTTGGAACATGGGGAATGGGTGTTCCGGTTGAAATTGAATTTGCTGTTAACCTTAAAGTTGAGCCGGGAAAATTAAAAGAGTTTGCACTTCTTCAAATGCGCCCGCTTGTTATAAGCCACGAGCTCGAAGAACTTAATGTTGATAATATTATTCCAGGTGATTTAATTTGCCAGAGCCAGCAGGTTTTAGGAAACGGGGTAATAAAGGATATTCACGACATTGTTTTTGTTGATATTCAAAAATTTGACAGATCAAAAAGCAGGGTTGCCGCAGATGAAGTTAGCTTATTGAATTCAAAACTTCTTTTGCAAAAGAAACCTTATATTTTATTTGGAGTTGGAAGATGGGGAAGTCTCGATCCCTGGCTTGGAATTCCTGTAACATGGGATCAAATTGCCGGTGCGAGTGTTATAGTAGAATCAGGATTTAAAGATCTGAATGTTACACCTTCACAGGGTTCTCACTTTTTTCAGAATATTACGTCGTTCAAAGTTGGTTATTTCACAGTTAATTCATTTGAGCATCAGGGGTTTATTGATTGGGAGTGGCTTACTAAATGCGAAGCCATTGAGGAATTAAATTTTACAAAGCATATTCATTTTGAAGAGTCAGTAACAGTAAGAATTAATGGAAGAAAGAATAAAGGAGTAATTTTAAAGCCAGGAATAAAATATGGTTGAAAGATTGTCCTGCCAAAAGCCGGATAAGTTAATATAATTTGTTAAATCTTTTAACTATTAAAAAATAAATCCACAATAATAGGAGGAGAAAATGTCTAACTATGTAAAAGAACTCATGTCAGAGGTCAAATCAAAAAATCCCGGTGAACCGGAATTTCATCAGGCAGTTGAAGAGGTTACAGAATCTCTTTCCCTGGTTTTTGACAAACACCCCGAATACAGAACTGCAAAAGTACTCGAGAGAATAATTGAACCGGAACGGATAATTTCTTTCAGAGTTCCATGGGTGGATGACCAGGGAGAAATACATATTAATAAAGGTTTCAGGATTGAGATGAACTGTGCAATCGGTCCTTATAAAGGAGGATTAAGATTTCACCCTTCAGTTAATCTTGGCATTTTAAAATTTCTTGCCTTCGAGCAGGTATTTAAAAACAGCCTGACAACTTTACCTATGGGAGGAGGAAAAGGAGGTTCAGATTTTGATCCTAAAGGAAAAAGCGATTTAAAAATAATGCGTTTCTGCCAGGCTTTTATGAGCGAGCTTTTCAGGCATATTGGTCCGAATACAGATGTTCCTGCGGGAGATATTGGTGTTGGCGGAAGAGAAATTGGATTTCTCTTTGGGCAATACAAAAAACTTAGGAATGAATTTACAGGCGTTCTCACAGGGAAAGGAATTAATCGGGGCGGCTCATTAATTCGCCCTGAAGCAACTGGTTATGGAGCAGTTTATTTCGCTGCAGAAATGCTTCAGACAAAGAAACAAACAATGGAAGGTAAAACCTGTCTTGTATCCGGCAGCGGTAATGTTGCTCAATATACGATAGAAAAAATCCTTGATCTCGGTGGTAAAGTAGTAACTGTTTCTGATTCAAATGGTTATATTTATGATGAAGCAGGAATTAATAGGGAAAAACTTGCATTCATTATGGATTTAAAAAATGTACGGCGCGGAAGAATAAAAGAATACGCAGATAAATATAAAAGTGCTGTTTATAAAGATTTAAATCCAAAGGATGATTTTAATCCTCTCTGGAACCACAAAGCTGCATGCGCTTTTCCATCTGCAACACAAAATGAAATAAATGGAAAGGATGCACAAAACTTAGTGAAAAACGGAGTTTATGTTGTAAGCGAGGGAGCTAATATGCCAACTACACTTGATGGTGTAAAAATATTTCTTGATAATAAAATTCTCTATGGACCGGGTAAAGCCGCTAATGCTGGTGGTGTTGCTGTTTCCGGTTTAGAGATGACACAGAACTCAATGAGGCTTCCATGGACAAGAGAGGAAGTTGATAACAGGTTAAGAATGATAATGAAAGATATTCATTTAACATGTATAACGATGTCTGAAAGATTCGGAACACCTGGTAATTATGTTAATGGCGCAAACATTGGCGGCTTTTTAAAAGTTGCTGATGCAATGATTGACCAGGGTGTTGTATAAAATTTACATCCACCCCTCTCCTTTTTAAGGAGAGGGGCTGGGGTGAGGTAATTAATATTTAGAACGAAAGCTTTGATTTAATAAATGAAACCCAGCTTTGAAGAAATAAGAAATAATTTTGATGATATTTGGGTCGAGCATGGATATGGAAACCGCTTCCAGGGTTTTCAGAACCTTATGCGTTTAAGGATTAGAGATATACTTCTTGTTTCAAGCCTTTATGATCTTTATCTCTTTGAAGAAGACGGCAGACTTTATGAATTAATCAGGAATGAGTACCAGGGGTTAAATCTAAGCCACTCTCCTGAATTAACAAGAGTATCAAGCGGCGCTGAAGCAATTAATCTTGCTAAGAATGAAAACCGTTTTGATATGATAATTACTACCATGCACATTGAAGATATGCCCGCAACTAATTTTGCAAAGCTTGTTAAAGAAGCAAACCTGAAAATTCCAATAGTTCTGCTGGCGCACGATAATAAAGAATTGAATAATCTCCTCCTTCATGATGACACTTCTGTATTTGATAAAATTTTTATATGGCAGGGAGATTTCAGAATTATAATTGCTATGGTAAAGTACCTTGAAGACAGGCTCAATGTTGATCACGATACAAAAGTTGTTGGTGTTCAAACTGTAATTGTAATAGAGGACAATGTAAGACATTATTCCTCTTTTCTTCCGATTATTTATACAGAAATGTTAAAGCAGTCCCAGAGATTAATATCTGAAGGAATAAATCTCTCTCATAAATTTTTAAGAATGCGTGCCCGGCCTAAGATTCTTTTATGCTCGAATTATGAAGAAGCATGGAATTACTATGAGCTTTATAAAGATTTTATACTTGGAATAATAAGCGATATTGATTTTCCAAGGAAGGGAGAACAGGATCCGGTTGCAGGAATTAGATTTGGGCAAAATGTCAAAAAAGATCATTTTGATGTCCCTATACTTCTTATGTCGAATATGCCGGAGAATGCAAAGCTCGCTGAAAAAGTAAATGCTTCATTTTTACTAAAAGATTCTCCCCTTCTTTTAAATGAATTAAGACAATTCATGAATCATTTTTTCAGCTTTGGTGATTTTGTATTCAGAACTTCTGAAGGAATTGAAGTAGGAAGAGCAAATGATCTTTTAAGCCTTGAACAGCAATTAAAAATGGTTCCGGAAGATAGTATAAGATACCATGCCGAGAGAAATCATTTTTCCAACTGGCTTAAAGCAAGAACCGAATTCTGGCTTGCGCACAAATTAAGACCGCGGAAAGTTTCTGATTACCCTTCAGTGGATGCGCTTAGAAAATACCTGATTTATACTTTAAGAAATTACAGGCACAACAGGCAGAGAGGCATAATAACAGATTTCTCCAAGGAAACTTTCGATCCTAATTCCACCTTTGCTAGAATTGGCGGGGGTTCTCTCGGTGGGAAAGCCAGGGGTCTCAGTTTTGTAAATACACTGATTAATAATTACAATGTGCGGAACCAGTTTGAAAATGTTAAGATATTTGTTCCTCCTGCTGTTGTACTTGGAACAGAAGTTTTTGATCAGTTCCTTGAAATGAATGAGTTAAGAAATTTTGCCATTAGCTGTACTGACGATATAGAAATTACAAAACGATTTATAGAAGCTGTAAAATTTCCTGAAGAAGTTCTGGGCGAACTTGCAGCGTTCCTCGATCTTGTCCGTACACCTCTCGCTGTAAGATCATCAAGTTTATTGGAAGATTCCCAGTATCATCCTTTTGCGGGTGTTTATGAAACTTACATGATACCAAACAACCAGCATAATCCCTTAGCAAAATTAAATGATCTTATTAATACAATAAAAAGAGTGTATGCCTCAACATTTTACCAGAGAGCAAAAGATTATATCAAAATAACTTCGTACAGGCTTGAAGAAGAAAAGATGGCAGTCCTCATTCAGAAGATGATTGGGATTACAAGAGGCAATAAATTTTATCCTGATTTTTCAGGTGTGGGAAAATCCTATAATTTTTATCCTCTTCCCCCTCAAAAATCTTCCGATGGAATTGTTTCACTTGCTCTTGGTCTTGGAAAGACTGTTGTTGAAGGCGGAAATACTATTCGCTTCTGTCCAAAATACCCGACTGATCTGATTCAGTTTTATTCAGTTGAAGAATCATTGAATAACAGCCAGCGAAATTTTTATGCTCTTCAGCTGGGTGAGGGATCTCAGTTTGGTTATGAAACTCACGATACGCTTATAAAGCAATATGATATCAATACGGCTGAAGAAGATGGTCCATTAAAATATGTCGGTTCAACTTACTCGGCTGAGAATGATAACATAACAGATGGAATTGGAAGAAAAGGAACAAGGGTAATTACTTTTGGTCCTATCCTCCGAGGAAAATTATTTCCTCTTCCTGAAATACTTGAGCTTCTTGTTGATATGGGAACATGGGGAATGGGAACTCATATTGAAATTGAATTTGCCGGAAATTTTACTACTCGAAGATCATCAGCCGAGACTGTTTAGTTTATTACAGATGAGACCTCTTGTTATCACGAGAGAATCTGAAGATGTTGCAATCGGCAGTTATAATGATGATGAAACTATCTGCTTCAGCAGCCAGGTTTTGGGTAATGGTGTTCTTGATGATATAAAAGATATTGTTTATGTAGATTATAATCTTTTTGACAGGGCAAAAAGCCGTGATGTTGCAAGAGAAGTAAATCTCTTTAACAACAAACTTATTTTAGAAAAAAAACCTTACCTGCTTATTGGTGTTGGAAGATGGGGCACTCTTGATCCTTGGCTTGGCATTCCTGTTACATGGGAACAAATTTCAGGGGCTAAGGCAATTATTGAAGCAGACTTTAAAGAAATTTCAGTTGAGCCGTCTCAGGGTTCTCACTTCTTCCAGAATTTAACTTCTTTTATGATCGGATATTTTACTGTTAATCTTGAAAAAGAAATGGGACACCTTGACTGGCAATGGCTGATGAAACAAAAACCTGTTGAAAAGATGGAATTTACCCGCCATCTAAGATTTAATAAACCAATTATTATTAAGATGAACGGACACGAAAATAAAGGCGTTATCTTTAAACCTGAAAAAGCTAAGCGGGAGAATTAGTGTGGAAAAGAAAATATATGATTTTGAGAAAAATATTCCCGACGCCTGCCCGCACTGCGGACACAAACTAAGTCCTTGGCAGCAGGTTCTTTTAAGTGTGGACAGAATTCTTACCTGTAAAAACTGTTGGTACAGGATAATTCTTACTACACCACCGGATGAAGATCAAACAGAAATTGACTCCGAAACATCGGGGAAGGAATAACTTATGAATTCTTACAACTCATTTAAAGTAGCACAGCAACAGATTCTTGAAGCATCTAAGCTTCTTAATCTTGATGAAGCAACTATAGAATTGCTTATCCAGCCGCAGAGAGAATATAACTTTACTCTTCATGTTAAAATGGATAAGGGCAAAGTGAAAATATTTCAGAGGTCACCGTATTCAATACAACTATGCACGCGGACCTGCAAAAGGAGGTATCCGTTTTCATCCTGATGAAACTGTAGATACAATCCGTGCATTAGCTTCCTGGATGACATGGAAAACTGCAGTAGTTGATCTTCCTTTGGGCGGCGGAAAAGGCGGAGTAATATGCAATCCTAAAAATATGTCTGAACGTGAGCTTGAAAATCTTTCGAGGGAATATATACGTGCTGTTTTTCCTTTAATAGGTGTTAACAAAGATGTCCCTGCCCCTGATGTTTATACAAACCCGCAAACAATGGCATGGATGATGGATGAATATGAAACAATTGTCAATCATCATCATCCGGGAGTAATGACAGATAAACCAACACAAATCGGCGGCACAGAAGGAAGACGTGATGCAACTGCAAGAGGTGGAGTTATTACTGTAAGGGAAGCGTGCAAAGTTCTTGATGTTGATCCGACAGGAAAATTTGCAATACAAGGATTCGGAAATGCTGGTCAACGTGCTGCTTTGCTGCATCAGGAAATTCTTGGTGGAGGAAAATTAATTGCAGTCAGCGATTCCAAAGGTGCAATTTATAATGCAAATGGTTTTGATGCTAAAGAGCTTGTTATGCACAAATTGAAAACAGGAAGTGTGCTTAAGTTCCCAGGTTCAAAAGAAATCCCGCAAAATGATTTGTTAGAGCTTGATGTTGAGATCCTCTACCCTGCTGCACTTGAAAACTCTATTGATAAGAGTAATGCTGGTAAAATAAAAGCAAAAATTATCTGCGAGCTTTCCAATGGTCCGACTACTCCCGAAGCAGATCTTATCTTAAGCAAAAAAGGTGTTTATGTTATTCCCGATATTTTAGCAAGTGCGGGAGGTGTAACAGTCTCATATCTTGAAATGGTGCAGGATAAATATTCTTACTTCTGGACTGAAGATGTTGTACACAAACAGGTTGATGAAAGATTAACAAAAGCATTCCACACTGTCCGTGATGCAATGACCGAAAAGAAAGTTCATCCACGACTGGGGGCAATGGTTGTTGGTGTTGCAAGAGTTGCGGAAGCATGTAAGCTACGTGGGTGGGTGTGAGGATGTCAAGTAGTAAAAAAAATATTACTATCACTGAAATAAAGAAACAAATTGAAGTATTAAATGAAATCTTTAGAGATTCGAGAGCATACTATCCTTATATTCCAGATGAATTTGTTGGTAAAAGCCCAGAATTTACCTTTAATAAAGCTTATACGAAGGTTTATTATTCTTACAACCACACAATAACAAAAGAAGAACAATTATATAATAACAAAATTGCTCACTTCTTAAATCAAAATTTTATCGTTCGCTTATATGCTGTTCTTCAATATTTCGGTATTTATGATAATATCGATAGTACATTAACGGGATATTATGAACTTGATATTCTTAAAAGATTACGTAATAAATTTGGACATGGTATTGGCCATTATAATAAAAATAATTCAAAGGATAAAAAGCTTATGAAAGATATTGTTAATTACTTTCCTCTTGAGAAAAAGGAATATTCTGATTTTCCTATTAATATTGATATTGTTATTGGAAAAATAATAACGGCATCAAAACAATATTGTGAGGCAATGTTTAAAAAGTCCAAATCAAAAGCACCTAATTATTTGAAACTCATTTTTATAGCTTTTAAGTCATTTTTTCTTACTTTCAATATTGTTTATAACCGTCTTAAAAAGAAATTTTAGTGAACCTTCTTTTATTACGCTCTTGCTTCTCACTCAAACTAAAAATAATTTTCAATTGGGATTTGTTTTTGTTTTATTAATTAAATTATTAAGTCAGGGGATATATTATGAGTCTAAGTCAAATTGCAAAAACTATAAGCGCCTCACCAACATTAAAGCTTAACGAGAAAGCTGCGATACTCCGTGAGAAAGGTGATCCAGTAATTCATCTTGGAGGAGGAGAGCCAAAAAGCAAAGCTCCGATGGATGCAATTATTTCTGCCGTTTCAAATCTTAATTCAGCAGAAGTTAGATACACTCCTGCAGAAGGAATTCCTGCACTTAAAAAAGCAATCATTCATTACACAGAAGAATTTTACGATCGTAAAGTTGCACCTGAAAATGTTATTGCCTCGAGCGGTGCAAAGCAGGCAATTATGGTTGCACTCCAGGCGCTACTTAACCAGCAGGAGGAAGTTCTTTTTCCCGCACCGTACTGGGTCAGCTATCCTGAAATGGCAAAACTTTGCGGAGCCATCGGCGTTCCCGTTCTTCCTGAAGATGGAACTTTCTATCCAAGGATACAGGATATTGAACAGCGGGTTGGTTCTTATACAAAAGCTATAATTATTAATAGCCCCAATAATCCAACCGGCGCAATGTACTCTGAAGAATTTATTTCTGACATAGTTAATTTCTGTGAGAAGAAGGATATCTGGCTGATTATGGATGATATCTACCATCGTTTAATTTTTGATGGAAGGAAACCAATTAACTGCTATAAGTTTGCAAAGAATTTATCAGAAAGTTCCAGGATCATTGTTATAAACGGGGTATCAAAACAATATGCAATGACAGGTTTCAGGATTGGCTGGGCTGTTGGAAATAAAAAAGTAATTGAAGCAATGGCAAACATTCAGGGACATCAGACTTCGGGTCCATCTGTTGTTTTACAGAAAGCTGCTGTTGGTGCTTTGAATGGAATTCAATCGAGCGTTGAAAGCTTAAGGTTAACTTTGGAAAATAACCGCAATGTAATGATGGATTACTTAAGCTCATTTGAAGGAGTGAAAGTAACAAAACCAGACGGAACATTTTATTGCTTTGCAGATTTCAGCTACTATAATAAAAATTCAAATAAGCTTTCGGAATTCCTGATTGATAAAGTTATGGTATTAACCGTCCCCGGTGCTGAATTTGGAATGGAAGGATTCTTAAGGTTAAGTTACTGCGGAACAATAAAAGAAATTACGGAAGGAATAGAAAGAATGAAATGGGCACTTGATCCGAATTCACCGAATGAACTTTACATTGGAGACAGAAAATTAGTGAGGGATTGGTCATGAGTAAATACCTCGAGTTCAATACACCTGCATTAAAAGATGCGAAAACACTTGCATCGGATTATAAACTGGAAAACCATGGTTTAACTTATCTTGATAATGTTTACTGGAATCTACCGGATGCTTCACTGTATGAAGAAGCCATCTTTAGGAATGAAGGCAAAATTGTTGAAGGCGGACCTCTGCTTGTTAACACAGGTAAGCATACTGCCAGGGCGGCAGCAGATAAATTTGTTGTTAAAGAAGAATCTACTGAAAATAAAATCTGGTGGGGAGTTTACAACCGTCCATTCAGCAGTGAAAAGTTCAATGCACTGCTTGCAAGGCTGCAGGCTTATGCACAGGGAGAAGAATTTTTTGTGCAGGATTGTTATGCCGGTGCGGATCCCGATTACAGACTTCCCATCAGAATTATTACAGAAAAAGCCTGGCACAGTCTCTTTGCAAGAAATATGTTCATCACAACAGATAATACTGATGTGCTTAAAAAATTCATCCCGGAGTTTACTGTAATTGCAGTCCCTGGTTTTAAATTAGATCCTAAAATAGATGGAACAAGAACTGAAACAGGTATCATTATTAATTTTGAAGAGAAGATGGCTATAATTGCCAACTCTCTTTATGGCGGGGAGATAAAGAAATCAATTTTTACAGTATTAAATTTTCTTTTAACATTTGATGACGTCCTCCCTATGCACTGCTCTGCAAATGTTGGAAAGAATGGTGATGTAACTTTATTTTTTGGCTTAAGCGGGACAGGAAAAACAACTCTGTCGGCAGATCCCAAAAGAAAATTAATCGGCGATGATGAGCATGGCTGGAGTGCAAATGGTGTATTTAATTTTGAAGGCGGCTGTTATGCAAAGGTAATCAGGCTTTCTTCAGAAAATGAACCAGAGATTTATGCTACAACCAGAAGATATGGAACAATTTTAGAAAATGTTGTCTTTGACCCTACAAGCCGGAAAATTGATCTGGAAGATGATAAGATAACTGAAAATACCCGTGCATCTTATCCTTTGGAATTCATCCCTAATATTATTCCTGATGGATATGCAAAGACTCATCCGAAAAATATTATCTTCTTAACGTGCGATGCATCAGGAGTTTTACCGCCGATTGCAAAATTAAATCCTGCCCAGGCACAATATCATTTTATAAGCGGCTATACTTCAAAGATTGCGGGAACAGAAATGGGTCTTGGCATTGAACCCCAGATTACATTCAGTGCATGCTTTGGAGCGCCTTTTATGGTGCGTCATCCTTACGAATACTCTGAAATGCTGAAGCAAAGACTGCTGAAACATAAAGCAAATGTATGGCTTGTAAATACAGGTTGGGTTGGTGGAAAATTTGGTGTTGGAAAAAGAATAAGCATAAAACATACACGCAATCTCCTCAATGCAGTATTGGATGGCGATCTTGATAAAGTAAAGTTCAGAAAAGATAAATTGTTTGGGTTTGAAATTCCTCAATCCTGCCCTGATGTACCTAAAGATGTTCTCGACCCTTCCTCATCATGGGGCAACAAGGATGAATACTGGAAAAAATACGACGCTCTCGCGGCAAGATTCAATGAGAACTTTAAGCTTTTTCAAAAAGGAACTTCCGAAGAAGTAAAAAACGCAGGACCGAAAAGGTTATAAGAAAAATTTAATTAGATTCTGAGTCCCGCTTTTGGCGGAACTCAGAATGACAATTCCTACCGGAAAAATTTATTTTAAAACAACCATTTTCTTTGTTTCAGAAAAATCCGAAGTTTCAAGTTTATAGAAGTATATCCCTGATGAAAGTTCCGAAGCATCGAATTGAATTTCATAATTTCCAGCAGATTGGTATTCATTAACGAGCGCTGCAACTTCTTCACCGAGTAAGTTATACACTTTAAGTGCAACTAATCCGGATAGCGAAATAGAGTATTTTATTTTGGTTGCCGGATTAAACGGATTCGGATAGTTTTGCTGAAGTATGAATGAATTTACAATTTGTTTATCATCAGTAATATTTGTTACTGTCCCAAGCTGCCCGACACCATTTATCTGCTGGGCATAGATATTAGCATCAGATGGCCTGGTACTCCAGAATGCAACAATTGCTCCATTCAATCCATCCGTTGCAATAACAGGATCATAATCTCCATCATACGAACTAATCACTTCTCCATCGATTGTCCATAAGATCATCCCTGTTCCATCTATTCTCTGAGCATATATTTTAGGATTATTCCCCGGCATCCTGTAATCATCCCAAACTATTGTTGCTCCACCTGCATTATCGCTTACTAATGTAAGGTATACGTTATTCATTTGTGCTGTGTTCTGTTTTATCTGTATTCCGTTGATCTGCCATTGTACATTGCCTGCATTATCAACTCTTTGAGCAAATATTTGATCTGAACCATTACGGTTATCATACCAGCTTACTATAGCTCCGCCGGAACCATCTGTTACAAGATCAGGATACTGATGATTACCATCTCCTTCACATAACACTGCCGACCAGCCTGATGAACCACTGCCTGAGACTTGGGTTATCTGAACTGATTTATGTGTTGCAGTATCAAAATAACTGCTCCACCAGGTAATTATCGCTCCATCCAATCCGTCAGATATTATTTCAGGACGCAAATTGAAATACTGGTTTGAAGCCCCGTGCGGTCCGACATCTATTCCATCAGAATCCCAGATAACATTGCCGGAGGAATCTACGTGTTGTGCCCAAATTGCCGACTGACTCATCCCATTGGTTGCACGATGATCTTCCCAGGTTACTATTGATCCTCCTGTGCCATCGGCAATAATTCTTGGAAATGCTTGTAACATTTGTTCGTCATTTGTACTCAGATGTGCCGCTGAACTCCACATCACCCCGGTACTGCTTACTCTTTGAGCAAATATTCCTACACTTGAGCTTCTTTGAGACCAGGTTATGATTGCTCCACCTTTCCCATCACTTGCAATGTCAGGACTTTCATTCGTATTGTGAAAAGGAGTTATCTTCACTCCATTCGCTGTCCATTGTACAACCCCATTTCCATCTATTCTTTGTGTATAAATATCATTCGCTCCATCTCTCTGATCTACCCAAATAATTATTGCACCTCCGGTTCCATCAGCTATCATAGATGAAAGTGCATCAAAACTACGACTCCCTGTTGTATCACAGATCAACACTCCATTATTCTGCCATTGGATAAAACCCTGTTCGTTTACCCTCTGAGCATATAGCCAGTTATCACTTGAATTTTCATTTTCCACCCACGCAATTATCGCTCCTCCCTGTCCATCACTTATTATTCGGGCAGTATTCTGATTCAGTGGCGCAGTAGTAATTTGTGTATTTACCATTGGATCGCTCGACCATTGTGCAACAACAGCTGTGCAAGTCAGAGCAACTATAACAGAAATTATTTTTTTCATGTGAATTCTCCTATTTAATAAATCGTTATTTTTTTTTCTGTGAATTTCAGATTTATTTTAAGCGTGAAGGAAACGATTATTCTCTACACAAAATTGCGTAAAAAGGTTTTAAATAGGCTCATTTATGAATGAGTTATTCTGCAGAAATTTTGTTTAGGATTGCTTTATGCAGAGAAGCTTTTTTTGATTTGTTTAATTTTTCGTCATCTTTTATCAAATACTCCAGAAACCTAATTGTATTTTCATCTTTTTCCCCCCGGGTTATTTTACTTTTTTGATATGACTCATCTAATAGATTTTCAGCCTCATTAAATCTGCCAAGTTTAAAAAGACATATTCCAAGTTCCCCTTCAGAAAAACCTATAAGGTAGTGAGATTCAAGCAGAACACTCTTTCGTATTTTCAATGACTTGCGTAAATCTGTTTCTGCATTTTTGTAATCATTAAGTTCAATTAATGTTTTTCCCAGCCAATAATAACTTGTCCCAAACCAGGCATGTTCAGGTGGTAAAGAGGTTTTATACTGCTCAATTGCTCTAAGAAAATATTCTTTTGCTGTTTTATAATTTTTTAATCTGAACTCGATTGTTCCAAGATTATTTAGTGCAAACCCAACTTCAGGGTGATCCTTACCCAAAAGTTTTAATTTCAGTTCATAAGATTTTTGAAAATATTCTTTCGCAATTTCAGGTTGATTTTTATCTATATAAACAAAAGCGAGATTGTTATATGCCGTGGCAACTTCAGGTCTGTTTTCCCCCATCAATTTTATTCTTAAATCTAAAGATTGCAGATAATATTTTTCAGCTTCTTTAAGATTTTTCAAATAATGCAGAGTTAGAGCAAGATTATTTAAAATAGATGCAACATCATAACTTTCTTTACCATTAATATTTTCCGAGATAGTTAATGCCTCTCTGATTAATTTTTCAGCTCCATTATAATCTCCAAGATCATTTTTCAAAATACCATAATCATCAAGGCAATCAGAAAATCCCTGGTTTGGTTCTTTTAGAGAACTTCTGAATATATTCAGTGATATGCCATAAATTGAATCAGCAAGTTCATACTTCCCAATCCAATGATAATAAAGAGCAAGGTCATGAAGATTCTGTGCAGTTTCTTTACTTTGTTTGCCATAAATCTTTTCATCAAGATTTAATGCTTTATCAAGATGAATTTTTGCCTGATCAAATTCGCCAAGGTTCATAAAAGTCAGTCCTAAAGTCCTTCTTATTTCTGCTTCAATTTGCGGCTGGTTCTTAAGATCCGTTTCAACATCGCTTGATGCTTTCTTAAGAACATCATAAACTTTTACATCCCTACCTATTTCCGTGGGATCAGCTGAAGAAAGCATATTTTGTAAAAAATTATTGACGCTTTCAACTTTCTTAGCTTCAATCTTTACCTTGTCTCTTTCGTCCGCTGCTAAATTAGCCTGCCAGATAATAATGAAAAGACTTGTAATGAGGAACAAAATAAATATGGTTGAGGTGATAACTCCAGCTTTATGACGTTGAAAAAATTTTGTAAGAAGATAAACCGCAGTATCCTTCCGGGCATTTACAGGAAGTCCAACAAGATGCCTTCGTATGTCTTCCGAAAACTGCTCAACGGAAACATACCTTCTTAAAGGATCTTTATGCATTGCTTTCATAATAATATTATCAAGATCACCTTTAAGATGATTAAATAATCTTTCGGGTTTTTGATTTCTTTTTCTGCCGATATCTTCCGGTGTTACAGTTTTTATTTTTCCGTCATTTGATTTTATCTCTTCTGTTTTTTTAACTGCATCACTCGGTTTTAAAATGTTTTCTTCAGTAATTATTTTGCTGATGGCTACGGGAGATATGCTTGTTATACGATATGGCTGATGACCCGTTAATATCTGGTAAAGTAAAACCCCAAGAGAATAAATATCACTTGCAGTTGTAATCTTATCGCCTTTAATCTGTTCAGGACTTGCAAATTCGGGAGTCATATGCCATATACCGGCCTTAGTTAAACCTTCAGTCAAATCTGCAAGATCTTCATTTAATAATTTTGCAACTCCAAAATCGAGCAGCTTAGGAATTCCATCCGGGGTAACAAGAATGTTCCCCGGTTTAATATCCCGATGAACCACCAAATTCTGATGTGCATACTGAACTGCAGAACAAACTTCACGGAATAATTTTAATCTGCTATCTATGGAAAGATTTTTTTGATCGCAATATTCGGTTATAGGAATACCATCAATAAATTCCATAACAAGATAAGGAAGTCCGTCTGAAGTCTTACCCCCATCAATAAGTCTTGCAATATTTGGATGCTGAAGGTTTGCAAGAGTTTGTCTTTCTATCTGGAATCTTTTTAAAAGATAATCAGAAGGCAGGCCATACTTTAGAATTTTTATTGCTACTTTTTGTTCAAATTCTTTATCATTTCTTTTCCCGGAATAAACAATACCCATTCCCCCAACTCCTGCTTGCCCATCAATAAGGAAGTTACCAATCTGCCTCCCGATAAATGAATCTTCTAATTCTTCTTTTAAGCTATCTGTTTTTTGCAAAGGGGATTCTAAAAAATCATCGGATTTTTCTATGGAATTAAAAAGAGATAAGACTTCATTCTTAAGTTCAGTGTCATCCCCGCATTTTAAGTTCAGGAATAATTCTAATTCAGGATAATCAAGATTTAGTGCTTCATTAAATATGGATTTTATTTTTTGAAGTTTCTCTTTATCCAAAATTCCCCCATGGCTAACTTTTTTTTATTTCCCTGTAAAGCCAGGCTTTTGCAAAATTCCAATCACGTTTTGTTGTTGCGGGCGATATTTCCAGATACTCGGCAGTCTCTTCAATTGTAAGTCCGGAAAAATATCTAAGCTCTACAATATTAGAGGAACGTTCATCAATAGTTTCTAGTTTACTAAGTGCTTCATCTAATGCGAGTATTTGTTCATCGGCTTCTATCGGAATAGTGGGAGCGTCATCGAGTGAAATATTGTTCATGCCCTCTCCCCTTTTTTTTGCTTTTCGCTTTCTCGCATAATCTACAAGCACCTGCCTCATTGATTTGGCAGCGATCCCGAAAAAATGTGCTTTGCTCTGCCAGGAAATTTTTTTATCGCCAATAATTTTTAAATATGCTTCGTGAACTAATTCTGTTGTTTGAAAGGTGTGGTGCCTGTATTCTTCTCTTAAATATTTTGAAGAGATTTTATGGAGCTCTTTATATACAACAGGCAGGATTTCATTTACAAGCGATTTATTACCTGATGCACATTCTTCCAAAAGTTTTGTAAAATTATCAGCAGATATATCAGGCATTTTAATGAGGTTTAATATTAGGATAAATATAGTAAAAATATTTTTTTAATTACATTTATCCGGTTTAAAAAAAGGATTATAATTTTATTGTTAATGCCAAATAATTAAGGAAAAATTCCCAGGGCTAAATAAGAGTTTGCAATTTTATCAATTGCATTTACAAAACCTGCTGTTCTTAAATCGGGAATTTTTTTATCTTTATTCTTAACTTCTCTTATTTCATGATATGCATGGATCATTGTTTCCTCTAATCCTGAATTGACAAGGTCAAGTTCGTCCGCCCCATGAGTAATAATATTTTTTGATTTATCATCAAATTTTTTGCCGATACTTTTTTCCATTGCTTCGATAAGAGTTTTATTTACAAATTCATCATAACGTTTTCCCATCCTGCCGAACCTGACGTGTGAAAGATTCTTCAGCCATTCAAAATAAGAAACAGTTACTCCACCGGCATTAAGGAAAAGGTCGGGAATAATCATAATTCCATGTTGAGTTAAAACTTTTTCAGCTTCGGGAGTTGTTGGCCCATTTGCCGCCTCTGCAATTATTTTTGCTTTAATATTTGAGGCATTCCCCGAATGCAGTTGATTTTCAAGAGCTGCCGGAACTAAAATATCACAATTAATCTCAAGAGCCTCTGTTGTATTTTTTATATTTTTTGCTTTCCTGTAATTAAGTATTGACCCGCTCTCTTTCCTGTGTTTGAATACATTTTCAACATCGAGCCCTTTCAGGTCAAATATTGCCCCTTCATATTCGGCAATGGCAATTATATCCGCTCCAGCATCCTGCAAAAATTTAGCTGACCAATAACCGACATTTCCAAATCCCTGTATAACGATTTTTTTCCCATCCAATCCTTTAGAGAGTTTTAATTTTTTCATATCCTCAGCAACACTAACAGCCTCACGGATTCCAAAAAAAACACCACGACCTGTAGCTTCAGTTCTTCCTCTAATACCTCCCTGGCTAACCGGTTTGCCTGTTACACAAGCTGATGCATCAATACCGGGATTGAATGCTGCGTAAGTATCTGCAATCCATGCCATTTCTCTCGAGCCGGTTCCATAATCAGGTGCGGGAACATCAATACCTGGTCCAATAAAATTCTTTTTGACAAGCTCGGCAGTATATCTTCTTGTAATATGTTCGAGCTCAAGCTCTGTACATTTTTTAGGATCAATTTTTACTCCCCCTTTAGCTCCTCCGAAGGGAACATCTACAACAGCACATTTAAAAGTCATTAAAGCCGCAAGTGCTTTTACTTCATCCTGGTTAACGGCTGTGCTGAATCTTATTCCACCTTTTGTAGGAAGCTTATGCTGACTGTGTTCAACCCTGAACGCCTCTACAACCTCAATTTTATTTCCCATCCTAACAGGAAATTTCATCCTGTAAACACTGTTGCAGTTTTTTATCTGGTCAAGAAGCCCTTTTGGATATTTTGTAAACTTTGCTGCCCTGTCAAAATAATTAATCACATCGCCAAAGAAGCTGTGTTCTCTTTGTCCGATAATATCTTCATCATCAAGAAACATATTAAATCTCCTTTAGTTTATTAGAGGTGCTTTGTTTTGAGGTATTGACATAATTTATATATTAAGCGAGGAAATAATTAATGGAAATAATAAGCAAATAAAAAAGCTTAGGCAAGAAAATTCAGGATTAAATAAAACAAAATGCATGATGTCACAATAATAAAAGATATAGTAATTATTCTTCTGGTTTCAATTCCTATAATCTTCATTTTCAAAAAACTCAATTTGCCAAGCATAGCCGGTTTTCTTATTGCAGGAATGATAATCGGACCTTATGGATTTCATCTTATTTCAGAAATAGAACAGATTAATGTTATGGCTGAAATTGGTGTTATTCTTCTTCTTTTTACAATTGGTCTGGAAGTTTCTTTAAGCCGTCTTGTTGAAATGAAAAAGCTTCTTCTTTTTGCCGGGGGTCTGCAGGTTTTATTAACAATAATTATTTCCAGTTTTATTTTTTTCCTTTTTGATATTCCAATTAATAAATCAATCTATTTCGGAATGCTTGTAAGTCTTTCAAGCACTGCAATTGTTTTAAAGCTTCTTTCAGATAAAGGAGAACTTGAATCTCCCCATGGAAGAATAACTTTATCAATATTAATTTTTCAGGATCTTGCAGTTGTCCCTATATTTTTACTTCTGCCTGTTTTAGCAACTACTAATCAACCTGAAACGGGAAAAATAATTCTCCAGCTTCTTTATGCTTTTGGAGCTGTTGGATTAATATTAATAATCGCCCGCTTCCTGATGCCGAAAATACTTTACCAGCTTGCAAACTTAAGAATGCGGGAAGCATTTACTGTTGGTATCCTGCTGCTTCTTTTGGGAAGCGCTTATTTAACTTATTCAATAGGGTTGTCGCTTGCATTGGGTGCTTTTATTGCGGGAATTATTTTATCTGAAACTGAATTGAGCCACCAGGTTGCAGCAGATATTCTTCCGCTTAAAGATGCATTTAACAGCATTTTCTTTGTCTCAGTTGGATTATTATTAAATATCAATTTTGTGATTGATAATCCGTTAATGCTTACCTTAGTAGTTATAGGAATTCTAACAATAAAATCCCTGGTAATTATTTTTATTGTTAAAGCTTTAAAGTTTCCATTAAGAACTGCGATCTTAACCGGATTAGGTCTTGCTCAGATTGGAGAATTTTCTTTTATACTCGCACAGGCAGGTTCAGGTTTTAATCTTATAGATGCAAATTTTTATAATAGTTTTCTCGCCGCCTCAATTTTTACAATGTTAATTACTCCATTAGTATTTCAACTTCTTCCTTTTATTTCATCAAAAGCTAATCTGCCTGAGAAGAAAAGAACTCCGGAAGTTTCAAGGAAAGATCATGTAATTATAGTGGGTTTCGGCCTGAACGGAAGAAATCTCGCCCGCGTATTAAAAGAAACAGGAATTAATTATATAGTAATTGAATTAAATCCTGAAACCGTGAAGATTGAAAAAGCAAATGGTGAGAATATAATCTATGGTGACATAACAAAAGAACAAATTTTTCATTATACCCAAATAATGGAAGCAAAAATACTTGTACTTGCAATATCGGATCCGTCTGCAACAAGAATTGGATTGAAAAATGCAAAGCGATTAAATCCGTCTGTTTATACAATTGTAAGAACAAGATACACAAAGGAAATTGAAGGGCTTCGTGCACTTGGAGCCGATGAGGTTATTCCGGAAGAGTTTGAAACATCATTACAGATTTTCAGCAAGGTGCTGGAGCGATTTCACATTCCTTTGAATGTAATTATGAAACAGGTTTCGATTCTGCGGTCGGAAAATTATAATATGCTAACCGCAGAAACTCCAACCGTTCATTCAATGGTTCATTTAAATGAAATACTCGCTGCCGGATTAACTGAAACTTTTTATGTTGATGAATCAAATTCTTTTGCAGGAAAGATGCTCTCAGAAATAAATCTTCGTGCTGAGATCGATGCAACAATTATAGCAATTGTAAGAGATGGGGAAACAATTTCTAACCCTTCCGGTAAAGATCAGCTTTTAGCAAATGATACGATTGTTATTACAGGGACACATCAATCAGTTGATAAGGCAATTGAATACTTAAATAAAAAAGAATTATAGAGGTAGCATCCTTATTATTTTAGGATACTACCTGTAAAAATTAATCGAAAGGAAGATTAACGCACAAGAACCATTTTTCGTACCTGTGTAAAATTCTTGGTTGTAATTCTATAAAGATAAATTCCTGAACTTACATCTTTATTGAAATTATCCCTGGCATTCCAGCTCAATTCATATGTACCAGCATCTTTAGATTCATTTAAAAGGGATCTTACTTCCTGCCCAAGCGAATTATAAATTTTTAAATTTACATTACCTGCTTCAGGCAAACTGAATTTGATAACTGTAGTTGGGTTAAAAGGATTGGGATAATTTTGTTCCAATGAATATTCCGTCGGAATATTATCTACTTTTACTTCAATAACATTTGAGTATTCAAAAGTCCCATCATAATCGATTTGTTTCAACCTGTAAGAATATTGTCCTGCATTAATATTCTCATCGGGAAAAGAATAATTATGCGGTTCGCTCACAGTCCCTTTACCTTCAACGAAACCGATTAGCTTCCAGTTTTCTTCATTACTGTTTTTTTTGCGCTCAACTTCAAATCCTCTGTTATTTGTTTCAGTAGCGGTAGCCCAAATTAAAATAACTTTATTATCAGTTACATTTGCGGAAAAGCTGGTTAACTCTACAGGTACAATATCGGATCGCGTTGCTGTACCAGTTGGAAATGATCCCAAAACATTACTGTTCATAATATATGTCAAATGATCCGCAGCATTTACAGGAATTGCTCCAATCAATGGCTTTAACAGAAAAGGAGAATTACTGTTATCAGGGTCAGGTTCAATCGTAATTACCGCAGTCTGACCAGATAAATCAGTGGGAAAAGTCAAACCGGAGGGTGCATTCATTAAAAAATCTTCTCCCGGGAAAGGCGGACCTGGTTGAGCACCACTATATGGAGCTGTTTCATCGGCCATATCAAGCTGAGTAAATTTGCCGGTTGTAACAGGTGTTCCACTTATAACAGCCCATCCCTCATACTTCCATCCTGCCGGAAGAGTTGGCAAAGTTAATCCCTGCATAGGTGAACCGCTGGAAATATCCAGGAACCATAAACCGCTTAGTTCATTTGTATTAGATCCATTAGTGGGAGTTGCTAATATATATTTACCCTCGATGCCTGAAAAATCATTTCCTAATGCCGCCGGATGTGCAACAGATAGCTGAGCATCATAATTAGAAAAACTTCCGCCTAAAATATGAACACTACTTGGTGCAGGAAAAGGATCCGGATTTGGTTCAATAGTTAAAACGAAATCAGTCGCATTAATCAGATCACTCATATTTACATTAAAAACAGTTTGGCTTAATTGCCCGCTGCCATCAACTGTAAATTTTCCTGTTGAAACAGGCGATCCGCTAACTATTATCCAGCCTTCGTATTCAAATGATGATCCCAGGTCTTCCAATCCGCTTATATTAAGAGTTAATGTTTGGCTCTTTACCGTTATGGGCAACAACAGCAATAAGAAAATTGAAATGATGATTGAATTAAATTTTTTCATAGATCCTCCTTTTGATTTGGTTCATAAAAATCCTACTATTTATTAACCTATTGCTATTACCAGAAAGAATTATCACAGAAATGTAACAGAGTTGTAAAATTTTTTTTATATGATTTAAATATCAATTATTGAAGAGGGTAGATTTGTTTCTTATTGCGGGATAAAAAATTGGATTATTCTTGCGAAATGAAAATCTGGATTTTTACTTTTCTAAAATGACATCGTTTATTATTAAAACTGCATCAAATAAAAGTTGCAATTTCTTCCAAAGATTTTTTATTAATCTCCGGAACTTTTACACCAACTGCGGGATACCCAACAACAAGAATAAGAAATGGTTTTTCATTTGCAGGCCGATTAAGTATCTCATTTAAAAATCCCATAGGACTTGGAGTATGAGTTAATGAAGCAAGCCCCACATTATGAACAGCAGTTATCAGCAAGCCGCAGGCAATTCCTGTTGATTCCAATGAATAATATTGCTTTACTTTTTTCCCATCAGGCAGAACATCATAACTTTTAGAAAAGACTAACAATTAAATATGGTGCGGTTTCAAGAAAAGTTTTATTTTCATCCGTCCCAAGTGGAGCCAAAGCTTCAAGCCATTCTTTAGGTGCTCTTTTTGTATAGAACTCATGTTCTTCTTCCTCAGCACCAATTCTTATTTTCTTTTTTATTCCCGGATCGGAAACTACAGCAAAATGCCAGGGCTGCATATTTGCCCCGCTTGGCGCTGTGCCGGCAGATAATATACAATTTTTTATAATCTCTAAGGAAACAGAGCGGTCAGAAAAATCTCTGACAGTTCTTCTTCTTTTAATAAAAGAATAAAAATCATTAGAGCGTGAAATCATTTCATCAGCCGTATATTCTATGTAATCTTTCAACGGAATAAATTTTGCCATAATAACCTCAGTTAATTTCTATTAGAACCTTTTATCAGTTAATTATTCCTCAAAAATATTTTCCGCGGATAGTGACAAAGATTCTTTGTTAATTTTAAAAAGCAATTAGTAACCTTTTTTATAAATATAAGGTCTAATTTGGTGTATAAAAATCAGGAGAATGGAAATGAAAGTAAAAAATATTTTAATAATTCTTCCACTATTAATTATATCAAACGCAGTTGGGGGCTGCAGGTATGAAAACTTTAATTCAGATAATCTTAAAACCCTTCATGAAAAAACTTTTCATATCTCACCCGGTAAAGAATTAATGCTCGAAGCTTCAGTGGGTGACGTTATGATTTCCGGCTGGGATAATGATGAGGTTTATATTAAAGTTCTCGGTAATGAAAAAGCAGAAGATAAAATGGAATTTGAATTCAATGCAAATGAAAACCAGGTAGAAGTAATTGCAAAGAAAGATGGTTCGGTATTTAACTGGTTCAGCAGTGGAGTAGATCTCCGGTTTGAGATTAAAGTGCCTAAGAGATTTAATAATAAAGTACATACAAGCGGTGGAGATATTAAAATTTCCGGTATAGCAGGGACAAATTCCTTTAAAACATCCGGCGGAGATATTTGGGTTAAAAAAACTGAAGGAGATCTTGAAATTTCAACATCAGGTGGAGAGATTAACCTTGATGAAAATAAAGGAAAAATTTTAGCTTCAACTTCAGGCGGAAATATTGAAGCAAGAAGTTTTGACGGAGACTTAAATGTATCTACATCCGGTGGAGATATTAAACTTAAAGGTACAAATTCAAAAATTGAAGCTGAGACTTCAGGCGGAGATATATTTCTTGAATACTGGGGAGAGAATAAAGGGATAGACTTATCAACTTCCGGTGGCGATATCTATATAAAAGTCCCTTCTGATTTTAATGCAAATGTTAAGCTTGCCTCTTCAGGCGGAGAAGTTTCAACTGAAATAGGCGTGAATAATGTTAAGAAAATTTCTTCTCAAAAACTTGAAGGAGAATTAAACAAAGGCGGAATGATTTTGAATGCAACAACTTCAGGTGGTGATGTCGTTGTAAGTAAATTGTAATCTTTCTATTGTAGGGACAAGGCTTGCTTTGTCCCTACTTGTAATATTATCACTTCTTTAATACTTTTCATCAAAACTTCTTCTATAATTATGAAAGACCAGCTCATTTATAATTTCTTTAATGATGATGAATTCCTTAGAATCTCCAATAAAATAAGAGAGATTGAAAAGAAAACATCCGGAGAAATCAGGATAAGCATTAAAGAAAAAAGACCATTCCTACATAAAAATAAGACGATCATGCAGCTTTCAGAAAAAGAATTTTTCAAACTCGGAATGGATAAAACAAGAGATAAAACCGGTATTTTAATTTTTTTACTCCTTGGAGAGAGACAGTTTTTTATTCTTGCTGATAAAGGCATAAATGAAAAAGTTGAGCCGGCAACATGGGATTTAATTAAAAATAAAATGCAGTCTACATTTTCAGATGGTAACTTCACCAAAGGTATTCTATCAGGTCTTGAAGAGATTGGAAAAATTCTCTGTGTTCACTTTCCGATTAAGCCAGACGATAAGGATGAACTATCAAACAGGATCATTATAAATTAAACACATATAATAACTGATGTCTCATATTATGCCATCCGACCATTAGTCAAAAAAAGCCTAAATATTTTTTTTGTTTGTAAAATTTTATTTTTATCTTTGTCAAGAATTTCGGGGTAGTGCAGGACTAAATTTTAATAATGTAATAAACCATCAATGTTATTTAATTAATACTATATCCATTCATAAAAATCAGTGGTGAATTATGAACAAAAAAAAATCTACTGTTCGTTATTTTTTTTCCTTTATCATCTTTTCCCTTCTAGTTTTTTCCACAACAGATCTATTTTCCCAAGTACAGGATCCTAATATTGATCAGAACCCTAATGTAGACCACGTACCTCTTTACTTAAAAGAAAATTATCACCCGCAGCCACCAATTGATGCTCTTCCTGTTACCATAAATGGATTTGACAATTTTAATTTAGGGTACATGATTTTGCTGAACCTCATATATCACATAATCCGCTTAACCCAATACAATTTTTTAATGCATTTAATACAATAGCATCAAATAATGCTCACAGAACCTATGATGGTCATGACTGGGTTTCATCAACTCCTAGTTTTGGGATTGCGAATCAGGGAGACCCGGTGACAGCTTATGATGGTTTAGGCAACCTTTACTATATGTGCATGACAGGGAATATAACAAATGCAAGAGTTATTAAATCAACAAATAATGGTTTAACCTGGGGCACTTCTGTTATTGCTGTATCGGGCGGAGATAAATGCTGGATGGCTGTTGATCAAACTTCGTGGCCCATATGCAAATTATGTTTATGCAACAATGACCAACACAGCTTTACCGGGCAAAATTTTGCCAGAAGTACAGATGGCGGGGCATCTTTTCAGCAAACTTTTACGGCAAGTAATACTGCATTACCCGGTTCAATGGTATGTGTTGGTCCTAATGGAAGTACAGATGGCGGTGCTGTTTATTTTGTGCTTAATACCGGTAATACATTTGCGGCAACATATATATTTTATCGCTCAACCGATGGCGGTGCAACATTCCAGTTTATGTCCAGTCAGAATTTTGCTAATTATGTCGGCACAAACGTAAACAATAGAAATTCCGTTCAGAATTTTAGAACCCGCCCTTACCCTTTTATAGCAGCAGATAATAGTAATGGAACATACAGAGGAAGATTATACCTTGTATATGCATCAAATAACCCTTCCGGTAATGGCAATAAACCTGATATCTTCTGCCGTTATTCAACTGACCAGGGAGTTACATGGTCAGGTGCAGTTACAGTTAATGATGATCCTAATTCGCAAAATAATCATCAATGGCATCCTTCAATCTGGAGCGATCTTCAAACCGGAAGATTATATGTTAAATGGATGGATACACGTGATATTCCAACAAGCGACAGCGCTTATATTTATGCAAGCTATTCTGATGACGGAGGACAAACCTTTGTAGCCAATCAGAGAATTTCAAATGTGAAAATGAAAATTAACTGTACAACCTGTAATGGAGGAACACCAGCTTATCTTGGTGATTATGATGCAATCACTTCATACGGTGATGTTTCAATGGCAGTCTGGTCTGATTTCAGGAATGGTACATTTGGAAGTTATACCGGTTATTTCCCTGATTTTGCTCTCCTTACTACTCCGGCAATAGATAGTGTTGGAAATAATAATGACAGCACCTACTATACTGTGAACGTTCCCGCAACTACTTTATATGATCTCGATGCAATATTCAGCGCCACTGTTACACCTACTCCTGCCAGTGGTTCATTAACATTATCTTTCGAGCCGTCAAATGTATTATCTACTTTTCCTGGCTCTGTTCAGTTAAAAGTGAAGGCAACCAACTTTGTAACAAATGGAACATATACCATAAATGTTGAAGGTAAAGGTCCAAACGGTATTCCTGTTCATAGACGAAGTGTTCAATTAATTGTTAGTAATGTTGTCCCTGTTGAACTTGCATCATTCAGAGCATCGGTCGGAAAAGATAAAATTGATTTAACCTGGACTACTGCTACTGAAACCAATAACAGGGGCTTCGAAATTGAAAGAATGTATTCTAATAAAGTTACCTCCGGCAGTTGGGAAAAAGTTGCGTTTGTTGAAGGCAATGGAACTAAAACATCCATTTCAACTTACAGCTACTCAGACAAAGAAATTAATGAGCCTGGAATGTATTCTTACAGATTAAAACAGGTAGATTTTGATGGAACATTTGAATATAGCAATGCAATTCAAGCAGAAATTCTTGTTCCTAATAAATATAATCTTGCTCAGAATTTTCCAAACCCTTTCAACCCATCAACAAAAATTTCATACTCTATTCCAAAAGCTGGCGATGTAAATATTAATATTTATTCCGTGGTTGGAGAACTTGTTACAACTCTTGTTAATGAAAAACAGGAAGCCGGTGCATATCAATTGGAATTTGATGCTTCATCACTCACAAGTGGGGTTTATTTTTACACTCTCACTTCAGGTGAGTTTACAAAAACAAACAAAATGATTTTGATGAAATAAAACAAACACAGGAACACTTTAAAACAGGCTGTCTAAAAAAGGCAGCCTTTTTTATTTTTAAAAAAGTGTAAAATAATTTAGTGCGGAAAAGAAAAGAGAAAAAATAAAAAAACCGGGTAAAAACAGAATTGTATTAATTGCGGCTACATAAAAACTTCTCAGCAATTTCCTTGTAAGCAGCTATGCCGGTCCACATAAATAAAAAAGCCGCCTACATTATTTAAGGCGGCCGCTTATATTTATTTAAAACTTATTAAGTTAACGGCGGTGTTTCCGGAATTATCCCTGCAGGCTTAGTTTTCTCTTTAACAATAACCCATTCTAAAACTGCACCTCCGATAAAAAGTAATAATGCAAACCAGTAACCAAACTGATATTCAAGCTGAACAATTCCTTCACCTTTCATAGTAGCATCGCTGTCCAGGTTTATCTTAAGCATAAATAAAAATATTGCACCAAAAGCTGAAATTATCATACAAATAAAAGCTGTGGTTTTCTTTTTTATTAAACTGATTAATAAAGCAGCTACTGCAGCTAAAATTGCAAAAAGAGCTAACGGCTGTGCTTCTATATTTTCTTTCTTTGACTGTTGATCCTGCATCCCCTGTTGATTGAACATTCCCTGCTGGTTAAACATACCTTGAGCATCATATTCAGAACCTGTAATTAATTGAAAACCTGTCAGACTTACTACTGTTTGTCCGCTGCAGGTTAGTTTAACAAAAGGAAGTAGAAAACAAAAAATAATTAAAACAAATAATGCAGGGGACAATTTCTTAACAGCATCCATTTTGTACCTCTTAAAGGATAGGTGGAAGGATATGGTTATTTTTCGGAGGAAAATTAAGTCGTGATTAACAAATAGTCAATAAATAATTTTTTTTCATTAAGATTTTTTATTAAATACTTTAATCCTTGTTTCAATATGTTAAAACTAAAATTCTGCATTTATGCAATGGAAGTTGTGTTCATCTCTACGGTTTGGTCCTGCACCATACATTCCCGATTCCCAAATCATTAAAGCAATAAAAATACTTGGAGAGATTTTAAAAGCAGAGAGAAAATTAAAAATAAAATAAAAACAACAAACTCATAATAAATAATAAAGGGTAAATAACTTTAATAAAAGAGTGGAGAAATTTATTGTGGTAAATATGATTCTGATAAAAAATTGAAAAAGTTCCAATGTTCTTCTTCATAATTCTACCACATTAAAGTTTTAAATTAAGAATTTCAAATCTTCTTAAAGCACTATTCCTTTTAATACCCGGCTTGTAATAAACAAGCCGGGCAATATTAACATTTAATTTTTAAACATCATAATACAAGCCGAACTCAAAGGGATGCGGCTGTAAAGCCATTGGTTTTATTTCTTTCTCGGTTTTGTATTTTATCCATGTGTTAATTACGTCTTCAGTAAACACATTCCCTTTCAATAAATACTCATGATCATTCTGCAATAACTTTAAAGCTTCATTCAAACTTCCCGGAGTTGAAGGAACATTTGCAAGTTCTTCAGGCGGAAGATCATAAATATCTTTATCAAGAGGATCACCCGGATCAATCCTGTTCTGTATGCCATCAAGTCCTGCCAAAAGCATTGCAGAGAATGCCAGGTATGGATTACATGAAGGGTCCGGACACCTGAATTCAATTCTCTTTGATTTAGGACTTGTTGAGTACATTGGAATTCTGACAGATGCGCTTCTGTTTCTTTGCGAGTAAGCAAGATTAACAGGAGCTTCAAAACCAGGAACAAGTCTCTTATAAGAATTTGTTGTTGGATTTGTAAATGCAAGGAGTGAAGGAGCGTGCTTTAATATTCCACCTATAAAATATAAAGCCATTTCACTTAACCCTGCATAACCTGAACCTACAAAAAGTGGTTTGCCTTTTTTCCATAAACTCATGTGCACATGCATTCCACTACCATTATCACCAAAAATAGGTTTTGGCATGTAGGTTACAGTTTTATTATGCTTTTTAGCGGTATTCTTTACAATATATTTAAACATAAGCAGCTGGTCTGCAGCTTTAAGCAAAGGCTGAAATCTCAAATCAATTTCGCATTGCCCCCCGCTTGCAACTTCGTGATGCTGTGCCTCAACATCTACACCACATTTAATTAAATTCAAAACCATCTCATTGCGTAAGTCAACCAATGAATCTGTCGGAGGAACCGGAAAATATCCTTCTTTATATCTTGGCTTATAACCGAGATTAGGTCCTTCGTCACGACCACTATTCCATCTGCCTTCCATTGAATCTACAAAATAAAAACTTCCGTTAGGAGATGAATCAAATCTTACATCATCAAAAATAAAAAACTCAGCTTCTGGTCCGTAATAAACTGTATCAGCAATTCCTGTAGAGATAAGATATGAAACGGCTTTCTGCGCAATACTCCGGGGACATCTTTCATATTTCTCTTTCGTCGCCGGTTCATAAACATCGCAAGTTAAACTTATTGTGGGGGATTCAATAAATGGATCCAAAAACATTGTTTCAGGATCAGGTATTATAAGCATATCGCTTTCATTAATAGATTTCCAGCCGCGTATAGATGAACCGTCAAACCCAAATCCATCTTCAAATGATTTCGCATCAAGCTGAGATGAGGGAACTGTAAAATGCTGCCACTGACCCGGAAAATCCATAAACTTCAAGTCTATGAATTCAATTTTATTTGCCTTAACATATTTTAAGACGTTGTCTACTGGAGAAGGAGCCTTTGCCATATTTTTTCCTTTTTTTGTTATTAGATATTTAAACTTGTTGTATCTTTTAATGTAGAGAGAACAAAAGTCGTCTTTGTTGAAACAACGCCGGGCCAGGTTTGTATTTCACTTAATAATTTTTCAAGTGCTTCTGTATTTTTAACAAGAGCCTTCAGCATATGTGAGCCTTCACCAAGAACCGAATGACATTCAAGAATTTCAGGTTTTTTTTCAACGTGAGTTATCAGGTTCTTATAATGCTTTGATGAATCCATAACTACAAGAATGAAAGCCATTATATCAAACCCAAAAACTTTCCTGTTTAACTTTGCATGGTATCCCTGAATAATTCCGCCTTCTTCAAGCTTATTTAATCTTTCACTAACAGAGGGAATTGATAAACTTACTGCATCCGCAAGCTGGTTTCTTTTCGTCCTGGCATTCTGCTGAAGTAAGTTGAGCATTTTAATATCTAAGTTATCCAGCATTATTTACCTTAATTTGTTAAGATTTTTTCAAAAAATTGTGTCAAATATAAAGCCATAAACTATGCAAAGCAACATCGCTCAAAATAAAACTTAAAATATTTTAGTTAGAGAAGGGGAAGTTATAAAAAGAGAAAAGCCTGAAGGTTTGTAACATTTTGAGCTAAAGTATCTTCCACTTTAGAATCGAAAAGTTTACCGGCTTTAACCATTGTGAAGGTTAAAAGTATACTTATTATTCGATCATTCATTCGCTTCTTTCGGATTTTATCCTTTTCTTTCTTTCTATCATATGCTTTTTTATCTTTTTCAATTTTTGGAGGTTTTGCTGGTAATGGTATTCTTTTTTTCTTTTTGGGGACAGTTATTTTAATATCCTTTCCCATTACCGGGCTAAAAAATTGTGTAAATAAATGGGGCAAGAGCAGAACCTTGCGTGAGAATTATTAAACCACCTAATAATAAAAGCAGAATAAAAATTGGTGCTAGCCACCATTTTTTTCTAACTTTAAGAAACTCCCAAAGTTCAGCTATTATAGAAAGTTTGCTCATATAAATACCTGTACAAAATAAGTTTTCTAAACATTAAATGTAAATATTTACTGAATTACATTCATCTTTTTTATCCATTTTTCAACCCAATCTGTATTAGGCGTGAGCAATGGAACGGCGGTGACTCTTCCTCCAAAACCAAGATACCTGAATCCAAAAGCATTAATACTGCTAACCGGAATAGATTTTAAAATATCCTCATTAATCGAGATACCATATTTAATTGCAAGCTCTGCTGTATGATTGGTTAACATAATTTTTGATTTTTTATAAGCAATATTTTCCATATACTCATTCTTAAATTTTTCAAACGGCTCAGGGGGAACGCTTTTCTTTTCCTGCCTGTCTATCAATTTAAATACTGAATATCCTTCAGGAACTTTAAGCGGGCCATATAAATCACCGATTTTCATAGTTTCGGCTATCCTCCCAATTTCTCCATATTTAAATACCGGGAAAAGCCCAAACTCGCCATTTTTTTCTTTAACCCATTCACGATTAGTATATTTAAGAGCAAGTTCCCTCATATCCTTCCCCTGTTCAATCTCGCTTATTATTTTTTCCATAGTGGAAAGGCTGTCTGTAAGAATTTCAATAATATTCACTAAAACCGGGTAATCTTCTTCTTTATGAAGTGTCTGGTAATATTGATATGCTTCTTCCTCAGTAACATTCACAGAGTCAAGAAACTTTGATTGCATAAGCTGCGAAAGATAATTTTCTTTCCACATTTCAACCTGTGATTGAATTTCAGGTAATTTATCTATCCCTCTTTTATAAGCTTCGCGGGAAATTAATTCCTCTTCAATGAACTCTCTCATTTTAATATTTAAAAGTTTAAAGACAGATTCTACATCTTTTTTAATTGTGCTAAAACCATTAAAGGATAATTGGTTTAAATATTCTTTCACTGAAACCGGCTCATTGACAAATTTTATTAATGGCAAGACTAAAGTATCTTCACCATAATTTTTTTTAAGCAAAAGAATATCAGTTGAGGATAAATAAACTTTTTCACTATCAGTAATTTTAAAATTAATCCTATCTTTATTTAAAATCTCGGAAATTCTTAAAGAAAGATTTTTAAATAGCTCTCCATCAACATCAACTTTTTTATCGCCGAAAAATTTCTTATAAAATTCCTGGTAAAGTTCATTTTCTTTTCTGGCTTCAATAGTTTTCTTAACCGTATTTCGAGCATCATCCCGTTCCTTTGCAGTCAACAAAGGAGTTTCAACTCTATTTGTTAAACGGAAAATGTACCAACCATCTTTTGTTAAAATCGGATAGGTATATTCTCCAACTTTCAGATTATATAAAGAATCCTCAAGATATTTTTCTGTTTGTCCAAAAACTATTTCAACTGGTTTTTTTTGTTCATCGAGCTCGGGGCTTTCAGCCAGAATTGTATCAAAAGCAAATCCCTGGTTCAGGAAATTAAATAAATCCTTAATCTCGCCTTCATCCTCTGAATAAAGGAAATTAACAAAAAGTTTCTGCGTGCTTCTTAAGTAACCTTCAATAAATTCTTCCTCAGGAACAAAAATCTTATTTTTAATTTCCTGACGATAAAGTTCATCCCTTATAAACATTTTTTCAAAAGCTTTTTCAGAAAACTGAATTACTTCACTCCTGTCAAATCCAAGCTGGTATGCTTCCATTGCCCAGAGTTTCTCAGAAATAATTGCTAATAGAAATTCAAGTTTCTTATTCTCTGTTGTATCTTTATTTTGTTTACCCAAAAAGGGTGTCATTTCATACCGCTGCTGAAATTCATCTGCAGATATAGTCAGGTTTCCTATTCTTGCTAAAGGTTCATTAGAAATTTCTTGCGGGAAAACTATTGAGATTATCGAAAGGGTCAGTATAAATATTATCTTCATAAAAGGAATATCTTCTTACTTTTGGGTTATTCCAATGTTGCATTTTTCTTATTTTAACCGGGCAAATTTACTAAAACCATTACCGGAAAAGAAAGTAATTTTATATGCCTGAGAAAGCATCGAAAAGAAAAATAGCCAATAAACAGATTGAAAAATCAACCCCTAAATGGTTTTACCTGGTAATTATTCTTATCCCTATCCTATTTTTTATTTTGCTTGAAACTGCACTGAGAATATTTAATTATGGCAGTGATTATATTGTATTTACACAAGTCTCCAGTTACTACCCGGATAAATATTTTCTTAACCCGGATTTGCCTGCTAAATATTTTTCCAATCTTAAAAAGGGTCCCGGAGTAATTCCTGATGCATTCGATAAAGTAAAAAAAGAAAACACATTCCGTATTTTCATTCTGGGAGGCAGCAGCGCAGCGGGCTGGCCTTACGTACCAAATGCAAGTTTTCCAAGAGATTTAAAAAGAAGATTAGAACTTCTATATCCCGAGAACAATATTGAAGTTATTAATTGTGGAGTTTCTGCAATTAACACTTATACAATAAGAGATATTATTCCTGCAATTATAGAGCGGAAACCCGATCTTATTTTAATTTACGCCGGTCATAATGAATATTACGGGGCACTAGGTGTCGGCTCAACGGTATCTCTTGGTAAATCGAGAACATTAATTAATGCTTATCTCTGGTCTTTAAAATTTAAAACAATACAGCTCATTGCAAACATTGTTAATCGTATTGCCTCACTATTTTCATCTTCAAATGATCAACAAAAAAATGCCAGCAACGAGACACTTATGTCCAGGATGATTGGGGAATCTTTGATTCCTCTTAATTCCGATTTGTATGAAGCAGGGATTGAACAGTTTGAAGGGAACATGAGTGATATTCTCCAAATGTTAAAGGGAGCAAATATTCCTGTTATTATTGGAAAATTAACCTGTAACACTAAAGATATTAAACCATTTGTTTCGGTAAAGAGCAATAATCTTCCTGCTGCCGATAAAATTTATAACGACGCGAAATACGAATACGGAAAGGGTAATTATAAAAAAGCTGATGAACTTTTCCTTTATGCAAAAGATCTTGATGCTTTAAGATTCAGAGCCCCAGATAAAATAAACCAGGTTATTGAAAAACTGGCTAAAGATTTTAATGATAATCTTGTTGATATTGATTCGGCATTCCGGTCATCAAGTGAAAATGGAATTGTTGGTTATAATCTTACTGTGGATCATCTTCATCCCAACATTGATGGATATAAATTGTTAGCCGAAACATTTTTTTTCAAAATGGATAATCTCAAAATTCTTCCCCGCGGCAGGAGAAATAATTTAAGCTTAAGTCAGCAGGATAGTATCCTCAATTCAAACTTTCCTTTTACATCGCTTGATTCTGTTATTTCATATATGAAAATAATCCAGCTTACAGGAGCTTATCCCTTTGTTCCAAAAGGTCAGCCAAACAGGTTAACACAAAATTTCAAGTTTAAAAGTTTTATTGATAGTACTGCAATAAAAGTAGTTAACAATGACATCTTTTGGGAAGAAGGACATGGTAATGTCGCTAAATGGTATTATGACCAGGGCAAGTATGATATGTTTCTGAAAGAGATGGATGCTTTAATTGCTGAACGTCCCTTCTTTGACATTCCTTACGAACGAACGATTAATCTACTTTTAGATGTACATCTTTTTAATGAATCAGTTCCGTATTTAGTTAAGCTTCATTCTCTAAAACCATCTTTTTTTACAGCCAAATGGCTGGGACAGATTGCATTGCAAAATAAAAATTACAAAGAAGCGGAAAAATATCTTCTGCAAGCTATTAATTATTCAGATAAGGATTACCAGGTTTGGTATAATCTTTCCGGGGCTTATTTTTTTAACAATGAATATAAAAAATCTCTTGCCGCAGTAGAAAGGAGTTTAACACTTAGCCCGAACAATCCACTTGCAAAAAATCTTTATCTTCAATTAAAAGGATTGCAGCAGCCGAAAAAGTAAGCTTTAAAATAAAAAAGCCGGTTATATTTCCCCGCAAAAACGGGGCAAGCAAACCGGCCTTATAAAGATTTTGAAGTTAAATTATTTCATCAGTATCATCTTTTTTGTAGCAGAGAAATTCCCTGCTTCAAGAGTATAGAAATAGACGCCACTGCTTAATTGTGAAGCATCAAAATTAACTTCATATGTACCAAAGTTGAAATCATTATCCAGAAGTACATCAACCTGCTGTCCGAGGAGGTTAAATATCTTCAGAACTACGTGTTCAGCTTTTGAAAGACTGAATGTAATTTTGGTTGACGGGTTGAAAGGATTAGGATAATTCTGGCTCAATGAATAACTCTCCGGAACCTGGTTATCAGTTTGATCAACTGATGTAGTTGTAAAATCACCAAACCTTAAGAAGTGTTCAATATCCGGACCGTCAACCAGAATAACCAGATGGTTATGCCCGGCTGCGCCTTCATTGTCAAGTGGAGATGAGCCGCCATTTACAGTATCAGCACCTGGATAATTAGCAGCAAATTTATATTCAAATGCACCTGCATCCGTGCCTGCCGGAACCATTAGACTTATAGTCCATATATTATCACCAGCAACATCATCACCATTAATTCCGTCATCATTTAATACTTTCATATGACCGTCAGTTGTATCACCTGGTAACCAGTTACCGCCGGATACCCAACTTCCCAACCAGTCAGCACCTCCTCTTAAACCAACAAATTCAAGAGAAGCGGGATCAATGGGCATCTGGTTATATCTGTTAACAGCATTTGTCACATCAACCTGAAATCTAACGTTCACATCCTGCGACAGTGGACCAAACAGAGGGAATATCCTTGGAACTATCGGACCAATATTAGCATTTGTTCCATCAGGACCATAAACATACCACCTGTCATCACCTGTTTCCCAACCGCCGCCTGAAAATCTTGCATCCGGGAATGCTTTAAATTTCCAGCTTGTTGAATCAGATGTTTTTTGTACTGTTAATGTTGCAGTGAATACCGAAGGATTAAATGGATCCTGCTCCATCCTTCGGACACCTGTAACACCTTGTCCCCCTACCCAATCCAAACCCATAACCTGTATTGAATCCTGGGCTGGATCGAACGCACCACCTGCACCTATTCCTAAAATCTGGCTTAAGTCTGCTTCAAAAGTAATTGTGTTGGTAAGTAAGGTGTAATCATTATCATCATTGAAATAAACGGCAGGTAGAATCTGGGATGGACCTGTCAGATCAAATGACCTGTTGTCAACAGATTCCCATCCATCCGTATTTAAAACATATTTGAATTCATAATGTTTACCGGCACTATCGGAGGGAAGGTTAACTGTAACAGTATAAATTGTATCACCATCTCCATCAGTCAGTTCATATAAACCTCCCTGCCAGTTTCCACCAGGATCACCGGCATCTTCCTGGAAACTTCCACGAACAACAACTATATCAGTTCCAGGCGTAAAATTTCCTTTAAAAACCTGAACACCCATATCTACCTGAAAAGTAACAGGTATTTGAGCAAATAAGGCAGTGCTCAAAAATGCAAACAAAACTGTAAGCATTATTTTTTTCATATATCACCTCATTGTTTAGTTAGTAACAATTAACATTTATTTTTTTTAGAGTCCTACTGAAAGTGAAAATCTTGAAATTTCACTGAATATTCCAAAATCGGAATAACTATAGTCAAATTTTGCAAAGAATCCTCCGAAATCATATTGAATTCCTGCACCTACAGAATAAGTTTCTTCAAACACATTACCATTATTCAAATATTTTTTATCCTGAAAAGCAAAGTTAAATCCTTTATAACCGCCACGCAAAGATATCATTTTATTCCAAATTATTTCAGCGCCAGCATTAGCATAAGATGTCTCGTTATTGGGTATCACAGCATCCGTTGCTGCAGTTATAAGCCATTCCTCATTACTTATAACATCATAACTTACACCGACAGAAAATACGAGAGGCAAAGGCCAGCTTTCTGTTTCAAGCTGTGATGAAATGTTACCATTATTACCTGAGTTTGCAGGATCTATATCTGCAGCGAGCAATAAATCCTTTCCATCAAGCTTTAATTCAGTCCCAAAATTTGAAATATTCATCCCAATTCTAAAACCTGGAAGCTGCGTATAAAAAAGAAGTCCAACATCGAGAGCAAAAGCTGTTGCAGTTTCATTCCAGATCTTTTGTGAAATATATTTAACGCTGCCGCCAATTGAAAATCTGTCCGTAAGGTTTCTTGCATAAGAAACACTCACTGCAAGGTCCTGGGCATTCCATCTTTCACCTGTACCATTTGGCTGTTCAGGAGTCGTAACTTCTTCATCGCCATAGTCCAGCTGATCAAAACTCAAAGCAAAAGCGTTATCCTCATCAAGCTTTACCGCAACACCAAACCAGTTCATCTTTGTATCAACCAGCCAATCTGTATATGAAGCAGCAAATTCATTTCTTGTCAAACGTGAAAGACCGCCCGGATTCCAGAATGATGCAGTTACATCATTTGCAATTGATGTAAATGAGCTACCCATAGCTGTCGCTCTGGGTCCGACAGGAATTTCAAGAAATGTTGCGGCAGTAGTTCCTATCTTTGCCTGCGAGTAAGAAATCCCGCAACCTACTATTATAAAAAATGCTGTAAAAATCTTTTTCATTTTGGCTCCATTAAATTCATCATTTTATTATAGCCAGTTTACCCATTTTCTTATCGCTTACTCCATCCACCTCCACAACATAGAAGTAAACACCGTAAGCTACATCCAGACCTTCCTTTGTTCTTACATCCCATGAAACCGAACCAACCCCAAGATCGCCATTATGTTCCAGGGTTCTTATATGACTTCCACTGGAAGTGTAAATATGTACTTTACTGTTTGGAGGAAGATTAATAAAATTAATTACCCTTTCTCCTCTTCCGCGAACCTGCGGAGGTAAGGGCTGCTCAAAAACATCTGATATAACATAAGGATTCGGGACAACTTTGATTTTATCAAGCTGGTCTTTTACATTGTTCACATCATAAGAAGCCCGCTTGGTGCTAAAGGTAAAGTTGTCTCCTGCATCAAAAGGTTTATAGAGCCTTATGAACAGGGAATCGCCTCCTTTAGGAACATTAGATGAACTATCGCCGGTAAGAATTATTTTCCAGGTTATTTCTGTTCCATCAGCATTTGACAATGTAATCTGATCCAGGAATGAAAGTGTATCTTTTCTGTAGGTTGAACCTTCTGTAAATGCAAACTGAATTCTTTCAGAATTTCCCGGAGTAGTTATATCATAAATCCTAAAATTAACCTGCTTGGCCGGTGGGGCATTTGGTCCAAAAAGAGTTGTTAACTTATTGGATGAATCAGTATAGCTATCACTAAAAACAATAGCATAATCATTCGGTGCCCGTACTCCGTTAAGAGTTGATGAAGTAAACTGGGAAACCAGCGGAAGCAAATTTTTAGAGTTAACGTTATTCCATCCGCTTTTACTTGAATTATATTTAATGCTATCTGTAGCTTGATAACTTGTATCAATTGACAGTCTAATTCCTTCAAATACATCTGCGTTATCCGGGTTAAGTTTTCCCTGTGACAAAACAACTTCTCCCGTAGTTGAATTAACAACCTTGTATGCATAAGCTATTTTAACTCCTTTAACCATTGAATCAAGAAAAGTTACATTATAAGTGGCATCCTTCACTTTGAAAGGATCTATCACTTCAAAAAAAGGATTGGATGTTGAATTACCACTTTGCCTTGAAAGTTCAATTCCAGTAGGTGGTGGTACATAGCCAAGCACAGGGGCATTTGGTACAACCACAACAGTATTTTTATCAGTTGATATTCTTCCAAGTGCATCTTTAGAAATAAATCTTGTGTTTTCCGATGGAAAAATATCTTTCGAAGCATCTCCCCTGTCATAAGCAACAACAGCATAATAGTATGTTCTGCCGTTTATGACATTATTATCAACATAGAAATTCTGAATGCCATTATCAGAACCAAGATTAAATGGAACACCGGCAGTTAAATTTGAAAGGGTTGAAGAAGGAATAAAAATATCTTTGATTCCATTAATTAAATCATATTGGGCAATGGGTTTATAAAATACTTTTACACCATTCACATTTGTAATTTGTAATGCATCGGTTAAATCAGGATCTGTTCCCTTATATATTTTATATCCTTCAAAATCTTTTATCCTCAACGTAGGGTCAATCGAATTCTCTGCAACTTTATCCCAGTATAAAGTAACTTTACCATCTTCAGGAACAGCACTTAAAGTAGGTTTATCAGGAGGTTTGGGAAAATTATAATTCGCATTGTAAATAGTCTGGGCAATTTGTTTAGTTTTTAATACTGCATTAAAGTCTTCACCAAAAGCTAAAGCAAGTGAGAATCGTTCAGTATGCCCAGCACGCAAAGGGAAATACCCAGAACCAAACATAAAATCCCCATCTTCTCCCCTTGTTGCCTCGTTATGGGAAATAGAAGAAGGCACTTCAAAAAATCCAGGAGTTAATCTTCGCCACATATCTTCATCGTTACTCATAGTAATATTTCCGGCAGGCACAAAATATTGAAAGCTTGTTAAACCCAGCTGGTCTGATTCATCAACGTCTGTCCTGTCGAAGTTAGGTTCACCTAAAGTAGGTAAACCATCTCCTTCACCAAAATCACCAGTACCTGGTTTGCCATCCGCACCCACATCATCGAATTCAGGGTTCCAGTCCCCATCATTATCAATACCATCATCTCTCGCTTCATCAAGCATAATATCATTCAAACCAGACCCATTAACGTAATCCTTATACATAACAGTGGCGACAGTATCAATAAGAATATTGTTACCTGACTTTTTGAAGACTCTGTAATGTGTAAGATAATTTTCGTCTATTAATCCATCGAGATCGTTATCTATTCCATCCCTTGAATTCTTATTTAAATTTGTATTAGCATCTATATCACCTTCTACCAGTACTGTTCCCGGTTGAAGAAAGAAAGGCACACCCATTGAATAAACTGTTACTGTATCATTGGGCATCGTAAAAAGTGTTCTTTCAAATGTAGTGGGGTTAATAAGTACCAGCTTATCTCCCGGCTGAATAGTTCTTGGCTGAAAATCTGTGGCCTGGAAAAAATTAGCAGTGGGTGTAAAGTTCAAATATCCTTTATCATTATCTCCGTCATTATCAATTCCATCAACACTGTTACCGGGGGACTCAAGAAAAGCATAGGCAATGTAACCTACTGCTCTTGGGTTTGGCAGCCATTTGGGATTAGCAGCAGGGGAAATATAATGGTCAAAATCCCAGGTATAAGTTATAGCTTCTCTTATATCGAAAAACGAAGCATCATCAGAATATTCGGGACTTTCCACACCAACATAAGTACCTACCAGAGTTCCAAATACCGCCTGGGGATAGTCTTCTGTTCCATCATTTGTTATGTTATACAACCAGAAAATAACATCCTGGGCAAGAAAGTTAGACCATTGCAATCCCCTCACAGATACTTGAAGTGATTGCCCGGTTCTTCCAGGATTAGTTTGGTCCGAAACGAAACCATATCTTGATTGAAACTCATCATCGTTATAATCATCCATCCAGAAATAACTTTCCTGGTCGGCAGTTAGTTGTCCTCTTCCAAAATATCCATTCCAATCAACTTTCGGGGTTACATCCACTCCATTAACAATAACAGGATCCGGAATTCCATCACCATTATTATCTGTTGAGTAGGTCCAATCAGGATAATCAGGCCAGCTTGGAGGCCAGGTTTCGGTTTGATGGCTCATAGCAATACCTTTGCCAATTTCATCCAGAGTAGGATCTGCAAAACCTGGAATGGGTTCGAATGTTGTAGATTTTCCCCCGCTGGATTCACCTCCTCCGGGTCTGTCTACAGGAGTAATTGTAACAGAATGAACGGTATCCTGAATTCCATCTGGTGGTTGTGAATAATCACGGATTGGTAATAAAAGTCCTACTAAAGGAGAAATGTCCCCGACATATCCGTTTGCATCATATTTCCATGCGCCTCTTGGCCCTTCACTCCCGGGTTGAGCTATTACTCCCCAGTTTCCAAAAACTGTTCTAACCTGATTTCCTCTGTGTACACCAACTTTTCTGAAAGTTGATGTTCCTCTTGTTGTAATTCTTTGCTGGGCATGTTGTTCAAAAGGGAATAAACTTACAACAAGGAAAAACAGGGCTAATATTTTTAATGACTTCATATCAATTCCGACTTTTTAACTTTTAGAAAAATACTGTTGCGCCCATTTCCACTCTTCTTGGTTCAGAATAGAAAGTGGGGTTCCTGTAATATTCATCCAATGAATTAACAATTCTATCAGGATTACCATCTTTTCTTCTAAGGAATTCATCGATTGTAAAATCTGCGGTACCGCTATCACCATAAACATTAAGCTCATTTAATGTATCAAAGAGATTAAATATTCTTGTAAAAATACTTAAACGGATGCCGCCAAAAATAAAATCTTTATACGCTCTTAAATCAACATTAAAAAAGGAAGGTTTTAGTTCACTATTAATTAATAAATTGGAAATATTGGCTGAGAAACTTGGTGTATAGGGGAAACCACTTCCATACTGTCCTATGAGACTAAATCCCCAATACGCAATATTGTCAGTATATGTAAACGTTAGATTAACTGTATGCGCCTGATCCCAGTTAAGAGGAACAAGCTGCACTTCGGGTCTTTCGCCTCCGGCAATCTGGTTTCTCGTGGCTGCAGGATCTGATGCATTTCCTTTAGCTGATTGAAGAGTATAATCTATTGTTGCCGCCCAGTTGTCAGATAATCTTTTATCAACAGTAAATACAATTCCTTTAACAAAACCAAAATCACTATTAACAAATTGACTGTAAGAACCTGAACCCCCAAACAACCGGATTTCATCTGCTCTGGTGCCGGCAAGATCTCTGATATCACGGAAATAAGCTGTTAAGTCAAAGGTTAAAACATCTGAAAGTGCTTGTTGAACCCCGACTTCTCCGCTTATAGTTTGTTGTGGCCTAAGATCAGGATTACCGGCAATACCTAAATTTTGAGTGCCCTGTCCAAACTTGTACTCCGGATTTGTATAAAGGAGATCAAAATTCGGAATCTGGAAAAAATGCCCGTATGAGAAATGTATAACACCCCTATCAGTAATTGGAAATGCTACACCAAGTCTGGGGCTTACCTGGAATTTAGCCTCGGCATTTTTATACCAGGGCGTGCCATTTGCATTACTGCTTCTTCTCTGTTCAATTGTTTTTACCTGATCGCCTTCTCCCAGCTCACCGTTTCCATTTGTATCGCCAACATAAATATTTTCAAGTTTTCTTGGTCTGTATATATCCGGATCTGATGGATCGTTCAAAATTTTGCCATCAGGATAAAAGTAATCAAATCTTACCCCTGCATTAATAATAATTTCACTAAACTCAATTTTATCCTGTAAATAAGAAGAGACTTCTATTGGTTTTCTATCATAAATATCAATATTAAGATTTTGATTCGGGTTATTCGGATCCGGATATATTTTGGTAACAAATGGATTCCCACTAACCGATGGATCCGGTATTCCGGGTGGTTCAATCATATCAACGTTTTCAAAACCGAGTTGGTGCCTGTTAAGCTCAAAACCAAGTTTAACAAGATTTACAGAACCCACCTGAGAAGTCAAATCAATTTTTGCTCCATATGAATTAGTTATTCTTTTAAATCTTCCATCCTGTGTCCCGCCTGTTCTGAAACTTGGAGCTTCAGTTGGCTCCTGACCTAACAGAAGATCACTTGTATATCTCGGGTCAAATGGATCCCCGTAAACATATTGCTTATACCTTTTAAAGAAATAAGAAAAATTAGCCTGGTAAAAAGTTGAAGGACTTAAAGTATGAGTAATGCCAACTATATTAGTAATACCTGTTCGGAATCTCTGGTAATCACCATCCGGATTAAAGCTGAAGGAGTGATCATAGTCCCTATATTTTACATCATCAATTATATAATTAAGATTTACTTTAACATCAGAAAGAGGTCTGAAAGTTAATTTGCCCTGGGCGTAAATTTTATTATTACCATTCATCGAAACATACTTTCCATCACCAGTGGAATCAATTGAATACCTCTCTTCGATTGGAACTGCAGGACCATTATTAACGGTAATATCCCAGGGTTCAAAAACTCTTTTACCATACAGCCATCCGCCAAAATGTATGTACCGGGCATTTAAATAAAAGAACAGATTGTTTGGAATTATTGGTCCGCTAAGGCTACCTTCAAAGTTATAAATGTTTACTGGATTGATATCATCAATGTTTCTAAAAATATCATTGTGCTGACTTACATATTCACCAATATAACTTGTAACATTTCCATCAAATTTATTATTCCCATCTTTAGTTGCAATGTTAACATAACCAGACAGCGCTTTACCATACTCAGCATTAAAAGCCCCGCTAACAAATTGCAGCTCCTGTATTGAATTTGCATTAACATCAACTACTGTGGAACCATCATAAACATCAGTTACAGGTACACCATCTATGGCATAAACAACTTCGCCTTGCCTTCCACCTCTTACACTGCCTCCAACAATACCAGCCTGAAGCTGAAGAACCTCCTGAAATTCAGTAACCGGCAAAGCAGATATCTCATCTGATCCAACTATTGAAGTAGATGAAGTAAGATCTTTGGTAATTAAAGGTCGGGTTGCAACAATTACAACTTCTTCTCCAAGTTCAACGCTTGTTTCTGCCTAATTCAAAATCAATCTTGGTTGTAAGATCGATTGAAACTCTTACATCACGTACTTCTACAGAATTATAGCCAATTGCAGAAGCTTTTATAGAATAAGTTGCCGGAGGAATTCCAATCATTGCATAATTCCCATCGACATCTGATGCGGCGCCATAATTTGTTTCTTCAACGATTATGTTAACAAAGGGTAAAGCTTCTCCGGTTGAAATATCCTTAACAGTACCGGATATTTTTCCGGTTTGTGATTTCCCTGCAACTGTTAATAAAAGAATTGTTATGATGGTAAGAAAAAATTGTAAAGTTATTTTCATTCATTCCTCCGGAACTCAATTATCTGCAAGTTAGATATCCGCATTGTTAAAGTAAATCTCAACTAAAATATTAAAATTAATTCGATTAATAATCAGGTCGAAAAATTTAACAGCACTATAACCTATTGATTTAGTATACTTCATTCTACTACCTAAACAAAGGTATTTATCTTCATCATCATTAATATCTACTACCTATATGGATAGGATTATAATTCAGCCATGTACAATTGTGAAAACTTATGTAATTTATTATATATACTCTTGAAATCCGAACCTAAAATATCCATATTAATAATTAAAGAATCAGCAATAGCTTTTACACTGCTGCCTTCAACAAGCCTGCTTAAAATTTCTTTTTCTCTTTCTGTTAATTCTATACTATCGGAATTTCCGTTGCTGTTAGAAGGTTTTTTCTGTTTGAATAAATCTATTACTTTCCCGGCAATTTTTGAACTCATAGGGGTGTAACCATGATATGCTTCTTTAATTGCATTTAACATCTTTTGAGGAGGAGTTTTTTTTGCTATATACCCGCTGGCACCGGCACAAAGTGCATCAAAAATAAGATCATTCTCTTCATAAACTGTTAAAACGAGAATTACTAAATCGGGCAGGATTGCCTTGATATGTTTAATACCTTCAATACCATTCATTCCCGGTAAACCAATATCAATTAATAAAATATCAGGATTTAAATTTTTTAAATCTTTCAGAAGAGTTTCACATTTTGCATAAACCTGCAGGCAGGTGTATTCTTTAGTCCCATCTATTAAAATTTTTAATCCTTCACGGATGGTATCATTATCTTCAACAACAACAATATTTATCATTAAGAAATCACGTAAAATAAATTATCCGCATTTTGATTTAGGGTAGAAATGTATTGTTTACATATTCCATATTCTACTACACGAATGAAGGTATTTTAAGATTTGTGTTTCTTATGATAACCTTTTTACTACATAAACAGGTAGATGGAATTTATCCCCCGGAAAAAAAAGTTTTAAGATTTGAAGTTGAAGATTATTAAATAAAGGAACTGCTGATTTGTTTTCTTAAATAATTCCCTCTTTTATTGCTTTAGCCACTGCTTCAGACTGTGAATGAACGTGCAGTTTTTTATAAATATTTCTAAAATGAAAACGAACCGTTTCAATACTAATAAAGAGAGAATCTGAAATAGATTTAAAATTGTGTCCTTCAACCAGCCCGCTTAAAATTTCTTTTTCACGGGGAGTCAAAGTATAATCACTTTTTTGAGGAGCTGCCGGTTTTTTAGTCTGGAAAAAATCAATTACCTTTCTTGCAATATGAGAGCTCATTGGAGATCCCCCTTCATAGGCTTCTTTAATTGCTTCAAGCAATTTTGATGGTGGAGTTTTCTTTACAAGATAACCTGACGCACCTGCACATAAAGCATCAAATATAAGATCATTTTCTTCATAAACAGTAAGCACAAGGATTGTTAATTCCGGCAGAAGTGCTTTAACTTTTTTTATTCCTTCAACTCCTCCAATACCCGGAAGCCCAAGATCCATTAGCAAAACATCCGGAGAAAGTTTTTCAATCTTTTTAAGCATCGTTTCGCAATCTGAAAATGAAGCGACACATGAGTATCCTTCAGTGCCGTCTATTAATATTTTTAAGCCTTCGCGAATAGAATCGTTATCCTCAACTACAACAACTTTTAACATTTAATTACGCTCATCTTATATTAAAACCTAAGAGAAATTATAAAATATTTCCTTCAAATTGAATTATTGTACCTTCCCCTTTTTTTGAAAATATTTTTAGTTTCCCGCCGATTAATTCGGACCTGTTCTTTATGTTGCTTAAACCATTTCCACCGTTAGAAATTCCATCGGGATAGAATCCTATTCCGTTATCTTTTAAAGTCATTTGTAAAGTACCACCTTTAACAGAAGCATCAAGAGTTATTTCGGTGCATTTACTGTGTGTTATACAATTATTAATAGCCTCTTTAAAGATAAGATAAAGATGCTGACGGTGTTCCATGGAAAGCGAGACCTTTTCCAGTGATTTAATATTTTCAGATCTGAAAGAAATGCTTGTGTAGGAGGATAATTCCGAATAGGTATCCCGAAGTCTTAAAATTAAATCATATAAAGAATCTCTTTTAGGATTAACAAGCCAAACTATATCGCTCATATTATCTATAAGATTTCTCGAGTTAGTGCTTATTAATCCAAGACTTTTTTTAACGCTTTCATCTTCAGACTTTATTTTTTTTGAAATAACTTCACTTAGAATTGAAATCTCAGTTAAGCTTGAACCGATGTTATCGTGAAGATCGGCTGCAAGTTTTGTTCTCAATCTTTCTATATCTAAAAGATGTTTTACCCTGAAATAAATTATTGATATGATAATTGTAGCCACTAAAAGAAGTGATAAAGAAAGGAACCACCATGTTCTCCATAATGGAGGAAGAATCCGGATTATTAGGGATGTGCCCTTTTCATTCCATACCCCATCATTGTTAGATCCTTTTACTCTGAAAACATATTCACCGGGATCAAGATTAGTATAAGTTATATAGTGCCTGTTTCCGGAATAAATCCAATCTTTATCAAAACCTTCCATCATGTAAGCATAATGGTTTTTAAACGGGACAGTATAATCAAGAGCAGAAAACTCAAATGAAAAAACTGTTTGATTGTAAGAAAGTTCAATTTGTTTGGTTAAAATAATTGTTTTTTCCAGTGGCGAGTTTTCTTTATTTATTTCAACCGGCTTATTAAATATCTGGAAATCTGTAATTACTATTGGCGGTATATAATTATTATTTTTTAATTCTTCAGGTTTAAAAACATTAAAGCCATTGGTACCGCCAAAAAATAAATCCCCGTTAACACCTTTAAAACCAGCACCCCAAAAAAACTGATTACCCTGGAGCCCATCGCCTGCATCATAATTCCTGAAAATTTCTTTTTCCGGATCAAACATAGAAAGACCATTATCTGTACTCATCCATAATTTACCCGAGTTATCTCCTTTTATACTATAAATAATATTGCTTGGCAGCCCATTCTTTACCGAATAATTAATAAATTTTTTATCCTGTAAACCTTTCTGATCGAAAGGCAGTTTATTAAGACCACCACCATAAGTTCCGAACCAAAGATTACCTTCATTGTCTTCAAATGCTGAAATAACCCGCTCATCGCTTAAGCTGTTTTGATTATCTGGCTGAAAGCTAAACCGTTTAAATTTTACTAGTTCAGGATTATTGAGTGCATAACCAATTTTCTCTGCGGGCAGTTCATTCAATCCGTTCCATGTGCCGATCCAAAGATTTTTCCCCCGATCCTCAATGATACAGGATTGAATCTGGTTACTGCTTAAACTATTTGAATCATCAGGATCATTGGTAAATTTTATAAATTGATTTTTCTCCCCGTTATAAAGATCCAAACCGGTTCCTGTTCCAATCCACAATCTTCCATCTGAGTCTTCAAATATCGCCTGTATAATATTACTACTTAATCCGGTTGAAATTGATGATTCATTTTTGAAATTAATAAATTTCAAATTGTCAGATTTTTCTTTTAAAGGTAAAGTGGTTTTATTCAGACCTCCGCCCCAGGTTCCAACCCACAAATAACCTAACCTGTCTTTATAAATTGCAGAAACAGAATTATCACTCAAACTAAATTTATCAATAGGATTATTCTTATAGAAAAAGAATTTATCAGTCTTTATATCAAGTCTGTTTAATCCGCCGCCTAAAGTTCCAATCCATACTATTCCCTCTTCATCCTGAAATATTGCACGGATAGTATTATGATTTAGACTATTGGGATTAAGAGGATTGTGATTATAATGCCTGAACCGAAGCCTTTCTTTATCAAACTTCAGCACTCCATCTTCAGCGGTTCCAATCCATAACAATCCTGATTTATCTTCAAATAAAGAAAGCACATTATTATTATTCAGAATAGGAGAAGCTGATGGCGATGGTTTTACTTTTGTAAAACTTTTATTGAGTTTATCAAACTGAAATAATCCATCGCCTGTTCCTACCCATAAAAACTCCTGTTCATCTCCAGAGTTTAAAATACCGGGCTCAATAATTGCATTTATTCTGTTGCTGTTTATAGAATTAGACTCGGAAGAGTTCACTAAGTAACTGCTGAATTTCGCTGTTTTTTTTTCGAAGCTAATTAAGCCTCTAAGTGTTCCAGCCCAGATATATCCATTTTTATCCTGATAGATTGAAAGAATTACATTACCTGAACTTCCTGGATTACTTAAAGAATAGTTGGAAAAATTATTTTTGTCTCTGTTAAATTTATCAAGACCGCCATCGCTCCCGATCCAGAGATCACCATCTTTATCTTCATATATTGATAGAATTACATTGTTACTTAAACTTGTGTTATCGCCGGGTAGATTTTTATAATGAGTAAAAGTATTTTTTTCCCGGTTGAATTGATCTAATCCATTTTCAGTACCAACCCAGATACTTCCCTTATTGTCTTCATAAATAGCTCTAACATTATTAAGAGTTAAGCTGTTATTATTATCGGGATTATTTTTATATGTAATAAATCTTTCCTTTTCATAATCAAATCTTGAGAGCCCCCCGCTGTTTGTACCAATCCAAAGTGTACCACTTTTATCCTCAAAAATAGTCCAGATAAAGTTGTCGGGAATCGAGAACTTATCCTGAAGATTGTTTTTGAAAACTGTAAAATTGTATCCTTCATATCTGTTTAAACCATCTTCGGTGGCAAACCAGATGAATCCTTTTTTATCCTGTATAATAGAATGCACTGTATTTTGTGAAAGACCTGTTTCACTTAAAATATGTGTTACACCGCTAAGTTTAGAGGATTGATTTGACTGGGGAAAAAGAGAAGATCTAATTAATAAAATTGTTAGTGCGGCTAAAAAAAATCTGCTTTTTGAATATAAAATCAAGAAAGAATTCATCATAACGATAAAGTAATACCTAAATGATTACAAACAACCGGATTTTTTTCTTCAAAAGAAATTCCATAAAAATTAAAAAGGAGTTTGAAATATTTAAATTTTATTCTCATATAGTATTACCCAACCCCTGCAATCTACAATGAATTCTTATATGGAACATTTGTTTTAATCTCGTTAAAAATAGCTATTCCAATGCTAAAATCAACCTATTCTAAATGGTAAAAATCCGGATGCAATACTAGAATATTTATTTATTTTACAGTAATCTTTGTAAAGATTTAATAATTTATGTAAAGTTACTGCAATCAACACTTTGTTTCTTTTACTATCAATATATTCTAAATAAAACGAGTTAATCTATGTGCCTGATAGTTTTATCTTATAATAATCATTCTGAATATAAATTAATCTTTGCCGCCAACAGAGATGAATTTTATGAGCGTCCTTCATCTCCTGTTCATTTCTGGAAAAATGAACCGGTGCTGGCAGGTAAAGATCTTAAAGAAAGCGGAACATGGTGTGGAATTACAAAGAACGGAAGATTCGCAGCAATTACTAACTATCGCAATATTAAATCAATTAAGAAGGATGCAGTATCAAGAGGAAAAATTGTTTCAGATTTTCTCACAGGTACCTCATCTCCGGAATTATATTCAAAAGGTTTGGCAGACAGCGCAAATTTGTATAACGGTTATAGTTTAATATTCGGTGATCAATCCGATTTATATTTTTTTTCAAATCAAAATAAAAAGCTGCTAAAAATTGAGAGTGGAATTCATGGTTTAAGCAATCATCTGCTTGATACCCCTTGGTTTAATGTTAAACGAGGAACAGAATTACTTAAGCAAGCTATAGAAAAAGAAGATAATCTTACAGAACGTCTCTTTACTTTACTAAGTGATAAAATAATTTCGCCGGATGATGAACTTCCTGATACCGGTTTGGATAAAGATATAGAGAAAAAAATCTCTTCAATATTTGTTGAAACATCTGATTACGGAACACGTTCTTCAACCATAATACTGATAGATCAAAATAACCAGGTAACTTTTATCGAAAAATCTTTAAGTACTAATAAAGATTGGATAACAAATAAGTTTAATTTTGAAATATTATGATTTTGTTTTGAAGATGAGTTTCCATTTTTTTAAATTCAGAATATTTCTTTTCAGTTTGCTCTTTATTCCCTTCTGCCAAAATCTCTCCCAAAACGAAATTATTGAACGAACGAAATATCTTGAAATAAAATTTACTCCCGGTGATGGTTATTTAACGATAAATATTCTTAATGACAGTTCAAAAGTTTTTTATTCTACCGGTGCATATTTAAATCTTGATAAGGTCAGGCAGAATAATTTTGAAAAAGCATTTGAAAAACCCCTTGTCATTCAAAATCAATCTCTTAAAATTTTTTTTGAAATACTTAATGAGAGATCAATTGCTGTTGAATATGTTCCGGAAGATAAAACATTTCATGAATTTGAATTTCACTTAAAGAGTGATAGCGAAACAGAATATTATGGAATGGGAGAAAGATTTAATTCTATCAATCAGCGTGGATATATTCTTCCAAACATTACTGATGACAGGTTTGGAATTAAAGGCGTTGGTACTCATAAACCGATACCTTTTTTTATGAGCAGCCTGGGACTTGGAGTTTGGGTTGACAGCTATTCGCCTGGCACTTTTGATTTAAATGCAGCAGAAAGATTTGATACAAAAATAAATTTTAATGATTCTAAATTCAGAATTGTTTTTATTGCCGGAGAAAAACTTACAGATATTTTATCCTGTTTTACAGAATTAACCGGAAGACCTCAGCTTCCGTCTCCCTGGGCATTCGGTCTCTGGAAAAGCCGCGATGTTCATCATAACCAGGATTCGGTTTACGCCGATATTGAAAAACTTCGTAAATACAAAATTCCGGCTTCTGTTCTTGTTATTGACAGCCCCTGGGAAACCGGTTACAATAATTTCAAAGTTAATAAAATGCAATTCGTCGATCCCGATAAAATGTTCAGCCGGATTGAAGAACTTGGATTTAATCTTTGCCTCTGGCTCACTCCATTTATTAATAAAGAAGATGTAATTGATATGAATGGAATTCAGAAAGAATCCGATAATTTTTCCGAAGCATCAGAAAAAGGATTTCTTATTAAAAATAAAAATGGCAATACTGCATTAAGCGAATGGTGGAAAGGTAAAGGTGGGCTAATTGATTTTACAAATCCCGATGCTGTTGAGTGGTGGAATCAACAATTAAAAAAAATGCTTCCCTATGGAGTTAAAGCATTTAAATGTGATGATGGTGAAGGAAATTTTGTTCCCGATGCCGTTTTTTACGATGGCTCATCTGCTTATAAAATGAAGAACCATTATTCCCTTCTTTACGATAGTGTAATGCAGAATTTTGTAAACAATTATCTTGATAGTGATGGCATTTTAATTACTAGAAGCGGATATACTGGTTTTCAAAAATATCCTTTTGCGTGGGCGGGAGATAATAATGCAGACTTCTCACTCGATAATGGTTTACCCTCTGTAATAATCGCAGGGCAATGCGCTGCAATGTCGGGAATTTCTTTATGGGGAAGTGATATTGCCGGTTATGCAGGAACGCCAACCAAAGAATTATTTATTCGCTGGTCTCAGTTTGCTGTCTTTTCTCCTTTTATGCAGATACATATGACTTCCAATCTTGGTCCATGGGATTTTGATGAAGAGACTCTTCAAACTTTTAAAAAGTTCGCTGTCCTTCGTCTTCAATTATTTCCTTATCTGTATAATGCAGTTTTTGAAACTGTAAATAATGGAATCCCCGTTATTCGTCCGATGGCTCTCGCATTTCAGAATGACAAGGAAGCAAAAAAAAATATTTACCAGTTTATGTTTGGTAATGATATACTTGTAGCTCCAATTTATCAGCAAGAGTATTACCGTACAGTTTATTTACCTGAAGGAGAATGGATAAATTTCTGGAGCGGCGAAAAAATTAATGGAAAAAATTATATTGAAGTTGAAGCCCCGCTTGATAAAATGCCTTTATATGTCCGTACCGGTTCAATTATTCCTCTTCTGCCTGATGATATTCAAACTCTTGTTTATAAAAATTCTAAAATAGATGACAGCATTAAAACGATTGATGAAAGAAGAATACTGCAGGTATGGCCCGGTTCAAATGGAACACTTAAAACCTGGGAAGGGATTACTGCAAATCTTTCTAAAGAAGAAAATTCAATCCGGTTAAATTTTTCTTCTGAGATTAAAAGACCTCTTTCAATTGAAATTATGTTTAGAAAATTAGATAATCTTAAAATTAAAAATGCTCAAATTAACTATGATGAGTAATCAACAGGAAAACTATAATTTCATTCAGCAGTTTTAGCGGCGATAATTTTTTAATATGGCCGCAATAATAATCCCAAATCTTTTAATTTATTTATCAAACCAGCACCCTAGTACCACAAAGTAATCCAAGTAAAAAGTTTTTCTTTTGATAAACTTAAATTTTTGTTAAATTCTAATCATTGCTTAGTTTCAAATAATTCGGCAAATAATTTTTCAAATGATATAAGGTGAACCATGAAAAAGAATTTACTCTTTTTATTCATTTTTATTTTTACCTTCAATGTTAAGCCCTACGATAAAAAAACACTCGTGGAAAGGTTTACAAACTGTTCTTGTGTCCCATGTGCACAGTTAAATAGTTCATGGTACACAAATACAGTACACAATCTTATTGCAGCCGGCTCAATGAATCATATTGTTTATAATGGCGATTGGCCATCGCCCGGTGAATGCGATCCAATGCATTTACTTAATCAAACCGGTAATAATGCAAGAATAAGTTATTATGGAGTTAATGCCGTTCCATGGATTCAAATTAATGGAACAGTATTCAACACTGCCAGCGGATCAGCAGTATTTACAAACTTAGTAAACCAGGGTGATGCCCTTTATTCACCTTTTGAAATTGCAATTACTGCTGAAAGATTTCCGAATAATGTTTTTGATGTTAAAGTAACTATAACCAGGGATCCTGCAGATGTTACAGTTTTTGGTGATGTAAGGTTAAGAGTTGCGCTTACAGAAAACCAGGTTGATGTTGTTGGTAATTCATGCTGCGTTAATGGCGAAACACATTTTTATAATATTTGCCGAGCAATGCTTCCCGATGCCCAGGGAACTCTTCTTGATATTCCTGATCCGGGAAATTCAGTTGAATATACATTTCAGTATATACCCACAGATGATTTCTTAGGCAAAGTAAATCTTGACAGTATAGTTGTTGCTGCTTTTATTCAAAGTAATAACACAAAAGAAATTTACCAATCTTTTGTTGCCCCGCTGGTGGAATCGAATCGTTTAAATGCTGCTTTTGAAGTTGAAGAAACTTTTGGACCGGTTCCTTATACTGTTCAGTTTGCAGATTATTCTTATTCTCCTTCGGGAAATATTTCTTATGAATGGGACTTTGATTTTGATGGGACAATTGATTCTCAGGATCCTAACCCTGAATGGACTTATAATGAAGAAGGAGTTTTCACTGTTGCTTTAACAATTCATAACGGAACAGAAACTCATACAAGAGTACTTCATAATTATATAACTACGCTCACTGCTGAGTCAGATATTCTTGTTGTAAACGGAATTCAATATGTAACTTACCCTGCTGAGATGACAAACTTCTATAACAACTCATTATGTTTTGGAGATCACCAGGTTGATGTTTGGGATTTGTTTGGAAACCAGGGATTTGATTATTCAGGTAATTCAAACATTCAAAAAATAGATTTGTTCAACAGGAATATTCCTACTTCAATTCTGAATCTTTATAAAAAAGTAATCTGGATTGGAAATAATTTTGGAGGGGATCTTCCTTTCTATGATGCAAACCAGGTTATTAATTATGTTACTTCAGGAGGCAATTTTCTTTTAGCTACGAGAATGGGATATTATTTCTTCAACCAGGATTTAAAGAATTACTGCGGTGTATCTGCTCTTAGTGCTGATCAAACAATTCCTCAGATTATTTCTTTAGATCCAAATCTCGTTAATATGTCTGCTGTAGGGACAAATTCTTATGTTCACCTAGCCTATATGTTTGAAACTTCAGAGGCAGTGCCTATCTTTGATAATGATACATCAAACGCATGGTTAGCAGGGTTCAGGATACAAAAACAGAACGAGGGAAATTTCGTTTTTATTGCCGGCCGCCCTTACAGATATGATAATGCTTCCAGTATTCAAAATTATAATTACATAATTGACAACTGGATGAATTTTGTACCAGTTGATGTCGGTCAAAAACCTGTTACTGCAAATAGCTTCCAGCTTATGCAGAACTATCCAAATCCATTTAACCCCAGCACTAACATTCAATATACTATAAACAAAAGAGGAACTGTAAGTTTGAAAGTGTATGATGTTCTGGGACGGGAAGTAGCTACTTTGGTAAATGAGGAAAAACCTGCAGGTGTTTATGAATTAACCTATAATGCGGGCCAATTGTCAAGCGGAATTTATTTTTATAAACTGCAATCGGGTAGTTTTGTTGAAACAAAAAAGATGATACTGATGAAATAAAATTGTAATATTATTTCAAGATATATTTTTTAAAACCCCTGCTCAGAATGAGTGGGGGTTTTTCATATTAATAGCTTATTCTCTTACTATTTTATTTTTGTACTTATTTCATCTGCTTTGAAACTTTCAATGGCAAGTGCATTGCAAATATCCTTTACCGACTGATTGTTTGTAAATTTTGCAACCTCATAAATTATTGCGTCGCCTTTATCAGAATGTAGCTCATCAAGTGCCAGCGCTGAAAGTATACGTGATTGAGTATCAGCTTTTTCATTTTGAACTATATCACTTAAAGGGGATATAAACAAACTAAATGTTTCGTCCGGAAAAACCTGTTCAAGTTCCCTGATTGTCTGTGCTGCAGATGAATTCATATTTGTATCATTACTTTGCAAAGATTGAAGAAGCATTTTTTCCGTTTGGTTTAAATGATCCTTAATAAAGTATGATTTATGCTGTTTTAAGAAACGGGAGGGTTTGTCCTGGGCATAAATCAGACCTGATAAAAAAATAACTGCGAACAACAAGGAGATTATTATTTTGTTCATAAGAATCCCTTTAATATTGTTAAGAAAATTTTTAGTTACGAAAGGATATATATATCAAGAAAATTAAGATAGTATTGAAATTAGATTAATATTCATTAACGTTTTAATTTACAACTGAAGAATTCACTGAAACGAAGAAGATTATTCTAATGGAAGGAGGTAACATTTCAAAAATCGTTAATTGCATCTTCGTTCAGCCATCGGAATATCAACCATCATCTTATGTACAAATGGAGTAATATTTAATTATTGATGAATTGTTTAGTGAGTAATATTGGCAAGATGCTGAAACAAAATAGGTTACCTGATCGCATAGCCTCTATTTTGTTTTTAAGTCTTATTATTTTCTTTTTTAATCCGCTTAAATTTTTTGCCCAGCAAGAGAACATAACTTTCGAACATTTTTCAGTTGCTCAAGGAATGTATGAACAAATATTAATTCTGTAATCCAGGACAAGACTGGCTTTTTATGGTTTGGCACCTGGGGTGATAGAGAAGTACGATGGTTACAATTTTACTGCATATAAGCAAGAACCGGATAACCCGAATAGTATTAATAATCAATTTGTTAATACAATATATGAAGACAAAGAAGGAAATATATGGATAGGTACCAGGCGCGGAATTGAGAAGTTTGACAAAACAACCGGTGTATTTAAACACTACAAGCCGAATTCCCCGAATAAGGAAACGGAATGGAATAATGATGTTTCTTCAATTTGTGAGGATAAATTTGGAATGCTATGGATTGGAACCAGCGCTGGTTTATATAATTTTGATAAAAAATCAGAAAAATTTATTTGCATTCGAAATAATGATAAGAACCCGGAAAGTATAGCAGCAACAATATAAATTCGATACTTGAGGATAAAGCAGGAGAACTTTGGTTTGGTACTCGTACGGGCTAGATAAGTTAGATAGAATGACCGGAAGTTCATACATTTTTGTATGTCCTAATAAAAGATGAATGATCAACTTATTATTTTAATAAATTGAAGATAAGTCCGGCATTCTTTGGTTAGGGACGCGTGAGGATTTAGTTGCATTCGATAAAAAAACGGAACCTTTACACCTTATATTAAAGAAAACGGTAATTCAATTTCCTCAATTTGTGAAGATGAATCCGGAAACATTTGGGCTGGCAGTTGGCTGTATGGTCTATACTCTTTAGATATGAGAACAAAAAAAATCATTCACTATCTTCATGACGATAATGATTCGCATACTTTAAGTAACAACACTGTAACCTCAGTTTATTGTGAGCGGTCTGGTACTGTCTGGATGCAATATGTGGCAGCGGCGTAAACAAAATTAACCGCACAAAACAACCATTCAAAAAATATTTATTTGATGGGGTTTACAATATCGTTAAAGGAAACAACGATATGCTTTGGATCGGTACATCAAAGGGATGGAATAAATTTAATCCAAAGACTGAACAGATTATGCCTTATTCATTTGGAAAAGATTATTTAGTTTCAGAAGAAGAGTCGGGAGATTTATGGATAGGCAAAGTGTCTGGTGGTATCTACAAGCGTGATGTTAACGGTCGCATAACAAATTATTATGATTCTTCCGGCGGGAATTAGATAAAAATGTTAATTGCCTATGTAAAACTCCTGATGGTAATATTTGGATTGGAACTGTGGGTGGAGGTGTATATAAAATATATCCCAATAGAAAATTAATTACGAAAATTTTACAGGCAGTTAATTCAATATTCGATTTTTGTTTAGATAGTTCAGGTCTGTTGTGGATTGGTACAATGGAAGGAGGATTAATATGTTATGATCCTGCAAAAAATGTAGTAGTTAAAAATTATATGTACGATCCGAAAAATCCTGAAAGCAATAAATGTAATGTTGTTTTTAACATCCTTGAATATAAAACAGAACCCTTATACTTTGGTACAAACAACGGTCTTGTATATATAATCGTTCAACAAAAAAATTTAATTTTTTTGATGAGAGAATTGGTTTGCCTCATAATGTAGTATGGTGGATTCTCAACGATGATCTGAGTAATTATTGGTTAAGCACCCGCAAAGGTATTTCAAAGTTTAGTAAAGATACAAAGCAATTTCAAAATTATGATGTGTCTTATGGTTTGCCGGAGAACGGATTCTATTTAAATGGTGCTTTGAAAACCCAAAATGGTGAAATGTATTTTGGATCTACAGGTGCAGTCATCAGGTTTCATCCGGACAGCATAAAAAATAATCCTTTCATACCTCCAATTGTGATAACAGCTATCAGGAAATTCGATAAACCTGTCTCTTTTAGAAAAGAAATAAATTTAACATACAAAGAAAATTTTTTATCGTTTGAATTTACAGCATTAAGTTATGTAAGTCCTTAAAGAAATCAGTATGCTTACAAAATGGAAGGAATTGATAAAGACTGGGTCTATTCAGGTACAAGACGCTTTCGCATCATATCCTAATATGGAACCAGGAAAATATATTTTCAGAGTTAAAGGATCAAACAATGATGGTGTTTGGAATGAAGAAGGAACTTCTATTTCAATAATTATTTCACCTCCATTGTGGAAAACCTGGTGGGCTTATAATTAACTTATACTGGTCATTTTTGTTTTTGCGTTATACTGGACTAAGAAGATATGAGATGAACAGATTATCCTTCAAAAATCAAGTCAAAGTTGATAAAGCTGTATTGAAAGAAAAAGAAGAAACAGAGAAAATAAAATCAAGCTTCTTTGCAAATATTTCACACGAATTCAGAACACCTCTTACACTTAATTCTTGGCCCTGCGGAAAAAATTATTTCAGCAGAGCATCCGATGAATAGTTATTAAAGGATGCAAACATTATAAAGAAATAATTCAAGGTTCGTCTATTACAGTTAGTAAACCAATTGCTTGGATCTTTCCAAGCTGGAAGCAGGAAAATTAAAACTTGAAGCATCAAAAGGGAATATTGTATCATTTGTAAAAGGAGCAGCATTATCTTTTGAGTCATTAGCTGAATCAAAAGATATAACTCTAAAAATTCTTTCAGAAAAAGAATTTATAGATCTATATTTTGATAAAGAAAAGATGACAAAAATATTAACAAATATTTTATCAAATGCATTCAAGTTTACACCGCAGGAAGGAATAATTTCAGTTTCGATAACCAAATTCATGCTGAATTTATTTCAGCATCTTCTACAAAACAGGAGATCCCGAAACAAGTTCGGGATGACAATATAAAAGGTTTGTCGAAATAAAAATAAAAGATACCGGAATTGGAATTGCCCATGAAGAAATACCAAAACTATTTGATAGATTTTACCAGGTTGACAGTTCACTTACACAAGAGAATTTGAAGGAACAGGAATTGGTCTTGGCATTAACAAAAGAATTAGTAGAACTTCATCATGGAATTATTAAGTCGACAGTAAAATAGTGAAACCTGGAAAATGGCGGAACAGAGTTTACTGAATTTACGTCAAACTTCCTCTTAGGTAAAGAACATCTGAAAGATGAAGAAATATTTAAAAAATAAGCAAACCGGAAGAAATAAAGTCAGATATTTATCTAGAAAGTCATAAATGATGAAGAATAAATATTTCTGAGACCAAATGATGTATCAAGAAGAATTAGCTGAAGTACTGATAGAAAAAACACATAATTCTTGTTGTTGAAGATAATTATGATATGCGTGAATATATAAAAGACTTCTTTATCTGAAACGAATATTTAGTAGAAGAAGCAGTAAACGGTGAACAAGGAGTTAGAAAGGCTGAAAAAATAATTCCCGATCTTGATTATCAGCGATATGATGATGCCGAAGATGGACGGAAATGAATTAACAAGAATTTTGAAAAATGATGAAAAGACAAGTCATATACCAATTATTTTGTTAACTGCAAAATCAGGACAGGAAAATAAAATTGAAGGCTTAAAAACAGGTGCTGATGATTATCTTACAAAACCTTTCGATGTAAAAGAACTTCAAATAAGAATAGAGAATCTTGATTAAAGATAAGAAGAAAATTGCAGGAAAAATACCAAAGGTTGGATTACGTATCTAAATCAGATGGGAAAAAGTGAACGAGTATTGATGAACAATTTATTATTAAAGTAATGGAAGTAATTGATAAACATATTTCGGAAGAAGAATTCAGCATAGAAGAATTTGGCATTGAAATCGGAATGAGCAGAGCACAATCCCATAGAAAATTTAAAGCCATTACGGGAAAATCTGCGAGTATGTTTCTAAGATCATTAAGATTATTAAGAGCAAAAAAAATGATAAAAGAACAAAGAGGAAATATATCGGAGATAGCCTATTCTGTTGGATTTTCTAGTCCGCCATATTTTACAAGATGTTTCAAAGATGAATTTAGTTATCCTCCAAGCGATTTAGTCAATTAGACAACCGCGGTTCTATCGCATATTAATAAGTCAAGTTTAATCTTCAAAATATCTTCAAAATTTATTACCTCCATCAATTGATAATATCTTCAATAGTTTGATACGATAGATATTACAGTAAATGAGATATCATTGCTAGTATTTGAGACTCAGTTGATATGCAGTCCCCCCTTGGATTTTGTTTATTTGCAACCGAAATCTTAATTAACATTTTTGACAATTTTTGGAGTTTCTATCAAAAACTACACATTATTTTTTGCTTTCATTTTGGTTGCATTCCTTTCATTTGCGACAATGGCACAGGATTTTACTACTCAGACACCATTAGCTGTAAAATCTCACAAGGTAGAATTACCCGGGAGATTCAATATTGAAAAACTTTAGGAAATCCAGCAATTAAAATCTTATGGACTTAAAGGATTTAATGCCAAAGAAGATCTTATGTCAAAATCTAATAGCAGCAATTGGCAAACTATATTAAGAAACCCACAAGAAGGTTTTTTTGAAGAAAAAGGATTTAATACAAAGAATACAAGAACAACCATAAATAAAACACTACTTGGTAATGGTTCTCTGCTAATAGAGGAAATTAACCAATACTGGAATGTTTCTGCTTGGGTTGATACTTCTAAGAATTCATATACATATGATGGGAACAATAACTACACTGAAATTCTCTATCAAAGCTGGGATGGTTCTGCCTGGGTGAATGATGCTATGGGTTCATACACATATGATGGAAACAATAACCAGACTGAAGCGCTCGAACAATCCTGGGGTGGTTCTACCTGGGTGAATAACTATAGGGTTTCATATACATATGATGGGAACAATAACTACACTGAAATTCTCTATCAAAGCTGGGATGGTTCTGCCTGGGTGAATGATGCTATGGGTTCATACACATATGATGGAAACAATAACCAGACTGAAGCGCTCGAACAATCCTGGGGTGGTTCTACCTGGGTGAATAACTATAGGGTTTCATATACATATGATGGAAACAATAACCAGACTGAAATTCTCCACCAATCCTGGGGTGGTGCTGCCTGGGTGAATCTCTATAAGTATTTTTACACATTTGATGGAAACAATAGCATCACTGAATATCTCGAACAAGACTGGGGTGGTTCTGCCTGGGTGAATTATTATATGGGTTCATTCACATATGATGGGAACAATAACTACACTGAAATTCTCTATCAAAGCTGGGATGGTTCTGCCTGGGTAAATGATGCTATGGGTTCATACGCATATGATGGGAACAATAACCAAACTGAATGGCTCTGGCAAAATTGGGATGGTTCTGCCTGGGTGAATGATGCTATGGGTTCATACACATATGATGGGAACAATAACCAGACTGAATGGCTCTCACAGACTTGGAGTGGTTCTACCTGGGTGAATCAATATAAGTCTTTTTACACATATGATGGGAACAATAACCAGACTGAAGCGCTCCACCAATATTGGGATGGTTCTGCCTGGGTGAATAATACAAAGGTTTTAAACACATATGTTCCTGTAACTGTGGTTAATGAAAAATTAAGCTTGGTAAATTCTTATAGCTTGTCAAATAATTATCCAAATCCCTTTAATCCTTCTACAACAATTCAATTCCAGGTTCCTAATTCCTCATTCATAAATCTAAAAGTGTATGACGTTCTTGGAAATGAAGTTGCAACATTAGTGAATGAAGAAAAAGCCACCGGAAGTTATGAAGTTAATTTCAAAGCTTCACAATTATCATCAGGAATTTATTTCTATACAATTATTGCAGGAAGTTTTGTAGAAACAAAGAAGATGATGCTTTTAAAATAAAAGGAACCAGTATGAAAAACATTTATTATTTAATTGCAATTAGTTGCATAGTATTTTCTTCCTTATTAAATGCTCAATGGATCCGAATCAATGGCCCCTCCGGCTCTGTCCATTCCTTTGCCGTCTCCGACACGAATCTCTTTGCCGGCACTGTTGCCGGCACTATCTTTCGTTCCACCAACAATGGGACAAGCTGGACTGCGGTGTTTACCGGCACTTGGGTTGAAGCTCTTGCAGTCAGCGACACGAATATCTTTGCTGCGACTGATGGCGGCGTCTATCGTTCAACCAACAACGGCACAACATGGTCCGCGGTCTCTGGTTTGACAAACAACGTTTCTCCCCAAGCTCTCGCCATCTCCGACACGAATCTCTTTGCCGGAACTTATCAAAGCGGCGTCTTTCGTTCCACAAATAACGGGACTAACTGGATTGCGGTCAATACCGGCTTGGTGGGTGATGCTTTAAAATCACCGCTCTTTTTGTCTCCGACACAAATCTATTTGCAGGAACTTGGGGCAGTAGCGTTTTTCGTTCCACCGACAACGGGAAAACATGGACTTCTGCGAGTAACGGCTTGACGAGCAATAATGTACATGCTTTCACTATCTCCCCCAACTCGGCAAACGGCACAAATCTCTTTGCTGGTACCTATTTTGGAAGCGGAGTTTATCTTTCCACTGACAACGGGACAAGCTGGACTACGGTCAATAACGGTTTAACAAACAGTAATGTCAGGGCTCTTGCCGTTTCTGATACGAATCTCTTTGCAGGGACTGATGGCGGTGGAGTCTTTCATTCCACAAACAACGGGAGAAACTGGACTGCATTCAATATCGGCTTGACGAACAATGTTGTCAATGCTCTTCTCGTCTCCGGCACATATCTCTTTGCCGGGACTAATGACGGTGTTTGGAGACGACCATTGTCGGAAATGATAACTTCAACAATACCTACCGACAGTCTTCAAATGTGGCTGAAAGCTGATGAAGGCGTAACCATTAACGGTTCAACAGTTAGCAGTTGGATCGACCAGAGCAGTAACAACAATGATGCTATTCAAACGAATACATCCCGACAACCGCTGCTGGTTGCTAACACATTGAACGGCAAACCTGTAATAAGCTTTGATGGGTTGAATGATAAGTTAGGATTTACAGGCTCAACCGTCATTACACAGTTCAGTTTATTTTTGGTCATCAATAATCATCATGGCACTGTTGGTAATACCGGTAATGTAATAACCTTTGGTGCCAGCGGAGGTTTTGGCCATCAATGGTACATGGGGATGGCAATACCCGAGTATGGCTCAGATACCCTTGGAATGTTTACAGGAAATGGTTGGGTTCGTGGTGGTACGCCGGGTTTGGTTGCCTATGATCAGTGGAGAAATCTCAGCGCAGTTAATACTGGAACTATATGGAGTACGACGTTGCAATGGGATGGAAATGATGTACCTTTAGTTCCCGGAGGTTACGCTTCTGCAATTTCTGTTCCACTGGGTGATGCCACAGGTTCTGGTGGTGGAATCGGAGGAGCTGATGGGGTTCCCTTCGGGACGATCTTGGCTAAATGTGATGTTGCCGAACTGATAGTCTATAATAGAGCTGTCACTGATTCTGAAAGAACAGCTGTGGAAAATTATCTTGCCGATAAATATAATATAGCGACAGGAATTGAAGATTCCCAGGAAGAAATTATTCCTGAACAATTTACTTTATCGCAGAATTATCCGAATCCATTTAATCCAAGCACAACTATTCAATTTCAGATTCCAAAATCTTCATTCGTAAATCTGAAAGTTTATGATATTCTTGGAAGAGAAGTTGCAACTTTAGTTAATGAAGAAAAACCAACTGGGACTTTTAAAGTTTCATTTGATGCTTCATCTTTATCAAGTGGAATTTATCTATATAAGATGCAAGCAGGAAATATTGTTGAAACAAAGAAGATGATCCTGATGAAGTAAGTAACTTCATTGTTAGCTCTTTCCTAAAGCCCTGCCAGGAAATTGGCGGGGTTTTTAGTTGCCTCTTAGCAAGTTCATACCTATTGCATCTGATTAAAAAAAATGTGATGTTCATTCCTGAAAAAACATCTACACTTAGGTGAGAGTTAATTCTCCTTTCTCCAAAATTATCTACACTCTGAATCTAAAAGCTCCTTAAGAGTGGATGCGATTTTCAAGTTTTACCTGTAATAATCCTTCAGCAGTATTCTCCCCCATTTTCCTTCAACATTCAATGTAATTTTTCCACTCTCAACTTTAATTACATCTTCATTTAAAAGATCTTTGTAAAATTCATTATGGTCCGCTTGCAGGGTAATTGACTTAGAAGATTTTCCATTATTTAAAACTACAATTATGCTTTGTTCATCCAGTGTTCTTTCAAAAGCATAAATTTTATTCTTATCATCAACAAGGAGTGTTTTGAAATCACCAACCTGCAAAGCAGGATATGAATTTCTGATTGAAATCATTTTCCCGTAATGCTCAAACAAATCTTTTTAAATGATACTTTGTCGGGATTTTCTTTCCTCTGCTGATTTGGCAAATATATTTCATCATTGTAAACCAAATCATCCCAGACCATGGGTTTTCTGCAGCAAGGATCATTAGCTCCCCACATTCCCGCTTCATCTCCATAATAAATATACGGCGCTCCAACGTAAGTCATTTGAAAAATTACAGCCATCTTTAAAATCTTGTATTCTTCTTCGGAGGGTTTTCTTGTATTATAATCAGGATTTTTTCCCTTCCATATTTCAAACGTTTCTCCCCAATTCCTTACTTTTGCAAGGTCTTTATTTACAAGATGTGAAGCCATTCTTTGAGTATCGTGACTTCCATGAAGATTCTGCTGAACATAAGTTACTCCAATAGGAAAGGCATTCCTCAAATCACCTAGACGATTATCAAATTCAGTAGTCGTTATTCTGGTTTTCTCATCAAAAAAATATTCTGAACAGATGAAGAGATAATTGTAATTCATTACTGCATCAAACTCATCACCCTGCAAATAAGGTTTTAAAACTTCCGGCGGATCAATTATTTCAGCAGTCAGGTATGCTTCAGGATTAATTAATTTAACACATTTCCTCCAGTCTTTCCAGAACTGGTGCTTAATGCAAAAAGCAACGTCAAGTCTCCATCCATCAATTCCGTCTGAAGGATTGCCGTCATCATCCGGATCCATCCATCTTTTTGTAATTTGAAAAATATATTTCTTCGGACCTTCGACAATTCCATTTTCATCTTCCCTGAATTCAGGCAGTTCTTTTACTCCAAACCAGCCATCATAATTAAATTTTGTCCCTTTAGTTGAATCTTCCCACGAGGTAATTGAAAACCAGTCTTTAAACTTTGAGTTCTTCCCTTTTTTTAAAACATCCTGGAAAGCCCAGCTTTTTATTCCCATATGATTAAAAACCCCGTCAATAATTATTTTCATATTTCTCGAATGAACTTCCTGGATCAACTTAAGGAAAAGTTTATCTGCGGATGTCCAAACCCAGGTTGAAGATTCATCTGGCGTTTCAAGAGCAATGAGTTTCTTATCTCCTTCCGGATCGGGTCCAAAATAAGGATCAATATGATGATAAGTTATTGCATCATATTTGTGAAGTGATGGCGCCCAAAAGACCGGATTCAGATAAATAGCACCAATACCAAGTTTTTTCAGGTAATCAAGCTTATCAATAATTCCCTGCAAATCACCGCCGTATCTTCTCCGTTGAATATTAAACCAGATATCTTTTCCATTCTCTTTTTCATAAGGCTGTAATTCATACCAATCGGAAGTCCATGGATGTACCTGCCAGGGTGAAGAACTATCGTGCGGCCAGGAACCTTCAAGCGATTTTAAGTCGGGATCATTTTTTGAATCTCCATTTCTAAATCGTTCAGGAAAAATCTGGTACCAAACTACTTTTTTTGCCCATTGTGGTACAAAATCTTCTTCATTCATAAATTTTCCCTCTCCGGTTTGGGTAAAGATTTTTACAGGTAATAAAACCAGCAAGATTACTAAGTTTACTAAAATTTTTTTCATCTTTGGTAAATCAAATCTAAATCATCCTGAATAAAATTTAAATTTCACATAAATAAAATAAATAAATTTTAATGGCAAAGTATGATGTCCCATATTCTTAAAATCAGAAGACTAAAATTATAAGAATGAAATCAATTATTTTTTTAAACCTGATCTTGTTTTTATTCCCTGCAGGAGATTATGAATCTTTATTAAAAAAAGGAGATGAGTTTCATAATAAGTTTGATAATGTTAATGCAACCATTAATTATGAAAAAGCGTATGAACTTGCACCGGGAAATTATGAAGTCCTGTTAAAACTAACCTCTTCGTTAGATGATGCTGGTGAAGAATTTGTTGAGCTCCACAAAAGAGATGAAGCAGAAAAATATATTAATGAAGCTGTCAGGTATGCTGAGATTTTCCGGGAAAAATTTCCGGACAGCGCAGAAGTTTACTGTTATCTTGCAGTATCATATGGTAATCTCGCAGTATTTCGGGGCAATAAAGAGAAAATAAAACTTGCAAAGGTAATTGAAGAGAACGCAAAAAAATCATTACAGATGGATCCTAATCTTTATGTATCTTACATTATTCTGGGAATTTTTGACCGGGAAGCAGCCAACCTTAATTTTCTTGAGAGGTTTTTCGCCAACACTTTTTTGGGTGAAGTTCCTGAAGGTTCATTTGAAGAATCAATTGTAATGTTTAATAAAGCTTTAAAGATAATGCCGGAAACAATCGTTCCAACTTATGGGCTTGCAAAAACCTATAGGTTTATGGGTGAGGAAGAAAAAGAAAAAGAGATGCTTAAAAAAATTCTAACTTATAAAATTCAAAACTTCAGGGATAAGTATACGATTGAGAAGGCAAAAAGAAGATTAGAAGTGCTGTAAAATTTTTTATTAAAAAAAGTTTATTACTTTTTATAATACTCCTGCATTCCGCCAATTACATTTTTTGCATTATAATCTTTGCTGGTTAAAAACTCAGCTGCTTTTGAGGAACGATTCTGAGTTCTGCAAACAACTAATATTTCTTTATCCTTATACTTTTCAAGCTCATTAATTCTTTTATCAAGTTCCTGCAAAGGAATATTTATTGCTCCATTTATTTTTGCCAGCGGACCATTTACTTCTTCTTCGGTTCTCACATCAAGGATAACAATTGTAGAGTCCTTGTGGTTTATTATCTCTTTGAATTGATCCATTGTAACGGACTTTGAAGAATCAACCTGAGCATAACTTTGAACAGAAAAAAGAAAGGCAAATAACATCAAAATATTTTTAAAAATTTTCATACTGTCCTTAATTTAAACCACAGTAACCTGAGCTGCATCCGCAATTCCCGGTTTCACAGCTTTCAGCTGAAGAAGAATACTCACTCTTGCTAAAGCCTGCAGCACTGAAAGATGAAAGAAGTTTATTTATCTCTTTTGAATGACATTCGGGACATTCAACATCTTCTAAATTATTTAATGATTTGTGCAATACTTCAAATTTTTTGCTGCACTTTGAACATTTGTATTCAAATAAAGGCATAACGATTCCTTTTTAAATTGCAATAATAACTTTTGATGATAGAATAACTTTTGATTTCATCGAATTAGAAATTAAGCAGGCTTTTTCTGATTTCTCAATTATTCTTAATGCTCTTTCGCGATCATTTTCATTTTTCAAAACTACAACAGGTTTAAGCTCTATTTCACTTATCATAAAATTTCCATCAATCTTTTCAAGCCTGCCAACAGCACTTGAATCAAAAGAAATAAAATCAAGTTTTGAGTTTTCCGCTATTGCAAGAAAAGTTGTCATAAGGCAGCTGTTAGCGGCAGCCACATATAAATGTTCGGGTGACCAGATATTCGGCTCACCCTTTGGAAATTCGGGTGGGGTAGCAACTGTAATATGATTGGAGAGATCCGGTGAAGATAGAGTTCCTCGCCTCCCCTGTTCCCATTTTATCTCAGTATTATAAAAGTGTATATTTTCCATTCAATATTCCCCTTCTAATTAATTATTTCTTATACTTGTATGATGCTCAACTTGTTTAATGGATTCATATCTTATCTAATCTTCTTCGAGTTTAAGGAAATTCATTAATTTTTTATGCGCATTTTCAGGAAGCTCAACATTATATTTCTGATAACAATCAATTGTAAGTTTAACGGATTTAAAATATTCTCTGCAGTCTTCACAATTATCCAGATGTTCCTTTAAATCCAGGCATTTTTGTGAGCCGGTATCCTTTGCCAGGCACTCACATACAAATTGCATCACTTCTTTACAAGAGACTTCATTTTTCATTTTGCAAATGCCTTAGTTATTTCATTTCTTAAAAAAGCCCTTGCTCTGTGCAGCCTTGATTTAACAGCAGAAACTGAAAGCTCCGATGCCTCCGCAGTTTCCTCCGTAGATAAACCTTCAACATCTCTTAAAAGAAAAATCATTCTGTAATCCGGTGAAAGTTTTGAAATGGCTTCATCAAGAATTTTCTTGAGCTCCTCATTCTCTGTATATTTTGTGGGAAGCCTGCTGTAATCAACAGCATATTTTTCTTCGAATAAAGTTTCATCATCATCTATAGAAACAAATTGCCTGTGCTTTTCTCTCCTTGCCTGCATTAAACAATGGTTTGCAATAATTCTGTAAAGCCATGTAGATAGTTTTGATTTACTATCAAACTGGTTAAGATGCTTGACCATACTATAAAAAGTTTCCTGCATTATATTTTCTGCTTTATCTCTATCCCTGCAAATCTTAAATGAAAAATTATAAACTGTTCGCTCGTAATTTTTAACAAGTTGTGCAAGAGCTTTTTTATTTCCTGCTTTAGCAAGATCAATTAAATTTTTTTCAGCAGACGATAAATTTGATGCGGATAATTCATTTTCGGTTCCCTGAGTTTCTATTTTTATATCCTTCATTAAATCATTTTTAATTTGATAAAGTCATCTGTAAATCGCAGCCGTAAAGATAATAAATATGTCTTCTTTAAGCTTTTCTTACAGGTATTTTTGTGGGTCAAAAGAACTGCCAGAGGAATTAATCTCTAAATTCTTTAGAATTTTGAAAGATTTCAAATGTTTTTTTTGGAAAGATTTTTGAGAGCAGTCTGCAGGAATTAGTGTTAAGGTTTAGATCTTTCGTTAATCAAATAATTTTAAGAGACTGATAAAAACTAACAAAATTTTTAATCATTGAAACGGTAAAAATAAAATGTTTCAAAGCAAAAATTTATCGGTATTAGGATCAAACCTTCTTTTTAAAGGTCTTGATGAAACTATAATCAATTTAATTTTCAATTCAAAAAATTTCCGCGCAGAAAAAGAAGGAGAGCTGATTTTCCAGGCAGGTGATGAAAGCAGCTATCTATATCTTATCCTCCAGGGAGAAGTTAAATTAAAATATTTTGGATCAAAGGGAAGCAATTCTTCATTCAGAAGATGTAAGAATGAATTTTTTGGGGAACAGGAAGTCCTTGAAAAAATCACAAGGATTTCTTCTGCAATTGCGGACACTGATTGTATTTTTTACCTTATAAGTAAAGAAGAACTTTTCCAGCTGATTAGTAAGCATAAAGCTATTTTCAAAAATCTTTCATTTACTCCTTTGGAAGAGGAAGACTTTGAGGAAGAAGTTTCCTCTGAAATACCCGCTGAGAATCAAAATCAAAATTCTGATTCTAAAAATCCTGAAGAAAAAGCTATTGAAGAAATAATAATGGATGAGGATCTTGCCGATTATTCATTCGATTCCCCGGCAAGCGAAGAGCTTCACGATTTTCATGAAGATAATTATTTATCATATTCCGGAACTGATGATGAAAATGATGATTTGAATTTTAATGGTAATGGTTTCCATCCTGAAGAAAATAATTATGAAGAAAATTCTATTCAGGAAACTTTTGAAGATAATTTCAAAAATAACGAGTTAACCGACATCCTGCCGGAACATCCCGAAAATTATATTAAAAACGATGACTCCGCAAAAGAAAATGATCTGGTACCGGCAATAAATGATTTCGAAAATATTCCCCAGGAGCCTGAAAAATTTGCTTTTAAAGCTAATGAGTTTCAAAGAGTAGCTGAAAAACCATTTAAACTTGAATCTCAGACAGAAACCGAATCGTTAACTTTGATTGATGGTGCATCACTATTCATAAAAAATAATATCCTGTTCCCGTTAAACGAAATCAATAAACTTTCGGATTTACTAAGTAAATGTTCTTCTCTTCCCGAGGCATCCCAGGTTAATGAACTAATTAAAAGACACATAAGTTCAGTTAGTTCAATAGTTGATTCTTCACTTGAATTTTTATCAGGAAAAAATAATCAGAACTTAATCAGGAAAAACGTAAAGAATGTTCTCAACAATATCCTGAACCTTCTTTCTGAATATGTTGAAACAAGAAAAGTTAAACTTTACAAAAAAATAGATACCGAAGCTGAAGTTAACATTGATGAAGAAAAACTTTATAATGCTTTCTTCCAGCTTGCGAAAAATGCCTGTGATTCAATGCCTGATGGAGGAAATATTTTTGTCCTGGTTGTTAAAGAAGAAGATAAAATAAAAATTGAATTTGTTGATGAAGGAATTGGAATTCCCTCAAGTTTAACTTTTGATATTTTTGAGCCGATGATAACACATGGTAAACCAGATGGAGCCGGACTTGGTTTAAGCATTGCCCGTAAAATTATCCAGGATCAAAATGGCAATATTTCTGTTGATGGAGAGCTTGGAGAAGGAACTAAAGTTATAGTTTCATTTCCTGAGGCAGCTCAGTAAATCCAAGAATCTAATAAAAATTTTTACTTCATTTTTCACTTCTAATAATTCTTTTTATCGTTCGTAAATTCATTGTATGATTATTATTTTTCAATAAAAGATAATAATCTTTAATGAATTATAACCTGATAACGATTCTCGGACCAACCGCAACCGGTAAAACCAAACTTGCCTCAAAGCTTGCATATAAATTTAGCGGCGAAATAATCTCGGCTGATTCAAGGCAGGTTTATAAAGGAATGGATATCGGAACAGGTAAGGATTTATCAGATTATATTGTTGATGAGACTCATATTCCTTATCATTTAATTGATATTGCTGAACCTGAAACTGAATTTAATCTGTATGAATTTAACCTACACTTTAAAGATGCATTTGAAAAAATTATATTAAAAAATAAAATACCTTTTCTAACCGGCGGAACAGGTTTATACATTAGTTCTGTTATTCAAAACTACCAGATAAAGAAAGCTGATTATAATGACAATGAAGCAAGAGAACTTTCCAAATTTTCTTTTGATAAGCTCAAATCCATTCTTATAAATTTAAAGCCAAAGCTGCATAATAAAACTGATCTTGAAGATAAAGAAAGGATAATTAAAGCAATATTAATTGCGAAATCTGAAGGAGAATCTCTATTAAAGAATATTAAAATTAATCCATTGGTAATTGGAGTAAGATTTGAAAGAATAGAAATTAAAAAGAGAATCACCGAGAGACTTAAAAAAAGATTGAATGAAGGTATGATTGAAGAAGTAAAAAACCTTCTTGATTCCGGTGTTCAGTTTGAAAGACTTCTTAAGTTTGGTTTGGAATATAAATTTATAGCTCTCTATTTAGAGGGCAAAATAAATTATAAGGATATGTTTTTGAAACTGAATAGTTCAATTGCGGCTTTTGCAAAAAGACAAATGACCTGGTTCAGAAAAATGGAGAGAGAAGGAGTAAAAATTAATTGGATTGAAAAAGCAGATGTTGACCACGCATCGGATTTAATTTCCAAACATAAATTTGTTCCGGAATTTAAATTATGAACACCAGTTTGCCTGAAAATGTTCAGAGATATTTATCCGGGTATGGAAGTGCAGTATGGGACCTGGAAATAAAAGGGAAAGAAAGATATGATTGTGCAGTCATAATCCCGGTCATATCAGAATATGAAAATATAATTACCGTGTTAAATTCTTTATCTGAAAATATTTTCAATAAGAATTATAAAGTCATAATTATATTTGTAATTAATAATGCTGATTCATCAACGGAAGAAGTTAAGCGGGATAATCTGAAAACTTTTAGTCTTTTAAAAGCTATTCAATGTAAGGATATAACCTATCACCAGATTGTAAATAAGTTTAATTCTTCAGGGTTATCTTTAGCTTTTATTGATGCATTTTCAAATGGAAAAACGCTTCCCGAAAAAACAGCCGGGGTTGGTTTAGCAAGAAAAATCGGGATGGATCTTGCTCTAAACATATTTGATTATTCAAAAAAAGTTACAAAGAAAATTTTATTAAGTCTTGATGCCGACTGCGCTGTCGAAAATAATTACATTCAGGAAGTGATAACCTCTTTCAATGATTTTAAAATAAATGTGGCAGTAATTAATTATGAGCATCCGCTTAGTAAAGAAGAAAATATTTACGCAATAATCTGTTATGAAATTTTTCTTAGATATTATGAGCTTGGTTTACAATATGCAGGCTCTCATTACGCCTTCCAAACAATTGGCTCTGCAATGTCTTGTGATTTTGAAGCTTATATTAAAGTTGAAGGAATGAATAAACAAAAAGCAGCTGAAGATTTTTATTTCCTTGAGAAACTTGCAAAGCAATATGATGTTCAAAAAATAAATTCCACAAAAGTTTTTCCTTCAGCAAGAAAATCCTGGCGGGTTCCTTTTGGTACAGGGCAAAGAATAAACAGGTTTTTTGGAAACTCTCACGATGAATATCTTCTTTATGATCCAAAAAGTTTTGATATTTTAAAACACTGGTTGAAATTATTTCACTCAGAAAATAATATTTCGGGGGAAGATTATTTGAAGGAAGCGAAAAAAATAAATGCTGAGCTTTGTAATTTTCTCAGTAATCAAAAATTTAATGAGGATTGGAATAAAATCCTTTCTAATTCCAAAGATGAGCGACAACTTAATTTACAGAAACAAAGATGGTTTGATGGCTTTAGAACTCTAAAGCTTGTTCATCATTTAAGAGATAACGGATTACCGGCAATAAATATGTTTGATGCTCTTGATACTTTATTAAAATATTTTGGCCTTGATCCTGTTAAAAGGAATGATTCTATCCCCGAATTATCTGTACAAAATAAATATCTTCAAACATTACGTAATTTAAAATGATAATAAAAACTTCTCCGGATGAAATACAAAATTATTTAATTGATGCCTCTAATTTCAGGGGATATTGTGATGCCGTTTTTTTACCTTTAGATGAAAAGGAAGTTGCCGAAATATTAAAGGAAGCAAACAGGAAAAAACAAAAAGTAACTATCGCAGGAAACCATACGGGGCTTTCGGGCGGTTGTGTCCCTCAAGGCGGAATTGTAATATCAACAGAAAAGATGAATGCGATACCGGAAATTAATCCAGAGAATAAGTCTGCAATTGTTGAGCCTGCGATTACTTTAAGAGATTTTCAAGCAAAGGTTAGAGAAAACAATCTTCTTTATCCTCCGGATCCCACTGAGAAAAATTGTTTTATCGGTGGAACTTTATCAACAAATGCTTCAGGTGAAAAAACTTTTAAATATGGTTCAACAAGAGTTTATGTAAAGTCCTTGAATATTGTTTTAGCTGATGGTGATCTGCTTTGCCTTGAACGTGGAAAATTTAAAGCAGTTGGTTATAATCTTGCTGTCAGGACTCAAAATGGGAAGGAATATCAATTTGAAATTCCTTTTATAAATATGCCGCTTACAAAAAATGCCGCCGGTTATTATTGTAAAAAAGATATGGATGCAATTGATCTTTTTGTTGGTTCGGAAGGCACACTGGGAGTAGTTACAAAAGCTAAATTAAAACTGGTTCCTCATCCGGAACAAATAATTTCCTGTGTGATATTTTTTAATGATGAAAATAATGCACTTCAATTTATTACTGAAGCAAAAAATAAATCTTACCGGACCAGAATTGATAATTCAGAAAATACAATTGATGCTCTCGCCCTGGAATTCCTGGATGAAAATTCTCTTAATTTTATAAAAGATGATTATAAACAAATCCCCGCAGATGCCAGGGCTGCTGTTTGGTTTGAACAGGAAGTAAAGCAAGTTAATGAAGAAATATTATTCGATAAGTGGATGGAACTAATTTCGGTTCACAAAGGAAATGAAGAGAGTGCCTGGTTCGCAATGAATGAAAAAGAAAAATCGGAGATACAGGAACTTAGGCATAATGTTTCTCTTAAAGTTGCAGATTATCTCTCCAGGCATAATGTTAAAAAGCTTGGGACTGATTCTGCCGTTCCCGATGATAAATTTCTCGAGTTTTATAAATTCTGTAAAGAACAAATGGTAAAAAATAATTTTAAATATATAGCTTATGGTCACTTCGGTAACTCACATCTTCATATGAATATGCTGCCTGAAAATGAACACGAGTATGATAAAGGAAAAATTATCTACAGAGAAATTTATAAAAAAGCGGCAGCATTGGGCGGAACAGTATCAGCAGAACATGGAATTGGTAAACTTAAAACCGATTACTTACTCGATATGTTTGGTAAAGAAATAATAAACAAAATGTTTGCAATCAAAAAGATCCTTGATCCAAATCTAATTCTTGGAGCTGGAAATATCTTTAGTGAAAATTTTCTTAAAACTAAATAGCACTAACAGAATTTGTACTACAATTTCTTTTCCCAATTTCTTTTCAATTTCGTAGCTCAGGACTCCAGTCCTGAGCTAAGGTTTATAAAGTTTATTAACTAATCACAAATTCTCAATTCAGGAGAATTGAGCTATGATCATCAATTTTTTCTCAAATCAATTTTAAGTTTCTTATAGTTTGGACAAAAACCTGCAACAAGCTTCCAGAATTTTCCTGAATGATTCATTTCTTTTAAATGACATAATTCATGAATAATTACGTAATCAATAATTTCTTTTCTGAATCTCAAAAGCCTGTAATTAAAAGAAAGCTTTCCGCCGGAAGTGCAGCTTCCCCATCTTGTTTTCTGACCCCTGATAGCAATTTTGTTAAACTTAAATCCCGTTTTTTTTGATAACTCCTTAACTCTAACAGGAATAAATAATTTTGCTTTATGTTTTAACCAAATATTATAAATATCATCATTCGTTAACGAAATGAGATTGGAAGGAATATTTGCAATTAATTTTTTATCCCGAAAATTAATCTGAGGTTTTTTAACAAAAAGATCGTAACTAATCTCAACATTTATCTCTTCCCCCATAAAATAATATTTGCTGAGCCGCTTTTCTTTAAGATGCTTTAGTATCCAATCTTTCTTCTGAAGAATAAAATCGTCAACTTTTTCATGTCCTGTATCTTTTAGGCAGAATTATCTCAAGTTCGTTCGCGTGGTTTATTTGCAATCTTAGATATTTTGCTTTACTGCTGAACCGGAGAGTATAATCTATTTCCTCTTGATTAAGATTTATTTTTCTTTGTTGCTTTACCAGGATACTTTTCAAGCAGGGTCCTAATCTTTGCGGGTGATTTTATATGTTGTTTTCTCTTTTGAGTCTTCCAATATGATTCCTAGCTTATTTAATTCGTCCCTGATTTTATCAGCCAGCGGAAAATTTTTTTCTTTTTTTGCATCAATTCTCAGTTGAATTAAAAGCTCAATCAAATCACCTTCAAGCTTACCATCTGATGTTTTTAACAGAGAATTAAAATCTAAAATACCAAGTACCCCTTCTGCTGTTTTTTCAAGAAAAGATTTTGCCTTCCTATAAAAATTAAGATTTATTTTTTCATTCTCGGTTATTGTTCGATTAACATCTTTAATAAAATCAAAAATAACTGCAACCGCTTTGGGAGTATTGAAATCGTCATCCATTGCGTTTGTAAAAGCATTCTCATATTTATCAAAATCAAATTCAGGGATTATTCGATCGGAACTGTCTGATTTCAATTCATCATTAATTTTCTGAGCAAGGTTATTCAGTTTTTCCAATCCTTTTTCTGCTGCGGCAAGAAGTTCATCGCTGAAATTTAAAGGACCACCATAGTTTGTCTGGACAAAAAGTAATCTTATAGCTTCAGCAGAATATTTTTTCAAAACATCTCTTGCTGTAGAAAAATTGCCGAGAGATTTGGACATCTTTTCATTATCAATATTCAGGAATCCAAAATGAATCCAGTAATTAACAAACTTTTTCTGGTTCGCCGCTTCACTCTGGGCAATTTCATTTTCGTGATGAGGAAAAATTAAATCATTTCCGCCTGCGTGAATATCGAATGTTTCTCCAAGATGCTTGCAGCTCATTGCAGAGCATTCGATGTGCCAGCCAGGTCTTCCATTTCCCCAGGAACTTTTCCAGAACGGCTCGCCTTCTTTAGCTTTTTTCCATAAAGCAAAATCAAGAGGATTTTTCTTTTCAACATTTATTTCAACTCTGGAACCTGATTCAAGTTCATCAATTTTTTTCCCGCTAAGCTTCCCGTATTCCTTGAATTTCTTAACATCATAAAAAACATTTCCCTCAACATTATAAGCAAAACCTTTTTGTTCAAGCTCCTTTATCATCTCAATTATATCAACCATATGTTCGGTAGCTTTAGGATACACATCAGCCCTTCTGATCTTTAGTTTTTCAATATCCTCAAAGAATTCATCAATATATTTTTCAGCAACCTTAGCCGGTTCAATTTTTTCCTCGTTAGCTTTTTTTATGATCTTGTCGTCAACATCAGTAAGGTTCATTACAAATTTTACTTTAAATCTTTTGTATTCAAGATATCTCCTGATAATATCTGCACTGATAAAAGAGCGGGCATTTCCAATATGGAAATAATCATAAACAGTCGGTCCGCAAACGTACATATTAACATTCGGCGGATTGATTGGTTTGAATTCTTCTTTTTGCTTTGTAAGTGTATTGTAAATTTTAAGCATGATTTAATTGATTTTTACTATGCAAATATACAAAACAAACGGAGGGGA
>CAWCVZ010000008.1:0-95855 GCA_963798865.1 uncultured Ignavibacteria bacterium | reverse complement strand
GGGTCGCGTTCCCGACATAAGCAGGTCATCGATGGCGAAGCTGCCAGAAAGCAAGTGACTTTGTGGGACAACTCTGATTTAGTTCTCATGTAAGTAATAATTAGAGGACAAAATGAAAACCCGACTTGCAATTTGTTTGTTTTTTATCGCTGCGATCCAACACCTTCACGCCGTAAATCGTAACTGGACGAACACGCTTGGTGGCGACTGGTCCGTCGCCGCTAACTGGTCGCCCAATGGTGTGCCGACTGGTGGTGACGTTGCAAACATCACCAATGGCGGAACTTACACTGTCACGATTGCAACCGGCACTATCTCCATTGCCTCGCTTCAATCTTGGCGGCGCGAGTGGAACCCAGACGCTGGCTTTGCAGTCCGGCGAATTCGTTCACAGCTGCCGGCACTGTTCGAGCAAAATGGTGTTTTCGACATGCGCAGCGGTTCCTTGCGCGGCACCCTGGTCGTCCAATCCCAGGCGGCCAGTTGCAGTTCAACACGGCGGCGAACAAGTTTTTGGACACGTTGAGCCTGCTTAATCAGGGGACGGTGAACTGGAACGGCGGCCAGTTGCTCAACGGCGGGAACCGACGACGGTGATGAGCAACGGGGGCCTGCGTCTGGTGACCGGCGAGTATTCCTTCAACGCCTACTCCGTCCCCCCAACTGACGGTCTGGATCAACACCGGCCTCCTGCGCAAGAGCGCCGGCGCCGGCTTATCACCAGATCAACAACTTCAATCTGGCCTTCAGCCCCGGCGGCGTGATTGACGTCCTGAGCGGGACGTTTCTTTCAACGGCGGTACAACAGCATGCTGGGCGGCGGCTCACCGCCTCGGCAGGGTCGACGCTGGTTTGGATCACCGGCACCTATTCGACGCCGGCGGCGTGGCCACCGGCGCGGGCTTCAACCGGTTCAACGGCGGGACCCTCATCCTGCGGACCAACATCATCCCCGGCTCCTGCGCCTGGCGGCGGCGAAGTGTTGGGCCCGAACTTCCAGAACGCGGCGCCATTACGAACCTGACCTTGGACGGCGCGACGCTGGTCGGGTCCAATCGGGTGAGCGGCACGTTCGTGGTCAACTCGGGACCTGGTCAACCAGTTGACCATTCTTCCTGGTGGTCAGTTGCAGTTCAACACGGCGGCGAACAAGTTTCTGGACACGTTGAGCCTGATTAATCAAGGGACGGTGACGTGGAACGCCGGGCAGTTGCTCAACGGCGGGCAACCGGCGACGGTGGTGAGCAACGGGGGCCAGTGGTTGATGACCGGAGACAATTCCTTCACGCCTACTCCGCCCAGTCCAACTCGCCGGTCTGGATCAACACCGGCCTGGTGCGCAAGAGCGCCGGCGCGGGCGTTTCCCAGATCAACAACTTCAATGTGGCCTTCACCCCCGGGGCGTCGTGGACGTGCAGAGCGGGACGTTGCGTTCAGCGGCGGTATCGACGACACGCTGGGCGGCGAGTTCACCGGCCACGGGCCGGAGCCGCCCTGGATTTGAATAGCGGCACCTATTACGACGCCGGCGGCGTGGCCACCGGCGCGGGCTTTACCAACCGGTTCAACGGCACGACGCTCATCCTGCGGACCAACATCATTCCCGGACTGCTGCACAGTGGCGGCACCGTGGTGCTGGGCCGAACTTCCAGAACGCGGGCGCCGTTTTCAACCTGACCTTGGACGGCGCGACGCTGGTCGGGTCCAATCGGGTGAGCAGCACGTAGTCGTGGGGGACTCGGGGGCTCTGGTCAACCAGTTGACCATTCTTCCTGGTGGTCAGTTGCAGTTAGACACGGCGGCGAACAAGTTTCTGGACACGTTGAGCCTGATTAATCAAGGGACGGTGACGTGGAACGCCGGGCAGTTGCTCAACGGCGGGCAACCGGCGACGGTGGTGAGCAACGGGGGCAGATTTTCATTGCAGTGGCGACAATTCCTTCAACGCCTACTCCGCCCAGACCAACACGCCGGTCTGGATCAACACGAGCGATCCGTTTTTTTGAAACCTTTTTTTTTTTTTGTTTGGCGTCCTTTTGCTCTGACGTTCACCAATCGTCCTGGGCTCCGTAACGCATCAGCAGTCAGCGCCCAATTAGCACTGCTGTTACTGATGTATTCTTCAATTGTTCATTGATCCATCGCTTAACAGCTTCATCCCCTTGCTTTATAATACTTTCCCAATCCACTCCATCAATGAATCCGTACTCGCATCTTTCATCGTTAAACTGGTTACTATTACGTACTTGACCTGCACGCCAGGAATCTCGCTCATAATGAAAACTAAAAAATACTTTTCGTGCCATAGTTTTAAATAAATATATTGTGAATAAATTGACTATTTAAACCCTTTGATAATCTAATAAAAAATTTTCTTCTCATATTATTTTTAATTATTAATTAAGAACAAGGACTATCAACATTGCTAAAGCTATAGGTACATAAAACCATAGGAGTGTTGATGAAAACATTAAACCAAACCATTTGTTCCGCCAAATCTTGTTGTATTTTTTTGTACTCATAGAAAAATCTATATCTTTCTCTTCCAATTTCCGTACATCATCATATAAACACCGAAACTTTCGCTCTTGTGATAGAAAATAGCCATCTAGAATCCAAAAAATAACCAATAGAAAATACGCTAATAGGATATAATTATCAGATGTTCCCTTTGCAGAAGCTAATGCAAAAAGACCTGTTACTAGAGTTATAGTCCAACCTCGCAAGAAAAATAAATTCCGCCATTGGGCTGATGGCTGCTTGAATAAACTCGAGATGTTTAATTTTAGATTCCATAATTGTATGATTACTCTATCTTTACTAATGCTACTTCTTCTATTCAATCAACTTCTAATTAATAATTACTGGTTGAAAGATTATTAATGTTTTTTGTCCCGAGGTGGAAACCGATCTTTTCCCGGATCAACTTTATCGCTGTCTCGAATCTTTCCATCCAAGCCATGTTAATTCTTACTTCTCCACCACCTGAATTTGCGCAAAATTCCTTTGCCTTAATCTCTGCGTCTCTTTGATTATCCGCAAAATCACTTACTCTATCTGAACCTTCTCTGGTTATACGCCATTTCCCTGAGTCTTTGTCTTTGAGAAACATGATAATTGGCCATAATATTTTACTCCTTTAGTATAATTTAAAATTTGTTTTAATGCTTTCTGAAATAGAATTTTTTTATTAAAAGTAAATTTATTCTTTGAATAGTTACTTACTCCAATGACCTAATACCCATTCCCATTGGTGGGTATTATAATCCCATCGCCAATGTGCTTTAATCCATTTTGTTTTTCCAATAGGCTGAACAGTTCTTATGTTCTGAATCCTGTCTATTGGCTTGGGAGGTTTAAGTGGATGAATTTTTTTGAATTTCATATTTTATCCTTTGGTTTTTTTATCACGCATATAACTTTACCACTAATAGAAAAATCATCATCAGGATGAAGGAAAATCGGTTCATAGTCAAATGAAGAATCAGACATCAAAACGATCTGTCCATTCTTGCGATCGTCAATGATTCGCTTGATTGTAGCTTTATTATCAATGATTGTAAGAACTATTTCTCCAGTATGTATATCTTTATTCTCACTATCTACTATAACATAGTCACCATCTTCAATATGCTTCCCACTAACCTCTGCGCGGTTCATAGATTTCCATCAGCTTTTACTGCATAAAGTCCGGTTGGGTATGATCGTCCAATAAGTTTATTTGAAACACGAAGGAATCCTTGAAAATTGTATTCAGAAAAAATTGTGGCTGGTCCACAGTTTGCCATACCAACAATTGGAATAGTGAATAATCGACTTATATTAGAATTTAAAAGACCTTGAGTCCAATTTGGTGTAGATGATGAACGTTCCATTAACCCTTTGATTCTATCAATAGTTAAAAATCCTTTTTTTTGGAGTTGTAAAAGATGATGTTTAATTTTTTGTGGAGATTCATTTGGCATATCAATAGCCTTCGCCATTTCACGGAGACTTAGTTTAGCAAGGTTTTTTCCTTTAGAGAGATCTAAAAGTCTTTGTTGTATTATATTCATTAAACTATAATAACACTATAAAGCATTAATATCAATAAGTCCATAAACATTGACAGCTAAAATAAGGAAAATATTGCAAATTTTAACAAAAGGGTTAGGTTTAGTTAGGTAAGCCTATATTCAATAAAGTTGTAAGTTTCCTGCTCTCCATAAAACCACATCAATCACACCAATTCTATCATTTGTCTCCTTAGAAATTTTTTCACATAATGTAACTGGAGTATGATTATAACTGTTTGCAATTCTTAATAAATGCCTATCGGGTTTACATACATCTAGACCTAAATTTCGAGCAAAATGATATTTTGTTGCTGGTCCAATAAATGGGAGTGAATCCAAAAATTCAATTTTATTATCGTTAGAACAATAATTTTGAAAAAATACATCTTTTCTTTGAACTACATATTTTATAGCTTCAACTTTTTGTTTATGACCAAATAGGTTTTCTAATTTATATTTTTTTTTCAGACCATATAATATTTTATAAAAAATAACCTCAGCAATTTGGAATTTCATTCCTGAATTTATGACAACCCAAATATATTCTGTTAAAAAGTCATCACTATTATTACAAGGATTATCAAGCATTCCGTTAACCATTTCAATTTCAGATTCAAAACCAAAAGAGATGACTTTGTTTTTAAAATAATGGTATTCGTTTGAATTCATATAATCACCTTTCTAAATATTATTATTTAATACATCCATAATAGTTTGGTTCTTTTTGCAACTCGACACAGTATCCACAAGCAAAAGAAGAGTTATTGCAAGAATGGGCCCATGATAAAAGCGAAACAGAGATTTGAGATTTTTTAATTAATTCCAGAGTTGTCATTTTTATCGCTGGAGCTTTTATTTTAATCGCACCTTCCTGGTAAGAAATTAGATTGTTTATTTTTCTGATAAATGAAGCTGTTCCATCTTTATATATTTTGTCTTCTGAAACCGAACCTATTAAAATTGTATGTATGCCGTTTTTAAATGCCTTCATGACTGCAACTGTAATTAAAAATTGATTTCTAAATGGCCACCACTCGCTTTTGCTATCACTATAGTCTATGGATTCTTCAGATAAAATACCTGCACCAATTTTTCTGCAATTGATAGTTATGATTTCAACAGGAATATTCATTTCTTTGGAAATGATTTTTACCGCTCGAAGTTCACCTTGATAATTTCTTTGACCATAATTTATATAAATGCTCATATCAGGTTTCTTCCAAAATAAAATCGATGTCGAATCTAATCCCCCGGAAAAAAGCAAGCCTGTCATACTCTAGCTAATAACCAGACTGTTTTGTAAATAGCAGTAGATAGATCATTGAAATAATAACACCCAGTACCAATTAACATAGTTAAATCCTGTTGTTTTATGTTCTCTCCATAGCATATAACTGAAATATCCAATGACCGTGCATAGCCAATTTCAAATAACGTCCCCGGATCAAGGTTTTCTAATATTGCAAAAACAATTTTAGATTTTTTTAATCCATTTATGTCTTTATATGCAATATTAATATTCGCACTTAAACCAACGTCAGTGATATGGTGAAAAAACTTTTAACTTTTTGTTCAAAAAGATATTCCTTATTTCTTGTATTAACCAAAATTGAGTTAAACTGAAAAATCCACCCGCTAAATAAATCTGGCCAGAAAGTTTTGTACTTTTTATTTTGCTAGGTATGGGTTTAAAATTATATTCTTCAGTAATTTTTTTGGGAAGTGGTAATATTTTAGTCTCACAATAGAAAGCAGTATAATAAGATGCCTTTCTGGCACTCTCAATAACAGACAAATTTTCCTTGACCCAATAATAAAAAAATACAGCAGAAAAAATATCACCTGAACCTATTAACCAAACATTTTTTGTTTCAAAAGATGGTATAAAAGTCGACTTATTTGATGTGAATACAAATGCTCCTCTACTATTATATTTAATAATTGCACCAACAACGTATTTCTTATGTAACAATTTTCTACCAGCTTTAATAACATCAGTTTCAGACGTTAATCGCTTTGCTTCGCCATAGTTAACAATATAGATTAAATTCTTCAGCTTTGGAATTATTATTATCAAAATCTTCAGCTGCAATTGGAGATTGAGGATCATAGACAACTCTTTTGCCGTCTACTATTATGTTAAGACTCCAACATTCCAAACCGAAGAATATTCTTTGCAGAAATTTTTATATTAACTTTTGCTTTGACTATCTTATTTATAAAGGGATTTGATAAGGGATGTAAATATGAAAAGATAATATCATTCCCTTTTTGAGAAGATACTTTAAACTTAAATTGCCTAGACAAAATGGTTAAATGCTTATCTGTGTTTTTTGAAGAGACAGTATAGAATCTGATTTTATCACTAAATTTACTTAATGCTATTGCTGCCCTTAAGCCTGAACCATAAAGTTCTGACCAGTTGGGAAATTGACAAAACTCAAAATAGGTACCTCCAACTATATCAAGCATACTATCAAATTGAGGTGATTAAGACTTCACAATTACCACCATCAATACTTTGTACAGTAGCTATATAAGTAAAATCATTACCCATACATCTTATTAACTGAGCCAGATGTGCCGAAGTTATAGACCCAGCAATTTGATGATTATGCATCGCAACAACTGCTCCAGAATCCGGGTCGATTTCAATATTAAGAATACTATCAATATGTAAGTTTCTTAGAACTCTTGGATTTGGAGATCTTAGATTAGTGGTAAACGACAAGTCTTTACAATTTGATTTTGGGATTTGACCTCCATCTCCACCTACCCCTCCTCTCCGAGTGGAACCCCTTCCCCCTCCACTGCCACTTCCGCCACCTGACATTCTCTTTTATCCTTTCAATTTTTAATTAAAATTACATAGTAAAGAGCCATTACAAAATTATCTTGTTATTTTTTCTAAATAATCATCGGTAACCCCGCTGAAAAGTATTCTCATCAATTCTAGGAGAAGTTAAGTTTAAAAAAAATGATTTCCAATCGGTTTATAGGATAAAGAACTTCTAATAATAGTTTCTTAATTATGGGTTTAATTTATCTGATTAACACATGCTTATTTTTAAACGGCAGGAACATATCATTACCGAAATTTTCAAACTCTGTTAATGCCTCAGAATCGTTACTTTGTAAGTTCTCTCTATTATGAATAATAAAATTATCAAACCCACTTTTAAATAAAAATTCTGTAATCAAACATCGATAAACATCAAATAGTTTTACACCCGAAATCATATGCATTTCTTTTGCAATTATAAGTAAATCTTTTACCGAAAAACTTTTAGTCTTGCTTTGTATAATATCAGTACTTGATTCTCTGGTTCATATTCATAATCCATATGAGTTAGAGCATTTCTAATTCGACCAACCTCAGGGTTAATCAATTCTTCTAATCCCTCCTCTTAAGACGACTGTATGTTGCTTTGACCAGCCATCTAAATTTTACTGATGAGTTAATTCTATATTTTTTGTCTATCACACATACTAGTTCCCACACTATTCTCACATAATTATTGTATGTACATTCACACACTGCCAAAAAATAACGTACCACCAATCTTACGTGATGTTCACCCTGAACTTTTAAAGCGTCTTCAAGTAGATCAAAGGGATGAAGTATTTTACCTATATGATCCATTGGCTGAATTCTTGTTAGAATTGCAAAAGTACCATATGGAATAGTTGATTCTACCTTTTCAAAGAGAGAAAATAATTTTCGATCTTATTATCTGATTGTCTAAGTTCAAATATTTTCCTTTTATTATCTTCTTTTATTTTTTTTAAATGCCTCATCCAGATTAATGTCTCGAATAAAGTCTTTAAATACTTCAATCGCATCCGTGTTTTCAAATATTGAGAAAAAAGAAGCTCCAAGAGATTTTGTTATTTCTGATATAGTATCATTGAAATATCTATAATCAAAGTTTTGAAGCTTTGGTGTAAGTATTTCAATTAGCTGTAAAGAAAGTTTTTGTAACATATCAGATTTATTATATTCCATAAAAAATACTTTGTTTGAAATATTAATTTTTTTGATTATTCCTCTCCTTTTTTTCTATTTTTCATTAGAAGTGATTCGTCTATTTCTTTTTCAATTCCCATGTCTGCTTTCTTTCTTTCTAAATATTCACAGATATAATTCTGACTATAAGGTTCAAGTGTAGATATAAAGGTTTTATAATTTATTAACTGTATTATAAATTCTGTTTCTAGTTTTGTAGGAATATGTTAGCCATTTCTTCAAATGCCAAGTGGGGTGTAATGCTAGAAATTAATAATCTAGTTGCCGGCTCTAGAAAATTTTTGAAACCATGTTCTATATAAAATCTGAACAAAGTTAGTTTTAATTTAAAATTACCTGGCCCTACGTTAGTCCAATATTTAAAATAATTTTAAAGCTTCCGTGCAATCCGATTGAGGCAATTAATTCAATAATTGTGGTTTTTTCTTTCTCTGTCGTGGAACCTAAATCTGCAATGTCAAATAATTCATATACACGAATGCGAATAATTTCTGAGAACCCTGTTGATGATAATTTGTCCAGGGCACGTCCTTTTTGTTCCGGGAAGGAACTTCTGAAATCTTTGAAGATTTCATTGCACCTCCTTTTCTATTTGTTTTTTTTCAAATTCCTCGAACCTTTTACTTAATTTTTCATCAACTAATTTATTCAATTCATCAATTCTTGAATTTAATCTATCGTTTGATATGTTTGATCTTTCTACAGACTTGATCAGCTCTTTCCACCAATGGTCGTATATTAAAAAAATAAATTAGAGTGTACCAACTCCTATAAAAATTGCAAGTAATCCTATAATAACAGTAATAATTGTATATATAGTTCCAAAATTATCTATAAAAAAATTTTGTTTGGTTAAAGTATTTTCTGCAATGTTAATAGAATTTTTTAGTTGTGCGATATCAGGAATACCCTGCTGTATTTTTTTTAGCTTTTCATTGAGAGAATCAATCGCATTTAATAATTCTTGTTTAGTGACTAAGCTATCTTTGTTTGAAAAATATTTTGTGGATCTAATTTTATTTGGTGTGGTTTCCTGTGCAAAAAAGAATGAGAAGAAAATTAAAGCAACAATAATTATATTGAATAATCTGATTGCGCCCATATTAGACGACCTTTTTTTATAAAAAAATGACTTTTACAACCATTTAATTTATTTATAGATGGTGAAATGGTGGCCCTACCGATTTTATCTTGTTTAATTTTCCAAGCTGGAAATTGCTTTTTGTTTAGAGACAACATTATTATCTCACCACAACCATTCGGACATTTCACATATGCCCACTTTGTAAAATCTTTTCCTCCGACAACATAAACTATGTTTTCCTTAATTTGATTAGGATCCGGATTGTCATTTAATAACTCAATTTTATATCTAAAAAAACGAAATTTCCAAAACATTTCTCGAATTAACCTAAATATTAAATTCAATTCTTTCAATTAGACTACCATATCTAGTAATGGACTCATATCCCCTCTGCCCCAGTAATTCAGTTGCCCACAAATACGGCATTCATTATTACTAATATTATCGGGATGAATTTCAATTCCTCGATGGAAAAAGAAAAGCTTATGAGGTGATAAGTTTTGTGGATTAAAATTTTGTAATCGATTTAGGAAATCATTGACTGCCATAGCAGCAATTTGTGTTGTAAATGTAACAACTGCCGGAGCTGGATTACCTTCTCCTATCACATATGCCTCCTCTTTAAGCTTTTCATAGTCTTTAGGATCATTCCTTTTAAGGTTTTCAGCATAAGCAATGTCTACGTTAATGATACCTTTTGTAATCAAACAGTCACTGCCAGGATAGAGATATGAAATTCTTCCTTGTAAATCTTGTATCTCTGGAGTATCGCTCTTTACAGAAATTATCAATCCCATATCTATTACCGGAGTCAAATAAAAACATGCGAACCTGTTAAGCAAAATTCTTCCTGCATTATCATCTGTGCAACCGAAAATTAAATCACATTTTTTCAATAAATTAAAACTCTTTACATTGTTTACCCATTGTTTCGCAATCGTAACTCTTGTACCCAATCCTAAATGATCAACATATTTTTTTAATACATCAACCTTATTTTTACCAACATCACTAAGTTTTGCACCATATAACCGATTTAAATTTGATTCTTCAATAATATCTTTATCAATAATAAATAATTCACCAACTCCCAAACGAGTAAGTAAAACAGTTGTTGCTGAACCTGTTGCACCAGCACCTATAATAGCAACTCTTAATTTTGAAAGATCTTGAATAAGTGAATTACCAAAAGCTATTTTTTGTCTATTAAAAATTTCCGGGGATTCATAATTTTCGAGTCGCTCTGGATACCAAAAAGATAATGATTTGCCTATCACTCTGATAAAATCAATACGTTGATGATTTAAATCAGGTTTCCACACTCTCCCGAATAATGAACCGTCAGGCATCATTATTAAACTAGCATGTGGCTACTACCTCCATTCCTATTGAACGCTAATTTCAAACAGATTATACTCACCCTCATCATCAGTTCTTGAAAAATGATTAAAATCAGAGGGATGGTTATGAATGACAACAATTGCAAAATCTTTATTCTCAGCTTCTTTTAAGACTCTAATAAAGTGATTATTATCCCATGAAACAGAATATTTACTTGATTCATTAAGTTCATTATCCTTTAATAAGAATAATTTTCTCGATAATAGTCTTTCTTCAACTCCTTCAACTAAAGAACGTCCACAAATTAAAAAACCGACCTTTTCATTACTATCTCTTAATAAATGATTTCTTAATTCATTATATTGAGATTGTTGTATTGTGATTGTATATCTGATGTTCCTGCAGTTTCGAATGCATGTTTCATTTTTATTAAATAGGTATGAATACCGTCTATTCCACCACGCCACTCATTAGCAGAATAATGCCTTGACCAACGTTGCCAATTCTTTCCTTCAAAATTTTAATGCTAGCCTGTGTTTGTTTAGCAGGATGATTATCCGGAGCTAATAAAATGGAAGGATAAAAATACCACATATCAGGTTTTACTTCAGGGTAACCTTGTGGAATAAGAATCAATAAATCTGAAGAATGATGATTGTACTTTCCTTCAGGAAGAATCAAATTTCTAATTATTAAACCTTTTCCCCCAGAATTTTTTTCTTCAAAATTTAACCCTTTTTCTGATAGGTATTCTCTATCAAATTCAGGTAGAAACATTAACCTTCAGTAGTAGTTTTGGCACCTGTAAAAAAATGTTCTCTTCCGGGTTGTGCTAAATCTACTTGCTCATTGTCACCAATTTCTTTATCGGGTTCAGGTCCAGGTACTTTTAACCATACTCCATAATTTTGGGGACTCCAACTAAAATCTTTATTTGAACACCAGTTATAAATTGTTGTTCAACTTCAAAAGGTTTTTGGTCAATCAAAATTTTGTATTTATTATTTGGCATATTATTTAATTATGATTAGTTAAACATAAAATAAATTAATTAAATTTATTAACGATGAGCAAAATTAGATATTTAATTTCTTAATAACTATTTTATTAATTGCATTTATAATTTCTCAAAAAAATATGAATTAATCTTTCAAACGATTAATCTCGATACATATTTCCTAATCTAAACCTTCAGCAAATATAGAATAACGTTTTCCATACCAAGCTTTGATCGTCGCATATTGCGTATCCGCTTGTTCAAAAACATTCACAAAAAGCTTTTCCCTTTATTTCTTTTACATCATCTTTCCATATCGATGAAGTTAAATTGTACCAAAGCAAGATATAATAAGTATTAGAAGAATGCTGAGTAATAACTTGAGAGACGGTTTGTTTATTTATAAATTTATTCTAGGATCTTCATCCCTCCACTAATTGGCTGCCCCCCTACACCGCTGCAAGAATCGCATGGTCATGGTATAACCACCAAAAGAAGATGGATTTCTTCCTGTACCTTCACAGCAACGGCATAATACAAATGGTGGTCCTCCGCTAATTATTTGTACACCAACTACACCTTTACCCCTACAGACCTCGCATGGTTTTTTAGAATATCCTCCAAAAGTACTTGGTTCTCTTCCCGTTCCTTCACATCTAGCACATTTTAGGATAAAACAATTATCAACATATTCTTTATAATAGCTATTGATATTTTACTCAGCTTATCCCTCAATATTGATTGTTTTAGAATAATTCCATTTAATTTTTATCATATTATAAAAATCAAATTTTAATAAAATAAATTTCTCAAATAAAACCAATATTTTTGCCGCTATAAATTTTTTCATTTAAATTGAACCTTTGTGTTTTATTAAAACTGAAAATAAATAAAATTTCTACCCACTGTTTGAGAAAATAACAATAAACCGATTATCAACACATCTGTTAAAACCAAATCCGGAATGGAAAATTTCTATTCAATAATCTATTATAATATTTGAATATGACTTTTCTATTATCAATGATCAGAAGAAAAATAATTAATATAAAAATTATTACAATATTGACACCTACAAATTGAGGTATTTGAAGATTAAAAATTTCATTAAGATCAGATAATATTTTTGAAACAATTTGAACTGAAGTATTTAAACTATCCGCTCTAAAAAATATCCATGCAAATGTTACTGCATTAAAAACAAAAATAATTCTAAGAAATCTGATCAACGAATGATTAATTAATTCTTTTATTGACGGAAATATTTTGTTCAGAAAATAATACACAAAATTTTCTATGATCAAGTAAAAACCATGAATAAATCCCCATATTAAAAAAGTCCAGTTTGCACCATGCCATAATCCGCTTAACAGAAAGACAATCAGAATATTGAAAGTCCATTTACTTTTGAAACCTGATTCCCCCCTAAAGGAATATATATGTAATCTCTAAACCAAGTTGATAAAGTTATATGCCATCTATGCCAGAATTCTTTAAAAGATTTTGATGTATATGGAAAATTGAAATTCTCAGAAAGTTTTATCCCAAATATTTGCGCAACTCCCAATGCAATATCAACATATCCGGAGAAATCACAATAGATTTGAAATGAAAAAAGATATGTGGCAAAAAGAAGCGTATATCCATTATAGTCGTTAGGGTTCCCATATACCTGGTCAACAATAATCGCAAGGTTATCAGCAATAACTATCTTCTTAAAAAATCCCCAGAGAATTCTTTTTAATGAAATTAAAAAACTTTCAATATTGAAATTCTTAAATGATTGCAATTGCGGGATTAAATTGTTTAGCTCTTTCAATTGGTCCGGCAAGAAGTTGCGGAAAGAATGAAATAAAAAGAGCATAGGTAATAATATTCTTTTCAGCTTGAAATTTACCTTTATATACATCCACAGCATATCCTATTGATTGAAGAATGTGAAAGGAGATGCCTATAGGTAATAATATTTTAATTCGGGAACGGTTTATTTTGAAAGAAGTAATATGAAAGAGAGTTTAGAGATTCTGAAAAAAATATTAAATATTTAAAGACAAATAGAAAAAGTATGTTGATAACAATGCAAACGATAAAGTATTTTCTTTTAAATTTTTGATTATCACTATTACTAAATGCATATTACAAAGAAATAAGTGGATAAAGTATAACCAATAAGTAAAAATGTTAGTTCAATATTCCAAAAAGCATAAAAGAAATAACTCGAGGCTAATAAAACAGATACTTTTTAAATGAAAGTGGTAGAAGAAAATAAACTGGAATTACTATGCAAAGGAAAATAATAAATGCAGAATGAATTGAATAGCAATGTACTACTCTTTACTTATTCTCAATTAAATTCAATGAGTAAATTCCACCAATAAATCCATACTCACCAGCAAAAATTATTTTATTGTCATTACACAATAATAAGGATCCCAATCATCTCCATTTGTTTTCGTCAATTGCTTGGATGTATGTCACTTAAATTATACTTCAAATAAATCCCAGGATTCTCCGGGCTTAGCAGCATATACTATTTTATCTCCCTTTGGTGAGAATCTTAGGATCCCATTCATCATATGATGTATTCGTTAACTGAGATAATTTTTTTGACTGTAATATCATATAGGAATAGATCAAAATTTCCATTCTCTTTGGAAATAAAAACTATTGAGTTATTATTAGGTGAAAAAACGGGTCTCCAATTTTCATATTGATCATCAATAACCACCTCAATTTTTTCAGTAAGTAAATTTTTAATTACAATTTCAGGATTTGAATATGTTTTAGATTGATTATTGTAAAACCATCTCGCATAGGTTATTTTAGTACCATCAGAATTAAAAGTTGGAATAGCACCATATTCATTTGGACCCTTAGTAATATCAGTTCTTATCCCTGTAGATAAATTCATTAGAATTATCTTTTGTTTTATTAGATGCCTGATTACCTTCGGTAAAAACTATACTACTATTATCTGGGGAAACAGACGGATGAATTTCATCAACATCATTCACTGTTATATCGTTCAAATGAATTAAAGTCATCTGGAGTTCTGAAAATTTCAAAGTTATTATGTCGTAATGATTGGAAGTAAATATATCTACCATCTGACGAACAACTTGGATATCGCTCTCCATAATAGCCACTACTTTCTATTGTAAAATTTGATCTACCATAATTTTGCTTAATGAAATTCGACAGAATCTTAGCTGTCACTTTATGGCCTTCAAGGCTTAAATGTTCATCATAATCAAAAAAAACCTGATGCTCTGATTTGGAATATCCTTCATAAAGATCAATATATTTAATATCTAGTGATTCAGTCAGATTCTTGAGGAATCTATTTGGAAAGGACATATCTAATTTATGTACATCGATATGAAAACCGGAAATAACTTCATCAAAATATTTAAAATATACTTGCTCTTTAGTAGGTATCTGAAATACTACCAATTCGGCTCCATTTTTTTTTACTTCATTATTTAATTGAATTAAATATTGTTTAAAATTTATAAGATCATTTTGTTTCTTATCTGAAGTTTCTTTATAAAAAATATTATAATCTGCATTTTGCTTAGAAGTTTTATAGAATGGTTCAGTCCATCTACCAAGAGGTAATTCAGCAGGTTGTTGATACCTAAAATTATATAGTAGAAATCTTGCTAAATCTGAATAGTGCATTATATAATCAACTAGTAAAATTTGTCTCTCTTCAACATTCATAAAATCATTGAAGTTACAAATTTGCACGAACACAACTTTAGGATTCAGCTTCTTGCCTTCTTCTTTATAATAATCATAAATTTCAGGAAGACCGAATCCACTGACACCAGCATTGATTATTATTTTATCAGGAAAATCTCTATATAGAATCGAAGTAAATAAATCTTCAAAATTAACCTGTGCACCTTGAGTGTATGAGTCACCCAAGAATAAGCCAATCACACTTCGAATTATCTTTTTCGCTGTTTGTAATTTCATTTATCCGAAACCCTTGTTTATTTGTTCTATACAGAGACTCTATACTCTTTATCCTCAAGATATTGGTTTAGGTTCGGTTTATTAAAATAAAAACCAGATCCTAGTTCATATAAATCTTCAATTATATAATCCGTGAATACATATCTAAACACAACTTCAAAGTGGATGAATATAGAAATCAGAGCAAAGAAATTAATAACATATACTAAAATCCACTTTCTATGTCTCTGATATTTCCAGGAAATAAAGATTGAGGTGGTTACAAAAATAAAAACTCCTATGACTACAAAGAGATTCTGAAATAAGATATAAAAGACAAATGGGTTGGCTATAATTACAGCTATAAGAAGAAGATTAAATGATATAATCGATGAAAAGATTTTATAATCACTTTTCAAATGGAATTATTTTCGATTCAAGAGTTTCTTCAATACCATCATTCAGAACGATCAAAGAAATTCTTCATGAGTTATTATCTCAATATCATTTACGGTAACCTGAAAATCTTCAATAGAACCCAGGAATCTATAAACTGAATTATCAAACATAAATGCATACATCTCAGATTTTCTCGGGTATATAACATAATCTTATAGAAATAATCAGGAACGCCTACTTTATCAATTCCAATTGTATGAATACTGTCAGATGAAAAAATTGAGCCCGTGATTATATATGCTTCAGTATTTAACTTAATAATTTTTTCTCGTATTGAATTTTCTAATGAAGCCCAAATACCTCTGTTAAGAACAGCATTTTGCGGGCAAATATTTGTCAATACAAATGTCTCATCTTTTAATGATTGATTTGAATAAAAGTCTCCCGCAGGAACCATATGTCCCTTATCGATATCCACTCCCTTTATAATCTATATTTAAAGCTGATTTGTTTTTTAAATTGATATCATCGACAAAAAAGGTGCTTCTTCTTTTTGCTTTGGTTCCGTTTTCAATTATTTGCTCTGGTGTTAGTCTATAGTATGTAAAATTAGGTATCCGATAATCATCATTATAATAAACGACAAACCCTTTATATATAATAAATTTGTTTAGTGAATCGGATTCAATACTGTAGATGAGTTTTACAGGATAGTTTTTTTTCTTCCTCGTAAGAGGAAGAATCTGTCCCCAATTTATCTTATATGAGGAAAGAAATAAAAGAGCTATTAATAGAAACTTATTTGTCACTCAAAAAGAGATACATTATTTTTTCTTTAAGTAGTAGATTGTCACTACATTTGCTTTCCCGGTAACATCAATATTATTCTTTTTTTGAAAATCCTTAATCGCTTCTTCCGTTGTACTGCCAAATTCGCCATCTACTTTTATGGTGTACCCTTTGTTTTTTAATAAATCCTGAAGCTCGACAACATCTGTTCCTGTCATTCCTTTTTCTAGTGATCTTGAACCTAGTTCAAATATCATCTTATTATCTTTGGTCTGATTCTGATTTTTATTCTCATTTAGTATTTTGTTCTTTAGGAACGGGTTCTTTTTTTTCTTTTTCCTGTTTAGGTTGAGTATAACTTGAATAATGGGATTGATGAGAACTGTGTGAACGATGAGATCGGTGAGAAACGAAACTAGTAAAGTCACCTTTTTTTGGTGTTTGTAAAATCAACTTTGGGGTTTCATCTTTTTTTTCAAAATCAGGTATAACTAATTCACTTTGATTTGATTTGGTTATGTACTTTGTTTCTGTCTTCCCTGAAATTTGAATAGTTGCTGCACTCAGAGCAGCAGTCGAAGTTATTATGACTTTTTTTATAAGAGCTTTTAATTTCTCATTCATTTTTCCCTCCAATGAGATTTAATGTGAAATTAATATATACTAAAACAATGTGCAATAAAAATCTTAGGAAAAGTTATTCTTGTTGCTTCTCTACTTGCTCTTTATCATTTATAGCTTTTATATATCTGCTATGAGCATTAAGATTAGATGCAAAAAAACCACCGCAATTATCCTTTTCAGAGCAATCTGTACATTCATCAATATAAATATTTTTCCAGTCTGAGATAGATTTTCTTGCAAACTTCCACAGGTTTTGGGGAAGAATACATAATTGTAAATTGTATATAGACACGTTCATTCCAAATGAATCGAGATATGAAACAGCTTCATTTAATTCCTTCATATAATCAACCGGGTCAATCCAGAGCTTCTCAAAGTTATAGGGAGTGTATCCTGTGTTTTCTAATCCCATAAAGGTAACGTGCTCAGCAAAAGGAAAATTTCTATATATATATTCTGCAAGTTTTACTAATCGTGGAATTGTTAGTTTATGAAGGACAATTCGAATTTCAATTCTTTGATTATATCTTGCTAAGTTATGAATTCCTATAACTGTTTGAGAAAATGCATTTTCAGCCTGTACGATATAATCATGCGAAGCATAGTAATCTGAGTAAAGCGGAATTCCTAAGCATAACTTTTTTATGATCTACCAATGACATTTTCTTTGCATTTTCAATCCACGCAAATGATCTGCCATTTGTGAGAATATGAATATTCGTATCTGGTAATTCAAGTTTTAATAACTCAATAAGCTCATAAAATTTTTCTCCCATTAACGTTGGTTCACCACCTGTTATTCCTAACTCAGGACAGTCTTTAGGAATTAAAGGTATTAATTTTCTATGAATATCAAAAAGATACTCCATATCATCTCTATCTTTGGGAGGTTGTGAACACATTAAGACAATTACTATTACACCTTTCAGTAACCAAAAGACTATTGTGAAAAGAATTAATTCTATAGAGTGTGTTTATATTCCCTAGATTATCAAGGCTCACTATATCACCATCCATTAGGTGAGATAGATCAGGGACAGATGATACAACTGAATGGTTATGAATAATAATTAATTATCATTTGAAGTGGTTACATAAGCTGAAAAATTATTTGTTAGCTTTTCGAGATTATCATTTTCTAGTACAAGGATATTTTCTTTATGAATAATTTTCCTTATTTCGTGTTACTCTCCCAACGATTGTGTTTGATAATATTATATGCGTTACCTTTTACTTGTAATCTCATTTTCTATGATAGTGGAGGTGAGACCCAATTTCTAAAAATTTTTTCTATATTTTTATCTTCCGACATTAACTCAATTAAGTATCTAATTATCTCCATATTTTTCACGCAATGACCACTTGAGGGTCTATAGCCATACATATCTTCTTGCGTAGCATGATATCTCACAGGATCTGCACCGCAATACACCTGAAAACCACATTCAGAACAACCTGCAAGAGATTCGTTAGACCAGTATTGAGCTATCTCCTGTGCTTTTGTTCCATAAAAAATTTCTTCATAGGTATTTGAATCCAAATCACCAAGTTGAAAAGTAAAATCATTCATTTCTGCAAGCATCCTTGATTCATCTGATGCATATACTTTTCCATCATAATTAAAAACGATAACATTATTAATTACTCCTGCTGGAGACATTAAATCGACATACCCTATGGGGAAAGGAGTGAGTATTTTTTCAAGAATTATTTTGGCATAATCTTCAATAAAAATTTCACCGGCGAAGTTATATTCTAAGAATTTTATCCAGTGCGATTTTATAGAATTCGAGGAACTTTTCTGTTTCAAATCTTTGAGTCAAATAATTTTTCTTTGCATATCCATACGGACTAATTGGACGAAGGAATATATTTCTGAATCCCTGATTAAAATATTCTTCAACAATCTCAACTGGATACTGTAAAGATAAAGGACTCGTTGTCATTAAGGCAGATACTTTATCAAATCCCAATATTTCTTTACAAAGATTGATTCCTTTAATGGTTACCTCATAACTATCGTTCCCTGGTCTTCTTCTATTCGAGTTGTGAATGAACTCAGGACCATCTAAAGAAGTTGATATTAAAATTTTATGTTCTTTACAATACTCTAATACCTCTTCGTTCACCAATGCTAAATTTGTACACAACACAAAAGTAATATTCTTATTATGCAATGCTGCCAGTCTTTCAGTTTTTTCAACAGCATATTGAATATTTGGAAATACCAATAAGCTCTCTCCACCCTGAAATTCCATTGTTAGATTTGGATTTGGAGATTTCATCATCATTTCTATTCCCTTGTCAATATGTTTTATTGACATATCATATGTATTCCTATCCTGAGAGACTCTTGAAACCTGGCAATAATGGCAACTATGTTCACAACGAAGTGTCATCACAAAAATATGAAGCCCGGTAAAATATTCAAGGAATGATTTTTTAGTTCTGTATCGTGTGGCAAGAATATCTATTAAGGGAGGAATGGGAGTTTCAGAAATGAAAAAACCAGAGATTAAATCCGCATATAAATCTGCATCAATTTCTGAATTTAATTTTCTATAAACGATTCGCTCAACAGTACCTGTTGGAACGATTTTATAATCACCAACTTCATTAACAAGTATTTCCTGATTATCATTTAATCTGTGGAATTTAAAAGGTAATAAGTAATAATCACCATTTACATTATTGTAAGTTTCAAAGGATTTGAATTTTCTACTTACTTCTTTCATTCTCTATCCACTTTTGTTTTCCCAACTGGGATCAGAATACTCACCAGGTGGAGTTTCTTCGGTATTGAAATGTGAAAATGCTTTTGCTATAAGTAAATCCCGAATGTTTTGTGTTTCTTTCGTAATAATATCCCTAAGATTAAAATCTATTAAATCTCTCTCCAATTTCTGGAGATATTTATTTAAATCATCCATCTATAATTTAAGATTGGAATTGGGTTCTAAAGATATTTTATAATATTTAGTATCAATCAGTTCACATGAACATCTGAATTTATCTGAATACCAATAAAGACATTTAAGAATTGAATCCTTGGAGAAGATTGAGGCATCAGCAAAAGCTTCAATAGAATTATTTACTATACGATTTTGGGGAATCAATTTTTATTCTTCCACCATTATTAAATGTAATATTTAAATAATAATTTTTATTTATATTAAATGTATTTTATTAAAAAAATATTGACTAATAACCAAATTCTCATTGAAATATGAAGTCTATTCAACTAATTAAATTTGTTATTTTAAGTTTTGATTAATATGACCTGAACACTTACTAAAACTTTCTAATGATAAATATAATCCCATTGCTCTTTATTCAAGTAAATTTCATAATAATCACTGAGCCTATAAACACAAAAGCGGATCCAACCCAAAACCAAACGTTAACCGATCCCCCAAAAAAAAGAAATGTAAAAAATGCTACAAAAAATGGATAACTTATTTCAATAACTGAGGCTAAGGAAGCTCCCAGATTTTTAATACTTGAAAGAATGAAAAAATTTGCAATGAGGGCTAATATTTCTCCAACAACTATAAGTGCCATGTAATTGCATTAAATTTCAATAATCCGAGATTGAATGCCATTGAAATGCAAGAATTGGTAATGTAATCAATGCAGTAATGAGCGAGCCAAGAAAAATAAGAATTAGTGGTGTAGTATTATTAAGCACCTTTTGATTTAGGACGTAAACTAATCCCCACGTGGTTGCAGCTAAAATAGCATAAATAAATCCTAATTTATTCATAAATGATACATATAATTTTAATAAAATGATCTTAGAATACATATACTATTGTATCAATTAATATTTAATATGTCCATTTCAAGAAAATTCCATCTTTATAAGATGACAATAGATTCTTCGTTTATTTCTCTTAACTTTTATGTTAAGAATTAAAACTTTTTAAGGTATTAATAAATGGATGAAATAGAGAATCTCATCGAAAATTTTTTATCACATTGTAAATATGAAAAAAATCTTAGTCCACTTACACTAAGGGCTTACATGGTTGATTTAAGACAATTTCTAGAATTTATAAAAAAATATCCTTGGATTAAGAGAGTAAATGATTTGGATAAAAATGCTATACGCAATTACTTAAAAGAGATTTTTCAACGAGGAAAACCAAAGACAATAAAAAGGAAGATTGCAACTTTAAAAGCCTTTATGAATCATCTTGAATATGAGGACATTATAGTAATAAACCCCTTCCGGAAAATAAGATTAAATATAAGTGAAGGAAAACAACTGCCGAAAATTATTGAATTAAAGAGTTATAAAAAAACTTTTTCGCTATTTATATAAAATGAAAGATGAATTTTCAGTACAAAAAAAGAATTCTTACAAAATTATCGTGAGAGATTTAGCCGTTATCGAATTACTATTTGCCACTGGAATTAGAGTTTCTGAATTGTCTAATTTAAAATTAAAAAATATAATATCCATTAAAGGAATTATACTTATTATAGGCAAAAGGAAATCGTGAAAGATTAATTCCAATACCTCATCCTGATATTTTAACTGCCTTAAAGATTTATTTTGATATTTATAGGGAAGATATTTTAAGGGGTGAATATTTCTTTGTGAATAGACTAAAGAACCGTTTCACAGATCAATCGATTAGATTAATGATTAAAAAATATACTGAACAACTAGGTCTAGACTCAGCACATCACACCACATATGTTTCGTCATTCGGTAGCAACTTACTTATTAGAAAATGGAACTGATATTCGTTACATACAAAATATTCTCGGACATAGCAGTATAACTACTACCCAAATATATGCTCAAGTAAATGAAGGTCCTAAAAGAAAAATACTTCTGCTTAAACATCCTAGAAGAAATTTTATTCTGTAATAATTATTCGTTCAATTCTTTACTTTTTTAACAATCGATAACTAATTATTATCGATGCCCAGTATTGATCCAAAATATATTGCAGATAAGTATAATTCAATGAACTTAGTTTGGAATCCGGCTGATAAATGGCATCTTGTTACCCATAAAATGATTGCTGACTTTATTCATAATTCTTTATTTCAAATAGGCATATCAGATTACAAATGTATCCTAAATGCTGGTTCAGCAGGAAATAATTATAATATAAATGGACAAAAATTATTTCATATAGATTTAGCTGCAAAAAAACTAATTAATATATCTAATTCAATTGTGGGTAATATTGAACAAATACCTTTTAAGGATAAGACGTTTGATTTAATAATATGTGTTGGAAGTGTGTTAAACTATTGTGATCCATTATTTGTGTTTAGTGAATTTAGTAGAGTTATTAAAATTTCAGGTTATATTATCCTGGAATTTGAAAATAGTTTAACATTTGAACTTTTAGGTAAAACTGGATTTAATAAGGGGGTTACTTTAGTTGAAACTTTTTATTATGGTTCAAAAGAAACGATCTGGTATTTTTCCGAAACTTATATAAAAAACCTTATTGAGTTGTATAAATTCGAAATACTCAGAACCGATAAATGTCATATCATATCACCCTTAATTTATAGAATTATTAAAAACGAAAAGCTTGCCTCTATATTTGCTACTCTTGATCCTTTCTTAATCCACTTTCCAATAATTAATAGATTCTCTTCAAATTCCGTTTTATTATTACAAAAGAAATTTCCTATAGATTCATAATTTGTCAATAAATTTTTCAAGTAGATTCGAAAAAAAATTCGATTTGTTTTCAAATATTAGGGATGAGATTAATATTACTAAAATAAGGGAAAGAGTAAAGATGGATGTTTGACTGTTAATATCAATTCCAAAGTTTTTTTGAATATAAAAAGCTAAACTTCCTATACCCAATAGGCAAATAATTGTAAGTATTATAAACGTAATAAGCTTAACTCCCTTTTTGAATTTAGAAACTCTAAAATCGCCAGTATTCGGAGATAAAATATTATTATAACCATTTATTTCAATTATATCTTTATTTCCTAAATTCTTTTTCACTTTTAAAAGTAGCGTTTCTAATAGACTTCTATACTTATCAATTTCCTCATCTTTCAGAAAAATTTTATACCACCGAAAGTAATATTTAAAATAAATCGTATTAACTATTGTTAAAAAAGTATCCGTTTTAATTTGTTTGATCTTATCATGAGTATAAATCATCAAAACTGCTATCATTTCACTTTCATAGTTAGTCAATCCTAGTCGGGGTACAAAGTATTTACTCTTTATAACCCCGAAACCCGAAATCTTTAATAACCTTATTAAACTTCGTGACGATTCGGGTGGCTCGGCATTTTCGAAATAGCAACCAACCTCACATAAAATGTAATCTAAAACAATGTTTTCCTTTGATAAAAATTCCTCAATGTGATTAATAAATTCATAGAATGTGTTATTCTTCCTATAATTTTTATCAATAACTAGATAGTCAACCACAACGATCCTTTCCTCAATAAAGTAAGCAAGCTCAGAAAACCCAATTAGAATATTATTTAAATAGAATCCCAAAGCAAAAAATGAGTCATTATATTTTTTATTATAATTTTCTGCCCAATACATTATTTCTTTTGAATCGGTTCGATAAACCGCTTCAATATGTTCAGAGTAAAGCTTGAGAGCTTTTAAAAATTCTGGATCTTTAGAATTCCTAAATTTCACTAATTCATATGTAGATTTCATCGATAATAATTAGTTATCCGTTATTAAACTTGACTTTATGATTCAGAAATTCCTTCGGGAGGGAGCCTTTTTTTAATCTTATTAATTAGTGATGGAACTGACTTCTTTTTCTTCTTCCATATAATTAGAAGAAAAAAACCTATAATATATCCGACAACCGTTATTAAAATAAAAATAGTAAAAATATTACCTTTAATTTCTGTTGTTAATAACGATATTAAAAATGAACTTGCAACGGATAATAAAAAAATTGAAAATGAAAGATATATAGAATCAGGCGAGCCTTGGGCTAATGTTTCAAGTTCTGATTCTTCAACTTCATAAATCGTAAGTTTTGCATATACTCCTCTTCTAATCTCAGGAATATTATGAGAATTTTCACTTTCATTTTTCATAGTGGTATTACACAGATTTTTCTAAATGACTTGAACAGAAGCATGCACAGTTCCACTATAGCCCCCTAAATCTATAACAAGGTTCCACTGTCCCTGATGCGGTGGACGTATATTATATGGTGATGTAGTTGCCAAACCACCAAAAAACCTATACTGACTACCTTGTCGATAGTTTTGATAATTTGAGTAGTCCATTAATCTAACATAAGCTTGTTTATCTAATGTTGTTTGAACAATATTGTTTGGACCCGCATTTATTTCATAATGGATGTAGTTCATTTTTAACAAAATCCTCTTATTGATAGTATCATTCAGTATTTAAATAAAAAGTAAAATTTAATTTGATTAGAAACTGCTGTCAATGTCAATAATTATTAAAACTTTAATTGGTTTAAAATCACCTTTACTCTTCTTTGAAGATCACAGTCCGGGAATATATAATCCGAGATTAGGAACCGGGCGCACCTGGCGAACCGCTTTATCTTGATGTTGTAAATGCAATTTCGGAAAAGTTTGGAAATGGCGAATTACCATTCGCTTATCCTAAAATTGTCGGCGGCCGATATGGTTTGTCATCTAAAGAATTTACTCCTGCGATGATTAAATCGGTTTTTGATGATATGTCCAAAGGACTCCTTACGGAGAAAAATGATTGGGTCGTCCCTCTGATAAAATTGCGTTCCAAAATGTGATTTTCAAATATAGCGGGATTGTAAATCTTCCATAACTATTGTTTTACTTCCTAGATATATTTCTATCTCCATAGGCATTAGATATACCACCAATAATATCTAATAAAACATTTTCAGAGGTAGATTCATATTTTATATACGGATTTAAAAGAAAAATAATAGAGAATATTTTGCATATTTTGATCAGCTACCATTTCTGGGGAACCTTCAATATAAAATGAAACTATACCAGGAAATCTTTTCTCTCTATTAGAGAAATCATACACTAAACCAATGGGTACACCGATTGAAATATTATTAGGTGCACTCGTCACGGAGCTTCCAAGATTTATATCTAATGTTGGTTTTAAATAATATCCCCAGACCGGACTTTCAAAGTAGTAACCTCCAGCTTTTTCAGATTGTGCAGGCACACGATTTGAAATTGACCGAAAAGTTAATAGTAGTTGAATCTTTAGTTACGAAAGTTTCACCAAAACCAATTGAAAAAATTCTTTCTTGAGAGTAGTTTGTTATAAAGCTTAATAATCCAATAATAAAGATTAAATATAATTTCATGTTTCCTCATAATATGATTTTATACTGTTAATGAGTTCTGAGACTTTTTTTATTGAGGTAAAAAGTTCATTATTAATAGATGTAGTATTTATTTTTGAAAATTTTCTTTTTAACTCTCTGGCCAATCTATCTCCAAAAAATGAAGATATAAATTTGTCGATTGGATCATTAATTTTAATCTCATCAATTGAATATCTACTATTAAGCGAAATTACTTCCTTAACTCCTTGCTGAATTTCTTCCTTTGTCATGTTTTATTCTCCAAGATTTACAATTAAAATTTTAATTATAAACATTCCTTATTTTTAGATTAAATGCCTGTTTATGACCAAATTAAGAATGGCTTTTTATAATCAATAAAACCCAGAAAAAAACCTAAAGTTGTTCTTGGTCCTCCAGATTTTCGAATTGCATGTAGTTTGCTATTTTGAAAAATTATTAAATCTCCTATATCCGGTTTAATAACCCAATCAGGCTTTCCAATTGAGTCTCTCTTGATTGAGTATCTATATTCCGGATCTGTATTTCTGAGTTGATTGTAGGTTTCTTGGTTGAGTTTAATGTTCCATCCTTCTAGTTCACCTCCATTTTCAGGCATTTCTAAATAAAGATTTACGCCTAATTGAATTTGTACTGTTAGTGCTACAGAATCTTGTAATTCTTTAGAGATATTATCATCATGTGGTTCTGCTCCTCCATTGATAATTCTTCGAGCTATAAACCTATGAAGTGGTGTATCCAAATATAAATAGGTTTCCAAACCTAAAGGCCAAGTTGATGCTATAAGTCCAATTAAACGACAAGTAACTGAATTCACCTCGATTGTTTCATAAAGAATATCTGATTTTGAATAATCTAATGAAAAATCTCCAGTTTTTAGAATATCGTTCAGGGAATTCCCTAAACGAATAATATTAGCTGCTGATTTATAGTTGGTTGTTTGGGGATGATTTATTATAAAATTAACTATTTCTTTACATTCACCTAAATTCGCAAAAGATTTAATTTGAATTGCATCAATATTTCCATTTAGAAGTTCGAACCAATTTTCACTATTTTTAAGTCTCTGTCCAATTCGAGTAGTGCCTGTGTTCATAATCATCTCCCAATTTTTTTATTGAATGTTCTAACTCAGTTACAAGTTCTTTTCATTAAAGATTGATTTTTCAAAGGTTTCCACATATCTATATCTTTAAGTGATCCGACTGGCTCTGATGAGATTAGAATTAAATTTTTTATTAACAAAACCATGCATGGTATAATATTCTGGAGTACGGGTATTTTTGGGAAACCAATTACAAATAATTACTTTTTTGTTCCAAACAAGAATAAAATTCGCTGCTGTGGTTGATGAAGGTAACTTTTTTAGTTTACAAGCTAGGGAACTTTTAATGTGATCTATATTAATATTATGAATAAGCCATTCAAATAAATCCAGACTATCCCATTTTGAATTGGGTTTATTTAATAATTTAAATATATTTGGGGCATACCCATTATGGAAAAAAAAGATATTTAACCTGGGAATATGTTTTTCAATAGGATGAGTAAAAGCTATACCTTTCTTTGATTTTATAGATGCATTACGAACATGAATAATAATACAATTAGAATTTATTTTTCTAAATTGATTTACCTTTGGATCTTTTTGGATTGATAATTTACAGTGATAGCTAAAAAATTTACCATTTTCTTTTAAATAAACCATCCCCCACCCATCATTATGTTTTACCAGAGCTTCTCCATTGTTTAATTTTCCTGAGTATTCATGTTCATAATTATTACCATAACTCATTGTAGTAGCAGCCTCAATTAACTTGCCTACATTAAATCTTCCTATTGATAAAATCATTCTACACATTATTTAATAAATTGATTTGCTAACCATTTAACAACTGAAATAGTATTCCCTTTTTCTCGAAAAGTTTTAATTTGCCCATCTGCCCCTGTTCCATTTTTTGCAATTTTAAGTACATGATATACTTCTTCTTTTGATTTCAATATTGGGATAACGTCTTCAACAAAATCCAACATTTGAAGACATTTATAAGTGGATGTGACAACCTGTTTTGTTTTATCTTCAATAAATTTAGCTCCCCGACCGTAACGAATAGCGCGCCATTTATTTTCTTCAATTATATGTTTCTTTGGAATATGAAATTCTATTCCATAATAAAATAATTTAGCAAGTTTAGCCACTAGTGCCTGGCATATTGCAGCCATACAAATCGTATCTTCCACTCTACAACAAGCATCAAAAATTCTAAATTCCAAAGTCGGAAATTTTGGATGTATTCTAACATCCCACCAGATTTTTCTAGGATCATTTGATCCACTGCTGTCAAATGACCTGGTTTGATGCATTAAATCAATATACTCCTGAAACTCGTGGTAGTCATAAAAAGTAGGCGGAATCCCTGTTCTCGGAAGTGCTGAAAAAATAGTACTCCTATAGGACAACAATCCCGTTAACCTTCCACCCCAGAAAGGGGAATTTGCACTCATTGATAATAAAAACGGTAAGAAATATCTTGACGCATTCATTATTTGAATTGCGAGTTCCTTATCTTCTATTCCAATATGTACATGTAATCCAAAAGTAACCAATCTTCGAACAACATCCTGCATATCGTGCATAAACATTTTAGTACGGGCAGTATTGCTTGCTTTTTGAGCGTTCCAACTGGAGAATGGATGTGTCCCTGCAGATATTACAGCAAGATCAATGGGTAAATTATTAAACAAATGCTTTCGTGCATAAATAACATTTTTTCTAAGTTCGCTAATACTCGAGCAAATATCTGTTTTTATTTCAATTTGAGATTTATAAACTTCACGACCAACTTTTAATCCAAGTAGTTTTTGCGCATCAAGTATTCTGTCTACATCTTGAGTTAAATCCCAACCATTATTCTTTGAAACTATTTGGTATTCTTCTTCCACTCCAATTGTAAGTGGCACATTTTGCCAATATTTTTTTTTGCTTATTACCTTAGTTTTGTTCCTACAGAGCATAACCCCATCACATATAGCAATTTGTTGCGTAAGTAAATCTTTTAATTCCTTTCTGTAAAACTCTCGGTACATTTTAATTGTTACATCCAGCCCCCTTCGTCTCATAAAAATATAGCTACTAACTTCAATTCTATTTGCAATTAATAAATTAATATCTGTTTTTGTTAATATACTTTTATGACCAGATATAAAATTATTAATCCATTTTTTATATCCATTATTCAACTCTTTTGCATATTTTAAGTCTTTAGCACCTAAAGGACTAACTTGTGTATTTCTATCCATATTCAAATCTACAGTTTTGGGAATGAGAAGCTTGAGAGAACTTAGAATTAATACACAGCGTCGATAAAGTTCATCGTGTGCTTTTTTATAGTTCTTGATTTCAGAAATACTTTCCATATCCAGAAAAATTTTAACTTTTTACTAATTAAATGAATAGGATATTCTGACATTTCCTTTTTTTGATTTAATTTTTTCCACGTTCATTCCAGATAAAAATTTCGTTGAAATAACATGAGTCCCTCCACACGGTTGGCTAAAATCATCTATTGTTACTATACGCGTAGGTTTATCAAATGGAACGTTTTGAGGTACATTTTTACAAATTTCAAATACTTTTTCGGGAGAAACAATAAAAGAAGTAACTTGAATATCTAATTCAATTAATCGATTAACTTCAATTTGAAGTTTGTTTAGTAAAGACACTCTTTCTTCTTCTGGAATATTTCCAGAAAATTCAACATAGGGTCCATCCGGAAAGTGGTATCCCTTTACGGCAATTAATTTTTGTCCAACATTATTCATTGCATTAAGTAGTAAATGACCTGCAGATTGAAGCCGAGAGTTTAGATTTCTTCTCTCACTGTCAATCTTTAAATTTACTTCTGAATCACTAGTTGGTTCACCTGAGGTAAATGAACCTTCATGATATATCATTCCATTCAGGTAATAAACTGAATCAACTCTAAAATTAAATACATCTGAAAATATTACTCCAACATCACATTGTTGCCCCCCTCCTTGAGGATAAAAAATCGTTCTATCAAGAATCAAAACTTTTTTTCCAGTTTCTGTCGATTTAACTTCAACTATTCTTGCCTGACTTTCATATAACTGCATATTGTTTAGATAATCGAATTGTGTATTATTCATAAACTTTCCTATTTATTTCTGCTAATTATTCTTCATATAAATTATAGTTTACCTCTATGAATTTTATCTCTAATAACTACCTATCCATCATATTGCAATGGATATAGGAATAAAGATAATATTTAGAAAGGCTATTAAATACTATCCAGGACTTTATAAAAAGTCAATAAGGGTTTCCCCTTATTATTTTGTATTAAGTTGTTTTCGTGAAGGATAACATAATGAGGTAATTCAGATGCAGATTTAAGATTTAATTTTTTTACAATATTATTTTTATGTACTTCTATTGTCCTTAAAGAAATAAATAATCTTTTAGCCAACTCCTTATTGTTGAACCCTTCTCCTATTAATACCAAAATTTCTATTTCTCTTTTCGTTAAATGATGTTTATTACCTTTTTTTAATTCCATATTGTAATCTATTGATAAGAGTTATTGTGTTTGAGTTTTTTCAAATGCTTATATAGGAAAAGCGATATTATTTTTGTTGATAAAAAGGTAAGATGAATAAATTCTAATGCTCTTGCTTGAATTTCCCCTGTACCCGGTTACTCGGTTCTTAAGGAAGTAAATCCCGGTCTCCTAATCCTACTTTCATTAATTCGAATTTTACGATTAATATCCTAACTCTAATCCATAAACCCCTCAAGGAAATTCTGATGGTTTCATTATTATTTAAATTATCTCAAGTTCGTTTTTTCATTAAACGTTTTGGTTTTAGTTTTTTACTTATTTTATTTAATTTTGGATGTCGAGCGGGTTGAACCGCAGAAAGTACCTGAATTATCTGATCAATTGTTTTTCCCTGAAGATGAGGAATGACGTCAAGGGCCCGGCTTAAATCAATTCGAGATTTTCTATTACTGTAATCATTCACCTTCGTGATTATTTGTTCAACGGCTTTCCAATTTTTAGGATTAATTATTTTATTTCTATTTTTAAGTGCTTCATTAACTCCGGACATCAACATAACTACAGATTTTCTTAAATTTTTATCTTTCATTAAAATAGAAGCCAATTGAGGAGTGTTTCGTTTAATTAGAGTCCACCAAGGATGAAGTCCCTTATATTTATAAAATTCTTTATCCCGGAAGTCCCTCATTTGGCGAGTATCAATGCCAAACACTTCATTAAAAAATTCTACTATAGACTGAACAGCATCGGCGGGGCATAAAACACTTGTATCAATATGTCCAAAAATTTCCCAATCACCCTCACTCTTCCAGCGTTTTTTTAATTCAGTAGGATTATCATTCAGTAGTGTATCTTGCGTAAATTGCCAAACTTTTGATCCTATTTTGTCATCAGGATTCAACCAACTCCAAATATTTTCCAGAAAATTCTGTTCATCCTTTATAGCATTAGTTATTGCATTTTCTATTGCACTTAAGTATGAATCTATTTCTTGATCTGTAATATCTTGGTTTGAAATACTTCTGGTTGCGATAATTTCATTTAATGCATTATGTACTGCAATATTTAAAGCATCGTGACCAGCTTCAGCACCATCATCGCTAACATTATCTTCTTCCATTAGGATGCAAATAATGCCAGCTACAGCCGGATAGTCATCAATTCCTAAAGCTTTCAACGAAGCAGGAACAGGTATGGGGGTTAAAGTTGTTGACCAAAAACCAATAGCATCCGGAATTGTTACAATATCTCCCTCATCTACATCTGATGTTCCAAGATTTCCATGACTTCCTGGGGTCGTAATGACTGTAGCAGATCCAGAAAGCTTCAATTCATCGGTCAACCGAACTGTCGTTCCATCAATTTTAAAAAATACTGTCCAAAGATAAGGTTCTGCATTTCCCCAACCGTCACCTTCATCATAACATTTGAGTTGATCAAGCTGCATAGATGTTTGTACTATATCACGCATAATTCCTCCTTTATTTTTTAGATAATAAATTTTGATAAGTAATTAAGAGTTCAAATGGCCTGCCTGATTCAGAATAGAAATAGCTCCCCTGGTATATTCAGAATGCAATGCACCATCACATTGAATAAAGATTTTTGAACTTTGGAAAAGGATTTCGTATGGTAAAACTGAGATTTTTAATCCCTGCGGCTTATACATTTTACTACTTCATTTCTAAATGAATTCACATTGATTTATTTCCTTTATAAATTAAAGTACCTCTTAAGCAATTAATCCCTCCATTACTAAACTAATTTTGTCCTTTATTATTGATAGCAGTAATTTCAAAAAAGGAGATAAAAATGTCAGGATATTTAGATTGGTTTGACCAGTATTGTAACTTTTGTAAAAAAGTAACACCCCACGGCAGAGATGACTCTTGTCAAGAAAATGAATCGGCTATTATTTGGTGTTTGATTTGCAAAAAGATCTCTGACGAAGGGGCAAAATTTATTAAAGTGAAAAGACATATTAAAAACTCCTCAAAATGACTTGAGGAGTTTTTAATTACTTCCAATTTAAAAGGATTTAACTTGTTACCTATTCTCATTTGTCTTTTCAGAGCTAAATTACTGCCCAGCATCATCAAGACGTTTACAATGTTCACAGAGAGGACGATTATCAGTCCCGGATTGACGATTTTCTTTTTCGATATTATTCCCTTCTGTGCATTTGTTATTATCATGATAGACTTTTCTATCGGAATCTTTTTTAGAATGAAATGGAGTTACTCTACTCATTTTACACCTCTTATTTATTTGTTAATGAAACATTTTGTTTATTTTTTTGGCGGTCTACAAACCTTACAAGCAACATACCCCGCCTCTAATGCTTCTTTCACAGAATTAAAAGTAACAAGGTTTGAAGATTTTATCTTCTGTGCCCATCTACACCAGGTGTAATGGTACTTATCAGATTTTTTACTTCCAACAAATTTTGTCTCTTGTTGTTGAACTGCACCCACACTTAAAATAAGTGATAGTATAAGAAGAAGTGAAAGTAATTTAAATTTTTTCATGATATCTCCAATTGTTCTATAATGAATGTTTATTTACCAAAAGAATAAACTCTTGTTGAGCTTTGTATTTTACCATTTAGTAGTTTTACCTCATCAAAAACTAATTCCATTGTAGCGGTTTCTTTTGAGGTAAAATGCTTCTTTACTGATTTAGTCCAGGAATTTCCAGCTTGATAAACCGTAGCTTCAAAAACAATGTCTCCATCCCCGCCATCATTACGAATTACTGCTTGAACTTTGGCACTATATTCAAATAGTCTTGAAGATTCATCGCTGACATCCTGACTCACGATAACCGGTTCAGGAGGGTAAATAGTCTTTACAATGGTTCCATAATTAAAAATAATTATCATTACAACTACTACTACGAGAACAGTAATAACAATTGTAAAACCTTTGCTTTTGTTAGGACCCATTTACTAACCTACATGGATAACTTGTAAAGAAACAAATCATAATTTATTTCTATAGAGTTATTGACAAATCCATTCCCTTACACCTCCGTGATGTGAACAGGCACCAGAACCAGTGGCATTCGATCTAGTTCCATCATTACAAATGGCTCCAACTCTAACGCAATCTCCGGAAGAGTTTGTAACTTCATCAGTCTTTGTACAAGAAAGAGAAGCACTCAGAAGGATAATTAAAATGAGAAATAATTTTTTAATTGTAATTTTTGCTTTTTCCATATAACCCTTCTGATTCTTTTTCAAAAATGCTTTTGTGCTTGGTAGCTATTAATGATATTTATTCACTGAAACATTTAAGATCTAAGAGCTGCTCTCAATAAATCCTGAACAGATTATTTATTCTTAAATCCTAACTTGTCACACCTTCGGTACATAACTCACATTTAATAAATGACTTCTTATAGTAATTATGAAGTAGTCATTACTGTATTTCTTTTCTAATTAAAGAGGGATTAACTTTATTTTTAACCCAAGTCTCTCTGAATACTATAACTCCTGTACGCCATTCAATAAGTCTGTATAAACCTTATTATCATCAGTTATGATATACTCGCCATTTTCTTTTTTAAAAGGACTTCTTTACCCTTTTGCCAGCCACCTTTAATATCTTTGAAAATAGTCATGAAAGTCTTTCCGTTCATAAGTGCAGCAATTACTTCTTCCCTTGTCCAGGTAGACCCCCCACTTACCTTTATCCCGTCGTCAGAATGTATCTTTAAGTGGGTAATTTGAGTATGATTAGAAAACTCTTCATACCTTACGGCTGATATTAAAAAATCAGCCCACTTTTGTGTATTATTCATATGTTCAACAATCCGGTAAATCATCAAGATTATTTCTTGTGGTCTTATCAGGATCAGTCCTTAAATATTTACCCATGCTTCCTTCAACAATTTTAATCTCTACTCTCTCCCTACCGACAACCACATAATAGGAATGAATATTGTTTTCAATTTCACTGATAGCATCGTCCTTAGATTTCGGTGACCAATGTTCGCCGTGGTTACAAATAGACAGGATATCTCCATTTAAATCCTTTTTACTTTGCATTACTCTTCGTTCAGCCAAAGCCAGTAACCTTCTTGTTTAATAAAAATTTTTGACTTAATTGTAAAGATTAGTTTTGAAATTATCATTAGTACTTATACTAAAAATTCTTAAAAACTTTAGTACTTGTACTAATGATTTTTATTTGAGCATGGTTATGATTTGAGTTTTAGTATCAGACGCGGATTATTTTCTTTAAAAATTGTGAAGAAGATGGCAATTAGAATTTCAAAAGCCAGAGTAATATAGAAAAAGAGTACTCCCAAATTAGATCCATTTAGAAATTCCACTATCTTAATTAAAACAGAGATTTCATAAAAGGTAAGGAGTAAATAAAAAATATTTAATTCTGCTTTTTGATGAACATCTATAATGACTATCTGCAGGAATTTAGCCAAAATAATAAAATGAATAATCAAAACAAGGTAAGTTAAATCTATAAAAAAGTAAGTAGCAGCAATAAATAATAATAAAACTAAAACATCGGAATATGATAACTTTAGTTTCAAATTGTCTCTGAAATTCAATGAATAAAAAAGTAAAAGGGCAGCAATACTATGTATTAAACCTCGGTTTAAAATTAAATACTTGAACACAAATTAAATTAATAGGGTCTGATAAACCAAGAATAAAGAAGAAATAGAAAATTCTGGTTTTATATTGTCTGAATATTGGAAATATCCAGACAAATACTGAAAAATATCAATTATTATAGTAATGCTAAATCCATCTATGGACAAATTGGAGGACAAAATGACCCCACCTCCATTGTCTTCTGGTCAAATGAAATTGATAATACTTCGGCCCTCTGTTCAATGCTTACAAATGATCCATTGCTGTTTGATAACAGTTCTTTTATCACAGAGATACTGAAAACCGTAAATACATCTTCTGAATTAACTTGTGACCCTGCCGGATACAGTACATTTCTCTGACCATCAAGTATAATCGCCTGATTATTACTAATCCTGAACATCAAGTGATTAACGTTGGACTGATTTGTAAAAATAAGAAAAGTACTTATCGGTATATCAACAGATTGCAGGATCGGCCCAAATTTCTGATTAGCAACTTCTCTGCTGAATAATTGTCCTTGTCCCGAAATTGATGAATAACAGAAAAGAGTTAATAAAAGGAAAAGAAAAAATTTTGTATATCGTGCCATTTCAAAACCCCTTAGGATTATTTTTGATATTTAGTTTGATTTTATTCATGTGGGATTCCCCCACATCAAATTAAATATATAGAAAAATCTTTATTTTGTGTTTAGTACTTGTACTAATCAATTTAAAAAATATTTGAATTTTAGATTAAATTTTTATTTTTAGCATTAAAATAATCAATACCAAACTTTATTAACTCTGCTTGGGTCTTAAAGCTCAATTTTCTTAATAATGAAGCTCTGTAATAATCAATACTTTTTTTACTTAAGTTTAATTTATCTGCAATTTGTTTACTCTTTATTCCCTCAACAATCCACTTTAACACCTGCTCTTCTCTAAAATTAAGTTTAGTTTCATCTAATTTATTTTCTTTATGGCTTGCTTCATAATCATTCAAAAGTTGTTCAAGGCTTTCCTCAGTCCATTTAGCTCCAAAGTATTTATCGCCTTCATATACTTTATCTATTGCAAGCAAGAGTTCTTCATTCAAAATATTTTTATTAACCAAACCAAGTCCACCTATTTTAAAAACCTTATAGACATATTCTTCGGCATCATACATCGATAGGAAGAGTGATTTTACATTAGGATCTTTCGCTATAATTTTTTCAACTGCTTCAATTCCTGAAATTCCCGGCATAGCAATATCTACCACTATTAAATCTGGTGCCAAATTAAAATATTTCAAGATTAAATTCTTCACCATTTTTTGCCTCCCCCACAACAAATATTTTTTTACTATCCTTTAATAGTCTGATAACCCCCTGTCTGAATAGCGAATGATCGTCAGCTACTAATATTCTTATACTCTGATTTTGTCTCATCTTTTTTATTTTTAATAGCGAAAGTTATAATTATGTTCGTTCCTTGATTTAATGATGAATCAATCTGGAAAGTTCCATTTAATCTCTCAACATTTTCCTGCATATTCATAATACCTAAACCATCGGACACATATTTATCATTGAGTAATTTCCTAGGATTAAATCCGATTCCATCATCCGAGATGAAAAGCGAAGCTGTGTCATGGTCTTCTGATAAACTAATTGTGAATTCATTTGCCTTTGCATATCGTATTATGTTGTTAAGCGATTCCTGAATAATTCGATAAATACATAATTGCAAATCTCTTGATAATCCATCTGAATCTTCAGGAAGATTAAGTTGATATTTCAATCCGGATTCCTTTGAAACATTCCGACACATCGATTTGATGATTGTAAGCAATCCAAGTTCATCAAGATTCGGAGGCTTTAGATTATGTGCCAACTCTCTAATGTATGAAATAGTGGATTCTAATATCTGAAGTGTATGCCGGTATTCAGTTTCATCAATCCCTAATGGTATAAATTTTTTGTAATTACTAATATTTAATTTTATTAAAAGTAAATTCTGACTTACCGAATCGTGTAAAGCCTGAGATATTTTGTTTCGTTCTTCATCAATTGTTTTTTGTAAAAGAACAGAAGTATTTTTAAGCAATTGCTGGTAACTATTCATCTGCTCATTATATTCTGTTTTTAACGTTACATCCCAAAAATATAGTTGTGCCATATTTAAGAATGATATCCCGTGAAAGTTTATTTCATAGTATCTATCACTTATTTTTTGGGGTATTGCAAATTGCACATCCTTTTTTATTGACTCTTTAATATTAAAATCGATGTTAGTAATAATTGAATCAATCTTACTTTTATTAATCTTTACATTATTGAATATCTTTTGAGCGGTTTTATTAAGATTTACTATTGTACCTTCAATATCAATTCTGATTATCGGATTTGGATCGAGTTCGGAGAATAACGCAAGAAGTTTTGCAGTGTTGGTTTCATATTCTTCATACTCTCTTTTGTGTTTCTTCAATAGTGGGTTATATACCTTCTTATAAGAAAGATAAATCAGGGTTAGAATAATGAGAAAGACTACAATCGAAATAAAAATTGGATTGTAAATATTGAGGAAATGATTTAAGTATTTTGAAAGGTCATCATCGTTTTGAAATAGTATTAAAAGAGATTCACACATTCTTTGTTAAGATCCCTTTTCAGTTGTCAATAGAAATTAAGAATTTTCTTTGTCAAATTCTGATTATTAAAAAAATTCTTAATATTTGGCAACTATTTATTAGTACATGTACTAAAGTTTAGTGAAACTATTAGTATTTGTACTAATGATGTTTCCGTAGAAAATACTTAAAATTAAAATGAGATAAAATAAATTGGAAATTTTTTGTAGATTTTAATTAAATAGTTTCTAAAGGGGATTTTATGAATTTATTTGATAAATCTTCTCTAATTTGGTTAAACCTTCTTCTAATAAAAAATTCTTCACATTTGCAAACAAAATTATTTCTTTTTCTATTGGATTATCATAATGTAAAATGGAATGGATTTAATTATAAAAGGGAGTTATCAGCAAGTGGACTTATTTTTATCTGTCAATTTTCACTGAAAACATTCTTATTAAAAAAAACTTTAATCCCGTTAAATCAATGATTGGAGGTGATAAGCTATGAGCAATATAAATAATTAAGCCTTGTCGAGTATCCTCAGATGGAATTAAGTTATAAATTACTGTTAAACTTATATGTTATGTTATTTAAATTTTTTACGAGAGTACCATGAGTGAAGATCCTAACAAAGAAAATTCGGTCGGTGTATTTAGTCTTTTCTATCTAATTATATTTTCTATTTTGTTCCTTTCGTGTAAAGATCAAATGACAAATCCTATAAACAATATAAAAACAAAATGGTATGGTCAATTGTCTATTGATGTAGTACATAGTGTTATTAAACCCGATGGTACAGTATGGTCTTGGGGCTTTAATGGTGCTGGAACTCTAGGGAATGGCACAACAATAAATAGTAATGTCCCTGTCCAAGCCTTAAAGTTAAATGACATTATTTCAATGGATCAATTTATTGGTGCTGCAGTTGCGGTAGATAAAGTAGGTAATGTTTGGTTCTGGGGTAATATTGAAACATATCTTGGTCCGCCAGATATTGATACAAATGTAACAATACCAATCAAAATAACACAACTTAATGGAATCAAAACTATTACAATGTATGATATTTTTATTTTCTTGTTGAAAGATGATGCAACCGTATGGCAAATAAAAATGGATTGGTATACGCCGACTATTGCTCAAGAACCTATAAGATTAAATATTCCTAATATAGTTTTTATTTGGAAAAACATTGCTCTGAGTGATGAAGGAAAAATTTATGATTTGTTATCTGAAAATTATGTGCAGGATAGTTTGAGTGATATAGTTTCTGTTTCTGGGATTCCAAACCGGCATGTTTTAGCATTAAAAGAAGATGGAACAGTTTTGGCGTGGGGATCTAATAATTTAGGACAATTAGGAAATGGTACATATGACGATTCTGATGTACCAATAAAAGTGAAAGAAATAAATGATATAACATCAGTTTCTTCAATCTATGATTTTAATTTAGCCCTTAAAAAAGATGGAACAGTTTGGTTCTGGGGATTTGAAGGACAACACGGAGATACACTAATTAGTCGAAATATTCCAATTAAAATTGAAGGACTTACCGATGTAGTATTAATTCATTCAGGTTATGAAAATCTTATAATGAAGAATGATGGTACCTATTGGATTTTTAATTCTTTAAATAAAATTCCTATACAAATAATGTTTTAAATACTGGTATCATTTAATAAAAAACAAAATTAGTTAAATAAACAGAGGAGAAAATAATATGAAAATTCTAATAACGTTTATTATAATCTTTTCATTATCAATTCAAGCACAGCAAAATAATAAAGGATATGACTATCCAATTAAGCCAGGGACACAACAATGGAAGGCATTATCCTCTCATATTGAAATGCAAAATGCCTGTCAGATACCAATCTCGATTCTTAAGAGTTTTACCACAAATAGTTTAATAGAAACGGTTCTGAATTACCCCTTGTATGGTGATATTTTCGCTTTTGATAAGCTGCAAGAAGGTTTTGAATCTGTTACTTCAGGATTCAATGGACTGCAAGAGCTATTAAAAAGAGAAGACAGGGGTACAAAATTACTTGAAAAGTATAGTGATTTGAATCCTGCAAAAATAGATCAGACTTGGGCGCTCGAAGAAAAAGGAGCTTATGCGGCAAAATTTTATTATTTAGAAATATTATTAGCACAAAATAGTATACTTACGTCAATTAAAAGAGAACAAAGAATTTTGTTACTGCACACATGTATTGAGAAAGCTAAGTTGAAGGGCGAATATCCTGATGTCTATGGTATTCTAAGTTTTGCAAATCTTGGATTATTGGCAGGACGTATCTTATTGATAGATAACTTCTCTTCTTTCAATAGTAAAGTTTCAGAGAATCAAGAATTAAAAATATTTCTTAAAGATGCTATCTTACCTGACGCAAGTTTAGTTAATGATATATTAGATCAAGTAGTACAATATTTAAAACAAAATAATTAGAGGGGAAAAAATGAATATTATTAGTAAGTTTTTATTTAATCTTGCTATATCCTTTACTATTTTGACTATAGGTAAAGTGTTTGCAGATTCACCAACAACAATCTATACTCCTAATGGATCAACTGTCCTAGATACATATATAACAGATGAAATGCCTCAAGGAGATATTGCTTATTGGAACCAATGGGTAGCAACTAACTATCCAAATGCCACGCTATTAGCAAATGCATCAAGAACATATAATTGTCATGGTTATGCGTGGCGTAAATCAGAAGGAGGAAACAATGTATGGATAGGTTATAGTACTTACACAGCTGAAGACATTTATTGGGGGGATGGAAGTTATACCGAAAGATCTACAGAAACGGCAGCTTCAAAAATTTCTTATCGCCCTGATTATCAAGCAAATCATTCAGCAGTCAAAACTTCTCAAGCTGGAATATTCATTTCAAAATGGGGAGTTTTACCTTTAATGCAACATGCATATAATTATTGTCCATACTGGCAACAAGGTACAACTAATCTTAAATATTATGAAAAGTGGAATTTATTACACGTACCCGGAGATTATTCTACTATCGAGGCTGCTTTATCAAATGCAACTTCAGGGCAAACAGTTATAGTAACCGGTTCACAAACTATAACAAATAATATATCAGTTCCGGCAGGTATTACTTTATCTATAACTTCTGGATCAACATTAACATTTTCTTCAGGGAAGAAACTTTCAGTTTATGGTATACTTTCAGTAAGTGGTGTTACTTTTCAGGGGAATGGTTCTCCAGGATATTGGAATAGTATAAGTTTTTATGCAAATAGCAGCGGCTCTATTCAAGGTTCAACAATAAAAGATGCACAATGCGGCATTTATTTAACTACAAGTACTCATATATCTATTTATAGTACTACTATAACAAATAATTCTATATATGGAATTTCAGCTCTTACTGGTTCAACTATTACTGTAGGAGGCTGTACGATTCAAAATAATCCAACAGGTATTAAGCTTTATTCTTCACATGGCACAATTTATGGAAATTATATTTTGAATAATACAAATTATGGAATACAAGCTGATAACATTCCATCTAATTATTATTTGTACTGGTATGATAATAATATTACTGGTAATGGCTATGCAATGCTTTTAAATAATGCTGCTCCATATGGTGTACATAATAATCTTATTACCGATAACAGTCATGGCATTATCATTAGTTCAAGCGCAACACCAAATTTTGCTGATCCTCAAAACGATTGGTTAGGATATAATGCAATTACCTGTGCTTCAACTCCTCTTTTCAAGGCTGAAAATTATTCAACAGTATATGCAGGATATGGCTATGATGGCGGATACAATAGTATATTTGGAAGTGATCTTCCTGATATGGAAGCAAGAACAAATTCCGGTATTTACGCATGCAATAATTATTGGGGTATTTATGATCCAGCAATTTATGCAGATGGTACTTCCTGGATTTTAGCCTGGTATCCTTTGGATTCAGATCCAAACCCAAGTTGCAATAATAAAAATAAATCATCGTTTGTAAATTCAAATTTGGTAGAAGGAGATCCATCCAGTTTATTCTGGGAAGCAATTTCTGAAGGAAGAAGAGGTAATCTGCAAAGAGCAAAGGAATTGTTATTGGTTATTATAAATAGCAAGTTTAATAGTAAATATTCACCCCTTGCTCTTTTAAGTTTTTATGAATTTGCATCAAATAGTATACATCGGGATTCAATAAATACAGGACTTAATATAGTTCTCACAAACGTTTACAACAGGGTAAAAAGTGATTCCTTAAGGCCATTTGCTGTTAGATTACTTGCAAGAGAAAAAGCTTTATCAAATGATTTTGATAAAATGATTTACTATAACAATGAAATAGTTGCTAATTATCCTAACTCATCTAATACATTAGCTGCACTCTATGATTTGATTACCTACTATGCGGATATTGAAAATAATATAACAAAAGCACAAGAACTTTTTACAATAATGTTAAATGCCTATCCTGAAGAAGATCTAACTAAATTTGCAGCAATTAACCTTGGATATAATTTCGAGAATCTAAAAAAAATAACATCATCAGAACAAGTTCCTGAACAATATAATTTAGGAAACGCTTACCCAAATCCATTCAACCCTTTGACTACTATCGAGTATCAGATTCCCAAAGATGGTTTTGTAACTGTTAAGATATACGATATACTTGGTAAAGAAATTAAGACATTGGTGAATGAACAAAAGTCTACTGGAAGATATGAAATTAAGTTTGATGCCTCTGATTTAGTAAGTGGAGTTTATATTTATCGCATCCAGGTTAATGACTATGTCTCTTCAAAAAAGATGATGTTGTTGAAGTAAGAGTGTGCCAAATGATCCCCTTGGCATTGCTGAGGGGATTTTTAAGTTCTGAAAAAAGAATAGTAAAATCATAAATTCTAAAAATATATTATTAGAAAATGTTAGTAAGCGACGAAGGTGGAAATTAAAGACCGGGTCAATGGCTATTATAATTTTTCGGTGCCACAGCTATATTTTAGAATGCCAAAGAAAATCTCCACCTCAACTCTTTTCATTTTACCGTTAGACAATATTATTATAATATCAATTTATATTTGTTTCCGATGAAAAAATTTCAATACTGAAGAAAATATTTCGTTGCATGTAGTATCACTACTACAACTCATAAGATAAAATATTCCTTAAAATCAATTTTTGTTTTTATTTAAAAAGGTATAATTATTGGGACGTAAATGTATAGGGGAATATTAGAGATTCGATGTATAATTAGGGGAAGATTTTGGTGACTAAAAAATGATTGAAAATGTTTTTGAACATAACCTGAATGATCTGGAGATTGAAGTTTTAAATTTGTTTAGCGTTGAAGAAACTTCATACCTCCGGTATACGGAACCCCTGAAAATTCTGATTGACTTGCATCTTCTATTTTTGATGCGATGCGATAAAAAAAATTGCGATCGAATTATGAATATGATAAGAAATTATGAAGATAAAGATGTGAGTACCGAAATTGAGAGGGTGAATTCTTAACCCTCTCTTTTTTTTAAATCAAACAGATTACCAGGCTTCTTTGTTTGCTTCCTCATAACCTTTTTCAATTCTTAAATACATCCTGTTCCTTAATCCACTTGGGAGTTTTAAAATAGTATTAAAAGAGATTCACATATTCTTTATTAAGATCCCTATTCTGTTGTAAATAAAAATTAAGAATTTTCTTTATCAAATTCTGATTTATTGAAACAATTTCTTTTTACAAATTGCAAGACTTAACATTTAGCAATTATTTATTAGTACTTATACTAAACTTTCTAATATTTTTAGTACAAGTACTAATGATATTTTTATAGAAAATACTTAAGATTAAAATAAAATTAAAAAATAAATCGCTTGCACATTAAATCTACGTTGGCATAACGAATAGTCACTGTCCATTTTTTAAGAACGGGGAAGAAAAATGAGAGTATTTTATTTAAAATTACTTCTATGCTTAATTTCAAAAAGTATTCATTTTTATTCTTGTTCTTATATTCTTTTTTCATTAATAAATATTTATAGTATGGGTTTCACTTAAACTTGTAATTAGATAATTTTTTCAAATAAAATTCTTGAGGTTAAAATGAAAAAAATAATTCCTTTGGTTTTTTTATTAGCTTATCTTTTTATAGGATGTAGTTCAAGCAATCCTAGTAATCCAAGCAGTAATAATTATTTACAGGAGGATTATTTAATTACCATAGCAGGTGAGTTAAATGATCTCTCTACAGAAAAAATAGATGCCGAATATGATGTATTTTTCTTCACTTCAACTGAAGATAGGAAAATATATCTAGGAGGTAAAATTCCTAGCGGAGAGAATTATAATATTACTTGGCTTGAATGCCTTAGCTCAGAATGTTCTGGTTTAGGTTGGAATGATTATAAATATTTTGGGCCAATATTTTCTGATAAAATAACAAGTTCCGGTTATTATGGTACTGAAATTAAAAATATGTACATTCCTTCACAATCTACAGAGCAAGATTATTCTGTTGTTGCGAAGGTTGGTAATGAAGATTTCATTAATGGTAACTATATATATACTGCAAAAGGGACTAAGAATCTTACTTTTAAAGTTGGACCATTAACCGCGCGAGATTTTACATTGGATGTTTATCAACAACAAAGCTATAATTCAATGAGCTTCACCGAAGAAAGAATCAAATTGGCTTTTGAAAAAATGCATGTTTCAACTACTGTGAATTTAAAAAGCTCGGATTTAACTAATCAAGTTGTAAATTGGGATAGAGATCCTCAAACAACATTTGATTCTAATCCTATTATAATTTATGCTTACAATAAAGTATATCCAGATATTGAAAATACTCTCTTGGCAATGTCAACTTATTCGTATGAGTATCCGAATAATGGATTACTATTTTATGTAGAAAATTATAACATCGTAAATGGTCCTGTTGATAATAGTATTGAAGGTGTAACGTTACAAAGTTGGATTAATGGACAATATAAACAGCCTGTTTTGAGTTATGTATTTGTAAAAAAAATAACAGATAATTGGTCTACTAATTATAAAAATACCTGTATAACTGCCACTTCTATTCATGAAATCGCTCATTTATGGTGTGCTGAATTTACTGATGAAGCTACTCATGAAAAATGGCATAATGGTGATAATAAAAGCCAATGTGTAATGATTTCTCCATATGAGAGAAATCAAAGCGGCAACCCAATTAACGAAACAATAAACATTTTTGATTATTTAGGCTTTTGCGAAGGACATTTACAACGTGGAATGAATATATCATGGGAATTGAAACAATATACACCATATGGAGAAAATTCATCTAAACCTTCTAAAGATTTATTTACTTCAATAAATGAAAATGCTCATTTAAATAATGATATCTTTGAAGTTAATATTGAATCAAGCAAAAATGATTATGTAAAAGGTGAGTTAGTTGATGTTCTTGTAAGAGTGAAAAACAACAGCACCGATACAATCAAGTTAGGAGCCGCAGATCATCATTTATATTCTTATGAAGAGTCAAGAACTATTGACAATAAGAATTCAAATTATAAATACTCATATGTACTTATTCCTCCACATCAAGATTATGTTTATTTAGTTAATCCTTTAAACTTTATTGCACATAATAAAGAAAGCATTTTCCCGGGTTTTCCTTGGTATTACTGGGATGAGGGAAATTATGATTATTATATCTCTTATGATTTATATAATACGACCTACATTTCAAATAAAATTCCCATTAAAATCAATTCGGTCCCAGATTCATTAAAACAAGCTTTTGAAGATTTAAAAGAAGATTTGAAAAATCCAGCTACATTAAATAAGTACGAAACCTTGTTTGAAAAGTATAAGGGATCATTCTACGATAAAGAATTTTTTTATAAACTTCTTAAAACAAACAGTTTCTACTATGCGATTGCAAATGAGGAAAAAGATAGAAACCTTAGACCCAAAGCTATGGATTTATACAAAGAATTTATAATAAAATATCCTAACTGTGAAGCGGCTTATAACTTATTCCACAGAATTTACGATTATAAAAACAAAGGTAATGAATTTTTATTAGAAGAGATAATAAATTTATTGAAGAAAAAAGAACCTGAAAGCATCATTCTAAAAGTTTTAAAGAGCCAACAAAACTATTGGACCAAAGATTTAAAAAAATATGGGTTTTAATAAAAGGAGGAGCAACAAATGAAACTAAAATATAAGATCTTACTATTGTTCTTAATCCCCATTAATCATATTAATAGTCAGGAAATTCCTGCAATTTATATTCAAAATGAGGATTCAGAAAAAGATTTGATTTACCATAATATTAATATTCTTGAGAACTCCATTAATTCTAAAAATAGCAAACTTTTAAGTTTGATTACAACAAATAGAATTAAAGAAAATGAAAAAACTTCTTACTTTTCAATTATGCCTGAAGAGAATATCAAAATATATGTACAAGAAATCAATATAAATAGTAATTCTGCATCTGTTAATTGCTTATTAGATATTATTAATTCAAATAGCATTTCAAAAAAAATAAAAAATACTTTTTATCTAAAGAAGGGTAAAGAATGGAGATTTGATGATCTTGAAAAGTTGAACCAAACTGTATTCAATATTATTGATAATCCTAATAATAAAGAATCTCAAACAGAATATAACAATGTAAACATTGTCTATAGTGATAAGACGTTTATTCGTTATCCCTTTACCACAGGTGGTATATTTGAAATCAATTCAGACGTGACACAACAAAATCTTGGAGTTCCTCTATTCGCACAGGGTACAATTATAGATTATGCAATTTTTTTAATAAATCCAAGTCCCCCTTCTTCTACTGCAATATTTGCTTTAGATAAAAACTGGGAAAGGATTATTTATTCAGAAAGTGGAAGTACGGAGATCAAATCTTATGGCGACCACTCAAATGATTTTAAGTTTTTTTTACCGACTGCAATAGATGTGAATGAATTTGGAGAAATATTTGTTTTAGATCAGTATGCTAAAAAAATTATAAAATTGATCTACTCGTCTGCAACCAATTCCATTTCTTCGGCGGTAGAATTGAATATTAATCCGAATATTTTGATTCAACCAAACGATATAGATTACAGCAGTAATATATTAGGATTCAATAAAAATGATGACTTCATACTAGTGACTGATATTGGAAGGAAATCTATATTAAAGTTTGCTGTTGATGGAAATTTAATTGAAGAATTCAATAAATATCAGGTCAATAATATTGATTATAATATTAATTGTCCGACTCGTGTTACAACAACTGGTGACTATATACAATTTATTGATGCTTCACAAAATCTTATTATTTCGGGTGGGATTGGGATTCTTCCTAGTACAATTGTTACAACTTTTGGTATACCTTCCAAGTTACCAAACATATCTAAACCAACTGATATTGGAATTGATGCAAGTCATGATTTAATGGTATCTGATGAAAACTTAGATCTTGTTCATAAGTTTGATTTTTATGGTAATTATATATGTTCTTTTAAGGGCATCACTAATTTTTTTGCGTATCCTCAAATCGTATGTAATTCCAGTTATTCGTATCCAGGAAAAGTAATGATTGATTTTGTAATTAATGATAGATGGAGTATGACTAATGGGATGAAAAGATACTGTCCTGGAGCAGATGCTGTTAATTTACAGGTTAGTGAGTATTCAATTTATTATAAATTTGATTGTTTATTTACTGATATATTGCAATACACATTAAAGTTAATTAGAATATCCGATAATTATATTGTTCAATCTGAAAGTGGTTCAACATTGTGGGGTGGTGAGAATAAAAGTTTTCTTGTAGTCAAGGACTATTTAGACTTTAATACCAACTATAAATGGGAAGTATCTTTCTTACCATATTGGAATTCAAATTATGGTATTTATGGTGTTAATTGGCAATCTAAAGAAATTGTTATTCAACGATTATCTGGGGGAGTTATATCTTCAAATACAACTTGGTCTGGGACTAAATATATTTTTGGGGACGTGACTGTAAATAATGGAGTAACTTTAACCATTTCGCCGGGTACAAATCTTTTTTTTATGAACAAATCTTCTCTAATAATAAATGGATCACTTAATGCGGATGGTTTTTCAGAAAATAGTAAAATAAATTTTGACTTTATAGTAAAAGATTCTCGAAGTCAAAATGGAATTAGAATTTATTCCGGAGCAACAGCCAATATTTCTGAGGCCATTATAAAAAATGCTTGGTATGGCATTTATGCTAATGCAGTACATTCTACTATTAATAATTGTGAGGTGATGAATTGTGATAAGGGAATTTATTTATATAATACAAATAGTATTGGTGGGCAAAGTTCTATTTTGAATAATAACATTCATTCAAACACTTATGGAATTTATCTTTATAAATCTTCACCCAATATGAGAGGTAATGACATTTATAATGATAATGGTTCTTATGGAATATTTGCTAATACAAATTCTTCGCCTTATTTAGGTGACTACGAACTATATGGTCACAACAATATCTATGGCAATCATACGGGTATTCAAGCATATTACAATTCTAATCCCTTTTTAGGAGAAGAGGATTGTGTCATCAACGGAGGTCATAATCAAATAGATAATATGTATTTTAATATTCGTGCAGAATTGATCTGCAATATCAAAGCTGAAAAAAACTGGTGGGGAACTGTTCCCCCTTCATCATCTAAATTTTTTGAAATGGATGAATCATCAATCGACTATACACCATATCTTTCATCACAGCAAAGTCAAAAAATGGCTTTGACCAATCCAGAAGAAATCGCTTATAATGAATTACAATACAATTTTACTGAAGATAAAGTGAAAGTAACTCCTGTTATATTTGATCATAATTGGTCAATAAAAAGAAAGCTTGGTTTTGCAAGAAGTTTAATACATCTAGGCAAGAATGAATTTGCTCAAAAAATATGCAAGGATATAATAAGAGAATATCCAGATTCTGTTCTTTCTTTCTTTGCACTTGATATTTTATGGGAGGGTAGTAGACATCCAAATGCAGGAATTCAAAATAATCTTATTGCTTTTAAAGGTTACCTTTCGGAGATGATGCAAAATGGATTGAACAAAGAAATAATTACTGCAGCAGGATTGATCTTGGCTGGTATGAATGGTTCTAATGGTTTGAACCAACTTAATCAAATAATCACTCAATATTCTGGTGAACAGTTGGGAGAAATAGCCATGTTTCAAAAATTTATGTACTACCTTTTTGAAGAAAAAAGTATGAGTGGTGCATTCAGTGTTTTAACTCAATTAGAACTGCTTTATCCAAATTCACTGTCAACAAAGGAAGCTCATGGGTTTATAGATACTTCTATAACTTTCCCAAAGTTTAAATTTGGTAATAATGAAAACCTCACTTCACTTCCGACTAAATATGAACTTTTAGGAAATTACCCCAACCCATTCAATCCATCTACTATAATAAGTTTTGTTTTGCCTTATGATTCAGAAATTGAATTAATCATTTATGATATAATGGGCAGAGAAATAAAAATATTTGCCAAACATAACCAATCCGCTGGTTATCAAAACTTAACATGGGATGGAAAGAATAATAATGGAGAGTCCTTAGCAAGTGGTGTATATATTTACAGAATTAAAGCAAAATCACTTAATGGAAATAATGAAGTGTTTGAGAAAACAGCAAAATTAATGCTGATTAAGTAATGATTGTAAAAAGCAATATGAGCCGGTTTACTCTGATTAGACCGGCTTTTATTTTTCTTATATTAATCCTAAGTTTTTTTACTTCGACTATTGCTGAAGAACCTGAAGAAGCATTAAAAAAAATAAAAGAAAAAGGTAATTTCATAAAGCAGGCATCAATAAAATTTAACATCAATTATAAAATTCTCTCAGCAATTATTTATACAGAAAGAACATTAAATTATGACTGGAGAGATGATGCACTTGATATATTAATTGCTGAATCAGGTTTTAATAGTTCAATTGGTTTTTGTCAAATAAAGCTTAAAACAGCATATTGGATAGAAAAACAATTAAACGAGTCTAAAAGTATTCATTATTCGGGTAAACAATATGAGGGAGTTCTATTAATCAGTAAAAACCCAGAGGAAATAATAACAAAGCTTGCACAGGATTCTCTTAACATACTCTACGGAGCAGCATATATCAGAATAATTCTTTCAAGATGGGAAAAAGAAGATTACCCGATTGATAATAAACCTGAAATAATTGGGACACTTTATTCCACAGGCCTGTTTTATTCGGATGGTAAAGAAAGATTTCCTAAAATCAATCCCCAGGCAAATGAATTTGGTAAAAGAGTAAAAAGCGTAATCTCTATGTTTCAAGAATAAAATATTCATTAACAAGTTATTTATTTTTGAAATTGTCCTAATTTGATGGTTGTTTCCTTGAAATTATTATATATATAAAACCAGTTTTATTTCACCAAAACAAATTTCTTTGAACAACAAAAACTTCTTGCTTGCATTCTGTAAAGATAAATTCCACTTTCGAGATTTGAAGCATTAAGTTGATACTCGTAATATCTGGGTAAATGCTCACCTTCGACTAAAGCTACAATCTCATTGCCTAACACATCAAATAATTTAATCGTGATATAATAGGTATTAGAGATTCCATATCGAATTATAGTCGGTTAAACGGATTAGGATAATTTTGTGCTAAACTGAATTCTGTTGGCAGTCCAAGATTTTCCAAAGGTACAAATTTGATTTCTAGGCATGGAAAAAACTGTAAATGTGAATTGGCTTCTCTATTGATTTAAAAGAGTCTCCATCAATTTTACATTCTTCGTACAATGAAGATGCAAATACCTAACGTGGACTAGCTGAACCTACTGCAATCACTAACAACAAAACTGACACTCCTATGATACTCCCCCACAGGATTAAGGAACTATTTGTCTTAGCCATTTCTACTTTTTCGTCCCATTCCATTTTTGAACGTTGATATGCATTAACCGCACTTTGGTTGTATTCCCCCGCTGAAGGCATAACCACATTACCTTTAAACGCATCAAACTGATCCTGCCAATATGATAACCAGATTGCTTCATTAGTTTCTTCCATTGGAGGTTTTGTTTGGTATGTAATTCCTGCATGTTGAGAAGCACTGCAAGAGATTAATAATATACTTGGAATTAATAAAGCTGCTATGAAAGAAAGAGGAAGTTTTTTCATTTGTAATCTCCTTTTATGGTACTCCCTTGTTTGAGATAAAAAATAATTACAATTGTAACCTCTTTCTTTTAATAGCCTTTTGCAATTATGAATTAACAACTTGTCATTATTTCTGGTAACTGGTTTATTTCAAAGAGCAGTTAACATAGCTCTTTTAGTAATCTTATCAGGTTTGCTTTTCGGTTCCTTGAAACCTGCAATGATTTATTTGTCGAGATGATAACTCTACCTCCATCGGCTTTCACATACTTGGTAATCTTTACAAGATTAACAATTGTAGAATGATGTATCCGTATAAACTGTTCGTTCAATAGCTTCTTTTCATAGTAACCCAGATTTTTTGTTGCGATAAATTTTGAATTGTTTGTTAGATAGAACGTCGTATAATTATTATCGGATTGGAGATAGAGGATGGAATCAAAATCTACAAGGATATATCCCTCGGAAGTTCCTACAGCCAGTTTTTTTATCTTTTGATTTCTATTAATATGATTATGTTTTCTTTTAAGCGTCATTTAAAACAAAAAGCGTGGGTTAGCTGAATCACCCCCTCTTGGGCCCGACCAGGGGCAATGCAGAAGGTAAAACAACGCCCACGCATAAATCTGCGGGACGCCATTCTCTTCCTTCTGCATATTAAAATCTGGTCATTTCAAGAGGAGGAAAAAGAATAACGCTAGTATTCTTTTTATATTTTTCTAATTATTAGAAACTATTTCAAATATTACCTTTTTTAACTTTATGCAAAAATAATTTTATATAAGATTGAATCAAAAGTTCGTAAAACTTTTTAATTAATTTTTTTCATTAAAAAAACGGAGAGTTTAATTAACTCCCCGCTGTACATTAGTTCAGCATTTCCAAAGCCATGTTGAACGCTTTTTTCTTTATTGTGTCACCCGAACCATACCACATGGATTTAAGCCTTGTCGAATCATTCTTCGATTGCAACCGGTGGTGATCCACATACTCTGTAATAGCGTTATACGCCCCCCACAGCGTTCCTCTGGCCATATCCGATCCAATACCCGCTTCATGCAGTTCAAGTACCTTTTTATGTATTTTCTTAACATAGAAGGAATGGGGTTCAGATTTTGCAAGCGGAAATACCTTATGGACATATTGATTAAATAATATGGTGGAAAGCATCTTATAACTCATATCCGTAAAATAGGTACCCAAGACCGAAAAGAGTTTATTACTCAATCCCAATATCTCATGGGCTTGCTGTAATTTCTCTGATGCCTGGCTGGTGTGTCTAATTCGCACTTCCTGTTCGGTTCCTGATAAGGCAACAGTAAGGGTATTTTCACAAACTACACGAATAGGTGTGAGTTTAACTGAGACCGTACTGCTGCCATCATGTGTATTTGTTAGAAGCAGAAACTTTTCCACTATATCATCACCATTCACCCGGATGTAATCAGGAAGCTTTGCCAGTATCCAAATCCGCTCACCTAACCCCAAAGCTCCGGCAGTATGATAGATTGCCTGTCCTTCTCCAACTAATGCATCAAAGGTGCTGAATGCATCCTTGTTTTGGATTGGTGTATATCGTTTTCCTACAACTCCCAGTACTTGCATTGTATCAGTGCGTACTGTTGCGAAATGATCCCTCACAGGTAAATCAAGAAACTTGGTTCTCAAATCCATCTTTTCAACGTGGAACCCAAGCCCTGATGCTTTAATTGCCTCTGAAGCTGTTGCCGGGCTGTCGAGTTTTGTACCGAGTTTATGCCATGGTGTTTCACCAACATACATCATTGATACGACACCATTAACTTCATTTAGATTGTGGCTCATATAGTAATCTCCTTTTAAGTTGATATGAAATAGAAGCCCTGTACGGACAGGGTTTTAAATAATTACTTCAATACAATAAGAATTTTAATGACTCAACATTTTATCCAATTGCTCATCTAAGCTTTCAATCTTATGTTTCCATAGCGGACAAAGAGATGCATATTCGCATTCTTTACACCAGAAACCCGATCTGGGAATGAACGACCCTGATTGAATTCCCTTTAGTATAGATTTAACAAGATAGAAAAACCCTTCATAGTGTTTTTTGTTGCGTTGAGTTTCCAAAGTCTCTATTGTGGGTTTTTTCTTCTTCACAAAATTTACAATCTTGAAACCTTTCGCCGGTTTATGGAACAGTAGGTTAAAGGCATATCCGTATGCTGTAAGCTGCATATGAATATCAACATCCTCCTGGCTGATAGTTTGAGTAGTTGTTTTGAAGTCTGTGATGGTATCGTCGGCTTCAATGAGATCAAAGAAACCTTCAAGATTAATCCCAAGCTTTTCTTTAGAAACCGGATCAATCAGGGGAACCGTAAAATGAACTTCACTCCCCTTCAATTCTTTTTGAGGTTCCTGCAGGTACATGTGAAGCAATTCCTTTCCGAGAAGTAACAGGTTTAGTTCTTGCTCATTATCCTTGAACCTAATCTCCCCATCAAGCTTTTGACAATACCAATCTGAATCAAAAATCTTATACAGCATATCAAGCGATACCTCTTGCTTCTTTATCCTTTGTTCATGGATCCAGGATAATGCTGAATGAAATACACTCCCAAATGCAAGCGCAGAGGACTTGAATGATTTGGGTATGTTATCAATGTATTGGTACTTATACTTCAAACTGCACATAAGGTAGAGATTAATCTGACTACTTGATAGGTGATCCATTACCATTTCCTCCTTTCGCTTCGTTAAGCAATGATTCTATTTTCTTACTCGCTTCAATTTTTGTTATATCCTGCAGGTGCTTTACCTTGAACAATTTTTTAATTTGTTCATGGGCTTCTTCAACTGCTATTCCCTTTCCGGCATAAATTCTAAAAAGAAGTTTTCGTTGTGGCTCGGTCATTCCATCCCCATTATTTTGAGAATTTGGTTTTGGTTTACTTCCACTTGATAATGATTTTTCCTCATTATCGGGCTTATGCTTGTACTCTCTGAGTTTGATGCTAAAGAGTACATCACCCTGAAAATTCAGGATATCAAGATACCGTTCTTCTGTTTTGAGTTCTTCCTTTTTCAATTTGCAGCTCCTTTTTAATTGTGAATGAATCTGTCGAAAGAGTACTCTGCAGAAAGGATTTTCATAAGTAGGAAAAAAATGCTTTTCTGAATAACTTCAACTACCTTAAATTCTCTTCTTCATGGGCATAACATTCTGATATGCATGAAAACAAAGAACAGATCACCCCCCTGGCTATTACAAATTGGAGGGACATTCGAAAAAAGTTTGGAATAAAAGAGAAGAACAGGCGTGGGCATATGTACATAATCGGTAAGACCGGCACCGGAAAGTCCAGTCTTATTGGTAATATGGCTATTTCTGATATACAGCAGGGAAATGGTCTCGCGGTTATTGATCCGCATGGTGATTTGACAGAATCACTTTTAAAATATATTCCTGAAGATCGAATTAAGGATGTCATATATTTTAATCCGGGGGATTTGGAATATCCTATTGCATTTAATCCACTCAGAAATGTGCATCCTGATTTTCATCATCTGGTTGTATCAGGTCTTATATCGGCATTCAAAAAAATCTGGTCTGAATTCTGGGGACCTCGACTTGAACATATTCTCAGGCATTCACTTTTTACACTTTTAGAATATCCAGAGAGCACTCTTTTAGATGTTTCAAGATTATTGACAGATAAAGAATTTAGAAATACAGTTGTGGGTTCTCTAAAACATTTACAGGTTAAGAATTTTTGGATTAACGAATTTGATACCTACTCTGCCTGGCTAAGATCAGAATCCATATCTCCAATATTAAATAAGATGGGACAATTCCTTATTAATCTTCCATTGAGAAATGTTATTGGACAGCATAAGAATACATTTAGTATGCGTGAGATAATGGATAAGAGTAAAATATTGATTGTCAATTTATCAAAAGGTAAGCTTGGAGAAGACAATTCCACTCTACTGGGATCTCTTATTGTCACGCAACTGTACCTTGCCGCTTTAAGCAGGGCTTCTATTATTGAATCACAACGAAGATCATTTTACCTGTACGTAGATGAATTTCATAATTTCATGACTCTTTCATTTGGAGATATTCTTTCAGAGGTTCGTAAGTATGGGCTTAATCTCATACTCTCACATCAATACATAAAACAACTAAACGAAAAGATTCGTGATGCCTTATTTGGTAATGTTGGGTCAATTATTAGTTTTCGTGTGGGGATAGATGATTCGGCATATCTTTCACAAGAATTCAAACCAGCTTTTCAAGAAACTGATTTAGTAAATCTGCCAAACTATCATATCTATATTAAGCTAATGATAGATGGAATTACATCAAGACCATTTAGTGCAACTACATTGCCATTACCATTAAATTTTATTTCAAATCCTGATGAAATAATACAAGCTTCGAAAAGTCTATATTGTAAATTAAGAAAAGACGTTGAACAGGAAATTTCATTGAAATCAATCAGTAATAAAAAACCCAACAGTACTCAGAGAAAATTATTTTAACGACAAATTTACACTCCTTTTTTACCTGCCTGACTCCTATACAATAAAACCAGATAAAATTTCATGCCTTAAAAACTGAATAGGAGTTTTTAAATGGAAAGGAAAAGTATCCGGAAGAGAAAGGTGTATTATGCATATTACAACGATCCATCAAGCTCTCCTCATCCGCTTATTTGTATTGGAGGAAAATATCTTGAAAAATATGGATTTGAGATTGGGGATGCGATAGAAGTAAACTTCTCAGAACATGAAATAACTATTAAAAAACTTATCAGCTTGCCTGATACATCTTTAAAGGAAAATACCTGATAATTTCTTCAGGTATTTTTTTCAAATAAATTTTTCACATTACTACTTTTTAAAAATTTTTGTAATTTGCTTCTGGAGGTTGTTATGATAGAAACATCAGAAAATCATGCAAAGCATGTTGGCATTTGGATTCGAGTGTCAACTGAAGATCAAGCGAAAGGTGAAAGCCCGGAACACCATGAAAAGCGGGCTAGGAATTACGCTGAATCGAAGGATTGGATTGTAAAGAAGGTTTATCATCTCGAGGCTATGAGTGGTAAGACTGTTATGGGCTATCCTGAGACTCAGCGGATGCTTTCGGACATTAAGCAGGGACGTATTCAGGGATTAATTTTTTCAAAACTTGCACGACTTGCGCGAAATACTAAAGAGCTACTGGAATTCGCTGAGATCTTCAGAGAACATAATGCAGACTTAATTTCGTTACAGGAGGCAATTGATACTTCATCTCCTGCGGGAAGACTCTTTTATACCATGATTGCCGCTATGGCTCAGTGGGAACGAGAGGAGATAGCAGAACGGGTTGCAGCTTCAGTTCCAATCCGAGCTAAACTGTGGAAACCGCTTGGCGGTCAGGCGCCCTATGGTTATCAATGGATAGATAAGAAATTAGTTCCAAATGAAAAAGAAACACCAATCCTTAAACTCCTATTCGAACTTTTTCAGGAACATCAAAGAAAAAAAACAGTTGCCCGATTACTTAATGAGAAAGGGCATCGTACACGAAATCGCAGTAAGTTCTCAGATACGACCATATCTAGATTATTACGGGATTCAACATCAAAGGGAAAGCACAGATTAAACTATACACAGAGTCTTGGCGAGAATAAGAAATGGGTCCTTAAACCGGAACATGAATGGGTTACAATGGATGTGCCTTCAGTTATTCCTGAAGAACTTTGGAATGCATGCAATACGATATTAAATGAACAGGAAAAGACAAATAAAAAACCAACTAAAAAAGCAGTACATCTTTTTACCGGCTATGCATTCTGTCACTGTGGAGGAAAGATGTATGTACCTTCGAATTCTCCTAAGTACACCTGTAACAAATGCAAAAATAAAATCGATGCTGCTGATCTCGAAGTTATCTTTCAGGAACAACTGAAGTCCTATGTGTTTTCATCAGAGGATATAATACAGGCATTCCAACAATCCGATCAGCAAATAAAAGAAAAGGAACATCTACTCAAGACACTCATAACCAGATCAAAAGAATTAAAAGAAGAGATGGATAAAATGGTCCGGTTATACCTTGATGGTGAGATGCCAAAGGAAGGATTTGGTAATCATTATAGACCCTTGGAAGAACAACATAAACAACTAAATAATCAAATCCCTGAACTACAGGGTGAAATAGACTTTCTTAAAATTCAATATCTCTCTCAGGAAGAAATAGTGTCAGAAGCAAAGGATCTTTATTCGGGATGGAATAAGCTTGAACGAGAAAACAAAAGAAAGATCATAGAAACTATAACCGAAAAGATCATCATCAATTCAAATGAAATTCACATCCATTTATCCTACCTCCCTTCTCATGAAAACGCTACATTTGGGCAACGCAACTTCAAGGGTTCATTGCCGCAGCAAGCATAAAATTAGCCGGAAATTCAAGTGAAAGTTTTGATCGGCTGACTGTAACTTTTGCATCTTCAAGAGGTTGTCTTAAAACTTCAAGAACATTTTTTTTGAATTCAGGCAGCTCATCTAAAAATAAAACTCCATAATGAGCAAAAGAAACTTCACCCGGTCTTGGAAAAGAACCTCCTCCAACTAAAGCAGCATCTGAAACAGTATGATGCGGACTTCTAAAAGGTCTTTCCGTGATTAATGCTTTTTCTTTCTGTAAAATTCCCGCAACCGAATGAATTTTAGTTGTTTCAAGAGCTTCTTCAAAAGTTAAAGGGGGTAGAATTGATGGAATTCTTTTGGCAAGCATTGTTTTACCCGAACCGGGAGGTCCAATCATTAAAATATTATGACCTCCGGTTGCTGCAACTTCCAAAGCTCGTTTTACATTTTCCTGCCCTTTAACATCAGAGAAATCTAATTGATACTGATTAATTTGTGAGAAGATTTCATCTTTATTTGTCTTAACCGGATTTTTTTCTATTTCTCCATTTAGAAACTGAACGACTTCAAAAAGATTTTCCATCCCATAAACATCAATTCCATCAACAATCCCCGCTTCATTTGCTGATTCATTCGGAAGAATAATTCTTTTCATTCCTTTTTTCTTTGCTTCTACAGAAATTGATAAAGCACCTTTTATGGGGCGCAGAAATCCATCCAGTGAAAGTTCTCCAAGTAAAACAGTATCTCCAAGCAAACCCGTTTCAACTTTTTCTGTAGCAGACAAAATTCCAACTGCAATGGGTAAATCGAATGAGCTTCCTTCTTTTTTTATATCGGCAGGTGCAAGATTTATAGTAATCTTTTTAATTGGAAATTCGAACCCGCTGTTTTTTATTGCAGCAGTTACTCTTTCACGGCTTTCTTTAACTGCATTATCCGGAAGTCCTACAATTATAAATCCGGGAACCTGCTTTTCAACGTGAGTTTCAACTTCAACAATGTAAGCATCAATTCCATAAGTAGCGCTCGAAAAGATTTTTGAAAGCATATATAAAACCCTACCTGAAAAGAAAGCTGAAATATTTAAAGATGGACCCCCAATATATTTTCATTTTGTTAAAATCATTTTCTTTGTTTGTGTAAAATTTGGTGCAGCAACTTTGTATAAATAAATTCCTGAAGGAAGCTCCTCTCCATCAAAATCAAATTTATGTAATCCTTTTGAAAGAAATCCTTTAAACAATTTTGTAATTTCTCTTCCATCCAGACTGTAAATCGTTATCTCAATTTCTGAATCTTCAAGAATTTCAACCTCAATACTTGTTTTGGGATTAAATGGATTAGGATAATTTTGTTCAATGACGAATGGTTCTGTAAGCCCTTGCCCCACTTTTACCTGCGAAGAATAAATTACAGAGCCGTCATAGTTCTGCTGTTTTATTCTGTAATAAATTACTTCTGAATTTTCTCCGGGTACATCTATATAAGAATAGGACTTTTCAGTTGTATTATCACCCTGGATTGTAAATACAGCCGTATAAGGATTATTATTAAACGATTTTTCAAGAATATAATTTTGTGCCTGTTTGTAATCGCCGCCATTCCATTCAAGTTCATAGGAATTCCCAAGAATTGAAATATTCAGTTCAGGTGATCTTGCAAATAGAGGTGCATCCGATTTTACATATTTGACATTGGAAAATTCAAGCTTTACATTTTTATTACCCGCAAGATCTTCGTTTGAGGAATCAAATTTATAAAATGCAACAAGAGATGAACTATCCGAATTGAATTGAACTGAATGACTTGTATTAAAGGACAGGTTTATTGAATTATTCAAATCAATAATTCTTAAAAGATCAATCATATAAGATTTGCCTTTTGCCGAATTACTAAGTATTAACCTAATATCATTTTCCTTAAAAAGAGGAGGCAGCTGGTTTTTTGCCACCAATGAACCATTACAGTAAAAATTAATTGTTTGTTCATCTTTTGAAGTTGAAATTGAAAAATGATACCAGGATTTTCTGCCAATAAAATATGGTTCAATATAGGTTTGTTTAAATTTTTCTGAAGAAATTGCAAGAATCTGGAATTTATTTATTGAAATACTATAATCGGCCTGAGGGAAATCCTTTCTGAATATTTTAAGAAATTGAATATCCGCTTCACTAAATTTGATCCAGAAGTCGCAAAGAAAATTATTGGTGATTTTTTTTTCAACATCAATTTGAAAAAGTGAATTCTCTCCAAAAGATAATGCCTTTTCCGAAATCTTTTGAGGTTTATAAAATTCTATTTCACTGGTAATAAAATTTTCATCATTTGTATATTCAACAGATTCTGATGATAAGGAGGCTATTACACTGTCTCTCTCTTTGAAAACCCCTTTAAATTTTATTTTAGAAGAAATAGTTTGTTCAATTTTAATATTTAATAATAACTGAAAAATTATTCCTTCAGATCTCAGGCTGTCATTCAGATTTACAGTTAATGAATAAACATCACCGAAAAATTCATCTGATGTTACAGCTGATGGATTAATTTTAAAGGATTCATAGACCGATTTATACTCCGCTTTATTGATAACTAACTTCTCATCAGGTATAACCAAAAGCTCAAATTCATCTGCCTGAGAATAAGAGTTAGTAACTGTAAGTGATAAATCAAATGAAGAATTGTAAGGGATGAAATCAGGATATACTAAGCTGAAATTAGTTTCTTTCTGCTGACTGAACGCAGAAGAAATAAATAAAAGAACACCCAATATTTTGGCAATTCTAAACATAGCTGCTTGAAGTTATTAACAAAATCTGAATACTTCAAATTTTCCTATTTATATTGCCTCAGAAATTCGATTCTATCCTGTAATTGGCTTACAGGAGTTAATAATTTATCTTTACCATATATTGCTTCTTCCCTGTTTGTAAATGCCAATTCGTAATCTTTACTCATTACAATTGCTTCTTCAGGGCAAACTTCCTCACAAAAGCCGCAGAAAATACACCGGATCATATTTATTTCAAATTTAACAGGATATCTTTCTTTTTCATCTTCAGTTTCAGAAGCCTGAACTTCAATTGCAAGCGGAGGACAAACTCTCGAACATAAACCGCATGCAACACATCTTTCTTTTCCATTTTCTTCCATAACTAATACCGGTCTACCTCGGTAAGATGCAGGAGGAATAAATTTTTCTTCAGGATATTTTAAAGTAAACTTTGGCCTGAACATACTTTTTAATGTTAAGGATAGACCTTTGACTATTTCAGGTATATAAATCTTTTCTAAAAATGTTAAATCTTTTTCTCTTTTCTTAACTGCCATCAAAACTCCGGGGCTAAACCTCTAATTATAAATTAAAAACCATTATTAAAACCGCAACCCAAATAATATTTATAAGCGATAAAGGGAACATTACTTTCCAACCAAGATTCATTAACTGGTCATATCTGAATCTCGGCAAACTCCATCTTATCCAGATAAAGAAAAAAAGAAGTGCTGCAACTTTAAATGAAAAAGCTCCAACGTAAATTAATACTTCAAGCCAGTTTGGTAATCCAAAAGATTCAATATTAATAAATGGTAAATAATATCCGCCGAGATAAAGTGTAACAATTAATCCGCTGGCAATAATCATATTTGCATATTCTGCAAGAAAAAACCCTGCAAACTTCATACTGCTGTATTCTGTATGAAATCCGCCTACAAGTTCCGGTTCAGCTTCGGGTAAATCAAAAGGAAGGCGGTTTGTTTCAGCAAATGCAGAAACGACGAAAGTAACGAAACCTATCGGCTGAATCCATGCATTCCAAAGAAAATTACCTTGTGAGGCAACTATTGAGAGTGGCCGAAGAGATTCTGCTAAAAGTAAAACACCGCCAATTGAAAATCCCATAGAAATTTCATAAGAAATCATCTGGGCAGAAGATCTGATTCCGCCAAGTAAAGAATATTTGCTTCCTGATGACCAGCCGGCAAAAGTAATTGCATAAACTCCAAGTGAAGTTAAAGCAAGCACATAAAGAATTCCCATATTAACATCCGCAACAACAAGAGGAATTGTATAACCAAATAATTCAAGTGAGGGACCAATTGGAATTACAGCATAAGTTGTAAAAGCAACAAATAATGCAATGATTGGCGCCAGTGTGTGAATTTTTTTATTTGCTTGTGTTGGAACGATATCTTCTTTAAGTAAAAGTTTTAATACATCAGCAAATGGCTGGAGAATTCCTTCCCATCCCACGCGGTTTGGTCCTAACCTGTTTTGAGCCCAGGCGCTTACTCGTCTTTCAAAGTAAACAAGGTAGGAAACTGTTAACAGCATAACCTGTAGAATGATTACAATCTTTATTAATGTAAAAATTATTATTTCCCAGATGCTCATTAAATCTCCAAAATGCTAAACTGCAGTTTCTTTAACTTCAATATTTAATTTAATCCCAGATTCACCAATCATATCGTAATCGAGCCCTTTAAATTCTTTAATTGATTTTGCAATATCATTAAAAACATCTTCTGCTAAATTATATTTTAGCTCGTTGTTTAAGTTAAGTGCAATCAATGAAAATATTTTCCAGCTTGAACGGGCATCGTGTCTGTGCTTTTTTGCCCAACGGTCATATTTCGTTCCGAATTTATCGAGCCTGCTCATCGACATTCCATCGAGTGCCCTATCAAGATCATCCGTTTCAACGGCTGGACGAATTCTCTGAACTCTTCCCTGGAAATTTACAAATGTACCGTTTTTCTCAGCATAAGTGGCAGCAGGAAAAACAATATCAGCTAATGCAGTGGTTTTATTTTCATTAGTTGCATTAACAATAAGCAAATCTAATTTCGTAAGAATATTTTCAAGCTCAGGCATCTCTACAACAATATCATCTTCAACCACAAATAAAGCTTTAATGCGTGCTTCCTTAATTCCAGTAATTATTCCATCTAGATTTAGACCTTCTTTTGCAGGAGTAACGCCAACAAGCTCTGCACCCAAAGTATTAGGAGTCATATCAGTTCTTCTGAGTATTTCATCTCCAAAAGATGGATCTTGATACCTGATAAAATCAATATTTTTTGTTCCGATAACTGATTTTGCAAACCGGCTTAAAATAAAATTATCCTCACAGGTTGTTCTAGCGGAACCAATAAATGCAATTTCATTTTTATTAAAAGATTTTAATTCTTGTGCAGCTTTATTTAGTGCTTCCTGCCAACTTACTCTGTTCAGTGTTCCGTCTTTTCTTATGTGAGGCCCGTTTATTCTATTCTCTGCATTAATAAATTTATAAGTATTAATTCTTCCATGGTCGCACATCCAGTAACTGTTAACTTCTTCATTAAGCCTTGGAGTGATTCTTAAAACCTCATTATTCCTTACCCAGATTTCAGAATTGCAGCCGCGTGAGCAGCCGCTGCATACAGATTTAGTAGAAGACATATCCCATACTCTCGCCCTGAATCTGAAATCACGGTTTGTTAAAGCCCCAACCGGGCAAATATCCGTTGTATTAAGTGAATAAGGATTATCCATTTCTTCACCGGGATAAGTCACAATTGTAACCCTGTCCCCTCTTTTAATAAAAGTTAGTTCCGGATCTTTTGCTATCTCATCACAAAATCTTATGCATCTTGAACATGAAATACATCTTTCAGCATCAAACATAACATTTGGACCAAGCGGAACTCTTTTGTCTTTATGAACTTTTTCTTCTGTGAATCTACTTTCACCATTACTATGCTGATATGCATAATCCTGAAGTTTACATTCACCCGCTTCATCGCAAATAGGACAATCAAGCGGATGATTAATTAATAAAAATTCCATCACTGCATTTCTTGCTGCTAAAGTTTTTTCCGATGCTGAATGAACAACCATGCCTTCTGCAGCAAGAGTTGAGCATGCAATTGAGAGCTTTGGAATTTTTTCAACTTCAACAAGACAGATACGGCAATTACCCGAAACAGATAAAGTGGGATGCCAGCAAAAATGTGGAATGTCAGTCCCATATCTTTTTGCCGCCTGGATAATTGTTTCCCCCAGGTTAAACTCTATCTCTTTTCCATCTAAAATAAACTTTGGCATTTCAATCCTTAATACAATGAAATTTTTTATTTAACTGTAACTTCATGCATTTCAAAATATTTTTCAGCAAACTCTGCAATTTTTTTATAAGCCTTTTCAAGAATTTCTTCAGGCGGAAGAAATACCACTCTGAAATGCTGCGTACCTGGTACCTGTCCAAAACCTGAACCAGGAACAACTACAACACCGGTTTCTTTCAGAAGTTCAGCCACAAAATGGTTGTCCGGCTGATTCATATGAAGCTGCGGAAAAATATAAAATGCACCTTCAGGTTTTATGCAGGAAATTCCCGGAATATTATTTAAAGTTTGAACTGTTAAATCTCTTCTCCTGGTAAGTTTTTTATTTGCTTCAATAAGATGAGACTGATCTCCATCAAGTGCAGGTGGAATTGCATATTGCTCGGGATGGTTTGCTGATAACCTTGCTCTTAATAATTTATTTATTGCTTCTTTATAGTCTTTTAAGATATTGGCATTCCCGCTTAAAATTCCCCACCCGATTCTAAAACCTGGTACCATATAATTTTTAGACAACCCGCCAAATGTTATTATAGGAACTTCGGAATCAAGTGAAGCAATTGAAGTATGTTTTTCACCTTCAAATAAAAGCTTGTCATATATTTCATCTGAAAAAATTATAAGGTTATTTTCTTTTGCCAGTTGAATAATTTGTTTTAAAGTTTCAACACTGCAATTTGAACCAGTTGGATTATTAGGATTAATAATAATTATAGCTTTGGTTTTATCATTTATTTTTTCTTTTATATCCTCAATGCTTGGCTGCCAGCCGTTGTTCTCATCAAGATAATATGGATTTTCATGATTCTGCAGTTTGCTTGCAATTGCTGTATAAAGAGGATAGCCCGGAGTTGGAGTTAAAACATTCTCACCTTCATTTACAAGTGAAGTTAAGCAAATATCAATCGCTTCACTTGCACCATTTGTTACAAAAATATCCTGGACATTTTTTATCCCTTTTCTTTCAGCATCTCTTTCAATTGCTTCCAAAGCAGGCTTAATTCCTGATGAAGGCGCATAACCGTTTAAGTTTTTCAACATAGAATGGTATGTTGCTTCTACAATATGTTTCGGTGGTGCAAAATCAAAAAGATTTGGATCGCCGATATTAAGGTAGAGCATTTCTTTCCCGCTTTTCGCCACTTCATTTGCAAGTACAACAATATCACGAATTGCATAAGTAATATTATCTGTTCTTTGTGCTGGTATAATTTTTTTAAATGACATTCCGATCTCCGCTATGCTGCCGTTTTCAAAGAAGCATTTTTAGATTTAATAATTATTTTAAATAGAGAAGCATCATCAAGCAAATCATTTGCTGTTTCAATTACGTCTTCAGAAGTTACACTTTCTATTCTATTTAAAATTTCTTCTGTTGATTTTATCCTGTTGTGGTATAGTTCCGATTGAGCCATTCTTATCATCCTGTTAGAAGTATTTTCCAGACTTAAAATGAAATTTCCTTTAAAGCTTCTTTAGCTTTGCTCAATTCTTTTTCGGGAACTTTTTTCTCTCTCAGTCTTTTAAATTCTTTATAGATCAAGCCAAAAGCCCTGTCAACCATTTTTTCATTTGTGGATAAATAAACTCCAAATGCCGAAGTATCATAAAAAGAATTGAGAAATGAATTTATCTGGTAAGCAATCCCGTTTCTTTCTCTCACAGCCTGGAATAATCTTGAGCTGCTGCCATCACCAAGAACCTGTGCTAAAATTGCTGCTTTAACTCTCTCTTCATTTTTATATCCCACGGTTGGTTTGCCAATTATTGTATGGACCTGTTGAATCTCTTTATCAATTAATTCAAATCTTGCAGGATTATTAATATTAAAATTTCTTCTCCTTATAGTGCTGGTTCCAAGATCACCATTTAAATATTTTTTGGTAAGATTAATAATTTTATCATGATCAACAGCACCCGAAGCGGCAATTACAATCCTCTTACTTCCATATTTATTCTTTATAAAGTTGAAAAGATCAAGCTGTGAGAAACTTAAAATATTTTTTTCATTTCCTATTATCGGGTAACTTAAATTGCTTCCTGCAAAAATAATTTCTTCAAACTTTTCAAAAATTAATTCTTCGGGGTTATCCCACACATCATTTAATTCATCAATTACCACACTTGATTCTTTTTTTATCTCCACCGGTTTGAAAGAAGGATTCTGAATCATATCGGAAATTACATCAAAAGTTTTTTCCAGGTGATCTGCTAATCCCCTTCCATAATAGCACGTATGTTCTTTGGAGGTAAAAGCATTAAGGTAACCGCCGCAGGATTCTATCTCAGTTGCAATTCTGTTTGCCGATCGTTTCTTTGTACCTTTAAATAACATATGCTCAATAAAATGGGTTATACCATTGTTCTCAATATTCTCATCTCTTGATCCAACATTAAACCAGAAGCCGAGAGAAAAAGATCTCACGTAAGGTATATTTTCACTTAAAATTCTTATTCCGTTAGGAAGGACTGTCTTTTTATATTGGTTCAAAATATTAAATTTCTAGCTGTTTTTATTTCAAAAAAATGCTTTCAAATATAGAGAAACGTGTATGCGTAGTCAAGGAAATTATTGCATATAACACTCAACTTTTACCCATAAACAATTATTAATCAGCATGTTTTAACTAAACTTGTCTCACTAAATGTAACAAGAAATTCTTTATATGTAATTACAAAATTGCAATGTTTTATGTTCCTGGATCCGTTAGGAATGTTGATGTTATTGCAGATATTTTTATGAGGCGAGGAAGCTTAAGCGCTATCGTTCCGGTTGAGCTTGCTTCTTTCAAAGCTGATGTTTCCGGAAATAATGTTACACTTAACTGGATAACTGCTTCAGAGATTAATAATTCTGGATTTGAAATAGAAAGATGTGAAACGTCAAATGTGAAAGGTCAAACGTGGAAGAGGATTGGGTTTGTGGGAGGAAAAGGAACTTCAACTGAACTTAACACATATCAATTCACTGATAACAATTTATCATCAGGTAAATATCAATACAGATTAAAACAAATTGATTTCGATGGTACTATTAATTATTCAAACATAGTTGAAGTTAGTGTTGATATCCCCTCAGGCTTTTCATTAGAACAAAATTATCCTAACCCATTCAACCCAACAACCAAAATAAAATATACCATCCCATCTGTCATTACGAGTGCAACAAAACAATCTCAACTTGTATCACTTAAAGTCTACGATCTTCTTGGAAATGAAGTTGCTACACTTGTTAATGAAGAAAAACCTGCAGGAACTTATGAAGTTGAGTTTAATGCAGGTAACCTTTCAAGCGGTATGTATATTTACCAGATGAAAGTAAATGACTTTGAATCAGTAAAGAAGATGCTGATAATGAAATAATGATTTGTTAAATCAAATTCCGAAAACCCCGGTCATTATTGGTCGGGGTTTTTTATTTGAAAACATTGAAACTAAGTTCATTTGATTTAACTATAAATTAGTAGAACTTTAATCTAACCTAAACGGGAATCAGTTTAACAGATGTTTCAAAAAAATCATTTTGGATACCTGTTTCTTTCTGCATTGCTACTTCTATTCTGTCCTCAATAAAACCTTATATCCTTCCACAGAGCAAAGACAAGTTTACAGATTGGCAAATACCTGTATTTAAGCATTTCTCTTCTGAAGAGGGATTCCCACAAGGAGAGGTATTTGCTATTTTATAAGACAGCAGGGGATTTATGTGGTTTGGCGGCAATGGATTAATCAAATATGATGGTTACAATTTCAAAATATTTAAATACAACCCTGATGATAAAAAAAGTTTAAGTTACAATGGTGTCATTTCAATCTATGAAGATAGATCAGGAACTTTATGGATTGGAACCGAAGGCGGCGGATTAAATAAATATAATAGGGAAACAGATCAGTTCACCCGATATGCTCACGATGCTAATAATCCTAACAGCTTAAGCAATAATGTGGTTGCTTCAATTCTTGAGGATAGGTCCGGTAATTTCTGGGTTGGTACTTTTGGCGGATTAAATAAACTTATTTCTGATGATTCTGTTACTTCGTTTATTCATTACAAAAACGATCTTAATGAACCAACAAGTTTAAGCAATGATTTTGTCGGACAAATTTGTGAAGATAAATCCGGGAATCTATGGATCGCAACAGGGGATGGACTAAATAAACTTTCGCCGGGTGAGATTAATAAAACATCTCCAACCTTTATTCATTACAAACACATTCTTGGTGATCCGAAAAGTTTGAGTCACAATGCAGTTTTTTCGGTCTATGCGGATAATTCTGGTGTACTTTGGGTCGGAACAATCGGCGGTGGAATCAATAAACTTATTCCGGGTGATTCTAATGAATCTACTCCTTCGTTTATTCACTACCTAAACAATCCCGAAGACCAGACAAGTTTAAGCAACAATATGATCTGGTCAATCTTCGAAGATGCTGCAGGTAATTTCTGGTTTGGAACCCTAGGTGGAGGATTAAATAAGTTTAATAGAGTGAATGAAAAATTTACGAATTATAAATCCGATCCAAACGATTCCAAAAGTTTGAATGGAAATTCTGTCTATTCAATTTATGAAGATGACTCCGGGATACTCTAGGTCGGTACTATGCCCGGGGGATTAAATAAATTTGATCCGTTGAAAAATCAATTCAAACATTATAAACACAATCCGAACGATCCTAAGAGTTTGAGCGCTGACCGAGTCTTTTCCATATATGAAGATAGTGATGCATACCCTCTGGATTTGCACATACTATGGTGGTCTAAACAGACTTGTTAACGGTCAGGATGGGCGATCTGTTTCTTCCTTTTTTCGCTATTCGCACGACCCTAATGATCCTAAAAGCATCAACTCAGTGTTTTCAATTTGCGAAGATAATTCCGGTAGCATCTGGCTAAGTACTTTTGGAGGAGGTGTTTATTAACTTATTAAGAGCGAAAAGAAGAAATCAAATCCTAAATTTGTTGATTATGAATTTGACCCAAATGATCCAACAAGTCTGAGTAATAATTCCATCCGCGTAATTTTTAAGGATAAAGGTAGTAATCTCTGGTTTGGGACCGACGACGGATTAAATAAATTAATTAGCGGAACAGATGAAATGTCTTCCGCCACTTTCGTACAGTACTTAAACAATCCGAAAGATCCTACGAGCATTAGTAACAACCAGGTATGGTCTATTTATCAGGATAAACAAGAGACTATTTGGATTGGAACTTCAGGCGGACTAAACAAACTGATCCCTTCAGACAATAACCATTCGCACGCTACTTTTATTCATTACAAACACGATTCCGGGAATCCTTCCAGCTTAATTAGTAATCATGTCACTTCAATGTATGAAGATAATTATGGAAATTTTTGGGTAGGCACTGACGGGGGAGGTTTAAATAAGTTTGACAGGAAAAGCGAAGTATTTATTTGCTTTAATGAAGGAGATGGACTACCTGATAATTCTTTTAAAGGATTACTTGGGGATGACGAAGGTAACTTGTGGATCAACACTTCAAATTGCTTATCTAATTCAATCCTAAAACTAAAACATTCATAAACTATTCTACAAAAGACGGACTTCAACGATTATTCCAGGGAAAGTTATTTTAATAACAAGAATGGGGAAATGTTTTTCAGTGGAAATAATGGGTTTAATAATTTTTATCCTGATAGAATAAAGGAAAATTCCGAATCCCTCCGGTAGTGATAACAGATTTTCATATTATTTAATAATTTTGTGCCAGTGGGATTAGACACAACTGCTAACCGTACCATCCTGACAAGATCCATAACCGAAACCAATGAGATAGAGCTAACCTATAAAGATTATATAATTTCATTTGAATTTGCCGCCCTGGATTTTCATACTCCTGAAAAAAACAAGTATGCATACATCCTTGAAGGCTTTGATAAAGAATGGAATTATACAGATGCAAATAAACGATTTGCTACTTATACAAATTTAGATCCCGGTGAGTATACTCTTAAAGTAAAAGGATCAAATAACGACGGAATTTGGAATGAGGCAGGTGCTTCAATAAAACTTATTATCACACCTCCATGGTGGTCAACCTGGTGGGCGTATTCACTTTATGTTTTATTCGGACTTGGTTTACTTTATAGTTTAAGACGATACGAGTTGAACAGAACACAGCTAAAAAACCAGGTTAAGTTAGATGAAGTGAAACTAAAAGAGAGAGAAGAAACAGATAAAATGAAATCCCGTTTCTTTGCGAACATTTCTCACGAGTTTAGAACACCGCTTACATTAATTTTAGGACCTGCAGAGAAAGTCCTGTCCGAATCGGAAGACGTCGAAACCCAGAAACAGTTAAGCATAGTTAAACGAAGCGCAAAACATTTACTTAGTCTTATTAATCAGCTTCTCGATCTCTCTAAACTCGAAGCAGGTAAACTCGAACTAAAAGCATCAAAGTCAAACATTGTTCCTTTCATAAAAGGAATAACAATGTCATTCGAATCAATTGCGGAGAGAAAAGATATAATTGTTAAAGTGAAAGCTGAAAAAGATGAAATTGAATTGTACTTTAATAAAGAGAAGATGACAAAGATAATAACTAATCTGTTATCAAATGCGTTCAAGTTTACATCTGAGGGCGGACAGATTACGGTATCAGTGAGAGAGGGTCATGCTGAACCTGCCTTGCCGGCAGGCAGGCTTTTTCAGCATCTCCTGTTGGACATAAGATTCCGAACCGAGTTCGGAATGACAATATGATTGCCATAAGTGTTAAGGATTCCGGAGTTGGAATATCAGAAGAGGAGCTTACAAAACTCTTTGACAGATTTTACCAGGTGGACAGCTCACAGACTAGAGAGCACGAAGGAACAGGAATTGGCTTAGCATTGACAAAAGAACTGGTAGAACTTCACCACGGAACAATCAGCGTAACAAGCGAAATTGGTAAGGGAACTGAATTTACAATTGATTTACCTGTTGGTAGAAAACATTTAGAGGACAAAGAAATAGTTGAAGAAAATAAAATAGAAAGTGGCGTAATTGCGATCCCGCCTGATCAGGAGAAGGGCATAGAGGAAATAATTGAAGTGGACTCATCATCCTTCGACAAGCTCAGGATGACAGATGGCAATAACGAAACAAGTGAAGATAAAAATATAGTCCTAATAGTTGAGGACAATGCAGATGTAAGGGAATTTATAAAGGATTCACTAGGTAACGACTTTCAAATAGAGGAAGCAGCAAACGGAGAGCAGGGAGCAAGAAAAGCAGAAGAGATTATTCCTGATTTAATCATCAGCGATGTAATGATGCCGAAGATGGATGGTAATGAACTAAGCAGAATATTAAAGAATAATGAAAAGACAAGTCATATTCCAATAATACTACTTACAGCAAAATCCGAACAGGAGAGCAAACTTGAAGGATTAGAAACTGGGGCAGATGATTATCTTACAAAACCTTTCGATAACAGGGAATTGCTGATAAGGATAAAAAATCTTATAACTGTTCGAAAAAAATTACGGGAAAAATTTGGTCTGGGGGAACATATACCAAAAGCCGAAAGTAATGGGCTGGGTAATCTTTAGAAACAGTTTATAAACAAGGTCGTGGATGTTATTGAAAAACATATTTCAGATGAAGAATTCAGCAGTGAGCAATTGGCAAAAGAGGTGTATATGAGCCGAATGCAGCTGCATAGAAAATTGAAAGCATTAACCGGTAAATCAACGAGTTTATATATACGATATTTTAAGCTTTTAAAAGCAAAAAAGATGATAGAAGAGAAACGGGGGAATGTTTCAGAAATTTCCTATTCAGTGGGGTTCTCAAGTCCCTCATATTTTACAAAATGTTTTAAAGAAGAATTCGGCATCCCTCCAAGTGAATTAGAAAACTAAAATTATCACACCTCGTCAATAAAAACCTTACTGAAAACTTCGATTATCCTGGTCTTGCATAGAATGTTACAATATTACAGGAATTGGTTACAGGGTTGATATATAGTGTCCCCCTTTATTTCGTTTATTGGTACCGGATTTTTAATCAATAATTCAGTAACAATTAAAATGGAGAATAAAGTATGAAAACTAATTTCACTGTTTCTTTGACCATAATTTTCACTTTGGTACTCACATTTAGCAACTTTGCTCAGGATTATTCATCAGAACAAAACAAAATACCGGAACACAATATAACATTTACCCAATCTGTGGATCCTGATTCAATATTTGCCAAAGGTTCTTTAGCCTGCAGGCAGGCTGAAACAAATTTTACCGGGAAAAACTCTTACTGGAGATCGTTCGTATTGTCAGATTTCGGAATGACAGATGGCTTTAGTGTAACCTCGGTAGATATAGGTATCCAGCAAGCTTTTGCAGGCAACGGTGGGGTTCAACCATTAACATGTAATTTATTCATAACTGATGGGACACCATTTCCTAATGGTTTTCCAATTTCCTTAACACTAATTGGCACAGCGACTATAGATGTGCCAGATCAGACTGTATCACATTTTTCCATTCCTGTTACCGGAGTTGCACCAGGCGGTTCGGAGTTAGTTGTTGAGATATCAGTTCCCTTTGGTATAATAGAGAAAAATATATTTTTTATAGGGATAAACGATTTTGGCGAAACAGCACCATCTTATATCTTGGCAGATTCTTGCGGATTCTCAAATCCAGTCCCTCCCCCAAACGGTACTGGAATTCCCGAACAACATTATGTAATGAGTGTTACTGGTGATATGGGAGTTACCTTAATAGAAGATGATAATAAAAGTTCCATGACTTTTATGTTAAATCAAAATTATCCGAATCCGTTTAATCCTTCTACAACTATAAAATATCAGTTGCCTGAAAATGGTTTTGTATCCATCAAGGTGTACGATGTATTAGGGAAGGAAGTTGCTTCAGTAGTTAATGAAGAAAAAGCTGCGGGAAGTTACGAGGTTAATTTGGATGCCGGTAAACTCTCCAGCGGCATTTACTTTTACACAATGCAAGCAGGTAATTTTGTGGAAACGAAAAAGATGGTGTTGATGAAATAAAGTTTAGATGTAAACAGAAACGGGGGAATGTTTCAGAAATTTCCTATTCAGTGGGGTTCTCAAGTCCCTCATATTTTACAAAATGTTTTAAAGAAGAATTCGGCATCCCTCCAAGTGAATTAGAAAACTAAAATTATCACACCTCGTCAATAAAAACCTTACTGAAAACTTCGATTATCCTGGTCTTGCATAGAATGTTACAATATTACAGGAATTGGTTACAGGGTTGATATATAGTGTCCTCCTTTATTTCGTTTATTGGTATCGAGATTTTTAATCAATAATTCATCAATTAAAAAAATGAGTAATTTATGAAACTAAGAATAAATACTATAATCGTATTGAGCATTCTTACTGTAATCCCGCTGATCTACGGGCAAAACACTGGTACTGTAGAGGTTCACACTTTCTTCTCTAACGCATTAGGAATTACTAAAAACTTCTATATATATCTCCCTGCGGGATATGATACCAGTACTGCTCATTATCCCTTAGTATATTTCCTAAGAACACATGAATCAGAATGGTTCGACCCGAACGAGCCCGGACGAAACGGTAAAACTTTAAAAGATGTTGCAGACTCCCTAATTGGCAATGGATTAATAGGAAAAATGATTATTGTAGGACCCAGCACCGGAGGTACTAATGCTTGGCCAGGGCTTGTCAATATGCTGCGTCCGGATCTTGCACAGGATCAGGGAATAGGTACCGGGCAATTTGAGAATTACTTTATACAGGATCTAATTCCATACATTGATGCGAATTTTCGAACAATCCCCGATCGGGAACATCGAGGTATAGACGGTTTTTCTTTTGGGGGATATTGCTCTTTAGTTTACAGTTTTAAAAATCCTGAACTCTTTTGTTCTGTTGGAAGTTATGATAGTACAATGATGTGGTATAATATGGACGACCCGAACATTCCCGGTTCTGATCCGGACGATCCAATTTGGATTACCCCTCCTTTTCCATGGATGGAACCAGGATTCGCTTCCATGTTTGATTCACCACGAAATATTCTATATATGCTGCAACACAATGCGACAAATATTTTAGCTGAGGCTAATACAGCAAAACTTGATAGTATCAGATCTATTAAGTTTCATATACACACGGTATATGCAGATTCGGTCGGCAACTATTCCAGAAATTTACAGTTAACAATTCTATGGCTTCTTACGGGATATTAAACACCTTCTCTGTTATTATCTTAGCACCGGATGCTGTTATGATTATGGTTTTGATGATTTATTGCGAGATATTTCTTATGAAACGCGGAAATATTTACAATGTGTTCCTGTTGAGCTTAGTTCTTTTTATACAAATGTTTCTGGAAAGGATAGTTATACTTAACTGGACTACAGCAACAGAAACCAATAATTATGATTTGATGTTCAAAGATTACAAGATCAAATAGTGAAAACAACGGGATTGGGAAAAAGTTGGATTTGTTAATGGTAAAGGAACAACAACTGAAGCTCAGAATTATAATTACAGATTACGATTTGATTCGGGATTACATATTCATACAGTTAAAACAAATTGATTTCGATGGACTTTATGATATTCTGATGTAATTGAAATTGAAGTGAATGGACCATTATCACTTCACTCTCGAACAAAATTATCCGAATCCGTTTAATCCAAGTGCAACAATAAAATACAGCATTCCAGAAAATGGTTTTGTATCCATCAAGGTGTACGATGTATTAGGGAAGGAAGTTGCTTTAGTAGTTAACGAAGAAAAAGCTGCTGGCCATTATGAAGTTGCGTTCGATGCTTCAAGGCTTTCAAGTGGAGTTTATTTCTATAGACTTACAACCACGCCTGTCAGTGGGCAAACAGAAAATTTTTCTTCAACAAGAAAAATGATTCTTGCAAAATAAAATTAACCCCGGTTAACTGCCGGGGTTTTAATAAAACTTTACTACTATATGAACACTTTCATCTCTGCCTTTATCATCCAGACATGTAATAACATAATTGCCTTTCACCGGAGCAAAGAAGATATTTTCACCGGGAGATGATCTTCTGTAAAACTTATTATTTATATACCAGTAATGAATTTTTACTCCAGTTTCAGGTGCTGCTTTAAGCAGAATTTCTTCTTTAGCATTTTGGTCAACCATGTATTCATAATTTTCAGATGGAGAAATAATTAAAGGACCTTTTTCTGTGAACCTCATTTCACATGCGGGGTTATGGGGAGGATGTTTTTTATAATGAACTCCATTTTCTTTAAACCACATTTCAAGCTCAGGTTTATAATGAGGATAAACAGCTTTTACAAAATTTTCAGATGGTAAACATCCGGGGCAAAACTCTATTGAAGAATCTTCACTCACAAAAATTTCTTCATGAAGATTACAAACAGAGTTGTGAGAAATTTTATTTATGTAAAAATCATTTGTAAGATTTGTGCAGTATTTTGCAGGAAGTAAACCGGTTTCTGAACAGACTTTTCTTTCAAGCAAATCATCGGGTTTGGCAAACCATTTTTCTTTATTATTGTAATCAATGGAGTTGAACAGATCAAACAAAAGAGGAACAGCCATTTCAGCACCTGAAAGATACGGCGAACCTTTGCCATCAAAATTTCCCATCCAAACTCCAATTGTATAATCGGGATTGAAACCTATTGCCCAGGCATCTCTTTTCCCATAAGATGTTCCTGTTTTCCAGGCTATCTTCGGAAGCTTTGATGAGTTGATATAATCCCGCGGTATATCAGGTCTTTTTAATCCGGAAAGAATTTCTGAAATCATATAAGAAACTGCGGATGGAAAAATTGTTAACGCATTATCTTTCCTTTTATTTTTTTTATCCAGCAAATTAAGTGGATAAAGTTTTCCATCATTTGCAAAGACTGTATAAAATCTTGTCAGCTGTTCAAGAGTAACTCCGCATCCTCCAAGAATCATAGAAATGCCGAGTTTATTTTTGTCTTTACTTATTTGTGAAAACCCTCCCTGTTCAAGAAGTGGAATAAAATTATTTAAACCAATATCCTGAAGCAGCCTTGCAGCAGGAATATTCAGAGAATTGCCAAGAGCAAATGCAGCTGTAACTTCACCATTAAATTTATAATCATAATTATCCGGTTGGTAACCACCAAAGTCTGTAGGAACATCAAGCAATTTCATTTTCGGAGTATACTTACCAGAGCTGAAAGCTTCTGCATAAAGAAAAGGTTTAAGAGTTGAACCTGGAGAGCGTATTCCTTTAACTCCATCAACCTGTCCAAATGCATCTTTATTGTAAAAATCTGCCGAGCCGCAATAAGCAGCTATTGAAGAAGTTTTATTATCAATAATAATAACCGCTCCGTTTGTAACTCCTCTGCCGTAAGTTCTCTGTATATAGTTCCAAAGCAGATCTTCTGCTTTAGTTTGAATAGAAAGATCAAGCGATGTATTAATTTTTCTTTCAGGAAATTTTCCGCTTATATAATTACAAAAATGAGGTGCTCTTGAAGGTAGCTGGTAACGATTAGGTTTTAATGGTTCATCCAGAGCATTTTGAAGATCTGTTCTATCAAAGATTTTATCTTTAATAAATTTTTTTATTCTGAAATTTCTTTCAGCTAAAGCTTCTTCAACTTTATTGTCTACTCTTAATCCGTTTGGGTTATTAGGAATTACAGCTAGCATTACGGCTTGTGCAAGACTAAGTTTATCCGGCGGTCTGTTAAAATAAATATATGATGCGGCTTTCACTCCTTCGATATTTCCACCGTAAGGAAGAAGACTGAGATACATTTCAAGTATTTCATCTTTTGAATAATGCAGCTCAAGCTGAAAAGCTCTGAAAATTTCTGCAAACTTATTTAGGTATGATCGGTTTTTGGGTTCCAGCAATCTTGCAAGCTGCATTGTAATTGTTGAAGCACCGGAAACTCTCTCTCCTTTAGTTATGTTTGAAAAAATTGCTCTTACAACTGAAACAGGGTTTACTCCGGGATGCCAGTAAAACCAGCTGTCTTCTTTTTCAATTATTGCTTTTTTTAATTCAGGAGTAACTTCATCCAATTTTGAAAACATTCTCCACTTATCATCTCCGGTAAGATAAGCTGTCAGCAGAGTTCCATCATTTGCATAAATTTCTTTTGAGAAAGGTTTCATTTCTGGAAGAGGATAAAGGATATCAATCAAAACAATTGCTAAAGGAAAAGTAAAAAGCAGGATAAGGGTTATCGTTTTTTTATCCAATGGATTTGTTTTCATATCAATAATCAATAACATTTCATTCCTACAGGAGTGATAATTTTTCTCTTTCTATTTTTTCTACCAATATTTCATCCCTAAAGGGATGATAAATTTTTTTCATTTGGCTCCGTTGGAGCCATATTTTGGTAAAAAAATAAAACAAACAGAAAATAACCGCTCCTTTAGGAGCGGAACTCTTTTCTATATTATAAATCAAAAAATTCAAATAAAAATTTCTCATTAAATTCCACATTAAATTTTCTTAAAAATTCAAGATATTCTTCTCTAAAGGTTTTTTTCTTATGATGAGCTTCCTGGTACATTATGTATTTAATTACAGAATCTCTTTGCGATCGGGAATAAGAAAAAGCTCCATAACCTTCCTGCCAATGAAATTTAAATTTGCTTAGTTTATTTTCATTTATAAATGCAGATGAATCTGACTTAATATCTCTTATCAAATTTGATAATTTGATTTCCGATGTCATTCCAAAAAAAATATGGAGGTGGTCCGGCATTGAATTAATTGCCAACAGCTTTTGGTTTTGATTTTTTAAAATTCCGGCAATGTATTTATGCAATTCATTCTTTAAAAGAGGTTTAATTAACGCTTCCCGATGTTTAACAGCGAATATAACCTGAATTGAAATTTGTGTATATGTATTTGCCATTAAATTTTTATCAAATTAATTATTATGGCATTTCACTCCTAAAGGAGTGATATTTTTTTCTTTTCTATCTATTCGTTTTGTATTCATTTTTTACCTCACCCTTCCCCTTTCCTTAGAAAGGAGAGGGAATGAATGCTCATTTAGTAATTTGTAATCTTTTAATCCTGCAATTTTGCAATTAATTTATTCCTTGACCTTAATAATTCCCGCTCCGTTATAAGAATGATATTCTCTATCATACATTGCTTCGGCACCAATTACGGGTAAAGTGAAATTACCTTTATTAACTACTCTCAGCATATAGTAAAATTCCCTGGTTTCATTTCGTTTTAAATCTGTAAACAAAAGAAGCCTGTCATCACGAACATCCATATACTGTACAACAAGCGGATTTTTACTTTTCCATTCAAGTTCAGTTGAAGTTGAAAGGCGCGGATTTTCAATTTCAAAAGCAGAAGGAAGCAGATCAGTTATTACAATATTTTCAGCAGATTTATCATAACCGGTAAGTGAAATTTTACAAACGATTAGTTGTCCCTGTAAAAAATTATTTCCTATCACAGCACCGGAACGGTAATCATAATAGGTTCTTTTTACTGCCAGGAAGGAATCTTCTTCTTTTATTTTTTCGCTTGTTTTTATTCCTTCAACATTCCAGAAAAAATAAACCTCTCCGCTGCCGGAAGATTTTAAAGTAATTTTGCCATTATTTAATTCTTTATCAGTTACAGAAATATCTTTATTATCAAAAGCATTAATTGTTTTTCCGTTTGCAATTATTTCAACTTTCATTTGAGTATTTGCTGTAAGCTTTGCAGCTTTACCCAGTGCAAGAAATGTAAAAGATCTTTCCTGAGTTGAATACATATCATCTGCCAGTTGTGAAAGATGCTTTATCATATAAGGAATCTGTTCACTTGCTGGTTCAACTTCAAGAAGAACATTTAGCATTATTGCATTTGCTCTAACTTCAGAATCAAAATTGCCCCCGGTCTGCCTGTCCGTTTTTTCAGGATAATATTTTGGAGGAACGACTTCATAATAGGTATTCCATTTTCCCATCAAAGCATAAGCACCAGCGAGAAGATATTTTGAATCAGTTGCGAGAAGATGAGGATGAGACTTATAATAATTCATTGTTGAAATATCTCCTCTCTTAGCAAGTGCGAGAACATAAAGCCCATACAAAATTTCTTTATTTGCAATTTTAGTTACTGTTCTTTTATTATTCGAGTAAGTATAATAATCATAAGTTCCACCTTCCCTGCTCTTCTTTTCTATATAAGATAAAAGCTTTTTAAGAACATTATCAGATACTGCAAAACCTGCCTTCTGAGCTTCTACAAGAAAATGAGCAGCATAAACACTTCCCCACCAATTCGTTTCATCCCCTCCCTGCCAGTAAGCCATTGATCCATCGTGCAGCTGCATTGATTCTATTTTTCTTATTCCTTCCTTAACATAATAAACAGGATTGTTTGTTTTGTATAAATCAGGAGCTACTAATTTTGCAAGGTCTTCAAAATAAAGCTGAGGAAATAATTTTGAAACTGTCTGCTCAATACATCCATACGGATATCCAACAAGGTATCTCAAATGCTTGCCAAATTTTATTGCCGGGAACCTGCTGATTGTTAAAGTGGCATTTTGTGTGCCACTCAGGAAATCATTTGGTAAATCTATATTTTTTGTTTCACCGGCTTTTATATTTCCTGAACCGCTTTCAACAACAAGAGGAGAAACAGGACGGACACCAATTTCAATTTCTTCTTTTACTTTTGCTGCACCGGTTGTTTCAAAAGTAATTTTGCCATTCCCTATTTCTTTACCTGTTTTAATACTGAAGCGAACCTGGCTTGTTGAATTCGGATTTATGTTCACAGTTTGATTTTTATCAGATACTATTTTTAAAGGTCCGTCAACTTTAAGAGATATATCAACTTTTTTTAATGATGAAGTTGTATTAATCAGAGTTACCGTTGAAACCAGCGAATCATTGGTTGATAAGAAGCGCGGAACTTCAGGTTCAATAATAATATCGTCTGCAACTTTTATATGCTCTTCTGCATTTCCAAATCTTGACCCTGAATAAGCTACAGCCATTAAACGGATATCGCCATTGAACTGCGGAATGTTTAAAGTTACTTTTACAATTCCATCACCGTTTGATTTTTGAATTCCGCTCCAGAAAGAAACAAGCTTGAACCTTTTTGATTTTACAGGATTTGTCCTTTTTGAAATTTCTTTTGATTCCTCTTCATAACTATCCCCGCCGGTTGAAGGTTTGAGTGTTACTATTTCCGGAAGAAGAAGTTTGTACAAATCATAACTATCTGTTCTCAGAGTTCTTTTTCCATACATATATTTATATGGATCCGGAGTTTCATAATTTTTTATCTGCAGAATTCCTTCATCGACTGCGGCAAGAGTTACATAAATCTCATTTTCAGGTAGAGTTTTTATTGTTATTTCCTGTTTTGTATTCGGCTTTATTTTTTGCGGTGATGTTATTGCAACAGGTAAATGATTTTTCTTTCTCTCCACTTTGATTGATGCATAACCATGCCCAACAAGAAATGGTGAAGTCTCAATCATATTATGTTTTCTGAAAAGAGTTGCGGACACATAAACATTCGGCATATATTCATCAGTCAATTCAATTTCAACTTCAGATGACCTGTTTTCCACATTTATATATTTGTGAAAATAAACTCCATTCCTTTCAAGCGTTAAAAGCATCTTACCGGCAAAAGGCGTAGTGAAAAGAATTTTTGCTTTTTCACCTGGCTCATAAGATTGTTTATCAGCAACGATTTCTATTCTTCCCTCTTTATCAACTTCAAATGAAGATGCAGTGGTTCCTCCCCATCCATAGGCATAAAAGGATTTTGCCTGGTAAACATCTGAACCTTCTTTGTAAATTCTTAATTCATATTTTCCTGAATGCGAAACAGTGAATGTGAAATCCAACGGTCCACCGGAAACGGTAATATTTCTATCCCACTCTTTTATTTCTTTCTGTTCAGAAGCATAATAATATCTATCTGAATTATCTTTCTTTAAAACTGTCTGCCATTCATATCTTACAAGAGATGCTTTCGCTTTAAAGTTGCCAAGAGGTTTATCATTTTCATCTACAGAAATAATTTTAAAATTTAGTTTTTCATTTGTAGCGAAATAATAACCGGGAGCGTTTATCCCAACGAAATAATTTTGAGGATAAACATCAAAGGTAACTGCACGGTTCACAGTTCGACCGGTTAAATCAAAAACACTTACAAAAGCATTTGTCTGCAAAATTCCTTTGCTGCTTAATTCTTTTGGAAGGGTGTCCTTTACATTTGCAAACCCATTTTGATCGAGAGTTCCATCCCTGAATTTATTGGGCAGGTTTGAATTTTCGGCCGAAGAGTTTGAAAAATTATAAGACGGATAATTTTTGCTTACAAAATTTTTATGACTGTATTGAAAATGAGCTTCATATTTTAAGCCCGAAGATTTGGCGCCAAAAAGAAATTCAGAATTTATATCAACAGAAAGAATATCACCCGGATGAGCAGTTTCTTTATCTCCCTTTAACATAACTCTAATTTTATCAGGGACAAACTCTTCAACACTAAATCTGTAAGAGCCGATTAATTGTTCCGGTCCTGAATAAATTTCTGCAACATATTCACCGGTTTGTGAGTAATCAGGAAGATCAAATGAAAGCTCAAATGAACCTTCATTGTTAAGAGATTTTTTATATTCATTAAATGTTTTTCCGGTTGGAGTAATTATTTTAATTATGATTGGAATATCTTTTACGACTTTTATTTTATCGCTTCTAACAATTGTTGAAAGATTAACTTTGTCACCGGGTCTGTAAATATTTCTTTCAGAATATGTATAAGTTGTATAGTCTGTCGAATACTCATAAATACCGCCGACATCAAATCTTGAAGTTTCAATTGACGTATGGTTCAAATCAATAAAATTAAAGTCATCACCTTTTTCAACCGTTACCAGTCTTGCAAAAAATCCTTCGGTCTTAGGCTTTATATTATCGAAAGTAATTATACCTTCGCTGTTTGTTTTGCCTGAAAGTATTACCTGGTTGTTTGAAGAAACTATGCTCACTTCAACATCAGCTACAGGTTCTGCTTCAGAAATAGAATTAACAAAAACTATTACCTGGTTAGCAGATTGCTTCGCAATTATTCCAAGATCGGAGATTGAAATAATTTTAGAATCATTAACCCATCTTTCTTCATTCGACCTGACATTTACAATATATATTCCTTTAAATCTTTGGTTTAAAGCTTTATCAAGATTAATTGAAAACTTCTGAAGCCAGTTTTCTCTTTTACTAAGATTAATTTTTTCGGTATAAATGTTTTTTCCATATTCCGATGGAGCATATTGATAGTAACTGTGATAACCTTCATCTTCATTGTAGTCATAATCATACTGCCATCCCTGGTCCAGGAAATAAACAAGATTATTTCTGAATACCTGGGAAACATCAACCTCAACACCTTTAATATTAACTGCATTCACTTCAAGATTTTTTAACCCGCTTTTCATAAGATAAAAACCATTTGCATCAGCAAAGTTTACAGCGGGCTTAAGATTTACAAGCATTATTTTCTGCTCGTAATCAAACTCAAGTTCACCGCCGTATAAACCGGGAAGTCCTTTTTTAATTATGAGATTTACGCTTTGAGTCCCTGAAAAATCTCCATCAACCCGGAATGAATTTTCATTTACAGCAAAGTTTAATTTTTTGGAGGGGTCAGTCTTTACAAAATCATTTAATCTTTTCTCATCAACAGTTTGCGTAGTGTAAACAAGTATCCAACCCGATGAACCATCAAAGCCTGAAGTAACGGAAGTAATTGCAAGTTTTGTAATCGGAGGAAGTTTATATTTAAAATCCCTTTCATCCTCCATCGGTTTTTTACCAATTACAGATTGCAATCCTTTTTTAATTTTAACATCAAGATTCTGTTCTTTTTCTTTCTGGTTTATTTCTCCAAAATTTATTGCAATTATATCAGAAGGGTTTTCTGTAACAATATTATAATTTTTAACTTCTTCATCTTCTCTTTTAACTTCAAGATATTGCTTCAGGGCTCCGGGTGAAACCGGGTAATTAAAATAAATATTTGCCTGCACGCTTATTTTATAATTTTGATTGGGAATCTGCGTCCAGAAAAATTCAACTTTGGTTGCATCAAAATCCGGTGTGTGAAATTCATACTCATCAAAATCAGTATCAAACTTTGTGTTGAACAAAACTTTATTAGTTACTTTTGCTTTATAAGACTGAATCGGCTCAAGGGGATAATCCGGAGAGAATATTAATGTTTTCCCAGAAGTCCATTTAAACTTGCCTGCAATTTTCGGTTCAAAAACTACATACTCTTCGTTAAGCCATTTATCTAGAGTGTCGGCCGGTGCGAGGTTTTCAGAAAATTCAATTGTAAATGTGGTTAGGTTTGCAACTTCTCCCTGCGGAGAAAAGTTTTCAATCTTAACAGAGTTGCCGCTTCCGCAGCCATTAATAAAAATATAAATAATCGAAATGATGAGTGAGAGTATAAGATTTTTCACATTAACACCCCTTCAATAAATTTTAATGAAAAGTGTAATTATTATAATTGGAAAAATAGTAATTGAAATGAAATGTGGAAATAAGAATAAAAAATATTTTTTGGAGGTTGCTAAAAACTTTTTTTCATCACGATCCCGCTTTAGCGGGAGAAGTGATCTGATTTTTCTGATGAATTAAGAAGATTGCTTCGTCGTAAACTCCTCGCAATGACTATTTTTTTTTGGTTAAAGCAATTAATGTCTATTTAAGGTAAACCATTTTTCTTGTCACAATGAAACTCCCTGCCTGTAATCTGTAAAAATAAATCCCACTGGAAAGATTATTTGGAGAGAATTCAACTTTATATTCTCCTGCCGGTTTTTCTTCATTTACAAGAATTGCGACTTCATTTCCTAAAACATCATAAACTTTCAAAGATACGAATTGAGATTGCTTCGCTACGCTCGCAATGATATAAGTAATTTTCGTTGCTGGATTAAAAGGATTCGGATAATTCTGATAAAGTTCAAAACCTGAAACCTGATTATCAACATTTCCAACTAATGAAGCACTTGTAAACTCATAAGCGCCAATATCAAAACCATTTCCCTGCGGACGTAAAACTTTATCTAAATCTTCACTTACAATTGATGATACTAATGAAGTTCCCATATCAACCGGCTGTGAACCAGAAATCAAATGAAAATTTCCCGAATTAGGATCTGCAAAAATATTTTCTTCCGGTTCTGCTATAATAGAATGGAGATCATATCCCATAGATTGCCATTGACTCAAACCCATATTGGAATCTCCATCATCATCACTAAGCCTGTTAACAAGAATATTATAATCGCTCACAAAATCTTGGGTTGAAGCGGGATCAACCGCAATGCTTCCCCTGAAGCTATGATGATTAATTAAAATATTGTTATATAAAATATTCCCGGTTGAACCATCAACAGCAATAATATTCCATCTTGCGTTTGAAGGATTTATGATTGTGTTATTATAAACTTTATTATTCTTTGAACCTTCTGCTGCATCAATCATATACATTGCAATGCCGGTTGAATGATTATTGTAAATAAGATTATTAAAAATTTTTGAATCCTGAACTCCATCCATATTTATAGCTGAACCGCCGGCGTTTCCATTATCGTGAATAATGTTTCCGGCAACAATAGCATTACTAATAATTCCATCGCCGCCCTGGGAAATATCGCCGTTCATATGAATACCGCAGCTATTATTATTGAAAGAATGATTATTAATAATTACAGGTCTGTCACTGCTATTAGAAACATAAATTCCATGTTCCTGCTGACTGTAAGAACAAGAATTATTTTCAATTGTTATATCATCAGTAAAGCCGGTAAAGATTCCCCACTTTGCATTATTTGTGCAAGTATTATTTTTTATTGTTACAAAATCCGAAACAGCAATTCTGATTCCGGCTCTCGGCTGATTAATAACATTAAATCCATCAATAATAGTCCAGCTTGCATTTTCAATATTGATTCCATCATTTGTAACAGGGTTATGTGAATTAATTATTACGTTACTGTTCATTGCTTTAAATATAATTGGAGAGTTTGATGAGCCGTTTGTCCGTAAATCAAATCCAGCATAATTTCCTTCCAAAACTAAAACCGAATCGCCTGCTGAAACAAAATCTGCTGCATGCTGCAATGTTTTAAATGCTTCTGTTGCACTTGAGCCGTTATTACCATCATCACCAGATGAAGAGACATAATAGGTTGATTGGGAAAAAATTAAAGTTGAGGTTAGAAAAAATATTAAAACAAAAAATCTTGTAATTGAAAAAATCATTGCCGACTCCTTTAAATATTTGTCTTAAGTTTTTCCATCGGAGTTCTTCAGGACAAATTAAATACCATCATATAATATCAAATTGAGCATAAAATGTCTCAACTTATCCTCATAAATTCTATTTTTTTTATTATCATCCGGAAAGCAAAAAAGAAATCCTGTAAGAATTACTTCCTACAGGATTAATATGATTGAATTATTTTGTAAGAATAAATTTTTATTTAAGCAAAATCATTTTTTTTGAATTCACGAAAGTTCCAGACTGAAGCTTATAATAATAAACTCCGCTTGCAATGTCAGGACTAGAGTCCTGACCTACGGAAAACTCAATCTCATAAACTCCAGGCTGCTTTTCTTCATTAACAAGTGTTGCAACTTCATTTCCTAAAACATCATAAACTTTAAGATTAACCAATTCGATTGCTTCGTTTCACTCGCACTGACTTGACGGGATTGCTGAATCTAATTTTTGTGCTTGGGTTAAATGGATTTGGATAATTCTGCGAAAGTGAAAATTCAGTTCGGAACATTAACTTCAACTTCAACTATATTTGAATATTCAAATGTTCCATCAAAATCAATTTGCTTTAGGCGGTAAGAATATTTTCCCAGCTGAAAGATTTTTATCTGTAAAAGAATATGAATGCTGTTCTGTTGTTGTCCCATTCCCTTCAGCAAAACCAATCTTCTCCCAATCCGTCATACTGAGCGGAGTCGAAGTATGACTTCTTTCAATCTCAAAACCCGAATTATTAGTTTCAGTTGCAGTTAACCATTTCAACTGAACACTACCGTTTTCAACATTCGCAGAAAAAGAAACAAGTTCAACCGGAGTTGCATTTTCAATTTCAAAATTATAAAAACCAGATGGAGCAGTAATTGGTTTTGTAACAATCCTTCCGCTGTTGGATGATGCCGATACATAATAAAATATTTTTGTGCCGGTTGGCTGCAATGGAATAAAAGCTTTAAAAGTATCAGGGGATGTCTGAGACATAGATAAAGCTGTGTAACCTGATGTTGTATCTGTAGTCCAGTAAACGGAAGCATTTGCAATTCCAGTTCTTGATTTTATATAAGCTTTAACTTCAATAGGGGCAGTGGCAGTAATTATTCCATTCAGTTTTGCGTGAGAAATATATACAGGTTCTGTAACACCAATTTCTTTTGTTATACAATGGATTGCACCAAGCTGAGGAATAATTGAATTACAATCAATGCCAACTATTCTGTAACCAGGCAATGCTTCCCTGTAAATTCTTAAAGCCGTAGTATCATACTGTAATTGATATGTGGGAACGATAACAGTTTTATTAACAAAAACTGAGTTTGTATATGTACGATAATTTCCACCTGTGTTCGGATATTGGCCTGAGGCATCAGGAGGCATTGGAATGCGAACCACTTTATATGGTCTTCCATAACAGGTTAAAAAATTATTCAGTATATATTGAAGATTAGCTTCTATCTGGGGACCATCAGCAACACCTGCAGGATATTGTCCTACAAGCAAAGTTTCTTCATCAAGAAGCTTTATATGCATATCAATATGATGTATCTGATCATAAGGAAGTGTATTCATTTTGATATATCTGTACAATCCCATATACTTTTTCATTATAGTATCAATCTGCGCTGATGTATGAGATGGATTTTCATTTAAAATTAAGTTTGATGAAAAACCGGTTCCCTGTCCGTCTGTCATAAAATTTCCGCCGGTTGCAATCAGATCATTAGGTGGAGTAGTTGTTTGATAAATCGGATAACCATTCTGGTTCGCAAAAAATACCGGGATAACATCATCCTGGGGACGTGCAGGACGATTGTAAATCCAATCTATTATTTTCAGACTATCAGCCACACCTGAATATGCACACCACGGACCATAATCTCTGCACCAGATTGAATTAAAAGAAGTAATTAAAAACCTCAGGTTTACTAAAGGAACTCCGCCGGATGTTAAATAAGTTTTTACACTGTTTGAATCGCTGCATACAATATAAACTAGACCTTCATCCTGGGCATAATCAACAATTTGTCTTAATATCGGAAGAAAAGAAGTCCATGTTATCAAAATTCCCTGCAGCTCCTCCCACTCAGCCATAGTTCTTACCGGGGTTGGCGGCGGATCTGAAAATTCAGTATAACCCTGCGGGTGCCAGGATGGCCAAAGAAGTTTTTCTTCTTCCGTCATTTGATGCGGGAGATCCTGTGTAAAAGATACAGTTGTAAAAAGGAGGACAGCAATTAATAGTAAGAAGGGTTTCATAGAGTTCCTTGTTTTTTATTTAGCAAAATAAAGGAAAACCTATATAAAAACAGGATTACTTTAATAAAATCATCTTTTTTGTTTCAATAAAATTTCCTGTCTTTAATTGATAATAATAAATCCCGCTTGATAGTTGTGAAGCATTAAATTCAACCTCATAAACTCCTGCCTGCTTTTCTTCATTAACAAGAGTGGCTACTTCCCTTCCAAGAACATCGTAAACTTTGAGACTAACGTTTGACATCTGCCCTTTTACGTTTGACGGTATTGAGTATCTTATTTTTGTTGTCGGGTTGAACGGGTTGGGATAGTTCTGGTACAAAAAAAAATTCTGTGGAATTGATTCATCTTCATTTAAACCAGTCGATGTTGAATCAAGAAGACCTAACGCAGTTTCAATCATAAGATGCATTGCATATAAATGCTTCAAATGATCTTCAGCAGTGTCACCATAATATCTTCTTATATGAAAAAAACCAGAATCGCATCGTGCGTACATTGTTCCTATTTCATCAATATCATTTACAGGGGTGATTGATACACCGGTATTACTTATCAGGTAGTCCGCTGTTTGGGTAGTACTCTGGTAACCGGATGTGGTAATGCTTGAATGTGTAATAAGCATAATTTTTTTCTTATCCCTCGCATCTTTGGCAAATCTTAAAAAATCCTGCATCTGTATTACGGCAGAGCCCTGATCACTGTTGCAATGCAAACCATCAGCAAGATTGATGGAGTTAATCATATTATAATATGATTGTGTTTTTAATATTTCTCTTAATCCCGCATAACCTGCACTGAATGATGTAAATATGAGATACTTAATCTGCGGATTAATTATAATATTATTTGAACTCAGAACTGATAGAATGGTATCGAGGATAGAACTGAATTTATTCGGATCGATAAAGTAAGTTTGATAAGGACTTGAAAGTGCACCGAGATGAATGTTAAAAAGAATTGCATTAGCATTAGCTTTGTAAACCTCATCCTCTGCTGCCCAGGATGCGCTGTGTAAGTGGAAAACAAGAATAAATTTTCCATCTGCCGGAGGAACGAAATAATCGGGTACAAATATTTGTGCGAATTGTCCACTAGCAAGATTAAGCTCTTCGGTAAGATCGAATCTTTGACCAACACCAACTCCTTGTGAAAGAAGATTGTTTACAGTAGTAAAAACTATTATTGATACTTTAATTAAAAATTTCATAAAGGCTATTTTAATTTTATCATTTTTTTAGTTTCAGAAAAATTTCCTGCTTTTAACTGATAGAAGTAGATTCCGCTCGAAAGATTCTGACCTTCGTCAGAATGATTATTGAACTCAACCTCATAAACTCCCGGCTGCTTTTCTTCGTTAACAAGAGTTGCAATTTCATTTCCGAGAACATCATAAACCTTCAAACTAACGTTTGACATTTGCCCTTTGACGTTTGATGGGATTGTGTATTTTATATTTGTTGTTGGGTTAAATGGGTTGGGATAGTTTTGGTATAAAGTAAACGTATTCGGCTGCTCAGTGGATTCATTTTCTGTATAAAGAATCGAGTTTAATTCTTCATCCATCCAGTTAAAGCGGCTAACAATCCAGTTTTTTAAATAATTTATTTCATTCTGATAAGTATTTCCTATATAAGCGTTTGGCCAGACATAAGTGCTGAGTATCGGCCATCTGGTAAAATTTCTCTGCTGGGATTCATCCAGTAAAATTCTGAGTGAATCTATTTTCTGCACAATTCTAAATATAGAAAACTTATCTGCTCTTAGCTCCTGCCATCTTAAAGCAACTTTTCTTTTAAAATTTATATCAGAAAAAATTTTCTTCCACCAGAATGGAACCTGCCATTGGTCATTATTTAAAAATGTTGTATTGTAAGTTGCATAATCCATCTGCCATCCATTAATAACTGAAGCATAATAATAGTCACAATTCCCGAAAGCAAAATTAAAATCCCATATTGGACCTGCTTTTAATTTTCTTTCCTTGCTGTTTTTATCTTTATAAAGAAATGCGCTTAACCTGTAAGAATCTACATTTTTATTAAGCTCATTAAGAATAAAAAAATCAACAAATGAACTAACATCTATAAACAGCGAATACCCATTTAATGTATCGGCAAAACCAGGACTGTGAACATTGGTTTCAAAAGAATCCACAAAACTTTGAATATATTGTTTCTGAGCTTCAGCAATATTTTCAGGTTTAGGATAATCATACAAATAATTTATTCTTTGCCATGCATTTAATGAAGGAGGATAAATTGAAGTCCATCCATCATTAATTCCTCCTTCCTCTTTATCAATTTTAATTATATAACCCCCGGTTAAAGCATCACCGGTTGTATCTGCTTCAGTCAACTTGGAAATATCAACCCTGTTTTTATCCCGTTTTATTTTTTCCAGCAGAACAAAAACACCCATATATTCGCCATTTAAGATTAATTCGCAGAACCTGGAACGGCTTGCATATCTCCCGATTTTGTTTGAAAGACTATATGCAAGAACATTTCTCATTAATGATTTATCAGCATAAGGTGCATAAAGAATCCAGTCGCTCTCTTCCGGAAAACCGAGGAGCGAGACATCAATTTCTTCACCTGAAGAATCCCAGGTTTCAAAGCCATATTGTTTTTTGGGATATTGCTGCGAGCTTGCACCCCTGATTTCAATCCCGATCTTTCCATTATAATGATTGAAAGGATCTGTAATATTATTTCTTACACCTTCACCGTTATAAATTATGCCAAGATCAACAATTATTTTTGGTTCATTAACTATTGTTTGTCCATTCGTATTTATTACAAAGATTGGAAGATTTGAAGAGGTGAACACAACAGAATCAGTCTGTGCATTTATGGTTAAAAGTGAGAACATCAAAAAAATAAATAGTTGTAACATTTTCATATCATAATTCTACTTTAAATAAATCATTTTCTTTGTTGAGGAATAATTTGCAGCCTGAAGTTTGTAGAAATAGATTCCGGATGCCAGATTCTTGATACCGGATGCAGGGTTGAATTCAACTTCATATTCTCCCGGCTGCTTTTCTTCATTAACAAGAATTGCTACTTCCCTTCCAAGGACATCATAAACCTTTAAACTAACGTTTGACATTTGCCCTTTGACATTTGATGGGATTGTGTATTTTATTTTGGTAGTTGGATTGAATGGGTTGGGATAGTTTTGGGACAAATGAAAATCAAATAAATTATTTTCTTCCGGAAGAATACCTGTAGGAATACTTGCAGAATTATAAGTTTGTGTATAATAACGGCTGCTTTCCAATTTTCCTGAAGGTGTACCAGCACCTCCCGTTTGTTCAGCACCGATAGATGTTATGTAGTAAAAATATTCAACACCACCGATTATAGTCGAATCTTCAAATACTCTTGAATCAGAAGGTAATTCTGCAATAAGCTCATATATCTTTAAAATAAAAATCAGATACCCTGTATATATTAAAACCTGTTGGAAGATTTGGACCTGATTCATCAATAGTCCAGCTTAATGAAATTCTGTCATTCATTGAAGTAACATCAAATGTTAAAGGAGGTTTTGGAGGCTGGGGTATATTCCATCCCGATTCAAAATTTTCAGTTGCTCTTCTGAAGGTTTGAAAGAGAAAATCCCTGCCTTTCATAACTTCTCTGTCTTTTTGTTCATCAGATAATAAACCCTGTTTATATAATTGTCCGATTTCAATCTGTTTTTCAGGACTTAATCCGGCAGCACCTTCAATTAAAACTATATGAACATTTTCACCTGGAGAAAGAGTATAAGGACCAAAACCATTATTGAATGAATACCCACCTGAATTTCCAAGGTTTGGTGGAGTTCTTTGGAGAGCATAATCACCACTTGGTTCAACTAATTTTGCGTGCCGTGGACTTTGATGCCCCGCTGACATAAATTGATATTGCATTGTCATTCTTGGAATATTAAATGCATTATCCCTTCCTCCCAAGTACACGTCATCATCGGAATTCTCGTATGATGTTGTAGAAGGCTGATTGTTGTCATTTGAAGTATCAGATGCTGAGTTATCTACGTGCAATGTTAAAACTCCTGTAAACTGTACGCCTCCCAAACGCCCGACCGTGTCGGATTTATCCGGGAAAAATGGAGCTGCCGTAGTATTTATAGCAAATATAGGAGCCCCGATATTATCATAATTAACTTCTTTTCCATTAGTATTATCAGTAAACCCATGCCAGGAAAACTGAGCCCTGAAATTTTCATCTGGAGGATCACCGGCGGAATTAACCGGTCCATCACCCCTGGCATCATTCATTGTGTTTTTACCCCATCCGGTTGCATTCCCTATAACATATCTTACCTGGGCATTAATAGCATTCTTGTAAGTCCAGAAAAAATATACACCCGTAAGTGTTTGGTTTGGCAGTTCAATTTCATCATCTGCATTAACATTGCCGGTGTTTGTAAAAGTATAATCATAAATTATATAGTTGTCATTATACTTCTGGCTGAACTGGGAAATTTTTCTTGTCATTGTAATACCAAGGTGGGTATTAACCACGTTTACCATCGTTCTGTCAAATATCATTGAATTATCAATTGAGTCGATCATTACCTCTTTATCATAAGAATGAATTCCGTTAACCTGAACATAAGTTGGTTCAAATTTGGAATACATTTTAAATTCAACCGGATAAGCTGCAAAAAATTGAGGATGTCTTGGACCAACTGTTACTACCTTATAGGGAAAGAAAGAATTATTTTCATCAGTAAAATTTGTTGCACCAAGCCATAACCCTCTCATGGTTTGCATATCCTGATGAGGATATATAGCAGGCCATTGCATTCCAAATTGCTGCTGTAAAACCCAGCCTTCTTCAATCTCACAGCCATATGAAGAATACCAGTTGTGAAGCGAGCCTGCAGACATCCAATTATTTACCATGGGTTGTGGCGGTAAATTCAAAATGTTCCCCGGAAATGTAACGTTAACTAAATTATTATCCGTTATAATAAATGAAGTACTGACTATATCAAAATAATTAAACGGACCTATATTAATTCCCCAAATATTATCTCCAGCTAATTCATCATTATGGTTTCCATCGTCAAACATAATGAAAGGACCATATAGATTATTTACCAGCTTATATTGTAATTCAACTTTTGAAATACCTGCTGTGCTTCCAACAAATGCCTTTATTGAAATCGGAACTCCAGCAACAATATTTGAATTTTCTGTTCGGTAAAGAACAGGTGGGTTGTCATTATCCTGGCTAACATCAATCTGTCCAATCCATATTTGGTTTCTTCCATACCAGCGGTCGGATAAAAAAGTTATTAATGGTTTATTGGTATAGGTACTAACGTTAAATATTCCATCAAAGCCGCCATAATTTGTAACATTATTCTGGGAACCCCATGTTGTACCATTGTCTGTACTTTTTCTTAGAGAAATATTTTGCTGATAAATATTATAATTGGTAGTAAAAGGTGTGGTTTCTCTGTTTTGTGTAATTAATAGAACAGTACCATCGGATTCAAGAAAAAGTCGGGGTAGTTTTTCAGAATTATTCTCTTCAGTTATTACCGTTTCGTCTGACCATGTATTACCAGCATCTGTACTTTTTATGGAATATATTTGATAAGTGCTGTCAGTTGAATTGCGCTTATCATAAGTGATTAAAAAGTTGGTACTGTCAAGCGAAATTAAGTCGAACGAAGAATTAGTATTTGCTGAAATTCCGATATTTTTGACTGACCATGTAATCCCATCGTCAAGGCTGTAAAGGATATTATGTGCTAAACCTTCTATCCATAATTTCCCATCTACAGTTTTGGATAATTTGGGATAAGGGATGAACGTTGGAATTACATTTTGTGGTTCTGACCATGTATAACCATTATCATCAGAATATACAATTTTTGTTCTATTAGGTATAATGAATACTTCGACAGAAAATACAAGAAGAATTCTTCCGCTGTTAGAAATTATAGCTGAAAGTGAAATTGTTTTTTCTGGATCTCTTGGAAAATCAGCTACATAAGTTTGTGCACTCCAGCTTTGTCCATTATCGGAAGACCTGCTTATATAAATTGTATCCTGTGGAGTTTTGTTTGCAGATGAGAATATTAAAATTTCATTATTAAAAAATAATGCCTGCGGCTGGCAGTAATTTGTCTTTGTGGAATCCTGGTTGGGGAACCAAACGAATTCAGAAAAATCCGTTATCTGAGCTGATCGGATTATTAATTGATTTATAAAAACAATTACCGTTAAAATTTTAAAGAATGTTTTCATTTTTATCCCCTTTCACTTTAAATAAATCATTTTCTTTAGTTTCTACAATAATTACCGGCTTGTAAGTTGGTAATAATAAACTCCGCTCGTAACTGCTTACTGCCAACTGAAGACTGGAACTCAACCTCATATTCTCCCGACTGCTTTTCTTCATTAACAAGAGTTGCTATTTCTCTGCCAAGAACATCGTAGATTTTAAGTAACGTTTGACATTAGCCCTTAACAATTGTGCAATCCGAAATTCGATATTTGTTGTTGGGTTGAATGGATTGGGGTAGTTTTGGGAAAGTGAAAATTCCGTTGGAGTTATATTAACTTCAACAATATCTGAATATTCAAAGCTTCCATCAAAATCTATCTGCTTCAGTCTGTAATAAAGCTTTGTTGAACTTTCTCCAAACAAATCATCTACAAAAGAATAACTATGAATTTCTGTCGTTGTACCATTTCCTTCTTTAAAACCAATTAATCTCCAATCAGTTTTGTTTGTGCTGCGTTCAATTTCAAAACCACGGTTGTTAAGTTCGGTTGATGTTGACCAGTTTAATGAAATATTATTATTTGAATGTGAAGCGGTAAATATAGCGAGCTCAACAGGAGTGATAGGATTTTTTATTTTGCCTAAAAAGATAGAAGTATTATCACTGTGCGGTCCTGAACCATTAATTTCACCAGTAACAAAAACATTATCAAAACGATCTTGTGAAATTCCCCAACCATAATCTTTTAGAGAAGTACCATACTGAATAATCCAATCCAAATTTCCATTATAATTGAATTCAGCAGCAAATAAATCTGTTGAACCTAAACTATATAAATGAGCTGTATCAATGATCCCTGTTCCATCAAAATCTCCAGCGATTAAAAGGTTTCCCAAATGATTTACTGAAATACTACGTGCACTTTCATTACTTCCGCCTCCAAACCCTTTGGCAAAGGATATATTTCCATCTAAATAATATTTAGCAACAAACATATCTCTTCCACCATTATGTTGTACAGTTAAATTATCAAATAGAGCTGTACCGTTTATATATCCTGTTAAATAAATACATCCATATTGAGAATATGAAACAGAATTTCCAATATCTGTTTGATTACTCCCGAAAACTTTAGCCCACAAAAAGTTTCCAGATGTATCTAATTTTGTGATAAAACCATCCCCTGAAGCTGAATTTGTCGGAAGAATAATTTGACCGAATCTAGCATTGTTGTACACTTGTCCTGTAATATAACAACATCCTGCAGAATCAATAACTATGGAGGTTGGACTATCATAAAATATACTTCCAGCTTGTTTTAACCATTTTAGGCTACCATCTATATCAAACTTTGCAATAAAAATATCTGCATCTCCATAAGAAGCCAAAGTTGTACCCTGTATATTAATTGTGCCTTTAAAATATCCAGTCACACAAATCTCATTTTTTTTGGTGATGACAATATCTGCACCTAAAGAATAATCAGGGAAAAAAGGTCTTCCTACTACTTTCACCCATTCAAAAACGCCCACGGAATTTATTTTAGCAATGAAAGCAGCTACATTAATTCCATTTGCATCTACAAATATTGTATCAAAATAGCAAGTGCTGTTAATCCATCCAGTAATGTAACAATTTCCATTCTCATCAACAGAAATTCCTTTTACCCAATTAGCATTGTCACCTCCTCCTGTTTGCTTTATCCATAATATTTGACCTGAGGGAGAAAATTTTATAACAAAAATGTTACATATAGATATGTTAGATGCTAATATGGTATCGCCAATTTCTATTGAGTCTTCAGAAATAGTACCTCCAATATAAATATTGCCGTCTTTATCAGTTGTTATTTCTACACTAGTGGCACCATCCCAAGGATTGCTACCAATATTATTGGATATGATCGTCCAATCCCATTGCTGCCCAAAAGAAATAGTAGTGAAATAAGCTAAAAGAATTGTGAGACATTTTTTCATTTTTGTCTCCTTTCACTTTAAATAAATCATTTTCTTTATTGAGGAATAATTTGCAGCTTGAAGTTTGTAGAAATAGATTCCGGATGCCAGATTCTTGATACCAGATGCCGGTTTGAACTCAACCTCATATACTCCCGGCTGTTTTTCTTCGTTTACAAGAGTTGCAATTTCTCTTCCAAGTACATCGTAAACTTTAAGACTAACGTTTGACATTTGCCCTTTCACATTTGACGGGATTGTGTATTTTATTTTTGTTGATGGATTGAATGGATTTGGGTAATTCTGACATAGTTCAAAATAAACAGGGACAGACCCCTTAAATTCATAAACATCAGTTATCACCTGAGTTAATAGTCTTTTCCATACACCGTTAAGTTGAGTACCAACAAAAAGGTATTTGTCATTGTAATCAATTGAAAGTATAGCTTTGGGTATTAACCCAAGATTGATTGTAGACCAATTCGAACCATTATTGGTAGAGTGGAATATTCCATTATAAAATGTTCCAGCGAATAGATTAGTATCTAAACCTTTAATAGAAAGAACAATGTTTTGAGAAATGCCTGTGCTGGAATTAAACCAGGTTACACCATAATCAGTAGAGCGAAGTATCCCATTATCAGTACCTGCAAATACTGAATTTTCATTGGTAACTAATGTATTTACCCAATTATTTAATCCATTCATTGAAATCCAATTCACACCATAATTTGATGAACGGTAACTATTGTGAAATGCGACTGTATATAAATTTATTGAGTCATTTGTTAAAGCTTCAATTGAATTTGGAAAACCAATTCCGTTACTGTAATGACTCCAATTTTCACCTGAGTTTTGAGATCTGAAAATACCATCTCCAGTACCAGCAAAAATATATTCGGCTTTTGATGAAAGAACATTTATGTTTGAGTTTGTTAAACCGTCGTTTGATAAATTCCAGCTGGCACCAT
>CAWCVZ010000007.1:0-8539 GCA_963798865.1 uncultured Ignavibacteria bacterium | reverse complement strand
TTGATTTTCCTAATATAATTTAGAAAAGAATAAAAATTTATCTAACTCTTAAATATGATTTAGTTATTCACAATACATATTTATTTTTTATCACCACTATTTTTACAAATTATTTTTATTAACATCTTTATCAATAGGCTAAATATTTATGATAATTAAACTTTTAAGTATAATTATTCCCAACTTATTTTTATTAACCTTATCGGTGTTTGGTTAAAAGTCCAATTAGATATTCTTCTGAATCGGAATAGCTGGGATATTTAACACCTGTATAATATATTTTGTATTCTGAGTTCATCAAAATTCCAAATGGATATCTTATTTCATCTATATTCCACTTAATTGATAGATCTTTTGATGTAAAAAATGGATTGTTACCATTTTTTTCCCAATGTATTCCATCTTCTGAAAAAGCCATACCGAAAGCCGTATTGGATCCGCCAGAAGTGTTCGAATAGATTAAACTAAAGTAATTTCTTTCAACTATTGTACTTGTATTTATTACACTTGCATTTCCAATACCTACACCTTCCCAATTTAGCGAAGCATCAAGAATGGGATTATTTTGATATTTTAGCCAGTTAATTCCGTCACTAGAGAAAGCAAGTCCAATTTTATAATTTAACCCATAACTTGAACTATATGTATAATACATATAATATTGATTGCCTAACTTTATAACGTAATTAGCATTAATTCTGGCATCATCCCCATATAAATTACCTGAAAAAATTGGATCCGGATATTTCTCCCAATTTATACCGTCTTTAGAAACCGCCATACCAACTTGCCATAATCCATTTTGATCTCCCCAGCCATTATAGTACATAACAAATTTACTATCTTTTTTTATCACGGGACCAACTCCAGCTCTTCCATAATCCCATTTATTAGATAGAACCCGGAGTCAAAACTGGGCAATCAACTTTACGCTTCCATGATTTTCCATCATAGGAATATGCATATCCAACGTATGAACTACCTCCATCAACTAAGTTTCCAAACCACATATGATAGATACCTTGATCATATAAAACCTTCGGTTGATTTGGTCCATAGATATCCCAATAAGAATTAGTTGTTGAAAGAATAGGATTATTTGGATTATCAATCCAAGTGTTTGATCCCCAAGTAACGTAAATGTAAACGCTTCCCGTACTACTTCCATTACTTGTTGGAATTAAAGCTAAACTTATTTGAGTTAAAATATTTTCCTGCACTAATACATCGCTCTCTCCAGAATAAATCACTACACTATCTTTATCGATAGCATCAACTTTTAAATGCCATGTGCCGATCGGAATGGATTGAAATGAAATATCTGCTGTTGAATCTGATAATAAATTTAAATAGCCTGTAAACGTTTCATAATTTTCTCTATTGAGATAAGCAATAACTGCAACTACATTAGAAGGTGCATTTGCTTTATCTATGCTAAAAGATATACTGCCCTCCGAATTATTAGAATTGGATGAGACAATATTATCCTTAGAGCATCCCACCGCTAATACTATAATTAAGAAAAAAGATAAAACTATTGAAGATTTCATAATTGAGCCTCCCTTTTTAAGAAATAGCTTTTAATCAATAGACTGTAAAAAAAAATTGCTTACGATTAAGAACCAGAAAATAATTATTTTAATACTTTGTTATTACTTTTTATTATCCTCAGTTGTTTTTATTCCATAATAGTTTTGCCAAACGTCACCGCGCCATAAAACAGTCTGGCCTCCTATCTCTTTTGTTTTCATCCAAATTTGAATTGTAATCGAAGTTTCGGGTGTGAATAAAATACTATTTTTGCAATCGACTCTACTATCTATACCATTAAAAAAGAGACAAGTTTTTGAAGGCTGTGCAAAAGATGATACGCTCAATAAAAAATTTGTAATAAGAATTATTATAAAACTAATTAAAGGTTTGCTCCCATTTGCTTTCATTTTAGCCCCTAAAATTTTATTGAACAACAACAATTTAATTCATTTAGTAATTTACAGCAAGAAAAATTTATTTATTTATTTTAGAATTACTTAGCGCATCGTTGTAAAGAGCCAAATAACTTTTACCAATAATATCCGGAGAGTTATTTTTTATTATATTTTTTCTAGCGTTCGTAGATAAATCATTCCACTTTTCCTTATTATCAATCATCCATTTAATGCCGGTCATCAGAAGCTCAGAGTTCTTTGTTTCAATTAAGTATCCATTCGTTAAATGATTTATCATATCTGGCATTCCACCAATATTAAAAGCAATAACTGGTAATCCACAAGCAAGCGATTCCATAACCGTATTTGGATAATTATCTTCTAGTGAAGAAGAAACAAAAAAATCTGCAGCATTGTAAAATGCAACCATTTTTGCATCTGATTCTATTCTTCCGCAAAAATTAAATTTAATAGGAATTCCGGATTGCATTGATTCATCTGCACGCCCAAATACAACGATTTCAGACATATCTTTATACTCAGGATGATTAGAAATTAGTTTAATTATACTTTCCTTAAAATATTTAAATCCTTTCCGTTCGTCTTTAATGTTCATTGAACCAAAAAGGATTAACAGTTTATCTAATGGTAAATTTAATCTATTTCTTGATTCAGTTTTATCCAATTGTTTAAATAGACTTAAATCTATTGAATAAGGAATTACATTAATATTTAAATCATTAAATAATGCACTATTTTTTGCACAATTTTTAAGCCAGTGGCTTGGGGAAACGATATTTAACTTTAATTTATCAAATATGCGTTTTTTACTTTTCCAAATTTTAAAGGAGTTATCATTAGGAGAAGAATTTTTCAAGTATGGACAACAATTACATTGGGTTATATATCTTTTACAATCATTTGTGTAATGGCATCCGCCAGTAAATGGCCACATATCATGAAGCGTCCAAAATATTGGTTTATTCAACACACTCAATTGTTCTATACTTTTTAAGGATAAAAAGCCTTCATTTATCCAATGGAAATGAAGTAAATCTGCATCTTCAATTAAATTATAACTGGATATGTCAATTCCTACCTTTCCAAAAGAGAACCTTCCCAATTTCGTATTAGTGAATAAATACATCGGCAGTAAATCATAATAAATTCTTCTATTCGTTAAAGCATTTGAAAGCCAAGAATCAGAAATACCAAAAACATTTTTATCTAACCCAAATTTTCTCTGAACAAGCATCTTAGCTTCCACATCTACAGTATCTAATGATTTAAATATCCCATACCCAGCCCGGGCAGCTCCGCCTCTAATATCCGTATGGCTAACATGCACAACTTTCATAAAACTTTTTTTGTAAATATTATATTATCGTTATAAAGATTTTTATTATTCGGTAAAATTGCGGAAACAATCAAACCGATGATTGTAAAAGGTGAAATAAAAATAAAATTAATTAACAAATTTAAATACTTATTTTTTGTATATAATTTATAAAAGAGGTATAGATTCCAAAACTGAAAAACTGTTTCGAGAAATTTTGTGCTTTTTTCTATTTCAATTACTTTGAATCCATTTTTTTCTAATAGATATTTTATACCGAAACTTGAGTATCTTCCAAAATCAAAAGGCTGCTCATGTTCGTCCCAGGCAAATGGAACAGCAAACAATGCATTACCACCTTTTTTCATTACTCTATTTATTTCTGTTAAAATTTTTTCTAATTCAAAAATGTGCTCAAAAACTTCACTGCTAAAAACTGAATCAAATGATTCATCTTTAAAAGGTAAAATTTTACCATCATAGTAAATGTCTATTTCTTCCTTTTCATGCGGATGTCCGTGATCAATTACATCAACGCCTATATATTTTTCAACATCAAATAAATTTTTATACGGCTTTGAACCACTGCCAAAATCCAGCAAAGTTCCGCTTAACCTATTCGAAAATTTATTTATTCCTTTGAACAATCCTCTTCTTATAAAGAAGAAAGGATTAATAAAAACACCTATGAATCCAGGATTAAAAGTTTGCTTTATATATATGGAGAGAAATTTATTTAACAAATTCTTTATCTTCTTTGTATGCGAAAATATTAAGTTGTAAATCCATTGAAGGTGTAATTGCGCTGGATTTATTTATGAAAGGTTTTGTTTTGTGATCATCTGATTTTATGAAATATCTAAAGTCATTTAAAGTTAAAACCTTCAGAATCTTATCAAGATGTTGCTTTGCGTTGATAAATGAATGATATTCAATAAAAATATTATCTGCTTTTTTTAGACTAGCTCCGCAATCTTCTATTACTTCAACTTCCGCACCTTCGATATCCATTTTTAGAAAATCTATTTTAGCTTCCTTGTCCAATAATTCTTTCAGTCTTACTGATTCTACTTTGGTTTTATTAGTGTTGCTATAAATGGATCCGGAGTCAGCACCTTCTGCGCCAAATTGAATTCCATCTTTATTAATCCAGATTGCTTTTGAAAATACCTCAATGTTATTAATTGAATTACTTCTCAAATTATTTTTTAAAATTTCTGCAATTGATGCATCAGCTTCGAAAGCTTTAATCCTTGCATGCGGAAAATATTTATTAAAAAAGATACAACTTGTGCCAACATTTGCACCGCAATCATAAATTATTGGTGAATTCGAAATCGTTTCAAACATGTAATACTGTTTAACAAAAATTTCTTTAAACTGAAATATGAATGAAAGACAATCTTGAACTTCTATATTATATTGTAGAAATTTAATCATCAGTTTCTTATTGCGAACAGTTCGTCCATATTTAAAAAGAAGACGTACAAATTCTCTATAATATTTATTATGAAGAAATAAATATAAATTTTCAAACTTTGATTCAAACAATCTCATAACTTAAAATTTTATATTTAATTCTTAAGTTTAATTTTATTAATTATTTTTCTGTAAATGCTAATTCTAAAAAAGGTCATTAAATTATTCTTAATTTCTTCGTCCAATGAAATATTTTTTATAAAATTAATTTCAGAGTACAATTTTCCGAGTTCTACATCATATTTATTTGTTCTAGAAGTATGAGTTCCTATTGTCCGCGCCAATATTCCTTATTAATGACTTACGCGGATACAAGCAGTATGCATTATTTCTAAAATGTGCATATGACCATCGAACAGCCCATGAATCAATCATGCCAAGTATCTGCTTTTTCAGCATTGGAGTCAAATCTTCTCCACCTTCATTAAATATTTTTTGCATGCCAATGTTTGAAACAAACTTGGAATAATCTTTTATCGCCCAATCAACTTTTTCCCATCTGTTTAACCAAGTTCCCAGCCCCAGGATGAAGCTCTGGGTAAAAGGTAAATATCATTATTATATTTTACCGGGATATCAATTGGATAACTGTAGCCTGAAATTGAAAATATTTTATTTTCATTCTGATAGAAATTCAATGCTTCATTCATGTACTTTACAAAAAATGGAGAACTAACTAAATCATCTTCAATTACAATTGATTTCTTAAATTCATTTAATACTTGAGTGACCCCATTAATAATAGAATTTGCTAAACCTTTATTTTCATTTTTTTCGAAAATATTTATTTGACGAAATCCGTTAATGCCCTTAATATATTTTCTTACTTCCTTAACAAGTTTTTCATCTAAATTATTTTTAGGTCCATCAGAAAAAACAAATAAATCACTTTCTTTTACTAACAAATTATTTTTAAGCGATTCAACAGTTTGTTTAGTGTGCGCTGGTCTGTTATATACAAATAATATTATCGGAGCAAAGACATTCAAATTTTTAGTTACAAAATGTTATATATATAATAAGAATAAATTTTTGGTTAATATTTGATGATAATAATTTACTACACATTGCTTTATTTCTTCATTTTTGTGAAATCAATTATCAATGATGTATAATGTGGTTTACCATCTTTATTTCTAAAATCGTTCGAAAAGCATCTTTTTATGAAACCATTATCATTATCATATGATGAATGAAATTTTCCATTTTCATCCCAATATTCTACAGGTTTGCCCTCATAACCCGTTTCATTAAAAATCTTAATCAAAGTTTTATAATTGAATAAATGCTTATGGTCATATGCCCCTTCACCGCTGCCGCCAGGTTTAACTTTATTTATATATTCAATATCCGGGTGAAATCCATCAGGCACTGCAATTCTAAAATTTAGAAAAGGTTCAGAATACTTGCAAATATTTCTATTCATCATAATAATTTGTTCTGAAGATAAATGTTCAATAACATGTTCAGCCAAAATTTTACTTATTTTTTTATTCTTAAAATATTTTATGAAATCTTTTTCTTTAGTAACATCAAGAGTGGCTATATCAGTGGAAAACCAATTATCATATTTTGTCGGCCTGAACCTAGCACTAAAAAATAATACTCATTGGACTTTGAATAACTTAACCATTGAAAATATTTTCGAATCCTTATAAAAGGTATTAATCCGCGATAGATAAATTGTTTAAGTTTCTTATATATAAATTCTATAAATATCTAAATTCCTAAACAGTTATTATTTTTATAAAAAATTGTAAGTACATATTTTTAATAAAAGACGGGGGCAATACCCCAAAAATCAATTCTTTTAAATTCATTATTAGTAATAAACTCAATCCCTTGGGTATATTCATCGCGTTCAGAATCATCCAATATTAATATTCCTTTAGGTGACAAAGCATCTACAGAGTATTTTATACAATTATTTCTATCAACCCCATCAACAATTATAATATCAAATTTCTCACTAATATTTTTACTCGTTTTACAATAGTCTTTGTCAGGTTCAAATTTGGAAAAAATTAGTTCAACATTTTCAGGTAATTTTTTCGTTATTTTATTAAACCATTTATTGTTGTGCTCAACAGGGACTACTTTTTTTACCTTTGCTGCGTAAAAAAAGGTTGAATTTCCACTTCCTATTCAAATACACTTAAATTATAATTTAGTCTTTCATTAAGGAAATCTATACTTGGATATGACATCCATGGAATAGGATTTCGACTGTATCAAGTGGTTCCTTTTCCTTAAATGAATTAAACCAGCCTTGATCCAATAAATATCCTGAAATATTTTTGGGATAAAAGCACTTTTAATACTGCAGGCTCTTTAATCAGTACTGATATAACTTTAATTTGTTCTATTATCGAGATTGCCATATACCCCTAACATATTTAAAAAGTGTAATAAAAAGAATCGATTCATCATCAACTTTAATTGTCCAAAAGTTTTCTTTGAAAATCCAATTGAAAAAGTGGCTAATGAATATGAAATTAAAGTTGCCAAAGCAGAACCAATAATTCCATATATAGGAATAAAAATAAAATTTAAAATCACATAACTATCATTCCAATTAATGTCCTGCTCAATGATATTTTAGTTAGATTTTCATTCACTAAAAATTGGCTGCTTGCAACTCCCAGAGATACTGGTAACCCTCCCCAAATATATATCGTTAATACTGGCGCGGATGAAATATATTCTTGTCCAAATAATATCCCAACAATAAAAGTAGAAAATAAAGTTATTGGAACCGCAACTGCAACTGCGAACCATGTTAAAATATCATATAACTTCTGCATACGATTCATGTATAAAATACTTATTTTATTTTCTTTGCGTTTATTATTGATGGAAACAATGAAGTGCAAATTGCCATAGGAATAAAATACCATGATTCTGAAATTCTAACCGCAGCAGCATAGTATCCTACTTCTGTATCGCTCAAGATATTTTTGAATCATCACCTGGTCTATTTTCATATAAATGGCAATAACTAAACCCGAAAGAATTAATGGCCAAGAGTCTTTGATTAAATTTAAGGCTAAACTTTTATTAAATCTCCATTTAAATAAATTTAATTTTTAAATTTATAAACGGTAACAAATCCAATACTTATTAAAAAGAATTCCAATGTAAATGCAAAAGCAAAATAAATCAACTGGGCTTTAAGTAATATCAATACAACTTTAAATAATGATGAAATTATTAAACCTATAAACTGTGCTATTGCAGAATTTTTTATTTCTACTTTAGCTTGGAAATAGAAATCAACTATATTCAATGTTTGAAATAAGACAGAGCTAGATATTATTAAAATTAAAATTGAAGTGAAACCTTCTTCTGATGTTATCAATAAAGTTATCCCAATAAAAATTATTGATAAAAAGGCTCCGAATAATTTCAAATAGAATGTTGATCCAAGTAATTCATCTCGCTTTGAAGGATAATTAACTAATTCTCGAACAATTATACTATCTAATCCAAGTGTAGAAATAGCGGTAAATATACCAGCAAAACTTATAGCGTAGCTTAGTAACCCAAAATTAGTTGGGCCTAAATATCTTATCATATAGATATTTACAATAAAGTTATTAATTTGAATACTCTTTGACCAAAGAGCCAGGAAGTGTTTGCGAAATATTTTTAAATGCCTGGGAACCAAAATTTATTTTGGTGACTATTTCATCTTCTTCTTTCAAATCTTTAAATATTTACTGCTGAAATGTTAATATGCTTTTCCTTTTTCGATATTCGAAGAATATTGCTCAAGTTAATCCTAAGATTACTAACG
>CAWCVZ010000006.1:0-15324 GCA_963798865.1 uncultured Ignavibacteria bacterium | reverse complement strand
AAGTCACCCAATTATATTTTCCATTAGGTTGTTTATATGCTTTCCCAATTTGTTTACCATCTTTAGTATTAACTAATAACCATATATCTCCATCTCGGTTTTCTGCCATGAGCAGGATTGTGTTTTTTGAATTAACAAAGTAATCACCAAAAGTTGAATCGGGAATGAACTTTTTAGTTTTATGGCTGAATCTAAACAAACCTTTATCAGTGGCAAAAAGCACCTTACTATCAACAGAAAGAATATTATATCTATTACCAGGAAAACCATTTTGTTTATCATATCTTTTCAATTCAATTTTACACTCGCTTGGCTTAGAATAAAAATTTCCTTGCGTACATTTTAAATTGACAACACCTTCGTAATATGTTTTTATCCATAAACTTTTATTGCTTTCTTCAACAATATCTTCAAGTTCGTCATTCGTATTGGGAAGATCTTTAAAGGCGTGAAGTTTTCCGTCTTTATAAATTAACATTGAAAGGCCGGTTCTTTGAGTAACATAAATGATATTAGAATCTAATTTAGAATGAAATATATCTGGCGCGGAATAATGAAAAACAGTTTCTGCTTTATTATTTCTTATTTCACATATTGAATTTGTTGTAGCTGCATATATATTATTATCAATCTCAATAACTTTGAATCCAGCGGAATTTATTCCTTGAATCGCTTTAAAATTTGACGTCGATTCATCTAAATACCAAATTCCAAATGTATTCCCTCCGTATAACTTGTCATTTAAATTTATAAAGTTCAGAAAAATAACTGTTGCCTGTATTTTTTTTTGAAATGAATGAGAACGGGGACGATATTTCAACTCTCGAAATTCCTTCCGCAGTTGCAACCCATAAACCACCTTGAATATCAGTATCAACATCAAAAGCTCCATCGGATTGAAGTCCGTTTCTTGAATTTACAATTTGCAGAAGATTGCCGTATTTATTTATTACGACCACACCACCCCGCTGGGTTGCAATTGCTAAATTCCCATCTTCTGTCATACATACATTATATAATCTATTTTTTTTTATGTAATCATCGGCGTTGTTTTAAAAGGTGTGAACTCATAACCATCATAGAGGAAAAGTCCATCAGTATTTGTGGTTATTAAAATTTTATTTCTAAATGGGAGCATATCATAAATGCCAATAGAGGCAAACATTTCTCCATGCGGAACAAGTTTTAGAGAGTCGCCGAAAATTTTTAATAATCCTTCTCCGCCATTTCTAACAAATACTTCATTACCAATTGTATACAACCTGAAAGAAACAATCGAATTAAAAACTTTAATTGTATTTCCATTCCACCGGAATATTTTATCTTGTGTTTTAAAGAAAACAGCCTTTGAAGTTGAGACAACATCCCAAACATCTCCAAATTCATGATATTGCTTGTCGAGAAATTTAAGGAATGAAACAAATTTTAAATCCACCGGTTGAATCAGGAGAAAGGTATCCAAAATCCGATGAAGCAGCGACATATATTCTCCCTAAATCATCTATGCTAATCGATCTTACGATGGAATTGTTTGTGGTTTTTATCAAACGCCATTTTATTCCATCATATTGTAACACTCCCTGGTTATTACCGAAATACATTAAGCCTCTACTGTCGTGCTTAACACACCAATTCTGATAGTTTGAATTATAGTCACTGGGCGAAAAATTTTCTATGAATGGATCGCCGATTTTATTAGTAGAACTTTTGAAAGATTGAGCGAATGAATTCGTTACTGCGCAGAGAAATATAAGGAGTAATAAATAATTTTTTTTGTGAAGCATGTTTTTGATTTGAATTTAACAGTAATATGAATTTAATATTGATCATAGCATTCAAATCATAAAATCAGACTTATTGTTATACTTTGCCCGCTAATGGATACAATTTATTCCTTTATTTACAATAGTTCAACAAGAACATAAAATAATTAATTGATAAGCATTCAACAGTGATTTTAAGAGAGGGTAAAGGAATTTCATATCTTCAAAAAGATATTACGTTTGTTAAATAGGTAAACTATATACCAAAGTATTGCGGTCCAGATTAAACCCACTAAAACCCCCATCATTCCTTCATGGCCAACTAGATAAGGTTTAAACCCCAAAGCATATAAAAAGATTCTAACAATCGGCTGAAGAAAATATCCCAGAAGAGCATTCGATCCGAATATTATTAGAGCCCAAGCCCATTTTTGGTATTTGCCAATATCAATTATCAAATAAAAAATCAAAAAGGTAATTGCAGAAACTCCTGACGTAAACAGAGAGTAAGATGCCGAAACTGTTTCTTTATTCATAGCAAAATTAGGCCAATCATATAAATGAAGCAGGTAACCTATTCCACAGAAAACAACAAAAATTAAAATTGATTGTTTAATTATGGTTGAAGTATTTTTAGTTAAGACTGCCTCACCTAAAATTGTTCCAACGATTGTAATTAATCCATAAGAAATTGAAGCCCATGGAGTGCAATGAATTGTAAGCGGCCTTAGTGGATCGCCATTTAGGTTAGCAATTGTAAAAAACGGTGCAGAAGGATCACCTAAATGAAGCCACCAAGTGAAATGTATGGGACATAAAAAGATGGAATGCAGCAACTACAAAAACTAGAATCCATCTTTGCCACTTTGGAATTAGTATTGAAACCGCTCCCATAAAATAGGCGACTCCTATGGCTTGTAATATTCCCCACCAATAAGATATGCCGAATATTAATGAAATATATAAAACACCTAAAGCGATTAACAAAAAAGTTCGGCTGCCTACATGTTTCCACCATTCAGTTCCACGCCTTTTTTTACTTAGGGGTAAAACCATTCCCACAATAAAAACAAAAAATGGAGCAACAAGATCTGTAAATGTTAATCCAATTCCTGTTGTACTCCCCACTGCATCGGCAGCGTGATGAAAAGTTGAAACCGGCGGACTTCCGAACCATGACATAGTAAATGGAAGATTAGAATAACCAGCAACTTGAATAACGAATATCATAGCTAGAATTGTAAATCCCCTAAATGCATCTATGGATATGATTCTTCCTTTAGGAAGCGGGTTAGATTCTATATTTGATTCCAAAGTTTTTATACTCAAATATTTATTAACTTAAAATTGTGCTGAAAGATAAACATAACTTTTGAATTTGGAAATATTTATACATTGCTTATAATTTTGATTAATACTTATTTATTATAGCTTATTTTTTTATATACATGAAAAAGGAGAGAAAATGTATAAGTCTCTTTTTGCTTCATTACTGATTTCATTCATCCTTTCAAATTTTCTTTACTCACAAGAATCCAATACACTCCAAATTAATGGCGGAATTGTGATGCCCAAGCAATCTTCAAAAGGATTAGCTGCTTCTCTTCAGTTTAATTATCCTGTGTCTCATGCTATCGAATTATACTTTTCAGCAGGCTATTCTGCATGGGATAGGTTCCACACCCAGTATTTAGAGGATGCTACAAGCGTTCAGCATAAACAACGTTTTACCTCCTATTCAGCGGATGGACATAGTTTAGTCCCTATTTTTTTGGGAGGAAAACTTAATATTCACACAAATAAAATTTTCACATCTTTTTTAAATTTTGAACTTGGGTATTCCCATCTAACTTTTAACAGCTACCAGCAGCAAAAAGAAATAAATCCTGAAACCGGAGAAATATTGAATTATTTTCCGGATTTGACAACACAAACTAAACACGAAGAAAATTTGTTTGGTTTTGGAATCGGGGCTGGAATTTCTCATCCCATGGGGAGAAAACTTAATCTAATTTTGAGTTTTAAATTAAACGGTTACCTCAATTCCGGTTACTATAATTTCTTTACCGGCGGCAGTTTTAACACCGCTTTACTAGCCGGTTTTAGTTTTAATATATAGAATATCTTAGTTCATACATTAAATCATAATTTAATTTTATTCATGGTTAAATATGGTTGAAATCCCTTTTCAACTATTCTCACTTTAAAGCTTCAAAGAAGTAATAAATATCTTAAAAAAAATAGGGAGCCTCTAATGCATAAAATAATTTTCCCGTTTATTCTTTTTTGTCTTACATTAGTTAATGCGCAACAAAATCAAAAATATATAAATATTAATGGCACTTCGGAACTTATTCTTCCAGCGGATCAAATTAATTTGAATGTAAAAATTAGAATAGTTGATGAATCAATTGAGTCAAGTAAAAAAAAGACCGATAAAGCATTAGACGATTTATTATCAATATTAAAAATGCAAAAAGTTAATTCTCAGGAAATTGGAATTTCGCCAATTGAGTTGGGAAAAAATTATGAATATCGACAGAGATCGTGTAAGAATTCAAAATGGTTTTTATACGGAAGTTACAGTTTCTTTTTTGATTAAGGATTTATCAAAATATTTTGAGTTGAGCAATAAACTTGCATCAAACAATGAATTTGAAATTGTAAGTTCAAGCTATGGTATTTCAGATTATGAGAATCAACATCAGCTAGCGTACAAGCAAGCATTGAAGGCAGCAAAGCATAAAGCAGAATATATGGCTGAAACTCTAGGGCTAAAGTTAGTTGATGTTTTAGAAATTGATGAAAATAATCTTTGGCAGAGTTATCCAAATCCGGTGAATTCTATAACAAAGATAGATTCGGAAGGTGGGAATATTTCGGGCAAAGTGACGATCAGAAGAAGCGTTAGAGTAAAATTCGCAATCGAATAAAAATTTAATTGGATTTAAAATTTTAAAGCTATTTTATCTACTAGCTTTTGTCTTTAAAAATGATCCTTCCTGCAGTTCTTTAAAAGCCAGTTGAAGTTCTTCTTGAGTATTCATTACAATCGGACCGTACCAGGCTACTGGTTCCTTAAGAGGCTTACCGGAAATAAGCAGAAAGCGAATCCCTTCTTCATCCGCCTGTACTGTGATTTCATCACCTCTATCGAAAAGTATTAGTGAGCGATTATCCGCATTAATTGGCGGAGTTGTATCCAGCCATCCGACACTTTCTGTTGGAACCTTAAGTGGTTCAGATGCATTACAAAATTTTCCGGATCCTGCAAAAACATAAGCGAAAGCATTGTTTCTTGTATCTATGGGAAAAGTCTTTCTCTTCAATGGCGGAACGGATATATCAATATAAATTGGATTTGCAGCTATGCCGTCAACCGGACCATTTTTGCCCCAATAATTTCCGCAAACAACTCTTACCTTAGTTCCATCATCATCAATAGCTTCTGGTATATCGGGTGATTTTATTTCCTGATAACGAGGTGAAGTCATTTTTAATGCTGAAGGAAGATTTGCCCATAACTGAAATCCATGCATCCTTCCTTCCTGATCTCCTTTAGGCATTTCCTGGTGAATGATTCCACTTCCCGCGGTCATCCACTGTATATCGCCTGAAGATATAACACCGCTATTGCCCATACTATCTCCATGTTCAACGCTTCCAGCAAGAACATAAGTAATTGTTTCAATTCCGCGATGAGGATGCCATGGAAATCCGGCTAAATAATCTTTTGGATTTTCATTTCGAAAATCATCAAGCAATAAAAATGGATCCACTTCCGAAGGGTCACCAAAACCGATAGCACGACGAAGATTAACACCTGCACCCTCAACAGTGGGTTGCGCTTTTAATATTTTTTTTACGGGACGAATAGACATACATATCTCCTTTAAATTGAAACAATCGCAAGATAAATACAATAACTATAAATAAAAATACAATAGTCAGAAGCAAAGTTCTAAAAATTTATTTAAAGCATTTTTTAAGTCAATCGAAAAATGATTGACTTCAATTTTAACTCCTTAAAGTTTTGCTTGACATTTTCAACACTAATTATTTATGTTTATAAAAGTTAAAGTTAAAACTTATTCCTTTGATTTAGATTTTTTTTTGAAAACTTTATGGTTTTTTAATTTAAAGTTTTAATCTTGAATTTTCAGTACGAACACAGAATATTCTAATTTTACAGTATAGTAAAACTTAACGGAAAAAGGGCGAAAAGTTGTTTAAATGTTCAATAGCTTCAATGAAAATTCAAATTATTCTGTGTACCCCATCTAATTTTAATAATATTTATAAGAAACTTACTTTAGGATTATTTCTATTACCCCTAGAAATAAATGGGTATTATATATTATTAGCTAAATCCAGATTAATTACTTTCTTGTAATGAGAGATTTGAAAGGAGAAATAGTAAGCCTATGATAAAAATTAATACCATTAGTTATATTTCAAAACAATCCCCGCCACTATTAATAATAATTTTTTTATTGCAGATATTTTTGATTGATTCTGCATATTCTCAAGTTAAGCTAGCACAAACTGGTTTTGGATTCCTTGACGTAAGCACAGATGCCAGAGCTACTGGCATGGGCGAAGCTGTTACTACAGTCGGCGGAACTGCCACATCAATGTTTTACAATCCGGCAGGCTTAGCTGACATGAATTCTTCAGTTGAAGCCGGTGTAAGTCAAATGACTTGGATTGCGGACATAAAATATTTTTCCGGTTCTCTCGCTTATGCGCCTTTGGGTGGAGCATATGGAGTTATTGGTCTCGAATTTATTAGAGTAAACTATGGAGAATTTAAATTTACGAGCGTGGCAAGTAATGAACAAGGCTTTCTGGATATAGGAGGCTATCCGGAACCTTATGCATATGCTTTGCAGCTTGTATATGGCAAGCAAATTTCAGATGCCTTTTCGGTAGGCGGTAGAGTAAAATATGCAAACCAAAATCTTGGCAGTAGTCAGGTGCCTGTTTATAATCAGGTTATAAAAGACTCTATACTAACTACTGATACTTCCTATGTGGTGAAGGATTATTCGTTGAGTGTTGCTGCATTTGATTTCGGTACCATTTATAAGACAGGCCTTAAAAGTTTGGCCTTTGGTATGTCCATCAGTAATTTCTCAAGAGAGATTGCGTACGAACGCGAGAATTTTCAGCTTCCGCTTACTTTCAGATTTGGGATCTCAATGAATGTTATAGATCTTATTCCTAGTATAGCTGATTTTAATACTTTAATTATATCAATTGATGCGGTTCATCCTCGTTCGTATACTGAATTTATGAATATAGGCGGTGAATATATTTTCATGAATACTTTTGCACTGCGCGCAGGTTATGTAACAAAGCAAGATGATTACGGTTTAACATTAGGTTTAGGTATTACTAAATTCGGTTTCGCTTTTGATTATTCATACACTTCACACAAGGTTTTTAATAATATCCAGAGATTTTCTTTTAGTTTTTCACTATGAAAACTATTAAGCTAAATTTTTGAAGCGCTTTATATCTAAGGAGAGTGAAAATGAAATTCATATATATACTATTAATAAATTTAGTTCTTCTATATTCAGGAGTGGCTGTTGCGGGAACTACCGGGAAAATAACAGGAAAAGTAACCGATGCACAGACGGGTGAGCCGATTATAGGTGCGAATGTTCTTATTGGCGGAACAACTTTGGGTGCCGCTACAACGGTTGACGGCTCATATACTATCCTCAATATACAGCCTGGCACATACAATGTTAGATTCAGTATTATAGGGTATGAAACAACTACAGTTGAAGGAGTTATAGTTCAAATTGATTTGACTAGTTTAGTAAATGCACAACTTCATACAACTGCTCTTACCATGGGGGAAGTTGTTGTTACCGCAAAACATCCGGTTGTTATAAAAGATATTTCAAACAGTGTAATTAATATTACACCGGAGAATATTGCAACATTGCCAGTTCAAACTGTAACGGATGTTTTAAATTTACAAGCTGGAATTCAACAAGGAAGCAACGGTATACTTGTACGAGGCGGAGGTGCAAATCAAACAACTTATTTTGTTGATGGATTCAGTCTTAACGATGAAAGAGCAAATATTCCCTATTCCGCTATAAGTATTGCTTCAGCAAAAGAAATACAAGTACAAACCGGCGGCTTTAACGCTGAATATGGAAACGTAAGATCCGGAATTGTTAACGTGATAACAAAAGATGGAGAAAGGAATAAATATTCCGCGACTGTTAACGTAAACTATGCACCGCCGCAGCAAAAACATTTTGGCATCTCCCCGTATGCTCCCAACTCATATTTCAATCGCCCATTCACTGATCCCGCGGTTTGCTGGACCGGTACAAGGAATGGAGCATGGGATGAACATACGCAAGAAAGTTATCCCACATTTCAAGGCTGGAATGCAGTTGCTTTAAAAACACTTCAAGACGATGATCCTTCTAATGATCTTTCTCCTTTAGCCGCAAAAAAATTATGGGAATGGCAGCGAAGGCGGACAGGCGTTATAAATAAACCGGATTATACTATCGATGCTGGATTCGGAGGCCCTTTCCCTTTTATTAGTGAACAGCTTGGTGATCTCCGATTTTATTTATCTTATTTTAGTGAAAGAGATATGTTTGTAATTCCGCTTTCTCGTGATGCTTATACTGATTCCCATTTTGAAGTGAAACTAAATTCTAATATTACAAAAGATATCAAACTTACGTTACTGGGAATTTATGGAGAGGATAATTCCGTTTCTCCCTACGAGTGGACTACAGTACCAACAGGTTACTTAATGCGCAGCCAAGCCGAGGTTGCAGATTTGTTAAGCAGCACTGAAGGAATGAATGTTTTATACATGCCGGATAGATATAGTCCTAGTTCAATTTATCGAAATGTATTAGGCGCTTCGCTAACCCATGTCTTAAGTCCGGTTACTTTTTATGATATAAAAATTCAGCGAACCGAAAACCGATATAACACATTCCAAACAACAACTCGAGATACTACGAAAAGATTTGAACCGATACCAGGTTATTTTGTGGATGAAGCCCCCTATGGCTATTGGGGATATAGTTCCGGTTCTATTGACGGAGTTATGAGTTTGGGTGGATGGATGAATTTAGGACGCGATCAAAGTGTTAATACTACTACATCTTTTATCTTCAGTATTACAAGTCAGTTTAATAAGTACAACGAAATTAAAGCTGGCTTTCAATATTATTATAATGATCTTAATATTAATTCCGGAACTTTCAGCCCATCTATGTCAACGTGGACACGCAATTTACAATACCATATTTTCCCCTATCGACTTGGTGCATATGCGCAGGATAAATTAGAGTTCCAGGGTTTTATAGCTAATATTGGATTAAGGCTTGATTATTCAAACCCCAATACTGAATACCTAAATCTCGATCCATACAATGAATTATTTAGTGCCGGCGCAGGAAATGAAATAACTGATAATTCGCCTAAAACCCCAGCAGCTTCAGAGATGTATATCAGCCCTCGATTGGGTATCTCTCATCCCATAACTGAGAATTCAAAGCTGTATTTTAATTATGGCCATTTCGTATCCGAGCCGTCTTCATCATACCGGTTTCTTCTTCAACGGGAATCTAACGGCCAGGTTGATTATATCGGCAATCCTAACATGACCTTTGAAAAAACCATTGCGTATGAATTAGGTTATGAACAAAACTTTTTCAATACCGTACTTTTTCATTTGGCAGCTTATTATAAAGACGTAACTCATCAGCCCGGTTGGCTGCTTTATCAAAGCATTAATACATCTGTGAATTACTATCAAGCTGCGAGCAATAACTATGCTGATATTCGCGGATTTGAAGTAACATTATCCAAAGTATCAGGCGGATGGTTTAGGGGTTTTGTAAATTATACTTATGACGTTGTTACTTCAGGTTATTTCGATGTAACACAATATTATCAAGATATTAATAAACAGCGGGCCTATTTACTTAAGAATCCCCAGCAGTCAAAACCTGTCCCCCAACCTTATGCAAGGGCAAATGTGGAATTTGTAACCCCAGATGATTTTGGTCCCAGTCTATTTGGAAATAAACTGCTTGGAGGGTGGAGTTTAAGTATACTTGCAAACTGGCATGCAGGAGCTCATGCCACCTACAATCCAAATAATGTACCTGGAGTATCTAATAATGTTCAGTGGGTTGATTATTATGGTGTTGATATGAGATTGGCGAAAAATTTTCAGGAGTTTGCAAATATCAAAGGTTTTAACGTTCAACTATATATTGATATAACAAATCCATTCAATTTTAGATTCTTAAACTATGCAGGCTTTGTGGATTCATATGATTACCAAGATTACCTAACTTCGCTCAACTTCGCATGGGAAACTGGAGATCAAAAAGGTGATGATAGAATTGGAGATTATCGTCCTGATGATGTAGCTTATGATCCTTTACAGCCTAACCCCAATAATGATCCGGTTATTACTGAAGCAAATAATAAGAGAAAGGAAAGTAAATCCTACATCAATATGCCTAATGATGATTCGGTAACCTTTCTCAATCCAAGGTATTTTAGTTTCGGTGTGAGGATTAATTTATAGTAAAATTTTTGTTTTTAATTAAAGGGAAAATTATGATGATTCGCTTACATAACTGGTTAACTTCCATAGCAGTGGCTGCTTGTTTTTTATCAATTACAATTCCCTTATCAGCCCAAATTTCTGAAACTCAAACAAGATATATTCGAGTGGGATCACTTCAAAGTAAATTTACTGCAATCGGCTCAGAACGCGCATGGAACAATGTTTATTATGAAGGATTAACCTGGCCGTCAGATTATCTTTTTCAGGACAACGCGGTAATAGAACGTACATATATCGGCTGTCAAGATTTTACTGATGACAAAGGCCAACATTGGGATTATTATAACAATGGTATTTCTACAGCTTACGGCGGGAGTAATATATTTCCCATGGAATTAAAGGAGACCGCAAAGTTTGCTAATCCAACAGTATACGTTGATGGAACTAATGTAAGTGCACCATATATAAGCGACGTAGATAGTGTTGACCCGAATCAAGTTGCAGATAGAGTCGTAACAAATGTGGTGAATACCTCGATGGGAATCACGATGACGAGGCGCGTCATGGCGTTTAGCCAGCAGTATCACGAAAATTACTTCATCATTCAGTATACGTTCAAAAACACAGGATATGTCAGCTCAGAAAACACAAAAGTTTTAAATGCTCCGGTTAAAGGATTTCGATTCGGATTTCTTAATCGATACAGTGTCTGCCGAGAAGGCGCAGATAAGATGGGCTATGATCAGGAATATGGAAAACACAGCTGGACGACAAGACGAGGTGAAAATTATCCACAGCATGCAAGCGAAGTATCTAGCCTAACTGAATCAAGCCCAATACCGGATTGGCTTAGAGCAGGTTTTGAATGGACCGGTCAAAGAGCAGAAAATACTTATGATAATATTGGATCGCCGGATGTTATTACTGGTTCAGGCCGTTTATGCTCCCCTCAATTTGCGGGGATAGTAACTTTGCATGCTGATAAATCTACCTCTGACCGATCGGATAATGTAAATCAGCCTGCTGTCCTTGGATGGCATGCTGGAGATACTTATCCTTCTCTTGGTGATATGTCGTTATCAACAGCACCGCTTCAAGCCGATATGTATAATTTATTAAGCGGAATTCCATATAAAGGCCTCGGCAATCCATCTGAAAGAATGGATGAAGTTTATATGGCAAAGTATCCCGATCCTTGGAAGGTTCATGGTGATGGCGGAGGAACAGGATTATGGATATCATATGGCCCCTGGGATATAAATCCTGGCGATAGCATTGTGATCGTTTTAGCTTTTGGGATTAACGGATTAGACCGAAACATGTGCTGGCAGATCGGCAAACGCTGGGCTCAGGCTTATAAGAATCCCAGTGACAATGGGCCTTTCACTCTGCCTGATGGATCAACTACTACTGATAAAAATGTTTTTAAAAATACCTGGGTATATACGGGTAAAGATTCCGTCATGAAAACATTTAGCCGTGCTGTTCGTAATTATGAATCAGGATTTAATATTCCGGAACCGCCTCAGCCTCCTCCGGTTTTTGACGTAAAATCTGGAGGTGATCGTATTATGCTAACGTGGGGACGAAGTTCATCAGAAGATAATCCCGGTTTCGGAGGTTATAAGATATTTAGAGCTGTAGGCACTCCGGATACTACTTTCGAAGAAATTGCTTCTTTACCTCCTAATACTCTATCATTCGATGATATAACTCCTAAAAGAGGTTTTTCATATTACTATTATATTAGTTCATTTAGTGATGGAAGTAATAACACATCCGGAGTTTCAAATCCAACCGGGCAACTGTTGAGCAGCAGATTCTACACAAAAACAAACATACCTGCCTATCTCCGAAGACAAGCAGGCGGAAATATTTCAGATATTAGGATTGTTCCGAATCCTTACAATATTAGATCGGCAGAATTACAATATCCAGGCGAACCTGATAAAATAATGTTTTTAAATATTCCAGGGCATTGTAAAATTAATATCTATACAGAAAATGGCAATCTAATCAATACTATAGATCATGATGATGGAAGCGGTGACGAAAGATGGAACTCAAATACCTCATCAGGGCAGGTTGTGGTAAGTGGAGTTTATATTGTTCATTTCACGGTCACCGAAGATTATGTTGACCCGCAATCAGGGGTTATGAAATATAGGAAAGGTGACACTGCCATTGAGAAATGTATAATTATCAGATAATGGAAAAGCGAAGTTACCGCCTTAATAGAAAGAAAAAATTGGGAGAAAGTATGAACCAAAAATTTTCTAAATCATTTATATTTTATTTGATTTTATCTACAGCCTCATTAATATATTTGTGCGGATGTTCTAATGAAGAAGTACCAAGTCTATATGATGAATCGTCTCCTGGAAGTACAGGGCAACTCCGCAGATAAATTCTGTGGAACCGCCATCCACCGCGATCGCGGCAGTAACACCTATTACTATTACTGGTTCGAATTTCTTATCTGATACTTCACTTGTAAATGTATATTTTGGTGATCAAGCCGCTAAGGTTATTGCAGCCTCATCAACACAGCTTACTGTAATATCGCCAAACATATCCGGCTCACTCAAAATAAAAATAAGCACGTCAGTATCCGTGCCTTTCAGTAATACTTATGAATATGTTTTACAACCTGCAGCAGTAGATTTTTATCCGGATTCTAAAGACGAAACTAATAAACCGTTTTCGATAATAATTGATAAAATCGAAAACATTTATTCATCTAATTCTGGACTTGGCGTTGTTAAAATCACTCCAGATAGCGTATCCACTTTATATTCAGTCAGATCTGGAGAAACATATTTCACACGCATGAGATTTGGACCAGGCGGAGAACTTTTTGCAGCAAGAGGTTTGCAAGCTGTATTTACAATCCCTGATGGTGGAGGAGTTAAGAATAGTCCGTGGGTAGTTCTTTCACCAAACACTATAAAAATTTCTCAAATTGAATTTGATCCAATGGGAAATTTATGGGCAGCCGGAAACAATGCAGAAATATATAGGCTAAAACCGGATAAAAATTATAGTGCGTTTCCTGTCGATTATAATGTAACAGCTATGCGCACATTTATTGATAACGGTAACTTATATTTATATTTAGCAGCGAATCAGAATACTAACACAACAATAATGCGTATTCCTGTCGATACAAATGGAGACCTAGGTTCACCCCAAACTTTTTTTGATTTTTCCGCAAATTACGGTAGTGGTTTTGCCGTTAATGATCTCACATTTGCAGCGGATGGGGAAATGTTTTTAGCGACAGATTTGCCCTCCCCTATTGTGTATGTTAAGCCTGATAAATCCACTGGGTTACTTTATAATGGCATACTATTGAATTCACCAGCTTTATCTTTAGCATGGGGAAATGAAAATTTTCTTTATTATGTAAGAGAACAAATAAATGATGCGAACGATCTTATGCTTATTCCACAAACCATTGTTAAATTAAACTTATTGAAACCTGGTGCACCGTATTACGATTAAATATTTTAAATAATTATTTGCACGGGTTTAATTCCTTGCAGGGAAGTCTTTATTTTCATAAATAAGGTTTAAGTATTCCGCTGCTCTTTTTTTCCTTTTATATTCCTGCCCATACGGGAGTATGTCAGTGGCCCGGGTGGGCCCATTTCAATTTGTCCTGCTTTTATTAATTATCAATTAACAAATTATTTTTATAGCAAAAAGAGAGTTAAAAATTCACTATTTACTCCCTACTCTGTCCCTTCCATAATCAGTGAGATTATAAAACCCTTTAAAATTAAAAAAGCTCCAATTTTGTTAAAATTGAAGCTTTTTAAGTGGGCCCAGATGGACTTGAACCACCGACCCTCTGATTATGAGACAGCGGGATTTTTTATAATTCTTTTCATATTCCCCTCTTTTCGGCTTTGTCGGTACATTGTCGGTACATCCTTTTTAAGGAGTATCTATTATGTTTTTAACCAAAGAATCCAAATCACCGTATTTTCAATTAATATATTTTGTTGAAGGTAAACGAAGAAAGGTTTCAACTAAAAAAACAAATTTAAATGAAGCCAAAATATTTTTAGCTTCATTCAGTATCCCTCATCAAGTTAATAATGTTGTGTATGAATTAAATAATTCAATCATGCTTTCAAAATTTCAAGATGAGTGTATTAACTATCTTAGCCAATCAAAAGCCAAATCATATATTGAAAGATCAATTAAGCCTGCATTCAAATTTTTATTAGTTTATACCGGTGATGTATTACTAACAGATTTAACAGTTCGATTATTGGATAGTTTTATAAATGAAAGGTTCAAAATTTCTCAAACATCATCCAAACTATATTATAGTACACTTAAAGCAATATTTTCTAAAGCTGTCAATTGGGGTTATCTTCAAGAAAATCCATTTAAAAAAATAAAAACTCCAAAAGTCTCTAAATCAATTCCTCTCTTTATTTCGGTAGATGATTTTACAAAAATTATTACAAAGATCAAAAATCCCGTATTACAAAATATTTTCACTTTGGCTTTTTATACTGGTATGCGACTCGGAGAAATATTAAATATGAAATGGAATTGGGTTAACTTAAATCAAAATCTCATCACTGTTAAATGTAATGAAGAGTTTACCACCAAAAGTAAAAAAGAAAGAGTAATTCCAATCAGTAAAAATCTTAAACCAATTTTATTAAATCAGTTTCCCAAGCTCATAGACATTAACCAAAATCATTATGTATTTACTAAATGTGAAGGTATTAAGCTAAATGAAAATTTTGTAAGCAAACAATTTAAAAAATCAATTCGCGTAGCAGAATTAAATGATAAAATTCATTTCCATACCTTGCGTCATTCATTCGCTTCAAACTTAGTCCAGAAAGGAGTTTCACTTTATGTGGTAAAAGAATTGTTAGGACACGAAGATATTAAAACGACTCAAATTTATTCACATCTGCAGCAAGAAAATTTGTATCAAGCTGTAAATTTATTATA
>CAWCVZ010000005.1:0-937471 GCA_963798865.1 uncultured Ignavibacteria bacterium | reverse complement strand
AAAAGTAATATTTCTTTCCCTGAGATTATTTAAAGGATAAAAGATGAAGTCTTTAGTATTTATTTCACAAGTTTTATTATTAACAGGTTTATTGTCTGCACAACAGTATAAACCATACAGCACTTTTAACAAAGAAAAAGAGTTGCAAAAGTTTGTTGAACAAAGCGGTAAGATTGAAGAAATTTCTCCGAATGTTTACAAACTAACTTACAGAACCGGGGAAAGCAGAGTATTTAATTTTAACATTAAAGAAAAGGTTAATGATAATGACCCTATTGATACAACAATAATAAATATGTGGGAAATAGATACAACTAAATACAGCAATAAATTTACTTTTTGGCAAAGAGTAGGCATCTACAATCTTAATAGCTATATAGCTCCTTTAGTAGATGATTTGAACAGAAATGGAATTCCCGAAATATATGGCAGGCATAATTTATTAGGACCTGTTGAAATATATGAAAGAAATGGAAATGGAATATTTGAATCAATATATTCATTCACTAATTCCGGAACCTTTGCTATAGAAGCAATTGGTGAAATACACGGAACAGGTGAAAAAGAAATTTATCTACTGCATAATGATTTTAATAATGGTGTAATTTACAAAAGTGATTTCATTGGTACGCTGCCGACCATATTTGATTTCATCTTTTATTATGGTAACATATTTTCTATTCTTGACATGACTTTTGGAGATTGGGACAAAAATGGAATTAATGATTGTGCTTTTGTAGGTGCTGATACACTTGGCGTTCCTCTCATTATTATCGGTGAATATAGAGACAGTATTAATAATTTTACAACGGTTTATGAAAAATTAACTGCAGATACTAATTGGGTTAACGTTCCTTCCGGTTTTGCAATTGGGGATTTTGATAATGATGGTAAAACAGAATTAATCGCAGGCGCTACTCAAGGTATTATATATTCTATAGAAGCAGTAAAAGAAAAGTTTTATGAGCTTTCCTGGCAGGGTAATTTTTCTACTCCAAATGCTTACATGAATACAACAACAAACGATATAGATGGAAACGGAAAAATTGAGTTCTGGATTGGAGGACAGGATTTTGAAACTGGAATCACAAGGTTTCAATGTTATGAAGCAATTGATGATAATAATTATAAAACCGTTGCTGTAATTGAACTTAGGTATATCAATTCACTCTATACAAATTATCTTCAGGCAAAAGATGTTGATGGAGATGGTAAAGAAGAAATTATTATCTCGATGTCAAATGTTATACTGATATTAAAGTTTACAGGGGCACCAAACAATCATCAATATGAAATTTATTATGCAAAGATAGGTGAGGCAACAGAACCAACCGCTGAATTTGAACCACTTACACTTGCCGACCTTGATGGTGATAATAAAATTGATATTCTTCTTCCTTTCATAGTATATAAACCTTCGCCAATTTTCAGTTATATACTGAGGAATTCTGGCACAACTGATGTTATAACTTCTGGTATAGATTCTGGCTTATATGAAGATAATATTATTAGCTATCCGGTTCCTTTTAATTCGGCTTCATCAATTAATTTTGTCATTTCCAAAAAAAGCGCAGTAAAAATTAGATTGTTTAACTCATTAGGGAAAGAAATTAAAATACTTCTAGATAAAAATCTTACTCCCGGAGAATACAACATTCAATGGGATGCCGAAGATAGATATGGTATTCCGCTTCCAAGCGGGGTTTACTTTATAAGTCTCCAAACAGAAAGTGTCATTAAGACAACCAAAACAATTCTTTTAAAATAATCCCTTTCAATCCATCCACAAAGATAATTTATAGTTTACCTGAAGATTCAAAAGTACAAATTAAAGTTTACAGCATTCTTGGAAAAGAAATTGCTGAACTTGTAAATGAAACAAAACCGGCAGGGTTTTATGAAACAACTTTTAATGCTTCTGATTTAGCAAGCGGAGTTTATATTTACAGAATTACAGCTTTGAAAGGGGATAAAATTCTTTTCAACCAATCTAAACAGATGATATTAATTAAGTAATTATTAACCTCTACCCCTCTCCTCCACAGGAGTCCTTTGGACTTACTAAGGAGAGGGGCAGGGGTGAGGTTATTTTCAGAACTTTAACCGCATCTCTATGAATCTTTTTACTTTTTCTTCCTTTTAACCTTTTTTCTTTATACGTTTAAGAAAGTGAAATTTATTATCACTAAATAAGGGAGTAAAAATATGGCGGACAATTTCTTATCATTTCTAAATACATTTAATAATTCTTTTGTGCTGAATTAATTTAAGAGCTGACCAATGGGGTAGCTTTAGTTTTTGCCTTAGGCATAAATAATTTGGCACTCCGCCTTTGGCGGATTTACTCTCTCTCTCTGTTGGGGGAAAGAATGAGAATTGTTGTAATTTATTCTCCTTATCTTCTTATCAAGATAATTTTACTTCTTAAAGTTATAGCTTTTATCTTATCTGAAACGTACATTGTTTGTGTCCATACCTTAGAATTAAATAAATTGAAACTTGCCTTTTGGCAATTATATTTTACAGGTTTTACATAGCTGAAGTAAGTAAAATAAAATTATAATTATTCAAATAATGGATAATTCTATGTTTTAGTAATAAATAAATTTAAAAGCAAAAGAATAATAATTTTGAAATGAAAATACCTACAAAGGAGGATAATGAAGATCTTTTTTATCATCTTATTATTTCCAATCAATTTTTTCCCACAATCTTTTTGGGAATACAAAGGATTAGGAGGAACATCAATAGGAAATATTATTGGTGAAGGTGAAAAACTTTATGCGTCTGAAAGGCAGGGAGATTTTATCTATTATTCAGATGATTATGGTGAAAGCTGGAATAAGTTAGCAAGAATACAACCAGATACATCTTTTTTTGCTTCAATACGAAATATACTAATGATGAATAATAATATTTTTGTTTCTACGAGAAATGGAGGTATATATAAATCCACCGATGGAGGCTTTAAATGGAATCAGAAAAATACAGGACTTGAATCGAATCGGGTTTGGAAAGTCAGCCGGAAAGGTGACAGCTTATATGCAGCGGCAGAAGACGCAATGTATATATCAACTAATGAAGGAGAAAGCTGGATAAAGCTGTACCAGGATTCACTTTTTATTTTTGATTTTGTCTTTTTACAAGGTGAAAGGATTGTAGCTATATCTGATTCCGGTGTCTTACGTTCCGATAATAATGGTGCCACGTGGAATAAAATAAATAATGGGATTCAAAACGTTTTAGCTTTAAGAAATATTGCAGTTTCAGGAGATGGTTACATCTATATTGGGACACCAGGGCAAGGTGTTTATAGGTCATCAGATTCAGGAGATACCTGGGAGTTAAAAGGTTCTTCGGTACAACCATGGGTAGATGCTATTGCTGTAAGCCCCTTAAATTATATTATGACAGGGGGTGAGTGGTTTTCGTATTGCTATCTTTCAACTGATCATGGTGAAACATGGAAACAGAAAAAATCAGGGCTTCCTAATTATTTTATTGAAACTATTTATTTCGATGAGAATAACTATGCCTATATAGGTTTAGTTTTTGAAGGGATTTATAAAACAACTTCAGCAGTAACTGATGTCAAATTAGAAACTTATTCTGAGATAAATTCATATAAGCTATATCAAAATTATCCTAACCCTTTTAATCCTACAACAAATATAACTTATAGTTTACAAGAAGATTCAAAAGTACAAATAAAAATTTACGATATTCTTGGAAGAGAGGTTGCAGAACTGGTTAATGAACAAAAACCTGCAGGGTTTTATGAAACAACTTTTGACGGTTCTGAATTAACGAGCGGAGTTTATATTTATAAAATCCAGGTTAACGATTTCGTTACATCAAAGAAGATGATATTGCTTAAGTAATCTATTAATTATTTCAAGAGGCTCACCTTAAGTGAGCCTTTTTTTTACAAAACGATTTATGTTATACCTGCAAGCGTAATTATAAATTCCATTCCTTTTGAATTATTAACTGTAATTATTCCACCCAGTTGCTCTACAAGTACATTTACAAGGCGAAGACCAAGAGTACTGGAGTTATCTGAATTAATCCTGCCAGCAGTACCTATACCATCATCTCTTAAAACAAGAATGTATTTTGAATCCCCTGTTTTCTTTAGTGAAATAAATATCTCACCTTTCCTGTTATCCGGGAAGGCATATTTAAATGAATTGGATGCTAATTCATTAATTATCAAAGCCAGAGAAATTGCGTAGTCAATTGACATAAATATTTTTTCTATTTCAAGATTAAGAGCAATATTTGAATTATCCGTATTAAATGTTTCATAAATATTTTTAATTAATTCACCCAGATATTCTTCAAAATTAATCCTGGAAATATCCCCGGACTTATAAAGTTTCTCATGAACCAATGCTATAGATTTAATCCTGTTTTTAGTCTGTTCAAAGAAGGAGACCATTTCTCTATCTTTAACCTGGTTTGCCTGAAGACTAATCAGGCTTGAAATAATCTGAAGATTATTTTTCACCCTGTGATGAACTTCTCTGAGAAGTATCTCTTTTTCTCTTAAAGCCGCTTCGGTATTTTCAATTGCTTTTTTTCTTTCCATAATTTCCTTCTGAAGTTCACCGTTAATCTTAACTAATTCAGCGGTTCTTTCCTTAACTCTAACTTCAAGTTCATCTTTTGTTCTGCGTAATTCTTCTTCCTGCTCTTTTGCCATAGTAACATCCTGGCAGGTTCCTACTAATTCAACCGGCTTACCTTCAGAATCAGTTATCACTTCTCCTAAAGAATGCAGTATTCTAATATTATTATCAGGACGAATAATTTTTTCATAAAAATCAAAAGGTTTTTTTATCTGGACCGATCTTAAAATCATTTCCTCTGTATTTTCTCTGTCATCTGGATGAACAGATTGAATATAAGAATCAAAATTAACCGGCTGATTCAGCTCTTTACCAAATATTCTGTAAAGCTCATTAGACCAGCTCACTTTATCGTTTTCAATTTCCCATTTCCAGCTTCCTATTTTTGCAATTTTCTGCGCATCTGAAAGCTGTTTCTCCCTGTCCCTTAATTGCTGTTCAACTTTTTTTCTTTCATTTATTTCTAATTGCATTGCCTCAGGACTTTTCAATGTTAAAGCAGATGGAATAACTTTTATAAGGGCGAAAACAGTTCCTATACTGGCAGCAGCGGTAAATAATTTCATAATGCCCGAAAGGCGGTAAACCGGTTCATAAAATAAAATAATATCAATTAGATGAGTGGTACCGCAGGCAACAATAAATAATCCAAATAACCAGAAAAGATGAGGGAAAGGAATTTCATTTGATCTCTTGTTTGCAAACTTTACAAGTATAATAGGGATAGCTAAGTAAGAAGCCCAGATAAAAAAATCGGAAATATTATGTAATGCAATTAAGCCGCGTGTCCATTCTCCGCAAAGTGCTCTTGGAATAAATCCTTTCGTGCTAAATAGAGGAAAATTAGTTAAGACGGATATTAAAATTGTTGCAATGAAAAGTATTACAGCGGCACCAAAAACACGGGCATAAGTTATTTTATTCATTTTTCATTTCCTTTAAAGGGATTGATTTAATATATCTTTCAAATGAAAAAAAACAAAGCGAGATTATCACAAAACGATGAATTTTTGAAGTATCCTGAAATGAGATTTTATTCCAGTAGAAAAACTATATCAATATTTCAGTTTAATTTGTCTTACAAAAAAACTTATATTTAAACTAATTATTTGAAAGATAGAAAATGACCGGTAAAGAACTGCTGAAAAAATATAATGACCCTAAGAATTTCTTTAACAGGGATTTGAGCTGGATAGAATTCAACCGCCGTGTTCTTGAAGAAGCAATAGATACCGAACAGCTTCTGCTTGAAAAAGTTAAGTTTCTTTCAATTTTTCATTCAAACCTTGATGAATTTTATATGATTCGTGTTTCCGGTTTGAAAGAACAAATAGCAGCAAATGTTCTTGAGCCTACAATTGATGGTTTAACCCCGATTGAGCAGCTTCAGAAAATTGAAAAGATGGTTATGCCAATGTTGAAAACAACTTTAAATTTATGGCAAGATGAAATTGTTCCTGCACTTAAAGAAAATAATATTGTGGTTGCAGAATACAATGAGCTAAGTGAAAAAGAAAAGGAATTGCTTAAAGAATATTTCAGGAAAGAAATTTTTCCCGTGCTTACTCCACTTGCGTTCGATCCGGGAAGACCTTTTCCTTACATTTCAAACTTAAGCTTAAGCCTTGCAATTTTAGTTAGAAAACCTAATGGAGAAAATCATTTTGCAAGAGTTAAAGTACCGAGCATTCTGCCAAGATTAATGCAGATAGATTCTATAATTAATCCCGGCAAGAAACGAACTAACGGTCAGTTCAGTGCAAAATTTATTTGGCTTGGTGATCTTATCAAAGCAAACCTTGAAATGCTTTTTCCCGGAATGGAAATTCTCGAGGCTCACCGCTTCAGAATTACCCGTGATACCGATATTGAATTACAGGAAGATGAAGCAGATGATCTGTTAAGCGTAATTGAGGAAAATATCAGGCAAAGAAGATTCGGAAGTGTGGTTAGATTGGAAGTTGCCAAAAAAATGCCCGACTTTATGCTCGACACTTTAATTGAAAACCTCCAGATAAGAAAAGAAGATGTGCATGTGCTTGAAGGTCCTTTGGGTTTGAGCGATGTAATGACTTTATATGATTTACCTTTGCACCAGTTAAAAGCAAAATCATATTATCCTGTTATACCAAAAGTGTTCGACGAAGAGGATGATTTTTTCAGTATTATCAGGCAGAAAGAAATTCTGCTGCATCATCCCTATCATTCTTTTGCACCTGTAATTGAATTCATTAAACAAGCAGCCAAAGACCCTGATGTACTTGCTATAAAACAAACTCTTTACAGGGTAGGTTCAACTTCCCCTATAATTGAATATCTTATTGAAGCTGCCGAAAGAGGAAAGCAGGTTGCAGTTCTTGTTGAGCTTAAAGCAAGATTTGATGAAGAGAATAATATTTTCTGGGCAAGAGAGCTTGAAAAAGTAGGAGTGCATGTTGTTTATGGTTTGGTAGGATTAAAAACTCACGCTAAAATGACTCTTGTTGTAAGACGTGAATCAGATGGTGTTAACAGGTATGTGCATATGTCCAACGGAAATTACAATGTGGCAACTTCAAAACTTTATACTGATCTTGGATATTTCACAAACAACCCTGAAATCTGCGCCGATGTTTCTGATGTTTTTAATTATCTAACCGGTTATTCCAAACAGACTGATTTCCGGAAACTTATAGTAGCTCCGATTAATATGCGTGAAAAATTCCTTGAAATGATTTTAAGAGAAGTCAACAATGTTAATGCCGGCGGCAAAGGTAAAATAATTTTGAAGTTGAATTCACTTGTTGATCCTACTTTAATTGCTGCACTTTATGAAGCATCCAATGCAGGCGTTTTAATTGAATTAATAATAAGAGGTATCTGCTGTCTTGTACCCAAAGTTCCCGGATTAAGTGAAAACATAAAAGTGATTAGTATTGTTGGAAGATATCTTGAACACAGCAGGGTTTTGTATTTTTATAATAATGGAAATGAAGAAATTTATTTAAGCAGTGCTGATTTTATGCAGAGAAATTTAGACAGGAGAGTTGAGATTGCCTGGCCCGTTGAAGATCCTAAAATAAAAAGTGAAATTATGAAAAGCCTGCTCTCCGTTTCTATGAAAGATAATATAAAGGGAAGAGAGCTTCTGCCGGATATGAATTATATAAGATGCATTTCAAGTGAGGATGATAAAAAAATAAATTCCCAGGAATGGCTGATGGATTATGCAGTAAGATCATCTGCGGGGTATTCTAAAACAAAACCCTCGGCTGTAAGATAAGTCTGTCATTCCAGAGTATTACTTATTCAATAATCTCTCAATTCAATTTCTCCTATAATTTTGCTAATTTCAATAGTGGCAATAATTTAAAAGTAAAGGGTCCTGATGGCTGATATAACAAAAAGCGGGATACTAAATTCTATAAAAAAAATTAACGATGAAAGACTAGACAAAAATCATCTTATTCTTAATGCAATAAAAAATTTTGAGTTGAAAGATAAAACACTTGATCTCGATCTTTCTCTCTCAATTCCTCAGACTTCCGTTAACGATGAATTAAAATCCAAAATAATAAATGCAATTAAAGAAGATTTTCCGGAACTACAGGCGATAAGATTAAACATTCTTGCAAAGATCACTCCTCATACAGATAAAAGGAAAGATGCTCTGCTTCCGGAAGTTAAAAATACAATTGCGGTTGCAAGCGGTAAAGGCGGAGTTGGTAAAAGCACAGTCGCTGTTAATCTTGCAGTTGCTTTAGCAAAAGATGGAGCCAATGTTGGATTAATTGATGCAGATATTTACGGTCCAAGCATTCCTCTTATGCTTGGCGTTAAAGAAAAACCGAAAATTTACCAGAAAGAGGGAAAAGTTGTAATGCAGCCCATTGAAAATTATGGAATAAAAATGATCTCAATCGGATTTTTAGTTGACGATGAAGCACCTGTAATCTGGCGTGGACCAATGGCAAGCGGTGCAGTTAAACAGTTTATGTCTGATGTTAACTGGGGAGAGCTTGACTATCTTGTTTTTGATATGCCTCCCGGAACAGGCGATATTCAATTAACACTTGTACAAACAATACCATTAACTGGGGCAGTAATTGTAACAACTCCGCAAGAGGTTTCTTTAATTGATGCAAGAAAAGCATTGAAGATGTTTAATCGTGTTAATGTTCCCGTAGCGGGAGTTGTAGAAAATATGAGCTACTTCATTGCGCCAGATACCGGAAAGAAATATGATATTTTTGGTTTCGGCGGAGGTGAGCAGCTTTCAAAGGATTTAAACGTTCCCTTTCTCGGAGGAATTCCAATTGAACCGCGGATAAGAATTGGTGGAGATAAAGGAGTCCCTATTGTTTTTGATTTACCTGATACTGAATACTCAGAAATAATTATGAATATTTCCCGGAACCTTGCAGAGCAGATTAATCTTATTAATTTAAATGCTTCTTCTAAAGTGGAGATATTGCTGGATGATGAAGAGTGAAGTGCAAGTTCAAGTGCAACAATAAGTTCAGGAAACAAAATACACTTGTCCTTACTCTTATACTTCAGCGTTAATTGGTGTTAAAGTATGAAAGAAGAAATTATTAAAGCACTGGATAAAGTTAGACCTTATTTACAGGCAGAGAATGGGGATGTTGAACTTGTTGAAATAACAGAAGACGGAATAGTGAAAGTCCGGATGACCGGTGCATGCGAAATTTGTCCACTTTCAGTTATGACATTGAGAGCAGGAATTGAAAGAGCTCTTTTGAGAGATGTTCCGGGTATAAGAAGAGTTGAATCTGTAAATAATTAATTCACAATTGCAGATATAATTTTTTTAATCCTAATTTTCAGGAATTAATTTATGACAGACCTTACATTGAAACGAATTTCGAGGATATTCCTTTGGATATTCCTGCTGTTTATTTTCATTTACCTGATTTATCTTCTTTCAGATATAATTGTAATTCTTATTATCTCAATTCTACTTGCATTTATCTTTGACCCGCTTGTTTCATTACTTGAACAGGAAGGTTTTAACAGGTTAGCTTCAACTCTTTTTATTTTTTTCGGGATAGGCCTTTTTGTTTACCTCGGTCTCTCATTTATAATTCCAAAATTCACACTTCAGATGAATCATTTTCTTGATACTTTACATGAATTTAATATCAACGATCAGCTTCAAAAAATTGAACATGAGATTCAGGCATTTATTCCCAGTTTTCCTTCGGGCGAATTATCAAAATCTGTTGATGGTTTTATAAAAAATTTAATAAAGAATCCATTTGATTCTATTTCGGTTTTACTTTCAAGTATTTTTTCGATAGCAGCTATTCTTATTATTGTTCCGTTCATTTCTTTCTTTTTAATAAAAGACAGCAGAAATATCCTGCAGGGAATTCTCCACATTATGCCCAATAAATATTTTGAAATGTCTTATTACATTTCTAAAAAAGTCAGCAAACAAATAGGCAGATTTGTAAGGGCCTGGATATTTGATGCAACTTTTGTCGGAACCTTTTGCGGGTTAGGTTTTTATATACTTGGAATTGATAATGCACTGCCGCTTGGAATGATTGCAGGGATGGGACATTTAGTTCCTTACCTTGGACCAGTGATTGGCGGAATTCCGGCAGCAATTATTTCAATAATCCAGTTTGGAGATTTTTCCCATATTCCATATATCATTCTTGTTCTTGCAGCTATATACACTCTCGATAACGGATTTATTCAACCATATATTTTTGCAAAAAGTGTTGAAATGCATCCGATAGTTATAATTCTTCTAATCATTTCCGGCAGCCAGCTTTTTGGTGTACTGGGAATGCTTCTTGCGGTGCCAACAGCAGCAGTTATCAGAACTTTAGTTAAGGAGAGCTACTTTGCCTTTAAGAATTATAAAATTGCAAAAATTTGAATACGAACTTATTTATTCTCAACTATTCTACGCCACGTTTCAAAGGTAAGCCACCAGTCAAGTTCATCTGCTAAGGCAAAATTCTTTTTCCTGTAAAATCCATTAACTAATTGCATCACTTTTTTATAATCATAATATTCACAATGAACAACATCTTTTGAATTAACAATATCCTGAAAGTATTCGGATAATGTTTCAAGAAAGTTAATTGTTAACTTTTCTTTATAACTGAATCCAAATTTCTTTTTTATTTTAAAAACTACCGAAGCAGAAATGTTATTAAGCCCAAAGGGATAAGTCATACCACCTTTTACAAGCGGTACTTCAGATAATAAAGGAAAACTTTTTTTTATTTCACGATAAAATATTTTGCTTCCTCTTTTTTCAACAGGAGTTTCAAAAATCTTTTTTAGAAAAGAAGGCTGAATAAAAGGCATATAGTTTACCAGCTTACTATCAGATCGCGATTGTTCTGCAGAAAAATAAACTACACGTGTTCTTATCATAAACAGGTCCATCCAATTCCCGATTCCAAAAATTTTTGCATCAGGCATTGTTTGAAACATTTCGTCAAGCTGGTTCTTCAAACCTGAATGCATTAACCTGATAAACTCATCATTAAAAATATCTGCGCGTTTGTGTTTCATTAAAGAGATAACACTGGTGGAATCTTTATTATAAATTGCTTCCCTGCCTTTAAAAAGAAAATTAACCAGGTAACGTTTTCTTGCTATTTCGCCGTAACCGCCGTCTATTACAATTTTATTCTGATTATATAAATCAGGATAAAACCTGAGATTTAAAAATTTAGAAGCTGGAGAAGTTAACATTGTTTCCCCGATGTACTCATTCATCTCTATAACAGATTCTTTAACCGGGGGAATTATTGGTTCCCATAAAAAATGTCCGGTATTTAATCTTTCTGAAATTTTCCTGGCTATTTTGGTATCGGGATGTTCACTTGTGTTAAAAGAATGGAGACACCAGTCAGCAGAGTTTGATGATGCAAGAAAGGAAAGCAAAATTCTGGAATCTAATCCGCCTGATAATGCCAGCGATAATTTTTTCTCACTCTTTAAACCACAAAGAGTAAAATCTTTTAGTATTGAAATAAAATTTTCAGAATCAGACTGCTGTAAAAAATCTGGATGCCATGGCTGATTGCTTATTTTGAAATACAATGGATTAAAGTTAATTATGGCTTTTCCACCTTGATTCAGTCTTTCAACATTTTGCAAAATACTTTTTTGAGTAACCTGATTTTGCAGCAGCCAGTATGCACCTGTTTCCTCCCAATTAAAAGTTATTTTTTCATTCAGCTTAGAAAGCCAATCAATTCTTGTAGAAAATGCAATGCAATCATTTATTTTTGTCAGATAAATATTCCTGATACCTAGCTGATCAGTATATAACTCAAGATTATTTTTATCCCATCTTACTGCAGCAAAATGCCCATTCAGACTGTATTGAGAAAAATTATGTTTTGTTAATTCACCGTCCCAGTCCCCTTTATTCATTAATGAAGCTTCGCCATTTAAATATTTAATGCCCAAGCCATTAATCATCCATCCCGCGGAATTATCCTCAGAGATCGAGCAAAGAGAAGTTTCGGGAATGCCACCGGCAGCTAAATAAATTTTATCCGAATGAAAAAAATGAAGTGGATTCAGAAGAAGTGATTTTACTTTTTCTAATTCAATTTCAGAATATTTTCCGGCTAAGCCTAGTAACCATCCCATTAGTAAATATAAATAAATAGGAGAAAGCTTTTTACTAACTTAGCTTTTCTCTATCTGAAAAAACAGAAGTCCATGATCGGAATATTTATTTATCCAATCAGTTTTTTCCTGGTCTGTATTTTTCTTTGGCCAACCTCTGACATCAATTTCAGCCCCATTAAAGTATTTAAATTTTAAGTGATCTGATGCAATTACATGATCGAGATTTGCAGGTGGATAACTTCCGGGACCGTTCCACCAAGTAAAAGGCTGATTCTTTTTAAGCCGAACCATTTTAACACTCTTCGAACCTTTATCCAATTTTTGCAGTTCATAGTCAACTATTATCTCTCGCTTAAACGGATATTTCATACCCATAGTATTCAAGTCTCCAAGAAAAATAAAATTGGAAGCTCCATGATTTGCTGTAATAGAAATTTTATCGAGGTACTTTTTAAATTTAAAAGCCCTGTCAAACATATCGTCCCTCAAACCAAGCCCTATTGGCTTGCTGCTGCTTTTAGTGTGGAGAAAGAGAATTGGATAATCCTTCCTTCCCTGCCTGACTGTTAAAAGTGCGCCGGGTCTTAAATAAGTGTTTCCGGATTTAAATTCTACTTTTTGAGTGAAGAAGGAGGTTAACGTTTTTTTTGCCCCTGCTAAAATCTCCTGAGTCTGCGGTCCTTCAGTTATATGAAAATGATAATCTGGCATTTTGGAAACAAGAGTTGTGTAAACATCGGAACTTTCAACTTCATAAAGGGCAAATACATCTGGTTTTTGTTCCTTTAAAAAATTAATTATCAGGTCAATCCTTTCGGGGTTATTTTTGAAATGCTCAACATTCCATGAAGCAACTGTGAATGCTTTTGCCATACGATCCTCCCATTTTTATTGAAGAAATATTATTTAAGATGCAATAGAAATTCTATTTTATTTATTTAAATATTTTACTGATAGACAGGTTATATCATCGGACTGCTCAATTCCATTTGTAAAGTCCCGGACTTCATTAAATACATTTTGAATTAATTCCCTGGGAGTAAAATTTATTTTACCGGATAAACATTTCTTAAGGCGGTTTTCTTCAAATTCCTCCTCATTTTTATTCATTGCTTCAGTTATTCCATCGGTATATAAAAAGATGCTATCTCCCGGTTTAATCATTATTACATTGGATTGATATTCAATATCTTTCATTGCTCCAAGTATTAAACCACCAACATTTTCAACAGGATTAACTTCACCATTTGAAGAAACAAGAAAAGGAGTGTTGTGTCCGCCATTAGAATATTCAAAGGCACCGGTCCGCGTATCCAGAACACCATAAAAAACGGTAACAAACATATTTGAAGGGCTGTCATCAACAAGGATATTATTTACTTCAGATAAAATAATATCTGCGGGCATTCCTTTTAATGCAGTTGCTTTCAATAAAGTTTTACTTACAGCCATTAGTAAAGCTGAAGCTATTCCTTTCCCCGAAACATCACCAATTATTACTCCCAGCCTGTATTTATCAATAAGAAAAAAATCATAAAGATCCCCGCCGACTTCCTTAGCCGGAATCATATTCGCGTAAATATCAAATTCCTTTCTATCAGGGTATGGTGGAAAAGTTTTTGGAAGAATAGAAGTTTGAATTACCGTTGCTATCTCCAACTCCTGCTGCAATGCAATAAATTTTTCCCGCAGAGACAGGGCTTGTTTATAAGTTTCAATTTCTTTAAGCGATTTTTCAATTGTAATTTCAAGATCATTCAAGTCAATCGGTTTCGTAATAAAATCATAAGCTCCCCTGTTCATTGCAATTCTTATATTTTCAAGGTCACCGTATGCAGATATTATTATTGAACGTAAAATGGGATTATTTATTTCGCCGATTTTTGTAAGAAGAGTAAGCCCATCCATTACGGGCATATTTATATCGGTAAGAATAAGATTTATAGAACCGTTGCTGGAAATTTTTTCAAGCGCTTCTTCGCCATGCCCTGCAAATGAAAATTCATATTCCCCCGCCGCTATTTTCTTTCTGAATTTCTGCAGGATGAGATACTTTACATCAGGTTCATCATCAACGACTAAAATATTAACAGGTAACATAATTTTTACGATGCTCCAAGCATAACTAATTTTGCTTTTAAAGAATCGAACTCAATTGGTTTAATAAAATATTCTTCCGCACCGAATTTTTTTGCAGCAGAAACATTCTGTTCGTCGCCATAAGCAGTAATCATTATTACTTTTAGTCTAGGGTAGAGTGCTTTTATTTTTTTTAGAAGTTCAATCCCGTTCATTTCAGGCATGTTTATATCTGTTAGTATAAGATAACTTTCCGGGTTTTCCATTCCACTGATTAATTCAAGCGCAGAATTTCCATCAAAGGCATAATGAATCTGGATTTCACCTCTTTTTAATTCTTTACGGAATTTCTGCTGAAACAGAAGCTGTATATCTCTTTCATCATCAACGACTATTAATCTCATTGTACATCTTTAGTTTTAATTTTAAACATTTGTTTTACTTTTATAAAAATTTATTTTTCATTCTTTGGAAGAGTAATTATAAACTCGGTGTATTCACCGGGTTCCGATTCAAATTTTATTTCACCGCCATGCTGCTTCACAATAATATCGTAACTTAAAGATAAACCTAATCCGGTTCCTTCACCAGCAGGTTTTGTTGTAAAGAATGGGTTGAAAAGCTTATTCCGAATATCAGGCGGAATACCATTTCCATTATCTCTAATTTTTATTTCTACTTTATCCTTTTGATTAATTGTTTTTACCCTGAGTGTTGGAATAAAATTATTCGCCTGGCTTTTTTTCTTCTTATTAGCTTCATAAAAGCCATTATTAATTATATTCAAGAAAACCCTGCTTACATCCTGCGGAACAATGAATAATTTTTCAATAGATTTATCAAAATCTTTTTCAATTGTTATATTGAATGAAGAATCGCGGGCACGAATACCATGATAAGCTAAATTTAAATCTTCTTCAATCATAGAATTTATATCTGATAAAAGTCTATCGCCCGCTTTACCTCTTGAATGCTGAAGCATACTTCTCACAATACTATCGGCACGTTTTCCATGTTCATTTGTCTTGGAAACATTCTGTTCAATATTTGAAAGAAGATCTTCAAAATTTTCAGTAAACTCCGGAGTAAATTTATTCTTTACCTTATTAAACTCTTCATGAACTTCTACAACAAGCTCTTTAGCTAATTGAGCAAAGTTGTTTACAAAATTTAAAGGATTTTTTATTTCGTGTGCAATACCGGCAGTTAATTGTCCTAAAGAAGCAAGCTTCTCCTGCACAATTAATTTTTCCTGTGTTGCAGTTAAATCATCCAAGGCTGAATTCAGTTTTTTGTAAGCATCGGCATTATCTATTGCAATTGCAGAATAAGAAGCAAGGTTTTGCAATATATTAAGATGATGATCTGAATAAGCACCTTTCTGATAGCTCTGGATTGTTATTACACCAAGCACACGTTCCTGTGAAACTAAAGGTAAATAAATAAGCGAGTATGGTTCCTTTGATAGTGTTCCATCCTCAAGAACTCTTTCCGGCTCCTTATAATATTGAATATAATTTTTATATTCTGTAGTTACATCATTAATAAAAACAGGTTTCCGGTTTACAATACACCATACCGGGAATTGATTTTTATCTTTTGTATTTCTCGTATAAGGCGGATACCGTTTACCGTTTTCAAGTGCAAGCCGGTATTCAATCAATTCCTTTTCAGGATGATAGATGCCAACACCAAAAATTGTAGCATCTGCCAGCTGATTGACATGTACATATAACTTATAAAAAATTGTATCGAGATCTAAAGAAGCAGTGATTTCCTTTCCCATCTCACTAAGCAGTTCAACATTTTTATTTCGATCATTTTCAGCAAGTAACGCTTTTGCTTCTGCTTCCGCTGTTTCGGTTCGCAGCTCCATTTCCCTTATCCGGGCTTTTTCACGTTCCTTTCGGGTTAGTCTTCTTCTCTGTAAACGGTCAACTGCAAAAATTCCTAAACCAAGAATAAGAGCATAACAAGCATAAGCCCACCATGCCCGATACCAGGGAGGAAGAATTGTAAATGAAAATGATGCTTCTTTGCTTTCAAATTGATAAAGATTTTTTCCTTTCACTTTAAAAGTATAATCGCCTGACGGTAGATTTGTATAATTTCTGTAAGTATCTTTTTTCCAAACCGACGATTTCTCATCAAAACCGACAAGAATGGATTGATATTCGGATGCAGATGGATCTTCCATACTTATTGCAGAAAATTCAAAGTTAATTGAATTATTTGAGTAATCAATTTCGGGGATGATTTTAGTCCCGATACCTGAAAGCCCGCCAAAAAGAACAGAATCTTCACCGATGGAAACTCTGCGGACGTAAGTGCTAAACTGTTCTTTATAATTTTTATTTGAATTTTGATCGAGCCTGTATAAATTAGTCCCTCCGAACCATACTATCCCATTTGCTTCAGGGTAAATACTTGGAATTACATCTTTAGATAAACGTGCAGTAAAAGTTTTTTCTGCTTTGAATGAACCATCTGCCTGTGAACGATAAAATGTAACATCATTTCCAAATGATACCCATAAATTATTATCTGTATCTTCTTGAATACTTGTATTGGAATAATCTATTATTCCTTGCCGGTTAAATAAAGAATCCTTTATAAACTTCTGTTCTTTTTCTTTATAGTAGTAAATACCATCGGTGAACACAAAAAAGATTTTTCTTGTAGTTTTAAAAACTAACGCACCGCCAGGTGGTAAGCCCTGTTCAACACTGAATTTTTTTATCTCAGGATTGTTTTTGGGTTTGTCATTAAAATCGAGAAGTAAAATTCCACTGCTATTTGTTCCTAACCATAATATTCCTGGTTTTTCACATACAATCGAAACAACATAATCACCAACATCAATTCTTCCCTCGTAAATCCATTCTTTATTTTTATTAAGATAAAGAACCGCTAAACCATTAAATAATCCTATATAAATTCTGTTGCTGTCTTGTAAAGACTGACTTATAAACTGAGGTACAAAACCGGTGCCCGCTGCTCCTTTAATAAGTTTTACTGTTGTTCCATTAATTTGGTACAAACCTGTTCCATGAGCAACTAATAACTGATCTTTTACAGATACTAAATGAAATGACTGTTGATTGCCGGGGGCGAAACCGGTCACCTGTTTAATAGTCGAAGTTTTGCTGTCCACATAAAAAACACCATTAGTTGTAGCATAATACAATACACCTTTAAAACGAATAATACTAAGAACGGAAGCAATCTGGCCCATTGATTCATCGAATATTGTTATGGGCGAAGGATATTCAACAATTGAAACACTCCCTTCGGGTGAAAACCAGATTAATCCTTTACTATCCACAAATAAACCGGTAACAGAGTTACTGGAAAGCCCTCTTTTCCTGTTCAGCAATAATTTTATTTTTCCATCTCTATCCATAACAATCATTCCCCCATCTAAAGTAGAAAAAGCATAAGAACCGTCTTGCAAAATATTACCCTTATACAAAGTATTCTGTCTTATAAAAGAATCAGCTTCACATTTAAATGGTTCAAATGATTTTCCATCGAATAGATAAAACCCCCTGTTAAAAGTGCCAACAAGAATTAGTTCTTTATCATCTTTATTATAAGGAAGCATAACCTGCAGTCTGTCATTTGCAAATTGCTCACCTCCAGGCAATAGGACTAATGAGTCTTGCACCATTTTCATTAATCCAACTCCACCCTGCTGGACATAATAAGTATCATGCAGCCAGAAAGCATAATTAAAGCGGATTTGTGGTTTCCATACTTTAACTTTCCAGGTCTTTAGAGATTTATCAGGGGTTAATCTGAATATTCCTTCAAAGGATTGAAAATATATTCCCTTCTCCGTTATATGAGTTGTCCATATATAAGTAAAACTCCTATCCTCTTTTTTTAGATTTTTTATTAATGACAAAAATCGAAGCTCTCCTTTTTCATCTGGTGCCAGATAACCAAAATCACCTGAAGCGCCAACATATATTCTGTTATTTTTATCAATTGCTAAGGAACGGGCAAAAGTATTATTTGCAACAGGAATAGCCCGCCAGGTTGAACCATCAAATTCAAAAACTCCAGGAGAGCTGCCGGCATAAATAATTCCCCGATTGTCTTCAACAAAATCCCATACCTGAAAGTTGAACCCGACATCAATGGATTTGAAAGTTGTAATAATTGGTTTGCCAACTTCACCCTCAATCTGGGCGGAGATATAGATTGTAAAATTTATTATGAATAGAAAGGTTAAACCTATTTTCTGCATGCAAATCCTTTTTATGAACAATAGACCACTCAAAATTAAGCCATGCGTTTATCTCTGGAGAGGAACAATAAATATTTTATTTATGACGACCTGAATTGAAAATGCAGTTGTAAAATAAGAGTTTTTGATAAATATCAAAACCTAAATGATGGTGAAAAGTTATACTATATTATAAGCGATATTCAGTATGAAGTAACATTTTACATAGCATTAAGCAAAACGAGGGGAAAAACTTTGAATTCTTTTCATTCAACTTTTACAACCTGAGATCTGCTGCCAATTCCGTTTTCATTAAAAGCTTCTATCTGGAAATAATAAACTTTATCCCTGTCCATAGCAGTAAAGTAATACTCATTTGAATTATAAATCATTATACTGTTATACAGTTTACCGGGTTCTACTCCAAAATAAATTGTATACCCTGTTGCTTCATCAGATTGTTTCCATTTAAGCCAGGCATTTCTTCTTTCACTGTCACCACGAAGCACTTCAAAATATTTTACTGTATCCGGAGTTTCTCCATTTCCTTTTCCAAAAACCCGGAAACCGCTTAAAGCAAATTTTCCTGTTGGAACATGAATATTTTCAATTTTAAGATATCGCGCATTTGCTGGTTGTTCAAGCTCAACATAATCGTGAGGGACATCTTTATTATTATTACTCTTATCAATTAAAATATCCCAGTTTTTTTCATCGTTTGATTTGTAAATAATGTATTGATGAAAAAGACCGGTTTGTTTTCCCATCAATTCAGCATTCTGATCGGCATAATTAATCTGAATTGCATTTATAGAATAAACAGAACCAAGATCGCTCTGCAGCCATTCACCTTTTTCTCCTGAAGCTGCACTCCAGTATGTTTTAATATCTTCATCAACAGCAAAATTAGGAGCGTACCCATAGTAAGTTGATGAGACTTTAACAGGTTTATTATAATTCAATAACATCCATCCTGCAAAATAATTTTGTAAAGGCTGAGATTTTTTATCCGGTAAATAATGAGGATAATCCCCATAAGAAGTATTACAGTAAAGAATATCATCTTTATCAAAACCGGCAGGCCATAATCCGATCCTACGCTCAAAATTATTTTTTACAGATATTGCAATTGTAGAAACATGCCACCAGTTTTCAAACTTATCCTGAAATGTTGCTCCATGACCAGCGCCTTTTATAAATCCGCCCGGTTTACACGAAAATGGATTCAGATCCTGGTATTTAAAGGGTCCGAGTGGTTTTTCACCAATATAAACTCCATCTGCATACCAGCTGAATTCTGTACCCGGTGCAGCATATTGCAAGTAATATTTTCCATTGTGTTTATTCATCCATGAACCTTCAATAAACGGACGGAGGAATGTATTATCAGCATGTTCACCAAAACGTTCCCAGCCATGAATATCATCATGCAATATTATTAATTCTTTTCTTTCACCAACCGGCTGCAAAGTTTTTCTGTCAATCTCCTGTCCATAAATTGGGAACGTATTGCTGGATCCGAAATAGATATATAACTTCCTGTCGGCATCATAAAAAAAAGAAGGATCCCAGGCTCCAACCTGGAATGAATCAACAGCTTCCTTCCAGTCATCCACAGTTGGATTTGTGCTCATCCATAGTGGGAAATCTTTTGTATATGTAGAGCCAATCAGAAATAAAGTGTCGCCCATTGAAAATGCAGCAGGGGCGCAAAGTTCATCATAAACTTCATGGTAAGGTTTTAAAAATTTTCGGGGAATAAATTTCCAGTTATATAAATCATCACCCCACCAGTAGCCGTATTGATTTGTGGAGAAAAGAAAATATTTATCTTTAAATAAAACAATAACCGGATCCGCAGTTGTTCTGTGCATTCCTTTTTCTGTAAAATTCGGAATCGCATTGTACCCGTAGTCAATATTCATCGGGTTACAATAAGTTTTTTGCTGAGCAAAATTTATATCAATGTTTAAAACAAATATTAATATTAAGAATGTAAATGTTTTTAAATATTTCATTTTAAAAAAATATTTATGATTTAAAAAATATAACTTCAATTTTGGTTGTTATCAAAACAACTAACTCTCATTAATTTCAACATCCATATTAATAAATTCTCCATAACGCTCGCCGGCTTTAATGATTTTTTTCTTTTCTGATTTATTAAAAGCGTTAAATGGTCTAATACTGATTATAACTTTATTTCTCTTAAATTCTCTCTTCCATGTACCCGTCACTCTTCCTTTAATAATAATTGTGGGACTAAGAAAACCGCCCCCGGCATTCAATCTTTTAAAATGTTCTTTATTAATTATTTCAGTTCTGTCCTTGTAACCAATAAGGTATTCATCAAAACCGGGCAGCAAATAAACATCAGGTGATTTTTTTAATTGAACTTTTTCAGACATCCAGAATATTTTATTATTTAATATTTTCTTAACAAGTTTTGATTTAATTATCTCAATAGCTTTTCTTGATTCGCCAGCCGATAATCCTGACCACCAGATAAAATCCTGCAAAGCTGCCGGACCGTGGCTTTGAAAGTAACGCTTTGCAAGTTCTGCCAGCGCTTCGTCACGTTCAAGAGTTTTAGTTTCGGACAGATTAAGCAAAGTATAAGTAAACTGTTTTTCTCTTCTAACACTAAAGCAAATATTTTTTTTTAACCCTGCTCTTTGTAAAATATGTGAAAGTTTGACCCCATCAGCTTTAATTCCGGATTGCTTCAGTTTATCTGTTATCTCATCGCGTGTAAGAGATTTTCCTTTAAGAATCCGCAGCAAAATATCATTTGCCTTTTTATAAATTTTTTCATTTAAGCCGAGCTGCGTTTCCCGCGTTTTATTTCCAGTAATAATTCGTGGTTCAACCAAAGAAAGCATCCAGTGTATATCTTTTGCAGAAACAAAATGCAATGTACCGCGGATAGGCCAGGTACGAATGATTTTCTTTTCAGCTATGGTGTTTTCAATATCTTCATCTTTTGTTCCGGGTATGCGAAGTGCAATAGACCATTTTGCCCCGGGATAATCCTGCGCCTGAACGGCACCGAACCATTCAACAACTTCTTCCGGTCTTTTAAATTGCGCACAGGATATAAGCTGGTTATGCAGCCTGATCTGAATTATATCTGAAGCTGAAAAAGATTTTTGTTTTTGCACTAATTCTTTTGGGATGATGAAATTTCCTATAAGGAAATTCTTAATCTTTCATTTTTTTATTATAACCCTTCTCACCATAAGGCTGAAGTTTTTCTTTCCACATTTCTTCAAGCACTGATAAATCTTCCGAGTAATTGTAATTTGGTTCCTCTTTTGGTTCGAGGTAATCTATTATTTCAAAAGAAAATTTTTTTTTACCATATTGATTGAAATCCTCCTGTAACTCCCTGTTCATATGCGAGCCACTCTCAAGCTGAAATTTTGAACTGTTAAGTTTTCCGGGAAGATTTTTACCACTTCCAATAAATATTTTCCCGTTAACCAGATTTTTAACCTGGTAAATCCCCATCGGCTGTAAAGTTTGTTTGTATTGTTTCTTTAATTCTTTTTTATCAATCATCAGTTCCTAACTCATTATATTTTATGCGAAGATACCTCAATCGCGGGATCTCCTTTCAGCGTTTGTAAAACAACGCAGTATCTTTCAGTAAGCTTAATTAACGAATTAATCTCTTCCTCGGATGAATTGGTTTTCAAATTAAAAATTAATCTTACTCTTTGAAATCCTACAGGAGTTTCTTTTGAAATTCCAAGTGTCCCTCTGAAATCAAGATCACCTTCAGCTGTTACAATTCCTTCTTCAATATTTAACCCTTTTGATGTTGCAACAGCATTCAATGTTACACCGGCACAGGCAGCTAAAGCTTCAAGAAGCATATCTCCCGAACAAACTGATAATCCGTTTCCCCCTGTTGCAGGATGTAACCCTGCTTCGGCGAGAGCTTTACCTGTTTCTATTCTGCAGGTAACTCCTTCACCAATTTTACCCTGAGCTTTTAAAGTAATCATTGCTGCAGCAGGTTCTTCCCTGTATTTTTGTTTTAAAGGCGCCTGAATGTTTTTTAATTCTTCACTTTTCATTTAACACCTTCAATAAGTATCATCCTTGATTCAGCAGTTGCCTGTCTTAGTTTTTTTGCTTCGCTGTATTCCGCAGAATTCCACCATGTTTTTGCTCTTTCAGTATTTTCAAATTCAAGAATAACAATTCTTTTAGGTTCCTGTTTACCTTCCAATAATTCTGTTTTACCTCCACGCACAATAAATCTTCCTCCATAAGCAGAGATGGAATCAGGTGTAAGTTTTTTATAATCTTCATAACGAACAGGATCTTTTACATCAACTTCAACGATAATGTAAGCAGACATTTTAACTCCATTCTTTTGGTATAAGGTATAAAGGTATATGAAATAAATTATTACAAATCTATCCTAACAAAATATTATTTCCTAAACAAAGATTGAGTCGAAGATAAGAAACCTAATGACACCCATAGATTGGAGGGTTACTTCTAATTTTGAGAAATAAGAATTAATCTCCAGTTTGCAAAAGAATTATCTTGCAATATTTCTATATAATTTCCTGAAATTTTAAATAAAAAAGTATCAAACAAATATAAACTATTGTGCCAGAGGGGATCCATCATTTCCCAAGAAATATCATTCATTATTATTTCATCTTCAGTGTTTGAATAACATCCTCTATCAGTTAAGAAAGAATCCATAGAATCCTGGGATGAATACTCCACTGTAGCAGAATAGTCATAACTGGAATCTGAAAATACTATAGATATTTTACCTTTCTGAGTTAGTTGTAAAGAATTTTGATAGTTCTTAAATGAAACTGAAAATGTTCCCGTATATTCACCCCTAATGGAAGAAATTGATTCCGTGGGAAATTTTGTTTCCTGGCAAGAGACGAAGATGAAAACAAATAAAAATATTGCAAAAATCAGAAGAAATGCTCTCATAAGTTTCTCCTTTTTTATCATTGTAAAATGATATTTGCGCTTCTTAGAAGCAAGGAATAAATAAATAAAGATTAATTAATGATAAGCAATTATGACTATTGTGAATTAAGAGTTAACTTCTTTCATGAGGCGGTTTATTACTTCAACAGATGTAATACCATCTGCTTCAGCATTGAAGTTAGTAATGATACGGTGGCGTAATACAGGAAGCATTGAAATTTTTACATCATCAATATTTGGAGTAAATCGTCCTTCAATTACGGCCCTGGTTTTAGCTGCAAGAATTAAATATTGAGATGCTCTTGGGCCGGCTCCCCAGGTTATCCAATCTTTAATAAATTGAGGTGAGTTTCCGTTTACAGGTCTTGTCATATTTGCAATCTTAACTGCAAACTGTATAACATTATCTGCTACAGGAACTTTTCTTACAAGCTGCTGAAAATTATTTATATCATCAGCATTTAGAACCTTGTTAAGTTCAGGAAGATAAAGGCTTGTTGTGGTCTGAACAACTTTTACTTCTTCATCAAAAGAAGGATAATCTAACCAGAGATTAAACATAAACCTGTCAAGCTGAGCTTCAGGTAAAGGATAAGTTCCTTCCTGCTCAATAGGATTTTGAGTGGCAAGAACAAAAAATGGTTCATCAAGAGTGTAAGTAACTCCCGCAGCAGTTACTCTGTGTTCCTGCATTGCTTCAAGAAGAGCAGCCTGGGTTTTAGGAGGGGTTCTGTTTATTTCATCCGCAAGAATAACATTTGCAAACACCGGTCCTGAGATAAAACGGAAATTTCTTTTTTTTGAAATTGCATCTTCTTCAATTATTTCTGTTCCGGTTATATCGCTGGGCATAAGATCAGGAGTAAATTGTATCCTGCTAAATTTTAAATCCATAACTTCAGCAAGAGTTTTAATGAGAAGTGTTTTTGCAAGTCCGGGAACACCAATAAGAAGGCAATGCCCTTTTGCAAAGAGAGAAATTAAAAGCTGGTTTATTATTTCATCCTGTCCAACAATAACTTTAGCGATTTCATTCTTAATACTTTTTACAGTTGAACTCAGTTGTTCGACTAATTTTACATCATCCTGATTTTCAAAATTATTTTTCAAATTAATCCCTGGTTTTTATAAATCAATAAATTTTAAGAATGAAATATTGAACTCTTTTATTTTATAATCTGACTTCCCAGTAAATTTTTTGTTTTAATTCGCCAATCCACGCCTCATATTTTTCCTGCTTTTTATATTCATCGGCAATTCTTTTTATTTCACTGTAATCCTGGTCAAGGCTTGCGGTATGCTGTGGAATTCTTTTCTCAAGATAAACTATATGGTAGCCATAATTTCCAGGCGCATATTCTATTCTTCTTGGAAAACTGATCTCACCTTCTTTTAGTTTTGAAACGACATCAAGCAAAGTTTTATCAAGCTGGTTCATATAAAAAGTTCCAAGCTCACCACCGAAAGCAGCAGTCTCTTTATCCTCACTATATTTTTTTGCGTATTCTGAAAATGTTCCGAGCTTCTTAATTATACTGTCTCTTACTTCAGTAAGAAAATCAATAGTTTTTACGTCAGCTTTCTCATCAGTTTTTACTTTTATTAAAATATGCCTTGTATGAATTGACTCACCTCTTTTTTCAAGAAGCTGAATAATATGATATCCTGCGGGAGATTCAACAACTTTTGAAAGTTCTCCATCTTCAAGAGAAAAAGCAGCGGCTTCAAATTCGGGATAAAAAATTCCCCGTTTTACAAATCCGAGGTCACCTCCCTGCGAAGCACTTCCCGGATCCTGAGAATATCTTTTTGCCATTTCAGAAAAATCCGCACCTGCTTTTATGGAATCGAGGATTGATTGTGCAAGCTGATATGCTTCTTTCTTAACCTCATCCGAAGCCTGGGGATTTCTATAAATATGATAGATCTTTACTTTTTCAGGAATAACTCCAATGCTGTCTTTATACTTATCAAAGAACTCCTCAACTTCTCTTCTTGATGATTCAACATTTCCAAAATTCTTTTCTCTAAGCCGCTGCACCATTAAATTTTTTCTAACATCATCTCTCATTTCACGTTTTATTTTTTCAATGCTCATCCCGTAAACCTGCTCTACTTTTTCGCGGGAGCCATACTGCTGAATAAACATATTAATCTGGTAATCAATCCTCTGATTAATTTCATCATCGGAAACAGTAATTGAATCCAAATTAGCCTGAGCAAATGCAAGTTTTTCCTCAATTAATGAATTAAGAACAGCTTCTTTAAAACCGGGTGTATCGGGGTTGGCGTTTTTTTGTGCGGCAAGCAGACTAACCTGAAAATCAAGTTCACTTTTAAGGATTACTTCATCATCAACAACTGCTACAATTTTATCTATTACTTCCTGGGAATAAATTGCGGTTGTAAGAAGGGTGAAAAAAATAATTAATTTCAATTTCATTTGTTATCCTGATTTTTTACTTCAATATCATTTTCAGCATAAAGCTTCTTAATGTATTCGTTAATAAATTTTCTCTTTTCGGTTGATACAAATCTTTTTTCAACTTTATCTTTTATAAGATCAAAAGGAGGAATTGTTCCCTGATAATATTTCTCAATCACCTGAATTATAGTGTAATCCGAAGTGTCCTTATTAATAACTATGCTTAGTTCCTGGGGATTTAATTCCTGCAGAACACTTCTTACATTCAGAGGATAGATTTCATCCTCACTTAATAAAATATTATCCTGTTTATTCAATAAGTCGGAATATTTAGGAGTTTGAATAACTTTTTGCCAATCACTTTGCAGTACAGAATTTCTGAAATTAATTGCCTCGTCTTCATTTGAAAATTCTGCAACATTCAGTTTGTAGGCATCCTCAGTAAGCTTAAACTCATCATTATAAAGCTGGTAAAATTTTTCAAGATCATCCTGGCTGTAATCGAATTCATATTTGTCTGAAACCTGTTTAAGAAGAAGGCTTGCAGCAAGTTTCCTGTTTGAGTTTTTAATTATTTCTTTAAACTCTTTTTCATCAGTAATTCCTTCATTAACAGCCTGCTGGTACAACAGTTCTTCATCAATCCAATTTCTAATTAACTCACTTTTATAAAGATTATTTTTTGAAGAAGTGTCCGACATTTCATCAAGATCATTTTTAGTAAGAAATGAATCATTTACGCGTGCAACATAATCTTTTTTATCATGTTCTTTACCGCAGCCTGTTATTAATATGACCGCGGTAAAAAAAAACATGTACAGATTATTTTTCTTCAACAAATGCCTTTTCAAGTTCAGAATAATGAACAACAGGTTCATATCGTTTATTTAATTTTTCAATATAATCATTTTCAAGTCTTTTGCTTTCACTTTCCTGGAAAGCTCCTGCTACTTCTGCCCTTGCTTCTTCAAATGTTTTTGTTCTTGCGGCATCTTTTTCAAGGAGTTTAATTATAGCATAACCTCCTGCAACTTTTACTGGTTTTGAATAATCGCCCGGATTTTGAAGTTTATTTGCTTCTTCATAAAGCGGGGATTTTTTTACATCATCAAGAGGATAAACCCCTCCTTTGTCTTTCATTGCCGGTCTTTCTGTTCTTGAAGCGAGCGAATCAAAACCAGCACCTGACTGCAATTGTGAATAATATAAATTTATTACAGAATCTTTGGCTGAAAAAATTTCCGCAAAACTAACTCTATCAGGAAATTTATAATTCTCTTTTGTTGCCTGATAGTAATCATTTAGTTTTACACTATCTATGGCAATTTTATTCCAGACTTCATCTTCCTGCAATTTGAAAATGAAAATTCCGTTCTTGTAATCTTCCATAAGATCTGCAAATTCGGGATCTGTTTTTTCAAGATTGAGAGCTTCTTCATTTAATACGTAATCTTCTCTTACTGCTTTTATTGCGGCTCTTAAAACATCTTCATTAATTATTTTATTCTGATAATCTTTCTTTTCACTAACTTTATTAAAAAATTCTCTGGCAGTTACTGTTTTCTTTGCATAAGTAAAAAGGGGCAAATCTTTAAACTCATCTAACTTTGTATTTTCATTATTAAGCTTTGATGTGGAATCACTATTAGCAAGAATATTTTTTACAGTTTCTTCATTCAAAGTATAATTGTATTTGGCAGCAAGACTGTCTATAAACTCATCGTGTTTTACCTGGTAGCTTTGTCTTTCAAAAATCTTTTTCAAATTATCTTTATCTTCTTCAAAAGATGGATAAGGTTTTTTTGCGGTAAGTTTTATTATATGATAACCGAAGTTCGTCTTTACTACATCCGAGATCTGGTTAACATCCAGGTTAAAAGCCGCTTCATCAAATTCTTTTACCATTTGTCTTCTTTCAAAGAAGCCAAGATCTCCACCCTTTTCTTTTGAACCAGGGTCTTCAGAAAATTCAGAAGCCAGCTTTGCGAAATCTTCTCCTTTACGTGCTAATGCCAGTATCGAATCAATTTTTGATTTTGCAGCTATAGTATCAAGTTCACCTGCATCATTTTTAAAATCAATAAGAATGTGACTTGCCTGGATAGCAGGAATTCTTTCATGCTTTTCTGTTACTTTAATTATATGGTAACCAAATTTTGTTTGCAGAACATCGGTATAAACTTTACCGGGTTCAGTTTTATAAACAGCATCTTCAAATTCAATTGGAAGCAAACCGGCAGTAAAATAAAAAAGATCCCCTCCAACCGGTGCAGAGAACTGATCCTGTGAATATTTTTTTGCCATCTCTTCAAAATTTGCACCTGCTTTGATGCTGTCAAATACAGCATAAGCAAGTTTCTTCGCTTCTTCATCATTCCCCTGACCGGTTCTAAACATTATATGGCTTGCCCTGTACTCCCATTTTCTTCTATCATATAATTCTTTTACAGAAGGTTCAACTAATTTTTTTTCAAGGAGATATGATACGCCGACTTTCTCTTTATAATCAGTTAGTTCCGATAATAGTGATGGGTCGCTACCATAATTTCTTACCTCAGCATCTCTCAGCTTCATTTTAAAATTAAGATATAGATCAAGAAAATTTTTAAGCTTGTTCAAGCTGTCTTCTTTTGCTTTCTCGTAACTTCCTGCATTTTTTGCATAAGCGTTTTCAAATTCACCCATAGTTATGTTATTATCGCCATAACTGGCAAGAATTATTTTTGAATGCTCTGGAGTGCAGGAACTTAGTATTAAAGCAAAACAGATAATGAAAAGATAAATCACCCGACGAATCATTTTAACTCCTTATTTTTTTACAATTTTAGCTGACAATTTTAGCTACACCCGCCTTGAAAATCAAGGTAAAGCGGAGGCAAACTTTTATAATAATATCAATTATTAACCGGAAATATTTTCACTTAACCCTCGTTCCGCTTTCAACCAAATTTGAAACTGAAAGGACCTCCAGCTTCCCATCCTTATTTTCAGCGGCGAGAATCATACCCTCGGAAACCTGACCCATAAGTCTTGCAGGTTTAAGATTAGCAACCACTACAACTCTTTTTCCAATCAATTCTTCCGGTTCATTGGATTTAGCTATACCTGCAATTATTTGTCTTTCTTCTGTTCCAATTTTAATTTTTAACTTTAATAACTTTTCACTTTTATTAACTTTTTCTGCTTCAACTATTTCAGCAACTTTCAAATAGGTCTTCATAAAATCTTCGTAAGAGATTTTTTCTTCACTTTCGGTAGAAGGTTTTTCATTGTCTGAAGTTTGTAATTTTTCCATTTGTTTCTCAATTATTTCATCTTCTATTTTTGGGAACAGTATTTCAGTCTGGTTAAGTTTATGCCCATCTGTCAAATTATCTTTTCCGCATTCACTCCAGCTAACCGGTTTTTTATTTAATAGAATGAAAAGCTTTTCGGAAGAAAAAGGTATAACAGGGTAAAATAGTTCGGCAAGCGTATAAATTGTCTGAAGGCAAATATGCAAAGTGGTTCCGCATTTTTCCTTATCAGACTTTACAGTTTTCCATGGTTCGTTATCATTAAAGAATTTATTGCCGGAACGTGCCAGGTTCATAATTTCAAGTACACCCTCTTTAATCCGGTAATTTTCAAACAACCGGGAAATTTTATCCGGGTATTCGGAAATTAATTTCAGCATTTCATCATCAGCTTTTTCAATATTTCCTAATGCCGGAACTTTACCATCAAAATGTTTATGAACAAAAGTGAAAGTTCTGTTTATAAGATTTCCAAAAATATCAGCAAGCTCATTATTATTTCTTGCCTGGAATTCCTTCCAGTAAAAATCTGTATCACGCGATTCAGGAAGATTGGACGCAAGTGTATAACGCAGTGGATCTGCCGGAAAAATTTTAAGAAAATCTATTACATCAATTCCCCAGTTCCTGCTTTTGGAAAATTTTTTCCCTTCAAAATTCAGGAACTCATTTGCAGGAACATTCTGCGGAAGACAATATTGTTCTTTGTTCCCTTCATTCCACGCCATAAGTATTGCCGGAAAAATTATTGTATGAAATACAATATTATCCTTTCCTATAAACGCAATATATTTTGTGGAAGTATCCTGCCAGTATTTTTTCCAGAGGTCAGGTTCACCTTTTCCAATTGAAAATTCTTTTGTTGATGAGATATAGCCAAGCACAGCTTCAAACCATACGTAGATAACCTTGCCTTCTGCTGAATCAACCGGAACTTTTATTCCCCAATCAAGATCTCTTGTTATTGCACGGTCTTTTAATCCCTCTTTAAACCAACCCCGGCAATATTGAAGTACATTATCCTTCCATTTATATTTTTTGTTCATCTCTTCAACATATTTCTCAAGAGCAGGCTGGTATTTACCTAATGGAAAATAATAATGGGAAGTTTCCCTTAAGGAAGGAGTTTCGCCTGTTATTTTACTTTTCGGATTTATTAATTCAGAAGGATCATAGAGCGAACCGCAATTTTCACACTCATCACTTCTTGCCTCTTCGTATCCGCAATTAGGGCAAGTTCCTTCAACATACCTGTCAGGTAAAAACATTTTGGCTTTTTCATCATAAAACTGGTTTGATTTCTTTTCAATAAGAATTCCACGCTTATAAAATTCAAGAAAAAATTCTTTCGTTGTTTCATGATGCACCGGAAGACTGGTACGGGAATAATTATCAAAGCTCATCCCGAATTCTTTAAATGCTTTTTTATTTATTTCATGATATCTGTCAATTATTACCTTCGGACTTACTCCTTCTTTATCAGCAGTAATAGTTATCGGAACTCCATGTTCATCGGAACCGCAAATAAATATTACATCATCGCCTTTTAATCTTTTATAACGGACATAAATATCCGCAGGGAGATAAGCTCCGCTTAAATGACCTAAATGAATTGGTCCGTTTGCGTATGGTAAAGCTGAGGTTACAAGAATTTTTTCTTTAGACAAGAGAAACCAAAAAATTTCATAAAAACAATTGTTAAATATAACTATTTTTATTAAGTAATTGACTACAAAAAAGCTCTCCCCGGTTTATTAAAATATACAATCTAAAAGCATAGGGTGGTTTTACTTAGGTGAAAGGGAAAAAGCTAAATAAGATTTCTTGATAGCGCAGATATGGGCCACAAGCGTGCAATTTCAATTCTTAAACGGTTTTACTGACCGCAAAAGGATAATCATTTTAAGCTAAATTCTCTTAGCTTAAAGTTTTCACCTACTTAAAACCTTATTCTACCTATTTTTTATTTATAATCTTAATATTATTAAATAAGTTTTCCTTAGAAATGAATAAGGAGTATAAAAATGCCCAATAACAGTATAGATAAACGTATAACATTCGGAGTAATCCTGATATTTATAGGCGGATTATTTCTATTAAACACATTTGATATCCTTGATTTCCGGGTTTCAAAAATTATTTTTTCCGGTCCTTTTATCCTGTTCATGGTTGGAATATTAATATTAATAAACTCAAATAAAAAAGCCTTAGGTTCAATTTTCGCAGGCGTAGGATTGATATGGCTGCTGCCCAGAATTTTTCCGGAAGTTAATTTTAACTATGGTCCAGGCTTAGTAATTCCTGTTCTTCTGATTTGTCTCGGTATCTATATAATTCTGAAGCATTCACAAAAAAAAACTACAGATGAAAAGTGGACAATGGAAAATATAAAAAAAGATATGGTTGATGATGTTTCGGTTTTCGGCGGTGGCAACAAAGTAATTTCATCAGATAATTTTAGAGGCGGAAGTATAACTGCAATCTTCGGCGGCTCTGAAATAGATCTTACAAATTGTAAACTCGCAGAAGGAACAAACATTCTGGATGTTGTTGCAATATTTGGCGGCACAACTATTATTGTTCCAAGGGATTGGAATGTTCAGCTAAATGTTACTCCACTCTTCGGCGGATTTTCAAATAAGACAAGTAAAATTCCAGGTATTGAAATTGATAAATCCAAAATATTAATTGTAAAAGGTCTTGCAATATTCGGCGGCGGTGAAGTTAAAACAGTTTATAACTAAAATCAGGAACCGTTAGGTTAATGTCTGCACATCCCATTTTAAAGAGTAGTAAATATATCGTTCTTTATCTTATTGTATGGGTTGGTATAATTGCCGTTTACCAGTCGGTTCTTTCATTTGGAGTTGGCTTAGAGTTAAAATATTCTATCCCTGAAAACCTGATTTCAAACATTTTTCTGATGGGATTAGGATTAAGCTTCTGGTTTACTGCAAAGTATATTTCATTTGAAAATAATTCTGTTGCCAAAATTTTTCTGAGTCATATTCTCGGAGGAGTTTTTATTTCGGTAATATGGCTTGCAATAAGCTACTATCTTATTAATTCTTTGATTACCGCTAATGATGTTTACACTGAGTTTTTTATAAATACACTCCCCTGGAAATTTCTTATCGGTGTTCTTTATTATTTTCTTGTAACCGCTTTTTATTATCTTATTATATATTACTCAAGCTACCAGGAAAGAATAATAAAAGAATCTGAGCTGAAAAATCTTGTTACACAGGCAGAATTAAAATCGCTCAAATTCCAGATCAATCCGCATTTTATTTTTAACAGCCTTAACTCGATGAGTGCATTGACAGTAATAAATCCCGATAAAGCACGAAGTATGATTTTAAAACTTGCGGATTTTCTCCGCTATACACTTGCAAGTAATGAAAAACAGGCAACAAGTCTTAACGAGGAATTAAAAAATATCCGGCTTTATCTTGAAATAGAAAAGGTTAGATTTGAAGATAAGTTTGAGTTTACAGAAGATATTGAAAATGAATGCTTAAGAGTTAAAGTTCCAAGTATGATTCTTCAGCCATTATTTGAAAATGCAATTAAGCATGCAGTTTATGAAGCGCTGGAAAAGGTTACTCTTAATCTGTCAGCCAAAATGAAAAATGATTTTATGGAAATTAAAGTTGAAAATAATTTTGACGAAAATACTTCCGGGAAATCACCGGGCACCGGAATTGGATTAACTAATATCAAAAACAGGCTTGAACTGATTTATAACAATAAAAATCTTATGAACATAAAAAAAGAAAAAAATATTTTTAAAGTAAGTTTATATATTCCAATTAATTAAGTGAAGGAAGCTATGGAAAAAGAAATAAATGTTTTAATAGTTGATGATGAAAATCTCGCCAGGGAAATTGTAAAAAAATATCTCGAAGCTACATCAAGAAATTAACATTATAGGTGAATGCTCAAACGGGTTTGATGCCGTTAAAGAGATAACAGAAAAAAAACCGGATCTTGTTTTTCTTGATATTCAGATGCCAAAGCTTAATGGATTTGAAATGCTTGAGCTGCTGGATGAACAACCGGCAATTATTTTCACTACAGCTTTTGATAATTATGCTATTAAAGCTTTTGAGGTTAATGCTGTTGATTATCTTTTAAAGCCTTTTTCTGAGGAAAGATTTAATGAAGCATTAAAAAAAGTTGTAGAAAGAATTAATCAAAAAATACCTGAACAGGAAAAAGTTGAGAAGCTGATTGAAGACCAGGCTCCTGAAATGCTCGAAAGAATTGTGGTGAAAGACGGATCGAAAATAACAATTATTCCGGTTGAACATTTGAAATGGCTAGAAGCCCAGGATGATTATGTTAAAATTCATTCTGAAGGCGGCAGATTTATGAAAAAGAAAACAATGAAATTTTTTGAAGATCACCTTAACCCGAATATGTTTATTAGAATCCACAGATCTTCAATTATAAATATTAATACAATCAGGCAGATGGAACTTTATGAAAAAGATTCTTACAGGGTTATTCTTAAAGATGATACAAAACTTCCTGTAAGTAAAACCGGGTTGCAGAGATTGAAAGAAATCCTTTAAGATTTAAACCTTTTTTTAATAAATCTACATTCTGCATTTTACATTCTACATTCCAATAAATATATTACATCTAAATCTTCTCAGGAAATATTATGAACTTTGATAAAGACCTTGAATCCATACAGGAAGCCCGCAGCTTAGCACGCAAAGCAAAAGAAGCGCAGCAGGAATTTCAATTCTTTAACCAGGAACAGGTTGATAAAATTATTAAAGCAATGGCAGAAGCCGGTTATTCAGAATCCGAAAGACTTGCTAAGATGGCTCACGAGGAAACCGGTTTTGGTAAGTGGGAGGATAAAGTTATTAAAAACCAGTTCGGAACAAAGAATGTTTATGAATCTATTAAAGATCTTAAAACCGTTGGAGTAATTGGAAGTGAACATAATGGAAAAGTATTGAAGATTGCGGTTCCAATGGGAGTTGTTTGTGCATTGATTCCGTCAACAAATCCTACATCAACAGCAATGTATAAAGCATTAATTTCTTTAAAGTGCAGAAATGGAATTGTTGCAAGTCCTCATCCTAAAGCTGCAAACTGTACGGCAGAGGCATTAAGAATTTTAGCAGATGCAGCGGAAGAAGAGGGCGCACCAAAGGGTTTAATTCAGTGTATGTCAAATCCAACAATTGAAGGAACTGAAGCATTAATGCACGATCGAAATATTGATATTATCCTTGCTACAGGAAGTAATCCGATGGTGAAAGCGGCTTATAGTTCCGGTAAACCGGCTTATGGAGTTGGTTCCGGAAATGTACCTGCTTTTATTGAAAGAACTGCTGATTATAAAAAAGCTGTTGCGGATATTATTTATGGAACTACATTCGATAATGGAACCTTATGCTCTTCTGAACAGGCTATGATTGTTGATGATCCTTTAAAAGAAAAAGTGATAGAGGAAGCAAAGGCACGCGGTTGTTATTTTGTAAATTCAGATGAGAAACAAAAACTTGCCAGAGCAATTCAAACTAATTTCAGAATAAATCCTGAGGTTGTAGGAAAGCCTGCAGCATATATAGCTAACTATGCAGGTTTCTATGTCCCTGAAAATACTAAGGTACTTATTGCTGAATGTGTTGAAGTTGGAAAGAGTGAACCTCTATCAATCGAAAAATTATCTCCTGTTCTTGCATTTTATTCTGTTGATGGGTGGCTTGAAGGATGCCATAAATGTATTGATCTTTTACGGTTCGGCGGAATTGGACATACAATGGTTATTCATTCAAATGATCAGCCGATCATTTTAAAATTTGCACTTGAAAAACCTGCATTCAGAATTCTTGTGAATACTGTTGCTTCAATTGGTGCTGTTGGATATACAACTGCATTAACACCTTCAATGACACTTGGACCCGGAACATGGGGAGGTTCAATAATCTCTGATAATGTTTCTGCAAAACATTTAATGAATATTAAAAGTCTTGCGTTTGAAACAAACCCGGTAAATAAGGGAGACAGCGTAACATCATTCTCAACTCCTGAATTATCTCATACATCAGAAAAACAAAGCAGCTTTATGAAAGAAATTGAAGAAAGACTGAAAGCACGCGCAGGCAATAGACCAATAAAGGATTCATATCTTCCCTATAAGGAACAGCAGCAAAAGAAAGTTGAAAAAAAGGAAGTGTTTGGAAGCGGGATAAAAAAAGATGAAGTGGATAAAATAATTAGTGATTTTAAGTTTTAATTTCGTTTTTTAGATTGAACCACTTATTTACTTCTTCCTTTTCTTTCCCATTTGTTTTAACATTAATAAATTCATTCTGAGAGGAAGAATATCTATAGTCTTTTTCATAGACCGAAATATTCTTTACAATATCTTTTATAGCATCAGTCATAAAATAAAGATCATCATTCGTAGTTGTTGGATGAATTGACATCCTTACCCAACCTGGCTTTTCAGAAAAATCACCATGATCAATCTTATCTGTAATGTATTTTGAACGATCCTTCCTTACATGTAAAAGGTAATGCCCGTAAGTTCCTGCACAGCTGCAGCCTCCTCTTACCTGAATACCAAAACGATCGTTCAGAATTTTTACAATAAGGTTATAATGTATATTATCAATATAAAAGGAGAAAGCACCAAGCCGTCTTTCAATATTATCGGCAAGCAAATGTAATCCATTTATCTTTTTTAATTCTTCAAATCCAATCTTAACAAGTTCATCTTCCCTGTTCTTCATATTATCAATACCCATCTGCTCTTTAAGCTGAATACTTAATGCTGCTTTAATAGTTTGCAGAAAGGCAGGAGTTCCGCCATCTTCACGCAATTCAATATTATTTACAAACTTATGCTTACCCCATGGATTTGTCCAATCTACGGTTCCGCCGCCCGGATCATCAGGAACGCGGTTATGATAAAGGTTTGAATCAAAAATTAAAACTCCCGGAGGTTCCCGGTCCGCCAAGAAATTTATGAGGAGAGAAAAATATTGCATCCAGTTTTTCAAGAGGATCTGAAGGATGCATATCAATTTTAACGTATGGTGCAGAGCATGCATAATCTATGAAACAAAATCCGCCGTTTTCATGAATTAACTTTGCCAGCTTATAAAATGGCGTAGAAATACCTGTAACATTTGAACAAGCAGTGAAGGCACCTATTTTAAGTTTTCTGTTTTTATATTTTATTATCTGTTTTTCCAGTTCATCAAGATCAACCAATCCACTCTCATCAGGAGAAATTAAAACTACATCTGCAATAGTTTCCAGCCAGGAGGTGTGATTTGAATGATGTTCCATATGAGTAACGAAAACAACGGGCTTTAATTCTTCCGGAAGCTTGAGATAATCTTTTAATTGCTCAGGAACTTTTAATCCTAATATCCTTTGGAATTTATTTATTAATGAAGTCATCCCTGAGCCGGCAGTAATTATAACATCATCCGGACCGGCATTACAATGTTCTTTAATTACATCATGAGCATGATGATATGCATTCGTCATCGTTGTTCCGGTGACACTCGATTCTGAATGAGTGTTTCCCACAAATGGTCCAAACTTTTCCAGTATAGTTTTCTCTATCGGAAAATACAATCTTCCGCTTGCAATCCAGTCTGCATAAATAATTCTTTTTTCTCCGTATGGAGAAATAAAAGTTTGATGATACCCTACTGTATTTTCTCTGAAAGGCTGGAAATATTTTTCTAATGAATTCATTTCTTACATCTTGATTTGTACTAAAATAACTAATTAATAATGAAAATAGAACAAAATATATCAGTCATAATTATGCCATTATCTGATACTTTTTCCTATTTTCGTACTATTATTAAATTTTTTAGAAATATGAAATACTTAATTGGAATAGACGGCGGCGGAACAAAAACAAAATGTATTGCAGCAGATACTGAAGTGAAACCTCTTTATGAAACTACAGGTGGTCCTTCAAATTTTTTGTGTTTGGCTTAGATAAAGTTTCGGAAACTTTATTTAATCTCTTAGAAGACTGCATAAAAAATCTTAACTGCGAATTTGACGATTTGATTTCAGTCGTTTTGGGAACAGCAGGTGCAGGAAGAAAAGATGATGTAGAAAGATTTGAAAATCACTTTTTAAGTTATGCTAAATCTCAAAAAGCCTTAATTAAAAATTTTAAAGTAGTTAGTGATGCAAGAATTGCACTTGAAGGTGCTTTTTCAGGAAGACCGGGAAGCATTTTAATTTCCGGGACCGGATCAATTATGTTTGGAAAAGATTCGAAAGGAGAAATACACAGGGTCGGAGGTTTCGGAAGATTTATTGGCGATGAAGGCAGCGGGTATAGTATCGGCAAAAAAGGTTTGGCTGCAGTATCAAAATTCTATGATGGCAGAGGGATTCTTACAATGCTTTCAAAACTTGCGGCAAATCATTTTAAAATAAATGACAGCGAAAAATTAATTAATGCGGTTTACAAAAATAATTTTGATATAGCACAGGTTGCAGAGCAGGTTATTTATGCAGCAAAAAAAGATGATGAAGTTTGCAAAAAAATTGTTGATGAAGAAACTGATGAACTTATCTTTCACATTACTGCAATGAAAGAAAAACTCAAACAGGAAATTATGGAAATTGCTTTCATTGGAAGCATAATAACAAATGATAATTACTTTTCACAAATGCTTAATAAAAAAATTAAAGAACGATTTAAGGATGTAATAGTTAAAGAAGCTGAGCATCAGCCTGTAATGGGTGCTGTGTTCCTTGCTAAGGAAATCGCAACAAAATTGATAGTGAAATGAAAACTTATTTTAAAATATTATTTATCTTCCCTTTTCTGCTCATTTACAGCCAGAACAATTCTTATGATTTCAGTGGAGTTGAAAAAGTTGTAACGGATGCAATAAAAGATTCTGCTTTTCCCGGCGCTGTTGTTCTTGTCTCTAAAGATGGTGAGATTCAATTTCAAAAAGCTTTTGGGAATTATACATACGATAAAAACTCCACTGAAGTTACCACAAAAACTATTTATGATTTAGCATCTCTTACAAAAGTAATTGCAACTACCACTGCAGCAATGATTTGTTATGACGGGAATTTATTTTCCCTTGATGATAAAGTTTGTAAATATATCCCCGAGTTTTCATCCAACAACAAAGAAAATATTACAATTAAAAATCTGCTTCTTCACAATACAGGTTTGCCTGCCTGGAAAAAATTCTGGGGAGTATACGATAAGCCCAAAGATGTTTTAAATGATATTTATGATTCTAAACTGGAATATGAAACAGGAACGAAAACTGTTTATTCCGATCTTGGAATAATTGTTCTTGGAAAAATTATTGAGAAAGTAACAGGTCAGAGTCTCGACATCTTTTGTAAAAAAGAAATTTTTGAACCGCTTGGGATGAATGATACTTACTATAATCCTCCCGATACATTAAAATATAGAATCGCTCCCACCGAAGTTGATAGCTACTGGAGGAAAAGATTAATTGTTGGAGAAGTTCATGATGAAACTGCATCTTTGCTTAATGGAGTTTCAGGTCATGCCGGATTATTTTCAACTGCTGAGGATATTCATAAAGTTCTTCTTACATTGCTTAACAAAGGAAATTACAAGGGCAAACAGCTTATAAAAAGTACTACCGTTGAACTTTTTACAAGTAAAAATGATGATAGTCCACGAGCACTGGGATGGGATATAAAATCTCCCGAAGGGTCTTCTGCAGGAAATCTTTTCAGCGAAAAATCTTTCGGGCATACGGGATTTACAGGAACATCTGCCTGGGTTGATCCATTAAATAAAATAATTGTTATTTTCCTTACTAACAGAGTTTATCCTACAAGAGAAAATAACAAGATTATTAAAGTCAGACCTGCTCTTCATAATGCCGTAATAATGGCATTTCAAAAAACCAAGTGAATAAAATAGCTATTCCTGATTAATTTTATTCCTCAAAACATTTAAACCTCTTCTTTTATATATTTATCTAAGATTAAATAATTGGAATATGAATACAATGCCCCTAAAGAGATCGAAGAATTCGATGATTGCCGGCGTGTGCGGCGGTATTGCCGAATGGCTCGGCTGGGATATTACTTTAGTAAGAGTTGGTTATGTTCTTCTTTCTATATTAAGTGCAGGTTTTCCAGGTATTCTGGTTTACATTATACTCTGGATTGTAATTCCTCCGCCGGATTAGTTTTTATGTTTTCTTATAAATGGAGTTAACTATGATTATTAAATTTTTAAGAAGTTTAACACTATTAATATCTCTCCTGTTTTTTTCTTTTACATTTTATTGTAATGAAAATATAAATCCACAAAATAATATAGGTATAAAACTTCCTCCCGGATTCAAAATAGAAGTTTATGCAGATAATGTACCCAATGCACGTTCAATGACATTAAGCCCTAAAGGAGTGTTGTTCGTTGGAACAAGAAATAATAGTGTTTATGCTATTACGGATTTCAATAAAGATTACAAAGCAGATGAAGTTATTACAATTGCAAAAGGACTTAATTCTCCAAACGGAGTTGCCTTTAAAAATGGAAGCCTGTATGTAGCAGAAATAAGCAAAGTATGGCGGTATGATAATATCGAAGACCACCTGAAGAATCCTCCGAAACCGGTTTTAATAAGTGACGCATTTCCAACAGATGCACACCATGGATGGAAGTTTATTGCATTTGGTCCTGATGGAAAACTTTATATTCCTGTTGGTGCACCCTGTAATATTTGTCTTCATAAAGAAGATGAAAGATATGCTTCCATAATGAGAATGAATCCCGATGGAAGTGAACTTGAAGTTTTTGCTCAGGGAATAAGAAACACAGTTGGATTCGACTGGAACCCTAAAACGAATGAGCTTTGGTTTACAGATAATGGCAGAGATATGATGGGAGATGATATTCCATCCGATGAGTTAAACATTGCTCCAAAAAAAGGTTTACACTTTGGTTTTCCTTTTGTTCACCAGGGGGATATACCAGATCCGGAATTTGGAAAAGGAGTTGATATAAGCAAATATGAAAAGCCTGTATTAAAACTTGGTCCGCATGTTGCTGCGCTCGGAATGTGTTTTTATACCGGAAATATGTTCCCATCAGAATATAAAAACCAGATTTTTATTGCCCAGCACGGAAGCTGGAACCGGAGTAAAAAAATCGGTTACAGGGTTATGCATGTCAAGCTCGATGGAAATAAAATTGTTTCTTATGAACCTTTTGCTGAAGGCTGGCTTCAGGGAGATTCTGTTTCAGGAAGGCCGGTTGATGTTCTTGTTATGCACGATGGTTCTTTACTTGTCTCTGATGACTACGCCGGGATGATTTACAGGATAACATATTCCAAATAACATTATTCCTTACAAACTCAATTTCTTAAAAAAATTGGTTTGTTTTATTAATTACCAAGAAGGAAATTTATGCCTCTAAAAATTTCTTCGCCATCAATAATAAAATCAGCAGGAAATAAACCAAAGATTATTGAAGAATATATCGGAAATGTTAATTCAAAAACCAATGAAGTTAGTATTGCAAGAATGAAAAGCCCTGCGGGCTGGACTGAACCGGGACAAACTCCTGAGTTTGATGAGTACACAATTGTATTAAAGGGTGAACTTCATATTAATACCAAAAAAGATGAAATCATTTTAAAAGAAGGTGAAGCTGTTATAACTAAAAAAGGAGAATGGATTCAATATAGTACTCCTGGCAAAGATGGAGCAGAATATATTGCAGTTTGCCTGCCGGCTTTTTCTCCTGAAACCGTAAACAGAGATGAGTGATGCATAAAGTTTATACATTTTTTTATGGTTCTTATATAAATCAAAAAGTTTTAAAGGAAGTAGATATTATTCTTGAAGATTATGAGGCAGCAAGTCTGCCTGGATTTGATATAGTTATTAAACCTTATGCTAATCTTATTAAATCTGATAAGGATGTTGTTTACGGAATTTTAACAAAGCTGAATCATGAAGAATTAAAAAGACTTTATTCTCATGCTGAAACTGTTTTTCATGAATTATATTTGCCTGAAGCTGTTTTGGTTCGAACAATGGGCAATAAATGGATACCAGCTCTGTGCTATATTTGCCATAGTATGGGGGAGAAACCTGCTGATAATAATTATATAAGCAGAATAGTTGAACCTGCTAAAGAATATAACTTCCCTGAATGGTATATAAAAAAATTGAGAGGTTTTTCTAAATGAATTTGAATGTCTTACTTTTTAATATATAATTTTTAATTTAGAAGAAGAGGATTAATTCTTTTCATAGACTAAGGGTTTTATGAATAATTTAAAAATCTTAATTATTTTATTAATTGCGTTTATCTTTTTCAGCTGCGGAAAAGAAAAAACAAACCTGCCAAAAAAAAATAAAGTTTCTGTCGAAACTAAAGAAATTGATGCCTGCTCTTTCCTTGAAAAGGAAGCGGTTGAAAAAATATTTAACCTAAAAATGAAAGAGCCAAAAAAAGGAAGGACTCAGAAAGGGGATGCCGACAAAGCCTCCTTTTCAGAATGTTCTTTTGAATCCGATTCATCAAATGCAAAAATATTTTTAAGTGTTTACATACGTTTTACTCCTTTTAAAGATGAATACCATGCAACAATTCAAAATGTAAGAAACTCATTTAAGAAGTCCGGAATTGAAGTAACAAACATTGAAGGATTAGGAGAAGTTGCTTTTTGGGGCGGCAACCAGTTACATGTTTTTAAGGGAGATAATTATTACGTGATAATAACACTTCTGGGAATAAAAGAACAAGCTGAGGCAATAGAAAAAGCAAAAGAAGTCGCGGTTTATGTGATGGGGAATTTAAATTCTGTTTGAGAAGTATTTTGCTATGCGAATTCTATTCCACATCCGGATCAAAATTTTCTATCATCCATACGTCGGAATTAGTTTCTTGCACTGCACAAACAATTGTTTTCCCATCTGGAGTGATATCAATGTCACCACCCCAATATATTTTTCCGGGAGGTAAGGTATACAATAACTTAGTGACGCCTGTGATTGCTGATATCATTAATATTTTCGTGGGAGTAATATTATAATCAATTGCATAAATCCATTTACCATCCTTGGACCAATTCAAAGGAATAATATTACCTCTAAGTAATAATTTCGACGAGGAATCCTTTTTAGAAATTTTCCAAAGACCTATATCTTCGACTCTAGGGTAAAGATTCCAAAATAAAGCTATGTTTGACTTATCAGGAGATAAACGAGGACTGAACATCCATCCAACACTATCGTTCGTAATAAGTAATTTGTTTTTCCGGGTAACGGGATTATAAATATAAAAATTACGACTTCCGGGTTTTTGACAGAATATTTCAAACACCGATTCCCAAAAGGCTTGACTCGAAACTGTCGTATTTTCAAAAATTGTAGGAGTCCCACCATCAGTAAAAATTTTAGCTAAATTTGAACCCGAAATGAAAGCTATCTCTTTACCATCAGGGCTCCACGTTGGGCTATAACATATAGAACTTAAAAATGTTAGCTGTTTAATAGAGTCACCATTTACTGTCATTTTAAAAATATTGTCTTTGTGAACCAAAGCTATTTCTGTTCCATCTGGTGATAGAGCTGGCATTGAATAGTATGAAGTCCCTTCAGTTAATTTTTTTGATTTAAGTAGATTTCTCTTTTCATTATAATAATAAACCCATAGATTAGCGAAAACATTATACTTTGAATAACACAGTTTTTTATTATCCCGTGTAATTGAGAAACCATATGCTTGTAGACCGGTTTGAATAACTTGAGACTCTTTGTCTGAATTTATTGAGGATATTTCTATCTTCATTAAATCCTGAGTAGTTTCATTTGTATATAGATAATAAATATGATTTCCATCTGGCGACCATCTTGGAGAATATATGGCCTTATCCTCATCAAGAATTTTCAGTTGTTGTGAACCATCTGTATTTATAGTCCATAGTTGATGCTTTCCCGTTGTATCATTCTTTGTCAGGAATAGTATTCTGTCACCAATCGGTGACCAATCTATGTCATCCATCCAGGTAAAATCCCCAGTTAACTTTATTGTCTTTTCAACATCATCTGATTCGCGTTTAATAAGTCTAATTTGTTTAGACGAAGGTCGAATTCCTGCTATTAATTTTCCATTGGGGGACCAACTGCCATACCCAATATATTTAAGCTCCTGAGTCTTGCCTCCAAGTTTTGGTATTATATAACTTGACCGGGAAGAATAATTGTCGCCAGCTGAAAAAAATATTTCATTTCCATTCGGAGACCATCTTAAACTGGAAACCCATCCTAAGCCTTTATAAATTTCGATTGCTTGCGCTCCGAAATTATCCCGAATATAAATACTATTTTCGTTTCCTTTATTAACTACATAAGCAGTGAACTGTCCGTTCGGAGAGATTTGAGTTCGATCAAAAATAATTATATCATCAAAAAAATAAATATTCCCTTCAAAAGTTAATTGAGTATGCCTGGGCGGTTCTATTTTTTTTGTTGGGCTGTTCAGAAAATAATTTGCCGCAATAAATATTAGGGCAATGACTATGAGTGAGGCGAATATGAGAGAAATTCTTTTTATTAATCTTGTATTTCTTCTCTTCAGGTTGCTTACAGCAAATTCACCACTATCTCTTTTTTCTCTTCTTAAATCAGAAAGCAGTTCATCAATATGCTGGTATCTTGTATCCGGTTCTTTATCCAGGGCTTTATCTATTATTCTCTGGTACCCTTCATTAATATCTGCTTTGTATCTAGCTAATGGTTCCGGTGACTGGTTAATAATGGAATAAAACAGACTTGCATCGTGTTCTCCCTTAAATGGATATTTTCCGGTTATCATTTCATACAATATTACTCCAAATGACCAGATGTCTGTCCTTTGATCTACTTTCTGATTTCTTATCTGCTCTGGAGACATATATTTTATTGTCCCCAATGTTGAGGATTGCTTAGTTAGTTCTTTACTTACATTGGTTATCTTGGCTAATCCGAAATCAACTATCTTTACTTTCCCTTTTTCATCAATCAGAATGTTTTCAGGTTTTATATCTCTGTGAGTAATTCCTTTACTATGAGATTCATTCAATCCCTCACATATCTGGATAGATATATCTGTTATTCTTTCAATTGTAAGTTCACCATCACTTTTTATCAGTTCTCTTAAAGTTTTTCCTTCCACATATTCCATAGCTATGAACGTTTTATTGTCGTAGACCCCCACATCATAAATGGTAACAATATTGGGATGGCTTAATGAGCCAGCTGCCTGGGCTTCTCTCTTAAATCTTAAATTTATATCGGGATCGTTTTCCATTTCTGTTGGAAGGAACTTCAGTACTGCTTTACGGTTAATGTTTATATCTTCAGCAAGATATATTACTCCCATTCCGCCTTCGCTTAATTTTTCTAAGATTTTATAATGTGAGACTGTCTTTCCTATCATTATCATCTCTAAATAAAAATTAAGCTTCGGCGGACAGGTCCGCCTGAGCCAATTTGATGAAGTATCTTATAATGTGAAATGGTTTTACCTAAAATATCGCCCATAAATATTTTGTTTTATATACAAAAACAGAAGGAGAGTAATTACTTGTTTTTATAATACAAATAAATTTTGTTTGTGCAAAGAGGAAAGTTAAATGAAAGGAGAATAGGTAAGGCTCGCAAAACAGCTTTGGAGCCTCACGCTGAGAGCAACTATGCTAATAATCCCATTATTGTTTTTTTGATAATGTACTCAGCATTTCTTTAGCATTCTCATTATCTGGATCAAGCTTAAGTGACATCTCATAATTTTCTATTGATAATTCTTTATCGCCATTTTTCATATAGGCTTCACCTAAGCTGTCATAAACATTCGAAGATTTGGGGTATAACTTTACATTCTTTTTAAAGATATCAATCGCGTCTTGAATCTTATTTTGGCTTAATAAGCTATAGCCGGCAGTGTTTAAGTCAATTTCAGCAGTTTCCTTTTTCTCATCATAAAGCGTGGTATTTACAGAAACTAAATAGACAATTTTCCAAAAGCCATCTTTCTTTTCAAAAAACCGCACTTCTCTGCTTTTATAAAGTTTTTCCTGGTAGCGAAATGTTTCGATATACGAAGCCCAGGCGCAATCTTTAAAAGTTCTGATATTCCACTCAGACCAGTTTAAATCCTCAATTAAAGACGACATATCATTTTTAAGATTTGTCTTAATGTGTATATTTATTGAATCCCAGCTCACATCTTCATAATAAGAATATATCCCGGGATACATCCTTAAAATATAGTTTTCATGAGCCCAGTCATTTAACATCCCTTCATAACTTTGATTTACCCAGCTTTCGGTTTCATTCATTATAATTGATTTAATTGCATCTTCCTCCGATGAAGAATTTTGATTTTGAGTAAATGCAGATCCCGCAAAAAATATTTGTAGAAAAACTACGATTAGAGAAATTCTTTTTAACATAACAACACCTTTCTTAATAAATTTTACTAAATAATTTAATTTTATTGATTCCAATTGATTAACTCTAACGAAGAAGAATCATTTTCTTAGTTTGAATAAAACTTCCCGCTTCAATCTTATAGAAATACACTCCGCTTGATAATTAACAGCATTTCCGCCAGAGGCGGATCCCTGCGGAAAAATCAACTTCATATCTTCCCCCTTCTCTTTCTTCATTAACCAACTGAGATATTTCTTCTCCCAAAGCATTAAATATTTTAAGAGTTACAAAAGATTTTTGCGGAATTGAATAGATAATACTGGTAGAAGGATTAAACGGATTCGGATAGTTCTGCTCTAAGGAAAACGAAATAGGAGCCGTTTCAACTTCAATTTCATTTGAATATTCAAATGTACCATCAAAATCAATCTGTTTTAATCTGTAAAAGTATTTCCCTGCCGTAACATTTCTGTCTACATAAGAATATTCCTGCTGTTCAGTTGTTGTACCTTTACCTTCAATAAAACCAATTGTTATAAAATCTGAATTATCTTTTCTTCTTTCGATTTTAAATATCCTATTGTTTATTTCTGAAGCCGTTGACCAATAAAGAAGTGTATTTCCATTTATGTTCCTGCCAGTAAAAGAAGTTAGTTCAACTGGAACAATAAAATTATTCCAACTAAACTGCGCGGCAGTTGCAGTAGTTTGTAAACCGATAAGATCAACCCCGGCACAGTAAGCAAAACCAATTCTTATGGATTCACCAGTAGATAAATTATAAGGACCAGAGCCTATTGTGCATCGATAATCTCCATTTGTAGTTATTGGCTCGTTAAGAAAACTGGTCATCCATTGATAAACAGAGTCCCTGGCTATTGATTCATTTGGAGTCCAGAAATTAGAAACTCTTGCGCCGGACAAACCATTTAATGCTACAATTCCATAATAACCCGGGTCAGGATTGCCTCCATTTAAATATTGATAAACCAAATTTCTGGAGAGATCATATCCTCCTCTATTTTGTGCGTAAGTAGTTACTCCGATATCCCAATCCTGGAATTCACCGATATAAACTCCGTTTACAGGAGATGAAGTATTATTAGTAATTGTAAGATCAAGTATTATAAAGTTATCACCAGTATTTGAATATGAGTTTTGTTGAACAGATAATCCTAAACGGTTAACAGCCGGTGCCAAACTATCGCTAAAGCTGCAAGCAGTTATCTGATTGAAATTAGAATTTGATGAGAAGCCTGAAAATGGATTACTTGTTAACATCTCAAACATTATACTAAAACTTCCGAGATGCCCGCTGCATTTTGTGTTTGGGTTACCCATAATTAATCCACCGGTATAACTTGCATTTATATTTCCATTAAAAGTAATGCCGTTTCCAACGTGTCCGGGAAACTCTGAAGTTGAATCATTAATTCCCACAGCTCCATCATCCATGACTGATGCAGTAAGGGTTCCAGTTGAATGATCTAGGAAATTTTGTGCAATTGAATTTCGTATTAGTATTAAAGAAACAAGTACAATTAATGTAAACAGTAATTTAGGACCTAACATTTAACCTCCATCTTGTATAATTAATAAATTTATTAAAAAAGTGAGGCTCACTTTCAAAGTGAACCTCACATTAAAAACTCATCTTAGCAATATCATCTTATTAGTTTGAATAAAACTTCCCGCTTCAATCTTATAGAAATACACTCCGCTTGATAATTCAGAAGCGTTGAAATCAACTTCATATCTTCCCCCTTCTCTTTCTTCATTAACCAACTGAGATATTTCTTCTCCCAAAGCATTAAATATTTTAAGAGTTACAAAAGATTTTTGCGGAATTGAATAGATAATTCTGGTTGAAGGATTAAAAGGATTGGGATAATTCTGTTCTAAAGAAAATGAAACAGGAGCCGCTTCAACTTCAATTTCATTTGAATATTCAAATGTGCCGTTAAAATCAATTTGCTTTAATCTGTATAAGTATTTACCTGTCGTAATATTTCTGTCTACATAAGAATATTCCTGCTGTTCAGTTGTTGTACCTCTTCCTTCTACAAAACCAATTGTTACATAATTTGAATTCTTATTTCTTCTTTCTATTTCAAATATTCTGTTGTTAGTCTCCGTGGCTGTTGACCAGTTAAGGAATACATTTCCATCTGAACTTTTTGCTGTAAAAGATGTTAATTCAACTGGAACAGTGATTCCAAAAAATTCTAATATCTGTTTTAATAAATTTTCTTTTGTGCTGGGGAATGTTCCATTATTAAGTTTGCCTAAAGCATATGAGAAGCAAAAAGTTCTTTGTCCGAAACTACCTGTACTTTGAATTGCAACATTGCCAACAGTAGCTTCATTAAAAGCTACTTGTCCTGAAGAATTTGGAAAAAAAACATCTATATAATTATTATTAGGCTGGGCGAATTTGATGTGAATAACATTCCTTCTGTTAATGTACCAGGTTTCCCGACTAAATTAGTAACTAGGTGTATTATTTCCAGTTCCATCTTAAGCATTGCTAATTCCTAAAAGACCAAGCAATTCACTATTGCCTGCCTGATCATAACCTAAAGCATCGCCTCCTTCAATATAAATGGCTCCGCCACTTTGCAGATATTCAATAATGCATCAGCATTTCTGTGTAAGACACTTATCGTAAATCCATATTCGCCAAAATTTCCAAATGATAAAAAGACAGCACCAAACCCTGAATATGATGTGTTTAATCCGGAAGTTAGATAGAATAGTTTCGTTTCATTAGTGTAAGATAATTTTTAATAAAAGTTCCGCTGTAGTTTGATCCTCCCTCTTCTCCTTCCCAAACTAAAATGCTTCCGGGATTAATTGGTATAATAAAATCTGTTTTTGTTAAAGTGCTTGAGTTTGTTCCATCGGAAACAGTTAAGGTTACAGCATATTTGCCTAAATCTGTAAAAGTCCAGGTTGGATTTTGTTCTGTCGCATCTGTAATTCCATCATTGTTAAAATCCCATTGCCAGGATGTAATTGTAGTAGGTGAGGCAATGGACATATCTGAAAAATGAATGAACAATGGGGGCACTCCACATGTCTTATCAGAAGTAAAATCAGATCGGACGGAATAAACACCGACCGCATTCCATGCATCAATTACGGAAAGATATTGCTGGGATCCAACCCCGAATAAATCTGCTGCTGCATTAATCGAACCCGCCCTCGAGTTATGGTAATTTGAAGTGGGGGTCAAATAAACTGTAAGATTACGATATGCTATTTTAGCTGCATCGTCAATTCCAATTCCTGTAACAGAATAAGGATCACCATTATCATTAACTCCTGACCCTCCAACCGATAAAAGATAGAACCAGAAATTTTGTACACCGCTGTTTGTATGAACTTCTTCAGATTGAAAATCCCAGTACAAACCGCCGTATGTATCAGGACACCAGGCAAGGTTTGGATTTTGCATTGATCTGATTACAAATGGAGAATAAAGCGTAATATCTTCACCTATGAGCCAATCGGCACTTAATGAGCCTTCAATAAAAAACTCAATTGCAGTACCAAAGATATCACTGAATGATTCATTCAAACCTCCGGGTTCACCTTGATAAATTTAATCCGGCAGAATATTGAGTAACTCCATGGGTTAATTCATGACCAACAACATCCGTGCTTACAAAGGGTAAAAAATCAGTTCCATCCCCATCGCCATAAGTCATTTCAAAACCATCCCAGAAAGCATTGTTATAATCAATCCCATAGCTAACAAAACTATATAGGGTTCCGCCGGCATTATCAAAACTATTCCTGCCAAAAACATTCCAGTAATAATCATAAGTTCCTTCTGTTGCCCAATGAACGCTAACCCCAACCTTATCATCCTGATCAGTAAAATTTGTATCCTCATCCATAAAATCAACTGCATTATTATAATTAAATCCGTTTTGCATAGTAAATGTTTGAATACCACTTCCCCTTCCATTTTCCCGTAAACGAAATGCTGATTCAAAACTATCAATTGTTATATTTACAGAACCATTATACCTGGTCAAACCTGTACCGGAAACATCGGCATCAAAAATTTGATTAGTTACATTTATAACATCTCCTGTTACTGCATTAACATCAACATAATTTCTGCTAAGAGGTTCTTCTGCATAAATATCATATCTAAAGACTAATTGTAAATTATTCTTGTTTAATTCATTTGAACTGCTTGTCAATTTTAATTCACCTTTTGGAAAAAATGTTGCCTCAGGATCTTTGAGAATTGTTTTGATAAAACTTTCATTCTCTTCTCTCTGCCATTTATATGATTGTGCATTTATATAATTTAACGCAGATTGTAGTCCGGTTTCTTTCGTGATTGAAGGAGAAACATCTATATTAATCCGATGTACAGTTTTGCCATTTGCAAAATGAATAACTCCATTCTTCTCGTGAAGAATTAACTGAGCATACAAAACCTCTATACCTTTGTAATATTCATTAAAGCGGTAATGGGTTTGCCCAATCTGGTCATTTAATTCCTGTACTTGTACAAATTCATAATCATCAGATCAACAAAGAAGGTTTTGTACATTCTAAAGAAATTTGCTTTGGTAATCGAAGACCCTCTTTAAATCTTATTTCTGTGGGAGATATTCCATCATCGTCATAAACAATAATGGCATTTCTAAAGTTATTCTGGATCTTGTTTTGAGAGAAAGATGGATTGATATAAATTAAAATTATTAAAGCGCCTATAAGTAATTTAAAACTGAACATAAAATCCTCCAGCTCCTGTATTTATTTTTAAAATTTAAAAGTTAATTAGCGTCTTCACCTGATGATTGATTACATAGATTTTCTAAAATTGCCGGTTTGTCTGTTGATCATTAACCCCGGGAAATGATAGCCACACAGCATTTAAACCAATGCCATCCGTTGTTACAAGAAATCTGCAAGCCAACATCAATCCATCTTTTCTTTCTTTTACCGGGAAAGATTTCTCCAATAAATAAATACCTTCCTCAGAAACGTAAAAGGAATCTCTCGACACTGATGATATTTTCCATTTATTGCTTCCCGGGAAATCAGGTTCAAACAGATCTGCATTTATCGATAAGTTAAGTTCAACGTAATATGCCTGTCCGGTTTCTGAGTAAGTCCAGATTAAATTCTTCTCTCTGTAGTCAATTCCTCCTTTTAAGGTAAGGTATGAAACGAGAGAACCCGGAATTAACAAAATTTCATTTAAGGGGATATTCCCCTTGGTTTTTTGCATTTGATCCTTATTTACTTCTTCCACTGAGACAGGATCGGTTATAGAGTTTTCTTTACAGCCAATTATAAACAGGATTGAGAAAACAACGAGAGAATAAAGTACCTTTTTCATTGAGCACTCCATTGTTTAAAATTATTAATTATTTGTTTGATCTGTAGCAGCAACATTATTATCAGGTAATGCAAGCCACATCGCACTTAATTCATTGACTGTCTGAACAAGAACCTGCATTTCAAAACCATTCCATCCTCACGTCCCTGGATGGTAAACGTTTTTTCAAGCAATGAAACGCAGTTTACCCTGAGAGGAACGAATTCCTCTGATACATCTGATATAAATCCGGCTAACTTATCTTCCTCTGGGCGGCGAACAAACTGTACAGAGATATCTAAAGTGAGCATTAGTTACGAAATACAATGATGCGTATCGCTGTGCAGTCGGCAGCATTGGATCTACATAAATGATTCTTAGATCGTATTCTATCAGACCACTGATTATATAATGTGAATTACCGATCGGGTAAGGATCATTCAATGCCCACTCAAGACTGATAAAGTCGTGAAGATATGGACCAGTATTTTGATCTTTATTTATTGATTCTGCTGGAACAGGATCAGTTATAGAGTTTTCTTTACAGCCAATTATAAACAGGACTGAGAAAACAAAAACTGTGAGTAATAAACTTTTCATCTACCCTCTATTATTTTGTGTTTAATAAATATTGATTAAGATTAATTGCTTTCTGCAGTAAAAATCTTTAATGGAAGGAGATTTATCTACCTTAATTGTAACATTTGCTTTAAGAGATGTAACATTGTGGAGGAAAGATGGTTGAGGGAATATGGCTGATTGAGGGAATGATGAGGTATAAGGTATAAAGGTAATAAAAATTTGTTCTACTGTTTCCTGCCTACTGAGGACTAATGACTGATTACACATTACCAATGACCGATTACTAATGACTGATAACTGAATTCACTCCACATCCGGATAAAAATTTTCTATCGGTCATTTGTTAAAAATTTAGTAGCTTACTATCAATCAAGAGTTTTACTACCACAGTCAATAATAAAAAACCAAGAAAGAACAGAGTCAGAAGAAAATAAATTGTTGGCAGAATATACTTTTTCATAAATCTCCTAAATTTTAATGATTGTTGTTACGAAAATCTTTTTTTAGTAAGGATTTATCTACCTTGTTTGTAACATTTGTTTTAAGAGATGTAACATTGAATTGAAAAGGCAAGTTCAAGAACAAGTTCAAGTGTAAGTTCAAGAAAAGAGATTAGGAAATTCCAATTACGGAATAACAAAATCCAAAAAACTTTAAATATAAATATTCAATAAACTGATAGTTTGAAATTTAGAATTTGAGATTTGCTCCGAAACAAATTCAGGATTCCTGGATGGAATTAAGATTCTGTAAATATTCTGAAGGAGAATAACCGAAAAGATCTTTAAAGCAGGATGCAAAATAGGAAGGATTGTTAAACCCGACTTCGTAAGCCACTTCAGAAATGTTACCGGATTTTCTTGCTAGTAATCTTACGGATTTTTTTAATCGAAAAGAACGAATCAACTCATTGGCAGATTGATCCGTGAGAGCATGTATTTTACGGTGGAGCTGCATTCTGCTTAAACCGATTTCTTTAGCAAACTCTTCTACGGAAAATTTATAATCCGAAATATGTTCATCAATAATTTTAAAAGCTTTATTCAAAAATTTTTCATCGGCTGATGTAACTGCAATATCTTTAGCATCGAAAATAAATTCCTTTCTGTATCGCTTCCTTAGATTTTTTCTTTGGATAATTAAATTATTAATTCTTGCCTGAAGTTCAGCAACACTGAAAGGTTTAGTTATATAATCGTCAGCTCCGGTTTCAATTCCCTCAACTTTATTCTCTGTTGATGAGCGGGAAGTTAAAAGTATAACCGGGATATGGCTTGTTCTCTCATCGGTCTTTAATTTTTCACATAATTCTATTCCATTCATCTCCGGCATTAAAACATCGCTTATAATAAGATCGGGAATATTTGTAAATGCTTTTTCCAAACCATCTTTACCATTTGATCGATTCAATAATTCGCAATTGTTTGCTCAAGGCTTTCTTTAATAAATTTTCTTATATCTTCATTATCTTCTACAAGTAAAATGAAAGGATTTCTCCCCTGTAAATTCTTTTTCCGTTTTTAATTCATCATTATCTGCAGGAACTTCATTAAAATTTCCTGCTATCTATAATTTTTACATTCTTGTAATATTCCTCTTTAAGCGGAAGCTGTATTTTAAATTTTGTTCCTTTATTTATTTCGCTTTCAGCTGAAATAAAACCATTATGCAGTTCTACCAATTCCTTTACTAATGCCAATCCAATACCGGTACCCGAAGGATTTCATTTGTTTTGTTCCCGCTTCCTTCAGTAAAGAAACGGTCAAAAATATTTTCAATTTTATCTTTAGGAATTCCTACCCCATTATCTTCGATACTCATTTCAAACAATTTATTATCATTCTTAACTATCTGCATTTTTAACAGTAATCAATATTTTATCCTTGGAGGTAAACTTAATTGCATTTATAAGCAAATTGCTCAAAATCTTTTCAAGCTTGTCTGAATCAAAATATACATCCGGTTTTCAAGCTCAGAATTAAAAACAATACTAATATTTTTAATCTCCGCTAATGGCTGAAAGGAAGCAGCAATACCTTTAATAAAAGTTATTACATCTCCCTTGTCAATATTTAATTTCATCTTTCCGGCATCAATGGAAGAAAGATCGAGGAGCTGGTTAATTAATTTCAGAAGCCGGCTGGCATTTTTATATATTACCGCCATCTGATCTTCACTGTAATTTTTTTGTTCCATTAACTTTTCAAGAGGACCAAGAATCAAAGTTAGCGGTGTTCTGAATTCGTGCGAAAGATTTGTAAAGAAGTTGGTTTTTATCCTGTCCAGTTCCAGCAGTTTTTCAGCTTCCAGTTTTGCAACCTCTGCTTCTTTTTTCTTTTCATAGCTCAACTGCTGCAGCTCAGAGTTTTTTATCAACTGTCCTGCCTGAACAGAGATAATAGAAAGCAGGGTTAAATCATTATCGGTAAAATCTGTTTTCCTTCAGAAGATTTTTTATTTATCATCTGCAGGATACCGATTATCTTTCCCTCAAACCAGATAGGTGAGCATATCAGGCTTTTAATATTTTCTTTTTCTTCATCTGTAGTTTTGAATCTTTCATCCTTATTTAAATCCTTAATTATCAAGATTTTTTATTTATTAAAACCCAGCCGTTTATATGTTCCCCGATATGTGGAGTTTTACTTATTTTGCTGTCACTCTCCTGTTTTATAAACGTTTTTAATGTTTCCTTGTTTTCAGCAACTAATAGAATAGAACCATGTTCCGCATTTACAGCTTTTACTGTTTTATTTAAAATTAATTTCAATGTTTGATCAACATTACCCTCTTTCCCGGCAGCAACTGCAATTTCATTTAAGATTTTAAGCTCAGAAACCGCATTCTGAAAGCTGCTTAATTCGCTTTCAAGCTGTTCAATTCTTTTTTCATATTTATTTGTTTCTTTTTTCATAATAATTTGTTTTATTTTACTAAATTATTTTGATTTTCACCACCTTACGGCAAACAGATGTTAATATTTTTTTCTTAACTGATTACCTATAACTGATTACTGGCTACCTGATTTTACTCCACATCCGGATCAAAATTTTCTATCATCCATACATCGGAATTGGTTTCTTGCATTGCACAAACAATTGTTTTTCCATCAGACGAAATATCAACATCATTATATACTTTATCTCTCCAGCAGGAAAGTATAAATAATTTTAGTCTCTCCCAGTATTTGCATTTATACCATTAATAACTCGTGAGAATCTCTATATCAGTATTAATTGCATAAATCCATTTGCCGTCATTCAGACCATCTCAAAGGATAACATTGTAATCCTTTCTTATAATTAATTTTGTGAATGAATCCTTAAGTGAAATAATCCAAAGACCTGATTTATTAATTATTTTACGATTCCAAAACACGACTATATTTAATTATCGGGGATAAACTAGGATTAAACATCCATCCTAACACTATCATTTGATACAAGTATTTTTTTTTCTTTTGTAATAAGATTATAAATATAAAAATTTCGATTTCTCAACTTTTGATAAAAAATCTCTGAATCTGATTCCCAATAAGCACCATCTCCAACATTATAATTTGAAAGAAAGAGGGAGTATCCGCCTTCAGATGAAATTGAATATAATTTTGATTCCGAAATAAAAGCAATTTCCTTACCCTTGGGACTCCAGCTTGGGCTGTAACAATAAGAATTTGAAAACGTTAATTGCTTAATAGAATCTCCATTAACAGACATTTTAATAATATTGCTTTTATAACAAAAGCTATTTCCTTCCCATCCGGAGATATTACAGGCATTTCAAAAATTGAAGTTCCTTCAGTTAATTTTTTTGGTTTGAAAATTTTTTTCTTTCATCATAATTAAAACTCCATAGATTTGATTAAGCATTATATTTTGTATAACAAAATTTTTTGTTATCCCTTGTAATTGAAAACCCAATGCCAGTAAACCTGTTTGAATAGCTTCTGTTTTTTATCTGAAATATTTGAAGATACTTCTATCTTCATTAAATCCTGTGTTGTGTCCATTTTCCTGAAGATAATAAATATGATTTCCATCGAGCGACCATCTCGGTGAATAAAGATACATTACGGTTTCTTTCAAGAATCTTTTTCTGCTGTGTGCCATCGGTTTTTATTGTCCATATTGCATACTTGCCGGCATTATCATTACGTGTTAGAAAAAGTATTTTGTCACCATTTGGTAGACCAATCTATATCTATAAGCCATGTAAAATCACCAGTCAGTTCTATTGTTTTTTCAATCTCATCTGTTTCTAGTTTTAATAAGATTAATTTGTTTATTGACTGAATAATTCCTGCTATTAAATTATCCATCGGGTGACCAACATCCAACTGAACTTGTTGAAGTTTTAAGTTTTTGAACTTTACCACCAAGCTTCGGAATTATATAGACTTGACCACGAGTTGCATCCATTAAGTATGCCGTAAACAAAATTTCATTTCCGCTCGGAGACCATCTTAAACTGACTACACACCTAAACCCTTAAATATTTCAATTGCCTGATCTCCAAAATTATCTTTAACATAAATACTTTTCTCGCCCTTATCCAGCTACATAAGCAGTGAACTGTCCATCCGGAGAAATTTGAGATATGTCAAACAAGTCCCCACTCTCATAATACATAAATATTTCCATCAAAGGTTAGTTGTGTGTGCTTGGGTGGTTTAACTTTTTTTGTTTGGTTGTTCAGAAAATAATTTGTTGCAATAAATATTAAGGCAATGGCTAAGAGAGCAGCGGATATGAGAGAAATTCTTTTTATTAATCTCGTATTTTTTCTCTTCACTTTGCTTACAGCAAATTCACCACTATCTCTTTTCTCTCTTCTTAAATCAGAAAGCAGTTCATCTATATGCTGGTATCTTGTTTCGGGGTCTTTATCTAATGATTTATCTATTATTCTCTGGAATCCTTCACTTATATCTGCTTTGTATCTTGCTAATGGCTCCGGGTTCTGGTTTATTATTGAATAAAACAGACTTGCATCGTGCTCTCCCTTGAATGGATATCTTCCTGTTATCATTTCATAAAGTATTACTCCGAATGACCAGATATCTGATCGTTGATCTACTTTCTGATTTCTTATCTGTTCGGGAGACATATATTTTATTGTCCCCACTGTTGAGCCTTGTTTTGTTATCTCTTTACTTATATTCTTTACCTTGGCTAATCCAAAGTCAACTATCTTTACTTTTCCCTTTTCATCTATCAGTATGTTTTCTGGTTTTATATCCCTGTGTGTTATTCCTTTGCTGTGTGCTGCATTTAATCCTTCACATATCTGAACAGAAATATCTGTTACTTTTTCAATTGTAAGCTCATCACTTTTTATTACTTCTCGAAGTGTTTTTCCTTCCACATATTCCATTGCTATGAAGGTTTTGTTCTCGTGAACTCCTACATCATAAATGGTAACTATATTCGGATGGCTTAATGAACCTGCTGATTGTGCTTCTCTCTTAAATCTTAAATTAGTTTCCGGGTCATTTATCATATCGGGCGGAAGGAATTTCAGCACAGCTTTTCGGTTGAGTTCTAAATCTTCGGCAAGATATAATACACCCATACCACCTTCGCCAAGTTTTTCTATTATTTTGTAGTGTGATATGAGGCCCCCCCCCCCCCCCCCCTTTTTTTTTTTTTTTTTTTTTTTTTTTTTTTTTTTTTTTTTTTTTTTTTTTTTTTTTTTTTTTTTTTTTTTTTTTTTTTTTTTTTTTTTTTTTTTTTTTTTTTTTTTTTTTTTTTTTTTTTTTTTTTTTTTTTTTTTTTTTTTTTTTTTTTTTTTTTTTTTTTTTTTTTTTTTTTTTTTTTTTTTTTTTTTTTTTTTTTTTTTTTTTTTTTTTTTTTTTTTTTTTTTTTTTTTTTTTTTTTTTTTTTTTTTTTTTTTTTTTTTTTTTTTTTTTTTTTTTTTTTTTTTTTTTTTTTTTTTTTTTTTTTTTTTTTTTTTTTTTTTTTTTTTTTTTTTTTTTTTTTTTTTTTTTTTTTTTTTTTTTTTTTTTTTTTTTTTTTTTTTTTTTTTTTTTTTTTTTTTTTTTTTTTTTTTTTTTTTTTTTTTTTTTTTTTTTTTTTTTTTTTTTTTTTTTTTTTTTTTTTTTTTTTTTTTTTTTTTTTTTTTTTTTTTTTTTTTTTTTTTTTTTTTTTTTTTTAATCTTCGCAAGATATAATACACCCATACCACCTTCGCCGAGTTTTTCTATTACTTTATAGTGTGATATGATTTTATTTAACATTAGAAATATCCCAAAAAGATAATAGGATCTATTATCATTTCTTTTTGTTTTTTGTCCGTACAATAACTGTATTCAAGATAATATCTGATTGTTTAAAAGGAAGGTTATCAGTTGGATAATAATGCTAATTATTTTTCAATAATCCAAGAAGATATTTTAATACAATAATTCCTTTAAGAAAAGTACATAATCAATAACTCATCTTATCCAGCTTAACTTTCCCCCGGAAGATCCAGTAAATTGTAAAAGTGTAGCCTAGAACGAAAGGCATTCCTATTAAAGCTATTGTGAGCATGGTGCTTAAAGTTTTTTGAGATGAGGCTGCATTATAAATGGTAAGGCTATACTCAGGATTAATTGTTGACTTAACAATATCAGGAAAAATTCCTGCGGCAAATAAAGCAAGCAATGCTGCAATGGATGCACAGGAAGAAAGGAAAGCTTTAAATTCTTTTTGATGGTGAATCTCCCTCGGTATATTTGCTATTGCCAGCATATTTAAAAGTGCAAGAAAGAAAAGCCACGGTGCATCTTTAAAATGCTGTGTCATATGAGGATAATAAATTAACGTTGCCATCGTTGTAGAAACATAACAGATTACGAAAAAGATAATTGAATTATTTACCCATCCTTTTACTTTCGTTTGAATTTCTCCTTCAGTTTTCATTACAAGATAAATTGCTCCATGCATCATGAAAAGTGAAACAGTTGTAATACCAACAAGGATAGTATAAGGAGTAATCAATCCAAGAAAACTGCCTGCAAACTCTTTATCTGCACCAACCGGTACACCTGTTACAATATTACCCAGGGCAACTCCCATAAGAAAAGCAATAAAAATACTTGCAATACTGAAAAGTGTATCCCACATTTTTTTCCACCACTTTGCCTCCTGCTTACTTCTGAATTCAATTGCCACTGCCCTGAAAATCAAAACAAAAAGTAAAAGCATAAATGCAGTATAAAAACCTGAGAATACTGTTGCATAAACATCGGGGAAAGCTGCAAACAAAGCACCACCGCCTGTTACAAGCCATACTTCATTTCCATCCCATACGGGACCAATTGCATTTATTGCTATTCTTCTTTCTTCCTCAGTTTTAAAAAGAAGATGAAGGGATCCTACACCTAAATCAAAACCATCAAGAATAGCGTAGCCGGCAAGAAGAACTCCGATAAGAATGAACCAGATAGTATTTAAATCAAATGTAAACTCCATAAATCTCAGCCTTTCTTTTCTTCAAAAAGAAATTTCTGTTTTTCATACTCTGAACCAATCGTTTCAGGTTCTTCAGGTCCGTGCTGAATTTTTTCATTCAATAAATAGATGAAAAGAATAAACAGAAAAAGATAAATCACCGTAAATAAAATAAGAGAGAAAACAATCTGGCTGGAAGAAACACTTTTAGAAAATGCTTCTGAAGTTTTCAGCAAACCGTAAACAATCCATGGTTGCCTTCCAACTTCTGCGGTAATCCAACCGACCTGGTTTGCAATCTGCGGACCCAAAACAGCAAATACAAAAACCCACAACAGCCAGCGGTGATTAAAAAGTTTTCCTCTCCACCATAAAAAAATACCGAGTACACTAATTGCAATAAGCATAAATCCAATAGCAACCATTAGATGATAAGACTGGAAGACAATATTAACAGGAGGAATTTCATTTTGAGGAAAAGAATTTAATCCCCTGATTGGTTTTGAAGCATCTCCATAAACAAGATAGCTTAGCAAACCGGGAATTGAAACACTGAATTTAACTTCTCTATTATTTTGATCAACCCAGCCAAATAAATGAATATCTGCTACGGCGGAAGAATCAAAATGACCTTCAATTGCAGCCAACTTTGCAGGTTGATTTTTACTTACACCTACTGCACTTCTGTCTCCTGTATAAAGCTGGAATAGTGAAGCGAAGAGTGCAAGAATTAAAGCTATTTTAAAAGAAGCTTTTGCAAATTGAAAATGCCTGTTCTTTAGAATATAAAAAGCACTTACACTTATAACCAGGAAAGAACCTGCAAGCCACGCACCTGAGAGAACATGTAATAACCGATCTACTGATGATGGATTAAAAACCATAGCCCAGAAATCAGTTATCTCTGCTCGTGCACCCAAATCGCGACCAACTATATGAAAACCAGCGGGAGTTTGCTGCCAGCTGTTCGCAACTACAATCCATATAGCACTAAACATTGCGCCCAGCGAAACCATAATGGTTGAAATGAAATGTGTACGGGGTTTTATTTTATCCCACCCGAAAACAAGTAAAGCAAGAAAACCGGATTCAAGAAAGAAAGCAAAAATTCCTTCGGCAGCTAAAGCACTTCCAAAAACATCTCCGACATACCTTGAATAAGTAGCCCAGTTTGTTCCAAACTCAAACTCCATTACAATTCCTGTTGCAACACCGATTGCAAAAGTTAAAGCAAAAACCTTAACCCAGAATTTTGTCATTTGTTCATACAAAGGATTTTTTGTCTTAAGATACATTCCCTCCATCATAACGAGCATTACTCCTAAACCAATGCTTAATGGGGGATAGATATAATGGAAAGCTATTGTGAAAGCGAATTGTAACCTGGCAAGAATTTCTGTATCCATTTTTTGCCTTAATATTATAAATGATCAGGAAACAAAATGAATTTCCTGAATAAAATTACATGCCTAAAAGATGAATTCTCTAAAAAAAATTAATTCTTGTTAACTTTTTTTTCAAGCTCTAATTTATTTGCAAACTCAGAAGCAAAATTACTTATCATATCGGCAACTTCATTATTTTTTGTTGCCCGTTTATACGTATCTGCGAGTTTAAGAAGAACCTGGTGAAAATGAATATTCATATCATCAAGAAGCATATCTTTTGTCCAGAGATCAATACCCAGAGTGGCATTATCCTTTTTATCCCATAAACTTAGCAGAAATGATTTAGCTTCTTTTATACCCGGCGACCCTGAATCGGTTGCTTCCCATTCAATTTTTTCAGGTACTCTGTTATCATCAAGCTGAACTGTTAATTTTATATATGAAATTTTGGACATTATCCGACCTGTTTCTTTTTTATTTTCAACTTAAAAATAATAAAACTATTTAAGGTATGAATGAAATGTATTTATTTTTTTTATTTTGAGCTTATTACTTTTAATAAGAATTATGAAGAACAAATTTTTATTTATTTCTGCTTTTATATTTTGTTCGGGAACTTTTTTATTTAGTCAGTCAGAAATGAGCATTGGAATTAGTGCCGGCGCAGGTTTTATTTCTGCTAATTCGCCAAGTGAAGGAGCTTTTACTTCAGAAATATTTACAGGCGGATATATAAACCCCGGCGATTATATTTCCACAAGACTTGGTTTTATTTATGCAACCGATCTCAATTCAATTGTACCCGGAAGCCGCAAACAATATTATCCTTTTATAAAAGGATTTTATGTAAAAGGGATTTACTCTTATTATTTAACTGAAAGTTTTTACACTGAACAGGGACTTGGATTACTTACTTTAAATGACAGGATTTACAGCGACAGGAATAACTGGGATTATGGAATTGTTCTTTCCCTTCTTGCTGGAATAGATTTCAGAGAAAACCGGGGAAACGGTTTTAAAGCAGGACTTGGTCTGGAATATGGATTAACTGTTGTTAATTATTCTATTCAATATTATTCAACGCACTTTCAGCTTCAGTATGTTTTTTAAGGATTAATAATTCTTATTTAAAAAGGTAAATCAGATATTTTCCAGACACCTATACTTTTATCAATTAAATTTGTAGTAGGGGTTAGGCAAGGATCGTTAATTATTTTTATTGGTTTGGGAAAATAAAACGGTTTGAGCTGTAAGTTTAAAGGACGGAATCCACCAACATGCATTTCTTTATTTTCTTTACAATCTGTATAAGTAGAAGAAAGAAGATATACTGAATTGCTTACTTTTATTCTTTTTATTGCTGCTTTAATTAATTTAATAGAAAGGTGTGGAAGACAATCCCTGCAGAAAATACAGTCAACTTCAGGTAAGCTATCCTTTGTTAGATCAAGTACAATAAAACTCCTTTTATCATTAGAGAAAAAAATATTATTACTTTTAACTATTTCTTTAACTATATCGGCACCTATATATATTTCAAGTGCCGGATTAATTTCTTTCATCCAAAAAAAATCTCCGCATGGAATATCGAGTAAAGATTTAATATTAAGTTCATCAATAATAAGAGGAAATTCTTTTCTCAAGTTTTCGGTATTATCTAAATTTGATCCGGATCCTGAAACAGAGTCTTTGCTTCCCCAACTTTTCAGGTAATATATTTTGTTAAAAATAATCTGGGTTTGTCTTTTACCGGTTATTAGTCTGAGGATGAAATAATAAATGCGGGAAATAAATCTAAACAGCTTTGGGAATTTCTCATTAAATCTTTTTTTTATGATTTGCATTTTAGAGAATATAAAAAGAGGCTGCATTAAGAGAAAATTGATACAGCCTCCTAAACGAAGTTATTTAATTAGAAGTTGATTCTTCCATCATTTCTTCTTCAGAGAGTTTCCCATTAATCAGCTCATTACTCAAGCGAGTATCTTTATACATATCTTTTATTGCTTCAATCATGCCCGCAGAATGAACGGCAACACACCTGTTTTCTTCTTCTCTGAAAATAAAATCACCGGGAAGGCTCTGGATATTTCCATCAAAAGCCAAACCTACAATTTCTCCTTTTTCATTAATAACCGGGCTGCCTGAATTTCCCCCGATTATATCATTTGTTGAAATAAAATTAAACGGAGTTTCAAGATTGAAATCTGCCGGAGGATTTTTCCATCTTTCCGGTAAGCTCCACGGAAATTTTTTACCGAAAGAATAATACCTGTCATATAAACCGTAGTAAGTAGTAATAGGAGGAGCTTCAGTTCCGTTGTAAGGAAATCCTTTTACAACTCCATCAGAAATTCTTAATGTAAAAGTTGCATCCGGCGGAATTGAAGTTCCGTAAACTTCAAACAATGCTCTTCCAAGTTTTTGGTTGCTGCTTTCAATTTCTGCATTTAATTGTTTTGCCTGAACAACCAGCTCGCTTTTTCTTTCACGGGTATTTAGAATAAACTGAATGAAAGGATCATCGGAATTAAGAATTGCATCAGGACCTTTAGCAACAAGCGCTTTAATTTTTTCTTTGCTTGTTATACTCGATTTATTAAGAGCATAATCCAGTGCCTCTTTACCTGAGAATCCACCAGTTAAAATTTTTGTTATTTTATTATCTGGTCCAAGGTAGGAATTCATCATATTCAGATGCATCTCAAGCAATTTATTATTATAGCTTAAATCAAAATCTTCGGGAAAAATATTTTCAATTGTTGTATCAAGCTCATCAGCTTTATATAGCTCTGATCTTTGATCTTCAGGGAGCTTTAATTCTTCTGCGAGATCAATAACATCACCGGCAATAAAAAAGTATTGTGAAGTTCTTATAGGATTAAATGAAGTAAGATATAATTCGTGTGTAATTCCACCAAGTTTTGAATGAGTTTCTGTAAGCTTATCCCAAACATCTCCATATTTAGAATTCAAATCAGGTTTGGATTTAACTTTACTCTTAAAGGTTTTTTCGAAATCACGTTTTCTTTGCATTAAAACAGGATCTCTTAAACCATTTAACATTCCGCCGTATGCTTTTAAAAGAATTAGTGTAATTAAGCATTTCAACCTGAAGCTCATCTTTCTGTTCAGGATGTTCTTCCATCATTTGTAAACGAATATCAATCAAACCATTTAGAAGATCAAGAACTCTCGGGTAAAGATAATCTCTGTAAAACTCAAGCTGCGCAACAGATTCCAGCCGGTCGGTTCTTCCCGGGTTCCCAACAACAAAAACCGGTTCACCAACATCGGCTCCGTTTGGGTTCCATTTAAAATAATTTTCAGTTTTTAAAGGCTTGCCATCTTCATCATACACTCTGAAGAATGAACAATCGAGATTGTATCTTGGATAAGTAAAGTTATCAGGATCACCTCCAAAAAAACCTAACTGGGATTCCGGCGCAAAAACTAATCTAACATCATTATATCTTTTATATCCGTATAAAGAATATTTTCCGCCGTTGTAAAGAGGAGTAATTGAAATTTTTAATCCGGTTGCTTCAGTTTCTCTCGATTCAATTTCATTCATAACAGAATCAAGCTTTGAAGATTTTTCCTGGTCAGTTCCTGTTCCTGTTGCAGAATTAATTTCATCAGTAACATCTTTTATTAAAACCAGCTGATCAACAAACAACCCTGGAACTTTTCTTTCTTCATCAAGATTTTGAGCAAAGAATCCGGTTTCATTTAAATCCTCACCTTCCTGCTGAACCTGAACAATACTTTCACGGGCACAGTGATTATTTGTCATTACTAATCCGTCAGCAGAAACAAAAGAGGCTGAACAATAAGTTGCAAACCTTAAAGCTGACATTCTAATATGATCAAACCATTCATTTGTTGGAGTAAAATTATATTCTGAATGAAAATAATCTATAGGCGGATACTCGAATGTCCACATCTTACCAGTATCAAATTTACCAGCTTTTACTGTATCAAGGTTTATCCCGCTATTTGAATTAAAATTATCAGATGTTGTTTCAACAGAAGAGGAACACCCAAACACAAACAGAGCAGCTAAAAATGAGAGGTTAACAAAAATATTTCTTAACACTTTAGTTTTCATACCGGAGCCTTCAATAATTTTATTAATAAGTGTTTAAAGTTAGCACAATGTTGGGATTTATTAAAGAATAATTACATGAAAGGATTATAGTTTACAGAAATAAATACTTTAAAAATAAAGAACCTTCGGGGTAGAAATGTAGTTCATCAAAACCCGAAGGTTAAAATTGAAATAAATATTTTTGTGGGTTAAATATATGAATCAGGTTGATACAGGGGTTCTATTTCCCACTCATCTTCAATTGTTCCAACACAATGAGAGCATTTAGGAACATTAAAAACAACCTTTTCTTCATTAGGAGCCGCCCTAACAAAATTAAGTATAGTTCTGCAGCTTGAACATTGAACAACATGAGAAGTTGTTGTTTTCTTTGAACACTGGGGACAAATAAAACCAAGGTCACCCGGTGTTTCACTGGGATCTACCAAAAATATGGCGTTACATTTTGAGTTGTTGCACTTTGCAAAGTGCCAGTAAACAGTATCTCTTGTTGCGATATCTCTCTCCCGCAATAATTTTGAATGGCTAAACATAAAAACTTGTTCCTTAAAAGTCTATTGAAAAATTACCCTCTACTAAAAAAATATTTTAAATTAGAATCATATTATATTTTTGATAAATTAAGTGACAAATATAGTTTGCATTGTGCATTAAAAAGACTCAATTATCAATCATTGATTTTTTTACAACCTATTTTCCGGAGGAGTTAGATGGATAGAATTAACTGTTTTAAAGCATATGATATAAGGGGAAAAGTACCTTCTGAACTTAATACTGAGCTGGCATATAAAATCGGAACAGCTTTTGCCAAATATGTTAATGGCGAAAAGGTTGTTGTTGGAAGAGATATTAGAAAATCATCCGATGAATTATTTGATGCTTTAAGCAGAGGATTAAAAGACAGCGGCGCAGATGTAATTGATCTGGGTCTTTGCGGAACTGAAATGGTTTATTATGCAACTCCTTCTCTTAATGCGGATGGTGGAATTATGATAACAGCTAGTCATAATCCTCCTGAATATAACGGGATGAAGTTTGTTAAAAGAAATGCTGTTCCGGTAGGATATGATTCCGGTCTGAATACGATAGAAAAAATGATACTGGAAAATGATCTTAAGACTTTAAATCCTAAAAAAGGAACTATAAAACAAAATGATATAATGAATGATTTTATTAAAAATCTAAAAAATTTTTACAGTGCGGATAAAATAAATCCTTTAAAAGTAGTTGTAAATGCAGGCAATGGCTGTGCAGGTTTAGCTCTAAAAAAACTCGAACCTGATCTGCCGATAAAAATGATAAAAGTTTTTGAGGAACCGGATTCTAATTTCCCAAATGGAGTTCCAAATCCGCTTCTTCCCGAAAACAGGCAGGTTTCAATTGATGCTGTTCTTAATAATCATGCTGATTTAGGTGTAGCCTGGGATGGTGATTATGACAGATGCTTTTTCTTTGATGAAAAAGGTAATTTTATTGAAGGTTATTATATTGTCGGACTGCTTGCTAAATCAATTCTCAAACGAAATCCCGGGGAAAAAATTGTGCATGATCCCCGATTAATATGGAATACAATTGATGTTGTAACTAAAGCAGGAGGTGTTCCGGTTGTTTCTCCCAGCGGGCATGCTTTTATTAAACAGAAAATGAGAGAAGTAAATGCTATTTATGGCGGTGAAATGTCTGCTCATCATTATTTCAGGGATAATGCATATTCTGACAGCGGTATGATTCCTTTCCTCTTAATTATGCAGCTTATGTCCGAGGAAAGCAAACCCCTTTCCAAGTTAGTTGAAGAAATGATTGAAGAATATCCATGTTCCGGAGAAATAAATTCCAAGATAGATAACCCTGCAAAAAAAATTGAGGAGCTGGCAAAGAAATATTCTGATGGTAAAGAGGACCGGCTTGATGGATTGAGCGTTGAGTATGATTCCTGGAGATTCAATTTAAGAATGTCCAACACCGAACCTATTATCAGGCTAAATGTAGAGAGCAAGGGAGATGTAAAATTAATGAAAGAGAAAACAGAAGAGTTATTAAAAGGTATCCGGAATTGATGAATCAAGAGTAAGTGCAAGTTCAAGGGAAATTTTATTATAGTTATTCTTGAACCTGCACTTATACTTACATTTTCTATTGCACCTCAACTTTAAACGGCACTTTTAATTTCTCCCACTCAAGATTTACAACTGCAGATTTATCCCCTGTTTTATTAAACGAATAAGTTAACCACTCCTGAAAACCATTGCTTTGAGGTTTAACTGTTATTCTTAAAGCATCTTCAGCTTCATTATATTCAAAAGCTCCCCACTGATCTGCAACTTTATTAAAAATTAATGTCCAATCACCTTTTGTTGGAATAGCAAAGAAGCTGTATTTACCCGCAGAAAGTTTTTTCCCTTCAATCATTACATCTGAACTGAAATTTATTGTGGTTGCTTCATTAGCACCTGCCCGCCATACTTTATTATACGGAACTAAATCTCCCCAGATAGTTCTTCCTTTGACGCCGGGACGGCAATAATCAATTTTCACTTCTGTTAATCCAACCACTTGCATAACCGATGCTTTTGGACTCACTCTTATTTGTTCTTTCTGACCATACGTAAAACCTATCGATGCCAAAAGTAAAAGAAAAATAAAAAATCTGTTTTTCATTTTAACTCCGCTTTTATTGTTTCAAATTACTTATATAAAATAAAAACTGCTAACTTAATTTCCACAAGAAGAAAATTTTTCTAACTGAAGGAAATTAAAAAGTATGATTGCAAACAAAATATTTAAGATTAAAGTTCGTGACATCTCCTCCTTTTTTGAAATTCGCTGATAATATAGTTAGATTTTGTTTTAGTTTTTATTGCAGATTCTCTTATTGAAGGATAAAATCATGGCTTCTCCCAAAAAAAACAATTCCGCCAAAGGCAGAACACACCTCGAACTTAAACCCGAAGATTTAAGATGGCGTTGTAACCCTGATCTCTTTGATTTTGAATCAACAGAAACTGTAAAACCAATCGAGGGAATTCTTGGTCAGGAAAGAGCATTAAAAGCACTTAAGCTTGGTGTTGATTTAAGAGCTCCCGGTTATAACATTTATATAGCCGGTTTATCCGGTACCGGAAAAGCAACAACAGTAAAAAAAATTCTTGAAACAATATCATCCGAGTGTCCTCCGCTTTTGGATTATGCTTATGTAAATAATTTTAAGGATCCCGATAGACCAACTTTACTTACCTTCCCTAAAGGCAAAGCAAAATTATTTAAATCCGATTTCGCATCTGCTATTAATATTCTTAAAGAAAAAATACTTCAGGCATTTGAAAGCGAAACCTATATTGAACAAAAGAAAAGAATGCTCGCTCAATATGGAACTGAAGAGCAAAAATTATTAAACGCATTTGAAGAAGAAATAAAAAAGGACAATTTTTCTCTGGGTCAGGTTAAAGTTGGTCAGGTAGCCCGCCCCGATATTCTTCCTGTAATTGAGGATAAACCTGTTCCAATCTATAAGCTTGAAGATCTGGTAAATAAAGGGAAAATAACCAAAGATCAGGCACAGGAAATTTTAAATAAATACAATCTCAGGCAGGAAGAACTTCAGGTTTTATTTAAAAAAGGCTTAAAGATAAGTCAGGATTTTCAAAAAAATCTTACCGAACTTGAAAAGAAAATTGCTTATACAGTTGTTAAAGGAATAATTGATACTTTCAGAGAAAATTACAATTCAAAAGACGTTGACGAATATCTAAAACAAGCAGAAGATAATATCCTTGAAAACCTCCAGGTATTTAAAGGAGCTAAACCATCGGAAGAAACACTTGCAGATGGAACTGTAATTGACTACTTCAAGGAATATGAGGTTAACATTATTCTTGATAACAGCGAGACAAATGAATGCCCGGTTATAATTGAAACTTCACCAACATATTTAAATATCTTTGGAACAATAGAAAAAATAAATGACGGCCACGGCGGCTGGTACACAGACTTTTCAAAAATAAAATCAGGTTCACTTTTAAGAGCAAATGGCGGATATCTCGTTTTAAATGTATATCACCTTTTTGAAGAACCGGGGGTCTGGAAAATTTTGAAAAGAGTCCTAACATATAATAAGCTTGAGATTCAGGAAGGTCCGGGTTATTTCCCGATTGCTGCCACCACTCTTAAACCTGAGCCGATAAAAATAGATACAAAAATTATTCTTGTCGGAAGCCAGTATATTTATTCTTTTTTGGCAGAACACGAATATGATTTCAAAAAAATGTTTAAGATAAAAGCTGATTTTGATTATGAAATAAAAAGATCGGATAGTGTTGTTCATGCGTATGCAAGAGTTATTAAGAAACTTATTAAGGAAGAAAACCTCCATGAGTTTGACAGGACAGGAATTGCCTATATACTTGAATTGAGTGCACGGTATGTTGGACAAAGAAATAAACTAACAACCCGTTTTTCCTGGGTTGCAGACTTAGCGCGTGAGGCAAGCTTCTGGGCTGAAGATGATGGATTTAAAATTGTATCTGCCGCACATGTTGAAAAAGCATATAATAATGCTAAAGAGAGACATGGAATGCTTGAATCGAAAATAAACGATATGATTGAGGAAAATACAGTTCTTATTGATACCGATGGTGAAAGGATAGGACAAATTAATGCTTTAGCTGTTTATGGTGCTGACTATTACTCATTTGGCCGCCCAATCAGAATTACCGCAACTGTTTCTTTAGGAAGCGGCAGTATAATTAATGTTGAAAGAGAAGCGGGAATGAGCGGTAAACATTATACTAAAGGTGTATTAATAATTTCAGGTTACTTCAGAGAAACTTTTGGGCAGGATATTCCACTTTCATTTAATGCGAACCTTGTATTCGAACAATCTTACGGAACTGTTGATGGGGACAGCGCATCCTGCTCTGAGATTTTTGCCCTGCTTTCAACTTTATCGGGACTCCCTATCAAACAACATTTCGCTGTAACCGGTTCACTAAATCAAAAAGGTGATGTGCAGCCTATAGGTGGAGTAAATGAAAAGATTGAAGGCTTCTACGATGTTTGTAAATCAAGAGGTCTTAATGGAAAACATGGCGTTATAATACCTGAACTTAATGTTAAAGAATTAATGCTTAGAGAAGATGTTATCAAATCAGTTCGGGAAGGTAAATTTCATATTTATGCAATAAAAAGAGTGGAAGAAGGTATTGAACTTTTAACAGGTGTTAAAGCAGGTATAAAGTTAAAGAAAGGATATGAACCGAATTCGGTTTTTAATCTTGTTGAACAGAAAATTAAAGATCTCTATGTAAAATCCAGGGTTATGAGGCAGCAGGGTAAAAATCAAATGTCAAAAAAGAAAAGATGAATTTAGTGCTTAATGATGTATTTGCAAAAACTAAAATCCTTGCAACACTCGGACCTAATTCTTATTCCGTTGATGATATAAAGAAACTAATTCTTGCCGGAATGGATGGAGTACGTCTGAATTTTTCACATGGTAACTATGAATTTTTTGAAAATGTTTTTAATAATATTAATGAAGCATGTGTAGATGAAAAAACCCCGCTGGCAATTCTGATAGATTTACAGGGACCGAAAATCAGAATCGGGGAACTAACCGAACCTGAAATTGAAATTACCACCGGGGATAAAATTGAAATCACCATAGAAAACATAAAAGGAACAAAAGAGAAAATTTCAACTTCATATAAACTACTTATTGATGATGCTGCTATTGGGAACCAGGTTTTAATTGATGATGGCTTAATAAGATTAAGAATTATTGAGAAGAAAAAGGAATCATTAATCTGTCTAATTGAAAATGGTGGAACTTTAAAACCTCATAAAGGAATTAACCTGCCGGGTATGAGAATTTCCTCACCGTCAATAACAGAAAAAGATTATAGTGATCTTGAATTCGCAATAAAGTTTAGAGCTGATTTTATTGCACTATCATTTATAAGGAGTGCCGAAGAAATTATTACTCTAAAAGAATGGCTGAAGCAGAGAAAATATGAAAAGCCGGTAATTGCAAAGATTGAAAAGAAAGAAGCAGTTGATAATTTTGATGAGATTCTTCAAGCTGCAGATGGAATAATGATTGCCAGGGGAGACCTTGGCGTTGAACTTTTTCCGCAGGAAGTTCCGGTAATTCAAAAAATGATAATCAGGAAATGCAACTCAATCGGCAAGCTTGTAATTACTGCAACACAAATGCTTGAATCAATGATTAACAATCCTATCCCAACCCGCGCTGAAGCAAGTGATGTTGCGAACGCTGTTTGGGATGGAACTGATGTAGTTATGTTAAGCGGTGAAACCTCCATCGGAAAATTTCCTTTAAGAACTGTTCAGGTTATGAATGATATAGTTAAAAATACAGAGCTGCATTTAAAACCTCAGCAGGAAATTGATTTAAAGATTCCGGAAGAGACGGCGGAAAATCTTTTTGATTCAGTTGGCAGAGCTATTACAGGAATTAGCAGGCAGGTTAATGCAGCTGCTATTGTTACTTTTACTTTTAAGGGAAGAACAGCTATAAATCTTTCCAAGTTCAGACCCAAAGCAAAGATTATTGCTTTCACAAACAGTTTTGATACAATGAATCAACTATGCCTTCGATGGGGAATAACTTCTATTTATCTGGAAGAGATTGTTAAGGAACATATAGCAATTGACAAAGCTAAAAAATTAATTGTTGAATATGGTTTTGTTAAAGAGGGTGATATTTTAATTTTTACAGCAGGGGCTCCTTATTCTGAAAAGAGCCGTGCAAACTGGCTAAGATTTGAGGTGATATGATCTTTCGGTTATTTTCCCCTCCACTGGAGGGGATTAAGTGGTGGGTAAATTTTTTAACTCCTAAAAAAGATAATTACCTAACTAAATAACTCCCCTTTCAAAAAAAATCTTAAGTATTTTAACTTTATTCTTTCATCAGAAGAAAGTAGATTTGCTTTGGATTCTGGTCACTGGATTCTGGATGCTTGATAATCAAGTATCAGGTATCCGGCATCAGGAAGTAAGAATGAACTTATGAACACGAATGAAATGAAGTTAGCTAAGTGGTGGGAACCGGCAGACAATAATAAAATCCTCTGTACTCTTTGCCCGCGTTACTGTAAAATTGGTGAAGGACAACCTGGGTTTTGTTATATAAGACAAAATCATAATGGTAAGCTTTATACAATCGGATACGGTAGACCAACAGGTTTTGCAATTGATCCGATTGAAAAAAAACCACTCAGCCATTTTTTACCCGGGACACAGGTATTAAGCTTTGGAACTGCAGGCTGTAATCTCGGATGCAAGTTTTGTCAAAACTGGTCAATCAGCAAAGCAAAACTTGATGATGAAAATTCTATAGTTGCTTCACCGGAAGATGTAGTTAAGCTTGCCAGGCAATATGGCACTCCTTCAATTGCATATACATATAATGATCCTACAATTTTTGGTGAGTACGTTATTGATATTTCTAAGATTGCCAGGGAAGAAGGAATAAAAAATGTCTTGGTAACAGCTGGTTATATTGATAAAGAAGCCCGCAGCGAAGTTTATCAATATGCAGACGCAGCCAATGTTGATCTTAAAGGATTTACTGAAAGATTTTACCATAAGCTTACTTTCTCTCACCTTAATGATGTACTTGATACGCTCATCTGGTTAAAAAATGAAACGGACATCTGGTTTGAAATAACAACACTTCTAATCCCTGATGAGAATGATAGTTTAGAAGAGATAAAGCGTGAATGTGAATGGATACTTAATAATCTTGGAGATTCTGTTCCGCTTCACTTCACGGCTTTTCATCCTGATTTCAGAATGCTTGATAAAGAGAGAACACCAGAGAATACACTTAATACGGCAAGAAAAATTGCGAATGATATGGGAATAAAATTCTGTTATGTAGGAAATGTATTTAATGTTGAAGGACAAACTACTTACTGTCCAAATTGTAGTTACACATTAATAAAAAGAAACTGGCACTCTATAATTTCATACAAACTTAAAGACAATAAATGCCCTAAATGCAAATACGAAATACCGGGGGTTTATTATAAGTCCTCAGAATAGTCGTCTCTCAACTATAGCCATATCTTCTTTTAAGTTCATACAAGTTTTTATTAATTTCTTAAACTGTTAAATTTATTTTACTTATTATTAAACTATTATATTAAATGATGGAAAAATTATCTGATAAAATCGTTTTTATTACCGGAGCCAGTGCCGGAATTGGAAAAGCGTGTGCAGAAGCTTTTGCAAAAGAAGGTGCAAATCTTATTCTCACGGCAAGAAGAATTTCAATTCTGAAAAAACTATCAGATTTTTATAAAAAGAATTATAAAATTAAAGTTTTCATTTCCAGCCTGGATGTAAGAAATAAAGATGAAGTAAAAAAGTTAGTTGCCTCGCTCCCTAATGATTGGAAAAAAATTGATATACTTGTTAATAATGCAGGGCTTGCCAGGGGTTTTTCAAGAATTGATGAAGGCAGCTTTGATGATTGGGATGAAATGATTGATACAAATGTTAAAGGATTGCTTTATGTCTCAAGAGAAATTCTACCATTGATGGTGAAAAGAAAAAGAGGACATATAATTAATATAGGTTCTGTTGCAGGGCATTCGGTTTATCCTAAAGGAAATGTTTACAGTGCAACAAAATTTGCAGTTAATGCTTTATCAAAAGCAATGAGATTGGATTTATATGAGAACGATATCAGGATTAGTTCCGTAGATCCCGGTATGGTTGAAACAGATTTCAGTTTAATAAGATTCAGAGGAGATAAAGAGCGGGCAAAAAAAGTTTATGCTGGATTAAAACCACTAACTCCTGAAGATATTGCAGATGCTGTTCTCTATTGTGCAACACGACCTCAACACGTTAATATTGATGAGATTATTATTATGCCGAAAGCTCAGGCTTCTGCAATGCATATAAAAAGGAGTAAAAATATAGGTGTAATGGTTATTGAATAAATTCTTAAATCAGGCATCGTTAATCTTTGTTCTTAAATCATTTCTATCTTTCAATAATTTTTTTTGATCTCAGAACAAGGAATAACGATTTCAATTAATTTTTCTAATAAACAAACAGACTTACATCCCCTGCACCTTCCCTAATAACTTCCGGCTCATCTTCACTTAAATCTATAACACTTGAAGGGATACCCAATAAGGCTTCCTGAAGAAAGCATTAAATCCACCTGGGTATTAAAAATATTTTTAATCTCAACAGGATCAAATAAAACATCACCTTTCTATTAGTTGCGCTCGTGGTAATTATAGGATGACCAAGTTCCTTTACAATGCTCAAACAAATAGGATGGTTGGGCACTCTTATACCAACAGATTTCCTGTTGCTCCATAATTTTTTGGGAACCTCTTTAGCAGCAGGAAGAATAAAAGTGTACGGCCCGGGCAGAAGATGTTTCATTGTACGGTAAGCGTAATCGGAAACTTTCGCATATTTTGAAATATCTTTCAGATCAGAACAAATAAAGCTAAAGAGTTTACTCCTTGTATCATTTTTTATACTGAAAATTCTTTCAAGGGCATTTTTATTAAATATATCGCAGCCAATTCCATATACAGTATCGGTTGGATAAATAATTACCCCCCCTTCACTTAACACTTTAACTGCTTTATTAATAAAACGAAGCTGTGGATTGTCAGGATGAAGTTCATAGTATTCCATCTGAACTCCTTTCGATAAGAATATTATTAAATAAAATGTGGGTTAAATTCATTATTATTCACTGTTTAAGATATAAAGGATTTAACAATTGTCAACTACTTTTTATTTATTTAGAGTGATTCTTCTCAATATTTTCATTTCTATTTTAGGTACTTTTTTAAAAGGATTTTATTATATTAATTGTTCAAAATTTTTAATGTAAGATTCGGGAGTAAAAAGAAATGGCAAGAAAATGCCAGGTAACCGGTAAGGAACCAATGGCTGGGAATAATGTTCCCATGCACACAATAGAAGAAAAAGAAGATTTTTACCAAATCTTCAGAAGAAAAGAATCTGGGTACAGGAATTAAACAGGTTTGTAACTGTTAAATTGTCTGCAAGGGCAATTAAAGGTATTTCAAAGAATGGAACGGCTAATATTGCTAAGCTGGTTCGTGAAAAAAAGATAAAAGTTAGATAACTTTAATAAAAATATTTAAAATAAAAAAGGAATCCTTTTTAGAGATTCCTTTTTTTTATACCAAAAAATTAAACCTATTCCCTAACAACCCACACTTTAATTTTTGCATCCACATTAGAATGAAGTTTAATATTAACTTCATATATACCGAGAGATTTTATCGGTTCAGGAATATCAATTTTTCTTTTATCAATCTCATATCCTTTTTCCTTTAAGGAATCAGAAATCATCTGTGTAGTAACTGTTCCAAATATTTTATCTTCTTCACCAACCTGAACCGGTATAGTAACCGATACTTTTTCCAGTTCAGTTGCTAAATTTTCAGCAGATTTTAATTCCTGTTCAGATTTTTTTGCAAGACTTTTTTTCTCATCCTCCAAGGCTGCCACATTTCCTTTTAAAGCAGAATAAGCAATCTTTCTGGGCAGAAGGAAATTAATTGCAAACCCATCTTTTACATCAATCATATCTCCAATCTTACCAAGAGTTTCATAATCCTGTCTTAAAATCACTTTCATCCAAATTCTCCTTTAAACTTTATCTTACTGTATCAGAAACATAAGGAAGCAATGCCATATGCCTTGCACGTTTTACAGCTAAAGCAAGTTGTCTCTGGTACTTTGCACTGGTTCCTGTAATTCTTTTAGGAATAATTTTACCCTGTTCTGTAACATATTTCTGCAACAGTTTAATATCCTTGTAATCAATATATTTGATATTGTTCCTGGTAAACCGGCAGAATTTTTTTACTTTTATTTCTTTTTTCATTTGTATCCTATTTTATTTTATCAAATCTGATTCTTCATTTGAAAGAAATTTATCAAAAGAATCCTCTGTATAGTCCACACTTTCATCATCTGCAATAATATCATCTTCGTGCGCAGCACCATTTGGACCTTCAACCATTTTTTCTCTCTTATTAAGAAATTGAATTCTTCTTGCTTTAATTTCAACAATGCTTCTATTATGCCCGTCATCAGATTTCCAGCTTCTGCTTTGGAGCTCACCATCAACAAGTACTGCAGATCCTTTCTTTAATCTGTCACGGCAGCTTTCAGCAAGTTTATTCCATGCAACAATGCCAACATAACAAACATCCTCCTGCCATTGGTTTGAACTATCCTTGTACTTCCTGTTTGATGCTATTGAGAAATTTACTACAGGAGTGCTGTTTGTTGTTTGTCTAAAAACCGGATCTTTCGTTAAGTTTCCAGCAACAATCACATAATTTATTTCGGGCATTTTCAGATCAGCCATGATTAAACCTCCATCATGAATCTTTTATTAATTGTTATCAGGTTCGATTAATTCTTTAGTTTTAACATCCTCTGTTTCAGCAGGAATTTCAATTATTTCAATTAAAGATTTATCTTTATTTTTTTCTATTTGTTGAAGAGCGTCATCATCTAATCGAATAGTCAGGAAACGGAGGATATATTCATCAAGTGTGTAGAATCTTTCGAGTTTACTTACAATACTTGATGGGGCATCAAATCTGAAAATTACATAATAACCGATCTTACTTTTTTTCACCATATAGGCAAGTCTTTTTCTTCCCCAATTTTCAACTTCCCTAAATTCCCCACCATTATTTGAAATGGTTTCTTTAATGCGGGTAATTATACCGTTTATTTGTTCATCATCAAGTGCTGCGTTAATTAAAACAGCACTCTCATATACATTATTCTTCATTATTTCCTTTCCTTTGGACTAACGGCCCTCAATATTTTTGAGAGCAGGAATTTATTTTTAAATTAAAAACGGGGGTAATTTATCTAATTAAAGGAGCAATTACAAGCGATACAACTGCCATTAATTTCAATAAAATATTTAAAGACGGCCCAGAAGTATCCTTAAACGGATCTCCAACGGTATCTCCCACAACGGCGGCTTTATGAGGATCCGAACCCTTAAAATACTTAACCCCATTTATTTCAACACCTTCTTCAAACATTTTTTTTGCATTATCCCAGGCTCCGCCGGAATTAGCCTGGAAAATTGCCATCAAAACACCGGTTACAGTAACACCGGCAATTAAGCCCCCTAACATTTCGGGTCCACCAAAAAAACCGGTTAAAATAGGAACAACTACGGCAAGAAGACCTGGAAGAACCATTTGTCTGATTGCTGATTTTGTTGAAATCTCCACACATTTACTGTATTCGGCAGAACCTTCTGCATCATCAAAAATCTTTTTGTCGTTTGGAGACCATTCCTCTTTTTCTTTTTCAAAATTCCTTTTCATTACATCAAGAGCTGCTTTAAGTTTAGGTATAGTTGCAAATTGCCTTCTAACTTCTTCAATCATAGACATTGCAGCTTTACCAACTGCCTGCATAGCCAATGCAGAAAATAAAAATGGTACCATTGCCCCGATAAATAAACCGGACATTACTACTGCTTTTGAAATATCAATTGATTTTATATTTGCCGCAGTCATATAAGCTCCGAATAATGCAAGCGCAGTTAAGGCTGCAGAACCGATTGCAAATCCTTTACCTATAGCAGCAGTTGTATTTCCTACGGCATCAAGCTTATCCGTACGCTTTCTAACTTCTTTAGGTAGTTCCGACATTTCAGCAATACCACCGGCATTATCAGAGATAGGTCCGTATGCATCAACTGCAAGCTGAATTCCCAGATTTGAGAGCATTCCTACAGCAGAAATTGCAATACCATACAAGCCTCCAAAATAAAAAGCTATAATTATTGATGAAGCAATTATTAAAACAGGTACTGCCGTTGAAAGCATTCCATTACTTAAACCTGCAATGATATTTGTTGCTGTACCGGTAAGAGATTGCCTTACAATTGCAAGGACTGGTTTTTTATCGGTTCCGGTATAATATTCTGTTAACATTCCAATTAAAACGCCGGCTACAAGTCCTACTATAGTTGAAATAAAAATTCCAGTGGATGTATACAAATTTCCCTTTACAGGATCGGACCAATCATAAAGGGGATCCTGAAAGTACCAGCTTTCAGGAAGAATATTTTTTATAATAAACCAGGAGGCAATTATCATCAGCAGAGAGGCAACAATGTTTCCCATATTAAGTGCTTTCTGAGGATTACCACCTTCTTTAACTCTTACAAAAAAAGTTCCTATAATAGACATAACAATTCCAGACCCCGCTAAAAGCAATGGAAGCAATACAGCAGAAAGACCATTGAATTCATCAACAAAACCTGTAGACATAAAAACTGCCCCAAGCACCATTGTTCCGACAATTGAACCTACGTAAGATTCAAAAAGATCTGCGCCCATACCGGCAACATCGCCAACATTGTCACCGACATTATCTGCAATTGTGGCGGGATTTAAAGGATGATCTTCGGGAATACCAGCTTCAACTTTTCCAACTAAGTCAGCACCAACATCAGCAGCTTTAGTATAAATTCCGCCGCCAACTCTTGCAAATAAAGCTATTGATGAGGCGCCGAATGAAAAGCCTGTAATTATAGTTATAACCCTTGCAACATCATCAGCTCCAGATGCTCCAAAAATATCAGCGTATATAATAAACAATGTGCTTAAGCCAAGAACACCTAAACCAACAACTCCCATCCCCATAACTGAACCACCTGCAAAAGCTATCTCAAGTGCACTTCCCAAACTTTCTCTTGCAGCATTGGTTGTTCTTACATTAGCTTTTGTAGCCACTCTCATCCCGATAAAACCGGCAAGAGCAGAACAGAAAGCTCCCACAATAAATGAAACAGCAACCATTGGGGAAGAAATATTTGTATCGGCACTTACACCTAAAAGAATGGCTACGCAAACAACAAATATCGCAAGTACTTTATATTCTGCTTTTAGAAATGCCATTGCACCTTCTGTAATATGTGCTGAAATTTTTTTCATTTTATCAGTGCCGGCATCTTTTCTTGAGACCCAGCCTGATCTCCAGAAAGTATAAAGTAAAGCAAGAATACCAAAAGCAGGAATGAAATAGAAAATATTACTCATGTAATCTCCCGAACTCCATTATTAATTTGAAATATCTTTTTTATTTTCTGAACTACTTTTTAAAAGCCGGCTGTTTGCATCAAGCATTTTATTTTTTCCGCCTGATATGAATTCTTCAAGCAGGATTACTCCTGTTTTAAATGTTTGCGACAAAATTTTTTGTTCATCTTTATTAAAATCTGTCAACACATAATCTGCCATCTGACCTTCCTTAAAATTATTGCCAACACCAATTCTTATTCTTGGGAACTGATCCGAATTAAGATGATAAATAATTGAACTTAAGCCATTATGCCCGCCATCTCCACCAGACAATCTTACCCTTAAAGAAGCTAATGGGAGATTAATATCATCATAAACAACCAAGAAATCTGTTATATCAGAAAAATATTTTTTTATTACCTGCTCTGCTGCCAGACCGCTGTTATTAACATAGGTAGCAGGCTTTACAAGTATATAGGATGAATCTGAGAGTTTTCCTTCAGAATAATAAAAATCAAATTTTGATGGTTTAAAAGTTAAGGAATGTGCTTCTGCAAAAAAATCAAGAAGCATAAACCCTGCATTGTGTCTGTTAAGAGAATATTTCTTTCCCGGGTTTCCAACACCAAACAAAATACGCACTTGCTATTCTTCTTCGGACTTGTCTTCTTCCTCGCCTTTACCTTTGCCAATCACTTCAGGTTCGGCTGGTGCAACAGCTGCTTCATCAGGTGTAGGTTCTTTTTCAACTTTAGGATGATTTACTGAAACAACAACTGTGGTTGCCTGATTAAGAATTTCAATATTCTCATATTTCAAATCACTAATATGAATTGAATCGCCAATCTTTAAATCAGTTACTTCTATTTCGAGATGCTGCGGAATATCTGAGGGCAGGCATTCAATTTCCAGTTTATGAAGATGCTGCTGAAGTATTCCACCATCTTTAACTCCAACTGCACTTCCTTTTAAAATAAGCGGAACTTCAAGAGTAAACGTTTCGCCGGAAGTTAAGCCCAACAAATCAAAGTGAACAATTTTATCAGTAACAGGATCAAACTGTATATCTTTAATAATACAATCATATTGCTCATTATTAACTTTTAAACCAATCAGGTGTGTTTCGCCCGTAAAAACAAGTGGTTTAATTGCTTTTTCTTCAACATCAATTGAAATGGGTTTAACATTTCTTGTATAAAAAACTCCTGGTATTCTACCATTTTTTCTCTGAGTTTTTCTGAAAGATTTTTTTTCAGATTTTCTTTCGTTTGCTTCTAAGACTACTTTTTCCATTTTATCTCCGATTATAAACTTGTTTAACCTTTATCAACATCAAATAATGAACTTATAGATTCATTATTATATGTTCTTCTTATTGCTTCGGCAAATATATCCGAAGCTGTCACTACTTCAATTTTATCGCTTCCATTTTTTAAAGGAATTGTGTCGGTAACATAAAGCTTTGTTATATCTGAATTATTAATACGTTCAATTGCAGGACCGGAAAGCAGCGGATGAGTAATTGAGCCATAAATATTCCTTGCACCATTTTCCTTTAAAGCTTCAATAGCACTTACTAAAGTACCTCCGGTATCAATAAGATCATCAACTAAAAGAACATCTTTGCCCTGTACGCTTCCAATAATATGAACAACTTCAGCAAGATTCTGCTTTGGTCTTCTTTTATCAATTACCACTAAACCGCAATGCAATCTTTTTGCATAGGATCTTGCCATTTTTATTCCGCCAATATCAGGCGAAACAACAACAAGATTTTCACTTATATTTCTGAAAATTCCTGAAAAAATACTTGAACTGTATAAGTGATCAAATGGAATATCAAAAAAACCCTGAATCTGCGCTGCATGCAGATCCATTGTAATAATTCTATCAGCACCCGCAACAGTAATTAAATTAGCAAGTAGTTTTGCTGTAATAGAAACTCTCGGCTGATCTTTCCTATCCTGCCTTGAATAACCAAAGTAAGGAATTACCGCAGTTATTGTTTTTGCTGATGCTCTTTTTGCAGCATCAATCATTATTAATAATTCAAGAATATTTTCAGCAGGAGGAATTGTAGGCTGAATGATAAATACATCCAGTCCACGGATATTTTCAAAATATTTTACCCAAATCTCACCATCGCTGAACCTTTTCAATTCAACCTGGCCAAGAGGTTTACCAAGTCTTGAGGCAATTTTCTCAGCCAAAGGTTGGTTCGAACTGCCAGAGAAAACTTTATAATCTCCTATAGCCATAAATTAAATAATCAACCGGTTTTTCTTTAAAAATAGACGTGAAATATAAATAAATCACTCAGGGAAGTCAATTATAATTTGACTTATGTTGATGTGCTTTTGATGAATTAGCTAAAGAAAATCAACCTTTTTTCTTCCTGAAAAGAAATATAATAACTATAAGTAAAACTATACCGGAAAGAACATAAATCCAGTAAGGCGTTTCCTTAAGTTTGAAAGGTCTGAACGTGACTGAGATTGTTTTCCCGCTTCCAATTTCAGCCAGAGTATATTTCCAGGTTAATGTTTGACCATCTTCAATATGTGCATTATGCGTTATTATTGTACCTGAAAATTTATAAATATATGTTATTGTATACCTGCTTCCATCAATACCAAAGCCTGTTGCAATAGGGGGAATGAATTGTGAAAAGATTTTCTGACCGGATGCTCCATCCTTTAAAGAAAATTTAAAATCCTGGAATACTTTAACTTTATTAAGGGAATCAATATTGGAAAAGTTTAGATCTACTAAAGTATGCGTAGTACTATCAACAGAATCAACATAAACTTCAACATTGTTCAGAGTAGTATATGGAGAAGAAAATTCACTGTCTATTAATTCACGGTTGAAAATTCCAAGCTTATTTATAGTTGTTGTGTCAACTGTTTCAGGCAGGTTCATCCAGTAATTGATAATCATTTTACCGGAACCATCCGGATACAAATGCACTTCCTGTTTATAATTAAGGCATCCGGCAACAAATAAAAAAATTGTTAAGATAAAAAATTTAGTCAATATCAATTTTTTATTTTTCAAATGTCAGCCCGCAAGATTATACATACATATAAAACAATAGATAGAAATATATCTAAATTTTCGTTAAGTTTTGCCGTCAAAAACTATTAGGAGTTTGTATGCCGACTTATGAGTACAAATGTACTCAGTGTAATTATACTTTCGAGATTTTTCAACCAATGAGTGCAGAACCATTGAAAGAATGTCCGAAATGCAAAGGACCTGTAAAAAGATTAATTGGAACCGGTGCTGGAACTATTTTTAAAGGAAGCGGATTTTATCAGACTGATTATAAAAATAAACCGGGTAATTCCGGATCAAATAAAAAAGAAGTGAAGAAAGAAGATAAGAAGGAAGAGAAAAAAGAATCCAAAAATTCTGATAAAGGAACAAAGAATTCTGATTCGCCACAAAAGAATTAATTTGAATTAATAATCAGGCATAAAAAAACCCGCTCAAATTCAGCGGGTTTTTTATTGAAAAAATAAGATTAAAAATCCGCTCCAAGAGAGATATAATATTTAGGTGCTGAGAACTTATCTACACTATACGCCCAGGCAACGTCAAACCTTAATAAAAAGTAAAGGAAGAACATCCTTGCACCAAGCCCTGTACCCATTAAAAGATCTTTGCTTACTGTACTGCCATTAATATTTTTTTCAAAGAACCTTAATGTTTTGGTATTATCCCATGCAGAGCCTATATCGGCAAAAGCTACTCCATAAATATTACTGAATAAAATTGGGATAGCACCAGTTAATAAATATTTAATTAATGGATACCGGAATTCTAAATTCAAAAGCCCATACTTTGTTCCGATTTGCTCTGCATAATTAAATCCTCTTAACGGTAATGCAGGTGTAAGGAATGCAAAGTCGGAAGCATTTTCAAGAGGAATATCGGTTGTGGCAAAAGTTCTGTTAATCCAGTTATCAATTCCACCAATAAAAAATCTTTGCGGATTAGCACCACCTGAATATCCGCCGGACAGCCTGAATGCAAAAGAATAATCATCTCCAAAACGGAAATATGTCCGGTAATCTCCCAGAAGTGAATAGAAGCTTAATCTTTTATTATTTAAACCGGGATTTCCTAAAACATCAAACCGGTAACGGGTTCCTTCAACCGGGGCTGTATATCCCCAGAGAACATTATCGTGTACAAAGCTTGCGCTTGGAATAATGTAAGAAATTTTTTCAGTCGGTTCTGCAGGGTTATCGAGATTTTCACTTGAAACATTTAACCAGCTTAAACCTGCTTCAACACGGTAAAACATATTTAACGGATAATTTAATGAACCAACCACTCCATAATTTCTGAAACGGAACAGGTTGGAATAAGGTCCTCTTGAAAGGAAAACAAATCTTGCTGTGTGAAATGCCTCCAACCCGTAATTAATTCTATCGGGCAGATAATAATATGCCAACCCGTAATCGCTATTCTTCAAATCAATCTGAAGACTTGTTAAACCAATTAATCTATGATTTCCTAATACATCACTGAATGATATAACTGTTGTTCCCAGTAAACCATAAAGTGAACTATAACCGGCATTAGCATAAATAATATCAGGGGAAAATGTAATTTTATATTTGTTTACTTTGTAATCACCTTGTTTGTCAAGGTTATCAGTTAAATTAAACTGAGGTTTTTCTTCTTTGGAAGAATCTTTTTTAGTATCAATATTATTCCCGAATACATAATTATTAAAATCTATCTGAACTGAATCTCCATAAATTTTTGTTGAGTCAATGATAGTTCCTGTATAAATTTGTAAGCCATTCGAATCTGCTTCAGAAGTATCATGACTGAATATTTCAACATTTGCTTTTTCATTTTCTTTACCACTCATAGAATTAAGCTTGCTGATAAATACTGTTGGAGGCAGCTTATCCATTTCAAGATCAATTTCAAATGGATTATTTAAGAGAAAAATATTGAAAGCTGACTGATACAATGAAGAAAAAGCCAGTTTTTTTCCATCCCTGGAAAGGGATAGCTGGTAAAGACCGCTTAATGAGTTAGTTACAGGAACAATATCTTTTAAATTACCCGAGGTTATTTCCTTTTTGTAAATATTGTTTATCCCATTAATATCAGAGATAAAAAGAATTTCCTTTCCATCAGGACTAACAGCAGGAGATGTTTCATCACTGTTAGGCAAATCTGTTATTCTTGATACTTCATGAGTTTCAAGATTAATTTTATAAATATCTTTCTGGGTATAATTGAATCTGTAAATTTTTAATGTATCGGGTACGGTCTGCGAAAGAAAATCTCTCCTATCAGAAACAAAATAAATTTCTTTACCATCAGGTGACCATGCAGGATTATCATCTGAAAAAATATCATCTGTTAAATGAGTAATTTCCTTTGTTTCAAAATTGTAAAGGAAAAGATCTGATTCTTTATTTGTCTCTCCAATAAAAGCAATTCTACTACCATCCGGCGACCATGTAACGCTTTTTATACCGGACATTTTTATCGGCAGCATTTCTTTATCTTCATTTTCAACGTCAATCAGGTAAACAACATCATAGCCATTGCTTTTTGCTGAAAGTACAATTTTATCTCCGCTTGGTGACCAGCTTAAACCAGGTGTTAAAATATTTAAATCTTCAAAGTCAGGCGTTCTGTTACCTTCAACAAGTTTTTTAATAATTTTCCCATCAATAGCATCCATAAGGTAAACATCAAAATAATAATCCCTGTTGGAGATGAAAGCAATTTTATCTCCCTGCGGAGAAACTGCAGGGCTTGTATTATAAAAACCGCCGTCTTCACGATGATCGGTTAATCTTTTAGCAAACTCATCAGGATCTTTCCTTAATGCAATATCAGGCCAGTAAATCTTTTTAATTTCTTTTTTCCATCTTTCATTCAGTTCTTTAATAGATATGCCAATGGAAGATTTAAAAGCTTCTTCCACGCTGCCTGTGCTTTTTACTTTATTAACGAGCTCACCAATTTTTTCTTTTCCATACTTATCAGCAATGTAATTAAAAACAGCCTGTCCTCCCCTATAAGCAAAATATCCGTTAAGCTGCTGAATATCAGGAAGGTATTCACTTATTGCTGCATCACGAATAAACATATCAGTGTCAATATCCCATCCAAGTGCCTGGTATTCTGCCATTCCTTCATTAAACCATAATGGCAAGCTTATAGTTATATTATTTGAAATTATGTTTTGAAGTGAACCGCCATACAACATATCGTTTAAAACTGCATGGGTTAACTCGTGGTGAACCAGATGCCGGAATAATTTATAAGAACCTGTAAACTGGATAACAACCCTGTTTTTAAAAAGCTCGGTAAAACCCTGTATTCCTTCGCTGAGATATTCATCTGTTACATTTGTTTCCTGAAAATCATTTTGCGAATTGTAAACTATAATTGTTACCCGATTATTAATTTTATACTTGAAACTTTCCTGGATAGATTTCAGGGCATCTTCTGCAGTATGCGCTGTGAATTCAGCAAGAGTTGAACCATCCTGATTAAAATAAATATCAAAATGATCTGTCTGGATATAGTACCAGGTAAAATTTTTATATTGTACTTTATTCTTACCAAACTGGGCAAAGATATTTATAGAGAAGATGCCAAGTAAAAGCAGAAAAAATATTAATTTCTTTTGCATAATTTTTTATTCCTTTATTTTTCCGCTAAAATAAAATCAAGTTCCGATTTATCAGGATCAACCCGAACCAATTTTACTATTAATTTATCGCCCAAACGAAACTGTTTCCTTGAAACTCTACCAATTAAAGCATATTTTTTTTCATCGTAAACGTAAAAATCTCCCTCCAAATCTCTAACTCTAATCAATCCTTCTGCCAAATTATCAATAATTTTAACAAAAATACCAAAATGAGTTATGCCACTTATAACGGCGTGAAATTCCTCACCTATATGATTTTTCAGAAACTCAATTTGTTTCAGCTTAACAGATAATCTTTCCGCTTCTATGGCATTTCTTTCACACTGTGAAATATGTTCAGAAATTTCTTCAAGCTGAGTTAAAGTATATTTTACTTTATTATTTGAATTTCCATATTCGTAAAGCAATCTGTGCACAATAAGATCTGCATACCTTCTAATAGGAGAAGTAAAGTGTGAATAAAATTTAAAACCCAATCCGTAGTGACCGATATTGTTAACAGAATATTCAGCTTTAGCCATTGAACGAATGGCAAGTTCGTTAACCAATGCTTCTTCCTCTTTTCCTTTTACCTGTTCCATTAGTCGCATAAACTCTTTGGTTCGTGACGCAGCATTAGGGTCAAAAGAATATCCTAATGATTTTACAAATCTAGAAAATTCATAAATCTTTTCAACATCCGGAAGATCGTGAACTCTGTAAACAAATGGTCTGGCTGATTTTACAGGAAACCCGATGTGCTTTGCAACTAACTTGTTGGCAAGAAGCATAAATTCTTCAATCAGCATGTTGCTTTCTTTTATCTCCTTTGTAAAAATCTCCACAGGCATACCATTCTCATCTAATCTAAATTTTATTTCCTGGGTAAAGAATTCAATTCCACCTTCTTTTAAATCTTTTCTTTCTCAGAATTCTTGCGAGATTATTTAAAGTAATAATTTCTTTTACCAGGTCACCTTCTTCATTTTCAATAACATGTTGAGCTTCGCTGTAATTAAATCTTCTTTTACTGTTGATTATGGTTTTTTGAATATCATACTTGATAAGTTTCCCGCGAGTTGTTAATTCTACAATAACAGAATATGTTAACCTGTCTTTAAAAGGAACCAGCGAGCAAAGATTGTTTGAAAGTTTTTCGGGTAGCATAGGGATAACCTGACCTACAAGATAAACGCTGTTTCCGCGTCTCAATGCCTGTTTATCAAGCTGGCTTCCCAAAGTAACATAATTACTTACATCTGCAATATGAATTCCTATTAACAAATTTCCATTATCAAGTTCTTCAACTGATAATGCATCATCAAAATCTTTTGCATCTTCAGGATCAATAGTAAAAACATTTTTATCTCTGAAATCAATTCTATTTTTTATTTCTTCATCAGTTATTTCACTTTTTATTTCTTCAGCTTCAGCAATTACATTTTCAGGGAATTTATAAGGCAATCCAAACTCCCTCGCAATAGATTGAGCTTCAGCTTCTTTTGAACCGGACTCTCCGATTATTTCAATAATTTCTCCTTCGGGATTAAGCATTGAAGAATCCCAAACAAAATTTCCTGCTATTACTTTATCACCTTTTTTAGCGCCGTTTAATTTAGAGGGATCAATATATATATCGCGATGAATCTGAGGTTCATCAGGTTTTACAAAATAAAATGAATTTGATTTGCTAAGAGTTCCGACTATTTCTTCTCTTTTTCTTTTTAGTATTTGAGTGATTTGACCTTCAAGATTTTTTCCCTTTTGTTTGGCAAAAAGAATTACTTCAACCTTGTCGCCGCTGAATGCAGTTTTCAAATTTCTTGCAGCAATAAATATATCACCGGTTTCTTTTTTTTCCGGAATCACAAATCCAAAACCTCCCTGATTAATTTGTAGTGTCCCGCTAATCTTATGGTTCTTCGGCAGAGTTCTCAATTTATATCTTTTACCGGATTTCGTAAGGAAGTCATCTTCATATAATTTGTGTAAAGCTGCTTTTAATTCCTGATATTCATGCCCTTCGCCAATCCTAAGACGCTTTGCAACTTCCTTGCTTTTAAATAACCTGTTGGGGTTTTGTTTGAAGAACGAGATAAGTTTTTTTTTCATTTAGAATTCAAAAATATATTTAATGCCCACTTCATTAATCATTTCATTAGTATAAGTGGATTCCCTGTTTATTGATTCTTTTCTTTCCAGCCTTAAAAAAAGTTTTCTTGTAACCGGATATTGAATTTTAACATTTGCACGGCTAAGATCCTGGTAAACATCAGTAGATGTTCCTATTTCATATCTGAAATCTCCAGCCCGCCCTACAAGGCTTATTACTGTTGCAGTGCCAACCTGGCGAAGCTGAACACTTTTAATTGCATCTCCAAACTGTTTGTTTAAAAAACTTCCAACCACGGAACCTGCAAGTCCTGCAGCAACCGAAGCAACTTTATTTCTTTCTTCGGGAGTAATATCCTGGCTGTTAAAATCTCCAAGCAAAATAAACATTGCTGCATCAGATGCATCAAATTGAGGAGATGGACTATCATTGGCAATACTTTGTGCACCATAATAAACTTTTAAATTATCCTCACCTGCACTTAATCTTGTTGATAAATCCTTTAATGGCCCTTTAATAAAAAGTCTGACTTCAACCGGAACTTCATCCCCGGTATCTTTCGGATAATAGTAATCTTTATAAGTAGCAACAATATCAAGGTTCGGATTATTAAGTTCGCCGCTTACAAATTCAATTGAACCTTCTGCTTCCAGGGTTTTTAAGAACTGAAGAGTTGAACCTTCAAGCAGTTTTAATTTTCCCTGTGTTTCACTTCTGTTGCCGGTTTTGGAAATGGTTATATTTCCTTCAAGAATAGCAACCAGGTTCTGATCGAATTCTTTTGAAAGAACATAAGTGATTGTTGCCTCGTCTTCAATTTTAACGCTTATATCATAATCAAAAATACTTGTTTTAGTTTTTGCAGAACCCGAACTATCTTTATTTTTTTCAGATATATCAACAAGTGTTTCAAAGTCCACTTCCTTTTTACCCGAATCGGGCAAGAGAGTTTCTTCAGGATACATATAAATATATTTTTCTGATCCACTCTGGTAAGCTGACTGAGTCTGCGGGAAAGTAAGTTTTGCAACTTTAATTATTACCGGAGCTTTTATATAAACTCTGCTTTCTTCAAATTTTATTTCTGCTTTTCCTTCAGTTCCAATAACAAGCTCGCCATAGATTGAGGGGCTTGCAGATTTTGATCCATCACTTAAAACTTTTAAATCACCATTGAATGAAAAATTTGATGAAGTAATATTAAAATTATCAAGAGTTGCTGAACCGCTTCCAGTCATTTTTCCGCCATTTTTTGTTCCGGGTACATTTGCAATTACAAGGCTGTCAAGTTTTAAATTTTCTCCATCAATGTTAACAAGTAATGAAGCATTATATTCAAGATTATTTGCTTCAAGGAAAAATGCTGCGTCTTTTATTTTCAGATTTCCTGTGGCTCTCAGGGTTGATGGAGTTCCGGATAATTTTAAATTAGAAGAAAATTCACCCCTCAGTTTATTAACTGCGGGAAGGATATCGCCGAATGCACCAAGGTTAAATCCATCTGAACGGAGATTAAGATTCATTGGTTTGGATTCCATATAATCTTTTTCACCGCCTGTAAATGCAAGATCAATAGGAACATCGCCGTTTAAAGTTAGAGCAGTATCTTTCTTGCTCAATGTTGAATCAAGAAAAACAAGATTGAGATGCAGATTTTTATTATTGTATTTTAAATTACTTTCTAAAACTCCGAATTTTTTATTCCCGTAAGAAATACTATCAATTAAAAGATCAGTACTTATTATAGGTGAAAAGAAGCTTCCTGAAATTTTAGAATCAATGTTTATACTTGCTTCTATACTATTTTCCGGTTTTAAATGCATCATGTTTACACTTAAATCTTTTCCTCTCCAATCTTTTAATTTTATATTAAGATCCTGGCTGCCGGTTTGGGAAAGATATCCCTGGATGTCTAACTCGGAGTTGTTACGAACAAGTATAAATTTCTTAACATCCAGTTTATCTCCATCATAACTAAGATTAATCTTATTTTTATTTTCAATCAGGATATTGCTGAATAGAAATTTTAATGTATCAATAGATAAATCCAATTTATTATTGTTCAAATCAATTTGAGTTGTAAGCTTAGCAAAAAACGGATCCGGTTTTGCGCTTAGATCAACTTTAGCAATATCTTTTTCCATATTCAGCTTGAATGCTAAATCGTAAATTTGACTCCCCGCAAAAATCCAGTCTGCTGTGGTATTCAAATCCAGTATTAAATCCGAAGTGGAAACAGCATTAAAACTATTCTGAACACCAAGACTAAGACCCATATTAGAAATGAAATATGCTTCTGAATCATTATAAACTTTAATGTATCTCAGGTCGGTATCAAAAGTGAAAAGCACACTGTCATCAGGAGTACTTTCAAATTTTCCACCCATCTCCGCATCAATATCAAGATTATAATTCCCAATAAATGCTGAAACTAAACTGAAATCTTTAAGATCAATCAAGTAGCTAAAATTTGCGGGTTCTGTAACCTGGGTAAACAAAGGTTTTCTTATTTTCAATCCCGCACTATTTTTTGAATCAGATTCATTTGACAGGGAAGGAACGACAGTGTTAATTTTTTCTTTGAATGCGGCTGAGAGAAGATTTGTTTCGCTAATAATTAAATCAAGTGCCTGATCCACATTATACTTTCCCATAATTGTTATATCAGCGAGATCTGAAACTATATTTATTACTCTATCTTCTCCATGAGGAGAACGCAAATCAACAATTAATCTTGTTGTGTCAATCTTAACTTTGCTGAAACTTGATTTATATAATGTTGCAACTAAAAATAGATCGAGACTATCCTGGCTGAAACCGTTGCCGTCTCCATCTAAAGATAAATTGATATTACTTTGCATAGCGGTATCGTGAACAAATTCTGCAAGATTAAAATCCCGGATACCTCCTTTTAACTGGTATGTGGGCTCAACAGGTTTGAAATCAAAATTGCCATTTAAATCCGCAGTTGTTTTATTAGCCACCAGATGAAAATCATATTTAATAAATTTATTTTCTGCATCAGCAGTTAGTCTTAAAGTATCAATATTATTTCCGTTTATTGCAGAACCGTTAGCAAACAATTTTACAGTGCCGTCAAATGTTTCGGGTGAAACACCCTGTCCTTTTATTTCAGCGGAAATATTAAGTGAAGATTTTATACCTGCAAAAGGTTCTATATCTATTCCATGAGTATTTAGAGTTAGGTCATATTTTAAAGGTTCATTTTTAAAATTGAAATTAACAACACCATCTATAGTTCCTTTTTCTGTTTTAATATTTAACTCAGATTTGAACTCTGAGGGATCGCCCGAATAAGTTAGCGTTTTAAATTCTATTAAACCAAATTCGGGGTAAGTGGGTATTTCCATTCCCGAAAACAAATTTTTAATGTCATTCTGATTAATATAAGAACCACTTAAATCTGCGTTGATAAATAAATTTCCATCAAGAAGATTTTTAACCTCGGCGGTACCGCCAACTTTAGTATTATTAATGGTTATCCTAATATCATTAAGGTTTAACTGTTTAGTTGAGCCTGATGCTTTTATTGAAAAATCAAAATTTCCTTTAAGCATATTTAACGAAGGTGAAACAGCTTTTATCTCATCAAAGGAAAATCCATTCGAGCCAGCCTGAAAATTAATATTTGCATTTTCAGGTTTTATCCCGAGAGTATCAAAAATATTAATATCAGTTGCCGAAGCATTAATCATTACTTCTGATCTGTCTGTTTTCAAAAAAAGATCTTTGGCAAGAATTCCCTTTTCATTAATAAAAAATTGTCCTTCAAGTTTATTCACTTTAAGACCATTTACATTTGGTTTAAAAGAGAAATTATCTAACGAGAGCTCGTATATATTATTTTTTATGTCAAGGTTTGCCTCAAGACCGAGGTTCAGGTTTTTTAACTGAATATCTTTAGAATTAAATGAATCATAATTTGAGGGAGTTTTTATTGTATAATCTTTAAATGCTAAGTTCACATTTTCAAACTGAAGGTTTGCAATTTCAATTTTAAATGGAAATTCAGATTTTACTGTATCTTCTTCAGAAGGAGGAAAGAGCTTTGTTAATATTCAAATCACCATTCTCATCCGACGCAAGATTTATTGAAGCATTTCTTATTTCAAAATATCTAATATGGATTTTTTTTAATAAAAGCTGAAGAGGACTTGTCATCACACCAATTGTTTCAGCTTTAAGGATTGTATCCTTACCGGAAGTTACAACCGTGTTGCGAAGAAACAATGAAGTAAAGATCGTCCCCTGAATTTCCCCAATATATAATTTACCATTTAGGGTGCTGTTAACTTCTTCAACAACTTTATCTCTTAAAAAATCTCTGAATGTTGAAGTCTGGCTTATACCAAAAAGAATTAATAAAAGAAAGAGCAGTACTATTCCGCTGTAGAGAAATACGTTAACAATTCTCTGCAGAAGAGTTCTTTTCTTTTTTACTTTAACTTTCTTTTTATTTTTTTCTACTTCGTCCAATCAAATACTTTAATGTTATTTCATAATAAAAATCAGATGATAGAAATCATACCCGTCTGCCGGTTTATATACCAAGATATGCAGACAGGAGTAAAATAAATCTGGGTGAGTTTAATCAGAATACCTGGATAAAATTTTTTCAATTATTTTTGAAGTTGACTGCTCGTTAACAAACTGAATATTCTTTACTTCTCCGCCATTAGCAAGGACAATATCGCTGCCAACAATTTTATCCAATGACCAATCAGCACCTTTTACAAGAATATCAGGAACCAGTTCTTTAATTAATTCAAAAGGTGTATCTTCATAAAAGATTACAACGAAATCAACGGGTTTAAGATTCGACAATAAAAAAGCTCTTTCAGTTTCATTAATCAGCGGGCGTTTATCTCCTTTAATCCTCCTGACAGAAGAATCACTGTTTAACCCCACAATTAAAATATCTCCCAGGTTTTTAGCTTTTGTAAGATAATCAATATGTCCGGAGTGAATTAAATCAAACACACCATTAGTGAAAACAACTTTTTTATTTTCATCTTTAAATTTCTTTCTTAAGGATTTCATCTCCTCTTTTGAAAGCAGGTTCTTCATTTATTTTCTTTCTCAATAGTATTGAAGAGCTTTCCTGCTTCAATAGGAACTATGCCGACTTCCTCACATACAATTCCGGCAGCATAATTTGCAAGGTAAGAAGCTTCAGGAATATCAGCACCTGCAGCGAGCGCCATTGTTAAAGTTGCAATAACAGTATCTCCGGCTCCTGAAACATCCGCTACTACCCGTGCTTTTGTGGGCATCCTTTTTTCGGGTTTGTTAAATTCAAAAACTGCTATACCACCAGCTCCAAGTGTTAACAAAATATTTTTTGCATTCAATCTTTTAAGAAGAGTATTGCCGGCTTTACTAATGTCAGCATCGGTTTTTATTTTCATTGCCAGAATATCTTCTGCTTCTTTCCTGTTTGGCTTAAATACAGTTACATTTTTATATTCAAAAAAATTATTGAACTTCGGGTCAACAGTAATTAAAACATTTTTATTATTTGCCAGATTAATTATTTTTTTAATTAATCCTGGTGTTAATACTCCCTTATTATAATCCTGAAGAATAATTCCATTAATATTTTTTATATGATCTGACAAATAACTAAAAAGTTTTTTCTCAATTTCGGAGGAAACATCTTTTTTACTCTCTTTATCAATTCTTAACAACATGCTGGTTTCCGGCAATCACTCTTGTTTTTGCTGTTGTGGGTCTTGATTTATCAACTATAATTCCATCAGATTTTATCCCGGATTCCTTCATAAGCGAATTAAAAATTCTTCCGTCATTATCATTTCCAACTGTGCCGATTGAATAAGGTATTCCACCGAGCTCTGAAATGTTTAAAGTTACATTTGCAGCACCACCAAATCTGAAAAATTCATTTTCAATTTCAATTACAGGAACAGGTGCTTCCGGAGAAATTCTTTTAACATCACCCCAGAAATAACCATCAAGCATCATATCACCGATAACCGCAATTTTTAATCCTTTGAAATTATTTTTTAATTCTTTGATTCTATTGGATTTTAGTTTAACCATTCAATTTCTTTGTTTTTTGATGTATAAAGATAACTATAATAATGGAGCGGATAAAGAAGATCAAGTATTGATTGATTGGTAGCTAAGAGTTATTTTTTTTAGAATAAATTAAACCTCCGGCTTTAAAAATCCCGAAGGTTTTTTATATTTTCTATTATAGAATTTTATTTCAACAAAACCATCTTCTGAGATTTAGTAAAATTTTTTGATTCTAATTTATATATATAAATTCCACTTGCCAGATTACCTGCATCAAAGTTAATTTCATAATTTCCAGGTGCTTTCTTTTCATTTACTAAAACTTTTATTTCTCTGCCAATGATGTCATAGACTGCAAGATAAATTTATTAACTAATAATAACAGAGTTGCTTATCCTTGTGTCTAATTTAGAGGGTACAGTTCATGGTTTGTTAAATCGGCTGTTAACACTATCTAGCATATATCTTATCTTAACATCTCTGTATTCATAAGGTCCCCAAGTTCCATCGTCAACACCATATAAATAATAGTCACTCCAAATGTTTGCCTTTTTTACTCGTTTATAAAATTCATCAAAAGTAAAAAGTTTATAAATCCCTATAGGATTTATTTCTCCTGGTCCAACGTTTGAGTCCCATCTTCCATTGTAACCAGTTCCGGCAGATAACCACAAGCTTCTTCCATTTCCATTTTGAGTAACTATGCTATCTACAACTCTTATTGGTTCGAATTGATCAATGAAACCCAATTCATCACCCGCACCTTCCCAGCCTGCTACTCTGCCTGAAGAGAATGTTTCCAAATCTGCATCTATCTGATCTCTTATGTCTTGATCAACGCTACCACTTTTTAATTCTCTTCCTCTATCATCACTTACAATAACTTTATCTACATACAATCTTACTTTATTAGAATTGCCTTTCCATAAGACTTTGAACTCAACATAATCTGCCTGAGCACGGAATTGTGAAGTATCAGTAGTAAAAAGTGTGTCAACATATCGATAATCGTAATTTACATTAAATGTATCATAGGTACTAGCAAGTTCGCCAAATGTGACAACTCTGTAGTTAATAACCTGAGTAGAATCAAAATTCCAAGTGATTCTATTTAAATGGCTTGTAGTAACCTGTAAAATGCAAATTGTATCGTTTGAGTTTGGTGGTTGCGTGCCAATGGTATCTATTTTTAATCTGAAACTTGCCCTATAGGGTATCCGCTTAGCACTATCAGCCAAACCAGTATAAAAAACTAACTGCGCATAATAAGGTCCGTAAATGAGAATATCATTCCTTACCCCCACATTGTCTATTGTTCTTACAGCACCATTTTCAATTATTCCAACACTGTCATCGTCATTAAAATATAATGTTGCATCGCCATCTTCAGATGGGGTACCTTCAGCTTCCCAGACTGAATAACAGGCTCGTGTATAATAACGAATTGCATTATGGGTAACGCCCGAATTCAAGCCCTCCTGGCTTGGTAGAATATTAATATTATTGTGTTCATCAAACCTCTGTTGAAATTGGTGATATGTAAAATCTGTTATTTGTACTATAGGTATACCGGCAATTTGAATAGAATCTATCGTATCAGTTGAATACCAAATATCATCATTGGGTTCAGCCATAAGCTGAATATAAGAAACCAACGGAATCCCCGAATAATTTTTTATTGGATCACTAGTGCTTATAGAATCCTGAGAAAAAATAAATTTTCCCGATAAAATAACGAACGTTAAAACCTGTAATAAGAAGGATATTTTTTTTATTTCTATCCCCTATAATAATTTTAATAAATAGTTAATTAAAAATCAGAATCAGTTAAGCATCCATTGTCTCATCTCCTTTCTTAACCTCTCCCTATTTCCCTCTCCTTAATAAGGAGAGGGATTAAGGGTGAGGTCTTTTTATTTTATCAGAATCATCTTTTTCATATCTGAATAAAGAGGAATGTTTCCTTTTCCAATTATTTCAATTCTGTATAGATAAATTCCCGATGCTAACTGATTTCTTACCCCTGTCTCCTGACTTCTAAATTCTACTTCGTAATATCCCCCATTTTGTTCCTTATTCACAAGCACTTCAATCAATTCTCCCTTTATATCATATACTATCAGCTTTACATAGGAATGTTCTTTTATCTCATAGCCAATCTTTGTTGATGGGTTAAAGGGATTAGGATAATTCTGGTAAAGAATGTAATCCCTTACTATTTGTACTTCAGGATTCACTCCAACTATTAAAACAGCTATCTCATTTCCCGGTTGGCTTTCATTATCCTGGCTGTCAACTGCTGTTATCCTGTAATAAATATTTTTTGCTGTAATGTCAGACAAATTATCTGTAAAGTAAGATGTATCTGTTTGAGCAATAAGATTGAATTCACCCGGGATAAAACCTGAAACCGTATCCCTGTAGATGTTATAGTTCCTGAAATCAGATTCTGTGTTCATTCCCCAATTGAGCCAGAGAATTCTATAAAGTCGGATCAAATGAATAATTAAAATTATTTGGTGTCCGTGGAGGAAAATCAAGATACCTATACCTTTTTCCCAGAGGTCCACCGAACATTCCAATATCACTTCTTGAACCATCTACATCATTTATGGTTGGATCGCCTTTATCAATAGCAGGAGAATAAGCCTGAAGGTGAAAATCAAAATTCATTTCTGATGTTGGGATTGTATCTTTAATAAACATTGGATCAGCTTCAATGCTGCTATCTCCAATAGATACATTTCCAACCAATTTATTATCTACATTCCAGAATAAGTTGTAGTCAATTTTTACAGAATCATTGTACCCTTCTATACCTCTCAGAGTATTTGTTATAATATTATTTTTTATTTGTGTTCTATGACCGGAGCCTGTTGTAATTGAACTGTAACCAAAACTTGGGCTTACAGGATTATATACTACACTGTTATTTATAATATATGCCGTATCAATTATTCCGCTTACAACAATACCTTCCCAACTGCAACCAGAAATTAAATTATTTTTTATTATACCACCGTGAATTCCGGCATCCACATAAAAACCAGATAATGCATTTTGCTCTGCAATCACAATATTATTTGTAAAAACAGGATATCCTCCGGCTGCAAACAAAGCAATACGAGTAGCCTCATTAGGTATTAAGATATTATTTCTGTAAATAGAATGGCAGGTATCAGGAAAGCAAGAATCATGAATCCCATCTTCATTGAAATTTATAATAAGGCAATTTTCTATAAGACAGCTTAAACTACTTGCAAATATACCCCAATTATTATTTGTTACCTTACAATTTCTAAGTGTAAAATTGGCTTTGAATGCATATATGCCATCAGGTGCTGAAGTTCCGTTTCCATTTATAGTAAAATTTTCCATTACAGCACCAACTGTAAAGTTAACAACGGCTAAGGGTGTTGCATTGACTCCATCAATAATAGTGCTGTCCATACTCATCCCTATTAACCAAATAAATTTATTAACTGTTACCTTTTCTACATAAACCCCATTAGCCACAATAACCGTATCACCCGGGCTGCAAACGTTTATTGCAGTTTGTATAGAATCTGCAGCATCTTCCCAGGTTAAATATGGCGGTACGTTATTGCCGGTGTGGGAAACGTAGTGAATTTCGGCGATGGAAAATGGTTGATGGATGATGGAAAATGTAAATAGAAGAAATAAAAATTTGGCAGTTTTAATCTTAGGTGTAATCATAGTTGTAGTCCTAATTTTATATTATTGTAAGGAGGTGAAAGAAAGAAGAAATTGAAGTAGTATCTATAACTCATATAAAACCCCTATTCGAATTATATGTTATCAGCAACTTAGCAGGAATAAATTAGAGAGGCAATAAGAAAATTTATAAAAAAATAATTTTTAAAATTGCTAACTAAAAAATAATTTATGGTCTACTCGCCTGTGACATAAGGAAAGTTACTTATTCTTCCCGGAATGAAAACAAATTGATTAACAACTGCCTGTATAGATATCCTGTTGTAAACCATCTGACAAGCACCATACAAAAGTGTTTTTACTTTATATCCCATTACCTGGAGATAGGCTACGACAGCGGAACTTAATTGTCCGGAATAATCATAAACAAGAATATCTTCGTTGGTTGGCAATGTTTGTAGATTATCAACAGTGCGAAGGTCTTTTGATTCCAGGTAAAGAATAGCTTCGGGTGGATGACCATAAGGCGGGAATACGCTATCGGGTGCAAAATATAATCCGGTAGTCCCATAACAAATTACATATACAGGATTGGGTATTAATTCGATTTCTAAAATGTTATTTATCTTATCAACAAAACCTCTCGTAATAAATGATGCAATTCTTTGTTTTGCCAATTCAATAATATTTCCAGCTGAGCCAGATACAAACGGTAAATCTGCAAACGGACCTTTAGGATAATCATTATCATTATACTCCTGGATATTTGGAGCATCATGAATTTTTTGAAGCCATATATCTGAAAAGTTAATATTCCAGTAAGCCATTCCAAAATTTAAAGTATATACATTATTGAAACCATATAATCTCAGAAGGCAAGTATAATATGCGGAAGACTGTCCATCTGCATCTACAATCACAATTTTTTCAAATGGCTCTTAAGTCGTTGTTTTTAAGATAATTGAGAAGATCAACGTTGGAAATATTTTTTGCGCCTTCTATATGTCCATTTATAAATTCTTCGTGAGTTCTAACATCAATTATAAGGTAGTTATTAAGATTAGCATATACATCCCCTGCTTCAATGATGGAAGGCATTTCAGCAGAGTTAATATAATCGCCCTGCTCTTCAAAATAATGAAGCAGTTCGGACCTTCTGTCTAAATCTATATTTACGGGAGTATTAACCTTATCTTCAAGGCAGCTGATATAAGTAAAAAGATAATCAGAAAAAAGATCCTATGAATAATATTTTTATTTGGTTTCATAAAACTTTAATTGATATTAACCTGTCTTCCATTTGCCCTGCCAATAAATAAACCAATAACATCATCTCCGTAAACGTTCCAGGCAATAGCACCACCTCCTTGTAAAAAAGCATTATTACCGGGCTGATTATTATCCTTAGACTTAAAATACTCAAGGTAAGCTTCATCAAAAGCGTAAACCTGAATATAAGTGCTGTTACTATATGGGTTAACTAAATATTTCTCAGGGATCTCCGTAGTTCTGATTGAAACCTTTAAATCGGGATTATCTTTTATTGGAGATACTATTTCCTGAAAAACAGGAGAAATACTAATCTGATTATTAGGCAGATAAACAATCCACGCTGCTGCATAAACTTCACCGGGATGAGTATTTACTAATGCCTGCAGGTAATCACTTTCTCTTGAAGCATTACTAATGAGAGGCAGCTGCGGAACAACAGTTTTACTGTAAAATGATTTCCCATTTGCTTTCCCAAATAATTCATAGGTGTTGCCGGGAAATATTTCTAAACTATATAAAGGTTTATAAACACCCTCTTGTTGATAATGGAGTGGAACAATCTGAACCCCATTTATTCGTATATAGGAATCGACATCTTTTAATTCTGCTTTGGTTATGTCGTAATTTTCATCTACCGGCAAAGTTTTAGTAAAAGTAACTCCGGAGAATTCTGCAAATGCTGTTAACTCAGCTCTCACAACAATTTTCTCTTTGAATCCCACCTTTGTTTCTACTACATCAACATTTTCACAGCTGATGATATTAAATAACAGGAGTAGAAATAATATTTTTATGAAAGTATTTTTCATCTAAAATTAAAACTTAATGTTTACTCCAATTGTTGGAATAAAAGGAAACAAAGATATTTGTCTTAGAACTGTTTCCCCTTCCTGATTTTTGGAAATATAAAATGAAAAAGGATTCTGCCTGTTATACAAATTATAAATGTTTAAATATGCATCGAACATCAACCCAATCCATATAAATTTATAAGATGCATTAAAATCTAATTTATGAAATGCGGGCAGACGAAAAGCGTTTCTATCAGTATAGCTCACCTGAAATTTAGTTGAATCATCCGGTCCTATATTTTGAAATTGATATTGCCCGGTTGGAAGAGTATATCCCTGACCTGTACCGTAAGTCCATGTTGCTCCGATACTAAAATCATCTGTTACATTATAAGCAATAACTATTGATACATCATGTCTTCTGTCATAACGCGGATAAAAAATTTTACCGGCATTTAGTTCATCAAATTTTCTTTTTGTCCATGAGAGTGTGTAACCAATCCAGCCGGATAAATCACCAACCCGTTTATTAAGAAAAAATTCAATCCCGTAAGCTTCACCTTCCCCGATTGTTAAAAGCTCATCAATAGGCTTGTTTTGTATGAATGCCGGTACATTTTTGAACTCATAAAGATTTTGTATTCCCTTGTAATAACCTTCAACTGAAAACTGGTATTCCTGTTTGTGGAAGTATGAATCGAACCCAAAAACATATTGAATTGAACGACCGGGATTAATAATTTCTGATGAAGGATACCAGAGATCGGTCGGAAGTGAAATATCATTTCTAACTATCAAATGCAGAAACTGATGTGCAATAGCAAAAGCTGCATTTAAATTAAAGTTATCGGTAAGTGAATAACTTGCTGAAAGTCTCGGCTCAAAACGAAAAAATTTTTGAGCTTTGAAATAATAAAACCTTGCGCCAAGATTAGTTTTTAATTGCGGGAAAATTTGCCACTTGTCCTCAAAATAAATTGCCGCTTCTGCCGATACAATTCCCTGTTCAGAGTTTAAATTCTCTTCTAATAATTGGCTATAAAAATCATTATAAATTAAATGATAATTATGAGCTGCTAATTCAGCTCCCATTTCAATTACATGGTTTTCGTGAATATGTAATTCCGCACTGGATTTTATAAACAAGTCTTTTAAAATTGATGATGAAAAATAATTTGGCGCTGTTGAGTTTGGGGTTCTGTCATTAAGTATTGAACGAAACCGGTAATCAACATAGCTGATCGAGCTGTTCAAGAAAACAGATTTGGAATTGATCCTTAGCCAGTTAAGAGTAATTGCATTGTTCTCCCACCCAATATTATAATCAATATCTTCATTATTAGAGGGACTATAAAGATTATCCTTGCTTAAAAATCCATCAATCCACAGAATATCACTATCGGAAATATTATAAGAAATTTTTCCATTTAAATCATAGTAGTTGTACCTCGGAGTAATGCTGTTTTCAAAAAATTTTTTTTGAATAAAATCATAATACATTTTTCTTCCGGAGATAAGATAAGTTGATTTTTCGCCTAGAGGTCCTTCAAGTAAAAGCCCCGAATTAATTGTGCCTAAAGCTATTACTCCTTTGTTTTTTTCTTTTGTGCCTGAACGCAATCTTACATCAAGAATGCTTGATAACCTGCCTCCATATTCTGCAGGGAAAGCGCCTTTGATTAATCTTATACTTTGCACTGCATCGGAATTAAAAGTGCTGGAAAAATTTCCTAAGTGCGCAGGGTTATAAAGTATAGTTCCGTCTACCAAAGTTAAATTCTGATCAGGAGAACCACCTCTTACATATAAACCTGAAGACAGCTCACTGGCAGTTTGCACTCCCGGCAGCATTTCCAGAGATTTAAATAAAGCTGCTTCTCCGCTCAATGATGGAAGTTTGTTTAATAATTCAGGAGAGATATCGACAGTGCTTATTTTTATTTCTTCTGTTCTTTCACCAGTAATAAAAATCTCTTCAAGGTTAATATTCTCAGCTTTCATCTGGAAATTATATTGAACAGACAGTAGTGAATCACCAATGTTTATTTCGCGGATTAATGACTTATACCCCAGGTATCTGGCAATTAAATAATACTTACCACCAGAAAGTTTAGGAATCGCATAGAATCCATAGCTGTTTGTAGCTGTTCCGCTAAATGGAGATTCCTTTAAGTCCAGGCTGTCTTTATAGAGTAAAATGTTTGTACCGAACAGAGCTTCTCCTGTTACGGCATCAGTTACAAAACCGGAAATTGTAGTTTGCGCTTTAGGTTGAAATGGAAGGATAAAGATTATAAGCAGAACTAATGGTACAGACTTATTTTGCAAGATATTTTTATTAAAATGTAATTACACTATTATTAACATAAAAAAAATTAAAGCAAATGAGAATAAATGATGCGGATTAATAACAGGGAGGAGTTTTAATTTCAGAAGATTCACCACTTACTTGATCCTGACTTTTTATTGTTCTTTTTCATGGACCAGTCAGCCATAGGATTTGAAATGCTCAATCTCCACAAGCCTTTGTCAGTGCCTATCCACAAATCTTTTCCATCAAAGTATAGAGTTGATATAGTTGATGATTTAGTCTGGAGAAGGTTCAGATCTATTGGAGTTATTTTACCTTTAAGGCGATCAATTAATATTAAGCCTTTCGGGTATTCCTCCTTTTCGCTTTTACTGAAAGAATAAATTCCAGCCCAGATATAATTGCCCGTTCTTTCAAGACAATAGATGCCGTTAGCAGGCAAACCATTTTCTTTAGAATATTTATCCCAGATAAATTTCCTGTTGTAATTGTAGAGACCGCCTAAATTAAACTGCGGCTGTTTTGAAGTTATAAATTCATCAGTACCGAACCAGACTCTGCCGGGCTCAAAAATAAAATCAGTCACTGAAACTGCATCGCCTTCCTGCTTAAATCCTTTTTTGTTATTTATGAACTCCCAGGTTTCCTGGCCGATTTTTTTCTTCTTCCTGTATATATGAACTCCTGATTCGGTTCCGAACCATACAAGGCTGTCTCCATCAAGTTTAATTGCTTTAATAGTATTTGATTTGGGGTCATCTCCTCTGGTAAGATCAAAATCTTTATAAGTTTGTTTTGCAACATCAAATTGGGTAAGATTTCTGAACCGGCCTATCCACAAAATATTTTCGGTGGAATCATAACAGAGGGAACGAATCCAGTTGCCGAATTCACCGCCAAGAGAAAACTTTTTTATTGTCCAGTTATTTTTTTTCCTGTCATAAATATAAAGCCCTTCATTAGCTCCTGCCCAGACAAAATTTTTACTAACTGCAATAGTGTGAAAAAGATCATTCTCAAGATTTTTATTTTCCGAAGAAAAATTAAACCACTTATGGTCTTTCTTTGAATATCTGAATATACCATGTCCATAAGTTGAAACCCACAGAAAATCCTTCTCTTCGGCAATTCCGGATATAGAAGCATCCTCAAGATAAACTTCATAATCCACCTGGGGATATATATCGGAAAAGAAACAGATGAGAAATATTAAGACCGGAAAAAATTTTTTTATCATACCATCGTAATATGTATGAGTATCATTTTATCATCAACACAAATATCAGTAACTCTCCTTCTCGCCAGGGAATTTTTTCCCTTTAACATCTTCAATATATTTTTTAACGGCAGAATTAATTTCATTTGCAAGCTTGGAATAATGTCTTACAAACCTGGGATGAAACTCAATATTTAAACCAAGCATATCGGGCGTAACAAGAATTTGCCCGTCACAATTAATTCCTGCTCCAATTCCTATTGTAGGAATTGAAAGCAAATTTGTAACTCTCTTTGCAAGCACTGCAGGAATTTTTTCAAGTACAATTGCAAAAGCTCCCGCCTCTTCAAGTATTTTAGCATCCTTTAAAATTTCATCAGCCTCTTCTTTATCTCTTCCTCTTTCCCTGTAGCTTCCAAACAGATGAATGCTTTGCGGAGTTAAACCGAGATGACCCATGACGGGAATTCCCGCTTCTGTAATTTTCTTTATTGTTTCTGCAACACGTTCACCTCCTTCAAGCTTTACACCGCTTGCGGAAGTTTCTTTCATTATTCTTCCTGCATTTCTAAAACCTTCATCAACACCAAGCTGGTAAGACATAAAAGGCAAATCAACAACCACCATTGCCCTGTTAACAGCTTTTGCAACAGCTTTAGTATGATAAATCATTTCATCCATAGTAACCGGCAATGTTGTATCATTACCCTGGAAAACATTGCTGAGTGAATCGCCTACAAGGACAATATCAATTCCTGCTTCATCAAGAAGTTTTGCGGTAATAAAATCATAAGCAGTTAATGCTGATATTTTAATCCCTTTTTTCTTTAAGAGAGAGAGAGCTTTAGTAGTTACTCTTTTAATTTCTTTTTCGGTGCTCATTTAATTTTTTCTGTTATTTGAAAAACCGGTGAATTAAGATTTTCAAATTTAATATTAAAATATTTCTCAAACCCAATTACAAGTGAATCTTCCAGCTTTCTATAATCAGTTTTATAACCGAGAATATTTTCCAGCTCAATTGTTTTATTATTTAGCTCATTATTTATGTTAATAAGGTTTTCTCTTTCTAAGTTCAAATAATCAATTATCTTTTTATGATAATCTCCACATAAGATTGAACCATGCTGAAGAATAATATTATTAATTTTTCTCTGTGCGCTTCCAATTAATTTTTTCCCGGAAAACTTTGCTTCACTTTTAGAAGAAACCGCAAAGCATATTTCCGAACCAGGTTTTTTATAAAAGCTCCTTAAATCAGGCTGTTTGGATTCAAGCTCAACGGCTGATAATTTATTATCATATAAGATTAATCCTTCACGTAAAGCTTTATTTATTTCGCAATAAAGATTTCTTACAGATGAAATTTCATTCAGAGGAAAAATAACCGAGTAGGTTAATTCTTCTGCGTGTAAAATTGATTTTCCGCCTGTTGGTCTTTTTACAATATCAATTTTATTTGTTTTTGCTTTTACCCGGTCTATGTTATTAAAATTCTGGTTCGCGCCAAGCGATATACAGAATGGTTCCCATCTATACAACCGGAAATAAGCTTCATCATTCCTGCAATTTCTTACAAGTGTAAGATCAAAATCCATATTATAATAACCGGTATTAAAGCCGGTATTAAGATAAAACCACTTCATTATTTTCGGGAAGGAATCTTTATCATTTTGGAATTCCGGTTATGATGCGAGAGTAGCATCGCGGTCAACAACACCTGCCATAAATTCCGCTTCAGCAACAAGAACACCATTTACAAATGCTTTCCCTTTCATTATAAAAACTTTGCTTCTTTTATTAACCAATTCAACTTCAAGATAAAGCTGATCACCGGGAACAACCGGCTTCCTGAATTTTACATTATTCATCTGCATGAAAAAGACAAGTTTTTTTTCAAAATCCGGAAGTGAATTTAAAATCAATATGCCGCTTGTCTGTGCCATAGCTTCAACAATAAGTACGCCTGGCATAATTGGCTGTCCTGGAAAATGTCCTACAAAGAAAGGTTCATTTATGGTAACTGATTTTACACCAACAACTTTTTTTTCAAGTTCAAGCTGAATTATTTTATCAACCATTAAAAAAGGATAACGGTGAGGAAGAATTCTCTGTATTGCATTAACATCAAGGATCACTCCTTCTTTTTTTACAAACTGAAATTTCTTAACAAGCTTTTTCTGCTGGTAAAGTTTTCTGATCTGTTTTGCAAATTCAACATTAGCTCTATGTCCTGGTCTTGCAGCAAGTATCTGGGCTTTCATTGGAGCACCAATTAATGCAAGGTCTCCTATGAGGTCAAGAAGCTTGTGGCGGACTGGTTCATTTCTGAATCTTAATTCTTTATTGTTGAGAATTCCATTTTCACCAATGGACTAATTTCTCTCTATTCCGAGTTTACTCCTATTTTATAATTCTGCCGGTGTAGGTTTCCTGTCAACAATAACAACTGCATTATCAATATCACCACCTTTAATCAATCCCTGATCCGCAAGCTCTTCAACTTCACTCAAGAAACAGAAAGTACGTGCGGGAGCAAACTCATTTACAAATTCTTTTTCAAGATCAAACAAACCTGTGTGCTGGCTTCCTAATGCAGGATTCTGGTAATCCACCATTACAGTAACGCGGTAGCTATCAAGCGGCAGGGCAACAATATCTATCTGTTTATTTTCATCATGATAAATAACAGTTTCATCAATTATTAAATAATCCTTTGGTTCCTTCTGCTGAACAAACCCTGCACTTTTTAAAGCTTCAACGTATTGGATAGAACTTCCATCACCAATGGGTGGTTCAATCCCATCAAGTTCAATTACAATATTATCAATCTGCAAACCAACAATTGCTGCAAGAACATGTTCAACAGTGTAAACTTTTGCATCTCCAATACCGAGTGTTGTACCTCTTGATACATCAACAACATTGTCTGCAGTTGCAGGAATTTCAGGGCTTCCGCCCAGATCAACTCTAACAAACCTTATTCCAAAATTCTCCGGTGCAGGTTTGAAGGTCATTGTGCATTCAGTACCAGTATGCAATCCAATACCTGCCATTACAACTTGTTTATCAATTGTCCTTTGCAATTCTAACATTTATTTATCCAGCTTTATTTCAACTTAATTTTGATTTTGAAAATAGCAAGATGAGGAGTGAAATACAATTAGTTTAATTGAAATGAAAATACAAATTGAAAAAAATTTGATGGCAGGAATTATTTTTTATCCAGCTTCTCCTGAAGTTCTTTAACTAATTTCTCAAGCTGTTTTATTCTTTCAACGTAATCCGGAAGATTTCTGAAATGAGCTTCGAGCTTAAAAGCTTCTTTTATTTCCTTTGCAGGTGAGCCAAAATAATTTCCGGGTTTCAAAAGACTTTTACCGGTACCCGATTGTGGATGCATAATTACATCATCAGCAAGTTCAATATGTCCGGCAACTCCGGCTTGTCCAAGTAAATAACAATTCTTTCCTATTTTTGAACTGCCGGCAATCCCAGCTTGTGAAGCAACAATTGAGTCTTCGTTAATTACAACATTGTGAGCAACCTGGACAAGGTTATCAATCTTAACACCTCTTTTAATAACAGTTGCACCGACAGAAGCTCTATCTACAGAAACGTTTGAACCAATTTCCACATCGTCTTCAATAGTTACAATTCCTATCTGCGGAATTTTATGAAAAACTTTTTTTTCATCCATATCATAACCGAAACCATCTGAGCCTATAACCGAATTTGCATGTATAATTACATTCTTACCAATCCTGCTACCTTCTCTTATACTCACGTTCTGATAAATTACTGAGTTATCTCCAATACTTACGTTTTCCAATATAACAGCGTTATGAAATATTTTTACATTCCTGCCTATTTTACATTCTGCAGAGATAACAACATTTTTACCAACTGCAGAATTCTCTCCAACCTCGGTATCGGGGTGTATAAATGCGGATGGATCTATTCCTGATAAATTATAATGAGGTTTAAAATAATGGCTAATTAATTTTGAAAAAGCTTTGTTGGGGCTTTCAACTTCAATATATGTTATATCATTTCTTGATTTTTCAAAATCAGGTTTAACAAGAATTGCTGTGGCTTTAGTTGACTGGAAAAATTTTTTGTAAGAATCAAGATAAAGGAAAGTTAAATCACCGGAGTGTGCCTCTTCAATTTTTGCTAAATTACTGATGGTAATATTCTTATCGCCAACAATATTACCACCAATAATTTCAGCAGCTTCTTCAAGCTTAATATTCATTCAGCTTATTCGAGTTTTAACTTATCAATAACCTTTGTGGTTAAATCATGCTCTTCCTTTGCATAAAGAAGCATAATATCGCCGCTCCGGTCAAATACATAATCAAGATCTTCTTCCTGTGCAATTTCTTCAATTGCTTTAAATATTCTGTTCTGCACCGGTTTCATTAGCTCATCCTGTTTCTGGAAAAGCTCGCCATTAGTACCGAATTTTTTTTCTCTGAATTCAGAAATGCCCTGTTCCATTTTTACAAGCTCCTGTTCAACTTCAACTCTTGTCTGATCAGTCATGATAAGTTTTCTTTTTTCATAATCATCATACTTTGTCTTCCAGTCACTCTCGAGCTTATTTAAATCAGTCTGCCATTCCTGGATAATTGCATCAAGCTTTTGTCTTGCATCCTGTGCATCCGGTAGGTTTTCCATTATCGTATCCGAATCAACATAACCTATTTTAAGCTGACCAAATGCAAAAGCAGGCAGCAGCATAAAAAATGAAATCAATAATTTAAATCTGTTCATTGATTACTCCATTGTTAAATCTAAAAAAGAAGCAAAGATTTTTAGTTGCCTCTTTTTAGTTTATCAAGAACCTGGAAAGTTATATCAAATGCTGCATCAGCATAAAGTAAAATAATATCTCCGCTTTTATCAAATACAAACTGCATACCTTCTGTTTTAGCAACCTGTTCAATTGCGGCATAAATCTTTTTCTTTACAGGATCAAATATCTGCTCCTGCTTCTGATAAATTTCCCCGTTCTGACCAAATTTTTGTTTCCTGAAGTCCATTATTTCCTGTTCCTGTGCAATTAGTTTTTTTTGAGCTTCAAGCTTTTTTTCTTCAGCCATTGTGTTTGCCTGCTTGTTATAATCTCCTAAAGCCTGCTGGTATGCTAATGTCATACTGTCAACGGCAGCACTCCATTTATTTGTAATTGCATCAAGATCGCCCTGCGCCTTTATAGCCTCTGAAAACTGTGTTAATATAACCTGTGAATCAACATAGCCCAGCTTAAGAGGCGACTGAGCAAAAAGACCTGTTGATAATATTATCAACGCAGATGCTAAAAGATACTTCTTCACTATTAGTTTTCCTTTTTTTATTTATGAATTAAAACCCTCTTCCAAACTGGAAGTGGAACAACCAGGATGGATCCTGGCCATCCGTAAGTTTCCTGTCAAACCCATAACCAATGTCAAAACCTATTAAGCCAAGCGGGTTAATCAATACCCTCGCTCCGAATCCAACCGATCTTCTAAGATCAAACATATCTGTTTTATCAATACTTTCAAATACATTTCCCGCTTCAGCAAAGGTAAGAAGATAAATAGGAATTGGATCGAGAGTTAATGCAAATCTTAACTCAGCTGTATATCTTGCCATAACTCTTCCTCCGATTACATCGCCTGCAGAATTCCTTGGACCAACTGTTCTGTCATCATAGCCTCTAAGAGGTTCTGTTGCAATTATCAATCCATTTCCACCCATATAGAAATATTCAAAAGGATTTATCGGAGTACCTGAAACAAATTCATCCATATATCCTAAATTGGCAACAGTATAAAAAGTAACCCTGCTTGTATTGAATAATCTTTTATACCACTCAGCTTTAAAACCTAATTTGTAATAATCAACCTCACCGGGTAATACCGGACCTCCGGACATTTCAAGATCTAATGCATAATTAGAACCTTGTGAAGGGAAAATCGGGTTGTCAATATTTTTTCTGCTTATTGTTGAGCCCAATGTAAATTGATTAAATTTTCCTTCTCTGTAAAAATTTTGTCCTTCAAGAACATTATTATACTGATATTTAAATAAGCCCTGTACATAGAAAAAATCATCCGGCCATTTTAACCTTCGCCCTACTCTCATTGTTCCACCGGACTGCCTTAAATCATAAATATATCTCTGTCTTGTATCAAAAACTTCAAATCCGACAAGTGTAGGAGTATCAAAAAGCCAGGGTTCTGTAAAACCAAGGGTGAATGTTCTGTACAAGCTGCCGACTCCAAACTGCCAGTTGAAGCTCAGAATTTGTCCGCCGCCAAGAGAGAATGGTTCTGCCATTGAAAAGTTTGTAAGAGTTATACCCACAGCACCACTAAAACCAAAACTGCCACTATAACCGACGGAAGCATTAAGATAATCACTCGATTTTTCTTCCACTTTAAAAGTTATATCAACTGTGCTGTCATTAGGAAGCTTATAATCAAGTCCTTGAGGACCATATAATTTTTCTACATTAAAGAACTGAAGATTAGCAAGCTGCTGAATACTTCTGAATAACAAACCGCGGTTAAAGTAATCCCCGGGCACAGTGTATAATTCTCTTTGAATAACTTTGTCTTTTGTTTTTGTGTTCCCTTCAATATTAACCTGCCCTATTCTAAATTGATTCCTTTCTTCAAGTCGTATAATTACATCAATTGAATCGGGTGCAACTTTAATTTCAGAAGGAGTTAACCTGAATGTTAGGTATCCATTATCCTGGTATAAAGCATTTACATCTGTCTGCTGTTCATTGCCGTATAAATTTCTTTGAAACTTTTCGTAATTAAAAATATCACCTTTAGAAAAATCCAATCTTTCGGTAAGAACTTTATCAGGATAAATTGTATTACCTTCCCATTCAATATTCCTGATTTTGTACTGAGGTCCTTCATAAACATTTATGACGATTTTTAAATCGCGATTATCATTATAGTAAACAAGTGAATCTGAAATTATTTCAGCATCGCGGTAACCGTTTTTTAAATAAAAATCTTTAATAAGCTTTTCGTCTTTTTTAAATCCTTCTTTTTTGAATTTTGCACTGCTCCAGAATTTCCACCATCTTGCTATGGAAATTTCATCCATTTCGCTATAAAGATCATCATCATCAAATGCTTCATTACCTGTAAACTCAATTTCTCTTACAACAACCTCTTCATTCTCTTTAATTACAAATTTCAACAAAACCCTGTCTTTAATCCTGTCAATTAGATTTGTATAAATTATATCTTTATCCTCATAAAGGATTGTATGTTCATCAGACAAATCTTTTTGATTCTGCCAGGTAACTTCGATTCCATCTTCAGTTGTATCTGCTCTGTAAAAGTTATAATATTTTTCAGTGATCTTTGCATTAAGAAATCCTTCTTCTTCATAAAGAGCGAGGATTTTTTGTTTAAGATTTGCTACTTCATTTGGTTTTAAAATTGCTCCCCTTACAAAACTTATTTTTTCTTCAATATCATCAGTATCTATTTCATCATTGCCTTCGATTACTGTTCTTTCTATCCGGGGATATTCAGTAACTTTTATTAATAAAAAAACCCCGTCGCCTACTTCTTTATCTATAATAATCTGGATATCTGAAAAAACATTCAGTGCATATAAATTTCTGATGGCATTAAGAGTTTTATCTCCCGGTACCTGAATCTCATCACCAACCTTAATTCCGCTGCTTGCAATAACAGTTCCTGCATCGGCAGATTTATTACCTTCTACAGAGATGCCAAGCACTTTTAAACTTCTAACCTGTGAGTATGCGGTTATGCTTAACAGTATTATAAATGTAAAGAAAAATATTTTAGACAATTTCTTTAGGGAAGTTTGAAACATTAGTTATGCCTTTTTCGTTCTGTTTAATTTGTTCACTGATTTTCCCAAATCTTCTCTCTCTTCCCTGAAAATTTCTTATCGCCTCATAAAGATGCTTTCTGGAAAAATCCGGCCAGTAAACATCAGTAATAAAAAATTCTGTATAAGCAATCTGCCATAATAAAAAATTACTAACTCTGAATTCACCGGAAGTTCTTATTAAAAGATCCGGATCGGGAATATTTTTTGTAGTTAATGATTCGGAAATAAGCTGTTCATTAATTTGCTCTATGCCTAATTTATTTTGTTCAATCAGGCGACCAATACTTTTTATCGCTTCCAAAAGTTCCCATCTGCCGCTGTAACTTAAAGCAAGATTTAGAGTCATACGTTTATTGTTTTTCGTTCTTTCAATATCTTCATTCAATCTATCCTGAACAACTTCCGGAAGAGCGTTTACATCTCCAATTGTTGTTAGCCTGATATTATTTTCGTTCAGTTCATCTGCTCTATCTTTAAGACTTTTAAGAAGAAGTCTCATTAATGTAGAAACTTCATCCTTTGGTCTTTTCCAGTTTTCAGTTGAGAAGGTATATAAAGTAAGGAATTTAACTCCTACCTGGGCACAAGCTTCAACAATATCTCTAACAGTTTCAACTCCCCTTTTATGCCCGGCAACTCTTGGTAGTCCTCTTTTGCGCGCCCACCGCCCGTTTCCATCCATAATAATAGCAATATGGCGGGGTATTTCACCAGCTTTTTTTAAGTTTTCCTGTAATTTTTCATCGGATTGCTTTTCTGTTTTGCGCAAATTATTTCTCAAAAATGATAAAGCGTGTAAAGTTAAACTTAACTAAAAATAATGTCAAGAAAATGAACGAACTCCATGGATATGTCAAATCAGTATTAAGTATTTTAATTGCACTATTAAACATTTATTTACAGTTATTTTGTATCTCCTCATAAGCCTGAATATATCCAAACTCACCTGACTTAACAAGACTACCACATCCCTCTTTTTTATTCCCTGTTTTGATAAGAGAAATTCCTCGTTTGAAATAAGCGGTGGCGTTTGTTGAATCATCTTTTATTACTAAATCAAAATCTTTAATTGCATTAATAAAATCATTAACAATCATTCTCATTTCTCCTCTCTGCAAGTATAATTCAGTATATGTAGAATGAATTTGAATTGCTCTTGTAAGATCTTCAATTGCACCATTTATATTTCCTGTAATTGCTCTATCTCCTGCACGGTTAATAAAAGCATTAGCTTCACCAGGATTAATTTCAATTGCTTTTGTATAATCTTCAATCGCTCCGTTAAAATCATTTTTATAACTTTTTAAGTTTCCCCTGTTTACATATGCCTGAACATATTCCGGATTTATTTCAATCGCTTTGGTATAATCTTTAAGTGCGTTTTCAGAATTACCAAGTAAACTCCATACATAACCTCTGCTGAAATATGCCAGATCTGTTTCGGGATTGAGATCAATAGTTTTATTAAAATCATCAAGTGCCGTTCTGTAATTTTCCATATTGATGAATTCAATTCCCCTATTTAAATAAGCTTGTGAAAGTGTGTTGTTTAAATCAATAGCTTTATTATAATCTTCAATAGCAAGAATATGTTTATCAATCCTGCTGTATGCTTTTCCTCTTTTAAAAAAGGCATTAAAATTATGTGGTTCAGAATCTATAAATCTTGAAAGATCCCAAATAGCACCTTCATAATCTCCGGAAATATATTTCTTATCTGCTGATTCCAGGTAAAATGAATTGGAAGCAGCACAGGCGTAAAACAAAAAAGCTATGATTAAACAAAATGAATATCTTATGAAGAATCCAAAGGGATAAAAATTCATATGTTTAATTTATTATTGAACACAAATAAATAATATCCCCTTATTTATCGCCTTAATTTAAATATTATTCTATAGTTTTGTGTTACTGAATTAAACAAAATAAATCTTTATTATTGTTTATGAAATTTAATTAATCATTTAAAATAGTTAATAAATGTCTGATAAACCTGATCTTTTTTATATACTTCTGAAGTTACGATCGTACCTGGTGAGTCTTATTAATAGTCCTGAAGAATGCGATGATACTTTTAGTCTTACTGAAGAATTTCTTGAAAGACGCTTTCCTGAAATGAAAGCGGAGATTATAGAACTACTTCTCAGCAATGGGATTAATAATGATTATGATATTGCTTTCAATGAGAAAATTGTTTTTAAATTTAAGGATATGATATCCGAAACCGAAAAACAAAATGATATTACAGCATTACTAAAAAAATTTGAAATTGAATCCATTTCACTTGAAAGAGATAAGAAAAAACTGGAAAGCCTCAGGAATGAAAGGGAAAGAGAATTAAACAAAGTAATTGAAACTCTTTTCCAGCTCGCAGCTAATTGGGCTGTTCACAGAGAACTTGAAAATAAAGTTGATGACTTCTCAACTTTAAGCGAAGAAGAGCTTATAAGACCGGAAGAAGAAAAAAGTTTTGATGACCTTGGAAAGAATACCAGCATTTCTTTTGATAAAATCTCAAAGCTAACAGAAAAATATATTCATCTTTTAACTGATTATTATTTTCATTACGGCGGTGACTTAACACTTATAGAATTTGTTGAAGAAATTGAGAAGATAAAAGTAACTGTGTTTAAAAAATATGCCGATCTCTTCAAAAAACATGGGCTTGAAGGGAAATAGAAAAAATTTTTATTCTCTGATTAATTCCTTTAATCTACTGAATTCTTCCATTCACCTATTTTTAGTTTCAATCCATATAATCTTAATTTAACTTTCGTAATAAAAAAATCCTGGTGTTTAATGAGATATATTCTACTTGTTCTTATTGGATTAGCAAATATTTCTTTTGCTCAAACAATAATATCCGGTAAAGTAACATCTAAAAATGGCGAACCGCTTTTTTCAGCAAATGTTTTTTTAAAAGATACTTATGACGGAATTTCAACAGATGAAAAAGGAAATTATTCTTTTACATCTCTTGAAACAGGCGAACAGGTTCTCGTTGTTAGTTATATCGGTTTTAAAACTACAGAGAAGAGTGTTACTTTAAGCGGAAATAATGTTACAGTTGATTTTATTTTGGAAGAAGAAGCAAGCGAACTGGATCAGGTTGTTATTTCAGCGGGCTCATTTGAAGCAAGCGATGAAAAAAAATCTGTTATACTCAGACCTCTTGATATTGTAACAACGGCAGGTGCCGAGGCTGATATTTACGGAGTTTTACAAACTCTTCCAGGTACGCAAACTATTGGTGAAACTGAAGGTCTGTTCGTCCGCGGCGGTTCCGCAGCAGAATCAAAAACAATTATTGATGGAATGGTTGTTCAGAATCCATATTACTCAAGCGTACCCGATATTCCTTCACGCGGAAGATTTTCCCCTTTCATATTTAAAGGAACAATCTTCAGTACAGGTGGTTATTCGGCGCAATACGGACAGGCACTTTCATCAGCTTTAATCCTTAATAGCTCTGATATAGCACCTTCTACCCAAAGTGCAATTAATATTATGGCGGTAGGTCTCGGCGGTTCTCATACACAGCGATGGGAAAACACTTCTCTCTCAGGGGAAATAGGATATTATGATCTTAAACCTTATTTCGAAGTTCAGAAGCAAAGAACTGATTGGATACGAGCACCGAGAGGTATTGATGGAAATATTGTCTTCAGGCAGAAAACATCTTCAACAGGAATTTTCAAACTTTTTACTTCATATTCATCCGGAGATCTTTTTTTAAATATAAATAATGTTGATAACCCAACAGTAAAGGATCCATTTAAACTTAATGACCATAATTATTATTTAAATACAAGCTATGATGAAATCTTTGGAGATGATTGGACATTCTTTTCCGGAGTTTCTTATTCAAATGACGGGAGAGATTTAAATCTTGCAGGTGATTTAATTAATTCAGATGAAAAACGGATTCAATCAAAAGTAACCGTTAGTAAAAATTTAACCGGGAATTCTTTTATCACTTTCGGCGGAGAAGCACACAGTATAAAGACAGATGAATCCTTTAATGAGTTTAACAGGAAGCTCGATAATACATATTACGCCGGGTATGCGGAGACAGATATTTTTATAACAAATGATTTTGCTGCAAGGTTAGGTTTACGTTTTGAAAAAGTTAACATCATTAATAAAACTAACATTGCGCCAAGAACATCACTCGCTTACAGAGTTGGAAAATTCGGTACAATTAATTTTGCTTACGGTCATTTCTATCAAACACCCGAAGATGAATTCCTTCATGGTAATTTGGGATTGGGTTTTGAAAAAGCAATTCACTATATCCTTAACTATCAATATATAAATGAGAATTATACTTTCAGGGTTGAAGGATATTATAAAGATTATGATAATCTTGTAAAACAGGAAACTTTTCCAAAAGATATGTCTGAATTTCCAAAATACAATAATACCGGCGGTGGTTATGCAAAAGGAATTGATGTTTTCTGGAGAGATAAAAAAACTTTTCATTTGGTTGATTACTGGGTTTCATATTCATACTTAGATACCAAAAGAGATTACAGGGATTTCCCCACACTTGCTTCTCCAACATTTGCAACACCACACACTTTATCAATCGTATTTAAAAAATGGATCCCTGAAATAACAACGAGCATAGGACTAACCTATTCTTTCGCAACAGGAAGACCGTTTTATAATCCAAACAACCCTGTTTTTAATGGAGATAAAACAAAAAATTATAACAATCTTAGTTTTAACGGCAGTTACCTTACAAATCTTTTCGGGAATTTTACTGTGGTTTATTTTTCTATTACAAACATTTTGGGCTTCAGCAATATATTTGGTTACACGTATTCAACTGATGGAAACTACAGGGAAGCAATTATACCTCCCGTTTTACGTTCTGCATTCCTTGGAGTTTTTATTTCTATAGGAAGTGAATTTATTAACTGATTAAATATTTTGTACAAATTATTTTTAAAAAAAGGAACTACCATGAAAAAATCATTATTTCTTTTATTGGTTTTGATATCTTATTGCTTTTCCTATGCAGATGATGATAAATATATAGCAGCTATGAAAAAAAACCTGGCAATGATTGATACAGCGAAAACTGCTGCTTCGTTTCAGCTTATTGCCAACAGTTTTGAAAGAATTGCAAATGCTGAAAAAGATAAATGGCTTCCTTATTATTATGCCTCATATTTAATATCGGTTTCAATTTTTTTAGATAGCGCTGTTGAAAAGAAAGATTCATATCTGGATAAAGCTGATCTTCTAATTTCAATTGCAGATTCTCTCGAACCGGATAACTCCGAAATTTATACCGTGAAAGCAATGATTTCTCAGGGAAGATTAATTGTTGATCCACAAAACCGGTGGATGAAATATGGACCTGTATTTTCTAATATGATCAACAAAGCAAAAGAACTCGATCCTTCAAATCCAAGACCGGTTTTTTTATATGCGCAAAATATTCTTTACACACCTGAACAGTTCGGTGGGGGAAAAGTGAAAGCTCTTCCTATTTTTAAAGAAGCTGAAGAGAAATTTATAAATTTTGTACCCGCAAGTGAGATTCATCCTGATTGGGGTGAAGAAGTTTGCAAGCATACACTGGAAAGTATCGAAGAAAAGTAAACTTATTTTTTAAATTTACTTTAAGCCCTGATGAAGTGTTTTTTCTACTGCTTGTTTGAATAAGCTTAAATTAACAGGTTTTTGAAAAACATATTCAATTTTGATTTTATTATAGTCGTCCATTATCTCACGGTTAATTGAATTACTTAGAACAATAACCGGAGGTTTAACCTTGAGATCAAGTTTTTTTAATTCAAGAGCAAGATCATATCCTCCCATAACAGGCATATTATGTTCTGTAATAATAAGTGCATAAGTTGAATCAACAATTTTACTCAAAGCTTCACTGCCATTCTGTGCACGTCTCAACATTATAGTCGGAAGTAATATGCTTAAGAATTTTTGAATACAAAATTCTGTCGGTTGTGTTCGGATCAACAAGCAAAATATTTGCCGCAGCAACTGGGAGTGTAAATAAGAAATTGGTTCCTGTTCCTAATTCACTTTCAACTCTAATTGTGCCCCCATGTTTTTCAATAATTTCTTTTACAAGCGAAAGTCCTAATCCTGTTCCTTTCTCACCGGCTGTACCTTCGGTTGTAAACTTTGTATCAACACCAAAAAGTTTTTTTGCATCCTCAGATCGTATTCCCACACCGGTGTCTTTAACTGAAAATTCATAGAACCTTGCATGCTGCGAAGGTATAGCAGAGATCGTTACGCTTCCGCCTTCCCTGGTAAATTTTATTGCGTTGGAGATGAGGTTATTAAAAACCTGTACAATTAAATCTTCATCTACATATACAAATAAATTTTCCTGAACCTCCGAATTTAGAGAAATATTTTTTTGAAATGCAGCTCCGCTAAGAGCATTAATTGATTTTATGATTGTCTCATAAACATCAATCTTTTCGGGTTCAAAACGTATTCTTCCCGTCTGCAGCCTTGTCCAGTCAAGAAGAGAATTTACAAGTGAAAGCATTGAATTGGAAGATTCCTGGATATAGCTAACATACTGGTTTCTTTCAGTGTCACTTAATGTATCATCATTAAGTATTAGATCTGTAAAACCAAGAATTGAACTGAAAGGTGTTCTTAAATCATGAGAAATTATTGAAATGAACCTGTCTTTTGTTTCATTAAGCTTAACAAGATTTTCTGTGGATTTTTTTAATTCCTCTTCAGCTTTTTTTCTTAAGGAAATATCGCTTACTAAACCGTAAACTTTTTGCACTCCTCCTGATTCATTTCTTAAAACATTTAATTTATTTCTTATCCAGGTAATATTTCCCTGTTTATTAATAATCCGGAATTCTAATTCAGCAGACATTTTAGTTTTACTTTTGGAAATATTTTTTAATGCTGCCTTCACTTCAATCAAATCATCGGGGTGAATAATTTTTAGTAAAAGTCTTGAGTCACCAAGCATTTCCGTTTGTGAATATCCGGTAATCTTGCTTACAGAATTTGTAAAGAAAACAGGTTTAAAAAATAATCTGCTTCTTTCAAGAGTATATAAAAAGTCATCAATGTTCTCAATCAGGTTTCTGTATTTTTCTTCAGATTCTTTTATAACCTGCTGAGCGTGTTTTCTTTCAGTGATATCCCTAATTATTAAGATAAAATATCCCTCATCATCAACCTCGAATGATGATGTAGTTAATTCACAAAAAAATACTGAGCCGTTTTTTCTTTTACCTGAAAATTCAAACGGCTGGGATAAATCTTTTTTTATCCGGCTCAGTTGAAGATACTCTGCAACTTTTAACACATCATTTGGCGCTGTTAAATCGAGAATATCTTTCCCTGCTATTTCATTCCCAAAAGAATATCCGAACAATTTTCCAAAAGCATTGTTGGCTGTTACAATTTTTCCTTTCTTTTCAACAGCAATTCCTTCTCTGGTATTTTCAAATAGTAATTTAAATACCTGGAGATTTTTTTCTTCTTTCTTTTTTCCTGAAAGATTATTTAGATAAACATTAAAACCACCAAAAACATTTTCATTAAAAACAGGAACCAGGTTCGCTGAATAATTTATTTTTTCGCCGCGTTTATTAAGAAGATCAAGGTCGAAGTTATAAGATTTATTCTGAAATAATTCAAAATCTATATTTGTCCCGGGTGTTAAAAACTCCGTAAGATTTTTTCCAATTGCTTCCTCTTCTTTAAAATTTAATTGTGATGTGAAAGCCGGATTTAAATATTCAATCGAACCCGTCTTACTTAACCGGAGGACAATCACATCCGTTTTTGTAACAAGGCTGCGGAAATTTTCTTCCAGAATTTTAAAATCTCCCCTTAGTTCTTTTGAAACAGAAAGTGAGATAAGAATATTATTCTCATTACCTAAAAAGAAAGATGCCTCTGCCGGTATTTCAATACCTGTTTTATTAATTATTATAATTTCTTTTTTAAATAAACGGATCTGCTGTAAATCTTCTTTAAGTTGATAAAAACTTTTCTGGCTGATAGCCGGAATAAAATTCCATATTGAATTACCAAGAGTTTCTTCTTCTCCATAACCTGTAAGAGACAAAACTGAATTTGACCAGAAATTAATTTTGCCTTCGCTGCTGATTCCAATTATTCCGTCTGACGCAATATCAGCAACTGTTTCGAACAAACTTACTTTGTCTTCAAGATTTTGGGATTTGATCTTATCCGAAATGTTAAGAAAAATGCATGTTAAAAATTTTGAGGGACTCTCCGCCGATAAAGGATTTACAAAACATTCATAATGAAAAAGTTCTCCATTAATTTCCTGCTTTAAAATAATTCTCTTTTCCTCACCTTTTGCCTGTGAATCGGCGAGAATATTATGAAAATTTCCCGGCAGGTTTGGAATTAAATTAATGATGTTTTTATTAAGTTGATTTGAAGAAAGTAAATTTAATTTGCTTCCGGACGAATATTTAATTTCCCCCTGGTTGTTTACAATAAAAAAAAGATCAGCAAACTCGTTAGAAATTTTTTTAAATGATTCAATCTTAAAATAATCCTCTTCCCTTGAACCGGAAATAATTTTTAAGTCTTCAAGCACAAGAATTCCACCTGCAAATTCGTAGTTTTCATAAAAGGGTGAACATTTAATAATAACGCTTAGTTCAGAGCCATTACCGGTTTTAAGGTTCCTAATTTCTTTTTCAAAGGGGAAACCATTTTTAAGTTCATTTAAATCATCACTAATTGTAACGCCGGGGAAAATTTCTTTCTCAAAAATGTTTGAGCCAATCATTGTGGAAGTTTTTAAATGATAGATTATCCCCATTTTGGAGAATGCGGAATTAACAAAATCAATTATACCGTAAGCATTGAATGATAAAATACCAACAGGTATATCTTCAGGTATTTTGGATATTCTTATTTCTCTTCCCTGGATTTCGGAAAAATTATTCATATGATAAATATATAAAGCCCTCGATTTGCATTAGCAATATCAATAATAATGCTAAGTATATTATGATTTTTTATCTAAAAAAGGCTAGAATAAAAATAAATTAATGATTTAAAAATATACCATTATCTCATAAAATTATATACGTATTTTTCACTATCAAAGATTGCTACTCAGTATGTCTCATATTTAGTGTCGCAAAATAAAAATAATCTCATTGTGTGAGATTGTGGGGTTATAGGGTATAAGGCATATGGTATAAAGTCTGAATTCTTAAGTTTTAAAATAACTTAACCATTCTCTATATACCTTATACCTTATACCTTATACCTAATCACTCATCTTAGAACTCATATAAATTTTTTATAAATTGAAAATGAGGTTTGAAATATATTCAATGATTGCGAAAATTTTTCAGAAAATAGGAAAGACAACTTTAAACTTTATACAGGAGTTTGGACAGGTATCAAGCCTTTTATTCGGAATAATAAAAAATTTTACACGCATCCCCCGAAGCAGAAAACTTATTCTTTTTCAAATGGAACATATCGGGGTTAATTCACTCCCTCTTGTTTTAATAATTGCAGTGTTTACAGGAGCTGTTGCTGCCTGGCAGGCTGCATACCAATTAAAAGGGATTGCCCCACTTTCATTCCTTGGAGCGGCTACAAGCAGAGCAATTATAACTGAACTTGGACCTGTGTTAACAGGAATTGTAATTGCCGGCCGTGTGGGAGCTTCAATTGCTGCTGAGCTTGGTACAATGAAAGTAACCGAACAAATTGATGCTCTTGAAACAATGGCAATTAATCCCGTAAGATATCTTGCTATGCCCAGGTTTCTCGCAGCAATTATTATGATGCCTATACTGGTAACATTTGCAAACACAATTGCAGTGCTGGGGGCTTATATTGTTTCTAATTATTTTCTTGGAGTTTCGTTTGCCGTTTACTTTAATTCTGTGAAAAGGTTTTTTGTTTTCTCAGATTTCCTGGGTGGTTTGGTTAAAACTATTTTCTTTGGCGGAGTTACTTCTTTGCTGGGATGTCATATCGGATTCAGAACTCAGGGAGGTGCCGAAGGAGTGGGACTCGCAACAATCCGGTCTTTTGTTTTATCTGCTGCATTAATACTTATTCTTGATTATCTCCTGTGGATGCTAATCCTTAGCTGATTGCTTTCATTTTCTCTATAAGTTCCTTTTCATTTTTTACAAGCAAAAGCTCTTCAACTTTTCCTTTGTTTTTGAACTTCTTTACTATCTCCGAGAGTAGCTTTAACTGAATTTCATTATCCTCTTCCGGAGTTAAAAGAAGAAAGATTATTCTTGAAGAAAGTTCATCGGTTGAACTAAAATCAATTCCATTTTTATTTACTGCAATTGTAATTATTGGTTTTGAAGATTTAATCTTTGTATGAGGAATTGCCAGGTAATTCGCAATTCCGGTTGGATTAGAATTTTCACGATCAATAATTTCTTTATAAATCTTATCAGAATCCAGGTTAAGATTTTTTGCTGCTATTCCTGTTAAGAAATTAATTATTTCTTCTTTACTACTTACATCGGTGAAAAAAACAAGTTCAGGTTTAAGAAGATTTTCAAGTGAAAATTTTTTCTTCAGGAAAATATTCATCAAAGGAGCGCCCGTTATTGAAGTGAACAATGCCATAATAACGAGACCGATAAAAACATTATTCTCAATTAACCATACTGCAAAGCAAGAACCCCAATTATAATTCCCATTGCGCCGCTCGAGCTCATTCCAAAGTCTACGGCAAGTGCATCGTTATTTTTTAGACCACTTAGTTTTGCCCCCAGACCACAGCCGGTAACTTTTCCAACAAAAGCAAGAATTAAAAGTGCAAGCACAATCGCTAAATCGAAATTAGAAATAAAGTTTACTCTTAGTCCAATTGAAACAAAAAACAGCGGGGCAAAAATATTTTGGATGAACTGCTGAATAACTTCCCTTGTTTGTTCTTTAATATGAACAGAATCGCCGATTGCTATACCAAGAATGAAAGCACCAAGAATGGTCTTTTCCATATAAAGAATGTTGTTTAATGTTTATTCCCTTCAGGTTAAGCTCTTTTAAAAATAATTTCATCTTATCTTCCTCCTCGGTTTGCCATTGTGTTTTCATAGATTCAAGTTCTTCTAGCGATACTAAATCTAAAATTGTACTTGCAAGCCCCGGTGTAATTCATTGATAATTACAAACTCTTCTGCATTTTCAAGCAGAGCAAAATTATAAGTAAGTTTTATAGCTCTTTCGCTCTCCGGCGAAAAATCTGTTGAGACATAAAATTTCTTAAAAGGTTTCGGGTTTTCAGAAGGTTTTTTCAAAATTAAAGATGAACAGGGAGCTTCTCTCATTATTTTTCTAGCAACAGAACCAATATAATATTTTATGAATGTTTCTTTTTCCAAAGCCCCTGTAATTAAGAGATCAACGTTAGCCTTTTTACTTAATTTTATTATCGTGCCTGCCGGGTCGCCTGAGGCAGAGATAATTTCAGCATCGCTATTATTAATCCCGGCATTCATAATAACCTCGTTTAACAGTTTCTCATTTTCTGACGTTCTATCCCCGACATGGATTAAAATGAGTCCGGAATTAAATAATTCTCTTAATCTTTTTGTTTCTTTTAAAAGAGCCTTTCCTGTTGGAGAAAAAGTTATTGCAAGACCAAGTTTTTTAAATATTTGTGCCATAAGATTCTACTGTTAAATTTTAAATTATTATCTTATATTAACTTTGAAATATGTTGGAATATTTATTGACTATATACTGAATTTACCCAAAAGATAATAAAAGATTAAATATTCACCTTAAACTGATAAGGAAAAGTACATGGAAAAAATTAAATATCAGCTGAAAGAAAATAGAGGCAAGGTTATTTTGCCGGATATTTTAGGATTTGGTTTAGTGTTTACAGATCATATGTTTGAAATGGATTATGATGTAAAAAACGGATGGCATAATCCAACAATAAAACCAGTAAATAATCTTTCACTTCATCCTGCCACAATGTTTATTCATTATGGTCAATCTATTTTTGAGGGATTAAAAGCTTTCAGAACAGCAGATGATGATATTGTAATGTTCCGCCCCGATGAACATATAAAAAGATTAAACAGGTCTGCAAAAAGAATGTGCATCCCGGAAGTTAATCCGGAATTTATTTTAAATGTACTGAGAGAGCTTGTAACGATAGATAAAGATTGGATTCCTTCCAGAGAGGGAGAATCATTATATATAAGACCTTTTATGTTCGGATCGGATCCCGTATTGGGAGTTAAGCCCGCATCAAAATATAAACTTATTATTCTTTTATCTCCTGTAGGGGCTTATTATCCTGAAGGATTTAAACCGGTAAAAATACTTGCTCAAAATGAATACGTTAGAGCTATTAGAAAAGGTTTGGGTGAATGCAAGGCCCCTGCAAATTATGCCGCAAGCCTTCTCGCCGGAGAAGAAGCTAGACAAAGAGGTTATACACAGGTATTATGGATGGATGCCGTGGAACTTAAATATATTGAAGAAGTCGGAACAATGAATATTTTTGTACGATTTAAAGATGAGGTCGCAACACCAAAATTAACCGGAAGCATTTTGCCGGGAATTACAAGAAAATCTGTTATAAAACTTTTAAATGACTGGGGAGAAAAAGTTTCTGAGAGATTAATTTCTATGGATGAAATAATTGATGAATACAATAAAGATAATGTGCTTGGAATTTTTGGAACCGGTACTGCAGCTGTTATTTCTTCAGTTGGATGGCTTACATATAAGGATATAGATATGACTATAAATAATGGCGAGCCGGGAGATCTTGCTCTTAAACTTTTTGATGAGATAACCGGAATTCAATTCGGAAGAAAAGAAGATACCTATAACTGGTTAACCTATATAATTAAGCAGGGTGCAGAAGTTTTGTGAAAAGGTTCTTCTTTATCCTTCTTCTTGCTGTAAATGTTTATTCTGATCAGCCTCCAAAGAACATAATTATATTAATAGGGGATGGAATGGGAGTAGATTATGTTTCTGCATCAGTATTATCAATAAAAAATGATCCTTTTCAGGAGATTTACCACAACAGGTTTTTCGGTCACACGTTCTGCAGATAATCTTATAACCGACTCAGGTGCAGGAGCAACAGCTATCGCAACAGGTTATAGTGCAAATGATCTGGCTATTTCAGTTAATCCTGTAACGAATAAACCTTTATTTACAATTTTTGAGCTTGCTGAGAAGTTTAAGAAGTCAACCGGTATAGTAGTTACTTGTTCTATAACTCATGCCACGCCTGCTGCATTTGTTTCTCATGTAAAAGATAGAAGTGAAGAGCTTGAAATTGCAAAACAAGAAACTGACGGAAAAACTGATTTATTTATTGGCGGAGGAACAAAATTTTTTACTCCAAAATCTTTGGGGGGTGAAAGAAACGATGAGATAAATCTTATCTCAAAAATTAAAGATAATGGTTACACTTTTTATAATACTTATAATAAGCTAAAAGACATTGCACCAAAAAATAAATTTTATGCATTGTTTGAACCTGAAGGTTTACCTAAAGCAGAAGAGAGAGATTATTCCCTTGGAGATTTAACAAAAATAGCCCTGGATTATTTGAGCAAACAAAATAATGGTTTTGTTCTGATGGTTGAAGGTTCGCAGATTGATTGGGCTGGTCATGCAAACGATGAAAATTATCTTCTATCTGAAATGGAAGATTTTAATACAGCAATTAACGCTGCTTTGGATTTTGCAGAAAAAGATGGTCAAACACTTGTTCTCGTAACTGCAGATCATGAAACCGGCGGAATGAATATTGTCAATGGAAATCTTGATGGAAGTAAAGTTGATTTAACCTTTTCTACAAAACATCATACAGCAGATATGGTTGGTATTTTTACAAAAGGTTCCGGTGAAAAAGAATTTGAAGGAATAATGGACAACTATATGATTGGAAGAAAACTTTTTAAACTACTCGATAATTCCTACCAATTTTAAAATAATTTTTTAAAACCCCTTGACAAGGTGCACATCTGTTCACTATATTAGTGGTGAACAAATGAGCACTATAATGAAAAAAGAATTAACTGATAGACAAGAGGAAATTTTAAACTTTATCAATTCTTACCGGGAAGATAATGGATTTCCTCCTACAATAAGGGAAATAGCCAAGCAATTCGGGATGTCTTCAACCTTTGGAGTAAAAAAACATCTCGATGCCCTGGTAAAAAAAGGTTACCTTCAAATTTCAAGTAATGCAAGCAGAGGGATTTCCACTCTTCAGAATAATGATATACCGGTTTTAGAAAAGAATGAACTTTTCGCCAAAGTTCCTATTATCGGCAGAGTTGCAGCCGGTTCACCAATTTTAGCTGAACAAAATATTGAAGGCTCGCTTATAATTGATCCTGCTCTCATCAGAAGAAATGATAATTGCTTTGCATTAAAAGTTAAAGGCGATAGTATGATCAATGCAGGAATTTTTGAAGGAGATTTTGTGATCGTAGTTCCCTCAACTGAAGTTAAAAATGGAGATATTGTTGTAGCATTGATTGATGATGAAGCAACAGTAAAAACATTTGAAAACAAAAATGGTGGAATAAGATTACTTCCGGCAAATGATTGTTATCAGCCGATTGAAGTTAAAAATAGTTCAAACTTTTCTCTTGCAGGAAAAGTTAAAGGTATTATAAGATATTTTAATTAAGGAGCTTCAAATGAAAACTGAAATTTTTTCATCAGCAATTTATAACAGGAACAAAATTAGGTTTCTATATGGTTTAACAGAAATATTACTCGAACCTTATTATATAATGACTGAAAGAAACGGTAAAAAAGTTATTTACGGAAGACCTAATAATTCTAACGAAGTTAAGAAATTTGAATTCAACAGGATAGCAAATATTAAAATATTAAATGCATCAAGATTTTCACCGCTGATAAGAATAAATAATCTGATTAACTAAGAGGATTAGAAAATGTTAGATAAAAGAAAATATATTGATACTCTCGTAAAGAATTTCTGGAAGCTTGGGTATATGACTGTAAAAAGAAAATATGGTACATACCTCCCGGAGCCCGGAAAAGTTGGTGAATATGAAATAGATATAATTGCCAGGCAGGAAAGAGATTATGCAATAGGTCTTTCATTGGCATCTGAAGAATTAAATAATCCCAGGCTGCTGGAGAAAATTACTTTCCTTGCTACAAGGCATACAAAATTCAGTAACCGGAAAGTCCAGCTTTTTCTTGGTATTCCCTCCAGACATTATAAAAAGGTAAAACAGCTTATTGAGCTGCTTGAAGATGAGGTAAAGAAGAATATTAAACTCATTTCAATAACGGAAACAAGCATTCCATCTATCAGACGAAAGAAGAAAACTGGAGAAACTCTTTTCGCTTAATCCCCATCCTGTTTTTTCATGTTCCCTGCTGCCCCGGTGCCCTTAATTTTGCTTCTTGATTAATAAGTTTAGTAAAAAAAATATTGCATTACTCAAAAACTTTTTATAGGTTCTATAAAGGTTCTTAAACAATCTTTACAACTAACAAGATGGAGGGTGCTAATGGCAAGAGCAGCCAGTCCTTACTACTCAAAAGGGGGAAGCGTGTATCATATATTCAGCGATTGTTCCGCTGGTAAAAGTATTAAGAAAAGTTTAAAAGTGTCCGGCAAAGGCAACAGGAAATTATGCGGTGCCTGCAGAGATATTAAAGCCGGTAAACGACCCAGATAAATATGATTTAAAGGTACTGTTGCTAAAGGTGATGGTACCTTTTTTATTTAAAACCTTCTTTAATACCATACCTGTTGATGGTTCAAGAATTATTTTTTTTGTGATAGACTCAAGAGTTTTTATTCCTGCATTATCTTTATTAACAAAAATATCCCACGTTTCATCAGGTAAAAGAAATTCCTCTTTTTTTGTGGGGTTGGCATTGAGAAGAACAATGAATTCATCTTCCTCATAAGAAATATGAAACCCCAGCGCAAAATCATTATCCTTTATTTCATAAAAAGTTATATCTTCATATTCGGCTCTTCTAAAAGCAGGATAAGTATTGCGTAATTCAATCAGTCCTTTGTAGTAATTAACAAGCTCCTCGTTAATTTTTACATGTTCATAGTTAATGTAATTAGTTGCATTATCCTTATTGTAAGAATTATGATCAATCATTCCTTTTAGTGAATCCGGGGCATTAGTGTCTTGTGAAATAATATTTGCTTTTGCAAATTCCTGACCTGCATGGATCATTAGCATACCTTGAGCTGTAGTTAAAAATAATGCTGCGAGCTTATTAAGTTTTAACTGGGCCGGTGTTAACTTTATAAACTTTTCCACATCTTTAATAACCTTATCCGGATCCGCATCCTTTAATCCAATTCTTATAAAATCCCCTAAGGTATAACCATCGTGAGATTCCATGTAATTAACAGAATGTTCCGGTGCTTTGAAAAGACCATCTTTATCTCTGCTAAGAGTTCCCTTTACATAGCTTTTTATTCTTCCGGGATTATTATTATCAAACCATTTTCCAAAAATCCAACCAAGACCATTAACAGGATTTTCTCCTTTAACACCATTCCGAATCTGATCATTCCAGCTTGCCCATCCTCTCAAAGAAAATCCGGCAGGGTCATAACCGCCTCCCCATGGTTCACAAACAAAAACTACATTTGGATTTATTTTTTTTGCTTCCTTAATAATTTCTTCTACAGTTTTCCAGTCAACGAGTTTTCCAAGATCGAAGCGGAAGCCATCAACATGATATTCTTTCATCCAATAAATGATACTTTCAATTATCATTCTCCTCAACATTGGTCTTTCAGTGCGTAAATCATTGCCTGTTCCGCTTTCGGATTTAAAGTGTCCCCTTGAATCAAGTCTGAAATAATATTCTTTGTCTATTTCTTTGAGATTACCGGTTTCATATTCCGAGATATGATTATAAACAACATCCATAATCACCCCGATTCTTTTTTTATGAAATGCCTTAACCATATCTTTAAAATCATTTATGGCCCTGGCATCTTTACCCTGCCATTTATTCCATTCAATTTCATTCACAGGTTCACTATAGTAAGCTTCAGGAGAAAAAAAAGCAGCGGTCATATATCCCCAATGATTCCGTTCATAAGGGTTCCAGTTATTTTCTCTCCCCATAAAAGGTTTTTTAAATGGTATTTCGATATTTGCAAATTCCTGGGCAGGGAGAAGTTCAACCATATTTACCCCCAGACCGTAGATATAGTCTATTCCTCCCCGCCGATTTTCTTCTGTAAGTCCTATATAAGTTCCTTTATTACTCACCCCTGATGAAGGATGTATTGTCATGTCCCTGATATGCATTTCATAAATAATTAAATCCTTCCAATCTCTGGAAACCCACTCATCTCCCTCCCAATCATAATTATTATCCTTAGTAACAATTGCTTTTCTCGGGCTGCCGTAAGTTGTAAATGTTGTTACTGCCTTTGCATAAGGATCCAGGCAAACTATATTATGATCGAACTTTTTGCCATGATGCTTCAGTAAGTAACCATAATAAAGGTCATAATTTTCTCCATCCAAAGATGTTTCCCAGACACCATTTTCATCTTTTATCATTTCATATTCAGGACCGGAAGTATCCTCAGACTGATTAAATGTAATTAAAAAAACATTTTCTGCTCCGGGTGAGAATAGCCTGAAAAAAGTTTTTCCATCTTTTATAAAAGAACCAAGCTGTTTATCAGAATAATATTTATCAAGGTCATTAAGTCTTTTAAGATATTCAATATGTTTTTGAGTGAGTGGATGTTTTGGATTATGCAATTTTATTCCTTCGGAAAAGTGTATTAAAAATTGAAAAAAGATAAAAAAAATTATTGTTACTAAATGTTGCATAAAGTAAAGTAGATATCAGGAATGGTATGAAGGTTTCCTATTGACAAATTTCTAACCCGCCAAAATTTTTCCATCAAGGACAGGCGTAACGCATATTAATGGATTTTCAGGTACATTAAAATTTTTAAATATTTCTTCAAACAGTTCATATTGTCTTCCCCTTGATTCAAGCCTTGCAAATTTTCTATACGGCATAAAATTTCCTTTTTCATTTGTTGGCGCATTGAACTTGTAAGCTTTTTCAAAATCCTCTACAGCTTTGCTTTTCAGGAATTCAATTTTTCTATCATCTCCCCCTTCTCTTTCATAAGCAACAACCCGGAATTCTATCACATTTCCATTATTAATAATTAAATAGATATTCAGAATAACTTCATTCATTTCTTTGAAGATTTATTTTACTTTGCCCTGTTAATTAAAACAAATGAGTAAAACCCTAATTCAAATTAATCTATTTTGCTGAAGACCATATCATTTTTTCAGGTCTGACCAACTCATCAAATTTTTCAGCAGTAAGCAAACCTAATTCAACGGCAGCCTCTTTTAAAGTTTTATTCTCAAGATGTGCCTTCTTAGCCACTTTAGCAGCATTATCATAACCTATATGCGGATTTAGAGCAGTCACAAGCATTAAAGAATTATCAAGATGTTTTTTAATATTTTTTTCATTTGCTTCAATACCGACAACACAATTATCTGTAAAACTTTCGCAAGCGTCAGAAAGAAGTCTGACTGAATTAAGAACATTAAAAATAATAACCGGTTTAAAAACATTGAGTTCAAAATTCCCGCTTGCCCCGCCAAAATTAACTACAACATCATTCCCAAAAACCTGTGCACAAACCATAGTCATCGCTTCAGATTGTGTGGGGTTAACTTTTCCTGGCATAATAGAACTTCCCGGTTCATTTTCCGGAAGATGAATTTCGCCTAATCCGCAGCGCGGACCTGAACCAAGCCAGCGTACATCATTTGCAATTTTCATTAAAGAAACAGCTAATGTTTTTAAAACGCCATGTAACTCAACCAAAGCATCGTGGGTTGCAAGAGCTTCAAATTTATTTCTTGCAGATATAAATGGCTTCCCGGTAATTTCTGAAATTTTTTCTGCAGCTTTCACAGCAAACTGAGGATGAGTGTTTAAACCTGTACCTACTGCTGTTCCGCCTAATGCAAGTTCATAAAGTCTTGGAAGCGCTCCATTAATTCTTTCTAAACCATTTATAAGCATTTGTACATACCCGGAAAATTCCTGACCAAGCGTCAAAGGAACAGCATCCATCAGATGAGTTCTTCCGATTTTTATAATTGATCTAAATTCACCTGATTTTTTTGCAAGAGCATCTTTTAGTTTTGTCAACATAGGGATAAGTCTTCTGTGAATTTCTTCAACAGCTGCAATATGCATTGCAGTAGGAAAAGTGTCATTTGATGATTGAGCTTTATTTACATCATCATTTGGATGAATAGGTTTCTTGCTTCCTAAAACTCCCCCTGAAATTTCAATAGCTCTGTTTGAAATTACTTCATTGGCATTCATATTAGTCTGGGTTCCGCTTCCGGTTTGCCAGACAACTAAAGGGAAATGTTCATCCAGTTTCCCTTCAATAACTTCATCAGCAGCCTGAACAATTAAATCTGCTTTTTCATCAGAGAGTATTCCCAGAGTTTTATTTGTAATTGCCGCAGCTTTTTTAAGAATGCCAAACGCGCGAATTAATTCACGTGGGAATTTATCTCCGCCAATCTTAAAGTTCATTAATGAACGGGCAGTTTGTGCACCATAATATTTATCTTTAGGAACCTTTATCTGTCCCATACTATCGGATTCTATTCTAAATTCCATTTTAACTCTCCTATTAAAATGTTGCTATAAACCAGTTAATAATTTACAATTATTTTGTTTTAGATTTTCTCCAAAGAGATATACTAACTTCTTTATTCAACTCTCATAACCGGATAAACATTCAGGTGCGAGTCGTAATAGGGAGATCTTTCATAAAAATAATTCAATCTTGCATCGGGGTCATTCCTGAATTTTTCATCTGAAGAAAGTTTTTCCTCAAAATCTTTTTTTAGTTTTGGATTTTCAGTAAGCATCTCTGCAGCAATTTTTTCCATAACATAAGGTTCAAAATATTCTTTCTGTTCAAAAATAGCATTAAAAAATCCCCATTTAATAAATGAGTCTTCACTTTCCGGTTCCAAAAGATTTGTAATAACTCTTATTGTTCTTTGATCTGTATTTACTATAAAACTTCCGGCAGGAATTTTTATTTTTTCATAATACTCATTTACATTAAATGAAACTCTGTGCCTTCCTTCAAACGGATTTTCTGCAAACTTGACTTCTGTAAAACGGTATCGTTTAACGTCAAATATCTTTTCTGTTTTTAAAGTGTCAACTTCAATTCCATGAAGCTTCATCCTGTCAACAATGATTGACCATTCTTCAGGAATTATATAAAATTCAGGAACCGAAACCTCTTTTACAATTTGTACATCATTAAACAAATCAAGCAGCATATCAATTTTCTGATCTGTATAAACAATTTTTTCAGAACCTGAGATATCACTTTTCTCTTTAAAATATTTAAAGCCTATGAATGGAACTTTAATTGATTTATCGGAAATTTTGAATTGAAGGGGAAGCTTTTCTTTTTTGTCTAAAAAATTTTTAACAGAATTAATATCTGCTCTTTTATTCAAACCAACTAATTCATTTTTATTAATAGAGCAGAATTCTATCACTGTTTCATTCGCTGCTTTAGTGGCAAATACTCTCTCCTTATAAGGCTTCAGCATATGGGTTTCAACCAGAAGTGAAGGTCTGTTTTGAATAGATGAATACCCGGTTGAAAATCTTGGAGTTGAAGGATAATCAGTAATTCCGCTGTCAAGTCCTGCTTCCCAGTTTTTCAATCCCACATATCCATAGGATAGAAACCCGGCTTCTTTTAATTTATTGTGAATGAAAGGAGTAAACTTATTCCGCATCAAATCAGCAGTTTCAGAATAGACATTACTAAAATTTTCAATTCCAAAGGTTATTGTGTAGGGATAATCAGCACCATCGGTTGTGTGATTATCAATGAAAAAATCAGGGAGCCATGCAGAATATAATTTTAACATTGCCTGCATTTCTGGTGTATCTGCTTTCATCCAGTCACGGTTAAGATTCAGATTTTGAGCAGTTGTTCTCCAGCCCATTTCTTCAGGACCATTCTGATTTATCCTGTTATATTTTCCCGATCTTTCATGACCATCAACGTTAAAAATTGGTATAACAAGAAGTATAACATCATCGAGCATTTTTTCTTTTTCTTTTGAAATAAGAATTTCCCGCAATAGCATCATCAAAGCGTCTTTGCCTTCAATCTCACCGGAGTGAATTCCATTATCAATTAAGATTATCGGTTTGCCTGTGGCTTTTGCATCAGCTGGATTAAATGCTTTGTCTTTAGAGACAATAAGACAATTAAGATTTCTTCCCTGCGGAGATATTCCAAAAGTTATCAGCTTTGCATATTCAGAATATTCATCAATTCTTTTAAAATATTCCATTGTTTCGTCATATCCAGGGGTTTTTAGATAACCTGACTTTTCAAAATAAGTTTGCCAGTTATTTTTATTTTGAGAAAATAAAGTTGTAATAAGAAATATCGAAACGAAAAAAGATTTATTAATTATTTGCATTTCCTTAAAAATTGATTGTTAGCACTGAATGTTTGTAAAATAAATTTATGGAAAAAATTAATGAGTTTTTCTCTAAATTAGATTTTTGTATTTTAACATTGAAAAGTTTTTATATTCTGATTAATTATTCCGGAACATTTGATGAACATACCTGTTATTGACCGAAGCAACTATTTAAAAGGGCTTTTAATTACCGCCCGTAAAGATAAACAACTTACCGACCCTGAAAAAAAAATAATAAAAGGTATTGCCGAAAAGCTTGGTTTTGCTGCCGATTTTTATGAAGAAACGCTGCGGAATCTGCTCAGAAACAAATACATTATTGAAGAACCAATTAAGTTCTCGGATATTAAAATTGCAGAGTCTTTTTTAATTGATGGATTGAATCTGACTTTTTCAGGCAATATTGCAGGAGAAGGTGAACTTGAGTGGTTAAGAAAAACAGCTGCTGAAAATGGTGTAAGCGAAAAATGGTTTGAAGAAAAAATTTTAAGCTTAAAAACAAATCCCAAAGCTTTTCTTAAATCTGATTTTGCACTTTTATCCATTATTTAAAAAGCTGCATATCTTTAACCGGCTTTGTTTATGAATTTCAACATTCTATTATTCCACTAATCCAAAATTTTTTGCCGGATTCATTTCAATTTTATATTTTCGGCAAATTTTATTAATCAATTATGTATTTTATTATTCCAACCAAAAATCCCAGGGTTCAGTTATGAAATTTAAAATTATTCTGATTAATCTTTTTCTTATTTCTTTTTTTACTCTTGCACAGGAAGCACGACTCTTACGATTTCCTGCTATTCACGGAAATCAAATAGTTTTCTCTTATGCCGGAGATCTCTATACTGTCTCCTCTTCAGGAGGGACAGCAAGAAAATTAACAAACGATATTGGTTACGAAATGTTTGCCCGTTTCTCTCCTGACGGAAAATGGATTGCTTTTACAGGACAGTATGATGGCAATACTGAAGTTTATGTTATCCCGTCAGAAGGAGGGGTTCCTGAAAGATTAAGCTATACTGAAACTATTGATCGTGATGATGTTTCTGACAGGATGGGTCCGAATAATATTGTAATGGGTTGGAAAGACAATGAAAATATAATTTTCCGTTCAAGATGGAGAGAGTTCAATTCATTTATAGGACAGCTTTATTTACAACCATTAAATGGCGGAATGATTGAACAGCTTCCATTGCCGCGTGGCGGTTTTTGTTCTTATTCTCCTGATAAAAAGAAGCTCGCTTACAACAGGGTTTTCAGAGAATTTAGAACATGGAAAAGATATCGCGGCGGTCAGGCTGATGATATCTGGATTTATGATTTTGAAACTAAAAAGCTTGAGAATGTAACCAATGATCCTGCACAGGATATTATTCCTATGTGGGCCGGGAATAAAATTTATTTCCTCTCTGACCGCGATTCAAGAATGAATCTTTTCGTTTATAATCTCGATACAAAAGAAACTAAGAAGCTTACAGAGTTCACAGATTTTGATATTAAGTTTCCTTCTTTAGGTGATGATGCAATTGTTTTTGAGAATGGCGGATACATTTATAAAATGGATCTTTCAACAGAAAAAGCCGCGAAGGTTTCAATCTATCTCAGTGAAGATTTTGTTTCGGGAAGAGGCGGAATTAAAGATGTAAGCAAAGAAATATCTAATTATGAAATCTCTCCTGATGGAAACAGAGCTTTGTTCGGTTCGCACGGCGAAGTTTTTACTGTCCCTGTAAAGAACGGCAACACAAGAAATCTTACAAACACAAGTGGGGTTCATGAAAGAAATTCCAAATGGTCTCCGGATGGAAAATGGATTTCCTACATCTCAGATGCTTCAGGTGAAGATGAAATTTATATTATTGCTCAGGATGGAAAATCTAAACAAATACAGCTGACTAAGAACGGAGATACTTACAAATATCAGCCTTACTGGTCGCCCGACAGTAAAAAATTATTGTGGGGGGATAAAATGCAGCGTCTGCAATTTGTTGATATTGATTCAAAAGATATAACTCTTGTTGATCAGGCAACTGCCTGGGAAATCAGGGAATATTCCTGGTCCCCGGACAGTAAATGGATTTCTTATGCAAGACCCGAAGAAGATGTAATGACAAAAATTTATTTATACTCTTTAGATAAAAAGGAAAAATATGAAGCAACTGATGGCTGGTATTCTTCATCTTCACCGGAATTTAGTGATGATGGGAAATATCTTTTCTTTGAATCTAACAGAAGTTTCTCTCCGAAATACGGCTGGACTGAATTTAATCATATCTATACCGATATGTCTAAAATTTATTTTATAACTCTTTCAAAAGATACAAAATCACCTTTCGAACCGAAGAGTGATGAAGTTAAAATGAATGGCGATGATAAAGAGAAAAAAGAAGACAAAAAAGATGAAGATAAAAAAGAAAAGAAAGATGTTACTGTAAAAGTTGATACTGATGGTTTAGTAAACAGAATACTTGAGCTTCCTGTAAGTGCATCATCTTATTTTTCTATCACTTCTGCAGGAGATAAAATTTATTATTTAAGAAATGGTTCATCGGATGAGAATACAAAGCTTCTTATGTTTGAACTAGATAAGAAGAAAGAAACAGAGCTTGGTGAAATTGATGGTTTTGAAATTTCTTTTGATAATAAAAAAATGCTGGCAGGACAAAAAGGTTCTTATTCAATTATTGATCTCCCTCAGAATAAAGTTGAGTTAAAAGAAAAGCTCGATCTCAGGGATATGAAAGTGAATCTGGACCGGCATGCAGAATGGGAACAGATTTTTAATGAAAGCTGGAGGCAGATGAGAGATTTCTTTTTTGCTCCGAATATGAATGGCGTTGACTGGCAAGAAATAAAAGAGACCTATGAACCATTGGTTCAATATGTTAATCATCGTGCTGATCTTACTTATATTATCGGGGAAATGATTGGAGAATTGAATTCGGGACATTCTTATGTTGGGGGAGGCGATTATCCGAAACCTAAAAAAGTAAAACTCGGTTTACTCGGTGCTGAACTTGTTAAAGATGAGTCGGGCTATTTTAAAATTACAAAAATCTTAAAAAGTCAGAATTGGGATAAGAAAGTACGAAATCCATTAACTGATATTGGTGTTGATGTTAAAGAAGGCGATTTTATAATTGCTGTTGATGGTGAATCAACAAAAGATATGGAAAATATTTATTCATCTCTTGTTGATAAAGCTGATAAACAGGTTACTCTGCTCGTAAATTCAAAACCGAATGAGAGTGGTGCTAAAGAAAATGTTGTTGTACCAATTGATGATGAACAGCCTCTTTATTATTACACATGGGTTCAGAATAATATTGAAAAAGTGGATAAGCAGAGTAATGGAAAAGTAGGCTATATTCATATTCCCGATATGGGTGCTGAAGGCTTGAATGAATTTGTAAAATATTATTATCCTCAGCTTAGGAAAGAAGCTTTAATAATAGATGTTCGGGGCAACGGCGGTGGAAATGTTTCTCCCCAAATTATTGAAAGACTTAGAAGAGAAGCTGCGATGATTGATATTGCAAGAAATACCGCAGCAGATTTTGATCCGGGTGGAACACACGTTGGGCCAAAAGTTTGTCTTCTTAATGAGTTCTCTGCTTCGGATGGAGATATCTTCCCATATAGATTTAAATACTACAAGCTTGGCAAACTAATCGGAAAAAGATCGTGGGGTGGTGTCGTTGGAATAAGAGGAACTAATCCTTTTGTTGATGGTGGCTTTCTGAATAAGCCAGAATTTTCAAGATACGATGTTGAAGGAAAAGAATGGATTATGGAAGGACACGGAGTTGATCCGGATATTTATGTTGATAATGATCCGGCTCTTGAATACGCAGGAACCGATCAGCAATTAAATAAAGCAATTGAAGTTGCGTTGGACGAGCTTGCAAAAAATCCCGTTAAGAAACCTGGTCCACCTCCATATCCGATTAAGAATAAATAAATCAATTTCGTATTTGCGAACTTGAACTTACACTTGAACTTGAACCTAATTATAGTTTAGGTTCAGGTGTAAGTTTAAGATTAAAACCCTATTTCAGAATTATGGTATTCTTCTTTGAACCCCAAAGAAACTATTTATAAAAACCAAACTAACATCAGCAGATTCTACAAAAAGATCTCCATTTAAATCTGTTGTTTTATAACCACTGACGCCCAATACGTTATCCGTAAAAACAAGATTCAAATCCTGGGTATCAACAAATCCATCCTGATTTACATCACCACTATAAATACACCATTTGGTACCGAACAGCTTTAAATTATTCCCGTAAGCTTTATTTTGATCTGTGGTGAAATCATAAGTTAAAGTGTTTCCACTAAAAATCTGGCTTGCTGCACTCCAAGTTTCAACAGCATTACGATATTTTAGAACTAAATAATAGGGAGTTCCACTGTTTGCTGAATAAAAAGCTGCTGTTCCTTGTCCTGAATTATCCAGTAAAATTCTTGCTTGATCAACTAAAGCAAAAGGAGAAACAGCATTATGCAGTTCAACGGTAACTGTATCGGGCACCATTGTAATTCCATTATACAAACCTTCAATTATTGCAGTAAAAGATGTAAGCTGTAGGGGGATATTAAAATCTATGTTCGCTTCATAAACACCACGCCCATGAGTTCCTGCACGAAGCATTTTTGTTGATGCAGAATAATCAAGATGCATTATAACAGTATTGGGAAGTCCCGTTGTAACTTCGGTCCAGTTAGTTCCATTATTTTCTGTCACAAAAACCCCAATATCTGTCGCTGCAAAATAGGTATTTGGATATCCTGCATGATCAGTAAAGATTAATAAATCATTTACCGGAGTATCGGGAAGATTTCCCTGGATAGACGTCCATGTGCTTCCACTATTTGTAGATTTATAAACTTTATTTGTACTGAAACCTGAAAAAGTTAGAAGAACAATGTTCGCATCGGTTGGATGAACAGAAACAGATGTTATTGTTCTGCCTGGAAGTCCAGTTGTAACATTTGTCCAGCTTACACCTTCATCAGTTGATTTAAATACGAGACTTCCTGATGTGGCGAACATAATATTTGGATTTGTTTTACTTTGAGTTAATTCTCTGATTGCATTTGTACCGTTTATACTACCGGAAACAGCTGTCCACAAACTTCCATTGTTTGTAGATTTATAAACTTTTTCGCGTGCTGTATAAAAGGTTCCCGATATCGAAGGATGATGAATAATAGGTGCTACCCAGGTTCTGTTTTCTGTACTGCTTAAGCCAGATGTTGCAGAGTTCCAGGTTGATCCTCCGTTTGTTGTTCTGAATATTCCGTTGTTTTGAGTTTCACCAAGTATATAATTTGAATTAAAAGGATTAAAGCAAACTTCACCTCCATCGCCTCCATAAGCAGCTGCCCAGTTTAGCGTTGAGAAAGTCTGCTGCGTTCCATTGTCTTGCGTGCCTCCAAGTATTCTTCCCGGGTCAAAAGGACTAGCAGCAATTCTGTAAAACTGCGTTAATGTTAATGTCTGATTCAGGTTTGTAAATGATGTTCCACTATTTGTTGATCTCCAGATACCGCCATCGTTACAAACAATTATTGTATTTTCATCAGTAGGGTGAAAAAAAAGATAATGTTGATCAACATGCACACCCCCGCCGGAATATCCATTTGTAATGTTAGTGAAGTTCAATCCATCTGTTGTCCTATACACGTCAATAGTGCCAATATAAACTTTATTATAGTTCCGGGGATTTATTAAACAATACAAATCATACCACGCTTGCCCTCCCTGGTCAGTAAATTCCGTGGACATTGTAACTGAATTCCAGTTCACTCCATAATCTGTTGATTTATAAACTGTAACATTTGGCGATAAATAAACCGCAGCCCACATAACAGAGGGATTTGATTGAGCAAGATCAAAATTAGTGCGGGTGCCTGAACTTAAACCAGTTGCACCATAAGTTGAAAATGAAGCACCGCCATTAATTGATCTCCTTATGCCAATTCCAGAACCTACGGCGAAAGCAGTGTCGCCGGTTGGAGAAAAAACAACATCATCAACTCTGCCTGAAAGAACCTGGAACCAACTTGCACCGGAATTTGTGCTTCTGTATAAACCGCTCGATCCTAAAGCAGCAAGCAGTTGTGTATTATTGTTCTGCCTTATTTTTAATTTCGCAAAGTAAGTTGAAGATGGAAGACCGGAAATAATGTTTGTCCAGTTAGCACCAGCATCTGTTGATTTTAATAATCCTCGCCCGTAATAAGATGCAATTGAATAAGTGGCTTCACCAGTTCCTGCGTAAATAATATTTGGATTAACCGGATCAATGGCTATTGAACCTAATGAAAGAGAATTTTCATAATCGGACACTGGAGACCAGCTTGAAGCCGAATTTGTTGATTTCCATACTCCGCCATTTGCAGGTCCGATATAAATTATACTTGGATCAGAAGGATTATAAGCACCGGTAACTACTCGGCTCGAAATATTTCCATAAGAAGAGTAATACCCTGGCGTTGGTCCCTTACTTACCCAGTTAAAATCGGGAATATTTCTTAACCCCTGGTTTCTTCTTAATTGATCTCTTTGGTCAAGAGACTTTTGATAAGCATCTTCTGGAATAAAATCAAATGGGAATGCTCTCTGCTCATAAAACCACCTGTACCTTAGATATGGTTTTGAGTCCCGAATTTCATCAGGAACTTGTGAAAAGATACCACCGTGCATTAATTCATCAAGGGATCCGGCTGTTTCTTTCTCCTGAGCATTCAACTGAAATGTTAAAGTAATTGAGACAAAAAATATCTGCAGAAATTTCATTTTACCCTCGGACTATAAAAAGTGAACAAGAAATTTGAATACTCTGTTTAAAGATATGAATTTACTTCTAAAATAAATTCAGACGTCAAGAAGAAAATTGAAAATATTAATTGCTGAATGTAATGTACTGAAAATATAAAGGCATAATTGTTTGTCCTTTGTTCCCCATATCTCTAATTTTGAAATTAGATTTATTTATAATTCTTAGGAAAATGAAATTCAAAATAATGTTTACCTGAAGGAAAATTACTTATGAAAAAAATGAAAGCTCTTGTTAAAAAATATGCTGAACCCGGAATATGGATGGATGAGGTTCCTGTTCCGGAAGTCGGGATAAATGATGTTCTTATAAAAATTAAAAAAACTTCAATCTGCGGAACTGATATTCACATATACAATTGGGATGAATGGGCACAAAAAACAATTCCTGTTCCAATGGTTACAGGACATGAATATGTCGGAACAGTAGAAGCATTCGGAAGCAATGTGCAGGATGTTCAGGTTGGTGAACTGGTAAGCGGAGAGGGTCATATTGTTTGCGGTCATTGCCGTAACTGCCGTGCGGGAAGAAGACATCTTTGTCCTAACACTAAAGGAGTTGGTGTTAATAGACCAGGCTGCTTTGCAGAATATCTTTCTATTCCTGTAACAAATATCTGGCACTGCGATCCTAAAATTCCTACGGATGTATTATCCGTTTTTGATCCATTCGGTAATGCTGTTCACACGGCTTTAAGTTTTGATTTATTAGGTGAAGATGTTCTCGTTACTGGTGCAGGTCCAATCGGAATTATGGCAGCAGCAATTGCAAAACATGCAGGTGCACGGTTCGTTGTTATTTCAGATATGAATCCCTATAGACTTGAGCTTGCAAAAAAAGTCGGGGTAACACGAGCCGTGAATATTTCTAAAGAAAGACTTCCCGATGTTGTTAAAGATCTGGGCATGAAGGAAGGATTTGATGTTGGTCTTGAAATGTCGGGTAATCCAAAAGGATTAAATGATATGATTGATGTTATGTTTCATGGCGGTAAGATCGCACTGCTCGGTTTATTGCCGGCTAACGGCGCAGTAAATTGGGAGAAAGTTATATTTAATGGGCTAACCCTTAAAGGAATTTATGGCAGAGAAATGTTTGAAACATGGTACAAGATGACAGCCATGGTACAAAGCGGACTGGATATAACCCCGGTAATAACTCACCGGTTCCCGATTGATCAGTACCAGGAAGGATTTGAGCTGATGAAATCGGGAAATACAGGTAAGGTTATATTGAATTGGGAATAAAAACAGGAAAATTGTTATTCCGGCCTTGCACCGGAATTTAAATTTGAAAAGGAAAAAATTATGAACATTGAATTAAAAAATTATTACTCAACGATACTAAAAAACATTGAATCAGAAGGACTTTATAAAAAAGAGAGAGTTATTACCTCTCCGCAAAGTGCACATATTGAAGTAACAGGCGGGAAGCAGGTTTTAAATATGTGTGCAAATAATTATCTGGGGCTTGCAGATAATCCAGAAATTATTGAAGCTGCAAAATCAAGTTTTGATAAATGGGGTTACGGTCTTTCTTCAGTAAGATTTATTTGCGGAACACAGCAGATACATAAGGAACTTGAGAAAAAAATAACCGAATTCCTTGAAACCGAAGATACAATTCTCTACACATCCTGCTTTGATGCAAACGGCGGATTGTTTGAAACTATTTTAACAGAGGATGATGCGGTTATAAGCGATGAACTTAATCATGCAAGCATTATTGATGGAGTACGTTTATGTAAAGCGCAGCGTTACCGGTATAAGAATAGTGATATGAATGACCTTGAAGAAAAATTAAAGGAAGCTAAATCAAATAATGCAAAACATCTTCTTATTGCAACGGATGGCGTTTTTTCAATGGATGGATTTATTGCTAATCTTAAAGAGATCAGAAATCTTGCAGATAAATATAATGCAATGGTTATGGTTGATGATTCTCACGCTGTTGGCTTTATGGGAAAACACGGTAAAGGAACTCCGGAACATTGCAGTGTATTAGGAAAGATTGATATAATTACTGGAACTCTTGGCAAAGCTCTTGGTGGGGCAAGCGGCGGCTACACAAGCGGAAGAAAAGAAATTATTGATCTGCTGCGACAGAGATCCCGTCCTTATCTTTTTTCAAATACAGTTGCCCCAAGTATTGTTGCTGCTTCAATTAAAGTTCTGGAAATGCTTTCCTCAACAACTCATTTGAGGGACAAGCTGGAAGAGAATACAAAATATTTCCGAGAACAGATAACGAAAGCTGGATTAAATATAAAACAAGGTGTACATCCTATTGTACCAGTAATGCTTGGCGATGCTTCACTCTCACAAAAAATGGCAGCAAGACTTCTTGAGAAAGGGATCTATGTAATCGGTTTCTTTTATCCGGTAGTACCAAAAGGGACAGCAAGAATAAGAGTGCAAATCTCTGCTGCACATTCTAAAGAAGATTTAGATTTTGCTGTTAAAGCATTTAAAGAAGTTAAAGAGGAAATGAAAGTTTAAATGCAGAACCATACTAATGTCGATGGCACTTTTATCAACTTATAAACTTGCTAAAATAATCTCCTAAATAATAAGGCCATACAATTAGAGACAATAAACCCTTCCAGAAGGTGAGTTTTAGAAATCCTAATGTAAAAAGCCAGCCAATTGCCCAGATGGGACCCATTACATCAATTTTAACTTTTGTTTTTTCGTTACTCATTTTTAACCTCCTGGTTTATTACTAATAATTTAATGTCAGTCAAGAGTAAAGTCAGTCTTCGACAGACTCAGACTGACAGAATATTTCCTTCACAATTTTTACAATAATTATTTCCCTTAATGTCTACTTCCTCAATACTTGTAGAGGAGTGCATAACGCAATCCCAATTTAAACAATGTCTCAGACCAAAGTTATGCCCAAGTTCGTGCAAAATTTCCTTTATTGTTCTTTCCTTTAAAAGTTTTTCATCAGTTCTTTCAGAATAAAATTCTTCGTGAAGTCTGCAGATAGAAACAACAGAGTGTTTTCCGTTAAGCTGAGCTTCTCCAAAAACAAAAGTTAAAACAGGAATGTAAAGATCAACATCTGTTAAGACTATTATTTTACCTTTAAGCTCATCAGTTTTTTTAATTGCTTCTGCAATTACCTGTGTGGAAAAATATTGTTCACGTTCTTTAGAATAAGCTTCATCAATATTCAAATCGAAAGGAATTATTTCAACTCTTTTAAAAAAATGTTCAAGCTCTTTGCGAACCGAGAATAGTAATGCCGTATTGGAAAACTTTACAGGCGTCAGATAAATATTCATTACTCGTTGCTTTGGCGTAATCCATATTTATTAATTTTATTATACAGTGTAACCCTGTCAATCTCAAGAATATGTGCTGACCTGGAAATGTTCCAGTTATTTTCATTTAGAATTTTCAATATATATATTTTTTCAAAAGCAGATAAACTTTTTTCACCGGAGTTTCCATCAAAGTTTATTGATGCAACATGGAAAGGTAAATCATCAACTTTAATTGAACTAACTTTCCCAACTACAACTGCTCTTTCAATTGCATTTTCAAGCTCCCGCACATTTCCGGGCCAATCATATTTTACAATAAAGTCTGTCGCTTCCTTAGATATGTCCTTAATCGGTTTATTCATAGAGGTAGCAAACTTGTTTAAAAAATAATGAGCAAGAAGAGGAATATCTTGTCTTCTCTCTCTTAATGGGGGGACAACAAGTGAAAAAACATTTAACCGGTAATAAAGGTCCTCTCTGAACTTTCCGGCTTTAACAAGATCTTCAAGAGGTTCATTAGTAGCAGCAATTACTCTAAAATCACTTTTAATTAATTGATTGCCTCCCACACGGCTGAATTGTTTTGTTTCAATAACGCGCAAAAGCTCAATCTGCATTTTAGTCGAGACAGAACCAACTTCATCCAAAAAAATTGTTCCGCCATCAGCCATTTCGAATTTACCTTTTCTTTTGAAATGGGCCCCGGTAAATGCACCTTTCTCGTGTCCGAACAACTCACTTTCAAGAAGAGATTCTGCAAGAGCACCACAGTTTACTGTTACAATAGGAAAAAATTTTCTTTTACTATTTATATGAATTGCCTTTGCCACAAGCTCTTTACCGGTTCCGCTTTCTCCACGAATCATAACAGTAGTATCAGTTGGGGCGACAGTCATAATGAGATCATAAATCTTTTTCATCTGCTGACTTTCGCCTATTAGATTATCCGGTTTAGTTATTTCTTCAAGCTTTTCTTTAAGCTGTTCATTTTCAATCTTAAGCAATCTTTGCTCTATGGCCTTTTTTACAAGATGAGCAAGTTCATCAGGGTCAACCGGCTTGGTAACATAATCATAGGCTCCATCTTTCAATGCAGTGATAGCAGTTGGAACAGATGCAAAAGCTGTAATCAAAATTACAATTGAATCGGGATCATTCTCTTTTATTTTTTTTAGCAGCTCAAGCCCGCTCATTCCGGGCATTTTCATATCTAATAGAAAAAGATCGAATTTGCCTTTATCAAATTTCTTTAATGCTTCTTCGCCGCTTTCGGCTGTGTCAACAATATACCCTTCTTCTTCAAACCAATGGAAGAGTGATTCTCTAACAATTTTTTCATCATCAACAATTAATATTTTTATTTTTTCGTTCATAACTAACTCTTTGAGTTTAATGGTAATTCGATTTTAAATGTTGTTCCATCAAGCGATGTTTCTTCAACTGAAATTTTGCCTGTGTGGCTAACAATAATTCCATAAGCAACAGCAAGTCCCAAACCTGTTCCCTGTGCAGCTTCTTTAGTAGAAAAGAATGGTTCAAAAATATGTGGAAGATCTTTCTGTGATATACCCGTCCCTTCATCTTTTATTCTAACGGTGGCAAAATTATTTTCAACTCCTGCTTTGACTATTATTTTTCCTGGACTGCGCATCGATTCCATCGCATTTATAAAAAGGGCAATTAAAGCTTGTTGTATTTTCTGGGCATTGCATTGAATTAATATTTCGCCGTTCTCATATTCTTTAATAAGAGAAATGTTGTTCATCTCAAGGTGATGATCAATTATGGTAATGCTTTTATCGATTATTGAGATAAGATTTTCTTCTGCGAATTTTTCTTCTTCTTTGTGTGAGAAAATAAGAAGGTCCTTAACAATCTTCCCGCACCGGGCTGTTTCTTCAGAAATCAAATCAAGATATTTTATCAGCGATGATTTATTTTCACTGCCATTTGATGCTTTAAGTTTTTTCGAAATTAATTTGCTGTAAGTTAAAATTCCTTCTAAAGGATTGTTCAGCTCGTGTGCAACCGTTGCAGAAAGTTTTCCAAGTGAAGCAAGCTTTTCAATCTGGTTAACCTGGTTATAAATATTTTTAAGCTCTTCAGTTTTTTCAGTTACTTTATTATTTAAGTTTTCAGACCAATCTTTTATTTCATTATAAGCAGCATCAAGTTTTGTAGACATTTCGTTAAATCTTTTAGCCATTTTACCGAGCTCATCTTTTGAATCAACAGGAATCCTGTAATCAAGATTTCCGTTACCTAATTCCTCAATTCCTTTAGACAATTTTTTCATAGGGATATTAACAAGTAATACTATAAAGAAACCGCAGGCTAAAGCTATTACAACAGTTATCACCGCTGAATTAATAATAGTAGTATGCGTTGTTTCATTTTTTATTGAATCGAGTTCGCTAAGAGACACCATTACATCAAGAACCCCGAGGAATTGTATTTTAGGTGAGTGTGCGTGGCATTCAGCTGAGTAACAATCCTTTTCGTTATTAATAGGATTTATTAAACCGAGAACTCTTTTTTTATTAGGTGTTGAAAAAATTCTCATCTTGTTCTGGTTAGATAAAGTATTAAGCGGAATTTTTTCGTTGTGGCAAACTATGCAGGCTTCTGCAGTAACATCAACATTTTTATTTAACTCTGTTGAATCGGTTGAAAAAATTATTGTCCCCTGTTTATTATAAATTCTTATTCCTTTTACGTCTGTTTCTTTTCCTATTGTATTAATTATTTGATGAACATCTTCGCGGCGGTTTAAAAGCATACTGTAGCGTGTTGATTTTTTAATCACATCGCTGATATTATATGCATGCTTAAAACTGTTGTTGGTTAAATACTCATCGAGATTTGTAATTAAGATGTAAGTATAAACTGTAAGAATACAGATAAGAATTATAGAGATTGATATAATTAATCGAAGACTTAGCCTGTTCCATAATTTCGTTTTCACAAATACTCCCCTGAGTAAAATTTCATCCAAACTTAGAAAAATCAATTATCAGTAACAAGAATGATTGACGTTTCCTAATATTTGCGTATAGGTAAATGTTGATTACACAAAAACATTATTCAGCAATTCCATATATTTTTTATTGCTTATGTATTGGTGAAGGTATTTTATTTTTTCTCCTCCATCCATCATGCTTCGCCCGATACGCGGTTTGTTTGCTGAATATTCTTTAAGTGTAAGAAGCAAATTACTTTTTTTCCTGTTCCATTCATTTTCAGAAATCCAGAAATCATCCTTATCATTTTCATTAAATAAAATTATAGCATACCATTTATTTAATTTGAATTGTGAAAAATTAATCTTTTCAATCATCATAAAATTAATTGGCGAAACAAATTGTTTTATTCCCCAGCAGCCTTCGATTGTAAAGATTACCTGGTCCTTTTTAATATCGGAATTATTGAATTCATGAATAGTACTGAAATCGTCAAGCATGTAAAGGACAAAAGGATTTACTCCGACATAATATGCATTCCCAAATAAATTTTTTATTACAAGCTGGTTCTTCAAGTAAATGATTTTACGATCGTATGTTTCATTCTCAATTCTTTTAATCAATCGTTCAAGCAAATCTTCATTCTTTACTTCATTTGGTACTTTGGGAGTATTATTATCATCCAGCTTAACTGAAAGATTCCTGATTACCTTATCGAATTCACAATTATCACATTCGTATTGTTTATCGCAAAGTTTATACTTTACAAATTCTGATGCCATCCAGATGCAGTTCATAAGAACCTCTCCTTAATTCTCTCATCAGGAGAAATATTTTTGATGAACAAACTCCGTATGAGAGAGGTATACATTTTTTATTATTGTTTATTAAATATTAAATTTTTTGTTTCAGCAACATTAAGAGAAGTTTTTTCTTCAGTCTCCTCTTTTGGAAATACCTGGAAATTTTCTGCAATTAATTTGAATGCAATCATAGCACTCATTATAAGAAACAATGTGATCCCTACTTCTTCAAATGATGGTGTATAAGATTGCCCTGAAGATCTAACAAGCGAAGTAACACATACATTCATCCTGTTTAATATGAAACCGGAGATTGTTAATATTGATGCGAAATAAAGCCACGTTCTGTTTACTTTGCATTTCGGATTTGTGAGAATCCAGATCGGGACAACAAAGCCAACAAAAATTTCCAGCCAGAAGAAATAAGTTTCATTAGCCTGGGCAAATAACAATGAGGATTTTCCTGTAGAAAATATTTCAAGGAATTTAAATGCTAATTCAACTATTAAAACTGTTAGAATCCCTTTTCCAAGCCCTGATAAAATCCTGATGTTTAATCCCTGATTAAATGCTCTTGCACATAAATAAGCTGATAGCACGATCATTGACAGCCCCGCAGCAATACAGGAAATAAAAAAATGAACAGGCAAAAAAGATGAATACCATAAAGGATAAACTTTTGCCGGAACAATTAAGTAAAGTGAGCCGAATGAAGATTGATGCAATGTGGAAAAAAGAACTCCCATTATAATAGCGGCAGGAGTAATTTTTTTAACAATCTTTAACAGCTTATTAAGTTTATATTTTTCCAGAATTACAGGTGCAAATTCTATCGTAAGGATTGTTGAATAACATATTACGCACCAGGTTATCTCAAACATTACAGAATGAATATTCCACATTACAAGAGGATGCCAGAAGTTTTCCGGCTTGCCAAGATCAATTACAAGCAAAGCAACAACCATCATATAGCCAAGATAAGCAGAGAGAATTGCCGGTCTGGCGATTGATTCGTATTTATGTTTGTGAAAAATGTGTGCTGTTGCTGCTATTGTAAATCCGGCAGCAGCCAGACCAACGCCAATAAAATCAATACCTATCCATAAACCCCACGGTACAAAATCAGATAAATTAGTTGATGCCCCAAGTCCTTTTGTAAATCTTGTTACTAAGGAGTAAACACCGATTATACCTATTATAATGCTTACACTTTTCCAGAAGGTTAATTTTCCAAAATTCTTCTTCATTTTTAATTTCCTTCTTCTTTATTTTGTTCTTCTTTTGCCAATTGATTTTTTCTTTTTGTAAGCCAGTACATTCCTGTTAAAAAAATTCCTCCCACAGAAACAACAGAAGGAATTTTTTCCATTGCCTGCATTGTAAAAGTTGGCATTGATTGTTTAGGAACCTTTGATGAGTATCCAAGTTGTTCAAAAGGAACGGGAGATATAATCAGGACATTACTTCCGCCTGCTTCTTCCAATCCATAAATATGAGGATAATATTTATCCGGATTTTCTTTAATCCTTCTTTTAGCTTCTGCAATTAAATCCGGAAGTTTTCCGCTAATAGTTGCTTCAACAGGACAGGCTTCGGCGCAAGCAGTAAGTTCACCTTTTTTTAATCTGTCATTACACAAAATACATTTTCTTACTCTCGGTGAAACGCTTTCCCATTCATAACGCGGAATTTTGTGAGGACAAGCCTGCATACAATATCTGCAGCCAATACATTTATCAGCATCATATAAAACAGGACCAAGTTCGGTTTTTTCAAATGCACCTACAGGACAAACTGATTCACAAGCAGGTTCAAGGCAATGCATACACATTTTTCTTGCATAAGTGTCTTCATATTCTTCAACAACCGTATATGTTTTATCGGAAAGATGATCTTTCAAAAAATCTTTATTAGTAACGGGTAAGTCGTTTTGTTTTTTGCAAGCTTCATAGCAGCTTCCACATCCTATACATTCGGAAGCATCGAAAAGTAAACCAATCTGGTTATCAATATTTAATTTATGTTCAGACATTATCTGCTTCCTTTTTATATCGTTAAGAATTCATCTTCAAATTTTTTAACTGATTCCATATTCAAATGGGCAACCGCACCTTCAATTATTTTTCCGCCATCAAGCATTGTAGCACCGGCTAATTGAGGTTGAGCAGATATTTCAACCAAATAATTTTTTAGTCGTATAAATTCACTCTTCATCCATTCAATAGCTTTCTCATTTGCTTTTAAGGCAGCTGCATTTCTTTCAAAGTTAATTGGAGTAACCATAACACCCCAGTCTTCACCATAAGGATCGGATATTGTTTTTCCAACCAGGTTTTCATTTACAAAATTAACTGTTCCATCAACCGGTGAACGAAAGCTGATCCGACGATGCAGATTATCCCCAAGTTTGGCATCAATTATTTTGTCACCTTTTTTTACAAACGTTCCGGGTTTTATTATAGATGTAACCAGAAAGTTTCCTACAGATTTTAAAATAAATTCATCAATACCAATTCTAATTAATCCGCTTCCCTGAAGTTCTGCCCAGGTATGGCCTTTTGAGATATACGAATCAGCCGGAACAGTAACGCTTATATTATCAAATACAACATTCTCGACAATTTCATATGTTTTCTGGAATGCGGGGTGAAATTTCTTCTCACCTTTCAAGACGAAATAGTCTATTAATAAAAGAAGTATAAATCCTAAAAGAACATAAAGTGCGACCATTTTATTTTCCTCAATAAATTATTTAAAGTTCGCTTATTGTAGCCAACTGACGTGCCGCTGATAAATATTAAATTATGTGTGTGCATAACTTTATGTTATAAAAAGAATTATGAGAGAGATAAAAGTTTTGTCTAGGGGTTGGAGAAAACAGAAAAGTTTAATAATTCAACAGTGATTATAGTTCTATTAAAAAAACTATCAAAAATTTCAACAAATGCTGTTTTTGTTGTGATGATTTTTTAATCATTCGAATGTTTAACATTTCTACAAAAATCCGGGACTAAAATCTATATTTATAAATACAGGATTTCCCAAATGCAAGAAACGGAAATTAGTTTTTATATGTAATGAAAAACCATTTTGATGAATTGTTGATAATTACAATAGTTTTCATTGGCTTGCAATTTGTATTCGCATAAGCGTTTATTATATAAATTTTTGAAATAAAGATTCTCAGGGGAGAAATGGAAAAACAAAACCGCAGGAGTTTCCTGAAAAGTGCGGGTTTATTAACCGCGACAATAGCAGGGGTTTCAACCAAATCTGTAAAAGCCGCTCCGGAAAATAATCTCTCAGAAGACAGGATGGGTGTTCTTGTTGATACAACAACATGTATCGGCTGCCGCAATTGTGAATGGGCATGTAAAAATGCACATAATTTGCCAGCTGGAGAATTCAAAGGTTATGAAGATAAATCTGTTTTCAAACAGATGCGCCGTCCGGATAAATCAGCTTTAACAGTTGTTAATCAATATGAAAATCAAAAGCTGATTAATTCACCAATAAATGTTAAAGTGCAATGTATGCATTGCGATCATCCCGCTTGCGTCTCAGCATGTATAGTTGGAGCTTTTTCAAAAAAGAAAAACGGCTCTGTTGTTTGGGATACCGATAAATGTATTGGCTGCAGATACTGTATGGTTGCCTGTCCTTTCCAGGTTCCTTCATTTGAATTTGATAAAGCTTTAGATCCTGAAATCAGAAAATGCGATTTCTGTTTTGAACGTACTAAAGAGGGATTGCTTCCCGCTTGTGTTGAGATTTGTCCGGTTGAAGCTGTAACATACGGAAACAGAAATGATTTAATAAAAATTGCACGGGAAAAAATTAAAAAATATCCTGACCGATATATTGATCATATTTATGGAGAAAATGAAGTTGGGGGAACCTCATGGCTTTACTTAGCGGGACAGGAATTAACAAAGAGTAAAGCTTTGCCTAATCTTGGAACCAAAACAGCACCGGGTGTTTCGGAATCAATACAGCATGGAATATTTGCATACTTTGTTCCACCGGCATCTTTATATGCACTTCTTGCAGGTATAATGTGGCTTAATAAAAAGAAATCTGCCACGGGTGAAAGCGAGGGAGAATAAGATGTCTGATTTTTTAAAACCAGTTCCGGTTAAGAAGAAATTTTTTACCCCCGGTGTAATTGTTTTATGTATTCTTGCACTTAATGGATTAACTTTTCTTGCTGTAAGATTCTTATTCGGTATAGGATCAGTAACAAATTTAAATAATCAATATCCCTGGGGAATTTGGATTGGAATTGATGTTGCGGCTGGTGTTGCATTAGCTGCCGGAGGTTTTACTTCTGCTGCACTCGGGCACATTCTCCATCGTGAACATTTCCATTCAATAGTTAGACCTGCCCTTTTAACTGCAATGCTCGGGTATACTTTTGTTGCAATTGGAGTTTTTGTTGATCTTGGAAGATGGTATAATATCTGGCACCCGATTGTTATGTGGAACGGGAACTCCGCATTGTTTGAAGTTGGTATCTGTGTGATGATTTATGTCTCTGTTCTTTATATAGAATTCCTTCCTATAGTAACAGAAAGATTTATTGGGAAAGTTAAGCTTCCCGGATTTTTATCATTCTTTATTAAACCCATTGATAAATTTTTAAGAATTCTGGATAAAGGTTTATCAAAAACAATTTTTATTTTCATTATACTCGGCGTTGTATTATCAACCCTGCACCAGTCTTCACTTGGAACTTTAATGATTATTGCCGGACCTAAAATGCATCCACTCTGGCAAACACCTGTACTCCCGCTTTTGTTTTTGCTCTCAGCAATTTCTGTTGGTTTTCCAATGGTTATTTTTGAATCACTAACAGCTTCAAAATCTCTTGGGCTTAAACAGGAAATGGAAGTATTAACTCCCTTGGGTTACACAGTTGCACCATTGCTGGGCATTTACCTCGCATTTAAAATCGGAGACATGTTCATAAGAGAAACATTTGTTTACCTAACAGAAATAAATACTGCAAGTGTTATGTTCACAATAGAAGTAGTTGTTGGAATAATAATTCCATTGAGAATGTTCTTATCTAAAAAAGTTTTAAAAAGTCCTCCGCTTCTTTATACAGCTTCATCACTTGTAATATTTGGTGTTCTGATAAACCGAATTAATAATTTTATTGTTGCATATACGCCGCCGTATTCATTCGGGTCATACTTTCCCTCAATCGGAGAAATATCAGTAACGGTGGGATTTATTGCATTATTAGTTCTCCTCTACAGAATTGTGGTTCTGAATTTTCCGGTTATAAGTCTGCCGGATAAAAAGTTTGCTATAAAATCGAAATACACAATTAAAGGATAGAAGGAAAAAAAATGAAAAGGGTAATTTGCGGAATAATAATTTTCACAACCCTTGTTGCTGCACAAAACAATAGTAAGAATCATTCATTACAAAATGTAACCTGCAAAACATGCCACACTTGCGATGTTCCTACAAAGCAAAACCCTTGTTTAGTTGAGTGCCCCAGGGAAGAAATGATTACTGTTAACCAAACACCTGAACGGGCTCCCAATGTAATTACAATTGATAAACTAACTAACAAATATTTGCCTGTTATTTTTTCACATAAAACACATGCCCAGATGTCTGCAATGTCAGGTGGTTGTGCAAACTGCCATCATTATAATACAGCTGGTCCAATATTACCTTGTACAAATTGCCACAGTGCTGAAAGAAAAAGAGAAGATGTTAGCAAACCCGATTTGCAGGCAGCATATCATCGTCAATGTATAGATTGCCATAAAGAATGGAGTCATTCAACTGATTGTACTTCCTGCCATATGGAGAAAGGTTCAACATTAACTCAGCAGGCAAAAGTAAAAGATCATCCTAAAGTTAATGAACCGGAAAAATTGATTTACGAAACAAATTATAATAAAGGTAAGATAGTTACCTTCTTTCATAATGAACATACAAGCTTATTTGGTGTTGATTGTATAAGCTGTCATCAAAAGGAAAACTGCACGAGATGCCACGATACAAAAAATGTCCGGCCCGTTTCATCTAATATTCCGGAGAAAATTTCTAAATCAGGAACACAACATCATCAGCCATGTTTTAAATGCCATGCAAATGACGAATGCAGTAAATGCCATCTTGATAAACCAATGAGTCCGTTTAATCATAAAACAAGTACCGGTTGGGCATTAAACAGATTCCATGAAAAGCTTGAATGCGCAAAATGTCATGGGTCGGGTAACCAATTTACCAGGCTTGATAATAATTGCGTTTCCTGCCATAAAAATTTTGCTGCCGGTTTATTTAAGCATGAAACAACCGGTTTAAAATTGAATGAAACACATCTGAACTGGATTGCGGTGATTGTCATACTGAAAATAATTTTGCAAATAAACCTGATTGTTCCGGCTGCCATGATGATAAGAGTTATCCTAAAGATAAGCCGGGCAGTCTTATAAAGGTTGTGAAGAAATAAAAGAAAAAAACCTTTAAGGTCAGCACTTCGTAAACGATAAATGATCTTGAAGGTTAGAAAAAAATAAGATGTTCAAGAAAATTGGTTTTAAATTAATTTTAGTAGTCGGTGTTACAGCTGTAATAATTATAGGAATATTTTCTTTTTATAATATCCGCTCGCACAGCAACACACTGTTAGCAGAAGTTGAAAGACATGCAAACCAGCTGAGTGAAACAGTAAAACACAGTACGCGCTATGACATGCTTCTTAATCAGCGGGACAGAATTCACACTACAATCAATACAATAGGCGATCAACCGGGAATTCAAAATGTAAGAGTCCTGAATAAAGTTGGTGAAATTATTTATTCTTCTCACCAGGATGATATAGGCAAAATGGTTGACAAAAATGCCGAGAGCTGTTATGCCTGCCATGCTGCTAATCAGCCTCTTGAAAGATTACCGATAAAAGACAGAACAAGAATTTTCCGGGTTAACCAGGATTCATCCAGGATACTTGGAATAATTGCTCCAATTTATAATGAACCTTCTTGCTATGAAGCTGACTGCCATGCACATGAAAAAGCACAGACGGTTTTAGGTGTACTTGACGTAACAATTTCATTGACAGAGGTTGACAACCAGATTAAACAAGGTGAAATAGATACTTTGGTTTTTGCGTTAAGCGCAGTAATTGTGTTCAGCATTCTTCTTTGGTTTTTTGTAAAAAGATGGGTTGATAAACCTGTTAAAGATTTATTGAATGCAACTCATGAAGTCGGTACAGGCAATTTTAATTATACAATTAAGGAAAAGAGCGATGATGAGTTTGGAATGCTTGCAAAATCTTTTAACAATATGACTCAAAAACTTTCCGAAGCAAGAATACAGCTTTTCCAATCGGATAAAATGGCTTCACTTGGAAGGCTTGCAGCAGGTGTTGCACATGAAAATAAATAATCCACTAACCGGAGTTTTGACTTACAGCAGTTTTCTTTTAAAGAAAACACAAAACAATTCTGATTTAAATGAAGATCTTAAAGTTATAGTGAGAGAGACTAAACGTAGCCGCGAAATTGTAAAAAGCCTTCTAGATTTTGCAAGACAATCTGTTCCGAAGAAAAACCTGGTTAATATAAATGAAGTGATAGAGCGGGCGATTATAGTTGTTGAAAACCAGCTTACATTAAATCATGTTGTACTGAAAAAAAATCTTGAAAAAGATTTACCGCAATCCACTCTTGACTCAAATCAGATGCAGCAGGTATTTATTAATCTTTTAGTTAATGCCTCTGATGCAATCGGATCAAAGGGCGGCACTATAAGCATATCAACAAATTTATTGAGGCTATCGCCATTTGGTATTACTCATATTAAAAAAGCAACCTGCCCGAAACGCCACGACCTGATGGATAATGAAATCAAGATTGATGGAATGCCTTCAATAAAATTAAAAGTTTATTCCAATAATAAAACCGGGTTCATTAATCTTGATCCTGTTTATGGAAGAAACCATCATCTGATTAATTGGGATTTAGATTCCAATGATTTAAGAGTTGTTTGTCCCCAATGCGAAATATCTTTAATAAATCCCGGTAAAAGATGCCCTGAATGCGCAGCACTCGTTTATACTTTCGAAGTTCCTTCACAAGGAACAATTGAAGGATGTTTATCAAATGACTGCATATGGCAGAAGTGGGATGCGGTTGATGCTGAAGGCTTGAAAGAATATCTCGAAATAAAAATCTCCGACAGCGGCTGCGGAATTCCAAAAGAAAATCTTTCAAAGATTTTTGAACCTTTTTACAGTACAAAAGGACAAAAAGGAACCGGGCTTGGTCTTTCCGTTATTTGGGGAATTATTGATAACCATAACGGGACAATTACAGTTGACAGTAAATTAAATGAAGGAACAACTTTTACAATTCATCTTCCCTGCCAGGGAACAGGAAGACAATTATCAATGGAAAAGTCATTAAGTGAAAACTGAACGGGACATATTAATTGTTGATGATGAACAGGTTATCATTGATGCCGTAACCAAGATATGTTCGTTAGAGAATTTTACAGTTGATTCAGCAATGGATGTAAAAGAAGCTCTCGAAAAATTAGTTAAGAACAATTACAAATTAATTATTTGCGATATAATGATGCCGGGAACAGACGGTTTTGGTTTTCTTAATGAATTATCCCAGAGAAAAATTTCCTCGCCTGTAATAATGACAACTGGTTATTCTACTGTTGAGAATGCAGTAAAATCACTTTATACCGGAGCAATAGATTTTATACCCAAACCATTCACAACTGATGAATTAATTAATTCAATAATAAGAGGAATGAAATATTTAGAAATTCAAAAATCATTAAAAAATTATAAAAAAGATAATTCTGAAATAATATATGTCCCCTGCCCGGCAAAATATTACAGGCTTGGTTATTCAAGCTGGGTAGCAGAAGAAAACTTAGGCTCGGTTTTAATTGGTGCAACAGATTTATTTATTAAGACTATCGAAAACATTTCCGGCATTGAGCTTTTCCAGGTTGATGATGAAGTTGTTCAGGGAAATTCCTGCGCTTCCATAAAAGATAAAGATGAAAGAATTCATCCGCTTCTTTCACCTGTCAGCGGAAGAATAATTGAAGTTAATGAAAACATAAGGCTGAATAAAAGTTTGATTGAGAAAGACCCATACTTTAACGGATGGTTTTACAGACTAATTCCATCTGACAGTGAATATGAATTAAAGAATTTAATCAATTGCAGTTCTGACAGATTATAGAATTTAAATGTTCCTGCAAAAGCAGGATCTAATAAATTAAAAGGATATGAATCCCGTTTAGCGGGATCGATAAAATGAAAAGGGAGAAAATAAAATGATACTGTTCATATTAGCCATAATTGTATTCGTTATCGCCGATATTTTAATCCGGCATTTCGGAAAGAAAGTCAGTGATAAAAAAGCACGCAAGGAACGTGAAATTGTTCTTGCAGAAAGCATCAATTTAGATTTTGCAAGTGAAGCCAAATCATTAAAACGTGCAGAGGTTAAAAATCCTGTTGCAAAAATATTATGTGTTGATGATGAAGAAGTTATTCTTGACAGCTTCAGAAAAATTCTTGTTATGGATGGTTATTCTGTTGACACAGTTACCAATGGACAGGAAGCGCTCAAACTAATCCAGTCGCATCACTATGATTTCGTTTTTACTGATTTAAAAATGCCTTTAATGGATGGTGTTGAAGTAACAAAATCTGTAAAACATTTAAGACCGGATATTGATGTTATAATAATAACAGGTTATGCTTCTGTTGAAACTGCTGTTGAAACTATGAAATATGGCGCAATGGATTATGTTCAAAAACCTTTTACCGATGATGAGCTTCTCGCATTTGTTAAAAAAATATTAATTAAAAGACAGGACAGAATTCAAAAACAATTAAAACCAAAAGTGCATATCACTCATCTCGCAGATAGTAAAAGTTCTATGTCCTGTGAGTTTGCAATTCCCGGCGGAGTATTTATTTCGCAGGGACATTGCTGGGTTAGCATGGAACAGGATGGAAATACTAAAGTAGGTATTGATGATTTCGCAAAAAAATTAATCGGCAAAATTGACGGCATTGAATTTCCAAATCTTGGAATGGTAGTTAAATGTGGTCAGCCTCTTTTTACAGTTAAACAGGGAAATAAATCTATAACTTTTAATTCCCCTGTCAGCGGGAAAGTGATTAAGATAAGTAAACCTCTCCAGTATGATATTGATTTGCTGAATGTAACACCTTATGATTCAAATTGGATTTGTGAAATTGATGCTGAAGATATTGATACGGAATTGAAAAACCTTAAGATTGGAAAGACTGCAGTTTCATTATACCAGGATGATATTGAACATTTTATAGATCTAAGAAAAAAATCATTAAAGCCGGCTAAAGAAGGCGAATATGAAAATGGTGAGATTTATATCGGCGAATTAGAAACGCTTGATGAACCAAACTGGAATAAAGTAAGCAGCGAATTTTTTAAGAGGTAGAAGGTCTATTTTGGATAAGTAATAGTTATAAAAACATAACTGTGTGCTAAAATGAAAACAAAAATCAGCCATATTATTTTAACATTTTTTGTAATTATTTGTTCATCTCTAATTTTTGCCCAATCACCATACCATCGAAATTATATTAATCATTCATTCTCTATAAATGATTACTTGGTTTCAGATTATGAACAAAAATTAAGCTCAGATTTTATCAGAATGGATACCTTGGTCTCAACTTCAGTTCAAGGCTCGGGTTCAAAATTTCTATTCCAGTATAATGAAAACAACAAAATAACTGAATGGTTAATCTTGTATAACTCTGGTTCGGGATGGGATAACAGTTTAAAAAATAATTTGTTTTATGACAATCAAAATAATTTGATAACAGAAATTAATTTCGGCTGGTACATTAATGATTGGGATTCTTTGTCGCGGATTAATTATAGTTATGAGAATGGGATGCTTTCTCAAAGCGTGTTTCAAAATTATAACAATAACAGCTGGGAAAATTCATCACGAGATAATTATGTATATGACACAAACCAGAATTTATCGAATACTCAAATTGAAAGCTGGATAAATAATAACTGGCAGAATTGGTTGTTAGTAACAAATTATTATTCATTGCAAAACAAAAAAGACTCTATTTTATTCCAGACGTGGGTAAATAATGATTGGCAAAATGATAAAAAGACTCTTTATTACTATTCGGAAAATCAGATTGATTTAGATTCAATTGTTGTTAAAAGCTGGAATGGCTTATCCTGGATTAACCTATTTAAGCGGGAACTAGTAAACGATGTAAATCATAATCAAATTGAGCAGATTGATAAAGAATGGAATGCTGGTAGTTGGTTCAACTCAATCAGACGATTCTTTACTTATAACAAATTCAATTTCATTGAATATGTATACTGTGAAATTTGGGACAATAATCAATGGATGAGTGGTGATGGCGACATTGTGTTTCATAATCCTGATGGTTTCACTGTAGGTTTTATAACAAATAATGTTTCCGCTTATTATTCAAATATTGTAAGTGTAGAGGAAAATGAGAATATAGGAATAAGTGCTTATTCTTTATCACAAAATTACCCGAATCCTTTTAACCCTTCTACTCTCATAGAATATAAAATTCCAAAATCCACTTTCGTTGAAATTAAAGTCTATGATGTACTTGGGAAAGAAATATCAACTTTAGTTGATGAATATAAATCAAAAGGGACTTATAAGGTTCGGTTCAATACGAATAATTTAACAAGCAGTGTTTACTTTTATCAATTAAAGACCGATAAATTCCAACAAACAAAAAAAATGTTGCTACTTAGGTAAATTACCTAACCTCTTTAATAAGTAAAAAGTCAAAATGCAATTTCTCTAAAGGTGGAGAAGTCTTAAATAATTTATTTCAAAACGATCATCTTCCTTGTGTATATAAAATCTCCCGCTTTTAGCTGGTAAAAATAAATTCCACTTGAAAGGCCTGAAGCACTAAATTCAACCTCATACGCACCAGCAGGTTTTTCCTCATTAACAAGAGTCATAATTTCATTTCCCAAAACATCATAAACTTTTAAACTTACGTTTGGCATTTCACTTTTCACATTTGACGGAATTGTAAATTTTATTTTTGTGGTTGGGTTAAACGGATTTGGATAATTCTGATAAAGATTAAATTCATCGGGCACTATCTTATTTACGTTATTTACTGAAACAGGTTTTTGAGGAATGTATCTGAAAATATGTCCTTCTTCACCAACAGCAATTCCATGCAGCGAATCTGAAAAATCAATATCAAACACAAAGTATAAACTATCCGGGGTGTTAACTAAATTCCATGTTTTTAAAGTATCATAACTTACAATAAAACTTTTATACCGGTTGCCAATTGTTCCCCATGTTTCATAATCAGTTCTAAGATCTAAACCGGTAATATTTCCGTACAGGTTTAAATCCTGATAATCCCATATACTTTGAGAGAGATTAAATTTAAGGCTGCCTGTAGGATAGAATCCTTCTATTTCCGCAGTTAAAGCAAAAGCAGTAATTGAATCCTGAAAAACAAAATCCATAAAGTGATCAGGACCGACATTATAAGATTTCCATAGTTGTCCTCCATTAGTTGTTTCCCAAACAACTCCAACAATATCGTGAGCGCCTCCTACTGCAAATCCATATTGCGGTGTAGAAAATTTAATTTCATTTACAGGCAAGTTAGATGTGCCTGAATCCAAATTGGCATTTTTCCAGTTTGCTCCTCCATCTGAAGTATATGAAAAAACAAAAGGAGCGCCGCAAACCCATCCATTAGTAGAATCAATAAAAAATATTGTGCTGAGAAGAACATTATAAACTCTGAAATCTTTTGCTTCCCAATTAATACCTCCGTTACTCGTATATAGAATCGTACTTTGCAAATCAGTTCCGATTGTTTGCCAGGTTACTGCGCAGCCAAAATATCGATTGAGAAAAAAAATATCTTCTATTCTTTCCGGGTATCCGCTGTTTTGGATATCCCAGCTTTCACCCATATCACTGGAAAAAATAATTGTTCCACTATCTCCTCCTGCCCAGCAATGAAGACTATCCAAACAAAAAACTCGCTTTAGATCAACTTTTACAGGTGATTTAATTGTTTCCCATAATTCCTGGGAATATAACTGAATGCTTAAAAAAACAAATAAAATAAAGAGGTAAATAGTTTTATTTGAAGACAACATTAAAACTGTTTTAAATTATTAACACAACAAAACTTTCAGAAGTCTGAACAACTAACTTTCTTTAACTAAAATAATACTTTTAAATGATTCTTTTTCTTAGTTTAATTTTTCTTCTACAATAATATTAAGAAATGATTGACTCTTTTTGTATTTTTGGTTAGCAGAAAATATTCTTAATCTTGAAACGGGTGATCTCTACTATACTGTCCCTTCTGATTTTTTTAAATGCCAGCAGTTATATCCTTATCTATATTGAACGATTAGCAAATAATAAACACCAGGTGAAGGTGATAATTAACTCTTTGTTAATGTCAAATGATGTATCATCAAAGATTGAAAAATTAATATTTACCCAAAATGAATACCTCAATAAATTAAACTGGAAAGATGAAGAGGAGTTTGAGTTCCGGGGGGAAATGTATGATGTACTAAAAACTGAAATATCCGGTAATAATATTACGGCTTATTGTTTACGGGATGAAAAAGAAGAAGAGCTTATTTCAAATTATGAAAAGTTATTCCGTGAAAATAATGTTAAAGATAAAGTATGCCCGGAACTGGTTTCACTAATTAATTTTCATTTCCTGGCAATTCAAAATGAAATATCATCACAAGGAAGAATCGGGCGGATTATGCTACTCCCGGGTAATTATATTAATAATTATGTATCAATTAATAAAGAATCTCATTCTCCGCCACCAAAGCATTTCTTAAACTCTTAATAAAAAACAGAATTAATAAAGTGGCATCCTGGGAATTTTCTGATTTCAATTATTCCCGGTGTGCTTTGAATTTAATTCTACTCATAAGAATAATTACGATAAAAATTTTTAAAGAGAAATAAAAATGAAAAAATATATTCTAATAGTATTTACTTTTATGCTTTCAATCCCCCAGGTAAAAGCACAAAATGAAAATACGGACACAATAAAATATCTTCTTCCTGAAAATGTTATAATAACTTCCTCAAGAATAAATCTTACTTTAAACGAAACGCCATTTGCAATAAGTCTTATTGATAGAAGTTTCCTGAATACTATGCCGAAATCAGTTGCTATGGATGAAGCTTTAAAACTTACTCCCGGTGTTAAGATTGATAACCAGGCAAATGGAAACAGGCTTCATTTATCAATAAGAGGACAAGGCATTTTGACTGAAAGAGGGATAAGAGGAATAAAACTTCTCCTTGATGGAATCCCAATGAATGACCCGACCGGTTTTGCACCGGATTTTTTTGACGTGGATTTAAATACCGTTGATAGAATTGAAGTACTTCGTGGTACTGCAGCATCATTATATGGAGCAAGCTCTTCAGGTGGAATAATTAATATTACTACTCAAAATTCGCCCGATGTCCCGCTCTTTGGTAATGTGGATGGAAGTTTCGGGTCAAATGATTTTTGGAAATTCAATGGGCAGTTCGGTGGAAAGGTTAATGATGTAAACTATAATTTTTCTTTTTCACGCGCAATGGGCAGCGGATACAGAGACCATACAAATTTTAGAGGAAACATTGTTTATACTCACGTTAATTTTTTCCCGGCAGAAAATATTAAGCTGACTCCAATTTTCGGATACACTCATTTCTATCATGAAAACCCCGAGGGAATAAATATGCAGCAGTACATTGAAAACCCGAAGCAGGCAAATCCTGATGCCGTTCCATATAATGAATATCTTGAAACGGAAAGATCAACCGAAGGTTTAACCGGTTTAATTCTTCTGGGAAAAAGTGAAATTCAATTTAATGGTTATGTAAAAACTACAAAATTTACAGAAGCAAATAATCACACATTTAATTATAGAGATATTATAACACCAGGCGGTTCAATTCAATATTCTCTTAGTATAGGTGATAGCAAAGATTTTTTTGTTAATAAAATTATTTTGGGTTCCGATCTTCAATGGCAGAGCATTGATGAGCATAGAGTAGATAATATTTTTTCACTCCCTGGTGATACTTTAAGATCAAAAGAAAAAATAGAACAACAAGGAGTAGGGTTATTTGCAATTGATCAAGTAAAGATTGGAAAAAACCTGAGCGTTTTACTTAATATAAGATATGATATGATTAAGAATGAATTAAAAGATGAAATGAAAAATCCTTATGATCTCTCAGGCAACGCAGACTTTTCAAAAACAACCGGGCGTATGGGATTAATTTATAATGTTTCTGAAAATGTTGATCTATATGCCAATTGGGGCCAAGGATTTCTTCCTCCTGCAACAGAAGAGCTTGCTCAAAACCCTGATCATTTCGGCGGATTTAATACTCATCTCACTTATGCTACTTCAAATGGTTTTGAGATGGGATTCAGAACTTCTTTTATTGATAAAGCATATTTTGATATTGCAGGTTTCTACTTAAAAACTGAAAATGATTTTGATCGTTACAGGATTCAGGATTCTTTAAGAAACCAGGAAACTTTTTACAGAAATGCAGGATCAAGTAATCGAATTGGATTTGAATTTTACGGGAGATATATGCCTTTAGTAAACTTGGATTTACAAATGTCATATACATATTCTAATTTCAAATACACAAACACCGAACCTATCCATATATTAATGGATGACCCATCAATTGAAAAATTTATTGTTGATGGAAATTATCTTCCAAACTCTCCAATGCATCAATTATATTTTGATGTACAATATAATTTTGCAGAAGGATTTTTTGCTGGATTTGCAGCTGAAACTATAAGCAAAACATTTATTGATGGTGCAAATTTAGAATCGGAAGCGGCAGCTGGTTATACTTTACTTAATGCCAGAATCGGATATAATCTCCAGATAGGAGGTCATTCGGGTCTTTTAAGTTTAAATGGCAGAAACCTGGCAGACACAAAATATGTTGCATTTACAGAACCGGATCCCGGGGGTAACGCTTATCAGCCGGGTGCGGGAAGAGAATTCTTTATAAATGCAAGGTTTGGTTTATAAGCAAAGTATTAATATATAATCAGAATAGCGGATCAGTTTTCAATAAGCTGGTCCGTTTCTCATCAATTAAGAGATATTTGTTTTAAAGAAAGTTAACTTAGATACTGTAAAAATTATTTTATTCTGAACTGCACAATTATAGAAATAAACATGAAAATAATTTTTTGGCTGGTTATTATTTTTACGCAGTTTCTTTCTCAGATACACGCACAGAAAAATGAAGAAGAATCTGCAGATACACTTGAACTTGGGATGGAGGAAATAACTATTGTTGGGACAAGAACCAAAGAAAGAATTATAGATATTCCATATTCTGTTTTCAGTGTGGAAAAAAAAGAATTACTCTTTGGAAAAAAAGTCTCGGCAAAGAGTGTTCTTGCTGATGTACCTGGGCTATTTCTTCAGTCAAGATATGGAAATCACGATCTAAGAATTTCTATAAGAGGTTTTGGTAACCGTTCTAATACTGGCGTAAGAGGAGTCCGGATTTTACAGGACGGCATTCCTGAATCAGAACCTGATGGTGAAACTGTAATTGATGCTGTTGATTTTTCTTCACTTGGCGGAGTTGAAGTTGTTAAAGGAAATCTTTCTTCATTGTACGCAAATGCCCCCGGCGGTGTAATTGATTTTAAAACAGATATTTATTTCCCTGAAAATTTTGTTTCAACAAACAACCAGTTTGGCGGGTTTGGTTTCAGGCAAAATGGATTTAAAGCGGGGCTTAAAAACAGCAGCAACAGGTTGTTCCTTTCATATTATTACCGCAACCTCGATGGCTACAGGAACCACAGCAATGAATTTCAGCATTTATTCAATTCGGTTTATGAAGGTTACCTTGATTCAAGATCAAGCATAACAGTCCTTGGTAATTATGTTAACAGTTTAATCCGGCTCCCCGGTTCTTTAACAAAAGAAGAATATGAAAGCAATCCTTTAATGGCAAGCCCTCTTGCAGATGCTCTCGACTTCAGAAGGATTACAAGGAAAGGCAGGCTCGCAGTAAAATACAGAACCGGCTTCGGAGATATTGATGAACACGAGCTTGAAATTACCGGTTACGGCGGAATTAAAGAGCTGGAAAAATCAGATAATGAATTTTATACACTCTCAACCAGGTATTCACTCGGGGCTTTAATAAGATATGCTAACAGAGGATTTCTTTTAAACCAGCAGAATATTTTTACTGCAGGAATGGATTATGCTTACCAGTCCGGCCCTGTAAATGCTTTTGAAAATATTTCAGGCAGCCGGGGTGTTTCAGTTGAGAATGAGACTGATTCAAAAGTAAGCAACATTGGATTTTATTTTCTTGATCATTTTAATATTATTGAAAAAAAACTTGACCTTTTTCTTTCCAGTCGTTATGATATTAGTGCATTCAGCCGCGATATTTTTATTCCATTCGGTGCCATTGATTCATCAAGAATATTTACAGCACTAACTCCAAAAGTAGGAATTAATTATAAGCTGTTTCCCGATATCGCCCTTTATTCTTCCTATGGAGTAAGCTATGATTTTCCTGCATTAAGCGAGCTTGAAAATACTCCGTTAACATCGAACCCGGTTTATACTTTGAATCCGGATATTGATCCGCAGAAATCAAATAATTTTGAGCTGGGTATTAAAGGAAATATTTTCAATTCTAATTCCGAGTTTATGAAAAAATTAATTTTTGATATTACTGGTTTTTATTACAGGATTGCTGATGAAATTGTCCCGTTCATTATTAATGAAAAAACTTATTTCAGGAATGCAGCAAAGGCAAACAGAACGGGCATTGAAGCTGGAATAAAAACTGAACCATTTGAAGAAACAGAAATGGTAATTAATTATACTTACACTAGTTTTAAATATGATGAGTTTAACACCATAAATTATACTCCACAAGGGACAGAGAATAAAAATTATTCCGGTAATTATGAACCCTCTGTTCCGCAGCAAATAGTTAATTTCATTTTCAATTATGAGTTTGAATTATCGGAGGAGCTATCTGGTTTACTGCAATGGGATTGTGATTATATTGCAAAGCTTTATGTTAATGATGCAAATACTGAAACGGCTGCTGGTTATTTTTATGGAAATATAATGTTGGGTCTTACTTACAACACTCAATTATTTGGAATTGTTTTTTATTCAGGTGTGAATAATATTTTTGATAAACGATATATTGGGTTCGTTAATATTAATGATTTCTCTGGAAGTTATTATCAAACCGGCGAACCAATTGGAAGATATTATGAAACAGGTGAACCAAGAAGTTTTTATTCAGGTTTGAATATTAATTTTAAATTTTAAAAAATTGAAATGTTAAAAAAATTATTATTGCTTTTCTTTTTTTATGCAGCGTATATTTATTCACAAACAGAACTTGATGTTGAAAAATACAGAATATTTCCAAGCTCAGTAACTCAAACTGAACCCGTAGCTGCAGTAAATCCTTTGAATAACCTCATAATGTTTTCTAGTGCAGTTACATTCAATACTTCTAATTCATTTACAAGTGAAGGCGTTTATTTTTCCACTGATGGAGGATTAAACTGGAACGGAAGCGATACTTGTAAAGGAGCACTTATTGTTAATCATGGCGGCGATCCGGGTGTTGTAATTACTGAATCTGGAAGATTTGTATTATCTCATATAGGCAGCATTTTCCCTGGAACATATTCACACTTCTCAACCGATATGGGAAATACATGGTCAAACGCTGTTACAGTAACTTCAAACCAGACCGGAGATAAAGGAACAATAACGATTGACAATTCTAATCAAAGTAATTTTAAAGGAAGAATTTATTTGGCATGGACAGATGTGGTAAACCCTTATGCCGTGGTTAATTCTTTTTCAACAAATGAAGGAGAAACATGGAGTTCGCCTCAGATCGTAAACCCCAATCCTGCTTTAAGATGTTCAGGTGGTTCTATTACAGTTGCCAATAACGGAAATGTTTATGTTAGCTGGTCGGGCATTACTGCTGCTTCTCCTTTTCATGAAGATTATGCTGGTTTTGCAGTTTCGACAAATGGCGGTATAAGCTGGTCAGTTCAGCAAAATATTTTTGATATGAACGGAATCAGCGGAACTCTTCCCTCTAAGGGAGGAATACGGGTTAACGGCTTACCGCAAATTGAAGTTGACAGGAGCGGCGGAACAAGAGACAGCTGGATTTATATTGTAACTACTGAGTTTGGGAATCCTCCTTCAGGTAGTGACCCGGATTTAATCTTACATTTTTCTTCAGATAATGGAAATACATGGTCAACGGGTATCCGTGTTAACCAGGATCTGATTAATAATGGTAAAATTCAATATTTCCCTTCACTTAAAATTGACAATGGGGGCGGAATAAATATTTTATATTATGATGATCGAAATTCAACGACTGATTCAACAGATATATTTTTATCCCGTTCAGTTGATGGCGGAAACAGCTGGCAGGAATTCGTAATTAAAAATTCAAGATTTAAACCTAAACCTATTCTCGGAGGATCTTCAGCTTACCAGGGGGACAGAATTAATCTTCTTGCAGTTGGAAATAAATTATTCGCTTTCTGGATGGCAGATTATTCCGGCATTTACCAGGTTTGGACAGCACAGTTTGATTTGGCTTCACTTGATGTTGAAGATAAAGAAAAGTTTCCGGCTGGGTTTAAACTTTATCAGAATTATCCGAATCCATTTAATCCTGAAACTAAAATTCAATATTCGGTAGACAGAAGGCAATTTATTTCTTTAAAGATTTATAACATCCTTGGAAAAGACGTTGCTTCCCTGGTAAATGAAGAAAAATCCGCTGGAGTTTATGATGTGAAATTTTATTCGGCTAACCTTCCGAGTGGAATTTATTTTTACCAGTTGAAAGCTGGTGAATTTTCTGAAACAAAAAAAATGATTTTGCTAAAATAAGTTTAGTTATCTTTTCTGTTACAAGATTCAATTATTAACTCCATAAAAAAAGGAGTACGAATGAAAATCTCTTTTCTTTTTGCAGCAGTGCTTTTAATAGCAGGTTGTTCCCGGCAGCCGGATTTCGATACAATTATCAGAAACGGAATTATTTATGATGGCAGCGGGGATAAACCCTTCCAATCAGATATTGGTATTAAAGGGGATACCATTGCTGCAATTGGTGATTTGAGTAATTCAAAAGGTAAAATTGAAATTGATGCAAAAGGATTAGCAGTGTCTCCCGGCTTTATAAATATGTTAAGCTGGGCAAATGTTTCATTAATCCAGGATGGAAAATCCCAGAGCGATATAAGACAGGGTGTTACAACAGAGATTATGGGTGAAGGCTGGTCAATGGGACCATATACAGATAAAATGAAACAGGAAGAAATTGAACAGATGGGTGATATTAAATATGATATTAAATGGACAACGCTCGGAGAATATCTTGAGTACCTGGAGAAGAAAGGAATTTCCTGTAATGTTGGTTCTTTTATCGGTGCCGGAACTGTAAGAATAAATGTAATTGGTTATGAAGACAGGGTACCGGATAAAGATGAACTTGTTAGAATGAAAGAATTGGTAAAGCAGGCAATGGAAGAAGGTGCATTAGGTGTAGGTTCATCTTTAATTTATGCACCTAATTTTTATGCCGGCACAGACGAATTAATTGAATTGTGCAAAACCGCATCACAATATGGGGGGATGTACATTTCTCATATCAGAAGCGAAGGAAACAAACTTCTTGAAGCAGCAGACGAACTCATTCGCATTTCCAGGGAAGCAAATATTCCTGCTGAAATTTATCATATCAAAGCTGCAGGTGAATCAAACTGGTATAAACTTGATTCTCTTATTAAAAAAATTAATACAGCAAGAAGTGAAGGTTTAAAAATAACTGCCGATATGTACACTTATACTGCGGGTGAAACCGGTCTTGATGCTGCAATGCCGCCCTGGGTTCAGGAAGGCGGATTTAAAGAGTGGAAGAAAAATCTTCAGGACCCTCAGATCAGGAAACGTGTAATGAAAGAAATGAAAACACAAACTGATAAATGGGAGAATTTTTTTCTCGCAGCAGGAACACCTGAAAATATTCTGCTGGTTGGATTTAAAACCGACACCCTGAAATATCTTACCGGAAAATCTCTTTTGGAAATTTCAAAACTCAGAGGAAAATCTCCTGAAGAAACAGCAATTGATCTGGTGGTAGACGATGACAGTAGAGTTGAGACAGTATATTTTCTTATGTCTGAAGATAATGTAAAAAAGAAAATTTCAATTCCCTGGATAAGCTTCGGATCAGATGAAGGCTCATTGGCTCCCGAAGGCGTATTTCTAAAATCAAATCCTCATCCTCGGGCTTACGGAAATGTTACAAGACTTCTAGGTAAATACGTAAGAGATGAAAAAATTATTCCTCTTGAGGAAGCGATAAGAAGATTAACTTCCTTACCTGCTGAAAATTTAAAGTTAAAAAATCGCGGAAGACTCAAAGTTGGATATTATGCTGATATTGTTGTTTTTGATGCTGCAAGAGTAAAAGATAATGCCACTTATGAAAAACCTCATCAATATTCTGAAGGCATTAAATATGTTTTTGTAAACGGCGGTGAGGTATTAAATAATGGAGAGCATACAGGAAATACTCCTGGAAAAGTTGTAAGAGGACCTGGCTGGAAAAAATAATTTTAAACTAATTTATTTTAAAAGAAGCATTTTTTTTGTCTCAACAAAGCTTCCGGCTTTCAAACGATAAAAGTATAATCCGCTTGCAAGATTTAATAAGTCTTCACTTTTATCAGGAAAATCTATTTCATAACTACCCGGTTTTTTTTCCTCATTTATCAGAGTTGAAATTTCTTTACCTGTAACATCATAAATATTAAGATTTACAAATGAAGTGACTGGAACTGTAAATTTAATTTTAGTAACCGGGTTGAACGGGTTAGGGTAATTTTGAGAAAGTGAAAACTGATACAGCACACCAACTTCAATTTCAACTATGCTTGAAAATCTAAATGAACCATTTAAATCTATCTGCTTTAATCTGTATTGATATATACCTGTTTGCAAATACTGATCAGTAAATGAATAATTATTAAGTTCTGTTGTTGTGCCTCTTCCATTTACAAAACCAATTTTGTCCCATTCATTATTTCCAGGAAGCAAACCCGGCTTCTTCAATCTCTCAATTTCAAACCCTGAATTATTTGTTTCAGATGATGTCGCCCAGTTAAGAACAACATTATTGTTTTTGTAATTGCCGGTAAATGAAACAAGCTCCACAGGAACAGTTTCATTATCTGTAATCTTAGCAAGAAATAAATTTAAATCTCCCCCGCCTGGATGAATATTCCCAAATGAAGAATTAGCACCAATTTTACCAGAGACATAGCAATTGCCTGATTTATCAGCTGTGACTGCGCTGGCTTCATTAATCCAATTTCCCGCTGCATTTATTCCCCAAACTATGTTGCCATCCGACGAATATTTTAAAACCATAGCATCGGAGTTCCCGGAAGTATTAATTATAACTCCATTGCCAAAATTTATTGTCCCTCTCAGAAACCCGGAGAGATATAAATATCCGTTTTCTCCGAAGCACAAAAAATCAGCAGTACCAATAGTAGCATCACCGGTATTATTACCAGATGGAATTTCCCTGAGCCAGATGAAATTTCCATCCTGATCTATTTTAGTAAGAAAATAATCATAAACCCATTGTGGTCCCTGCGCAAAGAAATTTCCAAAGTGAGTTGAGTCCATAAGATTTCCACTCCAATATGCATTGCCTTCATTATCAGTAACAATACGCGATTCTGGAAAGGTTATGTCTTCAACAAATCTAACCCATTGCGGAGCTCCGCTTGATGAATATTTAACTATATATTTGTTGTAGCTGAATGGCGGGATAATATTTAAACCGTTAAATGATTGGTTTGCAAAACCAAATGCTGCACCAACTGCAAATATATTTCCATTCTGATCAATTGAAATATCACTTAGCTCTCTTACATTTGTTTGAATAATTGAAGATAAAAAATTTCCATCGGGGTCATACTTAAGAATAGCAGAATTACTAAAATCATCCCTGGTTAGCCAGATATTATTAAGCGCATCAGTGGTCACTGATGTTACGAGGCTAAAATCCTGTGGACCCTGATATAAATTTTTTGCCCAAAGGATATTCCCATTTTCATCAATCTTAAAAATGAAATTAACAGGTGATGATTCGCTTGAATAAAAAGTATAAAGCTGATTAACAATTAATGTATCCTTAAACTTCCCGGCACAAATAATATTATTCATTCTATCGGCATATAATCCTGAGATATCTGCTTTACCAAAAATTGTATAAGCCCATAGAATATTGCCTTCAGAATTTCTTTTGATAATTTCATTGTCGCCAAGATACGTCTGACTATAAAGCTGTTTGTTATTTATCAGTCGTGAATAAATAACATTCCCGGAAGTATCAGTTTCAACTGTATTTCTTAAATAAGCGGGATTTGTGGTAATTGAAATCGGATGAGTATATGCCCAGTTAAATGTTTGTGCGTTGAGGCTTAAGTAAAAAATCAGGATTAAAAAAAGGAGCAGGTTTTTTATCATATAACTTCCGGTTTATTTTTTAAATAATCAGGAGAAGGAATGACGACGGAAATAAAGTATTTTTACTTTTATAAAAGTGACAAAAAAAATTATATTTCAAATTAGTCAAATTGATTTGAATACAGCTATAGCTTATAATAAATTTGTATAAGTTTTTAATCAAATTAACATTTAACTCGAAATAAAAGGAAAAATTATGGAATTAAGAAGACGGGCATTTGGTTTAGCATTCGGTGTAATGCTGGGTTTAATAGTTTTGATTAGCACCTGGTGGCTCATTCTTGCACGTTCCGAAGCATATATTTTTTCGAAGATATCTACTTTCTTTTTCGGGTTTTCACTTACTGTACCCGGTTCTTTCGTAGGATTTTTCTGGGGATTTGTTTACGGATTTGGAGTTGGTTTCTTATTTGCCTGGTTTTATAACTCATTCTGTAGAATGATTTACGAAAGATAAAATAATTAAATGATGTTAACCTTACTGATGAAAAATATGATTTTTCTAATTTCATTAATAAAAGAATTAATATGAAAAAGATTTTGGGGATATCAGCTTTTTATCATGATTCTGCTGCTGCAATATTAGTTGATGGTAAAATCATAGCTGCGGCGCAGGAAGAAAGATTTACCAGGAAAAAACATACAGCTGAATTTCCGGTTAATGCAATTAAGTTCTGTCTTGAATATTCGGGATACAATATAAATGAACTTGATGGGGTTGTTTTCTATGATAAACCTTTGTTGAAATTTGAAAGACTGTTGGAAACATATTATTCTTTTGCGCCGAAAGGATTATTATCATTTATAACAGCCATACCAGTTTGGGTTAAAGAAAAAATATTTTTAAAAAGCCTTATACAGGATGGCTTATCTGAAATTGAAAATTATGATGAGAAGAAATTAAACCTTTTGTTTCCTGAACACCACTTATCTCACGCGGCAAGTGCTTTCTATCCATCTCACTTTAGTGAGGCTGCAATTTTAACAATTGATGGTGTTGGTGAATGGGCAACTGCTTCGATCTGTTATGGTAAAGGAAATAAAATAAAAATGCTAAAGGAATTAAAATTTCCGCATTCGGTTGGACTTCTGTATTCTGCATTTACATATTACCTGGGATTCAGAGTTAACTCCGGCGAATATAAATTAATGGGTTTAGCCCCTTACGGAAACCCTGATTCAAAACAGACTGACGAGTATATCAATATCATTAAAGAAAATTTAGTGACTATAAAAGATGATGGCTCAATATGGTTGAACCAGAATTACTTTAATTATGCAACCGGTTTAAGAATGGTTCACGATAATAAATTTGAAAAGCTCTTCGGATTTCCTGCAGTAAAACCTGATGGTAAGATTGAACAGCATCATTGCAACCTTGCTTATGCAATTCAAAATGTAACTGAAGAGATTGTATTAAAAATGGCGAGCGAAGCAAAACGAATTACCGGTTCGGATTATTTATGTATGGCTGGGGGTGTAGCTCTAAATTGTGTCGCAAACGGAAAGTTGTTAAAGGAAAATACTTTTAAAGAAATATTTATTCAGCCGGCCGCCGGAGATGCAGGAGGCGCATTAGGAGCAGCCCAGGTTGCTCAATATATGTACTATAATGAAGAACGGATACTTTCAGGAAATATGGATGAAATGCAAGGCGCTTATCTTGGACCCGATTATTCTAATAAAGAAGCTGTAAACACTTTCAAGAAATTTAAAGCTGCATATAACAAAATTGAAAACTTTGAAGATGTATGCTCACAAATAGCGGATTTAATTATTGATGGAAATGTAATTGGGTGGTTCAGGGGAAGAATGGAATATGGCCCCAGAGCATTGGGAAACAGAAGTATAGTTGCTGATGCCAGAAATCCCGAAATGCAAAAAAAATTGAATCTTAGAATTAAATACCGAGAAGGCTTCAGACCGTTTGCTCCATCTGTGCTAATGGAATGCAGTAAAGAATTTTTTAACCTGGAGGTTTCCTCACCTTATATGCTGCTTATTGCAGATGTTTTAGAGAAAAGAAGAAATAAATTACCAGAGAATTACAATGAACTTAATCTGTGGGATAAACTTTATTTTACCCGGAGCGACGTTCAGGCAATTACTCATCTTGATTTTTCAGCACGCATTCAGACTGTACATAAAGAAACAAATCCTGAATACTGGCAGCTCATTAATACTTTTAAAGAAAAGACCGGCTACGGTATAATCGTAAATACAAGTTTTAACGTTCGTGGTGAACCAATTGTTTGTACGCCTGAAGATGCTTATAAATGTTTTATGAGAACAGAAATGGATTATCTTGTAATTAATAATTTTATTTTGAAAAAAACAGATCAACCTGATTGGCAAAACAGGGAAAAATGGATCGAACAGTTTAAGCTGGATTAATTATTATCAAAACTATTTTGAAAACAATGAGTTTGTAAATATGAAATCTGATACATCTAAAACAATGCTTACAATATCAATGGGCTTTTTGGCTCTTTATCTTGTCTTTATATGGAAATGGGCGCTGGCAGTTTCCATCATAATTGGTGTTATCGGAATAACTTCTTCATTTCTAAGCAAAAGAATTGAATGGGTCTGGCTAAAGCTTGCTGAAGTATTAAGTTTAATTGTTCCTAAAATAGTTTTAACACTGGCATTTTTTCTTTTTCTTTTTCCGATTGCTCTGCTCTACAGGATTTTTAACAAAGATCCTTTAATGCTCTCCCGTAAATACGATTCCTATTTCTTAGAAGTTAAAAGAGATTATGATAAAAAAAGTTTTGAAAAAACATGGTGAGATTAATAAAGCTGCCTCAAAAGTCATATTTTGTCATCACGATCACACTTTAGCCTCTCATTTCGATAAAAATAAAAGATTGCTTCATCGAAGACTCCTCGCAAAGACTATTGAGACAACCTCATTTTCTTTTAGAATTATTTATTTAAAAATCTCCTTAAAAAAATCCTTCATTTCAGCCCAGCTTTTTTCATCGGCTTCCTTATTATACGCAATCGGTATATTGAATTTTTTTCCTGTGCTATCTGCAGCAGGGTTTGTAAAAGCATGTAAAGCTCCAGGGTAGCTTACTAATTTGAAATCAATATTCGCACTATCCATAGCTTTTTCAAATTTATCCACCTGTTCCTTTGGAACAAACGGATCATCTCCGCCTGTACATACTAAAAATTTTGCTTTTACCTTATCAGGGTTATTTACTGCATCCGGTAAAATTCCGTGAAAGCTGACTACTCCATCAAGATCATCTCCAGTAAGAGCCATATTTAACACAACCCCGCCTCCGAAGCAATAACCAATTGCAGCAATTTTATCAGGATTAGTCTGTGGTTGATTTTTAAGATAGTTTAACCCCGCATCAAATTTTGCTTTAGCTGATTGAAAGTCTTTCATTGTTTCCCCGGCAAGATTTCCTGCATCCTTTGGATTGTCTGCCTGCTTTCCATTTCCATACATATCAATTGCAAAAGCAACATATCCAAGTTCGGCAAGCATTTTAGCTCTCATATGGGAGTAATCATTGTTACCCCACCATTCATGAACCACAATAACACCCGGTCTTTTATCTTTCTGGTTTTCATCATAAGCAAGAAAACCTTTTAATGTTGTTCCATTTGATGAATAAGTAACTTCCTCTGTTTTTACAGATGGTTCTTCATTTATTGATTTCTCATTTTGTTTTGAACAATTGAAAGAAACAAATAAAACTGCCATTATGAAAATTAAATTCTTCATAGCTTCTCCGTTTAAATTGGTTTCTTTAAAATAAAAATATCCCGGTTAAAAATGGAATAAGAAAATCACTTTAATTAAAAAATAAAATTACTCTATTATTTCTCAGAAGTAATTGAAACCGAATTATGAAACTGCAGATAAACGGTTTTATCTGTTTTCCTGTGAAAGATTAGGGTTGATGTTAGCGGGCATCTATCAGGATATTCTCCGGAGTTAATATTTTCTCCCTGTAGTATGCCTATTTCTTTAAGGTTAAAGATAGTACCCATTTTATAACTTGTGCCGTACGTTATATCATCATCAATTTCTTTTTCAATAAGAATTCTTCCCCGCCCGGTTTTGCCGCTTGTAAATTTTATTGAAAGATCCGGCACAAGATGTTCATTGAATTTTTTTCTTACAGTGCTGTCACTCTGTATATATTTAAAGGAATATTCATAAAACTCATTCCAGTATTTTGCTTCTGATTTCAGATTTTCGGGCAGGAAGGATAATTCATACCGCCATATTTTTTTAAGCTGTTTTTTCGCTTCATTAAGCCTGCTTCTTACAGTTCCCTGCGGAATATCAAGAATCTCTGAGATATTTTCATAATCATTGTACTCTGTAAAATATCTTAAAAGAACAGCGACTTTCAAAGGTTCGCTTAAATGAGTTACTCTTTCCCATACAAACTCATTCATGTTTTGTTTTTCAATATTCTCTTCAAGAGTTGTATCGGAAATTTTTGAATCAATCAGCTTTGTAGAAACCGGGAGAACATTTTGTCCGGTTTTTAAATACTGCCAGCAGCATCTTTTAACAATTGTTCTCAGCCAGAAAGGAAAATTATCTTCTTCTTTAAGTTCTTTAATATGGATGAAAGCTTTTATGTAAGCATCCTGTAAAGCGTCTTCTGCTATGTTGCTGTAGCCGCAAATCTTTAGTGCATAGGAAAGCATTTCCGCATGGTAAAACGTTATAAGATTATTGAAGCACGACTTGTTCCCACGCCGTGCTTCAGAAATCCACGATAAAATTAAATCAGTTTCTTTCATTGTACTATAAAATATTTCAAAAATTTACGGCACACAAGGGGAAATTAATAAATCACTTATCTTTTTCCCCTTTATTTATTTTGTAAATGTGCCGCTTGCTTTAGAAAGAACTTTCCCGTTCAGCATTCCGGTTAAATTAAGTTCCATCTTATCGGATGAGATGAATTTCATATCAATCTGCTCACAATACATTTTTCCATCCTGAACGCCCTGATATTGCACAAATAAATGATGAGGATCAATCCAGTAGCCGTAATGATCGTGTGCAGTTCCGGTATTATCAATTGAATACAAATGAACGAGTTCCGTATTCGGATCGTAGCCTAAAAGATTTTCACCTTTCATAGTTCCCATTTCTTTTGTTGCGAATTTTTCGTGGGCAAGTATCCCGGTATTATCGTTAACCGCAAAACAATCAAAAGTATAAACCCCGGTCAGTGTTTCTTCACCCATCGTAAATTTTGCATTATCCAGCTTCCAGAGACCTATAAACTGCTGTAGATTTTTTTGAGCTTCGGGCATTTCCTGTGCAAAGCTTATAAGGTTTAAGAATAATATTACTGTTAAAAACACGATTTTTCTTGGCATTTTATCTCCTTTAATTTATTTGATATTTATGTTTTAACAAGAGAGGGGAAATGAAATAAAAAAGTTCGATAGGAAATTAAAATTTATTCTTTTCTATGGATTTATTTTTCTTTGCTTGTAAAAAAAGCGATAATAGAATAAACTACTGCAACAAGTAAACAATTGAATACAAAATTTATTAATGTATCGCTTACGGAATGGGACCTGCTGTCAATATCTATAAAAAGATAAACACAATAAGCAGAAGCAGCTATTACAATAAGCCAGCCAATTAATGAAACGGGAAAAAACAAAATTCCTTTTCTTACAAACCATTTTATATTCATTTTATTATCCTTATTTGTTTTAACGATTTACATTTTCAGCAATTAAATAGAGTGCAAATACAGATACAACTGCAAAGCTTAGTATAACAAGCAGCAGATTTACCGGTTTTAGCTTAACAGAAATATTAATTTGTTTCTGCTCTTTATTGTATTCAAAAAACATAATTGAAAGTAAATTTATTACAATACCGGCAATCGGCAGCCCAACAAAAAATAATGGTGTTATAAATTTTGTCACAGGTGATCTGTCAAGGCTTGCAACAAAGTCCTCGAAAATATCAATAACATGAAGATTAACATTGAAATAATACTTCATAAAAACCATAAATAAAAAGTAGCATGGAACAACAAGAAACCACACTCCAATTGCAGCAGACTTTTTTGAATTCACAATCATCAGCTTCAGATTTTTTCCCGGCTCAAAACTGCTGAAACCGGGTTTTTTAAGGTTATCCATTTTATTAATAAATTCTTTCTCTTCCATATAATTTCCCTGCTAACTTTTATTATTGTTTTTTCAAAAACTATCTTTAAGTTTTTTTAATCCTCTTGAAATCAATGATTTAACAGTTCCTTCTTTCTTGCCGAGAATCTCACAAATTTCTTTAATGCTTTTTTCTTCAAAATATTTTAATGCAATTACTTCCTGGTATTTTACAGGCAGTTTTTCAAGTTTCTTCTGAATTAATATAAAGTCATCAAAGTTTTTTAATTCTTCTTCAATCTTTTTTTGCTCCTCTTCATAGCTTTCACTATTTGCAATATCAAAATCTTCATAATCAAAAAGCTGATCGAGCGAGTGCGGAGTATATTTCTGTTTCCTGTAGTAATTATTAATCTCATTTGTCGCAATCTTAAACAACCATGAACTGATAGGAATATTTCTCCACTTAAAGTCATTTATTTTAATAAACGCCTTTAAAAATGTTTCGGCCGCAATATCTCCTGAAAGATCATAGTCCAGAGTTCTTCTTAAAATATAAGAGAAAATCCTGTTATAATAATTATCAAACAGTACTCCGAATTCTTCCGGATTCACCCTGATCTTTTCAAGTAAGAGCTGCTCTTCTTCCTGTAATATCAAGCTTTTAATTCTATAACGCTATAAATGGGTTTGGGTTGCATATCTGTCTTAAGACAACCTCTAATTAATTATTATGAAGATTAAATAAAAATGAAAAAGATTTTAATAGCTTTCTATTCAAATCAATTTTTTTAACTCCTGTAAATAAATCTTTTGAAATTAAATTATTTATCTCTAATATGATACGAAAGCATTTATCAATTATTCTAAATTAATTCCACTTATCAACTAATTTAAAGGAGGTTGTGTGAAAAAAATCTATTTTTCTTTTCTGCTTGCTATCTTATTTCTTGTTCCATATACCCGTATATCTGCACAGGAAGAAAATCTTTTTGATGACGGAACCGTATGGACTATGACATTTATAAGAATTGATGCAAACAGGGATAATGATTATTTAAAGGGATTATCAAACACCTGGGTTTCTTCAATGGAGGAAGCTAAAAAACAGGGACTTATTGTTGATTACAAAATTCTTCAGGGACCGGCAGCTAATAAAGAGGATTTTAATCTTGTGCTGATGGTTGAAAATAAAGCTATGGGTAATTTCGATCCTGACAAAGAAAGAGAAGCAAAATTTGATGCTATTCAGAAAAGTATAAAAGACAAAATGGGTGATGAGTTTCAGAAAACAGTTACAAATTATGCTGATATGAGGGAAATGATGGGCACAAAAATGATGAGAGAGATTCACCTGAAGAAATAATTTTCACCTTTAATTTAATTTGAGGCAGCTACATTTAACTGTGGCTGCCTCGGGTTACCCACCTATTTAATAAAATCATTCAATGTAATTTTATCTGAAATAGAAAGAGAACCATCCCTGGATTTTAATGCAAACTCCAGATTCTCAGTTTTTTTCCTCAGGTATCTTTTCATACTCCTGAACATACCACCTGAGAAAAATTTATACGTTGTGAACAATGCGGTTTTAATACCATTAAGAGTCGGAAGTTTTTTTACAAACGATACCCATTCACTATCGGGCTGTTTAAGTGAAAACAGGGAGTCGTTTTTCCATCCGCTTAAAAGCAAATAATCTGCATCTTCAAGTTTTTTTGGTTCAAAGTTATTAATCGGCAAAAGCTCTGCAGTTAATCCCCTGTTAAAAAGGAATTCTGCAATCTGCTCACCATATTTTTTTGTTGTAATGTTTTTATTCTGATAAATTATTAATGCCTTTTTCATACGGTACCTCGTTTAATTTTTACATTAAGTTACATTTACACTCACAGGTAAACGTAAAGCTGAAGCAGTCCAAACTCAATTGATATTTTATGAAAGGATGTTTTTAATGATGTGACTTTATTTTTCTTTGTTCAGTTATTCCGGTGTATAATTACCGATTAATCAATTTGTATAATTTGGTTGATTAAATATTCGTTTTTTATCCGTTTATCAAACAAATTACTTAATAGGAATTTTGCTAAATTACTGCTGCATAAAACAAGGGAGAACACAATGGCACGTGATGAAAAACTTATCCATAAAATTCTTCAGTTCTTAAAAGATAAAGACGCAATTGATTCATACAGATTTGATATTGAGGTGTTTGATATGAATTCAATTATCGAACAACTTGAAATCTGTCATAAGGAAGGACTCATTTCTGTTTCAAATAAATTAACAGGAGTGGAAGATGAAACAATAGCAATGGAAGGTATTAAGCTTACAGATGCCGGTAAAGCAAAGCTAGATAGTCTATAATATTTATCAGAAATCTTTGAACCATTCCTCTTTACTTTCCAGAGGACATGAAATATTCTTTTCTTATTTTTACTCTCCAAATTTTAAAAGGATACAATGAGCAGCGAAGGAAACAAAGTTATTTACTCCATGATTGGAGTAAGCAAATTCTACAACAATAAACCTGTACTTAAAGATATTTATCTCTCTTACTTTTACGGTGCAAAGATTGGCGTAATTGGATTAAACGGCTCGGGTAAATCTTCACTTCTAAAAATTCTTTCAGGGGTTGATAAAGATTTTAAAGGGGAAACAACTGTATCTCCCGGATTTACAATCGGCTTACTTGAACAGGAGCCTCTGCTTGATGATACTAAAACCGTAAAAGAAATTGTGCAGGAAGGTGTTCAGGGAAGTTGTTGATCTGCTGCAGCAATATGATGAAATTAATTCAAAGTTTTCTGAACCGATGGATGATGATAAAATGACAAACCTTCTCGAACGACAGGGAAAAGTTCAGGATAAGATTGAGGCTATGAGCGGATGGGATCTGGATGCTCGTCTTGAGATGGCAATGGATGCCTTACGTTGTCCGCCTGCTGATACTTTGTGTAAAATTCTATCGGGTGGTGAAAGAAGAAGAGTTGCTTTGTGCAGACTTCTTCTTAAAAAGCCCGACATACTTTTACTCGATGAACCAACAAATCATCTTGATGCTGAAACAGTTGCATGGCTTGAGCAACACCTTAAACAGTATGAGGGAACTGTAATTGCTGTTACACACGACAGGTATTTTCTTGATAATGTTGCAGGGTGGATACTTGAACTCGACCGAGGTGAAGGGATTCCCTGGAAAGGAAATTATTCATCCTGGCTTGAACAGAAACAGGAACGATTACGGGTTGAAGAGAAACGGGAAAGTGAAAGACAGAAAATTCTGCAGCGTGAACTTGAATGGATAAGAATGAGCCCCAAAGCAAGACACGCAAAATCAAAGTCGAGGATTACTGCTTATGGTAAGCTTCTTAAAGATGAAAAAGAAAAAGGACAAAAAGAATTAGAGCTTTATATTCCGGTTGCAGATAGACTCGGAGATGTGGTAATAGATATTGAAAACCTGAACAAAGCTTACGGTGATAATATTCTTATAGACGATCTTACTTTATCAATTCCTCCCGGCGCCGTTGTAGGGATCATCGGGCCTAATGGTGCGGGTAAAACTACTTTATTCAAAATGATAACCAGGCAGGAAAAACCTGACAAAGGAAACATAAAGATCGGCTCAACCGTTAAGCTCTCTTATGTTGATCAATCGAGAGATGCATTGGACCCGAATAAAAGTATATGGGAATTAATCTCCGGAGGCGAAGATACTATTATGCTCGGCAGCAGAACAGTTAACTCGCGCGCTTATGTAGCACAATTTAATTTTTCCGGTTCAGACCAGCAGAAAAAAGTAAATATGCTTTCTGGAGGTGAAAGGAACCGAGCACATCTTGCAATGATGTTAAAGCAGGGAGCAAATGTAATTCTTCTTGATGAACCGACAAATGATCTTGATGTAAATACTTTGCGTGCACTTGAAGAAGGAATTGAAAAATTTGCCGGGTCTGTTTTAGTTATCAGTCACGACAGATGGTTTCTTGACCGGATAGCAACTCACATTTTGGCATTCGAGGGAGAGAGTAAAGTTGCCTGGTTTGATGGCAACTATACCGAGTATGAAGAAAAGCGCAAAGAACTTTTAGGTGTAACAACAGACCAACCCCATAGAATTAAGTACAGACATTTAACAAGAGTTTAGATTTAATTTCTATTATCTCACTAATTATGTAAAAACTATATTTCCTCAAAGGTGTTTTCTAAAAATAAAATTATTCACCGTTAAGAAGATCATTAATTATCAAAAAGGTTTATTCTGTCTTTATTAAAATCAGGATGGTATGTTTCGGCACTTTCCATTTCCTGCGTGCAGCCATTTTGAGCCCATATTAATGATAAATAAAATTTAGATTTTTAGGGCAACCTGTCTATCGGATCATAGAAACCAGACAAAGATGTAAAGAGTTGGTCCAAACGCCGATTCACTCATGTAATATAATGCAGGCAGGAATGGTTCTTAACAAAAAAGGCGTCTTAAAGACGCCTTACAGAACTTATAACAGAATATTTATTTAGCTGCGTGCTTTTGCTTCATTAACTACAATTTTTCTTCCATCTAATTCTGAGTTGTTTAATGACTTGATTGCTTTTCCAGCATCAGTCGGATTCTCCATTTCAACAAAACCGAAACCCCTGGATCTTCCAGTATCACGGTCCATAATAATTTTTGCAGAAACTACTGTTCCATGCACTTCAAATGTTTCCTTTAACTCTGTGTCGTTTACCGACCAAGGGAGAGAACCCACAAATAATTTAGTACTCACTTAAGAACCTCTAAAAAATAATAAATAAAATTCCGGTCTAATTACCGGATAGGTTAAGATATGGTTAATAACTGTCATTAACTATTTTTATTTCTATTCAGCCTTTTTTAATCAAATTAAGAAGATAAAATTTTTTATTTGCCACCTGCGAAAACTCTCACAATAGTTCTTAGAACCATGGATTGTAATTGAATGAGAACGCTTGATAAGAGAACTTCACCTTTGCTCAGAATGACTAAAGAAAAGATCTATGGTTTATTTAATTATCAAAAGGGTTTATTCTGTCCTTATTAAAATCCGGACGGTATGTTCCGGCACTCTCCAATTCCTGTGTCCAGCCGTTTTGTAAACCGTATTTATCCAAAAGCCATAATGCTTTTTCATATTCGGATTTTCTTAGAGTACGGTTAATAAGAATATCTCTATAAGATTTATTTGAAGGATAGTACTGCGACATCAGCGAAATGTGAACATTGGGGCTCAGTTCCTCAGCAATAAACTTAAATACTTTTTCCGTTTCGGATAAATCATTCGGCAGAACAAGATGACGGATTATTAATCCTCTTACAACCACATCACCATCATAAACAAGACCATCACCTACCTGACGGAACATTTCTTTTATTGCTTCTTTGGCTTTTTCAAAATAATTATCAACAAGGGAATATTTTTTTGCATACTCGCTATTACCGTATTTAAGATCGGGCAGATATATATCTGCAACACCGTCGTAGAGTTTTAACATTTCAACAGAATCAAATCCGTTTGTATTATAGATAATCGGTAGATTAAGTCCCTTTTCTGCAGCATGGTATATTGATTTTAGTATTGTCGCAGAAAAATGTGTCGGTGAAACGAGTCCGATATTATGACAGTTTTTATTTTGAAGCTCAAGCATTATTTCTGCTAAACGCTCATGGCTTACCTGGTTTTTCATTTCCGATTTCGGATTCTGGCTAATCTCGAAGTTCTGGCAGTAAATACATTTTAAGTTACAGTTCCCGAAAAAAATATTCCCCGTACCTCTAGTTCCTGATAAAACGGGTTCTTCTCCAAAGTGAGGGGTGTAAGATGAAACAACAGGTAAACTTCCACTTGCACAAATTCCATATTCACCATTAATCCGATCAATCTTGCAATCGCGTGGACAACTTGTACAAGAAGTTAGGTTTTTATATGCAGCTTCAGAACGCTGGTATAATTCGCCGTAATTTAATAACCTTATGTAAGATGGAGTGAAATTCATTTAGAATAAATTAACAACTTAGAACTACAAATAAAATTTAAATTGCAGAACATTTAAAGTTCAAAAATCAGATAAAGGTTAAACAAATCAGTTTAAAACAAAAAAGGCGTCCAAAAGACGCCTTACAGAAATCAATATTAAAATATCTTTTCAGGTGCGGGCTTTTGCTTCATTAACTACGATATTTCTTCCTTCTAATTCTGAATTGTTTAATGCTCTGATTGCTTTTTCAGCATCAGCCTGATTCTCCATTTCAACAAAACCAAAACCTCTGGATCTTCCAGTATCACGGTCCATAACAATCTTTGCAGAAACTACTGTTCCATGAACTTCAAATGTTTGTTGTAATGTCTTGTCGTTAACCGACCAGGGGAGAGAACCTACAAATAATTTAGTACTCACTTAAGAACCTTTAAAAAATAATAAATAAAATTCCGGTCTAATTACCGGATATGTAAAGATATATTTAATAGTGGTCATTAACTAATTTTATTTCAATTCAGCTCTTTTCCAATCAAAAAAGTACGATAATAATTTTCAATTGTCATCAGGGAAGACCCTCATAATAGTTCTTTGAACAAACCTCCTGTCACGGATAGACAGTAATTGCTTGGTAAAAGAACTTCAGCTTCACTCAGAGTGACACTTCCGGTTCATATTGAGGGGAGTGAAGAAGATGTTCTGCATTCTTTCTACATAAAAAAGTTCTATAATAATAACTTTCATCCGAACCTGCCTGCTGTTTAATACATCAAATAGCTGTTCAAAAATAATTTGTCCCTTTTTTAATGCAGTCTGTTTTTTATATCATGACTCTGGAACGGGTATTATTTAATGTTAATTAAGGTTTAATTAAATTTACGGTGTACTTTATCAAGAGAATTTACTCGTGAGAATTGTAATGAAATATCTTTTGTTTCTCATGCTCACAATATTTGTCGGCACCGGGATGTGTCAGGATAAAGAGAGTTTACCTGCACCGGATTTTAAAGGAAAGACATCACAGGGTAAAGAAATAAAATTATCAGATTATCTTGGTAAAGTAGTATTGATAGATTTTTGGGCAAGCTGGTGCCTCCCCTGCCGTGAAGAAATGCCCGAGCTAGTAAAATTTTACAAGTCACATAATAATCCTGAGTTTGAAATAATTGCAGTTAATATTGATAATGATATTGACAATATGAATCATTTTCTTGATCAGCTTTTTCCCAAACCTGCCTTTCCCATATTCATAGATGACAAACAGCAAGTCCCTCCGTTATTTAATATTGAAGCGATGCCTACTACTATATTTATAGATAAAAAAGGTAAAGTACGTTACCGGCATGATGGATTCAAAAAAACATACCTGAACGATTTTAATGAAGAACTAACCCAATTATTAAAAGAAAAATAAAAAGTGAGAATAAAAATTCGAATTTTGCTTTTGCTTGCCTTTGCATCACTCATAGGCGGGTGCTCTACAGTCAGACCGTGGGAAAAGGAAGGGTTGTCGGATCCGATTATGATTATAGATGAAAACCCCATCAATGCAGGACTTAGAGAACATTTTCTGGATTACAGGGAAGGTGCTGAAGGTGCCACAGGTGCAGAAAGCGGCGGTTGCGGGTGTGGCTAAAAAATTCATACTGTTTCTTCTATTATTTTTTAGTCTTTATACTATAGATTTTGCTCAACTCTTACCGGCTAATGAAACTCAGGTAAATTTCAGCGGCTATTTTGATGACTTCAGTGTTTCAGTTCTTTACCCGAGCATATCATTAACCAAACATGTATCTGAAACGACAAGTATTACGGGGAGATATTTAGTTGATATGATAACAGCGGCATCTATCAGAAACCATACCCCGGCTCCCAAAGTAGATGTAGTAACTTCTGCATCCGGCAGGTCAGGCGGGCGGAATGAGCCGCCAACATTCGATGAAGTCCGTCATGAATTTAATCTTGGCCTCGCTCAATTACTGGGAAGCGGGTTATTAACTCTCGACGGTCTCTATAGTACCGAAAGTGATTATACTTCTTCAACTCTTATCGGAAATTTTACGCAATATTTCGCAGAGAATAACACATCTCTGCAATTAGGAGTTGTAAGAAGCTGGGATAAGGTTTTTCCTAAAACAAAAAATTGGAAGAAAGATAAAAACGTTATAACGTTCAATGCAAACTTTTCACAAATAATCAGCAAGAGTTTAATATTCCAGCTGCTTTCTTCTTATACAGATAATAACGGTTTGTTATCAGATAATTATCAGCAAGTTCCTATTTCAATTAACGGTACTGATAGTTTATTCGATCCCGTTCATCCTGATCTGAGAATCAGGCGAGCAGCAGCTCTATCCCTTAAATATCGCCTTAACGGGGAATCATCTCTGCAGCTGGGATACAGGTATTATTGGGATTCCTGGAATATAAATTCCAATACTTATTCTTTTAATTATCAAAGATATTTAGCTAAGCATATTATTTTAGGGATCGGTTTACGCAGCAACTTTCAGACCTCGGCGTTTTTCTTCAAACCAAAGTATCTGGCGCCCGAAGATTTTATGACTGTAGATATAAAACTTGACGCGGGCTATTCGAATGAGATTCAATTGGAATTTATTTTCACCGGTGGAGACAGGCAGAATCCTCTTCCTTTTATGAAAGACGAACGTGTGCAGTATATTTTTAATCTGAATTTTTATTTACGCCATACCAATACGCCATATTGGTTTAATAATTCGAGTAATTTATTTGCAACAGATATTAACTTGGGTATCAGGTACCGTTACTGATAATTTAATAATAAAATGTAATCCCGAATTTGTTCCGGGATCTGGTTTAATAAATTTAAAAGGAATAAGCAGATGAAAAGACGTGAGTTTCTTAAATATAGTTCTTTGATTTTACCTGCCACAGCTTCAATGGGAATGATTGGTTCATTTGCAAACAAGGTTTTTGCCTCAGGAAAGAGAAGCGATTCGTTTTCCTTATCCATTATTACTAATCAGCCATCGGTAACAATTCATACAATTGAACAGGCTATTAAAAATTCTGAATATGGAAAGAGCACTTTGCAATTTTCAGAATACCGGTTGAAAGGCAGACATACTGGTGATATCGCTTATATAAAATCTCAGACACTTATTGATTACCGTAAAGGAACTGATGGTTTTTCGCTGATTCTCGGTGAGAGTGCAAATTCTCTTTCACTACCAAAAATATTGGATGATCCTATTCTGCTGCGGTTCTCATCGGAACAAAATTTGTTTGAGCCCGTTGGTGTAAACATTTTCAGAGGAGATACTTTAATCAATCAATTATCATTGGATAATGATATAGAGCATTATAGAATTGAAGGATTAAAAGGTCATATAGATATTAGAATAAAGAATAAATCTGTAAACATCACCTCTGCATCCTGTAAGCATAAAACCTGTATGAATATGGAACCAATAAGAAAACCGGGTGATAACCTGGTTTGCATACCAAATCAAATCAGCATTACTATTGCCGGTAAAAGTAAACTGGGAGTGGACAGCATTACTTTTTAGACAAAGGTAAAATAGAATGAAAATTACCTCGGATTTCAAAAACCTATTTGCAAAGAATCCTTCATACTGTCACAACGATCCTGCCCTGACGGTAGAAACAATCTCTTTTCGTCATTATGGACTCAATAAAGTAATCAATTATTTCCTGATTTCATTTTTAGTATTCCTGCCTGCCAGTTTATATGCACAGGATGACACAACGATGTACAAAATATCGGTTACAAAATATTTAATGGGTACTACCGTTGAAACCACTGCAAGAAGCACCGATGTAAATTTTTGTAAGCAGGCTTTATTGGCAGCATATGAGGAAATGCAGCGCATAGAAAATTTGTTAAGCTGTCAGAAAGACAGCAGTGAAATATCAGGTATAAACCATGAAGCAGGGACCCATCCGGTAAAAGTTAGCATTGAAACATTAGATATGTTAAAGCGTGCAAAAGTTTTTTCAAAAAAATATAATGGAGTTTTTGATGTAACGATCGGTCCACTTTCTGACTTATGGGGTTTTAGCGAAGATAAAGAAATAATTCTGCCGGAAGATAAGACAATAAAAGAACTGACAAAGCTGGTTAATTATAATGACATAGTTATTAATGAAACAGATACAACAGTGTTTCTGAAGAATAAAGGAATGGCAATAGATTTAGGTGGAATAGCAAAAGGATATGCAATTGATAGGGGTTCTTCAGTCTTGAAGAATATGGGTATTACAAATTTCATTCTTAATGCTGGCGGCGATATTTATGTTTCCGGGACTAAGGATAAAGAGACTCTGTGGAAAGTCGGCATCAAACATCCAAGAAAGTCAAATGATTTAATTGCTGAGTTTGATTTGAAAGATTATGCAGTTGCAACAAGCGGAGATTATGAGCGATTTAAAATAATAAACGGCAAGCGGTATCATCATATTCTGGATCCGGCAAATGGTTACCCGGGAACTTTATCGGAAAGCTCTACCATTCTGGCTCCAACCGCTGAAGAAGCGGATGCCACTGCAACTTATGTTTTTCTTTTAGGATGGGAGAAAGCGCTGAGTGATAAAGAAATTAACTATCCATTACTGATTGTATCATCAGACGGGACTATTCATTACAACCAGGTTTTTGCAAAAAATTATAACCTGGAAATAATTAAGTAAAATCATTTCGATTTTAATTTCACTTTTTGCATTCAAATATTATTCATATCGTTTTATTATGTGGAAGGAATGTTATAAAGATAAAAACCGGTTCTTATTTATTCACCGAACCCATTAAAGCCTCGGGGTAACGTGTACCTGCAGTGGCTCCAATTGGAGCGGCTTTATCCAGAGCAGCTAAATCTTCCTTACTCAATTCAATATCCATTGCTTTAATATTTTCTTCAAGCCTGTCTCTTCTTTTTGTCCCGGGTATGGGAATTATATCTTCTCCCTGGGCAAGAACCCAAGCTATAGCTATTTGTGCAGGAGTAGCATTTTTCTTTTTTGCTATCTCAGAAATTTTATCCACAAGGTTCCTGTTCTTCATAAAATTTTCTCCCTGGAATCGAGGGTGAAATTTTCTCATATCATTCGGCACATCACCCAGGTTCTTAAATGTTCCGGTTAAGAAACCTCTCCCAAGCGGGGAATAGGCAACAAGGCTAATTCCTAATTCACGGCAAACAGGAAGAACGTCATTTTCAGGTTCACGGGTCCATAAACTGTATTCCGTCTGCAGCATAGCAATTGGATAAACTTTATGCGCCCGCTTTAAAGTTTCAGGCCCTGCTTCAGATAAACCGGTATATCTTATCTTTCCTTCTTTAACAAGTTCTGCAAGTGTTCCAACAGTATCTTCAACCGGTACATTGGGATCAATTCTTCCCGGGTAATACATATCAATATAATCAACCCCCAGCCTGAAAAGACTATAGCTTAAGTAATTCCGTATAGAAACCGGGCGGGTATCAAAACCGAGCCATTGACCATTATGATTACGTATTCCACCGAACTTAATGGAAATGAAAAATTTATCACGAGGTAAATTCTTTTTTGCTTCGCGGATTAATTCTTCATTATGTCCTGCGCCATAGTAATCCCCTGAATCAAAAAAATTAATTCCAAGCTCCACTGCCCGCTGAATTGTTTTAATGCTTTCCGTATCATTTAATTTTTGGCCTTCATAAAGATCGGACATTCCCATGCAACCTAATCCTATGGCAGAAATTTTCTCATCAGTCTTTCCAAGTTTACTATATTTCATCTTTCTCCGGTAATAAATATTTTAAATCAAAAATAATAAATTCACTTTAAATTATTTGGTTGTCTTTCAAAATAAAAAAAGGAACTTCATTATGAAGTTCCTTAAAAAACAGCCCTAAAAACTTTTCTTCCCTTATTTTGTACCAGCAATTACATGGTAAATCTCATCGGCATGCTGCCCGACATATTTTCCATAGAGTTTATTGTCCTTGTCATTCTGTTCTTTGGAAAAAGCTTTTTCAAGCATAGAACCGAAATCATCGTAAAAAGAGAACATGTCATCCATATTATTAAACTCAGAAATAAAAACCAGATCCCGGCTATCTGCACCCCAGCTATGCCTTACTGCACGAAAGCTTACAAGCCTGTGATCTTTACTTATTACATCAGCCTGTCTTTGCAGCATATCATCAAATGCTTTAGCGTCATCACCAAAAAGTGGTGACATCAACTTATTTGTTTGAACATGAATGACATGAGTATCAGATTGTGCAAATGATGCTGCAGAAAAAAGAATAAAAGCAGAAAAAAGGAACATGGAAATAAAGTGTTTGAACATAGTAACTCCCTTAATTTGTTGAGAAATGATTTAATTAGATTAACGATGGATAAATATTACAAGATTAATTAATGAAGGGCAAATATTAAGTAAAAAATTAATATTGTTTTCCAGTAAAATATTCGGCTAAAAAATAAAAATGATCACAATTTTTATGGAATAAAATTTTGAACCATAAAGAATATCTGAATTTTAAATCATCCTTTTTATTGCAAGCACTGTTATATCATCAGCCTGTTTAGAATCTTTTAACCATTTCTTATGATTATCCACAAGCCCGTCAATAAGAATTTTTGGAACCTCACCATTTGTATGTGCAAGATGTTCAATTACCCGTTTTTCACCATATTCAACTTCATTAACAATCGATTCAGTTAACCCATCTGTATAAAGAAGCAGGGCATCGCTTTTATCCAGGGCAAAGCAGCTAACACTATATTGTGCATCATTAAAAAGCCCCACAGGAACACCGGTAGCAGGAATCTTCTGGACGTTTCCATTCTTTACAAGCAGCGGCGGGTTATGACCTGCAACTGCAACCTCAATTTTGCCGTCGGGGAAAGCTCTGCCTATAACCATGGTTGCGTAATTTGAGTTTATAGTAGATTCGTTAAAAAGTCTGTTTGCTCTCTTAACCAGTTCATTAACGGGCAATCCGAATGATAGAAGACTGTGAATTAATCCATGAAGATGAGACATCATTAGAGACGCAGCAATTCCTTTTCCGGAAACGTCGCCAATAATAAAAATTACCGAATTATCATTTAAGGGGATAATATCTGTAAAGTCTCCGCTTACAGGTCCGGCAGGATTATAATAATAGCTGAAATCCCATCCGCTTAACGATTGATTGTTTTTTGGTAGAAGATTTCTCTGAATTTTAGCTGCAAATTCAAGATCGCTTTCAAGTGCATGCTGCTGAGCTTCATCCAAACAGCCAAGACATACCGTTACTAAAGGATCAATATAAAGACGTTCCTCTTCAACAGCGTCATGACAAACCTCGCAAATGCCATAAGTACCAGTATTAATTTTTTCAAGCGCTGTATCAACCTGTTTTAGCAAACCAATAAGGTTTGAGTGTTCCGGCATTTCCTTAATTGCTTTATCCAGCTTTTCTTTGCGTACGTTAAGTTGTTCACGAATAGATGAAATTTGTAGTTCTTCCATTTCTTTACCTGATAAAATTTTTTTTAAATTTACCTTTAAATTAGATACCTAACATATAAAAATGATTCTGCTATTTTGGGTAAAATTTAATTTGTGTCAATAATCACTATTCGATAATATTAAAATTTTTTTCGATTGAAACTAACCTGCTTCTTACATAATTCTTGAAGATTTCAATTGTATATCAGAATTTTTCCATGCTTCATCAAATCTTTTCTTAACATCTTCTGCTTCTTTAAATTTATTCTGAAAAGATAATGACTGATACAAACCGAATAAAGCCCAGCCGTTTTCAGGAATATCTTCAAGATCTTCGCGGTAAATTTTTTCCGCATCGGCAAACTGACCTGCCTCAATAAGCACCGCACCAAGATTTTGTCTTACAGGATAAAACCATGTAGGCGGTTCATCATACCTTAATGCATTCTCAAGTTCAACTCCTTTTTTAAGATGGCTAATTGCCAGAGTATAATTTTTCTTTTTAGCTGCAATCTCACCGGCTAAAACTTCATAGGCAATTTTAAGAAGCTGTCCTGCAGAGTTGATTTCCCAGATAGCAAGATTATCAATCTCTTTGTTATCCCTAAGCTTATCCAACTCAGCAAGTTCAGTTTCTGCATTGCTCAACTGCACTTTAGCAACGAAAGCCATTCCTCTTGCATAATGCCATACGCCTCTCGGATACAATAGTTCTTTTGCAGGTTCAGTCACTTCAAGAATTTTATCCCACTTACCAAAAGTTACATAGGCATAAAAAGGAATAACTGAATAATGCTGAAGTGTTTTATAACCACATACATTTAATAATGAGTCGGGTGGTTTTTGAGAAGTACTTTCTGCTGCATCAAGGGCTGTTTTGCTGTCACCTTCAAGTGTAGCGGTTGCCCAAAGAAAATGAAAATTATGAGGATAATAAGCAAGAGGATAAAACCCCTGCTGAAAGCATTGAGATAAATATTCTTCATCAGATTTTATTGCCATCTCATTTGCGAGTGAACCTTCATGATATTTACCAACTCTAATAAAAATATGAGCAGGCATATGAACAAGATGCCCGGCGCCCGGAACCAAATGAGTTAATCTTTCGGCGCTTGGTATTCCCCGGCCCGGATTTTTTGACGCTTCAACTGTATGAATATATAAATGATTTGCTCCAATTTGATTTGAATCTTTTTCAAGAACATTTTCAAGAACAGAAATTATTTCTCCCGTCCATTGTTGAGGTGTTCCATCTTTAAGCCAGAAATCCCATGGATGTATGTCCATTAAAGACTCTGCAAATAAAGTTGCTGCGTTAAGATCATGGGGATATTTTTTTGAGAGTTTCCGCATCGCATCGGCATAAGCAGAATCGAGCCCGCTTCTATCATCCTGTTTTTTCTCAGAATATCTTTTCTCAAGAGCTAATACATAATCCTTTTCCTTTTGCGTTTCATCATCAAGAAGTGTAATTGCTTTTTGAATTGCCTGGTAAGCAGTTGAAATTTCTGCATCATCCATTGGTGCATTAATATTAGGACCAAGAACCAAAGCCATTCCCCAATAAGCCATAGCGCAATTTGTATCCTGATGAGCCGCTTCTTTAAACGAACGGAAAGCTTCGGCATGATTAAACCCATATGCAAGCGTCATTCCCTGATTAAAATATTTTTGTGCAAGCTCAGAAGAGGTTGTTATAGGAAAACTTAGATTACCACCGAGATCGGAAAAAAGCGGCGCTTTCTTTTCAGGTTCTTCTTTGCTGCAGCCAGCTAAAAAAGCAAATAACAAAAGCAGTATTAATGCACGCATATCTACTCCTTTCATTTATTAAATATTATAAAGCCTTTAAGCAGAAAAACCAGGGATAGAGGAATAAATTTCTGACGGAAGTTATGTAATGAAAAAATTGTTGTCAATAGGCAATTGTTCTTAGGGTTTTCCGCAAAATAAATTCAAATATTTTGATATAATAATTAATCCTTGAATTTTAACTGTACGATTTTATTTTATTTAATCAAAAAAAATTTTTTGTTGAGGATATCATGAGAAAATCAATTGTACTTTTATTTGTAATAATTATTTTACAACCCTGCTTAATATTTCCCCAGGATAAGGCTGAAAAAATTGATGAATTACTGAACCGCTACTTCGAATATGGTCTTTTTAATGGAAGCGCTCTTGTCGCAGAAAACGGGAATGTTATTCTTTCAAAGGGATATGGTTTTGCAAACCTGGAATGGGAAGTTCCGAATACACCTGATACAAAATTCAGAATCGGATCTATATCAAAACAATTTACTGCAACTATAATAATGCAGCTTGTTGAAGAGGGTAAAATTAAACTGGACGGGAAAATTACAGATTATCTTTCTGATTACAGAAAAGATACCGGGGATAAAGTTACAATCCATAACCTTTTAACCCACACGTCAGGAATTACATCATACACAAGTATGCCGAATGTTTGGACTGATTCTTTGCGCAATCATTATGATAAAGAATATTTCATAAAACATTTTCACAGCGGAGATCTTGAATTTGAACCGGGGGCACAATTTTCTTATGATAATACTGGTTATTACCTTTTAGCAATAATAGCCGAAAAAGTAACCGGTAAAGATTTCGGTCAGTTACTCAAAGAAAGAATATTCACGCCTGTGGGTATGCTTAACACCGGAGTAGAAGGAGAGGAAGAAAGTGTAATTAAAAAGAAAGCTTATGGTTACCTTAAATTCGGTAACCGGATTTTTAGCGATGCTTACATTTATATGCCTAATGCATTGGGCGCGGGAAGCATGTATTCAACAGTTGAGGATCTTTTGAAATGGGATCAGTCTCTTTATACAGATAAAATTCTTTCTTTAGGAAGCAAAGAAAAAATGTTCACTCCTTTCCTTTCAAATTATGGATACGGCTGGGGAATAGGAGAGCAAAAGTTTACTGAAAATGACAGCACAAAAGTTATTGCTCATTCCGGTGGAATTTATGGATTTAATACTTACTTTGCCCGGCTCGTTGATAAGAAACAGACCATAATTATTTTTAACAATATTGGCAATCCGCCGCTTGGTGAAATGGCGATACAAATTGCCAGGATATTGAATGGCTATGAATTTAAATATCCTAAAAAACCTTTAGCTGATTTTTTAGGAAAGATAATTGACGAAAAAGGAATTGATGAAGCAATAAACACATACACAAAAATTAAAAATGAAAACAAAGATGAATATGATTTTTCTGAAGGTAATATTAATTTGTTGGGATATAATTATTTAAACCAGGATATGGTTGATATTGCTCTCCGGATTTTTAAATTAAATATGGAAGAATATCCTGAATCCTTTAATACTTATGATAGTTATGCCGAAGCTCTTATGAAGAAAGGTGATAAAGAAGGAGCAATAAAATATTATAAAAAATCACTCGAACTTAATCCCGGTAATACCAACGGAATTAATAAGCTTAAAGAGCTTGGCGTTGAGTTTCAACCTGAACAGGTTACAATCGATACATCAACTTTAAAAAAATATGAAGGCAAATATCAGCTCTTTCCAAATTTTGTAATTACAATCAGGATTGATGGAGAAAAAGTTTTCGCACAGGCAACCGGACAGGGTGAATTTGAAATATTCCCGCAATCAGAAAATAAATTTTATTATAAAGTAGTTAATGCACAGATAGAATTTGTACCTGACGAAAATGGAGAATTCAATAAATTAATTTTGTACCAGAATAACCAGGAAATGCCGGGCAATAGGATTAATTGAACAGATATTTCCAAACTAAAGAAGCTGTCTTAAAGTAATAACTACTCAAACGTCATTCCCACGGAAGTGAGAATCATTTCATTCCAGAAGTTTTTGGGTTCCCTTATTCTGTTTTTATTTCCGCATCTTCTAAAAGAACAGCATATACATATCCTGCTCCAAAGTCTTTATCCAGAGCTACTGTTCCTTCAGCAATTATTGTTTGCCCTATTTGTACAGAAGTATTAGTGGTAATAACAAGGTCATAACTATCTTTTTCTCCTGTCCCATCCTGAATATGAATCCAGTTACGGTTCAGAATGCCCTCATTATATTTAACTACTTTACCTTTAACTTTAATTTTCTTCCCAACAAGGGATTTTTTTTCATTAAAAAGTTTTGCTATAGTATATCCATCTTTTAATGGTTCAACTTTAACATTTTCTTTAGTTGATTCAACGTTTGGATGAGACATTTTTCCGTCCGGTGACTTAAGAGTTTTGGATATATCATCAACAAATAAGATTGAATCAAAAGTTCTGTCTAAAGTTTCGCTATGGAACTTTTGCATCGTCATACTTTTTGTAAAGTACAAAACATCTCCATCATTAACTTCCATTTGAGGAACAGCAATCCAGAACTCGTTATCTTTTTCTTCAACTTTCATATAAGTATAATTCGAAGCATCCATATGTTCTTTTACTTCAACTACGTGTGCATTGGGATTTTCCTTTTGAATCTCTTGAATTTTTTTATCTTTACTATTGTCACAAGCAGAAAATAAAAACATTACCGAAACCAGCATTCCCACTAAAACTCTATTCATTTAATTACCTTTCTGTTAAAAAAATATCTTAACTTAATTTCAACAAATATAATTAAGAGAAGGATAAACTTCCTGTCAAAATTTCATTCATTAATAAAAAATCCCTGCCAGTAAGCAGGGACTAAATAATTCTATTTTCAATAAAGATTACTTCATCAGCAAAAGTTTTTTTGTCCGGGTAAAGTTTTCGGTTGAAAGATGATAGAAATAAACACCGCTTGATAACCCTTTTGCATTCCATTCATACTCATAAGTGCCCGGCTTTAAGATTTTCAGATACGAGAGTTGAAACTTTTTGACCAAGTGAATTGAAAATTTCTAATCTTGTAAATGATTCATGAGGAAGGGCAAACTGAATTTTTGTAGATGGATTGAAAGGATTAGGATAGTTTTGGGATAGTGAATATGTATTTGGGATATTATTATCATTCTCGTCAACTCTGTTTACCTCTACTGTATCTGTAAAAATCCATGTTTGGTTTGATATTGCAGGGCCAGTAATAATTCCTCCCGAAATAACTACATTTACAATTTCCACATCGTAATAATCATTCTGATTCGGAATTATATTAATATAACCAGCGGAATAAGCCATACCGTAAACAGGTAATGGATCTTCATTATTATATATATTAATATTTAGATCATAAGAGGATACATTATTTACAGGAGTTAATCCGGGTGTATTGCTTCCCCCTGCACTATAAATTTCTCCGTTTGGAAACGGAGCGGAATAATTTGCATATAAACTCAGCGGGTGATTCGCTCCCTGTGTCCAATTAATAGTTTGCCTTTCGCCTGGATCTATATTACCTATAAATGTAGAATTAGAGAGTTCGGTTTCGCTCTTAAGGCCGGAGTTAACAATGAAACTGTTAAGGTATTCACTATGTGCAAAGCCTGCAATGGGAATTGGTAAATTGGTAGCAGGGCGGAAACTCTGGTTATTTCTGTTAAACAGAAAAATATTATCAGACCAGGTATCAGTTCTGGAAGGAGTGTTTATTACTCCTCCCATTATATATATAAGTGAATCTTCAAAACCTTCAGCGCCGTGAAAGAATAATGGCTCAGGCAGATCCGGTAACTGTGTCCAACTGTTTGTATTAATGTCATATTCATAAAAATCGGTTAATGCCGGGGAAGGAAACGGTGCTGAAAAACCACCCATCGTGTATAGTTTATCTCCTAATCTTGCAGCGGCATTGACACGCATTGGTACAGGTAGCGGTGCAATATATTCCCAGGTATCGGTGTTAACATTATATCTTAAACACGTTGTTGTTGCAACACCTCCTCCTGTTGTGTCACCACCAAATACATATAGCCATAATGTATCGTTTCTTGTATACATAACAGATCCGCTGTAATACCTTGGATTGGGCATATTAGTACCCTGTCTCCAGCTTCCTTCCATTATTTTTTCTGCTGAATTGTCTTTCATTACTGTGAAACCGTTTTTGCCGTACGTTTCTTCAAGCGTAGTATGGGCTGATTGAGGATGAATAATCGTTACAGTTGTGTATAAAAAAAGTACTAACGAAAGTGACAGATAAAATATTTTCATTTTGTTTGCCTTTATTTTATTAATATCATCTTCTTGCTTTCAGCATAAAGTTGTGTTTGCAGCCTGTAGAAATAAATACCGCTGGGCAATCCTTTTGCATCCCATTCATACTTATAATGGCCTGCGTTCAATTCTTCTGATACTAGTGTTGTTACTTTTTCACCCAGAGTATTAAATATTTCTAACCTAACAAATGATTCATTTGGAATAGCAAATTTGATTGTAGTAGTTGGATTGAATGGGTTGGGATAGTTCTGAGCGAGGTCATATTCACCTAGTATTCCAGAGGAAGATTGTTCAACATCTACTGTATAGGTTCTCTTGTAAATTTTTGCACCATTACTGCTGTCCTCGTACAATCCAACATAAACCTGGATCGTTTCAGTTCTATCCGGATCATCAGCACCTCGTACACCTGCGATACCAAAAGCTGATGTCTTTGGATTTGACGGTAAACCATCATTTTGGGCTGTGAAACCTTGTTCCAGATTTGTCGAAGTGTATACTCCGCCACCATTCGTTGCATTTGGAAACAAACAAACACCATAATATTTTGTATTCAAATTCAGCAATGTCCATTCGGCTATTTTTACCACTTCTTCGGAGGGAGCAAAAACATAAAGTGCAGTAACCCAAGCATACGAATTTTCTTTAGATGATTGGAATAAGTTACCCTCGTGAGTGCCTATAATTAACCTGGGATATGAACCATTTTCTAAAGTACTATTATCTATGGGAAGTGGATAATCAAAAAGTAAAGAAACTGTAGTGTCTGATGTTGGAAGACCTGTTGTTTGCAACCAAAGATCACCGTTATTAGTAGAAACAAACAATCCATTTGTAGTAGCCGCGGCTACGATTCCTGATGTAGAATCTATCGCCAAATCGTATACCCACGAATTTGACGGGATCCCATTATTTGCATATTGGAATGACGAGCCCGAATTGGTTGAACGGAAAATTCCGTTTCTTGTCCCGACAAACATCGAATACTGGGACGTTCCAGTATCTATTGCTATAGAAAATATGTTATCGCCCGATGGTACATCTACTAATGGACCATACCACGTTGTTCCATTATCCGTTGAATAGAATAGTCCTTCATTATTAGGATACCACCAGATACTAGCATATAAGGTTCCGTTGGGGGCTTCTTCAATTGTTCTGCTGTTGTAAGCAAAAACTATGTTCTGCCAGGTATCCCCATCGTTTGTTGATCTTCTGATTCCCCCCTGAACACTTGGCCAGTTATAAGATGATGTTGTTACAAATATGTCCCCGTTCTCTTTTACCAGCATATCTGTAACTCCGCCGCCCATTGGTGTGCCTGCTGTTTGTACCCACTCCTGCGATAAACTTGAAACCTGTAAAAACAGCAATCCAATCAGTAAATAGAAAATTTTTCTGCTCATTACAACTCCTTTATTTTATTAACATCATTTTTTTGCTTTCTGTAAATGACACTGTTTCCAACCTGTATAAATAAATTCCGCTTGGAAGGTTAATTGCATTCCAATCATACTTATAACTTCCAGCATTCATTACTTCTGATACAAGTGTTGATACTTTTTCTCCAAGTGTGTTAAACACTTCTAACTTGACCGATGATTGTTCTGGAATTGAAAACTGAATTGTTGTACTAGGGTTAAATGGGTTTGGATAGTTTTGCCCTAAGAAAAAATCTTTTGGTATATCTGAAGAAATATTTTCTACATCGGTCAATAAATCTCTCCTTAACACACCACATCCAATTGTTCCATAATATAAATATGCTTCTTCATTACCTTTTTTTAATTTTGATTTAAAATTTGCTAAATACTCTCCATTTATGCATTCAACTAAAACATCTTGTGGAATAACCAATGATTCTTCAGTCATACATGTTGTTGGATTAAAGGAAGATAAATTGCCATGAGATATTTCAATTATTGGAAAAATGCTATTTGGTATATTTAAAGATGCAATTGATTTTATGTGAAATGTTGGAACCAAACCCTCAGAGTGTTCAGTATATTGTCCATTATCATCACGCATAAAAAATTTTCCATTATTTGTTCCTGCGGCAAGGTGCCCAAGACAACCGGATAAAGAGTCACCCAAATCAATTGATTCTAAACTTGTTACAGGTAATCCGGCAAGTCCATCACGTGTCCACGTATTATATGGACTTGATGATTCCCAAACACCGTCACCCTGGTTTCCGAATTCATCAGTTGCAGCAAGGAACATTTTATCACTTTGATCCGGATTTGGCAAACCGAATTGACGAACATCCGGAATATCTCCGACATAAAAATTATTAGATGTTGTCCCATCATCATCTGATAATCGTACTGAATTTCCATATCCCCAAAAGCCTAAACCAGTTGATTTAAAGAACATGCTATGAGACATATAGCCAAGGTTTTCCCACTGTGTGCCATTAAGTACTAAACGGAAAGTTCCATCCTGATGCGAAACAAAAATACTTTGTGTAACAGGATTAATAGCAATATCATAAATAAATCCCGGCGGTAGATTATGAGTAATATCAATCCATCCAGAAAACCCTATATTTGGTTTATAAAAAATACCACTTTCGTCAGTCGCCACAAGAGAGAGTCCTATTCGTGTAGCAATTTTTTTGATTGTTGTTCCAGTCATATTATTGACCTTTTGTTCCCAGTCCTGTCCCCCATTTGTCAACACATAAGCCCCTCTTCCATATTGGCCTGCAATTATCCCTGAAGAAGTTTCAATTAAAGATCCAAATGGAATAGCCGGTGCGTTTTCAATATTCCAGGCAGCTCCATTGTAAGGTAAAGAAATAATTCCCCCTCCAGCTCCAATAATATCTCCATTTGCTCTAATATTAATAGTCCGAATATACGTGGGCGGTTGTGGATACTCGGTCCAAAGATTCGTTGAATCATCGGAACTATAAACTTTATCACCCAGACTAATAAATGGTGATTGCCCTGCAATTTTATTATTGCTGCTGCTTGAAGGAGTAAAGAACGCAATTGATTCAACGGTTCTATTACTAAAATTAATTCCATTATTAACCGGCTGCCAATTTGCCCCATTGTCGTCCGATCGAAATATTCCAGTATAATCTGTTCCTGCTAATAAATAAGTTCCCGAAAATCCCAGCGAAGATATACCGGAAGTTGTTATCCCATTTGAGGCAGAAAAGAAAGTGTTTCCATTATCCGTTGATTTATATAGTCCTGTAAATGTGGCAGCAAAAATATCACCGTTTGGTAAGATAAGTAATGAGCGGATAGTTAAAGACGAAATAAGATTGTTTAATTTTTCCCAGCTTACGCCCTCGTTTGTTGATCTGAAGAAACCACCGGCATCTGTTCCGGCAAAATAATGATTGCTCGAATTTACAGCCAAAGACCTTACATCAAGGTTCCTATAACCAAAAAAAATCTGAGTCCAGTTTTCACCCATATCCGATGAGGCATAAATCCCTCCATACCGTAAACCCGCAAGTATTTTTCCGTTATTATCCTGTGCAAGACATTGTACATAACCTCCCTCAGGACCTAAGTATTCCAATTGAGAAAAGGATTTGGTCGAGAAGAATATCACCAGAATGAAAAATGTGTAAGCTTTCATATACTCCTCCGTTAAAAATTTATCTTTAGGAAATTACCTACAGCTATTAGTTCTAAAAGAGCTTAAAAACTTTCAAGAATGAAAACTTATTTTTCAACGAATTGAATTTTCACGGGTACTGTAAACTTTAAACCCAAATTCAGATTAATCCAAACCTGTTCATCTAACTATTATTTTTAGTTGGGTTCTGCGAGAGTGGATTTAATTTATTGAATTTTATTATTTATTCAAATAATAATTTAAACCCCAAAATTAAGTTTCAAAAAGAAATTAAAAGGTAATCACTTTAATAATAGAAGCTTTTTAACAACAGAGTATCTTCCTGCATCAATTCTGTAAAAATAAACGCCGCTGGATAAATTTAATGCTTTGAACTCAACCTCGTATGAGCCAACGGATTTTTCCTCATTAACGAGTGTTTGTATTTCCTTGCCAAGAATATTATAAACTTTTAAGCTCACAAATGAAGACTGCGGAATTACAAATCTAATTTTAGTTGAAGGGTTAAAAGGATTCGGATAAGCTGTCAGTTCAAAATTTAATGGGACAGAATTTTCTTTAACACCCGTAGGATTGTTTGATGTACCAGGTGTTGGCTGATTAAATAATTGCCAGTTTAATGAGGCATCCGGAAAACGGCCATAAGAGATATCAGTTGTTTGAGGACCAAAAGTAATTGAATCTATAACAGTAATCCCATCTGAAGAAGTTAAACCAATAAATTCTCCATTTGCGCTTAAAGCAAAATTTGTATGAAGGGGACCCTGTTCCTGTTGTTCATCGCACCAGATAAGAAGATATTCTCCGGCTGCAATATTAATGTTTTCTGGGAACTGCCATTTGGTTAAGTTGTTTGGTTTATCTGTTAAATACATTCCACTTAATGAAACACTCTCCGTTGTTGGATTAAAAATTTCAATCCAATCGTCATAATCTCCGGCGCTATCCGCAATTACATTATCATTATCTGCACAGAATTCATTTATAACGAGGTTGCCGGTTACTATAATAGGAGAGTTAATAAATATAGATTTATCGCGAGGATAAAGCACGAAATTCTGGTTTATATCTTTTACAAGAATTTTAAATGACCCGAATTTCCTGCTCCAATCGGAGGAATTACACCAACCCATCTGTCAGCTTCTTCAACAATTTTTGTTTGGCTGATAGGATGAAAAGTCATTGGATAAACTTCTGCTGTACCTGAACCATCTGGAGTAAACTGAATTGAAACTTCATTCAAAATTTCATGACTAAAGGCTGACACAGTTAAATGAACAGAATCATCTGCAGCAGGAATTTTGGGAGACCATTTAATATCATAAACAATTGGTAATGCATTAGGAATATAGCTTGAGCTGGGCAGACAAACTATTATAACGTTCATTAACGTATTGCTTCAAACCTTTTTTAACGTGTTGGTTTGAATATCCCGAAGCAGAAAAAGATTGATTAAAATCGTTCATCGTAAATCCATAATCCTTTGTCCGAAAAGTATCTGCCTGCACATAAGGAGTAATGAGATTTTTTATACTATCTATCCGGTTTTCCCAAATGTTTAATTTAAAAACTTTCTCTTTGTAGAATTCAATAAAATGAGTATAAAGGTTGCGGTATTGATCATTTGCCATTAATCTTGTTGCCAGTGGTCTCGCCCCTGCAGCAACTCTTGGGAAGTTATACGGATTTGCATTTACCCAGTCTATATCAAACCAATCAATTCCAAAAGTATTATCATAATCATAAGGTATCCAATGAAACTTATCCTCCGAAGGATTATGATATAAATAAAAATTATTCATTAAAGACCAGTAATCATCCCAGCTTGCTACAAGAATGTCCATTGCAAAAGATTTTAAAACTTCGGGAACGGCTAAAACTTTTTCGAGTGAATCCGGGAAAAAGGTACCCGGTGTGTTATTAATAATTCTTATAAGTCTTGCAAGCTTGTAATAATCATTTGCATTTTCATTTGTGGTCAATTCATAAACAGGGCGTCCGCCAATTATAAGCTGATATAATGTTGGGTCATCTCCCAGGTAAGTAAGGTCAGCAGGATATAAACATTTCCACAGATTTCCGGAAGCATCATCAAAATTTTTATCAAGGAATTCATCATCCACATGTTCTACAGAAATATACAATCCATAATACTGGCCGTTTATATAAACTTCAGTATGAATTGCCCTGCTTGCGGTTATCCCCATATCATTGTAAAGATCCCAGCAAAGTTTGCTTCGTATAATAGAGGGATCATTGTGCTCACCGTTCAAATCCAGTTTGTCAACACCATAAAATTCTCTGCCACTTATAAAAGTATTGAATGAGACTTTAAATGATTTCTTTTGTGAATCTCTCGAAGTGTTTCCTCTTAGTCTGAACCCGATTGAATCAACAGTTTCATCAATAAAACTGTTTTTATAATGCATAGAAGCAGAATGTTCAGAATCGCTTTGAACATGGTTATAAATCCAATCAAGTGAGGCCGGATTAATATAAATATCTATTCTTGCAACGGTAGTATCCGAATAAAGTTTCCAGCTTTCATCATTATTCTGGGCAAATATTAATTCTGCAGCACATAAGGAAAAGCTTAAAAGTAACACTAATTTTTTCATTATAAACTCAAATAAATTCAATTTGAAAATAATTAAAATTGTATAAGAAATTTTAAAATAACAAAGGCGCCTTCAGACGCCCTTTTCTACGGAAATCAAATTTGGAAAATATTAGCTGCGTGGTTTAGCTTCATTAACTATTATATTTCTTCCTTTTAATTCCGAATTATTCAATGCATTGATTGCATTTTTGGCATCTGTAGAATTCTCCATTTCAACAAAACCAAAACCTCTGGATCTACCAGTATCGCGATCTTTTACAACTTTTGCAGAAACTACTGTACCGTGTTCCTCAAAAGCAGTTTGTAATGTTTTGTCATCTACAGACCATGGGAGAGATCCCACAAATAATTTAGTACTCACTAAAGAACCTCTAAAAAAATAGATAAAAAATCCGGCTTAATGCCGGCATGTAAAAATACAAACAATATTTGGATTTACCTAATGATTTTTTGAAAAAATCCCCTGCAAAATAAGGGTGATTCGACTATAAATATATAATTAAAATATCGAATTTCTATAAAAATATTCGCAGATTTACAAAACAAATACTCCAATTTTTATTATTATGTGAGGAATAAATGCATAGAATTGAAATTCGCAAGGGAGATATAACAAAGTTGAATGTTGATGCAATTGTAAATGCAGCTAATACATCATTACTTGGAGGAGGCGGAGTTGATGGGGCAATTCACAGAGCTGCAGGCCCGGAACTTCTTGAACACAATAAAAAACTTGGCGGCTGCAAAACCGGTGAAGCAAAAATTTCTCCTGGCTTCAGATTACCGGCAAAATATATAATTCACACAGTAGGTCCAATTTGGAACGGCGGAAAAAATAATGAAGAAAAATTGCTGGCAAATTGCTATAAAAATTCTTTAAAGATTGCAGTTGAAAAAAATATTAAGACAATAGCTTTCCCATCTATCAGCACCGGTGTTTATAGATTCCCCGTTGAAAGAGCAGCAAAAATTGCAGTTAAAGAGGTAAAAAAAATTGTTGAAAAAAATCCTTTATTGGAAAAAGTAATTTTTGTTTGTTTTGATGATCATACTTATGAAATTTATAAAGAGAATTTAAAGGAAGATTAATGTTCTCGCATAAAGATTATTGCCGCACCTGCAACAGCAATTACAGCTCCAAGCACTGCTTTCCAGCCAAGCTCTTCTTTAAAATAAAATTTGGAAATCGGCAGCATTATAATGGGTATGGTTGCCATTAAAGTTGAGGCAATCCCGATTTTTGCATATTCTATTGCAACAAGACTTAATGTAATTCCAAGTACCGGTCCAAAAATAGTTCCGATCAACATAATCTTAATGCTGCTTTTATTATTTGAATATAAATGATACGGACTTTTATATCTGCGAAATGCTAATGCTAATGGAAGAATTATAATTGATGCGAAAAATAGTCTTATAAAACTTGCTGAAAATCCATTAAGGTTACCTGCCTGGAAAGCAAACTTTGCAAATATTAATCCGCTTGCCTGACCAAGTGCACCAATCATTCCATAAAAAATTCCTTTGCTGTTCAGTGAGAAACTACTTCCATCTCTTTGTCTTTGTTCCACTACAACTACAATAATACCTGTTATTGTTAAAATCATTCCGACCATTCCAAGCAAAGAGATAAGTTCGTTCAAAAAGAAAAAAGCAAGAATTGTACTTAGTACAGGTACAAGTGCCATTATTATCATACCAAGTCTTGCTCCAATAAGCTGAAAAGATTTAAAGAGAAATGAATCACCCCAAACCAAACCAAGTATTGCACTAATAATAAGGTTTAAAATCTGTTTTAGATTTAAATCCATACTAATGCCGGAGACAAGAATAAGTATCATCAGCAAAATACTGGCAAGTATCATCCGATCAATATTAACCTGGACAGATCCTATTTTCCTGGTTACATTTGTAAACGAATAAGATGTAATAGCCCAGCAAAAAGCAGTTGCGACAGCACATATTTCACCAATATAGTTCAGCATTTAAAAAATTATTTTTGAATTATTTAATAAACATAGATAAACAAACCCGGGAATAAGAAACCGGGTTTGTTAAAGTTTAGAGGAAGAAGTTTAGCAGATCAACCATTATAATTTACTGCAGAAATACCGGGGAACACTGCTGTTGCATCAAGTTCTTCTTCAATTCTTAAAAGCTGGTTGTATTTTGCTATTCTATCTGTCCTTGAAAGTGAACCTGTTTTTATTTGCCCTGCATTAGTTGCTACTGCAATATCTGCAATTGTTGTGTCCTCGGTTTCACCGGATCGGTGACTGATTACGTTTGTATAGCCGGCTTTCTTTGCCATCTCAATTGCATCCAGAGTTTCAGTCAGTGTGCCAATCTGATTTACTTTTATAAGAATTGAATTTGCAATACCTTTTTCAATTCCTTCTTCAAGTCTTTCAGTATTTGTAACAAACAGATCATCTCCGACAAGCTGAATTTTATTTCCTGCTTTTTCAGTAAATAGCTGCCAGCCTTCCCAATCATCTTCAGCCAAACCATCCTCGATTGAAACGATAGGGTATTGATTCGCCCACTTCACCCAATAATCAACCATCTTTTCTTTAGATATTATATTATTAGGATCCGATTTGAATAAATGATAAGAGTCTTTTTCTTTAAGATAAAATTCACTCGCCGCAGGATCCAAAGCTATTGTTATTTCAGTACCAACTTTAAATCCGGCTTTATTTATTGCTTCGAGGATAACTTCAATAGCTTCCTCATTTGATTTTAAATTTGGTGCAAATCCTCCTTCATCTCCAACGGCAGTGTTATAACCTTTCTTGCTTAAAACAGATTTTAGAGCATGAAAAGTTTCTGCTCCCATTCTTAAAGCTTCAGCAAAATTAGGTGCCCCGACCGGCATAATCATAAATTCCTGAAAGTCCACGTTATTATCAGCGTGCTTTCCACCATTAAGAATATTCATCATTGGGACAGGAAGTGTTTTTGCATTAACTCCCCCGATATAACGGTAAAGAGGAATTCCCAAAGTCTCGGCAACAGCTTTTGCACAGGCAAGTGAAACTCCAAGTATAGCATTTGCACCAAGGTTACTTTTATTTTTTGTCCCATCAAGTTCAATCATTAAAGAATCAATACCAGCCTGGTCAGCTGCATCAAGTTCAAATAATTCACTGCATATTTTTTCATTTACATTCTCAACAGCTTTAAGAACTCCTTTACCGGAGTAACGGGCTTTATCTCCATCTCTTAATTCTACTGCCTCATGTTCACCGGTTGAAGCTCCGCTTGGTACTGCTGCTCTTCCAATAACTCCGCTTTCAAGTTCAACTTCAACTTCAAGTGTGGGATTACCTCTGGAATCTAAAATTTCTCTTGCGAGTATATCAATTATTGTTGTCATATTTTTCCTATCAGTTAAAAATAATTCAAATTTATTCGTCTAAATTAATCAAAATAAAGATATCAAGCAGAAAAAGGTATTAACTTTTTTTATTAAATATTTTTGTCTGATTCCCAAAAGTTTAAATAGAATCCAGCAGATATTTTAATCCCCCGTTAATGTCATTCCCAAGATCAAAATGTAAAACTTTTCTTCCTTTGTTTAACAAAGCTTTACGGTCTCCTAATGCTTGTGCGTTTATTAATGTACCAAATGTAATAGATGATTTTTTTTCACCAGGGTTTTCCGGTATTTCCAAATCTTTTTTTGAAGATGAAGTAAACTGGATAAATAATCCATTGCCTCCATCACCTTTATGCAATTGACCCGTTGAATGCAAAAACCTTGGACCATAACCAACGGTTGCTGCAACCTTATATTTTTTTTGAATTTTTGTCCTTAGAACCTGTAATTGCTCAGATGACTCTATACCCGGTTTTATATAAGCCTGGAGTGATACATAACCCACTTCTGATAAATTTTCCTCAATGAATTTTTTTATAGCCTCTGAAATTGAATTTATTTTGATTTCGCCATACAGTTTAATTTTTCCCTCTTTCAGGAGCGGAATTTGTTCGGGTAGTTTTCCATTCTCCTGATATTCTTTCATCATTTGCCTTGCAAGAACTTTTGCAGATTCGACATCAGGTTGATTGAATGGCTGAATGCCCAGTTTCCAGCCTGCTACAGATGTCGCCATTTCCCAGATAAAATATTGCTCACCAAGGTCATAAAGATCCTCTAAAATAATTTCTATAAAAGGGAAACCTGCCCCCGATAATTTTTCAACCGCGATTTTTTCTTTTTGCTCATTACTCAGATGAATATAAATAAAAACTCTGTCGCCAGAATAAAACTCAGGTTTTTCCAATGATTCTCCTTCTACAGGCAGAATACCTTTTCCATTTTTACCGGTACTTTCAGCAATCAACTGTTCAATCCATGAACCAAAGGAATGTATTTGGGGTGAGATAATAAAAGTTAATTTATCTTTTCCATTATTAGCAAGTTCGCCCATAGCCAGACCCAATTGTCCTGCTGCTGAGCTGCTGACTTTTGAATTTTCAGAAATTGCTTTAGCTCTCTTCAACAGTTTCTCAACATCAACCCCAATTAAAGCTGCCGGAACAACCCCAAAAAAAGATAAAGCTGAATACCTTCCTCCTATATCGGGATCATTTAAAATATTTTTCTGAAGTTTAATTCTTTTGCAATGTTTTCCAAACCGCTTCCAGGATCAGTTATTGCGACAAATCTTTTTCCTGTTTCTTCTTTACCAATTTTGTTTAAGGTTTGATTATAGTAGTATTTCATAAATGAAAATGTTTCAATCGTTCCGCCGGATTTTGTTGAAACAACAAATAAGGTTTTATCATTTTTTAATTTATTATCATATTCTGATAGAGCATCCGGATTAGTACTGTCAAGAACAAACAACTCAGGGTATCCCTTCTTTGAGCCAAAAGTTAAGCTGAAAACTTCAGGAGCTAAACTGGATCCGCCCATACCCATCAATAAAACTTTTGTAAAACCATCTTTTAAAACATTATTAACAAATTCATCTATTTCATTCAATGCTTCAAGTGATGTTTGAGGACTATGCAACCAGCCAAGCCTGTTTGTTATTTCCAATGGTTCATTGCTCCAAACCGTGTAATCTTTATTCCAGATCCTTTCAATAATTTTTTCATTTACCATCATATCGTAAGCTTGATTAAATACGCTTGTAAATTTTCCAAGTTTCATATTGAATTTTAATTGTTCCATTTTAAACTCCATATCTTAATTAACTTAAATAAGAAGCGGCTTCATTATCTAAAAACCAAACTGCCCGGCGGGTAAAAGGTTTTATATAGTAAGCAGGATACTTTAAATAATTACCTTTTTCATTAATTATTTCAGAAACCGTAAAAGATTTATTCCTGCCTGTCACTAAAAAGAAAATTTCTTTTGAATTGTTAATTATTTTTCCTGTGAGGGTGATTCTTTTTTGTTTTGTAACCGGATGAGAAGCTACCGAACAAATTTCATTTGAGCTTAATAATTCCATTTGATCTGGAAAAATTGATGCTGTATGCCCATCTTCTCCTAACCCAAGAATAATAATATCAAAACCAGGTAAGCCATTTATTTCCGTCAAATTTTCTTTTATAACAGAAGAATATCTTTTGGTCTCATCAATAGGATTATTCTCACCTTTAATCCTTTTAATATTTTCAGAAGGAATTTCAACATGATCTAGAAGATATTTTTTTGTCATTCCAAAATTGCTTTCAGAATCACCCGGAGGGACACATCTTTCATCTCCCCAGAATAAAAATATTTTTTTCCAATCAAATTTTTCTTTAAATGAAACTAATTTCTGAAAAAAAAATTTAGGCGTATTCCCACCCGGCAGAGCAATATTAATCCTCTCTTTATTTTTCAGTAGCAAATTTATTTCAGTAATAAATTCAAGAGTGAATTGTTCAGCCAGGATATTTGTATCTTCAAATATTTTAATTTCGGAATTCCTATAGTTCACAATATAAGCCATCATTTACCAGGTTTTTGCAAGGGTACCGCCATGTAAACTTTTTCTCTTCAATAATTTCATCTGCGTTTTCCGGTCCCCACGTTCCGGCAGGATACCCGTAAACAGGAATGTTCGGATTATTTTTCCATGCTTCCAAAATTGGGTTTACAAAAGTCCATGCAGCTTCCACAGCATCACCTCTCTGGTAAAGAGTCGAGTCACCAACCATACAATCATATAAAAGTCTTTCATAAGCGCTTGGTAAATAAGTATTAGTTAAATCAGAATAATGAAAATCCATATTAACATTTTGAACATTAAAACCTGAACCGGGCACTTTCATACCGAACTTAAGCAATATACCTTCATCCGGTTGAATTCTAATAACAAGCTGATTACAGCCATCCTGTAAGCTTTTTCGTGCAAATAAATAATGAGGTGTTGGTTTAAAATGAATAACAACCTCTGTTACTCTTGTTGGCAATCTCTTCCCTGTTCTTATGTAAAAAGGAACTCCTCCCCATCGCCAGTTATCAATAAATAACTTTAAAGCCATATAAGTTTCAGTTTTTGATGCGGGATTTACCCCTTTTTCTTCTCTGTAACCCGGAACTTTTTCACCTTTAATAACAGATGAAAGATACTGTCCCCTGATTACATTTTTTATTACATCGTTCTTGGTCAAAGGTCTGAATGACTGAAAGACTTTAATAGTTTCATTTCGGATTGAATCAGGAGCGAAAGAAGAAGGTGGTTCCATTGCAATTAAGCCGGTTATTTGCAGCAAGTGATTCTGAAGCATATCCCTTAAAGCACCAGAAGAATCATAATAGCCGCCGCGGTTTTCAACGCCAATATTTTCAACACCTGTTATTTCAACATGGTGGATGTAATTTCTATTCCATAGTGGTTCAAAAATTCCATTTGCAAATCTTGTTACAAATAAATTCTGAACCGTTTCCTTACCCAGATAATGATCAATCCTGTAAATCTGTTCTTCATCAAAATATTTTAAAAGTTTCCTGTTTAATTCTTTTGCTGAATCAATATTATATCCAAAAGGTTTTTCAACAATAAGTCTTTTCCATCCGGTAGCTGAGCTTCTGCTCATTTCTGCTTTTCCAAGAGCCTGTGGAATAAGAGGATACAAACTTGGAGGAGTAGAGAGATAGTAAATACAGTTCCCGCTAATTCCCAATTCATTATTCAATTTATTAATTCTTGAATTAAGTTTTGGGTACTCATTAATATCTTCTGTATTAATTGAAAAATAATGAAGCTTGTTCAGGAATTTATTAATAATATTTTTATCACTGTCCTTGAAATTTGAAAAAGCTTTTATCCCTTTTTTGATTTTCTCCCTGAATTTATCATTTGATAAATCTGTTCTGCTTACACCCAGTATAGAGAACTTATCAGGAAGAAGGTCTTGAACGAAAAGATCAAATAATGATGGAATCAGCTTCCGCTGGGTAAGGTCTCCTGATGCACCAAAAATAACTAATATCTGGTCTTCGGGTTTATTCATTTAACACACCTACGATATTCCTGCTAATAAAATATTTATTAAACAATAATTTATTTAAAAGAAAAAATCTATTGATAAAAAACTTCTTAATAATACGTAAAAAGTTCGTTCATTAACCCAGATTTATCTTCTCAAATACTTTTAAAGCAATATATATTATCAATTTAATACAATATCAAATAAAAATTTTCATCAATAACTTTATTTTCAAACTATAATAGAATCTTTTTTATGGCATTATAGTTGGGATAGTGAGAATGCAATATTTTATTTGCCCAATTGTTTCGGAGTCAAAATGTTAAAAAAAATTTTAGGAACCATCCCAATGGTTCTTTTACTTACAACCCTAACCTATCCCCAATTAGCAAAAGACAGCTGGAGTTTTGGTTTTGGTGCAACTTATCCAAGATTAATAAGTATTTCCAGTCTTTCCACCGGTGCCTGGTCCGGAATAGGAAATTACGGTGGATATGCAACTATACAGAGAAATTTTTCTGAGCACGTGGCTATAAGACTTTTAGGAAGCTATAATTATATGAAGACTGAATCAAATATTAAAACACAGTCAATTAATCTAGCTGCTGCAGATTTCGATATGCTTTATTACCTGGTGCCTTGTGAGGATATAACACCATATTTTGCAGCAGGGTTTGGTGGAATTTTATTTGCAAATGATAATTCTCCTCAGTTGCAGCTTGATGTTACGTATCTTGAATACCAATTTAATTTAGGAATTGGAGCTGAATGGCGTTTTTCAGATAACTGGAGTTTGCGGGCAGAAGGAATTTATCACACTTCTTCAACAAACAAACTTGATGGCTACGATGACCCGGGAGAAGATAAAGGTTTGTTCGGTGGAAATTCTGATACTTATATGACACTCAATGCCGGTGTTCAATTTTATTTTTTCAAAGGTGAACCATCAACTGAGTGCAATTTATACGATGGAGTATCCGTTGGTGCACCGGAAGAATCTCCAACACTTGAACAGATAGAGGATTTAATTAAAAAATATGCTTGTAAAGAAGTTGTGAAAGAAGTTGAAGTTGAAAAACCTGTTGAGGTTGTAAAAACACAATGGGTCCTGGTTGGAGTTAATTTTGAACTTAACAGCGCAAAGTTAACCGAAGGATCATATCCAATTTTATATGGTGCCGTTCAATACTTAAATCAATATCCGGAATTAAAAATTGAGATACAGGGTCATACCGATAATACCGGTTCTGAAAGCTACAATCAAAAACTTTCTGAAAAGAGAGCAACTGTTGTAAGGAATTACCTCATGTCTAAAGGAATAAGTCCTTCACGCATGACTGTAAAAGGTTATGGTGAATCCAACCCGGTTTCGGATAACAGTACACCGGAAGGCAGATCACTGAACAGAAGAATAGAATTTAAAATTATAGATTAAAATTTTATCTTAATAAAAGGGTCTGATTTAAGACCCTTTTTTATTTCCCTCCTTGCAAAGTTCATTTTAAGATACGAAGTTTACTTTACAAGAAAATAGCATCATATATTTTATGAACGAGAAAAAAAATGCTGCTGAAAAAGCTGTTGAGTTTGTCCGGGATGGAATGATACTGGGATTAGGAACCGGTTCAACAATTAATTTCTTTTTACAAAAATTAAGTGAGCAAATAAAAAAAGGATTGAAGATAAAGGGAGTTTCATCTTCAAATTCAACGACCAGTCTCGCTCTAACTTATAACATACCTCTTAAATCTATAGATGAAGTGGAATTGATTGATTTAACTATTGATGGGGCAGATGAAATTGATAAACAGTTTAATGGAATTAAAGGCGGTGGGGGTGCCCTGCTTTTTGAGAAATTGATTGCATCCATATCAAAAAAAAATATCTGGATTGTAGATTCTTCAAAACTTGTAAATAAACTTGGTAAGTTTCCTCTTCCGGTTGAAATTGTTCCATTCGGTTACAAGCATACATTAAAAAAATTAAACGAGGCTGGTTTCAATCCTTCCATTAGAATAAAAAGCGAGGAGATATTTCAATCAGACGGGGGAAATTATATTGTCGATCTTAAAACCGGCGAGATTAAAAATCCTATGGAATTATCTGAAAAACTAAAATTAATAAATGGAATAATTGAAACTGGTTTATTTATTAACACACCGGATTTAGTTTTGGCTGGATATAATAATGAAGTGAAAGTCCTTGAAAATAATTCAAGGACCTAATTATTTATGCATTCTTTTTAAGTGAACGGGAAACCTTTCTGAAATTTTTTCTTGCTAAAAAAACAAGAACAACCAGGTACATAATAACCCCAATCTCAATAAAGTTCATTATTCCTCCTTATAATTTGCTTACGGTGCTGTTGGATCGCTCGTAGTAAGATCATCGCTGCTTGTAAGAGTAGCAAATAAGGTATAGTTCCCATCGAAGAATGTACTTGAATATAAAATTAATATTCTTGTATTCTGTTTAAATACCAGGCTCCCTGAAGCATCACCTTCTACACTTGAGCTCTCGGTTCCCGATGGCACTCCATAAGTTGTTGTAAATGTAAATGTACCTCTTTGAATATCCTTAATTGTGAAGGATTCTCCAATCGGTACTTCATAAATACTTGCTCTAAAATTTATTAACAATTTACCTGCTGATAAATTTCTTATAGTAAGTGTATTGCCAAGTTTACTATCACAACTTGAAAGTAACAAAGCAAAAACTATTAGAACCGGTAACAGTATTATATTTCTTTTCAATTTACTCTCTCACTTAACTGTTTAACATTTTTTAGTTAATTTTAGCAAGTATAATGCCACCAGAGCGATTAAAATTAGAAATAGATTTAGAAATGAAATTAAAGGTTTCGGTAAAGATTACAGGATATTAATGACTTTTGCCGATAGAATTTTCAGCATATTATTAATAAAGGATCTCTAAATAATATTAAAATAAAGGTAATGCAGAGAATTGATTTACTTAAAAAAACGAGGCTCACCATTTTTGATGAGCCTCCATATACTTATTACTTAATTAACAACATCTTTTTTGTAGATGTGAATGATTTCCCATCTTTGCCTGAAGCATCAATTCTATAAAAATAAGTTCCGCTGGTAAGCTTGGAGCCGTCAAAATTTACATCATAAACACCTGCGGGTAATTCTTTATTAATCAATAAAGCAACTTGCTCTCCAAGCAAATTATAAATTCCTAAAGTAACTTTCGAATCAACCGCAATTGAATAGCTGATTTTAGTAGATGGGTTAAATGGATTAGGATAATTTTGTTTTAAAGAGAATTCTTTCGGAAGATTGAAATCAACATTAATAATATCCGAATAATTTATTTCACCATCAAAATCTATTTGTTTTAATCTGTAAGAAATATTTCCAGAGGTATTAGGTTTATCAATAAAGGAATATGAATGCTTTTCAGTTGTTGTTCCATTACCAGAAATAAAAGCAACTTTCTCAAAATTATTATTATTCACACTCCTTTCTATTTCAAACCCTGAGTTATTAATTTCTGTTGATGTTTCCCATTTCAAATTAACTTGATTATCAGAAACTGCTGCTGCAAAAGAAATTAATTGAACAGGTACCGGACTGGTTAAACCAAAGAACCCAAGAATTTTTTGTAAAAGGTTTGCTTTAGTTGAGGGAAAAGTTCCATCGTTTAACTTTCCGAGTGCATAAGAAAAACAGAAAGTTTTCGAGCTACCCTGCGCTGATTGAACGCCCACATTTCCAACTGTGGATTCATTGAAAGCAACATTACCATTTGTATTTGCAGTATAAATATCAATCCACGCTGTTTGAGGTTGAGTAGTTCCGGTAAATGCTAAGCCAGCAGTTAATGTTCCGGATTGCCCCTGTAAATTAGTAACAGGGTGATTTCCTGATGCTCCATCAACAGCAGAAGATAATCCGAATAAATTTAATAGGGTTGTATTACTTGATTGATCATATCCTAAAGCATCCCCACCTTCAAGATAAACTTTTCCTCCAGATTGAATATAAGATATAATTGCACTCGCATTTCCATCTGTTAGTTCTGTGTTTGTGGTACCACCCGAACCATAATTTCCAAATGAAAGGAAGACAGCATCAAAACCAGCCATTGAAGAGGGTAAATCCGGAGAGGTTGAATAAGTAACTGTATAACCTGAATCCTGCAGAAAAGTTTTAATGAAAGTCCCGCTGTAGTTGGGACCATTATTCACACCTTCCCAAACAAATATTCCTGAATTAACTGATATAAACCCTGTTTTTGTTTCTGTATGTGTATCAATTCCATCCGATGCCGTTAAACTTACGGTATAAGAACCACTGCTGGTATAATTCCAGCTAGGATTTTGAACAAAAGAATCCGGATTACCATCTCCATCAAGATCCCATTCCCACGAAGAAATAGTACCCTGGGTAGAAACTGAAAGATCTGTAAAATGAACTATCAACGGAGCTTGTCCTCCTGTTACATCAGCAGTAAAATCAACGGTAAGAGCCGCATCTAAATAACCACGTGCAATAAATACATTTGCTATATCCGTAAGATGAGCTCCGCCATAATTAATTTGATCTGATTGCATAAAAGCATAAGCGGCATCCTGCTGACTCGAACTGCCATTCGTCATCGCCAAACCTTCAAGAAAATTCCGGTCAGTTGGTTCCCTGCCGATTAGATCATATATAGACATTAGTGAAGATGCCCACATTTGACCATCATCATGAACCTCTCCCACAAGACCTTCGGGGTAATGAGCCGTATAATTTGTGATTCTTCCCGGCCAGAATGGATTGTGACCATCCCAATCAAAAATCCAATTGTATTCGGGATCAGATGATGTCCAGTAACCAGTGCTTCTAATATATGAAGCTGCCCAATAATCACCGCAGCCTTCACTAAGTCCATCAACCTGGGAAAGGTTACCGTTTGTTAGCCAGTCATGAATACCGTGTCCAAGCTTCATGAACAATAACAGAAAGATCTTCAGCATCATCAACCCCTCCATCACCAAAAGAAACTGAACCAGAGGAAGGCAAATAATGTGAGTTGTCTGCACCGCTCAAACCGTGAGGATCAAATTTAACTCCTCCAACATATTGAAAAGGGACAAGAGTTATACCCAGGGTTTGGTTTATATATCTCATAGACTGATCAATAAAAAAGAAAGTATTAACAGCCTCAAAATTGTCATCACTTCTTGTGTAATAAAAATTACTGCTTGCACTTGTATGCAAACCTGTAAAAGGTGATTCAAAATCTGTTATCTGTGCATACGGGCTTACTAAAGAATAAACACTGCCATTAAATGTAATATCAAGAAGGTCTCTTGTTACTAATTGTGCAGTTAGTGAATCGGAATCCAGGTCATTATTATCAATAAATCCTGTTGTGCCATAAGTTGCCCCGGAATGTGTAATTGGATCAGGATCAAAAACTTTACCGCTACCATTAATACCGTTTGGTTTATTACCCCCATTACCATAGTAACAGGCTTTATCTTCTGCTCTGAAAATTTCCCCGGTGGAAGCATCAACCAAAATTTCCCAGTCGCCAAAAACTTGTTCGGAAGGAACAATATTTGCTTTTTGTGCAAGCCTGAAAGATCCCTTATTATAATAAACAACTGTTTCAACATTCTGGTATGCAAGATTATTATTTACTCCAAGATAGCTTTTAGCAATCTGAAGGGCAGTTTCTTTATTTACATTTAAATTAGAAAGTTTAACTTCTCCTTTTGAACCAAACGCAACTTTATAACTATTCATTACGAAAACAACTTTATTGGCTTTACTGATAGTAACATTTATATCAGAATTATAAACAGGATAACCCTCCATATATTGTGTAAAATGCACATGATATCCCCCCGGTGTTTCCACTACTTTATTATAAACAATATTTTCGGGATTAGAATTAATTTTAAGCAACTGTGAATAATCGTTTAAAAATTGTCTTGCCATTATCTCAGGTGAAGCAGAATTAACCCGGTAATTCAAATTATATAATGCAACAGGTTTCCCGGTTAGTATCTCCACTCTTTTATTACTATATGATGATGTTTCAATTTTTTCATCAGGGATCATTTGCAGTTCTCTGTTCAACAATTCCTTTTGAGCGTAAAGATTAGTTTGTATCAAATATGATATACCCATGACAATGAAAAAGAAAATTTTTTTCATAATACAGTGCCTTTTTTGTTTATCGGAATAAAAATGTTTGCACTAAAATAAATATTGATGGGGATATTCCATAATAAAAAATATTTTTTTTCTAATATAGAATTAATCCATTACGTGCTTATTCTATAACGAATTACATTTATTAAGCTCCCTTTAAGTATCATTTCAACCTGGCGGTTTGTTAGAGAGTGGTGAGTTTTATAAGAACGATTCTTGGTTTTATTTTTTATGATAACAGAATTTTCAGCAGCTAATTTTTTTGTAATATCTTCAATAAAAAGAATATCATTAGTTTCTATTCTGTTCCAGTCTTGTGGATCATCGAATTCCAAAGGGAGAATTCCAAAGTTTGCAAGGTTTTGATAATGAATCCTGGCAAAACTTTCTGCTAACACAACTCTTATCCCAAGATATCTAGGAGCTATTGCTGCATGTTCCCTGCTTGAACCCTGCCCGTAATTTTTTTTCCCGATAATAAAATTCTGCAAGCCGTTATTTTCAATAGCTCTTTTATAAAAAGTTTCATCAACTATACTAAAAACGAACTTACTTATTTCGGGAATGTTACTTCTATAAGGAAGGACTCTGCTTCCCGCAGGCATTATCTCATCTGTTGAAACATCATCACCAAGCTTTAACAAAACCTTCCCTTCAATTTTAACAGGAAGAGAATCAAATTCAGGAAGCGGCTTTATGTTTGGACCTTTTTCCAAATCAATATCTTTATTTTTTCCATTTAGCGGAATAAGCATATCACTATTAATAATTATTTTATCGGGCTCTTTAAATTGAGGATATGGAATTTTAAGTGTACGCGGATCAGTTATTTCTCCGGTTAATGCAGAAGCTGCTGCTGTTTCAGGACTGCATAAATAAACAGCATCTTCTTTAGTTCCGGATCTTCCTGGAAAATTTCTCGGAACGGTCCGTAAACTTATTTTACCTGTTGCAGGCGCCTGTCCCATTCCAATGCAGCCATTACATCCTGCCTGATGGATACGTCCACCAGAATGAACAAGATTTTTAAGCAATCCAAGTTCCATAAGGTTTTCAAGAATCTGACGTGAGGTTGGATTTATATCTAACGAAACATGTTCGGCTATTTTTTTATCCTTTAAAATTAAAGCGGGTACTGCAAAATCACGTATTCCCGGATTTGCAGATGAGCCTATCATTGACTGATAAATTTTTCTTCCTGCAACTTCTTTAACAGGTACAACTTTCCCCGGGCTGCTTGGAAGAGCAATCAAAGGTTCCAGATCAGAAAGATTTATCTCATCATATTCATCATACTCTGCCCCGGGATCAGCTTTAATTTCTTTCCAATCCTTCTCTCTTTCCTGTGTTTTCAAAAAACGCCTTGTAAAATGATCCGAGGGAAAAACAGTTGTTGTTGCCCCAAGTTCAGTTCCCATATTTGCAATTACATGTCTGTCCATTGCACTAAGATTTTCGAGACCCGGACCAAAATATTCAACGATTTTTCCAACGCAATTATCAACATTATATCTTCTAAGCATTTCAAGAATAACATCCTTTGCACTTACCCAATCAGGCAATGAACCGATTAATTTAACTCCTAAAATTTTTGGCATTTTTAAATTGTATGGTTCACCAGCCATCGCTAAAGCAACTTCAAGTCCGCCTGCACCCATGGCTAACATACCAAGTGAGCCTGCAGCCGGAGTATGACTATCTGAACCAAGCAAAGATTTACCCGGTATTCCAAATCGTTCCATATGAACAGGATGAGAAACTCCATTTCCTGCTCTGCTGTACCATACTCCAAATTTTTTACAAGCACTTAATAAAAAGATGTGATCGTCAGGATTTTTAAAATCACTTTGTACAAGATTATGATCTACATATTGCGCAGATATTTCCGTTTTTACGCGAGGTATTTTCATAGCTTCAAATTCAATCATAACCATTGTTCCGGTAGCATCTTGCGTAAGAGTCTGTTCAATTTTTATTGCAATCTCTTCACCGGGGTTCATTGAACCTGAAACGAGATGATCTTTAATAAGTTTTTGAGTTACATTTAAACTTTTATTCATTTTTAAATATCCCGGTTATTATTCAACTCAAAAATAATTGAACTCTTTATACTTCATTTTTATTTAATTAATCTCTGGTGTTTGGAACAATAATAACTCGATCTTCCACCAATAGTTGATCTTTTAATTTTCCCCGAACAGACTGGACAATCTTTTCCCGGTTTCCTGTAGTGCAATAAATATTTTTTAGATAGCTTATCGTAATCAGAATCTTTATCAATTGCATTGTTCAAAACCTGTTTCAATTTGCTGAACACTTTTTTCCAGTCTTTTTCATTAAACTTATCAAGATCAGATTTAGGATGAATCTTTGCCTGGAATAATATTTCATCAGAATAAATATTTCCAATTCCCGCAAGCACCTGCTGGTTCATTAAAACAGTTTTAACAGAACCTTTTCTTCCATCCAGAATTTCTTTAAATGATTTGTAACTTATTCTATCTCTAATCGGATCAACTCCCAGTCTCTTCTTCTTAATAAATTTTTTATCATTTTCGGTAATGTAAATCCGACCAAGCTTTCTGCCATCATCATAAGCAAGACGATATCCATTTTTAAAATTAATTATTACTCTTTCAAATCTTGTTGCTTCTTCTGGATCTTTATAATAGTTAAGATAACCAGTCATTCCAAAGTGCATAACAAGAAAGTTATTATTATTAGTTTTTGCAAAAAGATATTTTCCATAACCGGATGTTGAAATAAACCGTTGGTTCTTTAATTTTTTTTGAAGCAGCTGATTAAATATGTTTTTTCCTAAAACAGTTTTGGATTTAACTTTAACACTATCAATTTTTTTGTGAAGGGAATTGGAATTCATATATCTGCGGAAAGATTCAACTTCTGGGAGTTCGGGCATATTTTTTTGTATTAAATGTTTGTACCCCCGTATCCGACAAAGTTTCGCACCGTTCGAGATCAGGGGATCAATTTATTTTGATTGAATAATAATCAGAATAATAGCCTAAATTTAAACTTTAATCAATTAAAAGATTATTCATTCAGAGAAAAATTATCATAATGAAGTTAGATTTCATAAACGAAAGTAGATTCAGCTAATTAAAGACACATAATCTTTTTTGTAATCCTTTTACTTTTATCCCTCACTTTAAACTTCTTAACTTTATTCCTTCCCCATCAACGATTAATCACTTTACATTTAGCAAACAATCTTAAAGATTTTTTCGTTGCTTATTTTAAATCAAAATCTTAAGTTGTATTCAAGTTATAGAGGAGTTTATATGGGAATCTATAGGTCCACAGCTGGAAAGGAGAAGTAAATTGCCTATGATAAAGATTTGTACAAGTAAGTTCATTCCGAAAAAATTTCTGCCTTCGCTTCTATTCACTATTATTTTACAGTTTATATTCATATCGTCCGCTGTTTCTCAGGTGAAATTAGCCCAAACCGGGTTTGGTTTCCTTGAAGTAAGCACAGATGCCAGGGCCACTGGCATGGGTGAAGCAGTTACAACAATTGACGGAACAGCAACTTCAATGTTTTACAACCCTGCCGGAATTGCAGGCATGAGTTCTTTGGTTGAAGCAGGTTTCAGCCAGTTGAAATGGATTGCCGATATAAAATATTTTTCCGGATCAATTGCTTTTGCACCTTTCAGTGGAGATTACGGAGTTATTGGGCTCCATTTTGTAAGGGTAAATTATGGAGATTTCAATTTCACCAGTATTGCCAATAATGAACAAGGGTTTGTAGATATCTCGGGTTATCCGGAACCCTATGCTTATGCGCTGCAGTTTGTTTACGGAAAAGAAATATCCCAAGAGTTCTCTGTTGGCGGAAGAATCAAATATGCAAATCAAAATCTGGGTCAGAGTCAGGTTCCTGTTTATACTCAGGTAATTAGAGATTCTGTTCTGACCACAGATACATCTTATGCAGTAAAAGATTATTCATTAGATGTTCTTGCATTCGATTTCGGTACAATATACAAAACTGGTTTCAAGAGTCTGGCGTTTGGTATGTCCATCAGCAATTTTTCCAGAGAGATTGCCTATGAACGTGAGAATTTCCAACTTCCACTAACATTCAGGTTTGGGATCTCAATGAATCTTATGGACTTTGTTCCGAGTATGTCCGAATATAATTCTTTGGTAATATCTATCGATGCAGCTCATCCACGATCTTACCCGGAGTTTTTAAATATAGGCGGTGAATATACTTTTATGAAAACATTTGCAATACGGGCTGGGTATGTAACAAATCAGGATGATTATGGACTTACCTTAGGTTTAGGCATTACTAAATTCGGTTTTGCTTTTGATTATTCATATACCTCACATGATGTTTTTAATAATATCCAAAGGTTCTCATTTAGTTTCTCATTGTAATATTATTATAAATAAGAGAGACTAAATTTTCCGAGAGATATATATTTAAGGAGTCTGGAAATGAAATTAAAACATATTTTGCTAATAACTTTAGTTCTTGGCTTTACTGCTTTAACTCTTGCCGGAACTACAGGAAAGATTGCCGGGAAAGTAACCGATTCAGAAACGGGAGAGCCTATAATTGGTGCAAATGTTCTTATTGAAGGAACTACAATTGGAGCTGCTACAACTGTTGACGGTTCTTATACTATTCTGAATATTCAGCCGGGTACATACAATGTCCGGTTCAGTATAGTTGGATATGAAATGACCACTGTCGAAGGTGTTGTTGTCCAAATAGATCTTACAAGTATTGTAAATGCACAACTGCATACAACCACTCTTACTGTGGGAGAAGTTGTTGTTACTGCAGAGCAGCCTGTCGTTAAAAAAGATGTTTCTAATAGTGTGACTAATATCAGACCGGAAAATATCGTAACTCTTCCGGTTCAAACTATAACTGATGTTTTAAATTTACAAGCAGGAATCCAGCAGGGAAGCAGCGGTATTCTTGTCCGCGGTGGAAGTGCAAATCAGACTACTTATTTTGTTGATGGTTTCAATCTCAATGATGAACGGGCAAATATTCCATATTCCGCAATTAGTATAGCCTCTGCAAAGGATATACAGGTTCAAACAGGTGGTTTTAATGCAGAATATGGAAATGTTAGATCCGGTATTGTTAATGTAATTACAAAAGATGGTGAAAAGTACACAGCTACTTTAAATATTAATTATGCCCCACCGCAGCAGAAACATTTTGGAATATCCCCGTATAATCCGAATTCTTATTTTAACCGCCCCTATACTGATCCTGCTGTTTGCTGGACAGGAACAAAAAACGGTGCCTGGGATGAGTATATGCAGGAAAGTTATCCTTCTTTCCAGGGATGGAATGCAATAGCACTGAAAACACTTCAGGATGATGATCCTTCAAATGATCTTACACCTTTAGAAGCAAAAACTTTATGGGAATGGCAGCGCAGGCGAACAGGAGATATTAGCAAACCGGATTATATAATTGATGCCGGATTAGGAGGCCCCGTTCCGTTTGTTGGAGAACAACTTGGGAATCTTCGTTTCTATTTATCCTATTTTGCTGAAAGAGAAATGTTTGTTATACCTCTTTCGCGCGATGCATATTCTGATAGCCATTTTGAATTGAAGCTCAATTCTAATATTACACAGGATATTAAACTAACTGTTATAGGGATATATGGAGAAGATAATTCTGTTTCTCCTTATGAATGGACTACAGTACCGACAGGATACTTAATGAGAAGTCAGGCTGAGGTTGCTGATCTTCTAAGCAGTACTGAAGGTATGAATATTTTATATATGCCGGACAGATACAGCCCCAGTTCAATATATCGAAATGTTTTAGGTGCTTCACTTACGCATGTTTTAAGTCCTGAAACTTTTTATGATATTAAAATACAGCGGAGTGAAAACCGTTATAATACTTTTCAAACAGCAACACGTGACACAACAAAGAGGTTTGAACCGGTTCCGGGTCATCCTGTAGATGAAGCACCATATGGTTACTGGGGCTACAGCACGGGGGCTATAGATGGAGTGATGAGTATGGGCGGATGGATGAACTTAGGCCGCGACCAGAGCATTAACACAACTACTTCTTTACTTTTTAGTATTACAAGTCAGTTTAATAAATATAATGAGTTAAAAGCAGGCTTCCAGTATTATTATAATGATTTAAATATTAATTCCGGCACATATAATCCATCAATGTCAACATGGACGAGAAATCTTCAATACCATATTTTCCCGTACCGGATTGGTGCTTATGCTCAGGATAAACTGGAGTTTCAAGGCTTCATTGCTAATCTTGGTGTAAGACTCGACTATTCCAATCCTAACACAGATCATTTAAATCTCGATCCATACAGTGATCAATTTAGCGCCGGGCCGGGTAATGAAATAACAGATAATGCACCCAAAGAGAAAGCAACTTCTGAAATGTATATCAGCCCGCGTTTAGGTATTTCGCATCCTATAACAGAAGACTCAAAACTTTATTTTAACTACGGACATTTCGTTTCTGAACCATCGTCTTCATATAGATTCCTTCTTCAGCGGGAATCTAATGGTCAGGTTGATTATATAGGCAATCCCAATATGACTTTTGAGAAAACAATTGCTTATGAATTGGGCTACGAACAGAATTTTTTCAATACATTACTTTTTCATTTAGCAGCTTATTACAAAGATGTAACTAATCAGCCCGGATGGGTACTTTATCAAAGTATAAATACTTCTGTCAATTACTATCAGGCAGCGAGCAATAATTATGCTGATATCCGGGGATTTGAAGTAACGTTATCAAAAGTTTCCGGAGGATGGTTGAGGGGATTTATTAATTACACTTATGATGTGGTTACTTCAGGTTACTTCGATGTTACTCAGTACTATCAGGATATTAATAAGCAGCGGGCTTACTTACTAAAGAATCCACAACAGTCTAAACCTGTACCACAGCCATACGCAAGGGCCAACATTGAATTCGTTACTCCGGATGATTTTGGACCTGATTTATTCGGAACGAAGTTTCTTGGAGGATGGAGTTTAAGTATTCTTGCAAACTGGCAGGCAGGGGCACACGTTACTTATAATCCAAATAATATTGCAGGTGTTTCCAATAATGTTCAATGGGTAGATTATTATGGTGTTGATATGAGACTTGCAAAAAATTTCCAGGAGTTTGCTAATGTTCCTGGACTTAATATTCAACTCTATATTGATATAACCAATCCATTTAATTTTAAATTCCTTAACTATGCCGGCTTTGTGGATTCATATGATTATCAGGACTATCTCACATCTCTTCTCTTCCCGTGGGAAACAGGTGATCAAAAGGGTGATGACAGGATTGGTGATTATCGTCCTGAAGATGTTGCTTACGATCCGCTGCAACCTAATCCCAATAATGATCCGGCAATTACTCAAGCTAATAATAAAAGAAAGGAATCAAAATCATATATCAATATGCCTAATGATGATTCTGTGACTTTTCTTAATCCACGTCACTTTAGTTTTGGTATAAGGATTAACATTTAATAATTATTGCAAATTAAAGGGAAAATATGATTCGCAAACATAAAAAGATAATAACAATAGCAGCTGCAACATGTTTCTTTTTTATAGCAATGCCATTGTCTGCTCAAATTTCAGAAACCCAAACGCGATATATCCGGGTAGGTTCACTTCAAAGTAAATTTACAGGCATAGGTTCTGAACGTGCCTGGAACAATGTTTATTATGAAGGATTAACTTGGCCATCGGATTATCTTTTTCAAGATAATGCAGTTATCGAGCGAACATTTATTGGATGTCAAAATTTTACAGATTCAAAAGGACAGTATTGGAATGAATACTGTAATAATTTATCAACAGCATTTGCCAAAGTTTCTATTTTTCCCGTGGTACTAAAGGAGACAGCTAAATTTGCTAATCCAACAATTTATGTGGATGGCATTGATGTCAGTGCACCTTATATAGGAGACATTGATAGTATTGATGAAAATCAAATAGCAGATAGAATTGTAACGAACGTAGTAAATACTTCAATGGGTATTACTATTACGAGAAAAGTTTATGCATTTAGCCAGCAATATCATGAAAACTACTTTATATTTGAATATACTTTTAAAAATACCGGTTATGTTAATTATCAAAATATAAAAGTTTTGGATGCCCCTGTAAACGGATTCCGTTTTGGATTCCTTAATCGTTACAGCGTTTGCCGGGAAGGCGCAGATAAAATGGGCTACGATCAGGAATATGGGAAACATAGCTGGACTACAAGACGTGGTGAAGATTATGCTCAGCATGTTAATGAAGTTTCCACACTGACAGAATCCAGTCCATTACCGCAATGGCTGCGCGCAGGCTTTGAGTGGACAGGACAAAGAGCTGAAAACTCTTATGATAATATCGGATCTCCCGATGTAATTACGGGATCAGGCCGTCTTTGCTCACCTCAATTTGCAGGAATTGTTACTCTTCATGTTGATAAAACTGCTACAGACAAATCGGATGACGCTAACCAGCCTGCAGTTCTCGGCTGGCATGCAGGAGATACTTATCCAAGTTTAGGAGATATGTCGCCTTCAACAGCACCTCAACAAACCGATCTTTATAATTTTCTGAGTGGTATTCCCTACAAAGGAGCAGGCTATGGTAATCCATCAGAACGAATGGATGAAGTGTACATGAGTCAGCAGTCAGATCCCTGGAAGATACATGGTGATGGTGGGGGTACAGGTTTGTGGGTTTCATATGGACCCTGGAATATTAATCCGGGAGATAGTGTTATAATTGTACTGGCTGTTGGAGTCAATGGTTTAGACCGGACAACTTGCTGGCAAATTGGTAAAAGATGGATGCAGGCTCATCAAAACCCAAGCGATAATGGTCCATTTATACTGCCGGATGGAACCACCATTAACGATGAGGATATTTACAAAAATACATGGGTTTATACTGGCAAAGATTCTATTATGAAGACTTTCAGTCGTGCAGTAAGAAATTATGAACTTGGATATAATATTCCGGAACCTCCACAGCCACCTCCGGTATTTGATGTAAAATCCGGTGGAGATAGAATTGTTCTTTCATGGGGCCGCAGCCCATCTGAAGGAGACCCCGGATTCGGCGGTTATAAAATATTTCGTGCTGTTGGTACACCCGATACTGTTTTTGATGAAATAGCTTCTCTGCCTCCCGGTACACTCTCATTTAATGACGTCACTCCGAGGAGAGGTTTTTCATATTATTATTATATCTCTGCTTTTAGCGATGGCAGCAACAATACTTCCGGTGGCCCGAATCCAACAGGTGAATTATTGAGCAGCAGGTTCTATACTAAAACCAATATTGCTGCTTATCTTAAAAGGCAGGCTGGAGAAAATATGTCGGATATAAGAATTGTTCCCAATCCGTATAACATAAGATCTGCAGAATTACAATATCCGGGCGAACCGGATAAGATATTGTTCCTGAATATTCCGGGACATTGTGTAATTAAAATATATACCGAGAACGGGAATTTAATTAATACTATTTACCATGAAGATGGGAGCGGAGATGAAAGGTGGAACTCTAATACTTCATCAGGTCAGGTAGTTGTAAGCGGGGTATATATAGTTCATTTTTTAGTCACTGAAGACTTTACGGATCCCCAAACGGGCGAGTTGAAATATCGGAAAGGTGATACTGCTATTCAGAAATGTATTATAATCAGATAATGAAAAATGAAGTGTAGTAACTGCCTCAGGAGAAATAGAGGCTAAAATTGTGGAGAAAAAAAATGAAACAAAATTTTATTAAATCAATTATTTCGCTTTTAACATTTGCAACATTTATTTTTTTTGGCAGCTGTACAAATGATGAAGTACCAAGTCTTTATTCCGGTACGCCTTCAACAGGTGCAACTCCCAAAATCACTGCGGTTGATCCTCCCACCACAGCTATTGCGGCAGTGACTCCTATTACAATTACAGGTGAAAACTTTTTACAGGATACATCATCAATAGTTGTTTATTTTGGAAAACAAGCCGGGAAAATTATTAGTACATCACCTACCCAACTGACAGTAATTTCTCCGAATGTTTCAGGTTCTTTTAAAATAAAAATTAGTACTGCTGTTGCATTACAATTCAGCAACACCTACGATTATTTACTTGAACCGGCAGCAAAAGAGTTTTACCCGGATGCCGGCGATCAAACAAATAAACCAGTTTCTATCATAACCGACGGAGCAGAAAATGTTTATTCATCAAATTCCAGCGTTGGTGTAGTTCAGATTACCCCTGACAGTGTTTCAACTCTTTATTCTCCTAAATCCGGGGAGACTTTCCTTACCAGTATGAGATTTGGCTCTGGAGGAAACATGTTTGTAGCCAGAGGTTTACAGGCAATATTTACTATTCCCAGCGGAGGCGGAGTAAAGAACACTTCCTGGGTAGTACTTTCACCCAGTACTTTAAAAATTTCTAATGTTGAATTCGATCCAATGGGAAATTTATGGGCATCGGGAAATAACCCTTCTATCATTAGAATTAAACCGGATAAAACCTATACATCATTTCCTTTCGATTACAATGTAACTGCTATGCGAATTTTTATTGACAATGGTACTTTGTACATTTATCTGGCTGCTCAACAGAACTCGACAACTACGATAATGCGTATGCCTATTGATGCAAATGGTGATCCCGGTCCAGCAGAGAACTATTTCGATTTCTCAGGAAATTATAGCGGGGATTTTTTAGTAAATGATCTCACTTTTGCAGCTGATGGACAGATGTTACTTGCTACAAACTTACCCTCACCAATTGTTTATGTTAACCCTGATAAATCTACAGGTTTACTTTACGAGGGTATTTTACTCAATTCCCCTGCACTATCTTTAGCATGGGGGACTGGAAATTTTCTCTATTATGTAAGAGCCCAAATAAATGACGAGAATGATGTAATGCTAGTTCCCCCGACCATTGTTAAATTAAATGTACTGAAACAGGGTGCACCTTATTACGGAATGTAATATTGAAATTATTTTCTCTAATTCGTACCCACGAGAGGATTCGAACCTCCGACCTGCGGTTTAGGAAACCGACGCTCTATCCTACTGAGCTACGTGGGCATAAAATGAATAATTCTACATATTAAAATAACAAAAATCATATTCTATAAATTCTTGTAAATAAAATCAGTCATCAACTCAAAGTAATGCCTTCCAAATCCTCCGTGGAATGATTCCGGATAAAACATAACCTCAAATTGTTTATTGAGTTCCTCTAAAGCATTAATAAATGCCACTGAATTTTGAAGATGCACATTGTCATCAACCATGCCATGAATTAAAAGTAATTTACCTTTCAATTTCTCTACATATTCAAGAGGTGAACTTTCGCGGTAACCTTCAGGATTTAGTTCCGGCGTCTGCATATATCTTTCTGTGTAAATCGTATCGTAAAACTTCCAGTGAATGACCGGAGCTCCTGCAATTGCTGCTTTGAAGTAATCTGCTCCTTTAAGAATAGTTAAAGCAGCCATATAACCGCCGTAACTAACTCCATTAATTCCAATCCTTGATGAATCAACAAATCCGGTTGAGATAAGATACTTAGCCGCTTCTATCATATCATTAACTTCATAATGACCAAGATTTTTATAAACAATATTTTTAAATGCTTTCCCGCGGCCACCGGTTCCCCTGTTATCAAGCCAGAAAATTAAATAACCGTTTTGTGCATACATTCGTAATAATGGGTTGGTGCTCCAAACATCCTGCACAACCTGAGAGCCCGGACCACTGTAATTATCAATCAGTACAGGATATTTTTTTGAAGGATCAAAATCGTCTGGTTTTATCATTGCAGCATTTAATTCAACTCCATCGGAAGTAGTAAAAGTTAAAAATTCCACAGGAGAAAAATTATAATCGTTAAACACATTCATATTCGCTTCGATCAGTTTACTCACCACGCTGCCATCAGTATCATACAAATAAGTGGAGGGTATAGTGTTTATATTTGAAAATTTATCAATATAAAATTTATTGTTGGAAGACATATTTATTGAATGAGTCCCCTTAAAATCTGTCATTCTTTTTTTATTCGATCCATCCAGGTTAATTGAATACAAATCAATATTTAATGGTGATCTTTCCAACGAAGTATAGTATATGATCTGTTTATTTTCATCAACTGAAATAAGATTATCAATTTCCCACTTACCTTTTGTAATTTGATTAATAAGCTTTCCGCTAATATCATATAAATAGAAATGATGGAATCCATCTCTTTCGGATGACCATATAAATCTTTTTCCATCGTTTAGAAAAGTTAAATTATCAAAAACATCAACCCAGCAGGTATCAGTTTCCGTAATTATTGTTTTGGCTTCCCCGGTTTTAACATCTGCTATTATAAGTTCAAGTTTATTTTGTAATCTGTTCAACCGCTGAAAAGAAAGCATTGAAGGATCTTTTGTAAAATTCATTCGTGGTATATAAATATCAGTTTCTTTACCGATGTCCATCCAGGTAGTTTTGCCGGAATTAATTTCCACAACACCAATCTTCACAAGAGAATTATTTGCCCCTGCTTTAGGGTAATATTGTACCGTAGGCGGGAAATAAAGGGAATCATAATTAGTGATGTAAACTTTAGGAACATTAGATTGATCTAATCTCCAGAAGGCAATTGATTTACTGTCGGGACACCATTCCCAGCCCATAATAATTTTGAATTCCTCCTCATACACCCAATCGAAAATTCCATTAAGAATAGTTTCGCTTCCATCAAATGTTAATTGTTTCTCTTCCCCGGATTTTATATCCGCAACAAAAATATTATTTTCTCTAACAAAGCCAACTTTATTTCCATCAGGAGAGAACTGTGCATTAACCTGTTCTTCTTCAGATTTAATGATCAGCCTGAATTTATTTTCATTCAAATCATAGATATAAAATGTCCCCCCGGATTTTACTGAACGTGCGGTCAGCAACCCGGTAATAAGAATATAGTTCCCATCAGGAGACCACTCATAATTTCTTAATGAAACAGGAATGCCATCCGGAGTAATTAATTCTTTTGTCCCGATTATTTTTTTCTCTTCTCCTGTTAAAACATTATGCTCATAAATTGCATTCTCATCATATTTCAGCCAGGAAAATTTATTCCCGCCATCAAACCATTTTATTTCATATAAAGATTTAGATCTTAAACCCCGGTTCGAAAATATATCATCAAGAGTTAATTTTTTATTTTGAGCAGTAACGAATAGCTGACTCAGAAAAATTATTATCAAAAACTTTATCAAAGAAAATTTCATCGTTCCTCCTTTTTGGATAAAAACAATAACCCTAAATTAATTATAAAGCAGGTAAAAGATAGATTTAATTTTAAAAAAAAGTATAACCTAAGGGCTTATCAGGTTATACTTTTTTAGTGGAGGAAGAGATTTAGTGGAGAAAACAAGTACCTTTGCAAGTTCACGTTTAGGAAAACTTTGTCCATTTAATTTCCTGATCTTGAACTTACTCTTTAACTAAGATTGGTTACTACGCCAACCTACATATTAAACCAGTAAGTAAATTTCACCATAAAAATATTATCTGCCCGCGTATTAAGAAGCCTGTTAATTGACTGACCTAATCTGAATTTTCCGATCTCCTCTTCATCCGATCTTGTTTGTGTCCAGACAAAATAAACAACTGAACCGGGAATAAATTCCCATCTTAAAACTGCATTACCTCTTAATGATTTAAAATTAAAATCAGGATTATCTATTTGAATGGGGGTTGCCGGACCAGGACCATCAGGTTCAGCAGTTAATGTTGATTCATCAAAGGTAGAATTTCCGGTTCCGAAAATATTATAGTTGTGTGTTTTAGGTGCAGCTAATTCTTTAAAATTTGTATATTCTCCGGAAGAGATTAATGGCTGTGCATAAAGCTGCAGACTCAATTCGGGAGTAAATGTCCAGTTTAATCTGATACCTGCACCAAATGTTTTCTGGTCAAGTTCAGCAAAAACGTAACGTTTGCCGAAAGTTTTTACTGCTGTAGGGTCATCAAAAGCATCAACCCATTGCTGCAAATCTTTATTTATGGAGTAATATGGTTCAATACTTATTGAAACATTAGATGATGGACGGAATTCAACTGAAGAATTAAAATCCCAATTGTAGGAATTATTTATCTCCTGATAAGTGAAAAATCCCGCTCCAATAATAATATCTTTCCTGCTATCTGAACTTAAAAATGCATTTGCCTGATAACCGGGATAATTAATTGTTAAAGGACCCCCTCGTGTTTTCCGGTTATTTATTGTTTCAGGATTATAAGCAAGATTCCAGTTTATCGAGTAGTAATTTAAAAACCTTATGTTTCCAAAATGAAATATTCCTTCCCAGGTAATATTACCGTCATAATCATAATTTCTGAATAAAGCTCCGCCCAGTTCAAGGTACCTATATATAGAAGTTTGCTCAGTCCAGAAATATCCTGCACCAATATGCATATTAAGAACATCAGCACGCCACAAAAATCCAAGATCATTTAAATCAAACTTGGGTGAGATAAATCCAAACGCTGAATTAAAAAAGAAATTTCCTCTTTGTTTATTAAGATAAATTCTCCCTGCAAAGCCGGTTAAACTTGTAGCAGTACTATCAACAGAAAAACTTTCTGCATCAGGTCTCTGAAAGTAATGCTGTGAATTACTTTGAAGATCTGTTATTCGTGCCTGTGTTCCGTTTATATTACTTAAACCTGTCCACCCTGAAATAACCCATGTTTTAGACGAATCAAGGAAAGTCCACCCATCAATTCCGAATGCAAATGCATCTTTGTTTATATCATTTTTCAGATTATCAGCTTTAAAAAATCTATTGGTAAAAGTGGACATAAATCCCAGGCCCTGGTAACCATCATTTATTTCATTCTGTGCTCTTATTACTCCATAATAAGTAACAGGTTCAACTTCCAGTTCTGAATGAACACCACCATTATCTAACCTTGCATATTCTCTTTGAGTTAAAGATTGAATAACACCGACGTTCCATTTATCACCAATTTTACCAGTTATCTTCGCTGCACCAAGAATATGAGTCCCATCCGGGTAATCAATATAATCAGCATCGGGAGTTTCTCCCTGCGGCTGCCTACCAATTCTTCTGCTGTAAAAGAAATCAGGGTTGGACCAATTGAATCCCCAATAATTCGTCGCCCCACCCTGCCCGAAATTAAATATGGTAGACCCTTCAACAAAAAACGGTCGTTTTTCATTAAAAAAAGTTTCCACATCACTTAGATTAATTACAGCAGGATCAATTTCAACCTGACCGAAATCCGGATTAATTGTTGCGCTTAGATTCAGATTTGTTCCTAAACCAACTTTAAAATCAGCACCTAAACCCGGTTTAAAGTCAGAGGCTTTATTAAACGGATCATTTGATTCGGGATGAGTATATTTTGCCCTGGTTGTAAAATAAGGAAGAACTTCAAATTTCCCCGGTGGTGTTATTTCATTTAAACCTTTAAGCTGGGCAAACCTTGAAACAAAACCATTTTCATTCTTCGGAACATAAATAAAATAATCCTGTTCATTATTACGAGCAACGTCTCTTCGGAAATTAATCCCCCAAACATTCTGTGAATTCTTATGGAACCTGAGCTGAGAAAATGGAATTCTCATCTCCGCTGTCCATCCGCCATTATTAATTTTAACTTTACCTTCCCAAACACCGTCCCACGAATTATCATTCCAGGTATCATTATAAAGAACCCCATCGTACATTGTTCCGGCAGCATTAACTCCAAAATAAAAACCGCTTCTTTTATCATGATAAGGATCCAGAAAAACGGCAAATAAATCAGAAGTAATGTCAACATCTTTTCTAACGAGTCTTGCTATTATTGAATCAGGTGAGGTATCAAACATTCTGGCACCGACATAAAGTGCAGCATCATCGTAGACTATTCTCACTTCCGTTTTTTGAGTAGATTCTTTCCCTTCATCCGGGTCTTTTTGAATAAACTGGTTAATGGGAATAATTTGTTTCCAGAATTCTTCCTGAAGATTACCATCAATATTTACAACCTGGTTTATTCTAATTGCAGATATTTCAAGATTTGTACTTACGGTATCCTTTACAATGGGGAAAGCAGTTATTGAAAAAAGAAATATCAGTGTTGTAAAAATTATTCTCATCAGCTTTAATCTTTATTTAAATCAATTTTTAAATCCACAATGTTCACTGTAAAAATCATTGAATAAAAAAAGAATGTCTAAATATTTTCAACATACGGTTGATTTAAATGATTAACGCTTCAATTTTCTTATTTCAATATCCCCTATTGAAGTCTGCAGAAAGATATTTGTTCCGCCTCCATTAATAATATAAACAGCATGGTACTCACCTTTTCTCTTATCTTCGGTTGTAGATTTAAAATCTGATTTTATAGATTCAGAGAGACTTTGCTTATCAACCGAATAGACATTTCCCTCAGATAATTTTACAGTTGCTTCGATTGTTACTTTAGCATTTTCAGGAATAAAAACTTTAACATTTCCATAACCCGAAACAATTTTACTATCATTACTTCCCACAGAAATAAACTGAGCAGTAACATCACCGGCACCGGAAGTTATTTTAACATCACCGGAAAGATTGTTTAAACTTATATTCCCTGCACCGGTTACAACTGTTCCACCCTTGTTTATACTAACACCGTAAATATCACCCCCGCCGGTTTTTACATTCATTACTCCGGAAATATTATCAACGGAAATATTCCCTCCGCCTGTTACTACTTTTACATCACTACCAATATTGCCGCAATTTATATTTCCACCGCCGGTAGAAACGCTTAATGATTTTGTTACATTCTTAACAATAACATTTCCACCGCCAGTGCTTACTTCACACTCGCCTTCAACAGATCCAACCATAATATCACCACCACTTGAGCCAAGTTTTAAACTACCATTTACATTGCCACAATTTATATCCCCGCCTGATGTGTTGGCAGATAACTCTCCGGTTACTTCTTTTGTTGAGATGTCACCGCCTGAAGTATTTATTTTTACATTTCCCTTTAAATTGCTCATTAGATCAATATCGCCGCCTGAAGTATTTAAATTAAGATTGAATTCGGAGGGGACAGAGATTTCAAAATCAACATTATCGTCAGACCTGATTGTAATATTATTTCCATCCTGGTAGGTTGTTACATTATTATAATCTTCATCATCTTCATAAGAAATTTTAACTTCTGAATCATTCCCGGTCTTGACCTTTATATCGCCGCTGGAAATATCAACTTTAAGAGTACCGCCTTTATTTACTTTGAAGGATTCTTTTTTAATTTCATCCTGGGCAAAGGTTTTTATAACAAATATTAATAGGCAGATTGATGTTATTATTACTGTGAATAAAAATTTATTTTTCATTTTTTTGATTCTCCTGAAGAACAGTTTTTATTTGAAATTTTACATAATTGTTTTCTTCTTTTTTAAGATTCTCACGGAAAGCTGAAATCTCATTCTGGCTGAAACCATTTCCTTTTTCACTAATCTCTTTTAAGCTTGTAATTGCTTCAATTCTCATTGCAGAATTTTCATCATTTAAAAGAATATAGAGAAGTGCGCTCCTTACATCAGAATCATATGGAAAGCTTCTTAAAAGCTTTAAAGCTTCTCTCCTTACGCCGATGTTTGCATCATATTTTGCAACAGTTATTAATGAAGTTTTTATTTCTTCATCATTGTTTTGAGCTGTGTTGGTTTTAATAAGATTTATCGCATTAAGGCGAACTCCCGGGTTTTGCTCATAAAGCATAGAATAAGTTAAGATGCTCTGAATTTTCGGGTCATTAACTTTTCCTTTTATATGAACCGGTTTTATTGCATCAACTGTAAATTCTATTTCACCGTCGGATGCATCCTGGTCGATAAACTTTAAATTTGTAATCTGAGTTCTGTCCTGTTGTAAAGATGCCAGGCTGTTTTCCTCTTCAACAACAGGAATTATATTATCGTTTGCTTTATTAAATAAAAGAAATCCAATCAAAATACCGGCAGCTAAAACTGCAGCTCCGCTAAATGCAAGTTTAAACGGGGAGAAGAAAAATTCGGAAAGATTAAATTTCAAAAAGTGAAACGACTTTCGTTTTGTACTCTCTCCGAAAGGAGTCCTTTGGACAGCTTTTAATGCGGCATTAAATTCTCTTCTTGCTTCAGATAAAAGTTCCTGGTTAACCTCAGGCAATGGAGTGTTTTTAATAACAGAAAAAAATCTTTTCTGCTTTTCAAATTCAGCATTGCATTCATTGCATATCATTTAAATGATCATTGAGTTCATCTTTTTCTTTTTGTGTCAGCTCATTATAAAAGAAAAGTTGGATCCATTCGATATATTTTTTATGGTTCATAATAATCCTTTTTAAATTAAAATCGTCATCCTTCGAAAGGCTCAGGATGACTTACTAAGTTGTCACACTGAGCTTGTCGAAGTGTGACATAATCTTATACATATAATTCACTCAACTGTTCGCGCAGTTTATGGTTCGCTTCGAAGAGATATTTTTTTATTGTTCCTTCGCTGCTGTTAAGCATCTGGGATATTTCTCTAATTTTATATCCTTCAAAGTGTTTAAGTATAAAAATCATTTTTTGTTTTGGAGATAATTTTTCCAGGGCTTCATTTACATTATTTTTAATTTCATTTCTCATTAAAAATTCTTCGGGTGAGCTGCCTTCATCACTTCCGATAATATTAATTGAATCATTATCCATATCATTATCTATTCTCATCATTTCTTGCTTCTTACCTGATTTTATAAATGTTAAACAGACATTTGTTGTAATCCTGTAAAGCCATGTTGAAAACTCACTTTTAAACTGAAATTTTTTTAATCCCCTGAACACCCTGAGAAAAACTTCCTGGTAAATATCTTTTGCATCATCTTTATCATTTACATACTTAAGAGCAAGCGAAAGCACATTTCTGTCATACCTGCATACCAATTCATTGAATGCGGATTCATCACCATTTTGGGCTTTATTTATTAAATCAGTATCGCTCAAAACCATTAAAATTTCCAATAACTGTTTATTAGACTATGGAAACATCAGAAGGTTGGGGGAGAAAAGAAAGGCAAGCCAGGTTTATTTTATGAGATCAAATACAGAATCCAGGATAAAAGTCGGCTGAATATTTCGATTTCCATTCGGAAAATTTTTAACTCCTGTGGAAACAAGTGCTGTATGCAGTCCGAATGAATTCCCCATTGCGATATCAGTTTCAAGGCGGTCACCAATCAGCAGAGTTTTTGAGAAATCATCTCCAAGCCTCTCCTTAATTTCATCCATCATATATTTTGAGGGTTTGCCAAAATGCTTTTCGAGCTTGCGATGTGTTCTTTTCTCAAGTGCTGAAATTGTAGCACCGGCATCGAGAACTTCTCCGTTATCAACAGGACAAGTATCATCAATATTTGCCGCAAAAAATCTTGCGCCTTTTTCAAGTGCTCTTGCAGCTATCTCGAGCTTTTCATAATTAAGCGTTCTGTCTAAGGTTACAAGAAGTATGTTTATGTTTTCAGGATCTTCGGAGTATTCCAAACCTGAAGAAATAATTTCTTCAACAAATATTTTTTCCCCAATTGCAAAAAACTTTTCTCCCAGATGATTTTTATTAAGGTATTTTGAAATAACGATTGTAGAGTTGATAATTTCATTTATTGCAATTTCCAAACCATTAGCTGTTAAAAATTCAAAATATTCTGATACACTTCCTGTTGTTTTGTTTGATATGAAAACTATTTTCTTGCCAGATCTTTTTAAAGTATTTATTGTTTTATCGGCATCGGGAATAATTTTATTTCCCCTGTAGATAGTTCCATCAAGATCAAAAATAAAAGAAGTGTAATATTCTAAATCAGGTTTCATTAATGTGATGAATAAATTTTATAAATGCGAAAAGATTGAGCCGGAACTTTAATCAGAATTTTAGCATTTGCTTTTTCAGAGCCATAAAAGTTTCCTATTTCATTGGTCATTAGTTCCTCATATTGTCCTTTAAGCATGTTTACCGGAACATCAAAATCATCTTCAGCATTACCAATATTAAAACCTATGATTATTTTGTCTTTATTAAAATTTCTTTCGAAGGCAAAAGATTTTTTTTCGTCATTAGTATAAAGAAAATTCAAATCGCCTTTTTGCAAAGCCTCATTTTCATCTCGCAGATGAATTATCTTTCTGTAGAATTCAAGCAGATCTTTATTTTGTTCAACAGTATAAGAACCCATCCCTTTTTAAATCCATCTTCTTTTGAAATTACTTCTTTGTCATATTTCAAATCATCCCAAACCATTGGCTTTCTGCAATGAGGATCATCTGCACCCCACATCCCAACTTCATCTCCATAGTAAATCATCGGAGCTCCTTTATATGTCATCTGGAATGCAAGGATAAGCTTTTGCATTTCATAAATTTCCTTTCCCGGTTTACCGGGATTAAAATCCGGATTACCTTCATTTCCATCCCTGTCATAATTTCTATCAGGATTAAGAATCATAGATGGCAGTCTTTCTGTATCATGGCTGTCCATTAAATTCTGAAGAAGATCAAGATTCTCTTCAGGATATGTTTCGGAGATTTTTCGCAGGCTATCGGCAAAACCCGATGCAGTTATTTTTCTTTTTTGAGCGATGAAAAATTCATTAACAGCAAATGCAAAATTATAATTCATAAGAGAATTGAAAGCTCCATCTTTAGAAATAAAATCAGGAGAAAGATCCCACAATTCACCAATTATTATCGCTTCAGGGTTAATTGATTTCACAAGTCTACTCCAATCCTTCCAGAAACCAACAGGAACATCACGGGCGACATCAAGCCGCCATCCATCAATTCCATCAGAAGGATCACCATCATTATTCGGATCAAGCCATCTTGAAGTTGAATGAAAGATATATTGCTTGGGACCGGGATAAAGATCATTCTGTGTCCGGTTAAATTCCGGAAGTGATTTTGCATTCCACCAGCCTTTGTAATCAAATTCATTTTCAAGAGTTGTAACATCATCAAACGTTTTGATAATATACCAGTCTTTGTATTTAGAGTTTATTCCATTTTTAACAATATCCTGGAAAGCCCAGAACTGAACTCCGGTATGATTAAAAACTCCATCAATAATAATTCTCATTCCTCTTGAATGAACTTCTTCTATTAATTTTAAGAATAATTTATCAGCTTCCGTCCATTTCCAGGTTGAAGGATCATCAGGTGTTTCCGAAGCAATTAATTTCCTGTCACCATCCGGGTCCGATCCAAAATTCACATCAATATGGTGATAAGTTGAGCCATCATATTTATGAAGAGAAACCGCTTCAAAAATGGGGTTGAGATAAATTGCCCCGATTCCAAGTTCTTTCAGGTAATCTAATCTGTCAATTATTCCTTGCAAGTCACCGCCATATCTTCTGTCATAAAGATGATCCCTGATTTTTCCGCCTAGTTTTTTTTCCCATTCAGATGGTGCAAACCAATTGCTTGTCCATTTAGTTACTTTCCAATCCTGCGGAATTCTTCTGCTATTAATAAAAACTTTTGAGGCTTCGGGATCATTAGTTGTGTCTCCATTTGAAAATCTTTCCGGAAAGATCTGGTACCATACAATTCCTTTTGCCCAATCAATTGAACTTGTCTGAGCAAATAATTTACAAGATAAAATTGATAGGAGAACAAAAAGAAGAGTGAAGTTAATATTTTTAAGATAATGAATTTTCTCTGCCATACATTATATCCTCTGCAATTTGCAATATTTCTTTTTAAAGATTTCCGGAAGAGGTGGTTTTATCCATTTGATCAAATCAAGTTTATTTACAGGGAAAGAACTAAGGATTTCATAAATCGCTACAGGGTCAACACCAGCCTCTTTGTTCATTGCTTCTTTAATAATTTCCATCCAATAACATTTCAAATTTTTGCAGATGATCCATATATCAACAATATCTTTTGCCTCGTAACGAAAAATAGCTGATAATTTGTTTGATAAAATATTTCTTAAGCTGTCTATTTTACCGAGTATTTCATCTTCCAGAAATTCACCATAGTGCATCACAATATCATTAACGAAGTCAACTCTTAGCACTTGTTCATCTTTAATAATAAAAAGCTGCATGAAATTTTCGCTTCTTCGAGTCTTTTGATTATCAATTACAAACAGACCGTCTTTCTGCTTATCAAGTAAAGTTTCATAGAGTACTTGAGTGTATTTACTAAAGTTGGCATCATTGTTTACAAATAAATCAAGGTCATCTGAATAACGATGATTGAAATAATATCTGCTAAGTGCGGTCCCACCTGTAAGATAAAAGGGTAGCTTCAATTCTTTTACGATATTCAGGATCCCATCCTGAAATGGATAAAGGTTCCTGGTGTAGTATTCGCCTGATTCGTTCATATCTGTCTTTAAGTTCTTTACTCCTTAATCTGGTAATTATTTCAGGTGTTAAAAGTTTCTTTAAATTTTTAATACCTAATATATCTATAAGTTCATACCAATTCAGCCGCTCAAGCATCCGGTTTAAAATTAATTTAAAATCATATTCATCAACTGAATCCAAATCCATTTCAATTATTTTATTAAATGGAAGCAGATTAGTATTATAATCCCAGAAAATGGTGTTAAGTGTATTTAATTTTTCTTTGTCAGACATAATCTAAATCGAAAGTTCTTTCTTAATTATTGCTAATGATTCAATTATTGAATGAGGTTTAAACCCAAGTTCTGTTTCAGCTTTTAAAGTTATTAAACCTGATTTAAGTGGTCTCCGTGCCGGCTGGTTAAGTTCACTGGTAGTAATCGGTTTTATCAGGTTTTTGTCAAACCCAAAATAATCAGCTATAATTTCAGCGAACCGGTACCTTGTGAGAAATTCTTTCCCGCCAATATTATAAACTCCTGTTTTATTATATTCAATCACTTTATTAATTGCCTGAACAAGATCATAAACAAAAGTGGGATTGTTTTCCTGGTCGGTAACAATTCTGACTTCTTTTCCATCTCTCAAAATATTTACGAGCCATCTTACAAAACCGGTTTTACCTGTTGAGTCGGAACCATACAAAACATTTGTTCTTAAAATAGTATAAATAATACCACTGACTTTTAAAACGTTTTCGCTTGCAAGTTTTGTACGGGCATAATAGCTAAGAGGGTTAGGTTTTTCGTCTTCGGTGTAAGGACCGTTCATTCCATCAAAAATATAATCAGTGGAAATATGAACCATCCTTACATCATGAATCCTTGCTGCTTCAGCAAGGTATTCAACCCCTTTTACATTTACTTTCCACGTAAGCTCACGTTCAGTTTCACTTTTATCCACATTAGTATAAGCAGAAGCATTAATTATATAATCAGGATAAAAATCAAAAATTACATTTTTAACTTCATTCTTTTTTGTAATGTCGCATTTAAGATAATCCACGCAGCTCAAAAAAGATTTATCCTCAATTGAACATGCTAAGAGTAAAACACTTTTTTGATCAGCATAGAACTTACATAAACTTTGACCGAGCATTCCATTTGCGCCGGTAATCAAAATTCTTTTTTTAATCAGGTCTCCGGATAACATCTTTCTTCAAATTTTTAAATTCATTCATATCTTCATAAGAAGCAGCATAACCGGCGGCTATATTTGCAATCTTTAAAGGTTTATTAATATTTTTATGTTCAAAATTTTCCTTTCCTACTGAAATATAACTATAAAAAAAGAGTGCCCCAAAAACATCACCGCAGCCAACTTTATTCTTAACATCAACTTTAATTGCCGGTTCATTTATTGACTTTAGTATCCCTTCTTCTAAATAAAATACTTTTGCACCTTTCTCTTCCAAAGTCAGGATTATATATTTTATACCGTAACTGAGAGCTTCCTTAATTATCTCTTCATCCGTAACTTTTTCATTTAAAGTTCCTAATTCATTTTTATTAACCTGCAGCATATCAATACATGAAGCCCATTGATTAAATTGCGGAATAGTCCGGAAATATCTTTGCATTTTATTATTTAGTCCGCGGGAAAGAGTATGAACATCAAAATAAATCGGCCCACTAAAATTCTTCCTTATCTCTTTTAATTGCTGTAAAGTTATATCAAAACCTGTAATCATATTAATTAAAATGCCATCAAACAAATTCAAATTATTAATATTATATAGAAGGTTCTGATTAATATTTTCATAAGTTTCATGTCTTTCTTTGTCAGGTTCAATTTTTAAATGAACCACGGGAACTCTATCAACCCGGATAAAAAATTTTTCATCCAGCTTTTCATATTCATCTTTAAATAAATGATAATGGTTACTATCAACTGCAGTAACCAGGGAAATTTTATCATCATTCTCTTTGAAATTATTTAGAGCAATAATAGAATAAAAAATTCCTCCCGGCTTGAAGGTTTTTTTATTATTGAAATCAATTATATCCGCAACCGAATGACCGAGAACTAATAACTTCATAAAATATTTTAATAATTAGATTACGTAAAGTGAAATTTAGGCGGTTTGGAAATAAAACCAAAAGTGAAAATTTGTAGATTATTATTATCAGTTAATTATCACAGTAAGTATAAATTTTAATAATTATGATGCGGAAAAAAAATTTATGGAATGAAGAGGTTCTTTTAATATTTAGGAGAGTTTTAAATAACAGGATTATTTATCTTTCATCAGTATGAAAATGGATTGTAGTATTAATCAGGAAGAGAGCTAGACTTTTTTACAACATAGCTTTGAAAACGGCTAACCTTGATAAAAGACTTAAAATAGATAACACAATAATTTCTCAAACTTCTAATTAAAAAATTATAACCAAATGAAAATCGGAATTACCTGTTATCCTACATACGGCGGAAGCGGTGTTATTGCTACAGAATTAGGAAAAGCTCTTGCTTTAAAAGGACATCAAATTCATTTTATAAGTTATGCCCTGCCATTCCGGCTGACAAACTTTGTTGAAAATATTGTTTTCCACGAAGTTGAAATGAGCAGCTACCCCTTGTTTGAATTCCCTCTTTACAGCCTTGCCCTTGCAAGTAAAATGGTTGAGGTTGCGGAATATGAAAAACTTGATCTGTTCCATGTACACTATGCAATACCTCATGCCGCAAGTGCATTTCTTGCGAAAGAAATGCTAAAGGAAAAAATCGATATAAAAATAATTACCACTTTACATGGAACCGATATAACACTCGTTGGACTTGAACCATCTTTTCTTCCGCTTGTAAAATTCAGCATTGAAAAAAGTGATGGTGTTACTGCTGTTTCAAGGTTTCTTAAAGAGAAAACATTAACGAACTATGACATCAACAAGGATATCTCGGTTATACCAAACTTTGTAGATACTCAATTATTTAAACCTAACTCCGATTGTTCATTTAGAAAAAATATTGCATCGAAGGGTGAGAAAATTCTTGTTCATACCTCTAACTTCAGGGCAGTTAAAAGAGTAATTGATGCAATACAAATTTTTAACATTGTTCAGAAGGATGTTCCATCAAAATTAATTCTTGTAGGCGATGGACCGGACAGATCTGAATGTGAAAGATTAGTCAGGCAGCTTGATCTTGTTGATAAAGTAAAATTTTTAGGTAAACAGGAAGCTTTAGTTGAAATTCTTGGTGCATCGGATTTGTTTCTTATCCCTTCTCAGTCTGAAAGCTTTGGACTTGCAGCACTTGAAGCTATGGCTTGTGGTCTTCCGGTTGTAAGCTCAAGCGTGGGAGGTTTACCGGAATTAGTAGCGCATAATGAATCCGGTTTTATTGCCGAAATCGGAGATGTTTCCAGGATGGCTAAATATGCCATTGACCTGCTTACAAATGAAAAAAAATACCAGATCTTTTCTCAGAATGCCCGCGAGAGAGCAGTAAAAAAGTTTGACATAAATAAAGTTGTCCCTCTTTATGAAGAATATTACAGAAATGTTTTAGATTAAAGTCATGATTGTTTATTGCGCAATTTCTATAAGAGGGGAAAAAACTTACCAGGAATTTTTTCCTGAAATAGTAAAACACATTAATAGCACCGGCAATACAGCACTGTCAGAATTGAATACTGATTTTAAACCTGCCGCACCTCTTACGGATTCAGAGATTTTTACCCGGGATATAAAATGGATTTCTAAAAGCAAAGTTCTTATTGCTGAGGTTTCAAGTGCAAGCACGGGCGTTGGATTTGAAATTGCTTATGCTCTTTATAAAAAGAAAATACCTGTACTGGCACTTGTAAACAAAGAAGCAGTTGGTAAAGTATCCGCTATGATTAATGGCGGAGATTCTGAACTACTAACTATAAAATATTATTCAGAACCGGATGATTTAAAAAAATATATATCAGACTTTTTAAAAAAGAATAGTGATTAGCTCCAAAGAATTTATTAACGAAAAAGTGTTTGTAAGTTCGTGGGTTTCAAAATTTTTTTCCGCTGGTATTAAAATTTTCCCTTTAGATTTCATCTCATTAAATAATAATTGTGTTGAGTTAAAACTTCCGGGTAAAACTTTACTTATCGGGAAAGAATTTTTTGGCGGGTTTGAAATAATTACCCCGGATGGCAATTCGGTTCTTCATGCTGAAAATTATTTGCAGGCAAAATTTATTATTTATTCAAACAGGAATTCTCCTCGTTTAATTCTTGTCCCCACAGTTGAATCTGAATTAAAAAAAGCTCTTCAGTTATACGAGAATTATCTTGATTCAATAATCAGGGAAGTAGAAACAGATTACAAAAAGAATTTCAGGGAAGAAAAGAATTCCAAATCTGTTGTTAATGAAACTTTTAAACAATTAAATCTTGTGAGAATCTAACCAGTGATTGACCCCGGAGAAAAAATTAAATCTTATGTGAGTTATTTATTCGGAGAAAAAAACTTCTCCAGGTTTATTGATTTTATTAATTCGGAGCCCAATCAATATTTAAGAACCAATTCTTTAAAAACAACTACGGTATTTGTCCGTGAAAAACTTAATTCAAAATACGGAATTGAAACTGAGACAATCCCGGGAATTCCGGATGCACTAAAAGTTATTAAAGGAGCTGAGACGGCAGGAAAAACTCTGGAACATATTCTAGGATTTTATTATATACAAAGCCTTTCATCAATGCTGCCTGCTAAAATACTTTTACCGGATGAAAATGATTTAGTGCTGGATTTATGTGCTGCCCCTGGTTCTAAAACCACGCAATTAGGTGAAATGATGCAGAATAGGGGAACTCTTGTTGCTAATGAAATTCAGCTCAGCAGGCTTAAAGCGCTTGTTCACAATATTGAAAGAATGAATATTGTTAACTCGGGAGTCGTCCATCAGAAAGGTGAGCTGCTAAGTAAGATTTATGAAAACCACTTTGATAAAATTCTTGTTGATGCACCTTGCAGCGGTCTTGGGATTATTCAAAAGAGAGCAGAGGTTACAAAATGGTGGGATGAAAATAAAATTCAGGTGCTTGCTGATCTTCAATTAAGGCTTCTTATTGCTGCAATAAAAATGTTAAAACCCGGGGGAGAAATTGTTTATTCAACATGTACTTTAACTGTTGAAGAAAACGAGTTTTTAATTAATAAAGTGCTTTCAAAATATCCTGTTGAACTTCTTGATATTGAACTTCCTGTTATTAATCATAAAGGATTTACAGCTTATAAAGAAGAAAACTTTAACCGGAATTTAGAAAAAGGAAAAAGAATTTTTCCATGGGAAACCGGAACAGAAGGATTCTTTATAGCAAAATTAAAAAAAACCGGCGAAACAGAAAGTCCTGAAAAATTTTCTTTTCCAAAGAAGGAATTAAAATTAATTTCGTTTGATCATAAAGATACTTTTAAAAGATTAAAATTTATTTCTGATCATTTTGATATTAAAATGGAATCACTTTCAAATTACAAATATATTTTAAAAGGGATTGATATTTTTTTTGTAACCGGAAACTGGGATGCAAATAATTTAAACCTGTTTGAAAGAATCGGTTTAAAGTTCGGAACAGTAGATAAGAATGGCGAAATCGTTCTCAACACACAAGCAGCTCAGCTTTTAGGAAAAGAAATAAAAAATAATGTAATTGAGCTTCAATCTCAGAATGATTTTAAAACTTATATGGAAGGCGGAATAATTAAAACCGGTTCATACAAAGAAGGTCAATATGTTGTTAGATATGATGAATACATTTTAGGAACAGCTGTTGTAACAAAAGCAGGAATTAAAAGCCGCTTTCCCAGATCAAAAAGAACACAGGAAATTTATACAGATTTTTAAATTCATTCTCTGAATCTATTCTGAATAAGTTTGTAAACCCTCGATGATAAAATTTTAAATATTGATATCGCTTTCTCTTCTTCAATGGGCATAAAGCATGCAATTATATATTTTACCTTTCCATCATCAACAATTCCAACATCATTTGTCCAGTAGCTCCACCAGCCGGTTTTATTGTAATACATAACATTGGTGGGCAGCCCTTGTGCAATTTTCGATTTATCTAATTGCCTGCCGAGAAGAGCTTTCATCTGCATACTTACCCAGGGATTAATAAGCTGATTGGTTTCTATCCTGTACATAAAATCTGCGGCATGAAGTGCGCAGGTTTCAGTTCCTTTTATTTCTGAATAACCTTCATCTTCATATTTTCTTTTCAAAAATTTTCTTGTTACTTCACTTCCCTGCCAGCCGTATTGATGAATCATTTCATTAATTCGTGGTCTTGTTGCAATATCAATTAAACAGTTTGCTGCAGAGTTATCACTTCTCGTTATCATCAGGTCAAGCAAATAGTTTATAGTTACAGTATCTCCATCTTTTAATAAAGGTCTCGGGTCTGAATCAATCTGCCTTGATAAGTCAACATCATTCGGAGATTTAACTATATAGCTTTCATACAAAGAGTGTTCTCCATTACTAACCTGATGAAGCACTTCTGCAGCCACATACATTTTATAAACACTCGCGGGATAAATAAAATTCTCAAAATTTACTCCGCCTAAAACCGGGATTCCGGAATTAAGATCAATTACTGCAAAAGATATTTGTTCAATACCATCTTCACCAACATCAAAATCTTTATCAAGTTCCAAATCTTTAACTATTGATAAAAGAGAATCCGAGAAAGATTTATCTGAACGAAAATATTCCGGGATATTCAAAGTGTCCTGAGCAAAGATTTGTATAAAAGAAAAAAGCATAATCATAATTAATTTCAATTTGTTTACCTTTTCCAATATTGTTTCTAATTTATCTTTCAAATTAGTAATTGTTAAATAAATTTTTACATTCTAAATATTAATAATGAACATACAGGTCTTCGGAACGAAAAATAATATTGATACAAGAAAAGCAGAAAGGTTCTTCAAGGAAAGAAGAATTGCTTTTCATTTCAGGGATCTTTCAGAAAAAGGTGTTTCCAAAGGTGAGCTTGAAAATATTAAGCAGGCAATCCCGTTGGAAGATTTAATTGACAGAAACAGCAAGCAGTTTCATAAAAGAAATTTTGCATTTATGGTTTTTGATATTGAAGAAGAATTATTGAACGATTCCTTGCTTTTTAAAATGCCAATTGTAAGAAATGGAAGATTGGCTACTGTAGGTAATCAACCTGATGTATGGAAAGAATGGATTAATAATCTATGAAAGATAACCTCCGGAATTATTTTTTAACCCCGGAGATCAGCATTTAATTTTATTGAACAACTATAGTCCCGGTCATTCCCATTGAGCCATGATAAATACAAAAGTATTTATAAGTTCCTGCCTGTGTAAAAGTAAACGGGAATTCATTATTCTGGTGCATATTACCCGAATCAAATAATCCCGATGGATTACCGACAGTTCCGCTTGTTACTGTGTGTGTATTGCCATCTTTATTAATCCACTTTATGGTTGTCCCAACCGCAACTGTTTTACTTACGGGATTAAATCTGCTGCCACTGAGAAATACTTCGTTCGGGCCTGGATTACCTGCATTACTTGCCGGATTATCATCTTTATTACAACCCGGAATTGAAACAACATATAAAAGAGTAATAAAAAAGACTGAAATAATAAACGGCATAAAAATTTTTGTTTTTGACATAGATGCTCCAAAAAAAATATATTATCTGTTAAGAACAGAAGTGTAGTAGATTAATCATTAGTTTGGGGACAGAAATTAAAGGAGCAGAATTTAGGTATCTGTTTCATATCACTTTTTTATTTAGTTAAAACTGCATATCTGATTGCCGGAGATTGGTTACAATATTAGGTACGATTTTTTTTGATAAGATTATTTAAACCTTCTTAAAACAAAAAAGGCTGTCTATTTCAGACAGCCTTATAATTTATTATACTTAAAATAAATTTGAATTAATTTACACTTGCGATGTACGGTTTTATTTTTTCTTCAAGGTGTTTTTTAGGAACTGCACCTATAACTGCGTCCACAACCTGTCCGTTTTTAAATATTCCAAGTGTAGGAATACTTCTTATTCCATACTTAATTGCTATGTTCTGGTTATCGTCAGTGTTAAGCTTTACAACTTTTATTTTTCCCTGATATTCTGTTGCAATTTCATCAACCACCGGCGCAATCATTTTACAAGGTCCACACCAGGGCGCCCAGAAATCTACTAAAACCGGTATTTCAGATTTAATAACTTCCTGATCAAAATTTGAATCAGTTCCCTCAACTGTATTTTTCATTTTTTCCTTCCTGTTTTAAGATTTTTCTAACAATTTAGATGTATTCAGTTTAAAAAAGATTCAACAAATAAATATACATGTATTTTTGCAAACAGCTTAAAAAGTTGCAGATTTCTCGCTGATAACAGATTATTTTACAGAGCAATTATAGCTCCGTCTCCATTACTTTTTCATAATATTCCCTGAAACTTTTTATCGCTTTAAAAATAGCTCCGGCAATTTCATTCTGTCCTTTGCTGCTTTTTAAATAATTAGCATCATCTTTATTTGAAACAAAGCCTGTTTCTATCAGAACACTGGGCATTGAAGCTCCAACTAAAACATAAAACCCGGCCTGCTTAACTCCTCTCGATTGAACAGACATATCGGCACCCATTTGCTTATTAAGAATATCAGAAAACTTTTCAGAATATTTCATATAAGCGGAATGCGCCATTGTTACAAGAATAAAATTTTCATCGGTTAGCTTCTCATACCTTTGAGGATTTTCTTCATATTCAATTACACTGTTTTCTCTTTCCGCAATTGAAATAGCTTCTGCTGTTCTGCCTGGTCTTAAAAGATAAACTTCAAACCCTGTTGCATCAGTTGGTTTTTTTGGTGTAGAGTTGCAATGAATAGATATAAATAATTTACCGCTTTCCTCATTGGCGATTTTTCCTCTTTTATATAATTCAACAAATGTATCATTCTTCCTTGTATAAACCACCTTCACATCTTTCATATCCTTTTCAATAAGCTTACCGAGCTTCAGTGCAACTCCAAGATTAATATCTTTTTCTTTAATTCCGTTTATACCAATTGCACCAACATCTTTGCCTCCATGACCAGCATCAATTACAATAACATCAAATTCCCATTTGGATTTATTTTTTTCCCGCTCTTCATTCCTGGTAAAAATTTTATTGTGAATTGTAATCAGGATATCATTGCTTCCCTCGGCATTAAGAACCTCGTTGGTGGTGTATTCTTTACCAAGGACAAAATCTATTTCGGTATCATTACCAATATTTTCTGCAGAAATACTTTTTACCAAACCTTTACCATCAGTAAGCTTTAAATCCTCAACATCTGAATTAACATTTCTAAAGATTACTTTTAAAATATTCTGCTTGTAAGAGCTTGTATAAGTTAAAATTCTTGTTTTAGATTTAACGGTAATAAGAGTCCCGTTTATTTTTTCATCTATAGAAATTCCTGTAATATCAAACCCGCTTTTTGTTTTTGTCTCTCCGGGAATAATCTTTTCATTTAAAACTATCTTGCCGGTTTCCAATAAAATATTTTTACCTGATGCTTTTTTTATTATATCAAATGAATAAATAAGAGGAATGAAAATCAGGTCATTAATAAAATATGTTGATGTTGGAAGCTGGTACTCTTCGGACTGCCGACCGTCTTTTCCCATTAAAATAAGGTAAGGATTTTTTGAAGTTATTTTTAAATTATAGTTGTCAAACTTCAGCTCAATCTTTTGTGCATCATCATTATAATAGTAGTTTATCGATAGTGCTTCTGCAAAATGCATGACAGAAAAATAAGTTATCCCCTGTCTTTCATAAGATGGAATATATCTGGTGCCTGATGATGTTACTATGGCAACCTTATTTGTTAACTGGGGATAAACCGTTAAAGTGAGTAAAAAGAAAAGAAAAAATAATTTAAGTTTCATCAAAACGCTTCTAAGTTATATTATCCTAAAAAGGGAAACATGAAGCTGCTTTTATTCTTGTAATCAGAAAAATTATCTTTAAAATCTTTAAAAGAATTTTTTCCTCCAGTTTAGCTCTCATTATTAAAAATGGTATTTCTATGATAGCAATAATAATAGCTAAATAACTTAATATTGCAATACCCGCACCAATATCCATAAGAATCTGGGATAAGTATTGCGGATGCCTTATCAATTTAAATGGCCCGGAGATTACAAGCTTATGATCTTTCATAATTAAAACATCTTGTGAGTAACTCTCCCCGAGTGTTTTGTATGCCCATATCTGCAGCCATGAAAATCCAATATAAAATATAAGACCAATTATCCTGATTTTCTCGAATTCAGATTTGTATTCCAAAGTACCTACCTGGAATATTCCAAGAATTATTGCAACAAGAGATGCAGCAGAAAGAATAAGAGGGAGCTTTTGCAGGTATGTTTTTGGTTTTTCTTTATGAACAGTAAGCTTTTCTTTCAAGCCTCGCTGAGCACCTGAAATGTTTGCCCCGAAAGTTGCAATAAGATTAAGTCCCACGAAAATATTAATTGGGTCCATCTGCGTAATTATTTTATTGAGGAATATAATGCCGGGGTTTAATATAAATAGAATTACTCAATATTTTTTCCATACTTCTTCATTATCTCTGTCCACTCATTTAAGCTAAGCTGTTCAGATTCATCAATAAGCATTACAGGGATATCATCAACTATCTTATATCTTCTTCTTGTTTTTTTATCAGTTGATACAAGAGTTTCCTCATCAAGAACCAGGTCTGCTTTTGTCTCAGGGCAGCAGAGGATGTCAAGTAATTCTTTACTAATCATATTTATAGTTCCAATTATTTTAAAACAATCATTTTTTTCGTTTCATCAAATTTGCCGGCTATAATTCTATAGAAGTAGATTCCGCTTGATAAGTTAGCACTATCTATTTCAACAGAAAAAACGCCCGGACCCTGATATGCATTTACTAATACTGATATTGTTTTTCCAAGACAATCATAAAATCTAAAATCAACAAAAACTTTTTCCAAAAGCAAATATCTAATAATAGTATTTGAGTTAAAAGGATTTGGATAATTCTGGTAAAGATTAAATCCTTCGGGTTTAGGTTTTTTATCTTTTACATCGGACGGAAGAGCCGGGAAAAAATATTCAAGAATTTCATCAATGGTTGCCCGCCACAAACCCCAGCTGTGCCCTTCAGGCAATTCAATCCATTTAAGTGAATAGCCTTTGTTTAAAAGAGAATCTCTAAAATTCCGCATATTAGGAAAGAGTGATTCATAAGTTCCCCAGATAGAAACAAATTTTATCTCCTTTTTTGGTCCGTTTACAATCAGGTTATAAGCTTCATAATTATTCGGCTGAAACGCACCCGAATGAAGACCGCAATTTCCAAAAACATCAGCATGATTATAGCTGATTAAAGCAGAAATATTTCCTCCGTAAGAATCACCAAGCACCAATCTTTTTGAAGCCTCAGGAATGGTTTTGTAAAGAGAATCAATAAAAGGTACAAGTTCATTTACAAAAAAAGCTCTGTACTGATTTCTTTTAGTGAACGCATATTCCTCATTCCTGTTATTAGGTTTTACAAAAACAACAATAACTTTTTGAATTTTATTACTATCAAGAAGATTATCAATTACATTGACTGAATGTGCAAGATCAACATATTCGTAGCCATCCTGAAAATAAACTGATGGATATCTTTCTGCTGAGCCGGTAATATATCCCGGGGGTAAATAAATTTTTATCTGGTAGTTTGAATTTGTATTTGTACTATAAAGATTTTTTACTTCAACAGTTCCATGCTGAATGCTGTTATTGGTTTCAATTTCCCATGGCTGAATATATCCCGGCATTGCAATTTCGGAGTTAGGACCAAAACCTCCTGTACAGATATTCGGGTTTTCGGGGTCAAGTATCCAATCATTCCCATTTCTTACTAATTTATAATCAAGGCGCGCATTCAATTCAAATGTTTTTGTTAAATACCAGAATCTTGTTCCGGGGAGCTTTGTAAACATATCAGTATTAGGATCCCAGTTATTAAAATCACCCGCTACAGAAATATTTGAAACATTTCCAACGTAAATAAAATCAGCATTATCAGCTTCAATAAATGGAATGCCGACTGACCTTGCATAATTCATAAAGCTGTCAACTGCTGCAGCTTTTGAAACAGAATCAGGGAGAGAGTTTACATGATTTACAAAATCATTAAAATGATTTTGTGCATTAGTTGAAAGCGATAAAATAAAAATTAATATCAGTTTTTTCATCGGTTTATAAACAATAATATCATAAATGATACTTATAAAAATTACTAAGATTATGCTTTGATTAAAAGTGTTTTATCTATAGCCTGATTTCTTTTAAGGGAGTACAATCTATTTCAAAAAAGTTTATTGACAAATAAAAAAACCTTTTTTATCATTGCGAAACCCAATTGTAAAATAAAAAAACAGAGGACTCCCTTATGAAAAAGGTCTTTAAAAGTTCTGGGTATTCTTGTTGGTATAGTCGTGCTTCTTATTATTGCCGGATACATTTATCTTAATACGGCATTCCCAAAAGTTGATCCGCCGGCAAATATAAAAGTTGAAGCAACGCCTGAAAGAATAGCAAGAGGTGAATATCTCGCAAACCATATTACGGTTTGTATAGATTGTCATTCTGAAAGAGACTGGAACAAATTTGCGGGACCAATTAAACCGGGAACAGAAGGCAGCGGCGGTGAAGTATTTGATGAAAAAATCGGCTTTCCCGGAACAGTTACAACAAAAAATCTCACGCCTGCAAATCTCGGCACCTGGTCTGATGGAGAATTAATAAGAGCTGTTACTTGTGGAGTAACTAAAGATAACCGTGCTTTGTTTCCGATGATGCCGTATCCAAATTATAATCACTTAACAAAGGAAGATCTATACTCTATTGTTTCATATATCAGGTCTCTGCAGCCCAAGGAAAAACAAATTCCTGAAACTGAACTTAACTTTCCTTTGAATCTTCTTGTCAAGACAATGCCTATTCATTCATATACTCCCGCTAAAGAAGTTGATAAATCCAATACTGCTGCGTACGGAAAATATCTTGTTACTCTTGCTTCCTGTTCCGAGTGTCATACGCAATCTGAAAAAGGAGAACCTAAACCGGGAATGTACCTGGCAGGCGGAGAGGGATTTAATTTTCCCGCAGGTATCGTTCATTCAGCAAATATAACTCCTGATGCTGAAACAGGAATTGGGAACTGGACAAAGCAGGATTTCTTTAATCGTTTCAGAGCATTCAATAATGAGGAAGCACATAATATTCCTGTTAATATTGAAAAAGAATTTAATACTCCAATGCCCTGGTTAATGTATTCAGGTATGAACGATGAAGATCTTGGAGCCATATATGATTATCTTAGAACTGTATCCCCGGTAAAGAATAAAGTTGAAAGATTTACTCCAAATAGTACGCAGACTGCAAGTTATTAAAATAAATGTTTGATAAAGGCTCACAAATAAGTGAGCCTTCTTCAATTTTAATCCCTCAATAAAAATCATATATTAATTAAGATAGTTTTATTAATAAATTATGCTTGCAGATAAATTAATAGCAAAACCCGGAAAATCTTTTAAGCTGTCAGAGATTCCAACATCAAATACGCTTAATTATAAATCGAAAGATGAAACTAAAAAACTGCTGCGAAAGAATATTAAAAAAATGTTCGAACTCCAGAGCAAGTTGTATGCTCATAATAAATATTCTGTTTTAATAATTTTCCAGGCAATGGATGCTGCCGGAAAAGACAGTACAATAAAACATGTAATGTCCGGATTAAATCCACAGGGAACACAGGTTCATAGTTTTAAGCAGCCTTCGGTAGAAGAAATTGACCATGATTTTTTGTGGAGAATTCATAGAGCTACCCCGGAAAGAGGAAGAATTGGAATTTTTAACCGCTCACATTATGAAGATGTTCTTGTTGTTCGCGTACACAATATTATTAAAAAACAAAATCTTCCTGAAAAATTTTTAACAAAAGACATCTGGCAAAAAAGATTCAGGCAGATAAAAGATTTTGAAAAGTATCTTTATGAAAACGGAACGGTTATTTTTAAATTTTTCCTTCACGTTTCAAAAAATGAACAGAAGCGGAGATTCTTAAGCAGGATAGATAAAGAATCAAAGAATTGGAAATTTTCCTTACAGGATCTGGAGGAGAGAAAATACTGGAATGATTATCAGAAATGTTATGAGGAGGCAATAGCTGCAACAAGCTTCAGACACTCTCCATGGTTTATTATTCCTGCAGATAAAAAATGGTTTATGCAGTTTGCGGTATCCCAAATAATTACTGAGCAGCTGCAAAAGCTTGATATTAATTATCCAAAACTTTCAGAAGATCAGCTAAAAAAATTAAAGGAATATCAAAAAATATTAAATGATGAACACTAAGGGGAAATCAGTTTAAGCCTTTAGCCGGTGGATCACCATTTCTTAAAGATAAAAAAGCAGCTGCTATAATAAAAATTAAATGAACAATTCTTTTATTTTTTCCGGTGGTCTTGCAAGAATAGCTTTTCTACCCATTTCAATAATTGGTCTTTGAACAAGATCGGGATACTTTACCATCAGGTCAATTAATTCTTCATCAGAATAATTTTTGTTCTTAATGTCGAGTTCTTTATAAATACTTTCTTTTGTTCGTATTAATCCAACTGGTTTTATTTTCATTTTCTTTAATAAAGATTTTAATTTCTCTTTTGAAAATGGATCTACATAGTAATTTACTTTTTCAAAATCTATTCCCTGCTCAATCAAAGCTTTGGTAACATTTCTGCAAGTTGTACAGGTTGGTTTTTCAAAAACGGTTATTTTTTTCATAAAAGTTTTTCTTTCTCTCTGATTGTATCTTTTACATCAATATCAGAAAGCACCTGATAATAACCCAATGAATTTTTTTCTATAATTTCATCAGCAAGCTGAATATATGCTACAGAAGATTTTGCTGTTGGATTATGTTTTATAGAAGGCATACTTTGAAAAGTAGCTTCAACAATGGCAATGTTTTTAGGTATCACTGTCTGCAGAACCAAATCAGGATATTTTGCATAAAGCTCTTTCTTGGCAGTGAAAGAAACCTTTGCATTATATTCATAATTAGAGATAACAATTCCTTCCACTGAAAGATGCTGATTGAAATGTCTTTTTACATGATCAATATGTTCAAGTATTTTATCAACTGCATCCATAGAAAATTTTCCTGTCATAACCGGTATAAGAACAGAATCGGCAGCAATCAAAGCATCAGTTGTTAAACCAATTAAATATGGCGGACAATCAATTATAATAAAATCAAATGAATGAGATTCTGCTCTTAAAACATTGCGCAACAGAGATTGGTTGGCTGCAAGTTTTGATAACCTGATTTCATCCTTATAATTAAGATTCTTTAGAGGAATAAATGAAAGATTTTCTTCGCCGGTTTTTTCTATTACCTGGACAAGAGATTTTGAAAAATTAAATACATCAAACATATCCCCGTTTATTTTATCTTTTCCAAATCCAAGAGATGAGGAACAGGATCCTGCGGGGTCCAGATCAATTAAAAGAGTTTTTTTATTTTTTAAAGAGAGGGCATATGCCAGGTTAACGGCGGTGGTGGTTTTTCCAACCCCGCCTTTCGGTAAAGCAACTGCAAGAATTTTACCCACGGTTTTTCAGTTAGCTCCTGTAAACGGATAAAAATAGTCGGTTCAAATTAAAAATTTATTACATTAACCGGAATAGTTTTATTGGGTTTTGATTATTTCGATATCTAATTATCAATTTCAATTTAATACACTTCTTTTTTCTATAAACCAAAATTTATATATTCAATAACAGATTCACTTAAATTTATATGAAAATATACAACTACCTGTCCGATATAGCCGACTCAAAGGGGGCTGCATATCTTCTTCTTCTTGATCCGGATAAAATCTCTGAAGATCGTCTGCCGGCTTTTATTAAACATTGCGAAAAATCGGGTGTTGATGCTTTTCTTATTGGCGGTAGTTTAATGGTAAATGGCAATTTTGAACCTTTCATAAAGAGAGTAAAAGAAAATACAAAATGTCCTGCAATAATTTTCCCCGGAGATATAAATCAGATTTCAAGTGCTGCCGATGCAATTCTTTTTCTTTCTGTTGTAAGCGGAAGAAATGCCGAACATCTTATAGGCAAACATGTACTTGCTGCACCTATAATTAAAAAAGCGGGCATAGAACCAATCTCAACGGGATATATTCTTATAGAATCCGGAACAACAACAACCGCAGTTTATATGAGCGGAAGCCTCCCATTACCAAGGAATAAACCTGAAATAGCGGCAGCCACGGCTTTAGCTGCGGAATATCTTGGAATGAAATTGGTTTACCTCGAAGCCGGTTCGGGCGCGGAAAATTCTGTCCCAGATGAAATGATTAAAGCTGTTTCATCAGTTTGTAAGATACCTGTAATTGTTGGCGGCGGAATAAAATCTCCAAATGCTGCAAGAAAAAAAGTTGAAAGCGGAGCTAAAATAATTGTAACAGGAAATTTTTTTGAAGATGAAAATAACTGGGATATGATTAAAGATTTTGCAGATGCAGTGCATATAAAAAAACCAGTAATGGTTTAAACAAAATAAATTAAAAATTAAATCTGGGCCGTCTTTAAGACGGCTTTCATTTTAGAAGGAAACATAATTGGATAAAACAAAATTCATTAATGAATCTCTAACTCAGAGTTCAGAAACAAAGCTTAAAATAATTAATCAGTGCTCAGATGATATTCTTTCCGCTTCAGAATTAATTGTTAATGCTTTTAAAAATGGAAACAAGCTTTTACTTTGCGGAAACGGAGGAAGCGCTGCAGATTGCCAGCATATTGCTGCCGAGCTAGTAATAAGGATGAGCCACAAAATTAAAAGACCTGCATTGCCTGCAATTGCACTTACGACTGATACCTCTTACTTAACAGCCGCCGGAAATGATATCGGTTTTGAAAATGTTTTTGCAAGAGGCGTTGAGGGTCTCGGTTTTAATGGAGATATACTTTTAGCTATTTCAACATCGGGAAATTCAAAGAATATTGTTAAAGCTGTTCAAAAAGCAAAATCAAAAGAAATGAAAACAATTGGTTTTTTAGGGGGAGATGGCGGGAAACTTAAATCGCTTGTTGATTTGCCAATCATAATTCCTTCTTCAAATGTGCAGAGAATACAGGAAGGACATATAACTGTTGCTCATATTATTTGTGAGATTATTGAAGAGGAATTGTACGGGAAAAAATAATTCAAGTGTAAGTACCGGTTCAAGAAACTTCAAATTTTATAATCTTGAACTTGAACCGCATCCGTCCTTTTTTATAGTTTAGTACTCATCCAGCTTATCTTATCGCCCTCTTTAATATGATACTTATCCGTAAATCCACCAACTACTTCTATAACATATAAAGCCGGCGCTGAAGAAGGATATGATTGATCTGACAGGGTTTTGGTATTTTTATGAATCGTAACAATTTCTTTTTTACTATTAACAAAAATCATATCAAGGGAAATAAATGTATTCCGCATCCAGAATGATTTTTCGTCTTCCACCGGAAAAATAAAAAGCATTCCCTGTTTTTCTTCCATACTTTTTCTTTTCATTAAACCAAGCTCCCTGTCATATTCGGTATCGGCAATTTCAAGATCAATTTTTACAATCGGTTTATTATCCTGTGAATAAAAAGTAAGCTCGCCCTCCTTTGTAAAAGTATATTCATCCAAAGATTTATCCTTTTTAAAAATATCCGGGAATACGAGAAAAAATATTAATGCCAATACAGCAGCTACAGCTATAACCTGGTAAAGTGGTTTTATTCCTTTTTTTGCTGGGTGTGATTTTTCCGGTTGTTTTATATGTTTCTTTTTAGCCACAGAATTTTTTCCGTAATTTTATTTTTAAAATAATACACAAAATTACAAATTTTTCCGAACCATTTTCGTGAAGATACAAAGTATATTTTGTAACACTGAATGAAGTGACAGTCATGGTAACAGATTCTTCGTTATTTCATTTCTCAGAATGACCATAACAGTATTTTCTGTTTATATAAAATAGTAAGGTATTAATGGAAGTAAATAAAATACTCGACAGGGATAAAATAGAGCTGAATGATTCCCAGAATAAAATGCTCATAAGCGGATGGGGAAAAGATGTTTTTGAAAATACTATTGTTGAAAAAATAACTTACATTTCTGATGGATTGAAAATAAAAGGTTATCTCGCTTATCCGAATGATAATGATGGCAGGAAATTTCCATGCATAATCTGGAACAGGGGCGGATATGAAAATAAAGGAGCAATTGATAAATTTTCCGCACGGGGAATGTTTGGACTAATTGCGAGTTGGGGTTATGTAGTCTTTGCCTCTCAATACAGAGGAAATGCAGGAAGCGAAGGTAAAGAAGAACTTGGCGGAAATGATGTGAATGATGTTTTAAATCTTATTCCACTTGCAGATGAATTACCTTTTGCTGATAAAACTAAATGGGGAATTGAAGGCTGGAGCCGCGGTGGAATGATGACTTATCTTGCGTTACTTAAAAATCCCAACTACAAATGTGCGGTTCTTGTTGGAGCAATTTCCAATCTTAAAGATTATGTATTAAGCAGCGATACCAGAAATTCTATATATAAAAGAATTCTTGGCGAAGAAGATTTTGAAAAAAAGCTTGAAGAAAGAACTATTATGAATTTCGCAGATAAGCTTCCCAAAATTCCTTACCTATTAATGCATGGTAAAAGCGATGAAACGATCCCAGTTAAGCAAACTATTGAAATGGCAAAAAAATTTGATGAGCTAAAAATTAATTATCAATTAAAATTATTTGAAGAAGGAGATCATTACCTTAAAAAGTATAGAAAAGAAGTTGATGATTTGCGAAAGATGTGGTTTGATAAGCACTTATCTTTTTAGTAGACTTCATCGTGACTACCGATATCTACCGGTATTATTTTATCTTTATTAATTAGAAAATAAATCGAAATCCGATAAGAGATGTTAATTGATACTGAATGTAATTCGGATAATTTTCCACTCAATTTATGCAGCCTTAAAGAAGGATGTGCCGGATTTATTTCCATTAACTTAAGAGTTTTTTCATACTGGGATAATAACTCAGGATGTTTTTTAATAAATTTTTTAACACGCTTTAAATAGCTCTCAGTATAAATTATCTCAGCCACGTGCTATTCTCTTAATATGCTTTTCTACTGATTCTTTTACAAACTTTCCTTCTTTAATATCTCTTTTTGTTTCTAACAGAGCTGCCTCTAATTCGCATTCCCTTAAATAATTATATTTTTCTATTGGGACAATAACATATTTGTTTTTCCCTCTTACTGTTACAATTACTTCATTTCCATCCGAAGTTTCTTCGTTTATAATGGAAACACCTTTTGTTTTCAATTCATTTGCAGTTATTATTTGCGGCATTATTAATAATCCTTATATTAGTACTGTTTATAATACTAAAAAGAGGCTTATATATCAAACTTTTTTTTGAAGATTTCGTTTCAGAAAAACACAAAAAAGAACTTGATGATTTGGGAAGAATGTGGTTTGATAAGTATTTGAAAAAGCTGCCACACTGAGCCTGTCGAAGCGTGGACATTATTTGTCTTGCTGAACTTGACTCAGCATCTCACCCTCTGTTCAGATTCCGAAATAAACCTGTCTGCCGACAGGCAGATTCGGAATGACTCACTTCAACAAAATCATCTTCTTCGTTTCCACAAAAGCTTCAGCTTTTAATTGATAGAAATAAATCCCTGATGAAAGATTATTCCCAATAAATTCATTCTCATATTCTCCAGCAGGTTTTTCTTCATTAACCAGAGTTGCAACCTCAGTTCCAAGAACATCGTAAATTTTTAAAGTAACAAAACTTGTTACAGGTACTTGATAATTTATAGTTGTGCTTGGATTGAATGGGTTTGGATAGTTTTGGGAGAGAGTGAAATTTTCAGCCATATCGGAATTATTTTCATCATTGAACGTAACACCGCCATTAATAGTTTTGTAAATCGTGCCATTATTTCCCACTGCATATCCAACATTTTCATTTACCATAGAAATAGAATTAAAACCAGGCTGGAATTGAGATTGATTAATCCATGTATTTCCGCCATCAGATGTAATTGCTATAGTAGCCCCTCCGTTATTAGCACCGGCAAACCAGCCAACCTGTGAATTAATCATTTCTATTTCTCTAATACTGCATGATGATATTCCCTGCAGGCTCTTTTTCAGCCAGGATTCCCCACCATCTGTTGTAGTTGCTACCAAAGTTTCACCTGCTATACCTCCAACAACCCAACCACTATCCGGTGATGTAAATTGAATATCACGACAGGGAATAAAAACTCTTAAGGAAGAATTATAATATCCAACACTATCCTGAAAACTCCAGTTAAATCCACCATTAGAGGAATAATAAATCCAACCTGTATAAGTAACTGCCCATCCATGTAGCGAATCGATAAACGAAATTCCTTCAAAATCATAATTGCCTGCAGCGAAAATGGAAGTAATTGTATTCCAGTTTTCCCCTCCATCTGTTGTTCTTCTAACAACCAGGCTATCATATGAATTTGTACTGCCGCAGGCAAATCCCAGGTTCTGATTAATAAATTTAAAGTCAAAGTAATTACAATCCAGATCATCTGCGGTGTACCAGGTAATACCGCCATCTGTTGTTCTTCTAATTCCCCCGCTGCCATAGTCAGAGTAAATTGCTGTTAACGCATTGATTGCATAAAGTGCTTCGCATCCACCACCTGATATCGAATCCTGAGTCTCCCAGTTGATTCCACCATCTGTTGTTTTGTAAACAAAATTTTCACCAACTACCCAACCAGAGGTTTCTGAAACGAATCTTACCATGAACAGATCTTCACTGGTAGGAAAAGTTAATTGGTCCCATTGTGCAGTCAGATTAATTTGGATGAGAATTAAACAAAAAATTTGAGTTGTTAAAAGTTTCATACAAATCCCTGCTAAATCTTACACTTTTATATACAACTTTGTGATTTCAAAATCAATGAAATTCTTTAATATCCCATTCCTTGAGTTTCTATTCTAAAACGATTACATTTTCTTTTCAATTATAACTCAATTTAATTTCATATCCTTCGATTTAATATGCTTTTCTACTGATTCTTTTACAAACTTTCCTTCTTTAATATCTCTTTTTGTTTCTAACAGAGCTGCCTCTAATTCGCATTCCCTTAAATAATTATATTTTTCTATTGGGACAATAACATATTTGTTTTTCCCTCTTACTGTTACAATTACTTCATTTCCATCCGAAGTTTCTTCGTTTATAATGGAAACACCTTTTGTTTTCAATTCATTTGCAGTTATTATTTGCAGCATTATTAATAATCCTTATATTAGTACTGTTTATAATACTAAAAAGAGGCTTATGTATCAAGATATTTTGCCTAAATAAACTTTTTTTGAAGATTTCGTTTCAGAAAAACATAAAAAAGAACTTGATGATTTGGGAAGAATGTGGTTTGATAAGTATTTGAAAAAGCTGCCACACTGAGCCCTGTCGAAGTGTGACATTATTTGTCTTGCTGAACTTGACTCAGCATTGATTCATTCGCAAGATCCCGAAAGTTTGGAATGACACATTACTATTTAATGAGAATCATTTTTTTTGTCTCTAAATATTTTCCTGCTTGCAATTGATAGAAATAAATCCCTGATGAAAGATTAGAAGCATTAAACTCAGTTTCATAACTTCCTGCAGGTTTATATTCATCAACAAGGGTTGCAACTTTTCTTCCAAGCAAATCATAAACTTTAAGTGTTGCAATACCGCTTCCCGGTAACTGATAACTGATTACCGTTGTTGGATTAAAAGGGTTGGGGTAGTTTTGGGAGAGAGAGAAATTGACCGGAGTTATATTCACTTCAACAACATTTGAATATTCAAAACTACCATCAAAGTCTATTTGCTTTAATCTGTAAAAAAGTTTTGTTACACTTATTCCAAATAAATCATCAGTAAAAGAATAATTATGTGTTTCTGTTGTAGTTCCATTACCTTCTTTGAAACCAATTATTCTCCAATTGTTTTTATTTTCACTTCTTTCAATTTCAAAACCGTAATTGTTGAGTTCTGTGGAAGTACTCCAATTTAGTTGAGCTTCATTTTCATCATTAGAAGCAGAAAAGGAATTTAATTCAACTGGTGTATAGCCACCATTTATGGTTTTAAGTATTGTTCCAGAATCTCCAACAACATATCCGATATTTAAATTTGTGAAATAAATTGAACGAAGATTTTCAGCAGTACCACTTAATTGATTTATCCAATAATTTCCGTTATCAGTTGTTTTCAAAATAATTCCATTATCTCCGACAACATATATTGTATCCACTCCCGTACAATGTACAGAATTAAAATTATTATTCATTCCAACATTTAAACTTATCCAGTCATTCCCTCCATTGGTGGTTTTAATTATTGTTCCATTATCTCCAACAGAATATCCCTTATTGATATCAAAGAAATAAACTGAACGGAGGATGTTACTTGTCCCAGAATATTGGTTTAACCAATTATTTCCGTTATTTGTGGTTTTAAGAATTATTCCATTCCCTCCAACTGCATATCCTATGGTTTCGTTTGGAAAAAAAATTGAGAAGATTCCACCATTATTAAATTGTTGAATCCAATTACTTCCACCATTTAATGTCATATAGATATTCCCGTAAAAATAAGGTGGGTTTTGAGTCTCGTAACCAGATACAAAATATCCAGTATCCGCATTTACGAAGAAGATGGATCTAATTGTCATGTCGGTTCCTGACACTTGAGAAGTCCAGCTTTCTCCACCATTTGTTGTCTTAAAAATAAATCCATAATCTCCAGCTATGTACACCGTATTTGCCGCAGTTATAAAAACCGAACTAAACCAAGTTAAAATCCCACTTGATAACTCTATCCAATTAATACCTGCATTTGTTGTTTTAATAATTTTTCCATTATAGCCAACAGCACAACCTGTATTAACATCAGCAAAACGAATTGAATAAAGATTATTTAAGGTCCCACTTGATAGAGTTATCCAATTATTCCCTCCATCTATGGTTTTTAAAACTGTCCCTAGATTTCCTACAATATACGCATTTAAAGAATCTACAAAACAAACTGAAATAAGATTATTAATTGTAACATTTGGTTGAATAATCCAGTTTTCACCTGCATTTGTAGTTCTAAGTATTGTTCCATCTTGACCACTAATAAGACCCAAATTTGAATTACTAAAATCGATTGATTGCAGAACTATGTCTACTCCAATTATTTGACTTATCCAATTGTTTCCGCCATTTGTGGTTTTAAGAATTGTACCATTATAACCAACAATAAAACCTTTATTGGGTATGCCAGGTAGAAAAATAATCGAAGTAAGTCTATTAAAAGTTCCACTAGATTGATTTATCCAGTTACCTCCTCCATTCATTGTCTTCAGAATTTTTCCATCATCTCCAATAGTATATCCTATATTCTCATCAGTGAAAAAAATCGATCGGAGCGCTATGGTTGTTCCACTAGTTTGTGTTATCCACGTATTGCCACCGTTTGTGGTTTTAAGAATAGTTCCACCGTCTCCGACGATATATCCTTTATCTGCATCAATAAAAAAAATTGACCTAAGTATAGTATTTAATCCGCTTGATTGATTTATCCAAGCATTGCCTCCATTTGTTGTTTTAAGGATTTTCCCTGCGTATCCAGTGGTAAATCCTATATCTGCGTTTACAAAAAAAACTGATAAAAGACTAGATGAAATTCCACTGACCTGATTTACCCAAAATTTTCCTCCATTTGTTGTTTTAATAATAGTACCCGCAAATCCAACGGCATGTCCTGTAACAGAATCCACAAAAAAAGTTGAATAAAGTGGATTATCATAAATCATTGGATTAATTGAAAACCATTGTGCTGATAGATTATTAGAAAGTATAAACGAAAGAAATATTGTTATAACGAGTTTCATACAAACCCCTGCTAAATTGTTAACGATCTAATACACTCTGTGTTAGGAATAATGGAGTAGTGGAATAATGAAAAAACAAAAATTCCATCAATTCAAAATTTAATTATTCCAAAGAGTTCTATTATCGCTTGTTATAATTACCACTTTGTGATTTCAAAATCAATAAAATTCTTCAATATCCCTATCCTTGAGTTTCTATCCTAAAACGATTACATTTTCTTTTCAATTATAACTCAATTTAATTTCATATCCTTCGATTTGAACAGAATTTCAATATTTATTCTTTCTGAAGGACAAAAATTTATAGAAAAAGATAAACCAGGTATTTTTGAAATAAGGACTTAAAAATGAAAAATGGTAAAGCGCTCGATCAGGATATAAAAGATATTGAAACACGTGAGTGGTTTTATTCACTCGATTACGTGTTAGAACATGGCGGACCTGAAAGAGTAAGAGAACTTCTTCAACAGCTGCATATAAGGGCTCATAAAGCAGGAGTTGAAATGCCTTTCTCGGCAAACACTCCTTATATAAATACAATCCCGAGAGAAAAGCAGCCCCCGTTTCCCGGCAACAGGGAAATTGAAAGGAGAATTAAAAGTCTTATCCGCTGGAATGCAATGGCAATGGTTACCAAAGCCAACAAGCTTGAAAGCGGGATAGGCGGACATATTTCAACTTACGCTTCTGCAGCTACTTTGTACGAAATCGGTTTTAATCATTTCTTTAAAGGTAGAGGCGAAGATAACGACGGTGACCAGATATTTTTCCAGGGACATGCTTCCCCCGGAATTTATGCAAGGGCTTTCCTCGAAGGAAGATTAACAATCGGGCAGCTCGAAAATTTCAGAAGAGAATTAAAACCGAATGGCGGTCTTTCTTCATATCCTCACCCATGGCTTATGCCCGGCTTTTGGGAATTTCCAACTGTGTCTATGGGTCTTGGACCTATTATGGCAATTTACCAGGCACGTTTTAACCGTTATCTCGAAGATAGGGGGTTTAAAAAGAAACCTAATCACGTATGGGCTTTTCTTGGGGATGGTGAAACCGACGAGCCTGAAGCTTTAGGTGCTATCACTCTTGCATCAAGAGAAAAGCTTGATAATCTTATCTTTGTAATAAACTGCAATCTTCAAAGACTTGATGGCCCGGTTAGAGGAAATGGAAAAATTATCCAGGAGCTTGAAGCAATCTTCAGAGGCGCAGGATGGAATGTTATTAAAGTTATCTGGGGAAGTGACTGGGATCCGCTCCTTGAAAAAGATAAAGAAGGCAAGCTTGTTAAAAGAATGGGTGAAGTTGTTGATGGTGAATACCAGAAATATTCTGTGGAAACAGGTTCTTATATAAGGGAACATTTCTTTGGTAAAGATCCTGATGTTGCTGAGCTGGCTGAAAAGATGAACGATGAGCAATTAAGAAAAATGAAACGCGGCGGACACGATCCTGAAAAAGTTTATGCAGCATATAATGCCGCAGTTGAACATAAGGGTTCACCAACAGTTATTCTTGCAAAAACAATAAAAGGTTATGGACTTGGTGAAAGTGGTGAGGGAAAAAATATTACCCATCAGCAAAAGAAATTAAATGAAGAAGAGCTTAAAGAATTCCGTACGCGTTTTGGTATTCCTATTTCTGATGATGAAGTTGCCAGTGCGCCTTTTTACAAACCATCCGAAGACAGCGCAGAGATAAAATATATACGCGAGCGGAGAGAGAGTCTTGGCGGATATGTTCCTTCACGAAAAGTGACAGCGAGACCAATTAAAACTCCACCCGAAGAAATCTTTGAAGAATTTTATAACGGAACAGAAGGCAGGGAAGTTTCTACAACAATGGTGTTTGTAAGAATTCTTGCCAAGCTACTCAAAGATAAAGAAATTGGAAAGTTTATTGTTCCGATAGTTCCTGACGAAGCAAGAACATTTGGTATGGAAGCTTTATTCAGGCAGATAGGAATTTATTCTCACATCGGGCAATTATATGACCCCGTGGATAAAGAAAGTCTTCTTTATTATAAAGAAGCAAAAGATGGACAGATTCTGGAAGAAGGAATAACTGAAGCAGGCTCTATGTCTTCATTTATTTCTGCAGGAACGGCTTATGCAACTCACGGATTAAATATGATCCCTTTCTTCATTTATTACTCAATGTTTGGAATGCAAAGGATTGGTGATCTTATATGGGCTGCCGGAGATATGAGATGCAAAGGATTTCTGCTGGGAGGGACGGCTGGCAGAACAACTCTTAACGGTGAAGGTTTGCAGCATCAGGATGGACACAGTCATCTTCTTGCTATGTCTTATCCTACACTTGTTACTTATGACCCTGCATTTGCTTATGAACTCGCTGTTATTATCAGAGATGGAATCAGAAGAATGTATGAAGAGCAGGAAAATGTTTTTTATTATCTCACTGTTATGAATGAAAATTATGCTATGCCTCATATGCCTGATGGCGTTAAAGAAGGAATTGTAAAAGGAATGTACAGGTACAAAGCTTCAAAAAAGAAAAATGCAAAACTCACCGCTCATTTGTTTGGAAGCGGAACTATTTTTAATGAGGTATTAAAAGCGCAGGAAATTCTTGAAGAAGATTATAAGGTAGCTACAGATGTATGGAGTGTTACGAGTTATAAAGAATTAAGAAGAGATGCTCTTGAAGTTGAAAGAAAAAATCTTCTTAATCCCGGTTCCAAACCAAAAGAATCTTATATTCAGAAAATCTTGAAAAATGAAAAGGGCGTTTTTGTTGCTTCTTCAGACTATGTAAAAGCACTGCCTGATTCAATTGCAAAATGGTTCCCGGGAAAATTATATTCTTTGGGAACTGATGGTTTTGGAAGAAGCGAAGGGAGAAAAGAATTAAGAGACTTTTTTGAAGTAGATGCAAAACATATTGTGCTTGCAGCATTATATGGTCTTGCAAATGAAGGAAGCATTAAAATGACAATTGTAGAAAAGGCAATAAAAGATTTGCAGATAAATCCTTCAAAACCAAATCCAATGATTTCATAATTATGTATTCAATTGTATTTATAGGATAATTAAATGTCAAAAGAATTTAAACTGCCTGAACTCGGAGAGAATATTGAATCTGCCGATGTAATCAATGTGCTGGTTAAGGCAGGAGATAAAATAGAAAAAGAACAGGGCATAGTTGAAATTGAAACCGATAAGGCAACTGTTGAAGTCCCATCATCTGTTGAAGGAACTGTTAAAGAAGTTCTGGTAAAAACAGGCGACAAAATAAAAGTTGGGCAGGTTCTGATTAAAGTTGATGGAGATGGTAAAGAGAAGGAAGAAAAGAAACCTGAGAAGAAAGAAGAAAAAGCTGAGAAAAAGGAAGAAAAAGTTGAGACTAAAAAACAAGCTGATAAAAAACCTGTTGAGGAAAAACTAAAATCCAAAAGTGAAAAAAGTATTGTCGAGATGAAACTCCCTGAGCTTGGCGAAAATATTGAATCAGCAGATGTTATTAGCGTCCTGGTTAAAGCAGGTGATGCGATTGAAAAAGATCAGGCTGTTATTGAAATCGAAACAGATAAAGCGACAGTTGAAGTACCTTCAAATGTATCTGGTAGAGTTACTGAAGTTTTGGTAAAGGAAGGAAGCAAAACAAAAGTTGGTGATACTCTTATAAAAGTTGAATCAGTTGATGAAACAGAAACTAAAGCAGAACCAAAACAAAAAGAGGTTGAGAAGAGAGAAGAATCTTTTAAAGAGAAACCTGGAGAAAAAAGAGAAACTCAAAAGGATGAGAGAGAAATAAAACCGGCAGAAAAAGATGAGCAGCCTCCCATTACAAAAGGTGCGGCGCCGGCGGCACCATCGGTTAGAAGATTAGCCCGTGAGCTCGGTGTTGACATAAATGAAATACCCGGCACAGGACCATCAGGCAGAATTTCGATGGATGATGTAAAAGCTTATGTTAAGCAGCTTAATCAGGGCGGCGGCTCGATCGGCAGAGGAATTAAGAAAGAAGAGCTTCCGGATTTTTCAAAGTTTGGTAAGATAGAACGCAAACAGATGAGCAGTATACGGCAAAAAACCGCTCATCATTTAAGCTATGCTTGGGCAACAATTCCACACGTAACTCAATTTGATAAAGCAGATATAACTGAGCTTGAAAAAGTCAGAAAGGAAATGAATCAAAAGATAAAGGATAACAAAGATAAGCTAACGATGACAGCAATACTTGCAAAAGTTTCCGCTTCAGCTTTAAAAGTTTTTCCCCAGTTCAACTCCAGTGTTGATTTAGAGAGAAACGAAATAATTTTTAAAAAGTATTTTCATATAGGAATTGCAGTTGATACAGAATTCGGATTAATTGTTCCCGTAATTAAAAATGCTGATTTAAAAAACATGACTGAACTTGCAAGAGAAATAAATAATCTTGCGGAGAAAGCAAGAAATAAAAAAGCATCACTCGATGACTTGCAGGGAGCTTGTTTTACAATTACAAATCTTGGCGGAATTGGCGGAACTTACTTCACACCGATTGTTAACTCACCCGAAACTGCAATACTTGGCGTTTCTAAAGGAAGTTATGAGCCTGTTTACAATGGTGAAGAATTTGAGCCTAAATTTAATGCTTCCGCTTTCTCTCAGTTACGACCATCGTGTCATTGATGGTGCTGATGCCGCAAGGTTCTTAAGATGGGTTAGTGAAGCAATTGAAAACCCGATGAAACTTCTGGTGGAAGGTTAATCGCATGCCTAAACAAGTTACAGTAATTGGCGGCGGACCTGGTGGTTATGCTGCAGCTTTTTTAGCCGCAGACCTTGGTATGAATGTTACTCTAATTGATAAAGAAAAAAATCCGGGCGGAGTTTGTCTTTACAGAGGTTGCATTCCTTCTAAAGCATTATTGCATGTTGCAAAATTAATTACAGAGGCCGGCGAGGCAAAGGATTGGGGAATTGAATTTCCTAAACCAAAAATAAATCTTGACCGCCTCAGAGAATGGAAAAATGAAGTTGTTGCTAAACAAACAGGCGGATTAGGACAACTGCTGAAGGTTAAAAAAATAAATTATATACAAGGCACAGCATCATTTATAAATTCATCTACTTTAAATATTAATCGGGCAGATGGAAAATCTGAAGAACACAAATTTGAGAATGCAATTATAGCGACAGGTTCAGTTATTGCTACTATTCCTTCTTTGAATATCGAAAGTAAAAGATTATTAAATTCGACAACCGCTCTCGATCTTCCTGAAATTCCTAAGAGACTTTTAGTAATTGGGGGTGGTTATATCGGGCTCGAACTTGGTTCCGTTTATGCAGCGTTAGGTACTAAAGTTTCTGTTGTCGAAATGTTATCTGGTTTGCTTCCAGGTGCTGATAGAGATCTTGTAGCTCATCTCTCTAAAAGAATTGAAAAGAGTTATGAAAAAATTATGCTTGATTCCAGAGTTACAGAAATGAAAGAAGTAAAAAATGGAATTGAAGTTAAGATACTTGATAAAGAAGAAAAAACCACAAGTGATACTTACGATTATGTTTTAATGTCTATTGGGAGAAAACCAACTACTGAAGGTCTGGATTTAGAAAATACAAAAGTTAAAGTGAATGAACGCGGCTGGATTAAAGTAAATAAGCAGATGCAAACTGAAGACACAAACATTTATGCAATTGGCGATATTGTTGGTGAACCTATGCTTGCTCATAAAGCTTCTCACGAAGGAAGAACAGCCGTTGAAGTTATTAATGGAGATAAAGTTGCTTTTGAACCTGTTGCTATTCCTGCCGTTGTATTCACTGATCCTGAAATTGCCTGGGCAGGTTTAACTGAAACTCAGGCAAAAGAAAAAAATATTAAATATGAAACTTCAAAGTTTCCCTGGGCGGCTTCGGGAAGAGCAACAACTTTGGGAAGATCTGATGGGGTTACAAAGCTTATTGTTGATCCTGATACCGAAAGACTTCTTGGCATAGGAATCTGTGGACCCGGTGCCGGAGAACTTATAGCTGAAGGTGTTCTGGCTCTTGAAATGGGTGTAAATCTAACCGACCTTAAATTAACTATACATCCTCATCCAACCCTGTCTGAAACTGTAATGGAAGCCGCTGAAGTTTTCTTTGGACAAAGCACCCATATACACAGACCTAAAAAGAAGTAGCAAGGAAAAATAAATCCCTTTTTATTGCTGTTCCTCGATTGCTTTAAGCCATTTTTCCAGATCTTCTTTATCAAGATTTGCAACCTGGTGCGGGTTCACATCTTTTGGAATACGGACAAGACTATGAAGCTTGTTTATAACAATATCTCTTGAACCTTTATCGACAATAGGTAAAATATTAAATACTGTAAGTGCATCCTTCTTTCCACTCTGCAGAAGAATAATATTTAATCTTTCATTATTACCATTACTAAAGTCATTAACTGCATCAATATATTCTTTGGTAGCCGATAAAGAATAAGGAATGCCCACCTGACCAATTGAATTTATTTCACACATATAATTTGGTATCACATAAACTTCCCGTCCCCCTGAACTAATTAATAATCCGGCACTTGCAGAATAAACCGCCGCTTTATCATTTTTTAATTTCAAAGAATACGAACCCGGTTTATAATCTTCGACTATGGCAGAATTAATTTCAATGGGAAAAGATTTGGAGCCATCTTTTTTAACAACATCAATATCACCGTTTATTAACGTTAGTTCTGCGGAATTACCATCACGTTTTACTGAAGAACCCGAATTTATATAAATTTCACCAACCCCGGGTATTTTAATCACTGCCTTTGAATCACCATGTGTATCAAGCAAATCATTTTTTTCAAAGATACTGTTCTTTTTAATAGTAATATTTTTGAGATTATTTTTTATGGTAGGTGCACCTGATAAATTTTCAGCTTCCCACTGAGGAGATTTTAAAAAGAATAAATACCACACTGAAGCAGCAATTAATATAAAAAGAAGAGCGGTATAGATAGTTCTTTTTGATACAGTTGTTCCAACAGGTTTAAAGTAAACTTCCTTTTTCTTTTTTTCATCTTTTAATTTCTGAAATTTTTCGCCGAGCGATTCCTTAGCATCCCCGACATTTAAAACCTCCCCTTTTGTCTCTTCTTTTAAATCTTTAGTTGCAATACTATGAATTTTAGAATAAATATTCTCCCATAATTCATTTGGGAGCTCAGCTTTTGTCTGGAGAAAATTAATTTTATAATCAAGGTCATCTAAATCTTTCATTTCCAGTTTTTCCATCATAAGTTTGCGTGCGTTTTCCAGCCTCATATTAATATCATCATCGGAATCCTTAGTAATTGCTAAAACCTCTTCTATAGAGTGTTTATCAATATCATGAAGTATAAAGATTATTCTCTCTTCTTCAGGAAGTTCAAATAAAGCCCGGTCAACATCACTTGACTGGTGCATAACACTGGATTTTTCAATTTCAACCTTTGTTATTTCTTGAACAGCCAGTTGTTTTAGCCATAAAATAAAGGTAATGTTTTCAGGATAAGTACTTATCTCTTCATATCCCCTGATAAAAACTCTTTTGGTCAGTTCTTCTGCAGCTTGCTTATTATGATCAAAAAATTTTAGTCCAAAAATATAAATCCTTCCACCATGCATTGTATAAAGTTGCTGGTATGAAGAACTCTTTCCTGCCAGAACCTCCTTTACATGAGATGTTATTAATTTACTTTCCTGTTTTAAAGCCATAATTCAATACCTGATAGTTTATGAAAAATAAATTTAATGAATTTAAGGGGATTATGAAAAATTATTTTGCGGGGGTTTTACCGGTTACTAAGAGTCTTTTCAAGCTTTTCAATGTTTTCAACAGGAATATTACATATGTAATTCTCGCAAACATAAACTTTAGTTTTATCCGCAGGCAGATAATTTTTTAAATATGGAGCATCCTTAAGAATAGAATCTTTCCCGGAAGAAATTTGTAAAACTATTTTTGCCGGGATAAATTTTTTAAAAATATTTTGCCGAAGTAAATCATAATCATTTCCGGAAATAATAATTTCTTTTGAAGGCCCAACTGCAAAATCAAGAGCAATTAAAAACCAGGTAAATCCTGAAGGGAATTTATTTATATATGATGAAAAAGTTTTATTAATCAAATCTGCTTTCTCTTCAAAAGATGAATTTGCAGTTATTCTTGCTATCCTGATAAGGTTTAACATTGCAACAGAATTTCCTGAAGGAACAGCTCCATCATAAATTTCTTTTTGTCTTACAATTAATTTCTCTCCATAATCCGGTGTGAAGAAAAACCCGCCAAACTCATTACCTTGCCTGCCTTCAGGCATGTCCCAGAAGTGGTTGATAAAATCTTCGTTAAGATTTAAAGCCTGTTTAATATATTTGGAATCAAAAGTTGCTTCATAAAGATCGAGAAGCGCCTGAATAAAAAAAGCATAATCATCAACATTTCCGAAAACAGCAGATTCATTTTTTCTGTACCGGTGGAGAAGTTTTCCATTTTCATCCAACATTTTTGCTAAAATAAAATCTGCAGCTTTTTTTGCGGCATCCAAATAAGATTCATTATTTATTACTTGTGCAGCTTTAGCAAAAGCAGAAATCATTAATCCATTCCAGTCTGTAAGAATTTTATCATCCTTGTAAGGGTGAATTCTCTTTTCTCTTTCAGCAAAAAGTTTTTGTTTTGAGTCTTCCAGTTTTTCTTTTAGCTCATTTTCAGATAATCCTGATTCATAAGCAAACTCTTTTATATCTCTTGTTATATGAAGAATATTTGTTTTACTCTTTTCTTCATTAACCGTATCAACCCAGTTACCTTTTTCTTTTACATTAAAATATTTTATGAATATACCGGAATCTTCACCGCATATTTTTTTTATTTCTTCAAGAGTCCATAAATAAAATTTCCCCTCTTCGCCATCGCTATCAGCATCTTCAGCAGAGTAAAAGCCTCCTTCATCAGAAGTCATATCTCGAGTTATGTAAGAAAGTATTTCTTCAGCAGTCTCCTTGTAAAAACTTTGATTCGTAGCCTGATAAGTTTCTATATAAGCCATTAGTAAAAGTGCCTGGTCATATAACATTTTTTCAAAATGAGGAACAAGCCATTCTTTATCAGTTGAGTACCTGCTGAATCCAAATCCCAAATGATCATAAATTCCGCCCTTTCTTATTTCGGTCAGAGTTTTTTCAACCATCTCAAGGGCTTCATCATTGTTATATCGTTTCCAGTACCGGAGTAGAAACATTAAGTTATGCGGTGACGGAAATTTAGGCGCAGACCCAAATCCTCCAAACTCTTCATCATATCTTTCCTGAAATTCCTTAAAAGCAATTTTGAAAATATTTTCATCCAGCCCTGTACCGGCTATGAACTTAGAAGAGGAAACAACAGCAGAAGAAACCTGTTCAGATGAATTTAGAATTTCATTTCTTTTAGTCAGCCATAATTCTTTGATATGCGGAATTAACTCTTTCATACCCGGTCTGCCGAACCTGCTTTCTTTAGGAAAGTATGTCCCGGCAAAAAAAGGTTTTTTATCCGGAGTCATTATAATTGTCATTGGCCAGCCTCCGCCTCCTGTAAGCATCTGACAAAAAGCCATATAAACTGAATCAATATCCGGTCGTTCTTCTCTGTCAACTTTAATTGATACGAAAACATCATTCATCAGCTTTGCAATCTCTTCATCCTCAAAAGATTCTTTCTCCATTACATGGCACCAATGACAAGTAGAATAGCCAATGGAAAGAAAAACAGGTTTATCTTCATCTTCAGCCTTTTTAAAAGCTTCTTCATTCCACGGATACCAGTCAACAGGATTGTAAGCATGTTGAAGAAGATAAGGACTTTTTTCATTTATAAGCTTGTTTGCTTTTTCCATTTTAGAAAGATCACTTTAGGTTGTCAGAAGCTAACTTTTTTAATATGTTTCATAAAAATAAAATAAGAAATTTTCTCTAAATTACTTCTTGATGAACAAACTTATTTGGTCTTTGCTAGCGGAGTGAAGCAATCTCTAAGTTTAATATGGTAGCTTGCTTCGGCTAATCGCCATCGCAATGACAGTATTTATCATTTGTTTTGATAAATAAAAGCAAAGTTTTTTTAACTCGGAATGAAATCAACAAAGTTTTTATTAATGTCGGATTAAATAATGACAAAACCTCAAATCTGGATAGCAACATTTTTAGTTCTGTTTATAATACTTTTTTTAATATCAAGATTAACAAAAGAACCTGCAACTGATCAAACAGGCCCTATGAATTCTACTGTTCCGCAAACAGGTATGTCCTCCGAGAATCTTTCACCTAAAGAACTTGTTGCTAAACTTGGATGCATTTCATGTCATGGGAATGATTTGCAGGGAACAAGAATGGGCCCCTCATTACAAAATGTCGCTGAATACTGGAGCAGAGATAAATTGATTAATTACTTGCGCAATCCTACTTCCTTTTCAGATACAGAAAGATTCCAGAAGTATGTAGATCAATTTCCAGGGATGATTATGCCTTCATTCAATAATATAGATATAAAAGATCTTGGAAAGATTGCGGATTATTTGCTGGAGAAGAAGTAAATTATTTTTCTTTGACTTTAATAAAACAAACCCCACCATGTTCTGTTATTCCGTTAACAACCAGAAGATAAGTGGGGTTATTTTTTGTTAAGCTACTGTTATTTCTTTAGTTAAATAAACATCCTGGATTGTATTAAGCAGCTTAACACCTTCGCTCATCGGTCTCTGGAAAGCTTTACGACCGGAGATTAAACCCATACCGCCGGCTCTTTTGTTTATAACCGCAGTCTTTGCGGCTTCGGCAAAATCATTCTCGCCTGAAGCACCGCCGCTGTTAATTAATCCTGCTCTTCCCATATAATTATTAATAACCTGGTAGCGGCAAAGATCAATCGGATGATCTGTTGTAAGATCAGAATAAACTTTCTTGTTAGTCTTACCAAACTTTAAAGCATTATATCCGCCATTATTTTCAGGAAGCTTCTGTTTAATAATATCAGCCTGTATTGTAACACCAAGATGGTTTGCCTGTCCGGTTAAATCAGCAGAGACATGATAATCTTTATCCTTCTTGAATTCAGGATTCCTTAAATAGCACCATAGAATGCAAGCCATACCAAGCTCATGTGCATACTGGAAAGCTTCGCTTACTTCAACAATCTGTCTGGTACTTTCCTCAGAGCCAAAATAAATAGTTGCACCTACAGCAGCTGCACCAAGATCCCAGGATTGTCTTACTCCTGCAAACATTATCTGATCGAATTTATTAGGATATGTTAAAAGTTCATTGTGATTTAACTTAACGATGAAAGGAATCTTGTGAGCATATTTTCGTGAAGTCATTCCAAGAACGCCAACTGTAGAAGCAACAGCATTACATCCGCCTTCTATCGCCAGCTTTACAATATTTTCCGGATCAAAATAATCCGGATTTGGAGCGAATGATGCCCCTGCAGAATGTTCTATTCCCTGGTCAACCGGAAGAATAGAAACATAACCTGTTCCTGCAAGTCTCCCGGAACTATATATCCATTGCAAATTTTTTAGGACATTAATATTTCTGTCTGTATTAGAAAAAATCCTGTCAACAAAATCAGGTCCCGGAAGATGAAGTTTTTCTTTGGGAAATTTTGCCTTATATCCAAGCAATGAATCGGCTTCATTACCAAGTAATTTTTTAATCTCATTTATCATAATCAGCTCCGTTATTAATTAAATTTATACACTGTAAAAATACAGTTAAACAATATTGGATTCAATTAAGGAAGGTGTTTACAATCGTAAATGATTCTATGTTTAACCAGATTTTAAGAAACAGCATTAATAGTTTTTATTTAGGATCCAATTTAAATCCTGTTTTCTATGCAATCAAAAATAACTTTTGAATGAGCAATAGAATTTTCAATAAACCATTTGCCTGTGTCCATTCCTCCGCAAACAACACCAGCGAGAAAAATTCCTTCCCGGTTTGTTTCAAATGTGTTAGGATTAAATTCCGGATGCAAGGTTTCATCATTACCCAATAATCTTATTTCATTTTTTTTCATAAAATTAAAATCAGGGTGGTAGCCGGTCATAGCAAATACAAAATCATTTTTCAAGGTCAGGCTTCCGATTGGTGTATCAAGGTCAACCTCTTTTTCTCTTATCTCCTTAATCCTGGAATTAAAGAATGCTTTTATAGAACCTTCTTTAATCCTGTTTTCAATATCCGGTTTCACCCAATATTTAATTGATTCCTTTAATTTTTGTTCCCGCACCACTAAAGTAACTTCAGCACCTTTCCTGAAAGTTTCAAGCGCAACATCAACTGCCGAATTTCCCGCTCCAACCACAATCACTTTATGATATGCATACGGATGAGCTTCATCAAAAAAATGTTTAACTTTTGGTAAATCTTCACCGGGAATATTTAATAGATTGGGATTATCATAATAACCTGTAGCAAGAATAACATTCCGGCATTTGTAATTATCTTTATCTGTTTTAACTATAAAGCCATTTTCGGAATCAAGAATTTCCATAACCGTTTCATATGTTCTTACATCAAGTTTCCAGGATGATTTCACTCTTCTGTAATATTCAAGAGCTTCTCTTCTTGTTGGTTTATCACTATGTGAAACGAAGGGCACATCACCAATTTCAAGCCGTTCAGAAGTTGAAAAGAAACTCATATTAACAGGATAATTGTATACTGAATTAACAAGGCACCCTTTTTCAATAATAAGGCAGCTTAAGTTTCTCTTATTTGCTTCGATACCACAGTTTAAACCTGTAGGACCTGCACCAACAATAATAACTTCATAAAATTTATTCATAGATATTCCATTTTATAAATATAAATTTAACCAAAAATGAAATTAAGAATGGTGAGTTATTTAAAATAAAAAAAGCGGTATTTAATCGATACCGCTTTTCCCATTTTGAAAAAATTATTTAGTCTTCAATGATTTCTATTAAAGCGCTTGCAACTGTTTTATCTTTGTGATCAAGTAAAAAAACTCTGTAAAAGCCAGGTTCTTCAAACTTCAAATCACTATCCTTATTCTTTGCAAAGAAAATGTACTTCATATCAGGCTCAACTGTATAACTAAACTTTTTATAGTATTCAAATTTTTTAGAACGTGAATTATATTTATCGAATTGTATTGAAACATCCTCAAGATTCAGGGCGTAATTGCATTTTACCATTACGGTAAGATAACCGGTGGTAAACCTGTCACTTACATTTACTTCACCGTCATCACTGTCATACCGTTCGCAAAAATAAAGAACCGGCTCAGACTGGGCGTGGGCTGCCTTCTGAAACCCGATTATAAACAGTGGGAGAAATGAGAATAAGAAAATAAGTTTTTTCATAGATGAGCTCCTTATGTTAAATGTATTGGTTTAAGTTTTGTCTTTAATAACGAAAATCATACCAATGATTTGTATAAATTGTAATCGTTATTTGAAATAAATAACTGTTAAAAAAAAATGTCGCAGCACCGTGACAAAAGAAAAAATTACTCTGTCGTTTATATAAGACAAAAAATACGGGTGAATATTAACTTTTTGAATTAATTAAAGCAATAAAAAAATTATCTTTATAATATTTTTTTGACGATTTTTAGCGCAAAAATGAATAATTCCAAAATACTTTCTCCGTTGCATTATAAACCCACAGAAATTATTCTGGTGCTTGGTCTTGGTCAACGCCTGCTTTGCAGAATTAATATAGACGAATGTTGCCGGGGGTGAGCAGGTGGATAACTTAACAAAAGCCGATAGTGATGAGGAAGAAAATACCGATTAATCATGTCTGTTTTGATTTAGATGGAACTCTTGTCAATTCTTTTGATACTATTCTTAATTCAACAATAAAGACCTTAAAAAAATTGAATGTGGAAAATCTATTAAATGAAAATGATTTAAGAATAAGAATCGGGCATCACTTCGCAGATATTTTTAAAGAACTAAAAATTAATGTTACAGATATTGAACATTTCATCAGCATTTATAAGCAATATTATTTTGATTTTATTGATCAATCTCATTTATATCCTTTTGTTGAAAAAACTTTGGCTGGGGTAAAACAAAAAAAAATTCTTATCTCACTTCTTACAACTAAAGGACAAGACCAGGCAGAAAAAATTATTGATTACTTTAAACTTTCAAAATATTTCGATCATGTTATGGGAAGAAGACCGGGAATCCCGGTAAAGCCATATCCCGAACCCCTGCTTGAAATATGCAGATTATTAAATACGAAACCTGAAGAGACATTAATTGTTGGAGATACCGAGTTAGATATTATTTGTGGTAAGAATGCCGGTTCCTTTACCTGCGCTGCCTGCTATGGTTACAGGGGAAAAGAAATTTTGTTAAAAGAAAAAGCAGATTCTTATATCAATTCGATTGAAGAGTTATTGCCGCTATTAAATAGTTAAGCTATTGCAATATAAAATTACAATGGCTTTGAAAAATTATCTTCCAAAAAAATTATTTTACTATTAACATTTTTTTTGTTTGAATAAAATCTCCAGCTTTCAATGTATAAAAATAAACCCCTGATCCAATAGGATCTTTTAATTTTTGAGTAGAGAATTCGAAAGAATGAGTCCCTGATTCCTGGTATTCGTTTACAAGTTCAGCAACTTCAACTCCGAGGATGTTATAAATTTTTAATGATACAAATCCTGGTTTTGCAATTGAATAATTAATAACTGTAGATGGATTAAAAGGATTAGGATAATTTTGTGAAAGTTCATAGCTGGCAACTCCTTTATACTCAACCGAAACAACTTCAGAATATTTGTAGCTGCCGTCAAAATCAATTTGCTTAAGCCTGTAATATGATTTGCCAGCTAAAGGAGATTTATCGTTAAACGAATAATTTGATAATTCCCCGCTGCTGCCTTTTCCATTTACAAAACCAATCTTATCCCACTTTTCAGTTCCGCCATCTTTTCTTTCAATCTCAAAACCATAATTATTTAATTCGGATGCTGTTGCCCATTTTAAAAGAATTTTATTATCAGCAAGCTTTGCATAAAATGATGTTAACTCAACTGGTACAAACGTATAAACAGCAATCCCGATATCATCAACATACCAGCCGTCCCTGGTTTGCGAGCCGTCGGTTTTAAGTTCAAATCTCAGTTTGACCTGGTTAGCAGTATAAGCTGAAAGATTAATCTCCTCATTCACCCAGTTGTTTTGAGTTCCATCATAAAGTGGTTGGCCATTCGGTTGAAAACTTCCAGTTCCCGGTTCAGTATAATTTCCCTGGAGGGGAATCCATGTTGTTCCATTATTTGTACTGATTTTAACCTGTCCATAATCCCAGTTACTTTCAATATCATACTTCGTCCAGAATCTTAATCTTGGATTTTGATATGAGGAAAGATCAATTGAATTTGTTAATGTCATAGTTACTGTTGCATTGTCACTGTAGTTACCGGTTTTGCTGTCAGTATATGAAGCAGGCGATGAATAAAATGTCGAAGTGGTTGCTTCCCAATGCGGATTAACTGGAGTGCTTGTTATAGTCCAGAGTGTAAGAGGATTATTTGTTGTATCAGAAAAAACAAATTGGGGAGTTCCTGTAATAAAACTTAAAGTGTCTACAAGCATTGGTGTTCCATTAGTGGAAACAGTAACTAACATTTTTACCCTGATGTCTGCAGCTATATTATTCCCCACAGTAAATGAAAATGTTTGACTATTATTTACTGAAGTTCTTGACGGAATATTTCCAATAGATATGCTGCCGTTATTAATAATTATTTCCGGGTTATCTGAAGTAAGTGAAAGAGTAACACCTGAAGCATCTGATAAACCTTTGTTTCTCAGTGAGGGGATAGAGATTTCACACTGATCTCCAGGATTGAAATACTGTTGAGAAAATGAAGGATTTATTAAGTTAACAAATTCACCTGCTGCCCAGGCATAGTAAAGATTTGGTCTCAGGTTTTCTACTGCTAAAGGAATTATTTCACTCTGAGAGGGCCAAAATCCGCTGCTGCCTACTTCAGGAGTCATCGCGATAATTTTTCCGCCATTACCAACAACATCTCCATCATAAAAATAATCATCACTTGATCCTCTAACAGAATATCCTACAGTCTGTAATGCTATTCCATATGTATAACCATTAAAAGATGTCATGTCCATTGCATATTCTCTGAAAATTGATGAGTCAGGAGTTTCATGATCGAGAGCAGCATAAGGATAAATCAGGTAATTACCATAAGTATGATAATTAAGAGCACACCTCAGATTCTTTGTTGCAATAAAATCCCTGATTGCCTGCGTTTCAGGTTCAGAGAATGGTGCAGTGCCCCGGTAAGTTTCACTACCAGGGCTCGTACTTGAACCACTATTTGAAGCATTCCAGTAATTCATTGGTCCATAATTTCTGTTTAAATCGACGCCATCACTTGCCTCCTGAAATGATCCATTCCCATTATTATCTTTTTTATTTTTCCGCCACATATAACCGCCTGAAGGACTCATCGTATGATTGTACTCATATCCATCAGGATTTATTATAGGAACAAAATATAATTCCCTATTATTAACAAGGTATGTTACTTCCGGATCTGTTCCATAATTTTCTAAGAGATAAAACATGAAAAATATCATTTGTTCCATACTTTCCGGTTCCCTGGCATGAATCAAAGCTGTATAAAGTACCTGCGGTTCATTCTCGCTAACCGCCGGGTTATCAGATATTTTAGCCATATAAATCGGTCTGCCTTCAACCGAATTTCCTATTGAAATTTTTTGAGTAATAAGGTTTGGATATTGAGCAAACATTTCATCCAGCTTTGCACTTACTTCAGCTACTGTATAAAAACCTCCCATAGAGCCGTAGTTAAAACCGGTTATCCCGTAATCACGTTCAACTTTCTGCAGCGCTGAAAATCTCTCATCCCGATTCATTACTGGCAAACTTGAATAATATGACATCCAATCGTCCTTTAAAACTTCATAGTTAAAATTACTTTTCTGAAGAATTGAATAATCATTTTCATCAATAAATACATTTATGGTTTTGTCTTTATTAAAATGAAAATGATCGAACTCCATCCCGGAATTAATTAATTGCTGAACATCAGAAATGTTATTCAAATAAATTTTGACTTCTCTGTAGTTTTGTGCAAAGTTTGTTGAATAAAGAATCAGTAATAAAAAAGCAGAAAAGATTTTCATTAGAATTCCCTTTAAAACATTTGAAAAAAATTATTCTATTTAAAAAACTATTTCCCCATCAGGAATTTGTTAAGGATACTTTGTTTAATAGAGCAGGATTAAATTAAGATTTTCGAATTTAATTCACCAATAAAAATTAAAAACTATAATAATTAATTCGGGCTGTTCAAAAATGAGATATTATATCTTTTGCTTTTGAATCAAAGAATATTGGTTAAAATTTCATCACAAAGCGCATAACCCCTTTTTGTAAGGTGAATTTTGTCATTTTCCTGAATAACCAAATTATCTTTCTGAAGCGATGAAAAATATTGCTGTCTGCTTTTAAACCATTTATCTCCAAACCTGTTTTGCAATTCTGAAATTTTCAACCCGCCGCTTCTTAATGCTAGCATAATATATTCATCAAGCATTTCATCTTTATCTATTATTTCAAAACCGGCGGCTGCGGTTTGATTGTTTTCTATTTCGCCTATATATCTTTTAAACTGGAAAAATTCCACCATCTCTTTCCGTTTACAAATGAATGTGCCGAGGGTCCAAAGCTAAGATAATCTCTGTACTCCCAGTAAGCCTTATTATGAATACATTCAAATCCTTCTTTTGCAAAATTTGAAACTTCATATTGTATAAAACCAGTTGATATCATAAAATCAATTGTAAGTTCATAAAGTTCGGCATCATAGTCTTCTTCCTGAATTTTAACTTTTCCGTCAAGAACCATTTTGTTAAGTATAGTTCCTTTTTCAAGAATTAAACTATAGGCGGAAATATGTTTAACAGGAAGTTGAATTATTGTTTCAAGATTATATAACCATTTATCTTTTGTTTGCCCCGGAAGGTTAAAAATGAGATCAGCACTTATATTTTCAAAGCCAGCGTTGTAAGCGTTCAGAATTGTTTTAATTGCAGTTTCACTATCATGAATTCTTGTTAAGAATTTTAAGTCATCATCTTTAAAAGACTGGATCCCGATACTGATTCTATTTACTCCGGTTTTAAGAAAAGATTTTAGCTTCTGTTCAGTTACTGTTCCAGGATTTGTCTCGAGAGTGATTTCGGCACTATTTTCTATCAAGAAATTCTTTTTAAGATGAATAATTATTTCTTCAATATATTCAGGCTCCATTAAAGAAGGAGTTCCACCTCCAAAATAAATTGAAGTAAAAAATCTATTATGGGAATAAATTTCAGTATAATAATCTATTTCAAGTTTAAGTGATTTTAGAAATGCACCGATATTATCAGAAGTGATTATTGAATAGAAATCACAATAAATACATTTGTGGTCACAGAAAGGAATATGGACATATAATGCTGAGTCTTTCATTGTAGAAAATCAATTTTTAATACTTTTATAAGATAATACGAAATAAAAATAAATATTGACTAAATATAACTCTGAAAGAGAATTTAAAATAAAAAATCCTTACGAAGAATAACCCCGTAAGGATTTAGTTGAATGAGAGAGTTTGTTATAAACTTGCATCTATATTATAGAGTACATCTACTCTAAAATCTATAGCATAAGGAGCGGAACCACCAGAAGTTACAGTAAAGACATAATCCGCATAAAAACAAGTATTTTTACCAGCTAAAGATGCATTAATAGCATCAATTTCTGCCGCAGTTAAAGTAACCAAGTATGAATTGGGCTTCATATAGTCTGCAGGTTTTATGTTATTAGCAGTATGTGTGAATAATGGGGTTCCATTGGGTCCGGTTCCTGCAAATAATCTTAACATCCCGTTACCAACTGCATTTTCATCTCCGGCAGAGATAGATTTAACAACTACATGAGCTTCAACAAATTCAACACTATTTAATTTGTCTGCATAACTCTGGTAAGTTTCATCCTGGTCAAGACAGTAAGCCGCAAAACCGGATGGGGTATTATTGTTTCCACTTGTAGAGATTACAAATGAAATGGGTAAACCAAAAACAAAATTCTTAAAAGAATCGCATCCATTCATAACAACTGCTGTTATTAAAGTGAATGCTAATAATGATGACTTTATAAATTTTTTCATCTTCTTTTTTCTCCTGTTAAAATTCAAATGTTAAGCCACCGGACAGAACAGATTGAGCTCCAAGGCTATAATCAATATTTAGAACTATTACCGCCAGCTTTAACGCACCTCCCAATGTACCTCTGAAATTATTATCTCCATCAATGCTAACTTTTAATTCCTGTCCCTTTTTAAAGGATCCAGATTACTGGGATCTGTAAAAGTATATGTAAGATCAAAAGTGCTGGATTCATATTGCAAACCGCCATATAATGTAAATAAACCAAATGATTTACTTGCATGTGCATTAAATGCGATTGCTGAAATATCCATTACTCCTGTAATTTCGAGGTGGTTATACAAGAACTGTACCGCTATATCAACAGGAGAAAGAGGAATATAACGGCTGATACTGTGTTTCAAACCGATACCAAACATGCTTAAATCTTCTTCATCACTTAAAGAAATACTTGGGAGATATCGCAGCATTACCTCGGTTCCAAAAAGGCTTGCTGATATTTGCGGCAGTACAACAGGCAATGATGATCTGTTTATTCCGGGAGGATATACTATATAGCCATCGGGGCCATAATATGCTGCTCCTTCATTTCCATATATTGTTGCTGTTTTTTGATCTGCAGTATAACCTGCCGGTAATTGGGGAGTAAAAGTAAGATCATTATCCGGAACAAAAATGTACATTCCTTTGAAACTGATTGCAAAACCAAAAAAATCTGCAACTTTTGCAGAATGATAGGAACCGGAATTAAATGCCATCCCTAAAGAAGTTCCAAAAGGTCTGGCATACTCAGTTATTTCAGATTCAGTAAAAAAACCAAATCTATCCTCTACCTGGGCAAATACAGAAGGCACCAGAAAAAGATAAATAACCAGTAATAAACCTTTTTTCATATTTATCCTCTCAAATAATAATGATGTTTTTTCGGTAATCGTAATTTGTAAATTAAAAACTTACAAAGCAATATGAGACACTAATTAAAACGAAATTTTTTCGTTCGCTTGTTAATATAATTCAGAGTGTCCTAAAAACCCATCACGTATTTACGCTAATTTTTTGCAGAAAAATGAGATTATATTAAGCCCATTAATTCCTTAGCACCTTTAATACTTGCCTCTGTTATATTTTCCCCGCTCATAAGTTTTGCAACTTCTTTTATTCTCTCCTCATTAGTCAGCTTTTTTATTTTACTCATTACTCTTGAATCTACTTCAATTTTTTCAACCGCATAATGGTGATCAGCTAACCCGGATATTTGAGGAAGATGTGTAATTGAAATAACCTGGTGATGAGATGCAAGTGATTTAAGTGTTTGTCCAACCTTCTGAGCAATCTGCCCGCTGACGCCAGTATCAATTTCATCAAAAATTAAAAGCGGTAACTTATCTCTTTTTGCCAGGATCGATTTTAGTGTAAGCATCACTCTTGACACTTCGCCTCCTGAGGCAACTTTAGCCAAAGGTTTAACATCTTCGCCGAGGTTGGTGGAAAGATAAAATTCAACTTCATCATAACCGGAAGAATGGAATTTAAATTGTTTCCCGTTTACTAAAATAAAATCATCTAAACTGTTTACGGGAAAATTTAAAATCTTAACTTCAAATTTTGAATTTGGAATACCAACTTGTTTTAATAATTCAACAATATCTTTTTCAATTTTCTTTGCTGTTATTTTTCTTTCTGCAGATAATTTTTCCGCAGTTAAGCCGCAGTTTTCTCTAACGGTTTTTATTTTTACTTCAAGCTCTGAAATTTTTCCGGCATAGTTCTCTACAATATCATATTCTTCACCGAGTCTTTTTCTATGATCAAGAATTGATTTTACAGAACCGCCAAATTTTTTCTTTAATAAATTAATTGCGCTCAGTCTCTCCCTGATTTTTTCTAATCTTTCAGGTTCAAATTCTATTTTATTATTGTAGCTTCTCAGATTATTTGCTATTTCATTAACAATAGTTACAGCGGATTCATATTCCTTGTTTGTTTCGATAAATGATTTATCAATTGATGTGAGTTCGTTAATCGCATTTTTTAATTTTACCAGTGAATCATAAATTGATCCCTCCGCCTCATATAATCCCTGGTAAATTTCGGAGGTCAGCAGCTGAAGTTTTTCTGAATTTTCAAGGACTATTAATTGACTCTCTAATGAATCTTCTTCTCCCATTTCAGGAGAGACAGCATCAATCTCCTTAATCTGGAATTCAAATAAATCTTTCTTTTCCTTCAAAGATGATTCTTTCTCTTTCAGTTCATTCAATTCACTCTGAAGCTTACTTAAAGATTTATATAACCATCTGTATGTTCTTAAAAGATCATCCGTGTTACCACAATTATCGAGATATTCAATATGAGTTTCAGTTCTCAATAAAGATTGATGTTCGTGTTGTCCATGAAGATCAACGAGCAGGTCGCCAAGTTCCTTTATTAAAGACAGCTGAGCCGGGGTATCATTTATAAAACACCGGTTTGATCCTTTTAAAGAAATTTCCCGGCGGATTATTAATTCGGGAAGGAATTCAATTTCGTTCTGTTCCAGTAATGCTTGTACTTTTTTATTTTTTGAAACTTCAAATATTCCTTCAACAATGGACTTTTCAGAACCTTTCCTTATAACTTCACTTGACGCGCGTTCACCAAGAAGCAAACTCATTGCATCAATAAGGATAGTTTTTCCCGCTCCCGTTTCACCCGTAATAATATTTAGTCCCGGTCCAAAAGCAACATTAACCTGCTCAATAAGTGCATAATCCTTAATGTAAAGTGTCTTTAACATTTTAAATGTTTGTTAATCTTACAATCATTAAATATTTATAAATGATGTTTTGCAAGATGGAATGCACAGATTGATTTTGCATCATTTATTTCTCCACTGCTGATTTTACTTTCTATCTCCTCAACAGTAAATTCAAAAACTTCCATACCATATTCCCCCTCTTCACGGCTATGATTTCCCGGGGCTAAATCTTTTGCAAAATAAAGATGCAAAACTTCCGAGCAGAAACCGGGAGTTGTACAAATTTCACCAAGCTTAAAAACATTTCCGGATTTAAAACCTGTTTCTTCCTCAAGCTCTCTAACAGCACAATTAAAAGGATCCTCACTTTTATCCAGTTTTCCTGCAGGGAACTCAAGCATAAATTTATTAAAAGGGTATCTGAACTGAGTTATCATTATCAGCTTTCCGTTTTCTTTTAACGGAACTATAACAGCTCCTCCGGGATGAAGTGCAATTTCTCTTATTCCTTTATTGCCGCTTTTATATGTAATCTCATCAACCTGAAGATCAAATACTTTGCCTCTGTAGAGAATTTCGCTCTTATCTATTTTAAAATTCATTCTATCTCAATTTTCTAAAAATTAATAATACTTACTCCCTGTAACCGCTTTGATAGTAAGGAATGAGTTCGCTTCCAAGGAATTTCATTAATGCGGTAATAACTCCAAGATCATCAAGGTAACCAAATAACGGAATAAGATCAGGAATTGTATCTATGGGAGATATAAAATAAATAAGAGCTCCCACAACAATTGCCTTGCGATGCCATGAGACAAATGGATCCCTCATATAATTAACTAGTGCTAAAATATCCTTAGCAAAAGAAATTTTCTTACCTACAGCTTCAAGCTTTGTCCATATATTGCTTTCAACATATTCAATTTTTTCGCTGGAGTCTTCTTCGCTGTTCCCTCCAAAGTCAAGATCATCAAGACTGTCAAGATAATCCGAATCTAATTTCTCTTTCATAACTCCTCCGATTTTTTATGTTCTTCAAACCAATTAAAAACCGTATTCCACCACAACAGAGAGTTTTGGGGTTTGGTTACAAAATGTGTTTCATCAGGAAAATATAATAATTTACTTTCGACACCTAATCTTTGTAAAGAAGTAAAAAGCTGGAAGCTCTGTTCCTCCGGTACACGAAAATCATTTGCCCCCTGAACTATAAGCAAAGGTGTTTTTGCATTTTGAATATATCTGTGCGGCGACCATTTTTCATACAATTCCCTGTTTTGCCATGGTGCTCCACCAAATTCCCATTCGGGAAACCAAAGCTCTTCAGTTGTACCGTATTCACTTTCCAGGTTAAATACACCATCGTGGCTAACCATAGCATTAAACCTTTCCGAATGACCTTCAATCCAGTCAATCATATAACCGCCATAAGAAGCGCCGGCAGCAAAAGTATTTTTAGAATCTATGAAATTAAAATTTTTCACAGCATAGTCACACGCATTCATTAAATCTGTATAAACTTTTCCACCCCAATCCTGTGAAATTTCATCTGTAAACTTTTGACCATAACCAGTGCTTCCCCTGGGATTAGCAGCAACGACAACATAACCTTTAGAAGAAAATAATTGAATGTTCCATCGATAATGGAATTCATCGCACCAATGCCCCTGCGGACCACCGTGAATTAAAAATATCATCGGGTATTTTTTATTTGGATTAAAGAAAGGCGGCTTAATTAAAATAGACTGAACCATAACTCCATCAGCGCCTTCGCTCCAGAATGTTTCTACAGGATTGAAATCCAGCTTTGCAAGTAAATCTTTATTCAGGAAAGTAACTTGCTTAAGAGTATTTTTTCCATTTGTACTGATTGAAAATATTTCATCCGGCAGATTGGATCTCTGTTTAAGGAAGAAAATTGCTTTGCCATCCTGTGAAAGTTTAATATGGGAATTAATATTTTCTTTATATAAAAGCTCAACATCCGGGTTCTCAATATTAACTTTATAGATTGAATTATTAATTTCATTCTCGGCAGTGAAATAAATTGTCTTAGAATCGTGTGACCAGATAATTTCCTCTGCTGACAAATGAAAATTATCTGTAAGTGATCTATATGTTTCTTCTTTTCTATTGTATAAAATTATATCCTGCTTATCTGCTTCAAAGCCGGCTCTCTTCATAGAAGTATAAACGATATATTTTCCATCGGGAGAATAAACCGGCTGATTATCATTTCCTTTACTTGTGGAAATTTTTGTTGGTGAGTTTTTTCCGACATCTTTCAAATCAACTACAAATAAATCATTATCAGTGCTTGTTGAAATAAAGTCAGAAGTATTCATTGTTAAGGAAATTTGTTTTTCATCAGGTGAAAAATTAAAATCGTTTAAACTTCCTAATGCAATCGGAGGAACATCATAGTTACTTTTAGGAGTAATATCAACAAAAGATTTTCCTTTAACATCATACAAAAATAGCTGACTTACTTTTCCTTCTCTCCATTCATCCCAATGCCTGTACATTAATTTTGTAAAGATGCTTGCTTTAACCTTCCTTGAATCTTTTTCTTCATCTTTTTGTTTATTACAATCCTGCGTTTCACAATCAGAATAAACAGAAGAAGTAAAAAGTATTTTATTACCTGATGGTGACCAATCGTAATCTGTAATCTTCGTGTAAACTTCAGTTATCTTTTCCTCACCAGATCCATCATAATTGCAAGTCCAGATTTGTCCATCAAGCAGGTAACTTATTTTTTTTGAATTAGGAACATACTGCGGATTTGATTCATTCTTATCTGAGCTTTTCAAAGTGTGAAGATCAGTTCCATCAGAATTAATTAAATAGATGTCAGAGTTCCCTTTATTATCATTTATATTATAAGAAGTTACTGCAAACACAATCATCTTACCATCAGGAGAAACATCGAAGCTGTTTATTCTTTTCATTGCCCACAAATCCTCAACAGTCATCGCTCTTTTTTCCTGGGCAGACATAAAATTTGGAAGAATTAAAAGTATGAGAAGAAGCTTTTTCATTAAATCCTCTTTGTTTTGAAAGATAGAAGAATTGATTTATCTTTATTTTAGTATTGGTTCAAAAATAAAAGAAGGTTCAACGAAAGGCAATTTAAAAAGTGATTTATAAACTTACATTTCATACCATTTTAAGTGAAGCGGATAGCTCAGTTGGCTAATAAAATTTTCCTCCCCGGTACTGAAAAACAAATTTCTCTTTTCTCTGACTCTGTAAAATCAGATAATAAAATTGTCCTGGTAATTGGTGCGGGATCAGAAGAAATAGCAAAAATATTTCATAAAACTAATTCTGAAGTTTACCTGATCGTTAATGACGAAGATGCACTTGTGCAATCACGTTTTGCATTATCTGAAGAAAAAGAAATAAAAATCCGCATGATGGATTATGATAACACTGATTTTAAAGCAGAGATGTTTGATATTATTTATTCCCAGGGTTCGACAGGTACTAAGAACAGGAATAAAATCGTTAAAGAAATGAAAAAGCTTTTAAAGCCGGAAGGTTTTTTGTGCGTTGGTGAAATTGTCAGCTTAACAGAAAACCCGCCGCGGTTTGTAAAAGATATCTGGAAAAATGGAAATCTTTCTCCTTTGCATCAGGATGAATTCTCAAAATTTTATCAGACAAAAGAATTTGAAATAGTTCGGGATGAAGATTTAACAAACACATTAAAGCAATTTTATACGCAGACTAAGAAACTGCTGAGCAAATCTTCTGATGATTTACCTAAAGAAGAATTAAAATCCATTAAGAAACTTGTTAAGAGTTATAGCCATGAAGCAAATGCTTATCTAAAATTGGGGGGAGATAAGTTTATTGGTTACAGAATGTTGATTTTGAAAAAAATCTCAAATCTTAAATTTCAAAACAGATTTGAGATTTGAAATTACGGAGCGCAATTGAAGAAAGGTGATATTTTAGAACTTGAAATCGGAGGCTACGCTTTTGAAGGAAAAGGAATCGCCAGGATAAAGAAAGATGAAGAGACAGAGAAAAATTATGTGCTTTTTGTTCATGGTTCTTATCCAGGTGATAAAGTAAACGCAAAAATTACTAAGATTAAAAAATCTTATGCTGAAGCTAAAGTGGAAAAAGTTATTGTTTCCTCACCGGAAAGAGTTAACGCAAGATGTAAATACTTTGGCACCTGCGGCGGCTGCAGACAGCAGGATCTTTCTTATGAAGCTCAGATAAAATACAAGCAGCAGCAGGTCGGGGAAATTTTTAAGAAGCTGGGTGGATTTTCCGGTTTTAAAATGCTTCCGATTATTCCTTCAAAAAATATTTTCTTCTACAGGAATAAGATGGAATTTTCCTTTTCCGATAAAAGATGGTTGACTCCTGATGAAATAAATTCTGAAGAAAGCTTGGATAAAGATTTTGCTTTAGGTCTTCACATTCCAAATGTATATGATAAAGTTTTGGACATTGATGTATGCTATCTTCAATCAGAGTTGAGTTACAAAATATTAAACTTCACAAGAAAATTTTTTAAAGGAAAAAATATCCGGCCATATTCTACAAAAACTCATTCCGGATTTTTACGCAACCTTGTTATAAGGCAGGCATATCATACTAAAGATTTAATGGTAAATCTTGTTACTGCAGATGAAGATAAAACTCTGATGAAGACATATTTTAAAGACCTGTTAAAAAATTTCCCTGAGATAACTACGGTCGTAAATAATATAAACCAGAAAAAAGCATCGGTAGCTGTTGGTGATTATGAAAACGTTTTATTTGGCGAAGGATTTATTACTGATATGATTGGAGATTATACTTTTCAGATAAGTGCAAATTCATTTTTCCAGACAAACACTTTGCAGGCAGAAAATCTTTACCAGACTGCACTGGATTTTGCTGAACTAAAAGGAGATGAAATTGTTTATGATCTTTATTCAGGCGCGGGGACAATTGCAATTTATATCTCAAATAAAGCAAAAGAAGTTTATGCTTTTGAATCTGTTGAATCAGCAATAGAAGATGCTAAAGTAAACGCGGAATTGAATGGCACTCAGAATGTAAAATTCTTTAATGCAGATCTTTACAAATCATTCCTTCCTGTTATAAAAGAGAATAAAATCCCCATCCCGGATGTAATTATTCTTGATCCGCCAAGAAACGGCTTACACAAAAACACTGTCGCCGATGTAATAAAAATTAATCCTGATAAAATTGTTTATGTGAGCTGTAATCCTGCAACGCAGGCAAGAGATATAAAATTATTTTCAGAAGCAGGGTTTAAATTAATTAAGATGAGACCCGTTGATATGTTTCCGCATACTTATCATATAGAAAACGTGGCATTGATAATTAATGAAAATAACGGTGAAAAGTTTAATTATGCAATATAATTTGGGTTTTTTAATACTATTTTTAAAAGAGATTCCAAAATGTTTTTAATTATTAAATAGATTATTTTATTTCCTAATCATCAATATTTTTATGAACCAATCAATAACAATTGAAGAATTAAAAAATATTATTGCCCTTCGGGACCTTCCTGATGAGCATCTTGAATGGATTATTGCTCATTCAGAATATGAAGAGCATGAGGATGGAGATCTACTTTCCAAAACCGGTGATCCTATTGATGTAATGTGGATACTGCTTGAAGGAAAGGTTTACTTTTATATGAATGTTAACGGAAGACTTGTTTATTATTTTTGTTTTGAGAATAGTAATCTTACCGGAGGTATAGGCGGGCTGCTGCCATATTCAAGAATGAAAGCTTCTCCCGGCAATTCTTATGCTGTTGGAAAAGTGCGAACATTAAAGCTTCATAAAAAATATTTTCGGGAGCTGGAACAACTTAATCCCGATTTTATTCAGCGACTGATTGGCTATATGACTGAAAGAGCCCGCGTTTTTGCCACTACACAAATGCAGCAGGAAAAAGTAAGCGCACTTGGGAAGCTTGCTGCAGGCATTGCACATGAAATGAATAATCCAGCAGCTGCAATTAATAGAATATCTGAAGAGCTGGATAAAAGATTAAAAATTAATTTTGAACTAACCGAAGAACTTTTGAAACATAATATTAATCCTGAGCTTATTCATAACATCAGGGAAACGGTAAAAAACAAAGAAAAAAATCTTTTAAGGAAAACTAAAGTCACTCCGCTTCAGCACATTCAAAAAGAAGATGATCTGAATGGGTGGCTGAATGAAAATGGGTTCTCCGGTGGAAATGAAATGGCTGAAACATTTGCAGAAGCAGATTTTTCACCTGATGATTTAAAAATAATAAAAAATGATGTCGGCAATGAGGCGTTTCAAAATATTCTTATCTGGCTTGAAAATTTATTAAGCTCCGAGTTGATTATAAAAGATCTTGAAAATGCTTCCGACCGTATTACAACATTAGTTAGCGCAATTAAATCTCACGTTCATATGGACCGGTCAGGCGCCCTTCATTATACAGACATTCATAAAGATATAGAAGATACACTTATACTTCTCGGATATAAAATACGTGAAAAAAATATCCTGGTTAAAAAAATTTTCTGTGACGATATGCCGGAAGTTGAAGTTTATACCGGGGAATTAAACCAGGTGTGGACTAATATTATTGACAATGCGATATATGCTGTAGCCAAAAATGGTGAAATAACTATTGAAACAACTTGCGATAAAAAAAATATAAGTGTGAGAATTACTGATAATGGTACAGGCATTCCTAAAGAAATTCTGTCGCGGATATATGATCCTTTTTTTACCACAAAAAAGGTAGGTGAAGGAACAGGAATAGGGCTCGACATTGTAAAGAACGTTATCAATAAACATAACGGAGACATTAAAGTAAATTCAATACCGGGTAAAACCGAATTTATTATCAGTTTACCTGTTTCCCAGAATTCATTAAACATGGAAACAAAAGATGAAACTTCCATTCATCCTGATAATTGATGATGACCTTCAGGTACTGAGAGCAATTCAGCGGGATGTGCGTAACAAATTCCGCGAAGAGTATAAAGTACTTGCAACAGAATCCGCAACAGAAGCTCTCGAATCTCTTAAAGAATTAAAATTAAAGAATGAAACCGTTGCTCTATTTATTTCTGATCAGCGGATGCCTGAAATGGAAGGTACAGTTTTCATGGAAAAGGCAAAGGAAATTTTTCCTGAAGCAAAAAAAGTATTATTAACAGCTTACTCTGATATTGAAGCTGCGATAAAAGCGATTAACACTTTAAAATTAGATTATTACCTGCTTAAACCCTGGAACCCGCCGGAAGAAAAACTTTATCCTGTAATTACAGATCTGCTTGATGACTGGCAGAATAGCTTTATTCCCGAGTTTGAAGGAATAAAAATCATTGGTTACCAATGGTCCCCGGTATCACATAGAATAAAAGATTTTTTTACGGGTAACTTAATCCCCTATAAATGGTTTGATATTGAATTAAATAAAGAAGCTGAAGAATTAATTAATATTCATAAAATCGAAACAAATGAATTGCCGGCAGTTTTATTTGAAGATGGATCTTTGTTAAAATCTCCCGAAGAACCAGAACTCGCCAAGAAAATCGGATTAAAATCAACTGCTTTGGAAGAAATGTATGATGTAGTAATTATTGGTGCAGGACCGGCTGGTTTAGCTGCTGCAGTTTATGGCGGTACCGAGGGCTTAAAAACTCTTATGTTAGAAAAAAAGGCGCCGGGCGGTCAGGCTGGTACAAGCTCCAGAATTGAAAATTATCTTGGTTTTCCTTCGGGACTTTCAGGCGCTGATCTTACCAGGAGAGCTTTAACTCAGGCTTTAAGATTTGGAGTTGAGCTTCTTTCGCCCTGCCAGGTTGTTGATATAAATATGAAAGACAATTATAAAATTTTAACTCTTTCAAACGGACCGGAAATAAAAACACATACAATTATAATATCTACGGGTGTTGATTATAAGACTCTGGATGTAAAGGGTATAAGCGAACTAACAGGTGCGGGAGTTTATTATGGTGCAGCAACAGCAGAGGCACGCTCATGCAAAGATAAAAATGTTTTTATTATCGGCGGGGGAAACTCTGCAGGGCAGGCTGCAATGTATCTTTCAGGTTTTGCTAAAAATGTATTTATAGTAATCAGGAAAAACTCTCTTGATTCAACAATGTCAAGGTATCTCGTTGATCAGATTAAAAAAACAAATAATATATCTGTAATAACAAATTCTGTAATTGTCGAAGCAACAGGAAAAACAAGGCTTGAATGTATTACTTTACAAAATCTTGATACCGGCGAACAGCAAACTAACGAGGCGGAAGCGTTATTTATTTTCATAGGTGCAAGGCCTATGACAGATTGGATTAAATTTAATATTTTTAAAGACTCAAAAGGCTTTATAGAAACAGGTAGAGATTTATTGAAGTTTCAGGATTTTAAAAAAATATGGAAACTCCAGCGCGATCCATATCTTCTTGAAACCTGCATCCCCGGAATTTTTTCTGCCGGTGATGTAAGGGCAGGCGCTATGAGCCGGGTTGCTTCTGCAGTTGGCGAAGGAGCAATGGCAATCAAGCTTGTGCATGAATATCTTTCCGAAGTTTAATTAACACGGAACCTAATTATTTTTTTAAAATATTTTATTCGTTATTTTATATCCTATCACTATTTAAAACTTTTAGTTATTAAAACAACTTTTAAAAAAATTAAGGAGATTTATTTAAATGGGCAGATTTTTTATTGAAGTAGAACACGAAGCCGAGGAAATAGCCTGCGCACGTGCTGTGAAAATATTGCTTAATACAGGCTCACATTTCCTGACACATGCAGATTTCGGCTGCAATGATGGAGTGCATAAAGCATGGATTATTATAGAGGCTGAAAATAAGGAAGCGGCAAAGGCGATAATACCGACTGATGTCCGGTCAAAAGCTAAGATTGTTCAGTTAAATAAATTTTCTTTAGAAGAAATCGATGAAATTCTTAAATATCATTGAAAATTAACTTGTCCGAAAAAGAGAACCTATTTCTTATTATCCAGAATCAACACAAACTCACCTTTAAGATTTTTCTGTTCTGCAATTTGCAGGATTTGCTCTGAAGTTCCTCTGTAGAATTTTTCTGATTTCATTGTTAGATCAAAAGCTAAAACTGTTCTAACATTCTTTCCCAGAATTTTTACAACATCCACCAATAAACTTTTTAACCGGTAAGGTGTATCAAACAAAACTATGACTTCTTTCCTTCCTTTTAATCTTGAAAGTTCGTTTCTTCTCTCATCTTTTTTGGGAGAGAGCCAGCCGTAATAGTAGAACTTGTCAAAATTCAAACCGGAACCAATTAATGCTGGAAGTAAAGAATTAGCACCGGGAACTGGTACAACATCAATTTTTTGTGAGATACAAAGTTCAACAAGTAAATGCCCAGGGTCAGAAAAAAGCGGTGTGCCCGCATCAGAAATTAATGCAGCAGATTTTCCTTCTAAAATTTTTAACAAAAGATCATTTACAGCTTCACTCTCATTGTGTTCATTAAGTTCAAATAATTCTTTATTAATTTGATAATTGGAGAGTAATCTTCGTGCTTCTTTTAAATTCTTCGCAGATAATAAAATCCACTTCTTTAAGAATTCTCAACACACGGAGAGTTATATCTTCGTAATTACCGATGGGGGTTGAAACAAGATATAAGATTCCTTTCATGAAGAAAGCAGGTTTGTAATTATTTTTATCATTTTATCTTTTTCTTTGGGATCGCTTATAGCGATTAGCAAAGCAAGCGTCGCCAACGCATTATCATTTATTTTCTTTTCGCCGGATTTTTTATACAAGAAATTATTTTTATCTAAGTAATAAATAAAAAGAAAAGCCCCGATCCGTTTATTGCCGTCATTAAAAGGATGATCTTTAATTATGAAGTAAAGTAAGTGCGCTGCTTTTTCCTCCAGGGAAGGATATAAATCAACTCCGCCAAATGTCTGATAAATATTTCCCAGTATTGCCTTAAAATTATTTTCTCTTTCCTGTCCAAAAATCCCGGATGCTTCTTTTTTTGAAATCAGTTCATCTCTTAATTTCAAAACGACTTCAAAAGCATCATCAAAATTTATATTGTATTTCTCTTTTGCTTTTTTAATAAGAGATAATTTGTTTTTATCATATTGAACAAGAAGTGATAATGTTTTAGAATAATTTGAAAGAAGGCTTAATAATTCTTGCTGCTGGTTAGCCAGAAGCTGGTTAGAAGATTTTTCTTTAAGTAATTCAATGGCTTCAATTAATTCATTTAACTTTTCCCGTGCCCGGAAAAGCTGTTTCTTATTTATTGTATACCCCTTAACAAGGTGGTCTTTTAATGTTTTGGTTGCCCAAATACGGAATTGAGTGGCACGCTTGGAATTTACTCTGTAACCAACAGATATAATCATGTCGAGGTTATATAAATTCATCTTTCTTATTTTATCATCTGCGGCAACCTGTTCCAAAACGGAACAGGTTGATTTTCTTTCCAATTCTTTTGCTCTATAAATATTATTTATATGCTTAACTACTGCAGGACGGTTCACATCAAAAAGTTTGGCTAAAAGATGTGCATCTAACCAAACAGTATCTTCATCTAAATGCACATCTATCCTTGGTCCCTCTTTGGATTTATAGATGACAATCTCCCCTTTTTTTATTTCATCTAGTTTCTTTTTTGGCATAATCTTAAGAATTTAACTTTTCGATAATTTCAAGTTGTAAAAAGATGGTGGGAACCTGATTAATCAAGTTCCTACGACGGTACCACTCCAGATTTCCTTAACCTTCTCAATAAGCTTATCAAGCGTAACATCAAAACGTTCGCCTGCTTTCCTGATCTTTACTTCAACCTGTTTCGTTTTAAGTTTCCTGTCACCAATAATTATTTGCAGCGGCATTCCTAAAAGATCAGCATCATTAAATTTTACACCAGCCTGTGCATCAATTCTGTCGTCGAATAGAACTTCATAACCATGACTAACAAGATTATTATAAATTTCTTCACAAGCTTTGGTTACACCTTCATTCTTCATATTCAATCCTAACAGATGAACATGAAATGGTGCAAGTGCCGCATCCCAGATAATCCCTTTATCATCGTGATGCTGTTCTATAAAGCAAGCCATAATTCTTTCAGCACCGATACCGTAGCTTCCCATAATTATCGGATGCTCTTCTCCTTTTTCATCAAGGAACATTGCACCCATCGATTGTGAATATTTTGTGCCGAGTTTAAAAATATGCCCAAGCTCTATTGCAGTAAAAACCTGGAGAGGAGAATCACACCTTGGACAAGGTTCGCCGGACTGCACTCTTCTTAAATCAGCATATTCAATATTTTTTGCATCTCTTTTGAAATCTATACCACCGTAGTGATAATCTGTTTTGTTGGCACCGCTATAAAGATTGTTTGCATCTTTTAATCTTAAGTCTGAAATAATTCTTCCTTCAAATCCAACAGGACCAATTGAGCCCGCTTCAGCACCTGTAAACGCAATAAGCTCTTCAGGATGCGCAGGTCTTACGGCTCCACCAAGATATTTTTCAAGCTTGGATTCATTTACTTCCTCATTGCCAAGCATAAAAATTAAAACAGGCTTTCCTTCGTGAACATAAATCCTCGACTTTGCACATTGTGTTTCTTTTATATTCAGAAATTCACAAAGCTCATCAATCGACCTGATTTTTGGCGTGTGAATCTCCTTTAACTTCTCGTTTCTTTCCTCCCGCCCTCTAGCTTCAACTTTGGACACTGCGATTTCAACATTTGCAGCATATCCGCAGTTATCACAGTGCGCAACAGTATCTTCGCCTGCATCCGATTGAACCATAAACTCCTCTGAGCCGCTTCCACCCATTGCACCGCTTGATGCACCGACAACAAAATATTTTAATCCGCACCTGTCAAAAATTTTCCGGTATGCCTGGTCGTGAAGCTGGTAGGATTTATCAAGTCCTTCCGGTGAAATATCAAATGAGTAGGCATCTTTCATAAGGAACTGCCTGCCTCTTATAACACCGCTTCTCGGTCTCGGTTCATTCCTGAATTTGGTTTGAATCTGGTACCAGATCTGCGGAAAGTCTTTGTAGGATTTTAAAACATTTCTTGCGTGGAAAGTCATTATCTCTTCGTGAGTTGGTGCAAGCACATACTCCCGGTTTTTAACCTGGAAAAGAATGTCGCCGAATGCCTCGACACGCCCGGTTTCCTCCCATATCTCTTTCGGGTTAAGAGCAGGCAGATGAAATTCCTGTCCCCCGATTGCATTCATCTCTTCTCTTATTATCTCGCTTATCTTTCTTATCACACGGTAACCGGTTGGAAGAAAAGAATAAATCCCTGCCGATACCATCCGTATCATGCCTGAACGAAGCATTAGAATGTGACTTGTAACTACAGCATCACTTGGTGTTTCTCTTAAAGTTGGTATAAAAGATTTACTAAATCGCATAGCTTTCCGAATAAAGTTAAAAATGTAAAAAAGTTTAGATGATATGGAGAAGGTTAAAAACATTCAACCATTCAATCATACAATCAAATTGAAGTGTTAATTTAAAGATTTGGGGAAGGTTATCAAAGTAGTTTATGTATCTACAAATCGTAGCTCAGATTTCTAAATCTGAGTAAATAGGTAAAACTATTGTGCAAGTAAATGTTGTAATTACATTTTTATGGGATAATTCAGGACTGGAGTCCTGAACTACGAAAAGTTATACTAAGCTTGCCTCTAAAAAAATTATCAACAATATTGTGCGTAGATTATTCCAATATTATTTCTCAATTATAAGCTTCTTTAATGAGTATTGAACAGACAAAAGATCTTCTCAAATTTCTCGCTCCATTCCCTGACGAAATAAAAGAAAAAGCTTTATGGTTAAGAGAATTTGTTTGGAAGTTATATCCAAATGCGAATGAATTAATTTATGACAATTATAATGCGGTTGCTTTTGGCTGGTCACCGACAGATAGAGTGGGACATACATTTTGTTCTGTTGCAGTCGGACGAACAAGCTATAACGTTCACTTTGGATTTTACTGGGGAAATGAAATATCAGATCCAAAAAAAATTCTGCACGGTCAGGGAAATCAATACAGGTACACACTTGTAAAGAATAAAAAGGATTTTCCCAAAGCATATGTAAGAACACTTATAAAAGAAGCTTACAAAAATTCTCTTTTAAAAGTAAAAGACCCGAAACAAATAATGGAAGGAGCAACAATTGTAAAATCTGTATCAATAAAAAAACGGGCGAGGAAAAACAAACTATCGAAAATAAAAAAGCCGAAGAAAAAGGATGATGATTAATCTAAACACAAAACAACTCTTTATATTAATAATTATTACCTTTACAGGAATTTTATCAGGACAAAAACAAAATTCAGAAATAAGAAATGATTTTAAAAAATTTTATGATCAGTTTAATGTTGAAGGCTCATTTGTAATTTACGATCAGAATAATGATAAATATGTTTTTTATAATCAATCACAGTTTAAAAAACAATTTACACCTGCCTCAACATTTAAAATATGTAATTCGTTAATTGGTTTGGAAACCGGAGTAATTAAAGATGAGAATTTCGTTATTCCCTGGGATAGTGTTAAACGGCAGGTTGCTGCCTGGAACCAGGATCATAATTTAAAATCTGCTTTTAAATATTCAGCGGTTTGGTATTACCAGGAGCTTGCAAGACGCGTTGGCGGAGAGAGAATGAAGTATTGGCTCGATAAAGCAGGCTATGGAAATAAAGATACTTCGGGAGGAATAGACCAGTTTTGGTTAAGCGGTGGATTAAAAATTACACCCGAGGAGCAGATTAATTTTCTTAAGAGGTTTCACGATGATAATCTTCCTTTTTCTAAAAGATCAATAGATATTGTTAAAAATATAATGATGGCCAAAGATACTCTTGGTTATGTTTTAAGAGCTAAAACTGGTTGGGGTCAACAGGATAATAAAAACATCGGCTGGTATGTCGGATATCTCGAGACTAAAGAAAATGTTTATTATTTTGCCAACTGCATTCAAACTGCCGATTCAAATAATGAATATTTTGCAAACGCCCGAATAGAAATAGTTTATAAAATATTTGATGATCTTAAACTTATACTCAAATAAAAATAATGAATAACCTGATTGATATTTCAAAACCGGAAGACATTTTTCAACAATACCGGCAAACACCTATTGGTTTGCTGCTGGAGTATCATAACCTTGATAAGAAATTTGATACTTATTCCCAGGCAAAACTTTTAATAGGAATGTGTATGGATAACAGGAAACATCTGCACATTCCGGATAACTTTGCTTTTATTATCCGTGCGGGGGGCGCAAACCTCAGGTACAGCGAGTTTAAAGTTTCATACGCAATTGCAGTTGGGAACTTAGGACATATTGCTCTAATCGGGCACAACAACTGCGGAATGGTAAACCTTATTTCAAGGAAAGAATTATTTATTAAGGGCTTAGTTGAAAATGCAGGATGGACTGAAGAATCTGCGGAAGAACATTTTAATAATTTTGCACCGATGTTTGAAATTGGAAATGAAACTGATTTTGTAATCAGTGAAGCTAAAAGACTTCGTTTAAGATATCCGAAAATTATGATTACCCCGATGATTTATAAAATTGAAAACAGCAAGCTGTACCTGATAGCTGAGGAATAAATTTAATTCAAATTATTTAAATGTGAGAACTGTGAGTACAAAAATTAAAAAACTAATCCCAATGCTTTATACCAGGAATTTAAAAGCTACAATTGATTTTTATGTAAACGCTATCGGATTTAAATGCAATTCCTCTGATGCAGGCTGGGCTTCATTATCAAACGGTGAAGTTGAGATTATGGTCTCATTACCAAACCTTCATATTACTTTTGATAAACCGGATTTTACAGGCTCGTTTTATTTTCACACAGAAAATGTTGATGAAATCTGGGAAAGACTTAAAGAGAAAGCAAAGATTGTTTACCCGGTTGAAAATTTTAAATATGGTATGAGGGAATTCGCCATTTACGATAACAATGGATATATACTTCAGTTCGGGCAGGAAATAAAAGATAGTTAAAATATTATTAGCGATTGGACTTCCGATTAAACCTAACCTGCATTAATATGCGAAATTAAATATACCGAATCATTATGCCTGACAAGCTCAGGACATAGAAAAGTAATTTTCTCATCTTTGCCCGCTTCGTTAAAAGGTTTTTCATCAATCAGAATTTTATCAAGTTTCAGATTTACCACTCCTGAAGTCGGACCTGTTATTATTATGTCGTCATTGGTCTTTAATTTTCCGGTTTCTAATTGCACGTAAGCAATCTTCTTTCTTTTATAATAATTAAGAACTTTACCGATAAATTCTTTTTTAGTTGTTGCTTTGCTTCCATAAATATCAGCATAATCTTCAGAAGAAGGTTGGCCAAAATAAAATCCTGATGAGAATCCACGGTTGTAAACTTCTTCAAGTTCTTTTAATAAATTTTTCTTTATTTCATCCGTCAATTTCTTTTCATAATAAAGATCAATCGCCCTTCTGTAAACAGATGTTACTCTTGCAGCATATTCAGGGCTTCTTTTTCTTCCTTCTATTTTGAAAGAATTAATACCCGCTTCAATCAGTTTATCAATAAACTCTATTGTACAAAGATCTTTAGCAGATAAAACATAGTCATCTCCTATCAGCATAGATCTTTTTATTATTGGATCATAAACCTCTCCCAAAGGGACAGATACCTTATATTCTCTTCTGCAGGGTTGAATACAATCTCCCCTGTTTGCACTTTTATTAAAAAGATGATGGCTCATAAAACATCTTCCGCTTACAGCAACACACATAGCTCCATGAATAAATGTTTCTATTTCAATATCAGTATTCTCCCTGATTTTTTTTATTTCGGCAAGTGAACATTCACGAGCTAAAACAATTCTTGAAGCACCAAGCGATTTATAAAAATTGGCACTTAAAGAATTTGAAACCGAAGCCTGGGTAGAAAAGCAGAAAGGTATTTTGTGTTCTTTGCATTTTTCAGCAACAGCAATATCCCAGCAGATTATTCTATTAACTCCCGCAGTTTTAGCTGCAGAAATTATTTCATCAACCTCGTTTAATTCTTCTTCAAAAATTATTGTGTTTAAAGTAAGATACGTTTTAACATTATTTTTTTTACAGAATGAAACGATATCATGCAATTCATCAATTCTAAAATTGCCGGCTTTTGAACGCATATTTAATTTATCAATACCAAAATAAACTGCATTAGCGCCGGCTTTAACAACTGCTATTAGCATTGTCCAGTCCCCTGCAGGGCTCATCAACTCTGGTTTTAAACTCCCCTTCATAAAATTGTCTAAATTTTCTCTTCCCAAACTTTTGCAATTTCAACAATAGTTTTAACAGCCATTTCCATATCCTGTACTGCCACCCACTCTAATTGTGAATGAAAGCTATGTTCACCTGCAAATATATTGGGTGTGGGTAAACCCATAAAGGATAATCTTGAACCATCCGTACCGCCTCTTATCGGATGCATTATGGTTTTTATTCCAAGGTTCGTCATTGCTTCTTTAGCATACTCAATTACTTTGGGATGATGATCAAGAATCTCACGCATATTCCGGTACTGTTCTATTATTTCAAACTCCAGTTTTGCACCGGGAAATTTTACAACTGTTTTTTCAGCTAAATCTTTTAAGAAATTTTCATATTCTTTTAATTTAGCCGTTGCAAAATCCCTGATAATAAATTTAAGAGTTGTTAATTCTTCATTTCCATTAAAAGATGTGCAATGAACATAACCTTCTCTGCCTTCAGTTGTTTCAGGAGATAATTTTTCTTTTGGCAGACTGTCAATAAAAGAAGAAGCAATTTTTATTGAATTAATCATTTGTCCTTTTGCATAACCGGGATGAATATTCTTTCCTAAAAATTTCATGACAACGGCATCGGCTGAGAAAGTTTCAAATTCAATTTCACCTCTGCTTGAACCATCAACGGTGTATGCATAATCGGCACCAAGTTTTTTTAAATCTATTTTTTCCGTCCCGCGTCCGACTTCCTCATCGGGAGTAAAACATACTTTTATCGTACCGTGTTTTACTTCAGGATGAGATATTAAATAATTAACCGCATCCATAATTTCAGCAACACCAGCTTTGTTATCCGCCCCTAACAGGGTTGTTCCATCAGTGGTTATTATATCAAAACCTTTCATATTTTTCAGATCGGGATTTTCACTCTCTTTAATAACCAATCCGCCGTTTGCAAGTTTAATATCTCCACCCAGGTAATTTTTATGAGTAACAGGGTTAACGCCTTTACCTGTTACAGAAGGAGAAGTATCAACATGAGCAATAAATGAAATGGTTGCAACTTTTTTATTTGTATTAGATGGAAGCGTTGCCATAACATAACCCCAATCATCCATCTGTGCATCTTTTAAACCTATTTTTTTTAATTCTTCCGCCAGATCTTTGGAAAGTATTTTTTGTTTCCCGGAACTTGGGAAAGATTGGGAATCTTCATCAGATTGAGTATCGTATTTTACATATTTAAGGAACCTGTCAACACAGGTAAATTTATAATTATCATCAAACATTATAACCTCATAAAATATTTATTTATAGAATTTAGTTTTTAAAATTATTTTCACATCAATTCAGGATAATATTTTTTTTCTAATCTACTCTTATAATAGCAACCCTTCTGTTTTTTGCTCTTCCTTCCTCTGTTGAATTATCTGCAATCGGGTAATCTTCCCCAAAACCAACAATTTCAAACCTGTTTTTATTTAATCCTTTAGAAATAAAATAATTAAGTACAGATTCAGCCCTTTCTCTGGAAATTCTTTTATTAACATCCGCGGTTCCCTTACTATCTGTATGCCCTTCAATCCGCCATCTGCTTTCCGGGTTTCGTTTAATTATTTCGATGAGCTTATCAAGCTCGGGGTAAGCCGAACTAAGAAGTTCAGAACTATTGAAGGCAAAGTTAGTTCCGGCAGTTAAAACCATTTCTTTAACCAAGCTGCATCCATATTCATCAACCTGGTCGCCAGCCGGCGTATTCTGGCATTGATCTAAATAATCAGGAATACCATCAAGATCGGAATCGAGCGGGCAGCCATCTTTGTTTACAACAACATCAGAAGGTGTATTAGAACATTTATCAAGATAATCGGGAACTCCATCATTATCTGAATCCAGTGGACAACCGGATTTATCTACTTTAACTCCCGGCGGAGTATTAGGACATAAATCAAGATAATCTTTAACCAGATCACCATCCGAATCTAAAGGACAACCGTACATATCCACTTTTACACCAAATGGAGTATCAAGGCACTGATCTAAATAATCCGGCACACCGTCTTTATCTGAATCTATCGGACATCCAAATTCATCCGTCTGGATTCCAATGGGAGTATCAGGACACATATCTTTATCATCTTCAACTCCATCTCCATCGCTATCTTTTTTATTAAAAAATGAAAAAGAAAAACCGGCATTAATTGAATAAAATAAATCCGTTTTTTCACCGGCTTTAATATCATCAAGGTTATCATTCGGGCTAACATATAATGCACCGTTTATATTAAAAGATAAGTTTTCAGCAATCAATATCCGCAGTCCTATTTCTCCGTTAAGATTAATTTCATTTCTTTTGTAATTACCTCTGCTATTATTTTCTAATCTTACATTATTTCTTCCATGGGGATCAAACCATAAATATGAGAGTCCTGCAAAACTATATGGAAATACTGAGTTCCCCAGAGAAAGAGTATAGACTATTCCTGTTCCTAAAAAATTAAGCTGCGTTCTAAAATAATCAGGAATTTTTGCGGCATCCTGTTCTGCTATAAAACCACCGCCTGAAAAAACTCTTAATCCAAAAGCTCCGAGTGAATTTGTAGGGAAGAAATATTCAACCGATGCCTTACCGAGGTAGTCGAAATCGTTACCTTTATAGTCAGTATATGCCAGCGTAATACCGCCTTCAGCTGTTAAGACCATTGTACCCGAGTATGCGTGGAATTTTTTTCCCGATTGACTCTGCGGAAAAAAATGGCAAGAAGTTATGAGAGAAATAAAAATAACCGTATATAAAAACTTCATTGGGGAAACCCCTTATTAAACAATAGATTTATAAATAACGTTTTAAATGTAAACTTATTATTTCAATTTCTAAAATTTAAAATAAAAAAGGACGGAAAAAATTTTCCGTCCCTTAAAAAAATAGGCAGTAAACTACCACTATTTTATCTGCTTTATATCAACTCTCCTGTTCATAGCTCTACCTTCCTGGGTATCGTTCGTAGCAATCGGCTGAGATTCTCCCATAGGAACAACTTCAAGCTGACTGCTTTTAACCCCCTGGCTTACAAGATAATTAACTACAGACTGAGCTCTTCTTCTTGAAAGATCCATATTGTAAGAATCAGATCCGATTGCATCTGTATACCCAACAACTTGCCATCTTTTATCAGGATCTTTCTTCATAGTTTCCGCTAAATCATTTAATACAGGATAAGCATTAGGCAGAAGCTGATCTTTATTGAATTCGAAATTAGTATCACCCTGTAAAACCAAGCTTACAGTTACAGTGTCTGCTTTTGCACAGCCAACTTCATCAACCTGGGTCCCGGCTGGAGTATTCGGGCATTCATCTTTATAATCCGGTACACCATCATGGTCAGAATCTTTCGGGCATCCATCTGCATCTACAGGCGCACCTTTGGGCGTATTAGGGCATTTATCTGAATTGTCATAAACTCCGTCTCCATCTGAATCAGGACATCCGGATTCATTTACTTTTTCGCCTTTAGGAGTATTAGGACATTTATCTAACTTATCAACAACTCCATCTCCATCGGAATCTATTTTACATCCGTTTTCATCTACCTCCATTCCTCTTTCAGTATTTGGACATTTATCAAGATAATCGGGAACGCCATCGCCGTCAGAATCCAGAGGACATCCAAATTCATCAACCAAAACTCCTTCCGGTGTATCCGGACATTGGTCTTTGGAATCAATCACTCCATCTTTATCAGAATCTGTTTCTGTAAAAAGAGAGTATGCAATTCCAATCCTGGTATGAATCAAAAAATCATTGTTGCCGTTCGGAGGGTATCCATCCCAATTATCATTAGGGCTGAACTGAACCCCAACATTAAAATTTGCATTAATTGCTTTCGAAAGCAGGAACCGGAAACCTCCCTCAGCATGATAATTAACTTCAGTAACTTTAAAATTTCTTCCGGCATAAGGAAGTGCATTATCATTATTATCTCTTGGATTAAACCATAAATGTGATGCGCCCAGAAAAATATATGGAAAAACTGCATCCTGAATTGAAAAATTATAGGTGAAGCCTCCCCCGAGATCAACCATATTTGTTCTGAATTCATTAGGGCTTAGATCGTTATCTTTTCCACCAACATAACCTGCACTCATAAAAGCTCTAATTCCAAAAATACCGGCAGATGTTGCGGGGAAAAAATATTCCAGCAATCCGCGTCCTTCAATCTGTGGTTTCAATTCATCGTAATCAGTAATACCCCAGGTAAAACCTGCATCTGCACCAAACATTAAAGTGCCTGAGAAAGCATGATGTTTTATATTCGTTTTTTCCTGGGATTGAATAAACGGTGAACAAATTAATAGAATTGTTAAAAGATATAATATTTTTCTCATTTTCTAATCCTTTAATTTTAGTTAACACTTAAATCGTTTTTATAATAACTATAATTAAAAAAGATTGAATTGAGTTTAGTTACAATGGGGAGTTAATGTGTTTGGTTTAACAGACTGGAATTCAAAAATACATATTTGTGAAATAATTTAACTTTTAAGTTTAAATTATTTTAACAAAATAATTTTTTGTGCTGTGGTGCCCATATTAGTTTTCAAAATAACAAAATATGTACCGGATGATAAATTTCCGGCATTAAAAACAACCCCGTATTTTCCCGCACTGAGATATTCTTTTATCAAAGTTCTAACATCTTCGCCAAGCATATTAATAATTTTAATTTCAACATCAGAAGAAAAAGGAATAGAAAATCCAATTGTTGTTTCAGGATTAAAAGGATTAGGATAATTATACAATAGTATATGATTTTCAGGAATTGCCGGTTCCTCATCCACTGAAAGAGGAACAAGTGTTATATCAAGATTACCGATGCTTGTATTAAGTGAATCTATAATGAATTCAGAACTATAACCATCATAGTAACCAATTTTTTGAGCAACAAGTTTGTAATTCCCATAAGGAAGAAATGGAATTTTAAAATTTCCATTTTGCGAAACAAAAGAATAATTAAAAACTGAACTTTCATTGTTTAAAGGATGAGCATAAACAATAACATCTGAAACAGAATCTACAGACCGCAGATTAACACTTACAGAACCTAAAGCATTTCCTCCCCCCAGAGAGGAATCACGCGGCATAAAAATATTGCGATCATTAACTGCAGATCCTATATATACGGAATCAGCTCCCTGCCAGAAAATTTGTGGCAATGCAGATTTACTGTAATAGGTAGGTACAAAGTAATCCGAAAATGATTGTATATAATAATAACCCGGCTCTATAATATTATTTACATTGTATGAACCTCTGCTTATAAAAGTAGTATAAATACCATTGGGTACAACAGAAGAATATAACTTACTAGCATTTTTAGTAGGGGTGTGATTACCGCTTCTTACAATTACTAATCCTTTATTCAATGGAGTGCCGGAGAGAGAATCGTATATCATTCCTGAAACAGAATTTGATGTTGTTTCTTCTTTAGGCAGGATAATATTAACACTCTTCGTTGAATCATTTTCAAGATTAATAAATTCACCATTTAAAGGATCAAACTGCTGATCAAAAAAAGTAACATAGTATGAATCTTTTTGAGCAGCCACCAGGTAATCTCCGGGTGGAAGAACAGCTGAATAATATCCATTGTTATCTGATGTAGCAGAATGAATTATATAATTACCATCGTAAAAAAAATATACCTTTGAATTTGCAATTGGACTGGAAACTGAATCTGTTATAAACCCGTTTATTTCCCCCTGACCATAGTTATTATCATAGTAATCAATTTTAATTTTAATACCTTCGGTACCGTTTATACTGCTGCTGTAAACATACATTGTATCAAGTGTATCAGTGGAAGGGACATAATAATATCCTGCCAGAATACAGTCCATCATAACTGTATCCATCGGTTGAATATAAAAGGGAAGCAAATACTGGTTACTAAACCTGATACTGTACAAATCATTCTTGTAAACTATTGAGTCTATACGTAACTGAGTGTCCCCCTCGTTTATAAAATAAACATTTTCTAACCTGTTAAAGACATCTTCAAATTCCATCTCATCAGGATAAATTTCTAATTGGGGCTGGGCATAGGACATCATACCAGCAGCGAATGTAAAAAGAAAAATTGCTTTGCGTATAAAAACCATATTGTTAAAGTACCTTAGTTTCATTAAACTATAGTAGTTATTATTCATTTAAAGTGACACATCGAATTTGAGTTCTGAGAAATTAAATTACATAAATTTTACACAAAAAGAGCTTGATTTTCTGTTTAACTCAGCGCGTGAAGGGGACTCAAAAGCATTCAACGAGCTTTCAGTTTATGTGAGGAATATTTCATACAGTTATTTCAATTCAAAATATAACCAGGGCAAAATTATTAATAAGGAAGATGTAGAAGATCTTTCAAATAATGTTTACTTATCATTCGCCGAACAGTATCATAAAGTTGAAAATCTCGAATTCTGGTTAAGACGTGTTCTGTTTTTAAATTTCGTTAACTGGTATAAGAAAAATAAAATCCGCAAAATGATTGATATTGATGAAGTATATTATCTTAAAGAAAATTCTTCAAACCCGGGGGATACCGTTGATGCAGACAAGATACTTTCAGTTCTTAAATTGTTGAGTGAAGATAAACAGAAGATCATAAAACTCAGATTTTATGAAGATTTGAAATTTAATGAAATAGCCGAGATTCTGAATAAATCGGAAGATGCTGTTAAAAAAATGTTTTATCGTACAATAGAGGAGCTTAAAGATAAATTATAGTTTGTCACTTTCCGAAAAAAGCTTTTACTATAGTCATTGAAATACAGAAATAACTATGAACAATATTGAGAAATTAAAAGAGCTTCTTGAAAAAATGAGTTTATCTGCTGAAGATAAATCTCTGCTTAACTCCTTAATTAAAGAAGACCCCGAAGCTAAAAAACTATATGACGCTTACCTGAAACTAGGATCAGTTTTTAAATCAAAACATCTTTCTTGGGGAGTTCTTGGAGATTACGTTTTATATAAGAACAATATGGAACCTGAAAACAAAGAATTAAAAAGCAGGCTTCCGGAAATTGAAATGCATATTAAGGATTGCGTAAAGTGCAGAGAAGATTTTAAGTTACTTAATGAAGAATATAATGAAGCCGAAATATTTGTCGCGGATAAATTTAACTCAGAATATTCAAACCAGACAAAGGAAGCTCCACCTTCAATTCTAAAACCCCGAACAAATAGAACACCATTATATGCTTTCACTTCTGTTGTTGTTGCAGGATTAATCTATCTCTCGTTAATCCTGGTTTCTAATTTAACTTCGCCTGATAATTATCAACTGGCATCTTTAGCGGACAAATCCGAATATTCTGTTAACAGAGGGAGAGCCACAAACGAATTCCAGGAAAGTTTAAAAGCTCTTGAGGATAATAATTTTGATAAAGCAATTATTTTTTTACGGCAGGACATTAATAAAAATCCTGAAGATGAAACTATATTTTATTCACATTACATTTTAGGGCTCGCATATCTTGAAAAAGCAGATAAAAACTTTATCGGCTTATTCAAATCATTCGATAAAGAAGATGCTGCAAATGGATTAAAGAACTTACAGCTTTGTATTGAAAAAAATACTTCCGGAAGATTCCCCGATATAACATATAATTCATATTTCTACTCTGCGAAAGCGAGCCTGATGCTTGGCGATAATGAAACTGCAAAAAAATATCTAAACCTTGTAGTTGAAGAAAAAGGAAGCAAAATGTCGGAAGCCCGCAGTATATTAAATGAACTGGAATAAGTTGTGTTAGATTCTCTTACACCTGCCGGCCGTCAGGCAGGAAAAATATCCATATTATTTTTAGTCGTTCTTCTCTTCTTATTTAACCCCGGCAAAACTGATTCAGATCAAAATGGGTTTTCTCCATACCAGATTAAATATACTTTTAATTTAGACTCGCTCAATGGTGAAATTAAAAACTCGGGGTGGAACAAAAATCTTTTGAGCAAATATCATTTTTATATTATCAGCTCAGAAAATATTTCTGATAAAAACTTACAAGAACTCCCAAAAGGCTACCAGACTTCTTTTCTTAATGCCCTCCTGCTGAAAAAGAATCAGGAATACAAGACAATGTATGATACTCTATTTAAATCTTTTTCAAACGCGGTAACTTATCTTCCATATTTTGAAGAGCTGGTTTTTGCAGCTTCAGCAGTAAATAAAATTTCTTCCATTGAAGAAAAAAATAAAAAAGAAAATTTTAATTATAAAGATTTTATAAACGGCTTGTTAAGCAGTTCCAAAGGAAACTATGAAACTGCATTAAAATTTTTCAATGAAGCTTTAATAAAAGATTCCTCTGATAATAATATTTTTTACCAGCTTTCTTATGCTTACAGAAACACCGGCGATTATGAAAATGCGGGTAAAATTTTACTTAGAGCGGAAAAATTATTTTCAAATGATAAATGGTTCATTGCAAAAAGCCGGCTTGCACATGGCTCCTTGTTTTTTCTTTCCGGAGATTATGAAAATGCGTCTAAGTTTTACAATGAAGGTTTAAAAATATCGACAGATAATTCTGATAAACAGAATGAAGCAAAAGCTGATATTAATATTGGAATAATTGAAGACATCTCCGGGAGGGTTGAAGAGGCACGTGAAAATTTTAATAAAGCAATAAATATTACATCATCGATTAAAGATTTTGAAAATCTTGCAACTGCTTATTCTGAACTTGGAGTCTCTTACACTTTCACAAATGAACTTCCAGAAGCAAAAATAAATTACTTAAACTGTCTTGGTCTTTTTGAAAAGATGAATAACCGTAATAGGTTGTCTTTGCTTTTAAATAACCTGGGCAAAGTTTATATGAGTCTTTTTAATTATAAATCGGCTCTAAATAATTACGAAAAAGGATTGGAGTTTGCAGGTGATAACAAAAGATCACAGGTTCTCAATTTAACCGGTATAGCAGATGTTTATCAAAACCTTTCAAACTTTACAAAAGCAATTCAGTATTACAGGAAAGCGCAGGAAATTTCTGCTGAAATAAAAGAGGTTTCTTTAAGCGCAGAAATTAATTCGGGACTTGGAACTTTGAATTATAACCTGGACCGGTTTAACAGCGCAATTAAATACTATTCATCGGCAAAAAAATTCGCTGATGAATCCGGTAATCCCTTTCTGCTTACAGATATGAATCATAAAATTGCTTTATCATATTTTGATCTTGACAGCCTGGATATTTCGGAAAAATATTTTAATGAAGCCCTTAAACTTTCATCAAAAAATTCAATCCCATATGAGGAATCATTAATACTTACCGACCTTGCTGCTTTGCAAATGAAAAAGAAAAATTATAAGAGTGCTTTTGAAAACATTTCGGCAGCCGAAAAAATTGCAAAAGAAAATTCATTCAAATATTTGCAGGCAAGAGCAAAAATTGTTGAAGGAGATATTATTTTATTATCGGCTGAGAATGAAACGGCAGGTTTCAAAAAAGCAGAAAGTTTATATAAAGATGCTCTGGATATATCACGCGGGTTAAATGAATTTAATCTGCAGGTTGAATCTGCGTTTTCACTGGCGAAGCTTTATGATAAAAATAATTTTACCACTCTTGCAGAATCATATTATAAATCAGCCGAAGATTTGATTGAAGATGTTTCCCGTCCTTTGTTTGAAGAGAGTGAGGTTCAGATTTCATATTTCTCTTCCCGAAAAGATGTTTATGATTCCTTCGCTTCATTTTATTTAAAGCAGAATAAATATAAAGAAGCTTTTGAATTAATAGACAAGTCCCGTTCAAGAAATATGGTTCAGAACCTTAATAACCTAAAGCTGCAAACAATTTTAAATGATAAAACAAAGCTTGATAAGATTTATGATTACGAGTGGATAATTCATTCGGGGATATATGATGAAGAAAAAGTGAAACGTGTTAAAACAGAATATGCGGCTTTTAAAGAACAACTAATCTCTGAAAATCCCGGGATTGAAACATACCTTAATAAACAGAATCAAATTTCTATATCCGATGTTCAGAAAAATTTAGAAGATAAAGAATATTTCTTATCATTTTATTTAACAAATGAAAAAACTTTCGCCTTCCTGGTAACAGAAAATGATTTTAAACAATTTGAAATTAATGCCGGGAGAGTTGAGGTAATAAAGCTTAAAGATAATATCTCTCCCTATTTTAATGCAAAAGGCAAAAACCAGGATGCCTTTTACAACCAGGATTTATTTTCATTCAATGCAAAAGAAGCGAACAGGTTTTACAATGTACTTTTAAAAAATATTTTTACGGAAATACCTGATGGAAGCAGGATTATTGTTTCACTCCCGTCAGAATTAGTCTCAATGCCGTTAGATTTTCTTATCGCTGCTTTTGATGAAAAGCAGAGTTCCTATAATTATACTGATAAAGATTACCTGATTTATCACTACAGCTTTTCGTACACTCCTTCAGCACGGGTTTTTATTCACCAGAAAAAAAATAATTTAAAAGAACGACGATAAAATTTTGATTGCCGGGAATCCCAAAATAAATTCTACAAGCAACCAGTATGCTGAAAGACGAGGTTTGCTGGAGGAATCGGGAGGGCTTCCGAGAAATGTTGCAATGCTTCCATTGAAATATTCCGGTGAGGAAATATCCCAGGTAAGCAACTTAATAAATGCAGATCGTATCCTGACTGACAATGAGGCTACCGAAACAAGCTTTAAAAGAAAATGCGGAACTCTCAAAAATAATTCATCTTTCCACACATTCATTTTTGTTTAATAAGCAGCCTGTGATTTTCTTTTCAAACTATAATGATAAAAAGAATGATGGATTTCTTGAAGCGGGAGAAATTGTTCAGCTTAAGCTTAACAGCGACCTGGTAGTGTTAAGCTCGTGCAATTCAGGTTTAGGTAATGTTGATGCTTCCGAAGGAATTATTGGAATGACCAAAGCTTTTTTTGAGGCCGGAACAAAAAGTGTGATTGTTTCCTTGTGGGAGGTAAATGATAAATATACTTCAAAGCTGATGACACTTCTTTATAAAAAACTGAGTGAAGGATATGATAAAGATGAAGCAATGAGGCAGGCTAAAATAGACTTTATAAAAAATTATTCCCCCAATCCTTATTTCTGGAGTGCATTTATTTTAAGTGGAAATACTGATAAGATTAAATTAAAAACAAAGTTTAATTTTTATCCTTATATGGCTGCATTATCTTTAATTATTATTACGGTTTTTATTTTCATTACAAGAAGAAAAATAAAAAAATTTAATACCCCCTCATCAAAACTTTTTCAAGATCAGATTTAACCATAAGCTTAACAAGCTCTGTAAATTTAGTTTTAGCTTTCCAGCCGAGCAGCTTTTTAGCTTTGGATGCATCCCCTATTAATAATTCAACTTCAGTCGGTCTGTAATAATTCGGATCAATTTCTATAACAGTTGTTCCTGCTTTAAGCTTTTCATTTAATTTAAACTTTGATCTTTTAACAACCTCATTGCTAATTAATTTCCCTGCGATATCAAGATTAACGCTTTTTATTTTTGCGATCTCTTTTTCCTTCTTTCCTTCCCACTTAAGTTCAATACCCAGCTCTTTAAATGATAATTCTGTAAACTCTCTTACGGTTCTCGTTTCGCCGGTTGCAAGAACAAAATCTTCAGGATTTTTATATTGAAGTATCCTCCACATTCCCTCACAATACTCCGGTGCAAAACCCCAATCTCTTTTAGCATCAAGATTCCCGAGTAAAAGTTTATCCTGCAGACCGGTTATAATCCTGGTTGCAGCACGTGTAATTTTCCTGGAGACAAAAGTTTCACCCCGCCGGGGTGATTCGTGGTTAAATAAAATTCCGTTTGAAGCAAAAATATTATAAGCTTCACGGTAATTAACAATTATCCAGTAGCCGTAAAGTTTTGCAACTCCATAGGGTGAGCGCGGATAAAAAGGAGTTTTTTCATTCTGGGGAATCTCCTGCGCTTTTCCAAAAAGCTCGCTTGTTGATGCCTGGTAAAATTTAACTTTTCTTAAACCAACTTCTCTTATTGCATCAAGAAAACGGAGAGTGCCGAGAGCATCTACCTGTGCAGTATAATCCGGGACTTCAAAAGAAACTTTAACATGACTCTGCGCAGCAAGATTATAAATTTCATCGGGTTCTATTTTTTCCAGAAGCCTGTTTAGGTTACTTGTATCAACAAGGTCGCCATAATACAGAAACATTTTTTTATTACGGATACTGTCATCATTATAAAGATGATCTATCCTCCCTGTATTAAAAGAACTGCTTCTACGGATTATTCCGTGAACTTCATATCCTTTTTCAAGAAGAATTTCTGTAAGATAACTTCCATCCTGACCGGTAATACCAGTGATAAGTGCTTTCATGGTATCAAATTAAAAATTATAAATTAAAAATTAAAATTTACTACAAATTGAGCCCAAAATATTTTTTAATTCGGCTGATTCATTTTGTAATCTAATTGCTTCAGCTTGATCACCAAATTTTACGGCAATACAAACCCCTCATCCAATAATTCGATTCCCTCATTTCTCTTAAAGAAATTTTCATTTTATAACTAAAATCCGCTTTAGAAGAAGCAGCTTGTGCTTCATCGTAATTTGCTCCTGATGATGTAGAACATTTTGCCAGTTGATATCTTACAACATTAGCTTCGGGTACTTTGGAAAATGTTCCTAAAAATTTTATTGAATCAACAGCAAATTTGAATAACCTATCCCCTAAACCAGAATCCATTATTCTCTTTTAATTTTTAATTTCTAATTTTTAATGGAGTTTAAATACCATTTGTATGTCAATTCAATTCCTTCTCTCAATTCCGTTTTATATTTCCATCCTAATTCATTAATTCTTGAAACATCAAGTAATTTTCTGGGAGTACCATCGGGTTTGGAAGCATCATATTCAATCTCACCTTTGAATCCAATAACTTCTGAAATCAACGAAGCCAGTTCAGAGATTGAAAGATCCTTGCCTGTTCCGATATTTAAATGAGTAATTCCTTTTTCATAAATATTATTTGCATTAATTTTTTCCATCAGGTAAACAACTGCTTCCGCAAGATCATCAACATAAAGAAATTCCCTTAATGGTTTTCCTGTTCCCCAGAGGATAACTTTTTTCTTTTTATCAGTTTTCGCTTCGTGGAATTTTCTTATCAATGCCGGAAGAACGTGAGATGTTTTAAGATCAAAATTATCATTTACGCCGTATAAATTTGTCGGCATAACAGAAAAAAAATCAGACCCATACTGTTTATAATAGTTCTCGCACATTTTTATTCCGGCGATTTTAGCAACAGCATAAGGCTCATTTGTGTACTCAAGGTAACCGGAAAGAAGATATTCCTCTTTAAGCGGCTGTGGTGCAAGCTTGGGATAGATACACGAACTGCCGAGAAAAATTAATTTTTCAACATTAACAAGATAAGATGAATGAATAAGATTATTCTGGATCATCAGGTTATCATAAAGGAACTCGGCACGGTAAGTATTATTAGCCAGAATGCCCCCGACTTTAGCTGCGGCAATTATAACATATTCAGGTTTTTCTTTCAGAAAAAATTTTTCAACCTCAGTTTGTTTTCTTAAATCAAGTTCATTAAATGATCTGAGCAAAAGATTATTATAACCTAATTTCTCAAGCTGCCTGTGAATAGAAGATCCAACCATTCCATTATGCCCGGCAATATAGATTTTTTTATTAATCATATTTAAAATTACAAACCGTAATAAACAGAAAAATAAAACTCTGATAATGTAGTATCAACAAAACTCTTATCGCTTTGTTCTGAGGAAGTTTTCATATACTGAAAATCTCCTTTGATAAAGAGTTCATGGATAAATTCATAACTTGCTGAAAAACCACAATAAGAATAATTATTACGTAAACCAAAAAGGAATGGAGGCTCCGGTTTTTCATACTGCTGCTGGAAAGCTGTTCCTCTATCACCTTTACGGATATACTGAACCCAGAATTTTGCCTGCAGACCTCTTATAAACCTGTAGTTAAGGCTTGCATAAACCTGGTCCGCATTGCTTCCCATCCAGTGCCCTAATGTATAGGAAGAGCTTTCATAAGTTGTAGTCGGAATAAAATGAACATACACGAAAGGAAATATTTTTGTGTACTCAAGCGTTAACTTTAAATTGTCAACCGGCAAATCTACAACAGAACTACCAAATGTAAATCCAAATTGATTTCTCTGTTTTGCTGGATCAAACGCACCACTGAGAGTGAATTCATCTATAAATAAAGTTCCATATAAATGAGTATTCTTTAAATTATTCCTTGAACTTACGGAAGCAAAAAACTGGGAGTTTGAACCTGCTGCATTATGCTGCCTGCTTAAATAGTGATCTGCCAGTCGGAAAAACATTATAGGCATAAGATAGAGAAGCTGAAGCCTGTCACTATATACAACAGATTCTCCCAAAGAAAAACTTAATCCCTCAAAAGGAAATAATGTAAGCGAATGAGAAGCGAGATATTTTTCTCTGAAGCTGTAGCGTTCAGTTCCAAATACCGAATAATAAATATCACTTGAATCAATTATATCAGATGCAAGCCAGGCATGAATGTAATTAAAGCTTAACCATTTTGCAGGGTGTACATCAAGTCTTAAAAAAGGAAATGAGGGGGCTTTATTAGAAAGCACGAGTTTACCGCTTTCGCCATAACCCCATTCTAAGAATTCCTTACCAACTGTGAAGTTTCCCCAATCCCAATTTGCAGAGATTGATGTTTTAACCTCACTATATTCCATTTTATTTTCACTGTATTGAAAACTATTAAGGCTTGATCTTGCATTTACACCGGTAACAGGAGTAAAGTCTTTCAGCTTATCAATTGTTTTTCCATTTTCCGTATTGTCCCTGAAATCAAAACTGAACCCCAAATGGTTACCGAGATATCCATAAAGATACACTCCATTCCAGAAATGAGTTAGCTTTTCTTTATCTCTGATCCCGGCTTTAAAACCAAGTATTGGGCTTACATTAAATCTTAAATAAATCATCATTATAAAAAAATAGACGGAGCCGTTCCTTACTATCCTTTTCAGCAATGCCCATTTTTTTTGAAAGTAGAAATCCATTAAGAAAATTAAATTCATCTGCAAAATCTTTTTTATAGAATTCCAGTTCCTCTTTTTCAAGTGATGTTAAACATTTTTCACAATCTGCCTGCAATAATTTTTCTGCAATATATATTCTCGGCAAAGGCTTCAGCTGATCATCAAATTCTATAACTCCTTTTTGTGCAAGATTTCCGAGAAACTCATACACATCCCTGTTCAGAGGCTCAAATACCACCTGTGCATTAATATCTATACAAAAAAACAGCAGCACAAAAGAAAAAAATAATTTCATCTTACCTTAAACAAATTTTCCTTATACAAATTTTTATTTTGAAAAGTTCAATTATCTTTTTATAAATTCATTAATCTTTTCGACGACATACTTAATCTGTTCATCTGCCAGATCAGGATAAATGGGTAAAGCAAGAACAGTATCTGCAAGATTTTCGGAAACAGGAAAATCTCCTTTTTTATAACCAAGCTGCGCAAAGCATTCCTGCTGATGAAATGGAAGAGGATAATAAATCTCACTACCAATGTTATTCTGAGTTAAGAAATCCTTCAGGTCATTCCTGTTTTCTACTCTTATCACATATTGATTAAAGATATGATAATTTTTTACTCCGGGTGATTTATAAACTGCTTTTGGAAGAAGCACTTTATTTTTGTTATCAAAATTTGTTTTACCTTCTCCTCCGGCTAAACCTGATTCAGAAAATAATTTTGAATAAAGAGCTGCATTTCTTCTTCGCGTTTCAGACCAGGAATCGAGATAGGGAAGCTTAACATTTATAACAGCCGCCTGGAGAGCATCTATCCTGAAATTCCCGCCGATTATCTTATGATAATATTTTGATTCGCCGCCATGCACTCTCAGAATTTTAAGCCTGTAAGCAAGATCCTTATCATTTGTTGCAACCAATCCGCCATCGCCAAAGCATCCAAGATTTTTACTTGGAAAAAACGAAAAGCACCCGATATCGCCAATAGTTCCAGCGCATTTTCCATCTTTATATTGAGTCCCGATTGCCTGGGCGGCATCTTCGATAACTTTAATTTTATACTTTGCCGCAATACTCATTATTGCATTCATATCACAGCTCTGTCCATACAGATGAACAGGTATCACCGCTTTTGTTTTTGAGGTAATTTTCTTTTCAATATCGGCAGGATTAATATTAAAAGTTAAAGGATCAACATCGGCGAAAACAGGTTTTGCATTAAGCCTTGATACAACCCCTGCAGTTGCAAAAAAAGAATAGTCGGGTACAATAACTTCATCTCCCGGTTTTATATCAATTGCCATCAGCGCAATCAGCAAAGCATCAGTACCGGATGAAACCCCTATTGAATATTCACACTTCAGATATTCGCAAAGATTCTTCTCCATTTTTTCAACTTCAGGACCAAGAATAAAATATTGTGATTCTGCAACTTTTAGAATTGCTTCATTAAGCTCTTCTTTGAGAGAATTATATTGGGGTTTAAGATCTAAAAGCGGGACTTTCATTAATTTCTCCTATTAACATATTTCACTGCTGATACTTTTTATCAGCTTGCTTCAGCTAAAAAATAAAATCTTTATCTATATCTTTAAATAATTTTGCAGCACGATCTTTTTCAGATACAACAGGATCAGCAACTTTCCAGTTTATATTTAATGCTGAATCATTAAATAAGATAGACCTTTCGCTTGTCTTGCTGTAATAAGCCGTACACTTATATTTAAATATTGCTTCATCTGATAATACTGAAAAGCCATGAGCAAAACCCGGTGGTATCCACATCAATAAATGGTTCTCCTCTGAAAGTTCCTCTGAAAAGTATTTCCCGAACGTTGGTGAATTAAATCTTATATCGAGTGCTACATCCAGAACTTTGCCGGAAATAACCTGGCATAACTTACCCTGCGAAAAATTTCCAACCTGGTAATGAAGACCTCTTACAGTATTCTTTTTTGATTTAGACATGTTGTCCTGAACAAAATCAAAATTAATTCCCTGGTTAACTAAAATATCCTTCCTGTATGATTCAAAAAAATATCCCCTGCTGTCTTCAAAAACTTTTGGTTTAATAACCAGAAGACCTTTAAAATCAGTTTTAATAATTTCCATCAGTATCTTTCAGCAGTTTCACCAGGTATTCCTTATATAAAGAAGAAGGAATCGAGTTGATAAGCTCTTCAAATTTACTCCTGCTAATAAAATTCATAGTATAAGCAATCTCCTCAACGCAGGCGACTTTCAACCCCTGCCTGTCTTCAATTACACCAAAAAAATTCGATGCCTGAAGAAGCGCTTCCGGTGTACCGGTATCGAGCCATGCAACGCCGCGCCCTATGCGAATTACATTCAGTTCATTTTTTCCCAGGTAAACCTTGTTAACATCAGTTATTTCAAGCTCCCCTCGACCGGAGGGTTTTAAATTTTTAGAAATCTTTACCACTTCATTATTGTAAATGTATAAACCTGGTACGGCAAATTGCGATTTAGGTTTCTTAGGTTTTTCTTCAATTGAAAGAGCTTTCCCGTTTTCATCAAATTCAATTATTCCATAGCGTTCAGGATCCTGTACACGGTAACCGAATATTGTAGCCCCATTATTTGTCTTCAATGCTTTATAAAAGAAATCAAGGTTGCCGTAAAAAATATTATCGCCCAGAATAAGTGTAACATCATCCTTCCCGATAAATTCCTCTCCAAGAATAAACGCTTCTGCAATACCTCTTGGTGCCTTCTGAACTTTGTACGAAATTTTTAGTCCAAGATGGCTCCCATCACCAAAAAGATTTTTATAATGGGGGATTGTTTGAACATTTGAAATTATTAATATATCCCTTATTCCGCCAAGCATTAGAATTGATAAGGGATAATAAATGAGGGGTTTATCATAAATAAGCGCAAGCTGCTTACTGTAAACTTTAGTAACAGGGTATAAGCGGGAACCAGCACCACCTGCCAGAATTATAGCTTTCATTTAGACTTTAATCCATTTTTTTCAAAATTTTCATCAATAAATATAGAGAATTATAAGAAAAGACGTGCGGTTATTCTGCAGAAAAAAGAGAGCTTTTACGAATAGAATTTGTTTTAGTTAATCAGTAATCAGTCTATAAACCATAGCTGAATAAAAATCCAAAAATATTATTTATTCCTAATCTGAATTCAGGGAGTCTCCCGGCTTCTTCATCAGAAACATTTGAATAAGTATAAAAGAGCTTTCCAAATAAATTTCTGAATACTTCATAACTGATTTCAATACCGGCTGATTTAACAGTTAGCCTCGAACCATAAAGGATATCGGGGTAAGGAGATTGATATTGCTGTGCGGGAAGTTCAGTCTGACCTTTCCTTATGTACTCTCCCCAGATCCCGAGCATTAATCCTCTTATAATCCACTGGTTGTATGCAGCATAAAACTGGTCGGCATTACTGCCGATCCAATGTCCAAGCTGGTCTCCATGGTTTGTATAAACCTGGGCATCATTAGAATTCATATAAACAAAGGGGTCTATACGGGAATACTCAAGAACAAGCTCAGAGTTTTTAAGGAAAGGATCAACAAAATTTAAACCTTCCGTAAGTCCTATTGCAGATAGATTCCCTCCATTTAAAACACTTGTTAAGGATAATTCATCTATAAAGAGAGTTGAGTACAGCTTAACACGGAGGGGATAAAACTTATAAACCGCATTTGCAAAAACCTGGGCATTATCACCTGAATCATCATTGTAATGATCAGCAAGCCTGAAGAAAAGAACCGGAATAAAATATAACGGTTCAAGCCTGTCGCTGTAAATAACAGATTCACCGATAGAAAAACTAAAGTTATTAAACGGGTAAAGTGAAATAATATGCGCAGCAATATATTTATTTATCTGGGAATAACTCACCCTCCCGGGAACAGAAGTTTCCCTGATTGAATTTGGATCTATTATTCCGGATTGAAGCCACCCGTGTATATACTGGAACTGGAGCCAATCTGCAGGTTTTAAAATCAATCTTATAAAAGGAAAAGATGGAGCTTTATCGCTTAAAATAAGCTGACCGCTTCGGCCGCTTCCCCATTCGAGATACTCTTTACTAAAATCTAAACTTCCCCATGACCATGAATATGAGACCGAACCTCTTACAAAACTGTACTGCAGGTTTTCTCCATCAAATGAATGTCTTACAATACCGGGTTCAGGGGAAACCTTTCTTTCAATATCAATCGTCCTGCCTGTTTCTTCATTATCCCGGAAATAAAAATTAAACCCGACATTCTGATAATAGCCCGAAAAGTTTAATCCGTTAAACCTGAGTTTCAGATTATCATTATATTGCCTTCTGTATGAAAAGCCGAGAACCGGATCTGCCGATATTGAAAAATTTTTATCCCTGTAAAAGAATGGTCTGAAACCCAAATCAGGATCATCTCTGAAGAAAATTGTTTCTTTGCTATCAGAATTATTAATAATCATGATTTCAGGAAAAAATTCTTTCTTATAATAAAGAAGCTCCTCTTTTTCCGTTGAAGAAAGCATTTCAATTTTACTCTCAGCTTCGATAAGTTTCTCCGCAGCAAGTACTCTTGAAACAGGACGGATCTCATCATTAAAAATTATTATCCCTTTAACAGAAAGCCTGTTCAGGAAATTATAAACAGTTGAATAACCGGGAACGAAAACCACCTGGGACAAAAGTATCCCCGGGAAAATTAATAAAAGCAGAAATGCTCTGTACATATTTTAAATTACCGGGTAACTAAAAGATGAATCAATAAAACAAAAGGTATTATAAAAGATAAAAAGAAAATAGCCGGCTGGTATTTTGTACGAAGAATAACAAATACTTTATAAAAAAGGTATGTGAGAAAGCTTTGGAACAGGATAAGGTTGGCATTTGCAAATGGCTTGGTGGGTAGCAGGTTAGAAGAAACTGAAAGAAGCATGATGAAAACAAGTATTACCAGATCTATTCCTGAAAAAAGCGTCACTCTTTTCAGCAGAATTTTCTCCCTGAAGAAAAAGAAAAATACAACAGAAGGCAGAAGCAGAAAGGTCATAAGTTTCGCTGAACTTATCTCAAATATTCCATATACATCAAACAGGTTGTAAAACTGGTTGGAGTAGTTACTGTAAAGAAGAAAAAGCATAAGGTTGAAGAAGACCAGAATATCATTAAAGTATTTATTCTTCTGGTAATTTATAAGGCTATACACAAAAAGCAGAACCACAAAAAGTATGGATAAAAGAATGATCAGCTCATTAGTATTGGATTTTACAGGTGCAAGCCCTATAAGCAATGCAAATGAAAGAATCGCAATAAGCGGAATTATATACTTGGTATAAACATTAATAAAAAGCTGCGGGAACTTATGATAAATTCTCGTTAATATTTCAGGGATAACAGGTCTTTTAAAATATTTAATTATGAATTGTATAAAAAGAAGAGGTATTGAAAAAATACCAAACAGGATTATTGCGATGGTTTTGTTTCCGCGAAGGTAGTACAAAGAAACAGCAGCAAAGAGCAATGTAATGGTTTCTATTATAAATACAGTGATCTTATGATTAGTGATCTTTGCTATAATAATATGATGAATATGGGACATATCCGCTATAAAAGGATTTCGCTTTTCAAGAAGCCTGATGAATATAACCTTAACAGTATCCACAATGGGCACAGCCATTAAGATAACAGGGAATGTCAAATCAAGTACACGGCTTTGCGTATTTGTTGCAGCCATTGCTGTTGCAGTTACCAGAAACAGTCCGAGGGCATAGGAGCCTGTATCGCCTAAAAAGATTCTTGCAGGGAACGCATTAAACTTAAGAAATCCTATAAGTGTGCCCATTAAGCTTGCCGAAAGAACAAGAAGAAATTTATTATCGGAATTAAACCCTACAAGAAAAGTGATAAAGATAATCATCAGCGAAAAACCGCTTGCAAGCCCGTCAAGACCATCAAGCATGTTAACTGCGTTAACAGTACCTACAATAAAAAGAACCAGGATGAGATAATTCAACGGGTACGGAATATCAAAACCAAAAAAATGTATTACATCAAAACCAGGAGAGAGAAAGTAAATAAGAAAAACCGACATCAAAAGCTGGATAACAAATTTATTGTTCCATTTAACCTTAATTATATCATCGGTTACACCAAGAACTGCAATTATACCGGAAGCAAAAACAAAAAACCTTATTGAATTAAGATCGCCGTAAAAGACAATGGTAGAAAACATTACAATAAAGTAGATGAGAATTCCCCCCATTCTGGGGATAATGGATTTATTTATTCTCCTCGCCTCCCCGGGCAGGTCAACAACTTTAACTCTTGTCAGGAAATCTATCATAAGAGGGGTGATAAAAATTGTAAGGACGAGACTGGTAAAGAAGATAACGAGATATATCATACGGTTCCCCCTATAACTTGCATATTCTTTCCATTAATTCTACAAAATAATTTTAATTCCATATTCAAATTATGTTTTGTTAAAAAGAATATCAAGTTTCATCCGTTTATTATTAATTAAAGAACTGATTTACCTTTCTAATGTTTTTCATCAGCAAAGTAAAAAAAGGAAACTTAAAATTATTTTTCCTTAAAGCTTTATAATCTTCACTGCTCTTGATTAAAATATTTTTTAAGCTGCGGTTGCTTCTTCCGCCGAGCCTCATCTTCACAAGCACTTCATTTAAATAGGCAACTGAGTCCGGATTATTTTTAAGCAGTCTTAAGATCATATCATAATCCGACGCAATTTTGAGACCAGTATCGAACAACCCATGTTTTTCATATAACGATCTTCTGACAAAAAGGGTGGGATGAGGAGGCATCCAGCCGAATTTCAAAGAGTTTACAGTAAAACCTCCGGCTTTCCAGTACCTGATTATTCTTTTAATATCCCTTTTACTAACATAAACAAGATCGGAGTAAACAGCACTACAATTTTCTGATTTAAATTTACCGGCAATTTTTTCAATCGCCTTATCATCTGCAAATAAATCATCAGAATGAAGAAAACCTGTTACCTCCCCTGATGAAAGAGTAATTCCCTTATTTAATGCATCAAAGATTCCTTTATCAGGTTCACTTATCCATTTAGAAATTCTGCTCTCATATTTTTTAATTAAATCCAGAGTTCCGTCAGTTGACCCGCCGTCAATAATAATATATTCAATGTGAGGGTAAGTCTGGGAGAGCACGCAGTTAATCGCATCACCAATGTAATCTTTGTTGTTATAAACTGCGGTTATTATCGAAATGGTTGGAAGCAATGTAGATTGTAGTATTTATATTTTAGAATGTACAATATTATATGTTATTAGTCAGTTGTACGATTGTCATTTAAGTATTCTATTCCATTGTAATTTGATTGTATTAAAGGAGAATGAGAATTTTCTTTAAATATTATTCAAATATGAATTAAATAATCGGTTTTTCGTTAATCAATGGTTATTTGTTATTGTAATTCTTTTCTTACATAACAAATCGTTCTTCCATCGCCAATATCATCTGTAAAGACCCGCCAGTATTTTTCAAGATATTCTTTCTTAAATAAAACTGGCATAAAATCTTTCCACTCCATTAGCACATTTATATTCCTGCTGTCTATATAAGTATCAATGCCTTTATTTGAAAAACTTTTCAGGGCATCGTTATCCATTTTCCCATCAAGGTTAATTACATTTTCAAAGTAATAACCCAAAACTCCGGTTTGAAAAGCGGCTATACGATCATCAACAGTAAAATTATTTTTTACAAATTCTACTCTGACAGTAAATGCTCTTGCTGATTTACCTGAATGAAGATAAAGAAAACTCTGAATTCCGAACAGGATTAATAATCCGCCAAATATAAATCTCTTTAACCGGTACTTTTTAATAATGTAAGCAAACAACAATACAAAAACAGGAAATGATAAAACCATAATGAACGCCGTATACCTGAAATAAAAATAGGGCGCACTTGAAAAAAAGAAATAGATTAGTACCAAAATGGAAAATGGAATTATAATCATTCTGAGTTTTTTCTCCGAAGATTCTGAAATAATAAACTGCCTGTACTTATTATACCCGATAAGAAATAAAATAATATAAAAAATGCCCAGCGGGAACATATACCATAAACGAATATTTCCCGTAAATAAAAACGGAGTTAAGTGTTGTATTATTGAAGTGAAATATTGTTCAAGCTTAAAAGGCATATCAAAAAAAGTAAATAATGCAGTCTGGCTGCGAACCGAAGACTGAAATAAATTTCCTGTTACATCAAGGATATATAATTGCCAGGGCAGGTAAAGCAGGAATGCGATTAAATAAAATAAAAGTAAACTGACCAATTCTTAACCTTCCTGTTATTAGCAGAATCAGATAAAATATTATTATTAAAATAACAGAATCCAGTCTGCATAATATTAATAAGCCGGTGAGAATACCCAATCCAACCAGCCGCATCGCACCGGCTTTCAGAGTTTCAATATTAAGCCAATAAAGAAAGAAGAGTGAAAGAAGTATAAGATATATCCCTGTTTCAAGACCATTTGCAAAATTTAAAAGAACTTTGAAATTCAGAAGCACTACAGACATTGAAATAAAAAAATAAAGACCTCTGTCAATATCTTTTGAAATGCTTAAAGTAAGCTTGTAAATTAAAAAGGCAAAGATCACCTGCAGCATTGAAGAAAAAATAATTATTACACGTGCGAATGTGTATTTACTTCCATGAAAGATGCGGACTATAAATGCAGGAGCTGCATACACCAGCGCTGCAAGGGGTTGTACACCTGTAGTTTTGATACTATAATTGTATGAGAAACCATTGCCTGCAGCGATATTCCATGCAACAGTTAGCATATAATAGCCATCTTCGGTTATAGGTTTTTCGGTTAAGTAAGGGAAAATAGGGTTGCCTGCTGTATTTTTAGGTGTCCCCTCCAATGAACCAAGTGCAAGAACAAAATTATAAATGAGAAAACATATTATGACCAGTATACCTGACAGAATGTAAAACTTTTCTGATTTCTGTTTAATATTCAATCTTTATTACTTCGTTTTATTATCTGCCTCCCTATTCTCCTCAATCACACTGACAGCAAAGTTTGCTGCCCAGCAATCTCAGGTTTGTCCGAAGGACTCTCCCATGGGATTCCTTTGGAACTATTGGAGGAAACCTGAGCTACATGCATCTGATCTTTTAGGATTTATTTTTTTTCAGTTCCTTCATCTTTAGTGCAATCATAAATTCATAAGTTGATCTTAGTCTGCAGAACAAATACCCCGGGTATCCATCCAAAAAACCCAGCCTGAAAATGAACAGGTATAAAAATACAAGCGATGACCGGAAAGGAAGCTTGTAGAACACTTGCTTCATATTTCTTCGTCTCACAACCGGGTCTTTAGAAGAAAAGATTCCTAAAGGCTTATTCGTGAACTTAGATTCAATCTTAAATATCTTGCTTCCATTGAAGAATACCTATTGTGCCTTTCTATCCAGAACTCCATTCCTTTATTAAAGGGGTAATGAAGAATGTGTTCCTTAAGAAATTTTACCTCACCATCAGTATGATATTCTTCATTTATTTCTCTTTCGATTCTTACCGAACCAATTTTTAAAATGCGTCCAAACCAGGTAGGATAACCTGAACTTCTTCTTAACCATTTTCCTCTCAGGAAATCTTTTCTTCTGAACCTTATCAAAGATACATTATCACCAACGCTGTTTATTTCAGATATCAATTCCTTTTCGAAATCTTCTGTTAACCTCTCGTCGGCATCAAGCATTAAAAGCCACCTGTTTTTATATTCAATCTCATTTAAAGCATAATTTCTTTGGGATGCATAGTTATCAAATTTTCTCCGGTAAACTCTAACCCTGTATTTATCTGCAATTGTAACTGTACTATCTGTACTGTAAGAATCTAGTATAACAATATCGTTTGAATGCTTTATTGAATTCAAGCATTCGCCAATATTAACCTCTTCATTATATGTTAGTATTACTACCGAGTACATTATTGCTTTATTTTTAAATACTCATTCAGCATCTGCCGGGCTACTTCATCAATGTTAAAATGTTCGCGGCTGTAATTATAACCATTATCTGCCAGTTTGTTTCTGTAATCAATATCAGATAATAATTTTTCAATTGCACCGCTCAAACTGCTGCTTTCATATTCTATAACCAAACCCGCATTGTTTAATAATATTTCTTCACTCAGCCCGACGTTTTTTCCAACAACTACAGTCTTCCTGCAAAGCAAAGCTTCAACAATTACATTGCCGAAATTTTCCGAGAATGAGGGAAGCACAAGGAATTCACAACTCTTAAGCGCGGATAATTTCTCAACGGAGTTTAGCATCCCGGGAAATTTAATTCTTCCCGAAAGAGATAAATCATTAATTATCTTCCTTAAATGACTTCCGTAATCTTCATTATCGGGACCGGCAAGCACCAGGTCAATATCCGGGAATTTTTGGCTTACAGCAGTAAAAGATTTAATAAGAAGCTCCAGCCCTTTTATCCTGTCTATCCTTCCAAGAAACAAAATATATTTCCTGCTGCCGGGATTAAGATTTGTTTCACTGCGTCCGGAATAAGCATTAATATTAAAACCGTTTGGATTAATAAAATGATTTACCTTTTTCCTGTTGAAAGAGAGAAACCTTTTATAATCAAGCTGTGAAGTAAAATGATAGACAGCATTTTTAAAGAGTCTTTTTAATATAAACCTGTAATAAAACTTTTTAACATTAGATTTATCGCTCTCTACTGCCTCTATATTTAAAGCACCGGTTGGAGAAAGAATAAACTTCCTTCTTTTTAAATAACATAAAAGGGAAGCAAAAAATGTAGGATAGTTCCATACTGCGGTTATATGAATGACATCATAATTATTAATAACCTTCAATAGATAACGGCTGAAAGGAAATGAAAATGCATAGCGGAAAAAATCATTATAATTAAAAATACTTTACTTTTACACCTTCATACACAACCCAATCCTTTTTTAATAATTCATCATCTGCTTCCAGACCAGCATTAAGTGTTAATACATCAACATTGTTTCCCAATTTTACCAATGCTTTATTTAAATTATAAACAGACAGAATGGGACCGCCTAAATGAGTTGCGGGATAATAGGAGGGGATAATGTGAAGAATTTTCAATTGTTGTTAAATCCGGTTTAGGATTTTGCCAAATCTGAGTCTTGATTTCAAAACTTTCATGGTTTTGCCAAATCCAATTTCTTTCATATAAGCTATCGAATCGTTAATTTCTTATAAGCTTTGAAAGGCTTTCGAATCAAAAAATTATCTTTCTCATGATGAATATCAGAAAGCCTTGCCTGATATTCCTTTTCAAATAAATCATACTCCTCAGGTGCAGGTGATTGTTTTATGCTTTCAGCATAATTTTTCATATCCTCATTAATAATTTCACTTTTTTTATTTTGTAAACCCTCTATGAAGAGAAGCTCCCACTGCTTAATTACATTTTTATCCGAATACAATTTCTCAGCTTTATATTTACCTGAAGCACCGAATTTTTTCATCAACTCTCTGTCGGTAGTAAGTTTTTTAGCAGCAGTTACAAAACCTCTGGAAGAGTTTACAACAATCCCGTTTTTCCCATTATCAATAACCTCAATCTGTGCATTATCCATTCCGGGTGTTGAATCAACAATAACGGGCAAGCCCCAGTACATTGCTTCTGCAAGACTTAAACCGAAAGATTCACCAATACCTGAACTGTGTATCATCAGGTCACTAATCTGATAAACCTTACTAAGCTCTTCTGCAGAAGTAATAGTACCGGAAAAAGAATCTTCTCTCCAAATTTTTTTCCCAGTTTGCGGACTTTACTTTCAGGGGCTGAACAAAAGATAAATTTTAACCCGGGGTTTCCTTCTTTAAATAATTTTGGCAAAGAAACTTCCAGCCTTGTGCTCCATTTTCTTATATCCGGTCTTGCAATTCGGCAGGCGACAATATCCGTTTCTGATATGCCGGATTATTGTCTCGACTTTAGCTCGTTCAGATTTTGAAAAAATAACTTTCTCGAAGGTATAAGCTGGTATTGAGCTATAAAACTACCCTGTTAGTATTTAATAGTTCTACAATTTTTTTGTTTGATAACTGAGCATACTTTTAAAAGACTGGAAAGAGAAACATGAACCGTAGTATTTGGTTTTCTTTTAGAAAGCTCGGTTTGAATTCTTCCGAAGTGATTGGTCTCTATAAGCAATGGGACCCGGTTTCCGAATGATATTTCCTGTATTAATCCCGTGAGTGGAGTAGATACAGAGCCGCGATAATAACTTATAATATGAGGTTTGTAGTCCCTAATTATTTTAATTACTGTATTTAAGTCACCATTACAAATCGCGGAGGGAATGTTTAATCCTTTAATATTTTCAAGTCTGGGTCCGCCTGAATAAAACCCGGCTAAAAAAACATCAAAAAAATCTTTATTAATATTCTCTGCCCTTAATTGGATAATTTGCTCACTGCCGCCAATCCCGAAGGATTCTTGAAATTTCAAGTAAACGGATTTTATTATTCAAGGATTTTTATTTTTTAATGTAAACATCGGTTTTGGTTACGCCCCATCTTGCAGGACCTAATCCTATGAACTCAAGCCTTTTAAAATCATTTAACATTTCGGGTACTACCTTATACTCATTCCTCCAGCTGTCATCCAGAATAATCATTCCATTTTTGTTCAGATTATTTTTAGCTTCTTTAATACAATCAATCCTGTTTAAATAACTTTCCTCTAATCCATCAACAAGTATCAAATCCCAGGGAGAGTTTTCATTAACCTTTTTTTTATAGTTAATTATAGAATGCTGGTCATCGAGGTCAACAGCTGCAAATTCCAGATTTACTTTTTCGGTAAGATTAAGTTCATTGAGCTTTCTTTTAATTAATTCCAACCATTTATTATCATTTTCAACTGTGGTGACATTGGCTCCTGTCTTTGAAAAGTAAATAGTTGAACCACCACCTCCCCATTCAAAAATCTTTTTATTTTTTAAATTTATCCGTTAAGAAAATCAATACAAGTGTAGGATATCCATGGTAACGAAGGTCAATCGGGCTTTTACTATTAATCCGATTTGAAACCCACCTGAGACCGTGGTTAGGTTTACTGATAATATTATAAATGCCTCTAAAGCTTCTTGTAAATGTATTGCCGTAGCATAATAAAATAAGGGATGAATTATTGTAAAACAAGATATTGAAGAAATAGAAAACAGGAATATTTCTTAACCAGGTAACAAAGATCGCATTTACCATGCCGTCTATATACATAAGACTCATAATAAGACCAAGATAAATTACTATGCCACCTGACTCTAATTTTAAGAACTGGTAAAGGAATTTGCACATTACACCAAAGATGATAAAGAAAAGAGTAATCAGGTATTCACCTCACAAGCAAAATATAAAAAGCCAAAAGGAGTCATAGCTGTAGAAGATTTTAAATCCCATCCCCAGACAATTCTTGTAAACCAACCGCCGATACTTGATATTGACTTTGTTTCCCAGAATAACCTCGGGATATAAGCCTGAAGGGGTATTGTGATAAGCCTGTTTTCAAAAATCAGGGTCATCCTCAGTAAGTCCGACATTATCCTTATAATCAATTGCCTTTGCAGTCTCAACTATATAATTATTTCTCATTAAAAAAGTCAGGAGTATATCGCCCGGCTCAGAGGGCCCCAAAAGTGTAGGATCAAACAGAATTTAAATTTAAATATTCTGTGCTTCAAAAATTGTTGATACAATATCAGGAATATCACTTCTGAATTTGGGATCTACATTACGAAGATATCTGAAAGGTTCAATTATTATATAAGCAAATAATTACTAATACAATTGCCGACTAAAATATATTTCTTTGAAATCTTATTTTTGATTATAAAACCGGATATAATCAGAATTAAAATCGGAATTAAGACTTCAATCAATTCATTCCGCTAATAAAGCCAAAAAATAGTTCAGTAAAAAAAACTAAAGTTAGGGGAAGTTTTAATTTTTTATCATCTGTTGCAAAGTATGAACATGTCAAAACTAATAGAACAAATTTACCTAAAGTGCCAATGAGGTTAATTGGTAATTCAAGTGATGAATATTCCTAAACAGACAATTCATCCTGGGAATACCCATAAACACCAAGGTTTATTGCAATTAAACGGAATACAATGCTAAGCGCAAATAATATAAAAAGATTTCTTTTTTTTAGATTAAATTCTTTCTTCAATATTCTTTTTATAAAAGACTGGTTTGAGAAGTATCTGTAAATTTTTTACCTGCCTTTGTATCGTAACCTATCCACAAAGAAACTGCTCCAATTATGACGATAAATAAAGCTGGATTTAGAAAATTATATGGTTCCTCTTCCCAATTTATCATACAGCATTGTATTGTAATAATCATCAATTGTGAATACAATATTTACTATACCGAATCCTGTAGTATAAAAGTATATAGTGCACAAAGAACTATATGTGTTTAACCAAACATTTTTAATAAAATATTTCTTAACATTTTTAATTTCAACTAATAGGTATGATGTAAGTATTAAACTTAAACTTATAAAAAGAACTTCGGGTGCTATGGGGCCGAAGCCTGTCTCTATACAGGCTGAATATTGTAATAATAAATAATAAGAAAACTATCCTGAATTTCATTTATAAAATTTTAGAAAATATATTCCAGCAAGAAGCTGAACAAAATAAGTTATTGCCAGGGCAATTCCTGCACCAATTATCCCAAACTTTTTTATGAGCAATATGTTTGAAATTAAAAACGTAACTACTCCAATAATACTACAATATAAAACGAGTTTACTTTTTCAATTGAGTACATTCGTTTCTCAAGACCCTGAAAATGTGCTCTGAAAAAAAAATCCCAGCCCTATTGTAACAAATAATCCATTGGACATCAGAATGATATTCTTTGGCTAAAAATATTTCTGAAATTATATCTCCTCCCCAAAACAAAATAAAAAGAAAAAGAAGGGAATGTCATTACAACAGAAGAAAGCCATGCTTTAACAATTTCATTCCTTTTTTTCTGAAGCTACACCTTCACTTTCAGCCTTATAGAACAGAATCGGTCTGAAAATATTATCCCAGAGAACCGGAAAGTAAATAAAAGTTTATCTTGAGATACTAAAGGCAGCAGTAAAAATACCAACTTCAGCAAAAGAGTTAAATGAACTTAATATATACCTGTTGCTTATATTTCAAATCGAAACAATAACTCTGTAATCGGAACAAAAGGTAGTGCATATTTTTTTAGTTCAGCAAACAAATTTTTATTTTGTTCATAGGAGTTTGTGAATTTATCATTCAATTTATTTTTTATTATGGTTATAAAAATAATGCTCCCTATTAACATTCCAATTGCTTGTCCAAGTATATAATTCAATGTGGCTTTTTCAATTAAAAGTAAAATTATAGCAAATGAAAAATTTTAATATTACATCAGCTATTGTCCACATTGCATATAAAAATTGTTTCCTTTCTGCTGAGAGTTGATTACATAATTTGATTTAATTATATCAGATATGTAATATAAAATTAAAACCAGCATGAAAGATATTGAAACACAAACTATATTAAGCAGACATATCATTAATAAAATTACAAGAAATATTGTAATGCTTATAAGAAAAGAATTTTTATAATATTTGTTTATTTCAGAATTAAAGAAGAATAGAATTTTTTGGATTTTGTACTTTGGATAATATCTTAATTGGTAATTATTAATCGGAGATATAAAAATATTTCTCAGCAAAAGAATAATACCTAACCAAAAGAGATGCTTCACCAAAAACATCCGGTGGTATTAATCGGGTTACTATTCTTATCCCTGCCAGACTAATTTACGCAGTAACTACCTGACTACCAAATACCCAAAGTATCTTTCTCTTAATAGATAATTTCTATTGAGTAATATACTTTTTATTTCAGTTGATAAATTTTTCAGATTCAATTATTATTTGCCAAACAAGAAGTGCTAGAATTAGACTCACAAAATAAAATCCGACCAAGAATTTTTCCAATCATAATCCCAGCTGTTATTTTTTTGTCTTTGGGTATATTTCCTATCCTCGAATGATGAAATGATAATCCAACGTTTTCATCTTCAAATTGTTCTTTTCTGGGAATGGTATGGCATAGTCATGTAAAGAATCCATCATAATGTATTTTATTTTCCCATTTAATATTTCCTTTTGTAAAATTTCTTCAAAGGCTAGGTAAACCGGTCTTCCATTTATTAAACGATGAATTTGTCTTAAAGGATCTGTCTTATAAGCCTTCAGCGGAAGTTTTTGAGAAAGGATATGATAATTAATAAAAAACACACGCGAAGAAAAGACTGGGTTTTCCTGATAAAATAATCTTGGCGGTTCAATAAGGTCTAATTGATTCTGATCAAGAAAAAATAGAGCTTTATCTAAAAATCCATTATTATAAAAGCAATATCGCAATCGATCTTTAATAAATAATTTTGGTGAGCTTCTTCAATGGCAGCAACAAAAGGAAATATTGGTGTACCTCCCTGGCTTCTCACAGGTTGTCCATTATAAAACCATTTTTTTGAAATCTCTTTTAGCTTTGAATAATCCAGAATCGAAAATTTAATCCTTGAATCTTTTTTACCTAAATACTCAAGACTCTCCAGAACATCTTCTTTTTTATCAGGTTTTTTCTGTAGTTCTGCAATTCTTCCTACCGGAAGCTGTTCATCAAATACAATTATTATTTCAGATAAAACTCTATCAAAAACCCGGAGCCAGTGTGGTACAACAACTTTTATATCTTAATGAATCAAATAAGCTGACATTTGTAACTATACTTAGCATTAATAATAACGTTATTAAGATTTTTGAAAATAGAAATTGGTAAAATCTATTTGTTCACACTTAAATTTATGTTTTGACATAAGGTCAAATATCAATTTCTTCTCTCTTGTTCCATTTAATATTTCCACCACTAGTTTCATATCAGAATCTTCAGCTAAATATTTTTCAAATGACTTTATAATTTTCAATTCATGACCTTCAGTATCAATTTTTATCAAGTAGGGAGGTTTCAGTAAATATTCATTTATAATATTGCTTAATAGTTTTGTTCTCACTTTTAAAGTATTACTGCTTTCTGTTTCAGTTATTCTTGACATAGCATAATTATCCAAAAAATTCAATGTTCTATCTTCACAGTCATCAGGCACAATTTAGAAGGATCACATTCTTTTCCAAACCATTTAGTTTTATATTATTTATAAGTAGATCAAATGAACAGGATTTGGCTCAACTGCCAAAACTTTAACATTAGGATTTTTACCCACTTTGATTGTGTATTTCCCAATAAATGCACCAACATCTATAAAAGTTCTCTTCGATCAATTTCAATATAGGAATCAACTAAAATTTCATTTTGGGGATTAGTGCTAATTTCATAGGAAATATCACTTAAAGGATATTCAAATAAAATATTGGTATATTTTATTTTTATCCTTCTTTTAACTGATGTTTCATATAAAACTTTATATCCTCTTAAAATTTTAAGACGAACGATTTTAAGCAATCTTTTCCTAATATAATACTTTTTTATTCTGCTTAACTTATATTTTAAACCAGATAAAGTTTCTTTGGAATTCATTTATGCAGTGAGTAATGATAAATGATTATTGGTTAAATAAACACTTTTTAAAACGTCTTTCAACAAATGGGTATACGTTAATTTAGATTTAAATATTTTATAATAGCCGGCTTCAGCAATTCTGGCTGCTATATTAGAATTCTTCTTATAAAAGAAAATTTTATCCACACATTCTTCAGGTGTTCTAAAATATTCTGCTTCCTTTCCTTCAGAGAAAAACTCCATCGCCTCTTCACTATATTCATGAAGCATAAATTTTTTGTCCCTGGAATTTCAAAGGTTCTCATATTAATTGAGTTATTATTTTGTTCCCGAAGTATATTCAATTAATTTCTGCCCCTGCAAAAGCTTTTAACATTCTTATCCCAGTACTTCCTTTGTTTCAATATTTGCATTATCCTTTATAGTATTTCCATAAACACGAATTTTAGAGTTTCTATTTTCCTTTCATTTAATAGTGAACTTATTTCTCTAAGTATCCTGTTTCTTTTTTTATCACCATTTCCAACAAAGGCTATGTGGGTTGAATATTTTAGGGCATCATTTTCATCTAAGGTTACCGGATAAATTATTTCCTCGTCAAGCGCAAAAAGGGAAGGTAATGAACATTTTTAACACCGAAATTCTTCAGCTTCATAACAAGAGTTTTTGACCAGATAAAATAATAGTCATACAATAAAAGGGAATCTTTAATAAATTTATTTGAGGATGATTTATTTAAGCTAAACGGATCATCAGGATTGAAACATAAAATAATACTTTTGGGACAACGGTTTTTAATATAATTTATTGATTCCGGTAAGAAGGATATGCCCTTAATTACAAAAATAAAATCTGGGTTCTCAGAAATGATTTTTGTAATGGCAACGTCATTAAATTTTTTGAACAATTTTTTTATTTATGGGACTTGTTAAGAATTTGTTCTTTATTTTTCCAGTCAAAGTATCGGAGAAGTTAGCGTTGATTTCGACCACAGAAGTAGCAAATTCATTTTTTTTGAATGCTCTGTAAAAACTTTCGCGAAGATTGGTATAATATTTACCCCGTTCCTGCATTAAAATAATAACTTTTTTCATATCACTTTTTAACTGCAAATATTAAATCTGTTTCTTCAACAGTTTTTACATTTATTGAATTAAGTTTATAACCATAAAATTTAAGTAGCTGAGTTGAATTATTATGGACCTCACTGCCATGCGTAGATAAAAGGATTATGGGATTATATCTTTCAAGAAGAACAGTTGCCCCTAATAAAGCCATATATTCTGCTCCTTCAATATCAATTTTAATAAAATCCGGAGGTGGATTATTATTAATAAAAGTATCCAGCTTAGACAGCTTCAACTTCAATTTCTCCTTTCTCATCGATTTTACCTGTGAAACTATTATCTCCCAAATTAAACTTCAGTATATCATCTACATTATAAACAGCTTTAGGTATTATTTCTATATTTTTAATTTGATTCAGTTCAATATGGCAATATAAGTATCTTAAATTTTCTTGAAATGGTTCAAATGAAAAAACTTTCCTTTATCACCAACAATAACAGATGATAGCAAACTGTAAAAACCTACATTTGCACCAAGGTCATAAACAACATTTCCTTCCTTTATAAAACTTATAAATTTTTTCTGGAATTTAAACTCATAACTTTCCAACCAGTAGCCATGAACTCCTGAACCCGCAATCCACTTTTTCCCTTTTAATGGTCCCTGTATAATTTTTAAAACTAGAATTTTTAGGAACAAATTTAAGAACAATCTTAAGGATTTACCAATGATCGATTTTAATTATGCCTGACAGATTTAACATTTATATTTTCACCAGGTTCTCAATTATTTTATCAAAGCTGTATTTTTTATTTTTTCAGCGGAAGCTTTCCCATTTTTTCTCTTAACTCAGGTTCTCAACAAGGATTTTTAATATGAAGATAATTCTTCAGTTGTATTAAATGTAAATCCATTATCATCACTAACAAGATCATCTGCACAACCAACAATTTCAGCAACTAATAACAGGGAGAGCAAAATTCATCGCTTCATTTACTACAAGTCCCCATGTTTCTCCCGACCCCGGAAGGAAGAACAAAAATATCTGCAGACGGAAAAATATTTACCAACCTCAGTCTGATTTTTGAAGCCGGTAAGAAAAACATTTTCAAGAGCATTTTCTTTTATATAACTCTCCATTTCATTTCTCAGTTCCCCTTCTCCAAGAAATACCAAGGCTGCTTTTTGACCTCATTCAATTTTTTATATGCTTTAAGAAGTATCACCGGGTTTTTTTTTACAATGTATTTACCAGACGTAAGTATAATTATTTTATCCTGCGGGAGCCTAAGCTCTTTTCTTAATTCTGCTTTTTTATCTTTATATTTCAGATATTCACACTGAAGTCTTTCATTATCAACCGCATAAGGAGTAAATAGAAGCTTTCTATCAGGAACTCCGTAATATTTATAAAGCTTTTTATTCTGTTCCCCTATATAAAAAAAATAATCAAATAATCTAAAAAAGACATATTTAAAAAAAACTTTCTTAAAACAGAATGAAACCGAGGATTTCAGCAGCTCCTGGTTAAGCGGGTTCTCAGCACGCAAACAGAGTTTAACTCCATAAAATTTTGCAGCAATAACTGCAAGTAAAGCTTGTTGCATAAACCCAGCTGTGAAGAACAAGGTAGCTTCCCTTTTCATTTTTCAATTCATTAAATACCTGGAAATTCATCAATCCGAAGAAACCATTAAATAAAGAAGGCTTCCAGGAATTATTTTTAAGAAACTTATATGTTATAACCTTCAAGTAAAGGAATATCCCATTGAACATTAACACCGAAACCCCTGTCGAGATGTCCTTTCACATTCTCATCTGAGCAGTAAAGAACGTGCAGATCAATATTTTTCTCCTTAGCCATTTTCTGGAAGAGAGGGGAAAAGTATTGTATCGGGTGGCTGAGGAGGAAGATGAATTTAGTCATTTGCTGCCGCAACGAAGTTATTAAAAGATGAATCCTGTCTCTTCGAGGTTACTGGAAATTATTTCCGCAAAGCTCTCAGGATAAAATTTTCCGATTATTAATACTTTCATAATATTATCATTCTGATTTTATTTGTAGGGACAGGATATTATCCTGTCCTTATATTTTATTAACATACCCTTGTTGGACAGCAAAGTTTGCTGTCCCTACGATTTTTTTAATGATGAAATAAGGAAGAGGAACAATCCCATTCTTAAATAATTAATTTTTTCTTTACTGCTTATTGAACTCATCCATAATCCTTCTCTTGGTAAGAGAAGGATTTATTTAATATTTATGGCTTACAATTAACATTCTGTCAGAAAATACAATAATAGTTTTACTGTTTATAAGTCTCTCTCTTATTAAGAGAGAGATTAGAGTGAGTTCCTCAATGATGAAATAAGGAACGAACCCATCCTCAGATTAGAATTACAAATGTTTGGTCACGAAATGGTTCGTGACCACCGTGTTATCATTTTAATGATAAAATGAGGAACAATCCCATTCTTAAATAATTAATTTTTTCTTTACTGCTTATTGAACTCATCCATAATCCTATCTTTTGTTTAAGCCTATGGCTTATCTAATACTTTGGCTTACAATTAACATTCTGTCAGAAAATACCGTAACAGTTTTATTACAAATAAGTCTCTCTCTTATTAAGAGAGAGATTAGAGTGAGTTCCTCAATGATGAAATAAGGAATGAACCCATCCTCAGATTATTTGTCAGGAAACGGGAGAATGAATTTGGAATGAAGCTTAAAAATTTATCCTTAAAATTTCCTGCGGGTATAGGAAAGGGCTCGGACTTCATTCCCGTTATTTTTATATAATTAATTTCAAACAGATCTTTAACTGCGTTCTTCCATTCGGATATGGTATAAACCCTTGCAATTGCGCCGTCATTATAATCCTGGTATATCTGGAGGAGGTTTTTATGCTTAAAGAATTCCCCCATAAGAATTCCTCTAATAAATCCGGGCAGAAAATAATAGTTCCAGTAATTCCTGTAGTAAACCATTATAACCGCTTCGCCGCCCGGTTTAAGCACCCTGTTAATTTCCTTCAGCACCTGCGGTGTATTGGATGAATGATGTATTACTCCCCACGACCAGATATAATCGAAAGAGTTATCTTCAAACTCCATCCTCTCCGCATCCATCCTTATTATTTTTCCCGGCAGGTTAAAGACTTCAAATCTTTTTGTTGTGCTGTTAACCGCGTATTCTGTCAGGTCAATACCTGTAAATCTGTGTGAGTGTTTTGCAAGAAGAGCAGCGTGGCTTCCCATTCCTACGCCAATTTCAAGAACATCCGCATCCTTCAGCTTATCAAAATTTATCAGGGGATCAAACGGAATTTTTTTATACGGCAGGAACTGGCGTGCATTATCAAAAAATCTTTTATCCACCTCTTCAAAAAACTCTTTACTGATATTCCTCGAACTGAAGCTTCTCATTCCAGTCGTACCGCATAGGGTGCTCTTCCCACCATTTTTTATTAAGCTTCTGCCACTCAGCGGATTCCTCGCTGCTTTCAGGCAGGCTTGTGGGGCTTGTATAATATTTTCAGTTAAATCGTTTGTTAAAGCTTTTCATTGATTAAATTTTTATGCTGTTGTAGGGACAGCATACTATGCTGTCCAAATATTACGTCTTGTTGCCATTACATTTTTTTAGACAGCAAGATTTGCTGTCTCTACAATTCTTATTTATTAATTAATTAAACTCATCCACAATCCTTCCCCGCCAATGGCGGACAGGTCTTACAAAGAGAAGGAATTGTTAAAATATTTAAGTTTTATTATTAGTATTCTGTCAGAAAATAAAATACTAGTTTTTATACCTATAAGTCTCTCTCTTCCTAAGAGAGAGATTAGAGTGAGTTAACTTGGCAAAGCAAGGTTTTCTGTCCCTGCAGTCTCAGGTTTGGAAACCTGAGCTACGTTTTCTTTGTTGGTCTGTCCAAAGGACTCTTTCGAAGAAATGAATTCAGGAGGACACACTCCTAATTCTTTTCGCACATTAAAAGAATTGCGTCAAGAAATTAAGATAAGCGAAGTGTTCTGCCTGCATACCTTCGGTATGTAAACCGGTAGGCAGATTAAAAGATGAATTCTGTTTGAGTCCCGCTTTGCGGGACGAGTTAATTCATCTTAACGAAGCTTATCGAAAATTTCAAGCAATTCTTTTTAAGTGCATGTTCTTTGGCTACTTTTCTTGCGCCAAGAAAAGTAGAATTAAAAAAATATGTTTACGGTCGTAAAGCTTGCTATCTCTTCAATTATGAGATTTCTCACCCCCGGCAAATGGATGGATTCGAAATGACAAATTCATTTTCTCTTCTTTAATCTCAGGTTTGTCCGAAGGACTCTCCCATAGGGATTCCTTTGGAACTATTGGAGAAAACCTGAGCTGTGTAAATCTTAATTAGCTGTCAGGATTTAATAAGCGTGTAATATTTTTTTATGTGCGGTTTAAATATGAAGTATGCTACAGATAATAAAAGAGATAAAATCATAATTGTTAATAAAGTTTTTGTACGTCCCGGACCGGCTTTAACAACAGGGTCCTTGGCTGGCTCCTTTAAATTAACAACAGGGGTTTCTCTTATTTCATCAATTTTTGCAATCTCAAGCTGCTTGTTAAGCTCCACGTAAACAGTCTGCAGAATTTCAACATCACGCATCATCCTGCCCTGGTCAAGCATAAGCTGGGGCGACTGCGCTACAACCCTGTTCTGTTCACGGAAACTCTTCAGCCTCTCCTCAGCCTGCGATAAAGAATCTTTAAGCTGTTCAGTCCTTTTCTCCAGGTAATACCTTTGTTCCGATGCATAAGATTTTCTCTTTGTTCTTATATACTGATCAAGCGATTCAACTACAGCATTGGCAACATCGGCAGCTAACTCAGATTCAGGCATGGTAACCGTAATATCCAGAATTTTTGTGAACCTGTCCACCCTTGTGCTGACAGAGCTTTTTAAGCCTTTATATAGAGCAAGAAAATCGCTGCGGGAATATCCTTCCCCTGTTTTTTTAATCTTATTATATTCAAACAAATTAACCGGGTGATCAAATTTTTTTGTTTTATACTTTTTATACATAACAGTCTCAAGCACCGACTCGCTTATAATTAAATTCTGGTAAATTTCCGTCGGGGCTCCTTCACCCACAGGTACACCGGCAAGTGCGGCAAGCTGCGATAGCCCGCTTAAAGTAGTGGATTTGGCGCCGTACTCGGGTAAAATAGTCACGCTGCTCTCGTAATAAGGAGTTGTAAGGAATAAAAGGTAAAGCAATACAGCTGCAAAAACTATTGAATTGAAAAGAAGAAACTTTTTCTTTTCTTTCCAGACAACAGAAAAGTAAGGTTTTATTTTTTGAAGAACCGTTTTAAATTTTTCTTCAAAAGATTTTTCCTGCTTTGTGTTTTCTTCCATTATTTTAACTGGTTTGCCAAAACAATAATTGTAACCGCACTTACAACAATTGCAAAAATATCTTTTATTGTACCGCCGATATCAACCCCGGGTTCTTCGGGAGGAGGAGGAGGAACTTTAGTTACCGTTATACTTGATCCGTCAAAGACTTCCGGATTGCCTGAGAATAAACCAAAGCCCACTTTTTCAGTTTCACCATTTGCTTTATGATGAAGGATATAATTAGCGCTGTCTGTTACCCCGCCTGCTTTGTCAATATAATCTTTAACGCTTTCACCGGGTACAAATTTGAAAAGTCCCGGTCGGTTCACTTCGCCATCCACATATACAGTATTAGGCTTTTTAGGAATAAAAATTTTATCCCCGTTTTTTAACAGGACATTATACTTTTCACTGCCGCTTTCAGCAAGCTTTTCAAAATCAATATTCAGCTTAACACCGTTGCGCATAAATTCTGTCCCGAATAAAAAAGCTTCAGAGGTAGGTCCCCCGCTCATTTCCAGCAAATCTTTCAGCGTCTGGTTTTTTGATTCGAGGATATAACTACCCGGGTATACAACTTCACCGGTTATCGAAACGCTCCGCTGATCCTCATATAAGGGATTTTTTCTAACTACAACAACATCCTTATACTGAAGATAAAAATCTGAATCGGGCTTTGAGTCATCGGGCGATTTCTTTTCAAAATTTAGAGGCAATTGAACAATGTGGGTTTCAGCTATTTTTTCACCTGCAAACCCGCCCGGCTGCACCCTGCTTACATAAGCTTCTGTACGCAGAGCATCCTCATTAAAACCGCCTGCCTGGAGTATAGCATCCATAACAGTCATATTGGTATTTAAAGGAAACTTACCGGGGTTCCTTACCTCCCCTGCAACAGTGATATATTTATCCAGAACTTTTTCAACATCGGCGCTGTAGATATAAATTTTATCTCCCGGCTTCAGATCCATATTAAATGATCTGTCTCGCAGCAGCTTTTCAAGATCAAAGGAGATTATACGTGTAGTTAAGCCGTCGGGGTTAATCCTTATGAGGTCGCCCCTGAGTATAAAAGCTTTTCCCCTGAAAATAGGGTCCTGCAGCCCGCCTGCCCTGAACACCATATCATACAGCGTAAGATTTTCGGCATAGGGAAGTGTAAAAGGATTTTTCACATAACCGGAAATGGAAACTGTCTGCTTATCCACCAGGTCGTAAACAGAATAAATTTTAACAGCGTCTCTCCCCTCAAGCTGGATATTATTCTCCGGGTCGCCGCTCATTGCTTTGTTCAGATCAATAGAAATAAATACATGGCTCTGGTCGGGCAGGGTTCTTAATATATCTGCCTTCCCGTAATACGTTTCCGATAAGAGACCGTCTGCTTCATCAATAAGATCTTTTATTGTAGGCACTTTGTTTAATTCATAATTCCCGGGTCTCCTTACTGAGCCGGAAACTGTAACAATATTTTCTATGGCATCTATGATCGGGAAAAAAGTAATTACATCTTTATCATAAAGAGGAATATCGCTCACCGTCTTACGAATAAATGCGGTAAGGTCAATATCTAAAATTTCCTTTTCAACAGAATATTTCTCTCTTTGTTCAAAAGGAATGACACGCTCTACCTGTGCTCTTCCTATATATGCAGTTGATTTAAGCCCTCCGGAAAAATGTAAAAGCTTTTCCAGGTTTTCATCTTCTTTCAACTCGTATATAGCAGGTCTCAGAACTTCACCCTTTATTGTAACTGATTTCTTCCTTGGTGGGACAAAAATCATATCGTTATTCTGAAGCCTTACATCACCGATTAATTTCCCTTCCAGTAAATAATCATATATATCTACAGAGGTTAAAACTTTATTATTCCTGATTACTCTTATCTCGCGGAGACTCCCGGTGGGTAATGGTCCGCCCACAGCGTAAAGGGCATTAAAAACGGTAGCAAAGCTGCTTATATTGTAACCTCCCGGCTGGGGCACTTCACCCATTACAAAAATCCGTATAGGTCTCAGCTTTGCAAGTGATACATCGAGGAAAACTGTTGGCGGGTCTGAGGTAAGCCCTTCATAAAATTTAGATAAATAGGCAGTCAGTTTATTCTGAAGTTCTGCATAGGGAACACCTGAAACAAATACCTGTCCGGCTGTGGGTATAAATACATTACCCTGTTCATCAACAGTCAACTGGTACTGAAGCTCTACCGCACCCCAGACGGAAAATCTTAAAACATCACCCGGTCCGATTAAGTATCCCGGATCTACAGGTCCGGTCATTGTCGGTTCAAACGATGGGGGGATATCCTTGAAAAGCTTATAGCCGAAAAACTCCAGCCCGCCCTCTGTCGGTACAGGGATCTCAACTTTAGGTGGAGTTACTATTCCTTTAGTTTCTTCCACCGGAAGTTCGCCCTGCTGTTCAGTCATTGTAGTATCAATTACATTCGGTGCTGCTTCCTGAAGAGGTTTACCTCCCATAATATAATCTGATATAAATGTATCATAGTCAATTCCATACTGCGCTGCGAGCTTCCTTGCATCATCTTCGGTCATATTCCTTTTTTTTAATTCCCTGAGAATATCCTCCTGGGTATATATTCCTTTGTTCTGCAGCTTGTCTTTAAGCACTTTTTCATTCTGAGGGAAGGAATACTGGGGATTAAAATTAAGTAATAAAAGAAATGAAAAGAGAAATAAAAATTTAAGCTTCATAGTAATATTTTATTTACCCCGGTAAATGCAGTCATTAAAAATTAAAAATCATTTATAAATACGCTAATTAATAATGTTAGTGTAATTAGGACTTAAAATAAAAGTTTTTTGCCCCTCTTCAAAGAAAGAAAAAGGGGTTCTTTTTCTGCTTCAAAACTTTCGTCTTCTTACTCCTTACTTCTTAACAATTCCCTCAAGCCTTGATTTGAATTTATCAAACCCGAATGTTTCCTGAACCTCAGCAGATAAAAAGTCCTTATCCTCTATTAGTTTAAGATTGTTTAATATCTCATTTTTCAATTGCTCTGAATCATCAGGATTAATAAGAGTGCCAAGTTCGCCATTTTTAAGAGCCTCCGCACTACCGTCAACATTTCCTGCAATTACAGGCAGTCCGCATGCAAGCGCTTCAAGAAACACAATACCAAAACCTTCCTGCTTTGAAGGCATAATAAAAATATCTGCACATAGGTAATAGTCTGTAAGCTCTTCATCTTTTACAAATCCTGTCAGGATAACTGAGCCGTCAAGATTTTTTTCATCAATAATTTTTTTTATTCTTGAATATTCTGCCCGGTCATACTTGCCGGCAATTAAATATTTAATCCCCGGGAATGAGTTTTTAATTTCCGGCAGCACATTTAAAACCTTGTCATAACCTTTTCTTCCTTCAACCGATGAAAGTCTGCCGAGCGTAAGAAGAACCGGATCCTCGCGGTTTATTTTCATCCTGTCGAGTAAATAACCCGGCTTTTCAAATTTATCCGGTATCCGGAAGCAGGGATCAAGTGTATTCGGGAAAATAATTATTCTTTCAGCAGGGAACTTATGAGTCTCAACAATACGGTTTTTAGTATAGCTGCTTACTGCAAGTATGTAATCGCATTTGCCGAGGAAATATTTTTTAATGAAATTAACCTTGTCCCATACTTCGATGCCGTGAGCAATAAGATAAATCTTTACACCGGGATTAATAAGTTTTATAAGGAGTGCTGCTGCGGCAATATTAATATGTCCCACAAAAACTCTTTCACAATTCTTTCCCTCTTTAACAGCAGCCAGTGTAAAGCGGATCTTCTTCCCGTTAAAACCTTTGAATCTGCCCTGCAAAAAATATTTTTTGTCATACAGATTGTCATGTGAAGAGAGAACGGTACATTCATGGCTGCCCTCAGCAGAGATTTCTGAAAGGGCTTTCATAAATGCTTTATTGAATTTTTCAATGCCCCCCGTAACGCCGAAAGCACTGAGATAAAGGAAGAGAGTTTTCATATAATTAAAATTCTATCCGTAGAACCACATTGTCGTGCTGAACTTGCCTGCCTGAAGTAAGCAGGTTTCAGCATCTTCCCTTCTTCTGTCAGTCTGAGCCTGTCGAAGACTGACATCCCCTCACTCCAGATCCATCCCGAAGGTCCGTGAGAAGCGAAGTATCTTCCCATTTTCATCCTCTGTAATTACAGCAAGAAAAAGAGTCCTCTTCAGGTAGTCTGCGGCATACATAGCTTCGGTGCTGTTAAACCTGAAAATTAACTTAAGTCCCTGCTGCTCAATATTACTAATTTCTGCAAGCTGAAAATAGAAATTATCTTTCTGCAGGGGTTCATAAAAACTTATTATCATCACGGGCGTAATCTTCTTCTCTTCTTCAAGCAGATCAAACATCTCAAGCTCAACTTCAATCCTGTCTGGAAATGACTGTACATCAGCAACCGGCAGTACAAACCCGCCGGGTGTAATTATATTTTCCGGTGAAGGTCTCTCAGGATTGCACAGTTTGAAATTCAACTTGGATATTTTATTAAATGCATTGTTCGCAGGAATTTTTTCCTTATCCCATACGCGGAATAAAATTTCATTTTCTTTGATTATACTCGCAAGCTTCCCGTTCACTCTGAAGCGGTTTCTTTTATTAACTTCATGCGGTTCCTGGCTCATTCTGTATTTTGCGGGTGCCATAGAAACATAATGCTTGCCCTCCCTTATTTTCCCTATAACATCCCCAAGCCGTCCCCTGAATTCTCCAAGCACTTTTTTATCTATTTTAGCCATAACTTCAAATACAGCAATTCTTAATTAAATATTCTTCTGATGGCCATTAAATGACCATCTGTCAGCCTTCTATCAGCCATCTGACGGCCATAGTTTCCCATTATTTTCTATTCTCCCATTTGTGCTTCAAACTTCTGTAACTTTATCCTTAACAAATCTGTACTTTTTTTTAGATTTTTCACAGAAGGCAAAACCATCTTTATCAAAATTCAGTCTTTTACCGGCTTCACTAACCCAGCCTATAATTTTTGCCGGGCTGCCGACTACTAGTGCAAAGTCGGGTACATCTTTCGTAACAACAGCGCCGGCGCCAATCATTGCATTTTTCCCTATTGTATTGCCGCAGACAATCACTGCATTTGCCCCGATCGAAGCACCTTCTTTAACAAGGGTCTTTAAATAAAACTCACTCCCGACCTGCGGATATTTGCACCGCGGGTCAATAATATTTGTAAATACCATCGATGGTCCGCAGAAGACATAATCCTCAAGTGTTACCCCTTCATAGATTGAAACATTATTCTGAATTTTACAATAGCTGCCGATTACTACGTTGCTGCCGACATTAACATTCTGCCCAAGAACGCAGTTCCTCCCGATCTTTGCACCACTCTGTATATGTGAAAAGTGCCAGATTTTTGTTCCGTCATTGATTACTACATTGTCATCTACATACGCTGATTCATGTTTAAAATATTTTGCCATAAGGTTTTTTTTATTTGTTTGTTTCATTTAACTAAGTGACATTATATAAATATAAAAATTCTTCATAATACTTAAGATCCTAAAATAAATTTTGGATGAACATTTTTTCTGTTAGTCTGACCATAAGACTAATAGAGACTGTCGAAAACTGACAAACTCTTCACACTTCGACAAGCTCAGTGGACCGCTTAGAATATTTTCTTTTGAGATTCTTTCGCTTCCTGCCTTCGGCAGACAGGCGCTCAGAATAAAATTTGTTTTTATTATCCCTGCTTACCCTTAAGATGCCGTCCCGTAATAAAATGAACTTCTCCTTTACCAACTGTTACTCTTGATTCCCGGATTTTATAAACAAGTTCAACCGAAGGGCGGGCATCCTCAATACCGAATCCATTTCCTGCAAGAACTTCCTCATAGACTCTTGTATGGAGTTCAGTAAATCCGCTGCTGAAGTTAATCTCTTCACCATCTATGTTAACGGAACGGTAAGTGTCCGGTGTTTTGTTTTCGCTGGAAGGAAGATCCTCCTTTTCAATTGAAAGGAACCACTTTACGTCAGCATTTTTTAATTCAAGGAAACCCCCCACCCTGTTTCTTTCATACAAATGCACCTCGCTCATCTGCACATCGCCAAACAGCCAGATAAGAAGATCAAAAAGATGGATGCCGATATTTGTAGTTATTCCGCCTGATTTTTCCTCATTGCCTTTCCAGGAATAATTATACCAGGTACCGCGTGGAGTAATGTAGGTTAGAACAACATTCGCTTTCCGGTTCCGGCTCTGTAATTTATTTTTTAATTCAATAAGCGATGGATGAACTCTCAGCTGGAGTACAGTGTTTATTCTGCCTCCGGTTTCTTCTTCAAGCACCTGAAGTGCATCGAGGTTTAGCGGGTTAATAACAAGCGGCTTTTCACAAATCGCATTTGCGCCAACTCTTAATGCCAGTCTTATATGTGCATCGTGCAGGTGGTTGGGAGAGCAGATAGAAATATAATCTATTTTATTTTCCGCGGAATCTCTTCTTAATTTTTCTATATGCCTGTCAAACCTCTCAAACTCTGTGAAGAAGCTTGCCGCCGGGAAATAGCCATCTAGTATTCCGGCTGAATCGTGAGGATCAACTGCAGCCAGAAGATTATTCCCGGTTTCCCTGATTGCTTTTAAATGTCGTGGAGCTATATATCCTGCAACTCCTGTAATAGCAAAATTTTTCATAAAGATATTCTATAAGATTGTTTAAAATTGGACCAACAAATTATAGCAGAGAATAAATGTTCAAAAAAATGTTCTGGCTTTAGCCGCAGATTAAAAATATTATCTGGGGTTAAAACCCATTTATGGATTTTCACCTTTATCTCCGGCATAAATGCCGGAGCTATTATCATATCCCATCTTTTCCAAAAAATCTTTTATTTCCAGATTAAAACTCTTTTTCGAATGGTGTATTTCCTGATTCTCAATATATTTTCTAACTTTTTCAACATTTGTTAGGCTAATAGAAACAGCCATATATTCACTCTGCCATTCAAATTTATACCGTATCAACTTATTTTTATTTATCCAGTGGGACGATTCCCCTTTTATTAACTGCACAACCTTACTCAGTTGCTGATCCGGGTGAAGAGAAAATAAGATATGAATATGATCTGAAACGCAGTTTATAGAATCAATTGCTATCCCTTTATTATTACAATTCTCCATAATGTGGGAAATTAAAAGTGGTTTCAAATCTTTAGTAATTAACTTCCCTCTCTTTTTTGTAGACCAGATTAAATGTATCCAGATTTTTGAATAAGGCATTATTTAAATATTTTGTTTAGCTCCGCCCTTTAGGGCGGAGAATAAATGTTCAAAAAAATGTTCTGGCTTTAGCCGCAGATTAAAAATATTATCGGGTTAAAAACCGGCAAAGGAATTTAATTATCCGTTTCCGGTATTCACATTAAAATTAATTTATTCCTTTAGAAACCGCGAAAGAACAAACAAAGCCCAGATTCTTGACCAGTGCATTTTACCCGCATTAAATCTGCGAAGAATATCCTGAACCCCCTTTTTATTTAAAATACCATTTGCAGAACCGATAAAATCATTAACCATAACTCCAAGCTGCCCGTTCCTCAGCCATGCATCGATGGGGAATGTAAAACCCATCTTCCTCCTGTTTACAACTTCTGAAGGCAAATCACCAACGGCATCTACAAGCATTCTTTTGGGACTATTCTTATCATAACCTTTATCAATATATTTAAGAACCGCCGCGTAGAGCCTGTCATCTACAAACGGGACCCTCAGCTCGAGTGAATGACACATACTGAACATATCCGAATCACGTAAAAGCTGGTTCGCCATGTAATTAGTTGTTTCAAGAAAGCTTATATACTTTAATGTATTATGCCTGCCGGCAAAAGAGGTGTCGCTGTTATTATGATTGTTATTTACCGGCTGACTAAAACCATGCTGGCTTTCATCAAATAATATTTTGACTTCCTCCTCTGTAAAGAGATCCCTGAAGAGTTTGTAAGCCGAATTCTCTTTTTCAGTATTCTTAAGGTACTGGTGAGCTTTTGCGGGAATTAAGTTTTTTACAAAGGGGGCAGAGGCTTTACCTGCATACCTGCTGAAAGGTATCCTGTTTATTAATTCCATTGAGGGTATATACCTGAAAGTGGAATAGCCGCCGAAAAGTTCGTCGCCGCCTAACCCGGACATTACAACTTTTAATCCCATACCGGATGCGGCTTTTGAAACAAACCATGTATTAAGTCCATCAATTGTCGGCTGATCTATGACAGCAATAAATTTTTCAATATCGTCCAGCACTTCTTTTTCTGTAAGAGGATACACAGTATGTTCAACGCCATATTTTTCAGCTGCCTTTTTTGCAAAATAAGATTCATCCAGTTCATTTCCCGGAAAAGTTACAGCAAGAGTTCTTATTTTCTGCTGACCGGCTTTTTTCATTAAGGATACTACAGCGGTTGAGTCAATCCCCCCAGACAAGAATGCACCAACCTCAACATCGCTAACGCAATGTGCTTTTATTGAATCTGTAAGAGAAAAACTTATTTCTTCACGGGCGTTTGAATCATAATCAGCTTCAGGTAAATTTAATATTTCATCAAAGCCCCACCATTTTTTAAGAGAATAATCTCCGGATAAATTAACTCTGATAAACTCACCGGGAAGGAGAGATTTTACTTCATTATAAATTGTAAAGGGTGCCGGCACCGAACCGGTTTTAAGGAAAGCTCCAATACCTTTTGGTGAGATTGTTAAATTCTCTTTATAATTTTTAATTGCTTTGATCTCAGAAGAAATAATAAATTCATTTTTATTAATAAAATAATAAAGAGGTTTAATGCCGAACCTGTCCCTTGCTGCGAAGAGAGATTTTTCTTTTTCATCCCACACAGCAAATGCGAACATACCACGGAGTTTCTTCAGGCATTCTTCTCCATAAGCCGAATATAATTTTAAAATAACTTCAGTATCGGAATTAGTTTTCCAGTTTTTAATTTTTTTTGCATTTTGCGAAATCCTGCTAGGTGGAGATAATTCAGAGCCTTTAATCAACTCATAGTTATAAATTTCCCCGTTATAAACTATGGTATACCTTCCTTCATCCGAAGTCATTGGCTGGTGTCCAAGCTCTGAAAGCTCAATGATGCTTAACCTGTAATGAGCAAAAAAAACATTCCCTCCCGGTGATACGAATTCAGCATAATCATCTGGCCCGCGGTGAGCCAATACTTTAGCTGCCGCGGCGGCTTTCATGGCATCAACCGGTCTGCCGTCAAAATGTACAACTCCGAAAATTCCGCACATAAGAATTAAATGGTCATTAGTAATTGGTCATTGGACAATTGTAACTGACATTTGCAATTGGTCATTCATGTTGTTTACTCTCATTCAATTGTTGTTTAGGATTGATTATACTTCCTAAATAGAAAAAGAATAATGGAAGCTGAATACTTCCTACTCCTACCATCCAGGCTTCAAACTGGGAATGAAAAATAAATGTACTAAGAGATGCAATCAGGAGCCGGTATTCGGGGTGGCGGAATACTTCGCCTCTATTCTTTAATAAGATATATAACAAAGGAAGAATAAATAAAATGAAACCGATGATGCCGGTTTCTTCTAAGAGTCCAAGGAAAGAGTTTCCTTTTTCACGGATATATCTTCCATTCTCATAATGGCTTCCTGTTCCGGGTACAATTATTTCAGGGTTACTGATTCCATAACCGATACCTGTTAAACCTCCTTTAATAGCAGCTTCATAAGAAGGGATCCACATCCATTCTCTTGTTGAATAAAAGGCGGGAAAATCTTTTTTTATAAATTTATTCACATCAGTTTTAAGTGAAGGTAAAAACCATATCAGGCAAAAAATCAACATTAAAGCCGCGGAGGAATTTATAAGTATAGCCCATTTTTTATTCAATACTAAAAAAACAATCACTCCGCAGATAAGTGCAAGTACTGCCCCTCGTGAAAATGTCAGGAATAATATTATAAGATTAGTAATAAGAAGGATCATCCAGCTCTTTTTTTTAGCGAGGGGATTAATAGTTTTAGAAAATAGAGACGGCAGAATAAAAAGTATTGCGCTTGCCAGCGTGTTCTGATGACCGGAAAAACCCATAAACCCTTTGCCGTTGCCCCCTGTCCAGCTATCTCCAGGAATATTTGCTGCAAGCGAAAAAATATTTATACCGGTTATAACTAAAGCTGCAGGGAGAAGAAAAGAAATAATACCGGAACCAGTTTGCTGCCATAAGTAACCGCCCATTACAGCTGCAAAAGAAATAAATATAAAATACCCCGAACGTGAGAGAGTAATAAAAGGATAATCTGACCAGAGCGAAGTTAATGCACACCAAAAACCAAAGAGAAAAAGAAGGATAATAACATTTCTTAGTAATACATCTTTAAGAATAAATTCATAACCGGATATAATAATAACCAGGAATGAAAGAGGAAGCAGATAATATAAAAAACTTATAACTGGGAAAGTCCTGCTTAAAACAAACAGGGCTGAAAGCGGAATAATTATTTTCAGAAAAGATGGTTCTCTTAGTTTGTTCAGCAATTATTTTTTATAATCTTGATCAAACACCGGTCGGTTATATTGGTTTTAATTTTATCAGACCAATCATCGATCTATTTCTTTTTTTAACAGCTTCGCCTGTTAAGCCACAATAAAATTAAATGCGTTTTCCAGTGACAGATTTTATTGTTAATATGATTAAATATTGATTTGAACTGCAAAATATTGATTCAAATCATTTAGAAAGTTAAAGATATTTACGATTTAATAGAAATGAACAGTTTCGTTTATAAGGTTAAAAATATCAGTTAAAGAAGAGTTCCGCTGAGAAAGAAAATAGCAAAGCTGAAGTAGATAATTAAACCGGTAACATCAACAAGAGTTGCTACAAATGGTGCTGAAGAAGTAGCGGGATCCAATCCCAATTTCCTTAATAAGAAAGGAAGCATTGAACCGGTAAGAGTTCCCCAGAGAACTACACCAACCAAAGAAAATGAAACAGTAAAACCAATCAATAACCAGTTCTCTCCGTAAATGTTTGAAAAAGATTCCCAGATAAAGATTCTTAAAAAACCAATTGTTGCCAGGATAATTCCAAGAGTCAGTCCTGAAAAAATTTCTCTCCTCATAATTAACCACCAGTCTTTAAGAGTAATTTCACCAAGCGCCATAGCACGGATAACAAGTGTAGCAGCCTGCGAACCTGAATTGCCCCCTGAAGAAATAATAAGGGGAACAAATAATGCAAGCACTACAGCCTTGGCAATTTCATGTTCAAAAATTCCCATTGCAGAGGCAGTAAGCATTTCCCCGACAAACAATACCATAAGCCATATAACTCTCTTTTTAATCATTGAAAAAAATGGCATAGTAGAGTAAGGCTCCTCAAGGGCTTCAACTGCAGCCAGTTTATGAATGTCTTCGGTAGCTTCTTCTTCTGCAACATCAAAAACATCATCCACGGTAACAATACCTATCAATAGTCCCTGGGCATCAATAACGGGTAAAGCTACCCGGTCATATCTTTTAAATGTCTGTACAGCATTTTCCTGATCATCGGTAACATGCAATGCAACAAAATTTTCATCCATAATATCGATTACTTTTTTGTCAAGGGGTGCAAGTATAATATCCCTTATTCTTAAGTCGTCAATCAGTTTTCCTTTATCATCAATAACATAAATTATATTAAGTGTTTCGCTGTCTTTTCCATATTCTCTTATATGATTAAGAACATCAATCATTGTCCATGCTGGTTTTACAGCAATGTAATCGGGGGTCATCAAACGCCCGACGCTGTCTTCAGGGTAACCCAGCAATGTAACAGCAATCTTTCTCTCTTCGTGTGAAAGAAGTGTAATCATTTGTCTTGCGGCTGAACCTGGCAGGTCTTCAAGCAATGCAGTACGATCATCAGGAGACATTTCATTAAGGATGACTGCGGCTTCTTCTTTTCCGAGTCCTTTTAAAAGACTTAACTGCATATCAAAATCTATATATTCAAAAACATCGGCGGCAAGATCTCTTGACAAAAGCCGGAAAATTACAGCTTGTTCATATTCGGGAAGATCAGAAATTAGTTCTGCAATGTCGGCGGGTGTCCAGTCACTTAAAACTTCTTTTAAGGTGCTAAGATCACGGGTATCAATAAGTGATTTTATCTCGGGTTGAAGAAGCCTGCTCAGCATCTTAACTCCTTAGTTTAAGTGATAGGAATAATTTTTAATTTTACATCATCAGTTATAAAGATAGCTCAATTGGTTTCAAAAAATATATTTTAATGAGAGAAAAAACAATTTAATTTTTTATTTAAATAACCGGTCATGTATAGAATTACCGTTGATGAAAATATTGCCAATGCTGAGGAAGTTTTTTCCAGTTTAGGAGAAGTCAAACTTTTACCCGGCAGGAATATTACAAGTGAGATATTAAAAGATTCTGATGCACTCATTGTCCGCTCAATAACAAAGGTGGATGAGAAACTGCTTAAAGGCACTAAAATAAAATTTGTTGGAACAGCAACGATCGGCAGTGACCATATTGATATTGAATACCTGCGGAAACATAGCATTGCTTTTTCGGATGCTAAAGGATGCAATGCAGAAGCAGTTAAAGAATATGTTTTTACTGCTATCACTGAAGTTCTTAATCAGAAAAAATTAAGTTATAAGAATCTTTCTTTAGGAATAATCGGTGTTGGAAATATTGGAAGCAAAATTGCTGATTGTGCAAAAGTCCTGGGGATGAAAACAATTTATAATGACCCTCCTCTCAAAAGAAAAACAGGGAATGAAATCTTTAAGGAACTTGATGAAGTTCTTAAAACTGATATAATTTCTCTGCATGTTCCTCTTAATAAAGAAGGAATAGATAAAACTGTTCACCTTCTTGATTATGAAATGCTGGATAAGCTAAAAGATGGTACGATCCTTATTAACAGCTCCCGCGGAAGTGTAATAGATAATGAGGCTTTGGAAAAGACCATCAACAAAAAAAATCTTACCATAGTTCTTGATGTATGGGAAAATGAACCCGAAATAAATCCATCGCTTCTGAAAAAAGTTTTTATTGGAACTCCGCACGTTGCAGGATATTCTTACGAAGGGAAAATAAACGGAACGATGATGATCTATACTTCTTTATGCAGATTCCTGAATAAGGAAGAAAACTATAAGCTTGACAAGTTAAAAGTTGAAAACCCTCTTATCGGAATAAATAAAGTTTCCGGCGTGGAAAATACTTTACGGAATATCATCCGGAAAATTTATGATATAAGAAAAGATGATATCAACCTCAGGAAATTAGAAAACCTTCATGGTTCTTTTGAAAGTGAAATCCTAACCCCGAAGGTTAGCAGTGCAAAATATTTTGATCAGCTTAGAAAGGATTATCCTTTAAGGAGAGAGTTTAATAATTATACTATTGTTATTCCCGGTGGAGAAACTGAATTAATAAATATCTTATCTGCATTAAGGTTTAAAATTTCTACGAAGTAATTCTGCAAGTCTTTTATTCAATAACCGGTCTGTCAAAAATCTTAAACTCAATCGGAACAACAAACTGAACTTTAACCGGTTTCCCCCTCTGAAGACCCGGTTTAAATTTTGTATAGTAAACAGCAATACGTGCGGACTCATCGCAATCCGGTCTTAACCCTTTTACAATATCCGCTTTTTGAACTTCACCGAATTCGTCTACGACTATTTCTATTTCAACAATTCCCTGGATGCCATCTTCCTTTGCTTTTTCGGGATAGATTAATTTCTTTTTTATAGATTCAAATCCGCCTACAGGTTCAGGCATTACTTCTACTGTTTTGAAAATTGCAGGATCATTTTCAAGGTTATCCTCTTCAGGAGGAGGAGGCATTTCATAATCATTCTTCTTTTGTTTCTTTATAGGAGTTGTTACAGGTTTATCATCCTGGCTTTGAACAATTTCTGTTTTTGGTTCTTCTATTAAATAAATATTTTTCTTTTCAACGACCTGGATTCCCTGCTCAAAATTAATATCTTTGACATAATTTCCATCTTCATCAAAAACCGAAGTTGGTCCTTCTCTTTTTCCATCTTCAATATTTATCAGCTCTTTAAGGCTGCCATTAGGATAATAAGTTTTTACCAGTCCTTCCACCCTGCCGTTAACATAAAGCCTTTCTTCTTTCAGAGTGCCATCTTCATAATAAAATTTTGCTTCACCTTCTCTTATCGAATCATTAAATGTTATTTCAGATTCAACTTTACCATTTGAATAATAAGACTTAACAATATTATCCTGCGGAAAAGCAATAAAAGAATATAGCAGTAGAGCTAAAAAGATTTTTTTCATCATTCCAAAAAAATTTTCAGCAGCTAAATTAGTAATTAGTTGTGAATAAAGAGTGGCATTAAGAGGGTAACAATAAAGATTATTATTGCGGCACCAAAAATTAAATAACCGACTTCGGCATCAAGGCTAAGAATATTTAATTGGCCCAGAAGATAATGCCAGTCGTGATAAACTTTATTTCCGCCCAGCAGGGGAAGACGTTGTGCCTGAGCATCAGCAGCATAAACACTAATATTAATTAAATTTTGTCCAAGCCATAAAAGCGAAAATTGTGTGCCGGTTCTGTATTCATTTCTAAAAAAATACCAGGCTATTAGTGATGGAAGAATAATCTGCATTAAAGAACCGCCTGCAGTATAAATAAATTTTCCGAAGAACATAAAGAAGAAGTGCCCCGCTTCGTGAATTACGAGATCAGCATTATCTATCCATGTATAATTTCCCCGGTTCAGCACAAGCCATATCATTAGGGGAAGAATAACTACTGAAGGAATCCACCTTTTAATTTCATCGGACTTACTGTAAGAGACAGCTCTATCAATTTCCAAAGGATTATTTTTTATCATTTTAAATTGAATTATTAATTAACATTAGGTAACTTGAAAACAACTTTTAAGCCATTCAATAAAAAACTAACATCGCTTACAAACAACTGAAAGGTGGGTTATGCGTAAATATTTCTTTATAACTATTGCCATTTTTACTTTTTATTCGTTCACAATTGCACAGGATTTCAGAACTCCTCGCCCAAGCCCTGATGCAACTGTTTCTCAATATGTTGGTATTACAACAATAACAGTGGATTACAGTTCTCCAAAAGTTAATAACAGAAAGATCTGGGGAGAACTTGTTCCCTACGGACAAGTCTGGAGAACAGGTGCAAACGAAGTTACAAGTATAACCTTCAGCACCCCGGTTAAAGTGAACGGAAATAATTTAGATGCAGGAACATATGGTATCCACATAATACCAAATACATCTGAATGGGAAATTATTTTCAGCAAGGATACAAAAGTTGATGACCCTGTGAACTATGATGAGAAGAAAGATGCTCTTAGAATAAAAGTTAATCCTGAGGACAATCCTTTTACTGAACGAATGATGTTTACAATTACTGATATGACGGAGAATTCGGCAAAAGTAAATCTTATATGGGAAAAGCTGAAAGTTTCTTTTAATGTTGAGGTAAATACTCAGGATCTTGTATTGCAGAGCGCAAGAAATAATTTTAACTGGAGTGAATTGAATAATGCAGCAGCTTATTGCCTTCAGAATAATATTAATATGGAAGAAGGATATAAATGGGTGCTTGCTTCGGAATTAATTAATGAAAACTACTGGAACCAGAGGATTAAAGCTCAATATCTTGCAAAGATGGATAAGAAAAAGGAAGCCGTTGCAGTAATGGAAAAGGCGATAGATTTGGGGTCCAAAATGAAAGATCCGCCATTTGATTTTGATAATATGAAGAAGATGTTAGCTGAATGGAAAAAGTAAACTTAATTCCTAGTTAAGGAACGAATAATTTTATAAGCCGGACAAATTCCGGCTTTCTTTTTTTAGCATTTGATGCAAGATGAATTTTTCTATAAGTTTTATATAAATTAAAAATCACATTTAACAGGATGAAGACCATAAAAGAAATTTCTTACCCAAAATTAAATTAACCCGGAACAAGTAAATGAAAAAATTTGATACAGAGGTTCATCTTAGCAGGGAAATGGGTTTAATGGATGCTACTCTCATTGGAGTTGGAGCAATGATTGGCGCGGGAATTTTTGTTCTTACAGGTATTGCTGCTGGTGTCGCTGGTCCTGCATTGATAATAACCTTCTCATTAAACGGTGTTGTTGCTCTCCTTACAGCTTTTTCCTATGCGGAGCTTGGTTCTTGTTTTCATGATGCCGGCGGCGGATATTTATGGGTGAAGGAAGGTCTTCCAAAATGGAATGGATTTATTTCCGGCTGGATGAGCTGGTTTGCTCATGCTGTTGCATGTAGTCTTTATGCTCTTGGATTTGGAGCCTATTTTGAATTGGTTCTACATGAATTCAGTATTGTAATGCCGCATTGGGGGTTTCTATCACCACAAAAAATTCTTGGTGCAGTAACTGCAATTGGTTTTGCCTATATAAATTTCCGCGGCGCTTCGGAAACGGGTAAAGTGGGAAACATTGTAACCATTGCCAAAATTATTATTCTTATGATCTTTATAGGTTTTGGTTTAAATTTAATTTTTCACCGCCCGGATTGGAAAGATGCTTTCACTCCTTTTTTCCCGCATGGCTGGGGAGGAGTTTTCAAAGCAATGGGTTTAACTTTTATTGCATTCCAGGGATTCGAAGTTATATCACAATGCTCTGAAGAAATTAAAAATCCAAAGAAGAATATTCCAAAAGCTGTTTTCCTTTCTTTAATTATTGTAGTCCCGATTTATCTTCTGATTGCTGTTACTTCTTTGGGTGCAGTAAAACCTGAAGGCGGCATAACACCATGGGATTATTTAGCGTCACATAAAGAAACCGCACTTGTTGATGTTGCAAAAACATTTTTTGTCGGCGGTGGAATTATGCTTCTTGTTGGAGGTATTATCTCCACTATGTCTGCTCTTAATGCAACAATTTTTTCTTCCTCGCGTGTAGCTTTTGCAATGGGCAGAGACAGAAATTTTCCTACATTTTTTAGTAAAGTTCATAAAAAGAATTTTACTCCGCACCTTTCAATAGTTATTTCGTTATTCATAGTTGTGATTATGGCAATCTCTCTGCCGATTGAAGATGTTGCGAGTGCGGCAGATATAATGTTCCTTTTATTATTTCTTCAGGTCAACATTACACTTATTCGTTTAAGGAAGAAGAGACCTGATTTAGATCGCGGATTTATTACCCCCCTGTTTCCTTATTTATCTATTGCCGGAATTTTTATGTTATTATTCCTCGCAGTGTATATGTTTAATTACAGCCCTACTGCATGGATAGTGACGGCTATTTGGGTTAGTGTTGGATTAATTGCTTACAGGTTTTATGCATCACACAGGGAAATTGAACATGTACGAAAAGTTAAATCATTAGAAAGGCTTGAAAGAAAAGAATACAAGGTCCTGGTGCCACTTGCCAATTTAAAAAGCGTCTCCAGCCTTACACATATAGCAAATGCAATTGCAAAAAAAACCAGTGCGGAGATTTTGTTTTTACACGTTAACGAAGTTCGGGAAGGAAGCCCGCTTGTAACAGAATTAAGTGACAGCACCTGGGCAAAGCCGCTTTTCGACAGCGCAAATGAAATAGCATCAGAAGCCGGCGTTCCGGCAAGATCTATTTTAAATGTTTCCCACAGAATTTCCCAGGGAATTGTAAACACAGCAGAAGAAGAAGAATGTAATTTTATAATTGTCGGGCGCGAAAAAAATCCTGATTTCTTAGAAAGGTTTTTCTCATCAATTATAGATAGTGTAATTCAGAAATTCCCGGGAGAAGTTGCCGTACTGCATGGAAATTTTAAACGTGAAGATATAAAAACAATTCTAATTCCCTTTACAATTGATATACACGCTATGCTTGCCACTGAAATAGCTCCGCCACTTAGAGCATATTTTAATGCACGAATAAAAATCCTGCTGGTTTACGACCCCGAAACACCAATGTCTGAACGCAGAAGGAGAGAAGTAAAAGTAGAGGAAATAATAAAAGAATATTCGGTCCCAGCTGAAATAAAAATTTTAAAAGATACTGATATCTTAAAGGGCATTGTTGATGAATCTGCAAATGCCGACCTTATGTTGATGGGCGGAAAGACTGGGGATTTCCTTGAACTATTGCTTGGAAGATCATTAGCCCAGGAAATTACTGAACAATCTGTCTGCCCTGTATTATGGGTTAAAGAATATGAGGAGAGAGAACCTCTATGGAAAACTTTGCTAAAATCACCTAAGGAAACAGGAGTTAAAAATGGAAAATAATATTGAAAGCCCTTTTCTTGATTTTGGAAAACAAATCATTAACTATTTACCAAGCCTTTTAGGTGGATTAATATTACTATTAATCGGCTGGTTGGTTGGCTGGATTGCAAAACGTATAGTTATCCAACTGCTTGTTGTTCTAAGATTTGAAAAATTATTTGTAAGGCTGCAGTGGAGAAGGGCACTTTCAAAAGCCGATATTCGTTACGCTGTTTTTAATTTTATAGGCAACTTTGTTTTCTTTATTGTCTTCCTGATTTTTCTGAACTCTGCACTAGATGCAATGAAGCTGACAGTGCTTTCAACTTTAATTCAGCATGGAGTAATATTTATACCAAAGCTTATTGTTGCAATTTTTATTTTAGCAATAGGGTGGGTTATCGCAGGACGGGTTTCCAATGCAGTTTATAATGCTTTGTTAAAAGAAGGAATTCAACACTACTCAATAATTGCAAGGTTTGTAAAGTTTGTGGCTGTATTCTTCTTTGCTTCTATGGCATTAGTAGAGATTGATATAGCAGCTGAAATTGTAATAATAGGATTCACTACAATTATGATAACGATGGGAATAATTTCAATAGCCCTGGTCTTCTTCAGTAATAAATCTTCGATAAATAATTTTATTAATTCGGTTGATAAAAAAAGTTAGCTCAATGCAGTTTATTTCGCTTGTTATCTCGGCATCTTGAATTTTACTTTGCGTATAAACTGCTATGAGTTCAACCAAGTTTAAAAAATCAATAGCTTGATGAAAATCTAGTCAAATCTGCTAATCTTCAACAGCAGGAAATATATATAATTTTTCAGGATATTTAAGAACGTAAATATTCGGAATTTGGTTGTTAAGCATTTTTAGTGCATGGTTCTGTAATAACATTTAATCTACCGTTGCTTTGCAGATAAGCAATCAAGCGTCCGAAAAGTCCCAGATGCTGTGGAAAGTTTTTAATTAGGAAAATTAGTGTGCTTAAATTTAGCAAAATTAGAGATGAGAACAGAAATTACACCAAACACAAAAGCAAAAATCAAAGTTTTCAAAACTAATTCTATTGCACTACTAGGGCTACTTGCAAAGATAAATAGAACGTAAACAGGCAAACCTAAAGTTGTAATGATCATATCAAAAAAGACGCGAAATCCTTGACTTTGAAAAGATAAAAGTGGAATGGCACAAAATGTAAAATAACAAACAAAGAAAAATCCCCAAAAGCTATATAAGAAATCAACAATAAATTTATTTTTATAATCTCTTCTTAATATCTTAGACTTCAGTCTCAATATGACTATGCTAAGAGGTAAGAAAACAGAAAGTCCGTATATAAAGTGTTGAAATTTAAAATCATCAAATGATCCAATCGGATCCTGAAAGGGTGGCATAAAAGAATTTATAAACAATCTCACTAAATATAACCATATTATACCAGCCAGGACAAAAACCAAAATAAAAAAAATTTGTTGCTTCGAATTCATAAAATTTATGCTGGAAAACATTCATTTAAAGATATTAAGGCTAAACTTTATAATAATCTATTCTTTAATTTTTTCTCCTGATTTGCATAACCATAACAACTATTAAGTAGAACTTTGTTATTCTGCTTAATCAATACTGTACCTGAAAAACCGAATACCTCGGCCCAATTTAAATATTTCTTGACGACGGAAATTTTAGCTGTAATATTTCCATCTGTTTTTTCTTTTACTTGGGCTTTGATTTCGGTATTTGACAAGAAAAGCAAGATGAAAAAACTTAAAAATATTTTAATGCTTTTCATTTTTTCCTATTATTTGATTTAAAGTAATTGTTCTATGACTATCAGCACTGCTGACATTAATTAAATCGTTGCTCTGAGTTTCTTTGAAAGTAGCAAAGTTATTTTATTTTTCTACTTTGTGTGCTATCAAATCAGTTCTGACAACAGGATGATTTATTTACTTTATTATTTTAGACCATTTTATCAAAGGCTCTTTTTCAAATATTATTTTAATTTTTATGAATTTTCATTCAAAAACTAAAATTGATTATCTATTACCTGACTGGTTAAGCTGAATTAATAATCAATTCATTACAGCTTGAAACACAAAATCTTTCAGGATATTGAAAACGGGAAAATTGTTTTCACCATTATCCGCAGTGATGACAACCAGCATATTATAAACAGGTATTATAAATAAAAACTGGTTGCCGTATCCCCAGGCAAAGTATAAATCATTAACAGGTAAATTTGAAACCACAGAACTCTGATCAGAAAATCTCCACCAGTAGTACCCGTAATTATATTCTGAATTTATCGTAACAGATTTCCCGGTTGATTCGTTAATCCACTCCTGTGTAATTATCTGATAGCCGTTCCAGTTTCCGTTATTCAACATTAGCTGACCTATCAAAGCAAGGTCCGCCGGGCGCAACGCTAAACCGTTGCCGGTATTTGTAATGCTGTCGGGACTTGTATCCCAGCTCCACGTAACAATTCCAAGAGGATTGAACAGGTTGAGAACTGTATAATCTGCAACGGAAATATTACAGCTTTGTTTTAAGATTGATGATTGCAATAACGGCAGCCCGGTATTGTAAATAAAGGTGGTTCCCGGCGTATATGTAATTGCTTTATGCAGAACATAGCCAATCCTGTCATTGCTTGAGTATAGTTTGTTAAAATCATTTTGCGGATCTGAATAGGAAAGGAGAAGTTCATTCCAGTCAAATCCGGCTGTCATTGTTAATATATCTTTAATTGTAATCAGACTTTTTAACGAATCGAACTCAGATTGATATTCCGGGAAATAATTTTCTATTTTGTTATTAACATCAATGTTGTTTTCTTTTTTGATAGCTATTCCGGTCACAATTGAAGTAATACTTTTTGTGACCGAATAAAGCGAATGCATCTGGTTTCTATCCGCTCCGTTGAAATAATGTTCAAACACAAGATAATTATTCCTGGCTACCAATAAGCTTTTAATATTCCCGAACGCATTGTTATTGATCCTAATTATTAAATTTTGAAGTATAACATTGTTTAGGTGTTGGTTTTCAGGAGAAGAAGTTCGCCATTCAGGATTTGTCTCAGGTACTAAAACCTGGTCAGTATCATTTGTATAGCATGAGATAAGAGATACAGTTACACAAAACAATAAAATGTTTTTTATGATCCTAAATAATTCATTCTTTAAAAACATAATCAATTAGCTAATTAAAATTTACAGAGATACCCAAAACAGGTAGTATTGAGAATAAATCGGTTTCCTCGGTTTTGGGATTCCCATCGTCATCTCTTGTATACCTGTAACTCTGAACATTTTTGAAATTAAACAAATTATGTACATCCAGGAATATTACAGATTCAAAACCAAACAGATTTATTTTTCTTTCTATCCGCAGATCAACCCTTTTATATGCAGGTAAGTATTCAGAATTCGGTTGTCCCTCTACATAATACCAACCGTCGTCAGGATTGGGATACTGCTGAACAAAATAAGGTGTGTAAGGATATCCTGTGCCGAGAGTAAATCTCAGGACAAAATCCCAGTCTTTCCATGGAACATAATCAGCTACAATTGATAAAGTATGGCGCTGATCAGTATACCTCGGATGATATTCTGATCCGGCAGTGTTCAGTTTTTCTTTTGTAAAAAGCAGCCCGTAAGAGACCCATCCGTAAAAATTATCAAGCTTTAGTAAAGTATAAATATCTAAACCCGCAGCATAACCTTTTGAATCATTCATTTTGGAATAAGTTATTACCGCATCTGCATTTCTTGTTGAAGAAATCAGGCTGCTGTAATCTTTATAGTATCCTTCGATTTTGATTTTTAGTGAGTTGGTCTCCTTAAGAGGAAAAGTATTTTCTATACCAAGAATATAATGCAAAGCTTCCTGTGATTGTGTGTTTGTATCACTTGCAAAGCTATAATTAAGTTGTGTAAATAAAGGAGACTGATGAAATACTCCCCAGGATGCTTTTACAACAGTGTTATCGGTGAGCTTATAAGCCGCGCTTAAACGCGGACTAAAACTCAGGTCCCTGTTGAAATCAAAATAATCAAATCTGATTCCGGCATTAAAAATTACTTTGCTGCCTATCTGAAATAAGTTTTCATTGTAACCTGAAAGCTTAAATGACCCGGCTTCAAAATCTGCCATAGAAGGATCAACACGATTGATAAGAGTCTTTGCTTTAGTCACATCAGGATAATAGAAAAAATTATGCTGCTCAAAGATGTATTGTCTGTCAGTAAGATCAGAATGGTATTTCAGATGTTCATAACTTAATCCCGCCTGAAGATCATAAAATGGACTGATCTGAGCTTCAGAATTAACGCTTCCTTTCCAGGAATTAATTTCAAGGTATTGTTGATATAGATCATCCTCATTTGATTGATAAAAATAATTGTGATTGGAACTAACATCTCTGTTAAAATCTCTGAGTACATGATCATAGACATCATCGATCTGGTTATACATTGTTAAGGTAGCAGCAATTATTGTTTTACCACCGATTACTATTTTATCTTTTAAATCAAGTAACGAACTGAAATACCTTTCGTGGTCTTTTTCGTTATATGTTTGCCTTTCGGTAAAAGTTGATGGTATATTGTTCAAAAGTCTTGTGTAGCTGTAGGGACCTATAACATCCAGCCCAGGATCCTCAGTAAATTTATCGCCTGCATGTATGAACTTAACTTCAATCTTATGAAAAGGATTGAAATGATGTGTAATTACACCCTGTACATCATAGAAGTCGGGTCTTGCTACAGTTCCCACATCGAGTATTGACAAAGCATAACTCAGGTAGCTTTTTCTGAGTCCAAGGATAAAAGATGTTTGGGGAGACAAAGGTCCTTCCGCAAATCCATCGAGATCAGTAAGACTTAGAGTTGCGCCGCCGGAGAATTTTTCTTTGTTGCCTTCACGGTAATCAATATTAAGAACAGAGCTTAACTTGTCACCGTATTTCGCGCTGAATCCACCCGGAATAAAATCAACACTTTTAACAAGATTATTGTTAAAAATTCCTATACTGGCATTATCAGCTTCTTTTATGTGAAAAGGTTCATAGACTTGTGTATCATTTACGAGGACAAGATTCTCATCATAATTACCACCTCGTACATTAAACTTCGCGCTGAAAGAATTATCTGTAGTTACACCCGGCAGCATTTGTACCGAACGCAGAACATCGGGTATTGCACTGGTTACCCGTTCTATTAGTTTGCCCTGAAGTGTAACGGCGCTTACATTTTCACCTTCGTTGTCCGATGTGCTTTTTGAATAAATCACAACGTCCTGAAGAAGAATATTTTTATTTACTATTGCTATGGAGATCGTTGTATCAGATTTGATAATTAAGTCAATGGATTTTGTTGCGTAGCCGACATAGCTTACAATTAATTTATATGTTCCTTCCTTTACATGAAGATTAAATTTTCCGTTAGTGTCTGTAGCTGTACCGTTTTCTGAAGATTGAACTAAAACATTTGCAAATTGAATCGGCTCGCTTGTGAGACTGTCTTTTACCGTACCTGTTATTGTGATCGTTTGTGAAAACGCAATCTTGCAAACAAGCAGGAAGAAAATTATTCTGTAAGTCATTCAACGGATATTGATAATTAATTGTGATTTTAATGTATTAACAAGTTTACTTCACAATCATTTTTTTGTAAAACGTAACTAATTATATGCTATTTAATTTCTGTGATTCCGTAAACAAGACCTGCCACGGAGAAATTGATCCGGGAGAAATAAAAAGATCCGGAATCATTCTCCTCATAGGAATTAATTTGTGTTGGTGCAACAGCACAAAGAAAATAGTTATAAAAAATTTGAATCTTGATTTCTCAACCATATTGAGTTTTTTAGATAAGAGTAATAAAATTTTATTTAGTAAGTGAAATTAATTCAGTCAAATTCTTTTTAAATCATCGAATGCAGGATTGTCTTCATTACAACAAATCACAACAGTTATATTATTATCTTCATCCGTCGCATAGAAGAAATTTGATCCTGGTGCCTGCCCGCTTTTCCCAACTAAATGATGATCATTTTGGTAATTAATTTCAAAACCGAATGAATACCAAAAATTTTGCGTTCCCGGTACCCTTACCTGATCTGAAAGAAGTAAATCTGTAAACTTTTTATTGAGAAGTTTGTGACCGGAAAGTGCATTGTTAAATTTCAAAATATCTTCAGCCGTTGAGTAAGCACCACCGGCAGAAGAACCATAAGGTGAGATTCTATCTGTCTGAACCCATTGTTTTCCGGATTTATCTTTTGAGTATTCAATTGCATTATGTTGATCTTTTTGTCTTCTGTCAAAAAATCCTGTGTTGTTCATTTTCAAAGGCTGAAGAACATTCTTTTCTACATAATTAATGTAATTCTCACCGGACACATTTTCGATGATTAGTCCTAAAAGGATAAATGCAGAATTGCTGTATTGAACTCCATTCCCGGGTTGAAAATTTATTTTCTGTTTAGTTATAAACGGGAGATATTGAGTCAGGGTTTTAATTGTATCCCAAGAATTTTCAAAACTCTCATCCCAGTAATCACCTAACCCCGATGTATGAGTTAGCAGTTCACTGATTGTAACTTCATTTGCAAATTCTTCATCGGCGTAATCCGGAAGGAATTTGTTCAGTTTGTCACTTAGAGATATCTTATTTTGCTGAAGCAGTTGAAATATGGAAACAACGGTAAACATTTTACTTCCGGAGGCCAGATTAAACCTGGCATTTTTATCAATAATAATTTTGTTCTTCCTGTCAGCATAACCGGAATATTTAGAAAAGAAATCTTTACCATTTTTTGCTAAAAGAACAGAACCGGAAAAATCATAATTATCAACAAGTTTGTTAATATATTTTTCCAGCCATTCCAACGTAACAGCATCGGTGACCGGGGTAGCGGGAATTTCGATTGGTTCGGTAATATCAGCTACAAATATTCCTTTTGTTTTATTGTTTGAATGATCTCTTATCAACTGATAATCTTTCCATAATCCCGTTTTTACTTGCCGTACAATAACGTGAATTCCGTTTGGTGAAATTCTAATATTATTAAGAATTACGCCCCCGGATTCCTTATTCATCTCTTCGAATTTTTGAATATATGATTTGATAGTTTCTTGCGTTGTATCTTTTAAAGTAAAAATTTCCGGAAGGAGAATACTTATACTATCCTTATCCGGATTATTTAATAGAACAGTAAAATACCGTCCGATTCTTTCCAAATTTTCAGTTTTGATTTTGTCTTGTGAAAGAACAGTTCCTTGTATAAGAAAGAAGATAAATACAAGTGAACAACTGCAAATTCGAAATGGTTTCATGTTTGGTAAATTTTTCATTTTAGCAGAATCATTTTTTTAGCTAAAGTAAAATCATTTGAACGAATTTCATAAATATATACACCCCCGGGCAACCCTTTTCCGTTAAATTCAGTTTGGTGAATCCCCACCTCCTGATATTCATTAACGAGAGTTTTTATTTTTTCAGAGAGCAGATTGTAAACTGAGATATTAACGAATCCGCTTTTTGCAAGTTGATACTCAATTTTCGTTTGCGGGTTAAACGGATTAGGATAGTTCTGCTCAAGCTCTGACAGAATTGTTTTTTTCACTTCTGATGTTACTATATTCGAATACTGAAAAGAACCGTCGAAGTCTATTTGTTTTAATCGGTAATTGTAAATACCTGCTGCTAAGTTGTTATCATTAAATGAATATTGATGAGGAAGTGTCGTAGTCCCGCTTCCTCCAACATACCCAATAGTTTCCCAACCTGAATTGCTTGTTGTTGACCGTATACTATTTAATTGTCTCTCTATATCAAATCCCTTATTATTTGTTTCAGTCGCCGTTGACCAATTCAAAAGAATATTATTTTTGTTAGCTAAGGCAGTAAAAGCTGAAAACTCTACTGGGGTTACAGGAGGAAGTTCTGCCAGGTATAATTGACCATAGCTGTTTCCATAAGCAAACAGGTTTTGTCCGGGAACCACAGCAACAATAGTACTATAAGCAAGACCCTCGTCGTAATATGTTTGCAAGCTCCAGTCGGATGTTCGCCATATTTTTATTTTCGGATTATTGTCCGGCGGTGCGCCGTCCCTGCCCGACGATAACAGATAGTTCCCGTCTGAGGTAAACGAAACTGCATCTACCCAGTATCCATGTCCCGGAAGAGTTGTAATTAATTGTCCGGTTTCGATATTCCATATATAAATTTTTGATTCACCTGATGCATCAAACCCGCCTTCTCCTGCCGCAAGAATAGTTCCATCGGGTGAGATTGAGATACAATAAACATCATTGTTTTGCCCGGTAAACGATCTTATCAGGCTGCCGTTGGTTGTACTAAACAGCTTTACGTCACTTTCACTTGATGAAACAGCAAGCATATCACTTGAAGGTGTATATTGAACGGCCAAAGGATAGGCCGCGCCATAGTAAACATCAAAAATCAGTGATTGAGTTAGAATGTTGTGCTCATATATATGACGCGTAACTCCGCCTCCTGTTGAAGCCACAAGGGAACCGTTATTTGAGAAAGAGGAGAAGGCCCCATCCACATAAAACGTATTGCTTGTTGAAAGTTCTACAATATCTGAACGACCTAAAGAAGGAAATGTGCCATAGTAATAGCCCGCAGCAAAGTAAGTGCCTTCTGGGGATACCGAAGCTGATACAACATTATTAGTAACAGGGTAAGAAGTTATCAGGCTGCCGTTCTGTTCACTTCTAACTTCCACAAGGTGATCAGCCGATGTTACAACTACACTTCCGTCTAATGAAACAGAGACTGATCTTATTCCAACTGCTCCTGTCTGAACACTCCAAATATTCTGCGGTGTTCCCTGTGCATGAACGATATTGATTCCAGCACTCATTAGAAAGGCAAAAACGAACATAATCTTTAACATAATCTTTTTCATCATTAGATTTCATTTAATTAAAATCATTTTTTTTGAGTCAACAAAATTTCCAGTCGTCATTCGGTAAATGTATGTTCCCGAACTCATCCTCAACCCTCCAATATTTAAACCATCCCATTGTACTGTATGGGTTCCTGGTTCAACTTGACCTACAAATAATGTTCTTACTTTACGCCCTAGCATATCGTATACTACTATATTTACGTCGCTCTTTTCAGGTACATAAAACTGAATTTCTGTCGTTGGGTTAAATGGGTTAGGATAATTCTGTTTAAGCAAAAAATGTTTTGGCTCGGAAATAGTCATTTCAACTTGTGTAATGTTTGTCTGGGAATACTTGATTGTTAACCAGTCCGGCGAACCAAATTGGTTGTTGGTAATAGAATTACTTGAACCGGTTATATAAACATTATTCGAATCATCCAGGTTTACAGCAATTGCTTCATCGGTAAGATTATTAGTTCCATTGTAAGTTGTCGTCCATAACAAATTCCCGTTTTTATCATACTTTTGTGTTATGTAGTCATATGATGAATATCCCTGCCCTGTAAAGCCAGTTAAATAATAATTATCATTGTTATCAATGGTAATTGCATCTGCACCATTTTCAGAACTATCATTTATTGCTGCGCCGTAATTAAATCTCTTTATAAAAAGTTCATCACCTGAAGAACTGTATTTTATAGTAGTTATGTCGCTTATCCCATTTTCATAATTTACGGGATTTAGTGAATAGCTTACCCCAGTTACATAAACGTTATCTTGTGAATCAAAAGCAAGATCCCGCGCCTCTTCCAGCCCAATTCCCGTCCCATTATAAATATTCAACCATTGCCTGTTTCCAGAAGGATCATATTTTATTGTAATATAGTCGCCATCATCCGGTAAAGGTCCTCCGAAAGTCCCGTTTGCAATTCCAACCGCATAAATATATCCCTCATTTATTTTAATTTTATTTCCTTCATCAATATGATTTTGAGTTCCATTGTATTGATCAACCCATAATTCATCTCCATCCGGAGAATATTTTATTGTCACAAGATCAACATCTCTGTAATAATCTGTTGTGTGTATATAACCGGTTACATAAGCATTCCCGCTGTCATCAACTGCAATTGCATTTGGTATATCTTCATAATGCCCGGGACCTGTATAATACTGAACCCAAAGACGGTTTCCATTTGCATCATATTTCATCGTACAAAAGTCATAGTAAGTAGCACTACGTACTGAATATCCTGTCACGATAATATTCTTATGTCCATCTATTGCTAATTGCCGACCGACATCGGATTGATTCCCCGAAAAATTTTTTGCCCATATAAGTGTTCCATACTTTGAAAATTTCAGAGTAGTGTTTCCTGAGTCCGAACTTCCTGTTACATATACATAGCCGATAGAGTCTAATTTAATATCAAATCCCGAAAATCCGGGATAATAATATTTCCACAATTCATCTCCATTAAGGTTATACTTAATAACTGCAAGCTGTGGTAATCCGGTCACCTCTGAACTTAAACCTGTTACATAAGAATTACCCGAATCATCAATAGCCAGACTTCGGGCTATATCATAAAAATCTGCCGAGCCATTATATCGTGCTAACCAATCTTCTGAAACCTGGGTGTAGCCAGTAGATTGCAAAGCAGTTAATATTAGCATAATCAACCATTTATTATGTATCATAGTTCTAAGGTTATTTCAGTTAGAAGTAATTTCATTTTAATAAAACCATTTTCCTGGACTGAAAAAATTCGTTGGTTTTTAAAGTATAAACATAAGTCCCTGAACTAAGGTTGGTACCGTCAAATATTATTGAATGCTGACCTGATAGCTGAAAATCGTTTACAGGATTTTCCACCAAATTACCTATTGAATCATATACCTTAATTGTGACAAAACCCGGTTGATTAATTTCATATTCTATTCTTGTTTGAGGGTTGAATGGATTAGGATAGTTCTGTTGTAAATAAAAATTTTCTTGAGGAGTGACAAAATTGTAACCAACATCTGTGGTTTCACTTGATTTTAATATTGCCCCATTTTGACCAACCGCAAGTCCAAATGCTGAAGGATAAAAATGAACTGCATAAAGATCACCATTTATCGCTACTGGTTGAGAATACCACGTATCACCACCATTCGTAGTTTTAAGTATTATAGAAGTTCCAACCGCAAAACCAATATTATTGTTTATGAAAAAAACATTGAATAGATCATTAGTAGTATTACTATTTTTCAAGCTCCAGTTAGTGCCTCCATCAGAAGTTTTTAGAATTGTTCCATGATATCCAACAACAATTCTTATTTGAGAATTTACGAGGAAAACTGATCTTAAATCAAAAGTTGTTCCGCTTGTGATTGTTACCCAATCCTGACCTGCATTTGTTGTCCGAAGAATTAACCCGTTTACACCCACAATTACTGCTGAATTGAGGTCAATAATTTGAACACCTAGTAATGTTTCTGTTGTTCCGCTTGAAAGATTTATCCATTGTGCTTTAATAGGGAGTAGATAAATAAGAATAAATAAGACAATTAGTTTATTAATAAATTTAAAATTCATATTTGAATTACTCTTACTTTAATAAAATCATTTTCCTGGACTGAATAAATTCATTGGTTCTTAAAACACATACATAAGTTCCTGAACTAAGATTTGTGCCGTCAAAAATTATCGAATGCTGACCCGATTGCTGAAAATCGTTAACGGGGTTTTCGACCATGTTACCTATTGAATCATATATCTTTATTGTAACAAAACCAGGTTGATTAATTTCATAATCTATTTTTGTTGAAGGGTTGAATGGATTAGGATAGTTTTGCATCAATTGTTCTTGCTGCGGAAATGAGCCAATCCCACTTTTCACATCAGTTGAACCATTTACTCTGAAGACAAGACTGTTTGGAGCCACCAGGTTTCCGCCTTGTGAAAAGACTCCAAGATAATTTCCATTCTGATCGAATCGTTTTACATTGTTATCTGTCCAGTCGCAGATATATATATTGCTGTCAGGTCCGACAGTAATTCCTTCAGCGTTTGTTAAACCCGAAATAAATGTCGAAAGATAATTTCCATTAGTTCCATCAAAAACCAAAACCGAGCCCAAAGTCCAGTCGAGTACACATAAATTATTATCCGAATTAAACCAGAGATTTACCGGACCTTGCAGGTGACCGGTTTGTGTAAAAACACCGGTAAAGTTTCCACTTGTATCGAACTTTCTTACATCTTTGGAACCATAGCATGCAACATAAAGATTACCTAGTGAATCCCAGGCGTGTCCGCTGGGTTCATTCAAATCCGTTTTGGTAAACTCATCTATGAATTGCCCAGTAACACCATCAAATCTCGCGATCTTTTTCTTTGCTGTTCCCCATTGGCTAACATAAATATTTCCATCAGGCCCGAATGTCATTTTCGTTGGATTATCAAGATCATATCCAGAAGTAAAATCTCCTATAAAAGCACCTGTCACTCCATCGAATTTTAATATGTGAGAATTACCTCTACCTGAAACCAAAAGGTTTCCGTCCGTCCCAAATCTAACTTCTTGTGTGGCTGATAGTCCGCCTGAATCAGAAGGTACAAAATCACCAAGGTACTCACCGGTTTCTCCATTGAACCTTTCAACTGAATTTGTGTTTCTGCTGCTGACAAACAGTTCTACATTAACCATTTGTGCCGGTAGAGTAGTTGAAACAGCCAAGATCAAAATACAAGATTTCAAAGTGACACAATTGATAACCAGGTGCCGTAAAATCTTATTAATATAATTCATACAATTCTCACGTAATTAAACTTTCATTTCTTTAAATTTTATAAAGATCCTTTCAGATGAAGGAACTTATTTAAGTAAATATAGTTTTTAGAATCAGCCGGTATTTGTCAAAAACTGCTAATTCTTAAGTGGTTGTCTTGATGGAGAAAATCCGAAGTGTTTTTTGTAGGATTTACTAAATGAATGGATATCTGCAAAACCGCATTCAAAAGAAATCTCTCCCATGGAAGCATTATCTTTTTGCAATAATTTTTTTGCTTCGTTTAATCTTCTTATTATTAGATAATTGTGTGGGGAGATACCGAAAGCTTCTTTGAAAGAACGGAAAAAATGGAATTCGGAGAGGCAGCTAAATTGTGCAATTTCCCTTACATCTATTTTTCCCTTGAAGTTTTCATCAATAAAGTCTTTTCCTTTTAATAATCTTTTTAGCATTTCTTTTTTTGTTGAAGTTTTTAATGAAGAAAGTGAATCAAGATTCCGCAGGTTTTCAAATTCATGTTCAATAACGATTTCGGTCAGTTCTAAAAACATTTCATCATTAATGATAGAAAGGTCATTATCTGCCGAATCAATTTTTTCGGCAATTGAAAGTAATTTGATTCCTAATTCTGATTTATGTGCAGGATAAACATTTTCAAAGAATTTTTCGGATTTAAAATATCCCAATAGGTTGTTTTCCAGATCTATTTTATTTTTTGCGGATAAGACAGTAAAGGCTTCATTAATTAGTTCCATTTTGATTTCTATACATAAACCTTTTACAATGGACTCTGATTCAAAATATCCAACACTATCACACGGAGCAGATGCTGTAAGAAAACACATCTCAGGAACTTTAAACTCCTTGCCGTTTATCTTATAGTTTTCCTCTCCCTTTAAAGTGAATTTTATTGAATAGTCATGAACAACATTATGGAAATATGCTGACTTCAATTCCGAGATTGAAATTATATTTCTGTCCGGAAGTGATTGCCTGTTAAGCTTGTTCTCTTCATTCAGACGAGTAAAGTAAGAATTACTGTCAATCTTCATCATAAAATATTTTCCTTGGTCTATAGTTTATTTAATTAAAAATATTTTGGATTCTTTAATAAATAAGAAGGCAATAATCTTTTTTCTATGCATTAATATCAAACTAATTACTAAAAATATATGTGTATTTGAAAACTAATGTCAACATATGCTTTTATCCATAAAATAAATCATTGATTTTAAATTGAAGAGTTCAATGTGATGAATGGAGATAATTCTATTTCAACCGACTAATATTCGGATGAAAGCCCTTGCATAAATATATGTAAAAACAATTTTTTTCTGTTGATAAGAAAAGTTAAATCAAAGAGTTTTCATCCATAGTATTTATTCCGCTTATTCTCAGCTTTTCTGCATTCATCGCTGCAGCAGTAATCTTTATCAACCTTGCAATCGTGGCAAACTATAATAATTTTATCGCAATCCATATTGTGGCAGTTAATATAATATGAAGTTGGTTTCCCGCAGAATTCACATTCGGTAATATACTTTAGTTCATCTTTTGTATTCGGCTCAATTACTTTCCTGTCATCAAAAACAAACATACTGCCGAACCAATAGGTATCAGGATATTTGTTTATGAAATTAATTATTCCGCCATCGAGCTGGTAAACATCCCTGAATCCTTCATTAACCATATATGCTGAAGCTTTCTCACATCTTATTCCACCGGTACAGTATGTAACGATAGTTTTATCCTTATACTCTTTTAATGATTCGACAACTTTAGACCATTCTCTGAAATGAGTAATATCCGGTGTAAAAGCATTTTTAAATCTGCCGATTTTGCTCTCATACCAGTTTCGTGCATCTACAATAATGAAATTTTTCTCCTCCTCATAAAAATTCAATAACTCTTCAGGGGATAATTTTTTACCTCCGTTTTTCAAATCAATATCTTTAAAACCTGAATTAACAATTTCATCTTTTACACGGACATGCATTTTGCGATAAGCAATTTGATCAGTGTAAGTTTCTTTAAACCAGATGTCTTCAAAAATCTTGAGGCTTTTTAATTTTGATTTGTAAAGATCAGTCTTTTCTTCGGTTCCGAATATTGATCCGCTTATACCTTCTTTTGCAACATATACTTTACCTTTTAAACCATTCGCAATGCACCAATCCAGGTGTTCTTTTACAAAAGATTCCGGGTCTTTAATCTCAACATATTTATAGAATGAAATTACTTTGCACATTTTCTTAGAATTAACATTGATGGATAAAGAAAAATAGTGATTATAGCAGAGAGTAAAAAGGTATCAAATTAAACTTATCCCACCTCAGATTCGGGAATAATATTCTTTTTTGATCCTTGTTTAACAAGCAGCACTCCGGCTATTATTATAACTGCTGCAATTAAAATTACAAAATCCAATCTCTCATCAAGTATAAGCCAGCCGAGAAATAAAGCAATAATCGGATTTATATAAGCATACGTTGAAACTAATGATAGGGGAAGATGAGCAATTGCATAGATATATGAACCATAACCGAATATAGAACCAACTAATGTTAAATACGCAAATGCATAAAACCCATCACGGGTAAATTGAAGCGCTGATCCTTCTCCTAAAATCAAACCAAGTAATACCTGTAAAGAACCGGCAATGATCATTTGGGCTGCTGCACCCATTAAAGGATGAACATTAATTTTTTTGTATTTAGAATAAACAGAGCCTGAAGCCCAGAAAATTTCTGCGCCGATTACACATAATATTCCTGTAAGATATGTTGCATCGAGCAACCCTTCCCAATGACTTCCAAATATTAATATAACACCTGAAAGCCCTAAAATTAATCCGCCTATTGTTAAGAGATTAATTTTGATTCCTTGAGGTAAAAATGATTCAATACCAACCATCCAGAAAGGAGTGGTACTAATTAGTAAAGCTGTTAGCCCGCTGTTAACCCATTGCTCACCAATAACTACAAGCCCATTACCAAATCCTAATAAAGCAATCCCCACTAATGCAAGAGGGAAAATATCTCCTGCTGACGGAAGTTTTTGTCCTTTTAATCTTAAATAAAAAAGAAATATTGTCCCGGCAATAAGCCATCTTAAACCTGCAAAAAGCATTGGAGGAAGGTTTGCAACTCCGACTCTTATTGCAAGGTAAGTTGTTCCCCAGATAATGCACACTGCAATCCAGGCAAGGTAAGCTTTAAAATTTTCTTTTGGCATTAGAAATTTTTAGAATATTGAGCGGGTAAATTATTTAAGATGAGGGTAATAAAAAAATAAATAGTATATAATAAATTGTTATTACTCTATTTAAATCTCAACAGGGATTGCAAGAACCGGCACTCTTACACGATGCCGAACTTCATTAACCGTTGAACCATAAATAATATCTTTCAGAAATTTATGACCATGGCTGCCAACGATTAGTAATTCAATTCCTTCCTGTTTGCAAATTCTCGCTATCTCATCTTCAGGTTCACCCCCACCGATTATTGTTTGTGTAATAAAATCATCCTTATTCAATTTTTCTGCAAAACTATCAGCGTAAGCCGTCATTTCCTTTGCCCGCTCATCTGCAACAAGATCTCCAATAAATCTTCCGGTTACAGTTTCTACACAATGGATCAGATAAATTTTCGCTGATGAAGTTTTTAGAAAAGGCAAGGCTCCCCTCATAATTTGTTCATCTCTTTCCGGTTTGCCTTCCAATGCAATAGCAATTTTCTTATATATGTCTGGTTTGTTCATACTTGCTGGTATTTTTTTAGCATAAGCTAAAGGTTTTTTAATAAAGATCTCTTCGAATCTTTCTAATCTTTCTCTCTTGAAATATGGTTCCACAGTAATCCACAATAAAAGAAGAACAAGAAAAGTTACAACCGGAATTAATAAAAACTTAATTATTATTCCTGTTGCACCCTGAGCAGAAATATTATCAATTATAAAGTCATTAACTAATTTCAAATTTAATGCTATAATAAAGCCTGCCGAAAGCCAAGCAAGTATTCTAACAAGATATTTAGAGGCGAACTCTTTCATATTTATTTTACTGGAAGTAAAATGAAGTAAAGGAATAATTGCAAAGGGTAACTGAAGTGATAAAACAACTTGCGAAAGAACCAATAATGAATCAACGGATTGTTCACCTGAAATTTTTATTACAATAACTGTAGGGATAATAGCTATCAACCTGGTAATAATTCTTCTTAACCAGGGACGCATCTTCAAACCTACAAATCCTTCCATTACAATCTGACCGGCAAATGTTCCGGTTATAGTTGAAGACTGTCCTGCAGCAAGCAGGGCAATACCAAATGCAATTGGCGCAAACTTATTTCCTAAAAGAGGTGCAAGCAACTTGTGTGCATCAACTATTGAAGCTACACCAGTATGACCCGAAGTGAAGAAAACAGCCGCAGCAAGAACAAGAATAGCAGCATTAACAAAGAATGCTGCATTCAACGCAACAACTGAATCAATAAGGTTAAACTTATTCGCATCTTTTAATCCCTTTGTTGTTCTCTTAACATTTCTTGATTGTACAAGCGCAGAATGTAAATAAAGATTGTGGGGCATTACTGTGGCACCAATTATTCCCAATGCGATATATAAAGCATCTTTATTCATTAATGTAGGAATAAAACCCGTTGATATTTCTCCAAAATCCGGTTTGGATAAAAACACTTCGAAAGCAAAACAAATTCCTATGGTAGCAACAAGTGCAAGGATAAAAGCTTCCATCTTTCTTATTCCGAAGGAAAGTAAAAGCATTAATATCAGGACATCGAAAGCTGTAATGACAACTCCCCACAATATTGGAATACCAAATAGAAGATAAAGCCCAACTGCAGAACCAATAACTTCCGCAAGGTCGCAGGCAGCGATTGCAATTTCACAAATTATCCATAAAATATAATTCAGCGGTCTGGAGTAATGATCTCTGCAAGCTTGAGCCAGATCGCGACCGGTAACTATTCCTAAACGTGCTGAGAGGGACTGGAAAAGAATAGCCATAAGATTAGCAAGAAGAATTACCCATATTAATTTATAACCGAACTGTGCCCCTCCGGCTAAATCGGTTGCCCAGTTTCCCGGATCCATATAACCAACCGAAACCATGAATGCCGGTCCTGTAAAATAAAAAAGCCTTTTCCAAAAGCTTGAAGTATGATTCACTTCCACTGAAGAATGAACTTCAGATAAGGATCTGTCCAGAGCTAATTCTTTATTATCTTTAAGCAAATTCTATTTCCTCTTTACCTCTACAAAAACATTTTCGGCCAGCTTGCTGCTGATATTCCAGGGTTTCCCTTTTATAACTATCAATAATGATTTATCGAAATTCCTTCGTTCTTTAACTAAGATTCTTTCATTTAATTTTATTCCAAGTTCTGAAATGTAAACCAGGAATTTATCGTCGAAATCGTTTACCCGAATAACTGTCCCGACCTGTCCTTCATTCAAATCCGCAAGCCGTACATTTTTCCTGAGTTTGGGAACTTTGCCTTCTTTTGAGGGGATTGGATCTCCGTGAGGATCGTACTCCGGATATTCAAGCATTTCTTCAAGCCTGTTTATCAATTCATCAGAAGCAGAATGTTCAAGACGGTTTGCTTCATCGTGAACTTTATCCCAAGGCATACCAACTATCTGGTGTAAGAACAATTCCCATATCCTGTGCCTTCTAACCATATTTTTAGCATATTCTTCACCATTTAAAGTAAGCCTGGTGTCTCTGTAACGTTCATAATTTACATAACCATCTTTAGCCAGCTTTTTTAACATATCTGTTACAGCAGCATTCGAGATTGATAGCTTGTCAGCGATAAGATTTGCTTTTATCGTACCGTCGGTTTCACGGTATTTATAAATTGCACTCAGGTAGTCTTCTTTAGAAATATTTGCCATAATTTAAGTTAATTTGCGAAATGAATTTAAGTGAGCTTAAATTAAAAATCAAGTGTGCATAAACCGTGGAAAGACCTTGAGTTTAATTTAGCTATTGAAAGGAATAAATTGACACTAAGAAATAGTTTAAAATGTGGGGCAGAAAAAGTTTTTATTTCATGCCCCACAAAATCCAAATTATATTATTCAACTATAAACTCTTCAACCATACCTTTATCTGCGGCCGATTCAGAAATAAAAGCATAACGGCCAGGTTCTAAATTTACAGTAAAGTAAGAAGAATACCCGACTGGCATTTCCTGTGTGCCGCCAAGAAACTCTGCAGGTGCAGGTGCACGAAGACCATTTATATTCATCCAATTCATCCACTCTTTTATTTTATCTATATCAGTTTCTTCCTTAAGCTGTACAAGATGAACATCATTTCCAAGCCCATATTGAGGATGCTCTTTAAAATGAACTGCCACTCTATGTGTTCCTGGAGAAAACTTTCCTTTAGATTCAATCTTATAGTTAGAGAGTGTTAAATCTATATCTGCATCATCAGGTTCTTTCATATCAGATACTTTCCCTAATACAGTTAATGGGCGTACCATACCTAATTCACCATGAAACTTTCCTTCTTTGGTTTTCATGTAACATTCCATTATGTAGGTACCAGGTTCAAGTTTTAATGTAGTTTGTGTAGTTTTTCCGGGTGCAATTAAACCGGTTCCACCCATATACTTTGCCGTACCATACCATTTGGGAAGCAAACTACCTAATAAAGTTCCTGCTTTTGCTTTGTCCATACCTGCTTGCAACGAGTCCCAAGTAATTACAAATGGAACACCTACTTCCTTTCCATATCTTTCGAATGGTATGCTGTCGGGAAGAAGTGTAAGGAATATGAAATGAGCACACTGCCCTTCGTTTTTCAGATTGAGCGTAGTCCATCCGGATGGAATTGAATCAGATACAACGAAGTAGTAATCCCTGGCAATCACATCAACCACATTAGCCGGAGGTTTTGAATTACATGAGATAAAAAATAAAGATGCGAGGACCAAAGATATCATACAAAATAATCTCATCGGTTTTTCCTTTATTTTTGTTTGAAATGCTCATTTTTTTTGAAAATAATAATTTCGTTATCCTTATTCAAATAAAACAAAAATTTAATTTCCCTGATTTTATTTGAATTGATAAAAATTAATTGGTTTATTTTTAAATAAAAGGATGGTGCCGGAACAAAAGTAAAAGTGATTATTTAATCAAAGTCATTTTCTTTGTTTGAACTGTTTCTTCCCTGGCAGAATTAACAACAGTTAATCTATAGAAGTAAATCCCTGAAGAAAGATTCCCGGCACTAAAAGTAGACTCATAATTACCAGCTTGTTGCCTTTTATTAACAAGTGTTGAAACTTGCTTCCCAAGAATGTTATAAACTTTTAGTGTAACAAAACTTATATCAGGAAGCTGGTAGCTTATTTTTGTAGATGGGTTGAATGGATTGGGATAATTCTGTTCTAATTTAATATCCTTTGGTAAATTCCTTTCGGCACCGACATCTGACGGATCACTAAACTCTGAATAATTTAATGTGGCTGACTGGTAAATTGTTTTATTCGAATCACTTTGAACAAAAACAACAACCTTAAGGCTATCTTTTACCCATTCATTATTAATAGGGACCTGTCTATCTTCAACTTTAGTTTCATTCATACCAATTGAGAACGGATAACCGAAAGCACCATCAACCATTTTTCTCATTACATTTTCATGATGTGAAATTGTATTTCTGCCTGTATAATCTAAATCTTCAACAACAACAAACTGAATAACAAGGTCATCATCGGGGATATTCCCGGTTCTTGTAACATTGGCTTTAATACTAAAGCTGCTTTCTCCTTTTATTCCGCTTAGATTAATTATCAGAGGGCTATCTGTAGTTACAAGATTATCGAGACTTGAAGTCCACACTGAAACGCTCCCCTGAACCTGACCATCAAAAAAACCCCTTGGAGTAGCATGAACCTGATGATAATAATCATCCCTTCCATCAGAATCGGTGGCATTATGCAAGTACAGAGAATCATCAGAATAAGGATAAGCCATATGATAAAAAATAAAATTGATTTTGTCTCCATTCGGACCAGCCAGATAATTATTTATGGCATTATGCGCGGGTGGACAAAGAGGACAATGAGAGTTTGTAAAAACCTCAACCAGAACTTTTTTTTCTTCCTGTGAAAAGACTAAACACAAAGGAATTAAAACGATTATAAATATTTTAAATAAATTTTTCATTTAAGATTGAATAACTTGAAAGAATTATAAAACATTTTTTAAGTCGAATAATCACAAAAGTATAACATAAATAAAAAAGCTAATCTACCAGAACTACTTTGAAATAAAAGTTTATTCCTTAAAAAAGATTCTTTAGCAAGGAAGCAGACAACAAATATTTTTTACCTAATTAGATTAATTTTTACTAGCTTGTTGTTCGGAATAATCTCAACTTCAAGCATATTTTTTATATTATTTAAAGAAATCTTTGAAATACTTTTACATCATATTGTTTGTTGTACTAAGCAGTCTTTTTGTTAATGAAACTTTCCCCCAATCTTTCTGGATAACATTACCTTCAGCACCTGTTAATTCAAGACACGATGATGGATTTTTTATTAATGAATATCTCGGCTGGGTTGTTGGAAGAGGAACGATATGGAAAACAACAAACGGTGGAGACTCCTGGACAAAACAACTTGATAAGGGTGATATTTACTTTCGTTCAATTGGATTTTTGGATTCCCTTACGGGAGTTGCCGGAAATTTGGGGACAAATGAATTCGGTGGACAAACAGATACAAATCTTATTTACAGGACAACAAACGGCGGGAATACCTGGCTGCCGATTAATAATTTTCTTGGAACTAAACCCCGTGGAATTTGCGGACTGAATGTTATCAATGATTCGATAATTGTTGGTGTCGGGAGAGTCCGTGGTCCTGTTTATTTTCTAAAAAGTACGGATAAAGGTGAAACCTGGAATACAAAAAGCATGAGCAGTTATGCTGCAGATTTAATGGATATTTATTTTACTTCTCCGGATTCGGGATTTGTGGTTGGCGGGAACGGTGCCCCAAATGAAACTTCAAACGGAATAATTTTACATACTACTGATGGTGGAGAAAATTGGACAAATGTATTTACATCTTCACAAACAGGTGAATGGTGCTGGAAAATAAATTTCCCGAGCAGAGACATTGGCTACGCTTCATTACAGCGTGATACAGGAACTGTTGTTAATATTGTTAAAACAACTGACGGCGGAAGAACATGGCAAGAAAAATTTTTTACATCTTTCCGCTATTATGTTCAGGGGATTGGTTTCTTAAATGATTCTCTTGGCTGGGCGGGTGGAAACAGCAGTTATACTACTTATGAAACGACCGATGGTGGAGATACATGGCACGATGCGGACTTTGGTTCAAGAGTAAACAGAATCAGAAAAATAAATGATTCCATTGCTTACGCAATGGGTGAAACAATTTATAAATACCAAAAGAATGTTTCCTCAGTAATTGAATCAAATGGAAATAATATGCCGAAAGGATTTATACTTAAACAAAATTACCCGAACCCATTTAATCCTTCAACTGTAATTGAATTCTCTATTCCGGATAATATTCAATCCAATTCTTTAATCTTGTTAAAAATTTATGATATTCTGGGAAGAGAAGTTAAAACACTATTCGACGAAGCAAAGGAACCGGGAAATTATAAAGTACTATTTAACGCAGAAGGTCTTTCGGGTGGTGTTTATTTTTACACTCTCAGGGTTGATAATTACTCAATTACAAAAAAATTAATTCTGATCAAATAGTTTTAAAATCTGTTTTACAAAGATTATTTTTTTAATGACTATTTATCTAAATCATTTAAATAAATATCAACGATTTTTTCTGCCAGATTTTCCATATCCCCTTCATTCCTGTTTGTAAGTATAATAACTGTAAACTCTTTTGACGGAATTCTGTAAATAACATTTCTAAATCCCTGAGTGCTTCCGGTATGAAACACAATTTCATTTCCTAAATATGTTTTAAGATGCCATCCATACCCATAATCAATTTTATCACCATTAATTAAAGTTGCAAATGTCATTGCATCTTGTCGCGATTCATCAGAAAGTATTTTATTTGTATAAAGAGACTGATCCCATTTGTACATATCAGCAGCAGACGAATAAATTCCACCATCGCCTAAAACGGCACTTGTTACACTCTGATCTTTCCTAATCCAAGCTGAATCTTTCCTTTCATATCCGTATGCACGATTCTTTACAACCGATATTCCCTCCTTATGTGCAACGGTGTTATCCATGCCAAGAGGTTCAAAAATATTTTCTTTTAGAAACTGTTGAAATTTTTCTCCCGATTTTTTTTCTACCACTAAAGATAAAATTGCATATCCTGTATTGCTGTATTTGTATTTACTTCCCGGAACAAAATAAGTTGAGTCCACTTGTTTCATCATATCCAATACATCCTGATCGGAAACCTGTACGGTTACGGTATCGGGAATGAGGTCTTCATAATCAATCAACCCTGAAGTATGTGTTAATAAATTTTTTATAGTAATATTTTTTCCATAATCGGGGAAACCGGGAAAGATATTTTTTAGATTGTTATCATAATCGAGCTCTCCTCTTTCAATCAATAGCAAAATTGAAGCGGCAGTAAATTCCTTTGTAACTGAAGCAAGACGGAAATTTGTCTGCGAAGTGATGTGAATTTTATTTTCTATGTCGGCAAAACCATATCCTCTTTCGTAAAAGATTTTCCCTTTACTAATAATCATAAGAGCGGCACCCGGATAGCCCGGTTTATTATAATCAGAAAAAAGTGAATCTACTTTTGATTGTATTGTTTCATTCGTCTGGGAAAATAAAATGCTGGTCACTATTAAAAGACAGGTTAATAATTTCATTTCTTTTATTTACAATATCTAAGCAGGATTTCTGTAATCCTGATATAGTTGTAAATTTTATTTAGTGAAGTGCATCGACTACAAACCGGCTGAGACCATCCCCGCAACCTGGCGGGCTACTTTCTGATTAAACTCAAATGTGAGACTCTTGTAATTTACGATATCAATGATAGTCCCAATGAAACACAAGCCTGCTGTAAACACATACAGTAAACCCATTCCAATTTGATCAATAATAAATCTCTGGATTCCGGCAACTCCAAGAAATCCAACAAGAGTTAGTAATAGAATTGTCTGGGGATCTTTTCTTCTTGAGCTATAAATTACAGAAAACTGTCTGATCTTTTCATCACTCATATCTTTCACTAATCCCTGGATATACATTAATTCATCATTCTCTGCATTTGGTAAAAGTTGTAGAAGGTTTAACATATTAACTCCTTAAGTAAGATAAGTTGTTTTAAACTGCTGCATATTGTTTTTTGTCAGATAAAATATTCTGTGTAACAGAATGATCAATGCAATTCCTCCAAAGGGATGAATATTAAATGATCTGATAAAATCCATCCGGATAAAATAATGAATTGATCTTCCCAAACCACAGCCGGGACAAAAATCAATTCCAAGGTTTTTTAAAGGGCATAGTGTAAAGTGAGTGGATTCCATATTTGCAAATGAAAGAACCAATAATGCAGTTACCCATAAATATCCTTCAAGAGGAAATGTCCTGAAGAATATTTTCAATTTATTAATCATTACAATTAAAAATTACGTCAAAAGAAAATCTATGTCAATCTATCGCTGATAGACGGCTTAAATGTTCGCTGAATGAAAGCATTTATGATTTAATATTATATAAAATAAACCAGCTATTAGTTTGTTGGAAATTTTTCATTCTGCATTACCCTCTTTGCCTGGTTCAGATGCCTTTGGTTATGGTAAGCTATTATTAAAGTACTATCCCCGATATTGTATTTAACAAATTTTGAAAAAGGCGAGGTTATCTTTTCTTTAAACTTAGACGAATCAATATTTTCAATCAGATTTCTTAACTCATTATTCAGACTTAAAAAATCCAGAACTACATTCTCTTTAATATCGCTGCTAACGGGATTAAAGGAATCAGGAGTTTTAAATTTTCTTTTGTAAGAAGGCATCACCGTTTTCATAATTAATTTTCCAATTAGTGAATGCCTGAAAAATGTATCTTCATTTGCCTCATCAGGTAATTGATACTGCTTGTAAGCAGGAATATATTTCATATTCGTTCTTATCAGATGCTCAAAGCATTCCCCGATGCTCCATTGTGAATCAGCAGGTCTCCAGTTAATCTGATTATAAGACAGGTTTAAAAATTCTTCTGCATGTTTTTTTACTTCATCAGAGGTTTTAGTAAATATATTTTTTATTTCCTGTGTTGTCATATGATAAAAAAAATAAAATCAGCAACTAATTATGAAAATGGTTCAGCATTAAACGAAAAATTTTTATGCTTTATTATAGAAGAACATTGTTAACGAACAATTTAATCGCAAAGCATTAAATATGAATGGCATAATTCTTACTTGAACTGATTTGAAAAATAAATATGGGTTCAAATGGAAGTTTTATCGTCCGGGTTAATTTTTTTTATAAGTTTAATTCTGATTTTTTATTTAATAGTTTTTTTGTTCTTTACTTTCCGAGAACTTAATTATACAGATTCTATAAAAACTCAAAAGAGAAAAAAGTTTTAGGATAAATTAAATGTTTCGCCGATCCTGTTTAAACCTACTTTAACATTATATTTTTTGTAGCTGTCCATTAACCATTTACGGGGTTCTTCAACGGGTTCAACTCCCTGTTTAAAAGTATTGAAATGCATCGGAATAAAATAATCTGCGCCCAATTGTTCTGAAGCCATAATTAATGCTTCTTCCGGGTTACAATGATTTTGTCTCCATGGATTGTAAGCCCCGATAGGCATTAAAGCTATATCAACCGGCTTATCAAGTTTACCGGCAAGCTTTACAGAATAAGCCATGTCCCCTCCGAAAAGAATTCTTTTATTGTTCTTTTCAATCAGGTAAGCGTTATAGCTTCTCCCATCAATCATAAACCCTTTAGAGCGATCCTTTTCCCAGGGAAATCTCCAGCCAAAATGTTTTACTTCAAATGCTTTAAATTTAAAACCAAGCAGTTCACTTTCTTCTCCCCAGTCAAGTTCACTTAAAGATTTCCATTCGAGATCTGAAATTACATCCGATGTATTATAAGCAGTAATGCAATCAATCATTCCCGGATATTTATCTGTAAGATTCACAAGAGTTTTGTAATCCATATGATCCATATGCGCATGAGAAAGAAGAATCAAATCAGGTTTTGGAATTTCATCAAACTCAAGTGCGGGAAGCGTATAGCGGTTGGGGCCAAATACAAGCCCAAAAAAATAAAGCCCTATCCTTTCAAATAATACAGGGTCAGTAAGAATTATTGTACCGAAAAAATTTATCAGCATTGTAGAGTGACCAATCCATGCAATATTTATTTCTGTGTCTTTCCATAATTCGGGAGTAGGCTTTGCCTCTGCTTCAATAAGCTTCGTTTTGCCAAAGGATTGAAACCTGTTTAAAAAGAAATGAGGAAGAAGAATCGTACTGATTAAAACAGCAAGTCCTCTTTTTATAAAATTTCTTCTTTTGATTTTTTTAATCATTGGTTGGCAAATATTAACAGAATAGATGTAATTGTCGAGTCAAAAAATTTTGATAATTACCTTGTTATTCCAGAATGACCTGCAGGCAGGCAGAAGCGAAGGATCTCTTTTGGAGATTATTCGGACGCTTGCTCTTTCAGAATGGAAATTGAAAACTATTAAACAGTTAGAAGAACTTCGGTCTTTTTTAATTCAATCGCTTTGATCAAATCTCTGAATGAATCCGCAAAAAGAACAACCCCGTCATCAGTTAATTTCCGGGTAACTGCTTCAAAATCAATTCCAAGCTCTCCAATTTTTTTCATTTGTGATTTTACTTCATCAAGTTTTGTTTCTATTCTGGCATCAGGATTCCCATGATCCCTGTAAGCATTTAATGTTGCAGGAGGGAGTGTGTTAACAGTATCTTTACCAATTAATTCTTCAACGTACAAAACATCGGAGTATTCAGGATTTTTTGTGCTTGTACTTGCCCAAAGCAGCCTTTGTTTTTTTGCACCTTCTTTTTCCAGTTTCTTAAATCTTTCAGAACTAAAAAGCTCCTTTGCTTTTTGATAAACAAGTTTTGCATTTGCGATTGCAAGCTTCCCCTGTAAATTAATATTACCTTTTGCTTTAAGTTCTTTATCAACAGCAGTATCAATCCTGCTAATAAAAAAACTTGCTACAGAAGAAATATTATTAATTAACAGACCTTTTTTAATCCTGTCTTCAAGTCCGTTTATATATGCATCTACAACTTGTTCATAAACAGTTGGTGAAAAAATAAGAGTTACGTTTATACAAACACCTTCGGCAATCATTTTGCGGATTGCAGGAATTCCTTCCTGTGTTGCCGGAATTTTTATCATTACATTAGGTCTGTTAACTTCCTTATGAAGGCGGGTTGCCTCTGCGATTGTTCCGTGAGTATCATAGGCAAGTTCCGGAGAAACTTCAATGCTTACAAAACCATCATAAGTTTTGGTTTTATCATAAACAACTTTTAAAACATCTGCAGCTTCCTGAATATCTTTAATGGCGAGTTCTTCAAAAAGACCAACTGCATTAATATTAGGATCTCCGGACAGTATTTCTTTTATCTGATCATCATAACTGTGTCCACTGCCCATAGCCTTTTGAAAGATAGAAGGATTGGAAGTAACGCCTTTCAGTCCATCTTTATCAACGAGCATTTTTAATTCCCCTCTAAGCAGCAAATCGCGGTTGATATTATCCAGCCAAACACTTTGTCCGAATTTTTCAAGTTCAATCAATGGGTTTTTCATTTTAATCCTTCCTTTTTCTTAACACTTCAATTTTAATTAATGAAATATAATTCAAAAATTCAATTGATTTAGTATTCAACCTGAAATGATACGAGATTTTAATCATTTTACACTGATAAGATATAATTTAGAATTAACCCCTAATAATCAAATCGCAAAACGATAAATCTATTATTCCCAAGACTGCGCCTTTTCTAATTATGGATTTTGAATACATGATTTATCTTTATTTGATTTATTAAAGAAGTGAATTAGTTCCAGGTTACTAACCAAAATTAATTGCGATTGTTTATTACTAATAATTACAAATTACAAAGTCTCTTGTATTTTTTACTTAATATAAATTAATTGTCGGTTTTCAATGAAATTGCGCTAAAAAATACTTGGCATTGAGTTTGTAAAAACTACATGTAACATTTTAGGAAATCACGAGATATGGGTACAAATCATAGTGCCAATGATAAATTATCATTAAAAGATGGACTCAAAAACAATGAGTTGTTCAGGAATTCAAATATATCCGACCTGGATTTTGATGACCTGAAAATAAATATTATTAAACTGAAAAAAGGTGAGACACTTTTTAGCCAGGGAGATCCCGCAAATTCAATCTTCCTGATTATTGATGGTGAAATTAATCTAATAAAGAAGCAAACTTTTGGAAAAACCCAATCTACTTTTTCTAAAAATACCTTTTTAGGTCATGAGGAATACTTTCTCCAAACAAAAAGAAACTCGATTGCAATTGCACTTAAGGATTCGCTCGTTGCAAAACTTTCAAAAGAAAATTTTGAAAGTATCCTTTCTCACGATAGTTCAATTCTAAATGTAGTTAAACATTCAATGCTGAATCTTGACTCAGCGAGTATAAGCAAATTTGAAAATGTTATTGAAGAATTACCCGATCGTTATGAGAAAAAGAGAACCGTTTTTCCAATGGAATTAACAATAAATAAGATTGAAAAATCTTCAGATGAACTTTCACAAGATAAATTATCTATACCGGAGTCTAATATGTTAGTTAATAACAAAATTGATTTTAGTATAATCGAATCCGGGATAAACAAAATCGTATATACTATCAATGAAAACTTATCGTTACTGGAAGAAGAAAAAAGTAAAATACGGGCAGCCGTAACGGATTTTGAGAATTATAATCAAAAACTTTTAGACGAAATTGAAAGACTAAAAGAAAGTGACGCCAGATTCATCCGTTTAGACAAAGAGAAAAACGAAATATTGGGTAGGCAGTCTTACAGAATAATTGAATTAGAAAAAGAAACTGCAAAATTCAAAGATCTTGAATCAGATTACCTTAAAAGAATTAATCTTTTATCAGAACAAGAAGAAAAAAATAAAACCAGGTTATTAAAACTTGAAGAGAAGTTACAAGAGAAAGAAAATTTAACTTTAAAACTTGAACAGGAATTAAAGGAGAATAAAAGGACTGTTTCGGATTTAACTGAAACCCGTTTAACACTTGTAAAAAAAATGGACGATCAGGATAAAATAATTAAACAACAGAAATCCTGTCTTAAAGAATCCGAAGAGAAAATAGAAAAATTAAAATCGGAAACGTCTGAAAAGGAGAAAAGTTTAGCTGAACTTAACAAGGATTTGCTCAATAAAAGTCTCCAGATTTCCAAACAGAGTGACGGCCTGAATGAAGCAAAAGCAGAGATAGAGAATCTTCATAAATCTTCTGACAAAAAAGACGAAACGATTCAAAAACTTTCAGCAAAACTCGGAGACCTTCAAAACCAGCTCGATAACCAGAAAGAAAGCGAAAAGAATAAAAACGAATATCTATTAAACCAATCACGTAAAATTAATGAGTATGAAGAGTTATTAAAAAAATCTAAAATGGAATTGTCTCAGAAAGAGGAAACCATAAATAAATTTATCGGGGATATAGGTGAGTTATCTGAAAATGTTTGGCAGAGACAATTTGAAATCAATGAACAGAACACAGAAATTACATCATTAAATGAAAAAATAAATAATTTAATAAAATACAATGCCGATTTTGTTTCAAGAGAATCGGGTCTTAAAGAAGAAATAAATAATCTCAATTCCCGGCTAAAGGAAGCTAACGAAGGGTTAAAAAATCTATCAAAAGATAATACTGAAAAAAATAGATTGATTGAATTGAAAGAGAAGGAAATTTCAGAACTTAATTCCAGGTTATCAGATGAATTGAAAAATTTTAATGATACTAAAATAAAATTTGATGAAGAAGTAAATAATTTAAAAAAATATAACGCTGATTTTGTTTCAAGAGAATCTGGTTTAAAAGAGGAAATTTCTAAGCTTAATTCTCAGCTAAAAGTGGCTAACCAGGAGTTGAAAATCCTAGAAAAAGATGATAATGAAATAAATAAATCGATTGAGCTTAAAGAGAAAGAAATTACGGAACTTAATTCCAGATTATCAGATGCATTGAAAAGCCTTAATGATGCAAAAAATGATTTGGAAACCAGCAATAAGAAAATAAAAGAACTTGAGAATAATATTGAGGGTATTAAAAATGAACTGCCCGATAATACAGAGTTGGAACGATTAAAAGGAGAATTAAGTAATTATACTCTAGATTTAGAAAAGTATAGAAATGATATCGAAGAAAAAGACAAAATAATAGAAGAACAATCAAAACAATTTGAAAACCTTAAGCAGGCTAAATCGGTAATTATAAAAACACTGACCTCAACAAAAAGCAAATATGAAGAAGATATAAGAATGAGTGAAGATCAAATTAATGATCTTAATAAAATAATTGGGGAGATGAAAAAAACTCTTGAAGAAAAAATATTTAATGAAGAACAACAAGGGGGGGAAATAAAAAGCCAGGCGCAAAAAATTACCGAGCTTGAAGCACTGGTTAATGAATCCAAAATAAATAGCAACAGCGAAGCACTCGCAAAAGATGAAATTAAAAAGAAAGATAATAAAATTGCCGGGTTAGTGAATAAGCTTGAGATTATGCAAAAATCTTTGGATGAAAAAGCTTTTCTTGAGACTCAACAGACTAAAACAATTGAAAGCCAGGCACAAAAAATTGCTGAGCTTAAAGCATCGGTTAATGAATCTAAAGTGAAAAACAATGACCAATTGCTCGCAGAAGAGGAAATTAAAAAGAAAAACGATCAAATTGCCAGATTAGTAAGTAAGCTTGACGAAGTACAAAAATCTTTGGATGAAAAAGCCTTTACCGAAAATCAACAAACCGAAAGGATAGAAAATCAGGCACAAAAAATTGCTGAGCTTGAAGTATTGGTTAATGAATCTAAAATAAAAATGAGCAAGGCTATTGTAAAAGAAGAAAGTAGTTTAAAAGATGATTCACCTGATGCTGACCCTGAAGAACAAATCCCACCAGACGAGAATGAAGAGATATTTTCAAAAAGTAAATTAATTGGATCAAGGTCTGGTAATTCATTTATGCAGGATAGTAGTTTTGATCATTTCAAGTATTCAGATATACATATAGTAAATGTAAATATGACAAGAGCTACAATGGATATGGCTTCTATGTTTAACAAATTCCTTCAGGAAATAATCAGTAAAGAAAGAAACAAAATAATAATTAATCTTTCTCATTGTGAATATATTGATTCGAGCATTCTTGGAGTACTTGTTAGCAGCTTAAAAAAAGCAATAGCTTTAGACGGTGATTTAAAAATCGTTTGGCACGAACAAAATGAATATTCAATGTTTTCTTTAACAAAGATGGATACAATATTCAAGATATTCCCTAATCTTAAAGATGCTGTGAATAGTTATTCAAACTGATTTCGGGACAATCCAAAAAACTATTAACTCCTTAGCACCTTTCCGGGCATTTCACCTGTATGTTCTCCATTATTTATTACAACTTTTCCGTTAACAATAACATAAGGAATTCCTTCGGGATATTGGTGGGGATTTGTAAACTCTGCTTTGTCCTTAATCTTTTCATAATCAAATAAAACAACATCTGCGCACTTTCCTTCCTGAAGTCTGCCCCTATCAGTAAATCCTGTTTTATCTGCAGGCATTGAAGTCATCTTCTTTATCATCTCTTCCAAAGGACAGATTTTCCTTTCTCTGACATATTTTGCAATTGCTCTTGGAAAAGTTCCGTAAGCTCTTGGATGAGCAATATTTTTATTCATTGGCGGATATGGGGCATGCGCTCCTGCATCTGAAGCAATCATTACTCTTGGATGAGCAAGAATTTTTTCAGTGGATTTTTCTTCCATTCCAAAACCCATCATCATAACCTGGTTTTCAGACTGTAAAATAATTTCCACTGCTGCATCAAATCCCTCTTTCCCCTCTTCGCCTGAAATTTTCTCAATAGTTTTCCCCTGGTATTTTTCTTTCAGCTCATCTTTAGATACGCTCGATATCAAAACTCCATCCCATTCTCCATCAAGATTTGCAACTTTCTTCTCAGCATATTCTTTCATTTTACTGAGGTCAGAACTATTCTTTAATCTCTCCAGAAATTTTTCAGTACCGCCATCTCTCGCCCATAAAGGAAAAAGATTAGACAGGTTTGTATGGTAAGCTACATAAGTATACCTGTCTGCATGTACTTCAAGCCCTTCATCAGCAGCTTTATCAATTTTAGCAAGAGCTTCATCTGCTTTGTACCAGTTTGATTTACCCGAAACTTTTAAATGGGATATTAATAAATCGGATCCTGATTCTTTTGCAATTTTAATCGCTTCATCAATTGCTTCAAGAACAGTGTTATCTTCATTTCTCATATGAGTTGAGTAAAGCCTGAAATCTTTTGGGGCGGCTTTGCATAATTCAATTAATTCTTCTGTAGAAGCAAAGCTTCCCGGAGTATATTCCAGCCCGGTTGAAATTCCAATTGCTCCTTCTTTAATTCCTTTCTCCACTTCATTACGCATTCTTTTTAATTCATCAGAAGATGCAGGGCGATCATCAAGTCCGACAATAAATTCTCTGATGGTTCCTAACCCGATTAAAGTTGCAAGGTTTACAGAAAATTTTCTTGAAGAAAGATTATCAAGGAACCCTTTTAATGTTCGCCATGATAATTCCTCTCCATATTCTTCTTTAAAATTTTTAAGATTAATATCTAATTCCGGTCCGCCAACTGGTCCCCACGAAAAACCATCCTGTCCTGTTATTTCCGTTGTTACTCCCTGGCGAATTTTACTCTCAGCTTTAGGATTAAGAATTAAATTAGTATCTGTATGTGAATGAATATCAATAAAACCTGGAACAATTTTTAATCCCTTCGCATCAATTATTAAATCTGCATCAGATTCAAAAAGGTTTCCCATCGCTGCTATCTTACCATCTTTAATACCAACATCTGAAATAAATTCCTTTTTCCCGGTGCCATCAATAACGTTTCCATTTTTTATAAGAACATCAAATCCATTTGATCTCATAAAAATATTCCGATAATTCGTGAAGCCTAAAACTAATCCGGAAGCACCGAGAAGTGAAGTACTTTGAATGAACTTTCGCCTGTTAATCTTTTTCATAATAAACTCCCGAAGGATATTAATAACAAAATAAATATAGTTTAAATAGAAGAAAGTTTATAAGGCAGAAGATAAAATTGGAAAACATTTTTCAATTTAATATCAACTGATTTTAATTTGTGTCGGTCTATTAACTTTTTTATAGAGCCATTAAACAGCAGTTAAATAGAGGAAGCATAAATTATCTTTCAGAATCTTTGCACATTCATACAAAGCTTGAATTATAACTTGTAATTACACCTTAATTGAATTACTTTTGCAAAGTCCTGCGAAGAAAATTAAGATTGAGTGATCCTCACATATTACCTCACTTCATATCCTAACTTTTATTAAGCGGCAATTGATCCGGAATTTTGATTAATATCAAAATCGTTTTTATGCTGACCGGATTTATTATTTTAATATTTAAATTTAACGGAGAATGAAATGAATATTTTTGTTGGAAACTTAGCTCCTGAAGTAAAGGAAGAAGAGCTTAAAACACTCTTCTCTCAACATGGAAGAGTTAGCAGTGTAAAAATTATACGCGATATGTTTAGCCAAAAATCCAAGGGCTTTGGATTTATCGAAATGCCCGGAAAAGCTGAAGCTCAAAAAGCACTTACAGAGCTTAATACATTTGAGCTTAAAGGAAAGAAAATCAGCGTTAATGAAGCAAGACCTCAAAGAGAAAGAAGGGGCGGCGGCAGAAGATATTAATTTTTAATTGCAAAAATATAGGCTGCAGGCTTTCTGCAGCTTTGCCTTCACACTCTAATCCTACCTTTTTAAATATTTATTCTTCACTTTCCTTAAAAAAGATTGACTTTTATTTTAAGTAACCATAATTTTTTACAGGTGTGCAAATAACTTCCAAGTTTTCGGTAAAATTTTTTAACATTTCAAATTAAAACCAGGAGGGTTTAATGTTTAAAAGAATCCTGTTTTCAGCTCTTTCTTTTTCCATCTTTCTCTTGATGATAGTCTTCCAGTTAAACTGCAACCAGGAAAAAAAAGAAATGAGTCATGAAGAGATGGTTGCAAAAGGAAAGTATCTCGTAAATCTTGGCGGATGCAATGATTGTCATTCTCCAAAAGTTTTCACAGAAATGGGACCTGTACCGGATACAACAAGATTATTATCCGGTCATCCTTCCAATGCTATACTGGCACCTATTGACACAAGTATGGTACAGCCGGGGAAATGGGTATTGACAAGTGGAACTGATTTTACTGCCTGGGTTGGTCCATGGGGCATTTCTTATCCTGCCAATCTAACTCCGGATGAACCAACCGGACTTGGAACATGGACAGAAGAAATTTTCCTAAAGGCTCTAAGGACCGGTAAACATATGGGAATCGGCAGACCAATTCTTCCTCCAATGCCGTGGCATGATATTGGTCACTCAACTGATGAAGATTTGAAAGCGATCTTTGCATATTTAAAATCTTTACCTCCTATTCATAACCAGGTACCCGATCCGGTTCCGCCAAATATGCTAAGTTCAATGCAGAAGAAAATGTAAAAGTTATCATCTTAATTATTAATGGGTTGGTTGATTATGAAATCAAACGACCCATTTTTTTACCTCTTATTCCACTTAAGAAAGATTAAAAACATCACAATAAAATTAAAACTTGATTAGTATCAACTTAATTAGGATGATAATCGCATTTCTTGTATAGCTTTGCTCACACGCTATTATGACTTTACATTTTTTTTTATAAAATTCAATCAGAATTTAACTTAATATTAAAGCTTTTAGAATGAAAAAGTTATTGATGATTGTAATTTCACTTTTGTTTATTGCTCCATGCGGAAGAGACAATCTACCATTAGTCCCGGGATTAGAAAAAGATTTTTTCCCGTTACAAGTTGGAAACAAGTGGATATTCCGGAGTTCATTAGATAGCAGCATTATAACCTATGAGATTACTGACACAAAGAATCTTAATCAACATGATTATTTTCAACAGGTCAGAACCTTTTCAGATGGAACTAAAGACACTAATTATTTCAGGGTTTCAGACGATAATGTTGTTTTAATTTTTTATCAGGGCAATGAATATATTTATATTAATTTTGATATGCCCCTGAATGAAGAATGGAATTCATACGGAAACAATTACGGTTATATAAAACAAAAAAATATTTTAGTAAATGTAAGTGCCGGAAGTTTTAATGATGTAACAGAAGTTTATTTAGGTAATAGAACTTTACCCGATGGATATGAAATTAATCGTTTTTCCCCGGGTATAGGGCTTATAGAGGTCAGTATGTTTAGATTAAATTTAAAATTAAATAGTGCCCAGGTGAATGGCATCAATTATCCATAAACAAATTAATATTTTATGACAGTAACAGAATTTCTGCTCCTTTTATTAATAGCAGGTATAACGGGCTCAATTGGTCAGGCTTTAACCGGGTTTTCAAGGGGAGGTTGTTTTCTTTCGATTATTGTTGGATTTATCGGTGCATTGCTAGGAACATGGATTTCGCGTGAGTTAGGGCTAAGTGAAATTTTTATTTTAAATATAGGTGATATTGCTTTCCCTGTTTTTTGGGCAATTATAGGAGCTGTAGTTTTTACTGCGATATTAAGTTTACTAACACCAAGAAGTAAAATTTAAATAAAGATTGTATCATGGGAACAAAATATAAAGGAACAAAAAAAGAAGTTAATATCCTTAACTCATTTATAAAATTAACACGGGCGGCTGATGCTTTACGAAGCAGAATTTCCCCTGTAATAAATACTAACGAAATTACTGAAAGCCAGTTTTATGTTCTCGATTCCCTCTATCATTCCGGTCCGTTAACTCAAAAAAATATAGGCGAGAAAGTTTTCAGAAGCGGAGGGAATATAACTCTTGTTATAGATAATCTTGAGAAGCAGGGTTATGTTAAAAGAGTCCGCGGTAAAGAAGATAGAAGGTATTTCACAATTCATCTTACTAAAGCAGGAAAGAATTTAATGGATAAAATTTTTCCGAAATTTCTTTCGGAAATAAAAAAGGAAATGGATGTGCTTGGAGATTCGGAACATAAACAGCTTCAGGAGCTTTGTAAAAAAGTGGGTTTGAAGAATTCACGTTAGTTTATATTTAATTTCACATTCCGCATCGAAAGTTTTTAAATCATCCGATCCCGGCTGCAAATTAATTAAAAGAAAAGCAGCCTTCGATTAGTTAGCTTCACCCAATAATTACTATTTTAATGAAGCTGGTTATTTTAATTCTGGTAATTATGATGAAGATCTACTATATCCTGTTATTTTCCTTTCTTTATTTCCTTTATATCCCAAATATCGGTTATGCACAAAACCTATTTATTAATGAATTTATGGCTTCTAACAGTTCAACTATTGTTGATCCGGATTTTAATAATTATGCCGATTGGATTGAAATATATAATGCCGAATCTCTTCCGGTAAACATTAAAGATTATTTTATTACCGACGATTTAACCAACCCGCAAAAGTACAGATTCCCAAATGATCTGATCATTCCTGCAGCAGGATATATCCTCATCTGGGCAGATGATAGTACTACCGGGAATCATACAAACTTTAAATTAAGTGCTTCCGGTGAAGCCATTGGTTTGTACAGTCCTGCAGTTGTACTGATTGATACAATTACTTTTAACGAACAATTGACTGACATTTCAGAAGGAAGATATCCTGATGGTAGAACTGAGTGGTATAAGTTTTCTCCGTCAAGTCCCGGAACCACTAATATTGAAGATAATATTTATGATAGATTATCGGAACCTGTATTTTCATTTGCTGGTGGATTTTATCCATCATCCATTACGTTAACTCTTACTCATTCAGAACCTGGAGCTACAATCTGCTACACAATTGACGGAACCACACCTACATTAAACAATATTGTTTATACAAACCCTATTTCAATTGATAGTACAACAGCAGTAACAGTTAAAGTATTTAAAGAAAATTTTATTCCCAGTAAAACTGTTGTTAGTACATACTTTATTAATTTTCAAACCGACCTTTCTGTATTTTCAATAGTTACTGATCCTGACAATTTTTTCAGTGATTCATCTGGTATTTATGTTACCGGTACAAACGGAATAACCGGCAACTGCAGCTCCATTCCAAGAAACTGGAACCAGGATTGGGAAAGACCGGTGAATATGGAATTTTTCGAAAAAGATAAATCACCTGCATTTAATGTTAAAACGGGAGTGAAAATTAGTGGGGCTTGTTCAAGGCTTTATGCGATGAAATCGCTTGCATTCTATTTCAGAGGCGTATACGGATACGATAGACTTAACTACCGTTTATTCCCTGATATTCCTGTTACAAACTTTAATAATTTTATTTTGAGAAGCTCTGGTCAGGATTGGTGGCGTACAATGTTCAGAGACGGAATGGTTCAAACATTAATTAAACAAAGTATGAAAATTGATTACCAGGAATACAAACCTTCCCTCGTATTTTTAAATGGGCAATATTGGGGAATTCATAATATCCGCGAAAAGCTTAACGACCATTACCTGAATTCTCATTATAATGTGGATGTTAACAATATTGATCTTGTTGAAATAAGCAAAGGGATTTTTGCCAACAATGGAGACCTGGATGCATATAACTCGATGATTGACTTTTTATCAACTCATAACATGTCCCTTCCGGAAAATTATAATTATATAAAATCTATAGCAGATATGGATAGCTATATTGATTTCCAGGTTGCAGAGATTTACTCGGCTAATGGAGATTGGCCCGGCTCTAATATAAAGCTTTGGAGAACACTTAACCCCTCAAGCAAGTGGAAATGGATGATTTATGATCTTGATTTCACTTTTGGAGGAAATGCGCATGGGCAGTACTATACTAATACGCTTGAACAGGCAACCGCTACAAATGGACCGGATTGGCCTAATCCTCCCTGGTCAACTCTTATGTTCAGAAAGCTGCTGGAAAATCCTGAATTTAAAAATGAATTCATACAACGCTTTGCAGTTCATATGAATACCACATTTAATCCGGAACATGTTATTTCTGTAATTGACAGTTTAAGCTCAGTTATAGCATCGGAGATTCCAAGACATAAAGAGAGATGGGCTCAGTCTATATCACTTGGGCCGGACTGGTTGGAAAATATTCAATTAATGAAAGACTTTGCAACCTTAAGGCAAATTGAAGTGAGAGGTCATTTTAACTCTAAATTTAATCTCTCTGGTTCTTACTCTTTAATCATTAGCCGGAATAACCCTGAATGGGGGAAAGTTTTCACACACAATGTTGAAGTAAAAAATAATGCTTCGCAGAATATTTTCTTTGATAATATCCCATTAAAGGTAAAAGCTGTAGCACTGCCCGGTTATCGTTTTGTAAGATGGGAGGGAATTTCAAATTCAACTTCCTCACAAATAGAAATAATTTCTTCAAGCAATTCATCTTTAACCGCTGTTTTTGAAGCTGATGAATTAACTGTTACTACTCTGGTTATAAATGAAATAAATTATAATTCATCTCCTTCGTTTGATACAGAAGATTGGATAGAATTATATAATCCTATTGAAAATAATATTGATTTGAGCGGCTGGAAGATAAGAGACAACAATCAGTCAAATGCATTTATATTCCCAAATGGTTCTCAAATTTCAGGGAAAGGTTATCTGGTAGTTTGCAGAGATACAATAAAGTTTAACTTACTTCAATTAAACATTAATAATGTTTACGGTAATTTTGATTTTGGATTGAGCAGCGATAGTGATATGATTTTATTGTTTGATAAAGATGATAATTTAATTGATTCCATTTCTTATGAAAGCTCAGGTGAATGGTCATCCATTCCAAATGGGAATGGTCCAACACTTTCATTGATCAATCCTCAACTTGATAATACATTGGCAGCTAACTGGAATGCATCCGATCTTTATGGAACACCGGGCAGATTAAATGATGTATATACAAAAGCAGAAAATGAAGATGTTAAAAGTATCGGTGATTTTTATTTATATGATAATTATCCAAATCCTTTTAATCCTGTAACAACTATCCGCTGGCAATTACCGGAAGCAGGGAATGTAACTCTTAAAATTTATGATATACTGGGAAGAGAAACTGCAATTCTGATTGATGAATATAGATCAGCGGGAAAATATGAAACAGAGTTTAATGCATCATCTCTCTCCAGCGGTATTTACTTTTATAGATTAATTTATAACGAAAAATCAGTTACAAAAAGTATGGTCTTAATCAAATAATATTTATTCAGTATTCTATATAATTTTTAATTTTTCTTTGAGGTTAATATGGAAAATTTATTTATAAAGTTATTCGGTTTTCTCTTAATTATCTTATCAATTAATATAAGACCCCAAAATCTTGTACAGGCAGATTTCAACTCTGATATAATTCCTTCGGTAATGGGATCTGGCTCAAGCACAAGATTAGCAGTTGTATTCAGGGCTACTGTCCAGAACTTAACTCCAAATACATTATACAGGTATTTTAATCAGGGAGCTATTTTTACTGATTTGGGTGGAACTAATCCAGGAGCAGGCAATCCGCTATTAATAAACCCTGACTCTTCCAGTTTTATTTATACTACTGGTCCGTCGCTTTCATCAGATGGTAATTACAGTGTGTTTAGAACAAATTCTTCCGGGAATTTTACCGGCTGGTTTGCGCTGGCTAATACCGGGAATGCCAGATTTACTTCCGGGAATTATATCATCCCAACCGTTGTTGTTGGGGACAGCACCGGTTTATTGCTGTATAGAAGAGCATTAAACGATTCGATTTTGGTTTTATCATTCGGTACTTCTAACATTACAACTAATGGTACTGGTATTTGGGGAAGATCATTTGGCAGTGATAGAAATTTTGTGCTGTTATATGATAACATAAATGGTACAGGTAAACCGGTATCATTGACTTACCTGGAAAATGATGGAACAACGATTGCAAACTCCGTTCAATTTTATGCGGATAGTGTAAATACATTTAATGGTAGATGGGGAACAATAGTACCAAACTTAAATTCAAATGGAATCAGACGAATTGAAGAAAGATCATTATCAACCGGTTCCATACTTGCATTTAATACTTCATCAAATGGAATATGGACCAGCGGTGCTAATACAGTTAATCCAACCGGAGGTACAACACCAATAATTATTGACAGTTCAGATGCACCTTTGCCGGTTGAGTTGATTTCATTTACCGCCGAAGTTAATAACAATTGTGTTAAGCTGAATTGGACAACAGAAACCGAAACGAACAACTTGGGATTTACAATTGAAAGAAAAAGTAATGGTGATTGGCGGGGAATAGGTTTTGTTAAGGGTAATGGATTTTCAACTTCACTTAAAAGTTATTCGTTTACAGATAAGAATATTAAAAACGGGGAATATTCATACAGACTAAAACAAAATGATTTTGACGGCACTTTTGAATATTCAAATTTAGTTAACGTTGTTGTTATGTCTCTTACAAATTTTGAATTAAGCCAGAATTATCCAAATCCTTTTAACCCAAACACAGTTATCAGCTATCAGTTACCGGTAAGCGGTAATGTAACATTGAAAGTTTATGATGTTCTTGGAAATGAAATTGTAACTCTTGTTAATGAGGAAAAACCGGCAGGAAGTTATGGAGTTGAGTTCGACGGCAGTAATCTTTCAAGCGGAGTTTATTTTTATCAACTAAGAGCGACAGATTATTTACAAACAAAAAAAATGATACTGCTGCGATAAGGTTATTAATTGGGGGATGACTAAAAAGTTAGAAAAGTGTCATTGCGAGTTTCCAAAAAAGGCATTGCCTTTATTTATAAAACAAATGACAAAGATTGAGATTGCTTCGTTTCACTCGCAATGACTTTTGTTTTAAATCTTTTCTGTCATTAGTAGGAGTCCTCGTGATAACAATATTACTTTTTGGACAGCCTCATCAAAAATTCCTGACAATTTGGGGAAGAATTGAACCTGCTTCACTATAAAAAGAACAATCCGCATATTTTGAAATTTCGGTTTCTTCAATATTAACTTCTACCAGATAAGCTTTATTCTGCTTAGCAGTAAATATTAAAGATGCGGCTGGATAAACAACTGCGGAAGTTCCAACAATAAAAATAATATCACAGTTCCTTGCGGCTTCTTCAGAAGCATCAAACTGATCTTCCGGAAGATATTCGCCAAACCATACGACATCTGGTCGTATTAAACCCCCGCACTTGCATACAGGAACTCCTTTGGAGAAATCAAGTTCTTCATTATAAAACGTTTTACATTTTATGCAGTAGTTTCTTTCAATATTACCATGAAGTTCATAAACAGTTTTGCTTCCGGCTCTGTAATGAAGGTTGTCTATGTTTTGAGTAATGACTGTTACTCTATCAAAAATATTTTGAGCTTCGGCAATTGCAATATGTCCGGCATTCGGTTTTGAATCGTGAATAATTTTTTTTCTATGGTTGTACCATTCCCAAACAAGCTCAGGATTTTTTAGAAAAGCATCAAAGCTGGCAAGCTCTTCAGGTTTAAGCTTGTTCCATATTCCATCTTTTCCTCTGAAAGTCGGAATACCGCTTTCGGCAGAAATACCAGCTCCGGTGAAGAAGACAACCGATTTTGCAGATTTTATTTTTCCAAGAAGGTACTTATCCATTAAAAATACTTATAACCTTTAAAGAATCTATTGAATTGTTGAATGGAGGAATGCTTTAAAAGTTTAATTATGAATCAAACATTTTCATTCAAACATTCACTCATTCAGTCAAAAAGAGTTTTATTAATCTGTTCTTCTAATTCAGGAGTTATTCCATGGTTGAATAAATCTGTTGAGGCGAGATTGAGGAAATTTGTCCATTTACTTTCTGCTTTTATCTGAGTTGCAAGAGCATTTTTATAAGCGTTAACTTTTGCACTTAACTCATCCGCCTGGTAAAGTGCAATAGCTTCAATCGTTTTGGGCACAACAGGGGAAGCATATTCAAGCTTTCCCTGGTGGCTTAGAATAATATGAAGCAGGCAATTTTTTAAGTTTTCAGGAAAACCAAAAATATCATTTATTTCTTCATTAATAATCATTGCAGAAATAACTATATGCCCGATCAGTTTTCCCTTATCGGTATATTCAAAAGCCCCATCGTATTTAAGCTCTTCTGTTTTCCCGAAGTCGTGCATCATTGCACCCGAAATAAGTAAATCTCTATTCAACTCAGAATGAATATCGCATATCAAATCGCATATCTTAATTATTTCAAGCGTATGCTCAATCAAACCATGAATATAACCATGATGCCAGGATTTCCCGGCCGGTGCAGTAGAAAATTTTTCAAACCTTTCCCCGGCAAAAATTTTTTTCATCAGAGTTTTTAAATAATAATCTGAAATAGAATTAATTCTTTTCAAAAATTCCTCCCTCATTTCTTTAACATCTTTTAAAGATTTTGGAAGAAAATCACTAATAGATATTTCTTCTGATGAATCAACCGGGCTAATGGAAACTACCCTTAGTTGTCTTGAGCCCTGGTAATCATCAATAACTCCATTAACTTTTACAAGGTTACCATTTTTAAATGAACGGTAAATCTCTTCAAAGTTATCAAAAATATTTGCATTAAGAGTTTCCGATCTGTCACCAAGCTCCATATTAAGATATTGTTTATTCTGCCGTGTTAATCGAACTTCAAACTTCTTTATAAGCAGGAAATGATCAACAGCATCTCCCTTTATGAGAGTTGATAAATTTGTCTGGTTAAGCATATAAAAATCCTGTTAAGAACCTGGATATATAATTATTGAATGATCTATGCATTGTTGCTTATTTTACAATTTCTATTATACTTTCTTTTGGAAGATGGGCAACAACTGATCTGTTCAGCAGATCGATTGTAACAGCAAGTGTTTTTTCATTATCAATTTCCTGGAGAATTCCAATAACCCCTTCAAAAGGTCCCTCCTTAATTCTAATTTTAACTCCCGGAACAAGACCTTCTTTTACAAGAATGTTCGACTCGGTATTTAACATTTTTTTTAGATTATCAATTTGCCATTCAGGAATTCTTGCCGGCTTGCCCCTGTCGCTGATACATCTTACCACTGAATACTGCTCCAGAGAAATAATTCTTTCTTTCTCATTTGCAAAGATGAAAATATAGCCTCTCAACAGGGGTTCGGTTACTTTCTTTTTCCTGTCGCTCCATTGTTTAACTTTTGTTATAGAAGGCAAATAATATTTAACGCCGGCATTTTGAATCTGTTCAGCAGCTTTAAATTCACTTCTTGGTTTTGTATAAAGAGCAAACCACCATCTTTGATCAAGATCCGCCAATGTGTTTGCTTTTTCATAAACTTTTTTTATCACTACTTTAGTTCTTTATTTTTTGTCTACCAACTGAATAATAATCAAATTTTAATTCCTTCATCTTTTCAAGATCATAAAGATTCCTGCCGTCAAAAATAACCGGCTCATTCAGCATATCTTTAATTTTTGAAAAATCAGGTGTTCTGAATTCATTCCACTCGGTAACAATAATAAGTGCATCGGCTTTAACAAGTACATCATATGAATGCTTAACATATTTTATATCATCACCAAGAACGGCTTTTGTGGTTTCAATTGCTTCCGGATCATAAGCTGAGATAGTTGCGCCTTCTTTCAATAATAATTTTATTAAAGCATGTGCCGGGGCTTCACGTACATCATCTGTATTTGGTTTGAATGCCAGCCCCCAGATTGCGAAATGTTTGCCGGAAATTTTTCCTTTATAATGATTCAATATCTTTTTAAAGAACAGTTCAATCTGTCTCTTGTTAACTTTAATTACGGAATCCAAAATACTGAAATCATAATCATTTTCATTTGCTGTATTCCATAAAGCCATAACGTCTTTGGGAAAACAGGAACCGCCATAGCCAACTCCGGGGAATAAAAATCTTTTCCCAATTCTCGAATCCGAACCAAGTCCTATTCTAACCTTATCAACATCTGCTCCAGTCAGTTCGCACAAGTTGGCAATCTCATTCATAAAAGAAATTTTTGTAGCAAGGAAAGAGTTCGCTGCATATTTAGTCATCTCGGCAGAACGCTCATCCATATAATAAATCGGGTTTCCGGATCTTACAAAAGGTTCATAAAGAATATCTAAAATACTTTTTGTTTTAGAATTACTTGTCCCTATTACAACTCTTTCAGGTTTCATAAAATCTTCAACCGCCATCCCTTCTCTCAAAAATTCGGGATTTGAAGCAACATCAAATCCAAAATCCGGTGCATGCTTTTTTACAGCCTGGCGGACTTTATCACTTGTACCGACAGGGACGGTACTTTTATCAACTATAACTTTAAAGCCAATGTCAGGTTCTTTTTTAAAAATTTTCCAAGATCATCGGCAACTTTCAGAACATAACTCAAATCAGCTTTACCATCCCCTCCCTGAGGAGTCGGGAGACATAAAAGTATTACTTCGCTTTTCTTTACAGCTTCGTGAAGATCGTTTGTAAAAGTGAGTCGTTTTTCCCTAATATTTCTTTCAAAAAAGAGATCAAGACCAGGTTCAAAGATTGGAATTTGACCGTTTTTTAATTTCTCAACTTTCTTTTCATCAATATCTACGCAGATAACATTATTTCCGGTTTCTGCAAAACAAGTTCCTGTTACCAGGCCTACATAACCGGTTCCTACAACTGCAATATTCACATTATCCTCCTAATTTTTGATTCAAAATATAAGCAATGGTAAAGTAATTTGGAATTTTGCTGAAATGAAACTTTAGATGAGATACAATTATTTCAATAAATCATTAACAGCTTTTATTAATTGATCTTCCAGTGATTTTTTTTCAAGGAAAATAATTTTACCGAATTTATTGTAATTATTTTTTAACTCCGCTGTAATTGAATCATACAAAACAATCGCTTTAACCTCTGCATGATCTTTATCCCCGCAAATAGTTTCCAGGACTCTGTCACCGCTCATCAACGGTATTTCATGAGATAGTACAATAATTATAAGATTTAGTCCGTCTGAAAGATTTATTGCTGAATAGGAATCTTTAGCAGCTATAATTTTGTAATCAACAAAATTATTTTTGACAATGGAAGATAACATATTCAAATTTTCTGGATTTGATTCAACGATAAGAAAAACTTCGGGAGAAGAAGGAATTGTTATATGAAATTCACTTCCTTTCCCTTCCTCAGAATAAAACCATAGTTCACCCCCATGTTTACCGATGATCTCTTTAGATAAAATCAAGCCGAACCCTGTTCCTTTTTCACCTCCTGTACCCATTGAAGAAAACATTTTTTCAATTTTGAATAATTTTATTTTATTCTCATCAGGAATACCAATGCCATTATCAACTACAACCAGTTCAGCCAGTTCATCGTTAAACTTTTCTGTTTTAATATGAATTTCGGAGTCTCCCCGAGAAAATTTTATTGAATTATTTATAAGATTACTTATTACAATATTCAACAATCTTTCGTCCCCCAGAATTTTAATGGATTTATCTCCCTTTACTTTTATTTCAATATTCTTCCGGACGGCAGCACCGGTTAATGAAGAAACACAATTATAAACCAGGGATTGAAGATTTATTTTCTGATTCTCAATTTTTAATTTTCCCGATTTTAGCCTTGACCAATCAAGTAAATAATTAATTAAATGTAAAAGCTTTTCTGAAGATGAATTAATATGAGTCAGGTATTCTGCCCTCTCACTTTCGGAAAGCGATGGTTCTTTTAAAAGTATTTCGGTAAAACCAAGGATGCTTGTAAATGGACTTCTAAGATCATGAGAAAGTAAATTTAAAAAACTATCCTTTGCAATATTCTGATCCTTTAATTCGCTGTTAACAAGTGTAAGATTAATCTCAGCGGTTTTTTCCCGGGTAATATCTGTAACTTTGCCAATTGTTTTTTCAACTTTATCATTTTCATCGTAGAATATTTTAATATTTTCCTTCAGCCATTTTCTTTTATTCTCTTTAGTTATTACTCTAAATTCAATATAAACCTCAGTTTTCAGATTATTAAATGCATTATTTACACTTTTCCTGTAAAGAGATAAATCTTCTTCATAAATTAATTCCTCAAGGGATTTTAACTCAACCGGAATATGTCCCGTTACCTTTGAAATGTTATCGGAAAAATAGATTTGCCCCAAATTATCCTTCAGCCAGAAAAATTCATCTTCAAACTCATTAATAAAATTTTGGAACTGTTTATTCTTTAATACTTCAGTGTAATCCGGGGATTTTTTATTTGTCATCATAAAAATGAATTATTTAAATAAGCCATACATCAAAGAAATAATAATTAAACCACAAAAACCCTCGCTACATCCACAAGAAGCGAGGGTTGGTTTATTAAAGCTGTTGTAAATAATCTTCCAAGTGATCTTTTCTGATAAGGAACTTTATTAAAGGAGTGTGCAATTTTATTAAACTTCTCATCTGAAAAGTTATAGATACCGTTTTTTATTCGATCGAAAATCTCGTGGCGTTTGCCGAGTCTCTCTTTCCAGGCTTTATCATAAGTTAAAATGTGATCAGCTTTATTCATTTTAATTGCATCAGCAGCAATTCTTCCGGCAATGCTTCCTCCTATCATTCCGCTTGCAATTCCTCCGCCACTCAAAGGATTTACCTGTCGAGCAGCATCTCCAACCAGCATTATTCCGGGCGCAGAAATTTTTCCAAGAGTAATGCTGCAAGGAACTCCCCCGGCAATAGTTGTTAAGATGGGTGCAGAAGGATAATATCTTTCCATAAAAGAATTAAGAAAAGTAAGTGCAGATTTTTTTTTACCGATTAATCCACTTACGCCTAAACCAATATTTGCTTTATTATTTCCTTTTGGAAAAATCCAGAAATATCCCTGTGGTGCAAAATCCTCTCCAAAGTAAAAGTATAATGTGTCCTGATCAACAGGAATGTTAGCTGCGGTTATCTGTACAGCGCTTTCCATATCACGGAAATCAATATGGGTTGTAAGTCCTGCCCATCTCCCGACTCTTGATTCAACACCATCCGCAGCAATTACAATTTTTGCTTTTAACTCTTTTTGCTCTCCCTGGTATTCATACTTTACCCCGGTAACTTTATCATCTTTAAAAATTAATCCGTTAACATAAGCTCTTGTTAATATTTCCGCACCTGCATCTGCCGCTGTTCTTGCAAGTTCATAATCAAAAATTCTTCTTTCAAGAACGTACCCGGCTTCACCAAAATCAAGAATAACATCTGTGCCATCAGGTGAATTAAAAGAGAATTTACTAATCGTTGCCGCAATCCATTTGGGGTCGGGTTTTATGAATTCTTCAACTCCGGCTTTACTAATTGCTTCGCCGCATCTTACAGGATATCCTACGTCTCTATCTTTTTCTAATAATAAAACTGAAACACCCTGCTCTGCTGCAAATCTTGCAGCAATACTTCCTGCCGGACCTGCACCTACTACTATGATATCGTATTCGTTTTTCATTCTTCAATTTCAAATTTCAAATCTCAAATCTCAAAAAAATATTTGAAAAGATTTGAGTTTTGAGTTTTGAGATTTATACTAAAACCCCTTCACGATTAAATTTAATTACCTCGATTGGACAGCTCCAAACACACTTTGCACAATTAGTACATCGAGGATCAATAATAAAAATTTCTGCTTCTTTTAATTCAATTGCATCTTCGGGACAAATGCCTACGCAGCATCCGCAGAAATCGCATTTATCCGGGAGAATATCAATCATTAATTTTCCTGTTTTAGCCTGGCGGTAGTTCATCAGATAACTTCTTCACTGCTTAATTCTTTAACGACCATATTTTTTTCTTTTTCAAGCTCAATATTTTTTTTCATCAATTCAAGTTTTTTATTTTCTTCTTCGGCCGCTTCAAGTTTTTTATGGTTTTCCTTAATTGCATTATTAATCTGCTGAAGCTTGAATTTTTTCAATGTATCCTTCGCATATTTAAGAAGTATTTGTTTTTCATCTGCCCCCGGATATATATCTTCCCATATTTTACTAATGCCATATTTTTCAAAAGTTATCTCTCTTAAGTAAGCTTCAGATCTTTCGTTTTCAATTTTATCCAATAAGGCTCCGGCTATAATTTGCTCACCCTCGTTTAAAACATCAATTACAAGCAGGAAAAGCTCTCTGTTAAAAGGAATATTAAAATCTGACTGATCAACATGTTGGATTACTAAATCAACAATATCTTTATCTCCCTCAAAAAGAAGTTTTATTATTTCTTTTTCTGTACTAAACTCAGAATCAGATATTTTTGTATTTAAAAAGATTCGGCAATTCTTTTTGCAGAATTCTCATCGGTCACAGGTTTTTCTGTATTAGATGATACTTTTTCCTTCTTAAGAATTTTATCAAGCTCATTTTCAATAAGAATTTCCCTGAGACCAAATTTTTTTGCAATAGTTTTTATAAGAAGATTACGTTTCAAATCATCTTTTATTAATGAAGCGGATTTAACCAGTTCCCTTATTGCTTCACTCATCTTTGCTGAGTCAGCAAACATACCCTGCTTTTCAAAATATTCTGACTGGTACTCAAGAAAGTTTTGTGCATAAGAAATTATTTCTTCAAATTTTTCTCTGCCGTAATTATTAATAAATGAATCCGGGTCTTCTCCGGCGGGAAGTGCCGCAATCTTTACTTCAATATCTCTTTTTAATAAAAGTTCAATGCTTCTCATTGAAGCTTTTATTCCTGCTGTATCAGCATCGAATAACAGAACAACATTTTTTGTATAACGGGAAAGTAACTGCACCTGTTCTTCCGTTAATGCAGTACCTGATACCGCGACTACATTTTTAATTCCGCTCTGGTAAAGAGAAATCAAATCCATATAGCCTTCAACAAGAATGGCTTTATCTAGTTTTCTGATTTCATCTTTTGCAAAAGAGAGCCCGTATAAAATTCTTCCCTTTATGTAGATAGAAGATTCCGGTGAGTTTAAATATTTTGCTTTGTCACTCTCATCCAGTATTCTGCCAGCAAAAGCAACAACACGCCCGTTGGGAGAAAAGATCGGAAATATTAATCTTCCTGCAAATTTATCAAAGTAATTTATATCATTACTTTTACCAATTAGTCCAAGCTCAACAACTTTATTTATGTCAAGTTTTTTTTCTTTTGCAAATTGATGAAAGTATTCCCACCCTTTTAAAGCATATCCTAATCCAAATGAAGTAATGGTTTGTGGTTTTATCTTTCTTTCTCTTAAATATTTTCTTGCAATTTCTCCTTCATCGGAATTTTGAAGATTGTTATAAAAATATTTTGCTGCTTCAGTATTAATATCATAAAGAATTTCCTGTTCACTTTGCTTTTCATCTCCGGGAGTTGATTCATATTCGATTTCAATCCCTACTTGTTTTGCAAGTTCCTGAACAGCCTCAATAAATGATATCTTTTCATAATCCATTAAAAATTTATAAACATTTCCACCTGCATGGCAGCCAAAGCAATGAAATATCTGTTTTTCTTCACTTACTGTAAAAGAAGGAGTTTTTTCTGAGTGAAAAGGGCATAAACCGATGTAATTTCTTCCTCTTTTTCTCAGCTGAACATATCCAGAAATTACATCTACAATGCTCGAAGATGACCTTATTTCCTCTATTTTGCTTTCTGGTATTCGCATAGTTTTTGCTTAATAATAACAAGTCTGCTTTCTGAGTTGATTTACCATTGGTAAGCAGGAATAGAAATTTAATAAAAACTTTGAGAATAAATTAACGAATTCGGTAGAAAAACTTCAGAGAAAAAATTTTGGCAAAAAAAAATAAATTCAGAACAAAAAAATTTTCTTTATTCTTATCAATAATTCTTTTCTTAATTATTAGCGTATTTGCATTAAGATCTCAGTTTTACCAGGTTTCCTCAAAAAAGAAATTAATTGACCAGTATAAAAGAGAACTTGATGCTATCGGGCAAACTGCTCTTAAAAGCAAAGACATCCCAATTTCTGCAATTCTTATATACAATTTCGAAATAATAGGAAGAGGACATACTACTGTTGTAAGAGATTCTGAAGCGGGCGGGCATGCAATTATTAATGCAATTTCGGATGCAATAAAAAATGTGGGGCTTGAAACCTTTAACCATCTTAGCCGTGATTCAATGAAAATAGTTACAACATACGAACCTTGCGAAATGTGTAAGGGAGCTTTGATCGAATACAGAATTAAAACACTTGAATTTCTTAAACCAAAACCTCTAACTTACTGGCTTGAGAAACAATATAATGATCTTGGTTATGAGTTCTCAAAAAAGAAATTAGAAGGGTCCGAACTTCAGGATTCATTATTAAGATTATTACCTTCTCACACAGATGAAATGGCAAATTATTAGAATCAGAAAAGCTCACTTTAAACCTGCCGGCACATTTGTTATATTTCCTTTCACAAGCGAACAAAATCAGACTTTATTTTATTAGATTTTTTTAAGCAAATTAATATCTAAGATTTATTGATTTATGATAGATAACATTTCAAAATTTAAAGAATACTGTAACAGTCTTACCAGGTATTCACGTTATAAAACCAGGGAAGTTCATGTGGGCGAGGTTCCACTTGGAGGAAATAATCCAATTCGGATTCAATCAATGACTATTACAGATACAATGGATACAATTGCCACCGTTGAACAGTCAATACGAATGGTAGAATCCGGATGCGATTATGTGAGAATAACTGCACCAAGCAAACTTGAAGCACAAAATCTTGAGAATATTAAAAAAGAATTAAGAACACGCGGTTATAAAGTTCCACTTATTGCAGATATTCATTTCACACCAAATGCTGCAGAGATTGCAGCAAGAATTGTTGAAAAAGTTAGAGTTAACCCAGGCAATTATGCTGATAGAAAAAAGTTTGAAGTTATTGAATACACTGATGATAAATATGAATCAGAACTTGAAAGAATAAGAAACAAGTTTTCACCTCTTGTTAAAATTTGTAAAGAATACGGAACTGCAATGAGGATAGGAACAAATCACGGTTCCCTTTCCGATAGAATAATGAGCCGTTATGGTGATACTCCTTTAGGCATGGTAGAATCCGCTTTAGAATTTGTTAGAATATGTGAAGACTTAAACTATTTTGAAATTATACTTTCAATGAAAGCCAGCAACCCGCAGGTAATGGTTCAGGCATACAGATTACTTGTTCAAAAAATGGGGGAAGAAAGCATGAATTATCCCCTTCATATAGGTGTTACGGAAGCGGGAGGCGGTGAAGATGGAAGAATAAAATCTGCACTTGGAATTGGTACTCTACTTGAAGATGGACTTGGTGATACTATAAGAGTATCACTTACTGAAGACCCGGAATACGAAGCTCCCGTTGCCATAATACTTAAGAATAGATATGCAGGAAGAGAAAACCATAAACCAATAAAACAGTTTGAGGATCCGCCTTACAATCCTTTTGAATATGAAAAGAGACATGCGCTGGAAGTTGCGGGAATTGGCGGCGGAAATGTAGCAAGAGTTGTTGCAGACTATAGCTCCAGAGAAATATTTGATTATAAAGATCTGGCAGATATAGGTTTTTTCTATAGTCCCGAAACTGATAAATGGAATATGAACGATATAGCTCCTGATTTTTTGTATTTAGGAAGCAGGCAATTACCTTTTAATATTCCCAATGGCTTAAGGGCAATTTATGATTTTAATTACTGGTCAAATCTTAAAAATAAAAATTCCGGGATTCCCCTTTATACTTCAATAGAATATCTTAAATCAGATGCCAATGAAAATTACCTGAAATTCGTTTTAATTGATTTAAACTCGCTTTCAATAGAATTCATCAGCAAAATAAAAGATGATAATAATCTTGTCCTGATTCTAACAACAGAAAATGAACATGGAATGGCAGAACAACGCAGCGCATTTTTTGAATTAATAAATTATTCTGCACAGCATCCGGTTATTGTAAAACGTACTTATAAAAATTTAACTCCCGATCAGTTCAGGTTATTTTCTTCAACAGATTTAGGTTCATTATTAATTGATGGATTTGGAGATGGCGTTTGGGCAGAACTTAAGAATAATTTTACCTCCGAAAACGGAAACACCAAATACGTAAAAAAAATTCTTAAAGAAGAAGCAAAAGAAAAAATAATTAACCGCACTTTGTTCGGCATTCTTCAGGCTGCAAGGGTAAGAATTTCCAAAACAGAATATATTGCCTGCCCTTCTTGCGGGCGAACTCTTTTTGATTTACAGGAAACCACTGAAATGATCCGTAAAAGAACCGAACATTTAAAAGGAGTTAAAATTGCAATAATGGGCTGTATTGTAAATGGGCCGGGCGAAATGGCTGATGCTGACTATGGATATGTTGGTTCCGGGGTGGGTAAAATTACCCTATACAGGGAAAAGAATATTGTCAAAAGAAATATACCTGCTGAAGATGCAGTCGATGCATTAATTCAATTAATCCAGGAAGATGGAAAATGGATAGAAACATCAGTTTCTGTTCAATAAACAAGGGTGACACATAGCAATAGATAATTTATTGAATATTAGAGGAGAATAAGCTAAATTTACTTGCTTAATATGATAACCGAAAATATAGTGAAATTAAAATTTCTTAAAAGAATACCTAACCGAACTACTGGTAGATCAAAAATTAAAACAACAAAAAATGCACTTCAAAATTAGAAGTGCATTTTTTTTATATGACTTGCGGAGAAATATTTAAATACATAGAAAATTGGGCACCGAAAGAAATTGCCTGGAATAAAGATAACGTCGGTTTGCAGGTTGGCTCTGCGGAAAGGAAAGTTAAGAATATATTGCTTTCGTTAGATTTAAACATGAAAGTACTTAATGAAGCGAAAAGAAAAAATTGTAATCTTATCATAACTCACCATCCACTGCTTTTTAATCCAATAAGAAAAATTGATACAGACAAAGATAAAAATTCTTTGCTGATTGAATCATTATTAAAAAATGATATTACACTCTTTTCTGCTCATACAAATCTTGATTTTACAAAAGATGGTGTGAGCTTTGAACTTGCAAAAACTCTTAAACTTAAGAACATCCGCTTCCTTACTAATCTGAAAACCATTCAATATAAACTCGTAATATTTGTTCCCGAAAGTCACCTGGAAAAAGTGGCTAAAACTATTTTTGAAAATGAAGGTGGTATTATAGGTGAATATACTCGCTGCAGCTTCAGAACAATGGGGAAAGGAACATTTAAAGGATCTGAAAAATCTTCTCCATCAATTGGTAAGAAATTGAATTATGAAGAAGTAGATGAAATAAGATTGGAAGTTTTAATTGATTCATGGAAGCTGGAAAAGATTTTATCAGAAATCAGAAAAGTTCATCCGTATGAAGAGATGGCTTATGACGTTTATCCCCTTAGTAATTATCACAATAGTTACGGGGTTGGAGCAATTGGTGAAACAAACAAAACTATGAACAGGAATGAATTCTTGAATCACGTTTCCAAATCTTTGAAAATAAAAAATTTCAGATTTACCGGAAATAATGAGTCAATAAAAACAGTTGCAGTATGTGGGGGATCCGGTTCTGAATATATATCTGATGTAATTAAAAATAATGCTGATGCTTACATAACCGCTGATATTAAATATCATACTTTCTTTGATAACGAAGATGGTTTGCTTTTAATAGATGCAGGACATTATGAAACAGAAATTTTTTCTCTAACTGAACTTAAAAAGAGAATTAATTCCTTTACCAAAGGAAACAAAATTAAAGTTATTAATTATAGCAGAAATGCTAACCCCGTAAATTTTTATAACAATTCAGGAGCATAATTAAATTGATAAACAAATTGAAAATTTTATATGAGCTGCAGCTGGTAGATGATCAGCTTGATGAACTGGAAGAGCTTAGAGGCGATCTACCCCATACTGTTGAATCTCTGGAGACAAAAATAAATGATATTAAAAAAAGTATTACGGAAAAAGAGAAAGAGAAAAAAGATTCTCTCCAAAAAAGAGAAGATAATGAAGAGCAGGTAGAAAAACTTCAGACAAGCCAGAAAAAATTTAAAGCACAGCTTTACCAGGTACGAAATAATAAAGAATATGATGCGTTGACAAAAGAAATAGACCATACTGAAGACCAGGTTAAAAAACTTGAGGCTGAAAATAATTCTCTTGCTGATTTAAGTAAAAATCTGACAGACGAAATAGAGGAAGTCACTCCTCAGCTTGGAATTTTAAATGAAGAATTGAAAGAAAAGCAAGCTGATTTAAAAGAGATAATAAAAACTAATGAAAAAGAAGAAGCCAAGTTAAAATCTCAAAGAAAAACAATTGTTGATCAGATTAAAAAACCGGAATACGCCGTTTATATGAGAATTCGAAAGGCAAAAAAGGGAAAAGCTGTTGTAACTATCCGTAGATCTGCGTGTTCAGGATGTCATAATATTGTTCCATCTCAGAGACAATTGGAAATAAGAAGAAATAATAAGCTTTTCTTTTGTGAATATTGCGGAAGAATTCTCGTTTCACCGGAAGTTGCCGAACAAACTGAATCTGATTAGAGACAAAAAACAGAATTTTTTTATCATAGATTCGAAGCTTTCTTAGCAAAAATTAATTTATACTGCTTTAATCTCATCAATTTATTATATTAGCTTCATTAAGAAACATCCATTAATTTTTAATTAATTTTTAGGAATTTATACGGTTAAAACTTTATCGTATAGATAAAATTTTTAGAATAAAAGTAAGGTTCAGTTTGGGCAATTGCTTTTCTTTTTTAAAGAGAAGAGGAAAGTCCGAACTTCTCAGAACAGGGTGCCGGGTAATTCCCGGACATTAAAGGAGCAATTCTTTGATGATGGAAAGTGCCACAGAAAATATACCGCTTCGTTTTAAACGGAGTAAGGGTGAAAAGGCAGGGTAAAAGCCTACCGCAAAGATGGTAACATCCTTGGCATGGTAAACCCCACCCGAAGCAAGGTCAAATAAGGAAACTATCCCGGTAATATGGGACAAAGATGTTCTGCTTTGAATGCTTAATTTAGTTTCCGGGTAGACCGCTTGATTCTGATGGTAACATTGGAACCAGATAAATAATTGCCATCCCAATTAATTGGGATACAGAATTCGGCTTACAGAATTGAACCAAACTCTTGTTCTTATAAATGAAAAAATCATGGCAAAAAACCGCTGGAAATTACAAGACATTCAGGATGAATTTGCTGTAAAATCTTTATCGGATAGTCTTAATATTTCCGAAATATTAGCCCGCCTTTTACTGCTCAGAAACGTAAATAATTTTACACAAGCTAAATCTTTTTTCCGCCCGTCTATTGATTCATTACATAATCCTTTTTTAATGGACGGAATGGATACTGCCACAATGCGAATTATTAAAGCTCTTACAGAGAATGAAAAGATTTGTATTTTCGGCGATTATGATGTGGATGGCACCTGTGCAACAGCACTTCTTTATCTTTTTTAAAAGAACTTGATGCAAATATTGACTTCTATATTCCAAAGCGATTAACCGAAGGTTATGGTTTATCTCCTGCAGGTGTAGATCATGTAAAAGCAATGGGAGCCACTTTATTAATAGCTGTTGATTGTGGTATTACGGCAATTGAAGAGACAGATTATGCCAACATACTTGGTATAGATGTTATTATCTGCGACCATCACCAGCCAAAAGAAATCTTACCAAACGCCGTTGCAGTTCTTGATCCACTCAAACCTTCATGCAATTATCCTTTTAAATATCTTTCGGGAGCCGGCATAGCTTTTAAACTGGCTCAAGGTGTAGCTGATAGGATTGGAAAAAGAATTTTACCATTAAAGTATCTTGACCTGGTGGCACTTGCCGGTGCTGCAGATATTGTTCCGCTAACAGATGAGAACAGGATTCTTGTAAAAGAAGGAATTAATATAGTAAACAATAATCCAAGACCTGGTATTGAAGCATTAATTGAAAGCACAAGAATTCATCCGGGTGCACTTACATCGGGACAAATTGTATTTACTATTGCTCCGCGAATTAATGCGGTTGGAAGATTAGGTGATGCACACCGTGCGGTTAATCTTCTTATCACTGATAGTAAAGAAGAAGCCTTACAGCTCGCTCAAGTTCTTGAAACTGAAAATTATGAAAGAAGAAAACTTGACGTTGATACTTTCGATAATGCACTAGAACTTGTAGAGAATTCTCATGATCTTCAAAATGAACTTGCAATTATTTTACATCAGCAGGATTGGCACCCCGGCGTTATTGGTATTGTAGCTTCACGTCTTGTTGAAAAATATTACAGACCAACAATTATGCTTACCACAGTTGATGGTATTGCTAAAGGATCCGCACGAAGTATTTCCAAGTTTAATATTTACGAAGCACTTAGAAAATGTGAAGATATTTTAATTCATTTTGGCGGGCACCAGGCAGCTGCAGGGCTTGCTGTGGAAGTAGATAAACTTGATGAATTCAAAACGAGATTTAACAGTATTGTGAGAGAAACTCTTTTAGAAGAGGACTTATTTCCGGAAATTACAATTGATTCTAAACTAAAATTTTCAGAAATAACTCCTAAATTTCTCAGGATACTTGATCAGTTTTCACCTTTTGGACCAGGCAATATGCGACCTGTTTTTTTATGTGAAGATGTTAAAATTGCAAACTCTCCAAGAATTGTTGGAACTAACCACTTGCTTGTAACACTTAAACAGGAAGGTTGTGAAAAAGTTTTTGATTGTATTGGTTTCAACATGGGAAATTTCTATGAAGATCTTTCGAAAAATAATTCTAAAATCGATGTTGTTTTTTCAATTGATAAAACTATAAGAGACGGACGTTTCTTTCCGCAGTTTAAATTCAAAGATATAAGAATAAAAGAAAAAATTGAGGAGCTAGTTTAAAAATGTCAGGTCATTCAAAATGGGCAACTACTAAAAGAAAGAAAGCAGTAATTGACGCAAAGCGCGGTAAAATGTTTACCAAGCTTATTAAAGAAATTACAATAGCAGCCCGCGAAGGCGGAGGTGATGCAAACGGAAACCCGAGACTTAGACTTGCAATAGATAATGCAAAGTCGGCTAATATGCCGCAGGATAATATTGACAGAGCAATTAAAAAAGCTACCGGTGAACTTGAAGGTGTTACATTCCATGAATTTACCTATGAAGGTTATGCCCTTGCCGGAATTGCTGTAATGGTTGAAGTAGCTACAGACAACAAGAACAGAACTGTTGCTGAGGTAAGACATGTTTTTAGTAAAGGCGGTGGAACAATGGGAGAAACCGGATCTGTTTCCTGGATGTTTCACAGAAAAGGAATTATTACTTTACCAAAGCAGGAAAAATCCGAAGATGAAATTATGGAAATTATTCTTGATGCGGGTGCAGACGATCTCCAAACCGGAGAAGATTTCTATGAAATTCAAACATCAATTGAAGCGTTTGAACCTGTAAGAAGAGCTCTGGTTGATAAAAATATTAATATTGAAAATGCTTCCCTTCAGTGGATTGCACAGAATATGATTTCTGTTTCCGGAGAAGATGCAGAAAAAGTAATAAAGCTTATCGAGGCTCTCGAAGATTTAGATGACGTGCAGAATGTTTATTCTAATGCTGACTTCGATGAAGAAGCAATAAATAAATCTGTTTAACTAATTTTAATAGGCTATAAGTTTTGATAATTTTAGGAGTAGACCCGGGAACAAATTTAACCGGGTTTGGAATTATCAGACAGGATGGAAACAGTTTTGCCCTAATTCAAAATGGTCTGATAAAACTCTCCTCATATAATTCTCTCCCCGACAAATTAGTTATTATTTATGATGAACTATTAAAAATTATTAAACTTTACAAGCCGGATGAGTTCGCTCTTGAAACAGCTTTTTATGGTAAGAATGTCCAGTCTGCAATGAAAATTGGTTATGCAAGAGGCGCGGCGATACTTGCTGCCGCACATTGTAAAATTCCAATGAGTGAATATTCACCGAGAGAAATTAAAAAATCTGTTGTGGGAAAAGGTGCTGCATCAAAAGAGCAGGTTTCATATATGATAAAAACCATCCTCTTTATTAAAGAAAAAAAAATGAAGTTTGATGAATCAGATGCTCTTGCCGTCGCACTCTGTCACGCATTCAGAATGGGTAATCATAAGAAACATCAAAATGACTGGAAATCATTTATCAATAAATTCCCGGAAAGAGTAATTAATTCTTAATTAATATGATTGGCTTTTTAACAGGAAATCTCATCTCACTTAAACCAACCAAACTCTTGCTGGATGTTAACGGAGTCGGTTATTCAGTAAACATTTCAATTAATACTTTCGAAAATATTTCGGATAAGAAATTCATTTCACTTTATATCTATACAAGCGTAAAAGAAGATTCAATTACTTTGTTTGGTTTTTATAATGAAACTGAAAAAGAAATGTTTGAACTTTTAATAAGCGTTAGTGGAATTGGTCCCAAGCTTGCTCTTAGTATTCTATCGGGAATTCAGGTTAATGAACTTAAAGAAGCAATTGAAGCAGGAAATATTTCAAGACTTGTCGCAATACCCGGAGTAGGAAGAAAAACAGCGGAAAGAGTTGTTCTTGAACTCCGAAGCAAAGTTGAGAAGATAAAACAAGCGGGAGAAACAATTTTATACAGCGTTAAACAGGAAGCGATTTCTGCTCTTACAACTTTAGGTTATAATTATAAGCTTTCAGAAAATGCAGTACGCGATATTTTAAGTTCTACCAAGGATATTTCTCTGGAGGAGTTGATTAAGAGAGCATTAGGTGTCTTTAATAAGTAAAAACTAAATTACAGTACATTCTAATTTAGCAATTCCGCTTAACTCAGCATTCAGCTTATCCCCTCTGTTTACTTTACTTACACCCGCAGGTGTGCCTGTAAATATAAGATCACCTTCTTCCAGCATTATTACAGATGAAATATATTCCACAAGCTGTGCCGGGCTAAAAATCATTTTATTCAGTTTATCTTTTTGTTTGATTGCCCCATTTACGGAAAGGGAAATCTCTTCATTTAAATTCAGTTTATAATTTTCTTTTAGTATAAAATCCGAAACAGCAGCAGATGTATCAAAACCTTTTGCTATTGTCCATGGTTCACCTTTTTTTCTGTACTCATTCTGCAAATCACGTAGTGTCATATCAAGTCCGACACCATAACCAATAATTGCATTCTCTGATTCGGATTTATTTGCTTTTTTAACCTCTTTACCAATTAAAAGAACAAGCTCAACTTCATGGTGCATCTCATTTGAAAAATCCGGATGAATAATACTATCTCCTGAATAAATTATTGCCGACGGGGGTTTTAAAAATAAAACGGGCTTATCCGGAACTTCATTTCCAAGCTCTTTGGCATGTGCAGCATAATTTCTGCCAACACAAACAATTTTCCCAACTATAAATTCTTTACTGCTGTTTTGAATTTTTATTTTTTTCATTTTAATAAAATTTTTTTAACGAAAAAAAAACAACGTTTTAAGAAATCAAAATTGAATTATTATTTCTCTCTAAAGATGATTATGTTTTTTGCTTTTTCTTGGTTGCTGCTGGAAAAAGAATATTGTTAAGTATCAACCTGTAGCCGGGAGAGTTTTTATAAAGATTTAAATCCGTCGGCGGATCCCCTACCGCATGCTGATAATCTTCCGGATCGTGGCCGCCATAAAAAGTAAAAGTACCTCTTCCATAATTTCCATGGATATATTTAACCTGGTCAGTTCCCTGTCTTTCGGCCATAATAATAACTGATTTTTTTATAAGCTCTTTACGGAACATTGTTGTTTGCCCCATAAATCCACGGATAACATTTGCATGGTCTTGCGTAAGCATCGTAGGAACGGGATCATACTTCGCTGAGAATTCAAACAATGTAAAATAATCATTATCAAAATTCCCTATTTCAGCCGGCTGAATATCAATATCGCTGTATTCATAAACATACGGGTTCATTTCAAGTTTAAAATTTTCAAACGCAAGGGTCTTAAAGAAATCAAGTTTTTCCTGTGCATTCGGGTCGGCTGCATCGCCATCATACATTGAAGCACATATATCAACATTTTCAGCGGCAAGCGAGATATCATAAGAATCGGTTGCTGAGCACATAGCAAATAGAAATCCCCCCTGGGCAATAAAATTTTTAATTGTCTGCGAAACAGTTTTCATCATCTCAGAAACTTTTTTATATCCATTTTTCTTAGCATCATTTTCATATTGAATTTGCTGATCTATATACCACTGCGCATTTGCAAAGCTTGCAAAAAATTTTCCATACTGTCCTGTAAAATCCTCATGATGAAGATGAAGCCAGTCATAATTCTTTAAGTCGCCGCGGAGAATTTCATCATTCCATATCTTATCGTAAGGTACTTTTGCATATTCAAGTGCGAGAGTAACAGCATCATCCCAGGGCTGGAATCCCGGTGGAACATAAACAGCAATCTTCGGGGCTTTCTCTAATCTAACAACATCCATATTATTATCTTCACTTTGGACTTCAGAATAAATGCTAACTGCTTCTCCGGCAGATAAAAGATCAAATGCAACTCCTTCTATTCTGCATTCTGTAACAATTTTATCAGATTGATCAATCATAAATGAACCACCCCTGTAATTAAGAAGCCAGTCTGCTTTTATTCCATCCATTAAAGCATGGAAAGTTATTCCGTATGCTTTTAAATGGTCTGTCTGCTGGAGATCCATGTAAATGAGAATTTTGGATTGAGAAAAAATAAAAATGGAAAAGCCAAACACTAAAAATAAAATCTTATTTAAAATTTTATGCATAAGTTATTTATAAAAAAAAGAGAGGCCGGATCGAGTCCGGCATATTTATTAATCAATTCCCAATTATTTATTACGCGGATTTTCTGTCTACTTCAATATATATGGGCTCAGAGCCTTTTTCTATAACATCTTTGGTTATAATACACTTCTCAACTTTTTCTTTGTTTGGAAGATCAAACATAATATCAAGCATAATATCTTCTATTATTGAACGAAGAGCTCTTGCACCCGTTTTTCTTTCCATAGCTTTCTCAACCACGGCTTCAATTGCAAATGGGTCGAACTCGAGTTCAATTCCTTCCATCATAAAAAGCTTTTTATATTGTTTAAGTATTGCATTTTTAGGTTCGGTAAGAATACTTTTAAAAGCTTCTTTAGATAATGCATTTAACGGGGCAGCAACTGGAAGTCTTCCAATAAGTTCGGGAATTAAGCCGAAACGCAGAAGGTCCTCAGGCTGAACATATTTTAATAAATCTTCATCATTATTTTTAACTTTAATATCAGAGATAAATCCCATTTTATTTTTATTAATTCTTGTTGCAATAATTTTATCTATTCCTTCGAAAGCTCCGCCGACAATAAATAAAATATTTTTTGTATTAACATTTATTAAACTCTGCTCAGGATGTTTTCTGCCTCCTTTTGGCGGAACACCCGCAATAGTTCCTTCAAGAATTTTCAGAAGAGCCTGCTGAACACCTTCACCGGATACATCTCTTGTAATTGATGCGCTTTCGCTTTTCCTTGCAATCTTATCAATCTCATCTATATAAACAATTCCTCTTTGAGCACGTTCAAGATTATAATCTGCCGCCTGAAGAAGATGGACTAAAACTGTTTCAACATCATCGCCAACATAACCAGCTTCTGTTAAAGTTGTTGCGTCTGCAATTGCAAACGGTACATCAAGAATTTTTGCAAGTGTTTGTGCAAGTAAAGTTTTACCAACTCCTGTAGGACCAATTAAAAGAATATTGCTTTTTTCTATTTCTACATCATCTAGCTCAAAAAAATTAGATCGTGCATTTATTCTTTTATAATGATTATAAACCGCAACAGACAAAACTTTCTTTGCTCTTTCCTGTCCGATTACATATTCATCCAGGGATTTTTTTATTGTTGCCGGGGTGTGGTGCTGATAGCTTTTAGCTTTTGTATTATTAAAAGCAGCCAGATTATTTCTAAGAATATCCACACTGCTTCCGACACAAATATCACAAATGTACACGTCCGGTCCGGCAATCATACTTCCAACTTCGCTGCCGTCCCTGCCGCAAAATGAACATTTAACAATTTTCTGATTTTGCTTTTTAGCCATTTAAGTTCCCTGTTTAACTTTGTCCCTTATTTTTATTATTTCCTCTCTTGCTTCATCAAGATATAATGAGTTGGGGAATTTTGCAAGCAAACTTTCATATATCTCTGTTGCTTTTGCGTCATCTTTCAAGCCATATTGATAAATTCTCCCTAAAAGGTATACTGCTCTGTCGGCATATATATTTTTCTCCTTTTCGGAAGAAATTTCAAGTAAAACTGATATTGATTCCTCAAAATTATTCAAAGCAAGTTCAATTTCCGCCTCTCTCAGTTCAGCCTTATTTTGTATTACAAAACTACTCTTATTAGATGCAATTTCCTTAAATAAAGTTGAAGCTTCCTTGTATTTTTTTCGAACTATTAACTTTTCTCCAAAAGCAAATTTCACCAGGTTAGACGAATCGTTCATCGTTGTGTTCAAAAGAAGAGAAAGCTCAATTGCATCATTTGCAATATTATCTTTTAAATCATTAAGAACATCGTTAAGATAATTTCTTGCAGAAGTAAAATCTCCGTTGTAAAATTTAACCTTAGCAAGTTCATACCTTGCCGGATTTTTCTGGTCTTCACCTGCCCTGCCGTTTTCAACAATGCTCTTTAGATTTTGTTCCGCGGATGCTAAATCATCATTTAAAATGTTAATCTCTGCAAGTTCCTTATAAGCGTCAAAAATAAATCGTGAATTAACATATTCCTTAATAACTTTTTTAAAATAATTTTCTGCAGAATAGAGATCATCTTTCTTATATAAATAAATTCTGCCTATCCTTAATAAGGACTCGCTTGCAATTTCCGTATTGGGATAGAGAGATGCGAGTTCATTATATGCTGCAACAACTTTTTCAATTTCATCACTATTAATTTTTTCAGATTTATAAAATGGTTTCCAGGAATCATTATTTGAAGCGGAAGTTTTATTCAGCGATTCTTCCATTGTTTTTGCATAACCAAATTTTGCTGAAGATATAACCGGAGAGTTTGGATAATGCTGTACAACTTCTTTAAAAACTTTTGCTGCAAGCTCAAATTCTTTTTCTGAGTACGCAAAATTTGCAAAGTTATAAAGGTCTGCCCCCTGGTTGTTCTGTTTCTTATCAATTTCAAGATAAACCTCGAAAGCTTTATCAAGATCCTTTTTTTCCATCAGCAGTCTTGAATATAAATAATCAAACTGCACGAGGTCATTTTTACTATATTCATCTACTGTTTCAATTGTCTTGTCGAGTGCATCCGGTTTATTTATGTAAGAAAGAATTTTGGATTCAACAAGCTGGTATTGATTGGGGTGCTGGGAAATTATAGAGCAATATTCTTTTGCAGCATCTTTATATCTCATAGTAAGAGAATAAATATTTGCAAGATCAAATGAAAATATTCGCGGATCATCTGTTACATCTTTTCCTTTATTCAGATATTCAATTGCTTTATCAAATGCTCTTCTTTCGATTGCATAATTAGCCATCATTCGGTAAACGGTTGGGTCTTTAGGAAATTTATTAATTGCTTCGTCCCAGGTTTCGAATGCTTTTTTCTCATCGCCTTTCAGGTAATAAGTTTTACCTAATAATCCAAAGAGATTAATATCCTGCTGATTTGCATTTAACCTCTGCTCAATAATATTTATTGAATTATCGTATTCCTTTAACTGGAGATAAACCCTGTTTAGAGCATCAAAAAACTGTAAATTTGCCGGCTGTTGTTTATACAAACCTTCATATATCTGCTTAGCTTTTTCAAAATCACTTGACTGTTCGTAATTCTGCCCCAGCATAAACCTGTTTATATCCTGCTGAGAATAAACCGTTAAGCTGAATAAAATAAGAAATGAAAAAATTTGCTTTAACATAATTCAAACTTAGCGATTTTTATGCAGGTTATTCAAGGGAGAAATGGGGGGAAGATAGATGAAAAAAAGAAGGCTCACATTAATGCGAGCCATTCAAGAATCCAGCTGTTAAAAAAGTAGACCGATTTGTTTCTAATAATATATGTGAAACTGAATCAGAGCCGCATCGTTATCAACGCTCGGATGTTCCATTTGTATTCTGTATTGCGGTTTTATTTCTATAAAGCTGTAAGGAAAAATTTCAAAGCCTAATACAACTCTTGTGTATTCATCTTTGCTGAATTTTGAGTTAGGATCAAACCTGTCAAACCTTACAACGGCTTCAAGCCCTTTTATTATTCTGTAAGCGGCTTCAACCATTATGGATGTTGATGCAGAATCTTTAAATAGAAAATCATTCGCCATATCATATTCACCCATAATTGTAAAATTGCCGATACCGAACCCAACATAGCCTCCATACATTTTTACTTCTGGAAATACACGACCAATTATAGGAATTAAACCTCTGAAAGCTGCGGCAGAACCGCCAAAAAATAATCCTTTATCCTCTCCAATATCAGGCATTATTTTTAAACTGGCTGTATAAACCGGGTCGTATAAAAAAAGTTGTCCTGAACTGCGTGGGGTTCCAACGCTGGCTGTTAAAAAAGCAAAATCGCTAAAATAAATTCCTACCTCGGCACCGGTTTCCACATACCGGGGATCATAAATTAATCCCGTTTTTGTATTGGTGCTGAAAAGATATTCAAGATCCCCGCCTCTTGTATAAGCTGTGTGGTCATCGAGTCTTATCCCGTAATTTGGCTGGAAGGTTCCGCCTTTAATGTAACTTTCATTTGGAAGAATATGTAAAACTCCATATGCTTCCCAAATATCCTGGATAAAATCAAACCGGGTAAAAACATTTATTTTTTTTGAAAGATCAATATTAGTATAAATGCTTCCGCTCATTCTCTGGAAATCTATTCTTTTATTTGTTGGAGTCATTTTTAATAATGTCTGACCCCTAAGGTCAAATCCTAACTGAATATTATCGCCGATCTTATTGCTCATCTGGAAATCGTCTTCCGGTGTAATCATTGGAAGAACATTTTTCCCGAAACCCCATCCGCCTCTGTTTCTCATATCCCCACCTGTTGGATTTACATGACATCCGGAACAATCGCCCCCGCCGCCTCTCAAACTGAATCTTGGGAGTGCAGTTAAATCAGCAAAAAAGATTAATAAAAACAGCGCAACTATGTAATAATTAAGTTTCATAAAAACCTCGATTATTTTAATCAACATAATAAAAGAATTTAAGCCCTGAAAAGAGAAATAAAACAATGTTTTAGTACATTAAGATTTGAAAAAGTGCCATAACTACAAAGTTATATTTTAGAGTCAATCTTAGTATTTTACATTGATTACCAATCCTATCTTTTATAGTTTTGAAGGCGTTTTTAAAATAGAAGATGAAGAAAACTTTAATACTTGGTTCAACCGGCTCAATCGGGATTAACACACTTGACGTAATTAGAAGACACCCGGATAAATTCTCCGTTTCAGCTCTAACTATTAATACAAGAATTGATCTTTTAATTCCGCAAATCCAGGAATTTAAACCTGAGGTTGTTGTTGTTGTAAATGAAGCCGCGGCTGAAAAGCTTAGAAATACAGCAAATATTAATTGCAGAATTCTTTCGGGAGTTGAAGGATTAATTTATGCTGCTTCTAATTGCGAGTATGATATTTTACTCGGGGCAATGGTTGGTTTTGCAGGATTGCTTCCGACAATTGAGGCAGTAAAAAGAGGGAAAAGAATTGCACTGGCAAATAAAGAAACTCTTGTTGTTGCGGGTGAACTGATTACAAACCTGGCAAAAAATAATAATGCGGAAATTATTCCGGTTGATTCTGAACATAGCGCCATTTATCAGTGTCTGGTTGGCGAAAACATTAATGAGGTTGAAAAACTAATTCTCACGGCTTCCGGCGGTCCATTCCTGAATAAGAATAAAAATGAATTAGAAAAAGTAACAGTTAAAGAAGCGCTCGCACATCCGAACTGGAAAATGGGAAATAAAGTTACAATTGATTCCGCTTCTTTAATGAATAAAGGATTGGAAGTTATTGAAGCTTATTGGCTGTTTGGGTTCCCAAAAGAAAAAATAGAAGTGGTGGTTCATCCTCAATCAATAATTCACTCGATGGTTGAATTTGTAGATGGTTCAATTAAAGCCCAGCTTGGTATGCCTGATATGAGATTACCTATTCAATATGCGCTTTCTTTCCCGGAAAGATTAGAAAATGATTTTGCAAAAACTGATTTCAGAAAGTTAAGGGAACTAACATTCCTGGAACCTGATTTAGATAAATTTAGATGTCTTAGACTTGCTTATGAAACTCTTTCCGCTGCAGGCACTGCCCCTTGTGTCCTTAATGCAGCAAATGAAGTTGCGGTTGAAAAATTTCTAAACGGAATCATCAGTTTTAATTATATTCCTTCAATAATTAACAGCGCCCTTGAAAAAATTGAAAATCATAAATCACCCGATCTTGAAACGATAATTGAGTGTGATAAAGCTACACGAAGATTTGTGGAGAGTCTCACTTAGAGTAATTTTTCTTAAATTCTTTACGGCATTTAATTTGTTTTATTTTATATCTTTAAACTCTGATTTTTATAGGAGCTCCCTTTAAATGGAATATGTAATCTATTTTGCTATTACAATAGGCATACTTGTTTTTGTTCATGAATTCGGTCATTTCGCTGCTGCAAAACTTTGTGGAATGCGTGCCGATGTTTTTGCAATCGGTTTTGGTAAACGGCTTTTTGGCTGGAACAAAATAAAAGGCTTCTCGTTCGGCGAACTTCCAAAAGATTTTGATGGAAAGGGACATACCGATTACAGGCTTTGCTTACTTCCTTTAGGTGGTTATGTAAAGATAGCGGGTATGGTTGACGAAAGTATGGATGTTGATTTTGCAGATAAAGAACCGCAGCCGTATGAATTCCGTGCAAAACCTGTGTGGATGAAAGTTATTGTGATTACTGCCGGTGTTCTAATGAACCTGCTGCTTGCATGGATAATTTTCTGGGGAAGAAATTATTTCCAGGAAAAACCTGTTACTAAAACAACAACCATTGGTTATGTTATTCCAAATAGTGCCGCCGATTCAATTGGATTCATAAAGGGAGATAAAATCATAACTGTTAATGGAAAAGCTGTTGCTAACTGGGAAGAATTAATAGAGCAGCTTTTTATTAATACTCTTGGTGAAGATCTATCACTTAAAATTGAACGCAATAACAAAGTTGAAAACCTTAATTTCTCCAGGAAAAAAATCCCCGAGGAAACTGCAGAAAGATTTCTTATACCCGAAGGTTTAGGAAAACCAACGATTAATGAAGTAGTAAAAAATTCACCTGCCGATAAAGCAGGAATACTTGCGGGGGATGTATTTCTTAAACTAAATGATACAACTGTTTTTACAAGTTCCCAGGTTACAGAAATTATTAAGAACAATAAAGAAAAACCGGTTGAAGTTCTTTTAAAAAGAAATAATGACACTTTAAATCTTGCTGTTACCCCTGGTGCCGATGCAATTATTGGAATTATGATAAGCAATCCGTTTAATGGAAAAGTAGATTATAAAACGTATGGATTTTTCCAATCATTCTATTATGGCTGGCTTGATATAGTTGGAATAACAAAACTTACATTCCGTATGCTGGGCAAAGTTATTGGCGGTGAGCTTGAATTTGGAAAAGCTTTTGGTGGTCCCGTAAAAATCGCACAATTTGCAGCACGATCTGCTGATACAGGTCTAGTAAGCTTTCTTTATTTCCTTGCAATGTTAAGTTTAAGTTTGGCAATAATTAATATTCTTCCTTTCCCTGTTCTCGATGGAGGACATCTTATTATCATTTTAATAGAAGGTGTAACTAAAAAAGAAATTCCTGTTAAAGTTAAAGTGGCAATTCAAAATACCGGTTTTGTAATTCTGCTTCTTTTAATGGCGTTCATAATCTATAATGATATTTTAACTTTATAAAAAAATTCTTAGTTAGAAACTTCATTCAATAATTCGGTCAATCAAAAACTAAGAATGGATGAATGACTGAATGTGTGAATGACCTATTCTTTAACTTACACTTACACTTGAACTTACCCTCCATACATCCCTGTTTAATACCTCTGATAATAAATGATAAGTGGATTATAATTATAAAAAGTAATTTTAGCCTAAAAGACAAGATTTTCTTTTAACAGCGATAAGATTATATTAACAATGCTTTATGTATCGAAAGGACAGGAGAAAGGCAGCCACTTAAATAAAAACCTGCCTTTGTTAAACAGAGTGGGAGATAAAAAACAAAAAATTGACAGGAATAAACTTTATAAAATCTGCCAGGTTACAGGCTGGTCGGCTTATGCAATTTTAAACCTGGTCGTCCTGGCTGTAGTTGATACTCTATCATTAAAAAAGATTATCAGCACTGTTCTTATTTGTTCTTTAGGTTTGTTGTTTACTCACTTATACAGGGGAATAATAAAAAAGAAAAGCTGGGTTGGACTTCCTTTAAAAAAATTAATACCACGAATTTTTATTGCAAGTATAGTTATCGGGACAACATTGTTTTCTTTAATGTACGCTTCAAACCTGATTTTTGAGATTTATGATCCTTCTAAATTTAAACCATCCTCCATTTTAGTCGGCGCAGTAAATCTTAGCAGTGTAATTATTTTCTGGTCCTTGATTTATTTTGCTTTCCATTACTTCGAAAACTATAAGAAAGCTGAAATTGAATCCTTAATCTGGGAAAATGCAGTTAAGGAATTCGAACTCAGGACTTTGAGATCGCAGCTCAATCCGCATTTTATGTTTAATGCACTTAACAGTATAAGAGCATTGATAAAAGAAGATCCGCAGAATGCACAAACAGCAGTAACAAAACTTTCCAACCTGCTTAGATATGCATTAAAAATTGAAAGATCGGAATCTGTTCCGCTCGAAGAGGAAATAGATGCAGTAAAAAATTATCTTTCTCTTGAAAAAATACGGTTTGAAGAAAGATTAAAATATGAATTAAATATTGATTCAAAAACTGAAAGAATTGAAATCCCACCAATGATGGTGCAAACGCTGGTTGAGAATGGAATTAAACATGGTATTACTAAAAGAACTGAAGGCGGAAAAATTAATATTGAAACAAGTCTGGAAAATTCTAAGGTTCATATAAAAATTAAAAACACCGGGCAAATTGATCCCGAAGCAATAAAAATTTCTACAGGTTTTGGAATAAACAATACCAAACACAGGCTTAGTCTCATCTATGGAGAAAAAGCACAATTTCAAATATCAAATCAAAACGAAGAAGAAGTTCTCGCCGAACTTACAATACCAATCGGAGGAATAAAGAATGAAAGCATTAATAGTTGATGACGAAAGACTCGCGAGGGTCGAACTAAAAAGACTGCTTCAGCCATTTAAAAGAAATTAATGTTGTTGGCGAAGCAGTAAATGTTGAAGATGCGCTTGAGAAAATTACTCAGCTTAACCCGGAACTTGTTTTTCTCGATATACAAATGCCTGGTAAAAGCGGTTTTGATTTGCTTGAGGAATTAGACAGTGTACCTACAATTGTATTTACAACTGCCTACGATGAATATGCTTTAAAAGCTTTTGAATATAATGCTATGGATTATCTTCTTAAGCCGATTGAACCGAAAAGGCTTGAGGATACTGTTAAAAAGCTTCTTGAAAAAAATAAAAAAGAAACCGTTCAGCAGATACCGGACAGCAAGGTTCTTACTGAAAAAGACCAGGTGTTTGTTAAAGATGGAGAGAGGTGCTGGTTTGTAAAGCTTGAAACGGTCAGACTTTTTGAATCTGAAGGAAATTATGTACGTCTTTACTTTGATGAGAACAAGCCGCTTATCTTAAGAACTTTAAATTATCTTGATGAGAGGCTTGATCCAAAATCATTCTTCCGTGCTAACAGAAAACATATTGTTAACCTTAAATGGATTGACAGTATTGAAACCTGGCTGAATGGCGGGCTGCTTGTAAAACTAAAGGGTGGGCATAAGATTGAAGTTTCCCGCAGACAGGCAATTAAGTTTAAAGACAGGTTGAGTTTGTAAATATTTTGTCATTGCGAGTCCCGCTTTAGTGGGTAAAGCAATCCCATACTTAATTCTTAAAAGTACTAATAATGAGATTACTTCGCTCGCAATTATATAGCGATACTTAATTGAACAACTCCCACGCTAATCCAAAACGGATCCCTCTTTCTCTCATAGGATAGAAAGGAACGATAAAATAATTTTCATCAAAAAGATTTTCCCAGGAGAAATAAACAATTGCAACTTTCTGAATTATTCCCGTCACAGTAAAATCAACCTGGGAAGCAGATTTGTAATTGGAAGATTCAAAATCAAAGTACTTCAGCACAAATCCGGTTTTTAAATCAAGATTACTTTTGAAAAGAATGTCTTTATAAAAAAGTCCTCCTTTAGCATGCATTTTAATTTCAGAAGAATTGAGCGTTTGGTTATTATCAAATGAGTTATAATTAAACTTTCCTTCCAGCCCGATTTTCCAAAAATCATAATTAATATTTACGCCAAAACCGGAAAATTTACCGCATGAAACTGGTAACATACCGGTAAAACTATTTTGCAATGCAACCGGTAAAGCCTGGGTGCTCTCGCTTCTATAAAATTTAACTTCTGAAAAGATTTGTTTATTCTTAAGCTTTAAACCGAGTTCATAATTATTAATTTTATCATCATTAGTTAAATCAAACCGGCTTATTCCTCCGTACAAACTAATGAGATTAAAAACTCTAAATTTAACATCTCCTCCAAAGCCGTGTAAAGGTGAATTAAGATTTGAATAATTAGTCAGCTTATAAAAAAGTGAGGGAATAAAAACACTATCCATCAAATAAATTGAAAAAACAGGTGAAACAGAAAAAACATTGTACAGGGTTTTCTCTCTTTGAAAACCTGAAGCTGTATCTATAAAATAAAAATTCAATTCTCTTTTCTCAAAAACTCCATTAAGCTCTAACTTAAATTGGGAAGATAAATAGCTTTCTCTAACTGAAGTACCAAGAATATAATTTTTAATTTCATCATTAGAAGGAATACCGGAATATTTTTCCCGTTCAGCATGATAATAAAAACTCAAATCAGAATGGAGATTTCTGAATTTCCCAAACGCACTTAATTTAAAATTATCCCGCTTCATTTCTTCTCTTAAAGTCGGGTTAACAACAGGTGCCTGCAATGGATCACCGTATAAAATACTGTTTATATCACTTGTAATTTTTGAAATGCTGTCAACATCAACTCCGCCAAAAACCCCAAGCTCTGAATTAACCAGCGAATAAGAACCGGTTAGATTGATTGAGTTCGATAAAAAATATTTAAGTCGTGCGTTTGCCTGCCAGATACTAAAATCACTGTTGTTAAAACTGCCGTCAAATTTTCTGTTCGTTATATCAAAAGTAAAATTAAATTTATTCAGGAATGAAGCATTGAAAATTCCATCAACAAATGCTTCGCCTGAAGGACCTTCATAATATTTAATCCTTGTGTATGGTGCATTGGTTATAAAATCTTTTTCAATAAAATTTACAGCTGCTATATAATTATCCGGTCCATAAAGAAATCCCCTTGGTAAAGGAAGAACTTCAATTGAATCTATCAATTCACTCTGGATCGAATTTAAATCCAGAAAGCCTGTTGAACGGTTATTTTGCAGTACTCCATCGGAAAAAAAACCAATGCTTCTGTTTCCATAAAGAAAAAACTCATTTCGTTGCCCAATAGCGCCTTTATCTTTTAAAAACGAAACCGCAGATGGTTCGAAAAGATCGCCGGTGTTCCTGTAATCGAGAATATCAATTGTGCTTCGATCAATAAAAAAACTTCCCTCAAAAAATGGAGTTTGATATAAAGGATAAAGAGTATCTACATGAGCAGTAAATATTCCTGTAGTATCGGAGGCGAGTGAATCTTTTTTGATTACAAAAGTTGAATCAGAATTTATTTTTATTGAATCGCCGGAAGTTGTATCAACTCCCTGGGAATGAGAATTTGAACAAACGAGGAGAACAAAAACAAGAAAATATTTCATCCGGTTGTTTTAATATAAAATCAAAATCATAACCGAAAATAGAGAATTCATTGCTAAGCTACAAAATGAACACCAGGTTTAAGCAATAAAATCAAGTATAAAACAACACATAACGAATAAAAAAATTTTTATTAAAGATTAAAAAATATTTTGTTTGGTTAAAATAATAATTATTTTCAGTACGGAATTATTAACAAACTTAACAGAAGGGTAAATAAAATGGCAGATAACAAACCAATGACCAAATCCCAGATTGTTGACCACCTGGCAACAAAAACTGATCTAACAAAAAAAGTTGCAAACCAATTCTTAGAAGAGTTGAGCAAGCTCGCTTATAAAGAAGCAAAAAAATCCTTTACTCTTCCTGGACTTGGAAAGCTTGTTGTTGTTAACCGTAAAGAAAGACAGGGAAGAAATCCTGCTACCGGTGAAACAATTACTATTCCTGCAAGAAAAGCTTTAAAGTTCAGAATTGCGAAACATGCTAAGGATGCTATTCTGAAATAACCGGTTGATTTTTTAACTACTGGTTTTCAATCTATTAAAAGACGGAGTGTTATCTCCGTCTTTTTTATTTACCCGCCTATGTTTATTTTCAACAATCCTTATGAAACTTTTATATGCATATTTGAAAAGCTACTGGAAGCTTGTGCTTCTTGCTCTTATTCTTGCAGCTGTCAACCAGGTTTTCTCTTTGATGGACCCTTATATTTTTGGAAAAGTAATAGATAAATACGCAACTAAATTTAACCAATATTCATCAGGGGATTTTATTAAGGGCGTCGGGCTGCTTCTCGGAGCGATGGTTGGAGTTGCTTTTGTTTCCCGGGTTGCAAAAAATTTTCAGGATTATTATGTAAATGTAATTACTCAACGGCTCGGTGCACAAATTTATTCAGATGGGATAATGCACTCGCTTCATCTTCCATATTCACTATTTGAAGATCAGAGGAGCGGCGAAACTCTTGGCAAGCTTCAGAAGGTTAGAACAGATACGGAAAGATTTATAAGCACTTTTGTTAATACATTATTCACAACTCTTGTGGGGGTAGTATTTGTATTTGTTTATTCAATGAATGTCCACTGGCTTATTGCCCCTGTTTTTTTTGCCGCTGTTCCAATACTTGGGTATATCAGTTCACTCTTAAGCAAAAAAATAAAAAATATCCAGAAGATAATTGTAAGAGAGACGACAGCTCTTGCGGGAACTACTACAGAGTCTTTAAGAAATATTGAGCTTGTTAAAAGTCTTGGTCTTGGAGATCAGGAAATTAACAGGCTGAATTCTACTACAGATAAAATTCTTGATCTTGAGTTAAAGAAAGTAAAGTATATCAGGAAGCTCAGTTTTTTCCAGGGAACTTCCGTAAACTTTTTAAGAACAAGCATACTTTTTTTAATGCTTTATCTGATATATGCCGGAGAAATTCAGTTAGGACAGTTTATAACTTTAATGTTTTATTCTTTTTTTATTTTTGGTCCGCTTCAAAGTTTGGGAGATATAATTAATATATACCGCGAAGCGGAAGTCTCTCTTGAAAATTTTGAAGAAATATTAAAGCTTCCAAAGGAATCAAAACCCGCAGAACCAACTTATCTTGGAGATATTAATTCCCTGAGATTTGAGAAAGTCAGTTTTCAGCATCAATCTTCAAAAACAAAAGCTCTTCAGGAAATTACTTTTGAAGTTGCAAAAGGTGAAACTATTGCATTTGTTGGCCCTTCCGGTTCGGGTAAAACCACGCTTGTAAAACTGCTTGTGGGTTTGTATAAACCTAACGATGGAATCATTTATTATAATGATATCCCGGCAAACCAGATTGACTTTGATGAGCTCCGAAACCAGATTGGCTTTGTCACTCAGGATACTCAATTATTTTCGGGAACAATAAGAGAGAACCTTATTTTTGTCAATCCGGTTGCAACGGATGATGAATGCTCAGAAGTTCTGGATAAAGCTGCTGCACAAACTTTAATGGCAAGAGCCGATAAAGGTCTCGATACCATTATTGGTGAAGGTGGAGTTAAAGTTTCGGGCGGAGAAAAACAACGGCTTTCAATTGCAAGAGCTTTGTTACGCAGACCGAACTTGCTCGTTTTTGATGAAGCAACCTCAGCACTTGATTCTTTAACGGAAGAAGATATTACTGAAACAATAAAAGATATTTCAACAAGTAAGCATGTCATTACTATTCTTATAGCGCACAGGCTTTCTACTGTTATGCACGCTGATAGGATTTATGTTCTTGAAAAAGGTAAGATAATTGAATCAGGATCTCACGATGAGCTTGTTGATTTAAAAGGTTTATACTTTGCAATGTGGCGGCAGCAGATTGGTGAAAGAGAAAGTGAATTGAAAAATCAATTTACAATTAACGCCGTAGCTCAGGACTCCAGTCCTGAGCGATTTGTATAAGGCTATGGTTAAGAGGCTGTTTCAAAAATGATTTTTATTGTCAGGCTGAGCCTGTCGAAGCGTGAATGTATTTTGAAATGTCAGTCTTCGGCAAGTTCAGACTAACAATTTAGACTTTTGAAACATTCTCTGGGATTTTATATTTTTTATTTGTATATGAAAAAACTTTTTCTTTTTGTTTTAATAGTCTCATCATCTTTTTCACAAAAAATTAATGATTTGATTCCCCTGCTTAATCTTTCTGCTGGTGAAGAAAAAACTTTTTTAATCAGCGATTTATTTTATTCCGGTAAAGAATACAGAGTTACTTTTTCACCTGATAGCACTCTTAAAGTTTTTTATGAAGCAGAGAATAGTCAAGTAGATATAACTTCTTTCAATAGCTCGGAAGGTTATAGTGTTCTGCCTTTTATCTTTTATGATAAAACTTATTCTATTCTTTGTAAGACTGAATTTCAGCAAACGATATTTTTTTCATTTAAACCATGGAAATCCGTTAAAAGAGTTAACCTGTTCGGAAATTTTAATGGATGGAACAGAGAAAATATATCTATGACTGATGATGATAGTGACGGTGTTTATTCAATCGGTATAAAGCTTGAGCCAGGCAGATATGAATATAAATTTTTTGTTGATAATGAAGAAATTATAGACTCATCGAACTCTGAAACAATACCGAATGGTTTAGGAGGATGGAATTCTGTTGTTACGGTTAAACCGCTTTATTCAGGTAAAGCTTATCTTCATTTGTTGAATTATTCAGAGAAAAAAAGTGGATCACTTTTTTCTTTTTATTATGAATCGGAAACTGCAAATAAAATAAATGTAATTGCGCTGCTTGATAACGAATTAATTCCGGAAAAATTCATTTCAATAAAGGAAGGAAATATTCAGCTGGATATTCCTTCCGAAAAGTTAAAAGGAAATAAAACTTTAAGAGTTGCAGTTAATGAAAGCGGCAGGGCTTCAAATCTTCAAACTATTCTGCTTAAGAATGGTAAACCTCTTGGCAATAAAGATTCAACCTGGTATGATGCAATTCTTTATTCAATTATGATCGATCGTTTTAAAGACGGGGACTCGAGCAACAGTATTCCTGTAGAAAATCCCAACCTGCTGAAGCAGGCTAATTATTATGGTGGAGATCTTCAGGGAATAATTGATAAGCTGCAGGATGGATATTTCAATTCTCTTGGAATTAATACTCTCTGGCTTTCTCCTGTTATTGATAATACTCCAAATGCTTACCAGGAATACCCGGAACCTCATCGTTATTATACCGGTTATCATGGTTACTGGCCTGTTAATCCTACCAAAGTTGAAGAGCATTTCGGGGATATGCGGCTTCTTAAAAAAATGATAACCATTGCTCACAGTAAAGGAATAAAGGTTCTGCTTGATTACGTTGCAAACCATATTCATATTGAGCATCCCTTCTGGAAAGAGCACCGCGATTGGTTTGGAACTCTTGAACTTCCTGACGGAAGAAAAAATTTAAGACTCTGGGATGAGTACAGGTTAACTACCTGGTTTGAACCTTTTATGCCGAAGTTTGATTATGAAGGATCAAAGGAAGCGCTTGATGTAATGACTGATAACGCAGTCTGGTGGCTGAAAGAAACAGGTGCAGATGGTTTCAGGCATGATGCTGTTAAACATGTTCCAAATATTTTCTGGAGAACCCTTACAAAAAAAATTAAAAAAGAATTGGAACTCCCCGGAAAGAAAAGATACTACCAAATCGGTGAAACTTTTGGCAGTTACGATCTGGTTAACTCTTACATTAATAATGGTCAGCTTGATGCACAATTCAATTTTAATTTATATGATACGGCAATACCAACTTTTATCGACAGCAGTTCTTCGTTCGCGGCTCTTGATCAGCAAATGCAAAAAACTTTTGATGTTTATGGTGTTCATAATCTTATGGGAAATGTAATGGACAGCCATGATAAAACAAGGTTTATGGCTTATGCAGATGGAGATGTTTCGCTTAATGAAGGGAAAGCAATTGAAATTGGATGGAATAATCCTCCTGAAGTTGATAACCCTGAAAGCTATAAAAAGCTTGAGCTTTATACTAGCTTATTTAATGACAATTCCCGGTGTGCCTGTTGTTTATTACGGAGATGAAATTGGAATGACCGGTGCAGGCGATCCCGATAACAGACGAATGATGAGATTTGGTAATTCAGTTACCGCAAACGAACAAAAAGTTTTGGAGGTGATTAAGAAAATTATTCACACTCGGGATTCGGAAACGGCTTTGCGTTACGGTGACTTTCAAACAATTCTTGTTGATAAAGATATTTATGCTTACCTGAGATCTGATTTTAATGAAAGAATACTTGTAGTTTTAAATAAGGGCAGTAATAAAGAAAGAATTGAAAATTCTGTTGCCGGAAATTTATAATCTTAAAAAAGCAAAGGATATAATTACCGGGAATGAATTTAATATTATAGAAAATAAACTTATTCTTAAATGCCGAAGGTATGTCTTATCTTATAATTAAAATGGAATAAGAAAATAAACATAAATTCAATATCAAGTATGAAAAAAATATATCTACTAATACATTACCGCAGTACTTTTTTTTTCCTGCGCAGAAAAAAAAGATACTCAGCTTAAAAGCGAACTGGAATTAAAAATGAATACTATAGCCGAATCTTATGTAAAGCTTGTTTTAAAGATCGGGCAGCATGATGCTGATTATATTGACGCCTATTATGGCCCTGAAGAATGGAAACCAAAGGAATTGACGCACGATGGGAACGATACTTTAATTCACAATCAGCTTAGTGAAGAAGCCGATAAACTACTAAATGATCTTGAAGACCTTTCAAATTATGAGGCAACACAGTTAGAAACTTTAAGATATCGTTATCTTTATAAACAGCTACTTGCGGCAAAAACAAAATTGTTTATGATTTCGGGAGGAAAATTATCTTTTGATGAAGAATCAACATCATTGTACGATGCAGTTTCCCCTAATTATCCGGAAGAACATTATAAAGAAATTCTTAAGTAAGCTTGATAAACTTTTACCGGGTAGCGGGGATGTTTCAAAAAGAATAAATGATTTTAAAAACAACTTTATAATTCCAAAAGAAAAACTTGATACGGTGTTTTCTGCTGCAATAGAAGAATGCAGAAAGAGAACTCTGCAGCATATGCAATTGCCTTCAAATGAAAACTTTAAAGTTGAATATGTAACAAATAAACCCTGGGGAGGTTATAACTGGTATAAAGGTAATAGTTATAGTGTTATACAGGTTAACACTGATTTACCAAGCTATATTGACCGTGCGGTTGATCTCGCTTCACATGAAGGTTATCCCGGTCATCATGTTTATAATACTCTTCTGGAGAAAAATCTCTACAGGCAAAAAGGCTGGGTTGAATTTTGTGTTTATGCATTATTCAGTCCGCAATCTTTAATTGCAGAAGGCAGCGCTAACTTTGGAATTGAAGTTGCATTTCCGGGTGATTCACGAATTAAATTTGAAAAGGAAGTTTTGTTTCCCTCTTGCCGGTCTAGATACAAGTAAAGCAGATGAATATTACAGCATGCTTTCCCTGCTTGAAGATTTGGATTACTCCGGTAATGATGCTGCAAAAAATTATCTTGATGGAAAATGGACAAAAGATGAAACTATAAACTGGCTTATAAAATATTCATTAATCGACACCGGAAAAAGCAGAAAAGAGAGTTCAGTTTATTGAAAAATACCGCAGTTATGTTATTAACTATAACCTTGGTAAAGATTTAGTTAGAAATTATGTGGAAAAAAATGGAGGGACATCGGATAATCCTGAAAAAAGGTGGGAGATATTTACAATGCTTCTTTCAACTCCACAAACACCATCAGGTTTAAAGTAGTTAACTTTACTTAATTAAAACCATTTTCTTTGTTTGGATAAATTCTCCAGCATTTATCGTATAAAAATACGTACCGCTGGAAAAATTCCCTGCGTCAAAATTAATTGAATAATTACCGGCAGTCTTTTCCTCATCTATTAAGGTTTTTATTTCCTTACCAAGAACGTCATAAATTTTTAAAATAACATGAGTGTTTTCACTCAATGAATATTTAATTTTCGTTGAAGGATTAAATGGATTGGGATAATTCTGAGACAAACTATATTCAACAGGTAGATTTTTAACATTAACGGTTATTTCATTGGAAAATTTAAATGTGCCATCATAATCAATCTGTTTTAATCTATAAATAAGATTTCCATTATAAGATAAATTCTGCAAATAGTCATTAAAAGAGTAAGTATGTATTCCTGTTGTGGTTCCATTACCACCAACAAATCCAACAGATTCCCATTTATCAGAAATCTTTCTCTCTATTTCAAATCCTTTATTATTAAATTCCGTAATAGTTTTCCAGTTTATCTCAACCCTGTCGCTATAATAATCTGCCTGAAAGTTTGATATCTCAACGGGTAAAGGTGTTGAAGTTGTATCATCTCTAAATTTTAAGATTATCCCATCTCCAACTGCCCATCCGATCTGGTTTAACTTCATTTTTAGTGAATATAAATCAGCGAGGGTTCTGCTTCCCTGTAATTTCCAGGTGTAGCCGCCATCAGTAGTATTAAACATTATTCCTTTATTGCCTACGGCCCAGCCACTATCGGTAGTGCAAAAAGATATTGAATAAATAAAACTATTGTATCCGCTATGAACTAATTGCCACTGATTACCACTGGTAGAAGTTTTTAAAATAACCCCGCCCTCAATATCAAGACCGCTGCCGGTGGCAAATCCTTTACTTTCATTATTAAAATAAAGGGAGGTTAAGACAGAATATTTGGAATTGTTCGCCTGTTGATAGTTCCAAGTCAGACCTGCATCAGTGGTTTTCAAAATTATACCCTCGCCTCCGGAAATCCAGCCCGTATTTTTATTTAGAAAAAACATTCCCCTAAGGACATGGTCTGTTGGATGAGTGCTGGTCCAAGAACTACCTCCATCTGTAGTTTTTAAAAAATAATTATCACTAATCATATAACCATTGTTCTCATCACAGAAAAAAATCTTAAGTAAATGAAAATTAAAAATTTGACCCTGACTTACCCAATCAGTTCCACCATTTGTTGTTTTGTACATACTTCCGTAAAACCCAACTGTCCACCCCAGGCTATCATTTAAAAGAAAACATCAAATAAACCGGTTCCATCGAGAGAGTTAACCCAGTTTTCTCCTCCATCAGAAGATTTGCTTATTCCGTTATATCCTGCAACAAAACAGGTATCAGAATTTAAATAATATACGCTGTTAAAAACTGAATTGGATGAAGATTCTTTTATTTCCCAAAAAGACTGCCCCAAAATGTTAAATAAATCACTTGTATCAGAAAACTCAGGATTCTCAGCGCTGCTTATTCTAATCAAACACATATTTGAAGACGCATCGGGAACTACAAAAGGAAATTCATTAAAGACAGCCGGATAGGTTGAAATTACTTGCCAAGAAATTCCGTTATCTGTAGATAATTCGATAAGAATATCATTAATGTTTTGACTTTGCCATTCAACCACCGCACCTGTTCCAACTTGCAAAGTATCCCTTAAGCCGGGAGAAATAATTGTTAATGAGGTATCGGAAACAATCTTGCAAGTTGAATTATTACCAGCACTTTCAATTTTTTCCACCAATCCTGAAGACGTGACATTCCCTGAGCTGTTAAATTCAATTTTAAATATTGTTTCCGGTTTATCATTTTTTATATGAGAGCCCTCAAAATTTATTTTATTACTATTTGATGAAACCAAAAATGAAACATTACCAATGTTATCGACTTCCATAGACAAAATTTTCTCATTTCCATTACCACCGAAACTCTTAGCCCATACTACTTTGCCTTTTAAATTATATTTAACCAAATAGATATCACTAAGGCCGGAATTTTTTAATGAATAGGGACCAAAGTTCAAATATGAACTTCTAAAATTACCGGCAACATAACTATTTCCTAAATTGTCAGATTTTATTTTACTTCCATAATAGTCTGTTTGGGGAAAGGAAATGTTAACCAAGAATGGGATTAAAATTAAAATAGTTTTCATTAAATCTAAGTTTTTAAACATACTACTTTCGTTAATTATCTTTATCAAAAAATTATTCCTTTTATAGCCAATAATCAGTCCAAAATATAAAATTAGAATATTCGATAAATAACTTCCTAATAATGAAAAATTTCAAATATTTATTAATTGGTTTTAGTTTTTTGAGTGTAATATAATGAGTCGTTTTCTAAATTTAATGACTTAATTTTTGATTTAGATATGAAAATATTTCTTAAGTAACAGCGATTAAATAACTATTCACGAAATGAAGGGACCTCGGATAATCCTGAAAAAAGGTGGGAGATATTTACAATGCTTCTTTCAACTCCACAAACACCATCAGGTTTGAAATGATTATTATATAGGAATACTGGCCGCCATATTTTTTTTCATTTCAGCTTTAACAAATTCAAATTGCTCCTTACGGATACTAACTTCTCTGAATATTTCTGTTATATCTTCTTTTTTAATTTTTTCGAAATCATTTTCTAAAGGAAGAATACAAACACCTCCAAAATCAACTGCAGCCGGACTTAACAGAATTCGATTTTCTTCCCGGAAATAATGAGAAGGTCTGTGCTTTTCTCTTAAAAATATCAGAACTCTCCAATTATAATTATCAATACCATCATTTTGCCGGGGTACATAAAAAGAAATGATATTCATCATCGGTTCTGAATCCCCATCGGAAATTTTTGAATAAAAATTATAGAAAAGCTCAAATGCTTTTTCTGCGAATGGAATTTCTTTCGACTCAATTGAAATAAACTTTCTTAATCCATCATTAATCCCGGCAACTATAAGTGCCTCATTCTCAAACAATATTTCGCCGTATTCATTTTTAAGCGAATAGAATTCATCATCTACAGGCATAAAAAATTTACTACCCGCCTGAAAGTGCAGATGATCAGGTGCTGAAGCTCCGCATCTTGGCCCATTGTAAATAATCGCATCCCTCGGCATATCTTTACTTAGAGAAAGCATTTTACCAAACCATTCTTTTATTGATTGTGGAATATGTTCTTTGTGGGGTATAGTAAAATGTTCGGGGAAGATTGGAAACGGATTGATGAGAATTAAAAAATCTTCTTTGTATTTAACTGCTTTCTGTTTTGAATAAAGATTTTTTATACAAAGAAAGCATGGTCTTGTTTTAACAGATTCTTTATCCACTTTGGCTGATGAGGAAGTAATTCTGCGTGGATTATTCTGAACTTTTATTATGAAACCATCATATTGAAAATTTTTTACTCTAACTTTTTTTACAGAATCATAGGCTTCTCCGAGCTCCGGCCAGGTTTTTAATTGTTCTCTAAGAAGTAATCTTGCTGCGTTTGAATAATCATTAATAGAGATGAGTTCGTTTAATTTACTGTTATCAAAAATAATCTTTTCCACTAATAAATCTTTTCCAGCTTTGCATCTTTAAAATAATGTAATAGAATCTCATCGAACTGGTAACCTTGTGCCGCCATAACAGCTGCACCAATCTGGCAAAGACCAACTCCATGCCCCCATCCTGCGCCGCGAATAATAAATTTCTCCGGCACTCCATTCTTATCTCCCTGTTTATCCACAATAAAAGCGCTGCTGTAAAGATGCGATTCAGAAAGAACTTTCCTGATTTCCAGCTCTTTTCCAATTGTTAAAGTTTTCTTTGATCCTACAATTTTCAATTTAATAAGTCTCGCGGAATCACCACGTTCAACCGGGATTAAATCAATTATATTTCCGAAATCTTTTCCTGTATTATCTTTAATAATTTTTTTAATCTGTTCCTGTGTGTACTCTATTTCCCATCTATAAAAATCTTTTGTTTCCTGGTCAAAGTCTACAAGAATCTGCGCAAGGATTCTTGTATCCGAATTATTACAGAAAGCAAATGGCTTACCTTTTATCCATTTTCTTGCATTTGTTTCAGATGAAAAATCAGTATTGTAATTTTCCGGTTCAAATTTGTAATCAAAAACTTTTGTTAAATATTCGTGTTTTATTGGTTCCCAGACGTTTTCATATGCTTCCGTAATCCCTCCGCAGCATTTTGAATAGCGCGTATCACATATTTTTTTTTCATACATAAGGATAATACCCTTTGTTTCTTCTATAGCAACGCGAGAGTTTTCAGAAGAAATTTTTGTTATACCCTGGTATCTCTGGCAATGGTCATCTGCACAAACATCGAAAAGTTTATGGTCTTCTCTATCCACCCATTTAATGATTTCGGTCTCGGTCTGAAATGAAGATTTATATTTTTCTTTTTTTCTTTTCAATGATTTTGCTTTTTCAATCTGGGCAAGAAGCCAGCTTCTGGAGATAATAGCATGTGCCTTTAAAAGCTGAAGGGAACTTTTCGAACTCATTTCAGAAGAAATAACACTGGTTAAATACCGGTCTATAGGAAGAATATTAATGAGATGGATTTTATCATTTTCTTTTAAAAGCTTTAATGAGCCCAGGAACCTTTGCTTCTCTTTTCTTTCCCAATGAAATTTAATTCCAATAGGTACATCCATAATAAGAAAAGAATCGAGCATAATATCCTTCGGTTCAAATATAACTTCGTTCAGGATTTCAATTTTATCTTTTCCATATTTGCAAACTATATGATTGCCCTGGATTTCAGCTGTAAATCTTCCGCTGAAGGTTTGCTTAAAACCATCAACATTAAATTCACCATAAAGTTCAAACTTTATAGATTTCTCAGAAAGAATTCCAACACTGATATTCGGTTCTTTAATAACCAATTCCTTATGCCTTCAAAGTAAAAAAATATTGAGAAAAAATATAAGCAATAGCTTTATTAAAAACCTTTGCTTTCCTGTTTCAAAAAATTAAAATCAACAGATTATTTTTGGGATATTAAAGGAAACTTTATAATTTAATTATGATTCAAAACAATTAGTATGATAAAAGAAAATTCAAAGGTAGTTAATATAATTGGTTTCCCTATGGATCTTGGCGCTGACAGGCGCGGTGTTGACATGGGACCATCAGCATTAAGAATTGCAGGCATTAAAGAAAAGCTTGAAAAGCTTGGTTATAAGATTATCGACAGCGGGGATATATTTGTACAGATAATGGAGAAGCAAAAAATCTCTGATCCGAAACTTAAATACCTTGGAGAGATTTTAAAAACTTCAAGGACACTTGCAAACAAAATTGAAAAAGTTTTAGAGAGAGGACATTTCCCGCTTTGTATTGGTGGTGATCATTCTATGGCTCTCGGTACAATTGCCGGTATATCTTCCCATTGTAAAAAGCATAGGTTAAAACTTGGTGTTATCTGGGTCGATGCTCACGCCGATATGAACACCGATGAGACTTCGCCTTCAGGAAATATTCATGGAATGCCTCTTGCGGCTTCTCTTGGTGTTGGCAATGAAAAGCTTGTGAACTTTTATGGTTTCGCACCAAAATTAAAACCTGAAAATTCTGCTTTAATAGGAATAAGAAGTGTTGATGAGATGGAAAGAGTAACAATTAAAAAACTGAATGTCCCTGTTTATACAATGACTGATATTGATAAACTTGGGATACATAGAATAATTGTAAAAGTGCTCAGGCAATTCAGAGAAAAAGTTGATCATATTCATGTAAGTTTTGATCTTGATAGTGTTGATCCTATAATTGCGCCCGGTGTTGGAACGCCGGTTCCCGGAGGATTAAGCTACAGGGAAGCTCATCTTCTTATGGAGTCTATTGCCGAATGCGGATGCATGTCTTCTCTTGAGGTTACAGAAGTTAATCCGATTCTTGACGATAAAAATAAAAGCGCTCTTTTTGCAACTGATCTTATTGCTTCAAGTATGGGGCAAAGAATTTTATAATATCAACGAATAAATTGAGACAACCCATTGAGTAACAGCCAGCCAATACTTTTATACCTTCTTATCTTTCTAGCACTTTCAATAGTTCTTAAGCTGTTTGGTATTATTGATGTCGGCAACATTGAATTATTAGCTTATAGTTTTATCTTTTATGGAATAACTCTTGTATATAATTCATTCGTTAAAAATCGGGCATTGGCTTTGTTTATCGGGTCTTCCATATTTCTTACAGGATTTCTTCTTTTTCTTACAACCAATTTTGAATTTAACGACAGCAACAGAATAATCTTTCCTGCAGTATTACTGATTATTGGAATTAATTTTTTTATGCTTTTCCTGGCGGATTCGGAAAGAAAAAGTTTTTTAGCTATTTCATTGACATCAATTATATCTGCAATAATTGTAATTATACTTCTCGGCTCAATTACATTTCAAAATTTCTTCGGATCAATAATTAATATTTTTAAAAAATACTGGCCTGTTGTTCTTATAGTGGGAGGATTAATAGTTTTTCTTAATATAGAATACAAAAAAAAATCTTAGTCATTAAAAATTTTTTGTGTCTATTCGGTTTTTCCGCTAAGGTAAATATTGGAACCCGGTTTTTTTGAGCCGGCAGCATTAGATTCTGTCAAATAAAATTCCATGGGTCCATTATTAACTGAACCAGGTAAGGTGAAAGGAAAATAATCAGGGTTAGGCGAAACTTTGAAAACACCAAGTGAGACAAAATCTCCGTTAAAATTTCCCCAAAGCTGGTAAGCATTATCTGAATTAAGAATTGGTAAACTGTTAATATGCAGATATCCTCTTTTATCTTCATAGCTAAAGATAATTTCACCGCTGCTAAATGCACTGCCGGAATTAGTTAATTTTATTGTATGAGAATTTTTCAACTCGCTCAAGCCTGGAATTTCAGGACGGTTTCTGTATTCTTTATTTAATGCTTCCATCCTGCCAGAGATATTTTCAATTTCATTTTCGTAAAACAAAGCTCTGTCCTTGTAAAAAAGATAAGCCATCACCGCCGAAGCAACATATAAAACGATTAATCCTATAATAATAATAGAGCTATAGTTTTTCTTTTTATTTAAAAGGTACCCAGTCTCATTTCTATCTATCCTCGGTTTAAGAGGAATTACAGGATCAAATTCATCCTTACTAATTTTTTTCCCTTTAGGAACTTCTTCATCAAAAGTTTCAATAGGTTTTTTAATCTCTCCTGGTGCAATTTCTAAATATTCATTACCGGGATTCTCTTCTCCTGCGGGAACTTTTAACTGTGATGACGCAGAAGAAACTCTTTCAAACGATTTTATTTTATCTTCTTTTTTAATGTTTTTTAACTCATAAATACGGCTTAATATTTTTTCATCAACCGCTTCTGCCGGTTTTTCCGGATCAAGAATAACAGGAAGCAATGCTGCAAGATTCTGATATTCAGCAAGCAGTTTCCAGGGAAATGGTTCTGATGCCTTAAACCTGTTAAATGTATTTAATTGCTCTTCGTAACTTAAACAGCCAAGCGCAAACGGATATATTTGTTCAACAATTTCATTCTTAATAGAAAAGAGGGAAGATTTTTCTTTAAAGTTTTCATTCAAATTTATTAATGAAGTTTTTATTTTCGACTTAACAGTTGAAAGAGGAATTTTTAATTTATCAGAAATCTCCTCTTGTGTATATCCTTCGTAAAAGGCAAGATAAATTACATATTGCTGTGCATCTGTTAATTTGTTAAGTGCAGTTTCAATATTATTTTTTAACTCAAATGCTTTATCAATATCTAATGGTTCTGTAAGGTGAGAAAGTTTGGGAATTATATATTCATCATGGTGTTCCGGTGAAATACCCGTAAATCCACGCTTTATTCTTAATTCATAAACAACTTTATTCCTTGCAATGGTTATTAGCCAGGTAAATGAATTTTGCGTGTTAAAATCAAAATAGTTTATTCTTTTCTCAACAACCGAGAAAATATCAATAAGGATTTCTTCAGAAACCCGCTCATCTTTAAATATTTTTTTTACAAAAGTATAAAGCAGAGGCGAATATTTACCATACAAAACCTTTAGGGCATCAAAATCTGATTCAAAAATTCTTTGCATTAGTTCTATTTCGGGATCAGTTTTATTGGTGTTCAAGTCCTGACTCATTTTTGTTTGTGCTCATTGAAAAGTATAACTAAGAATGCAAAAAAGCAATTCCCTGCTGTACTTTGGATAAATATTTTTCGTCTTAAAACCAGACACTCTTTGTTTACAAAGTTATATTTAAGCTTACCACTTTATTTATTATTTTTACATCAACTACAAATAGCTGATAAAATGACATCCAGTGAAATAAGACAACAATTTTTAGATTTCTTTAAAGATAAAGGACACAGAATTGTACAAAGTTCGCCTGTTGTGCCTTTCGATGATCCGACACTTCTTTTTACAAATGCAGGGATGAACCAATTTAAAGATGTTTTCCTCGGAACCGGAAAAAGAGAATTCAGACGTGCGGCCGATACACAAAAATGCATACGGGTAAGCGGCAAACATAATGACCTGGAGGAAGTCGGGCACGATACTTATCACCATACTTTTTTTGAAATGCTTGGTAATTGGTCCTTTGGTGATTACTACAAACCCGAAGCAATTGAATGGGCGTGGGATCTATTAACTAAAGTTTGGAAACTGCCAAAGGAAAGACTTTGGGCAACTGTGTACAATTCCGATGATGAGGCTTTTGAACTGTGGAAAACAAAAACAGATATTAATCAAGCACATATCCTTCGTTTTGGAGAGAAAGATAATTTCTGGGAAATGGGTGAAACAGGTCCCTGCGGTCCATGTTCAGAAATTCATATTAATCTTGGTGATGATTTTGAAAATCCCAAATATGTTAATGCCGGCGTTCCTGAATGTATTGAAATATGGAATCTTGTTTTTATTCAGTATAACAGAGATGAAAACGGGGTACTGACTGAACTTCCTTCAAAGCATGTAGATACAGGGATGGGGTTCGAAAGAGTTTGTGCTGTTCTTCAGAAAAAAAATTCAAACTACGATACAGATGTTTTTTCTCCTTTGATAAATGAAATTGCAAAACTTTCCGGGATTAATTATGAGAAGGAAGAGAATAAAATCCCGATGAGAGTAATTGCCGATCATACAAGAGCATTAACATTTGCAATTGCAGATGGAGCCGTTCCCGGTAATGAAGGGAGAGGTTATGTTTTAAGAAGGATTTTAAGAAGAGCCGCCCGGTATGGCAGAAAACTTAATCTCCATAAACCTTTTATCTACCAGCTTGTAGATGTACTTGTAAAAACAATGGGAGATATTTTTCCTGAAATAAAAGAGAAGCAGGAATTTATTGAAAAGGTTATTAAAGCAGAAGAAGAAAGTTTTAATGCTACGCTGGATAGAGGAATTGAATTGTTTGATCAGATTTCCATTGACGTTAAAAAGAGAGGTAAAAATATTATTCCGGGAACTGCAGTGTTTAAGCTTTATGATACTTTTGGTTTCCCGGTGGACCTTACAAATATAATGGCGTTTGAGAATAACCTCTCGATTGATGAAGAGGGCTTTAATAAGCTAATGGATGAACAAAAACAAAGAGGAAGAGAAGCACGGAAAGATATAATCATAAATCAGGATATTTTATCCTCTGCAAAAACTATCGGCCCGGAAATTAAAACTGAGTTTACCGGATATGATGAACTTAAATCCGAAGCAAAAATAATCTGGTATGAAAAAGAAAACGGAAATGATCTTGTCGTCCTTAATAAAACTCCTTTTTATGTTGAAGCAGGCGGACAGATTGATGACCTGGGTTTTATAATTCTTGAAACTATTCCATTGACTGTTGTTGATGTTACAAAGATTGATAACAAAACTGTTCACGTAATTGAGAATGAAAAAAAGAAATCCCTTTCAACAGGTAAAAAAGTTCTGGCGCAGGTTGATGCAAAGAGAAGATGGGATATAATGAGAAATCATACCGCTACTCACTTTCTTCATTCAGCTTTAAGAAATACACTTGGTACTCACGTTCACCAGGCAGGCTCTTACGTTGGTCCGGACAGGCTTCGTTTTGATTTCACACACTTCGCAAAAGTTGAAGGATCTGAATTAACAGATATTGAGTCTTTAGTTAATGAAGAATTAAGACAAAACTATGAACTTCAGCATCACCGCAATATCCCCTTTGATGAAGCTAAAGAGATGGGAGCGTTAATGTTTTTTGGAGATAAATACGGAGATAAAGTAAACGTTGTACAGTTTGGAGAATTTACAAAAGAGTTTTGCGGCGGAACTCACGTTAAAAATTCTTCACAGATTGGATTATTTAAAATTATCAGCGAGTCATCTATTTCAAGCGGTGTAAGAAGGATTGAAGCTGTAACCGGTTCAGGTATTGAAAGATTTATTCACACTCAATTCGAACAAATGAAATCTTCCGAAGAAAAAATTGCTGAGCTTATGGAAGAAAAGAAAAAACTTGAAAAGGAACTTTCGGAATTCAAGTTTGTAGGGAAGAAAGAACAAATATCCTCGACTCTAAAAACTCCTTCAGAAGTAAATGGAATAAAAATTTATAAAGCACAAGTCTCTGCAGAAAACATTGAGGAACTAAAATCTCTCGGAGATGAATTAAGAAATAAAACAAAAGGTTCAGTTGGAGTTTTATTTTCTGTTATTGATAATAAAGTTGGAATCGTTTGCACTGTTTCAGATGATCTTATAAAAGAAAAAAATCTTAGTGCCGGAAAGATTGTTGGTGAACTGGCAAAACTCGTCGGCGGCGGCGGCGGCGGAAAACCTCATCTTGCAACTGCCGGAGGTAAAGATGTTTCTAAAATTCCGTTTGCCATGAGTAAAACCGAAGAGATAATCAAAAAATTTCTTAATCAATAAAATAATTTTAAGAGGGAAAAAATGGATCATAATTTAGTTACTACTGCATTTTCATTTGATGGATACAAGGTTAAAGAAAACCTTGGGATTATCAGAGGAATAGTTGTAAGATCCCGTTCAATATTCGGAACAATAGGGGCAGGGTTCCAAACATTGGTTGGGGGGAATATTTCTTTATTTACAGAATTATGTGAAAAGACAAGAAAAGATTCTTATAATTTAATGATTGCACACGCAGAACAAATAGGTGCAAACGCTATAATCGGTTTCAGGTATGATGCTAATGAAGTTATGTCAGGTGTTACCGAAGTTCTCGCCTATGGAACAGCTGTAATTTTGGAAAAGATATAGAGCTAAATAAAAAAACAAATACCACTAAGACACTTAACTCACTAAGATTTACTAAGTGTACTTTGTGCCTTAGTGGTAAAATAAAATTATAAGTTAACAGAAAAATTTGCAAAACTTCCAGACGAATGAGTAAAACAAGAATTAAATATATCTGTTCAAACTGCGGTTATGAATCATTAAGATGGCTTGGTAAGTGCCCGGAATGTGATAGCTGGAATACCTTTACTGAGGAAATTATTGAAACCAGTAGTAGAAAATCTTCTTCTTATAAAGGAACCATCAACCTGAAGAAAATTAATGAACTTGAAGATGCAGAAAAAAACAGGATCATCACCGGCATTGGAGAATTAGACAGAGTTTTAGGCGGGGGTTTTATTCCCGGTTCCGTAATACTTTTAGGGGGAGATCCCGGTATCGGAAAATCTACTCTTGCAATGCAGGCAGCTTCAAAAATAAACAACAAAGTTTTATATGTAACCGGGGAAGAATCTACTTCACAAATAAAATCCCGTGCCGCACGATTAAAAATAAATTCTGATAACTTCTATGTACTTTCAGAAACAGATTTAAATATTATCATTGCTGCAATTAATTCACTCTCACCATCGCTGGTTATCATTGATTCAATTCAAACAATGTTCAGGAATGAACTTGATAATTCACCGGGGACAATTACCCAGATAAGGGAATGTACTTCCCAATTAATGGAAACAGCAAAGAAAAATGATATAGCGGTACTAATTGTTGGACACGTAACTAAAGAAGGATTTATTGCAGGACCAAAAGTTCTTGAGCACATGGTTGACACTGTAATTCAGTTTGAAGGCGAATCTCATCATACATTCCGGATATTAAGAGCACAAAAAAATCGTTTCGGCAGTACAAATGAAATCGGCATTTTTGAAATGCACGAAGATGGTTTAACCGAAGTTAAAAACCCAAGCGAAGTTTTTTTAAGCGAACGGGATAAAGAAATTTCGGGTTCAGCAATTACAGCAAGCATAGAAGGAACCAGGCCTATTCTTCTTGAAGTTCAGGCGCTTGTTACTCCTTCAAACTTCGGCAACCCGCAAAGAGTTGCAACAGGATTCGATTACAGAAGGCTTTCAATTCTTCTTGCAGTTCTTGAAAAAAGAAATGGATTACGGCTTTCGGCAAACAACGTTTTTCTAAACATGGTTGGCGGCGTAAAAATAGATGAACCGGCTATTGACCTGGCAGTGTGCTGCAGTATTGCTTCAAGCTTAATGAATAAAATTGTTAACCCTAAAACTGTTTTAATAGGTGAGGTTGGACTCGGCGGTGAAGTACGAAGTGTAAGTCATATTGAAAAACGAATACAGGAAGCTGAAAAGCTTGGTTTTAAGAAGGTTTTGGTACCTTCCAATAATTTAAAGGGTCTCAAAGTCAATTCATCTTCCATTTTAATTTCAGGAATGGAAAACTTAACCGAAGCAATAAATGATGTAATAAAGTAACCTGCCCTGTTTACATTAAATTATTTTAATAATTTTTTCTTTTGTTTTATTGAATAATAATACTATTTTATTTCTGCGGTTTTTAAAACCGCTTCATTTTTTATGTAATATTTGTTAGAGGTAAGGTAGTGAGTACCAAATTGTTCGTAGGGAGTCTCCCATGGGCAGTAAATGATGATAGCCTGAAAGAAGCTTTTGAAGCTCATGGCAAAGTTGTTTCTGCAAAAGTTATTACCGATCGTGAGACCGGTAAATCAAGAGGATTCGGTTTTGTTGAAATGGAAAATGAAACCGACGCTAATAATGCCATCCAGGCACTTAACGGTTCCGAACTAAAAGGCCGTAACATTATTGTAAGCGAAGCCAAACCAAAGAAATAAAAAATATTTGGTAACTTTTAATCCTTTTGAGCGCTCTTTGCCGAGCGCTTTTGTTTTTTAAACAAACTATTTTTTCGTTGCTTCTTTAATTGTAAAAATATAAGTTTGCTTTGTAATACGGGAGCGAAGGGGTGAAACCAAAACTTCTTGAAATATATAAACCTGAACAAACCTTAAACTGCAATGATTTAAAGGATTCATAATTGAATGCATTTTACAGAATTATTGAAATTCTTGTTTTAATAATTCTACCTCTACTTGTTATTTATTTAAGAAGTGATTGGCCACGTAAACAGATTTATATCAATGTTATCATACTTCCATTAATTTGGTATTTATTTTATGCTCCAATTCACGAATTAGGTCATATATTGGGCTGTCTTATTGTTGGTGCCGATATAACAGATTATCGTTTGTTTGCACATTTTTGGGAAGGTAGTTTTGGATTTGCATATGTTGATGTTAAAGGTGGGCTTGAAGTAAATATGAATTCTATGATAATTCTCATCTCGCCTTATATTCTTGATTTCATATCAATTATAATTGGTTATAACATTTTAATCAGATATAAAATTAAAAATTCCTTTCTGCTTGGTTTGACTTTTTTAATCTTTTGTTTGAGACCTCTTTATGACATTGTGGATAATTATATAGGAATATTTTACAACCATTCTGATTTGGTTCTTACAAGTAAAATCATTGGTGAATATATCACATATAGCTATGGAATAATAAGCATTACTATTTCATTAATTGCAATAATACTTTTATTAAATAAATATAAGAATTATCCAAAAGTGGAAACGCAAAATTTAGAGTAAATAATATACAGTTTGCACATAACCTCTTTAATCCTCTTTCGGCAGACAGGTAAGTAAAAAGTCAATCCTGAAAAAAAGAAAATAATATACTCCAATTCGAATCAGTTGAAGAAAGAATTAATTCCAATCCTAAAATTATCTCCATCCCTGTGGTTAAGCTTCCAGGCAAACTCCAATTGAAAAGGAATTAGCTGATGACCTATTCCAAAACCCGCTTCAAAAAAAGGATTGTTAAATAAACTTTGCTGAACAATAAGGATTGACCTGCTCTCGTCGCTAATATTTGTGTAAGCAATATTAAAAAATGTATTAATAAAAACATCCCAGTCTTTTAGTCCCGGAACACTAAGCCATCTGAATATCTCGCTTCCGAAATAATGCTCAAAATTAATGGTAACGATTCTATCACCAACTACTTCATTATAATTAAGAGTTCTGAATGTAAAATTCCTGGAGAGATAATCTATATTTCCCGCTACAACATAAAGCATTTGATAAGGGATTGCACCATTGCCATAAACAACATCAGCTTTAAAGCTTAACATGCAATTTCTAAAGGTCCTTAAATCAGCATTGCTAACCAATTCATATTTAGTAAAGTCGAGGCTGCTCTTTAGAAAATCAGAATTAGAATAAGTAACGTTACCTTCAAAAGTTATAAAAGAACCTCCCGAAGAAATTCTTCTCCTCGAATATCCGTCTTCAATGTAATCCCTGAAATCTAGTCCAAATCCGGTTGTTACTGCATTAATTTTTGTTTCATAAATTGGTGAGTTGCTGTCATATTGCCTGTGCCGTGCAAAGAAAGAAAAATCGGAATTGTTGAAGGCTGTGTTATCTGTTCTGTTTAAGAACCCGGCGCTTAAACTTAAAACAGGGAAAACCTCTCCTGTCAATTTGAAGTTAAACCCGTTTGAATAATAATAATCATTTAAAAGAATTTTAAAAAATAATCCAAGAACTGTTTCAACAAATTCCGAGTATGAATTCACATCAGATTCTCCGAACAGGACATTAATTTTTTTAAAGGCATTAACCTCAAGCTTGTAAGTTCTGTAATCGCCAAACAGGTAAGAACTATGAAAATCTGATTTAAATTTTTTATCAGCAAAGCCGTAAGAAAATTTTAGGGAAGAGCTGAGTCTTTTCTCTAAAGCTTCCTTTAAAAGAAACCATAGTCAAGGGCATGCCCTTCGACACTATTGAAATGATAAAGTCCAAGCGGGGCTGTAATTTCAAAATTTTCTGATAATTTTATTCTTGTTGATAGAATTGAAAAATCATCCCAGAAAGTTGTGGGAATATTTTTAATGCTGTCTATCCGGTTATATGCTTTTGTTTCTTCTTCAGTATTTGGAATTGTCTGTGTTGAGATCCAATAAAGAGAATCTTTTTTATCTGCTTCGGGCTGCACGGTAATAATAGCTTTGCTGAATATATCTTCATTAATCTCAGGGTTAATATTATAATCGTAAAGAACCGTAAACAGCTCAAAGCCAAATTTAAAAATATTCAGATAGTTTGCAGTTGCATAAATCCGGTAATCCACGGGCATATAAACAGAATCTTTGTAAAGCGAAAACTGCTGAAAGACATTTACAGTATCAAAAATTCCACCGGGATTTGCTGCTTTGTTAAGATTCAGATCAACTTTAATAAGATCGTAAGTTTTATCAAGAATATATATGCTTCCCTCAAAACCCGGATCACTTTTATCGTCAGGTGTCATTCGGATTTTGTAGACTGTTTTATTATCAATAGCTGAGGTTTCTTCAATATAAAAATAATAGTAGCTTAAAGAATTATCAGCCAATGGTCCCGGTAAATAATCACCCAGAAAGCTTATCTCATCATTGTAAAAATTCTGCATTATTCTACCGCCCGTTAAAATATTTATTGAAGAAGGAAAATTTGCAGTCTGCTTTCGTGCAGTTATTATCTCTTTATAATTATCGGGCTTCTTAAAATATCCCCGGCTTTCATTCTCAATTATTCCATTTATCAACAGCGTATCATTATTACCAATTCTAACATCAATAGAACCGCTTCCCGCTTTAATTTCATTTGGTGTTTTTATTATTCCTTTTGTATAAGCTTCAAACTCATAACTATTAATTTTTTTGTTTCTTTCATTTTTTCTTTGGATTGCTCTCCTGATTATCTCGAGTGCTGGATTTTCTCCCGGCACAATAACAATTTCAGGCAGTGAAACATCTGTCTGGATAAGCCTGAAGTTCATATTCTCAACATTCGATTTTAAGTCAATAGAAATTGTATCGGTTTTATAACCTATGAAGGAAGCAATTAGCTTGTAATTCCCGGCAGAAAGTTTTATCTCATATTCTCCCTCAAAGTTTGATGCTGTCCCAAGTGAAGAATTTAAAACCCTGACATTTGAATAACTTAATGGTGTGCCGGTTTCCTTATCTTCAATATTACCTTTAATGGAAAAGGTTTGAGAAAATATTTTAGCGGAAGTAACTGAAAAGAGAATAAACAGGAAAAAATATTTCATACAAAGTTTTATAATCTTGATAACTATAGTTAACCATTTTAATCCCGAAAAGGTAGGATAAAATAGAAACCGTGTGTTCTTAATTATTAATAATCAGTATTTTAGAGACATTAAAATTAATGGATTAATAATGACAAAATCTCTTTTAATAATTTTTATTCTTATTTGTAATAATGTTTTTGCCCAACAGGACAGCATTGCTGAGAAAAAAGACTCCGCCAATTTTAGTATTCCGGAAAATCTTACAGCAAAAGATATAATCAATAAATATATCGAAGCAATTGGCGGCGCTGATAAAATTTACAGTATTGTTGATAGGACTACTGTAATGCGCGGTTCGGTGCAGGGAATGAATATTTCTATAATTTCTTACCAGAAAGCTCCTAATAAGTTAAAGCAGCAGATTAAAGCCGGAACCAATGAGCAGATTATAATTTTCAATGGTGAAAAAGGAATTATGAAAATGGCTGAAGAAAATCAGCCTATACCTGACTCAGAGTTAGAAAAACTTAAATATGAAGCCACTATTACTTTACTCACTGATCCGGAATATTATGGAATAAAGCTGAGTCTTGAAGGTGTTGAAAAAATCGGCGAAAAGAATACTTATAAAATTATTATGACACTCCCTTCCGGAATTAAATGGACACAATATTATGATGTTGAATCAGGATTAAAGCTGAAGGAAGAAAAATATATTAATTCTCCGATGGGATTGTTCCAGCAGGAAATTAATTATGAGGATTACCGCGATGTTGATGGTCTTCTTTATCCTTTTAAAATAAAGCAGTCAATTGGCGCTCAAAGTATGGATTTTACAGTCAGCTCGATAAAAGTAAATACCGGTTTGGCTGACAGAGAATTTGAAATAGAATAATTAAAATTAAAAAATTATTCTTCATTTAATCTGTAAGAAAGAACTATTTCTCCGGCTTCATTAATTAATTCCATTAAAGCATAATCTGTTTTACCGAAATAAAATGATATCCGCCCGTAAGCGTGTCCGTCACCGCTATAGCTTCCTTTGTCGAATAAATTTATTCCAACACTTTTCAGTTTAGGGTCAATTTTTGAATTATCAACTTCAAGATTTGAAGCTCCTATTTCCGGAAGTAAAGAATTTTTCCCATCATCTATAAAAGATGAATGTGTATCTCCGCTTATCACAATAACATTTTTAATTTTATTCTTCTTAATAACATTCATCAGGTCTTTAATATCTTCCGGGTAGCCAGCCCATTTATCGGCGACATCCTTTGGGAACCATGCAATTTCTTTTGGAAGAGAATCAATCTCAGTTACTTTTTCATAACCGGGATTAAACAAAACCGAGCTTACAATTACTTTCCATTTTGCTGTTGAATTTTTTAAAGCATTAAAAAACCAATCCTTCTGATTTTCCCCGCTAATAGGATAACCTGCTAATATTGAATGTTCCGCCGGCGGATTGAATTTTTCATTATCGTCAAAAGTTTCACTCTCGGGGCTTCTTTGCGTTCTTAAATCGAGAACAAAAAATTCAACATCTCCAAAAGTGAAGCTCTGCCATATTCCATTATCGGGATTTTTTAATTCATAGTGTGGAAAGAAAGTTTTATATGCCCAAAGAGAATTTTCTTTTGCAGGGAAGCTTCCATCAGAATTATTCCCGGCAAAATCATGATCATCGTAAAGATAAACAACCGGCATTTGAGAAAGCACTTCGGGTACGAAAGGATAATTGCTGTTATATCTTGCCTGGTAATCTTTTTCAAGCAAATCTTTCTTTTCATTAAACTGATATCCATATTTTTTTTGCGTGGTATCAGGATAAGTCCAATCACCAAGCTGAATAAAAAATCTCAGGCTATCATTTCCAATAACAGGAAATATTTCGGGGTTTGGAACTGACCAGCTTGATTGCTGGCAGGATCCGAATCCAAATGAAAAGCTGTAATCTTTTTCGACAGGAAATGTTTTAAATGAATTCCATTTTTTTGAAGCGAATCCATTTACAATAGCACGGTAATAATAAGTTGTATTCGGCGTAAGGTTATTAACAGGGATTTTTACATAATTATAATCTTCTTTTGTGGATTTTATTTTCGCACTGAAAATCGAATGCGCAACATCTGCCTGTGTAAAAAGTTCAATATTCACTTCCTGATCCGGAGAATAAGTTTTTACAAGAACAATCGCAGAAGTATCTGTAACCGCCCCAACAATTGGTCCTAATTGAACCTGTGCGTTTACTATAACTGCAAACGTAATCAAATAAAATAAAAGTCCTGTTTTCATTGCCCGCCTCAGATTTATTTTTACAAAACATCTTAAAAATAATCTTCATTTCGATTAAATACTTATCTGTTGGTAATAAAATTATTGCTAAATTTTCCTGATAAAAAAAAGTTTTTATGAAAAAAAGGAAATATTCGGTTATAGTTTCAGATCTTGGTAATGTTCTTATTCCTTTTGATTACATGATCTCATTTAATAAGCTTGAGAAAATTGAAAAAGGATTAGGACAAAGATTTCTCGATCAGTATAAAGAGAATTATGACTTTCACAGAAAATTTGAAGCAGGTTTTATTTCTGAAGAAGAGTTTCTCAGGAAGCTTTCGGGATTTGTAAATAATAAAGTTGACAGAAAAACACTTATAGATGTTTACTCAAATATTTTTACCGTAAATGAAAATGTTGTTGCTCTTTTGAGAGAATTAAAAAAAAATTACCGGCTTGTGCTGCTTTCAAATACAAATATAGTTCATCAGAAATATGCCTGGGGAAAATATGATTTCATTAAGATATTTGAAAAATTAATTCTCTCGCACGAAGTTGGTGCATGCAAACCTGAAGAAAAAATTTACCGGGCTGTTGAAGAATACACAAAGGTTCCATCATCAGAACATATTTTTATAGATGATATTTTTGAGTATGCAGAAGGCGCTAAAAAACTTGGATGGGATGCGATTCAATTTAAAAGTTATGAGCAGCTTATTAATGAATTAAAAATAAGGGACATAATATGATAATTGCTGCAAAAATATCTTTAAAGAGGGATTTTTTTACATCTCAAATACTTTAATGAATTTAACTGAATACCTAAATTTGACAATACTCTTTTCAAAAAATATAGAAATGAATTATGAAAACCTTAAAATACTTTCTCGCAATCCTCATCATCTTTTCAACATTTTATTGTAATAAAGAAAAAGTGGAACAACAGGACAACTTCAAATACCAGACAGAACAATTTGCTGACCTGTCAATTCTCCGATATAAAGTTACCGGGTTTGAAGAACTATCACTTAAACAAAAAGAGATGCTTTATTATTTATATGAAGCTGCTCTTGCCGGCAGAGATATTTTTTATGATCAGAATTATAAATATAACCTGCTGGTTAGGCGAACCCTGGAAAATATTGTTGATAGTTATTCCGGAGACAGGGACACTGATAATTTTAAAAAGTTTATGGTTTATACCAAACGGGTCTGGTTTTCAAACGGCATCCACCATCATTATTCCAATATGAAAATCATCCCTGAATTTTCTAAAGAATATTTTGCAGAGCTGGTAAAAAATTCAAATGCCGCTAATTTTCCTCTTGCTGAGGGAGAAACAACAGAAAAGTTGGTTACATTTTTAACCCCAATAATTTTTGATCCGAATGTTGATGGCAAGAAGGTAAATCTTAATCCGGGTGATGACCTGATTAAAACTTCGGCAGTTAATTTTTATGAAGATGGTATTACTCAGAAAGAAGTTGAAAATTTCTATTCAAAAATGGAAAATAAAAATGATTCCCATCCTGTTTGGTATGGTTTAAATTCCAGGCTTGTTAAAGAAAACGGAACTCTAAAAGAAAATTTCTGGAAAGCCGGCGGGATGTATTCTGCCGCAATTGAAAAAATAATTTACTGGCTTGAGAAAGCCCTCCCGCTTTCAGAAAGTGATATTCAAAAAGCTGCGCTGGAAAAATTGATAGAATTTTACAAAACCGGCGACTTAAAAACATGGGATGAATATAATATTCTCTGGGTACAGGATACAACATCAAGAGTTGATGTAGTGAATGGATTTATTGAAGTGTATAATGATCCGCTCGGGCACAAAGGTTCATACGAAGCTTTGGTTTCAATTAAAGATCTTGAAGCAACAAAAAGAATTAAAGCAATAGGGAGCCAGGCTCAATGGTTTGAAGATAATTCCCCTATAATGAAAGAGCACAAGAAAAAAAATGTGGTTGGTATTTCTGCAAAAGTAATAACAGTTGTAGTTGAATCAGGGGATGCTTCCCCCTCAACTCCTGTAGGCATTAATCTGCCAAATGCAACGTGGATAAGAAAGGATTACGGTTCCAAATCGGTTACACTCGGAAATATTTCAGAATCTTATGATAAAGCATCTTCAAAAGGAGTGCTTGAAGAATTTTGCTACTCTGAGGAAGAAATAAAACTTGCAAAAGATTACGGTACTCTTGCAAGCAACCTCCATACAGATCTTCACGAAGTAATTGGTCATGCTTCAGGTCAAATAAACCCCGGAGTTGGAACACCCAAACAAACACTGAAAAATTATGCTTCTGCGATTGAAGAAGCACGTGCTGACCTCGTTGCTTTATATTATGCAATTGACTCAAAGCTTGTAGAGATTGGTGTTATGTCAACAATATTGATGTTGGTAAAGCTGAATATAATAATTATATAAGAAATGGTTTGATGCTTCAATTGAGAAGGATTGAGCCTGGCGATAATATTGAAGAATCTCATATGAGAAACAGGCAGATGATTTCAAAGTGGGTTTATGAAAAAGGAAAAAATGAAAATGTAATTGAAAAGAAAATTAAAGATGGAAAAACTTATTTTGTAATTAATGATTATCAGAAATTAAGAGCCCTGTTCGGTGAACTTTTAAAGGAAGTTCAGCGGATAACTTCAGAAGGTGATTTTAATTCTGCTAAAAACCTTATCGAGAATTACGGAGTTAAAGTTGAGCCTGATTTGCATCAAGAAGTGCTGGCAAGATATGAAAAATTAAATGTGGCACCTTATAAAGGTTTTATTAATCCAAAGCTCATTCCTGTTTATAATGGGGATAAAATCACAGATGTTAAGATTGAATACCCGGATGATTTTACTGAGCAGATGATGGATTATGCGAAGAATCATTCTTTCCTGACGGTTAAAAATTAATAAAACAGCTTTTGCAGAGACAAGGGACGCTTTGTCTCTGCAGTTTGAATCAAACTAAAGCCATATTCATCTAATTCATCACACAGAAAAAACCATTCTTAATTTTTATTCAATCATTTTTATAAATTAAGTGAAAAGTTAAAGGAATATTTATGAGAGAAGATTTTGATTTTTTGGCGCAGGAAGAACCCGCATTACAAACTCAGGTTGCTGATGATAATTCTGAGGCAGATTTACTTGATTCGTATTCAAAAGCTGTTATAGCTGCCTCAGCTAAAGTCAGTCCCTCGGTTGTAAATATTAATGTTATTTCAAGAAAGGATTTCCGTCCTTCAAGAAATAACCCTGGAGGAAGAGGCGGAAGCGGATCGGGATTTCTTTTTACGCCTGATGGTTTTATACTTACAAACAGCCACGTGGTACATAACGCTGCAAAGCTGGATGTTATTCTAAATGACGGAAGAAAAGTAAGCGCTGATTTAATCGGCGATGATCCCGATACAGACTTAGCAGTAATAAGGATTGACAATCCGGATATAAATGCAGTTGAGTTTGGTGATTCAGGGAAAATAAAAGTTGGTCAGCTCGTAATTGCTATCGGCAGCCCTTATGGATTTCAGACATCGGTTACAGCAGGAGTTGTTAGTGCTTTGGGTAGATCTTTAAGAGGTCAGTCAGGAAGATTGATTGATAATGTAATCCAGACCGATGCAGCGCTTAATCCCGGGTAATTCAGGAGGTCCGCTTGTGAATTCAAAAGGAGAAGTAATTGGTGTAAACACAGCGGCAATTCTTCCTGCACAAAATATTTGTTTTGCCACTGCTATTAATACGGCAAAATTCGTTGCGGGCAAACTGATAAAAGATGGGAAAATAAAAAGAAGTTTTATTGGCATTGCCGGGCAGGATGTTCCGGTTCACAGAAGAGTTGTAAGATATTATAACCTTCCTTCTGAAAAAGGAATAATAATTATCAATGTTGAAAAAAACAGTCCTGCTTCAAAAGCAGGCTTAATAAATGGTGATATCATAGTAGGGTTTAATGATAAAATTATTTCGGGGATTGATGATCTTCATAGAGTATTAACAGAAGATAATCTTGGATTGATTTCAAAAATCAAAATCATACGATATACAGATTTAATTGAATTGGATATAGTTCCTGCCGAAAGAATCGGTTAAATTTATTCTGGTTTATAATGCTGCCGCAGTTAATTCTGTGGCAGTTTTTTTTATTTCATTTTTTTTAACCATCACGTTAATCCCTCCCCTAAATTTTTTCTTAGTATATTTTGAATCATTATTTAATTTCATTTGGAGATTTTTTGGCTTTAGGAATTGGAATTGTTGGTTTGCCGAATGTTGGTAAATCAACTTTATTTAATGCATTAACAAAAGCGCAAAACGCAGAAGCGGCTAACTATCCTTTTTGTACCATAGAACCAAATAAAGCAGTTGTGCCCGTCCCTGATGAACGTATAGAAAAACTTGCACAGCTTGTTAAACCTGCCCGTGTTGTTCATTCAACTGTTGATTTTGTTGATATAGCCGGGCTGGTAAAAGGCGCAAGCAAAGGTGAAGGTCTCGGTAATCAATTCTTAAGCAACATCAGAGAGACCGAGGCAATCGTCCAGGTAGTCAGGTGTTTTGATAATCCTGATGTTGTTCATGTTGATGGAGGTGTTGATCCGTTGAGAGATATAGAAGTGATTGAAACAGAGCTTCTGCTTGCAGATGTTCAGACACTTGAGAAAAAAATAGAGCGGCTGCAGAAGATGGCTAAAGGAGATAAAGAAGCAAAATTAATGCTTGAAGATGCTGAAGCTTTATTAAAATTTATGAATGAAGGACAACCAGCTTCTGTTTTTCCTGAAAAGGAAAAAGAAACGGTAAAGCAATTAATGAATGAGCTTAGGTTGATGACATCTAAAAAAACTATTTATTGTGCTAATGTTGATGAAAATGGATTGGGCGAACATAATGAATATGTTAAAAAAGTAGCAGGGTTTGCAGAAGAAAGAAAAGCTGACTGGATTAAAATCTCCGCAAAAGTTGAAGAAGAGCTTATCGGTTTAAGCGAAGAAGAAAGACACGAATTTCTGGAATCTTACGGAGTAAAAAAAAGCGGGCTTGAAAAAGTAATAAGAATGAGTTTTCATACTCTTGGTCTTAATAGCTTTTTTACAGCGGGTCCTAAAGAAGTGCGTGCCTGGACAATTCATAAAGACGATAAAGCTCCTCAGGCAGCGGGAGTTATTCATACTGATTTTGAAAAAGGATTTATACGTGCAGAAGTTATTAGCTATGATGATTATATCAAATATGGCTCAGAAGCTGCATGTAAGGCTGCGGGTGTTGCCCGTATCGAGGGGAAAGATTATGTTGTTCAGGATGGAGATGTGATGCACTTTTTATTTAATGTTTAAGGGTTTTTTGAGCAAGATTCCTTTTAGGAGAAGTAATAACTAAAGATTTTTTTATGGAAATTATTCACGATAAAGAAAAGCAGATTTTTTATACTTTAAAAGAAGGTAAAGAATCCTATATCAGGTACTCTATTCAAAATAAGGGAACGATAAATATTTTAAGAACGTTTGTCCCTGAGGAGCTTAGACACAAAGGCATAGCCGCAGAAATAGCAAAAGCAGTTTTAGATTATGCAAGAGGGAACAATTTAAAAATTATTCCTACCTGCTCTTATATAGATTATTTTATTGATATGAATAAAGAGTATGAAGAGCTGCTGGCATAAAATTGCCGGAAAAAATCCGGCATTAATTAAAAAAAATTAAACCAGTTTTGCATTCAATTCCATTTCAACAGCTTTTAACGCTCTTGAAACCGGGCAGCCTGCTTTAGCATTTTCAGCATGTTTTTTAAAAGCAGCTTCGTCAATTCCTTCAACTTTTCCTTCGGTATTAAGTATAATCTTTGTTATGGTAAACCCAGCTTCTGTCTTCTCAATATGCACATGATCGACTGTTTTTATAGAATTAACTTTAAATCCTTCTCTTGTCAAATTATTTGTAAGTGCCATTGAGAAACAAGCTGCATGTGCTGCACCTAGTAATTCTTCAGGATTAGTTTCTTTCCTTTCCCCGAATCTGGACAAAAAATTATACGGGATATTATTTAAAACACCACTTTCGGAACTTAATGTACCTTTTCCATCTTTTATATCACCTTTCCCGGATAGGATTGGTACACTATACTCTGCACTTCCTTTTCTTACAGCCATAATTAAACTCCTTTTCAATTAAATTTTATTTGTATCATTAAAATAAATGAATCTATGTAGTTAAAACAATTATTCCATTTCTAATAATACTTTTTTTATTTTTAATAATTCCTTATTAAATGTAAAATTTGCGTGATTTGGAGAATAATTCCGAATTATTTCTGTGGAATTTATAGAATTCTTTTTATATCGTAGGAACAGAAATTGAAATGGATTAATTATAAATCAACCATTAGAAAAAAGTATGAAGAAGAAATATACTTTTACACTCTTAATCCTAATTTTCCTTTTTGGGTCTTCAGTTAATTTCAGCCAGAAGGCAACACACATTAAGCCAAGTTCATCCTCAAGGGAAAGGACTGAATACTATAACAATAAATCTGAAATTAGTAAAGCCGGGACACCAAAGAGATTCATTACTGAGTTTTTCGGAGACAAAAAAAATAAAGATTCATTCGAAGAAACCAGGAAAAATTCAGATCTAAATAAGGAGAAATTCAGTAATTATACATCTTACTCACGGAATTATTTCAGAATTGATGATAGTGATAATTCTTTATGGAATGGAAAGTATTGGAATCTAAGTGACTATCCTCTTAAGGTTTATGTAAAAAAATCTTCATCAAAAAATTTCAGAGATAGATATACCACTTATATTGACTATGCATTTAAAATCTGGAATGCTGCCGATGAAAGAATAAAATTTGTTTATACAAAATCCGAATCAAATGCAGATATTATTTTAACATTTGAAAATAATTTGATGGAAAAATATGATGAGAACTATCTTGGACTGACTGACTACGAGCTGGGAAAAGATAAAATAATAGAAAAATCTTTTGTGGAAATAAGTTTATTAAAATTTGATGATCAGAAAATTTCCGATGGAGAAATAAAATCTACTATAATTCATGAACTCGGGCATTCGCTTGGTTTGGGGCACAGCAATAACCATCTCGATATTATGTATCCTTATATAAGTGAAGACTCAAGTAATAAACTTTCATACATAGAACTTTCTACCGGTGATATTGAAGCAGTAAGATCTGTTGTTAATCTCGGAATCAATGATTATTCAACAAAGTAATGTTTTAATTTTACTTTACAAGCATCATCTTTTTAATAATTGTATAACTGGTTGTTCTAACCTGGTAAAAATAAACACCACTTGTTAAGTTAGCGGCATTAAACGCAATAGAATAATTACCCGCAGTTTTGTATTCATCTATCAAAGTTGAAATTTCTTGACCGATTGAATTAAATACTTTCAGGCAAACCTGGTCATTCTCTGGAATTTTAAAACTTATTGTTGTAGCCGGGTTAAATGGATTCGGAAAGTTCTGAAGCAAAATTACGTTTAAATCATTTTCAACTGGTGCTCTTTTTAAGAAAATTGTTTGTTCCTCTCCCGCCAAAATATTTGCGTCTTCAACCGGGGTAATTGTCGCACCTTTAACATCAGTCAGACACAAATGAGAAACAGAACTGTCGCCATCAATTTCAACTATATCATAATTAATTAAAACAATATTATGCAAATCTTCCGGGTATAAAACGTTTTCTCCCCAGCCAAGTAAAACAACACTTACAACATCAATAGATGAACCATCGGGCTGTAATTCACCTTTATGAACTTCATAGTCCAATAAGAAAGATGATTCGGGAATACTAGTACCTCTGCTTATAGATTTAAAATTTAATTTACCTCCATCTTTGCCTATTACTATTTTAAATTGTAATGCTTTTAAGGGGCGCCCCGTATAATTTCTTAAAACCAACAAATCTGAATTCTGAATACTATGGCTGTATTTTTCAACAGTAGTAGTGCTGAATTCTAAAAGGCCGCCTTGAGCAGAGGATTTTAATGCAGGATTGATTATTGGAGAAAATGAGTAGGATTCTTTAACCAAAATTAGAATCGCAAAAAGAATAAAAGTAATGCTTAATCTTTTCATAATAAATTCGTTCCTTCCTAATAGTGTATCTAGTTATATTCATTGCATAGTAAATCCTTTCGAAATGACATACAGGCATCCACCATTTACCCCAATTTGATAAATCCAAGATAATCAAATAATGGGCCGTACCCATTATGCCTATTTTTTATTTAATTAAAGTAACTTATCTCTAAAAGAGTCATCTCAGATATGCATAAATATTAAACTAACGAAGTAATTATTTCGGGGTTTCTTTTACATTAAATAACTGACCTTAATGCATAAAATGAAGTATTTAAAAGTTTCATTTCCCAAACTTTTAAAGATTTTATTTAGTTAATAAAGAAGAGAAAAAATAGTAGCTGATAATTAAAGGTGAAACGCATCAGAAGGGTTTCACCTATAAATTGGTTTATGGATAGAACCTGATTCCCAGAGCGGCATCCGCGGCGGAACCGAAATCCGGAACAAAAGCAATTAGTACACCTAATTCTACAAATATTTCAAGAGGAGTTCTAACAGGGACAATATTGATACCAAATACTGCTCTGCCCCCTATTCCAACATCATCGTGTACTCTCACAAACCGCCCCCTATACCAGAAACCATCGCCTTTGCCAAATCCTATTACACCGCCAGGACCAGCATAAAGATTTACAATATTTGATCTGAATGCATCAAAATGCCAAAGATAATCAACTCCAATACGCGGGCTGCCAAAGTATGATGCACCTAGATGAAAAGCTAAAGCATTATCTCTTGTCAGCCAGAGTTTTGCAGTTCCCCCCGTAGGATCACCAATTATAATTCCGAAACCAAACTCTTTTCCGCCCGGGGCAAATTGAGCTTGCGCTGGTTTTATTCCTGCAAATAAAATTATGAATCCAACCAATAAAATTATTTTTCTTAACATATCATACCTTTATTTTCTGTAATGATTGTATAAGATAAAATAATTTTAATGGAAAAGGGTTTAATGTTTAACTATTGTGAATTCAGTCACGGTGGGAATTTAAAATTCCAAAACGATATTGATATAAATCATAAAAAGGATTTTAATTTTAGTTAAGATTGGATAATATTTCTTTCAGCTTTGCGAGATTTGTTTCCCAATCCTTCTTCTTGATTCTTTCTTTTTCAACAACCTCCGGAGCTGCGTTATTAACAAATTTCTCATTTGAAAGTTTTTTGTTTATGCTGATTACTGCATCTTCAAGTCTTGTTATTTCTTTCTGCAGCCTTTTACGTTCAACATCAAGATCAATTAAACCTTCCAGCGGGATATAAATTTCAGAATCTTTAACAACTGCTGAAACGCTTGCTTTAGGTTTTACAAGGTTTTTATCAATCTTTATTTGTTCAATCTTTGCAAGCTTCTTTATATAATCAACCTGGTGTGTTCCTACTTCTGAAGATTTAATAAATGCATTAACCTGTTTTGATGGGGGAATGTTCATCTCGCCGCGTATATTCCTTACTGCCGTAATAACATCCTGAACAAACTCCATTTCTTTTTCAGCAGAAGGGTTTATTTTTAATGAATCATATTCCGGATAATTGGATATTGAAATGCTTTCTCCTTTTTTCCGTTCGCTTATTAATTGCCATAACTCTTCTGTTATGAAAGGCATAAACGGATGAACAATCTTAAGCAGGTTTTCAAAATTATTTAATGCTCTTGTAAGAACAGCAGATTTAACTTCCTCCTCTCCCCAGTAAAGCCTGTTCTTCATTAATTCAATGTACCAATCGCAGAAGTCATTCCATACATAAGAATAAATAATTTTACTTGCATTATTAATTTCGAACTTATCCATCGCATCATTTAATTGTTCGAGCGTTTTATTGAATCTTGAGTTTATCCATTCATCCGGAAAATCTATATGCTTATCAATTAGGTTTTCATCGGTTTTAATATTTTCAGAATTCATCAAAAGGAATCTTCCTGCATTCCAGATTTTATTTGCAAAATTTCTACCAATATCACATTTATCAGTTGAGAAAAGAACATCCTGACCGAGTGGAGCCAAATAAATAATAGTAAACCTTAATGCATCAGAACCGTAATCATTTATTACTTCAAGAGGATCGGGAGAGTTACCCAGTGACTTGCTCATTTTTCTTCCCTGAATGTCTCTTATAACGCTTGTGAAATAAACATGTTTAAAAGGAATATCTTTTTTGAAATGCAGCCCTGCCATTATCATTCGCGCAACCCAGAAAAAAATAATATCGGGAGCCGTAACAAGCGTATCTGTCGGGTAATAATATTTCTGTTCCTTCTTCAGTTTTAAAAACATCATATGCCCAAAGCCAGCTTGATGCCCAGGTATCAAGAACGTCTTCATCCTGCTTTAGATTTTTTGAACCGCAATGAGGACACTTCTCGGGCGGATCAACAGAAACAATCGGCTGTTTACATTCCAGTTTACAAGCTTCATCACCAATACAATACCAAACAGGAATTCTATGTCCCCACCAAAGCTGACGTGAAATACACCAATCTTTAATATTGTCCATCCAGTGTGAATAAGTCTTTACCCAATGATATGGATAAAATTTTATTTTGCCATCAACAACAGCATTAAGAGCCGGTTTTGATAATTCATCCATTTTCATAAACCACTGCTCAGAAAGATAGGGTTCGATAGGAACTCCTCCTCTTTCAGAATATCCAATACTGGTTTGATAATCTTCTGTTTTCAACAGGAGACCGAGTTTTTCAAATTTTTGTATCACCTTTTTCCGAACTTCAAATCTATCCTGCCCTCTCAAATCTTCGGGAACATTTTCATTTGTGGTTGCATCTTCATTAAAGATATTAATTGTTTCAAGATTGTGTCTTTTACCCATTTCATAATCATTGATATCATGAGCCGGGGTAACTTTAACAGCGCCTGTTCCAAATTCTATATCAACATAAGCATCCGCAAAAACAGGAATTTCTCTTCCAACAACGGGAAGTAAAACTTTTTTACCTATGAATTTTTTATATCTCTCATCTTCAGGATTAACAGCAATACCTGTATCGCCAAGCATTGTTTCCGGTCTCGTGGTTGCTACTATAATAAACTCATTTGAATCCTTAACAGGATATTTAAGATACCAGAGCTTCCCATTTATAGTTCTATAAATTACTTCTTCATCCGAGATTGCCGAGCGTGATGCTGGGTCCCAGTTTACCATTCGGTAACCGCGGTATATTTTCCCTTCTTTATATAAGTCAACAAAAGTTTCAATTACTCTCCTGTAATACTGATCATCCATTGTGAAGCGTTCACGGTGCCAGTCGCAGCTAACTCCAAGCTTTTTTAGTTGCTGGATTATTATCCCGCCATACTTCTCTTTCCATTCCCAGCAGTATTTTAAAAACTCTTCTCTTCCAATTTCTTTTTTATCAATTCCTTTTTCTTTTAGGAACGAAACCACTTTAGCTTCTGTTGCAATTGAAGCATGATCAGTTCCCGGAACCCAGCAGGCATTATAACCCTGCATTCTTTTAGTACGAATGAGAATATCCTGAATTGTATTATTAAGGATATGCCCCATTGTTAAGCTGCCGGTTATATTTGGCGGGGGTATTACGATTGTATATGGTTCTTTATCATTTATTTCTGATTTAAAAAGATTATTCTCCAGCCAATAGCTGTACCATTTATCTTCAACTTCTGCGGGATTGTATGCTTTAGGAATATCTGAAAATTTTATCTCAGGCATCTGATTTTATTGTTTACTATGAAGTGTAAATATAAGAATTTTTTGAGTGCTGATTAAAGCAGTAAATGACAGATTAAAGAAATGAAAATCTATTCAACAATATAAAGATAATTCGGAATCTTAACCGGTATTCCCAGGTTTTCTCCTATTAAGTCGCTCCATTGATCCCCAACAGTCCCGACTATTTTATATCCTTTGGCGGAGAGTTGTTTTCGTTTTTTAGTTTTATAATCAGATGCCCCAAGCTTATACTCATCTTTCTCTCTTACGATTAAAGTATCAAATAAAGAATATCCCGATGAATGTAGATTATTATATGTTGAAAAATATTGATAATCTTTTCTGCCGGTTATAAAGATTATTTTTATCCCCCTAGCAATCAGGGAATTATACAAATCTTTAACCTCACTAATGGCGGGGGCTTTAGCTTCTTCAATCCATTTATCCCAGGGTTCTTTAATATAACCAAAATCCATTTCCTTAATTATCTCATAATTTGAAAGTGCAGTTTCATCAACATCAAAAACAACCGCTGAAGAGTCTTCAACTTTTATTGCTTCAAATTTTTTAATGGCATCAGTTGTTGCCTCGCCAACTTCTTTATCATATTCGCCTGATTCATAGTATTTGATAATATCTTCTTTTACAAAATCGAGGTTTGTTAATTTTGGTGAGCAGGAATAAAGAAAAAGTAAAAGAAGAATTAATGTTTTCGTAAAAGATTTCATTTTTAATATCCTTATACCACTATATCTTATACCTTATAACATTACACCGGTTTTCACTTCTTAAAGAAAAAGAGTAACGGTCTTTCAAGCCTGTCAGCCCATGCATTTTCATTGTGCTCGGCGCCGGTGGCATAATAATAGTCTATATCAGAACCAACCATAAAACCTTTTTTTGTAAGAGTGCAAAACATCTTTTGTCCTCTGATCAAACCATCTTCACCATGATCAATATATATTTTTATATTCTTCTTCGGACCGTTGTAATCTTTAACCATCTTAATTGCTTTATCATCCTGGAAATGAAATGAGCTTGACAAACATCCTGCATTTGAAAAAACTTCCGGATGATTCCATGCGATAAGAAAAGAAATTAACCCTCCCATAGACGAACCCATTACCACAGAGTTATTATTTCCTGACAGCGTGCGGTATTCATAATCAATAAACGGCTTAAGCTCTTCTACTATAAAATTAATGTAGCGGCGACCTTTTTCCGTATCACTATATTCTTCGAGCCTCTCTTTTGAGTTATTAATTCCTACAACTATAATCTCCTGAATTTGATTTCGTTTTATAAGTTTTGTTAAAGTCTCATCAACCCGCCAGTCAATCCCCGCATAAGAAGTTTTTGGATCCATAATATTTTGTCCATCGTGCATGTATAAAACGGGGTAGTTTCTTCTTAACTCCAAATTATAAGAAGGAGGAAGCCAGACAATTACATCTCTCTTATTATCTAAATGGGCAGAGTAAAACTTTCTGTGATATTTTACTTCACCAATAATTTTTAACCTGTCTTTTCTTTTTTCCTTCCTAAATGCCCGGTTAAATCTTTTCACCACATCCTGAGGAATTATGCCCGCTTGCTCTTTGTCGTAACGCATTTTATCCTTTATATTCTTTTTATTCATTTATTTTTATCTCAACAATTATGCCGCCAAAAATAATTATTGTTCCTTTGAAAGCCAATTCAGAATGATATTAAGGAATCAACGTTACGAAAGTCTTGGAACATTTAACCTTTAGTCTTATAATCATTTGCATGGAATCTTTATGATATTTTATGGATTTTTACAAAGTAGTTTTTTCTTTAACCGGGAGCTAATTTATTCATGGCTGTAATAAGACCCTTCAGAGCCTTAAGACCTGCTAAAGAATTTGCACATCTCGTAGCAAGTGTTCCTTATGATGTTGTAAACCGGGAGGAAGCGGCAAATCTAGCAGAAGGAAATGATTTAAGTTTTTTAAGAGTAACAAGGTCCGAAATAGAATTGGATTCATCTGCTGATCCTTACTCAAAAGAAGTTTATATAAAAGCTAAAGAAAATTTAGACCTGTTAACAAAAAAAGTCCCTTTACAAATTGAGGAAAGCCAGCGGTTTTATTTATACAGACTAATAATGGACAAAAGAGTTCAAATTGGAATTACCGCAACTTTTTCTGTTGACGATTATGATAAAAATATAATAATGAAGCATGAAAAAACCCGTAAGGAAAAAGAAGACGACAGAACAAATCATATTGTTACAACAGGCGCTCAAACCGGGGTAGTTTTTCTGACTTACAATGGTGTTGACGAAATAAATAAAATTGTTAGTACAACAATCGAAGAAATTTTACCCGCTTATGATTTCACCGCAGATGATGAAATAACACACACCGTTTGGGTTCTTCCGGAAAAATATAATGAACCAATTATTAAGGAATTTTCCAGGATAAAAAAACTCTATATAGCTGATGGTCATCATAGAGCAGCAAGTGCAAGCAGGGCAAGAAAAGTTAAAATGGAAAAAAATCCTGATCATACCGGAGAAGAAGAATATAATTTTTTTCTTGCAGTAATTTTTCCGGCGGATCAATTAAGGATATTACCCTATAACAGAGTTGTGCAGGATTTAAATGGTAAGAGTGAAGAAGAATTTTTAAATGAAGTGGATGAAAAATTTCAGATTGAAAAAGTAAAAATTAAAGAGCCTGCAGAAAAAAGAAACTTCAGTATGTATTTGAAAGGTAAATGGTATTCACTAAAACCGAGGGATTCGGTTCTTGGTAGTTTATCACTTTCTGATTCTGTTGGTTCAGCATTGGACGTTAGCTTACTGCAGGATTTTCTTCTTAATCCTGTTCTTGGAATTGATGACCCTAAATCAAATAAAAGAATTGATTTTGTTGGAGGAATAAGAGGAACTAAAGAGCTTGAAAAACTAATTAATTCGGGAAAAGCTGTGGTTGCGTTTTCATTGTATCCTGTTTCACTTGATGATCTGATTAAGATTTCTGATGCAGGAGAAATTATGCCTCCAAAATCAACATGGTTTGAACCGAAATTGAGAGATGGATTATTGGTACATTTAATTTAATCTTATGAAAGAATTAAAAATAATCCAGAAAATGTAAAGTTTTCAGAAATAAGGCAATTACTAAAAGATGAAAATTTTATCCTGGAAAGAATTTCCGGAAGCCATCATATTTTTAGAAAAGATAAATACATTTTTGTTATCCCTCAATAATAAAGTGAAATCTATTTATATAAAAAGAGTTATTGAACTATTGGAAGAATTGAGAAAGAAAGGAGAGGAGAAATGAAATATCCTGTAATAATTTATCCGGTAGAAGAAGGAGGATATGTTGCAGAGGTTCCATCTCTTAAAGGATGTCTTGCACAAGGAGAAACTATAAGCGAATGTTTGGAAGAACTGGATGAAGTTATTAATCTCTGGTTGGAAACAGCAAGAAAAAATAATCAGACTATTCCATCCGCGGATTCAATAATTAATAAAATACGAACTCTTTCAGCTAATTAAATATTAAAGGAAAATAATGACAAAAAGAATATATAACTTCAGCGCTGGTCCGGCTATTCTTCCGGAAGATGTTATAAAAGAAACCCAGGAAAATTTATTTTCTCTTCCCGGAATAGGAATGTCTATACTGGAGATAAGTCACAGATCAAAAACTTTTGATAAAATAATAGCAGAAGCTAAAGCCGATTTAAAATCTCTACTAAGTATTTCTGATGATTATGAGCTTCTCTTCTTACAGGGAGGTGCAAGCCTCCAGTTTTCAATGGTTCCTTTAAATTTGATGCCTCCTAAAAATAAGGCTGATTATATTTTAACAGGAAGCTGGTCTAAGAAAGCAGTTAAAGAAGCAAAGAGAGTAGGAACTGTTAATATTGCCGCTACTACAGAGAGTGAAACTTTTAAAAGAATTCCAAAACAGGAAGAACTGAAACTTGATCCGGATGCATCTTATGTTCACTATACTTCCAACAATACAATTTACGGGACCGAATGGCATAAAGAACCTGAAGTGGGAAAAGTCCCTTTGGTCTGTGATGCTTCTTCGGATATCCTTCATAAAAAAATTGATGTGAATAAATACGCGCTTATTTATGCCGGTGCTCAGAAAAATATGGGTCCTTCAGGAGTAACATTTGTAATAATCAGAAAAGATATGGTTGAAAAAAGCCAGGATTTACTTCATACAATGCTAAATTACAAAACTCATGTTGAAAATAATTCACTTTATAATACCCCAAATACATTCGGCGTATATATTATCGGCCTGATTGCAAAATGGATTAAGAAGATTGGCGGACTCGATTCAATGTATAAAATAAATAAAGAGAAAGCTGATATACTTTATAAATGTATTGATGAAAGCGGAGGTTATTACAAAGGACATGCAGAAAAAAATAGCCGCTCGTTAATGAATGTTACTTTTAATCTTGCAAATGAAGAACTTGAAAAGAAACTTATTTCCGAAGCAACAGCTGCCGGCTTTGATGGGCTTAAGGGTCATCGTTCAGTTGGCGGTTTAAGAGCTTCCATCTACAATGCTTTTCCTAAAAAAGGCGTTGAAGATCTTGTTTCTTTAATGAGTGATTTTCAGAAAAAGAATGGTTAGAGTTTTTAAGTCGTTCTTAAAAATAAAATGATGGGATTCTTCATTTCATTCAGAATGACTTTTGTTTTCATATTTTAATTAATGATGAACCGAGGGTTTTTATGAAATCAATATTATTTCTCTTTTTTGTGGCTGTTATTCTCTGCTCCTGCGGAAACGAAAAGCCGGTTAATTTAGAAACATTCAGCACGGAAGCCTTTGCTTATGATCTTGGAAACAGCTGGGAGGTTAATGCAACTACACGTGTAAAAGGATTCAGCCAGAAAGAAGTTAAAAATAATTTTGCTGCAACGGTTGCTTATGATATTGATCTTGTTACGCCTGCAGGTGATACAATTAAAGCATTGATCAGCAAAGTGGAAGATAAAAATGGTACTGAGAGATTAACAGATATTCCTATTGAAGTACAATTTGACCTTGATTCAACTTATGCTATGGGAGATTACAAAGTTATTTTTAATATAAAAGATGCAACTACAAAACAAACAGCATCAGCAATGGCATCTTTTCAATTATCAAATGAATAACACAAAACGCTTAATTGAAGGGGTTTATTTGAGTAATAACATTTTCCTGGTTGAAATAAAACTTCCGGCCCGAACTCTGTAAAAATAAGTTCCGCTTGAAAAATCCGAACCATCGAATTCAACTTCATAATCACCGGCAGATTTTTCTTCATTCACAAGAGTAGCTGCTTCTCTTCCAAGAACATCAAAAACTTTTAAACTCACATTTGATGAAACCGGAATGCTAAATTTTATTTTTGTCGCTGGATTAAAAGGGTTGGGATAATTCTGCTCTAATTTAAATGCTTGCGGTATTTTCTCATAATCAACGTTTGTAGCAACAGGAACAAATTTTACAACAGTCAGCCAGCCTTCGATATCACTTCCATAAACATAACCATCTTTTGTAAAAGGATATGCCCCCCAGTTTCCATAAAAATTTCCTGTTGCCAATCCTCCATAAGTTGAATAAGAAGCGACCTCTTTTAAAGTATCCGGGTTACTTATATCAACCACTTTAAGACCGCCCCTGTAATGAGATAAGAATGCAAAATTTCCTTTTATATGAGCATTGTGTGCAATATTATTTTCTCCCAGATATTGCCCTCTAAGTTGTATGTTATTAATATCCGAGATATCCCAAAATTTTACAGTCCTGTTTAAAGTTTCTTCGGTAGTCATAACAAACTTTCCATCATCCGAAGGCCAGATATTATGAGCATATCCGCCTGTTGGTGAAACCCACCTGTTTAAGAGAACCGCATTATTTTTATTTGTAACATCATATATTGAATAACTGCTGTTGTAACCTTCAGCAACATAAACAGTATCTTTTCTGGCATAAACGTCATGAATGCCCCCGGTATTTACAAAACTTATATCTACCGGATTTTCAGGATCATTTAAATCAATTATTCTAAACCCGGTATAGTTCTGTGCAAGCACGTAAGCGAAACCATTTGCGGTATCTATTGAAAAATTATGAGACCTGTTATTTCCGGAATAAGTATATGATTTTACAAACTTAACACTGTCGGGAAGATATTGAAGGTCCATTATCATTAGACCTTCATTTTCACCATTCATTTCCGAAACCTCGTATGCATAATGTTTATAAGTTTTCATATCCCGGTGAAAATAATAATCATTATTTTTAGGTCCGGGAATAACATCTACAACTTTAAGATCAGGAATGCGAACAAAAGCAACTCCTTCATAAACACCAATAATTGCATAATCAGTTCCATCGGGCGCAGTATATCCCCAGCAGTCTGAAGTTCCTGTAGTATCATTTCCGCCGTGATATACTCCCGGGAACCAAACTCTACCGACAAGTTCTAATTCAAAGCCGCTTTGCTGGGGCAGAGAATTGAATGAGAATAATAAACAAATAAAAATTATTTTTTTTATCATTTTATACGTGGTTTTATCGTACCTGGAAAAATAATTCGTAGAATATCGGTCTATCATTTATAAGATTCAACCTTTTTAATTAGTGCTTTTGCTTTTTCATTTGAAGGATTAATAGTTAAAAGATTTTTTAACTCACCTAAAGCTTTTTTATAGTCATCAACCTGGTAATAAGCTAATGCAAGGTTATACCGAATGTCTTCTATTTCCTCAGGTGTAAATCTTTCAGAATTATTACTGTTTGACAGACAATCATTTAAATATTGAATTGAAACAAGCGGTTTACCAAGATTAATTTCAGTCAAACCTAATTTATATTTAATGAATTGGTTATCATCCAAAGAAAAAGCTTTTAAATACGTCTCTTCGGCTTTTGAAAATATTTTCAGCTGAAAATACATATCGCCCATTAATTTAAGAATAACCGGGTTGCCTTCATCTATTGTAAGTATTGCTCTAAATTCTTTTAGTGCCGAGTTAAAATCACTATTGTTAAAATAAATTTTCGCAGTATTCAAATGAGCAGTACCCCATGAAATATCATGCTTAATAGTGTATTGATAAGCGATTTCTTCAATAAAGTTATTGGGTTTAAAATCCAAATCACTAATGGTACTTTTAAAGGGAGGTTTATTTTTAAGTTCGATAATTTTTAACGCTCCGATAACACTATCTAATGAAGTAACTGTGGACTGCTGCCATAATAAGTTATCATTTTCTAAAAAATCCGGAGATAATCCGAACAATTTGTTTTCCTTAATTGTTCTGAACCATGTTTTAGATAAAAGGAAATATCCTTTAATATTTGGATGAACATGATCCACTAATAAATCTGAGCCGATAATTCCGTGTGCAGTATTTTCTTTATATTCTTTGTTTACATCTGCAAGAGGAACATAAAATTTATGAGCGAGGGTTTTAATTATAGAATTAAATTCGGAAGGTGCCCGGAATCTCAAACCATCTAAATTTATCGCAAGCAAATATTGTTTTTCCGCATCTTTATAGTTCTCTAATTCTTCATAACACTTACCTAATTCAAAATGAACCTTCGCAGGTATTGAATCAATGAGCAGGGACTCGTTGAAGTGATTAATTGCCCCTGAATAATTATTATCCTTTTCTTCCTGAACGCCAAGCTCAAATTGCAGCTGCCACTTTTTTTCTAACGTATCATTTAAGGCTTCAGAATATGTTGACACAAATGGTGGCAAATTTTTTTCATTTACTACGAGTGTTGAAATGATTATTGGTATATTGTTTTCTTTCGCTGTTTCAATTAATTCTTTATAATTATCTTCGAAATTATTTATAGCAGTTTTATAATCGCTGCTATTGAAGCCTATGGAATTGTTTTTAACCATTTGCTCCATCAGTAATTTATCTTCCTCTTGTTCCTCCGATTTAAATAAATTCGATAATGAATTAATAACATTCTTTAGGAGTTGAAATGTTTTAAATTGCTGAAGCCATAAGTATGTTTTTATAAAAAGTCTGTTTTTACCAACTGATATTGTTGAACCCACGCCATATACACCATAAAATTCATTTTGCCCCATATAAACAATAAAAAGGTCGGGGTTATAATGAATAAGCTCTTTTGCAAACTCATTAACAGTAAAACTGTTGGTAGCGGCAATCGCTGTATTGATTACTTCGATATTTTTCTGGGGAAGTGCATAATTCAACCTGTCTCTTAAAAACTCAGTCGGAATCGCATTATATTCGTAAGGAAACCCTGCTGTGGTTGAAGCACCAAAACAAAAAATCCTGATGGTGTTTGGCTGCTTTTTAACCTCAAAATAATCGTGTGCCCCCTTTCTATAATAAAGTCTGTCTTTACCAAAATACCTTTTCCCCACCAACTGGTTTATGGTATAATAATTTTTATTATTTCTTTCTATGGTAGAGACTATATTTAAATTATCCCCATATCCGGTTAGTTTAAGTATTAACTCCAGTATAATTAAAACCAAAATTGGAATTAGGAAAAGAATTGCTCTAAATATATTTTTTTTAGATACTGTCAAACTGATTTTTAAATTATGAAAATCATTTATTGAACTTTCCGAAACAGGTATTCCTTATTCTCATTCAGATTTTTCAATTGTAATAAATTTCCTTCAACCCAGTATGTATCAATCTCTTTAACTGCATTATTGTCAAAAGTTAATGTTATAGTATCGCTACTTACAGAGTAGCTGCCGGTAGAATAATTCTGCGGGACATAAAAATGCCAACTACCATTGTTATAAAAAACTGAAGTCGCTGTATCACCTGCCGGGTATGCCCATTTCCATTTCCCAACAATTGCATTTTTCTTTGCTTCAGAATTTACTTCAAAATTTTTATCCCTTATCATTACAACAGTATCTTTCCATCCTAAACGATTATAACTCCTGATTATAGTATCTTGCTTAATTTCCAAATAACTGGTATCAATAAAAACTTTTTTAACGGGAGTATCTTTTTCGAAACGACTAATCAACATGTTTTCTTTTAATGTATACTGATAATCAGCAACGAGAACATTACTCAAAATAAATTTATTGTCTTCTTTAAATTCTATTTTCATACTTATTTGGTTCTTCAAATCAACTGATTCCCAATTACCAATTAGCTTATTATTTATTTCCTGGGCGAAAATCAGGTTATTAAACAATAATATAAGACTTAGTATGATAGGGTTAAAAAATAATTTCATATGTCGTTTCAAAAATGAAAATTCAAACTTTTTATTTCAATTCAATATTATTTATCAATTTAAATAGAATCAAATGATGATAAAAATGAAAGGCTTAAAATTAAATGTTGAATTAATAAAACTATTATTTTATCTCAACTACTTGATCTGCATATAAATTAAAAACGGTTTCTCTGCAAGGCAAAGAAACCGTTATTAGACCTATATTACTATTATAATATTAAATATTAAAATCCAAATCTTATTGAGAATACATTATTAGCATCAAAATATTTGGCAGGTAAATATGCATAATCTACTGACAAATCAAGGCTACTAAATTCCTTTGTATTAACTCCTACTCCAAGAGCATAATTCTGGAATATATTTGGTGTTTCATCTGTAGATTCGGGTGAAAACAGGTACCCGCCCCTTACATAAAGAACTTCTTTGTAAGCATATTCAAGCCCCACTTTATAATCATCATAAGAATAATTATTATTTTGGAATGTAGTAGATAATGTTACTTTATTTTCATCATTAAATTGTCTGACATAAGATAAACCTATTCCTATTTCTGAGGGTAATTCAGCTGATGCCGCATCAATTTGGTAGAATGTCTGTCCTCTCGTTGAATTTGGATCATTTGCCTGAATGTATAATCCATTGCCTGAGAATTGAATGGTAGGACCTAAATTCTTAACAACAATTCCCACACCAAATCCGGGAACATCAAAAAGATTACGATACTCAACTCCGAAATCAAAACTAAATCCTGAAGCGTTAACTCTATCAATACTCTCATTGATAAGGTTAAAATTTGCTCCTACGGAAATCCTATCTGTAAGTTGTTTGGAATAAGTTAATCCCAATACAAAATAATTCGGGCTGATTATCTGACCTGTACCATCGGGTTGGTCCATAGTTGTTACATTAATATCACCAATATTTAAGGCTCTGAAAGAGAGAGCAAAAGTGCCAAGCTCTCCAAGTCTTCCGCTTACTGCCGCAAAGTCCATGTTCATATCTGCAATATACTGACGATATGAAAACATCGCATTTGCGTCTGTAGGAGTGAAGTCAACGCCTGCGGGATTCCAATAAATTGCTTCCAGGCCTGAAACAGAAGCAATTGGTGCACCTACCATAGCAAGGTACCTGGCTCCGATCGGAATTTTTAATTCCGGGGCTCCTGAAGTACCGGCACGATTTTGACCTCCACCAAAAGTTTCTGCGGCTGAGAAGCTTAATATCAGAAGCATAAATAATAGTCTTTTTAATTGAATCATAATTTCCTCCAGTTAAAATTAAAATTTAGGAGGTACAGATCTGAATGCACCTGTACCTCTTTGAAATATTAATACACTCTTAATATTTGTTTTTCCTGAATTACAGCCAGCTTCAAAATTTTGGTGGCACCTAAATCGGGCATATCTATATAAACTACATATACACCACTAGCTACTGGATAATTTTGATCATTTTGTAAATCCCATCTATCAAATTGTCCGCCGGAAGGTAGATGAGTAATCGTTCTAACCAAAACTCCGCTTAAATCAAATATTCTGATAACAGCATTAGAAGGTAAATGACTAAAGGTTACATAATGTTGATCCCTTGAAGTCTCCCTGTACTGATAACCATAATAAGGATTTGGGAAAACATTAATATTCTTAACGTCATTTTGAGCTAATGACTGACTTGTGGTAACGTCCGGAACAGAGAAGGTAAATGAATCCTCAATTGTATTAACTCTGTTTGGGAAGAGTGTAAATGAGCATTCTTCTGCTAACATACCCCCATTCCCTCTATCATCTACCCACATACACCACATTCCATCCCAAATACCATTCCCTCCATCGTAGCTCCAGAAATCTATGGATCCACCAGTACCGTCTCCGTACTTTGTGCCTGTTGGATCATAGTTAGTATTTAATATCCATGTATAATTGAATTGTTGGTCACCATTATTGGGTAATAGAGGATCAGCCGGATCCGTTAAATTATGTAAATCCCACTGATGGTTTTGATCTCTGTCTCTTACAACAACATTAAGTTGTCTTGGATTTGCAGGATCGTCAACATCCCACGCTGTAAAAGGAAGATTAAAGAATCCTTCATAGGCAGCTGGTGAGAATGTTTGATACATAAATGCCTTCTGTATCTTAGTAGTATCATCAACAAAATATGGTTCACCTATATCATAACTTCCATTACCATTCAAATCAGTATATGAAGCCATAGGCCGGAAATTTAACTTAACAGATTTATATTCAGCCGGATTTACGGAAGTTTCTCCCCAGAAATTTGGTTCCAGGAAAACTCCACCAAAGAATATTTCCCCTCCATGACTTCCGCCTGTAAACCAGCGTCCACCGGCATATTCCGGATCTGCCGCCGTGGCAACAGGGCTCAAATTCAGTGGATCTGCACTTTTATAAGTATAAGATTTCCCTGCAACCGGAGGTCCGGTTACTTTCACTACTAATCCATCAATGACCGGGTAATCATTATTCCCGGATTGATTTTCCTGACCTGAAACCTTAACAGTACCAGTTGTTTCATCTCTTACGAACCAAGATGTACTTCCCCCGGTTGTATCGAAACCAACTTTATATGTGTGCCCTGTAAGTTTGGAGGGATCAATTATTAAAGCAAAAGCATCTCCGTCACCTCCTCCGGTTACATGATCTGCCTGGATGGTATCTAAAACAGTTCCGTTATAGCGGACTCCAGGTGTTGTCATCTGCGGTATAGCAGTACGTATTACAACTGATGATCGTAAAATGTGAAAAGGCAGCAATGGAGCGGGGTTATATGCATAAGATACAACAGCAAAATAATATTCCTGTCCATTCCTTAATGCTGTATGCCTGAACGGATCCGTATCTGCTACTAAAAACTTCTGCAACCCTGCATCTTTACCATCCGCAGCAAGTACGGGTATGAATGCGCCATTTGCATCATTTACCGTATCATAAACTGCTGTAATACCATTTACTAAATCGAACGTACCAAGTAAAACTCCATCTTCTATACTTGATGAAGGACTGGGTAACTGGTACACTTCATAACCCTCAAAGTCATATCCAAGATCTGAAAAATGTTCAATAGCATTCAAGTTTGCGGTATTAGATCCCCAGCTAAGAGATACTTTATTATTTAAATTTGAAACGGTCACATCGGGAGGGGGGATAGACGGTAATTGAAAAAGAAGATCAAATACAGTTTGAGCAGCAGCGTCATTATTTTTCATTGCTGTTACACTGCTTAAATTATCTGTGGGACCTAAGCCTCCTACCAAAGCTAATACAACTTCGGCTGTGTCACCAAGGTGCATAGTAATTGGACCATTAGTTACCATTATTCTTCTGTCACCAGGGCCTTCTGCTGAGCCATCTAATTTTCCAGTACCGGCTACAGGATCTCCAGCTAAAAGATAAGTCCCGAAGGGTGTAATGTCTGCAACAGAAGGAGGAAATAATTCTGCCGATGGGTATGGAGGTCTGGGTAATTTCCCACGCATTAAATTATAAAATTGCAATGACCCTGTGTATGTAAAATCCGGATCGTTCCAAGCTCCGCCAGCAGCAAAATAAATAAAAGAGCTCATGGGTTTAGGATTTATATATTTATATCCTGTTCTCCAATGAAGATTAAATATAGCACTATCACTGGGGTCTCCTGTGTAAACAGAGACACCTTGTAAGAAGTCATAACCTGCAGCAGGTGGCGCCAGTCCTAATGGTTGATATGTGGCATCGGTTGCCCCCGAACTATAAGCATAACCCAGGTTCAAAGAAGTATCGCATCCAGCAAAATCATCTGTAGAATTACCAACATCAGGATCTGCCCATTGGACTATATACATACTGTCTATTCTTGAATTAGATGCTGAGTTAGGAGTTCCTTTATAGACCAAGTCAACCTTTTTGTAAATAACATTACCTAATGCACCGGTATACGCATAAGCCCAATATGTTTCCGAAACCTCCATACCAATAGGCGGTGCACCATAAAGATTACTTGAAATAGCATCATTATACTTTATAAAAAGAGACTGGGATGCACCCGGGATACCTGGTATATCTACCGTAGGGTCATATTGTCCATCACCATTAACATCCTGGTAAGGAGCGCCTTCATTTGCAGGCCATTCATTCCAGTCTTTTGCATATTGATCTCTTAATGCCTGAACATCACCTTCAGTTACAGAGCCAATCCCTATGTTATTAAAATCGGCAGCATCCTGGGTAAGATTTCCATTAGCATAATCAGGTCTTACTCTAAACAATCTGGTAATCGGTGAACAACCGGTAGCATAAGTATTTCCATTCACCCTAACTACAGGCGATGAACCATCAAAGACCTGTCCTCCCCAAACTATTCCTTCAGCAAAAATAGCGCCCGCTACCGTTCCTCTGGGAAAAGCTCCGCACCACGAGCTTCCAACAACCCAATCATGGTATCCTTCTCCACTAACCCAGCAAGTTATATTATTTATATTAATAAGGCTCTGAGAAGGATCCACGGTAGTTTTTTGTACCGGGGGTTTTTTCTTACCGTCTCCTTTATAATGAGAAAACAAATTATACGGTGTGGCTAGGAAAACCAGGATAATAAACATTAAACTCAAATAATTAAATTTTTTCATATTAAATAACCTCCACAAATTTTGTATTTTTCATGTGGTAACATTAAACTCTCCTTTATTAATAATTAAGTACTACACCCAGATGAATCTGTCTTGGTGGACCGAATAAATCATAACCATATATGGTACTTGCAGCCTGTCTGTTATCATAATTTAAAACTCTGTACAAATCAGCAAATCTTTCTGTATACCTGGAGCCTGCAATTATCTGCTGCCCATCAACTGATTCTAAGAATCCATCATTATATGCATTACCCGTTTTTTCATATACGTTAATAACATTTTTTGTGTTTAGTACATTCTGAACAGATAAGTAAAAGTTAACATCCAGATTAGCAATGTTAACGGTTTTATCTATACGAAGATCTAAATTATAAACCCACGGAGTAGTTGATGAATTAGGAGGTCCAATCGGCCTTCTCCCCCTGGGATCGACTGCAGGAATTATACCACCTGTCCATGCCTGAGATTGACCTAAACCTGTATATTGCGCATAAGTAAAAGGATGTCCGCTGTTAAAAGTAAATAAGAGATTAAGCCCTAACTGTTGCAGGATTGGGCCGCCATCATCCTCACCAAATCTGTAATCAAGAAAAATTGAACCTCTGTGTGCTTGATTATAAGATAAGGGTAATAAAACCGTTGGAACTTCAGCATTAACCTGTATAGATCCTACTCCACTTCCTGAAAATGAGTTCGTACCGGAAGCATCAGAATATGTATAGTTAACTTCTGCCCTTATTCTTTCAATCCTTCTTAGTTTCAAACTGAATTCGAGACCTTTTGTTGTTGCAAAGTCCTGATTAATGAATGCCTGGTAGTTACTTCTGGCAGCACCAGGGTCTGTTAGTACTGTTGCATACTGCAATTGTCCTTTTATATCTTTATAAAAAGCGGTCAAATCAAAGGCAGCAAAATTTGTAATCTGCTGCGAAAATCCTATTTCATATTGTGTTGTTCTAATTGGTTCAGGATTATAAGCAATAGGGTTATTAAATAAATTAGATGCTGTTATTATCTGGGCAGCCTGATATACACCTCTGTATGCTACATCCAGACTGGGAGACTGAACAAATTTTCCATACTGTAAATGAAAAACAGTCCTGTCTGATACAGGAAATGAAAAGCCTAATCTGGGAGAGATGTAACTAAATGTACTTCCTTTCTGGAATGCAGAGTCAGGAATAGTATTAGTTTGATTATTTATTGAAGGTAATTTTGGATTTGTCCAGGCCCAGCTATCCATATCTATAAAGTCATACCTGAATCCAGCATTAATTATTAAGTCATTAACTTCAATCCTATCTTCTAAATAACCTGAAGCAAGAACAGGATGCTTTGCATCAAAGGGAGCAGCATCTGTTTCGCTTCCGAATACATCAAAACCATAATTATCATAATCGCGATAGAGTGATCTTCCTATTAAAGCTCGCAAAGAATCCGAATTTGCTGCTAAACCCGGGTTCTGTCTTACGGTTTGTAAAAAGTTGCTGGCATCTGCTTCACCAAAATGACGCACTGTCCACCTCTGAAAAGAACCACCGAGTTTAAGAGCATGTTTCTCAACTTGTCCTGTAAATGCCAGCGATCCGCCAAAATAACCATTATGGTCTTTTACAAATTGCTGTAAATTACCCTGTCCACTTGCTGTATTTCCCCCTACCAACAATGTGCCCGGACGATTAAATGGGAATCCATAAAAATCATACCCATCGGGACCTATAGCGTAACTACTATATTGCCATCCGTATGGAGAAGCCGCTAAGCTATCGCTATAAGCCAGAAAATCATCTCCAAAAACAGGATCATATCGTTTATGCCGCGAATCATAAAAATTAAAATTACCTTCTAAAAACATATTCTGAGATAATATATAGGTGCCTTTTAAATTTAATAACAAGTTGGAGTAGTCATCCATAGGTAAGCGTGCGGTGTTAAACATATCTATAAGAGAAGTTACAGCAGTATTTTCAATTCCTGCAACCCCACCTCTTGTTCTCTGCCAGGTAAAAGCACCAGCTAACCTTAAAATCAGAGGATTATTATCAAATAAGATTGTACCGTTTCCTGTATATCTGTTAGACATTATACCCGGAATATTTCCTGCATCCCAGGTAAGAATTTGATACTCATTTGTATTGCCTCCATAAAAACCAGTATCATAAACTTTGGTTGTGTCAAAACGCGCACCATCAGAGTAGTATGCCGGGTTTCCCGAGAAAAAACTTGGGCTTAAAGTTCGGTTAAAAGAATTTTCACCCGAAAGGAATATTTTAAGCTTATCCGACAGAACAGGTCCGCTAAGAGTTAAGACATAATCAGAATTTCCATAGGAATGTGTACCTAAGAATTTATCTCCCGGATAATTTCCGAAGTTATCTGTTTCGGCTCTTATTGAAAAATGATACTGATTTGAACCTGTTTTAAAATCACCAGAAACTATACCTGCATTAGCATTACCATATTCGGCGGTATAACCACCGGCTTGAACCAAAATTTCCTGCAAAGCATCGGGAGTAATTGGGATAAGATTACCACCCTGACGGTTTAAAATATTTTTTACGTCTGCACCTTCAAGCATATAACCGGTTTCATCAGGTCGGCTCCCACGAATAAAAGTTTTATCATTTTGTCTTACAACACCGGGTTGAAGAGCAATAATATCATTTACACTTCTAACAGGTAAACTTGTAATATCTTCTCCACTAACTATTCTTATAGCATTTGTTGAACTCTTCTCAATGAGTGGTCTTTCTGAAACAATAACCACTTCCCCGGTTTGAATATTAGAAGAAGAGAGCTCAAAATCCAGATCAGTTGTTAATCCGGCAACTACTCTTAAGTTCTGGACTGTAACATCCTGATAGCCTATAAATGAAGCTTTAACAGAATAAAACCCAGGGGAAATTTGCCGAATTAGATATTCACCATTAACATCTGATGCCGCTCCATAACTGGTTCCCTCAAGAATCACATTTGCGCCAATTAGAGGTTCACCGGTTTGTTTATCAATAATTTTTCCGGCAACTCTACCATTTTGCGAGAAAATAAACGAGCTGGCAAACAGTATGAAAAACAAAATTGTATAAAATTTTCTAAACATGTTTTTTCCTCCGTTAATTTTAACTTTTTTTCTAATCGTCAACGAAAACTGCATTTTTCACACTACCAGTCACATCATACACAACTGCAGTATACCTACCCTTGGCCGCAACGTCATAATTAAAGGTAGAATGAAGGGAATCATTATATGTAACATCAAATGCATATGATCCTGCTTTAAGCAACATATAACCGGTATTATCACCCAAAGCAAGCGGGCTATCAAATGTAAATGTAGAATCCAATCCACCACCTGTAATTTTTATACTACTTAATTCAGCATCGGGCGAACCATTAAATAGATCAACCTGACCCGTATCGGGAGGGAATAAAGCGGCTCCATTTGGGGAATCCTTGGTCTGCCAAATGTACCTTTGATTATTTTTCATTAAGTCATTTGAAGCTGCCGTACCAATTAAGAAAATTCTGATTTTATAATCTGTATCAGCAGAGAATTTGTATTGCTGAGTTGCAGCGCTGGTAAAACCAACATCTAAAGTTTTATTACCTGCCTGTACCTGCATAAACGATCCGGGAGCTTCTTGTCCAAAATCTGCACTACCAATTGATTGTCCATTTAAAGTAAATGTGGCAGTACCGGCACCGGCAACCAGGTTTGTAAATTTCAATTGGCTATAATAAATAATACTATCCGGGATTGATTGTACACCTGTATCTACGCAACCAGAGAATAAAATTAGAATAACACCAACTGTATATAAAAATTTATTCTTACCAATTTTGTGCATAATGCCTCCTTCACATTTTAATTGAAAAAGTAGATGGCTGAAATAAGAATGTGTTTTTTAAAGAAAAAAATATAAAAAGTACTCTCATCTCTCTCTATTTAATTTTGAATAATTATTTTTCCGACAGTAACAAGCTCATTAATAATAAAATTTCTTCTAAACGAATTAATAACATAGCATCGTTTTAGTATTAAACCAGGATAAACACTGTTGTGGATAATCAATGCAGAGTATAATTATTTCGATAAAAAAATTCCTTTTAAGTTTAGTTTACATTAAACATTATTATCACTAAATAGAAACTTCTAAAAAACTTTGATAAAGTCAATGCTAACCAGCAAAAATATCCGTGTGTATTTTTTTCTGCATTCCCAAAATTTAATATAGCAACTTTTTAAAAATAACTTTTTTTAAGTTCATAAAATTCTAAATTTGCATTTAGAAGTTAACTAATTAATTACACAAAATGACTACCGCTACAAAATTTTTTACTCCCGCCGAGGCACGAAGCACTCTTCCCCTTGTTAGAAGAATTGTAAAAGATATTCTTGATACATCAAGAGAAATGAGACTGACTGCAGAACAAATAGATGACGAATACATCAAGTATAACCCCCAAATAAAAAAATTGACTGAAGATTTAAATGGTTTTATCGCTGAGCTTGAGGAGATCGGATGTTTTTTTAAAGACTGGAATTTTACAATAGGGCTTGTGGATTTCCCTGCAGTTATTAATAATGTAGAAGTTTTACTTTGCTGGAAAAGTGATGAGGACGAAATAAAATATTATCACGATATTGAATCCGGATATGCCGGCAGAAAACCCATCCCGGAAGATTATCTTAATTCCTGAATCAATGCCTACCAAGATTATTAAAAGATGTGCCTGGTCAAACAACGATAAGTTGTATATAAATTATCATGATAAAGAATGGGGTGTACCGGTTCATAATGACAAAAAACTTTTTGAATTCTTAGTACTTGAAGGTATGCAGGCGGGACTGAGCTGGTTTACAATTCTTAAAAAAAGAACAAACTTTAGAAAAGCATTTGATAATTTTGATTTTTATAAGGTTGCCGGTTATGATAAAAGAAAAATTAATTCTTTACTTAAAGATGAAGGCATTATAAGAAATAAATTAAAAATTGAATCTGCAGTTTCCAATGCAAAGGCGTTTCTTCAGGTAAGAAAAGAATTTGGAACTTTTGACAAATATATCTGGAGTTTTGTAAACAGAAAACCAATCATAAATAAATTCAAATCTTTAAAAGAGATCCCTGCAAAAACTGACTTGTCTGATTTAATCAGCAAAGATTTAAAAATGAGAGGTTTTACTTTTGTTGGTTCCACTATAATATACGCTCATATGCAAGCCACGGGTATGGTTAATGACCATACTATAGATTGTTTCAGGCATAAAGAACTTGTTAAATAATTTCTTGCCAATGTTTAAACAAGGGATGGATTTTAATTTAAAATTTCCTCAAAAGAACTAACTGTTCCTGAAATTTCATTCATCTTCATTTTTTTCTGCAGTGCTTTTGAATCGAGATTAACTGTAAATCTTAATGCTCTTAATCCGGACATTCCCTGTAAATCTTCAAGGTCAAATTCTTCAAGCCTGCATTTTGTATTGCCAATATTTTCAAGAAACTCTACATATCTTTTATATTCAAGAGCTTCTTTAATATTAGAATATACTATTGCAATTTTTCCCGGTTGGGTTAATCTTTCCTTTGTTCCTTTTATTAAAGCTTTATCAATCCTCTTCTTCATAATTTCATACCTCAAATTATAAGTTCCATCAACATCAAATTTCTTTTCATCAAACCTGAACCTTATTGACATCGGGGTATTCTGTACAAGAATAAGATGAGAAGTTTCAAGAGGCATCTTTAATTTTGGAGTAAGCTCATTAAGTTTATTAACTGCACCGCACATAACCATTAACTGCCACAACCGTAGGTTCTTAAGATAGATTTGATCAAACTTACCATGCTCTATAAGAGATCCGCCAATATAAATTCCGTGCTCAACGCCATCGGTTTTATATTTTTCAAAATAATGAGTGAACATTTTTTGTGCTTCTTCATCGCATTCATCTAAATAATTTGATATCGTTTCATTAATAAGATTTACGCTCTCTTCATACTCGCTTCGTTTTGTATAAAGAGTTTTGTGTACCGGGTCCAAAGTGTTTTTATAATTTTTTATAAGATCATTTAAAGAAGAATCATAATCTTTTATATGATTAAAAACCGGTTCTATTTCATTCTGTAAAAATTCAAGAATAACAACTTCATCGCCTGAATTTATTCCATTCTTTACACGATTGATATGTTTCTCTATCCTGAACATCATTTCATCAAATAAAGGAAGCTTCTTTACGTGATTAGCAGACTCAAGAACTCCTTTTGCAAGCTTAAGATGTTCAACAATATCGTTTCTTACAGATTCATTTCTGAACTCTGAAGAATTCCTAATATCAGTAAGACCATAAAGGGGATATACATTGTCAAAAACAATCGGCTCCATTTCTGCAAGTTTATTACCTGCCTTGTTTGAAATTAGATTTGCAGCGGCTCTCCTGAACTTCCACTCAACAGAAGGATGAATTGCAGTGCACTTCTCCTTAATTATTTTCTGGATCTGGTTTTCAAAATCATCAGCATTCCTTTTTACAGCAGTTGAAAATAAAGGAAGAATACTTTTTATTTTTACTGAATTAAGAGAATTAATATCTCCCGGATTTGGGGAACCTATTTCAAACGCACCAATAATTTTGTTTTTATACTGAAGAGGAGCGATCAAGGCATTTCTTATACCAAGCTTTAGAAGTTCGTTTTCTATTTTACCCCTGCTTTCATAGTTTTCTATATCATCTATAATGGCCGGTACATTTGTTCTAAATGCCTTACCGTAAAAAGAATCTGTACAATCACACTCATCAAGCTTACACTGATCATTAAGAATAAAGCTGTCTCCTATCTTCCATCCTTTATTGCTTGCGGTCGTCCAATCTTCCGGAATTGCAGCAAGTCCAATCTTCAGATCAGGCAGCATAAAAAGAGAACGAACTTTATCTTCTAATTCATGAAATCTTTCAAGGGACATAAAAGATTCATTTTCAAGAAGATCAAATTTAATTGCCGAAATAGCTTCCTGTTCTGTTACATCAATAACGGAAAAGGTTACAAATCCCTGAAACTCAAATTTGTCCGGCGGTAAAAATTTATTCCACAGATTTATATTGTGCGCATCATTTAAAAGCCGCTTAATATCTTCCCTGCTTAATTTGGGTAAATCATCAACGCAAACGGCTCTTACAAATGAACCATCAATATTCAACTGGAAGTATTTATTAATAGAGGTATCTTCATCCTTAATTTTTATAACCAAAGGATTTTTGATATTTACTTTAACATTGTAGAGTTGATCAAGTATAATCAGGTATGCACTAATAATTTTACTTTTAAAAACAGTCTTAGGATCCAAACCGATTTTTTCAATATTAAAAATTCCATCTTTGGGAATTACTTTTTCAAACAAGGGAGTTCTGTAAAAAAAATTGAAAGAAAAAGGTACAACCGATCCGCTTATCTGTTGGTCCCATGACGCTGCAGGGTAAATAACTGCCATAAGCAGATCAACAATATCTTTATGCTTTTCAAGAATTGAGACATCTTCTATAAGATTATTTAATTCAGGAGCCTGTTTAATTTTTTCCAGAGCAATTTTTACGAGATCGGACTTATAAATATTGGTATTAAAGAATTCTTTTTCCCAAAACTCAATAAGAGGTTTTAAGCTAAGATATGTTTTGAATGGGAATTTTAATTCATTCTCTGTTTTCATATTAAACTCTTGTTTTTGGATATGGCTAATTTATAATTAATATTTATTTAATTCATACTATTAATAGATGCTCGCAGCCAAATATTAAATTTTATTCAAAAAATAAAGATTAATTTTATTTTGATAGATCAACCAGTACTCTTCCGGTTATTTCTCCCTTAAGTATTAATTCAATTTTCTCATTCAATTCCTCCAAAGAACATTCGGTTATAATTTTTTCAATATTAATTTTCCAGTCCCCGGCAAGTTTTTTCCAGATAATTTTTCTCAATTCCATCGGTGTTTCTGCAGAATTAATCCCTAATAGATTAACCCCCCTTAGTATAAAAGGATAAACATTCATATTTAAATCTGAAGAAAGAGTATTGCCGCAAGATGCAACGGAACATCTGTAATCCAAACTTCTAATTACCGTCGAAAGAATATTCCCTCCGACTGTATCCACCGCGCCTTTCCAGCGCCGGCTTAAAAGTGGCTTCCCGGAGTTATCGTCAATATCATGACTGCTAATAATTAATTTTGCTCCAAGCATTTTTAAATAATCTTCCATTTCTTTTTTCCTGGTTGAAGCTGCAACGTTATATCCAAGCCCGGCTAATAATGTTAAAGCAATTGAACCTACTCCTCCGGTTGCCCCAGTTACGATTACTTCACTTTCTTTTTCAATACCTGCTTGCTGAAGTTTATGGACAGAAAGAGCTGCTGTAAATCCCGCAGTTCCAAGCATCATACTTTCTTTAAGTGAAAGACCTTCCGGAAGTTTGACAACCCATTCAGAGGGAACTCTAACGTACCCGGCAAATCCTCCTGATGTATTCATTCCGAGATCATACCCTGTAACCAGGACTTCGTCTCCTTTTTTGAAAAGATTGCTGAATGATTCTTCAATTATTCCGGCGGCATCAATGCCCGGAGTGTGAGGATATTTTCTTGTTATTCCTTTATTGCCGGCTGCTGATAGTGCATCTTTATAATTTAAAGACGAGTATCTTACTTTTAGTAATACATCACCGTCCGGCAATTCACTAACAGATTTTGTAGAAACCTTTCTTAAAAATCTTCCGTTTTCTTCTTTTACAACTAAAGATTTAAATTTCACTTCATCTCCTGAATTTTACCTTAATGTTCTATTTGTCTAAACAAAATAATTTAAATTACCGCTTAGATAGCCTGTTCACATATTTCATTAAGAGTTGTTAAAACAATAAATAAGATTATTACTAATTTAATAATTACCAAAATGAACTTTATATAGATATAGGAAAATTAAATGCGCAAAACCAAACGACCTGCGTGGGATGAATATTTTTTAAAGCTTGCAATGCTTGCCTCTGAAAGAGCAACCTGTCCAAGGATGCATTGCGGATGTGTTTTTGTAAGAGACAAATTTGTCCTTGCAACCGGCTACAATGGTTCGCTGCCCGGTCAGCCGCATTGTGAAGATGTTGGTTGCCTTGTAGTTGATAACCACTGCGTAAGAACAAACCACGCCGAAATAAATGCACTTACACAGGCGGCAACTCACGGTATTAATTTAAAAGGAGCTACCGCTTATATAACAAATATGTCATGTACAACCTGTGCTAAAGCATTAATTGCTGCAGGAATAAAGCGAGTGGTTGTCTTTTCGGATTTTCACGATACTCTTGCAACTGAATTTTATTCGAACTCCGGTGTTGAAATTGTAAAGCTCAATATGCCTGAAAGAAAAATTAATTACGATCTTGAGAATTACAGCTCTGCAAAGAAAACAGAAGATTCAAAATAGTGGATTAATGCCTGGTAAACTCTGTCCTAAAATTATACTTGAAGGAACACGGCTGACTTTCAAAACTGAAATTGCTTTTGCTTTAAATGAACATCCTGAAATTGTAGGGCCGAGAAAATACAAATATCATTCGCCGGTTATTTCGGGAGAATGGTGTGCATTTACAAATTTTCCCTGGGGCAGAGGTTTAATAAATTTTGAACCACAGGAAGAAGCTCTTGCAATGGAAACATATTCAACCTGGATGAGATTATTCGAGCTTCAGAAATATTACTCCTGGATCATTGACCGCTTCCACATTTCCACCAAAGCTTACCAGATTAAATACCAAAATAAAGACTATGATTTTAGCTGGCTTGAAGAGAGATTAAATGCTTTAGGTTTTCATTTAATTTTCTGTACAAGGAACCCGCAATCATTTACTTCTGCAAGAGAAGAGAGATTAAAAGTTTCCGGTAACCCAAAACAGTATGATGATATAAATATTTTTATTGAAGAACAGGATCTGATGAAAAAGCTGATAAGCCAATCAGTACTTCCTGTGCTTGAAGTTGATGTATCTGATAACAGTATTTCAAACGCTGCAGATAAAATTGCAATTTGGTTAAAAGAAACCGGCGGGTTGTGGGCAAGATAATTCTTAATCGTCATCGCGATTCCGACTTTAGTCGGGAGAAGCAATCTATAATTTATTGGGATTGCTTCGTCATTCTTGCCTACCGGAAGGCAGGTCATTCCTCGCAATGACTTAAAAAAGAAAATGAAAACTCAATTCATTAAATACTGGAAACCTATCGCTGCAGTCATATTCTGGGGTGTTTCCTTCATTGCAACTAAAATTGCACTTGATGAACTTGTGCCATTGACTCATTATTCTTCTTAAGATTAATTCTTGCAGTAATATTTTTAACTGCAATTGCACTATATAGAAAAAGAGATTTCTCGGTAAACTTAAAAAGTCACGGCGGAATTTTCATTCTTGCATTAATTGCGGTCTTTCATTTATGGATACAGGTAACGGGACTGCAATATACAAGCGCGGCAAAAACCGGATGGATAATCGGAACTGCGCCTGTTTTTATGGCTATCGTAGGTTTCTTTGTCTTCAAAGAGCTTTTAACCTTAATTAAAATCTCAGGAATTTTAATTGCCTTCCTCGGGTTGATTCTGTTAATAAGCCACGGGGACATCTCCTCAATTGACCTTATCTCGAACAAGGGAGATTTTCTAATACTTGGTTCATCTTTTACCTGGGCAGTTTATTCCGCAGTGAACAAAAAAATTTCTTTAACATACCCTCCAATGATGACAATACTCTTTCTCTTTTTAATGATGGCAATAATCATCTCTCCGTTTACAATTACTAATGCATCAATTCAATCGGTTATTCATCTATCGGGTAAAGGATGGACAGCAATTTTATTTTTAGGAATACTTTGTTCCGGTGCGGCTTATGTAATGTGGGCATCTGCTTTAAAGGAGATGGAGAATACAAAAGTTGGTGCCTTCCTCTACTTTGAACCTTTTGTAACAGTGATTGCCTCCTGGCTAATGCTTAATGAAAAAATAACTTTGTTTATGATATTATCAGGAATAATAATTACTGTTGGAGTTGTTCTGGTTAATTTAAATCTGAAAAAAATAGCTTTTAGAAAGAAAGCCATATAATCCCTCCCCGTAAAAGAAATCACAAAATCCATCTATTATACATCCGTCTTAGAAATAAGATTGACATAACTTTATTTTAAATATAACTTCTCCCCGTAGATTTTCACAAAGGTTTTCTTAAATAATTTTCAATTAAGTTTTAATAAAACATAAGGAGTGTGTTATGAAAATTTTTTTAACCCTCTCATCGTCACTTTTCCTTCTTTCATTTCTTTTTATTTCATGCCAGCAGCAGAATATGAAACAGGATAATTCAGCTCAGAATAAAGCTGCTATGATGAAAATTTACGAGGCCTTTAATACAGGGAATACCGATTCTCTGGGTAATTATGTTGCAGAGGATGCGATTGATCATCAAATGGATACGATGATTACAAAGAAACAGGGTGTTGCCGGACTAAAAGAAATGATAGCCGCATACAAAATGTCCTTCCCGGATCTTAAATTTAACATAATGGCAATGGCGGCTTCGGGAGATACCGTACTGACTTATGTTACCATGACCGGAACAAATTCAGGGATGATGATGGGAATGCCTCCAACAAATAAATCTATAAATATAGCTGGTGCGGATTTGATTGTTTTTAAAGACGGCAAAGCAATAGAGCACTGGGGCGTCGAAGACGATTGGGGAATGATGAAACAACTTGGTGTTATGCCGGTCCCGGGAATGGAACAAGATAAAATGAAAAAGAAATAACCGGTTGATTTATTAAATATTTTATACTGAGCCGTTTTGAAATGAACGGCTCTGATTTTTTTACAAACGGGACCTTGGGTGAATAAATATTATTTCCTGCTAATGCTTTTTAATTTTAACTGCCGGAACCTTTTCTCAAACATTGAATGAAAGGTATTCTGATTACGGCAGAACAATTCTTTATGAATTAAGTACAGCGCCGTTTCCCGATACTAAGAGAGCAGATGGATATACATATAACGATCAGCATTTTTCCGCAGAAGAGCATTACAGAGATAGTTCAGTGGTGGTTTTTGTTCCGAAAGGATTTAAGGCAAAAGATGAAACAGAGCTTGTCGTTTACTTCCACGGATGGAATAATAACATTGACAGCGCCATTGCACAGTTTAATTTAATTGAACAATTCTCTGCCGCAAATAAAAACGCTTTGTTCGTTTTCCCGGAAGGACCTAAAAATGCACCGGATTCATACGGAGGAAAGCTTGAGCAAAAAGGTGCATTCAAATTATTTATAGATGAACTCTTCTCTCACCTCTTAAAAGACAAAATAATAAAAACTAAAAATATCGGGAAGATAATTCTTGCCGGGCACAGCGGGGCTTACAGGGTTATTGCATACATTATTTTACACGGCGGGTTAACAGATAAAATCACAGAAGTTTATTTATTTGATGCTCTCTATTACGAAATTGAAAAATATGCTCACTGGATTGAAAGCACTAATGGAAGATTTATTAACATCTATACGGAAAACGGCGGAACAAAAAGCAACTCAGAAAACTTTATGACTGACTTAGACGGATGGAATATTCCATACTTCTACACAAAAGAATCTGATTTAAAAGAAAAAGATTTAACGGACAACAAAATAATTTTTCTCTATTCTGATTTAAGCCATAACGAAGTGGTTTCAAAAAGAGAGCAGTTTAAAAAATTTCTTTCCTCAAGTTCGCTGGAAGAAATTAAGTGAATAGTATCGGGCTTCAGAATAGTTAATAAAACTTGTCCTTTGCATCTAATGTTTCTTAATAATCAGGAGAGACAGATCATCATTAACCGGGGCATCACCAACAAACCTGTTAATTTCATAAACAATTGTTTCACCAACATCTTCGAACTTAAGCTGGCTTAATTTAGGCAGGATTTTTAAGAATCGTTCCTTTTCAAAAAATTGTCCATATTCATTTCGCGCTTCGGTAATACCATCCGAATAAGCAATGAGCATCTCTCCTTTTTCCATTGTGATTATATCTTCATTATATATAAAATCTTTTATTAGTCCGATAGCGCTATTACTTTTTTGAGTCTCCTTTACCTCACCATTTTTTATTAGTAGAGGTGGGAAATGACCTGCATTTACGAAACGTACTTGTGAATCATTGGGTTTTATTTCAAGGTAGACCATTGAAGCAAAAATATTCGGTAGACTGTCACGGCAGAAAATAGCATTAATTTTTGTGCACAACTTTGAAAGTGAATCAAAATCTGCAGCCAATGCTCTGATTGTTGCCTGAAGTTTTGCCATAAGAAGAGCGGCGTGCAATCCTTTACCTGCAACATCGGCTAAAATAATTGCTACTCTTCCATTCAGTTTAAGGTAATCTACTAAGTCGCCGCCAACTTCATTTGCAGGACGGGTAAATAACCAAATTGACCAGCCGTCTACCTTTGGACTCCGTTCGGGAGTTAATGCCCGCTGAACTTTTCTGCCTGCTTCAAGCTCATCTTTTGCGAGAAGCTTGTCTTTTAGTTCGAGCATTAAAACAATAAAAATAAGAGTTCCGCCTATAAACCCGCTATTGTTTGAATTAACATTTCCATCATTAATAATAATGGTCGTATCCATCAATACAAAAACAAGACCTGCTACAGTTAATAATCTTCTGAGCGGAGTTAAATGAAGGAATAAGCTTCGAACAATCCAAAAAATTTGAAAGAAGAATTTTTTAATGGGACGCATTTGAGCGAGCCATTTTTTCTGGCTCTCATTTAAATAGAATTCTTTCAGCTCCCTGAACTCATGCTTTACATCCCGTCCAAATCTAACGCTTTTTAAATCTTCTCTTATTACCTTGGTAAATTTTTTCCCGCTATTTGAATTATTCATTCTAATTCTTTAAATATTCGTAAAAAAACTTATTGAATAGTTCTTTAACAGGCAAATGATTGATGATGAGTGGTAAAGACAGGAATTATAAAGATAATTCTAAGAAGAATATAAAATATGTTGGGGATTTTATGAAAACTTCCCCACTTATTGACTATGCGTCTATTTCATCAAGTTCTTCAATATCTAGATTTTCTTTAATGGCTTCAAGGCTTAGGCCGGAATCACGATGACCTCTGCGAACAGCCAACCACCAACTTCCGTAACATCAAATCAATTTATACCCGTTCGGGAATAAATGATAAATAATTCTTGCTTTTATACCCGTAAAGGTATAATTTTGAGTAAAGCTTAAAAATAATAATACCCGTACAGGTATAAAAAATGACAAAGAAACTAAACCCGATTGCATCCTTCGTAAGGGAGAAAAGGAAAAAATTAAATCTCACTCAGATCGAGTTGGCGGAAAAAGCAGGTGTTGGATTACGTTTCATTCGAGAGCTTGAGCAAGGGAAAGAAACTCTTCAGCTAAACAAAGTGAACCAGGTGCTTCAACTGTTCGGACACGAAGCAGGTCCTGTTAAAATAAGTTATTGAGGATTAATTATGAGACGAGGAAAAGTTTTTTTCAAGGATGAGCTCGCAGGAATAATAGAAGAAGATTCCAACGGCGTAACATTCACTTACGATAAAGATTATCTGAAAAAGGAAAATGCAAAACCTGTAAGCTTAACAATGCCGTTGAAAGAAGAACCATACGTGGATAAAGTTATGCTTCCTTTTTTTGATAACTTAATACCTGAAGGATGGCTGCTTGAAATTGCAGAGCAAAACTGGAAAATAAATCCACGTGACCGGATGGGTCTGCTGCTTGCTTTTTGCAAAGATACAATCGGTGCAGTAAGCGTAATAAGGAACGAAGAAAATGAGTAAGTGTCTTTACTGCTACAACAAATTAGAAAGCGGTGAAAAAGATTTTCATCCCGTTTGCAGTAAAAAGTTTTTCGGTTCGCAAATCCCGCCGTTCGTTGATCTTGATATGAAGCGAATAAAAGAACTTGCCATTGAAGCCCTTGGAAAAAGTATTTCGGTGCCGGGAGTTCAGCCAAAATTATCTTTGGACCTCAAAGGAAAAGGAGGCAAAGAAAACCGATTAACAATTGTTGGATTGTGGGGAAGGTTCATTCTAAAGCCACCGTTTGAAGATTATCCCGAAATGCCGGAGATTGAGGATCTGACAATGCATATATCAGATCTTCTAAAGATAGACACAGCAGAGCACAGCTTGGTTAAATTGAAATCCGGCGAGCTTGCTTACATAAGCAAGCGATTTGACAGAACAAAAAACGGAAAGTTTCATGTTGAAGATATGGCACAACTCACCGGAACATTGACCGAAAACAAATATCGAAGCTCGATGGAAAAAGTAGGAAAGGCAATATTGAAATACTCAAACTATCCCGGTATTGATGCAATAAGATTTTTTGAGCTGACTTTGTTCTCCTTCATTTCAGGGAATTCAGATATGCATTTGAAGAACTTTTCACTGATCCGAAATGAGGATGATGAAATAATGTTATCGCCTGCTTATGATCTTTTATCAACGAAGCTTTTAATACCAAAGGACAAAGAAGATTTGGCTTTACCGTTGAATGGTAAAAAAAATAATCTGAAGAAAAAAGACTTTGATTTGTTTGCAGTTCAGCTAGGAATTAATGAAACTGCATTAAGAAAAATTTATTTGAAGTTCGGTGATTCAATCCATGAAATGAACAAGTTTATCAATAAAAGTTTCCTCTCTAAGGAGATGAAAGAGAAATACATTGCTTTGCTGAATGAAAGAAGAAAAGTGATTTGGGGATAAAACTTCCCCCTCTTTAATAACCACATTTTAAACTACAACTACCCTATTGCAAATTAAAATTTAAGTTCTTACGTTTGCGGCAAATCCTCAGTCCTTGGTTTTATTTATAAACTAACAGGAGGTTCTACATGAATACAAAAAAACTGCTGCTTGCATTTATTGTAGTTTACGTTCTCCTCGAAGCCATGAATTTCCTTATCCATGGCGTAATCCTCGCTTCAACCTACAAAATGCCGGAGGTAATGTCTGCCTTCCGACCCGAAGCTGAGAGGAACAGCAATATGTGGATAGTATTTGTAACAGACCTTTTCTGGGCATTCTTCTTTGTCTTCTTTTTTGCAAAGGGATATGAAAGCAAAGGAATTATGGAGGGTGTGAGATTTGGTTTTTATATGGGATTATTCTGGGCGATGGTTTCTTCCTATCAAAGCTATGCTTTTGTACCAATGCCGTATTCACTCGCTTTTCAATGGTTTATATATGGAATGATTGAATCATTAATTCTTGGAGTTGTTACGGCACTAATTTATAAACCAGCTGCTGCACAACCTGCAACAACATAGCTTTAAATTCTTTTTATAGGCAGACCAGGAAGGTAAGATTCGTAACTTGAGCGGGGTTGAAGACTGACAATTTAGGACTTATGACACTTCGACCCCGACTGCCGTCAGGCAGGTTTGCTCAGTGTAATGATAAAAATTACTTTTTTAGATGGCTCATAGAAGATTTTTTATTTTTTCCTCTTAAATCAAAAATCGTTAATCCTTGTTCTTAAATCATTTTTTTCTATTTCAAAAATAATGTGCTGCTTAACATTTAAAATGGACTGAAATAATATTATTAATAGAAAGAAGAATTAAGTATTAAAGAAGGAAATTTAAATTGATTCTAAAGAAAGAGACCAGAGAGCTAAAGAAGGTTTTGGTGAAAGAGGAGAAAAACTTTACAGGGGCAAAAGAAATAAATTCAGGAGAGATTATGATTATGATATGTTTGAAAAAACCACAGAGAAAATGCTGAAGAAATTAAAACCTGCTAAATAAAATTCGTTCTTAGTTTTCTTCATCATCATCCAGCTCTGACAGCAAGCTAATAACATCAAGGTGGTTTGTAGTCATCTGCAAATGTCCTTCAGAATCAATCGGCCAATCAGCAAGCTCACGGTCTCTATATAGTTCAACTCCGTTGCCATCAGGATCCCGCAAATAAATTGCCTCGGATACTCCATGATCTGAAGCCCCTTCAATAGGATAGTTTTTTTCGTAAAGTCTTTTTAAAACGCGTGCAAGCTCTTTCCTTTCAGGATAAAGAATTGCAAAATGGTATAAACCTGTGGTTCCCCGTTCTGGCTGCGGAGCTCCTTTCCCATTCCATGTATTTAAACCGATATGGTGATGATATCCTCCCGCAGACAGAAAAACTGCTGAGTCACCATAGTAAGTTGTTATTTCAAAACCAAGGAGATCCCTGTAAAATGCCAATGATTTTTCCAGGTCCGAAACAGTTAAATGAATGTGACCAATTTTAACACCGGGATGTACTTTAAATTCCAATTTTATTTCCGTTTTATAAATAATTAATTATTTCAAACGCAAATTAACCTTTGTTTTTATAACTGAGAAACCAAAAGTATTTAAGATTAACAAAATTTATTTCTTCATCTTTTTTCTCCAGCTTTTTCAAAACGAATTCTTTATCAGGAAAATTCTTTAATACAAGATGGTCTGAACCATCATTTAATTTTCTTGCCTGGTATGTATTTCCAAATTCATCATCATTTGCTATAGGGGTGCTGCTGCCTTCAACATAATTGTTATCTACAAAAACAACATATCCGTTTTCTTTAACCAGATTGTTTGTCTTCAAAATAAAATCATCAAGCTCCTGCAGCTTTATGTGAGACCAGATGAAGCCGCCGAAAAGATTTTCAAATTTTTTATCCGGGTTTAATGTAAACAGATCCTGGTTTTGAAACCTTACATTATTATTGGGATAGCTTTTGCTTTTCGCAATCTCAAGGACAGAATCATTAATGTCTGTTGCAATAATTGACCTGGCGGTTTCCGAAATTCGTTCCGTCCAGTAGCCGGTTCCGCACGCTATTTCAATAAGATTTTTCCCGGTAAAAAAATCCTGAAGAATTTCAGCTATCTTTTTCAAATCCTCCTGCCTTTCGGGTCTAGAATAAATCTGTTCATATTCCTTTGCCCGTTCTTTATAATAAGCAACCAAATCTTTATTCACAATTTCTTCCTTATGTTTTCAAAAAATGAATGAAGTTTTTCTTCATCCAGATTACCATTCGTTCTTACACCGCTGCAAACATCCACGCCAAAAGGTTTAACCTTATTTACAGCTTCAGTTATATTTTCGGTTTTTAGCCCTCCCGCAAGAAAAACTGGAACACCAACAGATTTAACTATTTCCCTGCTGATTTCCCAGTTATGAACTCTTCCTGTTCCTCCAAGCTCTTTTATTCTTAGTGATGGATTTCCTGAATCAAGAAGAAGTCCATTCACTTTTGGAGAAACTTCAATCGCTTCTTTAAGTGATTCTTTCCCGGTTACATGAATAACCTGAACGATTGAAATTCCGGGTAAAGCTTTTTTAAGATCATGATATGAACCATGAATTAATTTATCTACAATCTGTATTGTGTTAACGCCTGTTCTTTTCTGCTGAGCAATTATCGAATCAACATCCTGTTTACTGGTTAAAAGGAATGAGGAAACGCCCGGAGGAACTACTGAGGCAATTTCGCTGATTAATTCTTCAGGAATAGGTCCTGGTCCGCTTGGCATTTCCGAAACCAATCCAATGGCAGAAGCGCCGTATTTAACAGCTAATTTTGCTTCCCCAATACTTGCAATACAGCATATTTTAACTCTTGTTATTTCAACATTGTTCATCGTTAATTATTGATTATCAATTGTCAATTTTTTTGCCGTTCGTAAAAAATAAATTGAAGTTTACCTGTAAAATAATTATTTAGGACAGCACGAAAAATAAAAAGGAGTAAATTGTGAGATTTTTTTTTCAGTTTCTTATTGTTTCTTCAATTATTTTTTTAGGAATGATTAGAGGAAATTCCCCCGAAGATAAAATTCTACCGTATCCTATTCATCAATATAAAATGAATAACGGGTTGAATGTAGTTACAGTTCCATTCGACAGTCCCGGTCTTGCTTCATTCTTTATTGTTGTCAGAGCCGGATCGAGAAACGAAGTTGAAAAGGGTGTAACAGGTTTTGCACATTTCTTTGAACATATGATGTTCAGGGGGACAGATAAATATCCGCGCGAAAAATATGATGAGGTTCTTAAATCCATAGGCGCAAGTGCAAATGCAAATACTGCCAATGACAGGACAATTTATCATATGACCGGCAATGCTGAAAAGCTTGAAAAAATGTTTGAAGTTGAATCAGACCGGTTTGAAAATCTTCATTATTCAGAACATGATTTTAAAGTTGAAGCTGGTGCTGTTAAAGGTGAATACACAAAAAATTATGCAAATCCATACCAGCAGCTTTATGAAAAATTACTGGACACAGCCTTTGAAAAGCATACTTATAAGCATACAACAATGGGATTCTTTGATGATATTGTTGATATGCCCAACCAGTTTGAGTATTCAAAAAAATTCTTTGATCATTTTTACAGACCGGAGTATTCAACAATTGTGGTTGTTGGCGATGTAACGCCTGAAAAAGTTAATTCACTTGCCGATAAATATTTTGGCGAGTGGAAACGCGGCGATTACAAAGTTGATGTTCCTGTAGAACCGAAACAAACAGAAACAAAAAAAGTTCATTTGCAGAATGGAAATATTCCACCATATCTGGATTTAAATTATAAAGGACCTGCGTTCAATGATACCGATATTGATATGCCTGCGCTTGATGTTTTGAGCACAATTCTTTTTTCTGAAAACTCTGCGTTGTACAAAAAACTTGTTCTGGAAGAACAGAAAGCAAGATTCCTTGGAGGAGGTGCGAGCGATTCCCGTGATCCAAATCTGATTTCTATTTCAGCATCTCTTTATAAAAAAGAAGATATGCAGTATGTAAAAGATGAAATAATAAAAGCAATTGAAGATGTTAAAAAAAATGGCGTTGATGGAAAACTTTTATCGGAAACAAAATCTCATCTCAAATACAGCTATGCAATGGGAATTGATAATCCCTCAACAATTGCAAATTCATTGAGCCATTATATAACACTTACCGGCAATCCCGAATCATTAAACAAGTTATATGATCTTTACGATAAGGTAACTGTTGACGATATTAAGATGGTCGCAGAAAAATATTTCACTCCAACATGTTTAACTATTGCTACAATTTCAGAGGATGCAGAAGGAGGAGTTAATTAAATGTTGAGTTTAACGAAATCCCGTTTTATTGGAAAAACTTTAATTTTATTTTTAATTATGATTTCATTTTCATTTGCACAGGAAGTTGTTGAGCTAAAACTTCCTAAATCAAACAAAGTTGTTATTAAACTTATGTTCAGAAACGGCTCGATCTGCGATCCGGCGGGCAAAGAAGGTTTAACAAACCTGACTGCAGATCTTATAACTGAAGGAGGAACAGGTGAACTTTCTTTTTCAGATATACAGGATAAAATTTACCCGATGGCAGCTTCTTATTATTCAAATGTTGATAAAGAAGTTTCTGTTTTTACTTTTTCTGTTCACATTGACTGGCTTGATAAATTCTATCCAATCTTAAAAGGATTAATTCTTGATCCATCTTTTAGCGAATCTGATTTCCAGAGAATTAAAGCGAATCAGCAGAATTATGTTGACCAGGTTATACGCGCTTCATCTGATGAAGAATACAGTAAGAAAGCTCTGGAAGATTTTCTCTTCAGAGGGACAAATTACCAGCATATGGTTCAGGGAAAAACTGAATCGGTTAAATCAATAACGCTTGATGATGTAAAAGATCGGTTTAAAAAATTCTTTACAAAAAATAATCTGATGATTGGAATTGCCGGCAACTACCCCGATGATTTTCTTAAAAATTTAAAATCCGATCTTGCAAAACTTCCGGATACCAAACCGGAAATTCCCGAAGCCCCAAAAATTGAAATGCCGAAAGGTGTTAATGTTGAAATAATTTCCAAAGATGGAGCTTTTGGTTCTGCAATCTTTACAGGTTTCCCGATTGATATAACAAGATCAAAAGATGATTTTGCAGCTTTGATGGTTGCAAATTCATACCTTGGTGAGCACAGGAAATCTTACGGGCAGCTTTACCAGAAAATAAGAGAATCCCGTTCGATGAATTATGGAGATTATTCTTATATAGAATGGTACAATAACGGGGGTGGTTATATGCTTCCGCCTTCGGGGGTTCCGCGCAGCTCAAATTATTTTTCCTTGTGGATAAGACCTGTTCAGATTGCCAGGCAGCTTAAAATGCAGTATGAAGAATTAAAAGATATTAAGCTTGGACACGCTTTATTTGCATTGAGAATGGCTATTCATGAAGTTGATAAACTGGTTGGTGAAGGAATGACACAGGAAAATTTTGAAGCTACAAGAGATTTTCTGAGAAGCTATATAAAACTTTACATCAGCACCCCGGCAGAACAGCTTGGTTATCTTATGGATTCCAAATTTTATGGAAGGAAAGATTACATTAAAGAGATGGATGATCTTCTTGCAAAACTTACAAAGGAAGATGTAAATAATGCGGTGAAAAAATATCTGCAGGTTGAAAATATGGATATAACAATTGTAACCGATAAGAGTGAAGCTGAAGCTCTAGCAAATGCCTTAAAGAATAATGATCCATCACCAATGAGCTATTCAAACCTTGTAAAAGAAAACCTTCCGAAAGAAATTACAACTGAAGATAAAGAAGTTGCAAATTATAAATTAAATGTAAACTCAGTAAAAATTGTAAATTCAGAAGATACTTTTAAATGATATTGCCTCACCCTTGCTTACCGCATGCGGGCTCAATCCCTCTCCCTATTAAGGAGAGGGAAGTTTTAAAACTAAAATTGAAGGGATATTGATTCCGCTACAATACTCTCATCCAATTCAAGGGGATTCGAATTATCTTTTAAAAAATACTAGTATTTCCCGTAGCTCAGATTTCCAAATCTGAGCTTATAATTAATTCCATTCTCTAAAATATATATCAGAACTCTGCAAAGAAACTCTCCCGGAGGAGTCCTGAACCACAAAAATTTCCGGGGTTAAATTAATCTATTTCAACTTTAACGGGTTTAACCTTCCAGATTTTATCTGCGTACTCTTTAACAGATCTGTCGCTGGAGAACTTCCCGATTCTTGCAACATTTAAAATTGATTTCTTTGTCCATTCATCCTGGTTTGTATAAAGTTTGCTTACCTTATCCTGAGTTTTAATATACGATTCATAATCTGCAAAGAGGCAATAGTAATCCACATTCATTAAACCATTTATTATATCTTTGAATATTCCCGGTTCCTTTGGATTAAAATAATCATTGGCTATCATATCAATAACTCTTTTCAGTTCAGGAATTTTATTGTAATAATCTTTCGGGTTGTAACTTTTTTGTTTTAAATCAACAACTTCTTCAGCAAGAAGTCCGAAAATAAAAATATTTTCTTTCCCCACTTCTTCAAGAATTTCTATGTTTGCTCCATCCATAGTTCCAATTGTAAGTGCACCGTTCAAAGCAAACTTCATATTGCCTGTTCCTGATGCTTCAAATCCTGCTGTTGATATTTGTTCCGATAGATCGGATGCGGGAATAATTTTTTCAGCAAGTGTAACCGAATAATTCCTTAGAAAAACTATTTTAAGTTTATCACCAACATCCGGATCATTATTAACAACCTCGGCAACGGAATTAATCAATTTTATAACCATCTTTGCCTGGTAATATGAGGGGGCTGCTTTGCCCGCAAAAATTATGGTTCGTGGAACCATTTTTAGTGATGGGTTATCTTTTATTCTATTATAAAGAGTTATTACGTGCAGAATATTGAGAAGCTGCCTTTTATATTCATGAAATCTTTTTATCTGCACATCAAATATTGATTCCTGGTTTATCTTAACGTTATATTCTTTTTCAGTGTATTCAATAAGAATTTTTTTACTCAGCCACTTTGAGGTTCTCCAGTTTTCGAGAAAATCTTTATCGTTAATAAATTTTTCTATTTTTTTTAAATCACTAAGTTCAGTAATCCACTTATCCCCTATCTTATCAGAGATTAATCCTGATAAAAGCGGATTAGCAGCTTTTAACCATCTTCTTGGTGTAATACCATTTGTTACATTTTTAAATTTATGAGGATATAACTTATAGAAGTGATAAAAGATTTTTTCCTTCAGGATATTTGTATGCAGCTCAGCCACACCGTTTATTGTATGGCAGCCAACAATTGCAAGGTTAGCCATCCTGATTTTTTTATCAGCACCTTCCCTGATAATTGACATTTCTGAAAGCACCCCGCTGTCTGAAGAATATTTAACTTTCACATACTCCAGGAATCTTCTGTTTATTTCATAAATTATCTGGAGATGTCTTGGAAGAAGCTCTCCCATTATTTTAACAGACCATTCCTCAAGTGCTTCGGGAACCACTGTGTGGTTTGTATAGGCGCAAGTTCCTACCGATAAATCCCATGCCTCATTCCAGCTTAAATTATTTTCATCAATTAAAATTCTCATAAGCTCAGGTATTGCAATAACAGGGTGAGTATCGTTTAGCTGGATTGCTACTTTCTTAGAAAACTTATCAAAAGTTTTATGATTGATATGATATTTCCTGATAATATCCTGCAACGTGGCTGAGACGAAAAAATACTGCTGCCTTAATCTTAAAAATTTTCCTTCCGTAATTGTATCGTTAGGATATAAAACTTTAGAAATATTTTCAGATTCTGTTTTGCTTTGAACAGCGGCTACATAGTTGCCGGTATTAAATTCCTCGAAATCAAATTCTTTGGTTGGCTTAGCTTCCCACAACCTTAAATTATTTACTGTATTTGTATTATACCCGGGGACTGGGACATCATAAGCAACAGCAACAACATCTTTAGTGTCAACCCATTTAAAAACCAGTTTCCCTTTTTCATCCGTGAATGAAACTACCCTCCCGTTAAATTTAACAGTATAAGTTAGTTCTCTTCTAATAATTTCCCAGGGATTGCCGTAAGCTAGCCAGTTGTCGGGTTTTTCAACCTGGTAGCCATTTTCAATTTTCTGGTTGAATATTCCGAACTCATATCTTATTCCATAACCAAATGCTGGGTATTCAAGAGTTGCAAGTGAATCCAGATAGCAGGCCGCAAGCCTTCCCAAACCACCGTTGCCAAGAGCCATATCATGTTCAAGTTCTCTTATACTCTCAAGGCTGTAGCCATTCTCAATTAATATTTTGTAACACTCATCATAAAAATCAAGATTGATAAGAGCATTACCTAAAAGCCTGCCCATAAGAAATTCCAGCGAAAGATAGTAAACATTTTTTGTGTCTTCCTCTTTATATTTCTGCTGTGTCCGCAGCCATCTCCTTACCATCCTATCTCTGACAGACATAGATAAAGAAAAATAAGCATCCTCTTCTGTAACAGTAAATTTGTCTTTTACAAGAATGAATTCTAAATGTTCTGCAAACTGGTTTGTTAATGAAAAGCTTCGGATATCTTCTTTATCAGTAAAGAAGACAGAATCGTTTTTTAAGCTCATTAAAAATTCCTGATTAAATTTTAATTGTATACCCACAAACCCAATTCCTCAAAAGAATTGGGTTGTTATAAAGTTTATTTTACTAACAGCATCTTATTAGAATCAACAAAAGTTTTTGTTTGACCTTTTGCTTTTAACTGGTAAATATAAATTCCCGATGGAAGTGATGATGCATCAAAGCTTGTCTTCTGGTATCCTGCTTCCAGTGTTTTATTCACAAGTGTACTTACCAATTCTCCCAATGAGTTATATATATCTATTCTTACTTCTGCATTCTCCGGAAGCGAATACTCAATTGTTGTCATCGGGTTGAATGGGTTTGGATAGTTCTGTTTTAGTGTGTATTCCTCAGGTGCTGATACATCTGCTTTTACTTCAGCACTGTATTCATAGCTTCCATCATAATCAATCTGCTTTAGCCTGTAGGTATACTTTCCCACTTTTATATCTTTTTCACTGAAGACATAACTCTGTCTTTCTGTTGTATTTCCTTTCCCTTCAACAAATCCAACTGTCTGCCACTGACTCATAGCTGATTGTCTTTCAATTTCAAATCCTCTGTTATTTGTTTCACTTGCTGTTGTCCACTTTAGTGTTACATTATTCTTTTCTGTTTGTGCTGAGAGTGAGCTTAACTCTACCGGTATTGGTGCTATTGTCATCGTTACAGGTATTGTTATAGTTGTATTAACCGGATCATTGCTTGTTACTACCAAATCCATTGAGTAATCTCCTACAGGGAAATCCTCTGTCCTGAACTCAAGAGCTATATCAACTGAGTTCCCATTATAGAGTGTTCCGCTAAGTGGTGTTGCACCAAGCCAGTCAGGTTCTGCAGAGAACTGAAGTGCAAGATTATTATGTACGTAGTTTGCATTATATGCTACCTGCAATCCTGTTGTCCCGCTGTTGTTCTCTAACCCTATTGTTGCGCTGTTCAGTGTTGCATTCATATTGTTATAGTAAACAAGTATCTTCCCTGATGAGTACAGCACTACCTGGAAGGTTAGTGATCCTGTGCCTGAATACTTCTGCCAGTTTGTAAACTGAACTATGAACCTGTTACCATCCTGTTTGTAATATACTGTCCCTTGATTTATTCCATCAAGGTCATCCCAGAATGGTGCTATATATTCATTCGGCACTGCTGCTGTTGGTATTGATGCATTTGTATATATATCCGTACTTACTGTTCCAAACAGTACTAACCCGTTAGAGCTTACATATATCTGTGTCTTTGTATTTCCATAGAACTTAAAGTTAAAACCGAGATTGAACGGACCTGCATAACCTTCATCTTTAGGATTAAATGTTCCTGTGGCTATCCAGTTTGTTACTGCTGTTCCTGTTGCTGAAATATCCTGCCAAACATATTGTGGTCCGTTTGGTTCATCACTGTCTATCCATTTATAGCCAAATGCATCAGGTCCTCCTGAACCATCAATACTCTGCCCGTGATTCTCTGTGGGGTTATCCTTACTTGTGTTTATGTTCTCGGCTTCACTATTCCGGGGTACCTGGTTTATCTGAACCATCCCTTCGGGGAATGTATTATTAGCCAGTGAAATACTATAATCCAGTGTTGAATTGCCTGATGATATGTTTGAGAGTGTTACTGTTTCCTGCAATGTTGTGTTGTTTGCTAATGTTGCGTGAACACTATCAGGACTAACTGACGCCGACGGTGCTCCGTATGTTGTGCCTGTTGCGTTGTTTGAAATAGGAGAAATGTTATTCCACAAATCTCTAGATCTTATAGCAAAGTAATAAGTTGTGTTAAAGACTAAACCTTCAACTAATAAAGTTTCAGAAGAACCTGCGGGTGAAGGGTTCCCCTGAAAAGTCACCTGCTGAGCATTATAAAAAGAGACAGAATCAATAATCGGAATTAATGACATTCTAACATCATAACCAACAACACCATTTTGTGTTGTATCAAGGGGTGCGGTCCAGTTTATAGTTAGAGAATTTGAAGTGGTATCAATTGTTGCAAGATCAGAGATTGTTGTGGGCGGAACTGTATCAGGAGGGGCAAGCAATGGGAGTATTGCATTGTAAACATTCAGTCGCCCACCTGTTACCGTAGCCCCTTGCAAAGAAGCAATGGGGTCGGTTCCGTCAAAAAGAAAATCTCTAAAGGTAATTGCACCAACCGAAGGATTCAGTTTATATGATTGAATCAAACCTGCATTTGCAGCGGCATACATTAATGCAATAGCTCCCGTAACCGTAGGAGTTGCCATAGAAGTCCCAGTTAAATTACCATAAGTATTATTTGGAAGAGTAGAAAGAATACTTGTTCCCGGCGCACCCAGATCAATAGTTGTTAATCCGTAAGCGGCACCACTATTTTTAACATCATTTTGTGTTGTGTTAGTAACCGAAACTAGCCAGGGACTGGGACAGGCTGTAGGTATATCGCCAACGATATCAATATTCCAATTTGCATTTGCGGTAGCACCACAGCTAAGAACCCCCTGAACTCCAAGAGAATCATACATGGCACACCATAAAGGATAATTAGCCGGCTGCCCCTGATCAACACCAAAAGATGCATTTGTTGAAACAATAAAAGCTCCTTCATTTCCATTTGTTTCATTATAACGTGAACGCATTTCAAGAACATAACCATAAGCTGCAATAACAACCGATTCAGTACCGGATGAGCCTCCAACCGGCATCACTTTAACATTCCAGTTAACACCGCTTACACCAAGGCTGTTATTTCCTTTTGCTCCTGAAATACCAGCAACGTGAGTTCCATGATCGCATGGCGGAATAGTTCCATTGTTTCCATAAGCATTCCACCCGCGGTAATCATCTACATACCCATTCCCATCATCATCAATTCCATTGTTTGGTATTTCACCCCAGTTATACCAGTAGTTAATATCCTGATGATTCAAATCGAATCCGCAATCAATAATGGCAACGACAATTGTATCACCAAGTGCAGTTAATCCACCGGTTGTAAAATCCCAGGCTTCGGGGGCATCAATATCTGCATCATTTGTTCCGCCCGTTTGCCCTGTATTATTCAATGCCCACTGTTCATTAAAACGGGTATCATTTGGTAAGGTCGATCTTTCAGACAGAGTCCCTAAAATTTCTTTTTCTTCAACGCCTTCTCTTAATTCTACATGGTGATTGAACTGGGCTTCTTTCACTGCAGAATTACTTTTAACTTCGTTCAGAATTTCAAGATCACTTATTTGGTTGATATCATATTTTACCAGCCAGATATTCATCCTCCGCGAAAGAAGCTGAGCCGTTTCGACTTTGAATTGTGAGAATGAACTCTTAAAAGATTCAAGGTTTGCCCCGGTTCTGAATTGAACGAGAAGTTCTCCCCTAATAATATTTCTTTCCTGTGCAAAATTTTCTAATGAAACAAATGTTAAAAAGAGCAGAAAAATAATGGTGAAAACTTTTTTCATAAAGACCTTTATAAAAGTTAAGAATTATTAAAAATGTTAGATGAAGATAAGAATTTTTTTTATTTGCATTAGAAAAATTTGGGGAAATTAAAAAATAAAAGTTAATAATGGCTATTAAGTTCATCCGGCGACGTCTTATTTTGAAACTAAGCAATATGAAGATATTAGAAGTAATTGATTAAAAAATAATTTGCCTTTATTTTTTTTATTTAATAGGTTATTGGCGAGAGTAACAAGGTTTAATTATTTATTCTTTCCGGTCTCCCCCATAAATAATTTTTAATCTTACATTAGAGGAAGTGTAATAAGTTAAAGGGACGGGTTTTGGGAAAAAATTCTATCCTTATTGCCGAAGACGAGGGTATTATTGCTCTTGATTTAAAAAGAATCCTTGAGAATTCGGGATTTAATTTTATTTCATTTGTTAGGGACGGAGAGTCGTTATTTAAAAAAATCCTTGAAGAAACTCCTTCCTTAATTATAATGGATATTAATTTAAGAGGGAAAAGCAACGGGATAGAGATTGCGAATAAAATCTGGAGGAACTATTATGTACCTGTTATTTTTATTTCAGGTATGGATGAACAATTTTTTAATACTAAACCTGACTTTACTAAATGTGAGTTTGTTAAAAAGCCTTTCGGGGAAGATGAATTAATAAAAGCTGTAATTAAATTTCTTAGCCCTGCCTGAAAATATTTTAGCAATTTATTTCCATCATTTCTAACTATAAATTTCAACGCAAGTTTTAACAGAATTTATAAGAGCTTTTTCATTAAAAGGTTTTAGCAAATACGCTTTGGGAGAAGCTGTCATTGCGTCATTATGAGTATATTCATCACTGTATCCTGTTACAAAAATAATTGGGGTTTTGAATTTATTCTTGTTAATCATTTTAGCTGCTTCAATTCCATTCATTTTACCCTTAAGATGAATATCTGTTATAATTACATCAGGGTGCTGCTTAATGGATTCTTCTATCAAATCTTCCCCGCTTTTAACAACTGCAACCACATTAAAATTATTACGCGACAACAACTGCTTCAGTTCTAAGGCTATAACAGCTTCATCCTCTGCAACCAACACATCGAATCTATTCCCGGTCATATTCTGCCATAAATTTATTTATCAGTTCGAAGTAATTTATTATTATTTAACACTGTTTTAGTGATGCATATCCAAAAACTTTTAATTCCTTAAAATAGCCTCGTTTATTGTATTTCAAAAACACAGATTTTTTGTGAGTTATGTTTTACCTTTGTTCAAGAAAGGAGAGAGTAATGATTTCAAAAAGAAAAACCAATGCAGATAAAAAGACTGAAACCCGCTATGATGAATTTCTAAAGTACCTTCAAAAAAGAATGAAAGAACTTGAGCAGGATGAAAAAAAATTCAGGGATGCGATTATTAAAGAAAGAAAAATAAATTAATTTCCACCTGCTTCGATTCTAATTTAAAGCTTCAACACACCTTGATAAACTAATTTAATTATATTTTGCTGTACACTTCTTTAAAACTTTATGACAATTGAAATAATTATTGTACTTGCTATACTTATTGTAGCCTTTGTGTTTTTTATTACCGAGTGGCTGCCAATTGATGTTGTTGCAATGCTTATTGTGGCAACACTTCTTTTCACAAGAATTTTAAAGGTTGAAGAAGGATTTGCGGGATTCAGTAATGAGGGAACGATTACAATTGCTGCAATGTTCATCCTGAGTGCCGGTTTAACGCGAACGGGATTGATTACTTATATGGGACGGGTACTAAAAAAAGCTTTTCAAATCAATCATACCATGGCAGTTGCTGTGACATTAATTGCCTCTGGTTTTATTTCCGCCTTTATAAACAATACCCCCGTTGTTGCTATATTTCTGCCCCTTCTGTTGCAGATATCGAGAGAAACCAACTTCACGCCATCCAAAATTTTGCTGCCATTATCTTACTCGGCAATATTCGGCGGAGTTTGTACTTTAATCGGGACCTCAACAAATATTGTCGTAAGCTCAATTGCTGTTAAACAGGGGCAGCCTGCTTTTTCATTATTTGAAATTACTCCTTTAGGAATATTCTTTTTTACCGCCGGTTTTCTTTATCTATTAATAATAGGAATAAGACTGCTGCCAGAACGTAAACCAACCGGCGATCTGGCTGATAATTTTGGACTCGGAGATTATCTTACCGAAATTATACTTACCAAGGATTCCAACTCCATTAACATGAAATTGAAAGATTCTCCTCTCGTTAAAGACATCGGGTTAGAGGTTCTTGAAATTATCAGGGAAAACAAAACAAGATATATCCCGACAGCCCAAACTTATCTGCATGAAAATGACAGGCTGCTTGTTAAAACCAAAGTTGAAGTAATAAAGGAGTTTCAAGAAACTAACGGCATATTAATTAAACCGGGATTAAAATGGGCAGATTCGCTTATGGCTGCCGGCAATATTTTATTAATTGAAGCCATAGTAGCCCCCAATTCATTTATGATCGGAAAAAACCTGAAGCAGATTCATTTCAGACACAGGTTTAACAGCATTGTTTTAGCATTAAGACACAGAGGAAGACTGATAAGAGATAAAATAACTGATATAACACTTCTGGCTGGAGATTCATTATTAATTGAAATTAATAAAGATGAAATTGATAAGCTTAAAGAGAGTGAGGCATTTGTTTTTTTATCCAAAGTTGAGCCCCCTTCCTTTAAAACATCTAAAATATTTATATCCGTTTTTACAATTCTGGGAGTTGTTTTACTTTCAACATTCAGCATTCTTCCTATTGCTGTAAGTGCACTCTGCGGAAGTATAATTCTTGTCCTCACCCGCTGTATTTCTCTGGAGCAGGCTTATTATTCAATTGACTGGAAAATTATCTTTCTGCTTGCGGGTTCACTTTCGCTTGGTACTGCTCTTGAAAAAACTGGCGCTGCAAAACTGGTTTCTGAATTGATTGTCAATCTTGCCGGCAGTGGGGGACCTTTATTGGTTCTTTCAGTTTTTTATTTGATAACGTTAGCTTTAACCGAGGTGATGTCCAATACTGCAACTGCTGCTTTAATAACACCGATCGCTATTGTAACAGCAAATGCACTTGGAGTTGATTCAAGACCGTTTCTTGTTGCGGTTATGTTTGCAGCTTCACTTGCATTTATGAGTCCTATCGGTTACCAGACTCATTTACTAGTTTTTAATCCGGGAGGTTATAAAGTTAAAGATTTTATTAAAGTAGGAACACCTCTCGATATCCTGTTCTGGTTACTCGCAACTTTTCTTATACCAGTTTTTTTTCCTTTTAAATAAAGATAATCAGTCTGATTTCCGAATCAAATTTAAAAAGATCCCTTATGCCGTCCCTCCCTCACCATGACTATATAAGTACTTTTGAGACAACCTCAATAATTATAATTAATTTTTAATTAAATAACTGTTTGAATTTTTCATAATCAGGAATTCTAAGCTTTGATCCCGAAATTTCAACAAGTCCTTTCTTGGCAAAGCTGTGAAGTGTCCTTGAAATAGTTTCCCTTGATGTTCCTGCCATATTTGCAAGATCATGCTGATACGGAAGTTTTTCAATTTCAACCGCACCATGTTTTATCATCCCGATATCATCTGCCAGCTGAAGAATAACCGTTGCAACTTTACCTTCTGCATCTTTTAGTGAGAGAGATTTAATTTTTACATCAGCAGCACGCAGCCTGTGAGTAAGCTCCTGTAGCAATGCAATTGAAATTTCAGGATGAGTACGGAGAAGATTGATAAGTTCATTGCCCTGGATTATAAACAATTCAGAATCTTCAATTGCCGTTACATTTGCAGAACGAGAAAATCCATCAAGGATAGCCATCTCGCCAAAGAAATCAGATTCAGTTAAAATTGTTAAAATAATTTCTTTACTATCCTCGCTGAACCTTGAAACTTTTACTTTGCCCTTAATAATAACAAAAAGTGCTGAGCTAGATTCAGATTCAAATAAAACGACTGAATCCTTCGTGAAAGTTTTTTTAATACCAAGTTTTGAGATTTGTTCTAACGTACTATCCTCAAGATCCGAAAATATTGATACGTATCTAAGAAAATTATTTTCGCTTTCAGTTTTTGGCTGATCGCTGACATCATAGGAAATTTTTATTTCATCTGAATAAAAATTTCTTAGAGAATTTTCCATTTTTGTACCTTCCTTTCATTAAGACTATGCTTGTTTGTAAATTTTTCCATCTTAGAAGATATGAATAACTGTCAAAAGGATGTGACTAAAATAAATTTTATAAATTAATCCGAAGTGAGCCACCCCATAATCGCACTGACATTTTAATGTATATCACAACATCAATTCAGACGGTAAAAATTATTTATTATGATGGACCCTAAACAAAGAGCCTTTCAGGAAAGAAGAAATTCCTGAAGATTAAGGGGAAACATTTCAGACATTAATAAAAAAAATTAGTCGTTTTTATCCCCAGTCAATTTTAATTTTCTATCTTTAAAAAAATATTATTTCGCCCTCCCGGCTTTTGTTTTCTTTTCAATCTCCTCATCTTCAATCGAGTGAGTTTCTTTAATGTCATGGTCTGCTTTGGATCTGCGCGCCAGTTTTATAAAATATTTGTGGAGAACTTCAAGTTCATCCTGTGATAAATCTTCCACGTCAATAAGCCTGTTGCTTGCATCTTTTGAAGATGCAACTAATTCGTTTAATTTTAACTGAACTGCTAATGATTCTTTGTTCTGTGATCTTTGAATTAAAAAAACCATAAGAAAAGTTACAATTGTTGTGCTTGTGTTTATTACAAGCTGCCAGGTGTCTGAAAATTTAAAAACAGGACCGGATATTACCCAGATTATTATAATAAGAAATGCAATAGAAAATGCAGCGGAGCTTCCAAGGAAGTAGGTTGATTTAGTTGCAAAACTATCAAAGCGGTCATTGATTTTTTTGCTTAATTTTTTTTTCATACTGATCCTTATAAAGTGATTTAAATTTATTATATCAATATATTTTGTTTATCCAATCTGTAATTTGATTTATATTATATTTAGCTAAATATTGTATAATATTAAAATCGTTTAATGTTAAAAATCACATTATTAAATCCGGTTAATTTTAAATTTATTTATAAAGAAGAGAATTAATAATGCCTCTTAAGAAATACAAAGAAAAAAGAAATTTTAAAAAAACTACCGAGCCGAAAGGCAAAACAGAAAAAGTTAAAGATGATCTTATCTTCGTGGTACAAAAGCACGATGCAACAAATCTTCATTATGACTTCAGGCTTGAGCTTGATGGTGTTTTGAAAAGCTGGGCTGTGCCGAAAGGCCCATCACTTAATCCAAATGATAAACGACTTGCAATGATGGTTGAAGATCATCCCTTTGATTATAAAGATTTTGAAGGCGTTATTCCCAAGGGTAATTATGGTGCAGGCGAAGTTATTGTTTGGGACAAAGGAACATACCATTCAATGGAAAACGATGACAGAAAAGAAAGTATTCCTTTATTAAAAAAAGGATTGGAAAAGGGAGACTTAAAATTTACTCTTCACGGTGAAAAACTAAATGGATCTTTTGCTCTCGTTAATATGAAAAAACCGAAGCAGAATGCATGGCTTCTTATAAAAAAGAAAGATGACTATGCTACAGAAAAAGATATATTAAAGGACGACAGATCAGTAGTCTCAGGTAAAGGAATAAATGAAATCGGAAAAGATGAAGTAAAAAAAAAGTCCGGATAGATAAGTCGCTCGAAAAAAAAGAGCTCTCAGGATTATCCCGCCAGAAAATGCCTCACAACATCAAACCGATGCTCGCCGAACTTACCAATAATGTTTTTTCAGATGATGACTGGTTATTTGAAATAAAATGGGATGGTTACAGGGCAATTGCCGAAATTGAAGATGGAAATGTGAATCTTCATTCCAGAAACAATATTTCATTTAATCAAAAATTTTATCCCGTTGTTGAAACACTAAAATCATTTGAAGGCAATATAATATTTGATGGAGAGGTTGTAATAGTAGATGACTTTGGTAAATCAAGCTTTCAGCTTTTACAGAATTACCAGAAATCCGGTAAAGGAAAACTGGCATATTATATTTTTGATATTCTTCATTTAAATGGATACGATCTTACAAATCTTCCATTAATAAAAAGAAAAGAAATTCTTAAGCAGGTTCTTCCGGATGATTTAAAAAATATCAGGTTCAGCGATCATATTACTGGTGATGGAGAAAATTTTTACAAAGTGGCAGAAGAAAGAGGTCTCGAAGGAATTCTTGCAAAGAGAACGGACAGTAAATATCAGCTCGGCAAACGAAGCAGGAACTGGTTAAAGATTAAAACCAAAAAGCGGCAGGAGGCTGTCATCTGCGGTTTTACACAACCGAAGGGAAGCAGAGATAAATTCGGTTCACTTGTACTTGGGGTTTATGATGAGGGTGAGCTTGTTTATATCGGTCAGGCGGGAACAGGATTTACAGATTCAAGACTTAAAGAAATTTATTCAATGCTTAAACCACTGGTAACAAATAAATCTCCCTTTTCACAAAAGATTATAACCAATACACCTGCGACCTGGGTAACACCAAAATACATTTGCGATGTTGAATTTTCAGAATGGACTGAAGAAGGATTAATGCGTGCCCCTGTTTTTATCGGATTACGGGAAGATAAAAATATAAATGATGTTATCAGGGAAGAAGCTCCGGATGAAAATGAGAATGAAGAATTAATTACAAATAAGAATACTATGGATAAAGAAATAAAAATCGGCGGAAAGAAATTAAAACTTACCAACCTGAATAAAATTTATTTCCCTGATGAAGGATATACAAAAGGAGATTTAATAGAATATTACACAAAAGTATCGGAGTATATTCTTCCTTATCTTAAAGGCAGACCTGAATCTCTTAACCGCCATCCTAACGGAATAAATGGAGACAGCTTTTATCAGAAAGATGTTAAAGACCAGCCTCCCGAATGGGTCCACGTTGAAAAAATTTATTCGGAACATAATGAAAAAGATATTAATTATTTAGTCTGCAATAATGAAGCTACACTAATTTATCTTGCAAACTTAGGCTGCATCGAAATTAACCCCTGGTTTTCGCGTGTTGAAAATCTCAATAACCCGGATTATCTGGTTATTGATTTGGATCCGGAGGATATTTCCTTTGATAAAGTTGTTGATGCTGCATTGGCAGTAAAAGAAGTTCTTGATGCTGCAGGGGCTAAAAGCTATTGCAAAACATCCGGGGCAACCGGGCTTCATATTTATGTCCCTCTTGGTGCAAAATATAATTATGACGTTGCTAGAGATTTTGCTCATCTTGTCGCACAGTTTGCTCATCATAAAACACGTGCATTTACAAGCCTGGAAAGGAGCCCATCCAAAAGGCAAAAGAAAGTTTACCTGGATTTCCTTCAGAACCGTCCCGGACAAACTCTTGCGGCTCCCTATAGTGTAAGACCAAGACCGGGAGCTCCTGTTGCTACTCCTTTAAAATGGAGCGAAGTAAAAATCGGTTTGGATCCTAAACATTATCATATCAAAAATATTTTAATGCGTCTGAGCAAAACAGGAGATATTTTTAAAGATGTTCTCGGTAAAGGAGTAGATATAGCAAAATGCATCAGCAAACTGGAGGCTTATACAAAGAAGAATAAGTAATCTGCGGTGGTTAGTCAATAATTTGATTTATCATAATCAAGAGAAAATAAAAGTGAAATTAAATAATTATTATTATTCGGATCTTGTTTTAACTCAGTTTCCAATGCATAAGGAAAATTATCTTTTTTAAAAAATGCTGTATATCTAACAGTACCGAAATTTTCGCCTAATTCCTCATCAAAATCTTCGTATTCCTCCTGGGTCAAATTCCAGTTGGCAAAACACTTTTTAACTTTAACAATATATTCGTCTAATTTTCCCTTTGCTTCTTTAATATCAATTGATTTATACAATACTGAAAAATATTCTCTTGCCCCTTTTTGATAGACATCAATTTCACCTCCATAAATAGAATTGTATGCATCAATAAATCCGGTTTTGGTATTAGCTCTTCCTATAAACTTACCCTTTAACATGAAAAAATCATATTTGGCTTGTGTAATTAGAAATAAGAGATTGTCACACAGTTCTGAGGATGAAATTTCCAGGACACTTTTGTCTGCTATGAATACACTTACATCGTAAGTTTCATCACCTATAACAGGATCAAAATTAGAAACCATAAAAAGTAGCTGACCATCCTGTGTAAAAACAGAATCGAACCGGATAAAATTTTCTTCTTCTGCATTATCCTGATCACTTGTAAATATTCTTACTTTTTCAATTGAATCAAATTTAAAATCTCGGCATCATTTCGAATTTAAATTTTCCTGAGGTTACTAAAATCTGGAAATGTTCATCCTTCTTCAAATCGACTGAATACTGCTGCATATATTTTTCTCTGTTCTTGTTTCCTTCAGAAAACTTAATATTGTTTTTATTACACACGGTGAATCCATCCTGTAATGGAGCCGGTCGCTCTAAATTGATAACCGTAGAAGTTTTTTGTTTTGATGAAGGTTCCCGTTGTTGGGCAAAATCTTGCATAGTTATTGGAATAAAAAAGAGAAGAGCAATAAAATATCTTTTCTTCTTTTCAAAAATTTCAGAAAACATAAGTTGTTACTCCTTCATTTAAAATTAATATTAAAAACTACGGCTTAATATTTATTTCCACACCGCCAGAATTATTCCGGAAGCTAAAAATGAAACAAGAGTATGCCCGGAATCTATCAACCAGAGTTTTGAAGGCCTTCCTGCAAAAATATTTTGTACCAGCAATGGTGTTCCGGCGAAACCAAACCAGCACATAAAGGCAATCCAGAAACCGCTGCCGATTGAATCAGCCTGAGCCCAGGAAATAAAAATAGCCATAATATAAGCAGAGATTAGTCCTTGCATAAAAGCAACAAGGTAGTTTATTGGCTTTGCTTCACTTTTTAATTCCTCTTCCGTTTTATTAATTACAGCAACCCATTGCTTTGCAAATAAAACCGGCGAATACCATAGTCCTCCCAGCAAAAAAATTAATACGGCTGAAACAAGAACTGCAAGGTAGTTAATTTCAACAGAGGTCATTGAGGTTCTCCTTTAAAATATTATTATGACGGGAAATGCTGGAGGGAACTTAAATAATATTAATTGTGGTGTCAATATATTATAACCTAAAAAACTTTGATGGAAAAAAATATTTCTCCTTGATTTATCCTCTCTAAACAAACATTTTTACCTTTAAACAAATCAAAAATCTTTTTATGAATCCATGGCAGGGACTTAAAAAACTTCCTCACGATATGTGGGTGATTTTTTTTACAACTCTTATTAACCGGGCTGGAACCATGGTTCTTCCTTTCCTTACACTTTATTTAACCAGCCAAAGGAAAATCGGCGTTGCTGAAGCAGGACTTGTTATTGCTGTTTATGGTTTTGGTGCTTTGCTAACTGCTCCTGTTATGGGCAGAATTAGTGATAAAGTGGGTTCATTAAAAATAATGAAGGGCTCACTTATTTTTTCCGGCATCTCACTTTTTATTTTTTCTTTTATCAGAGATTATAACCTGATTCTGGCAATCGCATTTATGTGGGCTGTAATAAATGAATCATTCCGCCCGGCAAATATGTCCCTAATTTCCGAGGTTACAAATCCTTCACAAAGAAGAACAGCATTTGCATTAAACCGTCTTGCAATAAATCTCGGGATGAGCATAGGACCTGTGGTTGGCGGATTTCTTTCTCTAATTAATTTTTCACTTCTCTTTTATGTTGATGGTGTTACTGCAATTGCCGCGGGAATATATTTAATCTTCGCAAAGATAAATTTAACCCCGGAGGAACCTTACTCTTTACAAAAAGAAGAAAAAGAAATAAGCTTTTCTGTTTTAAAAGATAAATCTTACCTTTTTTTTCTTGCAGGAATAATACCCGTTATCTTTGTTTTTTTTCAGCACTTTGGGGCAATGCCTCTTTTTGTTGTAAAAGATTTAGGCTACACAACTGCTGATTTCGGGTTATTTGTTGCGGTAAATACAGTTCTTATAATTATTATTGAAGTGCCGTTAAATGAACTGATGAGCAAATGGAGCTACAAAAGTTCGTTGTTTCTTGGAGCATTTTTGTGCAGTATTGGATTTGGGGGAATGGCATTAATAAAAGAGAGCATTGGATTAATTGTTACAATAATTATCTGGACATTTGGTGAAATGATTTTCTTTCCATCAACGGCATCTTATGTTTCAGAGGTAGCGCCGCCAAAAAGAAGAGGCGAGTATATGGGATATTACCAGATGACTTTCAGTCTTGGTTTTATGCTTGGACCCTGGATTGGAACAGCTATTTATGAAAATTACGGCGCTTTTAATTTATGGATATTTATCTTTTGCATTGGAATGATATCTACGCTTTGTATGCTGTTTGTTAAGGAAAAGAAGGAATAATTATTTAATTTTAATCTTTAATTTTAAAATGGCAGATGATTCAATGGCAAGATTGAGATTGCTTCATCCAGATAAATCGGGATTCGCAATGACTAGTGAAATAATTTTACTTCTTTAACAATTTAAAAGCATTTGTCCATTCATTTTTAAGAAAACCATTTATGCACCAAAGAATGCAGAGCGGTTCGATTGCTCTTGCTGCTTCAGCTTTGCCTTCATCTTCCACTTCCCATCCAAATGAAACAAGAATTTCACTCACTCTCTTTTTTGCGCTTTCATCATTTCCGCAGATAAACATTGTTGGTGTGCCGTCTTTAAACTCCGGCTTATACATTAATGAGTTGCCGACAATATTAAAAGCTTTTACAAATTTTAAATCCGGAAAGGATTTCTGTAATTGTTCCAGCAAAGATTCTTCAAGCGAAGTATAAAAATGAAGAACCCCGTTTGCAGGCGGGGCATCACTAATGGGATTTGTAGTATCAATTATAATTTTGCCGGACAAATTTTCTTTGCCTGCCAATTCAACTACTTTTTTAGCGGCGGAACCTTTTACTGCAAGCACAATTTCCTCTCCAAATTTGGCGGTCTCTTCAAAACTCCCAACCGAAGCTTTACCGCCGGCTTTTTGCAGCCAGTCATTTAGTTTTGATTTGTCTCTTGTTCCAAGCTTAACTTCATAACCTTCTTTTAAAAATCCAAATCCAAGCTGTTGAGCCACTACACCTGAACCGAGTATTCCAATTTTCATATTATCTCCTTAAAAAAATTTCTTTCCAGGAAAAAAGAAAGGGAAAAGATAAAATCCGCAGCATAGATTAATTTGTTTCTATGCTGCGGAATTAAATTACTTATGTCTGCTGGGTTGGAGAAGTATTTGAGGTTTTGGATTTTCTTGTAAATAAGAAAATTAGTAAACCAATAACAACAACTGCAATTACTACGTAAAACCACTTGAAGCCGCCAGGGTAAACTGTACTTTTCCATGATGATATCATAACTTCAATCGAATCCTTATCGTTTTCATTAAGCATTTTATTATCAATAAGGAAAGGAACCCAGTCCGGTTTTATTTTTTCATACCAGGTGCTGTCCACAAATTTATCATAAGATGCTTTGGCTTCAGCGCTGCCTTTTGTATCGGCATTCTTTATTTCGTCATCAATATAATTAGTTACCACTGAAGTAAACTCTTTGCCGTTCGAGAAGTTTTGAAGATTTATATCGTTACTTGAAAATTCATCATTTATTGATTCCCATACTTCGCGGTTAAGCTCACTGTGCCATCGTGAAAAAGCATCATCTATTTCCTTAAGCTCATTTGTGCTTTTACCTTTTTCAGAATAAATCTCAACCATCGCCGGTCCCACACTCTTCCAGACTTTGGTGAAATTTTCCTCTCTATTTTTTAAATCCTCTATATCATCCGGCTGAAGCCTTGTAGCTTCCAGGAATCTAATATTATCATTTATTGCACGTTTAATATGATAAAGGACATTACTCTGTTCTGCTTCAGAAAGAACCTGCTGCTTTTCTCTCGGACTAAGATTTTCAATGTCTCTTTCTGACGGAGGAAGCAACGTATCAATCATATTCATTACTACCATATCTCTTTTCTTTTAAAGAAGCGTTAAGTCTTGCAATTGTTTTTTCAAGGTTTGCAATTTTTTCACCGGATTGTTTTTCAAGCTCTTCAAACTGAGCAGAAAGTTCCTGGTTTCTCCGGTTAAGTGTATCAACCTCTTCCTTTAAGCCTGTTACCTCAGTATGAAGGATATCAATCTGGGTGAAGTCACCCTGCCTTAGAGTATAAGCGTTTCTTAGTTTCTGAATTGATTTATCAAAATTATCTGGATAAAGGCTTTTATCTAAAAGCTCCCTGTTGGAAGCAAAATCAGTCTGCAGCTTATCAATGCTGTTTTCAATTTCATTTAAAGCAGCCAGCGAATCAGCATCTTTAATCTGCTGTTCAATCTTTGCTGCTCTTTCTTTGAAGTTCTGCACAATTTCATAATCCGATTGTGCGAATAAAAAATTCATCCCGAAAAGGAGATGAACTAGTACTATGTTGATAATTATTTTACTTTTCATCTTCTGCCTCATTATGTATTCCATCATTTTTTAGAAGGTGTTGTTTGCCCCCTTCAACAAGCTCAATGTACGGAGGTCTTTGATTAAAAGCAGGTTTACTTATTCCGAGTGTATCGGAAATTTCTATTTTATTATCTAAGCGGAACTCCCCATCATTAATTTTAAAAACATACACATTCTTAAAATTATCCGATGTTAGATAATAGTAGCCTTTTGAATCTCTTATTAATCTTACTTCTTTATTCATATATGAACTTGAATCTTTTGTTTCTTCAAGAAACATATTCTGTGTATTGAAATAAAGAGCGTGCCTGTCTTCTTTTACATAGCCGTCATTATCCACTTTCAGTACTGATTCAACAGGCCAGGAAAAATCAGCAGGCTTTAAAGCTAAAGGGGAACAAGCTGCAAGCGTAAATAACGTTAGCAGCACAAAATATTTTATTAGTTTCATTTATATAATCCTTTTCTAATTGAACCGTGTTAATTTAAAGGAAAGTTAGCTTAAAAGGATGTTCGTTCAGGTAATAAATATCACATATAATTTAATGTTCAATAATTCCTTCCTTATTTGATATTATAAAGACCGACTTTACAATAATTAATAATTGATTTGTGATAAGGATTAATTCCGGCGGGAAAAAATTGCAGCACAGAGTTTAATAATGTTGTGCTCTGTGCTGCGAAGAGAAATTTTTAATTCTGCTCAGAATATTTTTTCTTCAATTTATCTTTAAAAACTTTCTCAAACTTTTCTACTTTAGGTCCAATTACAAAAGAACAATATCCCTGGTTGGGATTATTTTCATAGTAATCCTGGTGATAATCTTCAGCAGGATAAAAATTTGTTAAAGGGGAAATCTCAGTTACTATTGGTTTATCCCACGAACCGGATTTATCAAGCTCGGCTTTGTAATATTCCGCTTTCTTTTTCTGTTCATCATTACTATAAAAAATTACCGAGCGGTATTGTGTTCCAGCGTCCGCACCCTGCCGGTTTAAAGTTGTTGGATCATGTGTTTTGAAAAATATCTCAAGAAGTTCATCATAAGAAACAACCGATGGATCATAACTTATCTGGATTACTTCTGCGTGCCCGGTTTTGCCAGTGCAAACCTGTTCGTATGTGGGATTTTTTACAGTGCCGCCTGCATAACCGGAAATTACTTTATGTACTCCTTCAACTCTTTCATAGATTGCCTCTGTGCACCAGAAACATCCTCCGCCGAATGTTGCTTTTTCAAGATTCAAATTCTGAGTCGAATCCATTTCTGTCATCTCGCTTTCTTTATTTTTTGAATTTGTTTCCTTACAGCTGTAGGAAACAAAACTTAATAAAAAAATAATTGAACTGATTATTAAAACGTACTTTTTCATATATATCCTGTTTTTTTACAGGTAAATATCATTAAGTTCTGCCGATGAATTATAACAAAATAGTAACATTTGGTTAAAAAATCCTTCACTTAAAAAGCGATTGACTTGATAATACTTAACTTTGGAATATTTTTAACATTCTAAATAATTTAATTTTTTTCCTTAACTGATGACTGAACAAATTTTAAGTACAAAACTTTATTTCCCATCAACCCAGCCGTTATGGGTAAAGAGGAAACGGCTGATTGAAAAGCTTAACAATTGCTTTAATGCAAAACTAACTATTGTTTCGGCACCGGCAGGTTTTGGCAAAACAACATTGCTTAGTGAATGGATTGAACAGTCGAAATATCCGGTTGGCTGGGTTTCACTTGACCAGGGGGACAATGACCCTAAAAGATTTCACGCGTACATTATCGCTGCTCTTCAACAGATACAACCAGATTTTGGTAAAAATACAGAGCTAATAATTAAATCTCCCCAGCAGGTTCCGGCGGAAAATATTGTTACTTCTTTAATAAATGAGATAAACGAGAGTTTGGAAAAGTCGGTTTTTATTTTAGATGATTACCATTTAATTGAGTCTCCCGTGATACATCAATTGTTTTCATTTTTTATTGAACACATGCCTGCAAATCTTCATCTTATAATTTCCGGGAGACATGATCCCCCGATTCCTCTTTCAAAGTTGAGAACAAGAAAACAATTGTATGAAATAAGGGAAGCGGATTTAAGATTTACAACCGATGAAACTATAAACTTCTTTAAAGAAACTATGGGTCTTGATCTTACAAGAAGTGAAGTTGAAACGCTTGAAGAAAAAACCGAAGGATGGATAGCAAGTCTTCAGCTTGCCGGTATTGCAATGCAGGGAAGAAAAAATGTTCATGAGTTTATAAAAAATTTTGAGGGAAGCCACAGCTACATTGTTGATTATCTTACAGAAGAAGTAATCAACCATCTTGATCCTAATCTCCAGGAATTTTTATTATACACTTCCATCCTAACAAGATTTAACAGCTCATTATGCGATGCTGTAACTGCAGGTTTGGGAAGCCAGGATATTATTGATTACCTGAATAAAGCAAAACTTTTTATCGTCCCGCTTGATGAAAACAGGAAGTGGTTCCGGTATCATCATTTATTTAGTGATTTACTGAAATACCGTTTAGAAGAGCTTTTTCCAGATGTAATTCCCACTCTTCATAAAAGAGCCAGCAGATGGTATAAAGAAAATAATTTTACGGAAGAAGCGATAAATCATTCTCTTGCTGCTGGAGATATAGAAGGAACTGCCGATTTAATTGAAGATGCATCTGTTTCAACTCTTGTTAATGCTGAGTTAACCACATTGAGAAACTGGGCGCAGAAAATTCCTCAGGAAATTCTTAACAACAGGGCTTACATTTTAATCTGCCTGGCATGGATTCATAATATTTATGGTGAGTTTGAAAAAATTGAACCTCTTCTTACAAAAGCGGAATTTATTTTAAATGGAAAACAAAACCGGTATGATGAAACCAGCCGGCAGAATTTGTACGCACATATTGCATTATTGAGATCTTATAGTTATTCACCTTTTTATACAAATAATCCTTCGGATGTTGTAAAACAAAGAGAGCTTATTCTTGAAGCAAAAAAATTTCTTAAACCGGATAATGTAATTATTCTCAGCACTCTCGAGTTATTACTCGGCTGGACATACGCTATAACAGGAAGCTGGAAGGAAGCTAAAGATGCATTTATGAATGCATTTGTTTTTGGTGAGATGTCTAATAATCATATCGTTGCTTTAAATGGTGTTTTTAATTACGTGGATATTCTTCTTCTTGAAGGAAAATTTCAACAGGCGTTTAATTTAATTAAAGATGCTATGGAGAAATATGAAACGCGTTACGGAAGAAATTTTTTATCGCTTGGTTATGTGTATTTAGCTATGAGCCGGATGCTTTATGAGTTGAACGATCTTAATGCATCAGATTATTATGCGGGTGAATGTCTCAGGCTTTCCAAACTTATGGGAAACTGGACAATGTTTTTTCATGCCATCACAATGCTTCAATATATAAAGCAGACAAAAGGAGATATAACCTCCGTTAAGCAGCTTATCAAAGAAGATGAAGAAGCAACAACTATTCAGAACCTTTCCCATTTCCGCGAGCTTGTAATTGAAACGCAGCGTGTAAAAGTTTTATTGATGCAGAAAAATTATAAAGCCGTGGCAAAGTGGCGGGATAAATTCAATAATGATCCTATGAAGGATATCCCTTATCATACCTCCGGTAAACTGCTTGAAGTAAGATTTTTAATTGCAACCGGAAGTTACAACAAGGCGATTGATCTATTAAATGAAATTGAAAAAAGTGTTTTAAATTCAGGAGCGAGAGGTTTTCTGCTTGAAGTTTTAATTTTGAAAGCAGTTGCTTTCCAGAAAGAAAAGGATACTTTCAAAGCGCTTGAGCTTCTTAAAGAAGCAATTGTAATTGCTGAACCGGAAGGTTATTTAAGAATATTTATTAATGAAGGAGATACAATAGCTGAGCTTCTTAATATTTTTCTTTCGGCTTATTCACAGGAAAAAGAATTCCCGATGGCTTATGTTACCAAACTATTGGAAGAGATAAATAAGCAATTAGCAAAACCGGATCAGCCTGTTGAGGAACCCTTAAGTGAACGCGAAATTGAAGTGTTAAGATTTCTTTCCGCCGGCTATTCAAATAAAGAGATTGCGGATAAACTCTTTTTGGCTGTCGGTACAGTAAAAAAACACACTCACCAGATTTACCAGAAACTCAATGTTGACAGCCGTGTAAGAGCAATTCAAACAGCAAGAGAGCTGAATTTAATTTAAATAATTCTTATTGCCTCTCTGAAACATTCCAAGATTTTCAGATATGAAAAAGATGATGGTGGTGAAATAATGTTTCTTTCTCAAACTCAACTTATTCTTCCGGTTCAGCCAAATAATTAACCTTTTACTCCGGAAATCCATTTAACCACACAAATAGCCATTCATCAACCGGGATTATTTTTTAGTAAACCCTAAAATAAACCTTTGTTCAATGCGTCTACCATAGTAAACCTTATACGTTTACCAAGGTCGTTCATTTGAGTTTTGAATTTAATAACGGAGTAAGAAATGAAACTGGTTTTGAAAATAGCTGCTTTTATAACGTTAATGGCAATAACAGCATTTGCACAGGAAAAAGTAAAATTAACTCTTGATGAAAGCATTAAAATTGGTTTGCAAAACAGCCGGAGAATTAATTCTTCCAAAATGAAGATACAGGGCGCTGAAGCAAAAGTAAAAGAGCTTAACAGCGACAGGCTTCCATCTTTAAATTTTAGTGCAAGCTATACAAGACTAAGCAGTATTGATCCGTTTTCAATTAATACTCCTTTCGGAACTTTCGATCTTACACAGAATATTAATAACAATTACAATTTAAAGCTTTCTTTAAGACAGCCGGTTTTTACAGGATTCAGATTAAAAAGTGCTTCTGAAATTGCAGAGTTTAATTCAATGGCAGTTAAAGAAGAATATTCACAAACAGAGCAGGATCTTATTCTCGATGTAAAATCTGCTTACTGGAATCTTTATAAAGCAAATCAAATTAAAAAAGTTGTTGATGAAAATGTTGAGCAGATAAAAGCTCACGTAAAGGATGCTCAGAATTTATATGACCAGGGGCTTGCAACAAACAATGATCTTTTAAAAGTAAAAGTTCAGTTAGCAGAAGCACAGCTTAAACAGATTGATGCACAGAATGCGGTTAAGCTTGCAATGACAAACCTGAGCAATATAATTGAGCTTCCTCTTACAACTGAAATTGAAGTCGCTGAAGAACTGCCTGAAATAAATAATAAAGCTGTGGATCTTGAAAATTTAAAATCAAGAGCACTGGAAAACAGACCTGAACTCAAGGCGATGGATTACAGGGTTAAAGCAAGTGAAACTGGAATCAATCTTGCACAATCCGGTTGGTATCCGCAGATTTATTTAAATGGAAATTATTATTACTCAAACCCGAACAGCAGGTATTTCCCTGTCGAAGCAAAGTTTAAAGACAGCTGGGATGTAAATATTTCCCTCTCATTTGATTTATGGAACTGGAATAAAACAGGCAACCAGACAACTGAAGCAGAAGCGGAATTTGAACAGGCAAAAGATGGTTATAAAATTTTAAAGGATGCAGTAACTCTGCAGGTTACACAAAGTTATTTAACTCTTACACAGGCGCAGGAAAAATTAAGTGTGTCTCAAACAAGTGTTGAACAGGCGGAAGAAAATTACCGCGTTGCAAGTGAACTCTTCAAGCAGGGTTTAATTCTTAATTCGGATCTGCTGGATGTTGAAGTTGCACTTCTTCAGTCAAGAACAAACCATGTTCAGACACTTGTTGATTATGAACTTGCTAAAGCCAACCTCGAAAGAGCTGTTGGAGAAAAAAATTTATAAAAGAATTTAATTAAGGAAAGGGTCAAACAATGTTAAAGAAAGTAAAAGTAATAGGAATAACAGTTTTAATAATTGCTGTTGTTTTTGCTGTACTGATAAACAATAAATCAAAGCTTGAAGCAAAATCAAACAAGCAGATAATTGATTCTTACCCTGTAACAGTTGAATCTGTTCAGAAAAAAGAGCTGGCTAGAAATCTTGAGCTGGTTGGAACAATAACAGGAACAAATGATGTCTCGGTTGTTTCTGAAGCATCAGGAAGAGTGCTTGATGTTTATGCTAAAGTTGGAGACTCTAAGAGCACAGGGTTCAATTTTAATCCAGCTTGATGGCGAATTAAAACTTGCTGCTTTAAAAACAGCAGAGGTTAATTATGAAAAAGCTAAAAATGATTTTGAAAGATACCAGACCCTTTTTAATGAAAAATCAATAACCGTTTCAAGGCTTGAAACTGCAAAGCAGGAACTTCAATCTGCTGAATCTCAATATACTTTTGCAAAAAGAGAATATGCTGACACAAAAATAACAACCCCTATCTCAGGAGTTGTAACAGCAAGAATGGTTGATAAAGGAGATTATGTTAACAAGGGAACAACTGTTGCACAGGTTGTTGATATTTCAAAATTAAAAGTAAAATTAAATGTTGCAGAAAAAGATGTGTTTAAATTAAAACCTGGTGATGATGTTGTTGTAACCACTGATATTTATCCCGGTGTTTCCTTTAAAGGAAAAATAGAAACAATAAGCGACCAGGCAGATAACGCTCACACATACCCGGTTGAAATTACTTTGCCTAACAGTAAAGAACATCCTTTAAAAGGCGGAATGTTCGGTCGTGTTCTCTTTACATCTATAAAGAAAAATGAATCGGTTAATATCCCGCGCGAAGCACTCGTTGGCAGCGTTAAGGATGCAAAAGTTTTTGTAGTTGAAAACGGAATTGCAAAAGAAAGAAACGTAGTTATTGGTTCTTCTTCCGATGACATGCTTGAGGTGTTAAGCGGGTTAAAAGAAGGCGAGCAGATAGTTGTAAACGGACAGAATAATCTGAAAGATCAATTCAAGGTAACAATAGTTAACTAAAAGGAGATTTGAAATGACTATAACTGAACTTGCAATAAAAAGACCGACACTGATAGTTGTAATATTTGCGGCTTTAACTGTCCTTGGATTGTACAGCTATACACAATTAAATTATGAACTTCTTCCAAAGATAAGCTCCCCTTTTGTCTCAATCACTACAGTTTACCCGGGAGCTTCACCTAATGAAGTTGAAACTTCTATAACAAAACCTATAGAAGATGCTATCTCCAGTGTTGACCAGTTAAAGGCAATAAGGTCAACATCGGTAGAAGGCGTTTCTTTTGTAATGGCTGAGTTTGATCAGTCTGTTGATATTGATTTTACTGTTCAGACGGCTCAAAGAAAAGTTAATGAGATAGTATCAACGCTGCCGGAAAATGCAAAAGTTCCAACGCTTTCAAAATTTGCTTTGGATGAAATTCCTGTTCTCAGAATGGGTGTTACAAGCAAAATGCCTTCAAAAGAATTTTACCAGTTTATTAAAGATAGAATTCAGCCAAGATTTTCTAATCTTAAAGGAGTTGCACAAATTACGCTTGTTGGGGGAGATGAAAGAGAAATTAAAGTAAACCTCGATGCGGAAAAAATCCGTTCTTATGGTCTCTCAATAATGCAGGTAACACAGGCAATCAAATCTTCAAACATGGATTTTCCTACCGGAAAAATTAAAAATTCTGACGAACAATTTATCGTTCGGGTTGCAGGCAAGTTTAATTCTATTGAAAGTTTAAGGAACCTGATAATTGCAACTTCCAAAAACGGAAGTGAAATAAGACTCCGCGATGTAGCAGAAGTTGAAGACGGCACAAAAGAACCGGAATATATCAGCAGGATAGATGGTAAAACTTCTGTTGGTATTTTATTAATGAAGCAGACAGATGCAAATGCAGTTGAAGTTAGTACGCTCGTGAGAAATGAAATATCAAAGATGGAAAAGGAATATAAATCCAGCAGCCTGACATTTGATATAGCACAGGATGGTTCTACATTTACAATTGATGCGGCAAATGCAGTAAAATCGGATCTTGGTCTTGCAGTTATACTTGTTGCAATAGTTATGCTTCTTTTCCTACACAGTATAAGAAATTCTTTTATAGTTATGCTTGCAATACCAGCTTCAATGATCTCTACTTTTATAGTAATGTACCTGTTTAACTTTTCTTTAAACCTGATGACTCTTCTTGGATTTTCCCTTGTTGTAGGAATTCTTGTTGATGATTCAATTGTGGTGCTTGAAAATATTTATCATCATCTGGAAAAGGGCGAAGACAAGAAAACCGCTGCTTTAAAAGGAAGAAACGAAATCGGGTTTGCTGCTCTTGCGATTACACTTGTAGATGTTGTTGTGTTTGTGCCGTTAGCTTTAACCGGCGGTTTAATCGGCAACATTATCCGGCAGTATGCAGCAGTTGTAGTTATTTCAACATTGTTAAGTCTTTTTGTTTCTTTTACAGTTACCCCGCTTCTTGCTTCAAGAATAAGCAAGCTTGAAAGAATGACAAAGAAAACCATAGTCGGCAGATTTGCTCTCTGGTTTGAAGGTATGTTTAAAAGAGTTACAGAAAATTATATCTCGGTTTTAAAATGGAGCCTTAATAATAAATGGAAAGTGATTTCGTTTGCAGTTATTCTTTTCTTCCTTTCATTTGCACTGATACCTGCAGGATTTATTGGTAATGAATTTATCGCAGTTGCAGATCGTGGTGAATTTACTGTAACGATTGAACTTCCGGCAGGGGCTACGCTTGAAAAAACAAATTACACTGCACAGGAAGTTGAAAAAATTATTTCTTCAATACCTGAAGTAAAAAAAGTTTTTACAAATGTCGGTGCGTCAAGCGAAGGTTTGCTTGGACAGAATTCGAACAATAGTGCACAGATTGATGTATCTCTAATTAGTAAAACCAACAGGGAAAAATCCACCGAAGAAATTGGCGAATATATTAAACAGCAGGTTCAGAAAATACCCGGTGTTAAAGTACGTGTTAACCCTATTGGAATTTTTGGTACCGCTAATCAAACCCCAATTCAAATAGTTGTTAAAGGTCCGAACCGCTACGATGTAGAGAAGGGTGCTAACGTTGTAATGAATGTAATAAAAGGAGTCCCCGGCACTGCTGATGTAAGATTATCATCAGAAGAAGGGAAACCTGAGACACGCATTAATATAGATAGAGAAAAATTAGCGGCTTTCGGACTTTCAATTGCAGAGGTCGGATCTGCCTTGCGTGTCGCATTAACCGGTGATGATGAATCAAAATTCAGAGATGGCGACACTGAATACGATATAAGGGTTGTTCTTGATGAATTCGATAGATCAAAGATATCCGACCTCAGCAGCTTAACTTTCATTAATAATAAGGGGCAGAAGATTGAACTTCAGCAGTTTGCTGATATTTATGAAACAACCGGTCCTACAAAACTAAACCGCTACAGCAGGATAAACTCTGTTACTGTTTATTCGCAGGCTGTGGGAAGACCAAGCGGAAGCATTGGACAGGATATTCAGAAAGCAATGCAAAAGCAGAATCTGCCTGATGGAGTTGAGCTTGTTTATGAGGGGGATTTAAAAAACCAGGCGGAATCATTCGGCAGTCTTGGTCTTGCATTATTAGCAGGCATCCTCTTTGTTTATATGATTATGGTTGCTCTGTATGATTCTTATGTTTATCCGTTTGTTGTTCTTTTCTCTATTCCGGTTGCAATGGTTGGAGCTTTATTCGCTCTCGCATTAACGATGAACTCATTAAGCATTTTTTCAATACTCGGTATAATAATGCTAATTGGATTGGTTGGAAAAAATGCTATTCTTCTTGTAGATAGAACAACTCATAACCAGAAAGATGGAATGAATGTTTATGATGCTTTAATTGAAGCAGGCAGAGCGAGAATCAGACCAATATTTATGACAACATTAACAATGGTTTTTGGTATGCTTCCAATTGCATTATCAACAAGCGCCGGCTCTGAATGGAAAGCAGGATTAGCATGGGCATTAGTTGGCGGCTTAACCAGTTCAATGTTTTTAACTCTTATACTTGTCCCGGTTATTTATGTCAAGATGGAAGGAATAAAAGAAAAGGTTCCGGGATTATACAGAAAAGTATTCGGAAGAAAGGAAAAAGATTTAAAGGAACCCGAAGGGGCTTTAGATTTTTAGTTATAAAATACACGGCTGTCATTGATTATTCGGTGACAGCCGCTTAAATTTTTTATGCTGAGATATGAGATGAAATGTTGTGAAAATATAAATTACAGAATTAAGATTGGCGGAGGAAAACCATCAAAAAACATTCAATGCTGGTTTGATAAGATGTCAATATCACCATCCGGCGAAGCAGATGTGTTCCTGATTGAAGGAAAAATAAAAGACCAGGCAGAGCTTTATTCTATTCTAATTAAAATAAGGGATCTTGGGTTAAAATTAATTTCGGTGGAGAGAGTTTAGAAAAATATTTTACCATTCTGCTTTGAAATAATCATCCTGCAAAGAAACCTATAATTAATTCTATCTTCACAGAGAGATAAATAATAATATCTTTTTTATTTTTGTTCCCATCAAATATCCGGAATATTATAATGCATAAAAAAATACTTTTCTTGATCTTTTTTATTTTTTCTTTCATATCCATTTATTCCCAGACTGAAACCCGTTCATTTATACCGGACAGCCTGGATGGTTATGTTGAACAGGCATTAATTACCTGGAAGATTCCGGGTGCGGCTGTTTGCGTTGTTAAGGATGGAAAAGTTGTGGTTATGAAAGGATATGGTGTGCGTGAAAAAGGGAAAGATGAAAAAGTAGATGAGAATACTTTATTTATGATCGGGTCAAACACTAAAGCTTTTACTGCAACTCTTCTTGCAATCCTTGAGAATGAGGGAAAGTGTTCCCTGAATGATAAAGTACAAAAGTATCTTCCCGATTTTAAAATGAAAGATCCCTGGGTCGCAAAAGAATTAAATTTAACTGATATACTTTCTCACAGGATGGGAATGGAAACTTTCCAGGGAGATTTCATGTATTGGACTTCCGATTTAACGATGGATGAGGTCATTGAAAAGTTTGGCGAGCTTACACCAAAATACAGTTTCAGATCAAAATGGGGATACACAAATGCTGGATTTGCAATAGCAGGTAAGATTATTGAAAAAATTAGCGGGGAAAAATGGAGTGACTTTCTTAAAGAAAAAATTTTTTCTCCATTAAAGATGAACCGCACATTAGCTCTATCTAAAGATTTTAATACCGCTGATAATACCGCAGCACCACATACTTTTGTAAATGAAGAAACAGAACCAATTCCAATCCCTTCAATAGATAACCTTGCACCGGCAGGCAGTATTGGTTCTTCAGTAAATGATATGAGCCACTGGGTATTAGCGCAACTGAATAATGGGATTTATGATGATGATGAAGTTATTCCACCCTCAGTTATTAAAAAGACAAGGCAGCCCGTATCAATAATCCGAAGAAAATCTCATCCATTTAACAGGCAGCATTATTCTTTGTATGGTCTTGGCTGGCAGCTTGAAGATTATGAAGGGAGAGAACTTGTTGAACATACAGGAGGAGTAAATGGTTTTGTTACTTCTGTTACTCTGGTTCCCGAAGAAAACCTTGGCGTTGTTGTTTTAACCAATACAGACAAGAATGGATTATTCGAAGCACTTAAATGGGAAATCGTTGATGCCTATCTTGGACTCCCATTCAGAGATTACAGCGATTTTTTATTTAAAGGATTTGAGAGAGCAAAAGAAAAAGGCGAAAAGGAAATTGAAGCTCTTCGTGATTCTGCGGATATGAACTTATCACCATCTTTGCCGATTGAAGAATATACGGGAAGATATACGCATGATGTTTATGGTTTTATCAAAATAACAAAGAGAGGGAATGCCCTGGAAATGAGTTTTGAGCATCATCCGGATCTTAAAGGAAAACTCGAAAGCATTGGAGATGACAGATTCCTGTGCACATTCAGCGACCCTATTTACGGTATAAGAGTAATTCCATTCATTACTGAGGAAAATAAAGTAAAATCATTCACCCTTAATGTCGATCCGTTTGTTGAGTTTACTACTTACGAGTTTCTTAAGGAAGAGAATTGAGACTTGCTTAAATTAGAAATTAATCCGTAGGGTTATTCATCCTCAAAACTTTTGGGTTCCCAATCCAATCCTTCACAGGGAACAAAATCTGAAGTTGGGTGCTTGTCATATTTTATACAAAGGACGGCACTCTTTTCAAAATGCTTGCAGCTTGAACAAAGAGAAGATTCAAATAAATTTTTATTTTTCTCTTCAAATTTTTTGTAACCAAGAACTGCCGGATGAATTACAAATCCATATAAAATAAAAACAATTGAAAGCCACCAGAGAGAATAGCTAATGTAGTCCTCTAAAATCCATATTAAAGGAATAGAAATCGCAAATCGTATCAGGGTCCAGAAAACTATATCACCCATTGAATGCAGAAGTAATTAATTAAATTGTTACTATTAATCATTAAAAATAATTGGTTATCCAGCAAATTGTGTTATTTTAAATAATATCTTCTTATTTTTATGCCTAAGTAAAAAAAGTCAATTAGTACGATAGATTAAAAGATTAGAAGTTTAAGGGAAAGTGAGCGCGGGTGGTTTCGAACCACCGACCCTCTGCTTAAAAGGCAGATGCTCTACCCCTGAGCTACGCGCCCTTAAAATTAATGAGTGCAAATATAAATAAATGACAATGCTATATCAAATTATTATGGTTTCAAACCAATTATTATAAATGGGTAATATGTCTAAAAATGCAAAAATACTTGTCTGTGATGATGACGAAACATTGTGTTATTTGCTTAAGGAACAGTTATTAGAAGAAGGCTTTAGTGTTGAGGCTGTATATGATGGAAGTTACGCTATTGATGCTATAAAGAAAAAACATTTCGATGTTCTCCTGCTTGATTTGAACATGAAAGAGACGTCCGGGGAAGAAGTATTAAAATTTGTGTCTGATTATTATGCTTCCCTGCAGGTTATTATTCTTACTGCACAATCCGAAATTAGAAAAGCTATTGACTGCATTAAAATGGGCGCATACGATTTTATAACCAAGCCTTATAATTTTGATGAACTTGTGCTCGCTGTTAACAGGGCTCTGGAACATAAAGACCTTCTTGTTAAAACTACAATTCTTTCCAATCAGATTAATAAAAAATCATCCAGTAATATTATTGGCAATAGTCCTGAACTACACCGGGTTATAAATCTTGCCAATAAAGCAGCAATGTCAGATTCCAATATTCTTGTTGAAGGTGAAACCGGAACAGGTAAAGAATTATTAGCTGAGTATATTCATAAACATTCTGCCCGTGAAGATAAACCATTCGTTGTTATTAACTGTGCTTCTCTTCCTGATCAATTAATTGAAAGTGAACTTTTTGGACATGAAAAGGGTGCTTTTACGGATGCAAAAAGCACTAAACAAGGACTTGTGGAAATTGCACACGGCGGGACTTTATTCCTCGATGAAATTGGAGAATTAAGCTTATCTCTCCAGCCAAAACTTTTAAGATTTCTTGAGAATGGAGAATACAGACGAATAGGCGGGGTAACAAGCTTAACATCAAACGTCAGAGTTATCGGTGCTACTAACAGAAATCTTATGGAAGAAGCAGATAATAAAAATTTCAGAAAAGATCTTTTATTCAGATTGAATGTAATAACGCTTACAATTCCTCCGTTAAGAGACAGGAAAGGAGATATTCTTCTTCTTGCAAATCATTTTCTGGAAACTAAATCGCCAATCCGTTCACCCAAAAAACTTTCTCAGAAAGCAGAAGAAGCCCTTCTGACTTACGGGTTTAACGGCAACATCAGGGAACTTGAACATATAATTGAGCGCGCAATAATTTTTGCCGAGGGGGAATTTATTCAACCAGATGATTTAAGCCTGCCCAATGTCAGTAATCAAAACAGAACTGCTCACATCTATGAAGACAATGGCTCTACCGAGGATATTATGAGCATGGAAGAAGTTGAGAAGAAACATATCGCCCGTGCCCTTAGCTTTTTTAAATGGGATCGGGCACAAACAGCTTCAAGACTCGGGATAAGCCCAAAAACCCTTTACACTAAAATTAAAAAGTATGAGATTAGACAAGAATAAAAGATTTCATGATTGATAAAATCATTTCTAAATACGCTCTCAAAGAAATACTCGAACACGATATAGATTCCCTCGCAATAGCAGATACAAACTTTAGAATTATCTGGTTTAACAAAAACTTCAAAAAAAATTCCGGTGTTGAACGAATAAAAGGAAAAAGTATTTCAAAACTTTTTCAATATTCAGAAATTGAATCTCTCTTGCTTAGTAAACAAGGGACGTCATCTATTAAAATTCCTGCTTTAAATAGCAAACTCCTGGTTACACCACTTAAAGCAGACAAGAAGATTGATGGCTATCTTCTGAAATTTGAATCAAAAAATAAATTACCTGCTAAGAACAAAAAAACACCCGCTGGCGGTATCGCAGATTTTCAAAATCAATTTCATGAAATACTGTCTCTCCTGATCAAAGAAAAATCTCCTAAAGAACTAGCAGATGAAGTGCTGCATAAAAGTATTTTATCAAGCAGCAGTTTATTTGGTCTTCTGCTATTAATTGAGGATAAGAATAAATTTTCATTTCAATATTATGATCCTGATGGATACATTGAAAACCCCGAAGAAACCAACCGCGAGCTGAAAGCAAACTTCAATTACATTCAACGGTGGCTTACTGTAAATAAAAAAGGGTTGCCAATAGAAAATATAAGAAGCAATATCGGTTTCCATCTTACTGAAATTTTCAACAGCAAATATTTAATTATTCTTCCATGTTTTTTTGAAGAAACATTAATCGGCACAGTTATTCTTGGCAGGAACAGCCGCCGATATTCTGAACAGGAAACTCCTATACTGGAGCGGCTTTCATCGCTCCTCGCTTTTTCAATTACAAGTTTAAAAAGGCGGGAACTTAATCTTACTCTTGAAAACAGGTTACTCCAGGCGCAAAAGCTTGAAACAATAGGAAAGCTTTCAAGCGGAATGGCTCATGATTTTAATAATTTGCTCTCAAGCATTTTTGGAAGTCTTAATTTATTGAAGAAGAGAGTTCCGCAAAACGAAAATATAATAAGGTTAATTGATAATATTGAAAATTGTTCCATCCGTGCAAGAGATTTAACTAAAGGACTTCTTTCATTTGGAAAACCTACACCAAAGAGAAAGGAATTAATAAAGCCAAACTTTTTATTACCGGAGATGATTAAGGTTATCACTCAAACTTTTCCCAAAAAAATTGCATTAAATTATGATATAAAAGAGAATCTGTTTGATATTCTTGGAAATCCTACAGAAGTGTACCAGGTACTTTTAAACTTATGCGTAAATGCAAAGGAAGCAATGGATGAAAAGGGCGGGATACTAACTTTAAAAGCAAAAAATATTTCTGTAAATAATAAAAATATTATTAACTATCCTCTTTTAAATAAAGGAAATTATGTCTGCTTTACTGTAAGAGATAACGGATCAGGAATACACGAAGAAGATCTGCAAAAAATATTTGACCCGTATTTTTCTACAAAGCAAAAAGAAACCGGTTCCGGTCTTGGTTTATATGTATCCTATGGAATTATAAAATCCCACAACGGGCATATTGATGTTACCAGTAAGTTATATGAAGGGACACAGTTTGATGTTTATCTTCCTTCTTATGAACCGACTAAAACCAATATAGTGACCCCGGGCGAAAAATTAATTCTGCTTGCTGATGATGAAATTATGCTGAGAGATCTTTTATCTGAATTGCTTGAAACTACAGGCTATACTGTTATCCGAGTAATCTCGGGAACAGAGGCATTGAAAGTTTTAACTGAAGAGATAAAAGTTGATTTAATTATTCTTGATTATAATATGCCGGAAATGAACGGGCTTGATTGCGCTGCTGAAATCCGGAAGTTTAATAAAGAAGTACCTATAATTCTTTCATCCGGAAGTCTTGGATTAAATGACCATGCTCTCAAAATGGATAAGCTGGGAATTAATAGCTTTGTTAACAAACCCTATGAGTTTGATACGATGCTTGCAACAATACAGGAATTATTGTGAAGTTTCTGTTTTTTCCTTTTCAACATCAATCATTTTAATATCTTTAACATAATCAGAGAACACTGGTTTTTTAATTGAATTAAGCTGGTTTAGTACATCGCTTATCTCTTTAATTGCTGCATCTATATAGTTTAATCTTTTCATAACAGCTTCCTTGGAAATTACTTCTTTATTTATTTCTCTTTTAAGCGCAGCTGATGATAAGCTCATTAATGTAAGAGGCTGCTTAATTTTGTGGTTAGCTGTTACAACTGTTGCAACAAAAGTGTTTCTCTGCTCAGCTTCAAGATATTTTTTTTGTGCTTCAGAGAGTTTTAAAGCAGAATAAACTCTGGCGAGAAGTTCAACTTTGTTAAATGGTTTTTTTATATAATCGAATGCACCTGCTTCAAGACCTTCTCTTGTATCTTCTGCACCTGATTTTGCAGTTACAAGAATTATGGGAATCGCGATTGTGGAAGGATTATTAGCAAGTGTTTTACAAACTTCTATTCCATTCATTTCAGGCATCATAACGTCCAGCAGAATTAAATCCGGGAGCTCACTTATGGCTTTATTAATTCCTGATTTTCCATCATATGCAGTTAATATTTCAAACCCCTCTGTTTCAAGCCTGTCCTGAAGAAGGAATACGTTTTCCGGTAAATCATCTATAACAAGTATTCTTTTCAATTTAACTTAATCCGATTTTAGTGAATATTTTTTCAATTTTAAAAGCAAGCGTAACGGCATCAACTGGTTTGGGTATATAATCACTAAATCCATGTTTTAAAATGATTTCACGATCACCAACCATAGCTTTTGCAGTTACAGCAAACACCGGAATATTAATCCAGTTAGAATTTTCTTTTATCTTTGTCAAAGTCTGAAACCCATCCATGCCGGGCATCATGATATCCAGTAATATTAAATCCGGAGCTTCTTTTTCCAATAATTCAAGGGCTTCTTTCCCGCTGTTTGCAAGAAAGGTTTTACAACCGCAGGATTGAACAATTTCATTTACAGTAAAAAGTGTATCAGAATCATCATCAACTAATAAAACTGAACCCTTGTATTCTGTTTCGTCTTTTGAATCATCCTGTATCGGGCTCTCAGTTTCTGTTTCCTCTTCCGGGTCTTCTTCAACGACTTTGAATTCTGTTTCTTTATCCGGCATTAGGGAGTAATCTTCATGCATCTTAATCCTGTCACGGACAATTTTTAGAACATCAAGTGGATGCCCCTTTGATTTGACAGTTATTTCTTCAACAGTATTGTGTAAAGAGGATTTTTCATCTTCACTCAAATCTTTAGCAGTACTTATAATTACAGGAATATGCCGTGTTTCTTTACTTGATTTTAATTTATGAGATAAGCCAATCCCATCTATATTAGGCATTAAAAGATCAAGGATAATAAGGTCCGGCTGAATCTCAAGAATTTTATTAAAAGCAAGCCGGCTATCTTTTATATATTCTATTCTTACTTTATCATTTTTAAAAGCTCTCTTGAACTTTTCAAATTCCATTTCATCATCATCAACAATTACAATTTTTTCGATTCTTTTTTTAGCCATGTTTTCAAGTTTTGTAAATGCTGATAAGAGTTTTTCAGAAGAAATCGGTTTTACAAAGTACTCGAATGCACCTAACCCGTAACCAAGGTTTTTATCGCCCATAACAGAAATCAGAATAACGGGAATGTCTCTTGTTGCAGGATTTTCCTTAAACTCTTTTAAAATATTCCAGCCATCTTTTTTCGGAAGCATAACATCAAGTGTTATTGCAAAAGGCTGAAGGTTAACTGCTTTTTCAATTCCCTGTTCGCCATCCTCGGCATAAGCAACTTCATAACCACGTGAAATTAAATATTGACCGATTGTGTATCGTATTTCCGGATCATCATCAATAATAAGAATTGGATGCTTCCTGTTTTTAAGTAGTGTTTCAATATTTACTTTTGGTTCATCTGGTTTTTCAGTACGAATCTCTATAACCTTCAGAGGAATATTAAAAGTAAATACTGAGCCTTTTCCAATTTCACTTTGAACAGAAATTGATCCTTTTAACATATCGGCAATTTTTTTACAGATAGTTAAACCTAAACCCGTGCCTCCATATTTTCTGGTTGTAGTGCCATCTATCTGGCGAAACTCTTCAAAGATAATTTGAAGATCGCTTTGCGGCATACCAATACCGGTATCAATAATTTCAAAAGAGAGTGTCTCGCTGCCTGAAATTGAAATTGCTAACTCTACATAACCCTTCTCGGTAAACTTTACTGCGTTTCCCAGCAAATTAATTAATACCTGGGTAACTCTACCTTTATCTGTAGCAATCTGAACCCTGGTATTTAAGTTTTTGGTTAATTTAAATTCAATGTTTTTATTTATTGTTAAGGGAGTGATAGCATTTTCAACATCTTCAATTAATTCATCAATTAGAACAGGTTCTTCACGAATCTCCATTTTACCGGCTTCAATTTTACTTAGGTCAAGAATATCGTTTATTAAATTCATCAGTCTTTTGCCGCTTTTTAAAACAACCTCAAGGCGTTCCTTATTTTTTCCTTTAAGAGAGCTGCTTTCAAGAATTAATTCAGTCAGACCTAAAATAGAATTCATCGGGGTTCGCAGTTCATGCGACATATTAGCCAGGAACTGGGATTTCATATGTGTTGATTCTTCGGCAATCTCTTTCTGAATAGCAAGCTCGTCAGCTTTTTCTTTAAGCTCATTATGAAGTTCTACAAGTTTTTGATTCTGCTTGGTTATCTGTTCATTCTGTTTCTGGTATTCATCATTTAATCTTTTTAATTCTGAAACAAAATTCTCCAGCTGAACAAGTGCTGTTGAATTTGTTAATCCGATTGCAAGCTGTTCCTGTATGCTTGAAAGATATTCTCCGGCTTCAGGAGATGGTTTATCAAACCCGCCAAGCTCGAGAATTGCAATAACTCTGTTATTATATAAGATAGGAACAATGAGCAGAGATCTTATTTCTAAAGAAAGTATTCCGGTGTTTACAACAGGAAGATTGTTGCCTGAATTTATTTCTATGATTTCATGATTTTTTATTACAGATTTAAACAATTCCGATTTGCTGTCAATATGCTCTTCTTTTAACCCGTACGAACTTAAAAGAGATATATCATCATTCTCTAAAATATAAAGCGCTCCCACAGAAAGATTACAGGTCTTGATAATTTTCCTGAGTGCAGCGTCTGAAATTTCTTTCAAAGTTGGGTTTTGATTTATAAGGGTAATGAATTCCGAATATTCCTGTTTGGATTTATGATTTCTCTCAAGATCATCAAGCATATTATTGAAAGCTTTTGCAAGCTCGCCAATTTCATCCTTGCTTTGAACATTAATCCTGTTTTTAAAATTGTCTCCCTTTGTTATCCTGGTAGCAAGGCTTAATTGTGTAAGCTGCTTTCTTATTTTATCCGTAAAAATGAAAGTCAGAATAAGAGAAAGAAGAACTCCCGCAATACCAATTATAGCAAGGACTGATTTAAGGCTTGATCTGAGGTCAGCAGCTTCACTTACAGTATTAAAGATAATAAATTCAATTCCGCTATTAATTTCTGACGCATTTGAATTTTTAAAAATTGTAGCTACAAGGTCTGCTTTGTCAGAGTTTTCGGTATAAAGTTCAAAATTATTTTTAGCTTTAAGGTTTTTATATGCTTCGGCAAGATCAAAAACAAAATTTTGATTGATATCCTTGTTGGATATTTCAAAAGGTGAATTATTAACAACTAAAGCTACTTCAGCATTTATCTTTTTTGAAAGTTCATTGAGAAATTCAGGTGATAAAAGACGACCGTAATAATAAACTCCACGCTTCTCATCGGTAAATTTACTTATAACAGCATGAGGGTTTGATTTAATAAAATCCTGAATTGTTAAATCATTCTTAGGATCAAAGCTATCGCTTGTAAATTCTTTAGAAAGTTTATCCTTACTCTCTCTGAAAATAAAATCAATATTCCTTGAATTCTGGAAGGGAAGGGTTGGTGAACTTTTTAGATAATGCTGGAATTCATCTTCAGCATCCTGCAACGTTTCCCTGTATGTATATATAAAATCATTGGCAGACTTTATAAGATACCGGGACCTTTGCGATGTTAAGGTGTTGTACATTATTGAGTAAAAAGCAAAAGCCGAACTTGCAATAATAAGTACAACTATAGCAAAGTTTATTAACAGGATGCGGAAGCTTATTTTCATACTTACGTATCTCTTTGCAGAACTTTTCTAATTGTAATAAGCAGTTCATCAAAGTCATAAGGTTTACTGATAAAATCATTAGCCCCCATTTTAGCTGAATCAATTGCACTTTTAACATCTGCATATGCAGTTAATACAATAATTTTTGATTTTATGCTTTGTTCATTAATTTCTTTAAGAACATCAAATCCATCTTTGCCTGGCATCTTAAGATCCAGTAAAAGCAGGTCAACTGTGTTACCTGTAAGAAACTTGAAGGCATCGTCTCCGTTGTTAACATAATCAACACTGTAACCTACTTCCAGTAGTTCATCTTTAAGCGCCATGCACAGGCTAATATCATCATCCACAATAAGTATTGATTCCATAATTCTTTATTTATCATATTGTTTTTCATTGAGCTGATAAAATTTAATCTTCTGTTTATGCTTATCTACTTCATTCTTAATTAAATTTTCTGTTGTATTATTAGAAGTAAGTCTTTCCTTAAGTGTAGGAAGAATTTCAACTTGTAAAAGAATTACAAGTTCTTTTTTCCTTGTAACTTTCTGATCACTTCCAAAGATATAACGCAAGCCAAAAAACCAAGCGGGGAGGTCTTTAAGGAAAGGAATACCTGTCCTGACAGTTGTTTCATCATTAATAAAGAGGCCGCCAAGAACTGCTTCTTCACCATTAAGCAATACGGTTTGTGTTTGTGCTGATGTTTTTCTTATTTCAGAAGTAGTTTCACTCTGGACGAAAGAGCTTCTCTCAACAAGTACATCCAGAAGAGTATAGTCAACGTTATCTTCATTATAAACGTATGGTGTTACTTCTATAATAGTACCGGTAGGGAAGAATTTTTCAATAACGTTTCCAGCAAAGTCTCTCTGTTTTACTGAGAAGTCAGAACCAACCTGTATTCTGCCTTTGTTCCTGTCTCTAACAATAATATTAGGACTTGCTATAATCTCACCAATATTTTCTTCTTCAAAGAATTTAAACATTGCTGTTGCATCACCATAAAATTCCCCGAGATCAAATTTTGATGTTGAATTTATTTTAAAATCCGGGGGATTTACAGTAGTGTTTCCTAAATTAGGAGTTGGGTCACTGATTATTTCACTACCAAGTGTTAATCCATCCTTTGACAATAAAACTTTCCAGTCAATTCCTCTATTCCTTGCTTCATTAACATCCATTTCAAAGAAGACTGCAGATATCTTTATATCTCTTGAATCTATGGACGCATATGTTTCCGGAGTTCGGTTTAAAGATGGATCGTCTTTTCTTTTAATTACAATTATATCTTCCTTTTCTTCAAAGGTAAGATTATGATACTGAACCAGTACAACAAGCGCTTTATCATAAGCCATGTTGCTTATTTCTATACCGATCGGATCATCGGACTGGACAGTGGAAACAATTTTTCTTCCAGTAGTGCTTTCACTTATTTTACTTAAAAGCTCTACTGCTTTATTAAAACTTACATTTGCTGAAAGAGAAACCAATTCATCCGGGTTCGTAGAACCTTTAAACTCTCTTTCAAGATACTCCTGTGGAAAAGCCTGCACCGCCAGAAGTAATAGGACGAAAAATATATTAAGTGCTGTTTTCATTTTTTTACTCTCTCAATCATTTATTTTGTTTTTTCTTTTTCAAGCTCTAGTTCTACTTTTTCTATAATTCCACCCTTGTTAAGAATGAAGTTTACCTTGTTCTTTTCATAATCTATTTTTGTTAAGTATCCCAGGTAAACCGGTTCACCTTCCCATACAAGATATGTGCTGCCTTTTCCGTCGGAAAGAAAAGCTCCCTCTGGAATAAGGGCAAGAAGCTTGGCTCCCTGAACATCAAGCAGTTCATCAACATTAGGCGGAATTTCGTTCCGTAAAATTGGAAAGAATGCATCTTTAACAGGCGCTGCTGTAAGATTATTTTCAACTAATGAAGCAGTAACAAAACGATCTGTGGTAGAAAAATATGTTCCTGCAGTCAGGGTAAATCCAACCATAAAGTTTGGAATAGACTCTTTATCATTTACAACAAGATTATTTAATGACAGAGCGGTTATTTTCTTCAATTCTTTGCTTTGTTCAATTGAATAAATAAGGCTGAAGAGATCATTAAATGTTGCTCTTCCGCTTAATTTATATTCATAGTAAAAGAATTCTTTATCCTGTTTCTGCTCCAGAAATTCAATATCGACCTGAGATAGAGGTGAGTAAGCTGAGCTTACATTATTAATAAAGTTGTAAAACTTTATTGATGAAAGATCCTTGGGAATATTAAATTTCCTTGCGGCTAGAATTGAATCCAACACTGAAGACCGGGTTAAAAGATCCTGATACTGCCGGTTAAGCTGCTCAGTATTATATTCATTTGCTTTTAGCTCTTCGAGCTTGGCTCTTTTTTCGTTCAGTTTATTGCGCTGAAAGAAGAACACGTATACGCCGCTGATAAACACTATCATCAGCAATAAACTTACTAGACCGAGGGTGCTTCTTAATTTCTTATTCATTGTGCCACACTATTTTTATAGTTTGATAAATCAAATGTTATAAGGAATTTGTAAGTGTTCTGCTCACGGAGAGTTTCATAACTTACACTTTTTAGAATTGCTGACTCAATAGAATATGCAAAATCTGTAAGCGTTTTTCTATCAAGTCCATAACCTTCTATTGTAACTTTGCCTTCGGCAAAATCCAGTTTTGTTATCCACATATTATTTTTACTGGCGACAAATTCTGAGACCTGGTTTAATAACTGATGCCAGACTCCGGTACCTGCCGATGCAGAATCAAGAATAGATTGGGTTTGATCAAAACCTGAAATTTTTGTTTCAATCTCCGCTATCTTTGTCAGTATTTCCTGGTTCTGTCTCATCAGAATTGTCTGCTCGGTTATCTTATCATCCAGCTGATTAATTTCTTTCTGATTTTCAAGAACATGTTGCGTCGCAAAGAAAGTTACACCAAACAGCAATGGAAGCATTGCATATCCATGCCATCCAAACTGGAAGATTTTCTGATCTTCTCTTACATATTTGGGTAACAGATTTATTCCGGTATATAAATTTTCAAGTTCATCATAATATTCAGTTGCTATTGATACGGGGACACTGAAAGAAGAAAATTTTTCTTTCTCTTCCGGTGATAAACCACCAAGGTCCACATCGCTGAATTCAAGACGGGAAACGTTAGCTTCGGGAAATGTTCCATAGAAAGAGAGAATAAGATTTTCAGAATCATCTTCACCGCAAACAATAATGTTATCCAATGAAGATATCCCGCCATTTTCCATTTCAAGTAATATTTTAGAAAAATAAACATCATAGGTATGAAGATTTAAAGTACCAATATCTAATGTTGCTCCTATATGTTTTAGTTTACGTCCCTGTAAAAAAATCAGCTTGCTGTATTCTTTCCCTATGTAAACAATTAATGACTGATCATCGGGGAAGAACTTTTTAGTTTTAGATACATAATACGCAAGTGATATTTCTGCACTTTTTACAGAAGGTATTTTGTAATGTCTTTTACCATTGTGACGTGCTAACGAGTTAATCATATTTATACAGGCAACTTCGCCGCCAAGAAAAACAGAAAGAAGAGATTTGTCGGCAAGTTCAACATAACCAAGATTTTGCTTGTCAATGGAAATGTTTTTCGATTCCTGTATATCATCAATTATATCATCGGCCACTTTTGCAGTGGCAAGTTGTTTTGAACCTTCGTAAATATGGTAGTGAAGTGCAGGTTCTGTTAATGCAGGAATAAATAAACTTTTGTCAAGATTAATTCCCGCTAAATTATTGGCAAGAGTTGTAACAGTGGAGGCTGCCATTTTACTCTCAAGTGCAGTATCCTGGGCCTGAATTTTTTCTAAATCTAATTCGGTTCCTTCGATACTAAGGTTTGAGATACCTTCTTCAAGGTCAATGGTAGGCTGGACGAAATCCACGCCTGCTGTTTTTAGAACCATAAGTTTGCCATTAACCTTTGAGACTACAGCTACTTTGGTATCATTGCCTTCGCAATAAATACATATTAAGGGTTTCATTTTTATGCCGCCGTTAATAGTTGTTGAATTCTGGTTTTATTATTCGCATACGCAACCGCGTTTTCCAGTGATATTTTCTTTTCGAGATATAAGCGTTTTAAATCCTGTTCCATTGTTATCATTCCCATATTGCCGCCCTGGTTAATCATCATATAAATTTCACTTGTGTTATTATTTTTTATTGCAGCCTTAACACTTGGTGTGGCAAATAAAACTTCTTTAGCCATAACACGCTTTCCATCTAAACTTGGAACAAGTTTTTGTGAAACAACAGTTACCAAAACATCGGCTAACCTGTTTCTTACACGTTCCTGCTCATAAGGATTAACTTCTGCTATAATTCTATCAATAGATTCTGTGGCTGAAGATGTATGGAGAGTTGAAAAAACTTTATGACCTGTATCTGTTACTTCAAGGGCTGCCATAATTGTGTCAGGATCTCTCATTTCACCAATTATTATTATATCCGGGTCCTGTCTTAGTGCCTGTATAACACCATCTTTAAAAGTAAGAACATCTCTTCCAACTTCTCTATGCCTTATAATGGAGACTTTGGATGGGTGGACATATTCAATTGGTGCCGCAACAATTACTATATGGCATGGATCAAAGTTATTATGAAAATCAATAAATGAATCGAGCGTTGTAGATTTACCTGAACCGGTTATTCCTGTTACAAGAGATAAACCGAATTTAATATAATTATGGCTCATCATCTTAACTACATTAGGATGAAAGCCGAGAGATTTAAGAGGTCTTATAGATTGGTTTATTGCTCTCATATTAAGAGCAAGAGTATCAAGGTCATAGTAAGCATCAGCTCTGAATCTTTGATTAATATTTCTTCTGTCATAAAAAAATGTATAACTGAAATCGAGATTTCTTGTTAGAGAAAGATATTTTCTCTGGTTCGAATTAAGCAGATTAATAATTAATGTTGCTGATTCATCAAGAGTAAATGTTGGAAGATCTTCTATTCTATGCTTCTTGCCATAAATTCTCATCCAGATGTTTGCGGTATTTCCGTGTCCGCCAATTTCAATATCGGAAGCATCTCTTTCTATCATACTGGTTAAAAATTTATTAAACAGATTTCTTAAAGCAATTCTTTCCTCGGATGCCAGCTTTTCGATATTCTCTAAAATGAAATTAACCCTATCGGGTCCGATTAAAGCTTCGGGGATTGCTTTGGAAAACTTTTCTAGAATATTTTTTTCTTTTGTGACTGCCAATTTATTTTCTTATATCTTGTTACTTTTTAATGTTTTGTAATTCTTACTTGTTCCATTCTGGAATATTTTACTCATCCGATGTTCCTGATATTACTTCTTCAAATGATGTAATTCCCAATTTCACTTTTTCTATACCTGTATCCCGAAGAGACAACATTCCATCGGCTTTAGCCTGTGTTCTGATCTTTTCTTCATCAACTTCAATACCAGAGCGAACTATTGTCTGACGTATTTCTTTTGTAAAGTACAAAGCTTCGTGAATGGCAATTCTACCTTTATAACCAGTATTATTGCACTTTGCACAACCTTTGGCTTCGTAAAAAGTCAGGTTCTTCCATTCATCTTCTTTAAGATTCAGATGTTCAACTATTGCCTCATCAATTTTATTAACTTTCTTTTTGCAGTTATCACATAGTCGTCTTATTAATCTTTGAGCAACAATAATATTAATTGCATAGGCAATAAGGAAAGGTTCTATGCCCATTTTATATAAACGTGCAACTGCGCTTGGTGCATCATTGGTGTGCAATGTTGAAAAAGTTAAGTGACCGGTGTTAGCAAGTTTAATTGCAACCTCGGCAGTTTCTTTGTCTCTCATCTCACCAACAAGTACTATATCGGGATCGTGACGAAGTATTGATCTGATTGCCTGATCAAACCCCATTTTAAATCCTATCTTAAGCTGGCGTGCACCATTAATAACATACTCAACAGGATCCTCAACTGTAAGAACATTTACTGTTGGATCTATAACCTGGTGAAGCGCAGCAACAAGTGTTGTACTTTTACCGCTTCCCGTTGGCCCTGTTAGTATTACCATTCCCTGCGGCTGCTTGATTGCTTTTTCAAAAGCTTTGCGCGCATAACCGGCTAAACCAAGTTTGTCGAGATCCTTAATTACTTTTCTGTCATCAAGAATTCTTATTACCACACTTTCAAATTTATTTTTCAGTTCTGTACCAACTGTTGGCAAAACCGAAACTCTGAATCTTATTACCTGTCCGTCAATTTCTCTCTGAATAAAACCATCCTGCGCCATTTCTCTTTCAAAACGATCCATTCCTTTTGAGCGGTCTTTAACAACAGCAACCACAGCTTCGGGAAGAGTTCCATCCTGAACATGCCATGGCTGAAGGTTACCATCTATACGGATTAATATTTCTGTTCTGTTCCCGGGTTTGGGAACGAAATGAATATCACTCGCACCTTTTCTAACGCCTTCAACAAGAGCACCTTCCACCAGATTTATTAGCGCACTTTTATTTATTTCTGCATCCAGTGCTTCTTCATCTAAAGATTCTTCCTTCTCAATATGAAGTTCATTGTTATCCGCTTCCTCCATCATTTTTAGAAAAACGTTTTCCGGAGGAATTATTATGTTGACTAATTTTTCATAATCTTTTTTTCTTATAAAAAGGACTTCATATTTTTTTGCATTTAAACCGAAAGCAATTTTAGGAATATTCCTGTCTGTTGGATCTACTGCCGCAAGAATTAATTTATCTTTAATTCTTTCATCATACATAAATGGTAAAACTTTATGTTCAAGTATCTGCTGCTTAATACCGTCAGCGGAATTATTAACCAGCTGCTTTATTGCAATAATTTTTTGAGGCGGAATTTCTTCGATCGCAACATCTAATTCGCGGAAAGCGTAAAGAATTGCTACTTCCCTGAAAATCTGGTCATGATCGTATCCAAATTCCTGAACAAGGATCTGGGCAAGGTTTCGTTTAATCTTGCTGTTATCATTATTCTTGGCTTGTAATGCTTTCTCCAGCATCACGCCGTCAATTATTCCTTTCTTAAAAAGGAGGTAGCCGATTTTATCGGTCATTTCAAGATTGGTTTCAATCATAATTTTTATTCAACATTAAAAAGAATAATTATTTTTTAAATTCATTTATATATCGAGTACAGGCTTTTTAATGTCTGTACTTTTAAATGCTATATTTTTTTCAACCTGAATCTGGTTCGATGCGCCAGGTGTTTTGGGTCTTACTGTCGCTGTTTCGGCAGATACAAGTGTAAGTGCAATCATAACAACCATAATTATCATTGCGATCGATATCTGAACAAACTCAATAAAGTTTTTCAGTTTATAAACTGTTTCGCTTTCATAATAGTTGGCAAGCTGCAGACTTGTATTTTTTAGTGTACCCGTTTCTTCCCCTGAGTGCAGCCTTGAAAGAGCCGTTTCTGTAAATACGCCGGTTGCAGTAAATGCGTCTGTTACACCCACACCACGTTTGATCATTAAAGGTATAGCTACGTTTTTTATTCTTTCTTCAAAGTATTTGTTCCCGGTAGCTTCAGCAGCTATTCTTATTGGTTCAATACTTTCAGCAGAGCCGCTATAAAGTGTGTAAAATACACGGCAGTAAACTTCAATCAGGGTTTTGTGAATTAAAGATCCGATTACCGGAATTTTAATAATATATTTATCAATTATATAACCGCCTTTTTTTGTGAGAGCAAACCGCCATAATACAAGAGGAGGAAGAATTGTTAAAGCTCCAACGAGAATAGAATTCTTTATTAGAAAATCACTCATACCAAGTGTAAACGCTGTCATAGGAGGAAGATCAATTCCGAACTTAACAAATAGCTTTGCAGTTTCCGGAAATATATAGCCCACATAAAAAAGCACTGCAAGAAAAAGAACAAACAATGTAACTGCCGGAGTTATTAAAGCACTCCTCATGTTCTTTTTAAACTCCTGCCTTCTCTCAAGAAATTTTGCAGTTGCTCTGTAAATTTCTGTCATGTTACCGCTCTTTGAAGCAAGCCCCAACATATAGGCAGTAAACTTTCCAAAAATATTCTGGTACTTTAAAAGTGTAGCTTCGCTATCGGCACCTTTTTTAAGATCATTATTAATTTCCTTTAAAGTTTCACGGAGAGTTTTATTTTCTGTGTCATTAATAAGAAGAGTTAGGATTTCACCATAAGGAAGTTTCTGTTCAAGAAGCTCTGCACTTATTTTAACAAAAGTAACGAGTTCAGCCTGGGGAGGTTTAGATTGGAAATCAATTAATTTTCTATTTATTGAAAGAACATCAAAACCAAGTTTGCTTAAAGCATCTTCAACTTCTTTTTTAGTATAAGCCTTCTGTTCGCCCCTAATTGGTTTTTCTTTTCCTTTACGAGCTTTATAAATGAAGGTAACTTTTTTCTCAATCAAATTTACCTTTAACTGATTTTTTTCGGCAAGCCGGTAGATTTTCTTTTTACCTTCCGTTACAGTATTGGCAGAGAGTGACCCGCTTATTGTTTGTCCATTTACTTTCTGTGCCGTGAACTTAAATTCAACCATAATTATATTCTCGTTTATTTTGTTTTGAAGGAATGTCTCAATTCTCATTCCAAAACAAATTAAGTTTATACCTTCCCTTTTCGCATATTTATTAGGAATTGTTTAGAAAGAATTACCAATTTCTTTTAGGATGCAGGTAGATAATTGATAAGCACAATAACATGAAAATTCTTGTAAACATCTTGCTGCTTCTATTTTAACAATAAAAAAAGGCTGATAAAGTTTTCATTTATCAGCCATCTAAGATTTTTGTTTAATTTTCTAATTAAACAATTTCAGATATTTTATTGCGTTAAAGCAACTGTTATACTTGAAGGTGTAACAGTAGCAGTATGTTTAATAAATTGTCCGGCATCATTCTTTTCTGTTCCGGTTCCAACTATTGTAACAGACTGTGCATTTACTGTTGCAGTATATGTTCCGTTTGCTGTTGTATCAAGCTGTGTTGGGATTGTCCATGATGTTGATCCAGCAACTGAACCATTGAATGTGTTTGAGCCGCCGCCCATTGATCCTGGTTTCTTATAATGCTGCTGTGCCATTGCACCAAGGTTATTTAAGTCGGATACTACACCATCTCTGTTTGAAGAAACAGCGTTAGCATTGAACAAGTTGATACCAACAACTACAGCGATACCTACTACGATAACGCCAAGTACGATTAAGAGAAGTTGTTGTTGACCCATTGAGATCTCCTTTGTTTGTTAATAATAACTCTTCCTTAAAGTAAATATCGTCTTATGTTCAGTATGTCCTAAAATTCAGCTTATATCTACTTTGTTTACCATTGAGATATCTATGGTTCAATTCCTATTCCAAAAAAATTGATGATATAAGTACCTTTTACGCGTATCTAATTAATCCATTAAGAAATAATTACTATAAATTAATCTATTTAGCCTTGCTGATAATTCTTTTTAAAAATAAAAAAGCTGATAAAGTTTTCATTTATCAGCTATTTTGTTTGCTCAATATTTTAATTGAACATTGTTACAACATTTTACTGAGTTAAAGCTACTGTGATGCTTGTTGGTGTAACAGTAGCAGTATGTTTAACATATTGTCCGGCATCATTCTTTTCTGTTCCGGTTCCAACTATTGTAACAGACTGTGCATTTACTGTTGCAGTATATGTTCCGTTTGCTGTTGTATCAAGCTGTGTTGGGATTGTCCATGATGTTGATCCAGCAACTGAACCATTGAATGTGTTTGAGCCGCCGCCCATTGATCCTGGTTTCTTATAATGCTGCTGTGCCATTGCACCAAGGTTATTTAAGTCGGATACTACACCATCTCTGTTTGAAGAAACAGCGTTAGCATTGAACAAGTTGATACCAACAACTACAGCGATACCTACTACGATAACGCCAAGTACGATTAAGAGAAGTTGTTGTTGACCCATTGAGATCTCCTTTGTTTGTTGAAATTAGTTAGTTAGTTTTTTTATTTAGTTAATTAAAGCGAACATCATCTTATTATTAGTGTTGTATAAGAATCTCCCGTTACAGTTGTTCTTACTTCTAAAGAATCTGATCCGGTCACCACCTCAGTTCCTGTGCCAATAATTTCCAACTCATCAACTGAAGCATTGGAAATAGTATAGCTGCCTGTGGTAGTTACCTGCATGCTTCCGGGTATTTGCCAGCCAATAAAAGATCTTCCACCGCCTCCAAACTCTTTTGGCTTTTTATAATATCCAATTGCAATTGAAGCGAGGCTGTTGCATTCATTTACCAGAAGATCTCTCTTATTGTCTATTGCTCCTTGTCTGAATAACTGCATTGAGATAGCAATAGCAATTCCTATAACTATTATTCCTAAGACTATTAGTAAAATTTGTTGCTGTCCCAATTTTTAATCTTTCTTTTTTTTCCTGATACAAATTTTCTTGATAACTTTTACATTACACGTAAAAAATACTTCACTCATTTAACAGGTTTTTGTAAATATTTCCTTACGAAGTAATTTTTGCTTCTGTATTTTCACTTGCAAAACCAGTTACAAACTCAATAAATTTTTCAAAAAACATTTGGTTTACCATTTCATTACCTTAGTTATAAAAAGCGTGCCAGCAAAAAAGTAAATTCTATATTATTAATAGTAGGATATTTTTCCTCTTAACAGATCGAAAAAATTTTTGTAGCTTTTACCTTTAAATCCTACTACTAATCGTAAATATTACTATGTACTATTATGTTAATTTCATTTTAAGATAAATTTGCAAACATTATTAAATCTTCTAATCATTATTTTGTTTTGAACCTGCTGTTAAGAATTACTCATATCTCATCGAGAATAATACCATATTAATTTTCCGCCACTTTTGCTTTTAACTTAAACGATTGGTTTGTGCTACCATTGATCTACAAATCTCAGGATTTTTTTGAAGTCTTTTTATTCCAGATAGGATTAGGTTTTTACTAAAATTAAGGCTATATGCATTTCAAAATTTTTTTAAAGAATAATTTCAAGAAACAGTCTCAACATGCGTCAAAAAATTATTGTGCCAGTAAATAAGAAACTGAGTTTATAATTTATTTTCGCGCTTTTTGAGGACTGGCAAACTGTTTGGCTATAGAGGGTGGAGTCAATAAAATTGCCCTCGCTCACCACGGTTTGGATGACTCGCAAAGGATTCAAATAAAAACAAATAAGGATACTGAGAATGAATACCGGACAAATGATGCTTGCTTTAGGAGCGATGATTTTGTTATCAACAACAGTATTACGTGTTAACAGCAGCTTTCTAATTAGTGATACGGTTCTTGATGAAACAAAATATAATTTTCTCGCTACCTCTATTGCTACTTCGATAATACAGGAAGCAAAAAATAAAGCCTTTGATCAGTCAACCGACAGCACCTCAATTACTGATGTTAAATTCCTTTCAGCTACCATGGGACCCGAAAGCGGCGAAGTGCGTTCAACTTTTAATGACTTTGATGATTTTAATGGTTACTCAGGTGCTGATTCATCTATGCCCTCTGCGGTTTTTTATTATTCATGTACTGTGGATTATGTTGATGAAAATAATCCTGATGTTGCTTCTCATAATAAAACCTGGAATAAAATACTTACTGTTACTGTTACCAGCCCTTACATGAAAGATGTAATTACAATGTCAACAATTTATAGTTATTGGTTTTTTAGATAAGGAGAATACAATGGGATTTAGCAGCTTACTTGATATACTTGGTTCAACAATTATTGGCGGAATGTTATTGATAATTATTTTCCGGATGAACGATGCTGCGGCTGAAAACACTTATAATAATTCCGGAGAATTAATAAGCCAGCAGAATATTTCAACTGTCGTACAAATTCTTGAAACAGATTTCAGAAAAATTGGATATTGCAAAGACTGGAATAAAATTCCATTTCCTTCCCAGTCCATAATTATGGCTGATTCAAATAAAATAAAATTCTTAACTGATATTGAAGCTGATGGGAATGTAGATACAATGTATTACTACACAGGATCCCCAAGTGAAATTCTTACAACTCCTAACCCCCGTGATAGATATTTATACCGAGTAATAAACGGAGGTCCAGCTGTTCAGGTTAATCTTGGAGTAACTGAATTTAAGCTGGTTTACTTTGATGTCTTTGATGATACATTAAAGTTTCCCATAACTGTACCTGGTCAGATTCATAGTATGCAAATAAATGTTTCGGTCGAAAATGTCAATGCCTATGATAACCAGTATTCAACGGTTTTCTGGAGACAGATTCGATTAGCATCTCAGAATTTAAATAATAGATAAGGAGTCAATACAATGAATGGTAAGGCAACACTTTTAGTAGTAGCTGGTTTTAGTTTAATCTTTCTTGTGATAGGAAAAAATTTAGGAAATATTTCCAGCCGCGCTGTAGATAATTCTTTAGAATACTATAACCAGACGATTGCACATGAACTTGCAGTTAGTTCAGCAAACCTGGCTGCCAACCAGATATTTTTCGATAATGGCTGGGATAAAGGATTTTCAAACCTTGATTTGAAAGGTGGAAAAATTAATGCAAACGTAGAGACTCTTGATGCCATAAGAAATATTAAAAAGATTACTGCAACTGGCTCATACCAGGGAACTATGCACACCGTAGAGGTAACTCTTGCACCAAGCAGCTTTTCCAAATTTGCTTATATGTCAACAGATGATCCTTCAAATCTTTACTGGACAAATGCCGATACGATATATGGTCCTTTCCACTCACAAGGAAATATAAATGCATATAATCATCCTGTATTCTGGGGAAAGGCAACTACAAATGGTAAAGTAAATTACTATCAGAATGAAACAAATGATAAACCTTATTTTTACGGAGGCTTTGAACAAGGAGTAAATCTTCCTCTTACAAATGATGGCATAAGTAATGTTGAAGCTGCTGCATCAAAAGGTGGAGTAACTTTTAATTTAAAAGGTGGCGAAACATTCTACTTAACTTTTAAAGTAGATTCAATTTCATATAAAATTGTTGACAGCAAAGGAAATACTGTAAACCAGAACACTGTACCATCCGCATCGTTTTCAGCTAACGGAGCAGTTTTTATAAAAGGTGGGGATGTTAAAATGCAAGGTACAGTGAAAGGTCAATTTACAATTGGAACAGATAACTCAGTTTATCTTGATGATGATGTGGTTTATAAATCGGACCCGAGAACGAATCCAAACTCTACAGACATATTAGGAATAGTTGCTAAAAAGAATGTTCTTATAACTGATAATATTGCAAACCAAAATAATATAAATGTTCAGGCAAGTATTTACTGTGAAACCGGCGGCTTTGGTGCTGGATGGCCAAGCTTTCCGGTTGTCTGCGGTAAAATAAATTTACTTGGAGGAATCCAAAATAAAACCCGCGTTCAAATCGGTGTTATTAACGGAGGTGGATTTACAAGAGCATATAAATACGATAGCAGATTAGCGCTTATGTCTCCCCCATTCTATCCTGGAACTGGTCAATATGAAATCGTATCCTGGCAAGAATAAATATGAACGTAATTATTAAAACTTTGAGTGTGAATACAAAAAAATACTGAATAAAAAATAAAATATTTCGCCTGGATATATTGTGTTACTCTCTCAATCTTAATCCAGGAGGGAGGCATCCCGGTTAATCGGGATGCTTTCTTTTTTTAAATTTTTCTTCGTTCATTCCGATTGATTCCTCATCAAAAAGCTATTTTCTTTTAACCAGATAAAAAAATGCCTCTCATAATGGCGTAATACTTGAAGCAAGATGCCATAAATCAAAAATTGGCAATGAATCTTCTGGATAAAATAAATAAAAAGAATTGGATAATAATTCTTTTGTTAAGTTTATTTTTGTTAATTGTATTTATCAGCGCCTGGCTTTGTGATGATGCGTATATAACCTTCAGGACAATTGATAATTTTATAAATGGTTACGGACTTACCTGGAATATAAGTGAAAGAGTTCAGGCTTACACCCATCCTTTGTGGATGTTTCTATTATCTGCTTTTTATTTTTTTACGAATGAAATCTATTATACCAGCATCATTATTTCAATTATAATTTCCTGTCTTTCGGTATTCTTACTTCTTAATAAACTTTCAAATTCTTTATTAAACTCAATTCTGGTCGGGTTAATTCTAATCTTTTCAAAATCTTTTATTGACTTTTCGACATCTGGTCTTGAAAATCCACTTTCGCATTTACTTATAATTCTGTTTTTTATCGTTTATTTCAAGAATGCAGATGGAGAGAAAAAACTCTTAATGCTTTCTCTCATAACTTCATTTGCCATTCTAAACAGAATGGATTTGATTTTGATTTTTCTTCCGTCATTACTTTTAACTTATTTAAAAGGAAACCGCTTAAAAGGAATTTTAATACTGCTAACCGGGTTTCTTCCATTTATTATCTGGGAAATATTTTCCTTGTTTTATTATGGGTTTCTCTTTCCCAACACTGCATATGCAAAATTAAATACAGGTATAAGTACAATTGAACTTGCTTACCAGGGTTTAATTTATCTTTTAAATTCTGTTTATCTGGATCCAATTACTCCTTTTGTTATAACAGTTGCTTTCTTAATTCCTTTCATAACCAAAAATAAATCAATGCTTCCACTATTAATCGGGTTGGCGCTCTATCTTATCTATATTATTAATATTGGAGGAGATTTTATGAGTGGAAGATTTTTATCTGCGCCTTTAGTCTGCTCGTCTATAATTCTTTTAAAAATTGAAATAAAATCCTATAAGAAATTATCTGTTGGTTTGGCTATGGTTATAGTTGTGGGATTGCTTTCTCCAAAACCGACTATTTTTTATAATAAATATTATGGTCTTGGACCAAAAATAATTAAAGCTTTCAGGTTCGGACCTTTTATTACTCAAACCCAGGATGGTATTGCGGATGAAAGATTCTGGTATTATAACAATGCGGGATTGTTAAACAACATCTCAGAAAAAAATCTTTTCTCGCACAATTGGGTAAGAGATGGAATTTATGCTAAAGAAAATAATTTAAAATTAGTTGTTCGCGGTACTATTGGCTACTACGGGTTTTTTGCTGGAAAGAATGTTCATGTTATTGACCCTTATTCCTTAACCGAATCCCTTTTAGCCAGATTACCCGCAACGGAATATTGGAGAAATTTAAAATCCGGTATTGATACTTCTGGTCTGCTAAAGGAAAAATTCGGTGAAAAAAAATGGAGAATAGGACACTTCACTCGAAAAATACCTGGGGGATATGTTGAAACATTAATTTCCGGTGAGAATAAAATAAAGGATAGTGATTTGCGAAAATATTATGATAAGCTTTCTTTGGTCATCAAAGGAAATTTGTTTGATGCCCAAAGACTTAAGGAAATAATCAACATAAATTTTGGAAAATATGATTATCTTATTGATGAATATGAAAAGAAATTATTAAATGACAGAGAAAGCGTTTCTAAATAAAATAGCAAATGGGAAAAGCGATATTATTCAATTATTTCTTGATAAGCTTGATGAATTGAAAATTGATTATTGTGTAATTGGCGGTTTAGCCGTAAATGCTTACGCAGAACCGGTTGCAAGCCTTGATTTGGATATAGTTCTTGCAATTAAAGATACTGAGAAACTTTTGAGCCTTATAAAAAATGTTTTTAGAATTGATAAATTCAAACATAGCATTAACTTAAAACATCCGGATTCTGATTTACGGATTCAGTTACAAACAGATGAAAGATATCTATCATTTATTACTAATGCATCTGAAAAAAAAATATTTGGATACACTATGAAAGTTGCGGTTTTAGAGGATGTTTTAAAAGGAAAAATATGGGCTTATTCAGATGAAGAAAGAAGAAAAAGCAAAAGGCAAAAAGATTTGGCAGATATAATGCGTCTGGTTGAAACTCATCCGCATCTTCATGAGCTGCTTCCTGAAAGCATAAAAAAACTCACCTGATTTTTAAATGCAATTCCTTCAATTGCTCTTCACTAACCTCAGAGGGACAATCATCCATAAGTGAAACAGCGCTTGCAGTTTTTGGAAAAGCAATTACATCGCGGATAGAACTTTCGCCGGCAAACAGCATGGTCATCCTGTCAAATCCAAAAGCAATTCCTCCATGCGGAGGGGCACCGTATTTAAATGCATTCAACAGGAACCCAAATTTTTGTTCTGCTTCTTCTTTAGAAATCCCGAGAGCCTTAAACATCTTTTGCTGTAAATCAACATTATGAATTCTTATGCTTCCACCGGCTAATTCATTTCCATTAAGAACGAGATCATAAGCTCTTGCTTTAACATTTGCAGGATCAGATTCCATTAATTCAACATCTTCAAGTCTTGGTGAAGTAAACGGATGATGCATAGCATAAAATCTTTTTGTCTGTTCATCCCATTCAAATAAAGGGAAATCCGTGACCCATAATAATTTTGGTTCCGCATCAGGCTTAATAAGATTGAGTCTCTTCGCCATTTCTAATCTCAGCAGACCCATTGTTGTAAGGGCTTTTATACGCTGCCCGGTAATAATAAAAATTAAATCTCCGGGTTTTGCTCCAATGGTCTTAATAAGTTTTTGTTTTTCCTCTTCGGTAAAAAATTTCATTACAGGAGCTTCAAGTTCTCCGCCATTTGCAGACTCTTTAACTCTTATCCAGATTAACCCGGAAGCACCAAGCTTCTTTACAAAATCTGTAAGAACATCAAGCTGGTTTCTTGTATACTCTCCGCACCCCGGGGCTAAAAGTCCTGTAATAATTCCTTTAGCTTTTAATTGATCCTGGAAAACCTTGAAAGTTGTCTTTTCAAAAACGTGATTCAGTGTTTTCATTTCAAGATTAAAACGAAGATCGGGTTTGTCACTCCCAAATTTTTCCATAGCTTCGTCAAAAGTTAACCTGGGGAGCGGAAGCTCAAGATTTTTATTCCAGATTTCTTTAAACACAATTTTCATCAAACCTTCAGTTATTTGAAAAATATCTTCCGTATCTGCAAAAGACATTTCAACATCAATTTGAGTAAACTCGGGTTGGCGGTCTGCTCTTAAATCTTCATCGCGGAAACATTTTACAATCTGGAAATAACGGTCAAATCCCGACACCATTAAAATTTGTTTATATGTCTGCGGTGATTGCGGGAGAGCATAAAATTTTCCTTTATGAACCCTGCTTGGTACAAGGTAATCTCTTGCACCTTCCGGCGTACTTTTCATAAGTATCGGAGTTTCGATTTCAACAAAACCATTTTTATCAAAGTACTCTCTTGTTAACTGAGCCATCTTATGACGAAGAAGAAAATTTTTCTGAACAGTTGGTCGCCGCAAATCGAGGTAGCGGTATTTTAATCTTAAATCTTCGCTTGCATTTACTTCATCGCTGATGGGGAAAGGCGTAGTTTGTGCTTCATTAAGAATTAGAAGTTTTTTTACCATTACATCAATATGCCCTGTTGGAATTTTAGGATTATCAGTTTCGGGCGGGCGTTTTCTAACAGTTCCTTCAACCGAAATAACAAACTCATTCCTTAATTTTCCAGCAAGCTCGTGAGCCTCTTTATCAAATGAAGGTTCAAACACAACCTGGGTAATTCCATAGCGGTCACGGAGATCAATAAAAATTAATCCGCCCAAATCTCTTCTTGTATCAACCCAGCCATTAAGTACAACATCATTTTCTATATTTTCCTGACGCAATTCTCCGCAAGTATGAGTTCTTCTTTTAAAAAACATTTTATCCTATCATTCTTAATAATGAGGGATAAAAATAAATAATAATGGAAGGGGTTACAAATAATTATTATTCTTAATTTTACTATATGATTACCATTAATCTTATACGGAAAAAAAGAAATGGCAAAGCATTAGAACAAGAAGAAATTGATTTTCTTATTTCGGGCTATACAAAAAATACAATCCCCGATTACCAGTTCTCCGCATTTCTAATGGCTGCGTTTCTTAAGGGAATGAATTCAAAAGAGACATCTTACCTTACCAACTCAATGCTGTATAGCGGTAAAGTTTTAAATTTAAATTCTATCCCGGGAGTTAAAATAGATAAACACTCAACCGGTGGTGTTGGTGATAAAACCTCATTGATTATAGCTCCTATTGCTGCTACTGCCGGAGTTAAAGTTCCAATGATTTCCGGAAGGGGACTCGGGCATACCGGCGGAACTCTTGATAAGCTTGAATCAATTCCAGGTTTTAGAACGGACCTATCAATTAATGAGTATAAAAAAGTTTTAAAAAAATGCGGTGCTGTTCTGATAGGACAGACAAGAGATATTGCCCCTGCAGATAAAATGATTTACTCTTTAAGAGATGTAACAGCAACAGTTGAATCTATTCCATTAATTACTGCAAGCATTATGAGTAAAAAGCTTGCAGAAGGAATAGATGGACTTGTGCTCGATGTTAAAACCGGGAACGGCGCTTTTATGCGTAAAGAAAAAGATGCTGTTGAACTTGCACAATCTCTTATCTCTACAGCAAAAATGTTTGATAAAAAAGTAGTTGCATTCATAACCGATATGAACCAGCCGCTGGGAAATTATATTGGTAACTGGTTAGAGGTTTACGAATCTATTTTAATTCTTAAGGGAGAATTAAAAAATGATCTCTATGAATTATGCATTAAGCTTGCCGGGGCAATGATTTTTCTCGGTGGGAAAACAAAAACTAAAATAGCTGGCGATGCTTATGCTGAAGAACAAATTAAAAATGGGAAAGCATTTAAAAAATTAATTGAAATAGTACGGGCGCAGGGCGGAGATGAAAGCTATATTAAAAATCCTGATAAATATCCAAAACCATCTTTCAGAAGAATCATCAAATCATCTGTGAATGGTTATTTAAAATCTGTTAATACATTTGAACTTGGAATGGCTGCGGTTGAGCTTGGTGCCGGACGAACAAAAAAAGAAGACAAAATTGATCCAAAAGCGGGAATAATTTTTAATTACAAAATCGGGGATAAAATTAAAAGCGGTGACATTATTGCAGAAATCTTTTCTGATGATAAAAAAAGCATTTTAGCTGCTGAAAAGAAATTTAAAAACTTTGTTGGGTTTTCTGAGAACAAAGTTGTTCCACCAAAACTTATAAAAAAAATAATTATAGGAGAATAAAATGGCTTCAAAAAAAACTATTATTGATAATCTTACTAAAGGTTACTGGATGGAGATAGAAACAGTAATGAACTACATTTCAAACTCTGTAAACCTTGATGGTGTAAGAGCAGAAGAAATAAAAAAATCTCTTGCTGTAGATATTACTGAAGAAATAACACACGCACAGAGACTTGCAAAAAGAATTAAAGAACTCGGGGGAACAGTTCCGGGTTCGTTAGATTTTAAAGCTGTACAAACAAAGCTGCAAACTCTTGAAGATACAACAAATGTTGTATCGGTAATTGAGGGCGTTATTGAAGCAGAAAACGGAGCAATAAAGCAGTACAACAAACTAATTAAAATGTGTGATGGTGTTGATTATGTAACTCAGGATCTTTGTATTCAACTTCTTGGAATGGAAGAATCCCACCGTATAGAGTTCACAGGATTTTTGAAAGAGTATAAAAAATAATAATACGGGATATAGGGCAAGAAGTTTGAAAAAAACCTTTGCTCTCTACTCTCTGCTCTTAACCTTTAAAAATCCCTAAAGATATTTTCATTATTTTACGATGGTCTTTGGGTTTTATTTTCAGAAAGTGAGGATGATTATGTTATTTATTTTAGCTCTTCTTGCTGCTGTTGTAGCAGCACTGGTTTATTTAAATGCTAAAAAGAGATTTAACAAACCAGAAGCAAACTTTGCTCTGGTAGGTTTAGCTGTTGCCGGTTTAATTACATTACTTCAATTCTGGACTGTTATTCCCGCCGGTCATGTTGGTGTAATTGATTTCTTTGGAAACGTAAGTGATAACACTTTATATCCCGGAGTTAATTTTGTTAACCCGATGGCAAACGTTGTTAAGTTTGATGCCCGTACCCAGGAAATAAAGGAAACCATGAACGTTCCTTCAAAAGAAGGTTTGAGTGTTGAGCTTGAGATTAGTTTGCTGTACAGTCTTAGTTTTGCAAATGCAAATAAAATTTATAAAACTGTAGGAGAGAATTACGTTGAAAAAATTCTTATTCCCCAGTTCAGATCGGTTGTCCGCGGTGTGACCGCCAGTTATGATGCTAAAGCTCTTTACACAGAAGAAAGAGAAATTCTTTCAAAACGAATAGAAACAGATCTTGCAAAACTTGTTCAACCAAGAGGAATAACTTTAGAAGCGGCACCTCTGCGACAAATTATTCTTCCGCCAGGATTAACAGGAGCAATTGAAGAAAAACTTAAAGCTGAACAGGAAAGTCAGAGAATGCAGTTTATTCTTCAGAGAGAAACACAGGAAGCCGAAAGGAAAAGGATTGAAGCTAAAGGTATCGCTGATTTCCAGGACATTGTTTCCAAAGGTATCAGTGATCAATTATTAAAATGGAAAGGTATAGAAGCTACTGAAAAGCTGGCAAGTTCCAGCAATACAAAAATTGTTATTATTGGTTCGGGTAAGGAGGGATTGCCAATTATTCTTGGAAATCAATAGCTTATTATTGAAAATCTCAATATGACTAATTAGTCAATTGTTTTGAAATATTAATTTTTCTATTTTTGAACCATCGGTCATATTGAGTTTTTTTATGAATACTTTTATAGACTTTCTTAACAACCTACTCCCTTTTCTTTACATTGTTACAGTTGGGGCTTATTCTTTTGATTTTATGAAAGCGGGCAAACGCCGTTTTGAATTTGCGCGACTTAGCCTGTTCACAACTTTATTAATACATTTAACGTACCTGCTCTCCCGGACAATAGCTTTTAATCATCCCCCCATTACAAATGTATTTGAGATTTTTACTGTACTTGCTTTCTCGGTCAGCTTTTCATATTTCATCCTTGAGCTTTTAACCGACATACGCGGGACGGGTCTATTCATTATAATCATATCCATATTTTTCCAGGTAATCTCCTCGGTTTTTATTGAAGATTTAGCAGAAGTAAAAGAAGTGCTTAGAAATAATCTGCTGGGTTCTCACGTGTTTACAGCTTTACTTGGGCTTTCAGGTTTTACAATTTCTGCTGTATATGGATTCCTTTATCTTCTTCTTTATAAAGATATTAAATTGAATAAATTTGGTTTGATTTTTAATAAGCTGCCGAGCCTTGAAGTTCTCGAAAGACTCAGCTATCTCTCCGCAGTAATTGGTTTTGTCCTTCTTACAATTGCAATGAGTATTGGTGTTATCTGGCTGCCAAAAGCTTTCCCGGATTTTTCCTATTCCGATCCGAAACTAATTAGTTCTTTCTTTGTGTGGATACTTTACGGTTTGGGTATTCTCAGCAAAAGTTTAGGAAAGTGGCGGGGGAAAAAAATTGTTGTGCTATCTATTATTGGATTTGTAATGGCAATTATGTCAACGATGATTAGCAATTTTCTCGCAAAAAGTTTTCACTCGTTTTATTAAGATGAACTTAATAGCTGTTTCCATAAATCATCATACTGCTCCTGTTAATGTCAGGGAATCTCTTTATTTACAGGATGAGGAAGTAAGAAAATTTATTAATGATATTAAAGGAAAACTCCTTAAAGAAGGTCTTGTAATATCAACATGCAACAGAACGGAAATTTATGGTTTACCCCTTAACCAGAATATAAACTCACAGGATATTCAAAATTTTCTTACAGAGTATAAATCACAAAATGGAAGCAGCTCTGAACATTTCCATCATTTTATTTCCCAGACTGCTCTCGATCATTTATTTAGCGTTGCAACTGGAATAGACTCGCTGCTGATTGGTGATAACCAAATTTTCAAACAGGTAAAAGAATCAATGGAAATTGCTGATGAAATGCACTTTTCCGGTTTCCTGATGAAAAGAATTTTTGATACTGCAATCAGAGTTGGCAAAAGGGCAATTACCGAAACAGGTATTAGTGAAGGAGCGGTAACTGTAAGTTATGCTGCGGTTCAATTAATTGAAAAGATATTTTCAACGCTTAATAAAAAATCTGCCCTGGTAATTGGTGCCGGGGAGACCGCAGAAATTGCCGCTAAACATCTTGTTGAAAGAGGGATTGGAAAACTTTCGATAGCAAACCGGACTATAGAACGCGCCGAAAAGCTCGCGGAAAAATTAAAAGGTAAAATAATTCCTTTTGATAATCTCAAAGAGCATCTCCACGAATTTGATATATTAATAAGTGCTACAAGTGCAGAAAACCTGATCTTAACAAAAAAAGATATTGAAGCTGCAATGAAGAAAAGAAATTATGCTTCGATGATTTTAATGGATATTGCTGTGCCCAGAGATATTGACCCGGCTTCTGCGGGGATTGATTATGTTTTTTATCATGATATTGATTCTCTGAATATAATTGTTGAACAAAACCTTGAAAAAAGAAAAGCAGAGATCCCTAAAGTTAAGGCAATAATTGAAGAAGAGATTACAAATTTTTTAAATTGGTATAATTCTCTCGAAGCTGCGCCGACAATAAAAATCCTTCGGGATCATTTTGAAACCGTAAGGAATGAAGAGGTGGAAAAAAATATTAATAAATTTTCTGAGGGCGACAGGGAAAAGCTGGATATTATTACAAAAAGAATTATTAATAAATTACTGCATCATCCTACGGTTGAACTAAAAAAGAATAATGAAACTACGACTGATGAATCTGCTATGAGAATAAGTATTATAAGAGAATTATTCGGAATAGATAGAAAGGATTCTGAGGAAAAATCTTGAAAAAGAAAATTGTTATCGGTTCAAGGGGAAGTGAACTTGCATTGTGGCAGGCAAATTTTGTAAAGAATGCTCTTGAGAAAGCTGATAAAAATGTTTTGGTTGAAATACGAATTATCAAAACAAAAGGCGATAAGATCCTCGATGTTGCTCTCTCAAAAATTGGTGATAAAAGTTTATTTACCAAAGAACTTGAAAATTATCTCATCAAAAGAAAAATTGATCTTGCTGTTCATAGCTTGAAAGACTTGCAGACACAACTTCCCGAAGAACTAAAACTGGCGGCTGTTTCTAAAAGGCATCCGGTTGAAGATGTTCTTATCGCAAGAAAGAAAAAAACAACCTTGGGATCTCTTAAAGAAAATGCTGTCGTTGCAACAGGTTCTTTAAGGAGAAGATGCCAGCTTCTTCATTTTCGCCCTGATATTAAAATTGTTGAATTGCGGGGGAATGTTCCATCAAGAATAGAAAAATTTTTAAACTCTGAGTGGGATGCAATTATCCTTGCAAGAGCAGGAATTGAAAGATTAAATCTTAAAAAATATATCTCATCATTTATTAGCACAGATGAAATTCTTCCTGCTGTTGGGCAGGGAGCGCTTGGAATTGAAATACATAAAGAAAATGAATTTGTGGATGATCTTCTTGCTTCAATCCATAACGAGGAAACCTATAAAGCTGTTTTGGCAGAACGGGCATTGTTAAGAAGACTTGAAGGGGGATGCCAGGTCCCGATAGGTGCTTTTGCCCAAGTAAAACCAAACGGGCTTCATCTCGATGCAATGGTTGGAAGCCTTGACGGCACATTAACTTTCAGGAAAAAAATTAGAGGAAGTAAAAACTATCCTGAGCAGCTCGGAAAAAATCTTGCGAATGATCTTTTAAAAGCCGGAGCCAAAGAAGTCCTGGACGAAATTTATAACAGCGTTAGAGTAAAGCAAAACTTAAGAATATGATGATAATAAAAGCGTTTATTGTTGTATCATTTTTATCCTTTATTTACCAGGGATGCTGTTCTTGTACTGTAAGTAATAGTTTCACCGGGGTTTCTGAAAAACTAAAGGATAAATCGTATGAATATGTTATTTCAAAAACCGGTAAGGATTTTTTTAATCAGTATATAAAAATTAATAACGATAAAATTACTAAGATCAAAGATGGTTACTTAATGGTCTATAATTTTTCAATTCCGGAAAAAGAAGGCATTAATGGCGAAATAAGGTTTTCAATTGACTCGGTTGGTAACATTAAAAAGGATAAAGAGATAGTTGGAATTCCTGATTGCATTTCAAATCAGGAAAACTGCAATTTCAATATTTCTAAAACAGAGGCAATAAATATTGCTAAACAAAAAGGATTTGAAAAAGGAATAAAAGATTGGGAAGTAAATTTTGTTTGGAATTCGGAACTCGAAACATACAACTGGCAAATTATAACAACTTTAAGTGAAATAAAAAATAATGATTTTACAAAAAGTTCCGGAAAAATTATGTTAATAAACCCGGATAGTGGCAACGTAATCAAAACGGAAGAATGGCGAGTGAACTAATGACTGTGCAGGAAAAAAGAGAGAGCAGAAAAAATCTTAAGCGTGAAAGAATAATTGAAACCGCTTTCGAACTTTTTTCTAAAAAGAATTACCATGAAGTAATGATGGAAGATGTTGCAAAACTTACTGATGTTGCCAAGGGTACGGTTTATAATTACTTCAGTTCAAAAGAGGAGCTTTATTTCTCCATAATGAAACAAAGAATGGAGAAGCTTACAAATTCATTGACTGAAAAAATTGCAAGTGAAACAAACTCTATTGATTCGCTTCATTCATTTATTACCCACCTTTATATGTTTATGATGAAGTATCAGAATTTTTTTCTTATGTATAAGAAAGAATTCCTAAAAGCAGATAATGAAATTTGTCTTGAGCTGCGTTCTATGGAGAAAAGTTTAAATGCTCTTCTGTTTGAAATTATTAAAACGGGTACAACAAAGGGTTTGTTCCGGCAGGTTGATGAAAATTTCGCGGTTAATATTATACTTGGAAGTATTTTTGGTGCTGTCCAGCAGGGAATTGATAATAAAATTAGTGAGCAGGAAATCCGAAGGGTGAAAGAAAATATTTTTGATTTTGTTCTTCATGGTTTGTTCTCAGGATTTGATGATAAAAAAATGCTTCCTTTAAAAAATAAAACAATCGTTATTACAAGAACAGTCGAGCAGTCAAAAGAATCATCTGCGGTATTCAGCGAACTGGGTGCGAATGTTATAATTTTTCCAACTCTGGAAATAGTTCCACCTTCGAGCTGGAAGCAGTTTGATGAAGCGGTTAATGATTACAACAAAATTGATTTTATCGTTTTAACTTCCGCTCATTCTGTAAGAATGTTTATTCAAAGAATTAAAGAATTAAATGTCACCTTTAATTTTAGTAAGATGAAAGTTGTTGCTGTCGGGAATAAAACAGCAGGCATTTGTAAAGAGCTTGGGATTCCAGTCAACATTGTCCCATCTAAATTCAGCGGCGACGCAGTAGTTGATGAACTATCAAAATATGACTTAATGGGAAAAGTAATTTTTATTCCCCGTTCTGCAATTGGTCGTGAAGCTTTACCACAGGGATTAAGAGAGCTTGGAGCTATTATAAAATCAGTTCCCGCTTATAATGTTTCCTTTCCCTCTGATGAAAATATTAAAAGCAATATCGAACAGCTTAATGCAAACAGACCTGACTTATTTATTTTTACCAGCCCTTCAACTTTTGAAAACTTTCTTCAGATAATGAAGATTGAAGACCCGGTCAGGTTTTTTAAAGGATATCTAGTTGCAGCAATTGGTCCAACAACAAAATCTTCGATCGAGGATAGAAAAGTTAAGGTTGATATTATACCTGACGAATTTACTATAGACGGGCTTGCAAAAGCCATTGTTGATCACTACAAGAAATAACAACTTACAATGAACAAAATTTTAAGAAAGTACCGTGAAAAATCTAGATAACGATCTTTTTTTAAAAGCTTGCAGAAGAGAACCTGTTGAAAGAACACCGATATGGATTATGCGCCAGGCAGGCAGATATTTGCCAGAGTACAGGGAAGTTCGCGCAAAAACAGATTTTCTAACACTCTGCAAAACTCCTGAACTCGCCTCGGAAGTAACAATTCAGCCGGTGGATATACTTGGCGTTGATGCTGCAATAATTTTTTCAGATATTCTGGTAATCCCGGAAGCGATGGGAATGCACCTTGAAATACAAGATGGAAAAGGACCGGTTTTTCATAATCCAATCAGGAATGAAAATGATGTTAATGCTTTAAATGAAATTGATCCGTTTAAAGATTTGTATTATGTTCTTGATGCTGTGGCTTTAACAAAAAAAGAATTACATGGAAGAGTTCCTTTGATCGGGTTCAGCGGATCACCCTGGACTTTACTTACATATATGGTTGAAGGCAAGGGATCAAAAAATTTTTCCAATGTAAAAAAATTAATTTATAATAATCCCCGTCTTGCACATAAAATACTAAATAAGCTCGCCGACTCTGTGGCTCTTTATCTTTCAGCAAAAATTGAAGCCGGTGCAGATGCAGTTCAGATTTTCGATACATGGGGTGGGATTCTTTCACAGCATGAATTCGAGGAATTTTCTCTTCGTTATATTCAAATGATTATTTCCAATATTAAAAAAGGAAATGAGCCGGTAATTGTATTTTCAAAGGGAGTTCATTATAAGTTAAAAGAGTTATCAAAATGCGGTGCCGATGTTATTAGTCTTGATTGGACAATGGATATTGGCAAGATTAGAAAAAAGATCGGCGAAAAAGTTTCTTTGCAGGGAAATCTCGACCCAACCGTTCTTTATGCAAATGAAGAAAAAATAAAAGAAGAAGTTTTAAAAATTCTCGATTCTTTCGGAGAAGGAAACGGCCATATATTTAATCTTGGTCATGGTATTCTTCCGGATATTGAACCTGAAAAGGCAAAAGCGTTAGTTAGAATTGTAAAAGAAGAAAGCGGAAGATACCATAAAAGAAGTGTGGGTGCATGATTGCTTGTATGCATGAATATGAGTTCATGCAGTCATACAACAATAAAATCATGCAAGGGAATGAACATAAAGGAGTTGAACATGTTTGAAATAAATTTGGCAAAATTTCGTAAATATGACAAACCGGGTCCGCGCTATACAAGTTACCCTACTGCCCCGCAGTTTAATGAAAACTTTAAAGCAGAGCAGTTTCTTGATGAAATAATTAAAACAAATTACGGCGAAAATCTGCCGGACTTATCTCTGTATTATCATCTTCCATACTGCGATACTCTATGCTACTTCTGCGGATGCAATATGATTATTACCAGAAACCGCGGCAGAGTAAATGATTATGTTCAGTATTTAAAAAGAAATGGATTTGTTAAGAAGCTATCTGCTTACTGACAGAAAAGTTTCGCAGCTTCATTGGGGCGGAGGAACTCCAACACATTTAAACCCAGATGAAATTGCTGACCTTGCTTCATTTATTAATTTATCATTTAATTTTAAAGATGATTCTGAAAACAGCTGCGAGATTGATCCCCGCGGATTAACAAAAGAACATCTTGAAGCTTTGCGCAACAATAGTTTTAACAGGATAAGTATGGGTGTGCAGGACTTTAATGAAAAAGTGCAGAAGTATGTTAACCGGATTCAGCCTGAAGACATTACAAGGCAAACTGTTCAATGGGTGAAGGAGCTTGGTTTTAAAAGTATAAATCTCGATTTGATTTACGGACTTCCCTTTCAGACTGTTGAATCTTTTGCCGAGACTGTTGAAAAAATAATTGACATTTCGCCGGACAGGATTGCTGTATTTAATTATGCACATGTTCCCTGGATGAAAAAACATATGGCTCTTATTCACTCCGAAGATTTACCTGCCCCTGAAGTTAAGCTTGATATATTAAAAACAACAATTGAACAACTTACAAATGCCGGCTATACTTTTATAGGAATGGATCATTTTGCAAAACCTGAAGACGATCTTTCAATAGCTTTAAAAGAAAAAAAGCTTTATCGGAACTTCCAGGGATATAGTACAAACGCAGATGCAGACTTATATGCATTTGGAATCACGGGCATAAGTCAACTACAAAATGTTTACGCCCAAAACTACAAAACAGAAAGAGAGTATTATAAGCTCCTCGATGAAGAAACTCTACCGACAAATAAAGGCTACTGTCTTACTGCAGATGATCACATTCGCCGTTTTGTTATTATGAGACTGATGTGTGACTTTGAATTAAACTTTAAACAGATTGAAGAAAAGTTTAAAATAAATTTTAAAGATTATTTTTCCTGGGGGTTGAATAATCTAAAAGAAATGGAAGCAGATAACCTTGTTGAAATATCTGGTAACGATATAAAAGTTAAAGATATGGGAAGACTTCTTATCCGTAACATAGCAATGAATTTTGACGGCTTTATTGAGAGAAAAGAAGATACGGCAAAGTATTCAAGGACGGTTTGATAATCTCTTAAATAAAAAAGATTTTTAAAAAATAATATTGAGGCATTAATAATTTGTCAAATTTTCTTAAATCAAATGACACTGGAATTTTAATATTAAGAATTGCTGTGAGCATTGTTATCTTTTTTCATGGTTCTTATAAACTAACTCATGGCATAAGCTGGATTGAAGGACCGCTTTCAAAATTCGGCATCCCATTCTTTATTGCTTATGGAGTATTTATTGCAGAATTAATTGCCCCCATAATTTTAGCATTAGGATTCAGAACACGTCTTGCTGCTTTAGTTATTGCATTTGATATGTTCATGGCTGTTTTCCTTGTTCTTAGAAATCAACTTTTTGCCGTAAAAGGAATGGGAGGCGGTTGGGGAATTGAACTTGAAGCACTTATTTTTTTTGGCGGAATAACTCTCTTTTTTACCGGCGGAGGCAAATTTTCGGTATCAACAAAAAGTAAATGGGATTAAAAATCTTATTGTTTTACAGGGTTCCGTGCTATTTATCACTTTATTTATCTGCTCATATATTATTTATTTGATATAAATTCAAAATTAAACTATTTTCAATCACCTGCTTAAAAATACAGATAGCGTCTTTTGTCCCTCTGATTTTTAATCTACAGGATTTAATTAATTAATAAAATTTTTTTTCAGGAGTAACTAAAATGAATATTTATGTCGGCAATCTTGCCTCAGATGTTACTGAGGAAGATCTAACAAACCTCTTTTCTCAATATGGACAGGTTAAGGAAGCAAAAATTATCCGGGATATGTTTTCTCAGGATTCAAGAGGTTTCGGTTTTGTTGAAATGCCGGGACAGACTGACGCCCAAAATGCTATCAAGGAACTTAACACTCAGAATTTAAAGGAAAAAACCTCGTGGTAAACGAAGCCCGCCCTAAAAGAGATAGAGACAGCAGAGGCGGCGGCGGAAGAAGACCCGGCGGCGGGGGCGGCGGTGGAAGAAACTTTAACCGTGGCGGGGGCGGCGGAAGAGGAAGATAAAATTTAAGCCACTTTTAAACTTAAATCAGGGATAGCATTTGCTATCCCTTTTTAATTTCACTTCTGATTAATTAATGAAATCTAAAAACAATGAACAAAATAAAAATAGGATTAATCGGAGATTACAATCCGGATGTAACGGCACATAAAGCAATTCCTCCTGCTTTAAATTTATCGGCGCTAAAGTCACGCTGTCAAATTGAATATCAGTGGTTAGAAACCGAATCAATTAACAAAAAATATATTAAAAAAATAAATTCATTTCAGGGGTTCTGTAATTATGGTTTTAATCATGATTACCTGGAAATGTTAAAAAAAAGTGATATGAAAATATCCGGATATGATTCCAATCATGAAGTACGTATTGTTGAATTAAAAAATCATCTATTCTTTGTTGCAACTTTGTTCCAGCCGGAAAGATCTTCATTAGAGAATAAAAACCATCCTTTAATTGATGCATTTACATCAGCAGCTATGGGAAAATATTAATTTTTATTTCTCAACTTCTTCTTTAAGTTTCTGAATAACCCTTAATTCCCATCCCTCACTGTGAGAATTTTTTGTTTGTTCCTGGTTTGAAGCAAGTTTTTCCCAGCCCGAATGTGTTAAGACAACCTCCGTTTTTCCATTATTCTCTTTTAATTCTATTGATACCAAAGTGTCTGCATTAATAAAACCCGCATTCCATGTATAAACAAGTTTTTTATTCTCAATAAGTTCTTCCACCCTGCATTGAAAGATGCCATCCCAGTTTTCGCCCGGATCATTTGTACGAAAAATAAATTTCCTGCCAATTTGTGGTGCAAAATCGGTTGTCATCATCATCCATTTTTCAAGCTCCCCTGGGTCGGTAAGTGCTTTCCAAACTTTACTTGCTGTAGCATTAATTGTTATTCTTTTTTCGATTGGTTTCATTATTTTATTCTCCCGGATTTGTTTAAAAAATATTTTATTTTAAATAGTTCTTAAGGCTTTCCCCGATAATCTGATTCCAACCAGCGATAAAATTTTCTTTCTTAAAATCGGCATTATCCGCAGGAAAAGTTTCAAGCCCCTCATGAGTTAATTTCACTCTTGTTTTATTTCCTTCTTCAAATAACTCAAAGGTCACAAACGATTCTCCTGTGTAACCCTCATATTTCCAGCTATAAGAAAGTTTTTTATTGATTTTTACTTCGGTTATTTTACAGATATGAAGGTATTGTCTTTCTTCAGTTCCTCCATAAAATTGAAATTCAAAACCAACTTCGGGTTCAAACTTTTTTAAATCAAAGTACCAGTTTTTCATTTCGTCTTTATTTGAAATAGCCTTCCAGACTTTTTTTACCGGGGCGTTAACAATTATTTCCTTAACAACTGGTTCCGTTTTCATTTTAATTTTCCTCAATATAATTTTTCAATTGCTTTAATTTTTTATCCCAGAATTTATCATAGAACTCCAGCCATTCGTGGACTTCATTAAGTGGTTCTACATTCAATTGGTAATATCTTTCCCGTCCTTTTTGTAAAGGAATAACAAGCTGAGTTTTTAAAAGAACTTTAAGATGTTTTGAAATTGCCGGCCTGCTTATTTCAAAATTTTCTGAAATAGAGTTAACTGTCATTTTAGTATCTGCAAGCATTATAAGTATCTGCCTTCTGTTATAGTCAGCAAGTGCGGAGAAAACATCATCTATTTTATAAGCCATAGGTTTAATCTTTTATTAATAATTGGAAATCTTCTGGCTCTAAATATAGGTAACCAGATGGTTACCTGTCAAGTGACAAAGAAATTATTATTTTGCTTATAATCTTATATCTTTATAATTATTAAGAAACCTAACGGAGAGTATTATGAACGTAAAACCTATTCCCGAAGAATATCCTAGAGTTATACCATACCTGACAGTTAAAGATGTTACAGAAACTATTAATTTTGTGAAAAAAGTATTTAACGCTAAAGAGACAGAGAAAATGACTTTACCCGATGGGACAATTAATCATGGAGAAGTTAAGATAGGCAATTCAGTAATAATGATTGGAAAAGCTAATCCGCAATTTCCCCCTTTATCATCAATGCTTTATATATATGTTGAGGATACAGATAAAGCTTATAGGCTTGCACTTGATGCCGGGGCTGAATCGGTTATGGAACCCTCAAACCAGTTTTATGGAGATCGTAATGCAGGGGTTAAAGATTCAAATGGAATACAATGGTGGATTGCTACTCATGTTGAAGATGTTTCTGCGGAAGAAATGCAGAGAAGGAATGAAGAAAGGACAAAGAAAAATAATTAGCCCGGTTTTGAGTCTGCGGTACTTAAGAACTGAAGAATTCATTCGGCAAAAAATACACTTATAATTTTTTAATTTATGAGAAAGAATTCATCTTAAGAATAGATTTAGTCTATCGTAAATTTTCCGGCTGTTAATTCCCCCTTCTCCGCTGAAATCACAAATATGCGGATCGCCAGAGCAAACTATTTCGCAATAATTATGCGGTAAAATTATTTCAGATTGATTTCCAAGCGGACCCCACAATTTTGGTGAGCAGGCGGTCAGGGGGCAAAATAAAGATAGTGTCTTAACTTTAAGTGCAGCACAAATATGCATTGGCCCGGTGCTTGCAGAAATTAAAACATCAATAGCGCTGAAATTAACAATCGCTTTTCTCAATTGCTCCCCTTCATTAATATATGCTACATCTGAAATATTTTTTAAATCCTCCGGCGGATTATTATCTGTAACTATTACTTTAAATTTTTTATCGGCCAAAAGTAAATCAATTAATTTTCTATACTCTGATATGGAAATATTAGGAGCAGATTTTCCGCTTGTAGAATTTAAACCGATTAATATTTTGCCGTTTTGCTTTAACTCTTTTCGTATTTTTTCTTTTTTAATTTCTTCCTCAATGCTTAAAAATATTTCGGGATAAATTGATTTTGGCTGGATACCAATTTTTCTTACCATATCAAGACAATAGTCGGCTTCGTGTCTGAGAGGAATATATTTATTCCTGCTTACATATTTTGTGAAAGATAAAAATTGATAAAGCTTGCGGCTTACTCCCAATCTATATGGAATACCGCTAAAAAATAAAATCCAGCTTAATCTTTCCTGCGGCAAAAGCATAAAACCATGAGTAAACCTATGCTTTTTGATTTCCGTTACCATTTCCCGGAAAGATTTAGGATTCCCTTTTTCATCATCAAGAGTTAGAATTACATCTACATGTGGATTGTTCAGATAAATATCTTTTGTAGCCTGTCTTACAAGCACTGCAATGAAAGAATCGGGTTTTGCTAATTTTACTTCGCGGGGAATGGGTGTTGAAAGAACAGTGTCTCCTATCCTGTCAACTCTCGCAATAAGAAGCCGGTATTTTTTATTCATTAGAAAATATTTTTTGTACTGAAAGGTAATTTAATCAGTTTGTCGGTTTTTCCCCCATCTTTGCGGTTGCAAAAAAATCATTATAAAATCTTTGGGTGTAGTTTTCTGCAAGTTCTTTAACTTTCTGCTTGCTCGATGAACTTACAATTATTCCTGCGTGATATTCTTTATTCAGTTTCCATACAACTTCGGGATCATTAAAAGAAGAAAGGTCTGGTTTTTCCTGTTTTGCAAGCGAAGCGATTATTGAGGCAAAATTATTTTTCGCTTCCGGAAGCTTATATTCTCCTTCACCTTTAAGAATTTCAATCTTTGCCCATTCTCTCCAAAGATTTAATCCCGGTCGCAGCTTCAACCAGGACAGAAAGATTGGCCCCTCCAACTCTTGCTGAAGTTTCAAGGAAATAAAACTTCCCGTTTTCATCTCTTATAAACTCGGAATGAGAAACCCCCCTGAGTAATCCAAGCGCCTTGAGCAATTTGTTATTTAGTTTAATAATTTCTTTAGCTTCTTCTGATTTACTATCAAGAGTCATACTTGTAAATACTCTCCCGTTATGAGCGACTTCAAAAGGCGGGGTTCCGTATCTCGAAACACAGGCAAATTTTATTTCTCTTTCACAAATAATTGAATCGCAATGATATATATTCCCGGGAACAAATCTTTCAATCAAAAAAAACGATTGCTCATCTCCGAGGAAATTGATTCTATCCCAAAGCTCCTGTTCATTATTTACTTTTTTTATCCCATACGCCCCGGCAAGCATTCTTGCTTTAACCATATATGGGAACGGAATATTTTTAATGAATTCGTTTATCTTTTTATAGTTAAGAATATGAATAAATTCGGGAACGGGTATGCCCGCTTCAGCCGCACGTGTTCTCATTGCAAGTTTATCGCGGAAATATCTTGCAGTTGTATCACCCATGCCTGGTACTCTTAAATGTTCGCGTAAAGATGCTGCACGTTCAACATCAAAATCGTCAAGCGCCACAATCCTGTCAATCTGTTCGTTCCTTGCCATAAAGCTAACGCCATAAATAACATCCCGCATATTCCATGCTTTGTTTATATCGGGGATATAAAATATTTCATCAATGCTTTCTTTTGGCCAGGGAGCGTTTTCCAGGCTTTTTGATGTTAGCAGAATTACTCTGCAACCAAGCGCTTTGCATTCCTTCATAAAATCATGACCTTTTTCGTAGCTGGAGATACAAAGAATAGTTAATTGATTTTTATCCATTAAACACACCTTGGGATATGACTTTGCATATTTTAGTTTTTTATTTTGTAAGAGGCAAGAGAGATTGGAGATATTTAATGCTGATTACTAAATATTATTTAAATAGACAACACAACTCTGTTGAAACTTATATCATCCCACCTCAACAATTTCATCAAAAACAGAAGCTTCAGAAAAAAATAAATTGAGTATTTAGCGTAAGAGAATCATCTTTTTAGTATCAGTAAAATTTCCCGCTTTCAGCTGGTAGAAATAAACTCCGGTTGACAGTTCTGCTGCGTTGAAATTAATCTCATATTCGCCTGGAGATTGTTCTTTATTTACTAAAGTTGCAATTTCATTTCCTAACACATCATAAACTTTGAGAGAAACCGGAAGAGATTGCTTCGTTTCACCCGCAATGACAGATTGAGGAATTCTATACTTAATTTTTGTAGTTGGGTTAAAAGGATTTGGATAGTTCTGGGAAAGTGAAAATTCAGCAGGAACTTCTAATGAAATTTCCATTGTTTTTGAATATTCATAAGAACCATCATAATCTATTTGTTTTAATCTATATTGATAGTGACCTGCAGAAAGATTTTTATCAACAAAAAAATAATTATGCTCTTCGGTCGTTGTACCGTATCCCTTTACAAATCCAATTCTTTCCCATTCTGACTTTTGGCTTCTAACTTCTTTTTTCTTCTCTATTTCAAAACCAGAGTTGTTTGTTTCAGTTGCGGTACTCCAGAAAAGAGTTACATTATTTTTATCTACAGTTGCAGTAAATGATGTAAGTTCAACTGGAATTATTTCCGTGGAGTAATTAATTATAACACCGCCTCCAAATAAAGCATCCTCACCAACAGCCCAGCCGTGAGTCTCATCCAAAAAATAAACGCAATTTAATTGTGCCGTAGTTCCGGCTGTCTGTTGCCGCCAGTTATTTCCTCCGTCGGAAGTAAAAATCACTTTTCCATTAAAGCCAACCGCCCATCCTTTTTGTTCATCCAAAAAATGAACGCCGTATAACCAGTCATGGGGAGGAGGATCCGGCTGAGTAATCCATGTATTTCCTCCGTCAGTAGTTTTAATAATAGCTCCGAACATACCGACGAAGTAACCTGTATTTTCATTTACAAAATCGACCGCATAAAGAGAATAAGATGATAAACCAGTTATAAACGTCCACGTATTTCCCCCATTGGTCGTTTTTACTATTGTACCGAATTCTCCATCAACTGCAATCCATCCATGTAACAGATCAACAAAATCCACAGAAATAAACCCGTTTAAATATCCCGGGGGAAAGCTTTGAGAAGACCAACTGCTGCCACCGTTTGATGAATGCAAAATAATATTATCACCGACTACCCAGCCATTCATATCATCGACAAATGTTATATCATATAAATCATCTGATGTCCCTGATATCTGAGGCTGCCATATATTTCCACCATCCGTCGTATTAAATATTTTCCCTGATGTTCCAACAAACCATCCTTTTTGAGGACTCGAAAAATAAATTGAAAGTATGTCTTCCCCTGTTATACTTGACTGTTCGTTCCAAACATCGCCTCCGTTTGTAGTATTATACAACATTCCCGAATAACCTGCTGCCCATCCATTGTTTAAATCTGTAAAGAAGATTGAATAAAAACCTTCGGAAGTCCCGGCAAGTTGAGTATGCCAGTATAGTCCGCCACCGGGCTGACCGAATTGGATATTTCTAAATATCTGTAAACCCGCTTGTGCATCGGCAACAAAAATTAAAGAGTCGATGGCAAATTCTCCAAAAATTCTATCGTATGTTCTAAATGATTCAAGATAAGTAGGATTAGATGGATCACTTATCAAGAAAGCTGCTATATCGTGATCATCTGCAACATAAGCAAAATCCCCTGATACTTGTACATTAAAAGGTGACAAACCTATTTCTAAATATTCTCCGGTTTGAAACGGGTTTTCCGGATCTGAAATATCTACTATATGAAAACCACTCACAGGACCGCCTATCCCAAGAGAGATAACATAAGCATAATTACCCCGAACATAAAGATCGTTGACATATGTCGGGAAGGCTAATGTACTAACGGTAACCGGGTTGTAAGGATCAGAAACATCTATTACCCGGAAACCTGCATCATTGCTAGCTAGAAATAAATAATTATTCTGATAAACAATTCCGTTTGTCTCACCCGGTGTGGACATCATTGATACCTGGACCGGACTTGAAGGGTTTGACACATCAAAGATTCTTAAATTATCAGGAACATTGGGAACTCCCTCGATAACGTATGCGTAATTTCCAGCAACTTCCACACGCCATGCATTAAATCCCTGAACATAACTTAGCTCCACTGGATTTGCCGGATTAGAAACATCGGCTATTCTAAAACCGCCATCCCAATCAGCAACATAAATTATATTGTTTTGAAATGTAGCATCATAAGTCATTCCCGGGGTATCATATTGTCCGGCTATAACTGGATAATTAAGATTCGATATATCTGCTATCAGCACACCATCATCTGAGTGAGCCAAGTAAGCAAAATTTCCATCAACTTCTGTATCAAGTGTACTACTGAGTGTTTCATAGCTGCCTGCAATAGAAGGATTGCCAGGATCTCTTATATCAACAATATCAAAACCATCATCTCTTATGGATACATAAGCATAATTGTCTCCAAGAGTGAAATCAACCGGATAATATCTTAATGGAATTGTGCTGAGCCAGAAAGGGTTTGCCGGATCTGAAACGTTCCATATACTAAAACCGTTAACGTTGATTATGTATGCGAAATTGTTTCTTACTTCGATGTGGTAAATTGCTCCCCCAACATTAGTTATACTCCATGGTTCGAAAGCCGAGGTATGTAAATCAAGGATGTACATATAGGAACTGTATCCTACAAATGCCAGATCGTGCGTACCGAACACAGCATTTGCACCATAGGTAAAGTATCTATTTCCTGCACCATAGAGGTTTCCTGTTCCATCCATATAGAGGCGGTAATAACCATTTTGACCTGTAGTGTGTAAATATTCCTCCGGCTCGGCGTAAATGTCGTGGGACGGGTTCCCCATAGTTCCGTTAAATCCTTGCTCGAATGGATTATAAGGATCAGAAACATTTATCGAGTGAACATATCCCCACGAGCATTCAACCACAGCAATATTATTCCTGATTTGAACGTGTCTGACAGGGGTCGGAACAGCAAAATATGTGATGGGAATATTAATGAATCTGAAAGGCTGTGAAGGATTTTGAACATCCCAGATTTCAAATCCGCCATCACCACAAGCAAAATATAATCTTTGTGTGACATCATCATAAGCAATATCTTCAACAAGTCCATCTGTCCGTAAAGTATCTGTTAACAATTGAAGATTTGCCGGATCACTTCCATCAAGAATAAGTACCGCCCCGCCGCTGCCTGCAAAGATAAGTTGCCGAAGTGAATCCACAGCAATTGAAATTGAAGGGCCGTATGGCAAGCTACTTACTCTCTCAAGGTATGCATTGTTTGATCTTGTCGAGGGTTTTGAATCGTTGATAGGATATTTCGAAATGTCTTCTCCCGGTCTAATCTGAGCATAATGTACTTCGGTAAGAGATAAAATTAGTATAAACAGATTTATAAAGAAATTTTTCATTTTTTCTCCCCTTTTTCTGTTTCACATAATAATTTGAATATAGAATTAATTAAGAAAACAATCATCACAAATTTGTAATAAATATTCTGCTAACAATTTCTATCTTGGAATAGTTGCTATATATTAAGCAATGTGTCTTGTTTACTTCAGTAAAATCATTTTCTTTATAGAATTAAATTCACCTGCCTGTAAAGAGTAAAAATATATCCCGCTGCTTAAATTCTCTGCATCAAAATTAATTTTATAATTTCCCGCTTCTTTAAATTCATTAACTAAAGAAGTGACTTTCTCTCCAAGCGTATTATATATTTTTATGTTAACTATTCCTGATTCGGGAATAGAATATATAATTGTCGTTACCGGATTAAATGGATTCGGATAGTTCTGCATCAAAGAATATTCGGCAGGCTGCAAATTAATTTCAACATTAACGACTTTAGATTCTGTTCTGGTTCCGTCAAAATCTATCTGTACAAGTTTATAAGAGTAGTTTCCCGGTTCCGGATTCTTATCAACAAAAGAATAATTATGTTCTTCAGTTGTTGTTCCATGTCCTTCAATAAAACCTATTTTTTCCCAACTATTGTCACTCTGAGCGGAGCGAAGAATTTCAAAACCCAAGTTGTTTGTTTCTGTAGCCGTTTGCCAAAAAAGATTAATATTGCTTCCTTTAACATTCGCATTAAAAGAAGTTAGTTCAACGGGGGTAGGATTTTCATATGTAAGCACTATTCCATTAACTCCAACAGCCCAGCCTGAATTTGCATCTACAAAATTTACCCCGCCAAGTGCACTATTAGTAGGGACGTTCTGTGTCTGCCAGTTTATTCCGCCATCGGTTGTATGCATAATTGAAGCATGTTGATTTGTAATATAGCCTGGAGTACCACCAACAGCCCAGCCATTAAGATTATCTACAAAATAAATATCCAGGAAGTATTCGTCGGTTAAAAAGTTTTGTGTATTCCAGGTTAATCCTCCATCGGTGGTTTTTGAAATAGAAGACGTATGCGGAACTCCTCCATACTCTCCGGCAACCCAACCGTTATTCGAATCTGCAAAATAAATTCCATAAGGTTCGTATGAACTGATCGGTGTTTTTGCTGTCCAGGTATTACCACCATCCGATGTATGAACAATATCACCAAACTCCCCCGCTGCAAAGCCTTCAGTTTTACTAATAAAGTGGGCTGATATTAATGGTCGTTCATTTTGTGCATCAAGCTGGAAGCTCCAAGTGTTTCCGCCATTTGTTGTATAAAGAATTACTCTTCTGTTTATAAAGCTGGGATAAGTTCCATGATCACCGCCAACAGCCCAACCTGTATCGGCATTTGCGAAATAAATATCATACAATATCGGGTTAGGAAAAGTGTATGAATGCGGCTGAGACACCCATGTATTTCCTCCATTAGTTGTATGTATTATTTTTGCATCATTCCCGCAAGCCCAGCCATTCATCCTATCAATAAAAAAAATACCTACATAATAAATACTTACTGGTGGCGCAGGTTGATTAACCCAGGTATTCCCACCATCGGTAGTGTGAAGAATGATATTCGCCCCTGCTATCCAGCCGTAATCCTGATCAACAAAATAAACCCCCTGAAGAATGCTACTTGTACCGGAATTCTGATACTGCCATATTGTTTGAGACAGGCAAGGTATTGAAAAGAGAATAAGTAAAGTAAAAATTAACCGTTTCATTTTTACTCCTTACAGTTTCTTTCTTTAAAATTATGTTTACTTAGAGTTTGATAATAGAATATGAAATGTAGCGGGGATAAAAAAAGTAAATTCAATTTAATAAATCTCTTCCACGTTGTTAATTTATCTTGAAAAGAATTTACATTTATATGATTTTTATTTCTTCACAAAAGTGTCACAATAATAAAAATTTAATATTTAAAGATATTTATATTTTTTTCCCGGGAGAGATTTCACCAGTAAGGAAACTTCTATTTTTTCACTTATCGAAATGATTTAGTAAAAGAAAGGATTTTTGTTTTGGAATTTATCTTTTTAAGATGATAGGTCTTTTCAATTTTATGAGCTCAGTTAAAAGAAATCTCTGCAACGGAAATTTCTTAATGCAAAATAAATTTGCATTCGGTTATTTGTTGTAATCAGAAGTAAAAAATTGGTATGCTTATGAGTATTTTTGTTTTCTTTATTTAAGCAATATCATCTTCCTTGTTTGTAAAAAACTCCCAGCTTTTATCTGGCAAAAATAAACTCCGCTAGGAAGGTTAACCGCATTCCACGTTATCTCAAAAGCGCCTGCAGGTTTTTCTTCGTTAACAATTGTTTCTATTTCTTTACCATTAATATCAAATACTTTGATCACAACGTTGGATGATTTCGGAATCGAATACTTTATTTTAGTGGTTGGGTTAAATGGGTTGGGATAATTCTGTAAAAGATTAAACCCGGGAAGAAAATTCTCTCTGTTTTCAGAAATTCCGGTGGAAGAACCCCCGGCATTAATCCATGCAGTATAAATAACACAAGTTAACTTATAAGAAGCTTTTCTAAATAAATCTATTGTAAAGTTTTTTGCAATCTCCCAGAATTTATTATAATAAGTAGTGCTTGTTGTGTTGCCGGCATAAGCTTTTGCAACAGAATCTGCATGTAAAACTGAATCAACATATTTATAGTTTTCATAAATCATATTAAAAACATAATCGGGCAAGTTCTCTATATATTGAAGAGAGTCTCCATCATAAATTATCTGGTTCTGGAATGTTCCAATTAAATTTGATTCGTAACGTGAATGAACTCCACTCTGACCGGAGTATTGACCGTTATAATTCCTGGTTACATGTAATGGCATATGCGAATCACCAATATAATGCCCAAGATCAGCAGCTAATAACATTGCTTTATGCGTATCATTAATTTCAAAAGCTGCCTGAAGAGAATCGGTTGTATTTAAGATAGCCCACGGAAGAATTCCTATGATCAATTACAAATGAATAACCATGAATTGCAACGATAGAATCAAAGTCCTGCGGAATTGTACCTGTTGAAACAAACTCAGGATAATAATCAATATCTATAAAATGTTTTGGAGCTTCAGTGGGATCGGTTGATTTCCTGTAATCTGCATCTGAGGCATGTGCAGTAAGAGTATCAGCCCAGGTCATTAAAGAACTCCATTTCCGGCAGCGCAGAAAGAATTGTGTTATAATTTATAATTCTATGCCCGACATATCCCCAGCCTAAAAAGAAGAAAGAAAAGAAGTAAGATCACTGGAAGAAATTTTTTATTCTGCAATAAATTTTTAGTTCTTGTCAACAATCCGCAATATTACATTCCTAATTTCAATGATATTGTGCCCAAACATAAAAATGTTGAATCAATTACACAATGAAAATCTTAAAGAAAATTCGATACAAAATAAAAAGGGAGCCGAAGCTCCCTGAATATGATTTAAAAAAAACTACTTAATTAATACCATCTTCTTTGTTTCAATATATTTTCCAGCCCTCAGCTGATAAAAATAAACACCGCTTGGCAGGTTTGCTGCACTCCAATTCACCTCATAAATACCTGCGGGCTTCTCTTCATTTACTAACGTTATTACTTTTTCACCCAACAGATTAAAGCAAGCTAAACTAACTTTACTAATTTCCGGTATTGAATACTTTATTGTTGTTGCCGGATTAAATGGATTGGGATAGTTCTGTTCAAGTGCAAATTCTGTTGGCGGGGTCGTTTCATCCTCAACACCAACAATTCCGTCAAATTCATCTGCACCTATATCCGGTGTGGCTGCATTGCGTGCATCTCCATCAAAATCATTGTCTATTCCTGCTATAGTAGTTCCATGTGATTCAAGAAATGTTGCAATGGATCCGTCTATATGCAAGTAGGGATCAACAAAACTCGGCATTTCTGTTCCGCTGTTTAAATCTTTCCCTGTTGCTTGCCAATCTGCCAATGTATTGTAATTAGTTCCCCCAATTTTTACTAAACAATTGTACTGGTTTGATTCAATGAAAAGATCATTATAATCTGAAGTAAAGTTTGAACCAGAATAATTATAAATAGATGCTGCCCAATATGGTGATTCATCCCGGGTGTTTACGAAAATATTATTCTTTGCTTCTACATTTGTACACTGCGATGCAATATACAAAGCTGCTGAACCATATTTGTTTGTACCCATACCCGATAGATATATGGAGTTATAATAGATTTTAGGATTGTTCTGATTCCAAATTTGAATTCCTGTAACTCTGTTGTTGAAAGCTGTTGAGGTACTTTGAATATCATATACCATATTATTATAAACTAAATTGTTATTGCCTTCTTCGCCGGAACTTCCCGATAACAGTATTCCAACGCTTGTATATCCTGAACTGCTTTTGAGATTATGAACCACATTATTCCTTATAATGTCTCCGCTACCCCAATATGAGTTTATTCCAATTATTAAATCGTCAGATGGAATTTGACCACTAACTTTTAAGTTTTGAACAACATTATTTTCTACGATGCTATTTTGAGACTTAAATAAGTGAATTCCCCATCCAATTAAGCTATCGCTTTCCGAACCAACAATATTTTCCTTAATAATATTGCCGACAGCTCTAATATTAATACTTCCTTGCAGTAGAATTCCCAAGTCACCTTTTTTTACAAAATTATTTTGGATAGAATTGCTATCGGGAGCCGATATTCCGACGTTAACGGGACTGTACAATGCAAGACCACAACCTAATCGATTGTAATCTTCAGTAATAAAATTTATGTATTGAATTATATTGTGATCGGAATTATCTGAAAAATCCAAACCATCATTCCAATCAAATTGATTATTGTAAAGTGCGTGAAATGTGAGGGTTGTAGATCCTGTTAGAGCTACTCCATCGATAGTTACATAACTGGCATTTAGACAGGTTAGTGTTGCCCATCCACTTCCTTGAATAACTACATTTTTATTAGCCGCCGGTTTTATAGTTACTCTATTATTTTCATCGGCTCCGGGAATGGGTCCATTTAATAAGAAGCCATAATCATCTGTCGGGGCGATGTACAGGTTATCGGTCAATTCCAATATAACCTCTCCGGCGATACCATCAACGCTTAGTTTATTAAATGCAGAATCTATTGTTGGGAAATCACCACCGACTGCCGGCTGTATATGTCCCGGCAGCCAATGGTGTGCCTAAAGGATTATGGATTTTTTCCGGAAAATTTAATCGGTGATTTCTTCCTCTGAATCCTGCTTCCTGTGCAATAACAGTGTAAGAAAAAAACACTGTGAAAAGAAGAACAAATAGTACTTGTAACTTTTTCATAACGAACCTCCATTATGTTTATTTAATTAAAGGTGTGTTCAATCGCTGCAATTTTCAGAATGATTGAGCACCTGTAATGTTTTTAACCTCCCCCCTAATCCCTCTCGCCCCTCTGCCTTTTGGCAAATCAATATTGAGAGGGATTAAAGGAGAGCTTTGTTTATTTCATCAGAATCATCTTCTTCGTTTCAACATAGTTGCCCGCTTTAATCTGATAGAAATATACTCCGCTGGATAAGTTTGCTGCATTCCAATTCGCTTCATAAACACCAGCTGGTTTTTCTTCATTTACCAATGTTGCAACTTCATTTCCCAACACATCATAAACCTTAATCTGAACCCGAGATGTTTGGGGAACGGAATATTTTATTTTTGTACCCGGGTTAAAAGGATTGGGATAATTTTGACTCAATGAAAATGCTGAGGAGGTGACGTTCATTTCGTCACCAATAGAAGTTGTTGAGTTAATACTGCGAAAAACGCCACCGTGAGTCCCGGCAAAAATATATCCGCCTGAATTAATAGCAAAAGAGGAAACATGAGTATTTGTCAACCCGCTATTTGTAGCTGTCCAATTATCCCCATTATCAGTTGACTGAAAAACACCATCCTCTAAAGTTCCAGCAAAAATATATCCTTCGGTATTAATAGCAAAGAGCATTAAAAAAAATGATTGTTTGGCACTGTTTGTTTCCAATTATCCCCGTTATCGGTTGAAGCGAAAAACACCGATAAATTCTTCAATCCCGGCAAAAATATTACCGCCTCAATTGATGGCAAGTTCGGTAACTCTGGTACTTGTCAAACTGGTTTGTATCCAATTATCCCCGTTATCGGTTGAATGAAAAACACCATCGTAAGTCCCGGCAAAGATATGGCCTGCGGAATTGATGGCAAGAGAGGGACCTTCCCTTGAACTTATCGAAAAAATTTGTGTCCAATTGTTTCCGTTATCGGTTGACCGACGAATGTAACCGTAACTAATGCCTGCAAAAATATCACCGCCGGAATTGATAGCAAGAGAGTAGACACTAATATTAGTCAAGCCGGTTTGCATCCAATTCTCTCCATTATCAGTTGACCGAAAAACACCATCGTAAGTCCCGGCAAAGAGTTCCCCATCTGAATTAATGGCAATAGAATAAACAAAAGTTTCTGTCAATCCAGTATTTACAACTGACCAAATGTTCCCGTTATCAGTAGAACGAAAAACGCCAGCGCCACCAGATCGATCCCCGGAAAAGATATCTCCATCTGAATTAATGGCAATAGAATAAACCGAAGTATTTGCAAAGCCGGTATTTATTGCTGCCCAATTATCCCCATTATCGGTTGATCGAAAAACACCTACTCCGCCAGTCCCGATAAAAATATCTTCATAGGAATTGATAACAAGAGAATTAACATAAGTACTATAGATATTTATCAAGCCGTTATTGATGGCTGTCCAGTTATCTCCATTATCATTAGAACGGAAAACTCCATCATTCAAGGTCCCGGCAAAGATATCTCCATCTGAATTGATGGCGAGAGAGGAAATATTAATTAGATCACTATTAATGCTTACCCAGTTATCCCCATCATCGGTGGAACGAAAAATGCCATCCCATCGCGACCCCGCAAAAATATTTCCGCTATCATTAATAGCAAGGGCCTCAACAATAACGTATGTCAGGCTGGTTTGTATCCAATTCTCTCCATTATCGGTTGACTGAAAAACACCATCGTAAGTTCCGGCAAAAATATCTCCATCTGAATTGATGGCAAGAGAGGAAATAAATTTACTGTAAGTGGTTGTTAAGCCACTACTGATTTTTATCCAATTCTCCCCGTTATCGGTGGAACGAAAAACGCCGCTCCACCAGGTGCCGACAAAAATATCCCCGCTGGTATTAACGGCAAGAGATAAAACCTCCATGTCTGACAGTCCGTTATTAGTGGCTGTCCAGTTATCCCCGTTGTCAGTAGAACGAATAATACCGCTACCTAAAGTTCCGGCAAAAATATCCCCACCGGTATTAATTGCAAGGGCGTAAACGAAAATGTTTGTCAGACCAGTTTGTGCCCAATTCTCTCCATTATTAGTGGAACGAAAAACGCCTCCATCCTGAGTTCCGGCAAAAATATCTCCTTCGGCATTGATGGCAAAAGAGTAGATGCTTCCGCCCCATGGCCCATTAGTTTGCTGCCAGAAATCTTGTGCATTTGTGTTATGGCCAAGAGAAATGATAGCCAGTAAAATCAAAAACAAAGTTTGTAATAATATTTTCATAATAACCCCAGTAAAATTATTTTTGTAAACCTATCCTCCGATCCGCCCTGATGGATTAACGCAGGAGGATCATCTCTTTTCCTTTAGAGTAATTCCCGGCTTCTAACCTATAAGAATAAATCCCGCCAGATAGATACGTGGAAGCGTTAAATTCAACTTCATAAGTGCCGGACTCCTTTTCTTCATCTATTAGTCTTTCAATCAATTCACCCTCAGAATTGAAGACTGTAATCTTTACCCTCGTTTTATATGCAACACAATATTTTATTGTGGTTTTTTCTTTTAAATGGGTTCGGGTTATTCTGGCTTAAGTAAAACTCTGTTGGAATGAAATTATTTATAACTCCACTTTTTATCGGGTTCATCCGGAATCAGTCCTGATTCAATAATTAAAAATTACTTTCTCAGAAATAAGGTTTTGTGAAGGGTTATTCTACCAGATTTGTCGTTATCTCTTACTGATTTGTCTTTTTTAAAACAAGAATGTTTGACGATTGTTAATTGTTGTTAAACTTATGGGGGTATTGAGAGGGAGAGATGCCGAATTGTTTCTTAAAGCATTCGGAAAAGTAAGCTGGGTTATTAAAACCCACCTCCAGGGCAATTTCGGATAAGTTACCAAATTTCTTTTCTATCAGCTCTGCAGCTTTTTTCAATCTTATTATCCTGATAAACTCTACAGGCGGCTCACCGGTTAATGAAACAATTTTTTTGTGGAGTACAGAGCGGTGAACAGATAATCTTTCTGCAAGCGATTCAACATTAAATGAAGTACAGGAAATATTTTCGTTAACTGCATCCAACACTTTTTGTAAAAACTTTTTATCTATATCTGTAATTTTTGATTCGTCTAACTCAACCAACCCATGTTTCCTGAAATGTTCATGAATTCTTTTTCTTTGCTCAATAAGATTTTTTATTCTTACCCTTAGTTCATCCGTTTCAAACGGTTTCATTATATATTCGTCTGCGCCCGTTTCAAATCCTTCTATCTTGTCCTGGCTTGTCGCTTTTGCTGTAAGTAATATAATGGGGATATGACTAGTTCTTTCCTCTGTTTTTAATTTCTTGCAAAGTTCAAATCCATCAATCTTCGGCATCATTACATCGCTTATAATTAAATCGGGTATATGATCGACAGACTTGTTCCAGCCATCCTCCCCATCTACAGCTTCAAGAATTCTGTATTCTTGTTCTAAATTATTTCTAATATAATTTCTAACATCTGAATTATCTTCAACTATCAATAGAAGCTTTTCTGTTTCCGCAGCCAAATTGAGATCGTGTTTTACTATTGGTTCATCAACAGTAAACTTCTTCAATGGCTGAATCTGTAATTTCATGTTCGGCCTTAATTAGTCTTATAATTTCATCCGGTTTCAGATGATCTTTCCCTAAGGGAATACTAACCGTAAACTTTGTCCCTTTACCATCTTCGCTTTCCACCCGGATTGTTCCTTTATGTAGTTCGACTAATTCTTTTGTGAGTGCTAAACCTATTCCCGTTCCTTCCTGTTCTCTTTTATGACTTCCGTCTACCTGGTAGAAACGATCAAATATTTTAGGAAGTTCCATTTTGGGTATACCAATTCCAGTATCGCGAACGGTAATCTCAACAAATCCCTTTTTACCCACCCCTAAATCCTCCCTAAACAAGTTCGGGACAGGCTCTCCGGAGGAGGGGACTTTTGAAAGCGAGTTGTCTCCTCCTTTGGAGGGAGAAGGGGTGAGTTTTACCGCAACTTCTATCTTTCCACCTTCGGGTGTAAACTTAAGCGCATTTGAAAGTATGTTTGTAATTACCTTTTCAACTTTTTCTTTCTCTACATAAGCCCGTATTTCGTCTTCTGCTGAAGTGAATTTCAGGGTAATTCTTTTCCTTTCCGCATAAGAAGCAAACGAGAGCACCAAACCTTTTAACAATGGAATTACATTTTGCGGAACTGCACGAAGTTTCATACTTCCTGATTCAAGCTTTGAAATATCAAGCAGCTGGTTCACAAGCCCAAGCAGTTTTCTCGCATTCTTATGAACAATATTAAGCTCTTCTTTGTCTTTATCATCCTTTATTCTTTCAGCGATTTGTTTTACGGGCCCAAGTATTAATGTAAGGGGTGTACGGAACTCGTGAGATATGTTTGTAAAGAAATTGTTCTTATACTGCTGTGCTTTTTCCAGTTCGTTTGTTCTTTCTTTTACTTTCAACTCAAGATTGTTCCGGTGATCAACAACGCTGTTTAATACAAGCGAATCGTGAATGGTTATATTAATTATCGGCGTAAGATATTTCAGCAGCTCATTACACTCTTCTAAATCTTTTCCTATCTGAGGATAAATAACAATCTCACCTATTGTCATTTCATTAATAATTAAAGGCAGGAAAATCGGCGAGACTATTTTATCTTCGGCTCCACTGTGAACCTTCAGATTAATTTCTGTGTCGTCAAAATCTTTAAATAATTTTATATGAGCGGATGAAAACCCGGCATCCTTAACTAATGCCTCAGCTATTGTGTTTAATGTTTCTCTTATATCAGAACTCCGCCGGATAGATTTTGTAATCTCGTAGGCGGTTTTAAGCTGAGTGGTTTGTTGTTGTAAAATTTTTTTGGATTCCTCCAATTTATTATACTGGTTTAATAATTCTTCGTGGGAATCCGTTAAATCCAGGAATGCTTTCCTAATATTAAATAACCAGTGCAGCCATCTTTTTAACTTGAATAGAATTCCTTCTCTTTTCCATGAAACTATAAAAATTACACCCTGGTGGATCCAGGTAACATCAATTTTAAATTCTTTATGGCCAACCTGCTCACCGAATTGTTCCCATACTCCCTTTGATATAAGAAAAATCTCAGGGCAGAATTCATGTTTATCATCGATGTAAGCTGTTACTTTCAATGTGTTTACATTAGTATATTCCGTAATATGTTTAATGCAGGTAAAACTATTCTCACCCATTCTAAAGAAATGCTTCTCGAGAATTCTTAATAATTTGTTTGATGAGAAAAGAAAAAATGCTCCTAAAACTCCCTCAATATAAGAACCGTCCTTCACATATTTTTTCCCCATTTTTTCAAATTCTAAAGGAGTAAAATATTTTCTTGCATTAGAAATTATTTTGCAGTAAACCCACCATTCAATTCGTTCATGCTTATTCAATAAATAATTCAGATCATATGGAATCCCTTCTATTATTTTAGCGAGATCAATTTTCTTCTCTTTAACTGCGTTAAAAACCGGGATCAATGTTTTGCAGGAAACTTCTTTTTTATGGTTGGTTATGTTTACCACGAAACTTATTCCCCCTAATGGTTATGATTAAATCTTAAACAGGAATAACATAAACAGGTGACTGATGAAGTATCTTTTTCCCATAGTTCCCTTCTATGAAATGAAACCTTATTGCTTCTCTCTGGATGAGATGGAAAAAACTTAGAAATGGATTATCGCACCATATCTCACCCTCGGTGCAGAAGTAATTATTTGTAAATTAATTTCCTGATAATATTTAAGAGAAGCAAGAAAAATAAAATTTCCGCTTGTTTACTATTAATAATTGGCAAGTAATGAAATCCTCACCTAATAACTAATTCTGGTATAAAGAAATGAGTCAATTAAAAACCGGAAAAATGTTAAATTTGATTTTAAAATTGAAAGTTTATGAATAAAACTGCTGTCGTATTACTAAATCTTGGCGGACCCGATTCTCTTAAAGCGGTACAGCCATTCTTAGAAAATCTTTTTAATGATCCGGATATTTTTAGACTTCCTTTTCAGAAATCTCTTGCAAGATATATTTCAAAAAAGCGGGCACCGAAAGTTCAAAAAGAATATGAGCTTATCGGTGGAAAATCACCTATAAATGCTTGGACAGAAAAACAGAGATCGTTACTGGAAAATAAACTTCGTAATTCCGGAAATGACATTGATGTTTTTGTGGCAATGCGATACTGGAAACCTTTAACCGAAGAAACGGTAGCAAAAGTTGAGAAAGAAAATTACGCTAAAATAATTATGCTTCCCCTTTATCCTCATTTTTCTGTTTCAACAACGGGTTCATCTTTTAATGAATGGAAAAGATTTTATAAGGGAGATGAATCAAAATTAATTTATATAAACTCCTACCCTGTAAATCCTGTTTATTTAAAAGCAATAAATGAAAGGATAGATGAATCGTTGCTCCGTTTTCCCGAAAATTTAAGAAAAGAAGTTCAGCTTGTTTTTAGTGCACATGGAACTCCTGTCAGTTATGTTAAGAAGGGCGATCCTTACAGTTTCCAGATAAAAGAAACCATCGTAGGAGTAATGAAACTAAGGAATAATTCGCACGAACACCATTTGTGTTTCCAGAGTAAGGTTGGTCCGGCTAAATGGCTTGAACCTTCAACTGCTAAAATGATTGAAGAGCTGGTTTCAAAGGGGAAAAGGAATCTTCTTATAATCCCCATTAGTTTTGTTTCCGATCATGTTGAAACTTCTTTTGAACTTGATATTGAATACCGGCACGTTGCTGATAAAGTTGGAATTGAAAATTACATTGTAATGAAAGGACTAAATGATTCCCGGTTATTCATTGATGCACTTTATGAACTTGTTTCAGAAAATTTACCTAACAACGCAGAGAATATAAAAAATTGAATATCACAATGGACTCCGGCGGCGGACAAAGAAAAACTAGAATAGTAATCATCGGTGCCGGGATATCAGGATTAACCACCGCCTATCTTTTAAATAAGTCGGGATTTGATATAACTGTTCTGGAAAAGAAAAATGAACCCGGCGGTTCAATTGAAACAGCTTTTGAAAAAGGTTTTCTTTTTGATAAAGGACCAAACAGCGCTCTTGAAACTCATCCTTTAATTGGACAAATAGTTGAGGAGCTTAGTCTTTCTGAACAGTTTGTTTACGCCAATAAAAAGGGGAATAAGAGATATATACTTAGAGATAACAAGCTGCATGCTTTACCTATGTCTCCACCGGCTTTATTAAAAACTAAACTTTTCTCTCCTCAAGCAAAATTAAGATTAATTGCTGAGCCATTTATCGGAAGATCTAAAGACGGGTATTACCAAAGTATTTCAGAGTTTGTAACAAGAAGACTAGGCAAGGAGTTTCTGGATTATGCAATCAATCCTTTTGTTGCCGGAGTTTATGCAGGTAACCCGGATGAGCTTAGTGTTAAATCCGCTTTCCCAAAACTTTATGAGCTTGAAGAAAAGTATGGCGGGTTGATTTTGGGGACAATAAGAAGCATAAAGGAAAGAAAACGGAGAGCAGAAAAATCCAAGCAAGGCGCAAAAATGCTTTCTTTTGTTGATGGAATGCAGATACTGCCAACTGCAATTGCAAAAAATCTTGGCAACAGGGTTAAGCTTGCGGGTGAAGTACAATCAGTTAAAAAAAACATCAGCGGTTTTACAATTAATTATTTGCAGAATGGAACACAATTAGAAATCGATTGCGATAAAATTATTTCTGCAATTCCTGCATATGCAGCGGCAAACCTTTTTGCCCATTTTGATAACAGGCTGGCGGATCATTTAAATAATATTTATTACCCTCCTGTACTAGTTCTTTATATCGCCTATAAAAAAGAAATTATAGGACAGCCCCTGGATGGATTTGGTTTTCTTATTCCCTCTAAAGAAAAAAAATCTTTTTTAGGAGCCATCTGGAGCTCTGTAATTTTTCCAAACAGATCAGATGAAAATAGCGCAACCTTTACATTGTTTGCCGGCGGTGCAAGAAATCCTGAAATCGGAAGTATTGATAAAGAGATTTTAATTCAGAAGATTAAAAAGGAATTTGAGCAAATAATGAAAATATCCAGCGAACCAGTTTACCAGGCATATAAATACTGGCCGAAGGCAATTCCGCAGTATAATATCGGGTACATTGATCACGAAAGATATTTTGATGAATTTGAGAGCAGGAATCCCGGAATATTTTTAAGCGGCAATTACCGCGGCGGTATTTCGGTTGGAGATTGCATAAAAAATGCGGAAGAAGTAGTTCGCAAATGTAGAATGTAGAATTAAATGTTTGTTTTTGAAAAAGAAGTTAAATATGGTAATCCTGTCGTTGAAAAGAGTTTGAAATTTGCTGTAAGAATTATAAAATTTTATAAGATCTTTACAAAAAAGGATTATTCAATTTCTCCACTTTTAAAACAACTCCTCCGATCGGGAACTTCGACAGGCGCGAACATATCAGAAGCGCAAAATGCATTTACTAAGAAAGATTTCATAAACAAATTAGGAATTGGTCTTAAAGAATCGCGGGAAACCATTTACTGGTTAACTTTGCTTAAAGAAACAGATATAATAAATAAAAATGAATATCCCAGCCTTACTCACGATTGTGATGAAATTTCAAAATTATTAACATCAATTATTAAAAAATCAAAATTGAAGGAATAATTCTAAATTATACCTTCTAAATTCTAAATTTCTAAACTGAGGTATTAAATGGCAAACTTCCCAATAAAAAGATTAAGACGTTTACGTTATAACCCGCTTGTCCGGGATATGATTAGAGAAACGGAACTTTCAAAGAATGATTTTATTTATCCCTTATTCGTTGTTCCCGGAGAAAATATTAAGAAGGAAATCAAATCAATGCCGGCTGTTTACCAGTTCTCAATTGATAACCTGGTTAAAGAATGCAAAGAAGTTTCCTCACTTGGAATTCCGGCTATCATTCTTTTTGGTATTCCAAAGCATAAAGATGAGAAGGGTTCAGAAGCTTATGACCCTGAGGGAATAATTCAAAGAGCGGTAAGAGCAATTAAATCTGAAATTAAAAATTTACTCGTGATTACGGATGTTTGTATGTGTGAATATACATCCCACGGACATTGCGGTTTGTTAAAAGGAGAAGAGGTTTTGAACGATGAAACAATTGAATTGCTGGCAAAAGAAGCATTAACACATGCACAGGCTGGTGCCGATATTATTGCTCCTTCTGATATGATGGATGGAAGAGTGGCTGCAATAAGGGCAATACTGGATGAGAACGGATTTGAGAAAATACCTATTTTGAGTTATGCGGCTAAATATTCATCCGGTTATTACGGTCCATTCAGAGATGCTGCTGAATCAGCACCGGCGTTTGGCGACAGACGCTCTCACCAGATGGACATTGCAAATGCTTTGGAAGCACTCAGGGAAGTTGAAACTGATATTGAAGAAGGTGCCGATATAGTAATGGTAAAACCTGCCGGACCTTATCTCGATATTATTAGAAGAGTAAAAGATAAATTCGGAATGCCTACCTGCGCTTACCAGGTTAGCGGAGAGTATGCAATGATTAAAGCGGCAGGAATGAAAGGCTGGATTGATGAAGAGAGGGTTATGATAGAATCACTGATAGGAATTAAACGTGCCGGTGCTGATATGTTTCTAACTTATTTTGCAAAAGATGCGGCAAGGTGGATTGATAAAAACAGAAAATAAATTTGAGGCTCATTAATTTTGATAGATGAACCAGATAAATTTTTTAATGAAAATAAAAAATATTTCAAAAAACTGACTCTTGATTTTGTAAAGAACATTCTGGTTATCAGGCAGCACAACCAGATGGGAGATATGATTTGTTCTTTGCCATTATATGCTGCACTCAAAAAAAAATATCCCGATGCAAAAATCACTCTTGTTGCCGCTAAAACAAACTATCCCTTGCCCTTTTTTGATATAAATCCTTACCTGAATAATGTAATTGTTTTTGATAAGTCTTCTATCAAAAATATTTTTATGTTTTATAAAAAATTGCGGAAAATGAAATATCAAATAGGAATTGTTCCCTCAACAGTAAAGATATCCAGAAATTCTCACTTAATTAATTTTTTTTCGGGAGCTAAAATCAGGGTTGGTATTAAAGGCACTGATCATAAAACAAATTCGCTTGGTTACCTGCTGAATATAAAATCAACTTTCCACTGGGATAAAAACAACACCCATCAAACTGAACGCAACCTTGATGTTGTTAAACAGTTTGGATGCGATTTGAATGAGAACGAAAAGCTTGCAATAAAATTGTTACCCGAAGAAGAGGATCATACTTTTGCGCAGCAAATCATATGGGATAACTTTAAAAGAAAAAAACAGGTTAATTATCGGTCTACATCCCGGGGCCGGAAAAGAAAAAAATATCTGGGACACTTCAAATTTTATTTCTTTGATAAAGGAATTAGATAAAAAATATAAGCCCTGTTTTATTGTTACATCGGGCTGGACGGATAAAATTATTTCTCAAAACCTTAAAAAGGCTTTGGATAATGAAGAAATAAAAATATTAATTGTTGATAATCTTCCAGTAAAAAAACTTGCGGCAATTTTAGATAGAATTCATTTATATATAACAAACGACACGGGTACTATGCATATAGCAGGAATGACTTCTGTAAATTTAATCTCTCTCTTTGGGTCTACCAATCCTAAAGAATGGGCACCGTTTGGTTCAAATAAATTTTTTATCAAATCTAAAACTGAAAATATAAACGGTATATCTGTCAATGAAGTTTATAGCCTTTGTGAGTCCATTTTGAAGAAATTGGGAGTTTAAATAATAAGCCAGGCCTTGTTTATAATGGAATCTCGTGTCTCCTTAAAGCCTGAGAATCAAGTCTGTTTTTATGGATTTGGTTTGCTTCATCTCATTTATAATTTAACCTATTACTAATAAATTACATGTTATGTCTTTCACTTTAAGAATAATTCTTGCCCTCCTGATAATATTTCTTGTGGAATTTTATTTCATGAGGAAAATCATAAATGGGATCCTGATTTTCTTCCCAAATGCCAATTCAAAAAAAATAAAAAGAGTTATTAGAATGTTTATGGCTTACATAAATATCTATCCGCTCTATATAATATTGGCCTGGTTTTTATCTTCACAAACAGGTGTTGATTTACCTGACAGTAATTTTTTCCAATACCTTCTTGTTTATCCATTCTGGGTCAGTATTCTTATCATTCTTCAATCAATATTAATTTTATTGTTAGCGGATTTGTTAAGAATTATTCTTTTCCTCTTTCTTAAAAAACATAGAAACAAAATAAATTCTTATTCACGTAGATTTACGTTTGTGCTTGTTTCGTTTTTTATTCTTTATGTCCCGGGGAGAATTATTTATGATTACTATACGGTTTCAATCCGGATAAAAGAATTCAAAATTGCAAATCTTCCAAATGATTTGCGGGGATTTAAAATCACTTTTATTGCAGATATTCAGGCAGACAGGTATACTGATAGAGCAAGGCTGGACAATTATATAAAGAAAGTAAACTCAACCCATCCTGATCTTGTCTTGATTGCAGGGGATCTGATTACCTCAACGCCCGATTATATAAACCTCGCTGCGGAAATGGTTGGAAAAATAAATTCAAAATATGGCGTTTATTCCTGCATTGGCGATCATGATCAGTGGTCTTACCGTGATGATACAAGAAGAAGCATCCGGGAAATAACAAATGCTTTGGCAAAATTTAATGTGAAAATGGTTGACAATGATTTCCTTGACCTGAAAATAAATAATTCTATTGTGAGAATAACTTTTGTTACAAACACTTATCCCCGCAGAATAACAAATGATAAACTTGACAGCCTTCTTGCAAAAAACAATTATGATCTGAAAATCCTTCTTGTTCATCAGCCCGGGGATTATATTATCGAAAAGGCAAAAGAGCATCATTATAATTTGTTTCTCGCCGGACACACTCACGGAGGACAGGTAACTTTTCTCTTCCCGGTTTTAAGAATTACCCCAACAATGTTTGAAACAAAATATACCCGGGGAGATTTTTATTTTGACGATATGCTGATGATTGTAACGCGTGGATTGGGAATGTCACTTATCCCTTTCCGTTATAATTCTACACCGGAAATAACCGTTATTGTATTGAATCCAAAATAATTTCTGTAATTTTGCACTTATAACTTTCCACGGAGAAAAAAATGAAAAGTTTCTTTACGACTTTATTTATTGTTTTCTTCTGTTTTACCTTTCAATCTATAATTTCACAAACCATAACAAAAGAAAATATTGAGAATGCTGAAAAAATAATCGGGATTGATTTTACAGACGCTGAAAGAGATTCTATGATTGCTGACCTTAATGATCGGCTAAGTAGTTATAAAAAAATCAGAGAGATCGAATTAAAAAACGGTGTCACTCCTGCAATTCTTTTCAACCCCATTCCTGTAAATTTTAAATTTCCGGCGGATCGGGAAAAAGTAGAATTCAGTGATTATTCTTACGTTAAAATGCCTTCCGATAAAAAAGATCTTGCGTTCTATTCAATCGGCGAACTCGCAGAATTAATAAGAACAAAACAAATAACCTCAACGGAGCTTACAAAATTTTTTATTGAACGGCTAAAGAAATATGATCCTGTTCTTCATTGTGTAATAACTCTTACCGAAGAACGAGCTATGAGACAAGCCAAACTTATGGATGATGAATTGGCAGCAGGAAAATACAGGGGAATGCTTCATGGAATTCCTTTCGGAGTAAAAGATCTTTTATCAACTAAAGATTATAAAACAACCTGGGGTGCAATGCCATATAAAGATCAGTTCATTGCTGAAGATGCCGCCGTTGTAACAAAACTTGAAGAAGCCGGCGCTGTACTCTGCGCTAAATTAACAATGGGCGCTCTTGCATGGGGCGATGTTTGGTTTGGAGGAATGACCAGAAATCCCTGGGATACAACTAAAGGTTCAAGCGGTTCTTCTGCAGGTTCTGCTTCTTCTGTTTCTGCCGGGCTTCTTCCTTTTGCAATCGGTACGGAAACCTGGGGTTCAATTGTATCTCCTTCTACTGTTTGCGGAACAGCCGGATTACGACCAACTTACGGAAGAGTTAGCAGAACCGGGGCAATGGCTTTAAGCTGGTCAATGGATAAGATTGGACCTATTTGCAGAAATACTGAAGACCTTGCCATTGTATTTAAAGCAATTTATGGTGAGGATGGAATCGATCAAACTTTATACGATGTGCCGTTTAACTATACTCCCCAGATCAATCTAAAGAATCTGAAAGTCGGTTATCTTAAAAAAGATTTTGATAAAAAATATGACTTCCACGAGAATGACTCAATTACACTGTCAAAATTAAAAGAGCTCGGCGTAAATCTTATTCCAATTGAATTACCTGATCTTCCGATTAATGATATTTCATTTATCCTAGATGCTGAAGCTGCTGCTGCATTTGATGAGCTTACGCGAAGCAACAGAGACGATATGCTGGTGAGGCAAATCAAAAATGCCTGGCCTAATGTCTTCCGTTCATCAAGATTTATTCCTGCGGTTGAATACATAAATGCAAACAGGGTTCGGTATTTGATGATTCAGGAGATGGAAAAGCTAATGCAAAGGGTGGATCTTTACATTGCCCCTTCGGATGAAGGAGATAATGAATTAGTAACAAATTTATCGGGGCATCCTTGTGTTGTTGTGCCGAATGGCTTTTCTGAAAAAGGAACCCCCACTAGTATAACATTTATAGGAAGGTTGTTTGATGAAGGAAGATTAATTGCTTTTGCTAAAGCTTACCAGGATGCAACTGATTTTCATAAAAAACATCCGGTTTATTTTAAATGATCTTTTAGATTTTTATTAACTAATTTTAAACGCTTAACTTAAAATTCATCATGATTAATTTACTTCGTGCTTCAACAGATCACCTTGAAGCAATAACCGATATTTATAATGAAGCGGTGCTTACAACTACCGCAACCTTTGATACCGAACCGATTTCGATTGACGAACAAAGAATCTGGTTTGGTGAACATGATGATGAAAAATTCCCAATTTTTATAGCGGAGAAATCCGGGAAAGTAATCGGCTGGGCTTCATTAAGCAGATGGTCCGGACGCTGCGCTTATTCAGAAACTGCCGAGATATCTGTTTATATTAAAGATGGTTATAGAGGCAAAAGGATCGGAACGAAGTTAATTAGCAAAGTGCTTGATGAAGGAATGAAAGCAGGAATCCATACTGTGCTTGCAAGAATAGCAGATGGCAGCGAGGCAAGTATTCGTCTCCATAAAAATGCTGGATTTGAATATGTCGGGGTAATGAGAGAAGTTGGTAAAAAATTTGGAAAGCGTTTAGATGTTCATTTATTACAATTAGTTTTTAAGAGACATTAATGAAAATTTTTCCGTTCGAAGCAATTGATTTTCTTTCTAAGCTGAAAAAAAATAATAACAAAGATTGGTTCGAAGCTCATAAAGAGGAATTTAATAATTCATTATTAGAGCCGGCGCAGGAGTTCGTTGTAGTGCTGGGAGAATTGTTGCGTTCGTTTGCGCCGGGAATTATAGCAATACCTAAAACAGATAAATCAATTTTCCGTCTTCATCGGGATGTAAGGTTCAGCAAGGATAAGTCTCCATATAAAACAAATCTTGGATTGTTTTTCTGGGAAGGTGAAAGAAAAAAAATGGAATGTTCCGGATTTTATTTCCATGCCGAACCCGGCTCAATTTTTATGGGAAACGGGCAGTATATGTTTACAGATCCGCTGCTTAAAAAGTATAGAGAGATTGTTTATAATCCAAATTCAGCAAAGGAACTTGATTCCATTATAAAAAAATTAAAGAGGAAGGGCTACCGGGTTGGGGGTAAAGCTTATAAAAGAGTACCAAAAGGTTTTGATCCAGATTATCCATATTCTGATTATCTGCTTTATAACGGGTTATATATCTTTGATGAAATTAAAGATTTAAGGAAACTTCAGAAAGAAGATATGATAAAATTTTCATTGAAAAAATTTAAAGAGATGCTGCCTCTCCACAAATGGCTTGTTGACAACATTTAACTCTTCCACTTAAATCCCGTAAACTAATTCCAGATATTATTAAATTAATATTGTAAAATCACTTGGATTAATATGAATACAGAAAAAAGTAAACAATTATTTAAAAGAAGCAAAAAAATATATTCCCGGCGGAGTTAACTCTCCCGTAAGGGCATTTAAATCAGTGGGGGGAGATCCTCTTTTCATTTCCAAAGGTGCCGGCTCAAAAATTTTTGATGTTGACGGAAATGAATTTATTGACTATGTGGGAAGCTGGGGCCCACATATCTTTGGAAATAATCCTTCCTTTATTAAAGAAGCTTTATTAAAAGCATTAGAAAATGGAACAAGCTTTGGCGCTCCAACAGAACTTGAAGTTAAAATTGCAAAATTAATTTCAGAACTTGTCCCCTCTGTTGAGATTGTAAGAATGGTAAACAGCGGAACTGAAGCCACAATGAGCGCTGTTCGCGCCGCAAGAGGATTTACCGGCAGGGAAAAGATTATAAAATTTGAAGGCTGCTATCATGGTCATGCAGATTTTTTTCTTATTAAAGCAGGATCCGGAGCTTTAACTCTTGGAATCCCTACAAGTCCGGGTGTAACAAAAAATAATGCGTCGGATACTTTAATCGCCGACTTTAATAATATTGAATCGGTTAAAAAATTAATTAAAGCAAATAAAAATGAAATTGCCGCAATTATAATCGAAGCGGTTGTAGGGAATATGGGTGTAGTGAAAGCAGAAGATAAGTTTATTAAAGATTTAAGAACTTTATGCGATGATGAAAAAATAATTTTGATTTTTGATGAGGTAATGACCGGCTTCAGGGTTGCTAAAGGAGGGGCGCAGGAAATTTTTGGAATTAAACCCGACCTTAGCACATTCGGAAAAATTATTGGCGGTGGTTTACCGGTTGGAGCATTTGGCGGGAGAAAAGAAATTATGGAAATGATCGCACCTGCCGGACCTGTTTACCAGGCAGGAACTTTAAGCGGAAATCCTCTCGCAATGTCAGCTGGTTTTGCAGCTCTGAATTATATTAAAAATAATCCTGATCTTTATGATGAGCTTGAAGAAAAATCAAATTATCTTGAGGAAGGAATAAAGAATAATCTAAAAAAGTTAAATAAAAAATTATCGCTTAACAGGGTTGGTTCGATGCTGACGCTTTTCTTTACAGAGGCAAAGGTAAATGATTACAATTCAGCTGTTAAATCAGATACAAAACTATATGGAAAATATTTTCACGAAATGCTTACAAGGGGGATTTATCTTCCTCCCGCCCAGTTTGAAGCTTTTTTTATATCAACAGCTCATTCAAATGAAGATTTAAATATAACTATAAAAATGAATTATGAATCTTTAATGGCTGTTTTTACTTGATTTTGAGGGTTTTAAACTATAATAATATTTTCAGGAATAAAAGAAAAAGCTTGCTACTTACATTAGCTCCACGTAATTTTTCCAACGGTAAAAAATTAAATGGGGAAATTAAAAAATATTGAGCCTTTTGAGAGGAATTTTCGCATATACAGAAATAAATGTTTGCGGCTTTATAACAATTCTAAAACAAAATAGGAGAAAATCATGAAGCGTCTTTTAGCCATTATTCTTTTTATTTTATTATTAATACCCGGCAGCGGATTGGCTCAGTTCAAACTAAAAATTGGACCATCTCTTGGAATGAATTTTAACCTTCATACTGGCTCTGATATAGAAAGTGGTTCTGGTTTCGGTTTAGTTGTCGGGGGCTCCGTTGATATGCAATTCACCCAAACAATTGGAATGATTGCAAATCTTCAATTTTATGATAATAGAAGTGGTTCTATATCTCAAAGTGGTTCTAAACAATATGATAATGGTCAGGGGGGTGTTGTTTCGTCCACCATAACTCTGGATAATTCTATAAGTTTAGCTTACTTCGTTATTGAGCCATTGTTCAAATTAAACCTTCCGGGCAGTGGAATTTATTTTTTCATGGGTCCTTCTTTGGGATTCAATGTTGAAGGCTCTACGGAGTCCGTCTATACAGAAACGTTTCCTCCTCCATACAATACTAATGATACAAAACAAACCGGTAAGAGTACATTAAAAGATTTGTTGGTTCGTTTTGAGATAAAAGTTGGCGGTGGGTATGATATTTGGATAAGTAATAGTGTCGTCTTAACACCACAATTATCCTTTGGGTATGGAATAACTAAAGTAATTAAAGACGTATCATATAGAGTTCTTACTATCCAAGCCCTGGGTACTGTTAAATTTGCCTTATAATATACAGACGTAAATTTTTATAAACTTAAAAGAAGCTGCTTAATGCAGCTTCTTTTTTTTATGACAGCTTTTTTGCTTGAAAAAATCTCTGAAAAATATTTTTGATTATTCAATTATTATAGTAGTGTTTGCTTTAACAGGAATAACAACTGTTTATGTTTCCTCCTCAATTACAAATTTTTTAAAGTTAGAAAAGTGGAGTCTGCTTTATATAATCATCTATATCTTTTTGGTATTTCCAATTTACAATGTTCTTTTGCTTGGTTATGCATTACTTTTCGGGAGGTTTCATTTTTTCTGGGGAAGGATTAAAAAAATATTTTTAAGAATTTTCTGATTGCATTTATCTGCAATAAGCAATGTAATCTGTAACTGCCGGGGTTCCGCCGGAATTTCTGACGAGCAAAGCGATCTGTCCCCTGTGGTATGAAGAATGATTAATAACATGTGTCATTATATCGGAAAGACGGTTCTGGTGATCGTTTCCCTTTGTGTCTTTGTAGTTAACTATTGGGTTTGTTTTTTCGGCTTCGGGTGTTTGAATAAAATTTAACCAGTTTTTTGTGTTTTGTTTCGAAAGTGTTTTGCAATCATCTAAAGCAAGCATTTGCATTGTTGTTTTAAATGTTTGCTGTTGTCCTAAAATTCTTTCTAACCAGATAGTTTGAGAAATTAGTATGTGCGAAAAAAGCAGCCGCGCTTTTTCTTCTAAATTATTTGTTGACTCAAAAGAATCGAGGACTCTTTTGTTGGCCCAATCATTATAATTAAACAAATTTTTATAATCAGAATAAATAACTTTCGCCTGCCAGATTAAATATTAAACTATTTTTTTAGCCTTCGTCATTTCCATCCTCTTCATCCGGTAATACCTTTGCAATATCTGCTATGCTGTCCTCATCTTTTAGCCTGATAACTCTTACGCCCTGTGTATTTCTACCCATAACTCTTAGATCTTTAACGCTCTGCCTTATCACCATTCCATGAGTTGTAATTATAACCAGTTCGTCCGTATCAATTACTTCCATTAGCGCAATCATCTTACCAACTTTATCAGTTGTTTTAACGGTGATAACGCCTTTGCCGCCGCGGTGAGTAATGCGGTAATCATTAATATCGGAACGCTTGCCATATCCTTTTTCGGTAACCACAAGAATTGTATCATTTCTTCGGATCACAAGAAGCCCAACAACCTTATCGCCTTTTCCCAATCTTACGCCTCTTACGCCGGTTGCGGTTCTACCCATATCTCTCACATCTTTTTCATGGAAGCGGATTGCAAAACCATTTCTTGTTCCCAGCACAAGATCACTGCTGCCGTCTGTCATTTTAACTTCGATAAGCCTGTCGCCGGAATTCAGGTTAATAGCATTAATACCGCCCTTGCGAACGTTACCATATGCAGAGAGAACTGTTTTCTTAATCGTTCCCTGTTCGGTTGCCATCACGAGATATTGGTTATCTGTAAATTCTTTAACCGCAACAAATGCAGTTATGTTTTCCTCTTTTTCTTTTTGTAAAAGATTAATAATTGATCTTCCTCTGGCAGCACGACCAGCTTCGGGAATTTCGTGCACTTTAAGCCAATAACATTTTCCTTTGTCTGTAAAGAAAAGAATATACTGGTGCGTAGAAGCAATAAACATATGTTCAATAAAATCTTCGTCTTTGGTTCCGGCGCCTGTTACGCCTTTACCGCCGCGTCCCTGTTTTTTATATCCGCTTGCCGGGAATCTTTTAATAAATCCCTGGTGGGAAATTGTAACAACAACATCTTCTTCTGCAATAATATCTTCTAATGAGAATTCTGTATAATCATAAATAATTTCTGTTCTTCTCTTATCTCCATATTTTTCTTTTATTGCGATCAGCTCATCTTTAATAATCTGGTATCTCTGCTCTTCACTCTTAAGAATACCTTTTAATCTTTCAATCAGTTTTATGGTTTCTTTGTATTCATCTTCTATTTTCTTTCTTTCGAGACCAGTTAATCTTTGCAGCCGCATGTCAAGAATTGCTTTTGACTGGATTTCCGACAGCTTGAATTTCTTCATCAGGTTAGTTTTTGCAGCATCAACATCTTTTGATTTCTTGATTGTCTCAATAACTTCGTCAATGTTGTCAAGCGCTATAATATATCCTTCAAGGATATGGGCTCTTCTTTCGGCTGCATCAAGATCGTATTGTGTTCTTCTTTTGAGCACATCCATCCTGTGATTAACGAAGTGCTGCATCATTTCTTTAAGATTTAAAACTTTCGGCTGCCCATGAACAAGCGCAAGCATAATAACACCGAAGGTCGTCTGCATTTGTGTATGTTTAAATAACTGGTTTAACACAATAGCTGGCTGGGCATCCCTTTTAAGTTCAATTACAACCCTCATACCGTCGCGATCAGATTCATCCCTTATGCCTGAAATATCGGCAAGCTTTCCTGCCCTTACCAACTCAGCCATTTTCTCAATTAAGTTTGCTTTATTTACCTGGTATGGCAGCTCGGAAATAACAATATTTTCCCTGTTGTTTTTTAATGTTTCAATATTTGCCCTTGCGCGAACAACTAATCTTCCTCTACCTGTTTTAAAAGCATCTTTAACCCCTTCATACCCATAGATAATGCCTGCGGTAGGAAAATCCGGAGCCAAAACATGTTTCATCAATTTTTCAATTGTAATGTCCGGGTTTTTTATTAATGCAATCAGTCCATCAACAACTTCGCTTAAGTTATGTGGTGGAATGTTGGTTGCCATTCCAACGGCTATACCACTGGCTCCGTTAACAAGAAGATTGGGAAGGTATGATGGCATAACTGTGGGTTCTTGCAAAGAATCATCAAAGTTCGGTGTGAAGTCAACAGTGTTCTTGTCAAGGTCACGCAGCATTTCATCAGCAATTCTTGCAAGGCGGGCTTCTGTGTAACGCATTGCCGCAGGAGAATCCCCATCTACCGAACCAAAGTTTCCCTGTCCATCAACGAGGGGATAACGCAAAGAAAAATCCTGCACCATTCTTACCATAGTATCATAAACAGCAGTATCTCCATGAGGATGGTATTTACCTAGAACTTCTCCTACTATTCTCGCAGACTTTTTATATGGTTTATTATAAGCTACTCCCAGTTCATGCATTCCATATAAAACTCTTCTGTGTACGGGCTTTAATCCGTCTCTAACATCGGGTAATGCTCTTGCCACTATAACCGACATTGAGTAATCTATGTAGGAGGATTTCATCTCCTCTTCTAATGAAACTGGTACTATCTTTTCAAATATTGTTGCCATAAAAATTCTTTGGTTATTTTTCTACATTTTTTTTGTTGTCTGTCTTATAATTTCTTCCAGATATTCTAAGTCTGCCAAATCTTTTTTTCTGCCAGCAGCTTTCTTCGTTGCAATTAAATTATCCAAAAGAGGGAATGAAAACATTTGTTTTTTCCAGTTCCTTCCCCGTATTATCCTTTTCAACTGACAATATGCAAGTTTTTCTTTTTTTCATTATTGGCTTATATATCCAGGTTTGCATACTTTGCATTTTTCTCAATAAACTCTCTTCTTGGTTCTACTGCATCGCCCATAAGAGTTTCAAAAATTTTATCTGCTGCTGCTGCGCTTTCAAGAGTAACCTGGAGAACCGTTCTTGTTTCGGGATTCATCGTTGTTGTCCAAAGCTGTTCGGGATTCATTTCTCCCAGCCCTTTATACCGGGAAACTGAAACTCCTTTAACGGCTCCTTCTGATGTCGTTTCGGTTTCCGACTCACCCAGTGTAACTGTTTCATCGGTGAGTTTTCCGTTTACCTTAAGTCTTTTGAGTATCTCTTTTCTTTCGGCCTCATCATAAGCGTAAAATTCTTCTTTTCCTTTTTTGATTTTAAATAACGGCGGCTGAGCAATATAAACTTTACCCGTAGTAATAAGATCTTTCATATGTCTATATAAAAATGTAAGAAGCAATGTTCTTATATGACTCCCATCAACATCAGCATCGGTCATTAAAATAATTTTACCGTAACGTGCTTTCGCAGGATCAAACTCGGCCCCGAACCCGGCACCAACTGCAGAAATCATTGCTTTAATTTCATCGTTTTCAAGAATTTTATTAATCTTTGCTTTTTCAACATTAAGGATCTTCCCTTTTAATGGAAGGATTGCCTGGAATCTTCTGTCCCTTCCCTGTTTTGCAGAACCACCGGCTGAATCCCCCTCAACAATATAAATCTCACAATGTTCGGGGTCAGTAATCGAACAGTCCGCAAGTTTTCCGGGGAGGTTCATGTTGTCGAGTGCATTTTTTCTTCTTGCAAGGTCACGTGCTTTTCTTGCGGCTTCTCTTGCTTCAGCAGCCCGTAAACATTTCTCAAGAATCTTTTTTCCTACAGATGGATTTTCTTCAAGAAACTCAGCAAGCTTTTCACCAACAAGCGTTTCAACAGCAGATTTTGTTTCGCTGTTACCCAATTTTGTTTTTGTTTGTCCTTCAAACTGTGGCTCCGCTACTTTAACAGAAATTACTCCGGTTAATCCTTCCCTGAAATCATCACCTGTTAGCGTAATTTTGTTATCTTTTATAAGATTATTCTTATAGGCATAATTATTAAGCGTTCTTGTTAATGCGGTTTTAAATCCTACCAGATGGGTTCCGCCTTCATGAGTATTTATGTTGTTTACATAAGAAAAAATATTTTCGGTATAGCTATCGCTATATTGAAAAGCCACTTCTACCGGGGTATTATCTCTTTCGCCTTCAACATAAACAGTTTTATGAAGGGGCTGGCGAGCTTCATCAAGGTATTGAACAAACTCAATTATACCACCTTTAAAATGATATGATGCTTCCTCGCCGCCATTTCTCTCATCTTTTATTTTTATTGTAATATTTTTATTAAGATAAGCAAGCTCTCTCATTCTTTCAGCAACCGTATCAAATTTGAATGCGGTTACTTTAAAAATATCTTTGTCGGGAAGGAAAGTTGTCTTTGTCCCAGTTTCATTCTTTTTACATTTTCCAATTTCTTTAACCGGTTTAACCGGGGCTCCTCTTTTATATTCCTGGAAATAAATAACCCCGTCTCTTTTAACTTCTACTTTTAATGATTCCGACAGGGCATTAACAACAGAAACACCAACGCCATGCAAACCGCCTGAAACTTTGTAGGAATTTTTATCAAACTTTCCGCCTGCATGAAGAACTGTCATAACAACTTCAAGGGCTGATCTTTTTTCTTCCGGGTGCATATCAACAGGAATTCCCCTTCCATTATCTTCTACAGTAACACTATCATCTTTATGTATTGCTATATCTATTTTGTCAGCATATCCTGCAAGAGCCTCATCAATGCTGTTGTCCACAACTTCATTTATAAGATGATGCAATCCTCTTGAACTGACATCACCAATGTACATTGCTGGTCTTTTCCTTACAGCCTCAAGACCCTTAAGAACATTTATACTTTTTGCACTGTAATCATTTTTTGTTTCTGATTTTGACATGTGTTTTTTCCGCTCTTTGTTTAATTTTATCCTGTTGCTATTGACTAAACCGAACCGAACTGATTCTCTTCTCGTTAAAAAACTTATTTACTTTTTCAACTATCAGCGCCTCGTTAAATTTTAATTCGCTTCTTAATACAGAGCTTTCAACTTTTAGTATTAACGTTTTACGATTAACTTTTACCGGTTTTACTACCTTTGCCATTTCTGGAAAAACAGAAAAAAATTTTTCTACCACCTCAGACTGTTTTACCAGATTGCGAACATTTGTAAGTCCGGGATTTGTATCCAGCGCTTCTTTTATGCTTACAAATTTATTATGCATAGATAACCTGTCCATGGTTCAACCTGATTACTTTATCCGGTTCGTTTCTTTTAAGAAAAGTAAAATCCGAAAGATCGGTCAATGTTATAAAAGCTTGCCCTACACCGGTTAAATACTCGCTTATTTTTGCTGCCCTCTGTGTATCAAGCTCTCCAAAAACATCATCAAGTAGAAATATTGGTTCGGTTCCGGTAATTTCTTTCAAATAAAAAAATTCGGCAAATCTTAAAACAACCTGGAAAGTTTTATGCTGTCCCTGGGAGCCATAAGTTTTTAAATCGTGTCCGTCTATGCTGAAAATAAAATCGTCTCTTTGCGGACCAACAAGATTGGTTCCTCTTATTATTTCCTCTTCTTTCCTCGCTTCAAGTTGTTCTTTGAATTCTTCTTCTACATTATCTTTTTTATAATTTTTAAGGAAGGAATATTCTATTGATGGTTTTTCATCAATGCCCATTATTATTTCGTATGATCCGTTTACATATTCGTTAAATTCATTAATAAATTTTTTACGATGATTTATCAAATACGATCCTGTTTGAACAAGAATGGAGGACCATGCCTGTAATTCTTCAAGCAGATTTTTATTTCTTGATTCCCGTAATTGATTTAAGAGAGACGATCTCTGTCTCAATATTTTACTATAATCAATAAGATTTCTTAAATAGGTTTCGCTTGCCTGGGAAATTACGGAATCAACAAATCTTCTTCTCTCAGATGGCGATCCCTGTGTAACCGAATGATCTTCCGGAGAAAGCAAAACCACAGGAAATTTTCCAACGACATCCGAAGCTTTGGATATCTGCTTTTCATTTTTAAAATAAAATTTTCTGTTTTGATTAAGCCCGTAATATACTCTTGAATTATTTTCGGTCATTCCCTTGAAGTTTCCCGATATTTCAAATTCTTTTTCATTAAATGAAACTGCTTCGCTATCTGAATTTGAGCTGTGACTTTTGGTTGTACATAAATAAAAAATTGCTTCGAGGATAGTTGTTTTGCCCTGACCGTTTCCGCCGATAATGTAATTCAACCTGTCCGAAAAGTCTAAAGAAATATTTTTATGTATTCTGAAGTTTTTTAATTGAATGGATTTCAATATCATTTTTTAATTATTCAAACGTACCGGCATCAGCAGCAACATCAACTCTTCATTCTCACCAACTTCTCCCGGTTCTATTATACAAGCCTTTGTTGGAGAGTGCAGTTTAAATATAGCCTCGTCATCATTTATATGGGAAAGAATATCGTTCACATAAGCTGTATTAAAACCAATATCCATAGGCTCTCCTTTATACTCGCAGTAAACGCTTTCTTTGGCGTTTGAACCATGATCTATGTCTTCCGCTGATACTTCGAGTTCATTTTCTTTTATAGAAAACTTAACCTGCTTGGAATTTGATGTTGAAAAGAGCATCATTCTTTTTATTGTTGATAACAGATCGCCGGTTTTTACTTTTAATATTTTATCGTTTTCCAGGGGAATAACACTATTATAAGCCGGGTATTTTTCACCAATTAACCTGGAAATGAATTCAAGTTCTCCAACATTAAACGCCGCATGTGTTTTACTTATATAAATTTTTACGTCGGTTTCACCAAGTAATTTTGTAAGAACAGATATTGCTCTCTCAGGAACAATATGCTGTTCATCTTTTTTAAATTTCAGGTTTTTATTAATGTATTTTACAAGACGATGTCCATCGGTAGCAACAAATCTTACACCATCCTCTGAAAGTTCAAACAGGGTTCCTGTCATAGCAGGTCGCATATCTTCTTTGCTCATTGCAAAAGAGGTTTGATCCAATGCTTTTTTTAAATCATTGCCGTTAAGGGTAATTTCTTTTTCTTTTGTAACTATGGGTATTTCCGGAAAATCCTCCGGTGATGAGTAACTTAAATTATATTTTCCTGTTTCCGTGGTAAGAGTAAGTTTTGAGTTTGCTTCCGTTTTAAATGTAATCTGAACATCACCCAAACTTCTCACTACATCGTAAAGGAGTTTTGCAGGAACAACAATTTTAATATTTTCTTCTGATGGAACATTAAAAGAGGATTTTAAAGCAATCTCTAAATCGGTTGCCGAAACAGTCAGTAATCCATCTTTAAAATCAAATAAAAAATTTTCAAGAACAGGCATTGGCGTACGGGATGGTACTGCAGGAATTACTTTAGCAAGATGCTTTTCAAGTATCTTACTGTTAATCTTGAACTCCATTCAAAATCTCCTTTTTGATCGTGCAAAGATACTAAAATGTAGTGCTAATCTCAATGAAAAATAAGCATGTAAAATTAAAAACAGCTATAAAAAACTGTTGTTAAGATAACAACATATATTATTAATTTTAATAAATAATCTTTTAAAATATTATAGTAATAATAATGATGTTGAAAACTTAACGTAACCGGAAAGCAAATAAAAACAGGAAAATATTGTAAAACTTATTAACATAAAAATGTTAATAAAGTTTATAAAAAGTAGACTTTTCAACAAAACCCGGATTGGTTCTTTTTATTAACATGCTCTAAAGGTTTTAAAACTGTTTTAAAATAAAAAAGCTCCTGCCAAAGGAGCTTAAATAAATTCTAAAATTACTGGTTATTCTTATGAAGAAACCAATTCTATCTGAGTTTTTATTGCCTTAACAAGATCTTTCATAGAAGGGTCGGAAAAAATAGATTCTTCAATTGAATTACAGGCATGAATAACAGTTGAATGATCTCTTCCACCGAACTGAAGCCCTATAGATTTAAGAGAGGATTTAGTTAGTTCTTTAGAAAAATACATTGCAAGCTGCCTTGCCAGTACAATTTCTTTTTTGCGGGTCTTATCTCTTATTTTATTTTCTGCAACATTAAGATAGGCGCAAACAATTTTAGTAATTGTTTCAACGGTGACATTAACTTTTCTGTCAGTTGCTATTTCTTTTACAATTTTTTTTGCCAGTTCAAAATCAATTTCAACGGAATTAAGGGAAGCATTTGCAAGAAGTTTAATCAGACAACCCTCAAGCTCACGGATATTATTAGTAATATTACTTGCAATATATTCTATAATAACCGGAGAAATGTTCATTCCATAATCACTTGCTTTCCTTTTGAGAATTGCGATTCTTGTTTCCAGTTCAGGTGGTTGAATATCTGCAGATAATCCCCATTGAAATCGCGAAATTAATCTTTCATCAAGACCTTTTAAATCTTTTGGGGGCTTATCGCTCGATAAAATAATTTGTTTCCCGGTTTGATGAAGAGTATTAAAAATGTGAAAGAAAAGATCCTGAGTTTTTTCTTTACCAATGAGAAATTGAATATCATCAATTATAAGAACATCCATTCCCCTGTAGAAATTAGAAAACTCATTTGTTTTATTAGATTGAATTGATTCAACGAAGTCAACAGTAAATGTATCCGACGGAAGATAAATAACTTTTTTGTCGGGGGTTGATTCAAGAATTTTATTACCAACGGCTTGAATAAGATGAGTCTTACCCAATCCAACTCCTCCATAGATAAAAAGAGGATTGAATGAAGTTCCACCGGGGTTATCACTTATAGCAAATGCAGCAGCCCTTGCCAATTGATTCCCTTCTCCTTTAATAAAATTGTTGAAAGTGTACCGGAGATTTAAATGAGAATCAAAAGTTTTTTGCTTATGTTTTTCAGGAATGTTCTTAGCTGCTGCAGGTTTGGAAACAAAATGAGTTGAAGTATCAACATCTTCATTGATTATATAAGCAAGTTTTGCCTCAGCTCCCAAAACCTCATGAATTGTTTTTGAAATTAGAGTGTTAAAATGTTCATCAATCCATTCCCAAAAGAATTGGCTTGGAAGCTGAACTTTTAATACAGCGCCATTAAGTTCAAGAGGCTTTATCGGCAGGAACCAGGTATTATAAGTCATTAAAGTTACATTATCTTTAATAACTTTCAGGCACTCTTTCCATACAATAGTTGGTTCAGTATATAGTTTATTGCTTGAAGAATGAACAGATAGCATTTTTAATTATCCACAAAAAAAAGTTAATTAAAGAACTGGAAAATCCTTTTTTGTGAGTATGTTTATAAACACCCGGATAAAACTTATCAACAACATGTTAACATTATGTTCAGTCACGCAACCCCTTGTTTTATAGCTGGTTAGGGAACCCAATCTGAGAATTACACACAAAAAATTAGTTTAAATTCTAAGCGGGCGGTTAATCAAATTCTGTGGAACGTTTTCACAATAAAAAATTATCCACAAGATATTCACAGGTTTTATTGCGCCTCTCTTCGCTCAAAAAATATGAAGTAAAATTTATTCGTGCAAATTAATTCTTTAAAAGAACCGGAAAAAATTTTTGGTCATTTAAAATTTGGGCATAGAATCTATTATTTAGTATCTTTGTACTCTAATTTTATGGTAAAAATTATTTAAGGTCGGTTTATGAAAAGAACATATCAGCCAAGCAATAGGAAAAGAAAAAACAAACATGGCTTTAGAGAACGAATGAAAACCAAAAACGGCAGAAGAGTTTTAGCAAACAGAAGATCAAAAGGCCGAAAAAAATTAACAGTTAGCGATGAAAAATAGTTGCCATTCTTTAAACAATGGATTCCCAGAAACATCAGGGTCTTTCCTCATCAGAAAGAATAAAAAGTAAAAGAGATTTCGATGATCTTTACTTTTCCGGTAAAATATTAATTTCCAGCAATAAAAAAATTAAAGCGATTTATCTTGTTAATGAAAACCGGGGGATTGGTGTAAAAATAGCAGCAGTGGTTTCTAAAAAACTTGGTAAAGCTGTCTGGAGAAACAGAGTTAAAAGATTAATTAAAGAAGCATACAGATTGAACAAACATAATCTCATATCCGTAGTTGTTGAAAAAGAAAAACAAGTTAGGCTTATTTTATCGGCATATGCATTAAGCGAAAATAAAAACAAAAAAATTGACCTGAATGAAATTCTCCCCGGCATTCTTGAAGTAATGAATATGGTAAAGAAAAAATTGTAATGAAAGGGTTGTTTATATTCCTTATTAAAGGATATCAGAAATTAATCTCTCCCTTACTGCCCCCATCCTGCAGATTTTACCCAACTTGCTCAGAATATGGAATTGAAGCCATTCAAAAATATGGTGTTATTAAAGGCGGAATTAAAACCGTCTGGAGAATTTTAAGATGCAATCCTTTCAGCAAAGGTGGTTATGACCCAGTACGTTAAATTATGGAAAGTAAATGGATAGAAAAACAATATTAGCGTTTGTCTTAATTGGAGCAATACTAATAATATGGTTGTATTTAAATGCCCCAACCCCACCCAAACCAAATAAGGGAACTAATCTAAAAGATACTACAGAGGTATTAAAAGATTCCATAACAAAACCGGTCGAACAGAAAAAAAAGATTGATGTAATCAAATCTGAAACCGATACTCTTAATCTGGGAAAGTATTTTGAGGATACTAAAGAAAAAGAAAAGATTATTACAGTTGAAAATGATTTAGCAGTAATTGAATTATCAACTCATGGGGCAAATCTTAAAAAGTATTTTCTTAAAAAATTTAAAAACTGGTATTCTGCAGGTTCAGATTCATCAACATATGAAACAATGGTTCAGTTGATTGATTTTGCACAAGGAAACGCATATAACCTTGCATTTGTTACAGCAGACGGGAAAGCAATCAATACAGGCGAATTGAATTTTTCAACAGAAGGCAGCAAGCTCCGATACAAATTAACCGGAACAGATAGCGTAACCTTAACTTTTTCAAAAAAGACAAATGATGGAGGTGAAATAAAAAAAATATTCACCTTCTATGGCGATAAATACAGCCTGATCTCAAATATTCAACTGATACACATGAATAATATTATTAGTAACAATGCTTATGATGTTGTTTGGCAAAGCGGTATAAGAGCAGTTGAAGAAAATTCTGTTGACGAAGCAAATTATTCTAATGCAAGTGTTTATTATGGAGATGAACAGGTAATAGTTGACGCCTCGGATGTTGGGAAAGTACACGAGGAGGATTTTAATGGAAGGGTTGACTGGCTTTCAATAAGAAACAAATATTTTACTGCAATTATTGCCCCGCAGGATCCTTCCGGTGTTGATGGAGCATATTTAAAAGGTATAAGAGAGCAAAAAGCCAACGCGGGAGTAAAAGAGTATTACAGCGGGAGATTAATTATTCCATTCAAGAATACAGATTTTGAATCAAAGTCTTTTACTATATACCTTGGACCTGTTGATTATGATATCTTAAAAAATTATGGAAGACGTTTTGAAGCTATTGTAGATTTTGGAAGTTTTTTTGGTTTGAAATTTATTGTTAGACCCATTGCAGAATATGTGCTTCTTCCACTCTTTAATTTTCTGCATGGATTTATTCCTAATTTTGGTATAGTAATAATTGTTTTTTCCATAATCATAAAAATTGTTCTTCATCCGCTTACAAAGCAAAGCTATCAGTCTATGAAGAAGATGCAGCTTCTTCAGCCGAAGATAACCGAGATAAAAGAGAAACTCAAAGACGACCCCCAGAAGATGAATAAGGAAACGATGAAGCTTTACTCTACCTATGGAGTAAATCCTGCGGGCGGATGTTTCCCGCTTCTTCTTCAAATGCCGATTTTTATTGCTCTTTGGGGATTATTCAGAGTTGCAATTGATCTAAGACAGCAGCACTTTGTTGGATGGATAACCGATCTTTCAAATCCTGATATTATCGCCCATCTTCCTTTTAAGCTCCCTATTTTCGGGATAGATAAAATTGCCGGTCTGGCTCTGCTGATGGGTATTACAACTTTTATTCAGCAGAAAATGAGCGTGAAAGATCCAAAACAAAAAGCTCTTGTTTATATTATGCCGGTAATGCTTACGATTCTTTTTATGAGCTTTCCTTCAGGGCTTAATCTTTATTATTTCATGTTCAACGTTCTTTCTATAGGGCAGCAGTACTACATTAATCATAAACATGATGGGATGGTGCTTGAGCCTGTTAAAAATCCTAAAAAGAAAAAAGGATTTATGGCAAGAATGATGGAAGCAGCAGAACAACAACAGCATCAGCAAAGAAAAAAGAGATAGGTCTCCTGCCATTATATTTAATAAAGGAATAGAATTATGCTATTTTTATTCAGCATAAAATATTTCTTTTAGTAAATGCCATTATTATCTAAAATAATTTTCTTCTTCTTACTATGCGTTAGCCAGATATATAGTCAAAATAACTATACAGTTAATGTAGATCTAAAAACAAAACCACTTCCCTTTGGTCTCGAAGAAAAAATTCCCAGCAAAAAACCAATTGTTGCGTTAGCATTAAGCGGAGGCGGTTCAAGAGGGCTTGCGCAAATTGGAGTTTTGAGAGCGCTGGAAGAAGCCGGAATTAAAGTTGATTTAATTGTTGGAACAAGTATGGGCAGCATTATCGGCGGACTTTATGCCGCTGGTTATTCAATTAATCAACTCGATTCAATTGCTTTGAATACCGATTGGGGGGACTTATTATTACCGGCATCCGAAACCGATAGACGAGAATTATTTGTTGATCAAAAAGTTACTGAAGACAGAGCAATTTTAACTTTGAGACTTAACGGATTTTCACCTATAATTCCAACCTCAATTAATACCGGACACAAATTATCCAACTTTCTCAACCTGCTTACTCTCCAGGCACCAGTTCATTCAAACAACAGCTTTGATGATCTGAGAATTAAATTCAGGGCTGTTTGTACAAACCTTGTTACCGGCGAACCGGTTGTTTTGGATAATGGTTCATTAAGCCAGGCAATGAGGGCAAGCTCGAGCGTATCTTTTTTTCTTTCTCCGGTCCTTAGAGATTCTTTAATTTTAGTTGATGGAGGATTGGTAGCCAATATTCCCGTGAAAGTTGCGCGTGATCTTGGAGCCGATATTATTATTGCAGTGAATACTACGAGTGATCTGCGCCCGAAAGAAGAGCTTGAATTTCCCTGGATGATTGCAGACCAGATAATTAGCATCCCAATGAAACTATTGAATGAAAATCAGTTATCCTATGCGGATGTTGTAATTTCTCCTGACGTACAGGAAAGATCGGCGACAGATTTTGATGATCTGGATACATTAATAGTAAATGGATATTTCAGCACACAGCCTTTTATTAAAGGAATAAAAGACAAAATTGATTCGCTGGAATTAAAAAATATTAACTCAGATGATGAAGAAAAATATTTTACTCGTATAAAAAATATTGATTCGGCAAAACCGTGGGAAAAACCCCTTCTAAAAAAATATGCTGCGGAAGACACTGTCTCTTTACATGAAATAAAAATGGATTTGACTTCTTTATATGAAAAAGAAAATTTTAGAGATCTAAAAGCAGAAATTTCAAATGACAGCGGGAACACTGAGGTTCGAATTGTGCCGGATTTTTATCCGGTAATAAAAAGTATTGAGTATTGGGGAGTAAATGTTCTTGACATGGACAGCGTAAATGTTATTATCAAAAATTTTATTGGTAAAAGTTATAATGGTGAAACGGTTTATTCGCTTATTGTAGATATAATAAATCTATACCGTTCTAATGGTTATTCACTTGCCGTACTGCAAAATATTAGTTTTGATAAACTTGCGGGCAGACTCACTCTTTCCTTTGATGAAGGGATTATTTCTCAAATTATTGTTGAAGGCAACAAGACAACAAATTCAAATGTTATTACAAGGGAGTTTCCTATTAAAGCAGGCGATTATTTCCGTTACCAGGAAATTTCCCAGGGACTGACCAACCTTAGAAGCACAAATCTTTTTGAAGACCTGATTCTCTCGGTAGAAAATAAAAACGAAGAAAATATTGTAACAATTAAAGTTTTTGAACGAACAGCTGGTCTTTTAAGATTGGGGTTCAGAGCGGATGATGAATACCATACTCAATTAAGTTTTGATATAAGGGATGAAAATCTTTTTGGTACCGCAACCGAGCTCGGGCTTCTTCTTTATGGAGGAACAAGAAACAGAGGATACGTTTTAGAACATAGGGCCAACAGAATATTCAACACCTATTTTACTTACAAAATAGACGCTTATTATAAATTTCAGGATGTGTTTTCATATATTAATTTGCCCTCCGCATCAAACGGACGTTTTTCAAGAGTAACGAACGGAGAGTACCGCCAGGTTTATTATGGAGCCTCTGCATCAGTAGGCACACAGGTTGAAAAATTCGGTAATCTTATTTTCCAGGGGAAATATCAGTTTGATGAAATAAAAAACTTATCCGATGCGCCGATAGATCCTTATAAAATAAAAATAGTAAGTCTTAAAATAAGTTCAACAATTGATTCGCAGGACAAATATCCATACCCGTCCAAAGGCGTTTATTTTACCGGCTCATATGAAACTGCATCTTCCTTTTTAGGGGGAGACGTTGGCTATACAAGTTTAGGGTTTGATTATAAAAATTATTTTACAATTAATGATGTACACACATTAGCGCCAAGAATAATGATGGGTTTCGGAGATAAAACACTTCCGCTCAGTCAGCAATATTCTCTCGGCGGTCAAAGTTCTTTTTTTGGTATGAGAGAAAATGAATTCAGAGGACGGCAGATTTTTTTAAGCTCATTGGAATATACTTTTAAGCTGCCTTTTTACATATTCTTTGATACTTATTTCCGTTTAAGATATGATCTCGGGTCAACCTGGCCAGAACAGGAACAAATTAAATTTAAAGATCTCAGGCATGGAATCGGCGCATCAATATCATTTGATACACCAATAGGTCCTGCTGATTTTTCTGTCGGAAGAAGCTTTCTTTTTATAAAAAATCTGCCCAACAATCCAATCAGCTGGGGAGATGTTCTCTTTTATTTTTCAATTGGATATAAATACTAAAGATTTTTTACGCCCCACTTTTCTGGTATTTTTCTCCAAGCCTCTGGTAAGAGTTTGCATTTTCTATGTCGCCCCTATTGCCATAAAGTCGGGAAATAGCAAAGCAAAGTTTGCTTTTTTTATTAACGCTCTCTAATCCTTTTTCAACTGTTTTTATAACCAGATTAAAATCAGGTGTGTTTAAATCAACATTATATAGTTTAGTAATTGCAACGTAGGGCTCGTGTGCAAATGGTTTTGATTGGGCTGCTTTTTTAAAATACTCAAAAGCTTTATTGCTGTGCCTGCCGTAAATAGAAATCGAAGAAAAAATCTTTCCGACCCAGTTATAAATCTGGTAGCATAATTCAGGATTTTCTTTGCAGATCTTTTCTGCAAACATCATAATTTCATCCGGAGACAACGCTTTGTTCCAGAGCAATAATCTATAAATATTAGGATCCCGAACTCGCTGCTCTATTGCAAGCCTGAATGAATCAAAAAGCTCATCAGATGAATCTGAATTCCTGAAAATATTTTCAAAATATTTCTTTGTTATACGGGTCATCTATCTTCTGGTTTTAACAGCCTGTTCATAAAGCGTAAGATACTCCTTTGCAGAACTATCCCATGAATAATCCTTGCTCATTCCATTCTTCTGGATTTTTTTCCATGTCTCTTTATCGTGAAAAGTTCTTAATGCCCGTTCCACCGTAGTATAAAAGGCATAGCTTGAATAATCATTAAAAGAAAAACCAGTACCAGTTTCATTTCCAAAACTCAAGGCCTCATGCCAGTCAAGTACCGTGTCAGCAAGTCCCCCGGTTTTTCTAACAACAGGCACCGTACCATATTTTAAACTATAAATCTGGTTTAACCCGCAGGGTTCATAGTGAGAGGGCATTAATAAAATATCGGCAGCCGCTTCAATCAGGTGAGCAAGTTCATTATTATATCCTATGTAAGTAAAAACTTTATCAGGTAAATGATGTGCCATGTTTTGGAATAGATCTTCAAACCTGTCTTCACCGCTTCCAAGAATTGCCCATTGTGCGGGAAGCTGAACAAGATTTTCCAGGGCGTCGGAAAAAATATCAAACCCTTTTTGTGTAACCATTCTTGAAACAATCCCTATCAGCGGTAAATTTTCATCAAAGGGGAGATTGGCATGTTCCAGAAGAAATTTTTTATTCTTCATCTTTCCGGAAAGATAATGACTTGAATATCTGAACGGAATTAATTTATCATCTTCCGGATTCCAGACGGTGTAATCAATTCCATTTAAAATTCCATAAAGATCATTTTTTCTTTGAAGAAGAACAGGATTCATTCCCGCCCCATATTCCGGTGTTAGAATTTCATTTGCGTATGTTTCACTTACTGTGCTTATCATCTCAGAAAATAAAATACCTGCTTTCATAAAAGAAACGGTTCCTGCCATCTCAACAGGACCGCCCGGGTAAAAATATTCTCCTTTCAACTCAGCTTTAAACATTGTGCTTTTGGGAAACCTTCCCTGGTAGCCAATATTATGAATAGTGAAAAGAAATGCTGTACTTTTAAACATACGATCCCAGCTATAATTATCCTTTACAAATAGAGGAAGCAATCCTGTTTGCCAGTCATTGCAATGAATAATATCAGGAACCCATTGCATTCTTTGAAGCGTTTCAATAACACCTTTACAAAGAAGAATAAATCTTTCATCCTCGTCAGGATCATTTGTATAAATATGCCCGCGATGATAATAATGCGGGCAATCTATAAAATTAACCTGTATGTTTGAATTTGGAAGCGTTGCCTGATGAAGGTGAACAGATCTTGAATGACCGGCAACTCTTATAATCATTTCACCGACATTCCAGTTATAATGCAAGCCGTATTTATCTTCATCTATTTGAAAATACTTGGGCAAAAAAATCTTTACTTCGCAGCCAAGCTTTTCAAGAGCAATTGGCAAGGAACCGGCAACATCGGCAAGACCGCCTGTTTTTGCATATGGTTCAACTTCAGAAGAGACAAAAGCAATCTTCATGGATTAATAAATTATTATAATAGGTAATAAATTTTAATTTATAAAATAATACTTCTTAATTAGAAATTATGTGTAAAGCCTAAAAGGTTTTCAGCAATTTCTAAAAAATATTATAAGTTAATCCCAGCTGGAGAGCTTCCTTAATTTGTCTTGTTTTAATCTGAGCCTCTTCATAAATGAGCAGGAAAACAAAACTAACGTTAACATATTCATTAACCTGTGCGGCAATTGCATTATCCCAGCGAACATCCCAAACATCAAATGATTCAAAACGTGAAAACAAACGAAGCTTACTTTTTAATAAAACATTTTCCATAACTGTGTATTCAGCTGATGTAACCGATTCAATACCTGTTTCCACTTTTAGTTTTTCTATTTTAGTTGTTGATATGTCATCCGAATAGAAATTAAATTTATTGGTAAAAACCTCCTGAACCGCAAAACCAAGCCTGGTTGAGAAACCGGCAACTCTATCATATGTAAAACCCAAACTTTGGGTTAAATAACCCGGATCAAAGAAGTTGGCAATTTCAAAAGTTGTATCATTGTCGTATGTATATCCCGCAGCAAGCGCTGTTCTAACCGTATTACTGAAATAAGGATCAATTGCCCAACCAATATTTCTTGAAATAACACTCTCAAGATAAAGTTCGTTGTCAGTTGTTCTATAATCATCCGATCCTAATTTGGTTCTTCCATAAGCGAGCTTCAAATCATTTTTGAAATGCCACAATTCGGTTCGGTAGCCAAGACTTCCGTTGCCTAAAAATGTCCAGGAGATAGCATCTTCTCCGCCTTGCGTCCAGTTGCTTAAAGATATTTGCGAAAGGTTTAAACCCGCCGCAGCTTTGGGTATCCATTTGTGAAGAATAATTGTATCTTGCTGCGCAATTAAGTTTGTTATTGAGATGTAAAATATCAAAGTAACCATTATCAAAATTTTCATATTTTCCCTTCTGAATTGTTTTAACTGAAATTAAAAAAATTTATGGATGAAATTAACGATAAACCCGTAACATATTCAAAAGGTGATCCCGGCAACCCCGCTATTATTTTTATTCATGGTTTTCCTTTCGATCACAATATGTGGAACAAACAGATAGAAGCTTTAAGTCAGGAGTATTTTTGTCTCTCGTATGATATCAGAGGTCTCGGAGAATCTTCTGCAGGAGATGGTCAATATACAATGGAAATGTTTACTGATGATCTCTTTGAAATTATTGAAAAGGAAAAAATTAAGAAACCTGTTTTATGCGGACTTTCAATGGGTGGTTATATTGCACAAAGAGCTGTTGAAAAAAAAGAGAGTATATTCAATGCTCTTATTTTGTGTGATACCAAATCTTCTGCAGACAATAATGAAAGTAAAATTAAAAGAGCCGAGGGAATAAGAGCAATTAACGAAAGTGGAGTTAAAAAATATATTGAAGAATTTATTCCTAATTGTTTTGCTGAAGATTCACTTGAAAAACCTTTTTATAGCGAAACATTAAACCGGAGTTTAAATTTCTCAGCAATAGGAGTAAAGGGCTGCATTCTTGCAATGGCAGGAAGAACAGATACAACCGAATTTCTTTCTGAAATAAAAATACCGGTACTTTTAATTTGCGGCGAAAAGGATAAACTTTCTCCACCCTTTATTATGGGACAAATGGCGGAAGCACTTACAGATTCCGAATTACATGTTATTCCCGAAGCAGGTCATATAACCCCGCTTGAAAGACCGGAACTGGTTACTAAAATAATCAGAGACTTTCTATCACGAAGGATTAAAAAAAGTTAAAGGAAAGATTTCGTTTTTTTTAGTAAAAGAAAACTTCGTAGTCAATAAAGTTTCCTTTATCATAATTAAATTTTGCACTGAAAAATTTATCCTGCATAAGCCACCGCATAAATATTTTATCACCATCCCACAGGTTTAATGTGTTTAATTTATCGTTTGGTATCCATTCAAGGTTTCCTTCCAACGAATCAATCAATTTCCCCTCATAAGTATCGGCAGTAAAAATAAAAACATACCAGTCAAATTTGCCATCAAAATTTGGGAAAGTAATGAAACCGTGCAGCCTTGGATTTTTAATCTTTAATCCAGATTCCTCAAATACCTCTCTTATTGCGCAATCTTCCGGGCTTTCGCCATTATCAAATTTTCCCCCAAGACCGTTCCATTTTCCTTTATGGTAATCATCTTTCTTTTTTACTCTGTGTATCATTAATGTTTTATCATTTCTCCTGTCAATGACATAGCAAAGAGTTGCAAGTTTCATAGCTTAATTTTAATGAATTTTTATTGAAAAATGTATTGACACTATTGACTTGTGAGGTTATGTTTTCTTGTTCAAATTTATTTTATACATTTAAAATATAAAGATAAAATATATTTGTCTCTTTAATTATTTTTAGAAATATTTGAACGGAATTTTAAATAAAAAATAATATTCAGCAGGAGGATTAATATTATAATGGCAAGCATTAAAAACGGACAGGAAGACATGAGTTTAGAATCAGAAGAAGAATTTAATATACAACAAGAGCGTAGTTCCCATTTCACCTTTGAAGAGGAAACAACTTTTAATCCCGGGATGGGGAGAAAAAAAAGCAAGGACGATGACGATGATTTTGATGAAGAAGATGATGATCAGGAGGACGATTTTGAAGACGAAGAGGATGACTTTGAAGATGAAGAGGAATTTGAAGACGAGCCATCTGATGAAGATGATTTATATGAAGAAGATTTTGACTTTGAGGAAGACGAGGATGATGATATTGAAGATGAAGACGATATTCCCTATAACTAAGAATTACCACCCGAGAAATTTTTCTTTCAGGAGATAATTTTTTATATAGTTGTTTATTCCATCCTCTAGAGACATTAAGGGTTTGGTGTAACCGGCTTTTTTTAATTTATCCATTTTAGCTTCTGTAAAGTATTGGTATTTCTCAAGCAGGTGGGCAGGCATATCAAAATAATCTATCTCAATTTTCTTATTCATAGCATTAAATAAAGCAGCTATAAGATCATTCCAGGTTCTCGCTTTGCCGGAACCAATATTAAACAAACCGTTTTTATCAGTATGATCCAGGAAAAACAACGTCATATCAACAGCATCTTTTACATAAATAAAATCTCTCATCTGTCCGCCATCTTTGTATTTCGGATTGGCAGATTTAAATAATCTCGCTTTATTTGTCTGGTTTATCTGTTCAAATGCTTTATGAACCACCGAACGCATATCTCCCTTATGATATTCATTTGGTCCATAAACGTTAAAATATTTTAGCCCTGCAATTTTATTTAAAATTCCTCTTTTCAATGCCCAGAAATCAAACATCATCTTTGAATAGCCGTACATATTTAATGGTCTTAATAAATGCATATCAGCTTCATGGTCATCAAAACCGAGGGCGCCGTCTCCATAAGTGGCGGCAGAAGAAGCATAAATAAAACGAACATTGTTAGTTATACAATAACCGGCAAGTTTTTTTGAATATTCAAAATTATTTCTTAAAAGTGAGTCTGCGTCTTTTTCGGTTGTGGAAGAATTTGCCCCCATGTGAATTATTGCAGAGGGATTTTCAATAGAAGAAGATTCTAAAAGCTGGATGAAGTCATCTTTATGAATAAAATCACGGTAATGTAAACCAACAAGATTTTTCCATTTTTCATTAGTTCCGAGACAATCAACTACAATTATATCATCAATGTTAAGAGAATTAAGTCTCCAAACAATTGCGCTGCCAATAAAACCGGCGCCACCGGTTACAACTATCATACTATATAATCAAAATGTTTTTTATGATGCCAATTTAATTATATTTAGAGCCCTTTACAAAGAAGGATTATCCAGAACTATAAGGATCATTGACAAGAGACTAATATTTTTTATATTTGAATTAAAGTTTAGTCAGTTCTTTAAAAATATATTCTTATCAAGAACGGCAGAGGGAACAGGCCCGCAGATGCCGTAGCAACCGATCCACAGTTGTGGAATGTCAGGTGCTAATTCCTGCCCCGTTATTCGGGGAAAGATGAGATGAAGATGGATTCTCAATACCTCTTCTAATCATCGGAAGAGGTTTTTCATTTTAAATAAAAAAAATATGAATTCAAAAATTGAAACATTAAAAAAATTATTAAGCGAAAGAATACTCGTTTTAGATGGAGCAATGGGGACAATGATCCAAAGCTATCATTTATCCGAAAAAGATTTCAGAGGAAATCGTTTTAAAGATTTTCTACATGATTTAAAAGGCAACAATGATCTTTTAAGCATAACAAAACCGGAAATTATTAAGGAAATACACAAAGCGTATCTTAATGCGGGTTCGGATATAATTGAAACAAATACCTTCAATGCTACCGCAGTATCGCAAGCGGATTACAAACTTGAAGACCTTGCTTATGAAATTAATTTTGAAGCCGCAAAAATTGCAAAACAATCGGTGGAAGAATTCTTAAAAGAAAATTCCAGGACAAGCCCCCGGTTTGTTGCAGGGGCGTTAGGCCCGACGAATAAAACTTTATCTCTTTCTCCTAACGTAAATGATCCCGGTTACCGTGCTGTTTCTTTTGAACAAATGATGAAAGCATATTATGATGCAGCCCGTGGACTTGTTGATGGCGGCGTTGATATACTTTTAATAGAAACCATATTTGATACGCTAAATGCCAAAGCAGCTATTTTTGCGGTTGAAGAATATTGTTCTGAAACTAACAAAAATATTCCGGTTATTGTTTCCGGAACTATTGTAGATCTAAGTGGAAGAACATTATCAGGACAAACAACAGAAGCCTTTTTAATTTCGGTAATGCACACTAAAAATCTTTTGTGTGTAGGATTAAATTGTGCTCTTGGTGCAAAACAAATGAGACCGTTTATCAAAGAGCTATCCGATAAAGCTCCATTTTATGTGAGTGTTTATCCTAACGCAGGATTGCCTAACGAGATGGGTGAATATGATGAATCTCCTGAAGCAATGTCAAAAATGCTTGATGATTTTGCCTTAAGCGGGTTTGCAAATATTATTGGTGGGTGCTGTGGAACTACGCCTGATCATATAAAATTAATTTCCAAAGCGGCGGTAAAATATAAACCAAGAAAAATTCCAGAGGTTGAAAAATATTTAAGATTAAGCGGAATAGAGCCGCTAGTTATTCATCCGCAAACAAATTTTGTAAATATTGGTGAAAGAACAAACATTACCGGCTCAAAGAAATTTGCAAATCTTATTTTATCAGGCGATTATGAAGGAGCTTTGGCTGTTGCCCGAAACCAGGTTGAAGGCGGCGCACAGGTTCTCGATGTAAATATGGATGAAGGTCTTCTTAATTCAGAGGAAGCAATGACTAAGTTTCTTAATCTTCTTGCTGCCGAACCGGATATAGCCAAACTTCCTGTAATGGTTGATTCATCAAAATGGACTGTGATCGAAGCGGGATTAAAATGTCTTCAGGGGAAAGGTATTGTCAATTCGATTAGCCTTAAAGAAGGCGAAGAGATTTTTAAAATGAGAGCTAAAAAAATATTACAGTATGGTGCTGCAATTATTGTTATGGCTTTTGATGAAAAAGGTCAGGCCGATTCTTTTGAAAGAAGAACCGGGATATGCAGAAGAGCTTATAAAATTCTTACGGAAGAAATAGGATTTCCCCCACAGGATATAATTTTTGATCCGAATATTTTAACTGTTGCCACAGGAATTGAAGAGCATAATAACTATGCTGTGGATTTTATCGAAGCAACGCGATGGATTAAACAAAATCTTCCATATGCAAAAGTCAGTGGGGGCATTAGTAATATTTCTTTTTCATTCAGGGGGAATAATGTTGTTCGCGAAGCAATGCACTCTGCTTTTCTGTTTCATGCAATAAAAGCCGGACTCGATATGGGAATTGTTAACGCCGGCCAACTTGAAGTTTATGAGGAAATTCCCAAAGATCTTTTAACTCTTGTTGAAGATGTTCTTTTAAACAGAAGAAATGATGCAACCGAAAGACTGGTTGAGTTTGCCGAAAAGATTAAGAAAAAAGATAAAGCCGAAATTAAAGCAGATGAATGGAGAAGCACTTCAGTTCAGGAAAGACTAAAACATGCTTTAATAAAAGGCATCGTTGATTTTATTGAACAGGATACGGAAGAAGCAAGAAAACTTTATACAAAACCGATTGAAGTTATTGAAGGTCCGTTAATGGATGGAATGGGTGTCGTTGGCGATCTGTTTGGCTCGGGGAAAATGTTTCTCCCCCAGGTTGTTAAAAGTGCAAGGGTTATGAAAAAATCGGTTGCATACTTAATTCCTTTTATTGAGAAGGAAAAAGAAACATCAAAACTAAAAAAAGCTGTAGGAAAAATTCTTCTTGCTACCGTAAAAGGAGATGTACATGATATTGGTAAAAATATAGTCGGTGTTGTTCTCGGCTGCAATAATTATAATGTTATTGATCTTGGTGTAATGGTTTCAACAGAAAAAATTCTGCAGACGGCAATTGATGAAAAAGTTGATGTTATAGGATTAAGCGGTTTAATAACTCCTTCGCTTGATGAAATGGTTAATGTTGCTAAAGAAATGGAGAGAAGAGGATTTAAGCTGCCATTGTTAATTGGAGGAGCAACAACTTCAAAAATTCATACAGCGGTAAAAATCGCACCCAATTATAGTGCAGCGGTTATTCATGTTCTCGATGCATCAAGGAGTGTTCCGGTTGTAAGCAACCTTTTAAATGAAGATGTAAATGTTAAAGAAAAATTTAGTAATAATATAAAGAGTGAATACGTTCAACTTAGAAAGAATCATCTTAAAAAATCTGAAGAGAAAAAATTTCTTACTTTGGAAAAGGCGAGGGCAAATAATCTTAAAACAGATTGGACAAAGATAAAAATAATAAAACCTGAAAAGCCGGGAATAACAGTTCTTCAGAATTATAACCTGGGAAGTCTAAGAAAATATATTGACTGGACTCCGTTTTTTCTAACCTGGGAATTGAAAGGCAAGTATCCTGCAATTTTTAAAAGTGAAAAGTATGGAACCGAGGCTAAAAAACTTTTTGATGACGCAAATAAACTTCTCGATAAAATAATTTCCGAAAAACTTCTCCAGGCAAATGGAGTGTTAGGCTTGTTTCCCGCAAATACTGTTGGTTTTGATGATATTGAAATTTATACTGATGATACGCGTAAAGGTGTTAAAAGAGTTTTGCATACACTTCGATCTCAAACACCCAAAACAGATGCACTTCCGAATCTTGCACTTTCTGATTTTGTTTCACCTAAAGAAACAGGCAAAGAAGATTATATTGGTGCATTTGCAGTTACAGCCGGAATTGGTATTGAAAAACTTATTGAAAAATTTGAGAATGAACATGATGATTATAATTCAATTATGGTTAAAGCTCTTGCAGACAGGTTAGCCGAAGCTTTTGCAGAACATCTGCATGAACTGGTTAGAAAAAAATATTGGGGTTATTCTCCGGAAGAAGAATTTTCCAGCGACGAATTAGTTAAGGAAACTTATCAAGGCATCAGGCCGGCACCTGGTTATCCTGCTCAACCGGATCATACAGAAAAGAAAATTATTTTTGATTTGCTTGAAGTTGAAAAAAACACCGGGATAAAACTAACAGAAAATCTTGCAATGTATCCTGCAGCTTCTGTTTCTGGTTTATACTTTGCTCATCCACAATCAAAATATTTTGATGTCGGCAAGATTGGTAAAGACCAGGTTTTTGATTATCATAGAAGAAAAGGAATAAGCCTGGCGGAGACGGAGAAATGGCTGGGACCAATTCTTAATTATGATGTTTAAAATATCATTTAATGATGAACCAAAATAAATTTCATCAAAACGGATATATAATTGATACTGACCGTTCAAAACTGAATATTGAAGTAATTCACAATTATATTTCTAATGAATCTTATTGGGGTAAAGGGCGTTCTATTCAAGTAGTAAAAAAATCAATTGAAAATTCAATGCCGTTTGGGGTTTATTTTAATAATGAGATGATTGGTTTTGCAAGAGTAGTAACTGATTATGCCACGTTTGCCTGGGTAGCGGACGTTTTTATTTTACCCGGTCACCGCGGAAAAGGTATATCTAAATGGTTAATGGAAATAATAATTTCACATCCTAAACTCCAGGGTTTCCGAAGGTGGGTTCTTTCAACAAAAGACGCACAAGAACTTTACCGTAAGTTTGGTTTTCAGGAACTTAATAAACCGGAACGCTGGATGGAACGTTTTGATCCCGGTATGAAAGAATCTCCTGATTATTGGAAGAAAGATTAAGCCCTCACTAATACCGGAATCTTTTCCGTCGTTTTCATCAGGAAAGAAATTATTAATTTAATCAGTAAATCATTTGCTTGATTTTATAAAAGGAGGAAAAATGTTAAAAGAATTTTTCTTAACAGGTTTTATTATTTTAATAGCAAATTTGGTTTCGGCTCAAACTCAATTTGAAAAAGATGTAATTAAAACTTCCGGCGGTAATCTTGAAATTACTTTCATAGGTCATGGAACTATAATGTTTACTTTTAATGGAAAAGTTATTCATATAGATCCTTACAGCAAATTAGCTGATTATTCTAAGCTGCCTAAGGCTGATATTATTTTAATAACTCATCATCACGGAGATCATCTTGATCGGCAGGCAATTGAAAAAATTGAAAAAGATAAAACAGATTTAATTTATACCGAATTATGTGCGGAGAAATTTCCAGGTGGAACAGTTATGAAGAATGGAGATATAAAAACGATTGATGGAATTAAAATAGAAGCGGTGCCGGCTTATAACCTTGTTCACAATAGAGATGATGGCGAACCTTTCCATGTAAAAGGCGATTGTAACGGTTATGTTATTTCGTTTGCAGATAAAAAAGTATATATAGCCGGAGATACTGAAAATATTCCAGAAATGAAAGATCTGAAAGAAATTGATATTGCGTTTCTGCCAATGAACCTTCCCTACACAATGACACCCGAAATGGTTGTTGATGCAGTTAAATCCTTTAAGCCTAAAATACTCTATCCATATCATTTCGGAGATACAGATGTTTCTAAGCTTACAGACTTAATGAAAGACGTTAAGGGTGTTGAAGTCCGTGTTAGAAAAATGAAATAATAATTCTTTAAAATTAAAATTTAAAATCTACACCAACTTCTAAAGCGCCATAGCTTAAAGTACCAAAACCAACTCTTGCTGTTAAAGCAAGATTTGGCTGAAGAAAATATCTAAGACCACCCTGGAAGCCAAGCCATAAGCCACCATGAGAAGGTGTTGCATAATTCCCACCCGGACCGCTGTAACTAACTGACCCGCCGTCATATGCCAAAACAATTCCCGCGTAAGGATCAAGCTTATCATTGTCTTTAATTTCAAAATGGTAATTGCCCTGTGCCCCAACCAAAATATTTGTATAGCTCCATTTTCCACCGAGAAAACTTTCACCATAACTCCAGTACCTCAACAATCCGCCTATACCTACATTCCCAAAATTATCCAGGTGCATAGAGTACTCATAATTACCACCAAACTGAAAAGTTGAACCAAGAAAAGAGAGACCAAGCGAAGGGCCCGCATAATTTTTACCAATTGTGTATTGTGCATTAACAGGAGTTTGACAAAGTATAAAAAATACTGTCACGAAGGCAAAACTAATAAATGTATTTTTGATCATAAGAGTTCCTTCATTTTTTTAGATAGTATGCAATAATAAAGAAATTCATTGTTTAACTCTATATACTCATTTGTGAACTTTTTGTGATGAATCATGAGGTTGTTTTTATGATAATTGATATGTAAAATTTAGAAGGAAATTTAAATCATGAAAACCAAATCATTTTTAATTGTTCTGTTTCCATTGCTGCTTTTTGGGGCTTATGTCACAATGCAGTCTTCCGGTAATTCCCAAAACGTTTCAATAAGTAAAATGACACCTGATTCAACTAAAAACTCCAAAGGAAAAAATATGGAAAATAAAGTGGTTAAAACAGAAGAGGAATGGAAGAAAGAACTTACTCCTGAACAATATCATGTGTTAAGAGAAAAAGGAACCGAAAGAGCATTTACCGGGAAGTATGATCACTTTTTTGAAAAAGGTGTTTACAAATGTGCTGCATGCGGTAATGAACTTTTTAGTTCTGATAACAAGTATGATTCAGGATGCGGCTGGCCGGCTTACTGGACAACTCTTGCACAGGATAGAGTTATTTTGAAAAAAGATACAAGCTTTGGTATGGTTAGAACTGAAGTGTTATGTGCAAAATGCGGAAGCCATTTGGGACACGTATTTGATGATGGACCAGAGCCAACCGGACAGCGATATTGTATCAATTCTGTTTCATTAAAATTTGAGAAAACCGGGGAAAAGTAAATCTGCTTGAGTCTTAGCTCAACATTAAATTGAGCCGAAGCAATTTCTTTTATAATATATGAAAATTCTTTATGTGCCGGATAACACATTGGATCAATTTCATATTTTGATTTTAAAATTCCAAATTTAACTTAGCATTTCACAAGCGGAATAATTTCTAAAAAGCAGAGTTATTGATTACTAACTATTAAAAGGAGGTTTTCAATGTCATTATTTTTTACTTTGCGTCTTTTCCTCATAGGTTTATTTCTTACTATTCCGGTAGTACTCCATGCCCAGGATGAAAAAATGGGAGAACACCGAACCACTCACATTATGCTTATACCAGGCAATTTAACCTGGGTGGATGGACCAGTATCTCTGCCAAAGGGAGCAAAGGTTGCTATGCTGGAAGGAGATATGAAATCCGGACCATTTACAATTCGTGCAAAGATTCCTGCTAACTATAAAATTCCTCCGCACTTTCATCCGGGAGTAGAGCATGTAACAGTTATTTCGGGTTCATGTTATATGGGTACCGGAGACGTGTTGGATGAATCGAAAGCAACAAAATTACCGGTTGGAGGATTTGCAGCGATTGAAGTTGGAACGCATCATTTTTTCTTTACTAAAGAAGAATGTGAAATCCAGCTTCACGGAATTGGACCCTGGGATATTACTTATTTAAACCCGGCCGATGATCCCCGAAATATGACAAGTAAATAAAAGAATGATTTTTAATGGTGAGGCTCACCAATAGGTGAACCTCACTGAATATGAAAATATTTTAGCTACTCTTTCACACCTTCGATTTCGGCCATTCTGCCGCCGAGATGCTTAAAGAAGAATTGTTCCATTGCACCATAAAAGTCAAATCTGTTTTCTTCATTTCTAAATCCATGTCCTTCATTATCTTTTACCATATAAGGAACATCAATTCCTTTTTTTTGCAATGCAGCAACCATCTGGTCGGACTCATTTTTATTTACTCTCGGATCATTAGCTCCCTGGGCAATTAATAAAGGAACTTTTATATTATCAACATGAAAAACCGGCGAAGCATCATATAAAGCTAAAGAATCCTGCTGCGGGTTGCCGACCATTTCATATATCATTTGTCTGTATGGTTCCCAGTAAGGCGGCATAGAATTCATAAAAGTAAACAGGTTAGCAACTCCAACATAATCAACAGCACAGGCGTAAAGATCCGGTGTAAAAGTAACACCGGCTAAAGTTGCATATCCGCCATAAGAACCACCGTAAATTCCAATCCTTTTAGAGTCCGCGATTCCCTCTTTAACAAGCCAGTTAACACCATCTGTTATGTCATCCTGCATTTTCTTTCCCCATTCTTTAAAACTTTTCATCCAGAAATCTTTTCCATACCCTGTTGAGCCGCGGAAGTTCATCTGTAGAACAGCGTAACCCCGGTTTGCTAAAAACTGAACTTCAGGATTAAATCCCCAGCTGTCTCTATACCATGGCCCGCCATGAGGATTTACAACAACAGGAAGATTCTTTGCTTCTACTCCTCGGGGAAGTGTTAAATAACCATTAATTGTTATACCGTCCCTGGATTTATAAGTTATTGGTTTTTGATCAGCCATGTATTCTTCTTTTAACCAAGGACTTACTTCTACAAGTTTTTTAAGCCCCTTTTTATTCACATCATAAAAGTAATAAGCACCTAAAGATTTATCACTGTATGTTCTTACAAGAAGCTTATCTTCATTACGGTTGTTTGCTGTTATTACAAACTCATAACCTTTAAGCTTTGATTCGAGATCTTTATAAATTTCTTGCGATTCTTTATCAAATATTTCGTACGCACGTTTCCAGGTTGTATATGAAGCGCCAACAAGAACCTTTCTCTTATCTGAATACATAAGATTTGAAACATCATAATCAGGGTTTTCATAAATAACCTTTGTTTCTTTATTCTCTGCAACATTGTATTCTACAATTGCATCTTTATCTCTTCCCATATTTGAAACCATGTACAGGTTTTTATTATCAAAAGTAAAAAATAAAGGCGAGAGAGTTTCTTTAAAATTAGTATTTATTAATTCTTTAAATGGATCTTCTTCTTTATCTCTATAAAGAATGCCGGTATTAACTCCATCGGTGGTTAATGCCACTCTTAATTTGCCATTGTGGTCTGTAATCCATCCAGTAATATTTCCGGGATTTTCAGCAACCTGGTTCATCTCACCGGTTGTTACATTAATACGATAAACATCAAACAGCTGAGGATTATTTTTATTTAGCTGGATAAGCATTTCATCAGGATTATCCTTAAGCTCATCAACTACCCCGGCTCTGACTTTATCGAAAGGGGTAAGATCCTTTTCATTTTTTCCATCTCTTCCAACACCAAATAATCTGAAATTTTCATCTCCTTTGGTATCCTGAACATAAATTATCCGGTCATTCCCCTTCCAGAAATAACCCGCAATATCTCTTTCAGTAGCAAAAGTAACCTGGGTAATTTCATCATCGCCGATTTTTTGAACGAAGACATTCATTCGAGATTGCCAGGGCTGCATCCAGGAAAGGAATTCACCATTGGGAGAAATCGAATAACTTCTTTTGTCCGGGTTTTTGAAAAAATCTTTCATTGGAATCAAGGGAACCTCGTTTTTATTTTGTCCTGTTATTGCAGGAGAAATAATAAGCGCAAGCAATAATAGTATTAACGATACTTTCATTTTACACCTCTGTTCAGTTTAAGTTTTGATAAACAAAAATAATCAAATTAAAGCGTAATAATTGAATATTTGTATAGACGGTTATTGTGTATTTTTAACGGGAAAACCTGTGCCGGGCAATTATAATCTTGTTAACATTTTAACTTCGATACCCTGGAACTCAGGTTCATACCTGCAAACACCGCCGATGCAAATATTCCCTGCCTGCCGGGATCCTATTAACAAACTCAAATCAGAATGTTCACCAAGTTTATAACCAAACTGGATAAAGCTCCAGAAACGGCGGACTATTTTTCCCGCTTGCGGTTCTTTTGTCTGCATTTCAGAAACTACTGAGATGCTTAACAAAGGAGAACGTAAATATTCCAGGGCTGCAACATCAGTATAATATTTTTCAGTTGTGGTTCTGTCCGTAGTTTGCTGGTGTTCTATTACAAGTTTAATTGTATTTATCTCATCAATATAAAAATGATTTTCTAGAACAGGTGTAATATTTTTTGTGTTATCATCTTGCTCTTCATTATAACCAAAAGTTGCGATGGTTTTAAAATTATCGTTCCATGTATGATTTAGTTGTGCGAAAGTTTCCTTAAGCTGCACCCGCGATGCCTGATTAATTCCGATTACTTTTTGATAATATGAATCCGGACCAACAGTTTTCGTTTCTCCATAGCTAACCGTTAGAAAAGTTTCATCTGTAAAAGAATAATTAGCTTCAACCTGGAAACCTTTTTCGTTATTCTGATTTAATGGAGAAGGATGCCTGTTAAGAAGAATATAGGTATACTCTTTTTTAACAGCGGGCGGATTGTTATATATTATCGTCCCATCATAAGAACTGAAAATAAAGTTATCATAATATTTATATTCACCAACTAATGAGAATTGATCATAATAGAAATTTGCACTTGCATAATAAGCCTTGCCGATAAAATCCGGGTTATCGTGAAGATTTTTTCTAATATCATTATTCCTTTTTAAACCATATTCACCATAGAAATCAAAGTTCCAGATAACCGGCTGAATCCTCAAAGAACCCATCATTGTTCTTGCTGCACCACCTTCCGGGTCATTGGAGGCGAAAGATCCGCCGATTTTTAAATTCCTGATAATTTTATACTCAAGATCAGCAGCATGCAGAATATCTTTTCTTTCCGCATTAAAATTTTCAGCCATACCTGTAAGCGCTGTAAGTTTTAAACCGCCATAATATCCTTCAACTTTTACTCCCAAAAGATTATTATCAATTCTAATATTCCGGTTCTCATAACTTTTTAAAATTAAACCCCTTCCGAATAAAGAATAAAAATTTCCAGCTGTAATTTTTAATCCCTTGTCAATATCTCCAAGTTCTGCTTCAATATATTTATAAGCGATGTCAGCGTATCTCTCTTTTCCACGGCTGATTGCGGGATTGGGATCATTCGGTTGAAAAATATCCAGCCGGAAACCCGCAGAAAAAATATTATATCTGTAATCAATATTAAGCCAGTTCTCAAAAATTTCGCGCTTTAATTTATAATCATAAGAATATTCAAGCTGATTTGATAAACCAAGTCCATCGGGAAGCTGCGGGAATATTTCATCTTGTGAATAAATTGATGCCCATGAAATTAACAGGATGATGAAGATAAATTTAAACTGCATATTTTATTCAGAGATTTTTCCGGATGTGTTGAAGAATTCTTCTATTTTGTTTTTTACCTGCAGTTCATCTCCCTTTTTGTAACCAAGGTGTGAGTAAACGATGTTTCCTTTTTCATCTAATATAAATGTATATGGTACATTCTGTACATAATATTTTCTTGCTACCTCTGAATTAGTATCAAGCAGGACGGGGAATTTATAATCTTTGAATTTTGCAAAAGGTTTAACTTTGGCAACAGTTTTTTCATCATCGGTTGAAATGGCAATAATATTAAAACCTTTTTCCTTATAATCAGAATAAAGTTTTTTATACTCTTCTAATTCTTCAACGCAGGGCTTGCACCACGTTGCCCAGAAACTTAAAAGTACCGGTCCCTTTCCAAGAAAATTTTTAAGCTCAACATTTTCCCCATTCAAATTTTCTAATTTAAAATCAGGAGCTTTTTTTTGAGCATGTAAATTGAACGATATAATTAAAATTAAAAAGCTTAAAAACGATTTCATCTAATCTCCTTAATGCAGGGTGGAGCCTGCCTGTAATATTTCTTTAGTTGATTTATCCTGAATGAATATAACTGTGTTTAACTCGCTTGTTTTCCAGTTCTCCAGCAAATCATCTTCAATTTCAAATGAGCTTGATCCCGATTGCTGAACTTCAGCGAGAGATAATCCATCGATTGACGGCAATATATTTCTAACAACATCATAAAATTTTGTTTCGCCATTACTGCCCGGCGGGGCGTCATATCCTATTTCTTTTTCAATTATGGCAGCCTCCATTTTTATATTTGTCAGATCAATTGAAGCCAGCGAATTTATCTTAACATCTATATAATAACTTCCTTCGAGAAAAACAGAGGTAACAATAATTTCAAAAGGCGGAGACACAGTTAATCTCGAATCTATTTTCTGCCTGAGCGCAGACGTGTCGGGTCTTTCTAATCCATCAACAATGGTAGTCGGCGCAAAGAAAACATTATAAAACGAAATTTTTGAGTCATACAAAGGTTTGTTCGCAAGATAAATCGGGTCATTGGGTCCGGGAAAATAAGTGTGGTACTTTATCGCAACAAGCTGATCGGGTGCATAAACATTGGTTGTTAAATTTTTAATTACAAGATTAGATCCCACACAAGGCTGGCAGCTTACATTTGCAAAGTCTTCAACAAGTACAACTTTATCAACAACTTTACTTTGAGGGACGAAATTAAAATTTATTTTTAGAAATATTTTTCCGCTTACCCTATTCTCCGGCACAAAGGGAGGATTTGTTTTGCATGAAACAAATAAGATGGCAGGAATTAATATGATCAGTATTTTTTTCAAAAAGATTTCTAAGATACAAACACAAATAAAATCATTGGTAAAAATAACCAATTCTGACAAGAAATTATAGAAAGACAGAGGCCAAATCTTCACAAAAGATTAAAGAAATTATCTTTGTTTAGATAATCTATTAATCCTTTCCCGGTCTGTTTTCTTTAAACTATTAACCACCAGAGAATATGAATCATCAATCCATTCCATTAATTCTCTTTGAGGAAATGATCCATCAATAATTATTGTATTCCAGTGAGTCTTATTCATATGATAACCGGGAAGAACAGATTCATACTTCTCTCTTAATTCAATTGCTTTTTCAGGATCACATTTAAGATTTACCTGCAGAGGAATATCATTTAGCCCTGCAAGAAGAAATATTTTTCCGGCAACTTTAAAAACAAGTGTCTCTTCTCCAAAAGGAAAACTTTCAGTTACATCGGGTTTTTTAAAACAATATTCTCTTATAGATTCTATATTCATAGATTATCTTTAAGATACAGAATGATTATAAATAATTTCCAAGATAAAAAAGAAATAGGAAAAAATTGCTTCAAATCTTTTCTCATTTATTTTGAAAATTATTTTATTAAAATAGCTTTGTCATTATTAATTATTTGCAACAGGATAAAACAGCTTATGAAAAAGAACACAATATTTTTTGCTGCCGGATTTTTTTTCGCAACGATTCTTTTATTTTTTATCGGGTCGTCAATTTATAAATCAAACGATGAACAACCTGATTTTCCGCAGGGGTACAGGATAATTTCTCCCGAAGTTCCTTCTGATCTTCAGTTTGCAGGAGAGAGAGTTCCCATTGAAAATTTTGAAGTATATGAAAGAATAGATCGCGAGTTAATTGTAAACACTTATTTTCATTCAGCAACAATTCTATCAATTAAAAAAGCAAGAAGATGGTTTCCTGTGGTTGAGCCGATACTTAAAAAATACGAAGTGCCTGATGATTTCAAATATCTTATGGTTGCCGAAAGTGGAATTTCAAATGTAACTTCTCCCGCAGGGGCTGTCGGCTTCTGGCAATTTTTAGAAGGCACTGCTCTTAAATACGGGCTCGAAGTGACTGACGAAGTTGATGAAAGATATAATGTCGAAAAATCAACCGAGGCTGCCTGCCAGTATTTTATAGAAGCAAATAATTTGTTTGGTGGATGGACTCTTGCTGCAGCATCCTACAATATGGGAATTCCGGGAGTTACCAAACAGCTTGAGAGACAGAAGACTAAAAATTATTATAACATGGTTCTTTCTGAAGAAACCTCCAGGTATATTGCCCGGATAATTGCAATAAAAGAGATAATGAATAATCCTGGTAAATATGGATTCGATATAAAAGAAAGTGATTTATATAATGAACTTCCGTTTGAAGAAGTGAAGGTAAGCAGTTCAATCGGAAATCTTGCAGACTTTGCTGCTGAAAAAGGAATTAATTATAAAATATTAAAACTTTATAACCCTTGGCTTAGGGATACTACTCTCAAGAATACGAACAATAAGATTTATTCTATCAAAATTCCCGAAATGGGGAGTATTCAAATGATAAAAGAGTGAAAAGGAATTCACGAGTAAGTTAAGGAGTAAGAAAACTAACCCCGAACTTACTCTTAAACTTATACTTGGCTCAGTGCACCCTGCGGGACTCTCCCAAAGGGATTCTTCGGAAGAACCCGCGACCTGCTGATTAAGAGTCTAAATTTTTGGCAAGTAACATAAGGGGTTACGAGGAACTGATTCCGATTATGATTAAAGAGATTATTATTTGGTTTGGTTGATTCCATATTCAAAGTATTTGATTTACAGTTAAATATTACAAGATTTGGTGGAAAAACCCAAGGCAAAGTCACATTAGGTTTGGGAATATTGTTATGCCAAATTAATGATTTTATTAACAGATATTTTGAATTTTGTTTTGAATAAATTTGGATTTTAATTCCACATTTTTTAAGATTATTCAACCCATTTTTTTAATAACTTAAAGAGGATTGATTTATGAGCCCTTCACTAAAGGTACGTAAACTTAGCAAGGGAGATATATTTGTTTTTAACCATCACACAAAAAATCTATGGTTAATATCCAAAGCCAATAAAAAGTATTGGGAGAGATCAAAAAAAACTGAAAATGATTTAAGGACAATGGTAAAAGTAAAACAAGCAATTTATTTTGAAAAAAGTTTATTAGCTAAAATAGCAACTGCTTTAAATAATATTGCACTTGCAAAAATTGCTGGTATAAACCTGTAAACTTTAAATATAATTTTACGATTTTGGGATGGTTGGGTTAACCCAACTAATTTTTGTAATAAAAATATTATTAAATGACAGTAAAAGAAACGACCTCTTGTTTAAGCGCACTCAATAGTTATGTGTTATTATTAGGAAGACTATATTTTTTAAGACTTTTATTAGAAGAATCCCTTCAACAAAAATTAATTAATTCTCAAAAAGGTTTTAGTTTTATAGACTGTTCTTTAAAATTAGAATCTCTATTAACAAAATCATTTAATCAAAAAAAGAGAACTTTTAAATGGGATGATAAAATTAAAAATATCATTGAAGATATTTGTAAGAACAATAACATTGAAATATTAAATTCTTTGGAATCCCAACTGGAAATAAAATCCAACAGTATTGTCCAGTTCCTTATATCGAAATCAGAAAATGATTTTCTCTTAATTCCGCTTAATGGCATATTAAATGATTTAAGAATGTTGTTAGAAAACAGACCTTTTGAAAATTATGTGTCTACTGATATTGATACTTTAGGTTCTAAAAATGTTGAAAGAGTAATATTTGGGCCGCCTGAAATAAAACTAGATAAGGTGTTTGATCCTACTTATGAAAATTTAGAATATACCCTTCCTGAGAATGCAAATACACTTGAAGAAATTGTACCATCTTGCTGGTCAGTAGCCCAAGGAGAACTTAGAGCATGTGAATTATGTGCTTTATCAATCATAGAATATGATAATTTACCATTACAGTTTTATTGGGATTTTTCAAAACAATCTTGGGATGAAGCAAGACACTCAATTATTTACCTAAATCTTTCTTTGTCTTTTTTTGAAGTACTAATGAAGATATTAGATAATAGTAGTCCACTTTATTTAATCATTAAATCATTCCAAGAAAAAAAATCTGGACTCCCATTGCCTAAAGATAGAAACACGTATGATGCTATTTTAAATGCTGAACTGGAAGAAAGAATTATTTTATTAAATATTCTTACTGAGGCCCCAGCTGTTGGTAAATTGACACAAAAAATAAAAAAGGAGATATGCTATCATTATCCGCAAATTAAAAGGGTTTTAGAATTTGATAAAGTCGATGAAATGTTTCATGCCCGCATAGGGAATTATTGGCTTAAATATTTGATACCAAATCTCAATAAAAGAAAACAAAAAATTGAGGATGCAAAGTTACTCAAAGGTTTTCTTTTGCTTACTTCTATAAGAGAATATTCTAACCGTAAAATTGAAGAATTAGCAGGAGAATTTATAAACATTTAATTCTTTTAATTTTTAAAAAACCCCCAAGAAATAAATCAATAAAAACAATACAAAATTTGATTTGAAAATTGAATTGCAAAGGGGGGTAGAATTTCAATGAAAGGGCGTAGCGACAGTTGTAGCCGGGGGTTTGATTAGTAAGATGGGTAGAGGGCACTAAACTCCTTAAAGAATTTCAATTCAACTATTCACTTCAAATTTGTTATTTATTATTTTAATCAACAAAGAATTTTTTGGGTTTTAGAATTGATTAAAAAAAGTCTCACTTCAAAAATTAGTTATAATTCTTTTCCTGAACATTTTTCAAGATTAGCACCCCTTCAATATTTTGATCCACAAGCATTCAAACCTGATAAAAATTTTCCACCAGATGTATGCGGTTTCATTTTATCTTTATCACTCATATACAACGATATAAAAAATACTAGTTTATTGAATAATGCTATATTCCATTCAGTACCACCAGGAGATTTTAAAGAAACCAAAGAGTGGGGAGAATTTAGTGGTCTTAGAGAATTCATTGATAGAATAACCATCGGGATATCACATGAATTATTTAACTTAATAAAAGATAATAAATCGGTTCTTGACCATATTTGCTTTAAAGAAATAATTAAAACATTAAGCAAAAAATCCAAAGAATCTTGGTGGGCATTAGTTGATACTTCTTTAGGAAAAACAACTGACAATCCACTTGCTAAAGTTTTAATGTTAATAAGAAACAAAATTGCATTTCATTATGATCCAAAGGTTATAATGAAAGGTTACAAACATTTTTTTATGTTAAGAAAAACTATGGATAAAGCATATATTTCAAGAGGCAACACTATGAGTGAATCAAGATTTTACTATGCTGATGCTGCTGCTGAAAGTTCAATAAAAGCTTTATTGGGTTCAGACGACACAAGGCAGTTTTTTATCCTTGTTGGAGAAAATCTTGAAAAACTGAATAGTGCCCTATACTTTATTGTGATCAATTTTATTACTAAAAGATGCTCATTTAGAGAAGCAAAAAAATAATGAATGAACCCCAAAATTTCTTAAATGACTTGATGAAACATATTTTGGAAGGCACTAAAATTCCAAAAGTTCAAGTTGAAAGAGCAATCAAAAAAGTTAGAAATATTATAAATTATTTATTATGTAATCTTCAATATCAATCAATAATTTTATATAACGTATTGCCTCTTTATTATTTTTAATTCCTTTAATTCTTGGTGGTGTTCTTCCCCCAATTCCTTTGATGGATACTTTTATTTGTTGAATTAATTTTTCAAAATCATTTCGATATTTTTTGGGTATAAACTGTTCGGGTAACAAGAAAATTTGATGTGCTTCAATACTCAATCTTTCCATGGCAATACTATTATGGGTAGCAATTCTATAATTAATATCACTTAACTTTTCAAGTAAAAAATGTTCATTCATTTCAATAGTTTTAATTTTTCAAACATACCTGTTTGTTCATTAACTTCCCAAAATTCAACATCATCTGGAATTAAGTGATGGGGAGTTTGTAAAAAATCGTTGACTAAAGAGATTCCCTTAATTGGATGCAAATCTTTTTTAACAAGTAATTATTTTATTAATTTGGGGTTTCAATTATAACGTTAAAAGGTTGTGCACCCTGCGGGACTCGAACCCGCGACCTGCTGATTAAGAGTCAGATGCTCTACCAACTGAGCTAAGGGTGCGTGTAAAATTAAGAATTTTTGCATAGCCTTACAAAGGTGGATTTTTTACATTATGATTTATTATTCGCGAATAGTAAAGATAGGAATCAACAAAAAAGATTACAGATAATCCCAGAGCGATCTGCTTCCATAACCAAGCGATTCCCAGAGCACATCCATCATCTCTTTATTTCCATCCATTATTCCTTCTGATGTAACACCGGCAGGAACACTGATAAGCTCAGCTAATCTTTTAAATGTTCTCTCCTTTTCCTCATCTTTAACCCGGGTAAGAATATGCCATAAGCTCAACGCGTCTTTCTTTTTTGCTTCATTAAGAATAGTTGTCAGGGCGGATTTTTTATCATTACTAAAATCAAAGCGATCGAGAGCAGTTTTAAATTCTTCACTTGCATCTTCAAAATATGGTGTGCCCGGACCATAGAATTTTTTTGTCTTGCAAACTGCATCTGTTGGAATTAAAGATTCATTGTCTCCAGATTGTAAAGCAACCCATCCGGATGTTACGCGAAGCAGCCCCGAACCATCCTCTGCTACATTAAGAGAATACATACAACCCAGGTCTATTGCCGTTGCCGATGGAGTTTCAACAAAAAAGAGTTTTGGAGGAGCCCAGATTACAGCATTTATTTTTCCATGGGTTAAAGAAATTCTATGTTCATTTGGTTTTGTTTCAATTAACCTTAACCTGCTTTCCGGCTGCACATCAATCTCACCAATAGATCCGACTTTTAAGCGGGCACGGGATTTATTATCTGTTTCAAGCCAGTCGCCAATTTTTAACGAGCCCTGATCAACTAATTCATCAGAGCCAACAATTGGTGTTCCCGCAAGTTTTTCAACCATCCAGGAAGCACCGGTAGATTGGAAGTAGAAATAAATACCAAGGGCAGCCCCAAGTAAAACTGAAGTAATGGCGGCTCCGATTACAAACCATCCGCCTCTTTTTTTATGCGGATCTTTAAAGAACAATGCTCTGCTTCCACCGGAGATATAGAATGAATCTTGTTCTGAACGGATTGTAAATATTTTTGCAGAGGATTTTTTCCCGGAAATTCTTTCACTTATTCCTTCCCACAGATCTCTTGAAGGAGTAATTTCTTTAGGCAGCGATTGCGCTTCGCTTACAATCGTTTTGATGTCATTAAAATAATTTTTACAACCGGGGCAAACATCAAGATGATTTTTTATTTCTTTCCTTATCTCATCAATAAGGTAGCCGCCGGCATAATCATTAAGATAATATTTTATTTCTTTGCATTTCATTTTTCCATTGTCTCCCTGAGCAGTTTGCGCGCCCTGTGCAGGTGTGCTTTTGATGTTCCTGATTTAACAGATAATATTTCTGATATTTCATTGTGCCTGTAACCTTCAACATCGTGTAAAATAAAAACCAGCCGTGCTTTTTCAGGAAGGTTTGCAACAGCTTTTTCAATATCAATAGAATCACTTACAGATATAGAAACTTTTTTATCAAAATTCAATAGTTCATTTAAGTTTTTAAAACGCGCAAACCATCTTTTGCGGCTGCGCAATTCCAAAAGGGATGTGTTTACGGCAATCCTGTACAGCCAGGTAGAAAAACGGCTTTCACCTTTAAAAGAATTAAGATTTTCCCATACTTTTACAAAAGCATCCTGTGTTAATTCTTCCGCTCTTCTTTTATCTGAAGAAATCCTGAGACATATTGCATAAACACGGGAGGCATTTATTCTATAAAGTTTTTCAAACGAATTGGTATTCCCCTCTTTTGCCTGATTGATTAATAAATCTTCAGCATCACTTTCCAAACTATAGTCTCTATTTGTTACAGGATATATCATTTTTCAGAGTCTTTCAATAGTAAGATGCTTGCCGGGCATCAATAGTTTAAATGCTGAATAAAGATTTGACTTAATAAATTTATTATTAACGGGCAAGATAAAAAATATTCCGAAAATTAAAAGAAGAAAAACTAATTTTTCCCTCATCTTATATTGATTGAAATTCATGAAAATATTATATAAGGATAAAGAAAATATTTAATAAAATTTTATTCGGAGAATAAATGGGTTCGGTGAAAAAGTTTGGCTGGATTGAATTCTTAACGGGTTTTACAGCCGGTAGTGTTATTTCATTAATTTTTACAAGAAAAAATTTAAGAAACGATTTCTCTTATCTCCAGCGAAAAGCGGAAGAGATAAAAAATCAATTATTGGGGAAAGCAAAAAGCATTTCGTCAGATTTGGTTGATAGAAGCCAGAGATTTATTGAATCATCCAAAAAATTTGCTGATGGGAAATATTCCGGGTCAATTGAATCACTTGAAAAAGAATATTACAGCCTGAGGTTTGCAATTAATTCTGCAATAGATAATTACAGGAGAAGCTCAAGAGTATCTCAACCCGAAATGGATGATCTCTTCATTGACTTTGATGATGAAACTCTTCCAAAGTTTGTTGGGATGGGTAAAAGAAAAAGATAAACAGACGTCCCCTTTTTAAAGATAACTAAGAAATTTAGATTTATTTTTTCTCTTAAAATTATTATAAAGATTGCAAGCGGGGAAAAGACCGATTACTACTACAAACCATACAAGATAAACTGAAACAAGTTGGTAACCCCAATCCGTTTTCCAGAAAAAAGGATAACTGCCAAACATAAAACCAGGGTTTATTCCGGTGGCATTGGCAACCAATACTGCCAGCAGATGGATAACCGGTATATGAATCAAATAATAGAATAAAGGAACCCGGCCGAATACAACAAAGAAATTAGATTTATAAGATTTAACTTTTTCAAGAAAAGAAAGAAAAAGAATTGAAGGGCCCAAAGTCATCAGAAGATACAAAAGCGATGGGGGATATTTTGTTGTATCAATAAAATCAAGAATTGTAAAGAGGAAATTTTTTTGTGTGGTCCATTTATTTGTATCCCCATAAAAATCAAATAGCCTTAAAAGAATAAATAATCCAATCATTGAAGAACCAAGCCTGAATAAATATTTTCTTCTCTTATCAGGATCTAAATTATAAAGCGAACCGAAACAATATCCAGCGCCCATAACTCCAATCCAGGGAATAAGGGGATATCCTATAAACAGTGTATAATTATTTCCAAGATTTATTGGAGCAAAAGTATGAAAGACAATCCACAACCATGAAAACGAGCCAAACTGTTCCGGGGATATTCCATCAAAAAAATTATGAACCAGAATCATTACTATGCTTAACGTAGCGAGAACTCTAAATGGCAGATAAATTAGAAAAGACAAAAATATCATAGACATACCGATTGCCCAGATAACCTGCCCAACGAGAATTGTATCCCACAAACCGAACGTCCAGCCCATTCGTACAAAGGTAAATTCTAAAAAAACAAGCCACAGTCCTCTTGTTAAAAGAAATTTTGATAAATCATTTTTTGATTTGCCTCTTCCCATAGAAAGGAACGCGCCGGTACCTGCAAGAAATACAAAAACCGGTGCACAGAAATGTGTAACCCATCTTGTAAGGAATAGCGGGACGGTTGTTTGAGACAGATCAAGAGGATCAAAATGAACATTTGTAAAATAATCTCTTACATGATCCAGAGCCATTAAAACCATTACAAACCCGCGGAGGAAATCAATTGAATCGTATCTTGGTTTTATTGATATCTGGCCGGATTTTGCTGCTCTTATTTTTACCTCTTCTTTTGAAGAAGTTAAAACATCTTTGAACATAAAAAACCTCCGGAGGTAAGGATTTTAATTATGCAAGCTCTTAAAGCAGAGCGTTATTTTTTTATGAAGACATTCGGAATATTAGCGGGACAAATCTAAGTTAGAAATATTTAAATTCAAATAGTTAAACATCATTATAATTCTATTCTCATAATCGGTCTGGTTCTGCTTCTTCTTTCAACTTCTTTAAAACCAGCTTTAATGAATGCCGAAGGGAAACCTGTCCAGGCAAAAGCGGTGGGCATATTCTCATCATATGGAACAACAGGGTATCCCTCAACAATTTTTGCCCCTCTTCTTTTACAAAACTCAATCGCACCCTTTAATATTTCAGACGATAAACCTTTTTTTCTAAATTCTTTTTTTATAAAAAAACAGGAGATTGACCAAACAGGCTTATCATCAATTCTTTTTAGAACCCTGGAGTTCTCCATCCGTATATAATTTTCTCTGGGCGCTAATGCGCACCAACCTATTGGTTCTTTACCAACGTATGCTAAAATTCCCGGTTCTGATTTTTTATCAACCAGCCTTTTCATTTTCTTTTTGTTTCCTTCCCCTTTATTTGCATCAAATTCTTTTTTCGTAAGAAGCCAGTTCATACACCAGCATCCGCCGCAAGCACCTCTTTCGCCGAAAAGCATTTCAAAGTCTTTCCATTTAGCAGGCGATAAAGGGTAAAATTTTAAATTTGATGATTTCATTTTTTATTTCTTGCAATTATTTCATAAACAGGTTTATTATCACCAAAGACCTGCCATTCTTTTATTTTACCTTTTTCAATTAATGCACGCCATGCAGCATTTATAACCCAATGATTTTCATTTAACGTTTTATTTGAAGATTGATAAGTTCCCTCAGCCTTGCCGGTGAACATTACTCTGTTTTCATTCTCATAAATCTCATCAATTTCTATTTTATAATCGGGAAAAAGATGAAGGTAATTGTTCCACCCCTCTGCCATTATCTCTTTACCACGAAAGATATTTCCAAGACTATCGGTAAATTTATGATCATCCGAAATCAGGTCTGATATTAAATCAATGTTGCGGTTATTAATTGCGGTAATAAATCTTATTACAAGCTCTAAAGATTCAGAAAGCATTTTATTTTGTATAGTATTTTTCCAGGGAAAATTTACCACTGAAATATTCTTCCTTCCAGTCTTTATTAACCCGGTCAAGAAGAAAACCTTCAACTGAACCAAAAGAGTAAAAACAAGTTCGCTTATTATCTTTAAGATCGAATTCTTTTAGCTGATTAAATATTTTTTCCCTAAGGTTATCTGCCGCCATATTAAAAGGTTCATAATCCTTCAAATTTGTTAATTCTTTCGATGGCTGGTATGATGAAAGCATATCGGCTATTTTATATTCGGTGTATCTGGCTATTCCTTCCTGCCAAAGTTGAAATGAAAAATATTTGTAATCTTTTTCGTTAAGGAGTTTTTTAAATTTTTCTCTTTCTTCAAAAAAGGAATTCAGATCTCGGTTGAAAAGCCGGTTGTCATCAGGGGAAGGAATGGTTACCTTCAGTAAGGCGCCCGTTAAATTTTTATATTCAATATTAATGTTTTGATCTTCATAGGCGAATGGATAATTAAGCATCCACATACCTGAAGTATCTTCACCAGCAAGATTAAGAGCGTTAACACTTGAATAGTAAGCTGACTGGGATTGTTGGAGCTGATGGAAATGTTCATGTAGAAATGTAAGTATCCAGTCAACAGAAGATTTACTAGTGTTTTCAGGCGTTCCAATAACTATTGTTGATAAACCATTCACCGCCGGAAATGTTGCAAGAAGGTTTGCATTAAAAATTCTTTTACGGGAATAAACGTTGCTGTTTAAAAGCGAATCATAACCAATTAATTTAAAATCATCCGAAGGAGAAGGATGAAAAATTAAAAACTCATTGTCCTCATAAACCAACAATAGAGCTAAGGGTGCCCCGTCCCAATCTTTCCATAATTTATTTCCATAAAGCTTACTGATTTTATACGCCTCGGCAATTCTTATTCTATCTTCATATCTTAAAGAATCAGATTGATCCCGGCTTTTTACGGATTGAAAACATATTACAAATATTATTAAGAAAAGAATTTTTGTATTCATATTTAGTAAAGAAATAAATTTCCAACAGATGTTGTATAAAAGTTAAATAATAATTTATGTTGCCACAAAACCGTACATGTAATTTTTGTATGATAAACTATTTCAATAAAACATTTTGTTATCTTTTTATGCTTGCCTAAATTGGTCATCAAATTTGCAAAAGGTTTCTTATTGGAAAAAGCTGGCCTGTTCGCGCAGATTAAATCCGGGTTTCAACCTTCTTTCTGGGTGGCAAATAGTGTTGAGCTGTTTGAACGTCTTGCTTACTATGGGCCCCAGGCCGTCCTTGCAATTTATCTGCACGAACATCTCAGACTTTCCATCGAGCAGTCAACCTGGCTAATTGGATATTACGGATTTGTCGTCTGGTTTATGCCTATCATTGGTGGTGCAATGGCGGATAGATTCGGATTCAGGCGGACACTGATTTTTGCTTTTCTTATTTTATCTCTTGGCAATTTCCTTCTGGGTTCTCTTTCATCAGAATGGATGGCTCCAATCCGTGAGGTACTCCCTCTTTTTGCATTAATGCATATTCTAATGCTCGTTCCTGCTATGGGGCCTGCAGTTGTGAAACCGGTTGTTGTGGGCACAACGGCTCATGCAGCCAAAGAAGAAGTACGCACAATCGGATACTCAATATATTATACTGTTGTAAATGTTGGAGCCGCTATCGGTCCGATTGTCGCATCTTTTGTGCGGACAAGTGTTGGTGTTGAGAGTGTGTTCCTGGTAAGTGCTGCTACAATGCTGGCGATGGCTTTTGTAACATTTTTCTTATATAAAGAACCGGATCGTGGCAACGAGCCAAAGGTATCAAGCATCGGGCAGTCTTTCAAAAACCTTATACTCGTTTTAAAAGATTTTCGCTTTGTACTTTTTCTTGTAATCTTTTCCGGGTTCTGGGTTGTATTCTGGCAGCAGTATATTTCTCTTCCAATTTATGTGCGAACTTATATTGATCCCAATGCAAACATTGACCGGCTTCTTGCGGTTGAAGCAGGCACAGTTATACTGTGCACTTTCATTGTTAATTATCTTACACGTAAATTCCCTGCCTTCCCCGCAATTATAGCAGGTGTTCTAATCTCAAGTCTAAGCTGGATTATTCTAACCTTTGGCTCTGGAGTACCGTTTATTGTTGCCGCATTAATTGTGCTTGCAATTGGAGAAGTTGTCCAGGCCCCGCGATATTATGAATATATTTCCCGTCTTGCGCCACCCGGGCAGCAAGGACTTTTCATGGGATATGCTTTTCTGCCAATTGGAATAGGTTATCTCTTTAGCGGGCCAACAGCAGGCGCCCTTCTTCAGTACTTTGGAGAAACTTTGCATCATCCTGAAATGATGTGGTATGTGGTTTCGGGTGCCGGTGTGCTAACAACAATACTTCTTATGCTATATGATAAATTTCTAAGACCAAAACCATCCGCATAGGATTTTTAGTGTTTGTAATCCGAATTTTCTTGAATTAACTAAAAGCCCTGCATTTATTAATCCTGTCTGTATAAATCAATTCTGAATCCTTTTCATTAAACTTGTATCGTATCAATCGTAAAGAAAATTAATTGTTTCTTTAGAAAGCTAAATAATGAACTATAGAAAATATTTGCGTAACACAATTCCAATTCTGCTGGGTGCAACAGGAGGTTTTCTATATTACAGTTTCATAGGATGTTCCGAGAATTGTGCAATTACAGGTAATCCTTTAATGAGCACTTTATACGGGGGTATGTTTGGGGTATTATTTACAAATTTTAATTCAAATAAAAAGAGAGAAGTGAAAAATGAAAACTAACATGGGAAGCGCCGACAAGGTAATTAGAATACTACTTGTTGCCGTAATTGCTTTACTTTATTTCACAAATAATTTAACCGGGATAGCCGCTATAATATTGGGTGCATTTGCAATTATATTTACACTTACAAGCCTTACAGGTTTCTGTCCCTTGTATTATCCATTTAAAATAAGTTCGATAAGGAAAAAGAGTTAAAGAATGAATTACGGATTTTCAAAATCAGTCAGGATGGGTTATGAAGAAACAATTGAAAAAGTTAGAGAAGAATTAATAAAAGAAGGATTTGGAGTTCTTACTTCCATTGATGTTAAAGAAACAATGAAGAATAAAATTAATGTGGATTTTAAAAGTATATAATACTCGGTGCCTGCAATCCTTCATTAGCACATAAAGCTTTAGAAGCAGATGAAGAGCTCGGCTTGCTTTTACCTTGTAATATTATTGTTTATGAAAAAGAGAACAATACTGTAGTTTCGGTTTTTAATCCACTTTTAATGACGGAAATAATGAATAAAAAAGAATTGCATTCAATTGCCGAACAGGTAAAAATAAAACTGGAAAGAGTTCTTGAATCAGTATAAAAAATAAAAAGGATAATAAAATGACCGAACATCTCAACAAAAAAACTTTTCTGGAAAAAGTTTTTAATTATGAATTGAACAAGGAATGGAAATTTGAAGGGGAGCTTCCCGCACTTGTAGATTTCTGGGCTCCATGGTGCGGACCGTGCAGAATGGTTGGGCCAGTCCTTGATGAACTGTCTGAAGAATATAAAGGCAGGATAAATATATTTAAAGTGAACACAGATGAAGAACAGGAACTCGGTTCTGTATTCGGAATACGAAGCATACCATCGCTCCTTTTCATTCCAAAAGAAGGACAACCTAAAATGGCAATGGGAGCTTTGCCGAAAGATTCTCTTATACAAATTATTGAAAAAGAATTGTTGACCGAAGAAGTTAAGACGAGTAATTAACATTTAAAACAAGTGAGGCTCACCACTAAGATGAACCTCACTTTTTGAGAATTTATTTTAAAAGTATCATCTTTTTTGTGCTTACAAACCCATCTGTTTTAATTCTGTAAAAATAAACACCAGCGGTTAAATTTTCGCCATTAAAATCCACCGAATGCCTTCCCGAATCTAAAGATTGATTTAGTAAAGTTTTAACTTTTTGACCGATTGAATTATAAACATTAACGGAAACGAATTCTTTTTTTGGCAAATCGAAAGTAATTCTTGTGGATGGGTTAAATGGATTCGGATAATTCTGCAGCAATTGAAATTTATCCGGTTTCAGCGAGAGAGCATTAACGGATGTTGGTTCAACTGTCGCCGTAATATCCACAGGGAAATTTACGGTATCTCTTGTACTCCCAATTTTTATTTGAATATTCCCCTGACCTACATTATTTATCGGGAAAACATGAACAGAAACTTCCCTTGTTTCCCCAACCATAAGCGGCGAACTGCCGTAAGCAGGTGTGGTAATTATACTGTCAAGCTCAGAAGAAAAACAAACATCAAAACATAAAGAAGATGTCCATGCCGATGGCAGATTATTTATAGTTCTTACAATATAAATCGTTTGTTCAGCATCAGAGATATTCGACACATCTATTCTGAAAATCATTTCAGCGCCAAGTGTATCTGATAATGAGGTCTCATGTGGTGTAACAGAAATTGTCTGAGCAAAAAAATTAATACTGGCTACCAGAAATATTACAATTAAGTAAAACAGCTTTTTCATTTCATTCCTAAAATATTTACAAATATCTATGAGTATAATTTAAAAATAAAAATTTGTGGCTTAAGAAATAAATATCTTAAGCCACACAATAAATATTCTACTTTAAAATATTCATTTTTACAACAGAAGAATAATTGCCCGCAATCATTCTTACAAGGTAAACTCCCGAAGCTAAAGAAGCAGCATCAAAATTAATTTTATAAATGCCGGGATTTTTAACTTCATTTACCAGCGTCGCTACTTCCTGTCCGGAAATATCATATAATTTTAAATTTACCGGAGTTGTATTTGCAACGGAATATGTTATCGTAGTTGAAGGATTAAATGGATTAGGATAGTTCTGTAATAGAGCAAATTCAAGAGGTAAATTATTATCAACACTTATGACACTGCTGTAATTATATTTTCCGTTTAAGTCAACCTGTTTCAATCTATAGTAAAGAACATTTTCAGGCGTAAAATTTAATTTATCAATAAAAGTATAATTTTGTTTATCGGTAGTTGTGCCTGCACCCGATACAAAACCGATAGTGTGAAAATTTTCTGCATCGGATGATTTTTCAATTTCAAAACCATGATTATTTACTTCGCTTGCAGTTGACCATTTTAAAATTACTCCATTCTTTTCAACGGTTGCCGTAAAAGAGGATAACTCAACTGGTAAAGGGGTTAGGTTGGTTAAAGTTACTTTAGTTCCCTGTAGAATTTCTTTATCATTGGGATTCTGAATGAATGAAACTATTTCACAGTTCTCAATAACCCAGGTAGAGTTTAGTGAAAAACTAAGGTTGATAATTTGTTCATTCCCGCTGTTGAAATTCAGAACTGTTCCGTTCTCATTGGGAGCCATTAATCTTTCTGCAAAATTAACTTCTGTTTGTCCCTGCCAGGAATATGGAATATTTGATTCTGTTAGAGCAAGATGAAGAATAAGGTTGTCTGTATTCGGTGGAGTAACTGCAAGCTTCACAACTCTTATCTGAAGAGTATAATCTAAACCGGTATTTTCTCCATGTATATCTACTGAAAATGCAGAGTTCTTTTCTTTTCTGCCGTTATACATAGGCAGATAATTTGAGTACATACTTTGAGTATTACTACCTCCAACAAAATATTCTACTCCATCAAATACAGCTGTTGGGAAACCCGAAATACCATAATAAGTGTTGCGTGCATTGGAACAAGTATTTGTGAAAGAATCTCCATTGTGGTATTTAACTACACCAACTGTTTTCCCGTTTGCAATAAGATCATGAGCGCCCATTGAAGCACCGGGGCAATACTGACACCAGGTCCCGGTTCCTATTTCCAGAATTACCATTTCTCTTGGGGTAGTATAAGTATCAAATGTTTTAGACAGTAAGTCATTAGATGGATCCATGTCACCAGAAAGATTTGTCTTTACAGAAATTTCGTAAATATCATTGGGAACGGAAAGATCGTAGCCCGGGAAAGTAACCGTCTGTTCCGCACCCGCAGCTAAAGATACCTGGGAACAAGTTTGTGTATAAAGAGTATTGCCATTTAATTTGATTGTACAGGTAGCATCAAACGTTTCCGGGTTCAGACCAAAATTTTTAACAACTGCCTGAGGTGAAAGATTTGTTCCGGGGGCATACTCAGGTTCGGTTAGAATATTATTTACAAGAGCATCATGCGGAAGAGGTGTAAATAATTTTATATTATCAATATACCAGTAATCAATATTATAAGAATTTCCATTGAAGTACCAGCATATCTGGAAATCCGATGCACCCACATTAGCATTGCTGATAGATATATTAACGGTTGTTGCGTTTATATTTCCGGTTGGATTTACAACTTCCCAAACAATATTCCAGCTTCCTCCACCGGATCTTGTTGCTACACCAACCGAATATGCTCCGCTATAATGATCAAGCATATGATTAAATTCAAGTTTAAGATTTGTAATTCCGGTAAGATTAATAACAGGCGAAACAAATCTGCTTGTACCTGTAAATTGCGGATCCCATTTCAAATTTACACTCAGGAGCGTTACCGCCGGCATTTGTTGTTGCGCTTGATTCCCAATTTGATGGTTGGGAATCAAAAGTCCAGCCACTTGGCGGGAAAGTTCCCGAAAAATTAATATTAAGATGAGTCTGACTAAAAACTGTAACCGAAGAAATTAGAATTGTGGTAAAAGATAGAAGTAGAACTTTTTTCATAACATCTCCCCTTCGTAATTAAATTAGTTATTAAAAACTCATGATGTGAGTTTTACATCCCTCTAAAAATAAAAATAGAAAAGCAAAAAGAGTAGGCGGAAAGAAATATTTTTAATAATAATAGTTGCTAACGGTAAAATAATTTTTTTATAAAATTCAATTTTAAAAGATATTTTATTTGGTTTTTGCATTCAGCATTTTATCATATTTTTGTTTTAATAATTTCCGCCAATTGCTGTAACCCGTTTCATTTTTTTACCCGGGTTTTATTAATAATAATTTTTAAGTACACATTTAATTAAATGTAAATCTCATTTTAACATTTTGAATGCAAGATGATAGTAAATATTTTCCAGAAAAATTTACTTAAACGTAAAAATTATATGTCTTAAATTGAAAAGACCATTTCATATATAGGAATTATTCAACGCAACCAGATTATTTAACATTTCTTTTTCGGGCAGGAATTTTGTGCCGATAATAAATCTCCTTTTATCTGTTCCATTTAGATAAAAATAATAAATCTAATTTAAGGTTGTGTTATGAAAATAAATTCTACAAGAAAAAAAACATTGGTTTCGTTTTCTTTAGTAATTGCAATAGGTTCATTTTTATTTTGCGCATATGAAGATGGGATAACAGGAAGAACTTTAAAAAGCTCGGAACCGGGTTGCCTTTGTCATTCAGAAACTCCCTCTCAACAGGTTTCAGTTGTCATTGAAGGTCCGACTCAATTAGCAACAGGCCAAACCGGGAATTATGTTGTCAAAATTACAGGAGGTCCTTTGGTTAGAGGTGGTACAAACATATCAGCTTCATCCGGTATTTTATTACCGGGGGATGGATTGCAAAAAATATCGAGTGAACTTACACATATACTTCCCAAACTGCCGCAGGATAACGAAGTCATTTTTGAATTTTCATATAAAGCACCAAATGACCCCACAACAGTTACTCTTTATGCCAATGGCAACAGTGTAAATAATAGCGGAACCGAAAATGGCGACGCATGGAATTTTGCAGAAAATAAAATTGTAGTTGTTAATTCGGTTGCTGACTTAAGAGATTATACCGGATCAAATAGTTTTTCTCTCGAACAGAATTTTCCCAATCCATTTAATCCCTCAACCAGCATAAAATTTTCAATTGAAAACAAACAGCAGATTTCTTTAAAAGTTTATGATATCCTTGGAAATGAAATCGAAACACTCGTAAACGAAGAAAAGCTTCCGGGAGAATATGATATTAAATTTAATGGAAACAACCTGCCTTCGGGAATTTATCTCTATTCAATAATCTCAGAAAATTTTATAAAAACAAGAAAGATGATTTTACTACGGTAATATCAATATTTAAAGCAGGTAATTTTACTTGAGTCGCTCTGTGCGGCTATTTTTTTGTTTAAATGAATTAATAAAAAATTTTAACAGCTTATGAAGCCATAAACGATTTTGCCGTAGTCAAAAAAAATTGACTGGAATTCCCGCACTGTAATTACAGTTCATATTAAAAGAAAAAAACAATTCTCGTAGTAATTCTTCTACAAAGAAAGCATAAAAATTGCCTTGGTAAAAAATGATTATGAATTTACATTTGTAACAAGAAAAAAAATTATTGATCAAGGGGGGATGGGGTTAATTTATTGTTGATGATGTTATTATATTATTTAAAAGGAGGAGTCACCAATTTAATTTCGGTTATATTTTACTGCCCGTCTTTACGCATCAAATGATTTATGTAGAGATAACGATAATAGATAAGGAAATGTTTAGGCGTTAATTCCCTTCTAACATTCCCTGGGTTTTTAAAATCAATTAGGAGTCACAAAAAATGCTTAACAAGCTAATACCAACAGCTATATACTTTTTTATTTTTACTTTCATTGCTTTTGCACAATCTTATAAAATGACAATTAAAAATGAAACCCTTATCGAAAAAAATAAATATGAGTTTGACATTTTTATTGAAAGCAATTCCGGAAGTCTTGACTTAACATCATACCAGGTTTCTTTAAATTATGAAACTAACGACAGCACAATAAACTTTTCTTATATAAATGGAACCTCTGAGTTAAATAATATTCCTGTAGTTAGTATAGGAATATTTCCAAACGTAAATAAATATGTTTTAACTTTTGCCTCATTACCGGACAGCGATACGATTGATGAGAATGAAAAAAGAGTTGGAAGATTTGTTCTGTTTGGCAATAAATCTTTAGAGGGTTTACAAGTTTTCTGGAATTTTTATGGCAATGCGGTTACAATTTTAACAGGCCCAGGTTTTGCCGATATTACAAATCCATTAAATCATTACCCCAAAATAAAACACAGCAATTATTATTTAGAAAAAAATGCTAGTGATAACACAATAAACCCCGGGGCTGTAACAGATTTTGAATTATTCCAGAACTATCCCAACCCGTTTAATCCTTCAACAACAATAAAATATACTATTGCTTCTGATTCTTTTGTAAGGCTAAAAATATTTAATGTATTGGGAGAAGAAATAAAAAGCCTTATTAATGAATTTCAATCTCCCGGAATTTATGAAGTTAAATTTCATGCTGAATCGTTACCCAGCGGGTATTATATTTATTCTTTATACACAAATAATAATTTAATTTCCAACAAAAAGATGATTTTGTTGAAATAACTTTTTTAAAATCGCCCGGGGTTATTAAAATGAGTTAACCCCGGGGATTAGTATTATGATAAGATTAAGTCAGTTCCTTCAGGCCGTACAATTCTTTCTTTATAATCAATCAGCTCACGCGGATAATCTGTTGACATCAGGGGAGAGGAAATAATAAAATCTGCGGAAGCTCTATTGCATGCAACAGGAATATTATAGACAACGGCAATTCGCAGCAGCGCTTTTATATCCGGATCATGCGGAAGTGGTTCAAGAGGGTCCCAAAAAAAGATTAGAAAATCAATTCCTCCTTCAGATATTTTTGCGCCAACCTGCTGATCTCCTCCCAAAGGTCCGCTTTTAAATTTATGAACATCAACCTTTAACTCATTACTTATAAGCTGTCCGGTTGTTCCTGTGCCAAAAAGCTCATGTTCAGAAAGAAGTTCCCGGTTGTATTTAGCCCACTCAAGTAAATCTATTTTTCTATTATCATGTGCAATAAGGGCTATTCTTTTTCTTTTTTTCATGCGAACAATTTTTTTTGTCAAGTTTTATCTCCCGGAAAATTATACAGTAATTTAATTATTTATTTGGTGAAATTTACAGCGGCACGGTTGTGATATTTTAGTTTTGCAATATTCATTAAAACTTATATTTTTATGCAGGACTGTCAAATAATATTTAACCAATCAAAATAATTTCTAAAAGGAGGCTTGCCATGAGGTTCGTGCATTTAAAGATTTTATCCATTGTTTTTTGTTTAACTATAATAAGCTCAAATACTTTTGCACAGGATTCAGCGCTTAAAGAAAAATTCCAGAAGATGGACAATGAAATGATTAAAAACATGTTGTCGGATAATACCGAAGCAATGATGTCTATGTACACAGATGATGCTATTTCAATGCCCAGCTATGAACCAATGTTAAAGGGGAAAGATGAAATGATGAAAAGTCATATGAAAAGCAAAGAAGCAGGTTTCAAAATGAATGATATGACATTGAAAGTTATGAATGTTTGGTCATCAGGAGATTTGGCATACGAAATAGGAACCTATACAATTGATATGAGCATGCCCGGAATGGATGCCTGGAAAGATAACGGAAAATATTTAACAGTTTGGCAAAAACAATCCGATGGCTCCTGGAAAATTAAAGCTGAAACATGGAATACAGACAATAATCCCTGGGAAGATATGGGAATGTCTAACGATGAGGATGATGATACTGACAAGCAGCAATAAAGAGAGAATGAAAAATTAATGTAACTTTTTGTCATTCCCGCTATATTGGAATCCTGTTTTGAAAATAATAAATTCGATTTCTTTTTTGCGGGAATGATAAAAAACCAAATCTTTAAACCCAGCCGGACATTCTTTTAAATCCATTAATTAGAAGCAGATGATTACTTCAATAGGCGAAATTTTATTTGATATTTATGAATCTGAAAAAAAACTTGGCGGGGCACCGTTTAATTTTATTTATCATGTTACAAGACTAATTGACGGAGGTAATTTTATAAGCAGAATCGGCAATGATACAGAGGGAAAAGAAATTTTGGATTTTTTTAAGCAAAAAAATATTTCCAGAGATTATTTGCAAATAGATAAAAGTTTTCCAACAGGCAGGGCCATTGCTAACCTTGATGAAATGAAAATACCTCACTGGATAATTGAAGATAAATGTGCTTATGATTATTTAGAAACAAATAGTGAAATTGAAGATCTGATTGGAAAATCCGGTTGTATTTACTATGGGACTTTAGCACAAAGAAATCCGGTTTCCGGAAAAACAATTCAATCATTATTTAACAGAAATACAAAATACTTTTGCGACCTTAATATCCGGCAGAAATATTTTACCAAAGAGATTTTGGAACTTTCAATTAAAGCAGCAGATGTTTTAAAAATAAATGAAGAAGAATTAATTCTTCTCAATAATATTTTCTTTCATGAAAAATATGATTTGATTGCTTCGGCTATTCAATTAAAAAGTTTTTATAATTTAGAGATTCTTTGTGTTACCTGCGGTGAGAATGGTTCATATCTTTTAAAAGATAATGAAATTGATTACCACAAATCCTTAATTAAAGAAACCGTTGATACAGTCGGAGCCGGCGATGCCTTCGCTGCGGTTCTTTGCCTTGGCTTTTTAAAAGAATGGGATTTAAAAAAGCTTAATAAAACTGCAAATGATTTTGCGGGTAAAATTATTTCGATAAGAGGCGCTCTTCCCGAAGAGGATTCCTTTTATAAAGAAACCAGGGAAATAATTAATAAACAATCATCTCAATAAAATCATTTTTTTAGAGTCGGTGTAATCATTTGTTCTTAAAGTGTAGATATAAACTCCGCTCGGCAAATTCTTTGCATCAAAATTAACTTCATAGCTGCCGGTTGCCATTCTTCTATTAATTAAAATCTTTACACGGCGTCCAAGTATATCATATACTTTTAGTGAAACTTTTTCTGTTTTGGGAATTGTAAAAGATATTTCAGTGTTTGGGTTGAATGGATTTGGATAATTTTGTTTTAAAGTATAATCTAAGTTTTCTGGATTATTTGAAACAGATGTGGCTATCGAACCACTTAAATAACTACCTGGGCAATTCGCTGATGATCAAGATTCCATTGTAAATACAGATCATCAGAATAATTTTTTGAATCTGTCGGTTTAAAAGTTACCTGTATAAACACATGTCCAAATGCCGGAATTATAATTGGAAGATTGGAGTTTACCTGAAACACAGAATCTCTATTTAACAATCCATTAATTTCAATTTCCTTATTAGAGTTGCTGATAATTTCTAAAGACTTTGTAAGTGAATCTCCTGCAGCAACATTTTCAAAGAATAAACTATCCGGATTTGTAACAAACAAATTTGTTTTCCAGGGGAATTTAAAAGCCCGGTAATTTACCATTGAGTCTGGAATAGATATTTGAAGTTTAACATTTTGGTCCTTATCGATTTCAGTAACTGCCGGTGAAAAAGCCCACCCCCAGCCAATTAAAACATTATTATTGATCAACCGGTTGGAACCCATAGCCATTGAAAAGTTATGGGGAGTATTGGGGTATTCCCAAACAAGAGTAGCGGTTTTATTTATCTCATCAACCTGGTATTCAGCGGCTCTTGAAAACTGCGGAGTATGAAGATTACCGTTATCAAAAACAGAAAAATTTCCACCGGGTAGTTTTCTTATATCGTGTTGATGGGAAAATCCGATCGAATCATTAATAAAAGTGAATTCATTATTTTTACAGAATACTCCTCCCCATCTCCAGATTATATCACCGGTTTGCCTGTTTATTTTGGTTATTTCATCCATATGCCTGCACGATAAAATCAAGTTCCCATCCGAATCGACTTCAATTGCATTTCCATGTACGTAATCGATAGTCTTCGCAGTTAGAATAATATCATAAGTTGCATCAGTTATTTTGTAATGGTCCCAGCTTCTCCATTGGAATACTACATTTTTATTTTCATCAATTTCCTGTATAACCAAACCCGTAACCACAGCATCTTTAGCTCCCCCGGAAACAACTGTATCCATGTTAACATTTTGTTTATCATAACTTAACAGCAATGAGTGCTTGTTTTCGAGGAGCAGACAATCATGTACATCAGTTTGATAACCGCTCTCCGTATAAACGCTGTCAACAATCTGGTAATCGCTATCCATTAAATAAAATTTCCCTTCATTATAAAACGAAAGAATTCCCGACGGCTGCTTCATAAAATCGAGCGTCCATTCGTTAACCATTTTTCTATAAAAAACCGGAATGCCATAATTATCAGCAATTATTAAATAGTTTGGTGAAGAAGAACCCGATGTATAAAAAGGAGCCATAAAAACATAACCCGGAGAAGCATTATTTAATGTATTAACTGTTATACCAGGAAAGTTTTCCGGTAATGAATCTTTTTGGATTGTGTATTTTATTTTTTCAGTGTTTTGCTGTGGGTTTGTAAGGAAGGAATTATCTTCAAAACGGAAACCTGGGTTTAAAATCTGTGAAATAATTTCTTTACTTGTTTTAATAGGTTTATTCAAATTTACTTTTGAAGTTTCAAAAGAAAACTCCATAGTCGGAACAACCTGGTTTGAAATGGTTCTTAATTTTTTAGCTAATGTTACCGATACAGTTTCGCCAAAAGAAAAAGGAATATCCGGTTTGAAAATTAATGTTTTACCGTTTTCTGCCAAAATAATATTCCCACTATGAGGACCGCTTTTTTCTCCTTTAACTTCAATACAGTTTGGGAGATTGTAATTATCAAATGCTTCAATGTATCTTATAATAATAGTTGTTTCGTTTGTATTTAATTTCGAACCAGGAACCGGAGAAATATATGGGAATTGTTCAGTATTAAAACTTTGCGCGAAAACCAAAACAGATAAAGAAAAGATTAAGAATAATGAAAGGAAAGAAGATTTTAAAAATGAAGACATGATTAGAGCTCATATTAATTAGTAAGAAATAAAAAATAAATTAATACACCTGCTTACTAATAACAAACAAAGGATTTTTTAATTGCAGCTTTGTTTGTTGTGAGGCACAAAAAATATTATTCTTTTTCTTCTTTATTAACAAATAAAGTTTGTGTGGGGTATGCAAATTCAATTCCCAGTTTTTCAAACTCCTCATAAATTCTAAGATTAATTGCCTGCTGCGTGTCCATATATTTGTTATAATCAGAGCTTAATACATAATAAACAAATTCAAAATCTAAACTAAAATTACCATAACCCTGAAAGTGCCCCCTATCGAAGGCAGTGTCTTTTCTTTCTTCAATTATGGTTCTAACAATTTTAGGAATATCCGACAGTTGTTGTAAAGTTGTTTGATAAACAACACCAAGCCTGAATAAAATTCTTCTTCTTTCCATTCGTTTAAAGTTTCTGATTCGCGAATTGGTAAGATCAGTATTAGAGATAACTATTTGCTCTCCGCTTAAACTTCTTAGCCGCGTAGTTTTTAATCCTATATATTCAATATTGCCAAGAAATTCTCCACCAAGATTAATAAAATCACCTATCTCAAATGGGCGATCAAAGAAAATAACAAAGTAGCTGAATAAATCTCCCAGGATTGCCTGTGCAGCGAGTGCAATTGCAATACCCCCAATTCCAAGCCCGGCAATGACTGCAGATATTTGAAACCCAAGGTTATCTAAAAGAAAAATAAACCCTACAACGTAAATTGTAAAACTTATAACTAAAGTAATTCCCTTAATTTGTTTCAGCCGTCTTTCAGCGTCTTCTTCCTGCGGAACTTTTCTTTTAACATAAGCTGCAAGTGAATATCTTAATGTAGAAGTAATAACCCGGATAACAAAAAATGTTGCCAGAATTACGGTTGCTATATTAATAACTTTGTCGGCTTTTTCAGGGATGGTTAATGTTTTTATGGCGAAATAAAATATTACAAGAAACAAAACCGGCAAAACGGATTTTTCCATTCCCCTTATAAGAAAATCATCCAGTGAAGTTTTAGTTTTCGCCGCCCATTTTTTTAATCTTGATAAAATAATTTTTTTAAAAATAATTAGTACAATTGCACCGATAATAAAAATACCGAGAGCAACAGCATAGTCATAAACTGAATTTCCAAAGAATATTTGGTCGAGGAACTTCGGCATAAATCTATCCTTAATATTTGTAAATCAATATAAAAAGTATTTTGAAGATTTAATTCTGAAAAAAATAAGAAAATATCAGGAAAGAGCAAGCTTGATAAGATTTTAATCTAAAAAATTTAAATTATTAACATAAGTTGTTGATCAATGGTTTCAAAAGATCAGAACATTCTGTTTATTCTGATTTCTCAAGAAGAATTCTTTCAATTCGTTTATCGGGTATAAGCCACATAATTGCAACGAGAGCATAAAGTCCGCCTGCAATTAATGAATTAATAAAACAAAGCAGGATTGATACTGTATAAATAACTATTGAAATTTTACCTTTGAAATCTTTTCCCAGAGCAATTGCTATTTGAGAATCTTTGCCATGGTGAGAAATAAGTGTAAGCGTAAGAATATAATAAGCAATTGCAGAGAATAACAATACAACACCATAAAGAGCAACAGGAAGGGGTGCAAAACTATTCTCGCCCATCCAGCTGGTAACAAAAGGAGTCAACGATAACCAGAATAGAAGATGAAGATTTGCCCAGAGTATTCTGCCATTAACCCGCTTTACTGCCTGCAGTAAATGATGATGATTGGTCCAATAGATACCAAGAAAAACAAAGCTGAGCACGTAACTAAGTATTACGGGGACCAATGGATGTAACGATTCAAAATCGGTTCCATGGGGGACTCTCATTTCAAGAACCATTATTGTAATAATGATTGCAAGTACACCATCACTGAAGGCTTCCATCCTTCCTTTACTCATTAAAATTTTTCCGGTTATTTATTAATAATTATAATAAAAACAATTCAGTAAAAATTAGTTCTCAAAGAAGTAAATTCATATTTCTAAAAAATTCTTTAAGAGCTTCAACCCCGCATCGCCCGATTTCTCAGGTTGAAACTGGACACCATAATAAGTCCCATGTTCAACCGAAGAAGAAAAAGCATTATTATTATTAGCAACTGATGTTGTATAAATATTTATCGGCAGAAAATATGAATGGTCAAAATAAAATTTTTCACCGGAATCAATCCCATTAAAGAGATTACTTTTATTTTTAAACTCAACATTGGTAAATCCAACAAAAGGAACTTTTGAAATTTCAGAATCAAATTTTTCTATTGAGCCGGGAAAAATGCCGAACCCGTTTATATTTTTTTCTTTTAGGTGATCCGCAAAAACCTGCATACCCGTATTAATTCCGAGGATAGGTTTTTTACATACACGAAGCATAGTAAAGAGATTATTTTTATGCAGCTGTTTAACAGCGAAGGACATGTCCCCTTCCCCGGGAAGAATTAATTTATCAGAGTTAAGTATATCATACTCCTTATTAGTTATAATGTAATCGCATTTTAAATCATTAAGAGCTTTTGTAATTGTCTCAACATAAGATAAACCATAATTAATTACCGCTACCATAAACCCAGATATTCCTTAAATGAATTTTAATATAAGTTTAAACTTAATTAAAAGAATTTATTTAAATAATTTACACTTTTACCAAAAAGAAAATCCCGTCAAAACCGGGATTAAAGTATTTAAATGTTTTACTGTTGTAAGTTGAATTGGCTACTTCATTAGAATTAATTTTTTTGTACTTGAAAAATTGCCTGCTCTCAAAGTATAAAAATAAATCCCGCTTGAAAGCGCAGAACCGTTGAACTGAACCTCATAACTACCAGCAGGCTTTTCTTCATTAACAAGAGTTGCAATCTCATTACCGAGCACATCATAAATTTTAAGACTTAGGTGTGACAATTCTGGAAGTGCATAATAAATTTTAGTTGAAGGATTAAAAGGGTTGGGATAATTTTGAAACAACAAATATTCGCCGGGCGAATAAGCTTCAACTTTAATAGTATTTAAAACAGAAAAGCTGCCATCGGTGTTTATTTGAATAAGCCTGTAACAATAATCTTTTTCAAACAAAGGTAGTTTATCCACAAAGGAATAAGATTTTTTTGAATTAGAATTACCATGCCCTGATACAAAGCCAATTTTCTCAAATATTAGTTTATTCGAATTTGAACGCTCAATATCAAAACCAAAGTTATCAACTTCAGTTGCGGTTTCCCATTTTAACAAAACATTCCGTTTTTTATCTATATTGGCAGTAAATGAAAGTAATTCAACAGGAAAAAGAATTTCACCGTTTCCGGTTACAACAGCATTTTCACATGTCCCGGCTATATCTTCAGTGATATAACTTGCCCCTGCCTCAACAATAATATTATTCGAACAAATCTGACTGCCTAACGGAATAAAAAGTGAATTACCATTCTGAATAATCAGGTAGCTTTCTGCAACACACAAACTAGAAAAGACGAAGAAGACGAAAATTATTTTAGTAGAAGTATTCAATTATATTTATTCCGTTATATAAGCTCTAAATTCACACCCAGATTGAGCCTGAAAACCAGGCTTTAAAATAATTTCATTATTTGAGTTAAAGGTTGATTTTTTTAATGCGGGAATAATAAAGAAGTAAGGGTTACCCGCTGTTATGCTATTTGATGCAAAATAATCATCAATCCTGTTATTCGTTACTGTTACGTCTGTAAATAGCCTATTAGAATGATTGTATGTTGTGGGTATTGATGGATAAGGAGGTCCGACAAACTGACGACTTGTGAAAACTCCATCAATATAACGATCTCTAACCTGTTGATAATTTGAATGTAAAAATCCACCACTGACGGCGGCGGCACAAAAACTATTTATATTATTTTCATCTGCTTCTTGTCCTAAACTATAATAATAAAGCCATATGCCTTCCAGCCCAAGATTTGATGCATGACCCAAAAGCTGATTATACTCAGATAAATCATTATACGCACTTGTCCATGTTAACGAAAATTTATTGCCAAAAAGATTTCTCATATCGGACCAGTCACCCCGCTGGTCGGTGTTAACTGGCCACGATATCCATATTCCCAGAATTTCCCACCAATGTATATAGGCACTAAAAAGAACTTTATCAGCCAGTAAATTGGTGTAATTTATTAAATCAGAATTTCTTTTATATCCGCTAATAATAAAAGGGGCATTTGGGAAATGATTTTTTAACCATGTTTTCATGGTTTGAACCGTACTAAAAGGTATTTGCCGATCAGCGGGCTCATCTAAATAATAAGCCCAACATTCCTCATATTGGGTTGCATCAGTGTAATTATCCGTCTCTACAATTCTCATTATACTTGTTGAAGGTGAATAACCAATTTGCTTTGCCATATCGAATTTGTCGTGTCCAAGTCCGGACCAGAATAAAATATAATTGAAACCCCATCTGTATTTTAAATCTTTTAATTTCTGAATGTCATTCCATCTGTTTTGGTGAGGCCAAATACCAACAATTTTTCCTTCAACTGGTTCATAATATTTATACCAGCTATAAGCATAAGTTACATTCTGGGGGAATAATTCTATAGTAGAACAAACAACAAAGATTAATAAAAAAATATTATTAAATAAATTTTTCATTTTGTTTTAGTTTAAATCTATTTTCTTTTTTAACATATCATAGTCTTTTTCCAATCGGTCTATCTTTTTATGTTGTTCAATTATATAAAGTGTAAGTTCCTCTATTTTTTCTAATAGTGTGACTTGCATTTCACCAACATTTATTCCTTCTTTTCCAACCTTCTGTTCATCCGGAATGTTTGGAAGATGCCCATTATCATTTATATAATTTTCAAGTTCATTGATATTTGGCTTTTCATAATCTTTTTTGAAAACATAATCGGGCCAGTTTTGTCTTAACTTTACTACTATCTCTTCTGCCACTAAATTTCCGGCAACTGCCAGTTTGTAACCGTTTGTATTATCTGTTCCTATTCCAACATCTCCATCAATTTCAAGAATATTATTTGAATTAAGCATCAGTCGGACATCATAATCAGAAGTTGGATCATTTGAGAAGTCTATATACGGTATGCCATTTCCTCTTAACTCAATCGAAGCCCCCTGATCGGTCTGTAAAACAGCATTAGTTGTGCCCCAGCCAATAGAACCATTTACATCCAGTTTTCTTATAGGGCTTATAGTTCCTATGCCAACATTTCCCTGACCAGTTACTCGAAGTAACGTATTATTCAAATTGTCTTTTACAGAAAATCCCTGGCTGGTTGTATTACCACCAAGTCTAGCTTCAATCTCTTGGGAAAACATAAAATTTAAAGGGGCAATTACTAAGAGGAACGCGATAAGACGACTAATTTTCATGTCACACTCCATTATGAAATGTTAATAACAGGAATATTGGAAATCAGTATAGGAATTAATTTAATATATTATCTTTAACGAGCTAAATCAATAGTCTAATAGATTTGATTTTAATATTTTAGAACAAAAAAGGGAAGTTATTAGAATTTTTACTTTTTTCGTTTGCACCTACCCATTATTTGACCTTCTGCAAGAATATGACCTGCCATAGCCATCACGAAATCACCATTGACCGCACCGGCTTTTAATTCAATTGTAATGTTGAGCGCATATAATTTAAAATAGTATCCGTAAATTCCAGATGGGGGCAGAGAAAGCCAAAATCAATAATCGCAAATCACCGAAAGTTTAATCTTTCCCGACTCCTTCCGGTAAAGCACCGAAGTTATACCCCGGCTTAATTGATTAAGCAATGGAATAAATTGACGTAGATATTGTTATTAAAATCGTTAAGAAAGATTTCATAAATTATTTTTCCTATTTCTCCAACCTTCAATTTTATTACTCACTTTGTAAGGATCATTTTCTTTGTTTCAATATAGAGTTCCGGTAGAATTAATTCTTTGAATCCATAGATCTACTGTAATCTGACTAGAATCAGTTTTCAACCAGACGATATATGCACCCCCTTCACCATCTGAAATAATTGTACCAGGCCCCCGATCGGTAACAGAATCAACTTTCACACCCGAGTTAGTCCATCCTCTGTTTCCATTAACATCCAGATGCTGGACATAGGTTGTGCCGTTCTGCCTGAAATCGTACCAGCAAATAATTGCCCCTCCGGCATATCATCTGTATCGGATCGCTAAACCATTGAGCCTGAATGTTGGAACATATCAAAGTAATTATTACAATAATTATTTTTTTCATTTCCTGATTTCCTATTTAAGCAATAACATCTTATTGGTATGAATAATCGGCTGCCCGGAACTTTTCGAAGGATCTGTTACAATCATCCTGTAGAAATAAACACCGCTTGAAAGTTTTGAACCCTCAAACTGAGCTTCATAACTACCTGCAGGTTTTTCATCATTAATCAGAACTGCCACTTCTTTTCCAAGAGCATCATAAACTTTTAACGAAACAAAACCTGTCTGAGGAATGCTAAATTTTATTCTAGTTGATGGATTAAACGGGTTAGGGTAATTTTGTAAAAGTTCATATCCTTCAGGAAGCGAAGGAGAAGAATAATCAACTGATGATGGAGAAGAATAATTTATTGAGAGTCCCCATGATTTTAGAGTTCCTGAATTTCCTGTTGCGTTATCATAAACTTTAAGAATCCATTCTCCGTCTGCTTCCATAAAATTAAATTTACTTAAAGGATTTGCAGGTAAAAAACTTCCGGTGAATGGGGCGGTCCCATTATTAATTGAAATAGAAGCGGAGTCATCAAAGTTTGTATGGATGAAATCATTTCCGCTTCCTCCCACATGGTAAGCAATTGTATCGTTCACATTTAAATGAATAAGACTAATTTCGAGATCGCTGTCATTACCATGAAGAATTGAATCAATGATAACATTAATATCCTGCACAAATAAATTTTCCCCGGATTGTTTAAATATTATGGGAACCATAATTGTATCATAAGTATTTGAAAAATCGGCAATAGTTTTATTGAGATTGTGGTTGTATATATTAATTGAGTAAGTGTTTGAACGGACAAAAACCCATGCAGCACCAATCTGGTTACTATCATACCATCCCCCAATTAAAGCGGTGTTGCCATCGGCAGAAATGGCGACTGAATTTGCCATTTGTGCATTTCCCCCGGCATCACTTCCCAAAAATTTATTTCCAAGCTGGTACCAGGTGTTTCCGATCCTATAAAAAGTCCATGCCGCACCCTTTAAATTATTATCAAAATAACCGCCGACAATAGCAGTATTTCCATCAGCCGACAAATCAACTGAAGCTCCCTGTCGGGCATTTCCTATCGCTCCCGATCCAGCAAACTTATTGCCTTGCTGAGACCAGGTATTTCCAACTCTTGTAAAAATCCATACAGCCCCCGCATCATTATTATCCGCAAAGCCGCCGATGATAGCAGTATTTCCATCAGCAGAAAGTGCAACGGCATAACCTTGTTGTGCAGATCCAACAGCACCTGTTCCGGTGAGCTTGTTCCCCTGTTGAAACCAGCTGTTCCCTGTTCGTGTAAAAACCCATGCGGCACCGGTTCCAGCATTATCTTTCCATCCTCCTATTAAAAGTGTATTTCCATCATTAGATAAAGCAACCGAAACACTTTGCTGAGCATTACCTGTTGCCCCGGTTCCTACAAGTTTATTTCCCTGTTGAAACCAGCTATTCCCTGTTCGTGTAAAAATCCAGGCAGCCCCTTTAAAGGAATCATCCTGGTATCCGCCAAGAACCGCGGTATTCCCATCGGCAGAAAGTGCAACAACATAACCTTGGAATCCATTTCCCACAGCCCCGGTTCCTACAAGTTTGTTTCCTTGCTGAAACCAGCTGGTTCCAATTCTTGTAAAGACCCATGCAGCTCCTTTACCTCCATCATCCGCCGGACCGCCAACAATTGCCGTATTTCCATCTGATGACAATGCGACACATGAACCTTGCTGTGGATGTCCAACGTAACCCGTTCCCACAAGTTTAGCTTGTTCTGTCCAGTTATTTGCTATCCGGGTATAAACCCATGCCGCACCTACATCAGAACTGTCACGTCTGCCACCAACAATTGCTGTATTTCCATCTGCCGAAAGGGCGATTGAGTAACCCTGCCAGGCATTTCCGAAAGTATTTGAACCAACAAGTTTGGGTCCCTGTTGTGTAAACTGTTGTGCATTCAGATTTAAAACAAACAGGGCAATAAGTAAACAAAACAGTACACTGGTTCTTTTCATACCATATCCTTTTAAGTTATTTGGAATAAATGTGCTCAGTTTAAGAACAATTGTACATGCGAAGAGATTTGATAAATTGGTTCAGTTTTATAAGAAAAAACTTGTTTTAGTCTATAACAATTTCTTGAAATATCTCGTAAGGCTCCCAATTCCTGCAATTGCAAAAATTATTACAGGTACTTTATAAATAGCAACAACATCATATCGGAAAACAGAACCCAATGCACCAATTGTAATAACTATAAATGAAATTCTGATTAGAATCTTTGTAGTGCTTTCATGAATAAAAGTTGAAATAAAAATCATTAATAAGGCAGAATGGAAAAGAAGAAACCCAAAATAACCATTGCGGAGAGCGAGAGAGAATTGCCAGCTATAGCGGTAAGTCCAAACCATAATTACATGAGCCAGAATAATTAAAGCAATAATCCGCCAAAGAATAAGAGGAACTTTTCTATTGAGAGATATTAGCAGAACTGTTGTTAGACCAGCATAGCCAATTATTGCCAGCAGGAAGGTAATGAATATATCAGTTGTTCCTTCGCCTACCATTTAATTCAGGGTTTTTATTGTTAAAGTTAAAACAATCCTATAAACCTGATTGGGCTATAATCTTATCTTGTAGTTTCTATTGTTGCAACTTTTGAATAGATATCTGTACGCTTATCCATCAAAGGAATAGTTGTCCCCTTTATTCTATTTTCATCTAAGAGATCGAGTTCAAGGTCTGCGATAATAATTTGTTCCTGGTTTGTTACCCCTTCGGCAGCAATACCATCTCTGGAAAAAGGGAAATCTGAAGGAGTAAAAATATTTGCCTGACCATAGTGAAGTCTGAGGTTTTCTACCGGAAGAATACCAACAGTGCTTGCCATAACAACATAAACCTGGTTTTCTATTGCTCTTGCCTGGCAGCAATATTTTACTCTTAAATATCCCTGCCTGTCATCCGTATAAGATGGAACAAATATTATTTCAGCACCAGCATCGGAAACTATCCTGGCGGCTTCAGGAAATTCAACATCATAACAGATTAATATGGAGATAGGGCAATGTTCTGTTTTAAAAACTTTTAAGTCGCCTCCATTTGCAATATTCCATGGATCTTTTTCCCATCTTGTTCTGTGAATTTTATCCTGTGTAAAAATTTTTCCTTCAGGCGAAAAAAGATATGCCCTGTTATATATTCTATTCTCTTCTTCAGTAGGGTGAGTCCCGCCGATTAAATAATAATTATAATTTTTTGCATAGCCGGTAAGTAATTCAACATATTTATTTTTGTAAGTGCTTAATTCTTTTATTGCTTTTACAGGGTCACTTGTATCTATAAAAGACATCAGTTGAATTGTAAATAATTCGGGAAGTAAAACAAAGTGAGGGTTATATTCTGAAGCTGCTGTTAAAACATAATGCACCTGGTCTTCAAACTCTTCAAAGTCCCTAACTTTTTTTAACTGGTATTGAACCGAAGCTATTCTAACTCTCATTTATTCTCCTATTTAAAATTTGGATTAAAATCCGGGTTAAGCCAAACAATTAAAGAAGCAAACTCTCTTGATTCAGTATCACCATGAAGATAATTTTCCACAACATCGCAAAACTGAAATCCCTGCTTTAATTGAAAACGTAGAACCGGATCGTAAATATCTCCCCAAACAACTTTCATACAATATGTATGAGGATCCATCTTGTCTGCATAAAGATGATAATTAGGTAATCTGCCCGCGGCTATTATTCGCTTAAGATTTAAGCGCGAACAAAGCAGCCTCCGAGCATAATAAATTTTTTGACCGATTCCTTTTTGCCTGTAATCAGGGTCTACACAAACCTCTGCCCCATAAAGAGTTTTGCCTTCGGGATTATGAGTTGAGAATGTTCCGCTGCCGGTAATATCTTTCCAGCTATGTTCGGGGCCGTACTCATCCCACATAATTATGAAGGAGCTTGAAGTGCCAACAATTTTCCCGCCGAGATCAGCAACAAATTGCCCCTCTGCAAAAACTTTTAAGTGATTTGTCAATTGTTCGATTGACCAGGGTTTAATACCAGGATAAACTTTGCTCTGTAAATTTCTGATATCATCAAAGTTTGAAGGCTTGGTATTTCTAATGATTACTTCTTCCAGATTCATTTTATTTATTTTTTTATTTATGAATATAAAATAAAAATATTATGCGGTTATGAAAACTTTCTGTTAAAAATAATCTCATTTAAAATATTTATTAAGAAGACTTCCAAACCAATTAACGGGGATACTCTCAAAATTGTTAGACTAACTTTTATATTTTGTTTAAGTTTATATGATATGTTTGTTACAAGAAACTATAAATTAAAAAATGTTACTAACTTTAGTGTTGTAGGAATTTCTGCTGGTACTCTAATTGGATTTCTTCTTCAAAATATAGATAAAATTAATAATTCCGGTCCAACTTTCAGAGGGTTGTTTGTAGGACTTTTTGTTGGTACAATAGTAGGGCTTTGCGAAGAATTTCTTTTCCTGGACAGGTTCAGAACCAAAACATATCTTTTCCTCTTACTATTCAGAACATTAGTTTATTCATCTGTCTTTGCCTTTTTTTTATTGTTGATTAATTCCCTGAGTGTTTTTTTAACCACAGATTTTTCTATTAACAAATCAATACATACAGCACTTTTTGATGAACACTATTTTCGCGACCTGGTAATAATAATTATTATTGCTTCTGTGGTAATTGCGCTTCTTCAGATAAGAAGATTGCACAGACCGGGCGATTTAATAAAATATATAACAGGGAAATATCACCGTCCGGAGGAGATTGATAAAATATTTCTCTTTATTGATTTGAAATCCTCGACAACAATTGCCGAAAAGCTCGGCAATCTCAGGTATAGTGAGTTTCTGATTGATTATTATGATGATATGACTGACGCAATCCTTATGTCTAAAGCAGAGATCTACCAGTACATAGGTGATGAAATAGTTTTATCATGGTCTTTTGCAGAAGGAATTAACGATGCAAAATGTGTTCACTGTTTTTTTGATATAGCGAATACAATTGAAATGAATAAAGAAAGATATTTAAAAAAATTTAATGTCTTCCCCGAATTTAAAGCTGCAATGCATGCAGGCAGCGTATCTGTTACATGGATAGGGACCATAAAAAAAGAAGTTGTTTATCATGGCGATGTTTTAAACACAACATCAAGAATACAGGACGAATGCAACAAGTACAGCCAATATTTTTTAATCAGTGATTATATGCTGGAAAATATTGCGATGCCCGAATACCTTAAAACCGAATTTGTAGGAGAACTGAAATTGAAAGGAAAAATCGAGAAAGTAAAAATATTCGGGCTTAAGAGGATTGTGGAACAGTGATATTTAATAATTAAAAAGGGGAGAAAAAAATATCTCTTTATATATGAATATATTGAAATTATCTTGCCGTAAGATTTGTTGAGCATTCATATGAAATCAACCGGACTAGTTCTTTCCTGCCTGATCAATCTAATATCATTTTCCTCAGCACAAACATTCTGGCAAAGAACAAACGCACCCGGAAATCTTGTTATAAATTCTTTTTTTACGGGCATTGAGGATAAGATTTTTATAGCAACTGATAACGGAATTTACAGGTCAACAGATGGCGGTATAGAATGGGAAGAAAAAAACTTGGGTTTAACAGACAAGCGATCAAATAATTTTATTAAAGATTTAAATGATAATCTGATTGCCGGAACAAAAGCCGGTCTTTTCAAATCTACTAATGATGGAGATAGTTGGGTACAATTAAATGTCGGACTTGCGCTTACAGATATAAAATCTCTTGCCATAAAAAGTGATGGAAAAATTTTTATTGGGGCTGTCGATAGTCAGTATGCTTATCCCGGAACCATATATTTATATTCCGGCGGTGACACTGTTGAAGAAATAGATAAGGGACTAATAGGAGAAGATTGGGTGAAAGACTTTCTTATAGATAATAATGATTCGGTGTTTGCGCTTACTAACGGGGGTGCGGTAATTCAATATGATATTTTTTATAAATGGGACGAAATAAATCAGCAATGGATTCAGGTATATCAATTCAGCCCTGCTTTGGAAATTACCGGCGTGGTAAAAAATAAAAAGGATTTGTTCTTTGCAACTAATAATAACGGTCTTATTAAATCAACCGACAAAGGTCTTTCCTGGCTGCCTGCTGATCTTTACCCGAATAGTGTTTTATCAGTTATAGCTGAAAGTGATACATCGTTGTTTGCGGGGACTTATTATTTTGGTGTGAGCGGCTTATACCATTCTACCAATAACGGAGAAACCTGGGAGAGTAAAAATGAAGGAATTGAAAATATTCCCGTTGTTTCTTTTGCATTTAATGATGAAGGATATTTATTTGCCGGAACTTATTTGCAGGGTGTTTATAAAAGCAGAGATATTTTAACGGGAATATCCGGTGCAACGTATACACAAAATTCTTCCTTTATTTTGAATCAAAACTATCCGAACCCATTTAATCCAACAACCGAAATTAATTTCGTAATCCCTAAATCATCATTCATAAATCTTAGGGTTTATAATTCACTCGGTAGAGAAGTAAGAACTCTTATAAATGCCGAAATGCCCGCGGGCAAGCATAAAGTTGAGTTTGATGCTTCTGATCTAGCTTCTGGAATTTATTTATATCAACTGAATTCCGGGAGTTATATTGCCAGCAGGAAAATGATTTTGCTTAAGTAAAAGGAATACGGATAGAAATTTTATGGGTCTTCTTGTATGACCTAAAAGATGAAGGTGGAATACCTGCGCACGGAAATCAAAGAATGCAGGGGGCAGATTGACTATGAAAATCCGGAACACATGTAGTTTATTTAAGGAAAAGCTTAATTATTCCGGACTATTGATTACATTAAGAAGAAGATTATGTTTTGTGCAACTCTTCACAATAACTTTTAAAATTTGATAATGATATCCGGAACAGTTTCGACAATTTCTTCTTTAACAGCAGAGCGCAAACACTATTTTCAATCACAAAGTCATTCTTAATAAAACCATCAACCCGATACGTGTAATTGCCTCACCTTCCTGCCGTAACGTATAAACGCTGCACATCATTTTCTTCTCATCAGTTTCAGTTAAAGTAATAGTATTATCAGTCTTTGTTCTGCCTGTGGTTACCATTGCCGGACTATTCTTATCTATGATACACCGGTGTTTTGTCCCGACACGGTTAAGCTGATGATTAAGCATTTCAACTTTTTTGGCTCCCTGCATCCAATGAAGCCGGGCAGGCAAATCGCTTAAAACCTCAAAAGCAAAACCGAGTGGTGCATTTACTTCCTGTTCAAATGAAAATACCGGAAGCGATACTCCCGGAATGCTGAAGTTCTCAACCTGTGGTTCAGGAACGGATTGCATTAATGGTGCGAGCGGTACATAATTATAATTGATTATGCCGACATCATATTGGGCGGAACCTTCTTCGTTTTGCGCCCAGGAATTTGCTGCCGGATTCTGCCATTCACTCATCAGGGAAGATGTAAAGAGTGCATATTCATGATGCGGGATGTCATTCTTCAACAGGCGGTGAACTGTTATAACATCCTGTCCGAACAGTTTAACATGCTCTTTAATATTGCTCTGGGTTATGTTTCCGAAATGAGCAACTATTTTTAAAGTGAGATTATTTGCAGATGAACACGCACCGCACTGGCAGATTCGCTGAGTTTCATAAAGTTTTAAATGGCTGTGAAAAGCAATAAACATTTTCCGGACCTGTTGAAAAAATTCTCCGGCAGTTGGAGAATTACCAAACCTGTAAAATAGAATTGCATCTCCTTCAACCTCGGAGACCTGCAGTCCTGTTTCATTTGCTTCAATCAGTTTTTCAAGAAGCTCTTCAATTATATGCTGGCTGTGTGAAATCTCTGTAGCCTGAACAAATTGTGTAAAGCCACTTATATCCGGTACAAATAATAGTGCGGGCTGCGGAGAATTGGATGTTTGTGTAGCCATCTTTCCTATAATATTGTTAAAGTGTAACAGCCTGGTTTAGTTTTAATTTAGGAAAATGGAGGTGGAGTTACAAAAAAGTTTTTTCTATCTATCTTTTTACAGACCAGGAAATTCTTGAAAGGTTTTCACTCTTGTTTGGGTACTTTCCGAAGGAATTTTTATTAACAGTATTTGATTTTTGAATTACCTGTTTTTTGCCTTAATTTTAAAGAAAGTAAAATATATTCACTAATTCCCTGGGCAGGAATATCATGAAAATTTTCAAACCATTCAAAATTATATATCAAACAAAGCCAATTTTCTTTATCTACATTGTAACAGGTATACTTATAGGGCAATTAGGAATTCTTTTTACTTTCTTTGAAGCCCAAATGACAACCGGCCAAATTTTAATTTAAATCTTAAAAATGCAAATTTATATGTTTTTTCTATTGCTATAATAGACGCATCTATAGTTCCTGTTTTTATAGAATATATTGAAGAAAAAGAAATTCAATTCAAGTTTATAAAATTTCACAACCATCATAATGTTTTCTTTCTCATTATACCAATGACTTATTTATCTTCACTTAATTTTAGATCATTATCAACTCCAATACTATAGTAAATGAGATCGACTGGTGGCAATTAATATTTTATTTTTTTTCAATAACATTTTGTATTTATATGAATTGTCTGTTTTATCTGAAATATGATACAGAAAGCTATTCGGAATTAGAGGATCAAAATATTCTCAAACTCAAAACTACTTCTAAAGAGGTCAAAGCTGACAGTAAAGGAAATAAATTATGAGGATTCAATTATTTGAAGTTAATCAGCCTATTGGCACCTTTTATTTGTCCTGTTTACCAGCTAAGATTGTTTTAAAGATAGCTGATGTTATTCAGAGAGAGTACGACCCTTTAACAATGACAACAAGGGGTGGGGTACAACGGGTTCTTAATAAATCAAGAGTTTCTGAAATAGCAGATTATACAAATGATCCTGATGCAACATTTCCTACTCCAATAATAATTGCTTTAATGAAAATGCTAATTATTCATTTAGTAATAATATGTTAGACTTTGATGAAAATAGTATAATTGGAGAAATTATAGATGGACAGCATAGAATCGAAGGAATAAAAAAGTCTTCAAAAATAGATGATTTTGAATTACCAATAACCCTAATGTTTAATTTAACAGAAGAGGAAAAAGCGTATATTTTTTCAATAATCAATAGTAAACAGACAAAGGTACCTAAATCTTTAATATATGATTTATTTTTTTTATCAGAGGAAAGAAGCCCACAAAAAACCTGTCATGAGATAGCTAGGTTATTTAATTCCGATGAGAATAGTTCTTTCTTTAAAAGATTAAAAATGTTGGGGAGAAAAGAGCATCAGGAAGCAAGTTTATCCCAAGGAAGTTTTATAAAATATTTATTACCTAATATTTCTAAAAAACCTGATGAGGATTTACGAAATATAAAACTTGGAATTAAAATTTAATGAAGATTCTTCAGTGCCATTGAGATATTATTTCATTCAGAATGAGGATAAAACTATCTATAAAATATTATTTAACTATTTCTCCAGTGTTAAAAATGCTTTTAGTGAAGAATGGGATAATTCAACAAGATATATATTTCTAAAACCACTGGTTATGGTGCATTGATGTCAGCATTCCCAAAATTATTTTTTGAAGGTGAAGAAAAAAATGATTTAAGTCTAGATTTTTTTCAAAGTAAAATAGTAGAATTTAAAGAGCGATTAATTGCTCAGCGACTAGAACTAACGTCAGAATTCTTCCCATCAAATGAACAGCAACAAAAAAGATTAGCTCGAATAATTGAAGGTTAAATAAATTTTTGTACGGGTAGATTAGAACTAAATGTTTTACAGATTTGGAATAAATCTTATTGAATTCATTGATTTATCAAAACTTACTGAGCTTATTACAGGAACAGATAGTTTATACGGATTTTCAAGTTCCGGATAATAAACAACGATAGAAGAAGGAAAAGGAGCTGATTGTTTTGAATTACCAAAACTTATTCTGCCTGATACGAATCTAACTTCTGCTGATTTCATTACCCATTGATGCCACCATTTTGTATCCGTCCTACTTGGAATTAAACAAACAACTAAAGCTCCTCTTTGACTTTCCTCATAAGCCTTTTTCATCCATCAACCAATGTTTCTTCCATAAGGTGGATTCATCCAGCATCTAAACGGACTCCACTCTCTTTTTAAGCCATCGACGGATTTGTCAAAAAAAATTTCACACTTAGCATTTTCAGATGTAGCACAAACATCAACCTGAAAATTAAATTCTTTGTTGAGTGATAAAAAAACATATGATGGAGTTTCCCATTCTTCTGTCCTGCTGGTAAATAAGCCCTTATTGAGTTTTGGTTTATCCTCAGGTAAGAAATTTAATTTTTTATCCCGCATTTATATTTAAAATCTTTTTGTATTAAACTCAATTCAACTGTTTTAACATGAAGATCTGCAACAACATCATAGGATAGAAATTTTACACGTTGACCAATATTTTTGAAGGCAGAAAAAGTCATGGCAGATAAAAATTGATTCTCTCTTTTCTTATCAGCAACAATTCTAAAATCAACATTAAAATCCTGAAGCTCTAAAATTTCAACAGAAAATTTTTTAAATCTGTTGAATATTCTTTCTCAAAGAAAGCGTATGGAAATTTTCTTTCATTAAACCAGGATAAATCTATCATTCTGCCCTGTTTACTATATTTCATTATAAAATCGTAAAACTTATCTATGGTTGCTAAATGTTTTAAGGGTTTCTCCAGATACTTTTTATTCTTATCCTGGTTTGGAATATATATTTGAAAATTTCTAATCTTTCCAATCTCTAATAATAACCCTTGATAATAAGAATGATTGAATTCTGTATCAGAAGATTTTCTATTTTTTTCCAGATCAAATAATTTCAAAACTTTTTCTTTTTCCTCTTTAAGAGCCCAAAGACCTGGTTTTATTTTTAAAGAAGAATTCTTCATCCTGAACAATTCTTCTTATTGAAGCAAAAGGAGTTTTTGTTCCCCATTGTACATTTTCAATATCAAAAACCTTCTGATAAAGATTACCCAGCGTAAGTAATCCTTCATAGAATTTTTACTTCGATTACAGCTTCATATTGCTTATAAGATTTTATCCCAAGAAGATTTTTAATTAACTTCATCGGTTTTATTAATTTGTGATCACAATTATTTTAAGTAATATTAAAATAAATATCTTTAAGAATTAAGATCAATAGCTTTTTACTTTAAAATAAAAAAGACGAATCAATGACTCGCCTGTTATAATAGAGCCTGAGATTGCTTCTCCCGCCTACCTATTGGAGGTAAACCAAATCTGATTTCGCAATGACTGAAGGTTTTCCTGCCTTAAATTTTACTCACTTTAATTATATCGTTCAGTCTTTCTCTTTTTATGTTTGGATTTTTATTGAGCTTTTCAAGAGCATCAAAATAAAATCCGGCTTTCTTTTTATCTCCGATAAGTTCAGCAGATTTACCAGCACCATAAAGCGAGTTAAATCTGTTCGGGGATTTTTGCAGGCACAATTCATATTGCTGCAATGCATCCTTAGGTTTATTTAATTCCATCAGCATATCGCCAAGCATTTCTCTTACAGGAAGAAGCGCTCCCGGTGTAACCGGACTTTTCTCTGTTGCATCTTCAAGCTTTGCAGCTGAGTTCATTTCTTCCAGGGATTTTTCTTTTTCATTTTGTGCATACAACAGCCATGCTTTAACAACACGTTTCTGTATTTCAACCTGGTTAATCCAGTATTTAAATGTTACTGTATCCGTAAAAGATTTTTGAAGCTGTCCCAATTTTTCTAATGACTGCTGTGCTATTTTTATATTCCCGATCCTGCCCGCACCGATACCTTTGGCAAAATAAATCAGCGCTTCATATTGCGGGAATTTTTCCCACGGAAAATTTGTGTGAGTGTTTAACTTAAGATTCGCAGCTTCTTTCCAGTCCCGGTATTCAAGCGCGAGTCTTCCCGGTATTGCTGCCAGACAATAAGCTGTTTGAGGAGCGGGCTGGAAAGTTCCGCTTAAAGTATCTAATGTTTTTGCAATTTCTTTTGCCTTATCATACTCAGATTGCTGAAGGTATGCATAAACAAGATAATCAAGTGCATGAAAATAATGATTGGAAACCTGTCCGTTAACCGGAAGTTTCAAAGCAGCGGCAGCTGATCTCAGGTTAAGGTCTATTGATTCCTGCCAGTAGCCAAGCCGTGTAAAAATATGCGTGGGCATATGAAGTGCATGAGGAATTTCAGGTGCAATTTTGTAATAGTTCCTTGCTACTCTTAGCGCTTCAGGTGCAAGGGGAGGAAAATCATAAGCATGAATAGCATAATGAAACGCACCGGGATGATCTGGAATTATTTTAAGAACATCTTCTGCAATTGCTCCTGCTTCTCTTTGTACTTTATAAGTTTTATCATTTGGTGAAACGGTTGACAACATTGCTAACACATGAAAATAATCTTGCCTCAATATCATCCGGCAATTCTTTTTTTGCAATCTGCCAGTTTTCATCAAAGGCAATTAATCTTTCTCCTTTCGATTTATTTAATTTTCCTTCAAAAAAAGAAGCGACGGCTTTTCCATATAATTTCTCTTTTTCTGTTTCAGCAAGATTTAAAGCATTCAGCGAAAGCTTTGATCCCTCTTTTAATTCCTCTTCGGTTGGTGCATGTCAGGCCAAAGGGGATGAATGTATGACATTGCTTTTCCCCAATATCCCCAGAAGCAATCAGGATCTAGATTCAATTACCTTGTTAAAAGTATATTCGGCATCATCATAAGTCATATGATGAAGTAAAGCAAACCCGAATGATATCAGTGTATCCAGCTTCGGGCTGCAGCCGTCTTTAAATGTTACTGTTCCGCATAAAGTTTCCGGAGTTAGGTAATCTTTTTCAACATTTTTGGTTTCTTCTTTTGAACAGGATACTAAGATTAAAGCGAGTACAAATGTTATAGAAACTGCAATTGAGATTTTAAAATGAATGGGTTTCATATAATTATCCTCTTGCTGCTAATTTTTTAAAGTAATTATCTTATAAGTATTTCTAGTATGAATTGAAACCGCTTTACCTTCGGTGAACTTAATAAGAAAAAAGATAAATCGAAATAAAGAGAGGGATTCATTTTTTATAAAAGTGCTTCGGCACAAAAAAGGCGAGTCTTAGACTCGCCTTTCCTTTAATAATTAAGACGAATAAAATAGAAATTTTATTTCTGGAAAATTAATTTTTTAGTTGCAAAATTGTTCCCGAATTGCAATTTGTAAAAATAAATTCCGCTTGATAATCCTGTAGCATCAAACTGAAGATTGTAAAACCCGGCTTTCTTTTCTTCATTTACCAGGGTTGCGACTTCTCTTCCGAGAATATCATAAACTTTTAATAAGACAAATCCATCTTTTGGTATTTGGAATTTTATATTCGTTGTTGGATTAAACGGATTTGGAAAATTCTGGTATAAAGCATATTCCTTAGTTAACTCTATTTCAATTTCTTTTGAAAATTCATATTTACCATCATTATCAATCTGTTTTAATCTATAATTGAATTTTGTACCACCGGAAATATTCTTATCAATGAAGCCGTAGCTTTTTGTAGAATTACTGTTACCATGACCATTTACAAATCCTATCTTTGTCCAATTACTTTCTTTTATATCTGAAGAAATGTTTTTCCTTTCGATTTCAAAACCATAATTATTTACTTCTGTTATTGTATTCCAGTTTAGAACAATATCATTATTACTTATAGATGCTTTGAAAGAAATTAATTCTACAGGCAATGCGACAGTAACAACCTGTTCAGGAGCAAAAAGAGATCCTGCAAAGTTATTGTCTATTGCCTGTACACTCCAGTAATATTGCCCTTGAGCCAAACCTTTAATTGTTCGGCTATTGCATTCTCCAGCATTTCCCATACTAACAATTCTTCTTTTACCGGTATTTAGATCTGCCATTGGTGATAAAATATCGCAGGTACCGGAGGTTGAACCTATAGCTAAATTATATGTCAGTCCGTTTTGTGGTGTTTCGTTGTCAGTGCTTCTATCCCAGCTAAATGTAACATGATTACCATTAACTACAGTTCTCAAATTAGAAGGGGCATTAGGCAATAAATTGGATGATACATTTAAGTTAATATTGTTATTTCGATATATTTTTGATACTCTGTAATACCCTGTCCATCCGGTTTGAAGTATATCTAAATTGCCATCATTATCATAATCTGCCCATGCAACTGAACCATAAAATAAACCAAGGGGGTAAAAAGATATTGAAGTTTCTTCTGTAAATGTATTGTTTTTATTATTCCGAAATATCCTTGAATCACTTCCGGTTATAATAAAATCGAGATAACCATCATTATTATAATCACCCCAGGCTACCGAGCTTCCCCATTCTCCTTCTGTATGTACCGATGTTTGTGACGTAAATGTACCATCCCCACTGTTATGATATATATTTAAATAACCTAAATAAGAAAGATAAGTTGGAATTTTACTACCGTGTAAAATAATATCTAAATAACCATCAGCATCATAATCACCCCAGGCTGCAGAACCATATTCCATGCCCATAAGAGAAGTTGAAGTATTTTCTGTAAATGTGCCGTCTGTATTGTTGTGATAAATTTTTGATATCGGATAATCATTCAATCCACCCCAATGACCGGTTAAAAGTATATCGAGATAACCATCATTATCATAATCACCCCAATCTACCGAGCTCAGGTCAACATAAATAAGAGAAACCGAAGTATTCTTCTGTAAATGTATTATCCTTATTGTTATGATAAATTTTAGATCCCGTCCCGGCACCTGTTATAAGTAATATCAAGATAACCATCATTATCATAATCACCCCAGGCTGCGGAACCATAGATACCGCCCGAAATTATTGAGGTATTTTCCGTAAATGTGTTATCCTTATTGTTATGATAAATATGCGAACCTTTAAAAGTATATCTACATAACCATCATTATCATAATCACCCCAGGTTGGTTTACTATTCGAAAGACCAGGAAGTGATATTGATGTTTGTTCGCTATATGTGTTGTTGCCATTATTATGGTATACTTTAGAAAAGCTTTGATAAAAACCTCCATCATTCCAGTCTCCTGTCAGAAGTATATCCAGATAGCCATCATTATCATAATCCCCACAGTTTATTGAGCCCCGGTATAAATCAATTAAAGATATATTTGTCTGATCAAAAAATTGAGGTATTAAAACCGGATTAAGAGTGAAAGTTGCTTCAACAGTATTCCATGACTCCAATTCATTTGAGCCTGTAAATGTCAATACAAAATGTTGACCATCTGTTGAGATCCATTTAGGCGAAATATTCCAGTAATAACTGGTTTGTTGAATATGCCCGGCACCGAATCCATTTTCATAAGCAACAGTTTTCCATAGGCCCCACGGATTTGGAGATTCAAATATTCCCATATTCCCTTCCGCAAAATTACCATGTTCAACAATCAGAATGTATCTATTCAGTCCGGGATCAAAAGTTACATTTACTCCTAATCCTCTTCCCACACCATTGGGATCTTCAAATACGGGTTGACGCAAATTTATATCCGATGCCCAGAGGGGATAACCTGATTCATTAAAGCCAGCAAAGAATGTATAAGAAGCACGATTCATAATTTGGTTTATCTGTACACGGATCAAATCTATTTTTCCTGGAATCTGAGAAATATCATCTATATATCTTTGCGCATAAATATATATGTAGTCATCCAGGGCATTTGTAAAGTTTTTCCCGAACTGTAAAAACCCGGGCATTATAATTCCCTCGCTTTTAAGAAAAGCCCAGCTATCATTTCTTAACCAAGTTGCCGCATGGTCTGTTGATTTATAGAGACGTGATTCATTAAATTCATCAGGATACGAGCCTGGTCCAACCAGCATATAAAGTACGCTATCAATACAAATTATACCACGGGATTTTCCATCTATATTAGAAGGATTCTCAGCATTAAATCCGCCATACACATTATAACCAGTATAAGTGGATCCCTGACCTTCGATTCTGGCAACTCCAAGAGAAACTCTGCCATTTACATTAGTCCCCCCGAATCCACCGCCATTACCCCAAATTGAATATAGATTCCCATCGTCAGCCCAGGTTGTAGCCCAACCATCGCTGCCGGGAGCTAAGCTTTTGTGAGATGCCCAGTTATAAGTGATGCCTGTTATAAAATTACTTTGAGGGTAAGGGCTGGTTTCTCCAATATTATTAATTGTGAAACTTGCTTCCACGGTATTCCAGGAATCCAGTTCATCGATACCTGTAAATATTAATACAAAATCTTTTCCATCAGATGAGAGCCACTTAGGTGAAATATTCCAGTAAAAACTTTTCTGTGCAACATGTCCGGTACCAAATCCACTTTCATAAGAAATAGTTTTCCAGGGACCCCAGGGTTCGGATGCTTCAAATATTCCGATATTTCCCACTGCGAAATCACTATGCTCTACCATCAGGATGTATCTATTAAGTCCCGGATTGTATATTACGCTTACTCCTAATCCTTTTCCAACTCCATTGGGATCTTCAAATACCGGCTCTCTTAATTTAAATCTGAAGTCCAGAGAGGATTTCCAGGTAAATCAAACCCTTCAAAGAATTCATATGAAGTACGATTCAGGATTTGGGTTTTGTCTACACGCATCAAATCTATTTTCCCGGGAATCTGAGAAGTATCATTTACATATCTTTGCGAATAAATGTATGCATAATTATCACGTGCATCTGCAAAGTTTTTTCCAAACTGTAAAAAACCAGGCATTATAATTCCCTCACTCTTTACAAAAGCCCAGTTATCATTTCTCACCCAGGTTGCTGCATGATCTGTAGATGTATAAAGTCTTGATTCATTAAATCCAACCGGAACTGAGCCTGGCCCTACCCACATATAAAGTACTCCGTTTATACAAATAATACCACGGGATTTTCCATCTATTGTGGAAGGGTGTTCACCATTATATCCGCCATATACATTATGGCCTGTGTAAGATGAACCTGTCCCTTCTATTCTGGCCACTCCAAGAGAAGCTCGACCAAGATCATTAGTCCCTCCGAATCCTCCGCCATCACCCCAGGATGAATATTGATTATCATCATCTGCCCAGGTCGTTGGCCAGTTATCGCTACCCGGGGCCAACATAATATGAGTCGCCCAATTATAAGTAATGTCTGTTATATAATTACTTTGAGGGTAAGGACTGGTTTGTCCAAAGATATTGAATGAGAAAGACAGGAAAATTAAAGTTCCGGTAGTAATAAGGGTTTTATTTTGTTTTTTCATAGCAATCCCCTTTCGTCGATAGTTACAAAAATTGTATCCCGAGGTTGGTCAGGTAGATTAAGACAAAAAGAAGTGTAAGAGAGAGCAATAAACTTGATTTCATACTCCCCTCCTGTTTTATATTAGTAAACTTATAACACCTTAAGTTTATTGTCAACAACTTTCGATTGCCATTTAACAGCAGTTAATGTTTATGTAATAACTTTAAAACAGAGGTGTTCAAATGAATGGATTAAACAAAGCTTTTGAGATAGCCTCTTAATATTGTTTTTATTTTGTCATACTGAATTTATTTCAGCATCTTTTAGAGATTCCGGCTCTCCCGAAGGGATGCCTTCGGCAAAAACCGGAATGACAATAATGGCTTACTCAACTGCAACTTCAGCTTTGTTAAACACAAGTTTTCCTGAATGACCAAGAGTTACAGTAATTGTATCTCCGTCATTAAAATTACCCATTAATAGTTCCTGCGATAATGGATTTGTGAGATACTTTTGTATTGTTCTCTTCAATGGTCTTGCACCGTAAGTAACATCGTATCCCAACTTTGCAAGCCAGTCTTTTGCTTCATCATCAACATCGAGGATAATCTCTTTATCTTTAAGAAGCATTTGTACATGTTGAATTTGTATATCAACAATCTTTCTTATTTCATTCTTTGTTAGTGGTTTAAAGAGAACTATTTCATCAATCCTGTTTAAGAACTCGGGGCGGATTGTTTTTCTTAAGAGATCATTCAGCTTATATCTCAGATCTCCCATTATCTCTTCAACTTTATTCTCATCCAGATCCTGCAGCCGCTCCTGAATTAAGTGAGAACCGAGGTTTGATGTCATAATAATTATTGTGTTCTTAAAATTTACAGTGCGTCCCTGGTTGTCGGTCAAACGTCCGTCATCAAGAACCTGCAGCAAAACATTAAACACATCTGAATGAGCTTTTTCAATTTCATCAAGCAGAATAACAGAGTAAGGTCTTCTGCGGACCGCTTCAGTTAATTGTCCACCCTCTTCATAACCAACATATCCCGGGGGTGCACCGATCAACCTTGAGACAGAGAATTTTTCCATATACTCTGACATATCAATTCTAATCATTGCATGTTCATCATCAAAAAGATATTCTGCAAGTGCACGAGCGAGTTCTGTTTTGCCAACACCGGTTGTTCCAAGAAAAATGAAAGAACCAATCGGTCGGTTAACATCCTGCAAGCCTGTCCGAGATCTTCTGATTGCATTTGCAACCGCAGACACAGCTTCATCCTGTCCCACAATTCTGTTGTGCAACTCATCCTCAAGCCTGAGCAGTTTTGCTCTTTCACCTTCAAGCATTCTGCTAACAGGAATTCCTGTCCATTTGGAAACAACTTCGGCAATATCCTCGGCATCGACTTCTTCCTTCAGCATCTTTTGAGATTTCTGAATTTCAGCAAGCTGTTTTGTTTCTTCTTTTAATTGTTTTTCCAGAGAAGCAATTTTTCCATAACGAAGCTCTGCAACTTTGCCGAGATCACCCTCACGTTCATATTTATCGGCAAGAGTTTTGGAGTTATCAATTTCACTTTTCATTGAACGGATCTTCCGGATTTTTTCTTTCTCAAGATTCCAGTGCATTCTCAGTTTATTTGCTTCTTCGGAAAGCTCACTTAATTCCTGTTTTATATCTCCTAATCTTTTTTGAGATGATTCATCTTTCTCGCGCTTCAAGGCTTCTCTTTCAATTTCAAGCTGTTTAATTTTTCTTTCAATTGAATCAAGCTCTTCGGGCATAGAATCAATTTCTATCCTTAATTTTGAAGCAGCTTCATCAATCAAATCAATTGCTTTATCAGGAAGAAATCTATCTGTTATATAACGATGAGATAACTGGGCAGCGGCTACAATTGCGCTGTCTAGAATTCTAACACCATGATGAACTTCGTAGCGTTCACTCAGCCCTCTTAAAATTGAAATTGTATCTTCAACAGAAGGCTCGGAAACAAGAACTGGCTGAAATCTTCTTTCAAGCGCCGCATCTTTTTCAATATGCTTTTTGTATTCATCAAGTGTTGTTGCACCGATTGCATGAAGTTCTCCTCTGGCAAGAGCAGGTTTCAAAATATTTGCAGCATCCATAGAACCAGAAACCGCACCTGCGCCAACAAGCGTATGAAGCTCATCAATAAAAAGAATTATTTCTCCGTTGGATTCCTGAACTTCTTTAATAACAGCTTTAAGACGTTCTTCAAATTGCCCACGGAATTGAGTTCCCGCAACAAGAGCGCCCATATCGAGCGCAACAATTCTTTTTGTCTTCAAATTTTCAGGAACATCACCAGAAACGATACGGTGAGCAATTCCTTCTGCAATTGCAGTTTTACCAACTCCCGGCTCACCAATAAGAACAGGATTATTTTTTGTTCTTCTTGAAAGAACCTGAAGCACTCTACGAATTTCTTCATCCCTTCCAATTACCGGGTCAAGTTTTCCCGAACGTGCAAGTTCATTTAAATCTCTTCCGTACTTTTGTAAAGATTGATAAGTGTCTTCAGGATTCTGCGAAGTTACTCTTTGGTTCCCACGAACTTCTTTCAAAGCCGTTAAAACATCATCGTGTGAAATACCGTTATCTTTTAAAAGCTGCCCGGCCTTTCCATTATCTTTTGTTAAAGCCAAAAGCAGATGCTCGGTAGAAACAAATTCATCTTTAAGATTTTTTGCTTCGGCTGTAGCCGCATCAAATAGTTTAGCAATATTGCCGGACATCTGCTGGTTACCGACTCCGGCACCGCTTACTTTTGGCAAAGCCTCAAGCAAAGCATTTACCTTCAGCTTTATCTGATTAATATTGCCGCCGGCTTTTTGCATAATTGTGTCTGCAATATTTCCCTGTTCCTGAATTAATGCTGCGAGAAGATGTTCCGGTTCTAAAACCTGGTTGCCATAGTTCTGTGCAATCTCAATCGCCGTTTGGACAACCTCCTGAGCCTTTACTGTTAGTTTATTAAAATTAAATGCCATTTTATTTTTCCTTTCTTAGTCCCTTAAACTCTTCAATTTCTCAAACAGTTTTATCTCTTCGTCAGTAAGATTTTTAGGAATGGTAACATTAATTCTTACAAATAAATCACCTCTATCTGTTCTTCCGGACTTACTCATTCCCATTCCTTTTATCTTCAAAATTTTTCCGCTCTCAGTTTCTTTCGGGATAATAATATTAAGTCTTTTTCCATCTAAAGTCGTTACCTCTTTCTTTCCACCAAGAACTGCTGTATATAAATCAACATTAAGATTATAATACAGATCATTTTCTTTTCTTTCAAAGTGAGGATGTTTTTCAATTTGAATTTTTAAATATAAATCACCCTTCTCCCCACTGGCTTTCCCTTCACCCCCTTGGTTTCTTAACCTGAGTTTTTTCCCTTCTTCAATACCAGGGGTTATTTTAACCTTTAAAGTTCTTCCATCAACAGTAAATTGTTTTTCAACACCTCTATGAGCTTCTTCTAAAGAGATAGTTAGGGATGCTTCATAATCATTTCCCTTCTGCGGGATGTTTGTAAATCCACTTGCACTTCTCGATTTTCCACCACCCCCAAAGAAACTCTCAAAGAAATCAGAGAAGCCGCCTACACCCCCAAATAGATCATTAAAATTTCCAGAGAATTGATAGCTGCCCCCCTGTTGGTTTTGATTGAAATTTCTAAACCATTCTTCACTAGTTCCGCCAGTATTTTGATAATGTTTCCAGTTCGCCCCGAGGGTATCATACTTTTTTCTTTTTTCAGGATCTTTCAAAACTTCATAAGCTTCAGAGACTTCTTTAAATTTTTCTTCAGCAGATTTATCATTTGGATTCTTATCCGGATGATATTTTTTAGCAAGCTTTCTGTAAGCTTTCTTTATATCATCGGCTGAAGCCTGTTTATCTATTCCTAGTATTTTGTAGTAATCTTTAAATTCCATGCGATAGATTCATTTAGTTTAAGTTTAAACTATTATATGTTAATATTCTAAAAGTATTCATGCTGTCCAACTGATATGCCAGAGGATATTAATTCCCCTAATCCCTTATTGTACAGTGACTTACGGGATTATATAGTGACTCCGGCAATTTGACTTTATGGCATATATTTTATGTAAAACCATATATTTTATTCTTATTATGACGATATACCCGCCATAATTTCATATATCTAGGGTCTGTCCTTAGTGAAAGAATTTTAATTGTTAATCGGACATTCTTTTATTAATTTTGTAAACTTTAATCAAATTTCCTATGCAAAATTCATTTGAAAATGATACCATTGTTGCAATAGCAACCCCAGCCGGTACCGGTGCAATTGCTGTCATTAGAGTTAGCGGCCCTAAAGCAATATCTTTTGTGGATAAAATATTTCAAAGTAAGAATAAACTAAAAGATGCAGCAACTCATACAATTCATTATGGAAAAATTATTGACTCCTCTGATTTAATAATTGATGATGTTCTTGTAAGTATATTCAGATCCCCTAATTCTTATACTGGAGAAGATTCTGTAGAAATTAGTACCCATGGCAGTTCATTCATAACTAAAAGAGTTGTAGAAATTCTTTTAGAGAATGGTGCAAGAACTGCAGAACCTGGCGAATTTACAAAAAGAGCATATTTAAATCGTAAAATTGATCTTAGCCAAGCAGAAGCTGTATTAGATATAATTAATTCCAGAACAGAAGCTTCCCTTTTCGGAGCTCGAAATCAGCTTGATGGTTTATTGTCTTCTAAAGTTCAGGATTTAAGAAAAAAGCTTTTAGATTCTGCGTCATTTGTGGAGTTGGAACTTGATTTTGCTGAAGAAGACATAGAATTGATAAAATATTCTGAGCTTGTTAAAAGAATCGAAGAGATTATATTCGAAATAGACGAACTTATTAATACATATAATTTTGGAAAAATTGTAAAAGATGGTGTTAATGTAGCCTTAGTTGGAAAGCCAAATGTTGGTAAATCTTCACTTTTAAATTATATTCTTAAGGAGTCTAGAGCAATTGTAAGCCCGATTCCTGGTACAACAAGAGATGTAATAAGAGAAGAAGTTTCAATTGATGGGATTTTATTTAGATTGTATGATACTGCCGGGATAAGGGAATCTGATGATGAAATAGAAAAAGAAGGAGTCTTAAGAAGTCGAAATGTAATTAAAAACGCTGATGTTATTTTATTGATAGAAGATATTTTTCAAAATGGTTCTAATGAATTATTTGAAGAAATAACATCTTTTACAAAGCCCGAAAAAATCCTTAAAGTTGTAAACAAAATTGACCTTGAAAGGAATATTTCAAGAAATGCAGATATTTATATATCAGCATTAAATGGAGAAGGAATCGAAATATTATTTAATAAATTAAAAAAAACTGCAATAGGAAGCTCAATATATACGGAAAAGTCGGCTATAATTTCTAATTTAAGACACTATAACTGTTTGAAAAAGGCAAAGGAAAATTTGAATAATTCATTAGGAACGATAAATAGTAATTTAAGCGGTGAATTTATAGCTGTAGATATAAGAAACACTGTTTTAAGTCTTGGAGAAATAATTGGTGAAGTTTCGTCTGAGGATGTTCTAAACAATATTTTTTCAAAATTCTGTATAGGTAAATAGTTTCACGTGAAAAGTAATTGTAAATAAATTTATCTTTTTCCACGTGAAACTAAAAAATGCAATTTTATGAAAAATTTTGATATTATAGTTGTTGGAGGTGGACATGCTGGTATTGAAGCTTCCTATGCTGCAGCTCAAATGAACTGTGATATTGCTCTTATAACAATGGATAAATATGCTATTGGTAGAATGTCTTGTAATCCAGCAGTTGGGGGAACTGCTAAAGGACATCTTGTTCGAGAGATTGATGCGTTGGGGGGCGTTATGGGTAAAATTGCAGATCGAACTGGAATTCAATTTAGGATGTTGAATAAATCAAAAGGTCCTGCAGTTTGGTCACCAAGATGTCAGTCAGATAGGAAGCTTTATTCTGAAGAAGCTTATAAAATAATAAACGAAAATGTTAATATCACTATTGTTGAAGACTCAGTAATAGATCTGTTAGTGGAAAATAAAAAGATTGTTGGGGTAAAAACTCTTTCAGGTGAAGAAATAAGCTGCAAAGCATTAATTCTCTCTTCAGGCACTTTCTTAAATGGCTTGATGCATACAGGATTAAATTCCAATAAAGGGGGTAGGTTTGGTGAAAAACCGGCAACTGGAATAACCGAAACTTTAATGTTTTTAGGTTTTGAAACAGGACGCCTGAAAACTGGTACACCTCCCCGTCTCGCAAAAAGTTCTGTTTCTTTTGAAGAACTTGAAGAACAAGCTGGGGATAAAAATCCTCAACCATTTTCGCACTTTACCGATATTTCGCAGTTTCCTTTTCTTCCGCAGCTTAGTTGCCATATTACGCATACAAATGAAAGGGTTCATAAAATTCTTGAAAAGGGATTTAGCAATTCACCTATGTTTACGGGAAGAATTAAAGCAGTCGGTCCACGTTATTGTCCTTCAATTGAAGATAAAGTGGTTCGTTTTTCAGATAAACTGCAGCATCACCTTTTTTTAGAGCCCGAGGGATTGAATAATGATTTAATTTATTTAAATGGATTCTCTACTTCCCTGCCAGCTGAAATTCAAATTGAAGCAATTCACCAAATAAAAGGATTGGAAGAAGCAGAAATTGTTAGACCTGGATATGCTGTAGAATACGATTTCTTTCCACCTCATCAGGTTGATTCAACACTTGAAACAAAGTTGTTTGAAGGACTTTTTTTTGCCGGACAAATAAATGGGACCTCGGGATATGAAGAAGCAGCGGCCCAAGGATTAATTGCCGGGATCAATGCAGCATGTAAAGTTCAAAAGAGAAAAGAGTTTGTTCTTAAAAGAAGTGAAGCTTATATAGGAGTTTTAATTGACGATCTTGTTACTAAATCCACAGAAGAACCTTACAGAATTTTTACATCAAGAGCCGAACACAGGCTACTGTTGAGACAGGATAATGCAGATAGAAGATTGATGAAATTTGGCTGCGAATTGGGTCTGATTGATAATGAATCCAAATGGTATGTTGATAATAAAGAACAAATTATTTCGGAAAGTATTACTCTTTTTAATTTATTAAAACTTCATGCCCGGGATGTTAATCCATATCTTAATCTAAAAGGTATGAGCGGAATAGATTCAACTGAAACCATTTCTAAACTTTGTAAGAGACCGGAATTGCAATTGAAAGAAATTCTCAGTTTAAATGGATCATCTGAGAATAAGCTTGTAGAAAAACTATTGAATGATTTTAAAGCGCTTGAACAAGTAGAAATTGAACTTAAGTATGAAGGATATTTAAAACGGCAGCAAGAAACAATTGAGAAACTTGAAAAATATGAACATAAAGAAATTCCTTTGAACTTAAACTATTTCAATTTAAAAGCTCTCTCAAACGAAGCGAGAGAAAAATTAAACAAAATTAAACCTCGTTCCATTGGACAAGCCTCCCGGATATCAGGGGTGACCCCTTCAGATATTTCTGTTTTATTGGTATATTTAAGAAACTAATTTTAAAAGGTTTTTATGGTTGACGTTCAGGAACAGTATCTTAAAGAACTTCAAACATTTTGCTGGGAAAACGGATTTAATCCAGACACATTGCAGGCTGAAAGATTGGCTTACTTTGCAGAACTTGTGAGTGAAAAAAATGAATCTGTGAATCTTATTTCAAGAAGAGATGTTGATTCGATTATTGAAAAACATATTTTTATTTCCTCGTACATAACAAAATATATTCCTGAAAAATGTACGAACTTTCTTGATATTGGAACCGGCGGTGGATTTCCGGGAATACCCGTTGCCATTCTTAAACCAGAGATGAGAGGCGTTCTTGTAGATTCTACAAAAAAGAAAATTGATGCAGTAAGGGAATTTATTGATAAACTAAAAATTGGAAATTTAACTGCTGAAAATGATAGGGTAGAAGATCCTGAATTTATTGTAAGATATTCTAATGCATTTGATCTTGTTATTAGCAGAGCTACAGTACCATTAATAATTCTTTTTAGATATACGCTTCCACTTATTAAAGATAAAGCTTTCCTGATGGCTCTTAAAGGTGGGGACCTTGACGATGAGTTTAGAAAAGCTGAAATGAAATATAAGGCTTACATAAAAAAATCTACCACGTTCGAACTTTATTATAAGCCTAATAATGTCAGAAACCAGAAAGGGAAAAAGTTAGTTCTTTTAGAGATATCTAAATGAGCCTCACCGGAGAATCAAAAAAAATCTTTGAAGAACTTAAAGGGCTGACCACCGAACAGCGAAATCCTCATTCGGCAGATATTGATTCAAAATCCACAATAGAAATTTTAAAAATTATTAATGATGAAGATAAAACCGTTCCGCTTACCGTTGAGAAAGAACTAAAATATATTGCTCGGGCTGTAGATTCAATTGTTGAAGCAATTAAAAATGGTGGGAGACTTTTATATTTTGGTGCAGGCACAAGTGGAAGAATAGGTGTGGTTGATGCATCTGAGTGTCCGCCAACATTTGGAACACCGTTTGGATTAATTGAAGGATTTATTGCCGGTGGAAAAGAAGCAATGTTCCGTGCTCAAGAGGGAGCTGAAGATTATGAAGAGAATGGGGCCAAAGATGTAATTGCTGCGAATGTAAGTGGAAAAGATGTGGTTTGCGGAATTGCTGCAAGCAGAAGGACCCCTTATGTTGTTGGAGCTGTTAAAAAAGCAAAAGAGCTTGGTGCAAAAACTATTTATGTAACCACAAATCCAAGGAAAGATTTTAACATTAAAGAAGTTGATATTGCTATTTGTCCTTATGTTGGTCCGGAAGTTATTATGGGCTCAACAAGAATGAAGAGTGGAACTGCGCAGAAACTTGTTTTAAATATGCTTACAACTACTGCTATGATAAGACTAGGAAAAGTTTATGAGAATATGATGATTGATCTTCAGATGACAAACAAAAAACTGGTTGAAAGATCTAAAAAAATTGTAATGACAGTAACAGGTGTTTCATATGAGAAAGCTGAACAGTATTTAAATAAAGCAAACGGGCATGTTAAAACAGCTTTGGTTATGATTAAAGCGGGAGTTGATGTTGAAGAAGCTAAAAGAAGATTGGAAAAATCAGACGGTTTTGTTAGAAAAGCGATTGAACTAAAAAGTTAACTCGATAATAAAATTATGTTAATCCTTGGGTTCCTTTCAGAACCCTTTTGGCATTTTAAACAGAATTAAACTGATGTTAACAAAATATATGGAATATTGGAGCAATGGGATGGTGGAAAGTTATTCTTTGATATTTAATAATATTCCATTACTCCATTATTCCCAAAATTGATTAAATACGCTTTATTATATGATTAAACCAATTGAAAAAATTTTAAATAAGCAGTTTGATAAAATTATAAATCTCATAAAAGATTCAGGAGAGAAGCAAATTTTTATTTCTTCTCTTACAGGATCTTATAAAAGTTTACTCCTGAGCAGATTGATTGAAAGTGAAAAACAAATTCTTGTTCTTCTATCAGACACAAAATTAGTTGAAGAATTATATGTTGAATTAACAATCCTTGGGATTGCTGATAAATTAATTCCTGTTACTGAATTTAAACCCGTCGTTCTCCAGGAAAAATTAACTGATATCAATAAGCGGGAAAATTTTATTCTTTTATCCTCTTACAGTCTCCTTAATTGTGAATTGCCAGCCAAAGAAAGGCTTGAACAACAAACAACAAAAATAAATGTTGGTAGGGGGTTAAAGTATGATGAGCTTCTTGAATATCTTAATCTTCTTGATTATCAAAAGGATAAGTTTGTAACCGCTCCCGGAGAATTTTCTCAACGGGGATCTATAATTGATTTCTGGTCTTTTAGTGAAGCAAATCCTGTGAGGTTGGAGTATGACGGTGATTTTATTGAATCAATCCGCTACTTTGAACCTGATAGCCAGAGATCAATACAATTTGCAGAAACTGTTTCACTTGCAGCAGTAATTGGAGAAAATAATTCCACACCAAACTCTGCAACTATTTTTGATTATTTATCCAATCCTTTAATCATAGCATCATCCTATGAATTAAAAAATCTTAAAGATGAAAATATAAATCTTTTCAAAAAGATTGATGAAGAAATTATTCAACCCATTTTACCTGAAATTGAAAATAATGATGATGAATTTCCCGAAGTGCAGGAAAAATTTGAAGATGAAGAAATAAAAACAAGTTTAGTGAATCTTGATAAACTCTTCGCTTCAGTAAATGCACGTTGGTTAATTGAAGAACCACTCGGAACAGAAAAAACCGAACTTGGTTTTACCGAACCTCCATCTATAAATGGAAATTTTGAAATCCTTTTTAATGTTCTTAAAGAATATTCCGAAAATAATTTTAAAATAGTTATTACAAGCGAAAATGAATTTCAAACAACAAGACTTCATGATCTTTTGGTTGATTTTAAGAAAGAAATTTCAGAGTTAATTGAATCAGGCAAAGTTAAACTTTTTACCCTGGCAATTAAAAGCGGCTTTATGCACAGGGGAGACCTGCCCGACGGACAGGCTGGAAAAATTCTCGTCTTAACTGATTACCAGATTTTTAATAAGCCATATAGAACAAAAATTTCTTCAAAGCAGAAAAAAAAGAAATCACGTTCTAAAGAGTTTGCTTCAATTCATAAAGGAGATTTTGTTGTACATGAAAGTTATGGGATAGGGAAGTACACCGGATTAGAAACAATCAGGATTGGTGAAGTTGAGCAGGAATCAATGAAAATTCTTTACAATGAAGGCGGGGTTGTTTACGTAAATCTTAATTATCTGAACTTTGTAAAAAAATATTCCTCAAGCGATACAATAACACCAACCTTAAATACTCTTGGTACTACAGATTGGACGAATACAAAAGCAAAAGCAAAGAGAAAAATTAAAGAAGCTGCGAAAGAACTTATTGAACTTTATGCAAAGAGAAAGGCAAGCAAAGGATTCTCTTTCAATATAGATACAGTTTGGCAAAAAGAACTTGAAGCTTCTTTCTTTTATGAAGATACACCGGACCAGTTTAAAGTAACTGAAGAAGTAAAGAGTGATATGGAAGCTGAAAACCCGATGGACAGATTAATTTGTGGTGATGTTGGTTTTGGCAAAACTGAGGTTGCAGTGCGTGCAGCATTTAAAGCGGCACAGGATGGAAAGCAAACTGCCGTTCTTGTTCCCACAACAATTTTAGCCGAACAGCATTTCAATACTTTTAAAGACAGGCTCACCCAATTTCCGGTTAAGGTTGCTGCTCTTTCCAGGTTCCAGACAAAAAAAGAGCAAATAGAAATTCTTAAAGAACTTAATGAAGGAAGAATGGATGTGGTTGTTGGTACTCATCGTCTTCTTTCCAAAGATGTACAATTTAAAGATCTCGGACTCCTTATTATAGATGAAGAGCATCGCTTTGGTGTTACTTCAAAAGAAAAACTGAGATCTTTAAAAGTTAATGTTGACACACTTTCTCTGACGGCGACTCCAATACCAAGAACTTTAAACCTTTCGCTTCTTGGGGCAAGAGACCTTTCCATCATTGCAACTCCACCACCTAACAGGCAACCGATTTATACAACTGTTTCCGTGTTCGATATTTTTAAAATAAAAGAATGGATTTTAAATGAAATCCATAGAAACGGGCAGATTTATTTTGTTCATGACCGGGTTCAATCAATTGATAAGCTTGCAGCATATCTTAAAAAATATGTCCCCGATATAAAACTTGCTGTTGCTCACGGACAAATGAAACCATCTCAGCTTGAAGAAGTTATTCATGGTTTTCTAAACCGAAAGTTTGATCTACTTTTATCAACAAAAATTATTGAATCCGGAATCGACATTCCAAATGTAAATACAATAATAGTAAACAGGGCAGACAGGTTTGGACTCGCAGAACTTCACCAGTTAAGAGGAAGAGTTGGCAGGTCCAACCGCCAGGCGTATGCTTATTTTATTGTTCCCTCTCTAAACGGGTTATCAAAAAAAGCATTAAGAAGATTGCAGGTAATTGAAGAGTTCACTGAAATTGGTTCTGGATTTAATATTTCTATGAGAGATCTTGAAATCCGCGGCGCGGGAAATTTACTTGGAACCGAGCAGACAGGTTTTATTAATGATGTTGGTTTTGATCTCTATATAAAATTAATTAATGAAGCAGTTGAAGAATTAAAGTACCAGGAATTCAAAGAGATATTTAAAGAGCTGCCAAAGCATGAATCCAGAACCGATCCTACGATTGATACTTTTTTTGAAGTTGGAATTCCACAAGCATATATGCCTGAGCAAGCAGACAGGTTAAATTTTTATACCGCATTGTATTCAGTTTCATCTCTTGAAGAAATTAATGATCTCAGGGAGGAAATGATTGACAGGTTTGGCCCTCTTCCTGAAGTTGTAAAGAGATTAATTGGATTGGCTACACTTAAATTCTTTGCCTCATATGCTTTGTATGAAAGAGTTATCATACAGAAAAAAAATATTTTCTTGATCTTACCGAAAGGCGAGAATGAAGATTATTACCTGTCTGCCGACAGGGCAGGCAAGAATAAATTTAACAGGCTGATGAATTTTATAATGGGGGATTATAAGAATAAAGTTAAGTTTAACCAGCAGAAGGAAGTTTTGAGATTGATAATAACTAACGACTTCAAATCACCGGAAGAGGTTTTGGAATACCTTATAAAATTCTGTAAAGATGTTGGAGAGATGTTTAAAAGAATTATAACCCGGATTAAAATCAGCAATTAATCCATATTCTATTAATTTCTTTTTTACTAAGTTTACTTCAAACAAAGGAGTCATTTTGAATTGTCCGGTTTGCAGCGAGCCATTAATTATTCTTGAGTTAGATAAAATCGAAGTTGATTATTGCACAAACTGTCATGGTGTTTGGCTTGATGGAGGAGAGCTGGAACTTCTTTTACAGGATTCCGAAGGAAAAAATAAATTGCTTGATTCTTTTGTGATTGATAAAAACAGTAATGAAAAATATATTAAATGTCCTATCTGTTCTAAAAAGATGGATAAAATTCTCTGCGGAGACGAAAACAAAATAACTCTTGATAAATGCAGCAGGCAGCATGGATTATGGTTTAATAAAGGGGAGCTTGAAAGTGTTGTTGAAATGGGAAGTCTGGATAAACAGAATAAAATAGTAAAACTTTTAAAAGAAATGTTTTCTTATAACCTAAAATAATTAATGAGGCTAAAATGACTTTTGTAATTATTCTTCTCATCGCAATAATTCTTCTGATAATTTTTGCTATATCAATTTATAATTCACTTGTAGGATTAAGAAACCAGGTTAAAAATGCCTGGGCACAGATTGATGTTCAGCTTAAAAGGCGGCATGATTTAATTCCTAATTTGATTGAAACTGTTAAAGGATATATGAACCATGAACGTGCAACCCTGGAAAATATAACTAACGCAAGAAGTAAAGCAGTTAGCGCCCAGGGTGTTTCAGAAAAAGCTAAAGCCGAAGCTCAGCTTACAGAAGCTATGGGTAAATTCAATCTTGTTGTTGAAAATTATCCCGACCTGAAAGCGAATCAGAATTTTCTCTCTCTCCAGGAAGAGTTAACATCAACAGAAAATAAAATTTCTTTTTCGCGTCAGAATTATAATGACCAGGTTTTATTTTTTAATAACAAGATTCAAATGTTTCCTTCAAATATTGTTGCGAACATGTTCAACTTTAAGCAGGAAGTTTTCTTTGAAGTTGAAGATAAAGCAGAAAGAGCAGTTCCAAAAGTTAGCTTTTCGTGAAATCTGATTTGTGAAAATTATTAATAAATATTGTTGCACTCCTATGGAGTGCCGAATATTTTTGGGTAAAACATTATTCTATAAACATTAAGCTCCTCTGGAGCTTTATTAAATTCTTAATTTTTCCCAATTCTTTGAAAATGTTAAAATATTGGTAAAATTTTTAGATAAAATATGCTTTACTAACTCCGTTAGCAGTCAAACGTTTGTAGAAATGAATAGCAAAAAAATGTAGAACTCCGTAGGAGTTCAATAAAATTTTATTCAGACTGGATTATCATGTGGGAATTAATAAAATCTAACCAGAGAAAATCTATTTTTCTTTTTTTAGGGATGGCTGTAACTTTAATGTTACTTGGTTATCTCGTTGGCAGTACATTTGACCCGAATGGCGGCGGACTATTCGGAGTTTCAATTGCCATTATTATCTGGACAGTTCTTTCAATAATAAGTACTACTGCAGGCAGTTCTTTAATTCTTTCAATCAGTAAAGCACAGGAAGTTACACCGTCTGTTCATCAACAGCTTTTTAATATTGTAGAAGAAATGAAAATTGCCGCTAACCTTCCTGCTATGCCTAAAATTTATATTATTAATTCAGAAGCAATGAATGCTTTTGCAACTGGGAAAAATCCTTCCAAAAGTGCCGTTGCTGTTACAGCGGGGTTACTCTCCAAACTAAACCGCGATGAACTGCAGGGAGTAATCGGGCATGAAATGTCACACATTTTAAACAGAGATACACGTTTCATAACTTATGCTGCTGTTATGCTTGGAAGCATTGTAATAATCTCTGAGATTTTTATAAGAGGAATGTTTTATTCAGGCGGAGGAAGAAGATATAGTTCCAAATCTAAGGGAGGGGGACAAGCCCAGATAATTTTTCTGGTGATTGCCATTTTGTTTGCTATCTTAGCTCCGATTATGGCAAGATTACTTTACTTCGCAATATCTCGGAAGAGAGAATATCTTGCAGATGCATCATCGGCACGATTAACAAGATACCCTGAAGGTTTAGCTTCTGCTCTTGAAAAAATTTCTGAATGCACAGATGAGCTTCCTTCAGCTAATAAAGTTACAGCTGCTATGTACATTGCAAATCCTTTAAAGAAAAAAGGAATGAAGCTATCAGATTTAACAAGCACACATCCCCCGATTTCTGAAAGAATAAAGATTTTAAGAGGTATGATGCTCGGTCATGGTGCAAATTATAATGATTATCAGAAAGCATTTTCATCTGTTAAAAAATCTTCCCTGCCTGCCGGTAGGCAGGTTCAGTTAATAATTCCTGCTTCGGGTTTGAGCGATGGAAATGCAATTCCATTGAGAGAGTCAAGCGAAAAACCTGCTGAACAGCTTTCTTCTGTTAATGAAAAAAGAAAAATGGGGAACATAATGATGGCTGTAAATAACTATTCATTCTTAACCTGCAAATGTGGATTAAAAATAAAAATTCCCCCCGGTTTCGGAACAAATAAAAGTGAAATTGTTTGCCCAAGATGCGGTACTGTAAATAAAGTTGAATCAGCAAGAGAAGTAAAAAACTAAAATATACTAATTTTCTATGGGGAAGAATTTATTTAAATTATCAGTAAATTACTTCAAAAGTATCTGGTAAACGTTCAATTTATTCTTGTGGAGGAACTATGAAACTCTCTACTATTTATACAATGTTTTTTCTCTCTTTTCTTTTTTTATCATACAGTTTTGCTCAATGGTCAACCGATCCCTCACAAAACTTAGCAATCTGTAATCTTATCGGTGAGCAGGCACTTTCAAAAATAGTATCAACATCAGACGGCGGATGTTACATCTCATGGTTTGACCAACGTTCCGGCAGCTATAGTGTATATTTGCAAAGACTGGATGTCTTGGGCAATAAGCTCTGGACAACAAATGGATTATTAATCAGCAGCAACCCTCAATCAACATCGCTGGTTGATTATGATTTAAATGTTGATCAGAATGATAATGCATTGCTTACTTTTACTGATACACGCAATAGCGGGAATCTAAATCCTTTTGCTTATAAAATAAGTCCCAATGGAGACTTTCTCTGGGGTGCTAATGGGGTTGACTTAAACCCAACTGCTGATTTTCAGGCCAATCCAAAAATTGTGGAAACTTCAGATGGAAATGTTGTTGTTGCATGGATTATTGCCTCGACCCCTACAAAAATTGGGTTGCAAAAAATTTCTTTCAATGGTACCAAATTATGGGGTACTTCACCCGTTCTTATTTCATCTGCAACAGAAGGTTATAATTACCCCGCAATTGTAAAATCTGATATTGGTTCTGTTATTGTTCTTCATACTGTAACAACTGGAAGTTTTCCTGCTCAGACTGTAAAGTTACGGGCAACTAAAATTGACTCAAGTGGAACAATAGGCTGGGGCGGTAATGGTGTTATGATTCAGGATCTTGGTAAGATAGCTGCTTTTACAGTTCCAAAAGTTATTTCAGATGGAAGTAACGGCGGTATTATTGCCTGGCATGATGACCGGGATAATAATAGTCTTCAGAGTGCTTTTGTACAGAGAATATCTTCTACAGGCAGCTTATACTTTCCGGCTAACGGATCCGAAGGTTCTTTAGAAGCCAATACACACAAGTTTAATCCCGTTCCTGTTTTCAATCAGTCAACAGGTGAGACATTTATTTTCTGGCTTCACACTAATTCTTTACAGGATCAGCAGGGAGTTAACGGGCAAAAGTTTTCTTCCACAGGTGACAGGCAATGGGGAAATAATGGAATTATCTTTAAAGCATTAAGTGTTTCAAACACAGCATCAATAAGCAGTATTAATTCACAGATGGGTAATGGAAGGGCTTATGTTTTTTATCTTGAAGGGAATGCCGGAGGTTTGAACACAAAAGTTGAAGGTTTTGCCTGCGATGCTTCAAACGGAAATTTTTTATGGCCCGGCAACCTCGTAACAATATCCAATCCTACTTACGATAAACTGCAAATGGTTTCAACTGTGGATGTATTTTTTAATTGTAAAATGGCGTGGGGAGATAGTGCAAATGCACAGGGAATTTATGCGCAGGATTGTAACCCCAATGGTCAGTTAGGAAATCCTGTTACTCCTGTTGAATTGGTTTCATTCTCTGCATCTTACAAAAATGGAATTGTAAACCTTGAATGGAAAACTGCAACAGAAAAAAATAATTACGGGTTTGAGATTGAAAGAAATCAAATCTCTCCTAATGGATCCCTTCGGGAAAATCTCAAATCTCAATGCGAATGGACAAAAGTTGGTTTTGTGTCTGGCTTTGGTACTATTACAGAATCGCAATCGTATTCTTTTAATGATGATAATGTTTCTGCAGGAACTTATGAATACAGGTTAAAGCAGATTGATTTCGATGGTTCATTTACATACTCTAATACAATTGAAGTAGTAATCGGAGCCCCGGATGAATTTTCATTGAGTCAAAATTTTCCCAACCCGTTTAATCCATCAACAAAAATAAAATATACAATTCCGTCAAATGTCAAAGGGGAAATGTCAAAGGTGAGCCTGAAAATTTCGATGTGTTAGGAAATGAAATATCAACTCTTGTTGATGAACTTCAATCTCCGGGAAACTATGAAGTTGATTTTTCTGCGAACGGCTTAAGCAGCGGAGTTTATTTTATGAAGCTCGATGCGAGAAATTTTTCTCAGGTAAAAAAAATAATTCTGAATAAATGAAACAATTTTAAGGAGGCTGTCTCATAAGTCTAAATTTGTCAGTCTGAGCCTGTCGGAGACTGACATTTAGGACAAATTCACACTTCAACATGCTCAGTGTGACAATAAAAATTACTTTTGAAACAGCCTCTTTAGATGTGTTTATTTGGTCTAAATTAAAACTTATTATTAAATACTATGAAACTCTTTGTTGGCACCAGCGGCTACAGCTATAATGAATGGAAAGGAAATTTTTATCCTGAGGATATTAAACCCAAAGATATGCTGAAGTATTATGCAAAACATTTTTCAACAGTGGAGATTAACAATACATTTTACCGGATACCCAAGAAAGAAGTTTTTGAATCATGGAAAGAACAGGTTCCGGCAAAGTTCAGATTTATATTGAAAGCGCCGCAGCTTGTTACTCATATTAAGAGATTAAAAACAGATACGAAAGATACGGTTGAATATTTTGCAAAAGTTTCATCGGAGCTTGGTGAGAAAAGGGGGGTGGTGCTTTTCCAGCTTCCGCCAAGCTTTAAGCTTAACCTTGAAAGACTCGAACAATTTATTGAGATAGTTCCCAAAGAAATAAAAGCTGCATTTGAATTCCGGCACCCGGAGTGGTTTGTTGATGATGTTTATAATCTTTTAAGAAAAAGAAATTTTGCTCTCTGTCTTTCTGATACCGATGAAGAGCCTGTAAAAGAATTAATCAACACCGCTGACTGGAGTTATTCCCGTTTAAGGAGAACAAATTATACTAAGAAAAACCTTACCGACTGGCATAAAAATATAGCAGAACAATCAGGATGGAAAGAAGCTTATGTTTTCTTTAAGCATGAAGAAGAAGGCAAAGGACCTGAGTTTGCGAAGAAGTTTATGGAGTTAGGGAAGTAAACTTTCGAGGTCAACTCATTATCTTTTGTGCTGACCCCGAAGGTTCGCATATACTCTATTTCTCCAAAACAATCTTTCTGCTTTGTGTTAAGCTGTCTGCCCATTGCCAATCATACAAATAAACATTAAAATGATACTATAACTTTAAGAAAGTTAGTTGAATGCAAAACAAAAACTTTAAGTATTATCTCATTGAATTCTGTATAGTATTTTTTGGAATAATTGCTGCTTTACTCGTAAACAGTATTTGGAAAAGTATGCAGCAAAGTAATCTTGAAGAAAAATATTTAACAGGATTAAAAAACGATAATGATAAAAACATTAAGGAACTATCTGGTTTAATAAATATTGCTGATGATAATTACAATGCTATTCAGAAAATTGTTGGTATGATTTCACAGAATAATTATGAAGCAGATACAATAATTCATTATTCTGTCAGGATGGTTTATCTTTTTGAATTTTCCCAAAGCTCAACAACATTTGAAACATTAAAAGCAGCGGATAACCTTAAAGCAATTTCAGATTTTGATTTAAGGAATAAGATTGTTGAGGTGTATGATCAATATTCACAAATAAACAGATTTGATGGACTGTATAGAAAATATATTGATGATTATGTGGTTCCTTTTATCTGGAAAAATATTGATATGATTACCGGGAAGCCGGTCAAATTAGATTTTATAAAACAGGTTGAATTTAAAAATGTGCTCACCGGTTATCTTCTAAGGCTCTCAAAGCAACTTGATGGATACAAAAAAGGTCTTGAAAAAAGTAAAGAGCTAAAACAACTGCTATAAGACTTTCCAAAAATCTTAAATATCAAAGGACTTGACCATCCTGCTCAAATAATAAAATTTATAGTCAGACTCTCATTCCTAGAATTATTTTGTTAATTTGGCTCACGTTAAAAAATAAAATAATATTATGAATGCACTTGAAGTAACAAATCTTACTAAAACATTTGAGAATGTAACTGCGGTAGATAACGTTTCGTTTTCAGTTCCCGAAGGTTCTGTTTTTGGATTAATCGGAAGGAATGGAGCAGGAAAGACTACTACATTAAGAATGATAATGAATATCTATAAACCCGATTCCGGTGAAATTGTTTTCAGAGGAAAAATTGTCGGACAGGATTTTAAAGATTCAGTCGGATATCTGCCTGAAGAAAGAGGACTATATAAAAAAATGAAGGTCTGGGATACTCTTCTTTTTCTTTCTGAGCTTAAAGGAAAGAAGGGAAAAGATATAGAACAAAAAGCTGAAAACTATCTTAAGAGGTTTGAACTTTTAGACAGGAAAAATTCTAAAGTTGAAGATCTTTCCAAAGGCAACCAGCAGAAAGTTCAATTCATTTCAACAGTACTTCATAATCCGGATTTCCTGATTTTTGATGAGCCTTTTTCGGGACTCGATCCTATAAACACAAACCTGCTTAAGCAAATAATTCTTGAAATGAAAAGTGAAGGTAAGGTAATTATCTTTTCAACTCATTTGATGGACTTTGCAGAAAAGATGTGTGACTTTATAGCAATGATTGACTATGGAAAAATTATACTTAACGGCGACCTTGATGAAATAAAAAAGAAATTTGCCAAAAGGAATGTCAGTATAAATTATGAAGGCGACATCTCTTTTCTTAACGGCAATCCTATAATTGAAAGAATTGAAGACTTTGGAAATACAGCTGGTATAAAGGTAACAAAAACTGAATACGTGCAGGAACTTCTGAATCTGCTTGTTAAACAAAATGTAATTATTAAAAAATTTAACTCCGATGAAATCTCCCTTCATGAAATATTTGTTGCTTTAGCAGGAAAGGAGAACGTAAATGTTTAACAGAAGAACCATTACAATTATAAAACGTGAACTAAGAACTAAGCTGCTTAGTAAAACATTTATCATAATGACTGTACTTGTTCCCATATTTATGTTTGGGCTTATCGGCGTTCAGATATTAATTCACGCAGTATCTGAAGAGGAAAATCCAAGGCTGCTTATGGTTTCAGAAACCGAAAAACTTTTTCAACGATTAAAAACCGAATTTGATCAATATGGCGAGGTGAAACTGGGACATTATCAAATAACTTATGAAGTGTCTGATAGTGCCGGCTTTTCAAAACGGCTGAAGGATTTAAGGGATGATCTTCTTAATGAAAAACTTACTGGAATAATTTATGTGCCGGAGAAAGCTTTAATTAATAAAGGTGTAAGATATTATTCTGCAAATCCTTCCAACATGGCTCTCTTTGATAAAATCAGACCGGGAATAAACAAAGCTCTTATTAATATTTATTTTGAGGATAAGCATCTTTCCCAGGATGATGTTGAATTTGCCAGAGACAATGTTGAAATAACAGGTTACCGTATAACTAAAGGTGAAAAAGTTGAAGAAGAAGGTTACGGCAATCTTGTTGCATTTTTTATTTTTACTTTTCTTCTTTATATGGCTCTGATTTTTACAGGACAGGCTACAATGCATTCCGTTGTTGAAGAAAAGAGCAATAGAATTGTTGAGGTATTGCTTTCATCAGCATCCAGCTCTGAACTAATGGCAGGAAAAGTTATAGGAGCCGTTATTACAGAAGTTATTCAGATGATTATCTGGCTTCTTCCGATAATACTTCTTATTTCAACCTCCTGGTTTATGCTTCCCGCAGAATTTATGATTCAACTTAAGATGGGATATATACTTTATTTCCTCGTTAATTTTACAGTAGCGCTTTTTACTTTTGTCGGGTTATTCGCTATGGTTGGAGCTATATTTGATAACTCACAGGATGCACAATCCGGCATCTGGCCTTTAATGCTTCTTGTGATTATTCCCTTTTTAATTGCAATAAGTCTGCAATCCAATCCTCAAAGCAGTGTTGCAAAAGTCACTTCGCTCCTTCCATTTACTTCATTAATGGTAATGCCGGCAAGAATGGCGCTGGTTGAAGTTCCGGCGTGGGAGATCGCTTTGTCATTTGCAATCAATATTGCAGTGCTCTTTGGCGTTTTTCCTCTGGCTGGGAAAATTTACAGAGTTGGAATTCTTGTAACAGGCAAGAAACCAAAATGGTCGGAGGTTAGAAAGTGGCTGATGGCAAAAGGATAATTAAGATTATTTATTAACCAGCTTTTTATTCAGCATAGAAATTTTATTTTCTACTTCAGATTTTTCTTTATCGGAAAGTTTCAATTCTTTAATTGATATAAAATCATCGTATGCTTCTTCATACAATCCGAAATCATACAACAAATTGGCAAAGTAAATCCTTGAATCAGCTTTCTTTTTTGTTTCAGGATATTTTCTAAAAATCTCTTTTGAAGTAACAACTGCTGATTCTTTAAAGCCATTTTCCGCAAGCTGTATTGCCCCGCTTAATCTTTTGAAACCAAAATCATCCGACAAAATAATTTTATCTGCAGTACCAATTTTAGTTCCATAAACTGCAGTGCTTTTACTGTTGTTGTTTTCGTTTTCCCGCGGGGCGTTAAGCATATCTTCCATTGCAAGGGCAAGAATTAAATCATCGAGGGTCATTTGCTTTAAATTTGAAACTGAAAGAGCTGATGATTCTTTAAGTGTAAATGTATTGCCATTACCGGAAAACCTAACTGATGAATTGTTTTCTGTAACAAGAATTGAATTTTGAGATAAAATATTTCCTTCTTTTGCGTCAGCCCATTTATCAGTTAAATCCAGAATTTTAACCGAACCGTTTACTTTTTCAATCTTATAAGTTTGCGCAAAAGTTATTCCCGCAAATACAATTAATAATAAAAATAATTTTTTCATTTATAACCTCAATTAATAAATATCTGTTATTTCTACTGTCCCTTTTACAAGACCTAATTTTTGCAGCGCCTGATCGTTAAATTTTTCAACTCCTAAATTCCAGGCTTCATCAAAATCTTTTAAAGAAGTTGTTTCAACAGGAATCCATATTTCATCTTCCCTGTTTTCATTTTTCCGCAGGAAATATTTTGTATCATTTTCTGTTATTAGTTTGGCTTCCCCCGGTATTAATTTTGTATTTACAAGGACATTCACATGGCTGATTCCGCCGGGATTTTTATAATCAACAAGAGCAGTTTCAACCCCGGCGCTTTCCAGCACCGAAGAGAGTAAAACCGAGAGGTCATCACAATCGCCGCCTTTAAGCTTAATTGTTTCAGCCGGGAATTGAACATACTCTGCTGAAGCTCTTGGATCTGAGGTGTAAACAAGATTTTTAATCAGTTCATTAAAAATAATTTTTGTTTTGTAAAAATCTGAAAGATTGTCTGGCAAAGTATCCAGCAAAGTTTTATAAGCGCCTAATATTGTCTTGCTGTAGCTCAAGGAAAAATTAAAATCTTTTTTAATAAAATATTTCAAGTTGGATACATTCCCGTCCCATGAATTACTTCCATTAACAAGCACAGCTTTTTGAAACTGGTCATCAGGTTCATCACCGGATACTGAAACAAAAAAATCAGCATAAGAAATTTCCGGTTTTGATTTTATCAGGTCTTCAGGAATTAAAGTATAGAACTGAACTTCAACAGTATCATTTCCTGAAATCATAATTTCCGGCGATTGAATGTTATCTTTATTTATTCCTTCGATTCTTGAATATGGTTTAACAATGACAGGATCTCGGGTGAGGTTTATTATTTTACCTGTTGCAAAAGGATTGGTTAGATATAAACCGGAAAGTGTCGGATAAATTTCTTTAGTTACTTCTACATCTGCCAGCTCAACTGATTGAACTTTTATGGTATTTAAAGCGAAGGTAATTGCAAGAACAGCTTTATCAAAACTGTACCTGTTATTCAGAATGTTTGATAAACCATCATTGGCAAATTCAGAAAAAGAATGAGTAACATTTCTATCAGAAAAATATTTTACACCTGAAAGCGAAATCCCGAATAGATTATCTGAATAAAATATTGAAGGAATAATTCCCGCTATGTAAGGGGACTGATATTTATCATGAAAAATTGTTAAGCCGGCTCCCAGGTTTTTTTTACCAATATCAAAACCAAAATTAAACCCTGCCTGGAAAGAGTTAGTGGTTTCATAAATTAAATTCATCCCGGAATTTTTATCCGGCTGATAGTAAATTCCAAACTGCACAGCCTTGTCTTTTTTAAGGGAGATAGATTTATTTTCTTCGGAAAGTATAGACTCATTAAAAGTAAATAAATTAATTGATGAAGCGGATAATAAAATATTTTCCGAAAGAAGATAATTAAAACCGAGATCTCCTTTCCAGAAGTTATTTGTTTCGGTTTCACTGCTGCTGATTATATAATTATTCGTATCCGAAAAAACAGGATAGAATGATTCAGTTTTAAATTCCTGTGTAAAATATCTTAAAGAAAATCCCGCACTGAATTTATCAGAAAATTTATTTGAATAACCCATTCCAAAAATTTCTTTGTAACTGTATTCGGAGTTTAAGGACTGGGAAGTTGAGTCTTCAAAAATTATTGATTGACCATTGTTGAAAAGGAAATCCTTTTGGTAACCCGGAGTATAGCGGAAAGAAATAAAATGATTGGAAAATCTTTTTGAGAGGGAAAGCAAATAAATATTTGAAGTAATTTTACTGGAAAACTCTCCGCCGTAAGTTAGTGCAAGTCCCCAATCTTTTAGCAAAGAAAAATTTGAGGGGTTCAGTTCATAACTGTTAAGAAGAGACGAGGCTTCGTTATTAAAACCCTGGTTTCCTGTAAGTTCAAAAGAGTTTTGAGCAAATATATCCATCTTAAAAAAAAATATTAAATAAAAATAAATTAAAGTTTTTTTTGTCAAGGAATATCCACAACCAGGCTATGAATGCTTTGAGATAATACATACAGATCATTGTTATTAATTTCATGATGGGACTCTTCTTTTCTCACAATATTAATAACAATTGTTTTAAATCTTTGAGGAATTCTGTTTATCAGCGAAGCAGGTATAATTAATTCTCCATCATCTTTTGTTCTTAACCGGAAGAGCGGGAATATCATTTCGTTATTACTTGTTGATGCTCCTAAAATAATTTCAAAATTCTGATGATGCATTGCGTTCCATGTAAGAATTGCTCTTAATGTGTTATTCCTTCTTGTTCCTTCAAACCTTACAGAGCCGGTTATTTCAGAAGGAGTTGGGATATCAAAAGTAAATGAATTTCCACCAAACAATGGCAGAAAATCAATATTAAATGTTACAGATGAATTGAATTCGTAATTAAAATCCTGTTGAGGAAATAAACTATTTAAAACATGCCGGTAACCAAGCAAAGTATCTCTGTGTACTCCATTATTTCTGTTAGTAAAACGGATTCTATATTCTGCAAGCCGTGAATCAATACCATTAAATTGTACATTCCCCAGCAAACGGGTTTTGAACCCTAATAATCTTCCATCGGGAGAATGAACCTTTGAATTTTTATCAAAGAAAATTGCCTGGGCAAAAGCAGCATTATAAGTTTGGTCACCTTTTGTAATTTTGATTCCGCTTACGGTAACAACATTCGTAAACTTTTTTAAATCATCTACAACCCCTGAAGAATCAGAAGTATAAAATTCATCATTGGTATCTTTTGTTAATAATTCAACATCGAGCTGTTCATCTTTCATGGTAAGTTCAGTTGGTGCAGGTTTATCACAGCCGGCAAATAATAATAAAGGAATTAAAAGAATAAAATATTTTGTAAAGATTTTCATTTTATTTAAACATACTATTGGTTGTTTATAATATCAATTCAAAATAAAAATTCACCCTGCTTATAAAAACAAGCAGGGCGAATGAGAGAGATATTTAGCTAATCACGTTTAACAAAATATGGAATACCCCAAACCGAACTTTCAACTGCAGCAGCATCGTCAAACACAACTTGCTGCGGTAATGCATCTATAACCGCGTGAAAAAACCCTGGGAATGCAAGAGTTCTGAATGTTTGTTCATAAACCTTGTCGTAACCACCAGCAACTTGTGCAGATGAAACAAGCTCAAATCTTCTTTTGTGTTTTTCACCGCCGAACCTGTTTCTTCCAAATGTTACTGTTACGAAATCTTCATTTTCGTATGCACTGAATAATTCCACCTGTACACGAACGGAATCATTTCTTGGTATTACCGGAATGTCTCTCCACCAGTTAAACCAACCATGACGTCTTACAAGGTAATAATCATTCGGGGAATTAATTTCCAGCGTATCTCCATTAGGTAAATAAATTGTTAATTTCTCTATATCAATATTAGGTGAAATCGCTCCACCTTCAGGTAAAGATACAGCTGCAAGCCGCCAGTTCAGGAAAGGGCGGGGAGTACTCGCTACTTTTACAAATATTAATTTTCGTGTAAAAGTTGCGTTGAAAACTTTCTGTATAGTTGTATCAGGTTCAGTTGCTGAAGAATCGTATGATGCCTTTATAAAAAGCGTTCCTTCAAAGTTTTTTGTTAATGTTGCATAAGCCGTATCGCCTTGTATATCAACTACAAGATTTCTGTTTATAAGATGTGCTCTGTGCCAGACTTTAAATGGATAAATCTGTGTTTGGATTTTTCCAATACCAAAATCCAGAAGATCTTCTTCATTAAAAGCTTCATCAAAAGATGAAATTGAGGAATCTTCATCTGCAATTTTCACCATAGCTTCTTTATCGGTTGAAGGTTCTGTATTATCTTGTGAATCCATTACAGAATCCTGGCAGCCGATTAGAAACAAAAAAGTAACGGCAGTGAAGAGACTAACTAAGCGCCCCATCCATTTGTTTCTCCAGAGAGATTTTATTATTTCCATTTTATTACTCCTTGTTTGATTAACGATAAAAAATCTTTTTGTGATTTTTCATTGTATAAATATTTATGCCAGCTTTAATTTTTCTTTAAGTCCTTAAATTTTGATAATTTAAGGCTGGCAAACGTTTAAAATATTGCATGGCAATTAAAGACGGTTTGCATGGAATCATTTTTCCAGTCATTTGTGATCTATATAATAACATCATTTCTTAATAACTTTTGGAGGAAATATGTTAAAAGAGTTTAAAGAATTTGCAGTTAAAGGGAATGTACTTGATATGGCTGTTGGTATTATTATCGGGGCAGCCTTCGGTACAATTGTTCAATCATTGGTAAAAGATATAATAATGCCCCCTATCGGTATGCTTTTAGGTAATGTTGATTTTTCAAATTTGTTTATTGTTTTAAAATCTGGGACTGAAGTTGCAGGACCTTATGTATCTGTGGAAGCGGCACAAAAAGCAGGTGCCGTAACAATAAATTATGGTGTATTTATTAATGCGGTAATAAGCTTTTTAATTGTCGCTTTTGCTGTATTTTTAATTATCAGGATGTTTAATAGATTAAAAAGAAAAGAAGAAACTCCTGCAGCAGTAGCGCCTACAGAAAAAGCATGTCCCTATTGTTTATCAAAAATTCCAATTAAAGCAACTAAGTGTGCACATTGCACATCAGCTTTAACTGCTTAAGGATTTTTTAACACTTGAATTTCCTCTTGTGTTAGTTCACGGGTTTTTCCCGGCTGTAAACTGCCGAGAGGAATATTTTTAATTCTTACCCTTACTAATCTTAAAGTAGGAAAACCAACTGCCGCAGTCATTTTCCTTACCTGTCTGTATCTTCCTTCTGTAACAACAACACTTATCCAGCAAACAGATTTATTTTTTCTTGGAAATATCGGAGGTTTTCTTGCCGGGAATTGAGGATCAATAATTATTTTTGCTTTTGAAGGAAGAGTTTTTTTCCCCTCAATGATTACTCCCTCCTCAAGTTTTTGTAAATTATCCGATGCAGGAATTCCCTCAACCTGCGCATAATATTCTTTTTCATGCCTGTTTAAAGGGTTTAATAAAAAATCTACAAGCTCTTTATCATTGGAAAGAAGAAGCAATCCTTCACTGTCAAAATCCAATCTTCCAACCGGGTAAACATCTTTCGGAAAATCATAAAATCCTGCCAAAGTCTTTCTGTTTAGTTTATCAGTAAACTGGGATAATACTCCATATGGCTTATTAAAAATATAGTATAGAAGTTTTTTATCCATAAACGGAACCGATGAAGTTATTTATGAGTCTTAATATTACTTTTTTTCTTAGCTCAGGTTTGGTTAATTTGAGAACTTAAATTTATGAGATAAAGTACAATTGTAAAAATATTTATATGTTTTTCAGGGAACAACAAAAATATATTGATGCTTTAAAGAAGTTCGAGAGAAACTTTGAAAAGAAAGAAGCAGAAGATTTTAAGATGTTTTTAAAAAGACAAAAAGATGATGAAGACTTCGATACACTTTCGATGAAGCGGCTTAAAGAAATATATGATAAATACAATAAACCGGTTGATAAAAGTAAGTATAATTCTTTCTTTAAAAAGAAAGAGGAGTGAGGGAAATTCAAAAATCATATTCTTATCTGAAAAACTTAGTGATTTTAACTAATAAACAACTGATTCTTTTCAATTTGAGGTTTTAATGGATTACAAGTTTTTAAAAAGAATTATTGGCATTGCGGTATTTCTTTTTTCTGCAATTGTTTTGTTTATGACTATGCAGCCGTCGGTTTCCTTCTGGGATTGCGGCGAATTTGTAGCTGCGGGTTATTATCTCCAGGTACCGCATCCTCCGGGAGCCCCTTTCTTTCTTATACTTGGAAGAATTTTTTCAATGCTTCCTTTTGCTGCGAACGTTGCTTATAAGTTTAATACGATATCAGTTTTAGCAAGTGCATTCTCTGTATTTTTTCTTTACCTGATAGCTGTAAAACTTGTAGAAAATTTCCGGGGTAAAAATTATAAAAATCTGCTTGATGCCCTTGCAACATTTGTTGCGGCGGCAATTGGGGCTTTATCATTTTCATTCAGCGATACTTTTTGGTTTAACGGTGTTGAAGCTGAAGTTTATGCTTTCAGTACATTTCTTTTAGCGGCTACTGTTTACCTTATGATTCGCTGGCATGAGAGAGCAGATGATAAGGATAATGAAAAATATCTTATAATGATTGCTTACCTGATGGGGCTTTCAACCGGAGTTCATTTAATGAGTATCCTGGCTCTGGTTCCGGTTGTAATGGTTATTGTATTTAGAAAATACATGAATGATGAAGAAGCCTTAAAAAAATCCGGGTATATTTTCCTCGGTCATGCTGTGGTTGTTTTTCTGATCGCTATAGCTATGTGGAGCGCTCAAAAAGGTACTACGCCTCCAACACCAGAAGAATATAAAGCGTATGATCAAAAATTTATTTTAGTAACTCTTGGGTTAAGTGCAATCTTTATTGCCGTATTGTGGAAAAAACTTCTGAATAAAAATTCAATTTACCTTCCTATTATACTTGGAGGGATATGTTTATTTATTGTTTATCCCGGCGTTGTAAAAATTCTACCATCTTTAATTGGCGACATAGCCGGAAATAATATTGTTACCGGAATAATAGTCCTGATATTAATATTTGCGGCGCTTGCCTATGGAATTTATTTTTCAGTAAGGGAAAATAAACGGACAATGCATTTAATATTTACTTCCTTTGCTTTTGTTCTTATAGGGTTCACAACATTCGCAATGGTAATCATCCGTGCAAATCAAAATCCTCCTATGAATGAAAATGAACCTGATAAATTAACCGAGTTAATGTCTTATCTAAACCGCGAACAGTATGGTGATTTTCCTATATTTAAAAGAAGATTTTCAAGTGAACCGCATCAGCAGGGAGTTTTTACGGGTTATTCCAGTGATCTTGATTTCTTCTGGAATTACCAGATGAACCATATGATGACACGATATCTTTTATGGAATTATGCCGGAAGAGCTGGCTGGGATCAGGATGAAGGTGCTGACATTGCCCCTTTCAACGGCATTGGAAGTATAATAACAAAAATTACAGGTGTTAATTTTTCGGGAAGTGTTAAAGATTCATTATTTGGTATTCCTTTTCTGCTTGGTATTGTTGGAATTTATTTCCACTTCAAGCGTGATTGGAAAATGGCATCTATCTTTATGGTTATGTTTATTCTTATGGGTTACCTTACTGCTTTTTACCAAAACCAACAGGAACCTCAACCAAGGGAAAGAGATTATTTTTATGTCGGAGCTTTCTTTGTTTATTCCATCTGGATTGCAATTGCAATCCGTGGACTGATTGATCTTATCCAGGAAAAAGTGAAAAATATTTCTATCAGTAACGCAGCAACAGTTGCAGTGCTGGTATTTGGTTTTATCCTTGTCCCGATTGTTATGTTAAGAGCAAATTATTTTACTCACGACCGTTCTAAAAATTGGGTTCCGTGGGATTATTCTTATAATCTTCTTCAAAGCTGTGCACCAAATGCTGTTCTTTTTACAAACGGGGATAACGATACTTTTCCTCTATGGTATTTGCAGGATGTTGAAGGAGTGAGAAGAGATGTTAAAATTGCTAACCTCAGTTTACTTAATACAAGCTGGTATATTATGCAGCTAAAACATAACGACCCTTACAAAGTCGGAACGGTTAGTATGAAAATATCCGATTCACAAATTGAACAGATCAGACCGATACAGTGGAATACACAGGAAATAACTGTCCCTTTGCCTAAATCAACTCCGGAGATAAAAGATCTAATGCAAAAGTATGAAATAACCGATACCTCGGTTATTAAGCAGGGAAGTATAAAATTCAAAATGGATAACACACTTACTTTTGGAAATGTAAAAGCTGTGCGCGTTCAGGATATTATGGTTAAAGAAATTATCGAAGCCAATAACTGGGAAAGACCAATTTATTTTGCGGTTACCTGTTCTGATGACAGCAAAATTGGTTTGCAGGATTATTTAAGAATGGAAGGAATGGCATTCAGGTTTGTCCCTGAAAAACGTAAACCTGGCATCGAATTTATCAATGTGGACCTCCTTAGTAAAATGCTTAAGGAAAATAATAGCTACAGTAAGGATTATGCCCCGGGATTTAAGTTTAGAGGAGTGAGCGATCCTAAAATTTTCTTTGATGAAAACCATAGTAGGTTAATTCAGAATTATCGTAATTCTTTTATAAGATTAAGTCTCTACTATATTAATACAAATCAAAATAATCTTGCAATACAAACTCTTGATCTGATGCAAAAGAAAATCCCGAGAGAAATAAGACCAATGCCTTTCGGATTGCTTTATGAAATCTCTAATCTTTACTATAATGCGGGGGCAATGGATAAATACAAAGAATATTCCGTTGAAGTTGAGAAGCTGGCTCTTGAGCAAATTAATGAGAACCCGAATTTTACACAGTCGTATTATGATCCTTACAGAGTATTAATGATGCTTTATGATAATCTTAATGAATACGATAAAGCGCTAGAGTTATGGCGTCGGCTTGAAGTTATGTTTCCGAACGATCCTACAGTTAAAACCAATATTGAAAAATATCAGAAGCTTATGCAGAAAGACAGTGTAGCTAATGATACGGGAAAAGTTAAGTGATTCTGAAAATTAATAATGGATTTCAATTTAAGCGGTGTAAAAGCCGCTTATTTTTTTATTAAAAGAAATGAAAATTCTTATTCTTGCACTCTCGGGTATTGGCGATGCATTAATGTTTACTCCAGCATTAAGCATTCTTAAAAAAGAAATGCCCGATGCAGAAATTGATGCACTTGTAATGATAGGCAGTGCAAGGGAAATGTTTGAAAGAAATAAGAACATAAACAATGTTATTTATTTTGATTTTCTTAAAGAAGGATTTTTTTCTTCAATAAAATTTATTTTTTCCCTAAGGAAGAAATACAACCTCACCGTAAATGTTTATCCCTCAAACAGGAAAGAATATAATATTGTTAATTTCTTAATTGGTGCAGAAAAAAGAGCCGGCATTAATTATTTAAGAAAGGATAAAAAGAATTTTGGATTTCTTAATAATATAAGAATTACGGAAAACGATACAGAACATAATGTTGAAACCAACATTAAGCTTGTAGAAAAAATTCTTAATAAATCTTTTAATGAATCCAAAAGTGATAACTTCCTTGAATTTCCCCTCTCCGAAGAAGATAATTTCTTTGCCAGGAATTTTTTAAATCATCTTAACATTACACAAAAAGATTTTGTTGTTGGTTTTCATCCGGGATGTGCAACTTTAAAAAATCATATTAAAAGAAGATGGGAACCGGAAAAATTTGCCCGGCTTGCCAAATTGCTTATTGAAAAAGATAATGCAAAGGTTTTGTTATTCGGCGGACCCGAAGAAAATGATCTTAAGGAATATATTGCTTCAAAAGTAAAATCACCTAATATATTTGTTGTAAAATCAAATAACCTGGCTGCATCTGCAGCCGTAATGAAAAGATGTAATATTTTTGTTACAAATGATTCAAGCCTGATGCATGTAGCTTCTGCAATGGAATTAAAAGTTGTGGCAATAGTTGGACCCACTAACAGGTTTTATATTCACCCATGGAAAACAGACTACAGAATTGTTTCTTTGAATCTTTCCTGCTCACCCTGTTTCTTCTACACTCCTAAACCGCTAAAGTGTTTTAGAGATGATGTTAAGTTTAAATGCATAAAAGAAATTGATGTTGATATGGTTTACGAAGCAGTGAAAGAAATGATGGAAGTTAAACAATAATTGTCAAATTGCTTAATTGTCAAGAAAGCAATTTTCTATAAACTCAACCATCTCTTCTATATCCTCAAAGAAAGAAATCCTGTTTGTATCTCTGCCCTCCAAAAGAAGCTGCTTATTAATTATTTTGCCAATCTCTTTCCACATTTTTGAGTGGCAGACAACCGGTTTTGTTATCATTAAATTTTTATTAAGATATTCCCATACAACTGCGAGTTCCAGAAGAGTTCCTGTTCCTCCCTGCAGAATAATATAAGCATCGCCAAGCTCAACTAATTTTGTTATTCTTTCAAAAAGTGTATCGCAGGAAATTATTTTATCAAGATATTCGTTCGGTTTACTTTTTACATAATTGAGTGTAATGCCCGTCGCCATTCCTCCGTTATCTTTTGCTCCTTTGGAAACAGCTTCCATTATACCACGATATCCGCCGGTAACAACATCGAAGCCTTTCTCGGCAATTAATTTTCCCAATTGATACGCAATATTATATTGCTTCTCCCCATTTTTTGGGAAAGCGCTGCCGAACACTGTAACTCTTTTTTTCATAATTTTCTTTTTGATAAAATAAAAAATATTTCTGCTCAATTAAATGAATAACAAAATTTATAATGCAATCATAATCGGCGGTGGAATTGTTGGAACAGCAACTGCTCTTTCACTTCAGCAGAATGGAATAAGATCTGTACTGGTTATTGAAGCAGAAAAAAATCTTGCAGAACACCAAACCGGTCATAACAGCGGAGTTATACATTCCGGGATTTATTATAAACCCGGTTCTTTAAAAGCAAAATTATGTTCTGGTGGAAGAGAACTGCTTTACACTTTTTGTGAGAAGTATAATATTCTTTATGAAAGATGCGGGAAAATAATTGTGGCGACCTCACAAAATGAATTTTCTGTTCTTAATGATATAGAGCAAAGAGGAAATGCGAATGGTATTCAAGGCATAAAAAGACTTTCTAAAGAAGAGATAAAAGAATATGAACCTTATGCTTCAGGTGAAGAAGGTTTATTAGTTAAGGAAACAGGAATAGTTGATTACATTGGTGTTACAAATAAGTTTAAAGATTTAATAATTGAAAACGGCGGGGAAGTATTAACCTCCTGCAGATTTTTGAATGCCGTTTCTTCATCAAATAATTTAGTCGTTGAAACAACTGCTGGAGATTTTAATTGTAAGATTTTAATAAACTGCGGCGGTCTGCAATCAGACAGAATCGCGAAACAATGCGGCTTAAATCCTGATGTTAAGATTATTCCATTCAGGGGAGAATATTATAAGATAAAGAAAGAGAAAGAATATCTTGTTAAGAATTTAATCTATCCTGTTCCCGATCCGAAGTTTCCATTTCTTGGTGTTCATTTTACAAGAATGGTAAAAGGCGGAGTTGAAGCCGGTCCGAATGCTGTTCTTGCATTTAAAAGAGAAGGATACACTTATAATAATATTTCGTTCGGAGATATTGCAGAAATGTTTTTTTATCCTGGTTTTTGGCGAATGGCAAAGCAGCATTATAAAATGGGAATCAATGAATTCAGAAGATCGCTTGACAAATCACTCTTTGTGAAAGCATTGCAGAAATTAGTTCCATCAATTGAAGATGAAGATATTATTCCCGGCGGTTCAGGGGTACGTGCACAGGCTTTAGATAGAAACGGAAAGTTAGTTGATGATTTCAGAATTATTGAAACTGAAAAACAGGTTCATGTACTTAATGCCCCTTCACCGGCAGCAACTGCTTCTTTAAGCATTGGGAAATATATTGCTGAGATTGCGATGAAAAAATTAAATGTCATTCCCGCGAAAGCAGGAATCTAAAAAAAGTTTATCCCTTCCCATTCTTCAATTGGCTGAGAAGTTTTAACAATATGCATTCCCGCATCTTCAAATTTTTTAAAAGCTTTTTCTGCTTCAACAGTGTAATCAATGCCCGGAACAACAACCGGTGAAGTTGTATCTTCAGGAAGATAAATTTTGTTTGCAATCTCTTTCTTTTCTTTTAAAAGATCATCAACACTCCATGCAACACAATGGCTCTTTGCCTGCCCGGTAATTATGATAACGTCATATTTCATGAGCTTATTAATAAGAGCTGAATTTTTATCAGCAATTTTATTTCCTTCTGCATCAGTTGTAATCTCAGGTCCAAAAACAGAATAATGTTCGGTTAATGGATTTCTTCCTTTAATCTGGAAACCAGGTTGACTGAATTTTGCAACACTGTGAAAGAATATCGCTTCTTCAACTGCCGGAACAAGCGCGTGCCCAATTCCACCTAACATTGCATGGTAAGGCCATATAGTGAGATCATATTTGCTGTTTTCTTTTAATGTTTTTGTATAATGAATAAGATACTGCTGTGCTTTCTCTAAATCATATCCTAAAAACTTTAAAGCGGGGGGATTTATTTTCCATTTACCATTCTCAATATCTTCATAAGAAATTAATGTAAAAGGGTCCGGGTGTTTGCCTTTATCATTAATTAAAAAGATTGAATGAAAGATTTGAGTCGCCTGGTGAGTATCCATTGTTGGAATTATTTCAGTAATTATATCAAGATTGCGATAAATAAATTTGCACAGTCTTTTATTATCTTCAACTGCACCTGTTCCGGAACGACCGGCTACAAAAAGTTCAAAACCAGGGATGCAAAAAGTATTTTGGACATCAATAAGAAGCAGGCAGATTTTTATTTTATCTTCTGATGCTGGTTGAAGATTGAATTTGCTTCGCCATTCAATTGCATTTTCAGCTAATTGCTGATAGCCAACTTTCCAGATTTTTCCTGCGTTATCTTCATCGAAATGACCCGGAACGGGAAGCTTTGTGCGTCTCTTCAACTTCATCAATAAAACCTTTACTTATTTTAACAGAATATAAATCTTATCTTTAAGATTCAAGCTATGTAATTAGAATTAATCAAAATAAATAATCAATGCGCGAAGTTATTAGCGATTTCTTGATTATGGCTATGAAAAATTATTAGAGGAGAAATATGAAGCACCCTAAAAAAGATCAAACAGAATACGATGCAGTTATAATCGGAACCGGGCAGGGCGGTGTTCCTCTTGCACAGGCTCTTGCCAATGCAGGTTGGAAAACTGCCGTTATTGAAAGAAGCTATGCAGGGGGAACCTGTATTAATTATGGCTGCACACCAACTAAAACAATGGTTGCAAGCGCAAAAGCAGCTGATCTTGTTAAACGGGCTTCAGTTTATGGTGTTGATGTTTCATCTTTTAAAGTTAAAATGAATGATGTAAGAAAACGGAAAAAACAAATTGTGGGAAGCTTCAGGGAGGGAATTAATAAAAGATTAAAGGGAAAGGATAACATTACATTTTTTGAAGGCAGGGCAAGCTTTGAAAATAAAACAACCATAGCAATTGAAAAAAGCAAAGAAAAAATATTAATAAATGGCAAAAAAATTTTTATCAATACCGGCTGCCGTCCTTCGGTTCCGGACATTGAAGGTTTAAAAAATATTTCTTTTCTTGACTCGACAACAATAATGGAGTTAAAAGAGATTCCAAAACATTTAATTATTATCGGCGGCGGTTATATAGGACTTGAATTCGGGCAAATGTTCAGAAGATTCGGCAGCAAGGTTACAATCATTCAGCATGGTAATCAACTTCTTGCAAGAGAAGATAAAGACATAGCAGATGAAGTTTATAAAATAATTTCTGAAGATGGAATAAAAATTCTCTTAAATGAAGAAGTAATTAAAGTTGAGAAAACAAAAAGCGGGAAAATAAAAGCAGGTCTAAAAAATTCTAAAAATAAATTTATAAGCGGCACACATTTGCTTGCTGCCGCAGGGAGAACTCCAAACACCGATTCTCTTAATCTTTCTGCTGCCGGAGTTGAACTTGACAAAAAAGGTTTTGTAAAAGTGAATGATAAACTTGAAACGAGTGTGGAAGATATTTACGCTATCGGTGATGTAAAGGGCGGTCCGGCATTCACTCATATCTCTTATGATGATTTCAGAATTCTGAAAAAAAATATTCTTGAACGAGAAAATGCTACCATAAAAGGAAGACAAATTCCTTATGTTGTTTTTACTGATCCGCAGCTTGGAAGAGTTGGCTTAAGTGAAAAAGAAGCTGCAGAGAAGGGTTTTGATTTTGCAGTAGCAAAATTGCCGATGGATTATATTGCAAGGGCTATTGAAACAGGAGAGACAAAAGGTTTAATGAAAGTTATTATTGATAAAAAGAGTGATGAAATTATAGGCTGCGCAATTCTTGGAATGGAGGGGGGAGAAATAATGGCAATGCTTCAGATTGCTATGATGGCAAAACTCAATTATAAAGTATTAAGAGAGGGAATTTTTGCTCACCCAACACTTGCGGAATCTTTAAATTCTCTTTTTATGAAAATAGAATAAAACTTTAATCTTAAAAACCGAAGATATATAATTCAACATTAAAACCATTTTTTAAATTCATCGCATCTTTATTAACTTTCTCCCTGCATTAAAAAACAATTATCGTTAAAATCATAATATGCTAAGACCCCAGCTGTTTTCCTCTCTAAAAGAATATAACAGAAAATTATTTTTTTCGGACTTAACCTCAGGTTTGATTGTGGGGATAGTTGCCTTGCCATTAGCCATAGCATTTGCTATTGCTTCCGGGGTAACTCCTGAAAAAGGATTAATTACAGCAATTATTGCCGGGTTTATTATTTCTGCTTTAGGCGGAAGCAAAGTTCAGATTGGGGGACCAACAGGAGCTTTTGTTGTTATAGTATATTCTATTATAGAGAATTATGGTTTAAACGGCTTGTTTATCTCCACTATTATGGCTGGGGTAATCCTCATTATAATGGGTTTGGCAAGATTCGGTTCGATAATAAAATTTATTCCGCACCCTGTTATTGTTGGATTTACAAGCGGAATTGCTTTAATAATCTTTACTTCACAAATAAAGGATTTCCTAGGGTTTAATATAGAAAACCTTCCGGCAGATTTTATAGAAAAGATTAAGGTGTATTCAGAATATATTTATACAATAAATCCTTATTCCATTTTAATAGCGGGAGGATCACTTATAATAATGATTTTATGGCCAAGGTTTTCACACAAAATTCCCGGTTCACTAATTGCTCTTTTATTATCAACTATAGTGGTAGCTGTTTTTAATATTCCGGTGGAAACTATTGGAAGCAGATTTGGAGAAATATCATCAAATATTTCACCCGGCAGGTTTGAGATTAATCTTCCCATAATAAGGAATCTAATTCAACCTGCCACAACCATAGCAATTCTTGCTGCCATAGAATCATTACTTTCTGCAGTTGTTGCTGACGGAATGATTGGTGGAAAACATCGTTCTAATATGGAACTTATTGCCCAGGGAGCTGCAAATATTATTACTCCGTTCTTTGGCGGAATCCCCGCAACAGGTGCCATTGCAAGAACTGCAACAAATATTAAAAATGGAGGGAAGACCCCTGTAGCCGGAATAGTTCACGCTGTTGTTCTTTTATTTATTATGCTTTTCTTCGGACAATGGGCCAGGTTAATTCCGATGCCGGTACTTGCAGCAATTCTTGTTATTGTTGCTTATAATATGAGTGAGTGGAGAACTTTCAGAAGTCTTTTGAAAAGCCCTAAGAGTGATGTTGCTGTTCTGTTAACAACTTTTGGGCTGACAGTAATAATTGATCTTACAGTTGCGATTGAGATAGGAATGGTGCTTGCAGTATTTCTTTTTATGAGAAGAATGGCAATGGTTACAAACGTTGGTGTTGTTACACGTGAACTATCCGATGAGGAAGAAACTGTTATTGACCCAATGGCAATAGATAAAAAAGATGTGCCTGCCGGCGTTGAAGTTTTTGAAATCAATGGACCTTTTTTCTTTGGTGCAGTGGAAAAGTTTAAAGAAGCAGCCGAGATAATAGAAAACCCGCCCAGAGTTAGAATAATAAGAATGAGAAATGTTCCGGCTATTGATTCAACAGGTCTTCACGTTCTTGAAGAGGTATTGCGCGATTCAAGAAAAGAAGGGACCGAGGTAATTTTTTCGGGAGTTCATGCACAACCTCTTATGGCTTTTGATAATTCGGGATTGCTGAAAAAGATTGGTGAGCAGAATATTCATTCAAATATTGATGATGCGCTTGCAAGAGCGAGAGAATTACTTCAATGAGCAGAAAAAAAATTACTTTAACCCTTTGTAAATAATAATATATAGTCTATCATCCGTTTCAATAAAGTGAATTATGAGAAATATATTAAACGCATTTTGTTTCCTTGCCATTACAGCAGCAGCAACTTTTGCACAAACCAGAGAAGTTGCTGTTACAATTGATGACCTGCCGGCTGCATCAACTGTAACAGATATAAATTTTCAACAGAAGTTAACAAGTGATTTATTAACCAAACTGAAAAAGTATGATGTGCCTGCAATTGGATTTGTAAATGAGGGCAAGCTATATAAAGATGATTCTCTTGTTTCAGAGAGAGTGAATTTACTGAAGCAATGGCTTAATGCAGGTTTGGATTTAGGCAATCATACATTTTCCCATAAAAGTTTGCATCAAATTCCCGCTAAAGATTATTTTGAAGATCTGCTTAAAGGAGAACAAATAATTAGAGGTCTTATTGAAAACGCCGGCGGAGAATTAATTTATTTCCGGCATCCCTATCTTCATACAGGCAGAAATGTCGAAACAAGAGATTCACTTAATAATTTCTTAAAAGAACATAATTATAAAATTGCGCCGGTAACGATAGATAACTCAGATTGGGTATTCGCCCGCGGATATGAAAAAGCGCTGCTTAATAATGATTCAATTATGATGAAAAAAATAGCTGATGCTTATATCCCTTATATAGAAAGCAAATTTGAACATTTTGAATTTGTCTCCAGAGAATTATTCGGGCACGAAATAAAACAGATACTTTTAATACATGCAAATAAAATTAATGCAGATAATTTTGATAAGCTTGCAGATATGATGATTAAAAGAGGATATAAATTTATTGCTTTAAAAGATGCTCTTGAAGATAAAGCGTATAACTCCGAAGATAATTTTTTTGGCGCCGGAGGAATTTCCTGGCTTCACAGGTGGGCTTTAACAAAAGGATTGAATAAAGAAATTTTCAAAACAGATTTACCCGCACCTGAATTTGTTATGAAATATGCAGGAATAGAGAGTGAATAATTTAAGTAAGTGGCTTAAGCTCAATTAGATTTTAAAAATCCATTCGGGCCGAATTATCGATTAAGTTTTTGATTGTTACTTACCAACTTTTGCCTTTCTAAAATAAACCTTAAAAAATATGTAGCAGTTCAAAGAGAAATTTCCTTAATTTAATAAGACTTTGGGTTTAAATATGAAAACATCAAAAATCCTATCGGCGCAATCTTATTTAAAAATATTTTCATTCATTTTATTTTTATTTTGTTTCTGCTCCTGCGGAACTTCAGTAACCGACTATTTATATGTTCAGGATGTTGATGTTAAAGGGCCAATTAACCAGCCGCCAATCAGAGTGACGGGCAGGGACTCAACTGTTTTTACAATTTCGCCAAAGTTTTTTTATAATTCCAATAAAAGATATAACGGATTAATTGATGGTCACACTAAGGTTGATTCAAAAAATATTTTTGAAGTTGATACCGTAATAAGCGGCAGCAATGTTACATATACAGAAGTTTCAGACGCGAACACTTATGAATTTAAAGGAGAAAATCTTCATTGGAATATTCCCGATTATTTCGTGGGGTTGGATTTTGATATTGCGATATCAAGGAAAGCAGCTTTATCCAGTGGATTTAGTATGTCTGCAAAAGATAAAACCAATCTTTATGGATACAGAGTTGGTCTTGGGTTTTTTTCTCAATCAGAAAATATGGGATTTCGTTTCGATGGAGGAGTTATCTGGCAAAAATATTCTTATGCTGCTTCTACAGTTGTCATCCGCCATGATGGCTCTGCTAATTCAGAAGTTATTTTTTTCAAAGATAAAGGATCTTCTACAAATCTTAATCTTTATTTAAATATTACTTTAAATACAATTTATGATGATCTGCCGGCAAATTTTCTTTTAGGTTTTGGTTTTACAGGGCAAAGCCTGATTGATTTTCAGCCAAATAGGTATGATGATGACTATTACATTTTAGATCCTCATTATAATATAAAAGATCAGAGGGGCGAGGCTTTTGCCGGATTTCTAAATTTATCTCCCGGACTTTACGCAAATTTAAATAAATGGACCAGGTTGGATTTTGCTGTAAGATTTTTCTTTGAATTAAATTTTGAAGAATCAAAAAACTCCACTTTTATTATTCCAATGCTTCAGCTTGATTTTAGTTTATGAAATAAATCTTCAGGGTCAGATTAATTTCCAACCCTGAAGGCGAATAGGAATTAAACTCCTGTATAGTTTTTATTCAGATCGGCTAAAAGCTTAGTTATCTCTTCCAGATTAATTTCCCTGTTTACAATTTTCACTTTCAAATCATTGACCATTTCACCCTTTGCAAGTTTCAGATTAGATTTTCCATCAACTTCAACAATAGCATTAGATGTCATACCATTGTAATTTCCTTTTATTATTATAACCCATACCCCTTCATCAGTCCATTGCTTTGCAGCAGCAAAAATTCCTTTCTCCTTATGTTTTATCTGAAGGTTAACAGTTTTTCTTTCTCCGTTTATAATTCCCTCTGCAGTACCCAAAAGTTTTGCATCCGATGGAACATGGCATCCGAAAGTTTTAATTATCAATGCCTGTTCTTTACCGGATCCTGATTCAACTGAAAGCTGAAAACCTCCTGCTAAAACAGCAGATATAACGAACAGAACAAACGGGATTATTAATCCTTTTTTCATTTTTATCTCCTTCTTTTTTTGGTTATTTGTTTGATGCCAGAGGACACAGGATGGTTTAAATCAGAAATAAGATTTGAATTAGACCTTCTTATAATTTTATATTTAAAATGATTACTCACTAAATTAATTCGAACTGAAACTGTTAACGGAGGAAAGATGAGTTTAAAGGAATTCAAAGCAGGAAAAATAAATGATCTTAATAATGGCCAGATGAAATCAATTAAGATTGATGAGGATAAAGAAATACTTCTTGTAAGGCTGGATAATGAATATTTCGCATTAGGTTCTAAATGCACTCATTATGGCGGACCGCTTGCCGAAGGAGTTTTAAACAATGGAATAATAATGTGTCCATGGCATCATGCATGCTTTAATGCAAAAACCGGGGATTTGTTTAATCTACCGGCAAATGATTCTTTACCAAGGTATGAAACGAGAATAAAAAATGATGATGTTTTTGTAATTCTTCCCGATGAACTAGAATCATCCAGGATTCCGGAAATGGTTGAAGCTGATTCATCAGATAAAAGAAATTTTTTAATAGTTGGCGGAGGAGCCTCGGGCAATTCAGCAGCACAGGCATTACGCGAAGGAGGCTTTAAAGGAACTATTACTATAATAACTCAGGAAGTGAGAACTCCGTATGATCGCCCGAATTTGAGTAAAGCTTATTTATCTGGTGAAGCACCGCCTGAATGGATGCCTTTGCGCGATATTGAATTTTTTAAGAAACATGATATTGGTTTTATCTTCAGCCATAAAGTTGAGGAAGTTAATATCGATAAAAAGGAAATATGTCTTGATGATAACAGGATTTTAAAGTATGACAAAATACTTTTAGCGACGGGAGGAATCCCTTTAAAGTTAAATATTCCGGGATCTAATCTTGAAGATATTTTTTATTTAAGAAGTCTTGATGACTGTGATAAAATTATTGATGCAGTAAAAAATATGAGCAGGATAGTTGTCGTCGGCGCTAGTTTTATAGGACTTGAGGTTGCATTTCATCTTCTTGAAAGAAAGCTGGATGTTACAGTTGTTGCCCCCGAAGATATTCCTTTTAAAAATATTTTTGGAAAAGAAATTGGCGGCCTGATAAAAAATCTCCAGGAAAAACATGGTGTTAAATTTAAGCTTGGCTCTAATGTTGAAAAATTTGAAGGAGATGAAAAAGTTAGTTCAGTTGTTCTATCAAACGGTGAAAAAATTAATTGTGATTTGGTTGTTGTTGGAATTGGCGTTAAACCGGCAACAAATTTTATCAAAGGAATTAATCTTGAGAAAGATGGAAGCATAAAGGTTAATGAGTATCTTCAATATAATGAAGATGTTTTTGTCTCCGGTGATATTGCAAAATTTCCTTATAATGGTAATCATATAAGAATCGAACACTGGCGGGTTGCGGGACAGCAGGGTCGCATTGCCGGATTTAATATGGCTGGTAAAAAAATAAAATTTGATAAACAGCCTTTCTTTTGGACGGAACAGGCGGGGTTAAATATTAGATATGTCGGGTACGCAAAAGACTGGGATGAAACAATAGTTTGGGGAAATATTGATTCTGAAAAGTTTATTTCTTTTTTAATTAAGAATAATAAAGTTGCTGCTGCAGTCGGAAATAAAAGAGATACAGAAATGGCGGCTATTGAATTTCTTATGCTCAATAATAAAATGCCTTCGGGGAAGGAATTAAAAAAGAAAGAAATTGATCTGGTAAAATTAGCAGCCAAATAATTTTTCAATAAGTTTCAGATTTTAAATAACACTCAAATTAAATAAGTGGTTGTGCTCACAAAATTCCTCTTTATAAAATAAAGAGTTATCTCAAATTCCTTACCTTATCACACAATGAGTTTTTATCACACTCCCTAACAGACCTAACATTTATATTCAACCGTGATTTGTTAATAAAATGAAAGAGGAATATATGTCTAGGAAATTAATTTTAGTATTCGCAATATTTATAATAGGAACATTTTGTAAAGCTCAGGATATTAAAAATCCGGTATCAATTGGTCCGCAAATCGGCTGGCATAAAGCTGCTGATGCCGATGATGGAAAATTCCTGTTTGGTGGTGCTATAAAGTTAAAGCTTACAAATGCATTAGGCTTTGAAGGTTCTCTTAACTATAGACAGGAAGAGTACCGGAATGGTGCAATACAGGTAACCCAATGGCCTGTTCTTTTATCCGGGTTATTTTATATAGTTCCGGAAATTTATGGTTTAGCCGGGGTCGGATGGTATAATACAAAAATCGAGTTCAATAATTTGCCAGTGGATTTACCGGATAGGACATCACAGGAATTCGGCTGGCACTTTGGTGCAGGCGTTGATATTCCGTTAGGTGAAAAAGCTTTTCTTACTTCCGATTTCCGTTATACTTTTATTAATTATCATTTTAAAGATGTACCGGGCTCCAGCGAAATAAACAGCGATTTCTTTATTATTAAAGCAGGTCTAATGTTTATTATTAACTAATGATATAATAACCTTCCGGGGTTTAATTACCCCGGAGGTTATTTTGTGTTTTCAGTTTTTGCATTTAATCCTTGACCAAATCCCAAATCCAATTCTTTTTTATTTTTAATATTTACCCTTTTTGAAAAAGAAGGGTATTAAAAAAAATAATTGACAATAAAAACTTTAAATCCTATGTTCCATTTTACAAGGTAAACCGTCGCTGAATTTTTCATAATAAATTAAGATGTTCCTGATAATTCGTATAAAACAAAAAAGAAAGGGCAGGAAATGGTAAAAACAGTTTCAGCAATGCTAAGAAGTAAAGGTAATAATGTTTATTCTGTTTTACCTGACGCAACGGTTTTTGAAGCCCTTAAAATTATGGCAGATAATGGCGTTGGAGCTTTAATAGTTCTCGAAGGAGAAAAGATTGTCGGGGTTTTATCAGAAAGAGATTATGCCCGAAAAGTTATCCTGTTAGGAAAATCTTCAAGGGAAGCCAAAGTAAAAGAAATTATGTCAGATAAAGTTTTATTTGTACAGCCTCATCGTACGGCGGAAGAATGTATGGCAATTATGATAAATAAAAGAATCCGTCATTTACCTGTTCTGGATAATGAAAAGCTTGTTGGGGTTATCTCCATAGGTGACGTTGTTAAAGCTGTTATTGATGAAAAAGCATTTGTTATTGAACAGCTTGAAGAATATATAAGCGGCAGAAAAATTACCACTGAAGTTTAATTTCACAAAGCTGGCGAAGGGGAAGGACAAAATATTCTTACTATTTTAAATCCTTATTGTTATTTTTATCCCGTCTGTTGATTAGGTTAATTAACCTCACTTATATTTTTTATAAATTCCGCCTAATACAAAATGAAAAATCTGAACATCGGCCTTTTGGAAACACTGCTTGATTCAGACGACCTGAAGCATCTAAAAAATGAACTCACCGGAATTAAATCAGCAATTGCAAAGTTAACAGGTAATATTCAAATAAAAATAATTTTAAATGAAACATCAAAGGAAATTAATTCAGAATATATCCTTAATGAATTAAACCAAATAATTAACACTTTAACACTTGAAAGGAGCAAATATTATCTCAAAAGATTAATTAAAAGTATTAAGGAGGAAAAAAAGGGAAAGATAAATGATCTTAACCTGAACCGCTGGAAAGAATATGATGATATTTTAACTGACAGCCTGTGGGTTCTAAAAAAAAGAGACCGTTCCGGTGAACATAAAGCATCATACTGGGGAAATTTTATCCCTCAAATTCCCAACCAGCTGCTAAGGAGATTTACTAAAAAAGATGAATGGGTGCTGGATCCTTTTCTTGGGAGCGGTACAACTTTAATTGAATGCAAAAGACTTGGCAGAAACGGGATTGGAATTGAACTGATTGAAAACATTGCATCATCAGCAAAGAAAGTTGTGGAAAATGAAAAGGCCAGCGGTAAGACTATTACTGAAATTATTAATGGCGACAGTTCAATTATAAATTATAAAAAAGAGTTGAAAAGAATTGGAACATCCTCGGTTCAATTTTTAATTATGCACCCTCCCTACTGGGACATTATTAAATTTAGTAAAAATAAAAATGATCTCTCCAATGCCAAAACAATCGATGATTTCTTAAAACTATTCGGCGGGATTGTTGATAAAACTTTTCCTCTCCTTGATAAAAAAAGATATTTTGCTTTAGTAATTGGAGATAAATATTCTAAAGGAGAATGGATACCCCTTGGCTTTTTTACAATGCAGGAGGTTTTAAAAGAGATTACAAATTGAAATCAATTATTGTAAAAAATTTTGATGAGACTAAAGGAAAAATGACCCAGAAAGAATTATGGAGATACAGAGCTTTGGCTGGCGGCTTTTACATTTTCAAACATGAATATATTTTTTTATTTCAGAAAGAATGATGAATGACAGATGAATCAGGTTCTTCAATTAAACAAATTGAAGCTGAACTTAAAAAACGTTTATCATATCCTTATGAGTGGGGACAAAAACAAAATGACTTATTTGATAATCAAACAAACTTTATATACGACATTTTTTTATTTGAAGAAATCCTTGATGAAATAAAAACCCGTTTTAATCATGATAAAGGAGGGACTGATTACGAAAAATATTTCAACTATGCTTTAAATCGCTGGTATAACTTCTGGTCGGCTCAGGCAGTTGAAAAAATATTTTGCTCACTTCCGAATGTTACCCCGGCACTTGATGAAAAAGATCACCTGGTTGACTTTACCATCCAGGGTTTTACCTTTGATCACAAAACAACTGTCTTTCCTAAAGCTTATAACAAAACCCTTAAGGAAGCTATAATGAACACGGATGATTTAATAAGGTGGCTGTATAAAAATCAATCGCAGGAAAAAAGAATGCATTTTAAAAACAGGCTTATACTGGTTCTTTATTCAGCAGCAGGTGAACATTGGAAATTAAAAGCAGAAATTTCCTGGCTGAAAAAAGAAATTGAGTATTATATGCTTGGTTTTAATCCAAATTACTTGATGAAGTTCAATTTTGAGGGAGAAAATGAAACTATTGCCGATGTTATCTGGGCAATAAAATAATTTTTTTAGCTCTTGTAGAATATATGAATTGAGATTATTTTCAGGTAAGTAAAAAAAAGGAGTGCATATGAAATTTTATACAAAGTTCCTTTTCATTTTAGTTTTTGTTTCTCAACTAAATATCTTTCCTCAAATTCCTAATGCGGGATTTGAAAACTGGATAGACGTTAATACTCCTCAGGATTGGACCCCCAATAATGTACCAACTCTTTGGACAACGGTTACAAAATCAAACACAGCACACACAGGTTCTTTTGCTGCACTTTTACAAACAGCTAATGCAAGTGGTACGGCTTTACCTCCTTTTCTTCAGTCTGTGCAATTTCCTCTAGGTCAGGTATATGGAAGTTTGAGCGGTTATTATCAATTCCAGCCGGCTACAGCTTCAGAAGTACTAAATATAACTGCCTGGTTAACTGGAAACGGAACTTTAATTGGATTTGGCAGCATAGATATAGGTATAGCAGCATCTGGTTATACCCAATTTAATTTTGATATTGAAACATTTGGAGATGCAGCACTTGCACCAGATTCTGGTTATATATGGGTTGCAATTTATGATACAAGTGAAAATGATCCGGTAGTTGGTGCAACTGCACTGATTGATGATTTTAGTTTTGGACCATCAAGTTCGGTAAAACAAATTAATTCAGAACTTCCCGAAAATTTTGGATTAACCCAAAACTACCCGAATCCATTTAATCCAACCACCAAAATTAATTTCAGCATTCCTGAACAGTCGCATGTTGATTTAACTATTTATGATATTTTGGGAAATGAAATAACAAAGCTTATAAATAATAGTTATTCTGCCGGAGAATATGCGGTTGATTTTAATTCAGAGAATTTACCCGCGGGTATTTATGTCGCAAGACTTTCGGCTGGTAAATATTCTAAAGCAATTAAAATGACTTTATTGAAGTAATATAAAAATTAAACATTGCAAATTAATACCTAAAGAGGTTGTCTCGGAAGTCTTGTTTTAATGTCATTTCCGTGAAAACGGGAATCCAAAATTTTTGAAAATGAAATGGATTCCCACTTACGCGGGAATGACGTTTGAATAAATATTACTTTTGAGACAGCCTCTTTTTTATTGCCATTAAATTATCATACCTTTAATTATATTTACCATTAATTTTTCTGTTTTACTTTATACCCTTTACCATATACCCTATAACATTTGATTGCAAATGACTAATTACATTCAGCAGAACTAATGTTCAGTTTTCTTCCACTCGGCGGTGCCGGCGAAATTGGGGCAAGCTGCTTTTATTTAAATATTTCAGGGACAGGAATAATTCTCGATTGTGGTATGCATCCGCAAAAAACCGGATTGGAAGCTTTACCTGCATTTGATCTTATCAGAGATTTGCCTATAGATTTTCTATTAATTTCGCATGCTCACCAGGATCATTTAAGCGCCCTGCCTTTCCTGGTTCAAAGACATCCTTATATAAGAATAATAACAACTCCTCAAACCCGGGCAATTGCTGAGTTAACTCTTCACGATTCTGTTTTGATTTGGAAGGAACAAATACCGGACGAAGATGTGAAGTTATATTCTCACGAAGAAATTGATTTGCTTATTCAATCAATTGAGTATAAAGCTTATGGTGAAAATTTTTTTCTTTCAGGTTATAATCATAAATCTAGCGAACCAATAAAGGTAACTTTTTTTGATGCGGGGCATATTTTAGGCTCCGCAGGAATTTTAATTGAAGATAAAGAACAAAAAATATTTTTTACAGGCGATATAAACTTAAATAATCAGGAGCTTCTTGCTGGGGCTGAACTTCCCGGAACATCGGTTAATACTTTAATTATGGAAACAACCTATGGCAGTACTGATTCTTCAATGCTGAAAACATGGAAAGATGAAAAAGAAAGGTTCGCAATAGAAGCAAATAAAATTTTAAATGAAGGCGGTTCAATATTAATCCCGGTTTTTTCTCTTGGGAAAACCCAGGAGTTATTAACAATAATATGGAACCTGATGTCTGAAGGAAAATTAATAAAAACTGATATTTATACCGGAGGGCTCGGCAGGAAAATAAACCGTATTTATGATTACAACCGTTTTGTTGTTAAATATTCTAATGCGGATATCGAACTAGCAAATATCCCGCAAAAAAATATTTATGAAGTTGAAGATGAGAACAATTTTTTTAAAATCCCTTCTTTAATTCTGGCGCCTAGCGGAATGATGATTCCTCAAACGATTTCTTTTCGCCTGGGAAAGAAATGGCTTAGCAGGAAAGACTCTGCTATTTTCACGGTAGGATATATGGAACCCAAAACACCTGGTTACATTTTTGCAAATGCCAAAAGAGGGAGTAAAATTAAATTAACAGAATTTGATGATCCCATTGTTGTTAACTGTTCAATTAAGAACTTCAGGTTCACAGCTCATTCAAGGAGGGAAGAACTTCTCGAGATAGTTTATAAACTTAACCCGCAAAATGTTATTCTTATTCATGGAGATTCAGACATCAATTAATTGGATAGGAGCAAGTATTCTTAAAAAAAATAAAAATATAAAAGTTTTTGCTGCCCAAAATGAGAGAGAGATAATATTGACATAATTATTGTAAATATTTTCATATTCAAGTTTCAAAACCTCCGTAAAATATCCTTAAATCCGCTTTACATTCGGTACAGTAGTTGCTTTAAGATTGAATCAATAAAATAATCAACAGCAGTAAATTGAATATTTATAAAAGAAGAATTGTAGCTTATGTTATTGGAAAGATTGTCGGGGGAAAAGAGATTTCCAAGATATTTGATAAAACAACTTCTTCTTATAATGAAATAACCGGTGAAGTATCAGATACAAGAATAAATGTTTATGATACTGAAAAAAATGAAATGTTCACAGGAAGCGCCGATAAAAAAGGAATTTCGCTCTATGATTTTGCCACCGCTAAATTTATTGATCTGAAAATTAACGGGGATACGTTTGATGGTTTTGACTATGAATCAAAAAAAGTTTTTTACGGCGACTTGAAAGAGAATACAATTTCATTTTTTGATTTTCAGGATTCAAAACATCACTATTATATTCTTCTAAATCAGGAAGAAAATTTTGCGGGGAATCTTGGTTTACTGATCTGACAGTTTTTTCCTCACCAATATTTTCAATCTAATCGTAATTTAATTTTATAAGCTGTAATTTTTATTTATAAATAAAAATAAAAATTAGCAGAGAGAATAAAATTGAGCTTAACCGATCTTCAAAAAGCTGTTAAGAAAAATTCCAGCACTTATCTTTCCGGTTTTCTCCAAAGGTTCTTTAAAACCGGGAAAGGAGAATATGCTGAGGGTGATATATTTGCCGGTTTAAAAGTTCCTGTTTCCAGGAAAATTGCAGTGCAATTTAAAAATTTGGGATTTGATGAGCTTTCAATTCTAATAAAATCTAAGATACATGAGGAAAGACTTATAGCACTTTTTATTCTTGTTGATAAAATGAAAAAAGCTGATGAAAAAGAGAAAGAAAAGATTTACAAATTCTATATGAAAAACCTTAAATATGTTAATAACTGGGATCTTGTTGACCTTTCTGCTGATAAAATTATCGGGGAATTTTTGTTTGAAAGGGAAAGAAAAATTTTATTCGGGCTTGCAAAAGGAAATCTCTGGCAAAAAAGAATTGCTGTCTTATCAACTTTTAATTTTATAAAGAAAAATGATTTTAAAACATCTCTTAAAATTTCAAAATTGCTTTTAAATGATAAACATGATCTTATACACAAAGCAGTCGGCTGGATGCTTCGTGAAATAGGGAAAAGGGATATTAAAATTGAAGAGAATTTTCTTAAAAGGAATTATAAAAATATGCCGAGAACAATGCTTCGCTATGCAATTGAAAAATTCCCCGAAAGAAAAAGAAAAACTTATTTAAAAGGAAATATATAGATATAAAAATAGAATTAACATTTCTGCCGAAGGAATAGAACATCTTGTACCAGCGAGCTTTGTATTAAAGTGAGCCTAACATTAAATTATTTTCTCATTTATAATGCATTCTAATATCCTTATCTTAAATACAAATAAAAATGTACATCTGATTTTTTTAGTTTCTTTATGACACTTGAAATAACCATTGTACTTATAATACTTATCGGAGCAGTAATTCTCTTTTCATTAGAGAAAATGCCCATAGATCTTACAGCAATTGTAGTAATGGCAGCATTACTTTCAACCGGAATAATTTCACCAGGAGAAGCAATTGCAGGATTCAGCAACCCCGCAACGATAACCGTAGGCGCAATGTTTATTATTAGCGTAGCACTTAATAAAACCGGGGCGCTTCTTTTTTTTGGAGATATAAGTACAAGAATGTTCAGGTATGGATTTACGTTTGCATTAGTTATAACTATGGTTGTAGTCGCATTTATATCTGCATTCATTAATAATACACCTGTAGTTGCAGTTTTTATCCCAATATTATTAAAAGTTGCAAGAGATAATGGGATTGCTCCTTCAAAACTTCTTATGCCGCTTTCATTTGCTTCAATATTCGGCGGTATGTGCACGCTAATCGGCACATCAACAAATATTCTTGTTAATTCAATAGCCGTTCAATACGGGCAGCCGGAATTCGGGATGTTTGAGTTTACAAAACTCGGGTTAATATTATTAATCGTCGGCATTTTATATATGGCTTTTATTGGAGTAAATTTAATTCCCGAAAGAAAAAAAGAAACGGATCTAACGCAAACCTTCCGGATGAATAATTATTTAACAGACATTGTTATTCTCCCTGAAGCAAAGGCTATTAATAAAAAATTAGTTGATTCTCCTTTGGTTAAAGAACTCGATTTAGATGTTTTGTATGTTATAAGAGATGGAAACAGACTTTTGCGTCCCCTCAATACAATTTTTGTTGAAGCCGGAGATATTTTAAGATTAAGATGCGATATTGAAAAAATCAGAGCTATACAGGAAAGGGTTGGTATAGTTCTTAAATCAAATCTTAAAATAAAGCAGGAAGATATAGAAGCTGATGATATTTTTTTAGTCGAAGCCATAATTGCACCCCACTCCGAACTGGAAGGTCATTCTCTGAAATCAATTAACTTCAGGAACAAGTTTTTGGCAACAGCCCTGGCATTAAGACACAGGGGGCAGCTTCTGCACGATGCTTTTGCAACAACAAAGTTAAACGCCGGCGACGCTTTGCTAATAGAAGTAAGAAAAGAAAATTATGATTATCTGAAAAACAATCAGAACTTTGTTCTTGTATCGGAAGTTGATCTTCCCAAATACAGAAAAAGGAAAATAATTCCCGCGGTTTCAATTGTTATAGCACTTGTATCAATTGCTGCCGCTGGTATTTTACCTATTATGGCCTCGGCGTTAATAGGTTGCGTACTTTTAGTGCTCATCGGAAGCATTAAACTGGATGAAGCATACCAGGCAATTGATTGGAAAATTATTTTTTTATTGGGAGGTATTCTTTCGCTTGGGCTTGCACTTGAAAAAACAGGCGCCGCAGTTCTGGTTTCTGATATACTGATTGATAATCTTTATGACTATGGTCCCGTAGTGGTTTTAGCGGCTTTATATCTGCTTACGTCGCTTCTTACTGGGTCAATGTCTAACAATGCAACAGCAGTTCTTCTTGCGCCTATTGCAATAAATGCTGCCATTTCAATTAATGTAGATCCCCGTCCGTTTTTAATGGCAATAATGTTTGGTTCATCTGCAAGCTTTATGACTCCTGTGGGTTATCAGACAAATACAATGATTTATAATGTCGGGCAATATAGATTTACGGATTTTCTTAAAGTGGGGACAACATTAAATATTATTTTTTGGTTGATTGCCTCTCTTTTGATTCCGGTTTTCTTTCCGTTTTAAATAGCTTTCTTTTTTTTAAGGATGGTTTTAATTAATTTGAAAACAGTTTTAATTATATGATATGTATATAAGAAGTTCCTCATTATTCCTTAATACCAGATACTTTATACTTATGTTATCTATATAGAAAAAAATTAAACAGCGATATGTGGCAGGATATAAAAAATAGTTTTTTCCAGTTAAGAGAATATCTTAACATACATATAATTGCAGTGGGCAAAACAGATATTACCTTATGGACAATTATTTATTTTTTCTTTCTTACTTTCCTGCTTTTTTATGTAACCAGCAAGTTAAGAAAATGGATTGTTTACAAGGTTCTTGCAAAAAGTAAAATTGATCTTGGGGTTCGTGTAGCTGTTGGAACAATTTTCCGGTATCTAATCCTCGCTGTTGGTTTAATAATTGTCCTGCAAACTGTAGGAATTGATTTAAGTGCAGTAACAATTCTGGCAGGTGCTTTAGGTGTAGGTATCGGTTTTGGTCTTCAGAATATTACTAATAACCTCGTTAGCGGAATTATTATTTTATTTGAACGACCTATTAAAGTGGGAGACAGGATTGAAGTTGGAGATATTTCCGGAGATGTTGTAAGAATTTCGATGAGATCAACAACAATAATCACCAATGATAATATTTCTATTATTGTGCCTAATTCGGATTTCATTTCTTCAAAAGTTATTAATTGGAGTCATATTGATAGAAACATTCGTTTAAATTTCCGGGTAGGAGTTTCATATAAAGAAGATCCGCAAAAAATTAAAAAGCTTTTACTTGAAATTGCAAATGAAAATGAAGGCGTTCTGAAAGAACCGAAACCCGATGTACTCTTTGATGAGTTTGGTGAAAGCTCTCTTGTTTTTAATCTTAGGGTGTGGACACGTGAATATATCAATCGCCCTGGTGTTTTAAAAAGCCAGATTTACTATTCGGTGTTTGATAAGTTTGCAAATAATGGAGTCGAAATTCCCTATCCGCAGAGAGACATTCATCTTAAAAGCAGCTCTACACCGATTTATATCCAGACAAGTGAAAAGCAAAATTAAAGGAGATTAAATGCGTTTTAAACTAATATTACTTTTAGTTCTTATAGTGCTCTTTACAATTTTTGTTTCTCAAAATACGGAACAAACAATAATGACTCTCTTTTTCTGGACAATTGACCTGCCCAAAATTGTTCTTCTTATTATTACTCTTGCTGTTGGAGTTATTTTAGGATTGATAGTTGCGACTATGTTTGGAAAAAACAAAAAAATGAAAAACGATATAAAACCTGTTGATGAAAAAGTGGCGCAGAAACAGGTTTTGTGAGGGAACCGGCAGCCTGTTTTCCTTGCATATTGCATAATTTACTTGTAGTTTTAGAGTGTTGTTTTCGCCCCTAGAGGGCGATTTTTGTTTCTATGATTTTTAACGAAGAAAATATTAAAAAAATTTCTGAAGAAATTGTTAAGAAAAGCGGTTTTTTCTTAGTTGATTTTAATCTCAGAGGACATGGAAGAAATCGTGTTATTGAGGTTTATATTGACGGAGAACGTTATATTAATGCTGAAGATTGTTCTAATGTAAGCCGGGAATTAAACAATGAACTTCAAAATTTAATTGAACCGGATGATTTCTACAGGCTTGATGTTTCTTCCCCCGGTACCGACAGGCCTTTAAAATTTATTGAACAGTTTCCCAAACATCTGAATAAAAAGTTTGAACTTGTTTTTAATCAGGATAATGAAACAAAAAAAACAGAAGCCGAATTGATTGAAGTGCAGAGGGATGAATTAAAATTTCTTACAAAAGATAAAAAAGAGATTATTATTAAATTCAATAATATTATTAAAGCGAAAGTATTATTAAGTTTTTCATAGAGGAGTAATCAAAAAATGAATGTAGATATTGTCGAATCCTTTGCCCAGATGGTAAGGGAAAAAGGCATTGATAAGGATGTATTAGGCGGCATTCTTGAAGAAGTTTTTGGTTTGTTAATTAAGAAAAAATATGGCGAGGAAGCAAAGTACAGCGTTGTCGTTAATATGGATAGAGGTGATATTGAGTTATTTCTTGAACGCGAAATAGTTGATAAAGTTGAAGACCCTAATACTCAAATCAGTATTGAAGAGGTTAATAAAAAAGGAAACCAGGATGAACTTGATGTTGGAGACGACTACGTTGAAAAACTGGAACTTGTTTCATTAGGGAGAAGGCTTATAACTCTTGCAAAGCAAAGTTTAAATCAGAAGATCCGTGAAATTGAGAAGGATGTTATCTATAATGAGTACAAAGAACTTTTAGGCGAAATAGTTGTTGGAGATATTTATCAGATCCGGAAAAGCGATATACTTGTTAACCATAATAAGAATGAGCTCATTCTTCCCCGTAACGAACAGATTCCGTTTGAACGTTATAAAAAGGGAGAAACTGTTAGAGCAATTGTTAAAGAAGTAAAAAAAGGCAACAGCGGTCCTATTATTATAGTTTCGCGCGCTGATAATATGTTCCTGAGAAGATTATTTGAAATTGAAATTCCGGAAATATATGATGGAATAATTGAGATTAAATCTATTGCCCGTGAACCAGGTGAAAGAGCTAAAGTTGCTGTCGAATCCCAGGACTCACGAATTGATGCTGTTGGTGCTTGTGTTGGAATGAAAGGCGTTCGTATTCATGCAATTGTAAGAGAACTCAATAACGAAAATATTGATGTAATAAATCATTCCGATGATCCATTTACTTTTATACAGCGTGCATTGGCTCCTGCTAAATTGAAAAAAATTGAAATTGATGAAGACCTGAAAAAAGCAACTGTAAATGCTGATAGCGATCAGGTATCACTTCTTGTTGGAAGAAACGGTGTGAATATCCGTCTTGCAATGAAACTAACCGGATATGAAATTGAAGTTATCAGGGAAGAAAAACCGTTTGAAGAATATGAAGAAGATATTGAACTGATTGACCTTAAAGAAGAACTTGGTGAAGATATCTATGAGCTTTTAATAAATCATCGTTATGATACTGCTATTGAGGTTTTAACAGCAGGTCCTGAAAAATTAAAAGAAATAGAAGCACTTGATGAAAATAAAATCAATGAAATAATTGAGATAATTAAGTCACAATTTGAAGAAGAGGAAGAATAGACGGATACCTTATGCCTGAAACCAAAGCCAAAAAATTAAGAGTATATAAATTAGCATCGGAGTATAATCTCTCAGCAGAAAATCTTCTGGAGTTTCTTCAGGGCAAAGGATATGCTGTAAAAACAATTCAGTCAATCCTTAGTGATGAAATGATTGATGAGATCTCGGATCATTTTAAAAAGATATAGAAAAAGCCGAAAAACATTATAAAAAAATTGCAGAATTTAAAAAGAAAATTACTGATAAAGCGGAACAGGAAGAGAAAGAAAAGGAGATAGTTGAAGAAAAAGTTTCTGAATCTGTTGTTGAAGAAATATCTGTTAGTTCCGAGGAAAAAATAGCCGAACCGGAAGAACATGTAGCCGTTGCTGAAACCGAAGATATAAAAGGAAAAGAGCAGGAAGAGAAATCTTTTAAAGCACCCAAGGAAATAGAAGTTGATAAGAGAAAAGGACTTAAGGTTGTTGGTAAAATGGACCTTGGAGTAGAAAAAAAGAAAGTTGAAGAAAAAACAGATGCAAAAGATTCCGGAATTAAAAAGAAAAAGAAACCAAAACCAAGAAAGAAACCTACCGAAGCAGCACCTGAAGATCCGGTAGTTGCCAAAAAAAGAAAGAAGATTAAAAAATTTGAAATTGACCAGAAAGAAGTAAAAGAGGCAATAAGAAAAACTCTTCTTAGTATGGATGATTCTGCAATGGCTGGAAGAGCTTTACAGCGCAAAAGAAAGAGAAGAGAAAGAGAAGCTGAACAGGAAAAGCAGGAGGAGCTAAGATCTCTCGAAGGAAAGAAAATTAAAGTTAATGAATATATTTCAGCAAGTGAGCTTGCAAACCTGATGGGTGTTCAGATTAGTGATGTCATCTCTAAGTGTATTGAGCTTGGACTAATGGTGTCAATCAACCAAAGACTTGATGTTGATACTATAACTCTGGTTGCTGATGAATTTGGATTTGAGGTTGAGTTCCAAAAGGAATATACCTCTGAAGTACTTGAAGATATTCCCGATGACCTGGAAACTTTAAAATCACGATCGCCTGTGGTTACAATTATGGGACACGTTGATCATGGCAAAACTTCATTACTTGATTATATAAGAAGATCAAATGTTGTTGCGGGGGAAGCTGGAGGTATTACTCAACATATTGGTGCTTATCGTGTTGATATTGGCGAAGGTAAATTCATAACATTTCTTGATACACCTGGCCACGAAGCTTTTACTGCAATGCGTGCAAGAGGAGCAAAGTTAACAGATATAGTTGTTATTGTAGTTGCCGCAGATGATGCTGTAATGCCGCAAACTGTTGAAGCAATAAATCATGCCCAGGCAGCTAATGTTCCAATAGTTATTGCAATAAATAAGATTGATAAACCCGGAGCTAATTCTGAAAGAATAAAACAACAGCTTGCTGATAGAAATATTTTAGTTGAAGATTGGGGAGGGAAATATCAATGTGTTGAAATCTCAGCTAAATCCGGTAAGAATGTTGATTTACTTCTTGAAAAGATTTTATTAGAAGCAGAACTGCTTGATTTAAAAGCAAATCCTGACAGGGAAGCAAGAGGCGTTGTGGTAGAATCAGAGCTCGACAAAGGAAAAGGAATTACAGGTACTATCCTTGTACAGAAAGGGACTTTAAAAGTCGGGGATCCTTTTGTGGCTGGTGTTTATTTCGGCAAAGTGAGAGCAATGTTTGATGAGCGGGGTAAAAAAGTTATCGAAGCCCCTCCCTCTGTTCCGGTATTAGTTTTAGGATTTGAAGGAGCTCCGCAGGCCGGGGATAATTTTATTGTTGTTGAATCTGAAAGAGATGCCAGGGAAATATCTTTGAAGCGACAGCAGTTAAAAAGAGAACAGGATCAGAAGCAGGTTCATCATATTACTCTTGATGAAATTGCTAAAAGTATTAGTGTTGGTGGAGTAAAAGAACTTGCTCTAATTGTTAAAGGGGATGTTGACGGATCTGTTGAAGCTCTATCTGATTCATTAATGAAATTATCAACTGAAGAAGTTGTTGTAAGAGTTATTCATAAAGGCGTAGGAGGAATCTCTGAAAGTGACGTTCTGCTTGCTTCGGCTTCTGACGCTATCATTGTTGGTTTCCATGTGAGACCAAACCTTAACGCAAGGAAACTTGCTGAATCTCTAAAAGTTGACATACGTTTATATAATGTTATTTATGATGCAATTAATGAAGTTAAATCAGCACTCGAAGGTCTTCTTTCGCCAATAGTTTCTGAAGAAGTTATTGCCACAATCGAAGTTAGAGACACATTTAAAGTTCCCAAATTTGGAACAGTAGCAGGATGTTATGTGCAGGAAGGTAAGATTACAAGAAATAGTAAAATCAGACTTATTAGAGACGGCATTGTTGTTCATGATGGTGAAATAGGATCACTAAGAAGATTTAAAGATGATGTAAGAGAAGTAGATGCGGGTTATGAATGCGGATTGAATATTGCTAATTATAATGATATTAAAGTTGGTGATATTATTGAAGCTTACAAATTTATAGAGACGAAGAAAAAACTTGCATAGTTTTTTAACCTTTGGTGTTGTGCACATTTAATTGTGTTTTAACCCGAGGTTCCCATCAGAAAGGATTTATAAATGGCTTACCGGATAGAAAAAGTTGAAAATCTAATTAAACAGGAAATCAGTTTAATCTTTCTCCGGAAATTACAGGATCCGGCTTTTGGTTTTCTTACTGTAACAAATGTAAAAGTAAGCCCCGATCTCAAAATTGCTAAGATTTATATTTCTGTTTTAGAAAAGGAAAAACGTGAATCTGCTCTTGGAAAAGTAGTTTCGGTTTCCGGTTATATCAGGTCAGAGCTTGCTTCAAGAATAAGAATTAAATTTGTACCTGAACTTAAATTCTTCATAGACGATTCTCTTGATTATGTAGAGAAGATTGAAGGTCTAATCAAAGAAATCCATAAGGATGATAACAAAGAGAACGATTAATTTTTCCGATGTTGATTTCAATAAAGGGGAAGTAATCCTGATTGATAAACCTTCCGGCTGTTCTTCATTCAAAGTAATTAAAGAAATTAGAAACACTATTCGTGTTAAAAAAGTTGGTCATGCCGGAACTCTTGATCCGATGGCTACCGGTTTATTAATTGTTGCAACAGGAAAAAAAACCAAATCAATTTCTGAATACCAGGCTTTTGAGAAAACTTATACCGGAACGATAACAATCGGGAAAAGTTCTCCTTCAATGGATCTTGAAACAATCCGCCACGGCGGATCTGAAAAACCTTTTAATCATATTTCTGATAAAGATATTTATAAAGTAAGAGATGAATTTCTTGGAACAATAAAACAAATTCCTCCTATGTATTCTGCAATAAAACATAAGGGGAAAAGTTTGTATCATCTTGCAAGAAAAGGAAAAGAGATTGAGCGGGAACCGAGAGAAATTTCAATTTATAATTTTGAAATAAAAAGGATTGAACTCCCGCAAATTGATTTTGAAATAACCTGTTCAAAAGGAACTTACATACGCGTAATTGCAAATGACTTTGGAGAAAAGCTTAATTGTGGAGGTTTACTAAGTTCTTTAAGGAGAACAAAGATTGGTGATTATTTGGTGTCAGATGCCTTTACGGTTAATGAATTTGTTGAAAAATTTGAATCAAATCAGTTATTAAAGTGATATGCTGTATAGGCTTCAAACAATTTCACTTTAAGTCATAATTCATTTATATTTGCAAGCTATTTGTACCCCAAAAACCGGAATATGCAAGTATATAATGACCTGTTTTCTATAAAAAAAGATAAGAATACTGTTTTAACAATCGGAACTTTTGATGGCATTCATTTAGGCCATTATGAAATTATTGAAAAAGTAAAGAAAAAAGCTTCTGAAATAAGAGCAAGAAGTCTTCTTATTACTTTCAATCCTCATCCAAGGAATATTTTAACAGGATCAGGAAGCGTTAAGATTTTGAGTACTTTAAAGGAAAAAGAAGAGATTTTACAAAAATTGGGAATGGAAAATTTGTTAGTGATAAATTTTACTAAAGAATTTTCCCAGCTTCCGGCGGAAAAATTCTTTTCTGATTATATAATAAATGGAATTGGATTAAAAGAAATAATTATTGGTTATGATTTTCATTTTGGTAAAGGAAGAAGCGGCAGTATTGAAACTATAATTGAACTTGGTAAGGAAAATAATTTTAAAGTGGATAAAATTGAGGAAGTTACTTTAAGCGGAAATAAAATCAGCAGCACCGAAATAAGGAAAGCACTGACAGAAGGAAATATTCACCTTACAACTAAGTTATTAGGCAGAAATTATTCTTTTAGTGGAATTGTGGTAACTGGAGATAAAAGAGGGAGAACTCTCGGGTTTCCAACAGCTAATATTAAACTTGATGATGAAGAAAAACTTTTGCCCGCTCTTGGAATTTATTTTGTTGAGTTTTTAGTGAAAGGCAATAAGTATTTTGGTCTGCTGAGTATAGGAAAAAGACCCACTTTTTATGATGAGGGAAAAATAGTTCCGGAAGTTTTTATTTATGATTTTGATAATGATATCTATGATGAATTTGTTACAGTTAATATTATGGAAAGATTAAGAGGAGAAGAAAAATTCTCATCTGCTGAAAATTTAATTTTTCAAATGAATAAGGATAAAAAGAGAGGATTAGAAATTTTAAGTAAGTTAGTTAATTAATCCCGGTTTCTGTTATTAAACAGAACTTCTGGGATTACATCATACAACAAAATAAAGGATAGTCAAAAATGACAAAAGAAGAAAAGTTCGAGATAGTTAAAAAGTATGGAAGCGGCGAAAAAGATACAGGAAAATCTGAGGTTCAGATTGCGCTTATTACTAAGAGAATTAATGATCTTACAGATCATTTTAATAAACATACCAAAGACCATCATTCACGCAGAGGTTTAATGATGATGGTAGGTAAAAGAAGAAGATTACTTGATTATCTTATGAAAAAAGATATTGCCAGGTATAGAAGTATAATTAAAGAATTGAATATCAGAAAGTAAGAGGATTTTAAGATGGTTTTAATGAAAGAAACAGATATCGGTGGAAAAAAATTTTCTATTGAGACTGGAAGGTTTGCAAAACAGGCAAATGGGGCTGTTATGGTTCGATATGGAGATACAATGGTGCTGGTTACTGCAGTTATTGCAGATAGCGCTCCTGAGGGGATAGATTATTTTCCTTTGCAGGTTGAATACAGGGAAAAAACGTCTGCTGCCGGAAAATTTCCAGGCGGCTATATTAAAAGAGAAGGAAGACCAAGCGAAAAAGAAATTCTGAGCGCAAGGCTGGTGGATAGGCCAATCAGGCCTCTGTTCCCCGAGAATTTTAATAATGAAACTCAGGTTATAGCTTTTGTTCTTTCCTATGATGGGGAAAATGATGCCGACGTTCTCGCCGCTACAGGCGCTTCGGCTGCATTATCCATATCGAATATTCCTTTTGATGGCCCGGTTGCCGAAGTGCGTGTCGGAAAAATAGATGGAACATTTATTGCCAATCCAACACTTCAGCAAATTAAGCAGAGCGACCTTGAACTTGTTGTTGCGGGTACTGCGGATTCAATCTTAATGGTTGAAGGAGAAGCAAAAGAAGTTAATGAAGATGAATTGCTTGCCGCTCTTAAATTTGCGCAAGGAGAATTAAAAAAGCTTGTGCAGCTTCAGTTGGAGCTCGTAAAAGAAATTCAAAAACAAAAAATAGAAGTTGCGGTACCTTCTATGGATGAAAATCTTAAGAAGGATGTTTATGGTCTTGCACATGATAAATTTAAAGAAATAGTTTATTCAATCCTTGCTAAAGAAGAAAGAAGCAGCAGGAATAAAGAGCTGGTAGAATCTGTTCAAACTTCACTTGCGGAAAAATATCCTGAGCAGGAAAAAGTAATTGCAGAAATTCTTCACGATATGGAAAAAGATTTGATGCGGGAAAGAATTTTATCTGAAGGTATCAGGCTTGATGGTAGAAACACAACTCAAGTTCGTCCGATTACTATTGAAACTGCCGTTTTGCCGAGAACTCATGGTTCTGCTCTTTTCACGAGAGGAGAAACCCAAAGTTTAACAACGGTAACACTCGGAACTAAAAATGATGAACAGTCTGTTGAAGGTTTATTGGAGGAATATTCAAAAAAGTTTATGCTTCATTATAATTTTCCTCCTTTTAGCGTTGGTGAAGTTGGAAGAATGAGCGGAGTTGGCAGAAGAGAAATTGGTCACGGCAATCTTGCAGAAAGATCATTAAAAATGGTTTTCCCGGAAGAATCTGTTTTCCCATATACCGTTAGAGTTATTTCAGATATACTTGAATCTAATGGTTCATCATCAATGGCCACTGTTTGTGCAGGTTCTCTTGCATTAATGGATGCCGGTGTTCCTGTTAAAAAAGCTGTTGCCGGTATTGCTATGGGACTTGTAAAAGAAGGAGACCGTTACGCAATTCTTTCTGATATTCTCGGAAACGAAGATCATCTTGGAGATATGGATTTTAAAGTTGCCGGTACAAGTGATGGCATTACCGGGTTCCAGATGGATATTAAAATAAAAGGAATTTCATTTGAAATAATGGAAAAAGCGCTTCAACAGGCTAAGGAAGGAAGAATGCATATCCTTGGTATAATGAAAGATTCTCTGGAAACTGCAAGAGAGCATTTATCACCTTACGCTCCAAGACTTTTAACAATGAAGGTTGAGCAGGATCAGATTGGATTGATTATTGGTCCCGGTGGAAAAACTATCCAGGGAATGCAAAGATTATTTGGAGTGGATATTAATATCGATGATGATGGAACAATTAATATTGCATCACCCAACCGTGAAAGCGCTGCAAAGTGCAAAGAATATATTAAAAAAATGACTGCAACTCCTGAGGTAGGTGAAATATATGATGGTGTTGTTACAAAGATAATGGATTTCGGTGCGTTTGTTGAAATCCTTCCCGGTAAAGAAGGATTACTTCATATTTCGCAAATAGATAATAAGCGCGTAGCAAAAGTTTCAGATTATTTTAAAGAAGGTGATAAAGTTACGGTTAAGCTTCTTAAAGTAGAAAACGGTAAATACTCATTAAGCCGTAAAGAACTTCTTAAAGAAGGTTCACAAAAGGAACCTGTTGAAGAAGTAAAATCTGTTTAAGAACTGTAGCTTACTAAGTTCATTTTAATTAATTAATATCATGCATTTAGAATAAATATTCTCTTGCCGGATTAATTTCAAAACTTTTTGCATGATAAAATAAATTTTAGATTTAATGGAGATATTGGCTTTGGAAAAATTACTTTTAATCTTTTCTTCTCTTATGATAGCGGGGGTAATCTCCTATCTAAAAGAATTAAAGCATCCAGTAGCCAGTTTTCCATTTAAAGAATTGTTATCCCGTTTTAGCGGGATTATTTCAATCAAAGAGTTTATTCTTTATGACAAAAGAAATTATAATCAATTCCTCTTCAACTCAAACACGTGTAGCAATAACCGAAGACGGAAACCTTGTCGACTTCTTTGTCGACTATCCTGAAAACCGCCGGATGGTGGGGGATATTTACCTGGGGAAAGTTGCAAGAGTTCTGCCCGGTATTAGAGCAGCTTTTATTGATATCGGGATGAAGCATGATGCCTTCCTGCATTTTTCTGATATAGGTGAACGGACTCAGCAATTCCAGGAAATGCTTGGCGATGATGATTCAGATGTTGATGATGACGATGATGAAAATTCCGATTCAGAAAAAACTCAAACAAGTGTTAAACCTCATATTGAACCATCCAAAGAGCAGTTTGTAATCCCCAAGCTAAATAAAGGGCAGGAGATATTAATTCAGATTATAAAAGAGCCTGTTAATAACAAAGGCGTAAGAGTAACATCTTCAATTTCTTTACCGGGAAGATTTTGTGTGCTGCTTCCGTTTGATAATAAAGTCGGAGTTTCAAAAAGAATTTCTGATTTCCGCGAAAGAAAAAGACTAAGGCATATAGCAAGAAGCATTCTTCCTAAAAATTACGGTTTGATAATCAGAACAGTTGCAAGAAATCAGACTGAAGATGCATTACATGACGATCTGAATAATTTAATGAAAGCATGGGCTGAAATAGAAGAGACTGCAAAGTCCGAAACACCGCCGGCATTAGTTTACCAGGATTTAAATACTACCTCAAGTGTAATCAGGGACCTTTTTTCTTCAGATGTTTCCAAAGTATTTATTGATTCAAAAAAATTATACCGCCAGATTAAAAGTTATGTACAGCTTGTTCAGCCAGAAGTTATTGATAAAATAGAAAATTTCCGTTCTTCCGATTCCATTTTCGATTCCTTTAAAATTGAAGAGCAGATAAAAATGCTGATGGGGAGAAAAGTTCCATTGCCAAGCGGCGGTTATCTTATTATTGAACATACTGAAGCCATGGTTGTTATTGATGTTAACAGCGGCAGGTATGCAAAAAGCAAAGAACAGGAACTAAATTCACTTAAAACTGATCTTGAAGCTTCAAGAGAAATTGCCAGGCAATTACGCCTTAGAGATATCGGCGGAATTATTGTTATAGACTATATTGATCTTGAAGATGATAAGAATAGAAAAAAAGTTTATGACGAATTAAAAAAAGAATTCAGGAAAGACAGGGCAAAAGTTTCTATACTCCCGATGTCAGATTTCGGATTAATCCAGATTACACGACAGAGAATCCGTCAGAATATTATGCAGGCGATGAAGGAAGTTTGTCCCTATTGCGGAGGATCAGGATTATTAACCAAGCATTCTCATGTTGTTTATGATCTGGAAGGTTTGATTAAAAAGTTGAAACGAATGACGAAGGAAAGAAATTTTACAGTTAAATGTCATTCAATTGTTGCGGATAAATTAACCGAAGGTTTCCCGAAAACAATAACCAAATTACGGTTTAAATATTTCATTACTTTAAAAGTTCAGGCAGATGATACAATGCCTCTTGATAAGTTTAAATTTATTTCGAAGAAAGACGGTAAAGAAATTATTTTGGAGGGGAGTTAAAAAATCAAAATGAAAAAGACAAAATTTTATAACATTCATAAGAATCTCGGGGCAAAAATTGTTGAGTTTGCCGGGTATGAAATGCCTATTCAGTATTCTTCCATAATTGCAGAGCATAAAGCTGTAAGAAATTCAGTCGGCGTGTTTGATGTTTCCCATATGGGCGAGGTTTTTATTTCCGGTGAAAAAGCACTTGATTTTGTTCAGTATATTACAATTAATGATGCATCAAAGTTAATAAATGGAAGAGTTCAATATTCTGCAATGTGCTATCCTGATGGCGGAATAGTGGATGATCTTCTTGTTTATAGAATACGTGAAAAAGAATTTTTACTTGTTATTAATGCGTCAAACATTGACAAAGATTTTAAATGGATGAATGACAACAATAAATTTGATGTTGTTTTAGAAAACAGGAGCGACGAATATTCTCTGTTAGCAGTTCAGGGCCCTAAATCCAAAGAAGTATTAAAGAAATTAACCGATACTGATTTGGATAATCTTGAATATTATCATTTTACAAAAGGCAAAGTTGCCGGAATTGATGTGATTCTTTCAAGAACCGGCTATACAGGGGAGCTTGGTTATGAGCTGTATTTTACCGGCGATGAAAAGAAAGCTGAAGTTCTTTGGGAAAAAATTTTCGAAGCAGGTAAAGAATTTGATATTCAACCAGTTGGACTTGCTGCAAGGGATTCATTAAGACTTGAAATGGGTTTTTGCTTATATGGAAATGATATTGATCAAACCACAAACCCGCTTGAGGCTGGACTCGGCTGGATAACTAAACTTAATAAAGAAGATTTTATCGGGAAAGAAAAATTAGTGGAAATAAAAAGCAAAAGCTTAAAAAGAAAGCTTAGTGCATTAGTAAGTGAAGAAAAAGCTTTCCCAAGACATGGATACGATATTAGCTTCAATGGAAAGATTATCGGCAATGTAACCAGCGGAACCGTAAGCCCTGTTATGGAAAAACCTATTGCATTAGGATACATTGAAAAAGAATTTTCGAACGAGGGAGATGCTGTTGGCATTTTAATAAGAGGGAAAGAAGTCCCGGCTCGTGTTGTTAAGTTACCGTTTATAAAAAAGTAAATTTTGTAGCTCAGGACTCCAGTCCTGAGGAAATATTTTTATTAAAAGCTCAGTTCTGGAGAACTGAGCTACGGATTTTGTTGTATGAAAATAAATGTTCTGTTTTCTCCTTTAGGTGCCGATGAACTTTCATTTACCGGCAGAACGACTGTTGTTATAGATGTTCTTCGTGCTTCAAGTACTATTGTTTCTGCATTAACTAATGGTGCACGTGAAGTAGTTCCTGTTGCAACAGTTGAATTTGCAGTTAAAGTATCCGGCGGAATGTTTGGCGGGCAGACCCTGCTTGGCGGCGAAAGGAATACAAAAAAAATAGAAGGATTCGCTTTAGGTAATTCTCCTTTGGAGTACACTCCTGAATTAGTAAGCGGAAAAACAATTATACTCTATACAACAAACGGTTCTAAAGCAATCGTTAAAGCAAAATTTTCTGAAAATCTTTTTGTTTGTTCATTCCTTAATCTTACAGCTTTAGCAAATCATCTGGTAAAGCTTGATAAAGATTTTGAAATTTTATGTTCGGGAAGAAATAATTATTATTCTATGGAAGATTCAATCTGTGCAGGAAAACTTGCCGCAGAAGTTCAAAAATTAAAAGAAGATGTTGAGTTATCTGATTCTGCAAAATCCTGTGTTGCTTTAAACAAAACTTTTGGCAAAAATACTTTGAAGATGTTAAAAGAAACCGAGCATGGAAAAATTCTTCTTGAAAACGGATTTGAGGAGGATCTCAAGTTCTGCAGTAGTCTTAACAGTTCTGATATAATTCCATTCTTTTCTGCTAACGTTCTAAAAGTTTTGCAAAATTCGAAAGAGAAGAAATAAAAAATAACTGCATTGAAGAGAAAATCTAAAATAAAACAAAACGGCACCGGAAAGAAAAAATCTGTTTTTTCAGTTAATCAGAAGAAAAAAATTCTGGGGTTACTTCTTATCTTTTTCTCTATCCTGCTGCTATTGAGTATTATTTCTTACTCGCAGTTTGACGAAGCATACCTCTCAACATTTTTAAAAGATTTTTTTAACTCGTTGAGCAGCAACAATAATTTTTCCAGAATTAATAACTGGCTTGGTGTAATTGGAGCTCATATATCAGGTTTCTTTATTCGCTCAACTTTAGGAATATTTTCTGCAGTCATTCCTTTACTTTTTTTGATTTGGGGTTTCTCTCTGTTTTTCAAAATAACCTATAAAACATTAATAAAAGTTTCCAATTTTCTTTTGCTGTTTGGATTGATACTTTCGGCGTTTTTTGGACTTTTAAGAACCAATTTTAATCTGTTCCCCGGAGTTATTGAGCTTTCCGGTTCTGTCGGAAATTATCTTGGAGAAGTTTTCAACCGGCTTCTTGGAGGTGTTGGAAGCATAATTTTTCTAATTGGCGGTCTTGGTGCTCTAATCATTTTTACTTTTAATATTAAACTTGATGGATTAATTAATTTTTTTAAAAATCTTTTTGAAAGCAGTCTTGCCGGTAAGGAAGAAGCGATTGATGAGAAAAATTCAAACCTTAATAAAATTAAAGAACTGAATGAAAACAAAAAGAAAAAAATTAAAAAAGAAAAAGAGCCATCCCTATCTGGGGCAGAATTAATGGATGAAGAGTCTGAAGAAACCAGAATTAGAATTATCAGGAAAAATGAAACTGAATCACAGGCTAAAAATGTTGTCCAGGAGGAAGAAGTAAAAAAAGTTGATCTTCAGAAAGTTGGTGAGATTTCGGAACCCGAATATGATAAAGAAGATGAATCATCCCTGCCTAACCAATGGGAAGAAAATATTAATTATAAAAAACCTTCATTGGATTTACTAGAACCGAATCCGCAGGAGGATTTTGTTGTAGCCGAAGAAGAATTAAAAAGGAACGCGGAACTTCTTAAAGAAAAATTAAAGCTTTTTGATATTGATATACAGGATATTTCAGTAACACCGGGCCCTGTAGTAACCTTGTATGAAATTGTTCCTGCGCCGGGAGTTAAAATAAGCAAGATAGTCGGGCTTGAAAATGATATTGCCCTTGCTCTTGCCGCAAGAGGAATAAGAATAATTGCCCCAATTCCCGGGAAGAGTGCAATAGGTGTTGAAATACCAAATGCTGAAGCTACACTTGTTAATGCGCGCTCCGTTTTGGTTAAAGTTCCCGAATCAAAATTAGAATTGCCTATGGCTTTTGGTAAAACTATCAGCGGCGATGTTTATTTAACCGACCTTGCAAAAATGCCTCATCTTCTTATTGCAGGTTCAACAGGTTCCGGCAAAAGTGTCGGTATTAATATGATTATCAGCAGCCTACTTTATTCCAAAGATCCATTGGAAGTTAAACTTGCTATGATTGATCCTAAAAAGATTGAACTTTCATTCTATAAAAAATTGAGAAGACATTTCCTTGCAGTCTGTCCTGATCTTGATGAAGAAATTATTACGGCACCACAAAATGCAGTTCTTCTTTTAAAATCTGTTGAAATGGAAATGGAAAAAAGATATGATAAACTTGCAAAAGCAGGCGTAAGAAATATTGTTGATTATAATACTAAAGTTTCTGATCCTTCAAAAAAACCAAAAGATACCGATGAAATGAAGCATCACCAGATGCCATACATAATTGTAATAGTTGATGAGCTTGCTGACCTAATGATAACAGCTGGCAAAGAAGTTGAAGAACCAATAACAAGGCTCGCGCAACTTGGCAAGAGCTGTTGGAATTCATTTGGTCCTGGCTACTCAGCGTCCATCTGTTAATGTTATTACAGGGGTTATCAAAGCAAATTTCTCCGCCAGGATTGCATACCAGGTTGCAACTAAAATTGATTCAAGAACAATTCTTGATATGAATGGTGCGGAACAGCTTCTTGGTAAAGGAGATATGCTTTTTCTTCCAACGGGTTCCCCAAAGCCAATCAGAGTGCAGAATGCATTTATATCAACTGATGAAGTAGAAAAAATTACTAACTTTATTTATTCCCAGCAGGGATATTCTAAACCTTATTATCTTCCTTCAATTTATGAAAAGAAGAAAGGTACATCCGGAGGTTTCATGGGAGATCTCGACCCGATGTTTGAAGATGCCGCAAGAGTAATTGTAAGACATCAGCAGGGTTCAGTTTCTCTTTTACAGAGAAGATTAAAGCTTGGTTATTCAAGAGCAGCGAGAATAGTTGACCAGCTTGAAGAAGCCGGAATAGTTGGTCCGAATGATGGCAGCAAAGCCCGGACAGTTATATGTGAAAGTGAAGAACAACTGGAAACAATTTTAAGAAATTTGTAGGAATGGTTATGCTAAAATATTTTTATTTATTGAGTCTCTTTTTATTTATTACAATATCTGCCGGAGATAAAGAAGAAAAAATTCTTAAAGATCTTCAGAATAAATTTGAGACAATAAATGATCTCTCTGTAGATATTTCTCAGAAATCCGGCGGTAAGGAATACGCCACTGGCGGGTTATCAGGAAAATTATTTTATAAAAAAGAAAATAAATTTTACCTGGAGTTAAAAAATAATCTTATAATTTCAGATGGTTCTACAATCTGGAATTATAATAAGAAAGAAAATAAAGTAATTATTAATAATGTTGATGAATCAGACCCCTCTTATTTTTCATTTAGAACTCTCGTTTATGATTATCCGTCTAAATGCAGTTTAACTTCTGAACAGGATGGTGAGATATTAGTTTTTACCCCAAAAGAAAATTCGGATTTAAACTTCAGCAAAGCAAAGCTTTGGATAGCGAAAGATAATTTGATTAATAAATTGGTGTTTGAAAATAACGGTTCGGGTGAATCTCAAATTACCTTTTCAAATTATAAACTCAATCAAAATATAACCGATTCCAAATTCATATTTACTGCTCCGGAAGGAAGTGCAATTATTGACCTCAGGTAAAAGCAAGCATAAAAGCCGGACAAGCAGATTAGTTAACTACACACTTTCGCTGTTATTAGCTGCTTTATTTCTTTATATCGCTTTCAAAGGTGTTAATATTGATGACGTATTCAGAATTGTTTCTAAGTCCTCAATCTACTGGATAGTCATTTTTATAATCGTTCAAACAATCGGGAATTATATCAGGGCAGTACGCTGGAAGGTTATTCTTAATTCTGTAAAACCGGAAGTCTCAATCAAATATTTATTTGGCGCCTTGCTTGTTGGCTATGGTGTTAATTGCGTTGTTCCCAGATTAGGTGAGGTTTCAAGATCGGTTCTTGCTGGCAAATGGGAAAAACTTTCCAGCTCATCAATGCTCGGTACAGTAATCCTTGAAAGAACTATTGATGTTATTTTTCTTGGACTTGCAGTTGTTACTGCAATATTAATGTATAGCGGAAGACTTTTGACAAACTTTCCCTGGCTTCAATCTACTTTATATTTTTCAATAGTTGCAATCGGGTTGGTTATATTTATTTTTTACCTGATTATAAGACATAAAGAAAAATTTTATAATTTCATAGTAAAATTTCTCGGTCATTTCTCTGAAAAGTATGCTCATAAAACTGCCTCTGTAATCCAGTTGTTGGGAGATGGATTTGGCAGTCTCAGGGGAAGTAAGAATTATCTTCTGACATTTCTACTCAGTGTTTTATTAACCATTGTTTATGCACTTGGTTCATACGTGGGATTTTTTATTGTTAGTATGCAAAATAATCAACCTGTAAATTTTCAGATGGGATGGATTGTTTACAGCATAAGTGCAGTTGGAGTTGTTATTCCCACACCAGGAGGCACAGGTTCATATCATACCCTGGCAAAATCAACCCTTGTATTACTTTTTGGTTTTGGAGAAGCAATTAGCCTTGCGTATGCTTTCATCACTCATATAGTTTCATATTTTTTTGCAATCTTTTCAGCTATAATAATTTTCTTCATTTTGAATAAACAGCATGATAATCTTTTAAAAGTTGTAGAAACAAAAATCGAATAATTATGAGATTTGTTTATCCCTTATTTATTGTTTTTATTTTTTCGGGTTTTTCTTTTGCCCAAACTGAATTAAGCGCATCAATGGGAATTAATTTTATTAGTTCTCCTTCTCTTTATGATTATATAAACCAGAATTATATTCAGTCGGGTGGCAGTATTCTCGATGGGTTTAATTCTTCGATTATATTTTCAGCCGAAGCCGGGTATAATATCAGCAAGACTTATCAACCGGCAATTGAAATTGATTACATGATTAATTCTTATACTCTCTCTGATTTAAATGGCCAGTATGAAATGTCATATGGTAATATAATGTTTTCAATTATGAATTATTATGTAATTGCCGGAGATGGTTATAATTTTAAGTTCGGCGGCGGCGGGGGTTTAAGATTCCTTAGCGCTGATGAAAAGAGACCTGCAACGGGAGTAACGCAAACATTTACCTCTGTCGGCTATGGCTTTTTAATAAAAGCGGAAGGCAATACCTTGCTTGGTGGAAATGTTTATGCAAAAATTGGAGCGCAGGCGAGTTATGATTTAAACGGCGAACCCGAATTCAACGGAATGACGCTGCATAACAATGTGGCAAATGAAAATGTTAATTTCAATTCGCTGTCCGTAGGATTAAGTCTTGGCGTGTCTTATATTTTTTAAAATTTCCTTAAATAATTTTATCATTGAATAATGAATCTTATTGAAGCAATAGTTCTTGGAATAATTCAGGGGATAACAGAGTTTTTACCGATCAGCAGCACCGGGCATCTTACTGTTGCGGGAAAGTTAATGCATCTTATTTCTTCTGAAGCACCTGAGCAGTGGACATCTTTTATTGCCGTTATACAATTAGGGACACTGGTTTCTATCCTGATCTACTTCTGGAAAGATTTGTGGAATATTATAACAAACTTCTTTACAGAAAATCTTAAGGAAAGAAAATCTTTTTCAAACCAGAGTTTTAATTCACGTGCGGGCTGGCTTATTATCATCGGAACAATTCCGGTTGTTATAATAGGTCTTGCCTTCAAAGATATAATTGAAGGTTCACTCACAAAAAATTTATATGTTATAGCAGCAAGCTTAATCGGACTGGCAATAATTTTAGCCGTTGCAGAAAAAACTGCCCGGTTTAAAAAGAGATGAAAGATATTACAATAACTGATTCAATAATTATCGGGGTAGCGCAGGCATTTGCATTAATTCCAGGTTCGTCACGTTCCGGAACTACAATTACAGGAGGATTATTTGTAGGCTTAACAAGGGAATCTGCCGCACGGTTTTCTTTCTTATTAAGTGTCCCCGCCATTTTTGCAAGTGGAATTCTTGAACTTTATGAATCATTAAAGTTTATTGATTCATCAATGGCTTTGAACCTGATAGTATCAACAATAGTTTCGGGAATTTGCGGTTATGCTGCAATAGATTTTCTTCTTAAATATTTAAGAAAAAATACAACCTTTATTTTTATTTATTACAGAATAGCTTTAGGTATAGCAATTATTATTTTATTATCAACAACAATCATTAAACCTTAAGGAGGAAAAATGAAATCAATTTTCTTTTCGTTTCTTTTTGTGCTTATTATTCTGGGATGCAAAGATTCAAATTCAAACAATAATAATGAAAGCAATATAATGACGGACTCAACAGTAACTAAAGACTCAATGCTTGTAGCGGTAATACAAACCAATATGGGCCCAGTTGAAGTTGAATTATTTGAAAAACAAGCTCCGAAAACTGTGGAAAATTTTGTAGGTCTGGCTAACAAAGGATATTATGATGGAATAATTTTTCACAGGGTAATTGATAACTTTATGATTCAGGGCGGTGATCCGACAGGTACAGGCAGCGGCGGTGAAAGTTTGTGGGGAAAGCCATTTGAAGATGAAATTGATCCTTCACTTACATTTGATCAGCCGGGTTATCTTGCTATGGCAAATGCAGGACCAAATACAAACGGCAGCCAGTTTTTTATAACAACAGTTCCAACAACCTGGTTAAATGGTCATCATACAATTTTCGGTAAAGTTATAAACGGGATGGATGTGGTTAATGCAATCGGTAAAGTACCAACTTCAAAACCCGGTGACAAGCCTCTTAAAGATGTTGTTATAGAAAAAATAACAATTGAAAAAAGAGCACCTTCCAAATAACAAATATTATAAGTGAGACTCATCATTTAGATGAGTTTCACTTTTGAATTTCTTAATCATTCCTTAACTTTCTTCTACAATAATGAAACACCCTGAAGGTAAACAGGAATTCTTTTCTTCCCGCTGGTCTCTTATTATAGCAACTATTGGTATTGCTGTAGGAACCGGAAATATCTGGCGGTTCTCAAGAGTAGTTGCTCAAAATGGCGGCGGATCTTTTCTAATCCCATGGGTTATTTTTCTTCTTATCTGGTCGGTTCCATTAATTATTGCTGAGTTTGCAATTGGTAAATCTGCGCGGCTGGGACCAATTGGTGCGATTGCAAAAACCGCAGGTAAACCTTTTGCCTGGATGGGAGCTTTTATTGTTCTTGTATCAACAGGTATAATGTTTTACTACTCAGTTGTCACAGGATGGTGTCTCAGGTATTTTTTATCTGCTGTTTCGGGAGACTTGTTTAATACTTCAGATCATCTTGCATATTGGAATGAATTCTCCTCAGGCGTCCAGCCTGTTATATATCATTTTATTTCGATGTTTGTTGTAGCTTTTATTATTTATAGGGGAATAACAAAAGGAATAGAAAGAGTAACAAAATTTCTTGTCCCTTCTTTATTAATAATTCTGCTAATACTTTTTTTTAGAGCAATTACACTCCCTAACTCTTTTGAAGGAATAAAATATTTCTTTACGCCGGATTTAAATATTATTCTTGATTATAAAGTCTGGCTTAATGCCTTAACACAAAATGCGTGGGATACAGGTGCGGGTTGGGGATTAATTCTTACTTATGCAATTTATATGAGGAAGAAAGAAGATATTTCTCTTAATGCGACTTTAATCGGGTTTGGAAATAATTCTGTTTCTTTAATAGCCGGGATAACTATTTTTTCGACAGTGTTTGCATTAAGCTCCGTTGATGCAATGAGCCAGGTGACGCAATCAGGTCCTGCAAATACAGGATTAACTTTTATTTACCTGCCGCTGTTATTTTCTAAAATTTCTTCGAATAATGCTGTAAACATTTTCTTTGCATCAATTTTCTTCCTTGCACTTTTTTTTGCTGCAGTCACTTCATTAATATCAATGGTTGAGCTTGCAACCAGAACTCTAATTGATTTCGGTGTAGTACGCAGAAGAGCAATTATTTTTGTTGCTCTCCTCGGTTTCGTTCTCGGTCTTCCATCAGCTTTAGATATAAATGTTTTGTTAAACCAGGATTGGGTTTGGGGTGTTGGATTAATTCTTAGTGGCGCTTTTATTTCTTTTTCAATTATAAAATTTGGAGTTGATAAATTCAGAACAGAAATTGTTAATGGATACGGCAGCGACATTAAGATTGGCAAATGGTATAATTATACTATAAGTTATCTAATCCCGGTTCAGGTAGCGGTATTAATTCTTTGGTGGCTAATATCATCTGTTTCATGGGATCCCGAATGGTGGAATCCATTTCATGCAGAGAATGCCGGAACCTGTCTTGCTCAATGGGGAATTGTAATTTTAATTTTTATTTTGCTTAATAAAAAAATGTCCACTAAAATATTTAATACGGATGAAGAATTATGACAATCGAATCCTGGCTAACCCTGATATTGGTTTTAGGTACAGTGTGGGGTGGATTATTATTTTTTATTACGCGTGCTTTGAAATACGAAAGAGAGAAAGAAAAGATTGGCGAATAAAACTCTTATACCATCAATCCTTGAAGCTGTAAAAGAGATTAAAAAAGGAAAACTAAAACCTGTCTATTATTTTTCAGGAGATGATTCTTTTGGAATTGATTCTGCTTTTAAATTACTTGAGGAGAAAGTTTCTCCCCTTTTAACTTCCGATTTTGATAAAGAAATTTTTTACAGCGAAGGTAAAACTTTACCCGATATTTTAAATTCTGCTTCAGCTTTTCCCTTTGGCTCATCAAAAAAATTAATTGTTGTAAAAGAGAGTGAAAAAATAAGGGATAAAAAAAATCTTATTAATTATATTTCTACTCCACCGGAGTTCACTGTTTTGGTTTTTCTTCACTATGGAAAAATATCCAACCCCGATACAGAAGTCTATAAAAGTTTACTTGATGCAGGTTTTCTTTTTGAGGCAAAAGAGTTAAGAGGGAAATACCTTGTTGAATGGTTAATTAATTTTTCAGAATCGAAAGGGAAAATCCTTACTGAAGATAATGCTCAGCTTTTAATAGATATTGCAGGTGAAAACAGAAATTTACTCGAAACCCAGCTGGAAAAAATTATTACTTTTCTTGGTGAAGAAAAAGAAATAAATCATAAAGTTATTAATGAAGTTACTTCGGCATTAAGAGAATTATCGATTTTTGATCTTCAGAATGCATTAATTAAAAAGGATAAAAAAAATTCTCTAAAAATTGCTTTGAAGTTAATTGATACAGGAACTGAATCCACACATATTATTTATATGTTAACAAGATTTTTTACCGGGCTTTCAAGGATTAATGAAATTAAAGAACAAAAGTTGAATATTTATGCTGCTTCAAAAATTGTAGGGACACACTTCGCTTTTTATGACGGCTATTTAAAAGCGAGAACCTTATATTCTGATAAACAGTTATATAAAGCTGCACAGGCTTTATTTAAAGCTGATCTTTTAACAAAAACCACTTCTTCAGATCCCAAAAATATTATTGCAATCCTTATAGCTGAAATTTTGGAATAGAAACTACCGACTATTTTAGTATACAGAAAGCATATCGGGAAAATCAAAAAATCAATTTCTTTCCGAATATTATAGTTTTTAATTAATTTATTGTCTAATTCTGGAAACAATTAAAAAACCCGAAAGTATAAACCGAGTTGACGGATAAAAATCTTAACGATCTTTCTGATGAAGAACTGATTATTGAATTTCAGCAAAACAATACAATTAAAGCTTTTGAGATTTTAGTTCAGAGATATAAAAATCCTTTAACTAATTATGTGTTCAGATTTATTGGTGATTACGAAGTTTGTGTAGATATAGTTCAGGAGACAATGATTAAAGTTTACAGGTATAAAGATTCTTACAATTCAATAGCGAAATTTTCAACATGGATTTATACAATTGCAGGAAATCTTGCAAGAACTGAATATCAAAGAAGAAAGAGAAAAAGAACTTTTTCAATAAACGCGTATGGTGACGAGAAAAATGAAACTTTCGATATCCCGGATGAAAGTTATCGTCCTGATGTTATGACTGACAGCGGAATCAAAGATAAAATAATTCAGGATGCTTTGCAGAAAGTTTCAAAAGCATACAGAGAAGTTGTAATACTTCGTGATGTACAGGATCTTTCTTATGAAGAAATTTCAGAGATAACCGGTTTGAATATCGGGACAGTTAAATCGAGAATAAACAGAGGCAGGGCTCAGCTGCAGGAAATGTTAAAGGATATTTATAAGGAATAGATGCTATGAAACTAAATGATGATGAACTAAAATATAAAAATGTTATTACCTCTCTAAAAAATCTTCCAAAAGTAAACGCACCGGTTAACTTTGATGCAGACTTAATGAGAAGAATTAATACGGAAAGTCTTAACCAAAAAGAAAAGGAGAGCTTCTGGAAAAAATTATTTTTACCATCCAGATTAATTCCCTCTGCTGCATTGGCAATTAGTGCAGTTATACTTCTGTTCTTTCTTAATATTAATAATGATGAAGCTGAGAATCCGCTTTTAATGGAACCAAAAGTTCGTGAGGATATAATCCAGACAAAAAATATTCCCGAAAATGATATTTTAAGTAAAGATCAAATTTCAGATGAAAAAGAAAAGGCATCTGAAAATACAAATCAAATGGGATTTAGAGGTGGGTCTGGTCAAATAGGGGGAATGGGAAATAACCAGGGTTCTTTAAATAATAAAACAAATTTTTCTATTGATAAGGAAGGGCTGGATTTCAGACAGGTTAATTTATCTGCAGAAGATCAGCAAAGATTAAATGAACTGAGAGAACACTTTAAAACCCTTTTGAAAAACAGCAAAAATTATTGAATTACAAGCCTTTTTCGTTATTTCCAGGATTGGAATTCTTCACCAAACTTGATATATTTAGCCCTACATTTTTGAATATTAAACAAGGTTAGATTTAAATGAAAAAAGGAATTCATCCGGAATATAGACCTGTAGTTTTTCAGGATGCTTCAGCGGATTTTGCAATATTAACTCGTTCAACAATTAAATCTTCGGATACAATCCAATGGGAAGATGGAAAAACTTACCCGGTTGTAAGATTAGAAATTTCAAGTGCATCACATCCTTTCTTTACCGGTAAGCAAAAGCTGGTTGATACTGCCGGAAGAGTTGAGAAGTTTAAAAAGAAATATTCTAAGAAATAAAATTTTTCTAACTTTAGAATTTAAAGCCAGGATTATCCTGGCTTTTTTATTTTAAATAGATTTACACCAGCTTTCTATTTTATTTATACAGTACTCCTAAACCCTCAGCAGATTCTTACACCAAAAATTGTTAAATTTAACTATCGAACAATATATATAAGGGCACTATGCAACTCTGTATTTTCGAGGATAAAAAAGTTTCTAACTTTTTACCATTAGTTTATTCAAGACCTGTATTTGATCTTGTTTGCGGATTCACTTCTTTGAAAAATAAAATCTTCAGAGTTTTTCCTTCTTTAAAATATTCTATTCATTGCAGGGCGTATTTAAAAAATATATCTGTTCAAAATAATCCCGGCATTTCAGTTAACTCTATTGAAAACGATGAATGTTTATTTATTAATGGAAGGATAATAGCCGATAATAATTTTGCAAAAATATTTTCTAAAAAGAAAAAAGAAAATATTGTTTATACTTCCGGGGACTATGTTATTGCGGCCTATTTATCAGGTTCAACTTTAGAGCGGTTAAGAAATAATCTTAAAGACAATATAGATATTGAGGATTTCGACGGGGTTCCCGTTGAGGAAATTGAAATTAAAACTGTTAATTATATCTGGGATATTATAAATCAGAATGGAAAAGAAATAAGCAGTGAGTTCGGAACTCTTTTTAATAAAAGAAAGAAAAAAAATCAAAAGAAAATCCAGGGAGAAGTTTTTGACGGCGTTCATTTGGTAAATAAAAAAGAAATTATTATTGAAAAGGGTGCCGTTGTAAAACCGGGAGTAGTAATAGATGCATCTAACGGGCCCGTTTTTATTGATAAAAATGCTGAAATATTTCCCAATGCCGTAATTGAAGGACCCGCTTATATAGGTGAATCTTCAAAAATAAAAAGTGCAGCAACCATTTATGAAAACACAAGTATCGGTAAAGTTTGTAAAGTAGGCGGTGAAGTTGAAGGTGCTGTTATAATGCCTTACAGTAATAAACAGCATGCAGGTTTTATCGGGCATGCATATCTTGGAAGTTGGGTAAATCTCGGGGCAGATACCAACAATAGTGATTTAAAAAATAATTATAGTACCGTTAAAGCTTACGTTAATGGTAAAATGATAGACAGCGGATCCCAATTTTTAGGTTTAACGATGGGCGATCACTCAAAGTCAGCCATTAATACAATGTTTAATACGGGAACGGTGGTTGGATTTTCCTGCAATATATTTGGTTCAGGATTTCCTGATAAATTTGTTCCTTCCTTTACCTGGGGAGGAGCCGATGAATCAAAAGAATATGATGTTGAAAAAAGTTTGAGCACCGCAAAGATAGTTATGGGAAGAAGAAACAAAATAATGAGTGAAGATGAAGAAAATCTTTTCAGGAAGATTTTTGAAATGACTGCAAAAGAACGAAATACTGTGAAATCAATTTGATATGACTGAATTAGAAGAACATACTATTAAAGACTTATATGATGGTGTAAGAGGTTTAGCTGTTAAAATTTTAAACATGGTGGAAAGGACAGACAGTTACCTTGATAGACTAGTTGACCACGAAATGAGAAATTCAGAATTGAGCAGCACCGATAAAGCTTTGTTATTTGAAATTGTTCATGGTGTTATAAGATGGATGGGAAAATTAGACTGGGTGCTGAATGGTTTTTATAAAGGACAATTTTCAAAAGCAATTCCTAATTTGAAAAACGGGCTTCGTGTCGCACTGTACCAGATTTTATTTTTAGACAGGGTTCCTGATTATGCTGCAGTTAATGAAGCTGTTGAGTTTGTAAAAAAACTTCAGGGGCAGAAACCAGCTGATCTTACAAATGCCATTCTAAGAAATATTGTTAGAAACAAAAATGCCATCCGTTATCCTGATCCAAATGAAGATTTAGTTGGTTACCTGAGCGCTTATTATTCACATCCTTCATGGCTGGTTAAAAGATATCTTACAAGATTTGGAAGAGAGGAAACTGAAAAGCTTCTCACTGCAAACAATGAAAAGCCTTTTCTAAATCTTAAAATTAATTCTTTGAAAACAAACCCGGTTGAATTTAAATCTTTACTTGATTCCGTTAACCTGAGATTTGTTCCCGGAAAATATCTTTCCGAATTTTTTAAGCTTCAGAATCTTACAAACATAACTGCGTGGGAATATTATGGGAAAGGTTATTTTAATATACAGGACGAAAGTGCGGGTTTAGCATGCAGGTTACTTGATGTAAAACAGGGAATGAATGTTCTTGATATGTTTGCAGCCCCGGGGGGTAAAACTGCATACATTGCAAGTCTTATGAATGATGAAGGGGAAATTACAGCAATAGACAGATTTGAAAGCAGGCTTCAAATTCTTGAAAAAAACATTGAGAGGTTAGGGTTTAAATCTATAAAAACATTTGCCGCCGATGCTCTTGATTTTAATAATGGATTGTTTGACCGCGTTTTAGCTGATGTTCCCTGTTCAGGTACAGGTACCCTCTCAAAGAAACCTGATATTAAATGGAAGAGAGATTTATTGGATATAAGAAGAATGAATGAAAATCAGCTGAAGTATATTACCAAAGCATCTTCCCTGGTTAAACCGGATGGATATCTGGTTTATTCAACCTGCTCTATCGAACCGGAAGAGAATTATGGTATTGTTGAAAAATTTTAAATAGTAATCCTGATTATCAGCTGATTAGTGCAAGGGGAATTTTCCCCGACGAACTGATTGATGATAATGGATGTATTCAAACTCTTCCTCATGTTCACCAGATGGATGGAGCGTTTGCAGCAAAAATCTGGAGAGCTAAATAATTAATTAATTAATTTTCAAAACCGAAATAATATTTTAAAGATATGTTAGATAAACTTGCAGAAGAATTACACGAAGCCAGAGAAAAAAGCGGCATTAGTATTCAGCAAATGGCAATGAAAACGAGAATTGATATTAAATTTCTCGAAGCAATTGACAGGGGTGATTTTGCTTTTCTTCCCGAACCTTATGTTAAAGCATTTTTGAAAGACTATGCCAAAATGGTTGGTCTTGATGAAAATAAAACTCTCCAAAAATATGAAGCTGCGAAAAAAGGAAAACAGCTGGAGGAAGAAGCAAAGGGAGAATCTGAAATCACTGAGAAGAAAACCAGGCCTCATAAAAAAGTTCATACCTATGATGCAACACCTCCTCAACCTTCAGCTGAATCAACTTCAAAACTGAAGCAAAATATTGTAGTTAATGGAATGATTGCCGGCGGTGTGATACTGGTTATTTTTATTTTATATCTGTTGTTTATCAAAGGTTCAGATGAAATTGTTGTTACCGAAAAACCTATTGAAGAAGTTATTGAGAATAACCAACCCCGTTTTGAAGAACCGAAGCATGTAACTGATAATGCTCAACCATCTGATACGATGACACTTACTGTTCTTGCAAGCGATACTTCACTGGTCAAAATTATTTTTGATGATAATAAACAGGAAGAATTTACACTACTGCCTAATTCTCAAAAAACTATTAAAGCAAGAAATAATTTCAAAATAACTTTAGGCAATTCCGGTGTAATTAAATTTCAAATGAACAACCAGCCCTTAAATTATACCGGGAAAAAAGGTACGCCTGCAAATATCCAGATTAACAAAGAAGGCTTAACTTATTTAAAAAATCCTCCTTCATTAGAGAAGAATGAGTAAACAGATTGAAAAAAGAATTGAAGAATTAAGAGACAAGCTAAGAGAACATGATTATAAATATTATGTTTTGTTTGAACCTACCATTAGCGATCAGGACTACGATAACTTAGTTAAAGAACTTGAAAAACTTGAAGAAGAAAATCCCGATCTTGTTACACCCGATTCCCCGACTCAAAGAGTAGGGAAAGATCTTACAAAACATTTTAAACCTGTACAGCACATCATTCCAATGCTTAGCCTGGCGAATACTTATAAGGAAGAGGAACTGTATGATTTTGACAGGCGTGTAAAAGATGTTTTACCCGGGGGTGAGAAAGTTGAATATGTTGTTGAATTTAAAATTGACGGCGCATCAGTAAGTCTAAGATATGTTGATGGATTTTTAAAAACAGCGGCAACAAGGGGAGATGGAATTGTGGGTGAAGAGATAACAAACAATGTAAAAACTATAAGGTCAATTCCGCTAAAACTGAAAAAACATTCTTCAATTCCATATTCTTTAACAGATTTTGAAATCCGGGGGGAAATTTTCATGAAAATAAATGACTTTCAGAATTTAAATAGAGAAAGGGAAGAAAGGGGTGAAAAGCTATTTGCTAATCCGAGAAATTTTTCAGCCGGAAGTCTTAAAATGCAGGACCCGCAAATGGTTGCTTCAAGAAAATTAAACATTTTTGTTTATAATATTATAAGCCTTGAAGAAAACTTTGATACTCATTTTGAAAATCTTAAAATACTTCAGAAGCTTGGGTTTAATGTTAATAAAGAAAATAAGCTCTGTAAAAATATAGAAGAGGTTCTTAAATTCTGCGAAGAGCTTGAAGCAAGAAGAAGCTCGCTGGAATATGAAGTGGATGGTGCTGTTGTAAAAGTCAATTCATTACGACAGCAGAAAATTCTTGGAAGTATTGCAAAATCCCCCCGTTGGGCAGTAGCATATAAATTTAAAGCCAAACAGGCAATAACTAAATTAAATAAAATCACCTGGCAGGTTGGAAGGATAGGCACTATTACTCCGGTTGCAGAACTTGAACCTGTTTTTCTCGCCGGTTCCACAATCAGCAGGGCAACACTTCATAACATTGATGAGATTAAAAGAAAAGATATAAGAGAAGGCGATAAGGTTGTAATTGAAAAAGGAGGGGATGTAATTCCAAAAGTGGTTTCAGTTGTGTTAAGTGAAAGAGCAAAAAACAGTAAAGCCGCCAAACCTCCAGATAAATGTCCTGTTTGCAGGTCAATAATATTTAAACCCGAAAATGAAGTTGCATATTACTGTGAGAACACTGAATGCCCCGCCCAGGTTAGAGGAAGGCTTGAACATTTTGCCGCAAGGGGAGCGATGGATATTGAAGGTCTTGGAGAAGCATTGATAAATCTTTTTGTTGGTATGGGCTTCCTTAATACTTATGCGGATATTTATGATTTAAAAAACCATCGCAAAGAATTAATTGACATAGAAAGACTTGGTGAAAAAAGTGTTGATAATTTTTTAACCGCAATTGAAGAAAGCAAAAAGCAGCCATTTGCAAAGGTTTTATTTGCTCTCGGTATAAGATATGTTGGTTCAGGTGCAGCAAAAAAACTTGCAGATCATTTCCTTTCTATTGATAAACTAATAAAAGCCTCTGAAGAAGATATTACTGCTGTGCATGAAATCGGTCCAAGTATAAGCAAGAGTGTAAAGAAGTTCTTTTCTGATAAACATAATATTGATATTATTAACAGGCTAAAAAAACATAATCTTGTATTTGAGACGGAAAGAAAAACGGTAAAAGAAAATTTCTTTTCTGATAAAACTTTTGTAATTACAGGTACGCTGGAAAATTTTTCAAGAGAAGAGGCGGGAGATAAAATTGTTGCTTATGGCGGGAAAGTAACATCAAGTGTTAGCAGTAAAACGGATTTTCTTATTTCAGGTGAAAATGCTGGTTCAAAGTTGAGTAAAGCCAGAAGTCTTGCTGTAAAAATACTTTCTGAAAAAGACTTTATTAAAGAGCTGGATAAATTAAAATAGATGCTTGATTTTCTAAAACATAAAATTGCAGAAAAAGTTGTTGATAAACAGCTTAAAGAACAGCATTTTGAGCTTCATACTTTTACTGACTTCTTTGATAAAGCTTTTACTTTTTTTATTGCAATGCCAGAAGATGACAGGGATTTTACTTATTCCCTGAACGTTCTGAGTTTTCTTGCAGAAACTAAAAAAAGTGCAATGGTTATGACGAAAGATTTCAAAGTGAGTTTACTTCCGCAAAAATTCAGGGGGCGTGCTATAGAATATTCCGATAAAGATATAACCAGGTGGAAACTCCCTTCAAAAAGATTTTCAGATAAACTTAGTGAAATGCAGTTTAATGTTTCTATTGACTTAAATAGAAAAGAAAATCTTTTTTACAGCTTTTCTTCAAACCTGGTTCAGGCTCCCTTAAGGATTGGTTTTGCAAAGCCGGATTCAGATAAATATTATAATCTCCAGATAAAAAATGAGGAAGATAACCCTGAGATTTCTTACGAAAATTTCTTAAATTGCCTTAAAATGTTTTCAGGACTAACCTAATGAATTATGAAATAAAAAAAGTAGATGACATAACAGTTTTTAAATTGAATGAAAACAAGCTTGATACTAATATCTCAGGGTTGGTTAAAGGTGAATTTACATTGCTGCTTAAAGTTGAAGGGGCAAATAAACTTATTATTGATATGAGTGATGTTGAGTCCTGCGACTCATCCGGTTTGAGTGCTATTCTTGTGGCAAACAGGATTCTGAACTCTACCGGCGGGAGTATGAGAATTGCGGCCCCAAGTGAAAAAGTTTCTTCTCTTATAAGAATAACACAGCTTGATCGGGTCCTTAATGTATGCGATACAGTTGATGAAGCTTTTGAAGAATTAAAAAACGAAAAAGGTTAATTCTTTTTGAAAGGCAATCCTGCCGATTATCTGATAATAATTTCCTACCTTATTGGTGTAGCCATCTTTGGTATTCTAACCGGTGGTAAACAAAAATCAATTAAAGATTATTTCCTTGGTTCTAAAAATATACCCTGGTGGGCAGTTTGTTTTTCCATTGTTGCTGCTGAAACCAGCGCTTTAACTTTTATTTCAATACCGGGGCTTGCTTATTTAACTAATCTGAATTTCCTCCAGGTAACTTTCGGATACTTAATAGGAAGAATTCTTGTCGCAGTTTTTTTTCTTCCTGCATATGCAAAAGGAGAATTAAAAACTGCTTACACATTTCTTGAAAACAGGTTCGGCACCAAGACAAGAACTTTTGCTTCAATTATTTTTTTATTTACAAGAACTGCCGCCGATGGCGTAAGATTGTTTGCTACCGCAATACCTCTTAAACTAATGTTGGGAATTGATTACCCATTAGCCGTATTAATAATTGCTGTTGTATCACTTATCTATACTTATACCGGAGGTTTAAAAGGAATTATCTGGGTGGATGTAATACAAATGTTTGTTTATTTAGGCGGAGCAATTATCGCCGCAATTTATCTTTTAAATATTTTACCCGGTGGCTGGTCAACTATTTTATCTGCAGCAAGTATCCAAAATAAATTTGAAATTTTTAATTTCGGTTTTTCAGATGGGATTGCGGGATTCTTTAGCCAGCCTTATACTTTGATCGGTGGTATAATTGGCGGAACTTTTCTTTCAATGGCTTCACATGGAACTGATCAGTTAGTAGTGCAAAGGCTTCTCGCAACACCAGATTTAAAAGGAAGTCGTAAAGCAGTTGTTTGGAGTGGTATAATTGTTATCATTCAATTTGCTGTTTTTCTTATTCTTGGGGTTATGCTTTATGCATATTATGGAACACTTAATGTCAGGTCAGATGAAATTTTCCCAATGTTTATAATTGAAATTTTACCTCCGGGTTTAACGGGATTAATTATTGCAGGTTTATTTGCTGCAGCTTTATCAACCATTGCGGGCTCAATGAGTTCACTTTCATCATCAACTATGATTGATATTTATATTCCTTTTTTTGGGAAAGACATTAATGAATCTAAGCAGCTTAAAATTTCAAGATTATTTACAATTCTCTGGGCAGGATTACTGGTTTGTTCAGCGCTTTTATTTATGGAATCACCTCAAACAGTTGTTGAGCTTGCATTAAGTATCGCTTCATTTACTTATGGCGGTTTGCTAGGTACTTTTCTTCTTGGTTTATTCTTTAAAAAAGCTAAGCAGGAAGATGCCTTAGCTGCATTTACCGCAGGAATTTTTATTATGATTTCAGTAATATCATTAAAGCTTGTTGCATGGACATGGTTTACTTTTATTGGCGTACTGGCCACTGTAATAGTTGGCAGTATTTTATCTTCATTAAATAAAGATGAGCAAAGCCGGACTTCTTGATTATAATCTTTTTGGAGATTACTTTATTTTTTGAATAACATTATTTAGTGGTTTTAAGAATTGGCTGGAAAATTTAACTTCAGAAAAAGTTTACGAGTAAAAATAGCTCTTGGAATTCTAACTATCCTTGCTATCGCATTCATGTTCCCTAAAGGGGAGTCTATTGAATCTGAAGTTGCTGTGGGATCAATATGGATTCATGATGATCTTATTGCACCATTTAGCTTCCCTGTAATTAAAGATGAGGTTGTTTATAAAGAGGAAATTAAGGAGGCGGAAAAAAGCATTTATCCTGTTTACCTTAATAAAACCCAACGTTCAATAATTGATTCCCTGAACTCGTACAATTTATTTCTTATCAGAATAATTGATGAAACAATTAATTCCGATACGTCTGCCGTAGTTAATCCAACATTCCTCAGCACTGAATCATTTAATGAGTTGTTGAAATTGAGAAAGAGGGAAATTAGTCTTTTACAGGGAAGAGAATTTAATCTTAAAGCATTGTTTAATAAAACTCAGGAAATTTTAAGTAATGCTGCAGGCAAAGGAATTCTAAGTGATCTCCCTGAAAAGGATAGCATAGCAGTAAGAGAAGGGAATGTTGATAAGATAGAAGCATCGAAGAATTTCTTGTCGGTTAACCAGGTCCGGGATGAAGTTGTAAGCGAAATAAACAAATTGGATTACCCGACAGAAATAAAAAGTGCTTTGGCTGAATATGCAACTCATTTTGTTTTTCCTGATCTCAACTATAGCAAAGAGCAGACTGAAGAGGAAATTGTCCAGGTAAAGAATAATGTTTCAAAGTATACCAGCATTGTAAATGAAAATGAAAGAATAATTGCAAAGCATGACAGAGTTACCAAAGAGGCGAAGTTAAAAATTGATTCGTACAAAATTGCAAAAGGAGAAAAAATAGGAGACGAAGGTTTTTTAATACAGCTTTTAGGAAACTTTCTTCATATTGCTTCATTAATTACGCTCCTGATAATTTATCTTTTTCTTTTTAGAAAAAAAATATTTTATGATAATCAAAAAATTCTGCTTATTGCATTGCATTTCTTTTTTGTTGCATTTATTACCTTCCTGATAAATCAATTAACAATAAAGGCTCCGGTTCAATATTTTATATTTATTCCGTCTGCATCAATGCTTCTTACAATTATTTTTGATTCCCGGGTTGGATTTTATTCAACAGTAATTATGGTATTGATAGCCGGTGCTTTAAGAGCAAATGATTATACTTTTTCAGTTATGAACCTTTTTGCCGGTGCCCTTGCAGTTTATACAGTGCGTGATATAAAAAACCGATCTCAAATATTCAGATCTTTCCTGTTTATACTTATTGGTTATACCGTAACTGTTTTAGGATTCAGCCTTGAACGATATGCTTCGTGGGATAATATTTTAGTTGAGCTTGCCTTTGCCGGCAGCAATGCTTTAATTAGTCCGGTTCTTACCTACGGCCTGCTGATTTTCTTTGAAAGATTATTTAAAATAACAACAGACCTTACTCTTCTTGAACTCTCTAACTTTGATAAACCTTTATTGAAAGACCTCTCAAGAAAAGCTCCCGGAACATTCAATCATTCAATGACTTTGGGAACATTGGGAGAAACTGCCGCTGAAAGGATTGGAGCTAATCCGTTGCTTACAAGAGTTGGCGCATACTATCACGATATCGGCAAAACATTGATGCCTCAGAATTTTGTTGAGAACCAGCTGAACAACAAAAATATTCATGAGGATCTTTCTCCTGAAGAAAGTGTTAAATTAATTCTTCAGCATGTTAATGACGGGATAAAGTTAGCTGAAGAGCATAATCTGCCTAAAGAGATAATTGATTTTATTCCCATGCACCATGGAACGATGACGATGTCTTTTTTTTATGAAAAAGCTAAAAAACTTTATGGAGATGAAAAAGTGGATATTAATGATTACAGGTACCCGGGCCCAAGACCGAATTCAAAAGAAACAGTAATTATTATGCTTGCTGACGGGTGTGAATCAGCAGTAAGATCTATCGAGGAACCGGATGCCACAAAGGTTGAAAATGTTATTGATAATATTTTCAAAGCAAGGATTGATGATGACCAGCTTAATGATTCTCCCATTACTTTTAGTGATATAAATAAAATAAAAGAGGCGTTCATTACAATATTGCTTGGTCAGCATCATAAAAGAATAAAATATCCTAAGCAGGAGGAGATTGAAAAGGGGGAAGAATGATTGATTGCAGGTTGAGAATGCTCAAATCATTTATTGTTATTTAGTGCTCATTCAACATTGAATAATAAATGACAATGAATGCTGTTAAAGAGAATGACAATCAAATGACAACTGACATCACAGGGATGAATATTTTCCTTAAAGAGTATCTGAACATCCTGAGACTTGAAAAAAATTTATCGGAAAATACAATCTCATCTTACCGGAATGATTTAGTTTCTTTAATCGGTTTCCTTGAATCAGAAAAGGTAAATGATTTTTCAGTTGTTAATCATAAGCTGCTTAATTTATTTTTTAAAAAATTAGATGAGCTTGGTTTAAGCAGAACTTCAGCGGCAAGATACTATTCATCAGTAAAGGGATTTTTTAATTATCTTTTTTCAAATAAATATATTGAAGCGAATCCTGTAGAAAAAGTTTCTCCTCCTAAATTGTCTAAAACCCTTCCCTCAGTTCTTACTGTTGATGAAATGGAAAAAATATTATCTGCTCCTGATCCAGGTAATAAGCTTGGTTTAAGGGATAAAAGCGTTCTTGAAACTTTATATGCGTGCGGTTTAAGAGTATCGGAACTCATTGATTTGAAAATTTCAAATCTTTTTTTTGAAGAAGAAATTATCAGGGTTTTTGGTAAAGGTTCCAAAGAAAGATTAGTCCCAATTGGAAGCAGCGCAATTAAATGGATGAAGGAATATCTTTTAAATAGCAGACCATTGCTTGAAAAAAAATCAAAAAGTGAAGGAATAGTTTTTCTTAACAGCCGCGGTACAAAACTTTCCCGAATGGGTGTTTGGAAAATTGTTGAACGTTATACAAAGGAAGCAGGAATAGAAAGAGAAGTTCACCCCCATACATTCCGGCATTCTTTTGCGACACATCTTTTGGAAGGGGGAGCTGATTTAAGAGCTGTCCAGGAAATGCTTGGGCATGCCGATATTTCAACCACACAGATTTATACACACATTGACCGGGATTATATTAAGCAGGTTCACAGGGATTTTCATCCAAGAGGCTGAATGAAATTTTACTTTCTCACAAGTATAGTATTAACAATTCTTCTTGTATCGTGTAATGAAAAAAAAATTGAACAAAAACCTTGTTTAAAACCCGGTAAAACAGAAATTAAATATTTTTTATTTGTCGGGATAGTAAAAGATAGACCCAATTTGTATAGATATAACCTGGATCAAAAGAATTATGAAGTATTCTGGTCGAATAAAAATGAAAAAGTTGTGGAATTATCCTATTCTGAAAATATGCACAATGTTTTTTTTATAACCTCAAATGATTTTGGAAAAATAAATGCTTTTACGTTTATTAAAAAAATAAAATTATATCTTGTAACCACCGAAACCGGCAGAGTGAATTTTATAGAAGAGTTTGGGAACGGGATCCAGGTTTTTTCTCAATGGGAAAGTAATAGTAGTTTCAGAATAATCATTAACTCATTTGATAAATCTTTTGCCAATTATGTAGATCATAGAAAAATTCTTTATAATAATTTTGGCAAGAAGTTAGAAGATATTACTGAAACGTATGATATTACAAAACAAGGTTATCCCTTGCCGCCGGAAAATAAAATAAATTATTTGTCGCCTGATAATAAAAACTCAATAGAGATTAAAGATTCAAATGAAGTTTACCTAAAGGGTGAAGACGAAGAGAAAATATTATTAAAAGGTTCATTACAAATTAGGCATATAGAATGGAGGGATGATTTTTTAGTGTTGTCTGCATTTAACGCGAACGCAGTGACTGATTCCAGTTATAAAGAAAAAACGTCTGATTTATTACTTTACTCGCTAAAGAAAAATAAAGTTATTGGGTTATGGGAAGGAAAAGGAGAAAAAAATTATTTTATCGGAGGCAGCTTTTTATTTTTTGATGATGGTCTTGGCAGTGACTCACATATCAATATTTTTAATTTAGAAACCGGGGAAATTGTATCTCAAATAAAAATTGATGGCGGCTGCGGCTTAAGAAACATCCCTCAAGATCCTGCTTATTGAAAGTTAAAATTTGCAGTTAGATAGCGATGATTATCCGGGGAAAATGTTCGGATTATATTCTGAACTGCATATTATAAAGCTTACTATAAAGGCCATTAAGTTTTAACAAATTGCTGTGAGTCCCTTGCTCAACAATCTTCCCTTCATTCAAAACAATAATGTTATCTGCATTCTGAACAGTGCTTAATCGGTGTGCAATAACTATTGAAGTCCTTCCTTCCATCAATCTTTCTATTGCCTGCTGTACCAGAATTTCAGATTCAGTGTCGAGTGCAGAAGTTGCTTCATCTAAAATTAAAACAGGGGGATTTTTTAATAAAGCACGGGCAATAGAGAGTCTTTGTCTTTCGCCACCTGACAGCTTAATACCCCTGTCACCAATCAGTGAATCGTAACCGTTGTTTAGTTCGGAAATAAAATTATGTGCATTGGCAGCTTTTGCCGCTTCAATTATTTTATCTTCAGAAGGATTTATTATCCCATAAGCAATATTATTTTTGATTGTATCATTAAAAAGAATAGTTTCCTGGGTTACAATTCCCATAAGTGCTCTCAAGGATTTAATCCGGATTTTTCTAATATCAAGTCCATCAATTAAAATCTCCCCGGACTCAACATCATAAAAGCGCGGAATCAAATCTATTAGGCTTGATTTTCCGGCACCGCTTGGACCAACTATGGCAACAATCTCACCTTTTTTAATATCGAGAGTAATATCCCTGAGAATGCTGTTGCCCGTATCATACTTAAAATGAACATTTCTGAATTGAATGTTTTCGTTAAAAGATTTTAATTCAACTGCATTCGATGCATCAAATATTTTTGGCTCAGTATCAAGAATATTAAATACTCTTTCCGCTGCCGCTCTTCCTTCCTGAATCTGGTTAAAAGCCTGTCCAAGCAATTTCAATGTCGGCATCATTTGAAAAAATATTCCGAGGTAAACAAGGAAAGCTCCCGGTGTCATATCGCTTTGCCCTGTAATAATCTGGCTTCCTATAAAATAAAGTATAATAGCCACGGCAAACACTCCAATTACTTCAGTAATTGGAGAGGCAAGACCTCTTCTTCTTACAAGACTGATAATGAGATTAAAATAATTTCTTTCACTCTCGCGGAACCTGCTCACTTCATATTCTTCAGTCCCAAAAGCTTTAACAATCCGCATAGCACCAAATGTTTCATCTAGTATTGAAGTTGTATTAGCAACTTTTTCCTGTGAACGAATGCTTTTCCGTCTTAATGATTTCCCGATTCTTGCAAGAAAAAATGCGATAATAGGAAGCATAGCAAAAATGAGGATAGTCAGTTTCCAGTTAAAAATGAACAATACAATTGAAAATAAAATGATAGATGGCGGGTCCCTGAAAAAGCTGTTTATCACTGCTGTGATCGAATCGCGGATTATTAGAGCGTCATTCATAATCCGGGAGATTAGTATTCCTTTCCTCTCTTCGGTAAAATATCCAAGCGACAGCTTATGAAAATGAGCATAGAGATCAAGGCGAATATCCCTTATTACTCCCTGGTCAACGGTTGAAAAAAAGTAAGTTTGAAGGTATTGAAAAAGATTTTTCAGAGAAAAAATTAAAACGATTAATACACAGAGATATATTAAAAGATCAAGTTTGTCGTAATGAATTAATAATTCGTTCAGTTTATATGTAAGATAATCTTTAAGATCAAAAATACTTATGCCCTGTACCGGTTTAAATTCAGGTTTTGATGGATTAAACAGCAGATCAATAAAAGGCATTAAGAGTGCAATTGAAAGAAGATTGAATATAACAAAAAGCATCATGCACATATTGGCTATGAACAGCTGTTTTAAATAAGGTTTCAGGTATTTAAAAAACCGGAGGAAAATTTTCATCAGTATTTCTTTGATTATTGAATAAGTAAAAATAGTTGTTTCTATCTTAAGATGTGGATGAATAACTGGCAAAAGGAAGGGGATTAGCTTAAATTTGGAATTAAAAAAAGAGGCAAATGCGGATTTGGAGAATAAAAATGTTGTAAATATTGTGGATAAGCTGATATTCATTTTTATGATGATCTTCCTCCTCAGTCTTACAAATTCTATTTTTCTGAACCAGGTTGGATATTATGGGGCGCTGCTTCTTTTACTTTCAAGATATTTTATTTCCAAACAAAATCCTTTTGAAAAATCGGGACTCGAGCTTGTTTTTATCTGGTTTATCCTTGCAGAATTAATTTCTGATATAATATCTGTAAATCAATCTATTGCCTTTAACCATTTTTTAAGAAGGGTCCTCCTTATACCGATTGTGTATGTTACTCTGGCGAGTGTAAATAATTTAAAAACAGGGATAAAGTTTTTCTGGGTTTACATCGGGGCTTCCCTTGTTACATCTTTGATTTATATTTATTTCGCATACAACGCTTATACACACGGTGTTTACGGTTTAGATGAAGCAGGAACTTCTTTTTTTCAATATCCAATTACAGCCGGTGAGATAATAAGCTTTTCAGTTGTTTTTCTTTTTGCATTCCTTATAAATGAAAAAGTAAACTGGAAATACAGACTGCTTTTACTCGCAGCTACGGGAATTGCATTTCTTTCTTTAATTGCTACTTATAAAAGAACCGGCTGGGTTGGAACTTTTACAGGAATTTTCCTTATCCTTCTTCTTAAAAAAGAATGGAAAATAATTATCCCGGGATTAATTCTGTTTATTGTTCTAATCTTAATCCAGGAAGATATAAGCAGAGTTTACATTTTTAAATATGATGATTCAAAACTTCAAAATGTAAATACTATTGAGACCAGGGGACAAGCTTACAGCACTTTCCCTACAGATTCAGGTTTTGTGCTGAGTGATTATGAAAACGGATTGGTTTTTTATAAAGACACCTCAATTGTTAATCAGCTTTCTTTTCCTGCTCCTGTTATTAATTTTTACAAATGGAAGGATAATTATTTTATAGCAAACCTTAGTGATACAAGATTTATTCTGCTTGAAAAAAATTCATATAAATGGGAAACTAAAAAGGAATTTATATCAACAGGCTATACTAAAAAATCTATTGTGTGTAATAACAAATTCTATGTTTTAGATTCCGACAGCGGGTTTACAATTTTTAATAATCCCGATAATACTTCAGATACAGTAAGATATCCCGGTTTGACAGGTTATTATGCTTTTTGGATAGACTCCGGTTTTGTAACTTTTTATTCGCCGCAAAGGCGATGTACAATATTTAATCTGAACGAAGGAAAATTGTTAAACAAAATTTATGACTCAACTTTTACAAATAACGTTACATGGATTTATTACGATAATTCCCGCTTTCTTCTTTCAACCAAGCAATCGCTTAAATTATTTAAAGTTGATTCAGCAGGATTAAGTTTTACTGACTCAACAGCTGAGGCTAAAAGCATATATAACTGGCAGATGAATGAGGGGAAATTATTTGCGTTAGGTGCCCCTGAAAAATTTTATGAATTATCTTTAAATAACAATAAGATAAAAATCGTTTCAAAAAATTCACTTGATTTTTTTCCGCAAACCTGGAGCTACTCAAACAATAAAATATATTTTACTTATGTACAAAGAAGTAAGCTGAATAGTATATGGGATCCTTTAGCGCCGACTAATGCTGTAAGGTTATCTTTATGGCGCGCAGGCTGGAAAATATTTAAAGATCATCCTCTCTTTGGAGTTGGGGATATTGAAATGCAGCCATACCATAAGAAATACCGGAAATATTATGAAAAAGAAATTCATGGTCACCTGCACAATAATTTTGTGCATGTTCTTGTTGCTCTTGGTCTGTTTGGGTTTTTGGCTGTATGTTTACTTCTAATAAAAATGTATGTAATTAATTTCCGAATATTAAAAATGAATAAGGGGAAAAAATTTATTTCATCCTATTCATTGGGAGTAATAGGAGCGTTCACTGCTTTTATTATTTCGGGCTTAACAGAGCTTAACATCTGGGACCACGAAATAATTACACTGGTTTATTTTACCTTTGCACTTAATATAGCATTAAGCCGCCGCTATGAAGTCTCACAAGAAAATAATTAATGGAGCTTTCTAATGAAAAAAAATGAACATGATGATGTTTATAAAAAGATAGATGAATTCTCATCACCTGTAAATTCAAAAGTTAAAGAGATAGCAATCATCTTAGCCGCAGGTCATGGGAAAAGGATAAAATCCCAAAAATCAAAAATGCTGCATAAGATTTGGGATACCCCAACTGTTGAACGTGTTTACAATGCATGCAGGCTGGCAATTAAAGGTATAAATATTATTGTCGTTGTTGGAATAAAAGCAAAAGATGTAATTGAAGTTATTGGAAAAAGAAAAGCAACTCTTTTTGGTTACCAGGAAACTCAGAATGGAACCGGGCATGCTGTCCAGGTTGCGTTGCAAAAATTAAACAGCAGCTTTAATAACGGAATTATTTATGTACTGCCCGGAGATATGGGCCTGATTGATAAAGAAACAATTGGAAGTATGAGGAAAGAATTTTTAAAATCAAAATCTGATATGCTTGTGTTAACGGGGCTTTACGATGGGAATCCCGGTGAAAATCTTTACGGAAGGATTATAAGAGTTAAAGATACTGATGAAAATGGTAATTCATCAGGCGATGATAGCGGTAAAGTAATTGAAATTATTGAACATAAAGATATACTGGCGTTGAAGGATGATAAACCTTACAAAATAAAATTTAACGGGAAAACATATTCTTACACAAAAAAAGAGCTGCTGAAAAATAATGAGTTTAACTCAGGAGTGTATGCTTTTGATTTTAAAAAACTCACATCACTTATTAATTCACTCTCAAGCGATAATGTTCAGAATGAAATATATATTACTGAAATGATTTCTCTATTTAATAAGAAAGGTTATTCAGTACAGGCAATTAACCCTGCCAAGCCTTATGTTGTAATGGGATTCAATAATAAATCAGTGCTTAAGGAAATGGAAAATGTGGCGCGAAGCGAGGTTTATGAAAAGCTGAAAGATATTATAGAGATTAATGATCCGGATGATTTTTTTATTCACGATAGTGTTGTTGAAGATATTCTTGCAATGGATAAACAAAATATTCCTTTAGATATTTATATAGGAAAAGGAGTTCACATAGGAAAAGGAGTTAAGCTTAATTATAATCTTACACTCCATAAAAATGCCTATGTTAACGGCAATGTGCTTTTCGGAAAGAATGTTGAGATCTGGCAAAATGTATATTTATCATGTTTCCCTGAACAGACTTTTAAAATCGGGAACAGTGTACAGATACTTTCGGGGGATATAATAAAAGGAAACATTTCTATCGGAGACAGAACAAGAATTGAATCAAGCGTTAATATGACAGGCAGCGATGAATACCCTTTAAGAATAGGTAAAGACGTTTTAATTAAAGGGACAAGCTATGTATTTGGTTCCATAATTGAAGATGGGATTCAAATTGAACACAGCGTTATTATTAGAAAGAAAGTCGAAAGACTTGAAAAGAAAACGGGCATTACCCAGCCAGTAAAATTTTATCTTCCTATGCCTGAGGGGATTGATGCAATCGAGGATTTAAAATGATTGACTCTTATTTTGCCGATGACAGGCTGTTTAAGTGCCGGGTTAAAGCAGATTTCTTGCGTGAAGCATTATTAGGATGAATTTTTCCTTTTACAGATCCTCTATCTAAAACTGAAACAGCTTCTTTGTATAATTTTTCAGCTTCAGCTTTGTCAGTTGAATTTAATGCCTTCTTAAATAAAGTTTTTATCTTTGAAGTAACTCTCTTATTAACTTCTGTCTTCTTTTCAGTTGAACGGATTCTTTTCTTAGCCGATTTATGCGATGCCATTAATTAACCTTATTTATTGAAAAAATAGAGCCCAAATATATCCATATACCCGTTTGATGTCAAATATTAGATTTCGTAATTTTATTACAAATATCAGTATTTATGATGATCAGGCTGATAGTAATTTACATTGTCACACTGAGCTTGTCGAAGCGTGACTTTTATACATAATATCAGTTTGGACATACAGACTGACAGAATAAGGACTGCCTTGCTTAAAGTAAATGAAATATATTTTTCTATCCAGGGTGAAAGCACAAAAGCCGGGCTGCCATGTATTTTTATCCGGTTAACTTACTGCAACCTGCGTTGTACTTACTGCGATACCGAATATGCTTTTTATGAGGGGAAAGATTACACTATTGAACAAGTCCTGGATGAAATAAAAAAATATGACTGCAAATTAGTTGAAGTAACCGGCGGCGAACCTCTTGTGCAGGAGGAATGCAAAAACCTGATGAAAAGATTAGCTGATAACGGGTATGAAGTTATGCTGGAAACAGGCGGCAGTCTTTCTATAAAAGAAGTTGACCATAGAGTTATGATAATAATGGATCTCAAATGCCCCTCAAGCGGAATGCTTAAAAAAAATCTTTATGACAATATTAATTACATAAAACCGACCGATGAAATTAAATTCGTTATTGGAAACAGGGAGGATTATAACTGGTCTAAAGAGATAATTGAAAAATATGATCTTACATCAAAATGCAGCATTCTCTTTTCAGTAGTGTTTGGTGAGATTGAACCCGTAACATTAGTTGATTGGATTCTTGAAGATAAATTAAAGGTAAGATTCCAGCTTCAGATGCATAAATTTATCTGGGACCCTGCTGCAAAAGGGGTTTGATTGAATTAATTTGATCAACCTGAACTTGTTTCAGGTACTGAATAGGGTAATTTTTATTACAACCATTTCGGCGATAATTATTTATGAAAATTGCAAAAGAATTCAGATGGGAGATGGGGCACCGTTTGCCGGAACATTTTGGTAAATGCAAAAACATTCACGGGCATTCCTACAAAATGATAATTGGGCTTGAAGGTGAAGTTGCAGAATCAGGAATGGTGATGGATTACTATGACGTAAAAAAAATTGTAGAACCGGTTATTGAAAAACTGGACCACGCTTTTATGGTTTATAAAGAGGATAAAGAGATAATCTCATTCCTTGAAAAGATGAAATCAAAAATGGTTGTTGTTGAGTTCCAGTCCACTGTGGAAAATATTTGCAGCTATTTACTGAATGAAATAAAAAAAATAAGCCTGCCGGAAAATATTGAAAAAGTTACTCTCCGCATTTATGAAACAGCCGATGATTATGCGGAGGAGGAGATTAAATTATGAATGATACCAGCCCCGAAGCAAAAAAAATACAGGATGAATTGTTTGCAAAACTCTCCGGCGAAGAAAGACTTTTAATGGGACTTGAAATGTTCGGGACCGCCAGGAAAATAGTTCTCTCTTCATTCCCACCGGACCTGACTGAAAATGAAATAAGAAAAAGATTATTCCTCCGCTTTTATGGAAATGATTTTTCTGAAGGAGAGAAAAAAAAGATTTTGGCAGTCTCGTCTAGACAGGACTTGACTGAAAAGGTTTAAAATGGATTTTGGGAAGAGGGTTGTATAAATTTCCTTTTGGTTTTAGGAGGGTTAATTGAAAATGAAACTTGCCAGATTTACCACACGGGGAAGAATTACAATCCCTGCTGAGCTAAGCAAAAAGCATAATGCCGGACGAAGGATCTAAAAACACTGAAAAATTCAATCAAATGAAAAGACAGAAAATAATAAAGAACGATACATTATTCGACGATATTTCTTCTTTAATAATTGAAAGCAGATCCCTGGTTGCTTATACTGTTAATTCGGCATTAACAATTCTCAACTGGAGAATTGGAAACAGAATAAAAGAAGATATCTTGAAGAGCAAACGTGCTCAATATGGTGAAGAAATTATTTCAACATTGTCAAAACAATTGACACAAGTATACGGCAAGGGGTGGAGTAAACAACAATTATGGAATTGTCTCTACACTGTAGAGACTTTTCCTGATTTTCAAATTGTCTCTACACTGTCGGGAGAATTATCGTGGTCACATATTAAAGAATTAATTTATATTAAAGATGAGTTGAAAAGAGATTTTTATCTTCAAATGTGTCGTTTAGAACGCTGGAGCGTACGGCAATTGAGGGAAAGAATAGATAGCATGCTATTTGATAGAACGGCTATCTCCAAAAAACCAGACAAGCTTATTAAACAGGAACTTTCGGAACTTAGGGAAAAGGATAAACTCTCTCCGGACCTGGTGTTCCGTGATCCATACATTTTAAATTTCTTGGGGTTAAAAGAAACCTATAGCGAGAAAAATCTCGAAGATGCAATTTTAAGAGAGCTTGAAAAATTTATTCTTGAGCTGGGACAGGGATTTACATTTATAGAAAGACAAAAGCGTGTTACGGTTGATAACGAAGATTTTATTTAGACTTGCTTTTCTTTCACCGTAAGCTGAAACGTATGATTGCAATTGATCTTAAGCTGGGAAAATTTAAAGCTGCGTACAAAGGACAAATGGAACTTTATCTCCGTTACCTTGAAAAGTATGAAATGCAGCCTGGTGAAAAAACTCCGCTGGGACTGATACTCTGTGCTGAAGGTAATAAAGAACAGATTGAACTGCTGCGGCTTGATAAGGCAGGAATAAAAGTAGCAGAATACCTTACAGAACTGCCGGACAAAAAGCTGCTTCAGCAAAAGCTGCATAAAGCAATTGAAGTTTCTAAAAAACGGCTGGAGATTGAATGAAATTCTCAGACTAACAACAAAAGGACGAGTTACCATTCCAACATTTTGTGGATTTTGGGAAGAGGGTTGTATAAATTTCCTTTTGGTTTTAGAAGGGTTAAATAAAATGAAGCTTGCCAGATTCACCACACGGGGCAGAATCACAATTCCTATTGAACTCCGTAAAATGTATAAACTAAAACCTGGCACAAAAATAAACTTTGTCGAAGAGAGAGATGGAATAAAAATAATCCTTAAGGATAAAGCAATCACAAAGGAAACCATAGATACTAAAAAAGGATTTTTAGGCACGAAAGGAAAACTCTTAAAATCTCTTATGGAAGCAAAGAAATGAAATTTTGGGTTGGTGTAACAGATAAAACGTGGTTCGATTATCTTGCCAGCATTTCTCCAGACGAGGTAAACTTTTGGAAACCTGGCGGACAAGGTTTTGGTGCACTTGAGATTGGTGAGCCTTTTCCTTTTAAACTTACATAGTCCGATTAACAAAATAGTTGGTGGAGGTTATTTTGTTCGTTCTGAAAAAATACCGCTTTCTTTAGCCTGGGATGCCTTTGGAAATAAAAATGGTTCTGATAGTTTTATAAATCTTCGTGATTCCATTAATGGTTACAGAAATACAAAAGAACCAGATCCCACTATTGGATGTATTATCCTTAACCAACCATTTTTCTTTAATGAAGATCAATGGGTTGATGTTTCTTCTTCATTTGCAAAAAATATTGTTACAGGAAAAACTTATGATACCAATGAATATGATGGGATGATTTTATGGAATGAAGTGTCGTTAAGATTGAATAATATTAATAACTAAGGAATTGTAGCCGAACCTGTATCGGTTATGGTAATGAATATTTAGTAAAACAAGATTAGGACAAGGTACGTTTCAAGTTTTAGTTACAGGCGCATATAATAGAAATTGTGCAATAAGCGGAGAAAAAGCTCTACCGGTTCTACAAGCTGCCCACATAAAACCTTTTAACGACAAGGTCCAAATAGTGCGAACAATGGATTACTTCTTCGTTCTGATTTACATATTCTTTTTGATAGAGGATACCTGACGGTTACGCCAGAATATAAAATTGAAGTTAGTAAAAGAATTAAAGAAGAATTTGATAATGGAAAACATTATTATGCCTTTCATGGTAAAGAACTTTATGCTTTGCCTAAAATAGTTGAAGACAGACCAAGTCTTGACTTTATTAGATGGCATAATGAGAATATTTTTAGAGTATAGAAACAAATGGAAGATACTTTAAGATATTTTTTTAGTGCTGTTTTTCAAGGATTTTCAGCGGTCATTGCTTTAGGGATAATGTTTTATCTCTACTATTTGGATAAACTCAGAAAAAGCCTTGAAGATATTGAGGCTGTGTTAAATGGATTTAGACCAAGTGTTGGATCTGATATTGATATTTATATAAGGGAAAACGGATTAGTAAAATATGTTAAGGATAAAATCTTACCTGTCAAAGTAAATATTGATTCGTATGATTTTGCTAGAAGGGCAGTAACCATATATGAAGATAAAATTAATCAAAAGAATAAATTTAACAACAGTCTTTTGTCATTATTTAAAATTGCTATTATAATAATTCTATCCTCCTTACTGTCGCTTTTTAGTGTCGGTTATTCAATATGGTGGAATTATATTCTTATTATTATCGGTTTTTTAACAATTGTTCTTTCGTTCATTTTCTTTACAAAACTATATTCATTTGTTAAACATATTATTGAAATGCCATAAATTAAATGAAATCCTTCTTGCCCAAACCCACATTCAAAGTTGAGTTACCATAAGGTGAATCGCGCTTTTTATTCTAATACAATTACTGGTTTTCTTAATTCATCAACCGAAGAAATTTTTGGTATACTGGCACTACGCAATGAATTTGCTCTTGAACAAATACAAAGAGATGTTTGGCTGGAAGAAATTAAAATCTTAAAAGAAATTTTGCTACCATTCAGAAACAATGGGTTAATTTATTTAGAGTTTTCCATACCACGAATGGGTCAGAGGATAGATGCTGTTATAATAATTGGTGCTGTTATTTTTATTCTTGAGTTTAAGATTGGCGAAAAAGAATATAACTCATATGCTGTTGATCAGGTTATGGATTATGCATTAGACTTAAAAAACTTTCATGAATCAAGTCATGAACAATTTATTGCTCCAGTATTAGTTGCTACAAAAGCGAAACATTCATATACTGCTATTTCAGCTACTCCACACAATGATAAATTATTATATCCAATAAAAAGTAACGTGGAATTATTAAGCAATGTAATTGAAAATGTATTAAAATTTTGCGACGGTGAGGAAATTGATAAAGTAACCTGGGAAAAAGGACACTACCGTCCAACACCCACCATCATTGAGGCTGCGAGAGCATTGTATTTTGGTCACTCAGTAGATGAAATATCACGCAATGATGCAAGCTCAATTAATATTACCAGAACTTGTGAGGAAATCTTTAGTATTATAGATTATTCGAGCAACAAACTCCGAAAGTCCATTTGTTTTGTAACTGGTGTACCAGGTGCTGGTAAAACTTTAGTAGGACTAAATATAGCGAATAAATATTCGGATGATACAAGCGATCTATATAGTGTTTTCTTATCTGGTAACGGTCCTCTTGTAAAAATTCTACGAGAAGCATTAACTCGGGACAAGGTTAAACGTGATAAAGAGATTGGAATCAAATCAAAAAAAGGAGTTGTGTTTGGAGCTGTTAAATCAAAGATTCAAAATGTGCACAACTTTCGAGACGATTGCCTTATTGATTTCAAATGAATCCTCCAGTTGAACATGTAGCATTGTTTGATGAAGCCCAAAGGGCCTGGACATTAGAGCAGACCTCAAACTTTATGAAAAGGAAAAAGAATAAACCGAACTTTAATCAATCAGAACCAGAGTTTCTTATATCCTGTTTAGATCGACATAAAGATTGGGCAGTTATAGTTTGTTTAGTTGGTGGAGGACAGGAGATTAAATACCGGCGAAGCCGGTATAAGCGAATGGGTTGATTCACTACAAAGTGCCTTTAAAGAGTGGGATATACATATTTCTTCTCGACTTGGTGACAGCGAATACAATGCAGTTGAAACATTGAATAAATTAAGTTCGCGGAGATAATGTTAAGTATCATGAACTCGTTACATCTTGCAGTTTCTATGCGTTCATTCCGTGCGGAAAATGTTTCTTTGTTAATTAAGCAACTACTTGATTTGAATGTAGATGAAGCAATATTAACTCTTCAAAAAATTAATCCGAATTATCCTATTGTAATTACACGAGATATAAAAAAAGCAAAGCATTGGCTAAGAAAACAAGCTCGTGGTTCAGAAAGGTATGGAATTGTTGTATCATCGCAAGCTGAGAGATTGAAACCACAATGCATTTTTCGTAAAGTCACCTATGGATCCAATTCATTGGTTCCTTGATGATAAAGATGATGTACGTTCATCTTATTATCTCGAAGATGTGGCAACAGAATTCGATGTTCAAGGTTTAGAGTTAGATTGGGTTTGTGTTACTTGGGATGCTGATTTTAGATATTCACCAAAGGGTTGGGAACATTGGTCATTTGTTGGTAAGCGTTGGAATAAAATAAAAAAAGAAGAGAGGCAAAAGTATTTAAAGAATGCTTATCGAGTATTACTTACTCGAGCACGCCAAGGAATGGTAATTGTTATTCCTGAAGGAGACGAAGAAGATCATACTCGCCCCAAAAAATTTTACGATCCTACATTTAATTATCTGAAGGAAATAGGGTTCGAAGAAATCTAGCTGCTCTTTTTAAAGGGGGAAAAAGTCTAACAGCAGAGAATGTTAAGATTTTATGTATGAAGCATAATTTAAGTAAGTCAGATAAAATCTTATCAATACTTCCACCTCTATTTTTCAGTTAATAAAATGTTCATACTTCGACTACGCTCAGTATGACAACATTTCTCTCAATATTCCCCCGATATTCTTTTCATTGAAAAAGATTCTTCGTCTCCGCCCTTGGCGGATTCTCAGAATGACAATGATTGCCGGGATTTCTTTCATAGATTCCAGGGAACCGGCTTGCCTACCCGAAAAGAAGAAGCTCTTTGTAAATTTAAGAACTAATTTGTAAAATTATGCGCGCTTCCAATTAAGTTTTTTAATCATCCACATTTGGGAAAAGAAATAATATGAAAAAAGTTGTCCCCATACTTGCATGGTTTTCGGTCTGCATAGCACTGTGCTCAATAAACATCACTGCACAAAATAATCCTGCATCCCTGAAGGATATTGAAAAGGTGATGTTCAAAATTGACTGGTCGGGGAATGTGAGTCCCTATGATATCGGGATTAATGCAGACAGCTTGTTTAAGGATTTCAGTCTTAACCTTACTGAAGGTTCTACTATTAAAGAGCTTATTGATTCACGCGGAATCAGTAATAACTCGCAAAAAATACCCCTGTTATTATTCCAGGTTGAGGTTCGGCCTTTTCTGGAAGACTATATTTTCTATTTTATTAGCCTTGGTCTTTTTGAAAACGTTCAGATCGAAAGGCTTGAGAATAAATCTTTTTCTTCACTAATATTCATCCGGCAGAATTATGATGTTTATGAAAAAGATGATGTTTCAGAACATCTGGGCACGGCATTAAATGATATTCTCTGGGCGTTCATAGACGCAAGTAACCATGACAACGGACTATAAGGAAAGATATTAAAATAATTTCCACACAATAAGGCAAGTATATTCCGGATAAGCCGGAATGACGTCCAGTATCATACTTCGATGAAGTTTATTCCTGGTGCAAAGAAGGGCTCAGAATGACATTAAGCATTTACTTTAAAAAGTCTTCAATCGATTTAATAAACATTCCGGGCTGATCAACAAAAGTCATATGCCCGCTTTGAGGATATATCACCAGCTCTGAGCCTGGAATCTTTTCATGCATCAGCTTCGATAATGATGGTGCACATTCGTCATTATCTCCGCAATTGATTAATGTTGGAACTTTAATTGTATGCAGCATATCTGTGTATTCAACTGTTTTAAGATTTCCGTCAATAACATACTCGCCATCAGAACCCCACATCTCACGGTAAAGAGCCCAGGAGAATCCATCGGTCGTAGGATCATAATCCGGATCAGGATTTTTCTGATATATGTATGGAAAATATCCTTCACCCCATGCAGCAATTTTGTATTCATTTGTATAGCGGTTTTGTTCATAAGGCAAACCGTGACCGAATAATCCCTCGCTTTCCATTTTATTAATACGTTCACGCAGTCCGGGAGACATATTTTCTTTTATCTTCACAAAAACTTCGTTCATCATTGAGGTGCTGGGGAAAGTACTGCACAAAACCAGGTGAGATAAATTTTCCTGGTATTTAAGTGCATAAGCCTGCGCAAGAACTCCGCCATAAGAATGACCAAGCAAATTCATCTTGCCAAGCCCCAGTGCTTTTCTTACGGCTTCAACATCCTCAACCATATTTTCTACGGTGTATTGTTTTACATCTTCAAGTCTTTCAGATTTACCGGAACCACGTTCATCAATAAAAATCAAACGGTAATGCCTTGCAAGAGGCAGCAGGTAAGGGAGAAAATAATCGTGCGTTGCACCCGGTCCTCCGTGAACGATCATCAGCGGTTTTCCATTTCCGAATTCTTCATAATATATCATCGCTCCTTTTGCATCTACAAACCCCTGCTGTATTTTATAAACGGGAGAAGACTCCTGTGAAAATAATAAAGCTGATAAGAGAAGAACTAACAATGAAGCAAAAACCAGGTTTTTCATCTTTTACTCCGTAAAAATTAAATGAAGTTATTTAAGGATAACTTACAAAAGTTAAGGGAAATTTGTGAGGCTTGAACAGGATAATGAATAAGGGGAATTCCGCTTTGAAGAAAACAGATGTTTAAAATAATATTGGTTATTCTCCGTTTTTATTTTATTTATCATGCTTTAAAATATTTTCCCGGTTAATTCGTCTTTATTAATAAGAAATAAAAACCTGTTAATGACAGAACAAGCAAAAACAATTGAACAGACTTTTGTTAAGGAAAAAGGTGTATTATTCAGTTTCATCCGGAAGTTCGTTCCTTCAAGAGAAGATGCTGAGGATATCTTACAGGATGTGTTTTATCAGTTTATCAGCTATGCAAATATTGAGTTAATAGAAAAGGTAAACAGCTGGCTATTTAAAACTGCAAGAAATAAAATAATTGATAAAAGCAGGAAGAAAAGACCTGAAAGATTTACAGAGCAGATCCGGGAAAGTTTTGACGGTGAAGAAATTTTTTCGATAGAAGATTTTCTTCCTTCACTGGATTTAACTCCCGAAGATTTATTTCTTAAAGATGAATTCAACGAAAAGTTTGAAACAGCTTTAAATGAACTTCCGCCTGAGCAGCGTGATGTTTTTTTGATGAATGAGGTTGATGGATTTTCTTTCAAAGAAATATCGGAATTAACGGGTTTGGGTGTTAATACGCTTCTATCGCGGAAACATTACGCGGTAAAGCAGTTAAAGAAAAAATTAAATAAATATCTAAGTGAGTAAAATTATGTGTTATACAAACAAAAAAATGTTTATCGCACGGGGAATCGGATTCGGAATATTGTTCCTCGGGTTATTTTCTCTTCTTGTACTTCTATTATGGAACTGGCTTATGCCGGCAATATTCGGATTAACTACAATAAATTATTTCCAGGCACTGGGTCTGTTAGTCTTTTCTAAAATTTTATTCTTTGGTTTTCACAGGAATTACAGGTCATCTCATTACTCCAGATCGAGGGATTACTGGAAGAAAAGATTTGAAGAAGAGAATAAGTCAGCAAGTGAAAATTCAGGCGAAGAAAGTATTAAGGATTGAATTTCTCAATTAACCTTTTTGCATACAACATCGTTAAACATATGGTATGTTAACGTGGTAACCTTGCTCTTTTTATCCTGACCGAATTTAAAGTTAAATGGAAAATTATATGAGGCATACTCCGTTTTAGAAACGGGAATGAGTTTAGTAGTAAAGCCTATTATTTCATCTTTAACTTTAAGAGAATCGCCGTCACGGAAGATGGTTAGACTGTCCCCTTCGACGGAAGAGTAAGTGCCTGCGTATTCACTATAAACTTCAGGTTTAACATCGGCTGTTTTTATTATCTTTTCAGTATTCATACTTCCTAATCCGTGCTTTTGTCCGCAGAGCACACAATAAGTCGGTTCGGAGAAACTATTAATATAATGCCTCACTGGTTTTTGAGTCATCAGGTACTTATAGATAGCTCTCAGATCTTCATCGGTATAATTCTTTACAACAACCCATGGCATAAATGAACTAAGGGTTCCACCTTTTCCTGTTCTTATAACTGTAATAAAAGCATCTTCATCATAAAACAATCCAGATTTATCATCAGGAGTTATATTGGCAGAGAATCCGATATTACCCTTTTCCTCAAAATACATTCCGCCGGCAAATAATCCCGGTTTAAGAGGAGTTTCCCATGATGTGTGGCAGCCTATGCAGTCTCCCACTTCTACTAGATATTTTCCTCTTTCCAAAACATCTGAAAAATCAGGTTTTGGTACAGGCTTGTAAATAGGTTGTGGGTAATGTACAATCATTTTCTGAACTTCCAGGGGCAATATTCTTTTTGGCAGCTTATTCTTTACAGGCGGTATTGTTCTCAGATAAACTACTATAGAGGCTAAGTCTTCATCGGAAAAATATTTAAATACCTGGTAAAGCATAAGAGGATATAAAGCACGCCCGTCGTGACCAACACCTTCTCTTATTGCACGCGCAAACATATCGTCCGTCCAGGTTCCTGCGCCTGTTTCTTCATCAGGAGTAATATTCGGTGGAACTACCCGGAATCCATCCTCATTTATCATAATTGCACCCGCACCTTTTTTAGATTCAATAGGCGGAGCTCCGGGTTTTGTCCAGTCTCTTTCGCTGTGGCATAAAAAGCAATGAGAGGCACCGTTTGCAAGATATTTTCCTCTGGCAATTCTCTCCGGTGTGCTTTCAAATTTTACATCTGTAAGCGGGCGGACTTTCAATCCGGCTGTTAAATAAACTTCCTCTGTTTCCCCTGATGTTTTGTCAGACTCTTTTTTACCGCAGCTTGTTATTAAGAAAATTATTGAAAGAAGAAAAAGAACACCTGTAAATTTCTTCATGAATTACCATTCTATTAGGGAAAGTTAATTTTAAGTAAATATAAGAATAATCTCTTATCAATCGGAAACAATTAACATTAATAAAGAAAATTGTTTCGGGGTATTTGTTGCAGAAGTAAGTACAGGGTGATAAAATCCATTTAAGGCTGAGGTCATCCTGAACGACATGCATACCGGCTTATAAATTAAAATTTATTAATGAGAATTTAAGGCTAAATTAATCCTGACTCCCTATTTATTCCACTTCCAAACATTACCTGTTTTTATTATAGCAAGTAAGAGACGTGGAGCTATTAAAAAACTATTCATTCCATAATTAAAGAAAGAAAAAAACTATGAAAATGCTTTTAAGGGTAATCATGCCGCTTGAACCATTCAATTCAATGGTTAAGAAAGGTACAGTGGGGAAAAATTTGGAAAAAATAATGGGAGACTTAAAACCAGAAGCTGCATACTTTACACTCGCAGACGGAAAAAGAAGTGCGCTGTTGGTGATAAACATAAATAAGCCCGGTGATTATGTTAAATATGCCGAACCTTTCTTTTTGCAGTTCGATGCACAGATTAAATATGATATTGTTATGAGTCCCGAGGAATTGAAGACTGCCGGACTTGAAGAGATAGGCAAAAAATATGCTTAAGATTTAATGAAGGCGGAGAAGATCCGGGTACATTTGGAGTGCTGACTTTTCAATAAGTCTGTTGTCCGCTGCTGAAGAGGGAAACTTTAATTATTTAATAATTTAAAAAGTATCAACTTTTTTTGGTATAATTTACCATGCGTATCCAATATCAAATCTTAACGCCGGAGCCGTACCATTTATTTTAGAAAAATCAGAATCATCACCGGAGAAGAAGTAATAATCCGCACCAATACCAAGCCCGAGGGCAAACTGCTCACCAGGAAACCATTGCCATCCAATTAAACCGCCAACTGAGGATATTGAGACGGATGCATTACTGTTATGACTTGACAAGTTATTGTATGATACATTAGGAGCAAAATAAAATCCCTTTAAATTATTTCCTTTGGGATAAAATCTTACTTCTGCATTTATACCAAATCCATTTAAACCGGATAATGTAGGTACCTGAATACCTCCGCCAATTGCAGCTCCATCGTTTATTTTATGAAAGTATGAAATATTATAGAACAGTAAAAATTTCAACGGGTTTATTACTATCATACTGGTGCGTGGTGTTATATCTTCGGATTTAGAAATGATGACAGATTCCGTATAGATTGTGTCCCCTGTTTCAGGATCAATAGTCCATTTCTTTTCATTTGTTTTCTCCTGTCCAAAACCTGATGAGAACATTACAACACCGATTAAGAATGCCAGGGATATAGTTTTCATTATTATCTCCTCTGTAGAAAATTTGTTATCAAAATTTACGAAAAAAGAATTGACAACTAAATACCAATCAGGAGATCATTATGAACGGCTGCGCTTGCCAGTTGGAAGACAGGAAATAGGGTGAGCTTTGAAAACTTACTCCTGCTCTTTTACTTTACCGGAAACAATTTTCTCAGCCAAACCCGGGGAAATTAAATTCAGCCACTCTAACAATTTTAATTTACCCGGAATAACTAATTCTCTTTTCCTGTGCAGCATCCCTTTAATAATTTTCCTGCTGCATTCTTCAAGGGAAATAGATTCTTTGCTGTGCTCTTTTTTTGCCTCGCCGATTCTATTCCCGTTTTTATCAAAAGCGTTTTTTCTTAAATCTGTTCCTCGCAGCCAGTGAGGTTTAACAAGCATAACTTCAACACCAGTATTTTTTAGTTCCATTCTTAAAGTATTCAGAAACCCTGTTAATGCATGTTTGGAAGCAACATATCCTGAATGATTAGGAACTGCAATCTCTCCCTGTATAGATGATACCGCAGTTATTAATGCTTTACTTTTTATAAGGTAAGGTAGAAAAAGATATGTCAGATAAACATTACCTAAATAGTTTGTCTCAATTAATTTTTGAAACAAAGACAGATCGGTAACCTCACCAAACTTTGCCCACATGCTTATACCTGCATTAAGTACAAGATAATCAATAGAACCAAAATTATTAATTAATGCTTCCAGTAATTTTTTACAATCATTCTGGTTTGTTACATCTCCCTGTACAGCAAATGCCTTAGCTCCATTTTTGATGCATTCATTTGCAATATTTAAAAGTGCCTCGTGATTTCTGGAAAATAAGATCAGCTTTGGTTTATGGTATGATAATTCTTTTGCAAGCGAAGCTCCAAGTCCCGAAGAAGCCCCGGTAATGACTATTGTTTTATTTAAAAACATTATAACCGGAAGTGAGGTTTTCTAAATCATTTTTTTTCAAGCCCCAATCAAATGGTTTGTCAAGCGGCGGTATTATTTTATCGGGATTCATAATATTATTCGGATCAAGGGTTTGCTTCAATCCTCTTACGGCTTTTATTCCGGTTTCGGAAATATCATCTTTAATCCAAGGCATATGTTCAAATCCTACAGCATGATGATGTGACAAAGTTGCCCCGCCTTTAATAAAGGCATCTTCCGCTGCTTTTTTTATTGAAAGATATTGCTCAAGTTCAAATCCCGGAATTTGCTGGCATCCAAAAGTAAAATATAAGCTTGCACCGGTATGATACGTATGACTAATATGGCAGCCGAGAAATCCTTTTTTAATTTCACTATAACGTGTTGTCATCGCTTTATTAATTGAATCAATTGCTGAGTAATAAAGAGGAAGAAGATTACTCCATATTGTTGCGGTTTCACTTACATCAGCCATTATATTTCTATCCATTACAAAATCACGGAGATAAGGAAAATCATATTTCCCTTTTTCAAAAGCTTTACCCGGTTCTGTACCAAGATTAAATGCGCCATGTTTTTTATAAATCCTGTTTACTTTTCTTTTCATTTCAGAAAAATTTTCTTTGTCTCCTTCAAATACGTTAAGCATAAGGCAGGTTTTATTTAAATCAAACTTCTTAATATTCTTCAAGTAAGATTTAACAGCTTTTCCAAGTAAAGATTTTAAAGGTGAAGATTTTGATCTGTATGCAAGAGAGAGTGCTGTTTTGCCCGGGTCATTCAATCTTGTTACAACGGGCGGACAATAATTTTCCACACATTCATAAACCGCTTTAACCCCGCTTTCAAAATCGGGAAAAAGATAACCGTAAGGCACACGGTACTCGGGAAGTTTATGTACGCTTACCACAGCTTCTGTAATAACTCCAAGAGTTCCTTCGCTCCCGATGCAAATATGGTTAACATCAATTCCATTAGAAGATTTTGGAACAGTTCGTGTAACAATTGTGCCGTTTGGCGTAACCATCCTCAGCGAGAGAACCATATCTTCAATCTTTCCATACTTATCACTTTGCATTCCGGCAGATCTTGTTGCAATCCATCCGCCGATTGTAGAATACTCAAATGAATCGGGAAAGTGACCAAGTGTAACACCATAAGTGTTAAGCTGCTTTTCCATTAATGGTCCTAATGCCCCCGCTTGAATTCTTGCTGTGTTTGAATACTTATCAACGCTGATAACCTTATCCATAAGTTTCATATCAAGAGAAACTATCATTCTTCCATTGCCATTATTAGCTTCAAGACATCCGGCAATATTGGACCCCGCACCAAATGGAATAACAACCACATCATAATCTAAAGCATATTTTATTATGTTGGATATTTCATCTTCAGCCAGGGGATAAATAACACAATCAGGTGAGGCATTTACAATACCGTTTCTTATTCGCCAAAGATCCCTGAAACTTTTTCCGTAGGAATGGATTAATCTTTCCAGTTTCTCAAATTTAAATCTTTCATTATCTATAAAAGATTTTACCTGGTTTATAAACTTATCATTTAATGTTTGTTGAGGAAGCTCGATGTCTTCAAATTTAAAAGGTGGTGTTAATTTAGTTTCATCTTCTATTCCAACAACTTCTTTAATATAGGGCCATAGCTCAGGTTTACTGTCCATATCAAATTCAATATTATTGCCTCCCCAGCCCCACCATTTCATTTGCTCAACATTAAGCATTCTGTTCTCCGGCAATCTTTAATTCATGAACTCTTTTTTCAAGCTCTTCCGTTATTTTTTTGTATGTCTGAAAATTATTTCCTTCAGAATTATCATTACAAATAAATTCATTTGGTACGATTGGTTTTCCAATACTTATTGTAATTCTTGAAGGCTTCATAAAAGTTTTACCTTTTGGCCATGCTTTAAATGATCCAGTAATACAGGCGGGAACAATTGGAAGATTAAGCTCGGCTGAGATCATTGCAGGACCTTTTTAAATGATTGAATCTTCCCTGTTAATGAACGTGTCCCTTCAGGGTAAACAATCAGGTTGCGGTTTCCGGTTCTTGTAAATTGTTTACAGGCGGCAAGGTAGTTAATCATAGATTTCCTGTCGGCATCTCTTTGTATAGGTATTAAATTCATCAGCAGATTAAGATAATTTCTTTTGTTGTTATCAAAAAAATAATCTTTGGCTGCAATCATTGCAAAACTTTTAAATGGCAATCCCGAAGACACCATTAAAATTCCGCTATCCATATGGCTGTTATGGTTACTGCAAAAAATAAATGAAGTATCGGGAATATTTTCTCTGCCGATTACTTTTAATGGACAATAAACAGTAAAAAGAATTTTACAATATACTTCGAAAATTTTTTTTATCGCTTTACTTAACAGGCCGGGTTTTTTCAGGACATGAGAGTATTCAGGAGGAACGACAGCTTTCTCCAGTTCAGAATGGATTGAAGTCACTCACTTTCTCCCATACCTGGCGTGTGAAAAAGCAAATTCATCAGATACAATAGCGCCGCCGAGAGATAACTCAAGGGCAAGGGCACAGGCACATATAATCTCGGCAAGTTTTTTTGAAGAGTTGTTTCCAATGCATCCCAGGAGCTCAAGATTTTTTCTCGCCTGTTTTAATCTTGTGCCACCTCCAATTGTACCTACAGTTATGGAAGGCATAGTGAGAGTCGCGTAAAGGTCACCGGAGTTCCTTACCTCATAAGAAATAATTCCGCCTGAATTTTCAACCACACTTGCAACGTCCTGCCCGGTTGCGAGGTAAATTGCAGTCAGTGCATTGGCAACGTGCATATTCATTCCGAAAATACCAGCTTCCTGCGAACCCCTGGTACATTGAATCCAGCCGTCAACATAATCTTTAGCATTAACACGAAGTATTCGTCTCAGGAATCTTCCTTCAATAAGGGCGCTTGCAACCACATAATGGCTTCTTCCCAAAAGCAATGATTTATAAGCAGGATTTTTATCTCCATTAAAATTACTTTCAATGTAATATCTGTAACCGGTGTCGCATTTATAATTTTCAATAATGTATTTACATGCTTTATGGGTAGCCATTGTAACCATATTCTGCCCGGAAGCTTCTCCGGTGTTATAAACAAAATCCAGTATAACGCTGTTTTGAGAGGGATATTTATCAATTCTTAATAGCTTTCCGTAGCTTGTTGTGGTCTCTGCTTCGCGTTTTATCTCATCAAAATTTTCATTAACCCATGAAATAAATGGTTTGAGGTTATCAATGTCTTTAAAGATGAAAATTGGGGATCTGGATAATTCCTGTTTAATATGATTTGTTTTTATTCCTCCGGAAAGATGAGTAAGAAATAATCCTCTTGTCATGGATATTGTTAATGTTCCTTCAAGAGTACATAGAGGGATATAAAATTCTCCTCTTGCATAAGTGCCGTTGATTAATAAAGGACCTGCAATTGCCAGAGGGAGATGCATGAATCCGACGTGGTTTTCAATAATTCCTTTTAAATCTTCAGGATTATCAGGTCCCGCTTCATTAAGATGAAAACCTGTTTTCCTTTCGAGCCAGTCTTTTCTTTTTTCTGTATCTTCTTTCTTATATCCGCGCGGCGGCAGAATTTCGCTCATTTAAATACCTGCTTCAAATCTTATTTTATCTACAAGGAATATTATTAAGTACTTTTAATTTAATAAGAAAATAAATAAGTAATATCATATTAGTACATTAAAAAGCTTCATATCAATTCCTATTTTTAAAACGGCAGACCCCCATAATCGTTTCATAATAAATAGCTTAAGTCAAAAAAATATCAGGGTAAAATTTACGCTCCTTTATATAAAAAAATTTCGTTAACAATTAACAACAAAATACTTTTTAACAATAATCTCTTGACCCAAATGTATAAAACATAACAATTTGATACAGATATAACATCAATAAAATCAGGATATTATATAAATAGAAAATAAGCTCACTGGCATAATTCATGTCTTTTTACATTTCAGGATATAAAAAGAGTTTAACAAACAGAGACTCAAATGTACGCAGGACAAAAAATGGAAGAAGTTCGGATCTTAATAAAAAAAATTGTAGAGCTCGAATATAAAAATGCCCTCAACAAAGGCTTACTGGATTCCCGATCTATATCCAATAAAATCTGGAATCTTCTGATTGATAAAAATGCATTACATATTCCGGCTCCCGAAGGTGCTTCGGGTTGTTATGAAAATACAGAGGATTAAGTTTTGAGTTTAAAACTCAACCGATCCCTTTCTTTGATAAGAAAGTTTATTAACTCCGGGGAATTATCTTACCGATTTAAGAAGGAGCACTCCGAATGAAGATTAAATCAAGAGCAAACAAACTATATCAAAAAGCACTGGAATATTACAGCAAAGGAAATTGTAAAAAACTACTTAATAATTACAAAGGGGCAATAGCAGATTTTACTATGGCTATAAAGTACAACCCTAAATTTGCAGAAGCATATTTTAAACGGGCAAATACAAAATTAATGTTAGATGATACAGTTGGTGCCAAGAAAGATTATGATAAGGCAATTAAATTAAATCCATATTTTGCACAAGCTTTAGTAAACCGGGGAATTACAAAAATGAATGAAGGAAATTTCGAAGATGGTCAAAAGGATTTTCTAAAAGCCGGTAAGTTAGGATTAATGAATGCATTTTCTGTACGAAAGGAATTATACAGGTAAAAGAAAAAATCTCACAATTAATCAAACTCTCAAAATAGCCACCTCAATTTTATAATTGATACACCATAACCTGTAGGGTGGTATCAATTTTGCCTTTCTATACCAATAACTCTCTTTCTTCTCTGATAAAAAGCTGTTTATTATCGTTTTTATAAAGATTGCTTTATTAAGAGATAAACAATAAAACATTTTTAATTGTAAAAAGGAAAGCTGCGGGTAAAAATTTCCGCAAAATTTCTAAATCTCATTTAAAATTAAGAGAAAAAAGGGTGTTCGGGTTAATTGAAATTTTAGTTTGATACAAGTCCGGAGTCACTATGAAAAAAGTATATTTCTTTTCAAAAGAAAAACTTCAGTTTGTTGAAATAAGGAATTTTAAATTCAGGCTCACCGTAACTATTTGTTCAGCAGTAGTATTGATAAGTTTTATTTTATGCGGGGGTTATTCATATGTTTTTTCATTAACAAATTCTCATCGCGATGTTAATCTTTTAAGAAATGAAAACGGAATATTAAAAGAGAAGCTTGCAGAGATTATAAAACTATACGGCAGTTTAAACAAAGAACTCGACAGTTTAATAGTTCAGAATGATCAATTAAGAATAGCCGCAAATCTTCAACCCATTTCCGAAGATGAAAGAATGCTTGGCTTTGGCGGCGGATCTTTTGATAACTCAATTGAATTCCTAAGTTCATCTAACTCTTTGGAAATTAAAAAAGCTGTTGAACTTACGGACGAAATAACCAGGAAAATTTATTTTGAAAAATCTAATTATACTGAAATAGCTAAAAGACTCAGCCAGAACAAGGAGCTTTATTCCTCTATGCCTGCTATTAAACCTTGCCAGGGTTCACTCGCATATCATGGTTTTGGTATGAGATTGCATCCGATATTAAATAAAATAAGGATGCATGAAGGAATTGATATTATAACAGAAGTAGGAACCAAAGTTATTGCTTCGGGTAAAGGGAAAATTATATTTGCTGGTTATAAAGGATCCTATGGATTAACTGTTGAAATAGATCATGGATTTGGATATAAAACTTTATATGCTCATTTATCTAAATCACTTGTTACAAAAGGTGCAACAGTTAATCGCGGTGATCAAATAGCTTTGACCGGCAATACCGGTTTAACAACAGGGCCGCATTTACATTATGAAGTTGAGCAAAATGGAATTAAGCAGGACCCGGTTAAATTTATTTTTGATGATATAGATTTGTTTGATTAAAAAAACTATAACTATTTCTTTTCTTTGTTCTGGTGCAAAAAAAATAATACGGAGGTGTTATGGGTATAATAAATGAAAAAGTTCTGGCTGTTACAATCATTGGTGTACTTTATGCACTTACCTGGCTAATGAAGCCTCAAACAATTTTGAAAGTTATTATTAATACTTTACTTGGAATTATTACAATAATCTGGGCTTTAGATTTCTTTGGTTTGTACCCGGTATCTAAAATAATTCCTTTAAATTTTTACAGCTAAAAATAGCATAGCTATTAATTATTTACAGGTATAAAACTTATTGCTGTTCCGCCGCCAGGCGCTAATTGTAAATTAAGGATTGTTGAATTATCAACAATTCTCGTTTCGATTTTATAAGCTGTGGGATTTTTATCCCAGTGAGAATCTTCCTTATCAGAATAAATTGTAGCTGTATATTTTTTCCCTTCATTTAAAAAATTAAGAGAAACATTTAATGATCTTGCATTCTCATCGGTAATACTCCCCAGAAACCACTTGTCTGTATTTCGTTCTTTCCTTGCAATGGTTATATATTCTTCAATTTCTCCATTAATAACTATTGAAGTATCCCAATCAACACCGACATCTTTAATAAACCGGAATGCAGGATTTCCTTCGTAATTCTCCGGAAGATCGGCAGCCATTTGCAGAGGGCTGTAAATAACAACATACAATGCAAGCTGCTGAGCCAATGTTGTATTAACCTGGTTTGCCTTTTTGTACTTATTAAATTTTATATCGAATATTCCCGGAGTATAGTCAATCGGTCCGGCAAGCATTCTTGTGAAAGGAATGATTGTTAAATGCCTGGGAGGATTTCCGCCATCCGATGACCAGGCATTAAACTCCTGCCCCCTTAAACCTTCACCGCTCATAAGGTTCGGATAAGTTCTTCGCAAGCCTGTAAATTTTATGGGTTCATGCACATCTAACATTAAATGATATTGTGCAGCTTTTTCCATAACCTTTCTGTAATGATTAACCATATATTGTCCATGATGATATTCACCTTTAGGAATTATTTTTCCAACATACCCGGTCTTTACTGCATGAATGCCAAGGCTTTTATAAAGTGTAAATGCAGTATCGATCTGCTTCTCATAAGTTCTTACAGCAGCAGAAGTTTCATTATGCATAATAATGTTTACACCTTTTTCTTTTGCATATCTTACCACTTCTTTTAGATCGTAATCAGGATAAGGAGTTATAAAATCAAAAACGCCTTCACGGTCTTCAATACCAAACCATCTTTCCCAGCCTGTATTCCATCCTTCAATTAGCAAAGCTTTTATTCCGTTTTCAGATGCAAAATCAATATACCTTTTTGCATTTTTAGTTGTTGCCCCATGTTTTCCGCTTGCCATATCCCATGTGCTTTTACCAAGATGCATTTCCCACCATATGCCCATATATTTTGTTGGTTTTATCCAGGATACATCTTTAAGAACGTTAGGTTCGTTAAGATTAAGAATTGTTCGTGATTCAACTAAATCTTTAGCTTTACCGCAAATTAAAATCAATCTCCAGGGAGTAACAAAAGGGGTTTTTGTTTTAACTTTTATTCCCGCATCGTTACCGACAAGCTCACTCTGGAGGAGAAGATTTTCTTTATCTACTTTTAATGTCATGTCAGAATAATTTGTCAGGTTTGCTTCGAGTATGCTTAAGTAAATTCCATCATCTGTTTTCATTGTAACAGGAGTGTTCACTGCATTTTCGGGAATATAAGTCTGCGCAAGATCAGGATGATTTCTTTTTGACAGAGCATCAATTTCTGTAAACCTTGTCGTGTTAAAAAGATGTTCGTAAATATCCCAGTCGCCGGGAATCCACCAGCAGGTTGGATCGCTCGTAAGATTAAACTGAGTATTCTCATCAGTTATAATAACATCCTTTAAGTTTTCCTGCTCGGGAAATTCATATCTGAAACCAACACCATCGTTAAAAACTTTGAAAACAATAAAACATTTTCTTTTAAGATCACCGGTTTCCCGAAGCTCAATTTTCAGCTTATTGAAGTTATTTCGGATAAGTCTTTGTTCTCCCCAAACAGTTTCCCATGTTTCATCAAATGATTGGCTTGATGAGTTTACAATCTCTAAATTTTTTCCAAATGGTTTATCATCTTTAAATTCAAAACTAAAAAAAGAAGTATCAATTATTCTTTTATCGTTATAATTAATAAAGTATGCTGGTTCTCCTTCTTCTGTTACAGAAAAGACCAGTTCTATTTTTTTATCGGGCGAATTTATCGTTACTCTCTCTGATGAGGATTGACAGCTAAAGAATTGAGTTAAATAAACTAAAGTAATTATTAGAATAGACTTTTTCATATTAACACTCGCAGGTTTAATCAAGTTAGATAAAAATTATGTTGTGAAAATAAGATTTGTTTATGTAGTAGTAAACAGCGGTAGAATTTGAAACTAATTTTTAGAAGCGGGGGCAGTCCGCCACGGCGGATTGAACCTACTGCACCATAGGCGGATTCGGATTATTTATTATTTAAAAACAAAAAAGCCGAAATGTGATTTTTCCGGCTTTCCTTAGTAGCGGGGGCAGGACTTGAACCTACAACCTTCGGGTTATGAGCCCGACGAGCTACCAATTGCTCCACCCCGCGATATTTGAGTGGTACAAATATAGCTATACTCTGGTGGTATGTCAAATTCGGACAGTTAATTACGGGGGATCTGGAATTAAAATTATGTGGAAATATTATCCATCAATATTATTAAAGCTTGATGCAATTCCATCCATTATTTGTGAACGGACATGAATTTCATTCAACTTCTGAATAATCTGGAGAATAAGTTTACTTTTTTCTTCAACAAGGTTATTAATGAAACTGGTTACTTCAGGCATATTACACTCTTCCAATGTGCTCTTGTAGAACATTACTAGCGATGTTTCTTTCCTCAAAGCTTCATTTAACATTGCACAAGTGTTCCTGCAGGTATGCTGGCAATTTGATTGGGTTTCGTTCATAACAGACTCATTATTTTTATTTCTCTTGTTTGGTATTGACAACATATATGCCATCTGAGGGATTGAGTTTCTGCTTTATTTAAGTGTAATCAGAGGCAAGTTATTATCAATTTCAAGAATGCCCGCTTCTATATATGAGAAGAAAATAAGCTATTTTTCTTCATTTAAAAGAAATAGCGAGTGTATTCTATAGAATTGATTTGGTAAGTATAGCTCAATAAAGAACTTGGTTTTATTAAAGCAAGTTCAGTATTTAGGGGATTTATTTATTTTATTTGATTTATTTGTATGAAACAAATAAAAAAATAATTAATGTGATTTCTATTTAATTCTGTATTAATTTATTTTTAAATTTTTTCATTTTTCAATCTTTCTGCCGACTTAAATACCGATAAAGTCGAATGTTTGTCAGTCATCCCTAAAACTCCTTTCCATCCTACCTTTATTGAAACAACTCAATAATGAATTTATCTTTGTAATCAATTAAATAATAAAAACGAGGTAGTTTTGAAATCATTAACCAAAGCATTCATAATTTTAGTTATGATCTCTCTGGTAGGTTTCACATACATTGCTAATGAAAACAAAAAAGAACCGGTTATTAATCCGAATATTGAAAATGCAAATGAAGAAGAATCGTTAGTAAAGACATCTTTAGTTGAATATATAGATAAAGGTACTATGAAAGCTTCATGGTACGGGCCTAAGTTTCATGGCAGGGTAACTGCAAATGGAGAAATCTTTGACCAGACTGCTTTTACAGCTGCCCATAAAAAACTGCGATTTGGAACAATTTTGAGGATTACTAATCCCAAAAATAATAAATCAGTTGTGGTTAGAATAAATGACAGAGGTCCTTATTCAGCAGGAAGGCAGCTTGATCTTTCTAAAGCAGCAGCAACTGAACTTGAGATAATTGATAAAGGTGTCGCAATGCTTAAAGTTGAGGAAATAACACTCAAAGGCTTAAATTTACCTGTTATTACTCTCAATTAATAAAATAAAAATATTCATTTCAGCCTCCCTTGCGGAGGCTTTTTTATTTCAATTCAGTCAGGATCATTAAAAAGACCGTGGAAATTATTAAGTTTGCTTTTATCTTAAATATTAAAAATTATCAATCTTACCTGAATGAAACTTAATCTTGGCTGCGGAAATGATATTAAGCAGGGTTATATTAATCTTGATATTGTGGATTATGGGGGAAACCAGGTTCATGATCTGAATACGTTTCCATATCCTTTTGAAGAAAATACGTTTGATGAGATTTTTGCGTCTCATGTTCTTGAACATTTAGATAGTTTCCATAAAACTGTAACCGAGCTTTATAGAATTTGCAAACCAAACGCAATAATTAAGGTTTATGTCCCGTTCTTCCTTAATACTAAGTTCTTCGGGGAGCCGGATCATAAAATCCCTTTTTCCATAAGGTCTTTTGATAATTATGAATTTATTGGAAATAGAAAGCTGAAGTTTTATGAAAAGTGGAAACTTAACCACAGAACCAATTATCAGGGTAAAGCCCAATTTGAAGTAATAGAAAAAAAATTTATTACCTCACATTTTGCAGCATTAAAATGGATGGATTTTTTTGTGAATATAGAGCCTGTTATTTATGAAAGATTTTTTGCCGGAATTTTTTCTCCGGAAGAAGTGTTTTTTAGATTAAGAGTGGTTAAGTAGTTATTTTTTAGAAACCGCATTCCAGATAAGAAAGAACCAGCCAATTAGAAATGAAATTCCTCCCAAAGGAGTTACCATAGCAAAGAATGTATTCCCGCTTAAAGCGTAAGTATAAAGAGAAAAAGAAAAGAGAATTATTCCCAAAGAAAAAAACAAAGCTGAAATGTTAAATTGTTTATAATATGAAAAACCAATTGTCCCGATCATTACAGAATGAATTAAATGATATAAAACCCCGGTTTTATAAGTTTCATATAAATTCTCAGGTATTTTGCCAGAAATTAAATGCGCTCCAAAAGCACCGATAGCAACACCTGTAAACCCGAATAATCCGGCAAGTAAAATCCACTTTCTATTAGTCGGCATATAATTTCCTTTTTAGATAATGACGAAGTTCATATCAATTTATATTGAATAGTTAGATAAAAAATTACTACATTTGAAAAATTTATTAAAAGAATTATAAGAATAAAAAAATGAAAACTCTTCAAAAATTAATACTACCGGCTTTGTTATTGGTTATAATCGGGCTGATTTACTTTTTTTATTTTGCGCCAAAAGCAGGACTTGGCTCGTTTAGCGATTTTGATCCTAATAATAATGCCGTAAAAGATATCAAAGTGAGGATTGTTAAAGAACAGGGGATTACAAGAACACCTGAAGGGGGAGCGGTTTTTTTTGCAGAAGATAAAAATAAAACCGTGGTACAGGTTAGTGCGGATAAAATTCCAATGGGGTTTGATAACTTAGAAACCGTCGTATTAAAAGGACATTTGAGCCAGGGTGGATTTCATGCACATGATGTTGTAACTGATTAATAATTTATGAATAAATTTGAAATTGTTTCTTCTTACAAACCAACAGGTGATCAGCCAAAAGCAATTAAAGAACTTGTTGAGGGAATAAATCGCGGCGATAAATATCAGACACTCCTTGGTGTAACCGGCAGTGGTAAAACATTTACTATCTCCAATGTCATTAAGGAAATAAATAAGCCAACCCTTATTATCTCCCATAATAAAACTCTTGCTGCACAACTATATTCGGAATTCAAAGGATTTTTCCCGGACAATGCTGTTGAGTTTTTTATAAGCTATTATGATTACTATCAGCCGGAAGCCTATGTTGTTTCAAGTGATCTCTATATTGAAAAAGATTTTTCTGTAAATGAAGAAATTGACAGGTTAAGATTAAAAGCAACAACTGCTTTAATTGAAGGACGAAGAGATGTTATTGTAGTTGCAAGTGTAAGCTGTATTTATGGTATTGGTGCACCGCAGGAGTTTGCTCAGCAGATTATTTTTTTAAAGAAAGGCGAAAAGCTAACCAGGAAAAAACTATTAAGAGATTTAGTCGAAATCCATTATATAAGAAATGATTCGGAATTCGGAAGAGGGACATTCAGAGCACGCGGTGATGTTGTTGAAATTATTCCGGCTTACCAATACGAAGAAGCAATAAGGGCTGAATTCTGGGATGATGAAATAGAAAAGCTTTCAATTATTGATTCAATTACGGGCGATGTAATTAAAGAAATTGATTCCGCCGCAATTTATCCTGCAAAGTATTTCGTAACCAACCGCGAACAGGTTCAAAAAGCAATTTATAGTATTGAAGCGGAATTAAGAGAAAGATTGGAATATTTCAATTCTCAGGAAAAATACCTTGAAGCACAACGGCTCGAACAAAGAACCAGGTTTGATATTGAAATGATGAAAGAGCTCGGCTATTGTTCAGGTATTGAAAATTATTCAAGGCATATGGATGGCCGTCTTCCGGGCTCGCGTCCTTTTAATTTAATGGATTACTTTCCCAAAGATTTTCTTCTTGTTATTGATGAATCCCATGTTACAATTCCTCAGATTAGAGGGATGTACAAAGGTGACCGGGTCAGGAAGGAAAATCTTGTAGAATATGGTTTCAGGCTTCCATCTGCTTTGGATAACAGGCCAATGAAGTTCGAGGAATTTGAAAGTATGCTTGACCAGGTGATTTTTGCAAGTGCTACTCCGGCAGATTTTGAATTACAAAAAAGTGATGGTGTTGTTGTTGAACAGATTATCCGCCCGACTGGTTTACTTGATCCTCAAATTGAAGTAAGGCCGGTTAAGGGACAAATTGATGATCTTATTGGTGAAGTAAGAACCAGGGCTTTAAAGAAAGAGAGAGTTCTTGTTACTACATTAACAAAAAAAATGGCGGAGGACCTTTCTGATTATCTTGATAAAATTGGAATTCTTGTCCGCTATATACACAGTGACATTGATGCTCTTGAAAGAGTTGAGATATTAAGAGATTTAAGACTTGGCGATTTTGATGTTCTTGTTGGAGTTAATCTGTTAAGAGAAGGACTTGATCTTCCCGAAGTTTCCCTTGTTGCAATTATTGATGCAGATAAAGAAGGATTCCTCCGAAGTGAAAGATCACTTATGCAAACTGCAGGAAGGACCGCCAGAAATGTTAATGGTAAGGTTATTATGTATGCCGATATCATTACTGAGTCAATGAGAAAAACTATTGAAGAAACGGAAAGAAGAAGAACGCTGCAGACCGAATACAATATTGCCAATAATATTTCCCCGATGACAATTTACAAAAGTATGGAAGAAATAATGGCTTCAACTTCTATTGCAGATGTTAGAAAAAAAGAGGAGAAAGATACATTCAGTTTTTCAAAAGTTGCTGAGCCTGTTTTGAAATATATGAGCAAAGATCAGAAGGAAGATTTAATTGAACAGCTTACTGAACAAATGCATCAGGCGGCAAAAGATCTTGAATTTGAAAGAGCAGCAGCTTTAAGAGATGAGGTTAACAGGTTGAAAAAAATGGTAGCCAAATAGCATTAGATTAAAATCTTTTATGATAAATTCTTTACTTAAAATTGTTATAATCTTTCTTCCATTAGTTACGACAAGTTGTGATAGAAGTTCTGTGGAAGAGGTGAAGAAATTAAAACCAATAAAAACTTATTCTTTAAAAATTTCTGAACCGTCAGATCTCTCGTTAAATAAAGAGAAACTCTGGACGGTAAGCGATAGGAATAGCATCGTATATAAAACTAATCTTAAAGGTGAAATAGAATTTTCCTTTAAAATTAAAGGAACGGACCTGGAAGGTATAACGATTTTTGATGATTCATTAATTGCGGTTGCCCTGGAAATCTCAAGAACAATTGTAATAACAGATTTAAATGGAAATGAAATTTCAAGAACTACTCTGGAAATTAATGGCAGCAAAAACTCCGGTTTGGAAGGGATCACATACAATTCCTCAACTGGGCATTTTTATCTTGTTAATGAAAAAGATCCCGCTCTTTTAATTGAGACAGATAAAAATTTAAAGGAAATCCGAAGGAAGCAAATTAAAAAAGTCAGGGATTTATCCGGGGTTTCTTACTCCCAAAAAGAAGATTGTCTCTGGCTTCTAAGCGATGAAGACAGAAAAATTATTAAATCTTCGCTTGATGGTGATTTTATAGAAGAATTTAAAATTAATGTTCAGCAGCCGGAAGGCATTGCTGTTGATGATAAGAATGATTTAATTTATATCGTTTCGGATAAAGAAGCGAAGCTGTACATATATAAACTTGAATAAATGATTTACGAATGAATTATTACTCCTGACTCAATTGGCGGTTTAGTTTTTTGCCCGTTTTTCCCCTGAGTGTTTGAAGCATTGTTAAAAAAATTATTTGAATGTCGAGTGAGAATGTCCAGTTTTCAATATACCAGAGATCGTATTCCATTCTTTTTAGAATCAATCTTCTATTTTCTTCATCATCCGCCACATCACCTCTCAAACCATGAACCTGTGCCCAGCCTGTAATACCAGGTTTAACATTGTACCGAAGTTTAATTTCCTCAAAGATATTTGAGTACTTATAATCATAAGAGATTGCAAAAGGTCTTGGACCAACGACTGACATTTCACCTTTAAGAACATTAATAAATTGAGGGAACTCATCAATATTTGTTTTCCTTAAGAATTTTCCAATTCGAGTAATGCGTGGATCATTTTCTGTAACTGGCTGAAAAGCAGCACCCGATGATTTATCTGTTTTCAGAGTCCTGAATTTATAGCATCTGAATCTTTTATTCTTAGCACCAATTCTATCCTGAATAAACAATACCGGTTCTTTTGAAGTAAGCTTAATTAAAATAGCAACTACTGGGAATAGAATAGAGAGTATAAAAATTATTACAAGCAAAGAAAAAACAAAATCAAAAGTTCTTTTAATAACCCGCCATTGTACTTCTTCAAGGGGTTCATTCCTTGAAGTTATAACAGGAAAATTTCCCATCATGCTTATCCGGAAATGTTTGGATACAAACCGGAAGTAATCAGGAATAATGTGAGTCCTGACTGCATTCTTGTTACAGGTTTTAATTGTTTCATTCATTAAAACACTATCCTGCTGTGGAAGTGCCAAAACCACTTCATCAATATTTTTTGAAAGCAGAATTTCTTCAAGCTGGTTATAATTCCCAACAATATCATCATTAACTTCATCATCTCTTCCTAAAAATCCCGCAAACTTATAGCCAAAATCAGGATTCTTTTCAATCAGTTTTCTGAAGTTCCTTGCAACTTCACCGGCACCGACTATAAGCAATTTGCGAATATTAATTCCTTTTTGTCTCAGCTTCTTCATTATTTTTCTAAATAAGATAGAACGCAGGCATACAAACAAAAAGAGAGACAAAGAATTATAAATGATAAAATTTCTGGTGAAGAGATTTTCTTTAATAGTGAAAATAAAAATTATGGAAACAAGCATCTGAACAATTATGTTCTTCCCAATATTTATTAATTGAAAAACAAAAAGTCTTGATGAAAAGTCATCATAAAAATTTGTTATGTTTGTATAAAAGTACCACACAAAATTCAACCCGGCTAATAGAATAAACATCCTGCTTCTGTCCATTAAGGTATCATAGGATTGAGCAAGGATTGCAGCAGCAATAAATGCAATGTTTAACAGGATCAAATCACTGTACAAACGTAAATAATAAATTGATTTTCTGTTTACAATCATATAAATAAATTTATGTGCTAATTTATAAAATGATCAATTGCTTTTATAACTTCAGAAACAGGAATTGCTTTCATACATTCTCTTGTTCTGTCCTTACAATTATACTCAAAACCAAGATTTAAACATGGAGCGGAAAAATAATTACTATTAATTGAAATTGAATTTTGATTTAATGAACCCCATCTGGCAGAGTTTGTTGGCCCGTGCAGAGCAATTAAATTTACCCCAAGTGCCGAAGCAAGATGCATTATTCCTGTATCCACACTTAAAACAAGTTTGCAGCTTTTCAGATGAGCCGCGGTCTGCTTAAGATTAAGTTTGCCCGCAAGGTTAATTAGAGATTCTTTGTCCGGGAAATTATTCAAAAGATTTTCTATTGAATTATAATCTTTTTCTCCGCCTGTAAAAAATAAATTAAAATTACGGGCTTTGAAATATTCTATTATTTCAATCCAGTTTTTTCCAGGCCATTCTTTTAAATAAGAAAGATAACCGCCGGCATTTATATGAATAGATATTTTTTTTTCATCGGTTTGTGAATGAATATTTATTTCAGGTAAACTGACTGATTCAACTTCCGCCAAACGAATTAAATTTCTGAAATTATTAATCTCGTGAACTTTTCCGGAGTGGATTGCACATTTATCATATATGTATTTTCTACCCTGCTTATTTGTATCAAATCCTATTTTATAATTTGATTTTGCAAAAAAGGTAAGGATTGCATTTGTTCTTGACCATTGTGCCGCATCAATAAAAAGATCAAAGGAAAATTGCCGGATTACCTGTATAGTTTTAAATATTCTTATCAGGTTAATCGGGATTATCTCATCAGCGATATTTATTAATTCAGCAGCTTCTTCATTCCCTTCCTGCACCAAAAAAATAAATTTATCAGGTCTAAGTTGTTTTTTCAGATCTTTCAATGGAGCGGATATTAAAATCGTATCACCAATCGCCGGAGTTAAAAGTAATCCAACATTCTTAATTTTTTTTGGCAGCTTTCTTTTTCTTTTTAACAAACCAAGCAGGAAAACAACCGGAATTCCGAAATAGCGATCAATCACCTTTAATTTTTTTTGTCCTCTAATCTTCAACTCATAATCCCCATTTGATTGTAAAGTTCTTTCATTTTATTAGTCATCGTATTCAATTGAAAATATTCGTTAAAAATACTTAAAGATTTACTGCCCAAATTATTCTGTTCTGCGGGTGAATTTTTTATTCTCAATATTTTATCAACAGCTTCAGACGGATCATTTAAATTAAACAGGTAACCATTTTCACCATCAATAGCAACTTCATTATTCCCTGTTACATTGCTTGCCACAATCGGTAAACTATTAGCAGCAGCTTCAATTAAAGAATATGGCAAACCTTCCCAAAGCGAAGTTGAAAGATAAATATCACTTGCTGAAAGGTATTCATGAATGTTACTTTTATATCCTGATAATAAAATATTAGTAAGATTATTTTCCTTGATAAGATTTTCAATTTCTGATTTTTCTTCTCCATCACCAATAATCAGAAAAAGAATATCAGGTTGGGAAATTAATTTTTCGGCAATATTAACAGTTGCTTTCAGGTTTTTTTGATGATTGAATCTTACAACTGAAATAATTAAAAATTTGCTTTCTGGTAAGTTAAATTTGGCTCTAAGTTGATTTTTATTTAAACCGGCTCGCTCAACCCTCTTAATAGCGTTATAAATAACAACAGATTTTGATTCTTTAAAAATTTTATTCTTCAAACAAATTTCCTGCTCACCTTTAGACACATTAATAAAAACATTTGTTAATCTGCTTAAAAGTCTTTCAATAAAAATGTAAAGGTTCCTTAAAAATGGTTTATAATTTAAAATATGAAATCCGTGAAGCGTATATATAACAACTATACCGGGAATAAATAGTTTAACTAATCGTCCGTAAATTCCTGCTCCTTTCCCATGAGCATGTAAAATATCCATTTTATTTATTTTAATAAACTTTACAAGCTTGATAAGGCTGCTAATATTAAAAGAACGGAAAGGCAATTCAAAAAATTTATTGGCACCAAGGAGTTCTTTCCATTTAAATCCATATGGTTCATTCAGAGGGGCGGCAACGTAAATAATAAATGTTTCTTTGAGATTATTGATTAATAAATCAATATGGTAAGGTCCACCGCCGAAATCTGATCTTACCGTAACATAAATGATTTTTTTCTTTTCGGGATTCAACTGAGAATATTTTGGTTAATGCTATTGATTATATTAGACAATATGGATTATCAATTATTCTTTAAATTACCAAATTGAGCGGCAAGCCCAATAAAATTAAAATTCTTCTGCATGGTGAAAAGTATCATGCCAAAGCATTTTGTGAACAACTGGAAAATTATAAAAAAGGAATATTTGAACCTAAATATTTTGACCAGCTGACTCAGGCAATTAATTATTATGAGTTTGATTTATTTCATCTTATATCACCCCCAATCAGGGTAATCAGAAAATTAAACAAATATAAAAAACCCGTTTTATTCCATTGGATTGGAACAGATGTATATCGTTTTATTAACGAATCATCAATAAAAAGAAGACTAAAGAAATTTTTTATTGAATCTGAAAACGTAAAAAATCTTGTTGTATCTGAAAATCTGAAAGAGGAATTAAACCTGTTTAATATATCTTCCGCAATTCTGCCATTAACAAAATTAAATTTTATTGATGAAATTCCACCGTTACCGGAAAAGTTTTCAGTTCTAACTTATATTCCGGAAAAAAGATGGGACTTTTACAACGGGGATTTGATTTTAGAGTTAGCTGAAAAAATGCCTGATATTGAGTTTCACCTTTTAGCTGCAGATAAAAAGAGATCCGGTCCGCCGAATGTTTTTATTTATGGTTTTATTGAAGATGTAATTCCATTCTATAAAAAATGTTCAGCTCTAATACGTGTAACATTGCATGATGGTTTGCCCAAAATGGTTCTGGAAACTCTTTCTTACGGAAGATATGTTTTATGGAGCGAATCTTTTCCACACTGTACTAAAGTTAATAATCTCGATGAATGCATTTCGGCTTTGAATAAATTAAAAATGAATTCTTCTCCGAATACGGTTGGAAAAAAATTTGTTGAAGAAAATTTTAATCAGGATAAAATTCTTGATGATTATCTTACTATGTGCAAAAAATTAATTGGATTAAATGAGTAAAGTATTAGCTCCAATAATTGGAGTTACATTTATTGTGCAGCTTCTTGCTTTTTTTATTGGAGTTGGAAATAATGTTTTGTTGTCACGTTTGCTTGGACCAGAAACACTGGGAATTTTCGCCTCCGTTATTGTAATTATAGAATTGGTTTATAAAATAGTTAATCCTGGTTTAGATACTTCCGCAATTTATTTTATCAGTAATAAGAGATTTAATTTTAAAGAGTATGTAAGCACATACCTGCTAAATAGCTCAGTTATTATCCTTTTAGGAATATGTCTTCTTTTTATTCTTCCCAATATTAAAATCCTTTTATCTTTTTTTGAATCAATAAATCTTAATGTGTTCTCTGAAAATTTCGGTGGAATTGCATTTTACTTTCTTGCTTTTCTTTTTTATGAATTCGGTATTAAAGTTCCATTAGGTCTTCTTCAGTTTAAATCCTATAACAAAATTCAATTTCTTAAACCGGTTATTCTTTTTATACTTTTAGTAAGCTGTTTTATTTTTTTAAAAGCAAACTTAAACCTCATTTTAATAATTGTCGGGAGTTCTTTTTTTATTCCTGCACTTTTTTATTGGCGATGGGCGCTGCCAATTGAAATTAAATGGAATAAAGAGATAACCAGGAAATCTCTTGATTATGGAACCAAAGTAATGCTTGGCAATATTCTGCAGTACTTAAATTACAGGGCGGATATTCTCCTGATCGGATTTTTTCTTACTAAAACAGAAGTAGGCTGGTATTATGTTTCAGTTTTAATTGCTGAAAGGTTATTGTTTTTAACGCAGGCGACCTCTACAATTTTATTACCTGCTGCCAGCAGCTCCGATGAACAGAGAGAGAAAACTCCTCTTTTGTCACGATTAAATTTTACAGTTGTTCTGCTTGGCTCAACAGTTATCGGAATATGCTCTTACTGGATTGTTCCATTGCTGTTTTCAATTAAGTATTTTAATTCAGTTCTTCCTTTGGTTCTCATTCTTCCGGGAATAATAAGCTTATCTGTTTCAAAATTGCTTTCTGCAGATCTTGGCGCAAGAGGATTACCGCAATACAGTATGTATGTAAGCATATTAAATTTTATACTAAACATTGCACTTAATTTAATTCTTATTCCAAAAATCGGAATTGCAGGGGCAGCTTTAAGCTCATCTGTTTCTTATACTGCCGCCCTGGTTTTACAAGGTTATTATTATAAAAAAATAACTAAAATTTCTACTACAGAACTTTTTCTTTTAAAAAAGGGAGATTTGAAAAAGTTAAAATTTGTTTAACTGAAATGTTTTCTGTTTTTAATGATTGATATTCAACATAAAAAAGTCTTATTTATTTCTTATCTGTTTCCACCGGTAGCAGGCGGGGGAGTACAGCGTTCATCAAAATTTGTTAAGTACCTGCCCGCGTTTGGATGGATGCCCCTTGTGTTAACCGTAAAAGAACCTTATGATTTTTATAGCGATGAAAGTCTTTTGCTGGATGTTAAAGAAAACAGTAAAATTTATCGTACTCTCTCAATCGAGCCGATGAAGTGGGTGAGAAAGTTTCTTAAAAAAAGATGGCAAAAAAAAATTGATACTAAAAGTGAAAAGAAAACTGTTCCTAAATCTTTAAAACCGGGATTTCTTGTAAAACTAAAAACTTATTTATTATTTCCTGATAATGAAATTTTATGGCTGCCTTTTGCAGTTTGGAGAGGTTCTATTATAATAATTAAAGAACGTCCGGCAATTATTTATTCTACAGCATCTCCTTTTACAGATCATTTAATTGCATTAGTGTTATCGTTAATATTTAAACTTCCCTGGGTAGCCGATTTCAGAGATCTTTGGGTTGACCGTCCTAATTTTCCTAAAAATAAGTGGCGGTTATTTATAGATAGAAAACTTGAAAGAATAGTAATTAAAAATGCCGATCACATAATTACCGCAACCTCATTAATGGCTGACAGGTTTAACAAACTTTACCCCGGTAAAAAATATACATCTATTACTAATGGATTTGATGAAGATGATTTCACCGGTATTTCTGAATCTGAACCTCCGGAAGATAAATTCACAATAACTTATACTGGAATTTTTAATAAGGAACAGAACCCGCAAAAGATATTTCTTGCATTAAAAAAATTAATTGATGAAAGACCGGAAATAAGAAATAAAATAAAAATAAAGTTCGTCGGTCAGATGGATAATCCCGGGGATTTTGAAAATATTAACTTATTTAATGAGCTCGGATTGGATGAGTATTCTGAATTAGTTCCGCATTTGCCGCATAAAAAAGTAATTGCAGAAATGTATAAATCTTCTGTTTTATTATTACTTGTAGGCGAATATCCTCATAATGAAGGGATATTAACAGGAAAAATATTTGAGTATTTACGTTCAGGAAAGCCGATTGCAGCAGTTGTCCCTGTAAACGGGCTAGCTGCGGATGTAATCCGCAAAACAAATTCAGGAATAGTTCTGCCAAATGATAATCCCGATGAAATTGCAAATTGTTTCTCAAAATTATTTGATCTCTTTATAAAGGGCGAATTAAATAAATTATTTAAAAGAATAAATATTCAAAATTACAGCAGGAAAAATTTAACAAAAGAATTATCACTGATGTTTGAACAGATTATATCTCAAAGAAATGAGAAGAGATTTTGAAAAGTAAAGAAGAAATAAAACAGTTTTATGAGGGGTTCACAAAAAACCTGATCAGGGATAGAATATATCCTAACCCGCGTCATTCTAAAATTATTAATTATTTAGATGAAATATTTTCCGAAAGAAATATTTAATACCGCTCTGGAAATCGGCTGCGGGATCGGGATTATCTCCGAATATATTGCAAAAAATGCAGGAAAAGTTACGGCTCTTGATATTAGCGAAGAAAACATAAAGTTTGCAAAAGCTACTTTGGAAAATATTAATTTCCATCGTGAAGATTTTTTAGAGTTTAATTCAGGTATAAAGTTTGACCTCATAACCTTATTCGATGTGCTCGAACATTTTCCAAAATCAAATCATAGCCGGGTTTTTAAAAAGATTAGAGAGTTGGCAAATTCAGACTCAATTATTGCTATCAATTTACCCGATGCTGATTTTTTAGCCTATATGAGAGAGCACCATCCTCAAAAGCTGCAGGTTGTAGATGAAAGTGTTTATTTTGATGAATTAAAAATTTTATTTGATGAAAATAATTTAGAGATACTTAAATATGAAAAGTACGGGATAGATTATGACAATCAATATAGATTTTATCTTTTGGGCTTTAAGAAAGAGAAGTTTTCTTTAGAAAGAAAAATTGTTAAAAAAGAAAAACTTATTTCAAAATTATTCAGGAAGGTTTGGAGACAATTAAAAATAATTATTGGCAGTTTTAGATTCAGAAAATATTTAAAAGATTGATTAGGAATAACTATGACTATTTCTTCGATCATAATAGCTAAAGATGAAGAAAAAAATATCGGCAGGTGCATTCAAAGCCAGGTTAATTGCATTGACGAAATAATTGTTCTTATTGATGACAGGACAAAAGATTCGACTCAGGGAATAGTTAAATCATTTCCAAAAGTAAAATATGAAATTGTAAAATGGATGGGTTTTTCCCAAACTAAAAAATATGCTGTTTCTCTAACATCAAACGACTGGATTTTATGGATTGACGCAGATGAAGCTTTAACACCCGGACTGGCTCAAGAATTAATTGAATTCAAAAAATCAGTACCGAAGTACGATTCATATTCTTTTCCAAGGAAAGCCAATTTTCTTGGAAGATGGATTATGCACAGCGGATGGTATCCCGGAAGAGTTACAAGACTTTTTAATAAAAACAAGATTTCATTCAGCGATAACGAAGTTCATGAGCATCTCATTATAACAGGCCAAACAGGCAGATTAAAAAATGATCTTGAGCATTATACCGATCCGGATATAAAACACTATTTTGAAAAGTTTAACAGCTACACAACTCTTGCAGCAGATGAGCTTCTTAAAAAGGGAAAATCATTTAAGATATCTGATTTAATAGTAAGACCATTTGCAATCTTTATTAAAATGTTCATTATCAAAAAAGGTTTCCTTGATGGAGTTGAAGGTTTCATTTTAGCAATGTTTTCTTCCGCATATGTTTTTACAAAATATTGTAAGTTATGGGAGAGGAAAATCGGTAATCGGTAGTTTATAATCAGTTATCAGTCACTGATTACCATAACGGATGATATCAGAAAATTCGGAGTAATAAAATGGAAACATCAAATGTAAACGAATTGCTTTTTATGCAGCTCGTAATGCAAAACCAGCAGATTGCTATGATGGCAATGGGTAAGCTTAAACATCCTGTTAGCGATAAAATTGAAAGAAATCTTGAACTTGCAAAAATCTCAATTGATACTCTTGATATGCTTAAGATAAAAACTAAAGGCAATCTTTCTTCTTACGAGGAAAAATATCTTGATGAGGTTTTACGGGAACTAAAGTTGAATTATGTTGATGAAGTGAATAAAGATCAAAAGGAGAAATCGCAATCCGCCTGCGATGGACAGGATAAAGTTCAGGAAAAAAAGGAAGAGGGGAAAAAGGATTAATTTTGTTATAGCGCTATTAGGTTAATGAGTTATTAAGTTAAAGGAAACTCAATAACCTAATAACTCATTAACTGAGTAACCAAATAACCTATGGCTAAACAAAAAAAAAGTAACATGATTATCGGTATAATTGCCAACACAACTAAAGAGAAAGTTTTTTCAGTTATATCTGATCTGATTAAAATGCTCAAAGAAAACGGTTTTGATTATCTGCTAAGCGATGATGTAATCAGGTATAGAAAATTATTAACAGAAAAAATAAATGAAAATAAATTTTTAGATGAAGATAAGCTCTGTAAAAAAAGCGATGTTATAATTTCTATCGGCGGTGACGGAACTATGCTTGCTTCAGCTTTCCACGCACATTCAAATAACAAACCTGTTTTTGGTGTTAATCTTGGCAAGCTTGGATTTTTGGTTGATGCGAATGTTGATCAACTAGGGAAATTTATTGATGAACTGAAAAACGGCAAGTATTCAATTGAAGAAAGAATGGTGATTGAAGGAGAGTGCCTTGGTCATAAAGTCGAGAAGCTTTTTGCAGTTAATGATATAGTGATTGACAAAGGCGGCTGGCCAAAAATGATTGAGCTTACAATTACTGTTGACGGCGAATATGTTACAACTTTTGCCGCAGATGGTTTGATAATAGCCACACCTACCGGTTCAACCGGTTATTCGATTTCTGTCGGTGGACCAATTGTTAGTCCTAAATCGGATGTTATAACACTTTCACCAGTTTCGCCGCATAGTCTTTCTGTAAGACCGATTGTACTACCCAGCAGCCAGGAAATAATTATTAAAGCCGCTTCATTGCATAAGGAAATACATATTAATTGCGATGGGCAGCGGGTATTTTCTTTTCCTCCTCCGCTTGAAATAAAAATTACCAAAAGCAAAAGACCTTTAAAGCTTGTTCATACATCTTTCACAAGCTACTTTGAAACTTTGAGAAACAAACTTCTCTGGGGAATTGATTTAAGAAAGAATATGGAAAAAGCGGGTAAATGAAATATTGCATTTGGCTGGTATTACTCTTCTCGGTTAGTCTCTTTTCTCAGGATAAAAATAAAATAATTAAAGATGATGAAACCTCAGAGCCGATGCTTATTGGTAATTGTACGAGGGAAATTTTTTCTGATTCAGTATTTGCCCGGTGGTTTAATCCTGAATATGAAAATTATAAATTTGATTCCTTAGCAATTGAAATGCTGAAAGAAAAAATGAAAGGCATTGAAATTACTTTAGTATTTGGAAGCTGGTGTGATGACAGCAGAATTCATGTCCCGCATCTTTATAAAATATTAGATGAGATTAATTATCCTGCTAAAGAAATAAATCTCATTGCTGTAAATGAAGAAAAGAAAACCGAAAGGGATGAGATTAAAAATCTTGCAATAGATTTAGTCCCAACAATAATTTTCTTTGCAAACAATTCTGAATTGGGAAGAATTGTTGAATCACCTCAATAAAGCCTTGAAGAAGATATGTTGGAGATAATGAAACCAGGAAAATGATCTTCCTTCGCTAAAGCTTCAACCTACGCTATGCCGTGGTGGACGACAGGTTTTGGTTGGAAATGATTACTTGTAAAAATATTGCAATAATATAGGAACTTGATTAATCAAGTTCCTACACAAAAGGATTAATTCTCCACTTCTTCCATTTGAAGAACAGGCAATTCAATTTTTGTAAAATCTATAACTTTTAGTTTAGACTTACCATTGCCATTCTTACCATTAGTTCCGTTCTTCTTTACAGCAGCAATTTTTTCCGGTTTAGGTTTGGGAGGATTAAGCTTATCCTTATAATTTTTATAAGCATAAGTTTTATTCTGATAATTTCTAAGGATAATTCTATCCTCATCCTGGTGAAGAACATAGTTTGGAAGGATTGGAATTTTACCGCCGCCGCCGGGCGCATCAATTACAAAATGCGGAATTGCAAGACCGCTTGTATGACCGCGCAGGTTTTCAATAATATTCAAACCTGTTTCAATTGAAGTACGGAAATGATTTGCACCTTTTGTTTCATCAGCCATATACATATAATAAGGGCGGACTCTTATCTTCAATAATTTCTGCAGCAATTCTTTTACTATTGCAGGATCATCATTTACACCTTTCATTAAAACCATCTGGTTCCCAACCGGAACACCTGAGTTTGCAAGCATTTCACACGCTCTGCTGCTTTCAGGGGTTATTTCCCAGGGATGATTGAAGTGTGTATTCACATAAATGGGATGATACTTCTTAATCACTTCGCAAAGGCTTTCGGTAATCCGATGCGGAAGGACGCAAGGCATTTTTGTTCCGAGTCTTATTATTTCTAAATGAGGAATTTCTCTTAATCTTTTCAGAATTTTCTCAAGCATTGTATCCGTAAGCATTAAAGGATCACCGCCCGAAAGAATAACATCTCTAATCTCGGTATGCTTTTCAAGATACTCGAAAGCACTTTCAAGACCTTTCATTGAGATTTTTTCATAATCGCCGACTTTTCTTTTTCTCGTGCAGAAACGGCAGTAAAGCCCGCACTGGCTTGTAACAAGAAAGAGAGCTCTGTCCGGATAACGGTGAGTAATATTTGGAACGGGACTCATTGCATCTTCCATTAAAGGATCTTCTTCTGCATCAAAGTCTTCCAGTTCAGCTTTATCGGGTACGCATTGCAGCCAAATCGGATCACCCGGGTAACGGATTAGGCTCAGGTAATATGGGTTGATCCTTGCCTGGAAAAATTCATCCAGATCTTCCGCCGCTTTCCGGTCTATATTGAATTTTTCCACAAGCTGATCGACAGTATGCACACTGTCTCTTATCATCTGCTGCCACAGTTCCATGACTAACCTTTTGTTTGTTTTACTTAAAATATTTCCCGAAAACAATCAGGTTGTCGCCAGCCGAATAAAAATCATTTATCTCGGCAACGATTGAGAAACTATTTCTCAAATAAAAATTTCTTGTTCTGCTGTAGCTTTCTTTAGATGAAGTTTCTGCAAGAAGCCACCTTGCTCTTTTTTCTTTAACAAAATGTTCAGCATGTTTAACCAATTCTGTGCCAATTCCTTTAATTTCTGATTCCGGATCGGCAATTATCCAGTACAAATCAAACACTGCATCAGTAAGAGGTCGTCTTCCGGTGCAATGATAGCCAAGAATTTTTCCGTTCTCTTCAAACACAAATGTATTATAATCTGTTTGTGCCTGGTTATTTGCAGATATATTTACAAGCTCCATTGCAACATCAATTTCTTTTTCAGTAAACTGAGGAATTTTTTTTAAAATCTTTTCAATCTTTTCCGTATCAGCTTGCTTTACTTTTCGAATCATTCTTTTTTCTGTTTATAGCATAGTTTGCTATTGTAAATAGCAGTTCCGGGTAATTAATTCCTTTTGCAGCAGCTGCCCTTGCAAAGCCGGAATCTTCCGAGATATCCGGGTTTGGATTAACTTCTATTACATACGGCTTCCCGGATTTATCAACTCTAATATCAACCCGTGCGTAATCTCTGCAGCTCAGGGCACTAAAAGCTTCGAGTGCAATTGTTGTAACTTTCTTTTTTAATTTTTTGTCCAGCTCAGCCGGGCATTTTGGTTTTGTGTTTTCATAGTAAACAGTATCGGCAATCCACTTACTGTCATAAGTTACAATTTTTGGAAAATTTTCCGGTAAACCGGTAAAATCTATTTCTGAAACCGGAAGAACTGTATTCCCAAGGATTGCAACATTCAATTCTCTACCATCTATATATTCTTCGGCAATAATATCCTGCTTATATGTTTCTAAAAGAAAATCAAATTGTTTTTTTAATCCTTCCGGGTTATTTACAACTGAGAATTCTGAAATGCCTATGCTCGCATCTTCATTTAGTAATTTTAATATAACAGGAAATTTCAAATTAAATTTCTTTAATTGAATTCCCTGGTTTTTATTTATGGCAAGAGATTTTGGAGTTCTTATTTTAAATGAGCGAAGGATATTTTTTGCTCTCTCTTTATTCAATGCATTACCAAGGCAGAAAGGTGTATTGCCGGTATATTCAAATCCTAAAAGTTCAAAAATACTGGCAGCACAATATTCAAAAGATGAGATTCCTTCCACTGATTCAACAAAGTTAAATATTGCATCGGGTGAGACTTTATTTATTTTATTAACAATGCGTTCAACATTGCTGTCAACGGCAAGAGTTTCAACAGTTGAGAAATATTTATGAAGCTGTTTTTTAATCTTATTAATATTTTGAAGAAATCCTGTTTCGGAAAGATCATTTAAAGGAAGATTAGTATCTGAAGGTTTACCATTGTAAACAGAAAAAATACTTGCTGGCGAGTTATAACAAATCAGGATTTTTTTGTCAGTCTTCATAATAACTTATTTCTCTTAGCAGCCGCATATAACACTTTGTTAATCATCGCTATATAATCCAATCCTGCCGCTCTTGCAGCTTTCGGGAAACATGAATTCTCTTCAGGATCCGGAAGAATTCCCGGCAGCGGGTTAACTTCGATAATATTTGGTTCTCCATTCTTATCCAGTCTTATATCAATACGGCTCCAATCCTTACAACGGAGAACATTGTAAGTCTGCAAAACAATACCTTTTATTTTTTCCTCAAAGTGCTTATCAATTTTTGCCGGACAGCTGAATACTTCAAGAGGATTTTCTTTTGTATCTAAAATCCATTTTGCTTCATAAGAATAAATTGGGATGAAATCTTCCGGGAAATCATTGTATTGAATCTCAACTATTGGAAGAACTTCAGCTTCAACACCATTTCCCATAACAGCTGCAGTAAATTCTCTTCCGGGCAAAAACTCTTCGATTAAAGCCGGTTGATTATATTCTTCAAGTATTCTTTTTACTTCTTTTATAAGATCGGATGAATTTTTTGCAAACGAAGAAGTAAAAATTCCTTTGCTTGATCCTTCCGAGACAGGTTTTACCATCAAGGGATAATTAAATTTACCCGAGCTAGAAAGATTTCCGGTTTGTTCAATCCTGTCAATGAGCAAAAATTTTGCATTGGGAATTTTATGATAGGATAAAATCTCTTTTGTTCTGGCTTTATCAAGACAAGTTGCAAGTGTTAAAGGATCTGAACCTGTATAAGGAATCTGCAGCATATCAAGTATAGCCGGAACCTGGGCTTCGCGGCTGACGCCGTTAAATCCTTCGGCAATATTAAAAACAATATCGGGCCGGATAGCTTTTAATTTTTCAAAAGCATTCTCATCCGCTTCAACCAAAGTTACATTATGAAATTTTTCTATCGCTGTTTTAACTGCATTGATAGTTTCCCAGGTGTCCCACTCTGCAAAAGTATCAACTGCTTTTTGGGATTGTGTATGACTTTGGTTTGTTTCACTGATTAAATTTGGAATAGAGGGTAAGTCTTCAGGGAAAGTTGTTTCACTTTCAGGTTTGACATTGAATGTTAATGCCACATTCAGTCTGATACCCGTCTTGTCTTCAGACAGGTTAGAGAAGTCCGATAAAATAATTTTTCCTTTAATTTTTTTTGCAAATATAATTATTAAAAAACATAAGTCAACAAGTTTTTATTAGTTACCTGAAAATTTTTTTCTCATCTTCTCATGAAAACTTTTAAAGAACACTTAAAAAACTTTTAAAATATTTTTCACAACAAACTTCAATAAAAATATTTTCTAAGTCAATATTTTTTTTGCTTCGGGAAATTTTTTTTGATTCGAGACATGTTCGGGGAAAGTTTTAAATCCTGAAGTACATTTACATGAAAATCTTTTTATGCAATCTCTGAATACTTCAGGTTATCGGAGTAGTAATCGTTCAGAATTTTATTTATCAATTGACTTGACGGAAGGTTAAGATCGGGATCTTCATCAATTAATTTAAAAGCTTCCTCCTTCGCCTGCAGAATTAATTTTGTGTCATTAACAATGTCAGCATGTTTAAAATCAGGAAAGCCGCTTTGATTTAGTCCAAAAATATTTCCGGGACCTCTAAGCTTTAAATCTATTTCTGCAATCTTAAAACCATCATTATATTTTATCATTGACTGTAATCTTATAGCAGATTTATATTTTTCAATTTCAGATGAAGACATAAAATCCAGTTCTTTATTTGCTTTATCGCTTATTTTAGCAATATTTTCTTTAGTTACGAGAATGCAATAAGAAGGTTTATTTCCTCGTCCAACTCTGCCCCTAAGCTGGTGAAGCTGTGAAAGACCAAACCTATGTGCATCATTAATGAGGATGATGTTTGCATCGGGAATATCAATTCCAACTTCAATAACTGTTGTAGATATCAGAACATCAAATTCTTTTTTTCTGAAAAGAACCATAGCTTCTTCTTTTTCCTGCCAGTTCATTTTTCCATGAACCAAACCAACTTTCAGATCTTTTAAATAAGTGGCTTTCAACATTTCATAGTAAGTGATCGCTGCTTTCAACTCCAGCTTTTCTGATTCATCAACAAGCGGATAAACTATAAAGCTCTGGTAACCTTCCTTTGTTTTATCTTTTACAAACTTTAAAATATCCGGAAGCTTCTCTTCACTTCTTAAAATAGTTTTAACCGGTTTCCGGTTTAAAGGCATTTCATCTATAATGGAAAGATCGAGATCTCCGTAAACAGTCATGGTTAATGTCCGCGGGATTGGAGTTGCGCTCATCACAATTACATGCGGTGAAGAACTTTTCTCGTGCAATCTTCCGCGCTGAGCTACTCCGAAACGATGCTGTTCATCTATTACAATCAGACCGAGATTTCCGAACTTTACTTTTTCTTCAAGTAAAGCATGAGTGCCAACTATTATATCGGCTTCTTTAAGTTCAATATCCTGTAGATTTTTTTCCCGCAAAGATTTTTTCTGACCACCCAAAAGCAAACTGACCTTAATTTCTCTTTTATTAAAATCCTTCAGTTTAATCATAAAGTCAGAAATATTTTTTGCATGCTGATCAGCAAGAATTTCTGTTGGCGCCATTATAGCTGCCTGGAAACCATTATCAACTGCAATAAGCATTGCAATTAATGCAACAATAGTTTTCCCGCTTCCAACATCTCCCTGCAAAAGTCTGTTCATTGGAGTGCCGGACATAATATCTTTTTTAATTTCCGAGAGAACTTTTAACTGTGCTTTTGTCAATTCAAATGGGAGAGTCTTGAGGAAATCCTTAACCAATGTTGTTTTAATGCTTAAAGAATTCCCTTTAAAATTTGATTTATAATTTTTTTTTCGCAATGCGACTAAAATTTCCAGGTAGAATAATTCTTCAAATTTAAATCTTCGTTTCGCTTCTGTAAGGTTTTCTTTATCGGGAGGGAAATGATAATTTGCCAGGGCATCTTTAATTCCAGGGAGATTATTATTTTTTATTATTTCAGCCGGAAGACTTTCCTGAATATTTTCAAGATAATTTTCAACGGCAGTATGAATTATTCTTCTAAGCGAAAAATCTCCTATGTTGGTTGTACGGAGTTCTTTTGGAATTTTATAGATAGGAATAATTTTTCCGGTGTTGAGAAAACTCTGGGATTCATCCTCATTTATCCTGTCAAAATCAGGATGAGCAAATTGAAGATTGCCGTATTTCGAAACCGTGGGTTTACCCGAGATGGCAAATATATCACCTTCATTAAATACATTTAGAAAAAATTTTACTCCCTGGAACCAGACGCATTCAAAAAATCCGGATTGATCTCTAAACTGAACTTTAAGAATTTCTTTCTTTCTGAATCCGCGTTTTTCTTTATCAACAACTTTCCCGAATACGGTTAATTCTCCATCATATCCATTAAGAACATAGCCGTATGCTTTGGAAGCTGAAAGAATATTTGTTCTGTCTATATGCCTGGCAGGGAAATAATAAAGGAGGTCTCTGATTGTTTTTATTCCGATTTTATTAAAAGCTTCGGCACGCTTTGGCCCAACAGATTTAATATATTGAACCGAACCGGAAAGTATTTCTTCTTTGCTCACACAGAAAAATAAATTAAGAAAAAAGGATTTACAACTTATTCAATTAGGGAAGATATTATGTGGGTAAATAGAAAGATGCTTAACTGATTATTCTCTCTTCATATCTCTTGTCATAAGATCGGTTGTAGCTTTAACAGGATCTTTGTTTTCAAAAAGAATTCTATAAACTTCGTCGGCAATAGGAGTTTCAACATTATTTTTTTTGGAGAGCTGAGTTACAGAACGTGAAGTTTCAACTCCTTCAGCAATCATATCCATATTTTTTAAAACTTCTTTTAATTTTCTGCCCGAGCCAATTTGTTCACCAACATAACGATTACGGCTATGGCGGCTCATGCATGTTACTATTAAATCACCCATTCCGGAAAGTCCTGCAAAAGTATCAGGTTGAGCGCCCATTATTTCACCAAGCCTGGAAATTTCCGCGATGCCTCTTGTCATTATAGCCGCCTTTGTGTTGTCCCCAAATTTAACTCCATCTACAATACCGGCGCCAATTGCAATTACATTTTTGAAAGCACCCCCAAGTTCAACACCAAGTATATCCGTAGATGAATAAACTCTGAAGTAAGCGGTAATGAATGCCACCTGGATAGATTTTGAAGTTTCAATCTCGCTTGAGGCAGCTACAACAGCAGTCGGTATTTTTCTGCTAACCTCTTCTGCATGGCTTGGACCGGAAATTACACCAATCTGACTTTCATCAAGTGAAGGGAAAACATCCATTAGCATATTCGACATTGTCATCATTGTTCCATTTTCAATTCCTTTCGCAACGCTTACAAGAATAGAATTTTTAATAGTTGAATAGCTGAAATTTTTTACTACACCTCTTAAGAATTGAGATGGAATAGCCAGTACTATCATATTTTTATTTTGTGCAGATTCATCAAGATCATGTGTAATATTAATTTCCCTGGGTATTTTTATTCCGGGAAGGTACATTTCATTTTTCCGGGTTTTATCAAGCACCTTTGAATAATTTCTTTTGTATTCCCAGAGAGTTACATTATGCCCGTTGTAATGCAGTAGAATTGCCAGTGTTGTTCCCCATCCACCAGCACCTAAAACAGCGATCTTCATTTAAACCGAAGAGTTTTTTTCTTTTTGAAGTTTAATTTATTTTCAGATCCTTCTAAAATCCGGACAACATTTTTTCGGTGGGTATAAATTATAAGAAGTGCAATTGCAATTATAAAAGGTAATATAGTATTATAACTTGGTATATTAACGTTAAAAACATTTTCTCTGATAATTAATGAAAGCGGTAAAGCTAAAGTTGCCAAGAGAGATCCGAGTGAAACGTATTTGGAAATTGTTACAACAACAATAAATACCCCGATGGCTATAAGCATATCAACTGTAATAATCATTAAAAGCATACCAACAGCAGTTGCTATTCCTTTGCCTCCTTTAAAACCCGCAAATATTGTCCAGATATGACCTATAACTGCAGATATTCCAGCCATTATTTGAACTAAAGTAAAATCATCAAAAGGAGTTAAGTTTTGAAAAGGAATGTTACCATAATGGAGCCTCGCAACAACAACAACTGCCAGAACACCTTTAAAAGCATCTAAAAGAATAACAAAAAGCCCATGTTTCCAGCCAAGAACACGCATAACATTTGTTCCACCGGCATTTCCGCTGCCGTAATTACGTATATCTATTCCCTTAACAGCTTTACTTACAATTATAGATGTAGGAATTGAACCGATGAGGTAAGAAAGTATTATTATTGTAGCTAGTAAAAACATTAAAATCCTTCAAAATCAGTTGTTAAACTACGGATATTAACCTATTAAAGCAATGTAAACAATAATCATTCCTGATACATTGTCGGAAGAAACAGAATTTTTTATATTTGGGACAGAAAAAAAAGGAGAAATTAAATGGCTAAGCAACAATCATTTGCTGATAAAGCTAAAGCAAAGAAAAAAGAGAGCGGAGTTACTGTAAAACTTATTAAAACGGTAAAAACTGAAAAGGGTAATTATAAGTTTAATGAGAGATTTGTAAAGTTAGATGACATAAGTAAAGTTGGAGACCTTAAATAAGAGCGGTTTATAGCCGCTTTTCCTTTCTGAAATTAACCGCCTAAAAAATCTTTAATTTGTTGATTTTTTAAATAAAAATTTTATATTGCTACCCACCGACGCTAATCCCGCGTCTTATTAAAATTTCCTTTTAATCCGGTTTTATGGAAAACCCGGATAAAGCTTTTCTAAGTACTGGCTTTTAAATAATAGTAAAATTCGAGGATGTTATGATTGATGAAAAAAAAATGAGGTTTTTTAGCCTCAAGGATATAGACAACATTCCCCAGTTGAAAGTGCTGAGCAAAGATGAGAGGTTCGCAATTAAGGTCGTATCAAATGTTCTGCCTTTTAGAACCAATAATTATATAGTTGAAGAGTTAATTGATTGGAACAATATTCCGGATGATCCGATGTTCCAGCTTACATTTATGCAAAAAGATATGCTATCAAATGAACAGTTTAATAGGATGGCAGATGTTCTTTTAAAAGATTCATCATTAGAAAAACTAAAACATACCGCTGAAGAAATCCGTCTTGAGCTTAATCCACACCCGGCAGCACAAATGACTCTTAATGTTCCCTCAATTGAAGACGAACCTGTTCAGGGTATCCAGCATAAATACCGGGAAACCTGTCTCGTGTTTCCTTCAAGCGGACAAACATGTCATGCATATTGTACTTTCTGTTTCAGGTGGGCACAGTTTGTTGGAATGACTGATTTAAAATTCGCCACTGATGAATCAAAAAGATTCCAGGATTATATTAAAAATCATAAGGAAATTACAAATATACTTTTTACAGGCGGGGATCCATTAATAATGAGCGCAAGAAATCTTAAAACCTATATAGAACCGTTGCTTGAGACTGAATTTGAACATATTAAATATATAAGATTAGGAACCAAAGCAGTTGCTTATTGGCCATACAGATTTGTTACAGATAAAGATTCCGGTGAAATACTTCAGTTATTTGAAAAGATCGTTAATTCAGGAAAACATTTGGCAGTTATGGGTCATTATAATCACTGGGTTGAATTATCTACGGATATTGCGCAAGAAGCTGTAAAAAACATAAGAAATACAGGTGCACAAATAAGAACTCAATCACCTTTAATAAAACATATTAATGATGATCCTGATATTTGGGTGAAAATGTGGAGAGAACAGGTAAGACTGGGTTGTATTCCATATTATTTTTTTATAGAGAGAAACACAGGAGCAAAAAATTATTTTTCAATTCCGCTTGAGCGGGCGTTTAATATTTTCAGAGATGCGTATAAACAGGTCTCAGGTTTGGCAAGAACTGTTCGGGGTCCTTCAATGTCTGCTCTGCCGGGTAAAGTTATGATTGAAGGAATTACTGAAATAAATAATGAAAAAGTATTTTCATTAATTTTTCTCCAGGGAAGAAATCCTGATTGGTGTAAAAGACCATTTTTTGCGAAGTATGACCCGGAGGCAACCTGGCTTAATGATTTAAAACCAGCATTCGGTGAAAAGAAATTTTTTTACCACGACGAACTGAAAGAAATAGAAAAGCATCAGTTTGGGCAATTATACTTTTATAGTGAACCTGAAGATAATATTGCTTACTATTCCTGAACAGGAAAGTTATTCAAACAATTCCAGGCTCAGGCTTCCTTCAAGCTCAAGCAATCTTTCTTTAATTTTAATTCCCGCAGTATATCCGCCAAGCTGGCCATTTGAATTAATCATCCGGTGGCATGGAATTAAAATGCAGGCAGGGTTTTGCGAGGCGGCTTTACCAACAGCTCTTAAAGCTTTTTTATTTCCCAGCCTTTCGGCAATTTTTTTATAAGAAACTATTTTTCCATAAGGGATTTTACTTAATTCATTCCAGACATTTTTCTGGAATTCAGTTCCTCTAATATCTAAAGGAAGGTTAAACTTTTTTCTCCTGCCGCTAAAATAATCTTCAAGCTGATTAAATATGTTAAACATAAACGGATCATCAGGCTGAAGTTTGGTGATATTCGCTCTCTTAATTGTTTCACTGTTATTGTTTAAAATAATCTTCCGGATTCCTTTGTGAGATGTAAAAACTTTAAAATTAATTCCCCCTATTTTTTGAGCAGCATAGAAAAGATTTTCTTTCCCTTTCTTTTTCATATTAAGAATTTCTGATATGTATTGCTGGTCTAATTTAATGAAAAGAATAAAAAAGAGGAAGAGTAAAACGGATTGGAAATCAATTAAAATAATTTGGAGTTATTTCAATAAGTATTGCAAATAATCAGGCAGCAACTACTTCCAGCGCAGGATTCAGATCTCTTTTTAGCAATCCTTCAATTGCAGCAAGTGTACCGCTTATCGAACTTGGACAGCTTCCGCAAGCACCCTGGTATCTAATCATAACCTTATTTCCTTCAACACCCAATACCTGTAAACCGCCGCCATCGCTCGCCAGGTAAGGTCTCACTCTGTTATTAAGAATCTCATTTATCTTTAACAACAACTCATCCTCATTTTCATCAATAGTTGCTTCCTGTTCTTCGGGGATGAGAGTTTTATCAAATGATTTTAGAAAATCAATAAATGGTCTTTGTATTTGTCCCCAGTTTGCATCTTTAGCTTTTTCAATTGTTACGAACTTATCCATATAAAAAACTGAAACAACACCATTAATTTCAAAAATGCCTTTTGCAAAAGGATCATTTTCGGCAGACTCTTTTTCATGAAACTGCCGTGTTTCGGCTTTTAACAGCTTCTCATTTAAAATGAATTTAAGTGCATGCGGGTTCGGTGTCAAATCAACATCTTCAACCATTAACATTATTTTATCTCTCTAATTGTTGACTGTTAAAATATGGCTATTAATTATTTGCTTCAAGTCAATACTTCATTGAAATTATTATAAAAACTGCTTAAAAGTGATATATTTGAAAAAACAATTTTTGTTATTTCGCATGGAAAAAATACTTATAGTATTTACTGGCGGCACTTTCTCAATGATGATTGATGAAAAAACCGGTGGCGCTATCCCATATTTTTCAGGGAAACAGCTGCTTGAAAAAATTCCGCAGGCAAGAGAGATGGCTGAAATAGAATGTTATGATTTCGGGAAATATCCTGGTCCACATATGACTCCCGAATTAATGTTAGACCTTTCTAATAAGATAAAAGAATTTTTAAAACAAGATAATTACAAAGGAATTATTGTAACCCATGGAACCGATACTCTGGAAGAAACAGCATATCTTCTCGATCTTACAATAAAGACTGACATACCCATAGTTGTTATTGGTTCGATGAGAAACAGCTCCGAGCCTGATTGGGATGGACCGGCAAATCTTATGGATGCAATAAATGTATGCTTAAGTCCGATTGCAAAAAATATTGGTGTGCTCGTTTGTTTGAATGGAGATATAAATGCTGCAAGTGAAGTAACAAAAATTTACACAGAAGAAGTTTACAGTTTCCACTCGCTTGATTTTGGAAACCTCGGATCTGTTCGCGATGGAAAAGTGATATTAAATCGTTTGCCAAGAAAACTTGAAACTATAAATACACAAAAAATTATTTCCAATGTAGATATGCTGACTGTTTATGCAGGAATGAATGAAAAATTTTTCAGGTTTTCTGCTGATAGCGGAGTTGAAGGAATTGTTGTTGAAGCTTTGGGAGTTGGAAATGTAACACCTGCATCATTTGAAGGAATAAAATACGCTGTTGAAAAAAATATTCCGGTTATTTTAGTTTCACGCTGCCCTGCCGGTGAAACTGATTATTTATACAGCTACCCCGGCGCTGGTAAATGGTTAAATGAAATTGGAGTTATCTTTGCTGATTACCTTAACGGACAAAAAGCCAGGATAAAGCTGATGCTTGCTCTCGGGGTTACAAAAGATCATAAAAGCTTAAAAGAAATGTTTATTAATTAACGTTATTAATAATTCTTTTCTATAAAAATTTGTCTGTAAAATCAATCCCACAGAATATTATATATATAGATAGAAAGGGATTTTGCTAAGCACTTTGGTAAATCTTTCTTTTTTCGATAAACGAGAGTCTTTTTTAAGAAAAACCTTTAAAAAAGTGGGTTTTAAAGTCCCCCGGTGATATAGTAAAAGTCTCTTTAAGAATTTAATAAAATAAAGGAGATAGTTTTTCAGACGGCAAGCGCTTCAAGTTCTACTTTATGAACATTATTTACTGGTTTGCCTAAAAACAATTCGGCAATTTCTTTAAATTTTGCCGGGATATCGCTCACATAAAATTCTGAATTACCAACGTTTTTATTTTCCGAAAGTAAATTATTTTTTTGCAGTTTATCTTTTACTACCTCAACAGAAGCAATTCCGGAATCAATCAATTTGACATCACTGCCAATTACTTTCTGAATTACTTCGGATAAAATAGGGTAATGAGTACATCCAAGAACAAGTGTATCAATTTTTTTATCCCGGAGTTCGGCAAGGTATTCCTCTGCTATTTTGTAAGTTGCTTCATGAGTAATCCAGCCTTCCTCAGCAAGAGGCACAAAAAGGGGACAGGCTTTTTCATAGACTTCAATATCTGGTTCAAGAAATTTTAATCTTTTATGATAAGCGTTGTTGCTTATTGTTGCTCTTGTTCCAATAACTCCAATACGTTTATTTTTTGTATTCTGAATGGCAGACTTTGAACCGGCACCTATCATACCAATTACAGGAACATCAAATGTTTTTCTTAATTCATCTATTGCTACGGATGAAGCAGTATTACATGCAACAACAATTGCTTTTACTTTTTTATTAATAAGAAATCTTGCGTCCTGAAGAGAATATTCTATTACAGTTGAATTTGATTTCGAACCGTATGGAACCCTCGCTGTATCTCCAAAATAAATTATGTTTTCATTTGGAAGTGCTGATAGAAATCTTTTTACTACTGTAAGTCCTCCTATGCCGGAATCAAAAATGCCAATGGGTTTATCGTTTATTATTTCATTCATTTTATTTAATCTGGTGAAATTTTATAATAATAAAATCTGTTTATAAAAGCTGGTTTATTGTGTTTGTAAGCTCTGTTCTTATAAGTTCAAAATCATTTTGGGATACTTTTTTTCCTGTCCGGTCAAGTACATAAAAAGAGTCAACAATATCATCACCCATCGTTGAAATTTTTGCAAAATAAATAAAGAGTCCCAACTCATTCATTTTTTTTGTAACCTGGTAAAGAAATCCTAACCGGTCAGGTGATGAGACATCTATAATTGTATATTTTTCATGATTTTCAAAAGCAATTTTAATTTTTCCGGATCTCTTAAAAAATTTATTTTCAATCCTCCACCATCGGCTTTTCATCTTAGCAAATTCCTTATTCAGTTCAAGCAGCCCTGAAATTACATCTGCCAGATCATCCCTGATTTTTTGATATCGTTCAGTCTCAATTATTTTATGTGTTCTGAAATCTGTAACATTAAATGTGTCAATAATAATTCCGTCTTTTCTTGTAAAGATTTTTGCATCATGAATGTTTGCATCATTTATAGAAAAAACCCCGCAGAGTCTTGAGAGCAATGAAGGAAAATCTTTTGTAATTACAGTAATATTTGTAAAATTCGGAAGTTCTTTTAAATAGCGTCGAAATCTTTATACCTTTTTGTATCTCTTCAATGTGCCTCGCAATTTCTTCCTCTGAAAAATGATGAGCATAAGCAATGTCATTTATAGAATCAATATGTTCCTGTACGTTAGATTCAGAAATTATTTCCGAGTGTTTTGTAATTTCCTGTGGAATAACATAAGTGCTGCTGATTAGAAGATCCTCACCTGTTATTTGTTTTTCAAGCATAGCCTTTGATTTTAAATATAGCTCTGAAAGGAGTTCACTCTTCCATGAAGTCCAGACAGCAGGATTAACTGCGGATAAATCTGCATAGGTAACAAGATAAAGATAATCCAGGTTTTGTATTGAATTAAATCTTGCAGTAAAATTATTAAGAGTTTCCGGGTCGCTTAAATTTCTTCGGAAAGCAACCTGCTCCATTACAAGGTGATTTTTTACCAGGAAGGTTACCTGGTCAATTTCTTCTTCGCTGTACCCAAGCCTGTCCATAATTGAAGAAGCCATTTCCGAGCCTATAATTTCATGACCAGAAACATTTATTGGTTTTGCAATGTCGTGGAAAAGAAGTGCAAGAAAAAGAATTTCTTTATCATAAAGATTATTATAAATCTTACCAAGAGTAGATGTATCCTTTTCCAGCTTTTCAATATTCTGAATTGTAACAAGAGTATGTTCATCTGCCGTGTAGCAGTGATAAACTCCGTGCTGAAGAAACCCGACAAGATCTTTAAACTCAGGCATAAAAGCAGAGAGCACACCAAGCTCATTCATTACATGAAGAGTGTTTCCAACATTCCTGGGGAGCTTAAGAATTTCTCTGAAAAAAACCGAAGACTCAACTTCGGGATTTTTTTCATTGATGTGCCTGTCTGAAGTTTCAATAATCTGTGAACGAAGATTATCATCAAAGTGAGCACTGTAATAACCACGGTAATAAAATGAACGAAGTACATCGGATATGGTGAGAGATTTATTTCCGCGGAGATAAATTGTTTTTCCCTTTAAAGAAAAATCTTCATCAAGCTCAATTGAAAGTGAATCCGGCAGGGGATTCAAATATTCCTCACGGAATTTCCTGGTAATGGATTTTGAAAACCTGTTTATTGCAGTTGCTGCGGCGAAATATTTCTGCATTAAAACAAATAAAGAATTTTCATGCCCGTTATACATTTCTGATATTTTTGTTTGGGCATTAAATTCCAGCCGGTCATTCTTTTGTTTTGAAAGAGCGTGAAGAAGATTTCTTAACGATATAATAAAATCATAACTCTTTAAAAGCTTTTCACATTCACTTGCAGATGCATAACCTCTTTCTCTCAACTGGGCAATAAAAATTTCAGCCTGGGTACTTTCATTTTGTTTATTTAGAAGCATTTTATCTTTAAGAATATACATCCATTCAACAGTCTGGAAATCTCTTAATCCGCCGGCAGAAAGCTTAACATTAGGTTCCAGCATTTTAGGCGAGCTGCCGTATTTTTCATACCTTTTTTCAGTATCCTCAAATAGTCTTTCAAATAAATCTGTTTTTGTGTCATTATTTATTAAATCAAAAAGAAGCTCATTCCATCTTTTATATATTTTTTCAGATCCTAGAAGAAAGCGCGTTTCAATAAACTGTGTAAATGTGTGGAGATCATCTTCAAGATATTTTGAAAGATCTGAATAATCCCGTACAGTATGTGCAACCTCGATTCCATAATCCCAGAGTTTAGTAATTATCCCTGAGATATCATATTCATTTCCACCAACATTTTCAGTAATAAACATTAAATCAATATCAGAATACGGAGAAAGTTCTCTCCGGCTGAAACTGCCGGCAGATGCAAGTGCAAAATTGTAATTGCCTTTTGATATAACTGATCTTATAAACTCTTCAACAAGCAGGCTGTATTCCATACTGAATTTCAGATTGTCTTTTTTATTCAAAACATTCTGAAAAAGAAAATCCCGTCGTTTTGTGAATTCTTCTTTTATGTTTACGGAAACTGTCATATTTATTTTTTTAGAAAATCTTTTTTCACAAACTCTGCTTCAATTATGGAGGAAATACCGCCACGAACATTAAACTCGGCAGTAATTAACATATACCTTGGTTTACAGGCTTCAACGAGGTCATCAAGAATCATATTTGTAACGCTCTCATAAAAAATACCATCATTCCTGTAAGAGTTAAGGTAAAATTTCAGGGATTTTAATTCAATACAAAGTTTATCAGGAATATATTCAATTATCAATTTTCCAAAATCCGGTTGACCAGTTTTTGGACAAACAGAAGTAAACTCGGGGGCAGTGTGAATTATATTATAATCTCTGCCGGGATATGCATTGTCGAAAGTTTCTAAAAGATTTTTATTTGCCATCTCAGTACTCTATAATTTATAATCGGTGATTGGTAATCTGTAATCAGTGAAAGAGCAACTGATAACCGATTATTGATTACTTATCACTGTGTAATTAGGTTTTACTTTATATTCAATTGGATCTTCAATTCCTGCTTTTTGAAAACCACGTAATCTTAAAGCGCAGCTATCACAAACACCGCAGGCAATTTCTTCATCTGTATAACAAGACCATGTTAGATGAAGCGGCGCATTTAATTCAATTCCTTTCTTAACTATTTCTTCTTTTGAAAGATGAATAACCGGAGTTATTATTTTAATTTTTGTTTCAGGTTTTGTTCCCAGGTCAATCATTTTTTCAAAAGCAGAAAAATATTCCGGTCTGCAATCTGGATAACCGGATGAATCTTCATAAACAGCACCTATGAAAATTGCTTCAGCGTTAACAACTTCTGCCCAGCTTACACAGGCTGAAAGAATATTTGAATTCCTGAAAGGTACATACGAACCGGGAACTTTTTTAGTTGTAAGATCAGCTTCAGCGACTTCTATATTTTTATCTGTAAGAGATGATCCGCCGATCTCTGCAAGATATTTAAAATCCACTATAAGCTTTTTATTAATTTTATAATAATCTGCAACATCATTAAAAGATTTCAGCTCACGGTTTAAAGTTCTTTGTCCATAGTTAGCATGGAAAGCAAACAATTCATCATAATCTTTTTTTGCAATAGCAGCCGTAACACAACTATCCATTCCGCCGCTTAATGCAATAACCGCTTTTTTCATTTTATGTTTTTATCAAATTAAGTTTATTAAACAACAAAGAAAATTTCGTAGCTCAGATTTCCAAATCTGAGCTTTATATTAATTTAACTTCGGGACTGGAGTCCTGAATTACGAAAAGTCTAATCAATAATTTGGGGTAAAATAAGAAAATCGTCAAAGACTGGAAACTGAAAATTGGCTGGAATTATTTCTTTTTACCCTCAAAAATTTAAAAAATATCTCCTCCAACCATCAGACCAATCGGTAACAAGAAATTAATTCAATTAGTTTATCAATTCATTTTGTGCAATTAAGGAATGATTATTTTTTACTGACATCATAGTTTATTAATTTTGCAGTGGTTTCGATTTAATTTTTTAAAAAAAGGAATTTTATGAGAAAGAAAGTTATAGCTGGCAACTGGAAAATGAATAACGATTTGTCCGAAACTCAAAATCTTATTACAAGATTAACAAGCGGATTATCAAACTTAAAAGTTAATTGCGAAGTAATTATTTGCCCGCCTTTCACTTCACTGAGTGAAGCAAACTCTTTAATAAAAAATACTTCAATAAAACTTGGTGCGCAGAATGTTTATTTTGAAAACAGCGGAGCTTTTACAGGTGAAATCTCACCTTTGATGCTTAAAAGTGTTGGCTGCGAATATGTTATCATTGGTCATTCCGAAAGAAGAACAATTTTTAAAGAAACTAATGAAACGATTAATAAAAAAATAAAAAAATCTCTTGAACAGGGTTTGAAAGTTATTTTCTGCATTGGGGAAACATTGGAAGAACGTGAAAAAAACATTACCAATGATGTCGTTAAAAAACAGGTAATTGAAGGATTGCAGGATATTACTGAAAAAGATTTTGCAAACATTATTATAGCTTATGAGCCGGTATGGGCAATAGGAACCGGAAGAAATGCCACTCCACAGCAGGCTCAGGATGTTCATTTTTTTATTAGAAAATTAATTGCAGATAAATATTCTTCAAGCACTGCTGACAATCTTACGATTCAATACGGAGGAAGTGTGAAGCCCGATAATGCAAAAGAACTTCTTTCTCAACCTGATATTGATGGCGCATTGGTTGGCGGCGCATGCTTAAAAGCCGATTCCTTTATTGGTATTATACAGGCTGCCTGATCTTTTATTTTTAAAGATTTAGCGGCATCAAATAAATTAAAATATCAGAGAATGCGGTTTACTTCATTGCATACCCCTCATTCCGTTAGTATATTTGTAAGTTTAATTTTATAAAATTAGGATAATCATTAACGGATGGGATTTCCCAAAATCAGGTATTTTTTAATAATTTTTCTTCTCTTATTTATCCACCAATCTTCTTATTCCCAAATAATTTTTAAAGAATTACCGGGATATCAACTCAATCTTTCAGATTCATCTTTTTTCGGCTTAAGTGAAACAAGGAGTATCATTCCACTAAATGGTCAATGGACTGTATATTCTGCAAAAGATGAAGAACCGAAGAAAGCGGTTATTAATATTCCTTCAATCTTTAAAGGTAATGCTGAATTAATTTTTGAAAGGAATTTCAGTCTTTCCACTCAGCAGGTAAAAGAGAAAAAGATAAAACTGTATTTTCTTGGTTTAAATTATCTTGCTGATATTATTGTAAACGGAATTGTAATTTACAGGCACAGGGGTGGTGAATATCCTTTCTTTGTAGAATTACCAAGAGATATTCTGCACTCTGATAAAAACAATTTGCTTTCTGTAAAGCTTACTTATATTCCGGATTCTGAAAATACAATTCCGCTCAAACAAAAATTTCTTTTCCCGGCTAACTATGGCGGAATATTAAGAGATGTTTATCTTTACCTGGAACCAAATATTTCCATTTCAGGATTTGATTTTTCTTTCGGAAGGGAATCAAAATCAAACCATCTTCAGCTAAATATAAATGAACAGATCTCCAATAAAGAATTTAAACAAATTACCGATACGCTAGCCTCAAAAAATAATTTTGAAATCTCAATTACAGTTTATAATCCTGATAAAACTATCGCCGCTCAAACTAAAGCATTACAGTTTGAATTAAAAAGAAATGCAGATAAACAGCTTGTCCATTCTCTTGATATTTCCAACCCTGTAATCTGGTCACCTGATTTTCCACAGCTTTATACTCTTGAAATTTCTTTAACACATAACGGTGAAGTTTTAGATAAAATAAAAAAAGAATTTCCTGTTTACTTCTTATCTGCATCCTATGATGCTTTGGAATTAAACGGACAGCCATTTTTTTTGCATGGTGTAACTTACATTCCATCTTTTGGTGAATCCGGTAATCTTGCTTCATTCAAACAGATGGAAGATGATATAAAAACCATTGTTCAAACCGGATTTAATTGTGTGCGTTTTGCAAAATCGGTACCTCATCCTTATTATCTCAGATTATGTGAAAAATACGGTCTTCTTTCTTTTTTAGAGATACCACTTAATTTTGTTCCCGCAGACATTTCTGCAAACCCGGATTTTATTACAAGATGTAAAAATTATCTGGCAGAGTTTATTAAAGGTTACTCCGGATTCGGAGCGTTTGCCGGAATAGGTCTCGGCAGTTCGTATCTTCCTTATCTTAAAGAACATCAGAACCTGATTATAGAATTAGAAAATTCTTTACCCAAAGAAAAAAGATTACTAAGCTATGCTTCATTTGCAAATACAAATATTCAAAAGATTGATAATCTTGACCTGTATGGAATTGAAATAGCAGCTAACTCAATTGATAAAGACACTTCAGGTTTTAACCGTTCAATTGAGGAACTTGGCAAAGGCAAAGTATTTATAAGCTCAGTTACTTATTTCGTTAGTTCAGGAAATTCAAATGGATATTCCAATGAAAATACATACGAAGCCCAGGCAAAATATTTTGAAGATTTTATTACAGCATTTCCCGATGGAAAAATATCCGGATATTTTATTAATACAATGTTTAATTACCGTGGTGATTATGCCTCGCTTATCTCAGGATATAATAAAAACAGAGATTACAATATTGGTTTAATTAGTGAAGATAGGGGAACTGTTTTTTTAAGTGAGAAAGTTGTTCAGTCTAAGCTTCATAATACAGAAAGAGTTACAATTCCGATAGGAATAAAAAGCGACAGCTCACCGATGGCATTTATTGTTATTGGGCTTATACTTGCTTTAATAATCGGAGTGCTTGTAAACTCAGGCAGAAAATTTAGAGAAGATGCTTCACGCGCACTGCTTCGTCCGTATAATTTTTTTGCAGACGTGAGAGATCAAAGGATAATGTCAAGCTATCATAGCACAATAATGGCATTTGTACTTGCAGTTGTAATGGCACTTATTTTAAGCTCACTCCTTTATTATTTAAAAGATAATATTGTATTTGAAAAAGTATTACTCTCATTTGGAAGTACATCTTTAATTGGAATTATAAGCTACCTTGCCTGGCATCCATTCCCAGCAATAATCTGGTTATCGGTATTATTTATTGTATTAATAATTTTATTGGTTGTCGTAATAAAATTTTCATCGTTGTTCGTAAAGAACAGGGTTTATTTAAGCGGAATTTATTTCAGCGTTGTTTGGGCGCTGGTCCCTCTCATACTTTTAATCCCTGTAGGAATAATTCTTTATCGCGCACTTGCTGCAGAAACAGCAAACACTTACATCTATGCAGGATTGCTGCTTTTTGCAATTTGGATTTTTTACCGCCTGATGAAAGGAATATATGTTATTTATGATATTAATCCCGGGCGTGTCTATTTATACAGTATTATTATTGTCGTGATCTTAATATGCGCAGTTGTTTTATATTTTGAAGTAAAAAATTCCTTTATTGATTATCTTCTGCTGACATTTAAACAATATAATATCAGTGATCTTCTTTAATGTATCTATCGAAACTTGAAATATTTGGTTTCAAATCATTCGCACAAAAAACCAACGTAATTTTCAATGAAGGGGTAACATCTATAGTTGGTCCAAACGGCTGCGGTAAAACTAATATTGTTGATGCAATAAGATGGTGCCTTGGTGAACAAAGAAGCGCCGCTTTAAGAAGCGATAAGATGGAGAATGTCATCTTTAACGGCACCTCAAATAAAAAACCAATGGGTATGTCTGAGGTTTCTCTAACTATTCAGAACACAAAAGGAATTCTTCCCACTGATTATTCAGAAGTTACAATTACCAGAAGGATTTTCAGATCCGGTGAAAGTGAATATCTTCTTAATAAAAACATCTGCCGCCTTAAAGATATCACCAATCTTTTTATGGATACGGGTATTGGTGCAAATGCTTACTCAGTAATTGAGCTTAAGATGGTTGAAACAATTCTTAGCAACAAAGCTGAGGAACGCAGGGTTATGTTTGAAGAAGCTGCCGGAGTAAATAAATATAAGCTTAGAAGAAGACTTGCGTTAAGAAAACTTGAAGAGGTAAAAGCTGATCTCACTAGAGTTAATGATATAGTTACTGAAGTTGAAAAGAAAGTAAATTCACTCGAGCGGCAGGCGAAAAGAGCTGATAAGTATAACAGGTTTTCTCTTACTCTGAGAGAAAAAGAAATTAATCTTGCTGAACGTGAACTGTCTTTATTTAACGGGGAGAAAATTGTTCACAAAAATAAAAAAGAAGAAAATATTAAAATAAAACTTAACCTTGAATCCCGTCTATCTGAATTTGAAGATAAAATTAAAAATGTTAAAAAGCTGCTTGCTGAATCTGAAACAAAGCTGAAATTAAAAAGGGATGAAGTTACTTTACAGAGAGATGAAATTTATAACCAGCAGAAAAAAATTTCTGTTGAACTTGAAAAGAAAAGATCACTTGAAGAAAATGTTGAAAGATTTAAACAGGAACTCGAAGAACTTAAAATTCAATTAGTAGAATCTGAAAAAATTATTGCCGAGGGTTCTGTTTCTATTAATGAATTTGAGGAAACTATATCCAGAAAAACTTCTGATAAGACAGTTTTAGAAGAGAAAATATCTAAATCAAAATTAAGTCTTGAAGAAAAAAGAAACGAAGTTAAAGCGGAAAATCAATCCCTCGTTGAACAGGTTAAAGAGATTACCAACAAAGAAAATGATCTTGCAAATCTTTTAAGACAAATTGAAATCAGGAATAAAGCAATTGCAAAAGCAAATGAAAAAATACAATCATATACAAATAACATTGCTAAGACAGTTGGATTTATTTCCGAACTGAACGATGAAAAATCAAAAACCGAGGAGGCACTTGTTGAAGCTGAAGCTGAATATTCCAGAAAACAAAAGGAAAAGGATGAGCTTGAAAAAGATCTGAATAATCTGAAAGAAAAAGAGCTTGAGATAAAAACTGTTATTAATATTTTGAAAGATAAAGTTGGTTTTATCCAGTCTTTGATTGATAATCTTGAAGGTGTTTCCAAAGGGGCAAAAGCTTTACTCGAAAGTAATGATTGGACAGGCAGGGAAAAAACAATTCTTGCTTATGCCGGAAATACATCTGAAGAATTCCGTTTTGCAATTGAAGCGGCTTTAAAAAATAATCTTAATAATATTCTGATTGATTCAATCGAAGAGCTGAAAAAGGGAATAAAATATCTTAAAGAAAAAAATATTGGCAAAGCAGGTTTTTATTTAACCAGCAGTGAAAAAGAGGATGGTGGATTTTTAAACAGCATACAGAATTATTTTACCAGAAAGAAAAGTAAAAATCTTACTAAAGAAAAAGGTTTTCTTGGTTGGGCAAAAGATGCAGTTAAAGCTGATCAAAAGTGGAGGATTTTCTTTACAAGAATTTTAAATAACATTGCAATTGTTGATTCACTTGATTCGGCTTTCAGGCTGAGAGAAAAATATAAAGGATTTAATTTTGCAACTTTGAGCGGTGATTTTATTCAGAGCTCTGGTATAATTGAAGCTGGTTCACTTCCCAAAGCTGATGATTCTCTTTTCGGAAGGAAACAATATCTTGATAAAATTAAAGCTGAACTTCCAGTTCATGAAAATGAGCTTGAAAAACATCTCGAAAAAATTAATCTGACTGAAGAAAAAATTAATAACATCGATCTTAAAGTTCTTTCCGACCAGGGGAAAATGCTTGTAAATGATCTCGCAAATATTGAAAAGCAAATCGGGCAATTTGAGTTTGAAAAAAAACGGGCAAATGATGAAATAGAAAAAACCAGACAGGAAATAAAAGATCTTGCCGGCGAATCAAACGGGATAGATAACGAAAGAATAAAGCTTGAGGATCTTGTTAATTCTTTAAGATTAAGAATGAAACAGGAGGAAAAGAAAAGAGAATCTCTTGAAACCAATTTAAATTCTTTTGAAGAAGAATTTAACAATATGGTGTCCGATTTAAATAATTATAACCTTGAGCTTGAAAGACTCAGCGGAGAAAAAAGAAATACTGAAAATGCTGTTCAAAGAGCAAATGAAAATATTGATAATATCCGGAAGACAATTTTAAGAAGAGAAACCGACATTCAATTTTCTTCTAAAGAAGTTACTTCAATAGATGAATCTTTAAGAAGTGATGAATTGCATCTTGATGAACTTGAAGAGAAAAAGAAAATTCTTCTTGGTGAAGAAGAAAAAATTGAAGGCGAATACACTGAAATAAAATTAAAAATAAGTGATATAGAAACAGGGCAGAACCAGTTAAGAAAAGAAAGAGAAAATGTTCTTGATGAAATTCATCATTCTGAAATGAAGCTGAATGAGCTTTCATTAAAGATGGAAAACCTTAGAGAGCATATTAAAGAATCTTATTCTCTATCTCTTGAGCAGAAAGAATTTGATGACCTCGATGGATTTGATTTTGCACAAACAACAGAAGAAGTAAATTCTTTTAAAGCAGCAAATAAAAAATCTCGGTCCGATTAATCTTCTTGCATATTCTGAATATGAAGAAGAAAAGCAGCGTTTCGATTTCCTTTCCAAACAAAGAAATGATTTACTCGAGTCCGAAAGAGATATTGTTAAAACAATTGAAGAGATTAATGTTACTGCGCAGACTTTGTTTATGGATACTTTTGGAAAGATAAGAGATAACTTCATTAATATTTTCAGAAGCCTTTTTAATCCGGGTGATGAAGCTGATTTAAAGCTTGAAGAAACTTCAGCTGGTGTAGTTGATCCGCTTGAAGCTAAAATAGAAATAATTGCAAAGCCAAAAGGAAAGCGCCCAACATCAATAGAACTTCTTTCCGGTGGCGAAAAAACTTTAACAGCTATTGCACTTTTATTTGCAATTTATCTTGTTAAACCCAGCCCGTTTTGTATTCTTGATGAGATTGATGCCCCTCTTGACGACGCAAATATTGACCGTTTTACTAAAATAATTAAGGACTTCAGCAAAGACACACAATTTATTGTTGTAACCCACAATAAGCGAACAATGGAAGCTGCCGATACTTTATATGGAGTAACCATGCAGGAGGAAGGCGTTTCAAAACTTGTTGCAGTAAGATTTAATGAAGATTTGAACTTTGTTTCGCAGCAAATATAAAATGAAAAAAGAATTTAAAATTTTTATTGATTTCGACGGAACCATTACAACAGCCGATGTTGGAGAAAATATTTTTTTGAAATTCGGGCAGAGAGAAGAAGTTAAAAATATAATAAGCGATTTACTTTCAGATAAAATATCGTCAAAGCAATGCTGGATTTCTCTTTGTAAATCCGTCCCTTATATAGAGGAAGACGAATTGGACAATTTCATTGATGGAATAGAAATAGATCCCGGGTTTAAAGAGTTCATCAGCTTTTGCAAAGAGAACGAATTACCTCATTATATTCTTAGCGATGGATTTGATTATTATATTGATAGAATATTGAAGAAAGAAAATCTTAAAGGAATAAAATTCTATTCTAATAAGCTGGAGATAATAAACAATAAATTAATTCCCTCTTTTCCACATCATGATATAGGTTTTCCCGGCTCGGCAAATTGCAAAAGAAATCATATAATAAATAACAGCAGCGATGAAGAATTCACAATTTTTATCGGAGATGGAAACTCTGATAAAAATACTGTTCATTATTGTGATTTTATCTTTGCTAAAGATGATCTCCTAAAATATTGTGAACGTGAAAGAATTTCTTATTTCCCTTTCAAAAATTTTAATGATATTCAGCAAATCATACTTAAACTTCTTTCAAAAAAGAGATTAAAGAAAAGACATCAGGCTGTTTTAAAAAGAAAAGAAGTATATATCCAGGAATAGAATCCGATGAATAAATCTTTGTCATCATTATTTTTTAAATACCGAAGCTATACTCCAATACCTTTTATTATACTTATGCTTCTATATGAAAATGCAAATATCTGGAGTCTTATAATCGGATTTATAACCGCTGTTGCCGGTGAACTTTTAAGGTTGTGGGGAGTAAGCTGGGCTGGAAGTGAAACAAGAACAACCGGGCATTTGGAAGGGACATTTCTTATTATCAGCGGACCATTTGCTCATGTACGCAACCCTCTTTACATAGGCAATATCCTGATTTACCTTGGTATGGGAATTATGTCATTTGCAATTTTCCCATATCTGCAGCTTGTTGCTTTGCTTTTCTTCACACTTCAATACTATTATATCATTAAAGGCGAAGAAGAATATTTAATGAAAAGGTATGGAGATCAGTTTAAAGAATATAAAAGAAATGTTCCAAGATTATTACCAAGACTCTCTTCATATAAAGCAGCCATTACACAGCCTGCATTTAATATGAAAGCAGGATTGAGGTCGGAGAAACGTACTTTCCAGGCGATTGGCTTTGTTACTATCACAATTTTTCTTTTATGGTTTATAGGCAGGTTTTGATGCAAAATAGTTCCGGTAATACTGAATTATTCTAATGAATGGAAAAAATAAAAACATAATGATAATTACTGGTGAAGTTTCAGGAGATTTACTTGGTGCCGAGTTATCCACAGAGTTAAAAAAGGTTGATGCCAGATTAAATATTGTAGGGATTGGCGGCGACAGAATGAAGATGGCTGGCGTGGAAATTATTTATCACATAAACAAGCTTGCATTTCTCGGGTTTGCAGAAGTTGTAAAACATATTCCTTTTATAAAAAAAGTTCAGAGTGAATTGATAGAGATAATTAAAGAAAAAAAAATTCAAGATATAATTTTAATTGATTACCCCGGGTTTAATCTGAATTTTGCCAAAAAAATTAAACCACTTGGAGTGAAAATTATTTATTATGTCTCGCCTCAGGTCTGGGCATGGGGCAGAGGAAGAATTAAAAGAATAAAAAATCTAGTTAGAAAAATGTTTGTTGTTTTTCCTTTTGAAGAAAAACTTTACGAAGATGAAGGAGTTGATGTTGAGTTTGTTGGTCATCCCCTACTGGAACGGATTGAGAAATATGATTTTCTGCCAAAAGAAAAAATTTTCAAAATGTATAATCTCGATCCTCAAAAAGAAATACTCCTGGTTCTGCCCGGCAGCAGGAAGCATGAAGTTGAAAGAATATTTCCTGCAGTAATTAAAGCAGCTTTAAATCTTGGCAAAGAATTTAATTTGCAGGTTGTCGTTGCAGGTGCTTCAGGTATTGATGAAGAATTGTATAAAAATATTTCCGGCAGTGATGAGTATAAATTAATTAAAGAGCATAACTATGAATTAATGAGGTATGCAAAATTCGGAATTATAAAATCCGGCACCTCAACTCTCGAAGCCGGTTTGTTTGGTTTACCTATGGTTATTGTTTATAAAACAAGCCTGCTTACTTATTTCATCGGGAAGAATCTCGTTAATCTTAAAAATATAGGAATGGCAAATATTATTTCCGGTGAAAATGTTGTGCCGGAATTAATTCAGGATAAAGTAAATACGGATTTAATCTTTGAAGAATCTGAAAAAATATTGAGCAATAACAGTTTGTATAACTCCATAAGAAACAAGCTTTTAGAAATAAATAAAAAACTTGGAGAAAAAGGTGCTGTCAGAAAAACAGCGGAATCTATTTATTCATTAATTAATGAAGGCTAAAGAATTAAAGAAAAATTTCCTCAGGACGATTGGAAATTTTTTAATTGATAAAGCGGTAAATCTTCTTTGTAAAAGTTTAAAGGTTGAGGTAAAAAATAAAGAACATATTGACAGGCTTAGAAAAGAAAACAAAAATTTTATTATTGCATTCTGGCATAGCACAATGCTGCTTCCGTGGTATTTACACCGCGGCGATAAAGTTGCTGCATTGATAAGTAAAAGCAAGGATGGCGATTTGCTTTCTAAAGTTTTGAACAAATGGAATTATCATGTTATCAGAGGTTCAAGCTCCTCTGGTGGAGAGGCTGCTTTGCGAACGATGATTGATTATGCAATAAATAATTATACAATTGCAATAACACCGGATGGTCCGAGAGGTCCTGAAAAAGTAATGAAAGCCGGTGCAGTTATAACAGCCCAAAAAAGCGGGCTGCCTCTTGTTCTTGCAGGAGTTTCCTTCAAGAAAAAAAGAGAACTTAAAAGCTGGGATAAATTCCAGGTACCATCTTTTTTTAGTAAAGCAACAGTAGTTTATTCTGAACCATTATATCTGGATAAAAATCTTAATCATGATTCAACTTCAGAAATGATAAATATTTGTGAGGAAAGATTGAATAAGCTGCAGGTTGAAGCAGAGAATTCATAAAAAATAAACCGATGGAAAATTTAAGAGTTATTTTATTTCCTTTTGTGCCGGTTTATGCTGCAATAATAAGATTAAGAAACTGGTTCTTTGATAAAAATATATTTAAAACAAAGCGGGTAAATGCAAAAATTATTTCAGTAGGAAACATTAATGTTGGTGGCTCTGGTAAAACACCTTTAGTTATTTATCTTGCTGATTTCTTAAAGAGTGAGAAAAAAAAAGTTGGTGTTTTAAGCAGAGGGTACCGCCGTAAATCTTCCGGTTATAAACTTGTTTGCGATGGAGAAAAAATTCTTTCCTCCGTTGATGAATCAGGTGACGAAATGTTCCATACTGTGCTGGAATGCAAAGTACCAGCTGCCGTTTCTGAGAACAGGTTAGAAGGCGCTGAAAGATTAATTAACGAAACAGGAATAAATATAATTTTACTTGATGATGCTTTCCAGCATAGATGGATACACAGAGATATTAACATCCTGATTTTTGAACAGAGATTTTTAAATGAAACAAATTTTCCAAATCATTTTCTTTTACCCGCAGGAAATTTGAGAGAAAATTTCGACTCTGTTAAAAGAGCGGATATTGTTGTTATTAACAGAAAATTTACAGAAGAGAAAAAAATCCCCGGTATTCTTGAAAAATATTTTAATAACAAATCTGTTGTTACGTGCTATTACAAAGCCATCGGGTTTGTTGATATGAGAAGAGGAACAGAACATGGTTTGCATGAATTTGAAGGACAAAAAAGTCTTGTGGTCGCCGGAATTGCGAATCCAGTTTCCTTTTTAAATATACTCGGGCAAACAAAGGTTGACACACAAAATAAATTAATTTTTGTAGATCATAAAGATTATTCATTCAAGGAGGTACAAAGGATCAGAAAAGAATTTTATGTAACAAATTCATATTCGGTAGTTACAACACAAAAGGACGCAGTTAAACTAATGAAATTTGCAAAAGAACTTGATGACATAGATGTATTCTATCTTAAAATAGAATTAAAATTTGACGAAGAAGATAAATTCAGAAACTTTATTTTAAATCATTTGAACTGAACATGATTTATTTTTTACTAATACAATACATAAGAATGGAGGACGATAGTTAGATGTCTAAGCAGCAAAAATATGTTTACTTTTTCGGTGGAAAGAAAGCTGAAGGTAAAGCCGAGATGAAAGCTCTACTCGGTGGTAAAGGAGCAAACCTGGCAGAAATGGTAAATATTGGTTTACCTGTGCCTGCGGGTTTTACAATTACAACAGAAGTATGTACAGCTTATTATAAGAATAACAAAAAATATCCCAAAGAACTTGATAAGCAGGTTAAAGATGCACTTGCAAAAGTTGAAAAACAGATGGGAGCGAAATTTGGTGATTTGAAAAATCCGCTTCTTCTTTCAGTTCGTTCAGGTGCGCGAGCATCTATGCCGGGAATGATGGAAACAATTCTTAATGTTGGTCTGAATAATGAGACTCGTGAGGCCTTAATTTCAAAAACCAATAATCCAAGATTTGTTTACGATTCACACCGCAGATTAATCCAAATGTATTCTGATGTTGTTATGGAAAAAGCTGCAGGTGTCGAACCGAAGGAAGGTAAAGGGGTAAGACAACAGCTGGAAAAAGAACTTCATAAAATGAAAGAATCAAAAGGAGTGCATTCCGATACTGATTTAACTGCAGATGACCTTAAAGCACTGATTGAAATTTACAAAGGAAAGGTTAAAGAAGTTTTAGGCAAACCATTTCCTGAAGATCCTATGGAACAACTTTGGGGTGCAGTATCTGCTGTATTCCAGAGCTGGATGGGTAAAAGAGCTATTTCTTACAGAAGAATTGAAGGCATTCCGGATGACTGGGGAACTGCAGTTAACGTACAATCAATGGTATTTGGAAATATGGGTGATACATCTGCAACCGGTGTAGCTTTTACACGTAATCCTGCAACAGGGCAGAATTATTTTTATGGTGAATGGCTGTCAAATGCGCAGGGAGAAGATGTCGTTGCAGGCATTAGAACGCCAAATCCCATTAACGAAGTTGGGAAGAGTGAGCACACTGCACATCTTGCATCACTTGAAACTGGAATGCCGGCAACATATAAACAGCTGCACAAAATCCAGAGACTCCTTGAAAAACATTATCGCGATATGTTAGATATCGAGTTTACAATTCAGGATGGAACCCTTTATATGCTGCAATGCAGAGTTGGAAAAAGAAACGGACCGGCGGCTGTAAAGATGGCTCTTGATATGTTCAAAGAAAAATTAATTACAAAGGAAGAAGCGGTTGCCCGTGTTCAACCTGCACAACTTGATGAACTTCTTCATCCAATAATTGATCCTGCAATTGAAATAAAAACTAAAGCAATTGCAAAAGGTTTACCTGCAGGACCAGGCGGTGCATCAGGGCAAGTTGTATTTTCTGCTAATGATGCTGTTGCATGGGCAAAAGAAGGAAAGAGAGTGCTTCTTGTTCGTGATGAAACAAATCCTGAAGATATTGAAGGAATGCGTGCAGCGCAGGCAATACTTACAGCAAGAGGCGGAATGACTTCACACGCAGCTCTTGTTGCCCGTGGGTGGGGTAAATGTTGTATCGTTGGTGCCGGAACAATTAAAATGAATTATGATGAAAAGTATTTTACTGTTGACGGCACTAAGATTAAGGAAGGCGATTGGCTAACCCTTAACGGTTCAAAGGGAACAGTTTACTTAGGTGAGTTACCAATGATAAAAGCTGCTGAAGAAAATCCGGACTTCCAGATATTTATGAAATTATGCGACCAGGTTAGAAAATTAAAAGTGAGAACAAACGCAGATACTCCGGAAGATGCTGCACGTGCAAGAGCTTTTGGCGCTGAAGGAATAGGTCTTTTCAGAACCGAGCATATGTTCTATGGAAAAAATTCTGAAGAGCCATTATTCATACTTCGTAAAATGATTCACTCAAAAACTGAAGCTGAAAGAGTTAATGCCCTAAAGGAATTGTTTCCATTTGTTAAGTATGATGTTAAAGGGACTATGGAAGCAATGGATGGTTTTCCAGTTACTTTCAGAACGCTTGATCCTCCGCTGCATGAGTTTGTTCCTACAAGGCTTGATGAAAGAGAGAAATTAGCTGCTAGCCTGGGAATAACTTTAGATGAGTTAAATAATCGTGCTGATTCTCTGCACGAAAATAACCCGATGATGGGTCATCGTGGAGTACGGTTGGGAATTACATATCCTGAAATTACTGAAATGCAGGTCCGTGCAATATTTGAAGCTACAGCTGAATTGTTGAAGGAAGGAAAAAAACCTTTTCCTGAAATAATGATCCCTGTTACATGCCATGTTAATGAAATCAGTCATCAGTATAAAATTATTAATAAAGTTCACGCAGAAGTTTGCGATAAATTTGGGTTGAAGAAAATTGCTCATTTAACCGGAACAATGATTGAAATTCCAAGAGCGGCATTAACCGCCGATAAAATTGCAGAGGTTGCACAGTTTTTTTCATTTGGAACAAATGATCTTACCCAGATGGGATTTGGATTTTCTAGAGATGATATAGGTGGTTTCTTACCTGAATATCTTGAACAAAAAATTCTTCCCGAAGATCCATTTCAATCTATAGATCAGGATTCAATAGGAAAGCTCATGGAAATTGCAACAAAGGGTGGAAGATCAACCAGACCAGACCTTAAAGTGGGCATTTGCGGTGAGCATGGGGGTGAACCAAAATCAGTTGAGTTCTGCCATAAAATCGGTTTGAACTATGTAAGCTGTTCTCCGTTCCGTGTTCCTATTGCAAGATTAGCAGCAGCACAAGCGGTTGTTAAAGAAATGAAATCTGTAAAACCTGCAAAAAAGAAAAGTGCAGTTAAAAAAACTAAAAAGAAATAATTAATTCCTATTTGTCATTTAGTGAGCCGGCGAATATTTAAAATTCCGGCTCACTTATTAAAAAGAAAATCAATTAAAATAAAAGGTATAGATAATGAAGCTTTCTGATTTCAAGTACAACCTTCCTAAGAGTTCAATTGCAAAACATCCCGTTACTCCACGGGATAAATCAAAACTTATGGTTCTTAACAGGGAAACTCAGGAGATTGAAAATAAAAAATTTGCCGATGTATTGGATTATATTGATAAGGGGGATATCATTGTCGTTAATGAAACACGGGTTTTCCAGGCAAGGTTATATGGCAAGAAGGAAAAGACAAACGCCAAGATAGAAGTTTTCCTTCTAAGAGAATTGAATGCAGATGAAGCTATATGGGATGTTATTGTTGATCCTGCCCGTAAAGTTAGAATAGGCAATAAAATTTATTTTAATGATAAATTATGGTGCGAGGTAATTGATAATACAACATCACGAGGGAGAACAGTTAGATTTAACCAGCCGAATAACGTATTTAAGGCCGTTGAAAAAATTGGGTTAACCCCGCTTCCTCCTTATATTAAAAGAGAACCTGAGGCAGCCGATAAAGAAAATTATCAGACCGTTTATGCAAAAATTGATGGTTCGGTTGCCGCACCAACTGCCGGACTTCATTTTACAACAAAGCTGCTGGATAAAATAAAAGCGAAAGGGGCTACTATTGTTCCCGTAATTTTACATATCGGGCTTGGTACATTCAGGCCTGTTGAGGTTGAGGATCTTACAAAACATAAAATGGATTCTGAATTTTATGAAATTCCTGCCAGGACAGCAGAAATAATAAATAAAGCAATGGAAGCAAAGAAAAATATTCTGGTTGTAGGCACAAGTTCAACGCGTGCATTGGAAACAAGCGTAACTGCAGAAGGCAAAGTGAAGCCGGGTAGGGGCTGGACAGATAAATTTATTTACCCGCCTTATGATTTTAAAATAGTAAGTAAACTGGTTACAAATTTTCATGCCGAGGAATCAACTTTATTAATGCTGGTTTGTGCTTTTGCAGATACAGATTTTGTTATGAAAGCATATAAGAAAGCTATGAAAGATGGCTACAGGTTCCTGAGCTATGGCGATGCAATGCTTATTGTTTAACAGCTATAAGTGATTATGAGAACTTATGCTATAATTCCTGCAGGAGGTAAAGGTAAAAGAAGCGGATCAAAAATTCCTAAGCAATACCTGGATATTAATGGTAAAGAACTTATTGTTTACACCCTTGAAGTCTTCCAGAAAAATAAGCTGATTGACGAAATTATTATTCCTGCCGAGGTTCAATATCATAAGAAACTTCAAAATCTTATCAGGAAATATAAATTATCAAAAGTTACCTTAATTGTGGAAGGAGGAAAAGAAAGACAGGATTCAGTTTATAAAGCATTATTATCTCTTTCTTCTTTACCAGATGATTTGATTGCAGTTCACGATGCTGCCAGACCAATGCTGCCCCAAAAAGTTTTAACTCCGGCTTTAATCACTGCAAAAAAAAAGGGAAATGCAGTTGTATGTATTAAAGCTAAAGACACACTTGTAAAGGGTAAAAATAGAATTGAAAAATATCTTAACCGTGATGAAGTTTATTATGTGCAGACTCCGCAGGTTTTCAGGTACAAAGATTTAATGAAAGCTATGAGTATTGCTTACAAAGAAAATTATTACGGTACAGATGAATCAATGATTGTAAATAATATAGGTAATAAAATAAATATTGTAGAGGGTTCTGTTTTTAATTTTAAGGTTACTTCAGAGGAAGATATTGAGATGTTAAAAAGAATATTAAAATAAAATGAGTTTAGAAAAATAAATAAACTTTATTGAACTAACTGCGCATAGAGGGATGTGAATCTTACAAAACTAACAATTTCCCAATACTTTGATTCTAACAACAAGCGAGGTTTCAAATCAGGACCTCAATTCTTTTCTTTAAATAACTCAGAGAATTCATCATACTTTAAATCATACTTCTCAGCTTTTAATAAAAACTTAGTGTATTTATGATGAGGGTTTTTAAATAGTTCGTCTGATTTATTTTTCTCAACAATCTCACCATTATATAAAATAATTACTTCATCAGATAATTTTTTTAAAAGCTGGAGATTGTGAGCTATACAAATCATAGTAATATCCAAATTCTTTTTAAGATTAAGAAAAAGATTTAAGAAATTTTCCTGCGATTCATAATCCTGTGCTGAAAAAGGTTCATCTAAAATCATAAGTTCAGGTTTCACAGCAAGTATTCTGGCAAGCGCTACACGCTGCTGCTCGCCGCCGCTTAATTCATAACCTCTCTTACCCAATAAATGTTTTCCAATCCCAACAATATTAATTAATTGTTCCTCGTCTTCTTTCTTAGACACAGAATTAGTGAGACCTATCATATCTGCAACTTTTCTCAATGGATTTATTATCTCCCCCGTATTCTGAAAAAGAATCTGCACGGGTGAGATTTTTTTATTTTTCTTCTCAAAGAAATAATTAATTTTTCCGGAGTAAGGTTTTATAATACCGGCGAGAACTTTAGCAAGAGTGGTTTTTCCGCTTCCTGATTCACCCGAAATTCCCAGTACGGAATTTCTTTCCATCTCAAAAGAAATATTTTTAAGAATAATTTTTTCTTCATTCTTTTGAGTTATAGAATAGGAAAGGTTTTCCACTTTTAAAATCCGGTTCATAATTCTGCTCTTAAAGGATTAAGAAAGAAAAATTCTTCGGGAGAAGAAAACTTTGATAATGAACCTTCAGAGAGCAGAGTGATTTTGCTGCTTGTATTCTTTGCAAGTTCAATATCCTGCGTTACCATCAGAACAAGATTCCCGCCAGCTATAAATTCCTTGAGCTTAATTAAAAGCAGATTTACTATCGGCGCATCAATCCCCGAAGTAGGTTCATCAAGAAAAATAATTTTTGGTTTTGCAAGAAGGGTTAGTATTACACTTATCCGCTGCGCCATTCCACCGCTTACTTCATAAGGATACATTTTAAAAATCCTTATAGAATCCGGCAGAAGAAAAAATTTGAGGAGGTCATTAATTTCTTTATCATTAACATTAACTAGTTCAAAATAGTACCTGAAAGTTTTAAGATGATCAAAGCTGTTAACAGGATCCTGAAATACATATTTAATCTCATTCCTTCTTATTTTTTGTAATTCATTAGTATCAACTGATAAAATATTTTTCCCATCATAAATCACTTTCCCTTCAACAGAATAAAATCTTTTATCGAGCAGCCCGGTTAGAGATTTTAACAAGGTGCTTTTTCCCGAACCATTTTTCCCCAGTATGGTGTATATATTTTTCTGCTCAAGTTCAAAAACAATATCTTTAAGAATGACTCTTTCGTTTTTGTCTTTCGTGAGAGTTACTTTATTCAGAAGAACATCGAGCATTATGTTTTTAATTTTTGTATTTATGAAACAAAATAATAAATTGATGTTAAAATTATTAAAAAATATCCACATTCTGCCGTGATAATTAAGAAGCTTTGCTTAATTATTCTTTTTTACTTTATACTTTTTATCGGGGGTTGTGAAAAGGAATCTCCTGTCAGACAAAACCGGGTCGTAATTGGTCTCTCTTCTGATATTTCTTCTGTCAATCCTCTTTTTGCTTTCAGCGTTGACGAAGGAACAATCTCTGAACTTCTTTACTTAAGCCTGATAAATTTTACATGGGATGAAGAGAAGGGAAATTCAAAACCAGAACCTATGCTTGCTAAAAGCTGGGAATGGGGGAAAGATTCGTCATCAATAATTTTTTATCTGCGGGATGATGTTTACTGGTCTGACGGTAAAAAATTTAATGCTGAAGATGTTGTTTTTTCTTTTGATGTTTACTCTGATCCGGATGTTCAAAGCAGGCTCTTTGAAACGTTTACGGATTTTTACACAGACAAAAAAAATCATATTGATATAAAAAAAACATTTGAGGTCAGAGATTCTTTTACAGTTAAAATAAACTATCTCCCTCATTCCACTCCAACTCTTTCAGAAACGGCGTTTCATATTATACCCAGGCATGTGTTTGAAAAAATTGAAAGAAAAAATATTGCAACATCTGATGAAAATTTTAAACCTATAACCGATGGACCGTTTTCCCTTGAAAGCTGGGACAAAACCCAATCCATAAAATTAAAAGCAAATAAAAACTCTTTTCTCTATAACCATGATTGTGTTGATGAGTTAATATTTAAAATTGTTCCTGATTATAATTCCAGATTAACCCAGTTGAAGAAGAAAGAAATTGATCTTGTTGAGCTGATTAAAACAGAGGATATAAAAGAAATTCAGAAACAAGAGCATTTGAAAATAACCCCACAAAAAGGACGCGAATATGATTATCTTGGCTGGAGTAATATTGATCACGAATTATATAATTCAACAGGGAAAATAAAACCTCATAACCTTTTTGGAAGCTCGGCAGTTAGAAAAGCTTTGACTTATGCAATCAACAGGAAAGAAATATTGGATGAATATCTTTTGGGATATGGTCAACTTTCGATTGGACCTGTTTCATCTATATTTAAAGATGCGATTGATCCCGGCTTAAAACCTTATGAGTATGATTTGAAAAAAGCAAAATCTTTACTTGAAGCTGAAGGCTGGAAAGATTCCGATAATGATGGCATCCTTGAGAAAGGGAATCTGGAATTTAAATTCAAACTCTTTATACCCTCAGGAAACCCGAGAAGAAGTTATGCGGCAACTGTAATAAAAAATAATCTTAAGCAGATAGGGATTGATGTTACAATTGAAACAATTGAGCTTGGGGTTTTAATTGACAATATGTATAAGAAAAATATGGATGCCTGGATGATAGGATGGTATGTTACAATTCCACTTGATTTAAAATTTTTGTGGTACTCTGATCTTAAAAAAAATCCGTATAATTTTGCATCTTATCAAAATAAAGAAGCAGATAAAGTTCTTGATGAAATTTCGAATGAAAAGGATCAAAATAGATTAAATGAACTTTACAAAGAATTTCAAAAGATTATTTATGAAGATGAACCCGTAACTTTTCTTTACTGGGTTGATAACATTGTTGCATATAATAAAAAGATAGAGAATATAGATATAGATCCGCTCGGAGCTATCCATTATTGCTGGAAATGGACTGTAAGAGAACAATGATTAATGAAAAATAGAACATTAAAGCTTTTAATAAAAAGAATCATTAGTTCGGTCATTATACTTTTCTTAATAATCACATTCATTTTTTTTCTTGTAAGATTATCTCCCGGAGATCCTTCGCAAAAATTTGTTTCGCCGTCTCTGAATCCCCACTTAGCCGAAAAAGTCAGAGAATCATTAAATCTTAATGAGCCTGTATTTATGCAGTATATTGGATTTTTAACAAGTGCGGTTAAAGGCGATCTGGGAATTTCTTATAATTTCAGAAGAGATGTTGTTTCTGTTGTAATGGATTATCTTCCGTTCACACTTCTGTTTACATCAATCAGTTTTATTATTCAAATGATAGTAAGTTTTGGTCTTGCGATTATTTCGATTAAGAAAATTAATGGATTTTTTGACAGAACATTATCTAAAGTAACTTTGTTTCTTTACGCAGCACCGGTTTTTGTAACAGGGGTTTTTCTTGTTTACATTTTTTCTGTTTTGTTAAACCTGTTGCCATCTTCCGGGATTAAGTCTTATGATTTCCGGGATTATAATTTTTTTGAGAAGTTAGTGGATTATTCAAAACATCTCATACTTCCGGTTATAACTCTTTCACTGGCGGAGTTAGCGATATTTTACAGGTATCTGAGAGATAATCTTGAAGATGTTTTTAATAAAACATTTGTGCTGAATCTTAGAGCAAATGGAGTTTCAGAAAAAAATATTTTGTTAAAGCATGTAATTCCAAATGCAATTAATCCCTTAATTACGATTGCGGGAGTTGAGCTCGGAATTATGCTCGGCGGAACATTAATTATTGAAGTAGTTTTTGGTTTACCCGGAATGGGAAGGTTAACAATTGATTCAATATTATCCAGAGACTATCCTCTGGTTATAGGATGTTCACTTGCCGCCGGGACTTTAATAATTTTAGCAAATCTTTTAGCCGATTTTCTTAAAGCGGCATTGGATAAAAGACTTTTAGAAGGAAGCCTCAGGTAAATGAAATTTTCTTTTAAAATATGGCATTTATTGGTTTTGATTTGGGTTGTAATATTAATTTCAAGATTTGAATTACTAATTAATATTTATGAATTAACCACACGATGGGCAATTCTTTTTTTTAATGATTCAAAAACTGCACTTGCTCAGTTAAATTTTAATTTGGCTGATAATATATTTTCAGGAAAGTTTTTTATTCTTTTACCGGTACTTATTTTTTTCCTCAGGAAGAAATTAAATTTTCTGAATGAAAAATTAACATATGCCTCTTTGTTTCTTATTCTATTAGTAATATCGTTTTTATTTGCTCCGCTTATTACAAACAGAAATCCTGATTTTTATAAAAATGTAGGAATGACAAAATTACTTTCACCATTAACAACGGTTAAGGTTTTGCATATTAAAAATATTGAATCTAAAAAATCAGAAACTGCTTTAGAAAAATTTCTTACAGCAAGAGATAGAGTAATTAAAAAATCATTTGATGAAAGTATCATTTACATTGATAGTATAAGTTTTGGAAATAATGCAATTTACTATCAAAATGGAATTGCTAAAGAAATTGAGAAAAAAGATCTGCAGTTAAATAATAATCAGCCATTAGTTACTGCAGAGATTTTTTTACTTGGAAGCGATCAGTTTGGCAGAGATATTTTTACGAGATTAATTTACGGGGCACGAATTTCTCTGTTGGTTGGATTGGGTTCTGTTGTAATTGCGCTTCTTATTGGATTAATATCCGGATTTCTTGCAGGATATATTGGCGGCATATTTGACACCATCTTCAGTAGAATTACAGATATGTTTCTCTCATTCCCGATTATTTTCTTAGTGGTATTAATTCTTGCTTTGTTTGGTAATTCACTGGTCGCTGTTATTTCCATTCTTGGTTTTGCAGGTTGGATGAGTTTATTTAAAGTTGTTAAAACTGAAGTGCTTTCAATTAAATTAAAAAACTATTTTATTTCTTCCAGGTTATTAGGAATGACAAAAAGCCAGTTGTTAACTAAAGAAGTTTTGCCGGTGATTATTGTTCCGGTTGTTGTAAATGTAATATTTCTTTTCGGTAATGTTATTATAGCTGAATCAGCCTTAAGTTATCTCGGTTTAGGGTTAGGAGAAAACTATCCTTCATGGGGATCAATGATTCAATCAGGTCAGGAATACTTATCTTCAGCCTGGTGGATGATTTTCTTTCCCGGGATTACGTTAATTTTTGCTCTTCTCTCTGCTAATAGTTTTGGGATATCTTTAAATAGGAAACTTAATCCCCGGCTGTGATATGATTAATAACAGATTTACAATAAAGAGAAAATTGGGTGAGGGGAGAAGTAAAGTTTTTCTTTGCAGCGATAATGTTAATCCCGAAAAAGATTATGCAATAAAAATTTTACCCGAAGCTGCTGATGTGAATGAAATAAAAGTATTTCGGAACGAATTTTTCATTTTACAAAAATTAAATCATCCTAATATTATTTCATCTTATGAAGAAGGGGTTATAGTTAAAAAAGATGATGAGGATGGAATAAGCACTGGAAGCAGATTTATAATACTGGATTATTTCCCCGGTAATGAATTACTTAAATATAAAAAAGTAAATGTTGAACAGGCTCTGAAAATTATTTTAACACAGGTGTGCTCTGTACTTTATTATCTGCACCAGTCGAATTATATCTATTATGATTTAAAACCAGAAAATATTTTAGTCGGTGATTTTGAAAATAAGCCATTTATTAAATTAATTGATATGGGGTTTGCACATCATGCAGCAGAAACGGGCAGTTATTTATCACGCGGAACAAGAGAATATATCGCTCCCGAAATTCTGAAAAATGAATCGCACAACCACAAGGTTGACCTTTATTCCCTAGGTATTATGCTTTATAGAATTGCATACAAAAAATTTCCATTCAAATCTGAGTCAGAGCTTGAAATATTTAAAGAACATATTGAAACTGAATTTGAATTTCCGCGAAGTGATTACGCGGGAGATTTAATTGAAGTTATTAAAAAGCTTGTTGAAAAAAATCCGGTTGAAAGGTATGACAACTCATTACAGGTTTTAAATAAAATTAATGCAAATATTGATGATGAAATTATCAAAAATTTTATTCCTGCAAATGTATTTGCAGACCGCAAAGACATAATTCCGGAATTAGATGATTACCTGATTAACAACAAAAATAAAGAAGTATTAATTCTTTCTGGAGCCGAAGGTTCTGGTAAGACATCTGTTATATACAGGATATATTCCGATTATGAAAATGTTATTCTTATAAGTAATACAGGCAGGACAGGCACAGCTTTAATTCAATTTATTCTAAAAAAAATAATTTATTCCATTTTTATATATCCCTTATTAGATGAAGAATTAATTAAACAGGCAGAATTATTTTTATCAGGTGATCCAGGTAATCTGATTTCTAACTTAAAAACGATTTTTACACAAATATCCAGTAAAGCAAAATTCAATATTATTATTGATGATTTTAATCTGCTTGATGAATTCAGTATTAATATCTTTAATGAAATTCTTCCAATACTTCAGGTGAATGGGATAAATATTATTTTATGCGAAAGGAATGATTACCCCGGAATAGCAGGGAAAATTTTAAATAAAAACCGTATTATGAATTTATTACCTTTTACCGAGGGTGATCTTACCGAATATCTCGATCAGGCGCTGGCAACATTTTTTCCTAAAGACCAACTAAAAAAATTAATAATGAAATATGCTGATTTATTGCCGGGCAGCATTATTAAATTTATACGGGATTTAATTCTTCTTAGTATTATTGTATTTACTCCGGATGGTCCCGAGATAGTTGAAGATGAAAAAACCGAAAAGCTGCTTGAGAGTTCACATGAAGAAATATTTAAACTAAGATTTTCTTTATTGTTACCTATAGAGGTAAAAGTTTCACGGTTCCTTTCTTCTTTTGAAAACACTCCTGATGTAAATGTAATTGCTTTGTTAAATGGCTTAACCGTTGAAGAGATTTTTAACATTGCAAAAACTCTTGAGGGGAAAAATATCCTGCAGATATCAAATATTGGAAATACTTTATCTTTTTCTTCAGCAAGCATGAAAAAATATGTTTATTCAACTATTGACCTTAAAGAAAAATATCATATTAAAATTGCAGATTTTATTTCTGAAAACTTCAAGGATTTCAACCGGAATGAATTGGCAAGGCAATATGAACTTGGCGAGGAAATTTAATTCAAGTTATAAAATTCTATTGGAGGAAATTGTATCAGCAGAAAAACTATCCGCTTTTTCATATAAGAAAAATATTTTAAATCATCTTCTTAAATTCCCGCTACCGGAAGAAAATAAGAATGAATTGAGTTATCAATTAGCAACTACACTTTTTAAACTTAATGATGTAAAAGCCGCCTTGAACATTGTTGAAGAATTGTTATCCAAATCATTAGATGAAAACTTGAATGATGAACTGCATATATTGAAAGGAAGCTGTCTTATTGAGCTTGGTGAACTTGATAATGGGAAAAATCTACTCATTCATCTTGTAAAAAAAATCGGCGATGAAGAGCGAAGACAAAAATTATTAGTTGAGATTGCTTATGCTGAATTTGATATGGGCGAGTATGAAGTCTCTGAAGACTATGCAAGAAGAATAATCAATAATCAATTTACTTCAGTGGAAGAAAAGGCGAAATGTTATAACCTTTTAGGTTTAATTGAGATTTACCAGCGGAATGATCTTGAAAGTGCCGTGAGAGAGTTTGAAAAATCTCTTGAAAATTATAAGCAGATTAACTCAGTTCTTCAAGAGGCAAAAATTGAGAGAAATATTGGTAATATTTATAATATGAAAGGCGAATATTCAAATGCCGAAAAATTCTGGAATTCAGCCCATGAAAAAAATCTTTCAATTGGAAATCTTGATCAGGAAGCAAAACATCTTTTGAATTATGGAATTTATTATTATGAACTTGGCGCTTATGATGAAGCAATAAACCGATATAGTCAGGCAAACGATATATTTTCGGTACTTGGTAATCAACATGGAGAAGGACTTGCTATATGGAATATAGGCGAGGCAAATCTTGATATCTGTAATTACCAAACAGTTTATAACTCCTTAATAAAAGCAAAAGAAATATTTATAAAAATAGCAAATGTTGAAGAAAGAGCGGAAGTTATTTTTTTGATTGGGAAATTATTTTCAATCATTGGAGATAAAGATGAATTGATCAAAACTATTAAAGAATACTACGAATTAATCCCCGAAGGTTCTGAAAAGCATATCAACAATATTAAATATCTTGAATACTTATTAAGCGAAAATCACAATGCAGAATTAATATCAGAAATAAGGAATAAATATCGGGAATTAAATGACAGAACAAATTTTGTAAAAACAAATATTCTTTTATGTGAAACATTTATAAATAATGAAAGATATATTGAAGCTTTTGATGTTATTAATGTTAAAGAGTTTCTTGAGGTGTGCAGTAAAAATTCAATTATTAAAGCCTATAGAGAATTTTTGATAGGAGAAATTTCGTTTAAAAGTGAGAAAGTAAATATTCCTAATTCTGTTAATTGTTTTTTGAATGCATATGAAATTTTAAAAGATAATTATGTAACCGAACTTACATGGAAAGTTTTATTAAAATTAGGAGAAATTTATTTTGAACGTGGGAATTTTATAAAAGCTGAGGAATATATTTTATATGCAAAAAACCTTATTTATTTTATTGCTGGGAATATAACGGATAACGGATTACGTGAGGCGTATTTAAAACAAACAGCCAGAGAAAATGCAATTAAAAAATTAGTTTTCCTAGAGGAAGAATTAAGTAATGGATAAGAAAAAGGTAAAGATTAAAGTTTATTCGGATAGAAAAGAAATTTCAACTATTACGTCTATAATAAAACAGATTAATATTAAAGAAAATGAAATTATTTGCCAAACTCCAAGGAATATCGAAATTGAAGAGGATGAGATAATTGTTTTTCTGATTGAAAACCTTTATTCAAATTTTTTAAGTAATATTCTTGAAAAAAAGAATTCACTAAATAATAAATTCATTGTTATTACAAGAAACGATTCTGCCCTTTTAATAACTTCGTTGGTTAAAATGGGTTTTACTAATATTTTTCTCTTCCCTCATGAAATACCAAAGTTTCTTTCTTTTCTTTCTGAAGTAATAACCAACAAAGCTTACATTACTGGTTCCGCTTCCCGGGACAAACCTGATACATTTGATTTTAATCTCTTAATCGGCACTTCGAAGAAGTTTTCATCGGTACTAGAGATCGCTAAAAAAGTCTCAGAGAATAATAATATCAGTGTTCTCCTCCTTGGAGAAACAGGCACAGGGAAGGGATTGTTTGCAAGGGCAATTCATAAGAACAGTTCATCATCTTACGCTCCTTTTGTTGAGATAGTTTGTTCTGCAATCCCAGAAGATTTGCTGGAATCTGAATTATTTGGGCATGAAAAAGGAGCGTTTACAAATGCTCTTTACAGAAAGTTAGGTCTATTTGAGCTTGCTGAAAACGGAACAGTCTTTTTAGATGAAATAGGAGATTTAAGTTTTAATCTGCAGGTGAAGTTATTACGAGTAATTGAAAAAAAGATTATCCGGCGGCTTGGTAGCGTTGATGATATTCCGATTAATACAAGAATTATTTCGGCAACTAATAGAGATTTAGGTGATATGGTTGAAAAAAATCTTTTTAGAAAAGATTTGTACCATAGATTAAATGTGATATCAATTGAATTACCTCCTTTAAGGGAAAGGGGAGAGGATATTATTTTACTTACAGAAAAATTTGTTAAAGAATTTAATCAACAATTTAATAAATCCGTTGATACCTTTGAAAAAGGTTTGAGAGAATTTTTGTTATCTTATACCTGGCCTGGAAATGTCAGAGAGTTAAGAAATGCAGTCGAAAGAGCAGTATTATTAAGCGAAGATAATTTACTGAGAGTAAATGATTTTACGAGACTTTTAAATAATCTTCCTTTAAATATCCTTGAAAAGGAAGAACATATTACCTCTCATCCAAATTTAATCAGGTTGGATTTGAATTATGATAGTATTGATTTATTGAAATTGTCTAAGCTTTATGCAAAGGAGGTATTAAGAAAATTAAGTGGCAATAAATCAAAATCTGCAAGAATTCTAGGAATATCACGACCCAAACTTGACAAACTCCTGAAAAGCTAACTACTGTAAAATATTTTTACAACTTTCCTAAAATTACCCGATAAGAACTTGTAATATTAACCGAATTTCTATCAAGTGTTTAAGCACATAGTAAAATACTCAAAATTTAGGGGTGGTATATAATATGATTTAAAACATACGGCTATTGTAGGGAAATGTGTCATTTTCTACGCTATGTTATATTTAAAAAGGGTGTGCTATGCTTAAAGCTCTTTTTTCCGCGATTATTCTAGTTGGAGTATGTTCTTTAGAATATGCTCAAACTATGAATAACGTTGAGGAAGCCGTCAGATATAGGGTTCCTCAAGATGCAGTTCAACTCCAAAATTCCGCTAACTCAAGTGAAACAGTCGATATACAGAATATCGCGGTTCTTGAGAGCAAATCTTCAGCACAACTCCAGGAATTGGGAAGCGGTTATGGTTTCTCAAGATCAGGTTCGCAGCTTGATGAATTGGGAAGCGGTTATGGTTTCTCAAGATCAGGTTCGCAGCTTGATGAATTGGGAAGCGGTTATGGTTTCTCAAGATCAGGTTCGCAGCTTGATGAATTGGGAAGCGGTTATGGTTTCTCAAGATCAGGTTCACAGCTTGATGAATTGGGAAGCGGTTATGGTTTTTCAAGATCAGGTTCGCAGCTTGATGAATTGGGAAGCGGTTATGGTTTCTCAAGATCAGGTTCGCAGCTTGATGAATTGGGAAGCGGTTATGGTTTCTCAAGATCAGGTTCACAGCTTGATGAATTGGGAAGCGGTTATGGTTTCTCAAGATCAGGTTCGCAGCTTGATGAATTGGGAAGCGGTTATGGTTTCTCAAGATCAGGTTCGCAGCTTGATGAATTGGGAAGCGGTTATGGTTTTCAAGATCAGGTTCGCAGCTTGATGAATTGGGAAGCGGTTATGGCTTTTCAAGATCAGGTTCACAGCTTGATGAACTTGGAAGCGGTTATGGTTTCTCAAGATAATTTGCTGAAGATGGAAAATTGACACAGTTGAACTAATTATCTGTTTGCAAAAAGATAATAAAGCCTTCAATCTCAATTGAAGGCTTTTTTTATTATTGTTTTTAAATTCGAATCGAATGTTTATTTTTAGATGTATATTTATTTTTTCATGAGATAACTTGTAATGAGATTCTTCTTCTATTCTTTTCTTCTTTTTTCTCTTCAATCTAATCTTTTTCCGCAAAATCAGGAATTAAAAATCAAATTGGATAATAATCAGTTTGCGGTACCGATAGAAAAATTTCATGAAAATTATTATTTCTCTTTTTCTGATTTTGCCAAAAAACTTTCAATACCTTTTCAGCAAAGAAATAACGGGGGTTCTTTTGAAGCTAATTTTGAAAATATAAAGTTGGTTATTTCACCTGGATATCCATTTATTCTTTTAGAGAATAAAAAAAATAACCTTTCAAAAACGTTACAATTACCTGTATCCACTTTTAAAGAAGGAGACCACCTTTTTATTCCGGTTAATTATTCTTTAGAGGCAATATCCATTGCACTTGGTAAAGAAATCTACCTTTCTGATTCATTAACCTTATCTATAAGCAATAATAATATCTATGTTGATGATTTTTTTGAGGAAAAAAATCAGAATAAAACTGTAACAGGTGAAGCCAAAATTTCTAAAATTCTTATTTACGAAAAGAGTGGCGGAATTGCGGTTAAGCTTTTCTCTAATCAGAAGATTCCGTCTTACCGGACTTATTCCGATAAGGGGGAATTTAAAATCATTCTGAATAATACAGTTTTAAAATCCGATTCCATTGTTGAAATAAAAACTGATTTAGTAAGCAGTTTAAAAACAATAATAATTAATAATAATCTTGAAATAACTTTTATAATAGATATTGATTATAATTTTAGTGAAGTCTCTGAAATTCCCGGAACAAACGACCTCATCGTTAGAATTAATGTTGAACCCGATCCATTAGATTGGTTTAAAACTGAAAGCGAAAATTTTATTGTTATTTATCGGGAGAGTCATTCTTCTTTAGTCCCATATATTATACGCTCTGCTGAAAATTCTTTAAAAATGTTGATGGACATTTTTAAATTTAAACCTACAGAAAAAATAGTCATCAATACTTTTGATATTAGTGATTATGGCTATGCAACAACGACTGCAATTCCGCGGAATTTTATTCGTCTTGAAATTGAACCTTTGGAACCAGGATATGAAATTATTCCTTATAATGAAAGATTACAATGGCTGATAAGCCACGAGCTTGTTCATATTGTTATAAATGATCAGGCCTCCAATATTGAAAACCTTTTAAGAAATGTTTTCCAAAAAGTAACACCGGAACAAGTTCAGCCAATTACAGTTTTTTATAGTATACTTACAAATTACAGCCGGTATACACCAAGGTGGCACCAGGAAGCGATTGCTGTTTTTATGGAAACCTGGCTGAGTGGAGGCTTTGGAAGAATTCTTGGAAACTTTGATGAAATGTATTTCCGGACTATGGTACTTGATAATAAAGAATTTCCATCTGATTTAAAAATTGATTCGAGATTGATTCATAGTTCCTTTCTTGTTGAAACAGTTTATTATTTATATGGGGCACGATTTGCTTCATATCTTGCAATTAAATATGGTGCTCAAAAACTGCTCGACTGGTTTAAAATTTCTCCCGGGGATTTTTATTTAAGTTTTAAAAAGAAGTTTGAATCTCTTTTTAATAAAGATTTTGATGAAGAATGGCAAAATTTTATTGAATTTGAAAAAGAATTCCAGAAAAAAAATATTGAAAGACTCAATTCATCAAAAACTACTTTTATTAAAAGATTAAGCAACGAACCATTTGGATTTACAACTCAGCCGCATTTTGATCCTGTTTCAGGATCGGTAATCTTTGGTTACCATAAGCCAAATCATCTGGCTTCAATTCAAAAATTTAATCTTAATTCCTTAGAATCTGTTGACATCGCCACATTACCTACGCCAAGCCAGTACCAGATTGCATCAACAGCTTTTGATTATAATACGGGACTCTTCTTTTATACTTTAAATAATAACCAGCTTTACAGGGATCTTTACGTACTGGATGTTCAAACAGAAGAAACAAGAATTCTTTATAGAGATTCAAGGATTGGAAATCTAACTGTTTCTCCAGCAACACACGAGTTATGGGGAATTAAACATTCGGGAGGTAAGGCATCAATAATTCATTCACCATATCCATATAATATTCTCGAACAAACTACCGAATTCTTAGTAGGCGATGATATTCAGGAATTGGCAGTTACACCTTCCGGAAAATATTTAGCTGCAACACTATTAAAATCCAATGGTCAGCAATCTATTATTCTAGTAAATACGGATTCTCTTTTAAACAGTAAAACTTTTAATTTTAATTTGATTACTTCAAGCGGCTCACCTGAAAATCCATCATGGAGCCTTGATGGAAAAATTTTATACTGGAATGCATATACAAATGGTGTCTCAAATATTTATAAAGTTAAGTTTGAAGATTTATTTACGCAGAAAATAAATCCTGTTCCTATAACTCATACTTTAGGCGGACTTTTTAAACCAATCGATATTGGCAAAAATCTTTTATTTGCTTTTGAATTTACATCTGATGGTCTGATTCCTGTTACCTTTGAGGATAAACCCGTGGAAACTTTGCCTGCAATTCAATATCTGGGACAGGAAGTAATTAAAAAGAATTCGGTTGTTTATAATTGGTATGTTTCCCCATCTTCAGAAACCAGTTCTCTTTTGGAAAAAAATGATGAAGAAGAGTACAATGGTTTGGAGAACCTTAAAATTCAGACTCTTATTCCTGTTATAAGTGGATTTCAAAAACAAAAAATGCTTGGGATATTTACGCATATTGCAGATCCTTTATTGAACCAGGAAATAACAATTGAAACGGGCTACTCGCCATTTAATGAAAATCCATTAGGTCCCAAATGGCACTTTAAAGGAAAGTATGAATATAAGAAACGCTGGGAAATTGGTTTTGATCATAATGCACCCGATTTCTATGATCTTTTTAATAAAAGAAAACGTGGTTTAATAGGTAACAAAATCCATGTTGCAAATACACATTATTGGATTTATGATAATCCGTTAAAAGTTAAACAACGCACTGAAGTTGCATATTACTTTCACCAGATTTTTATTAATGATAACCTCGTCAGAGTATCTCAGCCTGATTTTGGTGTTGCCCAGACAAATTTTAACTCAAAAGATCTTAGAAGAACAATAGGCAGTTCCGATTTTGAATATGGTAATGAATATAATGTAACCTTAATGGTTTTTGGTTCAAACCTCGAAAAGAAATTTGAATTTGCTGAAGAGCTTTTTGCTGAATGGGATCATTTTACAACTTTCTTTTTTCCACATAATGTTTTCCATTTTAAACTTGCCGGCGGGTATCATCAGCCAAATGAAAAAATCTTCCAAAGCAGATTTTTCTTTGGAGGTTTTGGAAACAGAGCTTTGGAGAATGAAGAAGTTAAACAGTTTAGAAAAGTTTTCAGGTTCCCGGGGATACCTATTTACCGCCTTGATGCTGAAAGATTTATAAAGGTTATGTTTGAAAATAAACTGCCGCCGATAAGATTTACAAATGCCGCAATCGGAAATCATTTCTTAAATCATATTGATTTTGAAATATATTCACAGGCACTATATGTTAAGTCCCCCTTAGGTGAAAAATGGATTGATCTTGGGGCACAGATGGATTTAATATTCAAACATTGGTTTAATCTTGAATCTACCCTATCTGCCGGAATAGCAAATGCCTGGTATGAAAATGGTAAATCATGGGAATGGTTTGTTTCCTTTAAACTATTAAAGAATTAAAAAAACTTCCGCTTTTTTCGGGAAATTCTACTTTTTTATTTTTTATTCACATTAAAAGTTAGGTTTTAGGTAAGCAATATTATGGAATGTATTTTGTTAAAAATTATTAAGTTTAGGTTGCAATATCCAATAATTGTGTCCCTTTATTAAGTATTGACGATAATGAAATTTTCAGAATTTAAAAAGAATGTTGAAGAAAGCTTTACACCCGTTGTACTTGCCAGGAATGATTCCAGTGAAAAAGTAAAAAATCTTGAACTGATTCTGGATATTGTTAACAGCATTAACAGATCTCTTATTCTTGATGATGTTCTTGAACTTGTACTGAAAAATGCCATTACACTTACAGACTCTGAAAGGGGATTTATTGTTTTAAAGAACCAGTCTGGAAAGCTGGAATTTAAATTAGGACTTGATGCTACAGGAAATAATTTACCCGAAAGTCTTTTCAATGTTAGCAATACAGTTGTAGAAAATGTTTTTGAAGAGGGTCAATCAAGATTCATTGAAGGAGCGCAAAGCGATACAAATTATGATCCAAGTAAAAGTATCCTGCGCCTTGAACTTCAAACAATATTATGCTCTCCCCTTATAACCGATGATAAAAAGATAGGAGTAATTTATGTTGATAGTAAACACCTTCATAAAATTAAGGTAAGGGAAATAACAAATACTTTTGAAATTTTAGCCGGGCAGGCTGCAACAGCAATTCGTAATGCTCAATTATATCACGGGCAAGTAAATGCTTATAATGCCTTGCAGGAGGCAAATTCACAACTTATTAGGGCAGAACGCAAAGCTTTAAAATCTAGTATTGATGCTGAGATAGGACAATCCTTACAGGGGCTTGTTCATATAGCTTTGCTTGAAACTGAAAGTTTAATGCGTACTATAGAAAAGGCGCAGAAAGAATTGGAAGCGGCATTAAAGGATCGGGACTTAATTTTATTTGACAGGTTAAAATTAAAATCAAAAGTAGCTTCGGACAGTATTAGAAGCATTCAGAAGTATGCCCAGGTTCTTATGGAAACTTCCGTTATGAACCTGAATAAAGACAGCGGCGATTTAAACCGAACCATACATTCGGTTATTAAATATATTTCCCCCATGAAAAAATTCCATCTTATTAACTTTAAAACAGATTTCAAAAAACTTCCTTTGTGTGTTTACGATTCAGAACAGATACAACATTTGCTTGTTCATCTTTTTACAAATTCGGCAGAAATAAAAAAGGATGCAACAATAAAAATCAAAACATATTTTGATGACAAGCAGGTCTTTGTTGAAGTTGAAGATAATGGTCCTGGTTTTCCTGTAGATAAAGTAAGTTCATTCGCTGATCTTTTAAATTTAAAAGCAGGGAGCTATGGTTTATTCCTCTGTAAAAGTATTATTGACCAGCACAACGGTGAAATTAATTTAATTGAAAACCATCAGGGCGCGGCAATAAGATTTTCATTGCCTGCAAATTCTTGATATGGATGATATTTTAAACAAATATTTTGAATCTCTGTACGATTACCTGCAATTTCCTGCTCAGGTCATTAATGAGAATGGAGAAATCGTATATATTAACCCGGCATTTAAAACACAATGGGGATACCAGTTAGATGAACTAAGAGAATATTCAACCCTCCAGGATCCTGAACTTAAAAGAAATGGGATTTTATACTCTATAAAAAAAGTTTTTGAGAAAAAAGATAACCTTACCATAAACAATTATTCTGACTCTCTTCTGAAAAATAAAGAAATTACTGTGCCTGTTTTTAGAACAAGCATTTTTTATGTTGATGTTAATGGTAAAAATTATGTTGTTCTTTTTCACATTGATCAGACCGAAATGATTCTGGCTGAAGAAGAAGTTAAAAAAGCCCGCGATGGTTATAAGGAAGCAGAGAGACTAAAAAATACTTTCTTAAATGTTCTTTCCCATGAACTAAGAACCCCTTTAAATATTATTCTTGGGTATGCATCTATTATAAAGGATAACCTTAAAGATAAAATATCTCCTGAAGATGTTGTTTATATTGATAATTTATACAACGGCAGCGAGAGATTATTTAAAGGCATAACACAAATGCTGGAGTTCGCTCAGCTTGATGCCGGCAATTATAAATTAAATACCGAAGCTTATGATCTTACTTTAGTTTTAAATAAGGCTATTGATTCTTTCCAATCCTCTGCAAACGAAAAGAAACTTGAATTAAGAAATCAAATCCCGAACAAGCCAGTTTACGTTGATGTTGATTATCAGTGTATTCAAAATGCTATTAATAATATTTTAAGTAATGCAATAAAATTTACAATACAGGGTTTCGTTGAAGTAGAATTAAAAGTGCTTGAGGATAAAGAGCTTGTAATTTGTAAGATTAAAGATTCGGGAGTTGGCATTTCATCAAAATACCTGGATCACCTTTTCCAGCCATTCAGTCAGGAGGATTTAAATATTGGAAGGCATTATGAAGGAAATGGCCTTGGACTGGCACTTGCTAAAAGATATATTGAAAAAATGGGTGGATCTCTGTTAGTAGATAGTATAAAAGGTGTTGGCTCAACATTTTCATTTACACTTCCATTGTCGCAGAATATCCGCTTAAGCAAAGCAGTAAAGAAATCAAACAAAAATCTGAAAAGAATATTAATGATTGATGATTCAAGCGAATCATTTGATCTTTTGCGCGCCTTTCTGAAAAATAAATATGAAATTGAAGCCCATAATTTCCGCGATTTCAAAATTGATCATATTGACCAGGAAGATCACGGAGTAATAATATTTGATGTTAACCATAATCATTGGGCTCAAAGCCTTCTCATCTGTAAGGATTTAAAAAGAATGACTCTCTGAAACGACCTCTTATTGTAATATCCAGCGAGTTTATGGAAGAAAAAATAAAAGAATTTTATGAAGTGGGTGTTGATAAGTTTATGATCAAACCGTTTTCCCGGAATGATCTTTTTAAAACACTTGAAGAAGTTACTTCTTAAATCTAATACTCTGTTTTGATTTAGACTCTCCCTTTTTTCCAACTATTTAAATATATTTTTGTAATTTTTCGTGTAATAATACAAAAGCTATAACCTATCTTTAATAAGAGAGTAAATTGAATGAAAGAGACGGATAAACTAAAAAATAAAATTCAACTTGCTTTCAGAAACTGGGAGAAAAATACTTATCTTCCCTCAATCAGCCGGGGAAAAAAATCTGAGCCGGAAAACCAGGAAAAAGAATTTACAACAATTTCTTTCACTCCTGTAAAACCTTTATATACACCTCTTGACACTATTGAGAATAATTTTCTTGAAAAAATAAGTTTTCCGGGTGAATATCCTTTTACAAGAGGAATTCAATCGACAATGTACAGAGGGAAACTCTGGACGATGAGACAGTATGCGGGATTTGGTACTGCAAAGGAATCTAATCAAAGATACAGGTATTTACTTTCTCAGGGAACTTCAGGATTATCTGTTGCATTTGATCTTCCGACTCAAATTGGATATGACAGTGATGACCAGTTAGCTTTTGGCGAAGTAGGTAAAGTTGGAGTTGCAATAGATACCCTTGCAGATATGGAAATTCTTTTTAATCGGATTCCTCTGGATAAAATTTCCACTTCTATGACAATAAACGCTTCGGCTTCGATTCTTCTTGCAATGTATATCGCAGTGGCAGAAAAACAGGGGGTATCCAAAGATAAAATAAACGGAACAATTCAAAATGATATTTTGAAGGAATATATTGCCCGCGGAACATATATTTATCCTCCTAAACCATCAATGAGATTGATTACAAATATTTTTGAATATTGTGCTAAAGAAGTTCCGAACTGGAATACAATTTCAATCTCAGGTTATCATATAAGAGAAGCAGGTTCCACCGCTTCCCAGGAAGTTGGGTTCACTTTAGCAAACGGGATTACTTATGTCGAATCCGCATTAAAAAGCGGATTGAACATTGATGATTTTGCGGGACAGTTGTCCTTCTTCTTCAATTCACATAATGATCTCCTGGAAGAAGTTGCGAAGTTCAGAGCAGCAAGAAGACTTTGGGCAAGAATAATGAAAGAGAGATTCAAAGCTAAAAATCCGCGTTCAATGATGCTGCGTTTTCATGCCCAAACTGCGGGTTCAACATTAACTGCACAGCAGGTGGAGAATAATATAGTTCGTGTAACAATCCAGGCATTAGCCGCTGTACTTGGAGGGACACAAAGTCTTCATACAAATTCAAAAGATGAAGCATTAGCACTGCCGACTGAACAATCGGTTAGAACTGCTTTACGAACTCAGCAGATTATAGCGTATGAAAGTGGTATTATAAATACTGTTGATCCTCTTGCAGGTTCATATTTTGTTGAAGCAATGACTGATCTTATTGAAAAAGAAGCCGAAGAATATATAGGCAAGATTGATTCAATGGGAGGAATGATAGCAGCCATTGAAAACGGATATGTTCAATCAGAAATTCAGAAAGCAGCATACAATTTTGAAAAGGAAGTTGAAAGCGGTAAAAGAATTATCGTGGGGTTAAATAAATTCCAGTCTGATGAAGACGAAGAACCGGAACTGCTTAAGATTGATATAAAGATGCAGGAAGAGCAGATAAAATTTCTTAATAAAATAAAAAAGGAACGCGATCAGCAGAAGGTTGATAAGACTTTATATGATTTGAAAAAAGCAGCAGGCGCTGATGAAAACCTTATTCCTTTTATAATTGATGCAGTAAAAGCTTATGCAAGTGTTGGCGAAATCTGCAATACTATGAGAGAAGTTTTTGGGGAGTATAAAGAAACTGTAGTTGTTTAACACGGTATTCAATCCATATCTTCATTTCATAATTATTAAATTAAAATTTATCAATAGAATTAATAGGATTTTTATTTGCCCCGGATTATTAACAAAAATTAATATTCCATTAACACTCAGTTAATTCAAAGGTTCTACATTTCCTTTAAAATAAAACTATTTTTATAAGGAGTCATAGAATGATAGAACAGGAAATGATTGAAACCTGCAATAAGGAAATTTCATTGAACCCGGAAAATGCTGCTGCATTTAAAGAAAGAGGAACTGTTAAAGCTGATCTTGGTGAATATGAAGAGGCAATTACAGATTATAATAAAGCAATCGAAATAAATCCCTCCGACCCCTCATTATTCTTCAGCAGAGGTTCTCTCAAAGCCGATATGGGAGACATTATCGGTGCAAAAAAAGATTTTAGAAAATCTTTTGAATTAGAATCCGGTTTTATCCTGTTTGAGTAAATCATTAAAAAATATTAATAATTCTTTAAGCAAATTTTAACTTAACTGAAATATGTTTCATCATAGTTTAACAGTTAATGTTAACATAATTATTAATAAAAATTTTTGGAGAAAAAAAATGAAAAAGCAGATCTGGATCGTAACAATTATTTTAGCTGTTATCTTTATGGGAGTAAGCAGCTCCGTATCTTATTCCCAGGAGAAGAGTAAAGAGAAAGCTAAAACTGATGTTAAAACGGAAAAACCGATTGATGTAAAATCCGAAGTTAAAACAAATGAAAAAAAAGAAAATCTTTCCGGGATAACAAAAAATGATACGGAAAAGAAAATTGATTTAACTAAAAAAAATATGAAAGAAACTAAAACACATCATAAAATGCATAGCACCGATAAGAAGACTTCAACTAATAAAAAGAAAGACGATACTACCGGGAAAGATAAAGTAAATTAATAATTGTAATCAGATAACTGAAGTCTAATGGCTGACCTGAATGCAGAAATGCCTTTTGGGTCAGCTTTTTTTATATTAATTTTAAATTATGCGGATATTGCTTGTAGAAGATGAAAAAAAAGTTGCTACTTTTATCAAGAAAGGACTTGAAGAAGAATTTTATATTGTTGATGTAGCTTTTGATGGCAAGGAAGGTTTAAAGCTAGCTTTTTCTCAAGAATATGATCTGATGATTTTTGATGTTATGCTTCCTTTTAAAGATGGAATAACCCTGGTTAAGGAATTAAGAAATGAAAAAATAACTGTACCCATTCTTTTATTAACTGCAAAAGTCAGCCTGGATAATAAAATTGAGGGATTGGATTCGGGAGCCGATGACTATTTAACAAAACCTTTTGCGTTTGAAGAATTGATTGCAAGAGTGAGAGCACTTCTCAGAAGAAACACACCTGAAAAATCTATCCTCCTTAAAGTAAATGATTTAGTTCTCGATACCCAAACTCATATTGTTAAAAGAGACAGTGCTGAAATTATTCTAACTCCAAAAGAATATTCTATTCTTGAGTACCTGATGAGAAATAAAAATAAAGTAATATCGAGAACTGTTCTTTCAGAGCACGTTTATGACTATCATTTTGATACGGACACAAATGTAATAGATGTTTATATCAATAAACTGAGAAATAAGATTGATAGAGGATTTAAAACACAGCTTCTGCATACAGTCCGTGGAGTAGGTTATATAATAAAAAACAATTAAGTAAAAAAGTTATCAGGTTAATAAGTTGTTGAATTATAAAATGCCCGAAAAACATTTCAATAGCTTAATAATACATAAGCTTAATCATGTTTGGTAAGAAAATTTCCTTCACAAAAACCACCCGATTTAAAACAACCCTCTGGTACTCATTGCTCTTTCTGATTCTTGAAGCTGTCATCGGAGCAATAATTTATTTTTCTTTACAAAATAGTTTATATAAAGATTTAGATGTTTCGCTTACAAAACAGGCGGATCTTATCTATAATTTTGTTAAAGAAAGAGAATTAGATCTGGCAGAATTTAAATCAGATTCTGTTTATTCATCTCCTGAAGATATGGTTTATGACATTATCTTTGATGCTGTAATTTTTAATTCAAGAAGCACCTATGTACAGGTATTCTTAAATAACAAAACGATTTTTAAAACAGATAATTTAAGAAATAATAATCTCCCCCTTCCTTTTAAAAAATCCGGACAATCCGGCTTGATTGATTTTATGAATAACAAAATTTCAGGCAGCACCATTAGAGAAGCATACCTAAGCAGAAATAATTATGACATTGCGGTAGCTTTTCCAATCCACTTAATTGATGAAACATTAAACAGCCTTACTGATATTTATATAATTATTGCCCCGGTATTTTTTATCCTATCCGTTTTAGGCGGTGCTGTTATTTCCGTTCGTTCACTTTCCCGGATTGATAAAATTATAAAGAAGACCGAAGAAATTACGACCCAGAATTTAATCGAAATAATACCCGGCGGCGAGATGGATGATGAATATGGACGATTGGTTACAACAATGAATGATATGATTAAAAGAATTAAAACCTCAATTGAATACATGAACCAATTTACTATCTCTGTTTCTCACGAATTAAAAACCCCGCTTACCATTTTACGCGGTGAAATTGAATTGGCATTAAAATCTCCCAGAACTCCGGAAGAATATAAAGAAGTCTTAATCAGTAATTATGAAGAAACATTAAGGCTCATTAGCATTGTTGATAAATTATTCTTTATATCTAAAGCTGAACATTCTTTAATTAAGGTTAATAAAGTTAAAACAGGTTTGTCTTCGTTTCTAAATAATGTAATCTCCCAGATAAAACCTCTCGGCAGGGAAAAGAATATAGATATTATCTTAAACGACCTTTCCGACAAGAAAATAGAAATTGAAATAGACAGAGAATTAATAAATATGGCACTGATAAATCTTATTGAAAATGCTATAAAGTATGGGGAAGAAAATAAACCGGTCTGCCTCAAACTTGAATCGACTGGAATGACTTTGCAAATTTCTGTAACTAATAAGGGAGAAGCAATTCCCGAATTTGAAATCCCCAATATCTTCAATAAATTTTACAGATCGGAATCTAAAATCAAAAAAAATAAAAGCGGCATCGGACTTGGATTATCAATAGTAAACTCAATTGTAAAATGGCATAATGGGGAAGTAAAGGTCAGCTCCATACCGGATGAAGAAACCATATTTACCATAATTTTGAAAAATGATTAAACCCGAATAAAGTAAAACTCGCCAGGATTTATCTAAAACCCTTACTGTGTTACTTATAAAAACAAATGATCGCTACCGGGTAATTTTTTTACAGGTTTATTTCATTGAAGCAAAAATGACCTAAAATTTGTAACTTGCCATACTTTTTATTCAAATAAAAAAATATACAGGTGGTTATGAGTTCAGCAAAATTAATTCTTGATGAAAAAGAATTTGACCTTCCGGTTATGGTTGGCAGTGAAAGTGAAGTTGGAATTGATATTACAAAACTTCGCAGTCAGTCCGGAGCTATAACTTTAGATAATGGCTATGCGAATACAGGTTCCTGTTTAAGCTCAATAACTTTTATAGATGGAGAGAAAGGAATATTAAGATACAGGGGTTATTCTATTGAAGAGCTTGCTGAAAAATCAAGCTTTATCGAAGTAAGTTATCTTTTAATTTTCGGTCATCTTCCTTCAAAAGAAGAGCTTAATAATTTTAAACACGATCTTACTCATCACAGCTTGATTCATGAAGATATGAAGAAATTCTTTGAGGGATTTCCACCATCTGCTCATCCAATGACTGTACTTTCTTCCATGGTTAATTCTTTATCTGCTTATTACCCGGAATCTGAATTTGAAGTAAATCAATACCTGAATATTATTAGACTGCTTGCAAAACTAAAAACAATTGCTGCTTTTTCTTATAAGAAATCAATCGGGCAGGCATACGTTTATCCACACAATAATCTTAATTATTGTGCCGATATTCTTAATATGATGTTTTCAGTTCAGTCGGCTTCTTATGAAGTTTCCGAAGTTCTGGAAGAAGCGCTTGATCTGTTACTAATACTTCATGCAGATCATGAACAAAACTGCAGCACTTCTACAGTCAGGATGGTTGGAAGCAGCGAAGCAAATCTTTTTGCTTCAATCGCTGCCGGAATAAATGCATTATCAGGTGCTTTGCATGGCGGCGCAAACCAGAAAGTAATCCAGATGCTCCAGATAATAAAGGATGATGGAAGCAATTATAAAAAGTATATTGACCTGGCAAAGAATAAAGATTCAAAAGTTAAACTGATGGGTTTTGGTCATCGTGTATATAAAAATTTCGATCCGCGGGCAAAAATATTAAAAGCTTCGGCAGATAAAGTTTTGGCCGAATTGGGAATTAGTAAAGATCCTCTTCTGGAGATCGCAAAAAATCTCGAGGAGGTTGCATTAAAAGATGATTTCTTCATAGAAAGAAAATTATATCCTAATGTGGACTTCTACAGCGGAATTATTTACAGAGCAATGGATATTCCTACTGATATGTTTACGGTTATGTTTGCACTTGGACGCTTACCTGGCTGGATAGCTCAATGGGTTGAGATGAGAGAATACGCAGGTGCAAAAATTTACAGACCAAGACAGATTTATGTTGGTGAAACAAAAAGGTCTTATTCCCCAATTGATAAAAGATGAAATGAATTCAAGTATAAAAGTATTTAGGTATAAGGGTTCAGAAAATTTCTTTTATACCTTTATACCGTTATACCTATTACCATATGATCGATTAAATCATACTTCAATTTTTATTCTAATATCTTGTTTGTATTAGAACCATGATTCCAAACTATATAGAACATATCGGAATTGCTGTTAAAAATCTGAATGAAGCAATTTCTTATTATGAAGATGTTCTTGGACTGAAATGTTATGCAATCGAGGAAGTCACAGATCAGAAAGTGAAGACTGCTTTTTTTAAAGTTGGTCAAACAAAAATTGAACTTCTCGAATCAACAGATCCGGATGGTCCTGTCGGAAAATTTATTGAAAAAAGAGGAGAAGGAGTTCATCATATTGCATTCAGCGTTAATAACCTTTCTGAAAAGTTGAAAGAGGTTGAACAAAAAGGTGTTAAGCTTATTGATTACGATTCTAAAAAGGGAGCCGAGGGTTTTGATATCGCATTCCTGCATCCGAAATCTACGTTTGGTGTTTTAACAGAGTTCTGTGAGAGAAAAGAGGAATAAGTTACCCTTTATACCTATAACCCATAACCGGAAGGAGAATTAATGAGGAGAGAAATTCATAAGTGGTGGAGCCCAAGCCTTCACAAAGATATGGAGATAGTTGTTTACGGGCATTATGGTTTTGCCCTTCTTATGTTTCCCACTGCAGCTGCTGATTTTCTGGAGTATGAAAGATTTCAGCTTATTGACAGCATTTCCCATCAAATTGAAAGCGGAAAGATTAAAGTTTTTTCAATTAATAGTATTAATATGGAAAGCTGGCTAAATCATGATATGCACCCTGCGCATAAAGCTATTCGCCATCAGCAGTACAACGATTATATTTGCAATGAAACAGTTCCCTTCATAAAAAATTATTCATCACCCGAAACTAAAATTATTACAACAGGCGCATCTCTCGGAGCTTTTCATGCCGCGAATACTCTTTTCCGCAGACCTGATCTTTTCCAGGGTGTAATTGCAATGAGCGGCACTTATGATTTAAAAAAATATACTAACGGTTTTTATGATGATAACTGTTACTTCAACTCTCCTGATGATTACCTTCCTAATTTAAGCGATGAACATGTTTGTCACAGCTTAAAACTAAGACAATTATTTTTGCCAGCGGACAAGGACCCTATGAGGATCCTGAATCTTCAAGAAGAATTTCGGTCATACTTCATTCTAAAGGGATTGAACATTGGCTGGATATATGGGGTTATGATATGATGCATGACTGGCCTACCTGGAGGCAAATGCTTCCTTATTTTATAGATAAAATTAATCTCTGATGAACTGGAAAGAATCTTTCCGCAGCAGAAGATTCAAAATAGAAATATTTATTACTATTGTTCTGCTTGTTCTTATTCTAATGGGACTTGCAAGCTTTCTTAATTATGTTGAAACCCGCAATGGTATTGTACTTAATGATCCTCTTCTTAATTTATTTGAGCCTGTTAACCTCACCTGGCTTACGTTCGGATTGATTTACATTTCAATTGTAATTGCTTTAATGGTCTTCCTAAAAAATCCTTTACTCCTCACAACTGCGCTGCAAAGCTACATTGTTATGACTTCGCTCAGAATTATAGTAATGTATATTGTCCCGTTAAATCCTCCCGATAAAATGATTCCTTTAAGCGATCCTTTTGTAGAATATTTTGGAACAGGGCAGGTTCTTACAAAAGATCTTTTTTTTTCTGGTCATACTGCTACTTTGTTTCTCTTTTTTCTTTTAGCGGATAAAAAAAAGCTAAAAATTTTCTTTCTCATCTCCACAATAATTGTTGCATTGGCGGTATTCCTGCAGCATGTGCATTATTCCATTGATGTAATTGCAGCTCCATTTTTTGCTTACGGCAGTTTTATTCTTGTAAAGAAATTAAGAAACAGATTTTTACTTTCAGGCAGAACGCGCGTATAGCTTTTTGATAACTTAATGAACAGATATGAGATATTTCGCTTTCGGTCAATATGACAGTAACTCTTCATTTGCGTAACTTCAATTAATAATATGAAAGTGGAAACAACTAAAAATAAAACCGCAAAATTAATTTATTTCTTTTTCGGCATTCTGTTTTTAATTGTTGGTATAATAGGGCTGCTTCTTCCGGTGCTTCCCGGCTGGCTTTTTCTTTTACCTTCGGCTTATTGTTTTGGAAAATCATCTCCGGGAATTAATAACTGGCTGAGAAAAAGGAAATTTTTGCAGAAATATTTTTCCAAATAAAAATTTTTGATTTTACAGGTACTATTTCATCAGCCAATTTATCTTATTTTTACATAACTCTAAATATTAAATAGGACAGGAACAATGTTACTTAAGATTAAAACCTCATTAGCATTAATACTGCTTTTACTAATTCCTTTTGATATAAACTGCCAGGAAATCACTTCGGTTAGACATCCTGAATGGAGCTATAACAAAATAATTTATGAAGTAAACCTCAGGCAATATACTGAAGAAGGTACCTTCAAAGCTTTTGAAAAATACTTGCCACAATTGAAAGAAATGGGTGTCGGTATCCTCTGGTTTATGCCTATTAATCCTATTGGAGAAAAAAACAGGAAGGGAAGCCTGGGTAGTTATTATTCAATTAAAGATTATAAGGCTGTAAATCCTGAACATGGAACGTCAGATGATTTTAAATCCCTTGTTAACAAAATTCATAAGATGGGAATGCATGTTATTATTGACTGGGTTGCAAACCATACTGCATGGGATAATGTGTGGGTTAAAGAACATCCCGATTTTTACACAAAAGATTCTTTAGGAAATTTTGTTCCGCCGGTGGCTGATTGGTCTGATGTAATTGATTTAAACTATGATAACAAAGCCCTGAGGTCTGCTATGCTTGATGCAATGAAATATTGGATTAAGGAATACGATATTGATGGCTACAGATGTGATGTTGCTGGAATGGTCCCGGTCGATTTCTGGATCCAGGTTAGAAAAGAGCTGGACAAGATAAAACCTGTTTTCATGCTTGCGGAAGCTTGGGAACCGGAACTTCATCAGGCATTTGATATGACTTACTCATGGGACATTCACCACCTGATGAGTGAGATAGCAAAAGGGAAAAAGAATGTTGAAGATTTGAAAGCCCGGCTTGAAAAAGAAAAAGAAATGTATCCTGAATCTGCATTCAGAATGCAGTTTACTTCTAATCATGATGAGAATACCTGGAATGGAACAGTTCAGGAAAAATTTGGAGATGGCGCAGAAGCTTTTACGGCATTAACTTTTGTAATTCCCGGCATGCCTTTAATTTACAGCGGGCAGGAAGCGGGCCTGGATAGAAGACTCAAGTTTTTTGAGAAAGATCCGATTGAATGGAAAGATGATAAATACAGAGAGTTGTACACAACTTTATGCAAGCTTAAAGAAAATAATAAAGCAATTCTGAGCGGTGAAGAAGGCGGTGAACTAAAATATATTCCTGTTTCATCTTTATCTTCTAAGGCAGAAGAAAATAATTTGATTGAACCTGACGTCTTTGCTTTTGAAAGAGAGAAAGATGGAAATAAAATATTAGCGGTGTTTAATTTTTCTAATAAAAACTTTACTCGACTTTTTTTGAAAGATGAAGAAAAAGATTACAAAGATCTTTTTACCGGAGAATTGATTCAGCCATCTATTAATCTTAAGCCGTGGGGTTATAAAATCTTTTATAAAAATTAATTATTTAATGTCCATTCGCTTAGAAAACATTAGTAAAGTTTTTGATTCAATAAGCGTAATAAAAAATTTTACTTTAGATATTAATGATGGGAAAACAACTGTTCTTATTGGTCCAAGCGGGTGCGGTAAATCTACTTTAATAAGAATTATTACTGGTCTTGTTGAAGCTGAAAACGGCAAAGTACTTATTGATAATTCTGAGCTGAACGAATCAAATTATCTCCAGTTGAGAAGAAATATTGGCTACGTTATTCAGGAAGGGGGGCTTTTCCCTCACATGACTGCTTTTCAAAATGTTAGTATTGTTGCAGAGTATTTACACTGGGGGAAAGATAAAATTAATACGAGGGTTAAGGAACTCTCTTCTCTCACAAAATTTCCATTAGATGGTTTAAAAAGATTCCCTGCGGAATTATCAGGTGGTCAGAAGCAGCGAGTTAGCCTTATGCGTGCTTTAATGCTCGATCCCAAATTTTTGTTATTCGATGAACCACTTGCAGCGCTTGATCCTTTAATAAGATATGATCTTCAGGAAGATTTGAAAAACATTTTTCAGAATCTCAATAAAACTGTTTTGCTTGTTACTCATGATATTACAGAAGCAGTATTCTTTGGAGATTTAATTGTACTTATGAAAGATGGAGAAATTGTTCAGAAAGGAAAAATAAATGAATTCCTGAATTCTCCGGAAGATAGTTTTGTATCTAAATTTATCAAGGCTCAAAGAGCCGGTTATATTTCAGAATGAAACTCTTTATTAAGATATTATTAATACTCCCCGTTATATCTTTGACTGCACAAAGTTTAAAGATTGGTTCAAAAAAATTTACTGAAAATGTTTTACTTGGCGAGATGGCAACTCAAATTGCTCTTACTAAAACAAAAGAAGTTAAACAGTTAAAAGAACTTGGAGGTACAGTTGTTTTATGGAATGCACTTCTTAATGGCGATATAGATATCTATCCCGAGTATACGGGAACACTCAGGTATGAAATACTATCAGGTAAAAATATTTCAAGCGATGAAGATTTAAAAACGTATCTGAATAAGATTAACATTAAAATGAGTGAACCTCTCGGCTTCAATAACACTTACGCAATTGGAATGAAAAAGGAGATTGCAGAGAAACTTAAGATCAGGAAAATATCTGATTTGAAAAATTATCCGGATTTAATATTTGGTTTCAGCAATGAATTTATTGACAGGAAAGACGGCTGGAAAGGATTGAGGCAGAGATATAATCTTCCGCAGACAAAAGTTAAAGGGCTTGATCACGACCTTGCTTACAGAGGGCTCTCCTCAGGTTCAATTGATGTGATTGATTTATATTCTACAGATGCTGAAATAGAATATTATGATCTCGCAATTTTAGAAGATGACCTTAATTATTTTCCGGAATACAAAGCAGTGTTTCTTTACAGGGAGGATGCTCTTAAAAAATATCCTGATGCAATTAAAGCAATCCTTATGCTTGAAAATAATTTAACTGAAGAAACAATGATAAGCCTGAATGGAAATGTTAAATTAAAAGGTAAGCCTGAAGGAAAGGTGGCTTCAGATTTTATTTACGATAAATTTTCTGTTAATACAATTTACTCAGAAATATCTTTTTCTGATCGCCTTTTTAAAAACACAGGCGATCATCTTCTCCTGGTTATTATTTCTCTTTCGGGAGCTATACTTTTTGCAATTCCACTTGGAGTAATCGCAAACAAAAAAAAGAAATCCGGTAAATTAATTCTTGGTATAACAGGAATTATCCAGACTATTCCTTCTCTTGCACTACTTGTTTTTATGATTCCGATACTTGGAATAGGTTCATGGCCGGCAATTGTTGCTTTGTTTCTTTACAGTCTTTTGCCAATAGTACGAAACACTTATTCGGGTTTGGAAGATATTCCACAGCATATTAAAGACTCATCTGTTGTGCTTGGACTTCCGGCATTTGCCCGTTTAAGATTAATTGAATTGCCTATTGCGTCAAGGTCCATACTTGCAGGAATAAAAACTTCAGCGGTTATTAATATTGGCACCGCAACTTTAGGAGCATTAATAGGTGCTGGCGGCTATGGCCAGCCAATTCTTACAGGCATCAGGTTGGATAATATAAATCTTATACTGGAGGGAGCGGTTCCTGCTGCACTTCTTGCTTTAATCATTCAGGGATTTTTTGATCTGCTTGAAAAATATGCTGTCCCAAAGGGGTTAAGAATAAAAAGCAGTTAAGTTTATTTAAATGCCTTATCTAAAAATCCGTTTATCTTGTTTGTAGTTATCGGTTTTGAAATAATATCCAAGGGTTTGAGTGCTATAGCTTTTTCTAAAATTGTTTCATTTGTTGAAGCTGTTATAAAAATAAACGGTATTTTTTTTTCATTAAGAATTTCAGCGATATCCAGACCGGTAATTTGATCTTTTAAAAAAATATCCAGAAGGACAAGATCAGGTTTATAACTATTAATTTTATCTATCGCAACTTTTCCTGATAAAATATGATTGAGCGCATCATAGCCTAAATTTTTTAAAGTCTCTTCAATATCCAGGGAAATAATAAATTCATCTTCAACAATTAAAATTTTTTTCTTCTGTTTCATCTTATTATAACATTGAAAATAAATTTTTCGGAATACTTTAAATTGAAGTCATCCTAAAGTTTTCAACTTGAAATTAGTTTTGCAAATCCTCAAAATCAACCGCTCATTTTTATTTATTTTAGCTTTTCCAAAAGGAAATTGCTTTAACATAAATAAAAAAGCTAATTTTATTAATAGAAATTAAATTCTTTTGTTTTTATTCGTTTCTAATAGAAATTTTACTGAAAATAAATTTAAGAATATTCAAGGGAGCTTTTGATGGTTAAGAAACTAACACTGCTTTTTACAATTTTACTTATTGGAAATTCATTTGCTCAATCAGCTGGAATTAATTTTACATTAGCATTTCCGCAAGGCGAGTTTAAAGACAATGTTGACCGTCTGGGCTTCGGCGGGAGTTTACAGTTTCTTTTCTTTGATCCTAAACCGGAATTGCCCGTATCCTTCGGATTGAATGTTGGGTACCTGAATTATGGAAGTGAATCAAGAAGAGAACCATTCAGTTTAACTATACCCGATGTAACTGTTGACGTTGACAGAAGCAATAATCTTGTAAATTTTCATATTGTCTTCCAGCTCATTCTTCCTACAGGATCTTTCAGGCCTTACGCCGAAGGTTTATTTGGCGGTTCATATATATTTACAGAAACATCTATTAAAAGCCGCGGCACTGAGGAAGTTGCAAGCTCAACAAACTTCGATGATTTTGCCTGGAGTTATGGAGCCGGCGGAGGGTTTTTAATTCTGTTGTCAGAAAATGTTGGTGAGGATATCGGATCTTTATTTCTTGATCTTAAAGCAAGGTATCTTTTTGGCTCTGAAGCTGAATACCTTAAAGAGGGCTCTGTGATTGTTGAAAACGGCAGAGTTACTTATGATGTTTCAAAATCTAAAACTGATCTGCTTCAAATTCATCTTGGTGTTGTAGCATATTTTAATATTGGTATGTAAAAAATTAGTCTATTTATAGTCAGCAAAGACTGTGCTGTGGTTTGAACATTTTTTATAATGATCAATTTCTCTTCTTTAACCGCTTGGGCAGGCTCTATCCTTTTAATATATTTAAACATGTAAATACTTTTTCTTAATCCACTAAGGAATAATATTATGCCGGTAGTTTCAAAAGATTTTGACGAATTAGCAATTAACACAATTAGATTTTTAGCAGTTGATGCAGTTCAGAAAGCAAATTCAGGTCATCCGGGAATGCCAATGGGCTGCGCCCCAATTGGCTATACACTTTTTGCAAAAGACATGAATTATAATCCTTCCAACCCAAAATGGTATAACAGGGATCGATTCGTTTTATCTGCTGGTCATGGAAGTATGCTTCTTTATTCTCTTCTGCATCTCTCTGGTTACGAAGTTTCAATGGATGATCTTAAAAATTTCAGGCAATGGGGCAGTATAACTCCGGGCCACCCTGAATATCATTTAACGCCGGGGGTTGAAACCACTACCGGACCGCTTGGTCAGGGTTTTGCTAATGCAGTCGGTATGGCAATAGCACAGAAGTATTTATCTGCAAAGTTTAATAAAGATGAGTTGAAAATTATTGACCATTATATTTATGGAATATGCAGCGATGGTGATCTGATGGAAGGAGTATCTCACGAAGCTGCTTCCCTTGCCGGTCATCTTAAGCTTGGCAATATAATTTTCTTTTATGATGATAACCATATAAGTATTGATGGAAGCACAAACCTTGCGTTTACTGAAAATGTAGGAAAAAGATTTGAAGCGTATAACTGGCATGTTCAGCATATAGAAGATGGAAATGATATTGAAGCAATAGAAAATTCTATTAAGAAAGCTCAGAAAAATGAAAGACCATCAATTATTGCAACGAGGACACATATTGGATTTGGAAGCCCCAATAAACAGGATACTGCCGAAGCACATGGTTCACCGCTTGGTGATGAAGAGGTTAAGTTGACAAAAAGAAATCTTGGATGGCCTGAAGATGAAAAATTTCTGATTCCCCAAAAAGTAAAAAACTTTTTTGATGAAATAAAAATGAAAGGTGAAGAAAAAGAAGAAAGCTGGAATAAGCTTTTTGAAAAGTATAAGGAAAAATATCCTGATGAAGCCAAGCTCTTTATAAATCTTAAAAATGAAAATTATGGTGAGGAATGGAAATCCAAACTTCCTGTTTTTAAAGATGAAAGTAAAAAAATTGCCACACGGGCAGGCTCAGGGAAAGTATTAAATTCAATAGCTTCTTCACTCCCCGGTTTAATCGGCGGTTCTGCAGACCTGGCTCCTTCAAATAATACTATGCTTAAAGATTATCCTGTTTTTTCTTCACAAAATTATGCTGGAAGGAATTTTCATTTCGGCGTTAGAGAACATGGAATGGCAAGCATTTTAAATGGAATGGCTTTGTATGGCGGAGTGATTCCTTACGGTGGAACTTTTCTGATTTTCTCCGATTATTTAAGACCGGCAATTCGTCTTGCTTCAATTTCCGGGATAAGACCAATATATGTTTTTACTCACGACAGCATAGGTTTGGGTGAAGATGGACCTACACATCAGCCAGTTGAGCATCTCGCTTCACTTAGAGCAATTCCAAAAGTTGTTATAATTCGTCCAGCAGATGTTAATGAAACTTCTTATGCATGGCAATTTGCAATTGAGCACAAAGGAGGACCGGTAGCTCTTATCTTAACAAGACAGGGTCTTCCGGTTCTCGACCAGGAAAAATATCCATCTGCAAAAAATTTATTGAAAGGTGCTTACATTTTGAAAGATGCTGATTCTCCGCAAATAATACTAATGGCGACTGGTTCAGAAGTTGGTATAACTTTAAAAGCTGCAGAAAAGCTTGAAACTTTCGGAATTAAAAGCAGGGTTGTTAGCTTTCCAAGCTGGGAAATTTTTGAACAGCAATCGCCGGAATATAAAGAGAAGATTTTGCCTTCTAAAATAAAAGCAAGAGTTTCAGTTGAAGCGGGGGTTAAATTAGGATGGGAAAGATATCTGGGAGAATTTGGAGAGGCAATAAGTATTGAAAAATTTGGCTCATCATCACCTGGCGAAATTAATATGGAAAAATATGGCTTTACGCCGGATAATATAAAAGAGACTGCAGAAAGAGTTCTTGCAAAGATTAAATAACAGTCGATCATTTTTAATATTAATTTGATTTTATAGTTACTCGGACCAGACTTTAATATAAGCTGCGGAGGAAATATGTTAAAAATTCCGCTTAGTAATTTTATACTGATGTCAGAAAGTAAAAATTTCTTATGAAAAAAATTATTGTACTGGGCGCCGGTATGGTTGGAAGCGCCATAGCAATTGATCTTGCAAAAAGTTATGAAGTAACATCATCAGATATCAATCTTCAAAACCTGTCCCGGTTAAAGAAAAAAAGGATTAAAACTGTACAATGCGATCTCTCAGATAAAAAAGAGATTATTAATCTTGTTAAAGAATATGATCTGGTAATTGGCGCTGTTCCCGGGTTTATGGGATATAAAACTTTAAAAAATATAATTGAAGCAGGGAAAAATGTAGTTGATATTTCTTTCTTTAGTGAAGATCCTTTTGAGCTTGATTCTCTTGCAAAAGAAAAAAATGTTACTGCTATTGTGGATTGCGGAGTTGCACCGGGACTTAGTGGAATTGTTCTGGGGTATCACTCAAAAAAAATGAAGATTGAATTTTTCAAATGTTTGGTTGGAGGACTTCCATTTAAAAGATCTTTGCCATTCCAGTACAAAGCTCCATTTTCCCCGGTTGATGTAATTGAAGAATATATGAGACCAGCCCGCTTAAAAGAAAACGGGTTTGAGGTTATTAAAGAAGCATTAAGTGGCTCGGAATTTATTGATGTTGAAGGGATTGGTTCTCTTGAAGCTTTTAACACTGATGGTTTAAGAACACTTTTAAAAACTATGAAAATTCCAACAATGATTGAAAAGACGCTTAGATACCCCGGGCATAAAGAAGCAATTCAAACTCTTAAGCAGGCAGGATTTTTCAGTTCTGAACCTGTAAGTATTAATGGAACTAAAATTAAACCTGTGGATCTCTCTGCAAAATTACTTTTCCCTTTGTGGAAACTTGAAGAAAATGAGCGTGAGTTTACATATATGCAGCTTCAAATAATAGGAAAAGAAAAAAACTCTCCCAAAGAATATTTTTATAAAATGTTTGATCAGTTTGATGAGGAAACTAAAACCTCTTCTATGGCAAGAACAACAGGTTATACCTGTGCCGCAGTTGCAAATCTTGTGCTTGAAAATATTTATAAGAGAAAGGGAATCTCTCCCCCGGAATATATCGGTGAAGATGAAAATTCTTTCAGGAAAGTAAAGGCATATCTTAAATCCAGGAATATTGTTTTAAAAGAAACCTAATTATTCCTTCTTTTACCATTCTTTATTGTATCATAAGTTGCAATTGCCAGTAAAGTTACAACAATCAATATTTGCAGGATTTCATTTAACATATTTTCCTCCTTTTATTCAGAGTAAATATCCAGCCTTAATTTTAAGTTAACGTAAAGAAATAATTAAGGAATTGTTAAGAAATAATCTGTGAGGAAGATAAAAATCGTCGGGAGCGGTATTGCAGATCAGATTGAAATTCTTTTTTTGCGGAAGAGTTTAACAATCTTACCGCTCCCTGAAAGTTTTATGCTAAATTTTTTCTTGTTTTGAGAAGATATAAAGTTACCTGCAGAAACGCTCCAATTAAAGCAATCTGAAAATGAATTGTTTCGAAAACTAAAGTGAGTTCTGAAACCTGTTAAAATTGAAATTGTTTCGCCTGCAAAAATGACGAGCATAAAAGCAGTGAATCCATATAAAGAATAAAAAAATGAATAAATAATTTTCCGGCTGCTGAGATTATATTTAGATTTCATTTTTATTAATATATGATTTGAATAAGTGCGGTTAAGATAGAATTGAAAAATTAAGATTAGATTAACTAATGATTAATAAATCTTTAATTTAATTGATGAATGAAAAAAATTGATTTTAATCTTCTAAAAGGAAAGCTGCCGGAATATCCTGAGCTGATTGATAAGGATGAATATTTTAATTCATCCGTGCTCGTCCCTTTTGTTAAAATTAATAATGATTACCATCTGTTATTTGAAAAAAGAGCTGCGAATATAAGGCAGGGAGGTGAAGTATCTTTTCCCGGAGGTGAGCTTGATAAAAAAATGGATAAATCTTTACAGGGGACAGCAGTCCGCGAAACAATTGAAGAGCTTAGGATTGAAAAAAATAAAATTAAAGTAATTGGTCAACTTGGAATTTTAACAGTGCCGGGAGTAATTGTTCATGCTTTTATTGCAGAGATAATAATTAATAATGCAGATAAAATAAATTTTGACAGAACAGAGGTAGAAAAAATTTTTACTGTTCCGGTTTCATTCTTTAAAGAAAACCCTCCCGAAGTTCATCATGTCAGGTTGGAAGCACATCCGTTTTATATTGATGATGATGGAAATAAGATTGAGCTCCTTCCCGTTGAAAAACTAAACCTCCCTCCAAGGTACTCAAAACCGTGGGGAAAAATTAAAAGAAAAATTTATTTCTATAATTACAATGGGGAAACAATCTGGGGATTAACTGCTGCTCTGGTTAAAAAAGTTGTTGAGCTGATTTATTAGTTATGCTAAAATTATTTCTCCGTAGTCCAAAGGAATCCGTACGGGAGAGTCTTTTGAACAGCATCATTTTTCCAGTGTGTGATGTTCAGAAATTAATTCGGAATAACAATTGTTCCTATCCGTCTTTCAGCGTTCTCTGCAAACCCATTAGAAGATTATCGGCTTTCTTTCCTTCATCATCAGGGACAAGTTCTTTATACTTGAATAAAGCATTTATGGCATCTTTATATTCTTCATTTAATGCGTATACAAGTGCAAGATTGAAATAGATGTTTGGGAACTCCGGTTCAACTTCTGCAGCAATTTCATAGTGGAGCTTTGCAAGCTTATAATCATTAACTTCAAAGTAAAGATTTGCAAGATTATAATGTGCTTCAAGATGTCGTGGTTCAAGCTGAAGACACTTTGTAAAATAATCAAATGCTTTCGCTGCGTTCCTGTTTTTTGATTCCAGTATTCCAAGGTTACAATAGGAATCTGCAATAGAATCATTTTCGAGTATAGCTTTTAAATAAGCTTCCTGGGCACCCGGATTTCCTTCTTCATCAAGAATTAATGCTTCTTCAAAAGGAGTAAACCTTGAAGGAAGATGATGTATCTGGGGTTCCGGTTGTCTGAATAAATTTAGCTGCCCCTTTTTTTCAAGATCCCTTTTTTTTCTTGCTCTTTTATATCCTAATTTGGGTGGAGTCGGGGTAACCTCTAATTGAATTACTTTCGCCATAGTTTAAAATCTTTAAGCACTTTTTTTCTTTTTTGTCCTGGTTGTTTTTGACGCAACTTTTTCTTTCTTTTTTACACCCTTAGCTTTTTCCATCGGTTTCTTTTCTTTCTTTGCCTGTTCAATACTTTGCTTTAGTGCTTTCATCATATCAACAACCGGCGTGACTTCTTCATTAATAGTAACGATTTCTTTTCCTTCTATTTTAGCTTTAATCATTTCCTTAACTGCATCCTGGTACCTGTCGCTTAAATCTATTTCAGAAAGTTTGGTCGTCATCGAATCAACAAGAGTTTTTGCAAGTTTCAATTGTTCTTTATTTGCAGCCACTCCATCAACCAGCGGAACTTCAGACATTTTTCTAACTTCACTCGGATATCGCAGTTTATACATAACAATTCCGTTATTAAGAGAAGACAGCATTACAACATCTTCCCTGTCCCTTATTACTATTCTTCCAACTGCAAGCTTTGATGATTCAATTAAAGTTTTATTAAGTAAAGCATACGGCTGAGTTGCAACTTCTCCGTCCGGACCAATAAAGTACGGAGTATCATAAAGAGTGGGATGAACTTCGGATGCATCAACAAATCCTTCAATCTCTATTATTTTGCTGCTCTTAATTTTTACTTTATCAAAATCTTCCTGTTCAACTATAACATAATTATCTGGTTCATACTCATAACCTTTAACAATATCCTGTTGTGTTAAAGATTTGCCGCACTTTTTGCATTTCTTATCATAACCAACCCGTCCGCTATCCTCTTTATGCAGTTGATTGAAGCTGACAGTTTCTTTTGTATCAATTGCACTGTAAAGTCTTATCGGAATAGTTACAAGAGAGAAACGTATATGTCCATTCCATATAGCTCTCATATTATTACCTCGCTGGTTGTTAAAAAAGCATATAAAAACTTATAATCGGTTGTAAAGATTACCACATAATAACTAAATAATCAATGGTTTTTATGCCACTGGCTTTAAGAGTTTTATTTTAAGAGGAATTAAAGAATAATTTGTGATTGAATTATCAAATTAAAGACCAGAGTTGTTATAGCCGGATATGAATTCTGAAATAGAATCATAAACAGGAACATTACAACCCATTAACTTTTCTTTACTTTGATGCCCGCCTGCTATAAGAATGCAATCTGCTCCAATTTCTAAAGCAACATCATTGTCATGTTCGGTATCTCCTATTAAAAGAACTTTACCTTTTACATTCCCGATTTTTTTCATCAGGTCTTTTCCAAGTTCAACCTTACTTGTAGCATAAATATTATCAAGCCCGATTATGTAACTGAAAAATTCATTAAGGTTAAAGTGAGAAATAATTTCAATCAGTGTATTATGAGGATAAGCAGAAAGTACAGATTGTTTAATATTTTTCTCTTTTAATAAATGAAGAGCTTCTTCAACTCCCGAATGCAGCAGGCATTCTGTTTTTCGTCTTTCATATTCGCTCATCCATTCCAAACCGACTTCCTCAAAAGAATATTGCGTAAAATCAAAACCCGCTTTAATGTAATAGTTCTTAATCGGGAAAGTGAAAATATCTCTATAATGATCCAGTGAAACCGGACATAAATTTCTCTTTGTTAAAACATCATTTATAATTTCACAGCAAAGACCAACATCATTTAAGAGTGTTCCATTCCAGTCCCAAATAATATGTTTATAGTTGTTCATGATTATTCAAAAATAAGAATAGATTATGATTGAACAAAAAGCCGAATAATCTTTAACGGCGTGATATTAATTTCCAGGCAGAATACCCAAAATGAATTTGCATACAAAAATTTATTATGCCTTATGAAAACATTCTTCCTATATTTGTATACGAGTAGATAAAAATTTAATAAAATTTTTAACAAAGGTATCTTATGAAATTATCGCTCTTGTTTTTATTACTGCCTTGTTTACTTTTCCCCCAAAATTCTAAAGATGATATCAAAACAATTAGTCTGAAAAACGGAATGAAAATTCTCGTGCTTGAAGATCACTCAATTCCAAATGCCAATATGTACCTTTTCTGGAAAGTTGGTTCGAGGAATGAATATCCGGGTATAACAGGTTTATCTCATTTTTTTGAGCATATGATGTTTAATGGATCAAAAAGTTATGCACCTAAAATGTTCGATATTACTATGGAAGCTGAAGGAGGAGCTAACAATGCTTACACAACTGAGAATGTTACAGTTTATACCGATTGGTTTCCTACAAGCAGTCTTGAAACTATTTTTAAGCTTGAATCAGACAGAATTTGCTGTTTGAATTTTGACGATGAAATGATTGAAAGTGAACGAGGAGTTGTGCTTTCAGAAAGAAGCACTGACCTTGAAAACAGCAATTATTATTTTCTTGATGAACAGGTGAAAGGGGTTGCTTTTTTTGCACATCCATATCGTTGGCCCGTAATCGGGTATGAATCTGATATAAAAAGCTGGAAAAAAGAAGATCTGCAAAATTATTTTAAAATATATTACGCTCCCAATAATTGTGTAGTTGTAATTTCTGGCGATGTAACTGTTGCTGAAGTTCAAAAGCTTGCGGAGAAATATTTCGAACCTATTCCTCCGGGTGTTCCGCCGAGAGAAATTCACACAGTTGAACCTGTGCAGCTTGGTGAAAAAAGAATCATTGTTAGAAAAGAAGTCTCATCACCGAATATTATGATTAGCTATCATGTCCCGGAAAGCAAATCGGATGAGTATTATTCATTAAGTTTACTCAATTCAATTCTTTCTTCGGGAAATACCTCAAGATTGTATAAAAGCCTTGTAGATGAAAAGCAGCTTGCAACAAGTGTTTATACTGATTTGAGTTATTCATTTGATCCTTATCTTTTTACAATTTATGCAATCTGCAATGATAACGTTTCTCCTGATTCCCTTGAGAATGCAATTTATAATGAGATTGATAAAATAATTTCTGAAGGAATAAAAGATGAAGAGCTTCAAAAGGTTAAAAACCAGCAGGTGATGGGATTTTATAAAGCAATGGAAACAATAAATGGAAAATCAAACACAATCGGAACATATGAATTATTTTTTGGAAATTATGCTAAGCTTTTTGACACTGCTAAAGAATATCAAAAAGTAACTCCGTTGGAAATTATAAACGCCGCAAAGAAATATCTTACCAAAACAAACAGGACAGTTGGATTTTTAATTTCACCTGAGGAGGAAGCGCAATGAAAAAATTTGCAATTATGCTGATATTTATTTTAACCTCATATACCTTTGCGCAATTCCATCTTCCGGATTATGAAAAATATACTTTACCTAACGGGTTAACGGTTTATTTAATGGAACGGCATGAAGTTCCGCTTATTTATGTCTCTGCAATATTTCCTGCAGGGGCAACAAAAGATGGACTTAAAAACGGCTTAGCTTCTTTAACCGCAGAATCAATTTTATTTGGGACAAAAAATTATTCCAAAGACCAGATTGAAGAAACAGTAGATTTTATTGGAGCCGAATTAAATATTTCAGCATCAACAGAGTACTCTGAACTGAGTTCCTATTTTCTAAAAGATAACCAGGATAAAATGTTTCCATTAATTAAAGATGTTATTACCAATCCTGTTTTTCCGGAAAATGAAATTGAAAAAAGAAAACAAAGGTGGATTGCTGAACTTGTTCAGGATAAGCAAAGTGCAAGAAGTGTAATGGGTTCTTATTTCAAAAAATTTATTTTTGAAGATAATCCATACGGGAACCCTGTTAATGGAACGAAGAATACGGTTTCGGAATTAAGTGTAAATGATTTAAAAAATTTCTATAAAACATATTATAAACCGGAAGGTTCAGTAATTGCATTTGTCGGAGATTTTTCAATTCCTCTAATGAAGCAAAAAATATCGGATCTTTTTAAGGATTGGAAACCTGAAAAATCAATGACAGTTACTGACATTGCTGCTGAGTTTCCTTCATTAGATAAAAGCAGAGTTCTTCTGGTTAATAAAGATGATGCAAGAGAAACTACTTTTTACATCGGTCAATATGGAATAAAAAGGAGCAATCCGGATTATACTTCAATACAGGTTATTAATATTATTCTTGGCGGAAGATTTACCTCCTGGCTTAATGCAGCATTAAGAATAAACAGCGGATTAACCTATGGAGCTGGGAGTTATTTCATTCCTTACAAAAATACGGGTACTTTTATCATCAGCAGTTTTACAGAAACATCAACAACAATTGATGCAATTGATATGGCTCTTGAAGTTCTTGACAGTCTTCAGAAAAATGGCGTTAATGAAGAAACTCTGAATTCTGCAAAAAGCTATATTAAAGGGCAATTACCTCCTGATTATGAAACATCCGGTGATCTTTCTTCTTTACTTGTAAAAATGTTTTATTATAACATCAGTGATTCATTTATTAATGATTTCCAGAAAAATGTGGATAATCTGACTATTGAAAAAGCAAATGAAATAATTAAAACATACTTTCCAAATGAAAACCTTCAATTTGTACTTGTAGGAAAAGCATCGGAACTTCGGGATAAAGTTTCTAAATATGGAGAAGTAACCGTAAAACAGATAAAGGATGATGGTTTCTAAAAACTCAGTCTTTTTAAAAAGATTTTTTTGAAGAAATTGCAAAAAATTAATTATTATTAAAAATTGTTCTCAGGCAAATAAACTCAAAAAAGTTTTTTTGGGAGAGGAAATTAAGTTGACAAATGAACCTGAAAATATTATTTTTACATTGACTCTGATAAAGGGTCTCCCCCATACCCTTTATCTTAAGGAGTTAAAGCCTTCTGGTCGCCCGACCAGCGGGCTTTTTAATTTTAAATAAAACATCTTGATTAATTCCACTCATTAATTTAGATTAACCGGGAATTAAATTTGCTAGTGGGGGTAAAAATCCACTAATTGTTTTCTCTAAATATATTTTCATTAAAAAAAATTGGAGGGTAAAATGAAAATTGTTCGAATGAATCATCTTAACAGTAATTCCGGAAAAACCGCTGCATTTTTTGATATCCAGACAAACGATGGAATTACAATTAAAGGCTTTAAAGTGGTGAATGGTTCAAATGGATTGTTTGTTTCTTCACCAAATGAAAAAGGTAAAGATGGGAAATATTATGAGACTGTAATTTTACCTAAGGAGATGAAAAGCGAACTTGAAAAAATGGCATTAGACGAATACGATAAAACTAAAGGATAATAAAAGTGCAATGAGTTTTTTTGCGAAGCAATCTCTGCTTTGAGATTGCTTCATTATTTATACTATAGCAATCCCCGAGTTTAATTATTACATATTAAATTTGAATTTCTTATCGTGTATTGCAAGCTCAATAAGTTTATCAAGATTACCTTCAACTTCAACTAAAACCAGTTGTTCCGAATCATGAGTAATAATAAACATTTTCTTGAAAAACATTTCGGGGTTTTTACTTACGTAAACGGCAGTTAATTCATCATCTCCGTATGACCTGACAATATATTTCCATCCTTTGGATTCCATTTCATTGTTTAACTTTTCCATTACAACATGTTTGTCTTTTCCCCTGTCATTTGTCATTGAATAAACACCAACTTGTACATTCGAAACCTGTCTCATTAAGTCATCAACAATTTCATCATCCTGACTGAAGTTTACAACCCAGCTCGCAAAATTAATTAAAAAAGGTCCCACAGATACTTCAATGTCACGATGATAATCATTCCCAAATTTGCTGATCAATTTTGCACTTACTTCTCTAAAGTTTCTATTTACACTAATGCATCCGGCTGATGTAAATAAAACTAATAATATTAGTGGTGAAATTTTTAGAATTTTTTTCATTTCATTTCCTTATCTAATTTATCAAGAGATGGGATATCGAATTTTGCTCCGAGTTTACCAATCTTTTTCAGATCAATATTCCCGACGATATTAACAAAAACAGCTTCGCCATTTTTATCCAAAGTTGTCACTACCAGGCCATCAATATCTTTTTTGTTGGAAGTTTTTATATAAACATTTACAAGCTCATCGCCGCCTTTTTTTCTTACAATCCGGTCCCAGCTTCCGGACATAATTTTTTTATCAATGTCTTCGATTTTACTCTTTAAACCGCTTTCATTTTTTTCACCGACTTCAAAGACATTTACTTTCACAAGCTTCAGACCATTCAGCATTTCAGATAACTCTGGTTCCTTTTCCTCCGTTGCAGAAGCTACAAGCTGCAATATATTTGGTTCAAGAGAAACTTCTGTCACGCCATCTCCCTGTTCATACATTGACAGGTCTCCAAAATCAAAATAACCGGGCTCTTTGCTGTATTCGCTTTGTGAATAAATTCCTGTAGTGTAGATTAATATAAAGAACAACAATACTTTAACAGATTTCATTTTATCCTCCTATTAGAACTTCATTAATTATTGATAAACTTTGGCGAACCGGCTTGCCGACTCTTTTTTGCAATATATCATTCTGAATTAATTTCTCTGTCTTTTTAAATACCCGGTTAACAATTACAAACGATTCTTTAACCTGTTTTTCGGCAAGCTCTATTTCTGCTGTTGAATAAACACGTTTCGTATCTTTATTTTGAAACCAGAAAACTGCTATAAATGAGAGTACAACTATCAAAGAAACCGCAAACATATATACTGGTTTTAGAGCAGAATTTTTTTCTTTAACAGTTTTAACTTTGATAGATTCAATTATTGAACCCGGACATTCATCTAAAGGAATCTGTTTAACTGCTTTTGCAGCAGCCCGATATTCATTAAAAATTTTCTTTACTTTATCATCCTGTTTAGTAATAAAATAAATTTTTATTCTGTCAATCAGGTTAGCATCTTTGTATGCAGCTGCGATAATTTTATCTAAAGTTTCATCATCTGTTTTATGTTTTATGTTCGGCATAATCTTTTAATTCCTCTTGTAATTTTCTTCTTGCTCTAAGAATGTAAACTTTAACGCTGTTAATTGGCATATCAAGAACATTACTTATTTCTTTGTATTTAAATCCTTCAATTTCATATAGGACAAAAACACTCCTTAAATTTTCCGGAAGTTTCTGTATTGCCTTTTTTATTTTTTCATTTGTTATATTTTGTAAAGCTGCTGCTTCCGGTTGATTTAATTTATTAGTGTCAACAACTCTATCTTCAAAATCATCATCAATAAATATTGATCTTTGTTTTGCAATCTGGTCTCTTCTTAAATAATCAATACAAAGATTGTGGGTCGTTCTCATAATCCACGAACCGGCAGCCGGCAGTTGGAATTTTCCCATGTTCTTCCATATTCTTATAAAAACTTCCTGGCTGATATCTTCAGCATCCATCCTGTTTTTAACCATATAAAGAGCATAACTGAAGATTTTATTTTTATACCGGTTAACAAGCGATTTATAACCTAATGTTTCCAGCATTTTAATTTAAAGACGATAAGGCTTTCAGAAATGTTACTTAAAATTTTATTTATGATTCAAGAATAAGAAGAAAATTTTCCAAATCAGATAGGGAGATGATAAATGAGATATAAAAATGATATATGGTAAAGTAATATATGTTGGGTATATGGCATAAAGGAAATAAAACAAATTTAGATATTTCCGGATATTCTGCCTCCTAATGAAATGAATTCAGGTTTATGATGAAAATAATATTCTACAAAATTCTAATTTGATAATTAGTCGTTTTTCTAATACGTTAATAAGCGAAGATTTTAATCTTATTAAAGATATTAGAAATGATAATTCATTTATAATCATAAAAATTAAGGGGAGGCGAAATGAAAAAATGGGCAACAGTTTGTTTAATAATCCTTTTCTTTTCTTATTTCGTTTTAATAAACTATAATACTGTAATAAGGAAAACATTAACCGCAATATCCAATGTGTGAGCCATTTAAAACGGAGGTGTTATATGAGATTAGCTTATTTATTAATATCAATTACATTTTTTGTTTTTATTGGCTGCTCAACAACGTACAAAGTATCAAAGTACTATTCTGAAGAAAAATTATATAAAGATTTTAATAACTCTGCTCAAAACAATAAATTGGAAATTACTTCGACAAATGACAGTTCATTTTATTCCGATAGCAAGATTGAAATAAATGATGATACTTTTTACATTTTTGAAAAGACTATTGAAAAGAAATATTATGAAATTCCAACCGAAGAAATTAAAAAGATTGATTACATAAGCAGCGATTATAAATCAGCAGATTTATTATTAAAAAGCGGCATACAACTGGATGCCGAAAATATTTCAATAACAAAGGATACAATAAAGTTTTTAGGATTAAAAACTATTATAGAGGAAAATGTTTTAACCCCAATGGATAATGTAAAATCAGTTAGCTATAAAAATCATTGGAAAGGTATTATTCCGGGTTTTGGTGCAGGTATCATAGGAGGATTTGCAATAGGAGCTACAGGTTGGGTATTTAATTTTAAAGAAGGTGGAAATAACCCCCGGTTCGATCCGTTACAATCATCAATAGCAGGAGCATTCCTGGGAATATTAATTGGTTCAGTTGTCGGTTACATAATTGGTTATGATATTAATTATCAATTTAATCCTTAGATATTAATTTTTTCAAATCTTCCGGGATTTGAAAATAAAAGATGAATCATTTAAATAAAAATGTTATAACAATTCTGATGAACTTGAAACTGTTTCAATTAGCTTTTGTTTTACATCCCAGAGTTTTTTAGACAATGAAACATGATAAGGATGGGGAAGTATTAATCTTTTTACACCGCTGTCCAAATTTTCAAGGTCTCTTAATCTTACTTTTCTAATCTCTTCAATTGATGGAAAATCATATACAACTTTGCCTTCAGTAATAATATCAAAAATAAGAGGTTCAATTTTAGATATCTGATCTTTTATCAGGGTTCGCTTCTTTGTTCGATCAACCGGGTTATAAAGATGAATTACATTTTCCTCCTGCGGATTCTCTTCACTCAAAGTAATTAAGTCTGCAGTAGCTTTACCGGATTTATCATAAATTCTCCAGATTTTCTTATCCCCGGGGTTTGGAATTTTCTCCAGCGATTCGGAAATCTTTAATGCAGGCTGCCATTCATTATTATCTTTTACAGCAACAAGTTTATAAACTCCTCCCAAAGCGCTGTCACCGGCAGAAGTAATTAATTTTGTACCCACACCATAAATTAATCTGCTAATAACTTTATCCGGATCTAAACCGTATTTGGAAGCTTCCTCAGAAATTTGAGTTATAATCTGCCAGATGTACATCTCATCGAGCTCATTTGATAAAACAATGCCGACATCTTCAAATCCTGCTTCGTTCAACATTTTTGCGGCTTTCAAACTAAGATAAGCAAGATCGCCTGAGTCAAGCCTTATCCCTCCTGGATTATGTCCCTTCTTTTTCAGGTTTTGAAAAACTTTTATTGCATTTGGAATACCGCTTTCGAGGGTATTAATTGTATCAACAAGGAGAATACATTCATCAGGGTATAAATCTGCAAATGCCTGAAAGGCATTCTCCTCTGTCATTCCCATTGATAAAAATAATTGAACTAAACTATGTCCATGGGTTCCTTTTGGTTGGTATCCAAGCAGATGAGAAATGCCCACATTAGAAGAAAAATCAGCACCACCGATTAAAGCACCACGAACCCCCGCAATTGCTCCTCTATCCTGCGCTCTTCTCGCTCCGAAATCAATAAGCATTTGTCTTCTTCCCATTTCTTTAATTCTACATGCTTTAGTTGCAATTAATGTCTGGAAGTTAAGCTGATTTAAAAGAGGTGTTTCAAGAATTTGTGCCATAGCAATTGGTCCCTGAACCACAGTTAGTGGCAGGTGTGGATGTACAGTTCTTCCTTCAGCTATTGCACGAAGCGTGATATTATTAAAGTTACCGTTGTTCTTTAACCATTTAAGAAAGTCTTCATGGAAGATTGGTTTGTTGTTTCTTGACTTTTGAGATCTCAGTAATTCAATTTCTTCATCTCTGAAAAGTGAATTCTGCATCCAGTCAACAAGCCATTCCAAACCTGCATTTATACAATAACCTGCTTTATGTGAACCATAGTCAGGATAATTTCTGAAAAAATGATCAAACTGAACAATCTTTTCGTGAACCCCGATCTTAAAATAAAGCTGAGCCATAACAAGCTGGTACTGGTCTGTAAAAAGAATTCCTTCACTGATACTCTGATTGAATTTCTTTAACAATTCTCATCTCCTTGAAATAATTTTTCCTGTTAAACTTATTAAAATATGATTAATAAAACCTGCTGGAATAACAGATAGCCTTTGAATCCTTTAAAAAAAATTATTGCTTTAATGCTTAAATGTTCTTAGGTTAAAAAGGTAAACTTATCCATGATTTATTTACTAAATAAACCACCTTACCGGATAAAAGTGAGAAATATTTTTTCTTTTCCCAAACAAAAAACAAAATAAGGAGTTCATTATGAGTTTAGTTGACCGTGCAAAAAACATAATGTTCAATCCAAAACAAGAATGGGAGGTTATTAAAGCTGAAAGTGCAGCAGTTGGAGATCTTTATACCAAGTATGCAATAATTCTGGCTTTAATTCCTGCTGTTGCAGGTTTTATAGGTTACACAGTTTTTGGTATTTCGTGGGGTTTTGGAACTATAAAACTTCCCGCAGGAACATCTTTAACCTGGGCTATTGTAACTTATGTTACATCTTTAGCAGGTGTAGCTATTATATCTTTTATTGTAGATGCCCTTGCACCAAACTTTGGTTCAACCAAGGATATGGTTGCTTCAACAAAAGTTGCTGTTTATGCCTACACGCCTGCCTGGGTTGCAGGAATATTTTATATTTTTCCTTCTCTGGGAATAATTGTTGCTTTAGCAGGTATTTATTCCTTAATACTTATGTATATGGGGCTGCAAAAAGTAAAAAATGTTCCACAAGATAAAATGGCGGTTTATTTTATTGTAATTATTATTGTGGCAATTGTTATTTATTTTGTAATGGGATTGATTGTAAGACAGATTGCTTTCAGCGGTTATATGCTGGATGCAGGCTTTTAACTTGAATGGAGGTTGTCTCAAAAGTCTTTTTAATTGTCTTTGCGAGGAGTCTTCGAAGCAATCTTTTATTTTAGTCGAAATGAGAGATCACTTCTCCTGCTAAAGCGTGATCCTGATAACAAAATATAACTTTTGAGACAGCCCATTCTTCATTAAACGCTTTCTTAAAACTTTCTTATTAGTTATTGATTTTAGGATTTTCCCTTCTTAGCTTAAATCAGGAATAACTCATCATCTTAAAAGTTTTTTGAAATTATCTGAATTAAATAGGGATTTTTTTACAAAAGGTACCCGTGGTTATAAAATAATCAGCAATTATTATTATAAATACCAGGATCTTTTTGAAAGAACAATTTTTACTGATTTAAAAGATTTTATTAACCAGATATTTCTAAATGTTTCGGGGATTGATTTTTCAAAGGAAATAAAAAACCCGGAAGCTTATATAATCGGGACAATAAAAATTCAATGCCGCGTTCAACTTGATAAATCAATCAAACTAAAAAATGTAATTCCTGAAAGTCAATTGGAAAAGAATGAAGAGGAAGAAGAACCGCTAACCTTAAAAATCCCTGTAAAAGAAAGCAGTCCCGCTGAACTTCTTGATCTGCAGGAAATTTTTCTCCATATAAACATTTTTAAACTTCAGCTTAAACCGAAGGATATTGATTTGCTGAACTGTTTGATTGATGAAAAATCAAGGAAAGAAATTGCTGATGATTTACAACTTAATTTCAATACACTTGATACGCATATAAGAAGATTGAGAATTAAAATGGCCGATTATTTTAAGAAACTTGGTTATTCTTCAAATACTTTGGATAAATTTTAAAAATGATGAAAGTTTTAATCTAATATTTAAACTATTAACTAGAGAAAATTTTTTAAGAGAAAAGAAAAATGTTAGAGAAGTATTCAAAAGAAATAAGCAGCAGCCGGGAACATCTGTCTAATGCAGTAATTGCTGCATATATAAATTTAAAAGATAATCTTAGTCAGACGGAAGTTTCTTTCGTTGAAAATCATATTAAAGAATGCAACGAATGCAAAAAAAGATTAGATGAAATGATAGAAGAAGATTTTGAAATTGATGATTTGAAGGGTATTTCAAAAGAAAACAAAGGTACTTCCTATTACATTTGGGCTGCTGCTGCAATGATAATTATAGGGTTAGGCATCGGCTTCTATTACCTTCTTTTACCTCAAGAAAAAATATTTGTACAAAATAAAAATCATTTGGTTGATTCATTATATAATAAAGATAGCATTGGTGAATTCAATGATCAGCAAAAGCAGGTTTTAAAAGATAAAGGATATAACAAATCAGATTTTGCTGCAAATAATGTCCTTGAAAACTTTGTTGATAGGAATGTGAGATCGGAAAGCAAAATTAAACTTGTATCCCCGAAAATAGGAGATACATTAAATCTGCCAATTAGTTTTAAATGGAAAGAAGAAAATAAAAATTCTTACATTTTTGAACTTGTAAACAATAAAAATAAATTAATTGTAAGCCGATTATTATCTGAAAATAAATTTAGTTATAGCAGTGAATTATCGCCCGGACTTTATTACTGGAAACTTTTAATTGATGATAAGCTTGAGGCGGTCGGGAAATTCTATATTAAATAATTTATCTGGTTAAAGAAAAAATATTTATCTTCCGATAAGAACAAACGGACTCCACTCCAGCGGATAAGAATAATTCCCTTCTTTTATTAGCTTAAGTTTGGCTTCTCTTAAAGATGAAGAATAACTTCTTCCGGCAAGTATATTTTTATAAAACTCTATCATCAATTCAGAAGTTGATTTATCCGCAACCTGCCATAAAGATACGACAATATTTTTTGCACCCGAATAAATAAATCCACGTGTTAACCCGATGATTCCCTCTCCTTTAACAATCTTTCCCAGCCCGCTTTCACAGGCACTTAAAACAACTAAATCTGCATTCAGATTTAAATTATAAATTTCATCCGAATATAAAATTCCATCTTCACCGGGAGAATTGTTTTTGTCTGTAAAAATTATTCCCGAATATTTTGGCTTATCTTCATTAATGAAACCGTGAGTAGCTATATGGAGAAAATTATAATTATTCATTTTCTCAGACTTAATTACCTCTTCTTTCGCATCCTCAGAAATAAAGTTCAAGCCGGGGAAATTTTTCTCATTGAACAAATTCAAAATACTTTCAACTTCTTTTTTACTTTCGGGAAGCTCAGAATATTTTTTATCATTAAACTCTACAGCACGTTTTAACTGAGATATTGTTGAATCATTTTTTGCAATCACATCCGATTTGGAATTGTTATCGGCAAAAACGGGTGCAAAGCCCACAAAACTGTATTTGGCAAGTTTTTCATTTTCATTCTGCAAAAAGGTGGTTGAAAACAAATAGCTGATATTAAATCTTTTTATAAGGTAGGGTAATTCAGAAAAATTTATCTCACCTTTTTTTATTTTTTCTGTAAGTAAATCTTCAAAAGGTAAATAGTAAAGTATACCATCCGGAATAATCATTAAATTTTTTGTATCAGAAATTATCTGCCGGATAGGCTCAATGAGAATTTTATATAGAGCTATTGAGGAAGAAATATAATTTTCAAATTCAAGATTTTGTAATGATTGCCTGAATTGTTTAACTAACCCGCCAATTGAAGAATCCAGGTTCACTGTTTTCTCATCAAGGTTTTGTTTGCTTAAAGTGAAAATGTATAATGTTGTATCGCCTAAAAAATATTCAACAATAACCGAACTATTATCTAATGCATTTTGAAGATTTTCGACAGATATTTCTTTTTCTTTATACTTTAATTGGTAATAGGATGGATAATTTTTTCCCAGGCTTTCCAGTAAAAAAATATACTGCTGATTCAGCGAAAAATATTTATCATTAAATTCTTTTATTTTTTCAGGAGAAGGTTGTTTCTTTTGTTTTTCATTTAAAATCTGGGTTTCCCAGTAAGCAAGGTTTATTCTAATATCCTTTTCTTTCTCAAGTAATGAATCGGGCAATCCCGAAAAATTTCTTGCTTTAATTTCAGAAACGGCATCGAATAAAACACCTGCTTTACTCTCCTCAGAAAATTTAAAAGCTGCCTTTTTATATTCAATATTTCTTGTAAACTCAAAAAGCATTAGAGATATATTTATTCCTTTTTCATAAAGAGAATAAGATCTTTTGCTGAAAGACAATTTTGAACCTTCAGCTTTAAAACGGTGCCTTACTTTATCAATTAATTGTGAAGACAACTGGTAAGAATCGTAAGCTGAAAAGAGATCATTTAAATCTTTACTTATATGATACCTGGTCGAGAAAGCATCTCCTTTTAATATTAATGGATTTATTATTTCATTATTCCATAATATATTTTTCTCATCAGGGTTTGTATAAATACTGCTGTTAGAAAAATTTTCAGCCAGGCAAATAATTGCATCCTGGTAGAAATATAAAGCACTGTCATAATCTTGAAGCTTATAATAAATATTTCCCAGTTCCTGGTATGATTCTGAAATCTTTGGATGTTTTCCCCCCCATACAGATAATCTTATTGAAAGTGATTTTTCTATCATAGAAATGGCAGAAATATATTCTCCCTTATTGGCAAGAGCTTCACCAATGTTATAGTATGCCTGTGAAGTAAATGGATGAATCTCTCCATATTTTTCTTTCCAGATTGAAAGAGCGGTTTGGTAAGATTCAATTGCTTTATCATATTGTTTTAAATCCGAATAAGTCCTTCCTGTATTATTAATAATAGCCCCTACAGTTGGATGTCTTTCACCCAATTTCTCTGTTAAAATATTTTTTGCCTGTTCACCGTATTTCAATGCCTCACTATAATTACCATTGACTCTATAAGCCATTGAAATATTATTATATTCGATGCCGATATCTATTTTATTCGGTTCCCGGAGTTGAAGATTAATTGATAAAGCTTTCAAATAGTAATCGAGTGCTGTGTCATTATCTTCCACATAAAAATAAACTACAGCCAGGTTATTATAAACAGCGGCCAATTCCTGGTCGGATTCACCCAATTCCTTTATTTTTATATCGAGTGAGGTTTTGAAATATTCAATTGCTTTATCCGGATCACCTTTCTGCTGATATACCTGGCCCATTGCGTTATAAATATTACTGATAAGAATTTTCTGGTTTTGTTGGTTAACGTTTTTTAATGAGAGGTTCAGATTTTTTATAGAGTTATCAAATTCTCCTTTATTATAATAAAGTGTTCCAAGAAGATAATATGAATCGGCTGCTTCATCATAAGCATTTTGTTCCAACTGGATGTTCAGGCTTTCTAATGAATATTTTAAAGCTGTATCATAATCTCCATTTATCTTATAAGAATAACCTAAAAGATTTTGCATTTTTGCATAAGTTAAATTATTCCCTCCAAGCTTTTCTTTTGCTAAATCAAGATTAATTTGTAACACTGTGATAGAACTATCAATTTCTCCTTTTTCTCTTAATGCGGTAGAAATAAGATTAATGCATTTAAAATAATTTTCCCACAAACTTTCCTTTTCATATATAAATTTCGCTTCTTCAAAAAATAAAATTGCACTCTCGTATTTCAGTTCTTTAAGAAGTTCATTTCCTTTATCAATATTACTTTTCGCAAAAGAAGTATCTGAATGAAATCCGGTTATACCAGAGAAAGGTTCATTTATCTGATCTGGTAACTGAATTGCAAACGAGTAAAAACTCGTAAAAAAAATTGCAATGATAAAAAAAATTAAACCTGGTTTCACAAAACCTCTAACTGTTGAAAAGCAAAACGGAGAAGGAATTAAGCACAATCTAAATTTTACAGTTGAAAATTCCAAATCAGACAAATTTACAGATTATTGAAAATTTAATCTTTTGAATGAAAGTTTTTCCTTTCTTTTAGAACTATAGCGTTAAAGGTATAAATCTCCTGTTATAAATATTTAAAAAATTCAAATGGAGTTTTTATGAAGACTTTATTATTAATCATTCTTGTTTTTACCTGCTTTACTTATTCTCAACCCGAATGGACTACAATGTCAAGCGGGACAACTAAAAATTTAAATGCTGTCTGGGGTGCTTCGGCTAATGATGTTTATGCAATTGGAGACAGCGGACTAATACTTCATTATGATGGCTTCGTCTGGAATAAAATAAATACAGGAATTACTGAAAATTTTTATGGCATGATTGGTTTTTCAGCGAGCGAAATTTACATAGTAAGTCCTGTTAGTGTATATAAATATGATGGGAATACTCTTAGCATTTTCTATAATAATCCAGGGGGATTTGCGCCAGCTATCTGGGGTTCATCAGGGAATGATCTATTTGTTCAAAATGGTGGATTTATGATGCATTATAATGGCAGCCAATGGGTACAGCAATTTGCTTATATGGGCTTTGAACCTTTATTTGCTATGTATGGAAGTTCTCCTACTGAAATTTATGCTGGGGGTTATGATGGTGGGGTTTATCATTACAAAGATTGTAATCCAAACAATTATTTTTGGGAAAGAACAACTGTTCTCCCTGGCTCTTTTTCAATTAAAGGGGTCTGGAATACCGGCATTAACAATGCTTTTTTGGTAGCCGGACCATATATCTACAAATTCACGGGTGGATTAGTAAACGGAGATTGTTTTAGAGAAGTATGGAATTCAGAAACAGACACTACTGCAGTAGTGACATTTAAAGGTATATGGGGATTTTCTGCCGACAATTTATTTGCATGCGGAGATAAATTTACAGTGATTGCAACAGGGTCTTTTATCTATCATTTTAATGGAACATCCTGGTCAGAGATGACAACCCAAACAGCAAATGTAAGCCATACCTCAGTATATGCAATTTGGGGTTCAGATACAGCAAATGTTTTTGCAGTTGGAGAAAAAGGATTAATACTTAAATATGGGGGAGCAGTTTATGAAACTTTTACTGTTAACACAACGGGTGATCAGCCTGATTTAAGTCCGGGTGATGGATTGTGTGATATCGGTGGACAATTAATTAATGGTAAAACTCCATGTTCGTTGCGCGCTGCTTTAATGGAGTCTAATGCAAGTTCATCTAAGAACCTTATTTTATTTGATATTCCAGGGGCAGCTCCTCATACTATTGAACCAACTACTGAACTTCCGGTTATTACTGATGAAGTAGTAATCCAGGGGCCTTTAAACAATAATGTGCCAGAAATTGTAATTGATGGTAACAATGCTGGAGATGAAGCCTGTGGTCTTACAATAAATTTTGGTACGAATACAAATGGTCGTAAATGCCAGATTAAAAATCTTGCTATAATTAACTTTGCAAAACATGGTATTTTTTTGAATTCAACCTATGAAAATATTATACAAGGATGTTATATAGGGACAGATATTAATGGAACAAACGGTTTGGGAAATATTGCTGATGGAATAAATATTTTTAACAGCTACTTTAACCAGATTGGAGGCAGTGGTCCTTTCAACAGAAATATTATATCTGGCAATTTTGAAAACGGAATTACAATAACGGGAGATAATGCAAATCATAATACAATTGAAAATAATTTAATTGGAACCACACCCAATGGAATGTCAGAATTAGCTAATGAATTTAACGGGGTTTTAATTGACCAAAATGCTAATAATAATATTTTAAAGAAAAATATCATCTCAGGTAATCATAAAGATGGAGTGAGAATACAAGGTGATAATGTTATAAGAACTATGGATAACAAGTTGATTGGAAATAAAATTGGAACAAATATTTCCGGAACGGCAGCTGTAATGAATAGATTTAATGGCGTCTATATTGCTGATGCATTCACAACTTTGATTGGAGGGAATAATTCTGAGGATAGAAATATTATTTCGGGCAATGGATCATCAGGTATTTTTCTTGGTGGAGAATTTTGCCGTGGAACAAGTATAACCGGAAATTACATCGGGACAACTGAAAATGGAATGTTACCTTTAGGAAATAATTGGAATGGTATCGAAATTTTTGAAGGGAAAGAAAATTTTATAGGTGGCGCAGTTTCTCAACCGGGCTCAGGGTTTGGGAATCTTATTTCTTCTAACAAAAGAAATGGAATCTATCTTTGGGCTCAGGCGACAAACAATACAATTGCCGGGAACCTTGTTGGAACAAAATCCGGAGGGCTGGAAAACTTAGGCAATTTTAAATCAGGTATTGTTATTGAAAATTCCCCCGGTAATACAGTTGGAGGGAATACAGAAATCTTCAGAAATATAATTTCGGGACAAGAGCAACTGGAGAATAATGAAATAAAAAACAGCGGTATTATTATTAAAGGCTCTTCCTCTGTTAATAACATAATTCAAAACAACTTTATCGGGCTGGATGTTAATGGGGTTAATCCTCTTAAAAATGTTTCAGGAATTACAATTCAATCTGCACCATCAAACATAATTGGCGGAGAAACTTCAAACACAGGTAATATTATTTCAGGAAATATTGATACAGGCGTAAGAGTCGTATCTTCTTCCAGCAATAAAATAAAAGGAAATATTATAGGTCTGGATAAGAATGGACAAAAAGTAAATGGTATTGATCAAAATATTGGTGTTGAACTTAAATCTTCATCTGAAAATGAAATCGGCGGAATAACTTCAAATGAAAAAAATGTTATATCAGGTAATTTTCTTGATGGTATATTAATTTCCGGCGGTGAAAAAAATAAAATCAAGGGAAATTATATTGGTGTGGGTTTGAATGCCCAAACCATCAGGAAGAATGGTATTGGAATTTTTATTAATGAATCCTCCAGAAATCTTATTGGCGGGAATGAGGGAGCTGGCGTTACAAATATTATCTCAGGTAATGATCAGGGGATATGGATTTCAGGAGGGTTGCATTCAGTATCAAACGAAGTTTCCAACAATATAATTGGAAGCAACTATAACGATGAGGATATTGGAAATAATATCGGAATAAAAATAATAGATGCACCTGATACTTATATTGGGAAGGGTAATCCCAATTTTGGGCCGTTAGGGTTCGATCCGCCGTTGATTTTTTTTAATCCCAATAATAAAATATTGTTTAATGAAGTAGGTATAGAAGTATCAGCATTGAATTCTTCTAACCAGGCTATTCATATTCAAAAAAATGCGTTGGCTGAAAACCAACTGGGGTTAAGAATCTTTGATTCAAAAAATGTAGAGATAATTGGAAATCTTTTTCTTGCAAACCAGCGTGCCCTTGAAGGAAATGTTGATAGTAAAATTTTAATCGAAGATAATCTTTTTGTCCGCCAAAAAGGAACAAGTTCAAGTATTCATCTGGACAATTCTATCGCAACAATTAAAAATAACCAGATAACTCAGGATGCAGGAGATGCAATTAAACTTGAGAATAATTCAACTGCAGATATTAATTACAATAACATTTATAGCAATTCTGGTTTTGGAATAAACAATACCTCTCCTGCTTTTATGACCAATGCTCAATATAACTGGTGGGGAGATATGAATGGTCCGGGCGGGCAAGGTTCCGGAAGTGGAAACCCGGTAAGTTCAGGCGTGGATTTTTCTAACTGGCTGCCGGAGATTCTGGCTGTTTCAGTAACAGCAAGTGCAGATACTTTCTTTTCGCCATCCAACCATGGAGATTCAGTAGATGTTTATCTTGGGAATTTTCTAAACCCGAACGATGTTTTAAATGTTACATTTAGCGACAATTTAAATTGGATTTCAGCACCAACAAGTTTTGCGGTAGCATTGGATTCTACATTTGGTGTAGTAACAAATGTTCATTTTGTAATACCGGCTTCAGTGTCATCAGGAACGATAGATCGGGTGATAATTAATGCAGTTTCTCAATCCAATACCTCGCATAGCCAGACAGATACTTTTTTTATTGAGGTTTATCAACCTGCAATAACAAGCATTACTGTTTACCCGGATACAGTATCTATTTCTCCGGGAGATTCCATACAATTTTCCGCTTCAGGTTATGATCAACATAATAAAAACTTAAACTTTAGCCCCCAATGGAGTGCGGCTGGTGGTAATATTAATTCCGAGGGCTGGTTTTTTTCCGGTAACCAAACAGGTAATTATGAAGTAACAGCAACTGATCCGGCGTCTCAAGTTCAAGGACATGCAACAGTTATTATTTCCATTACAGTTGGGGTGAAAGAAAAATTAGCAAAATTACCAACTGAATATGAGCTTTATCAGAATTATCCTAATCCTTTTAATCCAACCACAATAATAAGGTATGCAGTACCGTTTGCAAGCAACTTAAAAATTGCTGTTTACAATATTCTTGGTGAACAGGTAGAAAAGCTTGTAGATGAGATTAAAGGTCCCGGAGTTTATGAAGTAAAATGGGATGCATCAACTCTTGCCTCCGGAGTATATATTTACCTGATCCAGGCGGAATCATTTGATAAAAGTAAAAGTTTTAGAAATGCAAAGAAGATGCTTTTACTAAAATAAATTAGGAATAAATATTCTTATAAAATATGCCTGATTATGAATCAGGCATATTTTAATTTTAAATATTTTTGATAATTAAAACTTATCTTTAATAGGATGTCATTTTTGTTTCTTATCTAAGTCCACAAATTATCCCTGTTTATTAATCCTTTTACTTGTAATTTTAAATTTACAATGCAGATTAATATTAATGAGGCTATTAAGTGAAATTAATTATCCTTTTTGTCTTATCGTTTTCACTTTTTATTTATTCCCAACAAATACCAACTACCTTATACGAAGCTAATAAAAACAACATCAAATTTGATTTTTCTCAGAGTTCCGGAAGAATTGCTGGTCAATGGATTGGCGGACAAAACATGCCCTTTCCAAGGTATTATGGAGCTTCAGTTATGTATTCAAAGAATGATACTAGCTGGCTATATGTTTTTGGAGGAGATACAACGAGCCTTGGAGATGCAACAAATGCTTGTCTTAGATACAATATTAATATGGATTCGTGGGAGTATATTGATACTTTACCAGCTCCGTTGAGAGTTAATTCAGCGGCAAGATTAGGAGATAAGCTTTACACAATGGGAGGTTTTGATAGCCGTCCTCCTGCGGCTGCAACCAAAAAATTTTATGAGTATGACATTAATTCAAATATATGGACGGAATTACCAGAACTCCCTGAAAGTATTTATTTTCATAAAGCAGTCGGGTACCAGGATTCATTAATTTATATAATTGGCGGAGTCAATTCGGATTCATCAAATTTTCTTAGCAGAGTAATTTTATTTAATACAATCTCCCGTGAGTACAGGGATGCAACTCCTTTACCTGAACAGAGGGCAAACTTTGGAGTTGCGATTCTAAATAATAATATTTTTATGACAGGAGGTTTTTATAGCAATGATAGTTTATCGGATAAAACAATAATTGCTTCAATTGATCCTGTTGATCATGCGCTGCTCAATTATTCTTTTGGTGTCGACTCCACTTCAAATTATCCGATTCAGGTTCAATCTCATTTCGGGTATCCGAAGGGTAATGATAAAATTGTTTTCTTTGGAGGAAGCAGCTCTTTCGGATTCAGCCCGGTAAAAAGTTCTTTTGCACTTAAATTACCTGAGACTGTATTTGATACAGTGTCAGTTGATATTCCAATTAACATAACAGCATTTTATGCCGGGTATAGTTATTCTTCAATTAATCCTGGTATTGATTCAGCGTTAACTGTTGTTTTTGCCGGTGGCGTAACTTTAGGTCCTTCTATAACGGGGGAATGCTGGGTTTATAAAGATACAATCCTTACAACAAGTATAAGTGAAACAGGTGAGAATGTTTTAACAGGTTTCTCTTTAAAACAAAACTACCCGAACCCTTTTAATCCTTCAACAATAATTGAATTTGAAATTCCTGAGCGGTCATTTGTAAAATTAGAAATTTATAATCCCATAGGTGAAAATATTTCAACTATTGTTTCAGAAGAACTTGCTGCCGGCTCATATAGCTATAAATGGCATGCCTCTGGGTTATCAAGCGGAGTTTATTTTTATCGGCTTACAGCAAACGGCAGATTATCTAATTCTGGTTTTAAACAAACCAAAAAACTTTTACTGATGAAATAAACTTCAAAGTATATTCCCTCTCTAAAAATTATTTAAAATAAATTGTTGCCAAAGCGCAAATAAGTATTTATATTATCTACGGTTCAGAGTTATTAGTTTTCTAAAATCTTTTTCCTAAAAATATTTAAGGAGAATTTTTATGAAAAATAAAAAACAATTGTTTATTCAAATTGCAATTGCTATTCTTTTAATAATTACAATTGCAGGTTGCACCGGTTCTATTACTCCAGGATAAAAAGTAAATTCAATCTTGTATTCGTTCCTGTCCGGTATTTTAATTAAAGCTTAAATTTTGTTTATTTTTATAATTAAATAAAAATTTATAGCTAATAGTATTCAATTTAATTGATTAGGCTTATCATTCCGTTTCTGTTTAGAAGTCTTTCCATTTTTCTTCTCTTTTTTCTCCTCTCCTGTAGCGATAGGTCGGTTAAAAAACCTATTGCTTATGATTCAATTGAACTCAGCTCTGTTTGGTACAGGCAGTCGCAAATAGAGTTAGGTAACAGGATAAAAATGTTTTCGCTCTCGGAGGGGCTTGCCATTTCAAGAGGGAGAGGTGAAATATACGGCGAAGCTTATCGATTGAAAAACGGGAAATGGTATTCTTTCTTAAAATTCCCTTACTCAGATTTTCCTCTGATCACCAAATACGATTCTTCTACAATCTGGATGGTCAATCACCTTATTCACAACGGAAATTGTAAACCAGTATTAACAGAAATTAAAAAAACAATAAGTAAAGAAATTCCTCTCCCTCAAATTATGTGGGATGAGACTGACTATTCGATGTGGAAGACAATTTCTGTTTTACCAAATGGAAAAGCCTGGATGGCAGGACAGCAGGGGAATATTATTTACTTCGATGGCAGGAAATGGAATATATCTGATAGCCCGATAAATAAAGATAGTCTTACCGATCTTTTATCAGGTGATATTACAGACTTATTTATGCTTTCCGATGATGAAGGATGGGGAGTTGGGAAGGATGGTTTGATAATTCATTACAACGGAAACAAATGGATTAAGTATAATTCCCCGGTTGATGTCGATCTTGAAAAAATCTGGATGCTGAATAACGAACTGGGATGGGCAGTTGGTCAACGCGGAACCATTTTAAAATATAACGGGAATGAATGGTCCAAAGAAAATAATGAAACAGCACAACAATTATTTGCTGTTAAAGGATTGGATTCAAACTTTGTAATTGCAGTAGGAGCCAATTCGACTCTTCTTTTTTACAATGGGAAAGAATGGCTGAGAGATATTTCTGTTCAAAATATTGATGATAGTTTTTATGACGTCGATATTATCAGGGATTCAGCATCATCACCTCTTATATGGCTTATAGGAGGAACAGGAATTTATACAAACTCTAAATCAATAGGATTTTCTTTTACAGAATATACAAGCAAATCTTCATTAAGGAGAAATGGAAAAGGAGGAATCTTTTTTGATAAAGAAGATGATGGGTATCCTGATTTATTAGTATTAAATGAAGAAGGACAATCACTTTTTTATGAAAATAAAAACGGAAAATCGTTTTCCGAAAAAACTTTTCCATCGGGTGGAAACCCTCCTTTAAATGATGTTTTTGGCTGTGCTGTTGGCGACTTAAATAATGATGGTGAACAGGATATCCTGCAAATTCTTGGCGGTGAAGAATACCGTTTATATCTTGGTACAAAAAGCGGGTTTATGGATTTTACTGAAAAATGTATGCTTGATCTGTCACAAATAGAATCTTTTGCTGTAATATCAGCAAACTTTGCAGATTTTGATAACGATGGTAACCTGGATTTATTTATTTCAAATTATGAAAACGGTTTTCTCTTTTTAAAAATAACGGGGCTGCTCAATTTCAAAAAATTAATCCAGATGGATTTGAAAATTATTCCGGGCACAGAACATTTGGTGCCGCTCTAAGTGATTTTAATAATGATGGACTTGTTGATATTTTCATTCCTTTTCAAACGCCAGTTAATACGGAGAGATGTAAACTTTTTCTAAACAAAGGAAACTTTAATTTTGAACTGAAGTCTGATGACACTTTTCATACTGAAAAAGCCACATCAATTTTAACCTATGTTAGTCTTGCACAGGATTTTAATAATGATGGCTTACCGGATATCGTAATTTATAATCAGAAAGCACCTCCGATTCTTCTAATGAATAAAGGTAATGCTTCTTTCAAAGATGTTTCACCGCATTCCGGTTTTGATGAAACCATAACTCATCCTGAACCGGTTAATGGAGTAATTAACTCTGCTGATGTTAACAATGATGGTTTCACTGATATTTATATCAGCTCAAAATTATTTCTTAATAAAAGGAATATGAAATTTACAGATGTAAGTGAACAAACCGGAATTAATTTTACCGGCAATCCTTCTTTTGCAGATTTTGATAACGACGGCGACATGGATATTTTTCTTGGAAGTTCAAGAGTCTCACAGGGAAAAGGGGACAGGGCTATTCTTTACAGGAATAATCTGAACAATAAAAATTATATAAAAGTAAAAGTTAAAAGTGATATCAGCAACAGATCGGCAATTGGTGCTAAGGTTTTTCTTATTTGTAGTGATTCATCAGGGGATGAGATCAGCAGGCAGCTGCATGAAATTGGTTTGGGTTCTTCTCCAATGATTGAACAAAATATTTCAGAAGTGCATTTTGGTACGCAACCGGGATTTAAATACAAAGTTGAAGTTCATTATCCTTCAGGAATAAAAAAAGTAGAAGAAAATATTAAACCTGGTTCCACTCTTACTGTATATGAATCCTCTTTTCTTAAAGGTTTCTGGGTTTTAACGAAAAAATCTTTTAATCGTACCATCCTTCTAATGGATTCTGTGAAAGAGTCTGTAAAATTTATTTTATTCCTGGTAGTGCTTGTTTTTATTGTTATTACAGGAAAAAAAACCGGTGCAAAACCATTAGTAACTAAATTTTATTTTGCCTTTGGATTGTTAGTAATTTATTTGCTTCTTGTTCACTTCACAATTATGGAAAATGAAATTATTGCTGACTCACTTCCGGTTTTACTTTCAGGTGTAATTGGTTGGGTTTCTGTTTTTGCAGCAAAAGGAATCATGGAGAGAAGAAACTCCAGGTATATTTCTCACTTCAGGCTTGGCGAAATTCTTGGTCATGGCGGAATGGGTAAAGTTTTTCTCGCAGAAGATATGAACACAAAAAAAGTTGTAGCGCTTAAAATTATTAATCCCGAAATAATTAATGATGAAGCAAACAGAAAGAGATTTACAAGGGAAGGTAAAATCCTTTTATCTTTTAATCATCCTAACATTGTAAAAGTATTTGAAATGGGTGAGGTTGAAGAAACCGGCTTCATTGCAATGGAATATCTTCCTAACGGAACATTGAATGAATATATTCGTAAAAAATATCCTCTTGGTATTAATGAAATAAAAAATATTTCACTTCAAATCTGTGAGGGAATGAAAGAGATCCACAATAAAAACATTGTGCACAGGGATTTAAAAACAAATAACATTATGCTTGATGAATTTTTTAATATCCGCATAATGGATTTTGGTCTTTCCAAATCAAACCTGGTAAGTACGATGACAAGCCTTGGAACAGTGCTTGGTACGCTTGGTTATGTAGCGCCTGAACATGTGACAAATTCAGTTATAGACAAACGATCGGATATTTTTTCTTTCGGAGTTATTTTATATGAGATGTGCACGAATGAATTACCCTTTAAGGGTGATAATGAAATTGCATTAATTCATTCTATATTTAATAGTAATCCGCTTACGCCATCATCTTTAAATAAAAATATTCCGGTTTCTATTGATTTAATTGCTGGGAAATGTTTGCAGAAGAATCCTGCAAATAGATTTAATTGTGTTGAAGAATTAATTATTGAATTAGCAAAGATTTAATTGCTCTTCTTTTCAGGCGACCACTTTTTCAAAAATGCCAGTATTTTTTCCTGGCTGTAACCTTTTCCTTCTTCAAGCTCACCGGTATTCTGCGAGTGTAAAAATTTTCCATCTTTTTCTAAAACAAAATAGTGAGGATACCCAGGAATTTCAGGATACTGCGAAAGGAATTTTTCATTCTTATTATCCTTGCTAAAATTTATTTTTACTAAAATAAATTTATTGTCCAGGAAAGTTTTTACATCACGGTTAATCTCAATAAAATGATCAAGGCGATAGCACCAAATGCACCAGTCTCCACCAACATCGAGTAGAATTCTTTTGTTTAGTTTTTCAGCTTCTTTTACTGCTTCATTAACATCCTTTGCAGGATCACGTGCCGGATCAAATTCTGTAACCGGTTTATAAGTACTTTCATTTTGTGAAAAAGAAATACCCGTAAATAAAAGTATTGAAAAAGTTATAAAGGATAATAATCGCAACATTGGACTCTCATTATTATTTAGCCGTTCCTAATTTATTGATTATATCTTCTCATATCAATTCTTGATTATGGAACCATTCTTAACCAAATTTAAGTAGGTTAAATTTTAGCAAATTATATGTCAACCGAGATTTTAAAAAGAATCTGGCAAACAATAGTACTGATTTCCTTTTTCTTTATTGTCGTTTATATCCCTTTGGAAATCCTATATCCGCAGTTTGATAATATTTATTTCAGGGTAAGCTATTGGGTTGTAAATTTAATTTTTGCTGCCGATGCATTTATCAATTATTTATTACTCAGAAAAAAAGAAGAAAAAATATCTGGAATACAGGAATCAATAAAATCACAGACTTTCCTTTTAGTAATTGATGTAATAACAGTAATTCCTTTTGGCTTCATTACCGGAAATATATTATTTGAATTGATACGGTTTGTAAAAATAATCCGGGTTTTTAATTATATAAGACAAATTAATCTTGAGGCAATCAGGTTAAGCAGCTATTTAAGTTTTATTTTCTTTTTGTACTGGTTTTTACTTGCAGCCCACTGGCTTGCCTGCGGATGGATTGCACTTAATGAAGCGCGTGTAAATATTTCAGAAGAATATGTAACCTCTCTCTACTGGTGTATCCAAACAATTACCACGGTCGGTTATGGCGATGTTTCGCTTCCGGGAATTCAACATAAAATTTATGCAATGATGGTTATGCTGATTGGCGTTGGAGTTTATGGTTTTGTAATTGGAAATGTTGCAAACATTTTATTAAAAAGAGATCCGGCAAGGACTCAGTTCCTGAATAATCTTGAGAGTCTTCGGGCATTTGTAAACTTCAGGGAAATTCCTTCAGAGCTTCAGAAAAGAATACGGAGCTATTATAAATATTTATGGAAACAAAAAATCGGTGCAAATGAATCTGAATTTATTTCTGGCCTGCCCGATGGTTTAAAAACGGAGGTTGAATTATTCCTTAAAAGAGATATACTTGAAAGGATACCATTGTTTAAAGATATAAGCGATAGCTTTATAAGAGAAGTCTCTCTTCATTTACGTCCCGTAGTTTATACGCCCGGAGATTATATTTTTAAAAAGGGTGATCGCGGCGATGAAATGTATTTTATTATTAAGGGAACTCTGAAAGTTCTTACCGGTGATGAGAGCAAAATATTAAATATCATTTCCGATGGTGATTTTTTTGGAGAGCTTGCCCTTTTCCAGAATGAAATAAGATTGGCTACTGTTCAGGCTGAAACATATTGCGATGTTTATATCCTCAATAAACAGGTGTTCGAACATGTACTAAATAATTATCCCGAAATCTCATCTCATATAAGAAAAATTGCTGCGGAAAGACTAAAGAATTCATGACTTATAACACAAGTTTAATTACTGCAAACCCGCCAATCAGCAGAACTGTAAAAGCAATTGCAAGAAGATTAAAATATTTATCAATAAATGTTTTTATCTGCGGACCAAATTTCCAGATAAGAGCTGCTACAAGAAAAAACCTTGCACCCCGGCTTACAACAGAAGCAATAATAAACATGGGGAGATTAATATTAAATGCACCGGAAGAAATTGTAATTAGTTTATAAGGGATAGGAGTAAACCCTGCTGTAAATACAATCCAGAAATCATATTTCTCATAAAGTTCCTGTATGTTGTAAAATGCTTTAACATTAAAGCTAGGAACATTAGTAAAAAAGAAATTAGCAATACCTGTAAACTCATTTGAAGGTGTCCACCATAAAAAATGTCCTATTGTATAGCCCAGAATCGCACCGAGTAAAGATGCTGCTGTGCAGCTGGCAGCGAATTTAAAAGCTTTACCTGCAGCGCCCAGAATAAGTGCTATTAAAAGAGGATCCGGCGGAATTGGGAAAAAGGATGACTCGGCAAATGCTAAAATGAATAGTGCGATGCCCCCGTAAGGTGTTTCTGCCCAGTGAAGGACCCAATCATAAAGGTTTCTTAAAATTTTCATTCAATAAATACTGTTAGTAAAATTAGCTGCTAACATAGTAAATATTATTAAAACATAATTTGAATAGTTCATTGATCAAAAAAATCAAAAGATAAATGTGTCGTAATGATTTACATTCTCTTCAAATTCAAGTAGATATTTTTTATCATCAGGATAATATTTGGCATTTGTATAATCCTCGCCCGCAAAATGTTTGATGCTTTCATAAGAATCCCATTTTGTTACCGTCCAGAAATGACAGATATCTTTTTCTTTTTTTCTCCAGACCTCAACACTAAGATTTCCTTTTATGCTTTTGTAATCTTTTATTCCTGATTTTTGAAGATAATCAAGATACTCCTCAGCATACTGAATTTTAGTTTTTCCATGCCATATCCTTGTTATAATTTCATTCATAACAACACTCCTGTTTTGTTTATGAGGATTCTTCTTTGTTATCTATTTTATTAATCATTATTTTTTATTCTCTTTTAGTGAAATAAAAATTATGTCAGATTTAAAAGAAAACCAGGAAAATACTTCTCAGAATGACTTCAGCAGAATTTCTTCATCTTTTATGGAGCTTAATTCGATTCTGAAAAACTCACCCGAAGTTACAGAAAAACTTGAAAAACTTTTTAAGCTTATACTTGAAACAAATCAAAAAATAAATTCTGAATTTAGTAAGTTGAAAGAGCAGCAAAAAAAATCGGGCGATGTAATTGAGCAGCTTACAGAGGATAAAAGAAGACTTGAAGTTCTTTATTCTTCGGGAATTCTCCTTTCAACGGAAACAGAAACCAAAGCTCTTGCCGGTATTGCAATTAATACTGTTGTAAGAGAGTTAAATGCTGATTCTGGTTTTATTGTACTTACAAACCAGGCAGGAGAAATTGAATCAGTGTTTGCGCAGAATATGAAACCCGAAGAGAATCCCGAAGCAATGGAAATGAGTACAACGGTTATTAAGAATACAATTTCTGCTTCATCACCTGTTAGAATAGACCACACGGCATCTGACGATGAGCTTTCCGGCAGAACAAGTATCCTTAAGCTTGGAATAACATCTGTCTTATGTGTGCCTCTTGTTTCGGGTTCCAGGGTTTTAGGTACTGTTTATATTGACCGCAGGAAAAAAGAAAATCCTTTTTCACAAAATGATTTGTTTTTTATTCTGGCATTTGCAAAACAAATTGTAAATGCAATTGATGTTTCATCGGAAATATCTAATCTTGAAAAGAAGCTGCTTACCGATGCACTTGCAAAATTTGAAGATCTTCGTAAAGAATTTAGATGTGAAGAAATGATTGGTTCGGGCAGAAAATTATTTGACGTGCTTAAAATTGCTGCTAAGATTTCTCCAACGGATGCTTCGGTGGTCATACTTGGTGAAAACGGAACCGGTAAAGATGTTCTTGCGAGGATTATTCATCAAAACAGCAGAAGATCAACTAAACCATTCGTAACTATTGATTGCAGTTCAATCCCAACCGATCTTCTTGAATCTGAACTTTTTGGTTTTGAAAGCGGAGCATTTACCGGGGCAACAAAACAAAAATTAGGCAAGCTTGAAGTTGCAGATGAAGGTACCCTTTTCTTTAATGAAATTGGTGAGATGAGCATTAACCTTCAGGCAAAACTTTTAAGAGTCATTCAAACTGGAGAGATTGAAAGACTTGGCTCTGTTCAAACCAAAAAAATTAATGTAAGAATAATTTGTGCAACAAACCGGAATTTATCTGAAATGGTTTCTAAAGGAGAGTTTAGAGAAGATCTTTACTACAGGTTAAAAGTTATTGAGCTTAAACTTCCTCCTTTGCGTGAGAGGAAAGAAGATATTTCCGAATTGTGTAACTTTTTTATAAAAAAACATGGCGGTGAAAAAGAATTTACACTATCCAATGAAGCGCTCGAGACACTGGAAGAATATTCCTGGCCCGGCAATATCCGTGAGCTTGAGAATGTAATTTTAAGATGCGTTGTTCTTGCAAAGGGAACGGTTATAGAAATTTCAGATCTTCCTCCTGAGATTGTTGAAAAAAGTTCTGATCAGTTATCAGTTAAACCGGGAAGAAAGTTACTTGATGCTGAAACCGAATTCAGAAGAATGTACATAATAAGAACCCTGAGACAGGTATCCTCAAAAGCCGAGGCTGCTCAGCTTCTTGGAATAAACCGTACTCACTTCTATAAACTTCTCTCCCAGCTGGAAATCAATCTTTAGTAAAAACTTCTACCAGTTGGCACAATTTATTTAATAATCCTTCCTTTTTATTAAATATTCTTTTAGTTTTTCAGGTATGAAAATTGTTTTTGTTTCTCAACCTGTTCTTTGAAATAATGTCGGGGCTTAACGACAAGGCAATATATTGTTTTGTCACCCAATTGAGTCATTTTTTTTTGATGATTGATTTATCAAAATATCTTCAAAAATATTTTATCGGCATTTGGTATGCAGTTTGCGTCTTCATCTAATTATAAAAAAGAAGAAGTTGCATGAAAAACCAGATATTAGTTCTTGATGATGATACTTATGAGTTAAGAAAATTAAGAGAGATTCTTACTCGTGAAGGGTTTAATATTATAACTGCAATTGATAAAGAAACTGCTCTTGAATTGAACAGGCACATAAAATTTAGTTTTGTGCTGGGAAAAGCAAATACACTTGGTTTTAATTCTATTAAAAAAAAATCTGGTTAAAATCAGATTAATAAATATCAAACAAATCATAAGGAGAACAAATGAAAAAACTTCTATCAATTTTATTGCTGGCAGTGTTATTTACGGGATTCGTGAATGCACAGAAGAAAATGGCTCTTGGCGTTGGTGTTAATGTAGCCTTACCTATGGGTAATTTTAGTGATTTTGCTGGAACTGGTTTTGGAGGAACGGCTGTATTTGAGATGGAATTCATGCCTCAATTAAACGGTACTGCAACTGCAGGTTACATTACTTGGGGAGGTAAAGATATTACAACGTTTGGTGGAACATATTCCTATAGTTATTCAGCAGTCCCAATTTTAGTAGGAGTAAAATACTTTTTTATGCCTGCTGGAGGTTTTTATGGTCAAGCTCAACTTGGCTTTTATTTCTTCTCAGTAGATGTTACAGTTCCTCCGGGTACAAACACTTTTGGGTTTGATCTTGGTGGTAGCAGTACTGAATTTGCTTTTTCATTTGGACCAGGTTATGAATTACCAATTAGTGATAATCTAAAAGGTGATGTAAGCGTATCATATATTCTAATTAGTGATTTAGGTCATATTGGATTCAGAGCTGGAGTAAAATTCGGTTTATAATTTCTGGTATTAAAAAACATTATAACTTTAAGCGGTACTGTAATGGTGCCGCTTTTTTATTTACAAGTACTCATCTAAATTATATTAACACCGGAAGATTTTTTATTTGTGCCCGCCTTTTTTATTTTTCTTACAATATTATTTAAAGGAATGTTAATGAAATTTGAACGCTCAGCAGGTATTCTTCTTCATCCAACTTCTTTACCCGGTAAATTTGGAATTGGAGATCTTGGTTATGAAGCATTTAATTTTATAAACTTTCTTGAAGCCTCAGGGCAGAAACTCTGGCAGGTTTTTCCATTAGGACCAACAGGTTATGGCGATTCTCCATATCAATGTTTTTCAGCATTTGCCGGAAATCCCAATTTAATAAGTCCTGAAAAACTTAGAGATGCTGGTTTTCTTACTGATGATGATTTGAAATTTATTCCTGACCATAATCCTTCTTTTATTGATTATGGAATCATTATAAATTATAAAAAAAGCATTCTTGTTAAAGCATTTAAAAATTATAGGAAAAATGAGAACGGGATAAAAAAAGATTTTAAAGATTTTATAGAAAAGAATACTGAATGGCTTGATGATTTCTCTCTATTTATGGCTGCTAAGGAACATCAGAACGGAATTGCCTGGGTTGAATGGCATAAAGATCTTGTTGTTAGAAAAAAAGATGCATTGGAAAAATGGAAAAACGAACTTAAGGACGAAATACTTTATCATAAATTCGTTCAATATATTTTTTATAAACAGTGGAATGATGTTAAAACTTATGCGAACAGCAAAGGGATAAAAATAATTGGTGATATGCCAATCTTTGTTGCTTATGATAGTTCCGATGTCTGGGCTAATAATAAAATTTTTACTCTTGATAAAGAAGGAAATTTGGAATATGTCGCCGGTGTTCCTCCGGATTATTTCAGTAAAACAGGACAGCTTTGGGGTAACCCTCTTTTTATCTGGGAAGAAATGGAGAAGGATGATTTTAAATGGTGGCGAAACAGGTTTACAAAACTGCTTGAGTTAGTTGATATAGTAAGAATAGATCATTTCCGCGGCTTTGATGCTTTCTGGAGAATCCCCGGTGATGCACCGACTGCTGAGACCGGTAAATGGATAAAAGCCCCCGGAGAAAAATTATTCAATACTTTAAAAAAATATCTTGGAGATTTACCGATACTTGCCGAAGATCTTGGATTGATTACAAAATCTGTTGAAGCTTTAAGAGATAAATTTGAATTTCCCGGAATGAAAATTCTTCAGTTTGCATTTGGAACAGGGATGGAAAAAAGATTTCTTCCGCATAATATTATTCCGAATAGTGTAGTCTATACCGGTTCCCATGATAATGACACAACAAAGGCATATTTTGAAAAAGAAAAATTGGCGAATAACGATATTTATTCCCACGCACAAAAGTATCTTGATTATTATGAAGATGACATAGTTCAAAAGTTAGTAAAAACTGCCTATGCATCTGTTGCAGATATTGTTATAATTCCTATGCAGGATGTTCTAAACCTTGGCAGCGAGGCGAGGATGAATTTTCCCGGTACGCTTGGCGGAAACTGGACCTGGCGGTTTACATGGAAGCAGCTTCCGGATTATATTGCCGGGGCATATAAAGAACTCACTGAACTTTATGAAAGACCCCCAAAACCAAAAAAGGATTTTGAAATTGAAACCGAATAGTTTTTAGATTTTTAATAAAACAGATAAAAAATGATTCATTACCTGAAACAATTATTTAACGCTTCTAACCAAAGGGGATCTGAAGATTACGAAATTAAGAATAGTCAGAAACTTAAGATTGCAACCTGTGCTTTATTAATTGAAATGGCCAATGCCGATGATAATTTTACAAATGATGAAAGGAAAAAAATTATTTCGGTTATGCAGAAAACTTTTAATATTGAAAGAGAATATGTTGATGAACTGATTGAACTTTCTGAGGAAAGAATAAGAAAGAGCATAAGCATTTATGAGTTTGCAACAATTATAAATGAAAGCCTTTCAAAGGAGGAAAAGTTCGAGCTGTTGAAAAACCTTTGGCGATTAATTTATGTTGATGAAACTCTCGATATGCATGAAGACCAATTGATAAAGAAAATTGCGAACACTTTAAATATGGAACATCGTGATATAATTGCAGCAAAGCTTATGATTAAAGAAGAAAATAAAAATAGTCAGTGAAAATATTTTTGAAGGATATTAAGTTTTATATAATCACGGTAACTCTTCTTTTTCATATGTTTCTAATGGTTAAGACATTTTTAGATGAGAAATATATTTTATCATCTGTTTTATTAATGCCGGTTTCTATTTTTTCTTACAAAACTTTTAAAATGATTTTTAAAAAATTAATTAACCCAACTTTTCCGCTTTTAATATTTCATTTATTCTGTTTACAGTTGTTTGATTGCGTGTTGTAAGTGGGATACCAAGTTTCTTCTCAAGAAGCACAATTGAAAAGTAACTGCTTTTCTTTTCATCTTTTGTAATCTTGCAATAAACCTCTTTGTTTTTAAGATGGAAAGTTTCATTTTTATTATTCAGGGAGGAAAGTATATTTTTAGTCTCCTCTGCCGGTTGATTATACAAAAATGCAATATACACTCTTGTATTTTCATCAAGCTTTTCATCTTTAAATAGATTATGCTTTAAAATATCAGTGATTTCCTTTTCAGTCCTTAACATAACAAGCACTTCATAACCCAATGATGTCTGCAGCTTCTTTTCAATTTTTTTAGTTAAGAATTGTTTGTCCTTTTCGGGTGATTCAAAAATTACGTTGCCGCTCTGAATAAAAGTTTTAACATTTTTAAACTTTAAATCTTCAAATATTTTTTTGAGTTGATCCATTTTTACTATTCTTTCGCCAACATTTACAGCGCGCAGGAAAGCAATATATTTTGAGCTAACAGTTTTCATTTTTCTTTCCTGCTTAATACAAGTGGAGGAATTTTTCTTCCCTCTTCTGAACTTTTAATTAATATATCAAGTCTTTTAAGTTTTGTTTCTTCTTTCTTAGCGCTCATTACATACCAGATTGAAGGTTTTTTGGCAGAAGACGGAAGCTTTTGAAAATATTCCCATGCTTTTATATTTGCTTTGATCTTTTTCTCAAACTCTTTTGTAAGTTTTACTTTTTCCTGTTCAAAGGAATACCGGTTGGTTTTCTTTTCATCTCTTTTATTGAAAACTTCAAGACCAGCAGGTTTAACTAATCCATGTTTAATAAGCTGTTTAATTCGTTTAATGTTTACTGCGCTCCAGATGCTTCCTTTTCTTCTTGGAGTAAAACGTATCTTATAACTTTCCTCATCAATTGATTTCCGAATGCCATCAATCCATCCAAAGCATAAAGCTTCATCTACAGATTGGTGCCAGGTTATGCTTGGCTTCCCTGTGGCTTTTTTGTAATAACCAATCCAAAGTTCATCAACTTTGTTATGGTTTTTTTCGAACCATTTGCCGAGGTCAGGTTGGGTGGGGAAGAAAAGAATATTCATTTCATCCCATCAACACACAAATTGCAGCAGTATTAACAATATCTTCAACACTGCAGCCGCGGCTGAGATCGAAGAAAGGTTTTTTCAATCCCTGAACCATTGGTCCTACAGCTTCAGCTTTTCCCCATCGCTGTGCAATTTTATAACCAATGTTTCCTGCATCAAGATCGGGAAAGATTAAAACATTTGCTCTGCCTGCAACTTTGCTGCCGGGTGCTTTTCTTGTGCCAACAGAATCTACCACCGCTGCATCAAATTGCAATTCGCCATCAACTTTTAAATCGGGTCTTTTTTCTTTTACGAGTTTTGTTGCCTCAAGCACTTTATCAACATGCTCATGCTGTGCACTTCCTTTTGTTGAGAAGGAGAGCATTGCCACATAAGGCTCTTCCTCTGTTAGTTTTTTATGATTATCTGCTGTTGAGATTGCGATATCTGCAAGTTGTTTTGCATCAGGATCTGGTACAACAGCACAATCTGCAAATGAAAAAACTTTCTCCGGCTTAACCATAAGAAAGAAACTCGAAACAATTGAAATACCTTCAGGCATTCCGATGCATTGTATTCCTGCTCTCATTACATCCGCAGTAGAAGCAAGTGAACCCGACACACTTCCGTCTGCCATACCTTCTTTCACCATCATTGCAGCAAAGAAAAGATCACGTTTAAGAGTTTCTCTTGCCTGCTCGATTGTAATTCCCTTTTTCTTTCTTAAATTAAAAAAGATATTTGTAAAATCACTCAGCTTATCGGATTTTTCCTGGTCAATTATTCTGATTCCTGAAAGATCAACTCCGAGTTTTTCAGCATCAGTTCTTATCTTTTCTTCTTTACCAAGAGTGATTATAGAAGCAATATTCTTTTTTGTTAGTATTTCTGCTGCTTTAAGAATTCTTTCATCTGAAGATTCCGGCAGAAGTATAGTTTTTCTTTTTTTTGAAGCTTTCTCAATTATGCTCTGTAAAAATTCCATTTTTTATCTCCCTGTTTAAAAAAATGACTTTTAAAATTACAAAAAAGGTGAACCACTCGGATACTATTTAAGAAGATTTTTCTATTTGGACATTTGGGGGAATTGTAGTTCCGATTTCCATATCTGAATCACGCTACTCGGGACCGGAGCCAAGACTTCCGGGATTTTATTTTAGGCTCTTAACGCTCTAACTTCATTTAAAACCTGGTGAGCTTGTTTTTCTTCTGAACTTATATTATGCTGTAAAAGTTGATTTTTGATACTAAAGCCGATAAATTCACTATCTTAATTTTAATATGATAACTGAAAATATTAGGAATGTTTGGCAAAGAATTGATAACAAATGCTTGGAAATTGGCAGAAATTCAAAAGAAATCAAGCTAATCGCTGTTTCTAAAAATTTTGGTATTGATGAAGTTATAGCTGCCTTTGATGGTGGGATAGAAGATTTCGGAGAGAATAAAGCCCAGGAATTAATTTCTAAATTTGAAGCAATTGGAAATAAAGTAACCTGGCATTTTATCGGGCATCTTCAAAAGAATAAAGCTAAGTTTGCAGTCAGGTCCGCTGATTATATTCACTCTGTTGATTCCTTGTCTCTTGCAAATGAAATTAATAAAAGAGCCGAACAGTTGAATAAAATTCAGAAAATTCTTTTGCAGGTTAAAACCTCAGATGAAGAGACTAAAAGTGGAATTGAAAAGTATGATGAAGTATTTAGTGTCGTTCAGAGTTGTAATGAATTAAAAAATATTGAACTTGTTGGTCTGATGACAATAGCTGCTTTTACAGATAATGAAGAGGAAGTTAGAAAAAGTTTCAGGTATTTGCGTAAGTTAAAGGAGGATCTTAATCAACGCGGTTTTAAAAATATTAAAGAATTATCAATGGGAATGACATCTGATTATGAAATTGCAATTGAAGAAGGGGCGACTATGTTAAGAATCGGCACTGCAATTTTTGGTCAAAGAAATTATTCAAAAAAATAAGAAATTAAATGAAGCTTTCTCCGCAAGATATTAAAAGACAGGATTTCAAAAAATCTGTTCGAGGATTTGATAAGGAAGAAGTACAGGCATTCCTTGAAAAGCTTTCTGAGGATATTGATGAGCTGCAAAAGGAAAATGAATTTTTAAAAAAAGAATTAGAAACTGCTAATGAAAATTTAGTTGAATACAAAAAAATAGAAAAAGATATTCACGATACTCTTTCCAAAGCACAGGAATCATCATCAAAATCTATTGAGTCCGCAAAAAAGCAGGCAAACCTTGCATTACAGGAAGCTGAATTAAAAGCTCAGCAAATAATTGAGAAATCAAAAGAGAATGCGAACGATGTTAGAAATGCTATTATTCAATTAAGGGAAGAAAAATTTGCAATTATTTCTAAGTTAAAAGCCATTATTAATTCACAAGCGCATCTGCTTGAAATGAAAGTTGAAAATTCTGTTAAAGAGGTTGAACCAATAAAAACGGTTGAAAAAAGTAATAAGCTAAATATTGATGCTGATGATATTGCGGATAAGTTATAAGTATGGAAAACCTGCTTAAGAAAATAGATGAAACTTTAGTAGTAATAAAAAAATATACTAAGGATAATTATCCCGTAGGAATTATTCTTGGAACAGGTCTTGGCGGGCTCGTTAAAGAAATTAATATTGAACATGAAATTGATTACTCTGAGCTCCCTCATTTTCCGTTATCCACAGTTGAGTCGCATAAAGGGAAATTAATTTTCGGTACTATTAACGGGAAAAAGGTTATTGCAATGCAGGGAAGATTTCATTACTACGAAGGATATACGATGCAGCAGATTGTTTATCCAGTTAGAGTAATGAAATTCATTGGTGTAAAAACTCTTCTTGTTTCAAATGCCTGCGGAGGTATGAACCCGGTTTTCAGAAGAGGCGATGTTATGATTATGGTTGATCATATAAATCTTCTTGGAGATAATCCTCTTATAGGAAAAAATTATGATGAGCTTGGACCCAGGTTTCCTGATATGAGTGAAGCTTACAATAGCGGACTAATTAATCTTGCAGAAAAGATTGCTCTTGAAAATAAAATTAAAGTTCAAAAAGGAGTTTATGTTGCTGTTCCAGGACCTAATCTTGAAACAAAAGCCGAATACAGATTTTTAAGAGGAATAGGTGCTGATGTTGTTGGAATGTCAACCGTTCCTGAGAATATTGCAGCAAACCATATGGGAATGAAAGTTCTCGGTTTCAGCATAATAACTGATGAATGTTTCCCGGATTCCTTAAAGCCCGTAAACGTTGAAGAAATTATTGCAGCAGCTATGGAAGCTGAACCAAAAATGACTTTGATTATGAAAGAAGTTATAAAGAGAATATAATGTTTAAGAAAAAATTATATAATTATGTCTTTCCTCTTTTTCTTGGCGCATTAATGTTTGCATCAAACTTTATGAACACCAAGCTTTTTAACTTTGGTGATAACAACTTTGCGGTCTGGTTTGTGCTTTCCGTTTTATGTTTTGCTGTTGGCTGGTATATTAATAAAAGTATTGGATGGAGAACCGGCGGTAAAATTGTTTTTTCAATTATTATTGCCGCAACTTTTGTAAGTATTATTATAATAACATTCTTCAGAGAATACTTTTCAGCTAATGAACTTGTAACTGAAAATATTATTCTTTATAGTCTCAGAAATATAACCCTTGGAGCAATGGCTTTATTCGGAATGGCTGTTGCCGAAGTAATAATTCTTGAACGCAGCCTTCTTGTGTTCCAGGAAAAGCAGAGGATTTATGATGAGACTCTTCAGGAAGCTAAAAAAGAAGCAGAGCTTACTATTAAAGAAGCAAAAATAGAAGCAAAAAGAATGATTAATGATGCTGAAATTGCAGCAAAAGATATTATACTTAAGAAAGACAGAATAGAAAGAGAGCTTAAAGATTTTATCCAGGCTGAAAAAGAGTTGATTAAGAAATATGAGGGCGTGTAAAAAAAAGTTTAATGCAAAATTCGTAACTCAGTTTTCCAGAACTGAGCTATGCTATTGTTAAAAATTTTCGAATTAGTTATTGGTAATGTTTAAACAAAATTTAGAAAAAATAAATTTTCCCGAAACTGAGCAAAGAATTTTAAAGTTCTGGGAAGAGAATAAAATTTTTGAGAAAAGTATCTCATCAAGAAATGAAAACAAAACTTTTACTTTTTATGAAGGTCCTCCAACCGCAAATGGTAAACCCGGAATTCATCATGTAATGTCCAGGGCTTTGAAAGACCTTGTTTGCCGGTATAAAACTTTACAGGGATACCGGGTAGAGAGAAAAGCCGGCTGGGATACTCATGGTCTTCCGGTTGAAATTGAGGTTGAAAAAAAATTAGGAATAAAACATAAAAGCGAAGTCGTTGAATATGGAGTTGAAAAATATAATAAAGCTTGCCGAGATTCTGTTTTTGAATATCTCGATCTTTGGGAGAAGATGACCCGGAGAATGGGTTATTGGATTGATTTTGAATCAGCATACATTACTCTTAAAAATGATTACATAGAATCAGTATGGTGGGCATTAAAAACTCTTTTTGATAAAGGATTAATTTATAAAGATTATAAAATTGTACCGCAGGATCCAAAGTCCGAAACGGTTCTTTCTTCTCACGAACTTGCTCTCGGGTATAAAGAAACGAAGGATCCTTCTGTTTATGTCCTTTTTAAAATAAAAAATTCTGACGAATATTTTCTCGTCTGGACAACTACACCGTGGACTTTGATTTCAAATGTTGCCCTTGCTGTAGGTGCCGATGTTGATTATGTGAAGATTAAACATAATGATAAAAAATTTATTCTTGCTAAAGAGAGACTTTCTGTCGTTGAAGGAGAATATGAAATACTTCAGGAGATGAAAGGAAGTGAACTTGAGAATATCGAATATGAACAGCTTCTGCCTTATATCATCCCTGACATGCCTGACGGCAAGTCAGGTAAAAAAGCATTTTATGTTACACTTGGTGATTTTGTAAGTACTGAAGACGGTTCAGGAATTGTTCATATAGCTCCGGCATTTGGACAGGATGATTATGAGCTTTCGAAAAAATATAATCTTCCAATGCTGCAGCCGGTTACCAGAGCTGGTTTATTTACTGATGAGATAACTGACTTTGCAGGTAAATTTGTTAAAGATGCAGATAACGATATCATATATAAATTAAAGCAGGAAGGTAAATTATTTAAGAAAGAAACAATCGTTCACTCTTATCCTTTTAGCTGGCGGCACGAAAATGTTCCTGTAATTTATTATGCACGAGAATCATGGTTTATCAGGACAACATCTATTGCTGACAGGATGGTTGAATTGAACAAAACAATTAACTGGCAGCCTCCTGAAGTTGGTTCTGGAAGATTTGGCAACTGGCTTGAAGAAAATAAGGACTGGGCACTTTCACGCGACAGGTTCTGGGCAACTCCGCTTCCAATTTGGGTTAGTGAAGATGGCAATGCGTTTGCAGTTGGAAGTGTTGAAGAGCTAAAGGAAGGTTTTATCGAAGAGGACGGAAAAAGAATTTCCGTCAGAGATGTAAAAGAGATTGATCTTCATAAACCTTTTGTTGATAAAATAATATTTGAAAAAAATAGTAAAACTTATACAAGGACTTCAGAAGTTATTGATGTTTGGTTTGATTCGGGTGCGATGCCCTTTGCACAATATCATTATCCATTTGAAAATAAAGAATTATTTGAAAAGAAATTTTTCCCGGCGGATTATATTTGTGAAGGAATAGATCAGACCCGGGGCTGGTTTTATACTCTTCATGCAATTGCAGCAATGTTGTTTGATAGCGTTGCCTTTAAAAATATTATTGTTAACGAGCTTATCCTTGATAAAAAAGGATTGAAGATGTCTAAAACCCGCGGCAACACGGTTGATCCTTTTATCCTTTTTGAAAAATATGGTGCCGATGCAACAAGGTGGTATCTTGTTACTAATAGTCCTCCATGGAGACCAACTCTTTTTGATGAAGAAGCACTTGCCGAAACACAGAGAAAATTCTTCGGCACATTGTTAAATACATACTCGTTCCTGGCTCTTTATGCAAACATTGATAAATTTTCTTTTAAAGAAGAACCGGTTCCTTATGAAAAAAGACCCGAGATTGACCGGTGGATAATTTCCAGGTTAAACTCACTCGTTGCAGAATACACTCAATTAATGAATGCGTATGATGTTACAAAAGCTGCAAGAGCAGTTTCAGATTTTACAATTGATCATCTTTCAAACTGGTATGTAAGAAGATGCAGAAGAAGGTTCTGGAAATCTGAAATGAATGAGAATAAACTTTCCGCTTACCAGACTCTTTATGAATCTCTTGAAACAATTTGCAAGCTTCTTTCTCCATTTGCGCCTTTCCTCGCTGAAGAAATTTATACGAATTTAAATTCGGTAACTGGTAAAGAATCTTTTGAATCAGTACATCTTTCTGTATTGCCGGAAGTTATTTACCAGGATAAGGAGCTTGAAGAAAGAATGGAGATAGCGCAAAGCGTGGTTTATCTTACCCGTGCTATGCGGGCAAAAGCAAATCTTAAAGTACGCCAGCCATTGAAAAAAATTATGGTTGTAGTTGATAAAACTAAAAGAGATGCTTTGAAATACATGAGAGATGTTATTCTTGATGAAGTAAATATAAAAGAGTTAATTGTACTTGATAGTGATTCGGAAATTGTAAATAAATCTGCAAAGGCAAATTTTAAATCAATCGGACCAAAATTTGGGAAAAAAGTAAAACCTGCTGCTGAAGCAATTAAGTCATTTGGTAAAGATGAAATTGCTTTAATTGAATCAGGCAGAAATGTTGAACTTAATATTGATGGAGAATCTGTTTCTGTTACACCGGATGATGTTGAAATAGTAAGTTCTGAAATTAAAGGATGGGTTGTTGAGAGTGAAGGTGGAGTTACTGTTGCAATTGATACCGAACTGACGAATGAACTTATTGATGAAGGGCTTGCACGCGAATTTGTGAATCGTATTCAGAATATGAGGAAAGAAGCCGGTTTTGATGTTACAGATAGAATTAAGATATTCTTTAACGGAAGTGAAAAACTTATAGATGCTGTATTATCGTTTCAAAATTATGTTTCCAGCGAAACTCTTGCTGAAAAATTAAATAATGGAGATATCTCTAAAGGAAATAATAAGCAGGAGTGGAAGATTGGCGAATATGAGTGTACTATTCAAATTGAAAAAGTAAGTTCCTAATTTTAAGGAGGCCGAGAATGGCAAAAAAAACTAAATCCGGAAAAACCGTTTCAAAAAAGAAAACTACCAAAGCCGTAAAGGGAAAAGTTTTGAGAAAAAAATCATCAACAAAACCTGTAAAGAAAAAGGAGACTATGATAAAGAAGAAAGCTAAAAAGACACCTGTAAAAAAGGTTGCTGCAAAGACGTCTGTAAAAAAAGTTTCGGCTAAAAAAACTGTTTCGAAAAAAACAGCAGAAAAAAAAGCTAAAGTTCCGAAAATCAAAGCTGTAAAAGTAAAAGAAAAAGTTGTAGAATTACCAAAAGTTAGAATTGAAGATATAAAAGGTTACAGCAGAAAAGATCTTGATCATTTCAAACAAATAATTCTTGAAAAGCGTGATGAAATAATTGAACAGCTTCAAAACCTGAAAGACCAGATGCTTGACCCGACCACCGGAGAATATATTAATGAAAACTCTCCTTATTCATTGCATATGGCTGAGCAGGGGACTGATGCAATGGAAAGAGAAAAAACTTTTCTTTATGCACAAAGAGAAAATAAATTTCTTGGCTACCTTGAAGATGCTTTAAAAAGAATTGAAGCCGGGACTTATGGTATTTGCGTCGAATGCGTAGAGGAACCTCAGCATTTGTGCGATACCTGTCCTTTGGTTCCTAAAGCAAGGCTGGAAGCAGTTCCCCACAGCCAGCTTTGTTTGCCAATGAAACAAAAACAGGAAAAGAAATAAAAAATGTCGGGAAGATAAACAGGCTTAGAAAAATTTGAGATTAATATTTGTATCGGTCATTATTGTATTTGTTGACCAGGTTTCCAAATTCCTAGTAAAAGGATTTTCAATTCCATTCTTTAAAATAAATTATACAGGAATGTACCACGGGCAAAGAATCCCTGTTATCGGGGATTTTTTCAGATTAACCTTTATTGAAAACCCGGGAATGGCTTTTGGATATGACCCGGGAAATAATTTAAAGTTATGGATTTCCCTTTTCTCATTATTTGCAAGTCTTGGGCTGATAATTTATTTCTACTTTATCAGGAACCACAGTTTTACACTTCGTCTTGCAATAGCTTTTATACTTGGCGGTGCAGTGGGAAACCTTATTGACAGGATGTTTTACGGGATAATTTACGGATATGCGCCAATGTTTTATGGTAAGGTTGTTGATTTTTTTGATTTTGATTTCTTCAATATTTCTATCTTCGGCAGGTATTACGATAGGTGGCCTATTTTTAATATTGCCGATGCTGCAGTTTCAATTGGTGTATTAATCCTCATATTTTTTTATAAGAAGCATCAGAAAGTTGTAGAAGAGCTTCCTGCTGATGGACCTGGTTTTGAATCAGAGATATCAACTGATGAATCATCTTTAAATAACACTTCTGAAAAAACCTTTCAGGAAAATAAAATTTCTGAGAATCCCGTAAGAGAAAATTCAGATGGCGAAACTGATAAAGGAAAAGAAATACCGGATTGAAGTACCTGCCGGTAAGAAGAAGGAAAGAATTGATCTTTTCCTTGCCAGCCAGATTGAAAATGCTACCCGCTCAAGAATCCAAAAATTAATTGATGCTGAACTTGTTTGGGTTAACGGTAAAACTGTTAAACCAAGTTACCTTGTTCAGCCCAATGATATTATTGAAGCATCGCACCCGATAACTCCGCGTCCGGAAGAAGCAGAACCGGAAAAAATCGCACTTGATATTATTTATGAAGATGAATTTCTTTTAGTGGTAAATAAAGCCGCAGGAATGGTAGCACATCCTGCTTATGCAAATTATACCGGAACTCTTGTTAATGCTCTTCTTCATCATACAAAAAGCTTAAGCGGGTTAAATGAACCGGGCAGACCAGGAATCGTTCACCGCATTGATAAAAACACAAGCGGACTTTTAGTTGTAGCTAAAGATGATTTTACGCATGCTAAACTTGCAGAACAATTTTCAAAACATACCGCTGAAAGAGAATACAGAGCAATTTGCTGGGGAGTTTTTAAAGATAATAAGGGAGAAATTTCAAACAACATTGTAAGAAGTAAAAGCGACAGGAAAAAATTTGCAGTCAGTCTGCCTGACCGGCAGACAGGAAAAACTGAAGGAAAAACTGCAACAACTTTATATGAAGTGATTGAGCGGTTTGAATTTACGACATATCTTAAACTGAATTTGAAAACAGGAAGAACACACCAGATAAGAGTTCACCTTTCAAGTATTAATCATCCTGTCTTTGGAGATGAAACTTACGGCGGAAGAAAAATTGTTTACGGCTCTCAGCTTCCCAAAATGAAAAGTAAAGTAGAAAATCTTCTGGAGATAATGCCGAGACAAGCTTTGCACGCAAAAACACTTGGATTTTATCATCCACATAAAAAAGAATTTATGAGATTTGATTCTGAACTGCCGGAGGATATGAAGGAGCTGCTGAGGGAACTATAAAGATAATTCTAACGAAGCCATCAATGACTTTGCTTTCCTTAATTAGATAATAATAGTATTATTGCAGAAAATTATTAATTAGCAAAAACACGAAGGTGCTTTATATGAAAAATATTTTGAGAAGTGTATCCTCTGCAGTTATTTTATTGTGCACTATAGTACCGGTAATGACAAATGCACAGGATTTAACCGGAAACAAGATTTGGTCTGCTGATGAGATGGAGGTAAAAGAGACAGTAGAACAATTTTTATCTGTTGCAGGAAACTATAACCTTGATGCTATTAAGGAAATGGTTTCAGATAAAGCGTGTGTCGGAATAGTGAGATTAAAAGATGGTGAAAGAGTTACTTCTGTTATAACTATTGGGGAATACTTTGATAGTGTTAAGGAAAGGAAACTGCGTCCCTACTACGAACCTGTTAAAGAATATACCATTCATATTACCGACGGACATTTGGCTTTTGTAAAAGCCGATGCAACATTGTACACTTATGGAGTTCCGCAATCTCACAATATGGATTACTTTACACTCATAAAAGAAAACGGAATTTGGAAGTTTATAAACTTATCCTATTCAGGAACTCCGCTTACAGCAGACGATATGAAATTTAATCTGAATATTTTTGCAAAAAGCTACGCGCAGGCCTGGTGCAGCCAAAGACCTGAATTTGTTTCTTTATTTTATGCAGAGGATGGATCTTTAAATGTAAATAATGGAAAACCTGCTGAAGGCAGAGATGAAATCTCAAAAGTTGCACAAAGCTATATGACCGCCTTTCCGGACATAATTGTTTCAATGGATAGTCTTGTTACAACTTCAGAAGGTGTGGAATTTCATTGGACATTTACTGGGACAAACACAGGTCCAAACGGAACCGGGAAGAAAGTAAAAATCAGCGGTTTCGAACTTTGGCAGCTTGACGACAATGGTTTAATTAAGGAATCAAAAGGCAGCTATGATGCTAAAGAATATGAAAGACAGCTTAAATACGGAGTGGACAATTAATGGATCAGATATTAAAATGGAAAGGTGTTATGAACCTGAAAGCTTATAAAAAATATTTTCTTTTCATTAGTGTAATGTCTATTGGCACAATTGCTTTTGGTCAATCAGGTTACTACATACCGATTAATTTTCAGAAGGCTTACACAAATAACAAGCGTTCTTATAATGGCAAACCCGGAAAAGATTACTGGCAAAACAAAGCTGACTATGAAATAAAAATCAACTTTGATCCATCCTCCCGCAAACTTATTGGAAATGAAAACATCGATTATTATAACAACAGTCCTGATACTCTGAAAAAATTGGTGTTTCATCTTTTCCCTGATCTTTACAAAAAAGGGAACAGGCGGGATTTCGATGTGAATACAGAAGATGAATCCGACGGTGTAACAATTTCGAAGTTGAGCATAAATGGCAGGAAAATTAATTACGGTGATAACAATAAAAATCTTTTCTTTGATCATACATCATTTACTCTTTACTTAGATGATTTTGTTCTGCCGGGAGAGAAATTAAAATTAACTGTTGAATGGAATTATTTTGTTAATAAAGGTTCTCTAATCAGAACAGGCAGAGTGGATTCGACTACATTTTTTGTCGCATACTTTTTCCCAAGACTGGCTGTTTATGATGATATAAATGGGTGGAACAATTTTAATTATACAGGTGATGCTGAATTCTATAATGATTTCGGAAACTTTAAGCTTGATGTTACTGTCCCCCAGAATTATATCGTCTGGGCTACAGGGATGTTACAAAATCCTGAAGAAGTATTTACAGAAAAATATTTTAATCGCTACAATGAAGCATTAGTTTCAGATAGTATTATTCATATAATAGATACCTTGGATTATTTAAATAAAAACATTACGCAGCAAAAATCTTTTAACACTTTTAAATTTTCTGCTGATAATGTTTCAGATGCAGCGTTTGCTTTAAGTGACCATTACTTGTGGGATGCATCCAGCCTTCTTGTAGATGAAAAAACAGGGCGTAAAACTTTAATTAGTGCAGTTTACAATAAATCATCCAGAGATTTTTATGAAGTGGAAGGTATCGCCAAAAAAGTAATTGGTTATATGTCTTACAATTTTCCGGGAGTTCCTTTTCCTTATCCATCGCTAACTGTTTTTAACGGGCTCGATCAAATGGAATATCCGATGATGGTAAATGACACCACAATGGAGCTTAAAGAGACTTATGAGCTTACAACTCATGAAATTTTTCATTCTTACTTTCCTTTTTATATGGGAATTAACGAAACAAATTATGCCTGGATGGATGAGGGAATTAATTCTTTTATTACTTATTGCATCCTTAAAAATGTCTATCCAGAGGTTGAATCAAATCAACCTTTTGGCGATGACTATAAAAGTCTTATCGGGAATTTTGGTGATGAGCCTTTATTTGTAAACTCCAACATAATAAAAAGACCAAACTATAATTATGTCTGTTATGATAAACCGCTATCATTCTTTCTTGTTCTGCAGGATTTCCTGGGGAAAGATGTTTTTAAAAACACGCTGCAGGAATTTATGAACAGGTGGAATGGAAAACACCCGGTTCCCTATGATTTCTTTTATACATTTGAAAATGTGACGGGTAAAAATCTTGAATGGCTTATTAAGCCCTGGTTTTTTCAATATGGATATGTAGACCTATCAATTAAAGATGTTACAACCAGGAACTGGTATGAAATAAATATTGAGAAGAAGGGATTGCTGCCCGCTCACATCGGGCTGGTGATTAACTATTCTGATGACAGTTGTGATACACTTAATTATAAAGCCTCGGTGTGGATGAAAGGTGAAAATATTTTTAAGGTTACCATCCCTTTAAATAAGAAAATTAGAAAATTAGAGATACTGGATAAAACTCTCCGAGATGCTGATCTTACGAATAATAAACTGGATTTAAAATAAGTTTAACCTGGAAACGGTAAATAAACCGCAGGAAAATCTTCTGCGGTTTTTATTTTTAAGTGGTTCTATTCGTTTTCTTAGACAGAAAAGAAATATTACCCAGAATATTAGATAAAATTCGTAAGATGGATTATGAAGATATTTTAATTAAGGAGTAATAATGAATCCTAAAGTATTTGTAAGTCATGCTAGTGAAGATAAAGTAAGATTTGTTGAAGAATTTGCTAGAAAATTACGTAATGATGGGATAGATGCATGGTTTGACAAATGGGAAATGAAACCTGGTGATAGTTTAGTTGATAAAATATTTGAAGAGGGAATTAAAAATGCAGATGCTGTAATTGTTGTGCTATCAAAGATTAGTGTCAAAAACCTTGGGTTAAAGAAGAATTAAACGTGGCTTTTGTAAAAAGATTAATAGAAAAAACTAAATTAATTCCGATTATAATTGACGAATGTGAAATCCCAGAAAGTTTGAAAAGCACGCTTTGGGTAAAAGTTGGTAATCTTAATGATTACACCAAAGAATATAATGAAGTAAAAATGTCAATTCTGGGAACTACTAATAAACCCACTTTAGGTAGTTTACCTCGTCATACATTTATAGACAAACTCCAGTTCTATGATCTTAGCAAACTAGATTCTTTAATTTTTTCTGAAGCATGCAAAATTAGTTTTGAAAAAAATACTGAACTTATTAATACCTCAGATTTTATTGAGAGACTCAAACAATACGATATACCAGAAGAGGAATTATTTGATACCTTGGAAATATTAGACAAGAAATATTATATAGAAACTTTAAAAGTGCTTGGGGACAAAACACCTGCATTTTCAATTACCAACTCTGGACTTAAATCATTTGCCACTGAATATTATTCAGAATACACAGAATATGAACGAAAAATTTCTTTCAAGATTGTTAATGAGAAAATCCAAGAATCAAAAGAATTATCAGAACAACTTAACATTCCACATTTACTCGTTACTGTAATTTTAGAAGATCTATCTAATAATGGACTAATTGAAATCCAGCGAGTTGGCGGGGGAATGATTTTGATAATTGATATAAGTGTGGAATTGAAGAGACAATTAAGAAATATTTGAGACGCCATTAATTTAAAATTTATCTTAATCTACAAGAATATTTCAATTAATACGAATGTCTAGAAATTATAACTTTCATCATCCTATAGATGCCTCAATGCACTATAACCGTGCGATCATCTGCTTAGAAAAGTGTTTTCAAATACCTGATGGAAGTTATTTGTTTTATGCAACTCTCGAACTAAGAAATTGTATTGAAAGATTTTTATTTGAATATCTAGTTATCATGAATACTGAAGCAGTGAAAATTGAAAAGTATATGAAAGAATATCGAATTAAGAATTTATCTAATGCAATTCTTGAAGCTGAACCAGAATTTGATAAAAAATTAGAATATACAAACTTTTACCTAGCTACTATTGGTGCAGGATTTCAGATGCAAATTCCTGACAAAGATAAACTTAACTCCTATTATGGTAAACTTGGAAATTATCTACATTGCTTCAAAAAACCAGATGATACTACACAAAATCAAGAATGGTGGAATGCTTTTATTCAGTTAGTTGAGGAAATTAGAGCTTACTTATACAAATTTTTTGAAGTTCCGAGAGCATTCTTCAAAATGAATAATAGGGGTTTAGAATTATGCAATGAATATAAAAATGAAAATTTGTCTAAAGAAGAGATTGCCAAGAAAATAATAGAAGACTTAAATGCATCGAATTAAAATTTTATTAAAATATTTATGATTTAAGGGTTCTTATTGACATTTTTAGTTTACTCTCACGCAGTATAAAGATTTCTCCCTTCCGCCTATGCTACTCCGCTGCAGCGGATCGGCGGACAAGTCGCTTGAAATGACAATATTCTTAATCCGTAAAACGTATCACGAAACCCGCCTTTTGTATACGTCCTGCAAGTATTTACTTTCTTATTTTTCAATCGTAAGTTTTAACAGGACAAAGATATAAGGAGAATATAAAATGCAAAAACGCAAACTTGGGAAAAGCAATTTGGAAGTTTCAACATTAGGTCTTGGCTGTATGGGGATGAACTTTGCATTTCCACCTTTTCCAGAGAAGCAAGAGATGATCTCATTAATTCATAAAGCTGTTGAGCTAGGAATTACATTTTTTGATACAGCTGAAGCTTATGGTCCATTTACTAATGAAGAACTTGTTGGAGAAGCACTTTCACCGTTTCGTGATCAGGTTGTTATTGCAACAAAATTCGGTTTTAAATTTGGTCCTGATGGAAAACAGATTGGACAGGACAGTAGGCCCGAACACATTAAAGAAGTTGCTGAAGCATCATTAAAAAGATTAAAGACTGACTACATTGATCTTTTTTATCAGCATCGTGTTGATCCGAATGTACCGATTGAAGATGTTGCCGGAACAGTGAAAGATTTAATAAAGGAAGGAAAGGTTAAACACTTCGGTCTTTCAGAAGCTGGCGTGAAAACAATCCTGCGCGCTCATTCAGTGCAACCTGTTACTGCAGTTCAAAATGAATATTCAATCTGGTGGAGACGCCCTGAAGAAGAAATAATACCAGCACTTGAAGAACTCGGTATCGGATTAGTTGCATTCAGCCCGCTGGGAAGAGGATTTCTTACCGGAAAAATAAATGCAGATACAAGCTTTGAAAGTAATGATTTCCGAAACAGACTGCCCCGTTTTACTCCTGAAGCGCGAAAGGCAAACCAGGCTTTAGTTGATTTGTTAAACAAGGTTGCTGAAGAGAAAAAAGCAACTCCTGCTCAGATAGCGCTTGCTTGGATCCTTGCACAGAAACCATGGATTGTACCGATTCCCGGAACAACAAAGTTAAACCGTCTTCAAGAAAACATTGGAGCAGCTTCGATTGAACTTTCGGAAAACGATCTGCTTCAAATTGATGAAGCCGTTTCCAATATTAATATAGAGGGTGCCCGTTATCCGGAAAGCATGGAACGGACAACAAATCGATAATGATTTCATTCATGAGTGAGGACAAAATATTTCTTATAATTCAACACTGA
>CAWCVZ010000004.1:0-1736864 GCA_963798865.1 uncultured Ignavibacteria bacterium | reverse complement strand
CTTTTGCCTGAAGATAATTTGTATAGAGTGAATTGATATACCTAAGTTCAATTACAGCAACGGTTTTATAATTATTATCATCAATTGCTTCATAACATTGAAACCTTGTGATTCCAGTTTCAAAATCCTGTCCTCCAATCCAGAACTCAATTTTTCCGTTTCCATCTATATCGTTTGTTGTTGTATTCATGTAAGCATTTGGAGTAGAAAAATTACCCTGCCAGGAAAGCTCATAAAACTTTTCTTTTACTGCTTCTATAGAATATATAATACCTTGAGTAGCGCCTGCGATTAATTCTGTTTTACCATCATTATCAAAATCCCCAATTGCAAAACCGGAAGGAACGTTAACCCAATTAGTATCTGCAGTTAATTTTTCATAAACCGTTGTAAAATTATTAATACTGTCTCTATATTCACCGATAATAATGAGAGGAACGCCAAGTGTATCAGCACCTACAAAAGCACAATCATTAATTCCATTTTTGTCCCAATCTCCAAAAGTCATGTCAAGAATAGAAAATATGTTACCATAATAAAAGATGAAATCAAATATGGTCGGCAGCGTACCAATGAAATCACTTTTGTAAATTACACCATTATTAAAATCATTATGCAGTAGATAAATTTCTTTTTCACCTGTTCCGTGTATTTCACCAATTGCTTCTATAGCAAAGGTTCCGGAATTAGTGAATGAATATATTGATTCAAATATTCCATTTCCATTTCTTTCATATATTTCAACAGGTCCTAATAAATTATGCCTGCCATATATTTCGGGAATTCCATTTCTGTTCAAATCATCTACTAAAGGAGGTATATAGCTATTAAGATTGTAGATGCCTACTCTTTGCCAAAAAGTAAATTTATTGCTGTATTTAGTTGTATCTATTTCCCACATATTTATTATTGTTGTATCAATAGGGTCATTATCATTAACCTTTTCTTTAATGTTAAAATTAAATACTCTGCTTTCCCCGGTTCTGTAAGTTAGTTTGTAAACATTCGGAGAAATTTCTTCAATCTTACCACCCCGCACAACAAATTTTTGCAACTCTTTTTCTTTGTTAAAAGTGTTGTAAGATCTATACTCTTGTGCAAACAATAAACCTGTTAATAATAAAACTTGTGAAATAAATACTAAAGACTTCATCTTTTATCCTTTAAATAATCTCAGGGAAAGAAATATTACTTTTTTAAACCTATGTAAAACCCGAAAAATATTGTTGCCATAAAGCAAGTTTTATTTTATTTGATACTACTGAATTGACACAAACAATGTGCCTTAAAGAGAGGACTAAAACAGGACCAACGAGCAGAATACCAACCCCGATAAAAGAACCCAAAGAATAAATTACCAGGAAAAATATCCTACCCCCAACCTTACCCATACTGTAAACTCCCTTGTAAGCTTAAAAAGCTTAATGCAACGTAATCAAATAAAAATTAAAAGGGAAGAACAAATTCATTTTAACCCCGGTTAAGAGATAATTTTCAAAAAAATAAAAGAGGCTCACCCTGGGTGAGCCTCTTGAAAAAATTTTACTTGTTTTTTATTTAATTAATATCATCTGTTTAGATTGACTGAAAAGAATTCTATCTCCTTTCAAGGCTGTAATTCTGTAAATATAAACTCCGCTTGCTAAATCAGAACCATTAAAAGTTGTTTCATAAAACCCTGCAGATTTGATCTCATTAACAAGTTCGGCTATTTCTTTTCCAAGAATACTCATAAACTTTAATTTGTGCTTTTGAATCTCCCTGCAATGCATACGTAATTTTTGTTGTAGGATTAAAAGGATTCGGATAATTTTGCAAGAGTTTATAATCTTTTATCTCAGAATTATTTTCATTTACAGATACAGTACCTGTATCTTTGATAGCTATCAATGTTTTCCTTTGGCTTCCAACTAAGGATACGTGATGTACACCTAAAAATAATGTACCATCTTTTGTTATAGCACCCGTATTATCTACTTGCTGCTGATCCCAAATTAAAGGTAGCTCCCATTTAAGTTTCCCATCATTTGAGATAGCATAATATTTATAACCATATGTTGACCCTACATAAACAGTACCCTCGGAATCACAGATCAAAGGCTGCCAAAAATCATCAAATTCATTCTCATTGAAAATATACTCCCACCTTAAATCACCATTATATGTTAAAGAAATTAATTTCTGATAATAAGGACAACAATTAGTATCAAGAGCAATAGTATAAATATTTCCCTCTTTATCAATTGCAGGTATAGCACCAGTAGTTCCAAAAGTAAAATAGTTCCAATTAATATTGCCCGCAGGATTTAGAGAATATAGATATCCCGAAGCTACTACATAAATATTTCCATATGAATCAACCACTGGTGCCCTTTGTATTGTTCCACAACTAAACTTCCAATTTAAACCGCCATCGAGGTTCAGAGCATAGAGGTTCGAATCAAGACCTGCTATATATATTGTAACACCATCTGATGAAAATACTGGTGATTTAGCTGCAAAGCCACTTTCATAGGATACATTCCATTTGAGTGTTCCATCAGGTTTTATTGAATACAATTTCCCCGAACTATTTGTAAAATAAATATTACCTTGTAAATCAATATTAGGAATTATTTCCTGGTTAATTGATGAGAATGTCTTATACTTCCATTTTAATTTCCCATAAGAGTTCAAAGCATAAAAATTACTATCCCGTGAACCAAAATAAATTGTATTGCTGGAATCAATTAAAATCCCTGATTGAGTTGCCCGTCCACTACCCGTCTGATATTCCCAAATAAATTTACCATCGGGGCTATATGAGTAAAAATAATCTGCAAACACATAATAAGAACCAAAAAATAAATCGTTGTTTTCTCCTATTACGGGTCCTGAAAATATTCCATAAGGCATATCCAATGTCCAAACAACTGTTGGAGTCTGCGGACCTTTATATGGTGAACGCCCTGTAAATTGTGGGTCATGCTTTATCATTGGCCAATCTGAATTTGCAAGTGTCGGCCAGGGGATATCTGTTTGATGTTGGGAATAAAGTGCTGCAGTTAATAATAAGGATGTAAAGAAAGTAAACTTAACCCATCTTGTAAATGACCAATTCATTTTCCCAACTTTATTTAATGCTTTAAATAAAACCCGAAAAATATTGTTGCCATAAAGCAAGTTTTATTTTATTTGATACTACTGAATTGACACAAACAATGTGCCTTAAAGAGAGGACTAAAACAGGACTAATGAGCAGAATACCAACCCCGATAAAAGAACCCAAAGAATAAATTACCAGGAAAAATATCCCACCCCCAACCTTACCCATACTGTAAACTCCCTTGTAAGCTTAAAAAGCTTAATGCAACGTAATCAAATAAAAATTAAAAGGGAAGAACAAATTCATTTTCATATTGAGTTTTGAATAATCTTTAATTCATAGTTGCACTTTGCAAAAGAATATTTTTTTTAAAAGAGTTAAGGAGATAATCTGCAAATTTAAACCTGAGACGAGATTTTGATATTTTAACACTACCTAAAAAATTTGATATACTTTTATGAAAGAATCTGTTTTAATTATTGATGATGAAACTGAACTGAGAGGTTTACTTTCAAGATTAATAAGTCTTGAAGGATTTAAGGTTCAGTCTGCCGCAGATGCAAAATCCGGCTTAGCCCTGGCGCAGAAGGAGGAGTTTATTGTTGTAGTTACCGATGTTCGCTTGCCGGATTTAAATGGAATCGAGCTGATAAAAAAGCTTAAAAATATAAACCCGCTTACTGAAGTTATAGTCCTTACCGCATTCGGAACAATTGAAGACGGTGTGAAAGCAATAAAGGAAGGTGCATTTGATTATATAACCAAGGGGGATGAAGACAATAAAATTATTCCTGTAATTCAGCGTGCAATTGAAAAAGCAAGAATGAGTTACCGGATAGAACACCTGGAAAAACAGGTTGGTGAGAAATACAATTTCAAAAATATTATCGGCAGTTCCGAAGCAATTAAAGAAGCAGTTGATATTGCAAAAAGAGTTGCGGCAACTGATGTCCCTGTTCTGCTTTCGGGAGAAACCGGAACAGGAAAAGAAATTTTTGCCCAGTCAATACATTATTCGGGAGAAAGAAACAGGTATAATTTTGTTGCGGTAAATTGCAGTGCAATTGCAAAAGACCTTCTTGAATCTGAAATGTTTGGATATGTTGCCGGAGCTTTTACAGGGGCAACAAAAAATAAAAAAGGACTTGTTCGAAGAAGCACACAAAGGTACATTATTTCTTGATGAGATTGGGGAACTCGATCTTTCACTCCAGGCAAAATTTTTAAGAGTTTTAGAGACAAACAATTTTATTAAAGCCGGCGATACAAAACCAACCCAGGTTGATGTAAGAATAATTGCAGCTTCAAACAGGAATCTTGAAAAAGAAATTGAGAATGGAAATTTCCGGTCGGATCTTTACTACAGGATTTCTGTAATGAAAATTGAAATTCCATCTCTTCGCAATAGGAAAGAAGATATACAGCAATTTGCAGAATACTTTATTAAATATTACTCGCAGAAGCTGGGAAGAAATTTTGAAAATGTAAGCAAAGAATTTTTCGCGAAACTTAAACAGTATGATTTTCCGGGGAACATTAGGGAACTAAGAAATATTATTGAGAGGGCTGTTATATTATCAGAAGGAAAAACACTAAATGAATTTTCATTGCCAAAGGATATTTTAAATAAATCTGTTCTTAATTCAGCTTCATTAAATCTTGAAGATGTGGAGAAACATCATATACTTTCGGTTTTAAAACAAACAGAAGGAAATAAAACCAAAGCTGCTGAAATTCTTGGCATCGGACTAACAACATTATACAGGAAACTTCAGGCATACGGTTTAGAGTAGTTTACATGCCTTTCAATAAACGGGGAAATTTCTTTAATAAAATTTCTTAGAAATTCTTTTTCAGAAAAATTTGATACCAGCTCATCATTTATCTTCACTCCCATAATACAGATTACCGAATCATTAATTTCAACCGGAAAATAAATAGCTTCAGCACCTTCCACGGTGCCGGTAGTTTTACCAGTTTCAATTTTACTTATAAATGAAGTTTCAGCCGAAAGCCATTCCATTTCATCCGGAGTAAAATTACTTGCGGGGTGAGGTTCCCTTTTCAGCCTGTTCTGATCTTCCGAAAAAAATATTACAGTTTCAGAATCAAAAACTTTTTGAATTTGCTGAACGGCTATTTTTAAAATATCATCAAGATTTTTTGCCGGAGATAAATACTTTACCAGGTTATAAAAAGCATCAGTTCTCCTTTCCTTTTCTTTCATTTCGTTTTTCTGTTCCTTAAGGCGGGAAGTTAAAATTCCATTTGTAATTGCTACTATAAAAAACATAAACAATGTAACCACATCTTCCGTTTTTGCTATGTGCATTGTAAAATGCGGCGGAATAAAATAATAATCCCAGGCAAGGGCACTTATTATTGCAGATAATATTATCGGTCCTCTTTCAAAATTAAAAAGCGGTAGAAGAAAAATTATAAGCAGAAGAATTAATGAAACAGTCTGGTAACCAATTATATCCTGGATATAATAAAGCAGCACTATAAAAATGAAAAGCACAACAGTTGCAAAAAAATATTGTCTTCCGACAGATACGCTGAAAATTTTGTTTGAAGTTTTCATAGCTGGATTCTTTTTTTATTTACTTTTTATAAAACAAAATTTATGCAAAAAAAAGATTAGCTTATTTCTCAAAATTCATTAACAATATTTTTTAAGCCCTTCCGTTTTGAAAATCCAGCCTTCCATAATGAAATGATTTTTTAGTGTTCATTATTTATCATCATAAAAAATTTTTGCTAAACCAATAAAAATTTCAACAATCCTTCAGCCGGCATTCAAATAGTATATCAATACAAAATTTTAAGGAAACAATATGCTGGAAATAGGAATGATTCTGCTAGGGGCTATTTGCTTCTGGTTAATGTTTAAATCAGTTCAATTCTTTGATAAACTGTAAGGAGTTGCAATGGTTGTACTATTAATAATAAGCGTAATAGTTTTTGCTTATCTTTTTTACGCTTTAATCAAACCGGAAAAATTTTGAAAACAATGTCATTGCGAACGAAGCAAACTTTAAATAGAGATTGCTTCAACCTCATAAATCAGGGTTCGCAATAACATTAATGAAAAAGGAAATAATATGAATTCAGAAATATCAGGTGTTGTATTTATTCTTCTGCTTGTTTTTGTATTTGCATATCCTTATGGAAAATATATAAGCAGAGTTTTTAAAGGTGAAAAAACCTGGACGGATTTTCTTTCACCCCTGGAAAATTTCATTTTCAGGATTTGTAAAATAAATCCTGGCGAAACTATGGACTGGAAACAGAACATGATTGCTATGCTTCGGCTTAACCTTGTTTTCTTCCTCTGGTCTATAATAATTTTAATGATACAGGGATCGATTCCGGTTTGGAACCCTGTCAAAATTGTTTCGATGGAAGCAACCCTCGCATACAATACAGCAACGAGCTTCGTATCGAATACAAACCTTCAGCACTATTCGGGTGAAACTGGTTTGTCATATTTTTCTCAGCTGCTTGTAATTGGTTTCATGCAGTTTGTTTCCGCTGCGGTTGGGATAGCTGCGTTGGCTTTGTTATTTAAAGGAATAGCTCAGAAGAAAGCGACTGACCTTGGAAATTTTTATAATTTATTCGTAAAAAGTTTAACGAGAATTCTACTTCCTCTTTCATTCGTAGTTGCTATTATTTTTTTATTAAATGGTATGCCTCAAACCTTCAATGGACTTCAGGAAGTTCACACTCTTGAAGGTGATACTAGTTCAAGTTGCCACCGGACCAGTATCTTCTGTTGTTGCCATTAAACAGCTTGGTACAAACGGCGGTGGATATTTTGGACCAAATTCGACTCATCCATTTGAGAATGCAAATTATTTTACAAACATTGCATCAAATTTTTCAATACTATTTATTTCTGCATCACTCCTTTTTGGATTTGGCTTTTATCTTAACAGAAAAAAGCTTGCCTGGATTTTCTTTTTCGTAACGCTAACAGTTTTTCTGATCTTTGTTACTTCAGCAATAAGCTTTGAAAGTTCTGGTAATCCGGAAATTGCAAAACTTGGAATTCAGCAGCCGATGGGAAGTATGGAAGGGAAGGAAGTTCGTTTTGGTTCCGAAGCTTCTGCATTGTGGGGAGTTTCAACAACGTCAACTTCAAATGGTTCTGTCAATTCGATGCACGATAGTCAAACTCCTTTATCAGGAGGAATCTTTTTGATTGATATGATGATAAACTCAATCTTTGGCGGAGTAGGAGTAGGGTTCATAAACTTTTTTATGTTTGTTGTAATTGCTGTTTTCATTGGCGGATTAATGATTGGACGAACACCTGAATTCCTTGGTAAAAAAATAGAAGCAAGAGAAGTTAAAATTGCTTCACTCGTAATTCTTCTTCATCCGTTTTTGATTTTGCTTGGAACTGCAATCGCTGCATTTACTGCTGCAAACAATCAGGCAATTGGATGGTTAAACAATCCTTCATTCCACGGTTTTTCAGAAATGCTTTATGAATTTACATCTGCTGCAGCAAATAATGGTTCCGGCTTTGAAGGGCTTGGTGATAATACTCCATTCTGGAATATCGCCTGCGGAACCGTGATGTTAATTGGAAGATACCTACCGATAATTGGTCCTATTGCAATTGCAGGCTCACTTGCATCTAAAAAAACTATTCCCGAATCTGAAGGAACATTAAAAGTTGATACTATTACATTCGGAATTGTATTACTCGGAGTTCTAATTGTTGTTGCAGCATTATCATTCTTTCCCGGCATTAACACTTGGTCCTATTGCAGAATTTTTCTCATTATAATTAGTTAACAGGATAATAAAATGAAACGCCAAAGAAATTTGAAACTATTCGAGCCGGCTTTAATTAAAGAAGCTATTGCTGCGTCTTTTACAAAGCTGAATCCAAAAGATATGATGAAAAATCCGGTTATGTTCACCGTTGAAATTGGAACTGTGATTATGCTTTATGTTACATTTGTTTCTTTGTCACCAGATTCAGTGCAAGGTTCATTCATTTACAATCTTTTAATAACTCTCCTACTATTGCTTACAGTTTTGTTTGCAAACTTTGCAGAAGCAATTGCTGAAGCAAGGGGCAAAGCTCAGGCGGCATCATTAAGAAAAACAAGACATGAAACTGAGGCGAAGCTTGTATTGAGTGACGGTTCAATTAAGAAAGTCAGTTCATCACAATTAAAAAAAGGAGATGTTTTTTTTGCTGAAACCGGTGACGTTATTCCAATGGATGGAGAAATAATAGAAGGAATTGCATCGATTGATGAATCTGCAATTACCGGTGAATCTGCTCCTGTAATAAGAGAAGCAGGGACAGATCATTCAGGTGTTATTGGCGGAACAGTTGTCCGTTCGGATAAAATTAAAGTAAAGGTAACCACACAGGCAGGCGAATCTTTCCTGGATAAAATGATTGAGCTCGTTGAGGGAGCTAAAAGACAAAAAACTCCGAATGAAATTGCTTTGACAATTCTTCTTGCCGGTTTTACTTTAATTTTTCTTCTTGTAACAGTTACCCTTTAACCGTTCAGTGTTTATTCAAATACAACAATTACTGTTACTGCTTTAATCTCATTATTCGTCTGTTTGATTCCAACAACAATTGGCGGATTACTTTCAGCAATTGGTATTGCGGGAATGGACAGAGCTCTTCGTGCAAATGTAATTGCAAAATCCGGCAAAGCCGTTGAGAACGCTGGCGACATTGATACAGTACTGCTTGATAAAACAGGAACAATTACAATCGGTAACAGGAAAGCAACAAACTTTTATCCTTTGGATGGAATAGACCAGGTTGAGTTTATGAAATATTCTACTCTTAGTTCACTAGCTGATTCAACTCCTGAAGGAAAATCAATAATTGAACTTGCTGAAAAAAATAATGTTGTTGTTCAGAAAGAATATTCAAATGTTAAGTTCATTCCATTTACAGCAGAAACGAGAATGAGCGGAGTTGATTTACCTGAAGGAACACAAATCCGTAAAGGTGCATGGGATGCAATAAAAACTTATGCAAACAGAACTGACGGCGCAATTTCCCAGGCAGAAAATCTAATAAATAAAATTGCAGAGAATGGGGGACTCCTCTTGCAGTTGCAGTGAATAAAAGAATTCTTGGTGTCATTCAGCTTGAGGATATTATTAAACCGGGTATCCAGGAACGTTTTGCACGATTAAGAAAGATGGGTGTAAAAACTGTAATGGTTACTGGCGATAATCCTTTAACAGCAAAGTACATTGCAGGTAAAGCTGGAGTGGATGATTTCATTGCAGAAGCAAAACCCCGGGACAAGATGAATTATATTCTACAGGAACAGAAAGAAGGAAAACTAATTGCAATGATGGGTGATGGTACAAACGATGCACCTGCTCTTGCTCAGGCAGATGTTGGTGTCGCGATGAATTCAGGAACACAAGCTGCAAAAGAAGCTTCGAACATGGTTGATCTTGATAACGATCCAACCAAGCTTCTTGAAGTAATTGAAATTGGAAAGCAGATGTTGATTACGCGAGGCAATGTTACAACATTCTCAATTGTAAATGATGTTGCGAAATACTTTGCAATTGTTCCGGCAATATTTGCTGCAAGTATTCCCGGGCTGAACGCATTGAATATTATGAAACTCGCAAGTCCGGAGTCTGCAATTTTATCTGCTGTAATTTTTAATGCGTTTATTATTCCGGCGCTTATTCCTCTTGCGTTAAAAGGTGTAAAGTACAAACCAATTGGTGCAACAGCATTGCTCGTAAGAAACCTGTGGATTTACGGCCTGGGCGGATTAATAATACCGTTCATTGGAATAAAACTGATTGATTTAGTAGTGGCATTGTTTTTTTAATAATGTCATTGCGAGTCCGACGGGACAAAGCAATCTCCTTTACAGTGATTAAAGATTGCTTCACTTGGAGAAGACTAGTTTGCAATGACAGAATGAGAAGGAACTTAAAAAATGAAAAACATAATATGGGAATCCATCCCTTCGGGAAAAGACATAAAACTCAACTTCGCAACTTTAATTTTATTTGGATTATTATTCCCGTTACTTATTTGGGTAGTAGGATTAATATTTCCAAACCAGGCGAACGGCTTACCAATTTATAAGAATGGTAAACTGGTTGGCTTTGAAAACATCGGACAGAAATTTTACTCGGATAAATATTTCTGGGGAAGACCTTCTGCAGTTGATTATAACGCAGCCTCAACCGGCGGTTCAAACAAAGGTCCAACGAACCCGGATTATTTAGCTGATGTTGAAAAAAGAATTCAGGAATTCCTAGATAAAAATCCAAAAGTAAAAAGAAGTGAAATACCTTCTGATCTCGTTACGGCATCCGGCGGCGGATTGGATCCTCACATTTCTTCACAAGCAGCTTTCATTCAAATTCCAAGAATAGCTGACTCAAGAAATATTGATAGACAGGCTTTGCAAAAGTTAGTTGAAGAAAATATCGAGAAACCATTTCTTGGAATGTTCGGACCGGAAAGAGTTAATGTTTTAAAATTAAATCTTGCCCTGGACGAATTAAAATAGTTAAAAAATAAAATTAAAAACTAAAATGAAAACAAAAACTATTCTTTCACTAATAATATTTCTGTCAACATTTTCAATTGCGCAGGAAAAATTTAATGTATCCCAAACTATTGATTTAGTAAGCAGATATATCTGGAGGGGAATAGATATCGCATCTACTCCAAGTGCACAACCATCAATTAGTCTTTCGTTTCAAAATGTCACTCTTGGTTTTTGGGGAGCTTATACTTTATCAAATCAAACTTCTGCATCTGATGAGATCGATATTTGGTTTAGTTATAATTTTAATTTACGTGGTGTAATTATAACTCCTTTAGTTACAGATTATTATTATCCAAATGGAGGAAGGAGTTTTTTTAATTTTAAAGATGGCACCGGGGCTCATTTACTTGAAGCAGGATTAAAATTATACAAGGAAAATTTTCCTGTAATAATTTCGGGTTACTATAATTTCTATAGTGATCCTGGAAATAACACTTATTTCGAATTGTTGTATTCAGCAATTATTAATGAAATAAAACTAGATTCATTTTTAGGGATAGCAGGCGGAAGCAAAGAGAATTCTTTAATTTATAATACTGAAAATATTAATTTCATTAATATTGGAATTAGAGTTACAAAAAGTCTTGTGATTTCAGAGGAAATAAATATACCAATTTTTGTTTCATTTATAATTAATCCAAGGAATGAAAAAGGATATATAACAGCAGGTTTAAGTCTGTAATATTATGGAACCTCAGATTTCCATATCGGCAGAAAGATTTCTCAATCTTATCCGTTCCTCAAAACAGGGGAAGCTGAAAATTTATATTGGAATGGCGGCAGGAGTTGGAAAAACCTATCGCATGCTTCTTGAAACAAAAGAGCTCCTTGAAGAAAAAGTTGATGTAATGATCGGATATATAGAAACACATTCCAGAAAAGAAACCGCGAAGCTCACCGAAGGAATTCCCGCTATCGAGAGGAAAAAAATTTTTTATAAAGGCAAACAGCTTGAAGAAATGGATGTTGATGCAATTTTACTTCATAAACCTGAGATTGTTTTAGTTGATGAACTTGCTCATACAAATGTACCCGGTTCTAAAAATGAAAAACGCTGGCAGGACGTAAAGGAATTAATCGATGCAGGGATAAATGTTATAAGCACTGTAAACATTCAGCATATTGAAAGTATTAATGAGCGTGTTGAAAAGATAACCGGAATTAAAATAACAGAAAGAGTTCCCGACAGCATTATTCAAATAGCAGATGAGGTTGTAAACGTAGATTTAACTATTGATGAATTGATTGATCGTCTTAAGGAAGGAAAAATTTATGATCTTAAGAAAGTTCCGATTGCCCTGCAGAATTTTTTCCAGGAAGATAAACTTTTACAGCTTCGCGATCTTGCTTTGAAAGAAGTTTCCCGGCAGGTTGAAAGAAAAATTATAAAGGAAATTCCGCTTCCTAACCGGGAAAAAATTAATGCAATCGTAACAGCATTAAGTACTAACTTTGAATCCGGTAAAAGGCTTGTAAGAAAATCATCCCAGCTTGCAGCCCTTTATAACTCAAAATGGTTTATTGCATACGTGCAAACTGATAAAGAAAAACCTGACAGAATTAATCCGGCGATTCAAAGACATTTAATTAATAATTTTAAGCTTGCAACAGAGCTTGGTGCTGAAGTAACTGAAATTAGCAGCAGCGAGATTGCAAAATCAATTGTGGAATTTGCCAAAAGAAAAGAAGCATCATTAATTGTAATCGGTAAACCTGTATTTTCTATTCTTTACAGGTTAAAGCCGAAAAATTTTTTCCGTGAACTAACTTATTATACTTCCCGCGAAAACATTGATATTTTTATGGTATCCTCAAATGAAAAAATTAAAAAGTAAAATAACTCTCGGGATATTATTTTTATTTCTCTTCATAATTTTACTTAGTGTTCTTGGCATTCTGTTTACAAACAAACTTGCTGAAGAAACAAAGGGAACAATAATTAATAATTACACTTCCGTCGAATATACTTTCCAGATGCTCAATTCAATTGAAGGAATATATTTGCTGCAGTCCGGCCAGATAAAAACCAATAAGCGTAATGATTCTGTAATTGTAAATTCTGTTATAGAAGAAAAAAATATTTTTGAAAAGAAACTGGATGAGGAAACAAAAAATATTACGGAAACCGGTGAAGCAGAATTAGTAAATGAGCTCCATAATGATTACAGGAATTATCTCGATACATACAATGAAATAAAATCAAACAGAGATTTTAGTGAGTCTGACCTCAATCAGTTATTTGAACGGTACCTAAAAACGAAGCAGACAATTAATGAAATTTATAAACTCAATATGTTTGCAGTAAAAAAGAAAAGCACCGAAATGCAGAAGCTTTCAGGGGAAATAACAATTTATATGGCAGTTGTAGCAGCTATCAGCATAATCATTACGCTGATATTTATTTTTTATTTTCCGGCCAGGATTGTTGAACCAATAAAAGAACTCACGGAAAGAATCAAATCAATCAGCGAACGGAAATATGAACAGAAGCTTGAAGTAAACTCAAAAGATGAACTCGGTGAGCTTGCTTCAGCATTTAATATAATGGCTGAACGTTTAAAACTATACGAAGCTAAACATATTGACCAGCTTTTGTTTGAACAAAAAAGAACGGAAGCTCTGGTTGACAACCTTGATGACGGAGTTTTACTTATTGATGAAAACAGAAAAATAGTTATTGCTAATAATACTATTTATGAACTAACCGGACTAACACAGAATGATATTTTATTTCAATACCTGCCTGACATTGCAGTTAGCAATGATCTTTTAAGAGAAATATTCAGAACTGCAATTAAAATAAAAGAAGGAGATAATGAAGCCAAGCCCCTGAGAATAATAAAAAATAACAAAGAAGTTTTTTATAAAATTGAAACGGAAGACATTGTTACTTATTCTGAATTTTCTAAACAGGAAATATTTATAGGAAATCTTATTCTTCTCAGGGATATAACTCAATACCAGGAACGTGATACTGCTAAAACAAATTTATTAGCAACTGCTTCGCACGAATTAAAAACACCATTATCGTCTATTAACCTAAGCTTAAAATTGCTGGAGGATAAAAGAATAGGTGATTTAAGCAATGAACAAAAAGAAATCCTGAACTCACTCAGGCTGCAAAGCAACAGGTTATCGAGAGTTATTAACGAGCTGCTGGATTATTCGCAGATAGAGACGGGCAATATAAAGTTAAAATTTACTCCGGTAAAACCTGAAGACATAATTGAACTTGGCGTTACTGCACTAATGATGCAGGCTGCAGAAAAAAATATTGAGCTTGAAACAGAAATAGATGAAAATTTACCATCTGTAAAAGCGGATCTTGAAAAAGTTGTTTTTGTGCTGGTGAATCTTTTAAATAATGCGATTAGATATTCCCGGCAAAATGATCACATAAAAATTTCAGCTTTTAAAATGGATAATGAAGTCAGGTTCTCTGTAAAGGATAATGGTCCTGGAATTTCAAAAGAAGACCAGGAAAAATTATTTCAGAGGTTTACACAGGTTGGCAAAAAATCAAGACAATCCGCCTCAGGCGGATGGGGTTTAGGTTTAGCAATATCGAAAGAATTTGTACTGGCGCAAGGTGGAAGAATATGGGTAGAGAGTGATGAGGGAAAAGGAAGTAAATTTATTTTTACACTTCCTGCCGGTTAATTCATTTATATTAATTGAAAAAACAATTTTATATATCTAATTTAATTTTTGATTTAAGATATTTATAATTCTCCGTTTGTAATCAATTGAATAAACTTTTCAGATATATCTTTTCAAGAGAAATAATTATCAGTCTCATATTTCTAGTTTTTTTAATTTTTATTTATTCATTACTGCGTTTTGGATTTTATATAGCGAACCATAATTTCTTTGCTAATATAAATTCCCTTGAAATCTTAAAAAATTTTCTGGAAGGGGTTCGTTTTGATCTGTCTGCAATTGTTATAATAAATTTACCTGTCCTGCTGCTTTTTAATCTTCCCGTAAATTTAAGAAAGCAAAAATGGTACAGGTATTTTTTATTCTTCTTGTTTTTTTTAATTAATATTACGGCAATATGCCTTAACATTGCAGATTACGGTTACTTCCCAACGATTGAAAGAAGATTGCTCTGGGAACCTTATACAATGCTTCCCGATATTGTAAGAACAATTCCCGGTTTAATTGCTAATCATTTTATTTTGTTTACCATTTTTATTCTTGCCTGTATTTCTTTTTTTCTTTTTGCAAGATATCTTTATAAAAAAGCCGATGGGAAAATAAATTTAACTTTTAACTATGTATCTGCATCAGTCTCTTTCATTCTTATAATTATTTTTAGTGTAATTGCAATACGCGGCGGCATACAGCTTAAACCTATTCGTATAGCAAATGCTTTTACAAATAACCAGATGGAACAGGGTTACCTGACTCTTAATACCACTTATACCGTAGTATCAAGTTATTTCCAGCAAAAGCTTCCCGAGTTTTCTTTTTTTTCTAATGATGAAGCAAACAAAATAATCCAGAGAATAATTAAAGCTGACGATGAAAAAATGCTTGACCCGGCATATCCATTTATGCGGAGTAAATCACCGTCTGGCGAAATAAAAAAAATGAATGTGGTTATTTTTATAATGGAAAGCTGGTCAGCTTCATTTGTTGGAAGCATTACAGGAGAAAAATCTTTTACTCCTTTTTTTGACAAACTTGCTGCCGGTGGAATATTATTTACAAATTATTTTGCTAGCGGTCAGCGCTCGATTGAGGGTATTCCATCTATACTTGCTTCATTACCGGCGATATATTCAAATTCAATAATAGGCTCTCTTGCAGAGTCGGATAAAATAAGAGGACTCGGTTCGATTTTATCTGAGAAAGGCTACATAACTTCATTTCACCATGGTGGTGTAACCGGTACAATGGGATTTGATGCATTTACAAAAATTGCCGGGTTTATTAAATATTATGGAAAAGAATCTTACCCGAATTTAAATGATGATTTAACCGATGGTATGTGGGGAATTTGCGATGAACCTTTTTTTCTTCAAACAGAAAAAGTTATCAGCTCTTTTAAAGAACCATTTTGCTCAGCAATATTTTCTCTCTCTTCACACGATCCATATAAAATACCAGATAACAGGTTAAACTTATTTGAGCAATATAAAAATGAATCTGAGATTGAAAGGGCAGTAAGGTATTCTGATTTCAGTCTGGAGCAATTTTTTAAAAAAGCTTCACAGGAAGCATGGTTTAATAACACAATTTTCATTATAACCTGTGATCATACACTTTTCGATACGCGGACAGGATTTTATACGGCATTCCATTCCCCTTTTTTAATTTATTCTCCTTCACTGATTAAGCCTGCAAAAAATAAAAGAACTGTTTCGCATACAGATGTGCTTCCTACAATTCTGGAATTATTAAAAATAAAAACTGTTTATTCTTCAATGGGTTTTTCAGCAGTTGATAGTACAAAAGAAAAATATGCTTTTGTAAAATATGGTTCATATTATGGAATTATATCTGACGATTATGTCCTCTTAAATGATTTAACCCAGGCACCGAAAATTTTTAATTATCATTTAGATCCACAGTTAAAAAATAATCTTAGTTTAAATTTAAAAGATGAAATTGATGACCTGAACAAAAAGTTGTTAGCTTTTATTCAACAGGCAACGCATGCAATAGGTGAAAATAAAATTTATAAGTAGGAGTAATTTTTCTCAGGTTAAATTTTTTTAAGAAGTTTTATTCCCGCCAGAAGGAAGGTCTTAAAATCATCAGTACTGTATAGAGTTCCAATCTTCCCAAAAGCATATCAAAACTTAATAACCATTTACCCAATGTAGGGACTAAACTAAAGTTGGTAACCGGTCCTGTTGAACCTAAACCGGGGCCGATGTTTCCCATACAGGCTGCTACTGAACCCATAGCTGAGGTAATTTCCAGACCAAGGATTGACATTATTAATGAGCTTACTCCAAAGATAGCAAGATATAAAAGTACAAAAGCTGCAACCTTTGAAATAATTTCCTGGGAGATTGCATGACCGTTTTGCCGGACAGGCAGAACTGCACTTGGATGTATCAAACGTTTTAATTCTAAAAAACTATTTTTAAGAAGCAGCTGGTAACGAACCATTTTTACTCCGCCGCTTGTTGAACCTGCGCATGCACCGAATAATAAAAGAAGTAAAAAGAAATGAGTAAAGAAAGGTGCCCATTTTTCATAATCTACAGTTACAAATCCTGTTGAGCTTAATATTGTCATTATGCTGAATGCAGAATTTCGAAAAGAAACTTCAAGAGCTTGATTGTTTACAAGAAATAAATAGAGTGTTACTAAAACAACTGTTATCGAAATAAAAATAATATAAAATTTGAATTCACTATCCTTGAAATAAGCAGATAATTTTCCGTGCAAAGCAAAATAATGGAGAGCAAAGTTTGTTCCTCCAAGAAACATAAAAAATATTATTACATATTCTATAAAAGGAGAATGATAAAAAGCTATACTCGCATTCTTTGGTGAGAATCCTCCTGTGGCAAGTGTTGCAAAAGAATGACAGAGGGCGTCAAACAAATTCATTTTGCCTATGAGTAAAAGAATTGTTTCAGCACCTGTCAGCAGCACATAAATTCCCCATAACCTTTTTGCTGTTTCCTGTACACGGGGATGAATTTTATCTTTTGTTGGTCCTGCAACTTCAGCCTGGTAAAGCTGCATTCCTCCGATACCTAATATTGGCAGAACCGCAAGCGAAAGAACTATGATTCCCATTCCGCCAATCCAGTGAGTCATACTTCTCCAGAATAAAAGCCCGTGAGGTAATGCTTCAATGTTTGTTAATATAGAGGCTCCCGTTGTGGTAAAACCGGACATAGTTTCGAAGAAAGCATCTGTAAAGCTTGGTATGCTTCCGTAAATTATAAAAGGAAGAGTTCCGAATAAGGACATAATAACCCAGCCGAGAAAAACAATAAGGTAACCCTCTCTTTTTTTTATTTCTTTATCATCATTTTTTAGAGTTGAATACCAGAGTAAAAATCCAACCAGAGAAGTACCGAGACCGGAAATTAATATTGCTGGGATATCGTTATCGTGGTAATAAAAAGAAAAAGGAATTGCTGTAAGCATTAAAGTTCCGATAATCAGAAGCAGGAACCCCAGTATATGAGCTATAACTTTATAATTCATTATTCAAAGAACTTTGCAATTTTATTTACTCCATCAGGAAGGGAAAATACGACAACTTTATCATTTGGATGGATTTGGGATTCACCAATTATTATAGAGCTTTTTCCATCTCTTATAATCCCGCCGATTATTGCTTCTTTAGGAAAATGAAGATCCTTAACTTTCTTTTGGGTTATAGTTGAATTCGGATGTGCAATGTATTCGAGAACTTCTGCATCAATTCCTTCAAGAGTTGCAATTTCTAAAACTTCACCCCGGCGTATAAATCTTGAAATATTATTAGCTGCAATTAATTTTTTATTGATGAGAGAATCCAACCCGATTGTTTGAGTCAGCGGGATATAATCAACTTTGTCTACAAGAGCAATTGCTTTTGTTACACCAAGATGTTTCGCCATAAGGCAAGTAATAATATTTGTTTCGGCATCTTCAGTCAGTGCAATGAAAGCATCCATATCAATTATCCCTTCCTGCGCAAGTAAATCTATATCTCTGCCGTCACCCTGGATTACAAGTGTACTTTTGAGAGTATCAGCAAGCTCAAAACTTTTTTCTTTATTAGATTCAATCAGCTTCACTTTCATTGTTGATTCAAGAAGTGCAGCAACCCGTCTTCCAATTTTTCCTCCGCCGAGAATCATTATGTTTTCAAATTTAAGATTCTCTTTTCCTGAAAGTTTCAAAACCATATCCATTCCTTCAGGAGTAGTAATAACAAATACCTGGTCGTTCGGTAAAAATTTATCATTACCTGATGGAATTATGGTTTTAAAGTTTCTGAAAATAGCAACGATTCTGAAATTCTCATTCGTATATTCTTTAGCAACATCAGCAAGTTTTTTGTGCATAACAGGTGCATTCTTATCTAACTTTAAGCCAAGAACAGATAACTTGCCCTTTTCAAATTCAAGAACATCAGTTGCTGCAGTTCTTAATATTAAATTCACTGTTTCAGTAGCAGCAAGCTGTTCAGGATAAATCATATAATCTATCCCTAATTCTGTGAAATTAATTTTTGATTTAGCTGAAAGGTATTCTGCATTTGCTATGCGGGCGATAGTTTTTTTTGCCCCCAGCTTTTTGCCAAGGATTGCAGTTGTAATATTAACTTCTTCAGATGAAGTGACTGCAACAATCAAATCTGCCCGATTAATATTTGCCTGTTCCAATACACTAACTGAAGTGGAGGATCCATTTATGGTAAGAATATCTGCCATTGCATCGGTATAAGTAAGTCTCTGCTGGTTCGTATCAATGGCAATTATATCATGAGCCTCCTGTGAAAGCTGTTTAGCAAGCTGATAACCAACATCACCCATTCCTGCTATTATTATACGCATAGAAATTTTCTACCTTTAATCAAACAGACATTTAAATTTGGGGTTAATTTTTTTGTAATTCAAATTTAAGGTAAGTATTGTTGAGGTTTTACCAAAAATATCATAATTAAGGACAGATATGCCTTATATTAGAAACCTATTTATAAGAGAACTTTTTAAGCAAGTTCTTTTTCAACAGAAAATATTTTTTGAAACTCTTTTGATTTTCTGTTCTTCCAGTTTCCTTTATGATAAGCATAGCCTGTAATTAAAGGCATACAAATAGTCGCTTCCCCATAAACCATCTGTTCAAAAGTGGTTTCAACTTTACCCCAGGAGCTTGCTTCTTTTAAAGTTGAACCTGAAAGCGCACCATCTCTTTCATCCGCAACTGTAATTTGAATTGCATACTTATGCATGGATGCATCTTCTTCAAGAATATCTGCTGCAACTACAATATCCTGTGTAAAATTTTTCGGAACACCGCCGCCAATCATAAAAATTCCTGTCTCTTTACAGTTGAGCTTTATTTTTGTCAGTTCAAGAAAATCTTTTGCTGAATCAATTGAAACATGCTTAGCGGGATTTTGAGTTTGATGCACTATAAAACCAAATCCTGCAGAACAATCTGAAAAAGCAGGAACGAATATCGGGACGTTCTTTTTATAGCAGGAAAAAATAACAGAATCATCAACCTTTGGTCCTCCATTATTTTGAAGGTATTTTCCAAATTCCCAGATCAGTTCACGCGAAGAGTAAGGACGAGGCTCAAGGCTGTTAAAAATTTTTGCACATGTTTCATCGCAAACTCTTAGTTCATCCTCATCAATATAAGTGTCATAAATTCTGTCTATATGCAGATCTCTTAAGAGATTATCATCACTGAAAGGTGTACCTTTATAATGTTTAAACCCAAGCGCTTCAAAAAAATCCTGGTCAATCATAACAGCCCCGGTGGAAACAATTGCATCAACCATATTATTCATAACAAGATCATAAACAACTTTTTTCAAACCGGCGCTAAAAATACTTCCGGCAAGAGTAAGAATAATTCCGCATTCTTTATCGTTAATCATTTTATCATAAATTCTTGCTGCACGATTCAGACTTCTTGCGGAAAAAGCCATATGTTCCATTGCATCCACAAGAGGAACAACATTATATTTTTTTATATCAATATGCTGAATTGTTTCCTTGAGAAAATCTTTTTTACCGGGCATTACAAACTCCTTTTTTCTTGCTTGATTATATTAAATATAAAATTATTTGAACAAAGCTGAAATAAATTTTTTTACACTTTAAAAAAAGATTTTTGCTATCCTTAAAATTCCCTGTTTCCACGGAACACGGTGAGAGATACCGCTTGTATTTTTAAACTTGTTAATGTTTTCAAGATACCATTTGTAGTTTCTTACCAATGCATCTTTATTAGAGTATTTAGGTTTATACCCAAGAATTTTTTCAGCTTTTTCAATTGAGACAAATGAATCTTTTGAAGCAGTTTCATAAACCCATTTGTAAAGAGGGGAAAGCTTTAAAGCTTCAAGAATTCTTAATGTCCAGATGATCGGCATTTCTGGAAGCCCGATTATCTTTTTGCCGTAACCTGCAAAATCAAGAACTGCCTGGTAATCTTCACGCATAGTTGTGTATTCTTTTGCGCCTATATTAAAAGTGTCATTAACTTTGTCTGCATCTAAAGTCGCGCAGAGATAAATAGCTTCACAAAGATCTTCAACATCAAGAAGCTGGTAACGGTTTTTCCCGTTACCAATCATTGGAAAACCTTTACCATCTTTTGCCCAGTCATATAAAAGATCAAATACACCTAATCTCTCAGGTCCAATAAAAGATTTTGGTCTTACAACAGGAACACACATTCCCTTCTTGCGATAATTTATACATTCTTCTTCAGCCTGGATTTTAGCTTTGCCGTAAGGACCAACTCCATCAAGCTTATCATTTTCAAATAAGGGATGGTGATCCGGAATTCCATAAACAGCTGTTGATGAGATGTGGATGAATCTTTTTATTCCATTTCTTTCAGCTGCTTCCAGAAGATTTTTTGTGCCTTCAATATCTGTTGAGAAAATATCTTCGGGTTTGTAAAGAGGTAACGCAGCAGCCGTGTGCACAACAATATCAATATTTTTATTTGCTTCCTCAACTACTGCTTTATCCCTTATATCTCCTTTAATAATTTTTATTTTATCTTTTATATCAGGATAATCAAAGTCTGCAATATCAAGAGAAACTAGTTCGTGGTTTTTTTTATAAAGGTATCTTATAAGATTTATTCCTAAAAATCCTGCGCCGCCCGTTACCAAGAATTTCATTTTTTGCCTAATTATTTTTAAAACGATTCTACAAATTTATAGAAAATTCCTTGTGCTCAAAAAGAAATCCAGAATAAATGTTAATCTAATTATCTTGATAAAAGAAATGCTGCCAGCTAATTTTGATTATGTCTGAACAGAATAGAAATATAAAAGGGAATGATTATGCTATAAGTTTTTTGATCTCGATTCTATTCCATTCATTTTTATTTTTATCGGCAGCATATTTATTAAACTTAAATTTTGATAAGCGAATTATTAATCCGGTTTATTTAACCTTTTTAAAATCTGAATTTCCGTCGGGGCAGCAAATAAAAGAAGAAATTAATACACAAAATGAGAAAATTAAATCTGAGGAATTAATTAAAGAAAAGACGGATGTATTTTATAATTTTAGTAAAACAGATTACGATACTTCTGACATCAAACAAATTTATAAAGAATCAACTTTGAATGTTACTTTAAAATATCCAAACGGATGGATATATTTAGATCAGAATGTAAAAAATAAATTAGATGGGGTAACTTTCTGGGCTGTAAACGGAAATTATAAAATTCCTCCTTATGTTCATCTTGAAGTTCAGGATAAATATATTTTTAATCCATCCCGATATGAATATAAAATGAAATTAAAAGGTAATATTTATTATTATAATGAGCCTGAAGAAATGGAAGATTATATCACCCAAATAATTTATATTAGAACCGATACAGATGAGGATTACTCATTAAAATTAATTGCAAAAGGGAAGGAAACTTTTAAATCATTTCAGCCAATATTTTTTAGTATGGCAAAATCTTTAAAATTTGGAAATTCTTTATTTTAAAAATAATCATAGGAGTAATAAAAATGTTTTCTAAAAAAAATCTTAACAGTCTAATTCTTCTTTTAGTATTCGGTTTCTATTCTTTAGCTTTTGCTCAAACTGATTTTGAGGGAAAAGTTGTTATGAGAATTTCGGCCGAGCATTCAGCAGATGTGGATTATTATATTAAGGAAAACAATATGCGAATGGAAATGAAATCCGAAAAAGGAACTGTTGTTATTTTGTATGACCAAAATAGCTCTAAAACTCAAATGATTATGCCGGAACAAAAAATGTACATGGAATTACCTGATATGGAATATATGAAGAAGAATGACGTGAAAACTTCAGACAAATCTCCTAACATTAACAGGACGGGAGAAATGAAAGAGATAAATGGATATAATTGTGAAAAATGGATTATCAAAAATGATGATAATGAAGTTGAAGCATGGATGACTGATGGAATTGGCAGCTTTTATATGATGTCCAACCCGATGAGTAAAAGTGCACAGGATAGCTGGCAAAAAGAACTGCAGGGAAAATATTTTCCCATGAAAGTTGATATAATGAAAAATGGAGAAAAGAAAACCTCTATGGAAGTTGTATCTGTAAATAAAATGTCGCTGAATGATGATTTATTTAAAGTATCAAAAGACTTTAAGAAATTCGATATGCCGCAGATGTATAAACAAAATTAATAAGATTTGATTTTCTTGACTTTTTAGCGCATCAATCATATCTTAGTCGTTCTGAATTTTAAATAAAAAGTTTGTTTTTGGAGAAAAACCAGAGTGAAACAGGAAAAATTAACCAGGTTTATTAAACCTGAAGATGCCGATAGAAAATGGTATATAGTTGATGCCAAAGATAAGGTTCTTGGAAGATTAGCTTCTGAGATTGCGAAAGTCATTCGTGGAAAAAATAAACCCACTTTTACACCTAACTTTGATACAGGCGATTTTGTTGTTGTGATAAATGCCAGCCAGATAAAAGTAACTGGTAAAAGGGAATTTTTAAAAACATATTCTCACCATTCCGGTTATCCTGGCGGATTAAAAACAAAAAGCTTTGAGGAACTTATGGCAAAGAAACCCGAATTTGTTATAGAAAATGCTGTAAAAGGAATGCTTCCTAAAAACAGACTTGGGAATAAATTAATTAAAAAGTTAAAAGTGTATGCAGGGGAAGTCCATCCGCATAGCGCTCAGAAACCGGAACCATTAAACATTTTGGAGAAATAATGGCAGATCAGATTTTTATTGGAAGAAGAAAAACGTCTGTTGCAAGAATAATTTTGAGAAGCGGAAATGGAAAGATAACTGTAAACAATAAAGAATTTGAAAAATTTTTTCCATTGGAAGTTTCGCGTGGTGATATTTTAGGACCCTTTAAAGTTACTGATACATCCGGACAGTATGATGTTTTTGTTAAAGTAAAAGGCGGTGGAACTACCGGGCAGGCTGAAGCAGTTAGATTAGGAATATCAAGAGCGTTAATAAGCATTAATCCTGATTTCAGACCTAAATTAAAAGTTGAAGGTTTCCTTACAAGGGATCCAAGAATGGTTGAACGTAAAAAATACGGAAGACCAAAAGCAAGAAAGAGATTCCAGTTTTCTAAGAGATAAAACATCAATCAGGTTTAAATACTTGAACTTGATTTTATTAATTAACAATCATACTTCCTGATTTACCTCCTGTGTCCCGATAAGACGGGATGAAAGGTAAAGAAGAAGGAAGTAGAAGATCCCGCGCAAATGCGGGAAAAAAACAGGAGCTAAAATGAAAAAAGTTGATTTAACTCAGCTTATTGAATCTGGTGCGCATTTCGGTCATCTCACACGCCGTTGGAACCCCAAAATGAAACCTTTCATTTTTATGGAGAAAAACGGTATCCATATAATTGATCTTAAAAAAACTCAAACCTACCTTACTGATGCGGCTACTAACTTTTCAAAGCTTGTATCGGAAGGTAAAAAAGTTCTTTTTGTTGGAACTAAGAAACAAGCTAAGGGTGTTATTGAATCTGAAGCCAGAAGAGCCGACACAAATTGGGTGAGTGAAAGATGGCTTGGCGGAATGTTAACAAATTTTTCTACGATAAGAAAAAGTATAAAGAGATTAACCAATATTGAAAAACAGGAAACTGATGGAACTTTTGATAAGATAACCAAGAAGGAAAGATTGTTTCTTACAAGAGAAAAAGATAAACTTAAAAAAGTTCTTGAAGGTGTTGAAACAATGTCGCGTTTACCGGGAGCTTTGTTCATAGTTGATATTAAAAAAGAATCTATTGCAGTGAAGGAGGCAAAAAGATTAAACATTCCTGTCTTTGCTATAGTTGATACAAACTGTGATCCAGATGAAGTTGATTTTATTGTTCCGGCTAATGATGATGCTGTTAAAACAATAGAGCTGATTACAAAAACAATGGCTGATGCAGTTATTGAAGGGAATGTAAAAGCTAAAGAAATAAAAGCCGAAGAAGCTGCCGAAAAAGAAAGACATAAAAAAGAACGTGAAGCCGAAAGAAAAGAAGAGGCTGCTAAGAAAGAGACTGCTAAGGAAAATATAAAAAAAGATGAGACTAAATAAATTTTAATTATTAAAGGGAAAAAATTAAATGGAAATTACTGCTGCTTTAGTAAATAAATTAAGACAGAAAACCGGCGCCGGTATGATGGATTGTAAAAAAGCACTTACCGAATCTGATGGAGATATTGAAAAGGCAATTGAAATTCTTAGAAAAAAAGGAGCTGCTGTTGCTGCCAAGAGGGCAGAAAAAACTGCTAATGAAGGATTAGTCCTATCCAAAGTAATTGAAAATGGAAATACGGGTGTTATTGTTGAAGTTAATTGCGAAACGGATTTTGTTGCTAAAAGCCCCGACTTTATTGATTTTGCAAATGAGGTTTTAAATGCAGTTATAAAAACCAAACCATCTAATGTTCAGGAACTGTTTGACAAGAATCCGGATTTAAAAGTTAAGCACACAGATTTACTTGGTAAGATTGGTGAGAAGATAGAAGTTTCAAGATTTTCAGTTAATAAGCTTGATGACGGAATTGCTGTAGATTACATTCACCCGGGCTCCAAGCTTGGCGTTCTGGTTTTGTTTGAAAAAGCACAATCAGCTAAAGATGATTTTTCTTCTATTGGAAAAGATATAGCTATGCAGATTGCTGCTATGAAACCGATTTGTACTTACCGTGAAGAAGTCCCAAAAGAAATTATTGATAAGGAACTTGAGATATATAAAGCGCTTGCGCGTAAAGAAGGTAAACCGGAAAATATCCTTGATAAAATTGCTTCAGGAAGATTAAATAAATTTTACCAGGAAAATTGTCTTGTCGAACAGGCTTATATTAAAGATAATTCCAAAACAGTTGGCGACTTAATAAAAGAATACAACTCTAAAAATAATACCGGCATAAAGATTAAAGACTTTAAACGGTTTCATCTTGGTGATGAAAAGAAATAAATTCATTGAAGGTCTTAATATTTTAAGACCTTTTTTTATATTTTATCCAGAGAAATAAAAATAAATAAATGAGTAAGCTTAAATACAAAAGAGTGCTGCTTAAATTAAGCGGCGAATCATTAATGGGTGATAAGGGTTTTGGTATTGATAATAAGGTGCTTCAATTTTTCTCTGGTGAAATTAAAAAAGTTCATGAAGCCGGGCTTCAATTAGGAATTGTAATAGGCGGCGGAAACATTTACAGGGGCTTAAGTGCAACTGATCAGGGAATTGACAGAGTTACCGGTGACCAGATGGGAATGATTGCAACGATGATAAATTCTTTAGCCTTGCAGAATGCAATTGAGCAAATAGGAATTTACACTCGTCTTATGAGTTCAATTAAAATGGAGGAGATTGCCGAACCTTATATAAGAAGAAGAGCATTACGTCATCTTGAAAAAGGGAGAGTTGTTATTTTTGGTGCCGGAACCGGTCATCCTTATTTCAGCACTGATACCGCTGCTTCTTTAAGAGCAGTTGAAATTCAGGCGGATGCAATTATTAAAGGAACAAGAGTAGATGGTGTTTATGATTCTGACCCGGAAAAAAATCCTTCCGCATTTAAGTTTGATAAAATTTCTTATCTCGATATTCTGAAAAAAAATCTTAAAGTTATGGATTTAACCGCTGTAAGTCTTTGCCAGGAAAATAATCTCCCGATGGTTGTTTTTAATATGGATAAACCAGGCAATTTACTTAAAGTAGTTAAAGGTGAACAGGTCGGAACTGTTATTCATGATGAAGCGGAAAAACTTGAAAAAACCTGATTGTTTTTTAATTAATTTCTTATTAAAAATGAGAGGTTTGTTATGGAACAAATAATTAAAGATGCCAAAGCACGAATGGATAAATCTCTCGAAGCATTAAGAGGGGAACTTTCAAAGATTAGATCCGGCAAAGCTACTACTGCATTGCTGGATGGAATTAAAGTTGATTACTATGGAACAGTAACTCCGATTAATCAAACCGGAAATTTAACTGTGCTTGATGCTCACGCCCTCTCTTATACTCCGTGGGATAAATCAATTCTTCAGGCTGTTGACAAAGCTATTCTGGAAGCTAATATTGGTCTTAATCCTGTAAGCGATGGAACTAATCTTAAAATTCCTATTCCTCCTTTAACGGAGGAAAGAAGAAAAGATCTTGTAAAGCTCGTTAAAAAATTTGGCGAGGATTCAAAAGTTGCAGTGAGAAATATAAGGAGAGATGCTAACGAACATTTAAAGAGAGAACAGAAAGAGAAAAAGCTTTCAGAAGATTCTTTAAAGGATGCTGAAGACAGAATCCAGAAATTAACCGATGACCATACCAAAAATGTTGATGAAATTCTTAAGCATAAAGAAAAAGAGATTATGGAAGTTTAACAATAATATTGCCTCCGCTCATCTGAATATTATCAAGGCGAATCAGTGTTCGCCTTTTTTGTTATTATTTCTTTTTTCTGATTAGATTTCATATATAAAAAATAGGAGTTACATTTATCCTCTGTGGATACCGGCGAAAAGAAATATCCCCGTTTCAGAGATATAAAGTTTTCTAACTTCATTAATAAAAACACTGTTAGAAATGCTTTTTATATGACTGCAGGAATTTTCATATTTATTATTGGTGTTATTATTTATGGAATCATCCTTAATTCAACTGAGGATTCGCTTGATGAAGCAATGATTGAAAAAGGATTTACAGAACTTAAAAATGTAAATCTTCTTGTTGACAGGAAAAATTTTTCATTAAGTGTTTATGAAGATACTGTATTCATTAAAAGTTACCGCATTAGCCTGGGAAGAAATGTTTCAGTTCCCAAATCAAGAAAAGATGATGGAGCTACTCCTGTTGGTGAATATAAAATTTGCAGTATTGATACTGCACATAAATATTATAAATTTTTAAAGTTAAATTATCCGAATTTACAGGATGCAGCTGAAGGTTTAAGAAAAGGTATTATAACTCAGAGTCAGTTTGATCAGTTAAAGTTTGAATTTTATTATGAAGATTGCCCGAAGCTTGAAACTGAACTTGGCGGTAATATTGGTATTCACGGAATAGGAAGAATGAATTTTATTTTCAAAAATCTTCCGTTTGTTTATAACTGGACAAATGGTTCAATCGCTTTAAAAAATGAAAGTATAGATGAAATTTTAAGCATAACCGGGAAAGGGACTAAAGTTGTTATTAAATAAATTTTTATCCGCTCTTCTATTACTATCAATTTTGTTTCTTATTAGCTGTGGTGATTCGCCGGATAAGAAAAAAACTAAAGCCCCATTAAAAGATTTTCGGGATCCTGCTGTTCAATTGAAAGAGGCAAAGACTCTTGTTGGTAATAATGTTAAACTAACTTTTATGGGAACTTTTGAAAAAGACGGCAAAGAAGAGCTTGCAGCAGGTTCAGAAGTTAATACTAAAGATGAATGGGGAATAAGATTTACTAATATTGATATAAGCGGCGAAGAACCAAAAAAAATTTTTGAAAGCGATTTGCTTGAAGGTTCATTTGATGATAGTAAAGTCGAAAAAATAAAATTGCCCTCAAAAGATTATGAGCTGCTTTATTATAATTCAGGGGATTACTTCATGGGATCCGGCGGTGGTGAAATTTTTGATTACATAATTGATTTTAACGAAAAGGAAATTTTTTATGCTCACCTTGTTGCTGATAATAAAAAAGTATCTCTTTATCTTTCAGAGAATATTAAAGATGATAATGTGAGAAAATTTTTCCTGGATAAGTTTAAAAGAGATTTTCCTTCCTATATACTTGTTTCCCACGATATTGAATATGATGAATAAGGAAACTGAAATAAAAAGTTTATTAGTCGCACCACCTGTTAAGTTGTTTGGTTGAGTATGAAATTTCTCCCGACTCTAATCTTCCTTTTATTTTTTATCACGATTTTCCCTCAGGAACCGGTTCAATATGAACTTAAATCAATTAAATTTGAAGGCAACAAGGAATTTTCATCTTCAGACCTTAAATCAGCAATTTACTCAGAAGAATCTCCAGGCTGGTTTTATAAATTTCTAAATTCATTTACCCCACTTGGTGCACCGCCGGTTTATTTTGATTCATCAAACATTCCAATTGATCTTCAGGGTCTCCGGTCCTTTTATACAGCTAAAGGTTTTTTTGAATCAGAATTTTCATACAGGTATGAACCCGATACTGTTGATAAGAAAATTACTCTTATATACACAATTGAAGAAAATCAGCCTTCTACATATGGAGATTATAAACTAATTGGTTTTGGGGACGTACCAAAAGATGTGGTAGACTTTATAAATATTGATATTAGAACTTCACCAATTGACAGGTACAATGAAGAAGATGTTCAGCAAAAGATAGACGGCGCAATCAATATTCTTAACAACCAGGGTTATACTTATGCCGAGTTTGATAGCATTATAGTAATTAAGGATACTGTTAAGAATAAAGCCAACCTAAACTACTATTTTAGTCCGGGTGATCGTTATTCAATTGATACAATAATTGTTAGAACAAGAGGGGAAGGAGCCCCTGAAGTTAAAGATCAGCTCCTGCGTGATCTTACAGGTTTAACAGATGGAGAGCTTGTTAATCTCGATAAAGTAAGAAGAAGCCAGGTAAGACTTTACAGAACAGGTTTGTTCTCATCAATAACTCTAACACCTCCCGATAAAGATAGTGTTACAAGTACAAGAATTCCTCTTTTCCTCGAAGGCACAATCGGGCTTATGAATGAACTCTCTCCCGAAATTATTATGAATAACCAGCAGAGCGCATTTAATATAGGCTTGGGCGCATCTTATATCAGAAAAAATTTTCTTGGCGATGCAAGGAAGTTAACAGTAAAATCCTCTTTCGGTATCCAGGATATTTTTACTGTTGATTTCAGCAACCTGATAAAAAGATTTTCTTTCAGAGATACTACGCTGCTTGGTTATTTTGATTCCCGGGTAATCCTTGAACAGCCATTCCAGTATAAGAGTCCTATTTATGCAACTTTAGAAAATTATGTTACAATTGATAAACAGGTTTACTGGAATATTACAAGATATGGATCAAAGCTTTCACTCGAATTTGAATTACCGAGATATGTATTTCTTAATTTTTTAAAAACCTATTACAATATTGAAGTAAGTAATGAATATTACCGCACGCTGAATGATAGTCTTGATAGAAAACTGTTATCAGTAATTGGTGCTGAATTTGGTTCATCTACTGTTGATAATATCGTCTTTCCCACCAAAGGATATAATTTATCTTTCCAGGTTGAAGAAGCAAACTCGCTCCCTTACCTGATTTCCAAAATATTTAAATATAATGATGATGACGCGCTTTTTTATAAAGTTGTTTTGACCAATACAGTTTTTGGATCTTATGGTAAAATCAGGAATTATATTTTTGCTTCTAAATTTAAAGTGGGATATATCCAGACATTCGTTGGGAACTACGGCGGTCTTCCTATTAACAGAACATTTTATGCCGGAGGAAGCAACTCTGTAAGAGGCTGGCGTGCTAATGAACTTGTTCCAAAAGGCACTCCGGAAATTCCGGGAATTATTGCCAATGGTGTTAACCGTAAAGGCGGAACTTTTTTATTAGAAGGTTCATTAGAATCCCGTTTAAGATTTTTAGAAAGTTTCGGAACTGCAATTTTTCTTGATTATGGAAACACCTGGCTCGGTTATAAAGATTTCAGGTTTGATGAAGTTGCACTTGCCGCAGGTTTTGGTTTTAGATATTATTCTCCTGTTGCACCGTTCAGACTGGATTTTGGATTTAAATTATATGACCCGGAAAATAAAAAATATCTTTGGGATAACTGGGACAAAAGAATCTTTAAAAATATAGAATTTCATTTCGGCATCGGGGAAGCTTTCTGATTTTTTTTATTATCTCTTGTAATTCATTTCAGATTTATTAAAGTTTGAATTGCATCTTACAGGAGAGTGTTATGCATAACCACTGGATATTCAAAACAAACCCGTCAGCTTATTCCTTTCAGAATTTACTTAATGACCCGAAAGCAACCTGGAAACAGGTTAAAAACAGATTAGCTCTTAAAGAATTAAGGAACGTAAAACAAGGCGATGTAATTATGATTTATCATGATGGAGATGAAAAGCAGATTGTAGGTATTGCAGAAGCAGTTACCAACCCTTACAAAGATCCCGATTCTGAAGACCCTCAGTTTTATGTAATTGACCTGAGAGGAATAAAAAAACTGACCAGAGCAGTTCCTTTATGGGAGATTAAAAATCATCCTCATCTTAAAGAAATTGATCTTGTAACTGTTCCCGAATTGAATGTAGATTCAATCAATGATAAGATGTGGGAAGAGATAATGATGCTGGCTAGGGAAGAGTAAAATAGTTAAAGGAGTTGTAGGTATATAGGTATAAGATATATACAAAAAGCAAAGTTTAATTAGATTGTTAAAATCTACTTTATACCTTTATATCCTTTATACCATATACCCTTTACCTATTCCTTTTGTTTACCTTTAGAGAATTAATTATCTTTTCTCACCTCATTTTTATTAATGAAAGGACAGATATGATTTACAGTATGACAGGTTATGGAAGAGGAACAACCGGTAATAAAAATATTACTATTGAAGCTGAAATTAAAAGTATTAACAGCAGGTATCTTGATCTTTTTTTCAGGCTGCCTTCTTATTTACAGAGTAAGGAATATGAATTAAGAGAACAGGTTAAGAGCAGAATTAAAAGAGGGAAAATTACCATTATTATTATGGTTAAAGGGAGTGAAAAAGAAACAGACATTCCCGTGCTTAATAAGGACAGGCTTAAAGCTTTTACAGTATTTTTAAAAGATTTAAAAGAAGCTTCAGGTATTAATGAAAAAATAAAAATAGAACATATTCTTTCATTTAAAGAGCTTTTTCTTTCTGATGAGTTTGAGTTTAAAGAAGAGGAATTCATTCTTGTTAAGGAAGCTGTTGACAGAGCTATTAAGGATCTTCAGAAGATGAAAGAAAATGAAGGTGGAGAGCTTGCAAAAGATCTCGTAAACAGAATAAAAAGCATTGAAGAAAAAGTTGATACGATAGAAAAAGAATCAATGAAAAGTGTTGAGGAATATTTTTCAATCCTTAAACAAAGAATTAAAACTTTAATTGAAGACATTTCACAATATAATGACAGGCTTGGAGTTGAGCTTGCATTAATTGCTGAAAGGGCAGATATAACTGAGGAATGCGTAAGATTAAAAAGTCATCTTAAATTTTTTATTGATGCAATTGTAAATGATGAAGAGCCGGGCAGAAAACTTAATTTCATTTGCCAGGAAATGAACAGGGAGGCAAATACTATTTCATCTAAATCTTTAGCCACTGAAATTACCCGCAATGCTGTCCTTATAAAGGAAGAAATTGAAAGAATCCGCGAACAGATTCAGAACATTGAATAAAATTGGAAGAAGAGAAGGGACAAATATTTGTTGTTTCTGCTCCGAGTGGAGCCGGTAAGACAACAATTGTAAAAAGTATTCTTAGAGATATACCCCGTCTTGCGTTTTCCATTTCTGCAACTACAAGAAAGAAACGCGAGAATGAAACTGACGGAGTTGATTATCATTTTATTTCAGAAAATGATTTTCTTAATAAAATTGAAAGAAATGAATTTGTAGAATGGGAAAAATTCTATGATTATTATTATGGCACTCCAAAAGGCTTTATTGATGACAAAATTAAAGAGGGAATTTCAGTCCTTTTGGAGGTTGATGTTAAGGGTGCTTTAAGAATTAAAGCTATTTACCCTGAAGCTTTTTTAGTTTATATTTATCCCCCCAGTTTTGAAGTGCTTGTAGAAAGGTTAAAAAACCGGAAGACTGAAGATGAAATTGACTTCAAAAAGAGGGTTGAGCGCGCAAAAATGGAATTGAGTCAGAAGGATAAATTTGATTATCTTGTAGTTAACAATGATTTAAATACTGCAATTTCTGAAGTTAAAAGTTTAATTAAGAAAATAATAAATAAGGAGAGTTAATGAATATCGAACCAATTGACTTAAGAAAGGTTGATGAACAGACTGCGAATGTTTATGAAGCTGTAATTGTTGCAGCTAAAAGAGCTCGCCAGATAAACGATGAACAGAAAATGGAATTTAATGCTATGGTAAGCACTATTGTTCCTCAGACAACTACTGAAGAAGAAGGTGAAGACATTCAGAATCCTGCTCAGCTTAAAATAGCTTTGGAACTTGAAAACAGGGAAAAGCCTCAGATACAGGCTATAAAAGAATTGGTCGATGGTAAAGTCGAATATGATTATAAGAAATAATTTTAATCATAATTAATAAACAATAAATGCCAAATGATGTATTCCGTAATAAGAAAATTATTCTTGGTGTAACGGGATGCATTGCCTCTTATAAATCCTGCTATTTAACCAGGGAATTAATTAATCGTGGAGCAGAAGTAAAAGTTATAATGACTCCTTCTGCTCTTCAGTTTGTAGCACCGTTAACATTTTCTTCTCTTACAGGTAACCCCGTTGTTGTAAATGTTTTTCCTGAAACACAGCAAAACGGAACGGAGATGACTACCTGGCATATTGATTATGCTCAGTGGGCGGATCTTATTTTAATCGCACCTGCAACAGTTAATACAATTGCTAAAATTGCACATGGTTTTGCTGATAATGCTTTGACAACTGTAGTTTCCGCATCACGTTCACCGGTTATTATTGCACCTGCAGCCGATGTTGATATGTACACAAATAAAATAACCCAGGAGAATATTAAAAAACTTGAAGAGTTTGGTTATTATATCGTTTATGCAGAAGAGGGGGAACTTGCAAGCGGGCTTTCAGGTTTTGGCAGATTAGCTGATATTAATAAAATTATTGATGCAGCAGAACTTATTTTTTCAGGAATAAAAAAAGATCTATCCGGAAAAAGAATACTAGTTACTGCCGGACCAACCTACGAAGATATTGATCCTGTAAGGTTTATTGGAAATCGTTCATCAGGTAAAATGGGTTACCAGCTTGCAAAAGCTGCAGATCTGCGAGGCGCAGAGGTAACTTTAATTTCAGGTCCCTCTGATGAAACTGCTTACCCGGAAATCAAAATTCATAAAGTCAGATCTGCAAAAGAAATGAAAATTGCAGTTGAAAAAGAATTGAAGCAGAATGATATTTTAATTATGGCTGCTGCAGTCGCTGATTTTAAACCATTGACAGCCTTATCTAAAAAAATTAAAAAAGAAGAAAAAATTGATTCAGTAAAGCTGACTCAAACTGATGATATTCTTCTGTTACTTAAAAAAGATAAAAAGAAAATAATCGGCTTTGCACTTGAAACAAATAACGCTGAAAAGAATGCAATCAAAAAACTTAAAGAAAAAAATCTTGATATGATTGTTCTTAATTCTTTAAGTAATAAAAAAAGCGGATTTGAATTTGATACAAATAAAATCACAATAATTAATAAATCAGGTAAGAAGAAAACTTTTCCTCTGCAATCTAAATTCCAGGCTGCAAATAATATTTTAACAGAGATAAATAAATTAATTTAATTGTTGCACTTCGACAGGCTCAGTGTGACAAATTTATGTCATCTGCGCTTATCGAAGGATGACATTGTGAATTCATCTTATGAACGATTTCAAAAAACAAATAATCGAAGCATTAAAGGATCAGAAAGAAATTTTTGGTGATGAGTTGCTTGCCGGTAATTCTTTACAAAGAAAAACTACCGTTGTAACAAAAATTAAAAATGAAAATGAGGATGACAATTCTTTATTTGATATAAAACAGGATTGGGAAAAAGCTGCTTCCCTTGAAGAGCTGGATAGCTTAATAAATAATTGCACAAAATGTCCACTTCACAAAAGCAGGACAAATTTTGTTTTTGGTGTTGGTAACCCTGATGCAAAAGTGATGGTAGTTGGAGAAGGTCCCGGAGCGGACGAAGATGCGCAGGGCGAACCTTTTGTTGGTCGTGCGGGCAAACTTTTAAATGATATTCTTAAAGCAATTAATTTTAAAAGAGAAGAAGTTTATATAGCCAATGTTGTTAAAAGCCGCCCGCCCGGTAACCGCACACCAACAGCTGAAGAGATGGAAGCCTGCATTCCTTATCTTAAAAAGCAAATTGATCTTATAAAACCAAAGCTAATTCTCTGTCTTGGCTTAACTGCTGCACAGGGGCTTTTAAAAAAGAGAGAATCATTAACAAGTTTAAGAGGACAACTTTTTGAATACCGTGGGGCAAAAGTTATGGTAACTTACCATCCGGCTGCACTTTTGAGAAATCCTCACTGGAAAAAACCTTGCTGGGAAGATGTTAAAAAGTTCCGGCAGTTGTATGATGAAATGAAATGAAAAATAATTTTCAAAGATAATTTTCTTTCAATCTTCTGTATTTAGAATTACAGTAAATCTTGAACCCCCACCCTTTTTACTTTGTACTTTAATTTCACCGTTAAGTAGCTCAACACATTTCGAAGTTAAAGCCAAACCTATACCATTGCCTTCAAATTTTCTCGAATAGCCGGTAGATTCCTGGGTAAAAGGTTTAAATAAATTGGGGATATATTCTTCCTCGATTCCAATTCCGGTGTCAACAACATCAATTTGTAATTTCAGGTTTCCTTTTTCACAAACCCTAACTTCAATTTTCCCTTTATTAGTATATTTAACGGAGTTATCAATTAAGTTTTCCAAAACCTGTGTCAGCAAATATTCATCTGTTTTTAAATTTTTGTTTTTCGCTTCAAAGGTAAAAACTTTTTCTAATTTTTTATTATCAATTTCTTTGTCATACTTTTTAAGAGCATTTATAATTAATTCTTCAAGATCAACTAATTTAAAAACGGGTGAATATGAATTTGGATTTATTGTCGCCATATTCAAAATAAGCTCCATTGTCCGCAAGAGTCTTCTTCCTGTAGAATCAATACTTTCAAATAATTCATTCGTGTTATCTGAACCGCTTTTACTTATTTCGCTGCTGACTAGATGGGAAAGATTAAATAAAGTATTTAGAGGAGTCCGTATTTCATGAGAAATTAATGCTAAGAAATCAGTTTTAAGTTTGTCAGATTCTTCCGCCCTTTTTTTGGCTTCAATTAATTCCTTCTCTGCTTCTTTTTGTTCGGTAACATCCTGGACAGTCCCATAAACTCTTTTTATTCTGCCGTTTTCTTTCTCAGTTTTGAGGATGCAATACAGTCTTCTTATTTCTTTATCCGGTTTTAAAATCCGGTAATAAAATGTTATTCCATCCTTCAGGTCTTTTATTTCTCTTTCAAAATTTTCTTTAACTTTATTTATATCTTCAGGATGCATGGTTTGCCAGAAAAGGTTTAAATCAACTTTTGTTTTTTTTGGATCAATATTATAAATATTATACATTCCTTTTGACCATGACAGATGATCCCATAAAACATCCAGTTCAAAGTTTCCCATATGAGCAATTTCCTGTGCAATTGTCAATTGCGATTCCCGTTTTTTTAATGCTTCCTGTGCAAGTCTTTTTTCAGAAATGTCTTCAATGGTTCCCTCAAAAAACAAAACATTGTTTTTTTCATCCTTAACAGCTTTGGAGTTTTCTAGAATATAGATTGGAGTTCCATCTTTTTTCAGCCATACAGTTTCAAAACCAATAACCTCCCCCTGTTCCTCAATTATTTTCATAAACCTTTCTCTTTCTTTCTCACTTGAAAATCCGCCCGCATCGAGTTCCTTTTTTTTCAATTCTTCAAATGATGAAAAGCCGAGCAAGTTTAATAATGCCGGGTTTGCAACAGAAATTTCGCCCGTTGGTAAACATCTGTATATTCCAATGGGGGAATTAAGAAACAGGTTCCTGTATCTCTCTTCACTTTCCCATAAGGCTTTTTCTGCATTCTTTCTTTCTTCACGGTCAGTAATTTCCTTAAGAGCTCTTTTTATTGAAGGAATAAGTTTCAGTAATTTATCTTTAAGGATATAATCAGTAGCGCCTCTTTTAAGCAGCTCTACAGCAAGCTCTTCACCAATTGTCCCTGAAATAAAAAGAACCGGCAATTCAGGATATTTTTGCTTTATGATTTCTAAAGCTTCAAAACCATTTATAAAAGTTGGAATTTTAAAATCACATAGTACCAAATCATAATCAGCTGTTTCAAGAGCATCAATTAATTCGGTTTTTTTTGAAACTAATTTTATTTCAATTTTATTCCATTCGTTACGGATATAATCGTGAATTAATTCCGCATCTTTCGGATTGTCTTCCACGTGAAGTATTTTTAAAATCTTCTCCATCTTAAAAAATTTTCATTTTAAATTATTCATACCGGTGTTTCATTAATTAAAGCCCAGAACACCCCAATTTGCTTAACTGTTTCCACAAATTGATTGAATTCACTGCTTAACAACATAAGCATTAACTCCAAGGTTATAGCTTTCAATAAGGTCACTCTCTTCTCTTGAAGAAGTAATTATAACTACTGGTATTGTTTTTAATTTTTCATCAGTCTTGATTTTTTTTACTAATTGTAAACCGTCAACTTTCGGCATCTTTAAATCAAGAAATGCAGCTATAGGATTTCCATTATCTCTGTCGGCATATTTTCCTTTCAGATAAAGATAATCCAATGCTTCTGCACCATCTTTAACATGAATCACATTATTAATCAGGTTGGATTTTTCCAGCGCCATTAGTGTAAGCTCGGCATCCTTTGGGTTATCTTCTGCAAGAAGAATTTTTTTATTATTTTTCATTTTGAATTCCTATAATAAAAAATTATTGTTTAATACCTAATTATGCACCATTATCAGGTAATGAAAAAAAGAAAGTGGCTCCCTGACCTTCTTTGCTATTAGCCCATACTTTACCGCCATGCTTGGTTATTATTTTTTTAATAGTTGCCAAACCGATTCCTGTACCCGGAAAATCTTCAACATTGTGCAATCTTTGAAATACACCAAATAATTTTTCATAATAATTCATATCAAAGCCAACCCCGTTATCTTTTACAAAAATAGTTTTATCGTTTTCAGATTTTATTGAGCCAATAGTTACTTCCGGCATTTTTGAATTTGAAGAAAACTTCGCTGCATTGGAAATAAGATTAACCATTACAACTCTGAGCAGGGCAGGATCACCCTTTACTTCAGGAAGATTTTCAATTTTCCATTTATAAATTTTATTTTCATTGTCCTGCACAATTTTATCAATTATTTCATTAACAATTTCATTCAGGTTTACTTCCTTCTTAATAACGTCAGCTTTCGCTGTCCGGGAAAAAGCCAGCAGGTCATCAATCAGCGTTCCCATTTCATTTGCAGATTCTTTTATAAGATTAAAGTATCTTTTATTTTTTTCATCGAGTGAATTATCAATATTTTTTTTCAGGATATCCAGGAATCCGCTGATATGTCTTACCGGTGCCCTGAGATCATGAGAAACAGTATAGCTGAAGGACTCAAGCTCACTGTTTGTTGCTTCAAGCTGCTGGGTCCGTTCCTTTACAAGCTCTTCAAGATTTTCATGATATTTTTTTAATTCCTCCTGTAATAATTTTTCTTCAGTAATATCAACAGAAAGAACAAACAATCCTTCTGGAACCGGTTCTATATTAAGGTTGAACCATTTCTTTGTCCCATCAGGATAATGAAATTCGTTTTCCATTTTAAATGGAACACGCTGTTCCATACTGTCCTTAAGTTTAATAAACAAATCAGTATTCTCAATTCCCGGATATACATTCATCATTGTATGGCTTAATAACTCTTCTCTTTTTTTCCTACTATGGCTTATTGCAACTTCATTAAGGTATAAATACTGCCAGTCGTAGCCAATAATCTGGCATCCTTCCATCATATTATCGAGCGTTGTTCTATACCTCTTCTCAGCATTCTGCAATGTTTTGTTAGTCTCGCGGATACTTTTATCTTTATCCATAATCCGGTCAAGCATCCGGTTAAATGAACTTACCAGCAAACCTGTTTCATCGTTGGTTACTTTATCTGCACGTAAGGAATAATCTTCTTTTTCAGAAACTTCTATTGCAGTTTGAGCAAGTTTAACGATGGGTGCTGAGATGCTTCTGGCGAATAATGCGGAAATTATATATGCAACTATAAGAGATCCTAACAAAACTAAAAATGCAATTTTTAAATAGGACCAGAATCTTTCCCTATGTCTGTCAAGATCTGAATTTAAATATATTGTCCCGATTTTTATTCCATTTAATAGTATAGGTTTGTAAACAACTAATGCGTCTTCTTCAAAATTCCAGTTATCGGAATATTCCGGCCTTTCCGGAAAACTATGATTTTCATTTCCTTTACGGATATAAGTTGAGAATAATATCCCCCTGCTGTTATAAATAGCGGCTGCAACAACGTGTGGTTGTGATACCAGGGAGTTAAGTACTCTTGCAGCATCGGCTGAATCTGAAAATGTTAATGCAGCATTGGAATTCTCAGCTATAATTTCAGCTTTTGTTGATAAATCATTTGCATGGATTTTCCTGCTGGTATCATATTCATAAATAAAAAACCCTGCAAAAATTAAAACAACAGTAAGAACACTGGTTGATAGTATTACTATTTTTAATTTTACTCTTATTGGTCTGTTGTTAAAAAGTTTCATTCGATTTTTAAATCTCGTTAATAACTTTTGCAAGACGCAGAAGTTTTGAGCTTACTTTAAGATTTGATTTCTTAAGCGACTGGACATTTATAGTAAAGCGTATTTTATTTTTTTCAGTGTAGAATTCAATATCACCACCTTGATTGCTGAAGCCGCCAATATCGCTTATGGTTAATACCGGCGATTCACAAACAAGGTTAAGTATAGTTGAGTAATCTTCTTCTTCAGACGAACAGATAAATAATGCATGAGAAAATTTCAATTCATTTAAAGTCCGGAATCTTTTTATTAAAACCGGGTGCTTGCTTATTTTTTCATCCTCAACTGTTTCATCAAGAATTTTTCCAAAAGGGTCATCACCAATTATAGAAAGTATAATAGGTGAGTCTTCATTGTCAAAAACATTTTCGGGCCAATCCACAAACTGAAGAAAGTTAAGAAGGTAAACTGCTTTAAGCCTGTATTCGGCTTCATTTTCGGGTTGAGCATATTCAGCCGGAGAATTTAAAAGTAGTATGGCTGCTAACAGGAATATCTTCCAGTTCTCAAATGAAATATTAATTGATGTGAAGTTTTGGTTATTCATCCGGCTCACAATGAAAAGGAGATTTTTTCATAAAAATAAAATTTGAATAAGCAGTTTTTGCTGAATATTAATTCTATTATTATTTAATATTAAATTATGCTTCCCCTGCGTAATGCTGCGAAAGTTAAATCAAAACACCGATAATTCAAAATAAAATAGTCCCTTCGAACTAATTATAAAAAGAAGGACAAAACCTGTAGCTACAAATAAAAACATTTTTTCTTTCTCTAATAAGAATTAATTTGCTTCAGGTAAATAGTCTATCTATTTTCCAATTAAATTTGTATATAAAATCATTGTTAACAATTTGTGAATAACCACTACTTATCAACATTCTTAAATGGCTAAAACAAGAAATAACGGAAACAGCGGTTACGAATTAGAAAAAATAATTCCTGCAGATGTAAAACCGCCGGCAGCTCCTGAAGTGGAAGCATCGGTGCTTGGTGCAATGATGATTGAGAAGGAAGCTGTGGCAAAAGCTGTAGAACTTCTTACTCCATCCGTATTTTATGTTAGAGCACATCAACTGATATTTGATACAATGGTTGCACTTTTTGAAGCCGGTGAAGCGGTTGATACTGTTACTGTTTATGAGGAATTGAAAAAGCGCGAGCAGCTCGATGAAGCAGGCGGCGCGGTTTATCTTAGTAAAATATCCCAGAATATTTCTTCCGCCGCCAACATTGAATACCACGCAAAAATTATTTTAGAAAAAGAAATTTTACGCGGACTAATAACAAGTTCCCACGAAATTGCCCGCGCAGCCTACCAGGGAACTGAAGATGCATTTGATCTTCTTGACCAGGCGGAAAGAAAAATATTTGAGATAACTGAATCTCATCTTAAAAAATCTTTTTCGGGAATGGATAAAGCAGTCCGCGATGCGCTTGAGTATATAGAAGCGATCCACTCGAAATCAAACATTAAATTTTCAGTTCCTACCGGATTTTATGAGCTTGATGATATGCTTGGCGGTTTTCAGAAATCGGATTTTATTATAATCGCAGCCCGTCCATCAATGGGAAAAACTGCATTTGCACTTTCGCTTGCGCGCAACGCAGCAATTGATCACAAAATTCCTGTCGGCATTTTTTCACTTGAAATGTCTACAATGCAATTAATAATAAGGCTTCTTTGTGCAGAAGGAAGATTAAATGCGCATCTTGTAAGAACGGGAAAGCTGCCTAATGAAGAAGGAGTGAAGCTGAGCAAGAATGCACACAAGCTTATTGAAGCGCCTCTTTATGTAGATGATACGCCTGCTCAATCTGTTCTTGAAATAAGAGCTAAAGCAAGAAGGCTTAAAGCTGAAAAAAATATTGGAATGATTATTATAGATTATCTCCAGTTAATGACAGGGCCGGCAAAAGCCGAAAGCCGTGAAAGAGAAATCTCTCACATTTCGCGTTCACTAAAATCCCTGGCAAAGGAGCTAAATATTCCAGTAGTTGCACTTGCACAAATGAACCGTGCTGTTGAAGCAAGAACAGATAAACGCCCGCAGCTTTCCGATCTCCGCGAGTCTGGTTCTATTGAACAGGATGCAGATGTGGTTACTTTTCTTTACCGCCCTGAATATTACGGAATAAAAACCGACCAGGATGGAAATTCACTTGAAGGTGTTACCGAGGTTATAATCGGCAAACAAAGAAACGGTCCAACGGGGGACGTTAAGCTTGCATTCATTAAAGAGTATGCAAGATTTGAAAACCTTGCTCACGCAAGACAAATTGAGGAGTATTCAATTGTACCAACGGATGAAGACATTATTTAAGATTTCAAACCTGCCTGCCGGCAGGCAAGGTTTTAAATTTCAAATTTCAAAAATAATTTTATTATTAATTTTGATTTGCGAATCCATTTATGGACAAATCTTTTCTGATAAGGATGTTGAAGTTTGCAATTCAAAATTTTCTGTTGCAATAGAGAAAAATCTTGCTGATAAACCGATCGGAGATGTTATTTCAGAAATTGGAAAATCTTTTCTAGGTACTGATTACGTTGCTTTTGCAATTGAAAAAGATGGAGATGAGCAGCTTGTTATAAATCTTACCGGGCTTGATTGTACAACTTTTCTTGAAAATGCTGTTGTCTTTTCACGTCTTATTAAGAAAGGAAAAACTTCTTTTGATGATTATGAGAATGAACTGACATATTTAAGATACAGGGATGGAAAAATAGATCAATATCCTTCGCGGCTTCATTATTTTTCAGACTGGATTTATAACAACCAGCAGAAGGGAATTGTTAAAGACATTACAAAAGAAATCGGCGGCGAGCCGATAAGTTTCAATCTCAATTTTATGTCCACACATCCGGAATCTTATAAGCATTTAAAAGAAAATCCTTCTTTTATTCCGGTTATTGCTGAACAAGAAAAAGAAATTTCTTCCCGCACTTACTATTATATTCCCAAAGAAAAAATTTCTTCAGTTGAAGATAAAATTCATAACGGGGATTTAATTGCATTCACAACAAACGCAAAAGGTTTGGATATTGGTCACGTTGGAATTGCAGTTAAAGAAAATGATGGAAGAATTCATTTATTACATGCACCGCTTGTGGGCAGTAAAGTACAGATAAGTGAAAAGCCATTATCAGAATATGTTATGAATGTTAAAAAGCATACAGGCATAATTGTACTGAGAGTTTTGGGACCAAATTAATCTTTGAATTTTATTTTATAAGGCTTCTAAGAACATTAATATTCTCAACATCCTCAAGCTGATCTTTCCCTTTTGGTGTTTCAAGAATTTTAGGAATATTTTCTAATTTTTTGTCGTTCATAATATTGCTGAATCCTTCTTTACCAATCAATCCTTTTCCGATATGTTCGTGCCTGTCAACCCGGGAGCCCAAAGATTTTTTACTGTCATTCATATGAAAACATTTTAAATATTCTAACCCAACAACATCATTAAATTCTTTCATTGTTTTTTTATAAGCTTCGGGAGTTCTAATATCATAACCTGCTGCAAAAATATGCGCAGTATCAATACAGACAGACATTCGTTCTTTATCTTCAACCAAATCAATTATAGAGCGGAGATGTTCAAACTTATATCCGATGGCGGACCCCTGTCCGGCTGTTGCTTCAATCATACTGCTAACTTTATAACCTTTTGTTTTTTGATGAATGATATTTAATGCCTCAGCAATTATTTTTATTCCCGTTTCTTCACCCGCACCACTGTGAGCGCCGGGATGAAAATTTAAATATTCAATGCCAAGCTGATGACATCTTTCAACCTCATCTAAAAAAGCGTCATCAGATTTCTTTTTAAATTCAGGATTATTTGCACAAAGATTTATCAGGTAAGAATCATGCACGCAAACAAATTTTATATTTGAAGCTTTAAGTTTTATTTTAAACTCATCTATTTCCCATTGCCTGAATGCTCTTTGAGACCAACGCGTATTATTCTTGCTGAAAATCTGCATAGCAGTAAAACCCAGTTTATTTGCAAGATCAACCGCTGCCGCAACTCCACCCGATGTTGAAGTGTGAGCACCTAGGAGTTGAGAATTTTTAATTTTAAGTTTTGAATTTTGAATTGGCTGGATCAACTTTTTAATCTTTCGTTAAATTGATTTTAATCTGTAACAAAACGTTAAAAATAAGTTCATCATTCATAATTCATCATCCAAAATTTCTTTTATTGATTCTTCTATTGTTTTTAATTTAATCCCATAAGACTGAAGTTTATCAGTATTCATTGAAACGTCAGCAACCATTGGAATTTCTTTTCCCGAAAGCCGGGATGTTTCCCAAAATTCATTCATAGTAATATTATCTATTAATGATTTATCAAAACCGGCAACTTTACAAAGTAACTCACCAAGCTCAACACGGGAGACTCTTTCTTTTCCACCGGTATTAATTATTTCATGCTTAATATCCATCTTAGAAAGCTTATCAATAACTTTTGTAATTTCATTAAGAGAAACAGGAGTTCTAAATTGATCATAAAAAAGTTTTATTCTTTTTTTATTCTTTAAATTCTCAAACATTTCTTCAAAGTGATTTTTAGAATGATTAAGCCCAAAACCAAAAAGCAAAGCAACTCTTAGAATAAGATAATTATCAAACGTCTGCTGAATTTTAACTTCGCCCATTAATTTTGTTTCAGCATAAAGAGAAACGGGGATTAATTTTGCATCTTCATTTAACATAGAACCTCTGTAACCTGCATAAACCAAATCTGTAGAGGTATAAATTAATTTTGAATTATTTTTATCGCACAGTTCAGCAATTCTCTCCGTTGCAGTTACATTTATTTCATATACAATTTTAGGATTTACCTTTGCCGCTGTTTGCGGATTTGAAATAGCAGCATTGTGAATTACAATATCGGGTAGAAAGTTTTTAAATATTTTTTCAAGTTCCTGGTAGTCGGTTATCTCGCTATTCACACTTTTGAAATCAACGCAGTTGCCGATATTTTGATGGTATAATGTGAGGATATCATTTTCTTTTGAAAGCCCGATATTCAGATATTGACCTAAAAGTCCCCCGCCGCCTGTTATAAGAATTTTCATTAATAATTTATTTTAATTAAGAGTTTTGTTGTTAATATATAATGAAAAATTAAAAATGTGAAAGTGAATGCTGCTAATTTGTTTTTCTGAGACAATAATTAATGACCTAATCGGTTATTTTGATTTCAATAATTTCAATGGTTATTGATTGTGCGGTTTTTCTTTGCTTTTTCTAAGTGCCTTTGTAACTTTGTCATCTACTAATTATGATATTATGAGAATAAAGCCTGTTATTTTATTTATAATTTTAACTATTACTACCGGCACTTTACAGAGCCAGGATAGGAAATTTTTTGATACACCATTTGGCGGCGGCGGCGGATATACGCCTGGCTGGTATTTCCCCAATCTTAAATCTTTAAATAAAGAGTTAAATAATTTAGGTATTCCAAATCTTAGTGAAAGTGGTTTTTATTCTTCAGGCGGTGCAGGATTCGTGTACATCGGTTTTGTTAATTACCTTAGAGTTGGCGGAATGGGTTTTGGCGGATCAACTTCTGAAACTTCATCCAAAGATGTAAACGGTTTTATAAAAGAAGTAAAATATAATCTTAGTGGGGGAGGATTATCTGTCGAATATTCATTACCATTTATCAGGAATGTAGCTGTATCGCTTGGATTTATATTTGGCGCGGGCAGTATCAAAATAGATGTTTATAATAATAATGGAAATTTTTCCTGGAATAATATCTGGAGTGAAACACAAAATGATTCTACACAAAATATAAATCACTCATTAAAAGATAATATTTTTATTTTTTCACCAACACTTAATGTAGATATTCCTTTAAACAGATTTATTTCATTCAGAATAGGCGGCGGCTACCAGGTTACTTTTAGTGAAGACTGGGAAGCTGATAATAACCAGGATTTAAAAAATGTTCCATCTGATTTAAATGGAAATACATTCTTTCTTCAATCAGGAATTTTTATAGGATTCTTCTCATACTAATTTGGAACTCAAATGAAAAATATACTCGTTACAGGCGGTGCAGGATTTATAGGAAGCAACTTCATTAATTATATCCTTAATAAAAGAGATGATTATTTTATTGTTAATCTCGATAAGCTTACTTATGCCGGGAACCTGGAAAATTTAAAACCATCTGAAAAGAAAAAAAATTATAGATTTGTTAAAGGAGATATTACAAATCATGAGCTTGTAAATTATATTTTTCTGAAATACAATATTAAATATGTAATTAATTTTGCTGCAGAATCCCACGTTGACAGAAGTATTCTCGGTTCCGAAATTTTTTATGTTACCAATGTAATTGGTACTAATGTTTTATTAGAAACTTCCAGGAAATATAACGTCGAAAGATTTTTACAAATATCAACAGATGAAGTTTATGGCAGCCTGGGGAGTAACGGAAGTTTTACAGAAACAACATCTCTCTCACCAAATAGTCCATATTCTTCCAGTAAAGCTGCGGCTGATATGATGGCTCTTGCTTTTTACCATACTTATGGTACACCTGTTTTAATAACAAGATGTTCAAATAACTATGGTTCATATCAATTCCCGGAGAAACTTATTCCCTTAATGATTATTAATTGTCTTAATGAAAAAGAACTTCCGGTATATGGCGATGGAATGAATATTAGAGATTGGATTTATGTAATTGATCATAACAAGGCAGTAGAGACAGTTTTTGAGAATGGAAAAGTGGGTGAGGTTTACAATATCGGGGCAGAGAATGAAATGCCTAATATTAAAATAATCGAGTTAATAATCGGGCATTTGAATAAATCCAGGAATTTAATAAAGTATGTTAAGGACAGACCGGGTCATGACAGGAGATATGCAATTGATGCATCAAAAATAAAAAGTGAACTTGGCTGGAAACCGGAATTCATTTTTGAAGAAGCAATAAAAAATACAATTGATTGGTATTTAGAAAATAAATCCTGGTGGGGTAGAATAATCTCTGGCGATTATCAAAATTATTACAGTAAACAATACAATTACTAAAAAATTAATTTTAAAAAATGAAAAAAATATTATTATTCCTTTTTTTATCCGCACTGATTCTTAACGCTCAAACTGAAGACAAATTTGGTATGAATAGCCTGCTCCAGGCCGGGGCAATAAGCGTTACAATAGGTGGAGATTTCATTGTAACCGGAAGTTTCCCGGCTATTGTTACGGAAAGAGTTGATCAGTTTGTATCCAGAATTTATAAACAAGCTTCTGAAAAACTTATAGCGAGTATAAATGATCCTCAACAACTGGAAGAATTACAAAAAAAGATTGATAACTTTTCTTTACGGGGTATTACTTTAAAAAGGTCATCTGGTGAAGTGCAAAATCTGGATCTTCAAAAGTTTAGAATAAACGGAGATTTTAAAAATAATCCATATTTAAAAAATGATGATGTTATAATTTTCCCCGATAATGATATTGAGAGAAATTTCTTTACTGTTGAAGGTGCTGTTAATAATCCTAATATATTTTTTTATGTTGATGGCGATAATCTGCAGGATGCTCTGGAGCTCGCAAGAGGAATTAATAAAGCTTACGAAAATGTAGACAGTGTTAATATTTATCGATTGAGTTATAATGGCGAAAAAATGGAAATTATTAAATCAGATATTAGTGGTCATACTCTTTTAAAAAGAGGGGACAGAATAATAGTCCTTGCTGATGAAACTCAAAGGAAAGAATTTAATGTAGTTGTAATCGGAGAAGTTAATAGACCAGGTATCATTCCGATCACAAAAAACAATACTACAATAAAAAAAGTTATTCAAGATGCAGGTGGATTTACCGAAACGGCATCACTAAAAAAAGCTAAACTTTATAGGGGAAGGAGCAATATCAGATTTATTTTAGAAAGAGAGTTTGGATTAGATCTTGAAAAACTTAGTGCTTATTTAAAGGGCTGGCCGAACCCTATACTTTCTGAATATGAAAAAAACACTATGCTGAGGATGTCTAATCTTACTGAAGAAGATACGATTTTCTTCCTCGCGGATGAACAGATAAGACAAATGTCTAATGAAGCCTCAATTGATTTCACAGATGTATTGAATGGGAATTCGGAAACTGCTTCTTTAAAAGTGGAGAATGGAGATATTATAATAATTCCTCGCAAGACGACTACTGTTTATATTTTTGGCCAGGTAGCCCATCCGGGGTTAGTAAAATATATTGATGGAAAAGATTTCAAATATTATTTAGACGCTGCCGGTGGTTTAGGTGAATTGGCAAGATCTGAAAATGAAATTATGATTATTAAAAGTGAGTCAAAAGAATGGCTTAGAGCTGATGAAAATCCCCAAAGTATAGAACCGGGGGATTATATTTATGTTCCCAAAAATCCTGTCAGGTCTTTTGACTACACTTTGAGTAAAATTGCAACTTATTTGAGTATCGTAGGAAGTATTGCAACTATAATTATTCTTGTTGTTCAACTTGGTAAATAAAAAACTCTTTAATTCTATTATACTATTTTCGTGTAAAAACTTGACTTTTTTCTTATTTACCTTATCTTAGCTAAGCTAATTTTGAAAATTTATTTTTAAATATTTTTGTTCTTTCCAAAATTTGTGTAGTGAATAAAATTCATTTCCCTTGACAATTCAAATCGGAGAGATTAAATTTAAAGCCCTCCTTATGTGAGGTTTTTACAAAGTGTTCTTTGAAAGAGTGAGTGCATTTAACTTGTCAGTTAAATGGTTTCAACTAAGCGTCCAAACGCCAAGATTACAAAAAATTAAACTCTACTACGGAGAGTTTGATCCTGGCTCAGGACGAACGCTGGCGGCGTGCTTAACACATGCAAGTTGTACGAGAAAAAGGTAGCAATACCTTGAGTAAAGTGGCGCACGGGTGCGTAACACGTAAGTAACCTGCCTTTAGGTCTGGAATAATCCCGCGAAAGCGGGACTAATACCGGATGATGCAGCGGATCCGCATGGATATGTTGTTAAAATCTATATGGTGCCTAAAGATGGGCTTGCGTCCGATTAGCTAGTTGGTAAGGTAACGGCTTACCAAGGCAACGATCGGTAGCTGGTCTGAGAGGATGATCAGCCACACTGGAACTGAGACACGGTCCAGACTCCTACGGGAGGCAGCAGTGAGGAATATTGGGCAATGTCCGAAAGGGTGACCCAGCAACGCCGCGTGGAGGATGAATGCCGTAAGGTTGTAAACTCCTGTTAGAGGGGAAGAACAATCCCGATCGAATCGGGACTTGACTGTACCCTCAGAGAAAGCCCCGGCTAACTACGTGCCAGCAGCCGCGGTAATACGTAGGGGGCTAGCGTTGTCCGGATTTACTGGGTGTAAAGGGCGCGCAGGTGGGTTTGCAAGTCAGTGGTGAAATCTCACGGCTTAACCGTGAAAGTGCCTTTGATACTGCAAATCTTGAGTTCGGAAGAGAGAGACGGAATTCCAGGTGTAGTGGTGAAATACGTAGATATCTGGAAGAACACCAGTTGCGAAGGCGGTCTCTTGGTCCGATACTGACACTCAGGCGCGAAAGCGTGGGTAGCAAACAGGATTAGATACCCTGGTAGTCCACGCTGTAAACGATGAATACTAGGTGTTGGCTCTTTTAGAGTCAGTGCCGAAGCTAACGCATTAAGTATTCCACCTGGGGAGTACGATCGCAAGGTTGAAACTCAAAGGAATTGACGGGGGCCCGCACAAGCAGTGGAGCATGTGGTTTAATTCGATGCAACGCGAAGAACCTTACCTAGGCTTGAAAGGCAGATGACAGGGTATGAAAGTACCCCTCCCGCAAGGGCATCTGTACAGGTGCTGCATGGCTGTCGTCAGCTCGTGCCGTGAGGTGTTGGGTTAAGTCCCGCAACGAGCGCAACCCCTACCATTAGTTGCCATCAGGTAATGCTGAGCACTCTAATGGGACTGCCTACGCAAGTAGTGAGGAAGGTGGGGATGACGTCAAGTCCGCATGGCCCTTACGCCTAGGGCCACACACGTGCTACAATGGATGTTACAATGGGTAGCGAGACCGCAAGGTGGAGCCAATCCCCATAAAAGGCATCCCCAGTTCGGATTGGAGTCTGCAACTCGACTCCATGAAGTTGGAATTGCTAGTAATCGCGGATCAGCACGCCGCGGTGAATACGTTCCCGGGCCTTGTACACACCGCCCGTCAAGCCATGGAAGCCGGGGGTACCCAAAGCCAGTGTCCTAACCGCAAGGAGGGAACTGTTTAAGGTAAAACCGGTGACTGGGGCTAAGTCGTAACAAGGTAGCCGTACCGGAAGGTGCGGCTGGATCACCTCCTTTCTAAGAGTAATCTTAAACCTTTAATTGATGTTAAATGCTCACTCTTTTTTATTTTGTAAAGTTCTTTATATAATGACTAATACTGAACTAAGCCTTCAGCTTGGTTTATATAAAACATTGTTCTTTTTAAATTTGTATTTTGAGCTAAGGGTCTTCAGTTAACTTAATATAGAGGGGCCTGTAGCTCAGCTTGGTTAGAGCGCACGCCTGATAAGCGTGAGGTCAGTAGTTCAAGTCTACTCAGGCCCACTGGTTAAAGGGGTGTGTTGCTTTAAATAACTTTCCCCCTTAAACTTTAATTTGAAGTTTTTGGGGCTATAGCTCAATTGGGAGAGCGCCGCCCTTGCAAGGCGGAGGTTATCGGTTCGATCCCGATTAGCTCCACAATTTATTCCGATATATTATTATCGTGATAAATGTTCTTTGAAAGATTGAATGAGTAAAATAATCCCGATTTTTTTTCGGGAAAAATTTTACTGAGCCTGAAATAATTTATATAGCACCAAAAGAATCTGTAATAAAAATTTTTTGGTTAAGTTATTAAGGGCATACGGTGGATGCCTTGGTACAAGAAGTCGATGAAGGACGCGACTACCTGCGATAAGCCACGGATAGGTGGAAATAACCTAAGACCCGTGGGTTTCCGAATGGGGCAACCCATCACGAGTAATGTTGTGATATCCATATCTGAATCCATAGGATATGTGAAGATAACCCAGGGAACTGAAACATCTAAGTACCTGGTGGAAGATAAAGCAATAGCGATTTCCTTAGTAGTGGCGAGCGAAAAGGAAAAAGTCTAAACCGTTTAATGTGTTAAAAGAAGCAACTGTTGCATTAACGGTGTTGTGGGACATGTTCTGGCTGAATTGCTGATAAGCCGGAGAGTAAGAAATTATATTATTAGCTGAATATTCTGGAAAGCTCAACCATAGAAGGTGATAGTCCTGTAAGTGAAAATATTATAACTCTCTGAAATATGTTCCCAAGTACCACGGAGTAAGTGGAATTTTGTGGGAATCCGGGAGAACCATCTCCTAAGACTAAATACTCTCTTGTAACCGATAGTGAACCAGTACCGTGAGGGAAAGGTGAAAAGCACTCCTATTAGGAGGGTGAAATAGTACCTGAAACCGTATGCTTACAAACGGTCGGAGTCCCGGTTTACCGGGATGACGGCGTGCCTTCTGGATAATGAGCCTACGAGTTACTCGTACGTTGCAAGGTTAAGTTCTTAAAGAATGAAGCCGAAGCGAGAGCGAGTCCTAATCGGGCGATTAAGTAACGTGCGGTAGACGCGAAACCGGGTGATCTACCCTTGTCCAGGATGAAGTGAGGGTAAAACCTCATGGAGGTCCGAACTAATGTGGGTTGAAAACCGCTTGGATGAGGTGAGGGTAGGAGTGAAAGGCCAATCAAACTCGGAAATAGCTCGTATTCCTCGAAATAGCTTTAGGGCTAGCCTCGAGTAATAGTGTGTGGGAGGTAGAGCACTGATTGGGCTAGGGCTGTCACAACGGTACCAAACCCAGACAAACTCCGAATTCCTGTCACATGTTTCTCGGGAGTCAGGCAGTGAGGGATAAGCTTCATTGCCAAAAGGGAAACAACCCAGATCATCAACTAAGGTCCCTAAATGGTAGTTAACAGAGAAAGGATGTTCGGTTGCTCAGACAACTAGGATGTTGGCTTAGAAGCAGCCATTCATTTAAAGAGTGCGTAATAGCTCACTAGTCAAGCGACCGGGCGTCGACAATACCCGGGACTAAAACTACCTACCGAAGTTATGAACTCCATTGGAGTGGTAGAGGAACATTCTATTTGCAGCAAAGGTGTGGTGTAAGCCATGCTGGAGCGGATAGAAAAGCAAATGTAGGCATAAGTAACGATAAGATCGATGAAAAATCGGTCCACCGAAAATCTAAGGTTTCCTGAGCAATGTTAGTCATCTCAGGGTTAGTCGGATCCTAAGCTGAGGCTGAAAGGCGTAGGTGATGGAAAACAGGTTAATATTCCTGTACCTGGTAAATTTCGTTTGAGTGTAAGGAGTGAAGCAGGAGTGAAAAGTTAGCCACCTGTTGGATTAGGTGGTCTAAGCATGTAGGTTGAATGTGAAGGCAAATCCGCACATTCATAAACCGAGATGCGAACGGGAGAGCTTAGCTCACAAACTGACTGTAATCATACTGCCGAGAAAAACTTCGTACATGAGAAATTTATCGGTCCGTACCGCAAACCGACACAGGTAGATAGGATGAGTATTCTAAGGTGCTCGAGTGAGCCGTGGTTAAGGAACTCGGCAAATTAACCCCGTAACTTCGGGAAAAGGGGTGCCCCTAGTAAGTGAAAACCTTTACGGTTGTAGCCGAACGGGGCCGCAGTGAAATGGCCCAGGCGACTGTTTAACAAAAACACATGTCTCTGCGAAGTCAATCAAGACGATGTATAGGGACTGACACCTGCCCGGTGCTGGAAGGTTAAGGGAAGCGGTTATTCCGAGCAATTGGATGAAGCTGTGAACCGAAGCCCCAGTAAACGGCGGCCGTAACTATAACGGTCCTAAGGTAGCGAAATTCCTTGTCGGGTAAGTTCCGACCTGCACGAATGGTGTAACGATCTGGGTACTGTCTCAACCACGGGCTCGGTGAAATTGTGGTACCGGTGAAGACGCCGGTTACCCGCATATGGACGGAAAGACCCCGTGCACCTTTACTGCACCCTAACATTGGGTTCGGGCAAAGCATGTGTAGAATAGGTGGGAGGCTTTGAAGTTCCGACGCTAGTTGGGATGGAGCCACCGGTGAAATACCACCCTTGTTTTGTTTGGATTCTAACCTCAGTCCTTGAATCAGGATTAGGAACAGTGTTAGGCGGGTAGTTTGACTGGGGCGGTCGCCTCCTAAAATGTAACGGAGGCTCTCAAAGGTTCCCTCAGCATGGTCGGTAATCATGCGGCGAGTGTAAAGGCAAAAGGGAGCTTGACTGCGAGACTTACAAGTCGAGCAGGTGCGAAAGCAGGACTTAGTGATCCGACGGCTGCGAATGGAAGTGCCGTCGCTCAAAGGATAAAAGGTACGCCGGGGATAACAGGCTGATCTTGCCCAAGAGTTCATATCGACGGCAAGGTTTGGCACCTCGATGTCGGCTCATCGCATCCTGGGGCTGAAGAAGGTCCCAAGGGTTTGGCTGTTCGCCAATTAAAGCGGTACGTGAGCTGGGTTCAGAACGTCGTGAGACAGTTCGGTCCCTATCCTATGCGGGCGCAGGATACTTGAGAAGGGTCGCTTCTAGTACGAGAGGACCGAAGCGAACGTACCTCTAGTGTACCAATTGTCGCGCCAGCGGCATCGTTGGGTAGCTATGTACGGTTGTGATAAGCGCTGAAAGCATCTAAGCGCGAAGCACGCTTCAAGATTAGGTATCCCTTCCGTAAGGAACTAAAGACTCCTTGAAGATTACAAGGTTAATAGGCTGCAGGTGTAAGTACAGTAATGTATTTAGCCGAGCAGTACTAATAGGTCGTGAGACTTAACCATTTTTTTATTACAGATACTTTTTGCTATTCAGGCACATTCAGTCTTTCATTATGTTTTTTGAAAGTTTTAATTTTGGTGGTTATAACCCGGGTGTTACACCTCTTCCCATTCCGAACAGAGAAGTTAAGCCCCGGAATGCCAATGGTACTGCATGCGCAGGTGTGTGGGAGAGTAGGTAGCTGCCAAATTTAATTTCCCGCCATAGGCGGATTCAACCCCGGTAAGTTTTTAACCGGGGTTTTTTGTTTTAAAAACGTATTATGTTTGTGAAAAAATGAAGTTGAAAATGGGATAAAATTATCATTGCTTCTTATAAAAAGAGAATACAGTTATAACTCCTGAAAAATAAATTTTAATAAAAGTATTCTATTTTTCCTCAAATTTATAATTCCAAATTCTATCAAGTGTTGCCACAACATCATGTCCTTCTTTTCCAGAAGCAGGATTTTCTATTTCACCATTTAAAAATGAATAAAATAATTTTATAAGCGTTTCATGACCATGCGGCAACCGACCTAATGAAGATAGGAATATATTTTTCACTGTCTGATTAATATATTGGGACGCATGGTTGAAATTTGCCATTGCTTTGTTAATTCCTCCCTGACCTATTGGCTTTAATTTTATCAAAGTATTTGAACCAAGATCAATATAGGCAGAACTCTTTGTTCCTAATATTCGAAGAAATTTTTCAGCGGGCTGAGAATTAACAGATATAGCAATGTTAGCAAGTGCTGTTTTAGATTCCAATAATACCTGAAGGTCCTGAACCAATTGCGGGAGATCAGTAGCCCGGTTCATTTTTGAAACGCCGCGAACATTCAGATCGCCTAAAAAAGATTTCAATAAATAAACCGGATGAGCAGCAATTTCATGAGCAATACCGCCGGGCAAATCATACATCCATTTCGCCTGATGGTATCTGTCATTTAATCCTTTTCTGGAAATCCGCCAGAAAACTTCAGCATAAACTATTTCTCCAAAGTCGTCTTCTCTTGCCATTTTTTTTGCTTCTATTAGAGCAGGAATAAAAAGAAAATTATGGCAGACGCTTAATTTAACTTTTGCAGATTCAGAGGCTGCAATCATTTGAGAAGTTTCTGTGGAATTAAGAGCCATTGGTTTTTCAACTAAAACATGACAGCCTGCTTCTATACAATTAATAGTTAAATCTTTGTGAGTTTGCGGAGGGGTTAATATATGAACACAATCCGGTTTACATTCAGATAATAACTGATTAATATTTGTAAAATGTTTTTTTAATCCTACCTGATTTGCATAATCTGCAGCCTTTAGAGAATCTTGATCGCATACACCAACAATATGAATTTCCGACATTTTTTTTAATTGCCGGATATGCTGTGAAGCAACGTGTCCGCATCCAACAATCGCAACTTTCACAATTTCTCGATGAAAATAGGTTTTCCTTTCATTGTAGATGGCTGATTATAACCCGCGAGGTAAAGAATAGACGGAGCTATATCTAAAATGTCCGGATGTGATAAGTTTACTTTAAAATTATTATCCATAAACAGAACAAAAGATTTTTCAGATTCAAAACCTGGTAAATGACCATGATTTCCCTTATGGCGCGGATTAAATATTCTGGGTCTTTGCATTTTATCAGTTAATCCAAAATAAAAATTTGCTAATGGTTGATTAAAATCATGCGGAAAAAAAATATATCCCTGATCAAGATAATAAAATATCTCGCCATAACTTTTATCTTTTAAAGAAATTCCATATTCGGGAAAATCCTTATAAGAAAGGATCTTCCCCTTATTCAGGTTTTTCAATAGAGACATTATAGCATTTTGTGATTCATCATTCTGAAACCAGAACCGTATTGATGATACTTCAATAAAATATCTGAAAGATTTCTTTGGAAGGTTTAATTTTTTTAGTAGCGAGAGTATATTAATTGATTCTTTGATATACTCGTGTCCGTGGTCAGAAATGATTAATAATTTCATTGAATTTTCTAAACTTTTTATATTCAACTTATTAAGAAATTTATCTATAACGTTGTAAAAGGAATTAATTTTTTCCGGTTTATGCATATTCCATTGCTGATAACGATCGAGCGAGTAAAGTTCTAGAAATTCTATTGCATAGTTACTATTGCAAACTTCAGAATATATTTTTTTCTCAGGATTCATTGAACTATCAAAAATATATTTAGTACTATCATTGCCTGCAATATCAAATATTGTTTCAAACCCGCCAATTCTTGATAAGGCTTCAGGTCTTTTGTTCCTTCTTTTATATTTTGTTCTTGTTATTTGAAATTCGCGTCTTCGGTAAGGAGGTATTGCAGGAAGATCAAATAAACTATTTGAAAAATGAAGTGCACATTGAAATGTTGTTGTAACAAGATCTGGAAATATATCTATAAAAGAATTTGTTAAAGTTTGTTTCCCTTGCTCTGGTTTTAATTTAACTCCCCAGGTTCCGTGCTGACCAGGATCAACCCCGGTAACTATTGTGGGAAACAATTCATTACTTGGAAGATTTTTTATTTGTGCGAAAGGGAAATTTTTTATTGCATTGAAAAGGAATGGAGCCGAATCAATTTTAATTCTTCTAAGATCCAGACCACTAATGTAACAGACAAATATTTTAGTCTTATTCAGCGGTGTAATCCCGTTTTATTAAATGGTTCAAATAAAATAAGAAATTTGATTTTAATTTAGCTCTCGAAGTAAGAAAAAAGAATACAAGTTCAGAATTAAGGGAAATTAATAATAAGATAATAACTATGTTTTTGACATTGGAACTTACAAAATTTGTAATGAAATTATGAATTCTCATCGCATTGGGTAAAAACCATAATTTGATGGCAATAGATGATTCATTTATTAGGGTTATTTTATTTAATTTATATGAAAGGATAAATTATGAATTACCTCTATTTGAAACTCTTTCATGTTTTGTTTGTCGTAATGTTTCTCGGGAACATAACGATTGGTATATTCTGGAAAATGTATGCTCAAAAATCCGGAGACCCAGATAAAATTGCTTTTGCATTTAAAGGAATTATAAAAGCCGACAGAATTTTTACAATGCCGGGAGTAATCGGAATAACAATTTTTGGAATTGCTGCTGCCATTTATGGAGGATTTCCAATTCTTGGAACAGGCTGGATTCTTTGGGCAATTATTTTATTTATTATTTCGGGAGCCGCATTTATGGTTAAACTCGCTCCTTTGCAAAAACAAATTGCTTCACTTGCTTCAGATAAAAATAAATTTAATTGGGATGATTATCATAAGCTTTCCAGGCAGTGGGACTTTTGGGGATTTGTAGCTTTAGTAACTCCATTTATGGCAACTATACTTATGATATTAAAACCAAATATTTAAAAACTTGATTTTAAATTCTTACAATATCTTTGTATCACTTTAAACTGAAAAGCAAATCCTTTTTATTTATTTTTATATTTGAATAAAATAAAATATTAAATGCCTCGCTGGTTAAAGAATTCAATTGCTGTAATTATAACATTTATTATCCTGTTCATTGCAGCAGGATTTATTTTCTACAAAATGCTCACCGCTTCTTTACCTCATTATGAAGGTGAAATAAAAACACAGGGGATTTCAGGAAAGGTTGAAATCTACAGAGACAGTTTAGCAATTCCCTATATTTTTGCCGGGAATGAAAATGATGCTGCTTTTGCTCTTGGATATATTCATGCCCAGGAAAGACTTTTTCAAATGGATTTAGTCCGGAGAGCTGGTGCCGGAAGGTTAAGCGAAGTTCTTGGTTCTGGTGCTCTGATTTTTGATAAAATGCTCTTAACGGCCGGAATAAAAAAAACTTCTCAAAGTATTCTTAAGATAATAAGACCTGAAGTTTTAAAATTACTTGAGTCATATTCAGCCGGCGTAAATCAATATTTAAAAGATGCAAAGGGAAAATATCCAGTTGAGTTTGATGCACTTGGATATGATCCTTATGAATGGAAACCGGTTGACTGTGTAATAATATCAAGGATGATGGCGTGGGAATTAAATATAAGCTGGTGGGCTGATATTTCATTTACCCGGCTTGTACAAAAACTTGGTGAAGAAAAAGTAAAACAAATTCTTCCGGAGTGGCAGGAGAATGCACCGTATGTAATTCCCCCGGAATTAAAATCCTACCCTAAAATAAATGCAGGTTTAATTGAGATTGATAAATCCTTAAGAAAATTATTGGGAAGTTCAGGAACACACATCGGATCAAATAACTGGGTTGTAGATAGTGCTCTTTCCGCATCAGGTAAGCCTATTATTGCAAACGATCCTCATCTTGCTTACAGCGCTCCCGGAAGATGGTACGCTGTTGTTATCAGGGCTGGTAACTGGAATGTTGAGGGTGTTACGTTGCCGGGTATTCCTGCTGTAGTGATTGGTAAAAATCAAAACATTTCATGGACACTAACTAATATTATGCTTGATGATGCAGATTTTTATATTGAAAAACTTGATTCAACGGGGACAAAATATTTATTTAATAATGAATGGCGAAAAATTGAAGTCAGTGAAGAAACTATTAAAGTAAAAGATTCTCTTGATGTAAAAATAAAAATAAGAAGTACACATCGCGGACCATTAATTTCAGATATTCATCCTTACTCATTTTTATTTCCTGATGAAAGTTTTAATAAAACTGCAGTAAGTATGAAATGGGTTGGAATGGAACCTACTGAAGAAGTCAATTCATTTTATTTAATTAATACTGCGCAGAACTGGAATGATTTTAAGAAAGCAGTAAGCCTTTTCAGTGTACCCGGGCAAAATTTTGTTTATGCTGATAAGGATGGAAATATTGGATATGTTTTTGGTGGAAAGCTTCCAAAGCGGGAATCACCCTCTCCTACTTTTATATTTGATGGAACAACAGATAAATATGATTGGAAAGGTTATGTTGATCAGTCTGAAATACCATTTCTTTTTAACCCTTCCCAGAATTTTATAGCAACTGCAAATAATAAAATTTTGAAGAATTTTAAATATCATATCTCTAATCTGTGGGAACCTTCTTCAAGAATTGAAAGAATAACTCAATTACTCAAGAGCAAGACAAAACATTCCGTTCCGGATTTTATGAAATACCAGATGGATCAGATTTCACCTTATGCAAAAAAAATTTCCGGCTATATCCTTGCAGCTTTTAATAACATCAATGTAACAGATAAAAATCTTTCCCTTGCTCTGGAACTGTTTAAAGATTGGGATTATGAAATGAACGAATTCAGCCAGGTCCCAACTATTTATTCTGTTTTTTTTATGAACCTGCTGAAAAATATTTATTACGATGAACTTGGAGAAGATTTGTTTAACCAGTTTGTTTTTGTTTCAAGCATTCCTTATAGAAGCGTTTTAACAATGTTGGAAAATCCATCTCATCCCTGGTTTGATAATATTGAAACTCCTCAGGTTGAAGGACGGGATGATATAATACGCAAAAGCATGGGCGATGCATTATCGTACCTTGAAAAAGAATTCGGTAAAGAAATTAAAGAATGGCAGTGGGGGAAAATTCATACAGCAACACATAAGCATACATTCAGCGGTGAGTTTTCTTTATTGGATAAATTCATTAATATTGGTCCGTTTCCAATTGGCGGAGATGGTACGACTTTATTTAATACAGAATATCCGTTTTATAAAGCTATTGGAAATTACCCGAGATTTAATCATAAACCTTATGAGGATATACTTGGACCATCAATGAGATATATTTTTGATTTTGCCAGACCTGATGAATTTTATCTTATATTAACTACCGGTCAATCGGGAAATGTAATGAGCGATCACTATAAAGATATGTCCCGAATGTGGCTTAGAGGCGAGTATATGAAAATAAATACAAACGAAGAATCGATAAGGAAAAATAAAAATCTGCTCATCCTCTTACCGGAGTAAAAGTATTTCAGATTATGATTATTTTAATGCCGGAAAATTTTAACTTTGTAAATAAAAAAGCTATTTGCGAATGAAAGTTATTGAACATTTAGAAAGAGCAAAAGAACCCTTAATAAGTTTTGAGCTAATTCCTCCCAAAAGGGGTGGAGACATTTTCGGACTTCTTTCAGTTATTGATGATATTTCGAAATATCATCCTCCGTTTATTGATATTACCAGTCACTCTGCAGAAGTGATTTATGAAGAGACTTCAAAAGGAATAAGGAAAATAGTTAAAAGAAAAAGACCTGGTACTCTTGGAATCTGCGCTCTTATTCAAAACAAATACAATATAGAAGCTGTTCCCCATATTCTTACAAATGGCTTTACAAGAGAAGAAACTGAGGATTTTCTTATTGAACTGAACTATCTCGGTATTGAAAATGTTCTTGCAATTCGTGGTGATGATCTCGGATATGAAAAACCTTTGCCGGAAGGAAGAAGCAGAAATTTATATGCTTCTGATCTTGTTAAGCAGATTGTAAACATGAATAATGGAAAATATCTTGAAGACAGTCTGCTTGATGCAAAACCTACAAAATTTTGTGTTGGCGTTAGTGGTTATCCTGAAAAACATTTTGAATCACCCAATCTATTAACTGATATTAAATTTGTTAAACAAAAAGTTGATGCCGGCGCTGAATATGTTGTTACACAGATGTTTTATGATAATAAAGTTTTTTTCAACTTTGTTGATTTATGCAGGAAAGAAGGTATTACTGTTCCGATAATTCCCGGTTTGAAAATTCTAACTTCCAAAGCTCATCTTGTAAATATTCCAAAGAATTTTCACGTAAATATTCCACAAAATTTTGTTGATGAAGTTAGCGCAGCAAAACCGGAACAGGTTATAGATATTGGTGTTGAATGGGCTGTAAAACAGGTTGAGGAATTGTTTAATAAAGGTGTACCAAGCGCTCATTTCTATATAATGCAGAATTCCCTGCCTGTTAAAAAATTGATGGAAAGACTAAAGCTTTTTAAGAAAATTGCATAAGTGAAATGATTTTATACTTCTTATTCATAGTTTCTCCTGATGAAAACAAAAACTAAATTAAAATGGGGAATAGCTGGCTGCGGTAAATTTGTTGAAAATGCTTTCCTGCCGACAATACAATTAATCAGAAGAAGTAAAGTTGTTTCTTTGTTTAGTCATAGCAAGGAAAGAGCAGATGAGCTGGCTGAAAAATTTGGTGTTTCAAATTCTTTTTCCAACTACGATGAATTTCTTAAGTCAGATATAAATTGTGTATATGTAGCAGGTGCAAATGTTCATCATTGTGAACAGGTAATAAAAGCAGCTAAAGCCGGAAAAAATATTCTCTGTGAAAAGCCGCTCGCAATGAATTACCGGGAAGCTGAAGAAATGGTAAAAACCTGTGAGGAAAATAAAGTTTTGCTTGCGGTATCGTATGTGTACAGGTTTCATCCTGCAATTAAAAAAGCAAAAGAATTAATTGAAGATGAATACATTGGAAAACTTGTTTCAATCAGTTTAAATTTTAATGTTGATTTTGTTCCCGGGGGAAACTTCCGTTTTAATAAATCATTAAGCGGCGGCGGCGCACTTAGAGATATTGGAACTCACATGATAGATCTCCTTAGATTTTTTGGCGGAGAAATAAAAACATTAGATGGGTTTGTTGATAATATAATTTATAAAAGTGAAACCGATGATTTTGCCTGTGGCATTGCGAAATTTGAAAAAAGCGGTTACGGATATTTTAATGTTTCATTCAATAATAAAAAAGCTTTTAACAGGATTGAAATACTGGGTCATAAAGGTGCATTAAGCATAGAAAAATTAATAGCACAAAAAAATGTTCCTGCTAAGTTAGCCATTCTTAAAGATGGAGAAGCCAGAAAAGCATTCAGAAAAAGAGGGAAAAAGTTTTACTATATGCTGAAATCTGTTCAACAATCTTTTCTTAATAATAAAACACCGCTTGTTACAGGCTTTGATGGTCTGGTGAATATGAAATTAATGGAAGAGCTTGAAGATAAATGCCAGATGAAAAAAGAAAGTTAGTTGAAATTTGCAGGAAGGTTTATGAGAAAGGATTTGTAGCCGCAACTGATGGAAATATTTCAACGATAACTTCCGATAATACTTTTTTAATAACCCGGTCAGGAATATCTAAAGGGAATGTAACTGAGGAAGATATTTTAGAGATTGATCCTTCCGGAAATATTCTTTCAGGTAAAGGCAAACTTTCTACGGAATTTAAAATTCATCTTTTTGCTTACTCAAGAAGACCAGAGGTAAATGCTGTTGTTCATTGCCATCCTGTTTATACAACTGCCTTTGCAGCAGTCGGCGAAGATTTATTGAAACATATTTTTCCGGAAGTTATACTTACTATCGGTAAAATTCCTTTATGCAAATATGAAACTCCATCAACAGATGCATTGCCGTTGAGTATGGAACCATACATAGATTTTGCATGGGCTTTTCTTTTACAGAACCACGGTGCCGTTACTTTAGGACAAAATCTTGATGATGCATATTTTAAAATGGAAAAACTTGAACATACAGCTCAAACAATATTTGCCGCCAGGTTACTCGGCGGTGAAAAAGAAATATCTTTTGAAAAAGTAAAAGAATTACTTAACCTTGCACGGGAAGTTTATGGTATTTCACCTGATGAAAGAAATGTTTAAAACTCAAAAGTCAAATCTCAAAACTCAAATATTTTTTAATAGATTTGAAATTTAGGATATGAAATAAATGATTAATAAAAAGATTAAAATTGCTTTACTGTTAGGCGGGACTTCGCCTGAAAGGAAAGTATCTAAATCAACAGGTGCTTCAATTTATAAAGCATTAACAAATCTTGGTTATGAAACTTTTTTAATTAATCCTGCTTATGGAGATAACCAGCCGGAAAATCCGGAAGATTTTTTTAAGAATGAAGACTATTCTGAAATTTTAAATGAAAATTATATTAAAGCTTTAAACCTGGATTTATTCGACTCAATTGATCTTGCATTTCTTGCACTTCACGGAAAGTGGGGAGAAGATGGCACAATTCAATCTCTTCTTGAACTTAAAGGGATTAAATACACCGGCTCAAAAGTTCTTGCCAGTGCAATTTCTATGGATAAGATAATGTCTAAAATATTATTTCAGCATTATAATGTAAGAACTCCTTTATGGATTACCGCTGAGGGAAAATATGATTTATTATTTTTAAAAAATGAAATTGAAAAAAAAATAAAATACCCTTGTGTTATTAAACCCAATGACCAGGGCTCAACTGTTGGTTTAACAATTTGTGAAAATGAAAGTGGAGTTAAGGATGCAATTAAGCTCGCTTTACAATGGTCGAGTAAAGCATTAATAGAGGAATATATCCCGGGCAGAGAAATGACTGTTGCAATACTCGATAATGAAGTCTTCCCGGTCTTGGAAATAAAACCCAAACATAATCTTTATGATTATGAATGCAAGTACACTCCTGGTATGAGTGAGTATGAAGTTCCGGCAAAAATAAGTGAAGAAGTTTCTGATAACTTGAAGAAAAGTGCACTTGCCGCTTTTAATGCACTCGGCTGTGAAGGATATGCGAGAGTTGATTTCAGATTAAGCAATGATAATCTTGACTATTGTCTTGAGGTAAACAGTTTACCGGGAATGACATCAACCAGTTTGGTTCCCAAAATGGCAAAAGCTGTTGGTATTTCTTTCGAAGAACTAATTGACAGGATTGTAAAATTAAGCCTGCCTGCCGGCAGGTAGAGTTTGTAGATGAAATTTTTTAAGAATAAAAGATTCAGATCATTTTTTTTCCTTCTTCTTTTTATAACCGGATTAATTTTTCTTTTCTTTAATGATCAGGGGGTTATTAAATATTTAAAATTAAAAAGCCAGGTTAAAGAAATTAAATCTCAGACAGAAAAAGTTTCTAAAGAAAATAAAGAACTTGAAGGAGAAATTGATTCTCTGAAGAAAAAGATACCGGCAAAAATAGAACGCACAGCCAGAGAAAAATATAATATGTTAAGAGAAGGTGAAAAAGCAGTTAAAGTAGAAGAAAAATAAAATGAACAAATCTGAGTTTCCTCAAATTCCATTAGCAGAAAGAATACGTCCTAAAACTCTTGAAGAGTTTCAGGGGCAGGAGTCTCTTCTGGGAATTGGTAAACCACTGAGGGTGATGATTGAGAATGATACTTTAAGTTCTATGATTCTTTGGGGTCCTCCTGGTACAGGCAAAACAACTTTAGCAAAAATTATAGCTGAGCATACTAACGCAGAATTTCACCAGATAAATGCTGTCTCTTCCGGAGTTAAGGATATAAGAGCTACGATTGAAATAGCAGAACAGAATAAATCTTTTAATAAAAGAACCATTTTATTTATTGATGAAATTCACCGCTTTAACAAATCACAGCAGGATGCTCTTTTAAACAGTGTTGAAACCGGTTTAATAACTCTTATTGGTGCTACTACTGAAAATCCTTCCTTTGAAGTTATCCCGGCTTTGCGGTCAAGAGCAAGAACTTATGTACTTGAAGAATTAAGTAAAGAGAATCTTGAGGAAATTATTAATTCTGCTCTTGAAAAAGATTCATTCCTGTCTCAACTGGATATAGAACTAAATGATAAAGAATTTCTAATTTACCTGAGCGGAGGTGATGCAAGGATTTTACTTAGTATTCTGGAAGCTGCGGTATTGCATGAAATTAATTCAAAACCGGTTGTTATTTCAAAAGAAATCCTAGAAGATATAGTTCAGAAAAAAAACATTATTTATGATAAAGGTGGTGAAGAACATTACAATGTCATTTCAGCTTTTATAAAAAGTGTCCGTGGAAGCGATCCAGATGCTGCTTTATACTGGCTGGCAAGAATGCTTGAAGGCGGTGAAGATCCTTTGTTCATTGCAAGGAGACTTGTTGTATTAGCCTCAGAAGATATTGGAAATGCTTCTCCAAATGGATTAGTTTTGGCTGAAGCGGCTTTTGAAGCGGTAAATAAAATCGGTTTGCCTGAAGCAAGAATTATACTTGCACAATGTACAACCTATCTGGCATCTTCTCCAAAAAGTAATGCTGCCTATATTGGAATTGAAAAAGCATTTTCCGAAGTTAAAAATAAACCTCTCTACCCGGTTCCTTTACATTTGAGAAATGCACCAACTAAATTGATGAAAGCTATTGGGTATGGTAAAGAATATAAATATCCTCACGATTATGAGAATAATTTTATAGATGTAAATTACTTACCAGAAGAAATAAAAGATTCACAATTTTATTTTCCGGGCGAGAATGGGCAGGAGAAAAATCTTAAAGAAAGATTAAAATTTTTATGGAAGGGGAGGAAGAAATATTAAATCAATTTTTAATCATTGATGAATGACTTCAATGACAATAAATTTTCAATTAATGACACTTATAATAGAGCAAACATTTTCCCGGGCAACTGCTTTACCAATCCTTTAAACTCCAAAGAAAGTAAATGAACAAGGCAATCAGAAGTAGTAAGGTTTGTTGAAGAAGCAATTAAATCAATCTGTACCGGATTGGTTTTCAGAACAGAAAGAATTTTTTCTTCGAAAAGATTTAATTCAATTTTTGGTTTGGGAATATTTTTACCGATTACCGGTTTTAATTTTAATTCAAGTTCAAGTAAAACATCCTCCGCAGATCTTATTAATTTTGCTTCTCCTTTTTGAATAAGAAGATTTGTCCCCTCAGATTGTTTTATTCCAAGGTTACCAGGTACAGCAAAAACTTCTCTATTCTGATCTAAAGCAAGAGCCGCTGTCTGCATTGCTCCACCTGCAATTCCGGTCTCAATAACTATGCAGCCTAAACTTAATCCGGAAATTATTCTATTACGTTTCGGAAAATTTACTGCATCCGGTTTCGCACCCAAATCATATTCAGTAATTACCAAACCATTTTCAGCAATCTCATCATATAATTTTTTATTTTCTGGAGGATAAATCACATCGAGCCCCGAACCTGTTACCGCTATAGTTCTTTTACCGATCTTCAAAGCCGATCTATGAGCAATGGAATCAATTCCTCTTGCCATTCCGCTTACAATTGTTATGTTTTGGTTTCCCAGTTCCGAAGCGATTTTTTCCGCCTGAATTTTCCCATAATTAGTAGGCTGTCTCGTTCCAACAATAGCAATTGCATACTCATCATCTTTTGAAAATGAACCTTTAACGTATAACAGGAGAGGAGGATCATAAATTTTTTTCAGCAATGGAGGAAATGATTCATCCCATACTGTAATAATTTTTCCATTAATTTTATTTAAAATATCCAGTTCTTTTTTTAATGTGGATTCAACCTTATTCCTGTCTGAATTTATACGTAGTATTCTTTTTGCAAGATTATCACTGATTCCCTCTACTTCTTTCAATGATTTTATATTTGATGAAAGGACTTTTTCTAATGTATGGAATTTTGCAAGCAGGTTTCTGATTCTACCGGGACCGATTCCTTCAACTGTAAGAATCAGTTTTAGATCTAAAAGCTGATTAAATGTAAGTTTACTCAATGCCCCAGATATATTTTTATTTTACATCCAGTTTATCAACAATGGCAACAATCATTGTATGAACAGGTGCATTTCTATGTCCGAGAATTTGTACCACAGCGGCACCCTCCTGAACAATTAAAACCGTATCACCTATTCCTGAATCAATTAGATCCAGTGCAATGATATCTTTTTTGCCAATATAATTTCCATTTAAATCAATCTGGTGAATAAGAAGAAGCTTATGCCCTTTTAAGCTGGAGTTTTTCTGAGTGGAAACAATATTTCCTTTAACTCTGGCCAGCAGCAATTTCTTTTTCCTTTGTAGTTTTTTCTTCCTTCTTTTTTCTGAAGAAAATGGATGCAGGGAAAATTAATATATACCCGATGAAAAGAAGTATTGGTGAAATTACAAGAGAAGCGGTACTATTCCATACTCCTTCTCCAAGAAAATAAAATCCCAGGATAACGCAGGCGAAACCAGCCAATAGTAAAACATAATTCTGTTTTTTCCAGTAAATATTAAATGGAGATTCGGTGGATTTTTTTTGAATGCGGGTTTTTCTCTTTTGAATTTTTTTTGCCATTTCAACTCCTTAGAAAATAAAATAAAGCCCAGTGATGGGGAACCACTGGGCTCGACTCCTTTGCTTCAAAGGGCAGGGGAGAACCCTTTGAAAGAGTCAGTTAAAATATAAATCGCATTTTATTGATTGTCAAGAACTACTTAGTAATTTGATAAACAATCTTGCGGATTGTATCAAACTGCAGATAAGGATATTCTTCCCTAATAGAATCAATCGCATCCCCTGCACTAACTTTATTAGATCTCAACTGTTTGAATTTCTTTCTTATCTGATAATCTCTGACTGATTTCTCATCTATTAATCCTTGTGCATTCAGAAGTTCAAAGATTTCATCACTAATAAGATCAGAAAGAGGATTATCTATTTTTGCTTTTACTGTTTTCATCGCTGCCACCTTTCATTGTTTGTGGTTCAATTACCTTAGTATTTCGTATCAATAATCCGGTACACTATCTCCTTTTAATAATTGTTCCAATAAAAACAAAAAAACCGACCAGAGAATCAGGATCGGCAAAACTTTGCTACTTCTGGTCAAAAAATTATAAACTATTTAATAATTTATAACAGTAGCAAATAAGTCAATAATTAAAATTTCCTTCAATTTTAGATACTAAAATAATAAAAAAAATAAATAAATCAATAATTGAATTATAAAATAAATTCAGGCGAATCATCACAAATTTATAACATTTACTATGAAATTATTTGCTATGTAAATACTAATCCTTGACAATGAAAGATTAATTCCGTTCTTTTTAATAAGATAATTTTATGTATTTGAAGGGGATTATATGAAAAAGTTTCAACTTACCGCAAAGTTATTTTGCCTTCTTATCATTTCATTTCTTTTACAACAGAAAACAATTGCACAAGAAGGTTGGGTTAGTCAAAACAGCGGAACTAACAACAATTTAAACTCTGTGTTTTTTATTAATGATAGTATCGGGTGGATTGCCGAAGATGGTGGAATGATTCTTAAAACCACTAATGGAGGAGTAAGTTGGATAAATAAAAATACTAATATTAACAATGCAATTCTATCTGTTAAATTTATAGATCAGAATATTGGTTGGGCAGTTGGAGCACATGGAGTAATTATTAAAACAACTAATGGTGGTAATGACTGGATAAACCAATCTATAGGGACAGATTATGAATTGAAATCAGTAAAATTTATTGATGAAGATTTGGGTTGGGCGGTGGGATTTTATTACAGTAATGCTCTTGGGGTAATTTTAAAAACAACTAATGGTGGGTTAAATTGGTCTATCAAATCTATATCGAATGAATACGGATTTAACTCTGTTGATTTTATTGATCAGAATTATGGATGGATTGCCGGATGGAATGGTAGAATTCAAAGAACGACTGATGGTGGAACGGAATGGATTTCGCAAAATATTGGAACATCAGTTTATTTATTTTCTGTTTGTTTTATAAATAAAAATATTGGTTGGGTTAGTGGGCAAAGTGCAACAATTTTTAAAACTACAAATAGTGGTGAAAATTGGTCCCAACAATTAAGTGGAATCAACTCTATTTTAAAATCCATTTATTTTGTAGATGAGAATTCTGGGTGGGCTGTAGGAGCAGGATTTAAAGCTTTAATTTTAGGGACAACAGATGGAGGTACATACTGGGGATTTCAACAACATGATATTACTAATTTGTACTCTATTTATTTTGTAAACCAAGATAAAGGTTGGGCAGTAGGTGAGCAAGGGATAATTCTCCATACAACTGATGGGGGAGGTAATATTAGTTCTGTAGGCAATGAAACTGAAACTCCTGCTGAATTTTTCTTATACCAAAACTACCCCAACCCATTTAATCCAACCACAAAAATAAATTATCAAATTCCTCAAACTGGTTTTGTTACACTTAAAGTTTATGATTTACTTGGAAGAGAAGTTGCAACTTTAGTTAATGAAGAAAAACCTGCTGGAAGTTATGAAGTCGAGTTTGATGGAAGCAATCTATCAAGTGGAATTTATTTTTATAAACTTCAGGCGGGAGATTATACTTCTGTTAAGAAAATGATTTTGATGAGGTAATTTTTTAAGGGATAAAATGAAAAAAATGTTTTTAGCAATTCTATTTTGCTTATTTATTATAGAAATTCAGGCTCAATGGAATTTAATTAATCCTCTTCCGTTTGAAAATTTTATTAATTCATCTTTTTTTATCAATGATGAAGTTGGATGGGTAGTATGTAATTATGGCGAAATATATCAGACAACTAATGGAGGCAACGATTGGAAACTACAAATCAGTGGTACTGAAAAGGGGTTACTGTCCATATATTTCACTAACGAACAAACAGGTTATGTTTGTGGATGGGATGGTATTATTCTAAAAACAACTGACGGTGGAAATAGTTGGCAAATAAAAGCTAATAATATTGCTTACTTTTTGACCTCAATTTTCTTTATCGATCAATTTACCGGATGGGCAGTAGGTTATGAAGGTAAAATTTATAAAACTACTAACAGTGGAGAAAACTGGGTTGAACAAATAAGCAATGTTAATAGTGCACTTTCTGATTCTTATTTTTATTAATGAAAATACAGGGTGGGTTGTGGGTTGGAATGATGGTAATTCTGGAAATAGAGTTCTAAAAACATCTAATGGGGGGATTAACTGGAATACAGTTTATGAAGATTATTCAAATCAATTCTTATACTGTTTATCATTTGTTGATAGCCTAAGAGGATTTGCTGGTGGTTATGGCGGAAAAATTTTGGCAACTCAAAATGGCGGTCAAACCTGGTCAACTGTATATCAGGGAGAATATTATGATTGGTTCAATTCCATCTTATTTACCGATGAAAATCATGGGTGGGCAGCAGGCGGATTTGACAATCTAATAGTTAAAACAACCGATGGAGGAAATACCTGGAATGAAGCTAATACTGGTATATCTGAATTACAATACGATACATTTAATGATATTTTTTTTACGGACAGTTTGACTGGTTGGGTTTTTAATAGCGGACGAGCTTTTTATAAAACTACTGATGGAGGAGAAAGCTGGATAAATCAATCAAAAGATTTTTTGCGGGTAGATTTTAGTTCAGTCGATTTCCTTGACGAAAAAAATGGTTTGGGGATAAGCAGTGGGAATAGTGTTTTAAAAACTGTGGATGGTGGCACAAATTGGTCTATGGTTACCGTTAATTCAAGAAGCATGCATAAAGTTGAATTTGTTATTAGTACGGTGGGATTTATAGCAGGTACTAAATCTGAAAATATACCGGGCTACGACATTTATAAAGGATTATTATTAAAAAGTACTAATGGTGGAATAGATTGGACAGAAAATTTTTTAGGTGGAACTTTTAGCGATTTTAGAGACATTTTTTTTATAAGTAATGAAATAGGATGGTTTACAGGGTCAATACCTGGAATAGCTTATAAGACAACTAATGGCGGCGAGGAATGGGTTTTACAAGGTAGTCAGTCCAATTATTTGAATGTTTATTCACTATCTTTTATAAATGAGAATATTGGATTTGCTGCAGGGGAGAAAATATTCAAAACGACTAATGGAGGAAATGTATGGTACGAACTCTCATTTATTCCACCCTCATTAATAGTTACTATATGCTTTATTAACCCAAATTTAGGATTTGCTGCAGGGATTGAAAATTTATTCAGAACAACAAATGCAGGAGATACCTGGAATGTTATTGCTCTCGAACCACCCTCCTGGTTTAAGAAAATATATTTTGTAAATGAATCAACAGGTTATTTGTTAGGTACCGATTTTATTTTTATTACCACAGATAAAGGAGAGTCTTGGACAAAACAATCTTCGCCAAGACACTGGGGTTTTTCAGATATTTCATTTACTAACACTTATCAAGGTTGGGTTGTTGGTAGTACAGGATTTTTAATGAAGACAACTAATGGCGGAACTTTTATTGAAGATATAAAAGAAATACCTAAACAATTTTCAGTTTCTCAGAACTACCCCAACCCATTTAACCCAACTACAAAAATAAAATATCAAATTCCTCATTCAGGTTTTGTTACCCTTAAAGTTTATGATATTCTCGGAAGAGAAGTTTCAACTTTAGTCAATGAAGAAAAACCTGCAGGAGGTTATGAAGTAGAGTTTGATGGAAGCAATCTCTCAAGCGGAATTTATTTCTATAAACTTCAGGCTGCGAATTATACTAAAGTTAAGAAAATGATATTATTGAAGTAAAAATTTGGATTTAGTATGAAAAAAATCTTAACCTTTCCTTATATCCTGTTAACGATTGTAAATGCACAAACTTTGAATAATAATTTCCCTTTAGAAATTGGTAACAAATGGTTTATAGCTCATAGTTTTTCTTCAACTACTTTTAACTACTATGTTATTCAAATAGATAGGGACACTATTCTTGGAGATGGTTTAAGTTATGCGGAGTTGGTTAGTTATGACTTGAATGAAAGTTTACAAACCAGGATTTACTATCGAAAAAGTGAAAACAAAGTTATCGAATATCCCGACAAAGTCATATTAGATTATAACTGGAATGTTGGTGATACAGCCGATTGGACGTCTGGTGTTACAATAGGAATGGTTGAGTGGAATGGTAAATATCCTGTTAATCCAACAGGAGATGGCTTTAGAGTAGGTAGTTATTCATTGGCCAATCAATTTTGTTTGTTTAATATAAACACTGGATTTAATGTGCTTTACCATTATAATTATTGGGCTGGTAATGATTTTTCTGTTGTAGGGACAATAATAAATGAAGATACAAGTGGATATGTATTTGGGTTCAAGCCAAAGCCAATTGTACCATTAAAGGGTTCTTTTCAAACTCTACCAATTACTTTCAAGTGGAGCAAGTCATCTGGTGCATATATGTATGAAATGCAGCTTTCACATGATTCTACTTTTACCTCACAAATCAATTATTATAGTAATAATGATACTTTGGTTACTCTAAACCAGTTAGATACAAATTCTGTTAATTATTGGCGTGTTAAGGCTTTGTACGACCAAAATGTTTGGGGACCATTCTCCAGTGTATATAGTTTCTATATCAGTGGCTCTACTCATGTTGTAAATAATGATTTAATTTATTTTTATTCTTTAAATCAAAACTACCCCAACCCATTTAACCCAACAACAAAAATAAATTACCAAGTTCCACAAACCGCATTTGTTACTCTTAAAGTATATGATTTGCTTGGAAGAGAAGTTGCAACTTTAGTTAATGAAGAAAAACCTGCTGGCAATTATGAAGCTGAGTTTAATGGAAGCAATCTTTCAAGCGGAATTTATTTTTATAAACTTCAAGCAGGAAGTTTTACGTCGGTTAAGAAAATGATTTTGTTAAAGTAATTTTTCGTGGGAAAAATGAAAAAAATAGTATTAGCATTGATAATACTTTTAATAAATTTTGAAATTTCAGCACAGGATAATGCAACAAAATCTATCACCGTGATCAGTCCTAATGGTGGAGAGCAGGTTTATCCAATTGATGAATCATTCTTCATTGAATGGGAAGTAGTTAATGTAGATTATGTAACCCTTTATTTATCAAGTGACAATGGTAGCAACTGGTCAGTTATAATAGATAGCCTTGATGGAAGTGATAACCTTTTTATATGGTATGATCTTCCCACTATAAATTCTGATAGTTGCTTGGTAAAAGTTGCAGACAGAGAGTATCCAAACATTTTTGATATAAGTGATAATAATTTCAGTATAATTTACAATCCAGATATAACTATCATTTCACCAAATGGTGGTGAGGTGATTGGTAGGAATACTATATATATTATTGAATGGGAACCACATCAAGTCAGTTATGTAAATGTTTATTTATCGCTTGATAATGGTACTAGCTGGATAAATATAATATCAAATTTATGGGATAATATCTTGTACTGGAATGTTCCAGATACTTCCTCGGATCAATGTTTGATTAAAATTGAAAGTAGCGAAAATCCGCTAATATATGACATAAGCAGTCAAAATTTTAAAATTATTGATGTACCACAATTTTCATATTTTCCATTATCTCCTGGTAATAAATGGTTTTTTTCGGAAGGTTATAATAATGATGTAAAATTAATGCTTGAAGTTGAAAAAGATACATTACTTAATGATGGATACATTTATAAAAAGTTAAATATGTACTCTACTGAGCAAAATAGTTTTGTTTTACAGCAAGAAGGGTATTTATATTTAAGGCAGGATGGAAACAAAATTATAGAATATCCTCATAATTGGTTAGTTATTGATTTTAATATGGTTACGGGTGACACCGCACTTTTATATTATAATAATATTGAAATTACTGGTATTACCCAGGTTTCTATAAAAAATATTTTTAACAGGTGGTTAACTAACAATGTTTATAGTTGGATATATATTTATTGGTCTTATACAGATAGTATTGGATTTAATGTATTGAGACATAATGGGTATTTTTTTGTTCATAATGAATTAGTAGGTTGCATTATAGATAGTATAGTATATGGAAATACAATTCTGTCTATTATGGACCTGATAAAACTACCTGAGAACTTCAAATTATTTCAAAACTACCCCAACCCATTTAACCCAACAACAAAAATAAAATACTCAATTCCTCATTCCTCATTGGTAACCCTAAAAGTTTATGATTTGCTAGGAAGAGAAGTTGCTACTTTAGTTAATGAAGAAAAATCAGCTAGAAGTTATGAAGTTATGTTTGATGGGAGTGGTTTATCCAGTGGAATTTATTTCTATAAGCTGTCCGTCTCGATTTTTTCGAGCCGGGACAGGCAAGCAGGGAATTATACTTCTGTTAAGAAAATGATATTGATGAAGTAAAACGGAGAAGAGGGCAAGGATAAAATGAATATACGGCGATTTATTTTTGTTTTAATTTCTTTAATAATTAGTCACCCTTTTGGTTTATCTCAAACAGTTCTTGACACATCTGAAAAATTTGAAATAGTTTATTTAGCAGATGTACAATATGCTGTTAATACACAGTGGCTTAACAGGATACGTGACGATTGGAAAGCTACGGCAATCAATCTCAGAATCTTCAAATCAAGCATTGAAGATATTAATAGGGAGTTAAAATGGAATAACCCTTCTTATAATGTAAATGATGCAATGGAGAAAATAGCTGCTGCCGGATTGAATATTTACATCAGGATTAATTTAACACTTAAAAATTTAGATGCTATTAAAAAGAATTATAGTAAAGATGATTTTCATACCAGATCAAATGGTAAACTCTTTTATAATACGTATGATATTAATAAGCCGCTTTTAAATCTTTCCTCTGAAAACTCTTTAAATGATATGTTTGATTTTTTGACGAATGCTGTCAGTCATTTCAATTCATATCCTGATAAAATAAAAAGAAGAATTAAACTTATTGTGCCGGCACTTTCTTCTGATGGTGAAACCGAGCTGCCATTTAGTACTTATGATGATTCAGAGAAAACGATACTGCTTAATGTCTTGAGCGGTTTTTCTAATCCTGAAATCGATGCTTTTATGAACTTCTTAGAAAACAAATATGTCGCGATAGACAAGTTGAATGAAAGCTGGGGTTATGGAGCTGATTTTAAGAATTTTGATAAAAAGGAAATTCTTATAAGGAATTATCATTGGGATGGGATAAAAACTGACAGGAATTCCTCCAATTATTATTTGTTTGAAAATGGAAGAAAAGATTTTCTCGATTTCAGAACAGAGGAGTTAAAAAAATTTATAGATACCTGCAGTAATATAGTTACAAAAGCAGGGTTCAAATTTGGAGTTCAGTTCGGTTCTATGTACGATGGCTTGACAGAATTTCGAGGATTTTACGATCCTACCCCTTTAATACAACATGCGGATATGTTAATAACAGATGACATCCTTGAATACTATCCTAACTTTGAATTTTCTGCAAACTATTCAACATCGCTATGCAAGTACTGGACATGGAGAAATAAATGTAGAGGAAGAAAAAAATTTGCTACGGAAACTAACTGGCCGGGATATGGCGATCATAAACCTGAAGATTTAATTAAATATTGGTCAATGCAGTTAAGAACTTTTTATCAGGAAGGTGCATCATGTTTATTTGTATCGCATTGGGGAACAATAGATTCACCGAATCAGATTCCAAAGAAAGTTTTAGCTGTTGCGGATTTAGTAGATTTTAAAGCCTGGCAGGATACGCTTCAAAAATTTCAGAACGCTCCGGTAAAAAAAATCGTTAATAATTATGCATATCATCTTGCCCCAGAACAAGGGCTTAATTATTCGATTATTGAAGATAACCAGCAAACAAATTCTTTTATGCATAACGATGGAATTCTTGTTAATAAAATTAATGGACGGAATATACTTGAGTTCCCTCTTGAAAGATTTTCAAAACCTCAGAATAAAAACAACATTAATTATGATTTAGTAACGAGTTATATGCTTAAAAACTCACCTGATTATATCAGTAAAAGGTATTTGAATGTTTTTAAAACAGGAACAAGCAGATATTTGAAAGAAATAGATAAATTGGGATTGAAATTTGGGGATTAAGCTATCGGGGGTCTGCAAAATAACATTGCGATATGTTGTAGAAATATATTAAGTTTGAAGCTTAGTATTCATAAAAACTCAAACTTAAAAATTATTAATCATGGTCGAAAAGCAAAAAAAAGAAAAGAAATTTGGAGATTACATGTATGTTCTTTTTAAATGGAAAAAATTCCTGATGATTAATCTCCTGGTTATCGTAGTTTTGGTCTCAGTTTATGCATTTACTCTTCCATTAAAATATATGGCCACTGCAACAGTTATGATTCCTCCTGAAAATGAAGGGGGATTAGGTGGTTTGACTAGTTTGCTTGGAGGTAAATCTTCACTTGCATCAATGGGTTCAAAAATATTCGGAGTCTCCGGCACTTCAGAAGACGTTTTGCTTGGTATTATTAATAGCCGGACAGCTTTAACTGAGGTTATAAATAAGTTTAATCTGATGGAGTATTATGAAATAGATGATAATAATTGGGATAAGGTAATAAAGGCATTCAGATCTGATATATCTTCGAATCCTAATGAATTCGGTATGATAGATTTCAATGTTATTAATGAGGATCCTAAATTAAGTGCAAAAATAGCAAATTATATGGTTTCACTTGTCGATAGCTTAAACATCAAGTATAATATAGAGAGAGCAAAAAATAACAGAATCTTTATTGAAAAAAGATATTTACAAAATGTTAATGACCTTAAAAGTGCTGAAGATTCTTTATATAAGTTTCAAAAAAAATATGGTATAGTTGCCGTGCCTGAACAACTTGAAGTTACTGTAAAAGCAGCGGCAGAAGTTGAATCCCAATTGTTCAAAAAAGAAATGGAAGCGCATTTTATTGAACAGACATATGGAAAAAATTCTGTACAATATGCCGGAGTTTTAGCAGAGATAAAGTTGTTAAAAGAAAAGGTACAGGAATTAAAAAGTTCATCAACCTTAGGTAATACCTCTAATATTTTATATTCCTTCAAACAAATGCCGGATATTGCTGTTCAGTATCTAAGAACTTTCAGAGAAGTTGAAATCCAGCAGTCCATTCTGGAAATTGTAATGCCAATGTATGAACAGGCAAAGGTTGAAGAGCAAAAGAGTATTCCTACTATTATTTCGATTGATAATGCTGTACCACCAGATTTAAAATATAGTCCTAAAAGATCTTTAATTATTATTGGTGCATTTTTTCTGTTTTCATTTTTATTTATACCACTTGTTTTTTGGGGAGAAAAAGTATTAACCAGAGAAAAGCAGGAAAATCCTTTACAGGAAAAAGAATTGAATATCTTTAAAAAAGTTGTTAAGACATATAAATTAAAGTTTTAGATGTCGCTGCTACTGGTTTCTATAATATCTTTTCTGGGAATTATCCTCGGCAGGTTTATTTTTAAAAAGTGGTTTAATCACCTCACATTATATTGTATAATTTTTGGGGGCATGGTTTTTTTATATGAATTAAAATTCCTTCCTTATCCAAACCTAATCCCTATAACATGGTTTGTCATAATCTCATCTTTTTTATGTTTTTTATTTGGGATTTTAACAATAATCAGTGCAAGAAATTTATTTAAAGAAAATCCAAAAGTTATAGAAAAATCTGATATTTCATTAAGAATTTTTGCTGATGGTGGAAAAACATTAAAATACGCTCTAATATTTTTTAGCATTATAAGTCTTTATTCTGCAATTGAATTCTGGATGATTTTACTCAAAGAGTTTGGAAGTATACCTGCAGTATTTATTAACGGAAATTTAATTTATAGGATGAATGTAAATGGGGAGTTAAAAGGCACTACCCCTTATATTTTTATAGTATCGTTTGTTGCTGTTTTTTTTGCAGGTGTTTACACAGCATATAAAGGAAAATTTACAATACTATCATTTATTCCCCTTGTTAGTGTTATTATAAAAGATATTGGCGGGGCAGGAAGAGCTACCATGACATTAGCTTTGATGGAGTTCGCTTTCAGTTTTTTTCTTTTCAGATACATGTTAAATAACGATTTATTAGGGAGGTATAAATTTTCAAGAAAGAATATATTAATTGCTGGGGTTATCTTAATTGTTGTTTTTATTTTAAGTATATCACTTGTGAGGCTTTCAAGAAATGTTAGTGGTGAAAATTATTTGGGCGCCAGTAAAGAACTTAGAGGGGCAAATGAGAATATATTAATATCTCCTTCTGTTTATCTATATGCAAGTAGTAGTATTGGTGTACTAACTAAATATATGGAATCCCAAGGAGAAAATACTCGATTCGGAGAGCATTCTTTACAATCAATATATCTTTTGTTAGCAAAATTTAAATTAGTTGAAAAACCTTTAATATTTCAGAAGGGGTACTATATACCGCTTTGGACAAACAATGGAACATATTTACGTGAATTACATGCTGATTATGGTATAGCAGGTGTTTTCATAGGTCCCTTTTTATTAGGTTTATTACTTACCTGGCTCTGGTTCAAATTTTACGAAGGAAAAAGTCTGATAGTATTTGCTTTATTAGTTCATCTTTTTCTCATAGTTGGTTTTTCTTTTTTTTTTAATGGTAACCAGATTTTATTATTGGACTATTGGGTTAGGTATAATTCTTATAAGTATACCAATTATAGAAAAAATTGCATTATTTAGAGAAAAAAATTAAATAGCTAATGAAAAAGACGGAAAACTTATACATATCCTATAGTAATAAAGCAATCGCAAAAAATACATTATTTAATTTATTAGGTAATGTAGTTCCTATGTTATTTGCTTTATTTTTTATTCCCCCGTTAATAAAAAGTTTAGGTGTTGAAAGATTTGGAATACTTGGTATAGCCTGGATGATAATTGGATATTTTAGTTTTTTCGATTTTGGAATAGGGAAAGGATTAACAAAAATTATTGCTGAGAGAATAGGGTTAAATCAGACCGATCAAATTCCAAAAATTTTCTGGACATCATTACTCTTAATGATATCGCTTAGTTTATTGCTTTCATTTATTTTATCTTTCTTTATTCCATCACTTACAGGAATCTTCAGCATTTCAGAACACCTTAAGCAAGAAAGTGAATATATTTTTTATATTCTTGCTTTCTCTATTCCTTTAGTTACAACTATGGCTGGTTTGAGAGGTGTATTAGAAGCATATCAGAAATTTGCAACCATAAATATAATTAAATCTGTTTTAGGAATATTTGTATTTTTAGGCCCTTTTATAGTTTTAATAATTACAGATAGCCTTTTCTGGATTGTGGTTTTTTTAATTTTTACAAGAGTAATAATATGGATTTTTTACTTGATACAATGCTTAAAGGTGAATAAAAGTATAAAAAAAGAAATTAAAATTGATTTTAATTCAATAAGACCCGTTTTAAGATTTAGTATTTGGATAACTGTGGCAAATATTGTTGTCCCTTTAATTTTTTATTCTGATAGAATTCTTATAGGAGCTTTAATTTCTGCGTCGGCAATAACTTATTATATAACACCCTATGAAGTAATTACAAAATTAATGTTAATACCCGATGCTCTTTCTGGGGTTCTGTTCCCTGTATTTTCTGCCAGTTTTCTAAGTAAACCTGATATTGCGAAAAATTTTTTTTTAAGGGGAGCCAAATTTATTTTCTTAATTTTATACCCAATAGTTTTTTTAGTTACAACTTTCTCTTTTGAGGGAATAGAATTTTGGCTGGGAGAGAAGTTTGCTCAAACCAGTTCCCTCATATTACAACTCTTAGCAATTGGGGTAATGATGAATTGTATCTCATTAATCCCCACAAATTTTTTCCAAGGGATTGGAAAACCCAAAATTCCTACAATAATTATTTTGATAGAACTACCTTTTTATTTATCTGCAATGTGGTTTGCAATAGATTATGCTGGTATAAATGGGGCTGCTATGGTTTTTATGATAGCAGCTACTATAAATGTTTTAATTTTGTATTTAACTGCATATAAATTATACTCATTGCGATTTAAATCAACAACTAAGGAATTATTAATTGTTCCTTTAATGATAGTTTTGGCAATTACTTTTTTATTAAATGATGTTTATTTAAAGATAATCTTTGCACTTTGTTTTTTAGTAATCTATTCAATAATAACCTGGATGTTTTTTCTTTCAACAGATGAGAAGTTTTTTATAATTTCAAAGCTTAGATTGAAGTTTAAGTAATGTATCTTAAAAATTTGTTTTAAATTAAATAAATCATAATAATATTTAATAAGTGATTATAAGAACGGCCTATATAATTAAGCAAAAAATAAAAATTGTTCTGAGTTATGTATATCCTCAGAAAGCCAAATCATATAAAACTTGTAAAAATCTAGTAATAAATAAAACAGGTCTGGAAATAGGAGGGCCTAGCGGAATATTTTCAAATGAAGGTTTATTACCATTATATCATTATATAAAGAGTTTGGATAATTGTAATTTCTCATCAAAAACTGTTTGGGAAGATCAATTAAAACAGGGATATACATTTAAATTTGACAAGGATAGACCCTGCGGTTTTCAGTATATTTTAGATACTACAGATTTAAAAGAAATTCCTTCTGCTAAATATGATTTCATATTAAGTTCTCATGTTATTGAACATATAGCAAATCCAATAAAAGCGTTATTAGAATGGAATCGGGTGTTAAAAAAAGATGGTGTTTTGATAGTAATAATCCCTAATAAAGATGGTACGTTCGATCATAAGAGAGATATTACTGATTTTAACCATATTATTGATGACTATAAACAAGGTACAAAAGAAAATGATCTGACACATTTAGATGAAATTTTGGAACTTCACGATTTAGAAGGTGATAAGGGAGCCGGATCATATAATGAGTTTAAAACCCGGGCGCTTAATAATTTTACAAATAGATGTTTGCATCATCACGTATTTAACACATTTTTAGCCATAAAACTGATTGATTTTATAAAGATGCAAATTATTTCAACTGAGGCAACATATCCATGTCATATTATTATAGTTGCCAAAAAAAATCAAAATTATAATAATCAGGAGATAATAATGAAATTTATTAATCATAAATTTAAAAGTCCGTTCAGATCAGACATATAATAAAAAACCAAAACTTATATTTTATTAATAAAAATACGTATGGCAAGGATTGCTGCAGTTGTTGTCCTATATAAACCTGAACTAGATATGTTAGATAATTTAAATACGTATATAGATCAGGTGGAAAAGGTTTATGCAATTGATAATTCAGAGCAGGTTAACACTTCGTTTGTTAATAAAATTTTAACTGTTTATAAAGTAGAATATATTTCTAATGAAACTAATCTTGGTATTGCTACGGCATTAAATATTGGAGCTCGAAAAGCCATAGAAGAAAAATTTGATTATCTGTTAACTATGGATCAGGATAGTGAAGCTTCTCCATCAATGGTAACAAATTTATTAAAATGCTTTTCACAAGATCCTAAAGCTGCAATTGTTTCTCCGATAGTGCAACATCGAGTGGGAAGAAAAGAAAATTTTTTAGCAAAAAATTATTGCAATCAAACACTATCTGTTTGGACATCCGGAAATTTAATTGATTTAAAAATATTTCAATTAACCGGCGGCTACAAGGAGGATTTTTTTATTGATTACGTGGACCATGATTTTTGTTTAAGGTTAAATTATTTGGGATATAAAATCTTCCTTTGCTATCAAACAGCTATTAAACATAATCTGGGAAAAATAAAAGAAGTAGATCTTTTATTTAGGAAAGTGTATCCAACCAACCATTCACCTCTGAGACTTTATTATAGAACAAGAAACCGTTTTTATTTAAAAAAAATCTATAAACATATTATTCCTGATTTCTTTAAACAGGATGACAAGGAATTCTGGAAGACATTTTTAAAGGCAATACTATTTGAAAAAGGAAAACTAAAAAAAATTCAATACTTTATATTGGGTTTTATAGATTATAAAAAAAATAAGTTAGGAAAATTCAATAGGGTTTAATTATACATAAGAAAGGATAAAAAGAAGATGAGCATTATATTAGTGACAGGCGGTGCTGGTTTCATTGGTTCGCATGTCGTTGATGAATTAATTAATCAGGGCAATGAAGTTTTTGTGCTTGATGATTTAAGCGGTGGGTTCCAGCAGAATGTTAATATAAAAGCTAAATTTATTAAAGGTGATATCTGCGATTATGAACTGGTTAAAAAAATTTTTAAAGAAAACAAAATAGAATTTGTTTTTCATCTTGCTGCTTATGCTGCTGAAGGATTAAGCCATTTTATTAAAAGGTTTAATTATAATAACAATTTAATTGGAAGCGTTAACTTAATTAATCAAAGCGTTATTCATAAAGTTAAGTGTTTTGTGTTTACATCTTCGATTGCTGTATATGGTAAAAACCAATTGCCTATGACTGAGGAAACAATCCCAATGCCTGAGGATTCTTATGGAATTGCAAAATATGCAGTTGAGCAGGAGTTGGAAGTTTCACATAAAATGTTTGGTTTGAACTATATAATCTTCCGTCCTCACAATGTTTATGGAGAAAGGCAGAATATCGGCGACAAGTATAGAAACGTAATTGGAATTTTTATGAACCAGATTTTGCAAAATAAACCCCTTACAGTTTTTGGAGATGGAAATCAAACCAGAGCATTCAGTTATATTGGTGATGTTGCACCGGTAATTGCTAAATCAATCCAGATTAAAGAAGCTTATAATGATGTTTTTAATGTTGGTGCGGATATTCCGTACAGCATTAATCAACTGATTCAAAAAGTTAAAGATGTTATGGGAAATAATCCTGAAATAAAATATTTAGATCCGCGGAATGAAGTAATTCATGCTTACTCTTCACATACGAAAGCCGAATCTGTATTTAAAATAAATCATAAAACAGACCTTGAGACAGGACTTAGAAAAATGGCTGATTGGGTTAAACAGAATGGAGCCAAAGCCACAAAAAATTTTGGAGAAATAGAAATTGAAGAAAACTTGCCTCCAAGCTGGAAAGAAAATTAATCCCTCCAAATGAACACTAATTATCTAATTATTCTTCTTAATTATAACAATTGGAAGGACACAATAGAGTGTATTAACTCATTAAAAAACAGTGGAGTTAAAGATTCAAATATTTTAGTTATGGAAAACAGCTCTAAGGATGAATCACTTATAAAGTTAAAAACCGAAACTCCATTAGTTAAAATTATTGAACTTAATGAAAATCTGGGATTTACTGGTGGAAATAATCTTGGGATAAAATATGCCTCAGAAAATAACTATGATTACGCAATTGTTCTAAATAACGATACAATCATAGAGTCTGAAGATTCAATAACAATACTGATTGATGAAATGGACAAACACCCTGATGTTACACTGGGAACAGGTAGAATTTTTTATTATCCTGATAAAGATAAGATTTGGTATGATGGAGGTGAATTAATAAAATGGAGAGCTTCTGTTACTCACTATAATTATAGAAAAGATTCCAGACTTATAAAATTAGATGACAACATCAGGGAGATAAATTTTATAAGTGGTTGTTACATGTGTATTCGTCTTAAAGATATTCCTAAGCTTGGCTATATGGATGAAAATTTCTTTATTTATCTGGATGATCTGGAATATTCTGCAAGAGCAATTAGTAAGAAATTAAAATTAATGTATTTCCCTAAAGCAGTAATTTATCATAAAGCAATGGGTGAAGAGAAACAAACACCCAAAATGGTTTATTACTCTATGCGTAATAGAAAATTATTAATAAACAAACACTTTGGATTGATAACTAAATTATATTTTGAAATTGTTCTGGTTATTAAAAGAATTGTTTGGTTTTTTACAAACAAAAAATACTATAATCTCCTCTTGTATGCTGTAAGGGATTATAAAAATAAATATTTTGGGCAGGCACCGGAGTATATAAAATAAAATGAAAACTGAACTAAAAATTTATGCAGTGGTTCTTAATTATAATGGGTATAAAGATACAATAAATTGTATTAATTCATTAAAACTAGTTGATTATGAAAATCTCAATATTGTTATTGTTGATAATGCGTCTACAGATAAAAGTTATGATATTTTAAAGAATGAGTTTCCAGATATTCCTATTGTTGTTACTGAATACAACAAAGGTTTTACCGGAGGAATGAATGCAGGTGCAAAATATGCCTTAAAAAATGATGCTGATTATATTTTTCTAACTAATAATGATATGTTATACGAGAAAAGCTTTTTGAAAATATTGGTCCAGCGAATACAATCAGATTCCTTAATAGGTATAGTTTCACCTAAAGTACTTTATATGCATGATCAAAAAACGATTTATTGTGCTGGTGCAGAATTTAAATTTTCCTATTGTGGATCTGTAAATATGTATCAAGGGCGGTTATCTGAAAGTTTTGGAAACAAAGCACGGGAAATAACTTCTGCAGAAGGCTCTTGCTTTTTAATAAAAAAAGAGGTGTTTGATAAAGCCGGATTCTATGATGAAAGATTTTTTATTTATTTTGAGGATATAGACCTATCAGATCGGGTTAGAAAATTTTTTAAGATTTTCTATGAGCCGCAAAGTATCGTTTATCATAAGGCTGGGGCAGGGTTAACCTGGAAAGACTTTTCCCCATTTTATTATTTTTATTACACCCGGAATCGACTACTTTATTTCTCAAAAAAATCAAACTTTATTTTAAAAGTTTATGCAACTTGTTTTACATTAATAAATTCAGCAGCAAAAACACTTGTTCTTCTAAAAGAATCCATCTTTAATAAAAACAGAAGAGAAAAAATAAGAATGTCGCTGGTATCTTTATGGGAAGGAACGTTTAATGGCTTATTAATTATACTTGGCTTAATGAAAAACAAGGATGCTAAGCTATATATTAAGAATAAGGCTTATCGTTAAATCATTTTAATTCGCTTAATAAGACTTGTTTTCACCCCAAACTATTCTAACACTCCCAAAAATTCTTTAAAAAATTTATGTAATTTTGTTTTTATAAAATTCCATTGAAAAAAGACACTTAATTATAATGATGATCTTTGTTTTAAACTTAATCTTTTTTTGCTCTTTAATACTTATCCTCCATTCGTACATTTTATACCCTCTTTCAATTTGGCTTTTTAGTTTATTTGTAAAAAAAAATTATACTATTGATAATTTATATAAACCAAAAGTATCGGTAATAATATCTGCGTTTAATGAAGAAAAGGTAATTGAAAATACAATCCGTAAATTGATTGATAGTGATTACCCGAAAGAAATGTTTGAGATAATTGTAGGGTCTGATAATTCTGAGGACGGTACTAATAGTATCCTTGATAATCTTTCAATTGAATTTCCAAATCTCAAAGTCATTAAGTTTACAGAAAGACGGGGGAAAGCCAGAGTCTTGAATGATTTATATAAAATGGCAAGTAGTAACGTTTTTATTTTTTGTGATGCTAACACATTATATAAACCAGATGCAATAGGTAAAATGGTTTCTTTTTATAAAAACCCTGAGGTTGGAGGTGTAAGCGGGAAATTAAAATTACTTGACTTTGAAGAATCTAAACTATCGGGCACTCAGGAAACAAAGTACTGGGATTTTGAAACCTGGTTAAAAGAAAAAGAGGGGAAATTGGGTATTCTAATTGGCGCAAATGGAGGAATATATAGTTTAAGGAAAGAACTTTTTTTTGAAGTGCCAACCACCCATCCTGTGAGCGATGATTTTTATCTGACTCTAAAAGTGTTAGAAGCAAAAAAAGATTTTCTATATATAAATGATGCGATCGGGGAGGAATTAACAGCCCCCACCATCAAAGCAGAATTTAATAGAAAAGTTAGAACGACTTCAAATAATATTTATACAATAAAAGCAATAAAAAACCTTTTAAAACCAACTTTTGGTTTAAGAGCATATGGATTGTGGTCTCATAAAATTATCAGATGGTTATCACCAATATTACTGGCAGTTTTATTTCTTACCAACTTATTACTCTTTAATGAAAGTATATTTTATAAAATTTTTTTACTTGCTCAATTAACTTTTTACTTATCCGGATTTTGTGGACTTCTATTTAAGAAATTTGATTTTTTTTTACAACCGTTATTAATGATTTACTATTTTATTATAACTAATGTTGCAATGTTTCTCGGCCTTATAAAATTCATAATGAGAAAACAAACTAATTTGTGGCGATCAACCCCCCGATGAAAATGTACAGAAGCTTCGAAAAAATATTAATCCTCCTTATCGATTTTCTCACCATCAACCTTGCATGGGTTTTATTTTTTAGTTTGCGTGTTGAGTCTGGCTGGTTTGATATTATTGTTATGCCCGTATTCTTCATTCCAATGATAGTGGTTTATTTCTACTGGATTTTAATTTTTACTTTTGTTGGAATGTATCGCAAGTGGTTTGCCTCTTCAAGATTTGATGAACTTTCAACTTTATTCAAAGCATCTTTTGTCGGAATTTTTATTTTATTCACAGCTATATTTCTTGACGATTATATTCATAATGTCTCATCACCTAACAGGATTTTGATTTTTATTTATTGGGGATTGTTTCTTGTCTTAGTAAGCAGCGGAAGATTATTCGTTAGAGGTTTTCAGCGTAAACTTCTGATTAAAGGAATAGGCAGAAGGAATGTTTTGATTGTCGGCTTTAATCAAAAAGCAAAAGACGTCCACGATCAAATTTTGAAGCACAAAGCTCTGGGCCTGGATGTTAAAGGATATATTTCAGCAAATGGTAATGATATTAATGAAAGTCATGAGGGAATTAGCATAATTGGGTCTTTAAACGAGATAGAAAATTTAATCGATAATTTTGAAGCAAGAGAAATAATAATTGCGCTTGAAAAAGATGATCACGATATTTTAATACAACTGATCGCTAAATGTGATCAGAAAAATGTGGGGATAAAAATTGTGCCTGATCTTTATGAAATCTTAAGCGGCCAGGCTAAAACTTCCCAGATTTATGGCATGCCCCTCATTGATATTATGCCGCAGCTAATGCCCGAATGGGAAAAAAAATTAAAAAGAACCCTGGATATATTTATTTCTCTATTAATATTAATAATCACTTTTCCTTTTTGCTTATTAATTTCAGCTGCAATTAAAATTGATTCTAAAGGACCTGTTTTTTTTTCTCAGGAAAGATGCGGACAGAATGGTAAGATTTTTACAATGATAAAATTCCGTTCAATGGTTAAAGATGCTGAAAAAATGTCCGGGCCTGTATGGTCTCAAAAAGATGATCCAAGAATAACAAAAGTTGGAAAAACATTAAGACGCTTAAGGATTGATGAAATTCCACAAATGCTTAATGTTCTAAAAGGTGAAATGAGTTTTGTTGGGCCCCGTCCCGAACGCCCTTTCTTTGTTGAGAAACTTGCAGCCGAAATTCCTTATTATAAAAGAAGACTTAAAGTCCGTCCGGGTATTACAGGATGGGCACAGGTAAAACATAAATACGATGAAACTCTTGAAGATGTTAAGATCAAACTGAAGTATGATTTATTTTATATTGAGAATATGTCTTTAAGAATGGATTTTAAAATTATTTTTAGGACTATTTATGTCGTTCTGTTTGGAAAGGGACACTATGGTTAAAATGTTTGCAGCACGCGAATTTTTTAAGGAATTAATATATGGCAGATAAAAATTCTCTGGTAATTATACCCACATATAACGAATTAGAGAATATAAAAAAACTTATACCGGATATACTTGACAGGTATGAGAACACTGATATTCTTGTAGTTGACGATAACTCTCCTGATGGAACAGGAACTTATATTTCTAACTTGTCTTCAAACGATCGTAGAATTAAAATAATTCAGAGAGAAAAAAAACTTGGACTCGGAACTGCTTATATAGCCGGATTCAGATACGCAATTCAAAATAAGTATGATTATGTTTTTGAAATGGATGCAGATTACTCTCACGATCCGGGTGAAATAGAAAATTTTCTTAAAGCAATTGAACAAAGCGATCTTGTCCTCGGCAGCCGTTATTTAACCGGAGTTAATGTTATCAACTGGCCAATGAGAAGATTAATACTTAGTTACTTCGCAAATTTTTATACAAGATTCGTAACAGGGCTTCCTGTAAATGATGCAACGGGTGGTTTTAAATGTTTTAGAAGGGAAGTGCTCGAAGCTATTAATCTTGATAAAATTAAATCCAACGGTTATGCTTTTCAGATTGAGATGACTTACAAAGCGTGGAAAAAAGGTTTCAGGATTAAAGAGATCTCGATAATTTTTGTTGATCGTATTAAAGGGAATTCAAAAATGTCCAGAAAGATTGTTCGCGAAGCAATATTTATGGTTTGGAAATTAAGATTAAGAAGCATCCTTGGAATACTTTAGTTATTGTCCCATTATAAATTATAATCGTTTTTTAAAAATAATTCAAATTACATTTCATGAAATTAATCCTGCAGTTGAATTTATTTTGCATTAGGGCTTAGCCGTGGATCTTTCTATTATAATAGTGAATTACAACGTTAAAGAATTCCTTCAGAATCTGATTTATTCTATATATAAAGCCGTCGAAAATATAAAGTATGAAATCATTGTTGTGGATAATGCTTCTGATGATGGCAGTATTGAATTCCTGCAGGAAAAGTTTCCTGAAATAAAATTAATTATAAATGAAAAAAATCTCGGTTTCAGTAAAGCAAATAATATTGGATTAAAACACGCCGGCGGAGAATATATACTTCTTCTAAATCCTGATACTATAGTTCAGGAAGATACTTTTGAAAAGATGATTAATTTTTTTGAAAAAACCCCTGATGCCGGAATGGCAGGATGTAAAATTCTTAATCCCGATGGAACTTTGCAGCTTGCATGCAGAAGAAGTTTCCCCGGTCCGTGGACATCATTTTGTAAAGTAACCGGGCTAAGCAATCTTTTCCCAAACAGCAGATTATTTGCAAGATATAATTTGACGTATCTTAATGAAAATGAAACTTATGAAGTTGATGCTGTTTCCGGTTCTTTTATGATGATCAAAAGAGAAGTATATGAAAAAGTTGGTAACCTTGATGAACAGTTTTTTATGTATGGTGAAGACCTTGACTGGTGCTACAGGATGCAGAAAGCCGGTTATAAAGTATATTACGTACATAATACTACAATTATTCATTACAAAGGTGAAAGCACAAAAAGAAGCGGCATAGACGAAACAAAAATTTTTTATAAAGCGATGAATTTATTTGTTAAGAAACATCTTGCAACTTCCTTTATTGTTGAAATTATTTTGCAACTGGCAATTGGTATGAGAAAATTTATTGCGTTTTTGGGTAGACGAAAATTAATTGTGTTGTCTGTAATCCTTGATTTTCTATTCTTTGATTTGTCTTTATACTCGGGCGAAGAACTATACCGTGTTATAAGTAAAGAATGGCTTGGATTTCACCAGTATGATCTTCTGCTTCTTTATACTATACCAGCAATTATACACATAATTGTTGCATCTTTGACAGGCTCATATAAAAAAGATACTTTGTCCGTCCTCAAAACTTTTGCCTCTATTATAATAAGCTTTTTTGTTATTTCTTCGCTTACATTTTTCTTTAAGCAGTTTGCATACAGCAGGGCAGTTGTTATTCTTACCTACATAATTTTATTTTTTGCACTTCCTTTCTGGAGAATTATTGCAAAGCTTATTTTTAAAATTGGTACCGATAAACCAGAAGTTGAAAAGAAAGTGCTGATTGTCGGCTTAAATGATTTTGTGGTTCAGGTTGCAGAAAAGCTTAAATCAAAAAGAACTGATATATATTCAATTGCAGGATTAATCGGGCTGTCAAACAGAGATATAGGAAAAAAAGTTGGTGATTTTGAAGTGGTTGGGAGCGTTGAAAATCTTATTAAAGTAATACGGGATAAACAGGTTAAAGAAGTAATTTTTTCTTCGCAGGAACTTTCTTATAACCGGATGATGGAGCTTGTTGCAAAATGTCAGAATGAAAATGTCGAGTTCAAATTGGTCGGCAACAACCTGGATTTTCTTGTTGGTAAAACATCAATATCAATTCTTGAAGATATTCCTTTAATACAAATCAATTATAACATTTCAAACCAATTGCTCAGATTTATTAAATCTATATTTGATTATGCACTGGCGATCCTTGTTTTGTTTTTTATCTATCCTTTGATATATTTCATTTCAAAAGTTAGCAATAAGAAAACAGATTTTAGAAATTTTATTTTAGAAGTTCCCGTAATTTTAAAAGGCAGAGCAAGTTTCGTTGGTCCTAAAACAGTAATGAATACCGGAAATTTATATTTAGGCAAAAAAGGTTTGACAGGTTTGTGGTACACTGAGAATGCTGATGAAACTGATTCTGAAAAACTCGATATTTTTTATGCAAAAAATCAGAATATCTGGCTTGATATAGAAATATTGGGTAAGACTTTGAATAAGATGTGGGGAACCAGATCATAGTATGGCCAAAACTATTTTAGATTTTGAAAAACCAATTATCGAGCTTGAAGCAAAGCTCGAAGAGATGAGAAAATTTTCTGAAGATCTTGATATTGGAAATGAGATAAGGAAGATTGAAGATAAGGTTAAATTGTTAAAAGATAATTTATATAAAGATCTGACCCGCTGGCAGAGAGTTCAACTGGCTCGTCATCCCGACCGCCCTTTTACCCTGGATTATATCTACGAAATGACAAATAATTTTATTGAACTACACGGTGACAGAAATTATAAAGATGATAAAGCTATAGTTGGCGGATTTGCCATGCTTGATGAATATAAAGTATTAATTGTAGGGCATCAGAAGGGAAGAGATACCAAAAGCAATCTATACAGAAATTTTGGAATGCCGAATCCCGAAGGCTACAGAAAAGCTTTAAGGATGATGAAGCTTGCCGAAAAATTTAATAAGCCGGTTATTACTTTAATTGATACACCCGGTGCTTACCCCGGACTGGAAGCTGAAGAAAGAGGTCAGGCGGAAGCGATAGCAAGAAATCTTTATGAAATGAGCAGGCTTAAAGTTCCTATAATTGTTGTAATAATTGGCGAAGGTGCAAGCGGCGGTGCTCTTGGAATCGGAGTTGGAGATAGAATTCTTATGCTGGAAAATTGCTGGTATTCGGTTATAAGTCCCGAATCCTGTTCAAGCATATTATGGAGAAGCTGGGATTTTAAAGAGCAGGCTGCTGAAGCTTTAAAACTAACAGCTCCCGATCTTTTAGAACAAGGATTGGTTGATCGAATTGTTCCTGAACCGGCTGGCGGTGCGCATAAAGATCATAAAGAAGCTGCAGCTATTTTAAAAGGTATTTTGAAAGAAGAACTTTCTCAACTGATTAAAATTAAGCCGGACAAGCTTGTTGATAACAGGCGTGAAAAATTCGGTAAGATGGGTGAGTTTATAGAATAAATTTGGCAAATCATTTTTTCTTTTCTTATCTGACTCTCCTTTTTAATAAATTGTATTTTAAATTTTTTCAGTTTTCATAATGATAATTAGTCAAACAGAAATCCGTGTGCGTTATGCAGATACAGATCAAATGCAATTTCTCTACAATGGAAAATACCTCGAGTATTTTGAAGTTGGAAGAACAGAAATGCTAAGGGAAATTAATTTACCGTATAGTGCATTGGAAAAAGAAGGTTACCAGCTGCCTGTCCTTGAAGCTTATGTAAAATATCATCAACCGGCTTATTATGATGACATGCTCATTATTAAATCTTTTCTTAAAGAATTTCCCGCTCTAAAAATCCATATTGATTATGAAGTAATCAGGAAAGAAACTAATGAGCTTATTGCTGAAGGTTATACAATTCATGCTTTTATTAAGAAAGAAAGTAAAAAAGTTATAAGACCGCCTGAAATATTTATTAATTCACTAAAGAAATTTTTCCCAGACAATGCTTGATAAACTTAAGCAGCTTTCAAAAGATACTGCAATTTACGGAGTAAGCACCATTGTTGGAAGGTTTCTTAATTTCTTACTGGTTCCTTTTTACACAAATATTTTCCTACCCGATGAATACGGATTAATTACAAATATTTATGCATTCATTGCTGTACTTAATATTATTTTTATTTATGGTATGGATGCAGCTTATCTTAAATTTTCTAAAGATGAAGAACTTGGAAATGAGAAAGATATTTTTTCAACTCCGTATTATTCCGTTTTAATTTTCTCATTAATTTTTTGTTTGGTAATAATCTTAATAAGAATTCCGATTGGAATTTCTCTGGCAGTATCACATAATTATAATTACTTATTTTATTTTGTGGCAGCAATTCTTTTCACCGATTCTATTTCTGCTATTCCATTTATTAAACTGAGAATTGAAAGGAAAACCCGGAAGTTTGCTGCATTCAAAATAGTAAACATTATTATAAATGTTTTTTTAAATCTGTATCTCATTCTAAAATTAAAAATGGGAATCGAAGCAGTTTTTATCAGCAACCTCGCCGCATCTTTAATTACTTTTATTCTGCTTATCCCTTCAATAATAAAATCGCTCAATTTTTCTTTTAAAATTTCAATATTTAAAAGAATGCTGAAGTTTGGTTTACCGTATCTTCCTGCCGGACTTGCTTCAATGGTTAATACAGGTTATTGACCGGCCGATAATGGAACACCTTACAGATTTAAATACTCTGGGAATTTACCAGGCAAACTATAAGCTTGGCATTTTTATGATGCTTTTCGTGAGTATGTTCCAGTATGCATGGCAGCCCTTCTTTATGCAGGAATCCAAAAGTGAAGAAGCAAAAAAAATTTTTTCAAAGGTTTTAACTTATTTTACTTTAGCCGGCAGTATAATTTTAATCGTACTTTCTTTATTTATTGATAATATAATTAAGCTTGAAATTTTTGGAAGAACTCTTATCGGTTCACTTTACTGGAGTGGCGTTGACATAGTGCCTGTGGTTTTGTTTGCATATTTGTTTAATGGACTTTATGTTGTGTTTACAGCGGGTGTTTTTATAAAAGAAAAAAGTATTTACGTCCCTGTTATTACAGGAATAGGAGCCCTGGTTAATGTTATTGTAAATTTTATTTTAATTCCTGTTATGGGAATTATGGGTGCGGCTATTGCAACCCTTGCAAGTTATTTTGTAATGGCTGTTGGGTTATATTTTGTTACGCAAAAGTTTTATAAAATTTCATACGAAAGAAAAAAAATAGCACTGATATTTTTCTTTATTCTTTTCTTCGGTTCTATCTACTATTTTTTGTATATACACCAATCAGCTTATTTTGATTTACAAATTTCTCATTCTTATTTTGTTTCTAACATCAGTTTCATTTTTCATTCTTGATAAAAAAGAATTAGACTTCATTAAGAATAAATTTAAAACCCGGAAATAATTTTTTATGGCAGAGACAATTCAAATTAAGATTAAAAGATTAAGCAAAGATTTTAAAGATATACCTGTTCCTTCTTATTCAACTAAAGGAAGCTCCGGGCTTGATATACGAGCAGCCGTTGGAGAAGAAATTATTATTCCTGCTGGCGAAATAAAATTAATCCCGACAAATTTTTCTGTGGAAATTCCTGAAGGTTTTGAAATACAGGTAAGACCAAGAAGCGGACTGGCTGCAAAACATGGAATTTCTATTTTAAATTCTCCCGGCACAATTGATTCGGATTATAGAGGCGAAATAAAAATTATTATGATGAATCTTGGCAAAGAAGATTTTAAAATTTTACGCGGCGATAGAATTGCCCAGCTTGTAATTTCAAAAGTTTACAAAGCTGAGTTTATAATTACTGAAAACCTTGAAGAAAGTAAGCGGGGAAGCGGGGGATTTGGACATACGGGGAAGAGTTGAATTTAGTAGAAGATCAATTGAATAATTGTTAATTAGTAAATTATTGCTTGCTTTCCTGAACAAGCATTTCTAATTTCTTTATAAGTTCTTTTAATTAATTATTTGAACTAACATAAAACAGGGGTATTTATGAAAACTTCTCTTTTAACTTTCTCTTTATTCCTCTCTTTCATTTTTAGTTTTTGTTTTTCTCTTCGTGTAATGAACACGAAGGTACAATCAATAATGCCGCTTCAGATAAGAGAGTGGGTTCAGGATGCTAAATTTATGTGGAAATGTTCACTTCCAAATCCTTGCGATTGCAATCCCACTTGTTTCCCAAATAATTACTATCTCTATAGTACAGAATATGGGTTGGTGCAGGAAATATTCCCTTAATTATTTATATTTTTTATAATTAAAGGAGACAAAAAGATGAAAAAGATGCATTTAATTTTCACATTTCTATTTATTTTCATTTATTCAGTTACTTACGCACAATCAGTAAATATAGGTTTAAGATTTGAATCCTTTGCATATTCAATTCACAATATCCGGGAACAATCTTCTGATTTAGAATTCATGCCAATCCCGCTGAGCGGTTATTTAAAAGCAGGAATACTTTTTTATGATAAATATGAAATTGAATTGAAAGCAGGGGTGCAATTGATTGATCCATTTACCGGAACAGAATATGCAATTTTATTTAAGTATGGAATTCTAAAAAAAATTTTTCCAATAGTAACTTATCTGAATCATTTTAATGTCGGCGATTCAAGAACCGGGAATGGTACATACAGTTTCAGAATGGATTTTATCGGTGTTGGTGTTGAAGCAAAGTTAATAAAAATATTTTCTTTAGATCTCACATATTATATTCCAATAAACGAAAAAAGATTAGAGTATGAAGTCGGCAATTTAGATGAACATGTTACAACTTCTGAAATGGGACCGATGATAAAAATAGGTTTCATTTTTAATATCATTAATTTCTAGCTGCATCAAAAATTTCACTTATTGGAAATTTTCCTTCTCCAATAAAATTAAATTTTAATAAATATTTCTTACTCATATAAATTTTTGTAATTTAGTTTTAGTTAAGTATAAAATACTTCCTTTAAAAAATAAAATTTTGTCTTCATTTTGAATTTATCTGCAGCATTGCAGAAACGATAATCAGGAATTGATTCTATGTCCGACTTCATTCATCTCCACAACCACACACATTACAGCTTGCAGGATGGAGCCTGCACAGTTGAATCTTTAGTTGCTGCCGCTAAAAAAAATAATATGCATGCTGTTGCTCTTACAGATCATGGTGTTATGTATGGCATTCCCGAGTTTTATTACAAAGCCAGGAAAGAAGGAATAAAGCCAATTATAGGAATGGAAGCTTACATTGTTAAAGAAGGCAGCAGGTTTGAAAGAGGCAAAATTGAAGAGACAAACGGGAGAAAAAAATCAAAGCACTATAATCATCTTATATTGCTTGCAAAAAATAAGGAGGGATATAAAAATCTTATCAAGCTTTCCACACTTGGACACACCGAAGGATTCTATTACAGACCAAGAATTGATTTAGAGCTTCTCAGGAAGTACAGCGGGGGATTAATTTGTACTTCTGCCTGTCCTGCAGGAATTGTTTCTGTCCATCTTATTAATAATGATTTTGATAAAGCAAGAGAAGTTGCAAAAACTTATAAAGAAATTTTTGGCGATGATTTTTATCTTGAAGTTCAGAATCACAATATGGAGGTTGAAAAACCTATTCTTGAGGGAATGCCGAAGTTATCTAAGGAGCTGAATATAAAATTAGTTGCAACTAACGATTGCCATTACATTGAACAGGAACATAGCATTGCGCACAATATCCTTCTTTTACTGTCCGATAAAAATGGTGCTGACTATACACAGCTTAGATATGGTACGAATGAAATTTATTTTAAATCCCAGGAACAGATGAAAAAGCTCTTTAAGAATTTTAAAGGAGCTATTGAGAATACTTTGGAGATTGATTCAAAGATAGATCTTAAACTCGATTTTGACGGACATTATTTCCCGCAGTTTCCAATTCCGAAAGATTCTCCGGCAAAAAATTTGGAAGAATATTTTGAGCTTATGACTAGAAAAGGTTTTGAAAAGAAATTTTCTATGCCAACACCTGAATTAAAAGATCGTCTCGATTTTGAAATCAAAACAATCCGGGAAATGGGATTTTCAGGTTACCTTCTTATAGTTCAGGATTTTATTAATTCAGCTAAGAATATGGATATTCCTGTTGGTCCCGGAAGAGGAAGCGTTGCAGGAAGTTTGGTTGCTTATGTTTTGGGAATTACAAATATAAATCCGCTTGAATATAATCTTCTCTTTGAACGTTTCCTTAATCCTGCAAGGAAATCAATGCCCGATATTGATGTTGATTTTGCTGATGATAAACGCGGAGATGTAATTGAATATGTGAAGAATAAATACGGCAGCAATTGTGTGAGCCAGATTATTACTTTCAACCGTCTCTCTTCAAAAGCAGTTATTAGAGATGTCGCAAGAGTTTTAAAAATTCCGATTCCAACAGTAAATAAGATTACAAAATTCATCCCTTCCAAGTTTGGGAAAGTTTTTACAATTGACCAGGCGCTTGTCGAAGTTCCGGAACTTAAATGGGTAAAAGATTCTGAAGATCCTTTAATAAAGGATTTAATAAAATATGCAAAAGTTCTTGAGGGTATGAATCGAAACGCTTCAAAACATGCCGCCGGTATTGTTATTACTCCGAATGATGTAAGCGATTATGTTCCTCTTGCAACTGCCGTTCAGCAGAGTGATATCGTTACGCAATTCAATATGAAAGAGATTGAAAATGCCGGCTTGCTGAAAATGGATTTCCTTGGGCTAAGAACTCTTACTATAATCCGCGATACAATTTCTTTAATTAAAAAAAGAAGAAACATAAAAATTAATTTAGATGATGTTCCTTTAAATGATGAAAAAACTTTTCAGCTTTTTTCTAAAGGACAAACAACCGGCGTTTTCCAGTTTGAATCTTCCCCGATGAAAGAGTATCTGAAAAAATTAAAAGCAACAAGCTTGAATGATCTTTCAGCGATGAATGCTTTGTACCGCCCAGGTCCAATGGATTTTATTGAAGATTTTATTGACAGGAAATTTGGAAGAAAGGAAGTTGTATATCTTCATCCCGTTCTTGAAACTATACTTAAAGAAACTTATGGAATTATTGTTTACCAGGAACAGGTAATCCAGATAGCAAATAAAGTTGCGGGTATGAGTCTTGCCGAAGCAGATATATTGCGGAGAGCGATGGGTAAGAAAGATCTTAAGACTATGGAAAACCAGAAAGTTATTTTTATTGAAGGAGCTGTAAAAAATAATATCCCTAAAAAATCTGCAGAAGATATTTTTGAAGCAATAAATAAATTTGCCAATTACGGATTTAATAAAAGTCATTCAGTTGCGTACAGTTATATTGCTTATCAAACAGCTTACCTTAAAGCGCATTTTACTCCGGAGTTTCTTGCAGCAAACCTTACAAATGAATTCGGCAACTCGAATAAAGTTGCTTCTTTTCTTGAGGATTGCAGAAAGTTAAAAATAGAAATTCTGCCTGCCGATGTTAATAATCCTTCAGTTGATTTTGATGTTGATGAAAAAGGAAGAATAAGATTTGGAATGTCGGCAATTAAAAATGTTGGCAAGTCTGCTGTTGAAGAAATTATGAAGAGCAAAGAAAAACTCGGAAGAAATTTTAAGAGCATTTTTGATTTCTGCTCAAACATTGATACAAGAGTAGTTAATAAACGAACCGTTGAAAGCCTTGTACTTTCCGGTGCTTTTGATTCAATTGGAAAATACAGGTCAAGATTATTTTCTGTAATTGAAGAAGCTCTTGATTTTGGATCCAAAGTTCAGAATTCAAATCTTTCAGTAGAAAATAGTTTGTTCGGAGGTTTGCAGGAAGATTTTAAAGTTACGGAACCTTCAATACCTAACATTTCTCCCTGGGGGCAGAAAGAAAAACTTGCAAAGGAAAGAGAGGTTACAGGATTTTATGTAACCGGCCATCCTTTAAGCAAATATGAAGTTGATTATAAATCATTCACAACTATTTCTTTAGGAGAAACCGAGCAGCTTGAGGAAATGGATGTTGTAAGAGCCTGCGGAGTGATAACTTCAGTTAAAACTAAAATAGATAAAAGGGGAGGAACAATGGTGTTTTTCACCCTTGATGATTTTTCAGGTTCGTGTGAAGCTTTAATGTTTTCAAAAACATACGATCAGTATGGAAAATACATTAAAGAAGAGGAATGTGTTTTTATTGTTGGCAGACCGGAAAGCAGTGGCGATGCAATTAAGATTCACATTGAAAAAGTAATGTCTATTGAAGAAGCAAGAGAAACTTATACTGAAAGCATTAAAATTCATCTTGATAGAGAGAAGCACTTGCCGGAAAAAATTTATGATCTTAAAAAAGTTTTAGAAAGAAATAAAGGGAATACTCCTGTTTTCATCTCTCTGGCAAATAACGGTTCAGCTCAAAGAAGATTTTCTTTAAAGGACTTGCGTGTAAAAGTATCAAATGAATTTATCAGTGAAATGCAGCAGACTTTGGGAGAAGAATCGCTGGAGTTATTTAACAAAAGGTAAAATCATTTGTTTGTATAACATTTCGCTATTTTGTATTATTTGCCTTCAAAATTCAAATTTAATTTGAAGTTTAATTTTCATTTATGAGAGAACATAATAAAAAATACTGGGCATTAATTCTTGGAGGTTCTTCAGGGTTTGGCGAAGCTGTTTCAATTAAACTTGCCGAGGATGGATATAATATTGCCGGTGTGCATTTAGACAGGCAGGCAACAATGCATAACGTGGAAAGAATTATTAAAGAAATTGAATCCAACGGGATGCAGGCTAAATTTTTTAATGCAAATGCCGCCGATGAAAAAAAACGTGATGAAATAATTAAAGAGTTAACCGATTTATCGGGCGGACAGCCGATTATAAAAGTTCTTTTACACTCACTCGCATTTGGTACTCTGAAAGCATTTACAAAACTTGGAGACTCTCAGCCAATTACAAAAGCACAAATGGAAATGACTCTTGATGTAATGGCTCACTCACTTGTTTACTGGACACAAGATCTTGTTTCGAATAACCTTCTTGCACAGAAAGCAAGAATATTTACAATGACGAGTTCAGGCGGGCATTCAGTTATTCCTGCTTATGGTGCAGTTTCTGCTGCAAAGGCTACTCTGGAATCTCACGTGAGACAGTTAGCCTATGAACTTGGACCAATGGAAGTTGCTGTGAATTCAATTATGGCTGGAGTAACGGATACGCCTGCATTAAGAAAAATTCCCGGCAATGAACCGATGATACAGGTTGCTCAAAGAAAAAATCCAAGAAACAGGCTTACAACTCCCGATGATATAGCAAAAGTCATTTCTGTACTTTGTATGGATGGTGCCGAATGGATCTCCGGCGGAATTATTAATGCCGATGGCGGTGAAGATATTGTAAACTTTGTTGGTCAGGGGAAAAAAGGAAATTTATAATTCAAAAAATTATAATGATTCATTGATAATAGAAAAGGATAAAATGAAACCGATTACTTTTACAGATAGTAATTTTGAACAGGAAGTAATTAATTCTGATAAACCTGTATTAATTGATTTTTGGGCGGTCTGGTGCGGACCTTGTAAAATTATTGCTCCTTTTGTTGAAGAGCTGGCAGGCGAATATGAAGGCAAAGTTAAAGTTGGAAAACTTGATGTTGATGAAAACCAGCAGACATCAATTAAATATGGAGTCCGAAGTATTCCTACATTATTAATTTTTAAAGATGGGAAAGTGAAAGACACAATAATTGGTGCTGTTCCTAAAGCTCAAATTGTAAAAAAGCTTGACGCTGCATTATAGAAAAAGCTTATCAAATTTTCTTCATAATTATAGTAAAATTAATCCGGTTGGAAATTTAATTTATTGTCCCGTTGAATGAAATGAAAAAAATAATTGTTACTGATGCAGTAGATAAAAAATGTGTTGGTATTCTCGAGAGTGGAGGATTCCAGGTTAAATATCAGCCCGGCATTTCACGAAATGAAATTAAAAATATTATTGGTGAGTATAATGGTTTAATTGTAAGAAGTGAAACCCAGGTTGATGCCGAATTAATTTCTCTGATGAATAGTATGGAAGTAATAGGACGAGCCGGAACAGGGGTGGATAATATTGATGTTGATTCTGCTACACGGAAAGGGATTATTGTGATGAATACTCCCGGCGGAAATACAATCTCTACTGCAGAACATACAATGGCTCTGATGGTTTCAATGTGCAGGAATATTGCACAGGCTAATCAATCAATGCGTTCAGGTAAGTGGGACAGAAAAGCTTTTAAAGGAACTGAACTTCACAGCAAAACACTGGGCATTATCGGTTTAGGTAAAATCGGTAGAGAAGTAGCTGCAAGATCCAAAGCATTTGGTATGAATGTAATAGCTTTTGATCCGGTTATCTCAGGAGACCTTGCAAATAAATTGGAAGTTGAGCTTGTGGATCTGAATACAATATTTGAAAATTCCGATATTATTACAGTTCATGTTCCCTTAAATGATGAGACAAAGAATTTGATTTCGACGGATACTCTTAAAAAATGCAAAGATGGAGTTAAAATTATTAATTGTGCCCGCGGCGGTATTGTTAATGAAGCGGATTTAATTAATGCTCTTGATTCCGGAAAAGTTTCAGCCGCTGCATTTGATGTTTATGAAACAGAACCACCTGATCTAACGGGAAAATTAATTAATCATCCTAAAATTGTTTCAACACCGCATCTTGGTGCATCAACAGAAGAAGCGCAGGAAAAAGTTGCTGTACAAATCTCTGAACAAATAATTGATTTGTTTCAAAAAAAATCAGCAAGAGGTATTGTAAACGCAGCAGCAATTGAAGTTGAAAGCAGTAGCCAATTAACTCCATATATTAAATTAGCAGAGAATATTGGAACCCTTCTTCCGCAATTAATAAAAGGCCGGTTAAAACAAATTAATATAAATTTCAGCGGGGATTTACTTCACAGCGCTTCAACATTAATTACAACCTCATTTTTAAAGGATTTCTTTCCGGAAAACTTTCTGACTCTGTTAATCTTATTAATGCACCTTTTTTAGCAAAGGAAATGGGAATTATAATAAATGAAATTAAAACCGGGGCAAACTCTTCCTACACAAATCTTTTAACAATTGAATGTGAAACTAATGTGGAGCGAAAAAAACTCGGCGGGACTGTTTTTGGGAATAAAGAAATCAGGATAGTAATTATTGATTCGTATCATCTTGAATTAAAACCCGAAGGCCATATGCTCTTCTATATTAATATAGATAAGCCCGGAATGCTTGCAACGGTTGGTAAGATTCTGGCAGATGCAGAAATAAATATTGCTGGATTGTCATTGGGACGACTTGAAGCCGGAAAAGAAGCTCTTACGGTTATTAATACAGATAGTGAGATAGAGGAGAGAATCCTTAATGAAATTTCTGGGATTAAAGGTGTAAAAAATGTTCATAAGGTCAAAATATAAGTTCAGTGGTTAGAAATAGCTTGACATTTTTAATAAAAAAATGTAACTCGCTTTTGCAAATAATAAGGTTTTATTATACTTGACATAAAAAAAGTGTTGTAGTATTTTGGTTTAGTGTTTTCAAGACAATAAATTTTAATAAGAATCTTAACTTTATACTAACAAAAAGGAGAGCAACATGCTTAAACGAACTTTTACTATTTTTTTCATTTGCTTATTTATTCCTGTTTTTCTTTCTGCTCAAAATAAAAAAGTTATTAAAGTGGAAAAAACCATTCCTCTTAATCAAACTCAACCGGTCACCAAATATCATCCTACCGTTGTTCCAAATTCACCATTAACTCCGGGTGAACTATTTGTTAATACCGACTATGATTATGCAGGAAATAATACCATTCCAAGAATGGTAGCAATTGCAGGGGATATAGATGGTGATGGAACTCCGGATCCAGTATTTACTGCTATGCAAAGATTTGACGCCGGGCAGAGAAAAGTTATGTTTGGATATAAAGCTTTTGGTGTAGTTGATGCGTTCTCAGCTTTTGATGAAACGAATGCAACAAGTGGAAGCTCTACCTACGGATGGGGAAACATTAGCTATAGCACTGAAGGCTGGTTAGCTGGAAATGCACTTATTTTCGGTCACAGTAATTCACATTCTTGGCATTCCACAATTGATCTAGTAAACCTTGCACCCATGATGCCTTTTCCAACAACCTCTGTTGGTAGTAACTTCCCAAGCCAGGTTTACTTACCGGACGGAACAATTATTTTAACTACGACCGATCACACTATATATGCTTCTTCCGATGAAGGAGTTACATTTGATTCAGTACTTTACGTTGGAGCTAATGATCCTAATGTATCAACTCCTTCACTTTCTGGTAATACACCTTCAGAAGTTCCAATGTACATTTCTCCAAATGGTCAATATATTGTTGTTATGGGCTGTTGGGATGGAATACAGCTTACCGGAAACCCAGACGTAGTTTATCTATATTATTCAACAGATGGTGGCGGTTCTTGGAGTGGAATGGTTGCAGGCGTTGGATCAGGAACAAATCCTGAATATGGACAAGTTGTTAATAGAAATTATGCCCCTTACTTTAGTAATTTTGCTCAGATTAGAGGAAATGTTGCAAATGATGGCGTAATGCATGTTGTAATTAATGGTTATGGAGAGGGTGTTCTTGAAGGCGAAGTTGATACTACAAATGTATTCCCAATTCTTTATTGGAACAGCAGAGATAAAGAGTGGATATCTTTATCAGTCCCTGGTGCAGACGCTCCTGATGATGGCGTTAATCAGATAACAGGTGGAACCACAACCAGGATATATCCTGGTAATGGTATTGGTCAGGCTTATCCGGGTGTAAGCTTATCTGATGATGGTCATATAGTATTTGTTTACTGGCAGTCAATGGAATTTACTGGCGAAATTGGAAATAGCCTTTACAATATGTACCCCGGAGACGGAAGTGCTAACTCAGGACCAATTTACTATACGGATTTAGAATATACATATTCAGTAGATGGTGGTCAGACATGGTCGGCAGTTGGAATATTAAAAGGAGATCCGGGTGTTATGGAAACCTATCCATCCGGTGCTCAAAGATTAGTAGTTAATAATAGGGATGACGAAGTTACTTTCCATTATGTTTATATGGAAGATGCTATTCCTGGAGCTGCCATATTCATTGGACAGGTTGCCGGACAGAACAGTTTATCTAATGATGGAGCCTGGAAATATGACAGCATGACTTTTACTGTTTTAGGAGCTGATAATCAGTCAAACACAGTAAATAGTTTTGAATTATCACAGAATTATCCGAACCCGTTCAACCCAAGTACTCAAATAAAATATTCGGTTGCTGAAAGAGGCAACGTTACTTTAAAAGTATATGATGTTTTGGGTAAAGAGGTTGCAACCCTGGTTAATACAACTAAAGATGCAGGATCTTATGAAGTAAATTTTGATGCTGCAAATCTTTCTTCCGGTTTATATATTTATACAATTCAGGCTGGAAACTTTACTTCATCAAAGAAGATGATGTTATTGAAATAGGTTCTATGTCTGAAATAACTGAACTTTAATGAGGCGGGCAAACTCTTTTAAAGAGTTCCCGCCCTTTTTTTTGGTTGATTTTTATAATAAATTTTGTTCGATTATTATTAAGTTCTTTTCTAATTCTCTTCAGATTTAGAAAAAACATTATTTAAATAACCTTGGTGGAGAAGAGATGAAAATTTTTACAAAACTTTTTATCATTTTACTGCTATTTATCTCAGCTAACTATGCTCAGGTTGGTGTTGGTAAACTTAGTGGTAAAATAATAGACGCTGATACAAAAGAAGCATTAATCGGGGCAAACGTAATTATCCTCGGAACTCAACTCGGAGCCGCATCAAATATTGATGGGGATTATTTCATTCTAAATATTACCCCCGGAACTTACTCGGTTAAAGTAAGCTATGTTGGATATGCACCGAGGACAATTGAAAATGTTCGTATAGTTGCCGGAATTACATATGAATTGAATGTGGAACTATCAACTGATTTTTCATTGGCAGAGATAGTTGTAATTGACAGGAAATTCTTCGAATCAAAATCCACTAATACTGTTAAGGTAATTGATTCGGATCAAATTTCCAGGCTGCCGGTTAGGGGTGTTTCGCAGCTTGCTTCTATTCAATCCGGAGTAGTTACACAGGAAGGCAGCGGTGGTGCTGAAGGAAATGCGACTATTAACATTAGAGGCGGCAGAGGCAGTGAAGTTCTTTATATAATTGATGGTGTTCCTCAAAATAATTTATATACCAGAACAAGTGCTACACAGGTTAGTAACGTTGCAATTGAACAAATTTCATTTCAGGTGGGGGGATATGAAGCTAAATACGGACAGGCTCAGTCAGGTATAATAAACGTAACAACAAAATCAGGAAATCCTGTTTACCGTCTTTCGGCTGATGTTCTTTCTTCCACTTTTACTGATGATTATGGATATAATCTTTATTCAGCAACAGTGAGCGGTCCTATCATACCCGGAGTAGAAAATCACACTATCTTTTTATCGGCAGAACGCGGTTTTTTTCAGGATGCGGATCCTTCTGCAATTGATTTAGAATATTATTTTCTTGAAAATGGTAAATACGTAAAACATTCTTATAATAATTTACCTAACGATCCTGCTAATGTCTGGAGACTTTCTGGCAGAACAAGTCATCACCTTGGTGCATTTTCTGTAAACCTTGGTGCAATTTATAATGACAGGACTTCCAAAGTTTATGATAATAGAATGGCAAAAAATTCTTCTGATTTTTTTGATCAGGCTTTCGAAAAGAATATTTCCTTAAGTACAAGGATTTCCCAAACTGTAAGCAATAGTACTTTCTGGAATTTGAATTTAGGATATAGAGATTACAATTTTAACAGGTACAATCCTTTCCTGAAAGATAATCTTGCTTTATATGGAGATAGTACTTACTGGGCACAGAATTTTGGTGTAAATCTTTTAGCGGATGGTCAACGTACACAATCGGTTGATGCTAACGGTGTATTCAGACCATTTGGTTATTCAACAGGGTTGTATCAAAAAAGAGATAATGAAACTTTTTCCGGCGATATTGATTTTACAAGCCAGATTGCTAATCATTTGTTTGAAATAGGCGGAGGTATATCTTATAATATAGTTAGAGGCTATGGTGTTTTTTCTCAACCTCTCCCCGGAATGTCTGATACTTTAAGCAGCACACAAAAGTATTATAATTTATCTCCGTTTGTTTATGGTTATAGTCTTGATGGTCAATCAAAGGTAGGAACAAATTATACGGACCCGCGTGATGTTAATGATCCGTTGTTTAGAGCCGACAAACTTCAGGCTGCTCACAACCCGATTATTGCTTATGCTTATATTCAGGACAGGTATGAACTTGAAGATCTGGTTTTGAATCTAGGATTAAGAATGGATTATTTTGATATAAAATCTTTTGAATTTGTAAACCCTGAAGTTCCATATGGTGGAGGTATAGATCCAAGCAGATTTGACAATGCAGATTTTAAAGTTAGAGATCCTCAAATAGAATTTTCTCCAAGAATTGGAATTGGATTTCCAATTACCGAATCAACTGTATTCCATGCACAATATGGCAGATTTATTCAGGTACCCGAATTGAATGATCTTTATTTAGGACCATTTGATTATGACGATTACATAACATTCGGACCTCAGGATGTTGGAAATGGTTCGATAGAGAGTGAAGAAACAACTCAATATGAAGTTGGATTCAGGAAAATTTTAAGCGACATTGCTGCTATTAACATTACACTCTTTTATAAAAATATTAAGGGCTTGGTAAATACCGAAAATTCAAAATACAGAAGCACTGCCGGTGGAGAAATTCGTAATGCTATTATAAGGACCAATGCTGATTTCGGTACTTCAAAAGGATTGGCTCTTTCTTTTGATATTGCCCATCTGAATTATTTTTCACTTTCAGCTCAATATACGTTGTCAAAAGCTGAAGGCACTGGTTCATCAACAAGCTCGAGCCAGACTTCAGTTTTCAGAAATACTGATAAACTTCCTCCAAAAGTAATCGCACCTTTAAGTTTCGATCAAACTCATACCGGTGTAGTTAATGTAGATTTTTATGTTCCCAAAGGTGAATTAGGAATTCTTGAATTGTTAGATGCAAACTTTCTGTTTTCATATAATTCAGGACGCCCTTATACACCGGTTGATAAGTATAACATTATTGGAGACAATGGAATTATTGGTTCAACAACCAGTTATATAAATTCAACTTATACCCCCGGGACTTTCAGAATTGATATGAAGGTTGAAAAAGGATTTTTATTTGACAAATTACAAGTAACCCCCTATGTATGGATTGAGAACCTTTTGGATGCTGATAATGTTGTTAACGTATGGCGTTCTACAGGAGATCCTTTAACAACGGGCTGGCTAAATACCACGGAAGGAAAGGCAGCAACACATACAGAAGGATATGCTTTAGATTATATGTCTTTAGAGAGGAATCCTGCTAATTTCGGTATTCCGCGGACAATTAAACTAGGGTTAAAAGTTAATTTTCAATAAGTAAAGAAAAATTTAAACATTTAAAATAGCAGGTTATAAAATGAAGTTTAATGGATTTAAAATATTTTTCATATCTTTTTTACTTTTTGCCGTATATTTTACAATCTATGGTGAAGGGGACAAAAAGGGTGACAATAGGCTTAATAAGCAAACAGCAATTCAGAAAAGTCTGATGCAGGGAACCGGTAAAGTTGGTGATTCATATCGTTTAAATATCAACAACATAAGCCTTCCTATGAACAGAATCGGAGTAATTGCTGAAGTTGATTATGATGACAATGGTAACGGTTCTATTGAGCCCTCCCTTGGAGAAGGTTCTGAGGCAGGCTTTGGTGGTCATCATTTTTTATTTTCATCAGGATTCTTTTTAAGTGGTTTTAGCAATGGAACTCTTTTTGCCAATGGTGTTGCTTCTGCTTCTTTAGTAAAAGATTATGTACAGGGAACTATAAGCGGAGGTGCTTCTGATCCGCGGGCACAAATGTATGTTGTTAAAGCAGGTGATGCACCATTTAGTAAAAGCTGGACTGATTGGATTGATGCAGTAGCTTTGGGCGCTGATTTTTATGATGGCGATGGCGATGGTATGTATAATCCTGTAGATAAAAATGGAAATGGTTTGTGGGATCCTGATGAAGATATGCCTGACTTAGTTGGAGATGAAACTGTTTGGTGTGTTTATAATGATGGCTTACCTCAAAATCAAAGGAGATGGAATACTGTGTCTCCGTTAGGTATCGAAGTCAGGCAGACTGTCTTTGCATTTGCTGCAAAGGGAGCTATTGGCAACCTGATATTTGTCAGATATAGAATTAAATATGTTGGTAAAGGTTCTCCTAATGAACCGGATCAACTGGATAATTCATATTTTGGAGTTTGGGCTGATCCAGATTTAGGAGATTATACTGATGATCTTGTTGGAAGTGATACAATAAGAAATTGCGGGTATGTATATAATAATGATTTTGATGGTCCTGATAACGATGGATATGGTGCAAATCCGCCCTCATTTTTTATCGATTTCTTTTCCGGACCAAAAGCATATATAGCCGGCGAAACTTATATTGATAATAACGGTAATAATGTATATGATGAGGGTGTTGATACTCCTCTTGACACCGCTTTCAGTGAAAGAGGACAGATTAAGGGAGTTCAGGAATATCCTGGTGCAAAAAATCTTGGTATCTCTTCCTTTGTTCAGTATATAAATGGTGATGCAGTAATTAATGATCCAAATACAGCAACTGAAGCAAGATATTATATGCTTGGAATTCCAAGAACCGGAACACCACTCGATCCTTGTAACTGGACTTATAGTACTGTCTTTCCCCCAACTAACTGTGCTGATGTTGATAAGCGGTTTTGGTATTCTGGTGACCCTGTAACTAATACAGGGTGGGTTTGTACAACCCGTTCAGATACCAGAATGATGCAGAATACAGGCCCATTTATTCTGAAAAAAAATGAAGAAACGGAAGTTGTAGTTGCATACGTTGTGGGGCAAGGTAACAATCCGCTTAACTCAGTTGTTGTTGCACGACAAATTGATGAAGGGGCACAGACAATTTTTGATAATAATTTTTCTGCCCCTGCACCGCCGCCCGTACCAAAAGTCCAGGTATCAACAAGTGATAACTTTATTGACCTTTTGTGGAGTACAAATGAACAAATTCCTTTTAAAGATGATATCTATAATGATTATTTTCAGGGTTTCAATGTTTATGCTTATCAAACCAACTCCACAACACCATTTATTAATAATCAGCCAAATAAAAAGCTAATAGCTAATTACCAGATAAAAAACTTTATTAAAGATTTATATCTTGAAAATGGAAACACGGGGGGTATTGAATTATTATATGCTGCGGCTGATTCGTCAAATCTGCTTGATTCAAGTGTATTTGTTGATCCTAATCATGGCAGAGTAAGATTAAGAATTACTCAAGATCCGTTTACAGGCGAGGATCTTGTTAAAGGAAAACCATATTTTTTCTCAGTAACTTCTTATGCGGTTAACTATTCTTCATTAATCAATAAAGATGTTGATTCTCTGCCAGTAGGAACTCCAGGAAATTATTATTTAACTTCTTCAGGATTTGTACAAACAGTTGAAAACATTGAAACTATTATTAATTATAACAATAAAAGTGGTATTTATGTTGGCGAAGATGTTTACAATCCTCCTGTTGAAGTTGGAAGCGGTTCCCATCTTCCCGGTGGTGGCAGTAACGGGCAATTAACTTATGACATCGTTTCTAAAAATGATTTAACTGGTAATAAATATAAGGTTACATTTTTCCAGGATAAATCAACAACTAAATATTCTGCTTTCTGGAAACTGCAAAATGTAACTTCTAACTCAGTATTGCTTGATTCAGCAAAATATTATTTATTTAATAATCCTGCCATTTCGCAAACACCAACGGATGGTTTTATTGTAAAACTATCTCAAGAGGCTCCTGTGCTTGGTACGATTCAATTTAATACAAATAATGAATGGTATGATACTTCAAAAACTAGGTTCTATTATCTTAAAGAAGATTTGACTACCCCAACAACTACAAAATTAAATAATATAGGTAGTCAGTTAAGTACGAAACAAACAAGTTATATATCAGCTGATAAAATCCGCCGTGTGGAAATAATTTTTGGTGAAAACCAAAAAGCATACAGATATATGAACGGGTTTGTCGGAGCTGCAGCCCCATTAAGACGCCAGTCTTATGTTTATGGTGAAGCTGTTAATACAAATAATCCGAATGTTACCGTTGATTTAAGTAGTGTGGGTAAACTTGGAGAAGGATTTGTTGATGTTCCATTCCAGGTTTGGGAGGAAGATTCAGCATTTGGTGAAAGACGGCAGCTTACAGTTGGGTTTTTGGAAAGAAGCGTTGCTGAAGGTGGAAATCCGGATGGTATTTGGGACCCCGGAACAAATGTTGACGGTACAGGTGAATATATTTTTATATTTGATGAAACATATGATCCTAACGGAAACCAGCAGGTATATAAAGGTAATTTCACTGCAAGTACCCAGGTTTGGGCTGATCTTAAGGGATATGTAATTCCCGATGATGCTTCAGCCACAAATGACCAAAGACTGATTGCACAGTCATCTTATTTTGATCTGCTTTATGCTGTTGGAGTTCAAAAAAATGATAATGCTACATTTTATTCTCCCGGGGATAAATTTATACTACCTGTAAGTAATTATCCCTATACATCACAAGATGTTTATGAATTTGAAACCCGGTTTCAGGGTGTGTTAACACAGGATGAAGAAAAAGATTTATTTAAAAAAGTAAATGTTTTTCCAAATCCATTATACGGTTATAATATTGCAACCAGCTATACCGGCAGCCCGGCTGACGAACCTTTTGTAACATTCTCAAATTTGCCTACTGATATTTCAATAAAAATATATTCGTTATCAGGGCAATTGTTAAAGACGCTGGGAACTGCTGATAAAAGTTCTCCTACTTCTCCGTTCTTAAACTGGAATTTACAAAATGAAGCCGGTTTGAGAGTAGCTTCGGGCATTTATATAGCAATAGTTTCATCACCTAAGTATGGTGATAAGATTCTGAAATTTTCTATAATTATGCCGCAGAAACAAATTCAAAGATATTAAAATTTTTAAAGGACAGGATTTTGTCTATAAAATTATTCGGGAGTTTAAAATGAAAAAAATATTTTTACTAATGCTAAGTTTTATGATCATCGGTTCTACAGTTTTTGCCGGTGATGTTTCAAGAAAAGGAACTACCGGTGCTGAAGAATTGTTGATACCCGTTGGTGGTAGAGGAATTGCAACTGGCGGGGCGATGTTAGCAAGCTTAACTGGTTTAGAATCTATTTATTATAATCCAGCCGGTTTAGCTTTGGGGGATAACACTGAAATTATGTTTAGTTACATGAGTTATATCGCAGACATTAATGTTTCCTATTTTGCCGCTTCTACTGTATTAGGTGACCTTGGTTCTGTTGGTATCAGCTTTAAGACTTTTGATTTTGGTGATATTCCGGTAACTACAAATGAATTTCCTGATGGTACTGGAAGCACTTACTCACCATCATTTTTGACATTGGGATTAACTTATTCAAAAGTAATAACCGACAGAATTTCTGTTGGAACAAATCTAAAATTAGTTAGCGAATCAATTGATAATACAAACGCCAGTGGTATAGCTATAGATTTCGGTGTATTGTATCATTTCAATCCTCAGCTTTCTATGGCAGCAACTTTAAAAAATATTGGAACGAATATGACTTACTCGGGAGAGAATCTACAGCAAAAAACCTCTGTTCCCGGTACATCATTAGGATCAACAAATGGTGCTTATGAAATTATTGCCGAACCGTTTCAAATGCCTAGCTTTTTTGAACTTAGCCTTGCATATAAACAGGAATTCAATGAGCAAAATAATTTGATGCTTGGTTCCACGTTTACTGCAAATAATTCACTGGAAAATGCAATGCATTTTGGAATGGAGTATGGATTTATGAATACTTTTTTCCTTAGGGGCGGTTATAATTTTTTAGTTGAAAATAATGATCAATCAGTATTCGGGTTTACTTTTGGTGCTGGTGTGAATTATAAAATTGGATCTGATGTAGGATTAGCTTTTGATTATGCTTTTAGAAATGTAAATGATTTTCCGACTGCTAACCATGTTTTTACAGTAAAAATGATATTTGATTAATTTTGTCTTGAATTAATCTTAAAAGGCGTCCATATTAGGGACGCCTTTTTATTTTAAATTAAATATTGATTTACCATGAAAAATTTATTATTTGTTTTTTCATTTTCTTTCCTGAGTTTCTATTCCAGTGCTCAGCAAAAACTGGATTTTGATTTTGACTATGCCCAGTTTGGTTATGATTCTACTTCTAATTTTATAGAATTTTATTATTCTTTCGGGCAAAAAGGTCTTTACCAAACAGAGACAGATTCTTCAATTATTCTGGAAGGTGCACTTGCGATTGATCTTACGGAAACATTTAATCATAAAACCCTCATTGATAAAGAGTGGAAAATAAATCATGAGATAAAAGATACCTCTGACATGAATAAAAGTCTTGTTGGTGTTATAAGTTTTATTTTGCCTGCCGGTGAGTATGAATGCGTGATCAGCGGGAAAAATTTTAATGATAGTTCGATTAATAAAACGTATCGTGAATCTATTAAAGTGGAGCCATTTGTTAGAAATTCTATTTCAATAAGTAATATTCAGATTGCGTCAAAAATACTTCAGGATAGCCAGAATAAGAATTCAGTTTTCTATAAAAACAGCTATGAAATTGTTCCACTACCTACTTCCATATTTGGTGAAAACATCCCGGTTCTGTTTAATTATTTTGAATTGTATAATCTTCAAAAAGTAACTCATGATTTTCCATTAAAATTAAATACGCTGGTCTATAACAGCCGCGGAGATATTTTTTATAATAAATCAAAAAGCTTCAGCAAAACTACGGATTCTCGGGTTGAAGTTGGAACCATACCCGTTAATAAATTCCCAACAGATTCTTATACTTTAACCGTTTCATTAATTGATAGCGCTGGAAACTACGGGGTCTCCTCTTCTAAAAAGTTTTATGTTTTGAATCCATCAGTGGAAGTTAATGATTCAATTTATTCTAAAATTACTAATGTTTTTGCAACTCAGTTTGGAGCTATGAGTGAAGAAGAACTCGATGATTTATTTCAGAAATCAAAATATATTGCTACCAAACAGGAGATTGACCAATATAGTTCTTTGTCAGGCGAAGAGGGAAAACAAAAATTCTTATATGAATTCTGGAATGCAAGGGATACCGATCCTTCAACAGTAAGAAATGAATATTATATTGAGTATCTTAGAAGAATAGAAGTATGTAATCAAAAATATGGAGTTTTAGGTAAAAAAGGTTGGGAAACAGATAGAGGTAGGGTTTATATGAAGTACGGTGAACCAAGTGAAATTGAAAGATATCCTAACCAGATTGATACTAAACCTTACGAGATATGGCATTATAATGAAATAGAAGGCGGTATAGTTTTTATTTTTGCAGACTTAACGAACTTTTCAGATTACCAATTAATTCACTCTACTGCAAGAGGTGAATTACGTGATGATAATTGGGAAAGAAGAGTCAGTTCGATGTAAGAATCTTCATTGTCTGCTATTTTTCCTTTTAATATTAACGGGGTTAATTATTTCCCTCTCTATTAGTAAATTTGCATAAAGATTTAATCGTTTAATGCAGAATATTTCGGAATATATTTTATTCATTTCATTAAGTTACTTTTTTCGTTTCTGTGGTTTAAATTTTGCCAGGAAATTCTCCTCTCCGCTTTCTTATTTATTTTTCTATCTTATTCCTATAAGGAAGAAATGTTGTATTTGAAAACCTTAAGAAAGCATTCCCCGGATACAGTGATGATCAAATAAAAAAAATTGCGTTCAGCTGCTATAAAAATTTTATTATCAGCTTAATAGAAATTATGTGCATCCCGGCTTTGAGCAAAGAAGAAATTATTAATATACTTCCAATAACAAATGCAGATTTGATATCAAAAAAATATTCAGAAGGAAAAGGTGTTATTCTTCTCTCCGCTCATTTTGGAAACTGGGAATATATAGCAGCATCAGTTAGCGCAAGAATAAACATTCCCTTTCATGTTGTTGTTAAACAGCAGAGAAATCCTTATGTAGATAGCTGGATGAATAAAGCAAGAACCCGATGGATTAATGATATTATACCGCTGGGAATATCCATAAGACAGATTTATAAGGAATTAAAAAATAAAAATATTTTAGCAATGGTTGCCGATCAAAGAGGTCCTCAGGAAGGAATCAGGGTAAATTTCTTTGGAATAAGTACTGCTGTTTTTTCTGGTCCGGCTTTGCTTGCTGTTAAAACCGGGGCTCCTTTGATTTATGGTTTAACAATAAGACAGCAGGATTATTCATATAAAGTGATTCTTGAAGAAATTGATTTAAGTAATCTTTCCGAAAATGAAGAAGAAAAAATTATTGAGATTAGTCAAAGGCATACTTCATTTCTTGAAAAGTATATAAGACAATACCCTGAACAATGGCTATGGATGCATAAGAGATGGAAATATTGATCTTTCAAAGGCAATAAAAAAGAAATAGAATTTGAAATGGAAAAGATTTTAATAATTCAAACCGCTTTCATCGGCGATGCAATTTTAACATTACCCCTAGTTCAAAAACTTAAAGAAATTTATCCCGACAGTTTAATTGATGTTATTTCTAATCCTTTAATATCTGATATTTTTTCTTCTTCTGCAGATGTAAATGAGGTCATTATCCTTGATAAAAAAAGTGAACATAAATCAATCTTCTCAACATATAAATTTTCAAAAAAATTAAAAGAAAAAAATTATACAAAATTATATTCTCCTCACCGCTCATTTAGAACTTCCCTAATTGTTTTGCTGTCTGATATCCGTGAAACTTATGGTTTTGATAATAGCAGCTTAATGCACGCGTATAAACATCTGATTCCCTATAATTACCAGTTACATGAAGTCCAGAGAAATCTTGATTTAATTGAATTTAAATATGATGAACAGAGCTGGAGGATTAAGCCTAAATTAAAAATTAATCTTGTCGTAAAAGAAAAAATTCGAAAATTCATTAGTGATAATAACCTTGGAAATAATATTGTTGCTGTTGCCCCCGGAAGTATATGGAATACAAAACGATACCCATCTGAATATTTTGAAAAAATAATCCTGGCGCTGGTTGATAAAGGATATAAAATTATTCTCCTTGGTGGGAAAAACGATAAAGAAATTTGTGACAAATTAATTTTAAATAGTAATATAATTTCTTGCTCAGGGATTTTTTCCGTATCGGAATCTATAGAACTTCTGACCTGTACAAAACTTTTAATTTCAAATGATAGTGCTCCAACGCATATGGGCATGTGTGCTGATATTCCGGTTTTAACTTTATATTGTTCTACTTCTTATAATTTTGGATTTTATCCATACAATGAAAAAAGTAGCTATTTAAGTTATGATGATTTATTTTGCAAGCCTTGTGGAATTCATGGTTATAATGAATGCCCTGTTGGCACATTTGATTGCGGTTTTTTATTGAAACCGGGAATAGTAATTTCAAAAATTGAAAAGATGTTAAATGATTGAATCAAAATTAGCAGAGCTTTTTAATATAGACGAAAATATTGATGAAGCGGTTCAGAGAGCAAAAAAATTATATTTAGAAGGTGCAATTTTTATACATCCAACAGATACAATTTATGGATTTGCCGCTAACCCGTTTAATGAAGAAGCAGTAAACAAAATAGATGAAATAAAACAAAGGCCGTCAGTAAAAAAATATATTCTGCTAATTAACAATATTGATAATCTTTTAACCTATACTGAAATTCATTCTGAAAAGCATCTTGATTTTTTATTATCAATATGGCCTAATCCTGTTTCTGTTGTTTTAAAATTGAATAAAAAAACTTCAAAAGTTCTTAACATTGAAACAGCGGCGTTCAGGATACCAAATAACAGATTTTGTTTGAAGCTGCTTGAGGCTGTTAATATGCCAATGATATCTACAAGTGTAAACCGGAGTAATGAGAAACCTCTATTCGATCCCATTTTGATAAGAGATGAATTTGGTTCGGAGGTTAGTTCTATTTTTTATACACGAAAAAAACTAATGAATGAATACTCCACAATTATTGATCTGACTAATAATAATTTAAATTTAATCCGCGAAGGAAAAATTAAATTTGACGACCTGTTAAAAAAGTTAAGCTAAGGTTTTAAATTGAAAATTTTTAATTCTTTAAAAAAAATAAAAAATTTTTTTATACTTATTATACCAGAACATGCTGCATCAGGAGCTAAATCTCATAAGTTTTCACTTACAAAAATTATAGTTCTGCTTTCTGGTTATACTTTGATTATTTCAATTCTTGGTTTTATTTTTTTTTCAATAACATCTTTGGGAGATATTTTTCTTCCTAATAAAAAATTTTCCGGTGAAGAAGTAAGTAAAATTGAAGAGCTTAACCAAAGAATGATTTTTTTATCAAAAGAACTTGAAAGCCTGAAATCAACAAATGAACGTTTAAAATATGCAATAATGCTTGGGGATTCCTCTTTACTTAAATCATTGAACGGTAAAAATGATTCGCTAAAAAAGAAATCCGGCGGAAGCATTATGTTAGTTTTTAGGGATTTTATTAAATTGTTTTTACTTGAACCACAGCAAACTGTTTATTTTACTAAGCCAGTAAATGGATTTATAAGCAGGGAATTTAATTCAGAAAAAGGTCACATTGGCATAGACTTCGTTGTAAAAAAAGGAACATCTGTTTTTTCAACTGCCGATGGTTATATTGTTTTTGCAGATTATACAATTCAGGATGGCTACATGATGATAATTAATCATGAGGATGGTTATATTTCGGTATATAAACATTGTTCAGTATTGTTAAAAAAGCCAAGAGAATTAGTTCACCAGGGGGAGCTGATTGCGTTAAGCGGAAATTCTGGGGAAACAACCACTGGTCCTCACCTCCATTTTGAAATATGGAAGGATGGGCACCCGGTTAACCCTAAAAGTTTATTTTACAACCAATAAAAAGGAGATAAAAAATTGATGAAGCCAAAATTTGAAAACGGTGACGAAGTAACAATCATTAGTTCAGGTGTAGTGATTGAAGGAAAACTTTCTAGTAAGGGGAATGTTAGAGTGGATGGAATTGTTAAAGGTGATGTAAATGTAACAGGCAATGTTACAATAGGAGAAAGCGGCGATATTAATGGTCAGGTTAATGCTGATATTATTACAGTTGGCGGAAAAGTTGTTGGAAAACTTAATGCTAAAGAGAAAGTTGTGCTTGAAGGAAAAGCAGTTTTAAAAGGAGATCTTATTGCTAAAATTCTTGTTGTTGAAGCTGGCGCAAAATTCGATGGTAATAGTAAAATGGATGATACAAGTTCGTTTACACCAAAAACAAATATAACGCCCCCTTTACCTAAATAAATATGGATGGAAATAACGGGGAGAAGAAAAATTCTGGAAGTTATTTAAGAGATTATGCTCCTTACCTTGGTTTAGGAGTTCAACTTGCAGTTACAGTTACGGCATTGGCTTTTTTAGGAATTTGGTTAGATAATAAATTTGATTCTTCTCCCTGGTTAACAATTATTTGTTCTTTTTTTGGGGTATTTGCGGGTTTATATAATTTTATTAAAGCAGTTATTAAATCTGGAAAATGATTAAGAATAGAGGATTTATTTTTTCTGTCTTAATCGCTATCCTGTTTGTTTTGCTAGCCCCAGCCATTTTATATCTAACAAGTATTTTTTCCTTTTCCCAGTTCATTTCAATTCTTATCGCTTCAGTTCTTTCCACACTTAATTTTATCGCGGGATTTTTGTCAATAAAGATAAGCTTCAATAAAGATGAAAAAACCTTTATTAAAATAGTATTCGGATCAATTGTCATAAGGATGTTTTCAATGCTTCTCATAATATTATTTATCTTCATTTTTTTGGATATAAATCGGAATAGTTTTATATTTTCAATCTTCATTTTTTATATATTTTATCTAATAATTGAGTTATTTTACCTGAATTCTATAAAAAAATGAGTTTATGTTTTCTGAAACTTTAGCTGCCAGTAATACGGTTGTCCAGCGTTCCTCGGAAGGGGCAGGGGGCGATTGGATGCTTCATCATATAATGGATAGTAATTATCTGGATTTTGAACCATTTGGTAGAATATTATTACCACATTTGGAAATTTTTGGTCTTGATATTTCAATTACACGTCATGTAGTATTTATGTGGATAGTTGCTTTCCTTTTAATTCTGATTTTAACTTCAGCTTCAAGAGGATATAAAAAATCCCTCATTCCCAAAGGATTTAAAAATTTTATTGAGATCATGGTTGTATTTGTCCGGGATGAAATTGTTCAGCCGACGATTGGGAAAGGTTATGAAAAATATCTTCCATATCTGTTAACGATTTTCTTCTTCATTTTGCTGAGTAATCTTTTCGGACTGCTGCCGTATTCAGCTACAGTAACCAGCAATATTGCTGTTACTGCTGCCCTGGCAGGTTTAAGCTTTATGATGACACAGATAAGTGGAATTAGAAACTATGGTTTTTTTGGATACTTTAAAGCTTTAATTCCTCACGGAATGCCTATTCCAATTTTACCATTAATTATTATTGTAGAAATATTAGGTCTTTTTACAAAACCATTTGCTCTCTGTATTCGTCTTTTTGCAAATATGATTGCTGGTCATGTGGTTATTTTATCATTGATTGGATTAATTTTTATACTGGGAACTATTTTTGTGGCTCCCATATCGATTGCTTTTGCTTTGTTTATTTACTTGCTTGAATTATTAGTAGCACTAATTCAGGCTTATATCTTTACAATGCTGTCATCACTTTTTATTGGGATGGCAATACACATAGAACATTAATATTAACTAAAATAATTAAGGAGATGAGATAATGGATCTAGGATGGTTAGGCGCCGGAATTGGTGCCGGAATAGCAGTAATAGGTGCAGGTTTAGGTATCGGCAGATTAGCCGGTTCTGCTCTTGAAGCGATGGGCAGACAGCCTGAAGCAGCAGGTCCTATCAGAACTAATATGATTATTGCAGCAGCTTTAATCGAAGGTATTGCATTCTTTGCGCTTGTAATTTGTATTCTTCTTGCAGTTAAAACAGCATAACAAAGCAAGTCTGAACATTTACAAAATCAGGATAATATTATGTTTAGCATTAGCCATTTAACAATTCTTGTCTTAGCTTCGGAAGGAGGAAGTCTGGTAGATGTTAATCCCGGATTAATATTCTGGACTGTAATTACTTTCTTGATTCTTCTTTTTATTCTTAAGAAAGTAGCCTGGAAGCCGATTCTTACAGCTTTAAATGAAAGAGAAGAAGCTATCAAAGAATCCCTTGAGAAAGCTGAAAGAGCAAAAGAAGAAGCTCATAAAGTTCTCCAGGAAAATCAGACATCTTTATTAAAAGCTGAAGAAGAATCAAAAAAAATAATAGAGCAAAGCAGAGAATATGCTCAGAAACTTAAGGATCAGATGTTGAAGGAAAGTAAAGAGCAGGCTCAAAAAATAATAGATGATGCCTCTTCACAGATTGAACAGAAAAAGGAAGCAGCTTTCGAGGAATTAAAAACAAAAGTTGCTGAATTAGCAATCCAGGCTTCTGAAAAAATATTAAAGGAAAACCTTGATAAAGATTCTAACAGGAAGCTTGTTGACAGGTATATAGAAGATATAACTAAAAACTAATGGCAGAATCAAAAGTATCTATCCGTTATGCAACTTCTCTAATTGATATGACATCAGAGAAAAATAATCTCAATGAAATATCAAAAGATATGGAGCTTGTATATTCAGCAATTCTTTCAAGCGATGAGTTAAAGAATCTTCTTACAAGCCCGGTTATTAAAAGCGAAAAGAAAATATCAATACTAAGTGAAATCTTTAAAAATAAAATTTCAGTTGATTCATTTAATTTTATAAAATTTGTTGTTGATAAAAACCGTGAAGATATTCTTAGTAACATTATTGAAAAATTTCTTGAGCTCAGAGATCAAAAACTGGGATTAATAAGAGTTAAGGTAAAGACTTCTTTTGATTTTACAAATGAGCAGAAAGAAAAGTTAGAAAAAAGATTAGAACAAATGCTTAACAAAAAAACAGAGCTAAGCTTTGTTGTTGATAAATCTGTAATTGGTGGATTTATTGCCAAAGTTGGTGATACTGTTTATGATGCTTCCGTTAAGCATCAACTGGAGCTTTTGAAAAAAGAATTTTTACGGGGCAACATTCAACTAAATTAAAAAAGAATTTAAAGGAATTTATAATGGCTGAAGTAAGACCGGATGAAATATCGGCGATACTTAGAAAACAATTAACAGGTTTTGAAAGTGAAGTGGATATTTATGACGTAGGAACTGTTCTCCAGGTTGGAGATGGTATTGCTCGCGTTTATGGTTTATCTAAAGTAATGGCAAGTGAGCTTGTTGAATTTCCTAATGATGTATTTGGAATGGTGCTTAATCTTGAAGAGGATAGTGTTGGCTGCGTTCTTTTTGGTGAATCAAGTTTAGTTAAGGAAGGTGATACTGTTAAAAGAACCAAAAGAGTAGCTTCTATACCCGTTGGTGAAAATATGCTTGGGAGAGTTGTAAATCCCCTTGGTATTCCAGTAGATGGGAAAGGTTCTATAAGCACCGAAAAATTTTATCCTATTGAAAGAAAAGCACTTGGTGTTATTCAAAGACAGCCAGTTAAAGAACCGATTCAATCTGGAATTGCAGCTATTGATGGAATGATTCCTATTGGACGCGGACAGAGAGAATTGATAATTGGGGACCGGCAAACCGGTAAAACTGCTGTTGCAATTGATACGATTATTAATCAAAAATATACTCATACAAAAGAAGCTGCCGAGCTTGGTATTAAACCTGTATATTGTATTTATGTTGCAGTAGGACAAAAAAGTTCCACAATTGCACAGGTTGTTGCAAAACTGAATGAACATGAGGCAATGACTTTTACAACAGTAATTTCGGCATCAGCTTCGGAATCTTCTCCGCTTCAATTTATTGCACCCTATGCAGGGGCAAGTTTAGGTGAATACTTCCGCGATAATGGAAAACATGCACTTGTTATTTATGATGATCTATCAAAGCAGGCGGTAGCTTATAGAGAGCTTTCACTTTTACTTCGTAGACCTCCTGGTCGTGAAGCTTACCCCGGCGATGTTTTTTATCTCCATTCAAGGTTACTTGAGAGAGCATCTAAGCTGAGTGAGTCTTTAGGTGGCGGAAGTTTAACTGCTTTGCCAATTATTGAAACACAGCAGGGAGATGTTTCGGCATATATTCCAACAAACGTAATTTCAATTACTGATGGACAAATTTATCTTGAATCTAATCTTTTCAATGCGGGAGTTCGACCTGCAATTAACGTTGGTATTTCGGTTTCGCGTGTTGGTGGTAATGCACAGATTAAAGCTATGAAAAAAGTTGCCGGTACTCTTAAACTTGATCTTGCTCAATACAGGGAACTCGAAGCTTTTTCTAAATTTGGTTCCGATCTTGATAAAGCTACACAAAGAACTCTTGCCAAAGGGGCAAGACTCGTTGAACTTCTAAAGCAGGGGCAATATTCTCCTGTTCCGATTGAAAGACAGGTTGTCAGTATTTTTCTTGGTACTAACGGATATTTTGATTCAATCTCTATCCACGATGTTAAAAGATTTGAAAAAGAAATTCTTGAGTATATTGAAGTCAAGCATAATCACATCTATAAGGATATTAAGAAAGAAAAAGATCTTAGCGACCAGACTAAAAATGAAATAAAGAAAGCAGCTGAAGAATTTTTAAATGTTTTTAAGAAAAATTCTTAATTTTTAATGGCAACTTTAAGAGACATAAAAGTAAGAATAAAAGGAGTTCAGAATACCCAGCAGATAACCAAAGCTATGAAAATGGTTGCTGCTGCTAAACTTCGAAGAGCACAGGAAAATATTTTAAATGCCCGTCCGTATGCAAGAAAAATTGCAACAATGTTGTCACATCTTGTAACTGATGAGGATAAATCTGAAAATCCTTTTATTGCTGCAAGAAAAATAAAAAATGTTGCTGTTGTAATTGTAACAGCAGACAGGGGACTTTGCGGAGCTTTCAACACTAATATTATTAAGGAAACTGGAAGATATATTGAGCAGCTGCGAAATGAATCCCTTAATCCAGTTGTTTATTCCGTTGGTAAAAAAGGATATGATTTTTTTAATAAACGGAATTATGAGTTGATTGGACAATCCACAGGTTTATTTAATCATTTAAATTATGAATCAGTTTTATTAGTTTCTCAAAAACTTATCAAAATGTATCTTGATGGAAAAATTGATAAGGTTGTAATAATTTATAATGAGTTTAAATCCGTTATTCAACAAAAGATAGTAACCGAACAGTTCTTACCAGTTCCTGTTGAGAAAGAAGAAGAAGATGTAAAAGTTTTGCCAAATTATATTTATGAGCCCGATCAGAGATCGATTTTTAATTATCTGCTTCCAAAACATTTAAAAGCTCAGATGTGGAGAATTTTTCTTGAATCAAATGCCGCAGAGCTTGGCGCAAGAATGACTGCAATGGATAATGCAACAACAAATGCTAAGGAACTTATTCGTACTCTGCAATTAACTTATAATAAAGAACGTCAGGCAGCAATAACAAAAGAAATTCTTGAGATTGTTTCAGGTGCAAATGCTCTTAAATCTTAGCCTCAGGTTGTTAAAAGGATATTTGAAAAAAGATGTTTGAAGAATTATCACTTAAGTTAGATACTGCCTTAAAGAAAATCCGTGGACAGGGAAAGCTTACCGGAAATAATATCTCAGATACTCTAAGGGAAATAAGAAGAATACTTCTTGATGCAGATGTAAACTATAAAGTTGCTAAAGAGTTTATTGAAAAAGTTTCATCTAAAGCTCTGGGCAAAGAGGTTATTGCTTCTATAACTCCCGGACAATTAATTACAAAAATTATTTATGATGAATTAACTGATCTTCTTGGCGGTAACCGTGAAGAGATGAAAATCAATCCTTCTGGTACAACTATAATTTTAATAGTAGGATTGCAGGGATCAGGTAAAACAACATTTAGTGCAAAGCTTGCTAAACGGCTTGATGAAAAGAAAAGAAAAGTTTTATTGGTTGCTGCTGACGTTTACAGGCCTGCAGCAATTGAACAATTAAAGACATTAGGGAGTCAAATAGATATCCCGGTTTTTTCAATTTATGAAAAAGATGCTGTTAAGTCTGCTACAGATTCATTGAAATTTGCAAAAGAAAATCATTTGGATACTGTAATTATTGATACTGCAGGACGACTACATGTAGATGAAGAAATGATGAATGAAGTTGCTAGGATAAAAGAACTTACTTTACCGACCGAAACTTTATTTGTTGTTGATGCAATGACCGGACAGGATGCTGTAAATTCAGCAAAAGCTTTTAATGACACTGTAAATTATGATGGAGTTATTCTTACTAAACTTGATGGAGATGCAAGAGGCGGTGCTGCTCTTTCAATAAGATCAGTAATTGGAAAACCAATTAAATTCATTAGTAATGGTGAAAAATTAAGCGATTTGGATATCTTTTATCCGGAAAGACTGGCATCACGGATTCTCGGCAAAGGTGATATTGTTTCGCTTGTTGAAAAGGCACAGGAAACCATAGATGAATTTGAAGCTGAGAAGCTGGAAGAAAAATTACGGAAAAATAAATTTGATTTTGATGATTTTCTTAAGCAAATTAAAGCGATTAAGAAAATGGGTTCACTTTCTTCAATTATTGGAATGATTCCCGGCATTGGGTCTCAAATTAAGAATACCAGTATTGATGAAAGAGCGCTCATTAAAGTTGAGGCTATTATTAATTCAATGACTCTTGAAGAGAGATCTGCTCCTAAAATTCTCAACGGCTCCCGGCGTAAAAGAATTGCAAAAGGAAGCGGAACTTCAATTCAGGATGTAAACCGCCTGATCAAACAATTTAATGAAATGCAAAGAATGATCGGGCAATTATCAAAAAGAGGTTCTTTAATGAAGAACCTTAAATTTAATTAGAAATAAACCGGAGGAGTAAATAAATTGTCTGTTAGACTAAGACTTAGACGGATGGGAAAAAAGAAACAGCCTATATATAAAGTTGTAGCTGCTGATTCACGTTCACCAAGAGATGGAAAATTTCTTGAAGCTTTAGGAGTATATAACCCTTTAACAAAACCTCATACAGTTGATTTAAAAGAAGAAAGGGTTTTCTACTGGCTTGATAAAGGTGCGCAGCCTACCGATACGGTGAAAAGCTTGCTCAAACAAAAAGGGATAACCTTAAAGAGGGAGTTAATTAGAAAAGGTAAAAACGAAGAGCAGATTAATTCTGAAATGGAAAACTGGCAGAAGCTTCGTGAAGCAAAAGCTGCTACTAAATCTTCAAAAAAGAAATCAAAAAAATCTGCTAAATCGGAACAGAAGAAAGAAGAAGTTTCTAAGGAAAGTAATGAACAAGGTACAGCAGAAGTAAAGGGCGCTGCTTCTGAGTAAAATCCGACTTGAAAGTAATTTACTTTTAGGATTCCTGTACAAATTAATATAGCTCCCTGACCTTATATAGGAGGTTTCTTCTATGAAAGAGTTCGTTGAATTCATCGCTAAGCATCTTGTAGACAACCCGGACGGCGTTGTAGTAGAAGAGAAGACACCTGAAGACAGGAAAGTTGTACTTTCACTCAAAGTTCAGGCTGATGATGTTGGAAAAGTTATTGGCAAGCAAGGTAAAACTGCTCAGGCAATGAGAACTTTGCTTACAGCAATTGCTGCAAAGGAAGGTAAAAGAGCAATTCTGGAAATTCTTGATTAAGGGTTTGATTACTTTTTTTAGTGAGCGAATACTACCTGATAGCTAAGATTATTTCTTCTGCAGGAAATGAAGGTTTTCTGAATATAGCTTTATTTACAGATTTTCCGGAACACCTGTACAAACTTAAAAAAGTTTATATAGATTTTTTTGATGTTAAAAAAGAATTTATTATTGATAAAGTAAAAAATATCAGAGAATAAGTACCAGATTAAATTTAAAAATTTTGATGATAGTGAACAGACTGATTTATTTGTTGGAAAAGAAATTTTTATTGAAGAGGAAGATCTCTTAAAGCTTCCTGAAGATCAGTATTATATACACGATCTTGTTGGAAGTAAAGTTCTTAGAAATAATGTTGAAGTAGGAAAAATAAAAGATGTTATTTCCTTACCTGCGAATGACGTATATGTTGTTGAAGTAAATAACCGGAAATGAAATTTTAATCCCTGCTATTGGTACTTTCATTGAAAGTTTCGATTCAAAAAAAAAAATTATGATATTGAAACCAGGGGAAGATTTGTATGACGAAGATGAGAATTGATATAATTTCCGCTGTCCCTGATTTACTTGTTAGTCCTCTTAAAACCAGCATATTAAAAAGAGCCCAGGATAAAGGTAAAGTAGAAATTAACATTCATAATCTCAGGGATTATGCACACGATAAGCATAAACAGATAGATGATAAACCTTTCGGCGGTGGAGCCGGAATGGTATTAAAACCTGAGCCGTTCTTTGAATGTATTGAAAAATTACTAAGTGAGAGAGCTTATGGTAAAATTATTTTTACCTCCCCGGGCGGGAAAGTTTTTAATCAGCAGAAAGCTAATAAACTCTCTCTTATAGAAAACCTGATCTTTGTAGCAGGACATTATAAGGATATTGATGACAGAGTACGTCAGAAATTTGCAACGGATGAATATTCAATCGGGAATTTTGTTGTTACTGGTGGAGAGCTTCCGGCATTAATTATGATTGATGCAATTATCCGTTTAATTCCCGGAGTTCTTAATGATAGCGAATCTGCTCTTAACGATTCATTCCAGGATGGAGAATTTATTAAAGCTCCTAACTTTACACGCCCTGCTGAATACAGAGGCATGAAAGTGCCTGATATACTTTTATCAGGGAATGATAAGGAGATCAGGAAATGGAAAGAAGAACAATCTGAAATTTTAACTAATAAATGGAAAGAGTTTAATAATTAACGGAGAAAATAATGATAGACATTAATAAAATATTAGCCGATCAGATGAAAACTGATATCCCGGTTTTTAATCCCGGTGATCACATTAAAGTGCACGTTCGCGTTATCGAAGGTGATAAAGAAAGAATTCAACCCTTTGAAGGCGATGTAATAAGCATCAGAGGTGAAGGTGCTAATAGAACTTTCACTGTAAGAAAAATTGCCAGCGGTGTTGGTGTAGAAAGAATTTTTCCTTTATACTCACCCAAAATTTCTAAAGTGGAAATTCTTAAAAAAGGTCAGATAAGAAGGGCAAAACTTTACTACCTGCGAAATCTTTCCGGAAAAGCTGCACGTATTAAGGCGAAAGAATAAAAGTTCAAGTGTAAGTTCAGGTTCAAGATGGATCAGGACTTTATACTTTCTTGAACTTACACTTAAACCTGAGCTGAGATGAGCATCTGCCTTCCCGATAATATTTTTACACGAGTATTAAAATCTTGTCTGCCAGAAGATTTACAAAAAAGTGTAACCTTCCTTCCTTCAGCACAAATAACACAAAAAATTGAAAATGATAAATCTTCAATCGGATTAATTCCAGTGATGGATTTACTTAAGCATAATAATTTATATATCTCAGATAAATATGGAATTTCCTTTGAAGGATCACTTTGCAATTCATACATATATTACTCAAAGGTTGAAAAATCTGTTTCAAAAATAAGTTTATCCGGAGATGTTTCTTCACAGGAAGCTATTCTTTCCAAAATTCTTTTTAAAGAAATGTACGGAAGTGACATTGAAATTGAAATTATAACTGATTTTAACAAAGCTGCAAATAAAAATTTGCTTTTAGTCGGGGATGAAAATTTTGTTAGTGAAAAATTCTCTACCGGCATTAGCTTTTCGGAAATTTTTGTAGATACTTTATCTGTTCCTTTTGTTAATTATATTTTTGCATCGGCCAATAAAGAAGAACGGTGGAAAATTTCATAAAAAATCTTGAATGAAGTCGAAACATTTATTCTATGATAAAATTGAGGAAGGGAAGTTTGATGATAAAGTATCCTTAGCTTCTGAAGAATATATTAGAAAAAATATTTCATCTTTCATTTTTAAGTTTGATGAGCAGGATAGGGAAGGAATTGAACAGATTTTAAGACTTCCCTACTTTCATGGAATTGTTAATGATATTGTGGAAGTGAAGTTTATTTAGAAGAAGGCGAAACCCGATACCTAATAATTACTAACACTTCATATTTGGCAAACAAAAATATTTTTTCCTTTATTGATTCTCATTTTTTTTTTTACATATATTATACCAGGGAAAATAAAATTTTTATGGAAAATTCTCGATCGATTAATTTACTTCTAAATTCAATCTTAAAGTTTTTGTGGGGAAAGGGGTATGGGAAAATTTAAATATGAAATACTAGTAACACTAACTGCACCAATCTCTTACCTTCTAACCTGCAAAAGATTAAAATAATATTAAAGGGGAAAATAATGTTTAACAAAATATTTTTTATAATACTTCCAGTTATTTTATTAACACTAAATACTTGCAGCAACAACCCCGTTATACCTGATGATATTAAAACCGGCAGGAGAGATTATGTTTGGACTGTGGATACATTAATAATCCCAGAAGGACGATCTTTGCCTGCTTGGATGTGGGGATCAAATGCAAATAATGTTTGGGCAATTGGATACGGATTTTTAAATTCCTATCAAATATGGCATTATGATGGCTTTAAATGGGAAAATTATGCGCCAGATAAATATATCGACCCGCGTGGTATTTGTGGTTTTAGTGAAGACAATATTTGGACAAGCAGTTCAGGAATTAATGATATACCAACTGCTTTCTGGCATTACGATGGTTCAGCGTGGTCAAAATTTTGTGATGTTTCAATTAACGGATACGAGGTTATAATACAAAGTATTGCTGGCAGTACACCTAATAATATTTACGCAGTAGGATATGCAGATTCTACTGGGGGAGATTCTTACAAAGCAATAATATTTCACTTTAACGGAAGCACATGGGAACAAGTAAATATACCTATTATAAGAAATTCATTTTATCAAATTTTCTTTGATGAAAATTCCGGAAAGTTTCTTATTAACGGATGGACCTTTGATACAATAACCCAATATATTTATAGTTTCGATGGAAAGAGTATAAATAATATTTTATCTAATGAAGATGGGTTCATTCTAAGTACAATTAGTAAAAATATTTACTCAACAACTAATGGAAAACTTTTTAAATACATTAACGGAGATTTTAGTTTATTCCGTGATTTTTCAGCAACAAATTATGCGAGTGGTACTATTGGCAGAAGCGAAAAAGATTTTTTTACGACTAATTGGGATGGCATTGGACATTTCAACGGAACAGATCTGATTACTATATATCAGAAGCGGAATAATGACTGGTTTCCGGATGGATGGATTGTCTTTGAAAAAGATGTTTTCTTTATAAGGGATGATTCATTTAATACATTGGTAATACATGGTAAATTAAAAGATTAGCTGGGAGGCAGGAGAAAAGTAAATTTATAAAAAAGGGTAACGGTGACGCCACACCATTACCCTGTAATGCAAATAAAAAGAATCAGGCTGCTCACCTGAAAGACATTGTTATGCCATGGATTATATTATAAAGGAGGTATTGATAATGGAGCAACTTTAAGCTGGTACAGTTCGTATAGATTTACTTCATCAGATGGGAATTCATCTAATCCAACAATTGCAGCTTATAAAAATCCGGGGGATATTATTCTTTACCACGTTGCTTACCAGCAAAGTACTACACAAATAAAGTACCAGGGAATAAGCGATAACTGGACAGGAACATCGGGAGTAATTTCACCTTATGGCTCTCTCCAAACTCCATCTTCCGGCAATGGTATATCATTAAATTCAAATCCATCTATTACTATTGTAAATACAAATCCATCCAGATACATTACTTATGATTCACCTAAAATTGTCTGGTTAGCTTCATTCGGTGGACAGGACTTTTTTGCTGTCTTTAGGGAAGACAATGGTTCACAATCCGGAATACAATGGAATAATTTTCATTTATATTATTCAGAATCTTATGAAATAAAAAGTGCCAACATAAACAGAACTGAAGAAGATAATTATTACGCATTTGTTTACAGTGAAGGAAGCAGTAATAAATATGTTAAGAGTACAAATTTATCCTCAATCCTATCATTAGGTACAAATGTTACCTATCTGCAAATGTCAAATGGGCAAGCTGGATGGGATGGAATGGATATCATTGCTTATAGTAACAGTACCTTACCCTACACTTTTACTACAGCAGCAACTATTATTTTCAAAAATGGAATAATAGCTGAAGGAAGAGGTGGTGTTGTAAGCAAAGATAATTCAGATTTCTACTTCAACTTTGGCGATGTCTATTTAAATGAAAATCCTGTTCAGCTTAAGAATAAAAATGATACGATAAGTATTTTAAACAGCACATGCTTAATTATTATTTGGAGACAGAACCATTTACTGTTAATGATAATTCTTATCTTGACTTCACAATCAGTTATGGAGTAAATGATTCTTCAACAGCCGTAAATGAACTCGGAGAAAATGAGTTAATAAATTTCAAGTTAGAAATAGTTGATAATAATACCGGGCAAGTATTAGGAACATTGAAAGAGATAAATCAAACAAAGAATGAGATTAATAATCAAAGGAATGCTGATTACAGAGTAAATCTTTCAAATATAACTAACACAGATGTAAAGTTAAGAATGGTTGAAGAAGATAATTTAAGTGAAGCAAACTATACTCTTTTGAAGATTCACATATCAAATGAAGTTCTGAATAAATCCGGATTTAATGAAATATTCTTAGATGGTCAGCCATTGGTAATAGAATATTCTTTGGAACAGAATTATCCAAACCCATTTAACCCTTCGACAACGATCAATTATCAGATTCCCAAAGATGGCTTTGTTACTTTAAAGATTTATGATGTACTTGGCAAAGAAATAAAAACATTAGTTAACGAAGAAAAGACTATTGGAAGGTATCAAGTAAGCTTTAATGCAACTGATTTAGCAACTGGCGTTTATATTTACAAAATTCAGGTTAATGATTTTGTTTCTACTAAGAAGATGATACTGCTGAAATAAAAGAAAAATATTTTTTATGTGGGGACAAATTACAACTTGTCCCCACAAATTTTAAATAGCCACGTGCGAAACACTCAAAACATTTTTATTTTCATTCATAAGTTTCAGCATATCTGCAGTAGCCGGGGATTTTAATCTCATTGTACAGCAGGCAACAACCCCGCCTTCAAAAATAATATTTTCAATTTCTTCAATATTAATATTTCCATCTCTTATAACCGCAAGAATCGAAGCAAGTACTCCCGGTTTATCAAAATGCTTAACAACTAACTGGTAATGTGCATCAGTTATCTTAGCCCTGTTTACCCAATGAGCAATCACTCCGCTGTTAACAAAATCTTTTATAATCCGGATTGTTTCATCTGCAACAGCATTCTGTGCCTGGTCTGTGGAAGCTCCAATATGATGAGTTACATAAATATTCGGATTACCCTGTAATTTAGATTTAACTTCACCGGTTTTTCCTTCAGGCTCACCTTTAAATACATCAACTGCTGCACGAATATTTTTTTCTTTTATTGCTTCAAGTAAAGCATCTTCATCAATTACATCTGCACGTGAAGTATTAATTAATAAAGCATTCGGTTTCATATAGCTGAACATTTGTTTGTTAAACAAGCCTTTTGTTTCAGGAGTTGAAGGAAGATGAATTGTAACTATATCACACAAAGAAAGAATTTTATCCATTTCAGAAAAATCTTTTATCATCACACCTTCTATCCTGGAAATATCTTTTCCGTAAACATTCATATCAAAAGCAAGAGCTCTCTTTGCTACTTCCTTACCAATATTTCCAACTCCGATTATACCAAGGTTTTTTCCTTTTAACCCTTCGGCTTTTGAATACTCACCTTTATTCCATTTTCCATTTCTGAAGTCATTAACATTATCAGGAATTTTTCTGTCAAGAGAAATCATTAATCCTATAGCTAGTTCGGCAACTGCTACTGAATTCATACCGGGGCAATTTGCAACATATATTCCTTTTTGATTTGCAGCTTTAATATTAATATTATTTACTCCAGCACCCGCTCTGATAATTAAATTTAATTTCTCTCCGGAGTTAATAGTTTCTTCATTAACAATTGTTGAGCGCACAACTAAAATATCTGCATCTTTAGCAGCACGGGGTAAATCATTTTCGCCCAGCTTTGGTGAATACTCAACATCAAGATCCATATCCATATCCTTTAACTGCTGAATATGTTTTTCAGGAAATTTATCGGCAACTAATATTTTAACTTTCATTATAACCTCTTGAAATAATTTTGATTATTTATCATCCCGCTTAACTCAGGGTTTACCCGGGAATGATTCAACAAATTTTATTTTAATATCGGGGAAGGAATCTACAAACTGAATTTTAAAATCGGGAAAAGATTCAACGAATTGCCACAAGCCACATTTATCAGGAAAAGAGTCAACAATTTTTATTTTAATATCAGGGAATGATTCAACTATCTGAACTTTTATGTCGGGAAATGAGTTAACTACCTGAACCTTACCGTATAAATAAAAGCCATTATAAGAACAATCTTCAAAATTAATTTTCTCTTTATTCTGTGCCTGAATAATATTAAAAGATAAGAAGAACATTAATAAAAAGATTTTCATACTATTTAAGTAAAGGAATTTTAACTCCATGTTTCTTTGCATTATCTATTGCTCTTTCATAACCAGCGTCTGTGTGTCTCACGATTCCCATTCCCGGATCATAAGTCAGAACTCTTTCCAGCCTTTTTTCTGCTTCCTTTGTCCCATCGGCAACTATCACCATACCGGCGTGTATAGATTTTCCAATTCCCACTCCACCACCATGGTGAACTGAAACCCAGCTTGCACCGCCGATCGAATTTAGTAATGCATTGAGTATTGGCCAATCAGCAATTGCATCACTTCCGTCTTTCATATTTTCTGTTTCCCGGTTTGGAGAAGCAACGGATCCGCAATCGAGATGATCTCTGCCAATTACAATTGGAGCACTAACTTTTCCTGAAGCTACCAGATCGTTAAATATTTTTCCCATCTTTGCTCTTTCCCCATAACCCAGCCAGCAGATTCTTGCCGGCAGCCCCTGGAATTGAACTTTCCTTTGAGCTAAATCTATCCAGTTGCAAAGAGATTTATTTTCGGGAAATGTTTCTTTTACAGCTTTATCGGTTTCATAAATATCTTCCGGATTGCCGGACAAGGCAGCCCACCTGAAAGGACCTTTTCCATCACAAAATAATGGTCTTATGAATTCGGGAACAAAGCCCGGAATATCAAAAGCATTTGCAACACCATTATCCTTTGCTTCACCTCTTATATTATTTCCATAATCAAAAACTATTGAACCTTTTTTCTGAAACTCCAGCATAGCTCTAACATGCTGTGCAATAGTTTTCTTTGATAGCCTGATATATTCGTCAGGATTTTCTTTTCTTAAAAAAAGTGCTTCTCCGAAACTCATTCCCATCGGTACATAACCATTAAGAGTATCGTGAGCAGAGGTTTGGTCTGTTACTATATCAGGTATAATATTTCTTTTAATAATTTCAGGAAGTATTTCTCCTGCATTACCAATCAATCCTACAGAAAATGCTTTTCCTTCTTCTTTTGCTTTTAAAACAAGCTCGAGCGCTTCATCAATCTCATTAGATATTTTATCGATATAACCTGTATCAACTCTTTTTTTTGCGCGGGCTTCATCAACTTCAACTCCAAGAAAAGCAGCTCCATTCATAGTTGCTGCAAGAGGTTGAGCACCGCCCATTCCACCAAGTCCGGCAGTTAGAAGAAATTTTCCCTTTAAATTTCCATTAAAATATTTTCTGCCGCATTCAGCAAAAGTTTCATAGGTTCCCTGCAGAATTCCCTGGGTACCGATATAAATCCAACTTCCGGCAGTCATCTGCCCGTACATTGTTAAACCCAATCCTTCAAGTCTTCTGAATTCATCCCATGTTGCCCAATCGGGTACCAGCATTGAATTTGAAATTAAAACTCGTGGTGCGTCAGGATAAGTTTTAAAAACACCTACAGGTTTTCCAGATTGAACGAGTAATGTTTCATCATTTTCAAGATCTTTTAAAGTGGAAATAATTGCTTCAAAGCATTCCCAGTTACGTGCGGCTTTTCCGCTTCCACCATAAACAATTAACTCAGACGGTTTCTCCGCAACTTCAGGGTCAAGGTTATTCATGAGCATTCTCATTGCAGCTTCCTGAATCCATCCTTTGCAGGAAATTTTTGTACCGTGTGGAGCTTTAATAATTCTTTCAGTTTCGGAAATCATTTAAACTACCTTTAAACTTTTTGATTGGTTGCATGATTGCATGCAGCCATGGTATTCATGCAGCCATGCAATTTTTTTCTTATTCATTTATTTTCTGCAATAAATTTTCATACTGATTATACAAGGATTTATAGATCCACTTTTTAATAAACCAGCTTTTCTTCATTTTATTTACAAGGAACTCTGTGTTTTGTTTTAGCTGATGAACAAGGCGGGTCTTTTCATCTTTAGTTAAACGAACCACATCCTCATCGCTTTGGAGTTTGGTTAAGATTGAAGAGAAAGCTTTACTCTCAGCAAAAAATTTACTGTCCTCTTCAGTTTGCTTTAATGTTTGTTTGCAAAAAGTGGAAAGAAGTTTTTTTTCATTAGTTGAAAATTCAAAATTATAATTTGCGAACAGCTTCTTCATAATTTCCCGGAATATTTTTTAATGAAAGAAGATTTTCCCGGAGCTTTTGATAACCAGGTTTTATAACATTATAAATAAAATGTAATCTTTCACCGTAATGAATAAAAGCTGATTTCATTGAATTGATTGTAATCTTTTCAATGTCATCCAATGTAATATTAAAGACATTTATTGCAGTAAGAAATTCTTTTGTCATTGTAGTATCACTCATCAGGCGGTCATCAGTATTAATAGATACTCTGAATTTTTCTTTGAACAAAATTCCAAAAGGATGATTTTCTATTTTATCAATTGCTCCGGTATGGACATTACTTAAAAGACAAATCTCAAGAGGTATCCTTTTATCCAGAACATATTGAGCCAATTCTCCAAACGCAACAACATTTCCTTCTTTATCAAATGTAATATCCTCTTTTAATCTGGTAGCATGCCCGATTCGATGAGCTCCACACCACTGAATAGCTTGCCAGATTGATTCTTTGCCGAATGCTTCTCCTGCGTGAATAGTAATATTAAAATTTGCTCTTTGAATAAATTGAAATGCTTCAATATGTTTTTTAGGGGGATAGCCGCCTTCTTCTCCTGCAAGATCAAAACCAACAACACCCTGGTTACGGAAATTAATTGCTAGCTCTGCAACTTCAAGATTGTTTTTCATATTTCTCATGCCGCATAATATCAAACCATATCCAACACCAAAATCTCTTTTACCTTTTTCAAGTCCTTCAAGAACAGCATTTACAACATCTTCCTGGTAAAATCCTTTTCCTGTATGAAAAACCGGTGCAAATCTTGTTTCAACATAACAAACACCATCATTTTTCATGTCTTCCATCATCTCATACGCAACTCTTTCAAGAGATTCCTTAGTTTGCATTACAGCAATCGTATGTTCAAATCCCTGTAAATACTCAATAAGGTTTCCTTTATTTGCCCCACGATGAAACCATTTGCCAAGTTCTCCAGGGTCACTTGTGGGGAGTTTTTTATATCCAATTTGTTTTGAAATATCTATTATTGTCTGAGGTCGTAATCCTCCATCGAGATGATCATGAAGAAGTACTTTAGGGGCAGATTTTATTATTTCCTCTATAGTCAAGAATACCTCTTTTTAATAGCCAAAAATATCCTTTTAATGAGGTAAAATCAATTTAAAGAGAAAAATGAACTATGAACCCGTCGATAAAAATCCAACTATCTTTTTGTTTCTTGACTATCGGAAACAGATGTACTAATTTTAATTTTATATTAAGTTATTTTTTATTGGAGTGGCAAATGAAATATTCAAAAATTGTAATTGTTTTATTGGTTTTTCTTGGTTTCACCTTTATGGGTTATCAATGCGGCTCTACGGAATTGACAAGTGCAAAGCTTTATATTCAGCAAAAAAATTATGATAAAGCCATGGAGCTTTTACAAAAGGAAGTTGAAAAGAATCCTAAGAGTGATGAAGGTTTTTATCTGCTCGGAGTAGTATATGGCGAAAAGGAACAGTATGATAAAATGACCGATGCTTTTAATAAATCTTTAGCTATAAGCAGTAACTTTAAGGATAATATAAACTCACTAAATCAATCATACTGGGTTAAAGCGTTTAATACAGCAGTTAAAACTTTTAACCTTGCTCAAAGCACCTCTGATGTAGACAGCGCTAAAATTTATTTTGATAAGGCAGCAAAAAATTTTCAAAATGCAATTTCAATATCACCTGATTCAACAGATTCTTATTTAAACCTTGCCTTTGTTTATATTCAAACCGGAAATTATGACCAGGCACAGCAAACCCTGGAAAATTTTCTTCAAAGAGGAAAGTCACCGGAAGCTTATCTTTATTTAGGAAGAATAATTTATGATAAGGGTACGAAATTAAGTGATTCTGATAGCCTGGCTGCCCAGGAAAGTTTTAATAAAAGTATTAAAATTCTTGAGGAAGGTAGAAAACTTTATCCCGATAATTCCGAAATTTTGGGTGCTCTTCAAAATGTCTATATTGCTACTGGAAAAGTTAACCAGGCAATGGATATATTTAAATTGGCGGCAGAAACAAATCCTAATAGTGCGCAACATCAATACAACTATGGTGTGCTTTTATTGCAGGATAATAAATTTGAAGGAGCTGAACAACAATTTAAAAAAGCTATTGAGATTAAGCCTGATTATTCTGATGCACTTTATAATCTCGGTGTTACTTATGTAGAATGGGGGAATAGCATCAACAAGCAAATAGAAGGAAATCCTCAATTAGAGGGCAAGGATAAAGAAAAATATCGTCAGGCATTACCTAATCTTGAAAAAGTTGTGGAACTGCAGCCAGATAATGTAAGCGGATGGGATGCTCTTTATAAAGTTTATGCAAGATTAAATATGATGAAAGAAGCAGAAGATGCTTTAAAAAAAGCAGATGAGTTACGTAAATAGTAATTAGTAATATTACATTCTGAAAATTATCATCTAATATTTTTTATAGGTTACTTAACAAGTTTATATTCTTAAGAGATAGATGTAGGTATTAATTATGACACAGAACAATCAACCGCAGGGACAACAAATAAATATTGAACTCGGCGAAAAAGAAGCTGAAGGAATTTATTCCAATATGGCAATCATTACACATTCTCCTGCAGAGTTTGTAATTGATTTTACCAGGATAGTTCCCGGGTTGGCAAAAGCAAAAGTTCATGCCAGGATAATAACAACACCTCAGCATGCAAAAATGCTGCTTAAAGCTTTAAAAGATAATATTGATAAATTTGAGAGCAGGTTCGGAGAAATAAAAACTGATACTCCGAACCAACATTTTGGTTTTGCCCCGCCTATTAAAAAAGATGAGAAGGTTAATTAATTTTTTCTGTTAAACTGAGTTTATTAATCTTCTCAATTCATATATGTCTTATCATCATTCTACAAGCAATTGTTCGTAAAAATTGCTATTCATTCCTTGTAATACTTACGATTTCTCAATCTTAAACACCTTTACTATTATTATTTCCATCATAATGATGGTATAAAAATTGGCTTTTATCAATCTGCCAGTAGGCCTGTATTTATGATGGATAAACGATTTTTAATGAACCGGGTATTAGCAAGGACCAATAAATTAAATGAAAAGGATTTATTTCGTAATAATATTAATTTTTGCCGGCTGCTATATTTCAATAAATGCACAGGATAATTCATTTGTTCAATCAACAGAGTTAAGACAGAATTTCCCTAATCCATTTAATCCCACAACACAAATCGAATATTTCCTTCCTAAAAAAACTTTTATTGAATTAAATATTTACAATATTCTTGGAATAAAATTGTTTGAGCTTGTAAAAGGGGAACAGGATAAAGGATGGTATAATATTCTTTTTAATGCGGAGAACTTATCCTCAGGTCTATATGTAATTGAATTGTTGACTTCGGTATCCAAGCAAACCCGGAAAATGTTGGTTATGAAATGATCGGAGATTATTAATGAGATTTTCTTTTAAAAGTTATTTGAACTTATTTCTTTTTTTTACTGGTTTATTGTTTTTAAGCTGCGTGGATATTCCGGATGATGTTGTTCTTCCTCAATGGGATACTGAAGTAAATATTCCTTTAATGCAAAAGTCCTATACTTTAAAACAAATTATTAAAACACAGGCTCATATTTTAATTGATTCTACAGGAGATAATAATATTTTTCTACTTCAATCGGGCAAATATTTTTTGAACAGCGGGCTCTCGGAATTTGTACAGGTCGATGAATCCTCTGCACTTGAAAATGTTCCGACCATTACTTCTCAGGCGGATAGTTTTATTGTTTTTGTCCTGTTTCCTGAAGGACTTGAAGTTGACAGTGGTGAATTTGCCTCAGGTCTTTTAAACTTAACGGTAAATAATGCTTCACAGGAGAATGTTTCTGTAATTCTAAGGTTGCCTGCTTTTCACAATTCTCAGGGAAATGATTTAATAATTCAGACTGATGTTCCGGCAGGTGAAACTAATTCTGTTGATTTAAATATTGATGGATATAATTATGAAAGACCTTTTGACCAGCCTTCTGATTTGCGAAATAGTTTCAAAGTTGTTGCAAGAGCTTTTTCACAGCATCAAGGTAATGTTGTTTACACAAGTATGTCCGTTTCAAACCTATCATTTAATTATGTTACAGGATTAATTCCATCAAAATCTCTCGGTAACAAAACCTCATCCTATTATTTTGATGTTGCAGATGTTGATGAATACAGAGATAGATCTTTGTTAAAAGAAGCGAAGTTATATCTCATAGGTGATTATTTATCTATGTTCAATACACCTAATATGCTTGAAATAAAGAATTTAAATATTGTGGCAAAAAGGAATGACGGAAGTGAATTGTATCTCAAGGATAAAACAAATAATCCAAACTTTACAATAAGAATGAATAACGGAAGCATGAACACAGTTTTTACAGAAGCTAACAGCAACATTACTGATTTCATTACCTTCTTCCCCGATTCAGTAATTCTCCGTGCAGAATATATTGTAAATCCGGATAATAATTCCGGAACCTTTTCTAATCTTGATTCAATAAAATTTGAAACATATTTCTCAACAAAATCTTACCTGGCACTCCAATCAACAACGTTAGAAGATCAGGTGCAGATAATAATATCAGAAAATGACCGCAAAGATATAAGAAATGGAAAGCAGGCAGATTTAAATTTAGAATTTGAAAATGGAATTCCTCTTGTAGCCTGGGTTAAAATTGATATGCTTGATGAAAATAATAATTATTTATTTACCTTGGTAGAAAACAATACCGCAGGGGATTCAATTCCTTTTGATCCTGCATCTGTAAACAGTGCGGGCGAAGTTATAGCATCTAACTTCAGTCATGTAAAATCCATAACACTTGATGAATCAGAAATTCAGCTTTTTTCGAGGGTTCACTATATAAAATACAGAGTTAGTTTCAGTACAATAAACTCAGGTTTAAATCCTCCGCAAATAGTAGCAATAAGACCTTCTGATTTTATTAAGATGAAAACTTATGGTAAGGTAAAATACAAAGTCAGTACCGGTGAATAGAAGAGAAAAAATATGAATACTAAAATAACTTCAGGAATATTTGGAAGGATTGATTGTTCCAGCTTAAATTTACTTTCCCCGGTTAAGCTGCTCTTTATTTTAGGATTATTTATTACACAATCTTCTTTTGCACAATATGGTTCAGTTGGAGTTAAAGATGCACGAAGTATGGGATTGGGGAAAACTCAAAATGCAACTACATCCGGAATATTTTCAGTCGGAATAAATCCGGCAAATCTGTCTTTTAATAATAAAAATTTTTTTGAAATTGCAACTATTCTTCCTTTACCAACTTTTTCAATCAGGACCGGAACAAATTTTATCTCCTTCGATGAATTCAATTATTATTTTGGAGGTGTTAATGGTGAGCCAAGATACCTTACTGAAGAAGACAAAAAAAAATTAAACCTTCTTTTTGATAATGGCGGATTAGTTTTTGCATCAGCAAATGCTGAATTATTTTCAATCAGTGTAAATCCCGGAAAAGAAATTGGTGTGTTTGCTTTTTCACTTTATGATTTTGCCTCGATGAGAATAAATATTCCCAATGCTATTGTAGATGTAGCTCTCTCAGGAAATCCTATAGGAAGAACCTTTAATCTTAATGAAGGAGAAATTAAAGGATGGTGGATAAGAAATTATGCTTTAAGTTATTCAAGAGAAATTCCACAGTTAAATTTATTTGATAATTTTTCCGCAGGAATAACTCTTAAACTCGTTCATGGTTTTTCCTATGTAGGGACTCAAAGGAACAACACCTTTTTTACAACCGGAACTAAAGCAGAGATAACAGGTCAGGCAGATTTAACAGGCTATTCGTCTTTCTCGGATAACTTTGGAGTTAAATATGAATTTGATTCTGTGCCAAGAAAATCAGATTTCAGTTTATTCCCTTCACCTGCAGGAACAGGTCTTGGTTTGGATTTAGGTTTTGCAGGTTCATTGGATAATAAATGGAATTTTGCCTTAGCAGTAACAGATATTGGAAAAATAAAATGGACAAAAAATGTTGCTGAGTTTACATCGTTTGGTTATATATACCTGGATGACTTGACAAACAGGAAACAGAGGGATTCTGTTAAAGAAATTATAACAGGCGAAAGCAGCAAAATAAATTATGTTAATACAAATCTTGCCACAGCTCTAAGACTTGGAGTATCGTATTTATTTGGAAGAGAACTAAATAGCTGGCCAGGTAGTCTGCTTCTTGCATTTGATTACAACCAGGGTTTTAATGAAATGCCGGGGAATAGTCTTGAGCCCAGATTTTCTTTAGGCTCTGAATGGAAACCAATGGATTGGTTCCCTTATTTGAGAACCGGATTTTCTTATGGAGGAGGAAGAGGATTTAACTGGGCTTTCGGTTTAGGTATAGATGCAGGAATTGTCGATCTTCATTTTGCAACAACAGATATGCAATCAGTATTTGCTCCTAATTCTTCAAAAGCAATTTCTGTTTCTTTAAGCTCAAGATGGAAGTTTTAACTCCCTCCAATTTCTACATTACTTTAATGTCCCTGTGTTCAGCCATCCCTAAATAAAATAATTTTAGAAAAAATATATGAATAGCAATTAAAACCTGCTGTCAGGTTTTGGACAATTATGTTTATGTTTGGTTTCTAAAATGTCAGGTTTGGTGAATGGAATATTGAGCAAACCGGAGTATTAATACCTGTAAATCATTCCATTAATTGAATAAGTTATATTGTATACAGAGTTTGTTATTTAAATTGAAACTATTCTGAAGACTAATAGGTTTGAAATTTCTTTTAATGAGCCGAGAGATACTAATTCAATTCAAAGTAAATAAAAGCAAAATATATTGTCAAAAAATTAACAGCTATCATTTGTATGGTCTATAAACTTTAAAGTTATAAATATGAATGAAGAAAAAGAAAGAATACAATCACTAAAAAACAGCGGGAAATTATGGCGGAAATGGGGACCATATTTAACGGATCGCCAATGGGGAACTGTAAGAGAGGATTATAGTCCAAACGGAGATGCATGGAAATATATTTCCCACGATGATGCGCGGAGTAAAGCATATCGCTGGGGAGAAGAAGGAATTGCCGGGATTAGTGATGATCAACAGCTTATTTGTTTTTCAATTGCATTCTGGAATAAAAAAGATCCTATCATTAAAGAGAGATATTTTGGGTTAACAAATTACCAGGGAAACCATGGAGAAGATGTGAAAGAGTATTATTATTATTTGGATAGTACTCCGACTCACTCTTATATGAAAATGCTGTACAAATATCCTCAATCTGAATTTCCTTATTTGCTGCTTGTTGAAGAAAATAATAAAAGGACAAGAACTGATCCCGAATTTGAATTAATTGATACGGGAATTTTTAACGAAGATAAATACTTCGATGTTTTTATTGAGTATGCTAAAAATTCCGAAGAGGATATTCTTATTAAAATTACTGCATACAACCGTGGTAAAGAAAAAGCAGATATTAACCTGATTCCGCAAATTTGGTTTAGAAATATATGGAATTGGGGAAAAAATAATTATAAACCCGAAATGTTTCTGACTGGAAATAATTCGATAAAGATTATTCATAATAAGTTTGGTCAGTATTATTTATACTATGATAATAATCCCGAATTACTTTTCTGTGATAATGAGACGAATAATAAACGTTTGTATAATGCAGATAACATTACAGATTTTGTAAAAGATGGGATTAATGATTTCATTACACAAAAAAATAAGAAGGCAGTAAATCCATCTAAAACCGGAACCAAAGCCGCTTGCAATTATAACCTTACTATTGAGAGCGGTTCTTCCAAAACAATACGATTAAGATTAATAAAAAACCAAATTAAAGATCCCTTTACCGGCTTTGATAAAATATTTGAAAGCAGATTAAAAGAATCTGATGATTTTTTTGCACAAATTCAGAAGAATATCAAAAACGATGATGTTAAAAACGTTCAACGGCAGGCTTTTGCAGGAATGTTATGGAGCAAACAATTTTATTATTACGATGTGGAAGAATGGATTAATGGCGATAAAGGGCAGCCCAAACCTCCATATCAGCGCAAGGAAGGAAGAAACAAAGATTGGCTTCATCTTAATAATGCCGACATCATTTCTGTACCCGATAAATGGGAGTATCCATGGTATGCAACGTGGGATTTAGCCTTTCACTGCATTCCGCTTTCAATGGTTGACCCGGAATTTGCGAAAGAGCAGCTAATACTTTTTACGCGAGAATGGTTTATGCATCCAAACGGACAACTGCCCGCTTACGAATGGAATTTTTCCGATGTTAATCCGCCGGTGCATGCCTGGGCAACCTGGCGTGTTTTCAAGATTGATCAGAAACTTCAGGGAAAACCCGATACCGATTTTCTTGAAAGAGTTTTTCATAAATTACTTCTAAACTTTACATGGTGGGTAAACAAAAAAGATCACGATGGACATAATATTTTCCAGGGTGGATTTCTAGGTCTTGATAATATTGGAGTGTTTGATCGAAGTTCCGTTCTTCCAACCGGCGGACATTTGGATCAATCAGACGGAACAAGCTGGATGGCGATGTTCTCGCTCAATATGCTTCGCATTTCCCTGGAGCTTTCTAAAACAAAACCGATTTACCAGGATTTAGCTACAAAATTTTTCGAACACTTTTTATATATTGCACAATCAATGACCAATATGGGTTGTGAAGGGGTTGGTTTGTGGGATGACGAAGATGAATTTTATTATGACGCACTTCACTTTGATGATAGCATTCTTCGTTTGAAGATTCGATCTGTAGTTGGTTTGATTCCACTTTTTGCAGTTGAAGTGCTTGAGCCGGATTTAATGAAACAAGCTCCGGAATTTGAAGCAAGACTCAATTGGTTTCTGACTAATAAACCCGAAATGGCTAATTTGATATCCCGCTGGAAGGAAAAAGGTTCGGGAGAAAGAAGTCTTCTTTCATTGCTTCGTGGTCATCGGATGAAAATGCTTTTAAAACGGATGCTTGATGAAACTGAATTTCTGTCGGATTATGGAATACGTGCTCTTTCAAAATTTTATGAACAAAATCCTTATGAATTGTATTTGAACGGTAAGAGGTTTGTTGTAAAATACACGCCAGGTGAATCGGATAGCGCGTTGTTTGGGGGTAATTCAAACTGGCGTGGACCAATTTGGTTTCCGGTAAATTTTCTTATAATAGAATCGCTTCAAAGATTTCATCATTACTACGGCGATGATTTTAAGATTGAATGTCCTACTAACTCCGGGAAATTTTTAACGATAAAGGAAGTCGCCGATGAAATTTCAAATAGAGTATCAAAAATATTTTTAAAAAATGAAAATGGTCTGCGTCCGGTTTTTAATTATAACAGTAAAATTCAAAACGATCCGCACTTTAAAGATTACATTTTCTTTCATGAATATTTTCATGGTGATAACGGCAGAGGTGTTGGAGCCTCACATCAATCCGGATGGACCGGATTGATAGCAAAAATTCTACAACCTAAAAAATATTAAGGTTAAATAATGAATATAAAAAATGAAAACCTGCCTCAGGTAGTTATGCCTGTTTGTTCAAATGTAGAGATATTAAAAGGTCAAAAAGCATTGGTAACCGGCGCCAATTCTGGTATAGGAAAGGGTATTTCGATTGAGTTGGCAAGAGCAGGCGCTGATGTTGTTGTGAATTATCGCAGCAACGAACAAGCTGCTTTTGAATTAGCAGATAAAATTAAAATGGATTTTGGTGTGAATGCCTATGCACATTATGCAGATGTTTCAAATGAAAAAGATGTCAAAGGAATGTTCGAAAAAATGATTAAGGAATTTGGAACGCTTGATATACTAATAAACAACGCCGGTCTACAAAAAGATTCACCGTTCGAGGAAATGACCCTTGAACAATGGAACACTGTGATTAGTGTTAATCTGACAGGGCAATTTCTTTGCGCGAGAGAAGCTGTAATAGAATTTAAAAGAAGAGGAGTAATTCCGGCAGTTTCCTGCGCAGCTGGAAAAATTATTCACATTAGCTCAGTTCACGAAGTAATACCCTGGGCTGGTCATGTTAATTATGCAGCTTCCAAAGGAGGCATTATGATGATGATGAAAAGTATAGCCCAGGAAGTTGCGCCATTTAGAATTCGTGTAAATAGTATAGCTCCCGGTGCCGTCAGAACTCCGATAAATACTTCTGCTTGGGATACTCCTGAGGCTTATAATTCATTGATGAATTTAATCCCCTACAAACGAATAGGTGAAGTAGAAGACATTGGCAGAGTGGCGGCCTGGCTTGCCTCAGGATCATGCTGATTATATAAACGGCACAAGTATATATGTTGATGGCGGAATGACTTTGTATCCAGGTTTTGCAACGGGCGGGTAAATTCTATTTAACAATTTGGGGCTTTATTATGTTTACTATAAATCTGGAAGTAATATCAGTAAAGCCGTTCCCTAAAAAAATAATTTTTTCTGATGTGACTTAATTTAGGGATTGATTTAGATGCATCAATATCATTATAGTTTAGTTTCTTCTATTGCCTTACCCTCGGTAAATTTATTAAAGCTGCCGCAAGAAAAATTAAATTAGCAAACCATGCTGTCAGCAAAGGATCGAGTGCACCATTCTTTCCAAAGGCCTGGCTTATCTTTAAGAAAGAAAGATAAATAAAAGTTACAAGAATGCTTATTCCAACCTGGACAGCTAAACCTCCTCTTCTTTTATTTACAGAAATCGGTAAACCAAATGCAACACAGATTAAACTTGCAACAGGAAAAGAGAATCTGGAATAATACTCAATTAATGTTCTCGTCGGGTCATTACCGGCACGTTCCTGGTTTTTTATTAGCTCTTTAAGATTATTAAGGCTCATCTCTTCAGGCTTTTGCTGTTTTGAAAGAAGTTCTGCAGGAGTAAAATTCAGATTTTTTAAAGTTAGAGTTTCAAAATAATCTGCTTTTTGTCCTGTTGAAGAAAATTTTCTCTCAACACCATTTTTTGCAATCCAGTTCCCGGTAGTAGAATCATAAATTATTCTTATCGCATCAATTCGTGAAGTCATTTCGGTTAGATCAGCCGGATTAAAATTCTGTATGCTAACCTGGTTTGCCTGGTTTGAAGATACATCAAAAAAGGAGATGCTAACAATTTTTGTTTTTGAATCCTGAAAAAAAATATTGCTGCCTGTAAAGGTAAAACCTTTATTAAGGTATTTCTTCTCGATATTTATTTTGGTCTCATTTGCATCGGGCACCACATAACCGGCAAAATAAATTGAGAACATACTTATAAAAAGAGTTGTAATCAGAAAAGGAGCCATAAATCTATACAAGCTTACTCCGCTTGCTTTAATTGCTGTAAGTTCACTAAGGCTTGCCATTTTTCCTGCTGTGAAAAGTGCTGCAAATAAAACTGCAACAGGAGTCATTAATTTTATTATTTCCGGAGAGAAAACTAAGTAGTAATGGAAAACAATACTCCAACCCACATTTTGATCAATAAAATCATCAATATTCTCTATCATATCTATAACAACAAAAATCAAAGTGAAGGCAAGCAGACCAAAGAATATAGTCTGAAGGAACTGTTTAATTAAATACCTGTCAATAATTTTCATTTTGATTTGCATCTTCACTTCTTAGTTGTTTTGGAATGATTTTTTTTAAGAAAGAAAAATTAATTGTAACTGTTTCTTTTACTGATTTTAATGTGAAGAGAATTCCGATTGAACCAAGTAAAATATTTGCACTCCACATTCCCCAGAATGGAGAAAAGAATCCTCGCTCACTCAGCTTTTCACCGCCGATTAAAAAAGCCCAGTAAATCAAAAAGAAAAATAAGCTTATACTTGCCGCTACACCAAATCCACCTTTTTTAACCATAACCCCTAAAGGAGCTCCAATTAATACAAATACAATACAAGCCACCGGAATGGAATATTTCTTATGAACTTCAACCATATATTTATCAATTTCAGATTGAACGTACTCTACTCTTCTGAAACCAGAAGTAATTATATTTCTTGAAGCTTTGACTTTATTTAAAAGCCGCATAATAATAACTTCTTTTTTTAGGTTTTCTATTTTGCCTGATTTCTTATCTGTTAATTGATTCTCTTTTAGGAACATTTGGTTGCTGGTTTCCCGGGTCTGAAAAGTTTGATATTCTTTTAAAATATTTTTAAGACTATCAACTATATAAAGCATATCATTAACGCTTAACTCTCTTTCACCTCTTGGTCCGCCGGGAGTAGATTGCTGAAACGTGAATTGTTCTGCATCCATTGTAATTCGGTGATTTTCAAACACCAGCTTTCTGTAATTGTTTGATTGATAAATATCAGATTCATGGATCTCGCCTTTAGTTAAATCCATTATGAGCTTTGACTGATCCTTCGAAAAAAATATTTTACCTTTTTCTGCCGTTACTACATTTATTTTCCGTGGATTTGTGTAATCGTAAATGGTTACCTGGGATAAATTATTTGATTTGGAATCTACACCTCTAGCCAGTATTGCATAATTAGAAACCTCCTGCGAAAAAATTCCTGGTTCCAGAGAAAGTGTAGGTTTTTGTTTTGAAATATCCTGCATAAGCAATTTTGCCTGGTGATTAGCATCGGGAAGAACATCATTATTAAAAAGAACCAGAAGGTACGCAATGACAATACTGGCTATTAATGGAGCAGTCATCATTTTATAAAGGCTTACTCCGGATGATTTAATAATTGTTATTTCATTATTTTGAGATAAGTTTCCAAAAGCCATTAGCGTTGCCACAAGCGTTGCCATTGGAACCACAAGAGCAACCATCCAGGATAAATTAAAAATTATTAATTGAATAATAACCCATGTATCCAATCCTTTTCCAACAAGCCGGTCGGCAAATTTCATAAGGAATTGTAGAAGGAAAATACAAAAGAGCGTAATCAGCGAAAAAATAAATGGTATAAAGTGAGCCCGGAGAATATATTTATGCAGTATCATACAATAATATAAATAACTCATTCAGGTTTAACAATATATGCATTTCGTATTCTATAGAAATAATTTTTTTTTCTTGCAATTAACCTTGTTAGATATTAATTATACAATTAAATATTAAAGCCTTAATTAATGAATTTACAAACCACTTAAATATTGAGGAGTTCGCAAGTGGAAGAAATAATTGGTTATATAAAAAACAATAAAGAAAATTACATTGAGGAATTAAAAGAATTCCTTAGAATCCCCAGCATTAGTACCCTGGCAGAGAATAAAGATGATGTTGCCCGCTGTGCACAATTCGTTGCAGATAATCTTAAAAAAATCGGGTTGAGTAAAGTTGAAATTATCAAAACCGAGGGCCATCCTCTTGTTTATGGAGAGTGGCTTGGGGCTCCCGGAAAACCAACAGTTTTAATATATGGTCATTATGATGTCCAACCTGTTGACCCAATTGAATTATGGAACAGCCCCCCGTTTGAACCGACAATAAAGAATGGGAAAATTTTTGCAAGAGGTGCAACTGATGATAAGGGACAGGTTTTTATGCACTTCAAAAGCATTGAAGCTTATTTTAAAAATGAAGGCAGCCTTCCTGTAAATGTTAAATTTATTATAGAAGGTGAAGAAGAAGTTGGTAGTGAAAGCCTCGAAGCTTTTCTTAAGAACAATTCGGATCTACTGAGCTGTGACGCCGTATTAATCTCCGATTCGTCTTTATATGATGCAGGAATACCAACCTTGACATATGGCTTGAGAGGTATATCATACCTCGAAGTTGAAGTTACAGGGCCGAATCATGATTTGCATTCGGGAAGTTTTGGTGGTGCGGTTGCAAATCCTGTAAACATAGCTGCTCAGCTTATTTCACAACTTCATGATAAAAATGGAAAAGTTAACATTCCCGGTTTTTATGATGATGTTATTAAAGTTACAAAGAAGGAAAGAGAAAATTTTAAAGCTCTGAAATTTTCTGATAAAAAATTTGCCAAAGAGGTTGGCGTAGATGAGCTGGATGGAGAGAAAGGTTATTCTACTCTTGAAAGATTGTGGGTGAGACCTACACTTGACTGCAATGGAATAATAGGCGGGTTTACAGGAAAAGGAGCAAAGACAGTTCTTCCTTCAAAAGTAATTATAAAGGTTAGTATGAGATTAGTTCCGAATCAGGATCCCAAAAAAATTGCGAAATTATTTGAAAGGCACATAAAAAAATTAGCTCCCAAATCTGTTAAGATAAAAGTAACCGATCTTCATGGCGGATATCCAAGTTTAACAAATCTTGATAATCCGGCAAACATTGCTGCTTCAAAGGCAATGTCAAAAGCTTTTGGAAAGAAAACAGTTTTTATGAGAGATGGAGGCTCTATCCCGATTGTAACTAACTTTTCAAAAGTATTAAAAGCTCCGGTTGTTTTAATGGGATTAGGTCTAAATTCTGAAAACCTCCATTCGCCCAACGAACATTTTGATCTGAATCATTTTGAGCTTGGAATTATTAGTTCAGTATATTTTCTAAAGGAGATTGCCGAGGTTAAATAAGTACCACCAACAATAAGTCTGTAAATTTATTTTTTGGGGAAATTTAAGTTCCCGCTTAAGCGGTTTTTTCTTATTTTTGTTTAAACCTCAATAAAAACTTTAAAATCTGGAGAATAAAAACGGAATGAATATACAAACTACACCACTTATTGATTATCTTGAATCGTTGGGATATAAGGTGGAATTAAATAATGGTGATAGAATAGCAAAAAATTATGATAATGAACAAGCCGCAATCAATTCTTTATATGAAGGAGTAGGTTTAAGAAATATTTCACATTCCGGAATTATTGAATTAAAAGGTAATGATGTATTGGAATTTATTCACCGTATAGCCACAAATGATGTTAAAAATCTTCTCAAAGAAGGAATTGCTGATACAATATTTACTACTGAAAAGGGAAGGATAATTGATTATACAACTCTGATTAATTTTGAAAGCCACCAGTTATTAATTACAAGTGCTGAATTTAAAAATAAAGTGGTAAGCTGGATAAATAAATATGTTATTACCGACGATGTTAAAACAACTATAACAGAAAATAAGTACAACATATTTGAATTTTTGGGCCCCCAGGCGGAATCATTTGTTACTCTTATTTGCGGCAACATTGTTAGCCAGATACCCGATAATACTTTTAGAATAATTCATACCGAAGGTATGCTCTTCTTTCTTGCCAGGATAAAAGATATCAGAGGGCGGATAAAATTCTGGACAATTGCTGATGAAGAGAATGCAAAACGTTTAACAAAAAATATCCTGGAGAATAAGGAAATCTTTAATTTTAATTTCGTTGGAGAAGATGCATATAACTCATATAGAATAGAACAGGGTATTCCTGTTTCTCCATTTGAAATTAATGATGAAACAAATCCTCACGAAGCAGGGCTAATGGCTGTAGTGAGTTCTGCAAAGGGATGTTACATAGGGCAGGAAGTAATTGCACGTTTGGAAACATACGATAAGGTTCAGAAGTTTCTTTCCGGTGTTGAATTTCTTGAGGATCCTTCACCCGAAGCGAGATTTATTCTTCAGGATATTAATGGAAATGAAGCAGGGAATATTACCTCATGCGTTAATTCTTTGAAATTAAAAAAATATATTGGACTCGCATACATTAGAAAAAATTTTATAGAACCTGACAAGGAACTTATTGCTAAGGATCAGTTTCACAGAACCATTCCGGTAAAAGTTAAATCTTTGCCTTTTAGAAAATGAAAATTTATACCAAAGGCGGTGATAAAGGTGAAACAGGTCTTTATGGTGGTGAACGTGTTTCAAAAGATTCAATTAGAATTGAGGCATATGGGACGATAGATGAACTAAATTCATTTATTGGATTGGCTTTGTTAGAAGTAAAAGATGGTGAAGTTCAAAACCTTTTAAAAAGTATTCAGAATGATTTATTTATAATTGGATCAGACTTAGCCACACCTGAAAATGTTGAAAACAATGCAATCAAAATTCCTCGTTTAGAAAAATCCCAATACCAAAAACTTGAAGAAGCAATAGACAAATTTGATGGAAAGCTGGAGGAATTAAAGAACTTCATTTTACCAGGTGGTTGTAAAAGTTCAGCAATGCTTCACGTATGCAGAACAATTTGCAGAAGAGCTGAAAGAAGGGTTGTGACATTAAATAATGGGGTGAATCTGAATCCCGATATTTGTATTTTTCTTAACAGGTTATCGGATTTGTTTTTTGTTCTTGCCCGTTATGAAAATAATATCACCGGAATTGAAGATATAAAGTGGCATCCATAATTGTTGCCGGTATTTCGGGGGTGAAATTGGTTTCGACGGGGTTATAGAGACATTGAACTGCACATCGTGTTACCCGAGCACACGTAAAACATTGGGAAAAAAACAATAACTGGCGAATATAACTACGCCTTAGCTGCTTAATTAAATAAGCAGCCGTTCTCCCTTTCTCTCTCATACCGGGGTTTGGAAGGACGACGTTTAGGTATGATAGCTGATTCTAATGCCTGTGAAGATGAAGCGAATTTTTTAACAGGCAAGCTTAAAGTAATCCAGGTTTGTTTGGTAGCTTTGAGCTAAAATAAAAACAGACTAAATGTGTAGAGGTTCTTTGGGTCTTAACTTCGGACGCGGGTTCGACTCCCGCCACCTCCACTTTGGCTTTACTTTGGTTAATCTTTAAACGATGTTCCTAATTTAATAAGCGAACCTGGTTTTAATCCCTGGGAATTTTCACGCACATTTTTCAAATCAATTTTCATTTGGAGAGTTTAAGGGCACGGGCTGGGATTCCAACAACAGTAGTATTTGGATCTACATTTTTTGTAACAACTGCCCCAGCACCCACGGTTGCCCAGGCTCCAACATGAAGATAAGGTAATACGACACTATGTAATGCTAAAAATACGCCTTCATCTATGGTTCCACCCCCGGCAAGATGAGCAACAGATATGTGGGAAAAGTCTCCAACAAAAGCATCATGGTCAACGCTAGAGTTAGTGTTAATAATTACATGTGATCCTATTTTAGCTCCAGGTTGAATGATAGATCCTGCGCAAATGACAGTTCCTTCACCTATTGGGACTTCCTTATGAACCCATGAGAATGGATGAACAACTGAAATCCAATTAAAATCAAATTGCTGACTTAATTTCTTACGCACATCATTTTGACCTATACCAATAATGGCGTTAGGGCAAACTTTATGATCAAGCTCATTCCGTCCTCTTACTGGAATGCCAAATATTGAAGTTGCAATTTTTGGGGATTCCGAATCCGTGATAAAAAATCCTACTACATCAAAACCTGCAGCTAACAATGTGCTTGCAACAACTTTTGCATGACCTCCCGCACCTATAACAGATACTCTTCTGTCAGTCATAATTTTACCTTTAAGATTTTTCAAACAGGAAAAATCTAATAATTCATAGGTTAATAATTGAATTATTAATGCTAATTATTTAATAAAAGATACAAAAATAAGTTAGCAATAGTCTATTTAAAATAAAAAATCTAACTCCAATAGTGTATTATAAAATTTGAAAGCAATATCAATTGGGAGTTGAGGAATTTATATAGATTAAGTAAATTCTAAACAGGTTTTTAGCTTTTTGAACAGATACAAAAAATAATAAACATCGATAACTTTAATTTATTTACGGACGAGATTAAACGGTTAAGCCACTATATAAATGATTATTTAGAATAAAAAAAACATGCTGAGAATTTTTATACCCCCCAATAATATTCCAGAAAAGAAATATATAATTGGTGTTATTTTCTCCGAATTTCTTGGTTTGGAATATAATTTGGAAGTTCATAACTCAAAATTTTATTTAATAACTTTTTCAGACCGTAAGATTATGATTGAGAATTCGTTTTTTGGCACAAGAGATTCTGAAGATTATTTGAAATTAGAAAATTTGCCAGAACAAATCATGTATCTCAAAAATGAATTCACTTGCGGAAAAGATTTACCAATTTTATATGGCTCTAACAAACTTCTGGTTAGAGAAAAGGTTATAATTTTAGGTGCCGATATTTTAGCTTCTTCATTTTTTATGCTTACAAGATGGGAAGAATTTGTTAATACCGCAAGAGATAATTTCGGACGTTTTCCTGGTAAAGAATCTGTTGCATTTAAAAATAATTTTATAAATAGACCGATTGTAAATGAGTATGTCGATTTCTTATGGAACTTGTTTAAATATCTGGGCTTTGATGGAGAAATGAGAAAAAGAGAATTTAAAATAATGCCTACTGTTGATGTTGATCAGTTATTCAAATATCATACTTTTTCTAAAGTAGCAATAAAGACTTTAGGATTAATTGGGAAAGGTAAAATAAGTAAAATGTGGGAATATTTAGATGGATATTTCAAAACTAAAATGGGTAACGCATTAGATCCATTTAATACTTACAACAAATTAATGCTTAGTTCAGAAAGGATAAATACCAAAACTTATTTTTTCTTCCTTTCTGGGGTTAGTAGGGAAGATGGAGAAAGTCCTGTGAAAGACAAAAGACTAATAAAAATACTAGATAGTATAAGGAACAGGGGCCATTTTATAGGTTTTCATCCTGGTTTCGACACTTTTAATAATCCGGTATTATGGAAGAATGCGAAAAATAATTTGGATGAAATAACTGGATTTAAAAATAAATTCGGCAGGCAACATTATTTAAGGTTTGATGTACCACTTACCTGGAACATTTGGGAAGAAAGTAAAATGGAATGGGACTGTACTCTGGGATATGCAACTGTTCCAGGATTTAGATGTGGGACTTGTTTTGAATTTAGTGTCTTTAACATTCTTAAAAGGGAACAATTGAATTTAAAGGAATATCCTCTTTTGATAATGGATGTTACTTTAAAATATCATCTAGGTTTAACATCACAGGAAGCAATAGACACCATAAAGGAAATAAAAACAAATGTAAAAAAGTTTAATGGAAATTTTGTTTTTTTGTGGCATAATAGCAGCCTTAATATAAATGAATGGCGAAATTATAAAGAAGTTTTTGAAGAATTATGGAATTAGTTTAATCATAAAGCAATAAATTCGCGTTTAATCAGAAAAAGAATAATTTGAATAATTATTTAACCACTATACCTACATTAAACTTTTTGCATTTCCATTTAAGGGAATATATTCGGGCACAAGAGCCTGTAAATATTGTTTGCAATTTTTGCTATCAAAATCATCACGATTTGTATAGTTTAGAAGCTCATTCAATTTATACTCAAAATTATCTACTATAATCTTACTGGGGTTCTCAACTATAAAGATTTTCTCATTCCTGGTATTATTAAATTTTTCGGTTCCGCTGAAAAGTTCTTCATAAAGTTTTTCACCAGGTCTGAGTCCTGTTGTAACTATATTAATATCTTCGCCTACGATTAATCCGCTGAGCCTAACTAAATCGTGTGCAAGATCTATTATTTTGACAGGTTTACCCATATCAAATACAAATATTTCTCCTCCGTTACCCATAATAAATGCCTGCAAAACCAGTTGCACTGCTTCTGGGATAGTCATAAAATATCTTTGTACATCGGGATGAGTCAAAGTAATATCAGATCGTTTTTCAATCTGAGATAAAAAGATTTTTACTACACTGCCTCTGCTGCCTAAGACATTTCCAAAACGTACAACTGAAAACTTATTCTTATACTTTATGGCAGCGTCAATGACGATCATTTCTGCTATGTGTTTGGTTGTGCCCATTATGCTGGTCGGATTAACGGCTTTATCGGTAGATATCAACACCATTTTTTCAAGATCAAATTCAACTGCGAGGTCAACAATATTTTTTGTACCAAAAATATTATTCCTAATCGCTTCATAGGGATTTGATTCCATTAGAGGTACGTGTTTGTGTGCTGCAGCGTGAAATACATAATTTATTTTATTTTCTCTAAATATTCTTTTTAATCTTGCGTAATCCTTAATATCGGCAATGAAACTACCTATTGTTGCTTTGGGGAATTTCTTCCGCAATTCCATCTCTATTTCAAAAATTGAATTTTCACCATGACCTAAGATGTACAATTTCGCAGGATTAAATCTTAAGATCTGTCTGCATATTTCACTTCCAATAGAACCGCCCGCTCCGGTAACTAGAACATTTTTACCACCAATCAAATCAGAAATTAATCCCAGTTCTGTTTTAATCGGATTTCTTTTAAGCAGATCATCAATCGCGACTTTTCTTAATTTATTAAACTCAATTTTACCATCCAGTATCTCATATAATGGAGGTAATGTCAGCACTTCCAAATTATCAAATTCGTTACAGATATTAACGATTGCTTTAATTTCCGAGCCAGCTGCTGAAGGCATAGCAATCAATATTTTTTTAATTTTATTTTTAATAATTAAACTTTTTATTTCGTTTCTGTTTCCAAGTACTTCTACTCCTCCTATTTTTTTTCCGATTTTTTTTGGATCGTTATCAATAAATCCCACGACATAAGTTTCAAGTTTCTTCTTTCTTCTGAGCTCACCTAGAACCATAACGCCTGCTTCTCCGGCACCAACTATCAAAACTCTGTCTTCTATTTTCGATACCGAATTGTTCAGCTTGTATGAAACACTTTTTGAAATCCGGGGTAATAATCGGATATAAGTAATTAAAAATGTGGATATTATTGAATCAATTATAGAAACAGAGTAAGGAATTCTGGATAAAAAGCTGTGTGATGTATGCCTGAATAAAAATACTAATGCAAATTGTAGAGTTAATATCGTAATGCCGGCAAAGATTATTTGTATCAGATCATCTATACTTGCATTTTCCCACCAGCGTGAGTATATGTCTGTTGAATATAGGATTACAACTTTTAAGACCGCAAATAAAGCGGAATAGTAAAATATTTCCAAAATGGGAATTGAGAAATGAAAGCCGTCAAATCTTATTGTATAACAGATAAACGGCACTATCATAAAAACAATAAAATCAACAAGAAAGAAATATCTGTTACGGGTCCTTGGTTCAAATTTTTTCAAGAGTACCCCCAGAGCCGAATAGATTATTAATTATTAAAAATATTCTCTCAAAATCATTTTCACTTAAGTTGGAACCTGAAGGAAGACATAGCCCGTCTTTAAATAAAGACTCAGATGTACCGTTTGAATAATGGGGTGCATCTTTAAACACAGGCTGCAAATGCATTGGCTTCCACAATGGACGTGACTCAATATTATTTTTTTCCAGTTCAAATCTTATATCTTCTCTTGTGATTCCATTTGTTTTTACCGGGTCAACAACTATTGTAGTTAGCCAGCGGTTAGAGAAACTATTTTCTGGCTCCAAAAGGAAACGGATACCGTCGAACTGAGATAATTCTTTCCGGTATAACTCAAAATTATTTCTTCTTATCATTACTCTTTCATCTATCACTTCCATTTGACCACGGCCTACACCGGCAATTACATTACTCATTCTATAGTTAAAACCTATTTCCGAATGTTCGTAGTGGGGGGCATCATCCCTGGCTTGTGTAGCCAGGAAGCGTGCTTTCCTAATATATTCTTCGTTGTTGGAAATTAAAGCGCCGCCGCCGGATGTGGTGATAATCTTATTACCATTAAATGAAAGTATACCCATATCGCCAAAAGTTCCAACGTGTTCGGCTTTATATCTTGAACCAAGAGCTTCTGCAGCATCTTCAATTAATGGAATTTCGTACTTATCTGCCATTGATTTTAACTCATCTATCTTTGCAGGCATACCATAAAGATGTACAGGAATTATTGCTTTGGGTTTTTTACCTTTTGTAATTCTTATTTTAATAGCCTCTTCCAATAAATTTGGATCCATATTCCAGGTATCTAATTCACTGTCTATAAAAATTGGAGTTGCACTTAAATAAGCAATTGGATTTGCGGAAGCTGAGAATGTAAAGCTCTGACAGATAACCTCATCACCGGATTTAACACCTAATATTATTAAAGCTAGGTGAATTGCCGCAGTTCCTGAAACAAGCACAGCTGTATCTGTTACATTAGTGTAGAGTGATAAATCTTTTTCAAAACCATCAACATTAGAACCAAGCGGAGCAATCCAGTTCGAAGAAAATGCTTCATGGATGTAGTTTAATTCTGTCCCGCCCATATGAGGGGGGGAAAGCCATATTCGGGGATTTTTCATAAAATCATTGCCCCTTTATTTACAATTGAAATCTATATTTATATACATATTTATCATTTTAGTACAAATCCTAAGCGCCAATATGAAGAGGAGAAAACCCGATTATAAAGTTACTCATCAGTCTGTTCCAAGCATCGTAATCATCTCTTTCACCAAATTTCTTTCGAAACGTAAAGAAAAAAAATTCAGTTAACACTTATCCGACCTATAATAAATATGCTAAATTGATACTATTAATATTAATGATATAATTACGCATTGGATAATTATCAATTAGAATACCAAGCTTACCTTTAAAATTTTTGCTTTCATCTAATATCTAATATAATGTTTATGCTATCTTCTTAAGATCTAATAACAATGATATATTGTTATAGTATTCTAAATTAATCTTTACTTTATCCAGGAAAAATTACTCCATCTGGTTATTTAATCCTTAATACTATAAATACCAGATGAAATGCTGTGTTTTCAGACTAATACAGCGGTATCTTTTGTATTAATGTATTTTGATAAATCTTCACCAAACATTTTGATAAATCTTCACCAAACCGATGATTATGTTTTACCTACTTTCACTAACGATTACAAAATTGACTTATGGAAGATTACAGTACCTTCCCCAATTATAACATTTTTTGAAATTGCTACCAGTGTGACAAATTGATTCGAATTTACGGTGCATTATTTTTGACAACTCTTTACGAATTTCATTCTACCCGACTGAAATGATTATTTGTTCATTAGACAAATAAATTGGAATTTAATAATCTGATAATTCTTTTTTGTTAAGATCATCATCAAAAATTACAGGCATAGAAATGACTTGAAATTCCAAATAATCAATTATTACTTTAGCGTGACCGATGGTTCCCTATAATAACACTAATTACTTCCTCTAAATTTTTCCATTGTAGCTGTAGTATCAGAGTTAATACCTTCTCTTTTACATATTTTTAATAATGTTAGAATAAATATTTTTACATCTAAATGAAAAGAAATATTTTCTACATACCAAACATCATAATTAAATTTATCTTCCCAACTGAGGGAATTTCTGCCGTTTACCTGTGCCCAGCCTGTTATTCCAGGTTTAACTTTATGTCTTTTCCTTTGATGGCTATTATATAATGGCAAATATTCAATCAGCAAAGGTCTCGGTCCAATTAAGGACATATTTCCCTTAAGGACATTAATAAACTGCAGCAATTCATCTAAAGAAAATTTTCTCATTAAACTTCCAAATTTAGTAATTCTCGTTTCATCTGGAATCAATTCACTAGCTTCATCGTTCTTATCGCTCATTGTCTTAAATTTAATGAGACTGAATATCTGCTCGTTTTTACCCGGACGTTTTTGAATGAAAAGGATTTCGCCTTTGTTACTAATAAATAAAATAATTGAAACAAAAATAATTATTGGTGAGGTTATAATTAATAAAAATAGAGCCAGCAGGAAATCCAATGTAGGTTTGAATAAATTTTCATATGCAGATGTCATTTCAAATATTCTGTTTCTAATTTTTTATACTCCTTCAAAATTTCATTCCAGACATATATCTGTTCATACCTACTACTTATTAGATCTCTTGCATTGCTGGCCAAAAATATTCTAAAGTCATTATCCTTCATCAATTTTAACATAGCTAGAATCAATTCATCTTTATTTTTAGGTTCAACGATTAATCCATTTCTACCGTTTTCAATAATTTCATTACATCCATTAATATTGCTTACAATACAAGGTAAACCCATAGCACCTGCTTGCATAGGAACATTTGGAAATCCTTCACGGTAACTAGGAAAAACTAAGGCATTACTTGCCGCAAGATATTGCCTTACGTCATCCTGCCAGCCACAATGGATTATGTTTTTATTACAATTTAAAATTTCTTTTGAAGTATTAGATATTGGATCCAAATCTTCTTCGAACGGGCCGATTAAAAGTAATTTTGTATTCTTATTATTTCTATTTATTTCATTAAAGGAATATAAAAGTTCATTTATACCCTTATCCTTAACTACTCTACCTATAAAACAAAAAACAAAATCATCGCCTTTAATTCCCAATTCAATTTTTAATTTTTCAGCACATTTAACTATATCGTTATTCATTGAAAAATAATTGGTATCAGTTCCATTACTGCTACCATAACCTATAACTTTTAATTTGTTTTTTTTACAAAATTTATTTTTTATAATAAATTCTTTAAGTCCAAATGAATTAGGATAAACTTTATCAGCTAACATATATGTAAGTGTTTCAACTTTTTCCAGTATTTTTCTTTTTATACCGTAACTTTCCATTAATGGTAGTCCGGCAACAGTGTGGAGTTTAAAGGGAACACATGCTAGAAAGGATGCAGCCATACCAACAAAACCTGCTTTCGGAGTTTCGGTATGAACAATAAACGGACTCTCGGATTTAAAGAATCTATATAAGCAATAGATGGCCTTCAAATCTAACCACGGTGTTATTTTCCGTGTCAAAGAAGCAGTATATGTACGTACTTCTTGTTCCTCTCCAATTTCAAGAAGGTTTTCTCCATCTGAAGAAACGGCAATAACGTCATAGTATTCTCGCATAAAAGCTAACTGGCCTGTTAATAGTTTTTTAAAGGAAATTGGGACGGTGACAATACGAATTAGTTTTTTTTTAATCACTATTATTCACATACCATTTTTGGAAAAAATAAAAAGCCCAAACGCTAAATGTATTATCTACCCTCGCCTCAATATGGTCATGAACTAATTTGATGATTGGTTCAATTTGAAAAATACCTTGTTTTTTTAAGAATAATAATTCGACATATGACAATAGTTCCTTTTTAAGAAAGGAACGCAGCCAATCGCCACCTGGTAAGCCGAGCCCCTTTTTTGATTTGTTTAAAAATTCATTCGGGAAATAGTTTTTAAATGCTTCTTTAAGAATATGTTTTTTATCCCAACATTTGATTAGATAATTTTCTGGCAATTGGTTTGAAACGTTTATACCACACATAAATTTGGTTACAAGGATTTATATAAAGAAATATGTTTTTCTACCATTATTTGAATATTATATTGCATTCCCCTCTCTTGACATGCTTTGGCAACTTTATCATAATGCATTGGGTTATCTAACAATTCTTGAACGTAAAAAGCTAATTCTTTTTCATTAAAACACTCAAAAAGCAACCCGGCTCCTTCTACAATTTCTGTTAGACCAGGAACATTTGAAGCAATAAATGGTTTTCCTGAGACCATACCCTCAATACATGATAAAGATAAACCTTCATATTTAGATGAAAGAACAACAATGTCAACTGTTTTAAGCAATTCAGGAATATCTGTTCGAACACCAAGGAAAAAAACTCTTTCATTTAATTCTAATTTATTTACTAGATTCTCACAAGTACTTTTTAAAACTCCTTCCCCTACCAATAAAAGTTTAACACCGTCAGGTAAGTAACGCATAGACTTTATTAAAGTAATTTGGTCTTTTTGTTCCCTAAATCCAGCTATTTGGACAATCAATTTATCGTATACAGTTAAATTTATATCTATTTCACTTCTACTAATTGAATTTGCTTCTTTATAAGATGAAACATCAATTCCATTGTTAATTATTGGAAACTTAACAAGATCCATTTTAGTATAATTTAATAATATTTTTTGAACCTCATTTGTAATACAAACAATTTTTTCAACATGCTTATAAATAAATTTATCAATCAATTTTAAAAAAGGGTTTACTCTTCTTCTATTAATAGTACAGTGTTCCGTAAATACTAAAGTAATTTTTGAAAAGGAAATTAATTTTGCAAGAACCACCCAATATTGTGTAGGAAAAAGATGCGCATGAACAACATCATATTTTTTTAAATATGGAATAATTTTAAAAATTAGTAATGGATTGTATACTGAGCCAGTTCCTAAATCGAATATTTTACAGCATTTTATATTTTTTAGTTTCACTAAAAAAGGAAAATTTGTACCATTTAAAATTAATAAATCTGTATGTATACCCATTTTATTGTATAATGGGATAGTATCTAACAACAATTTTTCAGCACCTCCAGTAGCTAAACTATTTATTGCTTGTAACACTTTCATCTTCACATATCTATTATAGATTGACCCAGTTAAGGAAAAAAACTAAAGAATTTAATTAATGTGCTTTTAATATTTTATCGGATGGTTGTCCGAATTTCTCTTCTAATCATGAATTTCCAAAACGGAGAGTTGTGCTATTATTTCTGACAAATAAATATCATTTTGGATTGGTGTTGTTTCTAATATAAAAAGAGAACTGAATATCCAGAAAATAGAATTTGTGCTTATATCCCCAGAGAACTGTACTATAAAAAAACTAAATAGCCACAAATAACCCCATAAGTTAAATTTAAATTCAAAAAATTTTTTAAATAACAATACAACCATTACTATGAATGGTAATAAACCTATTAATCCATATTCACTAGCAATTTCAATAAAAATATTATGTGCGCTGTCATAATAACCAATTATTTTACTTTGTCCAGCAATACCGATTCCTGTTATAGGATTATTTAGAAAATAGTCAATATTAGTTATGTAGATATCTATTCTGGGGTCTAATTCCATTGAATTTAATTGAAAATCAGGAATAACTTTAGGAGCTAAAAATATTATTAGAATTGATAAAATCAATGCAAAGCCAAATGAAATATCTTTATACTTTTTTAAATTATAAAGACTCAGTATTAGAAAAACACTCAGAATTGGTCCAACTTCATTTAGTAGAATCATAAAAAATAATAAATAGGATATGATTATTATTGATATATATTTTTTACTAATTATATAAACTACAATTATACCTAATCCTATGACCCGCGATAATAATATTATATCGATATGCAGTTTCCCCCCTAAAAACCATCTTATTTCATAACCGCCCCAAATATACCAAAATGAAATTATGATAATTGTTTGGATAATTGAGAATATAATTATCCCTTGTGCAACTTTATCCAAATAGTTTTTATTAATTGAACCAAGGAAAAAAGTTAACAGAAAACCATTTGACATAAAAAGTAAGTACTTTCTTTCTGCAAATTTATTATCAAGATTATAAAGAAAAGAAAATGTTATTATTAATACTATAATCAAAAATATCTTATAGTATAAGTCACTTGGAAAGGTTAGTTGCCCAGATATCAAACCAATAATATATAGTAAAATCGAAATGGCTATAATATATATATAGGGACCCATTTCTTGCACATTTAACATGAATGCTATCAAAGGAAATACAACAAGCCCAAATGAAAGAAATAGGATACAATAAATAAATGTGATATTAAATAAGCTTTTCATCTAATTCATAATTGATTCTAAGCTATTTTTAATTTTATCAAATCTTGTATCCCAGGAAAATTGTGAAAACCAAATTGGACTCATTTTATTGTATATGTTCTTAACTTGTTCTTGAAAACCATCTTCTAGACATCTTAATATTTTATTTTTATACTCTTCATCTGTATAATTATAAATAATATCGCCAATGCCTTCAGCTTTAATAAATTCAGCCATTTCATCCATCTTTGATGTTAAAATTGGTATCTTGGCATTTAAATAGTCATATGTTTTTAGTGAGCTAATTGAATTTAATTTACCTCTATTGGAAAAAAAGGGTGAAATTCCCAAGTGACATGTAAATAAAATTTTTTTAAGTTTGTTTTCGTCTACAGATGATATAAATGTCACTTTATCTTTAATATTTAATTCGTTCACTTTATTTATTAGTAATTCTTTTTGAGGGCCATCCCCAATAATAAAAAAATTTATATCTTCCTTTGTCTCTAAACACAATTTGTAAAAACCATCAAGGAAACTTTCCAATCCTTGATATTCTATAATATTACCAATAAAAACTATCTTTTTATTAGTATTTCCAGGTGTACTGCAAATTTTACTGCTAGTGTATTCTTTATCGAAATAGAACCCCAAACTAACTATTTGAATTTTATCGAATGTAACTCCAAAATTTTCAGAGATTAATTCAGCAGTTCCTTTTGAAGCTATAAACTTATCTGGTAATTTATATAATAATTTGAAAATAGAAATTGTCAATTTGGGTGGAATTGGTGTATCGTCAATCTTTATTCCATGAACTTCAATGAATAATTTAATATTAAAAACTAGTTTTGCTACATATGGGGCAATAACAAGGCCTGATTCTCTAAAATAAATCGCTTTTGGTTTTTCTTTGAAATATAACAGAGTTATTAGCCATAATATGCTGATGTTCCAATAAATAATCCTTATAATTTTATTCTGTGGAAATTTTATTTGAAAATAATTTATTTCAACTGGTTTAGTAAAAGATATTATTAAACTATTATAATAAGTTTTCATATAATTAATAAGTTTTCTAAAATGATTAGCATCTCCTTTAAACTCTTCCATATTAACTAAACCGATAAAAATTATTTTTTCTTTCATAATAGTTCTGAATGATTCGATTAAAAATAATTCAAGTTAGGGTTAACCTTTTTGTTTTTATTTGAGGTTTGATCTGTTATATATTCTGATTGCTTAAATTCAAATTCATTAATATTATTATTAAGGAAATTAACTTTCCTTTAAATTCACTTAGCAATGTTTATTCAATAAATGCAAGGCAATCTTTAACAGGAAATGTTAAGAATGCTTCAGAACATTTTATTAAATAATTTTATCGAACTTAAACTGTTTTATTAATAATAATAACGTTTCTTTTTCTAACATAAGAAAAGAAACACCGGCAAGGCAAAATACTAATAGTTTTAATCCATTATTTATAATTATTGTAAAATCAAATTGTGAAATAAGAAGATTTAACAATAATAATCCCATTATAATATAGATTACCTTTTTATTATTTATTAAACAATCAGTAAAAGAAATCTTATTAATTTTTTTTGAATAATAAAATATTATCGGAAACCTCAAGTATATTAAAGACATCCTGATCGTTACATAAAATATCAGCCCATAATGTATAGAGAAAAAAAGAAATGGAACGGATATTAATGTGGTCAAAACTGTATTAATTGCTGTAATTTGGAAATAGCCTTTGGCATTCAGACTTTCAACAATAACAGAATAGAAATATTCGAAACCCATCATTAAAAATATTATACCAAATACATTTGATATACCCGCCCACTGATTAGTAAAGATGATTATTTCTATTAGGCCGCTAAAAATAAATACTCCAACACACATGAAAATTGCGATTGAAAAAACAATTTTTTGAAAAATCAGAATTGATTTTAAAAATAAACTATCATCAGTTTGAATTTTTGAAAATGTACTGAATAATACCGGCATAATTGCACCTAGAGATAAAGTTATCGCAGTGGAAAAAAGAGTTCTGCTGGTACTATATAAACCTAATTCTTTCGCAGAAAGGTAATTGGATATTAAATAAGTATCAAATGCCAAAGGTATCCAAATAAATATCTGATCAATCGTATTCCAAATACTTTTAGTTAAGATGCACCTGAGAATACTTAAGTCAAAATATAAACTTGGTTTCCACTTTGATGTTTTCCATAAAGCAATAGTCCTGGTTAATGATCCAAAAATTTGACCGTACACAATGGCCCAATAACCTCCTCCGGCAAAGGCTAAAGGAATTGAAACCAGAAGAGGAGCTGCTACAGTTATTAAACGTAGGTAGAAAAGAAACTTAAAATCTAAATCTCTTTTTTTAATGGCATTTTGAACTGAAGAAAGTGAATAGAAAATAACTTGTAAAGCTAATACACTAATTACAGATTTAGAGCTTGGTTCACCAAGTAGATTAGCCAGTTTCTCAGAAAAGAAAACCATTAATACAAATAAAATAATACCCATTGTTAGATTAAACCAGAATCCGGCATTATTTAATTTCAACAAATAATCTTTATCGCCTCTTTGTTGTATAATTACTTGACTTATGCCCATATCTGAGATAACATATCCAATTCCAAGTACAGTAGTAGCAACTGCTACAACACCAAAATCCTCTGGGGATAAGATTCTAGTTAATAAAAGGAAGCCAAGAGGTCCAATAATTTTGGCAACTATTTCTGAAAGAATTGAAAATGCTGAAGCTTTTAGGAATTGATTTTTTAGCGACATTGAAAATTTTAGATTGACAAATTTTCTATAATTTATTTTTATTAATCATCTTAAAAACAAAGCATTAGAACAGAAGAAGGTTCTTCATGTAACTTGATGAAAAGAACTATCATCCCTCTGGTAAAATTATATTTGTTCCTTTCCTTGAGCACATAATAATATTATATTATTTGTAATTACTGAACATAAAAGAGTGAAAATAATTGCAAGTAAGGATTTATAAAACATTTTTTAAGATTAAATGAGAGCTGGAAATTACATGATGTAGCCTGTATTTCGGAGGATTAATATTTCTCAAAATTCTTGTCGCAGTTAAAATTTTATAGACACTCCTTTAATTTTGTAAGTTTTTACCGCTAACCATAATGTACTTTGCTAAATAATTTGCTTTATCCTAAGATTAATAATCTTGTAAAGTAAATTTTTTTTTATGCTTTATCCTTAGGTGAATAATAATAATAATTTTTATAATAGCTCCCGTAACCACGCTTCGTGCTGAAGTTATTTAACACAGCGCCAATTAATACCGAATCATCATGCTTCAATAATTTAACAGCTCTATCAAGCATTACTGTTTCAGTATTTTCCGCTGAAACTACCAGAATTGTTCCGTCTACTTTTTTTGCTAAAATTTCTGCGTCTGTAACAGATATAATTGGCGGAGAATCAAACACAACATAATCAAATTTGTTTCTTACCTCAGAAATAAAATTTTCCATTAGATTAGAGTCTAATAATTCTGCAGGATTTACTGGAATAGTCCCTGACGTAATTATGCTAAGATCTTTAATCCCCGTTGGATTAATGATTTCCTCTAATTTAAAATCTCCGACAAGATGATCTATAAGACCTGGTGTTTTTTTACGTTCGAGTATTTGATGCAATCTTGGTTTTCTAAGATCGCAATCAACGAGTAAAGTATTTTTATTTGAAAATGCAAAAGTGCGTGAAATGTTAACAGCTACAGTTGTCTTACCTTCCATTGGGGTAGGGGAGGTTATTAAAATAGTTTTTAACGAATTCCTGTCAGCTCGCGAGAACTGAATGCTTGTTCTTAACGCACGGAAAGCCTCAGCAACAATAGAATTGGGATTTTTAGCAACAATAAATTCTAAATTGCTGCTGCCATTAAAACCCATTCCGTCCACCTGCGGAATCCATGCCAGCACATATACATCTTTTTTCTCAATATCTTCAGGTGTTTTAATAGTGTTGTCAAAATAATTTTTTACCATTACGAACCCAAAAGCCAATCCAAATCCTATAAAAAATCCGATCAAAATAATTAAAAATCTGTTTGGTTTTGCTGGGTGCACTGGAACTCTTGCATCATCAATTATAACGGCATTACCGGGTTGTGACTGTTCATTAATCACGGCTTCCTGATATCTTTCCTCAACTAAAGTATAAAGTTTTTCCAATGATTCACGGTTTCTCTGGAACCTTGCAAGCTCCAGTGAGGTTTTTGGCAACTTGTTAAATCGTTCATCATATCTTTTAACAATATTATTTAGTCCTTTTTGAGTAGTTTGAAGTGAACCATTTTTAATTTCTTCTTCTATTATTTTCTGGCTTAAAGCTTTTACTTCTTCAGGACTGCTTGCTAAAATGCCTGCCTTCAGTACTTTAACTTTTTCATCAAGTTTTACCTGCAGGTCCTTAATTTGTTTATCGTATTCACTTACTATAGAACTAATATTCATTCTTGGATCAACCTTTGCTAACGCTAAATCCTTCGTAATTTGTAACTGAGCAAGTTCGTTCTGTAATGCTGTAATGTATGTTTCTGATGTTACGCTTTCGAGATACTCTGCAAGGCGCGGATTCTGTTTTTGAAGTTCTTCCTTGTATTGTTTAAGTATTTCGTTGGAAGCCATCAAATCTAAATTGTTTGCATTTTTCTGTGCTTCAAATTGTGAAAGTTGCTGAATGAGCGTCTGTGCCTGCTGATCAAGTGCAACTATTCCGCCTTGCTCCTGGTATGATCTGAGGATGTCTTCGGCTTCATTTAATTGTTCTTTTTTCTCTTTGCGCTGATTGTCTAAGAAATCTTTTATAAAAGTAAATTGTTTACGATTCATCTCCAGATTATAATTTATGTATTCCCTGGCATAAATGTTGGTGATTAAAGCGGCTTCAACAGGTGAAGGGGATTCTGCATTTATTTCAATAATGTCAAGCCCGCGCTTCTGTTCTACATAAACTATTTTCTCTAGTAATGCTGCAATTTCCGGAACAGTAAGCAGTTCTTTAGAGTTGCCGCTAAAATTATTTTTATATAGAATGTTAAAATCATTTTTGTCTTTTGAATCAACAAAAGTATCCACTAAAGCTTTGGCAACTTTTTCTCTTAAATTATATCTTTTTAGGATTTCAATTTCGTTGGCAATGAACCTATCATTTCCAAAATCACCTAATTCGGGCATAGGTGAGGATTCTAGAATACTACCACCGGGCTTATTTAACTTTAATGCAATCTGCGAAGTATAAATGTCTTTGGAAAGAACAGCGTAGACTATTGCCACCGCAAGAATTACTAAAATAATAATAATTACAGGAACTAGATTGTTGCGGAAAAGAATTATATAATCTTTTAATGTCCTGCGTTCTATCTTTGAAACGATTAAATTTTTTAGATTAATCTTGAGGTCGTTTAAATTTTTGCTGTCCATTTTCCACCCATTTATTTTGTTATGCTTATAATTAATGCTGCTAATGATGCCAGCCCTGTAACAATCGACATATAAAAAGAAACATCCTGTCTAGCAAAATATCTCGGCTCACCGGGTACAACTACAATATCTCCGGCTTGAAGCCTGACAGAATAGATTTTGGTTTTCAGATTATCTTCCCACATAATATCATTATAATTATATTTCACCATTCTAAAAGATGAATCAGCTTGAATCTTTAAGACGCGTATATCACTAAGGATAGCGTCTTCATTTGGTCCGCCCCCAAAAGAAATAAGCTCATTGATTGAAATTTTTGCTGGGACAATATAATATCCTGAATACTTTACATATCCCCATAATTGTACCTTTATATTAACACCATTGGGATCAGAGTAATCATAAACACCCCCCTGTTGCCGATAATTTGTACTACCATAAGGATTTCCAATTTGTACATCTTCTTGTGCAAGAAGAGGAGTTACAAAAATAAATAACGCTATGAGGCTTAAGAATAGTTTAATTTTCTTCTCAATATTATATTATAGATAAAAGTTAAAAACAGTCAAAAATTATATAATAAATATAATCAATAATGGTTAAACCTGTTCCATCAACATTTATTACTTTGGGATTCTCCACTAATACCTCCTTACTCTACCGTCCCACAAAACCATAAATAGATAAAAAAGACCATTCCCGGCATTATTAACCCCTAAAACCAAAAAATCATCATTAAACTTGATAACATAATTAGAATTAACTAAGTTATCGAACAATTAATTAGAATGTTCTATAATTCGAGAATTAAAATGAAACAAAAAGAAGATAAAAGAGAGCAGATTTTAGAAGCTGCAAGAAAAGTCTTTTCTAGATACGGATACAATAAAACAACCCTCGATGATATTGGGGAAGTAGTGGGGATGAAAAAAAATTCCCTGTATCACTACTTTGAGAATAAGGAGGATTTATTCAAAACAATTATTGATCTGGAAGCTAATTATTACTTTGAAAAGGTGCAGGAAATAATTTACGAAAAAGAAACTGCAGCAGAAAAAATACTTGCTTTAATTGTGGATGGAAGAAAAATCGGTTTTGATAGAATGAACGTTTACAAGGGGACTATTGCAGCAAAAATGGAAATTATTGGTGTTATAGAAAATTATCACAAAGGTTTTATTGATAAACAGATAAATATAATGAAAGAGATTTTAACTGATGGAATTAAGAAAAAAGAACTTATAAAACATAATGCTGGTGATCTTGCACAGGATATTGTTGAAATGAATATTTCAATTGAACAGAGAGAATATCAGAAAAGTAAAGCACAATTTTTAACAGAGATTAATCATGATGTAATTGATAAACGCATTGAGAATCTATTAAGCCTGATACTCAAGGGTTTAGCGAATAATAAATAATGTAAGAAGATAATAAGGAGAACAATGTTAAATAAATCCAGTAAGATAAAAATAGTTTTAGCCCTTCTGGTGTTTCAAATACTATTTTTAGAAAATATTTTTGCACAGGAAAATGAAATAGTTCTTACTATAGAAAAAGCTGTTTCAATTGCTCTGCAGGAAAATTATGATATGCAGCTTTCACAATTGGATATACAAAAAGCTGATGCACAAATTACAGAAGCTTATGCGGGTGCATTCCCGGAGTTGAAATTAAATGCACAGTATACAAGAAACCTGAAATCTCCGGTGCTGTTTTTACCACCCAATACCCCTTTTAATCCGGGTCCTTCAACTCAAACATTATCCCTCGGTGCCGATAACAGTTATAATGTAGGTGTTTCTCTTTCCCAAACGATTTTTGATCCTAGGTTAGGAACCGCAATCAGTATAGCAAAAAAATATTCCGAATATACTGATTTAACAACACAAGCAACCAAGGATGAAGTGATTGCCACGGTTAAAAAGACTTTTTATAATGTTCTGCTTTCAGAGAAACTGGTGGATGTAAATCAAAAAAGTTTTGAAGTTGCAAAAGCAAATTATGAAAACACAAGATTGCTGTACGAACAGGGAGTTGCTTCGGAATACGATTACCTGAGAGCCGAAGTTCAATTAGCAAATGTTGAACCTTCACTAATAGAAGCAAAAAACGTTTTTGAACTTTCTAAAAATAATTTAAAGAATCTACTCTCTTTAAATCTGGAAACCAAAATAAAAGTTGCAGGGCAATTTGATGTGGAAAAGGTTTCTCCTGAATTGCTTTTAAAAGGAGATGAGTTTTTGAAAAAGTACAATCCAACTCTTTTAGGACTTTCAGTTCAACAATCCATTCTGGAGGAAAATGTAGATATAGAGCAGGCTGCATACTGGCCAAAACTTTCAGCATTTGGAAATTATAACTGGCAGGCAGAAGACAACACATTTAAGTTCAGCAATTATAACTGGGCAAATACTATTACCGTTGGCTTGCAAATCTCTTACCCGATCTTTGACGGATTTAAAAGAGGGGCAAAAATTGAACAGGCTGAAATTGGTGTAAGAGTTTTAGAGGTTAATAAAAAACGGATTGAATCAGGTTTAGAGATTTCTCTTTTGCAGGCAAAATTAAATATGGAAGAAGCATTAGATAGAATAAAAGCACAGGAAAAAAGTGTTCAGCAGGCTGAAAGAACTGTTGAGATTGCACAAACAAGATATAAAAATGGAGTAGGTACTCAGCTTGAAATTCTTGATACTCAAAACTCGCTTACACAAACAAGAATTAATTATGAAAGAGCAGTATATGATTTTCTTATAGCTAAAACAGAATTTGAAAAAACACTTGGCTTAATTGAATAATAAAGATTTTTTAATAATAAACGGAGCAATAAAAATAAATGGAAAAATTTAATGTAATAGCAAAAATACTTAGTGCAGCAGCAGTTTCAATGCTGATAATATTTTTTGCAGGCTGTTCGGAAAATAATTCAAAGGATAAACAAACTGTAAAAGAAGATTTGGTACCTGTTCAAACTGCAAAGGTTGAACGGAAATCTCTGAGCCAAAGCAAAACCCTTAATGGTACTCTGGAAGGCGAGGAACAGTCCATAATTGTTGCAAAAATTTCTGAACGAATTACAAGTATCAATGTAAGAGTAAATGATTATGTCAAAAAAGGCGATGTATTAATTCAGCTTGATAAAACAGGACCCTCATCAAATTATCTTCAGACAAGTGCTGCCTTTGAGAACACAAAAAAAGATTTTGAAAGAATGAAAGCTTTGTTTGAAGCAGGTGCTGTTGCAGAGCAGCAGTTAGACCAGGCAAAAACAGCTTATGAAGTTGCTAAAGCTAACTTTAATGCTTCTGAAAGTACGGTGAATTTAACTTCCCCCATAAGCGGAATTATTACAGAGTTAAATGTTAATGTTGGCGATTGGGTAACGCCGGGTACTCACCTTGCAGTTGTTGCAAACACCAATAGTATGATAATTAAATTTTCTGTCAGCGAAACTGAGATGCAGAAATTAAAGATAGGCGACCAGGTTAAAATATATTCAGAGTCGGCAATCGATAGAGAAGTGACCGGAAGGATTACAGAAATATCAAGATCTGCTTCATTGGATTCCAGATCATTCCAGGTAAAAGCAAAATTTCAAAATTCTAAAAATTCTTTTTTCAAGCCGGGAATGTTTGTAAATGTTGATGTCGTTCTGGAATTGCAGGAAAATATTCTTGTGGTACCTACGTCAGCACTAACTATAAGCAATAATGAAACAGTAGTTTATGTTATTAATAATAATACAGCTCATCCTGTAAATGTTGAAACAGGAATAAACAACGAAAAATATACTGAAATAATAAGCGGGCTTAAAGAAGGGCAAGCAATTGTAACACTCGGAATGAATAATCTTGAAGACAGCACTAAAGTAACAATAGTTAATTAGACAAGAGAATAATTTGATAATCACAAAGGATTTAAGTAAATGAAATTAGCAGATGTTTCCATAAAACGACCGGTTTTTACTACTATGATTGTAATGGCAATTATTGTTCTCGGATTGTTTTCCTTTATAAAATTAAATGTTGATCAATACCCGGATGTTGATATTCCTTTCGTAACCATTACAACTGTTCTGCCTGGTGCGGGACCTGAGCAGGTTGAAACTGATGTTACTAAAATTATTGAAGATGCTGTAAACCCGATTGCCGGTGTCGATCATATATCTTCAACCTCACAAGAAGGTGTTTCAATTGTAACTATTCAATTCAAGCTTGAAGTGAGCGGCGAGATTGCATCGCAGGAAGTAAGAGAAAAAGTGGCTGCCGTTAGATCCCAACTACCTGATGATGTTGAGGAACCTGTAATCCAGAGATTCGATCCTTCAAGCCAACCTATTTTAACGCTTACTGTTTCAGGCGAGAGAACTGAGAAGGAGTTAACGACTTACACAAAAGATGTTATCAAAAAAAGATTGGAAAATGTTCCGGGAGTTGGGGCAGTTGATCTTGTAGGTGGAGCAGAGAGAGAAATTTTAGTTGAAGTTGATGCAGAAAGATTAAGTGCCTATAACCTCCCGATCGAAGATGTTGTTCAAAGCATTGGCAGTGCTAATGTTGAAATACCCGGTGGAAATATTAAACAGGGTAAACAACAATTTGTTTTAAGAACAATGGGGAAATTTACTGACGTTAATCAGTTTGGTTATATAATAGTCTCATCTAAAAATGGGGAGAACGTTTATCTATCTGACATAGCCACTGTAAAAGATACTTCAGAAGAGAAAACGAGTATAACAAGATTAAATGGAAATGTTGCAGTTGGTTTGAACATACGTAAGCAATCCGGAAGCAATACTGTTCAGGTGGCCAGAGGAATTAAAACGGGACTGGAAAAATTAAAAAAAGAAATTCCAGCCGATATAAATATTACAATTGCAAAAGATAACAGTAAGTTTATCGAGGATTCAATTAATGATGTTCTCTTCGATTTAATTTATGGCGCCATCTTAGCAGTAATCGTAATCTATTTCTTTCTCGCAAATATAAGACCGACTTTAATAAGCGCCTTTGCACTGCCAACATCCATAATCGGTAGTTTTATATTAATGGGGATACTTGGCTTTACTCTCAATATAATGTCATTACTTGCATTATCACTTGCTGTAGGATTATTAATTGACGATGCTATCGTAGTTATTGAGAATATATACAGACATATGCATGAAGGTGCCTCGCCGCTTGAAGCTGCAAAATCGGCTACTTCTGAAATTGGATTAGCGGTATTGGCGGTTACCCTTACCCTGGTTGCAGTGTTTGTTCCGGTTGCATTTATGCCCGGAATAGTCGGCAGGTTTTTCTACGAATTCGGAATTACTGTTTCTGTTGCAGTTCTTGTTTCTCTTTTCGTTGCGTTTACACTTACACCAATGCTCTCATCTCGCTGGCTGAAAAAAGAGGATGAAGAATTATCTAAAGATGGAAACATTAAAGAAAAAATTCTTTATTACTTTAATCACTTTTTTGAGTGGTTGAGCGGCAAATATAAAACGTCTCTAAACTGGTCTTTACTTCATAGAAAAACTGTAGTGTTTGGTGCCTTAGGTATTTTTCTTTTCAGTTTTTATTTGATGGGATTTCTAGGCTCGGAATTTTTCCCATCTCAGGATCAGGGTGAATTTAATATCAGCATAAATGCTGCCCCGGGTAGTTCATTAGAACAAACAGATGAAATAGCAATTCAACTGGAAAAGATGGTGGAGACAAAAGAAGGTGTTGTAAACGTATTAACAACTATTGGTGCGGGGAATGATCCTGTAAATAAAGGATCAATTCTTGTAAAGCTGGTTAGTAAAAAAGAACGTGATTATTCAGTTAATGATTTTATTAAAGAGCTTAGGAAAAAAACTAAAATAGCGGGTGCTAATATAAGTTTCGGAATCGCAGGGGGTCCGGGTGGTGGAGATAAACCGGTTATTTTTAGCGTTAGAGGTGATGAGATTGCAAAACTTAAAAAGATAGCAGATAAAGTTGAAAAAATTGTCAGTTCAACACCCGGAGCTGTAGATGTAGAAAGCTCTCTTGAAACTTCAAAACCGGAAGTGAGAATTACAATTGACAGGCAGAAAGCTTCTGTACTTGGTATTAACCCCGCCTCCATCGCTACAACTGTTAGATCAATGGTTGATGGAATTGACGCTACAAAATACCAGGAGGGAGATGAGCAATATGATGTTAGGGTGAAGCTGAAAGAGAGTGACAGAAATTCGATTGATAAAGTTTCAACCCTTGCAATAAAAAGTAAGAACAAAACGTATGATCAAAAAACCCTGATGATACCACTTAATACTGTAGCACTTATTAAGAGAGGAGTTGGTCCCTCTAAAATAAACCGGTATGACAGACAACGTGAGATAAGAATTAGTGCTAACCTGCAGGATGCTTTGTTAGGCGATGTGGTTGCTGAAGCGCAAAAAGAAATAGATAAAATCGTTTTAGACCCTGGTTATAACGTAAAGGTTGCCGGAAGTGCTGAGATTCAATCGGAATCATTTGCAAACATTTTGCTTTCACTTGCACTTGCAATCATTTTCGTTTATTTAGTTCTGGCGTCACAGTTTGAAAGTTTCACCCAGCCGTTTTCAATCATGCTTTCCCTACCGATGGCTATTATCGGTGCAGTTGTGGCACTATTGCTCTTTGGAGGTTCATTATCAGTAATGTCTATGATTGGAATTATTATGCTTATGGGATTGGTAACCAAAAACGGAATTCTGCTGGTAGATTACATAAATGTTTTAAGAGACCGCGGCAAAGAAAGACATGCTGCTGCTTTACAAGCTGGTCAAACCAGGCTTCGACCAATTCTAATGACAACCTTTGCAATGATTTTCGGTATGCTGCCGGTTGCATTGGCTGCAGGCGAAGGTTCCGAATTTCGTTCACCTATGGGGCAGGCAGTTATTGGCGGACTGGTTACATCAACTTTATTAACATTGTTTATTGTACCTGTTGTTTACACAATTATTGATGACATCAGTTTTGCAAAAATTAAACAAAAGATCTTTGGTAAATCCAAAAAAAATAAAATTAAAGAAATTCCAGCTACGGAGGCAGGAAAATGAAAATAGCATATTTAATTTATCTCGATGTACTTGAAGACAGGGTAACGAAATTATTAGATGAGTGTGATATCCAATCATATTTTGAATGGCAGAATGTTGTCGGAAAGTTCCGCGGGCAGGAGGGACATTTCGGAACACGCGCTTATCCGGGTTTTGATAAAATCAAATTAATTCCCACACCACATGAAGAAAAGTTTGAAAAATTAATTGAATCAGTAAAAGAATTTAATAAAGGTATTTCAAAAAAAAGTGATGAGATAAGAATGTACTTACTGCCGTTAGAGCAAATTATTTAAAGTTTATAGATTTAAATCATCACTTGAATTGCAGAAAAATTAGGATAAGCTGTATTACAATTTTCTTAATGATCCTTACTTTTCTGAACCAATTCTGAAATTTTCCTTCTGAAGTAAGAATCGATTCAGGTTGTTTTAACACAATTGATTTTTTTACGTGAAAATTAGAGTTTCTGATATGCTAATTTTGTTATATTAATTTAGAAATTAGGACGTAAAATTTTAAATAGAACAGGCATGAACATAATTGATGAAATAAAAGAAAATGTTATAAGAGGACATATTGATTCAAACTCAAAATATCCTCCTGAACTTTTAGGAAAGCCAGGCGTAAAAGAACTTGTCCAGAAAGCTATTGTGGAGGTTGTTCCCGTATCTCAAATATTGAATAAATCATTAATTGCCGGTATGGAAGTGGTCGGTAAAAAATTTTCTTCTGGTGAATATTTCCTGCCTGATATGCTCCTTTCAGCACAGGCTATGAAATCAGGAATGCAGATAATTGAGCCGCTGCTGAAAGGTAATGAATCAAAAAAAAATGGAATAGTGATTCTTGGAACAGTAAAGGGAGATATGCATGATATAGGTAAGAACCTTGTGAGAATTATGCTTGAAGGCGGCGGTTTCGACGTAATTGATCTTGGAATTAATACTTCACCCGAAAAATTTATAGAAGCTGCAAAAAAATATCCTGATGCAATTATTGGAATGTCTGCACTACTAACTACAACCATGGAAAATATGAGGGTATCTATTAAAGCATTGAGAGCTAACGGATTGAATAATAAAGTTATTATTGGAGGCGCTGCAGCAAGCCAGAAGTTTGCGGACGAAATTCACGCCGACGGATTTACAAAAGATGCTGCTCAATCTGTTCAGCTGGTAAAAAGATTAATTGGTTTAGCCGCTTAGAGCATTTTTAAAATGTTTTGATACATTATTGTAATGAAGTGATTTTCAAAAATTAATTAAAATAAAATCTAAAGAGACAAGAAAGAAAATAAAATGAGCAAAGCTGATATTGGATTAATCGGTCTGGCAGTTATGGGCGAGAACCTTATTCTGAATATGGAAAGCCATGGATTTACGGTTGCTGTTTTTAACAGGACGGTAGAGAAAGTTGATAAGTTTATTAACGGCAGAGGCAAAGGTAAAAATATTATTGGTGCGCATTCAATTGAAGAATTAATTGTAAACCTGAAAAAACCCCGGAAAGTAATGCTGATGATAAAAGCGGGAAAACCTGTTGATGATTTTATTGAGCTGCTCTTACCGCATCTTGAAAAAGGAGATATAATAATTGATGGCGGGAATTCACATTTTCCCGATTCGATAAGAAGAACAAAATATCTTGAAGGAAAAGGGTTATTGTTTATCGGGACAGGAGTTTCAGGTGGTGAAGAAGGCGCATTGAAAGGTCCCTCAATTATGCCGGGCGGGTCGCCCGAAGCATGGCAGTATGTTAAACCAATCTTTCAATCTATTGCTGCTAAAGTTGAAGATGGGACTCCCTGTTGTGATTGGGTTGGAGAAAATGGTGCCGGTCATTTTGTAAAGATGGTGCATAACGGAATTGAATATGGCGATATGCAATTAATTTGCGAAGCATATTTAGTTATGAAAGATCTGGTAGGCTTGAACTATGAAGAAATGCATAAAGTATTTAAAGAGTGGAATGAAGGTGAACTAAATAGTTATCTTATAGAAATTACGGGAGATATCCTAGCTTTCAGAGAAAATGGTTCCCCGCTTGTTGAAAAAATTCTTGATACAGCCGGTCAAAAAGGAACAGGTAAATGGACTGTAATTTCTTCACTCGATGAAGGGGCTCCATTAACATTAATCGGTGAAGCAGTTTATGGAAGAACTCTTTCGTCATTAAAAGAGGAAAGAGTTGAAGCATCTAAAATCTTAAAAGGACCAAAACCAAAATTTGAAGGTGATAAAAAGCAGTTCATCGAAGATTTAATGAAAGCTTTATATGCTTCGAAGTTAGTATCTTACGCGCAAGGTTATGTCTTGATGAGGTATGCAGCTAAAGAATATAAATGGAATCTTAATTACGGCGGCGTTGCTTTGATGTGGAGAGGAGGCTGTATTATTCGCTCTATTTTTCTTGGTAAGATTAAAGAAGCATTTGATAAAAATCCCAAACTGACTAATCTTTTGCTTGATCCGTTCTTTAAAAGAAAAGATCGAAACATCTCAGGCTTCCTGGAGAAAGGTTGTTTCCACTTGTGTTTTAAACGGTATATGGATTCCTGCATTTTCAACAGCATTAAATTATTTTGATGGATTCAGAAATGACCGTTTGCCTGCAAATCTTTTACAGGCTCAGAGAGATTATTTTGGTGCACACACTTATGAAAGAGTTGATAAGAAAAGAGGTGAATTCTTCCACACTAACTGGACGGGTCATGGCGGAACAACTTCTTCTTCAACTTATAATGTTTGAAAAGGTATAAAGTATAAAGTATAAAGTATATTGGGTATAAGGTAAATAAATGAAAATTTTAAAAAGAAAATTCTTCTGATATCTTTATAAGAAATACCCATTTGTTATTCGTTAGGTAAAAAGTAGTTTCATTAAAAGCTGAAAATATATTTTATCTTTGGCAAATTAAATTTCATTTGGGGGGAATCTTAGAGTGGAATAGATATTGACTCTAAAACCGTAATTCTTTAAGTTCATTTTGGTCTAAGAACACTTCTCAGGTAAATGTTTTTGTTAACTATTTTTATTAGAAATAAAACTTTTTCTGAATCAAAAAAAATACTGTCCAAACTTTATCTATAATATTTTATTATCCGGGTTTAAAATTCTTATTATAAAAACTGTTTAATCTTTCTTAAAAATGGGGTTATTGTGGCGAAGCTGTGTTATTTCATTAATAAATTACTTAATGGTTTAAATGGTTTTAAAAATTAGCATAATAAAACAATCTGATCCTTCCTTTACAAATACCTCAGAATTCAGACGTTTTCCCATATTTTTAGGGAGAGATGAGAAAAATGAGGTTATCCTTCCCGATCCGTTCAAAGTAGTTTCAAGAAAACATGCAAAGATAATCGAAACCGAAGGCATTCTTCAGTTAATTGATCTTGATGCGCCTAACTTTACTTATTTGAATGAAGAAAAAATTAATCCTAATGAAGAAAATGCTATTAAATCCGGTGATAAAGTCAGGATAGGTGAATATGAATTAGAGCTTGAGGTAGTAATCGAAAAAGACTCTCACCAAAATGAGATTGCAGAAGATGACCAGAAAACTATGGTTTTTGTTAATCCCTTTGCAGAGGAAATTGCCGGTATTGCTGAGAATCTGAAAAAATTATCTGAAAAATTTGCTCTTGATGATTCTCCAATGAAATCTGAAATGTTAAAATTTTCACTTCATCAGAATTTTGGAGATGCCAAACAGAACGAAATAAACCGTGTTATTGCAGAATATTTTTCAGAAAACTTTCTGGATAAGAAAATTATCAGTCCGGAAAAAGAAATTTTAGAGCCAAAAACTCCCGACCCAAAAGTATTTACTCTGCCGAAGAATGAAGAAAGCTTTAATCCTCCTATTTCTCAGGATTACTCGTTCAATTCCCATTTCAGTAATACTGTAGATATACTTCTTGAAACTTTTGCAAAATTAATCCAGGGATTTTTACATTTCAGGCAGGAATTTTTTGGAATCACGATCTATCATTCTCTGCCTACAGGTTCTACAAAAGAGTTAAAGGAATTTTTATTTAATCCTGGTATTTCAACTGAAGAAGAAAAAAAGAGACTGGGTTTATTAAAAGAGGAAATTCAAAAACTTCTTTCTCACCAGATTGGAATGCTTGAGGGTTACAGACAGTCTGTTACTGAGGGAAGTAAATTATTATTGGAAAGTCTGGATCCGGTTGTAATTGAAAAAGAGATGATGAATAAAAATCAGCCTTCTTCTCCAATTGATATGGGGAAAATTCTTCCTTTCACAAAAAAAACTAAAGTTCTTGATGCACTAAAAGAAAATTATGGGAAATATATTTCGGACTTGTATCATATAGAAAAGAAATTTTTCAGACCTCCTTTCTTGAAAGGTTATCAAAAAAGAATTCTTTCCGAAAAATCGCAAAATGAATATTAGATTTTCTTTAACAAGGAGTTCCCAAATGAAACATCTCTTGAAGATTTTATTTTTTTATATCCTATTTTTAATAACCGGCTGCGGAAGCAGTGTGCAGACGATAAATGTTGATTTGACCTGCGATGATAATTGTAATGATAATAATGCAATAGTTGTAAAAATTTATCAGTTAAAAAATGCCGATAAATTCAGGAATGCAAGTTTTGAATCCCTGATATCAAACCCGATTGAAATTTTGGGTGATGATCTTATCCCGGATTCAAAATATGAAAAAACTCTTATTCCGGGGGAATCTTTTCATATAGATGAATTTGGAATTAAACCTGAGGCGGCTTATATAGGAATTATCGGAGATTTTCATGCACCTGCTAAAGACTCATGGTTCCAGGTTGTTTCTGTAAATGAAATTGATAAACTGAACATTATGGTTCACGAAAATTCTATCTCAATCACCAAAGAAGATTAACCTTCTCAATTACTAAGGGAGAATAAATAAACAAAATGAAATTTCAAAAAGTAGTTTGGTATGAAGGAATGAAACTGGATCCGCACCACTTTCAGCAGGCGGACAGGTATAATCAATATTATATTAATTCAAGGTTGAGTTTAATTAATCCTAACTATTGGGGATTAAGCGAACTTCATGTTGATTCTGCTGCTTTGGCTGGCGGAATATTCGGTTTAGTAAGATGCAGCGGTATAATGCCTGATGGTATAATATTTAATATACCGGATAATGATTCTTCTCCCAAGAGCAGGAACTTTGAAGAATTATTTTCAGCTACTGAAGAAAAGCTGGAAGTATTTCTCGCAATACCGGCGGAAAATGATTCCGGGAATAATTGCCGGATTGATGATTCTGCTAATTTTAATAATACAAGGTTCAATTTTCAGAATATTGAAGTTCTTGATTTTAATTCCGGAACAAACCTGAGAAATATTGGGGTAACCAAACCTAATTTTCAATTTAAATTTGGTGATGAATCTTTAGAAGAGTATAGTTCAATAAAAATCGGGGAGATTACACGGAGCTCCGATGGAAAATATACAATGGATAAAAACTTTATTTCTCCGGTAATAACTATTTCATCTTCTGATAATCTTTCTGAAATGATAAGAGAGCTGCTGGGAAACCTGGTTTCAAAAAGCAGGGAACTTAGGAACCAGACTACCATTGTTAAACCTGAATTATCTCTTACCCAGGTTGAAATACTTTTAATGCTGCAGGCTGTAAATAATTTTATTCCTTTGCTGAATTATTTTTATACGACGAAACATCTTCATCCGGAAAATTTGTATATCCTTTTATTGAACCTTGCCGGTCAACTTTCAACTTTTTCTAATCTTGGAATAAAGACCTCGGAGTATCCTGCATATAATCATAAACATCTTTCTGAAATATTTAAACAGGTAAATGATGATATTAATGCAATGCTGCAGGTGGAAAAAACTCTCGAAAGAAAAGATATCGTAATACCTTTGCGCAAACAGGCTGAGACTCTTTATATTGGACAACTCCTGCCAAATCAAATTCAGTCACAATTCTTTTTAGCTGTAACTGGAGATATTCCTGAGAAAAAAATAATAACAGAGCTTCCAAAGAATATTAAAATCTCTGCTTATGAGGAAATTTTTGCTGTTAACCAGGCAGGAATTCAGGGAGTAACTGTTGAATATATTGCTCGTCCGCCTTCAGGTATAGCTGTAAATCAAAAGGCACATTATTTCAAAATAAATAAAGAAGGAAGATTCTGGGATAAGATTTCTGCTAAAAATAATATTGCATTCTTTCTTGCCTCTGATTTTAAAATGCTTCAGATGGAATTAGTTCTTCTTTTACCGGGTAATTAATTTTTAAGGAAACAGGATGTCAAACGGCGCAGGAAAAAAGAAAACACTGTCGGATATTTCTTCTGATTGCTTAATGCTTATTCTCCAGCTGCGTGCAACCAGTGATTATGGAGATCCATCTAAATTAAAATCCAAAGTAATTGATATGTTTGATGGCTTTGAACAGAGTGCAAGAAGTGCAGGAGTAGATAATGAAAAAATAAAGCTGGCTAAGTTTGCATTAGTGGCATTTCTTGATGAAACAATTATTAGCTCAAACTGGCAGAGAAAAGATGAGTGGCTGACAGAGCCTTTGCAAATAAAATTGTTTGATACTTTTAATGCTGGGGAAGAATTCTTTACAAATCTTCATAATCTGCGGCAAAGATCAAGCAGCAATAAAGATGTTCTTGAAATTTATTATCTCTGTCTTAGCTTAGGTTTTAAAGGAATGTATCAGCTCCAATCGCCTGAAACTCTTAGGCGAGTTGTTGATGATCTTAACCTTGAACTTCATCCTGAATTGTATAACGCAATTGATGCAATTTCTCCAAATGGAAAACCGAAAGAAAATTTTATCCAGGCTGTAAAAGGCGGGATTCCACTTTGGGTTTATCCTGTTTCGGCAATAGTAATATTTATCATTTTCTATTTCATAATGTCAGCATCAATTTCAGGAAAAGCAGGGGACGTTGTAGAATCATTAAAAAAAATAATAAGCTGAAAATATTTTCATAAAGTATGAACACCTTAATTAATATATTCAAGAGCCCGAAAGCTTTAGCGGCAATTGGAGCAATATTACTTGTTGCACTTATTGCTTTTCTCGGGGGAATTTTTGGAGTTAGCTGGCTTTTCAGAATTGTAATTATTGTTTTCGTTCTTCTTATCGTACTTCTGATATACATGTATAAGAAAATGAAAAATGCTCAGAAAGCCGGGCAGATTGAAAAATCAATTGGTGCATCGGCTGATGAGCAGATGAAAAATCTTTCGCCGGAAAAACGTGCAGAGATTGAACAATTTAAAAAGCAGTTAGATGCTGCAATTACTTCACTTAAAAATTCTAAACTGGGAAAAGGTAAAATAGGTAGATCTGCTCTTTATGCTCTTCCGTGGTATATGATAATAGGACCTTCGGCTGCAGGTAAAACAACCGCAATTCAAAACTCAGGACTTGAATTCCCCTTTGGCAAGGATGGTTTTAAAGGTGTTGGAGGAACTAGAAATTGCGATTGGTTCTTTTCAACAAAAGCAATTTTTTTAGATACTGCCGGCAGATATGTTGCTCAAACTGAAGACAGGGTTGAGTGGCTGGCATTTTTAGATGTGCTGAAAAAAAACAGGAGAAGAAAACCGGTTAATGGTGTTTTGATTGCATTAAATATAGATGAAATTATTAATTGCGATAAGGATGAGCTTTTTGATCATGCAAAAAATATAAGATCAAGAATTGATGAGCTGATTGAAAATCTCGGAATAAATTTTCCTGTTTATTTTGTTTTTACAAAATGCGATTTGATTCAGGGGTTTGTAGAATATTTTGGCGACTTCAGTGAAATAGAACGATCCCAGGTATGGGGCGCGACATTATCTTCCCAGCAATTAATTAATGCAAATCCAAAAGATGTTTTTGAAAATGAATTTCAAAAATTATCAGATAAGATTTTTGAAATAAGAACTATAAGGTTAAGCAGTCCTTTAAAAAGAGAACAAAGGCGTAAAGTATTTTTGTTCCCATTCCAGTTTAAATCACTTCAGCAGAAATTAACTTATTTAATTGGTGAAGTTTTTCAACATAATCCTTACCAGGATAACCCGATCTTCCGGGGATTTTATTTTACCAGCGGAACTCAGGAAGGTTCTCCGTTGGATATTGCAATTAAAGAAATTGCAAAGCAGTTTAATATCCCTCAAACTTCTGAAGAAGAATCACAAGAAGTTGTTGAAACAAAAAATTATTTTATAAAAGATTTTCTTAACGAGATTGTAATAAGCGATCAGAATTATTCTGCAGGTCAAACTTCAGGTACCGTTAAGAAACAAGGCTTTGCAAGACTAATGACACTTTCTATATCAGCTCTGTTTTTAGTTTTATTTTGCATACTTACAATTGTAGGTTATAACGGAAATAGTAATCTCCTGGATAAAATAAAAAACACTTCGGAATCTTTTCAAAAAATTAATTGGAACCAGGACTTGCTTCATAATTTTACTAAAACTGAAAAACTAAGATTGCTGATTAAGGATGTTGAAAACGGCGATGCGAATGAAGCCTTTATAAGTTTTGGGTTTGATAGAAGCGGGGAAACTTTACCGGAACTAAAACAATTATACATTAAGAAAACAGAAACCTTTTTTACTCAGCATATATTTGATGAAATAGTTAAGAGATTAAATAATTATGCAAATGGTCAGGATTATTCCGGTGATGAAGTTTACAGTTACTTAAAAGCTTATCTGCTTCTTGGAAATCAGCGTTCAAGGCTTGATACTGTTGAACAAAGATTCCTGGCAAATGTTTTCTTTAATATTCTGAATTCAAAATTTATTTCATCGAATCAAAGCGCTTCATTTGCTGAAAAAGATTCATTAAAAAATTTATTGAAGAATTATATTTCATTTTATACCAGCCATTTAAGTGATAAAAATGTTTACCCGGTAAAAAATGATAATCTTCTTATTAGTATTGTTAGAGACAGGATTCAGTATAAACCAAACCCTGAAAGTATTTATGCAAGATTAAAACAAAATGGTATTAGTCTTTTTCCGAATGAGCTTTCTCTTGAAAAAGAAATAGGCGGCGGTTATACTTTTCTTAAAACGGATTTCAGGGTTCCGGTTATCTTTACTGCTGATGGATGGAAAAATTATATTGAAAGAGCAATAATTGAAGAAAGTATAAACCCGGGGAAAGAGGATTGGGTTTTAGGAAAATCTTTTGTAAAACCGGCGGATGAATTAAGCAGTGATGAAATTAAAAAAAATCTTTTAAATTTATATTTTAATGATTACAAACAAACCTGGCTCCAGTTTTTGGAAAGTATTCAGTATAGAAATTTTGATAATGTTCCAACTGCTGCAGCTAATCTTAAAATATTAAGCGATCCGGTTAACTCACCTATTATTTTAATTCTGAAAACAGTAAGCAATCACTTGCAGGTTATTGTTGATATTCAATCGCCGGATTCCAATACAAAATCTTTATATGGAAACCTGGACTTAAATAAAAGTAATATCAGTGAAATTAAAAAATATTTAAGCGCGGACTTTAATGCAGCTATTTCGCAATTAGGTTTTGTCAGCGGTGTACTGGAATCAATAAAAGGCGGGCAGGATTTAACTAAAGATTACGCAGTTAAAGTTCTTGATAAACGTGCACCTGAACTTTCTTCCTCCTTGCAGGCAATAAAGGGAATTCTTTACAGCACACCTGCACTGCAGAATCTTTTTTTAACTCCAATAAAACTTTGCTGGAATGCAATACTTGCTGACGCCTCTGATTATATAAATCAGCAATGGCGTAAAAAAGTTTTTGATGAATTTAAAAAATCTCTCGCAGGTTCTTTTCCATTTAATGAATCAGGAAGCGATGCTCCACTTGAAGACTTTAAAGATTTTTTCAAACCTGGGGATGGTGTTATCTGGTCCTTTTTTAATAATGAGCTTAGCGCTTTTATTAATAAAGAAAGATGGAAAGCCAATGAGTGGGAAAATGCCGGTTTGAGTGTTTCAAATGAATTAATTAATGCATTAAAAAAAGCTGATGATATAAGCAGCACTCTTTTTAAAACTGGAGATTTAAGTGTTGCATTCAAATTAAAACCGCAGCTGCCTGAATCAAAAACTGTTAATGGACAAAAACCTATTGTTGAACAGGTTAATCTCTATATTGATGGAGTTGAAGAACCATATAGAATGGGTTCTCCTTTTTGGAAAGATTATAATTGGCCGGGAGGTAAAGGCACGCCCGGTGCAAGATTAAATATTTCAATGAGAAATTCAGGAACAGATACTAAAAATTATAATGGTGACTGGGCTTTATTTAAATTGCTTAATGATGCTTCTGTTTCCAGAGGTGAATCTTCTTCTCAATATAATCTTAACTGGTTCTTTGCAAAAAGTAATTATGATATTACAGTTTCATATCTTCTGAATGCCGGCAGTTCAAAAAATCCTTTTTCAAAAAATTTCTTTACGTCATTTAATCTTCCAGGTAAAATAAATTAATATTGTTTAACAGGCTTGATAACATATTTGGATATTTTGGTAAACTGCCCGGCTTTAATGATTTTGTAAAATTTAATGCCGGCGGTGAAGAGCTTTTGGTTTTTGATAAATGGCTTCAGGAAGGAATAATATCAGCGAGAATGAAATTAAAATCTAATTGGGCGAATTATTATAAAAACTCGGAACAATATTTTTTCTTTTATCCTTTTACAGGAACCGGAAGAGCATTGGCAGGATTAATCATCCCGGGTTATGATAAATCCGGCAGGGAATTTCCCTTTATAGTTTTTTTTTATTTTGATAAGGAACGGCTAAATAATTTTCCTTCCCACTTAATACCGATGATATTATTTGATATATTAAAAGAGTTTAAATTTGCGGTTATTGATATTTTTTCAATTACCGATTTGTCAATTATAAACGAAAGGCTGAATAAAATTTCCTACAACTTAAATAACATTTATAACAAAAAATCTTTTTACCAGAATTATATTAGTAATACTCAGCAAGCTGTTTTTTGGAAAAGAATTATACCTGTCAGCAATGATTCTGAAAAATTATTATTTCTAGAGAATCTGTATTCTTCAGACAATAAACATAAAGCGGCTCCCGTTATTATTTCTTTTATTTCCGGAGAGGATCATTATTTAAATGATCTTACTTTTCTCTTACATATCACAATTACATTTCGAAATTTACCCGACTCACTTCCTGCTATTTTCTGGAGTTACTCTGAAAATAAAAATCATTTCTTGTACTTATTCTTAAATAAACCCTTACCCAATAATTATATTGATCTTTTATCTAATCAAATCGATGAAACTAATCTTCAAAACGAAAAACAAAATAATCCAAACGAAAATATTTTTGGAACTATATTAAATAAGGACCTTTCACTTAAAGAATTATTAAAAAGCTTTTAACAATTAATTAGCAAAAGGACGTCTTGTATGTCTGAAATCCATGAAATGGAAATTTCAGAATTTGTTCAATCATATCTTGAACCGGTGCCCGGTGATTCTCCCGCGGGAAATGATGCAGGCAGCGAAGAGGAATATTTCAAACTTAGCATGGAAATTCCTAAAACCCAGCCCGACTACAAAAAGTGTATCGAGTTTTCAGAAATTATTCTCAAAGAAAAAAGTAAAGATATTAAAGTGGCTTCGTGGCTTTGCTTTGCGCTTTTCCGTACTGAAAAAATTAAAGGACTTAAAGAGGGATTAAGTATTCTTTACAACCTTTTAAATAAATTTGGAAATAATCTTTTTCCTGCAAATCCTTTACACAGAAGTAAAGCTATTCAATTTATTAATACTTCCAGGTTTTTTAAGCTTGTAGAAAAGGAAGATATTAACCGCTCAAATGCAGCGGATATTATTGATGCGGAAAAATCTTTAACACAAATAATAAAAGAATGTGAAAGATTATTTCCGGATAATATACCTGTATTAAAATCTTTAAAAGAAACTTTAGATGATCTGGCTGAAAAAGGAAAATCATTAATTGCTCCTCCGAAAAAAGAAGAACCTGCAAAAGAAATTATAGAGGAAGAAAAAACTGAAAGTAAAATTGAAATTGCCCCTTCCGGGAAAATTGAGGAGAGTCAAAAACTTCAGCCAGCACTTGGACCAACTTCCGCCTCAATAAAAGAAATTAAACCTGCAAATGAAAAAGATGCTATCTCGCAGTTAAGACAGATTTTAACTTTTTTTTATGAAACTCAGCAGGATGGGGTTAAGAAAGAAAAGATCCCTGAAAATTATTTTGTGTTCGGATTAGGAAGACAGCTTCAGTGGAGTAAAATTATTAAACCACCTGAAATTGAAAAAGTAACTCAAATTGAAACTCCAAACCAGGTTATCCGAACAAAAATTAAAGAATGGTTTTCAGGCGGCAACTGGGATGCTCTTATTCCAAGAATAGAATTAAGTTTTTTAAAGGCGAATAGTGAATTTCCATACTGGCTTGATGCTCAGCGTTTTGTTGTTAAAGCTCTTGAACAAAAAGGGGGAATTTATAACCAGGCAGCGGAGGATATTAAAATTCATCTTGCAAGATTACTTCAAAGAATTCCCGATCTGCCTCATTTAATATTTAAAGATAAACAAACACCATTTGCTGATGATGAAACAGTAAAATGGATTAATGAAGAAGTTAAACCTTCATTGTCAGGCGGAAAAGGCACTGAATCAATTATTCTTCCCCCTATAATCGGTGAAGAATATGATACTATTAATAAAGAATATGAAATAGCTTGTAGTGAACTCCCGGAAAATTTTGAAAAAAATTATGCAGCAATGCAGCAGGGGATTAATTCCGATACAAGGAAGAAAGGTAAATTTCTCAGAAAACTAAATCTTGCGAATTATTGTTTACAGGCAAAAAAGCTTGAACTGGCAGAAGTAAATTTAAATGAGCTTAGAGCATTAATAGAAGAATATAAAATTGCTGAGTGGGAAACTGCTTTATGTACTGCTGTTTGGCAGTCTCTTTATTTAGTAAATTCAAAAATAATTTCTGAAACTAACGGGGAGATGAAAACAATTCTGGAAAAGCAGCAGAAAGAATTGTTCGGAAAGATTGCTAAATACGATGGAATATTGGCAATAAAACTTCAACAAAAAATAAATAACTAAGGAGGTAATAATGGCCAGACCAACTTCACCCAAAATAGCTCAAAGGGTTAAAGTGGCAATACTGCCAAGCAGCGATGCCAAGGAGAGTGTTGAACTTGATTATCGTATGCTTGTAACTGGTAACTTTAGTAAAAGTGAACCGGGAAGTCAGGGTATGCTGAAAGACAGGCGACTTAGGACTATTGCAAGGAAGGGGGACTTTCAGAAAGTTTTAAAGGATTTTAATCCTAAACTTAAACTTAGTGTCTCAAATAAATTATCGGATGACAAAGAGGCTCAGATGGAAGTTGATCTTGATTTCCAGGATATAAAGGATTTTAATCCTGATGAAATAGTTAAAAAGGTTGAGCCGTTAAAAAAACTTCTTGAAGCAAGAGAACGGCTGAAACAATTGAAGCTTGCTGTTTTAAAAGATGCAAACCTTAAAAAAGCACTTGAAGGAGTGCTTAAAGATGGCGGCAGCATCGATGAGTTAATGACAAAACTTGGAACATCTAAATAGAAAATAAATAATTGTTTCGCTCAAGCGGAATAAAAATAAACGGAGGTTTACAAAACAATGGCTAAAGAAAAAACAACAGATCAGGAACAGCAGACTGAACAAGGTTCGGTTGATAAGCTGTTGACAATGCTTGATGATTCCAAAAAAGATGCTGTTGCAGAATTTATTGGTAAAGTTGGAAAGGAATCTCAGGTATTTAAAGTAACAGGTGCTTTGGTTGATTCTTTTATTGCTGATATTGATACAGTTCTTAGTGCACAAATGGATGAGATACTTCACAATAAAGATTTCCAGGAACTTGAATCAAGCTGGCGCGGACTTCTTTTTCTGGTACAGAATACAGAGTTCAGCAAACCAGTTAAAATTGAATTGCTTGATGTTTCTAAAGAAGAGCTTTATGATGATCTTAATGAAGCAGCAAATGGGGAAGGATACGAGAAAGATTCCGGCTTATGGCACCATATATACTGGGGTGCTTATGATAAAGTTGGAGGTCATTCTTATACTGCAATTGTGGGAGATTTTGCGGTTGATAATACACCGCAGGATATCGGGCTTCTGCAGCATCTATCCGTTCTTTCTGAATCTGCACAAATTCCTTTTATTGGAAATGCGAGCCATAAATTTTTTGGCGAAGAAAGCTTTTCCGATGTAATGAATAACCGTTTCCTTCCCGATCAGATTAATGATGGAGCCGAGTACACTTCATGGAGAGCTTTCAGAGATGATGACCGGTCAAAATATATTGGTCTTGCTTTACCAAGATTTCTCGGTAGGTTACCTTACAATGCGGAATCAGAACCGACCAAGAATTTTAATTACACAGAAGGAGTTTACTCCGGAGGTAAAGATAAAAGTCTTTGGTGCAGCGCTTCTTATGCATTAGCTTCAAATATGATTAAGAGTTTCGAGAAATGGGGATGGAGTGTTAAAATTGTTGGTGTTGATTCAGGTGGTAAAGTTGAAAATCTTCCGACTCCAACTTATGAGGAACATGGACAAAAGAAACTCAAAGTTCCGGTTGAAGCTTCGGTTGGGCAGGCAAAAGATCAGGAATTATGCGATCTTGGTTTTATTCCTTTGGCTCACTGGGATAGAACAGATTATGCGTGCTTCTTTGAAGTTCCATCCGCTAACAGAGCTAAGAAAATTAAAAATGATGCCGAAGCAACTGCTAATTTTGCTGTAGGAGCAAGACTTCAATACACAATGCTTGTAACAAGAATTGCACATTATCTCAAATACCGGCAATTAGTTTTCGTAGGAAAAAATGCTGGTGCCGGAGATATTGAAAAAGATCTTAAGAAATGGCTGGATACTTTGGTTGCAGATTTTCCGAATGCACCAGAATCTGTAATTGCTGAAAGACCATTAAGATCTTATCAATTACACGTTGAAGAACTTGCCGAAAAACCCGGCTTCTTCCAGATTAGTGCTGAATTCCGTCCTCATGTTGCTATTACCGGAATGGATGTTAATCTTAAATTAATTGCTTTCCATTCAACTGAAGAATAATTATAAACACTTCTGTGCAGCATAGTTTAAGAATCTGTGCTGCATTCTATCTTTAATTCTGAGATCAGAAAAATCTTTCTTTAATTAACTAATCATAAACAAAATATTTCCGGAGGTAAGTATGGCAGTAAAAGGTGAAATTCTAATAAAAAATCATGAGGGAAATGAATTAAAAGGTCCCCGTGAAAATGGAACTAGTCTTGTATTTGAGTTTAATCATGAGGTTTATCTTCCTTATGAAAAAGAACAAAATAAAATTCAAGGTTCCAGGAAAATAACAGCCTTTGAGGTGGTTAAAGAAATTGATGAGCTGACTCCTCAATTATACCAGATTGTATGTACCGGGCAAATGTGTAAAGAAATAAAAATAGTCTTATACCGGATCGGTATGGAATCGGGAGAAGAAGAACCATACTTTAATTACATATTGAAAAATGCAAAAATTGTCTCTGTAGTTAATTGGATGCCTCCAACTTATGATCCGGATAATGAGGGTGTGGGTCATCTTGAAAAAGTTAAGATGCTCGCTAAAGAATTCAATTGGGAATTTATTGAGGGTGGGATTACTTATACTGAAACTGCCTTCTGATTTATTTTTAACTTTTCTAATTTTTTCTTTCTCATTCATCCATTCAATTATTCTTAACTGAATTTTTTGTTTGGGTGAATGAGTTTGTCTAAACTGTTTTTTAAAGAGTATGAGAAACCTTAGTCTGTTTGATATTCTAACCGGGCAGTTTGTTTCCGAAGCAGATAATCCGGATAATCTTGATCCGGCTCAGTTCGAAAAGCTTCCGGAAGATGAAAAGCTCAGGCGAAGTATAATTGAAAACCTCCGGATGGTGCTTACAACCAGGCAGGGTTCTGTTCAGCACCTTCCAGATTTTGGAATGCCAGATATCCTTCAGCTTTATTTTGATTCCGGGAATTCAACCGAACCTGTTAAGAAAGAAGTCAGGGATGTAATTCTTAAATATGAACCAAGGATTGGCGATGTAAAAGTCCAGAAGTTCGATTTTTTTCAGGAAACAATGAGAATTTCGATAAAGATAGTTGCTACAATAAAAGATAGTCCCGGCAAAGAAATTTTACTTACCGAGTTTTCTACTACAGGCTGGACAAAAGTAATGTTTGAGAAGGACCTTAAATAGTAATTTTATAAGTTCGATAATTTTTTTGTCTATTGAGATTTTAATAATTGTGGAACTTTATCTAATAATTCTGTACTCAAATATCTATTTTTTTAAGTATTATAGAAAGGGATAACTAATGGCGGCCCCGGGTGAAATAATTATTAAAAATCAGGATGGAATTATTTTAAAGGGAGATTCAGAACGTCCAAGTGGCGCAAGCCGGATATATGCATTCAGTCATAAGATTTATTTGCCTTATGATAACGATCAAAATAGAATTCAGGGCTCCCGCCAGATTACTGCATTTGAGGTTGAAAAATTAATTGACCGGCTTACTCCACAATTATATCAGATAGTTTGTGAGGGTCAATTATGCAAAGAAATTATTATTACACTCTATAGAATAGACCCATCAACGAGGTATGAAGTGCCTTATTTTACCATTACATTAACAAACGCTAAAATAGTTTCAATATCAAATCTGATGCATACTTCTTTTGATCCCAAATTTGAAAGCTATGGTCATATGGAAAAAGTTGAAATGCTTGCTAGAGAAATTACATGGGATTACCTGCCTGATGGAGTTGTTTTTACTGAACAAGCATTTTAATATTTTATAAAGCAAAAGTTCTTTATAAGATGTTTCTATACATTCTCCAATTCTGAATTATTTTCCAATAATAATTAATTAAATATGAGTTCTGATAAATATTTTGAAAGAGAATATAATTTCCTTCAAACTGCGGGCGAAGAGTTTAGTAAAAAGCACCCGACTTTAGGTTCACAGCTTCGCATGAGCGAGCGTGAAAGAAAAGATCCTTTTGTTGAAAGACTTTTAGAGGGGTTTGCATTTCTTGCAGGAAGAATTCACGAGAGACTAGATGATGAATTCCCTGAGATCGCAGGCGGTATACTTGAAATTTTATTTCCCAATATGCTGAAGCCGTTTCCATCCTGTGCAATTATGCAGGCTAATTATAAATCTGGTGCAGTAACAAATCCGGTTCTTATTAAAAAAGGAAGTGAAATTCAAACTCAGACAGGTAAGTACAAGGTTAAATACAAAGTTCTTTCAGGTTCATCCGAAGGAAGCAGAATAGCAGAAAAAGAAGAGCCTGCCGAATTTATATTCAGGACTACTCAGGATCTGATAATCCGTCCATTTAAAATCGAGAATGTTCGTATTGAGGAATCACCCCAGGGAAATTCATCTTTAATTATCAGGTTCCAGCTTGAGAGAAATGTTAATTTTAATTCACTGAATTTAAATTCGCTTCAGCTTTACCTGCATGGTTCATCTACAATAAAATATAACCTCTTGCTGTTTCTCACAAAGTTTGTCAATTCAATTTCAGTTAAAGAAACAGATGATAAGAAAACGCAATACCAGAATATTGATGATTTTGAAATTTCAATTCCGGAATTTTCAAGGAAGAAAAAAACTGACATTGATGATTATTCAATTCTTCCTTTTTCAAAACAAACATTTCCGGGTTTCCGCCTGCTGCAGGAATATTTTTCCTTTCCGGAAAAATTCTTTTTTATCGAAATTAATGGTATTCAAAATTTTAAATCTTCAGGTGAATCAAATTTCTTCGAATTAAAAATAGATTTTAACAGAAAGCTTTTAAGGGAAAAATGGCCGGCTATTAATGATATACTGCTTCATTGCTCACCGATTGTAAATTTATTTTCCCGTTCTACTGAAGAGGTTGTCGTGAACCAAAGGATGCCGGAATATTATATGATTCCCGATCTTGACAGAAGAAAAAGCCGGGAGATTTATTCTGTTGATAAGATTGTTGGCATTAGTGAAACCAAACTTGAGCAGTATAAATATATTCCTATAACCTCTCACGATGTTCTTGAGACAAGCGACCCTGAATATAATTACAAGAGATTTTATTCCGTTTTCAGAAGAACCCAGCAGCACGATATGAGTGAAACATTTATCAGGCTTTTCGGTCCCAGTATGGAAATGGATTCATTTCCGAGAGAAACATTAAGCATTGAAGCAACTTTATCAAACGGGTTTTTACCCGCTGCATACCTTGAAGCAGAATCCGTTAAAGAACCAATTAATTTCCCAGCGGGAATTGAAGCTTCGAACATTACAGTTCCTCAAGAAGCACTTGAATGTCCTGAGAGACAAAATTATTTATGGTCTTTAATAGCTCACTTATCAGTTAGTTATTCAACATTAGCAGAAGTGGATTCATTTAAAAGCATTCTCAATTTGTATAATTGGACAAAAGCTCATAATCATCCGAACAAGAAAAAGATAAATGGTATCACAAAAATTTATAAGCCTAAGCTAGTTAACAAAGTAATTAATCAAAGTCTTATCCGGGGAATAGAATTCCATATCGAAGTTGATCCTAAAGAATATGAACAGGGTGAAGCAGAAATTCATTTAATGGGAACTATAATTAATTCTTTTCTATCTCAGTATGTAACTATAAACTCATACATCTTTTTAAAAATAACAGAAACAGGAACAGGTAAAGAATATAAATGGCAGCCGGTAACCGGGGAAATGCAAATAATCTGATAGAAGACCTCGTAAAGAATGGTCCTTCTTATCATGTTTGGCAGGCAGTATGGCTTGCTGAAAATCTTACTAAGGTAGAAAACCCAGGAAGGAAAGATTTTTTATTTGATCATGCAGGATTGAATTTCCGTCCATCTGAAAATTATGAATTTCCTCCGTCCGATATTAAATCCATACATTATTTTAATGGAGAAGTCAGCTTTGTTTTAACATTTCTTGGTTTGTATGGAATTAATTCTCCTCTTCCGAGATGTTATCATGAACAGGTTGCATTGCAGCAAAGAATTCTTGGTGAGGGTGAGGTGCCACTTCAGAATTTCATGGATATATTTAATGACAGATTCTACTGGCTCTATTATCAATCGTGGAAAAAATACAGGTTCTATCTTTATTTAAATAATAAAACAGGCGACAGGATATCTGAGAGAATTAATTCCTTTGTTGGAGGAAATCTCTTAAGCAAAAAAGAATCAAACCTTAATAAATTTGCGCTGTTGAAATTTTCAGGCCTCTTAAGTTCGCGAGTAAGGAATAAAGCCGGGCTTGGAATAATGCTGAATTATTTTTTTCCCGAATGCAGAATTGCTATTAAGGAATTTGTTCCGCAGTGGATTGAGTTAACTGAAATTCCTTCAGTCGGGAATGAGAATTTTAGTTTAGGAAAAAACAGTTTTATAGGAAAATATTCCCGCGATTGTATGAGCAGGATTTGTGTGCAGATAAAATCCATTTCGTTTGAAGAATATCTAAACTTTCTTCCCGGCACTGAAAATTCAAATAAAGTAATTGAACTATTAAATCTTTATTTAACTGATGGAATTGAATTTGATTTTGAATTTACAATCAGGGCATCAACAATTAGCTCAGTTTCATGGGAAGATGAAAGATTAAAACTTGGTACAACTTTCTGGCTTGGGAAACCTCAAACCGAAGAAGTAAAAGTTTATCTGAGCTATGAGGAAATAACTTCATCTGCATCATCTCTTAATTAGAAAAAACCCATTCACAGATAAAACAAAATTTATAAATCTTCTGGAGCTTAAAAATGCAAAGTAAAGATTTGAAATCACTTCTCTTAAAACTTAACAATTATATTGTCCGCAATCTTGATACCGCAACCGGTTTGGGAATAAAGAGCGGGCATTATGAAATTACGTTTAATCATCTTTTAAATGTTTTAATTGAAGATGGACAGGGAGATGTTCCATTAATCTTAAAACATTTTACAATTGATTCAGGCGATGTTCAAAAGGTAATCAGAAAAAATCTTGATGAACTCGAAACCGGAAATTCCGGAAAGCCAAAACTCTCTCCGCTATTAACCGAAATGCTTCAGGAAGCATGGATAACAAGTTCGGTTCATCATCATGAAACAAAAATAAGATCCGGTGCATTGTTTGAAGTTTTTATTTCTTCTGAACAGGTCATTAGCAGCGGGTTGATGGATGTACTTTCATCAATCAAGCAGGATGAACTGCGGACTGATTTTTATAAAATTGTTACAGGTTCTGCCGAAGATCCGGATGTTGCCTCTGAAGTTATTTCACGTGAAGAAGCACGTGAACTTCCACCTGATGCAACTATACTTGATCTTTATACTCAGAATTTAACTGCCCAGGCTAAAGAAGGTAAGATTGATCCTATACTTGGACGCGATGAAGAAATCATCCAGGTTATTGAAGTTCTTTGCAGACGAAAAAAATCAAATCCTATTTTATTGGGCGAACCCGGTGTTGGAAAAACTGCTTTAGTTGAAGGTCTGGCTTTAAAAATTGCTGCAGATGAAGTTCCTGATATTTTAAAGAACAACCAGATATATTCTTTGGATCTTGGTGCTTTGCAGGCAGGAACAAAAATGAGAGGCGAGTTCGAAAAAAGATTAAAAGCTGTTATTACTGAGGTGACAAACTCACCCCAGCCGGCAATACTTTTTATAGATGAAGCTCATACTTTAATTGGTGCCGGCGCTTCAGCAGGCGGCGGTGATGCAGCAAATCTTTTAAAACCGGCACTTGCAAGAGGAACATTCAGAGCAATTGCTGCAACTACATACCTTGAATACAATAAATATTTTGCAAAAGATGCCGCCCTCGAAAGAAGATTTCAGCCGATTCATGTTGGTGAACCGGAAGATGAGAGAGCTGTTCTTATGCTTAGAGGAATTAAAACTAAATATGAAGCATATCATGGAATTCATATAACTGATGAAGCACTAGAGTCAGCAGTAAAGCTTTCGAGAAGATATATTGCCGGAAGACAATTACCTGATAAAGCGGTTGATCTTCTTGATACTGCAGCCACAAGAGTTAAAATGTCTTTAACCAGCAAACCTCCAAAACTGGAGCTGCTTATTAGCGGTTTAAAATCAATTGATATGGCTATTAATTCGCAGCAGCGTGACTCTGATATGGATTTAAAAATAAACCAGGAGGCCCTTTCAGGATTAAGAGAAAAAAAATCAAAACTTGAAATTGACATAAAATCAAATGAAGAAAAATGGCAGAAAGAAAGCAGCCTTACACGAAAGCTTATGGAATTAAGAATGAAAAAGTTCTCCGGGAATGGAGAATCGAAAGATCCAAAAATCCTTGAGGAAATTGATAACATAAAAAAGGAATTAAGTTCGTTGCAGGATCCAGCCCCCCAGGTTTTTGCAGAGGTAACTTCAAATACTGTAGCAGAAGTAATTGAGGCATGGACTGGAATAAAAGTCGGAAATATGACTCGTGACGAAATGACAACTCTTCTTCAGCTGGAAAATGATTTGAAGAAAAGAGTTGTGGGTCAGGATCATGCAATTAAACAAATTGCTGATGTTATCCGTGGAGCTAAAGTTGGAATGAAAAAGGAAGAAGGTCCGATTGGAGTATTTCTTTTAGTCGGAACCAGCGGAGTTGGAAAAACAGAATTATCCCGCGCAGTTGCTGAAGTTCTTTTTGGCGATGAAAGATTTATGGTTACTCTGAATATGACTGAGTACCAGAATGAATATAATACTTCAAGATTAATTGGCGCTGACCCCGGTTTGGTTGGTTATGGTGAAGGCGGAGCTTTAAGCGAGCCGGTAAGAAGAAGACCTTATTGCGTTGTGCTTTTAGATGAAATTGAAAAAGCCAATCCTTCGGTTATTGATCTTTTCATGCAAATATTTGATCGCGGTATGCTTCAGGATGCCGACAGAAGAAATATTGATTTTTCCAACACCACAATTTTTATGACTTCAAATCTTGCTTCCGATGTTCTTTTTGAAAAGTATAATGAAGGAATGACTTCTCCTGATGATCTTCTTGAGGAATTGCGACCTTATATGAATAAATATTTTCGTCCCGAATTTTTAGGAAGAATAAAACCGATTGTGTTTCTTCCGTTAAATGCAGAAGCAATGAAACCGATTGTTGAATTAAAATTAAATAAGGTTAAAAAAAGATTAATGACAAACAGGGGACTCGAAGTTGAATTTAATAAAGCCGTAATTGATGACATTGTTCAATCATGCACCAGGGCTGAAACAGGTGCAAGAAATATTGATGCAATAGTTGATCGTAAACTGGCTCCGGAAATATCCGCCCAGCTTTTAAGCTTTATGGCAGAAGGAAAAAATCCTGAAAAGCTTTTGGTATCAAAGGGAAAAGACGGATCTTACAAATATAAATTTTCTTAAATAAAAATAGGATTGAAGAATTTATCAGGTCCTTCAATCTGATTTTGTAACCTTTCAATTTTATTTAAACGAGGTTTTAGATGGTAACTTATCAATTCAATAAGCCCTATTATGAATTGCATTTTGCTGAGCTTGAAGATGAGAATATTAATGTTGTTTCTTTCGAAGCTGAAGAAAAAATATCAGATCTTTTTGAGTATAGAATTGAATTAATTTCGACTAACCCTTCAATTGATTCATCCAAAATACTAAACAAGTCTGCTTCATTTGTTTTCAACCGCGGGGATGAAAATCCAATAAAAATTCATGGCATTATTTCAGATTTTGAACAGTTCAGCAGAACCGTAGATTATGTTTTTTACCGCGTTGTTTTAGTCCCCAGGCTCTGGAGATTGAACCTGGTTTACCAGAATGAAATATACCAGGATATGGATATTAAGGAAGTTGTTGAAGATGTACTTAATGATATTGGGCTTTCAGGACAGGATTATAAGTTTGATTTAAAAAACAGTTACCCGAAAATGGAATACATTGTTCAATACAGGGAAACAGATTTTAATTTTTTAAACCGGAGATTAGAGCATTACGGTATTTATTATTATTTCGATCATAGCGGGGATAAAGAAACAGTTGTCTTTACGGACGCAAATACAAAACTGCCATCCCTGGAATCTTCGGTAGGATATAATATTAATAAAGATCCTTTAGGTGAACACGAATCTGTTTCTGAAATAATGAGCAGAGAAAAAGTTGTAACAGGAATGGTTCAGCTTAAAGATTATAATTATATGTATCCTGATAAACATTTAATGGTTCAAAGCCAGATAGAAGATAATATGCCAGGTTTGTATTATGATTTTGGTGATAATTTTGAAAATGAAAAGGATGGTGAGTTTCTTGCTAAAACAAGAAACCAGGAATTCGTTAGTCAAAAGAAAAGATTTTTTGGAAAAAGTGATTGCAGATTATTCAGAGCCGGGTTTAAGTTTAAAATGGAAGGTCATTACCGTGAAGACTGGAACAGTGAATTTATTTTGACAGAAATTAAATTAAGAGGAACTCAACAAAATCTTTTTGGATTATTCCTACAGTCTAAAACGATCCTGCCGACATTTGAAAATAATTTTGAAGCGATTCCTGCAGATATTGAATTCCGTCCTTTACGGAGAACTCCTGTTCCTAAAATAAGCGGTGTGATGAATGCCAGGATTGAAGGAGGTTCACCTGAAGATGAAATTTATATTGATGATCACGGAAGATATAAAGCAAAAATGTTTTTTGATTTAAGTGATAAAACAAATGGGGAAGCAACTCTTCCTATAAGACTAACTCAAAATTATTCCGGTTCAGGGTATGGGACTCATCTTGTAAACCGGGTTGGGACAGAATTTGTCTGGACATGTTTTGATGGAAATATTGACAGACCAATAGGTTTGGGAACTATTCCAAACCCCTCAAATGCTTCGCCTACTACCAGCCAGAATAAAACACAAAATATTATACGGACTGCCTCAGGTAATGAATTTATTATGGATGATAAATCAAAGGAAACGCAAATCTCACTTTCAACTGCTGATGCAAATAAAATTTTATTTGATGATAAAGATGATAAAATTGAAGTAACTACAAAAGACAAGCATAAAGTTTTGATGGATGATAAGAATCAGAATATAACAATTAAAACCAAAGAGGGGCACACAGTTTTAATGGATGATAAAAACACAAAGATTGAAATAAAGAGTAAGAATGGTCACTATATAATTATTAATGATAAAGCGGGGGAGGAAAAAATTCAGTTGTCGGATAAACCGGGGAATAATAATTTTATTATAGATATAACAAACCAGAAGATTGTAATTGAAACTAAAGACGGTAGTATTGATATTCTTGCATTAAATGAAATAAAAATGAAATCGAAAAAAATAATAGTTGAATCTGAAACAGATATTTCATTTAAATCAAAGAATTTTACTGTGAATACAACTAGCGATTATAAAGTGAAATCGGGAAAAATAACCGAGGAAGCAGATTTGGATTTTAAGCAAAAAGGTAACAATGTAACTGTTGAGGCAATGATGGATTGTAAAATAAAACAAAAAAATTATTGTTGAATCTGAAGTTGAGACTCTGTGTAAAACTAAAGATTTCATTATTAAGGCAAGCAAAGATTTCGAATTAAAAGCTTCATCAAAAATTACTCAGGAAGCACAGGCAGATTTAAAATTAAAGGGTATGAACGTGGAAGTAAATGGTGATATGAATGTGAAAGTAGAAGGCGGGATGAATGTTGAATTAAAAGGCGGGATGACGGCAAAATTAGAAGGAGGAATGACTGCAGATGTTCAGGGTGGTACAATGGCGAGTGTTAAAGGTGCTATGGTTATGATTAACTAATGAAAAGGATACTAACTAAAATGTACGCAGGAATTTAATGGGTAAACCGGCTGCAAGAATAGGCGATCCAACCGCCCATGGTGGAGTAATAGTTACGGGTTTTCCAACTGTTTTAATTGGAGGGATGCCGGCCGCAAGACTTACAGATATGCATGTGTGTCCGATGCTTACACCTGGTGTACCTCCAATACCACATGTCGGCGGTCCCATAACAGGACCAGGAGTTCCTACAGTTTTTATCGGAGGTATGCCTGCCGCATGCATGGGCGATATGGCTACCTGTGTTGGACCACCTTCTACAATTTTAATGGGTTGTCCTACAGTACTCATTGGTTCTGGAGGTGGAGGAGGCGGTGGAGGAGGCGCTGGTTCGAGCGGGGCTGGTTCTGCTACAACCAGTGCAAAACAAGCCTTGACTGATAATGTAGAGTCAACAACTAAAGAAAAACATTGGCTTGAATTTGAATTTCTTGATAAAGCGGGAAGCCCGATAAGTGGAATTCAGTATAAGTTGACTGATACAGAGAAAAAAGAATCAACAAGCAATCTGCGTAATGATGGGAGAGTATTAAGAGATGCTTTGCCTGAAGGAGAAAGTAAAGTTGAAATACAAAGTTTGTATAATGCAAAATGGTCTAAAGAAACCGCTAAGGTTGGAGATAAAATAGAATTAACTGTTGAAAGTGATGGAATAAAAGATGGCGAAAAGGTAATCTTTCAGATTTGGAAAAGAGATATCTCTGGACCGGAAGCATTGATTGAAGCTTTTGAACAAAAAATCCAGGGTAATAAAGCAAAAGCTGAATGGGAATATGGAGAAGTTGCTGAAAGTCCAGATGATAATTCTAATTCTGATAAGAAACCCAAAGCAAGTTTCTCCTCTCCCGAGTATTATTTTATTGTTTTGTATAAACCATCCTTAAAAACCCGATCAGGATTTTTGTACTTTGAAGATTTCATGGAAATAGAACTAAAAGATGAAGAGAATAATCCGCTTGCAAATGAAGAGTATATAATCTTTGCTCCTAACGGTGAAGTAAAAACCGGGAAGCTAAATGGCAGTGGTTATGCAAAGGTAGAAAAAATTCCTGGTGGTATCTCCAGCGTCAGATTTCCAAACCTTCCGAAGTTTAAAGAAAAATAATAGAAAGATTAGCTTAATTATTTATCTATGCCAGAAGAATTAACAATAGATTCCCGCAAGACTGATAAGATTGGAAACCTTCTTACCGGCAGAAAACACTCAATAAAAGTTAAAGGAACTTTTGAATTCAATATTATCGAAATGGAAGATATTAACTTTCATTTTGATAGTGCTGTTATGCTGCCGGATTATGGACCCGATGCTCCTAAACCGGGAACTGATGAACAGAACCGTATTACTGGTCTCGCGGTTATTTATACTTGTTATAAACATTCGGAGAGTAAAGACTTTCAGCAGAAGATTTTGGTAACGGGTCATACCGATAAAAAAGGTACCGAGTTTTACAATCTGAGTTTATCTCAGCAAAGGGCAGAAAATGTTTTCTTCATGCTTAAGGGAAATAGAAGCAAATGGGTGGATTCATCTCTTGCAGAAAACCAGGTAGAAGATGTCCAGCAGATTCTCAAATGGATATCGTTTAATTTTCAGTACGATTGTGATCCAGGCCCGATTACGAATGAAATGAATGCTGAAACAAAAACTGCGATTGAGAATTTCCAGATATGGTATAATAAAGATTTTGTTGATTTAAAAAAACATAACGATAAATTTGTTCGAACCTTTGCCATGATAGATGAAGATGGAAAAATGGGAAAAGAAACCTGGGGTGCTTTCTTTGATATGTATGAGCTGGAATTATTAATTGTAATGGGAATTAAAGAAGATGGATTAATTGAAATTCAATCTAAGCTAAAATTTATTGATAAGGGACCCGGTAAACCTGCCCCTGTAGTTGGCTGCGGAGAGAATTTCCCTAAAAGCGGAAGCACAACCGAGGAAGCAAATCCAGTAGACAGACGAGTTGAAATTTTATTTTTTGATGATACTGAAGAACCTGAATTAAAATGTCATCCGGCAAAATTGGTTTGCAAACATAAACTATGCGATCTTTTTAATACAGAAAGAGTTTATAAACCTGTTCCTGTTGAAGTTCTTCCTCTTCCTTTGCCGAGCGGAGTTGCGGTAAGAGTACATCTTAAATTTATTTATAAAACACCGGAGGGAACGGAAAGAGCATTTCCAAAAGATTTTCCTTTTATACTAAAATTCGGTGATGGCACCACGGAAGGACAAACAATTACAAAAGACAACGGGCAGGTATTTCTACAGGTTCTTCGTGAAAAAAAATCTTTCACAATTGAATTTAAATTTTCTGAAACAAATTACATTGCTTCGCCGGAAGATGATTCTTTAAATGATGAACTTGTTCCCGAATCCGGGATTAAGGATAAAATAAAAAATCATTTTAAGGTTTTTATTCTACCTTTAGAATATAATCTTAAAAATTCCGATTGGGAGCTATCTCCTTCCGTTTCAAACTTTAATAATTCAGATAAAGAGTTTGAGAATCTTGATGATTTAAGTGTTGAAAACATCGGTTCGGAAGCATCACCAATAAGTATGAAATTAGATCCACACTGGCAATATCTTAAATTTTTATATTTTGACAGGCAGATAAAAGAAAAAATCAGTCTTCTTCCTATTGTTTTGGAAGGTTTTGGTTCTGCAGCAGACAATTCAACAATTGTCCGGAGTAATTGGTTAACTGCTGATGAAGGGTGCCAGTGTTTACCCTGGATAATAAATAATCCGGCTAAACCCGATTCAAATACTTTTGTAAGATTCAGGTGTGCGGAAAATACTTTTATTGAAACCACAGGTAGTTCTGATAGCTTTTCAAGAAAGTATGTCTCTAAAAATCCTCCTGACTCACCGGATCCCGGATTAAATGAAGGACAGAATACTGACCGGGATTTTAATAAAGCCGAAGGGAAAAGACTACAGTTTTATGATTTGTCTAAACTCTGGAAATCCACAAAATATTTTACACAATTATCCGGGGGAAAAGATCAACCAGCAGCAAAAGTAGGAAAGTTTGAAAATCTTGTCGCTGAAAAAACAACAAACGAAAAACCCTTAATTATCAGCCTTGATGATATTATTCTTACTGATAAAGATTTAAATCCGATAAATTGGAAACCCAATAACGAAATTGAAAACAGAATTGCTCTTTTCTGTAACACTTTCTCAAATAAGGGTCCGCAGAAGAATGATCTTTCATCAGAAGGTCTCTATAAACCCGATGGCAGAGCATTTATTGGAGGTACAATTCCAAATACATTTACTGGAAATAACCTTGGATTCTTTACTCAGCTTCCCAAAGATGAAAAAGACAGAAACTATATTTCAGACTATCCTGACTGGACACGGCTTGCAATAACTCAGGGAAATGTTTTTGATATCTTCGATAAAAGAACTGTTGAAGGAAAAGGTGATGTTGTAGGTGCAAGAGCAGGTGTTAGAATTTTCAATGTGTTCAGTTCATCAGGCGGCTTTGTTCCGCCTGACAACAACAGACCGCGAACACCTCAGGCAAGAAAAAGCGCTTTCTGTGACATTCAACCTTTTTTCGAACAGGAACATGAAATTTTTAGTCATATTGGAAGATTTGATATTGTAAGGCTAAGATGTTCGGATATTGATAGTGATGGCGAAACTGAGATTGGTGCCTGTATTGTTTATCTGCGTTTGTTTTTTAATTTTAATAAAAACTCAAATAAACCTGATGATTCAGAACCACATAATATTCCTGCAAATGATCAGAAAGAATGGATCGAAACAGCGATAATGAATTTTCTGAAACGCTGGAATGGTCCGGATAAAAAAGGAGGGAGTTCTCCCCAAACTTTTAATCCCGGTTCAGCTGAAATCATTTCCGCAGATACATCCAAGCTTAAGTTTAAATCAAAGGTTATCTGGTATTCGCAAAAGTTTCCCCGTGAGAAATCACATTTTGAACTGGGTGTTTATAAATCAACAGATCCGAATAAAAAAATCAGAGCATTTATGCGCTCAAAGGATGGAACAGGAGTACTTGATAAAACTGATAATGAACCAAAATCCAACGGTTTCTTTACTTTTGCTCATGAGTGTGGACATGGGGGCAGCCTTGTTGATGAATACATTGAACAAACCACACCAACCTCATTCCCGCTGGCTACCTGGTTAGATGGTTTTGATTATTACTCTCCGGGTTCACCTTTTGCTTTAGATGCTGAAGCGATGATGAGAAGAAATAAAGAAGTGAGAGCAAGACATTCCTGGCATCTTGCTGAAGTATATAGAGAACTCGATTCAAAAAATTTTGATTATAAGATTAAGCACAATAATAATGAATTTGTTTTGCCTCATCTTAGTAGTGCTCCTAAAAGAAACTTTGCAGGCTGGGATGATAAAAGAGATGTTGATGTTGAACTTGGAAATCACGGTAAATTCAGTTTGTTTCTAAACCCGCTTGGTAAAGAGGATTATACGGTTAAAGTTATTCCGGCTTTCACAAACAAACCGGGTGTTTATGATGGAATTTTTATTGTGCTTATTAAAATGAAATTTGATTTTCCCACTGATAATGTAAATACAATTCATAATTTTTTAAATAATATCAACTCCCGGATATATAAGAAGTTTAATTTTAGATTCGGTATCAAAAGTAAAACCGGTTCTTTATACCAGAACTGCTTGTTACATTTTCAAACGAGATATTTTGCTGATGATTATTCAGCTACAGATCCTGATGATAATGATGAACATATAAAAATAAAAATAAAAGAAGGTGGACAGGCGGAATGGGACATCGGAATATTTTCAAACAAGCATAAACTTTTTTTTCCAATAAACGTTCCTCATATCTTCACTAATTTTTTTGCAAACATGGTTGGATTAACAACAGGAACCGAAGATAATCCTTCAAGCTATCTGCCCATTGTAAATAAACTTTTACCCAATGTGGAAATTTTCAAATTCATTCCTTAGAGTAATTTGTTTTATTTGGTTTATATCCGTTTGTATTATTCCTCAAAAAAAAGAACCTGATAAATCTATGCCTGAATTTTTTCGAAACAATATAAATAAACCTATAGAAATTGATATCTCCCTGGTTGAAATAAAAACTGTTGAGGGTTTTGAAATTTCAAAATCTTCACCCGAACCCTACTCAGGCGGTTATTTCTTTCGATATTTAAATTCGGCAAAGAATTCCCGATTATTATCAGAATTCAAACCAAATAAAATATGGGAGATAAAATGGCAGGCAGCTTTGGAGCCGGGTTTGTATCCATGGTTTTTACTATATGCAGATGAACGTATTATTGTTCAAAATGAATCCGGCTGGCAGATTTTTGATACAAAAGGAAATCAGATTTCTTCATCAGCAAAATCCTATGGAAATTTAAGTATTGATATAAATAACAAAATATTTTTCCAGAATGAGTTTAGCGGATTTCTCCAGGCAAATAATTTAAATTCGGGACGAATTGAGTTTCTGGTTTATCCTTACTTTGGGAAAGGATATGATAGGAATGTTGTGTGGTATGATGGTAATAAATTTCTCTGTGCAGGATATGAAATTCCAACTATGACTCACAAGGCACCACCCAAGGACCCGGAGATTACTATTTTTGAAATAATAAATGTTGGTGATAAATCATTAATTGATTCAGATAAGATTCTTAATTCTGCACAGCAGGTTGAAAATTTAATTCTGAAAGCTAAAAATATTAAAGTTGCTTTATCAAATGGAAAGATAGCTGCAGCTTCTGATAATTATATTTCTGTTATTGATGAAAAACTAAATGTAGAAAAAATATTTCATGGAGAATTTATTCCGGAAGAAATTAGCCTTGATGAAAATTTTAACGTTTATATGATTGCAAAGGTTACAAATGATGATAATTCTTCTAACTATAGTTTGTTTATAATAAATCAGGAGGGCGGGCTTGTTGCTGAAACCAAACTTCCTCTTGATGATAAAGTTTCTGAATTTTATCCTCCCATCTTAGGTTATGATAATAATGTGTGCATATTATCAAATAACAGATTGATATCAGCTGACACTAAAGGAAAAATTCAGTGGCATATTTATCTGGCGGGCTCGTCTCCCGGTGCATCAGTATCAACCAATAACTACTTACTAACTTCTGAAGGAGATTTACTTACCGCAATAGATAACACAGGTAAAAGAAATTTTATTTTTAAGTTTGAATCAGGAGAATTATACACATCTCCTTTAATCACTCCTGAAGAAGAAATTTACGTAGCTACCCAAACGAATCTTTATTGCTTAAGGAAAAAGGAAAATTGATTTTATGGCCGAAGTTAAGGGTAACACTGATAAAGTTAAATCGGAAAAATTAACTTCTTCTATTCAGCAGGTTTACTGGAACCGGCGAGCAGCTTTTGCAGGTAGCAACGCCGTTGTTGAAGTACTTACAAACTATGTTGGGAATAATTCTAAAATAAAAATTAAAGTTACAGAGAGTTCAGGAAAAACAATCAAAAAAGATGAGAAGAAAATTTCAGGTAATTATTTAGCTATGGAAATACCGATTCCTGAGGATGCCGGTGAACAGCTTATTGCAGAAGTTGAACTGCCGAAACATAGTTTAAATAAAAAATCAAAACCGTTGAGTGTTTTTCCACCTGTAAAGATTAGCAATGTTAAATGGGATAAGGATACAGTACATCGTGGTGAAATTTTAAAACTCACAGCAGATGTAAAAAATTTCCCAACAGGAGCGGATGCATTGGTTCAGATATTTGAGTATGATGCTGAAGGTGCTCACGATTTAGTAACAAGATTTCCGGCTATTGTTAAGAATGATAAGATTGAAACTTTCTGGGAATTTGAATTTAAAGGAAATGTAAAAGATATACCAAGGCATGAGGAATCTGAAAGTGGTTATCTGCCGCCAAAGTTTTTTTTCAGAGTAAATCTGCTTGATGTTTATAAGGATTCTGGTTTTGTGGAGTTTAAAGATTTTATCAGAATAGAATTAAAAGATGGCGATGGAAATCCTATACCTAATGAAAAATATAAAATTTATTTACCTGATGGAAGTGTAAGAGAAGGTACATTGGATGATCAGGGAACAGCACTAGAAGAAAATATTCCTGCCGGAGAAACAGTCGTAATTTTCCCGGATAGAATATAATGCCTGTTTATTCTGTTGATGATGACCAGACTACGGTAGGTGAGTTTTTAAGGAAACCTTCGACAAGTCCTCCAATTCAAAACGCAGATACCCGAATTCGGGAGTTAATAAATTGTCATGGAATTATTCATTATACCAGAAGCGGAACACGTACTGAAATTACAGTAGAAAGTGATCAAGCTGAAAAAGGTGATTTCCTGGTTCTCGCCGATGTTTGTGCAACCGGAGGCTCGCAAACAATTGTTGCTGCTTTTAATCCTTCTGATTATGCTTTTGCAGATCCAAGGGATGAACATACAAATAATCCTTTTGGTTTTAATGCAAAAAAATATATGGACCGAAGACCGGAAACAAGAACAGTTGACTTTACTAATACAATTAATTCTCTGGATGCAGTTCTCAGGACAATTGTGTCCGGCAGTCAAATCGCAACACCTATAAAAGATGTAGTTATTGTTACCCATGCCGGCGAAGGTGGATTTCTTTTTATGAATCTTAGAAACAATAGTCCACACAGACAAATTTCATACTACGACCTGGATGCTTATCTAAATGATCAGAATAGACCCCAAATGACCTCAAGGCAAATCCGCAATAATGCAAACATTTATATAAGAGGTTGCAATATTGGTAAAGAACCCCGCTATTTAGATTTGGTTAAAAGACTTTTTGGAAATAATGTTAAGGTAACTGCACCTAAACATTTAGATAATTTTTCTTTTTTTCGATCTGGATCTACAATACACCGATATGAGCATCTTTCATATTGTTTTACAGTTTTCAATAAGACTGCTCTAAGTAATAAGCAGCAGGTTGTTGATGCATTTAATAATCACTCCCCATCTTTTGAAGATATTTTTGGTAATGCAATAACCAATGCACTATTTAATACTTGGGTTCCACAAAATATTAATAACAATTCAGAGGTGGTGCACCCTTGTTCAAACCCTATAGACAACGCTTTAACGGTAACAAGAGAATTCAGGCATCGTTTTGATAATCCTTTATATACCTTTGATATTAGTTTAGATTCAAATCCTCCCGCAAATCAGAGAATAGATATTTTAAAAGGTTCGCTTCGGCAGGTTGATACAATGAAATCCTCCCACAATTTTCCGGAATATCATCAGTTTGGTTATTCCAGCCTTGATGAGTTTGTGGATAACCTAAACTGGCAGTTTAACTGGAATAATAATACTAATACACTCCACTGCAGCGGCTCCAGACATTTATATCAGCTTCGTATACCAATTACAGATGCAAATAATAATCTCTTTCTTAATGCATTTCTGGATACAGGTAACAGACAGTTTGAGCATCACCAAATAGTTGAAACAGATTCTCGTTTTTTGGGATCTGTTTAACATTATGAATAATTTTTAATTTGGCTTTGTAAAAACATATTATGAAAATCCCCGATTACTACCGTCAGTTTCAAACCGATTCGAAGAAAGAAGAAAAACCTTCCGGAGAAATAGAGGCTAAATCTAACAGAGAAGAGATTAAGAAAAAACCAGATCAGCCAAACCAAAAACCTCAGTCTAAAAAAGTTGATGATAAAATTAAAATATTCCAGGGCAATGGTTTTGTTCTCAACCAGATTGAAGAATGGGAAGATAAAACTATCTACACTCTTACTGGACCGGTTACAGATGGAATTCAGCATAATGTTATTATTAATATAGATAAAGATGCCCCTTTCGATTCTGTACTTGACTATGCTGACTGGCAGATTAAGACACTCGAAGATGAACTTAAAGGATGTATGCTTCTTAAAAGAGGTGCAACTAAACTTAATAATGGTACTGAAGCTTATGAAGCAATATTCAAATGGTATCCGGTAAATGATTTTAGAATCTACCAGCATCAGATTTATGTTTTGATTGATAAAACTGCTTATAAGCTTACCGCATCATTTACAAAAAAGACTCGCCAAACCCTCGGCCCGCAGGTAGAAAGAATGATGCTGAGTTTCATCCCCGGTAAAAAATAATTGTAACCAATTTATATTTTTATTTTTCCCCTGCTTTAATCAATAGAATGAACAATACAAAAGTTTCTGAATCTTCCGGTGCCAGTAATAAAGTTGTTAAAGTAAAAATCGAGAAGGGAGATTCTCCAAAAGATAAATATTATTTCAATAGTTCATTTACAATTGGAAGATCAGATGAATGTTCAATCCAGATAAATGATGGACTTGTAAGCCGGGTTCATGTTGAGGTAAATTTTGATAACAGCAAATGGTGGGTTTCTGATAAACATAGTAGCAACGGGACTTTTCTTAACGGAAATAAAATTGATCGTGCGGAATTAAAAAATGCAACAACAATTCAGCTCGGAGACAATGGACCAATTGTACTTTTTACTTTTGAAGAACAGGATGAATCAGTTGTTGTAGATCAAACGCAGAATGATCCTTCTGTTACTAAATACATAAAACATTATTTCGAAGAATCGAGAGATGAACAATCGGTTGGGCAGCATACAAAATTAATGAGGGAAGCTTTTAAAGTTGTAAAGAAAAAACAGACATCTAAATATGTAAAAATAATTATTGTTATTGCTGTAATTGCTATTCTTTTCGGCGCATATTCAATTTACCAGCACGTAAAAGAAAATGAACAGAAGCAGTTCGCCGAGACAATTTTTTATGATATGAAAACTCTGGATCTTGAAATAGCTGCTTTAAAAGAAAATCTTGCAAACAGTAATGATCCGACTGTAATTAAAGCGCTGGAAAAATTTGATGAAAAAAGAAAACAGCTTGAAAAAAATTATGAAAAACTGGTAGATGACCTTGGTGTCTATAATCTTAGTGAAGAGGATAAGTTAATTGTTAAAACAGCAAGAATATTTGGCGAATGTGAATTTGCAATTCCGCAGGGTTTTATTGATGAAGTAAAAAGCTATATAAAAAAATGGCAATCAACAGATAGATATAAAAAAGCGTTGGACCGTGCCGTTAAAAATGGTTATCCTCAGCTTATTGTTAATTATATGATTAGAAATAATCTTCCACAGCAGTTTTTTTACCTGGCAATGCAGGAGAGTGATTTTATTGAACAAAGAGTTGGTCCTCAAACAAGGTATGGATATGCCAAAGGAATCTGGCAGTTTATTGGTGAAACAGCTAAAGAGATATGGATTAACTGTTGGCAGGCTGGCTGATCAGAATAGTTATGATCCCGGGGATGATCGTTTTAATCTTCCCAAAGCAACAAGCGCCGCCGCTTTGTATATAAAAGATATTTATAACACTGATGCCCAGGCTTCAGGACTGCTTGTAATGGCTTCTTATAATTGGGGTGAATATAGAATTATTGATTTGATAAGAAGAATGCCGGAGAATCCCAGAGAAAGAAATTTTTGGAAACTGCTCGAAAAATACCGCGACAAAATTCCTGATGAAACATATAACTACGTGTTTTATATTTTTTCTGCCGCAGTAATAGGTGAAAATCCAAGGCTTTTCGGATTCGATTTTGATAATCCTCTTGTTGAATCAGTCCACAACTCTGTAAGTAATTAAATAAAAAATATTATCCGTTTACTTTGAAATATAAAAAAGAATTAAATGACTGAAGTTAAGTTATCCCTGGAATATTTCGGTGGTTCTGATATTGGAATGGTAAGGACGGAGAACCAAGATAGTTTTGGAAAATTTCCTGCGGATAATTTAGATCCTTACTTAGATAAAGGACAACTTTTTATTGTTGCTGATGGTATTGGAGGACATGCAGGTGGTAAAGAAGCGAGTTCGCTTGCAGTTGAAACAATAAAAAACATTTATTTCAATTCAGGTTCAGATAATACGGGAAGCTCTTTACGAACTGCTATTGAAACTGCTAATAAAGCAATCCATGATAAAGCCAAAACATCGGAGAAATTTGGCAGAATGGGAACAACATCTTCTGTTTTAGTTCTTAAAAATAATTTGGCAACTATAGGTCAGGTTGGTGATTCAAGAATTTATAAGACCGAGAATAATAAAATTGATCAGCTGACTATGGAACATACGCAGATGAATGAAATGCTGAAAGAAGGTATCCTGACTGAAGAGGAAGCAAAAAATTATCCTGCAAAATCTGCTCTTTCCCGTGCATTAGGAATGGAAGAAAAAGTTAAGGTTGATATAATAGAAAACATTCAATTAATGCCCGGGCAAACTTATATAATTTGCAGTGATGGACTTGCAAAAGTTAACATGGATGAGATTTTAAATATCACGACTCAGAATTCTCCGCAGGAATCCTGTTCAAAATTAATAAATCTGGCAAACGAACGAGGAGGGAAAGACAACGTAACTGTTCTTATTATTAAAATTAATTCTGATCAGCAGCGAACAAATGTTTCTCCGGTACGGGAAGAAAAAAAGCAAACTGTAATTAGAAAAAAGAACAAATGGCTATTTATTATACCGATTCTTGTTATTCTTTTTGCAATAGGTTTCCAATTCGGTAATTCATTTATAAATTTTTTTACTTCAAAAGAAAAAAAAGAGACAATTTTAAATGACAAAAATCATGATGATAATAAGAATTTAACTGAAAGTGATTTGGATAATGATCCGCTTAAAAAGGCAAATCAATTATCGAAAATGGGCAGCTTTGAAAAAGCTTTAAATATTTATGAGAATGTTCTTGAAAAAGAACCAATGAATTTAGGAGCTCTTGATGGCGTAAATAATATTGCAGCGATATACCTGGAAAGAGCTAATCAACTGAAAGGTGAAAAAAAATTTAGTGAAGCATTAGACTTATACTTAAAAATCCAAAAGATTCAGCCGGATAATATTGAAGTGAAAAATTCAATTCTCCTGTGTGAAAACCAGATTAAATTTAGTGGAGATGAAAACCCGGAACCAAATGTAGATGAAACAAATAATACCGGCATAAAGGGAAGCCCTGTTAATATTGCAGGAATAGATCAATCTCAATGGAATTTCATTAATGTTGATGGGAGCCAATATGAAATTGATAAAAGTGGAATTAAATTTCTTAGCACATCATTTGAGAAAAAGTCTCTTATTAATTTAAATCTTTATAATGCAGAAGTTTCAGCAGATGTTAAAATGTACTCTTCACCTAATGGCTCGGGTGTGGGAATTATTTTGGGATATAATGGATCTGAATCTGGAAATGCAGAGAACTATTATCTTTTAAAATTTAATGGGATAGATTATACATTAGAGAGAGTTTCAAATAATTCGCTTGAACAGTTACTATCTTTTCAACTGGTGAATAAAAATAGTAATGAAAAGAATTTGAGAGTTATATGCTCTGGTAATTTGATAAACATTTATGATGGAATGAATTTAATAAACTCCTGGAAAAGCCCGGAGAAAATTTTTGGAAAAGTTGGATTTTATGCAGATAAAAATGTGCTTGTAAAATTTCAGAATATTTTAATAAGCGGTATTAAATAAATGCAGCAGGTAACCAAAGAGTAGGGAATGGATACAATAATAGGACAGGTTGTTGATAATTATAAAATAATCGAAGTCATCGGTCGTGGTGGAATGGGTGTGGTATTTAAAGCGCTGGACTTGAGCCTGGAGAAAACTGTTGCTTTGAAAATGATTGATCCTTTTTTAGCGCGGGATGAAAATTTTCTTAAGCGGTTTAAAACTGAAGCAAAAGCTTTAGCCAGGTTAGATAACCAGAATATCGTTAATGTTTATGCTTTACGTGAAACCGAATTCGGTTTGTTTATGGTTATGGAGTATGTCCCTGCAAAAACAATTTCCGAATGGTTAAGAGATAAAGGAAGATTCTCAATAAAAGAAACTTTGGACATTACAAAGCAGATTTTAAATGCAATTGGTCATGCACATAAAATTGGAATTATACATAGAGATTTAAAACCAAATAATATTCTTCTTGTTGAAAATGGAAATGTTAAGGTAATGGACTTTGGTCTCGCAAAAGTTGCACAGGAACATGGCTCCCAGGCAACTGTTACTTATGCTGCTGCTGGTACGTTGTATTATATGTCTCCCGAACAGATTAAAGGATTGAAAAATGTAGATAACCGGAGCGATATTTATTCAATAGGAATGACTATTTACGAAATGCTTGCAGGGAGAACTCCTTTTGAAAAATCAGAGTCCGAATTTGCTATTCAGAAGCTTATAGTTGAAGGGAAAATACCTTCACCGGTAAAATATAATCCGCTTATTCCTAAAGACCTTGTTAAGTTTATTTTAAAAGCTATTGATAAAGACCCTGAAAAAAGATTTCAGGATATACCTGAAATGCAGCAGGCAATTTCAGTTATTGGGTATGAAGAAAACAATGATGCAACCAGAGTAATCAGCAAATATGAACAAACCATGCGTCATGAAAATAAGACTAATGGAAATGTTAATAAAAATAAAAAACTTTTGGCAGTTGCATCTGTTGTAATCTTAGCCGCAATTGTTATTTTTTCTTATTTAAAGTTTTTTAATAAAGATCCTGATGGATCGGGCAGTAAAACAAATAATAATGGAAAGCATACTGATACTTTATCCGTTAAGCTGGCGAAACTCAATATTGTATCAATTCCCGGTGGTGCAACAGTTTTTTTAAATGGTAAAGTTTTTGGGAAAACTCCTCTTTTACTTGATTCATTAGAAGTAAAAAATTATGCGGTGGCTTTAAGATTGAATGGCTATGAAGAATGGTCAGATAATAATTTTAAACTAACAGGAGCTTATAATTCAATTAATGAGGAGCTTAAGGAAATTCCACCGGCGGCTAATTCAACTTTAAACCTTAGCATGGATGTTCCTGGGAAAATATATATTGATTCCCGGAGTTATACCGTTAGTGCAAACCAGGTTTTAACAAAAAATATTCTTGCAGGTAAATACAAAATCAAATTTGAAGATGAAAAAAATATCAGCGAGGAAATTTCCGTCGAGTTAAAAGAGAAACAGAGCAGAAAATTTAATTGTTACTTCAAAAGACAGGTTAATGTTCAGTCATTAAACCAATCGGGAGATTCTTTCTGGGGAAATATTTTTGTGAATGGAAATAATACAGGCATTCCCACTCCCGGAACAATAATGCTTGAAGCTGGAAACCACAAAGTGACTGTGAAAAAAACCGGCTATACAACTGTTGAGAATGAAATTTCATTAAGGATAAATCCCTCTTTCAAGGAAGAACCCCTTTCTCTGGTTTTTCATTTGAAGTAAAGTAGTTGTAAAGTTTTTAAGAATAATTTATGAATTAAGGAGGCTAATTATATGGTTCAACAAGTAACACGCTGCTGTAATTTTATTTTTGTATTGTCCCTGCTTTTTTTTATTACATGTTTTTCTCAAACACAAAAAGAAGAACTGGAAAAAGCAAAACAATATTACAAATCGGCACAGTTTGATGATGCTATAGAGATTTTAAATAAAATTTCAACTGATAATTCTGTAGATGCAGAAACAAAAAAAGATGCATTAAGATATCTTGGCAGATCATATACAGCAAAAGGTTTGTATGATGAAGCCAAAGGATCAATAAAAAAACTACTTGGGCTTGAGCCTCCTGCTGTTGAATTCAATCCTGATTATGAACCGCCTGTTTTTATGAAACTTTATTATGAATCGAGAAAGGAATTATCTGATTCTTACACAGTCGAACGACCGGATCCCGGAATGAAGACAATGGCTATAATTGATTTTAAGAATCGTTCGATTGATAAAAAAGCTCAATACGATCCTATGGAACAGGGCTTTGCTGATTTGCTGATAACCCGCTTAAATAATTCCAGCGGTTTAAAAGTCGTTGAAAGAGAAAGGATTCAGTGGATACTGGATGAAATGAAACTGCAGGATAAATATAATATGGAAGGGGCAGTGCGAGCCGGGAAATTACTCGGGGCTCAAACAGTTTTATTAGGCAGCTTTATTATTAATGATGATAAGATATGGCTTGGAGGAAGACTAGTTAAAGTTGAAACAGGTGAGATACTCCTTACTGATGAAATTAAAGGTGAAGCTGATGAAGTTTTTGATCTGGTTGATAAACTATCAGAAAAAATTTCTGAAAAAATTAATGTAACCCTTAAAGATGATAAAGTTTCTGAAGTTACCCAGCCGCCCTCTCTTGATGCAATTCTTGCTTATTCAATTGGTTTGAATTTCCTGGAGAAAGAAGATTACAAAAATGCATATGCAAAATTCCAGGAAGCTTTAAGATTTTCACCTGATTATGAAAAAGCTAAACTTAAAGCTGAAAGCATTGAGCCGTACCTTTAAAGTATTTGTGAAAAAAATAGTTTGATCGATTAGTTGCATGAATCATAGTTAAGTTGATGGATGTGCTCATGCAATCAAGCAAACATGCAATCATGCATTCATGCATTCATTTTTCATCCAAGCTGTGTATTATACGAAACAAAAAGGATTAACCTTGAAAAAAATATTTATAATAATCTGTTACATACTTCTTATTTGTGGAAGTTTGTTATTCACATCCTGCTCTTCAGGATCGCTTATGGATGATCCTGAGCTTAATAAAATCCAGGTTAATGAGTGGACTGACAGGATTAATAAAGATCCTCATGATTTTGAAGCAATGAAAAACCTCGGTATATATTATATGCAGTCAAAAGAAAATGAAAAAGCCAGGTATTACATTGATAAAGCCTTGAGTGAAAACTCTTCTGATCCTGCTTTATTATTATATAAAGGGCTGAACCTGGAGTTTTCAAATAAATCTGCAGATGCAGTAAGTTATTATCAAAAATTTGATCAGGTCCCTATGGATTCCCCCTACAGGGAACTACTTGAAGGAAGATATTTATGGTTGAAAAGGCAAAAAATTTATTCTGAAGTTGATTCTCTTGCGAAGGAAGAAGGCCAACTCTCTACTGAAAATGTTTCCCCGAATACTCTCGCAGTTTTTCCATTGATGTATCATGGTGTTAATGAAGATTATGTCCCTCTCAGCAGGGGATTTAGCGAAATGATAAGTGTTGATCTTGCAAAAGTAAAAAACCTCACCATCCTTGAGAGGATAAGAATACAGGCGGTGATTGATGAATTAAAGTTCAGCCAGTCTTCAGGAGTTAATCAATCAACTGCTCCAAGAGCAGGAAAGTTATTGAGAGCGGGAACAATTGTTTCAGGAGATTATGATATTACAGAAAAGAAGGAATTTAAAATTAATCTCGGTTCGTGGGATGTTCAAACCAGTGAACAAAAATCTATGGTTAATACTTCCGGTAACCTTAAAGATTTATTTGAACTTCAAAAAAGAGTTGTGTTTTCTTTTCTGGATAAAAACGGAATTGAATTAACCCAGGAGGAAAAAGAAGATATTGCTTACATACCAACTCAAAACCTTGAAGCTTTCCTTTCTTATTCAAAAGGTCTTGTTCAGGAGGATGCCGGGAACTTTAAAGAAGCAGAATCTTTTTTTAAAAATGCAGTTGAAATTGATCCTAACTTTAATGCTGCCGGAGGTAAAGTAGAATCTACTCAGTCAATCGGAAAAAGCGGCGGTCCAAAGGAACAGCTTGTAACATCATTGCGAACAAATGATCCGGTAATTAAGGAACAGGCTGCAATAAATATTGTTAGCAACAGGCAGCAGAACCTTGGAAATAATATTACTTCAAATTTTGTTCAGGGAATTGACAGCCGTAATCCGGCACAGGATCAGGGATTAGAACTTACTCTTCCGGAACCCCCGCCGCCACCTCCATCAAATTAAAAAATATTATCCAGAGCTTCTTTTTATTTCAAGGAGTTTAAATGAAATTATTTTACATTGTTACTATTGCTTTTACTTTTACAATTAATGGATTTGCCCAGACAAACAAAATTGTAAATATTAATTTCTATACGTTTTATGAAAATTGGAACGTTACAAATAACTCTGATTTCTCAGAATTATCAAATATTCTTTCCATTAATTATAGTCCAGCTGTCAACACAAATTTTATGCTTAGTTCCAAATATGCATCTGTGCAGGGAGATGTAAATGATTTAAGCGGACTTTCAGATATTCAGCTTCTGGCTAAGCATACGTTGCCTAAAATTAATTTATCATTAAACGGAGGAATAAATATTCCCAGCGGTAAAACAAAATTAAATCAGGAAGAATTTTTAACTTCTCAGGTTATTAGCCGTGATTTGTTTAACCTGAAAACTCCTGGCTTCGGGCAGGGTACAAATATTTTTTTTGGTGCAACATGGTTTAATGCTCTTTCAGATAATTTTGTTATCGGGACAGGTTTATCATACCAGATAAAAGGGGAGTATCAGCCGTTAAAAGAAAATCCTGCAAAGTATAAACCTTCAAATGAAATATCAGCTACTGCTGGTTTTGATATGAAAATAAATCAGACTTCAACGCTTACTGGGGATATTACAGGAATTTTTTACGGCACAGATGAACTTGATGGTGAGAAAATATTTTCGTCAGGCGCAAGAATAATTTCTGACTTAATGTACAGAAAATATTTTGGTTTTGATTATCTCTCAATTTTTGCTCTTTACCGGAATATAGGTTTAGATGAGCTTCAGGGAATTTACGCTGTATTGAATAATGAAAAAGTTAACCCAAACCAGTTTTATATAAATCTTTCCTACTCTCAAAAATTATCCTCAAATGTAAAGCTTACTTATGAATTGTTCTCAACAATTTTTGAAAAGACTGTTTCATTCTTTTCAGGATATAAATTATTTGGAATTGGTGTTAACCCGGAATTTATGGTTTCTTCTAATTTGAGAATACCGGTGTTTTTAAAATATTTAATCGGGGTTACAAGTTCCGAATCAAACCTTTCCAATTTTGAAATCGGTGCCGGGTTGGGATTATCATTTTAACAAACTTTAAAAGAATTTTTGGTGATAAAATGTTAAAAAAGTTTTCTAATGCATTCATATTGTTAATTCTTTTTCAGCTGTTTATTCAGCAGGAACTTGTTGCTCAATCTACGGCTCCGGATTTTACCTGGGCAAAAAATTTCGGCGGAACCGGCAATGATGGTTCGTATGATGTCGCCATAGATAATGCAGGAAATATTATTGCAACAGGTTCTTTTGAGAATACAATTTCCTTTGGCACATTTCAATTAACGGCTTCACAAGGTTCGATTGATATTTTTGTCGCCAAATTTAATTCAAATGGTGATGTGATATGGGCAAAGAGTGCCGGGGGTTCCGATTATGACCGTGGTTATGCAGTTGCAGTTGATAATCAGAATAATATAGTTATAACAGGCACCTTTGGAGGGCGTGCATTTTTTGATTCTTTATCGGTGCTCTCAAATGGTAATTCCGATATATTCATTGCAAAATATTCTCCCAGTGGCTCAATACTATGGGTAACAAATTTCGGAGATCAAGGAGGATATGAATACGGGTTTGATATAACAACCGATCATCTGAATAATATTTTAGTAACAGGGCAGTCTCAAAGTTTTGGCGCAATTCCGGTACCTGTTTTAATTCTTACTCTAAAATATAGCTCACAGGGAATATTTCAATGGGCAGCGGTGGCAAGCGGGCCAAATTATAACAGCAGTGGATATGGTATTGCTGTGAATAGTACTAATGATGTTTTTGTTGTCGGGTGTGCAGCTGACTCTGTTACATTTTCTCAAAGCGTAACTACAGTTGCTGATCCCGGCGGTGATGCTTTCTTAGCTAAGTACAGTTCAAACGGAGTTTTTAACTGGGTTCGCCAGGCAGGCTTTAATAATAATAATGATCAGGGGGGTGCAGTTACTGTAAATGATAATGATGAAATTTTCGTTGTGGGTCATTTTAGAGAAACAGCTTCATTCGGCGGTAATATTACTTTAACTCCTGTTGGTTCCACAGATATATTTGTTGCAAAGTATGATCAGCTTGGCAATCCAATATGGGCAAGGCAGGATAGTCTTCCCGATGAAACTCTTGGCAGCGGAATATCTCTTGATAAGGCAGGAAATATTTCTGTTATAGGTTCTATTTATACTCCGCAAACGGAAAGCAATAGCATTGTGGTGGAGAGATATAGTAAAGATGGAAAGATACTTTGGAATAAACCTATTGCAACATCTCCTTCATATGGATTTCCTGGAGGAATTAGAAATGATGCAAATGGAGATATAGTTATGTCGGGTTCATATTATAGTCTTACTTTGCAAACCCAGGATATTATTATAGGAAAGCTGCCGGCACCTGATTTAGTTCCAGGCATAAATCCATTAGATTTTGGTATAGTTGAGGTTGGTGGAAGCGTAACAAATACTTTGTCATTTTCAAATACAAAAGCTGCTGATTTATTTTTGCAGAGTGTAACATTGTCTGGCCCTGATGCAGCAGATTTTTCAATTGTAACAGGTTTCCCACAAATAATTTCTGCCCAGCAATCTGTAAATGTTGATTTGCAATTTTCTCCTTTAAGCACTGGCTTGAAGAATGCATATCTGATTATTGAAAGTGATGCTCCAACCAGTCCTGATACAGTTTTTCTGTCAGGTACAGGGAGTCTTCCCTTTATTACATTGTCGTCTGATTCAATGAACTTTGGAACAGTTCAAATTCCTGATTCTACAGATCTAAACCTTACGATTACAAATCTTAGTTCAATTGATATTGATATTTCCAATTTACAAATTACTAACAGTGAATTTAAACTAATTAATCAGGTTCTTCCGGATACAATACATCCTGATGAAAATAGAATTTTACAAATCAGGTTTAAACCTCATTAATCCCGGTGTTAGAGCCGGTTATTTAATTATTACGAGCAGCTCAGCAAGCAGTCCTGATTCAGTATTTTTAACAGGAGTTGGTGAAATCCCTTCGCTTACACTTTCAGATGACACATTGAATTATGGAACTATAGACGTAAATAATTTTTCTGATTTAACTCTAACAATTACGAATACTAATCCATTTATAATTACAATAGATAGTGTTTCTATTTCAGGAATTGACCAGGGTGATTTTAATATTGTTAATCAACCACAATTTCCAGCAGCAATACAAGCCGGAAGTTTTTTAAATTTTAATATTAGATTTATTCCTTCGTCAGCTGGTTCTAAAGTAAGCACTTTAATAATTATTAGTAATTCTTCAAGCAGTCCTGATTTAGTTGCTTTAGTCGGTAATGGTGTTGAATCCATAATTGTTAATTTACCTGATTCCTCAATAATTGGTCGGAGTACAACAGTAAATATTAATTCACCTGGTCCGGCGTATACAACAAATCAATTTTTCTATAGAAGAACGGGTGAAAATTTATTTCAGGAAACCGCAGCCACATTGTCTGGGAATAATTATATCACAAGCATTCCTCCTGAATATTCAACCATTCGGGGCATTCAATTTTATATTGTTTTTACTGATCCGTTAAATGGAAGCACTATCACTTATCCGACAAACAATCCTTCAAATAACCCGGCATCTATACAAGTAAATATTCCTGTATTAAATTTTCCGGCGGCTCTGAAGCAAAATAGTTATCAGATGATATCAGTTCCATTAACTCTTTCTGATCCCCGGCTGAGTTCTTTATTTGAAGACGACTATGGAATATACAATAATAAATTATGGCGGCTTTTCAGATGGGATCCTTCTATTAATAGTTATCTAGAGTATGTCAATATTAGCGATGTTCAGCCCGGGAATTCATTCTGGTTAATTAATAGGAACGGTCGGCCATTCGATATTGAAAATGCGGTTTCTGTTTCATCAAATAATTCTTTTACTGTTACAATTCTGCCGGGATGGAACCAGATAGGGAATCCATTTGCTTTTCCTGTTGCATGGAGCAGTATTGTAAATTCCAATTTAATTTTACAGGCTCCCGCAAGATGGAATCCTGATATTCAGGATTATGAATTTGACCAGGCAAATTTAATTCCTTGGGATGGATATTGGGTTTATAATCCAACACAGCAAATTATTAATTTAGGTGTGCCTCCTTTGGAATCTCTTTCAAACAATGCCGGGAAAAATTTAACGAATAATTTTAGCAGTGGTGAATTTGTTGTTCAGATAAAATCAAAATTAGAATTAACTGATATAAGAGATTTTCAGAATTATGTTGGAATGGAAAATAATGCTTCGGACAGTTACGATAAATTTGATATTATTAAACCACCTTCAATATCAAAAGATCTCAGATTATTTATTCTTGCCGATAATAAAGAATATGCAAAGAATATTGTTTCATTATCTGATGAAGGTGCTTACTGGGATTTAATGATTTCTTCAAGTCATCAAAATAAAAATATTAATCTCTCCTTTGAGGAAAAAACTCAACTGCCGGGAAATTTTAAAATATGGCTGCTTGATAAAGAAAAAAAATCTTCGATTTCCCTTATAAATAATAACGCAATTGTAAATATGAATAATCAAAATGAAAAAATGCTCAGATTAATTATTGGTTCAGAAGATTTTGCAAAAAATGTTTCGGAAAATATTTCTTTACTCCCTGACGACTATGTTTTGTTTCAGAATTTCCCGAATCCATTTAACCCGGAAACAAACATTTACTTTTCATTAAAAAAGAATAGCACAGTTACGCTTGAAATATTTGATATTCTTGGTAGGAAAGTGAAAAGTTTGATAAAAGATGAAGTGCTGAATGCCGGGCTTCAAAATGTAAAATGGAATGGAACAGATTTGACCGGCAGTAAAGTCTCAAGCGGAATTTATATATATAGAATTGAAGCTAATGAATTTATTGACAGCAAAAAAATGATACTTCTTAAGTAAGTATTTTGGTATTAAAAAAGATTTTCTCCTTCCCAAATTCTCCAATTAAAAACTCTTCTAAAACACTTCAGAATTTCATCTCAACCGTATTTAAAATACCATAACTCGCATTTTAACATTTCCAATGTGTATTTCATTTCTTTTATATTTGATTTATGCAATCAAATATTCAAGCAACAAAACTAGAAAAATTTTCCAATAAGTTATTTCTTCTACTTCCTTTCCTTGTTTACATTTCAGTTTATACGCTGTTTCTATTTTTTAATTTCCTCCCCATAGTAAACTACACAATAGTATATCTCTCCTCATCTATAATTTTTATTTTTTTATGCGTTTGGATTTTCAAGATTCATATTCCGGAGAATTATATTATTGCTCTCCTTGCTTTAGGTATAATTCTTCGAATATGCTTAATGTTTATTCAGCCAACAGGCTCTGATGATTATACGCGTTACGTGTGGGATGGAAAAGTTTTGGCAAACGGAATTAACCCCTACCGATATGCACCTTCAGACACCGAGTTATTTAATCTGCATTCAGAAACACTCCCCGAACTTATAAAATTTCCCGAAATGAAAACTATATATCCACCTTTTAGCATTTTGCTTTTTTATATCGGTTATTCAATCGGAGGAGAGAGTTTCTGGGGAATAAAAATTCTTTTATTTCTTTTTGATCTGCTTACTATTTGGGGATTGTTTTTTATCCTGAAAGAATTAAAACTTCCGTTAAAAAATATTTTAATATATGTGCTCGCACCCCTGCCTTTATTTCAGTTTTTTATTGATGCTCATGTAGATGGATTTGGATTATCCTTATTAATTTTTTCAATTCTTTTTTTTCTGAAAAAGAGAAAAACACTCTCTTTTATTTTTATCGGCTTATCAATCTGTGTTAAACCAATTGGGTTATTACTTCTCCCGGTAATTTTCTTAATTGAAAAAGATTATAAGTCTAAAATGAAATCTGTTGTAATTTCCCTGATGGTATGTTTGCTATTTTATATTCCATTTACTTTCTCATCTAATGTTTTTGGATCCTTAACAAACTATACAATTAATTGGACATTCAATGGATTCATTTTTGAAATTCTGAATTCATTTTTATCCGATAACCAGAAAACAAGATTAATATGCGGAATTCTTTTTGCTTTAGTATACATTTTAATAATTATTTCGCGTAAAGATTTTTTAATAAAAATATATTTATCATTTTTTCTATTATTTATTTTCTCTCCGGTAGTTCACCCCTGGTATGTAACGTGGTTGGCCGTTTTACTGCCTTTTATTCACAAATGGAGCGGAATAATATATGCCTCCTTAATTAGTTTAACGGTATTCACAGTTTTAAACTATCAATTATACGGAGAGTGGAGAAGTTATCCATTAATTTTGATTTTTGAGTATATCCCTGTGTTAATAATTTTTATTTATGAACTGTATAGGATAAGAAATCATAAAGGAATAAAAGGTTCTTAAATTTAAAACTGCGTAAATGCTTTGTAACCAGTTTTATTTACAGTTCGTTTATGGAAAAGTAAATTGCTACATGTGATAAATGAGACTCCATCAAACATTTATTAATTTTTTTTAAGTAACCTATTGACATTATAAATTTTATAGCATACATTAAAAACTGTAATGTAAACGTTTACATTAGTTCTTTTTAAGTTATAACTTATCAATTTAAAAAAAGGAGTGTGCTATGAAACGACTTCTATTAATTTCATTCTTCCTCTTTTCCATCTCTCTGTTTGCCCAACCCGTTATTAATTTTGAAACTGTTGGTAATGATTGGGTGTGGAATGTTTTCGACGGAGGGACAGAGACTTTTGACATTGTTGCAAACCCAAGTATGGGTGGTTTAAATACTTCTGATAGCTGCGCAATGCTTGCAATTGCTGCTAATGCTACTCCTTTTGCAGGTGTTTTTTGTACTGATTTTCCTGATTTTACATTAAATTCCACTAACTGCATTGTTAAAATATTAGTTTATAAAGATGTAATTTCAAATTTCAATTTGAAATTGGAGCCACCAAATGTTGATCATAATGTCCCAAATACAGTAACAAATCAGTGGGAAGAATTAACATTTGATTATTCAGCGGATATTGGAACAAATGCTGCAACATTAACAATTATTCCGGATTTTTCCCCCGACCCCAGGACTTATGCAAGTGTGAATTACTTTGATTATATCCGGTTTACGGGAATAGTACCGGTTGAGTTAACTTCATTTACTGGTTCTTATAAAGGACAAACTGTAGATCTGAATTGGGTTACGGCAACCGAGGTTAATAATAATGGTTTTGAAATACAAAGAAGTGCTGAAGGCGGAAATTTTATAACTGTTGCATTTATCCAGGGAAAAGGTACATCAACAGAAACTTCAAATTATAATTATGTTGATAAGAATATAACCACGCGGACTCAATATTCTTATCGCTTAAAACAAATAGATTTTGATGGTCACTATACTTATTCCAATGTTGTTAATCTTAGTGAGTCTCTTCCTGTTAGCCTTGTATTAGATCAGAATTATCCAAATCCGTTTAACCCTTCAACAACAATATCATTTGCATTGCCTGTAAAATCGAATGTTACACTAAATGTTTACAATTTAGTTGGTCAAAAAGTATTAAATATTATCAATGGAAATTTAGAGGAAGGTTCGCATAAATATAATATTGATGCTTCAAATCTTTCCTCGGGTATCTATATCTATTCCTTATCTGTAGCAGGTGAAGATGGACATTCCTCTGTTATAACAAAGAAGATGACTTTACTTAAGTAATCATATTTTAATAGACACTCTGGATTTTTCCAGAGTGTCTATTAAATTAGAACAGGTTTCCGGTGACACCAACTATAAAAGAAATTGCAGAGCGGGCGAAAGTTTCAATAGCTACTGTATCAAGAGTTCTCAATAATGATCATCGTGTAACTGAAAAAACAAAAAAAAATGTACGCCGCATTTCTGAAGAGTTAAATTATAAGCCAAATATTCTTGCAAGGAATTTTGTTAAGAAAAAATCAAACGTAATTGGTTTAATTCTACCGGAAATTTCCGACGAATTTTTCACCGAAATAATTAAAGGAGTAGATGAAGTAACCTTTACTCATGGTTATTACACGATGGTAGCAAGCTCACATAAATACCGCACCCTCGATGAATCAATCCTCACTTTTATGCAAAACGGAATAGTTGGTGGAATGATACTTCTTGTTTCATCTTTAAATAATAATATCAGGGGGATACTCGATCAAAGTAAAATTCCTGTTGTTATGATATCCGGTCATAATGAAACGGGAAAATATGATGCTGTTTCAATTGATAATTACCAGGGTGCTTTTGATATAACTGAGTATCTCATAGTCGAAAAAGGAGTTAAAAAGATTGCACATATATCCGGTCCCTTAGATAACGATGATGCTCTTTTAAGAAAACGTGGTTTCCTTAATGCTTTGAAGAAACATAATTTAACTGTTAACAATGCATGGTTCATTAAAGGTGATTTTACCAGAGCAAGCGGTGAAAGTGCTTTAAATGAATTGTTGAAAATGAAAAATAAACCCCAGGCTGTTTTTGCTGCCAACGATATGATGGCTCTGGGTTGTTATGATGCAGCAGCAAAAGCTGGAGTTAAAATTCCAAATGATATAGGCATTGCTGGTTTTGATGATATTTTTGTCTCAAAATATTTATCACCGGGATTAACAACTGTGCGTGTGCAGATTGAAGAAGTTGGTAAAACAGCAGCTGATATTTTAATGAAAAAAATCCAGGGGAGGACTAATTCTTCTCATCCTGTTGTAAAGATTGCTACAAAATTGATTTTAAGAGGTTCATGTTGAATAATCAGGTTGATACGAAAGAATATTTACTAGCTGAAAATTACAAAGTTGAAAAGAAAAAGTTTGCTACTAAATATGGACATTTCTCTCAAGATGGAAATGAATATATCATTAATACTTCATAGAACGCCTAAGCCCTGGGTAAATGTAATTTCAAATGGAAGTTATGGATTGGTTATCTCTCAATCCGGCGGAGGATTCAGCTGGGATACACATTCAGAATTTAATCGCCTGAACAGATGGCATCAGGATCTTATCCTCGATAACTGGGGTAAGTTTTTCTATGTAAAAAATAATGAAACAAATGAAATTTGGTCTCCAACCTGGATGCCGGCAAAAACTAAACTGAATAATTATGAATGCAGATTTGGTTTTGGCTATGCCAAATTTATTTCAGAATATAAAAATATTAAAATTATCCTGACAGTGTTTATTCCTTTAAATGAATCTCTGGAAATCTGGAATTTTAAAGTTGAAAATAAATCCGGCAAAGAAGTTAACCTATCCTTCTATTCATATTTTGAATGGTGCCTTGGTTCTTCATCTGATCATCATAGGGAATTTCATAAAACTTTTATAGAAACTGATTTTAATAATGAACTGAATGCATTGACTGCTACTAAAAGATTATGGGAAATTCCTTTGGGTGACAGAGGACATTGGAATATTGAGTATCCTTATTTAGGATTTGTTTCATCAAATAAGAAAATATTTGAATACGATGGCGATAGAGAATCCTTTATTGGTCAATATGGTTCTTTGGAAAAACCGGTTGGAGTTTTATCAGAAAAACTTTCTAAAAAAACCGGTAAATGGAATGACTCTATAGGTACCATCAGAATAGATTGTAATCTTCCTGATAATTATGAAGATTGTTTTAGTTTTTTTATGGGTATTTCTAAATCTGAATCCGATATATCTGATTCAATTAAGAAATTTGAAGAACAGGAAAAAGTTGATGAAGCATTAGATGAAGTGAGAAACTCATGGTTAAGGAAATTTGATACGATGATTATTGATACTCCAGATGAAGCAATGAATTTGCTTGTTAACAAATGGCTCAGGTATCAGGCAATTTCAGGAAGACTATGGGGACGAACCGCATACTATCAGCAAAGCGGTGCATTTGGGTTCAGAGATCAATTACAGGACAGTTTGGTCTTCCTTCCAATTGATCCTTCAATAACTGAAAAACAAATTCGTTTACACGCACGGCATCAGAAAGAGGATGGCACTGTTCTTCACTGGTGGCATCCCATTACTGATACTGGTCTCGAAACCAAAATGACAGATGATCTTTTATGGCTTCCTTTTATTATTCTTCAGTACATTGATGAAACAAATGATTATGATATTCTTTCAATAGGTGAACCCTATTATGATAACCCGGACAAACAGGAATCTCTCTTTAACCATTGCACAGCAGCGATAGATAAAGTTTTAACCCGGTTAAGTGAGCGGGGTTTACCTCTGATTGGTGCCGGTGATTGGAATGATGGACTTAGTGCTGTTGGACTTGATATGAAAGGCGAATCAATCTGGCTTGCAGAATTTTTGTATTTAATTCTTGCAAGATTTTCATCTTTATGCAGCATAACCGGTGAAAAAAATCTTTCTGATAGATACATGGAAAAAGCAGAAGAACTTAAAAACAACTTTAACAAATTTGCCTGGGATGGCGAATGGTTTTTCAGAGCGACAAAAGATAACGGGGATAAAATAGGAAGTAAAGAAAATAAGGAAGGAAAGATTTTTCTAAATGCTCAAACATGGTCAGTCATTAGTGAAATCGCTGAAGGACAAAAACAGATTAAAGCTATGGAAGCGGTAAGCAATAATCTTTTAAAGAAGAATGGCGCTTTACTGCTTTTCCCTGCCTATTCCAAACCGGATAAAATGATTGGATATTTATCCCGTTATGCACCCGGAAGGAGAGAAAATGGTGGAGTGTATACACATGCTGCAACATGGGCTATATGGGCATTCTCAAAATTAAAAATGAGTGACCTTGCTTATGAGGCATATAAAAGATTATCCCCAGTTTATAATGGATTGAATCCTGATGAATATATTGCTGAACCGTTTGTAACTCCGGGTAATATTGATGGACCGGATTCTCCAAATTATGGTATGGGCGGATGGACCTGGTACACGGGCTCAGCTTCGTGGTTTCAGAAAATGATCGTTGATTGGATACTTGGCATCAGGGCAACACCTGAAGGATTAATTATTGATCCCTGCATACCAGGTGATTGGGATGAATTTTCAGTAAAAAGAACATTTCGTGGAACGATTTATAATATTAAAGTTTTTAATGAAGATCATGTTCCTTCAGGAATAAAATATATTATTGCTGATGGAGAAAGGATTCAGAAGAATTATTTAAACATAAGAAATAAAACCAGTGTGGATGTAGAAGTCTACTTGGGTAATATTTTATAAGGTAAATCAGTTACAAATCTACAATAAGAAAGGAGTTCGTTATGAGGAGAATACCATTCTTTTTGATAAGCTTTATTTTTATAACAGGCTTATCAAGTAATCTCTTTGGACAGTGGGCAGTAAATAAAAATGCCCGCGAAGACGCAAAATATGTACGTGTTCTTCAGGGATCTGAAGATGTAGTTATTGACGGAGTTGAAGATGCCATTTGGGCTAAGGCAGATTCAGTTGTACTTGGCTATGGTCAAACATCATTTTTAACCAGTAGTGGTTACAGCTGGAAAGAAGGTGCACATGGACCTGGTGATTCGGCTAATGTTGTTTGTAAGTTCTTATACAAAAATCCCTACATTTATCTTCTGTTTAAATCGACTGATAAAAATGTTGGGGGAGTTGATTGGGAACAATTCGATGGTATAATTATATCATTTAGAGGTTATGTAGGTTGGGTAAATAATACACTGGTTCCCAAAACTCATAATCTTACTGGTTATAACGCGTGGGATTTCAGGTTAGAACATTTCTTAACGTTCGGCTGGAAATGGGCTGGACTGACTTCACAACCTGCACCCGGTTCTCAACCTATACTAAAGGGTTTGTCAATCGTAGATGGCGGTGGTGATACAAGCTTAACTAACTGGACTCAGTTTACTTCCGTTATTGGGGGTATGTCTTATGACTCTTTACCAGATCAAGGCTGGATCTCAGAGAATCGTATGAGAATAGATTCTATGGGATTTAATGTAAATGGCGATATTATACCATTCAGCTTTTGTTTTTGGGACGGAGATGGATTTATGGATTCAGATACTACCAATAACAGATTCAATAAAACATGGTGGGGTAATGAATGGAATGAAACCTGGTATTACAATTTACTTTCAATCGATCCAAACGTAACTACGAGTTCCGCTCCAGGACTAATTCCACCTGTAGATTATACAATTCCACGTTTAAGGAGCGGGCAATCAATAACAGTAGATGGTGATTTGGGAGAATGGCAACCTGATAACGCTCTTCACTTTAAAGCAAAATGGGGAGATGAGGCAGGATTTGATTCTATTAAAGGAACGGGTAAATGGGCAAGCGGATACCAGGAACTTCCATTGTCCGGTCAAACTCCACCTCTTCCAACTGTAGTTGATGGACCAGAGGCTGATTATTGGGTAACCTATGATGATGCTAATTTATATGTTGGAGCAAAAGTTACTGATCAGATTGTTACAAAACCCCGTCTATCAGGTCAGAAAGATGGAATTACTTTTTTTATGGTTGGAAGAAATTATGTTAATGGATCTGGTATTATGGGAAATGTAAAAGCCTTTACTATAAATGTAGATTCAACCGGTGCCGGGCAAGCAGGAGAAGATTTAATTGCTTACCTAGATTCTGGCGTAACCTATAGTTTGCAGTTAGCTCCGGGCACAGATATAAACAACATAACAGATCCGGATAGCGGTTATTATGCAGAATTAAAAATTCCATTTACAGCACTTAATTATCCGGCTGATTTAGGTGATAGTGTTGCATTTATTGGAGCTTTGGTTTATGATGTAGATGAATTTGAGGATACAAGTTCAAATACTTATAGTAAAGCCTGGTGGTTCAAATGGCAAAAAGGTCAGTTATCACCTGCCTGGGTAACATTAGGTCCGGCTAATCCATCCGTTGGTGTCAATGACCCTGTTCAGGTTCCATTGTCAATTGAACTTTTTGAAAATTATCCGAATCCGTTTAATCCATCTACGACGATTAAATATTCAACTAATGTAAATGCTGATGTTACACTATCTGTCTATAATATTTTAGGTCAGACAGTTTCTGTAATGAGGAAATTAAATGTTCAGCCGGGGTTTGATGAATTTAAATTTGATGGAAGTGGATTATCTTCCGGTGTTTACCTGTACCAGTTAAAAGTTACTAACTTATCCAGTTCACAGGTAGTTAATACTCAGGTAAATAAAATGGTACTTCTTAAGTAAATTATTCCTTCAGAGTACAGGGACGAATAATCCCTGTACTCTGAGGATTTAATAAAAAATGTATTAATAATACTTGGTGGATTATGATGTATATTTTACAGGAATTCTTTGACTCTTATAAGAAATACATTCTGCTTTTTTTGCTTATCGTTTTATATTCTCCGTTTCATTATGCCCAGTCTGGAAAACTATCCGGAAAGGTTACTGACGAAAATGGTGAGCCATTAATCGGAGTTAATGTTTTAATTGCGGGGACAACTCAGGGTGCCGCAACAGATTTTGACGGATTTTATTCTATTTTAAATGTACGGCCGGGAACCTACACGGTTAACTACAGATATATCGGTTATCAGGCTAAAGTTATTCAGAATGTTTCTGTAAATGTTGATAGAACTACAAGTATTGATGTTACATTAAATCCTGAAGTTATAGAAGGGGAGGTTGTTACAATTGTTGCTGAAAAACCGATAGTAGAATTTAATCAAACCAGCACAGTAAAAAATATTTCAAAAGAAGATATAAGATCACTTCCTGTTCAAAACTTATCCGATATTGTGAACCTCCAGGCTGGCAGTGTTCAAACCACAGATGGTCAGTTTCATATACGGGGAGGAAGAGGAGGTGAAGTTCAATTCCAGGTTGAAGGTGTAAGTATTAATAACCCGTTTAATAACCAGGCAAGTCTCTCAATCGACCGTTCAATAATAGAACAGGTGTCCGTTGTAAGCGGTACTTTTGATGCCAAGTATGGACAGGCAATGTCCGGGATTGTTAATACTACTTTAAAAAGCGGGGGTGATAAATTTGCTTTCTCAGGTGAAATTTATGGTGGAGATTATTTACCCTTTGATAATACCCGTTACCCAAACAATAAGGATTTTTTACCATATACCCTGCAAAACTATCAGCTTACTTTAAGCGGTCCCACATATATTCCAAATACTACATTCTTAATAAGCGGAAGAAGATTCCATAATGATGGATTTTTATATGGTGAAAGAAGATTTGAACCGACTGATTCAAATAACATTGGTGCCGGAATAGTTTATCCTACCGGAGATAGAAAAAAAGTTCCACTTGATCCTTACGATGAATGGAGCGGTCAGTTTAAATTGACAAATAATTCAATTCAAAAAGTTTCATTAAGCTACATAGCAATAGTGAATTACCTGTGGGGTAAGGCTTATAATTTCGCTTATCGTCTGAACCCCGATGGACTAAAAGACAAGCAGACATTTTCTATTAATCATGGAATTGATTTTACCCATACACTCTCTAATGAAATGTTTTATAAACTAAGTATTCGACATAATTATTATGACTATAAAGAATACAAATATAAATCTATTTACGATCCGAGATATATTGCTGCTGATTATCCAAAATCTATTTCAGGATATGAATATGGTGCAATTATTTCCGGAGTTGACTATGGTCGTAATTCACAGCTGACAAATTTTCTTGTTTCAAAACTGGATTACACCTGGCAGTTTAACAAATCAAATTTTTTAGAAGCAGGCGTTGAAGGGCAGATCAATGAATTGAAGTTTGGTCCTCCCGGACAGCTTGTTATTCAATCTGATCCCCAGACAGGAATTGTAAGATTACAGCCTAAAGAAATAGATCCTGTTGACCCGCGTTTTAAAAAAGTTGAAACATATAAACCAATTCAGGGTGCCGCTTATATACAGGACAGAATTGAACTTGGCGACCTGGTTGTTCGGGCAGGTTTGAGATATGAATATTTTGACCCCCAGGCATTAATTCCAAGTAATCTTCAAAACCCGGCAAATACTATTAACGGGGTCCCGGGATCCGTTCTTATAAAATCTAAGATAAAACATACTCTTGCACCACGCCTTGGTTTCGGTTTTCCATTAACGGATAAATCTGCTTTACATTTTTCTTACGGGCATTTCTACCAGATGCCTAATTACAATGCTCTATATGAAAATGCAAATTATCAGGTCCTGGAATTTTTAACCGGCGGGGCTACCTATCAACAGGATTACTTGGGTAATCCTGATCTTCGCCCCCAGGTAACCGTACAATATGAAGTAGGTTTAAAGCAGGCATTAAATGACAACCTTGGAATTGATTTAACTTTTTTCTATAAAGATATAAGAGATCTCTTAGGAACTGAAGTGATTGAAACTTATAATTTTGGTCAGTATGCACGGAATACAAACACAGATTATGGAAGTGTTTCGGGTATAACATTTTCATTAGTTCAACGACCAGTTGGCAATTTTGGTGCATCAATTGATTACAGCCTTCTTTTTGCAAATGGAAATTCCAGCGACCCTAATGAAACTGCCAACAGAGCTTTAGGCGGACAGGATCCTCGTCCCCGCGATATTCCTTTTACATGGGACCAAAGACATACCTTGAATATAACTGCTCTTTACCAGATTCCGGATGATTTTTCTATAAGTACAATAATAAGGTATGCTTCCGGGCAGCCATATACACCGGAACTTGGTGTAGGCTTTATGACAGTGCAGGAACAGAACTCAGGTAGAAAACCGAGCTATGTAACTGTTGATTTACGTGCTGAAAAATATTTTAATTTTAATGCAGCATTTTTCAGTGTTTTCATGCGAGTCTTTAATGTATTCAATCAGAACTTTGTTAATGGAGCAGTGTTTGCCGATACAGGTAATCCTGAAACATCATTAACTTTAAGACCGGGAGAACCATTAGACCCGAATAGATTTAGTCCCCCGCGTAGAATTGAATTTGGTATCTCATTCAGGAGTAATTAAAATGCTAATCAAAAATTTAATGAAGAAACTCTGTAAGTCCTTGTTTATTATTCTGATATTTAGTTATCTGCCAAACGTCCACGCTCAGTATTTTGATTTGGTCCCGAAAGATCAGAGAGGTAATGAAGATTATGTCCGGCAGGGTACACATGATGCAAACAGAATTCGAACTCTTTTTTATAATTATGGTATGGTGGGAGATTATCAAACCAATCCCGACTATACTATTTTCCATTCAATGGAATGGCCCAAAGGATCTCTTGAAAATTACAGCGATGGTGTAACACCATTTGTTCTTGCTAAACTCCAGGAACTTGTTAATGGACAGATGCAGGATTTTTATATAATGGAAACTGGTTATCGTGAAAGACAGGAAACAAATCCTTCTACTGGAAGATTACAAAGATTTAATCCCCGCCCCGGTTTTCTTCAGCTTAATCCATCAATAAATATTGGAAGATCTCCCGCAGTTAGTAACGATCCACGCACCTGGCCCGATGCATGGTATGATAAATTAAATGATCCTGATGACCCCGGCTGGAGCGGAAGCTGGAATGGCTATTTTGGGAAAAGGCCTAATGCCGATGAGGAAAGTTATTGTGTATATGATGATGATTATTATTCCAAGTGGAATTTTTATCCTGATGTAAGAGATAATACACGTAGGGGTATGGCTCTGAGAGTTGAACAAAGAGGTTTCCAATGGGCTAATATTCAGGCAAGAGACGTAATCTTCTGGCATTATGATATTTCCAATGAAGGAACGACAGTATATGATTATAATGTAATTTTTGGTTTATATATGGATTCCGGAGTTGGGGGAGGGTCCTTAAGTCCTTTTGATCTGGTTTATGAAAGTGATGATGATAATGCTTTTTACGATACCACGAACGGTTTGGATCTGGTTTATACATGGGATTATAATGGACACGGTCAGTTTGGAAAAACAGGTTACCTTGGTTATGCATATCTGGAAACTCCTGGAAATCCGGTTGACGGTATTGATAATGATGAAGATGGAATTATTGATGAAGCAAGAGATAGTGGTCCCGGACAAAAAATAGTTGGTCAGGGTAATATCCTTAATTATATAACCACCCATTATGACACATCAAAATTAAACAGGTATGCTGACTTCAGACTTCGCCCCGCATTCCAGAGAGGAATTTGGTGGACAGGTGATGAAGATCTTGACTGGACTGAAAATAATGATACCGGCGCTGACGGAATTTTTGGAACAAATGATACCGGCGAAAATGATTCCATTCCTACGGCCGGTGAACCTAATTTTGACCGCACGGATTTAAATGAATCTGATCAAATTGGCTTAACAGGATTTAAATTAAACAGGATTAGGGTTGGTGCAGGTGGAATAGGAGAAACTGACAATATAGTTTTCTTTATGGATGCAATGATGTGGCCAAAGCAGTTATATGAACAGTTCTCTGGTCCAACGCCTTTTCCGCCGGACCCGCACATTACTAATTATAATATAGGTTTTCTTTTTGCATCAGGTCCGTTCTTTCTTAGCACCGCAAAAACGGAGAGGTTTAGCCTTGCTCTGGCTTTCGGCGTTGATCTTCACCAGATGAGAAAAACAGTTCAGATTGTTCAAACAATTTATGATGCAAACTACCAGTTTGCTACCCCTCCTCCGCTTCCGACACTTAAAGCTTATGCCGGTGATGGATTTGTTAATCTTACATGGGATAATGCCGCAGAAGATGCTTTCGATCCAATAACGAATACCAATGATTTTGAAGGTTATAAAATATACCGCAGCACCGATGAGAGTTTCCTTGATCCTCAGGTTGTTTATGATGCTCAGGGATTAGGACCACTCGGTCCTGGTAAAGCATTAGCAGTTTTTGATCTACAGGATGGTTTGCTTGATTATAGTAGTATTTCAGTGGAAGGTTTACAATTTTTCCTGGGAAATGATTCTGGTTTGAAGCACACCTTTAAAGATACAACTGTTGTGAACGGGCAAAGATATTTTTATGCAGTAACTGCATTCGACCGGGGAATTCCGCAGCTTAATGTATATCCGTCTGAGAGTGCTATTACTGTTAACCAAACTTTAAGAGGTGGTATTATACTTCCGAGAAATATTGTAATTGTTTATCCGAATGCACAAGCACCGGGTTATAAACCAGGAACATATACAAATCTCGAGCATGAACAAGGATATGGAGTTGGAAATGTTTCATTAGATATACCTAATCCCGATATCATTCCGGCAAATCATACATTTGAAATAAGGTTTAAATCACCATCGGATTCAATTAAAGCGGTAAGCTATGAGCTATATGATATAACCAATGGAATGAGTGATACAGTTTTTACAGGAGGAACCGATTTGCTTGCCCTTGGGGAAGGGCCGGTTGGTGAAGGAATGCTGCCTCTTGTATTTACTCCTTTTAATGTGGAACCAGACACCATAAACTCAGGATTTTTGCCAAATAGTCAGTCAAATCTGGTTCTTAAAACAAAAATTTCAACTACAACAACTTCACCTAACGAAGTACGTGATAGTTATCCTGCAGATTATTCTATTATGTTTTTTAATGAAGTTGTTGATACTTCCAAATCAACTATAGGGGTTCCTGCAGTTCCCACTAAATTTAAAATCATCGGATATCCTAAATCGGGTGGCGAATTCCAGGCGGATTTCAGATTCAAAGATGTAGATAACAATATGGTTATTAGCGATAAGGATGATTTTATTGAAATTCTTTCACCAAAACCGGGTAATCCAACTACTCAAACTCCTGTTTGGAGAGTAACCGTTGATACAATAAACGGACCTAAATATGCAAATTCAATTTTTCCTGTTGGTGGTGATATTTATCAGCTTACTATTAATGTTCCGTTTAATGAATCGGATGTATTCAGGTTTGTAACTGATTCATCTTTTATCGATGCTTCAAAATTAACTACAGATTATGTTGAAAAACCTTATGTGGTTCCGAATCCTTATTTAGGAATGGCATCATTTGAACAAGCTCCATATGCACAAACCGGTCGTGGGGAAAGAAGAATAGAATTCAGAGCACTGCCAGTAAATTCAGTTGTCAGGATTTATACTATCACAGGTGAACTGGTTCAAACTCTTCGCCAGGATAATGGGTTTCAGGGGTATGTTGCATGGAATTTACGTACTAAAGATAATTTAGAAGTAGCCCCCGGGCTTTATATTTATCACGTTGAAGCTGCCGGGCTGGAAGATTATATCGGCAAATTTGCTATCATTAAATAATGGTGGAAAAGATGAAGACAATAACTAAAATTTTATTAATAACAATTTTTGTTTTTTATACAACAAATGTTTTTTGCCAGAGTAAAGTTGGAACAACCATTGGACAGTTTCTTAAAATTGAACCGAGTTCAAGACTAGTTGCAATGGGTAATGCAGGGACTTCACTTTCAAATGAGGCTTCAGCAGCTTTTTATAATCCGGCAAGTCTTGGAGGTTTGCAGGGAATTGATATTCAGTTTACCTATAATCAATGGCTTGCAGATATAAAATACAATTATGCTACTGCAGCTTTTAATATAGAAGGCCTTGGTACTTTTGCTCTGCAGATTACTTCAGTAAATTCTGGTGATATTGAAATAACATACGTTGAGAAAGAAAAAAATACCGGTCTTTACTATGATGTAACAAACCTATCGCTGGGAATTGCATATGGAATTAAATTAACCGACAGAGTATCAGCAGGTATTGCAGGCAATTATATACAGGAAACAATTTATAACACCAGCCTTGTAGATTTCGCACTTAACTTTGGAGTTCAATATCAAACTGAAATTGAAGGATTATCAATCGGTGCAAGTGTATCAAACTTTGGTCCCCGTGCTTCTTACGATGGAAGGGATATTTTCTTTAATTATGATGCTGACCCTGAACAACATGGCGGTAACCCCAGACTTCCTGCTGAATTAAGAATGGGTTCATTCGCGCTGCCCACATTATTTAGAGTTGGGCTTTCTTATTCTGTTAATCTTACGGATTGGAACCAACTGATTATTTCTTCCGATGCAATGCATTCGAATGATAATAACGAAAGGATTAACATTGGTGGCGAGTGGTTGTTTCTAAATACATTCGCTGTTAGAGGTGGATACAGGGATTTATTCCTGGAGGATTCGGAGGGAGGGCTTGTTCTGGGTGCAGGTGCTAAAGTAGGTTTTGCAGGAACTACTAATGTTAGTTTTGACTATGCCTGGGCTGATTACGGTCGCTTAAATAGTACACATAGGTTTACTGTGGGTATTCATTTTTAAATAAAAGTGCAGGTATATGTTAAATAAGATTAAACTGAAAATTGAATTTTGATTATATTCATAATCAATGTTCAACTCTCAAATTTCATATTCCATATAACTTATGCCTGTCAAGAATGTTAGATTGAATTATGTTAATCAGATTGTTTTTATTATTGGCAATATGTTTTATATCCCTTTATGCTCAACAACAAGAGAAGGTTGTTGCAAAAGTTGGTAATTATAAAATATATGAATCTGAATTCAAAGAGAGATTTGATTTCAGTGTTCATCCTAAGCTTCTTCAGGAGAGTGATAAATTAGCGGCAAAGCAAAAATTTTTGGAGCAGCTGATTGCGGAAAAACTTTTATCTCTTGAAGCAAAAGAAAAAGGTTATGACACATTACAAATCTTTAACAATATAATTAATCCTCTTGAGAATATGTATGTGAGGGATGCATTATACAACCGTGAAATAAAAAATAAAGCTGTCTATACACAGGATGAAATAAATCAAGGTTTACAAAGAATCAGGAAATCACTTAAAGTAAAATTTATATTCTCGCCAAATAAAGAAGAAATAGAAAACATTTATCTTCAACTCAAATCCAGTGTATCTTTCGATTCACTTCTCTCATTACGGCCTGAAGTAAAAGACCAGGCGGAACCAAACAAAATAACTTTTGGAACAATGGACAAACAAGTTGAGGATAATATTTACAGGCTAAATGTTGGAGAGTTTACAGCTCCTGTAGAATCCAAAGATGGGTATTATTTATTAAAATTAATTGATATTGGACCTAATCAGGATTTAAAAGGTGAGGATCTTGTTCTTGATGATGTGAAAAGAATTGTTGAAACAAGAGCAGAGTATAAAACATACCTGGATTACTACCACAATTATTTCAATCAATTTAAAATTTCAGCGGACAGAGAAATTTTTGAAAGATTGATCAGAATTTTTGTACCGAAGTTTAAAGCCAAATATTCTTCAAATGAAATAGCGATTGATCAAATTGGTGAAGTTAAAAACAATAAAATATATTTAAATGGGATTGAAGTAACATCTGTAAACCGGTTACTTGATACTGAAATTCAGAATAAAATTTTTATAAAACTTAATGATAATCCTATCAAAGTAGAATATTTTTTGAACCAGCTAAGCCAGGATGGATTTTATGTAAAAGATACAAGTGAATTAAGTATCAGGGCATCACTATCTTCTTATATAAGAAAATTTATTGAAGATCAGCTGCTTACTTATGAAGGGAAAAAAAATGGATTGGATAATTCTCCTGATGTTAAAAAATATATCGGGATGTGGAAAGATTCTTACTTGTCTAAATTGTTAATGGGAAGTATGTTCGATTCAATAAAAGTTTCTGAACAGGAGGCTTATTCTATTTATAAGCAGAATGATTGGAAAGAAATCATCCCGATGGAGTTAGTCAATGTTGTTGAAGTGCTTACAGACAGCCTAGCGGTTATGGAGAAAATTTTGAGTGAGATATCAAGCGGGAAAGATTTAAGAGATTTAGCAAAACAATACACGAAAAGAGATTCCCTTAAAGATAAAGGCGGTGAATTTGGTTTTTTTCCTGCTACTGAACATGGCGAAATTGGAAAAGCAGCTTCTGAAATGGAAGTTGGAGATATATACGGTCCAATAAAATTAGATGAGGGTTACTCAATCTTCCAGCTGATTGGAAAAAAAGAAGACACAACCAGTTATTCAAAAAGTTTTGATGAAGTTAGAGAACAGCTGGTAACTCAATTAACATTAATTCGCTTTGAAAAATATGTTAATGAGTATAATGCACGTTTAGCTGATAAATATGGTGTGGAAATTAATGAAAATGTTTTGAAGGGCATAGATGATATTTTTATGAACCTGATGGTTGTAAGGTATATGGGATTTGGCGGAGAAATATTTGCTGTCCCTTACACAGAACAATTTGCCGGATGGTATGATATATGGCTTAAGAAAAAAGATTTAGCTCAATAATTATAGATGAATGGATAAAAGAGTTGTAATGAGAACACTATTAATAGTTTTATTTCTATCTATTGTTTCATTTGGCCAGGAGTATGTTTTTTTTGGGGATAGCCCAAACAGTAATTATTATGATCCTAGTTTTGGTTTTTACAATAATGGCAGTGTAGTTGCGTTAACTAATGGAACAAAATTCCCGGTAGATGCATCCCGTAAATATTCAGGAATAAATTCTTTAAGATTAAGATGGAAATCTTCTTCCGGCGGAGACTGGGGAATTTCAGTTGCTGAAGAAGGATGGATTTCTCATGACGTAACTATTAAAGATTCAATAACCTTTTACACATTCTCTTCTTCTGTAATAGATTCTGGTGCACTTCCCGTTATTTATCTCGAGGATACTCAGAATAATATAACTGCAAAGCAGAAGCTTTCAAATTTCTTTAACAGGATTGAAGAAGACTACTGGATTAGAATTTCTATTCCTTTAACTCCTTTCATCCAAAATCCCGGTAATGCCGATTTAACAAACATCAAAACAATTTATTTCGGACAGGATAATCCTGATGGATCTTTACATACAATTTACCTTGATGAAATCAGGATAAAAGCGATTAATGATACCGATACTGTTGCCCCCGCCGTTCCAACAGGTTTGGTTGCATTAGCTCATGATGTTTCTATTCACCTGGATTGGAATCCTAATAGTGAAATTGATCTTAATGGCTATAGAATTTACCGTGCTGACAGCACAAGTAATTTTGAAATAATTGCAGCAACAAATAAAATTACAACTTACTATAATGATAACATCGGTACCCCTCCTAAAACATACAGATATAAAATTTCTGCTTATGATTTGAGCGGGAATGAATCTGAATTGAGTGATGAAGTTACAGCATCTACTACTTCCTTGCCCGATAGTGTTTTGCTCGATATGGTTCAGGAAGCTACTTTCAAATATTTCTGGGACTTCGGGCACCCGGTTTCAGGTTTGGCAAGAGACAGGTCTAACGGCAGTGATGAAATTGTAACAACAGGGGGCTCAGGATTCGGAGTAATGGCAATTCTCGTGGGTATTGAAAGGGGATTTATCACAAGAGCACAAGGAGTTGAAAGAATTCTGAAAATTCTGAATTTCCTAACCAATAATGCGGACAGATTTCATGGTGTATTCCCTCATTGGTTGAATGGAACAACAGGAGCAGTAATTCCATTCAGTCAATATGATAACGGTGGTGATCTTGTTGAAACAGCTTTTATGGTACAAGGGTTATTAGCCGCAAGGCAATACTTTAATCAGAATAACACTGATGAAGAACAAATAAGGAACCTGATTACTTCCATTTGGGAATCTGTTGAATGGGATTGGTACCGAAAAGATAATGGAAATTTTCTTTACTGGCATTGGTCTCCTAATTACGGCTGGATAATGAATTTCCCTTTGCAAGGTCCGAATGAAACAATGATTACCTATCTTCTGGCAATTGCATCACCGACTCATCCGATACCTGCTTCTCTATATCAATTGGGATGGGCAAGCAGCCCAAATTATGTAAATGGAAATTCGTATTATGGCTTTCCTCTTTATGTTGGCTGGCCGAACGGCGGACCTCTCTTCTTTGCGCATTATTCTTTCCTGGGCTTCGATCCAAGGAATAAGAAAGATGCATACACTAATTATTTTTTTAATAATAAAAATCATACCTTAATAAACCGGGCATATTGTATTGCTAATCCTCATGGCTATGCTGGTTATGATAGGATACCTGGGGATTAACAGCCTGCGATGGTCCGTTTGGTTATAATGCTTTCGAGCCGAATAATGATAACGGAACTATTGCACCGACAGCAGCACTTTCTTCAATGCCTTATACTCCGCAGGAATCAATAGCTGCTTTAAAAAGTTTTTACTATGAGTATGGTGCCAATCTCTGGGGACAATATGGTTTTAAAGATGCTTTTAATCTTACTCAGAACTGGTATGCAGGCAGCTATCTTGCAATTGATGAAGGTCCTATAATAATTATGATTGAAAATTACAGATCGCAGCTTATCTGGAATAATTTTATGGCGAATCCTGAAATTCAACCGATGCTCGATTCAATAGGTTTTGTCCCGGATTTTACTGATGTGAAAAATGAAAATGAAATTCCAGCAGAATATACACTGGCAAACAATTATCCTAACCCTTTTAATCCGGAAACAACTATTGAATATAAAGTCCCGCAGCAAGGATTTGTAACAATAAAGGTTTATGATATACTGGGGAAGAAAATTTCAACACTTGTTAATGAAGAAAAGAACCCCGGGATTTATAAAATCAGGTTTAGCGGAGAAAATCTTTCAAGCGGAATATATTTTTATGTAATGACTGCAAATGGGAAAAATTTTATAAATAAAATGTGTCTTATAAAATAATATTCAGTAATTAACCAGGAGTATTTTTTAGCGAAAGGAATGTTCCTTAAAAATTAATATTTCTAATACAATTCTGGAATTAATAATGAAAAAAATCCCCGGTATCTTCTTTTTAATTTTTATACAGATAAACTTTGCTCAATATATACCTACCGAAGAAGAAAATAAATTTCTTGATACACTTCAGCACCGGTCATTTCTTTTTTTTATAAATGAAATAAATCCTGAGAATGGATTGGTTAAAGACCGCACGACTGAAGAATCTGCTTGTTCAATTGCTGCTGTTGGCTGGGGAGTTGTTGCCTGGGCAATTGGTGCAGAACATAACTGGATAACCCGTGAGAAAGCGGCCGAACTAACTTATAATCTTGTTAACTTTTTATTCAATTCCGAACAAAGCGCTCAACCGGATGCAACAGGCTATAACGGTTTTTATTATCATTTCCTTAATATGCAAACGGGCAAGAGAGAATGGAAGAGTGAGCTTTCTACAATCGATACTGCCTGGTTAATTGCGGGAATTCGTTTTGCAATGCAGTATTATAACCGGGATAATAAAACAGAAAAACAAATTCGGGAACTCGGTGAAAAATTAACAAACAGAATTAATTGGAATTGGGCTTTGATTGAAAACTCCAGCCATAAAGGACACGAAGGATTAATATCAATGGGTTACAGACCTGAAAAAGGCCTGGGTGATTATGGATGGTTTGGTTATACCGAAGCTTTGTATCTTTATATTATTGCTGCAGGGACAAATCTAAATGAACCGCAAAAATCTTACGATGCCTGGCTTGCCGGTTATAAATGGAGAGAACCTTATGAAGGACTTCCTCACGTCATTTTTCCTCCGCTGTTCGGTCACCAGTATTCTGAAATGTTTGTAGACTTCAGGGGATTGGCAGATAAATATTTAAAAGAAAAGGGAATTGATTATTTTGAAAATTCACGAAGAGCAACTTTAACAAACTGGAAATACTGTATTCAAAATCCCGAATGGATGGGTTGGTTATGATTCTTTAACCTGGGGTATTAGTGCCTGCGATGGCCCGGGTGATTTCGAAAAGATGGGAAAAGATTTTATGGATATGCGGGAAGAGGTGCAAGTGGGCCGGATAATACTATAGCAGAAGACGGCACAATAACTCCGGAAGCTGCTGCCGGTTCTATTCCTTTTGCCCCGGAAGTTTGTATTCCAACGCTAAAAAATATGTATGATAAATATGGAGATAAAGGACTCTGGGGTAAATATGGATTTAAAGATGCATTTAATCTTACTGTTGATTGGTATGATAAGGATTATTTAGGCTTAGATGAAGGACCAATTGTTATAATGATTGAAAATTATAAATCAGGTCTTGTTTGGAAATATGCAATGAAGGACTCTGTGATTAATAAAGGATTGGAGAAATTGGGGTTTACTAAACTAAAAGAGGATAAATAGTATGAGGGTATACAGGCATAAAGGTATAAGGCACGCGTGGAAACGTGGTCGGATTAGTTCAAAAACGGTTGTTCCCTTTACCCTATTTCTCTATACCATTTTGATTTATTTTTTCTTATCACCGCTTCTTTTAGCTCAGGAAACTTACAATGCTCAGGTAGAGGACCTTTTATCAAAAATGTCGCTGGAAGAGAAGATTGGGCAATTGAATCAACTTTCATACGGTGTAGGTTGGGGTCCAACAGTAAAAATTCAAATTCCGGATCAATACCGGGAAATGATTAAAGAAGGAAAAGTTGGTTCTTTTTTAAATGCTATCGGTGCAGAATTTACATATGAATTACAGAAGATTGCAGTAAATGAATCACGGATGAAGATTCCTTTACTCTTCGGACTTGATGTTATTCATGGTTTCAGAACAACTTTCCCGGTGCCATTGGGAGAAGCAAGTACATGGCAGCCCGAATTAATTGAAATGTCTGCTCACTATGAGGCGCTTGAAGCATCTTCAGCGGGAATTCACTGGACATTTTCTCCAATGGTTGATATTGCACGTGATCCCCGCTGGGGCAGAATAGTTGAAGGTTCAGGCGAAGATCCATATCTCGGTTCGCTTATGTCTCACGCCCGTGTAAAAGGTTACCAGGGAGATTTTTCAAATAGTAATATAATTGCATGCGCAAAACATTTTGCTGCATACGGAGGTGCCGAAGGGGGAAGGGATTATAATACAGTTGATATTTCGGAAAGAACTTTACGGGAAGTTTATTTGCCTCCATACAAATCCGCAGTAGATGCCGGTGTTCAAACAATAATGGCATCGTTTAATGAAATTAATGGAGTTCCATCATCCGGAAATAAAACTTTAATGACTGACATTTTAAGAAATGAGTGGGGTTTTAAAGGTTTTGTCGTAAGTGATTGGAATTCTGTTGGAGAACTTGTTAACCATGGTTTTGCTGAAGATTTAAAAGATGCCGGCAGAATTTCGATTAATGCCGGTTTGGATATGGATATGGAATCCCGCGCGTTCATAACTCATTTGACTGAACTAGTAAAAGAAAATAAAGTTTCCGAAGAGGTTATTAACGAATCAGTAAGGAGAATCTTAAGAATTAAATTTCTTCTCGGCTTGTTTGATGACCCATTTAAATATTGTAGCAAAGAGCGTGAACAAAAAATTATTATGAGTGAAGAAATTAAAAATGCTGCACTTGAAGTTGCAAAAAGATCTATTGTTCTTTTAAAGAATAACGATTCACTGTTACCTTTAAAGAAGGATTTAAAAAAAATAGCCGTCATAGGTCCGCTTGCAGATTCAAAAAAAGATCCATTAGGTCCCTGGGCAACTGTGGGCAATCCTGATGATGTAACAACTGTTGTTGACGGATTAAAAAAATATCTTTCTGATAAAACAGAGATTCTTTTTTCGAAAGGTTGTGATATTGACAGCCAATCAACTGCCGGTTTTGACGATGCCATCCAAACTGCTAATGAATCGGATGTGGTTATTTTGTGTCTGGGCGAAAGCCGTAATATGTCCGGTGAAGCTTGCAGCCGTTCTTCACTTGATTTACCCGGAGTACAGCAAAAGCTTGCAGAAGAAATTTACAAAACCGGTAAACCAGTTGTTGTTGTTTTAATGAATGGCAGACCACTTTCAATTGAATGGATAGATGAAAATATTCCTGCAATTGTTGAAGCATGGTTTCTTGGAATAAAATCCGGTGATGCAATTGCTCAAGTACTGTTTGGCGACTACAATCCTTCCGGTAAACTTCCCGTAACTTTTCCAAGGACTGTCGGGCAGATACCAATCTACTATAACCATAAAAATACCGGGAGACCGGGCGATAAGAAGAATCATAATACATCTCAATATCTCGATCTGCCTTTAACACCTCTGTATCCTTTTGGATATGGACTTAGCTATACAACTTTTAATTATCAAAATATTAAAACAGATAAGAATAAAATTTCAAATGGTGATTCACTTAATGTAAGTATAGATGTAAAGAATTCAGGAAATGTTGAAGGAGAAGAAGTTATTCAATTATATTTACAGGATTTGGTTGGAAGCGTAACAAGACCCGTTAAAGAGCTTAAAGGATTTCGAAAAATTAATTTAAAACCCGGTGAAACGAGAACTGTTAATTTTAAAATTACTCCGGATATGCTTTCATTTCTTAATATAGATATGAAATCAGTTGTTGAACCGGGAAAATTCAATATAATGATCGGCGGAAATTCTGTCGATTTGCTGACAACTTCGTTTGAAGTGATTGAAGAGTAATGAAAGAAAAAAAATCAAATTACACAAGAAGAAAGTTTATTGAAAAAGTTGGTGCTTCAGCAGTAGCTTTGCCGTTTGTCAACACTTTCAGTTTTCCTCAAGAAAAAACAAATCCTGAAATAGAATTTAATCCCGATTCCAAAACCCCCAATATAATATTTATTCTTAGTGATGATCACCGTTATGATTTTATGAGCTTCATGGGGAAACCAAAATTTTTGGAAACTCCTAATATGGATAAAATGGCAAGGGAAGGGGCTCATATACAAAACGCATTTGTAACAACTGCTTTATGTTCTCCAAGCCGTGCTTCAATTTTAACCGGAATGTTTTCCCACAAACACCAGGTTGTGGATAATGATTCGCCTGTTCCGCCCGATAATATTTTCTTCCCTGAATATCTTCAGCAGCGGGGTTATGAAACTGCTTTTATGGGTAAATGGCATATGGGAAGTAACAGTGATGAACCTAGAAAAGGTTTTGATAAATGGATAAGTTTCAGAGGTCAGGGAGTTTATAATGATCCTGTTTTAAACATTGATGGTAAAGAGGTTAAAAGAGAAGGATATATAACAGATATCTTAACAGAGTATGCTGTTGATTTTGTAAAACATAAAAGAGATCCCGCAAATGGGACAGGCAAACCTTTCTTTTTATATCTTTCTCATAAAGCTGTTCATGCGGAATTTATTCCAGCCGAAAGACACAAGGGTAAATATACAAATGAAAAAATTGATTACCCTGATACAATGGCTGATACAGAAGAAAATTATGCTGATAAACCAAGATGGGTTAAAGAACAGCGCAACAGCTGGCATGGTGTTGATTTCATGTATCATGGTGCAATGCAGTTTGATGACTTTTACAGAAACTATTGTGAAACTCTTTTAGCTCTTGATGAGGGTATCGGAAAAGTTTTCGAGACTTTAAAAGAATCGGGACTTGATAAATCTACCATAGTTTTTTATATGGGTGATAATGGTTTTTCTCTTGGCGAACATGGTTTAATTGATAAGAGACAAATGTATGAAGAATCAGTCCGCGTTCCGCTTCTTGCATATTCACCGGGATTAATTAAACCGGGTATTAAAATTTCCGAGCTGGTTCAGAATATAGATATTGCCCCGACAATTTTAGACTTAGCTGGAATTAAAACCCCTGATCAAATGGATGGAAAATCTTTTGTCCCTTTGCTGAAAGGGGAACATACCGAATGGAGAGAGCATATATTTTATGAATATTTCTGGGAGAGACCTTTTCCTCAAACTCCTACAGTATTTGGAATAAGAACCAATAAGTATAAGTATATGACTTACCATGGAATTTGGGACATAGATGAACTCTACGATATTGAAAATGATCCTGAAGAAAAACATAACTTAATAAATAAACCTGAACACCAGGACTTATGGAAAGAACTAAATAAAAAAATATATGCCTGGCTTGAATCAACAAACGGAATGCAGATTCCATTGAGAAAAGATATTTTCTGGAGAGCGGATAAAAGAAAACCAAAATAATTAATAGCTCATAATTAATTTCTTTTATTAAAAAATAAAGAGCATTTATGGTACTAAATATTTCTACAACTGATTTTATTATTGTTCTTATTTACATCCTTATTGTGCTCTCCATTGGATTCTATTTCAGAAAGAAAAGCAAAAGCAGTGAGGAATATTTTCTTGCCGGAAGAAGTATCGGCTGGATTGCAATCGGAGCATCTTTATTCGCAACAAATATTTCAAGCGAACATTTTCTCGGACTTGCAGGTACAGGTTCACAATCCGGACTTGCAGTCGGGCAATTTGAATGGCTCGCCTGTCTTATCTTACTTTTACTTGGCTGGGTCTTCACTCCATTTTATCTTAAATCCGGTGTCTTTACAATGCCGGAGTTTCTTGAAAGAAGATATAATCCTGCAGCAAGATATTACCTTAGTACAATTTCAATTATAGGTTATGTATTAACAAAAATTTCAATCGCACTTTATGCCGGTGGTATTCTTCTACGGGCAGTAATTGGAGTAGATATGTATACTTCAGCTGTAATAATTGTTCTTATTACAGGGCTATATACTGTAATGGGCGGCTTATCTGCAGTTATTTATACAGACCTCGTTCAGATGTTTATCCTGATAATCGGTTCAATCGCATTAACTCTTATCGGGCTTGATAAAGCCGGCGGATGGAATAATCTTGTTGCAAATACTCCTGTTAATTTCTGGAGTGTGTTTAAACCAATGACCGATCCTGATTTTCCCTGGACAGGAATTATATTTGGAGCACCAATCCTTGGAATCTGGTACTGGTGTACGGATCAATACATTGTGCAAAGAGTTTTAAGTGCAAAAAATTTATCGAACGCACAAAGCGGAACTATATTTGCAGGTTTTTTAAAGATACTTCCTGTTTTCATACTTGTTCTTCCTGGTGTTATTGCATTTTATCTTTCAAACGGGTCTGTTAAAGGCGATCAGGCTTATGCGTGGCTTGTAACAAATCTTCTCCCAACTGGTTTAAGAGGTTTGGTAATTGCAGGGCTTCTAGCTGCATTGATGTCTTCTTTAAGTGCGATGTTTAATTCTACCTCAACACTTCTTACTATTGATATATTTAAAAAATTCAGACCTAATGCAGATGAAAGAACGACTGTTACATTTGGGCGAATCACAACAGGCGTTATGGTTTTGCTTGGTTTATTGTGGATTCCATTTATCAGTTTGTTAAGCGATGAAAGAATGTATGTTTATCTTCAGAGTGTGCAGGCATATATTTCTCCGCCCATAGCTGCTTGCTTTTTATTCGGAATTTTCTGGAAAAGAGTAAATGGAAAAGGTGCCATTGCTTCTTTACTTACCGGTTTAGTTGTCGGCGCATTCAGACTGATAATTGAAATTCAAAATAAAATGGAACCTTTATCAAATGAGTTCTTAAAATATGTAGCTTCAATTAATTTTTTACACTTTGCAATCTTCCTTTTCATTCTAACTTCTTTTGTTCTGATTGCAGTTAGTTTAGCAACTGAAAAACCTGATGAAAATAAATTAGCCGGGCTTATTTACGATAGAAAAGCTCTCCATGAAAAGAGCAGGTGGAGGACAATAAATATTGTGCTTTCCATAATTCTCGTAATTACTCTTTTACTTTTATGGTATATCTTCAGATAAATTTTAATGGAACAGAATTCCGGAAATATTCTGAACAATTTTCATGTAATGGCAAAGCCGATAGGACCAATCTGCAATCTTGACTGCAAGTACTGCTTCTATCTTGAAAAGGAAAATCTTTATCCTTCTGGAACAGAACAACCTTCCCTTAAGCAAGCTTTTAAAATGTCAAATCATGTTCTGGAATCTTTTATCAAACAAATGATAGAAAGCCAAGAAGCCGAAACAATCAGCTTTGCATGGCAAGGCGGCGAGCCAACTTTATTAGGTGTTGAATATTTCCAGAAAGTTGTCAAGCTGCAAAAAAAATATTCCCATGAAAAAAGAATTGAGAATGGCTTTCAAACAAATGGCGTTTTGTTAGATGATGAATGGTGTAGTTTTTTTAAAGAAAATAATTTTCTAATTGGACTTTCGATTGATGGACCGAAAGAACTACACGATTATTATCGAGTTTATAAAGGAGGGCAGCCTACTTTTGATAAAGTAATGAAAGGAATTGATTTCTTAAAAAAACATAAAGTTGAATTCAATACGCTCACCGTGGTTCATAAGGAAAATTCTTGCCATCCACTTGAAGTATATAATTTCTTAAAAGAGGCTGGAAGCGGTTATATGCAGTTCATTCCTATAGTAGAAAGAATAGCAAAGAACCCTAATGAAATTTTAAAACTTGTTTCGCCTGATTTTGAAGATTTTGCACAAGTTACTGATTGGTCTGTAGAGCCTCTTCAATATGGAAAGTTTCTATGTGAAATATTTGATGAATGGATAAAGCATGATGTTGGAAAATATTTTATACAAATATTTGATGTATCACTTGAAAGCTGGCTTGGGATGAAACAGAGTCTTTGCATATTTAATGAAACCTGCGGCAAAGCTCTTGCTATTGAACATAATGGCGACCTTTATTCCTGTGATCATTATGTGTATCCGGAAAATAACCTTGGAAACATTATAGAGCAGCCATTACAATCTTTAGTAAGTTCAAATCAACAGGTAAAATTCGGGAATGATAAAAAAGATAAACTTCCGGATTATTGTTTAAACTGTGAAGTACGTTTTGCCTGCAATGGGGAATGTCCGAAGCACCGTTTTATTAAAGCCCCCGATGGTGAAGGAGGTTTAAACTATTTATGCGCAGGATACAAAATGTTTTTCAATCATATTGATCCTTATATGAAATTTATGGCGAATGAACTTATTCATAAACGTCCGCCGGCAAATGTTATGTACAATATTGAGGGATTAAAAAATTGAGAATACGAAAGAGTTCTGATAATTATTCATTTAATATGATTTGTTTTTTTGCAGGAATGATTTTTTTCTTAAATGTAAATTTGAGTTCTCAAACTTTCCTTGATGATTTTGAATCAGGAGACGAGTGGAAAGTGTATAAATCTGATGGTGTAGAAACTCAAGTCAGCCTTGATAAAGGACATTCGGGCAAAGCCATCCGATTTGATTATAATTTTACAAAAGGAACAGGCTACGGCGGAATTCAAAAATTAGTCCCTCTAGATCTACCAGAAAATTTTCAGTTTACATTTTATCTTAAAGCAGAATCACCGGCAAACAATCTTGAGTTTAAACTGATTGACAGTACCGGTCAGAATGTATGGTGGGTTAATAACAGGAATTATACTTTTCCGACTGAATGGACGAAAATAAAAATTAAGAAACGGCATATTAATTTTGCCTGGGGACCGACTGAAGATAAATCTTTAAAAAGAATTGACAAACTTGAGTTTACAATTGCCTCTTACGTCGGCGGTAAAGGAACTATCTGGATTGACGATCTGAAGTTTGAAGAACTTCCTCCGGAAGATAGTTCTCCGATAAAACCTTTAGCTTCTGCTTCATCAAAATTGAATAAAGATTTTTCTGCTCCGAATATTATTGATAATAAATCCGATACTGAATGGAAGAGTGGTAATGGAGAAAACCAAAACATAATCCTCGCCTTGCAAAAGAGAAGAGAGTTTGGAGCGATTGTTATTGATTGGGATAAAGATGATTATGCAAAAGACTTTGATATTTATTTGACACAGAATGATAAGGATTGGGACAAAGTTTATTCTGTTAAAGATGCGAATGGAGCTAAAAGTTATATAAGATTAAAAGAGGAAGATGCATTTAAAATTAAAATAGATTTATTAAAGAGCAGCAGGGGAAATGGTTACGGCATAAAAGAGATAAGTGTTAAAAATGTTGATTACTCGGCTGACATAAATAATTTTTTTATAAACATAGCTAAAGATCATCCCCGTGGATATTATCCAAGATATTTAAATGAAGAAGGTACATTCTGGAATATTGTTGGTGTTAATAACGATATGAAGGAAGCTTTGATTAATGAAGATGGTATGGTTGAAGCTGATAAAAAACATTTTTCTATTGAACCATTTATTTATACCGGTGGGAAGTTAATTACATGGAATGATGTTGAAAAAAAGCAATCTCTTGATGGAGAACATCTGCCGGGAAAAAATGCTAATTACTTACCAATTCCTTTTGTTGTGTGGAATTATAATAATCTCTTTTTAGAAACAAAGGTTTTTGCTGCCGGAGATGCAAATAAAAGTTCAATTCTATACATTATGTACAAGCTGAAAAATAATTCTCAAATACAACAAAATGGGAATCTCTATCTTACAATAAGACCTTTCCAGGTAAATCCTTATTATCAATGGCTAAACATAACCGGTGGTGCCACGGAAATTAATTCAATTAAATATCAGGATGGAAAAATTTTTGTAAATGATGATAAGGTTATTATCCCCGTAACTAAAGAAGATGACTTTGGTGCAGCAGGTTTTGATGAGGGCGATATATCTTTTTTCCTGGCTCAGAATAAAGTCCCGGCTCAAAAATTTATTTCAGATAAAAGAGGATTTGCGAGCGCCTGCTTGAGTTATTCTTTTAACCTGAAACCTGGTGAAGAGAAAACTGTTTATCTCGAAGTTCCTTTTTATAAATACGATACAGGAACTAATTCAGGAATCTTTGGGGAGGAATCAAATGAAGAACAGGTAAATGATATTTATTCCGAAACAATTAATTTCTGGGAATCAAAAATAGATTATATAAAATTTAATCTTCCCGAATCTGCAGACAGAATAGTTAATACCTGGAAATCCAATCTTGCTTATATTTTAATTAATAGGGATAAAGCAGGAATCCAGCCTGGTTCAAGATCTTACGAAAGATCATGGATACGCGATGGTGCATTAACTTCTTCTGCTTTGTTAAAATCGGGAATTGTAAAAGAAGTTAAAGATTTTATTTATTGGTATGCAGATCATATTTATGATAATGGAAAAGTTCCCTGTGTTGTTGATTCAAGAGGTCCGGATCCTGTTCCGGAAAATGACAGCCACGGTGAATTTATTTACCTCGTAAAAGAGTATTTTAATTTTACAAAAGACACGACTTTTCTGCGCGAAATGAACGATGCACGTTTTGAAAGCTGTTGATTATATGGATACGCTGATTTCGCAAAGAACCACAGATCATTTTAAAAACAGAAATGACAGTGTCCGTGCTTATTACGGAATAATGCCGGAGTCAATCAGTCACGAAGGATATTCTGCTAAACCTATGCATTCATACTGGGATGATTTCTTTACAATGAAAGGACTGAAGGATGCAGCAGAAATTGAAAGAATTCTAAGAGAAAAAAGCTCTTACGAAAAAGTTAAAAAATTCAGGGACACATTTAAAGAAAACTTTATACAACTCTCTTAATCTTGCAATCAAAACGAGGAATATAAATTATATACCCGGCTGTGTTGAGCTTGGCGATTTTGATGCAACCTCAACAACAATTGCAATTTCTCCTTGTAATGAACTTGCATAATCTTCCCGAACCTTATGCAAGAAATACCTTTGATAAATATTATGAATTTTTCAAAAACAGGAGAGATAAAAAAATTGATTGGACAGCTTATACTCCTTATGAAAACCGTTTGATCGGTTCTTTTATTTTTTTGGATGAACCGGATAGAGCACATGAACTCATTAAATTTTTTCTTGACGACCAGAAACCAAAATCCGCCGCAGGCGGATGGAATGAGTGGGCAGAAGTTGTATGGAAGAATGAAAGAAATCCCGGGTACATTGGCGATATGCCTCATACATGGGTTGGCTCGGATTTCATTAATGCTGTTCGCTCAATGTTTGTTTATGAATCCACCTCAGACGGAGAATACGATTCGACCCTTGTTGTTGGAGCTGCTCTTTACAGGGATTGGATAGATTCACCAAACGGAATGTCTGTTGAAAATCTTCCAACCTATTATGGTGAGTTGTCTTATTCAATTAAAAAAAATGGTAACGAGTACAAAATTAATTTCATCGGGAATGTTTCTCTTCCAACCGGAGGAATAATTTTAAAAAACTTTAATCATGATCAGGAACCAAAATCTGTTTCTGTCAATGGAAAAGAAATAAGCAATTTTGACAAAAAGAATATTCGTATAAATCTGTTTCCTGCAGAAGTAATTATTAAATACTAGTGTTATGAAAAAAATATTATTCCTCATTTTAATTTTAACGGTAGCAACCAAACTTTACTCACAGATTGATTCATCAAGACAATCTGCTGCAAAGTTTGAAAAAGAAGTAACTATAAAAGTATCTTTTAATTATCTTGTTTATCTTCCGCCGGGATATGAACAGGATAAAAAGGAATGGCCCCTGGTTCTTTTTCTTCATGGTGCAGGAGAAAGAGGAGAGGATTTAAATTTCGTTAAAAGAAACGGACCCCCGATGCTGGTTGAGCAGGGAAAAGAGTTCCCTTTTATTTTGATTTCTCCGCAATGCCCATTGGGACAAAGATGGGATCCACTTAAACTTACAGCCTTATTGGACGATGTTGAAAAAATTTATCGTGTTGATACTACGAGAGTTTATTTAACGGGTTTAAGTATGGGTGGAGAAGGTGTCTGGAGATTAGTCTTTGCTCAGCCTAAACGTTTTGCAGCAATCGCTCCTGTTTGCGGGAGAAGCGGTTCATACTACCTTGATGCCTGTATAATTAAAGATTTACCGGTCTGGGTTTTTCATGGAGCAAAAGATGATGTGGTTTATATTTCAGAATCTGAAAGAATTGTAAATGCATTAAAAAATTGCGGCAGCAATGTGCGTTTTACAATTTATCCCGAAGCCAATCATAATGCGTGGACGGAAACTTATAACAACGATGAACTTTACAAATGGCTTCTTGAACAGCATTTATATTAAACGGAGGAAAATGAAACCAACTGATAAAATAAAATATCTGAACGGAGAATGGAATTTTATTACTGATATTAATGGTAAGCTGACCTATAATGATGTATCTCCTTTAATTCTAAAAAGGAAAAAAGAAAAAATAAATATTCCGGTAAACTGGGAACCCGCCGGGCTTCATAATTATTCGGGAGTTGTATGGTTCGCAAAATCATTTTCTTTAAAAGAGAAGTCAAAACTTACAATCCTTGAATTTAAAGGCGTTGATTATTTTGCAGATGTCTGGCTGAATGATATACACCTGGGAAATCATGAAGGATATTTTCAATCATTTTATTTTGATGTTTCCGATTTTGTGAAAGAAAAAGAAAATCTGTTAGTAGTTAAAGTTAATTCTCCTCGTGAGGAACCTGGAAAAATATGGCCGCTTAAGAAGAAATTAATTAAGGGAATTTTTAATCATCACGATTGCAGACCGGGTGGATGGAGTTATGAACATGGACAGGATAAGAACACGGGCGGAATCTGGAATAACGTTCTTCTTCACCTTGCTGATGAAGTTTATTTAGAATCTGTGAATGTATCTTCCCAAATAGATTTTGAAAATGAAAAGGCTAGTATAAAAGTCTCACTTAATTATTATAAGAAATCAAATTCTATATTAAAAGATAAAATTAAGGTCGTACTTGTATCTCCTTCAGGTAAAAAAATAAAATTTATTCATGAAGTAACTTTAAATGAATCAAGGGGAAAAGCAGATTTTCTTCTGGATTTAAAAAATCCCGAACTATGGTGGAGCCGGGATTTGGGAAATCCAAATTTATACGAATTAAAAATTTCAGGAAAATATATAAACATTGAGGAAGTAAAATTTGGGATTAGAGAAGTTGAGCTTAATGAAAAGAGTGAATTTTTTCTCAACAGAAAAAAGCTTTTTCTCAGAGGTACAAATGTAATTCCCACTCAGTTTTTATCTGAACTGAATGCAGAAAGAATTAGAGAGCAGGTTACTTTAATAAGAGAAGCCAACATTAAATATTTTAAGAATGCATGCTCATGTAAACAGTAAAGAATACTATGATGAATGCGACCGACAGGGAATATTAATCTGGCAGGATTTTGCGCTTCAGTGGACATATGATGATTCTCCCGAATTTACTGCTAATGCTTCATTTCAGATTAAAGACATGGTAAAGCTTCTTTACAATCATCCCTCAATCGCTTTTTGGTGCTGCCATAATGAACCGGGAGAACAAATTAAAACTCTCGATCCAATACTAAAAAAATCTGTTCTGAGTATTGATGACAGCAGAATTGTTCGTCTCGCTTCCAATTATGAAGAGCATCCTTATGATGGATGGTACTGGGGAAACAAAGAGCATTTTGCAGCAAGACCTATGGGCCCACTTGTTACAGAGTTTGGTGCGCAGGCTTTACCCGAATTGAAGTCATTGAAAAAGTTTATTCCCCAAAAAGATATTAATCATCCCGATCGGGATAGCTGGGCTTATCATAATTTTCAATATGAACAAACATTTAACATTGCTGAGGTTGATAAAGGAAAGAATATAAAAGAATTCATTAACAATTCTCAAAAGTATCAGTCAGAATTATTGAGAACAGCTGTAGATTTTTATCGCAGGGGAAAGAATAAAGATATAACAGGAATTTTTCAGTTTATGTTTATTGATTGCTGGCCCTCAATAACCTGGTCTGTAATTGATTATTACGTGGAAAAAAAATCAGGGTATTTTGCACTTCAAAAAGCTTTCCAACCATTATATGTTTTATTGAGTGTAAGACAAAAAAAGTATTTTGCCGGAAAGAAATTAAATATTGATTACTGGATAGTGAATGATTATCAAAAAAAATTTAATAACTGTAAAATTTTATTCAGAATAGAAAAAAAAGTTATTTCCGAAATTCCTGTTGAATATATTTCCGAAGACTCAATTACTCTATTTAATTGGGAAAGAAATGAAATTATCTTACCGGAAAATCTAAAAACAGGTGTATACAAGATTGAAGTTGAATTAATCCAGGGAAAGAATATTCTATCAGTAAATGATTTTGAAATTGAGATTGTGAGAAAAGTATAAAATGAGGAGGAAGGGAATACTGGAATATTGGAATTCTGGAGTTAAGGAAAAATGATTAAAAATATATTCAATTATTTCATCACTTCATTATTCCAGACCTACAGTAAGAAGGTTTTAAGGACTTCTGTAGTAATCTTAATTCTGTTCACCTCATTTTCCTGCAGCAAAAATGAAAAAGGAGTCACAACAATAAAATTCTGGGCGATGGGCGCTGAAGCTGAATTTTTAATAAAGCTTATACCGGAATTTGAAAAAGAGAATCCCGGAATAAAAGTTCATGTTCAGCAGATGCCATGGACTGCTGCGCAGGAAAAACTAATAACTGCTGTTGCAAGTGATAACACTCCGGATTTGTGTCAGCTTGGAAATACGTGGATTCCCCAGTTCTCATCACTTAATTCTATTACACCAATGAATAAATGGATAGAGAAATCTGCTTCTATAAAAAAAGAAAATTTTTTCGAAGGAATCTGGGATACAAATATAATAGATAGCATAGTATATGGAATTCCGTGGTATGTAGATACCCGGGTTTTGTTTTACCGTAAAGATATATTTCAAAGAGCGGGATATGATCATTCGCCAAAAACCTGGGAAGAGCTGTTTGATCTTTCAAGAAAAATAAAAGCGCTTTTTCCAAATGAAGATAAATATGCAATTTATCTTCCTACAAATGAATGGGCACCTTTTGTAATCTTTGGATTGCAAGCAGGCTCTGATATTCTTAAGGAAAAAAATACAAGAGGAGATTTCAACAGTAAAGAATTTAAAGAAGCATTTAACTACCTGGTTAAATTTCATAAAGAAAGATTAGCCCCAATCGGTATTTCCCAGGTTACAAATGTTTATCAGGCTTTTGCAGACGAATATTTTAGTATGTATATCTCAGGGCCCTGGAATATTCCTGAGTTCAAAAAATGGATGAAGGGAGATTTAACTGATAAATGGTCGACTGCTCCATTACCTGCTTACAAAGATAATTATCCGGGTGTTTCACTTGCAGGTGGATCAAGCCTTGTAATCTTTAATAATTCTCAACATAAAGAAGAGGCCTGGAAATTAATTGAATATCTTTCAAGACCACATATTCAAATAGAATTTTATAAGCTTTTAAATGATCTTCCTTCAATAAAAGAAGCATGGAATGATCCTATCCTGAAAGACGATCCTTATATGAAAGCTTTTTACGAACAGTTTTTTCATGTAGTTGCCACCCCAAAAGTTCCTGAATGGGAACAGATAGCTTTCTCAAAAGTTCAGCAGTACGCTGAACTTGCTGCAAGAAATGCTTTAACTGTGGATGAAGCTTTGAAGCAGCTTGATAATGATGTTGATAGGATACTGGAGAAAAGACGCTGGTTACAATCAAGAAATAATTAATAAAAATGAAAAATATTTCTACACGTTCTGCTTACTTTTTTCTTGCGCCTGCATTAACTGCAATTTTTATATTCTTTTTTATTCCGGTTTTAGCCGCTTTTATTATAAGCTTAACTGATTTTGATATTTATGCATTGGGTGATTATTCAACTGTCAGGTTCGTTGGTATAACTAATTACCTCCAATTGTTTGATGACCCTCTTTTCTGGACAGCTCTCAAAAATACTTTTTACTATGTAATTGTAGCTTCACCTTTATCCATAGCTGTTTCACTTGGCGCTGCAATCCTTTTGAATTCAAAACTGATAAAGTTTAAAGGAATATTCAGGCTTAGTTATTTTATTCCTGTTGTAACGACTCTTGTCGCCGTAGCAATAGTCTGGCGGTTTATTTATCACCCTAAATTTGGAATAATGAATTATTTTCTGAGCTGGTTTGGTATAAATCCAATTGACTGGCTTGGCGATCCAAATTGGGCAATGCCTGCAATTATTTTAATGTCTGTTTGGAAAACTTTTGGATATAATATGATCATATTTATTGCAGGACTTCAGAATATACCTGAAGACCTTTATGAAGCGGCAGATATGGAAGGGGCGGCGGGATTACAAAAATTCAAATCAATAACTTTACCTATGCTTGCACCTACAACATTTTTTGTAAGCATTATAACAATGATTGGCTTCTTCCAGTTATTTGCAGAACCTTATGTGATGACACAAGGCGGGCCATTAAACAGTACATTAAGTATAGTGCAGTATATGTACCAGGAAGGTTTTCGTTGGTGGAATATGGGGTATTCAGCATCCATTGCATTTGTTCTCTTCTTTATAATTTTTATTGGAACGATTATTCAATTCAGACTACAGAAAAGGACAGCATGAAAAAAATTTTGCTTTATACTTTCTTAATAATTACATCTATAGTTACACTTGTTCCATTTATCTGGATGCTTTCGGCTTCATTTATGTTTGATGGCGATGCAAGCGTTTTCCCGCCGATATTCATTCCCGACCCATTTACAATTATTCAGTATACTGTTTTATTTGAAAGATTAAATGTTGCAAGAAATTTTTTTAATTCTCTCTTTCTTTCAGTAACAGTAACATTAATTTCACTATTCCTTAATTCTATGGCGGGATATGCATTTGCGAAGTACAAATTTAAAGGAAAGAATCAGTTGTTCAATTTACTGTTGAGTTCTATGATTATTCCAAGCCAGGTAACAATGCTTCCTTTATTTCTTATGTTGAAATCAATGGGATTGATTAACACATATATGGCAATAATAATTCCCGGGCTTGCAAATATTTTTGGAATCTTTTTAATCAGACAGTATGTAATGGCAATTCCCGATAGTCTTCTTGAAGCAGCACGAATTGATGGGGCATCTGATTTTGAGATTTACAGGAAGGTTGTAATACCACTTGCAACACCTATTCTTGTTACTCTTGCTATTTTTACATTCTTAGGAACGTGGAATGATTTCCTCTGGCCTTTAATTGCTTTAACAGATAATTCAATGTACACTTTGCCTGTTGCCCTTGCTAATCTTATGGGGGAACATACAAAAGATCCGGAGCTTATGATGGCCGGGAGTGTAATAACAATAATTCCTGTTATTATTGTTTTTCTCGTACTTCAAAAATATTATGTTAGGGGAATAATGATGGGGAGTGTTAAAGGTTAAAATTAAACCCTTTGCTCAATTTTTCATTTTCTTAATAAAATTTTATTGACACTGAAAAATTCATTTTTTAATTTTGCAAACGTTTGCGGGAACGATTGCAAATTATGAAGCAAATTACAATCAAAAATATAGCTTCTCAGTTGAATCTCTCGGTATCAACTATATCCCGTGCATTAAATGATTACCCCGATATCATTCCAAAACAAAAAATTCTATAAAAAAATTAGCGAGGGAATTAGGATATAACCCCAACATTATTGCCCGGAATTTAAAATTCAGCAGATCAAACCAGATTGGAGTAATAGTCCCTGAAATAAGACACGACTTTTTTGCAAACGTTATCAGCGGGATAGAGGAGGTTGCATATCAAAAAGGTTACACAATTGTAATAGCCCAGTCAAATGAATTGCAGGAAAGGGAAATAATAAATTTAAATTCCATGTACCTTCACAGGGTTGCGGGAATAATAGTTTATATTATTTTTATCAAAGCCAATGGACTGATAAACCAATAATTCATCTTTTCCCTCATTGGAACTGGGATGGGAGAGAAAGTCAGGTTATCCCTGTTTTATGTTATACAAATTGCGATGCCGTTGAATTGTTTCTCAATGGAAAATCATTTGGTGAGAAACGACTTGAGTTCCCAAGGCAAGGAACTTCCGGCGGCTGGAACACTTATGAAAAACCGCAGATCTTTCCAACAACCTCTGATCTCCATCTTCAATGGGATGTTCCTTATGAACCGGGTGTTCTTAAAGCTGTGGGTAAGAAAGATGGAAAAGTTGTTTACACTGAAGAATTGAAAACTACAGGACCTCCGGGTGCAGTAAAATTAACATGCGATTCTGATTATTTAAAAGCTGATGTCAAAGATGTTTTACAAATAGAAGTAAGTATAATTGATGAGAATGGTAATGTGGTCCCAACAGCAAATAATCTTGTGCGATTCAAAATTGAAGGGGAAGGGAAAATAATCAGTGTTGATAATGGAAATCCGGAGGATCATAATTCATATAAAATTAATCAACGGAATGCATTTAATGGATTATGCTTTGTAATTGTTCAATCGACAGGGAAACCGGGAAATCTAAAATTAACTGCTGTATCGGAAGGTCTTAAAGAAGCTTCACTAAATTTTAATTTAGTTATGTGGAAGTAAATTAGCTTCTCTGAAAAAAGTGTTGAGGCCATAATCCTTGTACTGTTTGTAGTATATCTCTATGGCTCTTTGAGTCATTACATTCACCAAATTTTTTTCTATTACCTCTTGACTATCTAAAATTTAAATTATAAGTTTGGAATTAGTTGGTATGAACAACAAACTATTTGAATAATGAGCATTAAAACTGAAAATATTATTGGTGGGAACGCAAAAGTAGTAAGAAATATTAATCGCTCAATGATTCTAAATATTATTAGAAACAAACAGCCGATTTCAAGAACAAAAATTGCCAGGATGACCCATCTGAATAAAAGTACTGTTTCCAGTATAGTTACTGAGCTGTTAAATGAAGAATTAATTTATGAACAAAAAGTTTTTGACCCGAATGTTGGAAGAAATCCTTTTGATCTGTCATTAAAACTCGGAAAATATTTTGTCGGTGCAATTTCAATTGATGCTGTCATTACAAGGTTTGCAATTGCCGATATAGATGGGAGTGTTTTGGGTACTTCATCAATTGATTCAGATCCCAAAAACCCTGAAGCGTTTTTAGAGAAATGCCGGACTGAATTAGAACTTCTTTGTAATAAGCTGAACATAAAAATTGAAGGTCTGGGATTTAGCATTGCCGGTATAGTTGATTCAAAAAATCTCATTGTTAATTTTGCTCCAAATTTAGGATGGGAGGATTTCAATATTGGGAGTGCAATTAAAGAATTATGGCCAAATATTGAAATATTTGCAGTAGGAAATGATGCAAAATGCTCGGCTATGGCTGAACTCTGGTTTGGCTCGCATAAACTTAACCTTTCAAATTTTGTATTTCTTCAGGTTGGACCCGGAATAGGATCCGGAATTGTAGTTGAGAATAATATTCTCGATGGAGAATTACATGCGTCTGGAGAAGTTGGACATATGATTCTTTATGAGGGAGGTGAACTTTGCAGCTGCGGGAACCATGGTTGCTGGGAAAGATATGCTTCTGACCGTGCAACAGTTAATAGATATATCGCTAAGAAAAATGGTTTACTAAATCAATCAACTAATTTAAAAATTGATGATATTATTGAAGCTGCTAAAAATAACGATATTGTTGCTAAAGAAGTAATTAGTCAAACGGGTTATTATTTAGGTTTAGGTATAGCTAATATCATAAAGATTATTGATCCCCATGTCATTATAGTCGGGGGAAGAATTATTCAAGCCTGGGATTTGATTTATCCGGAAATTAATGAAGTAATAAGAAAAAGAGCTTTTTATGGTAAAAGAAGGGTTATTTCCATATTACCATCTTCATTACCTATCAGACCTCGACTGCTCGGTGCTGCAACTCTTGCCATAAAAGTAATATTCGATGATTATAAAATAACTTTTTGATTTATTATGGTCATAAAAAGAGGTTTTAATGTATTTAATTAATTTGTTGTTTCAACAGACTATTTATTGAAATATGAAACCTGAAATTACATTGGGAGTTGATATAGGTGGAACCAATACTGTTTTTGGTTTCATTAAAAAGGATGGGGAATACCTCTTTAGTAAAAAAATTCCTACTAATCCAAATGAAGATGTTCACAGGTTTATTAACCGGTTAACAAATGAAATTAATATCTGCTATAAAAATTATTCCGATCAGTATGAATTAGCGGGTATCGGGATAGCAGCCCCAAGTGCTAACAGTTTTCTGGGGACAATAGAAACTCCTTCCAACATTAACTGGGGTAAAGTGAATTTTGTAACATTGCTGAAGGAGCATTTTCAAATACCAATTGCAATTACTAATGATGCAAACGCAGCAGCACTTGGTGAATATGAATATGGTTTGGGCAAAGGCCTGAAAAATTTTATTGTTATAACATTAGGAACAGGATTAGGAAGCGGAATTATTATAAATGGAAATCTTCTTTACAGCGAAGGAGGATTAGCTGGTGAATTTGGACATACAATAGTAAAGCCAAATGGTCGTCTTTGTAACTGCGGTAGGAAAGGGTGTCTTGAGTCTTATGCATCGGCAAACGGAATCCGGCGAACTGTTTTTAATTTAATAGCCCGTAACAATGTATCGAGCGAGCTGCAGAATATTTCCTTTAATCAAATAAACAGTAAAATAATTTATGATTTAGCTGTAAAAGAGGATACAATTGCTGCTAAAGCCTTTGATTTTACCGGAAAAATTTTGGGTAAAGCCCTTGCTAATCTTGCCACTAGCTTTGTTCCTGAAGCAATAATCCTTTTTGGCGGTCTAGCAGATTCAGGTGAATTTCTTTTAAAACCAACCCGTTACCATTTTGAAAAAAATTTATTAAGCATCCATAAAAATAAAGTTAAAATTCTAAAATCTTCAATTGAAAACGGAATGGCAGCAGTACTTGGGGCGAGCAGTTTAGTAAATAAAAAAATTAACAATGACTCAATAAAATTCGATATAAGAAAAAATGTTGAAAAAAGTAATTAAGAGTCGATGCATATATATAAATTAAAATTTATTTCAATGGTTGAACAATTACTCTTTTAAAAAGAGGAGGTATGAATGACTAATTACTTACACAAAAGTCTGCCAATAATCTTTTCTTTCTTCATAATTATTTCTTTTGAGATGTTTGCCGGAACTACCGGTAAAATAGCAGGGAAGGTAACTGATAAAAACACCGGAGAATCTTTGATTGGGGCTAATGTTATTATAACAGGTACAACTATGGGTGCTGCTGCAGATGTTGATGGTAATTTTTCTATTCTGAATGTTCCGCCTGGTGAATATACTCTTAAAGCTTCAATGGTTGGATATTCTCCTTATACTGTAATTGAAGTGAGGGTTTTTATTGATATAACGACAAACGTCAATATCGAACTAGTAGCCGAAAATGTGAATTTAGAAGAGGTTGTTGTTGTAGCTGAAAAAAGATTGATTCAAAAAGATGTTTCCGGCAGTGTTACAAATATCTCATCAAAAGATATAACTGAGTTACCGGTAAGCTCAGTAACGGGAGTGGTCAGTTTACAGGCAGGGGTTGAATCGGGTCTGGTTATACGCGGAGGAGCTTCAAACCAATCTCTCTTTCTTCTGGATGGATTTGCTATGAGAGATGCAAGGAATGATCAGCCTGTAACACAAATTGCTTTAAGTGCAATTCAGGATGTGAGCCTGGAAAAGGGAGGATTCAATGCTGAGTATGGTCAGGTTAGATCAGGAATATTAAATATTGTTACAAAAGATGGAAGCAAATCCGGGTACGAGGCATCAGTTACCTTTAGGTTCAGCCCTCCTCATGATAAATTCTTTGATATTTCTCCTTTTGATCCAAATTCATTCTGGCTACGGCCATATATTGATCCGGCTGTTGCATACGTGGGTACAGCGAACGGAAGCTGGGATACTTATATGCAGAATCAATACCCTCAGTTCGATGGCTGGAATGAAATATCGCGCAGGTTACTGATGGATGATAATCCATCTAATGATTTATCTCCCGAAGGTGCTAAAAGATTATTTGAATGGCAGCATCGGAAAAGACCTTTAGCAAATCAAATAGATTATAATATTGATGCAGGGTTTGGAGGACCGGTTCCTGTAGTTGGCGAATATCTTGGCAACCTTCGCTTTTTTGCTTCTTTTGTTAGGAACAGAGAAATGCTGATGATTCCTTTAACAAGGGATGATTATGTTGATTATAATGGGACTATAAAACTTAGCTCTGATTTATCAACTGCAATGAAACTGAATTTAACAGCCATTTATGGTAAGAGCTATAATATTGCTGTTAATGGTTTGGAACAGGCAGTACTTGGCGGAACAAATGGACAGTCCGGATCAAGCCTGCTAAACTCAACTACATATATACGAACCCCATATCAGATTGCTAATCAAATTGGTGCCGGCAATTTTGCAGATTATTCTAGCAGGGTTTTCCTCGATTCGTATTATAGTTTAGCAGATGTTTCCCATTTAGGTTTCTCTGCAAATTTAGTCCACGCACCAAATGAAAAATTATTTTATGAAGCAAGCATAGATTATTTTAAAAGAGAGTATGTTACCGAGCCAACTTCATTAAGGAATAATACTTTAAATTATGAATTGTTCCCCGGCTATTTTGTAAGCGAAGCCCCGTTTGGTTTTAGTCCTTCACCGGATGTAGGAATTGGAGATGGAATGTTCTTTGGCGGGCATACAAGCACTGCCAGAGATAATACAAAAACTTCTTCAGTTATTATTAAGTTCGATTTAACCGACCAGATTAATTTCAATCACCAGATTAAAACAGGAATTGAATTTGATTACAGTACACTCAATTTAGATTTTGCGACTTACAACCAGAATTTTCCAGATCTTAATTCTATAGTAAAACAGGATTATTTCCCGGTTCGCGGAGCCTTTTATGCTCAGGATAAAATTGAATACAACGGCTTTATAGCTAATATAGGAACACGGCTTGACTACAGCTATTCAAATGTGGAATGGCCGAATATTACGGACCCTTTTAACAAAAATTACTTTGGTCCTGGTGGTAATCAGAATAATTCTTCAGCTACTATTTCACCAAAAGGTCAGCTAACAGTAAGTCCTCGTATAGGAATTTCACATCCGATTACAGTTGATTCAAAATTATATTTCAACTACGGACACTTCAATCAATTAGCCAGTAATGATTATTTATATAGAGTTGCACGAGGATCAGTCGGAGAAATCGCTGTTCTCGGTGATCCTAATTTACCATTTCAAAAAACTATTTCTTATGAGTTAGGTTATGACCAGGTTTTCTTCGATGAATATTTATTACAGTTAGCTGGTTATTATAGAGATATATCCGGACAATTAGCCAGCACAAGATATATAAGTACAGATGGACAGGTTCGTTACAATGCAGTTAATGATAATAATTACCAGGATGTAAGAGGTTTTGAAATTACAATACGAAAAGCAGCAGGTTTCTGGATTAGAGGTTTTGCCACTTACACATATCAGGTTTCATCCCAGGGGAGATTCGGTACAGATATATTATATGAAGATCCCTCACAGCAAAAAGTTTTTAATTCTACTATAGGTAATTTTGCACAGAGTAAACCTTTACCCCAACCCTGGGCTAATCTTGTTTTAACATTTTCCACACCAAATGATTTTGGATCTGATTTTATTGGTAAAGGCATTTTAAGTGAATGGTCTTTAACACTGTTAAGTGAGTGGAGAGCGGGTTATTATTTTACGAGAAATCCTAATGATCCATCCGTTACTCAAAATGTTCCGGGTAAAGATTATTTTAATATTGATCTGCGCCTAAGCAAAGTAATTGATCTTGGTGCTCTCGATGTAACTTTTCTTCTTGATATAAATAATGTTTTAAATACAAGAAGATTTTCAGGAGTAGGATATTCTGACGCTGATGATATAGAGGCATACTGGAATTCATTGCATTTACCGAAGAGTTCAGCTTATCCTAATATTCCCGGTGATGATACGTATGGTGATTTCAGAGACCCGGGAGTTGTATTCCAACCCATCGAACAGGTTGCCAGCATTAATGGTATTTCAAACCCGAATTCCAAAGCATTTTATTACGAAACAACTACAGGAAAGTATATGCAGTTTAATAATGGAAGCTGGACTCAGGTAGATAACAGCAGGTTACAGGAAGTTCTTGATACAAAAGCATATATAGATATGCCTAATATGACTTCATTTAATTTTCTTGATCCGCGAAATATTTATATAGGAATAAAAACAACTATCCATCTTTAAAATAAATGGATGTAATTCAATTTCTAAAGAGGAAATAAAATGTTTTTGATTAAAAAAATAGTAATGGGTTTACCTCTTCTAATAATATTTTGTTACAGTTCTGTTTTTGGTCAGCAGCCGCAGGAATATAAAAGATTAGTGGTAGGAAGCTTCCAAAGCTGGTATTCCAACTTTGGTATTGAAATAGAATCCGGAGGTCCGACCGGGAACCAGCTTGACGGGCTTCAATGGGACGCTCAGTTTCCTTTCCAGGATGTTCAGGCTGCAAAAGGAATTTGGATCGGAACCACAAATTTTTTCGACAAATTCCTGAATACTACTGTTCCTTATAAAGTTGTTGGCGGGGGACCAAGAAGGAATGCAAATAACCAGGTTTCAGATATGGTACCTGTTGAATTTAAAATGGTGGGAAGATTCATTGCCCCGACTGTAATTGTTGATGGATTCTCTGCTACAGATAATAAGCTGAGAGATATTGTTGATGAGATTGATCCTGCTCTTAAAGCCGATCGAATGATAGTTAATACACTTCACACTTCCATAGGTTTAACAGTTACCCGCAAAATAATGGCTTTCAGCCAGCAGTATAATGATAATTATTTTATTCACGAATATACTTTTAAGAATACGGGAATTTATAATGCCAATGGGGATATTCTTCCTAATTATACTACCCTTACAGATGTTGTAATCTTCTTTATGTACAGATATGGTTTTGGATGGGAGTCATTTAGTATTTGTCCAAATTCAGATTGCGGCTGGGCACCATCTAATAATATTACCTGGGGTAGAAATGCAATCAATCATCAGTTTGGATTTAATCCAAACGATCCTAGTTTTGAAATGAGAGCGATGTATTCATGGTATGGAAAACATTCTGCAACAGGTCAGAATTCATTAGGATGTCCCTGGCTTGGAGGAGATGGTCATTTAGGTGCACCTCAGTTTGTCGGAACAGCTACACTTCACTGTGATATATCACCACAAAACTTTGCTGATAATCTACTCCAACCGGCAACAACTCTGGTTGTAGGTCAGGATCTTGGGCCCGTAGCAATGAACCAGTTTAATATTGGATTAAATACCGATAAATATGAAACAATGATTTCAGGACATGAGAGTCCGACACACGCTGAGAAGATTATTGGAAACAGACCAATTAAAGATTACGGTGCCAACAAGGGAGATTTTTCAAATCTTTTTGGAGCTGATAATGGGGGCTTTGGTCCGGGAGCCGGTTATGGTCCCTTTACTTTAGCTCCGGGAGACAGTATTCATGTAGTCTTTGCGGAAGGTATGGATGGAGTAAGCAGGTTAAAATCTTTCGAAATAGGTAAAAATTATCTCGCAGGAGTAAATGGTCAAACAATTTCAGATACTTTACCCAATGGTTCAACACCAACTGATCCTGACGTATATAAAGATTCCTGGGTGATGTCCGGAGTGGATTCGATTTTACAAACTTTCAGAAGAGCAATTCAAAACTATAATAGTGGATATAACATTCCTCAACCACCGCCTCCGCCGGATATTTTTCAGGTTGAATCCGGAGGTGACAGGATAAGATTAACATGGTCAAATAATGCAGAGTCCTGGCCAAACTTTGCCGGATATCAGATATACAGAGCTGTTACAACACCCGACACATTTTTCACGATGATAGCTGATGTTCCTGCCGGTGTAAATACTTTTGATGACGTTACCGCCCGAAGAGGATTTGAGTATTACTATTATGTTCAGAGCTATGATAACGGTTCAATAAATAATATACAGCCTGGTGTACCTTTAGTAAGCAGTAAATTTTATACGATGACCAATACACCGGCGTATTTAAGGAGACCTGCAAAAACTTCATTTTCAGAAATCAGGATAGTTCCTAATCCCGTTGATATACGTTCAAATCCTTTAGGAGATAAAGTTGCTTTTTATGGGCTGCCGCCAAAATGTACAATAAGGATTTTTACAGAAAGAGGAGACCTGATTCAAACAATTGAACATACTAATACAACCGGGGATGAACTTTGGAATCTTCTGACATCTTCATCACAGATTCCGGTTAGTGGTGTATATATAGTTCACATTGAGGCTACAGAGGATGTAGTTGATCCTGAAACGAATGCAATAACCTTGCAAAAAGGTGAGTCAGCAATTAAAAAGTTTATAATTATTAGATGATGGCTCCGCATGAAAACAGAATATTTTTTACAAGCACCGGAGAGTAAAATGAAAAAATTTACAATACGTTTCCTGTTTTGTACAATTTTAATTATGAATATTATCGGCTCAAGCTATGCTCAGGATAAGCTGGCACAAACAGGGTTTCAGTTCCTCACTGTTATTTCAGATGCAAAAGCGGCTGCATTAGGCGGATCGATAACAGCAATTGAATCTCAATCAAATGCTCTCTTTTTTAATCCTGCTACAATGGGATTTGATACAAGTTTGGTTAGTGCTTCATTCAGTTTAAATCAGTGGCTTGCAGATATCAAACATCAGAATATGAGCCTGGCGGTTCAACCTTTTGATGGTATGCTCGGTGTATTTGGATTTAGTTTACAGTTGGTTGATTATGGTGAAATACTGGGAACGAGAGTAGCAGATAATGACCAGGGTTATATAGATGTTGGTAGTATTGATGCATCAGCGCTGGCGGTTGGTTTTGGTTATGCAAAAGCAATTAGTGAACAATTTTCAGTTGGTGGGCAGATTAAATGGGTAAGGCAGTCTTTAGGTGAAAGTGTAATTCAGGTTGATTCTTCAAACTCTCAAACTGTAACGAATAAATTATCCGTTATGGCTTTTGATTTCGGAACACTTTTTAAAACAGGATTTGAAAGTCTTGTTTTCGGAATGTCAGTTAGAAATTTTTCTACTGAAGTAAAATATGTCGAGGAGGGATTTCAGCTTCCGCTGAGATTTACTTTGGGTATATCGATGGACCTGGTAGATTTTACAAATCTTGATAAAGGTAACAACTCACTTATGCTTTCCGTTGAATCAATAAATGATCGCTCTCATGCGCAGCAGGTAGGCTTTGGTCTTGAGTATAAATTCCTACAAATGTTCTCCCTTAGAGGGGGATATATTTTAGAAAATGATGAAAACAATTTTAACTATGGTCTTGGTGTATCATGGTACGGGCTAACAGTTGATTATGCTTATTCTCCTTACGGACTGTTTGGAGATATAAACCGGTTTAGTGTACGATTTTCTTATTAACATAAGATAAAACGGAGAAAATGATGACTCCTAAAATTAATTTGAGTAAAGCTTTATTTGCTTTAATAAATATAAGCCTGTTATTTTTATATTCCTGCAATCAGGATGAACCACCTTTAGTTTATGACCCCGGCAGGGGAGGAAACCCGGCTCCTGTTATTTCAAGTATCGTTCCGGATAGTGCTTACGGTGCCCGTGATACAATAACAATTACCGGGCAGAACTTTTCGACATCATTAAATGCTAATACGGGTAATCATGTTTATTTTGATAATACTCCCGGTTTAATAATATCAGCGTCTCAAACACAATTATTAGTAATTCCTCCTTATATGAGTAATGATGCCGCAGTAATCAAAATTGATGTACCGGGTGCTTATGCAATTGGAAGTTTTAGTCCTTACAAGTTAAAATTATTAAATCCTAAAATAGAAAGTCTGGCTAACAGCGATGTAGTTTTAACTTTTACCGTTGACCAAGATGGAAATATATATGCTGTTTTAGATCAAGCGGAGGGAACATCAAGACCTATAGTAAAGGTAACTCCTGATGGTGTTAAAAGTGATTTCGGAACTTTTCCATATTCCTTGCCAGTGATATGAAGGTAGGTCCGGATGGTTCAATTTATATCCAGAGATATAACAATATAAAATTATATAAATATTCATCAGGTGGGGGTAACATCCAGGATTCAATCACGTTTCCAAAACAGGTTAAATATTTTGATATAGATAACAAATCAAATATTTATTCGGGTGGAACATTTAGCAATGGTGATTTTTATACTACAGATTTTTCAGGAAATTCTAAAATTGTTGGCAACTATCACAATGTTAAAATCACTGCAGTTAAAGTTTTTGATGGATATGTTTATGTAGCTGATACGACTACCGGAACTATCTGGAGAAACCAGATTATTTCTGCCAATGGAGACCTTGGAGGTAATGAATCATATTTTACCCATCCTGATCTTATTGGTAATATAAACTCAATTGATTTTTCAAACGATGGTGATCTTGTAATCGGAACCAATAATGAAGATCCCGTAATGATAATCCTGCCTGATAAAACAACAAAAATCCTTTATGGCGGTTACCTTGTTTCTCCTGCAAATAAAATTATTTGGGGAAGCGGTTTGGAATTTTACCAAAGCAGCAGGGCCGCTGTGCCGGATGGAGGTATTTATAAAGTATATTATGGAAAACCAGGTGCTCCTTATTATGGAGTTAATCCTAATTAATAAATAGGAAATTATTTATGTATGATTTTAAAAAGGAGGTACAATGTTTTTAACGGGTACATTATTAATTAACAAAACATTCAATAAAAAAAGGAGAACAAACATGAGAGTTCGGGAATTTTTACTTGTTTTTTTCGCAATCTTTCTGTTTTCGTCCCTTGGATATTCGCAAGTTAATATTCAACTTATTAATTGCGATAACACTACTGGCTGGACTGATCCTGCGGGAGCTGGAGCGGGAATGACTACAACAGCAACGCTAACTGCAAATGCAGATGATTTTGTTGAAGGTGAAGGATCATTAATTGCATCAGTTTCGCATACCGGTTCAACAACCTGGGTTGAAAATGGAAACTGGACAGATTTTCACTATGACTTTTCTTCACCAATGAATCTTACAGGTGCTACAGATATCAGGTTCTGGATTAAAATTACCCAGCCAACTGCAAACAAACAGGCTTTTCAATTTACGTGTGATCTTTTTGAAGGAGGAGAAACCTGGCGCTGGGCTGAAGACAGAGATATTTTTTACTTAGATGGAACAGGAGCCACTGAATGGCATGAGGTTGTTATACCTATCAGCAGGTTGGGAATTCCTCACTGGGTTCCTCCAACAGGTACCGAAGTCTTGGACCTTAGTAATATTACCGCATTTGCTTTTGGAATTCATTCCAGAGGGTTAACAGATGCCATAGAAGTTTTGTTTGATGATATTAGAGCTACAGGTATCACATTAGTATCACAAGTATTTTCTCTTGATGATGTGACCGGTTGGATAGGATATAATAATGGAGTTACCGAGAATGTTGTCACAATTGCACAGAATCTTGATGATTTTATCGAAGGAAGCGGTTCTCTTGATGTAACTTTTGATATGCAATCAGCTCCCGCGGACTGGGGTTCAGTTGCATGGATTGAGTATGCTTTCCCATCGCCGGTTGATTTATCCGGTGCAACTGAGATTAGATACTGGATGAAGATTATCGATGGTGCTTCACAGATTGTTCCTCCGGCAACCATACAGAATGGGGAAGGTTCAATACAAAATATTATAGCGTATTGGGATATTGATGATAATCCTCCCGGCGCTGCAGGAACGGAAATCTGGAGATATATTGATGAAGGTGCGCATTCCATAATTAATGATGAGATCCTTCATCTGAAAAGAGAACCACCGGATTTCACAGAACCAAAATGGTGTGAATATGTAATGCCATTAGATACATTAACATTCAACCATGCGGGATGGTCCGAACCAGGACAAAACCGAATTTTTGATTTACAATATATTACAACTATCGATTTTGGTGTTGGTCATGTATTTGGCGGTGCTGTTGGAACTGCACCCGCAGACATGATTCACTTGCTTCTTGATGATATACATGTAACTGCCGGCCCAACTGTTGGTGTGAATGATCAGGATAATCCGCAGCCTTTTAGTTTTACATTGAAGGATAATTTTCCTAATCCGTTTAATCCTTCAACCACCATTGAATTTGAACTTCCTGAACATGGCGTTACAAGCCTGAAAATTTATGACCTTCAGGGTAAAGAAGTACGCACCATAATTGATAATACTTTTAAGCTTAAAGGATCTTACAGATTTAATGTTGATTTAAGTAATCTTGCAAGCGGAGTGTATTTCTATACTTTAAGACAGGGAGATAATATTCAAACAAAGAAAATGACTTTGCTCAAATAATACCGAATGGAAGGAATGCTCTCCTTTCTTAAGAGGCTATCTTGTAAAAAAGATGGCCTCATCTATAACTTGTTTGAAAGATTGATATTTTAAACTGAAAAATTTTATTTATTGTGTAAAAGGATTCGAAATTATGGAACTATATTACAGGCTAAAGTTTGTAAAGAAATTAATTTTAATTTGTTCATTTGGTTTTTTATTTAACAATTTTCTGCATTCTCAGAATGTTGTTGCAGGATATTACCCAAACTGGTTAACTTCAACACTTCCTTCTCAGAATATAAAATTTGAAAATCTTACTCATATAATCCATGCATTTGCATGGCCAACAGGTACCGGAAGTATTGAAATGTATGACGGAATGCCTTCTGCAAATCTGATGCAGGCTGCCCATAATGCGGGGAAAAAAATATTAATGGCTTTCGGTGGATGGGGACAAAGTGATGGTTTTGCACCAATGGTGGCTGATTCTTTAAATAGGCTAAATTTTATTAATAATGTTGTAAATCTGTTAACGCAGTCAGGTTATGATGGAATTGATTTTGACTGGGAATATCCGGCTAATTCAACTCAAGGTAAAAATCTTACCAAGCTTATTAAAGAATTGCGGGACAGATTTGACCAGGAAAATCCGGAATGGCTAATTACTATGGCAGTTGGATCGGGCTCTTACAGCGGTCAATATATAGAATTCAGTCTTCTGTCAAACGATATTAATTGGTTTGCAATGATGGGTTACGATTTTCATGGGAGCTGGACAACCCATGCAGGTCATAATGCTCCAATTTATCAGCCTTCAATTTGTTTTGATGGAGCCAGTGATATAGGAATAAAATACCTGACCGTTACTCGTCAGGTACCAAAACAGAAGGTGCTGCTTGGAGTTCCTTTTTATGGCAAGGAATTTACTGCTTCAGGATTGTACCAAACCCAAACCGGTGTTGCAGATCTTTCTTATACAACTATCTCACCAAGAATTAACAGCAGCAGCTGGGAATATTATTGGGATGATTTTTCAAAAGTACCATACCTTCAGAATACTGCACATACAAAAGTTGTTACTTTTGAAGACACTGTTTCTATACGGTTAAAATGTGAATATGTTCTGGACAACCAGTTATCGGGTATAATGATCTGGGCACTAGGGCAGGATGTTGTTGGAAGCTCTCAACCTCTTCTTGAAAAAATCGGAAGAGAAATGGGACTTGTAACTTCTGTAGAAAATCTTCAGGAAGAAATAGCAACCGGTTTTAATTTATTTGATAACTACCCTAATCCGTTTAACCCATCAACAAAGATAGAATTTTTAATTCCCGAGAGTTCTTTTGTAAATCTTCGAGTATATGATATACTCGGAAGAGAAGTCGAAGTTTTGATAAATGAGATATTGCCTGCAGGACGATATGGAGTTAATTTTGATGCATCGGAACTTAGCAGCGGTATGTATACTTATGTTTTAACCTCCGGCAATTTTTATCAATCAAAAAAAATGATGGTGATAAAATGATTTATTACCTGATTGAAAATTCCATCTAACGGGAAGGCTTCTGAAGTAAATTATTTTATTTTATTCAAATGAATCTACATAAATTTCAAATCAATTCTTTCCCCATTAAAAGGAGCATTTTTAAAATAAGAATTTTTTAAGAGGAATATTTAATGACTCATATTAACTGGGTAGATATTGTTGTAATAGTTAGCTTCTTTATAATAATATTTGGAATTGCAGCTTATTATTCACGCAGCGCTGGGAAGAATACAGGGCAGTTTTTCTTATCTGGCAGAAACCTTCCCTGGTATATAGCTGGCACTGCTATGGTTGCAACAACTTTCGCAGCAGATACCCCGCTTGCAGTAACTGAACTGGTTGCCCGGAATGGAATTGGTGGTAATTGGCTTTGGTGGAACATGGCTATCGGTGCAATGTTAACAGTCTTCTTTTTTTCAAAGTTATGGCGCAGAGCTGAAATAATGACTGATGTTGAATTTGTTGAGCTGCGCTATTCAGGTAAAGCATCTGCCGGATTAAGAGGCTTCAGAGCCTTATATCTTGGATTACTAATGAATGCAATTGTCATGGGATGGGTTAACAGGGCAATGGAAATAGTTTTTCATGTAACCTTTCCGGAATTTAATTCATTCCTGCTTGTTGTAATAACAGCATGTATTATTGCAATATATGCATCTGCTTCCGGCTTACTCGGAACAGCGAGAACCGACAGCTTCCAGTTTGTGTTTGCAATGGTAGGATGCATAATTTTAGCCGTAATTGTTGTCAATCTTCCGGAAGTTGGCGGCATCGTTTCATTAAAAGAAAAATTAGCCCCGCAAGTTACCGGATTTTTACCAAGAATCGGAGAACTTTCTGCTGGAGGTTTAACAGCCGGTGTGCTTGCTATACCCCTTGGGGCTTTTCTTGCTTATGTTTTGTTGCAATGGTGGTCAAGCTGGTACCCGGGAGCTGATCCGGGCGGCGGCGGCTATATTGCTCAAAGAATGATGTCTGCAAAAGATGAAAAACATAGTTTGTTTGCAACCCTCTGGTTTACAATTGCACATTATGGTGTACGCCCCTGGCCGTGGATTCTTGTTGCATTGTCTGCTTTAGTACTACTACCCCGGGCAGAAAATACTGAACAAATAAAATTAGAAAATCCTTTAATGTATGAGAAGGTTATTGAAGCTTACAGTAATCAGCAGCTTTTAACTTCCGGTGATGAAATATATAAGTCGAAGGAGTTTTTAAATCTTTATGAAAAATATGAAAACACAATTAACCCCGGTGTAATGTATCCCAAGCTAATGATTAAATATCTGCCTGCTGGTTTTCTTGGTTTGCTTATAGCTGTTTTTCTGGCGGCATATATGTCAACAATGGCTTCTCAATTAAACTGGGGGACTTCATATATAATAAATGATTTTTACAGACGATTTATTAAATCCAATGCAGATGAAAAACATTATGTGTTTGTTTCAAGGATCGGGGTAATTTTAATGACTATTTTCTCTTTATTGGTAACAAAATTTTTTCTTACAACAATTTCAGGCGCCTGGATATTTATTATTAATGCAAGTGCAGGGTTAGGTTTAGTTCTCATTCTTCGATGGTATTGGTGGAGAATAAATGCCTGGTCGGAAATATCAGCGATGATAGCCCCGCTGGTAATTTATCCAATTGCTGTTTATGGTTTTAAAATGGAATCTCCAATAACACTTTACCCGATAGTTTTTGGTACAACTATAGTTTGGCTTATTGTTACCTATCTTACAAAACCCGTTGAAGAAAAAAAGCTGATAGAATTTTACAAACGTACACACCCCGGTGGAAAAGGCTGGAAACATATTGAAAAATTAGTTCCGGGAATTACTGAAAAAACCAGTTTTGGGAGATTGTTTATTAATTGGATTATGGGTGTGATTTTGGTTTATTCATTTTTATTTGGAATAGGTAAAATAATTTTTGCAGATTATTTAATTGGAATATTTTTATTGTTAATTGGTGCGGGTGCTGCTGCAATTATTTATTTTAATTTAAATAAGGCACAAAAAATTCTTTAATTCAAATTCTGCCTGATAAACAGGTGAAACTAAAAAAGTAGGCTGCAATGTTTTTTCTTAATAAAATTGAATTTAAAATTCATTTACTTATTATTTTTACTTTCTTCGCATTTATGTCTTGCAGGACTCCATCACCAACTGAGGTTGAGAAACATACCTTAACCGGTACGTTTAATAATATCATCCCGATGCCTGTGTTGGTAAACCCATCAGGCAGCTGGTTTAATTTTGAAGAAAATACTGATATTTATATTAATCCCGTGAATCCGGAAATGGAATTTATTGGTCAATATCTTATTGATAAAATAAAACTTTCAACTGGTTATGATATTTTTGTTTTACCCGCAGAAAAACAGCCGGCAGAAGGAAATATTTATCTAACCACTGCCGGAGGCGATCCCTCATTGGGTGAAGAAGGATATGAATTAACCATTACTGACAACCTCATAAAATTATCTGCATTTAAATCAGCAGGTTTATTCAGAGGAATCCAAACTCTCAGGCAGCTTTTTTCACCCTTAATTGATAGTAAAAGTATTCAAAAAGGCGAATGGAAAATTGCCACCGGGACAATAAGGGATTATCCTAGGTTCCAATGGCGTGGTGTTATGCTTGATGTTGCCAGACATTTCTTTAGTGTTAATGATGTAAAAAGTTATATAGATTTGGCTGCATATTATAAAATAAATATGTTCCATTTGCATCTTGCCGATGACCAGGGATGGAGAATTCAAATTAATTCCTGGCCTAACCTTGCCGTTTATGGCGGCAGCACTGCTGTTGGAGGCGGAACCGGAGGTTATTATACTCAGTCACAATATTCTGAAATTGTTAGTTATGCTGCAAAAAGATATATAACTATTGTTCCTGAAATTGATATGCCCGGGCATACTAATGCTGCTTTAGCTTCTTATGCGGAGCTTAATAAAGATGGAATTGCTCCACCGCTTTATACCGGAATTAGTGTGGGCTTTAGTGCACTTGATCTTGATAAAGAGATAACTTACAGATTTATTAATGATGTAATAAAAGAACTTTCTGTAATTACACCCGGGCCATATATCCATATAGGAGGTGATGAAGCTCCGCTAATTGATTCAATAGATTATGTGCATTTTATTGATACTGTTCAAGCGATCGTTCAATCATATGGAAAACAGATGATTGGCTGGGATGAAATATCCAAAGCTAATTTGTCAGGGACATCTCTTGCACAACACTGGGCAAATAAAATTGTACTTAATGCTGTTAACCAGGGTGTTAAAATTATTATGTCTCCTGCATCTAAAACATATATGGATATGAAGTATAATTCTTCAATTACTCTTGGTTTATATTGGGCTGGTTTTATAGAAGTGATGGATGGTTACAACTGGGATCCATCAACTCAGGTAATTGGTATCTCAGAAAATAATATTATTGGTTTGGAGGCTCCACTTTGGTCAGAAACACTCTTAACTCTTGATGATATTGAATATATGGCTTTTCCAAGACTTGCCGGTTATTCTGAAATTGGCTGGTCGCCATCAACCGGGAGAAATTGGGACGAATATAAAGAACGGTTATCCGAGCATGGCATAAGATGGACAGAAATGGATTTAAATTTTTATCATTCACCCCAGGTTCCCTGGAAATAATTTTTATGAATTAATTTCAACAAAATGTTTTTACAAACGGCTCTAAATTTAATTATAAAATAATAGGGAGATTATAATGCTGGTTATTATTAAAAAAAATTATGAAGAGATGAGCAGTGAAGCTGCTAAAATTGTTGCCGACAGACTCAGAAAAAAACCCAATCTTGTACTTGGGCTTGCTACCGGAAGTACACCTTTAGGTTTATATAAAGAATTGATCAGAATGAATAAAGAAGAAGGTCTGGATTTTTCAAAAGTTACAACCTTCAACCTGGATGAGTATGTCGGGCTTCCTCCTTCGCACGATCAAAGTTATCATTATTTTATGTATGAAAATTTTCTTAATCATATAAATATTGATAAACGATTTACACATATTCCTCAGGGTATGGCTAAAGATATTGATATGTTTTGCGCGTGGTATGAAAAAAGAATGATGGAAGTTGGCGGAATTGATTTGCAGATACTGGGAATAGGAGGCAATGGTCATATTGCTTTTAATGAACCCGGTTCTTCACTTGGTTCACGAACAAGAATAAAAACTCTTACTGAAAAAACCCGTAAAGACAATGCCCGATTTTTCAAGAAAATGAGCGAAGTTCCAAAATTTGCAATTACAATGGGCGTGGGAACTGTTATGGATGCAAAAGAAATTCTGCTTCTTGCTAATGGTGATAATAAAACAGATGCTGTTAAAGCTGCCGTTGAAGGTCCAGTTACTGCTATGTGCCCTGCTTCAATAGTTCAGATGCATAAAGGGGTTTTTGTTTTACTGGATAAGAAAGCGGCTGCCAAATTAAAGGGTGATTATGTTGATACATGGGAAACAAAGGTATTTGATTAATTGTTAATAAAGGTATATTGGTATAAAGGTATAGGGTTTAATTTCTTATATCTTTATACCATATATCTTTTTAGAACGATAACTGCATATAAACTCATAAAATTCTTAATTTCCCATCTGTAATTATTTTTTATTAAACAGGTTGATAAATGATTTCAAAAGTTGAACAATTTTATCTTGAAAAATCAGGAAGAGAACTTTTTTATAAACCCACTGAGAAAATTCCAATTATCCAGGTAAATAATTTTCCTGAGCTGGGAAAACTCACCGCTCTAAGATTCATAGAATGGGTTCAGCAAAATCCGGATGGAGTTATCTCTCTGCCAACAGGCAAAACGCCCGAACATTTTATTAAATGGGTAGCAGCAATTATCAGGAACTGGGATAAATCCGATATCCAGCAGGAATTGAAAAAAGTCGGGATAGACAATAAAAAGAAACCATCTCTAGAAAAATTAAGATTCGTTCAGATTGATGAATTCTATCCGATTGATTCTTTTCAGCATAACAGCTTTTATTATTACATTCAAAAATATTATTTCAGCAATCTCAGGTTAAATAAAAAGCTTGCCTTATTCATGAATATAAATGAAATAAAAACTTCCGAAAATCTTTCCCTTGAAGAAATTTTTCCTGATAAAGTTGTTGATCTTTCTTTAAGAACGAGATATGCAGGTACGAGATTAGAGAGGCTTCAAAAGCAGACAATTGAAATGGTTGATGAATTTTGTACAAACTATGAAAGAAGAATCAGGGAAATTGGCGGTATTGGTTTTTTCCTTGGCGGTATTGGGCCTGATGGACACATCGGTTTTAATGTTAAAGGCAGCGATCATTATTCAACCACAAGATTAATGCAAACCAATTATGAAACTCAGGCTGCTGCTTCAACTGATCTTGGAGGTATTGAAATTGCACGAAAGAGATTAGTAATAACTATAGGGCTGGAAACAATAACATATAATAAAAATGCAGTAGCAATAATTATTGCTGCGGGCGAAGCCAAAGCAAATATTGTAAGGGATTCAATTGAAAATTCTCCAACTAACACTTATCCTGCAACTGTTTTACAAAAATTAAAGAATGCTCGTTTTTATCTTACAAATGGGGCGGCGTTAAGACTTATGGAAAGACGTTACAGGGATGTGGAAAAAGAAGAAAAGATTTCACAGGCATCAATTGAACGTGGACTAATAAATTTATGTGTTGCAAAAAATAAATCTCTTATTGATTTAACGGAGGATGATTATAAATCAGACAATTTCGGAAAGCTTATAATTAAAAAAACAAAAAAATCAGCCGCTGAAATTAGCAAAACTATCTACAATGAAATAATAAAAAGATTTGAATACGGTATGAAATTTTTCGATAATGAAGTGTTCCTTCATACCGGACCCCATCATGATGATATAATGCTTGGCTATCTGCCGCTGATAAACCATCTTGTACGAAATCCTAATAACAAACATTATTTTGCAACCTTTACAAGCGGCTTTACAGCTGTCACTAATGCTTATATGCTTGAACTTCTCAATGATCTAAAAAATCTTTTAGGTTATGAAGATTTCAGATCGAGATCATCATCTCATTATTTTGATCCTGATTTTGCTGAGGGTAAAAACCGTGACGTGAATTTATATCTTGATGGACTTGCAGCACACAGTAAAACCATAAAGAAAGAAGCTGTATCAAGAAGAATGCTTAGAAATATTATTGAGATTTATGAAGAGGATAATTTAAATTATATTGAAGACCGGGTTGACGAACTGATAAATTATTTTTCTACTCAATATCCCGGTAAAAAAGATATTCCACATGTTCAGAAATTAAAAGGAATGCTTCGTGAATGGGAGGAGGAAATTGTGTGGGGTTATTTTGGTTTCAATTGTTCAAGTGTGCCTCATTTGCGTTTAGGTTTTTACCAGGGTGAAATCTTTACAGAGACGCCTGAAATGCAGCGTGATGTTATTCCAATAGTTCAGCTGCTGAAAAAAGTTAAACCTACAATTGTTACGGTTGCTCTTGATCCGGAAGGAAGCGGACCCGATACTCATTACAAAGTCTTACAAGCAATTAGTGAAGCATTGAAGCTCTATGAAAAGGAAACCGGGAACTCAAATATTAAAGTTTGGGGATACAGAAATGTCTGGTACCGTTTTCATCCTTCTGAAGCAAATGTTTATGTACCTGTTAGTTTGAACTCAATGGCAATTCTTGATAATATTTTCATGAACAGCTATGGGTCTCAGAAATCGGCAAGTTTTCCAAGCTATGAGTATGACGGACCATTCAGCCGTCTTGCACAAAAAATTCAGGTTGAACAATATCAGACGATAAGAACCTGTCTTGGTAAAGATTATTTTCTTACAAATGATATTCCCAGAGTAAGAGCTGCACATGGAATGGCTTATTTAAAAGAACTGGATCTGGAGGAATTTTATAAACAATCAACCGAGTTAAAGAAATTAACTGAAGATATTTCTTAGCTCAATCCCATTTATTTGATAGAATTTACCCAGATAGCTGGTTTCATCAATATTTACTTAAATCCTCTCCTAAAATTAATTTCATAAAAGATAATTTTATTATGGAATTGTGAGCAAATTTTATTTAAGTTGAAACAAATGTTTAAGTTCTGTTATAAACTATAGGACTTATATTCTATGGAACGTTTAGACGATCTTATAATCCCTTCATATTTTTCAAATCAATAAAAATGAGGTACTTAATGAAAAAACTATTACTTCTTTTACTTTTTTTGTTATTAACTGCGGATATTAATTATTCGCAAGTCACTACCCTATGGGAAAAATCAGCCACTAATACCACAAATGTTGTTTGGAATACTGGAAGTGTTGTACGTGGATTGGGATATGGTAAGGTTGGTGCTAATAATAGATTATTTGTTGTTACGCGTTTTGCTGGTTATGGAGGAAAACAAATATTTATTTATAATGCAGCAACCGGTGATTCAGTTGGTGCCCTTGATACAACCGGTATAGCAGGCGGTACTTTGGTTATTAATGATGTGGAAGTTTCAACCGATGGGAAAATATTTGTTTGTAATTTAGCAGTAGGGGGTACATTTACAGTCTATAAATATGATAATGAAGCTTCGGCACCGATTGCAGTAATTAATTACGATGCAACAGGAAAAAGACTTGGAGATAAATTTACAATTACCGGATCAACAGCAGATAATTCAATTATTATCTGGGCCGCCTCTTCATCAACTGGTGATTTGGTTAAATTTAAAACTACAGATAATGGTGCAACATTTACACCTTCGGTAGTAAGTATCGGGGTATTTAACAGCAGTGCTTCTGTTGGACCATTGCCCAATGAAGATTTTTATTATAATGCACAGGGTAATAATGTGCAAAAATTTAATGCAGCAGGAACATCGCTTGGAACTGTTTCTCCTACGGTTGTCGGAACAGGCTCCAATGCAATCAGGTTCATGAACTCTTTAGTTGGTGATGAATATTTTGCTACTGTTGCTTTCGGTGCCGGATTTGAACACGCAAGAATTGTAAAAGTTCCTGGCGGTGTGCTGGCTAACGCAGTTTTATTCACAAACACTCCAACTTTAGGAACTAATTCCGCAGGAGGTTTAGGTGATATATCAGTTCAGCGAATCAGCCCATGGGTATTTAATGTTTATGTATTAAGCACTAATAATGGGTTTGGTGCATATCAGATCACATTAGAAATTCCTCCGCTTTCCGGTGATTACTATGTTGGTAATGTCGGAACCGGACCGGGAGGAAATGATCCAACCTTCCTTTCCTTAAGAGATGCTTTTGATGTAATGAATGATGCTTCTTTTACCGGAAACTGTAACTTCTATATTACCAGCGATATTTTTGAACCTTATACACCCACCACAGGCTATGGATTAGGTTTAGCAATTAATCCCGATCCATTCACAGTTACAATAAAGCCTTATACCGGTGTTCAGCCGGTTGTTACTTTTGCATATCCAATAGATGGAACTTCCGGACCTTCCGGCGCCTGTATTATTGGTGTTCCAAGTAAAGGCAATATTTCCTGGGATAGCTTAAGAACCACTAAAAATATTGTTATTGATGGCTCAAACACGGCAAGAGGAACTACAAGAGATCTTACTTTTACAACTACAACTACTGCTAACCGCAATGCAATAACATTAGTTGTCGTAGGGGATGTTTCTAATCTTGTAGTAAAGAATATGAACATTTATTACAAACCTCAGACAGTCAGCACTTCCGGTAATTTATTTATCGGAGCGATAATGATTCGTTCAAGAAATTACCTTAATATTGATTGGTCCCCTCACGACCTCATCTTTGAAAATAACCATATTAGCGGAAATTTCCCTGGTGTCGCTCAAAGCTCTCAAGGCTATGGATGCTATCAAAGCGGAACTCCAAATGTTTTAAATTATCCTTACAACATTACATTAAGCAACAATATCATTGAAGGAAAAAGAAGAGGTATAGCACTTTACAGGGCAGGAAGTCATAATATTATTAACAATGAGATTATTCTAAATCAGGACATAGTTGCAAATACAACAAATGAAGCAATTTATGGTGTTGATGTTGATACAGGTTCCGTTGTAAATATTTATAATAATAAAATTTCCAAAGTATCTTCAATATCAAACGGTGCAGGTTTTGGTAACACGGCAATAAGCATAGAAACATTTGGTACATATAATATTTATAATAATATGATTTATGGATTTGATGTAACTGCTGTAAACCCTGTGGCTTACCTGAGAGGTGTTAAAAACTCTTCGGCTTCTGCAACTTTAAATTTATATTATAACACTTTTCGTATGGGTAACCTTGCTGACATAGGAACAGGTACTGTATCATATAATGGAATATATCTGACAGATGGGACAAATAATGTTAAAGATAATATAGTTTCATGTTACGAACCTGATTTTCCTACTTTCTGTATTTACCGTGAAGGTACTAATGGGACAGTAACATCCAACTATAATGATTTTTATCAATTTAGCCCAACAAATGGTAATGTTGGTTTCTGGAATACTACTGCAGCACAAACTCTTTCTGCATGGCAAACTGCATCAGGTCAGGATGCAAATTCAGTTTCCAAAGAAGCATTCTTTGTCTCAACAAGTGATTTACATTTAACTGGGACATCTAATGGTGATTTTCAATTAGCAGGAACACCTATTGCCGGAATTACCGATGATATTGACGGAGACACCAGAAGCTTAACCTTCCCCTATATGGGCTGCGATGAAGCTTCAATTCCTCTTCCTGTTGAATTGTCTTCATTCAGTGCTTCTGTAATATCGGGCGATGTTTATCTAAAGTGGACAACAGCAACGGAAACAAATAACCGTGGATTTGAAATTCAGCGAAGCAATAATGGAGAATTTGCAACCATAGGATTCGTTAAAGGAAACGGTACTACTTCAGAAACTCAATCTTATAGTTTTATTGATAAAAAAGTTGAAGCGGGACAGTACTCATACAGAATTAAACAAACAGATCTAAATGGTCAGTTCAGCTATTCTAATGTTATCGAAGTGGATATTGCAGCTCCTCTAACTTTCGCTTTGTCACAGAACTATCCGAATCCGTTTAATCCTACAACCACAATTAATTATGAAATTGCAAAACCTGTAAATGTTAACCTTATTATTTATAATATGCTCGGGGAACAGGTTAAGATTTTGATTGACAATCAATTAATTGAACCGGGAGTACACAGCATAAATTTCGATGCTTCAAACCTTGCAAGCGGAACATATATTTACAGGCTGCAGGCTGGTGATTTTGTCCAGACAAAGAAAATGATGCTGACGAAATAATTTGCAAAAATTGTTAAATAGAAATTGATACACAAATTTATCCCTTTGCTCATCCGGGCAAAGGGATTTTTTTTATTTATAAAGATTTGAATGAAACTTAATTCTGTCCTATTTTTAAATTAATAACCAGGAAAAATTATGAGTACATTACCTCCACCATCTACAAAAAAATTCCCGGAAGATTCACTTGAGTCTAAGGTTTATAGAATCGTTGAAGACCTTAAAGAATATCTCCCCGTTTTGAATGATCGCAACAGGCTGGGATTCAGTCTTTATTCATATATGAAAGGAGAGGGAGATAAACCTGAAGTTCTTATTAAATCTTTAAAATTAAATATTGAAAAAATATCTCCGGACGAGCTTACAGAAAAAATAAACCAGGATTGGCTAAGATTAAGCTATGAGAAACTCAAATAACTAAGCCGTAACTTGCTCTCTTGCCATAAACTTTTCAACCATTTTAACATCCTCTTCACTGCCAATAAAAATCGGAGTTCTTTGGTGAAGTGTTTCAGGCTTTATTTCAAGAAGTCTCTGTTTACCATTCGATGCTCTTCCTCCGGCTTCCTCAACAATAAAAGCCATCGGGTTGCATTCGTACATAAGTCTTAGTTTCCCATTTGGGCTTCTTGAATCAGCCGGGTACATAAAGATACCTCCGTAAAGCAGGTTCCGGTGAATATCTGCAACCATTGATCCGATATAGCGTGATGTGTATGGTCGTTCGGATTCCTTATCCTCTTCCTGCAGCCACTTAATATATTTTTTTAAGCCCGGATGCCAGTAAAGATAATTACCCTCATTTATGCTGTATATCTTTCCTTTTTTTGGGGTTCTAATATTTTCCTGAGAAAGTAAAAACTCACCAAATGAAGGATCAAGTGTAAAACCGTGAACACCATGTCCTGCGGTATAAACCATTATAGTGCTTGATCCATAAACAATATAACCGGCTGCAACTTGTTTTAATCCCTGCTGCAGGCAATCTTCAAGTGTTCCGGGATTTCCATCCGGACTAATTCTTCTATAAATAGAAAAAATTGTTCCAATACTTATATTTGCATCAATGTTTGAAGAACCATCGAGAGGATCAAACAGGAGTACATATTTTCCTACTTTAAATTTTTTGGGAATATGAATTATATCTTCCTCTTCTTCAGAAGCCATTACGCAAAGATGACCTCCATGATCCATTGCATTAAAGAGCATTCTATGAGCAAATACATCAAGCATTTTAACTTCTTCACCCTGAACATTTATATCACCAGTAAAACCTAAAATATCTGCAAGCCCTGCTTTATTAACTTCAAGCGAGATAACCTTTGCAGCCAGGGAAAGATCGTGAAGCAATCTGGAAAGTTCTCCGGTTGCTTCCGGATGCAGCTTTTCCTGTTCATTAATGAAGCGAGCGAGGGTCATAAATTTTACTTTAGGCATGATACTCTCCCTTTAGTAAATATTAATATTATTGAAAAGATCAAACAGCTTTAACAATTTCCTGATCTTTATATTGAAGCTGGTATAATTTATAATAAATTCCTCTTTTTGCAAGAAGTTCCTGATGTTTTCCCGTTTCTCGTATTTCACCTTTATGCATTACAATAATCTTATCTGCGCTCTGTATTGTTGATAGTCTGTGTGCAATTACTATTGCTGTTCTTCCAACCAAAAGGTTTTCTATTGCTTTTTGAATAAGAATTTCTGTTTCGGTATCTACACTCGAAGTTGCTTCATCAAGGATAAGAATTTTAGGATCAAAAGCCAGAGCCCTGGCAAATGAAATCAGCTGCTTTTGTCCAACACTTAAAGTTGCTCCTCTTTCTTTTACTGTTTCATCATACTGATCAGATAATGATTTAATAAACCTGTCCGCTCCAACAATTTTAGATGCCTCAATAATTTTTTCATGGGGGATTTCTTCATTAGCCATATTAATATTTGATTTTATTGTCCCGGAAAATAAAAATACATCCTGAAGAACTACTGAGATATGCTTGCGTAATTCTTTTTTATCCGTTTTTGTAATATCAATACCGTCAACTAAAATTGTTCCCCGGTTAATATCATAAAATCTGGTTAAAATATTGATGATACTTGTTTTTCCTGCACCGGTATGCCCGACTATTGCAACTGTTTCTCCAGGATTTATTTTGAATGAAATATCTTTTAAAACATAATCTTCTTCATTATAAGCGAACCAAACATTGCGGAATTCGATTTCCCCTTTAATTCTTTCAAGACTTTCCGGTACATCGGGGTTTTTAATAAAAGTCTGGTTATCCAGCAGCTTAAATATTCTTTCTGAAGAAGCCATTGCCGTCTGCATAATATTATATTTTTCAGAAAGATCCCTAATTGGTCTGAAAAACATTTCTGTATATTGAATAAAAGCAAAGAGAACACCGATTGTTAATGTTCCCTGGATTATTTCACCGCCGCCGTACCAGATAATTAATGCAATAGCAATTGAACTTAATAATTCTACACCGGGATAAAAGACAGCATAGTAAAAAATAGATTTAATATTTGCCTGGCGGTAATCATTATTGATGCCTGAAAATCTTTTTAGCTCATCTTCTTCTTTACGGAAAATCTGCACAACATTTATTCCTGTTATATGTTCCTGCATATATGAGTTTAGTCTTGCAAGGTGAAGGCGTACATCCCTGTAGCTTTCCCTGACTTTTTTCCTGAAGAGAAAAGTACCATAAATGAGAACAGGCAATACTGAAAGAGTAACAAATGAGAGTGGCATATCCATAAAAAACATGAATACAAGTATCCATACAATAATAAAAACATCTCCGAAAACTGCTACGATACCTGAAGAAAAAAGTTCTCCGAGGGCTTCAACATCATTTGTTACCCGTGTTACCAATCTGCCAATGGGAGTTTTATCATAAAATTTAAGCGCCAGCTTTTGTGTATGTTTAAAGAGTTGTGTACGGAGATCAAAAAGAGTTTTTTGTCCTAAATACTGTGTATAGTATGTTAGAAAGAATTGAATTGCAGCCTGTAAAATAAGGGTTGCAAACAGAATCAAAGAAATAAAAAATAAACCTTTATAATCGGATTTAGCAATGTAATCATCAATTGCAATTTTGGTTAACAATGGACCGAGTGCTGGTAAAGCGGCAACAGAAATATTTAAAATGATCGCAAAGATTACATATTTCCTGTAAGGTTTAATGTAACCAAGCAAACGTTTCATCAAATTTGAATCGTATGCTTTACCTAAAACTTCTTCTTCGCTATTATAATCCTTAGCCATAATTTTTAACTTAATTCTTCCAGTTCTTTTTCCAGCAATTGTTTGAAATGTAAATCTGCATAGATTCCTCCGAAGGCAACCAATTCTTCATGTGTTCCTTCTTCAGCAATTTTGCCATCGGAAAGGACTATGATTTTATCTGCATCTTTAACTGTAGAAATTCTGTGACTGATAATTATACTTGTCCTTTCCTTCATAAAAATTTTTAAGCTTCTCAGGATTTCTTCTTCAGTATGAGTATCAACTGCTGAGAAAGCATCATCAAGTATGAGAATTTTAGGATCTATTGCTAAAGCTCTTGCAATAGAAGCGCGTTGTTTTTGTCCTCCCGAAAGAGTGATTCCTCTTTCTCCGACCATTGTTTCATACTTAAGGGGAAAATCCTCAACATCTTTATTGAAGTTAGCAATTTTAGAAGCCTCAACTACTTTTTCTTTATCTATCTCTTTTATTCCGTAAGAGATATTATTTGTAACTGAATCAGAAAACATAAATGATTCCTGCTGAACAATTCCAATCTCTCTTCTTAAAATATTTAAAGGAATAGATCTTACATCTTTACCATCTATTAAAATTTTACCTTCGGTAACATCATAAAGTCTGGGGATAAGATTTATAAAAGTTGTTTTACCAATTCCTGTATAACCCATAATTGCAAGCGTAGACCCAATAGGAATTTTCAAATTAATATTTTTAAGGATATAAGGATGATTCTCATCATACCGGAAGGAGACATTTTTAAATTCTATTTCTCCCGTAATTTTTTTAATTGAATAATCAGTTTCATCCGAGTCATCAATTTCATATTGTTCAGAAAATATTTTATTCAAACGTTTCATGCTTGCTTCAGCCTGCTGAATAATATTAATTACCCACCCGAATGCAATCATTGGCCAGATAAGAATGCCAAGGTAAATAATAAATGCAGTGATTTCTCCAAGATTAATTTCACCTGCAATAACCTGGCTGCCGCCAATCCAGATTACAAGTATAATTGACAGCCCGGTTATCAGAAAAAGAAAAGGCATAATTGCAGCTTGTACTTTTACCATATCCATATTTCTTTTAAGATACTCCTGGCTTAGCGTACCGAAATGTTTTATTTCACTTTCTTCACGGACATAAGATTTTATAACTCTTATCCCTGAATAATTCTCCTGGGCTTTAGTAGTTATTTCAGAAAATTTTTCCTGGATCATTGTAAACTTTTGATGAATTTTTTTCCCGATTTTATAAACCGCAATTGAAAGTATCGGCAATGGCATCAGAGTATAAAGAGTGAGCATTGGATTAAAAGAAATCATTATTGTAAGTATTGTAACCAAACGAACAAAGGTATCCATTGAATACATCACTGCCGGACCAATGTACATTCTAACCGCATTAATATCGTTGGTTGCATGTGCCATTATGTTGCCGGTCGAATTATTCTGGAAGAATCTTAGAGGAAGCCGCTGGATATGGTTCCAGAAATCAAACCTGAGATCAAATTCAATTTCTCTTGAAACAACAATAATGGTTTGCCTTATAAAAAATCTGAAAATACCAGCCATCAATGATGCACCGATAATTAATAATGCATAGTTGAGAAGATGACTTACAGTTGTATTTGCTTCTATTGCATTGATGGAATCTTTTATAAGAATAGGCACATAAACAGTTCCGGCATTAGATAGAAGTATAAATAGAAAACCCCAGAAAAGTTTTTTCTTATAACGTACAAAATATTTTTTTAGAGTTAAGAGATTTTTCATTAAATATAATTTTTCTTAAGTCAATATTTTTTGAGAAGAAAGAAATTCAACGTTAATAAATTGAATAATCTTAATAATATTAGATAAAGGTTAGTAAGAAATTTTCTTTAGACGAACCACTAAAAAATAAACAAGATATCGATTATAACAACTATAATTTTTAATCTATTATCTTAAATCCGGTATATTTTTGCAAAACTTCCGGCACAATAATTTTTCCCTCGGGTGTCTGGTAATTCTCCAATAAAGAGACCATGAGCCTGCTGGTTGCCAGACCTGAGCCATTGAGTGTATGAACAAATTCCGGTTTTTTTGTCTGTTCATTTCTGAACCGGATGTTTGCTCTCCTTGCCTGGAAATTTTCAAAATTGCTGCATGATGATGATTCAAGCCAACGGTTTTCTGCAGGCGACCATGTTTCAATATCATAACATTTTGCAGCAGAGAAACTTAAATCACCGGTGCAAAGCAATAAAATCCTGTAAGGAATTTTCAGTGCCTGTAAAATATCTTCTGCATCTTTCACTAATTTTTCAAGTTCATTATAAGAATTTTCCGGCTTAACAAGCTTTACCATTTCAACTTTATTAAACTGGTGAACCCGTAAAAATCCTTTTGATTCTTTTCCATAAGAACCAGCTTCGCGTCTGAAGCATGCAGAATATCCAACGTGTTGAATTGGAAGATCATTTTCATTAAGGATTTCATTCCGGTAAATATTTGTAATCGGGACTTCTGCTGTTGGTATAGGATAAAGTTCATCCTTTTCTATGTAATACATATCCTCATCCATTTTGGGCAAGTTGACCTGTCCCTCTCATAGATTCTTTATTAACAAGAAAAGGAGGGAAAACTTCTGAATAACCATGATTCTGCAAATGAAAATCAAGCATAAAGTTTATTAATGATCTTTCAAGCGTTGCACCCTTTCCTGTATAAAGCGGAAAACCGGAACCGGAAATTTTTGCTCCTCTTTCAAAATCAAGTATTTTTAATTTTTTTCCCAGTTCAATATGATCAAGAATATTTTCTTTATTATCAAATGAAAATCCATCAGGCAGCCATTGCTTAACTTCTACATTATCTGCTGCACTTTTACCAACAGGAACGGATTCGTGAGGCAGGTTTGGTATATAAAGAAGAATATCTTCAACTTTTGCTTCAACTGTTTTTAATTGCGAATCCATATCAGAGATAAGGTCTGAAACAATTTTCATTTCACTTAGAATATTAGAAACATCCTGACCCGCTTTTTTCATTTGGGGAATTTGTGAAGAGACCTGGTTCCTTTTAAATTTTAATTCTTCTGCTTTAAGAATTAATTCTCTTCTTTGTTCATCAAGCTTAATAAGCTCATCGAGCCTGTCGGCTTCATTTTTATTTTTAATACCTTGTTTTACAAGTTCCGGATTTTCTCTGATTAATTTTAAGTCAAGCATTAAATTTCCTGTTATCAAATTTATGGTGAGTGATAATGCAGAAGATTACTTTACAACCACATTATAAATTTTATTTTTTACAAAAATTTCCTTAATAATTTTATTTCCATCAATATATTTTAAAACTTTTTCATCCTTAAAAACTGCTGATTTAACAGTCTCCTGGTCGGCATTAACCGGCAGGTCAATCGTAGATCTCAGCTTGCCGTTTATTTGTACTGCAATGCTTACTTTATCTTCAATTAATGCCGATTGATCAGGTTCATACCAGACCGGGTTTTCAAAAATTGAAACTTGGTTCCCAAGCAGCTGCCAGCATTCTTCTCCAAGATGAGGAGCAACTGGTGAAATCATTACAGCAAATCTTTCTAAAATATAAACCTGAATTTCTTTTGAACAATCCTCGATTACTTTCAGTTCATTCAACATCTCCATTAAAAAAGCAATTGCAGTATTGAACCTGAAATTTTCAATTTCTTCTTCAAACTTTTTTATTGTTTGATTTATTTTTCTATATAATTTTTTTTCATTTTCTTTTAATGAATTCAAATCATATTTCTTTTTTGTACTAATTCCTTCGCCAATTTCTTTGCATTTCAGAAAAAGGTCATAAGTCCTTTGAACAAACCTGTCTGTTCCCGCAATTCCTTTATCGCTCCAGTCTCCGCCTAAATCATACGGACCCATAAACATTAAATAGAGACGAAATACATCTGAGCCGTAAGTGCCGGTAAAGTCATCAGGGTTAACAACATTATTTTTTGACTTGGACATTTTCGCGCCCTGGTTCGTAATTGTCCCCTGGTGTATAAGACTTAAAAAAGGCTCATCACTATTGGTCCAGCCAATATCTCTTAAAAATTTATGTATGAATCTTGCATAAAGAAGATGCATTACTGCATGTTCCGCCCCTCCAACATACATATCAACAGGAATCCATTTTTCAGAAAGGTTTTTATCAAATGGTGCACTATCAATTTTAGGATTTAAATACCTGAAATAATACCATGAAGAATCAACAAATGTATCCATTGTATCAGGATCTCTTTTTGCATCTCCATTGCATTTAGGGCATTTAACATTAATAAAATCTTTATTTGATTTCAGCGGAGATTCACCGGATGGTCTGAACTCCACTTCATAAGGAAGTTTAACAGGTAAATCTTTTTCATCTACCGGGACTTCTCCGCACTTTGGGCAATGAATAATCGGAATTGGAGTTCCCCAATAACGCTGGCGTGAAATCAGCCAATCTCTCAGCCGGTAATTAATTTTTCCTTTACCAAAATTTCTTTTCTCAAGATATTCAATTACTTTTATTATTCCCTCATCAGAATTCAATCCATTAAATTGATCTGAATTAATCATAATTCCCGTTTCATTATAAGATGATTTTAGAATATCATCTTCATTTGTTCCCGGTTCTAAAATTACTTTCTTAACAGGAAGAAAATATTTTTTTGCAAACACAAAATCCCGTTCATCGTGTCCTGGCACAGCCATTACAGCTCCTGTGCCGTAAGAAAAGAGAACATAATCAGCAACCCATATTGGAACTTTTTCCGAGTTGAGGGGGTTTATTGCATAAGCTCCTGTTGGCACTCCGGTTTTTTCTTTTATAGTGGATGTTCTTTCAATCTCTGTAAGAAGCTTTACAGATTCTCTGTATTTCTCAACTTCATCTTTATATGAATCAATTGTAAGCTTATCAACAAGAGGATGTTCAGGTGCAAGGACAACATATGTAACACCAAAAAGCGTATCAGGTCTTGTTGTAAAAACTTTAATAATCTCATCACTTTTATCCACTTTAAAATTAACTTCAGCGCCAACGCTTTTACCAATCCAGTTTCTCTGCATCAGCCTGGTTTTCTCAGGCCAGTTAATTTTGTCGAGTCCAGCGAGTAATTCTTCTGCATAATCTGTAATCTTAAAAAACCATTGTGTAAGATTTTTCTGGATAACAAGAGTACCGCATCTTTCACAGGTTCCATCTGATTGAACCTGTTCATTTGCCAGTACAGTTTGATCTTTAGGACACCAGTTAACCGGTGCATTTTTTCTGTATGCTAATCCTTTTTTGTAAAGCTGAAGAAACAGCCATTGATTCCATTTATAATATTCTGGTGCGCAAGTCATAAGCTCAGCATCCCAATCATACATGCAACCCATATTCTTAAGCTGGATACGGATATCATCAATATTTTTTATAGTTGAATCATATGGATGAACGCCGGTTTTTATTGCATAATTTTCTGCAGGCAAACCAAAAGCATCATAACCAATAGGTTCAAAGACATTGTAGCCTTTTAATTTTTTAAATCTTGCCCAGCTGTCATTAGGTCCGTAGTTATACCAATGTCCGATATGAAGCCTTGCACCGGAAGGATAAATGAACATTACAAGTGAATATAATTTATTATCAGACTTGCTTAAATCAGTTTTATCAACTTTCTTTTCTTCCCAGAATTTTCTCCACTTAGGCTCTATTTCAGCAAAAGGATATCGCATAATTATCGTTTAATTTTTTAAAAATGATGCTAAATTTACCCAAAATGAAAAGCAATTCAAATCAGGGTAAATTGTAATACTTCTTTAATATCTTTAATAATTAAAATTATTTTTTATACTTTAATTCTAACAAAATTTTATTTAGATGATAGTCACAATCACAGAAGTAATTTCAGTAATTACGGTTTTCCAGCTTTTACTTTTTGCATTCTTTCTGCTAACAATTAAGAAAAAAAATGAAACCGGATTCAGAATTCTGTCAGCGTTTCTTATTTCAAATGCATTATTTATAATAAATTATCTTTTTTATGATATAGAAAAACTTTTAAACGTCAGCCTGATTAATTTTCGTTTTATCGGTTTTTCATTTGGATTTTTATTCGGACCGATTCTTTATCTTTATACAAAATCACTTACGAAGAAGAACTATTCTTTAACGATAAAAAATTTTCTTCACTTTATCCCATTTTTAATTTACAATATTATTATACTGTTCAGTTATCATTTACTTAACAGCACCCAAAAAATAAGTTTACTGCAAAAGGGTAACGTACTTCCTCAATGGGCTTCAAATTTAATTTATGTTTCGCTTCATTTACAAATTTTGATTTATATGTTTCTTGCTGTGAATATTTTAATGAGTTATAAGAATGATCTTAAAAAGGTTTTTTCATCAATTGAAAAAGTTAATTTATCCTGGTTAATGATTATCCTTTTTGCTTTTATTTTTATGTGGCTTATTGATTTAACTCACTTTATTCTTTTTAAAACTATCAGCTTACCAGATTCAATTTATAACATAATGAATTTCTTTTCCTTAAGTATAAATTTTGTTTTTGCTTTTCTTATTGTTTATAAAGGTTTAAAACACCCGGAACTTTTTTATGAATTAAATGAACAGGAAGAGAAAACAAAGTATGAAAAATCTTCTCTTACGAAAGAGGAAAGCATCGAATACCTTACAAAACTTCAGGATTTTATGATTGCAGAAAAACCATATCTTGAACCTGATCTTACAATAAATGATTTAGCTAACAAGGTGAGTATAAGTTCAAAAACACTTTCCCAGGTTATTAATGAAAATTTAAATCAGAATTTTTTTGATTTTGTAAATAGTTACAGAATAGGTGAAGCAAAAAAAATACTATCGGATGCTGAAAATAAAATAACAGTGCTCGAAGTATTATACTCTGTCGGATTTAATTCCAAGTCTGCCTTTAATTCAGCATTTCGAAGACATACAGGAGTAACACCTACCGAATTCAGAAGACACTCAAATAAAGAAATTTCTCCGGTTTTCAGGGGATAAATAAATCTCTTCTAAAAAAAATAGTTCTGTTTCCTGAATCAGGACGATTTTACGCTTTTTCAGATATAATTTTGTGATGTAAAAATTATTCCGGAGTAAAAAAAATGAAAAAACTTACATTGATGTTTTTGTTTTCAGGAATTCTATTTTTTTCATTTGGAGAAATAATTAATGTCCCGTCGCAATATTCCACAATTCAGAAGGGGATTAATGCTGCAAACAATGGAGACACAGTTTTAGTAGCTCCGGGAACATATTTTGAAAATATTAATTTCATGGGGAAAAATATTTTAGTTACCAGCTACTTTCTTTTTAATAATGATTTATCTTATATACCTCAAACTTTAATTAACGGAAGCAACCCATCACAACCGGATTCTGCAAGCTGTGTATTAATTATTTCAGGTGAGGATTCAACTGCAATTCTACAGGGTTTTACAATAACCGGCGGAACTGGTACAAGCTGGCCTGATGAACACAGCCCCGGAACTTTTGTTGAAGGTGGAGGAATTATTGTTGCACTATCTTCTCCAACCATAAGATATAATATTATTACAGATAATAAAGCGATTAGAAGAACTTCGGGAATTACAAGTGCAGGTGGTGGAGGAATAAGATGCGGTGATGGTAATCCTAAAATTTTTAACAATATCGTTATGAACAATTCCGGTATGTATGGCGGTGGAATAGTAATGAACTTTTGTTCCGGTGAAATAAAAAATAACCTTATAATAAATAATATTGTATCTCAGGCAGTTACAGGTGCTCCAACTTACGGCGGCGGGGGACTTTGGATTAACGGTGGTATTACAACAACAATCGTTGAGAATAATGTTATAATGGGAAACTCAAGTTCAGGCAGCGGAAGCCAGGCTGCCGGAAAGGGTGGCGGAATTCTAATCTGGACAATAAAAGTAAATGCCAGGAATAATATTATCTGGGGAAATTCACAGGCGGCAGGCAACCAGGTTCAAACTCTTGGGGCAACTGTTGTATTTGAATATAATGATATTGAAGGAGGATTTTCAGGAACAGGAAATATTAATGTTAATCCAATAATTGATACAATAAATTTTATGCTTGCACAACTTTCTCCTTGTATTGATACAGGAAATCCTGATTCTCTTTATAATGATCCTGAGGATTCAAGTAATCCGGGACTTGCAAAATTTCCCTCATTAGGAACAGTAAGAAACGATATGGGTATTTACGGCGGACCGGAAAGAAATTTATTGCCTGAGATTCCCACCGGAATTAATAATGATGAAGGTGAACTTTTACCGGAGTATTTTAAGTTGTTCCAAAATTTTCCCAATCCATTTAATCCTGTAACCAGGATCAGATATTCGATTTCTCAATATAGTTTTGTAAGTATTAAAATTTATGATGTTCTCGGGAATGAATTATCAAATTTAATCAACATGGAACAATCTCCCGGACAATATGAAATTGAATTTGATGGTAAGAATTTTTCATCAGGAATTTATTTTTACAAAATTAATGTTAATGAATTTCAAAAAACTTTGAGCATGGTTTTAATGAAATAAAATTAGAAACCCTTAAGAAATTATACTTCATTTAATTTTCAAAATATTCAGTTCCGTTTTTATCTACATAACCCCACTTGTCGTTCAATTTTACCAGGACAAGATCACTCCCGTTATCAATTATTTCATCATACTTTATAGGGGTTATGCCTTTACCATTGGAATTAATAAATCCCCACCAGTTATTCAGGCTTACTTTAACAACTCCTTCGTTAAACTGCCCGACTTCTGAATAACTGTAAGGAATTATTTCATTCCCTTCTTTATTAATAAATCCCCATTTCCCGTTTAATCTTACGGATATAAGCCCTTCACTGAAATTTCCTATCTCTTCAAATTTGATTTGAGTTATCTGCTTTCCTTCTTTATTGATAAATCCCCATTTTTCATTAAGACTAACGGGGAACAAACCTTCTTCAAACTTTCCTATTGAACTATACTGAACGGGAATTATTTCTTTACCTGTTTTATTTATTATTCCCCATTTTCCCGGGGAAACAATTTTACTTCCGTTTTTTCTTATTCCATAATTCACTTTTGCAAAATCATTATTAAAGTCTTCTATATAATCATATTTTATCTCAGTTACTTCATCGCCTTTTTCATTAATAAAACCCCATTTGTTATTTAATTCAACTTTAACCAGCCCATCAGTAAAAACACCAACACTATCATATTTTATTGTAATAATAATTTTTTTATTTCTGTCACAGAAACCCCATTTATCACCTTTGCGATAAGCTATAAATTTGAGAGGGGTCTTAACTGAATTGTTTTTTCCATCCATAATTATTCAAACCTCCTGTTCTACATATAATCTTCATTATTATACAAATATCTTTTGATTTAATTTTTATGATACTATTTAATTATAAATGATTCAATAACTTATTTTTAGACTCGAATAATCCGTGTTCTGTTATTGATTCTAATCGTAAAGTATTCTTTTTTTTTATTTCGTATGAAACAAATCATGATTAAGTTTAATATGACTTTACAAAATAATTATAAATCAAAATGAAAAATATTTTACTTGCATTTTTAATTAGTCTCATTTTTAGTTCCTATGCGCAGGAAAATAATTTTGAAATTTTTCCTTCAGGGTTAAATTTTACACCGCTTAAAGCTAATAATCGTGAAGCAAAGATCGGGTTAATATTTATTCCGGAAAATCACAATATGAAAATTGATCTTGGAAACAACATTGATTTATTAAGTTTAAAAATTTCGGATTTTGAAAGATTAACTATGGGGATTGAATTTTTCGCTTATGCCCTATCCAGAAGTTACCAGGGAAAAAGATTACAGATAGATGCTGTTGATGGTATGTTTGGCGGAAACATTTCTTATTCAAAAAAAATTAATAATAATATTTTATCGGGAAGATTCGGAGTAACTCATAATAGTGCCCATCTTGTAGATGGACATTGGGATTTTCATAATAATAAATGGATCGATGATTATAAACCAATTCCATATTCAAAGGATTTTATGGAACTTATTTTTGCTTATGATTACAATTTGGATTTCGGTTTTATTAAACCTTACTCGGGTTTTGAGTATGCATTTTTAACAAGACCATCGGACATTAAAAGATTTAATTTAAATGGTGGAATTGAAATTGGATTTACCGAATTATTAAATCCGCTCTTCAATAAAAATTTAGTTGCTTTTCTTGCGTACGATTTTTCATTAAACGGAACAAAAGCATATAGCGGTAATAATAATTCAATGCTTGGCATAAAGTTCGGTAAATGGAATGAAAAAGGGTTACTTATTTTCATTTCATATTTTGCAGGGAACGATTTTTTTCATGCATACTATGCAAGAAAGGTAAAGCGTTTTGGCTTCGGATTTTCAGTAGATTTTTTGTAGTGAATACTGGCTAAAGCTTAGATAAAAAATATGAGCACTAAAATTATTAAACAATATACTATGTGAACAAATATTTTGAGTAGATGTTCTTTCCTGGTTATCATATTCCCTCCCAAGTCTTTTATCGGGAATAAAAAGTATAATAAAAAAGTGTATATGTCAATCCTTTTAAAAAATATTTTACATTAAATTTCACCAATTAAAATTATATAGAATTTTTCAACAAAAACATTATAATTCTTTATTTTTAGACTCATTTTAGGATACATCATTTTTTTTCAGAAGAAAAATTCTCTTTATGATTAACCAAATTTTTTTATAAAGCCGATAAAAACAGATTGGAAGAAGTAGTGTATTATTTTTTTAATAAGTTACAGAACATAATTTAATTTAGTAATCTATTTCAAGGGGTTTTAATGAATAATTCTATTGCAAACTTTTTTTATCCAAAATCAATCTGCATAGTTGGTGCTTCAGGCAAAAAAGGAAACCTTGGCTATGAGCTTACAAATTGTGTTAAAAATTATGGTTATAGAGGAAAATTATTTTTGGTTAATCCGAAAACAGAAGAAATATTGGGAATAAGATGCAACAAATTTATTGATGAAATAGATGAGAAAATTGATCTTGCAATAGTAATGGTTCCTAAACAATATGCACTTGAAATGATTTCCACTTTAATTGATAGAGAAGTGAATTCAATTATTCTTATTACAGCAGGGTTTAAGGAAACAGGTGAGGATGGAAAAAATGCAGAAGATAAAATTATTTCGATGATTAAAGAAAGTGATGCAAGATTAGTTGGTCCGAATTGTATGGGCATAATTAATACACTTGGCAATATTAAACTGAACGCAACTTTTGTAGCAGAAAAACCCGAAACTGGTAAACTTGCATTTCTTTCTCAAAGCGGTGCAATCGGTGCTGCAGTTCTTAATTCATTAAGAGAGACCGATATTAGGTTTGCACATTTTATTAGTGTTGGAAATAAGGCTGACATAAATGAAAATGATTTGCTGGATTTCTGGCAGAATGATCCTAATATAAAAGTTATTACATTCTATCTTGAAAGCTTTGTTAATGGCGAAGAATTAATCCATAAATTTATTCATGGCTCTTTAATAAAACCTGTAATTATTCTTAAAGCGGGAAGAACAAGAGGTGGAATAAAAGCGGCATCATCTCATACCGGAGCTTTAGGCAGCAGTGATAAAGTTGTTGAATCCGCTCTTAAACAATTCAATATTATCAGGGCAGATGATCTGAATGAATTATTTAATACTGCAAAAGGATTTGAATATTTTTCTCAACCTTCCGGTAAAAGAGTTGCAGTTGTAACAAATGCAGGCGGACCTGCAATTCTTGCTGTGGATGCAGTTGAAAAGAATTTTCTTACTCTTGCGGATTTAAGTGAAGAAACTAAAATAAATTTGAGGGAAATTGTTCATCCCGAGGGAAGTGTAAATAATCCGGTTGATCTTCTGCCTGGAGGAACAGCAGAAGCATATAAAAAAGTAAATGAGCTTTTACTGGCTGATATAAATGTGGATTCTGTGATTTCAATTTTTGTAGAACCGATTATGGTAAAAGCATTTGAAGTTATTGAAAAGATAAATGAGATTAAAACAGATAAACCTTTAATGCAGGTTGTAATGCCATTACCGGAATTCTGGAATGAATACCGGAATAACTCCCTAAAAAAAATTCCTTTATTTAAAAATCCGGAAGATCCGGCAAAAGTAATATCTAATATTTATCATTTTCATAAAGGAAGAAAAAATTTACCAAGACTAAAGGAATCGGATAACAGTCCTATACTAAAGAATAAAGGAAAAGGTTTATTAACACAATCTGAAGTATCAGATTTAATGAAGAAGTATAATATTCCTTTGGCAGAAACAAAAATTGTAAGTCTGTTTGAAATAAATAATAACGAATTTCATTTCCCGCTTGTTCTTAAAGCTGTCGGGAAAGACATAATTCATAAAAGTGAATTGAACGCCGTTCAACTAAATATTAAAAGCAGGGAAGAACTTATTGCAAAAGCAGTTGAAATGGAAAAAAAATTGTTCACTCATACATTTTTAATACAACCTTTTTTAATTGCAAGACTTGAAATTCTTATCGGAGCTTTCAGGGATCCTTCATTTGGTCCGATGATTATGTTTGGCTCAGGAGGAAAATATGTTGAAGTTTTTGAGGATACCTCGATGCGGTCTGCTTACTTATGCGATACTGATATTGAGGAGATGATTAACGAAACAAAAATCGGTCGAATTCTTAAAGGAATCCGGGGTGAAAATCCTGTGGATGTTCAAACATTAAAATCAATTATTAAATCTTTAGCTCAAATGATGCTTGATGAAAAAATAATTACTGAATGCGATCTAAACCCTGTAATTATAACTGGAGATAATAAAACTTTAGCCGTGGATATTCGGGTAAAGATTTGATTGTATTTTATACTTCTGCAAATTGATTTAACTTTACTTAATTGTTTTTCAATTCTATTCAGGAACTTATGGACTATTTCAATTCTCAATATTTTACTTATGGATTAGATAATAAATTAAAATGTGAAAATGTTTCCATCCAGGAAATAATTAATAAAACAGGAACTCCGGTTTATATTTACAGTAAAAAATTCTTTCAGGATAGGTATAAAGAATTTACAAACGCTTTTAAAGAAATAAATCATAAAGTTTTTTATTCTGTAAAAGCTAACTTTAATCTTAATGTTATAAAAACCTTCTATGATCTTGGAAGCGGTATTGATGTTAATTCTGAAGGGGAGTATTACCGCGCTTATAAAGCAGGAGTTGATCCTAAAAAAATGCTTATGACTGGTGTTGGAAAGTCTCCAACTGAAATACGGTTAGCTCTTGATAAAGATATGCTTATGATAAAAGCGGAAAGTATGGAGGAGATTGAGCTGATAAATGAAATTGCCGGAAAGATGAAAAAAACCGCCCCTGTTGCTGTTCGCGTTAACCCTGATGTTAATCCGCAGACACATCCTTACATATCAACGGGGTTATCACAAAATAAATTCGGAATTGGTGTTAACGAAGCATCAGAGATATTTAAAGAAAATCAAAAGTTCAGTCATATTTCATTTACCGGGATTGATATGCACATTGGTTCTCAGGTAACTTCTGTTGAACCTTTTGATGAAGCCGTTGATAAACTTTCACAATTCTTTTTTAAAATAAAATCTTATGGAGTTAAGATTAAACATTTTGATATTGGCGGCGGAATAGGTGTTGCTTATAATAATGAAAAATCATTTTCAGTTTCAGAATATGCGGAGACTCTTTTGCCAAAATTGAAAAATCTGGATTGCGAAATCTTTTTTGAGCCCGGGAGATTTCTCACTGCAAATGGAGGAATTTTAGTTACAAGAGTTTTATTTAATAAGAAAAATAATCTTAAGAATTTTATTATTGTAGATGCGGCGATGAATGACTTACTTCGTCCAAGCATTTATTCTGCATATCATCATATTCAGCCCCTTGAAATTTCTAAAACAGATACGGATTATACTGCTGATATCGTTGGGCCTGTTTGTGAATCAGGTGATTTCTTTGCAAAGGATAGGACTATATCAGAAACTGCGTCAGGAAAATATCTGGCAATAATGTCAGCAGGTGCTTACGGAATGGTTATGTCATCAAATTATAATGCGAGAAGACGCCCTGCAGAAGTTATGGTTGAAGGAAATAAATTTAAAGTTATCAGAAGCCACGAAACATTTGACCATCTTTTGTATGATGAAAAGGTAATATGAAAAGAAAAAATTTTATTGGCTCTTTATCTCTTGCATCGGCAGGTACAATTCTTTACCGGGAAAATATATTCCCAAATTCGTATAAAAAATCTACGGAAAAAATAAAACCTAAAAGATTAAAGCCCGGAGATACTATCGCCCTTGTAGCCCCTGGCAGTTTTATTTCTGAAAAAGAACTTGGAGATTGCATTGGCAATCTTCAATCACTTGGATTTAGAGTTGTTTTTAATGAATCTATTTTGAATAAGAACGGTTATTTTTCCGGTAATGATATTCAGCGTGCTAAGGAATTAATGGAAATGTTTTTAAGAAAGGATGTTGATGGAATAATGTGTGCACGCGGTGGTTACGGCTGTGCGCGTATTCTTCCTTTACTAGATTATGATATTATCAAAAAAAATCCGAAAGTTTTAATTGGATATAGTGATATAACTGCATTGCTTTATGGAATTTATTCTAAAACAGGACTGGTTTGTTTTCATGGTCCTGTCGGTATATCCACTTTTAATGAATTCAGCACTAATTATTTAAAAGATACTTTAATTTTTCGGCATGACAGGTTAGAACTTATTACAAAACCTGAAGAAAATTCTCCCGAACCAGTAACTATAAAAAGCGGAAAAGCAGAAGGTGAACTTGTCGGTGGTAACTTATCAATTGTTGTTTCTTTGATCGGAACTGAATATGATATTGATACAAAAAATAAAATTATTTTTCTTGAGGAAACTACTGAAGAGCCTTACAGGGTGGACAGAATGTTAACTCAAATGCTGATGTCGGGCAAGTTTGATAAAGCTGCTGGAATTGCCCTTGGTACTTTTGATAATTGTGAACCTAAAAAAGAAAACCCATCATTTGAAAATTCCTTCTCATTAATGGAGGTTTTGTTCGACAGGCTTGCTGGATTAGGAATGCCGGTTGTTTATGGACTTTCTTTTGGGCATATAAAAAATAAATTTACACTTCCGTTCGGAATTAAAGCTGAAATAGATAGTGTAAAAAAAATTCTGACTTTAAAAGAACCAGCCGTTATTTAACTAAAAATCTTTTAACCTTGCAAGATTATTTTTCTCACCAATTGCAATTAATTTGTTTCCTTCATCAATTACAGTATCTCCTTTTGGATTATAAACAAAGATACCTTTTTCATCATTCTGTACCGAAACGATTATTGTATTAAATTCTGTTCTAACTGGTAATTCTGATAATTTTTTCTGGTGCATTTTAGATCCTTTCTTTACAACAATTTCTTCAATTTGAAGATCGAGGTTACGGTTCGCTGCAACAATCTCAATAAAATCTGCAACTCCCGGTCTCAGTAATAAAGAAGCCATTCTAACACCGCCTAACTCATAGGGTTTTACTACACGATCCGCTCCTGCTTTCATCAGTTTAGATTCTGTTTCATCCTCAACCGCTCTGGAAACAACAAATATTTTTGGGTTTAAAGATTTTGCGGTAAGTGTTGTAAAAACATTTTCGGCATCTGTTGAAAGTACTGCAACTAATCCTTTGGCGTTTTTGATACCTGCTCTTTCAAGTGTTGCATCCTGCGATGCATCGCCGGTATCATATAAATAACCCGATTCATCAAGTTTCTCTTTATTATCAGGATTGTTTTCAATAACTACTAAAGAAACTCCCGCTTCCTTCAGTTCTTCGCAGATGTGTGTTCCCATTCTTCCATATCCGCAAACAATATAATGGTCAGATAATTTTTCAATTCTTTTTTGCATTTTTTTACTCCTGAAAAATTTACTTTCGATCAGAAGTTGTACACCAACTCCTCCGGTATAAATAACTACAGTAAAGCTGATTATTATGAGTATAAGTGTAAATTGCTGCCCCTGAGGCGATAATGGATGTACTTCTTCAAAGCCAGTGGTTGTTATGGTAATTATAACCATAAAAAGAGAGTCAGAAAAATTCCATCCTTCTATAAACATATAACCAATTGTTCCGATGCAAACAATTATAAATAAGATAAGTATTGCGCGGCTAAGTTGTTTTATTGTTCCCTGAATCATACTATCATAGAAAACATTTTTGTTCAAAGATAAGTAACTTCATTGAAACATTCTTTATGACTTATTTATTGTTAGAAAACTTCTTTTCTTTTAGGGTGGTAGAATTTATTTTATATTAGTTAATAAATTTTATTTAGGAAGATAAAAATGATTACAAGATTTTTTCTTATATCTATTACAATAATTGCTTTTTTATTTCAGGGATGTCTTACTTTCCATCGGATCTCTTATGAACTGAATATTGAAAATGGTTTTGAAGGAAAAGGGACAATCAGAATTTATGATATTCGTTCTGATGGAGAAACTGATGAAGAATTTGCTGAAGATAAGAACACTCTTTTTGATTATATATATAAGAGTGAGCAATTCCTTACAGATATGAAAAGTGAAGGGAAAGATATTACTTCAAGAAGACTTTATGTTAAAGATAGTCTTCTGGATGCCGAAGTAAAACTAAATTTTAAAGATGTAAAAGATATTGAAACAATCGCATTTGAAGATGGATTTTATTATCTCACAATGGAGCCTGATGACAGCATTTATTCTACTAACGGTGAAATAATTAACAATGATGAATATAAAAGAATTGTCTGGGATAAAAGTGTAAAAACTCTGCTTTTTGAAATTGTAGCAACAGATTATGACGATAATATTTATAAAGAGCTTGCGCCTTATTATAAAGAAGAAAATTAATGTATGCCGAATTAGTATTTCCTCTTCCATTCAGAAATACATTTACTTACTCTGTTCCAAAACCAATAGAGACTCTTGCAAAACCAGGAGTGCGTGCTGTTGCACCTTTCGGGAAAAGAACTCTAACCGGTTTTATTGTTTCAATATCAGCTTCCACTACAGTTAAAGAAAAGATAAAACCTCTTGATGATATTCTTGATTTAACTCCAATCTTTACACAAAAATCTCTGGAATTTTATAAATGGCTTGCTGATTATTATCTTTCATCTTTAGGAGAAGCTTTAAAGCTTGCTGTGCCTTACGGACTTGATGTTGAATCAAAAAGAAAAATAATTAGCGACAAAAATTTTTCTTTAAGTCTTCTTGAAAAAGAAAAAAACAAAACTTCGTTAAAAGCCAAAATTCTTAAAGTTCTTTCCGAAAAGGAGGAAATAAATTTTGCTCACCTGCAAAGATTAGTTCAGAAAAAAAATATTTATTCAACTTTAAGTTCACTCGAAAAACTCGGTGCGGTTACTGTTCTGAATGAGATTGCCGGCGCAAAAGTAAAAATTAAAAAAGCTAAGTTTATCAAACTGTCAAAGCCAATTGGAGAAATTTATTCCCATTTCCCTGAATTAGAGAAAAGATCTCCAAAACAAGTGCCCATTCTTCTTTTTCTTACTTCACTTAAAAAAGAATCTGTGCCACTCGGATATCTTCTTGAAAAAACCGAATCAAAAAAATCTTCTCTTGATGGTCTTGTTAAAAAAGGATTTATTAAAGTTTTCGAGAAAGAAATTTCAAGAGATTTTGTGGAAAGCTATACAGAGAAGAAAGTTGACCTTCTCTTAACAGAAAAACAAATGAATATAATAGAAGAGGTTTCTGCATCAATTGAAGATGAAAAATTTAAACCTTTTCTTTTGCATGGAGTAACAGGAAGCGGCAAAACCCAGGTTTATATTGAGCTTACTAAAAAAGTTTTTGAAAAAGATAAATCTGCTTTAATACTTGTTCCGGAAATTTCATTAACTCCTCAAATTACTTCGCGCTTTTATAATAATTTTGGAAATGAAGTATCAATACTTCACAGCAGGATGTCTCTTGGCGAGAGATATGATTCGTGGAGAAAAATTCTAAAAGGAAAATCAAAAGTAGTAATTGGCGCACGTTCTGCTCTTTTCGCCCCTTTAAATAATATTGGTTTAATTGTAGTTGATGAAGAGCATGATGCCAGCTATAAGCAGTTTGATTCTGTTCCTAAATACAATGCCAGGGATTGTGCTGTTATTCTTGCACAGCATTATAAATGTCCTGTTCTTCTTGGCTCTGCAACACCTTCAATTGAAAGTATGTATAATGCCAAAACAAAAAAATATAATCTGCTTGAGCTTCCTGAGAGAATTGATAATGCAAAGCTTCCTAAGATTCATTTGATTAATATTTCAAAGCTGCCTGCCGGTCAGGCGGGGGACAAAAAGAAAAAGAAGATGGAACAAATCTTTTCAAAATTTTTGCTTGAAAAGATTGAAGACAGGCTTAAGAAAAAAGAGGGGGTTATTATACTCCAGAACAGAAGAGGATTCTCAACCCAGGTTTATTGTGAGGATTGCGGTGAACTGGAAATTTGCGATAATTGTTCGGTACCACTTGTTTATCATATCAACCGGAATATTCTTATCTGCCATTATTGTGCTTTTACCAAAGATGTTCCTAAAATTTGTCATAACTGCGGCTCTTATTCTTTAAAATATTTTGGAACCGGAACAGAAAGAGTTGAAGATGAGCTGGAATATTTTTTCCCGAAAGCTAAAATAAGCCGAGTTGATTCAGATTCTATTTCGAAGAAATCATCTTTAAGCAGGATATTAATGGATTTTAGTAAAGGTGAAATTGATATTCTTGTCGGAACGCAGATAGTTTCCAAGGGACTGGATTTTCCAAGATTAACTCTTGTCGGGGTTATTTCAGCAGAAACAACTTTATGGCTCCCTGATTTCCGTGCTGATGAAAGAACCTTCCAGTTGTTAACACAAGTTTCCGGCCGGGCAGGCAGAAGTAAGGTTGATGGGGAAGTTGTAATTCAAACTTATAACGAAAAGAGTTTTACACTTCAAAAAGTTCTGCAGAATGATTACGCCGGTTTTTATGAAAAAGAAATTTCTGACAGGGAAAGAATGGGTTATCCGCCTTTTACAAGAATATGTCTTATTGAAACTAAAGATATTGATAATGATAAAGCAAGAGGTGCTGCGTTTGAATTCCATAGAGAGCTTATTGCTTTTAAAAAATATTTACAAATAACTCCTCCCTCTGCAGCAATTATAGCAAGATTAAAAAGTCAGTACAGGTATCACATCTTGGTAAAGAGCAGTAAGGAGAACGATCCCGGTGGTGGAATTTTAAGGAAAGCAGTATTTGATTCTTTTGTTGAGTTCAACCGCAAATCCCGTTACCGGGATGTAAAAATATTTTTTGATGTTGACCCGCAGAGCGTAATGTAAAGGTTTTAGTTATTTATACTTGTCTTTTAGTCTTCTCACTTCTAAGAACATATTAATTTCAATTCTCCCATTTGAAAAGTTGATAAATGCAAACCTTTTATTTCTGTTAAAATTGAACAAATTCTTAATAATCTTCTCTATGGAATATTATTTGGTAGAAGCTTAATCAATATTAAAAAACAGAGTGTTATGTTTAATTCAATTGTAATGGTAAAGCAGGTTCCGGATACAGCAAACATTTCCGGAAAGGTTATGAAAGATGACGGAACCGTGAACCGCACAAAGCTTCCTGCAATTTTTAACCACGAGGATCGTGTTGCTTTAGAGCTTGCTTTGCGTGTTAAGGAAAAATACGGTGGAAAAGTTACCGCAATAACAATGGGTCCGCCAAGAGCATCGGATGTTCTTCGTGAGTGTCTGTATATGGGTGCAGATGAAACTTATCTTGTAAGCGATAGAAAATTTGCAGGAGCCGATACGCTTGCAACCTCTTATGTTCTTAGCGAAGTAATTAAAAAAATTGGTGATTATGATTTTATTTTTGCCGGACGCCAGGCAATAGATGGAGATACAGCCCAGGTTGGTCCGCAAACCGCAGAAAAGCTGGGTATTCCTCAAATAACTTACACCGAAGAAATTCTTGAAGTGAATAAGAATAAAATAAAAATCAAAAGAAAAATTGACGGCGGCTATGAAGTTGTTGAAAGTGCTCTTCCTGTTTTATTAACTGTTTTAAAAGATGTTGTTCCGCCCCGTCCGTTTAGTGCAAAGAGAGTTATGGCTTTCAAAAATGCCAAATCACTTTTGGATCTTGAAAAACTTTCTGAAGAAAATTCTCTTTTATATATGGACAAGCTTATCCATGAATACAAAGAAAAAAAAATGCTGATAAATACTTTAACAATGGATGATCTTAAGCTCGATATAAACAGGTGCGGAATAAGCGGCTCTCCCACTAAAGTACATAAAGTTGAATCAGTTGTTTTGAAAGGCGGAAATCAAATTAAAATTGAACCAACAAAAGCAGGATTAAATAATCTTATTGATCAATTAATGACCGATCATATTTTCGGATAAAAGGATTCAAAATGAATTTTCTAAATGAAGTGTGGGTTTTTATTGAGCAGAGAGAAGGAAAACCAGCCGATGTTAGTCTTGAGCTGCTTTGCAAAGGATACAAGCTTGCACAATCAATGAATGGAACGTTGAAAGCTGTAGTTATCGGTCACGAGGTTGAATCAATCGCCAAAGAAACATTTATTTATGGAGCAGAAGAAGCACTGTTAATTGAGCATCCTTCATTAAAAAATTACAGGACGTTACCTTACAGCAGAATAATCAATGATCTTGTTAAAACAAATATCCCCCGTATTGTTCTTTTTGGTGCTACAGTAATCGGAAGAGATCTTGCACCAAGAGTTGCCTCACATACAAAAAGCGGCTTAACAGCGGATTGTACTGATCTCCAGATATCGGATGTAAAATATCTTAACCATGAATATCCAAAACTGCTTTTGCAGATTCGTCCGGCTTTTGGCGGAAATATTATTGCAACAATCATTACACCCGATGTACCAACTCAAATGGCTACTGTAAGAGAAGGAGTGATGGAATTAACTCCAGTAAATAAACCAGGTGAAATAAAAATTACCCGTATTGAATATATACCCGATCCGGTTGATGAACTTGTTCAGATAATTGAGCAACATAGGGAGGATAACAAAGTTAATTTAAAAGCCGCACCAATAATTGTTGCCGGCGGATACGGATTAAGTACAAAGGAAAATTTCAAATTAGTTGAAGAGCTTGCGCATACTATTGGCGGGGAAATCGCCGGAAGCCGTGCAGCAGTTGATGCAGGTTTTGTTACTCCGGATAGGCAAGTTGGACAAACCGGCGTCACTGTTCGACCCAAACTTTATATAGCTGTGGGAATTTCAGGGGCAATTCAGCATAGGGCAGGAATGCAGGATTCAAATAAAATAATAGCAATAAATAATGATCCTGAAGCTCCGATTTTTGAAATCGCTCATTATGGAATTGTTGGTGATGCAGCAGAAATTATCCCTGGTTTTATTGAAGCATTCAAGCATAAATTGAAATAGGTTTTAAAATGCCAAACTTTTTTACTGAGAATAGCGATATACAATTTTACTTCAACAATTTGAATATAAAAGAAATTGTTGGAATTGCAGAAGATGATTATAAAGATGCAGAAAAATTTAATTATGCACCTTCAGATTATGAAGATGCAAAGGAAAATTATAAAAAGGTTCTTGAAATAGTCGGCGATATAGCTGGGAATTTTATTGCTGATCGTGCTGCAAATGTTGATGATGAGGGTGCTTCGTTTAATGAGGGTAAAGTTTTTTATGCAAAAGGAACAGAGGAAAATCTTAAGCAGCTTGCACAGGCAGATTTAATGGGAATGATTTTTCCCCGGACTTATGGAGGACTTAATTTTCCATTTACAATGTATATGATGGCTGTTGAAATGGTTTCCCGTGCAGATGCTTCCTTAATGAATATTTTTGGTCTTCAGGATATTGCAGATACAATTAAAAAATTCGGAACGGAAGACCAGAGGATGGAATTTCTTCCCGGTTTTTGTACAGGAAATTATACCGGGGCAATGGCATTAACTGAACCCGATGCCGGAAGCGACTTACAGGCTGTAAAGCTTCAGGCTTTCCAGGATGAAAATGGAAACTGGTTTTTGAAAGGTGTTAAAAGATTTATTACAAATGGCAGCGGAGAAGTAATTTTGGTTCTGGCAAGATCTGAACCAGGCACTAAAGATGGTCGTGGTTTAAGTATGTTTGTTTGCTATGGCGATGAAACTGTAAAAGTTAGAAGAATTGAACATAAGCTTGGAATTCATGGTTCACCAACCTGCGAACTTCAGTTTAATAATACTCCATGTCAGCTTGTAGGGAACAGGAAGTTCGGATTAATAAAATATGTTTTTGATTTAATGTACCGCGCTAGAATGGGAGTTTCTGCACAGGCTCTTGGAATTTCCCAGGCTGCTTATGAAGAAGCTTTAAAATATTCCAAAGCGAGAATCCAGTTTGGAAAAACAATTTACAGCATTCCCGTTGTTACAAATATGCTGATTGATATGCGTATGACACTTGAAGCAAACAGGGCTTTGTTTTACAGCAGCGCTCAAATTGTGGATATAAAAGAAAAGCTTGAAGAAAAAATTGAAAAACTTAAAGCAGAAGGAAAATCTTTCTCAGAAGAAAATGTAAGATTAAAAAAATATATTAAGGAAGCGGGAACTCCTTACCCCGATGACAAAATACATTCTTACCGAATCTGCAAACAAAATAACTTTTGACGCTCTCCAGATTCATGGCGGAACTGGTTATATGAGAGAATTTAAAGTTGAAAGATTAGCCCGCGACGCCCGTATAACGAATATTTATGAAGGCACTTCACAACTTCAAATAGTTGCAGCAATAGGCGGAGTTATTAATGATATTTTTGCGGAGAGATTTGATGAGTACGAAAAGAAAGAGTATAAAGGTGGTGTTGGAAATCTTGTTAATCATTTAAAAGAAATAAGAGAAATTTATAAAGACTGTGTGAAATATGTAACCGAAAAGAAAGACCCGGCTTTTCAGGATGTTGCGGCAAAAGACCTGGTTGAACTTTATAGCTACCTTTATATCGGTTACTTGCTGCTCGAACAGGCTGAGACTGAACCGAAAAAAGTTTTCATTGCTAACAGGTATATCCTTAACTCAATTGCTAATGCCCGGAAGAATGCAGAATCAATTAAAGATGGTTTATTTAACGATATTTTACATGCAGAAAAAATTTTAGTATAAATTAATAATATGAACCTAAGCGAAATAATAAATTCACTATTCAAATTCGTTCAGAAAATAATTTTTAATTTAATTATTGAGGAACAGTAAAATGCAAAAGCTAACAAAAACAAATGGCAAACATCAAAACTATTATCGTATCTATGATGATAAAGAGGAGTTGAATTATTTTAAAAGTGTTCTTTCACATAAACAGGTTGAAAGATATCTTCAGTCATACGAAAAAAAGCATAATAAATATTTCAACCCTGAGTTTATAGAGTTTCTTAAAAAATATGATAATAAAGCTGAGCTTATTAAAGTTGAGGATATTTCATATTAGATTTTAAAAATTTAATGGGGCAATAATACATCTGTCACATTTATATTGTGACAGATGCAAAATTATTTTCTTTAACTTATTCTACTTTATTTTTTTTGTAAAAAGAAATTTTCATACCGCAAGCATGCACGAATATCTTTTATTTAGATAATAACCTGCTGATTTACAATAATATCCAAATGTAAGAATATACAGAAAAATTTTGGCTGGTAATTACTTGCTGAAGAAATAATTCTTCCCGGTAAAAATCTTTTGCCAGAGAGAATTAATACTGCCGTTAAAGTATGAATCGGAATTCTGAGATGAGTGAATAATCATTTGATTTGAATAAGCAGAAATTGAAATTGCCCCTTTATCGGCTGACTCTATTGTTAAAGAATACTTTGTTTCTCCTAAAAGAGATGGATTCATGTCATCAATAAAATCAGTTCCCGAGAGATGAGATAAAGTTCTAAGGAAATTAATCGTCTTCGATGAATCTGTTTTAATATTATTAATCATCCAATAACCTGATGTATCTTTAACTAATTGAAATGAGCTATCAGCGGGGTAGGAATAGGTTAATTTTTTCCAGTTTGAAATATCATCGTTAACAATTGTATTATTTCTGAAATAATTCGGCTGCTGGTTAAAAGCAAAATCGAGAAAGCCATTAACTTCATAAACATTTTCATCACCTTTTATGCGCACATAAGAGAGCATAATTCTTGGCTGCCTGAAAGCAAATTTTCCTATTGTCATATCAAGCGTGCTGTTACTGCCTTCAAAAATCTTAACTCTGGTGCCGGAAGTATCAACTTTATATTCACTCCATTTGCTTTCATTCTGAGCGGCAACACTATTTGCTTTTAATTCTGCAATCTGGTTTAGCAAGCTTTGAACTTTTGAATCTTCTGCCGGAATAGATTTATTATTTTCAAGCTGAACCTTCCAGTACTTTCCATCTTTAAATAATTTAACTTCCCTGTGGTTGGTTACTTTTGGATAAATTGAGATTGAGGTGACCTTTGATGTATCAATGTTAACAATATCTCTTTTAAATGTTCTTATTTCATGGGATGAATCGTAATAAATAAAAAAAGCAGCAATAGCTAAAAGAATAACAAAAATGATGAGAAGATTTTTTGAAGAAATATTTTTAAACATATTTCTCATTCATCCATTTATTTCTGAGTTTTCTTCTAAACTGATACCGTGTAATTCCAAAACCAATTATTAAGATAATAGGCAGTAAGAAATTAAGATATTTCAAAAAAGTTTTTGTTCCATCTTCAAGATTGGGGTCTATCGGACGTGAACTTACACCTTTTGTTCTTAAGGTGATAAGTCCTGTATCATCGGAAAGCCAGTCAATGGCATTTGTCATTAAGCTTATATTATCCTCCTGAAGTTTTTGTGCACTTTGACCACTGCCGTTAACAGCAAAATCACCATCACCAAATACCACCATTTTAGAAAAAGTATTTCCGCTTATTTTTCCTTCTACAGAAACAGCAAGGGCTAATGATGAAGAAGGAAAGTCACTTTTAGTCCATTGTTTGGCAACGCTAAAATAAATCGGAGGTTTTTCAAATCCTGTTTGTTCAGATGTTAAAGCTAATTTTGTTATTTGCAAAGAACTATCTTTCGATGTTATTTCAATCGGGCTTGCAAATGGAAATATAACCTGCTCAATACCTTTTGTAATGGGATGATCAGCAAACTTTGTTATAACAGGTAAGTAAGGAAATTTAACGGGGGTATTCATAACGAACATCCCGTTATTCTGCTGAACCATAACATTTCCCGAGTTCACATCAATTACAAATCCATCCTCAATGTTAATTCCCTTATTATTCAGCCAATCTTCAAAACCGGTATGAACACTTGAACCGGAAGCAGTTGAAAGATCACCTTTAACTCTGTTCAGTGCCAGAAGAATTCTCCCGCCATTCGAAAGATAATTATCAAGCTGCTGAAAATATTCAGGTTTAACAGTATCAGAGGGCGCAATAACCACCAATGTTTTAAACGTATTGGGAATTGTGGTTGTATCTGTTAACTGTACTGTTCTAACATCATACATAATTGAAAGCTGTTGATTAAGCTGCTGCATTTCGGAAAGTGCAGGTTCACCGTTTCCCTGGAGGAATGCAATTTGCGTTTTCGCCTGCAGGGATAATTTTTTTATGCTTGATGAGATAGCATATTCCATAGCAGAACCAGGCTGAATTAATGGAATGATTTCTTTCTTTTCTCCATATTGAAGTACAGCACCCAAATATGCTCTCTGTTGTTTCATCTGATCACGCTCGCGGACATTTATCATGATCGGTTGAATGCCAGCCTGTGCCGCTTCCATTTCAGATTCCTGGTCTTTATTAGGATTAACAAACTGGTAAACAATTTTTCCTCCTGATGCGTTATCATATTCTGTTAACATATCCTGAAAATCTTTTTTAACTTTTCCGATATCCGGAGGAAGATCTTCTGAGAAATAAGCGGTTATGGTTATTGGCTCATCAAGCGATTTTAAAATATTTTTTGTTGCATCGCTTAATGTGTATTGCTGATCTTCTGTAAAATCAAGCCTGAGAAAAAAGCGATTGGCAAAAAAATTAATAATAATTAAAATCCCAAAAATCAGCAGAATATTTGTTAATACTTTTTTCCTTGTTAACATAGTCAATCAATAATATTTCTTTTTGATACCATGGTTTCAGCAAGCATTAAACTGAACAATGAGATGCTGAGGAAATAAATTAAATCCTTAGAATCAATTACACCACGGGAGATTGATTCAAAATGTGTTTGCAGATTCAGATAATTTAATATTTCCCCGATAATTCCTGTAAAATCATTTGCCAGTACATTAAAAATTATTAGAAAAAAAACTCCGATGAAAAGGGATAAGAGAAACGCAACTATCTGGTTGCTTGTAATGCTGCTTGCAAAAAGTCCAATGCTTATATAAACCATGCTCGATTAATAAAAGTCCAAGATACCCGCACCATATTGCACCGTGATCAACATTACCAATATTAGCAACTGTTATGTAATAGGGAATTGTTAATGCCAGTGCAATTAAAATGAGCATTAAGCAGGCTAAAAATTTTCCCAGCACAACTTCCCAATCAGTAATAGATTTTGTTAAAAGAAGTTCGATGGTTCCGGATTTATTTTCTTCAGCAATCATTCTCATTGTTAAGGCAGGAATAAAAAAGAAGAGCGTCCAGTAAGCAACAGAAAAGAATGGCTGAAGTGTAGCTTGCCCGATAAAAAAAACATCCGAACCAAAAAGCCAGGTAAAAAATCCGCTCAACCCCAGGAAGACAACAATTAAAATGTATGCTGTCAGGGAATCAAAAAAAGATTTAAGTTCTCTTGATGCGATTATCCAGGTTTTTTTCATAATATTTTTCTTATTTCAGAACATTTAAATTCTTGTGTTACACTGAGCTTGTTGACGTGCGACTTTCAGTCTTGCCAGGCTCAGAGTGACAATTGCCAGTCATTCTGAGGAGTGAAACGACTGAAGAATCTCATATTATTTTTTATAGATCCAGAAACAAGCCTGCCTGCCAGCAAAGCAGGTTCGGATGACAATATTTTTAAGTCGTCAACTCTCTGAAAATATCTTCCAATTTAGTTTCAATCGGCGTCATCTCTGTTAATGTCCAGTTCTTTTGAACGCAAAGCCGAAAGATCGCTCGTCTTGATGATTGCCCGTTTTTACTTTGTATCATATAAGAATTAATTAAATCAGCAACAGGATCAATCATTGCTATTGAATCAATAGAGCGAAGACTCTCAAATATTAAATCTCTGTTTATTTCATCCTCTATTTTAATACGAAGCAATTCCTCACCCTGTGAATGTTTTCTTAAAGTATCCGGGGTACCATCTGCAACTATTTTACCTTTGTTGATAATTAAAATCCTGTCACATATTGCTTCAACTTCAGGGAGGATGTGAGTACTTAGAATTACAGTCTTCTGCCTGCCGATTCTTTTAATAAGATTTCTAATTTCGATTATCTGGTTAGGGTCAAGTCCCGAAGTAGGTTCATCAAAAATTAATATTTCGGGGTTATGTATCATTGCTTGAGCAAGACCAACACGCTGCCTGTATCCTTTAGAAAGCTCTCCAATTTTTTTATGTTTTTCATCGTTTAAACCACAAACCTGAACCATCTCAATAATTTTATTGGTTATATTTTCTTTTGGAACTCCCTGCAGGCTTGCAGTATAAGAAAGATATTCAAGTACAGGCATATCAAAGTAAAGAGGATTATTCTCCGGTAAATATCCTATTTTGGTTTTTATTTTATCCTGGTCATTATGAATTGAATAATCACCAACCTTTACATCGCCCTCAGTTGGAGCCATAAAGCAGGTGAGTATTTTCATTGTTGTAGTTTTGCCGGCACCATTAGGACCAAGAAATCCAAGTATTTCCCCTGTTTTTACCTGGAATGAGATTGAATCAACAGCTTTTTGCGGTCCGTACTGTTTTGTAAGATTCTCTACAGTTATATTCATTTAATAAAGCCCTTTGCCTGCTAAAAGACAGAACAAATATATAGAGGTTTAAATTATAAATAAATTTGGACGTAAAGAAAATGAAAAAGTTTCCTTTAAGGAAACTTTTTTTTTGAAGATTTTCGAGGATGAGATAAAATTAAATTAATTGAGAACCAAAAGCCGATGATATTTATTAATATCTCTTAAACTGCAATTGCTTTTTCTTTTATTTCATCAAATGTTGATTTAAGGTAAGCATTCGGATCATGATGTAACGCACCTTCAGGAAGCCATTGCCACAATGTTCCGAGATTCTTTTTAACCTGGTTTACATAAAATTGAGGCAGCTCTGTGGTTTCTCCTTCAAAATAATTTCTGAATTGCTTATCCGAGCTTAATAAATTGCGAACTTCAATATTGTACTTAATTCTTCCAAATCCTTCAGCGGAAATTGCACGCACTACATTCATCCACTTTGGAATCATAGTTTTATTTGCAACCAGCCTGTTAAAAATTGCTCTCCATGAAAAAGTATATTTTCCCAGATCAATAACATTATCATAGAATTCTATCCAGGAATAATTCATTGGTTTAACATTCATTGCATGATTATTATTAAGAAACTGGAAAGGGAACGGCAAAACACGGTTTGCCCTCTGGTATTCAAGATTAAGCGGAGCCGCCTGTCCGAATGAAGTTAAAAGTGAATAACCGGGAAAAGCACCCGGGGATAAATCCACAAATCTTTTTGTAAGTTGAAAAGGTTCTGTACCTTCATCAGAATCTAAACCTAAAACGAAATTAGTTTGTATATACGGTGTATATCTGAGAATCATATTAACGTGTTCGGAAACTTCTTTTACCTTATTTAAACCGTGCATCTGTCCTGTTTTGGATTTATTTCCCAGTTCATACCAGGACTCAATGCCCGGAAGAAGTGCACCAAATCCATTTCGTTTAAGTCTCTGCAGATGTTTTTCAGATAACAGCGAGAGGCTGCTCTCTGCAATAAAGTCTATACTGTTTGGCGGGACAGCTTCTTCTATTGCATCCATGTAATCATCGAACTTAACTCCAAAGTTAGGATCGTGCCATCCAACCATTGGGCGTTTAAATTTTTTCAGAAGAAAAGTAAGATCATCCTTCATCTCCTGCAGATCGAGTGTCTGGTAAGGTATTACAGAATCAATACAGAAACTGCAAGTATAAGGACAGCCAAGGCTTCCAATCATCGGAACCATTTTTATAATCGGAGCTTTTTTTAAAGTCTTGTCAATAAATTTCCAGCGCTCACGAATACCCGGTAAAGAATCAGGTTGTTTATTTGCAGATAGATATAATCCTATTGGTCTTTGAGGAGAAAAATTTTGTAAAATATCTTTAATAAGTGATTTGTTAGTGAATCCTACTACATAATCAAAATATTTTTGAGCATCCTGGGGGTAGCATCTTGCATGAGGTCCTCCAAGAATTGTAACAGCTCCTTTTGATTGAAACAAATTGCTAAGCGCATAAGCTGTTTGAGCCGCCTCCGTAAACGCTCCTATAAATACTATATCTACATTCTGAGGTAATTCTTCAACAAGATTCTCAAATCCTGTGTAACAAACATAAGATACATCGTGTCCTTCTTCTTCACACCAGACCGCTAAAACCTGCGGCATAATAGCTGCAAAGTTTGCATTCATTATCCTGGCAAATAATGCTTTGGTTGGACCCTTTGTAACCAGATCAATTATTCCAATTCTAAGTTTTCGGATAACGAACTCCTGTTCTTTAATAAATGAAAAGAGAGAATTCTAATATATATATATTTCTGCTGATCCTTCAAACAAAAAATTACAAAAGATAATTTCAATATGTTATAGCTCCCAAAGATGAAAAAGGGATTAATACTTTATGTTGAGGAATTATTTCTTAGACTTGCCGTATTATTATTTTATAGATAACCTACACAGTTAAGATAGAAATTTCCTTGGCAATATCTTTTACTGATTTTCCATCTGTGTATGTATAGTTGGCGATCTCAAGACGTGAATGTAAAGTAAGCTTTTCCATAATATTATGAATATGACTCTTAATTGTATAAGTGGAAATGCTAAGCTTTTGTCCTATTTCTTTATTACTTAATCCATCGGCGATTTGTTCAATTACTTCGCGTTCACGTTTAGTCATTTTAATTGCGTCTTTTATTTTAACTTTTCCTCCCTTTAATGCGTGTTCAATAATCTGAGAGAAAAGTGAATCGGTTAAAGTCGGTGGGAGAATTTTAGTCCCTTCGGCAACTGCTTTAATTGTTAAAAGAAAATCATTAAGTGTAGCGTCTTTCAGAATAAAACCGGATGCACCTGCTTTAACATACTGTAGTATATCCGCCTGAACAGGGGCAAGATCCATCATAACTATATTAGCCTTCGGAAATTCTTTTTTTACCATTTGAACTACATCAAGGCTGTTCCGGCTTCGTAATCCTAAATCTAATAGAATAACATCTGGTTTTAATTTATGGATCTTCAATATTGTATTTTCATTTTTACCTGAAGTAGAAACTATTTTGATATCCGGCTGTTTTTTAAGGATAGCCAATATTCCATCACGTAAAAGTTGATTATCTTCAATAAGAAGGAGTCTAATTTTTTTCATAATAAATTCTCTTAGTACTAATACTTATAATTCAAAATTATTTTTATTTTTTTGGTGCCGGTTTAACGCTTTCCATTTTCATAACTTTAACGCTGTCACCTGTAATTCCTCTGGGCTGTAATGAATATTCATTAGTTGCATTTTGCGATCTTGTCTCCATTATCATCCTTTTCAATTCAGCATTGCCGGTAATAGAATTTACAAGTTTTGTCATTTCTTCCTTATTATCTTTTGTTTTCTCAATCATCATATCCATCATCTCGCTTCGCATTCCGGAATCGGAAGAAATTTTATTCATCCATTCTTTTGCCTGGTCATTCATAACTACATCCTTTTTATCAACGTCAGTTTGGGCAAGTAAAGAAGCAGGAATGAAGAATATTAAGAACAGAAATAATGTTTTCATTATAAATCTCCTTTTAAAGTTTTATCTATATAAAAGGTTACGGCTTATTAGCTGTAAAAGCTATAGTGCATAAGAATGAAAAAAGGACTAAATCCAATGGAAGGAGTTTTTTTACGAATCGAATTTCAATTTCCGGAATATCTTAATTTTATAAGGATTCAGCCGGTTAATATTCCTAATCAGCATATTCAGCAGAAAGCTTATCACGAGAATTTCCATGAATCCGATAATTGTATATGGTGCAATAAATCCTATTGACCAGAAAAGCATTAGGCAAAGACCAATGACATGAAACATTAAAAATCCTTTCTATAATAAAAAAGCATATCTAAAAACGCTTCTTCTTTAAAATGTTTTTTCTAAAGCAATAATTATTTTGGAATATCCGGCACCACTTTCGAAATATGTAACTCAATATTCTCAACTATTGTTATTTATTCTTTAGTTAGTGAAATAATTGGATGAAAAGTGTATAATAGCAATAAAAGTATGAGCTCCCATCAGTTCGACAGCAAGTGATATCAGGATTTCTTTTCTAATTTTTTACTTTCATTACAATAACAAGGTTCAACTATACGGGACATAAAATCAATCGGACAAAGGGATGATAAAAGGACTACATCTTTTGGTTATACCGGAGTGATTAATTATCGCTGATTAATGAATTTGTATCATTTTCAGTTTTAGAAGAGTTAATTGTATGAGTGTATTTTGCAATTTGGACCCGGGTATGAAGCGATAATTTTTCAAGGATATTATGGACATGGCTCTTTACAGTGTATGTTGAAATGTGAAGTTTTTTAGCAATCTCTTTGTTGGTAGAACCATCTGCAATCAATTCAATTACTTGCCGCTCACGATTTGACATGCGTACACCTTCCATAACCTTTGAGGGTTTGAATTCACTAATTGCATGTTCAACAATCTGGGAGAACAAGGAACCGGTTAAGTGTGCCGGTAAAACCTGTACACCGTAATTAACTGATCGGATCGTTTTTAAAAATTCTGCAATGCTTGCATCTTCTAAAATAAATCCTGAGACTCCCGCCCGTACAAATTCTAAAACATCTGCCTCAAGTGGTATAAGGTTCATCATTATTATTTTGGTATCCTTATTATGCTTCTTAATTAATTCTACAACTTGCAAACTTTTTTGATTTTTTAAACCAAGATCAAGAATCACTATATTTGAATTAAGTTTGCCTATCGTCGGCAATATATTCTCGCCATTAGCAATAGTAGCAATCTGCATATCAGGCTGCTTTTTAAGCATTGATGCAATGCCATCACGCAGAAATCTGTTATCTTCGATAAGAAGTATCCGGATTTTCTTCATTACATTTCCAATTGTTCGAAAAGAAAATCACAATTTCTGAGAATATAAGCGATGATATATTTATGAGTTTGCTTTGTGTACAGTGAATGTAAACTTCGATCCTTTTCCTAATTCGCTTTCAACCCAAATTTTACCATCATTTCTTTCAACAAATTCTTTACAAAGTGGTAAACCAAGCCCTGTTCCTTTCTCCCCGGCAGTTCCGGTAGTTGTAAATAGGGAGGTGAAGTTAAACAATTTAGAAGATTTTTCTGATTCGATTCCTATTCCGGTGTCTTGGACAGATACTTCGACAAAATCGTTTTTCTCAGTAGATGAAACAATTATCTGTCCTCCTGTTTGAGTGAATTTGATTGCGTTTACTATAAGGTTCTGAATAACTGAGCGAAGCATATCAACATCTGCGTAAACAAAGGTTCCGGTATTAACATTGTTGGATATGGGAATAATTTTATCTATAGCACTCTGATTTGATATTCCAATTATTTTATTTACTACATCACATAGGTTAATTTTTACGGGTTTATACTCAAGCATGTTTCTTTGCATCATTGACCAATGGAGTAAATTTTCCAGAAGGCCGTTAAGATTTTTCAAATTATCATTTAATCCCTTGCTAAATATTATTATCTCTTCATGCGATAAACTATCAATTTCTTTAGAAAGCAATTCTGAATATGTCAGCAAAGACTCGAAAGGTCTTCTTAGATCATGTGCTATGATCGAAAAAAATTTATCTTTGGTAGTGTTAAGTAGTTTAAGTTCTTCGTTAGATTCTTTTAAAGAATCTTCTACCTTCTTGTATTCAGTTAAATCGATTAATGCAATCTGGCATTTTTGATCTGATTCTTCTATTTCATCTAACATTAAACCTTCCAGCAAAACGCGGAATACAAGTTTATCCTTGTTTATCATTTTTAATTCGCAAGAGTGTTTTTCGGGTAAGTTAAAAACAGTGTTAAGAAAAGAATTAAAAATTTCCCTTTCATTTAGCGGGATATAAGTAATAAAACTCCTACCAATTACTTTGCTTCGTTCAATACCCAACATTTTACTGGCTCTTAAATTTACCTCTTTAATAATGCTATGCTGATCTAAAGTAAAGTAAGGAATTGGTGAAAAATCGAAGAGGTTTACATATTTATATCTCGATACTTCCAATTCTTCCTGAGTAATTCTTAGTTCCTGGTTTTGATGTTCAAGTTCAATTTGATGAACCTGGAGCAGATGCACCAGCCTCTGAACATCTTTAATCTTTTCAACAGCAGGCTTTTTAGGTTTTGGTTGTTTTTTTTCATTTACTTTTTTAACAATGGTTTTTCCTGATTCCTTTTTAGTATGTTTCATTTTTTGCTATCCCCTTGTTTTATTATTTGTTTTTGAATTGCAAGCAGAATTAGTTGAGATTTATTGTTTTCCTGAAATATCTGACGGGCATTCAAAAATAATTTTTTCCTGATCCCTTTTCCAAAATTGTATTCGACTTCATAATCCTCAAAAAAATTGTTTTCAGGAATTATTTCCTCAAGAAGTTTGCGGAGTTCAGGTATATCCCATTTACTATCTTCAAGTTCGTATATAAACTTGCCAATGGTTTTTTCACTGGCAGTATTAAACATTTTAAAAAAAGACCGGTTTGCTGAAAGAACTTTCAAATCCTTATCAAGAATAAGAAGCGAATCTCTCACCGTATTAACAATATTATCTGCATACTCACGCGCAAGCTGAATGTCCTTGTTCAACTTATTGATCTTTTCGTAAGCAGTTTTTAAATTGTTAATATTTGAAAACGTAATCACAACACCATCAATAATATTTTTTGTTGTCCGGTAAGGTAATATCCGCATCTGATACCATAGACCATCATTGGTTTGTAACTCAATTTCTTTATTATTAAGGGTTCTTAAAACTTCCTCAGTATCCTCAATAAGTTTTTCATATTTAAGATTTGTAACTATATGGTTTATTGGTCTTCCAATGTCGGAAGAAATCAGGTTTATGACCTTTGTTGCATGTAAATGTAAATTTTTTAATAAGTAAATTATTATCCACAAAGATGGTCGGGATATCAATGCCTTCCAGCAGGTTTTTCATATCATTATTAATAATTGATAATTCATCATTCTTATTCAGCAGCTCGGTGTTTACCGTAATTAATTCCTCATTTAGAGATTGTAGTTCTTCTTTGGAAGTTTCCAATTCTTCATTTGAACTTTGCATTTCCTCGTTGGTTGACTGCATCTCTTCGTTGGATGATTTAAGCTCCTCATTGGAAGTTTCCAATTCTTCAATGGTTGAGCGTAAATTTTCTTTAGCGGATTTTAATTCGTGCTCAAGTTCTTTAATAATCTTTTCTGATCTCTTTTCAAAATGATTTTTTTTGGAAGCTGGCACTTTTTTTTGCCGAATTACATCCTCAAATATGATCAACAAGGAACCAAGCATTGCCATCGGTTCTTTAATCAGCTTAACTGTGAGATTTATTAATTGTGTGCTTCCGTTTGATTTTATTCTTATCCCTTCGGCAGTTAACGATTTCCTTTTTGATAAAACTTTTCTAATCAATGCCGGAAGCTCTTGCTGTAATCCTTCGCGTGCCATTTCAAAAATGTTCATCTTTGCTTCGCCATGAGTAAGCTCAAGGTATTTGCCGGTTCTTCCATGAATATAAACTATATCTCCTTTCTCATTTATTATCACACAATTTGGAGAATAGCTTTGCAGGATTATTTTTTCTGCTAACCGGGGAATGTTTTTCACTTCAATATTTTTCATAACAGTCTCGTTAATTTTTCCTGTTGACCTCGATACAGGGAATTCCATAAAAGGTTGAGCTGAGTAAATGGAATCTCTTCTTTTGTAAATTTTCCATTTTTTATCTACCATCGAGAACAGATCAACAAACCCGCTGATGTTTTCCGAAGTACCAAGAAATAGTAATCCGTTTGGTAAGAGGCTATAATGGAATAAGGGAATTATTTTTTTCTGTAATTCGGAATTAAAATAAATTAAAAGATTGCGGCAGGAGATTAGATCCAGTTTGGTAAATGGAGGATCTTTAATAAGACTTTGCGGAGCAAAAACAATCATTTCTCTTATTTCTTTTAGAATATAAAAAAGATTTCCTTCGGAAGTAAAGAAACGGTTGAAACGTTCTTTAGTTATTTCGGATGCATTTCCCGAAAATGACCCAGTGCGTGCTTTTTCAATTGCATTATTGTCAATATCGGTAGCAAATATTTGCACATTGAAATTTTTCCTCGCTTCATTCATGCATTCCCGTAATATAATAGCAATAGAGTAAGCTTCTTCACCGGTAGAACATCCGGGCACCCAAATTCTTATCAAACTGTTATCCGGTTTATGCATTACTAACTCGGATAATACTGTCTTCAATTTTTCAAAAGACTCAGGATCTCTGAAAAAATTTGTCACTCCGATTAATAATTCTTTAAACAATCTCTCAATTTCTGCCGGGTTTTCCTGAAGAAGCCGGATATAATTTTGAAGATTATCCAATTGAGAAATATTCATTCTTCTTTCTAAACGCCGGTAGATTGTATTTTGTTTGTAAAGTGAAAAGTCGTGACCTGTGTGATTTCTGAGAAGTATGAAAATTTTTTGAAATGCATCGGGGATTTTACCTTCAGTAATTGTTTTATCTAATAAAACACCTTTAACTTTATGGGTGGTATAATTAATCAACTGACCCACCATTTCTTCGGGCGAAAGTATGTAATCAGTTAATCCGGTTTTAATGGCACTGTTAGGCATACCATCGAATTTTGCCGTTTTTGGATCCTGAACCATCACCATTCCTAATTCATCCTTCACTGCTTTTAACCCTGCAGAACCGTCAGAGGCCATACCGGAGAGAATAATACAAATAGCCTTTTCGCCTAAATCTGAAGCAAGGGATTTGAAGAAAAAATCAATAGGAAGCCGGAATCCATGTGCCTCGAGTGGTTCTATAAGCTGGATTGTTCCATGAAGTATTGCTAAATCCCGGTTGGCTGGTGCAACATATACATGATTTGGTTCAACTACCATTCCGTCTTCAGCTTGAAATAATTTCATCGAAGTAGATTTTTGAATTAGTTCCGGCATAATACTTATATGATTTGGATCTAAATGCGACACTACAATAAACGCCATGCCGGAATTATCGGGCATGTTTTGAAAAATCTTTCGAAAGCATCTAAACCCCCTGCTGATGCGCCAATTCCGACTATATAAAATGAATTATTTGGGGATAATTTTTCATGGGTAATTTTATTGACCGGAGATATTTTAGAAACTATTTTTTTCTTCATGACCCCTCTATATAAAATTGAGGTTTTTTTAAAAATCTATTTAATAAGGGACCACCTGCGAAAAACCTTTAATATGAATCAAATCAAAATATTCTCCTGAAAGTGAATTCGTTTAATAATAAAGTAAAAATTAAAATTTAAAAAATCAATTGGAAGGGTATCCCTGAAATTAGTTGCTAAATATTAAATAAAAACCGATGGCTTTCTTAAGCCATTTAATACTCCTTAAATTAGTTATCTTCCTCAAAGAGAGAGACTTTTATTATCGTCATAGCTTACATTTTATTTTCTATCAGGTTATCAAAATGTAAAGACAATTTCTACAATAAGCCCTTCTCTTGTTAAGAGAAGGGTTGTGATGGGTGCATTTCAGAGTGCGCGACGTCCACGAAATAGGTTTACTAAGACCATTATAACTCCAATTATTAGCAGAGCGTGAATAAGACCACTGGAAACGTGGAAAGCAAAGAATCCAAGTAACCACAACACTATTAAAATTACAGCAATTGTGTATAGCATAGCAGGCATCCTTTCTGTTTAAGTTTTTGCAAATCCTTTTTTAACCTAAGAAGAGAAATAAGGCCATTCAATCGAGCGAAAGGATGAAAAAGGGACTACATCTTTTGTTTTTTTAAATTATCAATAAGATTGAACCAGATGGTATTTATAAAAAATAAATAGTTAAGAACTGAAGAGACTTGCAGTTAAAAAATTAATACCCTTACCAGTAAATGATAAGGGTAATGAATTATAAAAAACATAAAATCAAATTTTAAAAGCGCACATCCAGGGCAGTATTATTATAGTACCATTGTACCTCTACCCAGGCAGGTTCGCCGGGTACGCCGCCTCCCCAATTAACTATTTTAAGCTTGGAGTAATGACCATCATGATCGTAGAGAAATACATAATTAGATTCTCTGTCGCCAATGTTATCTGTCCATGTTCCTGTATTCTTTAATGGTGAATCAACATTGTCAAAGAGATTCGTACCTGAACCAACAAAGAAGTCCGTTACACGGATCAGATTAGGATAAAGATCAGCGCTCTGAACCAGGAATCCCGAACTGGAATAATAAATATCTACCAGACTGCTTGAATCAGAGCTAACTCCCCAGGCTTTTCCGCTGGAAAGATCCAAACCACTTGGTTCTGATGCGCTGGTTCCCACTGTTTCATAAATCCTAACAGGACCGAATAGTGTTGTCACGATATTTGAAACCAGCAGGATATTTGTTACAACACTTGTTTGCCCACCCGTGACGCTGATAGAGAAAGTTGTATCATTATAGTCCTGCAATTTTAAAGTTACATTATGTACCGCTTCAGCAACATCTTTAACAGTGTCTGGAGTTGTTTGTGACGTGTTCACTCCATCCAGCCAGATTTGTGCCCCTGCGGGATTTGACGATAAATAAATACTGCCTTTAGGAGCAGGGTTTACGGGGTTATCATTCGAATTGCAGGAAGTAATTATCAGTGCCGCAATTGGTATAACAAATAGCAAAATTAGTTTTTTCATAGTTGTTTTCCTTTATTTTTTGTTCAAGTCAAAAGAAAATTTTGAACCATCAAGTTTCATAGTAAAAGTACCTGTATAGTGATTACCATCTTCAGACAATTTTCCATCGTACTTTCCCTGGTAGCGGCTATGAAGCTGGTCAGTCATTGACATTTTCATTGTAGATGGACTCAGAGTCCCTTTTACTTCCTGGTTAATTGCTTCCCTATAACTAATGGAAATTTTCCCGGCAAAACTGCTGTCGGTTTGTCCGGTTATTGTAAGTACTGTTGATCTTTTATCAAAAGTACCTGTCCATTTACCGGTTATATCAGGGATGGTTATTTTTATTTTTTCAACAGGTTCTTGCCCAACAGCTCCGGAACTATTGGAAGTAGTATCCGGTTTTTGTTCTTCGGTTTTAATGTCGCCCTGTGTTTTTCCTGCTTCTCCGGTTTTCTTTTCGCAGCCGAAATAGACTATTGAAATAATCACGATTGATGCGAAAAAAAACTGTTTAAGATTTATGTGTTTTTTCATTTATACCCTTTAAATTTTTATTAATTACATAAAATTGTAAAAAAATTACCGACACTATTAATTAAGTTTGCTAAGCTCGCCGTTCTCAGCAGCTTTTTTGAGTTTGTCATTTGCAAAAATTGCAATTTCAACTCTTCTATTAAGTCTCTTTCCCTCAATTGTTTCATTTGTTGCTACAGGTTCGCTTTCACCTAATCCAATAATTGAAAGCCTTGAAGAATTAACTCCTTGTCCCATTGAATAATCTGAAACTGACTTAGCCCTTTGTTCTGATAATGTTTGATTGTACTGCTCTGTGCCATCAAAATCGGTATGTCCTGTTACCAGAATATTTGTATCTGGATATTTGTTAAGAATGACAGCAAGATTACGAATATTTGTTTTGGCTACTGATTGCAGCGTAGAAGAATTGGTTTCAAATAAGATTCCTGAATCAAAAGTAATTTTAATACCTTCGCCAACTCTTTCTATTTTTGCACCTTCAATATCATTTGCCATTTCTTCTGCCTGCTTATCCATATAATTACCAATCAAGGCTCCAGCGGCACCACCAACAGCTGCTCCGATAATAACGCCCAAAGTTGTATTACCTAATTGATCGCCAATAACTCCGCCAACCACACCACCCCCGACTCCTCCTATAACTCCGCCTTTAACAGCGTTACTTGTACTGCAGCCATAAATAAAAACAGATACGGCTACTGTTACAATTAATATTATACTCTTCATATTTTTCATTTTCTCAATCCTTTTTTATAAAAATTAAACACAATTATTATTCTTTCTTAATAAAAGAAATATCTTATTCCCAGTCCGGCATCAAATCCCAGCCCGGTGAGCGGGGTAACCTGAAACACCGGTACCAGCTCTAAAAATACATCTATAGGTGTAGAATGTGGAAACCAGGCTATACCGAATACACCTCTAACACCGAATGAACCCTCATAACCTCCGCCGCTGTTGAACCTGCCTCCGATTCCGTAATAGAGTGGAAATCTTTCGGTTGAACTTATTGCATTAAATGAGTGCCAGAGATAATCCATATGAAAATGGATACGGCCGGTTCTTTCGTAGATGCCTTTGTATTTAATACGGTCACCTCCAAGGCCGAGGCCAAGTCCGAAATCCAAAGCATTGTCTTTTGATGTCCACAGTTTAGCGCTCAACCCGGTTGGTTCTCCTAAAATAAGACCCATTCCGAAACCGTGATCCTGCGCTGCCGTTGGTCTGCTTAAGATCACCATCATACCCAAAATTATACTGAACAAAAATTTATTTTTCATGACTATTATTCCTTTTATTCTTTTTTAATTTTCCACTCCTAAATTGATCCTTAGTAAATGATTTATATTAAATCATTTTTCTCAAACACATAACAAGCTACAAGAAGGCGTTCGGTGAAACAATCGGACGAAGGGATGAAAAAATAGTTAATACCACAATCTGAAATAATTTGAGTTTAAAATAAAAAGGGTGTCCGAAGACACCCTATAATCAGATTAAGGTCAAATTATTTTATTCGTTTGAACTCAATTCTTCTGTTTAACCTCTTGTTTTCAGGCGTATCATTAGCAACTCTTGGCTTTTCTTCGCCATAACCAACTGCGGTTATTCTATCGGCAGAGATTCCTTTAGAAACAAGCCATCCTTTAACAGCTTCAGCCCTGTTTTGTGAAAGTTTCTGATTTGAACTATTGCTGCCAACATTATCTGTATGACCACTGATCTCAACAGAAATTTCAGGATAGGTTTGTAATGTTTTAAGAGCACCCATTAAAATCTTTTCTGATTCCGGAGTTATATCATATTTATTAGTAGCAAAAGTTATTCCCTCAAGTACTATCGGAACGCCAATCTTAACAACATCATCGTCAGGATTAAGCGGATCAGTTCCTCTTTTTACTTCTGTTCCATCATCAATTGAACCGCCGTCTGTATCTGCTTTCAGAGGATTAGTTTTATAAGTTATTAGTTCTTCATAATCATTCAAACCATCCTTGTCTGTGTCTTTATTTAAAGGATCAGTTTTGTATTTTAGTACTTCATCGTTATCTAATAACTTATCCCCGTCAGTGTCAGCCTTTAACGGATCGGTTTTGTATTTTAATACTTCATCGCCATCATTTAAACCATCTTTATCTGTATCAGCGTTTAAAGGATCAGTCTTATATTTCAATACTTCATCGCCATCTTTCAATCCATCTTTATCTGTATCAGCGTTTAAAGGATCGGTCTTGTATTTTATTATTTCATCATAATCATTCAAACCATCGCCATCAGTATCAGTCTGCAATGGATTTGTACTATAGGTTAAATATTCTTCCCCATCCTTTAATCCATCACCGTCAGTGTCAGGGTTTTTAGGATCTGTTCCTATTTTTTCTTCATCACATTTACCAAGCCCATCATTATCTCTGTCTGAAGAGCAGCTTTCTCCGGTTAATGTAAAACCGAGTGCAACATTATAATATGCATCCCATAAATTATCGGCTCCGCTTCTACGTCCTTCAAGATCATATGAAGTAGAAAGAGCACCGCCGACAGAGAAATCTAAAAGTACTTTTTCTGACAGTGCGAACTCAGATCCTATTCCTGCAGGAAATAATCCTACCCACCCGCTATTATTTGTCGGTATTGGCGAAACTATGTTAGGAGCGGTAGTTAAATCATAATTCATTACTCCTGCACCAACATAAAAATAGGGGTTCCATCCTTTTACGTCCCAGGGACTGACTCTTAATCTAAGGTTAACAGGAATAATAGTAGTCTGATATTCGCCGAATTTCTGACCCGAACTTAAAACAGCTGTACCGGTATATTTACCATATCCTGCTACAAGCTGAAGTTCCAACACTCTTGTTAATTCAACAGCTAAGAATCCTTCAACAAGATATGATGATTTATATGAATCAAAGGAGAAATCATCATTACTTCCAAAGCCTGTGTTAACAAATTCATTTTGAGGAAGCAGGAGGTTCCCCCGGAAACCGAATTTAGTTCCCCAATCTTTAAATTGTGCGTAGTTTTGTTGGGTCATAAAAGCTAAACCAACCAGAACTATCATGTAGATTATTTTTTTCATTTTTTCCTCTTAATTTTATATCGTTTATGTGTATATAAGATTTGTTATAGTTTAATATTATAATTCAATACAAGCTATAATAAAGGGAAAGTCTAAACAATCATGCGAAGGGATGAATAAAGGGTTAATCCCTTTAATACCTTATTGTGTCTTCGATGGCAATTTGTCAACATACATTGCCTTTAAAAATTCAAAACTACAGGCAATTTCATACGGGTAATTCAACTATAATTTTGGTTCCTTTCCCTAAAACGAATTTAATTTTACCGTCCAACTGGAGAACCATCATATTTACAAGATTAAGCCCTAAGCTTTTAATTTTATTTATATCAAAATCATTTGGCAAGCCAACTCCATTATCTTCAATTATTAATTCTATTTGGTTATTTACAATTTTCATTTCTGTATTTATAACCCCCGAATGAGATTGAGGAAATGCATATTTAATTGCATTAGATAGTAATTCAACAAGTATCATTCCTATTGTAGTAGCTTCTTTAAGTGGAACAGTAATTTCTTCAAAATGTTTATTAACTGTATAATTATTTGAAAGTCTTAACATAGATTCAATTACTTTACTGCAGTATGTTTTAAGCTGAATTTTATCATAAGAATCCGTTTCCTGTAATAATGAATATAAATCGGAAATTGAACTTACTCTTAAGAATAATTCTTCTAATTCTTTTTTTGTTTCTACAGAATTAATAACATTGGATCTGATATGAATTAAACTTGTAATAAGGTTAAAACTATTTTTTGCCCTGTGTTTTATTTCTTTAAGCAAACCCTCTTTTTCGTTTATATCATCCAATAGTTTTTTTTCGAAAATTACCCGCTCGGTTATATCACGAATATTACATTGAACAACCTTTTCATTATTCACCAAATAAACATTACTCACAATCTCCACGTGTATTTTATTTCCGTCAAAGGTTTCTAAGGGAAGATCTTTATAGCGGACATACTCTTTTTCCTGTAATTCTTTATACAACTGTTTTGAGTAATCAATATTTTTGAAAGCGCTGATATCCCAGATATTTTTTTTAAGCAGCTGTTCTTTGGAATACCCCAGCATTTTAATTAAGAAAGGGTTAACATCAACAATCATCCCGTTATTGGCATCAAGAATTAATATTCCATCCATAGCGGATTCAAAAAGTCTGCGATACCGTTTTTCATATATTTGCAGTTCTTTTTTTTCAGGTCTCAACTTTAGAGTCACTGGACTTTTTAAATTCATTTGTGGTTTCGTTAATACTTTCCAAGAATAGTATTAAATATATAACTTGTATTGAGTATCACAATCAATCGAAGGGATGAAAAAATAGTTAATCCCGGAATTCACATTTGTTTGATAAAAGATTAAGAGAGGGATTAATTAGATCTGAATAATCGCAGGGCCATTCAAAAAGTTATTTTATCCTTCTATCTTCGATCTTCAGAGAAGAATAATAGCGTTGAAGTAAAAAAAATCTTTTTGTTTAGCCCCGAATATTAAATGTAGATTTGCTTACCAAAAACTTCCAATCAGCCAGCTGTCTCTAGCCTTCTCTAAAAGCAGTTTAAGCTGGGCTGAACCTTCTTTAAATTTACCAGAGTAGAATCAATATTTTGCCCGAAAGCCTTATCCGTAAGCAACTTTCCAATGGTTCCTTCTCCGGATTCAATACGACTGGTAATATTAGACAAATCACTTGTGATGCTTGAAGTATTATCGATAGTTGTTTTTATTGCTAACAGAATCTCGTCCACCTCGCCGGATTTATCCATAAGTATTTTAAACGCTGCCGAACCTTCTTTCAAATTAACAAAAGTGGAATCGAAATTTTGCCCCCACGATTTATCCATTATCAATCTTCCTATTGTTCCTTGTCCTGATTGTATCTTATTAGTAATCTTAGACAGATCGCCTGTGATACTTGAGGTATTATCAATAGTCGAATGCAACGAAAGCATTATATCATCTATGCTAATTGGCTGGATTGTCTGTATGACATCGTCGTTTTCTATCTTCTTTTTTTGCCCGGTGCCGGGATTTATAATTAAAACCTTATTACCCATAAGTCCTTCTGAACCGATAATTGCAACAGCATCCTTTTTTATAAACTGCCTCATAGCTTCATCAACTATTATTTCTACTCTAACTGAAGTATCGCTTATTATACTAACATCCTTTACGGTTCCAACATTTACACCGGATAATCTTACATTATTTCCTGCCTGAAGTCCGGCAACATCCCTAAATACTCCGCTAATATAGAAGGTGTTTCTGAATAGTTGCTGCCCCTCACCAATAAAATATATACCTGCAATTAATATGGCTATGCCAATAAAAATAAATATCCCAAGCCTGATTTTATTTGTTGTATTATTTTTCATTTTATTTACTCTTATTATTTGTCTGATTCATTATTCAAAAAATGATCTAATCCATGCATCCGTAGAATTCTCAAGATCTTTATATGTCCCTTCGGCAGCGCAAACTCCATCTTTAATAATTATTAACCTGTTTGCGGTTAGCCTTGCACATTCAATATCGTGAGTAATAATAATAGAAGAAGTATTATATTTTTTTTGAACCTGCAGGATGAGCTTGCTTATTTCTTTTGATGTTATAGGATCAAGGCCGGTGGTAGGCTCATCATAAAGCATTATCTCAGGTTTTAATATCAGTGTTCTGGCTAAGCCTAATCTTTTACGCATTCCACCAGAAAGTTCTGCAGGCATTTTATTAATTGTTTCAGAAAGTCCTACATCGTAAAGTGCTTCTTTTATAAGCAGGTTTATTTTTTCTTTCGGCATTGAATGAATTTGTCTTCTTAGAGGGAATTCAAGATTCTCCCTTACTGTCATAGAATCATAGAGGGCACCGCTTTGAAAAAGGAAACCGATTTTCTCCTGTATTTTTATTAATTCCTCATCTGTTAGTTCAGAAATATCATGCCCAAGAATAATTAACTTACCATCATCAATATCAACCAGCCCGACTATACATTTAATAAGCACTGATTTGCCGGTGCCGGATTTTCCCAGTATAACGAGATTTTCTCCTTTATTAATTACCAGGTTAATATCCCGAAGCACATGGTTATTCCCGAAAGATTTTTTTAGATGTTCCATCTCAACAACAAAATTGTTTTGCTTAATTTCGGATTCAGTTATTATAGAGACTTCACTATCTGTCATTCTTTTATTACCACTTAGTTCTGAATAAGACTTGTAATTTGCACGGCAATCATATCTATAATAAAAACCATTAATGATGCGAATACAACGGCCGAGTTAGCTGCTTTTCCAACTCCCTCAGTTCCTTTATTAGAAAAATATCCTTTATAACTTCCAATAAGCCCGATTGCAAATCCGAAGAAAAAAGTTTTGATGAAAGCCGGGATCAAATCGTTAAATTCCAGACTTTGAAATATCTGCGAGAAAAAAAAGTAGCCGCTTACATTACCCTTTATGTTAACGCCAACAAACGACCCCAGTAAACCGACACCATCAGCAAAGATAACCAATACCGGCAGCATCAATGTTGCTGCAAGCACTCTTGTAACAACAAGATAGTTAAACGGGTTAGTGTGAGATACCTGCATGGCATCTATTTGTTCTGTAGTATTCATCGATGCAAGTTCTGCCCCGATTCCCGACCCGACTTTCCCGGCAAATATTAATGCAGTTATAACCGGTCCAATTTCCCGTATAAGTGAAACAGCAACCATAGCGGGCAGCCAGGATTCCGCTCCAAACTTTGCCAGCGTTGGTCTTGATTGAATAGTTAGGACAAGCCCGATTATAAATCCGGTAACAGCTACAAGAGGGAGAGACTTGTAACCGATAAGAAATGATTGTTTAAGCAATTCATTAAACTCATAAGGAGGTTTAAATACTTCTTTAAAAAAGTGCCAGGTAAAAATTGTTATGGAAGCTATTTCCAGAAAGAATTTTTTAAATATCGAATCGTGAATTATCTCTGAATTTTCTTCAGCGTATACCTCTTCCTGATTTTCAATACGGGGCTGCTGCAAAATTACTTTTTCCATTTTTATAAATTCTTATTGAATTTATTATATACAGAAATATAAAATTGCACAATAATGCAAAGGGATGAAAAAGGAACTATATCGTTTGGAGGAGAAAATAAGTGCAGCTAAAGTTTTAAAAAAATTAAAATTATTTACAGTACAGTAACTATTGCAATGATGCCGGAAATAATTATTAAAATTCCGGCTATTTTGTTTACCCATCTAAGTCCTATCAAATCCAGTTTTTTTCTAAAAAGCATCACACCGGAACTAAGTGAAAGAAACCATAAAAAAGAACCTGCAAAAACTCCCACTACAAGTGCTAATCCCGAAAAGATAATGGCTTCATTTTCCAAACCAAGTGCTGCGAACACTGCAATAAAAGCAAAGATAGTTAGAGGATTAGTTACAGTTATTAATAAAGATGAAAGGTATGATCTGAAAATTCCATTGTCGTTTAAAGGAATTTTCGGATCAGCAGGAAGTTTACGAAATGTTCTTACTCCAAGGTAAAGAAGAAGCGCTCCACCGATTAGCCGTATCCATATTCGTTGACTAATAAGTGTATCAGAAATAATTGTAATTCCGAATGCAGCAACACAACCATAAAAGAAATCTGCAGTTGCGGCCCCAAGACCTATAATTAATCCCCGTAATCGTCCTTCAGCAAGTGTTTTGCGGATACACATAATTCCGATTGGTCCGATGGGAATTGCCATTGCAAAACCAATTAAAATTCCTTTAAGAAAAATAGTAAGCACCATAGTATAGTCTTTCAATCAGGCGATAACATATTCAACAGGTCAGAAGTAGAAAGAATAATATTTTTTTATATATGTTATTTTCATTACCGTTCTTTTGCATTATTTGTATCAGGTTCTGATTCGCCTGATTTTTCTGATCCAAGCAGTACCGCAATCCATCGTGTACTTTCATTGCTTTCAAATGCAAATTTCAATGTCATTGTAAGGGGTATGCAAAGAATTGCACCCATCAAACCGAGCAGGCTTCCCCAAAAAATCAATGAGATAAAGACGACTAATGTAGAGAGTCCGAGTTTCCTGCCCATTAACCGTGGTTCAATCATATTACCTATTATAAATCCGATAAGAATATTACCTGCAATAACAAGTAAGGCGCTTCCCATTCCAAGTTGAACAAGTGCAAGGATTGCCGGAGGAATAGCGGCGATAATTGCTCCGATGTTAGGAATATAATGAAGAAGGAATGCAAGGAATCCCCATAAAATAGGAAATTGCACGCCAAGTATATACATCCAAACTGCAATTAAAATTCCTGCCGCCAGGTTTATCAGAGTTTTGATTACCATATAGCGTTTCATATCAATAACGAACTTTGTGAAACGTGGAAAAACCTGATCAGGATCGCCAAGTATTTTACGGAGTTTTTTTGGAAAGCTTGATACTTCGAGCAGAATAAAAGTGGCAGTAAGCAGGATCAGGATAAGGCTGGAAAGTATAGAACTCAAACCGGACAGCAAACCGGCAGTAAAGTTCATTACAGCTTCCGGATTAATGTATTCCAGGAAAAAATTTTTGGTGCCGGAGATGCCTTTGCTTTGTAATAGTACACTAAGTTGTATAGCCTGTTCCCGGATTTGCGTTAGTACTATAGGAAGTTCATTAGAAAAACTGCTGAAGGATGTACCTATTTGCGCACCAATAAGTATTAAAATAATTATCATACATGCCATAACAATTAAAACTGAAAGCACTGACGGAATACGTTTTTGTTTTAACCAGAGCACAGGCGGGGCTCCAAGTATTGCCAGGAAAATAGAAACGAGGAACAATACAACAACCGATTGCGCAAGATTAATTCCCGCAATGATTATTACAATAGCAGCAATACTAAGAAGAATACGGAATCCTCGAAATGATTTACTTTCCTCATTCATAAATTAATGTGAATATTTTTTGATTTCAAAAGTCAGATTGTAATTACGAGCCGCATATAAATGAACACCTCGCATAACAGCCTCAAAATTATTATTATAAATAAATATTTAAAGATCCTTCGCTTAAGTTTTAAGCTAAGAAGAGAAATAAAGTAATTCAATCCTTCAAAAGGATGAAAAAGGAACCACATCCAATTGGTGAGTGTATCTCAGTTTTATTCAGATTAGATCTACTCACATATCAAAATTTAAAGTAATCCGGAAAATCAATTTTCAAAAACGGAAAGTTTCATTGTAGTCTATTCATAGCTGGTTTTTCCGTATTCTTAAAACAAAAATGCAGCTTGTAAAAAAAGACCCGAAAATTTCCGGGTCTGGTTTTCACAAATTATTATTAAAACTTCTTTACAGCTGGGTTGTGCGATCTACTATAATCTCTACACGACGATTATTAGCCCGGCCTTCAGCGCTGGTATTATCAGCTACCGGTCTGTCTTCGCCTATTCCATTCGCTTGAATAAGATTACCTGGATAACCGCGCGAGATTAGATACAAGCGCACTACATCCGCACGCTTTTGAGACAACATTATGTTGTATTCAGAAGATCCCTGCGAATCGGTGAAACCCTCAATAGTGAGTTGTCTTTCTTTGGTCATCAAAAGAGCATCAGCTACCTTGTTTAGCCGATCCTTAGCTGCTGGCAAAAGTGTTGATTCGTTTGAAGCAAAAAGTACGCTGCCTGAAAGTGTAATTACAAGCCCCCGGGCTTCTTCCTTAATTGCTGCAAGTTTATCAAGCTCTGCCAGAGCATCAGATGCAATCTTCTCAGCATCAATTCTTGCTTTTTGTTCAATGGAAAGCTGCTCTGTTGTGTTCTTCATAATTTCTGCCTGGGTAACTTCGTAATCTTTTTTAGCTTTTTCTGTTGCTAGGTTTTCAGCAAATGTAATAGCAAGTGCATCCGCTAACTTTGATTTACGATCTGCTACATATGATAGATCAAGCGTCTTATAAGAATCAGGATCCTCCAGGAAAGATTTTTCAGCGAGGTCCAGAGCTGTTTTTGCTTTGTGCAATTCTGCAGGAACTAATTGTCCTGCCTGCCCGTTGCTTGCGTGCTGGTAGGATAAACGTGCATCGACCAATTCCTGTGGGGGTGCACTTGCGCTGCAGCCAATAAGCAGCCCTGCAAATACTAGTGCAATAAAATATATCATGAGTTTCATAATTTAATTCCTTTCTTCTGGTAAGTTGTTGTCTTGTCTAAGCTTTTTTACACGATCTATAGCGTCCATGCTTTCCTTCTTGTCAGTATCACTTCGTGACAGTGCTACAGCTAATTCGCCATCAGCGCTTGCACGCAACAGCATTGACTCTGCTTCTTCTTTGTCACCATTTTTTGCAAATACCTGGGCTTTTTCCAGCTCCTCTTTTGCCAGTTGTAAATAGAGAGATGCGCTGGAAATATCTGTCGCACCTACCTCTTCTGCAGCACGAATTGAAGATGTGGTCAATTCTTCATCTACCACAACCGGACTACTGCCACATCCTATAACAAACAGGCCGAAGATAAAACTCCCTGCAAGTATGGTCATTTTTATATTCTTCATTGAATACTCCTTTTTTAATTCTAATGTAACTTTATTTTCAATTCCTGTTATTCAAGAACAGAAAATCATGTTTTAATTTTAAAATAATGTACCGATTATAAACTACAGGTCATATAGAGCATAAGGATGGAAAAAGTATTAGTGCTTCAACAACATTATACAAGAGATAATTCAGATTTTTCGATGAAAAATAAAATTTTATTCGTTGGGCGGCTGCAATTTTTGTATTTAACTTTTTACAACGATGAATTACTTCATCAACGGATCTCTTTGAATTGACATAGCACTGATAAAAACATAATTGCCAATAGAATATCTTTATCTTCCAATTCAGTTATGTTCTAAAAAACAATCATTCTTCGGTATGAAAAAGGAACTACATCTTTTGAATGAAGCGTTTGCTTGTGTTTTGTTATATATTAAATACAGGTTGAAGAATAAGGATTAAGTTGTACCTTAAAGAATACGACGAAGCTATTATTGTGGGAAATCCCCGATATAACTTTAATAAAAAAATTACTAACTGTTTAAAAGGTTTTTCTTTGCTCATTGTTGGCTTCGTGCGCTAATTAATAAACATTTTTTTTAAAAATCGTTTCGATGAATTAAATTATCGATAGGATACATCCCACGGAATTTAAATGAATGATTTTTTTAAGTACATGCAAAAATATTTTAATAGTGTTAAAGATTTTCTCAGCATTCATATTATTGATGTTGGGAATACTTCAATAACACTCTGGACTTTACTTTACTTTATTTTTCTTGTGTGGCTTCTTTTCTTCATTACTGCAAGACTCAGAAAATGGATGATCTATAAAGTCCTTTCCAAAAGCAAGGTAGAGCTTGGAGTGCGGCTTGCGGTCGGTACGATTGTTCGTTACGGTATTCTCATACTTGGCCTTATAATCGTTATACAAACCGTTGGGATTAACTTAAGTACAATTACTATTCTTGCCGGTGCTCTTGGTATTGGTATAGGTTTCGGTTTGCAGAATGTTACAAACAATTTAGTAAGCGGGATAATTATTCTTTTTGAAAGACCGATAAAAGTAGGGGACAGGATCCAGGTTGGAGAAGTCTTTGGTGATGTTATGAGTATTTCTATGAGATCTACAATGATTTTGACAAATGATAATATTTCGGTGATCGTTCCTAACTCTGAATTTATTTCATCAACAGTTATTAACTGGAGCCACAATGATAGGAATGTGAGATTCAGTATTCCGGTGGGGGTTGCTTATAAAGAAGACCCTGAAAATGTAAAGCAAATTTTATTGGAAGTTGCTGATAAGGAAGATGGCGTTCTAAAAAATCCGGAACCTGTTGTGCTATTTAAAAGAATTTGGAGACAGTTCAATTAATTTTAATCTGCTGATCTGGACAAGCAGTTATATAACTACACCCGGATTTCTGAAAAGCAAACTTTATTTTGAAATATTCAAAAAATTCAGGGAGAACAACATCGAGATACCTTTCCCCCAAAGAGATTTGAATATTAAGAATACGGAATTCCAGGTAAGCCAGCCAAAAGTTGAAAAAAATTAATTACCAGGCAATCCAACCGTTATAATTGTGAAATTATTTTCTGTAATTCTTTTTTAATTCTTCCAGGTTTATTTTATATGTCTTCCTTTTTTTAGCAAAACAATTGGCGGTTTAATTATTAAATACTTTTTCTTCTTATGTGATGTTTTCCTTTTGCTTTAAATTCATTTTCCAATGTTGTGAGCCGCATAATTTATGTTTAGATGCTTTGCTGCTTTTTCAATTGTCAAACCCTGGACTAAAATGCTAAATACTACACAAATATAAGTTACAATCATTAATATCTGTTTGGCTTCGCTTTTTGGCAATGAGAGTACTAGTGCAATGGAAAGCCCTCCACGAAGTCCTCCCCAAACAATTAGTTTAGCCTCACTGTTGTTTAAATTTGTAAACTTTGGTAAAATTAATTTCGGTAGATAAACAATAATTACTCTTGAGAATAAAACAATAAGAATAGTAATCAAACCTATAAAAAAGTATGTTGTCTTAAAATCGATAACAACAAGCACAAATGCGATACTTATAAACAAGATAGCATTCAGAATTACATCAATCAGTTCCCAAAATTTATGAACATATTCCAATGTAGTGTCGCTCATTGCTTTGTCTTGTTTATAATTCCCTACCAATAATCCCATTATCACCATTGCCAATGCGCCCGATAAATGGAAATAAGAACTTAAAGTATAGCCCAACATTACAAAGGCAATTGTGAGTAAAACTTCCGTTTCATAATTGTCGATTGATTCTAAAAGTTTATGTAATACATAACCTAATAAAAGTCCGAAAAATATACCTCCACCTGCTTCCTGTAGAAATGAAATACCAAAATGGGAAAAGTTGATCTTATCGCTTCCTAATTTTAAAGTTTCTAATAAAGCAATAAAGATTACAACACCAATACCATCATTAAATAAAGATTCACCAATAATGGTTGACTCTATTTTCTTTGACACATTTGCTTTGGTTAATATTCCTAAAACTGCAATAGGATCGGTAGGTGAAATAAGAGCTCCAAATATTAAACAATAAATAAAGTCAATGGATACTCCCAGCAAACTCAAACCTCATAGAGCATCGATGCAATAACTAAGGTGGAAATTATAACGCCGCCCACTGCCAGTAGACTTATAGGTTTTAGCTGGTTTTTAATATCTGTCCAATTTGTATGTAGCGAACCGGCAAAAAGTAAAAAACCAAGCATCACCTGAAGAATAATGTTGCTTATGTCTGTGTGTACAATTATACTTTTTATTTCCGAGAAGTGTGCAACGTCCCATATTTTACTGCTCAAAACCACAAGTGAAAGAATAGTTGAAAGTAAAAACAAACCTATAACAAAAGGTAATTTGATAACCTTATGGTTAATATATGCAAAAGCCGCCGAAAGACTCATTAGGATGACTAATAGAAGATAACTATTCATTTTTCAATTTATTTTTGATTTTTTTTGTAAGCACGATTTAACCTCAGCTTGACTAAAATCATCCAACTTTGGTTGTATGTTTGTCATTTTTTCTTTGAGTATAGTCTGACAAAAAATGTTGAATTGATTTTCACTTTCATCTTTTCTAAAATCTAAGTCACTTTGTTCACGCTTGTTTATTTATTAGTTTCATCTTTTCGATTTTCCCGCTTCGCCTTCTCCAAATCTTCAACTGCCCGAACGTCCTCACGACCTAGCTGTTCATATAGTTCATGAACTCGCTTTACCATCCCCGGAGTCAAATCGGATGGTGCTTTGGTTTTAGCATCAGGTTTAGATTCATCTTTCACATCAGTTTTAGATTCATCTTTCACATCAGTTTTAGATTCATCTTTCACATCGGGTTTAGATTCATCTTTCATATCAGGTTTAGTTTCATCTTTCATATCAGGTTTAGATTCATCTTTCGTATCAGGTTTAGTTTCATCTTTCACATCAGGTTTAGATTCATCTTTCACATCAGGTTTAGATTCATCTTTCGCATCAGGTTTAGATTCATCTTTCACATCAGGTTTATTGGGTTTGGCTTTTCGAATTTCCTGTTCTGCCTTCTTCCAATCCTGATCAGCTCGTCCATCTTTGCTCCCACCTTCTTCATAAAGTTCATAAGCTCGCTTAGCAATCTGCGGAGTCAAATTGGCTGTTGCTTTGTTTTTTATGGGATCAAAAATCCTGTAAGCGAGAAGTTTTACACGATCATTCAGGAGGAACCAAACAAGGGCATAGCCCCAAACGAACCCTGCCCAACCCCAGCCAAGCGGCGTCATAAAAAATCCATAAACAGCTATCAGCGTTGCCACGATTTGCGTACCGAGTACTGCTATCCATAAAATCTTCGCAGGGCGTATGGACCAGAACGGTTTACGCGTACGGGTGAGGAAGATTGTCAGATGTCCTGCCACTGAAAGTTTCAAATACATCAGCGTTTGGATGTGTGCACGATCAAGGTGAAATACGCGTTCACCAAGATAAAACAAACCGAAGGCGGCTATGACCCCGATGACGCCCAGAACCGTTGAGATGCCAAGCACCATGCGCATGTTCCATGCTTCGGGCTTATCCTTGTAATGAACATTGTCATAAGCGATAGACAGTATGGCGCCATCGTTAAGCAGCGCAAGCATCACGATCATCACTGCCGTCAACGGATAAAAGTTAAAGATCAGGATCGCCAGCGTCATGAAAAAAAGTACTCGCAATGTTTCGGCGATTCGGTAGATCGCATAGCTGTTCATCCGCTGGAAAATTCTCCGGCTTTCTTTAATTGCATCAATAATTACCGACAGGCCCGGCGTCATTAGAACTATAGATGCCGCAGCACGAGCCGCATCTGTTGCGTCCGAAACAGCAATACCGCAGTCGGCTTTCTTCAGTGCCGGAGCGTCATTTACTCCGTCGCCTGTCATTCCGACAATATGTCCGCGCTTCTGCAGAACATCTACTATGTGGAACTTGTGTTCAGGAAATACCTGAGCGAAACCATCGGCATTTTCGATGGACTCGGAAACCTCCGTTGTCTCCTTCTTTTTTGAGTCGCCCAGGCTGGCGGCATCAAGAATATTTGTGCCCATGTCCAACTTTTGGGCGGTTTCTTTGGCTATGGCAAGTGCATCGCCCGTAACCATCTTGATCTTAACACCCATTTCTCCCGCAGTCTTAATTGTTGTCTTTGCATCTTCACGCGGCGGATCAAACAAGGGCAGCACACCAACAAACTGCCATTGCCCGTCACCTTCGGCTCTCGCAACACCTAATGATCGAAAACCTCGAGCTGCGAATTCGTTTACTGCTTTGTCGACAGCGGATTTTATCTGTCCTGCATTCGAAGTCAATTTTAAAATTACCTGCGGCGCTCCCTTGGTCACCTTGAATGTTTTTCCCTCTTTGGTTTTGACAGTAGCTTCGGTACGTTTATGCACAGGGTCGAACGGCATAAAATGAACCGCTTCATAATCCTTTAACGAATCCTTGTTTTTCAGTCCGCCCAGTACAGCCAGGTCTATGGTGTCGTTATTTTCAGCGCGCGATGCAAGTGCGCCATAAAGGATGACTTGTTCTGTAGGAATATTGTTAACACTGAAAGGATCGCCAAGAGTAAGTTTGTTTTGGGTAAGAGTGCCGGTCTTGTCGGCGCACAGCACATCCACGCCCGCTAATTCTTCGATGGCTACCAACTTGCTTACAATCGCTTTTTTCTTTGCTAATAATCGTGCGCCTACCGCCATTGTAACTGACAACACCGTCGGCATCGCAACCGGGATTGCAGCAACTGTAAGCACCAGGGCAAACTGTAATGTGGTGAGTATCGGGTCGCCGCGTAAAATAGCTACAGTAACAATCACCGCTACAAGAGCCACTGCGAGGACGATGAGGTAATTACCTATTTTCAAAACCGCCTTTTGAAAATGGCTGACCGTATGAGCTTCCTGAACTAATTGTGCAGTCTTTCCGAAGTATGTATTCGTACCCGTAGCATAAATCAGTGCGCCGATTTCACCACGCCGAATAATCGAACCGGAAAACAAAGCTTCGCCGGATTTGCGTTCGACAGGTAATGACTCACCTGTCAATGCCGATTGATCAACTTCAACCGGATCGCCATCCAGCAAACGTGCATCAGCAGGAACAATATCACCAAGGCGCAATCGAATAACATCGCCAGGCACTAATTCACGCGCAGCTGGAGTGATCCATTTCCCATCACGTTTTACCCTTGCCTTGACCGCCAGCTTAGCCTTCAATGCTTCAATTGCATTACCTGCCTGACGTTCTTCCCAGAATCCGACTACTGCATTGGCAGCAAGCAAAAGGAGGATGATAAAAAAATCCGGCCAATGCCTTGCTACAGCCGAAAGGATAACAGCTGCTTCGATCATCCACGGTATGGGTCCCCAAAAATAAGTAAGGAATTTAAGGAACATATTGGTTTTCTTTTCTTCAATCTCATTAGGTCCATATTGAGCCAACCGTTTCTCTGCCTCGGCTTGAGTGAGACCATCCGGAGATGATTCCAGTTTTTTCTCCACTTCCGCCAAAGGCATAGATTTCAAATCTTCCTTTGTATTTGATTTCGGTTCGGGAGACTTAGACTGATCAGTTTTGGTTTTCATATCAGGTATTCTCCTTTCAATTTTCTTTGATCCATTTTTTTGCTTCATCCAATTCAGAATTTTTAAATATACGAAGCTCACAGGATAGCATATAGCCAAAGAATTTTGCAAAAGTATTTATCAGTTCATGATCAGATACAAATGCAACTCTTTCCCATGAAGATAAATGTTTCATTCCCATCTTAGCATCATCAAGCATAGCATTTAGATCAAATCCGGTAAAGTTGGTTCCAAGCTGGTATATCATCCGGATTTTTTTGTTTGCTTTCAATTTTTTCTCCACAGCAGGAATTAAAACAGTTTCATAATCTGTTCCGGTTATTTTACCATCCGCGGAAATACCCAGAACATTGTCTGGTAAATCACTCATTATTTTTAACATATTTTTTCTCCTATTGAATTTTCAAAATATTTTGTATTAAACTGTTGCTTCAGGTGAGTCGGCTACACCTTCCGCTGGAAGGATATCCGGCACATCAAGTCGTGCAACGCCAATCCTGTTATCCGCCATTCCATAATAGACATCAAAGCGATCTGGTGAACCAAGGTCGTCACGCCTGTCGATGCCGGTAGGGAACACAACATTGTCAATGATTCCCTGGCGTTCTTGCGGCAGTTCCGGCTTTAACACCGGCTTCACTGAACGATAGCGAATTGTGCGCGGGTGTTCCTTCGAAAGTATCATTGCCCCAGCTGAGTAACAAAGTTTGCTCCCATCTTTGCCTGCCTCTGCTATTTCGCTTACCCCGTGGTAAATGATAAGCCAGCCGTGCCTTGTTAGAACAGGCGGAGTGCCGCCGCCGATTTTTAATCTTTCCCATGGCGATACCGGCGTTGCCAGGCGGTGATGCGAATTAAACAGTCCGAGTTGATGTGGTTCAAGACCTTCCAATGCCATCGGACAATAAGAAATCCAAATACTTTCATGATCAAGATCTACCATACGGGATTCGGACTTGCGGACAGTTTCCTCCGGACGAGTACCACGGAAAAGAGGGCGATGGATTATAGCTATTTGCATTTTTCCAGCGTGATTGGGAATAGCGATAGGGAAGACGCTGGCATCCTTGTTATCCACGTGAACGAAATCGATACCGTCATAAGGCTCAAAAGTCGCCAGCCCTAGTCGCTTCCAGTAAAACAAATCTTTAGATACTGCAAAAGCGATGCGCGGGCCTATGGGTGAATTTGCTGTGTAAGTCATCAAATAGTTTTGGAAGCGTTCCATAAAAGTAATGCGGGGATCCTCGCATCCGCCGCTGCCATCGGGTCGTAGTTCATAATCAGCCTCCGGTTCCAAAGCTATGCCGAGCCGTTCAACACCTGTCGGGTCACCCGCCCCATTAAACTTTACCTTTGCTATGCCGATACGCGAATAATTACCCTTCGCTACAAGACGTGGAAACAGGTAAAGCTCGCTATCAGGACCGCGAACGGCTGCCGGATTCAAGACACCTTCAACTTCCTGCGGATTACCCTGTTCAGGTTCCATTATTTTTCCCAGCCGCTTCAATTTAAATTCATTCATCAAATTCTCTTTTATTATAATAGATGTCTATTGCTAATCGCTATCTAAACAAGCGATGATTGTTTCAGTAACTCTTTTAGTTTCATTAGGATCCTTAACAGCGATAGCAACAACACCCGCTTCTTCAGCCGGATAATCATTCCCGCCGGGGAATAAAGCATCACCTATGAATATCATCTCTTTTATTGAAATGCCAAGAATGTCCCGCAGCTTTCCAATCCCGTAAGCCTTGTCAATACCTGGTTTGGTGACATCAATGGATGTTGCACCACCCAATCGAACAGAGAATCCGGGAATTAAAGGGTCAAGAATTGATTTTATTTTCTTTCGCTTGGCGAAATCAGGATCCCATTTTTTCTTTTCTTCTAAAGGTGCTTGTTGTCCTAATGCTGAATATGTTATCTGGCTACCTCGATCTTCAATTATCTCTCCCCAAATTTTTTTAACTTTGAAACCCGCTTCTTCGAGCGCTTTTTTAAAAGCAGTTTTAATTTTTTTACTTTCATCTGCTGTGAAATCTTCCGAATAGATTTTTTCCCAATCCCCATCGTATTTATAAAACTTTGTTCCACAAGTTGGGAGAAGTGAAAGATTCTTCAGGCGTTCGTCTTTGGGAAGATTAGAGAGTAGTTGTTTTTCAAACTGCGGCCAACCTCCTCCGGAAATTACTGCAACTTTAACGATACCGAGAAGGTCGTGAAGCAGTGCCGACATTTCTTTATCAAGAGACGATTTACTTTCTGCAAGTGTACCGTCCAGATCATATACAATTAGTTTTTTCATTATTATTTCACCTTGTAATTCCTGTCAAAGCAATTCACGTTTCTAATATTATTAATTATATCATTGCCATCTTGTTATTAATTATTCCGGTAGTGAAATTTCCAATACAATCGCTGAAGTGTGCGGTCGAAAAATACATGCCCCTACCGAAGCCGGGATGAGCAGTACGTCGCCTTTTACGATGTCATAATTTTTGCTATTATTTTCCAACTGCCCATCGCCTTCGATGCACACTATAACACGTGGCTTTTCCACTTCGCCAATCTTGAACGGTAATTCTCCATTGAGCCGCCATAGACCAAAATGTTTACATAGGAAAAGCCTCTCCCGCAGCACCGGCTTAACCTCTTCGACTACCGGCACTATCGGTCGTACTTCCCCTTGTTTAAAATTAATACAGGAAAGCGCCTGCTCAACTTGCAGTGGTCTTGGCTTGCCTGTTTTGGTGTCGACATGGTTCCAGTCGTACAAGCGAAAAGTTACATCGCTGTTCTCCTGAATCTCAAACACCTACAACGTCGCCGCCCAAAGCATGAACCGTTCCGGCAGAAATGAAGACACCGTCGCCGGGCTTAGGAATGAAGTAAGATAGGTTGTCCGCTACAGTTTCATTTCTTAGTCCTTGCCGCAGATCGTTTGCCGTTGTACCAGGTTTCAAGCCTGCATATATGCGGCTTTCATTTCCCGCTTTCAGTACAACCCAGGCTTCGGTCTTGCCCGTCTCGCCTGCCGGCAAAAGGTCAGTATTTGTATCCGTGGGATGTACCTGTACCGAAAGCATTTTGCTGACGTCAAGAAACTTTAGCAGAAGAGGAAATCTTTTGAAACGACCAGCAAGTTTTCCTAACAATTGTTCAGGAAACTGTTCCATCAATTGACCGATAGTCTCTCCTTTGTGAAATCCATTTGCAACGCGGCTAGTTTGGTCATCACGGTCGCTTAGTAACCAGGCTTCACCAATCGGACCATCACCCGGTAGTGGCACAGTTAGCAAGTCTGCTAAACGTCTTCCGCCCCAGAGCCGGTACTGATAGATCGGGTCGAATTTAAGTGGGTACAAATCTATTTGATTCATTAAATGATCTTTCATATTTATCTATTCCATCTTTGCATTGCATAGTCAAGTTGTAAAAAGCAACGACCATATCATCAAGATTCTATAAAATAATTTTATCTTATATGTCAGCGCTATGTTTTCGTTTTCAATTACGGAACCTTTTGCTGCATCTGGTTGTGAGGACGAACGGATAAGTCGTTCGTCTTCACATAGATAACCATAGCAGCAAGCATCAATATGATTGCGATCCAGAATTTCCAGTCGTGATGAGCTCGTTTCCAATATGGGGTACTGTTTTTCCGTTTACCAACATGCTGCGGAACATTTGTGTTCACTTTCCTTTCCTTTCTATTTTAGACATGCTAATGCAAATTACTTCCTCTCGGGAAATATCAGCTCAGGTTCGGATTGTTCAGTTTTGCGGCTTCTTTGATCGCGTTGGCGACCAAGGATGCTTTCTATCATACTTATTAATTTATCGAGGGCGCCGTCGAGTGCCTGGTTCAATGTGTCAGCATGCTCTGTAACAACGATGGGTTGACGTCCTTCTATATGTGCTTCTATCATGCATCGTTTATCGTTCTTTCCTTTCTTATCGCCGTCTTCATCTTTCAGATGGACTTCCACCTTGGTAATGTGATCACTCATTCTAATTAATGCGCTCTTAATTGTGCTGCTGAATTTAGCAATTAACGCTTCATTTCCCTGTATATTATGTCCGGTATTGATTTGGATATTCATAGTTTTTTCCTGTTTTGATTTTGGTTGACTTTAACGATTTGTGGCAGTGACTGCCCTCATCGTTCGAATTAATGATTAAAATTTTCTACCTATTTTTTAAGTGATTAACATTGCAAATAAAATATTTGCAGAGCCTATAATATCATTTAACTTCAACTTTGATTCCTTTGTAATTTTATCAATTATTAATTGTACATATTCAGGTTTATTCTCTGGAATATTAGCAAAGTATTTTTTCCACATTCAATGCTTCGATGCAGAAGATGATGCCGAACAGTTTCTTGTGAACCTCTCTCTTCTCATCCTCGAGTTCAAAATATGTATATGTTTTTTTTGACATAAATATTTAAAATGATTTCCACCCAATCACAATAATGATAAACATCAAGTACAATCCAACGCTAAGCGCTCCGCTCATCCTTGTAAATCCTTTCTTAAAAAATAAAATAACCAGGTTTATTACCGTGATGCCGATAAGCCACCAAACTGAAAAAACAGTCAGACTTCCCAGTGTACCAAGACCAAATATTATCGCAGGAACGCATATTCCAAACAGGATATTTAAGTTATTGCTGTTCAGAGCTTCGCTCATGACGGAAATTCCCTTGCCATCAAGAGCTAGTTTAATAGCTGTTATAACATCCGGGATACCGGTAAAAAGGGCAAGAACAAGTACACCTATTATAGTTTTGTTCAGTCCCCATGCAGTGCTTAAAAAAACAGCGGAACGAACCATTCCCATGCTTGTAATAATTATAACAATGAGCGCAGCGGATCCTATCCATGCCCAGGACCATGATTTCGGTACTTCAGTATTTTGGCTCTTTGAAGCATTGCTGGTGGAAGCAATTGCCCGGGTCAAAAACGTGCGGACTTTTTCAGGCAACTTCCATTTTTTCATTCCATTGGGTTTTAAATCCGAAGCGATCGCATAGGGAACCAGCAGAAGCACCAATAATACAATACTAACCGAAGCGGAAATGAATTTGAGTATTAATAAAATCAGCACCAGGGTTACTAGTAACGAAATTGCTCCATTAAATATCGTGGACTGTCTTTTTAGCGGCAATTTACCCGCAACCAATACGCATATCCCTAATAAAGCAGCCAGGTTGAAAATGTTTGAGCCGATGATGATGCCTACGCCAATATCATGCTGTTTAATGAATAAAGCGGTGACTGCGGATGAAATTTCAGGGGTGGCTGCACTTAACGCAACAAGCATGCCCAGCAATCCTCCCGACACATGGAAATGCAATTTGAGTTTTTTAAGACTCCCGCTAAGAATAAAACTGGATATTGTCATCAAGACAATACTTAAAAAAAATATGAGTGTAGCTAATGGTACTGTTATCAATCTCTATTGTCCTGTTTCCATTTCCAATTCCGAATTTCCGGCACGACTTGGTTATGTTTATCAAATGCAATGTTTGTAATATGTTTCATGACGACTATTCATTTCCCAAACCCTCACACAAAACAGAATCAGTTTCGAGTATTTCGTTCACTTGTGCCAGTCGCGTGTTAATCCTATCATGGTCATGGATTGACTTTACAGTACGCTCAGCCAGTTCAGTGATCAATTGTACTTGTTCGCGAAGTGCCCGCCGGCGATATGGGCTTGCTGTCAAACCGATAAGAGTCTGTAAGGAGTCCAGCATCCGCAAGATGATGGCGACATTACCGCTGGCGTTATTTCGAATTTGATCGAACGATTCAGACAGTAAGCTTTCAAAGCTAGGACCTTTAGCAATCACAAACAGTTCCCCTTCTTCATAGAGACGCGATGAGGGGATTCGTCGGGGAGCTATCAGTGCCAGAATACCTGTCAAATAATCCACGCACGTTACAGCAGTTGTTGTATCGTTAATGCCGGGAGAGAGTGCTTTCAACCCCACATCCACGATCTGCCTGATACCAAAGGCCGGGTCCTGTTCCACCGTACGGAAGCGGCTGATGCTGAATGCCTCCTGTAGGACACTAATCGTCTTTTTATCCGGCTGCTCTTCCATAGCGACTGAAACCAGCGAAGTGTTTTGGACAACGAACTCACCTATTCCGCGTTCCATTCGTACAACGGTTTTCCAGTCTCGCGCCATGCGGAGGAGTCCGGTATTATTCACGTTCTGGATATAGCCGCTCTCGTTGGATTGGATGACACACCAATTTCGCTTAGCTAAGGGAGGCGGAGTTTGTTCATCATCATCATCGTCCGGACTTTGCCCAAGTTTTTCCGGAAACAGCAGATTAATGGTCGCGTTAGTTTCCTTAGCGATCGAAGCAATGATACTGGAAGCCTGGATCGAAGAAGCGATGTGATGAATGAAAAACATTAGGGTGCCAACACCTACAAGTGCTAATACGAAGCCAAAGAATACTGCCAGATTTGGGACAAATGCACCCTCGTCACCGCTACGAATAGTATGCAAAATGATCAGACAATAAGTAAAAATACCTGCGAAGATCCCAAGCACTATCTGCGTAACACGGCTGCGCATGAAATTACGTAAGATGCGTGAGGTGTATTGGCTCGAAGCCAGTGCAAGCACTACCAATATCATGGAAAACGAGACGCCAACGACGGTCATCATCGAACCGGCAATAGTAGACATCATCCCTCTAGCGCCTTCCGCACTAGCTCCAAAAAGTCGTGGCCACTGGTTTAGCCATCGGTCGCTTCTGATGGAGTCCGCTTGAACCAAAGCTACCGCTAAGGCAATGCTAACCACGACAATCAGCGAAGGCATAAACCAAAAGTTCGACCGTAAATTGATCCAAAGTTGCTTGAACTTATTCATTAGTCAGTTTCCATTTCCAGTTGCGGATTTCGGGCATGTCCTGTCCATATTTTTCAATATATTTTTTGTGATCCAGCAACTTATCGCGGAGGAACTGTTTAACGTAAGCTGCCCGCGAACCTAAACCCGATACACGGTCAATCACATCGCCGACCAAGTGGAAACGATCCAGTTCATTCATCACCACCATGTCAAATGGTGTAGTGGTGGTTCCTTCTTCTTTATACCCGCGCACGTGAAACCGCTCCTGGTTGGATCTTCGATATGTTAAACGATGGATCAACAGTGGATAACCATGGAAGGCGAAGATGACATGCTTGTCCTTCGTAAAGAGTGTATCAAAATCCTTATCACTGAGTCCGTGAGGATGCTCGCTCTTCGGTTGAAGTGTCATAAGATCTACCACGTTTATAACCCTGACTTTAAGTTTGGGAAAATTCTTTCGCAGTATTTCAACTGCAGCCAATGTCTCCAGTGTAGGAACATCACCGCAGCATGCCATAACAACATCAGGTTCTTCACCTTTGTCGTTACTAGCCCATTCCCATATACCAAGCCCGGCAGTGCAGTGTTTAATAGCGGAATCTATGTCCATCCATTGAAGCGCAGGCTGTTTGCCTGCGACAATAACATTAACATAGTCGCGGCTGCGTAAGCAATGATCGGTTACAGAAAGTAGTGTGTTGGCATCCGGCGGAAGGTAAACCCGGATAATGTCCGCTTTTTTGTTAACTACATGGTCAATGAAACCGGGGTCCTGATGACTAAAGCCATTGTGGTCCTGCCGCCAAACGTGAGACGAAAGCAGATAATTTAAAGAGGCAATTTTTTGACGCCAGGGAATTTGTTGAGCTACCTTTAGCCATTTGGCGTGCTGGTTAAACATCGAATCAATTATATGGATGAACGCTTCGTAACATGAAAAAAAGCCATGCCTGCCTGTAAGTAAATAACCTTCAAGCCATCCTTCACACTGATGCTCGCTCAACATTTCCATCACACGTCCATCCGGTGCAACATGATCGTCAATAGGAATTATTTCCGCAGTTGAACATCTGTTCGTTACCTCGAACACATCTCCCCATCGGTTCGATGCAGTTTCGTCCGGGCTGAAGACACGAAAGTTGGTCTGTGTTTAGTTTCACCACATCGCGGATAAACTTACCCTGAACGCGTGTAGCTTCTCCTTCAACAATGCCGGGATTAGTTATCTTTAAAGCGTAATCACGGAAATCCGGCATTTTTAATTCTTTAAGTAGAAGTCCTCCATTAGCATGCGGATTGGCTCCCATTCTTCTTTCACCTTTAGGCGCTAACTCCAGCGAGTTCGGGAATTAGTCTTCCGTTTTTATCAAATAACTTTTCAGCGTTGTAACTCTTCATCCATTGTTCAAGAATTTTCAAATGTTCAGGCTTCTTCACAAAGTCCGTAATCGGTACCTGGTGCGCGCGGAACGTACCTTCGATTGGCAGCCCATCAACTACCTTCGGGCAAGTCCATCCTTTAAGAGTTCGGAATATAATCATGGGCCACATCGGTCGTTCCTTAAAACCTTTGGTTCGTGCTTTAGTTTGGATATCCTTAATCTCGGTGACAACCGTATCAAGAGTGGCTGCCATGATTTGGTGAAGTTTTTCGGGGTCGTCTCCTTCAACAAAATATGGTTTGTACCCGTAGCCGCGAAAGAGCTGGTCTAATTCTTCGTGACTGATGCGCGCCAGAACAGTTGGACCAGCTATCTTGTAACCGTTCAAATGCAGGATGGGAAGTACGGCTCCATCACAAATCGGATTGAGGAATTTATTGGAGTGCCAACTGGTAGCTAAGGGACCGGTTTCCGATTCACCGTCGCCTACGACGCATGTAACTATTAGATCCGGGTTATCGAATGCTGCACCATAGGCATGCGACAGAGAGTAGCCGAGTTCACCGCCTTCATGAATAGAGCCCGGCGTTTCCGGCGCAACATGACTCGGAATACCACCCGGAAATGAAAATTGTGTGAACAGTTTTTTCATGCCTTCTTCATCCTGGGTTATATCAGGATAAACCTCACTGTAAGTTCCTTCCAGATACGTGTTGGCTACTATCCCGGGTGCACCATGACCCGGACCGATAACATATATCATATTCAAGTCGTTCTTCTTAATGATTCGGTTGAGGTGAACATAGATAAAATTAAGACCGGGAGTAGTGCCGAAATGCCCCAGCAGCCGCGGCTTTACGTGTTTCAATTTCAATGGTTTTTTTAATAAAGGATTGTCAAACAGATAAATCTGTCCAACAGAAAGATAGTTTGCAGCTCGCCAATAGGCATTCATCTTTTGCAGAAGTTCTTGAGATAATGGTTTATCTTTTACATTCATCTTTTTCTTTTTGGTAACAATGTTTTCTTCAAACGCTTCCCTTACTTCTTTAACCAATTTCTTCTCAGATACTTTTTTTGTTTTCATAATTACTGCTCTTTTCAATATTAAGTTTTAAAATTTTAGCGGCACTAGAACTATTCTTCACTGGAAGTGGACTCATTTCCGCTTGAGCGGCGGACAAGCATGCGCCGAAGATGAAAATACACCCGCAAAGATAAATCCACAGCAACAATGCCATGATTCCGCCAAATGTCCCGTAGATAGCATTCAACGTTGCGAAGTTTCTTAGATAGATTTCGAACAGGCTTTCGCTAGCTTGTAAAAGAACTGTAGATAACAGAGCGGCGACCCAGACTTCAGCAAACCTGGTGGTCCGGAGCGGGGCAAACCTGTAAAACAGGCTCAGACTGAAAAAAGCAAAACTTAACGGAATGAAAAAGCTTCCTATGTCATACAGCCAGGAGCTTAAATCATTTGTAGCAAAAAACCAATTCTTCACTATTCTAATCAAAACAGGCAATACCATACCCAGCAAAACCATACTTGCCGTAATACCCAGTAGCGTCAAGCTTCTGAGCGGTAGGCGCCACCAGCTTTTGTACACCGGGATTTTCCATGCCCGGTTTGTAGCAACTATGAGTGTGATGAAACATTGGATGGAAGCCCAGACTAGGATAACAAATGCGATTGCACCTGCTTGTTCGCGCGCATTGATAACACCTGCGATGGTACTAAAAATGTAGTTATGCATTTCACCGCTAATTGGGACGTAGCTTTCGATATAAGAAATTATCACTTTCCCGGCCCGATCTCTGTCAATAAAAGTCGAAGCAATACTTACGAAAAGAACGATTAAAGGAAACAGAGAGAAGAACATATTGAAAGAGAACGCTCCTGCCCATTGTACTCCATCAATCCGAAGAAACTTTTTGAATGCAAGAAAAAGAATCTTCCAAACTCGTCTGGTCCCATGACCATACTTACTTTTACTCCATAAGGGTGTCATGTTACCCATGTTTAGTATCCTCTATTATATTTTTATTTTTTTGTCAAAATATTCTTGAAGCATGGATGTGTGAACCCGCATACTACCATGCCTATATGCTTTCATTTTGATTGACCGCAATGCCGCGCAATTAATGTCTTTTTTTCGTTAATATTTCAACTTGAATGTTCCTTAACAACTGGTTCATCAACCCAGTATCCTTTGAGGTTATAATGTCGGTGCAGCGCCGATTCATAATCCCGGGTTAGCAGAGACTCCTCTGTGTATTCCGGGGACTGCTTAATGGACTCCTGTGACAGATTTAAGAAAACCTTGGACTCGCCCCAACTAACACTCTCAATCCATTGCGGTGAGACCAGTACTTTTTTTCCCTGCCACCAGTTTTGTGTATCGATGATTAGATAACGAATCGCCCAAGTCTGGTCATCAATTATAAAATCTTCTACATGGCTAATTTCGCCGTCTGAGGCTTGGATATTATAGCCACTCACTTCGTGCATGCTGCGCAAATTGGGATCCCAACCTTTCTCCCCTTTGGTTGATTCTTTCCATTTTTCAGGGTCGCGTATAATGTAGGAATTAGTTCCCCACATATATGGCCCGTCCCAATACATCGGCCATCCGTAAAAACCATAATAGTTTTGTTCAAATTGTTTAGATACAGGCTTGTCACTATTCAGGGAGGGACTATCTTCAATCTGCTTTTTGGTTAAATTGATTGTGATGTGCTGCTCTTCTTTATTCGCCGCAACTAGCGCATAAGGAGAGATTAAAACTTGCCGGCCGGAAAGCCAGCCTCCTGTGTCAGCTACTAAGTAGCGAATAGCCCAGTGCTTGTCATCGAAGTAGAATTCTTTTACCTTTCCTATATTTCCTTCTAGGCTGCCTAATTTGTAACCCTTTAGTATTTTGGCTTTATGTAACATGTTAGCACTCCTTTTGTTTTTAAATAAGATTTATAGTTTGAATAACTGTTTTCGCTATCATCAATTCCTCGTCTGTGTGAATAACACGGACAGAGGTACTTCCGTTATCTGCTGAAATAACCGAGGCGTTTGCTGTGTTCCGTTTTTTTTCCAACTCGATTCCAAGAAGACCCAAACCTTCACAAATGCGAGAACGGATGATAGGGCAGTTCTCACCGATACCGCCGGCAAAAACCAGCGTGTCTAATCCGCCCAGTGCAGCGGCAAAACTTCCTATCCACTTCTTCGCCTGGTAACAAAATATCGCCACGGCTTCTGCCGCACGAACATCATCATTTTCTTTTGCTAGCAAATCCTGCATGTCTGAACTGGTCTCAGAAATACCAAGGAGACCCGATTCATGATTGATAAGTTTATTGAACTGTTTTGGCGTAAGATTCTCCGACTTCATCATGTACCACGCTACGCCCGGATCTAAATCACCGGGACGGGTGCCCATTGTTAGCCCTCCAGCAGGTGTAAAGCCCATACTTGTATCAATACTCTTGCCTTCATTGACGGCTGCTAAGCTTGCCCCATTGCCTAGGTGAGCCAGAACTATGCGACTCTGGGCTGCTTTCGTTCCTGCAACGCGAGCAAGTTCTTCGATGAGATAAGCATATGACAAACCGTGAAAACCGTATCGTTGTACCCCTATCACATCGAAGCGGCGGGGGATAGGAAGTAATTTAGCTATACGAGGCATTGTACAATGAAACGAAGTGTCAAAACATGCAAACTGGGGAAGTTTAGGATAACGCTTACGGAAAACCTCTACCAATTCAATTTCTTCGGGAAGATGATCCGGATCGTAAGGCGTAATGAGATGCAGTTCATCCAACAATTTTTTTGTTATAAGCTCAGGACCGGTATGGTGCATACCATGGACAACCCGGTGTCCCACAGCTATTACAGAAGAAAATCCGTTTTGTTCTTCGAGCCAATCAATCAAGGAATTCACCGCTGACTTGTGATCCGAGTTTTCGATACTACGACTTCCTTGCTCATTTCTGTTTAGACCGTTGAAAGTCAGATTTGTGCCGTGTAAACCTATTCTGTCAATCTTTCCATGCAATATTCGCTTAAGCTGTTCGCCTGTCTGATACAAAGCGAATTTGATACTCGACGAACCGCCATTAATGGTCAAAATTCTTGTGTTATTTTCTTTCATTCTGGATTCATTGTTACTTTGTTTGTTCATTTATTTGATTAAAATTATTTAATTGATGAATTTCCATCTCGTGAATCAAGCGGTCCTAATATTTCCAGATAAATGTTTTTTCTTTTGTATTGAAATTTCTTAATATCGTCACGTCGTCTTTCTTTAAGAATTCTGCAATTAGATCATCCTGGTTTTCTTCAAATGAAGATGATTAAAAATCGTCCTCATATCCACTATCCGGAATCCATAAGCTTTTTTCAGTACCAACAACTGTAGCATAAGTGTGAAGCATACCATAATTAGTACAACGTACGCTAAAGTATTCAATATCTTTTTGCAGGGAGAGCTCATTTTTTATCTCATCTACCATTTCGACACTGGTTTTGGAAGAATCATGAATTTTTTTAATTATATATACTTCGTCCTCTTCAGTTAAAAAAGAATGAACAGGAGATAATGCATGATTTTCTACAATTTCAATAATATCTTCAGGATAAATATCTTTAGATGATTCAACATTAATATTTACTAGACTTAATTGACCAAATAAGGTCCTTACATCAACATGAGACAATACCGGATATGAAGTAATAACAGGGATTTCAATTTTTAATAAAACCTTAGGTTCCATTACTGTAGATTTCTTTTCTGAATATGTGCAACGATATCTTACCAAGCATTTTTCGCGAGAAACGGGTGTAAGCTTTTCAACAAAGAATGAAAAATCAAAATCAATTTTTACCATTGTTGCATTTAAAGAGTTGAAATAATCCATAATATTCTTGCTCATAGTTTTAGTTCCAATTGTATCCCGGTGTTTATGGAGAATTTGAATAAATTTATTTATCCATGTGGCTTCAAATTCTTGCATGATACGAGCTAAAACTGATATACTTGCTTCTGTCTGTTGTCCCGTAGGATTTTCTCTTGATAGTACCTTTATTGGAAAGGGGAGATTTCTTATTTCCACATCAACTAAAAATTTTTTTTCATTTTTCATTTTTTTTAACTCCTTTGTTATTTAACATACTTTTGAACTTGTTATTCATTATTTCCCACTTATTTATATTAAGGCAGATTACTTTTGTTTTAGAATCAGCTTTAGAAATAACGTTAATATTAGATTTCCCTATTTCATCTGTTATTATTTTTATTCCGATAAAATTTAAACCACGACAAATCTCATTTATTAATTCCCGTGATTCTTTTATGTGATTGCTTATGAAAATAATTAAATCAACACCATTTAAAATTGATATATAGGAGCCTATATATTTAAGGATATTGTATATAAAAATTTTAAGCGCCTCTGATTCATCAGTTCCATTTTTATTTTCTAAAACATCATAGATAGTAGTCTTTTTTCCAAGTAATGCAGTGAAACCACTTAAGTGAGATAATAAATTATGTATTTCTTCGAAAGACATACCCGCGGAGTAAAGCTCAAATATGATGGTCGGGTCAATATCTCCGCAGCCTGTATCGGAAAATATTCCTTCGATCATAGTAAAGCCAATTGAAAAATCTATAGGGATTCCATCTTTCATTGCAGCAATGTTTGAGTTATTGCCGATATAAATATTAACAATCCGTTTAATTGATGAATCGAAATATTGTTCAGCACATTCTAATGCGTGCTGATGATATATACCGTAACCGCCATATCTCCTAATTCCTGTCCTGCTTAATTCTTTAGGCACTGCATATAAACTTGCCTCCGGAGGAACACCTGTGAAGAAGCCCGTATCGCAAAATAAAACATGCATTACCCAAGGCATCTTTTCGTACCAGAGCCGGGCGGATTCATAAGTTAAGTTGTTATACTCCGGTAAGAGACGGACACATTTTTTTAAGTTCTGTAACGTATTCGAATCAAAAATATGGATTGAACTTTTAATTTCTTTACCACCATTGTATAAAAAATAACCAATACCTTTTATTTTCCTTATATTTCCGATAGCTTCAACTACATTATTAATGAATTCAGTTCCTAACTTGCCTTTACCTTCAAGAAGGTTCTTACCGTCCATAATACTCCATTGCATTAAAGGAGGGTAAGGGTTTAATAACAAAATCATTTTTGATTTCCCTCTATTAATTTTACGCCTTCGTTAAATATTTCAAGTTCTTCTTCGTTTGGAACAATTAATATTTTTACTTTATCATTGGTAGAATTTATTTGTGTAATGCTATTCATTACTGCATCCTGATTTTTCTGTAAATCCATTTTAATTCCACACCAATCCATCCCTTCGCATACTTTTTCCCGAACAAACCAATTATTAATTCCTATATCATCAGTAAAGATTAATAGATCTAAACCACCTAAAATAACAACATAGCTCCCTATGTATTTTCTTAACCGGTGGATATACATATTAAATGCAAGTTGGGCATTTTTATCGGAACGTATTTTTTTAATAATATCTCTTATATCGCTTGAAAATTCAGATACACCAAGCAAACCGCTTTTTTTGTTTAATAAATTCATCAGGTTATCAGGACGATAACCGTATTGATACATAAAATAAATACCGAGCATTGGATCTATGTCACCCGTACGAGTACTCATAACCAAGCCGGTTAGCGAAGTATAGCCCATAGATGTATCTACAGATAAACCATTTTTAATTGCTGCTACACTTGAACCGCCGGTACCTAAATGACAAGCAATTATTTTCAATTTTTGTACCGATGTCTTTAAATAATTGATAGCTTTGTTAGTAACATATTGATAGGAAAGACCGTGAAATCCGTATTTCCTAAATCCGAATTTATTAATTAGATTTTTAGGAAGAGCATATGTATAAGCTTCCGGCGGAATAGATGAATGAAATGAGCTGTCAACTGTAATATATTGCGGTATATATGGCAAGAGACTTTTACATTTATTTATAACATTAAGTATAGCGGGATGATGGATAGGAAATAACGATATAAGCTTATACAATTTACGAATCAATTCGTCATTGATAATGATGGTTTTAAACTTTCCGGCACTATGAATCCAACGATGACCTATGAAATTAAATTCTATTCCTGTATTATTTAATTTTTTAAGAATTAACTCTGCCGCATACGCATGGGTCTTTTCAGAAAGTTTTTCGTTTTCATAACAATTGTTGAAAAAATATTCGATGAAAGGAGACTCATCACCTTCAACATTTAATCTGTGTGCTTTCCCAGAGAATACAACATTAATCGAGTGATTAATATTCCTTTCAAATAGTTTAAAGGTCAAAGAAGAACTTCCACAGTTAAAAACTAATACTCTCAACTCATACTCCAATTTTTTCTAATCCAATTTCATAGCTTCAAACCAAACGAAGTAAGTTTCGCACACGTAGTCTCATAATCAGTGTGAAGAATGCTTCGAATTCCTAAGCCTTCCGCTATTCGGACAAACATCGGCGTGTTTTCGATATAGACTACTTGTTTGGTTAACGCTTGGGTTGTATCAAGTGCAAGACGAAAGATGTCTGCGTCTGGTTTTCGCAAGCGGACATAGCAGGAGGAAATAAAAAAATCCACAAACTCGTCTAACTTGAATTTGCGAATCCGGTAGGCATTCAATTCGCGTGCTTCATTGCTGACAACGATAATCTTCAAGCCGTAATTTGTTTTAAGTCTGCGAACTAACTCGATCATTTGGGGATATGGTTTCGACTGAGACGAACATAAATTTCTTAAACTGAGCCGGAGTAAACGACCGCTTCTCATAGAACACTACATGGTTCAGGTATTCTTCAATTGTAAGTTTGTCCAGCTCGTAAGTATCAAATGCCTGGTTGTGCCTGTTTTCCATTTCTTCCGTATTCAAGTCGAACTTTTTGACCGCCAGTTTTCGTGACTCATAACTCCATCCGTCGCTAAGCAATACTCCGCCGATATCTACAAATAATGTTGTAATTGGAATTTCTCTTTTCATTTTATCGCCTTCCATATTTCTCTACTAATCATGTTGGCTGCAACCAATGATGCCCCTGCGGACTAAGTAGTTTTTCTGTAGCTTCCGGTCCCCAGGAACCGGCAGGGTAATTAGGAAAATTAATTGGTTTCTTTTCTGCCCATTCTTCGAGCACCGGCATCAGAATTCGCCATGCAGCCTCAACCTGATCGGCACGCATAAACAATGTTGCATCGTTTTGCATAATGTCCCAAAGTAATGTTTCATAAGCGTCCGGAAATGGCCCGGAAAAACTTTCCCGATATTTGAACTGCATATCAACCTGTTTCAATAGTACTTTCGGACCAGGTTCCTTTGCCTGAAAGCGAAGTACGATGCCTTCATCGGGTTGAATTGTGATAATAATGCGTGCAGATTGCCAATCGATTGACGCTTCCTTTGGAAATGATTGATGTGGAACAGAACGAAATTGGATTACAATTTCAGATGACTTCTGCGCAAGACGTTTTCCTGTGCGGATATAAAAAGGCACATCCTGCCAGCGCCAATTATCCACGAACAGTTTTATTGCTACAAATGTTTCAGTCTGTGAATCAGACGACACTCCATTTTCTTCGCGATATCCACTTACTTCTTTATCACCTGCCTTGCCTTTGCCATATTGTCCGCGAACCACATTCTGATTTATTTCATCGCGTGGAATTGGACGAACAGCATGAAGAACGTCTACTTTCTTATTACGTATCTCATCTGCATCAAAGGAAACCATAGGTTCCATCGCAACAAGACAAAGTAATTGCAATAGATGATTCTGAACCATGTCCCGCAATGCGCCGGCTTTATCGTAATAACCTCCGCGATGTCCTATTCCCAAATCTTCGGCAACAGTAATGGTTACGTAGTCCACGTAACGCCGGTTCCAAATTGGTTCAAAGAGCGGATTAGCAAATCGGAACGCCAGAATATTTTGTACTGTTTCCTTGCCAAGGTAATGGTCAATCCTAAATATTTGGGATTCCTGGAAGCTGTTGGTAAATATTTTATTTAATTCTATTGCTGATTCTAAATTGTACCCGATTGGTTTTTCGACCACTAATCTTGCGTGTTCCCGGTCGTTTGATAATCCCGTATCGCCCAGAAATTTCGGTATCTCGCTAAACATAATGGGAGGTGTAGCCATATAAAAAATCAGTTGGGCTTTAGCATTCCATTCTTCTTCCAGTTTCTCGCACTGTGCTTTTAAAGCAGTATAAGTCTCCGTCTTCTTGAAATCGCCCTGATGATAATAGATATGCTTAGCAAACTGTTTCCATTTCTCGTTGTCAACAACTTCCATGACGCGAGAACTGATTAACACCGTCATGAAGACGCTGCCGCAGTTCATCATCACTAAATTCAACGCGATCGACCGCAATGATTGATAATCGTGGAGGCATACTACGATCCCCGGTGAGATCAAATAAAGCCGGTACCAGTTTACGCCAGGTAAGATCTCCACCTCCGCCAAAGATTATAAATACTGTTGGTTTGAGTTGTTCATTTGCTTGCATAGATTTCATTCCTTAATCCATTCGGTATGAAATGTACCTTTGGAATCAATTCGTTCGTAGGTGTGGGCTCCAAAATAATCCCGCTGTGCCTGGATGAGATTTGCCGGCAGCCAGGAACTACGGTAAGCATCAAGATAACCAAGAGATGCCATCATTGCAGGAACCGGCACTCCTAACTCAGCCCCACGGCAAACTATATAACGAAGATGATCCTGGTTCTCTATAATCTTCTTCGATAAATTAGGATCCAGTAGTAAATTAGGTAAATCACGTTTTGTGTGAAACGCATTCTGAATATCTTTAAGTAAACCGGCTCGAATAATGCAGCCACCACGCCAGATGCGGGCTACTGCCTCAAGGTCAAGGTTATAATTATATTTGTCCGAAGCTACAGTTAATAAAGACATACCCTGTGCATAAGTGATGATCATGCCGGTATAAAGCGTGTGACGTAATTGGGTAAGAAATGTATTTTGATCGCCTTTAAAAATAAGTGTTGTCCATTGCAAAACTTTGGCGGCGCTTTCTCGTTGATTCTCATAAACAGAAATATCTCTCATAGCGACTGCCAGGTCAATTGTTGGAATCGGAACTTGAAGTTCCATTGCACTTTGCGATGTCCACATTCCTGTTCCTTTCTGCCTGGCTACATCCAGTATTTCGTCAATCAGCCGTTTGCCTGTCTTCTCATCTGCCTTGTTAAAAATATTGCCTGTAATCTCCATCAAATAACTATTTAGTTCGCCATTGTTCCACTCATTAAAAACATCATGCAGCTGATCATCTGTGAAATTAAGACCGCGTTTCATCAAGTCGTATGTTTCTGAGATAAGCTGCATCATCGCATACTCAATTCCGTTATGCACCATCTTTACAAAATGTCCTGCTGATCCCGGACCAAGGTACGTCACACATGGCTGGTTATTAACTTTAGCAGCGGCAGCTTCGAATATCGGTCGAACTCTTTCATAAGATTCTTTAAGTCCTCCAGGCATGATACTCGGTCCGTTACGCGCACCTTCTTCGCCGCCGGATATGCCAACGCCAATAAAATGAATACCTTTTTCCTCCAGTCTGCTTGCACGAAGGTTTGTATCTTTAAAGTAAGAATTACCCGCGTCGATGATAAGATCACCAGGCTGCAGGTGTTCCACCAAATCTTTGATAACAGAATCAACCGGTGCCCCAGCCGGAACAAGCATCATTATCGCCCGTGGTTTGCGAAGCAGTGAAATAAACTCGTTGATATTCGCTGAAGCCTTAATATCTTTTTCCCCTGATTCCCGGCTTAATGCATCAACTTTCTCCTTGTCTTTATCATACCCGGCAACCCGGAAACCATGATCTGCCATGTTTAGTAAAAAATTCCGCCCCATAACCCCAAGACCGACCATGCCAATTTCATAAAGTTTTTTATTATCTGTATTAGTCATGATTTTTCTTTCAGTCATTCATTAAAGTGATACTTATTTTTTCGACTCGTTCTCTTTTTCTTTATTAGCTTTTTCCTGACCGATTCCCATTGTCAAAGCTGTTAACCCCGCCATACCACCAAGCTGCATTGTATCCACTGCAGAACTGGGTACAATTACAATCGTTGAGTTTTGTTTCAAACCTTCGTAGAGCATGTTCATCGCTCTTAAATGTAATGCCACAGGATTGTTTGTGTAGGTTCTTGCAGCTTCTTCAAATTTTTCAGCCACCTGTCTTTCCGAATCTCCTAAAATTACCCTTGCCTGACGTTCTCTTTCAGCCTGGGCCTGCATAGACATCGCATCCTCCAAAGCAGGAGGAATCAGTACATCTTTAACTTCAACTGAAATAACATTAATACCCCATGGCTCGGTGCGTTCATCAATAATTTTCTGTAACTCATTACTAATCTTTTCCCTGCCTTCCAGCATATCAGAAAGCATGGTCTTGCCAATAACGTCACGCAGAGCAGTTTGAGAAGCCCAACTTATTGCACTTTGATAGTCGGCTACATCCAGGGCCGCTTTCTTTGGATCTATAACTTTCCAGAATAACACTGCATCTACATCCACCGGGACTGTATCTTTTGTAAGTGTCTTCTCTGCGGTGAATGAAGAAGTGATTACGCGCGTATCAATCCAGTAAGGTATTGCATCAATGATCGGGATAATAAAAAAAAGTCCAGGTCCCCGGAGTGAGCGAAATTTACCTAACCTCAATATCACCACACGTTCCCACTGATCCGCAATCTTAATTGAGAGAGAAACAAAGAGGGCGATAACAAATGCAATAATACCAACCCATATGCTTTCTGTGCTAGCCGGGCCAGTATAAGTGGCAAAAGCTAATCCTATACCAATGCCAAAAATTATGATGAAGATTAATGCAGCAAAGGAACTGCTTTTTCTCATTTTAATTACCTCTAATATTTAAGTACATAATTTCAGTTACAATGATTTATTTTTTTTGAACTTGCTTATAGTTCGCAATCCAGATTAAAAATTTTATTATCGATGCCGTAGGGTTTGTGCATCTTCCGGCGCAATAGCAACGCTGTCATAGTGCGGTATCACACAATTTTAGTTTTTGTTCTTTAATTCTTAAAAAATTTAGGCAGCAATTACGAGTATATAAATAAGTCAAAGGGATGAAATAAGAACTACATCTTTGAGGCTAGGTAAGTCCTTGCAAATGTCGGTTTTTCTTCAGAAAGATTTTTAACTGAATGCAATAATGCATTGAAAAAAATAACAAAAGATTTTTTTTATTAAGACTAATGCCCCAACTTATGAAGTTCAAATATAAATTGGAAAATACTGTTGTGATTTAATATTCCAACGCAATTGCCGTTTTCTATGATAGGTATCTCGCTATCATCATTTTTGCCCCTGGCCTTTAATACATCCAATAATAGTTCATCAGAATTTATTTTAATAATGTCTTGTAACGGCATCATTACATCTTTTACAGTTTTATTTTGCCTATCGCTTATTGAAATTGAATTTATTTGCCTGGGTGTAAGGAATCCTACCATTATATTATTTTCTTTTACAAGTAAACATCTGCGATTAGCGCCAATGAAATGATTTTCTATAATTTCCTGAACGGTGGAATCGGGATATACAATACCAAAATCATTCGACAACGCTTCGTACACATGGTGCCCGAATAGTAAATCGTTAAGAGCCTGTCTTTGAACCTGGGAATTTGCGGCACTTTCAAGGAACCAGCCAATAAATGCTATCCATAAACCATTAAAGACATTATTTTGAAATACTAGAAAAACACCAAACATAATAAAAATGAATCCGAAAAATCTTCCGGCGTTAGCTGCAATTGTAGTTGCTTTTTTGTAGTTTTTTGAAATAGCCCACACTATCGCTCTAAAAATTCTTCCCCCATCTAGCGGAAATCCCGGAATTAAATTAAAAATTGCCAGGATAAAATTTATTAAAGCAAGATACTGAAATGAAGCCATAAGATATTCATTCTGTTCAAATAATTTTGCTAATAAATAAAAGACAGATGCTAATATGAAACTGGTAATCGGACCGGCAATAGCAATCCAAAATTCCACCGATGATTTGGGTGGTTCTTTTGAAATTTCAGCAACTCCACCGAATATGAAAAGTGTTATCCGTTTTACTTTAATCTTATATTTTATTGCTATTATAGAATGACCAAATTCATGAAGCAAAATACTAATAAAGAATAAAATTGAAGTTATAAAACCGACCAGCCAGTAAGAGAATTTTGTCCAATTTTTAAATTCATTTGGAAAATAACTTTGTGCTAACATCCATGTCAGTAATGCCAAAATTAGAAACCAGGAATAATCTAAATAAATTGGAATTCCAAGAATTTTTCCGACCTTTATGTGTTTATCTTTCATAAAATTTATTCAATCATTTAAATGTTCAAGTTTCATTTTATCGAGAAAGTATAACCATAATGACGATTGCTAATCCGTTTACTGTATTCTTTGAGATTGCAAACCCCTGCCTTCGTATTTCCAGCATTCCCATCCCGAATGTTTCTGTTTGTTTTTTAACCGCCCAAATCTTGCTGAACGGAAAAACACATCTATGCCTTCATTCATTGTCGGTAATTTATATGCGGAAACATCGGCACAATCACAGTGCTCAATCTTTGCCGGTGATACTTGTGTTTCTTCTTTCAAGTAGGTAACCATATGGTCATAAACTTTATTAATTGATTGTAAGTATTTCTGCACACGATCCACATCATACACAACAACGCTAACAGCAGTTTGGATATTCTCTGTTAACCGATTAAATGCCTGCTGTGCAAATTTTTTTGCAAAAGCCGGTACGTCTTCATCCTGCAAATTGATATCCAGCCGTTCCATCAAATGAAGATCGAAGTATGATAAATGAAGATTGTCCGGAGAGGCGATAATGGTTTTTGAAAACTGTCCAAGCGTACCTATGGTGTAAGGTGTACCGCCAAAACAGGTAGAGAGTACCACAAGATCGAACTTTGAGAAATTAGTTGTAAATAATTTCATCCCGCTCGCGAGATCCCAAACAGTAAACGCGCGATCCGGATAAGATGCATCATAACCTGCGCCGCCGAACTCAGGAATTTCGTGGCCAAAGTAGAGGAACATGTTTATCATCCTGCTCTGATTGTTAACTTTGAAACGATTATACAACTCTGCTTCAACATTGAAGTTTGAAATTTCCTCATCACACCAGTAAGATTCATTTGCAATGAGCCGTCCATTCCGGTAATAATAGAAATCTCCATCCCGAAGAGGGAAAAAAAACAGGAAATGCCTTGCGGGTTTTTGATGGAAGATAAAAACTTCTGAGTTCGGGTTTTGTTGTGCGACTCTTATTGCGCCTGCAAGAGTTTCGTCGTCGGCATTGAGTTCATTACCGTTGTTATCATGGTAGAGATAGTTGCCGTCGCCATGGATGTAGAATATGATTGAGTATTGCGTTGCATTTAAATCATTGGAATCCTGTTGTGTATTATTCTGTACAGGAAGGTTAACACCGCACGAGCTTAGGAATAAAACTAGCACCACACAACCAAGGCACAATAGGAGCAATGAGTATTTGGTGCTCTTGATCGATCCGATGTCAGGGATCCACATATTAATTTCCCGTTGTTAAAAAACCATTATAGAATCAATATAAGTATAATCACTATCAGTAAAGCGGCAACAAGACTAATGGTTATGGTCTGGTCTGCTTGTTCCATGCTCTGCACAACGTAATTTGAGAAGTTATTGAGTTGTGAATCTGACACTCGTTCGTAACCATTTGTGCCTGCAAGTTCATCTTGTTTGTCCTGCAACGCAATACTTAGTTGAAGAAGCTCTTTACGATCATTATCTGAAATCAATCCCGAATTTTGAATCTTGTCCAATGCTTTGGACATATCCTGGAATGAATTCTTAAGTATCTGACGCTTCTCTACGGGGTTTTCAGTTGCTTTCACTTTATTAGCTGTATTGCTGAAGTATTTTTGAAGTTGACCTTGACCAAACATATTCGAAGGTATGGCCAGAACAAATATCAAGAACACTGATAAAATGGCAATTTGTGTTTTCATTGTAGTTCTTTCTTTAAATTGGTAAATAATTCATTCACTGAACTTGTGGTAATTCATTCATTGAACTTGTGGTAATCAGGCTTTTTTTCAAATCATTGCTATTCTTAATCAAAAACTATTTTTCAGTTACAGCAAATTATTGTGCACTCAATTTTTGAATGTAGTTTCGACTATTCAACTTAATGTGCCAGTTATTGTGAACATGGGCTTATGTTCAGCATACAGTTTAAATTGTTAATTACCAGGATCTTTTCTTATTCTCTTTTAAATAATTTATTCCGGACTTTCTTTTTAGTTAGTCCTTTAATCGGAAGATAGTAGGTAGAGTGTGTTTGAAGATCTGTTGCAAGTGCAAATTTGTCCTCCCCCTTAACCTTTTGTATTCCATCAAACTTAGCTCCGCATTCTTCAATAACAGATTTTCTAAACATTGTATATCTCCGTTATAATTTATTTTAAAGTTATGAAGAGAAATAAAGTAAGTAAATAGGACATAGGGACGAAATAGGAACTACATACTTGGGATGATTATTTTGGAAAAAACTATTTATTTAAGCCCGGTTTTTAGTATGTCTTAAACTTTAAGAGTACTCGGTCTGGTAATTTTCTTGATCAGGAAATTCAAAAAAATAGAACTACTTTCAATTGAGAAATAAATTCAGATTTTTTTAAAAACCGGGTTATTATGCAAGATCTTTTATTCCAACAATTACAAATTGGATACCTATACAGATAAGAAGAAAACCCATAATCCTGGAGAGGCTATCAACTCCGTTTACACCAAGAAAACGACGCATAAAACCTGCACTTCTGAGAACCACCCATGAGATAATTGCTGTGATAACAATAGCAATGATTGCCCCAGTAAAAGCAAAAACTTTATCATAACCATGACGTCCATCAATAGTTGCCGAGATTGTAATTACTGTTGCTATGGCACCGGGTCCGCTCAGACTTGGCATCGCAAGCGGGGTAAAGGAGATATTATTTTTCTGAAGTGCTTCCTGTTTTCCTTCATTTGAAATGTCTTCCTTGCCTGGGAACAACATATGAAATCCGAGAAATCCTATTACCATGCCTCCAGCAATTCTAATTCCGGGCACGGAAATACCGAAAATAATCATTATAAAATGACCGGCTAAAAGAAAAACAACCAGGATAGAAGTCATATAAATGCAAGCCAAAGTAATTTGCCGGTTGCGTTCTTCTTTGCTCAAATGTGAACTGATACCGAGCAAAATAATTGCTGTACTAAAAGGATTAATAATTGGAAGGAGTGTTATGAAGGTAACCAAAATCCATGACAAGAATGCAGTTATGTCTTTCATAATTTTTCCTTAGGTATTAACCAGTGATCAGTTTTCGGGGATATTAAATATTTTTGTATTTTACAGTTTTCAGGTCGGACAAAGTCTGAACTATTTCTTTTTACCGGCTAAAAAAACAACCCCGCCGATTACCATTACACCTATGCCAATAAATGGTGACCAGTTTGCAGTATGATTTTCATCCATTGATAAATGAACATCGCCAACGTCCATCATTTTTTCTCTTGTTACATAATTAAATCCGGTATAAAGAGTCATTAATAAACCTATTATGATTACGATAATACCTATTGTTTTTTTGTTCATAGCTTTTATCCTTTATTGCTTTGAAAATCAAAATCTTGCTCATCATTTTTTATTTCTAATTAGTAAGAATGACCTTAAGAGCTTTTTCTTCTGCGGCATTTCCAAATGTATCATACGCTTTCATGATATCATTCAAATCAAAATGATGTGTGATTAATTGCTTTGGTTTTAGTTTCCCTGACAGGGTTGTCTTCAAAAGCATTGGAGTTGTTACAGTATCAACAAGGCGGGTTGTAATAGTGATATTTTGTGACCATAACTTCTCTAAATGTAACTCAACACTTTTACCGTGTACACCAACGTTTGCTAAATGTCCGCCCGCTGCAATAATTGATTGGCATATATCAAACGTAGCAGATACACCTACGGCTTCGATTGCAACATCAACACCTTTACCATCAGTGAATTTCATTATTTCCTCAACCGCATTTTTAGAAACAAGTTTTGTTGCCCCGAAAGTTTTAGCAACATTTAGCCTGTTCTCATCCAAATCAACCATAATAATTTCTGCGGGAGAGTAGAACTGTGCTGTGAGAAGAGCTGCTAGCCCGATGGGTCCTGCACCAACAATTGCTACCGTATCTCCCGGTTTTATTTGACCATTAATAACTCCGCATTCAAATCCTGTGGGTAAAATATCGCTGAGCATTACAATCACTTCATCATCAACTCCATCAGGTATATGATAAAGACTGGTATCTGCATGTGGAATTCTAACATATTCCGCCTGCGTTCCATTAATTAAATGTCCGAGAATCCAACCGCCGGTTTCGCAATGTGAGTACATTCCTTTTCTACATGCATCACAAATCCCGCAGGATGTTATACATGAGATCAAAACTTTATCCCCGACTTTAAAATTTGAGATGCTTTTTCCGGCTTCTTCAATAACTCCAACTCCTTCGTGCCCGAGTATCAGGCCTTCAACCACTTCAGGAACATCACCTTTCATTATATGAATATCTGTTCCACATATAGTGGTTTTTGTTATTTTGATAATTGCATCTGTTGAATCTTTAATAATGGGTTTTGGCTTTTCTTCCCACGAACGTTTGCCGGGTCCATGATAAACTAATGCTTTCATATAATCCTTTCTTTTATGAATTATGTTGATCAAGCCACTTTTGCATTTCCTTAATACTACTGGTAGTAATGCACGTATCTGCCGTGCCATAATAAATATTGAGGTAACTTCATCCGGTACGACAGTATATCCGCATGGAAAAACAACATTCCCGACATCACCACGTTGCTCGAAGGGTTCTTCGTAACTAAAGATTGGTTGGGAGATAATTACCTATAAAGGTAATTCTGCTTATTGATGAATTATTAATCACAAAATCCTGCATTGCTTAATAAATAAAACTTGAACTGATTACTAATTAAATTTTTGATCCAGTAACCCTTTGTTTTCCTTTTCGTTTTTCTTTTCTCTTTTAGCAGCTTTTTTTTCTTTCATTGTTTTCTGCGGTTCCTTCTTCGACCCCTTTTTTGTATTCTGACCTTTACTCATGATTCTTTCTCCTCTTGATTAGGAAGCTTTAACTTATCTTTTTCTATTTTATTGCGAGATACCACCGGAAAGTACAAAGATATGTTACCTGGATAAATCCTGCGAAAGGATGAAAAGTGGGCTACACCCTTAGCGGGATTTAAATTCAGAATACTTTAAAAAGTGCTGTTAGATATTTTCCTGAAATGAAAACCATAAATTGTAAATAATATTGCCATAGAAAACATCTGCGGTTTGCGGAACAGCGACCAGAAAAATAATTTCCAGTAGTAAATTCTTTCTTCACCAACTACTCCTAATTTAAACATAGATTTAAACAGCGCGAGGATGTAGTTCGGATTAAATTGAAAAACTTTCTTTTTCTTCGGTTCAAAATCTTTTAAAAAACGTGTTACACGTTCATAATAATATTTAGGAGAATAAATTTTATCAAGGATTCTTTTATAACCGCTCAGAAGAGTTTGGGAATCCATCTTAGTAATAAAATTAATAGAAAAGTCAGTGTTACTACCCGTAAAATCTTTCAATATTCTTCCTTCTTCTTCCAATCTTTTTTGTAGCTTTGTACCTTTCGGAGCGTTTAATAAACCAACCATTGCCGTAACAATTCCGCTTTCCTGTATAAAGTTAGTGAGCTTTTCAAAAATCGAAGGCGGGTCATTATCAAACCCTACAATAAATCCCCCCTGTACTTCCAAACCAGCCCGCTGAATTTTCTTTATGCTTGAGATCAAATCACGGTTTCTGTTCTGAGTTTTATTGCACTCAACCAGACTTTCTTCATTCGGAGATTCGATTCCTATGAACACTGCTTCAAATCCTGCTTTCACCATCAAATGCATCAGTTGTTCATCATCGGCAAGATTTATTGATGCTTCCGTATTCAGGTAAAAAGGATTTTTCCTTTTCTCCATCCAATCACATATCGCAGGAAGAATTTCCTTTTTCAGTTTTCCTTTATTGCCGATAAAATTATCATCAACAAAAAAAACCGGACCACGCCAGCCGCTAAAATATAATGCATCCAATTCTGCCAAGACCTGATCTTTAGTTTTTGTACGCGGCTTTCTTCCATAAAGAACTGTAATATCACAAAACTCACAATCATAAGGACATCCACGCGAGTACTGAAGATTCATTGAAGTGTAATTTTTTATAGTAATTATATCCCAAAGGGGTAAAGGTGTAGTTGTAATATCTGCCCAATCTTCTGTGGTATATTTATGTTTGGGGACTCCATTTTCAAGATCAGTTAAAAACATAGGCAGAGTGATTTCAGCTTCATTAAGTACAAGATGATCAACACTTGCATAATATTCCGGACTGCTTGTAAACAAAGGTCCGCCGGCTACAATTGCTTTGTTTAACTTTTTACATCTTTTTATTACTTCATCCGCAGACTCACTTTGAACTGACATTGCACTGATGAAAATATAATCGGCCCAAAGAATTTCATCGTCCATCAACTGATTTACATTCAAATCAATTAATTTTTTATTCCATTCTTTGGGCAAAATTTCTGCAATTGTTAAAAGACCCAATGGCGGAAAACTTGCTTTCTTTGAAACAAATTTTAAAGCGTGTTTAAAACTCCAGAACGTATCCGGATACTTAGGGTAAAGCAATAAAATGTTCATTTTTTACTTTCAAAAACTAAAAACATATTTCTGAGTTTTTAGATTTTAATCTAAGTGTATTATCTGCTGTTAGAGATTAAAAAGCAATCGTCCTTCAGGATGAAAAAGGGATTACATCTTTATGATGAAGAGCTACTCATCATCAATTAAAGAAATTCGATTGGCTATCTCATCAAAGTCTTCAGAAGTGTGGGCGTATTTTGCAATTTGTACGCGGGTGTGTAATGCAAGCTTTTCAAGAATGTTATGTACGTGACTTTTTATTGTATAGGTTGAAAGATTCAGTTTCTGTGCAATTTCCTTATTAGTTAAACCGTCAGCAATTAATTCAATAACCTGCTTTTCACGTTTTGTCATTCGCACAGATTTAATAAGAATTGAACTTTTCGGTCCTCTTACTGCATGATCTACGATCTGGGAAAAAAGTGAATCGGTGAGATTAGTAGGCAAGACTTTATTTCCTTCAGCCACAGTTCTAATTGTTCTTAGAAAATCATTAACAGTTGCATCTTTAAGTATAAATCCCCATACACCTTCCTGTACAAACTCAAGGATTTCTTCCTGCACTGGAACTAGATCCATTATGATTATTTTTGTTTTTGGAAATTTTTTCTTTACAGATTTAACCACCTGCAGACTGTTTTGACTGCGTAACCCTAAATCAAGCAAAGCTATTTGAGGCTTTAACGTATCTATCTTCTGAAGAATATTTTCATTTGTTCCAATTGCCGCCGCTAATTTCAGATCAGGTTGTTCTTTAATCATGGCTGTAATACCTTCGCGAAGAAGTCGGTTATCTTCAATTACTATTAGCTTAATTTTTTTCATTGAACCGGCCTTTTTATTACGCAGAAGCTACCTTTAAAAGAAAAGAGTTTAAATAAAATAAATAACACTTAGAATTTATTCAATTAATTGGAAAGATTTTTATTAATAGTAAATTAGGGGGGTAAAGAATATTGTAGGTTTTTTAACTACAAGCTAGATTTATCTCCGATCACAAGAGTAAATCCAAAGCAATCACAGTTAAAACATTTTTATTTATTTAGAGTTTAACTTACCTATAGCATTTAACAGAGTGTATTGTTTGGTATAATAATTATATTGTGCCTGGACACTGTTATATAAAGATTGCAGATAATTATTATATGTTTGCTGTAAATCAATATATGTTGCTCCACCAACAGAATAACTTTCCTTTTTAATATCCCAGCTTTCACTTGCAGATAGCAAAGCTTTTTTAGAAGCATCAAGCTGAAGTTTTGAAGTTTGAAGATCTAATTGAGCATTCTTTACATCAGCGGCTATTTGTCTTTCAAGAGCAAGGAGATCCTCATTGGAATTTTTTATTGATACATTTGCTGATTCAATAGAATATTCTGTATTCCAGTTTGAAAAGATCGGGATGTTTAATGATAGACCAACACTGTATGTTTTTCTGTCAAAAAGATTGCCGGGATTCGTAGCACTTGTTGAAAATCGGTAGTTCCCGCTTAAACTTGGAAATAGACCTGAACGTGCAATCGTCAATTGGTTTTCGGAACTTTCAACCCGCAACTTTTGACTTAAATAATCACTCCTGTTTTCTAAAGCAATTTGGTATAATTGATTAAAGTCTTGATTGGTTAAAAGTGAATCCTCGTTTTCCTCAGGAAGTACATAAACGTAATCAGAATTTATATCCAGGGAAAGATAATTCAACAAAGAAATTTTCGCTTTTTCGAAATTATTTTTTGCCTGCAAATATTCAACCTCAGAATTGGCAGTCTGAGCTTCCTGTGAATACACATCTGCTTTAGTAATCATTTTTAACTGCTGCATCTCCATAATCTTTTTCAGTAATTCCTGATTGTATTTGAAATTTTCATCCTGGTATTTTAACAGAGAATCATAAGTGATAATAGTAATGTAAAGATTAGTCGTCTGTAGAATAATATCCTGTTTCAGTTTTTCAAGATCGAACCTGGCAGAATTATAATTATTATTTGCCTGATTAATGTTTGCGATATTTGAGAGACCATCAAACAGAGTTACATTTCCGCCAGCTGATAAAGAATATCCCCTCGTATCAATTTGTGAAGATGGCAGAGCAGTCTCTCTACCAAAATAATCAATCTGGGTTCCACCTCCTTTATCTGTAACTCTCGACCAATTCCATGAACCACCGGCACTGAGATTTGGAAGTAGATTTCCGTACGCACTTTTAATTGCAGCCGATTGCGTTGACAGATTGTTTTGCTGCTTTATTAAAGAGGTGTTTTTATTTAATGCTGCGGTTATTGCATCCTGCAGTGAGAAAGTTTGTTGTGCAAAAACATTTGAATAGTTTGCAATAACTAAAAAAGAAATTACTATATATTTTTTCATCGGTTTATTCTTTTAAAAGGATTAAAAAATTTTATCTCAAAATATCTTTACTCATATCTTAACGCATCAATAGGGTTTAGGTTTGCAGCTTTTCTTGAAGGATAGAATCCAAAGAATACACCTATTACTCCAGCGAATCCGAAAGCAAGCATAATAATTTCGGGTCTAATGTAAGCTGCCTGACCTGTATAGTTATTTAAAATATAAGCCACTCCAAATGATAATAATACGCCAAGCAATCCCCCTGCTAAACTAAGAACCACAGCCTCAGTTAAAAATTGAATTAAGATGTCAGAGGTTCTTGCACCGACAGATAATCTTATCCCGATTTCTCTTGTCCTTTCCGTGACGGATACAAGCATAATATTCATAATGCCAATTCCACCTACAATTAAAGACACACCTGCAACGGAAGCCAATAGAATTGTTAACACCTTTGATGTTTCTGTTGCTGCCTCAGTAATATCAGCCTGGTTTCTTATAGTGAAATCATCATCTTCACCGGGATTTAAATGATGGGCTTGCCTCATTATTGTTCTTAGTTCTTCCTGTGCCTGGTTAATTTGCGAAAGGGAAGAAGCACTTACTTGAATATAGGAGATATACCTTCCGCCGCTTAATCTGTCCAAAACAGTTGTAGAAGGAGCTAAAATAACATCATCATTATCACTGCCCATTGCACTTTGACCTTTTGCTGATAAAACACCGATAACTTTGAAAGGAACATTTCTTATTCTGATTTGCTGTCCTAAAGGATCTTCATCAGGAAATAATTGTTTTGCAACAGTTTGTCCGATAACAGCAACCTTAGCTCTGGAAGTAACATCCCTGTCCGTAAAGAATTCTCCTGAAGACAAAGGCCAATCCCGTATTCCAAGATAATTTGTTGAAACTCCCTGAATAGATGTACTCCAGTTTCCCGTACCGCCAATAACCTGCCCTCCGCTTCTAACAATAGGAGAGACTGCTTTAATCAGAGTAGCCTGTTCATTAATTTTATTTACGTCGTCCATTGTGAACCTGTTAAAACTGCCTGCCCCGCCTCTTATTCCTCCGGTAGTACTTGTACCGGGGAAAATTACAATCAAGTTGGAACCGAGAGAAGCAATTTGCTGTTCGACCTGCATTTGGGCACCATCACCAATTGCGACCATTACAACTACTGCAGCAACGCCGATTATTATTCCAAGCGCAGTTAACAAACTTCTCATCCTTGATTTTAAAATACTTTTTACTGCAACTTTTAAAATATTTTTTAACTGCATTATCAGACCTCGGTTACTTCTTCATTTAATTTTTTAAGTTCTTCCTCAGCTACTAATCTGTCTTTAATAGGGACATCTTTTATTATTTTTCCATCTTTCAGCTCTACAATTCTCTTAGCGAATTTCGCATAGTCTCTTTCATGCGTAACCAAAACTATAGTTATTCCATCATTATTTAATTCCTGGAAAAGTCCTAAAACTTCAACAGACATTTTGCTGTCAAGATTACCTGTAGGTTCATCTGCTAAAATCAGCGATGGTTCATTAACCAATGCCCTGGCAATTGCAACCCTTTGCTGCTGTCCGCCGGATAATTGATTCGGCTGATGATCCATTCTTTCTGCTAAGCCGACTCTCTTTAAAACTTCTTCAGCTTTTGCGCGTGGATTTAATATTCTTAAACTTCTATCATACATTAATGGAAGCTCAACATTTTCCAAAGCAGTAGTTCTTGATAAAAGATTAAATCCCTGAAAGACAAATCCTATTTTTTGATTCCTTATTGTGGCGTATTCGTTTTTTGAAAGCCTGCTTGTATTTATTTCATCAAGAAAATATTCCCCGGATGTTGGCTGATCTAAGCAGCCAATCAGGTTCATTAAAGTAGATTTACCTGACCCTGAAGCACCCATTACGGCAACAAATTCTCCCTCATCAACACTAAGATTAACAGAATTAAGTGCAGGCACTTCTACTTCACCTATTTTATATTTTTTTGTTAGCTCTACAGTTTTAATAATCGTTTTCATTTTATCTCTTATTAAAATCCTCTTCTTATTCCACGCGGGAGCCCCTGGTTCTGATTTAATACATTTGAATTGTTTGTAGTATTAGTATCATTATTTTCAATACCGGTAATAACCTTCATACCTTCTTTGAGATTTTTCCCAGATACAATTTCTGTTTTCTTGCCATCGGAAAGACCAAGTACAACCATATTAACTTTTAACTTTCCGTTTTCATCCAGATACCATACTCTTCCCATATTTTTGTTTTTGCCGGAGCTGTTGTTTTTTGATGGATTATTCATTCCCGGTCCCTGGTTAAAATTTCGGTTAGCAAAATTATTGTATTTGTTCTTAAGACTATCCGGATATTTATTTTGCATTTCAGTTTTTAATTGAGCTAACATTTCATCAGTCGGTTTAAAAGCTAAAGCTGAGTTAGGAACCATCAGAACATTATTCTTTTGTTCGACATAAAAATCAATTGTAGCGGTCATTCCGGGAAGTAGCAGAATGTCTTTATTTTGTGCATTTACTACAACAGTATAGTTAACAACATTTTGCACGACTTCTGAGTTTAATCTTATCTGTGTAACTTTTCCGGAAAATTTTTTTTCGGGGTAAGCCTGCACTGTAAATTCAGCATCCTGCCCGATTTCAATTTGTCCTATATCGCTTTCATCAACAGCTGCAAGTATCTGCATATTGGAAAGATTTTCAGCTATCTGGAACAATGTTGGAGTCGATAAGCTTGCTGCAACGGTTTGTCCTTCCTCAACATTTTTACTTATAATGGTACCACTTATTGGTGAATAAATGTAAGCATAGTTTAAATTAGTCTGTGCTCTTTGCAGTGCTGTTTGAGATGAATGAAAATCTGATAGTGAAGTTTCACGTGTTGTTTTTGAATTAATAAAATCCAGTTCAGACAAAAATCCTTTTTCATACAAAGTTTTATCTCTTTCGTATTGCGAAGAAGCCATATCGTATTGAGCTTTAGCTTTTTCAAGATTTGATTGCGCGTCACTAACCTGAAGTGAAAGTGCAGTAGTATCCAAAACAGCTAACAGTTGTCCTTTTTTCACATTGGAATTGTAGTCCACAAATATTTTATCAATTCTACCGGAGACTTGCGTACCAACATCTATGGTTTTTAGTGCTTCCAGAGTTCCGGTGGAAGTAATAGTATTGCTTATATCGCCGTGTTGCAATTCTGCAAAAATATATTTTGTCTCTTTATCTGATCTTCCCCAAAAGAAGAAGTAAGCCGCGGCTGCTATTATAATAAATAGTAATGTATAGATGATGTATTTCTTTTTCATTTTTGATTTTCCGCAAAAAAATTAGAAAAATTTATTAACTCGGTTACATATTCACATTTTTGTGAAGAATTTACAATTAATCATTAGACAATGTAAAATTGAAATTGGTAGAATTAGTTTAAATTCTTTTAAAGAATTTTTTTTTAGAATTTATTTGTTCTTGAGAATCTCAAATAAATGGAGGGATACGATATATAAAAACGGTAAGAAATGTTTTTATTTGCACGATTATCATATTGCCGGTGAAACCCGTATATGGGTTTTATTCCCGTAAATCCGGTTTAAGCAATTCTTCACGTATCCCTTTATATTTTTCCCAATCAAATTTTCTTAAGAATTCATCAGCCGCTTTTGCACCTCTAATAAATAAATCTCTTTTATCATTATCGGGCATTGAAAAATTAAGCCAGTTATGTTTTCCTGTATCAACCTTTGCAATAAGGTTTTCATAATCCGGATTTGTTAACAGAAACTGGAAATCAAGAACATGCCTTGTGCTGTTAAAAATTGCCATAAGAAAATTTGGAATGGTTCCGGTTTCGCTTGCTTTATCCCTGTCATCTCCAAGCTTTACTCCAAAAGTTGGAAGCCGGGGAACTATTAACCGGTTGTGAAAAACATCAATGGGAAAATTAGATAAGACTCCTCCATCAACAAAAACAGATTCTTCAGGAGGTTCGCCTTCAAACCTGACGCAATTATGCCAATCATCTTTATTTTTATTACCGGTTTTAACTTTGAATGACTGAAAGAAAAGAGGGATAGACATTGAAGCGCGGACATAATCCGCAGGATTTACTTTTTGAGGCTCATTCCAAAAAAGAAAATTCATTTCAGGGAATATCACTCTTGTTTCTGTAGTAATTTCAGCTGCAATAATTTTTAATTTCGGTTCAAGACCATCTATGTTTTTTGCAACACCTTCTCTGATCTTTAGTCCTTTTGGAATTTTCCTTAAAATTGCGAGATCTTCTGTAGAATTAATATTATTCTTCTTCAGGATTTCTACAATCCATTTCCTGAATTCTTCCCCGGGATTTAAACCCTGGTATTTAAAAAAATATTGAAGCGATAATAATCCCCATAAAGTTTTTGTAAATATTGTTGAATCATCCCTAACAGCATTTAAAAATTTTTTTACTGAAGTCGGACCATCAACAAAATCGAAAAGATTTTGGTTAGCCAGGTATTCGAGTATCTCCTCCGTTTTTGATTTGTTTATCTCATCAACTGAAGCAAGAAGTATTGTATTTATAGCCCCTGCAGAAGTTCCGGCAAGGCTAAAAAATCTTATACCAACCTGTTCGAGAACATAAGTATAGCCAAGTAACGCAATACCGAGAACACCTCCTCCTTCCTGAACGAGATCTACATACTGGTTTCCTTCTTCATCAAGAACATCAGATACAATAATATTTTTTGTTTTGAGTTCAGTAATAATATTTTGAACGTCAGGATGTTTTGTAAAAAATTCTGTTTCCATTTGATCCCTTATGCAATTTTTACTTTTTGGAAAATAAAATCCTAATTTAAAATGAACATTTAATTATTATCCGGCAGAAGTTTTTTCTTTCTCTTTCTCTTCGGCAGGTTTTGAGCCGGTGCCTCTTAGTTTCACAAGCTTGCTTAACATATCAAACCAGAAGGGGGCGCCGAGAGAGATTGCAAGAGCAGTTATAAGACATCCTAAAATGCTGTTCCAGAATCCACCGGTTTGATTCCATGAAGCCAATCCCAAACTGAATATTTGATTTACAGGTTCAACTTCTTCTTCATAAAGAATTTTAGCTTTTAAAACCAGGCTATCTAATCGTTGTGAAGTTGAAGTATCAGAAACAGTTGATTGCCTGTCTTTTACATAATTCTCAGCGATGTTTATTATTTGTTCGCGTGCAGCTTTATCATTTGAAAGACGGCTAACGATCTCAAATGTATTTACATTAAAACCAATTGCAAGGATAAAACCTAAGAAAATAATTATAAGCTGAGTTTGCCTTTTATACCAGCCCGATGCTCTTTCCATTGTATCATTAAACCATCCCTCAAGCTTATCTTTAAATTTATCAAGGTCATCTTTTGCATCATTGAGAAATGAGTTGATAAGTTTTATTGTATCACTTTCCCATTTAGGTAAATTCTCTTTTTTTCCCAGCTCATCAAGTTTATCTTTTACCTTTTGAATTTCAGATTTAGTATCGGGTGAATCATATTTTTTCAGAATATCAATTAATGTTTTTGAAAAACTTCCCTGCGAGATATAAGAAGGAGTTCGGTAGAAAAAACCGCTGCTCATATATTTTATGAGCGGGTGCTCAAAGAATTCATTAAAAAGTTTTTTGCCAAGGAAAGTTTCATCATTGTCCATCAACATACGTTTAATTGCGCGTTTCAACATCCGGGCACGCAAGCTAAGAGCAGAGGCAATAATTTCATTTATTATTGTAGTAAAAAGACTGTAAATACAGTAAACAAATGCAAGTCCTATAGCAACTTCAATAACAGCATTATCAAACATTGTAAGGTCCTTTTTTTATCTAGCTAAAAAATTATTTTTATTTCTTCCATCAATTACCGGGTGCTCAACATATTTTTTGCGAGTCTTTTTAAGACTAATTCTTCACAAATTGAACTGCATAATCGGCAAGCCCCATTACAGTTAATTGTGGATTTACTCCAAGGCTTGTTGGAAAAACACTTGCATCGCATACATAAAGGTTGTTGAAACCAAAAACTTTAAACTCAGGATTTACAACGCCTTTTTCAGCGCTGCCGCTTAATATATTTCCACCCTGGGGATGCCCGGTGCCGAGAGTAATTTCACTCGGATCTTTTATTAACTCGTGCAGTTTTTTTACTTCATCATTTTTTCGGAATTCATAATATTTAAATGAATTAGGCATTACAGATTCTGCCCCGCTTGCAAGCATAATTTCTCCCGCAAGTTCAAGTCCAGCAAGCAATGTATCAAAATCTTTTTTTGAAGGGGTGTAATCTATTTCTCTTCCTGTTAAACCTGCTGTTTTTACTTTTGCATTTGATTCTGACCCTACTAAAATTCCAACACAGGCAAGCCTATCATAACGTTTCATATTATTATAATGATCTTCAAACCAGCCGGGCATTGCTGTAGATTGAAACATTGGAGGATTAAACCATGATTCCATTATGTATCCTCTGTTAGGAGAAGCCTGCATATAATGTGATATCTGGAGACCATCATATGAATCTATTTTGAAAGGATAGGATGCAGTTAACTGTGAACCTACATTAAATGAAAGATTCATTCCCGCATTATTAATTCCCAATTTAGATTTTAAAAGAAGAATACTGGATGAAATAGCTCCTGCCGAAACAACAAATGTTTTTCCGTAAACTTTAATTTTTCTGCCATTGTTAAACTGGCATTCAACATATTTAATTCCGCTTCCATTTTTATTGAGCTTTATGGCTTCGCAGCCTGCAATAATTTCTAAATTTTCCTTTCCATATTTTTTCTGAATCTCCGGAAGAACCGTTGTAAGCATTGAAAGTTTTTTATTATACTGACATCCGATGTTGCAATATCCGCAGCCAACGCATCCAGATATATTTGCATTTACAGAATTAGTAATATGAGGGAGGGAATCATAACCTAATTTCTTACATCCATCCTTAAATAAATAGCCGCCGGGGTTAAGTTTTACTTTAGCATTAACTGCTTCATCATAACTACCCATATTATTTGTCCCGATGAGATTCCAGACTTTATCCATTGAATTTAAAACTTCAGATTTTTTCAGTCCTGCATTAAGATTTTGATTCCAGTTATCGAGTACAGCCTCGGGCATTTTAAAGCAAACTGCATTATTTAAAACAGTTGATCCCCCAACGCAGCTTCCCTGGAAAACTGTAAACCGGAAATCTCTTGCTGCCTGAATTGCGCCATCCTGAAAAAGTCTTGAAACCATTTCCATTTCGTTTTCATTAAATGTCTCCGGTATTTCATGGTTTCCTCTTTCTATCATTAAAACTTTTCTGCCGTTCTCTACCAAACCTTTTGCAAGTATAGATGCGGCTGCACCAGAACCAATAATTACCACATCACCTTCAACAGAATCTTTTTTAATATCTTTTTCTGATTTAACAAAAAGTTCCGGGGATTTAACTACTGGAGATTTTGCAAATCTTTCTTCTTTTTCTTTTCTTTCTGAAAAAGGTATGTAACCCACAGAAGCAAAAGTTCTTTTATCATTGTAGTATCCTATATAGCACATTTGCTTTGCTATCCTGATCATCCCCTGAGCAATTACCCGCCAGAATTCTGGAATGAGTCTTGATTCAATATCCCTGTAAAATCTTTTTTTAAGGAATGCAATTCTTTTTTCGGGTGAGATATAAGGAAGCGGCGGGTACAATGATAAAATAGGGTAGAAGTATAAACCTGTAATTACTAATGCCATTGTCCATTTTGATTTAGCCTGAAATGTTTTAAAGTATGTATCTACATTTTGTGCAACGGTTTCAGCAGGAATAATTTCTTCCTTTCCCGTTATAACTACATCTGCCAGAGCTTCAAGTGTTTTAAACTGAATAGGAGAAAAATATTTTAAGTTATATCTTGCACGTTCTGCCGAGGATAACAAAACATAAGTAAGAACAGCATTAACCGCATCATAAATGAGTGAAATAATAAATAGAGTTTTAAGAGGTAAAAGAAATTTAAAATATACTACTTCAGAACTTGTATCTCTCCAAATAAGAACATACGCGCCCAACAATACTGATATTACAAACAGCCATGCAAGCAGCTTAACCAGCAGAGTAAATCTTCTTAAATCGGATATGGAAAACCAGCATAGTAAAATATTTACCAGTGCGAAAGCAGAAAAAATTATCAGTGAGAATGAATTAAAATTTGCAAATAATGAAGATGCAAAAAGATTAATGCAGCATGAAACAAATAAAAGAAAATTAATAACGAGTAATATCTTTAAGTATGAACTAAGAACTATCTCCTTCTTTGTAAGCATTGTTCGACTCCAATTAAATAAATAAAAAAAATAATCACTACCAGGGGAGATATTTTATTTTTTCTTTATGCCCCAGCAGGAAATAACAATAAAAAATATTTAAAAAGGGAAACACTCTAAGGTAAGCTTTGCACAACATTAAGCTGTTATCTCCGGGATTAGGGCAAACAACAAAATCTCTGATAACTCTGAAGAAGCTAAGGTACCATTTATGCATATTAGGAATATCATAATTAAAATGTGCAAGATGCATATATGGTTCATATAATTTTGTCGGAGGTTCATCTTTTACAAATGATGTCCGGAAGTATCCAAGCTGTTCAGGTTTACCGCTGCTTGTAATTTTCTGTTTCCATTCTCCCATATATTCTTTTCCATCCTGAATAACAAGCTCATTATATCCGAAATTTCTCCCATCCTTTTTCATAAAACCTTTTTTGAATTTTTTACCCGAAAGATTTCCAATCCATTCATGGTTCCAACCGCAATAGATATAACCATTAAGCTGTTCAATATCGGGTGGGGTACCGCTTAATAAAATTTTTTCCAGTTCATCTCCGTTTGCTTTTGCTAGAGTTTCATAAGTCCATACTTTTGAGGAAGTCATAAATTAATCCTTTCGTTAAACTGTGAAATTCATTTTGTACCCCGACCAATTAAAACACCAATAATACCTCCACCTACAAAACCGGCTGCCTGAAGTCCCCAATCAATTTTTCCTTTTTGAAGCTCACTTATATATTTCTCATTAAGGTCTTCATATTTTATATATGCAGTGTTATAACCTTCCTCGTAAGCTTTGCGGTTTAACTTTTCTAGAACCAAAACCGAATCCTGTAAAACAATTACGTATTGATTGAGTGAATCAACCGCCACAAGTTTATCTTTCTGTGCCTGATAAAGCTTGCTGTTATTATGATCAATAATAAATGTTTCATTAAACCATAATGGTATAAGAAGATATTCAATTCCCACTCCATACTGTTCGTTAAATACTTCCGTTACACCCCAATCTGAGTTTGCAACCTCAGGAAATGTTTCTTTGAATTTGTTTTGCAGATCTTCTTTTTTGTGAAGACTTCGAACTGTAAATTGTTTTTCCTTACGTTCATTTTCCAGTTTATAAACTTCCCGGCGGAGAACCTCAGCCTCATCCTTCTTTGAGGATATTTGTTCTCCAATCATGTTTTCCAAAGAATCGCGGTAATTAACAACTGTTTGAAGGGAATCCCTTTGAGAACGAAGTTTTTCCATCTCCAGTTCAGCAGCATGAATTTTTTCTTTATTCTGCCATGATCCTCCAAAGTAGGCAAATAAACCTACAAGAACGATTACAACAATAACCAGAACAGTAACTAATTTAGACATCCCTTACCTCCAGTATATCATTAGTAACATTTTTAAATCCCAATGCGTTAGCAATATTAAAAATTAGATTTTGATCACCTTCTACAAAACTATATTTAACAATATGCCCTTTTACATCAGCATCATGAAGTTTTATAAATGTATTCCTGTTATCTCTTTCTAATTCCATTAATAGGTTTTTTACCATGCTGCCTGCAGGGACATACATCTTATCAATTTCAAGAATATTATTTTCAAACAATTTTTTTCTTTCCTCATCGCTTATTCTCGAAATGCTTTCATTTGCAACAAGACTATTTTGTAAAATTGATTCAAATTTTTTTGCATATCCTTCAATTTTCTCTGCCTGATCGAGGGCATTAATAATTCTTCGTGCTTCTCTATAGTCAGCCTTTGATGAATTAATATAATCCTGAAGTTTTTTCCCGGTGAAAGTTCCGTTAATCATTCCATAAGACATGATTTTATATGCTGTATCGGGTGATAAAGCTTTATCAGGCTTTTCAATTAAGTTATCTTCATCGGCGAGTTGTAAAGATTTGCTGAGCTTTGCATAATTAGCTCTTCCGGTAATCTGCACATAACCTCTGCCGCGGAATAAATATCCATCACCTTTCTCGGCATTCCCCAGCCTTTTTCCAATTGCAGATTCGGCTTCATATTTATCAAAGTAGGCTCTTTGTCCTCTTTCTGTAACCGGCTGATAGGTATCTGCACATTCGTGCTTAACTGTTGCAAGCATATAAGCTATCCATCGTAAATCAGTTACTTTTTGATCGGCTTCAATAAAATTAAGAAGGTTTTCCAAACCGGAAACTTGAGTTTGATTAATATTTCCGAAATTATCTTTATAAGAATTGAAAAAAGACTGGCGATTAAACTTCATCTTTCACCTCCACCAAGGATAAATTAATTAATCTTTGGACCAGGGAATTATTTTAATCTCTAAACTGAACTACATCTAAGAAAAGAATTTGCCCCTTAATTGGAACCGAAACTACATTAGAAAAAAATAAGTGTCAATAGAGGAGAGAAAAATTTTATCCCGCATATTTTACGTCTCAAAAAAATTAAGATTGATTTGTGATTTGCACTACTTAAGAATGAAGAATTTTTTCTATTCCATTCAGCTCATCATTGTTGAAATTTAAATTTTGTAGTGTCCCAACTGCATCTTCAATCTGAGAAACTTTGCTTGCACCAATAAGAGCAGATGTAACAGCCGGCTGTCTTAATACCCACGCTAAAGACATTTGCGCTAAAGATTGATTCCTTTGCTTTGCAAGATCATTAAGTCTTCTTACTTTTTTCAAAACATCTTCAGTAATTCTGTCGGATTGAAAATATATTAAATGTTCTTTTCCGGCCCGTGAATCTTTGGGAATATCCTTTAAATATTTATCTGTAAGTATTCCCTGGGCAAGAGGAGAAAACACAATACTGCCAATACCTTCTTCAGATAGGACACTGAGAAGCCCCTGTTCGATCCACCTGTCAAACATATTATAATTCGGTTGATGAATAAGCAAACGAATTCCCATATCCCTTAAAATCTCAGCGGCTTTTTTTGTGTATTCAGGATTGTACTGAGAAACTCCGACATAGAGTGCTCTTCCGCTTCTCACTATTTGTTCAAGCGCACCCATTGTTTCTTCAAGCGGAGTATCATAATCGGGCCGGTGATGATAAAAAATATCAACATAATCTAACCCCATTCTTTTTAAGCTTTGATCAAGGCTTGCAATTAAATATTTCCTGGAACCAAAGTTTCCGTAAGGTCCCGGCCACATATCCCATCCTGCTTTAGTAGAAATAATTAATTCATCTCTGAATGGCTTTAAATCTTTTTGAAAGATGCGTCCGAAATTTTCTTCAGCTGAACCATAAGGAGGACCATAATTATTTGCCAGATCAAAGTGTGTAATTCCTAAATCAAAAGCGCGGCGGATCATTGCACGGCTGTTTTCAAAAACATCAAAGCCGCCGAAGTTGTACCAGAGTCCGAGTGAAATTGGAGGAAGCTTTAAACCGCTTCTGCCGCAGCGTTTGTAATTAATATTTTCATAACGGGAAGGAGAAGGGATGTATGTCATTGTAATTCCTTTCGGGAAAAAATTCTGAATCCAAAATTACAAAACCTCTTAACAATATTTTGGTGAAGCAAATTCCTTAATATGATCAACCAAATTTTCCGGACTGATAATCAATCATTGCCTGTTTTATTTCATCTTCGGTATTCATAACAAAAGGTCCGTAAGATACCACAGGCTCATTTAATGGTTTTCCATGGCAGAAAATTATTATTGAGTCTTCTATTGCTTCGATTTTTATTTGCTCTTCATCATTATTGAATTCAACTAAAAAAAGTTTATCAGCAGTATCGTTGTTAATTTTTATCTTACCATCAACTATGTAAAGAAGAATATTTCTTTCCTTATCAACATTAAGATCCAAAACACCTTTACTTTTCATTTCAATGAATGAAGTGAAGACACCAGTTAAAGAATTAATTGCTCCTGAAGCACCATCCCATTTCCCTGAGATAAGATTAATGGTTACCTTATCATTATCAAATCTTAGTTTCGGGATTTCATCTTTTTGAAGTCCGATATATTTCGGTGGAGACATTTTTAACTTTGAAGGAAGATTTATCCACAGTTGCAGAACTTCTTCTAACCCGCCCTTATGTTTAAATTCATCAGAAGAATTTTCCGAATGAATAATTCCGCTTCCCGCAGTCATCCACTGGATTCCGCCAGATGTTATTACACTTTTACCTCCGCTTGAATCACTATGAACGACATCTCCTTTTAAAATAAAAGTTAGTGTTTCAAATCCTCTGTGCGGATGAGGCCCAAATGGCAGCCCCTTATTTCCAGGAGGAAAATCCTGTGGTCCGTGATGATTAAGCAGAAGAAAAGGATCTATTTGATTTACTCCTCTATTGGGAAATGCTCTGTATGTGGATAATCCTTCCATCGGTTCATCAACAGCTTTAATAATTTTTTTAATACTTCGCATCATATTTTTTTCTTTTACATTTTACATTCTATAGAAATTCATTTCTTCATGTATTTCCAGTTTCTTGATTTACCCTCAGATATCCACTCAATTGCAGTTTCAATACGTTTATTTTTTGTATCATCTGTTTTTGCTTCGGCAATCCACTCAATATATTCTTTTTTGTGTGAGTAGCTAAAGTTATTAAAATTTTTCTCTGCTTTTTTATTTTTCTTCAATACATTTTGCAGATAGTCGGGAACAACCAATTCAGCTTTAGGTTTTTTTTGTTTTGGCTGAAGTTTAATTCCGTCATCATTTATTTTTTTTGCCTGCTTAACAAAATCAATTATCACTTTATCGGGAGGTAAATCTTTTAAACTGGTTATTCTTCCAAAGTTGCCCATTGCATTGCCGCCTTTATTGGAAATATCCTGGAGATAATTATCCGGATCTTTAAAAAGCTGATATTTCCAGAAGCCAAATGCAGCATGTTCCTTAAAACTTGCAAAGCTGCAAAAAGGTCCTTTATAATCGAATGAAGGCATACCCCATTTTATAGTTTCCTCAACATCAGGGTTTCCTTTGTGGATTAATTCTCTCAATTTTTTTAGGATGGGTTTCGCGAATGGCTGGGATTTTTCAATATAGGCATCAACCCTTTTATCAGTGTTGTTCATATTTTTTCCCTAAATATTTTTTATAATTTTTATTGTCTGGAATGAATTGCAATCCTGTTGCCCTCAGAATCATTGAACAAACCCATGTAACCAATATCCTCTGCAATTAGTTTTTTAGGATTAAGAATTTTTCCTCCGGCTTTTTCAACTTTGTTAAGCTCATTATTTAAATTGCCGGATTGAGAAGTAAAATAAATCAGTACACCATCGGATGAGGGTTTATAAAATTCTTTATGATAAACAAGTGTTCCGGGTGAACCGGGCAAATCTCCCGATGGGAACCATGCCATATCTAGTTCACCCAGGTTATGTCGTTCAAGTTTTAAATCTAAAACAGTTTCATAAAATTTTACTGCACGATCCATATTTGAAACCGGTATTTCAAACCAGCCCACAACATTTCTTTTTAAATCCATTTGAATACCTCAATTAATTATATACGATTTCAGATGAATTATTTTTTCAGGAATAATAGTTGATATATAATTAAAACATAATTAAAAGAAATTATAATTTAAAATAAAAAAGTTGCCGGGTTTTTTACGACCGGCAACTTACCACCTTAAGACTACCTACGATAGAAAATTAAATTGATTCTATGTTAGTTTTTAATTCTGTTGCTAATCTCTTAATTTAGTTATGATAACTCAAACTGATATTTTCTATAACGATATAGATATAAACTATAATTATGAATTTACAGCAGCTTGAATATGTGATAGCAGTGGACAGACACAGGCATTTTGCAAAAGCAGCAGAAAAATGTTTTGTAACCCAGGCAACTTTAAGCATGATGATAAAAAAGCTTGAGGATGAGCTTGAAATAAAAATTTTTAACCGGAGTAAACAGCCTGTAACTCCAACTAAAGAAGGTGAAGAATTTATTATCCGGATAAAGCAGGTTCTTACTGAAGCGAAACGGCTTAAAGATTTTGCTGCAGAGATTAAAGGAGAAATTACCGGCGAACTCCATCTTGGAATTATCCCTACTCTTGCACCTTACCTGCTTCCGCTTTTTTTGAAAAATTTTATCAGGAAATATCCTCATCTTAAAATCTTTATTAAAGAAATGATTACTGATGAAATTATTTCTCATATAAAAACCGGTGACCTTGATGTTGGATTAGTTGCAACTCCATTAAAAGAAAATTTTATAAAAGAATATCCTTTGTTCTATGAGGAATTTTTTGTTTATAGTTCTCAGGAAGAAGATCTCCCCAATAAAAAATATTTGCTGCCCCAGATGATTAACCTGAAACGACTATGGTTATTGGAAGAAGGACATTGTCTGCGCAGCCAGATAATAAACCTGTGCGAATTAAAGATGAAAGATTCAGAAACACAAAATCTTCATTATGAAGCGGGAAGTATTGAAACTCTTATTAACCTGGTTGATAAATATGAGGGAATAACAATTATACCTCATCTTGCTCTTTTAAATCTTAAACCTTCTCAGAAAAAAAATATAAGAGAATTTAGAAATCCAAAACCGGTTCGTGAAATAAGTATAATTGTCGGAAATAATTTCGCACGGAATAAGCTGCTTGAACAGTTGAAGGAAGAAATAATTTCAACGATTCCTTTTAACCCGGGAATAAAAGCAAAAAATGTTGTGGAAATTTAAAATGAAGGCTCACAAATGTGAGCCTATAATTTTTACATACTTGACAAAAATCCAAGGAATGGAACAACTTTTCCAATTCCCCACAGAAGCAATGATCCTAAAATCCACACACTGAAAACCAGTATAAAATATTTTGCTGCTGAATTTGACCTGAACATTTTTGAAAGTCCGATACTTGTAATCGAATATGCCCAAATGGAGAATGGATCAATTTTACCAAGTATCCATCCTGTTATAGTTGATTTATCTAAACTGGCAAAAGAGGAGATACTTAAGTCACTCATTAATCTGCCGAATGCAAGTGCAAGGATTGCAGTAAGAACAACCTGGATCATACTTATGTAAGCTGTTAAACCGCTTCCAACTAAAGCTGATGTAAACCCGCCATTGCCTTTGAAAGCAAATTTGGCAAATAAAAAATAAATTAAAACCACAATTAAATAAACTATAAACCCGAAGATGAAAATACTTACAGTTTGAAAAATCCAGCGGAGGGGTCCACGACCCATTTCCATTCTTTCTCTTGCTTTTTCAATTTGCTGATCAGCCTGTTCTCTTGTCATCTGTCCTTTTTCAACCATCTGATCAAAAGTTTTTTGCAGCTGCTGTTCTTGTTTTTGTTTTGCCTGGAAATAAATTTCCTCATTGCTCATTACTAATATTTGAGTTAAAGAAATAACAAGCAGGAGAAGCATTATCGGAAGCAGCCAATCAATTGTTTTAACCGGAAACCTTGCAATCTTTTCAAATGTTGCAGAAGGTTCAGTAAAGATTCCGGTCATTTTATCGGTGTGAGATAGTTCCTCTTCAGGCTGCACTGTTGAAGTTTCAGAGTTCTGTTCAAAATTATCCATTTTGACTCCTTAATAAAGTTTAAGGTAAGTAACGATAAAAACTTATTTATAGTTTTTTCAAAAGGCAAGAAATATAGAAGAAAAATATAAAGGCAGGAAATGCAAGATCGAAAATGAATATTTTTATTTTTTTTTGAGATTTGACATGAAAAACCCATTTCATTTTTTAAGCAAAGTATTTGCTAAATTTGAACATTGAATTTTTAGAAATGAATTATGCAGACAAAAACAATTATTGAACCCTTCAAAATCAAATCAGTTGAACCAATAAAGTTTACATCCAAAGAAGAAAGGGAAAAGCTTTTAAAAGATGCCGGTTATAATCCGTTTCTTATTCGCGCTGAAGATGTATTAATTGATCTTTTAACCGACAGCGGAACATCAGCTATGAGCTCCAAACAGTGGGCAGGCATAATGGATGGAGATGAATCTTACGCCGGTTCAAAAAGCTTTTACAGGTTTGAAGATGCTGTAAATAAAATCACCCGTTTGAAATATATTATTCCCACACACCAGGGCAGAGCATCAGAGAAAATATTATTTACAATTACCGGCGGAAAAGGAAAATATTTTCCAAATAATACTCACTTCGATACTACAAGAGCTAACATTGAATTTACAGGCGCAGAAGCAGTTGATCTTCTAAATGAAACCGGGAAGCATCCGGAAATCAGGGCAGACTTTAAAGGAAATATGGATGTTGAAAAACTTGAATCATTCATAAAAGAAAAAGGTGCGGAAAATATTCCTCTTTGTATGTTGACTGTTACAAATAATTCCGGCGGAGGTCAGCCGGTTTCGATGGAGAATATAAAAGAAGTTAAAAAGATTTGTAAAAAATATAATATTCCTCTATTCATTGATGCATGCCGCTTTGCTGAAAATGCTTTCTTTATTAAGAAAAGGGAGAAAGGTTACGCTGATAAATCTTTACTTGAAATTGCTCAGGAAATGTTTTCCTATGCCGATGGGGCAACAATGAGTGCGAAGAAAGATGGTCTTGCAAATATCGGCGGTTTCCTTGCAATGAATGATCCTGATCTTGCAATGAAATGCCGGAATCTTTTAATTGTTACAGAAGGTTTTCCTACTTATGGAGGTCTCGCCGGACGCGATCTGGAAGCAATTGCACAGGGACTGGATGAAGTTCTCGATGAACATTATCTTCAATATAGAATAAGAAGTGTAGAATATCTTGGCGAAAAACTTGTTGCTGCCGGAGTTCCTATTATTGAACCGCCGGGCGGACATGCAATTTATATAGATGCCAAGCGGTTTCTTCCGGATGTTCCTCCCGGACAATTTCCCGGTCAATCAATTGTTTGCGCTTTATATATTGAAGGGGGAATAAGAGGAGTTGAAATTGGCAGTGTTATGTTTGGTAAGTATGATGAAAATAAAAAATTAATTCCCCCGCCAATGGAGCTGGTAAGGCTTGCAATTCCAAGAAGAGTTTATACTCAAAGCCATATTGATTATGTGCTTGAAATTATTCTTGAGGTTTTCAAGAACAGAAATTCTCTTAAAGGATATAAGATTACTTACGAAGCTCCGATGCTCAGGCATTTCACTGCACAATTTGAACAGATATGAAATTATTCAGCTAAAAAGGTTAATGTCATTTGTAATGAGGGAAGTAAACAAGCATCTAAATGAAAATTAAAAGACTTTATTCCTTCTCAAACAAAAAACAAATCTGGCGACTCCTTCCAACTGAAAATGGTAAACTTGTAATTGAAGAAAGAGATCCTGAGTTAAAGGAAGTTTTTTTCAGTTGTATTGACATTAATTCAGGGAAGAAAATTTTTAACAAATTAGTGATCGAAGAAAAATTCTGGATCGGGATAGAAAATGTTTATGATGATATAATTTTCTTTCACAAATTCAGAAAGCCGGATATGCCGCAGCATCGCGGTATAATTGCTTTTGATATCATCAGTCGAGATATTTTATGGAGAAATGAGGACTGCATTTTTCTTTTTATTTATAAGGAGGAACTTTTTTGCTTTAAGGAAAAATTTGACAGCAGAAATTATTTTAAGCTGAATTATAAAACCGGTGAACTAACTGAAGATATTGGCGAAAATGCCGGGCAAATAAATTCAATAAAAGAAAAGGTTTTAAAAGAAGAAAATACTGAAGGATATCATTTTACAAGACAATTTTTTCCGGAGACGGAAAATGCTGAGATAGTAAAAAAAATTTTATCTGATGAAAAAAATCTCAATCTTATCTCCGGAAAGATTGATTATATTTTTATTAAGAATCTGCTGTTATTTAGCTATCATAAAATCAACAATAACGGTAATGAAATGAAAAATATATTTAAAGCTGTTGATATTGATAAAAGAAAAGTTATTTTTGAAGAGGAACTTAACAGTGGAGTAAAAAACCTGGTTCCGGATTCCTTTTTTACTAAAGATGATCTTATTTTTTTACTTAAAGAAAAAACAGAGCTGCTTGTATATTCTTTAAAAGAATAGAAAGGTTCTGTTAGAATGCTTATGGAAATAACAGACAGAGAAAAAGGGGTGCTGTTATTAGCTGCCAAAGAATCTATAAAAAGATTATTTGAAAAAGCACCTCGCTCTCTAATTGATTACGAACAATATCCTTTCCTGAAACTAAAACTTGGAGCATTTGTTACTTTAAAATTAAATGGTGAATTGAGAGGCTGCATAGGTTACATTTTTACAAAAGCAACTTTATATGAAACAGTATGTGAAGCTGCTAAACAGGCTGCTTTTTCTGATCCGAGGTTTATGCCCTTATCTAAAGAAGAATTTGAAAAAATTAAAATAGAAATTTCCATTCTGTCTCCCCCGCAAAAAATAAAAGACTATGATGAAATAATTATCGGCAAACATGGATTGATACTGGACGAAGGATATCTCAGGGCTGTTCTTCTGCCGCAGGTTGCAGTTGCAAATAATTTTTTACGGGATCATTTTCTTTCTGCTTTGTGTGAAAAAGGGGGACTTCTTCCCGATACATGGAAAATTCAAAAATTAAATCTGCAGGTTTTTACTGCTGTGGTTTTTTCAGATGATGAAAAGAAAATGAATAGTTGAATGGATGAATTGGAAATTTGTTTTTAAACTTGTTTTAGTTTATTGTAAATCATTCATTCATTCATTCATTCAGTCGCTCATTCATTCAAAAATTGATTTCTGATAATGTTTTACGAAATTTAATTGAACATTAGAAGTAGTAAATGAATAAAATCAGACAGCCTGCAGTTGCCGGATTATTTTATCCTTCCTCAAAAAGCAAACTTGCAGATGAAGTAAAAACCCTGCTTTCAATTTCAGATTCAAAAAAAACCTTTGATAACATTTTTGGAATTGTTGTTCCTCATGCCGGTTATATTTATTCAGGAAGAACAGCCGCTTATGGGTTTAATCTTTTAAAAGATAAAAACTTTGAAACTGTAATTATTATTTCTCCAAGTCATAGAGAATACTTCCCGGGAATTTCTGTTTACAATGGTGATGCCTATGAAACTCCGCTTGGTGTTGTGGAAGTTGATAAAAATTTAGCAGATAAGTTAGTCGGAGAAAGCAGAACAATCTTTAAAGGTTCTGAAGGTCATGGTGAGGAACATGCAATCGAAGTTCAGATTCCTTTTCTGCAGATGGTTTTAAATGATTTTAAAATTGTTCCGGTTGTTATGGGAGCCCAGGGAAGTTTATTTGTTAATGAACTCGCTGAAAAATTATCTTCTTTTGTTGATAATAAGACAGTTGTTGTCGCAAGTTCAGATTTGTCACATTATTATTCGGGGGATGCTTCTGATAAGCTTGATTCAATTGTTGAAAAAAGAATTCTCGATTTTGATTTTGAAAAGCTTCAGAAAGATTTCCAGTTGAAGAATTGCGAAGCCTGCGGCGGAGGAACAATTGTAACAGCTATGAAAGCAGCTTCAGCATTAAATAAAAAAAAATCGGAAGTCCTTCACAGATGCAATTCGGGAGATACAACAGGTGATTATAGGGAAGTTGTTGGTTATCTTTCGGCAGTTATTTTTGGTTAACTAAAGAACCATTTTGTTTTTATCATTCAATCATTCAATCATTCAAACATTCTGTTATTCAATTCACGTTACATTTAGGTAATGAATGGATGGATGAATGAGTGAATGAATCAATTAATTAAAAATAAAAATTTGTTTTCAGAAGAATCTAACATTGCTATTATCGGGGCTGGAAAAATTGCATACTCTTTATGTTCTGCGTTATTAAAAGCAGCTTATAACGTCTCTTCTATAATAAGCAGAAAAAAATCTTCAGCGGATAAACTGTCGAAACAATTAAAAATCCCGCTCAGCTCCAATAAGATTAATTCTCTTTCAAAAGAGACTAATATATTTTTTCTGACTGTTCCCGACAGCCAGATAGAAAAAACGGCACGTCTTTTACTAAAAAGCAAACTTGATTTTAGAAACTCGTTGTTTATTCATGTCTCCGGCGCTCTCGATATTAATGAACTAAAACCGCTCAGGAAAAAGAAAGCTTCCATCGCATCTTTTCATATAATGCAGACTTTTCCTTCAACTAAAATTGTTGAAATAAAAAATTGCTCTGTTGCTATTGAAGCAGAAAATAAACTGGTTAAGAATTTTCTTGATAGTCTTGCAATGGATTTGGTATTAAAACCTTTTCATTTAAAATCAGATAAGAAAATATTCTATCACCTGGCAGGTGTATTCGCTTCAAATTTTCTTGCTGGAAATTTATTCTCTTCGGAAAAGCTTTTTCGAATGACAGAATCAAAAAACATAGATTACTTTTCGGTAATTGAATCAACAGTTAATTCAACTCTGGATAATATAAAAAATGTTGGTCCTGCTAAGGCTTTATCCGGTCCTGTTGAGAGAGGGGATTACAAGACGATTGAAAAGCATTTAAGAGCTTTGAAGAAGGGAAATAAAATGCTTTACAATAATTATATAGTTCAATCTCTAAATCTTCTCGATGTAGTTAAGAAAAAAAATAAAAGATTAAATAAAGATCAGAAAAAGATAAAAAATTTGTTAGGAACCCTTCTGAAGTTTCAGAGATAGAAAATCTATTTATTGCCTGTCAGGTGGCTTTATTCTCGCAAGTATCACAGCAATAACAATAGCAATCACAAATGCCGGTACTCCAACAATAATTGGCCAAAGAATCAGCGATATAATGAGTAAAGGGCGAAAAGCTGTTATAGAATACAATGAATGTATATTAGCTGCAATTGCAAGACCGAAAGCTCCAAGTGCAACAGCTACGGATACGTGAAGTGCGATTATCCGAGGTATATTATGAAACCGAAAATGTTCATACCAAATCTGAATTCCAAAGATAATGACACTGATAATCCAAGCGGCAAGACCCACATTTGTTGTGTTTGGCTTGGACCAGGTGGATTGGGAAAAGCAATACCCACAACAGCATATCCGACTCCAAAGAGCATAACTATCTTCCATGATTTATATTTAGTTCCTATGGTCACTTTCCCTACAACTTTATTACGGTTGTCAGCTCATATATTGTAAATAATTAAAAAGGTAATCCGAATTTAATTTAGCATTGCTTGTTATTTTTTATGCAATTATAGATTCCAATTTCCTTTACCAGGATAAGAACCATCTTTAAAAACAAAAACACGATACTGATTATTAATGGTGTTATTAATTACCTTATGGTATTCAAATAAAAACCAAATCCTCTTATCCGACCGGTCCAATTCCAAAAACTTCAACAACCTTAGTAATTTTTCCAGTCATATAAAGTTGTACTTTGGAAATAATGTTAGGCTCTATCTGAATCCTAAAATTTAATGCATCTTGAGAAATTAAATTAAGCGCATCCTCTTCAGTAACCAAAAACATAATTGATTTTTTGTTATTAACAAGCTAACTGTTACTTAACCGGAATTGTAAACCACCCATTTTTTACAATTTACTCTTTTTGTTATTTCAATATTATCTACTCTTCTTTTCAGAATCAATAAAAATTTTAATAAAGAGATTTAGAGCAGGATAGTTGCTGTATAGAATTATGTATCAAAAGAAAATAAAGAGTTCTTTAATATTCTCAAACAAAAAAAGTTCGGATATAGCCTGACAAGTAATAAGTCAAAACAGCAAAACCTGCAGATAAAGGAATAGTTAAAACCCACGCCCATAAAATATTTCTTGCAACTCCCCATCTTACAGCAGAAATACTCCTGATTGAACCAACACCGATTATAGCTCCTGTTATAGTATGAGTTGTGCTGACCGGAATTCCGAAAATTGAAGCAAGTGATATAGTTAATCCTGCTGAAGTTTCTGCACTGAATCCCCCGAAAGGAGTAAGTTTTGTTATCCTCATTCCAAGAGTTCTTATTACTTTCCATCCGCCGACAAGAGTTCCGAAAGAAATAACAGAGTAGCTTAAAACTATAACTCCAAACGGAACCTGGAAAACATCTCCGAGCAATCCATTTGTAAAAAGCACAACAGCAATTATTCCCATAGTTTTTTGTGCATCGTTTGCGCCATGGCTTAAACTGTATAATGCTGCTGAAACAAGCTGAAGCTTCCTGAAATATTTATCAACTTTATATGGAGATTTATTTCTAACAATCCACAAAGTTAAAACGGAGAATAAAATAGCGACAACAAATGCAAGTATTGGTGCTAGGAAAATAAAAATTAATACTTTCGAATAACCGGAAAGAATAATTGCTGCAAATCCTGCCTTTGCAACTGCAGCACCGCCGTAGCCTCCTATAATTGAATGCGAAACGCTTATCGGTAAACCATAATGAGTTGCAGTTGCTGTACAAATAATCGCTCCGATTAATCCCGAAAAGATTACGAAGTTATCAACCACTGCAACATCAACAATTCCTTTGCCGATAGTATTTGCAACATTAACTCCAAATAAAAATGCGGCGGCAAAATTAAAAAATGCTGCCCAGATAACTGCCTGGAAAGGGGATAACACACGGGTGGAAACTACCGTTGCAATTGAGTTTGCTGCATCGTTCATTCCATTATAAAAATCAAAGACCAGTGCAAGAAGAATAATGAGAACTGCAAAAATCATTGGGTTAGTTGTTTTTTATAAAAATTGAAAGAATAATATTTGCTGCGGACTGGCATTTGTCGCTTGTTCGTTCAAGTATATCAAGAATCTCTTTAACTTTGATAATCATTATTGCATCTTTTTCCTGTTCAAATAATTCCTTGTTTGCAAGCTGGTAAATTCTGTCCGCTTCAGATTCAAGATCATTAACTGCTTTGCATTCATTAATTCTTCTTGCTTTTATATCCTGGATTGCAATTCCCAGTTCAACAATCTGCTGAAGAATAATTGAAGAAACTTTATCAGCATACTTAATTTTTTTTGTGATGTTAAAAGTTTCAACCCTGTTTGTTGCGCCTAAAAGCATATCGCTTATTGCAGATAATCTTTTGACCAAAGCAAAAATATCCTCGCGGTCAAAAGGTGTAATAAAAGTTTTGTTAAGCCGCTTAATTATTTTTGAAGATAATTCATCACATCTTTGTTCGAGAGGTTTTATTTTTAAGAGAAGATTGTGATCAAATATTTCAGCAGAGAAAAGCTGGTTGGAATACTTCGCCATTTCAGAAATGTGAGAAATCATTTCATTAAAATCTTCGAAATATTTTTCTTCTTTGGGAATCAATTTCTTTAGCATAATACTCCTTATAAAGAAATTCTTGCTTATCAAATATAATTTCTTTTGCTCTAACCTCTAAAGCCCGGTAAAAAATTAATCCTTCATTTTAGTATATTTAAAGGAATTTTTAAAAACTTTTCGGAGCGTGTCATAGAAAAAAAACCAAATAACCGTCCTGCCTTGCCTGCTTCATCGGCAGGTAAACCGGCAGGCAGATCAGAAATATTAGATAAAATCGTTTCTCTTTCAAAAAGGAGAGGATTTGTTTTTCAATCAAGTGAAATTTATGGCGGGTTAAACGGATGCTGGGATTATGGTCCTTTAGGCGTTGAGCTTTTACGCAACATTAAAGAGGAATGGTGGAAATGGATGACTTATCGTGATAATATTGAAGGGCTTGATGCTTCAATTTTAATGCATCCAAAAGTCTGGGAAGCTTCCGGGCACGTTGAAAATTTTACTGACCCGATGGTTGATTGCAAACAATGTAAAGCACGTTTCAGAATTGATACGCTTTCAGAATTAATTAATGAAAAAAAGAAATCCAAAGCTCTTGAAGATCTCAGAACTTCAATTATTAATGATCCGACTCTGGTAGATAAATTCAGCAGCGCTTTTCAAACAGAAGATCCTTTCAGTTCAATCCTGGAAAATCCGGATTTAAGTTTAAAACTTTTACGGGAAATTAATTGCCCGCAATGCGGAAATAAAAATACATTTACTTCAGCCCGCCAGTTTAATTTAATGTTTAAAACTTTTATCGGCCCGGTTGAAGATTCAGGGGCGGTTGTTTATTTAAGACCCGAAACTGCCCAGGGAATTTTTGTTAATTTTCTAAATGTTCAATCATCTTCAAGACAAAAGCTTCCATTTGGAATTGCACAGGTTGGTAAGGCTTTCCGTAATGAAATAAATACAAAAAATTTCCTTTTCAGAACAAGAGAATTTGAGCAAATGGAAATGCAATTTTTTGTTAAACCTGTTGATGATAAAAAATGGTATGACTACTGGAAAGGCGAAAGACTTCAATGGTTTAAAGATCTTGGAATGAATGATACTAAGTTACGTTATCATGATCATCCGAAAGAGAAACTTGCACATTATGCTAAAGAAGCAACTGATATTGAATATGAATTTCCTTTCGGTTGGGGAGAGATTGAAGGAATTCACAACAGGACAAATTTTGATTTAAGCAGGCACGAGGAATTTTCAGGTAAATCTTTAAAATATTTTGATGAAGAATCGAAAGAAAAATTTATTCCTTTCATTATAGAAACTTCTGCAGGTGCCAGCAGATCGTTTATGGCTTTTTTAACTGATGCTTATTATGAAGAGGAAGTTAATGGTGAAGTAAGAACTGTATTAAAATTTCATCCAAGGCTGGCTCCAATTAAAGCTGCGGTACTTCCTCTTGTAAATAAAGATGGAATGCCGGAAATCGCTGAGCGGATTGAAAAAGATTTAAGAAAAAATTTTAAAGTTTTTTATGATGATAAAGGCGCAGTGGGCAGAAGATACAGAAGACAGGATGAGGCCGGTACTCCTTTTTGTATTACTGTTGATACACAAACGCTCGATGATCAGACTGTAACTATCAGGGAACGGGATACTATGGAACAGGTTAGAGTTCAAATTGATCAGCTTCATTCCTATCTAAGCAATAGGCTGAGCATTTAAGAGTGATATTTTATTTTGACTTTTATTAAATCAGTTGCCGTTTAATCTTTGCAACTGAAAAATGTTTAAGTAAAAAGGGAAGTGTATATGCTACAGAGAAAACTAAATTTATTTTTTACATCTGCTGTTGTTTTGTTCTTATCTTATATTTTTATGGGCGGTGATTGCAGCACTAACAACAATGAGAATCCACCTGCTGCAAATTCTGTAAGGGCACCGGGTTCATTTACTTTTAAAGTTGAAGCAAGTGCAGGGGGAGATTCTAAAGTTACTTTTAACTGGACTGCTTCTTCAGATGAAAATGATAATGACTTTAAAGGTTACAGAATAATTACTGTTGAACTGGATAGCAATAATCATAAAATTTCAGTTTTCCAGGAACAGCAGTTAAATAAAAATATAAAAACCCATTCTATTAATCCTCTTGAAAGAGGAAAGAGATTTAAAACTTTTATTCTTGCAGAGAAGAATGACGGAACAAAAAGTGATTCATTAGAAACAGAGATTTACGCTGGTGTTTTTTATGATACTACAGGTATGATTGATTCATACCAGGAAAATACTTCTTCTATGAGCGGTTATGGATGGAATATTTTATCCGGCGTAGGCACCCAATATCCTTATACACAATCAAATGCCGGCAAGATTGATCTTCATATTAGGGAATTGGGAAGCGATCCTTTTTTCTTTTCTCCGGGCGGGCTTGACCAGGGTTTTAAACTTACACGGATAAAAAATATCGGTTCAGGTCAATCGGCATTTGATGAAACTAATTTACCCGAAGCCGATGAAACTTTTCTTTCTGTTAATCTTGGCGATGTTTACCTTGTTAAAACACAGGAAGGTTATTTTGCCAAGGTTTGGATAAAGAGCATTACTCCTCCGAATGTCAATCAAACTTACTTTACAATTAAATTTGATTATAAGCTTCAGCCGATTAAAAATTTGAGAATTTTATAAAAGAATATTTGATGAAATTATTATTTAATGCGGAGAACTTTTTCTCCGCTTTTTATTTATAAAGTATTTAAATGAGTATTAAAAAGAAATTTATTTATCTGTTTGTTATCATTCTTTTTCATATTCCAGAAATCTTTGCCCAGGACGCAAAGTTTGATTCCTTAATAACAACAGGAATTAAACAAATTTATAATATAAAATTTCCTGAAGCTGAAAAAACTTTCAGAAGAGTGATAGCCGATTATCCAAATCATCCTTCAGGAAGATTTTTCCTTGCAATGATTGACTGGTGGAAAATTCTTATTAATCCTGATTCGGAAGATCACGATGATATATTCTTTCAGAAGCTTGAAGATGTAATTTACCAGTGCGACCAGCTTTTGAAGAAAAATCCTGAAAATGTTGATGCACTGTTTTTCAAAGGAGGTGCAATTGGTTTTCGCGGAAGACTCAGAGCTTTCAGGGATAGCTGGTTGAAAGCTGCTGATGATGGAAGAGATGCTTTGCCAATTGTTGAGAAGGCTTCAAACCTCGATCCTAAAAATGTAGATGTACAGCTTGGCTTTGGAATTTATAATTATTACGCTGCGGTTATTCCTGAAGAATACCCGATTGTAAAACCTTTAATGCTTTTTTTTCCTGACGGAGATAAAAAGAAAGGCATTGAGCAGCTAAATAATACAGCGCAAAATGGTAAGTATGCTAAATATGAAGCACAATATTTTTTAATGACTCTATATTACAACTTCGAAAATAATCCTTTTAAAGCGGATGAGTATGCCCAAATTTTGATTAAAGAATTTCCGGACAATCCGACTTTTCAAAGATGGTATGGAAGAATAGCTGCTAAAAAAGGAGATTATATTTCTGCGCAGGCAATTTTCAAAAACCTGCTTGATAAAAAAGGATTACCGGGTTATGATAATAAGAGAACCCGGCGTGAAGCTGATTATTATGTGGGTCTTCAATATTTTAATACCAATCAGCTAGATTCATCATTTTATTTTTTTAATGATTGCGAAAGAATATCAAAAGAAGTTGATGAGGAAGATTCCGGATTTATGATTAATGCGGTTCTATACCAGGGAATGATTTATGATTTGCAGTCTAAAAGAAATGAGGCGAAGAATAAATATGAACAGGTTCTTGACCTGGATGAATATGCAAACTCCCACAAACTTGCCGAAGGTTATTTAAAAAATCCTTTTAAGAAATAAAGATTCTAAATAACTATAAAGTAGTAGAAACACTTATTCTGTGAAGTTCTCCGATGGCTCCCATCGAAGAGAAACCATAATCGAACCTGTAGTTAGAAATTACCGCGCCAAGCCCAACATTAAATCCTGCTATACCAGCAAATGAACCAATCTTCAGCTCAGATCTTTTTTCATTATCGTAACCAAATCTTAAACGGAGAGTTTTGCTTAAAGTAAATTCAGCACCTACAGTGAAAGCTTTAAATTTTTGCAAGAAATCATCTCTCTCTTCATTAAGCTTATGAAAGTCAAGAGATAATCTTAAAGGAAGGTATTCAAGTCTTTTTGAAATCCCGATTACAAAATCGAGAGGTAAATCTTCTTTGGTGCTTATGTATGAAGAGAGTTGTGTTCCGACATTTAATACTGCAAAACCTACATTTAATTGCTGCCCCGGGACTGCATAATGAAGTCCGAAATCAAATCCAATGGCAGACGAAGAATATTTTTCTATACCCGAATAAATAAATTTTGCATTAGCGCCATAATAAAAATTTTCATCAAGCTGATTTGCATAACCGAGAATAAATGCGACTTCGCCAGCACCAAACTCATTTGTTAACAGTCCATTTTCATCTGCACCTTTGAAAGTTCCGTAATTAATATATTTAACCCCGGCTCCAAATCTTCCTAAATCACTAATCTCAGTTGAATAAGATAAACTAGCTAGATTTATATCAAGAAGATGTTTAACAAAAGAAAAAGAAATTGGGTTATCGGTTAAAAGTTCCATTCCGGCAGGATTATAAAAAATAACATCCGGGTCATCATTATTAGAAACAAAACTTCCGCCTAAAGCTCCGGCTCTAGCGCTCATATCAAGTCTTAGAAATTCATATGTGTTTTGTGCATTTATTTTTATTGAAATGAAAAACAGAATTGATAGAATAACCGGCAGATGTTTTTTCATAAAATCCTCTAAAGTTAGGTACTTATTTAACCATATTGCCAAATAAAGGCAAGACCTGAATAAAGGTATAAAGGTATAGGGTTGGCTTATTACTATTTTAGATTTAATTTTCTTGCGGAGAAATTGTTTTTATTGAATTAAAAAGATATTAATGCTTAATCAGGTTGCTCAAGACATTAAGATTGCCGATCCTTTTATTTACAGGATAAACCCTGAAGATTTTATTCCACTGACAGAAAATCTTTTGAACAACAGGAAATTATTTTCTGATATTGAAAAAGCAAAAGAATCGGGTAATAAAAATTTAATTAAGGAATATTCACATATATTAAAAAGATGGAGAGACAATCCCTGGAATGAAGATGAATTACATAATGACTTTGAGATTTATAAATATTTTTACAAGGAAGTCGGCGCAAGCTTAAAGTTTAACCCTTTATCCGAAAAAAAATCCAGTGCCCATGTTCTTGAAAAAATTTTAGAACTTCTCAAAAAATATATTAATCTTATTAAACCGAAAGCCGTTTATAAAATTGTTAGTATCGAACCTGATAACGAAGGTTTGAGTGTAATCGGTACAGGAATTCATTTTAACAGCAGTAAATTAAAGATTTTCACAACTCATTCTTCAGTTAAAAGTGATAAAGAAATTTCTCCCGGTGAATTAATCAATAAGGAAATAATTGTTTACGTTGTTACTATCGGACCAGGAATTGATGACAAAGTTAAAATTCTTTCTGAGAAGGGAGATGTTTTTGATGCTTACCTGCTCAATGGTATTGGTTCCGGTGCTGCGGAAATGGCTGCTAATGATCTTAATCTTTTTATGAATGACAATTCTTCAAATAAAAATTACAATTATAAACGGCTTTCTCCCGGTTATGGCGATTGGCCGATTACTGATCAGGAAAAAATATTTAAATTGCTAAATCCTGAAAAAAATATTGGTGTCAGACTTACAGATTCACATATAATGCTTCCTGAGAAATCAACATCAGGTATAATGGGCTTAATTTCCGGATAATATTATGAAAAAAATAATAGCAGACTTATTAAATAATGGGACTGTAATTACAGATGGTTCATGGGGAACGCAGCTTCAGGAACTCGGATTGCCAATTGGTGATTGCCCCGACACCTGGAATATTATCAACCAGGCTTTGGTTGAAAAAGTTGCACAATCTTATATAGATGCCGGCAGCAGAATTATTTTAACGAATACTTTCAGAAGTAATAAAATATCTCTAAATGATTTTGGATTTTCCGATAAAGTTAAAGAGTTAAATGAAACCGGTGTAACAATTTCAAAGAGAGCTGCCGGGGATAAAGCTTTGGTTTTTGCTTCAGTCGGACCAGTTGGAAAAATGATCATTATGGGTGATGTTACTGAAGATGAAATTTATGAAGCGTTTAGAGAGCAGATAGATACAGTAAAAAAAGCCGGGGCAGATGGAATTGTTATAGAAACTATGTCTGATCTTACAGAAGCAAAGATTGCTTTAAAGGCTGCAAGAGAAACAGGTTTACCTGTTGTTGTTTCAATGGTGTTTGATTCAGGGTTAAATAAAGAATTTACTTTTATGGGAAATTCCCCTGAACAAATTGCCAAAGAGCTTACTGAAGCCGGTGCCGATATTATTGGTGCAAATTGCGGGCAGGGAATAGAAGGTTTTATAAATATTTGCAAGAAGTTAAAGAGTTCTACTCATCTTCCAATCTGGATAAAACCGAATGCGGGAATACCTGAACTTGTACATGGAAAAGCTGTTTACAAAATGACCCCGCAGGATTTTAGTAAATATGTCCCGGATATTATTAATTCAGGTGCGGATTTTATTGGTGGATGCTGCGGAACAAATCCGGAGTTTATTAAAAATATTTTTAATAAAATTAAACAAACAAAATAAATCCAATACTCTCCTGTTGTAATTATTTTTAAGATTTCTTTTTCTTTTATTAAACAATTTATATTTTCTTGTTTAAGTCTATGGGCTCATGTAATATGTAATGTGTTTTGAATAAGTTTAACGGCAATTGATAAATGGAAAAAAGAAATCAATAAAAAGTTTATGGAAAAAACAACTGATTACTGGTATAAAGACGGTGTAATCTATCAGGTTCATATAAAAGCGTTCAGAGATAGTAATGCAGATGGCAAAGGTGATATTGCAGGTATTACTGAAAAGCTGGATTATATAAAATCTCTTGGTATTTCTATTATCTGGCTGCTTCCTTTTTATCCATCTCCTTTGAAAGATGATGGTTATGATATTGCAGATTATTTAAGTATAAATCCTGACTACGGGACAATTGAAGACTTCAGGAAATTAATTAAAGAATCCCATAGGAGAGGAATAAAAATAATTACTGAGTTAGTTCTTAACCATACTTCCGATCTTCATACATGGTTTCAGAAAGCACGCAAAAGTAAGCCCGGTTCACCTGAAAGAGATTTTTATGTTTGGAGTGATACCCCCACTAAATATTCCGAGGCAAGAATTATTTTCAGTGATTTTGAATCCTCAAACTGGAGCTGGGATAGTGTAGCAAACGCATATTACTGGCACCGGTTTTATTCACATCAACCCGATTTAAATTTTGAAAACCCCGAAGTGCACAAGCAGCTTTTACGTGTTGTTGATTATTGGTTTGAACTTGGAGTTGATGGTTTGCGTCTCGATGCTGTTCCATATCTGTATGAAAAAGAAGGTACCAATTGTGAAAATCTTCCCGAGACTCACCAGTTTTTGAAAAAGCTGAATGCTTATGTTCAAAATAAATTTGAAAATAAAATTTTACTTGCAGAAGCAAACCAGTGGCCGGAAGATGCAGTGGCATATTTCGGAAATGGAGATGAAAGCCAGATGGCATTTCATTTCCCTATAATGCCGAGGATGTATATGGCTCTTCAGATGGAAACAAGATTTCCGATAATTGATATTATAGAACAGACCCCGCATATTCCTGAAAACTGCCAGTGGGCAATGTTCCTGCGGAATCATGATGAACTGACTCTTGAAATGGTAACAGATGAAGAACGGGATTATATGTATAGATACTATGCTAAGGATAAAACTGCCCGCATTAATCTTGGTATACGCAGAAGATTAGCTCCGCTTGTTGAAAATAACAGGAGAAAAATTGAACTGCTGAATACTCTTCTCTTCTCTTTCCCCGGTACACCAATAATTTATTACGGCGATGAAATTGGAATGGGAGATAATTATTATCTTGGAGACAGACACGGAGTCAGAACTCCAATGCAATGGAGTGCAGACAGGAATGCAGGATTTTCTTCTGCAAATCCTCAGAGACTTTATTTGCCAGTTATTATTGATCCGGAATATCATTATGAAACTGTAAATATCGAAGTTCAAAACAGGAATCCTTCATCTCTTTTATGGTGGATGAAAAAAACTATTTCTACAAGGAACAGGCATAAAGCATTTGGAAGGGGAACCATAGAATTTCTTTCACCTGCAAATTCAAAAGTGCTTGCATTCATTCGTAAATATGAAAACGAAAAAATTCTTGTGGTTGCTAACCTTTCCAGGTTTTCTCAGGTTGTTGAACTGGATCTTTCTCAGTATAAAGGGCAAACACCAATAGAAATTTTCAGCAGAAATGAATTTCCTCCTATTGGCGATCTCTATTATATGCTTACTTTAAGTGCTTATGATTACTACTGGTTTTTAATAACTGAAAAAGAAAAAATAAATCCGCAAATAGAAAAAAAGATTCCTGTTATTGAGTTTAATAAAAAATGGCAGGAGATTTTTGAAGGAAAAAATATTGAGCTTCTCCAGTATGAATTGATTTCTTCACTTGAACAAATGCTGGTCTCATTGGAAAAGGATAAAATTCAGGACATACTGATAAACGATAAAATTTATCTTTCCGAAAAAATTATTCTTTTGATGATTACGATTAATTATCTGCATAAACCTGCCGAATATTATTTTCTGTTTGCCGGGATATGTGAAAATCTTCCTTATAATATCAGGGATGCTTTTGGCGGTGATGTTATAGCCATTTTAAAAAATAAAGATGCGGAATTTTATCTTGTAAATTGTTTTTACAATGATGAACTAAGAAAAGAATTAATCAAAAATCTTATTAATAAAAAAAATGTTCCGGGCGGTGAAGGTGAATTACGAATTACAATATCCAAAAAAGATAAAGAAAAAAATAATAAACATCCGTATGTAAGAATTTTTAAAAGAAGATAAAAATTCCATTTCTTTTATTGCTGATGAATCTCAATTAATAAAATTCTATAAAAAAATTGAGGAAGGAATTAATCCTGAAGAAGAGATATTAAGCTTTCTTAAAAAGAATGCGGACTTTCCAAATGTAACTCCAATTACAGGTTTGATAAAATATTTTAGTAATGGGTCGGAACCCCTGACACTCGGGATATTAACTGAGTATATAAGAAGCGAAGATGATGCCTGGAAATTTTTCTCGGATTCGTTTGATAATTATTTCGATCATCTTTCTATAAAAAAGGATGAAAAAAAAGAGTTACATTTTATCACTTCACTTTTTGATGACAATTTTAAAGTAAGCAGGTTTGAAGAATTTGTGACCAGTATTTTTTCCGGTATGACCTCTTTGCTAGGTCAAAGAACGGGAGAAATGCACATTGCTTTAGGTTCCTCAGAGGAAACTACAATTAAACCTGAACCCGTTACTGCTTTTTACCAGCGATCAATTTACCAGGCAATGAGATCTCATATTAAAAGCACATTCCGGTTATTGAAAAGTAAATCGCCTTCTATGCCTGAAGACGAGAGATTGACTGTTCAGGCAATACTTAACAGGGAGGGTGAACTGCTTAATTTTATTGAAAGAATTTTAAAACTAAAAATTGATGCCCGGAAGATAAGAATACATGGAAATTATAATTTGAAGCAGATATTATTTACCGGTAAGGATTTTATAGTAACCAATTTTGAAGGAGAACATTCCGTTCCTTTTAGTGAAAGAAGATTAAAGAGGACAGCAGTCAGGGACTTAGCAACTCTTATTTTTTCACTACATACATTAACTTATAAAAAGCTTGTCCACCAGCAAACTTTTATGCCGGAAGAAATTTCAAAAGCTGAAGCTCTTGCTTACCAATGGTGGCTATCGATAAGCAGAATTATTTTAACAAAATATTTTCAAACAATAACTTCCGAAAAAGAAAATACAATCATCAAAGCTGAAAAAAAAGATATGGATTACCTTATCCTTGTATACCTTTTTGAGAAAGCGCTTGTTGATCTTTCCTATGGATTAAATATAAATGCAGATTGGGTTAATATTAAAATGAAAGCGATTAATCAGCTATTTGACCATATTCCATTTGTTCAATAATAATTAAAAAAATTTTCTCTCTTTTGCAAGCCTGTTTACTGACAATGATTAAAAAAATAACGAAGAAATTTTAAATGAAAATCGGATCTCATTATTCTGAAAATAGTAAATGCGAATTTGTAGTCTGGTCTCCATTTGCAAAATCATTGGAGTTACTGTTGAAAGATGATGGACTAAAAATACAAATGGAAAAAGATGAACAGGATTATTGGAGAATAAGTACCGAAGTTTCTCCTGGCGCTAAATATTTTTTTATCATTAATGGGGACAATCAAAAACCGGATCCGGCAAGTAATTATCAACCCGAGGGCGTACATGGTGCTTCTCAAATTGTTGATCATAATATTTTTAAGTGGGAAGATAAAAGCTGGCAGGGAATTGCTCTTGATCAGATGATCGTTTATGAATTGCATGTTGGAACATTTACCAGCCATGGAACTTTTAATTCGTTAATTGATAAGCTTGAATATCTTATTGATCTTGGAATAAATATGATTGAGATAATGCCTGTTGCACAATTTCCCGGTAGCAGAAATTGGGGCTATGATGGAGTGTATCCTTTTGCAGTTCAAAATACTTACGGAAGCTGCGATGATTTTAAAAGATTAATAAATGAATGCCATAAAAAAAATCTTGGTGTCGTGCTCGATGTTGTTTACAATCATCTTGGTCCGGAAGGAAATTACACGACGCAATACGGTCCTTACTTTACTTCTCATTATAAAAGCGGTTGGGGTGATGCAATTAATTTTGATGGAGAATATTCAGATCATGTTAGAAATTATTTTATTGAGAATGCTCTTTACTGGTTAAAGAATTTTCACATTGATGCTTTAAGGCTTGATGCGGTGCATTCTATTTTTGATATGAGTGTTAAACATTTTCTGCAGGAGTTAAAAGAAAAAGTTGGAGAATTCTCAGTGCAAAATGGAAGAGAAAGATATTTAATTGCCGAGAGTGATTTAAATGATGTTAAAATGATTAATCCCGTTGAAGTAGGAGGATATAATATTGATGCTCAATGGAGTGATGATTTTCATCATTCTGTTCATGCATATCTTACGAATGAAAGCAGCGGCTACTACAAAGATTTTGGAAAACCATTTCATATTAAAAAAGCTTTAGCTGAAACTTTTGTTTATTCAGGTCAATATTCCAACTACAGGAAAAAAAAGCATGGCAGCAGTGCGGAAAAAACAAAACCATACCAGTTTGTAATCTCGATCCAGAATCATGACCAGGTTGGAAACAGGGCTTTGGGAGAAAGGCTTTCCAGCATAGTTGAATTTGAAAAATTAAAACTCGCTGCAGGATTAATGATTTTCTCACCTTACATACCTTTGCTTTTTATGGGAGAAGAATATGCAGAAGAATCGCCTTTCCTTTATTTCGTGAGTCACAGTGATGAGAAGCTTATAGAAGGAATCCGAAAAGGAAGAAGAGAAGAATTTAAATCATTCGGCTGGCAAAATGATTTGCCTGATCCACAAAGCGAGGAAACATTTTTAAAATCCCGGCTTAACTGGGATTTAAAAGAGAGCGGCAGGAATAAAACTCTTCTTAATTTTTACAAAAAAATTATTGAAATAAAAAAAACAAATAATTCATTTCAAAACAAAAAAAGAGATGATTTTTATATGAGTTCTCTTAATGATGACAAGGTTATTATTATAGAAAGATTTAACTCACAAAACAGTACTTACAGCTTTTTTAATTTGGATGAGAAAAATTCTGAAATTGAAATTTCGTTTAAAGATAATTGGAAAAAACTCTTCGATTCCTCTTCCAAAAACTGGAATGGAGCTGGAGAAGTTGCACCAAATGAAGTCATAGGAAAATCAAAAATAGTATTGCAAAAATTTAATTTTGTACTTTACGGAAAACAAGAAGAAAAACTATAAATAAATGTACATCCCGAAATCAACATACAGACTTCAGTTTAACCGGGAATTTAAATTTTCCGACGCGGAAAAAATTATTCCTTACCTTTCATCGTTAGGTATTTCGGATATTTATGCTTCACCAATCTTTAAAGCAAAAAGCGGTTCTATGCATGGTTACGATATAATTGAACACAATCAGCTTAACCCTGAACTAGGTAGTGATTATGATTTTAATACACTAATAGAGGAAGTGAAAAAAAATAATCTCGGGTGGATTCAGGATATTGTTCCGAACCATATGTCTTATAGTTACCAGAACAGAATGCTTGTTGATCTTCTTGAAAATGGAACGCACTCGAAGTATTATGATTTTTTTGATATTGACTGGAACCATTATTATCCAAGTCTTAAAGGACGACTGCTTGTTCCAATTCTCGGAAAGTTCTACCGGAAAGCTCTTGAAGATGGTGAGATTAAATTATCTTATGATGAGGATGGATTTAGTTTAAACTATTTTAATAACAGGCTTCCACTTAAAATTTTTACTTATTCTGAAATTCTTTCTTACAATCTTGATCAGCTTAAAAACAGGCTCGGTAAAAATGATCCTGATTTAATAAAACTTCAGGGACTTCTTTATGTAGTAAAATCTCTGGCGGTAGTTTCGGATTCTGATGAAATGTATGACCAGATAAAATTTATTAAAGGGCTTTTGTGGGAACTTTATCAGGGAAGATCTGAAATAAAAGATTATATAAATGATCTCTTAAAAATTTTTAATGTTAATAGTGCAGTTCCCGAAAGCATAATGCTTTTGGATAATATTCATTCTGAACAAAACTTCAGGTTATCTTTCTGGAAGGTAGCAAATGAAGAAGTAAACTACAGGAGATTTTTTAATGTAAATGATCTTATTTCTTTAAAGATGGAGAACATTGATACGTTTAACAGGACACACTCACTGGTTTTAAAATTATTAAAAGAAGAAAAAATTAATGGTCTAAGGATTGACCACGTTGACGGTTTGTATAATCCATTGGAATATCTTAACAGGTTAAGAGAAAGAGCTAAAAATAATTATATAGTAGTTGAAAAAATTTTAGAGTTCAATGAAGATCTTCCGGAAGACTGGCCTGTTGAAGGAACAACCGGTTATGACTTTATGAATTACCTGAATGGAATTTTCTGCAGCAGCGCTGAAGAAAAACGTTTTGATAATATTTATCACAGAATTTTAAAAACAAGCTGGAACTATAAACAGCTGGTTTATTCTAATAAAAGAATGATGATTAAAAGCCGTCTTGCAGGTGAAGTTGAAAAGCTTGCATTTATAATAGAATTAATATCCAGTAAAGACAGGCATGGAATTGATTTTACAATGAACGGATTAAAATCTGCATTAGAAGAAATACTCGTTTACTTTCCGGTTTACAGAACTTATATAAACGGCAATAAAATTTCGTCGGCTGATAAAAAATATATTGAGCAGGTTTTTACTTTGGCTGAAAAAGAAAATCCACAGCTTTCAAATGAATTTGGTTACATAAAAAATATTCTGCTTCTAAAATTCAATGATCATTTTACTATTGATGAAAGAAAAACAGCAATTGATTTTGTGATGAAATTTCAGCAGCTGTCCGGCCCTTTAATGGCTAAAGGATTTGAAGATACAACACTTTACATTTTCAACCGGTTGATTTCATTAAATGAAGTTGGGAGTAATCCTGAAAAATTTGGGATACTCAGGAGAGAATTTCATAGATTTAACAGGAAAAGGCAAAAAGATTGGCCGAATAGCCTCAATGCAACCTCGACCCACGATACTAAAAGAGGTGAAGATTTTAGAGCAAGAGTAAATGTACTTTCAGAAATTCCAGGCGAGTGGGAAAATAATCTGAGAAAGTGGATGACAATTAATAAAGAAGTGAAAAGTTCTTTGAGCAAATTTAATTATCCAACCAGGAATGATGAATATTTTCTTTACCAGACTTTAATCGGTTCTTATCCATTTGATGATGATGAAAATTATATAAAAAGAATAAAGGAATATCTTATTAAATCTGTACGAGAAGGTCGTGTAAACTCAAGCTGGGTATTACCTAATGAAGAATATGAAAAAGCTTACACACTTTTTGCCGAAAAATTATTGGAGAAAAGTCCGGCAAATAATTTTCTTAAAGAGTTCCTGCCGTTTCAGCAAAAGGTTGCTCGTTTTGGAGTTTTTAATTCGTTATCCCAGGTTATACTAAAAACAGCATCTCCGGGTATTCCTGATTTTTACCAGGGAACGGAATTATGGGATTTCTCTCTTGTTGACCCCGACAATCGTCGTTCTGTTGATTTTAAGTTAAGAGAAAAATATTTAAACGAAATTAAAGGTCATTCAGAAAAAAATGCTGTTGATTTCATTAATTCTCTTCTTTCTGGTTATGAGAATGGCAAAGTTAAAATGTTTACGGTTTACAAAGCTCTCACTGAACGGAATAATAATATTGAATTATTTCAAAAAGGATCTTATCAAAAACTTGAGCCAAAGGGGAGTAAAAAAACAAATGTATTTTCTTTTACCAGAAGTTATGAAGGTAAAATGGCAATAGTTGTTGTTCCGCGTTTCTGTACTGAGCTTGTTAAGGATAAGGAAATTGCTGTCGGGGAAAAAGTCTGGGAGGATACATACATTGAAATTCCGGGCGTCAATTATAAATTCCGAAATATTTTTACTGAAGAATTAATTGATGAAGGAAATAAAATTTGTATCAGTTCATTATTTAAAAGTTTTCCAGCCGCAATGTTAATATCTTGTTGAGTTAATTTTCTCATATCTCCGATTCCAGGTCTAAAAAATCTTTTAAAATCACATCGTTAATAAAATAAATATAAAAATTTTCTTTCTGCAGAACAGGAGAATTTTAATGATTTAATATGATTGAGCGTTAAACCTGAGACAGTCAGAAAATGCCTTGCTTTCAACAGTGGCTTATCCGGCAGAGTAAAATCAGCAAGTGGTCTCATATTTTTTGATCCAGTAAATACTCCCCTTCAGGGCGGTGAAAATAAACCCCGCGGAACCTGGGCTTAAGCGCAATATAAAATTTAAATTTTGGCTAAAGCCATTATCTTTTGGGTTTCTTATCCAGTAGTTTGTCATTCGAGATTACATTGTCGGCATACTTTATTATATACAGTAGCTTATCCGGCAGAATAATTTTTATAAAACTTTTTCTTTTGACGTTTTTCCAAATTTATATTTATGGATATAATAAATAGCCATTGTTAAACCAAGGTGTGAATAAGCCTGCGGAAAATTACCAAGATATTCTCCTGTTTGTGGATTCATTTGTTCTGACATAAGTCCGCTCTCCGCAATTTTTGGCAAAAACTTATTTAAAATATTTTCTGCTCTTTCCACATCTTCCAATATAGCCCACGCAGAGATCATCCAGAAAGTGCAGAGTAAAAAAGCGTCATCCTTTCCTTCCAGCCCGTCTTTATTTTTGTAGCGGTGAACCCAGATTTCATTTTCGCATAATTCTTTACTGGTATTTTCAAGTATTACTTTTGTGAGCGGGTCATGTTTATCTAAAAACTGAAGCAGTACAAAAAGAAAATTTGTTGCATCCTGGTAACCTGCGCCGGGAAATTGTTCAAAAGTTTTTTTCTCTTTATTATAGCAATTCTCCCATATCCAATTTTTTATTTCTTCACGCGTAGTTTCATATCCTTTTATTTTTTCTTCACTAAGATTCAAAGTGTCTTTCAAGCGGATAATTCTGTCTATTCCAACCCACGACATTACTTTACTGTATGTATAATGTTTTTTTGTCCGCCTTATTTCCCATATACCGTGGTCCGTTTCTCTCCATCTTTTACAAATTCTATCTGCAACGCGTAATAAAAAATTCGTATCGATACGGGATTCTTCAAATTTTTTATTCATCATAAAATAATGTGCATCAATCAATACAGCATAAATATCCATCTGGAACTGATCTGTGGCGTCATTTCCCACTCTCACAGGTTTGGAATTTTTATAACCGCTCAGGTAATCAAGATGCTTTTCATTTTGAACTATATCACCATTTATTGTATAGAGTGTGTTAATCTCAAAATTATTCTCCCGGTTTTTTTTCATGATTTTATAAATAAAATTGAAAAATCTGTACTGCTCCTCTTCGCAATCGAGAATATGGAAGGCAAAGAGAGTAAACGTTGCATCTCTGATCCATGTGAATCTGTAATCCCAGTTTCTTACACCACCCATTTCTGCGGGCAGGGAAGTTGTAGCTGCAGCAATCAAAGAACCATTAGGATGACATTGCAGAAGCTTTAAAGTAATCATTGAGCGGACAAGCAATTCGTGCTTGTATTCGAAATACTCGCCGGTTTTAACCCAGTTTTCCCAGAATTTGGTAGTTTGTTTTTCAAACTCAGATTCGTTTTTAAATGATGCTTTTTCATTTTTATTATAAATCTCCAGCACTAAAAATTTTGTTTCATTCTCTTTAAGATTAAAAGATATTGTGTAGTGTTTGGTATTATCAATTTCCGCTCCCGGAGGAAAATGAAGAGTTATTCTTTGACCATTGGTACCAAATTCAAGAAAGTCGGTAAACTTTTTAACAGAAGGTTTTTCTTTACCGTAATCCATTACTGGTGCAAAAGCAGCTTTAATTTTACTCTCACCTTTAAAGCCTGAAAATTTTCTGACCAGGAATTGTTTTTTTACTTCGTCAGTTTCTATTGGAAGCATAAAATCCTTTAAGATGAATCTGCTTTTTTCACTCTCGAAAAAAAATTCAACAATAGCTGTATTATCCCTGTACTTAGATTTTATTGTATAACCGGTTGAATCTAGTGAGAAACAGCCGGCTTCCATGTCAAGTATTTTTGCGAATATGCTTGGGGAATCAAATTGCGGGATACACATCCAATCTATCGAAGCAGATTTTGAAACCAGTGCAGCAGTGTGAAGATCGCCGATAATATAGTAATCCTTAATAGGTGTAAATTCATTTTTCATTTTAATTAGATATTTCTGAGTACGTTTGAATGAATATAATACAAATAATTAAAGATCAAATCGTTTTTCTTATTTGATTTTTAACACAGAAAAAAAATGATCGTTAAATGGAGCACAAAGAATAAATTATTCTGAAAATTAAGATGGACTTGAAGACAAGATGGTGAAAATTTTTTAATCTTAAATTGCTTTTAAGAATTGTACACTGAAAAATTTATTTTCATCGAGCCAGACGGTCTCAACTTTATATATATCTTTAACAAGCTCTGCAAAACTTTCCAAAGAATATTTATAAGAATATTCTGTAATTATGCTTTCACCTTTAGTTAGGTTAAATTTATTCCCTTCTATAGTTACTGTTTGCAGTTTATCACTTACAAGGTGCATTTCAATCCTGCTTTCCTCTTCATTAAAAATTGCACAGTGATAAAAATTATTAATGTTGAAATCAGAATTAAAAAGATTATTAATATGAGTAAGGATATTAAGGTTAAACTCTGCCGTTATTCCTTTTGAATCATTATAAGCATTTAATAAAACCTTTTTATTTTTTCCCAAATCAACACCAATGAGCAGACCGCTCCCTTTCCCGCAAATTGTGCTGATTCTTTCCAAAAAATGTTTTGCTTCTTCCGGGGTGAAATTGCCTATTGTTGAACCGGGATAATATGCATCAATCCAATTATAATCTTTATTAATCTTGGGAAGATCAAACCATTGTGTATAATCAGCCACTATAGGAATAACTTCCAGTTCAGGGTAATCATCTTTCAAAATCCTGCTTGATTTAATAAGGTGTTCTTCAGAGATATCTACCGGAATATAAGCTGATAATTCTTTTAAGTGATCAATTAATAATCTTATTTTTATACTGCTTCCGCTTCCAAGCTCAAGAAGTATTTTTTTCTCACCGATGCAAGCAGCAATCTCATTTATATTATCCCGCATTATTTTTATTTCTGTCCTGGTTAAATAATATTCATCCAGTTTACAAATATCATCAAACAATTTAGAGCCTCTTTCATCATAAAAGAGTTTGCTCGGAAGAGTTTTTTGAGGTTTGCTTAAACCTTCAATTATTTCTTCAAGAATTAATTCCTGTTCGAGTTCAATGGTTTGAATTTTCATTCTTTTCCTTTAGATATTTTTTACTAAACGGATTCCCATAAACTGCCAGCGGGCATAAGGCGGGAAAAAATTCCGGTATGTTTTTCTTATATGTGATTTGGAAGTTGCGCACGATCCACCGCGAAGCACCATTTGTCCTGACATAAATTTACCATTATACTCTCCCAAAGCACCGGGCAATGGTTTAAAACCAGGGTAAGGAAGATAAGCACTTCCTGTCCATTCCCATACATCGCCAAACATTTGTTTGAGACCCGGTTCATTATTATTTAATGGAACAGGATGAAATTTTTCATCATCAACAAAATTACCTTCATACTTAATGTTTTCTGCAGCCAGTTCCCATTCAGTTTCAGTGGGAAGTCTCATTTCTTTCCAAGCTGCAAATGCTTCCGCTTCATAATAGCTAATATGGCATAGAGGTTCTGCAGGATTTACCTTTTTATATCCATTAAGAGTAAAAGAAAACCAATCGCCATCTTTCTTTTCCCAGTAAAGCGGAGCTTTCCATTTTTCGGCTTCGGCTAATGCCCACCCATCAGAAAGCCATAAAGTTGTTTCCCGGTATCCTCCTGCCTCAATAAATTCCATGTAATCTTTATTTGTAATTAATCTATCAGCAATAGCAAAAGGCTGAATGTAAGTTTTATGTTTTGGTGTTTCATTGTCATAACAAAACTCATTTCCTTCATTACCTATTTCTACATTCCCGGGAGGAAATTCAATCCATTTAACTGGATTTATTTCGGTTTTATTTTCTTTTGTTTGATTAAAATAAACCGGGTGAAGAGGGTTAATTGATAGAACATGTTTTATATCCGTTAATATAAGTTCCTGGTGCTGTTGTTCGTGATTAAGTCCAATTTCAACTATAGGCGAATATTCTTTTAATTTATTTTCATCACAGTTTAGTAGAAATTCAACCATATTATTATCAACATAGTTTCGGTATTGATAAATTTCTTTTACTGTTGGTCGTGATAAAAATCCTCTTTGCCCTCTTGTCCATCTCTTTCCCATTTGAACATAATATGAATTAAACAGATAGGCATATAATGGATTAATTGATTTATAATTCGGATCAGCTTTGGTAAGAATAAAGGCTTCAAAAAACCAGGTTGTATGAGCGAGGTGCCATTTTGTCGGGCTTACATCCTGCATAGATTGAATGACAAAATCCTCTGTCTCAAGAGGTGAGACAAGCTTTAATGAAAGTTTTCTAACTTCTAAAAACCGGTTTATTACTTTATTCCTTAGGTCATCTGTGCTGGTTTTTATTTTTGATTCAGCAAGAATATCATTTTCAATCAGTTCCATTTTGCTCCATAATATTTTAGTTCATTTTAATAATTTTTAAAGACTGCATTTTCTGATTTATAAAATTATTAGCTGGACAAGTAAATAAAATTATTGCCCTCAACCTTTATCCTTTTTTTTGATTCACGATTATTTCACTAACATATAGTTAATAGTTAACCAATAAAGTCTTTTTGAGACGAATCACAGAAGATCAATATTTTAAATGTAAATACTATGTATTACAAAACCATCACAAATTAATTACACTTAATTATCATTTAAATCTTAGAGTTTTTGCTTCTTTAAATTGGGACAGAACTAATTTATTAAAAATTAACTTTCATCAAAAATATCTTAAATAATTTATTGAACTGCATTTAATATTAAACTAAATTAACGACCGTTATGAATAATTTTTCTTTTGTAAAAATGAGCGGTGCAGGGAATGATTTTATAGTTTTTGATAAAAAAATTAATCCCGGATTAACACTTAGCCAGCAAACTATAATGAATTTATGTGATCGTAGAAACGGAATTGGCGCAGATGGAATTATTACAATTTCGGATAATGGGAACTATGATTTTATTATGGAATATTTTAATGCTGATGGTTCAACCGGTTCATTATGCGGTAATGGTTCCAGATGTGCTATAAAGTTTGCAAATTTAACCGGAAGAGCAAAGAATAAGGATGTCAATTTTATTTCAAATAACAGGGTTTATAGCGGGAAAATTATTGATGAGGAAATAATAAAATTTAATCTGAATGAACCTGTAGATTTGAGATTAGATTTTAGCATTAATGCTTTTGAACAAAACCTTAATATTAATTTTATAAATACCGGATCGCCTCATGTTGTGATTGATATTAAAAATATTTTGAAAGATGCCGGGAATGAAAATTCAGTTTTTAATAATTTAAATGAAGTGCCTGTTGTTAAAATTGGAAGTGAGATACGTTACTCAAATTCATTTGCTCCTGATGGAACAAATGTTAATTTTATATCTGTTAACAAAGACAAAATTGCAATCAGGACGTATGAAAGAGGCGTTGAGGATGAAACATTATCCTGCGGAACCGGGTCAGTTGCATCTGCAATAATTGCTTCTTTAAAATACGGGATTACCCCACCGGTAATTTTGTCAACTAAAGGTGGCGATGAATTAAAGGTAGATTTTATTAAAAGAGAAGATAAAATTGAAAATTTGTCATTAACAGGTCCGGCTAAGGTTGTTTTCAGCGGAAAAATTTCTGGAACAGTTTTTTATTAATAATTGGAGTCTAAATGCCTAAAGTTATTTTTTCAATTCAATATGAAATTGAGGAAAACAAAAGAGAAGAATACCTGACCATTGTGAGAGAATTAAAAAATTTACTCAAGGTTGATGGTTTGCAGGATTATAGTGTTTTTGAAATAAAAGGAAAATCAAACCATTTTGAAGAGATTTATTCTTTTAACTCAAATGAAGCTTACGAAAATTTTGATGATAACCAGAATGAAAGAATTAGTATCCTGTTAAATAAATTAACAGACATTGTAAAAGAAAACTCAACCAAGTATACAACTTTAAATGAGATAATTGAGTAACAATTATTTAATCGTTATTGATGAATAAAATTTATTTTCCAGCCTGATGTGTCCCATAACGGGGAAGTGCTTTACTAGTTTTCCAAAAATAAAATATCATTGCGATAGTTTTAAAGGATAACTATGAATAAGAATGTACATAGAATATATGTCATATCATTTTTTATTATAGGAATAGCTGTGGTTGCTCTTTTAACAATAAACGGGTATGAATATTATAAAACTCCGGTTGAGGAAAGATTTTTTAATGAAAATCATTCTGCTTTAAAACCAAGCGGAGTGCTGGGTCACGGTGTTGGAATTGTTGGATCTTTAATGATGATATTTGGTGTAGCCATTTATATGATTAGAAAAAGAGTAAGAAAATTTTTTAACCTGGGATTTTTAAAACACTGGCTTGAATTACACATCTTTCTTTGCACTATAGGGCCCATACTCGTTCTATACCATACTGCATTTAAATTTGGAGGAATAGTAGCAGTAAGTTTCTGGAGTATGGTTGCAGTAGTATTAAGCGGAGTTATAGGACGTTTTATTTATGTTCAGATTCCAAGAAGTATTCAGGGAAATGAACTTGATATTAAACAGCTTAATGAAATGAGTTATGATATTTCTGCCCGGCTTTCTCACGAGATTTCAGTTGGTGAGAGAATTACAGCAAGAATGGATCGTCTTGCAGATTTGAATCGCTATAAACGTATAACTTTAGGAAATAGCGCTGCTCTTGTTATTAGAGATTTTTTTAGTCTTAAGTTTGCCATCTTTGAATTAAAAAGGGAAATGAATAAACTGAACATTCCTAAACTTAGAGTAAAAAAAATAATCTCGCTAAGTAAATCAAAGATTGTTCTTACAAGAAGAATTGCATTTTTAAGAACAATGCAAAAGTTATTCAGATACTGGCATATAGTACATTTGCCCTTTGCAATAACCATGTTTGTAATTATGTTTATTCATATTGGCGTAACAATTATTTTTGGTTATAAATGGATTTTTTAGTCCGTGAGGACTCTTAAGGAGGAGAATAAATGAAATTAAAACCAATTTATATATATGGTGGAATTCTAATCCTCGCTATCGCTTTTCTTATTATCTTTAATTCAAAAGATACTCATGAGCCCACAGAAAATATTACAAATAAAGAAATGCCTAAAGATGATATTCATAAAGGATTACAAAATCCCACTCAAAACCCCGGCAAAGAAAATGTTTCCAGCGAAGTAAAACACCAGATGGAAATGCTTAAGAAAAGCGTTGAAGAAAATCCGAAGGATACTTTGAAGATGCGGGAATATGCAGATCTTCTTGCTGCCGCACATCACCCTGAAGAGGCAATTGTTTATTATTACAGCATTCTGAATATAAATCCCCGCAGAACAGATATACTCAACTCTGTTGCCTTCATTTATTATAATGAAAAAGATTATAGTAAAGCTACTGATCTGATTAACAAGATACTTTTGTATGAACCGAATAATACAGAAGCCATGTATAATCTTGGAGCAATAGCAGCTACAAGTGGAAATAAAACCGAAGCAAAACAGAGATGGGAAGATTTAGTAAAGAAATATCCAAACTCAGAAGAATCTAAGCTTGCAGAAAATTCTTTAATGAAATTGTAAACTTCAGTTTAGCAAATTCTTAATCCCGGGTTAATTAAATAATGGAATGATATAAATGGAAGTTTTGATTGAGCAAATAATTTTGTATGGAATTGTGTTTGTCCTGGCAATAGGTATTCTTGTTATTTATCTCATTAAACATAAAAAGAGATCAAGAGAGACATCCTTAAAAATTGAAAAATCTATAGAACTTGGATTTCACGAACCTGTTTCACTTCATCCTGTAGTTGATCCTGATACCTGTATCGGAAGCGGAGCTTGTGTTCGGGCATGTCCTGAAAAAGATATTCTTGGTTTAGTAAACGGAAAAGCTCAAACAATAAATGCATCAAGATGTGTGGGACATGGTGCTTGTTTTCATGCCTGCCCGGTTCAGGCAATAACATTATGTATCGGAACAGAAAAAAGAGGAGTTGACCTGCCACATGTTTCACCTGAGTTTGAAACCAATATTTCCGGTTTATTTATAGCAGGTGAACTTGGCGGAATGGGACTTATAAAAAATGCTGTCGAGCAGGGGAGACAGGCCATGGAAAATTGTATTAAGAAATTGAAAAAATCTCCTAATGCAAAGTATGATGTAATAATTGTTGGCGCAGGTCCTTCAGGTATTTCTGCTACTCTAACCGCAGCAAGTCACAATCTTCGGTTTCTTACTCTTGAGCAGGATAGTTTAGGAGGTACAGTATTTAATTTTCCGCGTGCAAAAATAATTATGACATCCTCGATGAATCTGCCCTTTGTTGGAAAACTTAAACTTTCAGAAACTTCAAAATCAGAATTACTCGGATTGTGGACTGATGTGTTAACAAAAAATAAGATTAGTGTTAACCAGCAGGAAAAGGTAGAATCAATTGATAAAAACAAAAGCTATTTTGAGGTAGTTACAAATAAAGAAACTTATACATCAAATGCCGTAATTTTGTGTATAGGCAGAAGGGGTTCTCCAAGAAAACTTGGTGTACCGGGTGAAGAAAAAGAGAAAGTGGCTTACAGGTTACTTGAACCCGAATTAATTCATAATAAAAATATTCTTGTTGTGGGAGGCGGAGATTCTGCCGTTGAATCTGCACTTTTATTGGCTGATGAAAAAAATAGTGTTTATGTTTCTTACAGGAGTGATTCTTTTGCAAGATTGAAACCAAAAAACCTTGAAAGAATTAATAATTATATATCAACAAAAAAAATAAAAGTCCTTTACAATTCTAATGTTAAAGAAATAAAAGATGAAACAGTTCTTCTTAATATTAATGATTCTGAAAAGGAAATTAAGAATGATCTTGTTTACATCTTTGCAGGTGGAGAGCTTCCAACTAAATTTCTTGAAAAAATTGGAATAACTGTTGAAAAGAAATTCGGTGAAGCGGTCTTAAAACATAATTAGTCTTTTATAAGCATTAAATTTTAATGATTCAAAACTTCATTCTATATACTTCCATCTTATTTTTTTTTATTCATCAAAATATCTTTGCACAGATTTCACCAGGTGATCTTACAAAAGCTCATGCTCAACTGGAAGGTTTAAGCAATTGTACAAAATGTCATGTCCTGGGTGAACAGGTTACCAATTCAAAATGTCTCGATTGCCACTCTGAGATTAATAATCTTATTAAGGAAGGAGGCGGATATCATTCAGGCACCGATGTAAAAGGAAAAGACTGCTGGTCATGTCACAGTGAACATAATGGAAGAAATTTCAGAATTGTAAACTTTAATCCTGATGGTTTTAATCATAATAAAGCAGGATATGAACTAACAGGTTCACATAAAAAACTTGAATGTTCATCATGTCATAAAAAAGAATTTATCAGCAGTAGTGAAATAAAGAAAAGATCAGGAACTTATTTAGGGTTGAATCAAAACTGTATTTCCTGCCATAAAGATTTTCACCAGGGGACTTTAGGAACTAATTGTGCGAAGTGCCATAATACTGAAAAATACAAACCTGCATCCTTATTTAATCATGATAATGCTTCTTTTAAGTTAACAGGTTCTCATATTAAAGTTGAATGTATAAAATGTCATCCTGTTGAAGAAAGAAAAGGGGAAAAATTTCAGAAGTTCAAGGGAGTTGCTTTCATTAATTGTTCTGAATGTCATAAAGATGTTCACCAGGGAAAGTTTGGAGTAGATTGCCAAAGCTGCCATTCAACATCTTCATTCCATCAAATAAATCAGGCAGCATTTAATCATAATAAAACAGATTTTCCTTTAAAAGGAAAACATAATTATGTTAAGTGTAATGATTGCCATAAAGAAAATCTAAATAAAAAAATAAAACACGAAAAGTGTTTGGATTGTCATTCAGATTATCATAAAGGCGAATTCACTGAAAATGGTTTAATTAAAGATTGTCAATCATGTCATAACGAATCCGGATTTTCTCCCTCACTTTTTACAATTGAAAAACATAACATTACAAAATTTGCATTAACCGGAAGTCATTTGGCTGTTCCCTGTGCAGGGTGTCATTTTAAAACAAATGTGTGGCATTTTGATAAAATTGGGATGGAATGCATTGACTGTCATAACAATGTACATGGTAAAGAAATTTCTTCTGTTTTCATGGGAAATAATAACTGCACAAAGTGTCACAATTCGGAAAACTGGAATACTATTTCTTTCGAACACGATAAAACCGGGTTCGTACTGCTTGGCAAACATATTGCGGTTACATGTGAAGATTGCCATTACAGGGGAATTAATAAAGATGCAAAAGAATTAAAATTCGCCAGTTTAGGAAAAAGCTGTTTTGTATGCCATAAGGATTATCATTTTGGACAATTTAATACTGAAGAATGCGAAAAATGCCATACATTTAATAACTGGAAACCATTAAAATTTGATCATAACAAAACAAGATTTTCTCTTGAAGGTGCACATTCTAAACTTGAATGCTTACGTTGTCATAAAGAAGTTAAACAAAATAATTTTTCCTTTATAAAATATAAATTGGAAAATTTTAAATGCGCAGATTGTCATTCCTGATTTTCCTGATTTTCCTGATTTTTTTTGGCGGATTTATCTCCGGACAATCACCTCATACAGATGCTTTAAAAGTGGATTGCGCTCAGTGTCATAATCCTACCGACTGGAAAGTAGATCCAAAACAAGTAAAATTTGATCACTCTACAACGGGATTTAATTTAGCTGGGCAGCATAAAGCAGCAGATTGTAAATCTTGTCATTCAACTCTTATTTTTAATATAGCTTCACCTCATTGTTTATCCTGTCATAAAGATATTCATCACAACACAGTTGGTTTAGATTGCCAGAAATGCCACACCTCAAATTCCTGGATGGTTACTAATATTACTCAGATTCATTCTGAGGGCAGATTTCCATTACTCGGTGCACACTTAAATGCCGATTGTATTCAATGCCATAGCAATTATCAGAGTCTTTATTTTGAGCAATTATCTGTAGATTGTTTCAGCTGCCATCAAAGAGATTTCTTAAGCGGACATAATCCCGGTGATCCAATAGACTGCGAGGACTGTCATAACATAACCGCAAATAATTGGACACCTGAAAATTTTAATCATGACTTTTTTCCTCTAATTGGTGGTCATAAAATTTCAAATTGTTTATCTTGTCATCAGCAGGGAACATATACTGGTTTATCAACAGAGTGCTATTCTTGTCATCAAAGAGATTATGAACAGGTTCAGGATCCAAATCATTTAGCGGGAAATTTTCCGACCGATTGCAGTATGTGCCATACAATTAATGGGTGGAGTCCTGCAAACTTTGACCATAACAGTACTCAATTTCCATTAACAGGTGCTCATGCAAATGTGAATTGTGCAAACTGTCATTCGCAATCATATACCGGTACTCCAACTGCTTGCGTAGAATGTCATCGTGATAATTTTAGTGCGACTCAAAATCCAAATCATACTACCATAGGAATTTCAACAGATTGCCAGACTTGTCATAATACAACGTCGTGGATACCATCTTCTTTTACACATTCCTCAACAGGTTTTGAATTAGTTGGTCAGCACACAATGGTTGAATGTTCATCTTGCCATACAGGAAATACAATAAGTCAGGAATGCGTTTCCTGTCATCAGCAGGATTATAATCAAAGTACAAATCCTAATCATGCTGCACTTTCAATTCCAACGGATTGTCAAACGTGTCATACGCCAACTGCAAATTGGGAACCGGCAACTTTTCCAATTCATAATAATTATTATGCATTGATAGGTGCCCATGCAAATATTGCGAGTGATTGTAATACATGCCATAATGGTGACTATAACTCAACGCCTAATACCTGCTATGGATGTCATCAAACAGATTATAATAATACCAGCAATCCTCCCCATTCTTCTGCCGGATTTTCTACTGATTGTGTAACCTGTCATAGTCAGAGTGCGTGGACTCCCGCAACTTTTGATCACGATAACCAGTATTTCCCGATTTATTCTGGAAAACATAATGGTAAATGGAATGCGTGTTCCGATTGTCATACGAATTCCTCAAATTTTGCAATCTTCTCGTGTATAGATTGTCACGAACACAATCAGACTGATACCGATGATCATCATAGAGAAGTAAGCGGTTATGCTTACAACAGCGAGGCATGTTATGCCTGCCATCCGACCGGAAATTCGGGTGATTCTTTTAATCATCAGCTTTCTAATTTTCCTTTAACTGGAGCTCATTTAACTGTTAATTGTCAGCAGTGTCATCAACAGGGGTATGCAAGCACACCAACTGAATGTATTAGCTGCCATCAGGCAAATTATAATTCTTCTGCAAATCCTAATCATCAGGCTTTATCAATATCAACTAATTGTGCTGATTGTCATACAACTGAACCCGGTTGGACACCCGCAGCATTTCCACAGCACGGCCAGTTTTTTGAACTAACAGGTAAGCATCTTGATATTGCCGGAGATTGCAATGGTTGTCATTCTGGAAATTATACAACTACTTCGTCTGAATGTGTAGCTTGTCATCAAAGTAATTACCAGGCAACGCAAAATCCAAATCATGCAGCAATTGGAATTTCAACAAATTGTCAATCCTGTCATACAACTTCAGCCTGGAGCCCTTCATCATTCGATCATGCATCGATCAGGTTTTACTTTACTTGGACAGCATTTAACAATCAATTGCAACTCGTGTCATACAGGAACAACAACTTTAAATGCTGCATGTATATCATGTCATCAGGATAATTATAACAATGCGCCAAATCATGCTTCACAAGGCTATCCAACAAATTGCGATATGTGCCATAATTCAGTTGCATGGAACCAGGTATCGTTTAATCATTCTGCTACCACGTTTCCATTAACCGGAGCTCATACAAGTATTAATTGTTCAAGTTGCCATTCATCGGGATTCGCAGGAACGCCAACTGACTGTTATTCATGTCATAATAATTCATATAATGGCTCAACAAATCCAAATCATCAGGCAGCGGGAATATCAACATCCTGCCAGGGTTGCCATAATACAACCGCATGGATTCCTTCAACATTCGGGCATTCAACAACAGGGTTTGAACTACTTGGTCAGCACGCTTCAATTCAGTGTTCATCATGTCATCAGGGCACAACATCCGGTTTAAATCCTCTTTGCATTTCCTGTCATCAGGATAATTATAACAATGCACCAAATCATACTTCGCAGGGGTATCCTACAACTTGCGAGATGTGTCATAATTCAGTTGCCTGGAACCAGGTTACTTTTAATCATCAGAATACAAATTTCCCATTAACAGGCAGTCACTTAAATGTAAGCTGTTCAAATTGTCATAGTGCAGGTTTTACCGGGACAACTACGGTATGTTTTGATTGCCATCAAACAGCATATAATACGAGTACAAATCCGAGCCATACAGCTTTATCTCTACCAACTAATTGTTCAAATTGCCATACAACAAATCCCGGATGGGAACCCGCTTCATTCTCGATTCACAATAATTTTTATCCACTGATTGGAGCTCATTCTGCGATAGCAAATAATTGTGTAACCTGTCATAACGGTAATTATAATTCAACTCCAAATACCTGTTATGGTTGCCACCAGAATGATTATAATTCATCGAATAATCCTCCGCATCAATCTGCTGGGTTCCCTCATGAATGCGAATCCTGTCATACACAAAATGCGTGGGTTCCATCAACTTTTGACCATGATAATCAGTACTTCCCGATTTATACAGGAAGGCATCGAAATAAATGGGATCAATGTTCTGATTGTCACGTAGATCCAACAAATTATATGGTGTTCAGTTGTACTACCGGATGTCATCAGAATGCTCATCATCAGGGACAAAATTGCTATAGCTGTCATCCAACCGGTAATGGAGACAAAATTCAATTACTAAGAGATAAAAGTATTGATTAAAAAATGAAATTTACTTTTTCCATAGCATCAATATTCTTTTTCATTTCAGTTGATTTATTCTCTCAAACTTTAACTGAAGAGAGAGAAGGAACAGTATCATTTGTTTCGTCTCAATATATTTATGTAAAGTTTGATAATATGGAAGGAATAAATTCCAACGATACATTATATATTAAAAAAGGAAAAAATTTAAAACCAGTTCTTAAGATTGAATTCACTTCTTCAAAATCATCAGCAGGAAGTTTATTAAACGGGGATGAATTAAAAGTGAATGATAAACTGTTTGCGATTGTTAAGACAGAAATAAAAAATGAAGTGAAAGAAGATAGTATCATCTCAGAACAGAAAATAAATGATAAACCTTCAGGAGAAGTTCAACCGAGAGAGAATTATAAAAATTATAAAGTCATGCCACCGTCAGGTTTATCTGGCAGATTTTCAATTCAATCTAATTCCGATTTTTCAAATAACAATGGTTCAGTTGATTATCAGAGGTGGAGATATACTCTTTCTTTAAACGCCGACAGGATTGGCGGATCAAATTTGTTTTTCACCAGTTATACTAATTTTAATTATCGCGCTGATGATTGGAACAGCATTTCATCGAATGTTTGGAACAGCTTTAAGATTTATGATTTCGCTTTTAAATATGAATTTGAAAAAAGATCTCAGGTTACTTTGGGTCGAAACAGGAACAGGAATATTTCAAATGTCGGTTCAATAGATGGGCTTCAATTTGAAAAAGGATTCGGCGGATTTTATGCGGGTGTTGTTTTAGGATTCAGACCGGATTTCAGTAATCTTAAATTTAATTCTGATCTGCTTGAATATGGCGGATACATTGGGAAAAGTGATACGTTAGAAAACGGAATTATGGAAAATAATATTGCTTTTATGCAGCAGACAAATAAATCTAAAACCGACAGGAGGTTTATTTACCTGCAGCATTCAAATAATATCTTAAAAAATACCTATTTCTTTGCTTCATCAGAGATTGATTTGTACAAAAAAATAATGGAAGTTGAATCCAATGAATTTATTTTAACAAGCATTTTCTTTTCTTTTAGATATTCCCCCGCAAGATTTTTTTCCGCTGGTTTAACTTATGATGCACGAAAAAATGTTATTTATTATGAAACCTTTAAAAGCTTTATAGATAGTCTTTTTGAAAATGAAACAAGGCAAGGTTTGAACTTGAATACAAACTTCAGACTAACAAATAATTTATTTCTTGGTTTGAACGGGGGTTACAGATTTACAAACGGCGATATAAAACCAACCAGAAATTTTGGCGGTTTTTTATCATACTCTGCAATACCTCTGATAGAATCATCAATTGCTTTAAGCTATAATAAACTTTTAACAAATTTTATTGAGAGTTCGGTTGCCGGGGTAAGAATTAGTAAAGAACTTTTTGATAATTCCGATATTTCACTTACATATAGAAGATCTGAATACAAGCTGACAACAACTTCATTTAATTCTATACAAAATATCTTTTCTATTGATATGTACACAAGATTTAGCCGCTACCTGTCTCTGTCAATCTCTTATGAAGGGATATTCGAAAAAGAAAAAACTTCGGGAAGAATTTTTGCTGGTTTAACTACACGGTTTTGATTTTCTCAAATCTGATTTTTGGAAAAACAAAAAATTTAAATTCAGTGATTGATATTTTTCTCTTACCAAAGATAACCATCAAGAATTTTCTTTTGAACATTAAGTTAAGTTTTATCATCTGGAATAAATCCTGCGGGCTGGGAAAACTCTTGAAATGATGAGTATGCCAGAAACCCGCAAGATTTTGATCATTTAACTCTTCAAATGGTATATCGGTAATAAATTGTTTTTTATTATCAGAAAAATTAGGCAAATGAATAATCGAATAACCATCTTCATTTAAGAAGATCTTTCCGCCAATTTCTCCGCCCAAAACAGATATTTTATTTGCAAAGGATTTAAATTGATTACCAGAGATCATTCCAATCATCTCTAAAGTTTAATCTCACATTTTTACTTTTATCCAGCTTTTTCCTGAAAGTGAGATTTCTAAGTTTAACAAAATTTAAAAGTGTTTTTAAAATTTTCATAGAACCTCCTTTAGTTTAATTTAAAATAATTACCCCTTTGGAAAATTTGTCGTAATAAAATTCCAACCCAAGTGAAAATATTAAATCATCATTTTCAGAGAAACAATCTCTGGCAATGTCAAAAAGTTTATCAGTGGTTTTAACTATTTTTATAGATCTTTCCGAATCCAAAAAATTTTCAATAAGAGAATCAGTTATTTGTTTTTTTGTGCCATATATTTTATAAAATCCCGATAAAGCAAGAGATTCAATTCCATTCTGAAGGTCGGTTTTACTATCAGCCGTATCATCCATCATCTGCATTGCAGCGGCAAATGCAATAGATCCTTTCTCAATGTTTAAGATAAATTCTTTGCTCCTATTTGCTTTGATTGCAAGAAGCTCAAGAATATAAAAAAAAGGAGCTGCCTTATAACCTAAAATTTCAGGATTATCCCAGCTAAAAGGACACCCAACCCATTTATTCTTTTTTTCAAGAAATTCAGCCACTGAATATTTTTCAATATATTTATTCATAACATCTTTTGTTAATTCATCTTTGAAGATATCCAGAATTAGCGTTTGATGGATTTGTATTAAATATCTTCCAATATAGAAGAGATACTGAATGTTTTTATTAAGGTCATGCTGTATATCAATTATTCTATAACCAAAAGTTCCAATTAAAATTGCCTCAATTAACTTATATATTTCTTTTTCGGTTAAATTAATTTTATTATTCCAAATCCAGAAAATAATCAGGCAGGCAAACCCGGAAATACTAAACTCATAAAAACTAATGTCATATTCTTTCCTGAGTGCTTTAAGCTCATCTTCAAAGTAAGGGAATTTTTCTTTTATTATTCTATCTGTATGAAGAATATAAAAATTCTTTATTTCCGGACCTGAAATTTCCTCAAAAAGTTTTTTTGTTGTTACTTCAAGATCTTCTGGACTGCTACTATGTAAATTCTCAAGATTTTTATAGATATCCGATAATTTTTGAAGAAATTCTATATAATTCATGTTTTTTTAGTAATGACTTTAAGAAAATAAATTAAAAAACATAATAATGCAACAAAAATCTTATTAAGATCTTTTAATGATAGTTCTTAAATAAAATTACTAATCATCATATTCTATTTGACTTTATGAAAATAAAATAATACGTTTGCCTTCGAAAGAACCTGAGGTTTAGCAGGTTTAGAAATTTTATCAACAAACTTGGAGGCCATAATGATCCGAAGATACTTTTTATTCGGGTTAATAACTTTGCTCTTTTCAGTTTCAACATTTGCTCAATATGAACAAACAGGTGGTTTTGCGAGGTTACGAGGTATGGGTAATAATCCTTATATAGTTGATCCATTTGTTATGACATTAAATCCCGGATGGGCAGGATATTATCAGAACTTCATATTTGGTGATCTCGGTTCTCAGGCGGCTCCTTGGGGGCCAGGAGGAGTTGGACAATTTATTGCTACTAATTTTCATGTTGGCGGCGGACTTTCTTTAGGTGCAATGTTAACCCGTAATGACTTTTTGGGAGTTTCCATTGGTACACTAGATCCATTAACTCCGGCAGGCCTGGGTGTTGTTAATTCTCTTAACGGAATTGTTCCGGGTGCTGCAATTAATCTTAATAATAATGTTGAGTTAATCGGATCATATAAAACAGGTAATACCTCATTTGGACTTGGTGTTGCTTATGCACATACAACAAATGAAGCCACTCCTGCAGGAGGAAGTACTTCTACAGGGTCAGCAAGTCAAATTGGTTTTAATGCCGGTATTGTTACTAAATTAAGTGGCAGTTTTATGCTTGATTTAGGAGCTTCTTTCATAATGCCAAAAGCTTCATTTGAACCAGGAGGAACAGGTAATAAAAGTGAAGTATCGGAAACCGTCATTGGTGTTAACGCAAGAGCATTCTGGCAATATTCTTCAAAACTTTCATTTGTTCCGGTAGTTGCTTTTGTTACAACTTCTGGAACAGCGGATAATGGTACTACTGCCACTACCACATCAGCCGATCTTCCCTCAATTTCATTTATTGGTTTTGGAATCGGTATGAATTATCATGTTGGTGATTTCTTACTTGCCGGCGGACCTGCTTTTGCAACTGTTTCCAATACAATTAGCTCAACACCTACAAGTCCTGAATTAAAAAACTCGGCATTTGTATTTCCAATATGGAATCTTGGTGTAGAATGGAATATGAATGACTGGTTTGTTGCAAGGTTTGGTTATATAGCTTCAACACAGAGTGTTACAACTCAAAACGCAGCATCTGCAACCACGTTTAATGAAGCTGTTGTTACTTCATTCTTCGGACCTCAAGGCGCTACAGTTGGTTGTGGTTTCAGACTCGGAAATTTCTCTCTTGATGCTGTAGTTAATGAAGATGTTCTGCGACAGGGATTCAACAATCTTGGTGGTAATGGACCTGCTGCAGGTACTTTCGCTTATCTTTCATTAGCTTACGCAATGCCGTAAAAAGTTATCCTGGTAACTTTACTTTAAAGGCATCCACAAAAATGGATGCCTTTTTTATTATAACTTATTTCATTCCTTTTATAGAATTCTATTTCTCTCTATATTTTGCCCTGTTATTTAGGTTTCAAATTATGTACGAATATGTCGGTGCATTACATATGCATTCTCTCTTTTCGGATGGGAGTGGTGAAGTTGATCAGATTTCACAAGCTGCCTCTGAAATAGGTTTGGATTATATAATCCTTACTGATCATAATACATTAAGGGCAATGAATGAAGGTTATGAAGGCTGGTATAAAAGTACATTTATCCTTGTGGGGTGCGAGCTAAATGATAAAAATAATATCAACCATTACCTCGCTTTTGGTATAAATGAAGCTTACTCAACCAGAATTTCTGCCAAACAATATGTTAAAAGAGTTAAGGAAGAGGGAGGGATTGGTTTTATTGCTCATCCTCACGAAAAAAGAAAACACATGAAGGAACATCCAGCTTATCCATGGAATGAGTGGGATTCCGAAGATTTTACAGGGATTGAAATCTGGAACCATATGTCTGAATGGATGGAAAATCTTACAGAACAAAATAAATACCAGGCATTTCTCCATCCTTTAAAATCTATTGTTGCGCCACCGCAGGAAACTTTAAAGTTGTGGGATGAACTAAACCTGAAAAGAAGAGTTGTAGGTATTGGCGGTGTAGATGCACATGCTCATAAATATAATTTACTTGGATTTCTTGAAGTTGAAATATTTCCTTATAAAGTTTTATTCAAATCTATAAGAACACACATCATTTCTGAAGTTGAATTGGTAAAAGGAAAAAGTGAAAAAGCTATAGAAACTACAAAAAGAATTATTTATGAATCACTTAGAGAAGGAAGATGTTTCTTTGCAAATGATTATCATCATGATTCCAAAGGATTCCGATTCTTTGCAAAGTCAGGAGGAAAGATTTATCAGATGGGAGAAAATGTACCATTAACAAAAAAAGTTAATCTTAAAGTTTATCTTCCTGTTTCAAAAGCAGAGATAAGGTTAATCCATAACGGCAAAAAAGTAAACACAACTATAAATAATGAAGCAAATTTTTTAGTTGATAAAAAAGGTGTCTATAGAGTAGAAGTATATTTTAACGGCAAAGCATGGATTTTTTCAAATCATATCAGGATTAGTTAACTAATATAATTAGCAGTTAAGAATTACAATTAACATTGAAAACCAATTCCTTCAAATTACTTTTTCGTGAATAGTAATCTTTATTCTTTTTATTTTAACATTGAAAATTGTTAATTGTTCATTGTTAATTAACAATTCAACCTGCGCCCGTAGTTCAACTGGACAGAATGTTGGATTCCGGTTCCAAAGGTTGCAGGTTCGAATCCTGCCGGGCGTACAATTTATTATGATCGTTCCAAAGGTTGCAGGTCTTCCGAAGTTCCGAAGGAATGCCTTTGGTAGAATCCTTTAACTCCTAAATTGTTTATTTGGTTAAATTCTCAAAATAATTCAGCAATCTGACAATTAAACAATTGTTTTGTTTTTTATGGAATTAACTCCAACTTTACTAAATTTACACTCTAATTTTTAGTCGTTTTATTATAAATAAGGACTTTATGTTAACTAAAAAGAAAAAACTTTCCAGGAGAGAAATAAAAGAAGATAAATTAGTATCTACTTATTATAAAGTTTACGGTTATTTTGAAGAGAACAGATCTCGGATACTGGTTGTTGGGGGAATAATCTTAGCAGTTATTGCCATAGTTTATTTCTACTTGAATAATCGGAGTGAAAATAACAGGATTGCCGGAGAACAACTTTCACGAGTAATGAATTTTTATGACAGGGGCTCTTATCTTGAAGCGATTGAAGGAAAAGAAGGGACAAATATTGCCGGCTTAAAAAAGATTGTTGAAGATTATGGAAGTACTGAGAACGGGGAACTTTCTAAAATTTATCTTGCTAATTCATATAACTTCCTGGGTAGAAATGATGAAGCACTAAAATATTATGAAGATTACTCCGGCAGCAATAAAACTTATAAAGCATCTGCTCTGGCCGGGCAGGCTGGTATTTATGCAGATAAAAAAGAATATGAAAAAGCAGCGAATCTTTTTTTAAAAGCTTCAAGAGTTTCAAAAGATAATCCCTTGAACTCCGACTATATGCTTGATGCTGGAATAAATTATTTAAAAGTGGGTAATAATGATCAGGCAAAAGAATTATTCGAAACCATAAAAAAAGATTACCCAACTTCTACTGCATTCAGAGAAGTTGACCGTTATCTCTCGCAGATAGAATAAACGGCTTTCTGATTGACTTTCAGAACTTATGTATCTATTTTTTTTCACACAATAAAAAGATAAACATTTATTTTTATGGCAGATACTTCAGACTTCAGGAATGGTTTAATTATTAAATTTAAAAATGATTTATATTCAGTAGTAGAATTCCAGCATGTTAAACCGGGTAAAGGCGGGGCATTTGTACGATCAACTCTTAAGAATTTAAAAACGGGCAAGGTCCTGGACAATACCTTCAGGGCAGGCGAATCAATTGATATAGTTAGAGTAGAAAGAAGAAAATACCAGTATCTTTTCCGTGAGGGCGATTTCCTTGTTTGTATGGACAATGAAACATATGAACAGATTAATATTCCCATCGAATTTATTGGTGACGGTATAAAATTTCTTAAAGAAAGTGAAGAATTGGAAATTTTGTTTAGCGGCGATGAAATCATAACAATTGAACCACCGATTTTTGCTTATCTTAAAGTCACTTCAACAGAGCCTGGCTTTAAAGGCAATACTGCTACCGGTGCTTTGAAACCGGCAAAATTAGAAACAGGGGCAACCGTTAATGTTCCTCTTTTTGTTGATATAAATGATTTATTAAAAGTGGACACCCGTTCCGGGGAATATGTTGAAAGAGTAAAATCTTAATAAAAGGTATTTAAATGGATTTAAATCTGATTAAAAAACTTGTTAAAATTGTTGATACAAGTGATATTACCGATCTTGAAGTTGAAGAAAACGGGTTGAGAGTAAAAATTGCTAAAAAGATAAGAGGTTTCCAGACATTCACTCAACCTCAGCTTATTCCGCAATCTTTCCCCGTTACAGAAAAAACCGCCGAAGAAAAATTACCTGCAAAAACCGAGGCTCAGGAAAATATTCATGAAATTCGTTCACCAATAGTTGGAACTTTTTATAGAGCTCCTGCCCCTGATGCGGATTCTTATGTTAATGTGGGGGATTCTGTTTCATCCGGCAGCGTATTATGTATTGTTGAAGCAATGAAGTTAATGAATGAGATTGAGTCTGATGTCAGCGGGAAAGTTGTTAAAATTCTTGTGGAAAATGGAAAACCGGTTGAGTACAATCAGCCTCTTTTCCTGATTCAGGTTAATTGAAATTCCTGCTCTTATTAAGAGGGAAACATTGTTTAATAAAATATTAATTGCCAACCGTGGCGAAATAGCTTTAAGAATAATAAGGACATGCAAAGAACTAGGCATTAAAACTGTCGCTATATATTCTGAAGCTGACAGAGATTCTCTTCATGTTACATTTGCTGATGAAGCAGTTTGTATTGGCCCGCCTCCAAGCAAAGATAGCTATTTAAAGATACCACTGATTATTTCTGCTGCTCAGGTTACCGGAGCGGATGCAATTCATCCCGGTTATGGTTTTTTAGCTGAGAATGCAGATTTTTCTGAGATATGCCAGGAATCAAAAATTAAATTCATTGGTCCTTCACCACAAATGATTAATGCAATGGGAGATAAAGCATTTGCTAAAGATACAATGAAAAAACATGGTGTACCTGTTATTCCCGGCAGCGATGGAGTAATAAAATCAGGCGATGAAGGTAAAATAATTTCTCAGGAAATTGGTTTCCCGGTTATAATTAAAGCGTCGGCTGGCGGCGGCGGTAAAGGTATGAGAATAGTTTGGGAAGAAAAAGAATTTGATAAAGCTTTTCAAATGGCAAAAACTGAAGCCGAATCAGCATTTGGAAATTCGGATGTCTATTTAGAGAAGTTTATAGAAAACCCGCGGCATGTTGAAATCCAGATATTGGGAGATACTTTTGGAAATGTGTACCATTATGGTGAAAGGGATTGTTCCGTACAAAGACGTCATCAAAAATTAATTGAAGAAAGTCCTTCACCTGCAATTGATGTTGAGACCAGAAATAAAATGGGCGAAACAGCTATCCTTGGTGCCAAAGCTGTTAATTATGAAGGAGCCGGCACAGTAGAATTTCTTCTTGATAAGCATAAACATTTTTACTTTATGGAAATGAATACGAGGATCCAGGTGGAACATCCTGTTACCGAAGCTGTTTATGATGTTGACCTTATTCGCCAGCAGATTTTAGTTGCCGGGGGGAAAAAAATTGAAACTCTTCCAAGAAAACCGATCGGGCATAGTATTGAATTCAGAATTAATGCTGAAGATCCTGAGAATAATTTCAGACCCTCTCCCGGTAAAATTACTTCACTTCATTTTCCAGGCGGATTTGGCGTCAGGTTGGATTCACATATTTATCAATCTTATACTATTCCACCTTATTATGATTCGCTGATTGCAAAACTAATTGTTTGGGGAACAGATAGAAAACACGCAATTGCAAGGGGCAGAAGAGCTTTGGAAGAGTTTACAGTTGAAGGTATTAAAACTACAATTCCTTTTCATCTTAAAGTGTTGCAGGATGAGAGATTCTTAACAGGAAAATTTGATACAAGTTTTTTGGATAATTTTGTTTTCTAAGTATTTCAAAATAAACATTGAACAAATAATTTTAATTAAACAATTCTTTTGAGGATGCTATGAACTTTCCGGATAACTTAAAATATACAAATGATCATGAATGGATAAGAGTTGAAGGTAATGTTGGATATATAGGTGTTACTGAATATGCACAGGGTGAACTTGGTGATGTTGTTTTCGTAGATATTAATCCTGATTTAAAGGAAATAACAAAAGGAGATACTTTCGGAACGATTGAAGCTGTAAAAACAGTTAGTGACCTTTTTGTACCTTGCAGCGGTAAAGTTCTGGATGTAAATAAGGATTTAACAAATACACCGGAAGATGTAAATAACGATCCTTATGGAAAAGGCTGGATGGTTAAAATAGAAATTAATGATCTCAATGATTTGAATGATCTTCTTAATGCAGAAGATTACAAGAAATTAATTGGTCAGGAATAATTTTTTTTATTTTTTAGATTCTGAGAAACAAAAATTCCTAACCGGATTTTTGTTTTTCTTTTTAAACCAACACAATTATGAAACCGGAAGAATTAATTTTAATTATAGATTTTGGTTCACAATACACCCAGCTTATTACAAGAAGAGTTCGTGAAGCAAATGTATATTCTGAAATTCATTCTCATAAAATTTCTGTTGATGAAGTAAAATCATTATCGCCGGCAGGGATAATTCTTTCAGGCGGACCAATGAGTGTTTATGATGAAGGTTCTCCTCAACTTAATTCCGGAATACTTAATCTTGGAATTCCTGTTTTAGGGATATGCTATGGACTTCAACTAATATGCAAAATTTCCGGTGGCGTAGTAGAACCAGCTGGTGATCGTGAATATGGAAAAGCAAATCTTATTATTAATGAAGAGGATGAATTATTTAAAGGTGTTAAAACAGAATCCGTTGCATGGATGAGTCATGGAGATTATCTAACAAAACTTCCGGAAGGATTTAAAGTATTCGCCAAATCTGATCATTCTCCAATCTGTTCAATTGCTGATTCAGACAGAAAAATTTATGGCGTCCAGTTTCATCCAGAAGTTGCGCATACAGAGGAAGGCGAAAAAATAATCAGGAATTTCCTCTTTAATATATGTAAGTGTTCGGGCAGCTGGTCTCCTCATAATTTCATTCAATTAAAAATATCTGAAATTAAAAAACTTGTAGGTTCATCCAGCGCTATTTGTGCTTTAAGCGGCGGTGTGGACTCAACAGTTGCAGCCGTTCTTGTTAAAGAAGCCATCGGCGATAACCTGTTGTGTATCCATATTGATAACGGGTTAATGAGAAAAAATGAGAGTGAGACGATAGGTAAAAATTTCAAAGAGTTTAAATTAAATTATATTCATCTTAATGAATCGGAAAGATTCTTAAATAAATTAAAAGGAGTAATTGATCCCGAACAAAAAAGAAAAATTATAGGCAATACATTTATAGAAATATTTGAGGAAGAGGCAAAAAAATATGGCAAAGCGGATTTCCTGGTTCAAGGAACTCTTTATCCCGATGTTATAGAATCTGTTAGTGTTAAAGGCGCATCAGCAACAATTAAAACTCACCATAATGTTGGCGGCCTTCCCAAGAAAATGAACTTAAAATTGATTGAACCTTTTAGAGAATTATTTAAAGATGAAGTTAGAAAAGTTGGTAGAGAACTTGGAATACATGAAGACTTTATTTCGCGGCATCCTTTCCCGGGCCCCGGCCTTTCGGTTAGAGTTCTTGGAGAAATAACAAAGGAGAGACTTGACATTCTTAGAGAGGCTGACGATATTTTTGTAAAAGAAATAAAAGAAGCGGGCATATACAATAATATCTGGCAGGCATTTGCAGTGTTACTTCCTGTAAATAGTGTAGGAGTTATGGGTGATGCAAGGACTTATGAAAATGTTCTCGCTCTTAGAGCTGTAACCTCTATAGATGGAATGACTGCTGACTGGTTCCGGTTTGAACATGATTTTCTTGCAAAGGTTTCAAATAAAATAATTAATAAAGTTCGCGGTATTAACAGAGTTGTTTACGATATCAGTTCAAAACCACCTTCAACTATAGAATGGGAATAAATTCTAAATATAATATTGAAAACAGGATGAAATCCGCTGAGAATTATGAAGCTAATGGAGATAATCTTCATGCAATGCAGATCTATTATTCAATAATAGAAGATGAGCCGGATTATGTTGAAGCTTATTTTTCCCTGGCAGAATTATTTGAAAAGCAGAGGAATATAGAATCATCCAAAAAAATTCTTGAAGAATATATTGATGGGAATCCGGAAAACAATACTGCAAAATTGTTTTATGCCCAGCTACTTTTAAGAAATTCCCGGTGGGAAGAAGTTATTTCTACACTTCAATCATTAAGTATTTTTGAGGATCCGATTGTTGCTTTCTTTCTTGGTTATTCTTTTTTCATGCTGTCAAATTATGAACTGGCAAAAATTAACTTTCAGCATTTTGTTTCTTCAGGAAAAAAAACCGAACTTTTTCATGAAACTTATATTTATCTTGCCAAGACTGAAATTCGATTAGGAAATTTTGAGAGCGCACTTGAGTATGCTAAAAAATCAGAAATATTTTATGCAGGCTTCTGGGAGCTAAATTTAGTTTTTGCAATTATTTATTATCATCTCAATATGTTTACACATTCGGTTTCTTATATTTCCAGGGCGATGAAACTCAATCAGAACGAATCAGCTGTTTACGAGTGGGCTGGTAAAATATTTCTTAAAGTTGGGGAATATTTAAAAGCAGAGGAAAACTTTCACAAGTTTATTGGAATGGTTGAATACCCTCCATCTGAAATATATTCTGAATTAGGAGAAACTTATTTAAGAACAAATAAAACCAAAGATGCTCTTCAATACTATGAACTTGCCTTAATGATTGACCCTCAGAATAAATTTGCATTTGAAGGTAAGGAGAAAGCCGCTTCAATCTTACAAACAGGTACAAATGAAATTTAGCTTTAAGTTAATATGTCTTATTCTTTTCCTCTTTTCTTTATTTTCCTTCCCGCAAAATAATCCTGATTTTGAAAAAGCACTTAAGCTTTATGATGGGAAAAAATATTATGAAGCCCTAGCACTTTTTGAAAATATTATAAAATCTCCTGTAAATTCAAGAACAACCGCATCTTATATTTTTAAAGGAAAAATTTTACTTGCTCTGGATAAAATTGGTGAGGCAAAATCTTCAACATTGGATTTTCTGAATAATTATCCTTCGAGCCGTTATGTAAGTGAAGCAAGATTATTACTTGCAAAAATTTACCTTGGAGAAAAAGATTATATCAAATCTTTTAATCAGCTATTAATTATTCTCAATGATTCTGAATCCTTAGTTTATTTAAATCAGGCTGCAGCAGATGCAGAAAACCTGGCTCTTACATATTTAAACGAGACACAAGTAAAATCATTATATAAATCCTTTAATAATGAAAAAATAAAATCATTCCTTCTATTGATAACTGCTAAATTACAGCTTAGCAAAAAAGAATTTGAAGATGCCCGCGCAGTTCTTAATGAAATTACTAAACTATATCCGGATTCTAAATTCAGAAGCGAAGCTGAGTCATTAATATCTCAAATTTCAGAGGGAGCAGTTATAACTAAAAGTAATGTAACAAATATTTGTGCAATGCTGCCTCTGAAAGGAATTTCAAATAGCTCTTTAACCGCTTCAAAAGAAATACTTGAAGGAATAAAATATGCAATCGATGAATTCAACATATGGCAGGGAAGATAAAATCGGGCTTATAATAAAAGATACTGAAAATGACAGCAGCAAAATCATTAGTATTAAAAATGAAATTGTAAATGACCCATCTATAAAATTAGTTATTGGTCCTCTTTTCAGCAGCGAAGTTGAAATAGCTTTGGAAGAATTCAGCGGGACTGATATGCCGATTATCTCACCAACTGCTACTGATAATGACCTTACTTTAATTAATGAAAATTTTTTTCAGGCTAATCCTAACTTTGTAATAAGAGCGAGGGGAATTGCTCAATATATTTATTATGTTGAAAATAAAAGAAGCATGGCTGTACTTAATTCGATTGATGGATATTCACCATTGCTTGCAGCAGAGTTTATTAAAGAATTTGAAAAACTTGGCGGAAAAATTATTAAGAAATATACCTATAAAAGTGAAGATCTCTCATCAGGAATAACCATTGATTCAACTGAACTTGTTGCTACCGAAGGACTTTATATTCCGCTTGTTGATAAATCAGATGCACCGCTAATTCTTTCACAGCTTGTACGCAACAGTATTAATATCTCATTGTATGGAAACCAGGATTGGTTTTTGGCAAGAGGTTTTGAAACATCACCGGAATTAAGTAATAAAATGATTTTTGAATCGGATTATTTTATTGATTATAATAATAGTGATTATCAGGAGTTTAATAAAAATTTCCTTTCAAGAACAAAGACCGATGCAAACAGGAATGTTCTTTATGGATATGATACAGCAAAATATATTATAACAGTTTTAAGAAATATAAGCCGGGACAGAAAAAATATTAAATCTAAAATGGAAAGCGGAATAACTGTTAATGGATTTCATAATAATATTTCTTTCAACGAAGATCATCTTAATGTTTTTATTAATATAGTCCGCTACAATGAAGGTTACTTTGAGCTGGTTGATAAATTTAAAACCGGGAAATAAAATTAGAATTATTTAGTTCGTCATATTACTTTTTTAAGCAGTTTTAAATTCATTAATTCTGAAAGGAGTCAGGTGATGGGGGTAAAGGATTTACCTTTAGAAGATCGTCCCCGGGAAAAATTAACATTGAGAGGTCCTCAAAATCTTTCTGATGCGGAGCTTTTGGCTATACTGTTAAGAACAGGCAGAAAGGGTAAATCTGTAGTTGCTATTGCCAATGAAATGATTATAACAAACAGGAACCTTGCATTCCTCGCTTCAAAGACTTTATCTGATTTGATGAGAATTGACGGGATAGGAAAAGATAAAGCAGCAACATTGCTTGCGGCATTTGAAATAAGCAGAAGGATTCTTTCACAGTCAAAATGGTTCAACGAAAGAAAAATTACTTCTCCTCAGGATGTCGCAGAAATTTTTATTCCTCTTTTAAAGGATGAGTTAAAAGAACAATTTATACTTGTCTGTTTAAATTCTGCAAATAAAATAATTTTTCGTGAGATAATATCAGTTGGTAATCTTAATTCAAGTGTTGTTCATCCAAGAGAGGTTTTTAAAGCCGCCATTGATCATAGGTCGGCAAGCATAATTCTCCTTCACAATCATCCAAGCGGTAACCCGGAGCCAAGCAACGAGGATATATCAATAACAAAAAAAATGGTAGAGGCCGGCAAGATACTTGATATACCTGTTTTCGATCACATAATAATTGCAGGAAATTCCTTTACTTCATTTGTTGAAAGAAGACTTATTTAATTATTAGTAAGGTTTTACTTTTAGAAAGAAGAAATTAATTAAAGGATGATAGCAGGAATTTTTATTTTGTTATCCAAAGCAAAATTAAACTATCTAACATTAACTTAACTTGCTATTAACTAACGAATTTCTTATATAAGTAGGGCAAAATTTGATGACCTTAGAGCGGCATAACCCTTTTTGTTAATATTATTTAATATCAAATTTTGTTGATTCCAATATTCATTTGTAATAACTTAGAAAACCCAAAAAAAATAAAATCGGAGGTTGTCTTATGAACATAATCAAAGTTGTAAAAGGCACCATGATTTCCGCAGCATTAGGATTCTTTATTCTAACCTGGAGCGGATGTGGTGGTGTTAGTGAAGCTCAAATGGCTGAGCTTAACGGTTTAAGGAGTGAAGTTAATTCGCTAGAATCAGAAGCTAATTCCTTAAAGGATGAAAGAACCCGCTTAGAAAAAGAAATTGCTGATAAGAATGCAAAACTACAGCAGTGTGAGAAAGATAAGGAAGAAACAAGGGCTAACCTGAAAAAGCTTCCTACAAGCATGGACAACATGCAACAAAATAAAATGCAATAAAAATTTATCAAAAAATTGAATTCGGAGGAAAATCAATGGCATTAAAAAAATATTTATTTGGCATTTTGTCTCTCGTCTTCTTCTTATCTATTTTCCCGAAAGCCATCTTAGCTCAGGATAAAGATATGACTGAAGAAGAATGGGAAGCTGAAATGAATCGCTTAAAAGCTAGAAAACAAGCTCTTGAGCAGGAAATTAGCACATTAAGAAGCGATATTGATAACATGAATAACATGAATATCAAAAGCTTTGATGATTGTATGAATGAATTATATTCCCTCGTGGGTGCTACAAAATCTGATGTTGATAACTTTAGAAAAGCTGTCAACGAACTTGAAGGAAAGATTAAGAGAAAAGAAGGTCCAAAAGCTGACAGGCAAAAAGATCTTAATGCACTTAAGATGAATAAGATAAGTGCTCTACCTGAATTTTTTGATAAAGTTCATAACCAACTACAAAGATCTCTTGATGCATGGGTTGAAGTACCTCAGGAAATTATGTACACAGTTGTTAAGGGTGATTGCTTATGGAACATTGCCAAGAAGAAGGAACATTATGGTAATGGTTTTGCCTGGCCGGTTATTTATAAGGCAAACAGGGATCAGATTAAAAATCCTGATTTAATTTATCCTAAACAGACATTCAAAGTTCCAAAACTTACTGAAGAAGAAAAATCTAAGTATGAAAAATTAAGAGCAAACTATAAACCTGCTCCAGTTCAGTAAACTTTGATTTTCTTTAGTAATATTTAGTTTAATAACCCTTATTACCAATTATATGGTAATGAGGGTTTTTTATTTTAAAAAGGAAAAAAATGACCGCTACTGAAAAACGAATGACAATTGATAATGTTGATTTACTTTCATTGCTTGGAATGAATGATTCAAACTTAAAATTAATTGAAGATCGTTTTAATGCCTCAATATTTGTAAGAGGAGAGAATGTTGTAATTAAAGGTGTTCTTGAGGAAGTTGAAACAATTGAGAAAATCCTTAAAGAAATGATTTATGTACTTAATACAAATGGCAGGCTTGAAAAAAAAGATATTGAAACAATTCTGGATCTCACTATAGAAGGAAAGGAAATTGTAAGCGATAAGGAATTCGATTCGATAATACTTTATACAAAAAATGATTCTATTAAAGCAAAAACCCCCGGACAAATAAATTATGTTAAAACCGCAAATAAAAATGATATTTGTTTTGCGATAGGTCCTGCCGGAACGGGCAAAACCTATCTTGCTGTTGCAATGGCAGTTGCCACTCACAAAAAGGGAAATGTAAATAAAATTGTCCTTGCCAGACCAGCAGTTGAAGCCGGAGAAAGCCTCGGATTTTTACCCGGGGATATTCGTGAAAAGATTGATCCGTATCTTCGCCCTTTATATGATGCACTTGATGATATGATGCCTTCTGAAAAACTTAAGACCTATATTGAAAAAAGAGTTGTTGAAATAGTGCCGCTTGCTTATATGAGAGGAAGAACAATTAATAATGCTTTTGTTATTCTTGATGAAGCCCAGAATGCAACCGATGTTCAGATGAAAATGTTTCTAACAAGACTCGGTGCAAACTCAAAGGCAATTATAACCGGAGATATTACACAGATTGATCTTCCGCCAAGAACTGTGAGCGGTCTTATCCAGGCTAAAGAAATTTTAAGCAATATTGAAGGAGTCGGATTTGTATATTTTGATAAAGGTGATATTGTTAGGCACCGGCTTGTGAAGGACATTATTGATGCTTATGAAAAACACGAAAAATAATTTAATTCCTCTAAAGAAAAATTTATTTTAATATTTTTTTACTCTCTTCCCAGAATATATCCATTTCTTTTAAAGAAGATTCCGACATTTTTTTCCCCGATTCAGAAATTTTATCTTCAATATATTTAAATCTCTTTACAAATTTTTCATTAGTTCTTCTTAAAGCATTCTCAGGATTAACTTCAAGAAATCTTGCATAATTAACCAAAGCGAAAAATACATCACCCATTTCACTCTCCAATTGTTCAAGAATATCATTTTCATTTTTGAGATTTGATCCGCCTTTGGCGCATTGAGATTTGAGTTTTTCTACCTCGTGCATCTCTTCTATTTCTTCAATTACCTTTTTCCAAACATCTTCCTTCTTTTCCCAATCAAATCCAACTTTAGAAGCTTTCTCCTGAAGCCTGTGAGCTCTCTGCAAAGCGGGCAGATTAGAAGGAACACCATCCACCACAGATTTTCTTCCTTCTTTTAATTTTATTTCCTCCCAGTTTCTCTTCACTTCTTCGGAACCATTTACCTTAACATTACCAAAAACATGCGGATGTCTTCTGATTAACTTTTCCCGTATAGAATCAATAACATTTTCAAGCTTAAAATGATTTCCTTCTTCAGCTATAGTTGAATGAAATACAACGTGAAGAAGCAGATCACCAAGTTCTTTTTTCAATTCTTCAAAATTTTTATGATCTATTGCTTCAACAACTTCATAAGCTTCTTCAATAGTGTTTGCTTTAATAGAGTCATTGGTTTGTTCTCTGTCCCACGGACATTCTTTTCTTAACCTTCGTACAATCCCGACAAATTCTTCAAATTTATTTTCAATCATTTTTATATTTCCTAAGTTTAGCTTAACAAATAAAAGTAGTTACCACACAAAATAATAAAATCCGGAGTTTAAAATGATTGAAGAAAAAATAAAACAATTAGGTTATAAATTCCCGATGCACCAAAACCTCTTGCAGCATATTTAGCAGCATTAAAAATTGATAAGCTTGTTTTTACGGCAGGACAAATTCCTTCTGTAAAAGGTGAGTTAAAGTATAAAGGCAAACTTGGTAAAGATATAATGATAGATGAAGGTAGAAAAGCAGCCGAGGTTTGTGCATTAAATTGTCTTGCGGCTGTTAAAGGGGTTATTAATAATTTAGATAGCATTGAACAAATTGTTAAGCTTACAGTTTTTGTAAACAGTACAGAGAATTTTACAAACCAGCCTCAGGTTGCAAATGGAGCGTCAGAATTATTAGAAAAAATATTTGGCGGAAAAGGAAAACATGTTCGAAGCGCTGTAGGAGTTAATGAACTTCCTCTTGATGCTGCTGTGGAAATAGAAATGATTGTAAAAATTAAATAAACACTTTTGTTGATTGTTTTAACTTTCTGGTAAGATTTAACGTTTGTGAATAATCGTTATCATCGTTCATAAGTGATTTAATAACTGCGCTACCTACAATTACGCCGTCACAAAAAGGGATATATTTTTTAGCATCATCTTCATTAGAAATACCAAAGCCAACAAGCATTTTATTTTTAGTTACAAGCTTTTGATTTTCTTTTACAAACTCAATGCTTTTATCTTTGTTGTGTAAACCTGTTGTTCCGCTTACACTAACGCAATAAACAAATCCGCTGCTCTTAAAATCAATTTCCTTTACACGTTCTTGATTTGTTGTTGGAGTGATTAGAAGAATTTTATCAATCCCATCAAAAGCACTGCTAAAGAAATTATCAAACTCATCAATTGGAACATCAGGAATTATAACTCCATTTACGCCTGAGGCTTTTAATGTCATCGGCGAACTTTTCTATACCATAACTTAAAACGGGATTTGCATATCCCATTAGAATTATTGGTTTATCAGTTTCCTTTCTTATTTCTTTAACATATTTGAAAGTTGTCGCAAGATTAATTCCATTCTTAATTGCCTCTTGTGAAGATTCCTGAATTATCGGACCATCAGCAAGCGGATCGCTGAAAGGAAAACCAATCTCAAGCATATCAGCACCCGCATTCAGAATATCAAGGGCAAGCTTAACAAAATTATTTTTGTCAGGAAATCCACTGGTTAGGAAAACGGAAAGGATTTTTTCTCCTTTTTCATTTTTATTTTTAATATAATCTGAAGTAAATGACATTTAGTATTACAGTGATAAATTCTTTTCAATAGTATTCAAATCTTTATCGCCTCTTCCACTGACATTTAAAATAATTATTTCATCCTTTTTTGTTTGGGGCATTAAATATTCCAGGTAAGCAATTGCATGGGCTGTCTCAAGAGCAGGAATAATTCCTTCTTTCTCTGATATTAACTTTGCAGCCAGTAATGCTTCTTCATCTGTAACCGAAAAGTATTTTACTCTCGACTCATCTTTAAGATAGCTGTGTTCCGGCCCAACTCCCGGATAATCTAATCCTGCAGATATTGAATGAACTTCACTTACCTGTCCATCTTCATTTTGAAGAAGATATGTTTTCATTCCATGAAATATTCCTTCTCTACCTAAGGATAAAGTTGCACTGTGTTTGTTTGTATTTAAACCTAATCCTGCTGCCTCAACACCAATAAGCTTTATATTATCATTTATAAATGGATAAAAAATTCCAATTGCATTGCTGCCTCCACCAACACAGGCTAAAATATAATCAGGCAGCTTTCCTTCTTTTTGTAAAATCTGTTCTTTAGTCTCTCTTCCAATAACTGATTGAAAATCTCTAACCATCAAAGGATATGGATGAGGACCGACGACTGAACCAATAATATAATGCGTATTGTTTATGTTAGTTACCCAGTCTCTTATTGCTTCATTAGTTGCGTCTTTAAGAGTTCTGCTTCCTGAAGAAACTGGCTTTACTTCAGCTCCCAGCAGTTTCATCCTGAATACATTTAAACTCTGTCGCTCCATATCAACTTCACCCATATACACAACACATTTCAATCCGAACTTTGCACAAACTGTTGCTGTTGCAACCCCATGCCGTCCGGCTCCCGTTTCAGCAATTATTCTTGTCTTTCCAAGTTTTTTTGCAAGGAGAATTTGTCCCAATGCATTATTTATTTTATGTGCACCCGTGTGGCAGAGATCTTCTCTCTTTAAATAGATTTTTCCTTTTCCATAATGATTGGTAAGATTTTGAGCAAAAGTTAATGGAGTTGGTCTTCCGGAATATTCTTTGTGAAGCTGATTTAATTCTTTATTAAATGATTCATCATTCTTCAAAGAAAAATAAATTTCTTCCAGTTCTTTTAAAGGAGTAATTAAAGTCTCAGGGACAAACTTGCCGCCATACTTCCCAAATTTTCCAGATGAATCTGGTAGATTATATTCAGGCAACGGCAACCCCAATATCAATTTTTTTATTTACAATCGGAGCCAACAGCTCAAGCTTATTCAAAAGAGCTTTAAAATTTTTAGGAGTCAGAGATTGAAATCCATCGGATAAAGCTTTCTCAGGATTATTATGAACTTCAATCATAACACCATCTGCACCGCAGGCAATTGCAGCCATAGCCATTGCAGGAACTTTATCCCAGATTCCGATTCCATGAGAAGGATCAACAATAATGGGAAGATGAGAATTCTTTTTAATTACAGGGATTGCATTCAGATCAAGTGTGTTTCTTGTATAAGTTTCAAAAGTTCTTATTCCTCTTTCGCAAAGAATAACATTATAATTTCCCTGGGATAAAATATATTCTGCGCTCATCAAAAGATCTTCTATCGTTGCAGCCAAACCTCTTTTTAACAGAACTGCATTTGGAAGCTGTCCAACTTCTTCTAAAAGTGAAAAGTTCTGCATATTCCTTGCCCCAATCTGAATTATATCTGCAACTTCAGAGATTAAAGGAAGCGCATTTGTATCCTTTGCTTCAGTAACGATCATTAATCCGAGTTCTTTTTTAACTTCCAGAAGATATTCAATTCCTTTTTCTTTTAATCCCTGGAAAGAATAAGGACTTGAACGCGGTTTATAAGCGCCTGCTCTCAAAAATTTAATGCCAATTTCTTTCAGCTCACCGGCAATATCAAAAATCTGCTGCCTGCTTTCCACAGAGCAGGGACCTGCAATTATAGTTAAATTTTCTCCTCCGATAGAAGCATTATTAAATTTTATAATTGTGTCTTCGGATTTCATTTCACGGCTCACCAGCTTGTATGGTTTTGAAACTCTTACAACCTCGTCCACTGAATCCATTGTAAGGAAATCGTCTTCAGAAAGTTTAGCGGATGGTCCCGTAATTCCGATTGCGAGCTTTACAGATCCGGGAATTTCATGTGGAGTGCAGTTAAATGAAATTATCTTTTTCTTTACTTTTTCAATATGTTCTCTTGGTGAATCAAGCTTCATCATTATTAACATAATCAGCTCCTTAGTGAATTAAATTTTTTAAAAAATTCTTTTAACTTTTTATGATCCTTTATACCGGGAGATTTCTCAAGTGACGAAGTAATATCAATCGCTTTAGGTTTAATTTTGTAAAAAATCTCTTCCAGTTTATCAACAGATATTCCTCCTGCAAGAATAAAATTTCCATTAAGCCTCTTTAGGAATTAAATCCCAGTTAAATTTATATCCTGTTCCTCCAAAATCTTCCTTAGAGTATGAATCAAAAAGAAAAGTCACATTTTTACCTGCCTGCCGGACAGGCAGGTATTCTTTAAGAATTTTGAGAATCAAAAGCTCCGTTTATTCTGAAAGTTTTAATTACGGGAAATCAATTTTATCAATAATATCAGGGTTTTCATCGCCATGAAGCTGAACGAATATTCAATTTAACTTTGTGATGCAATTTTATTTATCTCTTCAGGATTATTCATTTACAAATACACCAACTTTAATTGTTATTGGAGAAAGTGATTTAATTATTTCCGATGCAGATTCCGGAGAAATATATCTTTTACTTTCTTTATAAAAAATAAATCCAACTGCATCTGCTCCAAGACTTTCAGCGAAAAGTGCATCTTCTTTATTTGTAATTCCGCAAATTTTAACTTTCAACCATACACCATTCTTTAATTTCTTTTAATCCTGATCTTATATCTTTACTTCTCATTAAATATTCTCCAATAAGAATTCCATTTGCACCCGAATCATATAAATATTTAATATCATCTTTTTTATGTATTCCGCTTTCAGAAATAACAATTACATCATCCGGAATTTTCTTTCTTATCTTTTCTGTGGTTGTTAAATCAACTGAAAAATTATTGAGATTTCTGTTGTTAATTCCAATCAGTTTATTTAATGAAAAATCAATTTTACCCAACTGATCTTCTGAATGAAGTTCGAGTAAAACTTCCAAACCAATTTCATTTGAAGCATGATGTCAATTCATTAATCTGATTTTTAGAAAGAGCTTCACAAATCAATAGAATCATATCAGCTCCATTAGCTTTTGATTCAAATACCTGGTATTCATCAATTATAAAATCTTTTCTCAGCAGGGGAGCTTGTTTTTCCTTTGCAATGTCAGATAGGAAGGTGATTTTTCCTTTAAAGAAGTTTTTATCTGTTAAAACAGAAACTGCATCAACCCCCTCTTCAAAATAAATATTTGCAATTTTACGATGATTAAAATCCTCACGTATAATTCCTTTAGATGGACTTGCTTTTTTTATCTCAGCAATTATTGAAAGATGATCATTTCTTTTAATCCTATTTGAAAACCTCAATGATTTTGAACTATAAAATTCCATCTCCCTGAAAGAATTAAGAGAGTATTTCTTCTTTAATTCCGAAATTTCTCTTTTCTTTACAGCAATAATTTCATCAAGAATATTCATACAGCATTTCCAAATAGATTTTAAGTTCATTTAATTTATTTAAAGCGGCTCTGCTTAAAATTGATTCTTCAGCTGATTTCAAACATTCATCTAAATCATCAGAAATTTCTGCACAGTATAAAGCCAATGCTGCATTTGCAGCTATCGTATGGAAAGCGCCATTCCTGGTTTTACCTTCAAAAACTTCAAGAATTATTTTTGCATTAACTTCAGAAGTGTCGCCTTTTATCTGATCATCAAAAACCAATGGATAGTTAAAAGTTTCATTGCTGATATTATATGATTTAATTTCAATGTCTTTCTTGTACTCAAAAATCGTAGTTGAATCCCCAAGAAAAACTTCATCATATTTATCACCGCAGCAGACAAAGCACACTTTCTCCATTTGGAGACCTTGGGCTGCTTGTGCCATTGTTCTGGCTGCGGTGGTATTAAAAGTTCCAATCAATTGCCGTTTAACTCCCGCAGGATTTGTTAAAGGACCCAACATATTGAAGACAGTTTTTATTCCGAGTTCTTTACGGACCTGCGCTGCATATTTCATAGCAGGGTGATAAATAGGTGCAAACAAAAATGTAATTCCAATTTGCTCTAAACTTTCTTCTGATCTTTCTTTTGTTAGATTAATATTTACACCAAGCTGCTGAAGGACATCTGCACTTCCGCATTTGCTTGAGATGGAACGGTTTCCATGTTTGGCAACTTTAACTCCGGCTCCCGCAGCAACAAAGGCAACTGCTGTGGAAATATTGAATGTGCCTGAATTATCTCCACCGGTACCGCATACATCAATTGCATTTTCATCAGTGCAGTTAATTTTTATACAGTTGTCTCTCATAGCTTTTGCAAAGCCTGCAACTTCGTTGGGTGATTCACCTTTTGCTTTAAGAGCGATTAAAAATCCAGCAAGATTTGAATTATCAAAATCCCCGTTCATTATCTCATTCATAATTTTGTAGGATTCATCGAACGTCAGGTCTTCTTTATCAAGAAGTTTTTCAATTAACTTTTTCATAAGAGTAACCAGTTTTTAATAATGTTATAACCTTCACTCGTAAGAATAGATTCAGGATGAAACTGAATTCCTTCAATTGGGAATTCTTTATGCCGCAAACCCATAATCATACCGTCAGAAGTTTCAGCAGAAATTTCAAGCGATGCGGGAAGAGTTTCTCTTTCAACAATTAAAGAATGATAACGGGTAGCTTCAAAATCCTGCGGAATATCTCTGAAGATTGTTTTGTTATCGTGTTTTATTAAAGAAATTTTTCCGTGCATAAGGACTTTAGCTTTAGTTACCTTTCCGCCAAAAACAACACCAATAGCCTGATGCCCTAAACAAACACCAAGCAAAGGTATTTTTCTACCAAATTTTTCAATAGCATTTAACGTGATTTTTGAATCTTCAGGTTTACCCGGTCCGGGAGAAATTAAGATTTTATCAGGATTTATTTCTTCGATTTCATTTTCAGTTATCTCATCATTTCTTTTTATTATAAGTTCATGATTGAACCGTCCAATGAGCTGAACAAGATTATATGTAAAAGAATCGTAATTATCTATTACCAGAATCTTCATCTATAACCTCTGCATATTTTAATGCATTTATCATAACAGCTGATTTATTTTTAATTTCTTTTGCTTCTAGCTCCGGTTTGCTGTCGGCAACAATTCCAGCGCCTGCCTGCCAGTAAATGGTTTTTCCTTTTGCAAATAAAGTTCTTATTGCAATACACATATCCAGGTTTCCGGAAAAATCAAAATATCCAACAGCACCTGCATAAACATTTCTTGTTTTCTTTTCATACTGATCTATCAATTGCATTGCTCTTATTTTGGGCGCGCCTGTTACTGTGCCTGCAGGAAAGCAAGACATTAAAGCATCAATCGAATCTTTATCTTCAGCTAATTCTCCTTCAACTTTTGAAACCATATGCATTACATGAGAATATTTTTGAATTTTCATTCTTTCCGTTACTTTTACTGAACCATATTTACAGACACGACCAAGATCATTTCTTCCGAGATCAACGAGCATTGTATGTTCGGCAATTTCTTTTGGATCGTTAACAAATTTTCTTCAAGCTGTTTTTCTTCATTCAGGATTCTTCCCTCTTCTTCTTGTTCCTGCAATAGGAAGAACCTGCGCTTTTCGGTTTTTTACTTTTATTAAATCTTCAGGTGAAGTACCGACGATTGTAAAATTATTTTTGTCTATCCTTTGAAGCATTCTCAAATTCCAGGATAATACATATAAGGAGAAGGATTTATTATTCGAAGAGCACGGTAAACATTAAAAAGATCTCCTGTATAGTTTGATGAAAATCTTTTTGATAAAACAATCTGGAAAATATCTCCTTCAACAATATTATTTTTTCCTGCTTCAACCTGCTTATAAAATTCTTCAGGATTAAAATTCTCATTTATTTCGTCTGTAATTTGAAAGTCAGTTGAATATTCAACCGGTTTTCTCAACTCATTTCTTAATTTATTTATTTCCGATTTTGCTTTATTATATGCTGCTTCAAGATTTGTTTGATTATCTATTTTAACATTAGAGATAAGTATTATCTGGTGCCTGTGATGATCAAATGCCAGGATTGTATTGTACATCCCCAAAATTGAATCTGGATTATCAAAACCATTGGATGAAAAATTAATTACACTTTCAATCAGGGAAATATTTTCATAACCAAGATAACCAACGATTCCGCCTGTAAAATCAGGAAGATTTTCTAACTTCGGCTGTTTATATTTTTTTAATTCTTCTCTTATATATTCAAAAATTGATTTATTAAAATCCGACGAAGAACCATCTGAACTTATTGTCATTTTTAAGTTATCTATTTTTAATGATCTTCTCAGGTTTCTTCGCAATAAAAGAATATCTTGCCATATTTGCAGTTCCTTCAACCGATTCCAGAAGAAAGCTTTGCGTTCCTTTCTCTCTAACTTTTAAATAAGCAAGAACCGGAGTAAGCATATCAGCAGTTATAACTTCATAAACAGGAATGAGGTTATAATCTTTTGCCAGCTCTTTAAATTGTTCGAAATTCATTGTAAAGTTATTTTTGATATTTAATACATAAAAAAAACCCTTCCCAGTTTGCCTGAGAAGGGTCTTAAAAAATTAATATTTCTCAAGTTCACTGAGTCATTATAAATATGTTAAACCACCATGCCCAAAAGCTGGTTAAGTTTTTATTGTAATATGACTCAGTTTTTGTTTTCATAATTGCTAATGCAAATATATTACAGAAATTTGAATTGTCAATATCTAACCAAAGTTTATTTGAGTAATATCATTTTCTTAACATCCCTGAAATTTTCTTTACCTGATAATGATTTGGATGGTGAGTTACATTATAATCATTGCTTTCTTCCTTCATTGACTTTATGCATAGTTTTAATTAAAATTCATATCAAATTCAAAGGATGAATTATGAAAAAGCTTGTTTTGATATTGGTTTTAGGAATTTATGCGGGAGTTTATGCTCAATTTAAAGATCCGGGTTTTCCAACCGAAAATGTAAAAGACGGAATTGTTGATCCTTCTTATTCTTCAGGTAATTTATTCGGATTTTTGAACTCCGAAAATTTTCATATGAATCATCAGTTTAGTATGTCATATTCTTCATTTGGAAATAATGGTGTTGCTCTTGGTGTTTATACTAATAGCATGATGTATAATTTTTCCGATAATCTAAATGTTCAGACAGATATAAGTCTTGTTAATTCACCATACAGTTCATTAGGCAGGGACTTTCAGAATAGTCTTAATGGAATTTATCTAAGCAGAGCTGCAATTAATTACAAACCATGGAAAGATTTTGCAATCTCATTGCAGTATAATCAGTTTCCTTATTATAATGGTTATTCAGGTTACTATGGCAATTCAATGTTTAACAGGTTGGGATATTGGGGATATTAATTAATGAATATCTGCAGGTGAGCAGAAATAAGTGAAGGGAAAAACTCCAGCCGATTTAAAATCCATTAAAAAATCTTCCGGGTCTGCCGCAAATATTTTTTTAAATGTAATTATAATTATTCTTGCCTGCCTGGTTATTTTTCTATCTTATTCTTTAATTACAAAAATAACAGCATTAACCTCAGGTGATGATGAAACAGATCTAAACAAATCATCTCACATTATTCAACTTGAAGTAATGAATGGATGCGGGATTTCTGGAATAGCAGAAAATTTAACAAACTATTTAAGGCAAAAAAATTTTGATGTTGTTCAGGTTGGGAATTATTCTTCCTACGATATTGATAATACTCTTGTTGTTGACAGAACCGGGAACAGGGATAACGCAATAAAGGTTGCAGAGGCACTTGGTATAGATTCTAAAAATGTTATTCAACAAATAAATAATGATTATTTTCTCGATGTTTCATTAATTATCGGTAAAGATTTTAACCGTTTAAAACCATTTAACTAAGAGGTAAGATTGGATTCAAAGATGCTGGCTAATAATATAGCCGAATTAATCTTTAATAAAAAAGGATATGACGTAAGAATAATTGATCTAAGAAAAGTTGTTTCTTTTGCAGATTATTTTGTTATCTGTTCAGCTGATTCCGATACCCAGGTAAAAGCTATTGCTGATGAAGTTGACAAATCTCTTTCAGATAAAGGATTGAAATGCTGGCATAAAGAAGGATACAAAGCATTAAGCTGGGTTCTTCTTGATTATGTTGATGTTGTTGTTCATATCTTTAAAAAGGAAATGCGTGAATTTTATAATCTTGAAAGGCTCTGGGGTGATGCACCAATTATTGAAGTTGAAGATCCTCTTCTTGCTAAAATGAAAAAAGTAAATGAAAAAAAACCTGTTAGAAAAACCAGGGCTGTCCGTAAATAACCTCACAATCAATCCGGAAATTTAGTTGAAAGAATATCTAAAATCTCTTTTTGATGAAGCAGCACTTAGATTAGAATATCTTAAGGAAATAAATCTTGTTTTCGATATTCCGAAAAGTGAGGAACATGGTGATTTATCTTCAAATGCTGCAATGCTGCTTACTAAACAATTAAGAAAAAATCCAAGACAGATTGCAGACGAAATAATTTCGAATCTTAAAATTGATAAAAATATTATTTATAAAACTGAAATTGCCGGACCCGGTTTTATTAATTTCTTTTTCACACCCTCCTATGTTTCAGAGATAGTAAAAGAAATTCTTGTTTTGTCTGATACTTATGGAAAAACAAATAAACACAGCGGTAAAAAGGCAAATGTGGAATTTGTTTCTGCTAATCCTACCGGACCATTAACAGTCGGGCATGGAAGAAATGCTGTTTGCGGTGATACAATTGCAAATATGCTTGAATGGAATGGTTATGAAGTTGACCGTGAATATTATTTTAACAATGCCGGAAGGCAGATGAGAGTTCTCGGCGATTCTGTAAGGCTCAGATATTTTGAAATACTTGGTGAAAAGATTGAGTTCCCGGAAGATTATTACCAGGGGGAATACATAAAAGATATTGCTAAAAAACTTTTTGATGAATACGGTGACAAATTAAAGAATGAAGAACCTGAAGGTGTTTTTAAGGAGAAAGCCGAGAAAGAAATATTTAAAGAGATTGAAACAACTCTCTCCCGGCTCAAAATAAAGCATAAAGTTTTTTATAATGAAAACAGTTTGTACGAAGAAAAAAAGATTGAATCTCTTCTTAAGACTTTTAAAGAAAAAAATCTTTCTTACGAAAAAGATGGTGCGGTCTGGTTAAAACTTACAGAGCTTGGAAATGAAACAGATAAAGTAATTGTGAAATCAACAGGAGAACCGACTTACCGCCTTCCAGATATTGCTTACCACAAAACAAAATTTGACCGCGGCTATGATTTGATTGTTGACTTGTTTGGTTCTGATCATAATGCAACTTATCCGGATGTGATTGCAGGATTAAAAGCATTGGGATACGATACGGATAAAGTTAAAGTTCTCATTCACCAGTTTGTTACAATAATGGATGGGGGGGAAGTGGTGAAGATGTCCACCCGAAAAGCAAATTATATTACACTTGATGAATTGATTGATGAAGTAGGGAGCGATGTTGTAAGATATTTTTTTAATATGAGGAATATAACTTCCCATATGAACTTTGATCTTGCAGTTGCAAAAAAACAGTCTGATGAGAACCCGGTTTTTTATTTGCAGTATGCTCACGCAAGAATTTGCTCTATTCTTAAAATGACTGAAAGAGAAGAACTGAAATCCTCAATGGAAAATTTATCCCTGCTTGTAACAAATGAAGAACAATTATTATTAAAGAAACTTCACAAGTTTAAAGATGAAATAGAATACAGCACAGAACTTTTTGAAGCCCACAGAATTTGTGCATATCTCGAAGAGCTTGCAGGTTTATTCCACAGGTTTTATACTGTATGCAGAATAATAGGCTCAGAGAAAAATCTCGCTGAAGCAAGAATTGCACTTGTTACCGCAACAAGAGCTGTTTTAAAAAACGGGCTAACAATACTTGGGGTTAGTGCGCCGGAAAGGATGTGAGTTGGTCACTTATTTCTCTTCTTCCTTAATTTGTCATACCATTTCGGTTCTTCTAGAAAGCCTACTGTTGCATATTTTATTTTCTTGTAGTTTGTTTCTAGGATAATTTTGTATATAAAATCGCCAATTTCTTCTGGTAAAAGCAATTCAACAATAGGAGGTACTTGATCTGATAACCGATGTTCATCAAAATTAATTCTTTTATATCCTAACTTATTTTTTCGCTTAACAAATACCTTATCAATTCGTAAATTTTTACTAGATGAAAAATCTTGTATGTGTAATATATAATTTTTACCTCTTGTAGATTCACCCACAACTTTAGGTATTGAAATTTTACCTGATCGTTTAAATGAAAGCCACGAAATAATAATGGCTAGTATCGAGATTAGAAGAGCAAATAACGCAATATAATTTGAAGGAGTAAGTTGATGGATAAGACTTGTTTGAGTAGAATCTGTTAAACCCATATTTTATATTTGTTTTTGATAAAAATAATTAAAATTTAGTGGAGTTTCCAATGAGATTTTGCATCAATCCGCTATAGCAACAGAAACAGCGTAAACTTTAATTGCACCAGTCTTAAGTAAAACCTTTCCGCATTCCAAAACTGTACTTCCTGTTGTAATTACATCATCCACTAATAAAATATTTTTTCCTTTAAGATTTAAATTTCTTTTAGCTTTAAAAGCTCCTTCAATATTTCCCTGCCGTTCTTTCAGAGTCATTGTTGTCTGGGATTCTGTAAATCTTTTTCTTTTAATAAAATTTTGAGCAACTGGAATATTTAAACCCTTGCTCAATCCTTTAGCTATGTAAAAAGATTGGTTATATCCTCTCTCAGCTTTTTTAAGATGATGAAGCGGAACAGGGATTATGAAATCAATTTTCCACCTACTAATTTTTTGTTTCAGATTTTCTGCGAGGATATTTCCAAGAAATTTTCCGGTTGAAAATCTTTTATTGTACTTGAGCGAATGAATTATATGCTGCAGCTCTTTGTCCTTTTCAAAAACATAAAGAGTTATGAAATCTGAAATTACCCCTTTGGAAGCAAATTTTCTTTTGTATTCCGATTTAATCCTTTCATCATCAGAAAGTTTAATTTTTGATATGCACTCAGGACATACAACAGTTTCATCAGCAAGCAATTTTTTATTACAGGAAGGGCAGAATCTTGGAAGGAAGAAATCAAAAAACGATGTGATAGTTGAGTAATTCAAAGATTTAAAAATTGAAAGATTATTTTACTTGTTAAATTAAAATTATCAATATTCAACCATCATTTTTCAATTAACAAATGGGAATTGAATATTGATTATTGTTCGTTGATTATTTGAATTTTTTAATCAGGTAATTGTTAAAGCATACCCGCACGTTTTCTTAGAAACCACTCAAGCCCGAAAAGAAAAATTACAACAGCCATAAGCCATTCATTCGACCAAAGACTAATTTCACTCGTCTCAATCTTTTCCTTGGATGTTGTTTCATTTATTCTTTTTAAGATTGGAAACAGATCTCGATAGTTCTTCTGATCAAAATATTTCCCACCGGTTCTGTTTGAAAGTGTGTTGAGAAATTCAAAATCCATCCGGGGATTTATCATCTCAATATCAACCTCACCCATATTAAAGGAACCATTATCTTTTCCTAAAGAAATATTATCGAGTTTAGCTTCGCCGGTAAAAGAATAATCTCCTGGTTTACCGGATTCAAATACTCCCTCATAAAGTCCGTTTCCCAGTGAATTTAAAATGATTTCTGAATTTTGATTGTTGCCTTTAATATTTATTTTAACTTCTGCATCGGATACCGGATTAAAAGTTTCATCATAAACCTGTCCTGTAAATTCAACCTGTTCACCGGGGGAGTAAATCTTTTTAGATGTTTTAATATTAACCTGCTTTTGGTCTTCTCTTGTATTAAGCCATTTTACAGAGCTTACAATAAACCTGTCAAACAAATCTAAATCTTTTGTTGTTGTCTGAAGTTTCCATTTCCATATATCTTTTGCAAGCACTGCAATTGATTTTTTATTCCCAAGTTTTCTTGAAACAATCAAAGGAATATCCGTTGGAATATTTTTTATTTTTGAACGGGCAATCAACTCGCTTTCCGGTTTAACAGAGATTTTCATATCCGGTTGAAAAACAGGCGGAAGATTTTCCCAGGCAGCAATTGGATTCTGCATCCTATTCTGCAAGAGCACATTTCTTGTTTGATTACCAATGATTCCCGGTTGAACTTCTGAGTAAAGAGTTGATTTTGGAGTGAGATTTACCGGCAGCTCTTTCTGTAGCTTATTTAATTTTTCAAAATCAATTCCTGCAGAAAGTGTGAGAAAGAATGGTTTATTTCCATTAAAAATTTTATCCTGAACTTTATTCAGAAAATTGTTTGAAGTTTCTTTTGAAGGAAATCCAACAAGAAAAATAATTTCTGCACTGTCCAGAAGTTTATCGGGGTTTCCCTTTTCAAGAAATTTATCCTGAGCAACCTGGGTTAAAGAACTTACTTTAAAATTTTCATCAGCTTCCAGGGAATTTTTAATAAAAGACATATCGGGAGAAGGGCTTCCGCTTAAAAGAAGAATACTTATTTTGTTATCAAGAACATTTATATAAAAAACTTTCTTATTGTTGGCAGTTGTAAATTCACCATTGAGTGAAGAAGCTTCGATTGTTAATTTTTTTTCTCCGCGTGAAGAAGGTTTATATTCAAACTCAACATTCTGAATTCCTTCATTACTCAATGTAATTCTTTTTTGCTCTACAAGAATATTCTGTTCATATAATGATACATTAATTGATTCACCGCCAAAGCCAAGATTATTTATTGTTGAAAGAATAGTCGTTGGAGTTTGTGCATAAATGTATTCGTTAAAAAGAACATTTCTTATTTCAACATCTTTGCGTTTTGAGGAATCTCCAACCCCAACTGTAAAAACAGGAATGTGTAGTTTCTCTGCGGTATAAATGGGATTTGAGCCGCCGGTTATAACGCCATCACTAATAATTGAAATGGAAGATATATTTTTATTTTGCTTTTCAACAAATGAAAAAATATCTGAAAAATTTGTGCTCCCTTCAGAAAAATTAATACTATTTAATTGATCAGAACCCGGCTGAGAAACTTTATTTCCAAAGAAATTTATTTCAATTGAATTTTTTGAAAGGTTTTCATCAATATCATTAATGAAATTTTTCACTGTTTCTTCCCGGTGTGTACCATCATCAATTCTTATTGAACGCGAGTTATCAATGAAGACAAGATTTATTGGCTCAACAATAATTTTTTTTGCGAGTGTAAGAATCGGCTCAAAAATAATAAAGAGCATAAGAAGCAGCGCAGCAGAACGAATAATGACCAGTAAAATTTTTTTTGACAGATCAACAACCGGGACGGTATATCTGTAAATAAAAAAAGTAAACCCCGCCGCAATTAAAAAAAATAATATAAGCAGCACGGGATTGATTGAAAAGGTAAGATCAATCTTATCAATTCCAAACATCAGAAAATCATTTCTCCTTTAAGAACAGTCACTGCACTTCCGCTGATATATAATTCATTTTTATCTCTGTAGTATGTAACGCCAATTCTTCCTTTTCTACCAAGAATATCACCCTGCTCAAAAATTAGAGAAAGTTCATCAGCAGATTGCTTAACAAATCCAAGTTTTTTAAGAACCAGAAGCAACGGACCATTTGTAGAACCTGTTACCGGGTCTTCATCAATCCCATGAGCCGGAGTAAAATAACGGCTGTGTGCATAACTATTTTTATCAATTGTTTCTAGAGTAAAAACAACAACGCCTCCAAGATTATTCTTGATGGATAATTCCTTTAAAGCTTTGAATTCCGGCTTAAGATTGTGCAGATATTTAAGTTCTTTTATATAGATATAAATATTTTTATTTGACAGCTGAATAAAAGGAACATTATCATCCAACATTGCCGGATGAATATCCAATACGGAAATTAATTCCTGTTTGCATTGATCAAACTCTTCCATATTAAAAATGGGTATCTGCATAAAATACCTGTTGTCATCCGCTTTGCATTTTAGAATTCCCGATAAAGTTTGAAATGTTAAATCCTGTTTACTGTTGATTTTGTTTTCTTCTTTTAAAAAGTGAATTGAAGCAATAGTCCCATGTCCGCAAAGTTCAATTTCTGTGGTAGGTGAGAACCATTGCAATTTGTAATCAGCATCTTTGGATTTTGAGAGGAATGCGGTTTCAGAAATATTCATTTCTTTGGCGATAAACTGCATTTCCTTTTCTGAAAGCCCTTCAGAAAAAGTTACACCTGCGGGATTTCCTGAAAAAGGTTTGTCGGTAAATGAATCTACCTGGTAAACTTTAATTTTTTTTTGCATTAAAAAGTCTTTCAATATTCCAGTCTTTCATCATATTAAAAGTTTTGTAATCAGTCAGGTCAAAATGAATTGGGGTAACTGAAACATAATTCTTTTTTATTGCAGCCTGGTCTGTTTCAATTTCAGTATCAACTTCTTTTAAAATTCCGGTAAGCCAATAGTAATCTCTTCCGGAAGGATCTTTTCTTTGCTCATAAACATCATCCCATTTTGATTTTCCCTGCCTTGTAAGCAATATTCCCTCAATCCGATCTTCAGGAATATCAGGGACATTTACATTAAGTAAAGTACCAACAGGAAGTTCTTTCCCGGCAATTTCTTCGGCAAGCATTCTTGCAACTTTTGCAGCAAACCTGAAATCTCTTGATGAATTATTTGTAAGAGAGATTGCTATTGAAGGAATATCCATTATTGCTGCTTCTCTTGCAGCTGAAACTGTTCCTGAATAGATAATATTAATTGCTGTATTGGAACCATGATTTATTCCTGATATAACAATATCAGGGGGAATCTTCATAATATTTTTTATTCCCATCTTTACACAATCGGCTGGTGTACCATCAACTGCATAACCAAAAAATTCTCCGTTCTTTTGATATTTAATTACTCTGAGTGGCACCTGCATTGTTATAGCATGTCCAACAGCACTTTGTTCCATCAAGGGAGCAACAACGGTAACTACGCCTATCTCTTTTAATGTTGATACCAATGCGAAAATTCCTGGTGAGTCTATCCCATCATCATTTGATACTAATATATTCAAAAAATATCCTCTATTATTTCAATAAATGTTTATTAAATATAACATTAGCCTCAACGAGTAACAATGCAAGCATGATTGTATAATTGAAATTAACATTCCATTTTCTTCTTCACTTAAATTTATTCTAATAATATATATTATGTATTTTTACGCAATAATTATTAATTATGCTGATAGTAAAACCATACATCTTTAACAGGTTCCCGGAAATTATTTCAGGAATAAGTACAAAAAACGGAGCTGGTAGATTAAAGCCATATTTCTTTAATTTATCTCTTTCTGTTGGCGATGATGAAAGCATAGTAAAAGAAAACAGGGAATTATTTTTTGAAAAATTAAAATTAATTCCTCAAAATGCTGCTTACCAAAAGCAGATTCATGGTGATGAAGTTTCTTACATAAAAAAAGTTGAAGCACCAAAAGAAAGTGATGCAATGTTTACAGATAAGCCCGGTATTGCTCTTGCTGTAAGTATTGCCGATTGTGTACCGATTCTTCTTTATGATCCTGTAAAAAAAGTAATAGCTGGAGTGCATTCCGGCTGGAGAGGCACGCAAAAGAAAATTCTTGCTAAAACTTTAAAAGATTTAAAAGAGTTCGGCTGTTCTTTAGAAAATCTTGCAGCATATATCGGCCCTTCAATCAGCAAAAATATTTATGAAGTCGGGAAAGAAGTTGCCGGTTTGTTTGACGATAAGTATTTGAGCAAAAGGGAAAGCAAATTCTATTTAGATGTGGCAGGAGTTAATCTGGATATTCTTTTGAGTTCCGGCATTAACAAAAATAATATCCAGGTTTCGCAGCTTTGTACTTTTGCAATGAAAGATGTACTTTATTCATACAGGCGGGGTGGAATAAAGTCAGGACGATCACTTGCGGTAATTGCTATTAAGGAAACTGTTTGAAAAATATTAAAATAATTTTTGTCTTTTCTTTGTGCTGTCTAATCTGGGGTTCAACATGGCTTGGAATAAAAGCAAGTTTATATTCACTTACTCCATTTTATTCTGTTGGTTTCCGTTTTGTTTTGGCTTCTGCATTAATTCTACTTTTTGTCAGGTATAAAAAAATAAAAATTCTAACCGATAAAACTTCCATACTGCTTTATATAATAATGGGTTTTCTTTCATACGTAATTCCCTATGGATTAGTTTATTGGGCTGAGCAATTTGTCCCATCGGGGCTTTCCGCTGTTCTGTTTGCTGTTTATCCTTTTTTTGTTCTACTTTTTTCATATATGGCTTTGCGAGGTGAATCAATTGGATTTTATAAAGTTCTGGGAATTTTTCTTGGCTTTGGAGGAATCCTTATAATTTTTTCAGAAGATATAGGAGGAGACTTTTCCACTTATTTATTAGGAATGATTGCACTTGTAATAAGCGGAGCTACTCAAGCAGCAAATTCTGTTATAATAAAAAAATATGGACATTACCTAAATCCGCTTTCTATGAACTTTATTCCAATGATTATTGCCGGAATTTCTTTTTTGGTTATTGCTGTTTTTACTGAAGATTTTAACCGTCAGATATTTAATGCAAATGCATATCTCTCAGTATTTTATCTTGCACTTTTCGGAACGGTAATTACATTTACTTCTTACTACTGGTTACTTCAAAGAGTTAATGTAATAATACTTTCATTAATTGCCTTTATAAATCCAATGATTGCACTCATTCTCGGCTGGGTTATTTATAATGAACAACTATCCGCGCAGCATTTATGGGGAAGTATTTTAGTATTAACCGGATTACTCTGGGCAAATCTGGGGAATGCTATAAGTAAAAAAAGAAACATTAAAAATGCTTAGATATGGTTTGCAGGTAGTAAAGCTTTGTTTAAATTTAATTTGTAGTTTAATCTTACGGTAAGAAAATGCTAAATATTATTAAAATAAGAAAAGCAACATTCTATGGTTATCATGGTGTCCGTTCCGAAGAACAAAGCGTCGGCGGAAAGTTTGAAGCAGATGTTGATATCTATACTGATTTTAGTAAAGCTGCTAAGGATGATGCCTTAACTGAAACAATAGATTACCATAAAGTTTATACTTTCGTTTATCATCTTGCCTTGGATCAGAAATATTATCTTATCGAAGCACTTGCTATGAAAATTGCAAATGAGCTTTTAAAAGAATTTAAGGGAATTGAAAAAGTAGCAGTTAGAATTAGAAAAAATAATCCGCCTCTTGGTGGAGTTGTTGATCACGTTGAAGTTGAAGTTGTAAAAGATAAAAGCGAATTGACAGAGTAAATATTCAATAATCAATTCTCAATATTCAAAAAGTCTTTGGAGTCAAAAAAATAAAAAACACATCTTATATAGCACTCGGTTCTAATAAAGGGGATAAGACTGTTTATTTAAAAAAAGCCGTAAAAAAAATTGAGAATTGGTTGTGAGATTGATTCCTGTTCATCTATGTATGAAACTAAACCGTTAGGAAATCGAAGTCAGGGAAATTATTTAAATGCAGTTATAAAAGTTTCTACAAAATATTCCTTGATTGAGCTTTTAAATTTTCTTAAAGAAATTGAGAGTGATCTCGGCAGAATAAAAACTGAAAAATGGGGAAACAGGGAGATAGATCTTGATATTCTCTTTTACAATGATATTATTTATTCAGATGAAACAGTGACGGTTCCTCACCCGGGAATAATAAAAAGGGATTTTGTCCTTATTCCTTTATGTGAAATCGAACCAAATTTAATTCACCCTGAATTAAATCAAAAAATTTGTGATATTACAGTACCGGATTCTGAAAAATGTATAATAAGAAAACTTCCAGAAAAACTTTTATAAATGATTTTGAATAACAATTCTGAAGTAAAATATATTGCGATAGAAGGTGTTATCGGTGCGGGCAAAACTGCTCTGGCTAAAAAAATTAAAGACAGGTTAAATGCTGAATTAATCCTTGAGCAATTTGAAACAAATCCTTTCCTTGAGGCTTTTTATTCAAACCGTAAACGGTTTGCTTTTCAAACCCAGATGTTTTTTCTGATAAACAGATTTAAGCAGCAGGAAGAATTAAACCAGGGAAATTTGTTTACAGAATATTTTGTAAGCGATTATATTTTTGAGAAGGACAGGATTTTTGCATATATGAATTTATCCGGTGAAGAATTAAAACTTTACGAATCAATTTTTCCTCTTCTTGAAAGAAACCTGCGCAAACCTGATTTGATCGTTTATCTTCAATCGAGTGTTGACAGGCTTATGTATAACATTAAAAAGCGTGGAAGGAAAATGGAAAGAAATCTTACACGCAGCTATATTGAAGAGCTTAAACGAAGCTTATAATAATTTCTTTTTTAGATTTAATAGTTCTCCGCTTTTAATTGTTAATGCAACTGATATTGATTTTGTACAGAATGAGGAAGATTTTAATGAATTATTTAAACAAATATTCAGGGAAGACAGGGGCTTTACCGAATATTTTAAACCAGAGGCAAGGAAGATGTTATGAGATTTATTTTATATCTGCTGCTTTTTTTTATTGTTTATTTCATTTTAAAATCAATTTTTAGATCTTTAATTTCTCAGCCTAAATCCAGGGTAAACAACTCAAAAATAAACCGTAAAGAAAGCCACTATGAAAATGTTGAAGATGCCAAGTTTACTGAAATAAATCCCGATGAGGAGAAAAAAAATAATAACTAAATACTGATGGCAAAAAATAAAATACTTTCAAAATTTGTATTGACTGTATTTGAAAAATTTTTTTCTGTCGAAGAAAATAAAAGCAGGAAATTAGATAATCCTAAAAAATTTTTAGTTGTAAGACAGCATAATCAACTAGGGGATTTGCTTGCAAGCGTTTCACTTTTTAGAGCAATCAAAGAAACATATCCTGAAAGCCAATTAACACTTATTGTCAGTTCATTCAATTACCCGGGTCTGGTAAAAAATAAATTTATAGACAAATTATTCATATTTGATAAAACGAAAATTTACAATCCTTTTTACTTTAAAAAATTTATTGCTCTGTTAAAAGAACAATATGATGTTGTAATCGTACCCTGTGTTGTCTCAATATCATTTACAAGCAATTTAATAGCAAGGCTTTCCAATTCAAAAGTTAGAATTGGTCCTCAATATCTTGAGGGGAAAAAAAATGAAAGTGATTTCTTTTTTGATAGAAGAATTAAACTGGATTGGAGTAAACACCCTGATTCTCATGTCTCTGACAGAATTCTTGATATAGTACGTCCATTTGGAATGAATACAACAAATTATCTTTCTGAAATTACTTTTGATGAAACCGATTTAAAAGAAGCTCGCAGGTTTATCTCAAAAATGAAGTACGAAAAAAGTGAATATATTATCGGACTTCATATAGGTGCCGCTAAGATTCCGAACAGGTGGTCGGCATTAAAGTATTGTTCGCTTATCAAAAAATTATTGGAAAATTATAAAGCAAAATTTTATTTAACAGGCAGCTCTGCCGACAAAGAACTTATCAGGTTTGTTGAAAAAAATGTTTCCGTTGAAGTGTTTTCTTTTATCAATAAAAAAATTCCGGAAGTAGCCGCATTAATTTCGCTTTCGCATCTTTTTATTGGCAATGATACTGGCATAATGCATGTTGCCGGCGCAACAGCAACGCCTCAAATTTCTATCTTTGGTCCTACTAATCCATATAACTGGGCGCCAATTGGAGCTAATAAATATTTTATTCGTAAGAGTGAACTGATTGATGATATTTCCGTTGATGATGTGTTTAATCTTTCCAGCATAGCTTTGGCAAAAAGCGAAAAGGAAATAAAAATTGCAAAATAGAAATTTTGCTGCGGTGGATATCGGCACCAACTCTTTCCATTTAATTATAGTTAAAATTGAGGATAATGGTTCTTTAACATTACTTGATAGGGAAAAAGAAGTTATTAGACTTGGTTCGCAAAAGGGAAATGAGTTGAGCCATATAAGTGATGAGGAAATAGAAAAAGGAATTTTTATTCTGAAAAAATTCCGAACGCTGACTGATTTTTATCACGCTGAAATTCGTGCTGTTGCAACAAGTGCAGTCAGGGAAGCTGAAAATAAAAAGGATTTTTTAGATAGAGTTTTTAATGAAACCGGTATTGAAATAGAAGTTATAGATGGGCAAAAAGAAGCAGAATATATTTATTCGGGAGTTAAAAAAGCGCTGCAATTAAAAAATAAAAAACTTCTTTGCTTTGATATTGGCGGTGGAAGTACAGAATTTATCCTGGGTTATAATGATGAAATTATTTATGGTGAAAGTGTAAAAATTGGCGCTGTTAGGTTAAGTAAAAAATTTTTCCCGGATTTTATTTTGAATGATGAACGAATAAAAAATTGCGGGAAATATATAGATGAACAAATAAAATCAAATCATAAAATTGACTTTAGTGAACAATATGATTTTGCTATCGGGGCTTCGGGAACTATTCTTGCAGTTGCCGGGATGATAAATTTTAGAAGAAACGGTAAGAAAAGTAAATCTTTGAATGAATTTATTTTTACCAAAGAAGAACTTGAAAAATTAATATTTGAAATCCTTGAAAAGAAAACTCCCGAACAGAGAATTAATATTGACGGAATGGAATATAAAAGAGCGGATATAATTCCTGCCGGGCTTATAATCCTGGAGAGGATATTTGAATTATACAAAATACAGGAGATGTTAATTTCAGAATATGCTTTGAGAGAAGGTGTGGTTTTTTCTATGGCAGAACAGAAAATTTAGAATTACAAAAACTAATAGAGAAGCACTTACTAAATTTTGTTCATATTAATCTTCTTAAGAAAAGGACATTATTAATCTTCCTTTAATCAGAATCTCTTCATAGCTATATTTACACTTCAATTTATTAAGGAAAAATGCTCAACCTTCGTAACTTCTGCATAATTGCACATATAGATCATGGCAAATCTACTTTGGCTGATTGCCTTCTTGAAAGAACAGGAACAATTACACAAAGGGAGGCTAAAGATCAGATTCTCGATGATCTTGAACTCGAAAGGGAAAGAGGGATTACAATCAAATCTCATGCTATTCAGATGAGATATAAAGCCTCTGATCAAAAGGATTATATCTTAAACTTAATAGATACTCCCGGTCACGTTGATTTTACTTATGAAGTTTCACGTTCTCTCGCCGCTTGCGAAGGAGCTTTACTTATTGTTGATGCAGCACAGGGAGTTGAAGCTCAGACAATAAGTAATCTCTATCTCGCTTTAGATTCTGGTCTGGAAATAATTCCTGTGTGAATAAGATTGATCTCCCAAGCGCTGAAGTAGATAAAGTAAAAAATCAGATTATTGATTTAATTGGCTGTGAACAGGAAGATATTTTACTTGCAAGTGCAAAATCTAAAATCGGAATTGATGAAGTGCTTGAAAAAATTGTTGAAAAAATCCCTCCGCCTAAAGGTAATCCGGATGCACCGCTTCAGGCATTAATTTTTGATTCCGTTTTTGATTCTTACCGCGGTGCTATTGCTTATATAAGAGTGATAAATGGAACTTTGAAAACAAATGATAAAATAAAATCATTTGTTACGGATAAGGAATGGGAAGCTGAAGAAATTGGAATTCTTGGCTTAAAAAAAATAAAAACCGACGAACTCTCTGCCGGTAACGTTGGGTATTTGATTGCCGGAATTAAAGATGTTCATGATATAAAAGTTGGCGACACAGTTACTCATGTTAAAGGTGGAGTAAAAGAACCCTTACCCGGTTACAAAGTTGTAAAACCTATGGTTTACAGCGGGCTTTATCCAACTAACTCTGAAGAATTTGAGGACTTGCGTGATGCATTGGAAAAATTCAAGCTAAATGATTCTGCTTTGATTTATCAGCCGGAAACTTCTGCTGCTTTAGGATTTGGTTTCAGGTGCGGCTTCCTCGGATTACTTCATATGGAAATTGTGCAGGAAAGATTATTCAGAGAATATAACCAGTCAATTATTACAACTCTTCCCAACGTTGAGTATTATGTTTATAAGACTAATGGTGAAAAAATTGTTGTGGATAATCCTGCTTTGATGCCGCCGGTTGGAGAGATTGATTATATTGAAGAGCCTTATGTTAAAGCCCAGATTGTTACTCCGAGTGAATATGTTGGAAATATTATGAAGCTCTCAATGGATAAAAGAGGAGAATATAAAAACACTACATACCTCGATCCCACAAGAGCAGATGTTCAATTCGATTTTCCTCTTTCAGAAATAATTTTTGATTTTTATGATAAGCTGAAATCAATGACGCGCGGTTATGCATCTCTGGATTATGACTATGTCGGTTACAGGCAATCCGAACTTGTAAAACTCGATATTTTACTAAATGGTGAGCCGGTTGATGCTCTTTCGATGATTGTACATAAAGATAAATCTTATGATTGGGGAAGAAAAGTCTGTTCAAAACTTAAAGACCTTATTCCGAGGCAGATGTTTGAAATTTCTATTCAGGCAGCGATAGGAACAAAAGTTATTTCAAAATCTGTTGTTAAAGCCTTAAGAAAAAATGTTCTTGCAAAATGTTACGGAGGAGATATAACAAGAAAAAGGAAGCTTCTAGAAAAACAGAAAGAAGGAAAGAAACGTATGAAACAGGTTGGCAATGTTGAAATACCCCAGGAAGCTTTTTTGGCTGTACTGCAGATTGAAGATTAAATTAAGATATAGAAGCGGCACTGTTAAAAATGCAAAAAATATAATGCTACTTTTTTTATTAATTTGAATTATATTAAAACCAAGTTATATATAAACAAATTGTTTGAACTTTTATGAAAAGCTTTTTATTTACTTTTTTCGTAATCATTATTACGTCATTAACGTTTGGTCAGGAAAAATATTTAATTTATTTCAAAGATAAAGGGGTAGAACCGGGAATTACATTAAATAAATCTTCTTCAATTTATAAGCAGGCATTGAATAATCTTACAGAGCATGCTATTGAAAGAAGAAAAAAAACTATGGGCAATGATTTTATTACTTATGAAGACTTACCGATAAGAGAAGATTATATCTCAGATCTGGAATCAAGAGGAATAAATATTGTTCACAAATTAACCTGGTTTAATGCTGTTTCTGCATACCTGGAAAGCGAACAAGTAGCCGGATTAAAAACTTTATCTTTTATTAAAAAGATTGAACCAGTTAAAGTTTTTATAAATAAGAATGAAATACCGCCAGATAATTTTAATAATAAATTGCCTGAAAATAATTTAAGAAAAGAATCTTCCTTGAAATTCAATTTAAATTATGGGCAGTCATTTGACCAGCTGGAGCTTTGTGACATTCCAATCGTTCATTCAAAAGGAATAACAGGGCAGGGAATAATTCTTGGTTTGCTTGATACCGGTTTTGATTGGAGTAATCATGAAGCGTTGGTTAATACAAATGTTATTGCAGAGCATGATTTTGTTTTTAATGACAGTATAACTGCAAATCAGCCCGGAGATGATCCAAGCCAGCATAACCATGGAACAAGCGTTATGTCTGAAGTTGCCGGATTTAAAGATGGAACTCTTATCGGGGCTTCTTTTAGTTCTTCATTTATCCTTGCAAAGACTGAATATATCCCTACTGAAACTCATGTGGAAGAAGACAATTACGCAGCCGCATTAATCTGGATGGAAAACCTGGGAGTAGATGTTACAAGCAGTTCTCTGGGTTATAGTGATTTTGATCCTGGTCAGACATCATACACATATGCTGATATGAATGGACACACAACAATTGTAACCCAGGCGTGTGAGCTCGCTTTCAACAGAGGAATTGTTACAATTACTGCTGCCGGAAATGAAGGAACCAGTTCCTGGTTTTACATTACGGCCCCTGCAGATGGATTTAATACAATTGCTGTCGGTGCTGTAACCAATTCAAATAATGTAGCAAGTTTCAGTTCTCACGGTCCTACTTCTGATGGAAGAATAAAACCTGATATACTTACACAGGGAGTTGGTGTTTTTGCGGCAAGCGCTTCCGGGTTTACTAATTACACTGCAAATTTCGGAGGAACTTCTGCTGCTGCACCGCTTGCATTAGGGATTGCAGGATTACTTTTATCTGCTCATCCTCATTTAACAAATGTTCAGGTTCGGGAAATCTTGCTGAGAACATCTGATAATTATAATACTCCTGATAACTCAAGAGGTTATGGTTTAGCTTCTGCAAGGGATGCAATAAATTATCCGAATCTCCAGTTCATGAATAATTCCTATAAAATGCATAAGTTTTTTATTAATGATATAGCTATTAGTCCATCAACTGTTAAACTTAATTATTCTATTAATGGTGGAACTTTTCAACAGGTAAGTATGACCTTTGACGGCAGCTTAAGATATAATTATATATTTAGTGATTTAGGAAATAACCAGGAGCTTGTTTTTTATTTTACTTACAACGATAGCTCTGGTATAAACTATCGTGAGCCTGTTAGCTCAAATTATGGGCAGATTGCTTTAGATACAGGTGTTGCAGAAAATATTCCCTTTGATTTTGTTTTAAATCAGAATTATCCTAACCCGTTTAACAATCAAACAAAGATTGAATTTAGTACTCCCGAAAATAAATCTGTTGAATTAATTATTTATAATATTCTTGGGCAAAAAGTTAAAGAACTTTTTAACGGCATATCAAATGTTGGGAAAAATGTTTTTTATTGGAACGGGACTGACGATTACAACAATAGTATTTCAAGCGGGATTTATTTTTATATTTTAAAATCAAATGACAGATTTTTTTCTAAAAAGATGGTTCTTCTAAAATAAATTTAAAATTTACTTTTATGTCTGGTATTCTTTATCCAACCCAAGTTAAATATTTAAAACAATTTAAAAAGGATGATGATCCTTTAATACTTGAAATGGAACAATATGCAAAAGAGAATAATGTTCCTATCCTCGCATGGCAGTCTGCCGCATTTCTTGAACAGATAGTTCTAATGTTGAATCCTAAACGGGTTTTGGAATTAGGAACAGCCATAGCTTATTCTACCATCAGAATTGCAAAGATTCTTAAAAAGAAATCAGTTATTCATACCATTGAGATGAGTGAGGATAATGCTTCAATTGCGAAGGAAAATATTGAGAAATCAAAATTAAGCGATAAGATTGATCTTAAAATTGGGAATGCTCTTACTATTATGCCGCAGCTTCAAAAAAAATATGATTTGATTTTCCTTGATGCTGATAAAGAAGATTATAAAAGATTATTTGATTACTCAATGATACTTTTAAAACGGGGCGGTGTAATATTTATTGATAACCTGCTTTGGCACGGATTTGCAGCGACTCAAAAAACACCGAAAGAGTATAAAATATCAACAAGGTATATAAGAGATTTTAATAAAGTCTTTATGAACCAGTCTAATCTTGTTTCTACAATTCTTCCGATTGGAGATGGAATTGGTTTAGGAATAAAAAAATAACCTCATGGATTCAGATAAATTAATCGGGGAGATAGATAATTTCTCAAATCATAAGTTAAAAAGAAAAGATGATCTGAAAATTCTTATCGAAATAAGTAAAGAGAATAAAAAAGAAAAATTGTTCGAAAGTCTTTCTTTCAACGCGAAATATGTCTTGGGCTTACAGAGAGTTTTAAAAAAAGGAATCAGTAACCCTGAAATCAATAGTCTTGAAAAAATAAAAAAGGATTACTCAGATAATCTTATAAAATCTGTTGAACAGGTAAGGGAACTGGTGAGTTTTTCTTCAGAAGAAATTAAAAATCACTTTAACAAAATATATCTTGAGCTATCCCACCAAAGTATTAGTAACCTCAACGAACTTCTTGAAGATCTTGAATGGACAAAAATGTATTTAAACCTGAAAAAACGGAACTAAATTAATTTTAAAATTGGTGCAGGGATTTTAATAACTCCTGCACATAAATTTTCATCAGGATTTAGCTATCCATTTTTCTAATGCAGAAAGAAGATGTGTCATTGCAGTAATAAGCGGTGTATGCTGAGTTTCTTCTATCTCATCAAGAATTTCTTTGTGAATTCCGATATAAGCGTTATTCAACTTTACCACAATTTCATTGCCTTGTTTTGAAAGTGTAACTCTCATATTTCTTCTATCATCGGAATCAATTTCTCTTGTCATATATTCTTTTTTTACCAGTCCATCAATTATCCTGGTTAACCGGCTGGGGCTTAAATTCATTCTTTCGGCAATTGCTTTATTATTGGAACTTTCCTTGGATCCAAATAATCTCAAACATCTGAATTCTGCCTGGGTGAGTCCATATTGATCTGCGAGCCGGGCTTCTTTTTCCTGGCAATTAGCAAGTAATTTAAATGTAAGATCCGCTAATTGGGTTGCTTCAAGAGGTGCTGTTTTCATTTTAATTATTTCTCCCACTGTATTAGTTGCTAAGGGCAAAAATCGCTAATATTTAAGCATAAGTCAAGATAAATTTTTTATTAAAGGTAAATTTTTTTGTCTAATGAAATTTCAACGTTTCCATTTGTTAAATCTTGAAACATTTTTTGAATTTGAGACAGATTTTCGGGTCTTATTGCACATTCAAATTCTGCTTTTCCGGGGAATTCAGCTTTTAACATCTTTTTATCAGGTTCATTAAAAATATGATAAACTTTTTGAGCAAAATGGATATCAAGCTTTATTAAAATTTTTTGGTAAAGATATTTCTTTTTTATCTCTGCTTTCTCGAGAACCTTCAAAGCCGAGTTATAATAAGTCTTTCCTAATCCACCAACACCGAGTTTTGAACCTCCAAAATATCTTACAATAACAACAAGAATATTCACAAGATTAAAATGTTCAATGGCATTCAGAATTCTGATTCCCGCTGTTCCGGATGGTTCACCTGCATCTGAGTATTTGTAATTATCCTGAAACTTAAAAGCATAACAATGATGCGATGCATCATAAAATTCTTTTTTTATTCTTTCAAGATTTGAAAATGCCTCTTCCTGCTTTTCAACTGGAATTGCTAAGCTAATAAACCTTGAATTTCTTTCTTTTAATTCAGATTTATAACTATCTTCAATTACATTTATTTCAGTCAAATCTTTCATAATAAAGTAGTATAGTGCATATCAATTTAAATTGATTATCAAAACGTCTATAGCTAAAATACGGTTTTAAATTTAATCGCTTGGTAAAAGTTGGAAAAAGAAACTATAATTGTCAGAGGTGCACGGGAACATAATTTAAAGAATATTGATATTGAAATCCCCCGTGAATCTTTTACAGTAATAACAGGATTATCAGGTTCAGGAAAATCTTCTCTTGCATTCGATACTATTTATGCAGAAGGACAGAGACGTTATATAGAATCACTTTCTGCCTATGCCCGACAGTTTTTAGATATGCTTGAAAAACCGGATGTGGATTTAATTGAAGGACTCAGCCCGGCAATTTCAATTGAACAAAAATCAACTTCCGGAAATCCTCGTTCAACAGTTGGTACTGTTACGGAAATTTATGATTTCCTTAGACTTCTTTATGCCCGCGTTGGAATCCCTCATTGTTATAACTGCGGAAAACCAGTAACAAAACAATCTTCTGCCCAAATAATTGATTCAATTATTTCCTCTCTTAAAGGAGAAAAAATAACTATCCTTGGTCCAGTTGTTCGCGGAAGGAAAGGACACTACCGGGAACTTTTTGAAGAGATTGTGTCTGACGGATTTTTAAAGGTAAGGGTTGATAATGAATATCATGAAATTACAAAAGGTTATAGTATTGATCGTTACAAAATTCATAATATAGAAATTGTTGTTGATAAAATTACTGCTAATGAATCATCCAGAAGCAGATTGACTGAATCAATTGAAGTAGCTCTGAATTATGGAACCGGAATTGTAATTGTTAATAACGGGAAGAAAGATTTTATTTTCAGCAGGCAGCTTGCCTGTCTTGATTGCGGAATAAGTTATCATGAACCTGCACCAAATTCCTTTTCATTTAATTCACCATTTGGATCTTGTAAAGATTGTGAAGGTCTTGGAGAAAAAAAGGAACTTGACCTTAACCTGATGATTCCTGATTGGAATAAATCGATTAATGAAGAAGGGCTTTCTCCGGTTGGAAAACCAAGAACGATATGGTTCTTTAATCAATTGGGTATTGTCGCTGAAAAATATGGTTTTGATTTTGACACTCCTTTGAAAAAATTAAATGAGGAGCAGAAAGAAATTCTTTTAAACGGAACTAAAGAAAAGATTCCTTTTTCATATACCTACGGAAATAGTAAGCCTGTAATTTATATGCACAAATTTTCCGGGCTTAATAATTATTTAAAAAATTATTATGCCAGTACAAGTTCTAATAATATCCGCGAATGGGTGGAATCTTATATGAATACAATTCCGTGTCCAACCTGCGGAGGAGGAAGGTTAAAGAAAGAATCACTCTCTGTAAAGTTCCAGGAAAAAAATATCAGCGAGGTTACTGCACTTTCAATAGAAAGAACTAAAGATTTTTTTAATAATGTAAAACTCACTGGCAGAGATGCTGCAATTGCAAAACCAATTATAAAAGAAATCGTAACAAGGCTTCAGTTTCTACTTGATGTTGGTTTGGATTACTTAACACTTGGTCGCTCTGCCAGAACTTTATCCGGAGGCGAATCCCAGAGAATAAGGCTTGCTACACAAATTGGTTCTCAGCTTGCCGGCGTTTTATATGTGCTGGATGAACCAAGTATAGGTCTTCATCAGAGTGATAATATTAAACTGATTAACTCTCTTAAGAATTTAAGAGATCTTGGAAATACTGTTATTGTTGTTGAGCATGACCGTGAGACAATTGAAAGCTCCGATTTTATGATTGATCTTGGTCCCGCAGCGGGCGAACATGGAGGAGAAGTTTGCATTGCTGGTTTAACTGATGAGCTTGTTAATTCAAAGAATGGAATGGAATCCGTTACGCTTTCTTATCTTAAAAATAAAAAAGAAATAAAAGTGCCGGATGAGAGAAGAAAAGGGAATGGAAAATTCATAACATTAAAAGGAGCTTCAGGGTATAACCTAAAAAATGTTATTCTTAAAATTCCTCTGGGCACTCTAACATTAATAACCGGAGTGAGCGGTTCTGGTAAATCAACATTGCTTAATGAAACTCTTGTCAAAATTCTGATGAGAGATATTTATAAATCCAAAACGGTTCCGCTTTCCTATAAATCAATTGAAGGACTTGAAAATATTGATAAAGTAATTGAAATTGACCAGGCGCCAATTGGCAGAACTCCGCGTTCAAATCCTGCAACTTATACCGGGTTATTTACTTTCATAAGGGATCTTTATTCTCAGCTTCCGGAATCAAAAATGCGCGGATATACGACCGGAAGGTTCAGTTTTAATGTTGAGGGTGGAAGATGTGAAGAGTGCGGCGGGGATGGGTTGAAAAAAATTGAAATGAATTTTCTTCCTGATGTTTATGTTCAATGCGATGTTTGCAGAGGAAAACGATACAACAGGGAAACACTGGAAGTTCTTTATAAAACAAAATCAATTGCAAATGTTCTTGGAATGACGATAGAAGAAGCTCTTGAATTTTTTGAGGAACTGCCAAGAATAAAAAGAAAGTTAAAAGCTATTAATGATGTTGGTCTTGGTTACATAAAGCTCGGGCAGCAGGCAACAACTTTATCCGGCGGCGAAGCACAAAGAGTTAAGCTTGCAACTGAATTAAGTAAAGTCAGTACAGGCAAAACACTTTACATATTGGATGAACCAACAACCGGGCTTCATTTTGAAGATGTGAACATTCTTCTTAAAGTTCTTAACAAGCTGGTTGATAAAGGAAACACAGTAGTTGTGGTTGAACACAACCTCGATGTAATAAAAACAGCAGACTGGATAGTTGACCTTGGACCCGAAGGAGGGGAAAAAGGAGGAAAAATTATAGCTGAAGGAACTCCGGAAGAGATTGTTAAGAATAAAAAAAGTGTAACTGGAAGATTTCTAAAGAAAGAATTAAAGTCATCTTAGTTATTAAAAAATATCAAGCAGCTTTAAAGCCATAATTAAAACTGCAACAATTAAAAATATCTTAATAAATTTTTCACCTTTTTTTACAGAAAACTTTGCTGCCCACCAGGCACCAAATGCATTTCCAACTGCAAGACTAATTCCTAACTGCCAATTAATATTTCCTGAAATTAAAAAAACAATGAATGCCGGAACTGTTAAGAAAAGAACAATAAAAACTTTGTGCATATTAACTATAATAAGATTAAGCTTCATCAAATATTGTAACGCTGCCATAATCATAAACCCGATTCCAACCTGTATAAAACCGCCGTAGAATCCTATTCCAAACATTGATAAATGAACAGTCCAGGGAATTTTTTCCGGTTGTTCATTTGCAATTACTTTTGCTCGCGGAACAACCATTGATATTATAACCCCGATCATAATAATACCTAGTATTTTCTGAAAGAGTTCATCTCCGATATTTAAAGCAAGCAGGGCACCGGCAATTGTTCCGGGCAAAGTCATCAGAGAGAGTTTTAAGCTTAATTTAAACTGGCTGTATTTTTCCTGTTTGAACGCATAGATAGCAGAAATGTTCTGCATAATTACCGCTATGCGGTTTGTTCCGTTAGCTACTGTTGAATCAAGTCCAAGAAAAATTAATGCAGGTAGTGTCAATGATGAGCCTCCCCCGGCAACAACATTCATAAAGCCGCTTATGGCTCCAACTCCAAAAAGTATTAATACAGCAGTTATATCAGGCAACTATTTTCTTTATTAGATTAAAAAATACCGGCAGTAAGTTATAAATATTTTTTTGATTCAAGAATTTTATTAAAAGATTTAGTTTTGATTTCTTCCAGGGTCAATCCCGTTTTATTAATTTCATTTTCTTTTATCGCCCCGCAGTTAAAACCTCTTATGAAAAAGTTCAGCAGCGCCTGGGCTGAAGCGGCATCATCAAATGTATTACCTGCTAAAGAAACCTGTGCTGCTTTGTTAATAAATTGACTTAACCTGTTTACTGCATCTTCAAGTTCATTCAGGAAGAAAAAATAAACCGCAGCATATCTTACAGGAATTTGTGCAGGATGCAAATCCCAGCCCTGGTAAAACCCGGATTGAAGTGAATTCTGAATACCATTAAAGGAAGTTTTCCATGCATTAAAAATAATTTTCCGGTTTGCTTTTAATTCTTCCTTAGAAAGATTTTCTTTTTTGAATTTAGGTATAGGAAGAATATTTGTAGCTCCATCAGATAAGAAAATGCCTGAATCCGCAAAAGCAATTTTCATAATATTCCTTGCAAAATTACAAAGCGGATGATCAAGTGATTGATTTTTTGCGGTGATATCCAGTGAAGAAGTAAAATCATAAGCTCCGAAATGGGCAGCAAAACATCTTCCTTCTGATGTAGAAATTAAATCAGGCAGTCCGCAATTTCCTTTTTCATTAATTATTACCTGAGGAGTTTCAATCATCATTTCAAATTGTAGTAAACCTTCCGGAAGGGAATTTTTTTCTTCAAGCTCTTTAAGCAGCTCAATAAAAATTTTTACCTCTTCAGAATTTTTAATTTTCGGAAGTGTTATTAAAAAATTATTTGGTAATCTTCCTTTAGTTTCAAAAAGAAGTGTTGTCAAATAAATATCAAGAGTCCTTATTGCTCTCTCTTTAAATTCATTTGTTAAGGGTTTAATTCTTATACCAAAAAAGGGAGGGAGAGAATTTTCTTTAATTCCTTTTGCAGTTTCTTTAGCAGCTAATTCAGCCCATTTATCTTCTTCTTCATTTGGTCTTATCCCGAAGCCATCTTCAAAATCAATTCTAAAATCTTCAACAGGTTCTTTTTTTAATTTATCAATTATTCTTTCATAAATAGTTTCTGATAATTTAAAATTATCTATTCCTAAGGCTTCAAAAAAAGTTTTATGATTATCTGCATATTCTTCAAGTGTTTTTAAAGCAATTCTTCCAAGCTTTGCAGCAGAATCAAACTTAAATTTATTTGCACCGCCGTAAACCACGTGAACCGGCTGTCTGAAAATATTTTCAGAATGTAAGAGCTTAAGTTTATTATCTCCAGATTTTTCCAGCCTGTTGTAAATATTATTTATAAAACTTTCGGATAACGATGTTTTCATTTTAATATAATCTTAAATTTCTTTGACCCAAATTACTAAATAGGTAATTTTAGAAAAAACATTTACAAAACATTCATTAAATCAAAATGAAAAAAATATTATTAACATTCACTGTAAGCTTTATGATTTTTAATACTTCTTTACCCCAGATTAAACCTCCCAGCGTAGAAAAAAAACCTGCGGAACTCAAAATTCATGGCAGCACAAGGATCGATAATTATTACTGGCTGCGTGAAAGGGAAAATCCTGCAGTCATTGATTACCTGAATAGAGAAAATGAATATACAAACTCAATTATGAGAGAGACCGAACCTCTCCAGGAAAAATTGTATAATGAAATTGTCGGCAGAATAAAAAAAGATGATTCATCTGTTCCATATTATAAAAATGGATTTTACTATTACCAGCGTTATGTTGCAGATAAAGAATATCCTATTTACTGCAGGAAAAAAGAAAACCTGCAGGCTGATGAAGAGATAATACTTAATGCAAATGAGCTTGGAGAAAAATATAAATTTTACAGTGCAGCACAATTGTCCGTCAGTCCTGATAATAATTTTTTATCATTCGGAGAGGATACAGTCGGCAGAAGGCAATATGATATTCGTTTCAAAAATTTAACTACAGGTGAAATTCTAACTGAACGCCTTGTAAACACAACAGGCAATTCAGTTTGGGCTAACGATAATAAAACAATATTTTATGAAAAGAAGGATGAAGCGTTAAGAAGCTATAAAATATTTAAGCATACTCTTGGAAATGATCCTGAACTTGATAAAGAAGTCTACCATGAAGCAGATGAAACATTTGTTACTTTTGTTTACAAATCAAAGTCGGATAAATTTATTATCATCGGTTCATACAGTACGCTTTCAACTGATTTCAGAATCCTTAATGCTGACAATCCGGATGGTAAATTTGCAATTTTTAATCCGCGTGAAAAAGATCATGAATATTCCATCGATCATTTAAATGGAAAATTTTATATAAGGACAAACTTTAACGCAAAAAATTTCCGTTTAATGGAAACTCCTGAAACAAAAACCTTAAAAGAAAACTGGAAGGAAATTATTCCGCACCGTGATGATGTACTTTTTGAGAGTTTTGAATTGTTCAACGATTATCTTGTACTTCAGGAAAGAAAAAACGGGCTGGTTCAATTAAGAATTAAAAAATGGGATGGCTCCATTGATAAGATGATTGAATTTGATGAAGAAACGTATGCAGCAGATCTTACTTCTAATGTTGAGCCAGGGAATTGAGACTGTGAGGTATTCATATTCTTCACTTACAACTCCTAATTCCGTATATGACTATAATATGAAAACCGGGGAAAAAATATTAATGAAGCAGGATGAAATTCTCGGTGGATTTAATCCAGCCAATTATAAATCTGAAAGACTTTTTGCCACTGCTACAGATGGTTCTAAAATTCCAATTTCTCTGGTTTATCGCAAGGATAAGAAAAAAAGCGAAGGCAATCCTTTATTGTTGTATGGCTACGGCTCATATGGAATAACCACGAATCCATATTTCAACTCAACTGTTTTAAGTTTGGTTGACAGAGGTTTTATATATGCGATTGCACATATTCGCGGCGGCGAAGAAATGGGAAGATACTGGTATGAAGACGGTAAACTTTTCAAAAAGAAAAATACTTTTACTGATTTTATTAATTGCGGTGAATATCTTACTAAGGAGGGTTATACTTCCAGCAATAAACTTTTTGCTGAAGGAAGAAGCGCGGGAGGATTATTAATGGGAGCAGTTACTAATATGGCTCCGGATCTTTTTAAAGGAATTATCGCTGTTGTTCCTTTTGTTGATGTAGTGACTACAATGCTGGATGAATCAATTCCATTAACAACAGGAGAGTATGATGAATGGGGAAATCCAAATCAAAAAGATTATTATGATTACATGCTTTCTTATTCTCCCTATGATAATGTTGAAACAAAGAATTATCCTAATTTACTTGTGATGACAGGGCTTCATGATTCACAGGTTCAGTATTGGGAACCTGCTAAATGGGTAGCAAAACTCAGGGAACTGAAAACCGATGACAATCTCCTGCTTCTTAAAACAAATATGGATGCAGGGCACAGCGGTTCTTCAGGACGGTTCCGCAGATACAAAGAATTTGCCCTAGAGTATGCTTTTATTCTGAAATTAGTTGGGATTAGTAATTAATAAATTATTGAAATTAAAGGATGGATAATTTTATGGAAAATATTTCAGCTTCTTTTTATCGTGTTACATTTCACTTTTATCGTTCATTGTTTATCTTTTTTCTTTTTTCATCTGTTATTTACTCACAGAATTTCTATTCCTCAAATCCTCTTGCACATACCTTTTCTATAGTTGCCAGAGATCCAGAAACAGGAGAGATGGGAGTTGCTGTGCAGTCTCACTGGTTTTCGGTTGGCTCAATTGTAAGCTGGGCTGAAGCTGGTGTAGGCGCAATTGCAACTCAATCGCTTGTAAATGTTTCTTTTGGTCCCAATGGACTTGAACTTTTAAAGCAGGGAATGACAGCTCAGCAGGTTCTTGATAAATTAGTTTCTGAAGATGATGGAAGAGATTTCCGGCAGCTGGCAATTGTTGATGCAAAAGGAAATGTAGCTTCATACACCGGCAGTAAATGTATCCCCGAAGCAGGTAATATTAAGGGAGATAATTTTTCTGTTCAGGCTAATCTTATGCTGAATAATAAAATCTGGCCGGCAATGGATAAAGCATTTAGAGAATCAAAAGGCCCGCTTGCTGAACGAATGATTGCGTCACTTGAAGCAGCACAAAATGCAGGTGGAGATATTAGAGGAAAGCAATCTGCAGCAATTCTTATAGTAAGAGGAAAATCAACCGGGAAAGTCTGGGAAGACCGTTTAATCGATTTACGTGTTGAAGATAGTCCGGAGCCGATTGCTGAACTAAAAAGATTATTAAAAGTTCACCGTGCTTATGATCATATGAACAACGGTGACCTGGCAATTGAAAAAAATGATATGAAGCTTGCAATGCAGGAATATTCGGCGGCAGAAGAAATGTTCCCTGACAATCTTGAAATGAAATTCTGGCATGCTGTTACTCTTGCAAGCAATGGCAAAGTAGATGAATCTCTTCCTTTGTTTAAGGATATTTTTATGAAAGATGAAAACTGGAAAACTTTAACACCACGATTAGTTCCAATTGGAATGTTAAATGTGAGTGAAGGTGATTTGAAAAAAATAATTTCGCAGAAGTAGAATTATTGCCCATTGTTCCCTGAAATATTTTTATATTTAAAAATATTATTCAATTTCAGGGAACAAGATGGTAAAGCTGATTTTATTTTTAACAGTTCTTTTCTGTGTCTCCAATTATTCCCAGGTAAATACAGAAAGATTCAGGAAGGAATATGATAAGACGGGCATTTATGGCAATATATCTTTGGCAGCAGGGCTTGCATCGGGGAATTCCGAATTTGTGAAAGTTAAAGGTTCTTCGAGAATAGATTATAAAGGAAATGATCTGAATTTTTTCCTTATCGGGAATTATGAATTCCAGGAAGCAAATGATGCTAAGGTTGTAAATAAAGGGTTTGCCCACCTTAGAAGTGTTGTCTCGCTCTCACAAATATTTTTTCTGGAATTATTTCTGCAAAAAGAATTTAATCATTTTATTTTACTTGAAGACAGGAATCTTGCCGGTACCGGTTTAAGAACTGACCTGATAAAATTATTTACCGGTTCACGGGATTCCCTGTTTGAAATTTTTCTTGGTACAGGTTTAATGTTTGAAAATGAAAAATATAATATCCCTGTTTCACCCCAGACAAATCTTTTCAGGTCTACAAATTATCTTACATTTAAATGGACTATTACTAATACTGTTTCATTCATTACAATAAATTATTTCCAGTTTGATGTAGAAAAATTTCACGATTTCAGGTTTACTTCAGATTCAGGAATTGATTTTGTCATTACAAAAAACCTTGAGTTTAATTCTTCCATTTCATACAGGTTTGATAATGAACCTGTTCCTTGTGTCAGGAATTTTGATCTTGAGCTTAGTAATGGTATAACATTTAGTTTTTAATCTAAACATTTATTCCTTGATCGAAGGATAATATTTATCGAAATTTTCAATAACTAAATCTTAATTATCTTATGAAAAAATATTTATACTTCATTACTCCAGCTCTGCTTGCAGTTATTTCTTTTGTAATATTCCCGGGGCTCGATGGTGTCTTTACTTTGCAGAAGGAAAAAGAAAGGGAGAAGGAATCTCACAATTATCCTAATGAATGGGAATGGCTCCAGCGGACTTATCCTTATTACAATGCTGATCTTAAAGCCTACATAGATGCGATTGACAAGGTAAATGAGATGAAAATGAACCAGGTTAGCAAACAGTTGAATAATGTTCCGTGGGAATTTGCCGGACCAATTAATATTGGAGGAAGAGTTGTTGATATTGAATTTAATCCTCTCGATCCGACAATAGTTTATGCTGCTTCGGCAACGGGAGGTGTTTTTAAATCTACCGATACCGGATTAACATGGTTCCCGATTTTTGACGAGCAGAATGTTCTGCCAATTGGTGATATTGCTGTTGATCCCGTTCATCCTGATACTATTTATGTTGGTACAGGTGAAGCAAACGGCGGGCATAATAATTTTGCCGGCGGAGGTGTTTTTAAATCTACTGATGCAGGAAATACATGGCGGTTCTTAGGTCTTGAAGAAACAGTTTCAATAGGAAGAATTATTATTGATCCGTCAAATACAAATAATATTTATCTTGCAGCGGTAGGTTCTTATTTCTCCCCTAATCCTGAAAGAGGAATTTATAAAAGCACTAATGGCGGAGCTTCCTGGTTTCAATCTTTATTTGTTTCAGATTCTACCGGTGGAATTGACATTGTAATGGATCCAACCAATCCGTCTTTCTTAATAGCTGCTATGTGGGAGAGAGTAAGAAGACCGAATACTTCTCATCTCTATGGACCATCGAGCGGCATTTACAAAACATCTGATGGAGGGCTGAACTGGGATTTTCTCGGACCTTCAACAGGTTTGCCGAATTCTAATTCACAAAGTGTAGGAAGAATCGGTCTTGCAATGTCTAAATCAAACCCTGAAATAATTTATGCTCTTTATAATGACGGTGCTGTTTATTCCGGCTTATATAGAACTACAAATTACGGCAGCAGCTGGGTAAGTGCCGATCCTGATTTTGAAATAGGAAATTCCGATGGCGTCAGTAATTTCAGCTGGTATTTTGGTCAGGTAAGAATAAAGCCGGACAATCCGCAAGTTGTATATGTACTGGATGTAGGTTTTATGAGATCCACAAACGCAGGATCATCCTGGCCGATTATATACGGATACAGCGGACCTTCTCAGCTTCACGTTGATCATCATTCCCTGGCTTTTCATCCAACAAATCCAAATTATATATTGAACGGAAATGATGGAGGAATTAATATTTCTACAGATGGCGGAGTTACATGGTCTAATGCTGTTCAATTACCTAATACACAGTTTTATGAAATCGGATTGGACTTTAACAATCCACAGAAGCTTTATGGCGGAACGCAGGATAATAATTGTATAAGAACAAACTCAGGGAACATTGATGATTGGGACAGAATACTTGGTGGAGATGGTTTTTATATTAGTGTTGATTTTACAAATCCGGATATAATTTATGCGGAATCACAGAATGGTAATCTTGCTAAATCAACAAATGGCGGTAATTCTTTTTTTAGTGCCCTAAATGGAATAAATGGAAATGAACCTACAAACTGGTCAACTCCGGTTATAATGGATCCCCACAATCCGAGAGTTCTTTATTACGGAACAGATAGAGTTTATAGAACTATAAATGGTGCATCAAGTTGGTCAGTTATAAGTGGGGATTTAACAAACGCGGTTCCCGGGACAAGACTTGGAACTGTTACAACTATTGCAGTAGCTCCAACTGATTCAAATGTAATTTATGCAGGAACTGATGACAGCCATATATGGGTTACAACTAATTACGGAATAAACTGGACTGATATTTCTCAAAACCCTGAACTGCCTGACCGCTGGGTTACAAGAGTTGTTGTTGATCCTCATGATGCAAATATAATTTATGCAACTTTCTCTGGATTGAAATGGAGAGATCCTCAGCCGCACGTTTTCAAAAGCACAAATATGGGTACAAACTGGGCGAATATAAGCTCCAATCTTCCCGATGCACCTGTTAATGCTTTTGCTGTTGATAATAATAATTCCGACTGGCTTTATCTTGGAAGCGATGTTGGAGCTTTTGTTAGCTTTAACGGCGGTTCAAGCTGGGAGGTTTTAGGGACTGGTCTGCCGGTTGTCTCTGTTTATGATATGAAGATTCATCCCACTAATAATTTTCTGGCAATAGGAACTCACGGCAGGTCAATGTACAGGTTAGATCTTAATCAGCTTGTTGCTGGAGTTAGAAATAGTAATCTTTCTATAAATAATTTTAATCTTGAGCAGAATTATCCAAATCCGTTCAATCCATCCACAACTATCAATTATACTATCGCAAATGTTACCCTGAGCGGAGTCGAAGGGTCTCTTGTAACTTTAAAAGTTTATGATGCTTTAGGAAAAGAAGTTGCCATTCTAGTTAATGAACAAAAACCTGCAGGCAATTATGAAGTTGAGTTCAATCCTTCCATCCTCTCCAGTGGAATTTATTTTTATAAATTAACAGCAGGGAAGTATTCTCAAACAAAGAAGATGGTTTTGCTGAAATAATTTTTTTTAGTATTTACTGATTTTTAAGATTTATATTGATAAGATTAAAAATTTTGTTGAGATTATGATTGGTTTTAAAAGAGCATATTTAATTGAATGAAAAAAGGAGCTTTGATATTTCTTTTATTATTACCGACTTTACTTATGCCGCAATCAAATAAGGAGGTTAAAGAAGATTTTCTCCAGTCTTTTGCTGATGCATTTAATGCTCATGATATTAAGGCTATAATGTCTCATATGACTGATGATTGTGTGTTTGAGGCTTCAGCAGGGCCAGATTTTGATGGAGAAAAATTCACCGGGCAAGAACAAGTTAAGAATGCATTTGAAATTGTATTTACAATGTTCCCCGATGCCCATTGGGGTAATACCAGACATTTCGTTTTAGGAAACAGGGGTTTTTCCGAATGGGTTTTTACAGGAACTAAATCAGACAGAATTAAGGTTGAAGTTACAGGATGTGATTTATTTACTTTTAAGGATGGTAAAATAGCGATTAAGAATTCTTACAGAAAGAACCGCCTGCAAACAAAATAAGTAGAAGAAATAAAAAGTTCAGCTGCAACATTACACCCAACCGGCTGCATATTCGCATTCGATATTTTAATAATTTTTATTTTGTTGCGCCGTTTCTGATAACTTGTTTAGCTTTGTTTTTCAAACAAAATTTTAATGCAAAACCAATAATTCATAAATGAATACATCAGAAAATAAGGTACGGTTTAAAACTATTTTGATCTTTGGTAGTGTGTATTTATTCGTAGGTATTGCTACTGCTTTTATTTCAAACGATATAGCATCAAGTGGAGTACAGGCATTCTGGAGGATACTTGCATTTGCAGTTAGTATAATTGTATTCGGCTTACACATAAGATTAGAAAGTATTCAACGCCATAATTCACCAAAAATAATTGCAATAAATACTTCCTTTGCTGTTGCTTTAGGTACAGTGGCACTGGCAGTCCTTGCAAACATAAATGCCATGTTAAATTCATCCGGCAATAATAAATCATTAGTTCTCGCAATTGTTATATGGCCGGTTGTTACAGGATTGCTTTCATTCCTTGCCGCATATTTTATTGCCCGTTTTATTCTCCGGCTTAGATCAAAGAGTTAAATTAATAAGCTCTCCGCTAATTTCTAAAATGATTATTTAAAGATACTTTTTCAGTTCTCTTTTCATCAAATCATTTTACCATTTATCAAAAATCATTAATAAAAATATTTTTAATTAGTATTTTCTGTTATTCCAAATTAAAAAAATAGTAGGAGGAGAGATGAAAAGATTGGTTTCAGTTTTATTTTTATGGTTTTTTCTGATTGGTATCTTGTTACCGCAGCAGCTTAATTTACCCCAGGCGAGTCAGAAAGCTTTTGTATCCCAGACAGTCGGGTTAACTGATATTTCAATTTCATATCACAGACCTGGAGTTAAGGGACGAGAAATCTGGGGACACCTTGTTCCTTATGATGTTGTTTGGCGTGCCGGTGCTAATGAAAATACAACAATTACATTTTCCGATGAAGTTATGATTGAAGGAAAAAGTTTGCCCGCTGGAACTTATGGGCTTCATATGATTCCAACAAGGGATGACTGGACTATAATTTTCAGCAATAATAACTGGTCGTGGGGAAGCTTTTCTTATGACGATAAAGAAGATGCATTACGAGTAAAAGTAAAGCCTGCTGCTGCAGATTTCCAGGAATGGCTTGATTATACTTTTGAAAATCCTTCTGCTAATTCTGTTGAGATTGTTTTGCATTGGGAAAAGATTGCGGTGCCTATCAATATTTCAATAGGAAAGAATGTTGCATCTGAACATTTCAGAAAAGATCTTGAAGGGATTAATAAATTTTCATGGCAGCCATGGAACCAGGCTGCAAATTATGCTTTGCTGAATAATCTCGACCTGGATGAAGCTTTAGGATGGGTTGATCATTCTATTAATATGAATAAAAATTTCCAGAACCTCTGGACAAAAGCTAATATTCTTGAAAAGAAAGGCAGCACAACAGAAGCAGAGAAGATGAAAAAAGAAGCATGGGCTGTTTCAAATGAAGCAGATATTAATAATCTCGGTTACCAGTATCTTGGTGCAAACCAGGTGGATAAAGCAATTGAAACTTTTAAGAAAAATGTTGAAGATCACCCTGAATCATGGAATACTTATGACAGCCTTGCTGAAGGTTATGCTGCAAAAGGTGAAAAGAAACTTGCAATACAATATTACCAGAAAGCTTACGATATGGTTAAAGATGATGCGAATAAGACCCGCATAACTAATGTTCTTAAAGGTCTTGCTTCAAACTGACTGAAGAAAGCTTATATAAAAAATTATTTTTATCCTATGGAAATGGGAACCCGGAATAATAAAAACGGATTCCTGTTTTCATAGGAACGATTTTATTTTTGCAATTAGTCCGTATAGAAAACCCCAAATTTTTTTCATTCCTGCCTCAATGATTTTAATCAAAATTAAGTTTTGCTTTTAATAAAGATTATTCTGAATTAAGTTTGTGGAAAGATAGATTTATATTTTTTATAATTATTGAGTGAAGATTACATTTTGAACGAAGAGATTAATCAGAATGAATTTAAATTAACCAAAGGCAAAAAAAGTATTTTAGTACCGCTGGCTTTTACAGTTATAATCTGGTTGATTTACATTTCACAGACAACTTTTAATATCCCTTTCGCACATTATGGGATACTACCGAGAACTATATCAGGTTTAGCAGGCATTCTTTCTGCGCCATTAATCCATGCTGATTTTACACATATTATTTCGAATACACCCGCTCTATTAATTTTAAGCATTACAGTAATTTATTTCTATCCCACCTCATCTTTAAAAGTTTTAGCACTGATATATTTATTTACGGATATTCTTGTCTGGCTTTTTGCACGGCAGGTTTACCACATTGGTGCAAGCGGAATGATTTACGGAATGCTCGGATTTTTATTTTTCAGCGGAGTTTTCCGGAGAGATAACAGATCAATTGCTATCGCTTTGCTTATAACTTTTATTTATGGAGGATTAATATGGGGAGTGCTTCCGGGAATGAAAGGAATTTCATGGGAGTCTCATTTGTTTGGAGGAATAACTGGAATCATCATCGCATTTATTTTCAGGAAAGAAGATCCTTACATAAAATATGATTGGGAAAATGAAGAAATACCGGAAGAAGATAATTCTTCTGCGTGAATATTTTTAATTTGAAATTAAATTAAATTGATTATTGAATTGAGGAAAATATTTTATGAAAAAAACATCTGTAGTCAGAAAGTATCGTCTTGATATGAATGAAAAAATTCTGAACTCAGGCTTCAGAGATTTTTATAAATTTTTTGCACTCGATAATAAAGCTTACATTGATGGAGCGCTTCCTGCAAAAACAAAAGAATTAATGGGATTGGTTGGTTCTATGGTTTTGAGATGCAATGATTGTATCTTTTATCATGTTGACCGTTCAATTCAGGAGGGGGCAACGCGTGAAGAATTATATGAAACATTTAATATTGCATTGATTATCGGAGGTTCAATTGTTATTCCCCATTTACGATATGGGTTTGAAATAATGGAGGAGATATTTAAAAGAAAAATGAAAAAACAAAGAATAAAAAAACTGATAATACCTAAGCAGGTAATTACCGCTGATAAAGCGGGTAGCATTCTTAAAAATGTTTCGGTTGAAGTTGATAATGATATTGTTAAATCAGTTAAAAAAGTTAAAGGAGCAGATGTTGATTCTTTTGAAGGAGAAGTTTTAGTCTGCGAAAATCTTACGCTTATTCCCGGTTTTATTCAAACACATGTTCATTTATGCCAGACTTTATTCCGCGGGCTTGCCGATGAGCTTGATCTTCTTGACTGGCTGCAGAAAAGAATTTTTCCGTATGAAAACGCTTTAAACAAAAACTCGCTTGCTGTATCAGTAAGACTTGGATTAAATGAATTAATGCGCGGCGGAACTACCACTGTTCTTGATATGGGATCCTTAAGGCACCAGGAAATAATTTTTGAAGAATTAATAAATTCAGGTATAAGAGCTTTTGCAGGTAAATGCTTAATTGATACAAATGAATTGTTCGAACCATTCAGCTCAACAACTGAAGATGAGTTAAAACATTCTGCCGAACTGGCTAAGAATTTTCACAATAGCGAAAACGGCAGAATAAAATATGCTTTTGCGCCCCGTTTCGTTTTAACCTGCAGTGAAGGTTTACTAAAAGAAACGCGAAGGATGATGAATGATTTTCCCGGCAGTTTATTTCACTCGCACGCTTCTGAAAATAACAGAGAGCTTACAGAAGTGAGGAAAAAATTTAAGCAGGAGAATATTGAATTCTTCAATTCGATTGAAGTGATTGATGATCATTCTGTACTTGCTCATTGCATTCATATAAATGAAAAAGAATTTGATATACTTGGAGAAAAGCAGGTTAGAGTTGCACATTGCCCTTCATCCAACCTGAAGCTTGGTTCCGGGATTGCCGATGTGCCGAAGTTTTTAAAGAAAGGAATTTCGGTTTCTCTCGGTGCCGATGGAGCTTCATGCAATAATAATTTAAATGCTTTTATTGAAATGCGACTCGCTGCTTTAATACAAAAGCCGATATATGGTCCTGCAATACTCGATGCAGAAACAATTTTCAGGATGGCAACAATTGAAGGCGCAAAAGCTTTACACATTGATAATGAAACAGGAAGTATTGAGGAGGGAAAGAAAGCCGATCTTGTTTTAATTGATCTTGATAATCCATATAAAGTTTATTCTGATGATGAAGAACATATTTATTCTAACATTGTTTATTCATCTTCGCGTGAAGATGTTATTCACGTAATGGTTGACGGCAAATGGGTTGTTAAAGATGGTGTTTCTATGGTGTATGATGAGTTCAGGATATATCATAACGGGCTTGATGAACTGGCAAAGCTTTTAAAAAGAATTTAATTATATGTCCTCTCTTATTTTTGCAACAAAAAACAGGGGTAAATTAAAGGAGGTCAGAAATATTTTCTCAGGTTCAGGGTTTGAAATCACATCATTGCTCGATTTAAATTCTAAATTTGATATTGAAGAATCGGAAAAAACTTTTGAAGGAAATGCCAAAAAAAAAGCAAGGGAGGTTTTTGCCGAATACAAAATTCCTGTAATTGCTGATGATTCCGGAATTGAAGTTGAACAGCTTAATGGAATTCCCGGTGTTTATTCAGCAAGGTATGCCGGAGAAAACGCAACAGATGAGGAGAATAATCAAAAGCTTATTAAGGAGTTGAAAAAATTTCCTGAACCTCATCCCGCTAAATATGTTTGCTGTGCAGTTTATTTTAACGAAGAAAATTATTTAATAGAATACGGAGAAATAAAAGGTAAAATAATTTTTGAGGGAAGAGGAACAAATGGTTTCGGATACGATCCCTTATTTGTTCCCGATGGTTATAACAAAACTATGGCTGAGCTTTCACCTGAAGTTAAAAACAGCATTAGCCACAGAGGACAGGCATTCTTTAAATTAAAAATGAAAATAAAGGAGTTTAAATGAAAAGGAAATTAATTTTATTTGTTAGCTTAACCGGCCTTATTTATTCATTTAATGCCTGTAATAAATCTGACACAACTGAACCTCCACCACCGGCAACGCAGGTAGCCGATACGAGTTATTTCCCTTCATCAGACAATTCTTTTTACAAATATTCTATTACAAGACCAGATTCCAATAATAATCAAACCAGCGGAACAAGAAATACATATTACAACGGAACAAAAATGATCGGAGGTGTTTCTTACCAGGTTCAGATTGATTCAGTTTTTCTAACAGGGCAAGCTGCTTTTGATGATTCGATGTATTTCAGAAAAACAGCTACGGGTGTTTTTTTTAATTTGGATACAACAGGTCTTGCTTCTTCGGTTCCCGGTTTAGATACTTTAATTCAATATATAACTTTAGATTCAGAGCTGCGCCTGCTTCTTTTTCCATTGTTAGATAACAGCAGCTGGACTGTATTTAAAATGAATATTAACTACCAGGGTTTTAGTTTTAATCCTATAGAATTAAAAACAACTTATGATGGAAAGGAAAGTCTTACATTAAATTTTAATCCAACAAGAGTAGTTGATGCGGTAAGACTGAAATTTACATTAACAGTAAAACCCGGTATTTTCGATGCTGCAAAAAGTTATACTGCATTTGGATGGATAGCTGCCGGAATTGGATTTGTAAAGTGGCAGGGAACCGGAACTATAGTTGGAGTTTTTACAGGTAATGGTGTTGATCTTGATGATACAACAAGTGTTTTTACCGATGATCTTATAGATTATAACGGGATTGATAATTAATTTTGATTAAAAAAAACACTTTTGTTTTATTTGGTTGCAATTAAAACCTGTGCAATGCCGAAAGTTAAACTGTAAATTTCAATCTTATTGGAAGCCCGAATTCCTCAGTAGTTCGGGCATTTTTATTTTTTCGTCAAACTCCTCTACAGATGAAGGAAGATAATTGTATGCTTCTTTGTCTCCCGAAATAAAACCTCCGACTACGGGGAGTATTTTTTTGAAGTAAAATTTGTACAGAGTCTTTAAATATTTTATTTGATGGAATTCTGAATTCAATTATTGTTGCCTTACCGTTTGTTTTAGCACCCTGTTAAAAGAATTAAAAGCCTGCTGAATATTGTAAAAATTTCTGACTCCAAATGCAACAGTTATGTTAGTAACGGATTCGTCTTTTAAAGGAATATTTTCAGCAACCATCTGGATGATTCCTTCCTTTTATCCAATCACTTTTTTCATTAAAAAGCTTGAGCATGTTGTAGGAAAAATCCGCACCGAAAATTTTTTGAACACCCATTTTTCTTGCCTGGATTGCAACATCACCTGTTCCGCAGGCAACATCAAGAAGAATAGAATCCGGAATTCATCCCGGTTAATTTTAATGTTTTCTTTCGCCAGTAAAAATCAAACCAAAGCTTAAAAGATGATTGAGAAAATCATACTTCCCGGCAATCGAATCAAACATTCTTTTAACTTTAGTTTTTTTTTCTTCCATATTCAATCGCAAAGTGGAAAGAGCATAGGGCATAGGGTTAGTATCTCTTCTTAGCCTTTGCCCTAGCCTATGCTTTATCGTACTCAAATTCTTCCTGTCCTATTTTTCTTCTCCACCAGTTAAAAATGTATTTGCCCGACCACACAGAGAACATCATAAAAATTAATCCCCCTATTAAATCAATAACATAATGGTAACGGAGATAAACTGTTGCGATAATCAGCAAGGAACCAATAGGGACAAAGAAATATCTTGATCTGCTTCTTAATCTTACGGAAAGAAACATTACAATAAGCGTTAGCATTGTATGACCGCTTGGAAAAACATCTCTCTGAACATATTCGGCTGGATTCTGAGTTCCTTCCGGAATTGATTCACCGATATTAACAAATTCTCTTAGAGGATTAGTTAAAAATAAACCCGGCAGTTCTTTATTTGTATTTTCAAAATTATGTAATGTAAAGCGAGGCCCGACACCCGGCAAAGCAAAATAACCTATATAAGAGAGATAAAATCCGTAAACAATAGAAAAGACAGCAAAATCAGTTGCTAAGTATCTTTTTTTCCTGAGCAAAAATAATCCCAGAAGAATCGGCAGAAGATAAAAGCTTCCATAAACTATCTGGAGTATTTCTGTAATAACCGGATGAGAATAATGATAAAGAAATTTTGTAGGATCAGTTCCAAACATCCATCTGTCAATCTGTATAAATAACCAATCAAAGTCGTATGGTCTTATTGGTTTTATCATAAAGTAGAGTTCTTTAAATGTTATTAATATAAGAGGAGCGATATACCAGTAATGCAAAATTCTCCAGATTCTGGCATTTGATTTATTTTCGAGGAAGGCGATTAAAAAAGCATAAATAATTATTGAAGTATTTAAAAGAATAAAAATCAGCCACTGGTTAACTTTTTCTCTGAAAATTAAATTTAGAAGGGTCAGAAGTATGAAGAATACAACAACTACCAGGTCAAATGCCTTTAAATTTTTTAAGAAGGATTTTATCAGCATCACGTGGTAGTGTTCTTGTTCATATTTGTTTTATCCTTTATGCTTAAAATAAATTCAGACAGTTTTAGAAAATCTTCAGCATCAAGCTGCTCGGCTCTTTTGGATAAATCTATTCCTGAATTCTTAAAATCAATATTCATAAATATACTATTACTCAGGGAATTTTTTAGCGTTTTTCTCCTGTTTCCAAATGATGCCTTAACAACTTTTATAAAGGCGGACTTCACTTCTTCAGTAATATTAATTTCCTTAAAGAAAAGATGAATGACTGCCGAATCAACATTCGGCTTTGGATAAAACGATGATGGTGAAACTTTGAAACAGAATTTTACCTCAGCGAAATAATTTAAAAGTACAGAAAGAATTCCGTAATCCTTCGTTCCTTTTTTTCCTTTAATCCTTTTAGCAACTTCATACTGAACCATAATTACGGAATCATTTACAAGGCTGCTATTCTCAATCATTTTAAAAAGGATTGGAGCGGTTATGTTGTAAGGAATATTTCCAACAACTCTGAGCTTCTTATTTTTAAATGAATATAAATCATTCAAATCAATTTTAAGGAAATCACCTGAAATTAATTTTAATTCTGGAAATTTTTCAGATAACTCGTCGCAAACCCTTTTATCAATTTCAATAGCTGTAAGAGATGTCACTTTCTCTAAAAGCTTCCCGGTTAATGCGCCTTTGCCTGGTCCTATTTCAATTAAATTATCCTCTTCTTCAGGAGAGATTTCTGTAACAATTTTATTAAGTATATTTGGATCAGTAAGATAATTCTGTCCGAATCTTTTGAGAGGCTTTAAATTCATTTTTCAAACATATTAAGTGAGCAAAAGATATACAATTTTGATTATACATTTTTATCTTTGAATTATTAAAACAAAGGAGTTAATCTGAAACGGGATTGCATAATTAGTATTGATATGGGGGGCACAAAAATTCTTGCTGCTGCAATCAATTCTCACGATGGAATTATTGCCCGGGTTAAGAGGGAAACTCCTCCCGGAAACAATAAAAAAAAATATATTCAAAGCCTTTCACAGATTGTTAATGACGTAGTGGATGAGCTTCATCTTAGTGAGTCTAATGTTAAAGCCGTTTGTCTTGGAGTCCCCGGGTCGGTTAATCCTTTTACAGGTATAATCGGTTTGGCTCCAAACCTGGGTTTAAAAAATTTTAATCTGGGTGAACAACTCCATCATCTTATTCCTTATCCCGTCCTGATTGAAAACGATGTTAACCTTGGTGCACTTGGAATAAAAGAGTTTGGAGTGGGTAATACAGCAAACAATATGCTTGTAGTTTTCATCGGTACAGGAATAGGCGGTGGAATAATTATTAACAAAAAGATATACAGGGGATCAAATAATGTTGCGGGCGAAATAGGACATTTAATTGTTAATAAAGATGGTCCTTTATGCGGATGCGGAAACAAAGGATGTTTCGAAGCAGTTGCCAGCAGAACTGCAATTGTAAAAAATATTGAGAAAGATATTAAGTCCGGGAAAAAAAGTTTGCTTTCAGGTGTTGTTAAAAATAAAGGCAGGATAAAAAGTAAAGCTTTATCTCAGGCAGTTAAGGAGAAAGATCCTGTGGCTTTAAAAAGAGTAAATGAAGCCAGCGAAATAATCGGTATAACGCTTGCAGGCATTTCCAATCTTTTAAATGTTGATATGATTGTTTTAGGCGGTGGGGTAATGGAAGCTATGGGTAAATTTATGCTGCCGCAAATAAAGAAATCATTTAAAGAAAATATTATGACGGGTTCTGGCAAAGGATTAAAGATTTTAGTTTCTAAGCTAGGTGATGATGCCGCACTCTATGGCGGGATACCTCTTGCAGAAGAATTTCTTGGTGTAAAAGTTTAAGTAAATTTTTCTTCTGCTTTGTGTAATTCGCTCGTCCGGATTTCCCATTGTTTTAATAATTGCTCAAGCTCTTTTTTTATTTTCTTCAATTCAAGATTTTTTTCTTTAAGGGTTTCAGGAGTTTTATATATATCAGGATTAGAAAGCTCTTTCTCAACCCTGGTCTCTCTTTTTTCCAATTCAGAAATTTTTAATTCAAGCGCATCTACACTCTTTATCAGATCTTTTGTTGCAAGATATTTTTTTTGTCGAAGCTCTGCTTCCATTCTTTTTTGTTCCTTTCTTGATGCACCCGGAAGATTCTTTTCAGCTGTTTTTTCTTTTTCTTCATCATAAATTATTTCAATTCTCTTTGAGAGGAAATAATCAATTCCGTCCGGGAAAATTTTTAATGTTTTATCCTTAATGTAAACCACTTTATTTACAACAGGTCGCAGAAAATCTATATCGTGCGAAACAAGAATTAAAGAGCCGGAAAAATCTTTTAAAGCATTTTGCAGAATTATCTTTGACGAATAATCAAGATGGTTTGTAGGCTCATCAAGAACTATAAGATTTGATTGAGTAAGCAAAATTTTTGCAAGAGCAACCCTGCTTTTTTCTCCACCCGATAAAACACCAACATTTTTAAATACGTCATCACCGGAAAATAAAAATGATCCCAGAAGACTTCTTAAGTAAACCGGCGTTTTATCAGGAGAAGCTTCTTCAAGAGTTTCAATAAGATCTAAATCTGGATTCAGATCATCAGCAACATCCTGAGCATAATAATTAATAATTGTATTATGTCCGGGAATTCTTTCACCCGAATCAAAATTAATTTTTCCCGCAATTATTTTTGCCAGTGTTGATTTACCTGCACCGTTAGGTCCAACAAAAGCAATCTTATCTCCTCTTTCAACTACAAAATTGATATTATCCAGGACATGATTATTCCCGTAAGATTTAGAAAGATTTTTAAGCTCGATATTTATTCTGCCGCTATGCGGTGGTTCAGGAAATTTCAGTTTTATTTTACCAGCTTCATCCGGAAGCTGAACAAGCTCTATTTTCTCAAGCTGTTTTATCCTGCTCTGCACCTGCCGGGCTTTAGTGGCTTTGTAACGGAATCTTTCAATAAATTTTTCTGTCTCTTTTAATTTTTTCTGTTGTTGTTCATATTGTGCGGCAAGTAGGCTGTCCCTCTCTTCTTTGTATTTCAGGTAAGCTTCATAATTTCCATTGAAGGTATTAAACCTGCCAAGAAATATTTCAAGAGTTTTATTCGTTATCTCATCGACAAAATGTTTATCATGCGACACAACAAGCAAGGCTCCATTATAACTTTTAAGAAAGCCGATCAGCCATTCAAGCGAGTCAAGATCAAGATGATTTGTAGGTTCATCTAAAAGAAGAATATCATTCTGGGAGATTAAAATTTTTGCAAGAGCAATTCTCATTTGCCAGCCGCCGGAAAATTCATCAGTCAGCTTATTAAAATCATCTTCGGTGAATCCAAGTCCTGTTAATATTTTTTTAATACGGGCATCCGCACTATAAGAATCAAGCTCTTCAAGCCGGTGATGGACTTCTCCAAGCTGATTTATTAAATCAATTCTCTCGATTTCATCTGGGTTTGGATTTAAGAGTTTTTCAGCAAGATATTGCTCTTTTTCCCTCAGAGATATTATATCGTTTAAAGCTGAAGAGGCTTCATCAATTAAACTTTTGCTTTTGTGAGTTACATTTTCCTGCGGGAGGTATCCAATAGAAACACCTTTTTGTTTGTAAACATTTCCTTTTTCTGCCTGTAGTTCGCCCGAAATAATTTTTAGAAGGGAGGTTTTTCCTGTTCCATTTGCCCCAACAAGTGAAATTTTATCGCCGGCATTAATTCTATAATTAATATCTCTGTATAAATATTTGCCATTGAACTGAAGTGAAATGTTTGAAAGATCAATCATCTGAGGCTAAGGATTCTCTAATCTTCTCTTAAAACAGCAATTTTTGTTTTAGCAACGTTGTTTCCTTCCTGGTCAAAAGCCACAATAAAATAAACTCCGCTGGATACTAAATCTCCAAATTCATCTCTTCCATCCCATAAAGCGATACGTCCGCCGGGTGTAGTGAATTGTTTTACCAGTTTTCCATTAATAGATAAAATTTTGATATCAGTATCTCTAATCAATCCATCAATTGTTATAAGGTTATTTTCCTTATTGAGAATAAAAGGATTTGGATAAACAAAAAGCTCGTCAAAAGTTTCTTTGGGTTTTACTGATGTAGTTTTAAATGATGTTAATCCTCTGTCTGTTCCTACATAAACAGTCCCTGAATTTTCATCAATTGCCAGGCTGGTTATTTCATCAGATAATAAAGGACTGTTCTTAGAATTAAATGATGCCAATAAGCTTGTTCCATCAGAGTTAATTAAATGTAAACCCTGGTTTGTTCCAATCCATTTTAGATTTAAAGGATCAACAAGTATTGCAGTAATAGTTTGCTGTCTGAGTGAAAAAACAGAACTTATCCTTAATTGAGGGTCAGATGATAAAACCGAACCAACATTGCTTATAATGTTAACACCTAAACTTGTCCCCACCCAAACATCTCCGCGCCTGTCAACTGCAATGGCTGTAACAAAATCATGATTTAATCCCGAATTTTTATTTAAATAACCCGATCTGTCATCAGCCGTAACTGCGGGATCAGAATTATTTCCTTCATTAAAATAAAATAAACCTTGTTTACCGCGCTGCACTGCAAACCATTTTGTATCATAGTTATCAATTGCAAGATGAAATATCTCATCAACATAGGTGTTTCCTATCTCGGGGACAAAATAAGTGTTCCAATGTTCAAGATCGCCGGACATTGCTAAAATTTTTCTATCAACAGAACCATAGCTTAAAATCCAGAGATTATTTTTAGAATCCCTGGCTATTCCACTGATAACAAGATAATTTGGATCATTCTGTATTCCCTGTAGTCCTGTGTTTGCTACATTAAAATTTCTGATATTATTATTTTTAATCATAGTAAATCCCTGGCCCCAGCTTCCCCAGTAAACAGTATTATCGTTACCGATATATAGATTGAAATAAGCATTTGATGAAAGTTCAGGCGTGTTACTCATATTAAAATTTGACCATGAGTTCCCATCGTATCTGTAAAAACCAACTCCCGAACCTGCTGTACCGCTTGCAGACCATAGAATACCATTATTATCAACGGCAAGATCCGGAAAGAGATTTGCCAGCGGACCATTTGGATAAAGATAAATTCCATCCGATAATCTTAATATTCCTTTTGAGGTTGCAGCTAAAATTCCCTGGGGGGAGTAACTGATTTTAAAAATATTATTTTCAGGAGAAGAAAAAATTTGAGTCAATTCTCCATTTTGAAATCTGCTTATATTTTGTTTATCAGTTAAAATAAATAATGAATCCCCGGCTGCAGCCAAATCATTTATGCGATGATTATTTAATTGATCAATAAAAGGTATAAAGGATGTGCCGTTATATTGCGCCAGACCTCTGGAGGTGGTAGCAACAATTGAATTATTATAATTAACTAGTTTGGTAGCACTATCAGAAGGTAATCCATCAATTGTTGTATAAACATTCCAGGATTCAGGAGCTGAAAGATTTGTTGCCCCGTTTTTTTGAATTGCAATACCCATATCAGTGCAGGCATATATCAATCCAGAATTAAAAATACTATTAACACCAATACCCGATGGTAAACTTCCGAATTTTGAAAATGTATCAAAGAAGAGATAATTGTTTGCGTTAATTAGTGAGATTCCGAAATCTGAAGCCACGAATATTGTATCGCCGGAAGCAGTAAGTTCATTAATTTTTTTTGAACTTTTATCCGTGATAAAAATATCAAGTACACTTCTGAAGGTTTTGGATTGAGGATCATAGACATCTATTATTCCATTACTGCTGCCGAACCAGACTTTTCCATATTTATCAACAGTAACAGCATTTATTAAAACTCCATTTAAGCCATCAACTTTAACAAATTTGGAATATGAACTTTTATCAATATTATATGAAAAAACTCCACCATCTGAGGCAGCCCAAATAAGATTTCCATCAGCATAAAGAGATTTTACATTTTTCATATCTGTAAAATTCTGCCAGCCGGAAAACTGCTGGGAAAATAGTAGGGAAGTGTAACCTGCAAGGAATAAGATAATTAAAAAATACATTTTAAATTTTCCTTAGTTAGTTGTGCGGTAGAAATTATCTTATTCTAACCTCTGAGAATATATTAATTGCTTTGGAAAATTTACGATATTTTTTTATTTAGAAAAGTGTAAAATTCTTAAGCTAAAACTTATTTAGCTTTTTCATAAGATTTCCCATTTCAACAGCAGTTTCAGCAGCTTCCCTTCCTTTGTTGGTTTCATTTTCACCTGACCTTATTTCAGCTTGTTCTTCATTGTATGCTGTTAAAACACCAAAGATAACAGGGATTCCGTGTTTTAGTCCAACATGTAAAATGCCATCAGTTACTGCTTTTGATATGTAATCGAAATGCGCCGTCTCACCTTTAATTACGGCACCAAGACAAATAATCGCATCGTATTTTTTTTGTTGAGCAAGCTTATCAGCAGCTATGGGAATTTCAAAAGCGCCGGGTACTTTTACAATCAGTATTTCATCTTCTTCAAAACCATATTCACTTAAACAGTTTAAAGCTCCTGAAAGTAATCCTTCACACACTTTCACATTAAATTTACTTTGAACAATAGCTAAACGAAGGCTTTTAACTTTTTTATTTCCTTCGATAATTTTCATTGAATGTTTCCAGGTTATTTTTTGACAAGCTAAGCAGAGTGCTTCATCAACCTTTTTCTCATTGCTTCAACAGCCGGAATGCTAGTGAAGTATTGCCCGAGATTAGCTTCATCCTCTCTTTTCCCGCCATGAAAATCGGATCCGCCGGACTCAAGTAAAAAATATGAATTAACAATTCCTCTATAAAATTTTTGCTGTAATTTAGAATGCGACGGATGAATTACTTCTATGCCATCCATTCCCGCATCAATAAGTTCCTTTAAAAGTTTTTCATGGATATTTCCCGGGTGAGCTATAAAAGATAAACCTCCAGCTTCGTTAATAATTCTGAATGCGCTTTGTGGAGATAAGTGAACTTTTTTTTCAAAAGCAGGGGCTCCATTTCCAATGTACTTGTTAAAAGCTTCATAATAAGATGAAACAATTCCTCTTTCAAGCATAGCATGAGCAATATGTGGCCGCCCAACAGAAGATCTTCCCGCTTTTTTAAGAATCTCATCCAGAGTAATTTCAAATCCAAGGTTCATCAGTTTATTTACAATTCTCCCTGCCCGTTTTATTCTTTCTTCTCTAAAAAAACTAAGATAACGTTCTAGCTCGGAATTTTCCGGATCAAAAAAGTAACCAAGAATATGGATTTCCCTGTCGCCTATCTCAGAACTTATTTCGACACCTGGTATTACTTCAACTCCAAGTTCTTTACCAGCTTCGTAAGCTTCTTTAAATCCCTTAATATTATCATGATCTGTAACGCTGATTACATCTAATGAAAATTTTTTAGCTTTTTGAATAATTTCTTTTGGGGAAAAGAATCCGTCAGAGTGGGTAGTGTGCGTATGTAAATCAGCTTTTCCGTTTACCATTAATAACCCGGTTTATTGAATATAAGATTTCGAAGTTTAAAGTAAGCTTAACTGAATAGCTCCTTGAATTTTTCATAATTAAGGATTCTTAATTTTGAGCCGTCTAATTCCACCAGTCCTTTTTTTGCAAAAGTATGTAAAGTTCTTGAAATAGTTTCTCTTGATGTTCCTGCCATATTTGCAAGATCATGCTGGTAGGGAAGTTTTTCAATCTCAACAGTTCCTTGTTTTATTTTACCAACATCATCAGCTAACTGAAGGATAACAGTTGCAACTTTTCCTTCGGCATCTTTAAGAGAAAGAGATTTAATTTTCATATCAGCATCACGTAACCGTTTAGTTAATTCCATTAAAAGGGATACAGATACTTCCGGATGAGTATGCAAAAGATTAATAAATTCATTCCTCTGAATAATAAATATCTCAGAATCTTCCATTGCAGTTACATTTGCCGATCTCGATGAGCCATCAAGAATAGACATCTCACCAAAGAAATCGGATTCATTAAGAATTGATAAAATAACTTCTTTTCCATCATCGCTTACGCGGGAAACTTTTACTTTTCCTTTTACAATAATAAATAATGCAGAACCGGTTTCATGTTCAAAAAGGATAACAGAATCTTTAATGAAAGTTTTTTTCAAACCCAGTTTTGAAATTTGTTCAAGCGTTTCATCACTAAGCTCAGAAAATAAAGGTACATACCGCAGGAAATCATTTTTATCTTGCATATTTATTATCCTTCTTTAATTTTAGGTGCAAAGCAATATAATTTTGAGTGCGCCTAAAGTCAATCAAAATGATTGATTATTAAATTTTAATATTAAAATATATACTATCTATTGACTCTTTTTAACTTCAAATCTTTAATTTTTTTTGCTTTTTGAGTGGTATGTATCTATTTTTACCGGTCTATTTAAATTATTAAACGGAGATTTTGAGTTATGGGTATGATGGCAAGGATGAGGAGTCTGGCTCCTGTTTTTATCCTTTCTGTAGGGGCAATTTTTGTCCTGTTTATGGTTATTTCTGATTCAAATGTCCTTCAGGCTTTGGGTGGAAAAACCAATAATGTGGGTTCTATTAATGGTGAAGATATCACCTATCAGGAGTTTGTAAATGCTGTGGATCGGCAGGTGCAGAATATGAAAACACAGTCAGGCAAAGATGTAGAAGAAACTCAAATGCCGCAGATAAGAGAGCAGGTTTGGGATGCAATGGTTAGCCAGAAACTTATAGCTGAACAAATCAAGGAATTTGGAATTACAGTTTCGGATGATGAAATAAGAGATATAATTCTTGGAGATAACCCCCCCGATTTTTTAAAGCAAAACTTTATTGATTCACTTGGAAACTTTAATCGTCAGTTATATGAATCAGCTTTATATAACCCTCAAAATAAACAAGCTCTTCTCCAGGCTGAAGAGTATGTAAGACAGCAGAGATTAAATGAAAAACTGCAAAGCCTTTTATATGCTTCAATATCTGTAAGTGATGCAGAGATTAAAAGAAAATATATCGATCAGAATATAAGTATGAATGTTGTTTTTGCTGTAGTTGATTTAAGTCTTTTTCCTGATTCCACTATTAAGCTTACAGATGATGATTTGAAAAAATACTATAATTCTAATCTTGATAAATATGAAGTGATACCGCAGAGAAAGTTAAAGTATGTACTTTTTTCAGATAGTCCATCTGAAGCGGATTCATTGGGTTCTAAAAAAATTCTTGAAAATGTTGCAGCGAGTTTTAAATCAGATACTTCAAGTTTTAAATATTTTGTTGAGATTTATTCTTCCCAGCCATATTCAAAGGATACTGTTGTAGTTTCTGCCTTACCCGGTGATGCCATTAATGAAATGCTTAAATCATCTCCCGGCACATTAATCGGACCCGTTGCATCTCCGCAGGGATATGTTTTATACAATTATTTAAATTCAGTTCCTTCAAATGAAACTTATGTAAGAGCCTCACATATTTTAATTAGTCAAATGGGCAGTGATAGTGCCAATTACCAGGAAGCAATGAAGGTTTATAACGAATTAATTAACGGCGCAGATTTCGGAAAAGTTGCTAAAGAAAAATCCAAGGATCCCGGAAGCGGATCAAAAGGTGGAGATCTTGGATGGTTCACAAAAGGTATGATGGTTCCTGAATTTGAAAAAGCAGTTTTTGAAGGTAAGGTTGGAGAAATTCAAAAACCTGTAAAAACAAATTATGGTTATCATATAATTAAGGTTACTGGAAAAACTAATAATAAGTTTGTTGTTGAAAAAATTGTAAACCCTATTACCACTTCGGCTTCCACAAAAGAAGCGTTATATGGTAAAGCTTATGACTTTTCTTATATAGCTGACAAAAATGGGTTTGAAAAAGAAGCCGGGTTAATGAATTATAAAGTTTTGGAAACAACCCCATTTGCCGGGAAATCGTATGCTGTCCCCGGTTTGGGAACCAATAAAAGAATTGTGGACTTTGCTTTTAATAATAGTGTTGGCAAGGTGAGTGAGGTTTACAAAATTCCCAGTGGTTATGCGGTTGTTATGCTATCGGATGTTATTGAAGCTGGTGTTAAACCTTTTGATGAGGTTAAACAATTAATTAAGATCCAGGTTGTTAAGGATAAGAAATATGAAAATGCAAAAAATATTGCCGAAGATATCAAAAAGAAAATCGGGAATGATTTAACCAGGGCAAATCAGATTAATAATAAAATAAGAGTTGATACGACAGGAACCTTTACCGGGGCTACAGGTTCTGTTCCTAAAGTTGGAAGAGAGTTTGCATTTGTAGAAAAAGCTCAGGATTTACAATTGAATAAAATTTCTGATCCTGTTAAAGGTAACAGGGGATATTTTTTAATGGATGTAATAGAAAGATCAAAGTTTGATTCTTCAACCTATGCAATACAGAGAACAACAATCAGAGACCAGATATTGAATGAAAAGAAGAGTGCATACTTTGGAATGTGGCTTTCAAAAGCCAAAGATGAAGCTGAGATTACCGATAACAGACATCTCTTTTTTGAGCAATAAACCCCTTAATAAATTTTATAACCCCAGGAATTATCAGGTAATTTTTGGGGTTTTCTTTTTTAAAAATATTTTTCAAATTATATCCAAATATATTAAATAAGAAATGAAAAGACTTTTAATAATCCTTTTACTAATTCCATTTTATTATTCTTATCCACAATACAATGGAAATAATTTTAGTTTCGGAGTAGGTGCAGTTTATACAACAACTGCTAAAGTCTATCTCAATCCAAATTCCTCAGATGTAATTGTAAGAAACCAGTATTTTCTTTTAGAAGATATTATCAATCCTTCTTTTGATATTCGTTACAGGTTGTCTGATCCATTAATTATCGGACTTAATGTTGAGTATATGAAAAAAACAGATTTTGGTTCCAATCTTAGAGTTAATGTTGGAACTATAGAAATTGAAGAGGGTTTCAGGCTTATCCCAATAGAGTTGTCACTTTACTACCAGCTTCCTTTTTCAACCGAAAAATTCAAATTTCTCATGGGAGGGGGAGGAGGTTATTATTTTGGCGAACATATAAGAAAATTTGGAAATGCAGAAGTTAAAAATGTTAAACGAGATGCTGCTGTCGGGATTCAGGTTTCAATTTCAATGGAATATCTTTTACGTGAGAATATAGGAATAAGAACTGAAATGAAATTCAGAGACCCCCAGTTTAATCTAACAAATAGATATTCAAATGAATATGTAACGTATAATGGAAGGCAGATTAAACCTCTTCAGAATCCATTTAATTCTAAAATAAATGTTGACGGAGTAACTTTTATTTTAGGTGCTGCTTTTTATTTCTAAATAAACCAGCGAAGGGTTTATTTTCGTCAGCCAATCACTTAATTTCCCTCAATCTTATGAAACAAATTATTTACCTTACAGGATTTATGGGTTCAGGAAAGAGTACAATAGGACCTATTCTTGCTAATGCTTTAGGATGGAATTTTTTTGATCTCGACAGGGTTATTGAAAAAAAAATTGGTAAAAAAATAAGAGAAATTTTCGAACAGGAAGGGGAAAACTTTTTTAGAGAGATTGAAACTGAAACTTTAAAAGAATTATCATTAAAGAATGATAAGGCAATTATTTCCCTTGGCGGGGGCACTATGGCCAGCGAAGAAAATATTAAAATCCTTAAAAGCTCAGGTAAATTATTTTATTTGAAAATATCATTAGAAGCAGCTTATGGAAGATTAAAATATAAAAGAGACAGACCAGCATTAAAAAATACTTCTGAAGATTTTTCAAAAGAAAAATTATTATTAACGATTGAGGAACTCATGAAAAATAGAGTAAATTATTATGAGCAGGCTGATTTTACAATTGATACCGATAAATCAACAGTTGGAAAAACAGTGGATAGAATTGTTAAAATTATATCCAAAACTGGTTTTAATTAATTATGAATAAGTTAAAAGTTAAAACAAAGCATAAAACCTATCCCATAATTATCGGGAATTCGACTCTCGATTATGTTTTTAAGATTATAAGCGAACGAGAGTTATTTAGAAATTTATTTATTGTGGTAGATGAAAATGTTTTTAACCTTTATAGGGAATACATTCTTAATGCATTTAACCAGTTTGACTCGAAAATTTATTTTTACACATTAAAACCCGGAGAAAATTCAAAATCAATTGAGGGCTTAGATGGGATTATTTCCAATTTAATAGAAAAGAAATTTGGCAGAGATACTTTGCTGATTTCAATTGGCGGAGGAGTTACAGGAGATCTTTCAGGATTTGCCGCTTCAATTTTTATGAGGGGTATTCAAGTGGCTCATATTCCAACTACTTTACTTGCTGCTGTTGATAGTGCAATTGGCGGGAAAACCGGAATAAATTTTAGTGGTTATAAAAATGTCCTTGGCGCGTTTTATCAGCCCGAATTTGTATTGATTGATACTAAATTTATTCCCGGGTTACCTTTTGAAGAAATAAATTCCGGAATAGGTGAATTAATTAAATATGCTTTTCTTACAAATAAAAAATTTTTCAATTATATCTTTGAAAATATTGATAAAATATATACGCTTGAAATGGGCATATTAAATAAAATTATATATGAATCTGTTTTATTTAAAAGTTCTGTTATTTCAAAAGACGAATTTGAAATTGGTTTAAGAAAAATTTTAAATCTGGGACATACTTTTGCTCATGCTTATGAAAGCCTGGCAAGATATACCATTAAGCATGGTGAAGCTGTAAATCTGGGAATTATTTCCGCGTTATTTCTTTCTTACAAGAAAAATTTGCTGACTGAAGAAAAGTTAAATCACTTCTTAAAATTGCCGCTTAGAATGATGTTGTCTTCTAAATTAATAATTAAAGATTATGAATCTGTTCATAAATATATGTCGGGTGATAAAAAAAACAGGGAAGGGGAAATAAAATTTGTTTTACTTTCCGATATTGGAAAGATTATTACTGATATTAAAGCCGAAGAATCTGAAATAAATTATGCAATACAGATGACTGAAAAATATATTGCATAGTTACTTCATATTAAAAATAAAAAAACTGTCGGATCTAGAGGGCAATAAATCCGACAGTTTCGTGTGTCGTTTTGGAGGGTGCTATGCTAAACTATTTCTATTCTTAAATACTCAATTCTTATACCATCCATAATTTTATTCCTCAATTGAAAATATTTTGCTCAGATTCATTTTATGAATGAAGTTGAATATTAAAACGGAATTGAGAAATTATTTTTATAATAAAAGCTTTTCACTATTTCAGGATAGATTAGGATTGGTTTAAAGGAAAAACTGTCGAATCTTGAGGGCGAAGACTCGACAGTTTGTGTGTCATTTTGGAGGGGTGCTATGCTTAAAACTAATTTTCCATCCACGCCTAATTATTCAAGTTAGGTGCCAGAGTATTACAACTATTACAAAATTATTTATCAGAAATGTTTTATTGTTTCGGTAAATAGTTCAAAAGGATTTACTTATTTACCGGAAGTATTTACGATGAGTAATTTTTTGTTTAGAAATGCATTATTAGCTTATAATTCAGCATTTATCCAGAATTATTCTGAAAGTAGTTCCTTGCCCCGGTATTGAACTTTTAACGAAAATTTTTCCATTGTGGTAACCTTCAATTATTCTTTTGGATAGACTTAAACCTAATCCCCAACCCCTTCTTTTTGTGCTGTATCCGGGTCTGAAAACATCTTTTCTGCGTTTCATCTCTATTCCTTTTCCATTATCAGAAACTTCAATATCCACGGTCTTACGGCTTTCAGAAACTGTTATATTTATTTTTCCTTCCTTATGATCAATTGCATCCAGAGCATTTTTAACCAAGTTTTCAATTACCCATTCAAACAGCTCGGAATTTAATTCTGCACAAATTTTATCGTTTCCGTTTATCGTAAGTTCAACACTTTTCCCGGTCTGCGGTAATCGTCGTTGAAAATATTCTGTAACTTTTTTTATTTCATCAAAAACAACTTTCTTTTTTAATTCCGGTTTCGATCCGATTTTTGAAAAACGGTAGGTTATTTTACTTAGCTTTTCAACATCATTGTTTATTTCTTCTGTAATATCCAGAACTTTATCCGGATTATTGAAATGAATTTTCAGCATCTCAAGCCATCCCATCAAACTGGATATAGGAGTTCCAAATTGATGGGCAGTTTCTTTTGCCATCCCAACCCATATATTGCTTTGTTCGCTTCTTTTAATATTGCTGAAACCTATATAGCCAAGAATAATAAATAATGCGGCAATTATTATTTGCAGGTAAGGATAGAATCTCAGCTGGCTGATTAAATCGGAATCTCCATAATGAATTTTTGTTAACACTAGAGTATCTTCATAAGTGACAAGAATAGGATTATGAAGAGCATCCATTTCAGAAATTTTTTTAGCAAAAAAATCATTTAATTCTTTTTTCGAAAAAGTAGTGTCATATTTTATATTTCTAATGTCTGTTTTACTTTCAAGGTTCACCTGATTTTCAGGTCCGGTTAGAATAAGAGGGAAGTCTATAGGTTTAATAATATTATCGAAGAGAAATGTTATATCAACATCAGGGGAAGAAGTATTTGCTAAATATTCTATTCCCTTTGCGTAAAGCTCAACAATCTGTCTTTCTTTTTCCTGGAGTTTCTGAACCAGGCCCTGCGTGTAATAAAGAGTTGCAACTGCAATTAAAATAGCAATAACTAAAAGCATTATTTTAATATTTAGAGAGGCGGGTCCGCCGGACATCTTCATTTAATCAGCTCATTAGTTAAGGAAAGAAAAAATGTTTACCGGATAAAATTTTTTATTCGAATGATAAAATCCAGTCATTTTATTGGATATAAAAATCAGTTAACAAAAAATGTCTGACTGCGTTTGGGTCCAACGGATACCAAATCGATTTTAAATCCAGCATTCTTAGCAATAAAATCCAGGTAATCTTTTGTATTCTGCGGTAATTCTGAATAACTCTTACAGTTTGAAATATCTGTTGTCCATCCCGGTAAAGTCTCATAAATTGGTTTTACACTTGAGAGCCTGTCAACATCCGTTGGGTATGATTTAAGTGTTTTACTATTTAAAGAATAACCAACACAAACTTTAATTTCTTTAAGATGACTTAACACATCCAACTTTGTAATAGCAACCGAATCAATTCCGTTAATCATAACAGAATATTTAACAAGAAAGGCATCGAACCAGCCGCACCTTCTTGGTCTTCCGGTTGTAGCTCCATACTCAGAACCAATTTTTCTGAGTTCTTCCCCGACATCATCGGTTAATTCTGTCGGGAATGGACCATGCCCAACCCTGGTTGTATAAGCTTTTACAACTCCAATAACATCTGTTATTTTATTTGGAGGAATTCCGCTTCCAGTACAAGCACCGCCTGAAACGGGGTTCGAAGAAGTTACAAAAGGATAAGTACCGAAATCTACATCAAGCAATGCGCCTTGTGCACCTTCAAGCAATATTGATTTTCCATCGTTTATTGCCTGATTCAGAAATGAAGGAACGTCTTTGATATATTTATCTATTGTTTTATCAAACTCAACATACTCTTTTATAATTTCCTCTACATCAAGCTCGGCATGATCATAAACTTTTTTAAGAAGAATATTCTTCTCTTCAAGATTTTTCCTGATTTTTTCCTCAAGTGATTTCCTGTTTAGTAAATCAACTATCTTGATTCCCTTTCGCGCATACTTATCAATATAACATGGTCCTATTCCTCTCCCTGTAGTTCCTATTTTATTATTTCCGCTTTCACTGATTGAATCAAGAAGTTTATGGTAGGGCATAATCAGATGTGCATTCTGGCTGATGAATAATCTTCCGTTAACTTTAATGTTGTGTTTCTCAAGAAGTTTAATTTCATCGAGCAATGCAGTCGGGTCTATTACTACTCCATTGCCTATTACACATACAACTTTTTCTCTTAAAATTCCTGATGGTATTAGATGAAGAATGTATTGTTTATCTCCAATAACTACTGTATGTCCTGCATTTGCACCGCCTTGGTACCTTGTAACTATTTCATATTTTTCACTAAGAAGATCAACAATTTTTCCTTTACCTTCATCTCCCCACTGGCTTCCTACAAGTACTGTTACTTTCATTGGATTGCTAATTAGATTTGTAATTTGAGACAAAATAAAAACTCCGGATTTTATTAACCCGGAGTTAATTCAATTTCCTTTAATCTTTAAACTTATTTTGGAAAACTATTTACTGCTTCTTCAACCGATTCGTAAAACTCGAAAATTGTTACAAGTTTAGTAATTATTAATAAACTTTCAATTTTTTCAGTTACCCTCGCAAGCTTCAGGCTTCCATTGATTTTCTTCATAGTGGTTAAACCGCTTATCAGCATTCCCAGGCCGGAGCTGTTCATAAACTTAACTTCACTAAGATCAACCACAATATTAATTTTTCCCTCATCAACAAGTTTATGCAGTAATTCATTAAAATCCTTGGTGTCATCACCACCCATCACATTTCCCTTTAATTCGATAACCACAGCGCCGTATTTTTCTGAGGTTTTTATTTTCATGTTATCTCCTTGAAATTTCCTGCACAATTTAGTTAGTTAGCTAAATTAAAGCAAGCTAAGTGTTTATAGAAATATTGAATATTGGGACTTTCAGGGAAGATATTAAAAATATTATCTTACGGAACATAAATAACAAGGGTGCGTCTAAAAAATGGACTCAGAAAGAAATAAAGAAGTGCCGAATACTCAGCCAAGAATTCTTGAAATAAACGATGATTTTTCCTTGATAAAAAGGTTTATTGAAGGAGACGAATCGACATTTAAAACATTGGTTCATCAGCATAAAGAGAAGGTTCGTAATATTATTTATTTAACAATTAATCGTTCGGAATTTGTTGATGATATTGCCCAGGAAGTATTTATAACTGTATATAAAAACCTTAAACACTTCAGGTTTGAATCGCAATTTACAACCTGGCTTTACAGAATTACAGTTAACAAATGTAAAGACCATCTAAGGAAAATGAAGATAAGAAGTATTTTCGTTCCGATAAAAGAAACAGGAGACAGAGGTTACAACCATATAAATGATGATGCAGATATTTCTGAAATTGTTCGTAAATCAATTTATAAACTTCCGGAAAAATTGAGAACTCCTTTAGTTCTAAAAGATATTGAAGGATTCAGTTACCAGGAAATTGCGGATGCCGTTCAATGTGAAGTGGGAACTGTTAAATCGAGAATATTCAGGGCAAGGGAAGGTTTGAGAAATTTATTAAAGCCATACGAAGAAGATTTGAAAGCTTGAAAGATGAATAAAGATAAAGAAATTCTGTCGGCATATCTTGATGGTGAATTATCACCTGAAGATGAAAAGCAGCTTGAAGAAAAATTAAGTTATACACCGGAGCTAAGAGACAAGCTTGCCGAACTAAAAAGAATTAAGGAATTAACACAATCTTCAATTGAAAAAATTCCGGAAGCACCATATTTTGAAACAAAATTTTTTTCCTTCCTCGAAGACAAATCTTATGCTGATAAAATTAAGAAATGGTTGCCGGTAATTGGTGTTGCTGTATTAACTGTTTCTTTGATGGTTTTGTTAAAATTTAATCCTGATTTTATCAGGAACATTTTTGAAGAGCAAAAATCCAATCTTGCCGGGTTTTATAAAGAGAATCTTAAACCTCTTTTATTTGCAGCAGATCTTTCAAATGAAGATATCTTTAATTTTGCTTTTTATAATCAGCTGCCACTGGATAACACAAAAACGCAATACCTTCAACTCGGCTCTGATAAGGCAGGTAATGATTATTTTGAAATAAGCACTGCTGGTTTGAACTCTGATAAGGGGAGCTTTAAAAAGTTTATTGAAACTCTTGATCTCAATGAGGACCAGAAGGAACAGTTTGACTCTATAATGGGTTCATATGCAGAAGCGCTCCAATCTCAAATACTTGTAAATGATAAAAACACTGTTGCAATTAGTCCCAATTTATGGAATTACCAGAAGGCTATTGTTGCTGATATACTTTCTTTTGCTAAAGATTGCAGTAAGGAAGTGGCTAATGCAGTCCCGGTTATTTCTAAGATTCAATCTCCAACTGTGGAAAAAGTAGTTCATACAATTAAAACAAATAAAGATGATGATTATATTTTCTTCACGCCTGATTCTTTATTTATAGATAAATTTGAATTCAATTCTGATGAATTTAAAAAAGAGATGGAAATTGCAAGGCGCGAAATGAGAAGAAATTTTGATGATATGAGAAAAAACCAGCAGGAAATGGAAAATTTGAATCTCGTAAAGTTAAAACTTGATAGTTCCCTGAGTAATCTTAAAAAATTTCCGCGTGTTGATAAGAATATAAATATCTATGTGGATTCAAATATATGCCGGGTACATATTGATAAATTTGAAATGCCGGATATAGAACTTCCTGATATGGACAGCCTTGAAGCTTTTATTAATGAGGCAACTAAACAGGTTAAAGCTTTTACATTTACCGTTCCGAATTTTGAAACTCATGTTGGTGATAAAAAATTTCAAAAGTTTGATATTAAGGTTGAATCTGGTGACTCAATAAAAGCGTATAATTTTGAATTTCAAATTCCTGATGTTGATTCTATTTTAAGAAATCTAGATCTGGATGAACCAATAATGAATGATTCATTATTGGATTTACTTAATTTTTTTAAAGAAGATAGTCTTTATTCGGGGAACCCAATGCATTTTGAATATAGAATGAAAGAATTTGAAAAGGAAATGGAAAGGTTCAAAGAGGAAATGGAAAAACTTAAAAAAGAAATCAGGAAGGATTCAGTAAAAGTAAATTCTAAAAAGCCTGTAGAAACTTAATGAAAAAACAAACCCAATCCCTTTTTAAGGAATTGGGTTTGTTAATCAATAATTTATTTAAGAAGGATCATCTTTTTAGCAGAAACAAATTTATCTTTTCCATCTAAAGACCGAGCTTCTATCTTATAAAAATAAATACCGCTTGCTAACCCTGCAGCATTAAAATTTTCCTCGTAAACACCTTTATCTTTTTCACCATTTATTAATTCTTTTATTTCTCTTCCTAAAGCATCGTAAACGGTTAGCTTAACAAAACTACTTTGGGGAACAGAATATTTAATAACTGTTGATGGGTTAAATGGATTCGGATAATTATTATATAAATTAAAATTATTTAGTTCAGTAATTTCATTTTCAACTCCAGCAACAAGTACCCAGGTATAAAGAATTTTATTTTGATTAACCCAGGCAGTACCATTCCATGTTTGGTTTACTCTTGCAGTTACATTTTCATTTGAATCATATGTATTTGTTTGAAGGCTGTTATTTACCCAGTCACCACTAGTCCAGCTTTGGTAAAGACGGGTTAAAACAAGGCTTCCGCCGGATATTTTATCTGTAGAATAAGTGTAAACATATCTATAAACATTAACCCATGCTGATCCATTCGAGTTTTGATAAAGATTAACTGTAACATTCTCATTTGCATCATAAGAAGTTGAATACCTGCTGTAATTAACCCATCCGCCGCTAACCCATTGTTCAGTAAGTTGTAGTGTAACATCATCATTTGAATTATATGTAAATGAATACCGTGTATTATTAACCCAATTACCACTGCTCCAGATTTGATATACATAATTATCAAAATTATTACTTGCAGTATAAGCAATAACATACCTATAGTAATTTTCCCAAGCAGAACCGTTCCAGTTCTGATAAGACTGCATTGTAATATTATTATTTGAATCATATTCATACAATCCTTGCGAATATGGAACCCAAACAGCTCCATCCCAACTGTATGTAATATAATTTGTCATTTTATCGTTGGAATTATATGTATATGTAGCTCTATAATTATTTACCCACACTGTCCCATCCCATTCCTGATAAATATATTCCGTTTCCTGACCATTTGTATTAATAGTATAAAGGTATTTCGAATCATTCACCCACATAGCACCATCCCAGGTTTGATCAAGTTCAGTCATTATATGATGGTTTGCATCATAATTATAAGTGTACATATAATCATTAACCCAAACAGCCCCATCCCAATCCTGGCTTAACTCAACATCGGTTAAACCAAATGCATTGTAGGTGGTTGTATATCTTGAACTATTATCCCAGGTTGCTCCATTCCAGTTCTGATATAAGTATTCTGAAACCTCAAATCCATCAGGAGAATAATAATGATTTGTTATAACCCTGTTCTGTGATGATTCTTCTTCTGAAATTCCATGCGGTAGTTTAGGTAAAATATTGTCGTTATGGGTTTTCACGGAATGTTTTACCTGTGAAAAAACAAAACCGGAAGAAATCATAAGAACAAAAATTAGAAAACGAAAACGAATCAATGAACTCATACTGCCTCCTTTTTATTATTGATAATCTGAATATTATATTCCATTAAAGCACAATTGAGATTAACTGCAATAGATGATGAATATTTTTAAAGATGAATGCTTGGAAACGGTTTCAATATTAAACTTTTATTTGATTAATATCAAGTGTTACATTAAGGACATAATTAATACTTGTTAACCTGTTTACTTAATACCATTTCCATAACCATTTTTCCGCTTATCTATCTTATCTTTACAAAAAACTATTTTTCAGTTAATTTGAACATAGATAACAATAGAATTACACTTTGACGAGCTTGCAAAATTTAATGTATCAAAAATCATTCAAAATAAAACACAATATAAAATTCCAGTTATTCTTAATATCTGCGGCACTTCTTTTTGTTTTTAAATTATTTCTCTATTCAGATTCTTCTTTTTTACCGAAACTAATAAATGAAATAGTAGTAATTGCTACCGTATTATTTATGATTCTTTATGCAAACGATATTTTCAGTGAAAAGAAGTTTACCCCGTTATCTCTCGTAATGAATATAGGAATACTTTGTGCGGTAATTTTTCTTGCAGTCCTCTTCTCAGATTCTTTACTCCCGGTATTATTTGGTAAGATAAGCGATACACTGAAAAACCCGGATTTCTTTTTTAAAATAATTTCGTTTGTATATGTTTTATTTTTTGCTGCAGTTATCTCTCAACTTTTTTTAATTTTTAAAGAACTTTATTTCCTCAAGCAGAAAAAAAGCAGCAGCATTTATTTTACTACAATGGTTTGGTTTTTTGCTCTTGCATCATTCACCTCAGTGTTAAATTATTTTCCGGAACTATCTTATATCAAAAACACTTTTTTTATCATCTCAGTTATACTTATAATTTTTAATTCATTAAAAATTTCCTGGATTGCTTTCATTACAAAAAAAGAAAAGCTTTCTCTTCTTCTTCTTTCTATAATAATTTGTACGCTTTTTTTCGTTAATCTTTTCGGAAGTCACGATGAAAATTCTTACTACCAGGTTTTTTCAGGATTTTCATCTTCCCTTGGAGTCTTTTATAAGATTATTATGATTTACGGTGCCGTTTATTTTGCTGTACTTTTCTTTACCACATTATTTCATATCCCAACTGCGGAAGCTTTTGACAGGAAAGCACAGGAAGTTAATTCACTTCAGTATTTCAGCAAACTTATTACCCAGGTTCTTGATTTTAGTGATCTGACTGAAACTGTAGCTGATATCGCATTAAAAGTAAGTACTGCAGATGCCGTGTGGATTGTTTGGAAGTATGAAAAAGTATTTAAAACTATTGCACAAAAAAATATCGGGTTTGTGGATGCCGAATTGATTAATGATTATTTATTCCGGAATAAAGTATTCAGCGAGCCTTCATCTTCTTTTATAAAAAGCCTTGAAAGTTTTGAAAAAAAATCTCAATTGAATGAACCATATTCTATTGTGCTTGTAGCTCCAATAGAAACCCATAATGAAAAAAGAGGATACCTGGTTCTAACCAAGAAAGGCGAATTTATTTTTGATGATGAAGACAAATCGGCAATAGATACTTTTTCAGATTATGCTTCAGTAGCAATTGAGAACTCAAGGTTACTTGAAGAGTCCATTGAAAAAGAAAGATTGGAAAAGGAACTTGACGTTGCAAGAGAAGTACAAAGAAAAATTCTTCCTTCAAAAGATCCTGTTTATGAAAAACTCAGTATTTCTTCGGTATTCATTCCTGCTTTTGAAGTAGGAGGTGATTATTACGATTTCTTTGAAATAGATGAGAATAAATTTGGTTTTGTTATAGCCGATGTTTCAGGAAAAGGAATTTCAGCCGCCTTCATTATGGCAGAAGTAAAAGGAATTTTTGAATCCCTTTCCAAAACAATTGAAAGCCCTAAGGAAATTTTAATTAAAGCCAACCAGATTCTTAAAAGATCTTTAGACAGGAAAAATTTTGTAAGCGCCGCTTATGGTTTAATAGATTTCAAACGTGAAGTAATCTCAATTGCCAGAGCAGGGCATTGCCCGCTTCTTCTTGTAAGAGATGGGAAGATTGATAATATCCGTCCACAGGGTTTAGGTTTAGGATTGAATTTTGGAGACAGGTTTAAATTAACTCTTGAAGAAATAGAATTAGATCTTCGGGAAAATGATTTGATTGCACTTTATACAGATGGTATTACTGAAGCAAAAAATGTAGATATGGAAGATTTTGGTGAAACTAAATTTGAAAAAATATTACTTGATAATTCTGAAAAAAGTGCGGATGAAATTTCAAATGAAGTAATAAAAGAAATTACACAATTTAGCAGGCATAATACCCAGCATGACGATATTACTTTAGTTATCTTAAAATGGAAACCCGGGCAAAGTCCGGAAAAGAAAAAATTAAAAATCGATGGAGAGAAAGAATGGCAGAATTCAGCACCTCAGTTAAAGACAAAGGTGATGTAAGTCTTTTATACCTTAACGGGTATCTTGATGCTCACACAGCATCCATACTGGAAAATAATTTTTCGGATCTTATTGCAAAAGATAAGTTTAAGATCGTGGTAAACTTTGAAGATCTGATTTACATAAGCAGCGCAGGTCTTGGAGTTTTTATGGCTTTTATTGAAAAAATAAGGGAGAATAGCGGAGATATAAAACTTACTTCTATGAGTGAAAAGGTTTATAACATTTTTGATCTCTTAGGATTTCCGCTTCTATATGAGATTTATAAATCTGAAGATGAAGCTGTAAAAAAATTTGAAAAGACAGATAAACTTGAAAAATAAAATTAAACTTGAAGAAAAAGAGCTGCGCGTAAAAAGCAGAACTGAAAACCTCTCGAAGATAAGAGAGTTTATTCAGAGCTATGCTTCTTCTGCAGGCTTTAAGCAGGAGGATATTGATAATATGATGCTTGCCTGTGATGAGGCTTGTACAAATATTATTAAACATGCTTATAAATCATTCCCGGATGGAGAAATAGTTATCAAGCTAAAATGCGAGGATAAAAAATTAATTATTACCATAATTGATTACGGTAAAGCTTTTCACCCCGAATCTATTCCTGAACCCGATATACAGGAATATTATCGTCAGCATAGAGTTGGTGGACTCGGAATGTTCTTAATGAAAACACTTATGGACGATGTAAAATATATTTCCATTCCCGGGGAATATAACCAGGTATTGCTTTATAAAAGTTTAAATTCTTCCCGATAAAAATGGATACCTCTGAAAATTTTAAAGTAAGGAGAAACCTTAATGCACTTGTTGAATTCAGCAGGGTAGTTAATGCAAGCCTCGATATTAATTTTATTATGAATAATGTGCTCTTTACATGTATGGGTAAGTTCCTTGCAACAAGAGGCCTGATAGCTTTAAAAAATAATGACACCTTTGAGCTTAAATCTGCAAAAGGAATTTCTGAAGAACTGCAGAAGAAATTTCCTAAGATTACACTTAACGGGAATCTTCTTGAAGATAAGTCATTTCAGAATTATTTAAATGAAAGTAAACTTTTTGCTGTTGAGAAAATCAATTCTTTCGATGAATGCCTGGGGTTCATTTGTCTTGGTGAAAAGCTTAACCAATCTGCCTACTCTGAAGATGACAGGGAATTTTTAAAAACTATTTTAAATATATCTGCAACTGCAATTCAAAATTCAAAAGTGCTTGAGGAGCTTACAAGAGTCAACCGTGTGCTCGATTCAAGAATTCAAAGGTTAAGCTCACTTTTTGAATTAAGCAAAGAATTCGGTTTGGTAAATGAAAGTACAAAGGTTGCAAAGCTCCTTGTTTATTCGGTTATAGGACAGTTCCTTGTTTACAAATTTGCCGTTGTAACATTCGAAGAGGGTGAGCTTAAAATTCTTGAATCCAAAATATCCAGGCAGGATCTGGAAAAGATTTTAAAAGATTACGATTTAAAAAATCTCGGTTTAACTTTAAACAAAGAAGATATCCGGAAAATTTACCCTGAGCTCGATAAGCTTAAAATTGAATTAGTAATACCAATGCAGATACAGGGAAAAACACAAGGTCTGATACTTCTTGGTAAAAGAATAAATAACCAGCAGTACACTAAAGATGATATTGAGTTTATTTCTTCTGTAGCCAGCCTGGCGATAATTTCACTTGAGAACCAAAGGCTTTTTCTTGAAGCGCTTGAGAAACAGAAAATTGAAGAAGAACTTGAAATTGCCCGTGATATACAGAAAAATCTTCTGCCGCATTCTGTTCCTTCATTAACTCATTTTGATATTGCTGCAGAAAATTTATCATCAAAACAGGTTGGCGGAGATTATTATGATATAATAAAACTTGATAATAAAAGTTTTTGTATTTCTATCGCTGATGTTGTAGGCAAAGGGGTTCCTGCAGCTTTGTTAATGGCTAACCTTCAGGCATTCTTAAAAATTATTTGTAAGCAGGGAATGCAATTAAGTGAAGCGACCGGTTTGATAAATGATCTTGTTTCTGAAAATATAACAGATGGAAAATTTATTACTTTCTGCTGGGCTTTGCTTAATAATGAAGATGTAACAATTGAATATGTTAACGCTGGACATAACCCGCCTTTATTAATAAGGAAAGGAAGAATACAAAAGCTTGAAAAGGGAGGAATGATCCTGGGGGTTTTGAAAACTGTTTCACCTTATGAATCCGGGTTGTTAAAATTGGAAAAAGATGATGTTATAATTTTTTTTACCGATGGAATTACCGAAGCAAAGAATATTAAAGATGAAGAATTTTCAGATGAAAGACTGGAAAAGCTTGCTGTTGATTTATCGGATTCCTCAGCTTCTGAAATATTAACCTCGATCAAAAAAGAAGTCCAGACTTTCGCGTATGGTGCTGTTCAATCAGATGATATTACATTAATGATAATTAAGGTTGAGTAAAATCGTAATTCAGGACTCCGTCCTGATTAATAGTATATGGTTATTCTTAAATGATATTTTAGGATATGAAAAAAGCAAAAGAATTTTTTATTAAAAACAAGAAAAGGTTTATAATTGCAGTTTCCGTTCTGCTAATAATTATAGCTCTTGTTAATATTTATTTTGTTGTTGAAGTCTCAGCCACTTCAAATGATGAATGCCTATGGATTCCGAAAGACATTGATAAAGACAGTATGGCAATTTTCTTTGATGTTGTAAAAGTTGGCGGTGTTACCTGGCAGGCAGGAATAAGAAATGGGGATCAGTTTCTTGCAATGAATAATCAGAAGCTCAGTAGTACAACCGGTGCACAATATATGTTGAACAAATTCAAAGAAGGGGAGATTGTTCATTATACAGTTAAAAGGCATAATAATATTTTTACTGCAGATGTAAGAATTAAAAAATTATTCTCATTTCCCTCCCTTGCCATAAGTTTAATCGCATTAATCTGGATTATTATTGGATTTATTGTCTTAATGGCTAAACCGGATGGCACAGTTCAAAAACTTTTTTATGGCATTGGTGCTGCATCAGTTCTTCTTGCAACCCAGGTTATTTTACAAACGGGATTTTTAATTGGCGTTACAAATTATCTTGGGGTTGCACTTGCATTTATTATTGGTTATTTGTGGGGATTAAGCGTATGCTACCTTCCGTTTCTAAATATTTATTTCTTCTGGACTTTTCCCAAACCTTTTAAACTTCTGGAAAAGAAATGGGTTAAGCCAACTATATTTATCGTTCCGGGAATTCTCTTTATTCTAACTTTTATTGTTGAAATAATGGTTTTTGGTTTTAACACTCTGCCAATAGAATCATTTTTTAAGATAGTATCTTTAATATCTTTATTAATTGTAGTTTCAAATATAGTTGCCTACATATCGTTGATAATCAATTACAGGAGATTAAAATCAAAGGAGGAGAAAAAACCTGTTTTCATTATTCTTGCGGCGTTTACCTTTACAATACTTGCATCTATGTATTCAGGTTTAATAGCCCCTAGAATTACAGACACAATTTTTAATTCGCCGGAATTTTATGCACCGATTGTACTTGTGGTTATATTTCCACTTGCCTTCGGGTATGCAATATTTAAATACCAATTGATGGATGTAAGCGTTGTTATAAGGAATACAATTACTTATGGAACAGCTACTATTACAATTCTGGCGCTTTATTTCTTAATTGTTTATGTACTTGGTCAAACTATAAGCGAGGTAATTGGAACAGAGTACCAGGGAGTTATTGCAGGTGTTTCTTTTATAGTCTTTGCTATCATTTTTCAATCTTCAAAAGATAAGTTCCAGGATTTTCTTACGGAAAAATTTTATCCTGAGCAATTTGCTTATCAAAAAATTCTTTTAAGCTTTAGTGGTGAAGTTTCCACTCTGATCGGGTTGGGAAATATTATGGATTCAATGAAAGATACTTTCGTAGAAGGACTAAAATTAAAGGCATTCGGAATACTCATTAAAGACCGAGAATCCGGCAAAATGCATTTAGAAAGAAGCGTTGGTTTATCTGTAAAAAAAATTGAACTTAAGGCTCCCGGTCTAATAAGTTTTATTAAAGAAAAATCTCTTGCCTCATCAAATATTTTTATCGAGCAGAACGATTTTCCTAATGTATTTCCTGAAAATGCCAAGCTTCTTGTATCTGAAAATATTTTTACCGTAATTCCAATGATTGTTAAATCAAAAGTAATCGGTCTTTTATTATTCGGGTTAAAACATTCCGGTTCACAATTCTCAGGGAAAGATATTGAATTATTAACTGCAGCAGCAAATCAATCAGCTATTGCAATTGAAAATGCACGTCTGTATGAATCTGAAGCTGAGAAAGATAAGCTTGAAAGAGATCTTGAACTGGCAAGAAGAATACAGCAGGGGCTATTGCCGAAAGATATACCCGAAATGCAAGGACTCGATATATGCGGACAAATGATTCCTGCACAGCAGGTTGGCGGTGATTATTTTGATTTAATTCCAATCTCAGACCTGCCTGACCTGTCTGGCGGCAAGGCAGGCAAAAAACTCTATGTGATTGTAGGTGATGTTTCCGGTAAAGGTCTTTCCGCTTCTTTATATATGACCAAGCTGCAGACAATGATGAGGCTAGCATGCAAAACAGAGCGTTCTCCAAAAGATATTTTAGTCGAGATAAATAAAAGCTTTTATGAATCAATCGAACGGAACTGGTTTGTAACATTAACACTTGCTTTGTTCGATACAGAAAAGAAAACTGTAAGATTCTGCCGTGCTGGGCATATGCCAATACTTGCAGCTAAAAACGGAACAGTTAATTCTTATAAAACACAGGGGATAGGACTCGGACTTGAAATCGGGATTATTTTTGAACGAACATTAATTGAAGAAGAAATTCCTCTCAGGGTGGGGGAGATATATGCATTCTTTTCAGATGGAATAACAGAAGCAATGAATGAAAAGAAAGATCTTTTCGGGGAGGATAAACTGACTGAGCTTCTTAAATACAAGACTTCTCACAGAAGCTCTGAGATTATGAATCTTGTCTGGAGTGAACTTAAAACCTTCCGCGGTCAGGCTCCTCCATCAGATGATATGACAATGGTACTGGTGAAGGTGAAGTAAACATTTCATTTCTAATCCTTGACTTTAGGTGGTGAAAATCTCATCTTTTATATAATTACAATACCCTCCATCTTTTACCATGCAAAAAAAATTCTTAGATTTAACCGATGTTTACCAAAAGAAAAGAGAAGTTAAAAAAAGAGTTAACTCTCTTTAATGTTTATGCAATTGCAACCGGAACGACATTAAGCTCCGGGTTTTTTCTATTGCCAGGGCTTGCTGTAGAAGAAACGGGTCCCGCATTACCGCTTGCTTATTTAATTGCGGTTATCCCGCTTATTCCTGCAATGTTATCAATTATTGAACTGGCAACTGCGATGCCCAAAGCGGGCGGTGTCTATTATTTTCTTGACAGGACTCTTGGTCCGATGATTGGAACTGTCGGCGGATTCGGAACCTGGGCAACATTAGTGCTAAAAGTTTCTTTTGCTTTAATTGGTATGGGGGCATATATAAAAATATTTTTTTCCGCTGTCGAAATAATTCCGGTTGCTATTGTTACAGCTTTAGTGCTTGGACTGTTAAGCTTGTTTGGATCAAAAAAAAGCGGGAGGCTTCAATCTTTCCTGGTTACAGTGCTTTTGTTTTTTCTTCTGATCTTCATCTCAGGTGGTTTGCCTAAAATAGATACTAACAGCTTTCAGAATTTTTTATCATCAGGCTGGTCATCAATTCTATCCGGGGCAGGATTAGTTTATATAAGCTATGTCGGCTTAACAAATATAGCAAGCTTATCTGAAGAGGTAAAAAATCCTGAAAGAAATTTACCCCTTGGAATTTTTTTAGCTCTGGGTACTGCAATAATCATTTATTCACTCGGCACTTTCGTAATGGTTGGGATAATTCCTTTAAGCATTCTAAAAGGAGATCTTACCCCTGTTGCAACAGCAGGTGAGTATATTTTTGGCGAAGCAGGGTCAGTATTGTTTTCATTAGCTGCACTGTTTGCATTTATATCCGTTGCTAACGGTGGAACTCTGAGCGCTTCAAGGTATCCGCTTGCATTAAGCAGGGATCATTTACTGCCGCGTATATTTCTTAAATTAAGTAAGTGGAGTACGCCCGTCTATTCCATTCTTTTAACCATTGGAACAATAATTTTAATTATTATTCTTCTGGATCCGACCGGAATGGCAAAACTTGCAAGCGCTTTCCAGCTAATGGTTTTTGCTTTTATCTGCCTTGCTGTAATTATTATCCGCGAAAGCAAAATAGAAGCATACGACCCCGGATTTAAATCGCCGCTATATCCATGGCTGCATATTTTAGGATTTGTTCTTCCATTCTTCCTGATTTTTGAAATGGGATTATTACCGATTTTGTTTAGTGCCGGGCTTATTACTATAGGAATTTTATGGTACTGGATTTACGGCCGAACCCGTGTCGTCAGGGTGGGAGCTATTTACCATTTATTTGAAAGACTTGGCAGATCGAGATATGATGGATTGGATATCGAAATGAGAGCAATCTTAAAAGAGAAAGGTCTTAGAGAATCGGACCCCTTTGATGAAATTGTTACCCGCGGATTGGTTCTTGATTATTCAGGAAAGGAAAATTTTAAAGATGTTGTATTTAAAGCATCCGAATGGCTCTCGCAGTTTACGGAAAGTACATCATCGCAGATTAGTAAACAGTTTGTGGAAGGAACCCGGTTAGGGATTACTCCGGTAATTCATGGAATAGCGCTTCCACACCTTCGTCTGAAAGAATTGTCCCAAGCCCAAATGGTTATAGTGAGGGGAAAAGAAGGAATTCATATTTCGTTTAAAGACCCGTTAAAAGATCTTGACCACGAAGAAGATGCCATTGTGAACGCAATTTTCTTTTTGGTAAGTCCGGAAAAAGATCCAACTCAGCACTTAAGAATTCTTGCACAAATTGCGGGAAGAGTTGAAGAAGATGGTTTTGAGCAGGAGTGGATGAATGCAGAGGATGAGCAGGATTTAAAGGAAGCTCTTATACATGAGGATCGGTGCCTTTCCCTCTTTGTTGATAAGGAAACTGCATCAGATCATTTAATTGGTAAAGCATTAAAAGAGATTAGATTTCCGGAAGGCTGCCTGGTGGCACTTTTGAGAAGGGATAGTGAAACCATTGTTCCTTCAGGAAAAACTATAATTGAAGAAGGGGACCGGCTTACAATTATAGGAGATCCGAAAGGAATGAGTGAATTAAAGAAAAAATATGAAGGTTAGAATAGTTGAAATTTGAACCATTGCACTCGTTTTAGTGAAGTAAAGTGGTTCTAATCAAAATTAAAATTAAAAATTGGAAAAACCGGCATAAAGCCTCCTTTGCCTATAATATTTATTAATCCAAGTTGAAGTCCATGCAGAGTTGCTGAATAATTTACAACAGAAATCTGTAAGCCATTAAAATTTCCCTGGTGATAATTTACTCCCCCGGTCTGTAGCCCCAGCGAGCTTCCTTTAGATACATTTACTATCCCATCCTGCCATCCTGAAAATCCCCCATTGGTCAAATTTACAAATCCAAACTGTACACCTTTTTGAATACCGGTTGTTGAATTTACAAATCCCCAATCTAAACCCGTAACATTTGAATTCTTGCCGTAAATTAAATTAATACGTAATCCTGTAATTGATGTATTCTCAGGAAAGATTTGTACCGGGTTGAATAATGCAATTTGAATTGGCTTTCTCCTGGGCAAATAAATTCGTGGATTAAAACAAAAAATAAAAACTATGAATGGAAAAAATTTAGTCGGAAGTTAAATCGCTTCATATTTTGCTTTTTAATTAATTTTAAATTTTATTTAAAAGTTAATTATCAAAGTAAAGTATTCTCAATAAATAACCTAATTTATTCTGGCGTTTCATAACGTCTACCTTGAATAAAACAGGCTTTTAAATGATATTGAATTTACGGATAGGTAGTATCCATTAAATTTTCATCCCTGCAAACCAGTTTGAGCTTGCAAAATGCTTTTCAGCATAACTCTTCCGGATTTTAATATTTATATGGATAGGTTCATTTGCTTTATAAAAAATTGTCCGTGCAGTTGAGGAAAGAGGTTACTTTGTATTTGAAGGAACTCTGGAATCGGAAGAAGATATTGAGATTGTAAAAAGAAAGGCTGCTAAAATAAATAATATTAAAGCCGATGATATCAAACTTAAGCTTGAGTTGAGATAAAATCTTTAGCTTAAATTTTTTTCACCTCATTTGTAGATTTTATATAATATAATTAGTATTGTCCTATCATCTTTAAACCAATACAAATGATTAGACATCTCATACCAGCGGCACTTTTGTTAAGCGGATTGTGTAAAGCTCAAACCAAAATGATATCAGCTTTTGATGTTCAGCTTAAACAATCAGTTCTAATTCAAAATCATCCCAGAAATTTTTATGATGATTCTCTCGTAAAAGAATTTCATAACTCTTTATCTGATGATGTTTCTTCAACAATAAAGTGTATTGGGAATGTTTTAACTTCACCGCTTCATTGGGATGGTTCAGACGGAATTATTGCCGGCGGTGTAATTTTGGGAGTTGCCGGCTCATTTCTTCTGGATGATGAAGTGCGGAATCGTGTTCAGCGTAACAAAAGTTCATTTAATGAAGATGTTCTTGTTAAGATTGGACATCCTTACGCAACAGTTCTTTATGTGGGTCCTGCTGCATTATTGGTGTACATTTCCGGAGCTGCATTTGAAAATCAATGGATTAGAAAAACCGGACAGATGCTCGTTGAGTCCGTAATAACCACAGGAATTATCCAGCTGCCTTTAAGTATAACTGTTGGCAGGGCACGCCCATTCTTCAATGAAGGGAATACATCATTTAAACTATTTGCCGGTACCAATGATAACCGCGCATCATTTTTTTCCGGTCATTCAATGATTGCATTTAGTCTTTCTACTATCCTTGCAAGGCAAATTGATAATCTCTGGGCCACAATCGGTCTTTATTCTCTAGCTGCACTTGGTCCTTTTGCCAGATTATATAAAGATAAACATTGGTTTTCTGATACAGTGCTTGGTTCTGTTTTAGGTATTTTTATTGGGCAAAGTATTTTAAAGTGGCATAATGAAAATGATAATATGGATGGAACAAATATAATGATAACACCTCTTCGTGATGGACTTTCATTTACCTGGTTGTTTTAATGAATGGATAAAAGTGTTGAATGAAATATTTAACAAGAACTCTTATATCAATCGTTAGTCTCATCTTATTTTTCTTTTCTGCGAATGCTCAAAACAGGTCTTTCCAGGATTCTCCAAAAAATAAAACCTTCACATTTTCGTATGGAGGAATAATCCGCGGTGATACAACTAAAAAAGAAATTTCTATTGTTTTTACAGGTGATAGTTTTGGGGAAGGGGCTAATTACATAACAAAAGTTCTAAAGGATGAAAGTATAAAAGCTTCTTTTTTCTTTACCGGGAATTTCTATAGAAATAAAAATTTTGAAAATGCAATAAATAAACTGATATCAGATAATCATTACTTAGGTGCACATTCAGATAATCATCTTCTTTATTGTGACTGGGAAAATAGAGACAGCACTTTAATTTCTCATGAGGAATTTATTGAAGATCTGAGTAATAATTATAGAGAGATGGAAAAGTATGGTATTTCAAAAAATGAAGCTGAATATTTTCTTCCTCCTTTTGAATGGTATAATGACACAATAAGTAAATGGACGGGTGATTTCGGGTTAACTTTAATTGATTTTACTCCCGGCACAAAATCCAATGCAGATTACACAACTCCTGATATGAAAAATTATATTTCCAGTAAAGATATTTATAAGAACATTCTTGATTATGAAACCTTGCACAAAAGGGGATTAAACGGGTTCATTCTTTTAATTCATTTTGGAACTTCACCCGAAAGAGAAGATAAGTTTTATTTTTATCTGCAGGACTTAATTTCCGAATTAAAAAAGAGAAATTATTCTTTCAAAAGAATAGATGAATTGCTGAAGTAATTATTTATCATTATACTCTTTTACAGCATCAATCATAGCAATATAATTTTCATAGTTAACATAATCCGGAATGCTGTTTCCTGATCCAACGCAATATCCACCATTATAACCTACCGTTTCAATATTAGATAATACCTGTTTTTTTATTTCTTCAGGATTTCCACGGGAAAGCAAATCAACATCAATATTGCCAATAAGAGAAAGTTTATTTCCAAATCTTTTTTTTACTTCGGAAATATCCATTGCCTTTGGTTCAATTGGATGAAGAGCATCTACACCGCAATTAATAATTTTATCCATAACACTAAAAAGAATTCCATCAGAGTGATAGATAAATGGTTTGTCATATTTCTTTGCGAGTTCCCCGATTTTTTTAAGCCATGGGAAAAAATAATTATCCAGGAATGCTGGTGAAATCATTAAGCTGCTTTGATATGCAATATCATCGCTAAACCAGATAATATCCACCACTTCACTCTGAACAAAATATTCGAACATGCTTAATACAAGATTTCCCAGTTTTTCATTCAATGCATCAACGAGTTCGGGATTCTCAAAAAGTGCAAATGAAAAATTTTCAAAGCCCATAATTTCCCAAGTCATCGTAAAAATATCTCCATATTGTCCTATAACACCCATTCCTTCCGGGAGATATTCTTTAATCCTTTCAAAGCCGGAATAATCTATTTCATTGCTCGATGGAAATTGCAGCTTTTCAAAATCATCAAAATTTTTTATTAAGCCTTCACCTTCAGCCGCCCAATTTATAACCGAATCAATTTTATCTTCAACGGGAATTTTATTGGAGGATAAGGGATGGAAATCAAATATAGGCTGGAGTTTTATATAGTCATATCCTGCTTTATACCAGAATTCAACTTCATCTTGTAAATTTAAAATAGGTTTGTTAAGAAATCTTTCTTTTATTTTCGGATGAATACCCAGTTCAACAATTGGAACGTAGTCTGCTTTTCCCCGCTTTAAAGTTTTTATAAGTTTAGTAACATTCGGAGACATTTCATTCCTCAAAAAAAAGGCTCACATTAGTGAGCCTGAATTAATTTCAACATAAAGAAAAACTAAAACTGTATTTTCTTTTTGGATTTGTTTGCATATTCTATAACAATTGCACTTGCAACAAATATGGAAGAATAAGTTCCGGTTATAATTCCAAAAAACATTGTAAAGGCAAATGCACGTAAGACATCTCCGCCAAATATCAACAATACCAAAATAGACAGCAGTGTTGTTCCACCTGTTAAAATTGTTCTGCTCATCGTTCTGTTAACACTTTTATTTACAACTTCAATAAGCGGCATTGTTTTATGAATCTTCAGGTTTTCTCTTACCCTGTCAAACACAATAACGGTATCATTAACTGAGTAACCAATTAAAGTTAGAAAAGCTGCAACGACTGCGAGGTCTATTTCAAGGTTTAAGCCGGGAATAACACCATATAAAACCGAATACAGTCCCAGTGTTATTAATACATCATGGAAAAGAGCGACTACTGCGCCAAATGCAAAAATAAATTTAAACCTGAAGGCCAGATAAACTAATATACCAACTAAAGAAAAGAATATTGCTATAACAGCATCCTGTTTTAATTCTTTACCGACCTTTGGTCCGACTTTTTCTTCTTTTAAAACTTTAAATGAATTGTTAGATATTTTTTCGCGAAGATTTTCTTTGAGCCATTCTGCAATACTAATATTTATAATTACCTGTTTATTATCAGGTTCTGCAGAAACTTTGCCTGTTTGAAAGCCGGCATCTGTTAAAGCATTTACAACCATATTTGTTGTATCAGGATTCGGAAATTGATAAGTAATTGAGCTGCCTGTTGAATCAACAATTTGTCTCGGTAAACCCGGGAAATTTTTTTCAATAGCCTGATTGATACGATTAACGACGCGCGGATAAATCTGGGATGGTATTTCCTGAAGCTCAGTTCGTATTAAAATTCCGGTTTCACTTCCAAATGTTTTTACTTCCACATTTCCCAGCCCGATATTCTCAACGTAGGTTCTAACCTGGTGAATTTCAACAGGCTTTTCAAATTGAAGAACAATTTCAGAACCACCTTTAAAATCAATTCCAAAAACCAATCCTCTGAAAATAATATTTATCAAACCTATCAGGAAAAGAGCGATAGATACGAAATAAAAAATTTTCCTCTTACCAAGGAAATCAACATTGAGATGTTCAAAAATTCTCATTTATAAATAAACTCCTTAAAAAACGAATAATTAACCAATACTGAATTTAGAACCACGGGAAATAAGGAAATCAAAAAGTAATCTTGCAATAATAAGTTGACTAAACATACTTGTACCTATACCGATCATTAAGGTTAAAGCAAAACCTTGTATTGGTCCGGTTCCAAACTGGTAAAGAATTATTCCTGTAATGAAAGTGGTTATATTAGAATCAATAATTGCTGAATATGCTTTAGAAAAACCACCATCGATTGAAGCTTTAATTGTTTTTCCTGTAGCAAGCTCTTCTCTTATTCTTTCAAAAATAAGTACGTTTGCGTCCACAGCCATACCAATTGTTAAAATAATACCTGCAATGCCGGGAAGAGTAAGTGTTGCTCCAAATCCTGCCAGAACACCAAGGATAAACAAGATTGTGAACACTAAGCAAAGTGCTGCAATACCTCCGGACTTTTTATAGTAAATCATCATAAAAATGGCAACAAGTAAATAACCCAGTACAACAGAATTACGTCCGCTGATTATTGAATCTTCACCGAGTGATGGACCAACCGTTCTCTCTTCAATAATATCTACAGGGGCAGGAAGTGCACCGGCTTTAAGAACTATCTCAAGAAGTTTAGCTTCCTCCAAATTTTCCATGCCTTCAATTTGAGAGCGCCCACCAATAATTTTCTGGTTCACATTTGGTGCTGAAAAAACTACTCCATCAAGTATAATTGCAATTCTTTTATTTACGTTAGCTCCTGTTATCCTTGCCCATTCAGTAGCACCTTCAGAGTTCATCGTCATACTAACTATTGGAGAAGATGTATTGGGGTCAATATTAGCATTTGCATCTGTAATAACACCGCCCGTCAGCTCAGGATTTTTATTAACGAGATATAGCAGGTAAATTCCTTTACCATCCTGAACAGCGACTGACTTTGCAGAAAAAACAAATTCAACATTATTAGGAATTACTTTTTGAACTTCGGGACGATTAAGCATTGAAAGAAGTTTGTTCCTTTCATCTTCTCTAACATAAGCATCGGCAGTTTTACCCTGAGGATTAATCATTGCTGTTGCAAAGAAAGGATGCTGCTTTTTAAATTCTGCCTCACTAAGTTCTTTTTGTGTAGTATCATTCGCAGTTGAATCTGTTAAAGTTGAGTCGGTTGACGTTTTATTTGCAGTAACTTTAGATGAATCTGATTTTGTTGAATCATTTAAATTTTTACCTGCAAGCACTTCATCAATCTTATTCATGATATTAATTGTAAACTCAGGTTCTTTTACAAGGCGAAATTCCAGTAATGCAGTACCCTGTAAAAGCTGTTTTGCCTCTTCTTCGCGGGCAATTCCCGGAAGCTCAACAATTATTCTCCTGTTTCCCTGTCTTTGTATTGATGGTTCGGAAACACCATACTGGTCAACTCTATTCCTTATAATTTCCATTGCACGTGTTACTGCATCCTCAGCATCAGATTTTAATTCACTTACAATTTTGCTGTCATCTTCTCTTACATTTCCAAAATAACGGCTGAGGCGTATTCCTTTTTGAATTAATTTTCTTGCAAAAATATCTACAACCGATTCTTCTGAAAGCGCAGCTTCCTCATTTGCATCTTTTAAAGTATTTTGAAAAGTCTGATCAGGATCCTTTACAAGTTTTTCAAGTAATTTGCCGGTATTAACTTCAAGAACTACACGCATACCGCCCTGTAAATCAAGTCCAAGCTTTATTCTTTTTTTCCTGGTCTCAACTATAGAAGGATCTGCAATTTTAATACTATCTTCAATTGTTTTTAATTCTTTATTAATATCTGTAATAGGAATGTTTGGATCAGATTCTTTTATTTCAAGTCTTCTTTGTTCAACTATTTCAGAAATTTTCTTTGAGTTCTGATAATCTTTGTAAGTAGGATAAAGAAGGTAAACGCTTAAGGCAATTGCGGCAAGTACCAGAATTATCTTGAATCTGAATTGTTTCATAATTTCTTTATTTCTATTGAGTTTTCTTAAAATTTTAACTGCCAAAGTTACCAGTATGGGTAAATAAAGTCAATTAAATGGAAGGAATTTTGTATTATAACTTTCTGGAACATTAGAACGGAATGATGGGAATACAGTCTTTCCCCTTATTTTCATTCAAATCAAATTAAGCTGATAATTCGTTTGAGCAGTCTTTCAAATTTTTCTTTTACAAGTTCTGCTGTTTCAGTTACATCAGCATGCGAAAGTTTGGAACTGGAAATTCCAGCTCCATAATTAGTAATACAGGATATTCCGGCTGTTTCCATTCCCAGAAATGAAGAATACATTGCTTCGTGAACTGTTGACATCCCGGCAGCGTCCCCGCCAAATATCCGCGTCATTTTTATTTCTGCAGGAGTTTCATAGTTCGGTCCTTTTGAGTACCAATAAACACCTTCTTTTAATTTTATCTTTTCCTCAAGAGCAGCAGTTTTTATTTTTTTATTTAAAGAATGAGAAGGGAAGTTTATCATCCGGTTTTTTTCATCAACTCCTGCAAGACCAATCAAATTTGTCATCTCCTTTTTAAGATTAATTCCATTGAAAGAATTAATAAGCATCAAATCACCGGGAGAGAAATCTAAATTAACACTTCCGGCAGCATTTGTAATTAATATTTTACTGCATCCTGTTTTATTTGCAATAAAAACAGGAAGAATACATTCATAAATTTTATAACCTTCATAAAGATGGATTCTTCCCTGGAATAAAATCAATTTTTTCTTTTTGTATTCCGAAAAATGAATTTTACCAGCGTGCCCTTTAATTGTTGATAAAGGATAACCCGGGATTTTAGAAGTTGAAAAAGTTTTTTTTGTTTTTACACTTTTGGCAAATTCACCTAAACCGCTGCCTAATATAATTGCAATCTCTGGCTGGAAAGGAGAATTCTTTTCAAAAAACTTTATCAGTTCTTTATATTTAAAATTTAAATCAAACAAGAAATAATTTTGAATTATAAATGTTGAATAATGCTAATTGAGAAGTTTTTACAATTGCAGTTAAAATATTAATTATTTCATCGATATCTTTAATTTGATTTGCAAAATCATATTTAACCAATTGACTTCTCTGAAGAAGTTTTAACTAATATTTAATTTCTCTCTTTCTCTGAATAATATTTTCACTCTTCATATACTTAATTCAAAATTATTTAAAAGAGTATTCCAGCCAACGTTGCTGTAGTTAAAGTTGCAAGCGATCCGCCAATAACTGCCCTTATTCCAAGACTTGCAATTTCCGATTTTCTGTTTGGCGCAAGAGGTCCAATTCCGCCTATCTGTATTGCAATAGAGCTGAAGTTTGCAAACCCGCATAATGCATAAGTTGCCATAAAGATTGCTTTTTCTGTAACTATTGCTTTGGTTTGAATTAATGTTCCCATATCAAGGTAGGCTACAAATTCATTTAAGACAATTTTAGTTCCGATAAGACTTCCGAACTCCAATGCATCTTTCCACGGCACTCCAATTCCAACAGCAAGGTATTGAAGTATAAGTCCAATCATCAATTGAAAATTAAGAGGCTTTCCAAAATTAGCTTTTAATGTTTCATTTATTCCAACTAAATCACCCAAACCCTGGAGTAAATAATTTACAAGTGCAATGAGAGCAATAAATGCTATCAGCATAGCACCAACATTAAGAGCAAGAGTTAATCCATCACCGGCACCAACAGCAGCAGCTTCAACAACATTTGATGCATTCTTTTCAACACTGATTTTTACTGTCCCTTTTGTTTCCGGAATAGTTGTTTCGGGAAAAAGAATTTTTGAGATAACCAGAGCAGCCGGTGCAGCCATAACGCTTGCACCAAGTAAATGAGTTGCAAAAATATGTCTTGCTTCATTGAGCGGAATTCCAAGTGATTGCGAATAAGATTGTCCAAGAATCTGGATATAAGCAGCCATTACTCCGCCGGCAATTGTTGCCATACCTCCAACCATAATTGTCAGGATTTCACTCTTTGTCATACCTTTGATGTAAGGTTTGATCATAAGAGGAGCTTCAGTTTGCCCAACGAAAATGTTTGCAGTGCACGAAAGAGATTCCGCACCGCTTGTTCCCATAAACTTAGCCATTACCCAAGCCATAGCCTGCACAACTCTTTGCATTATTCCAAGATAATAGAGGATAGACATTAAGCTTGCAAAGAAGATTATTGTTGGTAAAACCTGGAAAGCGAAAAACATCCCGAGGCTGCCGAGAGAGCCAGGGCTTTTAGCAAGAGAACCAAAAACAAATTCAGCCCCTTCGGTTGTAAAGTTTAATACCAGAACAAAGAACCCGCTGACCCAGTTAAAAAAATCTTTAACCCACCCAAGCGGGTAAAAAAATCCTCTGAGATTATCACCCTTAATAATAAAAATTGCGAACACAAGCTGAAGCCCAAGCCCGACAATTACTAACCGCCAGTTTATTTTCCTCTTATTATTTGAAAGGAGAAATGCTATTCCTATGATAAGAAGTATTCCCAAAAATCCTCTAAGAATATCCATAATTCACCTTAATTTTCATTTGGAATGTAATGACACTTTCTGCAGCGTGCTTCATAAATATCTGCGGCACCAACAATAACTCTTTCTGGCGACGATGTTTTTCTTTGTGTTTTATCCGCTGGATTTCCGCAGACAACACAAATTGCTAAAGTTTTTGTAATATACTCTGCAATGGCAAGAAGCTGAGGCATTGGTTCAAATGGAATTCCTTTATAATCCTGATCGAGTCCCGCAATGATAACCCTTTTACCATCATAGGCAAGATTGTTGCAAATATCTACGATATCGGATGAGAAAAATTGTGCTTCATCAATCCCGATTACCTGTGCATCTTTAACGAGGCTTGTTACTTCACTAATATCATCAATCAGGATCGAAGGAAGTGATTGTTCACTGTGGGAAACTATTGAATTTTCAGAGAAGCGTGTATCGATTTTTGGTTTAAAGATTTTTACGTTTTGCTTTGCAATCTGAGCACGTCTTAATCTTCTTATTAATTCTTCTGTTTTTCCGCTGAACATACAGCCGGCAATTACTTCAATCCAGCCGGTATCCTTAGGAAGTAAATGGGGGGCAAGTTCATTCATAGAAATTTTGAATGTTGAATTTTGGATTTTGAATTAAAGGACAATTCTAGAGTTTTAATAAAGTGATTCATTAAGATTTTATTTTAAAAATAATTCAACATTTATCATTCAAAATTCATAATTATTTAAGTTTATCATCTCCAAATGGAAAAGGTAAAAGTTCAGACAGTTTCATTATCTTTAATTCTTTTTTTTGATTTACCATAATAACATCAATCTCACCACCGCATAAATCGCTAAGAACCTGTCTGCAAGCACCGCAAGGGGGGCAGAAACCTGTATCATCACTTGCTATTGCAATCGCTTTAAAGTTTCTTTCCCCTTCCGAGACTGCTTTAAATACGGCAACTCTTTCCGCACAAATTGTAAGACTGTACGAGCTGTTTTCAATATTCCCGCCGGCATAAACTTTTTCATTATCGGTTAACAAAGCTGCCCCGACATGGAAGTTAGAATAGGGAGGCAGTGCTTTTAACTTTGCTTCGACAGCTTTTTCTGCTAATTGTTTATAATCCATTTAATAAAAAATTTTTTCTAAGGCAAAATATCAGATAGTGCTTTAATTTCAAAGAGTATACAAAAGAGAAGTAATTGAAAATGAAAACCAAAGCTTGACATTACGTACCTGATTCCGTATGCCAGATTTTAAAAATCTGGCATATCGAAATAAATTTGGCATATTTAAATTATTTCCAATCACTTTTTTCTTTAAGTGCATTAAGGAAATTAATAATCAGGAATGTTTCATAAGTAATCTGCAAATAAAAAATCTTTGCCGGATTAAAATCATATTCAAAATATTTTTGAAGACTTAATATGACAATCATATCAATAATAACCTTAACTAGAAATAATAACAGGAAAACCGGATCCACAATAATTAAAATGGGGGATAGGAGAAAGAACAAATTCAATAAATGCCAAAACCCCAGAATAAATTTATGTGTTGGAAGATAATATCTTGAAGTTTGCGTGTGTCTTGCTTTTTGTTTCAGGTAATCTCTAAGATTGTTTTTTGTTCTTGAATAAACGAAAGATTCCTTTTCTGCCACAAATCCGATTTTCATTTTATTTTTAACTGCTTCTCTCAATAAAAGATCATCATCACCGCTTAAAGTTTCCATTGTATTTGAGTAACCTTGTATTTTTTCGAAAGAAGATTTTTTGAAACCAAAATTTCTTGCCGCTGCTGAATGTGGTAAATCCAAAGCTGCCAAAGAAAATGTTAAAATATTGCTTCTCAAATTTTCGAAACAGGAAAGATTATTTATGAAAGATTTTTCTTTAAAGAATGGAGCAACACCAAAAATAAAATCAAATCCATTTGTAAAAATTTCAGAAAAAGTTTTTATCCAGTTTTTTTGAGGGATACAATCAGCATCAGTAATTAAAATAAAATCGTATTGAGCTTTTTCAATTCCGATTGTTAGAGCTCCTTTTTTACCCCGGAATGGTTTTGAATCAGCTTTTACAATAAAAAAATTTGTTTTGCCTTTTATGTTTTCTTGTACAAGCTCATTTGTTCTGTCCAATGAATTATCATCAACAATAATTACTTCAAAAAGATTTTCATCATAATTTTGCTCAACCAAAGATTTAATAAGATCCAAAATATTTTCTTCTTCATTCTTAGCTGCAACAACAATAGAAATTTTAAGACTTGAAACCGGATTTATTTTTTTTGAAAAAACTTTATAAATCGAAACAAAAAAAAGAATGTTTATAAGAAGAAATAGAAAAATAATAATTAGGATAATACTAAGAAGCATAATTCAAGTTTTGAGCTTGCTCTTGAACTTAGGAGTCTTCATCAATAAGCCATCCCTCTGCAAGCTGAGGGTTCATTTCTGAAATAAATCTTGAAGGTTTTGAGAGAGTAATTCCGGCTTCTCTGTCATATAAATTCATTGGGTATGTTACAAATAAATTTTGTTTTGCTCTTGTTGATGCTACATACATTAATCTTCTTTCTTCTTCAAGCGTTTCAATATTGTCGTATGATCTGCTCGAAGGGAAATAACCTTCCACTGCGTGAATTATAAAAACAGAATGCCATTCCAGGCCCTTTGCTGAATGTATTGTTGAAAGAGTTAAATATTCGTCTTCGCGATCAGTAGCCTCAACATCAATTACGCTGTCTATTATCGGCTCAATTGCCATATCTGCAAGAAGTGAATCAAGCGACCTGTAATTCTCAGCTATATTCTGGAATATTTCAAGATCTTTTTTCCGTTTGTTAAAATCATCATAATTAGTTTTAAAGATCGGGTAGTAATATTCAAGAACGAGCTCCAGCTTTTCAGAGGGCAAATCATTTTTCGTATGAAGAGTATATAGTAACTGAAATAATTTTACGATCCTGTCATTATAATTGAAATTGGTAATATGCTCTGGATTTGCTTTTATAGTTAATCTTGCAGTCGCCAGCTCATCAAGAATTTTTTGTGCAGTTTTTGGGCCCACACCTTCGTGCAAAAGTAAAACTCTGTACCAGCTTACTACATCCTTAGGATTAGAAGCAATTCTTAAAAATGCCAGTACATCTTTTATATGAGATGATTCAACAAACTTCATCCCGCCAAATTTCTGAAAAGGAATGTTTGCTTTGGTAAGTTCGATTTCAAGATCAAAAGAAAAAAAAGAAGATCTGAATAGAACAGCAATATCACCGAGACTAACACCTTCTTCTCTAAGCTCAAGAATTTTTTCTACTATAAATTTTGATTGAAGATTTTCTGTTGACGCTGCAATAATAAATGGAAGCTCGCCCCCGGGTTTTATTGCATAAAGATGCTTTGTATATTTCTCAATAGCGCCTTCAGTAATCTGGTTAGCAAAGTTTAAAATTTCCTGTGTACTGCGATAATTTTCTTCAAGCTTAATGATCTGAACATTATTAAAAAGATTTGGGAATTCAATTATATTTTTAAAGTTTGCTCCTCTGAAAGAATAAATCGCTTGCGAATCATCCCCTACAACCATAATATTTTTATTTATGTGAGTTAATCCTTTTACAACATCCGCTTGCAGTTTATTTGTATCCTGGTATTCATCAACCATAACAAATTTGATTGAGTTTAAAAGAGATTTTGTTCCCGGATTAAAATCTTCAAGAAAATTTCTCAGGTGAACAAGGAGATCATCATAATCAAGAAGATTATTTCTTCTTTTATATTCTGTAAAGATTTTTTGTACGTCAAGAATTTTATCGAGCTGATCAATAAAGTGAGGGTAGTCTTCTTCAATAATTTCTTCAACTTTCTTCCCAGTGTTTACACTTAAGCTGTAAACTTTTCCCAGTGTTTCTTTTTTAGGAAATCTTTTTTCTTTCCCAATAAAACCACTTTGAGTTCGTATAAGATTTATTACATCCTGGGTATCCCCCTGGTCAAGAATTGTAAAAGAAGCATCAAGCTTAGCAGCCCTAGAGTATTTTCTTAAAACTGAATTGGCAAATGAGTGGAATGTTCCTCCCAGAATTTTTGAGCATCTGTTATCCAGAAGAATAGCCGCACGGTTCATCATTTCATTTGCTGCTTTTCGTGTAAATGTCAGGAGAAGAATAGATTGAGGATCATAACCAAGCTCTACAAGTCGGGCAACTCTGTAAACAAGCGTTCTTGTTTTTCCTGTTCCTGCCCCTGCAATAATTAAATATGCACCTTCAACTGCTGAAGCAGCTTCATATTGTGCGGGATTAAGTTCATTCTTATAATTAATAACAAAACGGGCTTCATCAACAATAGGTTTTGTAAAACCTGTCTGAATGCCCGCTTCTGAAATTCTTTTCAGCTTATATTTTTTTTGAATCATTCCTGTCCGAAGAATCCTCTGGATAATGCTTTTGGCTTTCCAATTATTTCTGAGAAAATAATATATTCTTTTAAAGATGCCGGGTTTTTAAACTGCTGCCGGATATTTTTTTTAATTTCGGGTTCCACTTTTTCTGAAAGACGCTTTTCAAACATTTCAGCTTGTTTAATTATTTTTTCATTTATTGCTTTTCTTTTGTCGTCAGCTTTTCTTCTTTTTTGATCCCAGTTTTCAAAAGCATGTTCTGAAGTTGTAGGTTCATGCTCTGTTTCAGTCGGCTGGTGCCATTCATCTGAATTAAAATGTTCTGACTCAATTACAGAAGTTTTTTTCTTTTCTATTTCCTCAGTTTGAATATTCGGCTTAAACATCTTCTCAATTTCTTTTAAGATATCGTAATCAGTTTGCTGAGAAGATTTTGTTTCCAGTTGCGGCTGAGTAGTTAGATCAGAAACCGGATGACTTATTTTATTCTCTGGTTTTTTCCTCTTCTTCAATATAGAGCTAAGAAAGCTTACTATAATAAATATGTAAATTAATATTTGAAAAAAATCATCCATTAACGACCAGGTTCATCTTTTTTCTTTTCAGGTTTTGCTATTGATTCTCTCATTTCAGTATCAGACTGAATATTTTTCATTTTGTAATAATCAAAAATTCCAAGGTTACCGGATCTGAAAGCTTCTGCCATAGCCTTAGGAACTTCAGCTTCCGCTTCAACAACTCTTGCTCTTTGCTTGGCAACTTCAGCAATCATTTCCTGTTCAACTGCAACCGCCGCGGCCCTTCTTTCTTCTGCTTTCGCTCTTGCAATTTTAAGGTCGGCTTCGGCCTGGTCTGTCTGAAGTTTTGCACCTATGTTTTCTCCAACATCAACATCAGCAATATCAATAGAAAGAATTTCAAAGGCAGTTCCTGAATCAAGACCCTTTGCAAGAACACTTTTAGAAATTCTATCCGGATTTTCAAGAACCTGTTTATGGCTATCGCTAGAACCGATTGTTGAAACTATTCCTTCACCAACACGTGCAAGAATTGTAGCTTCGCCTGCGCCGCCAACCAAACGCTCTATGTTGGCTCTAACAGTAATTCGGGCAATTGCTTTTAATTGTATTCCATCTTTTGCAACTGCTGCAACCATTGGTGTTTCTACAACTTTGGGAATGACAGACATTTTAACTGCTTCCAGTACATCTCTCCCAGCGAGATCAATTGCGGTTGCTCTTTCAAATGTTAAGCCCAGGTTTGCTTTATCTGCTGATACAAGTGCATTAATAACTTTAATAACATTTCCGCCTGCAAGATAATGTGCCTCCAGTTTTCCCTGTTCTACCTTAATGCCTGCCTTTGTTGCAGTGATAAGACTTCGCACAATAACTACCGGGGGGACCTTTCTCAACCGCATTCCAATTAAGTCACGGAAAATTTTTACTTTTACACCCGAAAAGAATGCAGTAATAAATAATCCTAATGGTACGAAATAAAGAAAAAGGATAAGAAAAAGAATTATTGCAATGACTACTATAAGAGATACCCCTGTTACAGCTTCCATAATTAAACTCCAATTATTTAGAACGTGTTTTTAATTTTACCACTAATTTGGTTTTTTAGCAAATGAGTTGTTGCGATTCAAAGTAATAATTGTACGGTTTCAATACAAAATTTTACTTAATTCTGTACAATGTGCATTGACAAATTATTTTTGAAAGGGATATATAATGAAAATTATTAACACTTCTTCATGAAACCGGTTGAGCAATATCTGGTATAATAATTGTCTTTTATCTTAGTGAGAGAATCCTTTAATTTACATGTGATAATTTATTAAAGTTATTGAAGTTCACAGATTATTGGATTTAATAAAGCTTTTTACTAATATCATAATAGATTGTTAAGATGGTTATTGACGGAGGGCATAGAATGTTCTCTTTTTTGAAAACTAAGTAGTAATATATTGGTTAAATCACTTAACGTTTATTAATTGTTCATTAATGTTAATCCTTAGAGAAGAGAGGAAAATTAGATGGATGGAAATTTTTCAGATAGATTGCAGGATGTGATAAGATTAAGTCGTGAAGAAGCTTTGCGATTGGGTCACGATTATATTGGCACTGAACATCTTCTGTTAGGAATTATTAGAGAAGGTCAGGGTGTTGCAGTCAGGATACTTCGTAACCTTGATTGTGATTTGATGAAATTAAAAAAAGCAATAGAAGATACTGTGCGAACCTCAGGCGGGACACTTACAATCGGTAACATTCCTTTAACCAAACAGGCGGAAAAAGTTTTAAAGATTACACAAATAGAGTCTAAAATTTACAAAGCTGATGTGATTGGAACAGAACACCTTCTTCTTTCTTTATTAAGAGATGAAGATAATATAGCCACTCAGATTCTTCATCAGTTTAATGTTACTTATGATGGAGCCAGGGCTGAATTAAATGCAATGCTTTCCAGCAAAGGTTCTAAAGATATCGGTGGATCTGTGCCGCATCCTCCCGATAAAAAAGTTGAAAGAACAAAAACTCCGGTGCTTGATAATTTTGGAAGAGACCTGACTAAATTGGCAATCGAAGATAAACTTGATCCTGTTGTTGGAAGAGAAAAAGAAATTGAACGGGTTGCTCAGATTCTAAGTAGAAGGAAGAAGAATAATCCTGTTCTTATTGGAGAGCCAGGCGTGGGAAAAACAGCAATTGCTGAAGGCTTAGCTTTGAGAATAATCCAGAAAAAAGTCCCAAGAACTTTGCAGGATAAGCGAGTTGTCACACTTGACCTTGCAGGTTTGGTTGCCGGAACGAAGTATAGAGGACAATTCGAAGAAAGAATGAAGGCTCTGATGAATGAGCTTGAAAAAGCCAGAGATGTTATCCTTTTCATTGATGAACTTCATACAATAGTTGGTGCAGGAGGTGCATCCGGTTCTCTTGATGCTTCAAATATGTTTAAACCGGCATTGGCTAGAGGTGATATTCAATGCATTGGCGCTACTACTCTTGATGAATACAGAAAATATATTGAAACTGATGGAGCACTTGACAGAAGATTTCAAAAAGTTATGGTTGATCCTCCAAGTTACGATGAAACACTCACGATTCTTAACAACATCAAAATTAAATATGAAGAGCATCATAGAGTTAAATACACCAATGATGCGATTGAATCTGCAGTACGTTTAAGCTCAAGATATATAACAGACAGACATCTTCCTGATAAGGCAATTGATGTTCTTGATGAAGCTGGTTCAAGAGTTCACATGGGAAATTTTGAAGTGCCGGAAGATGTATTAAGCCTCGAAGGAAAAATTGAGGATGTTCGTCACGAAAAAGCATCCGTAGTTAAAAAACAGGATTATGAAGAAGCGGCTAGATTAAGAGATAAAGAAAGAAATCTCCAGGCTGAACTTGAAGTTGCAAAACGTGAATGGGAAAATAAGACTAAAGATGTTATTCACGATGTGAATGAGGAAGACATTGCAACTGTAGTAGCAATGATGACTGGAATTCCTGTTAATAGAGTTGCTCAAACCGAATCTGAGAAACTTCTCAATATGGAAGAAGCTCTTAAAAAGGAAATTGTCGGACAGGATGAAGCAGTTTCCAAACTTACTAAAGCTATAAGAAGAACCAGAGCCGGATTAAAAAATCCGAATAGACCAATTGGAAGTTTTATTTTCTTAGGTCCAACCGGTGTTGGAAAAACAGAACTTTGCAAAGCTCTTGCAAGATATTTATTTGACAGCGAGAATGCTTTAATAAGAATTGATATGAGCGAGTATATGGAAAAATTCTCACTATCAAGATTGGTTGGAGCGCCTCCGGGATACGTTGGTTACGAAGAAGGCGGACAACTTACAGAAAAAGTCCGCAGGAAACCTTACTCTGTTGTTTTATTTGATGAAATTGAAAAAGCTCATCCGGATATTTTCAGTATTTTGCTGCAGGTACTGGATGATGGAACTTTAACAGATTCTCTGGGAAGAAAAGTTGATTTCAAAAATACTATTATTATTATGACATCAAATATAGGCGCAAGAGACATTAAGAATATCGGCTCATTCGGTTTCGGTTCTGAAAAAGCTGAGGATCAATATTCTGCACTTAAAAATACCGTTGAAGATGCGATGAGAAAACTTTTCAATCCTGAATTTCTTAACAGGGTTGACGAAACAATTGTATTTAGAAATCTTACTAAAGAAGATATACTGAAGATTATTGATATCGAATTGAAAGATCTAATGAAGAATATTAAAGATAACAAAATGCATTTTTCTCTTGATATGTCTGCAAAAAATTTCCTTGTTGAAAAAGGTTTTGATCAGAAATATGGTGCAAGACCATTACGAAGAGCAATTCAGAAATATGTTGAAGATCCGATTGCTGAAGAAATTTTAAGAGGAACATTTAAAGAAGGTTCTAAGATCCTTGCAAAACATTTTCCTCCTTCTGAAGAAATGATTTTTGTTGATGATAATCTTGAAGAGGAAATTGCGGGCGAATCGAAGAATGATTCCAATGAAGGTTCCTGATTAGAATAGAACAAAATTAATTAAAAAGCGTCTCACTTTTCGGGACGCTTTTTTTTGTTTAAATTTGATGAGTTACATAAGATAATTGGAGATTAAAATGGCATTGTTAAGTTCCATTGATATTATGAATAAATTGAGGAACCTTGATAACTGGAGTTTCGATAACAACCAGATACAAAGTGACTATCAATTTAAAGATTTTAAAGAAGCTCTGGGTTTTGTAAACAAAGTTGGAGTAGAAGCAGAAATAATGAACCATCATCCCGATATTTTTCTTCATTCATGGAATAAAGTTAAGATTACTACCTCCACGCATAGTGAAGGCGGTGTAACTGAAAAAGATTTTAAGCTTGCAGCAATTATTGATAAACTTGCTAAATGATAGACAGGTTGATTTCACTTCTTGAACTTCATAAAAAAAATCCGTCGGATTCTTTTGTTAGTTATGGAATCGCACTCGAATATATTTCCGCTAATGATTATCAAAAAGCAGAAGAATATTTATCTCTCCTGTTAAAAAATGATCCTGAATATGTACCTGCTTATATGCAATATGCAATGCTGAAAGAAAAAATGAATGAATTTGAAGAAGCAAAAAATTTTTACAGGAAGGGAATTGTAGTTGCCAGGAAATTAAATGATTTAAAAACTGCCAATGAAATGGAGGAATTTTTAGATGATCTTGAATGAAAAAATGATCCTTGAGATTTTTGAAAAATCAGGTGCACTGTTGAAAGGACATTTTTTACTCACTTCCGGCAGGCATAGTAATGTATATTTCCAATGTGCAAAAGTACTTCAGTATCCCGGCTATGCAGAAAAAATCTGTGGGTTGATTTCAGATCACTATCACTCAACGGAAATTGATACAGTTATTGCCCCCGCAATTGGAGGAATTGTTGTTGGACAGGAAGTTGCAAGACAGCTGAACAAAAGATCTATCTTTGCGGAGAGAGAAGATAAAATTCTTTCTTTGAGGAGAGGATTCAACATAGAAAAAGGCGAAAAAGTCTTAGTCTGTGAAGATGTGGTTACAACAGGAGGATCTGTATTTGAAGTTATTGATATTGTAAAAAATTATGGTGCTGAAGTAGTTGGTGTTGGATATATTGTTGACCGCAGTAATGGAAGAGTAAATTTTGGTTATCCTCAGTTTGCTGCAATGAAGCTTAATGCAGTATCCTATCTTCAGGATGAATGTCAGCTTTGTAAAGCTGGTATTGAGCTTATTAAACCAGGATCAAGGAAAGTTAAAGTTTAAGTATGTCATTAGTTATAAAAAAAGAATTACTTTTATTAATCAAAGAAATAACGGTCAGAACATTTTATTTATAAACAAAAATTATTTATATGAAAAAATATACTTCTCTTTTCGTCATCATTTTGTTTTCTATTTCTTATTCTCAGGTAAACTTTGATGAATTCTTCCTGAATAAATCCTTGAGAATTGATTACTACCATTTCGGAAATTACGAAACTGATTCATATGCAATTGATGAATTAATTGAGGAGCCGTATTGGGGAGGTTCTAAAAAAAATCTCCTTGACATTTTTAATTACGGCGATTATATATTTAAAGCTTTTGACAAAGAATCAAACCAATTAATTTTTTCAAAAACTTATTCTACTTTATTTAGTGAATGGCAGACCGTTGAGGAGGCAAAAAAAACTACAAAAGGTTTTAGTGAAGTTATCGTAATGCCGTACCCTAAAAAAATAGTTAGAGTTGAATTTTACAGCAGAGATAAAAAAAATAATCCAGTCAAAAAATTTGAATATGAAATCGATCCTGCAAATTATTTTATTAAAAAAGATAACCGAAATAAATATCCTGCTTTTGATGTTTTAAAAAATGGAGATCCTGCAGTAAAAGTTGATATTGTAATTATTCCAGAAGGATACACTAAAGACCAGATGGATTTATTTAAAAAAGATTGTAATGAATTAGCCGGACATCTTTTTAATTCATCTCCGTATAAAGAAAATAAAAGTAAATTTAATATTTATGGAGTTGAAGCTCCTTCAGAAGAATCAGGTACAGATATTCCTGCGATGAATATCTGGAAAAAAACTCTCGTAAACTCAAACTTTTATACCTTCGATCTTGAAAGATATTTAATGACGGAAGATTACAAAACTGTTTGCGATGTTGCTGCAAATGTACCATACGATCATATATATATTCTTGTAAATTCTGATAAATACGGAGGCGGCGCAATATATAATCACTATTCAGTTTGTATTAATCAAAATAAATATGAAGAATATATTACTGTACATGAAGTTTGGGGCATGGTTTTGCCGGTCTTGCTGATGAGTATTATACCTCTGATGTTGCTTATGAAGATTTTTATCCGTTAGATGTTGAACCTCTCGAACCTAATCTTACTACTCTGGTTAACTTTGATTCCAAATGGAAAGAAATGGTTAATGATTCAATACCGATTCCAACTCCATCTATGGATATATATAAAAATTCTGTTGGAGCTTTTGAAGGCGGCGGTTACGTGGCTAAAGGAGTTTACCGCCCCCAGATGGATTGTACAATGAAATCAATTTCAGTTAATAACTTTTGTGCTGTCTGCTATAAAGCAATTCTGGATATGATTAATTTTTATTCAGAATAAAATTTGAATAAACCTAAAACAGGCTTTTATATTCATGAATCATATCTGCAGGAATTAAAAAATCTTCCCTGGCATTTAGAACTGGATAAATGGGAAAAGAGAGGAATAAAATTTCTTGAAATCAGGAAAGGAATTTCCCGGCACCCGGTTAAATTTATCAAGAACAGGCACTCTTCTTTTGCGGTTAAACAAACAACTGAGTTTATGGCAATAAATGAAATTGCCAATTATGAAAAACTTATATCATCTGGAATTCATACGCTTTTACCAGTTGGCTATGTTGTTAACCATAAAAACCCTATTGCTGTTCAAACTAAAGCCGGTATTTCTTATTTGAATGATGATATTGCCTTTGTTATAACTGTTCTTGAGGATAAAGCTTTACCCGATTCCCATCTTTATAAGCTTAACTTCAAAGAAAAGAATCTTAAAATTATCTGGGATTCTGTTGCAGAGCTCCTGGCTAACCTTCATTTTAATAATATTTATTGGGGCGATGCTTCGCTTGCAAACGTTCTTATAAAATTCGTAAAAGTTAAAGATGAAAAAAGCAGGGTTAAAACAGAGTTAAAAGCTATACTTGCTGACGCCGAAACAGTTGAAATCCTTCCGAATATTTCTTCTAAGATGAGAGAAGAAGAATTAAAATTTTTCTTTGAATCTATGAACTGGTTGAATGAAGATTATAGAAAAGCAGGCTATACAAGAGAGAACTTTTCTACAATAAAAGATAAAAAATATATTCTGCAAAGGTATAAACAGGAATTTTCAAAACTTAAAAAAGTAGCCTTATTTGAAAAGCAAACCGGAATAAATGTCCGCAAACATTTTCATCAGATAAATGATATATATGGATTACAGTCAATTAAAAATCAAATTGATGAACATAAATGGTATCTGAGTGAAAAAGCGGGGAAAGAAATAAGCATTAAAGATGCTTCTGAAAACTGGTTGAATGACGTTTATTATCCTATTATAAATGAGTTTGAAAAATTAGATATATTTGAGTACTTCCCTTTTAAAAATTCCGTGGGATTATATGTTGATATAATGACTCACAAATATTATTTGAGCAGGGAAGAAGGTAAAGATGCCGGAATTGAAAAATCAATTAGAAGTTATTGTAAAAAATATGCAGAAGATTTTTCAATCTTTACAAGAATAAAAAATATTTTTGAATCAATAAGAGAATTATTTTACTGATGAACCAGAAAAAATTATACAAGACTGTCGAAACTATAGCCAACCAGAACTTCTCTTCTGAAAAAGAGATGTTAATTGAAGTTATTAATCAGATTATTAATAATGAAGAAATTTATGTTAACGGGGGAAGATTATGGAAACTTAACTCTTCTGAGCAGGGTTACGATCTTCTTTATCAGACTGGAAATGTTGAGAAGATTGATGATGACTTTAAGCTTGCAATTGCACAATACCCAATGTTTGATTTGATTGCTAAAGAGAGAACTATATTAGGCAATGAATCTGATGCCGAGCTTCGCAGCAAAGGGATTTTTAAGTATTCGGCTTCAGGCGTTGGAGAGAAATTTAAAGTTGACGGCAAAGCTTATTATGAATACATCCTTGCATTAAATAGTGATAACATTGATGAAAACCTTCGTATTACTTTAAACATTATTGCAACAGCTCTTACTTCACAAATTAAAGCAAAAAAGTACAGTCGTAGCGCACAGGTTTTTAAAGCAGATCTTGATAAAGCAAGAGAGCTTCAAAAAAGTATTTTACCCGAACATGAATATAAATTCCATAATTATATTTTATTCGGAGTAACAGACCCCGCTGAAATAGTTGGAGGTGATTTCTTTGACTATCTTGAAGTGGGAGAAGACAGGCTGGGAGTTACAATAGGCGATGCTGCAAGTAAAGGTGTTGCTGCTTCTGCCGAGGCAATGTATGTTTCCGGCGCTTTGCGAATGGCATGCAGCTTTGAAATTAAAATTACTTCCCTGATGAAAAGGATGAATCAGCTTGTAAATAAAATTTTTGCTGACGATAAATTTTCTTCACTTTTTTATGGCGAACTTTCAAGAGATAATGGAGGATTATTTCTTTATTCAAATGCAGGTCATAACCCTCCGTTTTTTATCAAAAGCAAATCCGATGAAATATTTTATCTTAATCCAACGGGTCCTGTTCTTGGTCCTTCACCTCACGCAAAATATACTGTAGAAAATATAAACTTTGAGAAGGATGATTTGCTTCTTATTTATTCTGATGGAATAACTGATTCTGCAAATGAAGAATTTGAAGGTTATGGAGAAGAAAGGCTGATCAATGCACTTCGTAAAAATAAACATCTCTCTCCAAAAGAAATTACCTACAATATTCTTGAAGAAGTTTTAAAATTTTCAAAAGATGGCAAATATTCCGATGATAAAACTCTAGTTGTAATTAAAAGAGTTATTTGACTCACAAAATCTGAAATATATCATTTTTCATTTCTAAATCAATCATTGTTTAATTGTCTAAATTGTTAAATTGTCTCTGAAAATTACATTAAAAATTAATTTTTAAAAGCAGTTTAACAATTAGACAATTTAACAATTAAGGTAACCAGTATGATCAAATCTATAAATCCCGCAACAGGAAAAGAAATAAAATCCTATAAAGAAATGTCATTGGAAGAAATTGAATCAATAATCAGTAAGACAGAATCATCTTTCAAAGGATGGAGTAACACAGATTTTTCTACAAGAAAATCCTGTATAAAAAATGCTTCTCAGGTTCTTAAAGAGAAGAAAGATAAATATGCAACGTTAATGACGGAAGAAATGGGAAAACCAATTAAACAATCATTTTCCGAAATTGAAAAGTGCGCCTGGGTTTGTGATTACTTTGCAGACAGTGCAGAAACTTTTCTTTCTGATGTAATTATTGATACTGAGGCTTCAAATAGTTTTGTAACATTTCAGCCTTTGGGAGTTGTACTTGCAATTATGCCATGGAATTTTCCTTTCTGGCAGGTGTTCAGGTTTGCCGCACCAAATTTAATGGCAGGGAACGCAGGCATTCTTAAACATTCTTCAAATGTTACCGGTTGTGCACTTGCAATCGAAGAAGTTTTTAGGGAGGCAGAGTTTCCGGAAAATCTTTTCAGAACAATTATTGTTTCATCCAAATCAATTGGAGGAGTAATAGAAAATGAAAATATTTCGGCAGTTACACTAACCGGCAGTGTTCCCGCAGGAAAATCGGTTGCAGAAAAAGCGGGATCAGTTTTAAAGAAAACTGTTTTGGAGCTTGGAGGAAGCGATCCATACTTAATTTTGGAAGATGCTGACCTTGAACAAGCTGCAGCGATGTGTGTTAACTCAAGATTAATAAATGCTGGTCAAAGTTGTATAGCGGCTAAAAGATTTATTATTGTTGAATCTGTTTATGAAGAATTTGAAAAATTATTTGTCGAAAAAATGAAATCTAAAAAAATGGGAAATCCTTTAGATGAAAAGTTTGACCTTGGTCCGCAGGCTTCCGTAAAACTGAGAGATGATTTGCATAAGCAGGTTGAGAAAAGCATAAAGAAAGGAGCTAAACTTTTATTAGGAGGAAAAATTCCAGCAAAGAAAGGAGCTTATTATCCGCCGACAGTTTTATCAAATGTAAAAAAAGGTATGCCTGCCTACGATGAAGAATTGTTTGGTCCTGTTGCTGCTCTGATAAAAGTTAAAGATGAAGAGGAAGGTATTAAAATTGCGAACGATACAATTTTTGGTTTGGGTGCTGCAGTTTTTACTAAAGATACAATGAGGGGAGAAGAAATAGCAGCTAAAAAATTAAAGGCAGGTTGCTGCTTTGTGAACGAATTTGTAAAATCAGATCCTCGCTTACCCTTTGGAGGAATTAAAGAATCAGGTTATGGTAGGGAGCTTTCTTTTTTTGGAGTCAGAGAGTTTATGAATGTTAAAACTGTTTATGTGAAGTAGTTATTTTATTGATGATATTAAATTTTGAAGTTTTTTTTCCGGGAAAAGATGTTCCTTTAAAATTTTATCTTTATTATACACGTCATCTCTAAAGTTAACTTCATTATTATCATCAACCCAGGCTGTATAATAATCTATAAATAAAGGTATCTTTTTATCAAGTACAACTTCAGTTGTTTGACCAAAACTTCTGTTTTTTCTCAGCTCGCTTCTCTTTTTATAATACTCTGAAATTTTTGATTTATCATCAACTTTCTGTCCAATTTCAATTTTCAGATAATCAATATTCCACTTTGAATTATCTTTTAAAATATACTCTGCAAATATCAAAGGTTTTTCAACCCGTACACAACCGTGACTCACAGCCCTGTTTGAATTAGAAAATGGTGCACGCGTTGGCGTATCGTGAAGATAAATTCCAAATGGATTTAAAAACATAAACTTTATTTTACCAAGTGCATTACCGGCACCGGGGTCCTGTACAATTGTATAAGGAATATTTTCAAGAGTAAAATCTTTTACATTCACTTCCTTCAAATTTAATTCAACACCGCCTTTGTAAACTTTAAAGTTTTTCGTTTGAAGATAATTAGAATCTTTCTTTACTTCTCTAAGGATTTCTTCTCTAATAATACTTGCGGGTACGGTCCACGTTGGGTTAAGAATTATATTTGAAATCTGCGCATACAAGCAGGGAGTTTCCCAATCATCAGGTTTATTATATATTTTCTTTGTCTTTTTATAAACCTGTAGTCTTGCCTGGTAATTAGCCGATCTTTTTTGACCGGTGCAGACTTTTATATCAAAAACTTTTTTACCATTCTCAACAGCATAAAGTTTGAAGTCTGGAATATTTACAAGTATGTATCTTGAAGTATCAGAATAATTGTTCCATCTGAATCTTTCAAGATTGAGTTTTATTTTATTTACATATTCCTGCGGTAAAACATTAAGCCTTTCAACTGTTCCTTTACCAATCACACCATCATCGTTTAAACCATTAAGTCTTTGAAATTTTTTAATCGGATCAATCAACAAAGAATCATAAAAGGAAAGATCATTTATTCTTACTTTAGATGTATCGAGATAACCAAGCTTAATTAATCTTTCCGCAATAAGAGTTATGGAAGAGTCCCGGGAACCTGCTACAATTTTTTTATTAACTACAGGAATTAAGTCCCATTGAGCATCCTTATAATTTTTAAAATGTTTTAAAGCGATTTGCAGCTTTTTATATTTTTCACTTTTTGGCTGAACATCAGATAAATATTTAATTATGTTTTCCTGCTGCAGAGGTTTAAATATATCCCGTTTTGAAGAATCCACTACAGGAAGAGTATAACTGTCAGGGAAAAGTGCTTTAGGATTAACAACACCATAACGCATATGATAGGCAAACTTTAATATTCCGTCACAGGCAAAAAGCTCAGAGTCTGCAAGCTGTCTCAGACTTTCAGGGTTTTTAATGGTATCATTTATCGCATTATAGAATTCATCTTTTATCTGGCTTATATGATAGAGTTCCGGATCTAAACCATGTTCATCAGCTTTATTTAATATTGAAAGTAGTGAATCAATAAAATCTTTTTGCTCAAAGCTTTTAATAAAAACGGGTTGAAAATTTCTTTCATAGTAAAATTGTTTTAAAGTATCGAGATACTGGAATGATGAGTCATTCATGTAAGAAGAAAAATCTTTATCAGAAAATCTGTTCTTTAATTCCTGATGATATAGTGAATCATTAAAGTTTAATTTCTCATTGAGTCCAATCGGAACAAGTTTTTCCGGCTCCTTTTTACAACCGGAACTAATGAATAGAATTATAAAAGAGAATAATATTAAATTTTTAATAACCTGAATCATATGGAATATTCTTTAAAGAAGAAGATTAAAATTTTAAGAAAAAACACAGGTCAAAATTAGCAAATATTAATACTCATTTACTAATGCTTTCAAAAGGACGACTCAGAAGAGAAATTGTTTAGAACCGAAGAGTAAAAACAGTTTCCCCCGGTTTTGAATTAACTCTTATATTTCCTCCGTGAGAGCGCATAATCTGTCGTGATAAGCTTAGCCCGACTCCTGAACCGCTTTTCTTTGTGCTGAAAAATGGAATAAAAATTTTATCTATGGCTTCTTCCGGAATTCCGGGTCCGTTATCTATAACTTTTATTAATACTTTTCCTTTTTCATCAAGATTGGCAATTAATGATATGACCGGATTTTCTTTTCTTTCTAAAACAAAAACAGAGTTAACAATAAGATTAATTATTACCTGTTCAATCTGCTCAGAGTCTGCCGTAAGTTCGAGGGATTCAGGTTCAACAGAATATTGGAATTTTATTTCTTTTTCTTTTAATTCAGGAAGCATTAGCTTTTCAATGTTTTTGAATAACTCTTTGATCTGGAAAATTCTGAAATCAGGTTTAGGCACTTTAGTAAGTGTTCTGTAATTATCAACAAAGTGAATTAATCCTTCGCTTCTTTTTCTTATAGTTGTTATAGCAGCTTTTATATCTTCAACCACACCTTCATCAAACTTATTATTATTTGAAAGGATTGTATTTACCGTTCCGGCAAGAGAAGAAATCGGTGTAATGGAGTTCATAATTTCATGTGTTAATACTCTAATAAGCCTTTGCCAGGCTTCCATTTCTTTTTCCTCAAGTTCTGTCTCAATATTCTGAAATGAAACGAGGGTATATTTCTGATCTCTCTGTTTAAATTCTGTTGCATAAATAATAAGCTGCGTAATATCATTATCGCTTACAATTTTTATTGTCATCTTTTCCCCTGAACCGAGATTTAAAAGTTTTTCCGCGAGGCCCTCGCTTGCACTATTCAGCATCGAGATATTTGAAATATGAGTAATGTTAAACAATCTTTTTGCAGCATTGTTAATAAACTCAATTTGACCATCAACATTAAATGAGATTAAACCTACACCAATGTGCTGAATTACAGTCTGCAAAAACCTGAAGTTCTCTTCCTTCTCACTTCTGGTTGTAAGAAATTTCTGTATCACCTCGTTAAAAGATTTATTAAGATCTTCAAAAGAAGAACCCAATGTTTTATTTATAAATGATTGGGAAAAATCCGAATGCCTTATTGAGAGAAGGAACCTTGAAACCTGCCTGTTTGTTATACTCACATAATGGATCAATGAGTAGAAAATAAAGACAACAAACACAAAAACTACAACGAGTGTAGCATACAGTTCTGTATTCAGAAAAAGATAAATGAATAATACAATTCCTCCTGAAAGAAAAAATACACGGAGTAGAATATTGAAAGTAAAATTTTTGAAGATTGAGGTAAAGGGATTTTTCATTTATGATTTTGATATAAATCTTTTAGCAAGTTAAGAACACAAGGAAAGATAATCTTTTTCACAACCCATACTTTTCCATTCTCCTGTAAAGAGAAGTTCTTGTTAAACCTAATTCCTTTGCTGCCTGAGTTATGTTACCATTGTGCTCTCGCAGAACTTTTTGAATCACTGCTTTCTCAACATTCTCCAGATTGTAATTACTTAGAGCAAAAGTTTCATCTTTATTGGAAGCAGTTGTAAAGAAGAAGTCCGATGGCTGAAGTTCATTGGATTCACTCATTATAACGCTTCTTTCAATTGCATGCTGCAACTCCCTTACATTTCCTGGCCAATGATAACTCTCCAATCTTTTCATTGTAAGCGGAGGAATAAATAAATCGGGTTTGTTATATTTTTTTCTGAACATATCAATAAAATATTCAGAGAGAAGCGGGATGTCTTCTTTTCTTTCTCTTAAAGGGGGAATTCTTATTTCAACAGTGTTAATTCTGTAAAGAAGATCCTGCCTGAATTTTCCATCTTTCACCATATCATAAATAGAATGATTTGTTGCACAGATAAGACGTATATCAATTGAACGGTATGTATTGGAACCAACTCTTGCAACATTCCTGTTTTGTAAGACTGTCAGCAGCTTTGCCTGGAGTTCAAGCGGAATATTTCCAATCTCATCAAGAAATAAAGTACCATTGGATGCCGCTTCAAATCTCCCCGTTCTTTCTTCTTTAGCATCTGTAAATGCGCCTTTAACGTGTCCAAACAATTCACTTTCAAAAAGTGTGGGAGTTAAAGCTCCCATATCTACATTAATAAAAACTTTATCGGCACGGTTAGATTGCCTGTGTAAAGCCCGTGCGACTAATTCCTTACCTGTTCCGTTTTCTCCAAGGATAAGTACATTTGCATCTGTTTTGGCAACCTTTTCAATTGTCCTGAAAACATTTTGTATTGGTTCCGAACTTCCGACAAGATCATGAAATTTTTTATCAAGATCATAAATAAGATATTTTTGCTGTGAGCGAAGGTTGCTTATTTCAAGTTTCGATTCCCGTAATTTAATTGCCGCTGAAAATGTTGCAAGAAGTTTTTCATTCTGCCAGGGTTTAAGAACGAAATCAGTTGCACCTTCTTTAACAGCTTTTACAGCCATTTCAACGTCGCCGTAAGCAGTAATAAGAATTACAACTGCTGTGGGGTCAATTCGTAAAATTTCGTTGAGCCAGTAAAAACCTTCTTTCCCGCTTGTCATATCCTGAGTGAAATTCATATCAAGGAAAATCACATCGTAGCTGTTTTTACTGAGCAATTCGGGAAGATCATTAGGATTTTTTTCTGTTTCAACTAAAGAGGTGTAGGGTTTAAGAAGAAGTTTTGCTGCAACAAGAACATCTTCATTATCATCTACAATCAAAACTTTTGTGTTTCTCTTTACCATATAAATTTTAATTAAGACTGATGTTTGACACCCAGAGTTATGGAGAAATTGAATGATTAAATCTGTTAGCTAGTTCATCATTTCAATATTCCATAATTCCAATACTCCTTTTATTTCTGGCATACTGATTGAATATTTACTTATTGTGTTTGTTCATTTAATATGCCCGAAATAATTTCTCAATTGTTAAATATTTCAAAATTGATTAATTATGGTGTAACAAAATTCCGGTTTATTCAGTCTAACGCTAAAACTATTTTTTAATCCAATGACCAAACAAATACAAAAAGAAAACTTAAGAATCTTCTGCAGCCATTGTAAAACTGTAATAGAAAGCGTATGGGTCTGCAAAGTTGATTCAATCATTGGATTGAGATATATATATATTTGTACTAACTGCAAATCCAATCTAGGAACTTATCATTCAAAAAATCTTCTTGATGAAAACCCTTCATTAAAAGTAGCCGCTCAATAATTTTCTGTTCGTTTACGAACACAATTGTAATATAAGCGTACACTATTAGCAAGTCCTGTAAAACATTTTGGTGCATATAATTGATTAGAGGTTCTATTTTTTGATGAAAGAATTTTAGAAAACAATTCCACTGGGCATATTAGTTGAACTAAGCAAATTAATTTTCAGGAAATCTTTGTGGAGAATTTTATTTAATGGATAGAAAAATAGAAAAAAAAACCTGGACACCTAAAAGAATAATGATGTTTGGCGGCGGCGGGTTATTGTTCATATTCATAATATATCTTTTACTTTTTGCAGATAAGAGTTCAAAACTGAATGTTGAATCTGAGAGAATAACTGTCTCTGAAGTTAAGTTTGGTCCATTCCAGGAATTCATACCTGTAACAGGGACAGTTGAGCCTATCCAGACTTTTTTTCTCGATGTATCTGAAGGTGGCAGAGTTGTGGAAAAATTTGTTGAAGAGGGAGCTTTCTTAAATGTTGGAGATCCTATTATTAGAATGGATAATGCTCAACTAACACTTGATGTAATTTATAACCAGGCAAATGTTTTTTCACAGATAAACAATCTGAGAAGCACAAGACTTTCGATGGAGCAAAACAAACTTAATTTGCAATCACAGTTGCTCGATATTGAATATGACTTGATGGATAAAAAAAGAGTTTATGAGAACAATAAAATTCTTTTTGAAAAAAACCTTGTTTCCAAGATTGAATTTGACAGATCAAAAGAAAATTATGATTACACTGTTCAAAAAAGAAACCTGACTGTTGAAACTTACAAACAGGATTCATTATTCAGAGCGCAACAAATCAGTCAGCTGGAGCAATCAGTTGAAACTCTTCAGTCAAATCTTTCAGTTACAAAAACTCAATTAGAAAACCTGACAGTTAGAGCACCAATCAAAGGGCAGTTAACCGCACTTAACGCTGAAATAGGGCAATCAATTGCACGTGGTGAAAACCTCGGAAGGATAGATGTTGTTGATTCAAACAAAGTGCGTGCTTCAATTGATGAACATTATATTGCCCGCGTTCTACCGGGACAAAAAGGAGAGTTTTCTTTTGCAGGCAATAATTATCAATTAATAATTAAAACAGTATTTCCGCAGGTTACAAACGGAAGATTTGAAGTTGATATGCATTTCATTGGTAAAGTACCTAACGGAATAAGGAGAGGACAAACTCTTCAGATAAAACTTGAACTTGGTGAACTTGGTGAAGCAGTTACTGTAGAACGAGGCGGATTTTATCAGACAACAGGGGGCCAGTGGATTTTTGTAATTGATAAGTCCGGCGGGTATGCAACAAGACGCAGTATTAAGCTTGGAAGACAGAATACAAGTTCATTTGAAGTTATTGAAGGCTTAAAGCCCGGCGAAAGAGTTATTACATCTTCTTATGATAATTTTGGTGATGTGGAAAAACTCGTTCTAAATTGAAAGTTGAAAAAAATAAAAATTAATAAACAAAAATTCTGGAGCTAAAATGATCCGTTCAGCTAATCTTAGAAAAATCTATACAACAGATGAAGTTGAAACAACTGCTTTAAATAATGTTAATATGGAAATAAAAGCAGGAGAGTTTGTTTCAATAATGGGACCTTCAGGTTGTGGTAAATCTACACTGCTTAATATTCTCGGTTTGCTTGATAATCCTTCGGATGGTGAACTTTATTTTTTGGAAAAGGAGGTATCAGGATTTTCAGAGAGGCAAAGAGCGCAGCTCAGGAAAGAAAATATTGGGTTCGTTTTTCAAAGTTTTAATCTTATTGATGAATTAACTGTTCATGAAAATGTTGAATTACCATTGTTATACCTTGGCGTTAATGCAGCAGACAGAAAACAAAAAGTTAATGAAGCTCTTGAGAGGATGGAAATTATGCATCGTGCAAATCATTTTCCTCAGCAGCTTTCAGGCGGGCAGCAGCAAAGAGTTGCAGTATCACGGGCTATAGTCGGTAATCCTAAATTAATTCTGGCAGATGAGCCTACCGGTAACCTCGATTCTGCAAGAGGTGACGAAGTAATGAGTATTCTAACCGGTCTTAATGAAGCCGGTACCACCATAGTAATGGTTACTCATTCTCCGACTTATGCAGAGTATGGCAACAGGATAATCCATTTGTTTGATGGACATGTAGTAACTGAAAATTATAAAGAGAAATTTCACGTATAAGTAATGCCGGGTAGTTTGATAAAATTAAAAAACATAGAAAAGTATTATTCAAACGGTTCTTTAAAATCGTACGTTCTCAGGGATGTAAGCTTTAATGTTGATGAAGGTGAATTCATTTCAATAATGGGTCCTTCCGGCTCCGGAAAATCAACAATACTTCATATCCTTGGCATGCTTGATATTCCTACTGCGGGAGAATATTTCTTTTTTGATGAAGTTGTTCATAAAATGAAAGAAAAAAAATTATCGAACCTTCATAAAACTTATATAGGATTTGTTTTCCAGCAATATCATTTAATTGATGAACTGACAGTTTATGAAAATCTTGAAACACCATTGCTCTACCAGAAAATAAAAGGAGATGAGAGAAAAGGTAAGATTGCAGAAATACTTGACAGGTTTAACATTGTTGCCAAAATGGATCTTTTTCCAAACCAGCTTTCAGGGGGACAGCAGCAGCTTGTTGCAATTGCGCGGGCAGTTATTGCACAACCAAAACTTATTCTTGCTGATGAACCAACAGGCAATCTTCATTCTGAACAGGGAAAAGAAGTTATGCAGCTTTTAAAGAAATTAAATGAAGAAGGAAAGACAATTATACAGGTAACCCATTCGGAAGAAAATGCTTCTTTTGGAAACAGAGTAATAAGATTAAAAGATGGATGGATTGAAAATTAAAACTTTACCAAAGGGGATTATAATAAAAAAGAATATGTAAACTTATTCAATCAGGAGGATGCTATGCATGATATTTGTATCCCGATTCCACACTTCAGAGAAAATGAAATTGCTGAAGTTGAAGTTAAAATTGGAGAAAAAAAATCCGGCTTCAATTTCAGAGTTGAATCCTTTGACTGGGAAGTGACTGACTCAAAACATTCATCTTTGACTTCCGCTCCCCTCGAAGAAAAAATAAATCATCTCAGAAATAATATAGAAGGCTACAGTAAAGATTGGGAGCTTGTTCAAATATTCACTCCATCACAGGGTTCAAAATATATTCAGGTTCTTTTCAGACAAAGAAAATTAGTTCTTCAAGATTAACCCGGAAAATAAAATGATTAAGAGTTACTTTAAAATTGCTTTTAGAAACCTAACAAAGAACAAAGGGATTTCATTTATAAATATCACTGGTCTTGCAATTGCTTTAGCTTGCTCTGTTTTAATTATACTTTATATTCAGAATGAACTCTCGTATGATATGCAGCATCCTGAGGCGGAAAAAATTTTCAGGGTGCTTACAATTGATAAAGCTCTCGGTGTAAGCAGCAATTTAGTCGGTATAACTCTTCCTGCTCTTGGACCTGCAATGAAAGAAGAGTTCCCGGAAGTAACCGAATCAGTTCGGTTAAGCAGAAGCGGGAAAGATCTTGTTGAGTATGACCACAAAACTTTATACACAACCGATCTTGTTTATGCAGAACCATCTTTATTTAAAGTTTTTAATTTTAATCTTGTAACCGGGGATAAGAATACTGTTTTAACTAATCCCAACACAGCAGTTTTAACTGAGACAATTGCTTCCAAAATTTTTGGTAATGAAAATCCTCTTGGTAAAACATTTAAAGTTGATAATAATACCGATGTAGAAGTTGTTGGAATTATGAAAGATGTACCCGCAACATCTCATCTTGCAATGGATATTGTTGTTTCACTTCTGCCGACTGCTGGCGATTCAAACTATGCTAATTATCTTAATTCATGGAATATTATTAGTATGACCACCTATATTAAGCTGGATAAACCGGAATCTGAAATTCCTGTTGAGTCAAAGCTTGAAAGTTTAATAAGAAAAAATAATGTCGGTAAAAATTTTAATGTAACTCTGCAGCCGTTAAAAGATGTTCATCTTAAATCATCAGATATTTTATTTGATGATGCCAATCAATCCAAAAGTGATATAAGCTATATCTATTCACTTTTTGCTGTTGCTGTTTTTATCCTGATAATTGCTTCATTCAATTTTATGAATTTATCCACCGCAAGAGCTGCAACACGCGCTAAAGAAGTTGGTTTACGAAAAGTAGTCGGAGCTGTAAAGCGGCAATTAATTATGCAATATCTTGGTGAATCTGTTTTACTATGCTTTATTTCACTTGTCTTTGCGTTAGCTCTTATTGAAATTTTTGCTCCGGAAGCAGGAATAACGTGGAGTCCATTAAAACATTTTTCAGAAAATCCCGCTCTTATTTTTATTCTTTTAGGAGGAACAGTCATACTTGGATTACTAGCAGGAACTTATCCTGCATTTGTTTTGTCAAGGTTTCAACCGGCAAAAGTTTTAAAAGGAACTATTAAAAATTCCAAAAGCGGTATCTGGCTCCGAAGAGTTTTAGTTGTAATACAATTTTCAACTTCTATCGGGATGATAATTGGGACTTACATTGTTTACCAGCAGATAGAATATATCAGAAATAAAAATGCAGGCTATAACAGGGAGCAGGTTCTTACAATTGATTTAAATGATCAGGAACTGCGAAAAAATTCTGAATCATTTAAAAATGAAATTCAAAAAATTTCTTCCGTTGCAGGAGTTTCGTTTTCTTCAACACTTCCGGGAAGAGGTTTCGGAAGAACCGGTGTTCAGCCTGAGGGATATTCAAGTACTGAAGATATCTGGATTTTATCAATTATGTCGGCTGACGAAAATTTTATTCCGAATATGAAAATGGAAATGGCTGAAGGAAGAAATTTCTCTCTCGAATTTCCGTCAGACCAGAAGCAGTCTGTAATAATTAATGAAGCTGCAGTAAAATCACTTGGCTGGAAAGATCCTATAGGAAAGAAATTCAATTTAAGTTCTCCAAATCCTTTAACGGTTATTGGAGTTGTTAAGGATTTTCATTTTGCTTCGATGAGACACAAGATTGAACCACTAATGATTGTAAACCAGCCGCCGGCGAATAATACAGTTTCAATAAGAATAAAACCCGGAAGGATTAATAGTGCAATATCGTCTGTTCAAAATATCTGGGAAAAAATAAATCCAAATCATCCTTTTGAATTTTCTTTTCTTGACGATGAGTTTAATCAGCTTTATAAAAGTGAACAAAATTTTGCACGGCTTATTTCCGGTTTTACCTGGCTTGCTATTTTTATTGCTTGCCTTGGCTTATTCGGACTGGCTTCTTATATGACCGAACAACGTACCAAGGAAATCGGCATAAGAAAAGTGCTTGGCGCGTCTGTTGGCAATATTCTTTTCCTAACAACAAAGCAATTTATAATATTAATTTTACTTGCAAACATTATAGCCTGGCCGTTAGCTTATTTTTTTATGAATAACTGGCTGAAAGATTTTGCATACAGGATAAATATCGGGTTTGAAACTTTTATTGCAGCAGCATTTTTAACATTGTTCATTGCTTTTCTTACTGTCAGTTATCAGGCAATAAAAGCAGCCGTAACTAATCCGGTTAAATCACTTAGGTATGAATAATAAACAGTGAGAATATTATGATTAGTAATTATTTAAAAATTGCATTAAGAAATCTTTCAAGGTTTAAAACATATTCGGCAATAAACATTACCGGGCTTGCCGTTGGAATGGCTTGCTGCATTCTTATTATGCTCTATGTATTTGATGAATTAAGCTACGACCGATTCAATTCAAAATCAGACAGGATTTACAGAATTACTGTTAATGGTTCTTTAGGCGATAACGATTTTATTGCTGCAGTTACACCTCCGCCTTTGCGAAAAGTACTTTTACAGGATTATCCTGAAGTAGAATCAGTAACAAGATTTAGAAGTTTCGGTTATCCTGTTTTAAGATATGGAGATAAAGTTTTTAGTGAGGAAAAATTTTTCTGGGTTGATTCTTCTTTCTTCGATGTATTCACTGTAGAATTTTTAAAAGGTGATCCTAAGACTGCTTTAACACAACCAGAATCCGTAGTTATAACTGAAAGAATGGCAAAGAAATATTTTGGAAATGAAGACCCGATTGGCAAATTAATTAATTCGGATAACAGGAGAGATTATAAAATTACTGGCGTCGTTAAAGAATTCCCGGAAAATTCTCATTTGCATTTTGATTTTCTTGCATCAATTTATTCATATCCATTTATAGAACAGCAGGGCTGGCTGAACAATAGTTTTCATACCTATTTAGTGCTTCGGAAAAATTATCCAGCAGAACAATTTGCTGCAAAATTACCGGGTATGGTTGAAAAAAATGCTTATCCTGAAATTGAAAGATTTCTAAATACACCAATGTCTGAGTTGGAAAAAAAAGGTGCAAGATATAAATATGAACTGCAGCCCATAACCGATATTCATCTTTATTCACATCTTGATGCCGAGATTGAACCAAACAGTAATATTGCCTATGTCTATATTTTTTCACTGATAGCTGCAGGTATTTTGCTTATTGCCTGTATTAACTTTACGAATCTTGCCACAGCACGTTCAACCAACCGGTTAAAAGAAATTGGTGTGAGAAAAACTCTTGGTTCTAGCCGACCGCAATTAATAAAACAATTTCTAACCGAGTCTATTTTAATGACTTCTATTGCCGTAATCCTTTCATTAATAATTATAGAAATTTCTATACATCCTTTTAGTGAGCTTGTTGGGAAAAAATTAACATTAAATTATTTCTCAAATATTTATTTAATCCCCATGCTGATGTTATTTATTCTAATTGTTGGAATCTTTGCAGGCGGATACCCTGCACTTTATTTGTCATCTTTTAACCCGGTTAAAGTTTTGAAAAGAGAAACCGGGCAGTCCGGAAGAAATCCATGGTTAAGAAACAGTCTTGTAGTTGTGCAGTTTGCGGTTTCAATAACACTGTTTATCGGGACAATCATAGTTTATAACCAGCTTAATTATATCAGTAATAAAAATTTAGGTTTTAATAAAGACCAGATAATTGTTGTTAAGAAAACGGATGATGTGGGGATACAAAGACCGGGTATTATTAAAAGCTTTATTACCGATTTAAAATCTCTTCCCGGGGTAATTGATGCAAGCAACAGTGATATAATTTTTGGTGAGAACCTCGGTAATACTCCTTATAAAGTTTACGGTACAAATGAAAATCACCTTGTTAATATAATGTTTGCAGATTATAATTTTGCTTCAGTATATGGAATTAAAATGGATAAAGGAAGATTCTATTCTGAATCTTATGGTACCGATACATTAGCGGTAGTAATGAATGAAACAGCTGCAAAAGAATTTGGAATTTCTGAGGACCCAATAGGAAAACAAATAGAACACGCTCATGGTGAAAATGAAAATGCATTTGTGGTTAATGTAATAGGTGTAATGAAGGATTTCCATTTTCAATCATTGCATCAGAAAATACAGCCGATATTAATATTTTTATTTTATCCTGATAATTTTGGAAGAAACATTTCTGTTAAAGTTAATCCCAATAATATTAATGATAAACTGAAAGAAATTGAAAATGTCTGGCATAAATATGCCGGAAACCAGGCTTTTGAATATGTCTTTTTCGATGAACAATTTGCGAAGGCATACGCAGCAGAAAAAAGAACCGGAATAATTGTAACTGTATTCTCAATTCTCGCAATATTAATTGCGTGTCTTGGTTTACTTGGTTTAGCAGCATTTACAACCGAGCAAAGAACAAAAGAAGTAGGTATTAGAAAAATTCTCGGTGCCTCCGTTCCGGGAATCGTTATTCTTCTTTTAAAGGATTTTGCAAAGTGGGTTCTCATATCAAACATTATAGCATGGCCAATTGCTTACTTTGCTTTAAATAAATGGTTGGAAGATTTTGCATACAGAATTGATTTGACAATCTGGGCATTTGTTGCTGCAAGTATGATTGCAATTTTTATTGCAATATTTACTGTCAGCTACCAATCAATTAGAGCTGCCACAGCCAACCCTGTTAAATCATTAAGATATGAATAAAGAAATTTTATGCTAAAAAATTATATAAAGATTGCCTTAAGAAACCTCCTTTATAACAAAACGTATTCTTTAATCAATATTTCAGGATTAGCAATTGGTATTGCCTGCTTCATGCTTATTTATCTTTTTGTGAGAGATGAAATAAGTTATGACAGGTTCAATTCAAAAGCGGATAGGATTTACAGACTGACTGAAAAAATTGAACTGGAAGGGGAGGGGGGAGAATTTTCTTCAAGCAACCCGTTCCCTGTTATGAAAGCAATGCTTACCGATTATCCTGAGTATATTGAAGAAGGCTGCAGGTTATTTAATTTCCAACAGCCATCGTTAACATTACAATATGGTGATAATAAATTCAATGAAAGTCATATCTATTTTGCCGATTCAACTTTTTTCAAAATTTTTGATTTTCCACTTAAGAGCGGAGATAAAAATACTGCACTCACAAATCCGAATTCAATAATATTTACAAAGGAACTTGCACATAAATATTTTGGAGATGAAAACCCTGTCGGCAAAACAATTCTCTATGAAAGTAATTTTAATCTTCTGGTAACCGGAGTTTTTGATGAGCTCCCGAAACAAACTCATTTTAATTTTGATTGTTTAATTTCTTTTTCTACCGTTAACCAGATTTTAGGACAATTCATTCAGACTAACTGGGTTTGGAATCCGAACTGGACTTATTTTTTATTAAGAAAAGGAGTTAATCCCGGAGTTCTCGAAAAACAGTTTCCCGCATTTGTTCAGAAATATTATCCTGATCATTTAAAGCCGCAGATTATTCACTATCTCCAGCCACTAACTGATATTCATTTAAAATCTAAACTTGATTATGAAATGCAGCAGAATAATGATGAAGCAAACATTTACATTTTTTCTGTTGTTGGAGTTTTAATTATTCTAATTGCCTGCATTAACTTTATGAATCTTGCAACAGCACGTTCTGCTAAACGTGCACGCGAGGTTGGAATGAGAAAAGTTCTTGGTGCCGATAGACTAATGTTAATCAAACAGTTTCTCGGCGAATCATTAATCCTTAGTTTTTTTGCTGTCATCGTTTCAGTTTTTTTAATTGAACTTTTGATTCCTGTATTCAATAATCTTTCAGGAAAAGAATTATCATTTAAAATTTTTACAGATCCAACGAACCTGGTTTTATTAATTATTGTTGGATTATTTGTTGGCATCATATCCGGAATTTATCCTGCTTTTTTTCTTTCAGCATCTGAACCCATTGGAGTTGTAAAAGGAAGTGTTAATCTACAGCCTAAGGGTGCCTTTTTAAGAAAAGGTTTGGTTGTTCTGCAGTTTACAATTTCATTAGCTTTAATTATCGGTACTCTTGTAATTTATCAGCAGCTTAACTATATGCAGAACGCCAATCTTGGTTTTAATAAAGAGAATGTTTTGTTGATTTCATTCCGCCCGCCTGTTGCAAACCGTTATGATGCTTTAAAGAATGAATTGCTTAGAAATCAAAATATAACTTATGTAACCAATATGAATGAAATAGTTGGGGAACATCATAATACTCACGAAATTAATTATGAAGGCATGGAAGCCGGCAAATGGGTTTACTTTCCGGGACTTTTAATTGATGAAGATTTTGTTAAAACATTTGATCTGAAAATAATAGCCGGCAGAGATTTTTCTAAAGAGTATCCTCGCGAAGATTCTCTTGGAATTATTGTTAATGAATCTATGATAAAAGAATTAAACTGGGGTGATCCTCAAAATGTGATTAATAAAAGATTTAATACAATCTTCGGACAGGAAAGAATTATTGGCGTAGTAAAAGATTTTAATTTTGTCTGGCTCAAAGAACCGATTGGTCCTTTCTTTTTAGATATTTCTCCTGCATTTGTACGTCCATTCTTTTTAAAATATGCAGCTGCAAGAATAAAACCCGGTGATGTTAAAAATACAATTGCATACATTGAAGAAAAATGGAACGAGCTTATTCCCGAATACCCGTTTGAATTTTCTTTTCTCGAAGAGAATCTGAATAAAATGTATAAAGATCAGAATGATCTTGGAAAGCTTGTAGGATATTTTTCTATACTCGCAATATTTATCGCCTGCCTTGGAATGTTTGCTCTTGCTTCATTTAATGCTGAACAGAGGACAAAAGAAATCGGTGTCAGAAAAGTACTTGGGGCTACTGTATCAGGAATTGTTATTCTTTTTACAAAAGATTTTTTAAAGCTTGTTTTGATTGCTGTAATTATTGCTACACCATTAGCTTATTTTATTCTTAACAGATGGCTTGAGGATTTTGCCTACAGGGTAAATATTAATCCGTTAGTTTTTGTTATTGCTGCTGTGGTAACTTTTTTTATAGCGATGGTAACTATCGCTTTCCAGGCAATAAAGGCAGCAAATTCAAATCCTGTAAAATCATTAAGATATGAATAAATACTAACCAGAGGATTTATGTTTAAAAGTTATTTTAAAATAGCGTTAAGAAATATCGCCAGATTTAAAATTTATTCTTTTATAAACATTGCCGGTCTCGCTGTTGGGATGGCTGTAAGCATTCTTATTATACTTTATATACAGGAAGAATTAAGTTATGATAAGTTTAATAAAAATACAGAGAGGATTTACAGACTTTCACGGGAATGGTTTAATCAAGACGGCACTTCAAGCCTTCATCTTGCAAGGGTAGCTCCGCCGATTGGCCCTTTACTTAAAAATGATTTCCCGAATATTATTCAGGAAGTAACAAGAGTAGTTTCGGATTATAATACCTTTTTGCAAGTGGATAATAAAACTTTTGTTGAAGATAAATTCTTTTGGGCTGAAGATAATTTTTTTAAAATATTTTCTTTTAATATGATAAAGGGAAATCCTGAAAATGCTTTAAGTGAACCATATTCGGTTGTAATGACTGAATCTATGGCTAAAAAATATTTTGGTAATGAGGACCCGGTTGGCAAAACAATTCTTTATGAAAGAGAGAATGATCTTAAAGTTACCGGTGTTATTGAAGATGTTCCTGAAAACTCACATTTCAAATTTGATTTTCTTGGTTCATTTATTACCCTGAATGATTTTATTGGGATTGAAACTCTTATGCGAAACTGGGGAAGTAATAATTATGTAACATATCTTCTTCTTCCCAAAAATTTTCCGGTAGGTGAACTCGAAAAGCAAATTCCCTCTTTTCTTGATAAACATATAACACAGCTTGTACTTGATAATACAGGCAATCCTCCTGTTATCCAGCCTAGTAAGGTTAATAAGCTTCATTTATGGAAACTAACCGATATACATCTTCATTCTCACCTGACAACGGAGCTGGAAGAAAACGGTGATATAAATGATGTTTACATATTTTCGATAATTGCATTATTTATTCTGCTTATTGCATGCATAAATTTTATGAACCTGGCTACTGCCCGATCTGCAAAAAGAGCACGGGAAATTGGAATGAGAAAAGTTCTTGGCGCTTATAAAAAGCAGCTGATGATTCAGTTTATCGGTGAGTCGTTAATGATTTCTTTTATCGCATTGCTTTTTGCTATTGTTCTTGTTGAAGCAGTATTGCCTTTCTTTAATAATTTTATTGGGAAGCATCTAAGCCTGAATTACTTTGGCAACCCGGTAGTGATTTTTGGTTTAGCCGGATTAACTTTAATTGTAGGATTAGTCTCAGGAAGTTATCCTGCTTTTTTACTTTCATCACTTAAAACTATTAAAGTATTAAAAGGAAATAATCCTGTATCAAGAAAATCAACATTCAGAACAGTGCTTGTAGTTGCACAGTTTACTATTTCTATTGCACTTATTATCTGCATGGGAATTGTCTATTCGCAAATACAATTTTTCAAGAATAAAGATTTAGGATACGATAAAAGTAAAATTGTGATTTTACCATCGAATGAAGAGATGAGAAAAAATATCGAGTCGGTCAAGTCTCAGTTGTATGAAAACCCGGATATTCTGAATATTACATCATCACGTCTGGTTCCTTCAGATATGCTTCTTAATTCGTGGGGAGGGCAGGTTATAGGAGCAGACGAACCTGTTCCGCTTAATTTCCGTTTAGCAGTTGATGAAGTTGATTATGATTTTAATAAAACCTACGGGCTTCAAATAATTGCCGGAAGAGATTTTTCACGTGATTTTGGGACAGATGATACTGCTGCTTTCATTTTAAATTTAGCAGCTGTAAAACAATTAGGATGGAATCCGATTCAGGCGATAGGAAAAAAAATGCTTTATGGGAGAAGGCCTGGGCAGGTAATTGGTGTAATAAATAATTTTAATTTTGAATCTTTGCATAATAAAATTGTACCTATAATTTTTCTTATTTCTAAAACAGGTAATGAACAATTCTCAGTAAAGATTAGCGGTAGTGATATACCTGGTACAATAAATTTTCTTAAAAGAAAGTGGGCGGAATTCAGACCGGATTATCCTTTTGAATATACTTTTCTTGAAGACCAGGTTGATAAACTTTACACTTCAGAAAAAAAACTCGGTAATATTTTCGGAGTTTTTTCATTCCTTGCGGTAGTAATTGCCTGCCTTGGTTTATTTGGTTTAGCTTCTTTTGCTGCAGAGCAGAGAACAAAAGAAATCGGGATAAGAAAAGTACTTGGTGCATCGGTTCCTGGGATTGTAACTTTATTTTCAAAAGAGTTTCTTAAATTGGTAATCATTGCTAATCTCATTTCGTGGCCAATTGCTTATTTTGCAATGAACAGGTGGCTTTATGATTTTGCTTACAAAACTGATATGAATATCTGGATATTTATTTTATCCGGTGGAATTGCAATCCTGATTGCTTTGCTAACGGTTAGTTTCCAGGCAATTAAAACAGCAGTTGCTGATCCAATTAAATCATTAAGGTATGAATAACCGAAGCGGAGAAAAATGTTAAAAAATTATTTAAAAATTGCGTTTAGAAATCTTGTCCGGTTCAAAGCTTATTCATTAATAAATATTCTTGGATTAGCTATTGGTATCGCTTCCTGTATTGTCATCTTACTTTTTGTAGAAGATGAATTGAGCTTTGATAAGTTCAATCAGAAAGCAGAACAAATTTATAGAGTTCATACCAGGGGAAGACTTCTTGGAAGTGATCTTAATATGGCTGTTTCGCCTGCTCCTTTGGGTGAAACTTTAGTTTCTGATTTCCCCGAAGTAATTCGATCTGCAAGGATATCATATAATGCTAATATGCTTATTCGTTATAAAGATAATATCTTTAATGAGAATAGATTTTTCTGGGCAGATTCAACAATCTTCGAAGTTTTTACAATGCAGTTCATTAAAGGTAATCCTAAAACCGCCCTTGATGAACCACATACAATGGTGTTAACAGAATCGGCTGCAAAAAAATATTTTGGTAATGAAGATCCAATTGATAAGATAATGAATATGGAGGATGGAACACCTTATACTGTAAGAGGAATTATTAAAGATTGTCCTGCCAATACTCATTTTCATTACGATTTGTTCGCCTCGTTATCGAGCTGGGGCGGTTCAGAAAGAAATACTTATTGGGTTAGTAATAATTTCTATACATATATCCTGTTGAAAAAAGGGGCTTCAGCTTCTAACCTTCAGAAAAAGCTTCCTGAGTTTGCAAAAAAATATGCAGGACCCCAGATACAGCAATTACTAGGAATTACTTACGATGAAGCTTTGACTAAAGGATATGTTTATGAGTTCCTGATGCAGCCTCTAACAGGTATTCATTTAAATTCCCATCTGGATTATGAAATAGAACCTAACAGCGATATAAGATATGTTTATATCTTTTCAATAATAGCAGGATTTATTTTATTAATTGCCTGCATAAATTTTATGAATCTTACCACCGCACGTTCTTCAACCCGTTCTAAAGAAGTAGGAATTAGAAAAGTTTTAGGTTCAAGCAAATCTAAGCTTGTAAAACAATTTTTAACCGAGTCTTTCCTGTTAACTTTCTTTTCTGTTTTAATTGCTATTGTTTTGGTTGAAGTTTTCTTGCCGTCTTTCGGCAGGTTAGCAGGAAAAAATCTTCAAACAAATTATTTTAATAACTTTATTGCTGTTCCTGCATTAATTATTACAATACTTTTTGTTGGCTTCATCGCAGGTAGTTATCCTGCTTTTTTTCTCTCTTCATTTCAGCCTGTAAAAGTATTAAAAGGAAAACTGAGCGAGACTAAAGGAAGCTGGTTAAGAAGTGGCCTGGTAGTTTTTCAGTTTACAATTACAATTATTCTCTTTGCCTGCACATTGATTGTGTATAACCAGATGAAATTTATTCAGGACAAGAATCTTGGCTTTAATAAAGAACATGTACTTGTTATTCAAAGAGCGTGGGCTCTTGAAGACCATGCACAAGCTTTCAAAGATGAATTACTGCAGAACTCAAATATTATAAGTGCATCAAATACGGATAATCTTCCCGGAAAATTATTTGGACAAACAGTATTTAAACCTGAAGATGCTCCTTTAAGCCAGCAATATCCACTTGCTATAATGTCAACAGATTATAACTTCTCAAAAACTTTAGGACTTAAGCTGGCTGATGGAAGATTTTTTTCCAGAGAAAATGTGGCTGATACAACTGCCTTAATTCTGAATGAAGAAGCTGTAAAATTTATGGAATTGAAGGACCCAATCGGAAAAAGAATTGTTTTACCGTTTGATAATAATACCAGCAGATTTTATACAGTTATTGGAATTTTAAAAGATTTTCATTATGAATCGCTGCATCAGCGGATAAGACCATTAGCAATTTTTCTTAATAAAGGTCAAACTTCCTTTCTTCCCATAAGAATTCGTCCAAATAATATTTCAAAGACAATTTCATTCATAGAAGATCAATGGAAAAAATTTGTACCGGGAAAACCATTTGAATATTTTTTTCTTGATGAGGATTTCGATAGGTTGTATCAATCGGAGCAGAAAACGGGGCAGATATTTACTGCTTTTTCAATCCTTGCCATTTTTATTGCCTGCCTCGGCTTGTTTGGTTTAACTGCTTTTACAGTTGAAAGAAGAATTAAAGAAATCGGTATAAGAAAAGTGCTTGGAGCTTCGATCTCTACTATAGTATATCTTATCTCAAAAGAATTTTTAAAATGGGTTTTAATTGCAAACCTAATCGCCTGGCCAGTTGCCTATTATTTTATGAGCCGCTGGCTTGATAATTTTGCTTATAGAACTGAGATGACAATCTGGGTATTTATTTTTTCAGGAATCATTGCTTTAATAATTGCTCTGCTTACAGTTAGTTCTCAAACAATAAAAGCTGCTACAGCAAATCCTGTAAAATCTTTAAGGTATGAATAACAATGTTAGTAAAAAATGATTAAGATTTAATTTTTTATTCTGTAAGAGTTGGTTTATTTGCCCGGATCTTTTTCTTTGGATTTTTCAATTGCTTCAGTAATTATATTAACCAGGTCATCTTTTTTAAACGGCTTTGAAATATAATGAGTGCAACCTTCGGTAAGAAATTTTTCTCTGTCACCTCGCATAGCTAGTGCAGTAACTGCAATGATAGGTGTATTTTCATATCCCGGAATTTTTTTAATTTTTCTTGCAGCCTCAAGTCCGCTCATACCTGTACCAAGATCAATATCCATTAATACAGCAGTATATTTTTTTTCTTTTGCTTTTTTAATTCCTTCCTCTCCGGTTAATACTGTTTCAACATTAAACGAAGTGAGGAAGAATTTTATTACACCGGCATTTGATTGATCATCTTCAACAAGAAGCAGCCGGGGAGTTCCGTTAACATTATTATCAGCATTTTCTTTCATCTGAGATAAATCCAAATTAATTGGTTGAATTTCCGATCTTTTTATTATGGGAAATTTAACAATAAATGAAGAACCTTTTCCGAATTCGCTTTCAACATAAATTGAACCACGCATCATCTCCACAAATTTCTTTGCAACTGTTAAGCCTAAACCTGTTCCTTCATAAGTTTTATTAAAACCTTCACTTATTTGCCGGAATGCGTCAAAAATCGTGCTTTGATTATTTTTAGGAATTCCAATCCCGGTATCAGTTACTTTAATAATAACATTTTTTCCTGAATCATCAAATTCTCCATTAATGCTCAAACTTACATTCCCTTCATTTGTAAATTTAATGGCATTGCTAAATAAACTGCCGATTATCTGGCGAAACATTCTTTCATCAAGCAATGTAATTATTGGTTCAGAAGGTAAATAAGTTTTCAGTTGTAATTTTTTTCTGCCGGCAATTTGTTTAAATAATTCAAATTCACTTAATGAAATTGAAACAACATCAAGTTCAGTAAGGTTTATTATTTCTTTATTTGCTTCAATTCTGGAAAGGTCGAGAATAAGATTTAAAGTATTCATAAGGCGATTACCGCCTTCATAAATTTCTTTTGCCATATCCTTAAGAGCAGAATTTTCTATTTCATTTTTTAATATTTCCGAATAACCAAGCATCGCAACCATAGGGGTTCTTAGCTCATGGCTCATATTAGCAAGAAAAACAGATTTAAGCTTGTTCATTTCTTCAGCTTTTTCTTTTGCAATCTTAAGTTCTTCTTCTGAATTTTTTCTTTCTGTAATATCTTCTTTTACTGCAATGAAATTAATAATATTGCCATTATTATCTTTTATTGGAGAAATAGATGCAAACTCCCAGAATAATTCCCCGTTTTTCTTCCGGTTAAGAAATTCTCCGCGCCACTCTTTTCCTGATTTTATAGAACTCCACAGGTTCTGATAAAATGATAAAGGTGTATCTCCATATTTTAATATCCTCGGATTTTTTCCAAGCACTTCTTCAGAAGTATAACCCGTTAATTCATAAAATTTTGGGTTAACATATTCAATATTGCCGTCTGTATCTGTTATAACAATTGATGCCGGACTTTGTTCAACACCACGAAATAGTTTTCTTACCTCTTTTTCTGATTTTCTTTTTTCTGTAACATCTAAAAGAGTTCCGATTATTGCAGGTCTTCCATTAAAAATTGTAGATGAGCCCATTACTTCAATATCTAAAAGAGAATTATCTTTTCTCACGCCTTTAAAAGAATAATGGATTGTCTTTATTTCACCTGAAAGCCTTTTAGTGATATTTTCTTTTGCAATACTAACATCTTTTTCATGAGTAAGATCAATAAATGTTTTTGAAGAAATAATTTCATCAACAGTATAACCAAATATCTCAGCGAACTTTGGATTTACATAAGGAAATTTTTTATCCTGGATTATATAAACTCCAACGAGGGATTCTTCAACAAGGGAACGGAATTTTGCTTCACTTTGTATTAATTCAGATTCATGATGTTTTCTTGGCGTAATATCCCTTACAATTGCTAAAATTAAATTTTCATCAGCAATGCTCGGCAAATTTAAGCTAACTTCGGCATCGAACAGGGAACCATCAATTCTTTTATGTTGCCATTCAAAGAACTGGGGTTTACCATTTAAAATATTATTTATTTTTTCCAAAGCTTTATCAACAGAATTAATTCCATCCGGCTGAAATTCGGGCGACAGTTCATATGGTGTCTTTCCCATCAGCTCTTCTTTAGAACCCGCAAACATTTCCATTGCCATGGAATTAAGTTCTATTATTCTATTATCCCTTAACAGGAAGATCGCATCATTTGCTGATTCAAAGAGAGTCCGGAATTTTGTTTCGCTTTCTTTAATTAAACTTTGGGGATTAATTGTATCCTTGCCTTCAGTATGAGCTGGTTTATTTTCTAATTCAGAAATAATGTCAATAAAATAATTTTTATTTTCTTCTTCTAGCAAAACAGAATTAATTTCAACATTAATCCTAACGCCCTCTTTATTCAAAATAAAGCTTTTAACTAAAGCATTATTTTTAGAATTTTTTAGTTGTTTATTTAAATTGGTTATAGCATTTTGGGGGAAGATATCAGATCTCTTCAGGTTGGTAAAGTCTTCTTTTGATTTATTGAACAGATTGAGTACCTTCTCATTTATCTCAAGAATTTTACCTTTTTGTGACTCAGAAACAATTACTGCGTCACTGTATTTTTCAAAAAAGAATTTAAAATACCTCATTTAGCCCCAATATTACAAGAATTGAGCCATTTAACTTACCCCTGAAATAATTTATATTATATTCCTGTTTGCAGGTTTTTACAACTTTATATTAAAAATCTATGTAAAATATAGAAAAATTAATTGATATTATAAACTATTTACCGATACTATTAATGAACCAGGCAGCAATAAAATGATTCGCTAAAATCAATAAATAACTATCTTTTATCATCCAAATCATTTGCCTGCTCAGAAGAACTCTGGAAAAATACTTTAATCAGGCTGGGGATTTTAATCTTAGTTTCCACTGCTTACCTTCTCCTTTTTTTTATTTGCATTATTCCAGTCTTTAAACAAAGTGTCAGCCAATTTAGGATTAATTTTTTTAATTAAATTACAACTATCCGAAATTATCAGAATATTTTTATGTATTTAGAACGATTAAGCATAACCAAAAAGATAATTGTAACAGGGCTGTCATTAATTTGTATAGCTTTTTTGGATTTTATTTCAGGCAATGAAATTTCTTTTTCCATTTTTTATCTCCTTCCAATCACGATTGCCTGCTGGTATATAAACAGGAATACGGGTTTATTAATTTCTTTACTAAGCGCAGCACTATGGCTTTTCAATGATTTCCAGAATAATGCGGTTTATTCAAATTACTTAATACCTTATTGGAATGCTCTTGTAAGGCTTGGATTTTTTTTAAGTATAACTTTCTTACTTGATTCAATTAAAAATGAGAGAGAAAAAGAGAAAGATATTATGCAATTTATTGTTCACGATCTGAGATCTCCTCTCTCAAGCATCTTAACAAGCTTTAAGCTATTGATCGAAGATAATGAAGAACCTCTTTCTAAAAATCAAAGCGAATTAATTGAGTTAAGTACTGCAACCGGCAACAGGATGTTGATATTTATTAATTCTCTGCTTGATCTGGAAAGGCTTAAGAAAAAGAAAATGCCATTGCATATTTCAAAAATTGATGTTCCATCCGTAATTAATACAGCAAAAGAGCAGGTCAAACTTTTATCAAAAGAAAAAAATATTATAATAAATGTTAACAACCAGGTAGAAAAGATTAATGCAGATGATAATTTATTATTAAGAATTCTGGTTAACCTTTTAAGTAATGCAATTAAAGTAAGTAATAAGAACAGTCAGATAGAGATTACTGTTGAAAAATTTGATGAGAAAAATATAATCTTTAAAGTAAAAGATGAGGGACCTGGAATACCGAAAGGGATGGAAAATAAATTGTTTGGCAAGTTTAACCAGGGGAGTTCAGCCGCATCGGGTAGTGGAATAGGACTTACATTCTGCAAGCTGGCTGCGGAAGCTCATGGAGGATACATAAAACTGGAAAGTATTGAAGGTGCAGGCACAACGGTATTTTTTGTATTGCCGGAAAATGAATATATGCAGTAATAAAAACTTTAAAAGACCTCAGACGTTTCTTAATTAGATTTTTTTATTTCTCCAAGCATTTCTAATTGTATCTCCTGAATTTCAGCCATTCGCTCCCATTGTTGAATAAGTAAATGATCAACCTTTTGATGAAGCTGCCGTAATTCTAATTCTGCTTTTAGATTTATTTTGTAATCTTGTTCTGCACGATTTCTATCCCTTGCTTCCTGTCTGTTCTGGCTCATCATAATTATTGGAGCTTGTAGTGCAGCAATGCAAGATAAAACCAGATTTAATAAAATAAATGGATAAGGATCAAATGATTTTGTGACTAACAAATATGTGTTTATTGAAATCCATAAAAACATTATTAAGCCGAATATTATTATAAATTTCCAGCTGCCGCCAAAAGATGCAATTATATCTGAAAGTTTTTCACCATATGTTAATTTTGCAATAAATTCTTTTTCAATATTAGCAGAAATTGATTCATATTCGGTTAATTTATTTATAACATCTAATTCCAGATTTGACAACTCTCCTTTTTCATCTTTAATTAATTTCGTTAAATATTCCTTTCGGTATTTTTGCAAATCTTCTCTGCATATAAAGCCTTTTGCGTCCCAATCCGGATGTTCAATTTTTATTAAGTTCGCAACGGATGGTCTAACTATTACGGCAGGGAGAATTCCTAATTGTGTTTTGTCTCTTCCGCATATCTGACATTTATTTTTCATGAAAATTCACTGTTAATTTTTTTACAAAATAGTATTATACCTAAGACTAAATGTTTCATCATTCGTCCAACTGACTTACAAAATCAAGTAACTGATCATAAACCTGTTTAACTATGAACGTAGATAATTTTGCCATTGTGTTTTCGGAAGAATAAGAATTATTGTTAGATTCATATGAGACTTCGATATTATCATCAGCGGATGGTTCAATATTCTCCATTGACCAGGTTAAAGTTGAGTCTTGCAGATCAAATGTTTCAGGTTCAGCGCTGAATGTTTCCTCATCAGGCAAGATACCATCTTTTAGAATGACATAAATATCAATTGTTTGAATAACATCATTCCATACTGTTGCGTGGGCAAGGTCAATCAGAAAACCACGCTTTCCATTAACTATAATAGTCGTATCTAATCCCGGAAGAGAATCAACATCTGCAAGTGATGTCTGAGCCCAGAACAGAGCCATAACTTTTCGCTTTTCATTTGGAGAGAATTTAGCTTTAATGGTATACCAATCTTCATCACCATCCCGAATAAATTGCGGATTCACTTTGTCTCCCTCAATCCAAAGCTGAATGCTCAGAATCCCGTTTGAAATTCTGCCGCCGGGTTCAATTCCATTTTCATCGTGCCCTGTTGATGGAAGTGCAAATTCCTGATCAAGAACATTATCACTCTGGTTAAAAAAATCTGATTCCGCATAAACAGCAACAGCATTTGAATAAACAAAAACAACAAATCGTTGATTAACAAGTTGTAAAGGGTTTTCAGTGCTGCCTGTTTCCTGCCTGCTGTGAAAAGAGGGAATAATTGCAATATATTCCTTCGTTTGTGCTTTACAGTCCTGCACAATAATTAAAAATAAAATGATAATATATAACGATGATAAATGATAAATTTTTAACATATAATTACTCCAGGACAAAATTTACAAGTCTCTCTATTTTGTTTCTTACTTAATTGCAAGTTTTATCTTTTTTCTGATTATGCGCCAAACACTCCCCTGCTTTCCCCTGTTAAATTCACTAATTATTTTGGATAAAGCAATAAAAACATAAAACAAAACCCCACCCGCTCTCCCCTTTAATTAAACCTGCCTGTCGGCAGATAGGGGGGAGGGAAGGAGGGGTTTGATTTTTTTAACTGCTTTTTTGTTCTCTTAAATGCTTTATCAGGAATTCCTAATAATTTATCATTGGTTAAAAGTATAGAATTCTAACAATGTTTTTGATTATTCCACATTCTGATAATCATATTGATTAATATGATTAATAGCGCTGGTCAACTTTCATTCTATCGTCCTGCACCATTTTATTATAAGAATCTTCTATATCATTCCAGGCAGATGATATATCAGCCTTAAAGTCATTCCATTTATCAGCAGTCACACTTCTAAAATTCTGCATGTCTTTTTGTATTTCAGCTCTTTGATCTTTCAATTCAGAAATCCTGTCATTATACCATTCTTTAATATCGCCGGCAGTATTGGAAGCTTTTTCTTCGAGTGTATTTATCTTATTATTTAACCGGTCAATTGCAGCGTTAACATCATCTCTGAAATCATTTCTCTGATCAAAAGTATAATCACGATCGGAAATCCAGAATTGATTTTGGTGAATAGTGGTCTGATCATTCATCGAAGTATTGTTTCCGGAATTCATTTGATCTTCATTACTTGCATTATCTGCATTATTACGACCGCATGAACTAACAAAAAATAATATTGTTGAGAGGAACAATATTATCATCAATCCATTCCTTTTCATCTTTATTCCTTTCTTTAATTTTAATTACTACTTTTATATAGGTCTCCGCCCCTGGAATAAGCGAACCACAACTACAATTAATGCTATTACTAAAAGTAAATGAATAAACCCGCCAAGTGTATAGGATGTTATCATTCCAAGCAGCCATAAGACAAGCAATATTACAAAAATTGTCCAAAGCATTTTTTTTCTCCATTTTTTAATTATTGAATTCATTAAGAACAATTTCAAAATAAACTTCTCTTATATTTTTATTGGTGTAAATGGTCACAAAACCCTGTCCATGTTGGTTGTCTCACTAAATAATTTTAACAAGCTAATACCAGTAATCGTTTTATAAAATATTTATATGTAAAAAATTTTTTCTTTATTTTGATTTACAGGAAATTTAAATGAACTATAAACTTACCATTCAATATGATGGCACAAATTATTCCGGCTGGCAGATTCAGTCCGGAAGTAAATCAGTTCAGCAAACAATTACTGATAGTTTAGAAACTATAACAGGAAATAAAATTAATCTTATTGGTTCAGGAAGAACAGATACCGGGGTTCACGCTTTAGGTCAGGCGGCAAATTTCAGAATAGAAGAGAAACTTGATCTTTACAAGTTTAAATATTCTTTAAATTCAATTTTACCAAAAGATATTTCTGTTATTGATTCTGTTGAAGTTCCTGAAAATTTCCATGCAAGGTATGATGCTAAAAGAAGAAAATATTTTTACCTGTTTATAAAATATAAATCTCCTTTTTATGAACTTTACAGTTATAAGTATTTTTATAATATGGATTGTAATACACTTAACCGTTTAAGCAAATCATTTTTAGGTGAGAAAGACTTTACTTCTTTTTCAAGAAAAGCTTTAGAAACAGATGAAAAAGATTGCATTATTTATAACGCCGAATGGAAAGATACCAAAGGATTTACATTTTTTTTTATTGAAGCAAGCAGGTTTCTTCACGGAATGGTAAGGACAATAATTGGTACTTTATTGAGTGCTCAAAAAAATAATTACGATGAAAAATATATTGAGGAAATTTTTTCGGCTAAGAACAGGGAAGCAGCCGGTGAAGCTGTTCCCGCAAGAGGATTATTTTTGTATAAGGTAAAATATTAGCGTAGTTAATAATCTGTTATTGTCACATTCATAACTAATTAAATACTAAAGGATAACAATAATTATTTAGAAAGGGAAAATATGGAAGATCTCCTGTTTCATCCGCGGTTTGTACATTTTCCAATAGCTTTGCTTAGTACTTATGTTTTACTTGAAATAATCGGGGTTGTTTTTAAAAAGGATTTTTTTTCAAAAGCTGCCCACTTGATTTTATTTTTGGGTGTTCTTGCTGCACTGGCTGCAGTTTTAACAGGTGACCATGCAAAAGATGTAGCGGAAAAATTATTTGATGAAAAAGATGTTCTAATGCCTTTTGGATCTATAAGCGAACATGAAAACTGGGCGAATATTACAATATGGTATTTTGCAGGCGTACTTGTTTTAAGAACGGCCTTTGTCCTAAAGAAAAATTTTAAAGGACTTATCCAGTATATATTTATTTTATTTGCCGTAGTTGGAATGTACTTCGTATATCAAACCGGGGAACATGGAGCAAAGCTGGTTTATGGTTTAAAGGAGAAAGGTGGAGTCGGCACTCAGCTTAAAGAGACTACGGGAGAATAAAATTCAAATGTTTAATTGCTAAATTGAGAATCAATTAATTTATTTTTATTCCAGTTTAGTTTTAGCAATTAAATAATTATACGTGAGCAGAAAACCAGGAATCCTTTTTATTTTCTTAATCATCGTTTTAGTAAATGTCGTAGGATTAGTCTTAAAATACTTTAACCTTGATACTTATTTTATCCTTATTGGTTTTCGTTTCCATTTAAGCATTTTAATTTCCTTTTTATTAATTCTTGGATACATTAATTTCAATTCTGTTAAAGAGATGTTTATTCATCCTGAAAAACAGAAATATATTTTTATCCTTTTGTTAGTATTTCTTCCGCTACTTTTTATCCCGCTGGATATTTTTATTCTAAAACAATTTAAAGTAGCTGACCAGGATTATTTTTTTGAATTTGGATTGTCGTCTATTGTAGATTATCCCATCTACCTTATCTGGAATGTTCCGCAGCTATTTATGTTTTTCATTTTTATGAATACAATTCTTGAATCAGCAAAATATAAATTCATAAAAGCATCTCTGTTAACATTATTTCTTTTTCTTTTTGAGATTATTCCAACCAATGAATATAAATTCAATTTCACTGCGATTAATTATTTTACAGCAGCATCATTTTTAATTACTGCAATATTAACCGGCTTATATATTTCACGTGTAAAAAACATTTATCTTTTTGCGGTGATGTTATTTTCAGTTTTATGGGGAACAATCCTTTCATTTGGAAGCAGTTCGGAAACAATCATTAATATTTTATTAGCATCGCAATATCAAAGCTGGCAGGGTTTCATTAACCCAGGCAAAAAATTTGAGTATACTCAGTACCTGACGCCAATGTATATACTTCTCATTGTCATATTTTCTTTTATTATTTTTAAAAGAAATAGAAAGGGATCTATATCATAATTTAAATTGGGGCTTTACAACGATTCCCTAATTTTTGTATTTTGCTTTCAAATGAAAAAATATTTTCTGCTTTTCTTTACAGTTTCCACTTTTTTAACCTATGCAGGGAATAATCCCGTAGAAAAAGCCAGGGGTCTTTTCTTATCAATTGGCGTTGGTCCCAGGCTTCCGGTTGGTTCATTTTCAAATGAGAGTGATTTGGGCTACGGTTTTAATTTCGAAGTTTCATATACAGATGATGAATACCTGCCGATTTTCGTTTTTGCAAAAGCAGGATTTGAACAATATCCCGGTTCTCCCGATTTTTATCAGACAACAGATCACAATAATTTATCTACAACTTCTTTCCCTTTATCCTTTGGCGCAAGATATTACTTCTCTCCAATTATGGAAAATGTTGTTCTCTTTATGCCCATACTTGAAGCTTCAGTAGTATATAATTATTTCAGCAGGGTTCATCAATTTAAACCTACTTCCGGTAAAAATAATTTTACTGAGGAAGTTTCTAAGTTAGGATTTAATGCAGGAGTTGGGATCTCGATGTTTTTGGTTGAGATTTTATTGAACTATAATTATTTCAAGTCACTCCAGTTTGTTGGCGTTGATTTAAAAGTGCGTTTACCATTATACATCAATTTTTGAGGCTATAATGAATTATCAAAATCTTTTAATTGATATTAAAGATAAAATTGCTACTGTAACAATAAACCGTCCCGAAAAGATGAATGCACTTAATTCACAAACTTTAATTGAATTAAAAAGTGCTTTCACCGAAATAAACAGCAATGATGAAATTAATGTTGTTATTCTTACAGGAAGCGGGGAGAAAGCTTTTGTTGCCGGCGCCGATATTTCAGAACTGAATAAGCTAGACATGATTTCAGGAAAAGAATTTTCTGAAAAAGGGCAGGAAGTTTTTAACATAATTGAAAATTTGAATAAGCCGGTTATTGCTGCAGTAAATGGTTTTGCTTTAGGCGGAGGATGCGAAATCGCACTTGCCTGCCACATAAGACTCGCTTCTGAAAATGCAAAGTTTGGACAACCGGAGGTTACTCTTGGAATTATTCCGGGGTATGGAGGAACACAGCGGCTTGCGCGTTTAATAAATTCCGGTAGAGCAATGGAATATATTTTAACCGGGGATATGATTGATGCAAATGAAGCTTACAGAATTGGACTGGTTAATCACGTTTATCCACAGAACCTGCTAATGGAAAATGCAATTAATATGGCTAAAAAAATTATTTCAAAAGGACAAAATGCAATAAGGCTTGCAATTAAAGCTGTAAATATTGTTGATGAGATCTCTTCAAAAGATGGACAAAATTTTGAAGCCAGTTTATTCGCAATATGCTGTGGTACAGAAGATTTTAAAGAAGGTACTTCTTCATTTCTCGAAAAACGTAAGCCTTCTTTTAAGAACAGATAATAATGGCGAATGAATAAGTTTGATCAGAAAAAAATAATAAATATTCTTTTTATTGCAGCTGTTTTAGTCCTTACCTTAAACTTACTATTAAGCAAATTTTTTCCTGATAAAAATAAAAGTAACAATCTCGAATTAACTTCAGGGGAAATTGATTCAACCTTCAGGTTTGCGTTATACAATTTTGGTGTCCGGGAAGACTGGATAAAAAGAAATAAGGAAAGCGAAAGTCCGGTTAATCTAACTATCCGCATTCCTAAAGATTTACCTGTGGTTTTACTGCTCCAGGAAATGAATAATGTTTTTGATACAAACGAAGTGAAAATAAATTCCGTCGAAAAAAAGATCAGTGGAAATACAATAATAAATTTAATATCCGGCGGGGAAGATAAATTAAAAGCAAGCTTTGTTTACAGCGATAAAATAAAAAGAAAAACAGTTAGAGTTGGTTTTATAGTAAGCAGATCCGGCAGTAAAGAATCTGATTCTCTTTTACTTCAATATCCTGAGCAGTTTGCTTTTACCATTATCCCTTCAAAAAATTCTATTGAGTTTGTTAAGGAAGTTTTAAAACATGGTAAGGAATATATTATTTATCTGAATGATGGAATTGATGAATTAAAATTTAAATTAAGCGATGGTTATTCAGATGTGAGACTAAAAAACTCTGTACGCGAAATTGTTGGTGCTTTTCCACAAGCTGTTTTTTTTCTGATTGATGATAATTCTAATTTATATAGATCAGACCGCTTAAGGCAGTTATTAAAAGATGAATTAGAGAAAAGAAAAATCCGGTTAATGGAAAAAAGCAGCTTTAAAGACTTATCACAGGAGAAGGAAAATTCTCTGGAAGTATTTAGAAATGCACTTAATAGGCTTAATAGCGGTGAAGACAAAGTTTATATTTTAGAGTCAGAAGATTTTCTTTCACTAAATCCGGAAATAATAAAATACAGGAAATTAGGTTACAGGTTTACAAATCCTTCAGCGCTTTTATTTAATAATTAGTTTTGAATAATTCATTTCCTTCACTATCAACCTCAGTTAATACTAAATTTGGAAACTCTTTAAGCTGTTCGGAAATTTTATTTATATCTCCAACAACTGCAATCAAAATTTCTTCTGTTAAAATTTCTTTAACTGCGGTTTCATCTATTTCTTTTTTAGAAACTTTTTTTATATTGTCGAGATATGTATTGAAATAATCATCAGGCAAGGAAAAAATTACTTTACCTGTAAGGTTGCCTGCTATCTGGGAGTATGTTTCAAAATTTGAAGGGAATTTTCTTATAAGAGATGATTTTGCAAAATTTAATTCTTCTTCAGTAATCCCGTCTCTTATTTTTTTTAATTCAGATAATATTTCCTTAATAGCATTTCCAGTATTTTCAGTTGATACGGAAGTAGAGACATAAAAGTGAGCCTGGTTTCTAAAGTAATTAAATCTTGAAAAAGCTCCGTAAGTATATCCTTTGTCTTCACGCAGGTTCAGGTTTATTCTGCTTGAAAACTGACCTCCCAGGATTGTATTTAACATAAGTCTGGCGAAATAATTTCCTTCATTTCTTTTTGAAGAAAAATGACCGGCTCTTATTTCACTTTGCATCGCATTTTCTTTGTGGCAAATGATAATGCGGCTTCCTTTTCTTATTGGCTCATCAAAGCGTATTGTTTTTCTCACGGCATTTTTCCAGCCGGATAAATATTTATTTAAAAGTGTTACAAGCTCTTGTTTGGTAGTATCACCAACTGCAATTAAAACAGAGTTGCCCGGAATGATAAATGTTTTATAAAAATTTCTTACATCTTCAACTGATAAGGCATTTACAGAATTTTCGTTCCCAAGGTAAAGATTTGCGTAAGGATTATTTTTTCCATAAAGATTAAATTCGAAAATTGCATCAGCAACCTCATCAGGATTATCTTTCCTTTGTATTATTCTTGTTAAAGCTTTCCTTTTTTCACGTTGAAAATCTTTTTCATTTAACCTGGGTCCGGTTATTATTTTACAAAATAATTCAACAGTTCTTTCCAGATTTTCTTTTAGTGTCTGCACTGAGATAAAAATATTATCCTCATCAATTCTAATGCTTACATTTGAACCAAGAATATCTATTTCATCACTAAGCTGAAGAGCATCATATTCTCCTGCACCTTCATCAAGCATCATAGCAGTTAAATTTGCCAGCCCATTTTTCCGGGGTTCATCAAAAGTGCTTCCTGAATTACACAAAAAAAGTAACTGAACAATCGGCAGTTTATTCTTTTCAACCAGGAGGATTTTTAAACCATTAACGGTTTCAAATTCTTTAATTACCGGCAGATTAAATTCAATCTCACCTGATGATGAAGGTTTTATTTTCCTATTAATCTTTTTATCAATCATTTTTATTCTGCTTTGTCAGATGGGACAATTTTTAATTCGACATAATTTTTTGTCAGATATTTATCAGCTGCTTCCTTAATAAATTCATTATTAATTTCTTCATATCTTTTTAAATCATAAGCAAATGAATTGGGTTCATTTAAATAAAACGAGTAATAATTAAGCTGGTTTGCAAGCGAATCAATATTCTGAAGAGAGTGAATGAATCCTGATTTTATCCCGTTTTTTGATCTTAATAGTTCTCTGTCTGCAACATCTTCTGTTTCAATCTTTTTTAATTCCTTAAATATTTCTTCTTTGATTTTATCCAGATCAATTCCGGGTTTTGCAGTAGCTGTAATTATGAATGAACCTCCGAATTTACCTGAATGCTGAAAGGCAGAAATATCCTGTGCTAATTCTTTTTCAAAAACTATATTTTTATAAAGACGGGAATTTTTTGAGCCGCTTAAAATGTCTGATAATACTTCCAATGCCGCATCATATTTTCCGAATGCAAAATCTGAATGCCAGGCAAGATAAATTCTGCCGAGCTGTACATTTTCTTTTTTATTTAATATGATATTTTCTTTTAGTGAGGCATTATTATTAACGGTTAAGTCAGTTACATTGCTTGAAGGAAGTTGTACAAAATATTTTTCAACTGCATCTTTAATTGAAGATGAATTAAAATCTCCTGCAATAACAACTGTTGCATTTGACGGTGAGTAGTAAGTACTAAAGAAATTTTTAACTTCATCGAGGTTATAATTTATATCCTGCATAAACCCGATAGTCGGCCAGCTGTATGGATGATCGTTCGGATATAAATTTGATGAAATCATTTCCCATGCTAAACCGTAAGGCTGGTTCTCATACCGCTCAAGCCTTTCATTTCTGACAACATCAATCTGGTTTTTAAGCTTTTCTTCAGTTAAAGAAGGAATAAGATAACCCATTCGGTCTGATTCAAGCCATAGAGCAAGCTCCAAATAATTAGAAGGGACTTTTTCATAATAATTTGTACGGTCTGTATTTGTTGAACCGTTTAAAGATCCGCCAGCTTCCTGAATGAATCTGAAGTGCTTTTCCTTAGGAACATTTTCTGATCCCTGGAACATCATATGCTCAAACAAATGTGCAAGTCCGGTTTTACCCGGCTTCTCATTTGCCGAACCAACTTTATACCAGATGTTAACAGAAACCAGCGGAAGACTTTTATCCTGGTAAAGAATTACATTTAATCCGTTGGGTAAAGAATATTTCTCATAAGTAATATTAAGTATCTTCATAATAGATGATTTTGTAAAAACAAAATATTAATAAATTGTACTTTTATATATAACCATTTAAATCATAAAAGATAATAACGAAAAATTGAAAAACACAATTTCTAATGGTTTATGTTATGCTAATATTAAATATTCCAATTTTTTTGATAAAAACTTGCAATCATGCTTTAATAAAGAAATATTTGTTTAACTGAATAAATAAGTTTTTTTATTGTTTCGGGAGAGGGAATTGCACATTTACTTACATTCTATTTTAGATCACTTTCTAACCAAACTAATTAAAATAAAAAAGAGAGGACACATATGAACAAAATGTACAATTACATTGTAAGTATTATTCTTCTATTTGCCTTTTCAACTTATGGCCAGAATTATAAGATATCAGGACATGTGGAGAGTGCAAGTACAGGAGAAGGTCTTATAGGGGCAAATGTTTATTTAATTGGGACCAGCTTTGGCGCAGCTACTGATGTTAAGGGTGATTATTCCATAACAGCCGAAGCAGGATCTTATACAATTACCTGCAGCTATATAGGGTATGATAAAATTGAAAGAGAGATTACTCTTAATGCAGATATGACTGTTAATTTTAGTATGATTGAGTATCAGTTTACTCTTTCTGTTACGGTTATGTCAGACAGAGCAAAAGACAGGGAAACACCGGTTGCTTTTACCAACATTGATAAAAGAGAGATCGAATTCAATCTTGGTTCAAAAGATATTCCCCTTGTTTTGAATACTACTCCATCAACCTTTGCAACCGATAATGGAGGTGCAGCAGGTGATTCAAGAATGAACCTTCGCGGGTTTACCCAGGAAAACGTTGCTATTATGATAAATGGTATTCCTATTAACGATATGGAAAATGCCCTTGTTTACTGGTCAGACTGGGATGGATTGGGAGATGTTACTTCTTCTATTCAGATCCAGAGAGGTCTCGGCGCAACTACTTTGGCTACTCCGTCTATCGGAGGAATAGTTAATATAATTACTGATCCGACAAAGCAAAAAGCAGGAATTCTGTATAAGAATGAAATTGGTTCCGGTGGATTTTCCAAGCAAACCCTGTATGCACATACTGGTCTGATTGATAATACATTTGCTTTAAGCTTTGGCGGCGTTCGTAAAGTAGGCAATGGAATAGTTGATAAAACTTATACTGATGCCTGGGCATACTATCTTGGTGCATCGTATCAGTTAAATGATAAAAACAGGTTAGAACTATATGCATTAGGTGCTCCACAGGAACATGGACAGAATCTGTTTAAATTAAACATTGCTACTTATAGTCATGATTTAGCACGTAAATTAGGTTATCCTGAGTTTATTCTCAACGATAAAAAGATGAGAGAACAAGGGGTATTATATAACTCAAACTGGAATGAAGTTAATACAACTTACCAGGGTTTGCAGTGGGAAAGATCTTACTGGAACAGTGATGTTAACCAACGGCACGATCCTACTTTTCTTCATGAAAGAGTAAATTACTTTCATGAACCCCAGGTTAACTTAAACTGGTACACTCAATTTTCACCGGTTACCAGCTTGTACACTACAGTTTATTACGCCGGAGGATTTGGCGGCGGCAGCGGAACATTTGGAAGCATGAAATATAACAGGGATTTACTGCAGCAGGTTGTTGATTGGGATGCAACTATTGCAAGCAACAAGACACATATAGATACAGTAGACTTTGGCAATGGTCCTACTCAATATATTGTTTCAAATAATATCACAGGGGATCCAAACCGCGGCGGTATTTTAAGAAACAGTGTTAACGTTCAATGGAAGATAGGTGCAATTTCTAAACTGTTCTGGAAAGCAACTCAAAACCTTAATATTTCCGGTGGGATAGATTGGCGAACTGCTTCAATCGAACATTACAGAGAAGTAAGAGATTTACTGGGTAACGATTATTATTACTGGACAGGTAATGAATTTGAAAGCGGAAATGCATATTACAAAAAGTTAGGCGACAGGATAGACTATAATAATACAAATACTGTTAACTGGATAGGCGGTTATTTGCAGGGAGAATATACCAAGGATAAATACTCAGTCTATGCTACAGGCGGATATTCAGTTATTAAATATGATTATGTAGACCATTTTCATATGAATGCCGCCGGCGGTGAAAAAGAAATTATAACAGACTGGATTGGCGGTTACCAGTTCAAAGGCGGTGCGAGCTTTAGAGCAACCAATGAAGTAGATTTCTACATTAACGGTGGTTATGTTTCCAAGGTGCCGATTTTTGACCAGGTTATTGATGATAATACGGGAACAAGGGTTGAAGATCCCAAGAATGAAAAATTCCTTTCGTTTGAGTTGGGTGTGAATACCAATCTTATGCAGAACAAACTGGTGTTAAAATTAAATGGTTATTATACTACCTGGACGGATAGATACCAGGCCAAACCAGTTACAAATGCAGATGGTTCTGATGGCTTAATTAAATTGGAGGGTATTGATGAAAAAAATGCAGGTATCGAATTAGAAGCTACATACCAGCCAATAAGGTTTGTTAGATTTGATGTTGCAGCAAGTCAGGGTTTCTGGAAATATACTGATGATATAAGTGGAAGTTATGTGCCTGACCGTTCTGATCCAAGCACAATAGTTACATATAATTATTACATTAAAGACTTAAAAGTTGGGGATGCACCTCAAACTAATGTTTCTGCATCTGTAACTTTCTTATGGCCTGAAGGATTGCAAACTCAGTTTGCATGGAGATTCTACGATAATTATTATTCAGCTTTTGATCCATTCAGTAGAAATAATCCCAATGACCGTGAACAGGTCTGGCAGTTACCTTCATACAATTTGTGTGATGTACATATATTATATCGCATACCCGGACAGGTTGCTGGTTTAGACGTAGCTGTTTTCGGACATATATTCAATGTATTTAATGAACTATATGTCGAAGATGCAGTAGATAACAGTGCGTTTAATGGATACAAAGTAAATGGAGACTATTACGATTCTCATTCAGCAAGTTCTGCAGAAGTTTACGTTGGTTTACCAACAACATTTAATGCAGGTTTCAGAATAGGACTATAATTATTAGTTGGTTACTAATTAAGGCTGCCGATAAAGGCAGCCTTTTATTTCAATGCAGAAGTAAAAGTATTCTATCAGGTCTTATTGAACCAAGCAGCTTGAATAGATTTGAAAAAGGAATATCTCTATCCCATGAAAATAGAGTTATAAAAGCCTCTCCAACTACTAAATCTCTTGGCACAAAACCCCAAAACCTGCTGTCAAGACTATCATCCCTGTTGTCACCCATCATAAAATAATAATCTTTTTTAAAGGAATAAGTGGAAACAGGAATTCCTTCAATAGTTACTACATTGTTTTTAACATCTACGACTCTTTTTCCATACTCTCTGTCTATTGTTGTTCTCCATTTTTCAACATTATCCGGTGCCAATCTTATTGTATATCCTTTATATGGAATTACCAAAGGTCCAAAGTTATCTTCGTTCCAGGGACTGCCGGGAGGGAAAATTCCAGGGTTAACCATTCCTACCGGCTTTGAATATGGACTAAGGTATTTTATATGTGCAGGTATAGGAAACTCTTTGCCATTTACGAAAATAACTTTATCAATAATTCGAATAGTATCGCCCGGTGTTCCAATACATCTTTTTACATAATTAACTCCTTTTTCATTTGCTACTAATAAATCCCTGTCACCCGGAAATTCAAATACAACAATATCTCCGGCCTTTGGGTCCTTTATTGCTGGTAACCTGAAATAAGGAATTTCAATTTCTGTTAGCGGAATATACTTTGGAGAAGATGAACCATAAATAAATTTATTTACAAGAACAAAATCGCCAACCAGTATAGTATCCTCCATTGAACCAGTTGGAATTCTCGTATTCTGAATTACGAAAGTTATTATAATAAATGCAGCAATTGCGGCAAACAGAAGCTGCTCAAAAAATTCCCTGGTTTTTTCTTTCGGGGTTTTTGTTTTATTAAGTTCTTCCTGAGATTTTATTCCAAGGAATTTTTTAAATCCACTTTTTAAAGACAACTTTTATCTCCATGTTTTTTAATAAATTTTTTTTATAAACTTATTTTTATTAAAACTGTAAGCTACTTCCAATTCTTTTTTAGCCTCTCCAGTTTTTCTTTCAGGATATCATTAACCATTTTAGGATTTGCTTTTCCTTTAGTTTCCTTCATTATCTGTCCAACAAAAAACCCGATAACTTTATCTTTTCCTTCGAGAAATTGTTTAACCTCGGTTTGATGAGAACCAAGAATTTTTTCAATTACATCCCCAATTTCCGAAGTATTGGTGATTTGAACAAGGTCTTTATCTCTGATAATTTTCTCGGGGTCTTCATTATTTGCAATCATAAATGAGAATACATCTTTTGCAATTTTACTGCTAATTATGTTTTTATCAATAAGATTAATAAGCTTTGCAAGATTATCCGGTGAGACTGGAAATTCTTTTATATCGGTTTTTTGCTCGTTAAGAATTTTGAGAACTTCTCCCATTATCCAGTTGCTGGCATTTTTGTAATTGTCTGTGGATGAAATAACATTTTCAAAATACTCTGCAATATTCTTATTACTGGTAAGAACTTCTGCATCGTATTCGGGTAAATTGAATTTGTTTACAAATCTTTTTTTCTTTGTCTCAGGCAGTTCAGGTAATTTTTTTGAGATTTCTTTTTTCCATTCATTATTAATAATAACAGGGAGAAGATCCGGCTCAGGAAAATACCTGTAATCATGAGCTTCTTCTTTAGATCGCATCGGGAAAGCCTCATTAAGGTCCGCATTCCATAATAAAGTTTCCTGAACTATTTTTCCGCCTTCTTCAAGAATATTTATTTGTCTTTCAATTTCATGATTAATTGCTCGTTCAACATTTTTGAAAGAGTTCATATTTTTTACTTCTGTTTTTGTCCCGAGTTTTTCAGAACCTTTTAATCTTACAGAAATATTTGCATCACATCTTAATGAGCCCTCCTCCATATTACCGTCACAGATTTCCAGATATTGAACAATCTGTTTTATTTTATTTAAGTATTGAGAAGCTTCTTTTGCACTGCTGATATCAGGTTCAGTTACAATTTCAATTAATGGAACGCTGCATCTGTTCAGATCAACTTTTGTTTCAAAACCAGTATCGTGCAAGGATTTTCCTGCATCCTCTTCTATATGAATTCTTTTTATACCGGTTCTCTTATTTAATCCACCGGACTCGATTATTAAAAATCCATTTTCACATAAAGGATACTCATACTGTGAAATTTGATATCCTTTTGGAAGGTCAGGATAAAAATAATTTTTTCTTGCGAAAACTGAATTTTCATTTATTGTGCAGTTTGTTGCAAGACCCATCAATACTGTGAACTCAACAGCTTTTTTATTTAATACTGGAAGAACTCCAGGATGACCTAAACAAACCGGGCAAATATTTGTGTTGGGTGGGCTGCCAAAATTTGTAGAACAACCACAAAATATTTTTGACTCTGTAAGTAGCTGCGCGTGTACCTCAAGACCAATTACAGCTTCAAATTTTTCTTTCATTTGTCGTTTCTATTAAAATTTAGACTATAAAAATAAATTATCTGCTTTCAGTCACAAAGTTTCTAACCAAAAAAAAATAAAGAATTTTTTCCATTTATGGCTTCTTTGGTTGATTAATCAAAATTATTATTAATAAAATTGAATGAATTGAGGATTGAAAATAATGATAAGCATTAATTTTTTTTAATCTGATTTTCATTTATCTGTATTTGAGCACAAAAATTTATTTGGATTGAGAAATAAATCACTACTAATGAAAATAAAAAAAATTACATTTAGTCAACAATGTTGTCTTAAGTGTTTTTGAATTTATGTTTAAATAATATAAAGGAGGTACGATATGAAAATTCAGATTTATCTAATGGTAATTTTAGTTTCATTCACTTTAATATTTTCAGCTTGTTCTAATAATGAAAATGAAAAAAATGCTGTCCCACTATCACCTCAGTCAGAAAAATTTGACGGGAAAACTCCATTTAATTATCTCCAATCATTTCCTGAAATAAAAGACGCAAAAATCGAATATAGGAGTGGAGATAATGCTGTTAATATTTACTTCTCAATTCCTTTTAGAGCCCCCTACATATTTGCAGCAGTTAATTTGCCGGATCAAAGTATCAAACTTTTTTTACTTGAATATAGTAATGGAGTAGCTAAGCTTTCTTTACCGGAATCAATTGGAGACAGACAATTCAGTATAAGGTTATATGATTTTGGAAGTGAATCAAATTCAGCGATAAATACATTCCCGCGAACTTTTTACAATTTTGAAAATAAAGGATGGTACATATCTCATTCTTCAATATTTGTAAATACAACTCTGCCCATCGATCTAAAACATCTTTTTGCTGAAATACAGGCAAAGGAAGGTTCCGTACTTCTTTACTTAGGCGAACCGGAAATAGTAAGTGCTAAAAAATTTGAGCTTGAAATACCGAAGTATAGTAATTTGACAATAGATAATATTAATTTGTTTGGGTACTTTGGATTTATAGATTAACGACCTTTTAACATAGTTTTTTTTAGAACCGCTCTAATGGAGCGATTTTTATTTTTAAAATTTATTAGATAAACTTATAGTAAATTGATAAATATTTTTCCTAATAAATTTTGAAAAAACCAGTCACAAAAGTTAAAGAAGCAGTAGGTAAAGGAATAAAAACTACAATCATCGGTATGATTGTAAGTTTTTTCCTTGCATTAATAAAAGGGACGGCAGGAATATTAGGAAATTCAAATGCACTTATTGCCGATGCAATAGAATCATTTTCTGATGTTTTTACTTCCATAATTGTTCTTGCAGGTTTAAAAATTTCTGTTAAACCTGCTGATAAAGATCATCCTTATGGGCATGGTAAAGCTGAACCAATTGCTGCAATTTTTGTTTCGCTTGCTTTATTAGGCGCAGCAATTATAATTATTATTCAGAGTATCCCTGAAATTATAACTCCTAAAAATGCACCTGAACCATTTACACTTTTGGTTCTGATTCTTGTTGTAATAATAAAAGAGTCATTATTCAGGTTTGTTATAAAAGTTGGGGATTCTGTTGAAAGTACAGTAGTAAAAACTGATGCTTGGCATCATCGCAGCGATGCAATTACTTCATCTCTTGCTTTTATAGGAATAAGCATTGCTTTAATTGGAGGGAAAGGATATGAAATGGCGGATGACTGGGCTGCACTTTGTGCATCGGTTATAATTATTTTTAATGCAAACAAGTTGGGACTTGTTGGTTTAAGAGAAATTATGGATACCGCTCCTCCTAAAGAAGTGCTTGAAAATGTTAAAGAAATTGCACTATCTGTTGAAGGTGTTTTATCCCTTGATAAATGTTTTGCAAGAAAAATGGGGTTAAGTTTTTTTGTTGATCTGCATGTTATAGTTGACGGAAAGATTTCCGTTTATGAAGGACACGAAATTGCACATAAAGTTAAAGACAATATTATTACAAAATTCCCCCGTGTTAGCGATGTGCTTGTACATATTGAACCGAGTGAGAATCTTAATTATAAATAATTTCCTTTCGGTCTGTCCTTTTAAACTAAACCTTCAACTTAATCTCAAAAATCTGTTTAAAAATAATTTATAATAAAAAATTGTTGGTACTTTTTGTGAATCTTAAAAACTGAGTTTTATCTCAAAGAAATAGCAGGCACTATATGAGAAAATTCACTTTCCTTTTTTTTCTCTAATAGCTTTTTAACAGCGATTATTCTATTTTCGAGCAACTCCAAATTCAATTCTGGTTATATGGCAATATTTTCTAGAATCGGTTTCTATGCTGGACCACTGATTTTTATCTCGATAATACTTTTCACTCAATTAGATCCTTCAAATCCCAAAGTAACATATACTGCAGCAATTGCTGCTTTAATGGCTATCTGGTGGATTACTGAAGCGATACCTCTTGCGGCAACTTCTTTGCTGCCATTCATTCTCTTTCCATTATTTGGTGTATTACCCGGGAACGAAATTGCTTCATCATATTTTAATTCTGTAATCTTTCTTTTTTTGGGCGGATTTTTACTTGCTTTAGCAATGGAAGAATGGGGTTTGCATAGAAGGATTGCATTAAAAATAATAAGTTTTTTTGGTGGAAGTCCCGTTTCAATTATTGCCGGATTTATGGTTGCAACTGCATTTTTATCAATGTGGATATCAAATACAGCGACTGCATTAATGATGCTTCCAATAGGTATTGCAATTATTTATAAATTAGAAAATGAGTTTGGCAAAGAAACTACAAAAAATTTTTCGATTGCTTTAATGTTAAGTCTTGCTTATGCCTGTAGCCTTGGTGGTATTGCAACAATTATTGGTACACCTCCAAACCTTGCATTCATTAAGATATATATGATTATTTTTCCGGAGGCTCCACCTATTTCATTCGGCTCATGGATGTTACTTGCTTTACCGGTTACAATATTAATGCTTCTTTTTTCTTTTCTACTCCTTACCAAAGTGTTTTATAAGTTTGATAGAAACCTAAAGGTTGAACCTTCTTTTATTAAGGAGGAATACCTTAAACTAGGAAGTATATCATTTGAGGAAAAAACTGTTGCTTTTGTTTTTACAATAACAGCTTTATTATGGATTTTCAGAGGTGATTTGAATTTAGGTTTTATTCAAATTCCCGGTTGGCAAAAAATCCTGCGTTATCCAAATTATATTGATGACGGAACCGTTGCGATCGGCATGTCTCTTTTGCTTTTCTTCATACCATCGAGGAAAGAAAAAAAAACGATACTGGATGTAAAAATATTTCAGAAAATACCATGGGGAATAATTCTTCTTTTTGGAAGCGGGTTTGCACTTGCTGAAGCTTTTACAAAAAGCGGGCTTTCTGAATTTATAGGGAAAAATCTTTATACTTATAATTATCTCTCCCCACTAATTATAACCATTTTAATTGCCGCTGTAATAAATTTTTTAACTGAGTTTACTTCAAACACTGCAACAGCACAAATGATACTTCCTATTATGGCTTCAATTTCAGTAGCGCTCAGGATTCATCCTTTTTTATTAATGATTGTTGCAACTCTTTCTTCCTCAATGGCTTTTATGCTTCCCGTTGCAACCCCGCCAAATACAGTTGTGTTTGCAAGTGAGAGATTAAAAATATCAGATATGGTTAAAACTGGTTTTGCTGTTAATATACTTGGTATTATTTTAGTTACTATCGTTGTGTGGTTTCTTGGTAATATTCTTTTTGATTTTAATTCTTTCCCCGACTGGGCAAAATAAAAATGTATGTATGTAAACTATATTATGGATGATTTGATTTAGCGTTTGCATGATTGCATTTTCGGGCTTTGATCTTAAACTTTAATTTAAACTTGAACTTCAAATGATAATTTATTCAGTTACAATTTATATTCAAAAAGATGTTGAAATAGAATGGCTCGAGTGGATGAAAAAAATACATATACAGGATATAATAAATACAGGACACTTCAATTCATATAAGATGTATAAGGTTATTGTACCTGCACACTCTCCTGATGAATCGCAATATTGCATTCAATATGATTGTAAATCAATGGAAGATTATACTCTTTATCTTGAAAAACATGCGTCACGTCTTCAGCGTGAACATACAATAAAATTTCAGAATAAAGTTAAAGCTGCAAGAGCAGTTATGGAAGAAATCTGAAAAATTTTATTTGATTTAATCTGACAGATAATAGCATACCCTTTAAACCATTTTACTTTTCTAAAAGTCTTAAATAAGAGGAAAATTTTTATCTATTAAAAAATTTATTTTATATATAAAATTAGTTTGTCAATCACCAAGGAGAGATTATGTTAAAGAAAGCATCAATTATATCGTTATTTATTGCCCCGTTAATTGTTATTGCCGTTATGGCTTTATCAAAAAGCAGTCTAAAAAATTATTCTTCATCTCCACTCAAATTAAAAATTGAAAATTTTACCCTCACGGATATTTATAACAAGAAGCATACCCTTTCTGAATATGATAACTCAAAAGCAATTCTTATAATTTTTATAGCAACACAATGCCCGGTTTCAAATTCATATAATTCAAGAATGGTTGAACTGTATAATAATTACAGTAAAAAAAATATTGCTCTCATTGGAATAAATTCAAACAAACAGGAGAGCATAAATGAGTGTAAATCTCATGCTGAAAAAAACGGGTTTAATTTCACTGTGCTTAAAGATGAAAAAAATATTATAGCGGATATGTTTGAAGCTAGCGTAACTCCGGAAGTATATGTGCTTGAGCCAAAAACCTACACGATCCTTTACCACGGAAGAATTGATGATTCAAAAAATGAGAAGAATGTTGAAACAAAAGATCTTGAGAATGCGCTTAATGAAATACTTGCCGGTAAAAGTGTCTCGAACACTCAAACAAAAGCTTTCGGCTGCTCAATTAAAAGAATATAAATATAAATGAAATTATTTATTCCTCTGTTATTCAGTTTAATATTCTTTTCCGGATGTATTAAAGAAGAGAGTAGGGATAAGGATATTGAACAAACTATATCCCGCAATAATGAAATTGAGGTAATTAATGAGGAGTGGCTGAAAAATAAAATTGGAAACAGGAATGGGAAAATTTTATTTATTAATTTCTGGGCAACCTGGTGTGTACCTTGCATTCAAGAATTTCCTGATCTTGTGAAAATTTATAATGAAAATAAAAATTCTGATTTCGAATTTCTTAGTGTATCGGTTGATCTTCCTTCTGATATTGAATTGAAAGTTAAACCTTTTCTTACCAAACAATATGCTGATTTTCCGATTGTTGTAGTAGAAGAAAAAAGAAGCGAGAAAATTATTAATCTTATTAATCCCGATTGGAACGGTTCTGTTCCGGTAACAGTGATTTATGATAAAAAAGGCAAGCGTAGAGATTTTATTTCTCAACCTGAGGATTATGCATTCTTTAGTAAAAAAATCAATAAAATAAAAAATGAATTAGAATAAAAAGTTTTATCTATGAAATTGATACTATTGATAATTCTATTAGCAACACAGTTTTTATTTATTTCCTGCAGGCAGGAAGTTATTTCCCCCAAAAATTCTTTAGATAATATTAACGAACCTCAGCTTTCAAGAACCAGTACGTCTTATACTTTTTCAATTAATGCCAATAATATAACTGAAACAATAACTGATTTTACTTCGCTTAATACTATAAAATCGAGCATACATCCTGTTATAAGTGAGTATTCTTCCGGTTCTGTGGAAATTATTATCCGGCTTGACCAAAATAATGTTCTCTATTCAACAGTTTTTGATTACAATACAAATAACTCTTTTACTGAAATAGATGGGCACGAGCCAAAATTTATCATTTTTAATTTTTATAATTTTACCGGAAAATTTAAGGCTACTTTAACTGATATAAAATAATTTTCAGTTCTTCAATTTTCTTTTAAAGATTTTTGCCGAGAGCTGACTAATTAGTTTCCCATCTGGAATAGCTTCATTATATTTAGATAAATTTTATTTTTTTTTCGGAGGATGCTTTATGTCAAGGATAAATCTAGCTAGGAAAAAGCGTGGAATGTCTCCGGGTTCCCTTGTTTTTACCGGTGAGCAGAAAGTAGAAGAAATAAGCATTGATATTTTTCAGTATAACCAGAACATTTTTGTCGAAAGAAAAATTGAAAATGTTGAGGAACTGAAGGAATTAATAAATGCACAAAATGTTTTATGGATTAATATCAATGGACTTCATGACATAGATAAATTAGAAAAGATTGGCGAGATGTTTAATATAAATCCTCTTACAATGGAGGATATATTAAATGTAAATCATCCTCCAAAGCTCGAGGAGCATGAAGAATATTTATTCTTAATAAGTAAAAGTTTTCATTATAATTCCGAATCAGGGGAAATAATAATTGAACATGTAAGTTTTATTCTGGGGAAAAATTATCTCTTAACATTCCAGGAAACTCCCGGAGATGAATTTGATTTAATTAGGGAACGTTTAAGAGGAGGGAAGGGAAGATTAAGAAAACTTGGACCCGATTACCTTATGTACCGTCTTCTTGATTCCGTTGTTGACAACTACATAGTAATATTACTACAGCTTGATGAAATAATTGAAAACCTGGAGGATGTTCTTTTAGATAAACCAAATCAGGATACTATTGAAGAGATTTACCAGTTTAGAAAAGAGATTAATAAACTCAGGCGCTCTGTAGTTCCATTTAAAGAGGCTATTTATTTTTTACTGAAAGATATTCATCCGTTAATTCATAAATCAAGTTTAATATTTGTTAAAGATCTTGAGGATCATATAAAAAGTGCTGTTGAAACAGTTGAAAGCTATAAGGAACAGGTCAACAGTATGATAGAAATTTACAGGTCTTCAATCCAGTTAAAGTTAAATGAAATTTTAAAAGTCTTAACTATTATTTCAACAATATTTATTCCTCTGACATTTATTGTTGGGGTTTATGGCATGAACTTTAGCCCGGAACAAAGTCCTTATAGCATGCCTGAGTTAAAATGGTATTTTGGTTACCCGATTGTTTTAGGATTTATGCTTTTAGTTGCGGTGGTATTATTGATTGTTTTTAGAAAAAAGCGCTGGATTTAAAAAACATAAAAATTTAATTATTATCTTTGAATATGAAATACTTAACGGTTGTATTTATTATAATTAACGGTGTTATTTATTCACAACTAGCCAGTGATTATTTCCCTCAAAACCTTGGTTATAATTGGAATTATAAAATTTCAGTTCTTGATTCTTTAAATAACCCAATACCAGAATCAATATTCTACAGGAAAGATTCATTATCTTTTTTAGGAGTATATAGCGGAAAACCTGCTTACTATGTTTTATCCAAATCAGGACCTCAGGAAACTATTCCGGTTCTTCCTTATACCGATACAAATTATATAAATATAGATGGGACGGATGGATATGAATATTTTGAAATTTCCGGAATTGATTTTTTGTTAACATTAATTGATTCATCAACTTTAAATAATATTTTTCCTTTACTTGGTTTATTTGAAAATATCAATGGCTGGGATTTAAATTATAAATTCGCCCAGAATGTAAACCAGCAGTACCAGATTATAAGTTATGATACAACTGTTACAATTGATTCAATAGTTATTCCTCTTAGGTTTGATAAAAAAGGAAAACGGCTCCAGGATGAAAATATCTCGACTGGAATCGGAACATTTTTGTGCAAAAAATTTGTTTTAATAAACACATTAAGTTACTTAGTCAATTTGCCTCCACCTTTTCCACCACTACCTGTTCCGATTGTAACCTTTTATGATACTGTTTGGGTTGCGCCCGGCAATTGGATTGTTCTGGATTTTATACCATCAACAAATATTGATCTAACAATTTTAAATCTCGGAGAATATTCAATCCCCGGTTTAAAAAGAGAAATCACTACGGAAGTAACTGGAGTAAATGAAGAGATTGATAAAGAGGTTACTTTTAATCTTGAACAGAATTACCCGAACCCGTTTAATCCTTCTACAAAAATAAAATTTAATATTGATAGAAGAGGGTATGTAACAATAAAAGTTAGCGATATTCTTGGTAATGAAATTTCAACTCTGTTTGATAATGAAATTAATCAGGGGAGTTATGAAGTAACCTTTAACGGGAATAATCTTTCCAGCGGCGTTTATTTTTATACTCTTGAATTTTCAGATTTCAATTCTGAAATTAATTACCGGGTTACCAGGCAAATGTTGCTCATAAAATAATTAATTTAATTTTAACCAAACAATTATCGGGGATTTCTTAAAATGCTTGACAATAGTTTTAATTTCAAAAAAATGTTTTCAATAACAGATGTTCCTTCTTTACCTGTAAGAGAAAAGATTGAAGCGAGATATAAGTGGGATCTTACTCATATTTATAAAAATGATGGAGAATGGGAAAAAGATTTCAGCTGGGTAGAAAATAATTTAGGTGAGTATGAGAAGTTTAAAGGTACTATTTCAAAAAGTGCCGATAATCTTCTTCAGTGCTTGCAGTTTGATGATTCAATCGGGATAAAACTTGAAAGATTGTATTTATATGCTATGCTTTCCAAAGATAGCGATATGCGTGTTACCAGGTATCAGGCTATGGAGGAGAGAATTAAAACCCTTCATTCAAAGGTTTCTGCCTCTAGTTCATTTATAAAACCTGAGCTGCTTCAAATTCCCGATGAGGAATTATGGGAGATGATAAACTCAAAGCAGGAACTTCGTGTTTATAAACATTCTTTCGAAGATCTCCGTAGAACAAAAGCTCATACTCTTTCTAATGAGCAGGAAGAATTGCTCGCACATGCATCGGAGATTGCTCAGATCCCATATAATACTTTTTCTATGTTTACAAATGCTGATATTAAATTTCCCAAAATTAATGATGAAGCAGGCAATGAAGTTGAGATTTCTCATGCAAGATATTATGCCGCTATGTATTCCAGGGATAATGATTTCAGGAAGAGAGCTTTTAAGAATTATTATATACCTTTTGTTCAATATGCTAATACATTTGCCTCGCTCTTCAATGGAAATCTTAAAACAAACATGTTTAACGCAAAGGCAAGAAAATATGATAACGCCCGTGAAGCAGCTTTGGACAGATTTAATATACCTGTTTCCATTTACGATAACCTTGTTGATACGGTAAATAATAATTTAAAACCACTTCACCGCTGGGCTTCCATAAAAAAAGAATTACTTGGTTTGAAAGAATTTCATCCTTATGATACTTACGTAACTATCTTTAATGATGCACCGGAAAAAAAGTATTCTTTTGATGATGCAAAAGAAGTTGTTTTTGATTCTCTAAAACAGCTTGGCGAAGAATATCTCGACATTCTGAAAAGAGCTTTTAACAGCAGGTGGATTGATGTTTTTGAAACACAAGCTAAAAGAAGCGGTGCTTATTCTTCGGGTTCAACTTTTGGTGTGCATCCGTATGTACTTCTTAACTGGACTGATTTGCTGAACGATGTTTTTACTCTGACTCACGAAATGGGACATAATATGCACTCTCATTTTACAGGAATTTCACAACCATATTCTTATGCAAACTATTCTATCTTTCTTGCAGAAGTTGCATCGACTTTTAATGAATCACTTCTGTTGGATTATTTTATCTCAAACTCTTCTTCAAAAGAAGAGAAACTTTATTTTCTGGAGAAGTATCTTAATAACATTACCCTTACTTTTTACAGGCAGGTAATGTTCGCAGAGTTTGAAAAGGATGTTTATGAAAAAACGGAAAGCGGAATTGCACTAACACCCGATTCACTTTGTGAATTATATGGTTCACTTTACCAAAAATTCTGGGGAACTGCAATGGTTCTTGATGATGAAGAAAGATTTACCTGGGCAAGGGTTCCTCATTTCTATTATAACTTTTATGTGTATCAATATTCCACCGGGTTCGCAGCGTCAGAAGTTCTTTCAAAAAAAGTGAAATTTGAAGGGAACCCTGCAGTAAAAAAATATCTTAATTTCCTAAAAGCCGGAAGTTCAGATTATCCTTTAAATATTCTTAAGATGGCGGGAGTTGATATGAGTTCACCTGAACCGGTTTTGAGTACAACACAAAAGATGAACGAACTGCTTGATGAAGTTGAGTCATTGATATAGTTATTAAGTTGAAGGGAATTAATGACATTTGAGACATTTGAAGAATTGGAAGTTTGGAGATTAGCAGGACAGCTTAAAAAAGAAAGCAGGGAAAAATATATTTCTGAAAAAGAACTGGAATATTTTAGAGAGAAAGTTTTATACTGCATTAAAGTTCTTAACGGATACATAGCTTATTTAAAAAAACAAGTAACTAAATAAACAATAACTAAATAACTTAATCATGAAAGTATATTCTAAAAAAGATTTAAATGAATATCTTCAATCATTGACCTACGATGATATAAGTTTAATCCCTACCAAAGTTTCAAGGATGAAATCAAGAACAGAAACCTCCACATCTTGTGAATTCTTAAATGTTAAACTTAATCTGCCCGTTATTTCAAGTCCGATGGATACAGTTACCGGACTCGAAATGACAAAAGAATTATCAAGGTTAGGAAGTCTTGGAATTCTTAACAGGTTTGATTCCTCACTTGACGAATTATTAAACCATAACCAGGAAAATGGTCTGGTAAAAGCTGTTTCAATTGCAGTAAATACCCCGATTGAAATGATTGAAAAGCTTGCTGAAAAGAAATATATAATCTGTATTGATACTGCAAATGCAAATAACTGTGCTGTATTAAATAAATCTGAAGAGATAAAAAATAAATTTGATATCCCGGTTATAGTTGGAAATATTGCACATGGAGCAACTTTACAACAGCTTGAAAATGCAGGTGCTGATGCTGTTAGAGTTGGCATCGGAAGTGGAAGTGTCTGCACAACTTCTGTTCAAACCGGAATTGGAATTGGACAGGTTTCATCTCTGCTTAAATGTTTTCTTTGCAAAAGAAAATTCCAAACTAAAAATAAAAATTATTGCTGATGGCGGAATTAAACATTCCGGCGATGTTGCAAAAGCTTTAACATTGGGTGCGGATATTGCAATGGTCGGAAGAATGTTTGCAGGCACCAAAGAAGCTCCCGGCGAAGTTATCAGATACCAGGGACAGTTGTGGAAAAAATACAGAGGTTCCGCTTCATTTGGAGTTAAGATGAGAAATGAATTTATTGAAGGCGAAGAAACTATGGTTGCTTATAAAGGTGCTGTTAAAAATGTTATTGATAATATTTCCGATGGATTAAAGAGCACAATGAGTTATATGGATTGCTTTACAATTGATGAACTCAGAAATGTTGATACATTCGCTGTACTTAGTAACAGTTCATATTTAGAACGGTTACCCAGGATTTAATTTTTCGGTTATAAAAATAGGAACCTTAGTTCCGGCTTTACAATTTTATTTTCTTTAATCGAAGTGAATTACTTACAACCGAAACAGAGCTTAAAGACATTGCAAGCGCTGCAAACATTGGATTCAGTAAACCAAAAGCGGCAAGAGGAATTCCGATTGAATTATAAATAAATGCCCAGAAAAGATTTTGTTTTATTGTCTTTAAAGTTTGTCTCGATAGTTTTATTGCCTTTACAACATTCCTTAAATCATCATTAATTAAAACGATCTCAGCCGTTTCAATTGCTACATCAGTCCCATTGCCAATTGCAATTCCAATATTGCTTTGGGCAAGAGCAGGTGCATCATTTATTCCATCACCTACCATGGCTGTTATTCCATACTGCTGCTGAAATTTCTTAACAGCATCTGATTTTTCTTCAGGAAGAACTTCAGCTTTAAATTCATCAATACCGATTTTATCAGCAACAGATATTGCTGAGTTGTAATTATCCCCTGTAATCATGATTGTTTTTATTCCCAAAGATTTAATCGAGTTGATTGCTTCAGAAGAGTATTCCTTTAGAGAATCATCAATTTCTATTATACCTTTTAGTTTATTATCAACTGCAACGAAAACTGAATTCTTAAAATTATCTAAGCTATTATTAAATGAGGAGATGTCAATATTTTTTTCAAGCATTAATTTATAATTGCCGGCAATTATCTTTTTGGAATTAATAACTCCTTCAATTCCTTTTCCAGTTAAGCTATTAAAAGAATCAGGTTCGATTAAATCAATATTTTTTTCTTTTGCAAATTTAAAAATTGCATTCCCAACAGGATGCTCAGATTTTTTTTCCAGTGATGCAGTGTATTTAAGTAATTCGGTTTCGGAAATACCAAAAGTTTTTAATCTGCTAACAACAGGTTTTCCTTCTGTAATTGTTCCTGTCTTATCAAAAACAATTGCTTTCATTTTGTGAATTAGCTCAAGCACCTGACCATTTTTAATCAGGATACCATATTGTGCGCCTTTTCCTGTTCCAACAATAATTGCAGTTGGTGTTGCAAGTCCGAGAGCACAAGGACAGGCAATTATTAATACCGCCACAAAATTTATTAAAGCAGTATTAAAACTACTTTCTCCAATTATTAACCAGGCAATAAATGTAATAAGGGCAGCTCCAATAACGGCGGGAACAAAAATGGAAGCAACTTTATCTGCAAGCTGTTGAATAGGTGCTTTAGATGATTGAGCTTCTTCAACAAGTTTTATGATTTGACCCAGAACTGTGTGTTCCCCGATTGCCATAACTTTAAATTCAAATGAACCTGTTTTGTTAATAGTCCCGCCGATTACATTTGAACCAACATTTTTTTCAACCGGAAAACTTTCACCTGTTACCATTGATTCATCAATTGTAGAAAAGCCGGCTATAATCTTTCCATCAGCAGGGATTTTACTTCCGGGCTTTACAATTACAATGTCCCCGGTTTTCAAATTTGCTATATCAATAATCTTCTCTTCATTATTAATTTTTATTAAAGCGGTTTTTGGCTGAAGCTCAATAAGCTTTTTTATTTCACTTCCAGTTTTACTTTTAGCACGACTTTCAAGCCATCTACCGAAAAGAATAAGAGTTATTATCACAACTGTTGTGTCGAAATAAACGTGAGGTATTTCTTTATGATGGATTATTCCCGGGAAAATTGTAACAGCAGCACTATAAATAAATGCCACACCTGTTCCTATTGCGACTAATGAATTCATATCGGCAGTGAAATGCAAAAGGTTCTTCCAGAAAATTGAAAAGAATCTTTTTCCCGAAATAAAAATTACAGGTGTTGTGAGGATCAATAAAATTTTGTTAATGTTTTCCTGCGATAATGAAATGAATTGAGAAAAACCATCAAACATTGATCCCATATTTAAAATTAAAATTGGAATTGTTAGAATGGCAGCCAGTATCAAATCATTCCTCAGGTTTTTTTCATACGCCCGAACAGGATGTTTCTCCTCACTTTTTAATTCATCTTTTTAAAATTTTTTTGAAGAGGGGAGACATCAATTTTATATCCGGCATCTTCAATAATAGATGAAATAATTTTACTATCAACTTTATCCGGATTAAAAGTAAATGAGGCTTTTTCTGTTGCAAAGTTTACATTAACATCTTCAATTCCCTCAACTTTACTTAAAGCTTTCTCAACCCGCGCTACGCAACTTGCACATGTCATTCCTTCAACAGGCAAGCTGATTTTTTGGAATTCTATTTTTTTATCTTTTAATATTTCCATTTATTCTGCAAAAAGCTGAACGCTTTTAGTAACTTAAGACAGAGTAACCCGCGGTTCTCACAGCTTTTTTAATTTCCTCAACGTTTAATTTTGTTTCATCATATTCCAATTCAGCAGAACCAATTGAAACATCTTTAATTTTTAACGGCAGTCTCATCAATTCTTTTTTTACTGCCATTACGCAATGTCCGCAAGACATACCGTCAATTTTTATTTTTTCGCTAACCATTTTAATTCCTTTTTTATAACTCTTTGTAATGTAAAAATAGGAAAGACTATAAATTGGATTGTTATACTTTAATAATAATCTTGTTCAGAATTTTAATTAGAACCTTTGGTTGAACTCCTAAAGGAAATCAGAAAAACGCCCGGTGATAACCTTTTTCTACAAAGATTTGACTCCTCTGGAGTCATAAAAATAATTCTGTTATAATCTTGAAATAAAAGTTTAAAGAAAAAATTTCAACTCTTTTGTTTCATTTCAAATAGTTTTAACTCTGTTAGGAGTTATATGTTTGTAGAGGGATGAACATAAATAGAGATTTAGAACTCATTAAGAGTTCAACAGAAATTATTTTTTATTTGCTATGAAATTTTATCAATTGGTTTTCGTTTTTTGTCTCCCAGTTTTTTAAAATCTGAAGGGGTGAAACCGGTAATTTTTTTAAATTGATTTGAAAGGTGCTGAACACTGCTGTAACCCAGCTGATAAGAGATTTCACTCAATGTCAGTTCATTATAAATAAGAAGTTCTTTTGCTTTTTCAATTTTCTGGTTGATGAAATATTTCTCAATTGTTATTCCTTCTTTTGATGAAAAAAGTGAACTGATGTGCTGATAGCTTGAATGAAATTTATCAGCTAGATATTTTGAAAGACCGATTTTCTCAAGCAGCTCAGGTTGATTTTGAATAAGTTCAATCAGAATTATTTTAATATCCTCAATTAGTTTTGCCTGTTTATCCCCGAGCAGCTCAAACCCATTTTCTTCAAGCACTTTGCTTATTTCTTCAAGATTAATTCCATCTTCAGAATTTATTTTTGCTTCACCAAGCTTAACATCTTCAACAACATATCCAAGTTTATCCAGTTCCTCACGTACAACTTTTATGCACCTGCCGCAAACCATATTTTTTATATGTAAGATTTTTGATTCCATAGTTCAAATTCAGCTTTAAAAAAAGTATTTTTGAGTTATCTGAATTAAAAATATTAAATAAATCAGTAAGGAATTAGTCAATGAAAAGGAATCTTTTTCTAAGTCTCATTTTAATTCTTGTAAGTGTAAATCTTGTTGCTCAAAAAAGAGCTTTTACAATCGAAGATTTATACAAAGTTAAATATGTCGGTTCACCTGTTATCTCACCAACCGGGAATAAAATCGCTTTCACAGTTACAGAATATAACCTGAGGGAGGGAAAATCAAATACTGACATTTATATTCTTTATCCTGATGGTGCCACAGAAAATATTTCCGGTAAAGATGTAAGCGAGACTCATCCTTTTTGGTCTTCAGATAATGAACTTTACTTTCTTTCAAAGTCCCAGGTTTACCGTTATACTTTTAATGATAGGAAAACTACGCAGGTTACTGATTTTGCTACAGGCGTTTCAAATGCATGTTTAACCCCCGATAAAAAATCTATCATTTTTATTTCAGATATTTTTCCTGATTGCGGCGCTGATAATTTCTGTAATAAAAAATTAGCTGAATCTTCTGAAAATGGTCCTGTTCAGGCTTACATGACAGATGACCTTATGTTCAGGCACTGGACAGAGTATAATGGAGAAAAAAAAACAAGTCTTATTTCTTATAACATAGAATCGAATTATTATCAGCTTCTTGCAGAAAGTGCATGGCTGTCAGTTAATTTTATGCTTGGCGGAGATGTGAAGTTTACAGTTTCTCCGGATGGAAAAGAAATCTGTTACATGTTCAACCCTGAAAATAATCTTGCAGCCTCTACAAACTCTGATCTTCTTGTATTAAATCTTGCAACACAAAAAACAACCAATCTTACTAAGGAAAATAAGTCATGGGATGGTTATCCTATTTATTCTCCAAATGGATTTTTTATTGCATTTAAAATGCAGGAAACTCCTAATTACGAATCAGACAGGTTCCGGCTTGCAGTTTATAACAGATCAACAAAAAAAATTGAAGTACTTACTGAGAATTTTGATTATACAATTAATGATTTCCGCTGGGGGGAAGATTCAGAAACGCTCTACTTTACTGCCGATAAAGAAGGATATACCCCGCTGTATAGTGTGAACATACATTCAAAAGAAATAAAAGATTTGACCGGTAAACAATCTATTTTTGGTTTTGATATTGTACCGGATCAGAATACGATTTATTTCGTCGGCAGGGCAGTTCACAAACCGGGTGAATTATACAGAATAACAAAAGACAATGTATTTCAGCAAATGACATCGATGAACCAGAAACTTTTAGATGAAGTTGATGTAAGACCTGCAGAGCAAATGTGGGTTGAAGGTGCAGATGGAAAAAAAGTTCATGTCTTTATCGTAAAGCCGCATAACTTTGATGCCGGCAAAAAATATCCTCTTATTCTGAATGTTCATGGTGGTCCGCAATCCCAATGGATGGATTCATTCAGAGGTGATTGGCAGGTATATCCCGGATGTGGTTACATAGTTGCTTTTCCAAATCCGCATGGCTCAACCGGATATGGACAAGATTATACTGCTGCAATTTCAGGCGACTGGGGAGGTAAAGTTTATGAAGATGTTATGAAAGTTACTGATGCTCTTGAGCAGCTTCCTTATGTTGATAAAGACAGAATTGGTGCTATGGGATGGTCTTACGGTGGTTATATGATGAACTGGTTCCAGGCAAAAACAAAAAGGTTTAAATGTCTCGCTTCGATGATGGGAGTTTATGATCTTGAATCAATGTGGGGAGCTACTGAAGAGGTTTGGTTTCCTAATTGGGATTTGAAAGGCCAGCCATGGAATTCAGATATTTACCAGAAATATTCTCCATCAAATTTTGCAAAGGATTTTTCAACTCCAACTCTTATAATAACGGGAGAAAAAGATTATAGAGTTCCTTATACACAAAGTATCCAGTACTTTACCACTTTAAAAACACTCGGGATAGATTCCCGATTAATAATTTTTAAGAATGACGGACACTGGCCGGATAATGTTAAATCAATGCCATTGTATTATAATGCCCACCTTGAGTGGTTTCATAAATACCTTGGTGGAGATCCGGCACCATACGATTCAAAAAAATTAATCCTTAACAATCAATTTGAATGAAAGGGTAAAACTCCTTAATTCCAAAAACATATCAACATAAAAAAAACGAAAATGTTATAATTGCGTTATACTTTTTTTAGGGGAGTTTTTTTATTTAGCGTGAAATTTATTTATTTAATAAGAAACCTATGATAAAAACGTTTCTCAACTGTGTTTTATCTTTTGCATTTTTCTCTCTCATTTCAATTCCATCATATGCCCAATGCTCTGATGCAGGGATTTGCCAGCTTGGGAATTTAAATTATGAAAAGATGGAAAAGCAAATTGATCTTTCATTATCCTATAAAAACGGTTATAGCGGAAAAGAAGATGATGTCGTCTTTCATTCTTTTCAACTTGGAATTAATTATGAATTATTTGAGGGGAGTTCTTTAGGATTATTGATCCCTTATAATTTGCAATCCGGCCCGGCTGGAAATGTTAAAGGAATTGGGGATCTAATAATTAGCTGGACCCGGAAAATAATTTCAGGCAATACTTCTACATTAAATGCATCGGTTGGTGTTAAGCTGGCAACAGGTGATGTAAATAAAGAACCATTACTTCCAATTGTTTATCAGCCCGGATTAGGATCAAATGATTTACTTTTTGCCGTTGATTATTATTATAAAAATTTTGGAATTGGTGGAGGTTACCAGCTTGCAGGAAAAAGAAATGAGAAAGAAAATATTAAACTAAAACGCGGCGATGATTTCCTTTTAAGAACTTCTTATCTTTTTTCGTTTGAAAATTTTCTCATCACACCCCAATTATTGTTTATAAAAATGTTATCTAAATCAACCATTCTTGATTTGAATTCTTCCGGTGGAAAATTTTATTGAAGTTCTTAAAAGCAATCAATCTGCAAATTAATTTTTTAGCTTCTGTGCAATATGATTTAAATAGAAATTACTCTTTAACAGGTGAACTCGCAATTCCTTTTTTGAAAAGAGAAGTGAATGTTGACGGATTAAAACGAGCTTATTCTTTTTCGGTAGGATTTAAAATTTCAAATTAAAAAAAGTTTATCACCCCGGAGGCCAGTGCATTTGTCTTCCGCCAAGTAAATGAATATGCAGATGGAAAACTGTTTGTCCACCCTTTTCGCCACTGTTAATAACCAATCTAAAGCCATCCTCAATCTTTATATCTTTTGCAATCTTGTTTGCAGCATCAATCATTTCTCCTAAAAGTTCAGAATGTTTTTTGCTTTTCAAAATTATTAATTCGTGGAATCTCTTCTTTTGGAATTATTATTATATGAACAGGAGCCTGCGGGTTTATATCTCTGAAAGCTAAAACTTTATCTGATTCAAAAACAATATCGGATTTTATTTCTTTATTAATGATTTTTGAAAAAATAGTATTGCCCATAATTAATCCTTCTTTTCAATTTCATATTTTTTCATCTTATTATAAAGATGACTTCGCTGGATATCAAGAGATTCAGCCGTTTTGGATATATTCCAACCGTTTTCATTCAGCTGTTTAAGAATAAATGCCCGCTCCGCTTTTTCTTTAAATTCCTGGAAAGAATTGCTTCCTTCAATAATATCATCAATCTTTGATTGACCTGATGATGAAAGAAATTCAATATCACTTCTTTTAATCTCTCTCTTATCAATCAGTATCATAATTCTTTCAATTACATTTCTCAACTCGCGAATATTTCCTGTCCATGGCAAGCTTTGCATTAATGAAATCGCATCTTCGCTAAACTTAACCACCGGTTTTTTATGCTTTAGGGCAATATCATTTGCAAAATGTTCAATAAGAAGCGGGATATCATCAGCTCTTTCACGAAGCGGGGGAATATGAATCGGAATTACATTAAGTCTATGATAAAGATCTTCTCTGAAACTTCCTTTCTCAATTTCTTCTTTTAAATTTTTATTTGTTGCAGATAAAACCCTAACATCCACTTCAATTTTTTTAGCGCCGCCCACTCTTTCAATTCTTCCGCTTTCCAATGCATGTAAAACTTTTGCCTGAGCCTGCAGGCTCATATCTCCAATCTCATCGAGAAATAAAGTTCCTTTATTAGCAAGCTCAAACCTTCCTATTCTTTGCTGGAACGCACCGGTGAAAGATCCTTTCTCATGTCCGAATAATTCAGATTCGATTAATTCATTCGGGATGGCAGCGCAGTTAACTTCAATGAAAGGTTTATCTTTTCGTTCACTGTTGGAATGGATTGCTCTCGCAACAAGTTCTTTTCCTGTTCCATTTTCACCAGTTATTAGCACTCTGGTTTCGAGAGGCGCAACTCTATTTATTATTTCAAGTATCCCTGTAATAGCTTTACTGTTTCCAAGAATTTTTTCATCACCTATTAAAGTTTTTTTAATTTCTTTATTTTCTGTTTTAAGATTCGCATGCTCAACAGCATTCCTTACGCTGATAAGAAGCTTGTCCCGGTCTATAGGTTTTTCAAGAAAATCAAAAGCTCCAAGCTTGGTTGCCTTTATAGCATTCTCAACACTTCCGTGAGCGGAAATTATAATTACTGAAAGATTCGGATTAATTTCTTTAGCCTTTTTAAGAACTTCAAACCCGCTCATCTCAGGCATCTGAATATCTAAAAGAAGTGCTGAAAATTTTCCTGAAGAAATTTTACTAATACCTTCAGTAGCGGAAGTAGTTGAATCAACTTCATATTCTTCATACTCAAGAATAAATTTTATGCTTTCGCAAATCTCTTTTTCATCATCTATTATTAATATTGATTTCATAGCGGGTTTCCGAAATAATATAATGTTCGCATTACTAAAATTTGAGAAGGGAGAATTGTTTTATCTTTTTTTAAAATTTTACTGAAACATTTTCCAAGAAAATTTGCCTCAAGATCCCGGTAATCAATTGAAGATTGAACTTTAAAATCCTCCTCAAAAGCCTCTGTAAAATAGCCAATTAGATTTCCTAAATCAAAGAAGAGAGTTGAATATTCAAGAAATGCAAAACCGAAAAAATGTGCAAGCTTATCTTTGTCGCCGTATTCATCAACAGGAGTGTCATAAAAAAATCTTACTGGCAGATTTTTGTTTTTAAGATTGTAAATTGAATCGCTTGCGGAAACCAGTGGATAATTCCATATTGATTTTATTACTGGGATTACAATCGGTACTTCCCTGTAAGGAAGAGTTGCCAAACATAAAGAGAGTAATGCTTCTGAGTAATCATTATTGTTAAGTTTTATTGCAAAGCTATATATGGAATCGACAGAAGATAAATCGCCAATCTCTTTTTTTAATTGATTGAATTTTTCAGAAGCAATGTAAGACGAAATATTATTAACAGATTTTGAAAGATTGCTTTGCTGCGGAAGGGAGTTAGAAAAGAATGAAGAAAAAATTAAAATAATTAAAAGCCTCATTGCTCATAAATGATTTTGCCGGTCTTTTGAATTAAATCCTTAAAACCTTTGTCGACTTCTTTCAGAAACACAAGATCACATTTATGAAGACCTATTATTCCCTCAATCTTTTCTTTAGGATTTCTTTTCTCATTTAAATTTATTTTTCCAGAATCAATTGTTATGTCATAATCAGAATTGAATTGAGCATTTCCTTTTCCTCTGGATCCAAATAAAATCAATTTATCAGGGTCGAGTTCATCAATAACAATTTTACGATACAATTTAATTTTTTATCCTTCATGAACATATAATTAAAATAATAGTTAAAATAATTGAAAGGAATACTAATGGAAAGGATAAATTAATAATTGAGTCCTTAAGTTTGCATTACCCCGGGATTAAACCTCGGCATTTCAGGGTTATTGTTTGCTATTTCAATTGTCATTGAAACGAATTCTCTTGTCAAAGCCGGGTCAATAATTTCATCAACCCATAATCTTGCTGCTGCATAAAGGGGATGATTTTTTTCATCATAAGCTTTTGCAATCTCTTCAAGTAGTTTTTTCTCTTCCTTTTCAGTAGGATGTTCGCCGCTTTTTTCTGCCTGCTTAATTTTGATATCGAGCAAAACGCTCGCTGCCTGTGAAGATCCCATTACTGAAATTTTTGCAGATGGGTAAGCGAAAATAAACCTCGGGTCATAAGCTTTTCCGCACATTGCATAATTACCGGCACCATAACTATTGCCTACAATAATTGTAATTTTTGGAACGACTGAATTTGCAACAGCATTTACCATTTTTGCACCGTCTTTTATAATTCCGCCATGTTCTGCTCGACTTCCAACCATAAAACCGGTTACGTCCTGTAAAAAGAGTAAAGGTATTTTTTTCTGATTGCAGTTCATTATAAATCTTGCAGCTTTGTCTGCGCTATCGGAATAAATAACACCGCCAACCTGCATTTCACCTGATTCAGTCTTTACAATATTCCTTTGATTTGCAATTAACCCAACAGCCCAGCCATCAATTCTTGCATAAGCCGTAATTAAAGTTTTACCATAACCAGCTTTATACTCATCAATTTCAGAATCATCAACAATCCTTGCAATCAATTCATAAGTATCATAAGGTTTGGAGGAATCTTCAGGGAACAATCCATAAATTTCCTTTGGAGAAAATAATGGCGGTTTACTTTCTGTACGATTAAATCCAGCTTTGGGATGCTCACCAAATTTTTCTGTTAAGCTTCTTATTTGAGCGAGGCATTCCTCATCATTTTTCATAATATAATCTGTAACGCCTGAAACATTTGATTGAACATTTGCCCCACCAAGAGATTCATTATCTATCACTTCTCCAATTGCAGCTTTTACCAGATGAGCTCCCGCAAGAAAAACAGAACCTTCACCTTCAACAATTAAAGCTTCATCACTCATTATCGGAAGATAAGCTCCGCCAGCAACACAAGGACCCATTATTGCGGCAATCTGGGGAATTCCCATTGATGACATGATCGCATTGTTTCTAAAGATTCTCCCGAAGTGTTCTTTATCAGGGAATATTTCATCCTGCATTGGAAGGAAAACACCGGCACTATCAACCAAATAAATTATCGGCAGGCGGTTTTCCATTGCAATTTCCTGAGCTCTTAAATTTTTCTTTGCAGTGATAGGAAACCAGGCACCGGCTTTTACAGTTGCATCATTGGCAACTATTACGAAATTGTGATTGTTTATTTTTCCTATTCCATAAATGGTTCCTGAGCTTGGTGCGCCGCCCTGATCTTCATACATTCCATAAGCTGCAAAAGTGCTAAGCTCATAAAATTTTTTAGGATCATCAACAAGGATATTTATTCTTTCTCGGGCAGTCAGCTTTCCTTTAGCTTTATGTTTTTCAATTGCTTTTTTCCCACCGCCAAGTTTAATTTTATCTCTTTCGGCATTAAGCTTTCTTAAAAGTTCTTTATAAGAATCTTCTCTTTTGTTAAAAGAAGGACTTTGATTTATAGCCGAACCTATTTTTTTCATAAGTTTTTTGTTATTCCTCGTTCAATAAATTTCTTGCAATAACAATTCTTTGAATCTCAGATGTTCCTTCGCCTATTGTACACAGCTTTACATCACGATAAAATTTTTCCACGGGATAATCTTTAATAAAACCATAACCGCCATAAATCTGTACTGCTTCACTCGATGCTTTCTCAGCAATTTCACTTGCAAAAAGTTTAGCCATTGCAGCTTCTTTAATTATGGATTCACCTTTATCTTTTCTGATTGCAGCACGGAAAGTCAAAAGTTTTGCTGCTTCAATATTAGTTGCCATCTCAGCAAGTTTAAATTGAATTCCCTGGAATTCATGCAAATGTTTTCCAAATTGTTTTCTTTCATTTGAATATTTTAATGATAAGTCCAGACAACCTTGTGCAAGTCCAACACTTAAAGCAGCAATGGAAATTCTTCCTCCTTCAAGTATCTTCATAGCTTGTTTCAAATCCTTCGCCCTCTTCACCAATTAAATTTTCTAAGGGAACTTTGCAATTTTCAAAAGTTAATTGTGTAGTATCGCTAGCACGCATACCGAGCTTATTTTCCTTCTTCCCAATAATTAAACCTTGCATTCCTTTTTCAAGAATGAAAGCAGAAATTCCTTTCTTACCTTTTGATTTATCTGTTATCGCCATTATAACATAAGTGCTGCCAACTGTTCCGTGGGTTGTAAAAGTTTTAGAACCATTAAGCAGGTAGTAACCATCTTTCTTTTCTGCGAATGATCTCAATCCTGCTGCATCGCTTCCTGAAACAGATTCTGTTAATCCCCAGGCTGCAATTTTTTTTCCCGAAGCAAGATCAGGAAGATATTTCTTTTTTTGCTCATCATTTCCAAATCTTAAAATATGATTTGTTCCTAATCCGTTATGTGCGGCTACTGATAATGAAATTGAGGGGTCAATTCTAGCGAGTTCTTCAATAACTAAAGCAAACTCTGTGTAACCTAAACCGGCACCTCCATATTCTTCCGGAACTAATATTCCTAAGAATCCGAGCTCGCCAAGTTCCTGAATAATTTCCATCGGGAATTCCTGGGATTCATCGTATTGCATTACGATGGGTTTTATTGTCTTCTCGGCAAATTCTCTGATTGTGTTTCTTATAATGGTTTGATTTTCAGAAAGTTCAATATTAAATGGGTTTTCCATTACATCCATAAGAACCCTTTCGATTTTAATTTTTGATTAAAAGGAAATTTAATCTAAAGATTTTTTTTGAAATCTTCGATTATTTTTTCTGCAATATGATAAGGTGATAAATTTCCCAGAACTACTTTTTCCAAAGATGAATTTAATGAATTTTCTCGTTTGTCACCCCATAGTTCGCGGCGAATATATTCTTCAACGATTTCCTTAATTCTAACTTTAGCCCGGCTTTCCCTTCGCTTAATAAATTTACCTGACTTTATTAAATATTGCCGATGCTTTTCAACTTCATCCGCTATTTCATTTATTCCAATATTTTCAGTGGCTATTGCTTTTATTATACCGGGCATCCAGGAATCTGAATCATGATCACGTAAACTCAGAATTGTTTTCAATGCTGTAACGGCTTGCTGAGCTGCAGGTCTATCGCTTTTATTCAGAACAAAAAAATCAGCAATCTCCATCAGTCCGGCTTTCATTGCCTGAACAGTATCCCCGGATTCAGGAACCAGTACAACAGTTGTTGTATCGGCAGCTTCAACAATATCAAGTTCCGATTGACCTACTCCAACCGTTTCAAAAATTATTATATCATATCCTGCTGCATCAAGAACATCAGCAGCATCAATCGCCTTTTTACTTAATCCGCCAAGGCTACCGCGTGTAGCCATACTCCTTACAAAAACTCCCTGGTCGTGAACAAGTTCGGACATCCTTATTCTATCGCCGAGTAAAGCTCCGCCTGTAAAAGGGCTTGTCGGATCAACAGCAATAATTCCAACTTTTTTATCTTGAGAGCGGTAAAGTTTTGTAAGGAAATTTGTAATTGTACTTTTGCCTGCGCCGGGAGGCCCGGTTATTCCAATGCGGTATGCTTTTCCGATTGAAGAGTAAATTTTTTTAAGAAGTTCTGATGAATTTAAATTACCTGATTCTACTATTGATATTGACCTCGCAACAGTTCGTCTTTCATTATTAAGCAGTTTCTTAACCAGGTCATTATCAATCATAATAAAAAATTATCTCAGTTCATTTCATTCCTGAAAAACTCAACTGTTGATTTCAATCCTTCATCGAGTGTTGTTGAAGGTTTCCAGTTAAATTTCTTAAATAATTTTTGAGATGTTATAACGCTTCTCATTTGCTCGCCTGCTGCCGGAGGACCATGCTTTTCCTCTTTATTGGCTTTAGTTATTTTATTTAACTTATTGAAAAGCTCATTAACATCGGTCTCTTTTTCAGTTCCAACATTATAAATATCACACACATCATCATTCAGTGTAATTATATTTGCTTTTACAACATCGCCTACATAAACATAATCCCTGGTTTGTTTCCCAGTTCCATTAATTATTGGCTGTCCATTTTTAAGCAGCTTAGTTGTAAAGATTGCTACAACTCCCGCTTCACCCTTATTATTTTGTCTTGGCCCATAGATATTAGCATACCTTAAAATTGTATAATTAAAACCATATTGGAATTTATAGAAGTAAAGATATTTTTCAACTGAAAGTTTTGAAATACCATAGGGAGAGCAGGGAAATGTTGAATGATTTTCATCAGCAGGGAAGTAACTTTGTTCACCATAAACAGCACCGCCTGTTGACGCAAACATAAATTTCTTTACGCCGGTTTTAATACTGTGCTGAAGAAGATTTAAAGTGCCGATTATATTTGTATTAGCATCATAGGTAGGATCAGCAACAGATTTTCTAACATCCATTTGCGCAGCATGATGATTTACAACATCAAATTTTTCTTTTTCAAATAATTCAATTAAGCTTTTATCACCGATATCCGCTTTTATAAATTTTGCTTTTGGGTTTAAATTTTTTTCAAATCCCTGCGAAAGGTTATCAACAATTGTAACCGAATGACCTTCTTTAATAAAAGCATCAGAAATATGGGAAGCTATAAAACCGGCTCCGCCTGTTACGAGAATTTTCAAGGAATATCTCCTTTATACAATTTATTCTTAATAATATATTCCTGCACTTTTTCAGGCACTAAAAAATTTATCGGCAGGTTATCGTGCATCCGTCTTCTGATAACCGAGCCGCTGATTTGAATAAAGGGAGATTTTACAAATGCTGCCGCACGATAAAACTTATTTTGCTGACCGCGAGGTATATTAAGCTTTCTTCTTAAAACAACCAGCTTGGCTATTTTAATTATTTCATCGGGCTGTCTCCAGGTATGAAATTTAAATATATTGTCGTACCCGATAATAAGCTCGATATATTTATATCTCTCGCTCAATTCTTTCAGAGTATCAACAGTATATGAAACCATTTTTCTTTTCAGCTCAACATCGGAGAATTCGAAATAAGGTATTTTATTTATTGCTATCTGCAACATGTTAACCCTATGGTCAACTCCCGATATTTCAACATCCTGTTTATGGGGTGAAATGTAGGTAGGTACAAAAATTATTTTATCAAGCTCCCTCATTTCTTTTACAGCTTGTGCGGTTATAAGATGCCCGTTATGTACTGGATCAAAAGCCCCACCATAAACGCCAACTTTTAACATTATAGTAGTTCCTTATATTCTATAAAAAGATGAGTGAATTTTTCATGCATATTCTGGCTGCAGTAGCTTAAACTTTCTTTTTTAGATAACTCTTTATAGAGAATTTTAAAATCATTTAAATCATTAATATTTAAAGATCCGTTCAGAACATTTACAAAATAATCAAACCTGCACACAAGGTGAAGAAAATTCTCAAACTTCAGATCTGTTGCTTCAATCTGGTAAAATAATTCATTGTTGTAAACATTAAAGCCGATGTAGGAAACTTTGTTGTTTTGTGACTTGCCTATTATAAATGATTCATCTTCACGGTTAAGTAAATCAAGATATTTTAATATATCCTGTGGTGAAATACTGATTGTGTTTACAAATATAATCAGATTATTATTGAAAGCCGCAAAATATTTTTCCGATAAAAATTTCAGCAGCAGAGCTTTGTTATCTAAATCAGCAAATATTTTTTCCGATGCAGAGAATTCTAAGGGGATAAAATCTTTATCTTTCTCATCAAAACAGAATACCACCGCAGTTGAATTTAAAAGGTTATTAGAAATCTCTTTAAGATTTAAATAGAGGGATGAATAAAGGTTAGCAGAATCTTCCAATGTGAATGAATCAAACAGCCTGGTTTTCTTATTATTAAAAACCGGGAATAACGGTACAAAATAAATGCAAGAGTGCGGCTTTATCATTTTTGAAGTTGTGAATTTGTTAGAAGGTTCCTGATAAAATCTCTGTAATAATTTACATCCTTTTCATAATAGTTACGACTGTATCCGGTTGAGTTCCTTAACTGCATTTTTCTAAAAGCTAATGTGGTTGCAGCGTTAATATATAATTTCCGTATACTTTCATCAACCCAGCCGAACTTGTTCCTTTTTGGTGAATTTAATATATGCAGGTGTTCCATAGGTATCAAACCTGTTTGAGCTTCATCCATAAGTTCAATAAAAATTATTTTTCTTTCTCCTGAAATTGAAATAGAAAATACGGTAATAAAAATTACTATTGTAAATATCATAAACAAAAACCCGAGCAGTGTAGTCTGTTCAAAACTTACACTAAGGTTCCATGCAAGATGAATAAACATTGCAATAAATAATCCTGCTATGGTGTAAAATATTTTAGCGGGAAATTTTTTAAATTTTCCGTAAGCCAGGAAAGCTCCAAAAGTTGCAGTAGCAACGCAATGCATAACGGCCGAGAATAAAGTTCTTATAATCACAATGGTTATCCAGTTAACCAGCGTATCGCCGTAAGTAATAAAATAAAGAAAATTTTCAGTCATACCGAAACCAAGTCCAATCGCTCCGCCGTAAACGATTCCATCAGTAATATTGTCAAACTTAATATTTCTAATCGTTAAAAAAAGAAATGAGCCTTTGGTGATCTCTTCGACAAACGGGGCAATTAGTATTGATTCAATGTTTCCAAGCGAGTTTTCATTCTTAACAAAAACAGAAACAAAAGCCGATACAATACTGCTCCATACAATTGCAAAAATAATTGCTCCAAAAGCTCCCCACAAATAATTTTTTAATACTAGCTTGAAAGGTTCCCTATCATATCTGTCTGCCCACCAGATAATAAAAAGATAGGTTGTCATTGGTACAATTGCAGCCAAAGCAGACGCAGCTATGAACAATTTATAACTCCTATTTTTCCTTTAACCATTGAATTAATTCTTTAAGAGTAGGTCTTTTACCAAAAGATAAAATCCCGATTTTAAAAATCTTTCCTGAGATTTCAATCATAAGATAAATGGAAATTATCATTATTAAAATTGTACTTAACATTTCCCAATATGGCACTGGGCTTATGTTTAATCTCAGCATCATAAATGAAGGCAGAGTAAACGGTATGTATGATAATATTTTTATGTAAAGTGCATCGGGATTTTCTAATGCAGGCAAAACAAAAATTATAGGAAGAACAAGAAGAAGGCTCAGGTAGGTTGTAATCTGTTGTGCTTCCTGCTCGCTTGTAACAACAGAACCAATTCCAACAAAAAGACTTGTATAAAAAACAAAGCCAAGTATAAAATAAATAAGAATAGGTATTACATTATTAAATGCTTCAATTGGAACGGTTGAGGATCCGGCAAGTGTAATTCCTATTACTGCCCAGATAATGATTTGAGTTAAACCAAGAGCACTTAATCCTAAAATCTTTCCGCTTAATAATTCATTCGGTGTACAGCTGGAAATTAATATTTCAATAAGGCGGTTTGATTTTTCTTCCACAAGATTTCTGATAAGCATTCCGCCGGAATAAAGTATCATCATCATCAGGAGCATAATAAATACAAAAGAAGAAAAGAAAGTGAGCAAAAAATTGTGAGCAGTTTCTTTCCCTCCGCTTTCAATTTTAACCTGGTTTAATTCAACATTCTTCGAGATATAATCCAGCAGGTATGACTTAATATTTTCCTTTTCGAATTTTAATTTTATTCGGATATCATTAAAAACTGTTTGGAACCTGTTAATATCTTTATGATTTCCCATAGTTTTACTTCTATAAGAAATTGAAACGGAATCTGTCCCTGCTTTTTCAATAAGAAGATAACCTTCAATCTTTTCATTAATAACTTCATTATCTGCAGCTTTCTTTAGATCATTTAAAGAAAGATTTTTCGAACTAAAATTAATAACAATATAGTTCGGCTGATTATTATCAATCATAAACTTGCCGAGTTTTTCTCTCATTTCTTTTACATATAGCCCAGAAGTGTCAACTATTCCAATTGTTTTCAAGTGAGTATCATCATGTTCTGTCAGCAAAGTGGGTGTAATCGAAAACAAAATCAAAATTGCAGGAGTAATGATTAATGAAATGATAAATGTTTTTGTTTTAACCTTTTCAATGTATTCCCATCTTGCAACTTCAAATATCTTTTTCATAAGTTCTGTTTCTTTATTACATCAATAAAAATTTTATTTAATGTCGGCTCAAGTACGGAAAAATGTTTGATGTTAATTTTATCAACTAACATTTTAAGAAACGCGGAAGGATCTATGTTTTCGTTGAGCTGGATTTCAGCATAATTGCTGTACATATCAATATTTTTAACAACAGTTAAAGAATTAATAAATGAAGCATCTCCTTCAAATTCAATCTTAACAGTATTAACACCTAAGTTTCTTTTAATGTTATTAAGAGTTCCTTTATAAACTTCTTTACCTTTATTCATAAGAAGAATTTCCCGGCAAAGCTTTTCAGCAGTCTCCATTTGATGTGTCGATAAAATAATAATCTTGCCCGATGTTGCAAACGAAAGTATCATCTCTTTTATCAATGTCTGGTTGATTGGATCAAAACCTGTAAAAGGTTCATCAAGAATTAACAGTTTAGGGTTATGAATAACTGAGATCAAGAATTGAATTTTCTGTTGGTTTCCTTTTGATAATTCTTCAATTCTTTTATTAGTGTATTGATCAATATCCAGTTTTTGGAGCCAGTATATGGCATCTTCCAAAGCTTTTTTTCTCGGCATCTTTTTTAGTCCTGCGAAGTAGAGTATTACATCAATTACTTTGCTTTTCCGGTAAAGCCCTCTTTCTTCCGGCAAATATCCAATAACATTAAGGAATTCATCGGTAATAGATTTACCATTAAATGTAATTCTGCCGGAATCTGGTTTTATTATATTCAGGACTGCTCTTATTGTTGTAGTTTTGCCAGCACCATTCGGTCCCAGTATTCCAAATATTCTTCCTTCTTCAACATTAAAGGAGATATCATCAACAGCAACAATGTTTTTATATTCTTTTCTTAAGTTTTCAACGATAAGCATTTTTATCAGAGTAATAAAAGTGGAGAATAGTTAATGATTTTACGGGTAAGGATTTAATAATAAGTTTCAGGATTAGTAAATATTAATTAAATTCATAAATCAATTTAACAAAATTATTTTGTTGAGAAAATATTAAAACAGCTTAATCAGATTGCTTTAGTCAAATACCAGTTTAAGTTGCTTATATTTTCTACTATATCTATATTTTAACCCGTTTTTTTGTTCTTTTTTTAGTGGAGGCTCCAATGGTAATAAAGGTAAATAACCTGAGTGAAGGTATTCACTATTTAGAATTTGAGGAAAAAATAAATGAGCTGGAGCTTAAAGAACCTTTTTCCGGAAATTACCATCTTGAAATTAAATTAACTAAAGTACACAACAGGGTAATTCTGGATATTGATTTTAAGACAAAAGCTTTTCTTGAATGTGACAGATGCGGAGTTAATTATAAAGCAAACCTCCAAAACACATTTCAAATGGTATATTTGTTTGGTGATTCCCCTGAAAAAAATGATTCGGATAATATTATTTATTTAGCACATGATGCAGATAAAATAAAACTCAATAAAGAACTCAGGGACTATGCAATATTATCAATACCTATGAAAAAGCTTTGTAAAGAAGATTGCAAAGGTTTATGCTTTAAATGCGGTAAGAATTTAAATTCCGGTTCTTGCAATTGTGAATCTCAGCAGGCAGATGTAAGATGGCGGCCGCTTGTTGAGTTAAAAAATAAAATGAATTTTAATTAATTAAGAGATGGAATAGAAAATGCCAAATCCAAAACGAAGATGGTCTAAAAGCAGAAGAGATAAAAGAAGAACTCACTACAAAGCAACTGTTCCTTCATTGAGCACTTGCTCAAATTGTGGTGAAATGAAATTATCACATCGCGCATGTCCCTCCTGTGGATATTACAGCGATCGTTCGATGTTTATCCCTAAATCAGTAATTTTTAAATGGCTGAACCTGGTTCAAATCCTGACCAGTGCAGAATAATAGTTGATGCAATGGGGGGCGATTTCGCCCCGGAGAATACAGTGCTTGGGGCAATTCAGGCTTTAAATGAAAACAAAAATTTTGATCTTTACCTGGCTGGGAATCAACACACAATTCTTGAAGTAATATCATCAAACAAACTTACCTTCAATAAGGAAAAAATTATTCATACCACTCAAGTAATTGAAATGGGAGACAGTCCGACAGTTTCAATTAAATCCAAATCTGATTCTTCACTTGTTGTTGGTGCTCAATGGGTAAGAGATAAAAAAGCGGAGGCATTTGTAAGTGCTGGAAATACCGGGGCGATGATGGCAGTATCAACATTAATTATGGGAAGAATTCCTGGTGTTGGTCGTCCAACAATCGGTGCTGAAATGCCAAGTGTTAATGGCATATGTTATCTTTATGATGTTGGTGCCGGTAAAGATGCTAAGGCAAATCACCTGTTTGAATATGCACTTATGGGTTCTATATTTGCTGCGGAAATGGGTAGAAAAGCAAATCCAACGGTTGGCGTTTTAAGTATGGGTGAAGAAGAAGGAAAAGGGAATGAAGTTTCTGAAGAAGCTGCTATGCTTATTAAAAAATCAAAGCTTAATTTTATAGGTAATGTGGAAGGAAAAGATATTCTTGGCGGAAAGGTTGATGTTGTTGTTTGCGATGGTTTTGTTGGAAATATTATTCTTAAATTTGGGGAATCGGTTCCTAAATTATTAAAACATTTAATGCAGAAGACAGCAGAGAAAAGTTTTTTTGATAAGTTAAAGATTGGTCTTTCAAAAGGTTCATTGAAAAAAGCTCTTAAAGTTCTTGATTACCAGGAATATGGCGGAGTTCCCTTGCTTGGAGTTAATGGAATCAGTATTATTGGTCATGGCTCGAGCACTCCAAAAGCAATAAAAAATATGGTATTGCGTGCTTATGAAATGCACCAGAAAAAATTAGTTAATAAAATTGCGAATTCAATTAAACAATATTCAAATTTAAAATAGGTTTAGAATGGAAAAGAAATATAATGCGGTTATCACTGCATTAGGGATGTATGTTCCTGAAAAGATTATGGACAATGCTTACTTTGAAAAAATTGTTGATACGACTGATGAATGGATTAGAACACGAACTGGTATAAAGGAAAGAAGATTATTGGAACATGGTGCAACCAGTGATTTGGCTGCAGGAGCTGCAATGGATTTATTAAAAACTCATAATATTGATCCGGCTGATATTGATGTTATTATTATTGCAACAGTAACACCGGATATGTTTTTCCCAGCAACTGCTTGTCTCGTACAGGAAAAAATTGGTGCAAAAAAAGCCTGGGGATTTGATTTGTCTGCTGCCTGTTCAGGGTTTCTTTTTGCATTTCAAGCTGGCTCAGCATTAATTGAATCAGGTTCTTATAAAAAAGTACTTGTAATTGGCGCTGATAAAATGAGTTCGATAACTGACTATACGGATAGAAATAATTGTATTCTATTCGGTGATGCAGGAGCAGCAGTTCTACTGGAACCGACTGAAGATAAAACTGTAGGATTACTCGATTCTATTTTAAGAACCGATGGTTCCGGGAAAGAGGCTTTATATATGAAAGGCGGAGGAAGCTTAAATCCTCCAAGTCATGAAACTGTCGATAAGAAAATGCATTATATTTATCAGGATGGTAAGGCTGTATTTAAGGTTGCTGTAAAAGGTATGGCAGATATTTCTTATGAGCTGATGGTAAAAAATAACCTTACCGGAGATGACATTGCTTACCTAGTTCCTCATCAGGCAAATTTAAGGATTATTGATGCAACTGCTGAAAGAATGGGAATTAATAGGAATAAAGTTATGATTAATATTGATAAGTATGGTAATACAACCGCTGCTACAATTCCATCATGCCTGGTTGAATATTACAGGGCCGGGAAACTAAAAAAAGGAGACAATATTATTCTTGCTGCTTTTGGTGCCGGTTATACCTGGGGTGCCTCTTATATCGTTTGGGGAATGGATTAATGTCTAAAAGAGCTTTTATATTTCCAGGTCAGGGTTCTCAATATGTTGGGATGGCGTCTGATCTGAATGAAAATTCTGTTGAAGCCAAAGAAATGATCAAAACAGCAGATGATGCACTTGGGATAAACCTTTCTTATATTTTATTCAATGGTCCGGAAGAACAATTAAAGCAATCAGAATTTACTCAACCAGCTATTTTTCTTCACAGTGTAATTCTTACAAGTATTATTAGAACTCTATCTCCAGATGCCGTTGCAGGTCATTCAGTTGGAGAATATTCTGCTCTTGTTGCTTCGGGAGGGATTCAATTTTATGAAGCAATAAAACTCGTTCGTGAACGGGGAATTGCAATGACTCAGGCTGGAATTAACCAGCAGGGCACTATGGCGGCTATTGTTGGACTTGATGAGAATTCAGTTATTCAATGTTGTAATGAAGCTTCAGCTGAGGGTGTAGTTCAGTGTGCTAATTTTAATTCACCGGGACAAATTGTAATTTCCGGTGATGTTAATGGTGTAAAAAAAGCAATGGAAATGTGTAAAGCAAAAGGTGCAAAGCTTGTTAAGGAACTTCAGGTCAGCGGTGCTTTTCATTCACCATTAATGAATTCAGCAAAAGAAAAATTGAAATCTGCTTTGGATAATACAAATTTTTATAATTCAAGAATTCCGGTTTATACAAATGTTTCAGCAAAACCTGTTCAGGATAAAAGTGAATTAAAGCAGCATCTATATGAGCAGTTAACTTCACCTGTTCCCTGGGTTGAGATTATAAGCAATATGATTAATGATGGTATAGATGAATTTTATGAAATTGGCCCGGGCAAAGTTTTACAGGGTTTAGTCAAAAGAATTAATCCGGATGTAAAAACTTTCGGCATAGATAAATACATTGATGTGGAGAAATATATTTAATGAATGATTTTGGTTTTGAAATAAACGGGTTAAAGATTGATCCAAAAATTTTCACATTTAAATTTAGTTGTAAATGTTCAGGTGAATGCTGCTTATATGGTGTATATTTAGATTTGAATGAAGCTAAAAATATTCTAAGTATAAAGAATAAAATCATTCCATTGTTTGATGAAAGCCAGAACAAAGACACTAGTAAATGGTTTGAAGAACCGGAAAAAGATAATGACTTTGAATCAGGATTTGCGGTCGGTACGGAAATTAACAATCATAAATGTACTTTTCTTGATGAAAATGGTCTCTGCACATTACAGAAGCTGGCTATTAATGAAAATGCACATCAATGGAAATATAAACCTCAATATTGCATTTTATTTCCGCTAACAATTTTTGAAGGGGCATTAACAATTGATGATGACCATATAGACAGGTTAAAAACCTGCAATAAAAATCCGGTTAATGAAATAAGTATTTTTGAAGCGTGCAGAGATGAATTAAAGCATTTTTTTGGAGAAGATTTTAATAAGCTTGATGAGTACGGAAAGCAATATCTTGCTTCATTAAAAACCAAAGATGTTGCCTGAAATATTAAATTAAGGATTTAAGGAGTTTAAATAAGAATGAGCAATCAAAATTTAAGAAAAAGTGATCATAGCAGAAGAGCAATTGTTACGGGAGGTACAAGGGGCATTGGCAGAGCCATTGTTAAAGAGCTTGCTGCTCGAAGCTGCTGTGGTGTCTTATTTTCAGATGTTGCCTTTGTTTATAATAGTTGTGATGAATGTGCTGAGGAATTAATGGCTGAAATAGATTACCCTGGCACAAAAGTTTTTGCGTTTAAAGCTGATGCAACTTCGCTTGAACAAGCTCAGGCAACTGTAAATGAAGCTATAGAAAAATTAGGCGGAGTTGATATTCTTGTAAATAATGCGGGGATTACCAGGGATAATCTTCTTTTAAGAATGACTGAAAAAGATTTTGACGATGTCATCAATGCTAATCTTAAAAGTGTTTTTAATTATACAAAGTCTGTACTTAAACCAATGATTGCGCAAAGGTATGGAAGAATAGTTAATATAGCTTCGATAGTTGGTTTAATAGGAAATCCCGGACAGGCTAATTATGTTGCTTCTAAAGCAGGTGTAATTGGGTTTACCAAATCAATGGCAAGGGAACTTGCATCAAGAGGAATTACTGTAAATGCAGTGGCTCCGGGTTTTATTCAAACAGATATGACTGAGAAATTAACCCCGGATCAAAAACAAAAATTACTTCAAACTATTCCTATGGGCAGAATGGGAACACCCAGAGATGTAGCAAAAGTAGTGGCATTTCTTTGCAGCCACGATGCAGATTATATTACTGGACAAGTAATTCCCGTTGACGGCGGAATGGTAATGTAAATATTCTTTTTTTATCTTTAAGTAACTCAAAAAAACATATAGGAGAAACAAATGGACGTTGAAGCCAAAGTAAAAGAAATAATAATGGATAAATTGGGTGTTGAAGAAACTCAGATTACACCTGAGGCTTCTTTTACTAACGATTTAGGTGCTGATTCACTCGATATAGTTGAACTTGTAATGGGTTTTGAAAGTGCCTTCCAGGTTTCAATTCCCGATGAAGATGCAGAAAAAATTGGCACCGTTGGAGATGCTATGAAATATTTAAAAGAAAAGCTTGGTTCTTGATTTTATTGGGAAATTCGATTAAAATTTCTCGAACCGAACCTCTCTTTTTTTTGGAATTAATTTAAATGCCCCTGCATAAACCGCTTGCTTTTTTAGGAGTAATTTATGAATAACAGAAGAGTAGTCATTACAGGGATGGGTGCAATTACTCCTATTGGAAATAATCTCTCTGATTTTTGGGACGGAATGATTAATGGGAAAAACGGGGTTGGTCCCATTACTAAGTTTGATACCTCAAACTTTGAAACAAAATTCGCTGCAGAAATTAAGGATTTTCATCCTGAAAATTATCTTGACAAAAAAACAATCCGGAGACTCGATCCCTTTACCCGCTATTCTCTTGTTGCAGGAGAAATGGCTCTCAAGGATTCTGAAATAGATCTTGAAAAAGTTAATCGGGAAAGATTTGGTGTAATATATGGAAGCGGTATCGGGGGAATGGATACGCTGCAGCAGCAGCACTTCATTTATTTTGAAGATAAAAGCCCAAAGAGGATCAGTCCTTTCTTTGTACCGATGATGATCTCTGATATGGCTGCAGGGCAGGTTTCAATACGGTTTGGTTTGAAGGGTCCCAATTATGCAACAACCTCTGCCTGTGCAACAGCTTCTCATGCAATTTCCGATGCTTTTATTCTTATTCAAAGAGGCAGTGCAGATTTAATGATGTGCGGCGGATCTGAAGCAGCTATTACTGAACTTTCAATTGGTGGTTTTAATGCAATGCATGCATTATCCACATGGAACGACCGTTATCTTGAAGCGTCACGTCCTTTTGATCTTGAACGAAATGGATTTGTGATGGGCGAAGGTGCCGGCACTTTAATTCTTGAAGAAATAGGTCATGCCATAAAAAGGAATGCAAAAATATATTGCGAAATTGCAGGCGTTGGTTTAACAGGAGATGCACATCATATAACTGCTCCTGCACCTGGCGGCGAAGGTGCAGTAAGAGCAATGAAAGAAGCAATCAGGGATGCGGGAGTTTCTGCTGATGAAGTAGATTATATAAATGCACATGGTACTTCTACTCAGTATAATGATGTAACTGAAACACAGGCAATAAAAACTTGTTTTGGAGACCATGCATATAAACTGGTTATCAGTTCAACAAAATCTATGACGGGACATTTGCTTGGTGCTGCGGGAGGTATTGAATCAATTGCAACTGTTATGGCAGTATTGAATAATATTGTACCTCCCACAATAAATCTTACTGTTCCTGATCCTGAATGTGATTTAAATTATAATCCATTGGTTTTTTCTAAAAGAACAATAAATTGTGCAATAAGCAATACTTTTGGCTTTGGTGGACATAATGCTTCAATCTTATTTAAAAAATACAATGCCTGAATTTTATTATGCTTTCCCGCTTAGTTGAAAAGTTAAGGAATAAAAAATCAGAAAAGATTTTAAAGGGGTTCTTAACTGAGGAAAAGATTTTAGAGCTTGAATCGAAATTAGAGCAGAAGATAACAAACAAAAATCTTTTCATACAAGCTTTGATTCACCGGTCCTATCTTGAGGAAAGCAAAGCACAGATTAAATCTAATGAACGGCTGGAATTTCTTGGGGATGCAGTTTTAAATCTTTTAGTTGCGGAATATCTTTACGCACACTTCCCTGAAAATGATGAAGGTTTTTTAACCAAAGTAAGAGCAAGAATTGTTAACCGCAAAGTGCTTGCCGATGCAGCTGAGGCGGTGAGTCTGCAGGAGTTTATTATTGTCGGGAAAAATCTTTCACAGTCTTTCAGGAACGGATCCAAGTCGGTGCTATCCGATGCTTTTGAATCTGTTATTGGCGCCATTTATCTTGACTCAGGGATTGAGGAAACAAAAAAATTTGTAAACAGGATACTTATAAAACCTGTTACTAAAAAAGATGATTTTCTTAGAGATGAAAATTATAAAAGCCAGCTTCTTGAGTTCGCACAATCAAGGAAGATGGAAAACCCGGCTTATTATGTTGTAAGTGAAGAAGGTCCGCAGCATAGCCGGACTTTTACTATTAAAGTTTTGATGGGCGATATTGAGTACGGAACAGGGCAGGGGAAAAACAAAAAATCAGCAGAGCAGGATGCAGCAAAAGCAGCGATGATTAAGTTATTGCAGGAAAGTTAGCATTAAAGCTTCAATTCTTACACTCATTTCTTTTCGCAATATTTAATTAAATTTATATACACAAAAATATTGTTCTTTTAAAGTAGTTAAAGAAAGAATAGATAAATGAAAATACTTGAGCATCCCGATAAATTTGTTAACCGCCATATTGGTCCCGATGAAAATCAAATTAATGAAATGCTTGATACTATCGGATTGTCATCATTAGATAATTTAATTGATGAAACTATTCCCAAAGGCATAAGATTAAATAAAGATTTATCCGCGTTGAGTGGACTTGATGAACCGGTTACAGAATACAGGTTTATAGAAAATCTTAAAAAGATTGCAAGAAAAAATAAAGTTTATAAATCCTATATTGGAATGGGATATTATCCAACCAGGGTTCCCGCGGTAATACAGAGAAACATTCTCGAAAATCCAGGCTGGTACACTCAATATACTCCTTACCAGGCTGAAATTTCCCAGGGAAGACTTGAAGCTTTAATGAATTTTCAAACTATGGTTATTGATTTAACCGGTTTACCTGTTGCAAATGCTTCTCTGCTTGATGAAGGTACCGCTGCTGCCGAAGCTATGACTATGTTTCTTCATTCGTCTAAAAACAGGAATGCCGGGAAATTTTTTATTTCGGAAAATTGTTTTCCACAAACGATTGATGTAATTAGAACCAGAGCAGTTCCCCTAGGGATTGAACTTGTAATAGGGAATTATAATGAAATTAATTTAACTGAAGATTATTTTGGATTGCTTTTTCAATATCCTGATAATAAAGGTGAAGCAATTGATTACTCAGAAATTATTAAATCAGCGCACGAAAAAAATATTCTGGTTGCTGTTGCTTCTGATCTTTTAAGTCTTGCTTTACTCACTCCTCCGGGAGAATTTGGTGCAGATGTGGTTGTTGGAAATACTCAAAGGTTTGGTGTACCTATGGGATTTGGCGGACCACATGCAGCTTTCTTTTCAACAAAAGATGAATTTAAAAGAAATATCCCCGGAAGAATTATTGGTGCATCTGTTGATGTTCATGGAAATACAGCTTTCAGAATGGCGCTCCAGACAAGGGAACAGCATATCAGAAGGGAAAAAGCAACAAGTAATATTTGTACTGCTCAGGTTCTTCTCGCTGTTATGGCAGGAATGTATGCAGTTTATCATGGTCCGAAAGGATTAAAAGAAATTGCAGAAAGAACACACAAACTTGCAAAGCTGGTTGATCTTTCAATACAGGAATTTGGGTTTAAACAAATCAATAAAAATTATTTTGATACTTTATTCATTCCTGTAAATGATAAACATCTGATAAATAAAATCAGGGAGACTTCATTAAGTAAAGAAATTAATTTTAGATATTTTAAAGATGCAATTGGAATTGCTGTTAATGAAGTAACTGATTTTAATGATGCAGTTGAAATCATTGGAGTTTTTGCTGATGCTGCAGGAGGAAAGGTTGACATAAGCAAAATAGAAAATAATGCAGTTAGGTTGGAAATTAATTATCCCGAATCGTTAAAAAGAAAATCGCTTTATCTTCAGCATAAAGTTTTCAATTCCTTTCATTCCGAAACTGAAATGATGAGATATCTGAAAAGACTTGAGAATAAAGATCTTTCTCTCGTTCACTCAATGATTCCTCTCGGTTCCTGCACAATGAAACTGAATGCCGCTACTGAAATGCAGGGAGTTACATTTCACGAGTTCGGGCTGATTCATCCTTTTGCTCCTCAAGACCAGATTGATGGCTATACACAAATCTTTAATGAACTTGAAAAAGATTTATGTGAAATAACCGGCTTCTCTGCAGTTTCTTTACAACCAAATTCGGGTGCCCAGGGAGAGTTTTCCGGCTTAATGGTAATCAGAGAGTATCACAAAAGCAGAGGTGAAAGCGAGAGAAATGTTGCTATAATTCCATCTTCTGCTCACGGAACAAATCCCGCAAGTGCAGTGATGGCGGGAATGAAAGTAGTTGTTGTTAATTCAACTCCACTTGGAAATGTTGATATGGATGATTTAAAAAAGAAAGTTGAAATAAATAAAGAGAAGCTTGCTGCATTTATGATTACATATCCCTCTACCCATGGAGTTTTTGAAGAAGATATTCTTGAAATGTGTAATATTATTCATGAAAACGGCGGACTTGTTTATATGGATGGTGCAAATATGAATGCACAAGTTGGATTAACAAGTCCTGCAAAAATTGGTGCAGATGTTTGCCATATTAATCTTCATAAAACATTTTGTATTCCCCACGGCGGAGGTGGACCGGGAATGGGTCCTATTGCTGTTGCAAAACATCTTGTTCCATTTCTACCAAATCATTCTGTAATAGATTTAAAACACAAGCAGGGTATTACTGCTGTTTCTTCTGCTCCCTGGGGAAGTGCAAGTATTCTAATAATCTCTTATGCATATATTAAAATGATGGGTGCTAAAGGTTTAACAAGAGCTACCGAAAATGCGATTTTAAATGCAAATTATATCAAAGCAAAACTTGAATCTGAATTTAAAGTGCTTTATTCGGGTAAAAACGGTAGGGTAGCTCACGAATTAATTTTTGATATGAGGGGATTTAAAAATTCTGCCGGGATTGAGGTTGAAGATATCGCAAAAAGATTAATGGATTATGGATATCATGCCCCCACTGTTTCTTTTCCTGTTCCGGGAACTCTTATGATTGAGCCGACGGAAAGCGAATCGAAATCAGAACTCGATAGGTTTTGCGAAGCTCTTTTATCTATAAGAGAAGAGATAAGAGAAATTGAAAACGGGATTGGAGATATGCAGGACAATGTTTTAAAGAATTCCCCCCATATTCTTGAAGCTGTTATAAAAGATAACTGGACACATTCATATTCAAGAGAGAAAGCTGCTTATCCTCTTGTTTGGACAAAAGCTTATAAATTCTGGCCTGGAGTAGGAAGGATTAATAGTGCTTTAGGAGACAGAAATTTGATATGCAGCTGCAATTTAATTTCAGACTATGCAGAAGAATCTATATCTGTGAATAGTGACCGGTAATCAGTTATCGGTAATCGAAGTCAATAGGAGGGAAAATGGCATATGCTAAAAGCTTTAAAGAATTGGATGTGTATAACATTAACCCGGGAATTGGCAAAAGAAATTTTTGAACTTTCAAAAAGCTTTCCAAAAGAAGAAACATTCTCTCTTACTGATCAAGTGAGACGTTCTTCCAGATCTTTCGATGCGCAAATTTCAGAAGCGTGGGCAAAAAGAAGATATGAAAAGCATTTTTATAAGTAAACTGGCTGATGATGATGGGGAACAGCAGAAGACACAACGTTGGTTGGAAGTTGCTTTTGATTATAGTTATATAGAAAAAAATATTTTAGATAATTTATTGAAAAGAAATGAATCTGTAGAAAAGATGTTATACAGTATGATTGATAAATCAAATTTATTTTGTAAAGAATAGTAAAATTAATATTATTACTGATAACCGATTACCGACAACCTATCACAATTTGCAATTATTTTTTAAGATTATTTAATGAAGTTTTATATCTCTGCTATTATTTTAATTATGTTCACTTCCACTTCTCTCTGCCAGATTTTTAGTTTAAGACCTTTCGAACAGCAGCATCACATTATTGACTCAATAAAAATATATGGAAATGATATAACCGAAGATTTCATAATATTGAGAGAGCTTACTTTTGAACCGGGAGATACTGTTGACCAGCATACTCTTGATTATAACAGGGAAAGAGTTTACAGCCTTGGTATTTTTAATAAAGTTAATTTCAGGTTTAACGATAAAGACAGCAGCATACTGAATATTGAAGTTGAAGAAAGCTGGTATATTTATCCAATTCCTTTTTTTCAGATAAAGGATAATGACTGGAATAAATTTTCTTACGGCATTTCAGTTTTAATAAAAAATTTCAGGGGGAGAAATGAAACTCTTACTGGAAGTGCTGCATTAGGATATGACCCTTCCTTTTCGATTTCATATTTTAAACCTTCTATAATTTATAAGAGTAATGTATACTTCAATGCCCATCTTTCACATAGAACAATCACTAATAGAAGTGAAATAGCTAAGAAAATTTACGGCGGTGATTTTGAATATACTTATATAGTAAATGAAGTCGGCTTAGGGAACCGTTTTGGATTATTTAACTGGGCAGGTTTTGACATTGGGTTTAACTATATAGAATCACCCAAATATTTCAAAGGTTCAAATGCATCGGATGAAAGAATTGACAGGTTAATGAAACTTGGATTTAGCTACAGCTATGATACACGCGATCTCATTCAATTCCCGAGTGAAGGGATGCTATTTTCTTATTATATGCAATTCAAAGGATTAGGATTTAATAATATTAATTATAGCATTTTTAATATTGATTTCAGAGAATATAGAAAACTGATTGGTGACCTGGGAGCCAAGTGGAGAATGGCAACAAGACTAACTGCCGGTAGACTCGTCCCATATTATGATTTTTCTTATCTCGGTTTTGAAGAAAGAATAAGAGGACACTTTAGCAAAGAAAGGGAAGGAAATAATTATTATCTCGGATCCCTTGAACTTTTTCATCCCATTATAAAAGATATAAACATTACATTAGATTTTATTCCTCTCCTTCCAAAAGAACTATTAACCTACAGGCTTGCACTCTATGCACAATTATTTGCAGATACAGGTATAACCCAATTAAAAGGATCTCCTTTAAGAATAAAAGACTTTGATACCGGTTATGGATTTGGTTTATCTTTGCTGCTTCTTCCTTATAACATTTTAAGAGTAGAAGTAGCTTCAGATGAAAACCAGAATGTGGAATATATACTTAACCTTGGGGTATCTTTTTGAATTTGCGTTACACTAACCTGTTGTTATAGAGAATTATTCTCAACATCTCTTGTTTCTTACTCTTAATTTGTTTAAGATTTGCTTAATTAAAATGTCATCTATCCCTTAAGGATGATTTTATTCCCCACTTAAATTTTCTTCTCTGAATTACCCTTAAGCGTGGATGCAGTGCTTCCTTTGAGTTCTCTATATTTTATTTAATGCTCGTAAGATTATAATTTTTAAAATTTATTTATGGGTATTCTTATTAAATCAGTTTTTTTAGTGCTTCTCCTTATAAAATTCTCCTATGCACAGGATATAACAGGAAGAATGGAGGGCAGGGTTGTTGATACAACAGGGATATCTTTATATGGAGTTAATATTTCTTTACAGAGTGAAAGTCTGCAAGGGTTACTTGGAACCTCCACAGATGATAAAGGTTATTTCCGCATTCTTTTGCTGCCGATAGGTTCTTACAAAGTTAAAATCAGTTTTGTTGGTTATAGAGAGATAACTTTTGAAAATGTACAAATCAGTTTGGGAAAAACCTCTAACCTGGGTGAGATAAAATTAAAACAGCAGGCTTATAATTTACCCAATATAATTATTTCAGGAGAAAAACAATTTATCGATCCCTCTTCAACCACTTATGGCGGGAATCTTCGGTCAAATGATTTTGAAAATCTACCTGTTGAAAGAAATTACCAGAGCATGATTTCATTACTTCCACAGTCAAACTTAAGCTATTATGGCGATGGTGTAAATATTGGTGGAGCTACAGGATTTGAAAATAAATATTTTGTCGATGGAGTTGAAGTTACAGATCCGCTTTTTGCTGTTTTCAGTACGTATCTTCCATATAATTTTATAAAAGAAGTTGAAGTAAAAGCAGGAGGTTATGAAGCAGAATTTCAAAGCGCACTTGGAGGTGTCATAAATGTAGTAACAAATTCAGGCACAAATCAATTTCATGGATCTGCATTTGGATTTTATACAAACAACAGTTTCATCTATCATAAACAGTTAGGGCTGCTCGACCCAACTCAGGGAGATTTTTCTGATTATGATATTGGTTTAAGTCTGGGAGGACCAATAATTCAGAATGAACTCTGGTTTTTTGCGGCTTATAATCCGACCTTTTCAAACCATGAGGTTTCTGTTCCAGATTTTGGTATCGGAGTAGATAAAACTTTAAGACATTCATTTGCGGGAAAGTTAAAATGGCTTGCATCTCAGCAGTTACGAATTAACTTGACTGTCACTGGAGATCCAACTGTACGAGATGCTGTTGGCAGAAATGTTTTAAATCCTCCGACAGGATTAGGAAATCCTGATGTTTATCTTCAATATATTAACGAGGGAGGCGTTAACATTTCTCTGAATGGTTCCTACTCTGTCGGGCAGAATTTTCTTTTGGATGGTTTTATTGCCAGAGTTATCAGGCACGATACTGGTGAACCTTCAACTGAAAGAGGGAACGAAATTCTTTTTAATGATTGGACTAATGATACACAGGCTGGCGGTGTAGGTGTCAGATGGGATTCATTTAGGTATAGCAATATTGCTAAAGTTTCTTTTTCAATTCTATCCAATGTGCATCAAGTCAGAGTGGGTATTCAGTACAAAGTAAACGGAACAGATAATCAATTTGACTATCATAATATCATTAAGCAAAATGATACAACGTATCAGGAAAATGTTGGTAATGGTTTTCAAACTGTTAGTCAACGTATTCCCTCTTTTTTTGTACAGGATTCATGGAAAATATTTAATAATCTAAGAGCGTTTGTGGGAATAAGGTGGGACGGACAATATATTATTGGATCAAATGATAAAGTCGATCAAACGGTTACTGTTCCATTACAACCCAGAATTGGAATAATTTTTATTCCTGATAATACAGGGAAGAATAAAATATTTGGTTCGTTCGGGCGATACTCACAGGAATTAAATTTAGGAAAATCAACAGGATTTTACTCCGATCAGGGATACGATTCTACTTTTTTCTATCCACAAGATCCAAGAATTTCCAAAAATGGAGTTTCAATTGCTCCTTGGAGTGCATCACATATTATATTTCCAGAGGTTGAAGATTTACGAGGTCAATACTATGATGAATTTAGTCTTGGATATGAAAGATTAGTGGGGAAAAATCTTCGGATTGGTGTTCAGGGAGTTTACAGAATATTACGAGAAGCAATTGATGATGCATATGTACTTAGCGAGGGTAGATTCAGGATAGGTAATCCGGGAAGAGGGATATTGAGTGATTTCCCCAGACCAGAAAGAAATTATAAAGCATTAATTTTTACCATCGAACAACATTTTGACGAACATTTTAACTTTCTGGCATCATATGTTCTTTCGAGAGATTATGGAAATTATGAGGGGTTGTTTGATGCGATTGCCCATGGAGAATTCCCAAATCAAAATTGGTCAAATGATAATCCCTTTCTTGCACCAATAAAGACTACTGGGCTACTTCCTAATGACAGGACACATCTGTTTAAGTTTTCCGGTGCATACAGCTTTGAATTCGGACTTACAACCGGGATTACTTTAACAGCGCAAAGCGGGACACCATTAAGCGAGTTGTGGGATACGGGTTATGGACTTTCATTTCTATCAGATCGTGGTGCCATGGGAAGAACTTCTACCTTATGGGATTTGAATGCACGGTTCGTATACAAAGTTGCATTTTTAAATATTGCTGGTTCGCGTCTGATTTTAGACATTTTTCATATTGCAAGCAAGCAACAACCTGTAGATATAAATCAGTTCCACTATTATGACACTGATGAAAACGGAAATCCTTCTGTTCTGAATTCCAATTATGGTAAAACATATAGATATCAGCAGCCAATGTCTGTGCGTTTGGGAATGGAAATAAATTTTTAAAATGAAAAAAATATTTACACTCTTAATTTTGGTTATAATAATTTTTGAGAAAGAATTTTTCAGTTGCTCAGCAATCAAAAATTACTTTTGAGCATTTGAATACTGAGCAAGGTTTATTATCTCCTGTAATATCATGTATTTTGCAGGACCATCAAGGTTTTATGTGGTTTGGTACTTTCAACAGTATAGAAAAATATGATGGATATAGTTTTACTTCATATAAACACGTCCCTGGAGATACTAGCAGTCTGAATAACGGTTTTGTTCAAACTATTTATGAGGATAAAATTGGAAATATCTGGGTAGGAACTTCACAAGGACTTGATAAATTTAATCGCACAACCGGAAAATTCAGTCATTATTTTCCAAATGGTAGGGAAATTAATATAGAAGGGGAAAATCATGTCTATGCAATCTATGAAGATAAAATTGGACAATTATGGATTAGTGCCGGTGGTGCTTTACATGTCTTAAATCAATCCACAAATTCATTTATACATTTTAAACATAATGAAAAGGATTCAAGAAGCATTAACCATTCAGCCATTGGGTCGGTTATTGAAGACAATAATGGATTATGGATTGCAACTGGAGCAGGTCTGGACAAATTTGATAAAAAAAATAAAGTATTTATTCATTATTGGTCTGATCCTAAGAATAAAAGTGAATGGACAAACTTGTGGGTTAATACTCTTTTTGAGGATAAATCCGGAATTCTCTGGCTGGGAACACGGCTTGGTATAATAGCTTTTAATAAAAAAGATTCAACATTTACAGCCTATGGTCAGGATCTAGAATCTGTATCTTCTATATGTGAAGATGAAAAAGGAATTTTATGGATAGGTACTTGGTTGTATGGTTTATATTCTTTTAATAAAATTTCTAAAACCTTTGCGCACTATACCAGCAATTCAAAAGACCCGGAAAGTCTGAGTCACTATCAAATAAGTTCGGTGTATTTTGACAAATCTGGCTGCCTCTGGATTGGAACATGGGCGGTGGTTGAAACAAAATAGATAAAACGCGTTTGCTTTTTAAGAGATATAAACATATTGAAGGGGATAAAGAGAGTCTTTATTCGAATGACGTAGATTGCATTTTCCAAAGAAATAAAGGTGATATAATAGTTGTGTCTAATGGAGAAATACAATTATTTAATTTACAAAGTGGAGCCTTCACTAATTTATTCCATTCTGAATATTTAATGAGTGTAGTTGGTGATAAATATGATAATGTTTGGTTTGGTTCAAGAATGGGGAGAGGTCTTTTCAAATTAGATTCGGAACAAAGAATAAAAAAATTTAAATACTTTTCGAATGAAAGCGAATTTCCACAAGATATTTCAAGTATGTTTGAAAGTAAAACCGGTTCTGTATGGATTGGATCTAGCGGAGGAGGATTATTTTTGTTTAACCCTGTTTCAGAGAAAGGAACTTTCATTAGATTCTTGATATTCCCCCCGCTTATGGAATAAAAAAAATATTTGAAGATGATTCGGGTTTAGTATGGCTTGGTACTCAAGGAGCTGGACTTATTTGTTATGACCCAGCAAAAAAAACTTCAATACGTTATACATCTGATCAGAACAACATAAATAGTATAAGCAGTAATACAATTTTTTCTATTTATCAGGATATAAAAGGAACATTATGGATTGGAACAAATACAGGATTGAATAAATATTAATCATCATCTCATTCATTTATTCATTTTACGGAAAAGAATGGCTTAGTGAATAATATTGTGCTGACAATATTTGGAGATAATCATAATAATCTCTGGTTGAGCACTCCAAGCGGAATTTCTAAATTCAGTCTTATAAATTTTCAGTTCAAGAATTACTTTTTACCATATCAACTAAGTAAAACTTGGTTTATACAGCCTCCCGGTTACAAAACCAGAGATGGAGAAATCTACTATGGAGGTGCCAGTGGACTCATACGATTTCATCCAGACAGTATAAAAGATAATCCTTTTATTCCTCCGATAGTAATTACATCATTCAAACAGTTTAATCAAGATGTAAAACTTGATAGCTCTATTACCGAAAAGAAATTAATTACACTCTATTATTATGAAAATAATATTTCATTTGAGTTTGCAGCATTAAGCTTTGCAAATAATGATAAGAACCAATATGCTTATAAAATGGAAGGGATTGATAAAGATTGGGTTTATTCAGGGACACGACGGTATGCTTCATATCCGAATTTATCTCCGGGAGAATATATTTTCAGGGTTAAAGGTTCAAACAATGATGGAGTCTGGAATGAAGTAGGAACTTCAATTGCGATAATTATTTCTCCTCCCTGGTGGGAAACCTGGTGGGCTTACACAGGTTATGCACTTGTTTTTATCTTTGCTTTAGTTGGAATAAGAAGATATGAAATGAACAGATTGAAGCTGAAAGATAAGATAAAGCTTGATGAAGCTGTTCTGAAAGAAAAAGAAGAAACGGATAAAATGAAATCCAGTTTCTTTGCAAATATTTCTCACGAGTTCAGAACACCGCTTACTTTAATTCTTGGTCCGGCAGAAAAAATAGAGAAGAATCAATCGGCAAACCCTGTAAAAGATGCAGGGATTATTACCAGAAATTCAAAACGGTTGTTACAGCTCGTTAACCAGCTTCTTGATCTTTCAAAGCTGGATTCAGGTAAATTAAAACTTGAAGCTTCACCTGGTAATATAATCTCCTTTGTAAAGGGTGTTGCGCTTTCATTTGAATCTCTTTCCGAATCAAGAGATATAATGATTAAGATTAAATCTGGTAAAGAGTTTATCGAAGTGTATTTTGACAAAGAGAAGATGGTCAAAGTTTTTTCAAACCTTTTATCCAATGCTTTTAAGTTCACTCCCACAAGAGGGAATGTTCTTATAAACATTGTTGAAACACTGAACAACGAAGTTGAAATAAAGATAAGAAATATCGGAGTTGGAATTCCAGTGAATGAATTGCCAAAGATATTTGATCGGTTTTACCAGGTAGATTCATCACAGACAAAAGAATATGAAGGAACCGGAATTGGCCTGGCACTGGTTAAAGAGCTAATAGAATTACATCACGGAAAAATTACCGTTGATAGTGAAGTTGGAAATTCTGAAAAGGCAGGTTGGACAGAATTCACAATTAATCTTCCGCGTGGACGGGCACATCTTAAAGATGATGAAATACTTTCGACTGAAAAACAAACTGATTCTAAAGTCATTCTGAATCCTGACGAAGTAGGGATGAAGAATTTTCCAGGGGTAGAAAACAATATTATTTATGCAGCAGATTCTACTTCGCAAGCTCCTCAGAATGACATTAAAAAGAATGATAATAAGACTATCATCCTTGTAGTTGAAGACAATTATGATATGAGAGAATATATCAAAGAATCACTATCAGATACTTATACAGTTGAAGAAGCAGTGAACGGAGAACAGGGAGTAAGAATAGCAGAGACAATTATTCCTGACTTGATAATCAGTGATTTGATGATGCCGAAAATGGATGGTAATGAACTAACAAGGATATTAAAGAATGATGAAAAGACAAGCCACATACCAATTATCTTGTTGACAGCAAAATCAGGACAGGAAAATAAATTAGAAGGATTACAAACCGGGGCAGATGATTATCTAACAAAACCATTTGATGTAAAAGAACTTCAAATAAGGATAGAGAACTTAATAAAGATTAGAAAAAATCTGCAAGAGAAGTACAGCAAAGAAGATTCATTATCAGTAAAAGAAGATAAAAAACTGCGAAGTATAGATGAAAAGTTTCTAAATAAAGTTTTGAAAGTTATAGAAGATCATATAGGGGAAGAAGAATTTAGTATAGAAGAATTTGGAAGAGAAATAGGAATGAGCAGAACACAGGTTCACAGAAAGTTAAAAGCATTGGTTGGAAAATCAGCTAGTCAATACATAAGATCCATAAGATTAGCAAAAGCAAAAAAGATGATAGAAGAAGAGAAAGGAAATATATCGGAGATTGCATACTCGGTTGGATTTTCGAGTCCTGCATATTTTACAAGGTGCTTTAAGGAAGAATTTGGTCATCCGCCAAGTGATTTGGTTAATTGAAAATTGTTTCTCTAACCTTCCAAACCCTCCCAAAATCATCTCCAAAAAACTTCAAAATTATCTCATTTACGCATATGCAACATAGGTACAAACTTATACAACATATGTACAAGTAAACGGGATGAAAGTGCAATTGAAATCAACATAGTTAATATGTAGCCCCCTCCTTTATTTTATTTATTAAGCCTCAAAAAAAGAGGCTTAAAGTGAGAAAGATTTTTCGTGAAAGTTCGATTTTCTTTTTATTCTTTTTCTTTTCAGCAAATACAATCTGTCAGGAAAGTGAGGAAACATTAGATGTTTACTTTCCCGAAAATTCCAATATCGGCACAAATGTTACCCGGGTAATTACTTTAAAAATTCTCTTAGTTGAATTTGCAGATATCAAACACAGAACATTTCCTTTAGCATATTCTAGGAGGGATTTTGAAAATTTATTTTTCTCCAAAAATATTTATGTGTCTCCAAACATGTACTCTCCTGATGGAAAGGAAGTCTGGGGAAGTTTGAGAGATTATTATTTAATTATGAGTAATGGAAAATTTAATATTGAGGGAAAAGTAGTTAACCTTAATAATCCATCTCAAAGTAATAGTGAACTCAAATGGATAACATTAAATAATAACAAGGCATACTACCACAATAATCGCGGAGGAATTTTTCGTTCTGAAGCAAAAATAAAAGCTCAGGATCTCGGTTTAGATGTAACTACAAATGACAGCACATTTTTAGTTATCATTTATGCAGGGCATACTTACAGAGCACCTGCAAGTGAAGCTGGGAATACTTTAAATCCCCAGGCATTTTTTAGTCTTCACGAATATATAATGGGAGAAAGATTTGCATCTTATTCTCCTTATGAAAGCGAAAGACCGGATGCACATTTTGCCCACATCGGGATTCATGCTCATGAATTTGCACATCTTTTAGGATTACCGGATTTAAGTAATAAAAAATTTGATTTGATGTCTGGCGGTGAATACAATGGTCCCAATCAGGAATGCGCTTGCCCGGCTCCTATAAATCCTTTTCATCGTAAGCTTCTGGGCTGGCTGAATTATAATAATGTTTCTTCTGATACTACTGTTCAGCCCATTTATAGCTTACAGAACTCTCAATTATTTAAAGTTAAAGACAGTAATATTGGAGGTAACTTTTTTATTATTGAATATAGGAAGTTTAATAGCAGTATGAATTTGGGAGGCCATATAATAAGTGATTATAATTCAGGTATATACAACTTAACTGTCCAAAGTGGAATTCTTGTTTGGCGTGTCCTTTTTAATTCAGTGGTTGGATTGATTTATGCCGATAGCAATGATGATAATAATTATGATGGTCATGTGTTTCCCGGGAACAGGAACGTAAAGGTATTATCTCCCTGGTCTGATAGCAGAGTTCCTTATGATGGACATTTGTGGTATCCAAATACAAAATCCACCATCAACTGCGGGATGGAGATTATTTCAGAAGACCAGGGTAATTATATAATAGAACTATATGCAGACAACCCTTTAAATGCTCCCCCCTCAAAACCAAAAAATTTTGTAGTAAGTAGAAATAATTTTAATGAAGCGGTTCTTAATTGGGAGGCAAATTTTGAGCCTGATTTAATAAATGACGGAGCTTATAAAATTTATAAATGTGAGTCATCCGACAGTATTCCAACATCTTTCGAGTATGTAACTTCAATAAGTGCTTATAGTAATGGCACTCCGGTAACTTCCTGGACAGATCCGGAATCAGGTTTAAGTATTTCGGAGAATTTATTTTACAGAATAACTGCTGTTGATAATACTAATAAGGAATCGGTACCTTCCGGGTATTGTTGCATATCGGGTGGAAATCAAGTGCACGATCTTGATAAGTTCGTAAGTGAATCCGAAAAAAAATATGTATTAGGTAACTATCCTAATCCTTTCAATCCAACAACAACAATCAGGTTTTCAGTCCCCACTTCAGAATTTGTAACACTCAAAGTTTATGACGTGCTGGGAAATGAAGTTGCATTACTTGTTAATGAACAAAAATCAGCTGGAAGTTATGAGGTTGAATTCTCCGCTTCGGGACTATCCAGCGGAATTTATTTTTATAAGATACAATCAGGTTCTTTTGTTGAGACAAAGAAGATGCTGCTGCTGAAATAATCAAGTACCAGAATTCATAGCAATCCCATTTAACGGAAGTTGAGTGGGATTTTTTATTTGCATCTAACAATGAACAAGCTATTGTTTTTTAATAAAAAAAATTTGATGTTAAACAAATAAGAAAACATCCACACTTTTAGGAAGGACATAAAGTCCTGACTAAGCTATTCTCTAAACATTCAAACTCTTCAGGTCTTTAAAGCGTGGATGCTGAATCATTATTTATTTTTTTATCCTGAATTGAAAAAGCTAATTACCATTTTAATTTTGTTCGTTTTGGTTTCTGCAGCCCAAAATTTATTTGCTCAGGAATCAAAAATTACTTTTGAGCATATTAGTTTAGATAATGGCTTGCCTCCAAATGTTACATGTATTTTTCAGGATCGGATAGGTTACATATGGTTTGGCACCTCTTATGGGCTTTATAGATTTGATGGATATTCTATAAAAAGTTATTCTCCTAACTCAACAAGCATTACTAACGCTGTAATTCTGGCAATTTGCGATGACAGGGAAGGAAACATTTGGATTGGGCATGCACATGGTCTCGATAAACTTAATCCTTCTAAAGAAATATTTACGCATTATATTCTTAATCCCAAAATGCCAATAACTGATTGGAGTCAACATGTTATAGCGTTGCATGAAGACCGAAATGGTAAACTTTGGATTGGGACTGGTGGGGGATTATATCTTTTCGATAAAAAAATGGAAAACTTTAAATGGATAAAGCATGATACTACCGATCGGGCAAGTATCATTCATAATGCTGTACATGCTATATATGAAGATAGAACCGGAACACTCTGGTTTGGGACAGGTGGAGGGTTGGATAAATTAGATAAAGCAGCAAATAAATTTATACATTATTATAATGATAAAGATTTTAAAGAAAATCCAGAGTTGGATAAAAATCCTCATAATGTAACTTCAATTCTTGAATGTAAAGATGGTAGATTTTGGCTGGGTACGTCTGGCGGTTTAGTTGAGTTTAACAGGAAAGATGAAACTTTCACTCAATACAAAAATGATCCTAAGGATGCAGAGAGCTTAGCTAATGACTTTGTTCGATCCATTTGTGAAGATTTTAATGGGTATTTATGGATAAGTACATACAGGGGTTTAGATATTTTTAATAAGAATTCAAAAAAGTTTTCTCATTACACTTATAATGAGCTTGATCCGGGTAGTATCAGCAGTAATTTTACCGGAAAGATACTGCTTGATAGGTCGGGGACCATTTGGATTACGACCTATGGAAGTGGTGTAAATAAATATACTCCACAACATCCCTATCTCAAGCAATATACATCAGAAACAGGTAAACCAGGTAAACTACCACTTGCAAATTTGGAAGATTTAGTTGAAGACAATAATGGGACAATATGGATTGGAACAGATAAAGGGCTTTTAAGCTTTGATCCAAAGAAAGAATTATTTAAGAAAGAATTTTTTAAAATGCCGGCCTCAGTGCTGCTATTTGATAAAGCCGGGACACTCTGGATTAGTAGTTTCTTAACCGGAAATAATGGAAATCTTTTTTATATAAGGAACAAAGACAAAAAAATAAACCAGTTATTTGATTCTGGTGGAAAATCTTATATGAATTTGTATCGTTTTTGTGTAACAGTAGGATGGTTGTATTTGGTAAGGAACTTCATATGGTAAAATGTTAAAATTAAATCCTTATACAAGAAAGGTTGAGCAAATTGCAGAATATGATAAATGCAATTACTGCGATTTATGAAGATAAAAATGGATTGTTATGGATCGGTACATATGAAGGAGGTATAATTTGTTATGATCTATCTAAGAAAACTTTTAAGAATTTCTCAGCTGATCCAAAAGATCCTAAGACTATCAGCGGAAATCGTATTACGGGTTTTTGTGAAGATGGTACAGGAACATTATGGATTATAGCAAATACAGTTCTCAACAAATATGATAAAGAAAAACAAAAAGTTATTCGGGTGGGGTGGAAAGATGGATTTCCGGAAGATGCATTTAGTATAATAGATGATGCTCATGGAAATCTATGGATAAGCACTGTTAATGGTGTAGTTAAATATAATCCTTTTACTAAACAAGTTAAAAATTATTGCTGATATTAAACTTAGCTGGCGATATAAAATGAGAAATGGAGAGTTATATTTTATTTCAACACCATACTTTAAAGATAAACAAAGTATAATAAGGTTTTATCCGGATAGTCTTCAAAATAATTCCTTCATTCCTCCAGTCGTTATCACATCGTTTAAGAAGTTTGAAAAACCTTATCCATTTGGGAAAGAAATCCAGTTGCCTTATACTGAAAATTTTCTATCCTTTGAATTTGCAGCTTTAAGTTTTATCAGTCCTGAAAAAAATCAATATGCTTATAAGATGGAAGGAATGGATAAAGATTGGGTTTATTCTGGCACAAGACGTTACGCGTCTTATCCTAATCTAGATCCCGGTAAGTATGTTTTCAGAGTTAAAGGATCAAACAACGATGGTATCTGGAATGAAACCGGGACATCAATTGCAATTATAATTTCACCTCCTTTGTGGGGAACCTGGTGGTTCAGAACTATTGCATTTTTTAGCGTATTGATTTCTGTTGGCGGTACTGTCAGGTATATTGAAATGAAAAAACTTAAAAGAAAAATAGAAAAGCTTGAGCAGGAAAGAGCATTGGAACGGGAAAGAACCCGTATCTCAAGAGATATGCACGATGAAGTCGGTTCGAGTCTTTCAGAAATTGCAATACTAAGTGAGCTGGCAAAAAAGAAACCCGAAGAAGCAGAACAGCGTGTTCAGGAAATTTCCGAACGTGCGGCAGAAATTACTGATAGCGTGAGTGAAATAGTCTGGGCGATGAATCCCCAAAACGATAAGCTTGATAATCTTATTGCACATACCCGAAGATATTCTGTTAAATATCTTGGCCTGGCAAACATTAATTGTCAATTCATTGCACCTGATAACATTCCATCTTATCCTCTTTCTGCTGAATTAAGACGTAACATATTTCTTGTGGTAAAAGAAGTTCTTCATAACATATTTAAAACATTCGTGTGCTTCTGAAGTATCATTTATAATTGAACTTTTAAATCAGCAGTTCAATATAAAAATAGAAGATAACGGGAAAGGATTTTCTTTAGAAAGATCAACAGGTTTAGGAAATGGTTTGATAAATATGAGAAAAAGGATTGAAGATATTGGAGGAGTAATTACGATTGAATCAGTTCAGGGTAAAGGAACACGTATCAGTTTTGCTATAAAATTAAACCATTAACTCATGTTATCCGTTTTTGGAATGTTGAAGTGTTGCCTGCCTGGCGGCAGACAGGGAATAATGGAAATTTTTGAAATGCATCCTTCCATAACTCCGATGGTCAAACACTCCAAACGTTCTGCGTAACTGTCCATATTACTTAATTCTAAGTATTGATTAAGGAAAAAGTGGGAGCTATTTTTTATTATGATAATTAACGTTGGAATCGTAGAGGATAATAATAAAATCCGTAATGGATTAGCCGCTATCATTGACGGCTCTGAGGGTTTTAGATGCAGCGCAGTTTATGAAACGGCAGAAGAAGCTCTGGTACAATTCCCTAAAGAAAATCCGGATGTTGTATTAATGGATATAAATCTTCCCGGAATGACTGGGATTGAGTGTGTTGTAAAGCTTAAAGAAATCTTACCAAATGTTCAGATTATGATGCTTACTGTATATGAAGATAATGAGACGATTTTTAAATCACTAATAGCCGGAGCTACAGGTTATGTTCTCAAACGAACTCCGCCTGCCGAACTACTTGATGCAATAATGGAAATACATGGAGGTGGTTCGCCAATGTCTGATCAAATAGCACGTAAAGTTGTTCAGGCATTTCAGCAGATGGGAAAATCTTCAAAAGAAACTGAAAATATATCTGAGCGTGAATCAGAAATTCTTAGTTATCTTTCAAAAGGATATTACGATAAAGAAATTGCCGACAAGCTTTTCCTCAGTGTAAAAACTGTTCGAACACATCTAAGAAATATTTATAAGAAACTCCACGTCCGTTCACGCACAGAAGCCGTTCTGAAATATCTGCAAAAATAATTCTTTTGAAAATTTAATAATTTTAATTCCGGATTACTTGATCTCATTAAGAGTGCTATTTGTTTGGGGTGATTTGGATTTCTATAAATATATAGCTCCTCTGGAGCTAATAAAACCTCAAATACGTTTCCTAACTCCGTTAGTCCGAAAGACTCCTTCGGAGGAGTAAAATATTTATAGATATAAATATTCCCTGAATGAAACCTGAACTCGGTAGGAGTTCGATATATAATAAAATTATAATAGGAATATAAACACCTAAAAATTGTTAGCATATTTTACTTCACTATCAACTCAATACTTATAATTACTTAGTAATCCGATCTTTTTAACTCATTTCAATTCAACATTACTTCATTTAACCTATTTCGCAGCCTTCAACCGTTCTCTACTTTAGTGCAGGGTTGATAAATAATAAAAGAGATTGAACTTCAGATAAAAAGTTTGACTCTTATAATTTTTCAAAAACAAAAAAGGAGGATTTATGAAACCCTATATAAAATTTTTTTCACTGATTGCAGTTAGTGTATTAATTCTCTTCCAGGCATGTCAGGATGAGACAATACCTGTTGAGCCGAATGAACTAACTAAAACTTTGGCAAAATGTGGTGAGGATTCTATAGTTGTTACAGTTTTTGCAGCAGGTCTTAATGCACCGCGTGGTCTTAAGTTTGGACCAGGCGGATATTTATATGTATCAGAAGCGGGATTGGGAGGTACGAATTCCACTTCAGGTTTATGTGACCAGGTTGTTCCCCCTATCGGTCCTTATTTAGGAGGTATGACTGCAAGGATACTTAAAATTTCTCATAACGGTTTAATACAAGTTGTTGCAGATAATTTACCTTCTACCGAGGCTGCAATAGGTGATAGAAATGGGGTTGCAGATATAGAATTTATCGGGCATAAACTTTATGCTTTAATTTCCGGCGGCGGTTGTTCTCATGGTAATCCTGATAATCCTGCTTCGATTCTCAGAATTAATTCTAATGGTTCAACAACGATGATTGCAAATTTGAGTCTATGGCAGAGGAATCATCCTACTGCAGTTATAGATTCTGGTGACTTTGAGCCTGATGGAACCTGGTATAGTATGATAAATATTGATGGCGATCTTTATGCTATTGAACCGAATCATGGAGAATTAATAAAAGTTAATCCTAAAAACGGGCATATAAAAAGAATTATTGATTTTTCTGCACACTATGGTCATATAGTTCCGACTGCAATGGATTTTAATAATAAATTTTATGTGGGGAATCTTGGTGAATTTCCTTTAACACAAGGGGCATCAAACATATATAGAGTATCAAAAAATGGAAATGCGACAATATTTGCAACTGGTTTTACAGGAGTATTAGGCGTAGCGTTTGATAAAAGAAAAAATTTATATGTGCTTGAAACTTCTTCTGTAAATGGATTTCCAACTCCAAACACAGGACGGGTTATTAGAATAAATCATCAAGGGGAAAGGGAAGTAATTGTTGATACACTATTTTTCCCGACAGGTATGACATTCGGACCGGACGGTGCGCTTTATATTTCTAATAAAGGATTTGGTCCTCCAATACCGGGATTTGGTGAAATTTTAAAAGTGGAGTTTAAAAACAATAATCACGGAAATGATTTTGCTTTCAAACAAAAAGACATTTTATAAAAATGAATTTGTTCCGTTTAAAATGATGAATGTGGTCAAATCAAATTTAACCCCGGTCATTTATGTATCGGGGTTTAAATAATATAAATTTTTTCAAATTTAAATTTGGAGGTTCTATGAAAACCATTTTTTCAGGCTTGTTGATAGGTAACAGGATTCTTGCAGTTATTCTTTCATTTTTTGTTTTATCAACTTTATCATTTTCTCAGATACCATTATCCGGGCTACAGCTTTGGTTGAAAGCTGATGACGGTGTAACTCTCAATGGTTCAACAGTTAGTCAATGGATAGACCAAAGCGGAAATGGCAATGATGCAACTCAATCTAATACCGATCGGCAGCCGATGTTTGTAGATAATGGACTTAATAACAAACCGGTTTTACATTTTGATGGTGTTAATGATCGGTTGGGATTGACAGGTTCTTCGACTATGTCACAGATCAGTCTATTCATAGTGTTTAAGATTGATTCCGGCTTAAGTGGTAATAATGGGACAGACCCTATTTCCATATCATCCAATTTTATTTGGGAACTTTAGTATCGGTGCTATACTGCATTAGGAATGCGTAATTATATTTTACGGGAACTCGCCTAATTTAATTGATGTCTTTGCTGAATACGGAGATTTTATCGCACGTGCAGAGGCAACTAATATAGCTGCATTTGATCAATGGAAAGTTGTTAGTGTTGTAACGAACCACAATATTTGGAATACAACTTTTCGTTCGAATGGGGTTGATGCAGTTATAACACCATGGACCTAACGATAGAATCCTTATCAGTTCCGCTTGGCACACCAAATGGGACTTCAGGAATAGGTGGAGCAGACGATTTAGCAGCAGGGCATTTTACTTTCAAAGGAGATATTGCTGAAGTGATTGTATACGATACAGTCACGACTAATTCTGAAAGAGCAGCAATAGAAAATTATCTTGCTGATAAATATAATATATCTATAACTACAGGAATTGAAGATCCCCAGGAAGAAATTATTCCTGAACAATTTACTTTATCGCAGAATTATCCTAACCCATTTAACCCGAGTACAACTATTCGATTCCAGGTACCAAATTCTTCATTTGTTAATCTAAAAGTTTATGATGTTTTAGGAAATGAAGTTGCGACGCTTGTCAATGAAGAAAAAGCCAGTGGAAGTTACCAAGTGAACTTTAATGCTAAAGGATTATCAAGCGGAATTTATTTCTATACAATTAATGCAGGAAGTTTTGTAGAAACTAATAAGATGTTGTTGCTGAAATAATCAAATGACCGAATTCGTAGCAATCACATTTAACTTTTATTAGGTGGGATTTTTTATTTGATTATAACAAACAAAAATGCACTATTGCATTTAAATAAAAAATATTTGATGTTTAGCGGGCAAGAATTCATCTACACTTTAGGATGAATTACAGCAGTTAATAATAATTCTCCTCACAAATTATTCTCTCCTAATGCGTAGATGCGGTTCTTTTAATCAAGTTCTGTGTTTACGTTAGTTATTATAATAAGGGTGCTGTATGAAAATTAAATTGTTCTATATTTTGCTATTTGTAATTGTGCAGGCAGGAAACCCGCTGCTTACCAATTCTTATTATGGTAAACCATATAGATACCAGCAGCCTATGTCTTTCCGTTTTGGATTGGAAGTGAATTTTTGAAATGAAAAAATTATTTCAATTTGATTCTCACATAATAATTACACTTATATTTACATGCTTTCTTGTTATTGAATAAACAAGTATCTGCTCAAAATGAAAATCTGTCTTTTACACGAATAACCAGTGAACAAGGTCTTTCTAATGATGGGGTAATGGACATAATACGCGACGAAAGGGGATTTATGTGGTTTGCTACAATCGATGGACTGGACAGATATGACGGATATACTTTTAAAACCATAAAGCCTAAACCTAATGACGTTAATACTATGAGTGCTGCGTCTGTTAATAACCTGTATATGGACAGCTATGGTTTATTATGGATAAATAATATTAGTTACCTTTGTACCTATAACGATGCTCTTAATACTTTTGAACGCAGGCTGCCAGATAACTGGGTAACAACCTGGTGTGAAGATACAGTAAGTACTAACAGCCCCTGTATGTGGATCGCAACTTTCGGTGAGGGGCTTTACCGGTGGAGCAGGAAGGAAGATAAATTTACCCGCTTTTTCCGAAAAACCGAAGATCCGGAATCTTTATCAAGCGATTCTGTATTTTCCGTCTCAACGGACGCAGACGGTAATCTCTGGGTAGGTACAGCAAAGGGATTGAATTCATTAGACTCACAAGGTAATAAATTCAAACATTATCTTAATGGTCCTCAGGGTCAGGTGTACGAGATAAATGTTGATCAATTTACGGATAAAGGACTCATCTGGATGGGAGCTGAAGACGGATTGTATTCCTATGACGTGAACTCAGGAATTTTTCAACACTATTTAAACCAATATGCCGGCAGGCTTAATCCAAATGACAATGATGTACGAACATTATACGTAGACAGCAGAGGAATTCTTTGGGTCGGGATGATCGGAGGAATCGGGGGATTTGATACCGAACGTAATAATTATTTCAATTACGATAATCAAATTCAATCCTCTCCACTGGGCTTTTGTAACCAAAGCCTGGATAATACAGGAGGACAAACATGGTACAATCTGGGCTCTTTCTCATGGTGCAGGCCCAAGTTCACATCCTCTTCTGAGATTTGATAACCAGGAAAACAAATTTATTCAATATCTGTCGCTCACCGGGCAGACCGTTTATTCTTATTCTATGTATATAGATAAATTGGGGACTATGTGGCTGGGCACGGCGGCTGACGGCATAATCAAAATTGAGGACAACAGAAAACCCTTCTTTAACAATCTCAACAGCCCGGGAAAGGATAGCGATACTGAAAAAACAGTCCTGGGTTTAACAGAAGATAATTTGGGTTATGTATGGATAGGTTCGGATCACGGATTGTACAGTTATAACCGGCATACAGGAAACTCTAAACATTATTTACATTCAGACAGTGATCCCGGCAGTCTGAGCAGCAATTATTTAGGTGTAGTGATGGCAGATCATTTGGGGAATATCTGGGTGAGCGCCTCGGGGTTAGATGTATTGGACCGCCGCACAAATATTTTCCGCCATTACCAATCCAATCCTCAGGATTCAAATAGTATTACGCCCAGTTATATTGTCGGTCTCCTTGAATCGCACGATGGGACTATCTGGATTGCAATGAACAATGGCGTACTTGATGAGTATTCCGAGAAATCAAAGATATTCAGACACCATTACCCGAAATGTACAATTGACTCCAGCAGACAGAACCTCTGGTTTTCCGGATTGCTTGAAGATAAGGAGGGGAAAATCTGGTTAAGCATTGTCGGTGCAGGATTGATTTCCTATAACAGGGAGAACGATACCTTTAGATATTACACGTCTTCTCCGAAACCATACAAACCGCCAATTTCAATGTCAATCTGCGGCTTATGGGGTTTAACCTCCGACAGTAAGAATAATCTCTGGATTAGTACTGATATAGGGGCTATAAGATTTAACAAAGTAACCGGAGAAACGTACACATTTACAGAGCAGGATGGTCTTGCCGGACAATATATTCACGCTATTTCTGAGGACAACAAAGGATTTATCTGGCTGGGAACTATTAAAGGAATCTCCAGGCTTGATCCTGCGACTGGAAAAATCAGAAATTATGATATGACTGACGGACTGGCAATGGGAAAAATATCAGTAGGATCGGTTTACAAAACACATGAAGGAGAAATATATTTTGGAGGGAGTAATGGTTTTGTGCATTTCTTTCCCGACAGCATAAAAGATAATGATTATGTTCCACCGATAATTATAACATCATTTAAAAGTTTTAATGAAGAATTCGCGCTTGACAGCTCAATATCAGTCAAAAAGAATATTTATTTATCTTATAAAGAAAATAATCTTTCCTTTGAATTTGCGGCCCTAAATTTTACTTCCCCTGAAAAAAATCAATACGCCTATAAAATGGAAGGGATCGATAAAGATTGGGTTTATTCGGGAACAAGGCGATATGCCTCATACCCGGATTTATCTCCGGGAGATTATGTATTCAGGGTAAAGGGATCAAACAATGATGGAGTATGGAATGAGACAGGGACTTCAATCGCAATTTTTATTTCACCGCCCTGGTGGAAAACGATGTGGGCTTACGGTTTTTATTCTCTGTTTCTCATTTTCTCCCTCAACGGAATAAGAAAATACGAACTGAACAGACTGAAATTAAAAACCAGGATCAAAATGGATGCTGCTGTTCTGAAGGAAAGAGAAGAAACCGATAAAATAAAATCGAGGTTCTTTGCTAATATTTCACACGAGTTCAGAACACCCCTTACACTCATTCTTGGACCCGCAGAAAAAATAAGTTCAAAAACATCCGATGATATTGTGAAGGACGCAAATATAATTAAAAGAAATTCCAGAAGGCTGCTTCAGCTTATCAACCAGTTACTTGACCTGTCAAAATTAGAGTCAGGTAAGCTTAAGCTCGAAGCTTCAAAAGGAAACATTGTTTCCTTTGTAAAAGGTGTTACATTATCTTTTGAATCTTTATCGGAAGAAAAAGATATTGCATTAGATCTGCAAGCCGAAAAAGAATTTATTGAATTGTATTTTGACAGAGAAAAGATGATGAAGATACTGACGAACATTTTATCAAATGCCTTTAAATTTACTTCCGAGGAAGGGGCCATCACAGTTTCTGTTATGGAAACAGATCAAAAATCAGTGGAGATAAAAATAAGAGATACGGGAATAGGAATAGCTGAAGAAGAAATTCCAAAATTGTTTGATAGATTTTATCAGGTTGATAGCACACACACAAGAGAATATGAGGGAACAGGGATCGGGCTGGCACTTACAAAAGAATTGGTAGAGTTGCATCGCGGGACTATTTCTGTCGAAAGTAAGAAAGAAGAAACAAATCATAATGGGACCGGATGTACGGAAATTACCGTATTACTACCACTCGGTAAAGATCATTTAACTGAAGATGAAATTATTAAAGAAGTAAAAAACATTGAACCTGGTATTTATACAAAATCTGTTGCAAAGGAAACTGAAAATGTGGAGCCAATTTTAAATGTTATGCAGGAAGGTGCTCTGCAAGGAGAAAAAACTATAGTGCTTGTTGTGGAAGACAACTACGATATGCGGCAATATATTAAAGAAGCGTTAAATAATGAGTATATAGTTGAAGAAGCTGTGAATGGAGAACAGGGAGTAAGAAAAGCTGAAAAAATTATTCCCGATCTTATCGTCAGCGATATGATGATGCCGAAAATGGATGGCAATGAATTAGTAAAGATCTTAAAGAATGATGAAAGAACCAGTCATATCCCAGTTATTATTCTTACTGCAAAAGCAGGGCAGGAAAATAAACTAGAAGGTTTGGAAATTGGTGCTGATGATTATCTAACTAAACCGTTTGAAATAAAAGAACTTCAGATCAGGATTAAAAACCTGATTAATATCAGAAAGAAATTACAGGAAAAATTTAGTAAAATTGAATTTAAACCCGTAAAAGAAAAGAAACTAAATAGTCTTGATGAAAAATTTATGATCAGAGTAAATGAAATCATTGAAACGCACATTGCTGAGGAAGAATTTAATATGGAAGAGTTTGGTGAAGAATTATATATGAGCAGAATGCAGGTTCACAGAAAATTAAAAGCTTTAACAGGAAAATCAGCAAATCGATATATAAGATCTTTTAAGCTTCAGAAAGCAAGAAAGATGATTGAAGAAAAACAAGGGAACATTTCTGAAATTGCCTACTCATTGGGCTTTGGAAGCCCGGCTTACTTTACCAAGTGTTTTAAAGATCAATTTGGTTATTCCCCTAGTGAAATTTTAGGATAGCTACATTCAAATATTATTCAATTCCGCTTTCAAAAATTTCGAATGTTACAAATTCGAAAGTTTTTGTTACAAATTTTATATGTACCCGTCTACCTTTTTTAGTTAATTGCCTCCGAATATTTTTTTAACAAAATTATTGGAGGTGATTATGAAAAACTTTTTATTCATTTTTGTTCTTTTACTTGTTGAATTTTTTCATTTTCCTGTACAGGCTCAAACCTGGGAAGTACAAACTGCGCCAGGATTAACTTTGCACTCTAATCCTTTATTAATATTCTCAGCCGTTGATCAAAATGTAAGCTGGGGAATCGAAACTTATAATCTTGGTTGGGGTATAGCAAATCCTAAATTCATATTAACAACAGATGGCGGAAATAATTGGAATGTATCTTCAACTAATATTCCTTCTGGAACTGGTGTTGAAGCAATTTACGCAAGAAATGCTCAGACTGCTTGGATCGCAGTGTATGACCAGGGTGGTGCTGACTCCAGTGGTATTTTCAAATCGACCGATAGTGGTGTAAACTGGATTAGGGAGGGTGATGCTTATATGGGAGGAGGTCATCCGACCATAATTTATTTTTATAACCAAAGTGACACCGGGGTCTGTATTGGTTCTCCAAGAAACGGTCGTTTTGAAGTATATACAACAACCGATGGTGGTGACAATTGGAATTCGGTTGGGACAAACATACCTACTGCAGATGGGGGAGATCTTTTCCCCACAGGAGGAACCGGAGCCGATGATTCCTTCCTTTTTGGCACATACTTGAGAAAAGTTTACAGAAGTACAGACAAAGGTGCAACCTGGACAAAATTAAATTATAATGCTGCACCCAGTGGAGCGGGTGTAGTGATTCAGTTGGAAAATGACTCTATTGGTTTAGCCTGTACTTATTTTGGAGATCATGTTAACCGGGTAGCCAATACAACTAATGGAGGATTAAATTGGACTGCGATTCAATCAATCTCGCCACAACCGTCATTCTATATTCTTAGTTATGTAACTGGAACTTCCGGAAGGTATGTCGTTACTTCTGATAATAATATTGGCTTGCCTGAGGTTACAACCCCTGGTTCGGTTTTTACCGTAGATAGAGGAGTTACTTGGCATTTAATTGATACCAAACCTCACGGACAAACTTCATTTTCAATTGATGGTTGGGGATGGTCCGGTGGAATTGGTGACACAATCTATAAGATTTTCAAAGATGATCTTGTTGTCGGTGTTGAGAATGAAAATAATTTTGTAAATGAATTTTCTCTGGAACAGAATTACCCTAACCCTTTCAATCCATCAACAACAATAAAATATTCAATTCAATCTTCTGGATTTGTTTCTTTAAAAGTTTATGATTTGCTTGGGAAAGAAGTTGCTACTCTGGTTAATGAAGAAAAACCGACAGGAAGTTATGAAGTGAATTTTAATGGAACTGCATTACCCAGCGGAATTTATTTTTATAAACTTCAGGCAGGTAATTTTTCAGAAACAAAGAAAATGATATTGATGAAATAATTATTAAAGGTGAGGCTCACTATAGAAGTGTTCCTCACATATTTTCAACAATGGAGGAAATATGAGAAGCTACTTATTTATCATTACATTAAATTTTTTAATCCCTTTGTGGCAAACCACCTTAGCGCAATGGATGCAACTCAATCTACCCGATAATGACGTAAGATGTTTAACTATAGATGGAAACTTACTTTTTGCAGGTACTCATAGAGGTGTTTTTGTTTCTCATAATGCAGGTGACAGTTGGACAGAAATGAATAATGTCTTACCTGTTATGTATGTTTCATCACTTGCAGTGAAGGATTCAATCATATTTGAAGGAACTGAAGAAAATGGTGTCTTTCGCTCAACCGATTTTGGAAAATCTTGGCAAATGGTTAATAATCCTTTATTCATTGGATATAGAATAAAATCTCTTTCTATAATTCCCAAAGGAAATGACTCAATGAATATACTGGCAGGTGCACTCGGGGGCGTTTATGTATCAACAGATACAGGAGCTACCTGGCTACAAATAGATGTATTCTCAACTTGGGGTGGTCCATTTTTAGTCCTTGAAAATGCTGATGAGCAATTAATAATCTTTGCATCAATTTTTTATGGAGGTGAATTAGGAGGATCACTAATTATCCGATCATCTGATTATGGTTTAAACTGGGATTATTCAAGCAATGGAATTCCATATTATTACTCATATATATCTAGTATTGTAGCAGATGCCCAGAACAGACTTTTTGCATCTGTATATTTTCCATCTGTATATAATTATCAATGGCAAATTTTTTCTTCTTCCGATTTCGGCGTAGATTGGTATCCAATAAGTTCAACTCTTGATAGCGCTATAACTTCAATGAAAGCTACTGATATTAGTGGAATTCAAGCAATTTTTGCAGGAACAGAAAATAATGGTGTTATATTGTCAACTGATGAAGGGTTAACATGGAAACAAATTAATGATGTATCATTAGAAGGGTCAACAGTTAACACTCTTGAGGTTTTTGACCAATATATCTATGCGGGAACTTCAACATCCGGTCTTTGGAAAAGATCACTTTCTGAAATAGTGACTTCAATAAAGGAAGATAATATCAATCTGTTAGCTGAAGGATATATACTCGAACAAAACTACCCTAATCCGTTCAATCCATCAACAACAATCAGGTATTCAATTCCAACTACAGAATTTGTAACACTCAAAGTTTATGACGTGCTGGGAAAGGAAGTTTCAACATTAGTAAATGAAGAAAAAGCAACTGGAAATTATGAGGTGAAATTCAATTCCGGAAATCTTTCTTCAGGAATTTATTTCTATAGCTTGAAAGCTGGAAAATTTTCTGGAACAAAAAAATTAATTTTAATGAAATAGGATATTTCATCATCTATCTTTATCCGTCAAAAGCCTCAGGATTAATCCGGGGCTTTTAAAAACAAAATATTATTATAGGAGGGTATTATGGATACAAGTTGATTTTAAATAAAGTTATTGGGGCTTAATACAATTAATTAAAAACAAAAAAAAACTAATTGAGGAATTATTATGAAAGAAAAAACACTTAGCATAGTTACTATACTTATTTTATCATTCCTCACTTTTTATTCGTGTAGTGATAAAACAGATACAGTAACCAACAGTATCACAGAAGACTCACAGAGTTTGGATAAAAGATGCAATAATCAAGTAACAGTTTCAGTTTTCGCTACAGGATTAAATAATCCCAGAGGTTTGAAATTTGGTCCCGATGGTTATCTCTATGTGGCGGAAGGTGGTCTTGGCGGAACAAACTCCTCATCTGGTTCTTGCGAGCAGGTAATACCACCAATTGGTCCCTATACCGGAGATTTCACTGCCAGCATTTCTAAAATTAGTCCATCGGGAGTTGTTACAAGAATTGCAGAAAATATTCCTTCAAGTCAAACAAGTCCAGGAACAGGTGGATTAGTTAGTGGAGTTGCAGACGTGGCTTTTATTGGTAATACTTTATATGCTTTAGTCGGAGGGGCAGGATGCTCTCATGGATTTCCAAATAATCCAAATGGTATCTTTAAAGTAAAAAACAATGGAACACTTGATTTAATAGCAGATTTGAGTAACTGGTCATTAAATCATCCGGTAGCAAATCCTGAAGAAGATGATTATGAGCCTGACGGAACGTGGTACAGTATGATTAATGTGCACGGTAAACTCTATGCAGTTGAACCTAACCATGGAGAAATGGTGAAGGTAACAACAAATGGAAATATAAGTCGGGTTATAGATGTTTCTGCTACTCAAGGTCATATTGTACCTACAGTTGTTGCTTATCATGGAAACTTCTATTTAGGAAATCTTAATACATTTCCTATTGTCCCTGGCAGTTCCAGTATTTTCAAAGTAACACCAAGCGGGCATATTAATTTACGTGAAAGTGGACTTACTACTGTACTTGGATTAGTATTTGATAACAACGCCAGAATGTATGTGCTGGAAATGTCAACAGTAGCAGGAGATCCAACCCCTAACACTGGAAAGATAGTTATGATTCAACCTTCAGGTCAGCAGGAAATTATTGCCGATAGTTTGTTCTTCCCGACCGGAATGACCTTCGGCCCTGATGGAGCCCTTTATGTTTCCAATAAAGGATTTGGACCACCTATTCCCGGATTCGGCGAAATTTTAAAAATAAAATTTAGGGGACATCATGAAAACTATAGTGATAAACTTGAAGTTTCCAATATTTCTAAATAGATGATAATCATTAATTAAAATGAAGGCGGGAAAAACTACCGCCTTCAAAGTTTATAATAACAAAAAGGAAATTATGTTGAAACTAAAAAATTAATCCTTCTCAACTAAACCTGCTGTGGTTAAACTCTATCCCGTCCACCTTTAATTTCAAAACCTCAGAGTTATATCTCGGGTTTTATTAAATTAACTTCCATCAATTTTTTCAGATTTTAGATTGAAATGAATTATTTATCCGGCGTTGAATTATATCATTCCTTATCTGAAAATATTAAAGGAAATATTATTAGCATTTGTGGAGATGATTTTAAACATATTGTTAAAGTAATGCGCCATTCTGTTGGAGATGAAATTTATGTAACTAATGGTCAGGGCGAGATTTTCTTATTTATTATTATTGAAATAAAAAAAGACTGTTTAACAGCTTCTGTAAAAAAAATTCTTAAATATGAAAATGAATTTTCAAATATTTCTTTCTGCATTCCTAAACTTAAAAACAGTGATCGCTTTGAATTTGCACTTGAGAAATGCACTGAACTTGGCATAACGAATTTTATTGTATTTGATTCTGAGAGAGTAATTCATAAATCAAATAAAAAAGAAAGATGGCAGAAAATTGTTCTTTCAGCAATGAAACAGTCTTTAAGAAGTTATCTGCCGAATATTGATATTGTGAATTCTATAAATGAAATCTATAATCTTAAAGGAAGAAAAATCCTGCTTGAACAAAATTCCGAATTAAAAATTTCTTCTTTTAAGAATAGAGATGAAAAAATTTATTTTATCTTTGGTCCGGAAGGAGGATTTGCTGAAGCTGAGATGAATTTATTTAATGAGAAATATAGATTAGCTGAAAATCGTTTAAGAACTGAAACAGCAATTATTAAATGTGCATCACTCATAACGGAGAAATGAAGCAATGGAATATTGGGATGGTAGAGTAATATTTTTAAAAGTGTTTTCGAAATTCCACTACTCCGGTATTCCATTATTCCAATATTTAATAATAGTATTTCTTCTATTTATAATCGGCTGCTCAAGCTCAACTCGTTTTAGCAAAGATGATTCGGAATCAAAAGAAAAATATGATAATAAAAATTCTGCTGTACTTGAAACAATTGAAGGTGTTGCATCATATTATTCAGAGGAATTTCACGGAAGAAAAACTGCAAATGGTGAAACTTATGATATGTATGGTTTAACTGCAGCACATAAATCTTTTCCTTTTAATACTAAAGTTCGTATTACAAATCTTTCTAATGGAAAATCTGTCGTGTTAAGAATAAATGACAGGATGCCTGATTATAACATGAGAGCAATTGATGTTTCGTTTCAGGCTGCTAAGGAATTGGGAATGATAATTACCGGAATAGCAAATGTTAAAATAGAGGTTCTTAAATGGGGAGAATGAAATCTCATTCTCAAATATTTTTTATATGCTTTTCAAAACTATTTAATTAGCAGAACCTTTCACTTTACCCAATTCTTTTGAAACACTCTCCCACCAGTCTTTTTGAATAATATTATATTTCATCTTTTGTTTCTCTTCAAGCAAAGATTCAATTTTGCTTTGGAGAGCATTGCGTTTTTCTTCTGATGGACTGTTAAAGTATTCGGTTAATGAAGCTTTAACCAGGTCGGTTTGCGTTTGTGTTAGAAGTACTTTTTGCTGCAGCTTAATTGCAAGCTCATCTGTAATTTTAGAGGTTGATTGGGCATTTACAGAAAAAATAAACGCAAATACAAAAAATATAATTGCAAAGGTGCATAATATTTTATTATTTTTTATACTAGTCATTATTAATATCCTTCAATTGTTAATGTTAAAACTAACATCCCTTAAAGGGAATGTCAATGTTTATTAATTGGGTACTATCACACCAAAAAAAGGAGGCTCTATGCGTTATTTTAATCATTTGTTAGTTTTGTTTTTACTTTGTTTGTTTCTACCATCTCTAAAAGCTCAAAGTTCCCCGGAAATGACACCAGCTGTTGATCCATTTTTTACTGATCTTGTTGGAAACCTGAGCTATGTTGAACAGGAGGTTGTTTCACTTGCACAGGAAATGCCTCAGGACAAATACAGTTGGAGACCTATGGAGGGAGTTAGATCTGTTAGTGAAGTTTATATGCATATTGCATTAAGCAATTACTTCATACTCACATTTGTAGGAGGTAAAATGCCTGAGAGTTTGAAACCGAATTCCGAAAATGAGGATTTGGAAAAAACTATAACAAATAAAGAAGAGATTATTAATAAATTGAAGGATTCATACAAATATGCAAAAGATTTTATTTCAAAAATGAAAATGAGTGATCTTGATAAAGAAGTTACATTCTTTGGAAATAAAACAGATTACAGAGGGATGTTATTTATTTTAATGGGTCATTCGCATGAGCACTTGGGACAATCAATTGCTTATGCGCGTACAAATGGGGTTACGCCTCCCTGGTCTAAAAAGGATAAATAATAGTTTAAATATTTTGTAATTGTAAACTCATTCCTCCGCAGGAATGAGTTTTCTTTTTTTAGAGTAACATTTATTTTTTTTGTAATTTTGATGATGATATTATTTTTAATTGAAAGAAATTTAGTTGAACGAGAACTCTGCAAAAGTATTATTGGATAGACATCTTGAAACCCTTCATACAGAAGGTATTAAAATTTCTGCTCCAGAAAAAAAGGAATTTAATTATGAAGCCCAGATACATTCAGGAAAAGAAACTTTAAAGCTTCAGGTATTTTTTGGTAAGAAAGGAATTAAAACCATTCTGCAAGGAAATAAGGAAAGCAATCTATATAAGAAAGCAAATTATATATTATTTGGAGAGAATTTATTTCCAACACCCGAAATTAATGAACCGGAATCATATATTGGGATTGATGAATCTGGTAAAGGGGATTACTTTGGACCGCTTGTTATTGCGGGAGTTTTTGTTGATGAACAATTAAAAATAAATCTTGCAGCATTAGGGGTTAAAGACAGCAAGGAATTATCTGATTATATGATAAAAAATATCGCAGCAGATATTAAAAGAAATCTTACCTCAAGAAATTATAATATTGTTACAATAAATCCCGAGAAGTATAACCAGCTCTATTCGAAAATTGCAAATGTAAATAAGCTGCTTGCCTGGGGGCATGCGCGTGTACTTGAGAATCTTCTTTCAAATGTAAAATCGGCTGACGCAATAAGTGATAAATTCGGGAATGAAAATTATATTATCAGTAACCTGATGTCTGAAGGTAAGAAAGTGAATTTAATTCAAACGCACAAAGGTGAAAGATTTATAGGTGTTGCTGCTGCATCAATTCTTGCCAGAGAAAAATTTATTGATTGGTTTACAGAAAAACAAAAAGAATTGAAAATTAATTTACCCAAAGGTGCTTCTTCAATAACTGAATCTGCTGCAAAAAATATTATTAAAAATTTTGGAGAAGATTATTTAAATAAAATTGCAAAGCTGCATTTTAAAACCACAAAAAAAATTTTAGAAGAATAGGAGTTAAAAAATAGGAAATGGGAAAATCTAAAATAAGAAGGATTGGAATTTTGACCGGCGGAGGCGATTGCCCCGGATTAAATGCAGTAATAAGAGGTGTAACAAAACCTGCTCAGGATTATGGAATGTCAGTTTATGGGATCCTTGATGGTTTTGAAGGATTAGTTGAAGGAAGAGCAAAAGAATTAGTTGATTCAGATGTTTCGGGAATACTTGCAATCGGTGGAACTATTTTAGGTTCTTCCAATAAAGGAGATCCTTTTCACTGGCCGGTTGAGAAAGGAAAGAAGATTGAAATTCTTGATAAGTCTGAAGAAGCTATTAAAAATTATCATACCTGGAATCTCGATGCACTTATTGCAATTGGGGGAGATGGAACCATGCATATTTGTAATAGGTTAAGTAAAATGGGATTAAATATAATTGGTGTGCCCAAAACAATTGATAACGATCTTGATGCAACAGATATAACTTTTGGTCATGACTCAGCAATATATATTGTTATGATGGCGTTGGACAGACTTCATACAACTGCTTCTTCGCACCACCGTGTAATTGTTTGCGAAGTTATGGGCAGATATGCAGGATGGATAGCTTTAAATGGAGGGATAGCAGGCGGAGCTGATATTATTTTAATCCCGGAAATTCCTTTTTCCTGGGAAAAAATTTATGATAAAATTCATAAACGCCAGTTGATGGGAAAGAAATTTAGTCTCGTTTGTGTTGCAGAAGGTGCAAAAGCAATTGGTGAGGGAATGGTTGTAAAGAAAAAAGATGCAAAAAGAACTGATCCAATTCAGCTTGGTGGAATTGGAGCATTAGTTGCAAAAAAAATTGAAGAAAATACAGGAAGAGAAACAAGAGTTACAGTTCTGGGCCATTTACAGCGCGGCGGAAGCCCAACCGCATTTGATAGAATTTTATCTACAAAATTTGGTGCTTTTGCAATTGAACTTGCTTCACAAGGAAAATTTGGGAGGATGGTTGCACTAAAAGGAAATGAAATTAAAAGTGTTAAGATTGAAGATGCGATCGGAAAACAAAAACTTGTGCAGCCTGATAATCAGACAGTGTTTGCTGCTAAATCAATTGGTATATCATTCGGAGTATGATTGGTTTTTATTTAGCTCTTATATATATTTGAAAACAATTTTTGACGTTCATTCTTAATTTTTAATTGTTCATTTTTAATTTTTTAAGGAGTCGTAGTTCAGTTTGCTTGCCGTAAGGGCAAGTAAATTAGAACGCCTGTCTCAATAAAGTCGGGCGATATATTAAAAAATTAAATTGCTCTTTTAATATTTATTCGGGGTCGTAGTTCAGTTGGTTAGAACGCCTGCCTGTCACGCAGGAGGTCGCGAGTTCGAGTCTCGTCGGCCCCGCTTAGAAAAGCTTCAATTCGTAATGAATTGAGGCTTTTTTCATTTCTGCAATTCCATAAAATGTGACTGTCATTGTACCTAAATTATTAGAAAGTGATAAATAATTCATTTTTCATAGTAGTGTGTCAATTATTTATTGAATGTCAACAATAATATATTGATAAACGATAATAATGTATTATATTACGGGTATCAACTTTTTACAGGTAATAGAAATGAAAAGAAGCTCAATATTTCTTCAAGTAGTCATCCTACTAATCGGCATTTGTGCTCTTACCATTATGCTTTGGGAACCTCACCTCGAAGGCAGGAATGCACATTCCACGCTCTTTGAAATTTACTTCAAAGATCCATTTCTTGCTTATGTGTATATAGCATCCATCCCGTTTTTCGCGGCGCTCTATCAAGCTGTAAAGGTGCTGGGATATTCCAGACAAAATAAGGTATTCTCAAAAGCTGGCGTAAAAGCCATGCGGACTATAAAATATTGTGCGATATCCATTATAGGTTTTGCCGCAGGAGGAGAAATTATCATTATGTTAAGCAATAGTGATGATCGTGCAGGCGGGGTTTTTATGGGCATCCTCATAATCTTCTGCTCGGTTGTGATAGCCACTGCAGCAGCAATGTTTGAACGGGTTCTGCAAAACGCTGCAGATATAAAATCAGATAACGATCTAACAGTCTAAAGGGCAATTATGTCAATTATAATAAACATTGATGTAATGCTGGCAAAACGAAAAATGAGTGTTACTGAACTTTCGGAAAAGGTAGGAATCACGATGGCCAATCTTTCCATATTAAAAAACGGAAAAGCAAAAGCTATACGTTTATCAACCTTAGAAGCAATCTGTAAAGCATTGGATTGCCAACCCGGAGACATTTTGGAATATAAAAATTGACGAACATCGTTCAATCTTAAATTAAATAAAAGAGAAGCCGCTGTTAAAGATAAGAACATCTCATCTATTAAATAAACAATTTGTGTTTGCTAATTATTAATTCTGAAGTGTAACTTAAAGATTTAGTAAACAATTAGCTTTTTTCCTCCTTTAATATTAGTTTCGATAGAAATTCTCCGTAAAAAATTAAAATTATAAAATGAACAAAGAAGAACCCGTCCTTCAAAATCAGTTACTTGAAGAAAACCAGAGGCTGCGAGCAGCGGTAGAGGAACTTTCCGCTTTAAATGAAATTGCTACTGCTATAACTTCTACTCAAACTCTTGAACAGATTGTTGATCTTATCGTTAGAAAATGCGTTAAGCATATTAAGGTTGAGCAAGGCGCCGTGATGCTTCTTGATGAAAAAGATCAGAATAAACCTTTTCATACAATGATCCGCAAACAGGATTCTGTATCAAATATTCTTCCTTTTAGAATGGATACACAGCTAACAGGATGGATGTTAAAAAACAGGAATCCTTTAATTGTAAATGATCTCGAAAATGATTCCAGATTTAAATTTATGGTTGATAAAAACTTTCCAATCAGGTCTCTCCTTAGTGTTCCAATGATGGTTAAAGGTAAAATGATTGGTTTACTTACAGTCTTTAATAAGAAAGCGGAAATAGGTTTTACATTAAGTGACCAAAGATTACTTGGAATTATTGCAGCTCAATCTGCCCAGGTTGTTGAAAATGCCAGGTTATATCAGGAGGAGCAGGCACTAATCCGTTTACAGGAAGAGATGAGACTTGCTTATGAAATACAATTAGACCTTCTTCCAAAATCCCAGCCGGTACTATCAAGTTATCAAATTGCGGGCAAAAGCATTCCTGCAAAAGATGTTGGGGGAGATTATTTTGATTTTATTCCAAGGAATGACAGCACACTGGCTTTTTGTTTAGGCGATATTTCCGGTAAAGGTATTCCTGCTGCTTTACTGATGTCAAATCTTCAGGCAACGCTGCGTGGACAAACACTTATGGGTAAAGGCTGCAAGGATTGTGTTTCATTTGCAAATGAAATTCTTTTTCATAACACAGCACCAAATAAATTTGCAACTTTATTTTATGGTATAATTGATAGCTCAAAGAATGAATTAAGTTATTGTAATGGCGGACATAATAATCCTTTCTATTTTACCCGGGATAATCAGCTGATTACTCTTGATAAAGGCGGTTTAATTGTAGGCATTATGCCTTCTGTTCCTTATGAGGAAGATACAATTCCATTTAATCCCGGTGATCTTTTAGTGATTTTTTCTGATGGCGTTACTGAAGCAATGAATAATTCTGAAGAAGAATTTGGTGAACAAAGATTGATAGATCTTGTTATTAATAACCGTAATGAACTACCGGTTAACCTGATTAATATAATTGTAGAAAACGTAAAAGAATTTTCCGGCGGTCAATCACAGATGGATGACATTACTTTAGTTATAATCAAAAGAAATAATAGTCAATAACCTGCTGCTCTTAATGATTTGAGAGGAGGGATATATTATGTTTATGCGTTTACTTCAGATTAAGCTTAATCCTGATTATTTTGAAAAGTTTAAAGATTTTTACGAATCAACTGTTTTTCCACAGCTGCAGAAAATGCCGGGATGTATTTTTGCAGGCTTAATAAAAAGTGGACCGGGTAATAATGAATTCTTCTCACTAACTTTCTGGAAAACACAAAAAGATTCTGAAGACTATGAAAAATCAGGTGTGTTTAATGATTTAATAAAACAGGCAAGACCATTCCTTTCTGAAAGTATGGAATGGAAAATTCAGCTGTCCGATAAAATGGAACTGGAATATGCGCCTGTTGAGGAAGATATTGAAGTGAAGAAATATTCTGTAGAACTGCAAAAAGATAAAGATGATAAAATTAAATTTCAAAATCCTCAGACATATATCCGGATTGTCTCTATGAAAATTCAGGAAGATAAGCTTGATGAGTTTAAAAAAATTTATCTTGAAAATGTTATCCCCGCCTTAAAAGAAACAGAAGGCTGCAGGTATGTTTTTTTAACTGAGAGCATTAATGATAAAAATGAATTTATTTCTGTGACAATTTGGGATGATAAATCATTTGCTGACAAATATGAAGCAAGCGGAGCTTTTGATGAACTCGTTGGAGAACTCAAACATACTTTTTCTCAATTCTATCTCTGGAAGATGGCTCTTGAAAAAGAGTACAGTGCAAAAATAAAAACAACTGATGATATGAAGGTGGAAACGTATAATATAATTACCGGCAAAAGTTTTATTTAGAATAAAAAAATATCTTTGGATTGATCAAGATGATTGGGCAAACAATACTTCACTATAAAATCTTAGAGAAGCTCGGCGAACTTGCCAGCCGGCAGGCAGGGGTGGGCCTGCCCGCCGAAGCCTGCATAGTAATATGGAGCGACTAAATGATCGGTGAAACTATATTACATTACAAGGTAATCGAGAAATTAGGCGAAGGCGGGATGGGTGTGGTCTATCTTGCAGAGGATACAAAACTTGAACGCAAAGTAGCTATTAAGTTTTTACCACGAAACATTGCCGGTAACCCCGAAGAAAGAGAAAGATTTAAAATTGAAGCGAAAGCTGCTGCTGCTCTGAACCATCCGAACATTGCTACAATTCACGCAATCGAAGAATCTGGTGATGATACATTTATAGTAATGGAATTTATCGATGGAATTGAATTAAAAGATAAAATAAAGTCCATTTCAATTCCAACTGATGAAGCTTTAAATATTGCGATTCAAATTGCAGAAGGATTGGAAGCAGCACACAAGAAAGGGATAGTTCACAGAGATATTAAATCTCAAAACATAATGATAACCACCGAAGGTAAAGTTAAGATAATGGATTTTGGCCTGGCAAAAATGAGAGGGGGAACTCAGCTTACAAAAATCGGAAGTACAGTTGGAACTGTTGCTTATATGTCCCCTGAACAGGCAAGAGGTGATGAAGTTGATAACAGAACGGACATCTGGTCATTGGGCGTTGTGCTGTACGAAATGCTTACAGGCAAGATGCCGTTCAAGGGTGATTATGATCAGGCGGTGATATATTCTATAATAAATGAAGAACCGGTACCCATCGAGCACTCTGATTTTAAAGTACCAAAGGATTTAGTTCAGATCTTAAATCATATGCTTTCAAAAAATCCGGAGTTACGTTATCAATCTGCCTATTTATTGTTGAATGATCTTGACTCACTTAGATCAGGTAGCTTCTTAAAATCTACTAATAAAGTAATTGCAAAACATTCGCTATTTAATGTCAGTAAATACAGACGAACTGCAATTCTTTTCAGTGTAATTTTGCTCTTTGCTGTCATCATTGCAACTTTTATATTTATCAAGAACGAACATTCTGAAATTAATTCAATTGCTGTTTTGCCTTTTACGAATGTAAATGGTAACCCTGATGTAGAATACCTCAGCGACGGCATTACTGAAAACCTGATAAATAATCTTTCACGAATTACTTCCCTGAGGGTTATCCCGAGAAATACAGCATTCACATTCAAACGACATATTAATGATCTTGAGGACATAGGCAGGAAATTGAACGTGCAAGCCGTTGTTACGGGAAGAGTTTCTCAGCAAGGAGAAAACCTAATTGTTCAAGCTGATCTAATCGATATAAAAAGGCAGGCCGAGCTCTGGGGAAATCAGTATAATAGCAAAATAAGCGATTTAATTAAAATTCAGGAAAATATTGCAAATGGGATTTATCAAAAATTGAATCCAGTAATAACAAAAGGTAATGATATGCCGCTTCATAAAAATTATACTGAAAACGCGGAAGCGTACCAGTTATATTTGAAAGGACGCTATTATTGGAGTCAAAGGCAATATGGTCCTGCTAAGCCAATTGAATATTTTAATGAAGCCATAATGAAAGATTCAAATTATGCTCCAGCTTACGTTGGTTTAGCAGATTGTTATTTCGTTTCACCTTATTGGGAATCCAGCAACTTATCTCCGATGGAAGCCGGTCTATTAGGTAAAAAAGTTTTAACAAAAGCCCTGCAGATTGATGATTCTCTTGCAGAAGCACACGCTTCTCTCGGATTTTATTATCTTAACTATGCCTGGAATTGGGCTGAAGCGGAAAAGGAATTAAAAACAGCAATAGCATTAAACCCGAAATATCCAACGGCACATCACTGGTATTCACACTACCTGACCGCTATGGGACGAACAAAAGAATCATTGGTTGAAAGTCAAACTGCATTGAAACTGGACCCGCTCGATGATGTATTAAATGCTCACCTTGCCTGGCATTATATTTTTGCAAGGCAATATGATAAGGCTATTGAGCAATGCAAAAAGACGATTAAATCTGAGGCAAATAGTTTTTGGCCGCATTATTATTTAGGCTGGGCATTACAGCAAACAGCCAAGATTAATGAATCAATAATTGAATTTCAGAAAGCGCTTATGCTTAATCCAAATGCCACATATATAATTGCTTCTATGGGATATGTATATGCCCTGCAGAACAAATCAAACGATGCTAAAAAAATGTTTAACCAATTATTAAATTCATCCAAACAAAAATACGTAGATGCTTATAGTTTCGCTCTTATTTATGTAGGACTTGGAGAAAAGGACCTTGCTTTTGAATGGCTGAACAAAGCATATAAAGAAGATTCTAATTGGCTTCCTTACTTAAAGGTTGAACCAAGACTTGACAAACTTCGTTCAGATCCCCGTTTCAAAGATTTATTAAATAAAGTTGGATTGTAGTAATCTGGTATTATATATTCTTTAAAAGATGGTCAAATACTGCATTTATGAAAAAAATGAAACTCCCATTATGAGTTAACAAACATGATTGGGAAAACAATACTTCATTTTAAAATTTTAAAGAAGCTTGATGAAGGAGAATCTCTCCACTATAGTAAAGAAAAAATGAAAGATAAACGATGATCGGCGAAACAATATTACATTACAAAATAATTGAGAAGCTCGGCGAAGGCGGGATGGGAGTAGTTTATAAAGCAGAGGATACAAAATTAAAACGTGAAGTAGCAATTAAGTTTTTGCCACATCATATTTCTGCAAATGAAGAAGAACGGCAAAGATTTGAAATTGAAGCACAAGCTTCAGCTTCATTAAACCATCCTAATATTACAACAATTTATTCCGTTGAAGAAGCGGATGAGAATGTTTTTATTGTGATGGAATTTATTGATGGAGAGGAATTAAAAAGTAAAATAAAAACAAAAAAGATTTCAGTTGATAATGCAATTGATATCGCAATTAAAATTTGTGAAGGGCTTGAAGCCGCACATAAGAAAGGTATAATCCACAGGGACATAAAATCTTCAAACATAATGGTTACTGAAAGCGGAGCCGTGAAGATAATGGATTTTGGATTAGCAAAACTGAGCGGTGCAGAAAACATTACAAAGTTAGGTATGACACTCGGCACTATTTCATATATGTCTCCTGAACAGGCAACTGGTGTGAATGTTAATCACCAAACGGATATCTGGTCCTTTGGTGTAGTTCTATATGAAATGTTTACAGGTAATCTTCCTTTTAAAGGCGACTATGACCAGGCAGTGGTTTATTCAATCCTGAATGAAAATCCTCCTGAGATTAAATCATATAATGAAAATATTCCACAGCCCCTGGAATCAATAATACAAAAAGCTCTTTCAAAAAATAAAGAAGACAGATATCAATCTGCCGAAGAACTTTTAAATGATTTAAACCTGTTGAAAGAAAATTCAAAGCTTTTTTCAAAGACGTCATCACGGAAATTTTCGTTTGATGATAAGAATTTTAAGGTCAGTAAATTTACTTTACCGAAGTTTTTCAGCTTAAGAGTAATATTAATTTTATTGCTGTTAACAGCAGTTGCGTTTCTGTTATTTAAATACATACCTCAGCTTAATAATGTATCTCCCTTAAATGAGGCATCATTGCTTCCTGTTGAAAAGCATATAGCTGTGCTTCCTTTCAATGTTATAGGAAATAAAAATGAGGATAAATATCTGGCAGAAGGTCTTTCTGAAGTTATTACCAGTAAACTTTCTCAGCTGGAACAATATAAAGATAAATTGTGGTTTGTTCCTACAAGCGAAATGCAGAAAAGTAAAGTTCAAAGCATTGATGATGCACTAAAAGCTTTCGGAATTAATCTTGCAATTACCGGCAGCATTCAAAAATTAAATAACAGGTATCAGTTAATCCTGAACCTTATTGACCCATTAAAGAAAAGACAGATTAGTTCCAGGATTATTGATGAACCTCTGACCGGGGCATCTTCGATACAAAATGAAGCTGTATTTATAACTGCAGAGATGATGAATATTCAGCTTGAAGAAAATATACAGAGTACATTAAAAAGCGGCGAAACAAATAATCCTCTTGCAAACGAATTATATATTCAGGCAAAAGGGAACCTGCAGCATTTCGGAAATACAGCCGAACTGAACTCAGCAATAGAATTATTTGAAAGAGCTTTAAAAGAAGATCCGGGATTTGCTCTGGCATATTCAGGGCTGGGGGAAGCTTGTTTAAGAATGTATTCTAAAACAAAAGAGACTGTCTGGATAAATAAAGCCCAGGAAAACTGTACTAAAGCTGATAAAATAAACAAGAACCTTGCACCCGTTCACATCACTCTTGGTTTACTTTATAATGAAACCGGTAAATATGAAGAAGCAAATAAAGAATTTTTAATTGCTCAAAATATTGATGCAACGAATATTGATGCTTATACCGGGCAAGCTACTGCTTATAACAAGCAGGGTAAGCTGGATGAAGCAGAATCAATCTATAAGAAAGTTATTAAAATGAAACCTGATTACTGGGCAGGTTATAATTATCTTGGTGTATTTTATTACTTACAGGGCAAATATAAAGAAGCTGCTCAGCAATTTGAGCGGATGATAAAGTTAACACCACTTAATGCAGGGGCATATAGAAATCTTGGGGCAATGTATTATTACCTCGATCAAAAAGCTGATGCAATTGTAATGTTCAAGCGTTCAATTGAAATTGAACCGGACTATAGTGTTTATTCTAACCTGGCAACTCTTTATTATTATGAAGGACTTTATAAAGATGCTGCAACTATGTATGAACAGGCACTTAAATTACAGGATACTGATTACAGCGTGTGGGGTTACCTTGCCGGTGCTTTAAGGCAGAGTTCTGCTGATTCATCCAGAATTATTTCTGCCCTGAGAAAAGCTAAATTGCTGGCTGAAGAACAGTTAAAAATTAATCCGGTTGATCCTCTTGTATTAACAAATATTGCAAGCTATTGTACAGAATTAAATTTATCAGATAGTGCATATTCAATTGTAAAAAAAGTTGAGTCCTTAAATCCTAAAGATGTTAATGTAATGATTCTTGTTGCTGTGGTTTATGAACAGCTTGGAAAAAGGGATCAGGCATTTAAATGGATTGAGAAATCATTTGAAAATGGTTATCCCATCGAAGAATTAAATCATATTCCCGAGTTAAAAAATCTTCGCGATGATAACCGTTTCGAAAAACTAATATCTAAAAAATAAACCATTGGAGGAAAAATGAAAGAAGTAGATTTAAACAAAGATGACTTCTGGTACGACAACGGTATAGTTAGCAAACTGGATATGTCTAATGGAAAACATATCCGCTTTACTGCACAGGACAGAAATTACAATTTAACCGTTGAAACACCTAATAAAAGAATTTCTAAATTTCCTGTACCTGATGATGGTACCTATCATGTCTACGAGATTACCGGATCAGAAGATCAAACTTACACCTTCACAATAGATCAAAGCGAACCGGGCGGTACGGTTCCTCAAATGATAGTAAGAGTAAATTAAAAAAATATTTTAATTTTAGTAAAGAAATTTTATGCCTGGAAAAACAATACTTCACTACAAAATTCTTGAAAAACTTGGCGAAGGTGGGATGGGTGAAGTCTACAAAGCCCAGGATACTAAACTCGACCGCTTTGTTGCGCTAAAGTTTCTTCCTTCACAGATAACTGCATCAGAAGATGACAAAGCAAGATTTATCCAGGAAGCAAAAGCCGCCTCAGCTATGAATCATCCTAATGTCTGTACCATTTATTCCATTGAAGAGTACGATAATCAGCTTATTCATTGTGATGGAATTTGTTGAAGGTAAAACTCTAAAGGATAAAAAAGATCATCTTTCGGAAAAACAAATTCTTGAAATAGGAATACAGGTTGCAGAAGGTTTAGCCGCTGCACACGAGAAAGGAATTGTCCATCGGGATATAAAACCTGAAAACATAATGATCCGGAAAGATGGGATTGTACAAATAATGGATTTCGGATTAGCGAAACTAAGAGAAACTTCCGGGGTTTCAAGATTGACAAAAGCAGGTACTACAATGGGAACTATCGGTTATATGTCACCCGAACAAGTGCAGGGACTGGAAGTTGATCACAGAACGGATATATTTTCTTTGGGGGTTGTTTTATATGAGTTGCTTGCCGGCGAGTCTCCCTTTAAAGGAATGCACGAAACAGCCATAATGTATGAAATAGTTAATGTTAATCCCGAACCTGTTTCATCACTTAAACCTGAAATCAATTCGGAGATTGATGCAATAATTTTTGAATGTTTGGAAAAAGACCCTGCTGAACGATATCAATCTGCCGCTGAAATCGCAAGGAACTTAAGACGTGTAAAGCGCGATTCGGGTAAATCAAGAATTCATAGAACAAGTTTAATTTCTGAGTTTCAGAAATTTGATCCTGGAGTTACCGGAGTTCGAAGGAATGATAGACCATACAAGCGGAACATAAAACAAAAAACAATTTTAGTAGTGTCATTTCTTTTAGTTGCGATCTTAACTGCAATAGTTTCCAGGAATTTACTTCCGGAGCCGGTTAAAGAAGTCCGTAAATTCCAATGGCCATCTGAATATAACTTTTATATCTTATCCCCGGACGGAAAAAAAGTTGCATATTCCCAGGGAGAAAAACTATGGATTCGCTATCTGGATAGAATCGATCCTGTAGAAATTAAAACCGATGAAGATATATCAAACATAATCTGGTCTCCAAACAGCGATTATATTGCTTATTTTACTGGAATTGGAGCTACCCAAGATCACCAACTCCGGAGGGTATCCGTAAATGGTGTTGGAAATGTATTGATCATCAAAACTGGAAATAATTACTATCCAAGATTTTGGGGAATTGATGATTCTATACTGGTTACAACATGGAATAATTTAGGTGGAAACACTTTATTAAAGGTACCATCCTCTGGCGGTGAATTGAAACCAATTTGCGGAGGTGATTCGTCATTATCTGCAATCCATGGAAACTTAACACATGTATTGGGTTTGCCCGATGCTAAATCGTTGCTTATTAGTACCAATGGTATTGATGGGAAAAATCAAATAATATTACAAACTGACAATAAGCGTACTGTTATTTATAGCAGCCCTCTTGAGAATTTTATTGAGAGACCTGTTTATTCAAATAGTGGTCATATCTTAATCTCTTTAATTACCCCCAACAGTTCGGATATGTGGGCAATTCCATTTGATGCATCTTCTTTAGAAGTAACAGGGAGTCCATTTTTGATTGTCAGGAATGCAATACAGCCGAACGTATCCCAAAATGGATTGCTAAATTATTTAAATGTGGGAAATCAAAGCAATGGTGAACAATTGGTTTTACTTTCCCGGTCAGGACAGTTATTAAAGAAAATTAGTCAGCCGCAATTAGAAATATACTCACCAGCGGTTTCACCAGATGGAAAAAGAATTGTTGTTTCGAGTAGTGAGGAAAGTGGAAAATTTGATATCTGGTTATATGATATTATTAAAGGAAATAAATCTCAACTTTCTTTTGACATCTCTTTACCCTGGAGACCAAGCTGGTCACCGAATGGAAAGGAAATTGTTTTTGCATCCGGATTTTCTGAGAATGCTGATATTTATTTACAAACAACCAATGGCAGCACATCTGCAAAATTGTTAATTCAAACAAAACAATTTGAGGGTGACCCTTACTGGTCAGCAAATGGACGTTTCATTTTATTTTCAAAAAGAGAAACACAGCCTCGTATGCAAAGTGACATCTGGTATATTGAAATGGGGAAAGAGAGTATGCCGATAAGGTTATTTGAATCAAGATTCGATGAATGGTATCCCTATATGTCACCGGATGGGAAATTTATATCTTTCCAATCTGATAAAAGCGGACAATTGGAAACTTATGTAACCAACTTTCCGGAAGCCGACCAGCAGTGGCAGGTATCTTTTGAAGGAGGTATTTATCCGCAATGGATTGGTAACGAGATATTTTTTGTGAATCCAAGACGGAATGAACTTATGGTTGCGAAAGTTAAAACAGGTCCTGATTTTCAATCGGAAAATCCGGAAGTATTGTTCGCAGCGAATACAGCAGGTGTGCTGTTAACAAATCCCAATTATTTAAAATATACAGTTACAAAAGATGGTAAAAACATTGTTGCAGTAAAAAGTTTAACGGACTCAAACCAGGGAAAATTAGTATTTGTAGAAAACTGGTTTGAGGAATTTAAGAACAAAATGAAGTAAAATAAAATTATGATCGGCAAAAACATACATTATAAGATAGTTGAGAAGCTCGGCGAACCTGCCGGCAGGAGGGATGCCCCGCCGAAGCCTACATAGTAATATGGAGCAACTAAATGGTTGGTGAAACAATTCTACATTATAAAATTTTAGAAAAATTGGCAGGGCGGAATGGGTGTTGTTTATCTTGCTGAAGATCTGAACCTGGAACGCAAAGTTGCTATCAAGTTTTTACCAAGACACATTGCAGATAATTCTGAAGAAAGAGAAAGATTTAAAATTGAAGCTAAAGCTGCTGCCGCTTTAAACAAACGAACATTGCTACAATTCATGCTATTGAAGAATCCGAGAGATACATTTATTGTGATGGAATATATTGAAGGAATTGAACTAAAAGATATTATAGCGGCATATCAGGTTAACCTTCCAAATAACGATGCGATTAACATAGCAATTCAAATTGCAGAAGGATTAGAAGCCGCACATAAAAAAGGAATTGTTCACAGAGATATAAAATCTCAAAACTTAATGATTACCGATAATAGCAAAGTTAAAATAATGGATTTTGGTCTAGCGAAATTAGGTGAAGGTACCCAATTAACAAAAATCGGAAGTACAATTGGAACTGCTGCCTATATGTCTCCTGAACAGGCAATTGGTGAAGAAGTTGATAATCGTTCTGATATTTTTTCATTTGGCGTTGTTCTTTATGAAATGTTAACCACACGACTTCCGTTTAATGCGGAACACCAGGCTGCTTTAGTGTACTCTGTAATAAATGAAACTCCTCAACCTGTTGCACGATTTAATGATAAAGTATCAGAGGATTTTGAGCGAATAGTTTTTAAAGCGCTTGCGAAAGACAAAGAAGAACGCTATCAGCACGCTGATGATATCATTGCAGATCTAAGAAGAGAACGGAAGAATATCGAGTATGCAAGGGCAGATCATGATAGTATGCATTCTACCGCTTCACAAGTAAAGACCCAACAGCCGAAGAAGAATTTACGTCGTTACTATGTTCCTTCTGCAATATTAATTCTTTTGGCTGTAGCTGCTTATTTTATGTTCTTAGGAAAGGGTTCCGAAATCAATTCAATTGCAGTTCTTCCTTTTTCAATTACAAGTTCAGACTCATCTGCTAATATATTGAGTGATGGTATCACAGAAGGGATTATCAATAGTCTTTCCAGCATTCCCTCACTTACTGTGATGTCGCGAAATGCAGTTTTCCGTTATGCTGGTGATAATATCGATGTTAAGGAAGTTGGAAAGAAGCTCAATGTTAAGGGTGTGCTTCTTGGGCGTATCGCACAGGCAGGCGACAGTTACGCAATAAGTGTAGAATTAGTAGATGCAAGTAACGAACAACATCTCTGGGGTGCACAATATAACAAGCATGCGTCGGATATTTATTCACTTCAGGGAGAAGTATCAAAAGATATTTCTGAACAACTTCGAGTAAAATTATCTGGCGAAGAAGAAAGTCGTCTCGCAAAGAACTATACGGAGAATTCGGAAGCATATACTTTATACCTAAAAGGACTTTATTATTTGAACAAGCGTACCCGGGAGGCATTAAAAAAAGGGATAGATTATTTTAATCAATCACTCGAAAAAGATCCGAACTACGCTCTTGCGTACGCCGGTTTAGCTGACGGATACGGGCTTATGGGCGGTAATTACTATATGAGCCCGGAAGAGGCTTACCCCAAAGAAAGGGAAGCAGCTCTATATGCCTTAAGATTAGATGATAAACTTGCCGAGGCACATGCATCATTGGCGGATTTTCTTAATTCTTATGATTGGAATTTTGAAGGAGCCAACCGGGAATACCGGAAAGCGATCGAACTGAATCCGAACTATGCGAGAGCCCATCACTGGTATGCTATGACTCTTGTATGTCAGGGATTATTTGTTGAGGCACTACGTGAAATCAAACATGCAGTAAAACTCGATCCGCTGTCGTTACGTATCAATCAAAATTTAGGTTTTGTGTATTACTATGCGCGTCAATACGACAAAGCGATTGATCAGATGCAAAAAACCATAGATATTGATACAACATTTCCATACGGCCACTCTAATTTGGGTGATTGTTATTTTATGAAAAAACAATATGACGTTGCTTACGACGCTTACCAGACTGAAGTACGGGTAACAGGAGACTCAACAAATATATTTCTTCTTGCATGTGTGGATGCGGTGACCGGAAGAAAAAAAGAAGCGATGGTGTTACGTGCGAAATTAAAAGATATCTCGACCCGTATGTTTGTACCCACGTCATACTTTGTCTTTATCGAGATATATCTCGGTAATACAAATGAAGCATTTGCACTCCTTCAGAAAGCTGTCGAAGAAAAAGATCCGTTTATTACCAATTTGAAATCTGAACCGAAATTTGATCCGATACGATCAGATCCACGTTTTGCGAATTTGTTGAAGGAGGTGCACTTAGCAGAATGATTGGTGAAACAATATTACACTATAAGATACTCGAAAAGTTAGGCGAAGGCGGAATGGGTGTGGTCTATAAAGCTGAGGATACAAAACTAAAACGTGAAGTTGCTATAAAATTTTTACCTCATTACATCTCATCAAATGAAGAAGAGAGAAAACAATTTGAAATAGAAGCCCAGGCAGCAGCATCATTAAACCATTCAAACATATCGACAATATATTCTATTGAAGATTCTGGTTCAGAAGTATTTATAGTAATGGAATTTATAGATGGAATTGAATTAAAAGATAAAATCAAAACCACCCCTATTCCAACTGATGAAGCAATAAATATTGCAATACAAATAGCAGAAGGTTTAGAAGCTGCACATAAGAAAAGAATTGTACACAGAGATATAAAATCTCAAAACATAATGATAACCAATGACGGCAAAGTTAAGATAATGGATTTTGGTCTGGCGAAAATAAATACAGGTAAGCAGATTTCAAAGTCCGGAACAATAGTCGGTACGATATCTTATATGTCTCCTGAACAAGCAAAAGGTGAAGTGATTGATTACCGCACCGACATTTGGTCATTTGGCGTAGTATTATATGAATTGCTGTGTAGTGATTTACCTTTTAAAGGAGAATATGAGCAAGCAATAGCCTATTCTATTATTAACGAAGAGCCGCAGCCTTTAATTTTAAATGGAAGTTTTTCTTATGATATTAAAACTCTGGTTAATAAATTATTATCGAAAGAACTTGAAAAACGTTATCAGGAAATGAAAGATGTGGTTAATGATTTAAAAAATATTATTGAGAAAAGATCAGATGTTTCAGAAGTGAAAGAAAATTCTAATAAAGATTCAAGATCTTCAATTGCTGTGCTTCCTTTTATTAATATGAGTGCTGACCCTGAACAGGAATACTTCTGCGATGGAATATCTGAAGAGATAATTAATTCTCTCGTACAGCTAAATAATCTTCGGGTTATAGCACGCACTTCGGTTTTTTCTTTTAAAGGAAAAAATCTTGATGTTCGAGAAATCGGGAAAACTCTTGATGTTAATACACTTTTGGAAGGAAGTGTACGTAAATCAGGAAATCGTTTGCGAATTACTACACAACTAATCAGGGTTTCAGATGGTTCACATCTATGGTCAAACCGTTATGATCGTGTGCTTGAAGATGTATTTGCTATTCAGGAAGATATTGCAGAGAACGTTGCAACTTCATTAAAGGGCTTTTTAACAGCTAAAGAGAAAGAAGCAATACGCCGCCCTGAAACAAATATTGAAGCTTACGAATATTATTTAAAAGGACGTCAGCTTTTTCATCAGCTTTTTCTGGAGGGAGCAAAAGATATGTTTGAAAAAGCTATTGAACTTGATTCTGAATATGCTTCAGCATATGCTGGTCTTGCGGATGTTCACTCATGGCTTTACGAATGGGAAGGCTCAAAAGGTTCTGATCTTGCTGCAGCAGAAAAGAATAGTTTAAAAGCCCTATCTTTAGCTTCAAATCTTGCTGAAAGTCATACAGCACGCGGTTTTGTCCTTTCTCTTGCGGGTAAATATGCTGAAGGTGAAGGAGAATTCAAAGAAGCAATAAGATTGAATCCGAATTTTTTTGATGCATATTATTTATATGGCAGAGCCTGCTTTGGGAATGGTCAGATAAAGAAATCTGCTGAACTATTTCGTAAAGCTGCAGAGGTTCGTAAAGAAGATTTCCAGAGCATGCTGCTTCTTTCCCAGTCACTTGGCGTTCTAGGTGAACCAGATGAAAAAGAAACTCAATTAGAAGGTCTGAGGAGAGCAAGGAAACAATTGGAAATTAATCCAGATGACAGGAGAGCACTATCTCTTGGCTCCGGTAATTTATATGATACTGGAGAAAAAGAAGAAGCTATTCGTTGGATAAGCCGCGCGCTGAAATTATATCCGGACGATGCCGGGGTCTTAATTTAATGGCGTATGTCTTTTTGCAAAAGAAGATAAAGAAAAAGCTCTTAATCTTCTAGAAAAGGCTGTTGCGAAAGGGTTTGGAAAAAAAGATTGGATAGAGCATGACCCGGATTATGATCCTATCAGGAATGAACCACGCTTCCAGGAGTTACTCAAAAAATTAAAATAATAATTTAATTAAAACATGATAAACGAAACCATACTACATTACAAAATTTTAGAAAAACTAGGCGAAGGAGGAATGGGCATTGTATATCTTGCCGAAGATTTCAAATCTCGAAAGCAAAGTAGCCATAAAATTTTTACCAAGACACATTGCAGGTAACCTCGAAGAAAGAGAAAGATTTAAGATAGAAGCCAAAGCCGCCGCAGCACTTAAACCATCCGAACATTGCAACGATTCACGCAATTGAAGAATCAGGTGAAAATACATTTATTGTAATGGAATTTATTGATGGCGTCGAGTTAAAAGATAAAATACTAAATCCGGTTCCCTTGATCAGGGGTCCACAAGGGGGAGTGACTGTTGATGAAACAATTAACATTGCAATACAAATTGCAGAAGGATTAGGAAGCCGCACACAAGAAGGGAATTGTACACAGGGATATAAAATCTCAGAACATTATGATTACCAATGAAGGCAAAGTCAAAATAATGGATTTTGGTTTGGCTAAAGTTGGTAGGCGGAACCCAACTAACAAAAATTGGCTCTACAGTTGGAACCGCTGCCTATATGTCACCCGAACAATCAAGAGGAGAAGAAGTTGATCAGAGAACAGATATATGGTCATTCGGTGTTGTACTTTATGAAATGATAACCGGCAATATGCCTTTTAAAGGTGATTATGATCAGGCAATTATTTATTCAATTCTTAATGAAGAACCTGAACTTTCAGATAATATTTCCCCTGAACTTACTTATATAATTAATAAAGCAATTGCTAAAGAACGAAATGAGCAGGTACCAGGATGTTGATGAATTTCTTACTGATCTAAATGAAATAAAAAATGAATTAACGTCTAAACCGATCACAGGTGAAAAAATATTTCAGACAAAAATTAAATCATCGACACAGAAGAAAAGTAAACGTTGGGTTGTTCCTTCAGCGATTATCGGCTTTATTATTTTTCTTGTTGCAGCATATTTATATTTTAATAATAAATCAGGCGAAACAGCATCAACCTCTGAAAGAAAAATGATTGTTGTTCTGCCCTTTCAAAATTTAGGTTCGTCTGATGATGATTATTTTGCTGATGGAATAACGGGAGAAATTACAAGCAAGCTTTCAGGATTTTCAGGTTTAGGTGTAATTGCCCGCTCAAGTGCTATGCAATATAAAAACACCAAAAATCTCTTAAAGCAAATTGGTGAGGAGCTGGGTGTACAGTATGTTCTTGAAGGAACTGTTCAGTGGGAAAAATTGCCTGATGGGAAAAAACGAATTCGGGTCAATCCTGAATTAATAAATATTGAAAATTCTACCCAGATGTGGTCTAAACCTTACGAAGCGGAATTTTCCAGTGCATTTACGCTTCAGTCTGAAATTGCCTCAACTGTTGCCGAAGCTTTAAATTTAAAACTTATCCAATCAGAGCAAAAAACTCTTAAAACTACAATTACAAAAACTCCGAAGCGTATGATCTTTATTTAAAAGGAGTTTACTACTTACAGGATATTACTAATGAAAAGAATCAAAGAATAGCAGAGGAAATGCTTGAGGAGGCAATTCAACTCGACAGCAATTTTGCAGAAGCTTATGCAAGATTATCAACAGTTCAGTCAAATATGCACTGGTCTTATTTTGATCGCTCAGAAGAAAATTTAAGAAAATCAAAAACAAATGCTCAGAAATCTTTGCTAATAAATCCTGATCTTCCGGAAGGACATACCGCAATGGGGGATTACTATTATCACGGAATTCTGGATTATGAATCAGCTCTCAATGAATACAATGAAGCTCTGAGGCTTAAACCTAGGCATATTGAAGCATACAATGGAATTGCTTTCGTATTAAGACGTCAGGGAAAGATGAAAGAATCAATAGAATACTTCAAAAAAACATTTGAGTTTGATCCTAAAAATTATCAGACGGTTTTTTCAATAGGTGAAACTTATGGTCTTCTGAGAGAATATCAGAAAGCCGTTCCATTTTTAGATAAAGCAAATCTATTAGCACCGGAATCAATTGCCCCTTATGAAATTAAAGCCCGACACTATTTACTTAGCAGTGGCGATACAAAAAGTGCGCGAACAATTGTTTTGAATTCCATAGAAAGAAAAATTGGATTAGATTCATACTTTTTCAAGAACATACTTTATTTATGCGATCTGATGGATGGAAATTTTTCAGATGCTTTGAAAAGGTTTAAAGATATAAAAGAGGTAGATGATCAATATTTTTATAAACCGCAGGATTTATATTTGGCAAAAGTTTATGGTTTAATGAAAGAAAAATTACCGGCGGAAGAACATTACAGATCGGCCATAAAATTGTTGAAAGAAAAAATTGTAAAAAACCCGGATGATTCAAGACTGCACAGTGCATTGGGCATTGCGTATGCAGGTCTTGGAGATAAAGAAAATGCTGTTCGGGAAGGAAAGAAGGGTTACGAACTGTTGCCTGTTACAAGAGAAGCCTGGCGCGGTGCATTCCGTTTACTGGATCTTGCACAAATTTATACAATGGTTGGTGAACAGGAATTAGCTCTCGATGCAATTGAGGATTTGTTAAAAAGACCTACAGATGCAATATCTCCCTGGTTATTAAAACTGGATCCAACGTGGGAACCGTTAAGAGGAAATCCGCGTTTTCAAAAACTTGTTAAGAACTTAAACTAATTTTCAAAATAATTATCTAGGAGATAAAATAAAATGGATATGAAAATAGAGGAAAAGTATAATTCGGTTGTAGTGCACCTCCGGGGAAAACTTTTTGGAGGACCTTTTGGCGAGGAGTTGAATAAGGCTCTGCATAAAATTATTGATGGTGGCAAGAAAAATATTGTACTTGACCTGGATGGAGTAACAATTCTTAATAGTTCCGGTTTCGGAATTTTAGTAGCCTGCTATACAACCGTAAAGAATGTTGGAGGAGAATTAAAGCTGGCAAGAATTTCCAATAAGATCGAAGGTCTGCTTTCAATAACAAAATTAAACCAGATTTTTGAACAATACCCTTCAGTTGAAGAAGCTATTACAAATTTTAAATAGTTTTTTAAATGAACGGCGATCTTTCTAATATAATTGACCAGAGTAAGTACCTGAATCAGCTTTATAAAAGCAGGTTGAAAGAAGGCGACCAGGTTATTTTAAAAGCTTTAAACTCAGTTTATTTTATCAGTGTTTTGGATGATGGGAAGTACATAGTTTCCGGAGGATGGTTTGATAAAAATAATTTAGCCCCGGTAAAAACCACAATTCATGGCTGTACCTGGGGCGGAAGTATTATTAAAACTGATATCATTGCAGCCTGTGGTCTTCATCTTGAGTTCGGAAACAAAGTTGTTACAAGTAAAATCAAAAAAATATTTCACATCCCTAACTACAGGAAAAATTAAATTATATCTGCCATTCCGAAATTCATCGAAGTGGGTTATTTCCTAATTATAATTAAGCCTTAAATTCATACATTCTAAAGAGATTTTTATAAAGAAATCTATTTGTCAGAAAATGTCATAATTACTACTACAAAATATTCCTCTAATCTACTACAACTCTTTCATTTATATATCTATAAGGTTTCATTTTATAATTGAATAATTTTTTCCTGTAAAATTGGAGATATTATGTCCCAGGTTGAAAGTAAAGAAATCTTAAAAAATATTTTTTCAGTATGCAGCGATGGAATAGCTTGTATTAATTCTACAGGAAATTTTCTTTTTGTAAACGATTCATTTTCTCAACTGCTTGGTTATACATTAAATGAAATTAAAAATAAAAATATAAGCCAATTAATTTCAGGGGAGAATAATTTTAATAAGTTTTTCTTAAGCAATGATTCTGGAAATAGTTCTTTTGAAAACAAATTCATAAAAAAATCAGGGGAGATTAATAATTTTAAATTGAAATTCTGGAAACAGCAAAACGGTTTGGATGAAGTTACAGTCTGGATAATTATTAAGAGCAAAATAGAATCAAAAAAAAATGATTTGCCTTCAAATGTAGATAACAATAAAACCTATCTTTCAAAAATAACATTCAGTTTGCAGGAGCAGTTAAAAACAATCAGTAATTGCCTGGGAAACCTTCGGCAGGATCTAGGCGGCGAAATAGGTGATGTGGATGATTATATTAGCTTTGCATTTGAAGCTAGTACAAGAGCAAAACTTATTCTTAATGAATTATCTGAATGTTCAGGTGCTTCTCCGGGTAATGACTTTGGAATAATGTATAAAGACCATGTTGATATTTCTAAACAGATGAATTAAAAAAAATATTAATAATAAAATAGAACGAACTTAAAATTGAGAAAACGATTTAAAATACTTGGGGCATTATTTTTAATTGCAGCTGTATTTATTACTTCAGCCATTCTCTTTTATAATTATAAATTAGATAAGCAGGAGATAATTAATCAGACAAAAGCTTACACTAATACTGAAGTTATTATATTAGGACTTTTGCTATTAATATCAGCAATCATTATCATTTTTTTATGGAGGAACAGCAGATTAAAATTCTATAAAAAAGAATATGAATTTGAAAAAGAAAGAAATATGCTTCTTAAGCATTATGACTATCTTTCAAAATATGCAAATGATATAATCCTTTTAACTGATGACAAAGGTATTATTAAACAGGCTAATGAAAAAGCACTTAAAGTTTATGGCTACACACAGGAAGAATTGTACGGACTTTCAAGCAGATTTTTACGGGTACCGGAATTAAGAGAGCAATTCAATGAACTTATAAAATGGGTATACAATGAAGAGGGGACTATTTATGAAACAATTCACGTTAAGAAAAATGGAGAAAAGTTTCCCGTTGAAGTAAGTCTTCGTTCATTAGAAATTGAAGGCATCAGATTTATGCAGGCGATAATAAGAGATATTTCCAAAAGAAAACAAATTGAAGAAAATTTAAAAATTAGTGAAAATAAACTCAGAAATGTTTTTGAAAATTCTCCAGTTGGAAAATCAATTACAACAATAGATGGAAAGACAAACTTTAACAAAACATTTTGCGAGATTCTTGGTTACACAAGAGAGGAATTATCACAAATACACTTTCGTGACTTAACTTATTCAGAAGATATCAATAAAAGTGAAAAGATAATGGTTTCTATCCTTGCAGGTGAAACAGAAAGTGCAAGGTGGAATAAGAGGTATATTCACAGGAATGGTTCTATAATCTGGACCGATGTAAGTACATTTCTTCAAAGAGATGGAAATGGTAAGCCATTGTACTTTATTACAAGTATTAATGATATAACAAAACAAAAGGAAACCGAACAAACTCTCCGCAAAAGTGAAGAATTATATCGTAATCTTTTTGAAAATATGCTTAATGGGTTAGCACATTGTAAAATGATTTATGAAGATGAAAAACCTGTGGATTTTATATATCTACAGGTTAATACGGAATTTGAATCATTGACTGGTTTGAGGAATGTTATTGGTAAAAAAGTATCAGAAGTAATTCCTGGAATACTGGAATCAGATAAAGAATTAATTGCGAGATATGGCAGAGTAGCTTTAACCGGCAAACCTGAAATATTTGAGGTAAATGTTCAAGCATTAAATATGTGGTTTTCAATCTCTGTTTACAGTCCTGAGAAAGAATATTTTGTAGCTGTATTCGATGTAATAACTGCACGTAAACTTGCTGAGACTGGATTGAAAAGACTTAGTAAAGCAATTGAGCAGAGTCCGGTTAGTGTTGTAATTACTGATCCAAAAGGTAATATACAGTATGTCAATAGTAAGTTCAATGAGGTTACCGGCTATTCTATAGATGAGGTATTGAATCAAAATCCAAGACTGCTTAAATCAGGTTTACAAACCGATGATTTTTATAAAAACTTATGGGATACGATTCTTTCCGGTAATGTCTGGCAGGGTGAAATACATAATAAAAAGAAAAACGGACAACTCTTTTGGGAACATGCCATTATCTCTCCGATGGTAGATGAAAAAGGTCAGTTAATGAATTTTATTGCTGTTAAGGAAGATATAACTGAAAAGAAAAAAATGTTTGAGGAAATAGTTGCTTCAAAAGAAAAAGCCGAAGAAATGAACCGCTTGAAAACTATGTTTCTTGCCAATATGAGTCATGAAGTAAGAACCCCATTAATTGGAATTCTCGGTTATGCAGAAATGATAATTGAAGACAGTAAAGATCCTGAATTAAAAGAAAAAGCAGGTGTAATTTATAAAAGCGGGAAAAAACTTAATGAAACTCTTGATGCTATTCTCGATCTTTCAAAAATTGAAGCAGATAAAATTGATATGGAACTCGAAAAATTTAGTTTGACTGAGGTTATTGAAGAGAATGTAATTTTATATAAAACTTTTGCCGAAGATAAACACCTGACAATAAATTTTGCTGCAGGTACTAATGGTCTTTTAGTCGAGCTTGATAAAAAAATGTTAACTAAAATTCTTAACAACCTTTTGAGTAATGCCATAAAATATACTAATGAAGGTGGTATAACAATATCAACCACTTACAATTACGGAAGAATAAATATCGAAGTTGAGGATACTGGGATAGGCATTCCGGATGATAAAATTGATTTGATATTTAAACCGTTCAGGCAGGTAAGTGAGGGTTACAATAGAAAATTTGAAGGTACCGGACTTGGCTTAACCATTACTAAAATGCTGGTTGAAAAGATGAACGGAATAATTTATCTGGAAAGTAAATTTGGGATGGGAAGTAAGTTTACGGTTGAATTTCCTGTTCAAACGGATTTACAGGATAAAAATTTTATAACTGAAAGGGAGTTTGTATAAAAGTGGAAACAAAATTTGATTCCGAAAAAAGCAGGCTGCTTCTTGTGGAGGATGATGAAGTTAATGCCAGGATAATATTAAGATTTCTTGATGAGCAATATATTACCGATTGGGTAAGAACAGGAAATGAGGCATTGGATATTGCTTCAATAAAAAAATATGATGGTTTCTTAATGGATATTTCTTTAAGGGGTGAACTTGATGGTTTAATGACTACTAACATACTAAGAAAAATTCCGGATTATACTTCCACTCCTATTATAGCAGTTACAGCTTATGCTATGGTTGGCGATAAAGAAAAATTTTTAAATGGAGGATGTTCTCATTATATATCAAAACCATTTTCGAAACAGGAATTATTATTTTTGTTAAAGAAAATTTTTGAACAGAGTGAGAGTAAAACTTCACTTTCAGCTTAAGCCAGAAATTACTAAACTGCTACAGTTTCAACCAACTCAGGTTTGAATGGAAAATTAAAAAAGTAATGATCCTGGTCTTCTTTTAATATTAAGTCCTTCGATAAATAATATCTCTCAAAATCCACATTTGTTCTTTCAGGTTTGTAAGGTAAAAATAAGCCCTCCTCAAATTGCCATTTTGGAAGTCTGATTTTTTTGTGGCTTACAAGGTAAGGCATATCTACCATAACCTTTCTTGTATGGTTGTTGGATTCTACTCTAAGATAAATTGGTCTCATATAATTTTTAATAAAGAATGATTTAATCTAACTAATTTGGGTAAGAATAAAAAAGCTTATGTGAATCTGCTGCATCCGAGATAATCATGGTTTCAGATTTATGTATTAATCTTTTTTAACAAATTTCTGAAAATAATTTTAGTAAGTTTTTTTGGTTTTTTCCCTGCTTCAGAAGATATAAATTGCCAATCGGGTTCACTGTTTTCTTTAGCAACATCAAGAATTACATTAGTCTCTTTTCCTGATACAAGATCAATCCTGCAGTTTACTCCAAAAGCCCACAACCCGGTAGGTTTGAAAGAAACAATTATTTTTTTTGACGAATAAATATCTAACGAAGGAAGTTTTTCACCTTCGACTGAGATGTTAGTTTTCTTTAAAGAATAATTTTTTAAATCTTTAATCCATTCGGAAATATTTTCGAAAAGTTCATTTATTCTTTTTGTGAGATACCTGGCTTTTTTAGCTTTTTCCTGCTTTGTAATTCCGGTTGAAAACAGGAAGTCATTATTTTTCTTTTTGGTCTTGCTCATTAAAAATCCTTTAAAAGTTAAAATTAAACCTTTGGTTATGAAGGGATACTACATCAAACTATAAAAAATATTTTTATTATAAAAGAAAAATGATTTCAGAATATGTCTCTTTATTGATAAATTTATAACTTATAAATATTGTTGATTAGTTCTAATAAAATTATTTGAAGGACACAATATGAAATATTCTGCAGCGATCTTATTTTTTTGTGTTACCGCTTTTATTACACCGGTATTTGCACAATCCGTAATTGAAAAATTTACACCTCAGTTTAATGAAGCTTTTAATCAGACAAATCAAAACGATGAAGTTCTTCTTTGGGTTTTCTTTACTGATAAAGGTAATAGCCTTCAGAAATATTTTGACAATCCCCAAAACATAGTTAGTGAAAAATCTTTAAAAAGACGTTCCAAGGTTTTAAATAAGGAAAACCTGGTTAGTGAAAAAGATATCCCGTTAAACGAAAATTATATTAATACAATTGAAGGGTTAGGATTTAAAGTTAAACATAGATCAAAATGGTTTAATGGAGTTTCAGGCTGGGCATCCAGGTCTGAAATAATAGAATTATCACACCTTTCATTTGTTAAACAGCTTGATATTGTCAACAGGATCAGGAATAATTATTCGATTGAAAAAAATGGAAGTACTTCTTCATCAACAACAAACCAAAATATTCTGAAACCTGGAGAAATTCATTCGTTAAATTATGGGCAATCATATACGCAGTTAAATCAAATTAAAGTTCCGCAGGTGCATGATATGGGTTATACTGGTGCGGGAGTTACTATTTGTATGATGGATGCCGGTTTTGATTTACTTTCTCACCAGGTATTTGATTCACTAAATATTATTGCAATGTGGGATTTTGTAAATAACGATCCGAATGTTCAGAACGGTTCTGATATGGGTGATGGTTCTCATGGAACCAGCACTCTTTCAACAATCGGCGGATTCCGCCAGGGAGAATTAATTGGACCTGCTTACGGTGCTGATTTTATTCTTACAAAAACAGAAAATACAGATAGCGAAACCCCCATCGAAGAAGACAACTGGATTGCTGCACTTGAATGGGCAGATAGCATTGGAGTAGATCTGACTTCTACATCTCTTGGATATCTTGATTTTGATTCTCCGTATCAAAGTTATACCTGGCAGAATATGGATGGAAACACTGCAAGGATTACAATTGCTGCAGATTTAGCTGTCGGATTAGGAATTGTTGTTGTTAATTCCGCAGGAAATAACGGTAGTAATTCAAGCCACAATACACTTAATGCACCGGCAGATGGAGACAGCGTAATTTCTGTTGGAGCTGTAAACAGCAGCGGAACAAGGTCAAGTTTCAGCAGTGTGGGACCAACTGTTGATGGACGAATCAAACCTGATGTTATGGCGATGGGTTCAAATGTGTATGTTGCATCCAACTTTGCTACTAACGATTATAAATTCAGCAGCGGAACATCTTTTAGTTGTCCATTGCTGGCAGGAGCTTGTGCACTTCTTCTTCAGGCAGATCCAAGTTTAACACCTATTGAGTTAAGAAATTTACTGCGAAGCACTTCCTCGAGAAGTAACAATCCTGATAACCAGTATGGATGGGGAATAATTAATCTTTTTGATGCCGTTCAAACAGTGCTGCCGGTTGCATTAAAATCATTTACAGCTATTTACCAGGATGAAAAAATTATTTTAAATTGGAATACTGCTTCTGAAACTAATAATGCCGGTTTTGAAATTGAAAGAAAATCCGGGACAGAAGATTGGGTTAAAATTGGATATATAGAAGGTTCCGGAACTACTACAAATTCAAAAGATTATAATTTTATAGATAATAGTTTTGTGGTCGGCAAAAATATTTACCGGTTAAAGCAAATTGATTATAATGGCACTTTCAAATATTCATCAATAGTTGAAGTAAATGTTAATCCTATTGAATTTGTGTTAAGTCAGAACTATCCAAATCCTTTTAATCCGAAAACGATTATCAATTTTCAACTGCCTAACAGCAGTTATGTTACACTAAAAATTTATAATGTACTTGGGCAGGAAGTTGTAACATTGCTTGATAAAAATCTGGAAGCGGGAAACCATGACTTGGAATTTAGTGCAGATCGAATTAACAGCGGGGTTTACTTCTATACTTTGGAAGCAAATGGAAATAATGGAAATAAATTTTTGTCCACCAAAAAGATGATTGTATTAAAATAAAACCATCTTGTTGAACACAAATTTTGTCGGATTATAAAAAAGCCTAACAATATCAATGAGGTTTTTTTACGAAGTGGGCGCTCAGGGATTCGAACCCCGGACCCTCTGCTTGTAAGGCAGATGCTCTGAACCAACTGAGCTAAGCGCCCAAAATTTGAAGTGGAAATATCTGAATAAATTCTTAAAGAACAAAAATCTGGAGCGGGCGACGGGGCTCGAACCCGCGACATCCAGCTTGGGAAGCTGACACTCTACCAGCTGAGTTACGCCCGCAGCACCATTTCAAGAGTAAAAATAGTTATTAGGTGTTTCTTATTCAAGAAGGGAATTGTAGTGATTTGTTTAAAACAAAAACCCGCTGATAAATCAGCGGGTCGAGGTTTATATAGCGTTTATTATTTTTTTTCGAGTTTCTCAGGTGAGGTGTAAATAAATAATGGAACAAATCCTATAATGAAGGAAATAAGAAATTCAGGTGTACCAATTGCAACAAAACCTATCTTAAAGAATTTGGTAATAATAAAATAACTTGATATTAATGTTGATAGAGCAATCAGAAATCCCAGGGAACCTGCAAAGAAAGGCTGCAGGAAATAGATTTTAATTTTAAACATTAAAAATGATTTAGATTTTTGGATATTTCTTTCAGTGAGAGTTGCTTCCATTTACTTTTGCCCTTCTGTTTTTTAATGTTAAAGACAATCACCATACCAAAAAATTTATGAATTAAAACCTAAATTTTTACAATAAAATTAAAGTATAAAATGTTGTTATATAGTATTGAATATCAGATTGAAACACCTTAGAACGGAGAGAGTTTTTGCAGATTACTCAATCACAAAGTGATAAAAAATTATATTTTAAAGGCTCCGCTAACTAATTCTTCCTGGTGCTGATTTGAAATCTTAGCTGAACCGACTGCCGGGCTTGCGCTTTCCGGTCTCCCCATGTAATAAATTTTTTGATCCGGTAGTGAATTTTCCTGGAGTCTATTCCATAAAAAATTCCACGCTCCCATATTTTTTGGTTCTTCCTGAACCCATACCACCTTTTTAGCATTCGAATAGGAATGCACGATTTCTTTTACTTTATTCTCCCTGAAAGGATAGAATTGTTCAACTCTTATAATTGCAGTATCAGTTATTTTATTATCTCTTCGATACTTGCTTAATTCATAATAAACTTTTCCGCTTGTAAGAATAATCCTGTTAATTTTTTTCTTATCATCTATGGAACTATCATCAATGATCTCCCTGAATGCACCGGATAAGAATTCTTTCTTTAAAGATTTTGCTTCAGGATGTCTTAAAAGACTCTTTGGTGTCATTAATATCAAAGGTTTGTGAATAGCATATTTAATTTGTCTTCTTAATAAATGGAAATACTGTGCCGGTGTACTTACATTACAAACCTGGATATTATCTTGTGCACAAAGAATTAAAAACCGTTCGAGTCTTGCGCTTGAGTGTTCGGGTCCCTGTCCTTCATAACCATGCGGTAATAACATCACAGTACTGTTTGGAAGATTCCATTTTTCATAAGAAGCTACTATAAAATTGTCTATAATAATTTGAGCACCATTTGAGAAATCACCAAATTGGGCTTCCCATATTACAAGGGCTAGCGGATCGGCTGTGCTGTAACCATATTCAAATCCTAAAACTGCAGCTTCTGAAAGAAGACTATCAAGCGCTTCAATATATGCCTGATCTTTTTTAATATGATTTAGCGGAACATACTCCTCTCCGCTGTCAATATCTGTAAGAGCAAGATGTCTCTGGCTGAAAGTCCCTCTTACACTATCCTGTCCGCTAAGTCTTACAGGTGTGTTTTCAAGTAGCAGACTTCCAAAAGCAAGAGTTTCAGCAAAAGCCCAATCAACTTCATCAAGACCATTTGCTAATTCTCTTCTTTTATCCAGAAATTTTTTAAGCTTTGGATGAACTGTGAAGCCATCCGGAAATTTTGTTGTTCCTATTACAATCTGTTTAAGCATCTCTTCAGAAATAGAAGTATCCTTAACAGGTTTAACTGCTTCAATTTTTTCTTTTGAAACCGCAAGAGGCAAATCTGATTTAAAAGCAGAACTTTTCTTTTTAATCTTATCAAATGCGTCACTCAACTTTTCTTCAATATCTTTATTCATTTCATCAACTTCTTCGCGGGTAAGAATTTTATTCTTAATTAAGGAATCGGAATAAATGCTTCTTACCGAAGGATGGTTTTTTATTTTTTCATAAAGCAAAGGCTGAGTAAAACCCGGTTCGTCTCCTTCATTATGCCCATGCCTTCTATAGCCAAAAAGATCTATCACTACATCTTTCTTAAATATTTGGCGGTATTCAAATGCAAGTTTAGTTACCCACAATGAAGCTTCTGGATCATCACCATTTACATGAAAGATTGGAGCCTGAATCATTTTTGCCACGTCAGTTGCATAAACAGATGACCGTGCATCTTCCGGTGTTGTTGTAAATCCAATCTGGTTATTAATTATTATATGAATTGTTCCGCCTGTTCTATAACCTTTTAACTGTGAAAGATTTAGTGTTTCAGCTACAACACCCTGTCCGGCAAAAGCGGCATCGCCGTGAATCAGGACAGGCATAATTTTACGATGCTCACTATCACCAAATCTGACTTGTTTTGCCCTTACAATTCCTTCCACAACAGGATTAACCCATTCAAGATGACTTGGGTTAGAAGCCACTGAAACTGTAATAACTTTTCCATCCCAGGTTTTATATTTGCCGGTAGCTCCAAGATGATATTTAACATCGCCAGAACCTTGTATAGAATTCGGATCTCTTATATCTTCAAATTCAGTAAAAATTGAATCATAAGATTTGCCGATTACGTTGGCGAGAACATTCAATCTTCCCCTGTGTGACATTCCAAGAACAACTTCAACAACGTCCTGTTCACTAGCATTATTCAGAAGCATATCGAGTACAGGTATCAATGTTTCAGAACCTTCAACAGAAAATCTTTTATGTCCGATAAACCTGTTGTGAATAAAATGTTCGAAAGTTTCTGCAACGATGAGCTTTTTAAGAATTATTTTTTTCAGTTCAATATCGAAGTTCGGAACGTTCTTTACCGGTTCCATCATATTCTGCAGCCAGATTTTTTCAGCCGGATTTTGAATATGCATATACTCTGCGCCAATCTTTTCGCAGTAAGTTTTTTGAAGTATATCAAGTATTTCTCTCAGTGAGGCAGTCGGAGTACCGCTGAAACCTCCGGTGATAAAATTTCTGTCAAAATCCCAGATGGTTAAATTAAATGTTGCCGGATCAAGCTCTGCGTGGTAAGGAATTTTAGAACCAAGAGGATCCAGGTCTGCAACAAGGTGTCCGCGCACCCTGTAATAATTTATTAACTGCAGAACGCGTCCTTGTTTTTCAATCTCTTCTTTGTTCGATGTACCTTCAAATATTCCGGGCTGGTAATCTGTTTTCCAGGTTAAAGGTTTTAATGGGATCCTCAGTGATTCAAAAATTTCTTCATAAAAATCATTATTACCAAGTAACAACTCATGAATTTCTTTAAGGAATAATCCGGATTCGGCACCCTGAATAATTCGATGATCATAAGTGCTCGTTATTGTCATTACTTTGCTTACACCAAGAGTGGAAATTGTTGAAGGGGACATCGCCTGGTATTCTGCTGAATATTGAATTGCCCCAACAGCTATAATTGTACCCTGTCCGATCATTAACCTTGGAACGGAACCTACTGTGCCAATTGTCCCGGGGTTTGTTAATGTAATTGACGTACCAATAAATTCATCGGGATCAATTGTACCTTTTCTTGATCGCTCAACTATATCATCATACTTATCCCAGAATTCTTTAAAATTATATTTACCTGCATCTTTAATATTAGGAACAAGAAGAGATCTGCTTCCATCTTTTCTTTCTATATCTATTGCTAATCCAAGATTAACTCCTTTTCGCTGAATAATATGCGGCTTGTCATCAATTATAGTAAATGCATTATTCATTACGGGAATTGCTTTGATGGATTTTAGAATTGCCCAGCTAATTATGTGAGTGAACGAAACTTTACCAAGTTCATTTTTCTTTAAGAATTTATTTATCAGTGTTCTGTTTTCTTCAAGAAGCTTAACAGGAATTGTCCTTTGAGAAGTTGCAACCGGAATTGAGAGACTGGAGTTCATATTATCCAGAATTTTAGCTGCGCTGCCTGCAATCAGCTTAACTTCATCACCTACTCCAGGTTCGGGTAACTTTATTTTAGAAGATAGTGACGGTGTGGATTTAGTTGTTTTTTCTGTTTGTCCGTTATCTTTTTGTTTACCAGTGCTTTTATCAAAAAATTTTTTCCATTGTTCCGGTAATTCAGATGGATTTTCTTCATACTGCTTATGCAAATACTCAACAAACCAGGTATTAGCACCAAATTTTTCAAGCTCTGCTTTTTGTTGTTCAGTCAGATCTTTTGTTTTCATTTTAATTTTTTTTATTGAAATATTACCTGTATTGATTGTAAATTTATCAAACTAAATAAATAAATCATAGTCAGTAAAAGTTCAAGAGCAAGTGCAAGTTCAAGTTTTTAATAAAACAGGTACTAAATTGAATGAATTAAGAAAATCTAAGGTTGATAAAAATCCTTTTAAACAATTTGAGATATGGTACGATGTTATCCTGAAATCAGGAATTAAAGAACCATCAGCAATGACTTTAGCTACTGCCGATAAAAATGGAACTCCATCTGCAAGAACTGTTTTACTTAAAGGATTTGATGAAAATGGCTTCCTCTTTTTTACAAATTATGGAAGCAGGAAGGGAAGAGAGTTAACTGAAAATCCTGATGCTGAGCTACTATTCTTCTGGATGGATTTGCAAAGGCAGGTTAGAATATCAGGTAAAGCTGAAAAAACCAGCAAGGAAATTTCCGCAGAATATTTTAAGACACGCCCGTTAAAGAGCAAGCTCGGTGCCTGGGCATCTAAACAAAGTGAAGTTATCCCTGATAGAGAATATCTTGAAAAAAAATTTAATGAGTTTGAAAAAAAATTTGGCGATGATATTCCGCTTCCTCCAAACTGGGGCGGCTTTAGATTAATCCCTGAAACTTTTGAATTCTGGCAGGGAAGGGAAAACAGGCTGCACGACAGAATTTGTTATCGTAAAAAAAATAATAAATGGGAGATTGAAAGACTGGCACCTTAATTTCCTAATACCATTTGAAAATTTTTAATCCAACCGCAAAAAGAATTATTCCCATAGAAGATAAAACTAAAAATGGAATTGCTACTTCCTGGTAACCGGCACCTTCAATAAAAATGCTTCTAACAGCATCTGCAAGTAATGTTAGAGGCAATACTTTTAGAAAAGGAATTATGACATCGGGGAAATTATGATAGCTGAAAAATACTCCTGATAAAACAATCATCGGAGTACTTACGGCATTAATAAGTCCGTTACCTACTTCTGTATTTGAAGTCCTTGATGAAATTAAAGTTGCTAAACCTGCAAATGCAATATTACCGGCAATGAAAACTAGAAACAGTGCTGTAAGGCTGCCTTGAATTGTTACTCCAAAAACAAGATAAGCAAAAAAGAAAAGAAGCAAAGACTCAACCAGGTTCATTGTTATGCGTACAATCATTAAAGAAATTAAGAAATGAGATTTCTTCATCGGGGTAGCAATCATTCTTCTCAATAATTTTTTTGATCTTTTTGTAATTATATTATAGCTGAGCCCCCAGACAGAAGACATCATAATTCCCATTGACAAAAGTCCCGGGAATAAGGAAATCAATATATCTGCTTCCCGATATAGTCATAGGTTCGATGTTACTTTTATTATCAGCACTTTCTTTATTTTCAATAACCCTTGAAAGTTTAAGATAAGTTAATTGACCCTCGGGGCTGACAGGATCAAAATGATATTCAAATCCATTATCAGTTTCTTTTATGATAAGACTAATTTCACCACGCTTCAAAAGGATGATTGCTTTTTCCCAATTGGTTATAAGGAAAGTGTATTCAGTGTTTCCAAGTTTTTCATCTTTGATCATAAGTTTATACTTATCTGGTTCTTCTTCTTCAGGTTTTACTTTTTCAGTTTTATTTTTAAGAAAATCAGAAATTGCTGATTCTCCATTAACAGCAGATGAATCCATTAATACGACAGCAATATTTCTTTCAGTATCTGCTTTTTGAGTAAATGCAATTCCCAATCCCAAAGCCATAAGCAGCGGGAACACAATTCCCCAGAAAAGAACTTCGGGTTCACGCATTAGTTCTTTAACGTGTGATATAAATAGAACCGATAGCTGCTGAAACTTTAAAAATTCTTTCTTCATTAGTCTTCGAGGTGCCTTCCGGTTAAAGAAATAAATAAATCATCCAAGGTTTTTTTCCTGCTCTCAAAATTCTTTAACTGCAGGTTTTTACTTTTTAAATAGTTAAGAAACTCTGGTAATTCTTTTTCCATATTGCCGATTATTAAATTCCCTTTTTCTTTTGCATCATCCCACTCAATTTTAAATGAAGCATTGTTCCCGGATAATTTTTCCTTCTGATTTTCTCCTTCGAGTGTAAACTCAATTATATTTTCTTTTCCCGACGAAAGTAATTCTGTTCTTGTACCTTCCATTAAAATTTTACCATTATCAATTATGATTATATAATCGCAAAGCCTTTCAGCTTCATCCATATAATGAGTAGTAAGAATCATTGAAGTATCCGATTCTTTTTTTAATTCAAGGAGAATTGACCAGATTTCTCTCCTTGCATTTGGGTCAAGACCTGTTGTTGGTTCATCAAGAAGTAAAATTTTTGGTTTATTAAGAAGTGCAATCCCCAGTGCAAGCCTTTGCTTTTGTCCGCCGGAAAGATTAACAGAATAAGATTTTCTTTTTTCCTGAAGACCAACCATTTCGATTATTTCTTCAGTTCTTTTATAATCAAGATGATAAAAGCTTGCAAAAAGTTTAAGTGTTTCTTCAACATTAAGCTTATCCATAAATCTTGTTTCCTGCAATGAAAGCCCGATGACCTGGTGAAGCTCATCTTCATTTCCTTTCCATTCTTTTCCCAAAATAAAAATTTCACCTTTATCCGGCTTCTGTATACCTTCAATCATTTCAACAAGAGTTGTTTTGCCTGCGCCATTAGGACCAAGAAGTGCTACAAACTGTCCTTTAGGAATATTCAGATTAACTCCGTTTACAGCTTTAACAGTCTTGAAGAATTTGTAAACTTCATTTACCCTGATAACAATATCATTGCTGTCAGAAAAATTATTATTCATAAGTACAAATGTAGGAATAATGCAGGAATGATTATGAATTTGGCAGTTAAAAAATTATTATTATCGCCGCTCCCAATCTTCAATATCACCTTTAGTCTCAATAAATAAAGGATGTAATTCAGGTTTTTGTATTTCTTTTAAAAGGATGAATTTTTTTCTATCTCTTTTCCACAATTTCTTTTTAAGATGAGATAATTCAAAAAGTATTTGTCCTGAAGTTACTTTTATTTTTGTATTTGTTTTTAGGCTGCCGATTTTATTCTTATCAAAAAAATAATTTCTGTTAAGCGCTTCTTCATATAAAGCAAAAAGATATTGATTGATTGCTTCCAGCGGTTCATTATGTGATCGGAATCTGTTTAACTGGGGATGAGATTTATATCCTTTTGTTTTATCGGATAGGACAGCTTTTGCAAGCAGGCTTTCTCTCCAGCATGCAATTAATCCTTTTGCATCAAGATATTTTGGATGAATGCTCCAGAGTCTCAATGAAATTCTCTGATTAGTGATCTAAATAAATCAGGATATAGTTTGAACCTTACCTCAACACGAAATAGTTTTTGGTACTGGAAAATAAAAAAGTAAAAAGATTAACTAAAAAGACATGCTTATTTTCTGAGAGATATCGGGTATATGAAAATTTCATAATAAAATTCCCCTGGATTCAGAATAGGTATTTTGCATCATCTAAAAAAGACATCATAAATTTAGCAAATAAATAAAAAGTCCCTCTTTAGTAAAGGGGGACAGGTATGAGCGAAGCGAAAATCAGTGAGATTTGTTCTATGCTAAGTTGCAAGCAAAAATAATCCCTCTGTCAACACTATATTATCAGGATGATATCTCCCTTTAATAAAGGGAGGCTTTTTAGAATTATTCCTTCTCCACTTTTATAAACTTAAATGAAAAGTAAAGAAGGTTAAGCAAAATGCCGAGTAATATTGTTAGTGCCCACATTTTTGTATTAGATACCGGATGAGCAAATTTATGCAGCACATCGCTGAACAAAGGGACTGGATTGTTGACAACATCCCAGGAATTCCATCTTAAATATCTGCCAATGTAAATTCCAAATCCACTTAAAAACAGAAACGCAATTATACTTAATGCAACTTTCACTTTGCTTAAAAAGCCTCTCAATATTTTTTCAATATCAAGCAGACTCATAAAGCCGAATAATAGTCCTGTCCCCGCAAAGGATAAAATTAAAATCAGGTCATACCATATTGGAGCTTTGGCACTCATTCCAAGATGAAATAGATCTGTTAATATGTAAGGTGAATTGGGAAAAAATAAAACCCATGTAATCATTAAAATGGATAAAAGAATTTTATTGTTTTGTAAATTCTTTAAAATGATAATTGAGCTTAAGAACCAGGGAATAAAAGCAAGGAAAAGATTCCAGTTTAGAAAACGGAATTCAAATGTGCCTGTATAAAAAACTCTGAACAGGAACAGATGAAAACTGAATGCACAGAAGAGAAATAATAAAATTGTTATGTGTAATCTTCCGGTGTCTTTAAGTTTTTTGATCATAAGTTTTAGTCTGATATTTAATTTTAAATGTTAAGTGCTAATTACAAAAGTGTTTCTGTCATTCTGAATCCCGATTCATCGGGATGAAGAATCTATATTTAAAATCTAAGGTTCTTCTTCACTTCGTTCATCAGAATAACTTTTATAAAATGATAATACTCCTGATTTAGATTTTTGAATTAATAATAAGTTCCGTTCTATCCAGGCTTGCCATTTTCAACCTGATTTTTTAACCGGGTAAGCTGTTCAAATAAAACTCTGTCAACAGGCGAAGCAAGCTGCTGTAATCCTCCGGGGCTGTAACCGCCAACAGCATAAGTTACTTCAAGTTCTGTTCCTGAACCTGATTGAGATAAGGAGAAAGTTAGACTTCCATTAACACCAAGTGCCTGAAGCGGTCCTAATCCGCCAAGTAAACGAATAATTTTATCCGGAATCACCAATGCTACGATCATATGCTGAACACTTCCTCCGCCATCAAGCTTTTCGCATAAGCATCCGCCTGTTTTATCTTCCAGAAATAAATTATTTGAGTTTCCCGAATATGTATGAGTTGAACTCCACCATAAACCAATATTCACAATATTCTGATAAACCTTTTTTGGTGAAGCTGATATATTAATAACATCCTTTATTGTGAACCCGTTTGCAGAGGAATCGGTAACTTCTGCATGCAAAATATTCATTGATCCAAAAATGGCGAGCAAAAAGTATTGCCGATATTAAATGTTTCATTTTATTCATTTAGTGGTTCCTATCAGGTTTAAATATCTAAAGAAAATTTGTAAAGAATAGTGCTTTAATTTTTCCTGTCGGGTTTTAATGAGAGCATTATTAGTCCGGTCTGGTAAGTTTTGGAATCAAATAACCGCAGTTTTTTTCTTTCATTAAATATTAATGAATAACGGTTTACCTCCGCCAAGTATTATCGGGTGAAAAGCTAACTGGTACTCATCAATTAAATCTGAATTAACAAATGTAGTTGTTAAATCTGCACCTCCGAATAAATAAATATCTTTTCCCTCCTGCTGTTTAATTTTCTTAACTTCTTCATCAACATTATTATTAATAAGCGCTGCACCTTTAACATATTTAAGAGATCTTGAAAAAACATACGGTTTTTTCTTCAGCATCTCATTAAAAAATTTCTTTTCCATTTCAGCTGCACTTTCGGCAGGAGTATAATTGCCAAACAATTCCCAGCTTTTTCTTCCATAAAAAACAGAGTCAGTTCTTCTCATTAAATCCATTATCCCGTAGTCCTGATCCATAAAGCACCAGTCATATTCGCCGTTAGGTCCTTCTATAAAACCATCAAGACTAACAGCAACGGATATAATTACTTTTCTCATCTTAAATTTTAATTAAGACAGCTGTTAGCTTGCTGCTCCTTCAGTTTGTTTTGCAAGATAGTTTTCCAAGCCCATATCTTCAATTTGTTTCCGCTGGTTTTCTGCCCAATCTACATGTCCTTCTTCCATGTTAAGTATTTTAGTAAGTAAATCTGCCGTTGCCTGGTCTGCAACATCACGGGCCAATGCAATAGCATTATTATATGATTTAACCGCATCAACTTCAGCATTCTGATCTTTCCCGATAATATCAGAAACATTCTTCCCGATTTTCATCGGGTTCAGCTTTGAAACTTCAGGCATTCCATCAAGGAAAAGAATTCTTTTGATTAACCATTCAGCATGATGCATTTCATCTATTGCCTGTTTCTCAATAGCTTTGTGAAGTTTTTCATATCCCCAGCTGTCACACATTTCCGAGTGGAGCATGTACTGGTTAATAGCGGTTAGTTCATCGGCAAGTAATTGATTAAGGACTTTTAATAGTTTCTCATTTCCTTTCATTTCAGAATCTCCTAAATAGATTATTAATTGTTAATTCAAAATAAATAATTTCTGTTTTTTATTTTGATCAATACTACTTTATGAAAACAGTTGTAGTTTATTTATTTTTTCTCAATGCAAATATGGAATAATTAATAGAATAAATAAATTCATTTCCGTCATTGTACACCAAATCTTTTTTTAATTCCTGATGATTCTATAACGAATGCTCTTATTGAAATTGTCGTTATAATTATTATCCCTCCAACAATTGCCATAAAAGAGGGAACTTCACTATAACCAAGAAAAACCCAGACCGGATTAAGCACCGGTTCAATCATTCCTATTAATGAAGCCTCAATTGCAAAAACTCTTTTTAAGCCGTAACTAAAAATAGCATAAGCAATTCCTATCTGGAAAATTCCAAGATATGCAACCATCCATAAATCAGAAAATGAAACTGTTTTTAAACCGGTTATAAAGGGAAGACAAATCAAAGCAACAATTATATTTCCATAAAAGATTGAACTGAACTGATGCTCTGGTTTATTTTTTCTCATTCCAATCATAAAAGATGCAAAAGCTAAACCTGAAAGCAGAGCAAATATATTTCCTTCAAGATGCCCGGGAGAAAGCTCACCCATAAAGAAAAGAATCATTCCTGCAAAACAAATAATAATTGTAATGATATTAATTTTTTCAAAAGTGGTTTTATTAATTAAAGGTTCAAATATCAAAATATAAATTGGTGCGGTGTATTGAAGGAAAATTGCATTTGCAGCAGTGGTTGTTTTTGTTGCAATTACAAACAGGATTAAAACCGCCGCATAAAATATTGCATTAATAAAAGCAAAACCGTTTGCAAGGAAAATATCTTTTCTAAAAATAACTGCAAACACAATTGCTGCAAACACACACCTGAAAAAAGACAGTTCCATAGCATTGAGACTGATAAGTTTGATAAACAAACCGCCGGTGCTCCAGAGAATGGCAGAAATGAAAACTGCTATTAAACCTTTTTTATGGTCCTGAATATGTTTCATTAAATGTCTTTTAATTATAATATTCAATTTAGTAAAGAGAATGAAAAGATTAATACATCATCTTTATTATATATGCTTTAATAATTTTAAATTGCACATAAAATAAATTGAATTATGGATATGAAAATTGGTTTACAGTTATAAACCCCCGTTAATTATTAAAAAGATATTTAAAGATTTTTGCTGGCACACATCCAACAATAAAATCCTTTTTACTTTCGATGATGGTCCTATTCTAGAGAACACAAATAATATTTTAAAAATTCTTTCTGAGAAGAAAATTAAAGCTGCTTTTTTTTGTGTTGGTAATAATGTAAAAAACAATCTCACACTTTCAAAAGAAATCCTGGATGAAGGTCATCTTATAGGCAATCATACTTTTAATCATAAAAGATTGACACGAATAAGTTATGAGGAAACTGTTAATGAAATAGATTCATTTAATAACTTTTTAAAAGAAAAATTTAATTACGAGGTAAAATATTTCAGACCGCCTTATGGAAGATTTAAAGTTTCCACTCAAAAAATATTAAAAGAGAAAAACTTAAAGTGTGTAATGTGGTCATTACTTACACAGGATTATAAAAATAATTTTGAAACAGTTAAATTTGCAGTGAATAAATATCTGAAGAATAATTCTGTTATTGTTCTTCATGATAGTGTTAAATCTAAAGACATAATTAAAGATTCAATCAATTTTATATTTGATGAAGCCGCAAATAAAGGATTTACATTTGGAGAACCAGCTGAATGCTTGAAACAATCTTCCTGATTTTTGTTGCAATTTATTTTATCCAGTCAGTAATTTTTATGATAGGGGCGAGTAAAAAATTTCCCCAAATCAGCGAACCCGATTTTCCGACAGTTTCTGTAATTGTTGCAGCAAGAAATGAAGAAGAAAATATTTTAAGATGTCTTCGGTCACTTGACCGGCAAATTTTTCCTGCCGGTAAACTTGAAATTATTATTGTTGATGACGGTTCAACAGATTCAACAGGAAAAATTATTGATGATTTTATTTCAGGTAAGGAAAGATTCAAAAAAATAAAAACAAACAAAGAAATTGGAAATTTAAAAGGAAAGACCAATGCACTTGCAAATGCAATAGAAATAGCAGGCGGGGAAGTGATACTTACAACTGATGCCGATTGCGAACCGGTTCCTGATTGGGCTTATGCTACTGCTTCTTATTATGAAAAGAATGTCGGGATGGTAAATGGTTATACTACTCAGGATGCAAAAAATTCCTTCGGCGGAATGCAGGCAATTGATTTTATTTATCTTCTTGCAGTTGCTGCTGGAACAATTAATCTTGGTTACCCGATTAGCTGCATCGGGAATAATATGTCATACCGGAAGAAAGCTTATTTAGATGTCGGCGGTTATGAAAGTTTACCATTCAGTGTTACCGAAGATTCTCAGCTCCTCAATACAATTGATAAATTAAAAAAGTATAAAATCATTTATCCTCTTGATGTAAAAGCCCTGGTAAACTCTGCTCCATGCAGGAATTTAAAAGAGCTTTACCGTCAGAAAAAAAGATGGGCAATTGGAGGGATTGATGTGCCTTTAAGAGGATATATTGTAATGACAACAGCGTTTGTTACGAGTCTCTTCATGCTTCTTACTCCTTTTTATTTCTCTGCTGTATGGTTATATTTAGTGGTCTTTAAACTGGCAATAGATTTTTTCGTTCTTTATCCAATTCATAAATTTTTAGGATTAACAAAAAATCTTAAATATTTTTTTGTGTTTGAAATTTATTATATCATTTATGTTTTAATCCTTCCTTTCACTTTAATAAAAAGCAGGAAGGTTGTATGGAAAAACCGGAAATTTTAAATGCTTCTTCTCTGTAATTATTATGTAACATACCGGTGCAACGCTTTCTGCGAATTCTGCCATTTCGGAATTCATGAAAATTTTAATAATACTCCTTATGCAAAGCTTGAGGATTTTAAATCAAATGTTGAGCAGATAAAAAGGCTTGGGGCAAAATTTATTGATCTTACCGGGGGTGAACCTCTTCTTCACAAAGAAATTCACCTGATGGCGGAATTTGCCAAAGGATTGAATTTGCAGACAAGTATAACCACAAACGCTTTGCTTTATCCAAAGTTTGCAGAAAGACTTGCGGGAAATATTAATCTCCTTCATTTTTCATTGGATTCACCGGATGAAGAGGAGCATAACAGGATCAGGAAAGTAAATTGCTATAAAAAGGTTTTTGAAAGTATAGATATTGCGAAATCACTCGGAGAATTTCCTGATATACTTTTTACCGTAACCAATGAAACTTATAAAAAACTTCCGGAGATGTACGAAATAGCAGTTTCAAAAAATCTTATCTTAATTGTTAATCCTGTTTTTTCTTATTGGGGAAATCCCGGTCTTAGTGATGAAGCTGTGGATTATATTGAAGAATATACTAATGATAAAATAAATATTTACACCAATAAAGGTTTTTTAAAGTTAAGAAAAAATGGCGGCAATGATATTAACGACCCAAGCTGTAAAGCAGTTACCAGAGTAATTGTCATTTCACCATATTAATGAAATAATTCTGCCTTGTTATCATTTTGAAAGTGAAAAAATTAAAATAGACAGACCGATTGCTGAAATAAGAAATTCTGAAAAGATAAAATATTTTAAAGAGATGGAAGGACGTTTTGATTTTTGTAAGGGGTGTACGGTTAATTGTTATTTTGAACCTTCGTTTGCGTTCCCCACAAACTTATATGCAATATCAAGCCTGTCATCAAAATTTAAATATGGTTATAACAAGCTTATCAAGCAGAAATTAAAAAAGAAATTAATGTCAAACCCGGAAACTTTTTGATGCGCCATCTTTTGTCTTTATCTCTCATACTTACTGTTTCAAACTTTACAAATTCACAAACAGAGAATAAATGGTTTCCTGCAGAAATTAATATCCAGCCGTTTACTGCAAATTTCCTTGAACCTAAAGCAGGTTTTGCCTATTTGCTTGGAAGAGAGGAGATCAGGCTTGATATTGGAACCTCATCAGATATTTTTTTACATAAATCCGGGAACAAATCTCTCTCATTCGGTGCTGATCTTTTTACATATACAAGGTTAAGAGGAAGCGGCAATTTTTATTTCCCTGTTGAAACAGTAGATTATTTATTTGGAATTAATTCAGGATATAAAATAATTGATGAAGAAAAAGAATATGGTGTAAGATTCAGGTTCAGCCATATAAGCGCACATCTTGTTGATGGTGCTTTTGAAACCCGGACCGGAAGCTGGAGGAATGGAAGAGATCCGCGAACTTACAGCCGCGAATTTCTGGAATTATTTCCTTACTACAGGTTTAATGGTTTAAGATTTTATATCGGCCTTACATATCTTGTGCACACAAATCCAGATTTTATTGGAAAAGGAATTTACCAGGCTGGTTTTGATTGTTATGCCGATAACCTTATCGCTGGTTTTGCCACTCCATTTTTAGCTTATGATTTTAAGCTTAATAAGATTGATAAATTTTTGGGTAACAATATTATAGCAGCGGGAATTAAGTTTGGTAATTATAATTCAAAAGGAATAAGTATTATCTTAACTTATTTTTCAGGCAGAAGTATTCATGGCGAATATTTTAATTTAAATGAAAAATACACCACATTCGGAATTAATGTTGACATCTAATGGATGAACCTGAACAAATAGAAAATATTTATCAGCCGACAAGGCCTAAAAAAGAGAAGAAAAATTATTTGCTCCACTCCGGATTATTTCTTCTGACTTTTTTTACGACCACAATTGCCGGGGCACAATGGATTTCCGGAACAGGCGGCCCTTATGAATATGAATTTATTTTAAAGGGATTACCATATTCATTCTCAATTTTGTTCATAATAACCTGTCATGAGTTTGGGCATTATTTTGCCGCGATGTATCATAAAGTAAAAGCAACTCTTCCATATTACATTCCTTTTCCACCCATACCCTTCTTTATAAATTTCGGAACGATGGGTGCAGTTATTAGGACAAAAACTCCGGTCCCTACAAAAAAGGCAATGTTTGATATTGGAGTTGCCGGACCAATTGCAGGTTTTGTTGCCTGCCTTATAATTCTTATTTATGGTTTCTTAAATGTTCCACCGGTTGATTATTTGCTTTCAATTCATCCGGATTATTTTTCTTCTGATTATGGTAAAAATGGATTAAATCTTGTTTTTGGGAACACGTTATTGTTTTCATTTTTTAAATTGATCTTCATTCACTCAAATCAATTTTTTCCGCCGATGTCAGAAATTTATCACTATCCTTTTCTTTGTGTAGGATGGTTCGGATTATTCATTACAGCAATGAATATGATTCCAATTGGACAGCTGGATGGAGGGCATATTGGTTATACAATGTTTGGGAAGGAAACTCATTTTAAAATTGCAGTTGTATGCTTTTCAATTTTACTAATTTTGGGAATAACCGGGATAATAGAATCAATTTTAAATATAAATATCGGTATCGGATGGTCGGGGTGGCTTTTCTGGGCATTAATTCTTTACTTTATAATAAAGATAGAGCATCCACAGATTTATGATGAATCTGAACTTGATTTTAGAAGAAAGCTTGTCGGCTACTTTAGTTTTTTTATCTTAATAATTTGCTTTTCGCCAGATCCATTTTTAATAACTGTACCGGGATGAGTTTTAGATATTGCAAGATTACCCTGCAATGATAGTTTAGCATTTAAACAAAAGAGCAGCTCAATCTATTTCTGAAAATAAAATGAAAACTTCTTCTGTATACCTTTTATACCATATACCTTTATTTTTTATACCATATTTTTGCCTTATTAAAAGAAATTATTTCAGGTTAAATTAAATATATGCGAAAATATTTTTCGGAAGGATCCCGCCTTTTAACGGGAATTGTAATTCTGCTCTTCGCAATCCTTTCCGGCTGCGAAAAAGATTTTGATGGGGTTATTGATACTTCAACAACAAGTTACCAGGTAACAGGTGTAAGCAATTTCGGCTCATTTAATTATGTTGTGGGAGATTCATCAAAAACCATTTTTTTAGTTTTAAATTCCTCGGGAGGAGTAAATAAAGTATATTGCGATATAATTGCGTCAGATGGGAAAAAAATAAATAACAATCCTTTTATACTTTTGGATAATGGAAATCCGGCAAATGGAGATAACGTAGCCGGAGACAATAAATTTTCAAACATTCTTTTACTTAGTCAGCAGAACCCGATAGGTATTTATAAAATAAATTTTTATATAACTGACATTAATGGTGTAACTAAATTAGTTGCACTACAGCAGTTTACTTATGATAACGGGCAGACTAATGTTGCCCCTGTTATTTCCAATGCATTAGTTGATCCCGATACTGTTATTGTTACTGATACACTTTTTATCATTACAACTGTTATGGCTGCAGATTCAAATGGATTAAATGATATCCAGAGTGTTTTTTTCAAAGTATTTAACCCCGATAGTTCCGGTGGTTCTGAGATTTCTATGTTTGATGATGGAAATTTTCTGCAGAATGGCGATCAGGTTGCCGGCGATGGTATTTTTTCAAGAATTATTTCTGTACATCAGAATAATCAAAAAGGCACTTACCGATTTCAATTTCAGGCTAAAGACCGGGGAGGACTATTTAGCAATACAATAGATTATCTTGTCCTTATCCAATGAAAATAAAAAATCTTATATACATATTAATATTTTTTTCATTTACAGAATCCTATTCTCAAATAAGACCGGAGTCTTTTTATTTTCAGGATGAAGAAAATCATTTATCAAAAATTTCAGCTTCAAACCCCGCAAGCAATAGCATTACAGATATAATTACAATTGGAGATACAGTATGGCTCGGTACAAGCAGGGGAGTAAGTGTTTCATTTGACAGGGGTGGAAACTGGACAAACTTTTATGGTTCTGCTCCTTTTGGTGAAGATGGAATTACTTCAATAGGATATTACAATGGAATGGTGTGGGCAGCAACAGTTACTTCTGTAGATGCACCTGGAGGTGGAACTGTACCCAAAGGAACAGGTTTAAAATTTACTACTAACAATGGAATTAACTGGACAGCAATTTCTCAGCCTCTCGATAATTCAAACGACAGCGTTCAGCAATACGGTGTTAATTCATTAAGGATTTTACCCGTTACAGTTGCAGAACAGAACGTAACTTATGATATAGCATTTACACCGGGAACTGTCTGGATCACTTCATTTGCAGGCGGTCTAAGGAAAAGTACAGATTTGGGTCAGACGTGGCAAAGAGTAATATTGCCCACCGATAGTTTAAACTCTATTTCACCTTATGATACATTAAGTGGAATAAATCTTTGCATTTCACCTGCTGCCGGTAACTTTTGCGGTACAAGGGGATGGCTTAATTACAGGGCTTTTTCTGTAGTTGCAGTTAATGACACAACTCTTTATGTGGGCACTGCAAATGGAATTAATAAATCAACAGATAATGGTATAAGCTGGAGAAAATTTAATCATCAGAATGAGGATAATCCTGTAAGCGGAAATTTTATCGTTGCACTCGGTTACAATGCTTCAAATAATACAGTGTGGGGTGCAACATGGAGAGCAGAAGGTTCAACTGAGTTTTATGCAATCAGTTCTTCATCCGATGGCGGAGAAAACTGGAATACTTTTCTTGAAGGTGAAAGAGTACATAATTTTGGATTTAAATCCAATCAGGTAATTACACCCTCAGATAACGGAGCTTTCAGAACGAACAACCAGGGAATTACCTGGGTATTGCCCAATTCAATTATCGACAGAAGCGGATTATCTTTGTCTACAACAGTCTTTTACGCAGCGGCTTCTCAGGATAATGATGTTTGGCTGGGATCAACTGATGGGCTTGCTAAAAACATAAATAGTTTAAATGGCTGGACGAATGAATGGATTTTATATTTTGCCTCTCAGCCGTTAACATCAAAAAGAGAAACATATGCCTTTCCAAATCCATTCTCTCCAAAAACTGATGAATTAATAGATTTAAAGTATAGCACTGGTGGAAAAAGATCCACAGTTACAATCAGGATTTTTGATTTCGCAATGAATTATGTAAGAACTGTTTTGCAGAATGCTGAAAGAGGGGCACCAACTCACGAAGTGGATAATTTTAATCTTGAAACAAATGGCGTAATTGATTCCTGGGATGGAAGAGATGATAACGGCAATATTGTTCCAAATGGTGTTTACTTTTACAGGATTGATTTAGATAATGATGATCCTGTTTTTGGAAAAATAATGGTTTTACAGTAGGAATTATTTTTGAATCTAACATTATTAAAAATAACTAAGAAAGTCATTCTTGAAATGAGGAAGAATCCTAAAGATTTTTTTATCGGGATTCTTTACACCATAAACCGGGTTCAGAATGACAAGTGGCTATTTACATTTTTTCTTTTTCTACTTTTTATTTCTCAAGCCTTTTTATTTGCTCAACCTCAATTTTCTGAGATTGCAGTTAAACCAGGGGCATTCAGCAGGATGGGATATGGCGCAAGAGGAATTGGAATGGGTAATGCAATGTCGGCTGTAATCCAGGGTAATCTTGTTTCTTATTATAACCCGGCTCTAACAGTTTTTCAGGAAGGAAATTCTTTTCAAACGTCATATTCATTCTTATCGCTTGATAGAAAATTGAACTTTTTAAACTTTACTAAGAAATTTGATTTTTACAATGTTAAAGATTCTGCAAAAGAAAATCGTGAACCAAGATCAACTGCCGGATTAAGTCTGGGAATAATTAATTCCGGTGTAAGCAAAATTGATGGACGGGATAATAACGGGTTAAAAACTGGAGATCTTTCTACTTCTGAAAACCAGTTTTTTATTGGTGTAGCGAACCGTTTTTCTAAAAAACTTTCAATCGGTGTTAATGTAAAATTATTTTATTACAAACTTTATGATAAAATTTCTGCAAATGCTTTTGGAATTGATGTTGGTACTTTGTACAGAATAAATGAAATGTTCAATGCTGCATTAATGATTTCAGATATAAACAGTAAATACAAATGGGATTCAGCTCCTATTTACGGGCAGGATGGCGGAACAACAACAGAAGATAAATTTCCGCTTTTAGTAAAATTAGGTATTGGTTATTCTAATAAAGAAAAAGGGATTACGGTTGGATTGGAATATGAAAACAGCAACGCTAAAAGTAATATAATCAGGTTGGGAGTTGAATATAACATCTTTGAAAAATTATTTCTCAGGGGCGGAGTTGATCAGTTTGATTTAAGTAATAAAGATCGTCCTGCAAAACCGGCATTTGGATTTTCTTATTCAAAACTTTTTGGCGATGTAGTAATTGGTGTTGATTATGCTTTTATGATTGAACAATATTCTCCCCAGGACAGGCATATTGTTGGAGTGAATGTTAATTTTTAAATCTCAAAACTTAAATCTCAAATCTTTTAATATTTGAGATTTGAGATTTACAATCTGGAATAAGTTTATGAAAAAAATAATTCTGTTAATAATCGGTTCCACAATAACTATTTTCTCCCAATCTGCTGGTAACAATGGTTTGTCATTCATAAAACTGGGATTTGGAGCCAGGAATATTGCAATGGGTGATGCCGGAGCTTCACTGTCAAATGATGTAACTTCTCTCTTTTATAATCCATCCGGTCTTGCAGGTAAGGAAAATTCTGAAGTTATGTTTATGCATAATGAATGGGTTCAGGATATTCGAAGTGAAGTTGGCGGAATCAGATCAGTTGTTTTTGGGCTGCCGGTTGCATTAGGTTTTAACTTAACATCAATCAGTGATATTGAAGTACGGCAAAAACCTGGCGATGCCGAAACAACTTTTAATGCCAGTTATTTTTTTGGAAGTGTATCAACAGGATTTTTTATACTTGATAATATTTCTTTCGGCACTTCTGTTAAATATTTATATGAAGGATTATTTATTGATGAAGCAACCGGCTGGGCTGTAGATTTTGGTGCAACTTATTTTTCACCTGTTAAGGGATTAACTGCTGGTGCTGTTTTTAAGAACCTTGGTTCAATGAATGCGTTGAGAACAGAAAGCACTAAGTTACCTGCTGAACTCCGCATCGGCTCTGCATATTCATTTGATCTTTCCAATTCTGATTTGGGAATAACTGTTGCCGCGGAGTTTCAAAAATATACCAGGGAAGACGAGAATCATTTCAATCTTGGTGGTGAAGTAAATTATAATAGAACAATTGCTCTCCGGGCAGGGTATCAAACTGGATATGAATCACGGGGTTTTACAGGAGGCATAGGTTTAGTGTGGGGCAACCTCAATTTTGATTATGCTTTTGTTCCTTTTTCTCTTGGATTCGGAAGTGCTAATCATTTCTCATTGGGTTTTAAATTTTAGCTATATTACATAAGCTCTTTCTCAATTTAAAAGAACTTAATGAGTGAAACATCATTACTAAAAGAGTACCGGGAATTATCTCCTGATGTAACAAAAATATTTGTCCTCCCTAAAATTCCTTTGGTAAACAGTAGTACAAGTTATCTTTACCAGCTTTATAAAGAATTTTTAATCAATTCATCTTCAGTTAAGGTTGAAACTTTCAACGCCGGCTCTCTTCCCAAAATTTTTTTTAGCAGACTAAAATCTGAAAAAACTATTCTCCATTATCACTGGTTTGAATTTGAAGATTTCAAATCATTTTTAGGAATTATTTGGAAACTACTCTGGATTATCCTTTATAAAATTTTTGGCGGAAAAATTATATGGACGGTGCATAACCGTTATCCCCATCATAATAAATTTGTTTACCTCAATATTAAAATCAGAAGGCGGCTTGCACATTTAGCAAACAAACTGCATGTTCATTGCCAAAGTGCAATTAATGCCGTTGCAGATATTCTTAACGTAGAAAAGAAAAAATTCTTTATTGTTAAGCATCCGGATTTTCCGGCGAATATTTTTAGTAAAGAAAAGGCAATTGCAAACCTTAACAAAAGATATTTTAGTAATCAGTTAAAGAGAGATGATAAAATTTTTTTAATGTTCGGCGCCATTGCAGAATATAAAGGCATTAAAGAAATAATTGAAATTTTCCAGGAGCTTGATAATAATAATAAACTTGTAATAGCAGGTTTTGTAAAGAAGGGAAGCATAGATTACTTTAATCAATTGAAAGAACTTGCAGGGGATAAAAATATTTTTATTGTCGGAAGTGTAATCCCGGATGAAGACGTGCCCTCTTTCCTGAATTCTGCTAATTACGTTATTTTTAATTACGTGGATATTCTAACATCCGGCGGAATTGTTCTGGCAATAAATTATAAGAAAAATATTATTGCTCCATCTTTGGGTTGTATAAGTGAATTTCAGGATGAAAAAATTATTTTCTTTGAAGCAAATGAAAATAGAAAAGAAAATCTTACAAAGATCCTTAATAAGTTTGCCGTTAATTAAAAAATATTTTTTGAACTGTACTGCTGTTGGAAATCAATTTCATCATAAAATTCTATCATTATTTAAAAATGCGGGCAATATAGTTTGAATAAAAACCTTCGTAATGCTCTATCTCTTTTTTCAATGGACTTAGCAATGAAGTTCATCGGGTTTTTAGCCACTGCCTACCTCGCACGTGTACTTGGTAAATCAGGTTTCGGAGCAATTAATGTTGGTTTATCTGTTTTAAATTATGCATCAGTCTTATCAGCGGGTGGATTAATAATATTAGGAACCAGAAAAATTGCTGCTGATGAAAAATCAAATATAATTGCTGGTGAAATATTCTGGGGAAGATTTACTATATCAGTTATAGTTTTTGTAATAGTTGTAACAGCTACATTCATAATCTCCGGCTTTTCAGAAATCAGTTACATAATTCTTTCATACATTATTTGTTTATTCCCAACTGCCTTTTTGCTTGAGTGGTTTTTTGTAGGAATCCAGAAAATGGAAAAAATTGCCTACTCCAGAATTATTGGCACAGCTGCTTATTTTCTTTTAATTGCGGCATTTGTAAAACAAAGAGATGATGCAGTTTTAACTGGCATAGCATACACGTTAGGGGGAGTAGTAACATCTTTATTTTTTATTTATTTCTATAAAAAAACCGGCTACTCATTTCATTATGAAAAAAGTAAAAAGAATTTTATTAAAACTTTGAAAGAATCTTTTCCTTTGGGAATTGCTTCGTACATTTCTCAATTTCTTGTTGCCTTCCCGGTAATATATATTGCATCTGTTGCAGGGAATTCCAAAGCGGGAGTATTTAGTGCCGCGCTTAAAATGGTCGGTTTATTCCTGATGTTTGACAGGATTTTTGTAACAATTTTTTTACCGAAGATTACAAATGTGATTTCAACAAAAGAAAGTTCGCTTGAAAATATTTTTAACACTGTCCTTAAAATAAATGTGTTTATTACATTAGCGGCTTCAATGTTTTTATTCCTTCTTGGCGAGTTAATTATTACAAAAGTTTTTGGTATTGATTACCAGGAAGCGATTTTTATTTTCAGAGTCCTTCTCGTCTATTTTGTTTTTACAACTATAGATTCCGTTTTTGCCAATACATTAATCGGTTTAATGAAAGAAAAGATTTACACAATTTCACTTTTAATTGCACTCGTTATTTTTCTTATTCTTACATTTACTCTAACACCATTTGTCGGTGAGTACGGGGTAATTTATTCATTCACAATACTTAATCTTTTCTCCTTGTCATATATGATTTATTTTCTAAAGAGAGATATTAAAATAGAAATTGTAAAGTTTATTGTTATTCCTTTGTCTATTTCAATATTGGTTTTTCTGTTTATGATACTAATAAAGATGTCGCTTATAATTGAAATACTGATTGCTCTTTTTATTTTCATTCCTTTACTTGTTATCCTGTTAAGAATTGGAAGTGATGAAATAAATTTTATAAAACGGATTTTCATTTGAATCTTAAAACTGCAATTACAAAATCAATTCCTCACTGGAATACCATCCTGGAACAGATCGGAATCCCATTTTCACAGATTGAATGGAATAAAAAATCCCCGGATGAATATGCAGTTGTAATAGTTAACTCAGTAATTAATGAAGAGGAAAAAAAATCATTACTCAGCTATGTTGAAAATGGCGGAAGTCTTCTGGTTGAAGCAAATTTTTTTAAGTCTGTAATAAAAACAAAAAATGTTTACATCAAATATATTTTTTCAGAAGAAAAAATATTTAACCATCATCTTCCTTTAATTGATTTATACAAAACCTGCTGTGTTGCAGTAAATGCAAATTCATTTTATAATCAGGACGGAATTTCCGCTGTTTCTTCATACCAGCTTGGATCAGGAAATATAATGGTAATTCCCGGAAATTTTGTTTCGGCAATATTTGATCAAAGGGTTAGTAGAAAAAATTTTTATTCCTCAATAAGAAAATATCCATCTGAAAGAGTATCAGAAGTTTCTAAAGGAGGTATTTATCATTTTATAAAATCCTCAATTGAGTTTCTGTATCATAAAAGAAATCTTCCTTTTGTTTCTTTATGGAATTTTCCGGGCAATTCAAAAAACATTTTTTTATTTAGAATTGACACTGACTTTGGAACATCTGAACAAGTTGATTCTTTATACAATACTTTAAGAGATAATCATATAAAAGGATCCTGGTTTATAGAAACTAAATCCGCTGAAAGCTGGATAAAAAAAATTTCCTTTTTTGAAGATCAGGAAATTGGTTTGCATTGCTACAGGCATAGAGTTTTTAATTCGTATAAAAAAAATTATGTAAATCTGAAAAAAGGAATTCAGGATTTAAATGATGCTTCGATTTTTCCCAAAGGAATTGCAGCTCCTTTTGGTGAATGGAATAATCCATATAATGAAGCAGCAGAAAATTTAGGTTTAGAATATTCTTCGGAATTCTCAAATGCTTACGATTGTTTTCCTTACTCAACAAAAAAAACAGAATTGAGTAAAATTATTCAAATACCAATTCATCCAATCAGTTTTGGCAGACTTTCACATTCGGGTTTTAATGATGATGAAATGTATAACTATTTTGTGGATGTAATCAGGAATAAAATTGCTTTAACCGAACCAATAATTTTATATACTCATCCCCTGGAAAAAAGATATGAAATCCTTAAAAGAATTTTTAATTTTGTTAATGATATGAATCTTCCTAATCTAACATTTAGTGAATATTCAACCTGGTGGAAAGAAAGAACCAGAATTAAATATTCAGCTTCAATGAATAAAAATGAATTAAAAACCGCGGCTAATAGTACTGACAATTCTTTTTGGTTCAGGATATCCAACCCGTCAGGGGAAAAATTATTTAATGCCTATTACGGGTGATAATTCAAAAAAGATTAAAATTGATTTTCCCGAGTTTAGTTATGATCAAAACTTTAATCCTTCATCATTAAGGAATTATACAAACCGAATGTTTAAAGATGATATTCTTTTTGAGGTGCGAAAAAGAAAATTATGAAAATATGTTTTGCAACTCACGATGGTGTTGTTTTATCAAAAGGTGGTCCCTATACAAAGATCATTGAGATTAGAAAAAAACTTATTGAAAAAGGAATTGAAGTAGATTTATTTAATCAATGGGATACAAAGGTTAAATGATTATGACTTAGTTCATCTTGTAAGCTCAAACTTTGCAGTATATAATATTGCAAGGAATATGAATCTCTACAATATTAAATTTATTGTTGAACCAGTTTTTTATAGCACACATTCAGAATCTTTTTTAAAATTTATAAATAAAATTGATCTGGGTCTAAGAAAAATTGCCCGCGGAATCTGGTTTGATTACGGTTTTACCCGGGATATTTGTAATTGGTCCTGCAAGGTTACTCCCAATACAAGTGAAGAATTAAATATACTTTCAGAAGGATTATCTATTCCGAAAAAAAAGTTTAAGATCATTTATAATGGTGTGTCAGATAGATTCTTAAATGCAGATCCGGGTTTATTTGAAAGAGAATATGGAATAAAAGATTTTATTTTGTGTGTCGGGCATATTGGTCCTGCAAGAAAAAATGTTTTATCATTTGTGAAAGTGTTGAGTAAAATAAATCATCCTGCAGTATTTATAGGAAAAATAATTCCTTCCGGTGAATCAGAGCAGGTTCTTAAGCTTGCAAAAGATAACAGGAATTTGAGGATAATAGATAATATGGATAACGACTCACCAATGCTTGCATCTGCTTATGCAGCTTGTAATACTTTTGCTTTGCCATCTTTATATGAAACTCCCGGAATAGCTGCACTTGAGGCTGGATTAGCAGGTGCTAAAATAGTAATTACTCCTTATGGCGGGACAAAAGATTATTTTGAAGATATGGCAATCTACTCAGATCCATATTCCGTTGATTCAATTAAAAATAGTATTGAAGATTCTTTAAATAAACCTAAAGATGACAAACTGAAAAAGCATATTGAACAAAATTTCTTATGGAATAAAATTGCAGGTGAAACCATTAAGTTGTATCACGAAATCCTAAACAGATAAAACTGATATGAAAAATATTTTAGTAGCAGTAAATAGCTTTAAAGAAACCGCTGACGCAGTAGAGGTATCCAAATTGTTTGATAAATACCTTGATAAATCTTTATTCAATGTAATCCAAAAACCAATCTCAGACGGAGGAGATGGATTTTTACAGGTTTGTAATTTTTATTTCAATCTTGAGCTAATTGAATACTCTGTTGTAACACCATTTGATGAAACATTCTTCGATTGCAAAGTGGGCCTGGACAGAAATAATAAAGTTTTATACATAGAGTCTGCTGAGATATTAGGGTTAAAAAGAATACCTCATATAAAAAGGCATCCACTTCAACTAAGTTCAAAAGGGTTCGGAGATTTATTAGAATTAATTATAGAAGACATAGAAGAGTATAAGTATGAAGTTGATAAAATTGTAATTGGAATTGGAGGAACAGGAACCATGGATTTAGGTCTTGGAATGTGCTCCTATTTTGGGTTAAAAGTGTTTGATTCTTATGGATCTGAACTGGAAATTATTCCGGAAAATTTTCCTAAAGTTGCCGAGATTGAATTTGAAAAACCTCATCTCCCATTTACTGTTGAAGCAGTTTTAGATGTTAATAATGAGCTGTTTGGTAAAGAAGGAGGAATTATATTTGGAAAGCAGAAAGGTGCTTCCGGAGCTGAATTAAAGGTAATTGAATTGGGATGGACTAAAATCATTAAAACACTTAAAAACAATAAGTTAAATAATACAACTGAAGATTATTCTGGAGCCGGTGGTGGGCTAACTGTTGGATTAAAACTTTTGGCAGAGATTAAGAAAAAATATGCTTTTGATTTTATTTCTAATGATTTTAAACTGAATAATAATTTGAATATAGATATGGTTATAACTGGTGAAGGTTCATTTGATAAACAAAGTTTTATGGGAAAGGGAGCAGGCTCAATAATTTCCTTTTTTGAAAAAGAAAATATTCCTGTAATACTTTGCTGCGGGAAAATTGATAGAAATATTTCTGAGACTTTAAGCATGAACGTTTTCCCGGTTGAGTTGCAGACTTATATAGAAGATCCGATTAATAATTTTGAAGAAGCTATTAAAATTGCTTGTGGTGAAATATCGGGGATGACCGATATTTTAACTAAAATTTCTTAAATTTGTTTTTAGAAAATTCTCCGCATAAAACCTAACGGATTTCAAAAATGAAAGAATATCTTGATCTTGTAAAACTTGTAATTAATGAAGGAACAAGAAAACCTTCAAGAACAGGTATAGACACTATATCATACTTCGGTGCTTTTTATAAAGTCGATTTGTCAAAAGGTTTTCCTCTATTAACAACAAAAAAGATTGAATGGAAATCTCTCCTTCATGAAGTCCTGTGGTATTTATCCGGTGAAGATCATATCAGAAATCTTAGGAAGCATACAAAAATATGGGATGCATGGGCAGATGAAGATGGAAATCTTGAAACCGCATACGGTTATTACTGGAGGAAATTTCCGAGTGCCCAAAAGGATGAAAATGGTGAATGGAAAGTTGAAGAAGTTGATCAAATTCAATATGTAATTGATGAAATTAAAAGAAAACCATATAGCCGACGTTTAGTTGTAACTGCATGGGAACCGGGGAACGCACAGAAAAGCAAGCTTCCACCATGTCATTATTCTTTTGCATTCAATGTTAATGATGGAAAACTTAATTGCCACTTAACTCAACGCTCAGGTGATATTGCGCTTGGAATCCCATTTAATCTTGCAGCTTATTCTTTGCTCACCCAGATAATCGCTCAGGAAACAAATCTTGATTTGGGATATTTTGCACATACTATTATTGATGCGCATATTTATGTTGCTGATAAAGGTACTCAACTTGAAAAATATGATCATCTGGAAGGTTTAAAAGAACAATTAAAACGTGAACCTCTTCCTCTTCCAAAATTAAAAATTGCACGCAAACCAATTAATGAATTGCAATTCGAGGATTTTGAATTGATTGATTACCAGTATCATGATAAGATCAAATTTGAGGTTGCTGTTTGAGGATTGTAATTATATCTGCTGTTGCACAAAACGGTGTTATCGGCAGATCCAATGGGGAAATGCCCTGGAACATCAAAGAGGAGTTCCAACATTTTAAAAATACCACTCTTGGTTTTCCAATAATAATGGGAAGAAAAACTTTTGAAACTCTCGGAAAACCTTTGAAGGGTAGATCAAATATCGTTATTACAAAAGATAAAGATCGCGACTTCGGGTTTGATGATGTAAAGAAATTTCATAGTTTAAATGCAGCAATTGAATATTGCCGAAACTTAAAGAATGATAAAATTTTTATTATTGGTGGAGGAGAAATTTATCGCCAGGGAATAGATTTAGCTGATGAAATGATTATTTCTTTTATGGATTTTAATGCTGATGGTGATGTTTATTTTCCTGAAATAGATGAAAAAATCTGGAAACCGGAATCAAGAGAAAAAAGGAACCAGTTTGAAATTGTTCATTATAAAAGAAGATGAGTAACAGAATAAAAATATTGCCTGAGAATGTAGTTAATAAAATTGCTGCAGGAGAAGTTGTACAAAGACCTGAATCTGTAGTTAAAGAACTTTTAGAAAACTCTATAGATGCCAGTGCGCAGAATATTGAACTTTATATTAAACGTGCAGGTAAATCCTTAATTCAAATTATAGATGATGGCATTGGAATGAATGAAGCCGATGCAATCCTTTGTTTACAAAAACATGCCACAAGTAAAATTACCACCTATGAAGATCTTGATTCAATTTATACTCTGGGTTTCAGGGGGGAGGCTATTAGCTCTATTGCAGCAGTAAGCCAGGTTGAAATAAAAACGGAAACACACGATGACGAAGTTGGAACTTCTATCCGAATTGATTCCGGAGAAATAATTAAAGAGAAAGGATCTTTTCCAAAAGGGACTTCAATCTCAATAAAGAATTTATTTTTTAATACTCCTGCAAGAAGAAATTTTCTTAAAACTGATGCTACTGAGTTGAAGCATATTATTGATACATTTAATAAAATTTCTCTAAGTCATCCGGATATTTCTTTTAAATTTTTTAATGAAGATGATTTAATTTTTGATTATAAATCCGGTTCGCTTGAAGAAAGAATTTCCCAGGTATTTGCTGATAATATGATTGATGCATTAATTCCGTTTGAGGAAAGAACTGATTTTGCAAACCTGTATGGTTTTGTTGGTAAACCTTCTATGCTAAAGAAGAGTAAAGGTGAGCAGTATTTTTTTCTTAATAACAGGTTTGTTGTAAGCAGACAAATTAATCACGCTGTATTTACTGCTTATGAAAATGTTCTCGAAAAAGGTGATTACCCCTTCTTCATTATTTTTATGGATATTGATCCTCATAAAACTGATGTAAATGTGCATCCCAACAAACTTGAAGTTAGATTTGATGATGAGAAGAATGTTTACAATTTTGTCCTATCTATTGTAAAAAAGGCATTAGGGACTTATGATCTCGTTCCCTCAATGATGTTTACAGAAGTAACTGATGAAACCGAAAAACTTAGAGTTGATAATTTCAGAAGGACAGGAAGAGAAGATTTTTCGGACAGACCAACTTTTGAAAAAATATCTGTTGCCAGGTCAGACTTTTCTGACAAAGATATCGATCTGATTTTCAGTTCCGTTACAAGCGATATTATTAAACCTGTTCATACAGATTTAAATGAATCTCCTCTTGAAAATATTACTAAAGAAATTCTACATAAACCGTCGGTGAAATCTTCAGAATTTACCGATGATTCAATTTCGTTCATTAATCAATTGCACAATAAATATATTCTTTCCCAAATTAAATCCGGGTTAATGATTATTGATCAGCATGTTGCGCATGAAAGGATATTGTATGAAAAAGCTTTGAAACGGCTTGAGAATGATCTTCCGTTTTCTCAGCAATTATTATTTTCAAGAACTCTTGAAACAGACCCGGCGACTTTTGCTTTAATAAAAGAGATTGAACCTTATTTCAAAAAAACTTGGTTTTGCTTTAAAATTTTCTTCTAAAAATAAAGTTGTTATAGAAGGTGTTCCCGATGATATAAAACCGGGATCCGAAGAAAAAATTCTATTAGAAATTGTTGATGAGTACTCAATGAATGAAAGAGAAAAGAAGCTTGAAATAAGGGATAATATTGCAAAATCATTTTCATGTAAAACAGCAATTAAAGCCGGTGATAAGCTTTCCGAAAATGAAATGAAACTTTTAATTGATCAGCTTTTTGCTACTTCAATGCCTTATGTTTGCCCGCACGGAAGACCAATTGTAGTTAAAATATCTTTAACCGAATTTGACAGAAGATTCGGAAGAACCAGTTAAACCAAAGGATTTTTTATGCTGAATGATGAATTCAAAAAAATAAAAAAAGAATACGAAGACAAAGTTAAGAACACCAAAAATACTGGGATTAAGTTTACAACTGTAAGCGGCGAAGAAATTAAAAATCTTTATACTCCTGAAGATGTTGAGAATATTAATTTCTTAAGTGAAATCGGATTTCCGGGTGAATATCCTTATACAAGAGGAATTCACGCAGATGGATACAGAGGTAAAATCTGGACGATGCGTCAATTTGCCGGTTTCGGTTCACCAGAGGATACTAATGAACGATTTCATTACCTCTTAAATAATGGGCAGACTGGACTTTCAGTTGCTTTTGATCTTCCAACATTAATGGGCTGGGATGCCGATGCAGAATTAAGTGAAGGTGAAGTAGGAATTTGTGGTGTTTCTATATCATCACTAAAAGATATGCAAATATTATTTAATAAAATTCCTTTGAGTAAAGTTTCAACTTCGATGACAATTAATTCTCCCGCTGCAATGATTTTTGCTTTTTATCTCGCCGTTGCCCAGGAACAGGGAGTTGATTTTAAATATCTTCGCGGTACTCTACAGAATGATATACTGAAAGAATATATAGCACAGAAGGAATACATCTTTCCTCCCAATCCCTCCCTTAAAATTATAGTTGATATGATTGAATTTTGCACAAAAGAAATTCCTCAGTGGAATCCTGTTTCAATCAGCGGTTATCACATACGTGAAGCAGGCTCAACTGCAGTACAGGAGCTTGCATATACTTTAGCAGATGGATTTGCATATATCGAAGCGTGCATCGAACGCGGAATGGACATTGATGAATTTGCTCCAAGATTATCATTCTTTTTTAATTCTCATTTAGATTTTTTTGAAGAGATTGCAAAATACAGGGCAGCAAAAAAAATCTATGCAAAGAGAATGAAAAATAAATATGGTGCAAAGAATCCAAGAAGCTGGTGGCTTCGTTTTCATACTCAAACAGCTGGCTGTACATTAACAGCACAGCAACCTGAGAATAATATTATTAGAACTGCTTTCCAGGCTCTTGCAGGAGTTTTAGGCGGGACCCAATCTCTGCATACAAATTCGATGGATGAAACTCTTGCTTTACCAAGTGAGAAAGCAGTTAAAATTGCATTAAGAACCCAGCAGATAATTGCTTATGAAACCGGTGTAATAAATACTGTTGATCCATTGGGGGGAAGCTATTTTGTTGAAGCTTTAACTGATAAAATGGAAAAACAGGCAAATGAAATTTTTGACCAGGTGGACGCGTTGGGTGGAGTAATTCCTGCAATTGAAGCCGGGTATTTTCAAAAAGAAATAGCGGATGCTGCCTACAGGTATCAGAAAGAAGTTGAAAGGAAAGAAAAATTTATTGTCGGTATTAATGAATTTATAGATGATGATACCAGTATTGATATACCAATTCTTTTAATTTCTCCGGGTGTTGAAAAAAAGCAAAGGAAAAGACTTGCTGAATTAAAACAGAGTAGAAATGAAGAATCTGTTTCTGAAAGCCTCGAGCAAATTAAAAAGACTGCAGAAGATAAAAGCAATATAATGCCGGTATTAATTAAAGCTGCTCATAACCATGTAACACTTGGTGAAATGGTAAATCAGCTTAAAGAAGTTTATGGCACCTATGAAGAAACCGCTGTTTTTTAATCCTGCCAGCCGGCCGGCTGGGATTAAAAATTATTTTTCTCTTTTACGGGTTCCTCAGTGGATTAAAAATAGTTTTGTCTTTGTTCCGCTTCTTTTTTCACTAAATCTTTTTAACAGAAATTTATTCTTAACCACCTTAGCTGCGTTTGCAATTTTTTGTCTTACCAGCAGTATTATATATATTATTAATGATTTAAGTGATATCGAGGCTGACAGGCTTCATCCTGTTAAAAAGTTCAGACCGCTTGCCGCCGGAATAATTTCTAAAAAACAGGCTTATGTCTCTCTTATTTTATTAGCCGTTCCTATTCTGATTTCTCTACCATTCTTCAGGTTAAAATTCAGCATTATAATAATCTCATTTTTTCTTTTAAATGTTTTTTACTCCCTTTCATTTAAGCATATAGTATTGCTTGATATTTTCTCAATTGCTGCCGGGTTTATGTTAAGAGTTATCGGCGGAGCTTTTGCAATTCAAGTTGAAATATCAAGCTGGCTAATTCTTACTACAATGTTTCTTTCTCTCTTTCTTGCTGCGATGAAAAGATATTCCGAGTTAAGACTTACTCTTGATAATGCTGAAAATAATTTGACAACAAGAAAAGTTTTAAGAGACTATTCCACAAGACTGGCAAGGCAAATTTCAACCGTTGCTGCTTCAACTGTAATTATTTGTTATGCACTTTACACTGTTTCCGAAAGAACAATTAAAGTATTCGGAAGCTGAGAATTTAATTTACACAACACCGTTTGTTGTTTTCGGAATTTTCAGGTACATGTACCTGGTTTATATTACTGAAGAGGGAGAAAACACAACCCATATTATGATTAAAGATATTCCAATGATACTTACTCTTGCCCTTTATATCTTTACTTCAGTTATAATTATTTATGATTTGCTGTAATGTTAAAATTATGTATAGCATGAAGTAGTATGAGTTTGGAAATTATTCTTCTAATAGTATTAATAATTGTAAGCGGTTTTTTTTCAGGAACCGAAATAGCCTTTGTTGTTGCAAACAAAATTAAAATTGAAGTCAAAGCAAGAAAAAATAATCTTACCGCGAAGAACGCACTTTATTTTATTAACAATCCGCAAATCTTTTTCTCTACAATTCTGATTGGAAATAATATTGTAATTATTGCATTTGCTTCAATCAGCGCTATTGTGCTTTCTTCAATTTTTTCCCTAAATGAATTTGAAATACTTCTTATATCTTCCATTGTAATTCTCCTGTTTGGTGAGCTGATTCCTAAATACCTTGCGAGAGAATTATCCGAACGATTGGTCTTGCTCACTGCTCTTCCATTGAGAATAATAGCATTTGTTTTATATCCTTTTATAAAAATTTTCTCATCTGTTTCATCTTTCTTATCTAATTCATCAAACTTAAAAGCTGACAAAGTGAAATTCCTTTTTAGTAAAGAAGAATTTGATGTGCTGATACAGGAAAGCCATAAAGCGGGAATGGTAGATAAAAAGGAGAGTGATATAATCAGTAAAGTTCTCTCACTTGGCGATCAAAGAGTTTATGAAGCGATGAGACCCAGAACTGAAATTGTAGGAATTGAAATAAACAGCTCAATTGAAGAAGCGTTGTTATTATTTATTGATTCGGGATATTCAAAGCTGCCGGTTTATGATGAAAACCTCGATAACATAAAAGGGATTATTTACTCTAATGATTTTTTCAGATCTCCCGAAAATATTAAAGAGATTTTACACGAAGCTGTTTTTGTTCCTGAAACTAAAAAAAGTTTTGAGATGCTGAATGAGTTTCTAAACAGGCAGGTCACTATTGCCGTTGTGATAGATGAGTTTGGCGGTACTGCAGGAATTGTTACTATGGAGGATATTTTTGAAGAAATGTTTGGTGAAATAAAAGATGAATACGATATTGAAGAAGATACGATTAAGAAAATATCTGACAACGTTTATATTATTAGCGGTAAAGCTGAGATTGATTTTATTAATGAGGGATATAACCTGAACATTCCAGCAGGTGATTATGAAACCATAGCCGGGTATATAACTGCAAGGCTTGGAAGAATTCCCTTGCAGGGCGAAACCGTTTCGTTTGATGGGTTTACTATTTTAATTGCACGGGCTAATCAAATAAGAATTGACAGTGTTAGACTGACTGATAACAGGGAAGCAGTCGTTCAATGATGATTGTATGATTAAAATAATTTTGTAATGACAAATACACATCTCATTATTCTCTTCGATGGTCTTTGTAACTTCTGCAATTTCTGGGTTAATTTTTTATTGGACAGAGATAAAAAAGATAAGTTCAGGTTTACCCCGCTTCAATCAGAAAAAGGGGAAGAGCTTCTTAAGAAATTCAATCTTTCAACTAAAGATTTTGACACTTTTGTTTTGATTGATGGGAATAAATATTATATAAGGTCAACGGCATCTTTAATTGTTGCAAAAAACCTTGGTGGATTATGGAAAGTTTTGTATTCTTTAATAATAATTCCCGGACCAATAAGAGATTTTATTTATAATCTTGTTGCAAAAAACCGTTACAAATTATTTGGAAAAAAAGAATCCTGCCGGATACCAACTCCTGAAGAGAGAAGTAAATTTTTGTGACATTTAAGCTTCATTCCTAACTTTCATAAATTTTTAGCAGATGAGTTTAAATACAATTAAATTTGTATTCTTAATTAACCTACCTACGCAAGTATTGCTTCGGTAGGCAGGATTGATTTATGAACCTTTAATAGGTAATTTTGCTTAAGTTTTCTTTAATTGCTAATGATAAAACTGCAAGAGCTGGTGTTTTTGAAACCAGTCATGGAATAGTTGAAACACCGGCTTTTATGCCGGTTGGTACACAGGGAACTGTAAAAGCAGTTAATCAAAAGCAGTTAGAGGAAATTAAAGCTCAAATTGTTCTTTCAAATACTTATCATCTTTACTTAAGACCCGGAACGGAAGTTCTTGAAAAAGCCGGTGGTCTTCACAAGTTTATGAACTGGAATAAACCTATACTAACAGACAGCGGAGGCTTCCAGGTTTTTAGTCTTTCTGATTTAAGGAAAGTTAAACCTGAAGGAGTTGAATTCCGATCTCACCTTGATGGGAGTTCTCATTTTTTTACTCCTGAAAAAGTTGTTGGAATTCAGAGAAGGATCGGCTCGGATATAGTGATGGTGCTTGATGAATGTACACCATTTCCGTGCGAATATAATTATGCTCTTAACTCAACAAAATTAACTTCAAACTGGGCGGCAATGAGTAAGGAAGCTTTTGAAAAATCTTTCCCTCTATACAGCTACGAACAATTTATGTTTGGAATTATACAGGGCAGTGTTTATAAAGATCTCCGTGAATTATCAGCAAAAGAAATTGTTAATCTTAATTTTGATGGCTATGCTATTGGCGGACTTGCGGTTGGAGAACCGGTTGAATCAATGTATGATATAGTTGAGTTTACAACTTTCTTAATGCCGGAAAATAAACCGAGATATTTAATGGGAGTTGGAAGACCGGAGAATCTTCTTGAAGCAATTGAAAGAGGAATTGATATGTTTGATTGTGTTATGCCTACAAGAAACGGACGAAATGCATACCTTTTTACTTCCAACGGCGTTCTATCAATGAGGAATGCAAAATATAAAGATGATTTTTCTGTGATAGATGAGAATTGTGATTGTTATTCTTGTACAAATTTTTCAAAAGCATATTTAAGGCATCTTTTTATTGCAGGTGAAATTCTTGCACTTGAACTTGCAAGTATTCATAATCTGAATTTTTATCTTAATCTTATGAGGACTGCAAGGGAAAAAATACTTGAAGGAAATTTTTCTGATTGGAAAAAAGAAATAGTTAAAAGAATATCAAATAATAAATTAAATACGGAGGAATAACTTGCTGAATCTAATTTTAATGGCACCTTCACCCGATGGCGGTGGAGGCGGAAATTTAATAAGCACATTAATAATGTTCGGTGCGATCTTTTTAATCTTCTATTTTATGATTATAAGACCACAGCAGAAACGTGCTAAAGAAAGAGAAAAGATGTTATCTAATATTGAAAAAGGTGACAAAGTAATTACAAGCGGTGGTATTCACGGCATCATTGTAGGTCTTGAAGAAAAAACGGTTCTCGTTGCAATAAGCGATAACGTTAAAGTGAAAGTTGAGCGCTCTGCGGTTACCGGAGTGATAAGTAAAGGAAGTTAATTTTAATAAATATATCCGGATGAAAAATGTTTTGTAAAGTAGAAGAAGCAATCGAAGAAATTAAAAACGGTAAAATTATTATTATTGTTGATGACGAAGAGCGGGAAAATGAGGGGGATTTCGTTTGCGCAGCTGAATATGTTACTCCCGATATCGTAAACTTTATGGTCACCAATGGAAAAGGAATGCTATGCGTTGCACTTCATGGGAAAAGGCTTGATGAGTTAGGTCTTCCGCTAATGGTTGATCAGAATTCTGCGCTTCATGGTACTCAGTTTACAGTTACTGTTGACGCTATTGAAGGAACAACAACTGGTATTTCTGCTGCCGACAGAGCTTTAACAATAAAAAAACTTATAGACAAAACTTCAACTGCTTCTGACTTTGCACGACCGGGGCATATTTTTCCTCTTCGTGCTTTTAATGAAGGTGTCTTAAGAAGAGCAGGGCACACAGAAGCGGCAGTTGATTTATGCAAACTGGCAAGTCTTCAACCGGCTGGAGTTTTATGCGAGATTCTTGCTGAAAATGGTGAGATGGCAAGGGTTCCTGAGTTGATAAAAATTGCAGAAAAATTTAATGTGAAGATTATTACTGTAAAAGATATTATTAGCTACAGGCTGAAAAAGGAAAGGCTGATCAATAAAATTACTGATGTAAATTTTCCAACAAAGCATGGAAAGTTTAAACTTCATTTATACCAGAGTTCACTTGATAAGAAAAAACAGGTAGCGCTTGTTAAAGGAACAATAAAACTGGATGAACCTATTCTTGTCAGGATGCACTCTGAATGTTTAACCGGAGATGTTTTTCATTCTTTAAGATGCGATTGCCACGACCAGCTTAACACTGCTCTTGATATGATTGAAAAAGAAGGAGCAGGTATTCTCGTTTATATGCGTCAGGAGGGAAGAGGAATTGGTTTAACAAATAAAATTCTTGCCTATAAACTCCAGGAAGAAGGAAAAGATACTGTTGAAGCAAATGAGTTTTTAGGATTTAAAGCTGATGTACGTGACTATGGTATAGGAGCACAAATTCTTCTTGATCTTGGTGTAAAAAAAATAAGACTATTAACTAATAATCCTAAAAAAGTTGTTGGACTGCAAGGATACGGACTTGAAATTGTTGAGCGTGTTCCGATTGAAATATCTCCCAACTCTGATAACGAGCGTTACCTGAAAACGAAGAGAGATAAACTGGGACATTTAATTTTACAGTAAGAATTTTTTCTATTTTGCTCTATATTATAAAACAGGGCGGTTATTAAATTGAAAAAAATAATTCTATTTCTTTTAGCTATACTTTCAATCAATCCTTTTATCCTGCCGCAAAACAAAAAAGTTTATTTTGCAGAGATTGATGGAGAAATAGATCTTGGCATGGCTCCTTATGTAAGCAGGGTTGTTAAAGAAGCAAATGAAGCAAATGCCGACGCAATTATTTTTAAGATAAATACTTTCGGCGGCAGAGTTGATGCTGCTACACAAATTAAAGATGCAATCCTGTCAAGTAATATCCTTACAATTGCTTTCATTAATAACAGGGCTATCTCAGCAGGATCTTTAATTGCATTATCCTGTAATAAAATTGTTATGGTTCCGGGAAGCTCAATTGGTGCTGCTACTGTAGTTGGTCAGGGTGGGGAGAAGTTGAGTGAGAAATATCAATCTTATATGAGATCTGAAATGCGTTCTACTGCAGAAAAGAATGGAAGAAGAACTGATATTGCTCAGGGTATGGTTGATGAAAGAATTGTTGTTGAAGGTTTGGTTGACAGTACACAATTAATCACTCTCACAACTGAGGAAGCAATAAAATATGGGATCGCTGATACCACAGTTAAGGATTTAAATAATGTATTGGCAGATTTTAATCTCAAACATGCAAAAATAATTTCGATTCACTCAAACTGGGCTGAAGAATTTGTCAGGTTCCTAAATAACCCTATTGTCTCTACAATCCTTATTATGATCGGGTTCTTTGGTTTGATGGCTGAAATAAAAACACCCGGATGGGGAGTTGCAGGTACAACAGGATTAATTGCTCTTGCTCTTTTCTTTGGTTCATCCTACATACTGGAACTTGCATCAATAATTGAAATTTTATTATTTGTAGCAGGTATAGTTTTAATTGCACTGGAGATTTTTGTTATTCCGGGTTTTGGTATTACAGGCATAAGCGGAATTATTCTTGTTATTGCTTCGCTCTTTCTTTCTTTAACCGGCGGCTTAGAATTTTTTGATTACAATATTATCGGAACTGCAATCATTCAGCTTGCTGTTGCATTATCCGGAGCTTTTGTATTAATACTTATTCTTGCAAAGTTTTTACCCAAGAGCAATGCTTTTAAAAGGCTTGTTCTTGCAGAAGAGGAAAACGCCGAAAAAGGTTTTGTTTCCTATCCTTCTGCAAAAGAATTAATTGGAACGGAAGGTATAGCTTTAACTGATTTAAGACCTGCAGGATCTGCTGAGATTAATGATAAAAGATACGATGTTGTAGCAGACTGGGATTATATAGTTAGAGGAAAAAAAGTTGAAGTTATACGCGTTGAAGGAATTAAAGTAGTTGTAAAAGAAGTAAAGAGTTAGAAGGCAGAGGTTAGGAGTCAGATGCCAGGAGATAGAAGTCAGAAGATAGAATGATAACAAAAATGAAATTTCAATCATTTACAGATTTAATTGTTTGGCAAAAAGCTCATCAATTCGTATTAAGCGTTTATGAGTTAACAAAGGATTTCACCAAAGAGGAAATTTATGCCTTAACATCTCAGTTCAGAAGAGCCGCAAGTTTCAGTCCCTGCCAATAATTGCTGAAGGATATAGAAAAAAAGGGAAGAATGAAAAGTCAAATTCTATAATATTTTCCAAGGTTCATTAGAAGAATGTAAATACTATTTAATCCTTTCTAAAGATTTAGGGAAAACAGATAATAAAATTGAAATGAATTTGGCAGAAGAAATAAGTAAACTTTTAAATACCTTCTCCAAAGCTATTTTAAATTCAATTGACTAACTTCTAACTCCTATCTTCTAACTCCTAACTCTTGAACTACAGCAACTCCACAATGTTTGTGTATTCCATAACATTTGAACGTGCACCCTTTTGATTACCAGCTGGAGTATTTCCTTCAGTTGTAAAAGAGATTTTAGTTACGCTCTTGGAAACTGATTTAATGACATATCCTTTTTCAATATTAAAATAAATTTTTCCTGTACCTTCTGATAATGGTTTTGTAAACTGATAAGTTATTCCTTGTTGTGTTAGTTTAGTTTCACCCGTTATTTTGGCATCCAGCTTTGCATCAATTACGGCAACATTATCATTATTATATTCCTCAAGTGAGCCGATATTGTAATTATAATTACTCTGGATATGAAAAACCAAAAAAGAAAATGGAGGTTGTGAAACTGTCCACGATGAATCCTTAGCAACAGTTTTATCGGGCAGCTTTCTGAATATCTGCGAAAGAAGAGGTTTTAGAGCTCCTTCAGAAATCTGTTCACGGAGTACATTCCGATCCTCAGTTGATGCTGAGTCCTGCAGGTTCTGTAATTCAAGATATCGCGAAATGATTTTATCTATTTTATAAATCTCAAGAATATTTCCCTTAACATCTACTCTTAAATTGAAAGGATTATTTACAAGCGCATCATAATTTGCAAATTGCAAAAGCTGAACTGAATCTTTTGTAACTCCGCTCTGATAAGAATGTTTCTGATCATTAGCAGTTGCATCAAGTTTTATCGAACTGATGTTACACACAATTTCATAAATACTATCTTTATCAATAGCATTCGGTTTTAAACTTAGAAGGTAAATCATATTTTGACTTACAACCTGGGATATTGTAGTATCCAGCTTTATTGTCTGTTTGTTTTCAGAGATAGTTGCTATCTTATATTTATATTCTTTATTTGGTTCCATCTTATAACGGATTAAAAAATTCTGATTAGGATTATCAACAGGTTTTGTTTTTATTTCTGTAGAATCAATCTTATATAAATCCTCTCCCGTAGTTTTTTTATCTTCTTTATTATTCTCACCGCATCCAAATAAAAATAAAGCTGTTAAAACCATGCTTAATAAGAATTTCATATCATTTTCCTTTTTAGTAGAGTAAATATTTTTTCCGGATTGATTTAAATTCATCCGTTTCTTTTTTCAGGTCTGAAAGAATTTCTGCTGCAGGAATTCCTTTAAGTAAAAGTTCTTTTAAAGATTTATTCCCGGATAGCTTATTGAAGTATGAATTAAATTTAAAAGATTCCGGGTACAATTTAATTAAAGATGAAAGAAGTTTTATCCCGAATTCGAATCCTTTAAATTTTCTTTTATCCTTTATATCAATAAAAACCCCATTGCATTTTTCATTTTCATATTTGGGGTTTTCAGCAACGCCGGGTTTCTTAACCGGAATAAAAGTTATTGCCTTAAGGTCTGCACCTTCAATAAAAGATTTTTTTAACTCTTTAATCAGCTCATCACTTTTAATAAAAGGAGCGCCGATTGTAATAAAAGGGTTTTCAGTCCCTCTCCCTTCAGAAATATTTGTGCCTTCAAATAAACAGGTTCCCGGATATGTCAAAGCTGATTCGAGATTAGGAATATTAGGAGAAGGAGAAATCCATATTAAATCATAATCATTAAAATAACTATCTCTATTCCATCCCTGCAGATGAATTATTCTTAAATCAGGATACAAATCTTCGCCAAGTAAATTTTCTCCCGAAAAATAATTTGCCAGTTCTCCCGGAGTCATTCCATATCTTACGGGCAAAGGTGCAATTCCAACAAAAGATTTTAATTCTTCTTTAAGAACCGGTCCTTCAACAGTTACTCCATCAATTGGATCAGGTCTGTCAAGAACAATTAATGGGATATGATTCTCAGCAGAAGATTGCAAAACGTAAAACAAAGTTGAAATGTACGTATAAAACCTTGTCCCAACATCCTGAATGTCATATAAAAGTAAATCCACATTGTTTAACATTTCTTCAGTTGGTTTTTTATTATTTCCGTAAAGAGAATAAATTGGTATTCCGGTTTTTGTATCAAAATTGTTATTAATTTTGTCACCTGCTTCAGAAAGCCCCCGAATTCCATGTTCAGGTCCGAATAGTGCAACAATGTTAATATCTTTCAAAGAATTAAGTGTATCAACAAGATGGGTACCATTTTTAAGAATTGCAGATTGATTTGTAACTATTCCTAATCTTTTCCCTTTCAATAAATCAAGATTGTCCCTTATAAGAATATCAGCTCCTGTTAGTAAAATTTTTTCCTGAGAAAATGAACCGGTTGGGAAAAAAAAGATTATGCCTATAAAAACCAGTAATATCTTTTTGAAATTTTGAGAATGAAGATTTACTCTCTCATATCCTGGAGTAAAAGAAGGGACGGCAAATCTACTCAGAATAATTCTCCAGTAGTTCTTTCCTTGAAAAGAAATGTGCAATTTCCTTTTCTGCATTCACATCAGAATCAGAACCGTGAACAGCATTGAATTGAATATTTTGTGCATATAATTTTCTTATTGTTCCTTCTGCTGCTTTAGCAGGATCAGTTGCACCGATTAATTTCCTGTAATCTTCAACAGCATTTTCTTTTTCAAGGGCAATAGGTACACAGGGACCTGAGGTCATATAATCAATTAATTCTCTGAAGAAAGATCGATCTTTATGTATTTCATAAAATCCTTCTGCTGATTGTTTTGTCAGCTTAACCATTTTCATTGCTTTAATTTTAAAACCAGCACGACTGATCATTGCAATTATTTCTCCGATTTTATTATCACGGACTGCATCAGGTTTAATTATAGCTAAAGTTTTATTGTTCAATTAAACTCCTTATTTAGAATTGATGTCATTGCGAGGAATGAAATGACGAAGCAATCTAAACTTAAGATTGCTTCACCCCGACCTGCCTATCGGTAGGCAAGTAAAATGGGGTTCGCAATGAATAAAATATTTTTATTTCTTTTTTGATTTAACTTTTTTAACAATACGATTTTTACTTTTTGTTTTCTTCTTTTTCGTAACTGATTTAATTTTTGATTTTTGAGATTTGATTTTACTAACGGCTTTCAACATAGCCGAACCAATTTCAGCCGGGCTTTCAATTACATTTATTCCTGCTTTTTTCATTGCAGCCATTTTTTCTGCAGCAGTTCCTTTTCCGCCGGAAATAATAGCTCCGGCGTGGCCCATTCTTCTTCCCGGAGGAGCTGTTCTCCCGGCAATAAAACCAACAACCGGTTTCTTAACATTTTTCTTTATGAAATCAGCAGCTTCTTCCTCAGCAGTTCCACCGATTTCACCGATCATAACTATTCCTGCAGTATCAGGATCTTCATTAAACAGCTTAATAATGTCAATGAACCTTGAGCCAATCACAGGATCACCGCCAATTCCAACACATGTTGATTGTCCCAATCCAACATCGGTTAATTGTTTTACAGCTTCATAAGTTAAAGTCCCGCTTCTTGATACAACGCCAATCTTACCAGCCTTGTGAATAAACCCGGGCATTATTCCAACTTTTGCTTTTCCCGGCGAAATAACTCCGGGGCAATTAGGTCCAACAAGAACTATATTTTTATTTTTAATTGAATTATAAGCGCTAATCATATCTCTTGCTGGAATGCCTTCAGTTACACAAATAATTACTTTTATTCCTGCATCAGCTGCTTCAAGGACAGCATCGCCAGCAAACGCTGGAGGAACAAAAATCACCGATGTATTTGCCTTCTGTTCTTTAACTGCATCTTCAACTGTATTATAAACAGGAATACCATGAAACTCAGTACCGCCTTTACCGGGAGTAACACCGGCAACTACATTTGTTCCATAGTCAACCATTTGCATTGTATGAAATGAACCCTCACTTCCTGTTATTCCCTGGACAACAAGACGGGTTTTTTTATCAACAAGTATGCTCATATTTTTTCCTGAAATCCTCTAAAAATTTTAATGGTAAAGATAACTAAAGTAGAGGGAAGTTTGAAAATTGGTTATTGTATTAACTGATGTCTGGAATTATGGAATGCTGAAGCATTGGAATAGAAAAAATATATTTGAAAAATATTCTATAATACTATTACTCCCTATCAACAGTAGGAAGGCAGTATTCCAAACATTTTGCACAGAATCAGTTATGAATTTCCTTCCACCCGATAAGATGACTTACAACCGTATTGACCATCAAAAATGGTTCTTCAGATTCAAAAACAAATCCTATTGATTTATACCAATTAACAGATGGGAGATTCTGAGACATAACTCCAAGCCAGATTTTACCAAAATTATTTTTTATGGCTTCAGCTTCTGCAATTTGAATTAATTTTTTCCCGATTCCTTTTCCCTGGAATTCTTTTAATATATAAATCTGATTGATAAAAAATTTATTTTCAACTCTATCAATATTTGTCCTGAGCCAGCCCACTGGTTTGCCATCAGCTTCAGCTAAAATACCTTTAGTAAATTTATCACTGAATATTTCTTTAAGCTTTTCATCATTACAGGTTAAATCAAGGTAAGCTCTTAAATCTTCTGGAGGAACGATATTGGAATAAGTGTCCAACCATGTTGTGAGAAGAATATTCCTAACAATTTCAAAATCATTTTTTGATTGACTTGAATCGGGGAGTTCCCATTCTCGGAAATTTAATTTAAACAATTTAATTAAAGAATATTTTTCTCAATAAAATAGTTCGTTTGAAGCAAGGTAAGCTCATCAAATTGCTTTGCTAAAAACTGCAAGCCGATTGGTAAACCATTTGAATCTTTAGTATATGGAAAACTTATTCCCGGAATTCCAGCAAGGTTTGCAGAGGTTGTATAAATATCGCTTAAATACATTTCAAGAGGATCGTCAGATTTTTCTCCAATCTTAAAAGCAGTTGTGGGAGTAGTTGGTGTTAAAATCAGATCCACTTTTTCAAATGCTTTATCAAAATCATTTTTAATTAATCTTCTTACCTTTTGAGCTTTAAGGTAGTAAGCATCGTAATAACCAGCAGAGAGAACATAAGTTCCGAGCATTATTCGTCTTTTAACCTCAATACCAAAACCTTCTGAGCGGGAGGATTTATACATATTCAAAAGAGTGCTGCTGTTATCTGAACGATAACCATACCTTACGCCATCATATCTTGCAAGGTTTGATGATGCTTCAGCAGTAGTAAGAATATAATAAGTTGAAATTGAATATTCAGTATGAGGTAAGCTTATCTCAACTATTTCAAATCCTTCATTCGATAATTTATCAATTAAAGAATTAATTGCATTTTTTATTCCTTCGGATAATCCTTCAGTGAGATATTCTTTTGGAACTCCAATCTTAAATTTCTTTTCTGTAAAAATATTTTTTGAATATTCAGGTACAAGAGCATCATACGATGTTGAGTCTAAATTATCTTTTCCCGAAATAACTTCAAGAAGTATTGCCGCATCTTCAGCATTTGTAGTAAATGTTCCAACACAATCAAATGAGGATGCAAAAGCAGTTAAGCCATATCTTGAAACTCTTCCGTAGGATGGTTTTAAACCGTAAACCCCGCAGAAAGCCGCAGGCTGCCTGATTGATCCGCCGGTATCAGTTCCTAATGCAGCATCGCAAAGATTGGCTGCAACTGCTGCTGCAGAACCGCCGCTCGAACCGCCGGGAACTCGTGTATTATCAATTGGATTTAAAACATTCCCGAATGCCGAGTTTTCATTTGATGACCCCATTGCGAATTCATCACAATTTGTTTTGCCGATTATAATTGCGTCTTCATTTATTAATTTTTGAATTGCTGTAGCGGTATAAAGAGCTATAAAATTTTTTAAGATTTTTGATGAACAGGTGGTTGGTTTATCTTTTACAGAGAGAACATCTTTTATTGCAATAACAGAACCGGCAAGTTTTCCATAGTTTCCGGATTTTATTTTAAGTTCTATTCTTTCTGCATCTTTAATTGCTTCTTCTTCAAAAATAAAATTGAAAGCGTTGAGTTTTTTATTTTCTTTAATTCTAAAAATAAACTCTTTAACATTTCCTGTTAAAGACAGCTCGCCTGATTTTATTTTATTTATTTTGTCTGATATGGATGAATATGGAAGCAATATATTATTATTAATGAGATGAATGATTTTTAATAATAAGCAACCCACGGCTGGAAACCGTGGGTAACAGGAATCGCTTTAAATTTATTTTAGGGAAAAAGGAGAAATCAGGATTTTTTATTATCTATCTTCTTTTCATCATCCGCAGCATTTTTTATTTCGGATTCAACATCCTTTAATCCCTTTTTAAATTCGCTCATACCCTTGCCAAGTCCGCGTGCAAGTTCAGGAATTTTCTTTGCACCAAAAAGAAGAAGAATAACAAGTAATATCAGTATTATTTCACCGGCGCCTAAATTTCCAAACATTTTCTTTACCTCTTATTAATTAAAAATACTATTTGCTAATGAATTAAAAATCAATGAGCCATCAAGTTTACCAAGAACAGGATTACAGCACCTTTCAGGATGCGGCATCATACCAAGAACATTTCCTTTTTTATTAATAATACCTGCAATATTCATTACCGATCCGTTCGGGTTACTCTGTTTTGTTACACCATTCACAGAAGAATATTTAAATACAATCTGATTATTTTCAATTAAGCTTTTCAAAGTTTCTTCATCTGCAAAATAATTGCCATCTCCATGCGCAACTGGTATTTTAAGCTTTTTATCTAAATTCACATCTTTGGTAAAAACCGTATCCTTATTTTCAACGGTAAGATATACATCTTTACAAACAAATTGCAGTGATTTATTCTTCAACATAATTCCCGGCAGTAAACCAGCTTCGAGTAAAATCTGGAAACCATTACAAATTCCCATTATATAGCCGCCGGATTCAGCAAAAGAAATTACAGAATTCATTATTGGGGAGAACCTTGCAATTGCTCCTGTACGAAGATAATCGCCATAAGAAAAACCACCAGGCAGGATAATTACATCTGAGTTTTGAAGATCGGTTTCCTTATGCCATAGAAAATTTACATCATAGCCCAGAACTTTTTTAAGTGAATAGTAGGCATCGTGATCGCAGTTAGAGCCGGGAAAAACAACTACGCCAAATTTAACTTTCATTAACTTTCTCTTCCAAAGGAGTCCAATCGGATAATTCAAATTCAAAATCTTCCATAATCGGGTTGGCGAGAAGTTTAGAACAATATAATTTTACTTCTTCTTCAGCAGCTTTTTTTTCATCTGAGTTAACCAAAAACTCTATGTATTTATCAATCCGGGTATGACTTATATTTTTGAGTCCGAGATGCTGAGCTCCTTTTTCAACTGCTTTTCCCTGGGGATCAAGTATAGACGGTCTTCTTTTAATTAAAACTTTTGCTTTATACAATTTGAAATTCCGATAATGAAATGATTATTTTTTTCTTATAAAAAAGCTAAAAACATATCGAAAAATACCAAATAGAATAAACAAAACAAAAACAAAGAAAATTGCCCTGCCTTCGGTAATGATGGTAAAAATTAATCCTGCAATTATTAAAATGAAGATGACAGGTTTTTCTTTTAAATCTTTTTTAGTTGGTTTGGGAATAGTATCGTATTTTATTTTACTAACCATAAGAATTGAAAGAAGCAAGACTAATGGAATTATCATTTCTGAAAATGGGGAAGTAAAGCCCGAAGAACTGTTGTAATAACTTATAATAAAAGATGAAATAGTTAAGGCTGAAATCGGGATAGGGAGTCCCGTGAAAAATTTTTTTTCAAATCCAACAAGCTGAACATTAAACCTGGCGAGTCTGAATCCTCCCGAAAGGACTAAAGATGCGGCAATTAAAACTCCGGTTGTTTCAAAGGAAAAAAGATATGTTTTATATATGAGAAAGGCTGGCGCAGCACCAAAACTCACAACATCGGATAGCGAGTCAAGTTCAACTCCAAGTTCGCTGCTTGATTTAGTTAGTCTTGCAACAGCTCCATCAAGGGCATCGAATATTGCAGCAACTACAATTAACCATGCTGCATATTGATAATTCTGCTGGCCGGCATTCACAATAGAAAGAAAACCTGCAAACAGATTCATTGATGTAAAAAGATTTGGAATTACAGAACGGGTAACCCGGAATCGAGGTCTCATTGCTTTGGACACTCAAATAAAATAGTTTCACCTGCGGTAACATTATCATCCTTCTTAACCTTCTCTTTCCAATAATAAGGAACAACAACATCAACCCTGCTTCCGAATTTAATCATACCGAATCTCTCTCCTTTTTTTACTTCATCATCTAATTTCAATTCATATACAATTCTTCTTGCAATAAAACCGGCAACCTGTGTAAAAAAAACTTTTCCAAATTTACTTTGAATTCCAAACTCTGCCCGTTCATTTTTCTCAGAAGATTTGTCTTCAAATGCTGCGATAAATTCGCCTTCAATGTATTTTAAATATTCTACTTTGCCATTAATCGGAATCCTGTTTACATGAACATTAAGAGGAGACATAAAAATAGAAACCTGTTTACCTTTTCCATTGATAAATTTGTTGTCAGCAACTTCTTTTACAAACAGAACCTTACCATCTGCCGGAGACACAACTATGTTATCTCCTTTTGGAGTAATCCGTTCAGGATCTCTGAAAAAATTTAACGTTAGAATAAGAAAAATTGCTGGCAGTACAATCAGAAAAATTTTAACAATATTATTATTAATAAAAAAGCTCAGAGATATACAGATAAAAAAAATAATTGCGGCAACCCCTATTGTAGTGTATCCGTAACGGGTAAACATTTTTCAGGAACTCGCAAGGTTGAATAGGTGATCTGTATACTTACGAAGCTGGTTTTGAGTTGTAATTCGGTAGGGATCTATAAATTTATTATCCATTTGATTTGGAATTATTTTTAAACTCTTAGGGGTAAAATTTTCTATTACATAAATTTTATCTTCAGCTTTTCCAAAACAGCAATCCATTTCAGCCAGAATAACTCCTCTTCTTTCAAAATATGATTTTAGAACTGCATTAACTTTAGATGCAATCCTGTTAATTAATTTAAGTTCTTCATAAGTACACATTTCAAATGAAATCAAATGACTTTCCGAAACAAGTGAATCTTTTCCATCTCCGTAATGAAATTCAAATAAAGGAAGATTAAGAAGTTCAAATTCTTTTTTATTGAAAATTTTTGCAGTCCGCTTGTCCACAGCATTAAAAATTTTCATATAAAAATTAAATTTTTGATAATTAAGAAATCTTAGGGAAGTTTTTGAATCGTTCTTAATAAAAGCAACCGGTATATGATATTCTTTCAGGTAGTCCAGAAAAAATGAGCTTATAGATGCAAACTTTTCTCCCAGACCCTTCAACCGGATTTTATTTTTTTTATCATCTTCAATAAAATCAGGATACTCTATTAGTAGATAATTATTACCATCTAAAGAAATTATCTTTGTTGTAAGTTCTTTTGCGGAGTTATTGTTAGAATTCTTTTTTGTCAATATTCTTATTGTTTAAGTGTGTATTACAAAGTATAATAAGTGTGAATAATATATTATATTTACTTAAAAATTAAAAGAGTTTTACCACGTATAAAGTTAATCAAGGAGGATATTAATGAAGGGCGGAATGCAGGGAATGTTAAAGCAAGTTCAGAAGTTACAGGCTGAGATGCAGAAAATACAAAGCGAACTGGGAAATTTAACTGTTTCTGAGGAAGCCGGCGGCGGTATGATTAAAGCCACTGCTAACGGTCATAAAGAAATTATTTCTCTTGAAATAGACCCGCAGGTAATAAAGGTTGAGGAAAAAGAAATTCTTGAAGATTTAGTTGTTGCTGCTGTTAATAAAGCAATTCAATCAGCTAATAAACTTGCAGAAGAAGAACTTTCTAAAGCAACTAAAGGAATGATTCCTCCCGGGTTAAATATTCCGGGATTCTGAATTGCAAATCGCACAGCCGCTTCAAGTTGCTATTGAGGAATTAAGCAAACTTCCGGGGGTCGGAAAAAAAACCGCTTTAAGACTTGCTCTTTATATCTTAAAATCAGATGGCGAATCAGTAGAAAAACTTATAAAATCTATTTATGAATTAAAATCAAAATTGAGATTATGTTCAAGATGTTTTAATCTTTCGGAAGAAGAATACTGCCAGATTTGTAAAAATCATAAACGCGAAACTTCAATTATTTGTGTGGTTGAAGAAGCAAGCGATGTAATTGCAATTGAGAGAACCAATGAATATAGTGGTTTATATCATGTTATTGGTGGTGTTCTTTCTCCCTTATCCGGTATTGGTCCTGATTCATTAAAGATAAAAGAATTGATGAGAAGATTTACAGACGAGGATATCAAAGAAGTATTGCTTGCGCTTAATCCTGATACAGAAGGGGAAACAACAACTCTTTATTTAGCTAAATTGATAAAACCATTAGGAATAAAGGTTACAAGAATTGCAAGAGGACTGCCGATAGGGGGTGACCTTGAATTTGCAGATGATGCCACAATCGGACGGGCAGTCTCTGGTAGAATTGAATTATAGATTTGCATTATTCCATTTTAAGATGGAAATTATTTTGACTTAGAAAGGTAAATAAGAATTCTTATTATTGAATTCAGATTATTATCGCTCATAAAATTTCGCCATCTTTTCAATGAATAGCAGAATAAAAATTAATAACATAGTAATTCTAATCTTTGCTGGTTTGGCATTCTCATCCTGTGATTTATTTTCTACCAGAGATGCAGAAAACCCAACTCAGCCAAGATCAAACCTTCCGCAGCCTTTCCGAATAGAGGAATTAATAGATAATTTTGTGTTTTCAAATGTTCATAAAAGCCTGAATGATTATATAAACTGCTTTTCCGATACTTTGTTCTCTGACAAAAGTTATAGTTTCATTCCTTCAAGTGAATCTGCTTCTCAATACCCGGCATTAAATGAATGGAATTTAAAAAGCGAAGAAAATTTTTTCAGAAATTTAATATCCGAGTCAAAAGATGTTTCTATTTCATTAAACTTAACAAATTCAAATTTCAGTCAGCAGGGAGACAGTTTAATTTATACAGCATCTTATAACTTTACTATTCCTTTTTCAAATTCAGGAATTCCTCAAAACTATGGCGGTGATTTAATATTTCATATCTTACATGATAATAACCAGGTTCTTAGAATTTATTTCTGGCAGGATTTTAAAAACGGGGATTTTCCTAGCTGGAGCGAATTAAAAGGAAGACTGGCTAATTGAATAGAAATATCAAATTTATTATTTATCTTTTTTCCGCATCAATTTTTATTGCCGGATGTACAAACCCTTTTTCTCCCAGGTTTGATGAAAATCTTGGGAATAATTCCTCAACAATAAGCGATTTAAAAACAGTCGACGGAGTATTCCAGAATTTTCAATATGCATATACTTTTAAAGATACACTTATATATGGCGAATTTATTGCCCCTGATTTTGTTTTCACTTACAGGGATTATGAAAACGAAGTAGATGTTTCGTGGGGAAGGGAAGAAGAAATGCGTGCAACCGAAGGATTGTTTCAAAATTCCCAGCGGCTTGATTTAATATGGAATAATATTGTCATTTCAAATGTTGATTCATTATCTGCTAATATTGTCAGAAGCTTTAATCTAACTGTAACCTTAAATCCAACTGATATTCTCAGGGTTGATGGCAGAGTAGATGTTCTGCTTGAAAAAAATAAATCTACCGGTAAATGGCGGATAACAAGATGGATTGATAAATCTAATTTTTAATTTTAAGGGAATTAATTGTTTATAGTAAAAGAATCTTTTAAGCTGATCTCCCGTGCAAAGATTTCATTTTTTCTGTCACTCGTATCAACTTCAATTTCAGTAATATTAATTGCTGCTTCGCTTTTTCTTCTTCTTGTTTCAGATGAAGTTGCAGTGATGATTAAAAAAAATATTAATATTAATATTTTTATAAATGAAACTGCAGATGAAAAAAGCATTAAAGAGATGGAAAACAAATTGAACTCTGAAGTTTATTTAAGTTCAGTTATTTATATAGATAAAGAAAAAGCAGCTGAAAATTTTATCAAAGAAACAGGAGAAGATTTCAGAAAAATTCTTGACTATAACCCTCTCCCAGCTTCATTCCGTGTTTTTCTAAAAAATGAATATGCGCAGACTGATTCGATAGAAAAAATAATCGAAACTCTTTCAAATATTAATGGAGTTGATGAGGTTGTTTACCAGCATAAGTTTATTAATAAAATTTTAACGCAGCTTGATAATATTAAACAGTACATTTTTATAATTACTGCGGCTCTGGTTCTTATTTCAATCTATATAGTTTATAGTACAATGCAGCTTATTATTAATTCTAAATATGATGAGCTGGAGACGATGAAGCTGGTTGGTGCAAAAATTTCAACAATTAAATTGCCGATAATTCTCAACGGAATTCTAATAGGAATTTTTGCCGGGCTGATTTCTCTCGCTTTATTTTATTTCCTCTTTTTTTACTTTGAAATATTTATGGGTTCGTTAGGGATTAAATCTTTTATAAAACCATACTACCTTGCAGTAATAGTTGGGATAGGTCCTTTACTTTCAATTTTTGTCAGTGTTCTTTCGTTAAGAAAGGTAAACCTTAAAATTTGAAGTAAAAGTAATTATTAGTAATTTTTTGAATGCAATTTCATATGGATAGGTCAGTTGAATTGATTAAAAAAGATAAATCATTATTTATTGGGATAACCCTAAATAATCTTAGTTTTAAAAATGGTTATGGTTACTATTTTTACTCCGAAAATTCTCCAAGCGGGAAAACCAGATATAAATCATAATAAAGAAAATTATTTTTGGATAATTAAAAATTTAGATTGAAAAAAATTTTAATTCTTATACTGTTTATTTCTTCCCTTTCATTGCAAGCCCAAACATTTCCGGACTATAAAGAAAGAAACATTGGCCTTGTAAAAGATTCTACACTTTCCGGGTTTCCTGTTCTTACTCCAACTGAAGGAAGTATTGACCCAACAGAATATATCCTTGGTCCCGGAGATAAAATTTTTATTTCAATTAGCGGGCTTGAAGAAATTGTTTTTAACTTAATTATTAACCAGGAAGGGAATCTATATATCCCAAAAGTTGGAGGGATTGATTTAAAAAATACGACTTTAGCTGAAGGCAAAGATAAAATTATTAACGCTGTAAACAGATTTTATAAAAATGTTGAAGTTTTTGTTACCCTTATTGATTTTAGAAAAATTAAAGTTTCACTTCTTGGAAATGTTAGGAAGCCCTCTTCGCAAATACTTCCTGCCAATGCGAGATTAATGGATCTTATTTCTCTTTCTGAAGGATTAACCGAGACATCTAATTACCGGAATATAAAAATATTGAACAGGAATGGTGAAGAAAAAATTTATGATCTTCTTTCATTTTTACGGTATGGTGATAAAACCCAGAATCCATATTTATCTGAAGGAGATGTTGTTATTATTGATAAAGTTGATAAGATTGTTACAATTTATGGAGAAGTAAAATATCCAGGCGTATATGAATTTGTTGACGGTGAAACAGTTACAAATTTAATAAACCTTGCTGGCGGCTTTACATTAAAAGCAAAAAGAGACACTATTGAAATTGTTTCTTTTGATAGTAATGGGGATAAACAGTTCAGTAATTATTTTACAGCCGGAGAATTATTTAATGATTCTGTTAAATTAAAAGCCCAGGATAGAGTTATTATTCGGCAGTTACCGGAATATTATCAGGACCGATATGTTAGAATTGATGGTTTTGTTAAATATCCCGGCTGGTTTAAAATTGTAAAAGATAGTACAACACTAAAAGAAATAATTTCAGAAGCGGGCGGATTTTTAAACGATGCTTCTTTTAAAAGAGGCTTCATTAACACGAAGCATTGGTGTAACACAATATGATCCTGAATTTGAAAGATTAAAACAAATACCACGTGCTGATATGACCGATGATGAGTATGATTATCTTAAAGCCAAATCACGGGAAAGGGTTGGAAGAGTAGTTATAGATTTTGAAAGGTTGTTTAATAACAATGATCTTTCTGAAAATGTAGTTCTAAAAAGAGGAGACATTATTGACGTTCCTGAAGCCAAGAATTATGTAACTCTTTTAGGGCAAGTAGTAAATCCGGGAAAAATTGTTTACAAACATAATTTAACATATGAAGATTATATACAGCTTGCAGGCGGATTTGGCTGGAGAGCTCTTGAAGGCGAAGTTAGAGTAATTAAAGCGAACACCGGGGAATGGATTGATGCTGATGATGTTGATTCTTTGGAACCCGGAGACACAATCTGGATTCCTGAAGATCCTCCGGGGCCAAAATTCTGGGTAGTTTTTACAACTGTTTTACAGGTTGCAGGGCAAATTGCTGCAGTAATTGCCGCTACAGTAGCAGTTATTATTGCATCAAGATAAAGGCATCAAATGACATATCATGAAATATTAAATATTATTCTTACACACAGAAAAAAAATTCTGAAGGTAACTATATTTTCTACAATCTTTCTTTTTATTATACTTTATTTCATTTATCCTAAAACATATAATGCTCCTGCTACAATTCTCCCTCCTGAAAATAAAGAACAGCTTGGTTCTTTATCCAGCATTTTAAGTGGGCAGGATTTTTCTGGTCTGTTAACAGGAGGTTTAACAAATGCAAACTCTCAATTATTTGTTGAGATATTAAAAAGCCGGTCTGCTTCTGAATATGTGGTCAGAAAATTTAATCTTACCAAATACTTTGGTAAAAAAACAGAATATGAAGCTACTCAGGAGTTAACAAAAAGATTAAATATTGATGTAAGTAAAGAAGGCATAATAACCCTTAGCGTAAATGTTAAAACCTCTTTCTTACCTATATTTTTAGATGATACTGATAGCACCAAAAGATTTTCTGCAGCATTAACCAATTCTTTTGCCGAAGCACTTGATAAAATTAATAGGGAAAAACTTTCTTCAAAAGCTAAGCGTGCAAGAATTTATATTGAAGGCGAATTAAAAAAGACGCGACTTCAGCTTGATTCTGTTGAAGTTGCTTTAATGACTTTCCAGGAGAAAAATAAAACAGTTGCATTACCCGAGCAGGTAACTGCTGCCATAGACGCCGCGGCAAAAATAAAAAGTGAAATAATGAAAACTGAAATGGAAATCGGGCTGCTTGGCACCAATCTGAGAGAAGACAGCAATGAGATAAAAGCTTTGCGAAAAAAACTGGAACAATTACAAGAACAATATGATAAGATGGAATTAGGCAACCAGGACTATTTACTTGCATTTAATGAAGTGCCGGAACTTGGGAAACAATTAGCAACTTTATTGAGAGAAGTGAAAATTCAGAATGAAGTTTATATGCTTTTACAGCAGCAATATTATAAAGAACGAATTCAGGAGAACCGTGACTTACCCACAGTGGATGTATTGGATGAAGCGATTTCTCCATTAAAAGCTTCGGAACCACGAACAATATTTTCAACTATTACTGGCGGGATTTTTATTTTTTTAGCAATGTCTCTAATAGTCATCTTTGGTGAGAGAAAAAAAACTTTATATTTAAATAAAAACAAGGATAAGACAATTGTTTAAACACACAGCAGTCGTAACAGGTGGTGCTGGTTTTTTAGGTTCACATTTGTGTGATCACCTCCTATCAAAAGGATATAAAGTTGTTTGTGTAGATAACTTATTAACAGGTAATATGGAAAATATTTCTCACCTGTTTGGAAATGAAGATTTTAAATTTATTAAACATGATGTAACTAATTACATTTATGTCCCGGGCAGAATTGATTACATCCTTCACTTTGCATCCCCGGCAAGCCCAATTGATTACCTTAAACTTCCTATTCAAACATTAAAGGTTGGTTCATTGGGGACACATAAAATATTAGGCCTAGCTAAAGAAAAAAAAGCAAGATTCCTTCTCGCATCAACATCTGAAGTTTATGGAGATCCTGAAGTTCACCCGCAAAGAGAAGATTACTGGGGAAATGTTAATCCCATTGGACCACGGGGAGTATATGATGAAGCAAAAAGATTTGCGGAAGCCATTACTATGGCTTATCAAAGATATCATGGACTCGAAACAAGAATCGTAAGAATTTTTAATACATATGGTCCAAGGATGAGGCTGGATGATGGAAGAGCTCTACCAACCTTTGTAGGTCAGGCATTAAGAGGTGAAGATATAACTGTTTATGGAGATGGTTCGCAGACGAGAAGTTTTTGTTATGTATCCGATCTTGTTGAAGGTATTTACAAATTGTTATTATCTAATGAAGCAGAACCTGTTAATATTGGAAATCCGGATGAGATAACAATTAAACAATTTGCAGAAGAAGTAATAAAACAAACTAATTCCAAAAGCAAAATTGTTTACAAACCTTTACCTCTGGATGATCCGAAAGTCAGGCAGCCGAATATTGAAAAAGCAGAAAAGATTTTAGGTTGGAATCCGAAAGTAGGGAGAGAAGAAGGACTAAAAATCACAATAGATTATTTTAAAAATTATATATCGAAAAGCTGATCAACCATCTATTCATTTGAAAACAAAATGTGTCCGATTTGTAGTGAAGAAAAGTATTCAAAAGTAGGAAAACCAAAGATTGGTTTAAAAGCCGAAAAACTTATAAGAAAAGATTACGATGTTGTAAGATGTTTATCCTGTGGATTTTATTATGTTCAACCTGATATTGATTTATCCTCGTCAGAATGGCAAAAGTTATATGAATTAGGATATTTTGTACCGTTGACACCCTGGCATGCGAAACATCGGGATAAAGATCGGAAAGATAGATTTGATAAACTTGAAAAATATTCTGATAAGCAAATAAAAACTTTTTTAGATGTTGGATGCGGAGAAGGATTATGTTTGATCGAAGCGATTTCCAGAGGATGGGAAGGGTATGGTACTGATATTACAGACCATCGCATCGAAGAAGCTAAAAACAATAAAATAATATTTAAAGAAACTGACCTTATATCTGCCAATTTTCCGGAAAATTTTTTTGACTGTATTTATGTTGATTCTGTTTTAGAGCATGTGCTTAATCCAATGGAATATCTTACAGAATTATATAGAATTACCAATTCCGGGGGTGTAGTTTATATAGGTGTTCCTAATGAAGATGCTTTATATAAAATTGTTCTTAAATTATTGTACAACCTTACAGGAAGAAAAATGGAATCAGCAAAATTGAAACCATTTGCTGAACCATTTCATGTTGGGGGTTTTACTAAAAATTCACTTAAGCTGGCTATAAAACAAAGTTCATTTAAGATTGTAAGACTAAATAATTTTGCTTCCAAAACAGACATTTTAAATTTTAAATTCTTTTCAAAAGGATTTATTATGGAGGCATTTTTCCTTCCGGTAATCTGGATAGCTGTTCCACTCAGAATGGAAGTGTATTTAGAAACGTATTTGAAAAAATGAAATTGGAAAAATAATCACGATCTATTTCTAAAAAATGTCTAAAAAATTTACTTCTACTATTGCCGGGGCTTCAATATTTATTGCTTCTTTTGGTTTTATATCAAAAGGGATAGGTTTTTTACGCGAAGTATTATTTGCAAGTTTGTTTGGATTGAGTACAAGCTTTGATATTTATCTGATCGGAGCAGTACTTCCCTTAACTATCAATGTAATTATAATTTGTTTAGGGCAAAATTATTTAATTCCTGCATACAATAAGTTTAAAGAAAGAGATGATAAACTCTCTGAAAATTTTATTTACGGAAATTTTTTTATTTTTATTGGTGGGGGAATTCTATTATCAGGATTACTTTATCTCTTTTCAGATTTAATTATAACATCTTATTTACAAAATTCCGATGATAATTTAAGAATTACGGCAATAAATGTTTTTAATTTATTTTTAATTACCATTCCCATTACTTGTGCTATTTCTGTAATTACTGCTTACCAGCAGAGTAATTTCGAATTTAAATACCCGGTTATTGCCCAGCTAATATGTAATATAATTATTTTATTTGCTGTATATATTCTAAAAGACATAAACATATATGCTATACCTGTTGGATATGTTTTTGGATCGGTAGTACAACTTATTTTTCTATTAGCCAAATCAAATAAACTATTCTCAAAAGTTGATGGAGTAATATCTTCATTGAGATGGTATAAAGACTCAGCCTCTGGAATTCTAATAATAATTTTAATAGAAAGCATCGGCCAATTATATTTAATATCTGACCGGTATTTTTTTAGTTCAGTATCTCGCGGAGGTATTTCTTCATTGAATTATGGAATGACAGTTTTCATGCTACCTATGTCCATAATATCTATTGCTTTATCAACCGCAATATTTCCTAAATTTTCACAGCTATTCAGTAAAAAATTAAATTCAGAGTTGGAAAGGACGCTCAATGATGGAATAATTATCATCATGGTTATCTTTACTCCAATTATGTTTTTATTCCTGCTTTACGGGGATTCAATTATTAAAATAATTTTTGAAAGAGGAAAATTTTCCGGGGCTGATACTATTATAACCAGTGAAGTATTATTTTTTTATTCTTTAAGCATTGTATTCTATGCATCCTATGGAATCCTGAACAAAATAATTTATAGTACTGGATTAATTGATAAGCTGCTTTATATAACAATAGGTGGGATAGTAATAAAAATTTTATTGAATTTTTTATTAGTAGGAAGTATGGAACAAAATGGACTTGCTCTAAGCACATCAATGAGTTTTATATTCTTTTTTATTGCATCTTTTAAATTAGTATATAAAAAATTAGCCTTTATGAATAAGTCAGTTTTCTTTACTGAATTTATCCTTAATTTAATTAACGGCTTAATAGCTGCTGTTCTAATATATCAAATTTCATTTTTGCTGCCTGATAATTCATTCTTCTCATTTATTAAGCTTATTTTATTTTTATTAATATTTATACTTAATTTAATTTTATTAAAAAGTTCATCTGTTCAAATACTTATCCGTCCTTTTAACTAAATATTAAAATGAATAATACTGATATAAAAGATTTTCGTTCTGAACTATATAGTAAATACTTTTCAACCTTTACAAAATTTATAGGAGAAGAGGATCTTTTTGATAAAAAAACTAAAAATGTTCTTTTTACTATATACAAAAAATGGTATTTACCAATAATAAAAAGATTCCCCAAAAATGTTGCGGTTTTAGATATAGGTTGTGGAACAGGTCATATGCTTAACTTTCTTAAGAAGGAAGGATTTCAGAATCTATATGGTATAGATATATCAGAAGAACTAATAAAGTTAACAAGAGAAAAAGGAATAAATGCAGATGTATACGATATTTTTAATTTCTTAGGTATTAATAAAAAAAAATTTGATGTAGTTTTTGGGCTCGATATAATTGAACATTTCTATAAGGATGAGTTGTTTGGTTTATTTAAAGGTTTGAATAATATTTTAAATGATAATGGAATAATTATAATTCATACGCCGAATGGAGATGGTCTATTTCCGCAGCATATAATTTATGGTGATCTTACACATCTGACGATCTTCAATTCTAATTCACTAAGTCAAATACTTCGGTCAACAGGATTTACTAAAATCAGATGTTCAGAAACCGGACCTACTTCAAAAAATTTTAAGGGTATTATAAGAATTATTCTCTGGAAAATTATTCGATTGGTTTTTCAATCAATCAGAATAGTAGAAACAGGTGGTTCTGAAAAAATACTAACCCAGGATTTTATTTGTATAGCTCATAAAAGTAATGAAAACGACAATTAAGTCTGGAGTTTCTAATTATTTAGTAACCAATTTGAGTTAGGAATTGTTTGACACTAATAATAAATTAATAATTTTTTCCTGTCTCATTGCCATCCTGGTTTCTTTATTTTCCTCAAATATTTTATTGGTATTGTCATTAATTTTAATATCAATTTTAATATACTTCTACGGAATCAAAGGAATTTTATCACTTACAATTATTGGTTATTTATCAGCGCCTTCTGATTTTTTTGGTGATTATAGAGTTATTATTAATATAATTTTAACCGGTATACTTCTTTTATTATTCTTTAAAAAATTCGGATTTAATTTTAGAGAATACCCCCGGGTACCGAATGAAGTTTTATATTTTTTGGCAGCTTTATTTTTTTCTATTTTATTATCAACAATTTTCTCATCTGAACATTCCACAGGATTTTTTACAATAATAACCATGTTGGCTTTTTATATTATCAGCTATTTGTTTTATGCTTTTTTGAAGTATGAGAAAAACATTAACCTATATATTTATTCCATTTGTGCTGCTGTTTTAATTTTATCAATCCGAATGTTTTTGGATTTATACAACCTGGGTTTCCAGGAATTTTTAATCAGAAGTCTACTGAGTGAAAATATTAAATTATATAGTAGCAGCCGTTACACCGGATCAGTCATATTTTTTATTTCGGCTACTCTTATAAGCGCTATGTTTTTTATGGATAGATTTAAGAAAATAAAAAATAAAATAATTTTATTTTTTCTTTTTTCAATAAATGTTGTAATACTTATTCTTTCTAATTCACGCGGGCTTATAATTGCTGCTTTCTTAGGTATTTCATTTTTAGCTTTCGTATTCAAGAGAACATTATTTTTGAAGGTATTAATTTCCGTTGTGGTTGTTTTTGTTATTGTTGTTTTATCAGTTCCGGAAGTTGATGACTCGGTTAATCTTTATCTTCGTACAGGAACAACTCACAGAGAGATTTTTTGGGAAGCGGGTTTAGAAATAATAGGAGATTACCCGATTGTTGGTATAGGACCCCGAGCATTCAATAAATACTTTTATACTTATGCCCCATCCTCAGTTCTTACAATCCAGGAATGGAAGACTGGAAATCATACTCCTCATAATTTTTTTCTTTATTACGCTGCTGAAAATGGGGTTCTTGGATTTATTGCCGGCGTTAGTTTATTTATTTTATATTTTTACTTTGCAAGTCAGGTTATGAAGAATTCAAAAAGAAATAACAAAGAATATTTTATTTTATCCGTTGCAATTTTCGGAATTGGCATCGGATTTTTTGTCAGATCATTCGTTGAGGTTACAGGGTTTCTATACTATGGTTATATAACTACGGATCTGCCTTTTTGGCTGGTATTCGGAATTTTAATTTCGATTTATCAAAAGATTAAAAATAAAGAAGTTACAATTTTAATTTAATTCTTAATGTTTTTTTCAAAGTATATAAAAAGTGTTCCAAGGTTTAATAAAATAGTAATTAGTGTCATAAATGCGTCATTAATTCTATTTAAACTTTTTTCCCTTAATAAAAGAAGCGCAAATGAAAATATTGCAGTTATTGCATTACATAAATTAGGAGACTCTATATTTACCTTTGAGGCAATAAAAAATATTATCAATTATCACCAAAAAAATATATTTATTATTTGTTTTGAAGAAACCACCCCGATTTTTAAGATCGCATTTGATTCAATAAATTTTATAGAATTAAACCATGATGATTTTTCTTTTAGTGACCGAATTGCCAGAAGAAGAGCTAAAAAAATTTTAAAAGAATTAAATCCTTCAACTGTTTATGACTTTACGGGTAATATAACTTCAGCATCATTATTAATCAGATGTAACGCTGAAAAAATAATTGGTATAAATGAACCTTATTATCGTTCTCTATATACAAAATTTACTCCAATAAGAACTGTACCGCATATAATTGATAAATATCTGGATGCTGTTCGATCATCTATCCCGGTTTCATCATTAAATACGAATGAAATAAAAGAGAATAGTACTGGTGATTATATTTTAATTCATCCTTTTGCAGGCACAAAATCTAAAGAATGGAGCTTACGAAAATTTCTTTCTCTTGCAAAGGAATTAAATGAAAGATATAAATGTGTAATAGTCACAGAACCAAATAAAATTAATGCTGATGTTTTAAGAGAAATAATGGAAATGGATATAAAATTTGTTGAAACCAATACTACAGCTGAATTAATTGAAGTGACAAAGAGATGTTTTTTGTTTATTGGAAATGATTCAGGTCCCATTCATATTGCAAACCTTTTAGGTAAACCTACCTTTACAATTTATGGTCCTACTAACCCGGATTTCCATAAACCTCTGAATGGAATTAATAATTATATAATCAGGGAAATTCCGTGCTCTCCCGGGCAGAATGAAAAAATGTGTTTTACTTATGGAGGCATGATAGGCTGTCCATCATTTGAATGTATGAATAATCTTGCTTTGAGTGAAGTTAGAAAAAGCATTAATGAGTTTATTAACTTTATTGAAAAAAGAAATTAGGGATATCCATTAGTAACCTATGAAAGTTTTAATGTTATCTGATGCGGGTTCTTCCCATACTATCAAATGGGCGAATGCTTTAAATAAAAGAGGTATTGAGCTTTTTGTTTTTGGATTTAATGATTATAATAAAAACTTATATAGTGATGATATTATAGTTGAAACATCTGGAATTACTTCAGATATGAAAATAAAACCCGATGGTTCCTTTTCCAAATTAGTTTATTTAAAATCATTGAACAGGATTAAAAAAATTATTGCGAATTATAAACCTGATTTGATTCATATTCAGTATGCTACAAGCTATGGTCTGCTTGGTGCATTATCAAAATTTCACCCTCTATTAATCCAGGTATGGGGTTCAGATGTTTATAGTTTTCCTGAAAAAAGCTTCATCCATGAAAGAATTTTAAAGTACAATCTAAGCAAAGCAGATAGAATATTATCAACAAGTAAGTGTATGCTGCTTCAAACAAAAAAATTTACCAGCAAAGAAATTGATTTTTTTTATCTGGGAGTAGACACTGAAACGTTTAAACCAATGAATATTGATTCCTTTTTCAAACCCGAAGATATTGTTATTGGGACGGTAAAAACGCTTGAAAAAAAATATGGAATAGAATATTTAATCAAGGCTTTCAGGATCGTTAAGAATAAACTTCCAACCACTTCATTAAAATTACTTATTGTAGGAAGTGGATCACTTGAAAACGAACTTAAAAATCTTGTTGATGAACTAAATCTGAAAAATGACACTGTCTTTACAGGTTTCATTCAGCCAAGGGAGGTGCCGCAGTATTATAATATGATTGATGTATATGTTACTTTATCAATAGAGGAAAGTGAAAGTTTTGGTTTAGCTGTCATTGAAGCAGCTGCCTGCGAAAAGCCCGCAGTTGTATCAAACGTTGGCGGTTTGCCAGAAGCTGTAGAGAATAATGTGACAGGTTTTATTGTTGAGAGTAAAAATATTTCACAGGCAGCAAATGCTTTAATTAAATTAGTTGAGGATAAAAAATTACGACTTGAAATGGGCAGAAAAGGACGAGAAAGAGTTATTAAAGATTTTAACTGGAATGAAAAAGTTTCAGAAATGATAAGTTTATATAATAAGTCAATCAAGCAGCTATTATGAGCAATCAAAAAGATATTCTGGTTTCAATTGTTATTCCATGCCGAAATGAAAAAAATTATATCAATCAAACCATCAATTCATTAATTTTTCAGAAAAATATTAATGGGGGAATCGAAATAATTGTGATTGATGGAATGAGCGATGATGGAACAAGAGAAATAATAAAGGATTTGTCAACGAAGGATAAAAGAATAAAAATTTTAGATAATACTAAAAAGATTACACCTGTTGCATTAAATCTCGGAATAAAGAATGCCAATGGGGCATTTATTTGTATAATGGGAGCTCATAGTAATTATGATGAAAATTATATTGCTAACTGCCTTAGTTTATTTAATCAGAATCCTGCAGTTTCATGTGTGGGCGGGCCAATTTTGAGTAAAGGAAAAAATAATTTTGCAAAAGCTGCAGCCATAGCTATGTCATCTTACATTGGGGTAGGTAATGCAAAGCATAGATTCCCTGATTATGAAGGATATGCAGAGATGGCTTGTTTTCCTATGTTTAAAAAATCTGTGTTCGATGAAATTGGATATTATGATGAAACTCTTGTCAAAAATCAGGATGATGAATTTTGTTTCAGATTAAGAAGGAATGGCGGAAAGATATATATATCTCCTCTTATAAAAGCAGAATATTTTGTCAGAGATAAGCCGTCAACTTTATTTAAACAATATTTTAATTATGGGGTATGGAGAATTGCTGTATTAAAAAAACATAAAATCCCAATTGCTCTGAGGCAATATATCCCAACATTATTTTTTACGGGGCTAATTTTTTTTGCTTTCCTATCTGTATTATTAAATAATCTACTAATAGGGATAATACTTCCGCTAACTTATTTGATTTTGCTTATTTTATTTTCGACAAAGATTTTGCTAAAAAATGGAATGGGTATTACATCAAATTTTCTATTATCAGTTTTTATTTTGCATCTTTCGTATGCCTCAGGTTTCATTTTTGGATTATTTAAGAACATAAGCTCAAAACCAGAAACAGCAAAATATGATTGAAAAAAAATCAGATACTGAAATTGAATTGAATGAAATAAAAGAAAGGTATTCCCGAAGAAAAATCCTATCAGAAGATTTATACAATCCTTTAATGCCTTATGTTTACATGATTCAACAGGAAAAAGAAAGAGTTTTTATAAAGTGGATTAAAAATCAATTAAAAATATCAGTAAATAATTTAAAACTATTAGAAATAGGTTGTGGTAGTGGAGGAAATTTATTAGAATTTATTCGCCTGGGTTTTAATCCTGCTAATTTAACTGGAAATGAATTACTCATTGAAAGGGTTATCGATGCGAGGTCCAGGTTGAATCCAAATTTAAAAATAATTGAGGGGAATGCTCTTGACCTCGATTTATCACAGAATTATTTTGATATAGTTTTTCAATCGATGGTTTTCAGTTCTATTCTAAATGATGATTTTAAAAGAGAATTAGCTGCTAAAATGTGGCAGCTTACCAAACCCGGGGGTGGAGTATTATGGTATGATTTTACTTTTAATAATCCCAAAAATAAAGATGTAAAGGGTATAAAATTTCAAGAGGTTAAATTATTATTTCCAAATGGAACAATAAAAAAATGGAAATTGACATTAGCCCCGCCGTTAAGCAGAATAGTTACAAAAATTCATCCTTCATTATACAGTGTATTTAACATATTCCCTTTTTTTAGGACACACATTCTTTGCTGGATAAAGAAAACTAAATAAAAAACTATTTGGAAATTACTGCACTAAATAGTTATTTTACGCAACAAAAAAATAGTTTATGAATAAAGACTTCTTACTCTTCCACAAACCGTTTATCTCTGAAGAAGAGGTTGATGAAATAGTTGATACAGTTCGTTCGGGCTGGCTTAGCATGGGGCCAAAAACTATTAAATTTGAAGAAGCTTTTAATTCTTATATTGGAAGTAAGAAATCAATAGCTGTGAGTTCCTGGACTGCCGCCGGTCATTTAACCCTCGAAGCTTATGAATTGAAAGCTGGCGACGAAGTAATAGTTCCCACAATGACATTCCCAGCAACCGCAGAAATTGTTTGTTACTTTGGCGCCAAGCCGGTTATTGTAGATGTTGACGAATTTACACTCAATATTTCTCTTGAAGAAATTGAAAAAGCAATTACTCCTAAAACAAAAGCTATTATTCCGGTTCATTATGGTGGACAGCCTTGCGATATGGATGAAATCCTCGATATAGCTAAAAAATATAATATCAAAGTTATTGAAGATGCCGCTCATTCTCTTCCTGCAACTTATAAAGGGAAAAAAGTCGGAACTATCTCCGATGTTACGTGTTTTAGTTTTTATGCCACCAAAACTTTATCAACAGGTGAGGGTGGAATGATTTGTACTAATGATGAAAGTTTGGCAGAACGCTGTAAGATAATGAGGCTTCATGGAATTAACAGGGATGCATGGAAAAGATATACTGAATCTGGTTCCTGGTATTATGAGGTTGTAGCTCCGGGATTTAAATATAATTTTACAGATCTTCAGGCTTCTTTAGGTTTGCCTCAGCTAAAAAAAGTTGATATGATGTGGCATTCAAGGCAAAACATTGCTGCAAAATATACAAAGGCATTAAAGGATAGTAAATTTTTAGAAATTCATGGTATTAAAGAAGATAGAGAATCTTCCTGGCATTTATTCCCTATTCGGTTAAACTTGGAAACTCTAACAATAAACCGCGCACAGCTGATTGATGAATTAAGAAAAAATAATATAGGCGTTGGCGTACATTTTATGCCTGTTCATCAACATATTTATTATAGAGAAACATTTAACCTGGATGATAAAAATTTTCCAATTGCATCTTCAGTTTTCCCAAGATTAGTTTCACTCCCAATTTACCCTGGTATGAGCGATGAACATGTTGATAGAGTATTAGATATATTAACTGAGCTTTTAGTTAAATACAGCAGATAATTTTTAATCGATAATGGGTAGGCAGAACAGTTTTATTAAGAGACTTACCGATATTTTATTTAGCCTTTTCATTCTAATTATATTTTCTCCAATATTATTAATTGCTGCAATAGCTATTAAATTGGAATCTGATGGTCCAGTATTTTTCTTACACGAGAGAACCGGATATAAAAATAAAAAATTTAAATTGTATAAACTGCGCGGAATGGTAAGAAATGCCCTGGAAATTGGACCCGGAATAACTCAGAAAGGTGATCCCAGACTAACTAAATTAGGTAAATTATTAAGGAGAACCAGTATTGATGAAATACCTAACTTCATAAATGTACTCAGAGGGGAAATGTGTTTAGTTGGACCAAGACCTGACATTGCTTCAATAACTGATGAATATAGTTTGGAAGAGAGAGAAGTTTTAGAGTTTAAACCAGGGGTTACGGGAATATCGCAGATTAATGGAAGACAAATGCTAACCCCTTCATACAGAGTAAAAATGGAAATTGAATATTATAAGAATGCAACTTTTTTTAGTGACCTTTTGATCTTAATAAAAACATTAAAAGTTGTAATTAACAATAAGGGGAATGTATAAGCCTTTCTTTACAGCAATGATTTTTGACCTTGCACTGTCATTATCAAAATTTTAAGTTAAAATTGTAATTTTTATTCTTTTCAGGTAATTAATGAAAAAACAGTTATTGGCATTTCTCTTATTACCATCAATATTTAATATTTTATTAGGGCAGACACATCGGGTACTGGAAAGCACTTCTGATCATATAAAAATTGAATTTAATTTTGAAAAAAAATATCAGGTAAAAGAAAAAATTATTAATGGAGAGAAATTTTTTAATATAGAAGGAAAAGAAATTTTTTCAGGAAATCCGGGTGAACCATCACTTCCAAATTATGATCTTAATATAGGAATTCCATTTAATTCTGCACCGGTAGTAAAAATATTAAATATAACTCAGGAAAAATTTCAAAATATATTTATACTCCCCATACCTGATTCTTTAAATCAGCCTTTTAATCTTTTGCCCTATAATAAAAATGTTTATAGCTTAAATGAATATTTCCCCAAAACACCTTCGAGAGTTGAAGATTTTATATTTAGATATGCCCGAATAACCACTCTGAATATTTCTCCTTATCAGTTTAATCCCGTTTCAAGAGAACTTCAATTTAATAAAAGATTAATTGTTCAGGTGGATTTTAAAACTAATCCAAATAATTATAGTATAATAGATAAAATAAGCGATAAGATGACTGAAGATCTGATAAAATCTTCAGTAATTAATTATAATGAAGCTAAAGAATTTACTGGTAAACCAGTTTATTATAGTGATAACAAAGTAATGGCAGATACCTATTGGTATAATCCACAGAAAGATTATTACAAAATATATCTTAACAAAAAAGATGTATATAGAATAACCTGTGATCAGTTGATTAATTCAGGAGTACCGGCAAGTGGACTTGAAAATAATAGATTAGAATTATTCAACAATGGTATTTCAATACCAATTGATGTTGTAGATGTAAATAATGATGGGATTTTCAATTCAGGTGATTATTTCCAGTTTGTTGGTGGACCGGCTAAACCTGTCGATCAATTTACCCGAATGAATATTTATAACCTTACAAATGTTTACTGGTTTTCATATCAGGCCGACACTTTAAATTATTATAAATATAAAGATGGAACTCCATCGGGTATTACACCAATTATAGCCAATTCAATTAAAACTTTAAGGTGGGAAACCGATCGATTTTTTCAGCGACTCGGCCACGCAGTAAATAATCAAAGGGATTATTGGTATTGGGGCGATGCTGAAGCTATTAATGGTACACCAACATATCGTTTTGAATTTTCATTAGAAGATAGTATTTGGAGTGACTTTGTTATTGAAAAACCTCAAGTCAAAATGTCAGTTGGATTGCATGGATTAACAGATATATCATGTGGTTCTCAAAATGGTCATAACACCACAGTTTATTTTAATACTAAGCCTATTGGGTCAATAAATTGGAATGCACAGGAATCGGCGCTTTTCGAAAAGAATTTTCTTTTAGCATATAACACTCTAGGTGGCGGAGATACTGCCCAAATCTTTGCAGATGCTTTCCAAAGCATTATTGTTCAGCAAAATGGAAATAACTGTACCGATACTACAACAGATATTACATTAATAAATTATCTTGAATTTCAGTATTGGCGTTGGCACAGAGTTAATTCTAATTATTTTTATTTCACAAGTCCACCAAATGACTTTGGAGAAAATATATATTATCTATGGCGTTGGTTAAGAGATAATATTAAAGTTTATATTCCAGACAGGGGCGAATTAATTCCCAATGCACTTGTAACTAACGATGCCGACCTTAGCGTTCGTTTTATGGATACTATAAGTGTACAAACTGATTATTATTGTATTGCGGATGATTATTTTTCTTCACCTGATTCGATAAATCATAATATTTCTCCTTCAGATTTAAGAAATACAGCAAATGGTGCTGATTATATTATTATTACACATCCACTATTTAAAAGTGCAGCAGATAGATTAGCTGAATTTAGATCAAATAATTTATCCGGATTTTCTTCCCCGCGTGTAAAGGTAGTAGATATTTTTGATATTTATACCGAATTCTCTTATGGTTTACTAAATCCTTTTGCTTTAAGAGATTTTGCAAAATATGTATTTGAAAACTGGCAGCAGCCCGCCCCCTCATTTATAGTATTATTGGGAGATGCGAGTTATGACTATCGTAACATTGAACCTACCAGCCGCAAAAATTTTATACCTTCTATTCCATATCATGGATACACATTCGGTCAACTTCCCAGCGATAATTCAATTGCAGCTGTTTCAGGAAATGATTTAGCACCTGATATAGCAATCGGCAGGCTTTCTTGTGAAACTCTTGAGGAGGCAAATATTCTGGTTGATAAAATTGTTAATTATCCAATAGATAATTCAAAACTCTGGAAGGAAAACGTTATTCTTTTAGCTTCAGGTTTATCTTATCAGGATCAAATTGATCTCCAGTTTAATAATTATTCTAAGAAACTTGAAAATTTACATTTAAAACCAAATGGGATAAATACAACCAAAGTTTTTAATTATCCAGAAGCCGGTGATAGTGCTTTTATAGGCGGTGGTCCCAGAATGCGTGAGGAAATTAATAAAGGAGCAACAGTAGTTACGTATTATGGTCATGGTGGAGGAGGGCAATGGGATTTGATTTTTACTATGGATGATATTTCAGAATTAGACAATGGTGCACGGCTTCCCTTTATATCTAGTATTACCTGTTATACTGCACATTTTGATAACGCTACATCATTTGGAGAAACCTTTACAAGAATATTAAATAAGGGTGCTATCGGCTTTTGGGGTAGTGTCAGCCTGACATGGTGGCCAACAGGTGCTAATATGAATGATAGTTTATTTAAACAAATATTTGATCATCGAAATTATGTAATTGGAAGTTCAATATTAAGCACTTTAGCGTCTAATGGAATCGGTTTCAGTTCAATGATTCCACAAATTACATATCTGGGAGATCCTGCTGTTGAACTTGCAATACCCAAAGCGCCTGACTTTGAAGTTAAGTCTTCGGATATAACTATCTCTCCGCAAAATCCATTAAAAAATGATACTGTATTGGTCACTATAAGTATTAGGAATCTTGGAGTAACTTTTCCGAATGATTCTGTGACAGTTGAACTATTTAAAGATATTACCGATGAAGTAAATCTGATTGGCGAATCAAAAGTTTCGAGCTTTGGTCAAAATATAAATGTAAATTTTCAGTGGATTCCACAAGAGGCAGGGCTATATAATCTTATTGTACGGGTAAATGAAAAAAATATTATTAATGAGATTGATCATTCTGATAATATTGCATCAGGAAGTTTTTCAGTATTTGATTTTGGTCAGCCAAATATAATTAAGCCAGTGAATGGATATTTTAATGGAAATGGTAAAGTGGATTTTATTCTTTCTGATATTGGGTTTTATTTCAATAGGAATTTTAAGTATCTGATTCAAATTAATAATTCTTCTGAATTTAATGGTCCTGTTCTTATTAATTCACCTGTTCTTTATCCAATTGATGGAATTGTTAAATGGCAGACTCAAACCCTATCTCCAGGGGAATACTTTTGGAGAGCTGTTATTTATGATGCTATAGATACAAATTATTCCCCCATAAAAATATTTACTGTTACAAATGAAAATGGTTCTGGCTATTTGGCACAGAATAAACCTCTTCAGCTATTTGATCTGGACAATGTTGATTATTCTGAACAATTAAATAGCCTTATTTTAAATACTGAATTAAAACCACCTCACCCTGATGAAAGATTTTATCTTGATTCAATTATGTATCAACTACCTGAAGATTCGACCTGGCCAGCAACTTTTACCACAGATGGAACATATTTTTATTTTGGAAATCTGCCGGTATGGGTAGATGAATCGAAAATTTATAAAATCGGTACTGGTGAAAATGGTTCTACAAAAGGTTTCAATTATGGTGCAATCCCAAATAGTTCAGGAACAGGGGATCTTTATGTTCATATGTACAGCCATTTATTTTATATGGATGGTTATTTGTACACTTGTACTGGTCCATTAGATAACCTGCTAAGAATTAATCCCGTGAATGGTGATACCATAAGAATTTCATTGCCTGATAGTTTACTGTTAACTTTAAGCACCCCAACTCAAATAGGTGGTTCTTATTTCTATTACGATGGGCAGTATCTTTATAATTTAGGTGTGGGAACATGGCTTTATCCAAACAAATTTGTACTCCGGAAATTCAATCCTGCTGATAATTGGAGCAAAGTGGGGGAAGATATCGTTTTTAATGGAAATACAATTCCAATGGTCATGAGTTTTTTTGTAGTAAATGGTTATCTAATTATTTACGAAAATTATAATTCTCAATATCTAAGACGATATCGTTTATCTGATGGTGTATATGAAGAGGAATGGGCATATTATCCACCATTTACATATTCGAGAAAACATTATACAGTAACATACGATTACCAAAATAATTTTGTTTATTTCGCACGTTTCAGCCCTGTTGTGGGAGAATATCAACCTGGTTTTTCAAAATATCAAGGCACGTATATTGAGGCGCACGGTAACCATAACTTCTCAGGAAATTGGTCCTGCATCTAAATGGCACGATCTTCAATTCGATATTGATCAAACTAATTCAAATGGTACATACAAAGCTTACTTACTGGGTAAAAATAAAAGTTCCGGTAATTGGGAAATGTTAGATACTATAATTACACCAAACGTTTCATTAATTGATATTAATGCCAACGAATTTAATTATCTAAAATTAAATTTTGATTTGGTTGATTCGTCATTTGGAGCTGGGGAACCAATGAAGTTTAATTCATTACAAATTAATTATGATTATTTACCGGAGATTGCGATGATTCCAAAAGATATGACCTTTGCGCCGGATTCTATGCTTCAGGGCATTGATGTTAACATGAATTTAAAAGTACATAATTTCGGATATATTCCTGTAGATAGTCTTAGGTTAAATTTTTACCTTAATAGTGGTGATTCGGTTTTCTTTACCAAATATATCTCTGTTCTACCCGATTCATTTAAAGTAATCAATCAGACTATTCAAACAGATACAATTATTTTTAATACTAAATTAAAAGTTGTTGCTTCATCACCTTTTCAGGAATATTTCACTTATAATAATTTAATTGAAGATAGTTTTTTTGTCGCCAGGGATTCTGTTAAACCATCTTTCAATATTACCTTTGATGGAAAAGAAATACTTGATGGCGATATTGTTTCCTCTCAACCGGAGGTTGAAATTACATTAAAGGACAACAGTCCTTTACCAATACCTAAAGAAAATTTTACAATTGTTTATGATAATGAACCTTTAGTATTTGTACCGGATACATTAACCTATGCATATACTCCTTATCCAAACTCTGAAGCTAAAATTACATGGAAACCGAATATTAAGATTGATGGAACTCATACTCTTGAAGTTCTGGCGAAAGATGCCTCAGGCAATTTCTTTGATACAACTTCATACAGGATTTCCTTTAACGTATATAATAATTCTGATTTGTTAGATGTGTATAATTATCCAAATCCTTTTGGAGATAATACCTATTTTACTTTTGAGTTAAGAGGAGTTAATGTGCCGGAAGAATTTAGAATAAAAGTTTTTACTGTTGCGGGAAGAATGATAAAAGAATTAAATATCCCGTCATCACTTTTACGCATTGGTTTCAATAAAATTTACTGGGATGGCAGAGATCAGGATGGGGATAAAATTGCTAACGGACTGTACTTTTATAAGGTGATATACAAAAATGATAATGTTATTAAAACAGTAACTCAAAAACTCGCCAAAGTTCAATAATATTTCTCAAACTGGTAAAGTTTTCAGCTTGGCAAATCTGTTATTTACATTATTTATTACCTTTCTCAAGGCATTATTTTTGTTCGTTATTATCTTCATTTAAATTATACGAAGGTGGAAAATGTGTGGCATCGTTGGTTATATCGGTGAAAAAAATAGTGTCCCGATTCTTTTAAATGGTCTTAAGAGACTTGAATACCGGGGATATGATTCTGCCGGAATAGGAATTCTAACAAATAATCATCCGGTTCTTATCAAGAATAAAGGGAAAGTTTCTTTATTAGAAGAACTTGTTGAAAAATCAAATCCCTCAGGTACAATAGGAATTGGTCATACAAGATGGGCAACTCATGGAGTTCCTAATGAAATTAATGCACATCCACACTTTAATTTATCAAAAAATTTATTTGTTATACATAATGGAATAATTGAGAACTTCCGTACTTTAAAAAAAGGACTTGAAAAATTAGGCTATGAATTTCAAACCGAAACAGACTCTGAAGTACTTCCACATTTAATTGATAGTTTTTTAAAAAAAGGTTTTCCCTTATTTAAAGCAGTAAGACTTGCTTTAACTGAAGTTGAAGGAACATATGGCATAGCAGTTATCTATGAAAACGAACCGGATAAAATTGTTGCTGCCAGAAAAGGGTCACCTTTAGTTATAGGCATTGGTGATAATGAAAATTTTGTTGCTTCGGATGTTTCTGCGATTCTGGCTCACACAAAACAGGTAATATACCTTGAAGATGGTGAACTGGTAGAAGTATATAGAGATAAATTTGTTGTTAAAACAATTTCTGATGCCGAGATTGAGAAGGAAATCCATGAAATCAGCATGACATTAGATGAAATTGATAAGGGTGGTTTTCCTCATTTCATGCTTAAGGAAATAATGGAACAATCGGAAACTATAAACAACTCAATGAGAGGAAGAATCCTTTATGAAAAAGGGACCTCTATTCTTGGCGGCATAACCGATGTAATTGGCAGATTAGTAAATTCAAAAAGAATAATAATAACTGCCTGTGGAACTTCCTGGCATTCAGGGCTGGTTGGGGAATATATGTTTGAACAGTTCTGCAGAATTCCAACTGAAGTAGAATATGCATCTGAATTTCGTTACCGTAACCCGATTATTAATCAGGATGATGCAATCCTTTTTATTTCACAAAGCGGAGAAACTGCAGATACTTTGGCTGCCCTTCGCGAAGCAAAATTAAAAGGTGCTCTTGTATTGGGGATTTGTAATGTGGTGGGCAGTTCTATTGCAAGAGAAACAATAGCAGGAGTTTACACTCATGCCGGTCCTGAGATTGGTGTTGCTTCTACAAAAGCTTTTACTTCTCAATTAGTTGTACTTGCATTAATTACATTGTTAGTAGCACGAAGAAAAAATTTGAGTCAGACTGATGGCAGATCAATTACTGAAGAATTAATGGCTTTGCCTGATAAAATAAATAAAATATTAAAGCTTAATGATCAGATTGAGCAAATTGCATCTGAGTTTAAGGATTCCAATAATTTTCTTTATCTTGGCAGAGGATATAATTTTCCGGTAGCATTGGAAGGTGCCTTAAAGCTTAAAGAAATTTCGTATATACATGCGGAAGGTTATCCTGCGGCAGAGATGAAACATGGACCGATTGCTCTCATTGATGAAAATATGCCTGTAGTATTTATTGCCCCGAAAGATTCAACTTATAACAAAATCTTAAGTAATATTGAGGAAGTTAAAGCAAGAGGGGGGAGAATAATTGCAATAGCTACTGAAAATGATAATGGAATTGATGACCTCGTTGATTATTCAATTAAAATACCTACCACAATTAGAATGCTTATGCCTATTCTAACTGTAATACCTCTTCAGCTTCTTGCATATCATATAGCAGTTAAAAAAGGATTAAATGTTGATCAGCCTAGAAATCTTGCGAAAAGTGTTACGGTGGAATAAAAAATTAATCAACTAAATATATTACACCATTAGTTGGTTTATAACCTACACCTATTTTTGTAATTCAACTTCTTTCTGTTTTTTATCATAAAAAAATTTTTGAGTTTAGAATAAAAAATCATATTTTTGAACTCAATTTTCAGGGCAGATAGCTCAGTCGGTAGAGCAAAGGACTGAAAATCCTTGTGTCGGCGGTTCGATTCCGTCTCTGCCCACATTTTTAGTGCAGTTATAATAATAATTGCACTTTTTTATTTTTAAAAAGAAAATAACAGAGTAAAAATTTATTTTTTTAATTACAACAACGAGGACAGTACAGTATTTTTTATTGTAAAATTAAATTATTCAAAAGAGCAAAGGACTGAAAATCCTTGTGTCGGCGGTTCTTCCGAAGGAATCCCTTTGGGAGATTCCGTCTCTGCCCACAATATATTTTTCCCTTTCATAATTGGTTTCTGCTTTAAATTTTATCCCTGTAATAAAGCATCCCCTAAAATTATTATTCTATTCTATTTTAAAAAACTTCAAAAGGTAAGATTACAACATCAACTAATAACATTAAAAGAATCTTAAAGAAGAAATTTAAAAAATTTGTCCCTTCTTTGGAATGATTGAATACTATATCAAAGACAGTTTTTTAATAGGAGGTAAAATGAAATTGTTAATTTATTTAAATCTATTATCTATACTTTTTATTTTTAATTTGAGCATTGCTCAAACAACACATAGTATTTCAGCTTCCGGCATGGATTTTAATCCATCTGATTTAACCATTACTGTAAATGACACAGTAAAATGGACAAATGATGGAGGATCTCATAATGTTAAAGCAGATGATAATAGTTTCACCAGCGGTTCAGTAAGCAGCAGTGCCTGGGTTTTTAAACATGCTTTTAGTACTCCCGGCAATTTCAGGTATTATTGTGAAAATCACGGAGGGCCAAATGGATCCGGTATGTCTGGAATAATTCGCGTTCAACCTGCTACTGATGTAAATGAGAAGCATAATAAATTAGACTACAAGCTCAATCAAAACTTTCCGAATCCTTTTAATCCAACAACTAAAATTGAATATTCAATACCGGATAACACTTATGTGAAATTAAAAGTATATAATATTACCGGGTCATTAGAGAAAGTGCTTGTTTCCGAATTTCAACCTGTCGGGAATTATATTGTTGAATTTAATGCCTCAAATCTTAGCAGCGGAGTTTATTTTTATCAGCTTATAGCTGGAGATTTTATCTTAACCAAAAGAATGACATTACTGAAATGATTAATATTTTGTATTTAGTGTACAGAAGAGGCTAACTTTAGCCTCTTTTTTTTGTCCGAATTATCATTGAATAAACAACTTTATTGAGTTCAATAAAATATCATACTGAATTTGAATAACGCTTTTCATCTGAGTATATTTTAAACACAATTTTTCAGGATACTTATGAAGGCAAATGTAATCTTAGAAACAAATTTCAAAAAACTTAAATTTTTAAAAAAGGGAAAAGTCAGAGATATTTACGATGTAGGGGAGTATTACTTGATTATCTCAACAGATCGTCTCTCAGCTTTTGATGTTATAATGCTGCAGGGAATTCCTAATAAAGGTAAGGTGCTGAATAAAATTTCTGAATTCTGGTTTAATCTTACTAAAGATATTATTCCCAATCATCTTATTACAACAAACATAAATGATTTTCCTCCGGAGTGTAAAGAATATAAGGATGAACTAGAAGGAAGATCAATGCTTGTAAAAAAAGCTGAAGTTATTCCAATTGAAAGCATTATTAGAGGATATATTTCCGGTTCGGGGTGGAATGATTATAAAAAAACAGGAAGCATTTCGGGGATTAAACTTCCCAAAGGATTAAGAGAATCAGAAAAATTGCCTGAACCAATCTTCACACCATCAACTAAAGCTGAGATTGGTTTACATGATGAAAATATTTCTCTTGAAGAAGCAGTAAAGATTGCAGGTAAAGAAACTATTCTTAAAATAAAAGATATCGCTCTTAGAATTTATAAGACTGTTTCTGATTTTGCTTTACAGAAAGGTATAATCATTGCTGACACTAAAATGGAATTTGGTCTTTATAAAAATAATTTAATCATTGTTGATGAACTTCTTACTCCAGATTCTTCAAGATTCTGGCCGGTTGAAGGTTATAAAGAGGGGGTAGCCCAGCAAAGTTACGATAAACAATTCGTAAGGGATTATCTGCTCTCTATAAAATTTAATAAACAGCCGCCTCCGCCCGTTCTTCCTGAAGAAATTATTAATAAAACAAGCGAAAAGTATATTGAGATTTATACCCGGTTGACAGGTAAAAAATTAGATTGATGCGTCCTGTTCAGATAAAAATTATTGAAAAGAAAAATCTTTTTATTAAATGGGATGATGAAACAGAATCTGAAATTAGACTTGATAAATTAAGAAAACTATGCCCCTGTGCTACTTGTTTAACTGAAAGAGAAAAACAGAGTACGACTTATATCGCAATATTAAATGAGAACCAGGTTAAAGTCTCAAGCATTAACCAGGTTGGAAGTTATGCAATCAGTATTGCGTGGAAGGATGGACACAATACCGGAATTTACGAGTATCCTTTTCTAAAAAAACTTGCGGATGAAAAATAGAGCTGCAATAAATGGTATTACCAAACCAGTTAACAATCTTACGAATAATCCTTACTCCTGTTTTTTTATTTCTCTTTTTATCACCTGAACCATTACATAAACAAATCTCTCTTGGAATTTTCATTATCGCCGCATTAACAGACTGGTATGACGGCTGGCTTGCAAGAAAATTTAATTACATTACAAGCTGGGGAAAATTCTGGGACCCTTTAGCGGATAAAATTTTAACTTCTGCAGCATTTATTGGTTTTGCTATTCTTAAAGTTGTGCCTCTCTGGATGGTTATTATTATTATGCTAAGAGATTTTATAGTTACCGGCTTGCGTGCTTATGCGGATTATAAAAATATTTCTTTCCCGACCAGCTATTACGCCAAATGGAAAACGTTTATCCAGATGACTTTTCTTTATTACCTGCTTTTGGTTTATACAGGGATGAACACAATACAAATTTATTCCGGCAGGGAAGAACTTTTTTCGATATTAATGAATGACTATTTGATTTATATAATGATGCTGCTAATAACTATTATTACATTTGATTCAGGCGTCCGGTATATTTTTCAGAACAGAATAGTAATAATGAAACTATTGAGGAATGAAGATTAATTTTTTTGAAAAATTCATCGGTTCTGGTTTTTATACCGGGTATCTGCCTTTTATTTCGGGAACATTCGGAAGTCTTGCTGCTTTATTAATTTATTGGATACCGGGATTTGAAAATCCTTTTATAATCGGATCCTTAATTATTTTATTTGCTTTATACGGAATTTACGTTGGTAATAAATTTGAAAAACTTTATGGTAAAGACCCTGCAGAATGCACAGTTGATGAAGTAGTTGGACAGTGGATTACTCTTTTTCTTCTTCCGAAGACAATTTTAATTTCTGTTATTGCTTTTTTTATCTGGAGGATTTTTGATATTATCAAACCATTCCCTGCTAGAAGACTTGAGAGATTAGACGGAGGATTAGGAATTATGCTTGATGATGTAATAGCAGGCATTTATTCTTTAATTTTTGTTCAGCTTATTTTACTTATTTTTAATATTAAGTGAAAATTGAATTTTTTTGCAATACGGTTTTTATCTGTATTACAGGAACAAAGGAGTTATGAAAGCACACATTATTACCATTGGCGATGAGATTTTAATCGGGCAGACATTAAATACCAATGCTGCATATATCGGTACGCAGCTATCTAATATAAATATTGATGTAATGACTTCTTCTGTTGTGGGTGATGAGGAAGAAAGTATCCTTACTGAATTTGAAAGATGCTGGAGTTCCAATGATCTTCTAGTTGTTACCGGCGGATTGGGACCAACTCACGATGATATTACAAGAAAATGTGTTATAAAATTCTTTAAAACTGAACTTGTACAAAATGATGAAGTACTTCAGGATATTAAAACTCTTTTTGAAAAAAGAAAAAGAGAAGTAACAAAAGTAAATGAGGATCAGGCACTTGTTCCAAAAATTGCAAAGGTTATAAGAAATTCCAGGGGAACTGCCCCCGGTGCCTGGATTGAAGAGGATAACAAAATTTTTATCGTTATGCCCGGTGTTCCGTTTGAAATGGAAAAGATGATGATAAATTTTGTTATTCCGAATCTTAAAGAAAAACTTGGAGTTCAAGAACTTACAACCTTAAGAAAAACAATATATACAACAGGAATTCCGGAATCATCTTTATTTGAAAAGCTTGGTGATATTGATGAGCTTCTTAATGGATCCGGGCTTGCTTTTTTGCCAAGTGTATTTGGAGTTAAACTAAGAATTACTGTTAAGGAAAAAGATGAAGAAACAGCAAAAAATAAATTGAGTGAAATAGAACAGAAAATTATTGGTAAAGCCGGCAGATATATTTATTCACGTGATGAAGAAGCTTTGGAAGCAGTTGTTGGAAAAATTTTAAAAGACAGGAGTATGAAATTATCTGTTGCAGAATCCTGCACCGGTGGTTACGTTTCAAATCTGTTAACAAATATTAGCGGGAGCAGTGAATATTTTGAGAGAGGAATAATCTCCTACAGTAATGCTGCAAAAGTTGAAATTCTAAAAGTTAATGAAGATACTCTGGCTGAGCATGGTGCTGTTAGTGTTGAAGTTGCCGGACAAATGGCATCAGGTGTTAAATCTACTTCGGGTGCTGATATTGGACTTGCAATAACAGGAATAATGGGGCCAACAGGTGCTTCAACTGATAAACCGGTTGGATTAGTTTATATTGGAGTTTGCGACGACAAAGTTTGTACTGTTAAAGAATTTCGTTTTGGCGAGGACAGACTTTTAAATAAGCAAAGAACTTCGCAGGCAGCTTTAGAAATGCTTAGAAGACATTTACTTGGAATTCCTTTAGATGATTAGGCTCTTTATTTCGCTTAATATTCCAGACGATATAAAGGAAAAAATATTATTAATTCGCAATTCGCTTGTTAAAAATCCCTTTGATTATAAATGGGAATCAAAAGAAAAACTTCACTTAACTTTAAAATTTATCGGAGAAGTTGAAGAGAATATTGTTGAAAAGATAAAAAATGAAATTTCATTTATCTCTGATTACAAAAAATTTAGCTGCGAACTTTCAAAATTTGGATTCTTTTATTCCGGTAAGGTTCCTAAAATTCTGTGGCTTGGTTTAAAAATAGATGAAGAAATTTTTAATCTTGTTGGAAGATTAGAAAAAGTGCTTACCAGATTTGGAATTCCCGCAGAAAAAAGAAAATTTAATCCTCATCTTACAATTATGAGAGTGAAAAAAAAATTGAATGAAAATTTTATAAACAGTTTTGTCCAATGGACTCCTTACGGAGAAAATAGTAAATTACCGGAAACGGAATTTATATCAGATTCTGTTTCTCTAATAAAAAGCGAACTTCACTCAGACAGTTCCAGATACACAGAAATTAAAAAATATACTTTGCTGGGAGGGCAATAATGACTACAGAAATTGAACAGAAATTAAAAATCGTGGAAGATGCCATAAGCTCTATTGAGAAAACTTATGGTAAAGGTTCTATAATGAAGCTTGGAGACGGTGTAATTGCACAGGTTGAATCAATACCAACAGGTGCGTTATCACTTGATTTTGCACTTGGAATAGGCGGAATACCAAGAGGAAGAGTAACTGAAATTTACGGCCCGGAATCTTCCGGGAAAACAACTTTGTGTTTGCACATAATTGCCGAAGCACAAAAGATGAATGGACTCGCTGCATTTATTGATGCAGAACATGCTCTTGATGTTAATTATGCCAAGAGACTTGGCGTTGATACAGCAAATCTTCTTCTTTCACAACCAGACTACGGCGAACAGGCGCTGGAAATTACAGATACACTTGTTAGAAGCAACGCTCTCGATATTATTGTAATAGATTCAGTTGCAGCTTTAGTCCCCCGTTCAGAAATTGAAGGAGAAATGGGTGATGCTACAATGGCTGTCCAGGCAAGGTTAATGTCCCAGGCATTAAGAAAACTAACCGGTGCAATTTCAAAATCAAAAACAGCGGTGGTTTTTATTAACCAGTTAAGAAGCAAAATTGGTGTAATGTTCGGCAACCCTGAAACTACAACCGGCGGCAATGCTTTAAAATTTTATGCTTCATTAAGATTAGACATAAGAAGAATAGCAGCAATAAAAGATGGAACTGATGTTGTTGGCAACAGGACAAAGGTTAAAATTGTTAAGAGTAAGGTTGCCCCTCCTTTTAAGGAAGTTGAATTTGATATTCTTTATAATGAAGGGATAAGCAAGACCGGAGATATGATTGATCTTGCAACAAATTTTGGTATACTCAAAAAGAGCGGCTCCTGGTTTACTTATAATGAGGACCGTTTCCAGGGAAGAGACCAGCTTAAACAAAAATTAATGGAAAGTCCTGAAATGTTTAAAAGTCTTGAGAAAGATGTAAAAGCAAAGCTCGGGATTGAAGTTAAAGAACCGGAAAAAACAGAGGAAAAATCGGGCAATAAAAAAGCCGGTAAGTAAATTGAAAATTGAAAGGATTGCAAAAAAAGACAAAAAAAATGTTATAATATTTTTTGATTCTGGCAGCGATCTTGTTATTAACTACGAAGTATTTTTAAAAAGCGGTCTGAGGAAAGGAATGGAAGTTTCTTCAGACCGTTTTTCTTTTTTGTTAAATGAAAATGAAAAGCATAAAATAAAAACTGAAGCAATAAATTATCTTGCAAAAAGAATTCATTCTGCAAAAGAATTAAAAATCAAGCTCCTTCAAAAAAAGCATAAACCTGAAATGATAAATGAAATAATTAGTGAGTTGAAAGAGAAAGAACTTGTTGATGATTTTAAGTATTCTCAAATCTATTCTGAAGAGAAAATAAGAACAAAGCTATGGGGAGAGAAAAAAATAAAATCTGAGTTAATGAAAAAGGGAGTAAGCAGTGAAGTAATTTCACAGGTTTTATCTGAGAAATTTCACGAAGAAAATAAAATTGAAAATGCTGTAGAACTTGCCGCAAAAAAAATAAAATCTCTCTCTTATAAAAATCTGGATAAAAGAAAACTCGCTGAGAAAGTTTATTCATTTCTTGCATCAAGAGGGTATGATTACCAGACAAGCAAGGAAGCGGTGGAGAAAGTGATGAATGAAAGTTTTTTTGAGTAAATATAATATTCAATTAAGAAATAAAGTAATAAACAATAAGCAATGTTCAATGAGCAATTTTCAATCCGGGAATAAATGAAATAAACAATAAGCAATGTTCAATATTCAATAATTAATGGAGGATGGGAAAATGGAAAAAAGAAAGTTTGATTTGGAAGATAGATTTGTTGAATATACTTGCAGAATGATTGACATTGTCGCGATTTCCGCTAAAAATATTTTAACAAAAAAAAAATAATTTTCAATAAATAAATAAAAATTGAATAACATTGATAATTGCTTATTTAAAATTTTTAATAAATTCATTCACCTTTTTATCTTTTCATTCAAGGATAGTATCATCCCGGAAACTTCCGGAATACTTACATTCTCAGCAGCTTCTTTTACAGGGAACCATTTCCTTTTTCTCTGCTCCTTATCCGGATAATCTTCCAGGACCTCAATCACTTCCATTGAAAAAACAAACAAATCACAAACACCCATTGAACGTTTAACTCTGAATGAACCGAGTTCGACGGTCTCATTTGTGCCTATAACTCCGGCTTCTTCATAAGCTTCTTTTTTTGCTGATTCAAAAGGTGAAAGATTGAACTCAATGTAACCTTTTGGCAGTATCCATTTCTTTTTCTTCATGGATGTAATAAGAAGTACCTGAAGTTCTCCATTCTTTTTTCGATAAGGAATTACCCCCGACTGGTGAAAGTTAAATTCTAATTTCAATATCTCAATATCTTTGAAAAATTATTCCTTGTTTCAAAAATAAAAAATAATTCTTAATCACGTAATAAAATAGAAGTTTCATTCAATATTTGTTGAACTTCTTTTTCAGTATTCCCCTCAGCATTAATTCTTAATAAGGGATAATAATCAGACTTACGGATTGTTACCCACCTTCTCCCGCCTTCAAAATTCAGCTTCACGCTGTTCAAATCATTATTTGATTCTCTGAAAGCATTGTAACTTTTTATTTTGAAATTTCCTATCCCGGAAGGAATATTTTCGCTTAAGAAATTAATCTTATCAGGTTTAAAATCATTTAGAGTAATTGCGTCAGAGTAAATATCATTTAACAATTCTTTTTTAGAATGGATATAGTCACTTAATTTTTTATAACCTGATTTTGCAAGCATTTCAGCAAGAACAAGCGAAGTTAAAATTCCATCCCTGTTAGGAATTCCTTTTCCCAATATAAAACTTCCGTTTCCTTCAAAGCCAGCTAAAAAATTTTCATGTAAAATGTGATCAGAAAAAAAACGTAATCCAACAGGTATTTCTTTCACTTTATTTTTCACGGCAATATTTTCAAGCATTTCAGTATGAATAATTGATTTTATTACCTCACCGCTTTCATTTTTATTATTTAAAATATAATCTGTTAAAAGTAAAGCAATCTGGTTATCATTTAAAATATCCCCGTCGTCAGAAATAACTGTAACCCTATCGGCATCACCATCAGTTGCAACTGCAAACGAAAAATCTTCTGACTTTTTTATTTCATCAATAACCGGCTGTAAATTTTCTTTAATTGGTTCGGGCACTCTACCTGAAAAATTATTTTCAGAGAATTTAAAAATTGTTTTACTTCTTATATCATTAATTATTAAAAGATTTTCCAATATCTGCTGCCCGCAGCCGCCCATTGAATCAACTATTAGATTGATTCCGCTTTCCTTTATTGAATTAAAGTCTATTAAATTTTCAAGCATTTCATAATATTTACTGCGTATATCTGTCTGGAATATTTTTTCTTCATCAACCTGAACGAGATTCTTATCAATAAAATCTTCAATCTCATTTAATTGGTTTTTTGACATGATGTTTCCCAGAGAAGATATGAATTTTATTCCACTATATGCCGATGGAAATCTCCCGCCGGTAATTATAATACCTGCATTAAGTTTATTTTCTTTAACAAAACATGTTAAAGATGGAGTACAGGAAATTTTATCTGTTAGAAAAACAACAATATTATTTCCTGAAAGAACTTTTGAAAAGAGGTAGGCGAATTCCTTGGATTTAATTCTGCCGTCATATCCAACCCCGACTTTCAGGATATTTTTTTCATTACTATGTGAAATAAGAAAATCTGAAAAAGCCTGAGCAACTTTTGCAACCCTTTAAAATTAATTTCAGTATCCAGCAAACCGCGCCAGTTTTCAAAACCAAAATGGATTTTATTGTTGTTCATTTTATAATTAATGATTTATACAATAATATATTGAATTTTCATAAAAATAAATTATTTTATTAGGCGATAAACTGGTGAGAAATAATTTATTAATCGTTTTTTAGGAAAGGATATTACAATGATTATCGATGTTCATGTACACCTTAACAACTATCATGAAGAAAAAGTTCGTTCAATAAGCGAGTGTCTTGATACACTGCAGGTATCGATGGACAGAAATAAAGTTGATTATGCCCTTGTCTTAACATCCTATAAAGTTACAGAAAATCGTCCTTCTACCAGGCAGGTTGTGGAAGCAACAAGAGATTTGAATAATATTTTTGTTGTTGCGGGCATAAGCTTTCTTAATTATAAAGAAAAAGATCTAAGGGAAATAGCAGATTATCTTAAAGATGGTCTTGTTAAAGGATTAAAAATGTATCCCGGCTATGAGCCCTTTTATCCTCATGATAAAAGATGCCAGGTTATTTATGATCTCGCAAAAGAATTTGATGTGCCTGTTATGTTCCATTCCGGAGATACATACACACCAAAAGGAAAGATAAGGTTCTCACATCCCATTCACATTGATGATGTTGCGGTTGATAATCCGGAATTAAAAATTGTAATCTGTCATGTTGGAAATCCATGGATCCGTGATTGTATGGAGGTTGTTTATAAAAATGCAAATGTATTTGCAGATTTTTCGGGGTTGGTTTTAGGGGATTTTACAGAAAAGTTTGAAAGATTTATGAGAAAACAGCTTGAGGAAATGATTCTTTATGCTGGTGAGCCCGAATATCTTCTTTATGGAACTGACTGGCCTATTTCAACAATGAGAAGTTACATTGCTTTTATGAAAGACTTAAAACTTCCGGCGATTCATAAAGACTTAATAATGTGGAAAAATGCTGCGAAATTATTTAAGATTGATATCAAGGAAGCAGTTCCCTCAAACAACATTCCATAAAAATAAAATATTGTTTTTTAGGGAACCCGATTCTCTTGCGGGTATTATTCAGATTACATTCTTTTCTGAAATATTATAGTTATTTTTCTATATCTATTTATGGAATCAATAAAAGTTAGCAAAAACATTTCGCTTAAGCCTTATAATACGTTCGGTATTGATGTAAAAGCAAAATTCTTTTCAGAGATAAAAAATGAACTGCAGTTAAAAAAAATTTTAACATCTCACGAATTTAATTCTATCCCTAAACTTTTTATTGGCGGGGGAAGCAATATTCTTCTTACTAAAGATTATGAAGGGTTGGTGTTAAAAATTTCAATTCCAGGTATAGAAATTATTAATGAAGATGAAGAGAAAGTAATTGTTAAAGCAGGCGCCGGTGTAATCTGGCACGATCTTGTTCTATACTGTATTACAAGAAATTATGGAGGGATAGAAAACCTTTCATTAATTCCGGGAACTGTTGGAGCTGCCCCAATACAAAATATTGGAGCTTATGGAGAGGAAATTAAAGATGTATTTGAAAACCTTGAAGGGATTTTTGTCGAAAGTTCTAACTCGGCAAAGTTTAAAAAGGATGAGTGCAGATTTTCATACCGCGACAGCGTTTTTAAAAATAAATTGAAGAATAAATTTATTGTAACGCATATCTCAATCCGTTTAAATAAAAACCCTGTACTTAATCTGGAGTATGGAAACATCAAAGCAGAATTAGAAAAAATGAATTATGAAAGTATCGGGATTAAAGAAGTAAGTGATGTTATTTGCAGGATAAGATTAGATAAACTTCCTGATCCGGCTAAAATTGGAAACGCGGGAAGCTTTTTTAAGAATCCGGAAATCACGGAAGAAAAATTTTTGCAGATAAAAGAAAATAATAAAGATATAATCGGTTATAATCTTGGGAATAATAAAGTAAAGGTTCCGGCTGGCTGGCTTATAGAAAACTGCGGCTGGAAAGGAAAAGTAATAGGAAATACAGGCGTTCACTCAAAACAAGCTTTAGTTTTAGTTAATTATGGAAAAGCAACCGGTCAGGAAATTTTGAATTTATCAAAAGAAATTAAAGAATCAGTTTTTCAAAAATTTGGAATAGAATTGAATGAGGAAGTGAATATTATATAGTTCAAACTTTTATTGATATTCTTGAGTTGAATATTTAAGTTCTAAGTAATTATTTAAAGTTTACAGGATAAAAATGAAAAACAATGAGGAAGAAAAAGAATTTAAATCAGCGTATGAAAAAGCTGCTGAAGAAGGTATTGATCCCCGCTGCATTCCCCAAAGATTGACAGGTCCGGTTCCCGTTGATGATCAGATAAAATATCCCAAATATCCCGAATCTGATAATGAAAACTGGAAGTTTTTATATGACAGGCAGATGAAAAATCTTCCCGGGAGAGTTTGTAAAGAATATCTTGATGGAGTTGATATACTTAACTTTACCAGGGATAGAATTCCTGCTTTAAAAGATTTAAGTGCTGTATTTAAGAAAACAACCGGCTGGAAAATAGCTCGTGTTCCGGGATTAATTCACGAACAGAATTTCTTTGAACTTCTTCGCGAAAAAATTTTCCCATCTACAGATTATATAAGGGGAAAGGATGAACTTGATTATACTCCTGCACCCGACTGCTTTCACGATATGTTTGGGCATATGCCACTTCTGACGAATCAGAATTTTGCCTCATTCTACCAAATGTTTGGTGAAGCTGCATTAAATGCAAAAGGTGAAGACCGCAAATTCCTTGAAACATTCCATTGGTTTACTGTTGAGTTTGGTCTAATAAAACAAAAAGAAGGAATGAGAATTTACGGCGCAGGAATTATTTCTTCTAAAGAGGAAGTAAGACATGCATTGTCAAATGAAGTTGAAGTTAAAAGTTTTGTTCCGGATAAACTTGTTCATCAGCAATATGATGTATGGCATTTGCAGCCGATACTTTTTGCTATTGATTCTTTCAAACAACTTGAAGAAGGATTTAAAGAGTTTACTAAGAAAAGGGGATTACTTAATTAATAAAAACACATTAAAGTAACAGCCATCAAATTTCCTGCATCTGACAACCTGAAAGCTTGAATGTACAAAGCCAAATAAGTAACTTTTGTACATTAAGAACTATTTAATATTAAAATAAGAAAATTAACCATGTCTTTAAGAATTGGCGATGATGCGCCCAATTTTACTCTTATAAATACAAATGGTCAAAAAGTATCCTTAAAAGACAATTTAAATAAACAGGTTGTTCTTCTTTTCTTTCCATTTGCTAATTCCTCTGTTTGCGAAGAAGAAATGTGTATAATGAGAGATAGCCTTAAAAAATATGAAGGCCTTAATGCTGAAATTTTTGGGATAAGTGTTGACAGCCATTATTCATTAAAACTCTGGGCTGAAAAATTAAAACTGAATTTCCAGCTATTAAGTGATTTCAACAGGGATGCTTCAGCAAAATATGATTCATTGAATAAAATTCATTCACCCGGTAAATATGATTATGAAGGAGTTTCTAAAAGATCAGCGTTTGTTATTGGGAAAGATGGAAAAATAAAATATGCGGAGATTTGTCAGCATACTGGTCTTCAACCGGATTATGAAGCAATTAAAAATTCATTAAGGAATAATTCATAAAAGATTTTAGGAAAACCAATATGCTTGAAGAAGGAAATAAAGCACCATCTTTTAAATTAAAGAATCAGGATGGAGAAACTATTTCTTTAAAATGATTTTAAAGGAAAAAATGTTGTATTATACTTTTATCCTAAGGATAATACATCTGGTTGCACTGCAGAAGCATGCAGCTTTAGAGATGACTTTCCCAGGTTTGATAAAATAAATGCAGTAATTCTTGGCGTTAGTCCGGATTCAGTTGAATCACATAAAAAATTTGAAAAGAAATACAATCTTAATTTTAATTTATTAAGTGATGAACAAAAAGAAGTTCTTGAGAAATATGAAGTCTGGAAAGAAAAAAGTATGTATGGAAGAAAGTATATGGGAGTTGAACGTACCACATTCATTATTGATCCTGAAGGAAAAATAAAAAAAATTTTCCGGAAGGTTAAGGTTAACGGACATAATAAAGAAGTGTTGGAGGCTTTAAAAAATTAATATGATTTATGTAACCCGAAGGGAACATTTCAGCGCCGCACACCGTTTATTTAACCCGGCATTAAGTGATGAAGAAAATTTTAATCTTTATGGATTGTGCAGCAACCCTAACTGGCATGGACACAATTATATTCTTGAGGTTGTAGTTTGCGGTAAAGTTGATCCGGCAACCGGGTATCTTCTTGATTTAAAAATTCTTAAAGAGATAATCAGGAAAAATGTTATTGAAAAAGTTGATCATAAAAATTTAAACATTGAAACAGATTTTATGAAAGGTATTATCCCATCAGCGGAAAATATAGCAATTGCAATATGGAAAGAGCTGGTTAAAAAAATTCCAAAGGGAAAGCTGTACTCAATAAAATTATACGAAACAGAAAATAATTATTTTGAATATAAGGGAGAGTGAATTTGAATAACAAAAAATTTCAGAAAATAGTCCGGAATATGCTTGAAGAAATAGGTGAAAACCCTGATCGGGAAGGATTGCTCGGTACTCCTAATCGTGTCGCTCAATCTTTTGAGTTTCTAACTGCAGGATACAAGATGAATATCGAGAAAGTGTTGAATAATGCAGTTTATATAGAGAAGTATGATGAAATGGTAATTGTAAAAAATATTGATTTCTACAGTCTGTGTGAACATCATATGCTTCCGTTTTATGGTAAAGTTCATGTTGCTTACATACCTGATGGTAAGATAATCGGGTTAAGTAAAATTCCCCGGATTGTTGAAGTGTTTGCAAGAAGGCTTCAGGTTCAGGAGAGGATGACACAGGAAATTGCAGATACTTTAGATAAATATTTAAATCCCCAGGGAGTTGCAGTTGTTTCTGAAGCATACCATATGTGTATGATGATGCGTGGTGTAGAAAAACAAAACTCATCTGCTACTGCAAGTGCAATGCACGGTGTGTTTAAAGACGATGCAAGAACAAGAGGCGAATTCCTTACATTTGTAGGAAGCAATGGATTGAAATGAGCAGTGAAAAATCTGGTATATGGATTACAGGTGCTAGTTCCGGTATAGGTAAAGCTGCTGTTGAAGAATTCGCAAAGATTGGCTGCCGTGTTTTTGCTTCTTCAAGAAGAGTTTCTGAACTCGAAAGATTGAAGAAATCTTTAAATAAAGAAAAGCTTGATATTGATGTGTTTGGTTGTAATGTTGCATCAAATGCAAATGTGGAGCAAACAGCAAAAAAAATTTTAGCCGCTCATAAGATTGATTGCCTTGTAAATAATGCAGGGGTAACTTCATTCAAACTGGCGGAAGAAAATTCTATTAATGAAATAGATGATATTATTAATACAAATCTTTTAGGATCTATTTATACAATCAAGGCTGTCCTTCCTAAAATGATTGAACAGGGCGGAGGCACAATAATCAATATTCTCTCCATAGTAACTAAAAAAGTATTTATTAATTCCAGTGCTTATGCCGCTTCAAAAAATGGACTTATGGGTTACACTAATATTCTTAGAGAAGAAGTAAGAAAATATAAAATTAAAGTAATTAATATTATTCCGGGAGCTACATTAACTCCAATGTGGTCCCAGGTAGTTAGAAAGGAAAATTCGGAAAGAATGATGAAGCCCGAGGATATTGCCAGATTACTTGTTTGGGTTTTCCTGCAAAAAGAAAATATGGTTAGTGAAGAAATTCTTGTAAGACCAATTGAAGGAGACCTTTAAATTTTTGATTTCCGAATTATGATTTTGGAATTGATCTTTTATATCATTTTTAAGAAGATTTATAAATGAATCCTGAAGAACTGAAAACAAGAACAAAGAAATTTGGTTTAAGAATAATGAAACTGTATGAAGAGGTTTCAAAAACCAAAAAAGGAGAAATTCTTGCAAATCAGTTATTGAGAGCAGGAACTTCCGTCGGTGCAAATTATAGAGCAGCTTGCAGAGCAAAATCGGACGCAGATTTTATTTATAAAATAGAAATTGTTGAAGAAGAAGCTGATGAAGCTGCTTATTGGATGGAAATGATTTCCGAATCAAATATTATGAAGAAAAACAGGTTAGATGACATGATAAAGGAAGCAAATGAATTGACTGCTATATTTGCAACTTCTGCTAAAACAGTAAAGCAAAGAAGAAAAAGTAAGAACCCAGCTTGATAGGAAAGATTGAATTAGTTTGTTTTAAAAATCCGAAATCAGAAATAAGAAATAAGAGAAAATGATGGATGACCGGGAGTTAGCAATTGTAACAGGGGCAAGCAGGGGAATTGGAAAAGCAATTGCTTTTACTCTTGCTGATGAAGGAATGGATGTGATTATTTTTGGAAGAGATGTTAAATCTTTGGAGAAAGTACAGTCCGAAATAAAATCAAAAAATGTCAGATGTGAATATTTTTCAGGAGATGTTGGTGATGAAAAATTTGTTGGGATGTCTGTAAAAAAAATAATTGATGTCTATGGGAAGATTGATCATTTGATTAATAATGCCGGAATGGGAATTTTAAAACCATTTACGGAAGCCAAACTCGATGAATTAAGAGAACAGGTGAATGCAAATGTTTACGGAGTTTTTAATTTCAGTCATGCTGTAGTTGGCGAAATGATTAAAAGAAAAAAGGGTTCAATAATAAATATTGTTTCTCTTGCCGGTAAGAATGGTTTTATCGGGGGGACGATGTATGGTGCAACCAAGCATGCGGTTTTAGGTTTTACAAAATCATTAATGCTTGAAGTTAGGGAATATAATATTCGTGTTGCAGCTATTTGTCCTGGATCTGTTGCAACAGAATTTGGATCCGGGAATAATAAAAAGAAAGAACCTGAAAAGGTTTTAGCGCCTGAGGATGTTGCTCATGCCGTCCTTTCAATTATTAATCTTCCTATAAGAGCTTTAATGAGTGAAATAGATTTGAGACCGACTAATCCAAAATAAAAAAAGCCGGATAAAAATCCGGCTTAATTAATTTAATCTTCAACTTCTGAATCATCATCATCAAATGGCGGGGGACCAAAATCTCCATTGCCTATACCACCTTGTCCAAACCTTCTCTCTTTAAATTTCATCTTCATATGATCTCTCATAGGTTGGTGTTCCTGCCACATTTTTTTCTGGTCAGGAGTGAGCAATTCATACATATCCATTCTATGATTTGCCATTGCAATTGCAATTTTATTCTTTGTGGCATTAACACTCTCCACGGAAGAAATTAAATCTGCTCTTTTCAAATCACTTTTATTTTTCAGTTCTCTCATATCAACCATCTTTTTCTCAAGCTCGGCTTTAAGATCTATCATCTCTTTCTGATGAGCAGTTCTTAACTGGGAGATTTTATCTTTCTGTTGATCGGTAAGATTAAGTTTCTCCATTAAATTTTCCTTGAATGTTTTTTTCTGGAACTTCTGCATCGGCTGTGCAAAAGAATTACCTGAACTCATAAAGGAAAGAAGAACCAGCATACTAACACAAATTACTAAGCCTTTCATTTTTACCTCCTGTTTTTAATTGCTTTTGGACTTTTGACATGATAGATATAAATTTAGTTTAAAGTTCAGCTAAAGATTTTTTGTAAATTTAGTTACTCGCAATAAAAAATTGGTTTATCAATTAAACTTAATCTTTCAACTTTATGTCGAATATTCAGGATAATCTGCTGATTTATGACGGAAACAAATAATGATTTTGATCTTGTAAAAAGATTCAATGACGGAGATGAATCCGCATTTAATGAAATCGCAAAGAAATATCAGCAGAGAATTTATTGGCATGCAAGAAGAATGACCGGGAACCACCTTGATGCTGATGAAATTGTTCAGGAAGTTCTTTTGGTTATTTATAAAAAGCTGGGTGATTTTAAATTTAGATCATCCTTATACACCTGGATTTATACTATAACCTCAACAAGGAGTATAAATCTTTTAAGAAGAAGATCAGTTAGAGAAATTTTTTCTTTGCAGGATAGTGAAGCTGAAAAAAAAACCGGAAATGATATCTTAACTGACATTGAAAATAAAGAAGAGGTAGAGCGTTTGGAAAAACATTTACAAAAGATACCTGTAAAACAAAGAGAGGTTTTTATCCTGCGGGCAGTTGAAGGTTTATCTTATGAGGAAATTTCAGAATTAACCGGGAAAAGTGTCGGTGGACTTAAATCAAATTATTTTCATGCATTAAAAAAAATAACCGGGATGATGAGTAATGAAGAAAGATGAAAGATTAAGAAAATATATTGATGGTGAATTATCCGGTGAAGAATTAATTAATTTCGAAAAAGAAATTAATAATTCCGCTGAGCTGAAGAGTGAGATTAATTCTTATAGAAATACTTTAAGGCATTTTGAAAAAATAAAAAATGTTAAATCAGATGAATATTATTTTACTAACATTCTTCCGCGATTCAGGGAAAACCTTGCAGGGAAAAAACGAAGTAATTTAAAAACATCATTGGCTTTTGGGATCGTCATAGTTGTTCTGATTGCAATAATTGTTTTTTTCTTAACTGTTAATAAAGATGAAACAATTAATAACAAGCAGTTAACTCTACAGCAGGTGGATAAAGAAGAATTAAAAAATTATTTAAATAATGATGCACGGGATTTTTCAACTTCTCAAATAACTGAAGATATTCCCGAAGAATATGATTCGCTTTTTAATTCAATGATCTCTGATGAGCTTAATCTTAACGGAAACTCCGGAGAATACCTTGTGGATGTTACCAGCAATGAATTTTATAATATCCTTGATGATCTTTCTGATGAAGAATTAAATAATATTTACAACAGTTTAAAAAATGAAAGTTATTGAGCGAGGTTTAAAATGAAAAATTGGATTTTATTTCTCTCTATTGTTTTATTTGCTTCAAGTGTAATGTATTCCCAGCCATTTAAAAAGGGAGAACCGAGGGAAAAAATTGAAGCACTTGAAAAAATTAAAATTCTTGAAACACTTAATATGAATGAAGAAACCTCAATAAAATTTTTTGCAAGAAGAAATGAACATCAGCAAAAAATGCAGGGGTTGTTTGATGAACTTGATGAAAAGATTTCTAAAATTGAAGACAAAATTTCTTCCTCAAAAGATGACAATGATCCCGAAATTAAAAAATTAGTAGACAGCTACCTGCTCACACACCAAAAATTAGATGAAGAAAAAAAGAGATTTTTTAATTCTCTCAGCGATATTCTTACCTACAAACAAATTGCAGAGTTTGCTTTATTTGAAAGACGTTTCAGGGAAGAGATCCGTGATGTTTTATTCCCTAAAAACAAAAGAATGAAGGATTAAGCGGAACATTATTCTTAGTTGCGTGTATTAAAGCATATTTCGGGGTTGCTTTTCAGGTTGAGCAAATTTATTTTAATCTTTAAATTTTTGCGGAAGTGGTGAAATTGGCATACACGCTACTTTGAGGGGGTAGTGCCTTAATTGGCGTACGGGTTCAAGTCCCGTCTTCCGCACAAGAACTAATTATCCAATAATAAAACAAAGGAAGAGTAATGATGAAAACAAAAAGTGCCTTGTTATATTTTTTCCTGTTTTTGTTCATAAGTATTGGCTCTATTGTTGCTCAGGATATGAACGCTGAAGCCGGTAAATTATATAATGAAGGAAATAAGTTGTTTAAAGCGGGCAATTATGATGGTGCACTTCAGCAGTATGAGGCGGCACTTAAAATTGAAAAGGATTACAGGATATACTACCAGCGCGGTCTTGCATTAAAAAGCCTAGGTAACCTTGAACAGGCAAAAACCTCTTTCCAGGAAAGTATAAAGCTGAAATCTGATTTTGAAGGTGGATATAATGCACTAGGCGGTGTTTATTTTTCAATGGGTAATTATGAAGAAGCAGTAAATAATTTTGAAAAGGTTCTCGAATTTTCAAAAAATAATTCTGTTAAAGCAAAAATAAAAAAGAATCTTTCGCTGGCTTATACCAAACTTGGCTCAGATGCTGAAAAGAACGGTAACAGCAATAAAGCAATTGAATATTATAAAAAAGGTGCTGAAACCAATAACTATGATGCAGCTTATCTTTCTTTAGCAAAGCTGTACACTGATCTTGGTAATTGGGATGCAGCAATTTCTGCTGCTGAAAACGCACTTAAATACAGATCGAGCGTTGGAAAAGGCGGACCATATTTCTATATGGGAGTTGCTTATAAAGGAAAGAATGATTTAACTAAAGCCAAAGAAATGTTCAACCAGGCAAAAACCGATGCTACCTATAAAAAAACAGCTGAATATGAATTAAGCGCATTGCAATAAAATAATAATTTGTTTAAAAACCCCCGCTTTGTGCGGGGGTTTTTGTTTTAATGATTAAAAAGATTTTTTCCCGCCTATTTCTTATTCTCATATTTACATATAGTAAAGAATTATTAAGAGATGAATTAAAAATCTTTTCTCCAACCGTTTTTTTATGTAGATTATTAAAGTTCTGTATGGAATTTAAAATGAAAAGGGTGATCAAAACAGTTATTCTTAGCTTATTAATTTTATCGGGTTGTGAAGATCCAACTGCTATTGATAACATCCCGGTACCTCTGCTAAATCTTAAAGAGCAGCTTAAAAAAAAAGTTATTATTGGACAAACAGATTACAAAGTTATTTCTTTCAGAAATAGTGATAACCTTTTTATTGATTCAACAAATGTTATAAAAATTATAATCGGCTATTTCCAAAATCAAAATTTCATCCCAACTGATTCAATAGACCCAACTTATCAATTACAAAATAACTCCAAGTATTTATTATCATTTAATGATTCTCTTATTGTTACCGATACAACCTTATATTTAACCGCTGGTGTTAAATATTTATTGACAGGTAATGATTCTTTAATGGTAAACAAAAACTTCTTTTTATTGTCCTATCCTTATGAATCAACTCACTTCGTCGAAAGGTATTCAAATTTTATACTTCCATATTTAATCCAGATTCAGGATTTTGTTTATAGATATCCTCTTATATACTACCACCCTACAGGTCCTGATGGAATATTTGAATATAACTTTGAGACTAAAGAAACAAATTTACTTTTTGATTATCCGGGTGGAGATTATATTGATGCCAATTCTTCGGATGTATTTATTGATTATGGACACAACTTTGTATGGAAATATAATTTAGTAAGTGATACCATTGAAGTGGAAATAGATCTTAGTGCAGTATTCAATACTGGCACTAGTTTTTATATAAATGGAATTGCAGCAAATGACTCATTAGTTTATGTGATAACCTCTCAACCTAATAAACTTGTGATTTTAAACAACGATTTACAGATTCTGGATATCAAAGACTTTTCGTTAGGTTATTGTATTTCATTAACTTTTTCTGATGGATACTTGTATTCCACCGAATATGGAGGCCAAGACCGCTGGAAATTAATTAAATTTGACCCCAACTCTGTTCAATTAATAAATGAAAAAATTTCTCCTTCAAAAGCTACAAGTGCTATCAAAATATATAATGGTCTCGTATATTTTGTTGATGATGATGACAAATTATTGGCATACACTCCTTTAAACGATATATTCAAATAGTAAAAAATCAATCATAAAAATTTTAGACCTGTATTTAAGACTATTCTTTAAGTGAATCCCTTATTTAATAAAATACCTTGACTTAACTTACCTATAACTCTATATTTGCCACTGAATTCTAATTTTATGCTTAAAACAATAATACAACAAGGTTTTATTTGAGCTTTATAACTCAAACAAATAATATTTTAAATAACCTAATAATTGGAATAGTACTCGCATCAGCAATATCATTTATTTCTTACCGATATAAACTATTAACTTTTTCTGGAATAATAGCCACATTTCTTCTCGCTCTTATCATTTATACTTTTGGTACCTGGCAATGGACTTTACCGATTGTAACATTTTTTGTTTTATCAAGTCTTTTATCAAAAATAAGGAAAAGAAAAAATCATGAAGTTGAAAAATATTTTGAAAAATCGGAACAAAGAGATTATTTGCAAGTTTTATCCAACGGCGGTTTAGCAGGTATTTTGGTGATAGCAAATTACTTTTATACAACTTCATTTTTATATATAATTTATTTATCGGTTGTTGCAGCTGTTTGTGCAGATACATGGGCTACAGAAATAGGGACACTAATAAAATCTAAAACAGTAGATATTTTATCGTTCAAAAAAATTAACCCGGGAATTTCAGGAGGTATTTCATTACCCGGAATTTTAGCTTCTGCTGCGGGTGCGTTTGTGATTGCCGCAACCTCATTGCCCTGGATAGAGTCTAACTATCAAATAAATATTATTATAATAACCCTGGCTGGTTTTACCGGAAGTATTGCAGATAGTTTACTGGGTAGTTCTTTGCAGGCTCAATATAAGTGCAGAGTATGTTTGAATATTACTGAAAGAAAAATTCATTGTAATGAAAAAACATTTTTAGTAAAAGGAATTAAATGGATAAATAATGATGCGGTGAATCTTGGTGCCGGTATTTCCGGAGGGATTTTTTCTTTCATTATTTATGATGTTATTAAAGGATAAATGAACAAAAACTTTTTTTTCTTATTCATATTTTTATTACAGGTAAGTCTTTTACCGCAGGAATCCGTAATTCCTGACGCACCAAATAACAAAGGGCTGGAAATATTTTCTGAAGCAATGAATGAGTATAATTCAACTCTCTATTCAGAAGCTTACAGGTTATTTGATAAATTCTTTTCGGAATATCAGCTAAAAGATGAACTTTATGCAACTGCAAAATTTTATTCAGCCGATGCCCTTTTAAATATGGGAGATAAAGATGCTGCCTCATCAGGTTTTGAATATCTTGTTAATAATTTCAGTACTTCCAATTTTAGAGATAGAGCGCTTTTTAAACTAGGACAACTTTATTTTGATTCGAAACAATATTCAAAAGCAAGAGCAAGATTTGAAAAACTTCTTTACGAATATCCAAACAGCGAGCATTCAGGTACAGCGTTGTACTGGATAGGCGAATCCTACGCTGCCGAAAACAAGCTTGATGAGGCAATTAAATATCTCGAAAATGCTGTTGCAGATAAAAAAAATAACAAGTTTGAAGACTATTCTATTTATACTTTAGCTTCTGTGTTTGAAAAAACCGGCGATTATGAGAATGCGGTAAAATATTATGATCAATTATTATCATTCCATAAAGATAGCCCTCTTGCAGTTTCCTCACAGATTAGAATCGGGGTTTGTTATTTTAAATTAAAGGATTATCAATCCTCAATTCTTGAATTAAATAGTCCGCTGCTCTCAGATCTTCCTGATGATTTATATGCACAAAGTCTTTATCTCTTAGCAAATTCTTACTATAGGGTAAAAGAATATAAAGATGCCGAAAGATCTTACAAGGAAATTTTAGATAATTTCCCTTCTACAGAATATACAAGAGATGCTCAATACGGACTTGCATGGACATACTTCCAGCAGGAAAAATATAATGATGCATATAAAGTTTTCCATTCTCTTTCCGATGGTGAAGATACAATTGCATTAAAATCATACTACTGGAAAGCTGAAGCAAAAAGATATGCAGGTCAGGAAGATGAGGCTTTTAGGATTTACAAAGAGTTTGTTGAAAAATTTCCAAACAACGAACTTGTAAAAGGCGTTCAATACCAGATGGGAGTAACATATTTTAATAATGGGCAGCTTAACCAGGCAGAGAGACTTATTAAAGATGCATTGAGCTCTTCTGATGAAGCATTAAAAGCAAAAGCTTTTACTCTTCTCGGAGAAATTGAATTAAACAGGAAACAATATGAATCTGCAAAAAATAGTTTTGATGCTGCTCTTGAAATAAATGAAATCTCGCCGGATTTGAAAAACAGGTCAATGTTGGGGTTGGGTGCATCATATTATTATCTCGGAAGCTTTAATGATGCAATTGAAACTCTGAAAGAAGTTGAAGATAAAAATCCAAATTTTGAACCGAACAAAGTGAATTTTTATCTCGCTGAAAGTTTTTATTCATTGGGGAAATTTTCTGATGCAATTAATAAATACAACAACATTGATCCTACCGAAACAGAAATTGGTACACAGGCACTATATGGAAAAGGTTACAGCTATTTTAATTTAAAAGATTTTGATAATGCTGCTTATGCTTTTAATGATTTCGTTAAAAAATATCCTAAGGATAAAAGAATTGTTGATGCAAGGTTAAGACTTGCCGATAGTTATTATGGAAGTAAAAATTATGATGCTGCCAGCAGGGTTTATAAAGAACTTTTTAATCTTGGCGGCGGAGAGATAGAAAATCCTTATGCGTATTATCAGTATGCCCAGGCTTTGTACAAGGCGGGAAATATTTCCCAGGCGCTTGATGAGTTCAGAAACCTGCAGCAGAAATTTCCTGAGTCTGATTATGGCGATGAATCTTTATTTACTGTTGCATGGATTCATTTTCAGCAGGCTGATTATGCCGATGCAATTTCATCCTACAGAAATGTTTTAAATGTTTATCCTCAATCTCCGTTAGCTCCCATTGTTTATTATTCTATTGGTGATTCATATTTCAATACAGGTAAATATGATTCCGCAATTGTTAATTACCAGATTGTCATGGCAGAATATCCAACTTCAAATTATGTTTTTGATGCTGTAAACGGAATTCAATATAGTTATGCTGCAAAGGGCGATTATAAAAAAGCAATTTCTTTTATTGATCAGTTTGTAAGCAGCAATCCCGGTTTGAGTTTTTCAGATCAGATTTTCTTTAAGAAGGGAGAAATATATTACAGCGCCCGGGATTATGATGCAGCAAAATTAAGCTACCAGGAATTTATTTCGAATTATCCAAAAAGCAAACTCATCCCTGATGCTTATTACTGGATTGGAAAGTCTGCACAGAATCTTAACCATGATGATGAGGCAATTTTTAATTTCAACAAGTTGTTTGAATCTTATCCTCAAAGTGATGCTGCTGCAGATGCTGTTATTGAAATGGGGAATATTTATAACGCATCTAAAAATTATAATGCTGCAATAGAAATTTATGATAAAGCTCTGGACAAACTTTCTCAATCACCCCGGATGGCAGAAATTTTATTTAACAAAGGCACAACACTCATCAATAAAGAAGATTATACAAATGCCTATGATGTTTTTGATGAAGTTATACAATACTTCGGGAAAACAATTTTTGCTGATAAATCAAAATTTGAAATAGGATTAATCGATCTTGCAACAGAAAATTATACAAACGCCGATCTCAATTTTCAAAGCCTTGCTGAATCAAAAAGCGATGACCTTGGTGCAAAGGCACAATATTACCTCGGTGTTTCATTATTTGAACAGGAAAAATATGAAGAGTCAATCACTGCCCTCGAAACAGTGAGATTAGTTTTTTCGGCGTATGATGAGTGGCTGACTAAATCTTACCTAAAAATAGGTGATTGTTATACCAAGCTTGAACAATATGATAAAGCAAAGGAAATGTACAGGGCAGTTCTTTCCAAGCATCGGGGAAATATGTTTGGACAGGAAGCACAAAGTAAACTAAGAGATTTACAATGATTAAAAATTTATTTACAGCGGTTTTTTTATTTACCTGCTTTATTTCCGCACAACAGCAAAACCCGAATGTTGAGCTTCCCGATTTTATTATCACAGGCAAAGATGTTATTGCTGTTCAGGGTGCACAAAAAATTGCTCCTGAATTTGTATCAACTATATCAGAACAATTTTTTAAACCGGTTTTATCACCTGAAGAACTTGAAGTTAGAGATTTATCGTCTCCGCTTAAAAATGATTTGAGCATTCTTGATTCACTTAATTATTTGAGAGGCAATTTGGAATTTGGTGCTGGAATTTACTTACTGCCAACTGCACGCCTATCTTACCTTTTTCCTATGGATGGATTTATTCTGGGAGGAAGATTCACAGGAGAAAACCATAGACCACACATTGGAAATAGTGAAAGATATCTTATTAATGGAGGATTGAATCTTCTTTACACAACAGATTATACCAGCGATGTTTTACCGGGCACTCAATTTAAATTGGATGGAGATTTTGGCTCATCTTCATTTAAGTTTTATTCGATCAGTGATCCTCCAAGGCGGACTTTAAACCAGGGTAATTTTGCATTTGGAATTTCAAACCGGATGGTTAAACAATTTAATTTTGATTTAAGTGTCGCTGATGATATATCTTCAATTAATGAAGAAAATTATAATGAAAATATTTTAAATCTTAAAGGATACTCAAGAGCTAATTTCTCTTCTTTTAATATTGGTGTTTCGGCTGAATATAAAAAACAATTTTTATCAATTGATAATACTCCGCCAAATACACCAAATTCAAATGTGAGTGACTTTTTTATGATAAGACCTGCCGCAGGATTTAATATCTCTGATGCTCTAAAAGTTTCAGGAGGAATAACATATTCATCTTCGGGCGGAAGAAATTATACAGCACCTTTTGCTGCATTATCGCTTAAAATTAATAATTTCTTCTCCTTGTTCGGGGAGTATTCTCCACATTCTGAATTCCTGACGAGCAAAGATTTTTTGAAAACCAACAGTTACTTTGATCCTCAGAATTTTTATAATACTTTTTTCAGAAAAAGAGAATCATTAACTGCTGCTGCAAAATTTGAATACAGTAAATACTACCAGGTAAATGCAGGTATCAAATATTTTTCTTCGCCCGAATATCCTTACTTTATAGATTCTGCTTCAACCGGAAAGTTTGTACTGTCTTCAATTAATGCAACTGATTTTACAATTTTTGCTAATTTATTATTTCACCTCGGTCCATTCGGAATTATGTATGGAGATTTTTATTTTACAAACACGCAGGTTGACGGCGGAGATTTTGTTCCTTATCATCCTCAGATAAAAACATCCTTAAAATATGGATATGATTTTCATTTTGGATTAACTACCCAGGTTGGATTAACTTACGTTTCCAAAAGCTATACTGATCTGCCAAATACAAACAATAAAAGTATCCAGGGTTATTTTGATCTTGATTTAAAATTTTTATATAGGATTGTCTCTGATTTTTTCTTTACAGCTGAACTCTCAAATCTTTTTGATCAGGACATTTATTATTGGAAAGGATATAAAGAAGCTCCTTTAGACATTGTTGCAGGCTTTAAATATATGTGGTAATAGGTTTGACCGAAATCATATTATTAATCTTAACTATTGATTAGATACGATTTTGTAAGATATCATTAAAAAATATTAAGAATAAAAATGAATAAAATAGAAATAATAGAAAGAATAGCCGAAGGCAACAGGATTTCGGAACCAGATAAAAAACTTTTTTTTGAAATACTGCTGAAAAGACTTTCCGAAGTATTGAAGTCTGATGAATCATTAATTGTCCAGGGGTTAGGCAGATTTGAATACAGGAAATCACCAGATGAAAATGAAATGATTGTATTTGTAAGTAATGAAAATGATGATTTTCATTTTGATATTCCTCCTCGTGAAGAAGAGAATTTATCTATTGACTCTTATTTCAGTATTAGTATTGGTAAACCAATCATTCCTCTTAAAACTTCGGAGCATGAAGAATTTTTCGTTCCAGTGTCCGGCGATGAAATGAAAAGAATGCTTGAACTAAAAGTTGAACAGTTCATTGAGAGTTCACGGAAAAACCAAATTGAAGCTGAAGAGCAGACGACTTCGGATATTGCAGATATCCGGTTTTCATTCCTTAACTGGAAAAGATCTTCGAATCTTAATGAAGAAATAAATAAAATTGAGAAGGAGCTAGATGATTCCTTTATCCCTGGTGAGAATGAAAGCAGTAATGAAGAAGTAAATGAAATTGAACAGGAATCTTTTACAGAAGAAGCCGAAAAAATTAAAAGCCAGGTTAATGAATCCGATGCCGGGGAAATAAAAGAAATTCATATTGCAGAAGGGATTATTGATGAGCTAAAAGATAAAGAGGAAATTAAAGAAGCTAATGAGGATTTTATATCTGAAGATTTAAAAGTTGAAGATGAAATAATAAATGAAGATGAATTAATTGAATCTGCTGATGAATGGGTTACCGATTTAGTGGATGATTCAGAAAATAAGGAAGTAGAAATTGAGGAAGTAATTGAACCTCCTGCAAATTACAATGAAATAATTCCATCGTTGGATGAGGAAAAAGAAAAAATAGATACAAGCGGGGATATGGCTATTAGCGAAGCATTTAAATATGCTGAAGAAAAAAAAGCAAGGATTGAAAGTTATAAAAAAAGAACAAAGGGCGGATTTGTTTTTGCTGCAGTTATAATTCTGGTAAGTGCTGCTGTAATTTATTTTTCGTTTTACTTTAATAATCGAGAAGAAATTGCAGTGATTTCACCAAATGCAAAATCAAAAGTGTTTAAGACTGTAATAGAAAGATCATTTGATATTCCCGTAACATATCCATATGAACCAAAAATGTTTGCAGGTATTTATGATGCAATAGATAAAGATATTTTAAAACCTCTCCCGGTAAGTGAAAATATTCCGGAACAGAAAACTGATATAGCAGGTAACAGTAATTCAAAAACTCCGGAGATCAGAGCGTCTTTACCATCTAAAAGAATAATAGGTTATATCTATCAGTATGATGATGGAATGTTTGCAGTCCAGGTATCATCGTGGAAATCAAAAACAATAGCTTTATCAGAAACTCGTAAGCTGCTCGATAAAAGTTATAATGCATTTATTGAAGAAACGGGAGTATCTGGAAAAACATATTACAGGGTAAGAGTTGGCGGTTTTAAATCTTTAAATGATGCTCAAAAATTTTCAGGAAAATAAATTATTAATTAGCAGAGGTAATGTACAATGAATTTATTCTCAATCTTTATGAAGGGCGGAATTGTAATGTGGCCCATTTTGCTGTGTTCTATTATCGGGCTTACAGTAATAATTGACCGCTACATAGTTCTGCGTAAAGCAAAAATTAATATCCCTGCTTTTATGGTGAGAATAAGGGGACTTATTAAGAAAAAGGATATAACCGGAGCCATCAGTTATTGCATGGAAGAAAAATCTCCCGTTGCTAATATTATCAGGAAAGGGCTTAAGAAATACAGGCTGGGACATGAAAGAGTTAAGGATGCAATTGAAAATGCAGGTCGGCAGGAAATAAGTAAGCTTGAAAAAGGTTTAACTGTTCTTGCAACAATTGCCGGTATAGCCCCGCTGCTTGGTTTTCTTGGAACTGTTACAGGTATGATTCAGGCATTTATAACAATTGAAGATTTAGCCGGAGCTGCGAATCCAAGTGATCTTGCCGGAGGTATCTGGGAAGCGTTGATAACAACAGCTTTTGGTTTGATCGTTGGAATTCCGGCATTGGCATTTTATAATTATTTTCTTGCGGCAGTTAAGAAAACAGTCGGGGAAATGGAAACAGTTGCAAATGATGTTGTTGATGTTGTACAGGACAGCGTTTCTCATTCAACTGCAGATGTTGAAGAAGAAATTGAACTTGACATATAATTTTATTTAATGGTGAACAAAATATTTCATTAAAATTTTTTATTAATACTTATGCAATTTAAAACATCAAACCAGCCGTTAAGCATATTTGCTTATTCATCTCTTACTGATATAGTTATGCTGCTTGTTATTTTCTTTTTACTAACCTCGCAATTTGTAATACAAACCGGCGTTAAGGTTAAGCTGCCTGGTTCAAAGACAAATGAGCCGTCAACTTCATCACAACTGGTTGTAACTTTAACTTCCGCAGGAGGAGTTTATGCAGGAGATGAAGAAGTTAGTATTGATCAGTTACCGGCTAAATTGAGTATTATGAAAGGCACAAACCCCGGAGATAATCTTGTAATCCGTGCAGATAAAACTGTGGCTGTTGATATTGTTATAAAAGTTATAGATGCAGCACGAACTTCCGGTATAGATAAATTTACAATTGAAACTGAAAGAGAAAGGTTATAAAAGATTAGAAAATTACATGAATACAAAATTACGAGATTAAAAAATTATTATGACTAAGACTGAAGTTAAAAGAAAAATGAATTACAATTCTATTAAGAACCTTTCATTTTCTGTCTCCTTACTGTTTCATTTATTGCTTCTTCTTCTTTTTTTAGTAATTAATTTTACTGTTGATTATCCTCAAAAAGATTTTGTTGAACTCTCCTTTGGTGTTTCAGGTAAAACCGGTTCATCGGGAAATACAGGATCCCAAGTAACTGAGGTCCACGAACTTTCTAAGCCTGAAGAGAAAAATGAAACTGTTGATAAAAGTAAAGAAGTAAAGGAAGTTGAATTACCAAAAGCAAAAAATACTTCTGAAGAAAATGTGATTAAACCTGCTGATAAAATGAAAGAGCAGACAAAGGCATCTAAAACTGAAACCAAAGAAAAAACTGAAGATAAAATAACAACAGAAGGACAGGGAAATATATCAAAAGGGGAAGGCAGTTTTGGATTTGATATTGAATGGGGCGGGAAAGGAACAAGAAAAATTTACAGTTACAGTATTCCATCATATCCCGAAGGTGTTCAGAAGGAAGTTGATATAAGATTAAGATTTACTATTCTTCCGGATGGAACAGTTGGAACAATCATTCCGCAAACCAAAGCTGATACTAAACTTGAAAATGCTGCTATCAATTCTTTAAGACAATGGAGATTCGAACCTCTTTCTCCAAATCAAAAGCAGGGTGAACAAACCGCAGTTATAGTCTTTCCTTACCGTCTGCAATAAGTTTTGTTCTGATCATTCACTCATTCAGTCATTCAGTTATTCAGTCATTCATAACTTCCATCATTAATCATCTTCTGATTTTGAGATATCTTCTTTATAATAAACTCTGTAAAATAAAAACTCCCCGATTGATAAAAGAGTGAGGGAAAAAGTGTCTCTATTATATTGAATTCCCAATCCTTCCTGTTCCATAAAAATTTTTGCCATCATAGTAGTAATGGTCCATCCGACTGAAAATAAAATCCCTATTAGAACAAGATTTAGAAAAGCACTTTTAAGATTTTCATCCTGCCATCTTTTTGTGAAGATATAAATTGCAAAGAAAAGATGTGCGAAGAAGATGAAAGCAGTTATCATAAAGTTTAATCAACTATAAGGTATAAGGTATAAAGGTATATGGTATAAGGGAGATTGGAACCATATACGTTAAGCCTTAAACCTTCGTTTGTTCAGATAATTCATTCCTAACAACCCGCCGATAAGCCCAAAAATTGTATTTGTAAACAAATTGCTGAAAAGCATTGCAAGCAGGTATAAAATTGAGAATCCTGAATTTTTTATATCGTTTAACATAGATCTAAGCGCCTTTATGGTTTCCTCAGCAAGCAAACCGAGGTTATAATTCCTGATAAGTTTTTCTGTTTCAGGGAAAGTTTCCACAAATTCATTCGTCCGGGTTATTAGAGTTAAGAGCACATCAAATGATGTTGCAAATAGTGCAGCAAATAAACCCGTTAGCAGTCCGAATGTAATTGCCTGCCTTGATGTTATAGGTTTATTAATCTTATTTATTTTTTGATCCAGGTAAAGTGAAAAAAAAGAAGCAGCAGGAACAATAAGACAGCATGCAACTGGTTTAAGACCTGGTACTATTGATATAACAGCGGCTGCAAAACCACATACAAGCGGAGAAATATAAATTTTTGATGATGTCAAACTTTAGCCCTTAGTAGATGTGCTTCAAGCTGATAGGCAGCTATTAATAAACATACTGAGCCAAAAAATAATCCCGTTGTAAAAGCGGAAATTTTATTATATGTACTTAAGAAAAAATTATTTATTACAACATCAGCAAATAAAATAACCGATGCAGATAAAAATAATTTTAACGGGATTTCTTTATTCCTAAATGAAAATAATAAAAAAACTGAAGAGAGCAAGGCTCCAAAATAAATTCCGCTGCACCGGGCGCAAACAAGAAAATTATATCCGTTTATTGAAATTAATTTATCCTTATCCTGGTGGCAGATATTATCATATACAAAATTAAAAAGTCCTGTTGAGGCTATGGAAATATCAGACCCGTGGACAAGAACATTTAATGAAAAGCCCAGACACCAGGTTAGTATTGAAAGAAGAATTATGATCCGGAAATATATTCTGCGGTAGTTCATTAAAACTTATCAACTAAAGTAAACACAAGAATTTCTTTTTCTGTTAGAATATATAATTTATTTTTTTGCATAATTGCAGTTACAAATTCAGGTTTGTAATCGAGAGCAGTAAGGTTGATTTTCTTTAGTTCAAATTTTTCCAAACTTAAATCAGCAAAGTAAACATCACTTGTTGTATTTGTCGTAAGAAGTGAATAACAAATTTTTAATCCCTTTAAAGGCAATCCTGTTTCAATAATCGCAAGCCCGTTTCCATAATTATCAAATACTACCAAATTGGTTTTATCAATTATAAAAGTATTTGATGAAAGCGAAACTGCTAAACTGGTAGGATTATTAAGTGAGAACTTCCCGGCATCATGTCCCCCAAAATTCTGAAGAAAATTTCCAAAGAGATCGAATTTGATGACTCGCTTATTTTCCGAATCAAGAATAAATAAATCGCCAAGATTAGAGACCTCGCAGGAAAGAGGATAACCAAACCTTCTTTCCTGGTTTTCACTTTCGTGGGTTGATAATTCTGAAATGAAGTTTAAGTCTTTATCAAAGCTTTGAATCCGGTGATTATTTTTATCACATACATAAACATTTAACGTAGATGCAAAAACATCTGAAGGATAATCAAAAGTTTCTTCTGTCCACCCGTGACCGCCTGTTTCCTTAATATAAGTTCCAAGAGTATCGTATTTGAAAAGTTTATCTGTTCCTGCATCAGTTATAAAGAAGAACCCGGCTGAATTTAAGTGAAAAGAGGAAGCTTTTTTAAATTTTCCAAAAGCATAATCCAAAGTAAATGTCTGGCAAAAGAGAGTTGTGGAAAAGAATATTATTGCTAAAAAAATCTTCATAATGGTGGGTTAAGATAGAAAATATTGAGCAGGAAATAAATGAAAAATATTATCTGATTTAATAAAGGTAGTTTTTTTATCAGCTCTGGTCTAACCCTGTTTAATGCCGCACCTTTTAACGAGCTCTTATTCGAATGGAATAAAATGTCTAAAATATTTTCTCTTAATTAATATTAAAAAGTATATCTAATTTTATTTGGTGTAATACGTTCATTACCTTGTCCTGGATGCTCTCAATTTTAAACTTAACATTTTTATTAGTACAGGTTGTATAAGCGTGCACAAGAATACCAATTCCCCAACTTGATATGTACTCCACATTTGATAAATCAATTGAAATGTTTTTACTTCCTTTATCAATTGAATCCTGAACGAGACCTTGAAACATTTCATTTTCCACACCAATTAATCTATTTTTTTCTACAATTATTATAGATTTATCCGGATAATGTTCTGCACGAATTTCCATTTAATTCTCCTGTGAAATAACTGATATTATTTATTCTTATTCAACCTTTTGAGAAATCTACAAATTCTTTTACTTGCATTCCAGATTTGATTTTGAAAAAACATTAATCAAATTTTTCCTCTCCTTCCATCATAAATTTTATTTAAAGTTAAACGGATTCATGAGTTCTTGGGAATATTTCAGTATTGTTGTATTTTTGGAATGAAAAATTAGTTTGCCCCGTGGTGTAATTGGCAACACGTCTGACTCTGGATCAGAAGACTTCAGGTTCGAGCCCTGACGGGGCAGCAAATTTATTTTAACTAAATTCAAATTCTAATATTATAATTAACTTAAATTTTTACCCTTCTCAAGACTGGGAATCAAATCTTCGTTTTTATCTGAAATAAGAATGAAGATTCTAAAACATTGATAAAGTGTTGTTCTTTTAATTTTTAAACCATTGGCATAATAATAGAATTTAGACCGCTTTGAATTTCAAAATGCAATAAAATTTTAGTAGAATCATTTAAGATTATTTGGTGAATAATACTCGGATAAAAGAAAAGCTTACCTGCTATCATTGCGGTGAAGAGTGCAGCGATACTTCAATTTCAAACGAAGATAAAGTTTTCTGCTGCACGGGCTGCAAAACTGTTTTTGAAATTCTGAATCAGAATGATCTTTGCAAATACTATTCTATTGAGCAAACACCCGGTATTTCCTTTAAAGATTTTCAGAATAAAAGATTCGGTTACCTTGATGATGAAAGTGTTGTAAAAAAGCTTCTTGACTACAGGGATGACAAATTAAATATCATTACTTTCTCCATTCCCCAAATGCATTGCAGTTCCTGTATTTGGCTGCTTGAAAATCTTTTTAAAATAAATGAGGGAATTAATCACTCTGAAGTTAACTTCCTTAAAAAAGAATTGATTGTTCGGTTCAATCCGGAAAGAATCTCATTAAAAGAGCTTGTTCAGCTTCTTTCTTCAATTGGCTATGAACCGGATATAAATCTCGAAAGTGTTGAGAAAAAAGAAGTAAATGAGATAAACAAAAAACTTTATTATAAAATCGGAATTGCTGCTTTCTGTTTTGGAAATATAATGTTGTTCAGCTTCCCTGAATATTTCTCGATTGATATATCGGATGCTTTTCTCAAAAGATTTTTTTCTTATCTTGTACTGATTTTTTCGGTCCCGGTTTTTATTTATTCAGCCTCAGAATATTATACATCTGCTATAAAAGGATTAAGAAAAAAAATAATCAATATTGATTTTCCAATTTCACTTGGGATTTTTGTTCTGTTTTTACGAAGTGCTTTTGAAATTTTAACCAACACAGGTGCCGGCTATTCAGATTCTCTCACCGGGCTGGTCTTTTTTCTTTTACTTGGTAAATTATTTCAAAATAAAACTTATGAAAGAATTAATTTTGAAAGGAATTATAAATCATATTTCCCCTTATCTGTTCTGGTAAAAAAGAATAAAGAAGAAAAATCAATCCCGGTTTCAAATCTATCAGTTGGCGATAGAATAATCATTCGCAATAATGAAATCATTCCTGCTGACTCAATTCTCTTTTACGGAAATGGAAATATTGATTACAGTTTCGTTACGGGTGAATCGAAACCGGTTAAAAAAGTTTTAGGCGAATTAATTTATGCTGGCGGAAAACAGATTGGTGAAGTTTTAGAGCTTGAAGTTGTAAAAGATGTTTCCCAAAGTTATTTAACACAACTCTGGAATAATGATACTTTTAAGAAAAAAGATGAAGGCGATTTTACTGCTTTATCGAATATAGTAAGTAAGTATTTTACAGTAATTATTCTTTTGATTGCATCGTTTGCATCTATTATCTGGCTGCCAATTAATTCAGGAACTGCTTTGAATGTGTTTACATCAGTTCTGATTGTAGCATGTCCTTGTGCTCTTGCTTTATCAACTCCATTTACGCTTGGTAATACTTTAAGAATTTTTGGTAAGAATAAATTCTATATGAAAAATACAAACTCAATAGAAGAGCTTGCCAAAGTTGATGAAATAGTTTTTGATAAAACCGGAACTCTGACTAAAACCAATAATACCAAGGTTGAATTTATAGGGATTGAATTAAATGAATTCCAGCAGGGATTAGTTAAATCTTTAGTTAAAAATTCCACTCATCCATTAAGCAGAAAAATTTATGATTACTTAACTGAAATCATTGATAGTCATGCAGAACCTGATACAGCATCTAATTCAATAAAAGATTTCCAGGAGTTCAGCGGTAAAGGTATTGAAGCGACTGTTCTGGGAAATAAAATAAAAATTGGGTCATCTGAATTTGTAAGCGGGGTGGATTATTCTTCATTAGTTAAAAATGAAACTCGGGTTTATTTATCGATCAACAATGCTGTAACCGGATACTTCAATTTTTCAAACGAGTATAGAGCAGGAATTAAAGAATTAATTGGCAAATTAAATAAGCATTTCTCAGTTTCACTTCTTTCGGGAGACAATGAAGGTGAGAAAAAAAATCTGAAGCAATATTTCAATGAAGATTCGATTATGCTGTTTAACCAGTCTCCCCAATTAAAGCTTGATTATATAAAATCTCTTCAGGCTAAAAATAAAAAGGTCTTAATGATTGGTGATGGGTTAAATGACGCCGGAGCATTAGCCCAGAGTAATATAGGAATAGCAATAACGGAGGATACAAATAATTTTTCTCCTGCCTGTGATGCAATTATTGATGGCAGCAGAATAAATAAAATACCTTCATTCCTGGAATTCTCAAGAACAAGCACGAAAATAATTATTGTAAGCTTTGTTATTTCCTTTGCTTATAATCTTGTAGGATTAAGCTTTGCTGTCCTTGGGTTGTTGTCTCCAGTCATTGCTGCAATATTAATGCCTCTTAGTTCAATATCGGTTGTAATTTTTGCTACAGTATCAACAAACTTAATAGCCAGAAGGAGAGATTTGTTATTTCAGTAATAGTTGTGCTTATAGGTTTTAGCTTATTGGTTGCGGTAAGCTTTTTAATAGCTTTTTTAGTTGCTGTTAAGAAAGGGCAATATAATGATACCTATACACCCTCAGTAAGAATTTTATTAGATGATAAAGAAGATAGAATTTCTGATAACTCAAAAAATCATTTTGATGAAAATGGAAATCAAAATAATGCAATGAAAAATAATTCCGCTTCAATTGGAGGAGACATTTAATGGAATTAGAAAAATTCAGTTACGACAATAAGATTGTAAAACAATTTGCATTCGCTACAGTCCTTTGGGGAGTTGTTGGAATGCTGGTGGGAATTTTAATTGCCACACAATTATTTATTCCCGATCTCAGTTTTTCAATTCCATATACAACCTTTGGAAGGATAAGACCTCTTCATACAAATGCAGTAATATTTGCTTTTGTCGGCAATGCAATTTTTATGGGAGTTTATTATTCGCTGCAGAGATTATGCAAGGCGAGAATGTACAGCGATGTTTTGAGTAAGATACATTTCTGGGGATGGCAATTAATAATTGTTGCAGCGGCTATTTCGCTCCCGCTTGGGTTAACAACAAGCAAAGAATATGCAGAGCTTGAATGGCCAATTGATATAGCAATTACGATTGTATGGGTCGCTTTCGGTATAAATATGATTGGTACAATAATAAAGAGAAGAGAAAGCCATATGTATGTTGCAATTTGGTTTTATATTGCAACCTGGGTAACTGTCGCAGTTCTTCATATTGTCAACTCAATTGAAATCCCGGTCACCTTTATGAAAAGTTATTCGGCATATGCAGGAGTTCAGGATGCTCTGGTTCAATGGTGGTACGGGCATAACGCTGTAGCTTTCTTCCTTACAACTCCATATCTGGGATTGATGTATTATTATCTTCCTAAAGCCGCAAACAGGCCAATTTATTCTTACAGACTTTCCATTGTTCATTTCTGGTCTTTAATATTTTTGTACATCTGGGCTGGCCCGCATCATCTGCTTTACTCTGCTTTACCAGACTGGGCGCAATCTTTAGGAACAGTTTTTTCCATTATGCTTATTGCTCCTTCCTGGGGAGGAATGATAAACGGACTATTAACCTTACGTGGTGCGTGGGATAAAGTAAGACAGGACCCTATATTGAAATTTATGGTTGTTGCAGTTACAGCTTACGGTATGGCAACATTTGAAGGTCCAACTCTTTCATTAAAAAATGTAAATGCGATTGCTCATTTTACTGATTGGATTATTTCTCACGTTCATATTGGCGCTCTCGGCTGGAATGGATTTCTTACGTTTGGAATTTTATACTGGCTTATTCCAAAACTTTATAACACAAATCTTTATTCAAAAAAATTAGCCAATGTACACTTCTGGATTGGAACTCTTGGAATAGTATTCTATGCATCAGCAATGTATTGGTCTGGTATTACACAATCTTTAATGTGGAAAGAATTTAATCCAAATGGTATGCTTCAATATCCAAACTTTTTGGAAACGGTTTTGCAGATTATTCCAATGTATGTGATAAGGGCTATTGGCGGTACGTTTTATTTAGCCGGAGTTGTGCTAATGGTTTATAATCTTTTCAGAACAGCAAAGTCCGGAAAGTTTACTAATGAAGAAGCAGCAGAAGCCCCGGCTTTAGTTAAGATAAAGGAAAAGGAAAGAATAAGACACAGGTGGCTGGAGAAAAGACCCTGGCAGTTTACATTTGCCGCCCTTGTTTTAATATTGATTGGTGGTATTGTTGAATTTCTACCAACATTTCTTGTTAAATCAAATATTCCTACCATATCCAGTGTTAAACCATATACTCCTCTTGAACTGCAGGGAAGAGACCTTTACATAAGAGAAGGCTGCGTAGGTTGTCATTCACAGCTTGTTCGTCCATTCAGATCTGAAACTGAAAGATATGGTGAATATTCTAAAGCAGGTGAATATGTTTATGATCATCCATTCCTGTGGGGCTCAAAAAGAACAGGCCCGGATCTTTTAAGAGTCGGGAAAAAATATCCGAACTTATGGCATTACCTGCACATGGAAAATCCAAGATCAATGTCGCCAGGTTCGATAATGCCTTCTTATCCCTGGCTTTTATCAGATGATCTAGATACATCAACAACTGTTGCAAAAATTAATGCGATGAGAAGATTAGGAGTTCCCTATCCTGAAGGATATGAATCGCTTGCCAATGAAGATTTAATTAATCAGGCAGAAAACATAGCTCTTGATCTTCAAAAGAATGGTGCGCCTGCAGAAAGTAATAAAGAGATAATTGCTTTGATTGCTTATCTACAAAGACTTGGCACCGATATTAAAGCAAATAAACAAACGGTAGTTAAATAATATGTACAAAGAAGTTTTAAGTGCAGTTGAAGGCATGGGAATTTTCCCTGTTATCTCATTAATAATTTTCTTTGTTTTCTTTATTGGTGTTGCCGTTTGGTTTATTAAAGCAGATAAAAAATACCTTAATAAAATGTCAAATCTTCCTTTAGGATTGGAAGAAAATTCAAATTCAAATATTCCGGGTAATCAAAATGAAATTAAAAAAATTTAATAACTCATTTATTTTTTTATTTGTTCTTTTCTTTTTCAATAATTCTTTTGCCCAGGCAGAAGGCGTTCCAAAATCGCTTATTGATTATAACATCTTTTTCATTTTGCTGATTTTATTTTTTGTCGCAGCTTCATTCGGATATTTTGGTACAGAAAAAGAAAGAGATCATTTCCAGAAAATTTCAATATTTTTTAAAAAAGCTAGAAGCAAATACTTTACAGGACTGGCGCCGATTGAAAATGAAAAAGATCTTTTAATGGATCATGATTATGATGGAATTAAAGAGCTTGATAGCAGAATCCCGCCCTGGTTCAACTATTTATTTTATGGGACAATATTATTTGGCATTTATTATATGATTGATTACCATGTTATCGGAACAGGTTTATTGCCTAAGCAGGAATATGAAGAGGAAATGAGAATTGCAGCTGTTCAGAGAGATGAACTCATAAGATCCGGCGCATTTCTAAATGAAAATAATGTTACTCTCTTGAATGATGAATCATCGTTAAGTAAAGGCAGAAATATATTTATGACGAATTGTAAACCATGTCATGGGGAATTTCTGCAAGGCGCTGTTGGACCAAATTTAACCGATGAATACTGGATTCATGGAGGGGGAGTAAAAAATTTATTTAAAACTGTTAAATATGGTGTTCCGGCAAAAGGCATGATTAGCTGGCAAAACTCACTCGATCCAACTCAAATCCAGGAAGTAGTAAGCTTTGTTATTTCGATGAAAGGATCTAATCCACCTAATGCAAAACCGCCTGAAGGTGAGAAATATGTTGAACAGGACAGTACAAAAACTTTAAACGCAAGTAAATAATTAAAATGGCAAGTGTTCAGGACGAAACTTTCAGAGATCAGTTAGCTACGGTTAGTAAGGAAGGAAAAAGAAACTGGATCTATCCTAAAAAACCAGCCGGCACATTTTATAATGCACGGACTATAGTAAGCTTTGTTCTGTTATTATTACTTGTAGTTACTCCTTTCATAAAGGTACATAATAATCCTTTTATGCTTTTTAATTTTCCGGAAAGGAATTTTATCCTTTTCGGAATTCCATTCGGTCCGCATGATTTCCATCTCTTTGTAATTGCAATGATCACAATTATTGTTTTTGTAATTCTTTTTACAGTAATCTTCGGAAGGATTTTTTGCGGATGGGCATGCCCGCAAACAATTTTTATGGAAATGGTCTTCAGAAAGATTGAATATTTTATTGAAGGCGATGCAAGAGAACAGATAAAATTAAATAAAGCTCCCTGGACTAAGGGAAAAATATTTAAAAAATTATTAAAGACAGGAATCTTTTTCGGGATAGCATTTTTTATTTCAAATATTTTTCTTTCATACATAATCGGGTTTGATGAACTCTGGAAAATCATTACTGATCCGCCTTCAGAGCATATTGCGGGATTGACTGAAATGCTTGTATTCTCAGGAGTTTTCTACTGGGTATTTGCTTTTTTCCGGGAACAGGCTTGCACGATTGTTTGTCCTTATGGAAGACTTCAGGGAGTTTTACTCGACCAGGATTCAATTGTTATTGCTTATGATCATGTTAGAGGCGAGCCAAGGGGAAAGATTCGTAAAAATGAGATACAACATTTGGGAGATTGTGTTGATGATAAACTGTGTGTTGATGTTTGTCCTACAGGAATTGATATCAGAAACGGAATTCAGCTTGAGTGTGTAAACTGCACAGCATGCATAGATGCCTGCAATTTTGTAATGGATAAAGTTAAACGTCCAAGAGGTTTGATAAGGTATGATTCATTAAATGGAATTGAGAAAAAAACTAAATTTAAATTTACTTCAAGAATGATTGGATATTCAATTCTTCTTACTCTTTTGGTTGGTGTTCTGGGATATCTTCTAATTACAAGAACAGATTTTAATATTAATATTTTGAGAACTCCGGGTATGCTTTTCCAGCAGCAGCCAGAAAATAAAATAAGCAACTTATATGATCTTGATATTGTTAATAAAACTTTTGATGAGATGCCCATTAGCCTGAAACTGGAAAATATAAATGGTGAAATAAAAATTATTGGCAGCAATCTTCTATTAAAGCCGCAGGAAAAAATCGAAGCAAAATTTCTTTTACTGGTTCCAAAGAATGAAATTAAAAAAATGAATACCCCTGTATTAATTGGTATTTATTCAAAAGATAAATTGATTAAGAAAGTTAAAACATCGTTTCTTGGTCCGGTTGAAATAAAAGATGAGCACAGGGACGGAGAAAATGAAAAAGATTAAAATGAATTGGGGAACCGGAATTGCTGTCGCAATTATTATTTTTATGATTATGACAATTGTAATGACAATAACATTTATGAATCAGAAAGTGGATCTTGTAACCGATAATTATTATGAAAAATCACAGGTTTATCAGGATCAGATTGATACTAAAGCCCGCACCGATGCATTAACTGACAAAGTTCATATTAATTATTCCGATAATAGTATTAATATAGTTTTTCCTGAATCAGTTTATACAAAGTTGAATAAAGGAAAATTATTTTTTTACCGTCCTTCGGATTCCCAAAAAGATTTTTCAATTCCTATTCAACTTGATACGGAAGGCAGACAAACATTGAATGCATCCCGTATAGAAAAAGGATTATGGAAGCTTGAAATTAGCTGGACAATGAATAAGCTTGATTATCAATCAGAAGAAACAATAATAATTTATTGATAGTTTCTTTTCCCAAAACCTGGGGAAATGATATCTGAAAATTTATGGAAATATTAACTGCATTTATAATAGGATTAGTTGGGAGCTTTCACTGCATTGGGATGTGCGGACCAATTGCTCTTGCTCTTCCGGTTCCCAATTCGGGTAATATTTCTTTCTTTATTGGCAGAGTTATTTATAATCTCGGAAGAATTATTTCTTATTCAATGATGGGTTTGCTGTTTGGTTTTATCGGTGAGAAAATAATTATATCAGGATTTCAGCAATGGCTTTCGATAATTCTCGGTTGTTCAATCCTTTTATATTTTATTCTTCCTTATAGGTATAAAAATAAAATTACAAATCTTAATGTCATCAGGAAAATTTTATCATTTCTGAAAATAAAAATCAGTTCTCTATTTAAAGAGAAAAAAAATATTTCATTTCTTGCGATAGGATTTTTAAATGGATTTCTGCCCTGCGGATTTGTTTATATCGGCTTAGCTGGTGCAACATCAACCGGTAATCTGGTAAGCGGAATGATTTTTATGACGCTCTTTGGGTTGGGAACATTCCCGGCAATGTTAGCTGTTTCAATTTTCGGGAAATTTATTGGAAAAAATTTCAGACAAAAGTTAAGCAGGTTAACGCCTGTATTTGCAGCAGTAATTGCTTTATTATTAATTGTGCGCGGGATGAATTTGGGGATACCTTATTTGAGTCCCGAACTCAATAAAACAAACCAGACGCATGAAATGATGTGTCATTAAATTTATTTGTTAGTTTTATTTAACATACATAAATTTGATTTGAAAAGATTTTAACACTGGCGCGTTCGTCTAGTGGCTTAGGACATCGCCCTCTCAAGGCGGGGATCGCGGGTTCGAATCCCGCACGCGCTACTAACCCACCGTAGTTACAAAAAATGTTTTTTGCTTATATCTTAAAAAGTCTGAAAGATAAAACTTATTATTACGGCTCAACGAAAAATCTTGAAGAGAGAATTAAAGTTCATAATTCTGGAAAAGAAAAATATACCCGTGGACATAAACCTTATGAACTTCATTATTATGAAACTTTTGATACAAGGAAGGAAGCAATTTTACGTGAAAGATTTTTTAAATCGGTTGATGGACACATTTGGTTAAAATCAAACGGTATTATTTAGAACAAAAAGGGGATCGCGGGTTCTCCCAAAGGGACTCCTTTGGAGGAATCCCGCACGCGCTACTAACCCACCGTAGTTACAAAAAATGTTTTTTGCTTATATCTTAAAAAGTCTGAAAGATAAAACTTATTATTACGGCTCAACAAAAAATCTTGAAGAGAGAATTAAAGTTCATAATTCTGGAAAAGAAAAATATACCCGTGGACATAAACCTTATGAACTTCATTATTATGAAACTTTTGATACAAGGAAGGAAGCAATTTTACGTGAAAGATTTTTTAAATCGGTTGATGGACACATTTGGTTAAAATCAAACGGTATTATTTAGAACAAAAAGGGGATCGCGGGTTCTCCCAAAGGGACTCCTTTGGAGGAATCCCGCACGCGCTACTAACCCACCATAGTTATTAAAAATGTTTTTTGCTTATATCTTAAAAAGTCTGAAAGATCTATTATTACGGCTCAACGAAAAATCTTGAAGAGAGAATTAAAGTTCATAATTCTGGAAAAGAAAAATATACCCGTGGACATAAACCTTATGAACTTCATTATTATGAAACTTTTGATACAAGGAAGGAAGCAATTTTACGTGAAAGATTTTTTAAATCGGTTGATGGACACATTTGGTTAAAATCAAGCGGTATTATTTAGAACAAAAGGGGATCGCGGGTTCTCCCAAAGGGACTCCTTTGGAGGAATCCCGCACGCGCTACTAATAAAATTAAGACTTATAATTTATCTATTAATCCTTACCAGGTTCGATACAGTGTAAACATTTCCGAAACCTCCGGAATCCGGACTTACTTCACTAGTAATCATAATACTATCTGAAATAATTTCTCTTCTAACCAATCCTTCATTTAAACTAACATAATCGTTTAGTTCAATATTGTTAAATGTCGGCCAGTCAATTTTAATCTCGTAACAATTTATTGGTTGTCCATTAAAGTTAACGTTTACCATTTTATCAACATATCTTTCACGGTACCATGGCAAAATTAATTCAACCCATCTTTTATTAACTGTTAGTGGATAAGCAAGCACTCTTCTGGGAATTTCATAATACTGAACTGAATCTGAAATAATTTTTGATGGTGAAGAAAAATAATTTTGTTCAGGCGAATTAATTAATGATTTAAATTCTTCAAGTGTTAAATGTTTCTTGCCATTAATTTTTGGTATAACAAGTTGAGAGGATCCGGGATTTGTATATGCAATTGATACCAGACCTGAATCAGTATTGGAATACCAATTGTAGCCTTTATTTTCAGGTGTCGACACATCATAACTTTCAAATTTAATCAAGTTTCTGTATGTACCTAAGACTTCATTTGTGCTAACAACTCTGACTAAAGTGTTTTCTGAAAAAGTTGTATCAGTATTTGAAATGTTTCCTGTTGAATCATAATATTCAACAATCAAAACAGTATTATATTCCCACTCCATATTCAATTTTGCTGGATAAATGTTATTGTTTACCGGGATAAAACCCATTCCATTATCATTACAACCTGGAAATAAATAAAGAGCTAAAACCGGTATGTAAAAAAGAATTTTTTTCATAAAAGCCCCTTCCTTTTGTCACTGAAAACTTAGAGTACAAATCCATAAAAATCAATTACTTTATTTCTGTTTACATTTATTTTTATATTGCTCATTATAATTTATTAACACATTAAAAATGAAACGATACGAAAAACATATATTCATTTGCGAAAATAAAAGACCACCGGATGATCCCAAAGGCTGTTGTTTTGATAAGGGAGGATCAGAAATAAAAGCGAAATTCAAAAAAAGATTAACCGAGCTTGGTCTAAAGCCTGATGTCCGTGCCAATACAAGCGGCTGTCTGGATGCCTGCGAATTTGGTGCATCAGTAGTTGTTTATCCTGATCAGGTTTGGTATGGCGGGGTTACTGTTGATGACGTTGAAGAAATTATTCAGAGCCATATAATAAATAATAAACCTGTTGAAAGACTTTTTATAAAACATCCAAAGTTTAATAAAGATGCAGTTAAAATATGATTTAACATCTGAAAAGAAGCGGGCGCAAAAAATTTTTAATATTCTTCGGAAGGAATATCCTGATCCTAAACCGGCCCTGAATTATAAAACTCCTTTCCAGTTATTAATTGCAACAATACTTGCTGCTCAATGCACGGATGCAAGAGTAAATATTGTTACTAAAGATCTTTTAAAAAATATAAAAAACCGGAAGATTATGTGAATATTCCTTCTGAAGAACTTGAACAGGATATCAGAACAACCGGCTTTTACAAAGCAAAAGCAAGAAGCATTAAACAATGCTGTCAGCAATTAATTGAAAGACATAAAGGAAAAGTTCCTGAAGATTTTGATGAGTTAAATAAACTAACAGGTGTCGGAAGAAAAACTGCATCTGTTGTTGCAGGTAATGCTTTCGGTATTCCCTCTGTTGCAGTGGATACTCATGTTTTACGTTTATCTAATCGTCTTGGTTTTATTGAATCTGATGATGCTGTGAAAGTAGAATTCAGAATGAAAGAATTATTGCCTGAAAAAGATTGGGTGAATTCCTCTCACTGGCTGCAGGCGCACGGAAGAAAAATTTGTATTGCAAGAAAACCAAAATGTCTTGAATGTGTCCTGGGTGAGAACTTGTGCCCGGGTTTTAATCCTGTAAATGGGTGAGGTTCTTATACAGGCAACTGCCTTGATTGCATGAATACATGAATACGCATGATTGCACGAAAGGCATGAATTGTTTGGAAGAATGTACAAAATTACAAAGGAAATGTTATGGAAGATAAATCAAGAGACAGAGATTATTGCTTATCAATTCTTAAAGAATTTACAAAGAGTGAAAGTCTGCTTAAACATTCTTACGCAGTGGAAAGTTGTGTTATTGCTTATGCAAAAAAATTTAATGAGGATGAAAAGTATTGGGGCAATGTAGCCTTACTCCACGATTTTGATTATGAAATGTTTCCAACAGCAGAAGAACATCCGTTTAAAGGTTCAGAGATTCTTAAAGAGAAGGGATTTGATGAGGAATTCAGAAAAACAATTTTATCTCACGCCGATTATTCCGGTGTACCGAGGGAAACTAAACTGGCTAAGACTTTATATGCTTGCGATGAACTTTCAGGATTTATAACTGCTGTAACGTATGTTCGTCCCAGTAAAACTATTGATGAAGTAGAAGTAAAATCAGTTAAGAAAAAATTAAAAGATAAAGCTTTTGCAAGAACAGTTAACAGGGAAGATATAACAAAGGGTGCAGAAGAACTTGGAGTTCCTTTAGATGATCATATACAATTTTGTATTGATGCAATGAAGAAGAATAAAGAATTACTTGGGTTATAATGTTCATTACACCCATAACATTTTCAATCTGAAATTGAATTAAGAAATTTCTACTTGCATAATATCCCAAAAACTCATTTGCTTATTATAAGATTAAACTTTACGATTAATAAATCAATAAAAATATGGTATTAATGTGGTATTATACTTGTTAGGGAGTAACTAATGCTGAGAACCAATATTGCTTATTAAAGGTTAAGTAAAGAACCTGATAATGTTATTAGAAAATCTATAATAATGGCTTGACAATTAAGCATTTAGTTAGGTAAATTAGTTAAGAAATTCGGAGAAATTAATAGAGATATTTGCTACAGAAAAAAACAGTTTGAGTCCCTCATTATAAAGGGAAAATAATAAGCGAGTAACTGTTAAATTAATCTGAAACTAAATCATTAAATGAAAAGCAAAATCTCTGTTACTATTTTTTTACTTTCCATATTTGCATTTCCTAATGAACCTGTTAAAATTATTTCTTCAGATTTCAGATCAATACTAATCGAATTTACTCCACAATATTTTGAAACAAGGGATGAAATAATTAATAACCAGAAATATCTAAAAATAGGTTTTCCATTTGGTTATAATAATTCATCAAAGTGGGGAGAACCAGCAGTACAGGAATATAACTTTAATATCGGAGTACCGTCTGAAACCGGGAACACTATTGAAATTGTAAATTCAGTTTATACGGAACTTGATGGAAAAATTATTCCGGTTCCAAAAGTGGTTAAGGATGGAGACCTGGATAAATCTATTTATGAAATAAATGATAATTACTACAACTATAGCTCTCCAACAGATCTCGTAACTTTTGGAGAGTATGGAATTATGAGAGACATAAAAACTCAATTAATAAGAATTTTACCTGTTAAATTTAATCCTTCAACCGGAAGGATAAGACTTTATTCTAAAATTATCTTCAGAATTAATTTTGCTCCTTCTTCAGTTGTTTCGGATGTTCAAAAAGATGATTTAATTTCAGATGCTATTTTAAATTACGACGTTGCAATGCATTGGAAAAATAAAACCAATAGATTGTTTAAAGAGAACTTTGCAGCAAGCAGCGTTCTTGCTCAGGGTTCCTGGTTTAGGTTTGAAGCGCCGCAGGAAGGTTTTTATAAAATAACAAGATCAATGTTAAACTCTTACGGTATAGATGCGGCTTCTGTTGATCCCAGGACTATAAAAATTTATAACAACGGCGGAAAAATGCTGCCGGAAAAAGTTGAAACTCCCCGACCATACGATCTTGTTGAAAATGCAATCTGGGTTATAGGTGAGGAAGACGGCAGGTTTGATGATAATGATTATATTCTCTTCTATGGAAGAGGTTCTAGTTTCTGGGATTATGATACCACGTCAAAAACCATTCAGAGATTTTTTAATTTTTATTCTAAGGAAAATTATTACTGGATAACTTCCGGCGGGGTTAACGGAAAAAGAATACAGGAGAAACCGGGATTAAATTCAACTCCGGATTATATTCAAACCTCTTCTAAAGCTTTTGCAGATTGGGATATTGATAAAATAAATATTGGGCAAACAGGAAGGCAATTTGTTGGAGATGATTTTTCACAATCCGTAACATCGAGAACTTATATGAATAAACTTGATAACAGGATTGCTTCAATTCCAGTTAATTATAAATTCAGATTCATTAATGCTTCTCCATTTGCATTTCAATTGTCTGTATATGAAAATTCCAATTTGATTTTTGCCAGAAACCTAACCGGTTATGGCTCTACCGCTTATTCTGCCGGTAAGGAAACTATAGGTGCCGGTACATTTAACAATCCTTTGCCGGATAACAGAAGCGTTCTTAAGTTTGAAATCACCCAAGCATCTATTACATCAGTTGGTTATCTTGACTACTTTGAAATCTCGTATGAAAAAGAACTTAAACCATCAAATAATTATTTACTTTTTTTCTCTCCCGATTCTTCATCAATTATAGAATATCATTTAAGTGATTTCCCAAGTACAAACATTAGAGTTTTTGATGTTACAGATTTCGCGAGTATTAAAAATGTTACAAATCCTGTTTTACTCAGTGGAGGAGAATTTCGTTTCCAGGCGTCTGAAACAAATGGAAAGGTATCTAAATATTTAGCCGTATGTAATGATGATTTTAAAACTCCAGCAAATCCTATCCGAATTAATAATTCTGATTTGCATGGAATCACTGACGGTTCAAAATTCATAATAATTACTCATAAGAATTTTATTGAAGCTGCGAATAGATTAAAATCCTATAGAGAGAATGAATCAAAGGTTCCTATTTCAACCAAAGTAGTTGATGTGCAGGAAATCTTTAATGAATTTTCCGGTGGTATTCTTGATGTATCTGCAATAAGAGATTTTTTAAAATATGCATACGATAATTGGAATATCAAACCTGAGTATATTCTCTTTTTTGGAAGCGGAAATTATGATTACAAAAATACAGAAGGCTATAACACAAATTTTATACCTACCTGGCAAACCGTTCAAAGCCTTGATCTTTTATCATCTTATACCACAGATGATTTTTTTGTTAAAATAGACCCAGGGAATGATCCGGATGTGGATTTTGCAACCGGCAGAATAACAATTAAAACTTTAGCCGAAGCAAATAAAATTGTGGATAAAATTATTGATTACGAGAATAATAGCGATATCGGGCTGTGGAGAAATCTCATTACCCTTGTTGCCGATGATGCTTACACATCAGATTCATATGAAGGTACCCGGCATACTGATCAATCTGAAACTCTTGCCGGAAGAATACCTGAATATTACGATTTAAATAAAATTTATATGCAGACTTATCCCGTTGTTCTTACAGGGAGCGGGAAAAGAATGCCCGATGTGAATAAAGCAATAATCAATTCTGTTAACAATGGAACTTTAATCTTAAATTATATCGGTCACGGAAATCCTGAGCTCTGGGCTCACGAAGTTGTTTTTGACAGAAATGTTTCTATACCTCAATTTAAAAATCAAAACAGGTTTTTCTTCCTCGTTGCCGCAACTTGCAGCTTTGGTTATTTCGATATTCCTAATTTCAGAGCTGCATCTGAAGATATGTTGTTTTTAGAAAGTGCCGGTTCGATAGCTTCATTAACTGCTTCAAGATTAGTATTTTCTGATCCCAATGCTTCTTATTCATATCGTTATTATACCGAACTTCTTACACCAAGAGATTCTAACGGATATTCTGTCACATTAGGTAAAGCTAATTTAATTACCAAGCAGTCATTTACTGATCCCAACACACAAAAGTATTTTATATTCGGAGATCCTACATTGCGTTTAGTTATTCCCAGGTACCAGGCTAGTATTGATTCTATAAATGGACAGGCAATTACATCTGTTGATATTCAGCTTAAAGCTCTTGGTAAAGTAAATTTAAATGGAGTAGTAAAGAAACCTGATAATACTTTGTGGAATGATTATAATGGCGAAGGTATTCTAAATGTTTTTGATTCTGAAAGAATAGAGGAAATACCTTTTTTAAATATAGCGTATCCGGTAAAAATAGCCGGGGGTGTAATTTTCAGGGGGCGTGTATCAATTACTAACGGAAGATTTAATGCTGAGTTTGTTGTTCCTAAAGATATATCCTATGAAAATAAGCAGGGCAAGATCGTGTTTTATTTCTACAGAAGTAATGAAGATGGTTTAGGATATACGAATAAAGTTATTATTGGCGGAACAGATTCAACCGCTGTAAATGATGGTACTGGTCCGGATATAAAAATTTATTTTGATGATCCGGCTTTTAACAGTTCTTACCTCATTAATCCGGATTCAAAATTAATTGTAAAACTTTTTGATGAAACAGGAATTAATACCACCGGCGCAGGAGTTGGCCATCAGCTTGAAGGTATATTGAATGATAACCAGGCATCTCCGATTGATTTCTCCAGGTTCTTTACCGGCGACCTTGATGCTGGGGGAAAGTCAGGAGAAATAAATTATAAATTCAGCAGTCTTGAAACAGGCGATTATAAACTTGACATAAAAGCATGGGATGTTTTCAATAATTTTTCAACATCTACAACTTATTTCTCAGTAGTAACAGGAAATGATCTGGTTATAAGAGATGTATATAATTATCCAAACCCGTTTACTACTAATACAACATTTACATTTCAGCAAAATCTTAATTCGTTGCTGAATGTTGAAGTGAAAGTTTATACAATTGCAGGAAGATTAATAAAATCCCTTCAGGAAAATAATGTGATGGAAAAATTTGTAACTATAGATTGGGATGGCAGGGATGACGAAGGTGATCCTCTTGCGAACGGCACTTATTTATATAAACTTATCATTAAAACTACAGATGGACAATATTCTAAGAGCGTCCTGGGTAAACTTGCGGTGATTAGATAATGGGATTTTTTTCTGTTTTTAAAAGTATATTTTTATATTTGAAGTCTGCAAGCAGCAAAGAAATTTTAATTAAATATGATTATTAAATATCGGAGGAAAGATAATATGAAAAACATTCTAAGGCTTCTGCTGGTCGGCGTGATGTTCACCGCTATACCGAAAGCTACCTATGGACAAGGTGAAGCCGCTGTTCCGTTTCTTTTATTGGCGCCGGATTCAAGAGCGGGTGGAATAGGAGAATCAGGTGCAGGTTTAGCTGATAACTCTGCTGCTATTTTCTGGAACCCAGCGGGAATTGCTTTCCTGACAGGGACTGAATTAAGCATTACTCACAGTAACTGGCTCCCGCAGTTCAACCTCGATCTCTTTTATGATTACCTGACTTACAGGCAATATCTTGAAGAGCTAGATGGCAGTGTTACCGCAAGTATTACATATATGAACTTTGGAGAATTTGTAAGAACAGGTGAAGACAGTCCGGATCCAATCGGAACGTTCCGTTCTTTTGATGCTGCGCTTACTCTGGGTTATGCAACAAAGTTAAGCCCCGATTGGGGAATTGGCGTTAACTTCAGATTAATTCATTCCAGGTTATCCGATAAACCTACAGCAAATGAACAGGGAAGAGGTGTTGCAACCTCCGTTAGCTTTGATCTTGCTGCAATGTGGCGCCCTGAAAAATTAGTTCTTCCTTTGATAGATGAAGACATCGGTAAAAGATTTTCTATCGGCGTAAATCTTAGCAACATTGGTCCTAAAATTTATTATATAGACCAAGCACAGGCAGATCCTATCCCGACAAATTTCAGGCTCGGTTTTGCTTATAAGATTATTGATGAAGATTTCAATCAGTTACTTTATACTCTTGATTTCAGCAAACTCTTAGTAAGCAGAAAAGAAGAAGTTGTACAGAGCGGCGATACAACTAAAACGATTTCTGTATCAAAAGAGTGGTACCAGGCAATTTTTTATGCTTGGGTAGACTCTCCTTTTAAAGAAGAATTACGTGATATTGTTACTTCAATGGGATTAGAATACTGGTACGGCCAGCCAGGTGATTTTCTGTTTGCTTTAAGAACTGGTTTCTTTTATGAAGATCCTTCCTACGGCAATAGAAAATTTATTACATTCGGTGCAGGTATAAGGTATGATATTTATGGTTTTGATTTTAGTTATATAACAACATCTGTGTTTAAAGGTGGAGAAAACCATCCGCTCTCTGATACTTTAAGATTTACTGTGTTAATTGGCTGGGGAGCTGTTCCCGAAAGTACCCGTGGTTTACCCAGAGGAATATAAACTCAGGGTTTAAATGTATATGGTATAGGGAACACTTATACCATATACCCTTTTTATTTTTTTACCCTTTTACTTTAACTGATTAAAATGCTTAAATACTTTCATTTTTTTTTATTTGTTTGCTTAAACCTCACAAACATTTTTTCCCAGACGTTTATTGGAAAAATTAATCCTTATCCGGAAATAACCAGCAGTATTTCCTCTGCAGATGATACACTTCGGATTATTGGAGTAATGGTAAACTTCCAGGAAGATAGGGATGGTTCTACATTTGGAAATGGAAAGTTTGGAAGCATTTATACACAGAACTATGGAAATACAATTCTAGACCCACTGCCTCATGATAAACCTTATTTTGAATCTCACCTCGAATTTGTAAAAAATTACTTTAATAAGATTTCCGGCGGACAATTGCATATTGAGTATTTTATTTTGCCCGATACTTTCTCAGTCTCACAAACAATGAGAAATTATTCGCCTGATCCTAATTCAGATAATTTTATTCGTACTGCTGACTTCGCAAAAGAAGTCTGGACAATTGCTGCAAATATGTATCCCGGGGTGGCTTTTAGTAACTATGATATCTTTACAATTTTTCATGCAGGGGTAGGAAGAGACGTTTCATTACCGGGAAGTCTTGGAAATGAAAGAGATTTACCTTCACTATATCTTGGTGATAAAGCATTGCATGAAATACTTAATAATGATTTAACAGGATTTCCTATTAACAGGTATGGGAAATACAATTCGATGATAATACCTGAAACTGAAAGCAGGGAAGTTTCCGGAATTGGCGGAACGGGTTTATTTCAATTATCTATAAATGGATTATTAGCTGCAAACACGGCGAGTCATTTAGGTTTGCCGGATTTATTTAATACTGAAACAGGATTGAGTGCCATAGGCAGATTTGGTTTAATGGATGGACAGGCAATATTTGCTTACAGCGGAACTTTTCCTCCTGAGCCATCTGCGTGGGAGAAAATTTATCTCGGATGGGAACAACCTGTAACTATAAACCCGGGAAATTTCAATATTAATCTTGTTACAAAAAATGCAGCATCAGTTGGTGATACAGTTATTCTGAAAGTACCTATTAATTCCTCCGAATATTTTCTTGTTGAGAACAGGAGCCGCGATGCAAACTCTGATGGTGCAACTGTAACTTATATAGTTAATGGGGAAACAAAAACAAAAACTTTTTTAAAGGATATCAGTGTTGATTCTATTCAGGGAGTTGTGGTTGATGTTGACGAATTCGACTGGGCAGTTCCGAATACAATAAGCGTTGATAATAATTACGATCCTTTGCCGGGAGGCGGAATTGTAATCTGGCATATTGATGAAAATGTAATCAATGAAAAGATTGCTGATAATAAAATTAATGTTGATAAAAATAATCGTGGTGTTGATGTTGAAGAAGCTGATGGTGTACAGGATATAGGTGAAAGATTTACTACAGTTTTTGGAGATGTAATTATTGGGGAAGGTTTTGCCGAAGATTTCTGGTATGGGAATAATCCTGCCGGTCTATTTAAAAACAGGTTTTCAAAAGATACCAGGCCAAATACAAATACAAACTCAGGAGCAAATAGTTTAATTACATTTTCAAACTTCTCAGCCAAAAGCAACCGGATGAGTTTTAATTTAAGTTATGGCGATTCTGTAATAAAGCCAGATTATTTCATGCAATTACCATTTCAAACAATTCGAAAATAAATTAAATATTTTTCAGGACGGGGATAATTTTGCTTTTTATTTTATTAACTATTCAAATTTATATACAAAGTAAACAATTCGGGAACTATTAACAGATATTTAACTAATATCTCTAAACTTCAAAACAATTTCAACTTTTTTTACTGGAGCTGAATTTATTATTGGAGTTTATAATAATTTCCTAAATGTTTATTCAAATGATGGAACACTTTGGTAATTCTATTTATTATGTTAGTGAAAAAATTACTACTCCTCCGGTTTTAAGAATAACGGTAACGGAACAGATACAAATTCTAATCGGAACAGAAAAGGGAAAAATTCTAACTTTACTTTGGAAAGTCATCCGCCAGTTGTACCTACTTTATTGGATTCTGTTGTAATATGATACATCATTTGATATAAAAAAAATTGCAGCTAATGGAACTTATTTTTCTTTTATTGTTGAATCAAAAATAGCATCAATTCCTCCATCACCATTCCCGCTTTTCCAGGATAGTAATGGAAAAACTTTTTCATTTACTGCAGAACAGCCAGTTGACCTGGCAATTACAAAAAATAAAAGGGGAGATAATGTTTCTATTGTTCTTACAGATAAAAATAAATTTTATGTTATTAAAGACGGCAGTCTCATAAATGAATTTGAGATTGGTAGTTCCCAACAAGTCCCCTCTTTCGCCTTGGCAGATTTGAAACTCGATGGTGAAAATTATATTGTCTTCAATAACGGAGATAATATTAAAACAGTTAATTTAGAAGGAAGTTCTGCTGAGAATTTTCCTTTTATTGATCCTTTAGGTATAGATTTTACAGGAACTCCTGTTACTGCGGATTTTGAAGGAAGCAACAACTCGGAAATAATTTCAATAACAAAAGATGGAAGAATATTTGCGATTGATGGCGGAACAGGAAAAGTAGTAAATGGTTTTCCGATTTCAATAGGATCACAGTCATCTTCAACTCCTGCTTTTTTTAATGATAATGGTAAAATTTCTTTAGCTGCAATTAATTCTCAAAATTACTTATATGCCTGGAATATAGGTTCAACTGAAGGGAACATTCAGTGGGCTGAAGAAAATGGTAATAACAGGAATTCTTCTTTTGTTGGCAGTGCATCAGTTTCAAATCATATAAATGAATTCTTCCCTGAAGCAAGAGTTTATAATTATCCGAATCCCGTTTATGAAGGTTCTACATTTATCCGTTATTATGTTTCTGAAGATGCAAAAGTAAATATTAAAATTTTTGATCTTGCCGGCGGACTTGTTGATGAGTTAAATGATAATGCAGCCGGTGGGTTTGATAATGAAACCGAATGGAATGTAAATAATATTCAGAGTGGTGTTTATCTTGCAAGAGTTGAGGCAACCGGTGCAAGCGGCAGAAGTGAGAATAAAATAATTAAGATTGCTGTAATTAAGTAATCCCATCTGCTGAACAGGCAAAATTTTTTATAACGATTAAATCCTTATCATCTTTTAATTTTCTCATATGAAATTTTATAAAATATTTTTTTCTCTCATTTTGTTTTCAGGATATTCATTCGGTCAGTTCACAGAATTCCATCCTGAGCTTGACTGGTATACGATAAAAGGAAAGCATGTTGAAGTTCACTTTCACGAAGGTGCAGAAAGAAGTGCAAAAATTGTTTGCAAAATTGCAGATGAAGTCTGGGACCCGATTTGTTCTCTTTACGGGTATGAACCTGATGTCGTTCATTTCGTAATTAAAGATATTGATGATTACTCAAACGGCGCAACTTATTTTTTTGATAACAAAATAGAAATATGGACAAGCGCTCTCGACTTTGATTTAAGAGGAACTCATAATTGGCTGCGGAATGTAATCTCTCATGAGTTCACTCATATGGTGCAGATCCAATCTTCGATGAAAGCATCCAGAGGACTGCCGGCGGTTTTCCTGCAGGTTCTTAATTATGAAGATGAGAGAAGACCGGATATTCTTTACGGGTTCCCGAATTTTATAGTTTCATATCCTCTTGCTACTATAAATGTTCCCGCATGGTTTGCAGAAGGCACTGCACAGTATATGAGAAAAGAATTTGATTATGACAGGTGGGATTCTCATCGGGATATGATTCTTCGTACTTATGCACTTGATGGAAATATGTTGACCTGGAACCAGATGGGTGTTTTTGGAAAAACAAGCCTTGGCAATGAATCAGTTTATAACTCCGGGTTTGCCCTTACACGTTACATCGCTCAGAAGTATGGGGAAAAGAAACTTGCAGCGATAAGCAAAGCTCTTGGCAGCTTCTGGAATTTTACAATTGATGCTGCTTTTAAAGATGCACTTGGTAAAGATGGTAATGAAATTTATAATGAGTGGAGAGATTTTGTAACAAAAAGTTATATTGAACGCACCGCTGAGCTGAGGACTAATCTTATCACTGGCGATGCTCTTGCTAAAGATGGTTTTGGAAATTTCTATCCCGTTTTTTCCGAAGATGGTTCAAAGTTTATTTATGTCTCAAACAAATCATCCGATTACTTTGGTTTATCAGGAATATATCTTTATGATTTTAAAACCAAAGAAGAGAAAATGCTCGTCGGAAATGCCAGATCAACAGTTGGGTGGGTTCCGGGAAAAAATAAAATCATTTACTCCAAACTTACTGACGATAACCCGAACTGGTACAATGTGCACGATTTATATGTTTATGATATTGATAAAGATGAAGAAACACGGTTAACAAATGATCTTCGTGCAAACCAGCCTTGTATCTCTAATGATGGGAAGAAAATTGCATTTCTTTTTCAGAAAGATGGAACAACAAATCTTGGTATTGTTGATTTCAACATTGAAAAAGATTCCGCAAATAATTTCAAACAGCTGACAAATTTTAATGATGGTGAACAGGTTTACAATCCTAAATTCTCAAATGACGATTCCTATATTATTTTTGATTATTCCTATCATCAGACAAGAGATATTTTCAGAATTAATCCTGATGGATCAAATTATAAAGTGGTAATTTCAACAGATAATGATGAAAGAAATCCTGTGATTGATAAAGACGGAAATATGATTTATGCTTCTGATGAAACAGGCATCTACAATCTATACAAATTAGATTTTAAAACCGGGCAGAAAACCCAGCTTACAAATGTGCTTGGCGGTGCTTTTATGCCGGCAGTTGCTGATAATGGAGATATTCTTTATGCTGGTTATACTTCTACAGGATATAAAATATTTCACATAATTCCTGAACAGCAGAAAAAAGTTATTGCCGGAAAAGATTATAAGCAGATTAATAATCCTCCGCTGGAAGTTTATTCAACTGACGGTGATTTTACAGCAGAGCAGATAAATCATTTAAAAAACTTTAATGATTATCAAATTCCTGATTATGATGAAAAACCATATACAGGAGTTTTCTCCAAGCTTACTTTCTTTCCTTTTATAAGATATGATAACTATAATACTTCAAATAAATTTCTTGAGAAAATAAAACCAGGACTCCTTGCGACCTCAAGCGATATGCTTAACCGGTATGCTTTATTTGCAGGAGGTTCAATTAACTCAAGACTTGAAAGAGATCTCTTCCTTATTTTTGATTACAGGAATAAGCTCCCATTACTTTTTAATTTAGGGATAAAGCCTGAACTTTCGCTTGAGCTGTATAATATAAGCAGGAAGGCAAATGTTAATGTTTCTCTCTTCCCCGATACTTCATCTAACGGAACAATTAACTACCAATATAATATACCGACTGATGTTACTTATAATCTTTTTGAAGTGGATTTTATAGCAAAGCACCAAATCTTTTCGCGAAGTCAGAATCTTGAATTCAAATTTATTTTCAGCCAGTATTCTGCAGCTTTGGGAAGTTTTCTTTTACCAAATGATAATGGTTTATATCCGACTACTAATGACAGATATTTGATCGGCAGGAACTTTCAGCTGAAATACACTCTCGATGCAATGCTTCCTTATGTGGATGGAGAAATAAATCCTGTTGGCGTCCAGCTTGATTTAACTTACAATTATGAATTTAATAAATTTAACTCTGAGGGAAATTACGTAGTTGAAAATGGTTTGTTAAAACCAGCTTATAATGATTTTGACTTTCACAGGCTTGAGTTAAATTCTAAAATTCATTTCCCTCTTTGGGCAAATCATACATTAACAGTTCAGTTAAGAGGTGGAACAATTCTTGGCCCTGCTGTTCCCGATTTTTTTGATTTTTATCTTGGTGGTTTAATAGGAATGAGAGCTTATACTTTTTATGCGATAAGCGGAAATGAAATTGCCTGGGCAAATCTTACTTACAGGTTTCCTCTCTTCAGGAATATTGATGCACGAGCCGGTCATCTTTATCTGGATAAAATTTATTTTTCGGTTTATGGCGACCTGGGAAATGCCTGGACAGGAAAAATTCCGGAATTAAAATCTTTTAAAAAAGGTGCTGGTGCTGAACTTAGAATACAAATGAGTTCCTATTATTTATTCCCTACCTGCATATTTTTAAATGCTGCTTACGGATTTGATAAATTTGATAGAATCGTTAATGATGAAGTAATTACTTATGGAAAAGAATGGCAGTTTTACGGAGGAATTTTATTTGGATTCGATATTTAAATTATTTTCAATGCGAAAACTTTTCAGGAATTAATATGAAGAATTTCATAATCTTACTCGTAATTTTATTTTTAATCAATCCTATTAACGCACAATCACCTGAGGTTAGACTTACAGGAAATCTTAATATTGATTCTAAAATTTTATCAAACCAAAGTAAGATTGAACTTCTTCCTCAATTAACATTTCAGACAGAAAATAAAAAATCCCCTTTCCTTGCCGGAGTATTTTCAATCGTTGTTCCCGGTGCGGGTGAGGTTTATGCCGGAAGTTATATTAAAGCAGCATTGTTTGTTGTAATAGAAGCTGCTGTTGTTACAACTGCGGTAATATATGATGGCAAAGGCGATGATAAAACCACTGAGTTCCAAAATTATGCTGATGATTATAAAAATCCTGACCATAACTGGAGTGTTGTTAAATATGCTGAATGGCTGAACGACCATGGAGCTAATATTAGTATTAACTCAGATGAATCTCTTCCTCCGTGGAAAAGAGTTAACTGGACAGAATTAAATAATGCAGAAACCGGTTCTCATAAACTTTATGCGCATGGTGAACAGCAATATTATGAAATGATCGGGAAATACCATCAGTTCTCTCCCGGCTGGAATGATTTTCCTGATAACCAGGTTTCTCTCGAACCAATCTCTCAGAATTTTCATTACTATGCTGGTTTAAGGGGCAAAGCAAATGATTATTATAATGTTGCTGCAAAGGCTGTAATTGGAATTTACATTAATCATTTCCTTTCAGCAGCCGATGCAATATGGACAACTATAAACTATAATAAATCTCTTGCTGTTAAGGTGAGAGTTGAGAAAAGGCAATTCGCTAATCAGATAGAACTTGTTCCTACTTTAAAATTGAGTTTTGGTTTTTAGGAAATATTGAATTAAAATAACACTACTTAAGCAGCGAGGGGAAATCATATCTTGATCGGACTTTCACCTGGCTAATATCAACAATTGACTTACGTGAATTAAAATAATTTCCTTTCACTTTTATCACAATTTTTCTTTCCATATGTTTGAGTTAGAACTTAAGTTCTTATAAAAAAACAGGGAGTAAAAATATGGCGGACAGTTTCTTATCATTTCTAAATACATTTAATAATTCTTTTGTGCTGAATTAATTTAAGAAGCTAACAATGGGGTAGGTTTAGTTTTTGCCTTATGCATAAATAGATTGGCACGATATTACTCTCTCTCTCTCTCTTTGGGAGAAAGAATGAGAATTGTAGTAATTAATTCTCCTTATATTCTTATCAAGGTAATTTTACTGCTTAAGGTTATAGCTTTTATCTTATCTGTAAGGCACATTGTTTGTGCTCATTACCTTATATTAATAAAAAATAAAGACCAATATTTTACAGGTTTTACATAGTTATAGTAACAAAAAACGAAATTTATCTTTTCCAAAATTTAAAATTATATGAAATACATTTTATACATAGTTCTGTTCTCAAACGTTTTGCTTCTCTCCCAAACAAGTAAAAAAGAAATGCTTGAAAGGATTAAAAGCAGAGGTGATGTTATAGTAACCGAAGAAGGGAACGACATTTACCGTTTTGAATATGCCGGAGGAAAAGTTGTTTACAAATACCTTGGTGATGCAAAAGAAGAGGATACCAGCCATATACCAACAACTGTTATTGATACCTGGAATGTTGATACTACTCTTTATGAAGATATGTATACGTATTGGCAGGAGGTTCCGGTCTCAACATCACCAACTTATCAATTGGTTATTGCTGATGCAAACAGAAACAATTATCCTGAAATATATGGTTATTCTAAGGATTTCGGAGAACCTATTGTTTTAGGTTTACCACTTGAGATTTTCGAAATGGATTCTTCTGGTAGCTTTGCAAGCAAATATAAATATCCTGATTCTGTTGTAAATGTTTATGGGGTCTATGATGTTGCAGGAAATAATGAACTAAAACTTTTAACACGAACCAATACTACCAATGACAATCTTTTCTTTAAACAAGATAGTCCTGATTCATTCCCAACCACATTAGATTTTATATTTAATCTATATCCAGGGCAATTAGATGATCCTAAGTTTGGAGATTTTGATAAGAATGGAATCTCAGATTTATTATTCTACAAACTATCCACCGGAAATACTGTTATATGTGAGTATGATGAGTTAGTTAATAATTTTAATACAATTGCTGAATTTAATTTCAACAGTGGGTACACATCAGGATATGCTTTCGGAGATTTTGACAATGATAATAAAACAGATATTATTTATGGAAGTATTTGGGGAGAAGTATTTGTTATCGAAGCTGAAAAGGAACATACTTATAACCTTGTGTGGGAAGGAAATCTTACAGGTTATAATTCGTATATGCAGATGTTTACAAATGATATTAATAAGAATGGCAAACCGGAATTTTGGGTATCCTCCACAACTAATAACGGGTTAATAGATATATTAAGGTTCACCTGCTTTGAATTCACAGGAGATAATGAATATGAAGAAGTTTATAGGATAGATTTTATAAATGTATTTCCTATTTATGCATATAATTGTTTTCCTTTGGATGTAGACAAGGATGGAATTGAAGAACTGGTAATATGTTTTGATGAGCATATATTCATTTTAAAATATAATGACTCACAGGATAACAACAAGTTTGAAATATTTTATATGCAAAGGAATAACATACCAGGTGGATTTTTTGGTGTAACAATGTATGATTTGGATAATGATGGTTATGAAGAATTACTAATACATCGGGATATAGTAATAAATAATGACAGCAGAAATTTTACTCAAATCTTCAAACCTAATTTCATTACTTCTGTTAGTCCCAAAAATGAAAATATAGTTACAGAATATTCATTAGAACAAAACTATCCGAATCCGTTCAATCCAGTAACAACTATTTCATATAATCTTCCCAAAAGAAGTTATATATCATTGAATGTATTTGATATACTTGGAAACGAAATTGCAATATTAGATGAAGGTGAAAGAGAAGAGGGCAATCATTCGGTTCAGTGGAATGGAAAAGATAAATTTCAGAATAATGTTTCTTCAGGAATTTATTTTATTCACCTCGAAACACCTGAATATAAAAAAACAATAAAAGGTGTTTTACTAAAATGAAAGAAATTAAAAATGAAACATATAATATTTATTTCGCTGTTCTTGTGTGTCAGTATATTTTCCCAGACACAACCCGGTTGGAATGCTTTAGACACAACTGTAATTCCAATTCATACTTGTTCCTACTTTAAAATTGAGTTTTGGTTTTTAGGAAATATTGAATTAAAATAACACTACTTAAGCAGCGAGGGGAAATCATATCTTGATCGGACTTTCACCTGGCTAATATCAACAATTGACTTACGTGAATTAAAAATAATTTCCTTTCACTTTTATGACAATTTTTCTTTCCATATGTTTGAGTTAGAACTTAAGTTCTTATAAAAAAACAAGGGAGTAAAAATATGGCGGACAGTTTCTTATCATTTCTAAATACATTTAATAATTCTTTTGTGCTGAATTAATTTAAGAAGCTAACGATGGGGTAGCTTTAGTTTTTGCCTTATGCATAAATAGATTGGCACGATATTACTCTCTCTCTCTTTGGGAGAAAAGAATGAGAGTCATAGTAATTTATTCTTCTTCACCTTTTATCGGGATAATTTTACTTCTTAAAGTTTTAGTTTTTATCTTTTCTTTAAGGCACATTGTTTGCCCTTACTATACATATGGAAATACCTGAAATATTATGAAAACAATATTTTTTATTTTTACTTTGTGCTCTTTCACCTTTGCACAAATACCTGCCTATTTACAAAAGGATATAAGAGAAATTGAAACAAGGGGAGGAAAAGTTTCTTTATTAAATAATGAAGAGATGCTTGTTGAATACGATGGTTTATCCACAAGATTTTTTTTGGGAAAAGCTGAAACCTTACCAAATGAGGCTGTTGACACAATAATAATAAATGTTTGGGACCTTGATACCACTCAATATAATAAAATGTTTTCTTTCTGGCAGAGATTGAGATTACAGGAGGGACTTCTTACCCTCCATATATTGACGACCTTAACCATAATGGCAAACCGGAAATTTATGGGACTTATTTAGATAATTATTCTTTACTTGGGCCTGTAAGAATTTTCGAAATGGATATTAATAAAAACTATAATCTTCTCACTACTCTTGATGATTCTTCAACAATATTGATAAAAGCTTTTGGAAATATAAATGGCAGTGGGGAAAAAGACCTTTACATACGTCATGCAAGCTCAAGCAGAGGAGTTATTTATGTAAGTGATTCAGTAAATATGCTTCCAACAAAATACCTGGGGCTATTTTCATATAATACAAATAATCAGATAAATAATATGACTTTTGGGGATTTTGACAATAATGGAATTACAGATTGTATATTTTCAAGTGTGGATGTAGTAATAGGGGAATACAGGGATACGATACAAAATTTTATTTTTCTTTTCAGTAAACCAAATAACTATACCATTTCACCTTTCGCAATAGATGATTTTGATTCGGATGGTAAGACTGAATTTATTTTCAGCAACACCGAAGGAACAATTAAAGCTATCGAATCAACAGGAATAAACAGCTACCAAACTTTATTATGGCAGGATAATTTAGGATTGCCGAATGCACATATGAGTACTGTTACAAATGATATAGATGGGAATGGAAAAAAGGAATTCTGGATTGGCGGAGAGGATGTTGGTGCTGATACGCCAATGATTGCAATAAAATGTTTTGAAGCTAATGTGGACAATTCTTACAAAGGAAAGGCTGTAATAGTGTTTCCGTTTACGTATAGTTTAACCGTATTTAGAATTTTGGCGAACGATCTGGATAATGATGGAGTGGAAGAGTTAATTATTCAATTTGCAAGCAACATTGTCATTTTAAAGTTTGCTGGTTCAAATAATTTTCACTATTACAAAGTAGCATACTTAAAAATACAGGAAAGCACACAGCCAGGCGCTGAGTTTAATTCATTGCAAATTGCAGATCTTAATTTAGATGGAAAAAAAGATATTCTCCTGCCAATGTTTAATTATAATTCTCAATCACAATATTTTAGTTACATATTAAGCCAAAATGATCCAACAAACATAAAGGAGGTTCAAAAGCAACAAGAAAAGGATTATTTTCAGTCATATCCAAACCCATTTAATCTAAGTACAAAAATCAAATATAAAATATCGGAAGGAGGTGCAATAAAAATAAAAGTATATAATTTAATGGGTGAAGAAATAGCTGTTCTTAAAGACGAATACATTTCTCCCGGTGAGTATGAAATAAACTGGGAAGCCAAAAATAAATATGATATATCTCTCCCAAGCGGGATTTATTTCATATCTATGCAGATAAATAATTCAATAAAAGTTTCAAAAACAATTCTGTTAAAATAAGGGGTGTTCTATGAAAATTTTTAATTTCTTTTTCTCATTTATTATTTCTGCAATTACTATTTATTCACAACCAGATTGGTCTGTTCTTAGGCAAACAGAAATCCCGGTTGCCAATGCAATTTCCTATGACATTTTTACAAACAGGTTAGGAAGTCATATTATTGTTCAAAATTCAACATCGCTGATATATTATAGAATTAATGTTTTAGGAGAAATATTAAATACTTACTCTATCTGGATTCTTCCAACAGGCAGCAGATATTCAATAATCTCTCCTTCCATTTGTGGAACTGAAAATAATATATATGTTGTTTATAGACTATCGAATGAAAATAATGTGATAGTAAATTACAGTACAAATGGCGGTATCAGTTGGGATGTTTTAACATCAATAAGTCCATCAATAAATGTTACCTCAGTTGAATCAATATTTTCTAAAAATAAACTTCATATAGTATACGAATTAAATGGAGATATTTATCGAAGATATTATAATTTTGAAAATAATTCTTGGTCAGCTCAAGCAAATGTTTCACCAAATGATCAATGGACATATTCTAGCCCAAGAATAGGAGTTGGAATGCTGGAGATGAAGATAAAATTTATTTTACATATAATAGAATCGAAACAAATGAAATAAGGTGGGGGGAATATAATGTTATATCTGGGGCTCATCCAGATTGGTTTATGGTTCAGGGAATAGGTTTTCTCCCTCCAAATTTGGGTATGGCCATAGACGATGAATACATATATGGATTTTATAAATCTGGTTCAATTTTTACTTGGTCAGCAAAGAAAAAAAGCGACAATAATACTGCTTCCGGTATACCTAACAGTAATGAAAATACATTTGTAGACAAAATTTTTAGCACCACTACTGCAAATAACAAATCTTATACTGCTGCTTGGTCTACTTTGGTTTCCTATCCGAACAGTATAGTTAGAATAGGATTTAACCATACAAACGATCTAGTATATGATGTAATACATACAGAAACAGGTTTAACCGCAGTAAATGTTGTAAATCTTTCTTCTGCAGGAAATGAAGTGCATGTTATTTGGAAGGATAATTTTTCTAATAATAAACTTCGATATAAATACTATAATCATACACCGCTCGCACCTGAAAATTTAACTGTTACTAAAAATGAAGCGAATCATCCGTACCTTTCCTGGAATCCTAATCCAGAACCAGATATTCAACACTATGAAATTTGGAAAAAAGGCGGTATAGAAGGTGGGGACTGGCATATAAAAACAACAACTGCTAACACATATTATGAAGATGGATCTGAAACAGTAATTACTGGTCCACCACAAGCGTTTGAAGGAATAGCTTATTATAAAATTAAAGCAGTTGATATTACACCCTATACATCAGTTTCTTCTAATGAAGTAAATATTAGGGTTAATATTTAATCCACCGGAAAAGTTTTTTTCTGGAAATTTAAATAATGGTTTACTTTTAGAGTTTTCTGTTCTTCAAAACTATCCCAATCCATTTAATCCATCAACAAAAATTACCTATAGTATTGCCGGAAGATTCAAAAGTAAAAATTAAAGTTTACGACATTCTCGGAAAAGAAGTAGCTGAATTGGTTAATGAAAAAAAACCTGCAGGATTTTATGAAATAACTTTTGACGGTTCTGATTTATCAAGTGGAGTTTATATTTATCGAATTACAGCATTGAAAGGAAATAAAATTCTTTTTAGCAAATCAAAGCAGATGATACTTATTAAATAATTATCTCAACCATGCCTACTGCAGGCAGGCTCAATCCCTCTCCATAATAGGAGAGGGATATTTTTCTTAATCTCTCCAGAGTTTTACCTTATAGGAATTTCCTTTCTTAAAACTTTAGTTTATATCTTTTCACTATGAAAACTCCTGTTGTCGTAATTGTAGGCAGACCGAATGTCGGCAAATCAACTTTTTTCAATCGTCTCATCGGCAAACGGGGAGCAATTGTGGATAATGTAAGCGGAGTTACACGTGACCGGAATTATGGAGATGTTGAATGGAATGGGAAAGAATTTAAACTTATTGATACCGGGGGATATGTTCCGAATTCAACAGACCTTTTTGAGAGAGCTATACGTGAACAGGTTGAAATTGCAATTACTGAAGCTGATGCTATTATTTTTATGGTGGATGTGAGGACAGGAATAAACCCTGTTGATATAGAAATCGCTGATATTCTGAGAAGTTCAAAACAAAATTTTTATCTTGTTGTTAATAAGGTGGACTCTGAAACATTTGAAGCTGCAACGGCTGAGTTTTACAAACTTGGTGTTCGGGAAGTTTATGATGTATCTGCTTTGATTGGCCGAAAGACAGGAGACTTTCTTGATATTTTAACTGCCGGTTTTAAACCTGCAAAAGAGGAAGAGCCCGATAAAAGGTTAAAAGTTGCAATTGTGGGAAGACCAAATGTTGGTAAATCATCTCTCACAAATTCTTTATTAGGATATGACAGAAGCATTGTAACTGAAATACCGGGGACTACAAGGGACAGCGTTAATTCAATACTGAAATATTATGGTGAAGAAATCATTCTTATTGATACTGCCGGACTTCGGAAAAAGGCAAGAGTTCAGGAAAGCATTGAATTCTTTTCAACACTGCGTGCTCTTAAAACAATCGGCGAATGCGATGTTGCCGTGGTTTTAATTGATGCTGAAATTGGTCTTGAGAAACAGGACCAGAAAATTATTGATGAAGCAGTCAGAAGAAGAAAAGGTTTAATAGTTGCAGTTAATAAATGGGATCTTGTGGAAAAAGAAACCATGACAGCGGCACAGCATGAAAATACTATAAGAGAAAAAATCGGTTCAATTGATTACGTCACCATTATTTTTATTTCCGCTTTAACAAAACAACGAATATATAAGCTGATTGATTTGTGTCTGAAAGTTAATGATGAAAGAAAGAAGAAAATTCCGACAGCTACTTTAAATAATATCCTTCTTCCCGAAATTGAAAAAAACCCTCCGCCTGCTACAGGCACCGGGAAAGAAGTCAAAATAAAATATATAACGCAGGGCGGTGATCACTACCCGGTTTTTATTTTTTCTTCAAATCTTCCCAAGAATATTCCTGATAATTATAAGAAATTTCTTGAGAAGATTATCCGGAAACATTTTGGTTATGAAGGCGTACCGTTCACTATGGTTTTTAAAGCCAAATGATTAAACCGAAAGAAATAATTGTAATTGGCGGAAATGCTGCCGGACCTGCCGCTGCTGCAAAAGCAAAAAGAACAAACCCGGAAGCTAATGTTACAATATTCGAAGCAGGTGAATTTATATCTACAGGAACATGTGAGATTCCATATATTTTTTCAGGGGAAATAAAAAGCTATAAAGATTTAATTTATTTTGATTCAAGATCTTTCCGTGAAGAAAAAGGTGTTGATGTTTATATAAAACACCGGGTGGAAGAAATAAACAGGAAAGAAAAAGAAATTAAAGTTCTGGATTTATATAATGGCACAATTCATTTTTATAAATATGATAAACTAATTATTAGCAACGGGCGCAGTTCCCAAAAAGCCATAAAACAATTTTCCTTCCCGGCGGAATAATCTGTTTACTCTAAAAGATATTTCAGATATTATAAATATTCAGGGATATCTTAAAAAAAATAATGTTAAAAATTTTTCAATTATTGGTTCCGGATATATTGGGCTTGAAGCTGCGGAGGCATTAAAAATTGCAGGTTTTAATGTTACACTGATTGAAGAAAGAAAGCTCATCCTTTACCTGCTGCCGAGCCGGAAATGCAATTGAATGTTGAAGAGATACTTATAAAAAATAAAATTAGATTTTTTGGAGGAGTAAAAAATCTTAAACCGAATTATAATGATGATAAAATTGATTCGCTTAATATTGATGGAAGAATTATTGAGACAGATGCTGTTATTATTTCTGCGGGATTTATTCCAAATTCTGATCTGGCTAAAAAAGCAAAACTAGAAATAGGGGAACATGGCGGGATTAAGGTAGATGCAACTCTAAAAACTTCCGATCCTCATATTTTTGCTGCCGGGGATTGCATTGAGATTATTAATGAAATAACCAAAAGACCATTCTATCTTCCGCTTGCAACAATTGCTCACGATTACGCACATGTTGCCGGTGAGAATGCCGCAGGTAGGAACAAAAGAGTTATCCCTGTAATTAAAAATATTTCAGTTAAGCTGTGGAATAAATTTTTTATCCACGTTGGTTTATCTTCAAATGAAGCAAAAGAAAATAAAATTAAATTTAAATCTGTAACAGAAACAGCATTTAATAAAGTTAAAGCTATGCCGGGAAGCAGCAAAGTTTTTGGTAAAATATTATTCGAAGAAGAAACAAAAAGAATTCTTGGAGCATCCTTTTTTGGCGGCGAAGAAGTGTCCGGTTATGGCGATCTAATTTCAGCATTAATAAAAGCAAAGCAGCCGGCTAAAATTCTTTCAGAAATTAATTACAATTATACACCGCCGCTTTCACCACAAATAAATTTATTATCTTTGCTCGGAAGAAAAATAGATTAGTTGCTAAAATATTTTTTAAATTGTAGTTCAGTTCTCCGGAACTGAAATGTTCTCAGGACAGGAGTCCTGATCTACAACAATATCTCAGGATAGGAGTTCTAGGTTTAGGGTAATAATATCTCAGGACAAGAGTCCTGAGCTACACTAATTGAAAATCTATGAAAAATAAAATCCATAATTTTAATCTTATAGAACATCCATTTGTTAAACGGGACATCACTCTTTTAAGGAATAAAAAAACAGAAGTTGAATTATTCAGAACTGCTGTAAGAAGGCTTTCAAATATTCTTGCAGTTGAAATAAATAAGGATCTTAAAGTAAAAACTATTGTTGTTGAAACTCCTTTAGAAAAGACGAAAGGATTTACATTCGAGCAGGAAATAGTACTCGTACCGGTTTTAAGAGCGGGACTTAGTATGGTTAATGGTTTTCTAGATGTACTGCCTGAATGCAAAGTCGGACACATAGGATTGCAAAGAAATGAGCAGACATTACTTCCAATTGAATATTACTTTAAAATTCCAAAGCTGAAAAATAATTCAAGAATAATTTTGCTTGATCCTATGTTAGCTACCGGCGGAAGTGCTTCAGAAGCTTTAAAGTATATAAAGAAAAAGAAAGGGAAAGAAATTATTTTTGCTTGTCTTGTCGCAGCACCCCAGGGAATTGAAAAAATAAATAGGGAACATCCTGATGTTAAAATTTTTGGGACTGCATTAGACAGAGAATTAGACAGCAGGGGATATATTTTACCGGGTCTTGGAGACGCAGGAGACAGGACGTTTGGAACATTGTAAGCTGCGAACTGGGATGTTTGAATGGTTAAATGGATGGATGGATGAATGTTTATTGATCATTCAATCATTCGATCTTGCCAATCTGGCAGGCAGGCATTCAATCATTCAAAAGTTTCTTGTTCTAACAATTTTTTGTATTCCCTTTTCTTTTACCTTTGCACAGGTTTATACTGATCATAAAGTTGATTCTCTGCTTAATTCAGGGATTGAAAATATTATTAATCAAAAATATGATTTTGCAAAAAAAGATTTTGTAATTCTTGATAAAAAATTTCCTGAAATCCCACTCGGGAAAATTTATCTTGCCGCAGTTGAAATTGCAAAGTCTTCAGATCTTTCTATTCCATTCAATTCAAAATTTATTAAACAAAATCTTGAAGAAGCAAAAAAGATTTCTGAAAATCTTCTTGATAAAGATGACCACAATATCTGGTACTATTATTTTCTTGCACTAGCAAAAGGATACGATGCGTATTTCAGTGCATTGAAAAGCGATTGGATTTCTGCATTCACCGGGGGGATGAATTCTGTTGATCTTTTCAAACATTGCCTTGAGATAAATCCTGAATTTTATGACTCCTTTATTGCAATTGGTACTTACAAATACTGGAAAAGCAAAGAGACACAATTTATCGGCTGGCTTCCTTTTGTTACTGATGAAAGAGAGGATGGGATTAAATTACTTGAAAAAGCAGATAAAAATTTTTCATACAATTCTTATTTAGGAAATAACTCTCTGATATGGATTTACATTGACAAAGGCGAATCTAAAAAAGCTGTTAAACTTGCTCAATCTATTTTAGAGAAATATCCAGATTGCCGGTTCTTCAGATTTGGATTAGCGAGAGCTTATGAAGATGTTGATTTGAAAAAATCTATTGATGAGTATTATAAGATTTTAAATTCTTATTCTGAAAATGAAAAACCAAACCGCTGTAATGAAATTCTTCTTAAGCATCTCATTGCACAACAGTACAATAAATTGGGTGAAAAAGAGAAAGCGCTGCAGCTTTGTAATGAAATATTAAGCCTAAAAAATTTAACGGATTTTGAAAAGCAGAAAATGGGGGATCGTCTTGAGAGAGTAAAAAATCTGCAAAAAGAGCTTCAATCAAAAGACCAGCCTTAGAACATCTAATTTTGATGACTTTACCTAATCAAATAAAAAAGTTAAATTAAGCTTACCCTGGTGGAAATCAGGGTGCAAGTGTAAGTCCAAGTTCAAGTTCAAGTTCAATTTAGGAAAATTCTTGAACCTGCTCTAACTTGTATATTATTTAATTTAATCTGTTAAAATGTCTATCACTGATCCCAAATATTTAAAAATGATGGAAGAACTGTTAAAAGTTTGCAGGAAGAATCTTCCATCTGTTGATGAAAGCCTTATTACAAGAAGCTTTGAATTTTCTCTTGAAGCACATAAAAATGACCTCCGCGCATCCGGGGATCCATATTTTATTCATCCTTATCACGTAGCTTTAATTGTTGCCGAGGAACTTCCTCTTGATGATATAACTGTTGCATGCGCTCTGCTTCATGATGTTGCTGAAGATACAGAGTTTAATATTTAATCTTCTGGAAAAAGAATTCGGAAAAGAAGTTGCAGAAATTGTTGATGGAGTTACAAAAATCAGCGGGATATTTAAAGGACAGGAAATTACTAAAGCTGAAAATTACAGGAAGCTGCTTCTTTCAATGGTAAAGGATGTGAGAGTAATCCTTGTTAAGTTTGCTGATCGTTTGCATAACATGAGAACTCTCGAATTTGTTAACCCAGAAAAGCAAAGAAGAATAGCACAGGAAACTCTTGAAATATATGCTCCGTTTGCACACCGGTTTGGACTTGGACGTATTAAATGGGAATTCGAGGATCTCTCATTCAAATATTTAAATAGAGATGCTTACGAAGAGCTTGTTAAAAAAGTAGCAGCAAAAAGAAAAGAGAGAGAATCTTACATCAAAAAATTTACTGACCCGATTACAGAAACTCTTACAGAGAATAATCTTAAATATGAAATAAGCGGTCGCCCAAAACATCTTTATAGTATATACAGGAAAATGGTAAGAAGGAATAAACCTTTTGAAGAAATTTATGATCTCTTTGCCATAAGGATTATTCTTGACACAAAAAATACTTATGATTGCTATACAACTCTTGGGATTGTAAACCAGATTTATCTTCCCGTTCCCGATCGTTTTAAAGATTATATATCAATCCCGAAGACAAATAATTATCAGTCAATTCACACTACAGTTGTTGGCCCTGAAGGAAGATTAGTTGAAATACAAATCAGGACTAAAAGTATGCACGAAGTTGCTGAAAGAGGAGTAGCTGCTCACTGGAGATATAAGGAAAGTAAATCAGCAAGTGATAAAGATCTTGAGAACTGGGTAAACTGGATAAGAGATATTTTTGAGAATGCTTCGCGAGATGAAGCACGTAAAGATTTGATGGAAAGCTTTAAGCTTAATCTTTATCAGGACGAAATTTATGTATTTACTCCCAAGGGCGATCTTCGAAGACTTCCAATTAATTCCACACCTGTAGATTTTGCATTTGAAATACATAGTAAAGTTGGATATCATTGTATCGGGGCAAAAGTAAACGGCAAAATTGTTCCGCTCGATACAACACTTCATAGCGGTGACCAGCTTGAGATTATAACTTCAAAGACTCAACACCCGAATAAAAACTGGGTAAAATTTGTAACGACACACAAAGCCAAAACTGCAATAAGGAAGTGGGTAAAGAAAGAGGAAGATGACATTGTAAAAGCTGGTAAAGATATCTGGGAAAAGAAAATTAAAAAATTTAAACTCTCTTTTGATCAGCAGGAATTAGATAAACTTGCAGCAAGCCTAAAGTTTGATAACCCGCGGCATATGTTTAAAACTATTGCACAGGGCAAAGTTAATCTTGATGAAATTCTCTCAGCATCAAAAGAAAAGGAAAAGAAAGATAAAGTGCCGGTTCTTGAATTTAATACTTTTGCAGAAACGGCAAGAAGCTCTGCAGGCGGTGTTTTGGTTGAAGGATTGGATTCAGGTGTGATGTACTCTTATGCAAAATGCTGTAACCCGATTCCCGGGGACCCGGTTATTGGTTACATAACTATAGGTGAAGGAATTAAAATACATCGTAAAACATGTAATAATCTTTTAAGATTATCCGAAATGGATCCAAGCAAATTAATTCCTGTCCAGTGGCCTGAATCAGAAGCTAATCTTTTTGTTGCGGGATTAACAGTAATGGGGGAAGATTCCCCCGGAATACTAAATGAAATTTCACACTCAATTGTTTCTTACCAGAATACGAATATCAAATCAATAAATATTAATACAAGCGATTCAACCTTTGAAGGAAGTGTTACTCTTTATGTTCACAACATTGAACATCTTAATAAAATTGTAGAGCGGTTAAAAAAAGTTAAAGGAATTTATTCTGTTGAGAGATTTCAAGGCTCTACTTCCCCGGTAAATTAATAATGATATCAGAGGAAAACAGAATACTTTCAATAGACTATGGATTTAAAAGAGTTGGTCTCGCATTAAGTGATCCTCTTAAAATTTTTGCATATCCTTTTAAAACTATTAATAATGATAATAATTTTTTTAATGAGCTTAGAAAAATTATCACCGGGCAAAATGTTGTTAAAATTATTATGGGAATGCCGGATGCTGAAAATATTTCTACTAAAGAAGTGAGAAATAAAATCCTACTTTTAAAGGAGAAAATTGAAAAGCTGAATATTGAAGTGATTCTATGGGATGAAAGCTTTACTTCTGTAATTGCAGGCGAACGAATATTGCAATCAGTTACAAAAAAAACAAAACGCAGAGAAAAAGGTTTGCTGGATCAGCACGCTGCCGCAATAATTCTTCAGGAATATCTTGATAAGCTAAAAAACGTTAGTAGTGTTTAAATAATTATATACAAAAGATAAGGTTATAATGAAAAAATATTTTTTACTGTTTCTTTTATTTTCAGGTTTCTCATTTGCTCAATATACAACTCCTAATACCGGTGTTAATTGGAATCTGGATAGTCTTGTTGTCTATTCAACTGGAGTAGTAACAGGTTCATTTCCAAATTATAACTTAATTAACAAGGTAACTGTTTCAGCAAATGATAAACTCACAATTCTTCCCGGATCAGTTTTAACAATTACAGGTTCAACTTCAGGATTTGAAGTTAACGGTTCATTTATTGCTAAAGGCACTTCATCCGATTCGATCATCTTTACCTCAACTATTCCTGATTCTACAGGCGAATGGGACGGAATAAGATTTACAGATCCTTCGATTGATTCACTCTGTAAGATTGATTATGCAAGAATTGAATACGCTTTATATGCAATAAGATGTGTTGGTGCAAGTCCATCGGTTTCTAACTCATATATCTTCAAATGCAGCCGGGGTTTTAATTTAAGCAGCAGCTTCCAGTCCGACTATTTCTCATAATAAAATTGAGAGATGTTATGAATATGGAATTAATTTAACAACGGGTTCCTCTCCTTTAATAGAATATAATGAGCTTGCAAATAATAATACTCAAAATACCGGGCCCAAAAACCAATTAAGTATTGGAACACAAAATGATAATTCGCCGACAATCAAATACAACAAAATTTATGGAAGTACAAATTTCAGAACCGGTGGAATTAGCGTTTCAGCATTGATTGGAGGATCTTCTTCTTCATCTGAAATTGCTTACAATGAAATTTACAACAACAGTTTTGGAATTGCTTTGGCTGGCGGAGTTATAACCTGTTATATCCACGATAATAAAATCTATAACAACAATATAAATCCCGATATTAATGCAAGCGGAAGCGGAATTAATGTTAATGGAAATTCTTCCAATGCACCTATAATTACCCGCAATGAAATTTATGGAAACTGGTGGGGTATAACTATTCAGAACGGAACAACTGTGGTACCGGGACCTCAACCAAATATCGGGAACATTCAAAACGCTGATACAACAGACGATGGATTGAATATCATTTATTCTAATATACAGGGTGCGAATGTTTATGATTTATATAATAATTGTACTAATGATATTATGGCTGAGAATAATGACTGGAGGGTTTATGATTCGGTTTCAATTGAACAGCATATTTTTCATAAAGTAGATGTATCTGCACATGGATGGGTTAACTTTGTCCCGTTCTCTCAATTCATTCCCGTTGAACTGGTTTCGTTTACTGCAAATCAGTTTGGCAGCAATGTAATTTTAAATTGGAAAACTTCATCTGAGAAAAATAATTATGGATTTGAAATAGAAAGAACCCTCTTTAATAAAGGGGGGAATCAGGGGGGTTGGGAGAAGATCGGTTTCGTTGAAGGTTTCGGAACAACAACAGAAATAAAAGCATATTCTTTTACAGACAAGAAAATTAGCAATGGTATATATAAATACCGTTTGAAGCAGATTGATTTCAACGGAACATTTAAATACTCCAGTGAATTGGAAATTAATATTGATTTAACGCTTAAGGAATTTGTCCTTTATCAGAATTATCCAAATCCTTTCAACCCAACAACTAGAATAAAATATGCAATATCTTCAAACGACAAAAGAGAAATGTCAAGTGTTACTTTTAAGGTTTATGATGTCCTTGGGAGAGAAGTGGCAACACTTGTTAACGAAGAAAAATCTGCCGGAGTTTATGAAATTGAATTTTCTATAGGTCGTGACTCAAGTCCTGACATTGCAAGTGGAATTTATTTCTACCAATTGAAAGTTGATAATTCCGGATCAAGTTCTGGAAAAGATTTTACTGAAACAAAAAAAATGATTCTGATAAAATAAAAATTCATTTCTTTGTTAGACTATTACTTTAGTCAGAATTTTGCAGCAAATGATTAATCAAATAAAAAGCGACTATGTTATTATCGGCAGCGGGCTTGCCGGACTTTATGCTGCATACCATGCGTCAAAGTATGGAACAGTTTCAATTCTCACAAAACATTCTCTTCAGACAAGCAGCACTTTCTGGGCACAGGGCGGCATTGCAAGTGCAATTGGTGAGGAAGATTCGCCTGAGATTCATTTTGATGATACAATAAGAGCCGGCAGAGGATTATGCAATCAGGATGCAGTCAGGATTCTTGTTAACGAAGGACCGCAAAGAATAAATGAATTAATAAAAGATGGGTTATCTTTTGATAGAGCGGGTGATAATTATGAACTCGGAATGGAAGGCGGACATTCAAAAAGAAGAATTCTTCACCTTGGCGGAAATGAAACCGGAAAATTTATTGTGGAGTTCCTGATTGAAAAGATTAAAATTTCAAATCGAATAAAAATCTTTGAGAACTTTCTTGTCCACAAGCTTATTACAAAAGACAAAGATTGTTACGGCTGTTCTGCTTATGAATGGAAAGGACGGCAAAATTATTTTTTTGCTTCAGATATAATTGTTATTGCTTCCGGTGGTGCCGCAGGAATTTACAGCAGAAGCACCAATCCTCATTCTTCTACCGGGGATGGAATAACATTAGCATATAATTCCGGAATTGAAATTGTAAATATGGAATTTATTCAATTTCATCCCACCGCATTCCATTCAGAAAACGGAGATACTTTTTTAATAAGTGAAGCTGTTAGGGGAGAAGGAGCTTACCTGTTAAATAATGGTAAAAGATTTATGACTGATTATCATGAATCGGCTGAATTGGCTCCAAGGGACATTGTTTCAAAAAGTATTTTTGATGTGATGAAGAAAGAAAAAACCGATAAAGTTTATTTATCACTCTCACATCTTAATGCTTCAAAAATTAAATCCAGGTTCCATAATATTTATGATGCATTATTAAAATATAAGATTGATCTGACCAAAGATTTAATCCCGATTTCCCCGGCTGCGCATTATATGATTGGAGGAATAAATACAAATTTAAATGGAGAAACAATTTTAAAGGGATTTATGCATGCGGTGAAGCTGCTCATTCGGGCGTGCATGGTGCAAACAGGCTGGCAAGTAATTCATTACTGGAATGTCTGGTGTTCAGTTTCAGGGCTGTTGAGGATTCAAAAAAATATCTCAATAAAAAAACTGAACAGGATTATCCAGAAGAAAAATATTTAGTTAATAATAATGTTGAATCATTCTACTTAAAACTGAAGATTAAAATTCAAAAGATAATGAATGATTATGTTGGCATTGTAAGATCGAAAATGACTTTAAGCCAGGCATCAGAATTAGTTTCCGATATTGATAATGGCTGGGAATATAAACGCAGCGAGTATTACTCTGATAGGCTAAAAAGTTTAAAGACAATTGCCGGGCTAATTATTAAAGGAGCTCTTTCTAGAGAAGAAACAAGGGGGAGCCAGATCAGGATAGATTTTCCGGAAGAAAGTAAACAGGCATATAATATCTTTCAATCATTAAAATCGGGAATGAAAAAAAAGTATCTTTAAATATGGAATTAAATGATCCTTCAATTTTAAAACTAATTGATCTCGCAATTGATGAAGATATAAAGAATGGAGACATTACCAGCAATTCAATTATAAGCAACAATGAAATCAAAACCGCTGCATTTATTGTAAAGCTAAATGGAATTATAGCTGGATTGGATGTTGCTGAATTCGTTATTAGAAAATTTGATCCGGATATGAAATGGAATCCTGTTAAAAAAGATGGCGATGAATGTTTTAAGGGTGAAATCATTTCAAAAGTTAAAGCTAATTATAAAAGTTTATTAAGCGCAGAAAGAACAGCTTTAAATTTTCTTCAGAGGATGAGCGGGATTGCAACAAAGACTAATAAATTTGTAAAAGAGCTTGATGGATTGAAAACTAAAATTCTTGATACCAGAAAAACAGCTCCGGGTCATCGTTTACTTGATAAGTATGCTGTAAAGATGGGCGGCGGACAAAACCACAGAATAGGACTGTTTGATATGGTGTTGATTAAAGATAATCATATTAAATTAGCTGGCGGCTTAACTAAAGCAGTTTCTTCGGTGAAAAATAAAGTAAATAGAAATTTCAAAATTGAAGTCGAAGCTTCTACACTAAATGAGATAAGTGAAGCGCTTTTAACAGAAGTGGATATAATAATGTTCGATAATATGAAAATTGACGAAATGAAAAAAGCTGTTAAAATTTGTAATGGTAAAGTTCTAACGGAAGCATCAGGAAATATTTCGTTAAAGAACATTAGAGAAGTTGCTGAAACCGGAGTTGATTTTATTTCTGTAGGAGAGCTTACACATTCAGTTGAGGCACTGGATATATCTATGAAAATAATTGATTAAAAGGTAATGTAATGAATAAAGATTTTTTATATGAAGAAATAAAAAAGTTAAAAGAAAAAAAGAATGCAGTTATCCTGGCACATAATTACCAGGTTCCGGAGGTTCAGGATATTGCAGATTTTGTTGGCGACTCTTTAGGTTTATCAATCGAGGCGAGTAAAACTCCGGCAGATGTAATAGTTTTTTGCGGCGTTCATTTTATGGCGGAGACAGCTTCGATAATATCTCCTTATAAAAAAGTTCTTATCCCTGATTTGGATGCAGGATGCTCTTTAGCCGCAAGCATTTCGGTAGAGCAGTTAAGAAAATGGAAAGCTGAACATCCGGGTGCGGTTGTTGTTTCTTATGTAAATACAACTGCTGAGGTTAAAGCAGAAAGCGATTATTGTGTAACTTCATCAAATGCTCTTAAAGTTGTGCAGATAATTCCTGAAGAGAAGGAGATTTTGTTCCTGCCCGATAAATATCTTGGGCATTATATTGAACTTGTTACCGGGAGAAAAATGACAATTTGGGAAGGTGCCTGCCACGTTCACGAAAAAATCGGCAATGTGGAGTTTGGAGAGATGCAAAATAAATATCCCAGCGCGGAATTTTTAATCCATCCCGAATGCGGATGCTCGACATCCTGTATGGTTCGGGCACGGACAGAGCCAAACGGAGACAAGATGAAAATTTTTTCTACGGAAGGAATGCTTCGTTATACACAAAAATCAGAGAGTGATGAATTTGTAATCGCAACAGAAACCGGAATTCTGCACAGGATGAAAAAGATGTCTCCTGAAAAATCATTTTATCCAATTAGTGAAAAATCAGTCTGTGAATTTATGAAGATGATAACTCTTGAAAAGCTGTATTATTCACTTCTCAATGAACAGTTTGTAGTAAAAGTACCAGAGCAAATTGCTAACAAAGCACTCCTGCCGATTAAAAGAATGCTGGAGATTGTTTGATTTGATTGAGTGAAAGGGGAATTAATGGAAAAATGCTGCCTGTCTTGGAATAATAATTAAGAGTATTACACTTTATAAACCAGTTAAATTAATAGGGGATGAGAGATTCAATATGCGGGTTGAAAATAATTGCTTACTACAAAGCTTATTTGCTTTTTCTGTTTTATTTTTTTTAGATTGGAAATGAGTTCTCAAAAATTATTTTCCGGGGGAAACACTCTTATTGGGGAGTGCTTCACGGGGAGAATGCAAAACCAGCCCTAATGGCTAGGTCAAAAACGGAGTCGCAAATGGGTACTACATCTTTAATTTCTCATCTTTTCTTTATTCAGGAATTCCTATGTTTATATGAAATGATAAGATGATATTTATGAAAAAGAAAATTATTTATTTATTCTCATTATTTCTGATTTCTTTAATCTCTTGCAATACAACCGAACCTCCTCCGCCTCCAAGAGAAGACAACAGAAAGTTAACTTTAACTTTTGAAGATGCCTCATGTATAGAAGCCTGGATACAATTAGAAACTATTAATTTACAACTTCCAGCAGATTTAAACTTAATAACAACTGATGCAGGTGGAAATCCCAGATCAAAAATCTTAAATCTGAAAGCTAAAGATTCGCTTCTCTATATAGATTCACTCTTGCCGAATAAATCTTACAAGATAAAAGTATCCAGTATCGAGAATCCAATATCCAGCAACGAGTTAACTGTTACAACGATGGACACCACCAGCCACAACTTTACTTTTGAAACCTGGACATTTGGCGATGTCGGCAGCAGTATATTATACGATTGCGCTATTATCTCCGAAGATAATATTTGGTGCGTAGGAGATATTAAAATTGCAGATACAAGTGAAAATGGTTATACAATTTATAATGCCGTTCATTGGGATGGAAATGATTGGAACTTACATAGAATTATGTTCAAAACAATTTGTGGACAGCAAAGCAGTCAGAATGCTTATCCGGCATCTTCAATTATTGCATTTTCTGAAAATGAAATCTGGGTTGCACAAAAGGGAGACCAGATAGCTAAAATAGAAAATAGTATTCAAACACAAACCATCTGTATGCCCTGGACTTTTTCAATCAACAAAATTTGGGGAACGAGCAGTAATAATTTATACGTAGTTGGTAATAATGGAAACATAGCCCATTACCAAAACGGGCAATGGAATAAGATAGAAAGCGGGACGGATATTCCTTTAGCTGATATATATAGTAATAACCAAAACGAAATATTTATTTCGGGGGCAGATAATTTAAATTTTAAAGGTATTATTCTAAAAAATGAAGGAGTAAATAGCTTTAGGACACTAATAACAGGTGAAATTGTTACTGAAAACGAATTGTTCTCTAAACTTTATGGAAGCTTGTCATCAGTATGGGTAGATGAAAAAAATAATTTATATACCGGAGGAAATATTATTTTCCAATATAGACATAATAAATGGGATTATGTGAGATCAATGCCGGAAAATTTCATTGGTGGAAATCCCAATGTCTATTATAGAGGTTTTATTGCTTCAATAAGAGGAAATAGCAGTAATGATTACTGGGTAGTTGGAGATAGAAATACGGTAAGGCATTTTAACGGTGTAAGCTGGAAACAGATTGGTTTACCTTATGATCCAATGAGTTATAGAATATGGAGATCTTTAAGTGTGAAAAATAATTTATGTGTAATAGTAGGAGACAATATAAATACTGCATCAGTAATGATTATAAAAAAATAAACCCCGATGTTGGCGGCATCGGGGCAATTATGCAAACTACTATGATGTACGGTCATTTTATTACACCATTTTTTGTTTGCATTTTAAAAATAAATAATACTCCGCCGATAATTTACAAAATCAGGAGTAATTATGTTACATACAATATCATTCCTCACTTTTCTTGTACTTCTATTTTTCGAAGGGAATTTATCAGCACAGCAAATTTATACTTACGGACCAGTTAAAGAAAATTTTACTACTCCTTCTTGGGGTATTAATGGAGTAGATGATTATGTTGGAATAAACTGTTGCCCTGCTGTTCAATTTCGCGTAATAAAAAAATGGGTTTGGGCCTACTCAAATTTACCTTATGAAGTCGAAGTAAAAAGTGTAAGATTACGATTTCTTGCAGATAAATATAGAAATGCACCTTCGCATTTTATTTTTAATATACATAATCTTACTGAAGATATTACTAATCCTCAATGGCCATATAATATTATATTAAATTATCCAGTAAGTTTATCAGGAACCACAATAACAGACATAAATGGACATGAATCATTTGATATTACTGCAGATGAGAACAATAATTCAATTTTTTTTAATGCTGTAAAAAATGCAGTAAACAATCAAAGCTATTATCTTTGTTTAGGTTTTAAAATACCTAATGAATCTGGTCCCAATGGCTGGTATGAATTTAGGCCTTTCGAAAATTTTAATGATTATCAGGGATATGCTGTTGATTTATTTATCAATTATGAAATACCGGAATATGGTGTTCAGTTTTTTAATTCTATCGGAGGCAGTTTAAATTATGGCTCATTGATATTAAATAACGATATTGAAAATCCAATTCCATCAGGTTCAAACCCATCATTTGCATTAAATGATAATGTTGATATAAGAACCGCTGAAATGCCGTTTATAATTGATTGGAATCAAACTGGAACAACACAAAAACATAACTACTGGGACCTTCAAAGTGGGAATCTCCAATATGTATTACATAATAATTTTCAGGTTAAATCGAATTCACCTCCAATACAAAAATCTACATTTAATGGCACCTCACCCGTTACAATTAAAAATAAATTAGAACGGACAGATATTAATGGTGGTACACTCTGGTTTTATGACCCTTGGTTTTATTATGAGGATGCCAACAACTGGCTCCAATCCGTTGAATTTAAAGAATATTCTTCACCTATGAATATTTTAAATAATACAACAGATTCTTATGGCGGCATCTTTATCAATCAATTAATCAGCTCGGGAACTTACTATAATGTCTGGTCTGGAGACCAACAAATATATCTTGGGAGTTCAATAGGTACGAGAAACTTCTATATGCAGGGATGGAGTTCAACAGGTGCTGACTTACAGCCATTCGGTTTAAACCAAGCCAGTGTTGTCTTTACAAGCAGCAACGCAGTAGTGCAGGCAAATTTTAAAGGTTCTTTGTTATCAACAGATGGGAATTCCTATGCGAACAACAGCCAAAGGAAATTTGTAAGAGATAATTATGGCTATTTGTATAATGTTTACACAAGCCAGGGCAGGGTTTGGCTTGAAACAAGCTCTGACAATGGCACAACCTGGCAGCTTGAAAATAACCATCAGCCTTTAGACAATGGTGAAGGAAAGCTTCCAAGTATAGATTTTGCATCTAAAAATTCCTCTACGGAACGCATAGTAATTGTTTACCAGGAGAAATATGGAAGTAACTCTAAAATTAAAATGAAATATTTTATCAGGGGATATAATGAGGTTCTGGTTTTTACGGATGAAAAAGAGATAGCAACTGTAACCGGAGATTACTATGCAACTAATACAACACCTGTTGTAGGATTACATTCCAATGCTGCAGCTAATTCTCCTAACCCGGTAACAGTTATCTGGAAAAACGGAAACCTATATGGATGGTATAGTACAGTTGATGCAACAATTGGCACAGGTTCTCCGGTTTCATTAACCTGGACAACAAGCAATTCAGTAAATCCAACTATCTATGCAAAAAAACCATACAGTGTTCCTTTAACTTTTAAGCTTGCCTGGGAAGAAGTTACAGGGAGCTACACATCTTCTATAAAATATGCTACATTAAATGGCAATTTATCCTTATCAGGTTCGGTCACAACACCTTCGGCAGGCAGCGGTGTATCAAAAAATTATCATCCATCAATATTGAGTTAAGCGGCGGCGCACGCTTGTGCTGGATTGGTGATCTTGATGGTTATGGTGTTGATATTTTTACACAATTTAAAAATCCGGCATCAGGACCATTCTATACATGGGGTTATAATACAGATTCACCTGTAATAAATAAATCAAATGATAACAGTTCATTTATAATTGCCTGGAGCCAGGATAATGGAGCGGTAAATAAATTTGTTGATAACAATTTGACACCTATTAAAACACTAAATACAACTGGCAGAGACATCCAGGTTAATAATGGCGTAACTAAAAGCTCTATGTACGGGATGGTTTTTAAACCAGTATCGTCATTATATACCTTCACAGTTTCAAACAGCTTTGGAAGTTTTTATAAAATAGCTGAAACAGGTATTTCAAGCGGAAGGCAGGGAGTTGTTTATAAGGATAATGCTGAATTCTATTTTATGGTTGGAGATGTTACGGTAAATGGTCAGTTTGTTGATTTCGTGGAAATTCCGGATACAATTTTATTCTCTGATTCTCAGGAGTTAAATCAATATCTTATAAGTGAACCATTTATGCTGAATAACAACTCTGATTTTAAATTCAGTGTCCGCTATGGTGTAACAGATTCTTCATCTGCTTCTTTATTATTACAAGAGGGGAAACAAATTTCATTTAAGCTGCAATTAATTGACAATTCAACCGGTGAAATTCTTGGAGAATTTGATAATGTTGAGTATAGGAGTTCAAATGTAAATAGCCATGATAATTTATCTTATCAAGTTAACACTGCCGGTATTGGCAATAAAGAAGTTGTTTTAATGCTAATTACTGATAATAACTTTGATCCGGAATATTCATTGACAACAAGGTATAATGATGGAGAAGTTTTAGCAAAAACATCATCGCAGCAAATAACTTTCAATAATAACCAATTAATAAATTCTTACGATCTTGCGCAGAACTACCCAAATCCATTCAATCCTGCAACCATAATAAAATACCAGATACCTAAAGATGGAATGGTAACTTTGAAGATTTATGATATTCTTGGGAAGGAAGTAAAGACATTAGTAAATGAACAAAAGCCTACCGGAAGATATGAAGTAAAATTTGATGCTTCTGATCTTGCAAGCGGAGTTTATATTTACAGGATACAGGTTAATCCTGCGACAAGCTCAGGACAGGTTTTTGTTTCTACGAAGAAGATGATGTTATTGAAATAATTTTGGGCTATTGAAGTATTGAATCAATAAGAGATGACGTTTAAAAGACGTCATCTCATTTCAAAGCTGTCAGGAACCCAGCCATAGGCTGGCAGGCATTTCCTGACAGAAGTTAAGTCTTTTATTCTAAGTACAAAATGGTTCCGTGAAATGGTTCGTGACTTCTGTACAAAGGATGCTGGAGATAGTTTGAAAGTTTAATGATTTTATTTTTTTCAATCCGATTGATTATTAAAAGCATTAAACATATTTTCGGGTAACTAAAAATTCAACGTGGGAGCATTATATGTCACTTGACGCACTCGGGATGATAGAAACAAAAGGTTTAGTCGGGGCAATTGAAGCTGCAGATGCAATGGTAAAGGCAGCTAAGGTTGAGCTGATAGGCAAAGAAACAATTGGTGGAGGTTATGTAACGGTAATGGTTAGAGGAGATGTGGGAGCAGTAAAAGCTGCAACAGATGCAGGCGGCGCCGCAGCCCAGAGAGTAGGAGAGCTTGTATCCGTACATGTAATACCTCGTCCGCATTCCGAGGTTGAAGCTTTACTTCCGAAGAGAAAGTAATTTATGCCAAAAGCACTCGGGTTAGTTGAAACCCGGGGTCTTGTAGCTGCTATTGAAGCCGCAGATGCAATGATTAAAGCAGCCAATGTTACACTTGTCGGTAAAGAGAGAACGGACCCCGCATTAATAACCATTAAAGTTGTTGGTGAAACAGCAGCTGTCAGATCAGCAGTAGATGCCGGTGCTGCTGCTGCAAAAAGAGTAGGAGTTTTGGTTTCAACCCATATTATTCCACAGCCTGATGAACAAATTACATCGCTTATTCCGGAAATTGGAGAGAAACCTGGCAGGATAAAAGAAAAACAAATCATAGTAGAAAAAGAATCTCCAGATTTATTTGAAGAAAATAAAACTGAACAGAAATCCCTTCCGGTAAAAAAAATTGAGAAACAAAAGCCTGAACCTGAAAGAGAAAAACCTGTCGTTAAAGAAAAGGAGCCTGAATCCTCAAGCGACACAATTTCACGCCTGAGAAAAGAAGCTCTTGGTATTAAAGAAGAAAAGCCTGTAAAACCATCAAAAAGTAAAAGTAAGATAAATATGGAAGAGCTTGAGATTTATAATGTCCATCAGTTAAGAAGACTCGCAAGGAGTACAGAAGGTTTTCCAATTTATGGCAGGGAAATTTCAAGAGCAAACAGACAAGAACTTCTCGATTATTTTAAAAAATTATCCTGAAAAATTTTAAGTGTAAATTTTAAGAACGGCACGCCAAGTGGTGTTTTTTTATTTTCATTTTAATATATATTAGTGCTGTGAGGAAAAACATACATATAATAATAATTTCACTTTTCTTTTCCTGTCTTTTATGGGGATCTATTTCCCTTTCAAGAGATTATTATATAACCATAAATATTCCTGTCAAAATTATTAATTATCCCGAAGGATATTCAAGCGGTTCAAAATTACCTCGCAGAATATCTGCCAAAATAAGAGGCAATGGCTGGAAACTTATTGCTGTAAATCTTGGAGCAGAATCTGTATATACCATTTCAGCAGGGAGAGATACTGGTAAGAAATATATTAACCTTTATAATTCCCTTTCAGAAAACACCTGGCTTTCATCTGATATGGAAGTTCTTGATCTTACTCCTGATACTCTTTCACTTTTTATTGAAAAAGTAAAAGAAAAAAAAGTTGAGATTATTCCCGATATTGATCTTGCCTTTAAACCCGGTTATGGTCTGGCAAATAAAATTAAAATTTATCCTGACTCAATCAATGTAGTTGGTCCGGCAAGCTATCTTAACACCTTAACATCAGTTCAAACAGAAAGTATGGAGTTATCTGATCTCGATTCAAAAACAATTGAACAGGCCTCCCTTAAAGCTTTGCCTGGTATGACATACTCAATTAATACAGTAACTGTTAATCTTGACGTTCAGAAAATTGTTGATAAAAATTTTGATGATCTTCCTGTTTCCATACTTGATATTCCAAGTGACAGGGAAGTGGTTCTTCTTCCTAACCGAGTAACTGTTGGAGTAAGGGGAGGAATTAATATCCTGGGAAAATTAAATGAGGATCAATTTAAAGTTTTTGTTTACTACAGGGATGTTGTTTTAGATACCTTGGGTAATGTTACACCTCATGTTGAAATTCCAGCGAACACAACTTTAATTTACACAAAACCGGAAAGACTCAGATATATTATTAAAAAATTTAATTAACACTGGCTTTTAATTTCCGGCTTTTATTTTTTTGGAAGTAGTATATTCTCTACAGATTATTAATAGAAAATACTCTTGTTTGCTTCAGAACTAATTTTATTTTTTTACTGAATATTTTTCAAACACAGATAATTTTTCTGCTAAACATTAAAGAGAATACCGGGAATTATTTTTCGTTTGTTGAATCAATTAATTTTCTAACTTTTAAATAATACTTATGTTCATAACGTTTGAAGGAATAGATTTCTGTGGTAAATCCACACAGGTAGAGCTCCTGAAAAATTATCTTGTTAAAAACAAAAAAAGTGTTGAGATAATAAGAGAACCGGGAGGAACTGAAATATCAGAAAAAATCAGGGAGGTTTTACTGGATAAAAAACATTACCACATGTTTATGGAAAGCGAAATTTTTCTCTTCTCGGCAAGCAGGGCACAATTAGTCAGGGAAAAAATAAGACCTTCCCTGGAAAAAGGATTTTATGTTATTTCCGACCGCTTTCATGATTCCACTACTGCATACCAGGGTTTTGGCAGAGGAATTGATATTAATACTGTTGAACATATAAACAGGCTTGCGATTGGCAAAACTGTGCCAGATATAACTTTTATTATTGATATCCCGGTAAAAGTTGCAGAGGAAAGAAAAAAAAATAAAACGAATCTGGATCTGGATAGAATTGAAATATCTGACTCTGTTTTTTATGAAAAAGTAAGAGAAGGATATTTAACTATTGCTAAAAAAGAAAAAAGATTCAGAATAATTGATGGAACAGCAGAAATAACTGAAATGCATAAGAAAATTGTAAATGAAATAAATGTCTTAGAGAAAAGGAGTTTCCATGAAGCAGAATAGGATATTCGGATATATAATGTCTTTTGTTGTTATAATTTTATTCTCAGGATTCTTTGCAGGAAAAGACGATATATATTTTGAAATTTCTAAAAACATTGATCTCTTTGGAACTGTTTACAAAGAAATTTCATTAAACTATGTAGATGAAATTGATCCAGAAAAATTCATGGAAGCTGGTATAAAAGGAATGCTTGGTTCACTTGATCCATACACAATTTTTATGGATGAAAATAAAAAGGATGACATTGATCTTATAACAAATGGAAAATATGGGGGAGTCGGGATCTCAATTGGAACCAGAGCCGATAAAGTTACAATTGTTGAAGTGCTTGATGGTTACTCAGCCCAAAAGCAGGGACTTAGAGTTGGTGATGTTCTTATTGAAGCTGCAGGAGTTCCTATTAGTCCTAAAAATATTGACCAGATTTCAGGCCTTGTAAAAGGTGAACCCGGAACAGAAGTAGAGCTTAAAGTTTCAAGAAATGGAGAAAAGGATACACTGACTTTCAATCTTATAAGAGAGGAAGTTATTATTAAAAACCTAACCTATTATGGATTTTACCCTGAAAACAGCAACAACGTTTATTTAAAACTAACCAACTTTAGTCGCTCAGCAGGCGATGAAATAAAACGTGCTTTACAAAAACTTAAAGAAGAAAAAGAAATAAAATCTGTGGTTCTTGATTTAAGAGGAAACCCGGGAGGTCTTCTTGATGTTGCAGTTGATATTGTAGATAAATTTGTGGAAAAAGGTCAACTTATAGTTTCTACAAAAGGAAGAGGTCAATCTGCAAAAAAAGATTACTTTGCAGTTCAGGAACCTTTGATCAGCAGTGCAAAGCTTATAGTATTAATTAATGAAGGTTCTGCATCTGCTTCTGAAATTGTTGCCGGTGCAATACAGGATCATGACAGGGGAGTAATACTTGGCACTAAATCTTTTGGCAAGGGTTTGGTTCAAACCATAACTCCTTTAAACTTTAATACTTCTTTAAAGATTACAACTGCAAGATATTATACTCCGAGCGGCAGATGTATTCAGAAAATTGATTACTCAAAAGACAATGATGTTTTCTTAAATGTTGATTCCATTATTACCTCTCCATACTCAACTGATCATGACAGACTTGTTTTTGGTGCTGGCGGTATAACACCAGATACAACTGTTGAATACAATAATGAAGGAGATATCACCGCAGACCTTCTTGCTAAGGGATACTTCTTTAGATTTGCTGATGATTATTTTTACAGCAACCCTGATGAAAAATTCTCATCTATAAAAGATGAAAAGATGTTAAACGAATTTGAAAAATTTCTATCCGCTGATGAGTATGTTTATGTTTCGGAATCAGAAAAGCAGCTTGAGTCTCTTATAGCCGATGCTAAAAAGAAGAATTTAAATGATAATGTAGTTGCTGATCTTGAAAAAGCTAAAGCTCATTTTGAAGGAAACTTCACTATGGAATTCAGAGCATTTAAAAATGAAATATTAAAAGAGTTAAAAGGTGAACTTGCTTCAAGATATATTGGCACTGAAGGAAAAGTTAAAGAGATGCTTAAATATGATAGCCGATGCAGACAGCTTTAAATGTACTTTCTGATAACCAAACGTATAATAAATTGTTAAATAAAAAGTAGTTCATTTCCCCGTATAAAAAGGCAGATGATCAAGATTGATTATCTGCTTTTTTTATTTTGATTAGAATTTACTTCAACAGCATCATCTTCTTTATCGATACATAATCATTCCACTTTTCTTACGTTTCCCGTTTCACTTCTCACGTTTTTCGTCTAACTTCTTACGTTTTACGTTTCCTGTTTGACTCTTTAAAAAACTATCACGAAGTTAAAACGGAAGAAATAGCAACCAAAGATCCGGCGGGGAATTATGAAGAGTTGGTAATGAGGCACCGGTTAGATGGGAAAACTTTTAAACCTGGTTAAAACTAAAAAGCATTTAGAAAAAGTGTGTATGAAAACCACTCACGAAAAACCTCTCTGCTTTTGCGGAATATCCGGAGAGATATGTGAGGGACTGGATTAAATGATATGCAAAGTTTTTGTTTGTTTAAAACATTTTAGCATCTAAAGGATTGTAAAGATCTTTTGCATATAATTAATAATTATATGTTAAAAATTTGGAGTGCATTTTGAAAATTATATTTAAAATAATTTTATTGCTATTCATTAATTGTATAGCTTATCCAGAGGATACACAACCACCGGTTTTGGAAGATTTTAGTTTTTATCCTAGTACAATAGATGTTAGTAATAGTGATGTAAATGTAACGATTACTCTACACATAACAGATAATTTTAGCGGTTGTCATGATAATCTTGTAAAATTCAAGAGTCCCGGTGGTTTGAATAGGAATGGTTTTGCTTATTTAGTTTCAGGTGATTCTCTAGATGGAATCTATGAAGGGACAGTTACTATACCACAGTATTCAGAGCCAGGTGAATGGAAAGTAAATTTAATTTTTCTCAATGATAACCTGAATAATTTCACCTATTACTATACATCAGATTTGGAGAACCTAAATTTCCCAACGATCTTAAGTGTAACATCTACTATATATGATATTACTGCACCGGTTTTGGAAGATTTTAGTTTTTATCCTAGTACAATAGATGTTAGTAATAGTGATGTAAATGTAACGATTACTCTACACATAACAGATAATTTTAGCGGTTGTCATGATAATCTTGTAAAATTCAAGAGTCCCGGTGGTTTGAATAGGAATGGTTTCGCTTATTTAGTTTCAGGTGATTCTCTAGATGGAATCTATGAAGGGACAGTTACTATACCACAATATTCAGAGCCAGGTGAATGGAAAGTAAATTTAATTTTTCTCAATGATAACCTGAATAATTTCACCTACTATTATACTTTTGATTTGGAAAACCTAGATTTCCCAACAGTATTAAATGTAGTTATGGGTTCTAATTATATTGGAGACACAGATCATTTACCAGGAGTATTTGAAATCAAACAAAACTATCCTAATCCATTTAATCCATTAACAAAAATCAATTATACGATTCCTAAAAGAACTTTTGTAACATTAAAAATTTATGATTTATTAGGGAATTTAATCGAATCGTTGGTAAATGAAGAAAAATCAACTGGGAAATATGAGATCATATTTAATGGGAGCAATCTTCCCAGTGGGATTTATTTTTATCAAATGCAGTCTGGAAAATTTATAAGTACAAAGAAATTAATTTTATTAAAATAAATTTATAACATATATATCAAGCCGTCAGGTTTTTCTAAACTTACTCTGCTAAAGTGTAATACCCGGAGAGATATGTGAGGGCTGTCTTTTAGAGAGATCGGATGAAATGCTAAAAAATTATTTTCAGTATAATTAATAGTTAGGCTTTATACAAAGGATACAATATGATATTTAAAATTAAAAGCAATTTGTTGCTATTATGTTTTCTGAGTTCATTTGTTGTTTCTTGTTCTACACCAGATCTCACGAAACTATATGAAAATAAACTTGAAGCACTGAAATCTTCAATCCAGGTATTTAGAGATGGTCAATATGAGAAAGCAATTATTCAATTAAATAATTATCATAATAATTTTGATTCCACTTATTATGATTACGAAACTGTTGCTCTTATTGCAGAATCATATAGAAAACTTGGTAAACCGGATAGTGGGAAGATATTTTATGAAAATTGTATAAATGAAATTAAGAAAGCAGTAAATAGTTCCAATAGTTTTCCAAAATATATGTCACTTGCATTAGATGATTTATCTAAATGGTTTCAAAAATATCCGGATTTCCCTAATGAATTAAAATTTGAAAATGGTTTTACATACGTTGATGAATTGCCGCAACCAATTGGAGGTCTTGCTGCGATCAACAATAAAATCTCAAATTCTGAAAAACTAAATGGAACGGTATATGCGACGGCACTGATTGATGAGAAAGGGAAAGTAATTGATTGCTATATTATTAAAACTTTTAATGAAATTGTTGATCAAAGAGTTATAGATGCTGTCAAGAGTACAAATTTTACAACACCAAAGAGAAAAGGGAGAATTGCTAAAACCTGGGTTTCAATCCCAATTCGTTTTAATTACAAATAAAGGGTAACAAGATCCAACGGCAACAGCGGGAATATCCGGCGAGATATGTGAGGGCTGTCTTTGGGTGAGACCGGATGAAATACAATAAACCTATTGTAAAAATATTTAGCAGTATTAACAGTAATTATAATAATTAAAAAATGATTACAAAATCTACTAATCCAATTCATTTTGAAGATCTTGAACCTCATCGTTTTGAAGATCTAGTGAGGCAAATTGTTTATGATTTCCGTGAATGGAACTTACTTGAAGCAACCGGAAGACTAGGTTCGGATGATGGTTTCGATGCAAGAGGTTGGGAAACTCAATCATATGCTGAAAATGAGGATGAGGATGATAAGGAAGAAAAAGTTGTTAAATCAAATTTATGGTTAATTCAATGTAAGAGGGAAAAAAATATATCCCCATCAAAAATGTCTACCTACTTAGATGATATTTTGAATGGGGGTGAAGATATCTATGGAATAATTTTCGCTGCCGCTTGTGATTTTTCGAAAAAGACAAGAGATTTATTTATAACTAGAATACGAAAAAATGGTATTCAAGAGTTCAAAATATTAGGTAAAGCTGAAATTGAAGATATACTATTTCAACCTAAATACGATCACTTATTATTTGCATATTTTGGTATTTCTTTACAAATACGTAAAAGGAGTATTAAAACTAAAATTCGAGCACGCATAGCTACAAAAAAGAAAATTGAAAAGTTGTTTGGTCTAATAAGAGATAGAGGAACTTTTTTTGGTGATGTTTTATTAAGAAATCCCGAAGATGAACATTATCCATATTCATCTGAAATTATTGATTTTGATAAAAACCCACAGTGGCGTGTGTATAAAATTGTTGGATATGAACCTGATGGTCTTCACGTAATGGGAAGAAAATTTCTGGCATTCTATGACAAAGAATCAAAATCCTATGATGCAATGGATAAGTTTAATATTTCAGATACATCATATAATCCCTGGCAAATAAAGAATCCTGCAAATATCTCTCGTGACGAAGTACTCAAAGAATGGGGAAAATTAGCCGATGAGAATCAATATTATCTTGAAATAATTCGAATTATAAAATTTGATAAAATTTTGGCGATTGATGAAAATGGTGATAATTATTTTGGAGGGGTTCATTTGTTTATGGAATGGGATAATCATTATGGCCCATTTGAGCCATTTTTTTATCCTAGACTACACAAGGGTATTACTGATCCTGAAAATGTTAATCTTGATTCTTTAAAAAGAATAGATAAATTCCCAAAAAAGTTTCGTAACCCACAGTAGAGAAAGTGTCAAACAAACACCTCACGCTGACTACAGATTTATTCTTATTAAAACGTTACCGTTTATCCAATTTTCCTTCCCAAATTTTAACCAAGAGTTTTATATTTAGGTACACAATCAGTAAAAGTATTGAAAATTTTCCCCTCAATATTCAGGAGTTAATGATGTTAAAGCCATTAGCATTTTTCACCGCACTTATTTTATTTTCTTCAATTGCATTTCCGCAGAACCAGCCACTGCTTCTGTATCCTTCAATTAACAAAGACGGCTCAAGGATTGCTTTTTCATACCAGGGAGATATATGGACTGTTTCCTCTTCCGGCGGCAAAGCAGACAGGATAACCGAACACGAAGGAATTGAAACCAACAAGTGTGTGGAGCCCGGACGGAAATAAAGTTGCTTTCAACAGCGAGAGGTTCGGCAATTCGGATATCTATGTTGTCGATGCAACAGGAGGAATTCCACTAAGGCTTACCTACCATTCAGCCGGCGATGATATTAGCAAGCTGGAGCAGCAACGGGGAAATATATTTCACAACTACAAGAAATTATAAATCAGTTGAATGGTCGCCTGAAATTTACTCGGTATCACCAAACGGCGGAACTCCCGAAAGAGCGCTCGATGCATTCGGCTATGATCCTGCAGAGTCTCCCGACGGAAGATTTGTTGCGTTTACAAAAGGAGACTGCCGTATTCCGCGAGAAGAATACCGTGGCTCTGCAAACAGGGATATCTGGCTTTACGACACAAAAGACAAAAAATATATTCAGCTTACAGATTTTGCCGGAAATGATTATTCACCCAAATGGGGAGCTGATCGCACTCTGTTCTACATCAGCTCTTCAAGTGGAAGATATAATGTTCATAAAATGTCTCTCGGTGCAAACGGTGAGAAGTTAAGTGAAAGCGCTGTAACAACTTTTACAGAAGACGGCGTTCGTAATTTCAGTGTAAGCAGCGATGGAAACAAGCTTGTTCTTGAAAAAGATATGAATCTCTACACGGTTAATTCAGATGGAACAAACTTGAACAAGCTTTCAATCGATGTTGCATCGGATTATAAGCTCGATCCTTATGAATGGAAAACTATCACTTCAAAAGCATCGGAATTTTCGCTTTCACCAAACGGAAAATATATTGCTCTTGCAATACGCGGAGATATTTTTGTTACGGAAAATGATAAAGATAAAAGCCTTACTATTAACCTTACCAAAAGCCCTTCAAGGGAAGAAAACCCTCAATGGGTGAATGATTCCGTTACTTGTTTTTACTTCGGATGACGATGGTGACAGTTTGATATTTATTCTGTTTCTTCTTCGGATAAAAAAGAAACAAACATATTTAAAAGCTTAAAGCATAAAGTTGAACAGAATAACAAATACAGAAAAAGATGAATCGGAATTATCAATGTCGCCAGACGGAAAAATGATTGCTTACCTGCGCGGCAACGGTCAGCTTGATTACAGCAAAGATCGATAAGGACGGAAAGCTTTCCGATGAAAAAATATTGTCGGATGACTGGGCACAGCCGGAAGATTTAAGCCTGGAGCCCTGATTCAAAATGGCTCGCTTACTCAAAGACAGATCTTTATTTCAACGATGAAATATTTATACAGGCTGCGGATAATTCTCACGATGCTGTAAATGTAAGTATGCATCCAAGACATGATGCGCAGCCTTTCTGGAGTGCTGATGGTTCGAAGCTGGTTTTATTTCAGACAGAAACAATAACACTTCTGATGTCTGGTTTGTCTGGCTGCAGAAATCGGACTGGGAAAAAACTCAGCAGGACTGGGATGAATTCGAAAAGCCTAAAGAAGAGAAGAAGGATAAAAAAGAAAGGACTCAGCTAAAGTTAAGGAAATCCAGATTGATTTTCCGGATATTTATAAAAGGCTAGTGCAGGTTACATCTATGCCCGGCGATGAAAGAAATGTTGTTATCTCTGCAGATGGTGAAACATTTTATTTTACTGCACCTTATTCATCGGGTAAAGCAAAGAAACTTGATTACTCTCTTTACAGCATCAAGTGGGATGGTAAAGATTTTGAATCAATTATAAAAGGAAGCGATGCCTATCATTCACTTCTGCCGGATAAAAATGTAAAGAATATTTATCTCTTTAAGGGAGATGGAAAACTTGTCTAAAGTTGATCTTGATAAAAAGAAAGAAGAAGGTCTTTCATATTCAGGCAAAGATGCAGATCAATTATACAAAAGAGAGAGAACAGATTTTTGAAGAATCCTGGAGAATGATAAGAGATGGTTTTTATGATCCCGGTTTTCACGGTCACAACTGGGATTCTATAAAAGTAAAGTATAAACCATGGGTGATGGCTGCTTCAACCAGCCGTGACTTCAGGTATATGTTTAATTTTATGCTGGGACAAATAAACGCAAGTCATATGGGAATGTACGGCAGCGATCGGGAGGAAACGCAGAAAGAAATAACAGGTCTGCTTGGTATAGAAATAAAAAATGCTGAAGGGGGAATCCTTGTTGAAAGTGTTATTCCTGAAAGTCCTGCCGATAAAACTGAAAGTAAACTTGTTTGCCGGTGATGTTATTACAAAAGTTAATGGCGAGCCTGTTGGCGGAAATGTTAATTTCTATTCAAAGTTTGTAAACACAGCTGATCAAAGAGTTCTGCTTGAAGTAAAATCGAAAGATGGAAAAACAAGAGAAGTAATAATAAGTCCTGTTAAGTAATATCAAGGATCTTCTTTATAACGAATGGGTGAAGGACAGGAAAAAACTAACTGATGAATATTCAAACGGAAAGATCGGATACATTCACATTAAGAGCAATGGGCTGGGAAAGCTTCGAAGAGTTCGAAAGAGAGCTTCAGGCATACCGGCTACGGCAAGGATGCGAATTGTTGTGGATGTCCGTTACAATGGCGGCGGCTGGACAACTGATTATCTTATGCTTGTACTGAATTATAAACAGCATGCCTACACAATTCCAAGAGGTGTGTCGAGATGATCTCGCAAAAGATCATCTTAATTTCACAGGATATTATCCTCTCGGTGAAAGACTCCCTTACACTGCGTGGATAAAACCAAGCATCGCAATGTGTAATGAGAACAGTTATTCGAATGCTGAAATATTTTCTCATGCATACCAAACATTAGGAATCGGAAAGCTTGTTGGTAAACCTTCCTTCGGTGCAGTAATATCAACCGGTGGCAGACAGATGGTTGATGGAACTTTCGTTCGACTGCCTGAAAGAGGATGGTACATAAAGAAAACAAATAATGATATGGAAGATGAAGCCGCGACTCCTGATTTTGTAGTTGAGAATGCACCTGATTACCGTGCAAAAAGTACAGATGCTCAGCTTAAGAAAGCAGTTGATGAGTTGATGAAGCAAATTGGATACTAGATGCCGGATACTTGATTCTCGATTCTGGGTACTTGATACTGGATATTGGATACTTGAGGTTTGATACTCAGTACAAGATGCCAGATACCGGTTATAATATTAGTTGAGATTGATGATTATCTTACAGAAATTAATAAGCATAGTCATTCGTAAACCCAGAATTAAATTCACCTGATTTCTTTTATTTAAAAGTTGCCTTAAATGATCAGGTTTATAACAAGCTATTGAATAACAAATAGTAAATAATTTTTTTTAGTTTAAGGCAGTAATCTCTAAATGATTAACTGCCTTTTTTTATGTGCTTTAGTGTTGCTAAAATTTTTAATGAGTTTTATGTTCTTTTATTATTCTCCCAAATAATAATTAAAAACTCTGTTGTTTTGGTATTTGGCAGGGCTATTATTATTATTAAATTTAATTGTATGAATTCTTCAACAAAAGAAAAAATTAAAAGTATAGTTGGTCCTGATAATTTTCTTGACTCGGATGAAGACAGGTTATGTTATTCATACGATGGAACACCTATTTTATATCACCTTCCGGAAGCAGTTGTTTTTCCCCAAAATGAAGAACAAATTTCCCGGATTGTAATTTTAGCAAATCTTGAAAAATTCAATTTAGTTCCCAGAGGTGCCGGCACAGGTTTAAGCGGTGGGGCAATTCCCGTTGAGAATTGTCTCGTACTCGTAATGACAAAGTGGAATAATATTCTGGAAATAGATAATCAAAATCTCACCGCTACAGTTCAACCGGGGGTTGTAACAGGTGTTTTACAGAAAGAGGTTGAAAATTACGGTTTGTTTTATCCTCCTGATCCCGGGAGTTTAAATGTTTGTACTATCGGAGGAAATGTTGCAAACAACTCTGGTGGATTAAGAGGATTAAAGTATGGAGTTACAAAAAATTATATACTCGGTACCGAATTAATTCTTCCTAACGGTGAATTTTTAAAAACCGGCGGGAAGAATATGAAAGATGTTGCGGGATATAATCTGCGCGATTTTATTGTAGGAAGTGAAGGCACTCTCGGAATTATTACAAAAATTTTACTTAAGCTTATTCCTAAACCTCAACAATCCATAACGTTGCTTGCTTATTTCGATAAGTTGACTGATAGTGCAAAATCAGTGGCAGATATTATTGCCTCTCATATTACTCCAAGTATGATGGAATTTCTTGATAATACAACTATTAATTGTGTTGAAGACTTTACTAAAATCGGACTTTCACGGAATAGTGAGGCCGTACTGTTGATTGAAGTTGATGGAAGAGGAAGTATAGTTCAGGAAGATGCTGACACCATAAACAATATTTTAAAAAAGAACAATGCTTCATTTATAAAAAGGGCAGTCAACGAAGATGAAGCCTTGAAATTAAAGTCTGCCAGAAGAAGTGCATTTAGTTCCCTGGCAAGAAAAAGACCAACAACTATTCTTGAAGATGCAACAGTTCCAAGAAGCGAGCTGCCCGTTATGATTGAAAAAGTTATTGAGGCAGCGAGTAAATTTGATGTTACATTTGGAAATTTCGGTCATGCCGGTGATGGGAATCTTCATCCTACTTGTTTAACAGATGAAAGAGATACCAATGAAATAAACCGTGCCCACAAAGCTTTTGATTTCATTTTTAACGAGGCAATAAAACTGGGTGGTACTATTACAGGTGAACATGGAACCGGTTTAGCAAAAAAACATTTTCTTGAACAATCTGCTGGTGTTCCGGCTGTTGAAATGATGAAGAAAATTAAATCGGCAATAGATCCTAATAATGTTATTAATCCGGGAAAGATTTTTTCAATTTCTCCCCGGTGTGAAGAATATTCCTCAACCGGAAGTTAGCTTGCATTAAATGACACAAGTAAGCAATAATCTTATCAGTGTTCTTCCGGGTGATGATATTCTTTCTCAGTGTATTCATTGCGGGATGTGTTTAGCAACCTGCCCGACATATGAATTAACAAAGCTTGAACGATCTTCCCCCCGCGGAAGAATAAAAATGATAAAGTCCGTTGCAAGAGGGGAGATGCCTATATCAGAAATTTTTGCTGATGAAATGAATTTCTGTCTTGATTGTCAGGCTTGTGAAACTGCCTGTCCGGCCGGAGTTAAATATGGAGCAATGGTTGAGGCCGCAAGAGTTGAGGTTGATAAATCTGACTATGGTTCTAACTTTAAAAAGAAAGTAAAGAGATTTGCTTTAAAATATATCGTGGCTTCTAAAAGAAAATTAAAGGCTGTTTCAAGAATTTTATATTACTACCAGAATTCTTTTTTCCCTAAACTAATTAATAAACTTTGTGATTTAAAAATCCTTCCTGCAAAAATTGTTGAGCTTGAATCTCTTTCTCCTAAAGTATCAAAGGAATTTTCTGATTCAGCAATTCCTGAAATTATTGAACCGGTAAATGAAGCTAAATATAAAACTGCTTTTCACTATGGATGTTTAATGAACGTAATGTTTGCGGATATAAACAGAGATACAGTGGAACTTCTTTCTGGAACAGGATGCAAAGTAGTTACTCCTGGAGATCAACAGTGCTGCGGCTCTCTTCATGCTCATAACGGGGATTTTGATACTGCGAAAAAATTAGCAAAAGAAAATCTGAAATCTTTCAGCAAGTATGATTATGATTACCTGATTTCTAATTCGGCTGGATGCGGAGCTTTTATGAAAGAATATGCTCATATTTTTGATGATGATTCTGAATATAAAGAAATTGCAAAAAGTTTTAGCGACCGTGTGAAAGATTTAAGCGAGTTTTACTCAGATATATTTCCCTACAAATTTAAACCAGATAATGAAAACATAACTTATCATGATGCCTGCCATCTTGTTCATTCACAAAAGATTTTTGCTCAGCCAAGAAAAATTCTTAATTCTATTCCCGAATTAAATTATAGCGAATTGGAAGAATCAACCTGGTGCTGCGGAAGCGCAGGAATTTATAATATAGTTAGATATGAAGATTCGATGAAAATCTTGAGTAGAAAAATTATGAACATAAAAAAAAGCAAAGCTGAAAAAATTATTACTTCTAACCCGGGATGCATTGCACAGATAAATTATGGCGGCAAAAAAAATAATCTGAATATCAAGGTTGAACATCTTGCAACTTTTCTTAAAAAACTTCTTTAATGAATAAAAACAGGCTTTTTCTAGATTTCAAAAATAAATATTAATTGACAGTAGCCCCGTAAAGCATTAAATTAAAAAGCAGATGCAAATTCTTAAATATTAACCTGTAGTTATTATGATTAAAAAATTTTTACTGTTTTTTCCAATCTTATCAGTTATTTCTTTTGGTCAGCCATATCCTGATCAGTTTTACTCTTATGAAAATGAAAATCTTATGATGCGTATTGAAACCACAAATGGAATGGAAGTTAGTGCTGATGGAAAAAGTGTTGTCCTTTCGGATGGTGTAACAAATGGTTATGTAGTATTTCTGCCTGATTCTTCCGATTATCCTTTTAACCGTGGATTGCCCGCATGGAATGGACACATTCCTAATGATAATAGCAGCTTTAAAATATTAATAAGATTTTATAAAACCAGCTGGTCTTCCTGGCTTACTTTAGGTTATTGGAAGGAAAATATATGGTCATCTTATGGAGCAACAAGTTTCAGTGGTGGAATAATTGATATTGATAATGCAGTATTAAATTCATACTACAGTAAATGGCAGTTCCAGGTAGTAATGAAAAGAAACAGCATTAATGAGCCAACTTCTGAACTGCATAAATTAAGTTTTTATGTGAGTGATCAATTGACGACCAATAATGTTGATATACCATCAATTGTTAATGATAACCCGGCCGAAATATTTATTCCTACTCAACATTATTACCAATATGGCATTGATCCTGGTATTGGCGGAGATATATGTTCACCTACATCAGTTTGTATGGTTTTACGGAGCTATAATATTGATGTTGATCCATTACAATTTGCCATAGATAATTATGATGATTATTGGGGAATGTTTGGAATATGGCCAAGGGCAGTGCAGAATGCAGCAGAATATAATCTTAATGGTGCGGTTACTCGTTACAGAACATGGAGTGAAGCCAGAGAAGTATTAGCATCCGGTGGAAGAATTGTAATGTCTGTAGGGTTACCTCTATATTCTGGTCATCTTATGATGCTCGCAGGATTTGATTCTCAGGGGAATCCTCTTGTTCATGATCCGGCAAAATCAAACGGCTATGGATATAAGTTTAACAAAACTTCATTATCACAATCGTGGTTTGAAAAAGGTGGAATAGCTTATACATTTTACCAGCAGGATTCAGCAAGCACTTCAGTTGAAAATAATAACTCAAATGAAATAGTTAAAGGTTATCAACTGAGTGTTTTTCCTAATCCTTTTAACCCGCAAACAAACATAAGATTTGAAACTACAGGAAGAAATTACACTAATATTTCTATTTATGATATTACAGGTCGGGAGATTGAAATTATATATAATGGTGTATTAGAACCCGGCGTATTTAACTTTAGCTGGAATGCTTCGGACCTACCTTCAGGTATGTATTTTATACATTCAATTAGCGGAGGTTTTAACGAAACAGTAAAAGCTATATTAATTAAGTAGAAAGAACATTAATTATTCACAATAAAATTTAATGTTCGTTATAAGGGATTTGAGATTTTTTCAAACAGAAAAAAATATTTTAACACTTATATTTTAAGTACATACCTTCCCTTCAAATAAATAAAAAAAAATTTGTTTTGTTTACTGAATTTTTTAATTTTGACCACTAAAATTTAACTAGTATTCCTAATAATTTTCCTAAGCGGGCAATAATTACCGCATAGAATAATCAATATAAATAATCATCTTGTATATTAATCGTTTTATATTCTATGTCCATTTATATCATGTATTAAAATGCAGGTAATTAGTTTAAAAGATATATGAATAAATCTTTTCTGGATCATATACTCCGAATCCGTGTTCCGGTAACTCTCTTTGTGGTTATAGCATCTTTTACTATAACTTATTTTGTTTCCAGGGCAGAAAGGGATGGTGTCGGTTATTCCCCCGATCAGCCGATTAATTTTTCACATAAGCTTCATGCCGGTGATATGAAAATTGATTGCCAGTATTGCCATACCGGAGTTGAAAAATCCCGCCATGCAATGGTTCCTGCAGTATCAACTTGTATGAATTGCCATACAATTGCGCGCAAAGATAAACCTGAAATTATTAAGCTGACAAAATATTATAATGAGGGTATAGCATTACCCTGGAAAAGAGTTCACCGGGTTCCGGACTTTGCATATTTCAATCATAGTGTTCATGTTAACGCCGGCATTGATTGTTCAAGCTGCCATGGTGATGTGAGACAAATGGAAAAAATCTCGCAAATGAATTCGTTTACTATGGGAAGCTGTCTCGACTGCCACCGTAATGCTCATGAAAAGTTACCTTATTTAGAAAATATCAAAAATGGTCCGGATGACTGCTGGGCCTGTCATCGTTGATAAGGAGTTATAAAAATGTTTAATAACTTTAACTTTGATAAAAAAATTGTTCGGAAAAAGTTTTTTATTGCCGCAGCTGCAAGCGTTGCATCTTATACAGTGTTACGATCTTTTCCTTTTAATCTGTTGTCAAGAAAAAATGAGAAGAATAAAATTGATAAACGCAAAAAAGAATTGATTAAAGAAAATCCTCTTGCTGTGAATAGAAAAAATACTGGTGGGTCTGATGCCAGAAGTTAATGTTGAAATGAATAACGAAAAGAATACGCAAAAGAAGGATGTCAATTACTGGAGGAGTTTTGCTGAACTTCATAAAGACCCAGCATTAATTGAAGCAAGTCGTCATGAATTTAAAGAAGGCGTTACCAACGATTTTGACCCATCCAAACTATCTAAAGTCTCAAGACGTAAATTTTTAGCTTTGATGGGAGCTTCTGCAGCGTTAGCCGGAGTTGGTTGCTCTGATTACAGGGATAAAGGCGAAATCATACCCTATACAAAAATGCCCGAGGATACTGTTGTTGGAAAACCAAAATATTATGCTTCGACATTTAATTATGGTTCCCAGTCACATGGAATTTTAATAAAGACAAGGGAAGGAAGACCAGTTAAAATTGATGGAAATCCTGACCATCCTGTTAACAAAGGAAAAATAAGCGCAGCATGCCAGGCAAGTTTATTAGGTTTATATGATCCTGATAGATTACAAAGCCCTGTTAAAAAAATAAATAACAGGGATATTGAAAAAATTTCATGGCAGGAAGCAGATAGTGAAATTGTAAATTTTTTATCTAATCGTTCTGATAAAGATATTGCAATTATAGCAGGGGCTATTCTTTCGTCAACAACTAAAAAAGTGCTGGATGATTTTATCTCTGCATATCCGAGCACAAAGATTTATTCCTATCAATTGTTTAATGATGGATTAAGAAATTCTGCATGGAAAAAATGTTACGGAACAGATATTTATCCTTTAATAAAATGGAACGAAGCAAAAATTATTGTTTCACTCGAATCTGATTTCCTTGGAAATGATGGTAATAAAGTTGAGAACTCCCGTTTATTTGCGGAGGGAAGAAATGTTAATGATGCAAAAAATATTAACCGCCTTTATGTAGTTGAAGGTAATATGTCATTAACAGGTATGAATGCTGACTATCGTTTAAAACTAAGACCTGATGCTCAATATGAATTTGTTATGAGCCTTTTAAGTGAACTCTCTTCTAAACACAATATTAATGTTGGTTCAAACGTTTCTTCTTTTTCTCTTGATGCTTTTGCAAAAAAATATTCTCTTGATTCAAAGAAATTAAAATATCTTGTTAATGATCTTGTAAATAACCGGGGTAAATCAATTATTTATGCGGGAAGAACGCTACCTGAAGAAGTTCATATTGCAGTCAATTATTTAAATGAAATTCTTGATAATAAAAATTTATACCGTACAGATCAAATTTCAATTTCCAATTTGCCATTAAGCACTAATGAAGAATTAACTGCACTCGTTGCGGATATGAATTCGGGTAAAGTTGGAGTTGTTATTCATTTTGACTCTGATCCTGTTTTTCATTTTCCGGGTGATCTTGGTTACGCTGATGCGATTAAAAAAGTTCCAACAGTTATATCATTAACTGAAAGCGCTAATGATTCTTCGGCGGCAGGGAAGTATACATTACCAATCGACCATGCTTTTGAATCATGGGGAGACTCTAAAACAAGAACTGGTTTTTATTCTCTTCAACAGCCCGTAATTGCACCTATCTATAACACAAGAGAAAAAGAAGCTATTCTTTTAAATTGGATCGGTGGAGCAAAAACTGAATTTAAAGATACTATATATCATGAATACCTTCAGAAAAACTGGGAGGAAAATATTTTCCCAACAGTTAAATCAAGATTAGGATTTAAAAGAATTCTGGTATGGAGCTCTTCATGATGGTGTTGTTCTGGTTAATGAAACATCCGGTAATTCAGGCAGCACCTTTAATATGTCATCCTTTAGTGATCCATCAATTGCAAACTCAAAACAATCCGGTTATGCTGTTATTTTGAGTGAAAGTTATTCTGTTGGTGATGGAAAATTTGCTAACAACGGATGGCTTCAGGAACTGCCGCATCCTGTTTCAAAAATGACATGGGATAATTACGCATCAATTTCAAAAAATACTGCTAAAGCTCTTGGTGTTAAAAATAATGATAAGATTTCAATTATTATTGAGAATAGAACTTTAGAGATCCCTGTTTTTATTCAGCCGGGCTGTGCTGATGATACTATTGCTGTTGAAACTGGTTATGGTAGAAAAGTTGTCGGTAAGGTTGGTGAAGGTGCAGGATTTAATGCAAATGTATTGCTGACAAAAAATTCTGCATGGCTTTTTACAGATGCTTCCATAAAAAAAGTCGATGGAACTTATCAATTAGTATCGGCACAAGAACATCATATGTTTGATCTTTCTCCAAATGAAAATATTCTTGGTGAAAGACATATTATTAAAGAAGGAACTGTCAGTGAGTATTTAAGGAATCCTGCTTTAATTTCTGAGATGCATGAAGAAGAAAAAGTTGATCAGATTTATCCGCCGCATCCTGATTGGTATACAGGGGTAAAGTGGGGAATGGCAATTGATCTTAATAAATGTACCGGCTGCGGTGATTGTGTAGTTGCATGTGTTGCAGAAAATAATAATCCCATAGTTGGAAAAGATCAGGTTGCCCGCGGAAGGGAAATGCAATGGCTACGAGTTGATGCTTATTACTCCGGCTCTGAAGATGACCCAATTGTCAGCACCCAGGTAATGTTATGTCAGCATTGCGATGATGCTCCTTGTGAAAACGTGTGTCCTGTTGTTGCAACAACACACAGCAAAGATGGACTAAACCAGATGGTTTATAACAGGTGTGTTGGCACAAGATACTGCTCCAATAACTGTCCCTATAAAGTTAGAAGATTTAATTACTTTAATTTCCGGGATCATTTTAAAGATGGATTCCAGCAGGATGATTTATTTAACCTGGTTTACAACCCCGAAGTAACAGTCCGCTCAAGAGGGGTTATGGAAAAATGTACATTCTGTATTCAAAGAATTGCTGTTGAAAGAGAAAATGCAATTCGTGAAAACAGGGAAGTTAAAGGTTCGAATGTTCATACTGCATGCCAGGATGCTTGTAATACTAATGCAATTCATTTCGGTGATATCAAAAATAAAAATGAAGAATTCTATAAATACAGAAACCACGAATTAGGTTATTACGTTCTTGAACAGCTGAATGTTAAACCTAATGTTACTTACTTAGCTAAATTAAGAAATACTCATCCGGAGGCAGTTTAGTGAGCGTAGATTATAGTAAAGAACTTCCTTTAGTCCGTGGTAATCTAACAATGGCAGATATTGATAATGCCATTGCAAAACCCATGAGCACTAAACCGGGCAAGAAATATTTCCTGGCGCTTGCTTTTACAACCGGTCTTCTTTTTCTTGGTGCACTGGGAGTTTCAATTACATTTTATTTTGGCATTGGTGAATGGGGCAATAATCAGCCGGTTGGCTGGGGTTGGGGAATTACAAACTTTGTATTTTGGGTAGGTATTGCTCACGCCGGTACACTTATATCTGCAATTTTATATTTGTTAAGACAGAAGTGGAGAACCGCTATATCCAGGTTTTCTGAGGCAATGACTATATTTGCTGTTATGTGTGCGGGAATTTTCCCAATTATTCACACCGGGCGCCCATGGCTTGCAGGGTACTTAATTCCATATCCAAATTCTCATCACCTTTGGCCGAATTTTGTTTCGCCTTTAGTGTGGGATGTATTTGCAGTTTCAACATATTTTACTGTTTCATTAATTTTCTGGTATGTAGGATTAATTCCTGATTTTGCTAGTCTAAGAGACAGAACAGTTTTAAAAGTTAAGAAAACTATTTATTCAGTATTTAGTCTTGGCTGGAGACATTCAAACAGGCATTGGAGACATTACGAAAAAGTTTATATGATTTTAGCTGGACTTGCTACTCCTCTAGTTCTTTCAGTTCACACAGTTGTAAGCTTTGATTTTGCTGTTGCAGTTGTTCCGGGATGGCATTCAACTATTTTCCCGCCATACTTTGTTGCCGGTGCTATATTTTCAGGTTTTGCTATGGTTGTTACTGCCCTTGTCTTTATGAGAAAGGCTTTGGATCTGGAAAATATAATTACAATAGATCATCTGGAAAGAATGAATAAAATAATTCTGCTTACAGGTTCTATGGTTGGATATGCATATCTAATGGAATTTTTTATTTCATGGTATAGCGGTGTTCCTACAGAATTATATGTTGCAATAAATAGAGCATTTGGTCCTTATGCCTGGGGGTACTGGATAATGGTTTCATGCAATTCAATATTTCCTCAGTTATTCTGGGTTAAAAGATTCAGAAGATCAATACCAGTAATGTTTATAGTTGTTGTATTGGTAAATGTTGGGATGTGGTTTGAAAGATTTATTATTATAGCTTCATCACTGCATAGAGATTTTCTTCCATCAAGCTGGGGTTATTTTACTCCAACAATAATAGATGTTTCTGTTTTATTGGGTAGCTTTGGTCTTTTCTTTACATTGATTTTACTTTTCTCAAGAACATTACCTGTTGTTACAATGTCAGAAATCAAGGGAGTTATAGAAGGGGCACAGCCTCGACATGGAGGCAATCATAATGGCTGAAAATAAATTATACGGCGTAGCAGCTCTTTTTGATTCCCCTGATAAAATTATTAATGCTGCAAAAAAAACCACCGAAGGCGGCTACAAAAATTTTGATGTTAACACTCCGTATCCTGTTCATGGAATGGATAAAGCAATGGGAATGGGACAATCAAAAATCGGATATGTAACGCTATTTTTTGGTTTATCCGGGGCTACATTTATTTTCTTATTTATGTGGTGGACTTTTAACTTCAGCTATAATCTTGTTGTTGGTGGAAAACCATTTTTATCGGCTCCTGCTTTTATTCCCATTACTTTTGAAACAACGGTTTTATTGGCCGCCATTTCAACTTTTGTAGGATTGCTTGCAATCTATTTTAAACTGCCTTTTAATAATCATCCACTCCACGATACAGATTATATGAAAGCCGTTTCAGGAGATAAATATGGGTTGGTGATAGAAGCTGATGATGAAAAATTTAATGCAGAAAAAGTTACAGCTTTTCTTAATGATTTGGGTGCGTATAAAGTCAGAGAAATTTATTTCCCGGAAAAAGAAACCTATAAAATGTTTGCGCCCGGATTTATTTCTTTTTTGATGGTAACTGCTTTAATAACAGCCGGGCTAACTTATGTAACGTTGAACAAACTAATGTATATCGAACCTTTTGGCTGGATGGAATTTCAGGATAAATTAACTGCGCAGGAAAAGAGTGATATTTTTCCCGATATGCATGGCATGAGACCGCCTGTTGAAGGTACTGTTGCAAGAGGAGAAATTCCTTATCCATATAAAGGTGTTACTAACCCAACTGAAGTATTGTCTAACCCTACAATCCCAACTAAAGAAGTGCTTGAATTAGGAAAGAAAAAATTCCTTACATTCTGCAGTCCCATGTCATGGAAATTTTGCCCAGGGTGAAAGCAGGCTGCATCAACAATTTCCTACAGGTCCTACATTGGTTACGGATAAAATAATTAATTATCCTGATGGAATGATTTATCATATTATAACAAATGGACAAAATGTAATGCCATCTTATTCTCTCCAGGTTACTGCTGAAGAGAGATGGGCAATAGTAGATTACATAAGAGTTTTACAAAGAGCTCAGAATGCAAATCAATTAGATATACAAGAAATTAATAAGGAGCTTTCTTCAAATGTCCCTAAATGAATCTGGTTACATAAAAAAAAGCTTGCCTGACAGTATTCTTAAAATAGGCGGGACACTCCTTATTGCCGGGATTATTTTAGGCATTGTGGCATTTCTGGTGGATTCATACAGAGCTTCTTTTGCATACCTGGTTTCATTCATTTTCTTTTTAAGTATTGTTATCGGATCTTTATTTTTAGTAGCGCTTGAATATGCTGCTAATGCAGATTGGAGCACTCCTTTCAGAAGGGTAAGTGAATTTCTTGCCGCCGGACTACCGCTGTTGATAATTTTTGCAATCCCACTTTTGTTTAATACCAGTAATTTATTTTTGTGGTCGCATTCAGATTATCTTGGTTCAGATAAAATGCTTGCTGCAAAATCCGCTTATCTGAATACTCCGTTTTTTATGGTTAGAGTTTTTGCAATTATCCTTATCTGGATTTTTTTCTATTCTATGATTATTAAAAATTCCAGGAAACAGGATTCAACAGGAAACCAGTTATTAACAAAAAGGAATATAGTTCTTTCAGTAATTTTTATACCGGTTTTTGCTATTACCATCACTCTTGTTGCAGTTGATTGGATTATGAGTCTTGAATCAAAATGGTTCTCAACAATTTTCGGAGTTTATCTTTTTGCCGGAGTCGCCTGGTCTTCACTTGCAGCGCTTACAATTACTTCAATCAAACTTAATGAAAAAGGATTTCTTCACCCGGCAGTTAAGGAAGATCATTATTACAGTCTTGGGACTTTAATGTTCGCATTTACAGCATTCTGGGGCTACATCGCTTTTTCACAGTATATGCTTATTTGGTACGGTAATTTACCAGAAGAAACTTTCTGGTTTATGCAAAGATGGGATGGCGGCTGGAAAATTGTTTCAATACTATTAATTGTAATACATTTTATTGTCCCATTCTTTTTCTTATTATCATTTGAATCAAAGACAAATCCAAAAAAATTAAAATTTATTTCAATCTGGATTTTGTGTGCTCATTTCCTCGATATTTATTGGCTGGTTATGCCAAGCATGTCAAGAAACGATCATGCTTATTCATTTAGCTGGATAGATTTTGTTTTTCCTCTTGTTTTTGTTGGAGTATTAATGATTGTTTTCAAAAAGGTTGCTGAGAGAGTTAACCTGGTTCCGGTTAAAGACCCTAAATTAGAACGAGGATTGAATTTTCATCTTTAGTCTTCAAGGAAATACATGAGTATTTTTGAAAAAAGTATAAAAGAAAAAATAGAAGAAGCTAAAAATAATCCAGCCGGAATTTTTTCTCTGGTGTATGTTTATGTCTTGATTATTGGACTGGCTATTGGTCTTTTATACATAGATAAATTTAATGTAATATCCAGAACTCATGTTCTGCCGTCTTTGCCAGACACAACATCAATAGCAGATCAGGATCTGAAATTGCAGGAAGCAAGAACAATTCCCCCGGTTGATGTAATGAAGTTGAAGACTCCTTCAGAGGAATTAATTAGTAAAGGCAAAACATTATTCTCTGCAAATTGTTCTTCATGTCACGGAGATGATGGGAAAGGAGATGGCCCTGCTTCTGCCGGATTAAATCCTCCACCGAGAAATTATACAAATAATGATGGATGGAAAAACGGAAGAAAGATTTCAGATATATATAAAACACTTCAGGAAGGAATTCCCGGGAGCGCAATGGCATCATATTCTTATATGAATCCCGAGGATATTTTTGCTTTAGCTGAATATATCCGTTCTGATTTTATTAATAATCCGCCGCAGGATACTGACGGAGATTTAAAAAATCTTGATGCGTTTTATAATTTATCACAGGGTAAACAATTACCGGCTCAGATTCCTGTTAAATATGCAGAAGAAATTATTATAAAAGAAAATAGTGCGAAATATCAGAAGATTAACATGATTTTGAGTTCAATTAATAATGACATGAATAGTGAAGGTTCTGTAGTCTTCAATAAGATTGCAAAAGATAAATTTAAAGCCCTAACAGTATTAAGTAATTCTACGGGTTGGAAAAGTGATCAGCAGAAATTTATTAATATGATTATTAGTGAAACCGGACAAAACACGTTTAATGGAAATGTTTTTTATTTAACAAATAATGAATGGGACGTACTATACAATTATTTGAATAAGTATATATGATATTTTGTTTTTAAGAAAGATAAAATGATGAATTTGAAATCGATTAAGAAGAACAAAATTGGATTGGTCTTTTTTTTACTTTTAATAAATTTTTCTTTGATTTACGCTTCACAGCCTGAAAAAGAAAAAATTAATATTGATGAACATCTGGGAAAAGAACTACCGCTTAATACCATTTTTAGTAACGCTGATGGTAAGCAGGTTTCTCTTAAAGATGTTATTGATAAAACAACAGTTCTTGCTTTTGTTTATTACAAGTGTCCGGGTATTTGCAGTCCTTTAATGTCTGAAATTGTTAATACTGTAAATAGATCAGACCTGGTTCCTGGAAAAGATTACCGGATAGTTACTATCAGTATGGATGAAAGGGAAAATTCAAAAGTTGCAGCCGAGAAAAAACAAAATTTTCTTAGTATGATTGATAAACCTTTTCCTACAGATGCCTGGGAATTCTTAACTGGAGACAGTATAAATATTCATCTTGTAGCGGAAGCGGCAGGTTTTCATTTTGAAAGAGTCGGGACTCAATTTATTCACACAACAAGTGTAATATTTGTTTCACCCGATGGAAAAATAAGCAGATATCTTTACCCAAGTTATAATAAGAAAGGTGAGTTTGGAATTCTTCCTTTCGATTTCAAGATGGCTGTTATTGATGCATCGCAGGGTAAAGTGATGCCGACTGTTGGAAAACTGCTTGCTTTTTGTTTTAGTTATGATCCTAAAGGTAAAGTTTATGTTTTTAATTTGCTGAAAGTTTTTGGTGCAGGAACATTATTACTTGTTGGATTTTTTATTGTTTATCTCAAAGTCAGAAAAAAGAAAGTTAGAAATAAGAGGTAGATTTTATGTCAGGTGATGCTGCGGCTATTCATCAGAATGGTAATGAAAGTTACTTAGATTATAAAGGAAAGCACAAAGGTATTTTCGCGTGGATTTTATCTACCGATCATAAAAGAATTGGTATTCTTTATATGGTTGCTCTCCTTAGCTGGTTTATTGTAGGAATGACACTTGGGGGTCTTATAAGAATAGAGCTGCTCAATCCGGGGAAAGATATAGTAAATCCCCAAACATATAACGCCTTTTTTACGCTGCATGGTGTTATTATGCTTTTCATATTTGTTATACCTGGTATTCCGGCTGTGTTCGGTAATTTCTTTTTACCGATTATGTTAGGAGCAGAAGATGTTGCTTTTCCAAGACTTAATTTATTTTCATGGTATCTCTACATGCTCGGAGGTATTCTTGTAATATTGGCAATTGTTTTACCGGGTGGTGCACCGGATACAGGATGGACATTCTATATACCTTATAGCGTTAGAACAAATACTAATATGATTATCACACTCACTGCCGTTTTCATATTAGGATTTTCTTCAATTTTGACCGGCTTAAATTTTATTACAACCATTCACCGGTTACGCGCTCCGAAGATGGGATGGTTTAAGATGCCTTTATTTGCCTGGGCACTTTATGCAACAGGGTGGATACAGGTTATAGTTACTCCTATTATTGGTATAACACTTCTGCTTGTTATTGTTGAAAGAGTATTAGGCGTTGGATTATTTGATCCTGCTCTTGGGGGAGATCCTATTTTATTCCAGCATTTATTCTGGATTTATTCTCACCCTGCGGTTTATATTATGGCAGTCCCAGCTATGGGAGTTATTTCGGAAATCATTCCAACCTTTGCAAGAAGAACAATCTTTGGTTATAAGTTCATTGCATTTTCAAGTCTTGCTATTGCTTTATTAGGTTCTCTCGTCTGGGCTCACCATATGTTTGCTGCAGGAATGACGGAAACTGCTGAGTTTGTTTTTTCATTACTTACTTTCCTTGTTGCAATTCCAAGCGCTATTAAAGTATTTAACTGGACAGCTACTCTTTATAAAGGTTCGATCCAGCTTGATCCTCCAATGTTATATGCGCTCGCTTTTGTTTTCTTATTTTCAATCGGCGGATTAACCGGTATAATACAGGGAGCTTTATCAGTAGATATTCATATTACCGATACTTACTTCATTGTTGGTCATATTCATTATGTTGTATTTGGCACAGCAGGTTTTGGAATTTTTGCTGCGCTGCATTATTGGTTACCAAAAATGATAGGGAAAATGTATAACATGACTTCTGCCAAAGTTGCATTCTGGATATTATTTATCGGATTTAATTTTTTATACTTCCCATTCTTTATTATGGGCTGGTTGGGAATGCCAAGAAGATCTTACGATTATCTTCCTGAGTATCATATTTATCATGTTATATCAACTGTAGGATCATGGATAATGATAGCAGGAATTCTGTTCATGTTTTATAATTTGCTTCTTTCTGTTTTCAAAGGAAAAAAAGTTACAGAGAAAAATATATGGGGAGGTGAAACCCTGGAATGGTCTGTTCCTACTCCGCCCCCGCTCGAAAATTTTGAGGAAATTCCTTCTGAGATTAATGGTCCTTACGATTATAAAATGAATGATATTGAAGCTGAGGAGGTAAATTGAGTTCACAAGAACAGGTTGTATCTCATACCCATAGGGACGATGTTGGCTCCCGGATGGGAATGTGGCTCTTCCTTTTTACAGAGCTAATACTTTTTGGCGGAATGTTTTTTATTTATTCCGTTTACCGGTTTCTGCACCAGGATGATTTTCATGTTGCTGCCAAATCAATGAACGTTTTGATTGGCACTGTAAATACTGCGATTCTGCTTACAAGCAGTATGACAATTGCAGTTTCAATTATTGCCATGAAAAACGGAAAAAAAATTCTTTCTCTAATTCTTCAGGGTGTTACTGTAATCTTTGGTTTCTTATTTCTTGTTAATAAATATTTTGAATGGAGCGCTGAAATACATCATGGAAATTATCCCGGCTCAGCTGAATTATTAAGTCAGAATCCGGGACATATTTTATTTTTTGGACTCTACTATGTTATGACCGGTTTACATGGTTTACACGTTATAGTAGGTATGGTTTTTATAATGTTTATAATGCGTTTCACAATTAAAGATATAATTAATCCGGATAGTTATGTTAAACTTGAAGCAGCCGGTTTGTACTGGCACCTTGTTGATATTATCTGGATTTTCCTGTTCCCATTATTTTATCTTATCACATGAGGTAATTTCTTATGCACGAACAAGAAGAACAAGTTGAACACAAAAGTCACAGCTACAATAAATATTTTTTAGTGTGGCTTGGTCTTTTAACTTTAACAGCAATTACAGTGGCTGTTGCCGGTATTAATCTTGGTCAGATTACTATTGCGACTGCCTTAATAATTGCATCGATAAAATCTTACCTTGTTCTTACTGTATTCATGCATTTAAGCAGTGAGTCAAAAGCCTTCAAAATTTTTGTAGGTGTTGCATTATTTTTCATAGTTATATCTCTTGTCCTGTTGTTCGCAGATTATAGTTTTACTAAAATTTAAGGTCCAAGCATAATGATCGCTGAAGCGTCAAATTTTGTAGCCAATACTAACTCAGCATTTTTTATAATAACATCAATTTGTGTTTTCTTCCTACTATTGATTACAATCTCAATGGTTGTTTTTGTAATAAAGTATAACAGGAAAAGAAATAAAAGAGCGGTTAATGTACACGGCAGCACCCTTCTTGAAGTTACCTGGACAGTTATTCCGACTCTTATTGTTTTAGGAATGTTCTGGATAGGCTGGACCGGCTATAAAAACCTTTCCACTCCGCCTAAAGATTCAATGGTTATTGATGTAACAGCTCAAATGTGGAAATGGAGTTATAAATATCCTAATGGAGTGCAGGCAGATACATTGTATGTCCCATTGAATAAAAATATTAAAGTAAGACTTCATTCTGTTGATGTTGATCATTCATTTTATGTACCTGCTTTCAGAATGAAAAAGGATGTCATACCATCAAGAACAAACATCGGATGGTTTAGAGCTGAGGAGCTGGGGACATACCAGGTTTTTTGTGCAGAATATTGCGGTTTAAATCATTCTTACATGTATTCAAAAGTTATAGTTTTAACTGAAGACGATTTTAATAAATGGCTTTCGGATAAAGCCAACCCAAAATCAACAGTAACAAGCGATTCTACAAAAACTTCAACCGGTAATGATTCTACAAAAACAAAAATGTAATTCAATGTTGAATGAAGGAATAAATACAACAATTATTGAATTGAATATCAGGCAGAAAATTAATCTGGTAATGGAATTAACCAAGATCAGGATAACTTCATTCGTTACTGTAACTACATTATTTGGTTATTTATGCGCATCCGGACATTTTTCTGTTGAAATGATTTCACCAATAATAGGTATTTTATTTCTTGCCTGCGGTTCTGCTGTAATTAATCACTTCCAGGAAAGAAGGACGGACGCTTTAATGGACAGAACCAAAAATCGTCCTATTCCTTCAGGAAGAATATCTCCACAGGGAGCTTTACATCTGGCAATAATTTTAATTTTAACTGGTTCACTATTACTTTATTTTGGTGCCGGATGGCTTGCTTTAAGTCTCGGCATACTAAACCTCATCTGGTATAATGGAATTTATACACCACTCAAAAAGAAAAATGCATTTGCAATTATTCCCGGATCTTTAGTAGGAGCAATTCCTCCTGCACTTGGATGGGTTGCAGCCGGCGGGAATATTTTTGATCCGCAGATTTTAGTAATATCTTTATTTTTCTTTATATGGCAAATTCCTCATTTCTGGCTGCTGCTTTTAATATTTGGAAAAGATTACGAACAGGCTGGGTTCCCAACATTAACCAGAATATTCAGTATGGTTCAATTGGGTAGAATAACTTTTATATGGATTATTGCAACAGTAGTTATGGGATTTCTTATTCCATTATTTGGAGTAGTTGAGTCATCATTCATTAATGTTGGACTTTTTATTGCTGGACTATGGCTTACATGGAATGCAATAAAATTACTTCGATCAACTTTTGATGGCGCCGATTTCCGCATTGAAAAAAAATATTTTGGTTTTGCTTTCAGAGAGATTAACATTTTTGCACTATTAGTTGTTCTCTTAATTTCTATAGATAAACTTGTAATTTTATTTTAACTGATAAAGAAGAGTATTAAGCAATGGAGTTTCTTGAAAATTTCGTAATACCACAATCATCAGAGCATATTCAATTATTGCATTACCTTGCAATGTTAATATTTATTCTTTTTGTACCATTTATCAGTATGGTGTTCGGAGGTATATCGCTCTCTCTGTTTTACAGGAATAAAGGTATAAAAGAGAATAACAGAAGCTATATAAAATTTGCCCAGGAAATAATAGAGCTTGTCACCATTAGTAAAGGAGTAGGAATTATACTTGGGATCGTTCCTTTATTTACCTCAATACTTATTTATGCTCAGTTGCTGCTTCTTGGCAATACGTCCGCTGTTGGCTTTTTAAGCTTTTCATTTTTAACGATAATAATTGCTTTAATTTTAGTTTACACTTACAGGTACGCAGCAAAATTTTCAATTCTTTTTAATTCAATTAATGAATTTAAAGCAGACGATCCTTCTGTTTCAAATGAATTTAATGAAATGCGGAACGCCAGCGGAAGCTTAAGTCTGAAATCCGGTTATTACGGTTTGGTTTTTCTTTTTATTGCTATCTGGTTTTTTATTTCAGGAATTTCTGTTGCAACATTGCCTAAAGAATGGACTGAAACAAATTCGGTTTTAATTCTTCTTTCGTGGACTGTTATTGTCCGATTAATGTTTTTTGTTGCAATGGCTTTTGCTTTTACCGGCGGAACAATTTTGTTCCGGTATTTTTATTGGGAAGGGGGTAAGCAAGGATTAACTCCTGAATACAAGAATTTTGTAAGAAAAACCGGAATCAATCTGACTTTATATTCTTCTTTATTTATGCCAGTTTTTTTAGCTCTCATACTTTTTGCTTTACCTGATAGTTCTATCTCAGGAGCAATTTTCGGTTATTCCGCTTTAGCATTAATACTTATGTTTATTTGTTACCATTTCCTTTATTCAATGTTGAGGGATGAAAAAACAAATTATACAGGATTACTTTATGTAATGCTGGTTGTAATCCTCATGTCCGTCATTATTAAAGATCAGCTCGCAATGGATAATGCAACAAAAGTTCAGGCCGTTATCCTTAATGCGAATTTTGAAAAGTATCTTGCAGGTTTACAGGGCGAAAAGGTTGGAGAGAAAATTTCAGGTGAGGATATTTATCAGAGGATTTGTATTTCCTGCCATAGGTTTGATCAAAAAGTAGTGGGACCGCCTTATGATGAAACACTTCCGAAGTATGAAGGAAAGATTAATGACCTGATTGCGTTTATAAGAAACCCGGTTAAAGTTAATCCTGCTTTTCCTCCAATGCCTAATCCCGGTTTAAAACCGGAGGAAGCAAAAGCAATTGCTAAATATGAAATGATTGAACATATGAAACATGTATTTCCGCAGAGATCTGCTGAAGCTGGAGAAAATGGAGAAAAATTATTTAAGCTGATTTGTGCATCATGCCATAGCTTTGAAGAAGATATGGTTGGACCAGCATTCAATAGTGTTATTACAAAATATGTGGATAAGCAGAATGACCTTGTTATTTTTCTATCGGATCCGCAAAAAATTAATCAGGATTTCCCGCAGATGCCGAATCCAAATTTAAGTGAAGCTCAAAGAAAAGCTGTAACAACCTATGTTATATCCGAGTATCAGAAAAGACAAAGTGTAGCTTCTAAATAATTAACCAGGTTATTTTAGTATAGGAATTACCTCTTTTTGCCTTTCACCGCCAGTTGCAATTACTTTTTTATCGGGGGAAATGTAAACATCTATTTCACTTCTTACACCAAAGTCTCCTGTTAAATAAATTCCAGGCTCAATGGAAAATGAAGTTGAAGGAAGAATTAATCTTTCATCCTTTGTTTCAAAATTATCCATATGAGATCCGCTTCCATGCAGGTCTGTTGTTATTGAATGACCAGTCCTGTGTATAAAATAATCTGCATAACCTGCTTTATTAATTACATTTCTTGCTGCATCATCCACTTCAAAACCCCTGATTTCATTACCGTTTTTTAACTTAGATGAAACAAGATTAAAAGCTTCATCTCTTGCCTGAGCAACGATGTTAAAAATCTTTGTATATTTTTCAGGAACAGTTTTTCCCATAAACCCGACCCAGGTTATATCAGCCCAGACTGCATCCGGTTTATTTAGCTTTGCCCACAGGTCAATCAAAACAAAATCATTTTCCTTTACCGGTTTGTTTATCTCTTTAGTAGGTTCATAATGCGGGTTAGCTGAATTTTCATTTACACCAACAATTGGAGGAAAATCAGTAAAATAACCCCGCTTGTTAAATTCATCCATAATGAAATTCTGGACGTCAAACTCATTAAGATTACTTCGTGATGATATTTTATCTTTTATAAAATTAAAAGATTGATACACAATGTCAGTTAAGGCATTTGCTACAGGTTTGTTCTCTTCATATTGTTCTTTACTCCACACAGCATTAAACATTGAAATAAGATTACCGCTTGAAACAATTTCTACTCCGTAGCTTTTAATCTGTTCAATTGTTCCTGCATCAACCTTAGAAACATATGGAATAGCATTAAGCGGGGAATACTCCATCGCAATTTTTTTTAAATTCTTAAGAGAACTTGAAATATGAGATGAGAGAGTTGTATGATTTGAATAAATCAATTTTTTCCCCGGCAAATGATCAAGATGTCCTGCTTCAATACCATTAACAATCTTTATTGGTTCGCCTTCTTTTGGAACGAGATAGTAAAATCTCCTTGTTAAATGGCTGGTTTTAGGAATATCAAGTATATCTAATGCAAGATCATTACTTCCTCTGAAGTCATAAAAGAGCCAGGCATCAAAATTCATTTCCTTAAGTATTGATTGAATTTTTTTCAGATTGAATTTACTCACATAACACCTTTTCAGTTTAAAATTTAGAAATTATTTGTTAACCATAAATATAACCGAAGATATTTTTAATAGAAAACCATACAAAAAAATAATAGCTGGTATTTATTTTTACCAAAACGAATCAATGGGAACCCAAACAAGTTTCATAATTTTTAGTTAAATTTTTTAATAATATTATTTATATAGAGTAAAATGATTTGCACTTTTTCTCCTCAATAATAATTTCCGGAATCCTTTTCATCTCCATTGCACAAACAAGCAGCAACTGGATTAAACTTGAAAGCCCCGTAAGCACACTCCTGAGAAATGTAATTTTTGTCGATAGTTTAAATGGCTGGGCTGCCGGGGCAGATGGAATAATAATAAATACAACTGATGGCGGAATTAACTGGTCGAAACAAAATACTTATACTACATCTTTCATTACAGATATTTATTTTATTAATAATAATATTGGATGGGCTCTCACTTTTAGTGATGTTTTTCCGTTTAATACAATTGTATTAAAAACAATTAATGGTGGGAATGAATGGACAGCTAAAGATTTTCCCGATTCAAATTCATTCATGACCACAATTTTATTTCAGGATTCTCTTAACGGGTTTATAGGCGGAAAATACATTGCAAGAACCACCGATGGGGGAAATACATGGATTAAAGCAGATATTGATTCAAATATGGTCTCAGCTTTACCTGTTTATAAGTTTAAATTTTATAATAAAAATTTTGGTTATGCTTGTGGTGGAACGCGGGATTTTACTGGTGTTATCTGGCGGACAACAAATGGAGGATTAAACTGGTCAGCCGCCGGAATAAGTCCGGATCAGATTTATGATCTTTATATTATTGATTCACTTAATGCTTTCACTCTTTCGGGTGATCCTGAAGGTTTTTTTCTTACCGGCTATATAAAAACAACAAATGCCGGTGAAACATGGACTTATGATGAACTGCCATTTTTTGGTCTCTCCTTTGCGTTAGATTTCAGGACTGCTAATGAAGGATGGTCTGCTTCAACTTATAAATTTTTACTAACAACAAATACCGGCAATACCTGGAATGAAATAATGACACCTGATAGTTCTGCTATGTTTGATTTACAATTTACAGATGCTAATAACGGTTATGCAGTTGGCGAATACGGAGTTATTTTGAAATTTATTCCTTCACCGGTAAATGTTGAAGAAGATGAATTGCACCCTTTATTCAGGAGAAATTCCTTCCGGTTTTATTCTTTATCAAAATTATCCCAATCCCTTCAATCCTTCAACAGTTATCAGCTGGGAGTTAGCTTTTGATAGTTATGTTTCTCTCAAAGTTTATGATCTGCTTGGTAAGGAAGTGGCTGTTTTAATAGATAAAAATCTTAAAGCTGGTATTCATAGTATAGAATTTAATGCTTCTGGATTGAAGAGCGGAGTTTACATTTATACTATTAATGTTGATGTTGTAAATAACAAAAGCATGGGGACAATCAATTCGAATTTCAACTCAGCAAAAAAGATGATACTTCTTAGGTAATAATGCTAACCTTAAAAGTAATAAAGTGAATTAAGTTCAGGTCAATTTCTGTTGATTATAGCTTTAAGAAATATTAATTTGACAACTAAAATTACCAAAGGAATGAGATGAAATTTAACCTTACTATTTATTTTCTATTCTTATTTTTGTTTTCAGGTTTATCATTCAGTCAGTTTTCCTACCAGGGACCAGCAACAGGCAGTGTTTCCAGCGGAGTTATAACTTCGACAGATAATTTTGCACGAGGAACTTCCGATTATGAATTATTTAACAAGAAACTTTTACAAATAAATAAAAATATTATATCAGATCCTGTTTTCCAGGACTTCGGATTTTCGACAGAGTTTGATGGTACTAATTATGTACAGGATACAGGTATCAAATCAAGCTTAGGTGCTAATGGTCAAACTGTATTGTTACAGGATTTCAGGGGTTTGAATATGGGCAATTACATACCTCCTGATCCTTATATTGCTGTTGGTCCAAATCATATTATTGTTATAGATAATGGTGAATTTTCTATAAGAGATAAGCAAGGAAATTCTATAAAAAATATTAATGCGGGTCCTTGGATAAATGCTTTTGTGAATAACCCAGGACCAATAATTGCCGATCCGAAAGTAATCTATGACCATTATGCAAACAGATGGGTTATGGTCTGGCTTACAGAAAATGAAGCTATTCAAGATTCATACTGGACGATTTCAGTTTCTGATGATTCGGATCCTCTCGGTACATGGTACAACTGGGCGCTTCCTTCTGATCAGAATGGGAATACACCTACTAATAGCTTTGGTGATTATCCAGGTTTGGGGTTTGATGAAAATGCCATTTATATTACTGGCAATTTCTTTACATATCCGGGTACTTACCAGTATACTAAGATTAGAATTGTTCCCAAGGCTCAACTTTATATGAATGATGCCGGACCTGTTGTGTGGACAGATTTCTGGTCTATAACCAACACACTTGGTACTTCAACATTTGGCATCAGACCTTGTCTTGCATATTCTTCCTCATCAGAAGCTTATTTTGTTTGGGCAAATAATGGTGGTGCTAATTTTATGAATGTATTTAAACTTACTGACCCGATTGGAACTCCAACATTAACTGCGGTTGTTGTGCCTGTATCTCAATATTTCAGCCCACCAGCAACAAATCAGCTGGGAGGTGGTAGCCCTGCAATAGATGATGGTTCAGCCGCAATTAGATATGAACCAATTTACAGGAATGGGTCACTTTATATAGTTCACGCAACAAGAAATCCTGTGTCCCCAAGTTATTCAGCAATGCATTATGTTAGAATAAATGTTGGGACTTCAACTGCCGTAGAAGATATGTACTTAGGATCACCCGGATATTATTATTCATATCCTACAATTGCAGTAGATAAAGATCTGAATGCAGCTTTTGGATTCAGTCGTTCCGGCGATAATGAATATATAGGTGCTTATTATGCTTCACGATATGCTTCGGATCCGCCAAATACAATAAGAGGAAGCTATACCTTGCAAGAAGGCAGAGGAAACTATGTAGTTACTTTTGGAGGAACCCGAAACAGGTGGGGTGATTACCAGGGAATTTTTCTTGATCCGGTTACTGAGAGTAATATCTGGATGCATACTGAGTATGCCGCAGCTACCAATGCCTGGGGAACATGGGTTGGCGAAATACGGCTTTCTCCTTTCCCGGGTGCTCATATATTTACTCCAACACCAGAATTGGAATTTGGAGATGTAGAAATAAACACTTCAAGTGATACACTGAGCCTGATTCTTGCAAACTATGGTGAAAATCAGTTAACTATTAATTCTATTGCAGATTCAACAGGTCCTTTTAAATTATTAACTCAATTAACTTTTCCCCTAAATCTTAATTCGTATGATTCACTTACAATTCAGCTTTCTTTTGCTCCTAAAATTCCCGGTGTGTTCAATGTAATAATGGATATGGTGTCAAATGATCTCAATTTTCCCGGGGTTACTTTAAACGGAAGAGCTTACCAGATAACACCAACAAGTACAAATATTCTTTATGCTTCTTCAGGAATTAATAACGGGGGTTCAACTTTAACAATTGATCTGTTAAATGGTAGTGGAACACCTATCGGGCCTTCATTATTCGATGAAGTAAAGAGTATTTCTATTCATCCTAAAACTAAAATAATGTACGGGGTTGTAAATCTTCAATCAGAATCCCAGCTTGTTTATTATAACGCATTAGGCGGGGATTCTTATTTATTACATACACTTTCAATTCCAAATTTTGCCGGAATTAGTTTTGATACGAGTGGGACCTTATATGGAATTTTAAAAACCGGAGAATTATATACAATTGATCTTTCAGATGGCAGCTTAACCGCGGTTATAAATGTAAGTGCTAATATTTTAGGGATTGCTTTTAACCCGCTTACTAATGAATTATGGGCTGCTCCTTCCGTTGTAATAGGATCAAATAAAGACAGAATTTTTAAAATTAATATTACTACCGGTGATACTACAGTTGTTGGAAAAACAGGATTTAATACAAATCATAATGATATTGTTTTTGATGAATCAGGAAATCTTTATGCAGTTACCGGTTCTGCTTCACAGTTAAGTAATTTTATTCAAATTGATACTTCATCAGGGGCGGGAACTCTTATTGGATCAGTTGGTTATTCTAACATTACAGGTTTAGCTTATTTGCCAACCAGTCCGAATTCTGTTAAGGATAATAATGTTTCTTCAATCCCTGATGATTTTATGTTGAAACAGAATTACCCTAACCCATTTAATCCTTCTACAACAATTGAATTTTCCTTACCGGTTTCATCAAATGTTAAACTAACTGTTTACAATATTTTAGGTGAAGTTGTAAATGTTTTAATTGATAATAATCTTTCTGCCGGAACTCACTCGGTAAATTGGAATTCCACGAATAAAGCAGGCAGCAAGATGGTGAGTGGAGTTTATTTCTTTGAGCTTAAGGCACATGGAAATAATGGAAAAGAATTTTCAGATATGAAGAAAATGATTTTACTCAAATAAATTAAACTAATAAACCCAATTCCTTTGAGGAATTGGGTTTATTCCAACAGAAAGACTTTTTTAAACCGGATTTTTTTCCGGTTTTTTATTTTTTATACATATATGAAATCTCCCGGCATATTTTAATATATTTAAAAAGATTAATATTCCCTGTTTAATAATTTTGTACAACGACCGGAGTAGAAATGCATAAATTTCTTGGAACGTATAATGTAATTCCATCATTACCTGAAAACCTCGAACATTTGCGGGAAGTTGCATATAATCTTATGTGGACCTGGAATCCTGATGCCCGCGAACTTTTCAGAAGGCTTGACAGGGAATTTTGGGAGGAAACAAATCATAATTCTGTAATGGTTCTTGGAAAGGTTAGCCAGGAGCGGCTTGAAGAAGTTTCTCGCGATGATGGTTTCAGATCGCATCTTGATAGAGTATATAAAAGCTTACAGGATTATTTAAAAGCAAAAACATGGTACAGTAGAAATTATAGTCATCTCAAAAATATTAATATTATTTATTTCTCCGCTGAATTTGGATTAACAGAATGTCTTCAGACTTATAGCGGCGGCCTTGGAGTTTTAGCAGGTGATCATCTTAAAGCTTCGAGTGATCTGGGTATTCCGCTTATCGGAATAGGTTTGTTATACAGGGAAGGTTACTTTCAGCAGTATTTAAATTCTGATGGCTGGCAGCTGGAAAGATATGAGTTGAATGATTTTAATAATCTTCCAATGAAAATAGTTTTTGATGAAAAAAATCTGCCATTCTCTCTTTCAGTTAAATATGATTCCAAGGAAGTTTTTTTCCAGGTGTGGAAAATTGATGTGGGCAGGGTGCCTCTCTATTTACTCGATACAAATGTTCCTCAAAATTCTGAAGCTGACAGAAAAATAACCCGAGCTCTTTATGGCGGCAACATAGAAACAAGGATTGAACAGGAAATAATCCTTGGTATCGGTGGAATTAAAACTATGAGGGCATTAAATATTCAACCAATGGTTTGCCATATGAATGAAGGACACTCTGCCTTTATGGCTCTTGAAAGAATGAGATATCTAATCCAGGAAGAGGGATTGAGCTACAAAGAAGCCAGAGAAATTGGATTTCATACAAATATTTTTACAACACACACACCGGTTCCCGCCGGCATTGATGTATTTTCAAATGAGCTTATTGAAAAATACCTTGGCAAGTTTTACAGGGAAGAACTTAAAATAAGTGATAAAGAATTTTATTCTCTTGGAACAATTTATAGGGATAAAGAATCTTCTGTTTTTAACATGGCTCATCTTGCAATGAATACTGCAGGTTATGTAAACGGAGTTAGTAAGCTGCATGGTGCAGTCTCTAAAAAGATGTGGGTATCAGGTTATACAGATGTTCCGTTTAATGAAATACCAATTGATTATATAACAAACGGGGTTCATCTCAGGTCTCATATTTCAAGAGAGATGGAAGATCTTTTTGTACAATATATTGGTGAGAATTGGGTTAATAATCCTGTTTCAGAACTGCTCTGGAAAAGAATAGATAATATTCCTGATGAAGAACTTTGGAGAACACATGAACGCAGGAGAGAAAGACTTGTTGCATTTGCCAGAAGAAGACTTGCTCTTCAATCTAATTTAAGAGGTGAAAGTCATGCAGAAATTGCTTTGGCAACTGAAGTGCTTGATCCGACTGCCTTAACAATTGGATTTGCCAGAAGGTTTGCAACATATAAAAGAGCTACTTTAATATTTAAAGATGTTGAAAGACTGGCAGATATTCTCAATAATAAAAATCAGCCGGTTCAGTTTATTATTGCAGGTAAAGCTCATCCTAAAGATGAAGAAGGAAAAAGATTAATTCAGGAAATCTGCCAGGTTGCAAAAGAGGAAAGATTCAGAAGGAGAATTGTATTTATTGAAAATTACGATATGAACGTTGCACGCTATATGGTAGAAGGTTGTGATGTCTGGTTAAATACTCCGCGCAGACCCTTAGAGGCAAGCGGTACTTCCGGTATGAAGATTATCGCAAACGGCGGATTAAACTTCAGCATACTTGATGGATGGTGGGATGAGGGTTTTGATCCGGAAGTCGGATGGAAAATCGGCAATGGAGAAGAATATTCTGATCATGATTACCAGGATGAGGTTGAAGCAAGACAGTTATATCATATTCTTGAAACACAAATAGTTCCACTCTTCTATTTGAGAGGTGAGGATTTGCTTCCGCGCGGATGGATTAATAAGGTTAAAAATTCTATGAAAAAGCTTGGTCCATACTTTAACACTCACAGGATGGTTCAGGAATATTTTGAAAAATTCTACATTAAGGCTCATGAAAAAAGAGAGGAGTTACAGAAAGAAAAATGGAGTAAAGCCATTGAGCTTGCCGACTGGAAAGAAAAAGTTAAAAAGAAATGGTCACTAATTAAAGTTGGGAAAGTATTAAATGGTAAAAATTCAAGATCAATTTTTGTTGGTGAAGAATTTCCAGTCGATGCAGAAATTAATCTTGGCGAACTAACCCCCGATGATGTGGAAGTTCAGCTTTATTTTGGTCCGGTTGAAAAACAGGATAATCCGGAATACAGTTCAACTGTAATTATGTCGCCAGCAAAATCAACTGATGGTGTTGTTAAGTACAAGGGTAACATTGTAACAAAGCATAGCGGACAGCAGGGTTTTACAATACGTATAGTTCCTAAAAATCCTATGTTAATTAATCCTTTTGAAGTGGGGGTTGTTTACTGGGCGGGTTGAGATTTTATTGATGAGATTGCTTTGCTTACAGCTCTATAAACCATGCCGGAGGTTATTAAATCCATGCAAGTAGGATCTGATTCCGGCTCAGTTTTGTAACAAACCAAACAATCAAGATCAGGTATTATTTTAGTTATCCTTCCATAGTCTTCAATTTCAGCGCTTGATGTTGGTCCAAACAAACATATTATCTTTTTCTTCAAAGCAGTTGCTGCATGCAGAGCTAAAGTATCACCAGTAACCAAAACGTTGCATAAATCCATTAAAGAAAAAAATTCTCTCAAACTATTCTCTGAACCTGTATCAATTAAATGAGGATAATTCTTTTTTAATGATTGGTTCCTTTCTTTTTCATAACTGCCGCCATAAAGAAGTATTCCTATATTTTTGTTATCGCTAAGCTTAGATATAAGTTCTTTAAATCCATCATATCTCCACTGTTTCATTTTCCAGCGTTTACTTGCGCCGGTATTTAAACCGATGATAAATTCATATTTATCAAGATTATTTTCTTTTTTGAAATCATCTCTGAATTTTTTTTCTTCTTCAGTAAGGTTTAAAATTATTTCTCCCTTTTTATATTGAAGACCTGAAATCTCATGAAGTATTTGCTGATAGGTTTTTGTATTTCTTCTTTTGAATTCATCAAATGCACCCATTTCAAGCCATTCAACTGCATCTTCATTTACCGGAACAACTTTACCCAATTCATTTAGGATATACCCCTTTTTTGTTTTTGCTTTAATTATAGCTGCGATAGCGGAACTAACTGGTGATGCATCAGGATGAATTAAAAGTTCAAAGTTTTCAACTGATAGTCTTGAAATAGTTTCAGGATCTTCAAAAACTACAACTTCATCCACTAACGGATTGTTAATGAATAAATCCTTTGCACTTTCCCTGGTTAACCAGGAAATGTGCGATACCGGATTAGCTTCTTTTAATGCTGATAAAATTGAAGTTGTTCTTAAAACATCTCCAACGGCATCAAGTTTTATTATTAATATTTTATTTTTCACAGGTGAATAATAATTACAATCATCACATTTAATTCCCATTTTTTTATTTGGAATGCAAGGCCTGTCACCGGGAAAAAGGCTGCAATCAGTCTTTAAAATCAATTTCTGGTCTCTTCAATTATTTCAGAAATTACAGATGGAAGTTTTTCAAATTCATTATTTTTTACAAGTGCTTTTATGCTGCCTTCAAAATCAATATAGTTTCTCAGTTCAAAAAATTTATTAATCCCTTTTGCAATTTCCTCCGGTGATTCCGGCGGTACGATCAATCCTGTTTTTTCATTTACAACGAATTCAGATAATCCCCCAACATTAGTAACGAGGACAGGTTTGTTAAAACCATATGCGACATTAAGTATCCCGCTTTGAGTTGCACTTCTGTAAGGCAGAACTACAAGATCAGAAGCCATATAATATTTTTGTACTTCTTCGTTTGGAATAAATTGATTGAATAATTTTACATCACTTTCAATATTTAATTTTTTGATTTGATCAACATAAGGTTCCGGATTATCATAAAATTCTCCGGCAACAAGCAATTTTAATTTAGGTTCATTTTTAATGGCCAATTTAAAAGCATCAAAAAGAATATCGAGACCTTTATATTTTCTAACATATCCAAAAAATAAGCAGAACTTTGTCATCATTATTTAAACCTAAATTATTTTTCGCTTCAATATTAGTTAAATCATTCCCGGTATAACATTCATACACTGGCAATTCAGAACGGAAAACTTTTCTCTGAGTAAGCTCTTTTAAATCTTTTTCAACTTTATCTGAAAGAGCTAAAAAAAATGTAGCATTGCTGATTCCAATTTTGGTTAGAATTCTGTCAATAAAATGTCCTTCGTGTGAAATTACATTTTCTGTGATGAAAAGAATTTTCTTTCCAAGCCTACTTTTTATCATTTGTGAAATTGAATAATGACAGAAGGAGAAAAATGGATGCCACCAATCGAAAATAACAAGATCAGGGTTTTCATTTTTTATTCTTGCTGATGTCTTTATCCAGCTGAATGGATTTATTGAATTAACGATTCTTTCACCCGGCACTTTTTTAATTACAAATGTGCTTTTATCAAATTGGGTTGTTCCAGGGAATAAAATAGAAGGGTAAAGCAGGCTGTAATTAAAAAGCTTTACATCAAAATGGTCCTTAAGCAAATCATATACGTAGGAGATAAAAAGGGAATTGCCGCCGCGGTAAGGATAAGCGGGCCCGATAATAATAATTTTCTTTTTGGAATCTTTCATCAACAGAAAAAATCAGTTGATGCCAAAATAATAATTAAATAAGGAAGATAAAAAGAATCAGGGCTGGATAATGAATATCAATACATATCCTCATCAGGTGCTTCATTTTCATCTTCTTCCGAAACAGTAAACATTGAGCTTAACATATCTTTAAACTGCAATCCATTTTCCAAACGGAATTTACTAAGCATGGAATATTCTGCTAAACCATGAAGCACAAATTCCATCATCAGGATATTATCTCTTCCATTTATTCCCGGCTGGTATTTTTTTACAATCTCTTTTAACCCGGGAACCTTTGAAACTGTATTTTCATAATCCTTGTCGGAGCTGGTATTAATAATATCTACCATATTTCCTTTATTAAACCAGTTTGTGATTGAGTTATATAATCCCGGTTCTGTTTGAAATTTTTCGGGCTGAGTTTTGGCTCTAACATTTGAATCTTTCCTACTTGTTTTGTCAGGCGAGGGAAAATATTTATCAAACATATTTCTTATTGCTTTGCTGATAAGTATATGTGCTACTTTTGCAGGACCTTCCTGTTCGCCTTCATAAACAAGTTCTATCTTTCCGGTAATTGCAGGGATAACTCCATATAAATCTGAAATCCTTAAATGAGTGCAGTCTTCATTATTCAGAATCATTCTTCTCTCGGCAGTGCTGATTAGATTTTCATAAGCTGATATTGTTAACCTCGCAGAGACACCACTTTTAGGATCAATGTATTCACTGCTACGTGCTTCAAATGCAATCTGTTCAACAAGATCTTTGAGAAGCTGGCTTGTATTTATTTTTTTCTTCTGATCATTTGTAAACTTTGATTCCTGCTCTGTTATCTTTTAAAGATAAAGCTAAAGTTTTTGGGTAATGTGTTAGAATCTGGCTGTCAATTCTATCTTTTAAAGGAGTTACAATTGAACCTCTGTTTGTATAATCTTCCGGGTTTGCTGTGAAAATAAATTGTATATCAAGGGGAAGCCTGACTTTAAATCCTCTTATCTGGATATCGCTTTCCTGAAGTATATTAAATAAAGCAACCTGTATTCTTGCCTGTAAATCAGGCAGTTCATTAATTACAAAAATTGAACGGTGGGAGTGAGGAATTAAACCAAAGTGAATAACTCTTTCATCTGAGTAAGGCAGCTTTAAAGCCGCCGCTTTTATGGGATCAACATCGCCGATTAAATCTGCAACAGAAACATCGGGTGTGGCAAGTTTTTCCGTGTATCTTTGGGAACGGTGAAACCATTCAATCTTTGTTTCGTCTCCCTGTTCATTTAAAATATCCTTTGAATATCTTGATAAAGGATTGAAAGGGTCATCATTTAATTCAGAGCCGGCAACAACAGGAATATATTCATCGAGAAGGTTTATCATTATTCTTGCAATTCTTGTCTTTGCCTGTCCTCTTAATCCCAGAAGGATAATATTATGCCGTGAAAGAATTGCTGTCTGAATATCCGGAATTACGGTTTCATCATAACCAATAATTCCCTCAAAGGGATTTTCCTTTTCTTTTAAAAATTTTATAAGATTATCACGCAGTTCATCTTTAATAGACCTTGTTTTATAACCGGTTCTTTTTAGTTCACCAAAAGTTTTTATTGTGGTAATATCCATCATAATCCTATTTTAGTAATTGATAAATCATTCAACCATACGAGAATGAATGATTGGTTGATTGATTGACATTCTTGAATTTGTTTTTACTTAAGCTTCTTCCTTCTGTTCCTTACATAATCTTCAAAGATATATTCGCCTAAACCAGAAAGGCTGCTGTAGAAAGCTTTTCCATTATTGGTTTTTGTAAATTCTCTAACAAACTGCTGGAGGTAAGGATCTCTTGCAATCATAAAAGTTGTAATATTAATTCCAAGCCTTCTGCATCTTGCAGCCTGGTCGAGAGTTTTATTAACAATTTTTCTATCGAGACCGAAACTGTTCTTATAATATTTTAAGCCGACTTTTAAGCATGTTGGTTTTCCATCTGTAATCATAAAAATTTGTTTGTTGCTTGTTTTTCTTCTTCTTAGAATATCAACCGCCAATTCCAGTCCTGCCACAGTATTTGTATGATAAGGACCGACTTCAAGATAGGGGAGATCTTTAATTTCAATCGGCCAGGCATCATTACCGAAAGCTAATATATCTAATGTATCTTTTGGATATTTGGTTGTAATTAGTTCGGATAAAGCCATTGCAACTTTTTTGGCGGGCGTAATTCTATCCTCTCCATAAAGTATCATCGAATGTGAAATATCAATCATTAGAACTGTAGATGTAATTGCCTTGTAGTCGCGTTCTTCTATTTCAAGATCATTCTCTGTTAATTTGAATTCCTCAAGGCCGTGATTTATCTGAGCATTTTTTATTGAATCAGTCATATCAATCTGTTCAATAGAATCACCAAAATTATATTCGCGACGGTCAGAAGTTGGTTCATCACCCTGACCGGTAAAAGGTGAGTGATGATTTCCCCTTGGAGATTTTTTCAACTTGCCGAAAATTTCTTCAAGTGATTGTCTTCTTATACTTTGTTCACTCCTTGCAGTTATATTAAATCCTGAACCATCTTCATTCTCTTCAATATATCCCTTATCTTTTAAGTCATCAATAAAATTTCCAATTCCATATTCATTGTTTGTTAATCCATATTTCTGATCAAGCTGGTTAAGCCAATTCAGAGCTTCTGCAACATCGCCCGATGTTACAATTAATATTTGCAGAAACAATTTGAGCAAGTCTTCAAAACCCTGTGACTCCCGGTTTTGAGGAATAAATTTTGTAAATCTCGTTCCTAACATGTTTTTAAAAACCTAAAACAGATTTTTTGAAAATGGAACTCCGGAATAGTGAAAAGATGGAAATTCTGAAAGACAATATTCCATTATTCCTGTAATTCATTTAGTAATTATTAATTTTTCTTTACCTAACATCAAATTTAAAAGAATAGTTAAGGAATTCAAGTGACAAGGAGATAGGATAAATTAATATTCCTTACAAATATTTAACAAGTGCAATATAAAGGTGAAGTGGGAAAAGGGAGAAGTGGCGAATGAGTAATTAAGAATCTGTTAAAAACCATTTTTATATGTTAATGAAAATGAATCGCAAATTTCAAATTCTTTAATAGTTAATAACAATTGCTTCTTTAAAACGAAAGCATAATTTAATTCAGAAGTAAAGAAAAGAGCATTTTCCTCCAGTAAGAAATGTCGGGATTTGAACAATATTTAACTTATTCAATTTTTAAATTTATAGGTGATAACTATGCAACTGCGGAAATACATTCTAAGCGCAATTGGTAATACACCTTTGGTTGAACTTCGCCAAGTTGTACCTGAAGGATGTGCACGAGTTGTAGTTAAAATGGAGTCGGCTAATCCGACCGGAAGTATGAAAGACCGGCTTGCTAAAGTGCTTATCGAATCAGCTGCTAGGAACGGAAGGCTCAAGCCTGGTGGTACTGTTGTCGAATATACTGCCGGAACCACAGGAATTTCACTCGCACTTGTTTGTGCTGCGCTTGGATATAAATCTCATTTTGTATTCTCGGATGCATTCAGCGATGAGAAACGCATAACGATGCAAGCCTATGGTGCTGAGATTACGGACGTTCAAAGCGATAATAAAAAAATAACCGAACAGCTGATAAAAAAGATGATTACAACTTCTCAGGAGATTAGCAAAAAACCTGGATACTGGTGGTGCGATCAACTTAATAATAGTGATGGTGAAGCCGGATACTTTCCTCTCGGTGAAGAAATATGGACACAAACAGACGGAAACGTGGATGCGTTTGTTCAAACCGTAAGTACCGCACACTCAATTCATGGAACCGCACACACTCTTCGTAAACATAATCCTGAATTAAAAGTTATTGCAGTTGAACCAGCGGAATCGGCAGTACTTTCAGGTAAACCTTCCGGTTCGCATAAGATAGAAGGAATCGGAATAGGGTTTATCCCCCCGCTATGGAAACCTGATGAAGTAGATGAAATCCTAACTGTTACAACTGAGGAAGCAAAAACCATGGCTCGTCGTCTTGCAAAGGAAGAAGCAATATTTGCAGGAACTTCAACAGGGGCAAACATAGTCGCTGCACTTAGGATTGCTGAAAGGCTTGGTCCCGAAGCAACAGTAGCAACAATTGTTGTAGATTCCGGTCTGCGTTACCTTAGTACAGACGTGTTTAGAAGCTGATTAAGTACAAATGACATGATCTCCTAAACTTCTATGGTCCCCCAAGCTTCTTAATCATTTCATTTGCATATTTATTTATCGGCTGTAATTTAACAGCCTGGCGGAAATATTTTAGTGCTAATCCTTTATTGCCATCCTTATAATAAGCATCAGCCAGTCCGACAAAAGCATCGGCATAATCTGGGTATTCTGACGTAAAGATTTTAAAAAACTTAATTGCTTCATAAAATTTACTAATATTTATCAAATCATAACCAAAGCCAAGAAGTGTTTCATTAGCCGAATCAAAATTATTTAATGAATCGCTTTTTATTTTATGATATGCATGCAATGATGAATCAATTCCATAGTTTATTGTGATATTAAAAAGAAAATCAGCCAGGGATTTTTTCGGTTTTATTGTTTCCTTTCCCATATAAATTGAAGCAAGATCAAAAGCCGGCTCTCCAAGGTTTCTATCGCGTATATTTATAAGATGAACTGCTGCTATTTTCTCCTGCGGATAAATTAATAGCGTTGATGTAAAACCGGTTCCGGTTCCTGAATGACTTATAAATTTCCTACCGGACTCATCTACATTAAATGAAAAACCTAAACCATAGTTTACAGTTTTTCCATCTTTCAGCTTTGTAGGAACAAGCATTGAATCTAAGCTGGATGGTTTTATTAATTTTCCCTTAAGGAGACTATCGGAAAATTTAAGAAGGTCCTCCACATTAGATAATAAACCTCCACCGGGAATTTTAATAGATAAATCCGCGAGCGCCGCATTTTGCACCTGCCTGTATTTATTCCGGTCATAACCTTTTACACGGAATGGAATTATATCTCTCTGAAAATCAGGGTAAGTTGAGTGCATATCTGCCGGTGTGAAAATATTTTTTTTCAGATACTCTGGAAATGAAATGCCGGAAACATTTTCAATTATTGCTGCAACAAGGTTATAGCTTAAAGTTGTATATAAATATTTTGTACCGGGTTCAAACTCAAGACTATCCATTGCCAGGTAATTAATTGCTTCTTTAGTTGACTGGAAATATTCTTTACTCTCAAATTCTCCTGTGCTTTTGTAATTCCTGATTCCCGCAGTATGTGAAAGCAATTGCCTTATTGTAAATTTCCATCTCTTCGGCGGGAAGTAAGGAATGTATTTTCTTACATCATCATCAAGCTTTAACTTTCCCTGCTCCACAAGCTGCATTATAGAAACTGCAGTAATAACCTTTGAGATTGATGCAATCCTGTAAACGGATTTATCCGATACCTGCACATTATTTTCAATATCTGCAAAACCTTTTGCCCCAAGCCAGACTATTTTACCGTTGTGTATTATTCCTGCAGAGATTGAAGGAACATCTTTATTTATATAGTAATCGGAGAGATACTGATCTAATTTTTTGTTAACAGATTGTGGATAGATAACATTTATAATTAAAAGAAAAGTTATTGGTATGAAGATCAATCGCTGGAACATTTTATATAAACAACAAAAATAAAATCCAAAAGGAAGTGAAGTTTCTTCACTTCCTTAGAAAAAATTAACTATTTCTTAATCGGAATTCTTTTATCAATTATATTATCAACCAGCTTGTAATCCTTTGCTTCCTGTGCAGAAAGAAAATAATCTCGATCGCAGTCTTTTGTAATCTGCTCCATTGTTTTGCCGGTATGTTCAGAAAGAATTCTATAAAGCGTATCTCTTGTTTTAAGCATCTCTTTAGCATGAATTTCGATATCCGTTGTTTGTCCCTGCAAACCACCAACCCAAGGTTGATGAATCATAATTTTTGCATTAGGAAGTGCTGTTCTTTTTCCGGTGGTTCCCCCTGCTAAAAGAATAGCTCCCATACTTGCAGCCATTCCAACACAAATAGTAGATATATCCGGTTTTATATATTTCATTGTATCATAAATTGCCAATCCAGCAGTTACGCTTCCGCCGGGGGAATTAATATAAAGATTAATATCCTTTTCAGAATCTTCAGCTTCAAGGAATATTAACTGCGCAATAATTAAACTTGCAATATGATCATCAACTGCTGTCCCCAGAAAAATTATTCTTTCTCTTAACAAGCGGGAAAAAATATCCATACCTCTTTCCCCGCGTCCAGTTTGCTCAATAACATAAGGCACTAACTGGTTATACATTTCATAGTTTTTTGTCATTTAGTTTCCTCTGCTTCTTTGTTTATCAAATTTTCAGGATTTACTTTTTTAATTTCAGATTGTTCCCTGAGAAAATCAAACAACTTCTTATCCAGAAGCTTTTCATTAATGTTTGATGACTTATAATAATTAATAAGCTTATCTTCAGGCAAGCCGGTTTTTTCAGCATCTTTTTTTGCCAGCTCTTTTAATGATTCTTCACTTACTGTTATATTTTCCTGTTTCTCTATTGCTCTTTTTATAAGGAACCATTTAACTTCCAGTTCAGCAGATTTCTCTAATCTTTTTTCTGCTTCTTCGCGGTTAAACTTTTTATAACCGGATTTTTTCATGGATTCTTCTTCCTGTTTTACAAGATCCTCAAGAACATTTTTAACCATTATCCGGGGAGGAACAAAATCATTGTTCTCAACTATTTTATGCAAGAGTTTGTCTCTCAGCAGTTCATCAACTCTCTGGTCATAATAAGCCTGCATATCTTTTTTTATGCCGTCGCGGAATTCCTCCACGGTTGATATCTTATCCTTGGTAACTTTCTTAATAAGCTCCTCATTCAGTTCAGGCAGATTAATTTTTTTAACTGAGTTTATTTTTGCTTTGTAGTGATAATGTTCTACATGAACTTCTTCTTTATCATCGTGTTTATGTGTATGCTCATCTTTAAAGGTGAAGCTGAAAAAATCTCCGGCTTTTTTTCCTTTTGAATTTTCCAGTATCTCTGAATTAACTCTTTCATTTGAAAGATCCACATCAAGTGTTTCCGGTTTTGAATCACCAAGCTCATTTCCGTTTTCATCTACCCGGTGCACTTCAATATTAAGCAGATAATTTTTATCATCGCCAACCATATCCGCTTCCTCGGTAGCAGCATTAGCTTTAATTATATGCTCAATTTCATGTTCAACTTCTTCATCCTTAACCATGAATTCAGGTAATTCAATTTCAAGATTCTTATAATCTTTAACTTCAAGCTCAGGGAGGATTTCAAATTTAACCTTGAATGATAAATCTTCACCCGGAGTAAATTTAATATCAGTCATTTGCGGCTGCCCGATGGGGTTCAATTCTTTTTCTTTAGCGACATCCCAGAATCGTGAATTAGCAACTTTTTCTGAAGCCTCATATTCCAGTGCATCGCCATACATTTTCTTAATCATATTTAAAGGAACTTTGCCTTTTCTAAAGCCGGGCATTTGTATTTTTTTTGTCTGCTTTAAAACTTCATTCTCAATCTCTTTCTTTATTTCATCATAAGGAAGAGTTACTTCAACTTCTTTCTCCGATTTATTCAATTCATTTATTTTGTATTCCAAGTCTAACCTCGATTATCTTAATAACTTCTTGAACTTAAACTTATACTTAAACTTTTTCAGTGCGAGAACGGGGACTCGAACCCCGACACCTTGCGGTACCAGGTCCTAAGCCTGGCGCGTCTGCCAATTCCGCCATTCTCGCAAGCCTATATATAATAATAAGTTAAAAGAGCATTTTTATTAATTTATTTTCAGTTTAAGTTGGTAAATATAAACGATTTTGAATGGAACTCCAAGATAAGCCGATACACATATATTACTGTTTTATTTCAGGGGATGAGGATTTAATCAATTCAATTTTTAAATTAGAATTTAAGTTTAAGAAAGATTTAAATGAACTATACTTACACAACAATTTCCAGGGTTGGGCTGATCCGGACAGAAAATGAAGACTCTCTTGGAGTTTATAAAGTTGATAATGGTTTGCTTATAATTGTTTGCGATGGTTTAGGTGGAAACAATGCCGGTGAAGTAGCGTCCCAGCTTGGGGTTGATACCGTTTACAAACATTTTAAAAATTCAAACAATAATAATTATCTTGAAAGAATTAAATCTTCTGTTACTGAAGCAAACAAAGCAATCTTTGAAAAAGCAACATCGGATTCAGCGCTTAATGGTATGTCAACCACAATTGAAACTCTTTTCATAAAAGATAATAAAGCTTACTGGGGACACATCGGTGATTCAAGGATTTACTATTTTGAAGGAAGTAAACTGAAACAAATTACAAAGGATCATTCGTTTGTTCAGAAGCTGATTGATGAAGGAGTTCTTTCCAAAGAAGAAGCTGAAGTTCATCCCAATAGGAATATAATTACCAGAGCATTAGGCGATAGTATTCCTGTAGAAGTTGATTTGAATTCAATAAGTATTGATTCTAAAAAAGAAGTTTTCTTCTTTGTTTGTACTGATGGTGTAAATGGTGTAATAGATAATAATGAGCTCGAAAGGATTTTTAAATTGAATGATATTAATAATATTTCTCATAAGGTTTCTAATCTTGTTGAAGAAAGAGGAGCTCCCGATAATTTTTCTTTTGTTCTTATAAAGAATCTTGTTTAAGGAAATCAAGTGGATAAATTCATAGTAAGAGGCGGCAAAAAATTATCTGGGGAGATTTCAGTAAGCGGTGCTAAAAATGCTTCGCTTGCTTTAATGCCGGCAGCATTACTGGCCTCAGGTATTTCCAGGTTAAATAACACACCCCAGCTTAACGATGTTTATACAATGATGAAATTGTTAAAAGAGCTTGGTGTAAAACCAAAATTTCAAAATGAAATTCTTGAACTCGATACTAAAAATATAACCAGCCAGACTGCTCCATACGAACATGTTAAAAAAATGCGTGCGTCAGTTTATGTTTTGGGTCCTTTAACTTCAAGATTTGGTTATGCAAAAGTTTCTCTTCCCGGCGGATGTGCCTGGGGTCCAAGACCAATTAATCTTCACCTGGAAGCATTAAAAAAAATGGGAGCCGAAATTGATTTGGCTGAAGGTTATATAATTGCTAAAAGTAAAAGACTTTCAGGTGCAAAAATTAATTTTGATGTTTCATCTGTAGGAGCTACAGGTAACACTTTAATGGCAGCGAGTCTTGCAAAAGGCATAACCGTAATTAATAATGCTGCAATGGAACCTGAAATTACAAACCTTGCAGAGTTTCTTATTAAAATGGGAGCTAAAATTGATGGAGTCGGATCATCAAGCTTAACAATTGAAGGAGTTGATGAATTAAATCCTTCTGAGATAAATACAATTGCCGACAGGATTGAAGCGGGAACTTTATTAATTGCTGCCGCTCTTACAAAAGGAGAAATTAAATTAAAAGGGATTTCAGATTTTTTTATAAGTTCAATACTCTCAAAGCTTGAGGATTCAGGTTGTAAGATAGAAGCTGAAAATGAAACTGTAAAAATTAAAGCAGGTAATAATTCTATTGTTTCAACCGATGTTACTACTTCAATATTTCCAGGTTTCCCAACTGATATGCAGGCTCAGTGGACAGCTTATATGAGCATTGCAAATGGAGTTTCCAAAGTAACAGATACAATTTATCTTGACCGTTTCAAACATGTCCCTGAGTTGGTGCGATTGGGAGCTGATATTCAGGTGAATGAAAATACTGCTGTTATAAAAGGAGTTCCTAAATTAAATGGTGCAAAAGTAATGTCAACAGATCTTCGTGCAAGTGCTTCTCTTGTTCTGGCAGGTCTAGCTGCTGAAGGTGTAACGGAGGTTCTGAGAGTTTATCATCTGGATCGCGGATACCAGAGGATAGAAGAAAAACTAAAATCGCTTGGTGCCGATATTGAAAGAGTTGCGGGAGCAGAATTTTAATTGTGCCTCTTTTTAAAAAAATATTTTATTATAAAAATTACCTTTTAAGTTATCTTTCTGTAATTCTTCTCTTCAATATTCTGCTTTTATCATTTCCTTTACTAAATGTTTTTGGTTATGAATTTTCTGTTTTTAATTCTGTACTGCTGACTTTTGTATCCGGTCTTTATGTTATTTCACTTGCAAAAAATGATGAAAATAACTTTGCAAAGTTTTTAAGAAAATTAAAACTACCGGCTCTGCTTTTTCTTACTGTACCATTTCTTGTTTCAGTTATCAATTCTTTTTTCACCGGTTTCTGTTCTTTTTCAGATGGATTATTTTTTTATATCGTAATTACTTCACCTTCAGTTATAATTGGTTTTGCTTGCGGACTTGTTTCTTTTGTCTTCTTTTAAAAAATTTACAAGAATTATTTTCTTCCTGTTAATTATTATTATTCTCATCATTGTATTAGGGGAGTTTTACTTTAATCCGCAGGTTTATTTTTACAACCCGGTTTTGGGGTATCTTCCGGGAACAATTTATGATGAAGGTTTATCTGTTGATTTTAAATTAGTCCTTTACAGGATCTTTAATTTATTTTTCTTCGGCGGATTGTTAACCGGTTTAGTTTTTTATTTGTCCGGAAAAATAAGATTCAAAAAAATTTATTTACTTATCTATATTGTTATCATACCTGCAGTATTTATTTTTTTATCCCCATCGTTAGGTTTTTCAACAACATTTGAAAAATTAAAATCTGAATTAAGTCATCACGTTTCTACCCGGCATTATGAAATTTATTTTGATGAAAATATCACAGATGATTTTGTAAAGCTGATAATACTTCACCATGAATATTATTTTGAAGAACTAAAAAAATATCTTAAAACAATTCCAGGGGTAAAGATTCAATCTTTTATTTTCTTTGATGATCTGCAGAAGAAAAAATTATTTGGCTCCGGCAATGCTGATGTGGCAAAACCCTGGCTTTATAGTGTCTTTACTGCTTATGATGATTACGATGTTACTTTAAAACATGAAATTGCTCACTGCTTCAGTGCTGATTTTGGATTTAGTCCATTTAAAATTGCTGATAAGGTTAATCCATTTTTAATTGAAGGAATCGCTTCAGCGTGTTCTCCGTTTTATGATGAAAACAACACTGACTTTCTTGCTTCGCTTGCTTACAGGAATGGTTACAAAATTAATATTGAACGGATGTACGATTTCTCCAGCTTCTTTGTTCAATCATCTACTTTGTCTTATATATTTGCCGGCTCATTCACAAAATATCTTATTGATAATTATGGAATAGAAAAATTTAAGAAGCTTTATACCGACCTTGATTTCCCGAAAATATATGGGAAATCAATTAAAGAATTAGAAGCAGAATACAAAACTTATTTAAATGATTTTGATACAGGGAATAAAAAAGATAAAGCAAATTATTATTTCAGAAGGAAATCAATATTTTATAAAGTTTGTCCAAGATTTATAGCTGACAGACTCAGCAAAGCTTGGAGTCATTATCAAAAAAAAGAATTTAAAGAAGCTGAAGAAATATTTAATTATACTCTTGATAAATCAGTTTCATATTCAGCAGTTGTTGGACTTTCAAACACCCTTGCCGAAATGGATCAGCGTGATTCTTCAATTTCAGTTATTAAAAAATATTTGAATACCTTTGACAGCACGGTTTATTTCTACAACCTGGAATTTAACCTTGCTGATCTTTATTCTGAAAATGGAAATTTAAAAGAGGCTGATTCACTTTATCAAAAATTATCTTTACAAAATCCGAATACAACAATTTATTATCTTGTAAACCTGAGAAGTGTGCTTCTCAAAAATGGAGATATTATAAAAGATTATCTTTCGGGAATTGATTCTGTAAAATATGCCATCCTAAAGAATCTTAATAAACAGGTGTATTTATATTCATCTTTCCCTGTAATGATTAATCTTTCTAAATCGGTTAACGAAGATTATAGTATTTTTAAAAAGCAGTTTGATAAAACCTTCTTTGTAAATGATTTTTTATCTGCATACGGTATTTACCGTCTTTCAGATTATATGATTGAAAATCTTGATTATGAACGGGCAAGAAGAATGGCTGGATTAGCATTAAGATTTAAGGGCGATAAAAATCTGCAATTTTTATTAGCAGAGAATTTTAATAAGATCAATTGGTTCTATCTTAACTGGGAAAAAATATTAATCAGCATTAAGAATTAAAAAAGAAAAAGTATGTCTGAATCTTTAGTAAAGTACAACAAAGTAATAGCATATTTGCTGGGGTTTATATCATTCATTTTATTTGTTTATGTGTTAAGGGAATTAAGCGACATTTTAATTCCGGTAACCATAGCAATTTTTCTAACTTATTTATTTCATCCGCTTATGATTTTATTAACAAAACTGAGACTTCCAAAGTGGTTTGCGTTAATTATAATCGTAATTTTTGTTTCCGGTTTATATTACCTGATGGGATTAATTCTTGTATCCTCTTTCAGTTCATTCCCTGATAAACTTCAGCTTTATTCGGATAATTTATCTGCTTTTATTTTGTCTGTTCTCAGACCATTTAATATTACAGCAAAAGAACTCGCTGACTTTCTTAATCTCCAGGTAAAGGAGTTCGATATAAAATTACTTTTGCAAAAACTTTTTGCAACCGGGATGGTTGAGAATGTTTTCAACTCTTTTTCAGGAATGCTTGGGGATATTTTTATTGCTCTGATCTTCTGGATTTTTATGATTATGGGTAAGGATAAATTTGAAGAAAAATTAAGAGTAGCTTTTAAGAGTAAAAAAGATTTTGTACAAAAAAATCTTGATTTAATTGATAACCAGATTCAATCTTACCTTATAATAAAAACGATTCTAAGTTTTACAACCGGAGTAATTGCAACAATAATTCTTCTTTTATATGGAATTGATTTTGCAATTGTCTGGGGCTTATTAACATTTATCCTTAATTATATTCCCAATATAGGTTCACTTATTGCGACCGCTGCTCCTATTGCTGTGGCTTTGCTGGAATATGGGTTTGGTTTTACAACTATCTCATTATCTGCTCTGCTTCTTATCAATCAGAATATTATTGGCAACCTTGTTGAGCCTCATTATCTTGGCAGGCATATGAATCTGAGCCCGGTTTTTGTTCTCTTCTCTTTAATCTTCTGGGGATGGGTTTGGGGAATTGTAGGAATGTTTCTTGCCGTTCCGATAGCCGCTTCAACAAAAATTCTTTTCAGTAATATTGAACCGCTTAAACCAATTGCTATACTTATGGGAAGTAAAATTGTAAGAGAAGAAGAACGTACTAAATCAACTGATTTATAATTTGTAATGATGAGAAACTATAAAGATAAAATACTTGCCAGGTTGAAAACTCTTCCGTTTATTCATACAGCTTCATCTGCTGCTGAAGAAATGAACCTAGAACTTTATATAGTTGGTGGTTTTGTAAGGGATATAATTCTTGATAGAGAAAGAGCCGAGATTGATTTTCTTATTATAGGGGATGGAACTGAGTTTGCCCGTAAGTTTGCCGATACACTTGGTGTTGAAAATATTTCTATCTTTAAAAATTTTGGCACTGCTCATTTCAGGTATAATGATTTTGATTTTGAGTTTGTTGGTGCAAGAAAAGAATCATACTCCAGGGGAAGCAGAAAACCGGATGTTGAAACCGGTTCTTTTAAGGATGACATAAGCAGGAGAGATTTTACTATTAACACTCTGGCAGTATCGCTCACTAAAAATAATTTTGGAGAATTAATAGATACATTTAATGGTATAAGTGATCTGGAAAATAAAATAATTAAGACTCCTTTAAACCCCGAAGTTACTTTTGATGATGATCCTCTCCGGATGATGAGAGCTTTCCGTTTTATGTCCCAGCTTCAGTTTAAAGTTGCACCGGAAATAATTGAAACATCTAAAAAACTAAAAGAAAGATTAAAGATAGTTTCGCAGGAAAGAATAACCGATGAGTTTCTTAAAATTCTTCAATCTCCAAAACCATCGATTGGATTAAGTGCATTGTATGAATCGGAACTAATGGGAATTATTTTTCCAGAGATTAGTGATATGGCTGGAGTTGATCAGCGGAAAGATTATCATCATAAAGATGTTTTCAGGCATACACTTATTGTTGTTGATAATATTTCCGAAGTAACTGAAAATGTCTGGCTTAGATTTGCAGCTTTGGTTCACGATATTGCAAAACCTGCTACTAAAAAATTTATTGAAGGAACCGGCTGGACTTTTCATGGGCACGAAGATTTAGGTGCCAAAATGATGAAAGGAATATTCAGGCGATTGAAACTGCCGATGAATAAACTTGATTACATTTCAAAGCTGGTTAGGCTGCACCTTCGCCCAATGGCGCTTGCAGGTGAGGAAGTAACAGATTCGGCTATAAGAAGATTAATTGTTGAAGCAGGGGAAGATCTCGAAGATTTAATTACTCTCTGCCGTGCTGATATTACAAGTAAAGATCCTTCTAAAGTTTCTGAATATCTCGGAAATTATGAAAGAGTTATGAAGAAAGTATGGGAAGTTGAGGAAAAGGATAAGCTTCGTGCTTTCCAATCACCTGTTAGGGGAGATGAGATAATGAAAATTTGTAACCTTAAACCATCCAAAAAAGTTGGTGAAATAAAAGAGGCAATTGAGGAAGCAATCCTTGAGGGAAAAATTGGGAATAATTATGAAGATGCTTATAAATATTTGATAAAGATTAAGGATCAATATTTGAAATAAGAGCAATAAATTATAAATGAAAAATAATTTATTTTTACTTTCCTAATTCCACCGAATATGTATTTATCTAACCGTTTATAATTAATAAAAATAAAGGATTGCCAAATCTTTTATTTTTGTAATGTATTTTAAGTTCATCACTTAGAATTAATTATTAATGTAACTTTGCAGATGTATTTTGTGTCTATACAACATCACTTATGGAAATAAAAATTTACAGGAGACATAATGCGATTATTCTTTAAAGTCTTCATCATATTGTTAATTACTGCTTCAGCATACCCGCAAAAAGTTTTAACACTTGATGAAGCAATAAGTATTGCCCTTCAGAGAAATTCATCCTTACAGGTTGGTATAAATAATTTAAAAACTTATGAATCCGGCAAGTTAGCTGCTTACGGTCACCTTCTTCCAACAATAAGTGCAAATGGAAGCTGGGACTGGACAAGAAATGAAGATGCAGGAACTTCATATAATATTGGCGGCTTTTTTATCACTGTTCCTCCTTCTGTTACTGAAAACAGAAGCTATTCTGTTGGTGCAAATTCTAACTGGACTTTGTTCGATGGTTTAGCAAATATCGCTTCAGTTTCACGAAGTGAAAATGATCTGGAAGCTGCAAAACTTTCATTAAACAGACTGAAGCAGGATGTTATTTTCCAGACTATTTCTTTTTATTACCAGGTTATTAATACTCAGCAGTTATTAAAGGTTGCACACGATGATGTTCTAAGAGAACAAAAAAATAATGAAACAATTTCAGAAAGAAATAAGCTCGGTGGAGTAACTCTTGCAGATGTTTATGCTCAACAGGTAAACCTGGGCAACGCTGAACTGGAAGAAATAAGGGCGAAGAATAATCTTGAAACAACAAAAGCTGATTTGTTATATTATCTTGGGCTTGATGTTTTAGAAGATTACTCTTTCCCGGATGAATTTACAAGTGAGGAGCTTGAAAAGCTGAAAAGCAGGTTAACCGAAGATTATAAAGATGTTCCCGGGCTTGTGTCTGATGCTATGAATAACCGGTTTGATTATAAAAGTGCGCTTCTTCGTTTGGAAAGCGCTAACAATGAAATTACAATTGCCCGTTCCGGTCACTTTCCACGACTGACGAATTCTATTGGTTTTAATAGTTTCGCAAACAAGCCGGGGAATTTATTTGATTCAAAATCATATTCGGTCGGTTTAACACTCAGCATTCCGATATTCTCTGGTTTTTCTGTAAGCAACCAGGTGGAAATTGCTACTGTTAATGCGATGAACCGTGGTGTTGAATTAACAGACATCGAGCGTGATATAAAACGAAATATTCAGAAAACTTATCTTGATCTTCAGGCTGCTGAAAAATCTTTAAATGTAAGTCAAAAAAATGTTGAATCTGCTGATGAAAATCTTAAAATAGAGCAGGAAAAATATAATCTTGGTTCAAGCAGGCTGCTCGATCTTCTTATTGCAAGAACAAATTTTACAAATGCCCGTGTTAATTATATTAACTCACAGTTTTCTTATATAGTTCTTGGCGAACAATTAAAATATTATCTCGGAATTTTAGAACATAATTAATAAAAATGTCCGGAGAATTTACTCCGGAGAATTTAAGAGGAGAATAATAAATGGCTAATGGGAAAAAGAAATCAAAAAAGAAAATATTCATTTTCGGTGGAATAGGTGTTTTAGTTTTAGCACTTGTTTTAATAGCTCTTCTTGGTGGAAGCAAAGATGAAATAATCCTGGTTCAAACCGAAAAAGTTCAGAAGCGGACAATTACACAAACCGTGGCTGCTACCGGTAAAATAAATCCTGAGTTTAAAGTCCCTATAACTTCTGAAGTGACCGGAGAAATTGTTGAACTGCCGGTTGAAGAAGGAGACAGAGTTAAAAGAGGACAACTCCTTATAAGAATAAGGGGTGATGCTTATGTTGCTCAGCAGGAAAGAGCCGAAGCTAATCTTCAATCGGCTGAAGCAAACCTGCAAATGAGAAAAGCTGAAATGGATAAGATTACTTTAGATTATAACAGGATAAAAGAATTACATAATAAAAAGCTTGCAAGTGATGCTGAACTTGAAGCTGCAAACAGCAATTATTTATCAACCAAAGCCCAATATGAAGGTGCAGAGGCAAATGTACTTCAGAATAAAGCTTCTTTAAAAGAAATTATTGAACAAGTTAAAAAGACAACTATCTATTCTCCAATTGATGGTGTGGTAACTAAACGTAATGTGGAGTTAGGTGAAAGAGTTCTTGGCAGCGGCTTCAGTCAGGGAACTGATATTATGACGGTTTCCGATCTTACAAATATTGAAGCGACTGTTGAGGTAGATGAGAATGATGTAGTGCTTATTTCAGTCAATGATACTGCAAAGATTAAAGTTGACGCTTTCGGTGATAAAGAGTTCAGAGGGCTAGTAACACAAATTGGAAACAGTGCAATCACTACAGGTTTAGGTACACAGGAACAGGTAGTTAATTTTGAAGTTAGAATAAAAGTGCTTGATCCTGATGATGCTTTAAGACCGGGAATGTCCTGCAACGCTGATATTGAAACTGAAACTGTCAACAATGTGCTTAGCGTGCCTATACAAAGTGTTACTGCTAGATCTGAAATGCCCACCATGAATAAAAATGGTGATGGCGAAGAGAATAAAAATGTTAAATCTTCCAATACGGAAAAATCCAAAAAGCCGGAAGAAATTGTTTTTATAGTTGAAAATGGTAAAGCCAAAAAAATTAAAGTTGAAACAGGAATAAGCAATGATAATTATCTTGAAATAAAATCCGGGTTAAAAGGTGATGAAGAAGTTGTTGCCGGACCTTACAGGGCTATATCAAGAGAATTAAATGATGGTGTTGTTGTTAGGGTAGAAAACCAGAATAAAAAGGAAAAAACAAATCAATAAACGGATTAAGTAATGAATATTATTAATATAGAACATATTGCAAGAGTTTACCAGGTAGGTACTGAAGAAGTTTTTGCTCTGAGAGACGTTTCATTGAAGATTGATAAAAATGAATATGTGGCAATAATGGGTCCCTCCGGTTCAGGTAAATCAACACTGATGAATTTACTGGGATGTCTGGATACTCCTACTTCAGGAAAGTATGAATTTAATTCTGTTAGTGTCAGTGACATGACAGATAACCAGCTTGCTGTAATAAGAAATAAAGAAATTGGTTTTGTGTTTCAAACTTTTAATCTTCTCGCAAGATCTGATGCTTTGCATAATGTTGAACTCCCTCTTATTTACGCCGGTGTATCTTATTCTGAAAGAAGAGAAAGAGCTGAACAATCTTTAATTGATGTAGGCTTAAAAGATAGAATGCATCACAAACCAAATGAGCTTTCTGGTGGACAGCGGCAGAGAGTTGCCATTGCAAGAGCGCTTGTTACAAAACCTTCCATTATCCTTGCAGATGAACCAACCGGGAACCTTGATTCTAAAACCGGTGAGGAGATCATGTTCCTTTTTACAGAAATTCATGAAAAAGGCAACACTATTATTTTAGTTACGCACGAAGAATATATTGCCGAACATGCAGCAAGAATAATAAGATTGAAAGATGGGTTGATTGAAAAAGATGAAAAAGTAGCAAATAGATTAATTCCCAAAATTAATGTGGCAGCTGAATAGTGAAGGCATACTATACAAAATGCATAGGAGGTAAAATATTATGAGAGCTCTATTGTTTGAAGTAAAAGAAAGTATGCTGATTGCGCTCAGGGCAATAAGAGGGAATAAGGTAAGATCATTGCTTACAATGCTTGGAATTGTTATTGGTATCTGGGCGGTTGTTGTTATGAGTACAGCTATTAAAGGAATTGATAATTCTTTTCAAAACGGGATCAGTGCTCTAGGTTCTGATGTTTTGTATATTGATAAATGGGCATGGTTTACTAATGAAGACTGGTGGAAACTGAGAGCACGCAGAAATATTTCTATGGATGATTTTGAAAGATTTAAAGAGTTGTCAAAATTATCCAGTGCAGTAGCTCCTGTTATTAACAGCAGGCAGACAATAAAATTTGCTGACAGAAGAGTGGAAAGCGTTATGGTCAATGGTTCAACTTCTGATTATGTTAATACAACAAATTTTACATTCGAAATGGGTAGATTCTATTCTGATATTGAGAGTAAAAGTTCACGGTATGTTGCAGTTGTTGGTAGTGAAATTGCAAAAAATCTTTTTCCACGTGGAGATGCTTTAGATAAAACAATTAAAATAGGTGGAATAAATTTCCAGGTTGTAGGTGTTTTATCCGAACAGGGAAGTTTTCTCTTAGGTTCATGGAATCCGGATAACCAGGTTTTTGTTCCCATTGGAACTATATTTAAGCATTTTCTCGGACAAGCCTGGAATTCTATTCAAATAAATGTTCGCGCACCAAATCCAGCAATGCTTGAAGAAACAAAAATTGAATCTGAAGGTGTGATGAGAAAAGTTAGAGGTTTAAAAATTGGTGAAGAGAATGATTTCTCTATAAACCAGCAGGAAGGTTTTGTTGATTTCTATAATTCGGTTGTTGGAGTTGTACAGATTGCCGGTTTATTTATTACAGGGTTATCTCTTTTTGTTGGTGCAATAGGAATTATGAATATTATGTTTGTATCAGTTAAAGAAAGAACCAGGGAAATTGGAATTAGAAAAGCAATTGGTGCGAAGAAAAGAACTGTGCTAAGTCAGTTTCTTCTGGAATCTTCTACAATTTGTCTGATCGGAGGTTTGATCGGGTTACTCCTTGCAATCCTTACGAGTTTAATGATCAACCAATTTATTCCAACCTCTGTACAATATGATGCAGTAATAATAGCTATTCTTGTTTCTTTAATAACAGGTGTTGTTGCGGGATTAGCTCCAGCATACTCCGCAGCCAAAATGGATCCGGTTGAAGCTTTAAGATATGAGTAAACAAATAATGAGAATAATACCAAATGATCAAATGAGGTGATAGTTGAATATTAAAGAAGTTGTTGCTATATCTTTTCAATCTGTAAGGACTAATAAGCTTAGAACAATGCTTACGCTGCTTGGTATTGTTGTTGGAATTTTTTCTATCATCGTGATAATGACAATAATTACAATGCTTCAGAAAAGTATTGAAGGTGGTTTTTCACAGCTAAGTAAAAATACTTTCCAGATTCAGAAATTTCCTGCAATGCATGGTGGAGGTCCTGGTTCCTGGGATAAATTCAGGAACAGGAAAGATATAACTATTGAAGATTACTACAGGTTGAATGAATTATTACAGGCCAAATACATCGGTGCAGAACAGTGGGAGTTTGGTAAAGTTATAAAATTCGGAAACAATGAAACAAATCCGAATATTCAGATTGCCGGTGCAAATATTGGTGCTTTGCATACAAACGACTGGAATATAGATTATGGTCGTGATTTACGCGAAACAGATATTCAGTATTCTAATGATGTATGTCTTCTTGGTCCTGATGTTGCAGAAAAAATCTTTCCGGGAATAAATCCTATTGGACAGGTGATAAGAGTTGATGGTCACCCGATGACAGTGATTGCGGTTTTGGAAAGCCAGCCCGCTCTTTTTGGGCAAAGCAGGGATAATTTTGTGGTAATGCCCATTACTAAATTTCAATCAATATACGGAAGAAGAAGCAGGAGTATTAATATTACTGTTATGTCCTACTCAGAACAGGATTATAATGAAACAATTGAAGCAGCTATCGGATATATGAGAACAATAAGAAAAGTAAATCCCGGTGAAGAAAATGATTTCGATATATTCAGTAATGAATCTATGATTAGCCAGGTTAATGATATAACAGGAGGAGTAAAAACAGGAGCTCTTGCTGTTTCGATTATTGCGTTGCTTGCCGCGGGAATTGGAATTATGAATATTATGCTTGTTTCAGTTACCGAAAGAACCAGGGAAATAGGAATAAGAAAAGCAGTTGGTGCAAAAAAATCAAATATTTTATATCAGTTTCTTTTTGAAGCTATCTTCCTTTGTTTGCTTGGCGGTTTTATTGGAATTGCTTTAGGAATTGGAGTTGGAAATTTTGCAGGTGGTTTAATCAATGCACAATCTGCAATACCATATGATTGGGTAGTGATTGGTTTATTATTATGCGTAACGGTCGGTTTAATTTTCGGAACATACCCCGCTTACAAAGCTGCAAATCTTGATCCTATAGAAGCATTACGTTATGAATAATGTTTTTTAGAAAGCAGAATGAATTTAGTTTAAACCTTGTACTATTTTAACTTTTATTTTTAACTTAGGGGAGAAAATGAAAATTAGTCAACTAATAGTATTAGCATTTCAGTCAATAAAGACAAATCGTTTAAGGACCCTCCTTACTGTTCTGGGAATTGTTGTAGGAATTTTTTCTATTATAGTTGTAATGACAATTATTACGATGCTGCAGAATACAATTGAAAATGGTTTTCAGTTCTTAAGTAAAAATACATTTGAAATCCGGAAATTTCCTGCTATTCATGTTGGTGGTGAAGGTTCATGGGAAAAATACAGGAACAGGAAAGATATAACCCTTAATGATTTCTACCGTTTTGAAGAAATGATGACGGATGCTAAAATTGTGGGTGCAATGCAGGGCAGAGGTGGAAGAATCATAAAATATGGAAATGAAGAAACCAATCCTAATGTATATTGTGTTGGTGTTACTCAGGGAGTTTACAGTACTCTTAATCTTGAAATTGAAGAGGGTAGAGAATTCAGGAATAATGAAATAGAATACTCCTCAAATGTTTGTGTCCTTGGAAATTTTATTGTTGAAAAGCTTTTTAATAATATTGATCCTATTGGCAAAGTAGTTAAGATGGATGGGAAACCATTAAGAGTAATCGGTATAATAAAAAAACGGCCGGAGATATTCGGAGAATCACAGGATAATTACATAGTTATTCCCATAACAACTTTTCAATCATTTTATGGCAGAAGAAAATCGAATATTGATATTACCATTATGGCAAAAAGTAGTGAGTCATATTCTAATACAATTGAATCTGCAATTGGTTACATGAGAAAAATAAGAAAGATAAATCCCGGTGAAGAGAATGATTTTGACGTTTTCAGTAATGAATCACTTATGGGGCAGGTTAATGGCATAACCGGAGGTGTAAAAATAGGAGCTTTAGCTGTTTCTATAATAGCTTTACTTGCTGCAGGAATTGGAATTATGAATATAATGCTTGTAACTGTTACAGAGAGAACAAAAGAAATCGGTATAAGAAAGGCTGTTGGTGCAAAGAAAAAAAATATTCTTGTTCAGTTTTTATTTGAAGCTGTTTTTCTCTGTTTGCTTGGAGGCTTTATTGGAATAGCTCTGGGAATTGTTGTGGGGAATTTAGTTGGAGGTTTATTAAGTGCTCAAACTGCTATTCCTTATGACTGGGTATTTATTGGAATGCTTTTATGCCTAATAGTTGGTGTTATTTTTGGGACCTATCCAGCATATAAAGCTGCTAACCTTGATCCAATTGAAGCTTTAAGGTATGAATAATTTATGCTGCCTTTTCAAATAATTTTTTTTTGATTTTTCCTGCGCGGACAAAATCTTCTCTTATTCTGAAAAGAACATATAAATCCTGTAGAATTTTTTTTGGGGTTGCAATTTCAAGATACTCTTCTTTCGTTACGCATTTAATATACAGAAGCTTTAATTCATCCCGGGTAACATCATAATCAAATATAGTATTTCTCATTTTCCCTCACTGAAAACCAGTTATAATCTAATATTAGTTGTTAAATTTTGTAAGAGTAGTTTTTAGTAATATTGTGTAGAATTAATACTACTTTATCTCCTTTCCAAAAAGTTTATTCAATATAGACTTGATAAAAGAACAATGTAAATTTAGATTTAACCTTCACAAAAATACTCAGGGCTTTTGAAATCCAGTTTCTCAAAAGAAATCCCGAAAAATCGGGACAAAATTTTTTTACTTATTACTTTTCTCTTTTTCTTTTCTTCTGAGGGAATTTCACAAAATAAATATCTCACAGTGCTGGTTAGAGATACAATTGCAATTAATTTTGATAACATTTATAAAATATCTCATGTTTCTATAATTCCCCATACAGAAACAATTCATTAAGAGGTTCAATTAATCTCTGATAAAGATTATAAATTTTTCTATGATTCCGGTTCATTTACACTTTCCGATACACTTCCATATTCAATTTACGATACCTTAATTGTTACTTATTCAGCTTTGGATATCGGGCTGCAGAAAGAATATAAAAAGAGAAGCCTGGTAACTAAATATGATGTTGAAAAAGGGGATACAATAAAAATAACTTCTCCTGAAACAGGCAGCTTTTCATCAGAATCTATTTTTGGACCCGGTATAGAAAAAAGCGGAACTATAGTCAGAGGATTTACTGTTGGTACTACAAAAGATTTTTCTTTAAACAGCGGGCTGCGGTTACAGTTATCAGGAAGATTATCTGAAGATATTGAAGTTGTAGCTGCATTAACTGATGAGAACACACCAATTCAACCGGAAGGAAATACTGAAAGACTCGAAGAGCTTGACAAAGTTTTTATTCAGATAAAACATCCCAACGCTACTGGCACTTTTGGTGATTACGAGATACAAAGAAAAGAAGGTGAATTTGGAGTTGTCAACAGGAAGCTCCAGGGATTAATGGGAGAATTCAATTTTGAAAAAAATAATGGTTTTATCTCTGTTGCGGGCTCTAGAGGAAAATTCAATACAAATTTTATTAACGGTATAGAAGGCGTACAGGGTCCATACAGGCTTTCAGGGCAAAACAATGAAAGAGATATAATTATTATCGCAGGAACCGAAAGAGTTTATCTTGACGGAATAAATTTAAAAAGAGGCGAAGCCAATGATTATATTATTGATTACTCCAATGCACAAATAATTTTCACTCCAAAAAAATTAATTACTTCAGCCAGCAGGATTAATGTTGATTTTGAATATACCGACAGGCGGTTTAACCGGAATTTTTTTGGCGCCGGTGGAGAATCTCAGTTTTTTAATGATAAAGTTTTACTCAAAGTTCAGTACCTGCAGGAAGGAGATGATCAGGATGCACCGATTGATATTTCTCTTTCTGATTCGGATAAAGCAATTCTTTACCAGGCAGGTGATGATAGGAATAAAGCTGCAAGAAGCGGCGTTAGTTTAGCACAGCCGGACTCACTTGGAATTGTAAGAGGCACTTACTCTAAAGTTGATACTCTTTTAAACAGCCAGCCATTCAGTTATTATGTTTATAGTCCCGGAGATCTCAATCGCAATTTATAATGTTTCATTTAGTTTTGTTGGAGATGGGCTTGGTGATTATGTAAGAGAAAGTCTTGGTAATTACAGGTTTGCCGGTGTTAAAAGCGGCAGCTATCTTCCGGTAATTTTCTTACCGTTACCTGAGTTAAAAAGAGTAGGCAATGTTGTTCTATCTCTAAAACCTTTTGAAGATGTTGAACTTGATCTTGAATATGCCGGAAGCTTGTGGGATAAGAACAGGCTATCTTCATTAGATGATAAAGATAATTTTGGGCAGGCAAGAAATATTTTTCTGAAAATAAATCCCAAAGAAATAAATATTGGAAAAATCAGTCTTGGTAAAATTGGCTTGTCTTATAAAGACAGGTTTATACAGGATAAATTCACTCTCCCGGATAGACTGAATGAAGTTGAGTTCAACAGGAACTATAATGTTTTTTCCCAGGATCAACCTGAAGATGAAACTTTGCGTGAATTTAATTTAAATCTAATTCCGATTAATGAATTGAACATTTCTTCTACTGCAGGTTTGCTGAGAAGAGGCGATGATTTCAAATCCAACAGGTTCAATAATACTATTCGATTTTCAAATACTAAAGATTATTCTTTAAACTATAATTTTGATTATGTAGAGAGCGATAACACTTCTCTGAAAAGCAACTGGTACCGGCAGTCGGGTAACGGGTATTATAATATTTGGAAGTTCACACCTGGAATGGAATTTCTTGCAGAAGATAAAAAAGATAAAGTCCCTTTGAACGATTCTCTCCTTTCAGGAAGTCTTAAATACTCTGATGTTGCTCCATATCTTAAGCTCAATGATTTTTTTGGATTAAATCTTTCTGCTAAATATTCTTTAAGAAATGATTATTTACCATCTTGATGGTTCTGCTTTCAAAGAGTCTAAATCCAACACTCAATATTATGAATTAAATTACAGCGGGGTTGAGGAAGTTTCTTCAACATTAAATTTTACATACAGAAATAAAAAGTACACAGAAATTTTTAAGCAAAGAGGTTCACTAAATACTGAAACAATACTTATCCGTTCACAAACAAGATTAAAACCATTGAACGGAATTGATGGAGATTTCTTCTACGAAGTTTCAACTCAAAGATCTGCAAGATTAGAAAGGGTTTTTGTAAGAGTTGAAGCCGGTTCGGGTAACTATAAATATCTTGGTGATCTAAACAATAACGGTGTTGCAGATGAAAACGAATTTGAACCTACAGTATATGATGGAGATTTTATAGTCGTAACAATTCCAACCGATCAGCTTTTTCCTGTTATTGATCTTAAAACAAGCTCGAGGTGGAAAATAAATTATGGTGAACTGTTTGATAAAGATTCAGTTACCGGGATATTATTAAATCCTTTATCAAGTGAAACATACTGGCGCGTTGAAGAGAACAGCAAGGAAGAAGATTATGCAAAAATTTATTTACTTAAGTTTTCTTCTTTTCTAAATGAGAACAAAACCATTGCCGGATCTAATTATATTCAGCAGGATCTTTTCCTCTGGGAAAATGACCCTGAATTATCTTTCCGTTTCCGATATACTCAAAGGAAGAGTCTAAACCAGTTCAGTGGCGGAGTTGAACGCGGATACAACAGGGAGAGAAGCTTAAGAATAAGATTTAAAATGATTGAAGAAATGAGTAACCAGACTGACCTTGTTAATCAAAATGATAATGTTTTTGCTCCTGTCAGTTCTAACAGGAGAAGGGAAATAACAGGTAACAGTATAACCACAGATTTTTCTTACAGACCTGAAAGAAATATTGAAGTGGGTTTTAAAATAAGTGCCGGAAGAAAAGAAGATACTTTACCTGTGAATCCAACAATAATTGATTTAAATTCCCAGGCAATTAAGATTTAATTTATCATTTGCAGGATCAGGGAAGACTGAGAATTGAAGTTGAAAGAACAGAGCTTGTTACAAATGCTACAGAAAATTTCCTTCCTTTTGAAGTAACAGGCGGAAACCAGGTTGGTAAGAATTTTTTCTGGAGATTAAATTTTGATTACAGGCTTTCAGGTAATCTGCAATCCACTGTAAGTTATGATGGCAGATTGCAGGGAAGCAGCAGGGCAATTCATACAGCACGTGCGGAAGTTAGAGCGTATTTTTGATCTGGCAGCAATGTATAATAATTTGCTTATCATTCCGCAACTGTTGGAATCTTAATTTAGTAACTAAAAAATAATATACTCTCTTTTTAATTTTTATTTTATTACGTTGTATTAAGCTTTTTAAGCTTACAAGGGAGTTCATAGTATGGGTAAGATTGGGGGCGGGATATTTTTCCTGGTAATTTATTCTTTAGGTTCTTTTATCGGGGTTGGTATTCTGCTCAATGTTTCGTTTTTAGTCCTATTTTTAAGGCACATTGTTTGTGTAAACACTATAATATTGCTCCGTTATCCATAATGAAAATAATATTAAAAATCTCCATTTTAATTTTAGTAAACTTAAATTCTTCAACTGCTCAATGGGTTTGGCAAAATCCTTTACCAATTGGCAATACTTTAAATTCAGTTAGATTCATAGATTCATTAACTGGATGGACTGTGAGCGATGGTGGAACAATTCTTAAAACTACCAATGCCGGAGAAAATTGGATAATTCAAAAAAGCAATACTACAAATCATTTACGCTCGGTATATTTCATTGACTCGAATACTGGCTGGGTTATAGGAGAAAAAGGAGTAATTCTTAAGTCAACTGATGGTGGTGAAAATTGGGTAACTCAATTAAGTGATACAAAAAATGATCTTTTATCTGTTATTTTTTTGGATTATAATATTGGTTGGGTAGTAGGATGGGGAGGAACAATTCTCAAAACAATAAATGGAGGAGAAAATTGGTTGAGTCAAATTAGCGGGACAATTTGTTGGTTAGGTTCAGTTGATTTTGTAGATAGGAAACACGGTTGGATAGTTGGAGAGTTTGGAATGATAATTAAGACAACAGACGGTGGTGATAATTGGGTAATCAAATCAAGTTGGGAATGGCATGATTTATATTCCGTTCAATTTATTGACGAAAATATTGGATGGGCTGTGGGTTGGCCCGGTAAAATTATAAAATCTACTGATGGCGGTAATAATTGGATAGATCAAATAAGCGGAGAAAGTGATGTTTTATTTTCTGTTTATTTCATAGGAGAAAATGTTGGCTGGATAACAGGTAGTGAAGGTAAAATTCTTAAAACAACAAATGGAGGTCAAAATTGGATTAGCCAAAATAGTGGTACAATTTTTTATCTAACTTCTGTTATCTTCTTAAATCAAAATTTAGGTTGGGCTGTTGGATCATACGGCAAAATATTAAAGACTACTAATAGTGGAATAAACTGGGTTAGCCAATCAAATGGGACAAATTATCAATTATTATCAGTTCATTTTAGTAATCAAAATGTGGGCTGGTCGGTAGGTTGTCAAGGTGCAATTATAAAAACAACAAATAGTGGTAAAACTTGGATAAATCAATCAAGCGATACACCTAATGATTTAAGGTCCGTTTATTTTATTAATGAAAATACTGGATGGATTGTTGGAGATTTTGGTACTATTCTTAAAACAACTAATGGAGGAACAAATTGGATAATGCAACTAAGTGGAACAAATTATTCTTTATCATCTATTCATTTTAGTAATCAAAATATTGGTTGGATAGTAGGTGATGGAGGAACAATACTCAAAACAACTAACGGGGGTGAAGATTGGATGATCCAGGAAAGTGGTATACCTTACTGGTTGCGCTCAGTTCACTTTATTGATGAAAAAAATGGATGGGTAGTTGGCTGGTGGGCAACAATCCTCAGAACAACTGATGGTGGAGAAAATTGGATAAAACAACCATGTAATGTATATAGTGAATTTTACTCAGTATGTTTTATTAATTCAAAAACTGGTTGGGCTGTTGGAGATCAAAATGTAATCCTAAAAACAACTAATGGTGGTGTCGATTGGATAAATCAGTCCTTTGGACCAAATAATATTTTTCTAACAGTTCATTTCATTGATCAGCATACGGGATGGATTGCAGGTCTTGGAGGTACAATTATTAAAACAACTAATGGAGGTCAAGATTGGATATCCCAATTAAGTGGAACAATTAATGATCTAACTTCCATTTATTTTGTTGATCAGAATATTGGGTGGGTTGTTGGATGTTTTGGTACAATTCTAACAACTAACGAAGGAGTTGATTTCGTACAAGATCATAAAACTGAATTGGCTATGCAATCAATTTTGGATCAAAATTACCCTAATCCTTTTAATCCAACAACAACCATTAAATATCAAATTCCAACATCTAGTAAAATATTATTAAAGGTTTATGATATATTAGGAACGGAAGTAACCGAACTTGTAAATGAACTTAAACCTGCAGGATTTTATGAAAAAACTTTTAATGGTTCTGGTTTGAGTAACGGAGTTTATATTTACAGGATTACAGCTTTGAACGGAGATAGAATTCTTTTCAGTCAATCTAAACAGATGATATTAATTAAGTAACATTCTAAACAATATTACATTAACCCGGTTTCAAATTGGAGCCGGGTTTTTTATTTTAAACTCGTATGAAAATCATCTCAAACATGATCGAAGCTCATATTTTCTGTAAAAAGAAAAACGGGATTGAGTTTCTTCTTCTTAAAAGAAATGAGAAAGAAATTTATCCCGGTCTATGGCAAATGGTAACAGGCAAAATAAGAAAAGGAGAGAAAGCATATAAAGCAGCTTTGCGTGAGATTAAAGAAGAAACGGGATTAAAGCCAAAAAAATTCTGGGTAGCACCAAATGTTAATTCATTTTATTCGCACGAGAAGAATTATATCTCGCTTCTTCCTGTTTTTGCTGCTGAAGTGGAGCCTGATTCTAAAGTAATTATTTGCAAAGAACATTGTGAGTTCGGATGGTTCAAACCAAATGAAGCTAAAAAGCTGCTTGCCTGGCCCGGGCAGAGAAGATCGGTTGAGATTATTACTAATTACTTTCTTAAAGAAATATCTTTTTTGAATTTCGTTGAACTCAAGTTGGGAAGAAATTGAGAATTGATAGATTGAGAGTTGATTATTGAGAGGTGATTGTTAAAAATTGTTCTAAAGACTCATATTGAAAATTCTCAATAATCAATGTTCAATGTTCAACAATTTTGATTGATTTAATTTTTTCCACTTAATTATATATTTTAGCAATACAATTTATAACTTCTTAGCAGAGGGAAATCTTGAGTTTACTTGTTGTCGGTTCTTTAGGGTTGGATACTGTTTCTACTCCGTTCGATAAAGTTGTAGATGCTTTGGGCGGTTCAGCTACTTATATATCTCTTTCGGCAAGCTATTTCAGCGCTCCGATTAATCTTGTTGGTGTAGTGGGAAGTGATTTCCCCAAAAAATATATGCAGCTTATGGAGGAGCATAATATTAATCTTGATGGACTCCAGATTATTGATGGGGGAAAAACTTTCCGCTGGGGCGGGAAGTATCATTACGATTTAAATGTAAGGGATACTTTATTTACGGAGCTAAATGTTTTCCAGGATTTTAATCCTGTAATTCCTGAAAGTTTTAGAAAATCTAAATTTGTGTGCCTCGGAAATATTGATCCGATTTTGCAAATGAAAGTTCTTGAACAGATGAATGATTCTGCATTTGTTGTTTGCGATACTATGAATTACTGGATTGAAGGAAAAAAAGATGAGCTTATTGAGCTTCTTAAAAAAGTAAATGTTTTAATAATCAATGATAGTGAAGCAAGACTTCTTGCTCACGAACCAAACCTAATAAAATCTGCAAGAGCAATAAGAAACATGGGCCCTGAAATTCTTATCATAAAAAAAGGCGAGCACGGTGCATTACTTTTTACAAATGATATTGTTTTCTCAGCCCCAGCTTACCCGATGGAATTAATTTACGATCCCACAGGCGCCGGTGATTCTTTTGCCGGAGGTTTTACAGGATATCTTCACCGTACCCAGGATGTTAGTCCTGAAAATTTAAAATGTGCAGTTATTTATGGAAGTGCAATGGCTTCTTTTTGTGTCGAGAAATTCAGTACAAAAGGATTGGAAAATCTTTCTTATTTAAGAATACAGGATAGATTCAGAGAATTTATGAACCTTTCAAGATTTAATGAAAAAGAGTAATTATTTTTCTTTAGATTTTATTAACGGCAAATTTGTTTTTCTCGATCAAACCAAACTCCCACTTACCGAAACTTACATTGAAACCGAAAGTTATGAGAGGATTGCTGAAGCAATTGAAAAGCTTGAGGTGAGAGGTGCTCCATTAATTGGAATTTCCGCTGCTTATGCAATTGCTCTTTCATTTAAAAACATTCCTAAGGAAAATCAGGAAGAAGTATTTAACAAAGCAGTTAAAAGATTAGCGGAAACCCGGCCGACTGCGGTAAATCTTTTCTGGGCAATTGAAGAGATGAAGAATAATTTTGAACCGAATAAAAACTCAGATGATCTTTATGAAATATTACTTAAACGTGCAAAGGAAATTCATAATGATGATATAGAAAAGTGCAGAAAAATTGGAGAGAATGGTTTAAGGATATTTAAGCATAAATCTAAAATACTTACACATTGCAATACCGGTAAGCTTGCAACAGGCGGAGAAGGCACTGCTTTTAATGTAATTAAAACTGGATTTGAAAATGACCTGGTTGAGTTTGTTTATGCAGATGAAACAAGACCATTGCTTCAGGGTTTAAGGTTAACTTCTTTTGAACTTGAAAAAAATGGCATTCCTTTTAAGATTCAGAGTGATTCTTCAGCAGCAACTTTAATGCAGCAGAATAAAATTGATTTTGTAATTGTTGGCGCCGATAGAATTGCATTGAACGGTGATACTGCCAATAAAATCGGTACATATAATCTTGCAGTGAATGCTAACTATCATAATATTCCATTTTATGTTGCGGCTCCATCAACAACGATAGATAAAAAAACTGTTAAAGGTGATGATATAAAAATCGAATTTAGAAATAAAAATGAATTAATAAAAATGAACGGGCAATCGATTGCACCCGATAGTTACGAAGTTTATTCCCCTGCTTTTGATGTAACACCCTCATATCTGATTACCGGAATCATTACAGAAAAAGATGTTTATACCTTCCCCTATAATTTTATAAATGAGTGAAATAATAAAAACTGAGGCGGTTGTTCTCAGTAAAATGGATTACAGGGATTCCAGTAATATTCTTTCTCTTTATACAAAAGATTTCGGTAAGCTTTCGGTTATTCATAAAGGTGCCAGAAGTCCGAAATCAAAAAAAGGTTTTATTACTGAACCGCTCAATCATCTTCAGATAATAATTTATAAAAAAGAGACACGTGATCTTCAATATCTCTCAAGTGTGGATTTGATTTCGCATTTCCCGAGAATAAAAGAGAGCCTTGATAAACTAAAATTTTCACTCGCAATTTTAGAACTGGTTAAAAAATTAACTCCTGAAAATGAAACGAGCAGCAGACTGTTCAACGGTTTAATCAGAATCTTATTTTTACTGGACTCATCAAATGAACGTCCCAATATCACATTTGGAAGATTTTTTCTTTTCTTTTTAAAGGAAATCGGTTACGAGATTCAACTAAATAACTGTTCATCTTGTCAAAACAATTTGATGAACGGCGACAATTTGGGATATAATTATGAATTGGGTATTTTTTGCAGCCGCTGTTCAAGTAACTTTAGAATTGACTTTAAGATATCTCAGGAACTTTTTAACTACTTGTTATGTCTAAAATACAATAATAATGCTAATGACTTTAAAGATTTTACTGCCGATAGAGCAATAGTTTTTATGGAAAGACATCTTAAATTTCATATTCCCGATTTTAAAGGAATTATTTCGTTTCACACAATTAATTAGAGGTTTTTATTACATTTCTGTACAAATGCAATTTTGCAGATTAATAAAATTTAATAACAAGGAGAATGAATATGAGATCTAAAAAAGGATTGTATGGTGCATTTGCATTAATCCTTATAGGTGTATTGTTTGGTGCAGTTTTACTTTCCGGGTTTGGGTTGGTTAGACCAAACCTTGCTGATATAAAGCTTGGTGCAAGTAATCCTCCTGTAAATCTTGATGCAGATGCTTCAGCCTTCAGTAAAGCATTTATTGAGGTTGCTGAAAAAGTAACACCGGCAATTGTACAGATATCGGTTGTGTCCGAAAGAGAATCGCCCATGATGATTTTTTCTTTTTTCCATTCAAAGATATGCCAAAAGAACAGAAAGGTAGCGGAAGCGGAATAATAATTTCGCAGGATGGATATATTCTAACTAACAATCACGTAGTTGAAAATGCAAGCAGGGTTGATGTCGGTTTATATGATAAGCGGAATTTCAGCGCTAAAGTTATTGGAACTGATCCGTTGACTGATCTTGCAATTATTAAAATAGAAGCTGGTAATTTGCCTACAGCTTATCTTGGCGATTCCGATCAGCTAAAAGTTGGGCAGTGGGTAATGGCAATTGGTAATCCGCTTTCACTTGCTTCAACTGTAACCGCAGGAATTGTGAGTGCAATTGGAAGAGGACAGTTAGGACTTATTCGCGATAATTATGGAGTCGAAAATTTTATTCAGACTGATGCAGTTATTAATCCTGGTAACAGCGGCGGAGCCTTAGTTGATTTAACCGGCGCTGTGGTTGGAATCAACTCTGCTATTGCAACACAAGGAACGGGAACTTATATCGGTTATGGATTTGCAATTCCAATTAATTTAGCTCAATCAGTTGCAAAAGATCTTATTGCACATGGTTCAGTAAGCAGAGGTTATATAGGTGTTTTAATTGGTGAAATTGATGATGCAATGGCAAAGTCTCTTGGTATGGATAAACCAAAAGGAATTATTGTTCAGGATTTAGTTAAAGGCGGTGCTGCTGAAGCTGCAGATATTAAAGTTGGTGATGTAATTCTTAAAATTGATGGTAAGGATGTAAACCAATCAAACCAGCTTCAAAGTTATGTCGCAACAAAATCCGCTGGGACTAAAGTTACACTTACTATTTTCCGTGATGGAAAAGAAATTCAGAGAACAGTTGAACTTAAACCAAGAGAATCCGATACAAAAACAGAACCTGTTATTAATAATTCGGAAAAAAATAATGACAGAGATAATTCAACATCCTCTGCAACTTTTGATGATATTGGCTTGAGCGTGAGAAATCTGACAAGCCAGGAAAAGAATAAATACAATGTTGATGAAGGTGTGATTATTACCGACGTTAAACCTTACAGTTCTGCTTATGATCAAAGGCTTGGAAAAGGGCTGTTGATTGTTGAAGCTGATAAGAAAAAAATAGAAGATGTCGGAGATCTTAAAAATATATTTAGTAAGAAAAAAGGTTCTGCTGTTTTGTTAAAACTTCAGGATGCTGAAGGGACCAATCAATTCAGAGGAATTGAAATTCCTGAATAGGAATTATCCGAAATATTCTAAAGAACGCCCGTTTGTGCGGGCGTTTTTTTTAAATACTGGTAAATAAGTCTAAAATTAGAAAAGATAATTAACATTATGTTTTTATATCTTTGTTTAAATAAAAATTTAAAAATTACTGATGATTAGATTTCTTACTGCAGGTGAATCCCACGGAAAAGCCTTAACAATAATAGTTGAAGGGTTTCCTTCCAATCTTAAAATCAATATTGATGATGTGAATCTTCATTTGAAAAGACGACAGTTTGGTTATGGCAGGGGATTGAGAATGAAGATTGAATCTGACACAGCTGAAATTCTTTCCGGAGTAAGATTTGGTAAAACTCTTGGTTCCCCAATTTCTATATTAATAAAAAATAAAGATTGGGAGAACTGGACAGATCAAATGAAGATTGAAAGTAAATCTTCAAAAGTTGAAAAAATTTCAATCCCGCGCCCAGGGCATGCTGATTTAGTCGGTATTTCAAAATACAATTTTGATGATATCAGAAATTCAATTGAAAGATCGAGTGCAAGAGAAACAGCTGCAAGAGTTGCAGCAACATGTATAGCAAGAATTTTTCTTGCACAATTTGGAATTTCAATCGGGAGTTTTGTAGAGAGTATCGGAGGAATATATCCCGATAAAAGTTTTGCTGAAAGATTATTCTTTAACAATGTTCCAAAAAATTTTGAAGCGTGGAATTTATCTTTACAAGCAGATAGAAGCAGTGTGAGAGTTCTTGATCCCGATCATGAAAAGAGAATTGTAGATAAAATTAAAAGAGCAAAGAAAAAAGGAGATACACTTGGAGGAACTTTTTATATTGCAGCAACCGGAGTTCCTGTTGGGTTAGGTTCTTTTGTTCATTATGATAAAAAACTCGATGCTGAAATTGCTCACTCAATAATATCTATTAATGCAGTAAAAGCAGTATCAATAGGGACCGGGTTTGAATCCGCGGATAAATTTGGTTCTGAATCCCACGATGAAATAATTTTTAAAAATGGAATTCTAACCAGAAAAACAAATCGTTCGGGTGGAATTGAAGGAGGAACTTCCACAGGCCTTCCAATAATTGTTAGAGGTGCAATGAAGCCGATCTCAACTTTAATGAGACCTATTGAAAGTGTTGACTTGAAAACAATGAAAAAAGTTGATGCAAGAAGGGAAAGAAGTGATTTTGTTGCAGTTCCTGCTTGTTCCGTTATAGGCGAATCTATGCTGGCATGGACTTTAGCAGAATTTTTTATTGAGAAGTTTGGAGGAGATTCTATTGAAGAAACAAAAGACAATTTTAATAATTACTCCAAAAAACTTTATTCAAGGATAAAAAAGAATTTCAGTTGAAATGATTAAAATTAAAAAATTTATTTTCAGTTCCTTTGCCGAAAATACTTACATCGTTTGGGATGAAATAACTAAAGAAACAATGATTGTAGATCCCGGCTGCTCCGATCATTATGAAGAAAAAGAGCTTGAAAATTTTATTTCAATAAATAAACTATCAGCAAAATATCTTATAAACACGCACTGCCATATTGATCATATACTTGGCTGCGGCTTTGTAAAAGAGAAATATAAAATACCATATTACTCTCCTGAGAATGACCTTCCTTTAATTGAACATTTTGAAAAACAAAGTGAATTTCTTGGGATTGATACAAATACAAAACCTCCATTGCCGGATTATTTTTTAAATGAAAATTTAAAATTGAAATTAGGGAATACTGAATTGGTTTTTCTTTATACTCCCGGTCATACACCCGGAGAATTTTGTATTTTTTTCCCGGAAGATAATCTATGTTTAACCGGTGACGTGCTTTTTCAAAACAGTATAGGAAGAACGGATTTGTGGGGAGGAGATTTTAATACTCTCATCCATTCAATCAACACAAAACTGTTAACTCTTCCCAATGATACAATAATTTATCCCGGTCATGGCGATGAAAGCACAATTGGTGATGAGAAAGAATTTAATACTTTTCTTAATGAAGGAAGTAATCAAATTAATTGAAATGGACTACTTTAATAGATATATTGCCACTGAACAATTTAACAGAGAGTAATGATATATAGGAAATCATTCAAATCCATTTATTATTTTATTATCTCATATTTTTTGTTGTGGATCATTCTATTTGAATTTATTCTTCCGGTCAACCAAATTCTTCCCAGACCATCAATCGTGATTGAATCTTTTCCTGATTTGTGGATTAACTACAATTTGTTTTTAAACTACTTATCAACACTTGGAGTTATATATATATCATTGACGCTTGCTTTTTTCTCCGTTAAGATTTTATCTCCTTATCTTGTAGAAAAAAATAATTTCATTTCTGTTTTTATAAATTCTATTGAATGGTTTTCTGAATATCTGCCCGGGATTATTATCGGTTTTCTATTAATCTACTGGTTTCCCAGCTCTGATCTTGTGGAATTCAGTTTTGCATTTGCAACAGCTTTTACTTCAATAATGATAAAATTTCAAAATGAATCAGAAAATGTTAACGAAGAATATATCGTATCAGCTCAATCATTGGGCGTGAGAGAAAATAAACTAGTTAGGTTAGTAACCTGGAAAAATATTGAGCCGAAACTATTTACGAATTTATTTTATCTTCAAATTTATCTCTGGTCTATGCTGCTGATATTTGAATTCATTAAAGGATCCTCCGGTTTGGGAATGATATTCCGACAGGCTTTGGCTTACAAAGATCTTTCGGCAATGTTTTCAGTGTTTCTTATAACCAGCTTAACTATTTACCTGGGCACTCTTCTTTTAAAATATATCAGGAATAAATTTGTCTTCTGGAGTTGAATTGGGAAAAGATTTCCTGCTAAAATCAGAATCAATCGGCAAAACTTATTCAAATGATTTTGGTTTAAACATTACTATACTTGAGGATATTACTTTTGAAATTCCTGACGCTTCAAATGGAGGAATTATAACTTTATTAGGCACTTTTGGATCAGGCAAATCTACTTTACTAAAGATAATTTCCGGAATACTCGAACCTTCAAAAGGGAAAATTTATTTTGACCAGAAAATAATTCCTTTGATACCTGAAAAACCTTCATCATTCCCATGGTTAAACGTTCAGCAAAATGTTGAATTCGGGATTAATCTTTCCATAGATAAAAGATATAAAACTGATCAGCTTATTGAGCTTGTTGGACTAACCGGATACGAGGATTATTTTCCTAATAATCAAAGCCTGGGATTCAGGTTTAGAATTTCTTTGGCAAGAGCTATGGCAATAAACTCCCCAATTATTTTAATAGATGACTGTTTCAAAAAAATGAATAATGAAAGCAGGAAAGAGGTTCATAATTTGTTGAAGGAATTATCTTTAAATCATAAGCAAAATTTTATTGTTGCATCAACTAATCTTACAGAGGCAATTCAACTTTCAGATAAAATACTTTTACTAAGCAAAAAACCTGGGAAGATTTTAAAAGAAATTGAAATTGATATAATGGATAAAAATCAATTAAATGATTGTAAATCGGAAAAATTTACCATAATAAAAAATAAAATTGAAGAAGCTTTTAAATCCGGAGAATCGCTTACAACCATAAATTATTCTATATGATAGTGTAGCTAATGGTATAATAGTTGTCGAAAGGAATTTAAATATGCAGGAGAAAATTGAGGACCTTCTTAAGAAAAAAGAAGAGGCGAAACTTGGCGGCGGTAAAGAAAGAATAAAAACCCAGCACGACAAGGGAAAACTGACTGCCAGGGAAAGAATAAATCTCCTTGTTGATGAAGGAAGCTTTGACGAGCTTGACATATTTGTAAAACATCGCTCAAAAGATTTTGGGCTCGAAAATCAGCGGTATGCAGGTGATGGAGTCATAACAGGAACTGCTAAAATTGAAGGCAGACCTGTAGCACTATTTAGTCAGGATTTTACTGTTTTTGGCGGCTCTCTTTCAGAAGCACATGCTGAAAAGATTGTGAAGATAATGAAGTTAGCAATGAAAACAGGAATTCCTGTTATAGGATTAAATGATTCGGGAGGTGCAAGAATTCAGGAAGGTGTCGTAAGTCTTGGTGGTTATGCAGATATCTTTTTGTTGAATACTCTTGCATCAGGTGTTGTTCCTCAAATTTCAGTTGTACTTGGACCTTGTGCGGGAGGTGCGGTTTATTCTCCGGCAATTACTGATTTTATTTTTATGGTTAAAAATTCAAGTTATATGTTTGTGACAGGACCAAATGTGGTGAAAACAGTTACCCACGAAGACGTCAGTTTTGATGATCTTGGCGGAGCTGAGACCCATGCTTCTAAAAGCGGAGTTTCTCATTTTATCTATAACAATGAAATTGAAACTCTTTCCGGCGTTAGAAAACTTATGAGTTTTTTACCATTAAATTTTATGGATAGATCGCCCAAAACTGAATTTGATTTAAGTTATATAACAAACGATGATAGACTTAATACTATAATACCGGATAGCCCAAACAAACCTTATGATATGAAAGAAATTATTAATCTTTTAATAGATGATAATGATTTTTTTGAAGTTCACTCCCACTATGCCGAAAATATTATTGTAGGATTTGCCAGAATTGGAGGAAGAGCAATAGGAATTGTTGCAAACCAGCCGCAGGTTTTAGCTGGAGTTCTGGATATTAATGCATCAGTTAAAGGTGCGCGATTTGTTCGTTTTTGTGATGCATTTAATATTCCGCTTCTTGTTTTAGTAGATGTGCCGGGTTTTCTTCCGGGAACTGAACAGGAATGGAACGGCATTATCAGACATGGCTCCAAACTACTTTATGCTTTTTGCGAAGCTACGGTTCCAAAGGTTACAGTAATTACAAGAAAAGCTTACGGCGGAGCTTATGATGTTATGAACTCTAAACATATTAGAGGCGATTTTAATTATGCGTGGCCTTCTGCAGAAATAGCAGTTATGGGTCCCAAAGGCGCAGTGGAAATAATTTTCAAAAAAGAAATTGAGAAAGCCAAAGATTCTGAAAAGGAATTACAAAAAAAGCTTGATGAATACATTGAGAAATTTGCAAACCCTTATATAGCCGCTGAACGTGGATATATAGATGATGTGATTTTGCCGGGAGAAACAAAATTGAAATTAATTAATGCTTTTAATATTTTGGAAAATAAAGTGGATAAAAATCCAAGAAAAAAACATGGGAATATTCCCTTGTAGGTAACTTGTTAAAAAACTATTGATTAACTAAAACTATTTAATTTTTTACTTGATAAATAAAAAAGTGAAACTTATATTGCCGCCGGAAGATTCATTAATTATCGGAGATTCTATGAAGAAAATGTTTATTTTGAACTTTATTGCCATACTAATGATAGTATTCCTTACGTCTTGCAGTTCTGTTAACCAGGTTTCGAATGATGAATCAAATACGAAAAAAGAAAATACGAGCAATTATCCTAAAAGTGGAATAGTTGCTGAAATGCTCGAACAAGCACGACAATTTTATGTTCAGGCTTTATCTAAACAGGAAAAGGGAAATCCTTCCGATATTGTTTCTAACTATGAATCTTCATTAAGAATAATAAACAACCTAAGTTATTATCCTGGAATTGATCAGAATGAAGCCTATGTTGAGCTTGAAAACTCAATTATAGAAGATTACAAGAACTATGTTGACGGCTTACCGGAACTTCCAACAGATGTTTCTCTCTCAGCTCTTGAAGAATGGATGGGCAAATCAATGCCAGAACTTCAATTTTCAGCAAACGAAAAAGAAGAAACAAATCCCTTAATAATTCCTGCTGATGTTCCACTTGAAGTTAATTCAAGCGTTGATCAATGGGTTGAGTATTTTACAGGTAAAGGAAGAAAACATATGGAACTTTGGCTTTCCCGTTCAGGAAAGTACTTTCCTATGATGACTTCAATTTTCAGAGAAGAAGGTGTTCCGCAGCAGCTGGTTTATTTAAGTATGGTTGAAAGTGGTTTAAATCCTGTAGCTCGTTCCTGGGCAAGTGCTGTAGGTTTATGGCAGTTTATTAAATCAACAGGAAGATTATATGGTTTACAGACAGATTTTTATTTTGATGAAAGAAGAGATCCTGAAAAATCTACAAGAGCTGCAGCCCAGCATTTGAGAGATTTGTATGCTTCTCTTGGTGATTGGTACCTGGTACTTGCTGCATATAATTCCGGTGAAGGCAGGGTTAAAAAAGCTATGAGGAAAAGCGGTGATGATGATTTCTGGTCAATCAGAAGATTTCTTCCAAAGGAAACAAGAAGCTATGTACCGCAATATATTGCAGTTTGCCTGATAGCTATGGATCCGGTGAAATATGGATTTACAGATATTGTTCCTGAAACACCTTATCAATGTGATGTTTACAAGATTAGTGAAGCAATTGATTTAGGATACCTTTCGGGAATTGCCGGTATTGATTTAGAAACTCTTAGAGATATGAACCCGGAATTAATTCAGCTTTGCACTCCAATGAATTATTCCGGCGGCTATCCACTTAAAATCCCCAAAGGAAGTTATAATACATTTGCATCCAACCTTGTAAACATTCCGGATGATGCCCGGAGAACATATCTTGTACATATAGTTAAGAAGGGTGAAACAATAACAAAAATTGCTAACAAGTATGGAATTACCAGGGAAGACTTAGCTGATGCAAATAACATTTCAACAAAAACCAAACTCTCGAAGGGTGTTGAATTAAAAATTCCTGTATCAAACCTTAATGATAAAAACTTTGCTTACAACACAAATACTGAAACCGCAAATGAAGACGGCGAGTATGTTTCTCCTTATATTTCTTTGAATAAAGACAATACTGGCGATGATGAATCTGCAGATGATAACCTCATTGTAACTGCATCAGATAATGCAGATTTAACAGAAAAGAACATTGGAACCGTATCTGAAAATTCAGTTGTTATTCCTGAAGGAATGGTTGCCGTTAATTATCATGTTAAGAAGAATGAGAGCCTTTTAAGCATTGCGGATATTTTCAATTCGAGGGTAAGTGATATAAGGAACTGGAATAATATTCCATATACCTCTACTGTAATTGTTGGTCAAAACCTTACAATCTATGTTCCTGAAGATAAAAAAGATTTTTATACAAGCCTGGATAGTCAATCTCCGATTGAAAAAACAATCACTTCTCAGAATACTGTTCAAAAAAATATAAGTTCAGTGGTATATCATAGGATAAGAAGAGGAGAAACTTTAAACTCTATAGCTAATAAGTATAATGTGTCTATTTCTTCTATTAAGGATTGGAACAACATCACCGAGAATACAATTTATGCCGGCAGGAATTTAAAAATTTATACAGATAAATCGCCTTCATATTATACTTCTAAAGATGCTGTAAACACTAATAAGACTTCATTATTCCGTTACAGGGTAAAAAGAGGTGATACGATTAGTGAACTGGCAGAAAAATTTGGTGTTAATATCGCGATGATTAAAGAGTGGAATAAAATGACTAGTAATTCCCTTATAGCGGGGAAAATGATTAAGATTTATTCAAGTGAAAAAACTTCTTCATTAGGAGATAACACTTCAAAAACTTCTTCAAACGTTATTTACCACCAGATAAAATCCGGTGAGACTATTGGACAAATTGCAGAGCAGTACAGGGTTTCTTCATCAAGTATTAGAAAATGGAACGGTTTAAAAAGCAATAAAATAATCGCAGGGAAAACTCTAAAAATTTATTCTGATTCTGATGTTTATGATATTCCCGAAACTAAAACAACCAGTAAAGAAAATCATAATATCAGTAAAGGAAAAACTCATACTGTAAAAAATGGCGATTCTCTTTTTTCAATTGCAAAAGCTTATAATATGTCAGTTGCAAAATTAAAAAGCATTAATGCACTTATTAGTAATAAAATTATTATTGGTCAGATTCTTAAAATTGAATAACACATTAGAATTATTTTCTCTTTTAAGTTCTTAAAAATATTTATTGATTAGCCGTTAGGGGTGTCCTTGTTGCAGGACTGAGAATATACCCTGAAACCTGATCTGGATAATACCAGCGTAGGAAAACGGGCTAAAAGAATGATTAAAATTTTAGCCGTTTCTGACGGCTTTTTTTATTTAATCTGCCAATCGGCAAACAGCGAGGGTACGATGAAATATTTAGTCATTCTTTTTTCCATTTTAAATGGTTCTGTATTTGCTCAGGATACAATAAAGGGAAAAGTTTTTGATTCAGAAACAAATAAGCCTTTACCTAAAGCTAACGTTCTTTTAGAAGGGAATGGAAGTATTGGAACATCAACTGATGGAAATGGAGATTTTGTTTTACGGAATATTTCTGAGGGTGATGTTATTGTTATAACCTATGTTGGTTATAAACCGGAAAAATATTTAATCAGAAAAAATGATTTTGACAAGATCATATCGATAAGATTATCACCTCAAATAATACCTTCCCAAACAGTTTTTGTTGAAAGCAGTCTTGGTGAAGAAGGAATTACACCTGTAACTTTTGAAAAACTGAACAGGAAAAAAATTGAAGAAAATTATACTGTTCAGGATATCCCTGAATTCCTGAGTTATCTTCCTTCAACTACATTTTACTCAGAAGGAGGAAATGGAATCGGGTATAACTATTTAAATATTAGGGGATTTGACCAGCGAAGGATCTCAGTTTCGATAAACGGTATTCCTCAAAATGATCCTGAAGATCATAATGTTTACTGGCTTGATTTTCCCGACATTCTTTCAAGCACCGATCTTATTCAAGTGCAAAGAGGTGCCGGAAGCGGTGCACTTGGTTATCCGGCAATCGGCGGTTCAATAAATATTATTACTTCTGTTTTTTCTAACGAACCTAAAGCTGAAATTTCTGCTTCTATCGGAAGTTATAATACAAGAAAATATTCAGCTTCTTTTTCAAGCGGATTAATTGATAATAAATATTCTGTTTATGCAAAGCTTGGACAAATACTATCAGGCGGTTACAGAAATAATTCATGGGTTAAATTTAATTCTTATCATCTGTCTGCTGTGAGATATGATGAAAATCTTACAACACAAATTAATTTTTTTGGCGGACCTATTGAAGATGGACTAGCTTATACAGGGTTACCAAAATTTACAATTAAAAATAAAAAATTAAGAAGGGAAAATTATTCTTATTGGGAAGCAGATGAATCAGGTTATACTTATACTTTAACGAGAAGACCTGTTGAAATTGAAAATTTCTCACAGCCTCATTATGAACTTCTTAATGAATTAAAATTAAATAATAATGTTACATTAAACTCAGCTTTTTTCCTTGTTGAAGGAGATGGTTTTTTTGATTTCGATGGTTCCTGGGCTGATACCACTTATTTAAGATTAACTCAGGAATTTGGATTTAATCCAACTCAAAACCCCGGCAATGTTCTTATAAGAGCACAGGTGGAAAATACTCAGTTTGGCTGGATTCCCAGATTAAGCTGGAAACATACAAAACGGAGAATTTATTGTCGGAGGTGAATTTCGTTTTCATAAATCAAATCACTGGGGAGCAATTAATTTTGGTGAAAATCTTCCTGCAGGTCTGACTAAAGATTATTACTATTATTTTTTAACGGAAGTAATAATATAATTAAACGGATTTTTGTCATGAATCCTATAAACTAAATGATAAATTTAAATTTCCTTGGAGAAATACAGATTGCTTATCATAAATACAGAATTTATAATGAAAAATATGTCGGGAATGATTTTTCAGTAAACGATACTTTTATTAACCCTAGAGTCGGGAATAAATTATAATCTTAATCCCTTTCAGAATATTTATTTTTCTTTTGCAAGAGTATCAAGAGAACCAAGACTGAATAATTATTATGATGCTGCCGAATCAAGCGGAGGAGCCGCACCTCAGTTTCAACAAAATGCAGATGGTTCTTATAATTTTAATGAACCTCTTGTTAAACCTGAAACAATGAATGATTTTGAAATTGGGACTTCTTTCAATACAAAAAATTTAATACATTTCTTTAAATGTTTTTTATATGCTTTTCAATAATGAGATTGTTGCAAATGGACAAGTTGATAGATTTGGTCAGCCGGTTACAGGAAATGTTGATAAAACTGATTCACCAGGGGATTGAAACTTCTGCTATTAATAAAACCGGTTGAATACCTGGAAATATTTGGGAATGCAACGTACAGTAAGAACACTATTAATAAAGGAAAATTTTTTCTCGATTCAAATAATTCATTGAATTAAATGGAAACAGGATTAGCGGTTTCCCTGATTTTCTTGCAAACTTTGGAATCAATTTTAAATATGCAGGGTTATATTTTAGCTTAACAGGAAAATATGTCGGAAATTTTTATTCTGATAATTATGATAAAAATATTGCTTCTTATTTAAATCAGTATCCCGGGTTTTGTCAGTTATTCAGATAATAAAAACGAAGCTTATTTTGTCGCAGATTTTTTAGGAAGCTATGAAATTAATTTTTTGATTCTCTCAGTCCTTCAAAAATATTTCTCCAGGTAAATAATATTTTTGATAATTTATATTCAGCATTTGCAATCGGCAATGAATTTTTCCCGGCAGCAGAAAGAAATTTTCTTAGTGGATTGCAATTAGGATTGTAATTTTATTTCTCATTTAGTGTGAATCATGTGCACTGGATACTTGGTGGCATTTAAGTTAGCCACAAGGCACGAAGACTCAAAGATTCGACATGACAGAATAGTAGGTTTGTACATATTGAAAAAATGCATAATACTCGCTAATGGAAAACCTCCTGAAAAAAGTGTAATTAATTTCTGCAAAAGAAGAATTACTCAACTCTTATTTGTGCAGATGGCGGTGCAAATAAGGCAAAGAATTCTTGGTCTTATTCCTGACTTTATTATTGGCGATTTTGATTCTATAACTGAAAGCACAATTAAATTTTATACAGGAAAATCAAAAATTATAAAACTGAAAAGACAGAATGATACCGATGTTGAAAAATGTCTGAAGTTTGCAATTAAAAAAGGATTTAATGAAGCAGTTTTGTTAGGAGTTACAGGCAACAGGCTCGATCATACATTTTGTAATCTCGGAATTGTAATTAAGTTCTTTGATAAAATAAAATTAAAATTTATTGCTGAAGAATCTTGCTTACTCCCTATCAAAGGAAAAGTTGAATTAAAAACTTTTCCCGGTGAGATAATTTCTTTGTATGGATTTGATAAGAAAACAAAAATTACTTCAATGGGATTGAAATATCCTTTAAAAAATACCATCCTGCCTTTCGGTGAAAAGGAAAGTACAAGTAATGCTGCTTTATCTGAAAAAGTTAAATCTTAAAATTACAGGGGGATTAATTTTCGTTGTAAGAAATTTTAATACTGCAAAGTCAAATGCTTTCTCTTAAGTCCAATTGATATTCTAACAATATATTTTCTTTTTCCTGGTAGTTATTGGTGTTGGCTTTTGGGCAGGAAGAAAATATTCCGACGAAGCAGATGATTATCTCCTGTCAGGCAGAAATGTTGGTCTAAAATTATTTGTTTTAACTACAGTTTCCACCTGGTATGGCGGAATTTTAGGTGTTGGAGAATTCACTTACAGATATGGCATTGTAAGCTGGTTTACTCAAGGTTTTCCTTACTATATTTTTGCTCTTCTATTTGCAATATTCTTTGCAAAAAAAATCAGGAAAGCTTCTCTTTTTACTATTCCGGATAAACTTACTGAAGTTTATGGAAAGGGAACGGGGCTTCTTTCTGCAGTAATTGTTTTTTTACTCGTTTCACCCGCACCTTATATTTTAATGACCGCAAATCTTATTTCCCTTATCTTTAATATTGATATTGTTTACAGCCTTGTAATAGGACTTCTTCTTTCACTTATTTATTTATTCCGTGGAGGTTTTAAAGCCGATCTATATACCGATGCAATTCAATTCTTTATAATGTTTGCCGGTTTCATATTGATTTTTATTTTCTCTTATAATTCTGCAGGAGGATTAGATTATCTGACAAAAGCTCTTCCCCCCAATCACCTCAAATTAGATGGCGGAACTTCAATAACTTTTATAATAATATGGTTTTTAATTGCATTGTGGACGTTTGCAGATCCCGGTTTTCATCAACGATGTTATGCTGCAAAAGATGGAAATGTTGCAATGAAGGGAATAATCATTTCAATATTTTTCTGGTTTTTATTTGATTTTCTTACAACATCAACAGGACTTTATGCAAGGGCGCTATTGCCCGATTTAAAGTCACCTATGACAGCTTATCCATTACTTTCTGAAATTGTACTTCCAAATGGACTAAAAGGAATTTTTTATGCGGCAATGTTTGCTACAATTATGTCCACAGCAAATAGTTTTTTATTTCTTAGCGCAACAACTATCGGAAGAGATTTTATTTTCAGGCTATCAAAAGATGCAAGAAGAAACACGGTTAAAATCTTACACCGTTGCAGGACTGGCTATCTCAGGAATAATTGCGGTAATACTCGCATACACAATACCTTCAGTAATTGAAATCTGGTATACAATAGGTTCGCTTTGCATACCTGCAATAATACTTCCTGTTATAAGTTCTTATTATCCTTCCTTAAGAGTTAATAAAAAAATAATTATTGCAGAAATGTTAATCGCACTAGCTTCAAGTACCGCGTGGTATTTCTTAAGGAATAAATTTAGCTATGACATTTATATAATTGAACCAATGCTGGTTGGATTATTCTTTGCAGTTATTATTCACTTTTCCGGTCTTCTTGTAAAGAAGATTTCCTTTTAAGAATTGATAGAACAACTGAACCTCCAAGGCAGGCAATAATAACACAGAAAGAAATAACAGTTGGGATTTCATAAAAATCCGATATGATCATTTTTATCCCAACATAAAACAATACAATAGCAACCCCATACTTGAGGTAAGCAAAGAGATTAACAATTCCTGCCAGCGAAAAGTAAAGTGCACGTAACCCGAGAATGGCAAATATGTTTGAAGAGATTATAATGAACTCATCTCTTGTAATTGCAATTATAGCAGGAATGGAATCAACTGCAAAAACAATGTCGGTAGATTCGATTATTAGAAGTGTAAGAAAAAGATTTGTCATATAAATTTTATTTTTTTTCTTTATAAAGAACTTTCTCCCGTTATCACCTGAATCAAGCTTAAAATATTTTTCTGCAAACTTTACTAAGGGATTACCTTCAGGCTTAACTTCGTAATCACCTCCAAAAGCCATTTTATAGGCAGCATATAAAAGGATTAATGCAAAAAAGTATATAACCGGGTGGAAAAGTTTTATTAATCCGACGCCAAGAAAAATAAAAGCAATCCTGAAAATTATTGCACTGATTATTCCCCATTTAAGTATTTGCGGCTGATTTTCAGAAGAAACTTTCATTACCCTGAATATCAGGAGGAAAACAAACAGGTTATCAACCGAAAGTGAATATTCTACAAGATAGCCGGTTATAAATTCAAGAGCTTTCTTATGTCCATCTTCAAGGTAAAAATAAATAAAAACATTGAAAAGCAGGGCGGTAAGAATCCAGATACCGCTCCATTTTAAACTAGACTTTAATGTTATTACACCCCTGCGATGATCCGTTACATACAGATCTATGTAAAATAAAATTGCAACTAAAATCCAGAAAAATATCCAGAACGTAAATTCGCCAAACAATTATTAACCTCATTTTTAAGGAAGCAGAATTCCTGCAGCTATTACTGTAGTCCATAAACCATTTTTATCACCTTCGGCAGATTGTGTTATGTTGAAAGAGCGTACAATCTTTCCGGACATCTTATAAATATTTTCTCTTTCACTCCAGTCTTTTTCAGAATCAAATTCAACTCCAAGAGTAGTAGCAAGCATGGTAGCAGCCAGGTCTTCAGCATATTCACCGGCAGTTTTTTCAGTTTGCCCGAATGGATGATGCTCTGAAAGATACCCGTATGCGTTTGTATCCGCCGGTAAAGCCACACCAATAGATGAAGCTATAAGCCTGTTAGGTTCATTGGTAGCAATTCGTGCCATAACTGAAAAAGTTATTTGTCCCGGCTGAAGTTCTTTTAGCCCTTCTTCTTTTGTAATCCTTTTGCAGTTCGGGGGGAAAATGCTGCTCACTGTTACAAGGTTGCATATTTCAATTCCGGCAGATCTTAAAGCCAGTTCAAAAGAACTAAGGTACTCTTTATGTCTTCCAACTCCTTTTGTAAAGAATATTCGTGTTGGTACATACAAATTATCATCTCCTTTCTAAACAGAAATTATTTTAATGAATTTCCTTTTTCCCACTTTTAATATTTTTTCTTTTTCAATGTCAACTTCGTTATTAATATCATTAATCTTTTCACCATCGATAGTGACGCCTCCCTGAACAACAAGTCTTCTTGCCTCACTCTTTGATGGAGCAAATTGTACTGCAAGAATAAGGTCTATTATATTAATTTTCTTGTTTCCTGAAGAGATTTTATGTTCAGGAATTTCATCCGGAATTTCTTTCTTAATGAATATCTTATCAAATGCCTCTTCTGCTTCAACTGCAGTTTTCTCATCATAATAAATTCTTACAATTGTCCGGGCCAATTGTCTTTTCAAATCACGGGGATTTATTTGTTTGTCATTCAACTTTGCTTTTATTTCTTTCAATTCATCATTCGGAATATCAGTTCCCAGTTCAAAGTAGGTATAAATAAGACTATCTGGAATTGAGAGGGTTTTGCCGTAAATTTCATTTGGAGTATCTGAAATTCCTATATAATTATTATAGGATTTGCTCATCTTCTCAACCCCATCAGTTCCAACGAGTAATGGCATTGTTAAAATTACCTGGGGTTCCATTCCAAACTCACGCTGAATATCTCTTCCAACCAGCAAATTAAATTTCTGATCAGTACCTCCAAGTTCTACATCACTTTCTATTGCAACAGAATCCATTGCCTGTGCAAGAGGGTAAAGAAATTCGTGTACGCTAATTGGTTCACCGGCTTTAAAACGCTTTGTAAAATCATCTCGTTCAATCATTCTTGCAACAGTATATTTTGAAGAAAGTTTTATTACATCTTCAAAATTCATTTTGCTGAGCCATTCTGAATTATGAACAATTTTAGTTTTTTCTTTATCAAGAATTTTTGAAGCCTGTTCGAAATAACTCTGACCATTTTTCCTGGTTTCTTCAAGAGATAATGCAGGTCTTGTTGCATTTCTACCAGAAGGATCTCCAATCATGCCGGTAAAATCCCCGATGATTAAAATTGCCTGGTGACCAAGTTCCTGAAATTGAGCAAGCTTTCTTAAAACAACAGAATGACCGATATGAAGATCAGGTCTGCTCGGATCGCATCCGAGTTTAATATTTAATGGTTTTTTTTCTTTTAATGATTTTTCAATTTTTTTAACAAGTTCGTCCTCTGGAATAATTTCAAATGTACCCCGCTTAATAAGATCCATTTGTTCATTAATTAAAGGGAACTGCGATTTGTTCATCAATTTTCTTTCCCGCATAGTGCAAAGAGCAAACAGCATAGTTCAAAATAATTTTTATTAATTACTCTATGTTCTTCGCTATTTACCCTCTGCATTTTAATATTTAAACTTTCTTTCCTGGTCTCTTTGCATATCACGTTTGGCAATTGATTCTCTTTTATCATAAACCTTCTTTCCCTTTGCAAGAGCAAGTTCGACTTTTACTTTTCCTTTTTTAAAATATAAACGAAGCGGAATTAACGTTAATCCTTTTTCTTTTACTTTTCCAATTAGCTTTCGTATTTCACTTTTATTAAGCAGCAGTTTTCTGCTTCTCGTCGGGTCGTGATTACTAATATTGCCATGCTTATATTCGCTTATGTGAGCATTGTTAAGCCAGACCTCACCTTTTTCTAAAATTGCATAGCTATCAACGAGATTTGCTTTACCATCCCGCAAAGATTTTACTTCCGTTCCAGTAAGAACGATACCTGCTTCAAACAACTGCATCAGGTGATATTCATGTTTTGCTTTTCTGTTAACAGCAATGTTCTTTTCATCTGCTTCTTGTATCATAATGCTTAAAAAATTAAAATTAAAGTTATTTTGAATGCTAAAGAAATGCAAGGATAGTTAACTAATAATAATTTGTCTAAGTTTCCGACATATCCAACCTTTTAATATTCTTTTTCATTTTATATTTTGATATTCATAATTATATAACGATAGAAAATACTTTTCCAGGTTATGCATCTGTCTGAATCAAATCCTTTTATTCACTTTAAAGATATTGAGATTAATAAATACATTAACCTTTTCGTTCCTTATCTTATACTTGATGGTCATCGAAGCAGTAACCCAGGCACATCCGATGTAGAAAAATATGAAAGTGGTGTTAGGTTTTTTATCAGGTTCGGCGAAATTTTTCAAAAGCTTGGTTTTAACAAGATGGTAACAATTGTGCACAGTGCCAGGAATTGTAATGATGTTGAAAGAATTGAATCAATCCAGTCTGCAATAAAAAGAGGATTGAATTTTTCAAATGAATTTGTCCAGGGTTCTAAATTTTTATTGTATGGAGATATGGGGGCATATAAATCAGTTGGGAAAGGAAATTTCAATAATTATTTGAGTGAAGTAATAATGAAAGCTCCTGAGAAGCCCTCTTTTACAAATCATATATTGATTAATTATTCAGAAGACTGGGCAATAAATAACCAAACAGCTGTTAATAATATTCCCGAAATAAGTTGTGTTATAAGATTTACAAAAGGATTTATCAGCGGTTCCTGGATACCATTTAAAATGCAGAAAACCGTATTTGTTTATTCCCAGGTTCCCTCTGTTTCAGAGTTTTGGTTGGATAATGGCATACTCTCTTTAATTTTAATTTCCCTGAAGAGCTGGCTGTCAAATAAAGATTTTATCGGAACGAAGTTATATGAGGGTGAGGAAAAAGAATTGCTTCATGAAAAAAGAGATATAGATTTATCCCTTAAAAAAATTAATCTTGATCTTAATTCACCCTTACACAACAGAATAATCTCTTTTGATGTTGAAGGACCCGTCATATATGAATTATAATGGTTCAGCTTCAATAACTTTTGAAGAAGTGGTTAAAAACTCGGATAAAGTTCTCTTTGTAAAAAATCCCAAATTTAAAATTTTATCATCAATATTAATCTCTTCCGAAGCCCGGAAACATCTTTATTTCTGGTATTATTATTTAAGATGGATTGATGATTACATTGATAACAACGCTGCTACAATCCAGAAAAAAAAATATTTTTTAGAAAACCAGGTTAACCTTGTCAAATTAATCTCTTCAGGGAAGGAATTTAAAATAAATTTTACTGAAGAATACTTTATATACAATTATATCAATTTTGCTATTCGAAATGAGGAACCTTTTTTAATTGATTCAATATTTATTATGCTTGAAACAATCAGACAGGATATTGGTCGTTCGGCAAATGATGGAATCTTCTCGGAAGAAGAGATTCAAAAATATCTTAATGGTCAAGCTGAATCCTTATTTATTACACTAAATACTCTTTTACTTCCCGGGAAAAAAGAAAAATATATAAACAAATTTTCGGTTCTGGGAACACTTGTTTATTTAATCTGGCTGCGTGATATAGTTAAAGATTTTGAAATGGGATATATCAATATAAGCAGAGAAGATATTGCAAAATATAATTTGAATACTAAAAAACTGGTTGATGACCCTAATTTTACAGGCTGGTTTTCAGATAAAACAAATTCTTTTATTAAACTTCAGGGAAAACAAGCTGAAGAATTAAGCAGACTTCCTTTTAAATTAAAGATTTTCTGGTTTTGCCAGTTTCCTTATAATTTTTACAGAATAAATAAAATTAAAAATTATAATTATGATCCATCTAAAATCAGGGAGAAAGATTTTTTACAGAGCCTGAAAATATTTATACAGATATTACCTGTTACCATCAGGTATTTAATTAAAGTTTTTTTTTAATTTGATAAATTTCATTTTGTGAATAGCAAAGAGAAACCCCTCATTCCGTTAAACCTTGCTTTCAGGAATGCTGAAAATATTGCCAGGAAACGATCGAGTAAAGCATGGGTTATGGCTAATATTTTAATCCCAAAACCCGGAAGAGATTATTTGTTTTTATGTTATGCCTATTTAAGATGGGTTGATAATTTTATTGATGATAAAACAAAAACATTTGATGAAAAAAAAGAATTCATTGAATATCAGTCTTCGATTATCTCATTAATATCATCCGGGAAGAGTGTCCGGGTAAATTCAAATGAAGAAGCATATATCTATTATTTTATTCTGTTTGCCATTCAAAGTAAAAAACAGGTTTTAATAGATGAATTAAAAATTATGATTGAAGCAATGAAAATGGATGTTTGCCGCCTCAGGAATAAAGGTATTTTTTCTGACAAAGAACTTCATCATTATGTATCTCTTTTAAATAAATCTATGTTTGGTCTGGTTCATTCTTTTATTTTTTTTGAAGATAACATTAAAGGTAATTATAAAAACCTTGGAGAATTTTTATGGTATGCTGGAAGCCTGAGAGATTTTTATGAAGACTATAATGATGGTTATATTAATATTAGTGCGGAAGATATTAAAGAGTATAAAATACATTTAGACAATAAGTTTGAAAATATAGATCTCTGGCTGAAAGATAAAATCCCCGGTATAATAAATCTTCTTGAGAGAGAAATTTCTATACTGAGTTACTTTCCCTTTAAAATCAGATTATTTTGGTCTTTTGGTTATCCATTTTATCTTCATAAAATTTTGAGAATTAAAATGTATGGATATAGCTTTAAATACAGGAATAAGCCAAGCATTCTTAAAGAGATTAAAACGACCATTGCTTCATTAATTATTGGAACAAGAACCGTTTTTAAAATATTGTTTTAACTTGAATGATTTTTATTTCTAAATTCTTTTAAAGAAAAATTATTTATTAAAATGAAAAATACAGTCCATAACATAAAATTTACCGCCTCTAAAAGTTCAAGTGAGGTAAGTGGGATTTTAATCCTGCCTGAAAAACCAATATTCTTACTTGTCTTTGCTCATGGAGCTGGTGCTGGAATGCAGCATCCATTTATAGAAAAAGTATCAGGTTATCTTGCTGAAGAAGGAATCGGAACTTTGAGGTATAATTTCCCCTATGTTGAAAAGAAAAAAAAGAGTCCCGATCCCGCTCCAATTCTTATGGAAACTGTTCGATCAGCAATTAAAACTGCCTCTGAATATGCAGGAGATATTCCAATTCTTGCAGGCGGTAAATCAATGGGCGGCAGAATGACTTCTATGGCTGCTTCTAATGCAGATAAACCGGGAATGGAAAAAATAAAAGGGATTGTGTTTTTTGGATTTCCGCTTCACGCACCGGGCAAACCCTCAAATGAAAGGGCTGAACATTTATATAACGTTAAAGTGCCGATGCTCTTTCTTCAGGGAACAAAAGACAAACTTGCAGATCTCAATTTGCTTAAACCTGTTATAAAAAAACTTGGTAAGAAAGCTGCATTATATATTTTTGAAACTGCCGATCATTCATTTCATGTTCCCAAAAGTTCAGGAAAAAATGATGAGGATGTGCTAAAAGAGCTTGTGAAAAAAGTTGTGGATTGGGGTGAAGAGATTTGGTAAAAGAAAGAGGCTGTCTCAGAAGTTTTGTTTGTTCAAGATTGAATTAAAAAATTTAAATTTGCCACTTTTAATAAGTTCATAAAAAAGCTGACTAAATCATATCATCATTGAAAACCTTTTATCACTATTTAGTCCCTTCAATTCATTTTTAATTTTTATTAAAACCAGTTTATATAAATTTTACAACATTCATTTTAATAAAAAAGTATCACAACTATTTCTCTTTATATGAGTCTAACTCATACCGGAGATTTAAATCATTAAAAACCTGATACAACACTTATTTAAGGAGGCGCTATGCTAAAAAAAATTTCCCTGTTCACTTTGCTGCTTTCGTTTCTAATCTCATCTTTTATAATTCCGCAAACAACCGATATTGAAGGAACCTACCGTCTTGTTTTGCGCAAACTGCCGGATGGAACCAGGCTAAAATCACCTGATGTAATGGGTTTAATGACTTTTACAAAAACCAACAGGAATTTTAATGTTGTTTATAAGGATAAAAACGGAAAGCATTTTTCATACTCACTTGTTTCCACTTATAAATTAACGGATAAAGATTATAGTGAAACTGTTATTTTTTCTGTTATGAATGATGAAATTGGCGGAAAAGGTCTCAGCTACCAGATGGAAGAACAATCTTCAACAGTTCCGGTAAAAGAAGCAGATGGAAAACTTGAAATTAAAATGCCTTTTGATCCTGTAACTGTTACTTTTAATGGAGACAGAATGACTGCTAGCAGTGATCAGTTTACAGATTACTGGGAAAAAGTTAAAGAGTAAATAATCTATTATTAAATATATCAGGTATTTTCCTTATTCATTTTGGAACATCATTTTTTATTCATTAAGTACAAAAGTGATGTTCCTTCTATATAAATAATACTATTTTATCAAAACCATCTTCTTTGTCTCAATAAAATTACCTGCTTTAATCTGGTAAAAATAAACACCGCTTGAAATTTTGCCTGCATTAAATTGTTGGCTGTATGTTCCGGCAGTTTTATATTCATTAACAAGGACATCAACTTCTCTACCCATTATATCAAATACTTTCAAGGTTACTAATTCACTTTCAGGAATTGAATATTTTATTGTTGCTACTGGATTAAATGGATTCGGATAGGATTGGTAAAGCATAAACCTTTGAGGAATAAGTAAATCTTCTTCTGTTAAATCAGTTGAAACCAATGTTCTTCCCAAAACATTAAAACCTTTATTATTGTTCTCATGAATTTCATTAATTGAATTTGATTCATCCAGCACTGCATATATTCTTGGAAAGGAAGGCAATCCGCTAGGTATAATCCATTTAAATTCCACTTCCGATCGGTACCGGCTGAGTACTGGACCAATTGTATTAATAGTGTTAGTCCCATTTATTCCGATTATTGGAACACCATTGGAATCCGGGTCTCCAATATAAAATGAAACGGACACCGCTGAGGGTGTTGGAATTAAACTATAATTTCTCACTATTGCTGTAATGGTAACAGTATCTCCAGGCAAAGGATTAACCGGGTAGAGAATAATATCATTAGTCTGATAACGTTTTGCTCCTTCGCTAACAGGAAAACCTTTTTCAGGATCTAGATGCCATGGAAGAATAAAAGTCGGGTCTGAATTATTACCATAATTGTCCTGCCACCATGTATGTGGGAATCCCGGAGGCGCAAGTTCCGGCTTAACTGCATAATCAATAACCAGGGCATCATTTTTCCCCCAGTAGGAATATGGTGTAACAGTATATTTCACATCACCAATTCCCATATTAACACTTCCCAAATGTGAATTTCAAATTAATCTGATTTGTTACAGATGTCCGGTGAGTTGTCATCTTTGTATTAGTAAAATCTCCCTGTACGATGACAATAAAACTAAACTTAAAGCTTAATCCATTTTCTTTTGTTGTATCTGCCTGAGCCTGAGTAAAATCATTAAACATCAGATTCCAGTCATAAGATGTATTTGCACTTAAAGTAAAACTGTCTGAGACATAATTTGCTTTAATAGTCTGTTCTGAATTAGGATTGTTGCTGAGTGTATCATAAGGAAAGTATGAAAGAATATTGCCAACTTCATGATCAGGAATATACGATAGAGCGTAATAACTTTTACTTGGAAACCATTGCCCACGTACATTATTAGGAACTAAAGTCATAATAGTATTTCTCGGGAAATTTTCATTTCCATGGAAGACAGGATATTCCCAGAGATCATAGTCTGTAACAGTTGAGTAAATCTGATCATCCTCTCTTGCTTGAACTTCAACGCCAACAGTTACTGTTCTAATATTTGTTGAGTCATTAGTAAAGTGAGCACCATGTTTGTAGAGCAAATAAGCTTCATAATTAAATGTAGCTCCGGCACCTAATGGTGTGGCAACAATACTTCCGGATCCTCCAACTCCTGCTGATAATGCCCAATCATTATGAACTTTTGTTGTTACTTCTACAGTTGTCGTATTTTGTTTAATGTATTTAGAAAAGAAATCGCAATCCCCACCATTATAACATTCATTAACATCATAGGACTGTCCGTTAAGAACATCAAAATGAACGGGAGGAGCATTAAGAATAACTAATGGCTGGACAACATTATTTTGTGTATAATGGTACGGCTGCCCGATTTTAAAATCAAGCCCGTCAAAATTTCCAACCGCAATAGAATATTGCTGGTAAGTATCCGATTGCGGTTCATCTCCAAATAATCTTCCAAGCAAAGTTAACTGAGTAAGGTTATCATCTGCAGCAGCAATTGCTACAAAAAATCCATCTGCAAATTGGTTGTCAACAAAATTTTTCACAACAATAATATCTTCACGATTATCCTGGTTAACGTCTTTAACTTTGATGTAGTTATAACTTTGCAGATTATCGTCATCCCCCCCGGAAGCAATATTACTGGTAATTTTTAGTAATAAATTTAAATTATCATCGGTCGCTAAAATATAATTGTGTTCTCCAGTATTGAAAACCACTTCATCTCTCCCGTCATTGTTTAAGTCACCCGATGCTGCACCAAGCTGGTCATGAAGCGTAAGAAAATTTAAGCTGAGACCTTCTCTTGAACCATATGTTAAAGTTTGCAGGTCTGAACTTGCCTCTAAAAGAAAGTTATAAGAATAATAAAATCCATCTACAATCATAGTTGAGATTAATGCAATCTCCTTTTTACTATCTTTCTTAAACTGACCTGCTGCACCAGCCATAGCAAAATCACTTAAAATGCTGATATTAAATGGCGAAAGGTTAATAAAAGTTTCTCCTTTTGCAATAATAGAGTCAGATTCAAAATCAAAGATTTTTATTTTCACACGTACGTTAGTAGATGGCTGAGGGCTTTCGGTAGCAAAAAGAACCAGCTCGTCAGTCCCATCACCATTAAAATCACCAGTCTCAATAAAATATCTTATATATTGAAAACTCTTTGCAGCAATTACTTTCTCACTACAAAAAGTGGAAATTAAAGTTGGATGTAATGTTGAATCAACATCATATAAATTAAAATGCACTGAATCTTCGTTATCCAAATAAGCAATTATAAATTCATCAAGGCTGTCACCATCAATGTCAGCAGTTCTAACATAGATCCTGTCATTTTGAATTGTATTAATACTATCCTGGATTGTAACAGTCCAATTAGATTTAGTAGTGTCAAATTGTGGAATCATAATATTAATTCCGGACTGCCCCCGCCATATTGAAACCACATCATCATATTGATCAATATTGAATTTTCCGGTAGCCGCATCTGAATACAATCCGCCTCCTGTTCGGCTATCTTCTTTCCTTAGTGTTTTGGAAATTGAACTGTCAACGGGAAGAAAAGTGCTGTCAATTTTGTAACGATATATTTTTTGATAGCTGTGTTTTATTCCGCCAGTGCTTTCAAGCCATTGAATAAAAATATCATTTGATTGTACAACTATTGGTTCAGTCCAGTTAAAAGGATCAACCTGTGCCTGTGCGAAAACCAGTTTGAATGTTGAAAAATATAATAAACAGAAGAAAAATAGATTTTTCATTTTACTCCTATCGCTTTATATTTTAAATACTTAAGGGAAAATTACATCCGGGTAGAGTTTATCGTCTGATTTATCTCTAAACTCTTTCACTAAGGTTGATTTTTTAGTCGCTTAATAGTAGCAAATTATTGCTAAATAACAAAGTATCATTTGGGTCTGCTGATGGTTCCCTGAAAGAGAGCAAAATTTTTTGGATTTTACCCGGTTTTTGAGATAGGTCTTAATCTTTTGCATTGTAAAAATATGCGGTCAGGTCGCAAATTATTATTTTTACAGCATACTTTTAACAGGGAGAAATTATGTTCAAAAAATATTCGCTTAACAGACTGCTGATACTTATCGTAACTGCAGGTTTTATCTTCCTTCTTGCAGATACTATAATAGAACATTGGGAAATCTTGGATGAGGAAATAATGGCATTTATTCCGGTTGTGTTCAGCGTATTTGGGGTGGGGCTTGGAATAGTAACAGTGATTGCTTGGAAAGAAAAAATAATTAAGTGGATGCAGATTTTTCTGTTTGCCTCGTTTATAATTGCGGGTGCCGGTTTTTATTTTCATGTAGTTGAAGAGGAAGATGAAATTAATCTTTCTGCTGAGAAGAAAGAACACGAAGAGAAAGAAAAAGACAAGCCTCTTCTTGCACCTTTTGCTTTTGGTGGACTTGCAATTGTCGGCTTACTCGGAACTGCAAGAAAATGGGATGCTGAAGTAGTGGAACCTTTGGAATAGAGTTTCGATTTTAGAAATAATTTTTCGAAGCTTCAGGGAATTATCTCTTATTAGATATGTCCTGGAAATTTTAGAACTCGTTGTTGCTTTGAGGTTTTAAAGATTGAAATATATCATAACCAATTAAAAGCATAAGTGGAAGGATATAAAAAATAAATCTTTCTACATCTATTATTAAAGCGGTTTTTATTTTTCTCGTTAAGCTATTTGAGGAATCTTTCATTTTAGAAATTAGTGGCTCAAGATTTAAATTATATTTTACACTTGATGAATCTTCATTTAAGAGAGTGTTAGTTGCAATAACTTTCACTTCTAATGATGCCTGACCCCTTTTGAGCATATCGTAATTATGAATTTCTAAACCATACATTGACAATATTATAAATATTAATACAATTATTATTTTTTTGTTCAAGTTGTATTTTTTATTTAAAAGAAAGGATATTAGAGCAGAAAGGATGGCGACATAAAACAAGCGCATTTGCATCTTAGATTCTTCGCGAGAAATAACAGAATTCTGATCATTTGTTATTAATTCTGTAAGAAAATCTGAAATAGATTTATTATGGAAGATAATTTCACTTTGTGAGTATTTTAATGTATCTGGTTGTAATATCTCTTTAGCAATGTTAGAATCTGATACGCCAAATATTTTATTTCCAGGAATTTCATTAATCAAGGAATTAGAAAAAAATAAGTTCAATATCATAAACGAAATAATACCTAAAGTAATAATCCAAAAGTATTTAAATTTATCTTTTAAGAATTTGTTTATTAAACATAAAATCAAAATAATGGAGAATACAATACTTAATACTATAATTTACTTTTGGAAAAAGTAATAACTTGCCCCAAGTAATAAAATCATTGATGTAATAATTTTATTATTATTAATAATATATCTCTTAAGCTTCATTTTTGGTTTATGATTTATTATTGAATTCCGATAATGCTTTTTTTCCCACCAACTCTTAGCATTTCTTCACTGGTTTACAGTCAAATTGGGGATTAAATAATTGCACTTTAAATTATAACAACTGTTTTAAAGAAACAATTTCATTTCCTACTTTATCAGGGAAATTTACATTTAGAAAAGACTTTTCCTATTAGAAAAATTTTACCCCAAATAATCCTTAAGTCTTCCGCATTGTTTTTTATTTCTTAATTTTTTTAAAGCTTTTTCTTTTATTTGTCTTATTCTTTCCCTTGTCAGATTAAACCTTTCTCCGATCTCTTCCAGAGTAGCTTTATGATTACTTCCGATTCCATACAAAAGCTTAATTACCTCAGCTTCTCTTGTTTCGAGTTTGGATAAAATATTTGCAACCTCTTTCTCAAGAGATTCTTTCATCAGGTGTTTATCAGGTGAATCCTGATTCAGGTTAGGAATAACATCCTTCAAGCTGGTATTATTCTCATCACTGTTTATAAAGGGAGCATCCATTGATAACTGGCGTCCGGATGTCTCAAGAGTAAAAGCCACATCATCAGCACTAACATCGAGAATCTTAGCAAGCTCTTCCTGAGAAGGTGCTCGTTCATTTTCCTGCTCAAAGACTTTATAAGCTTTATTAAGTTTTGTTAAGTTTCCAATCCTGTTAACCGGAAGACGAACTACTCTCGTTTGATCGGCAATTGCTGTTGTTATACCTTGTCTGATCCACCAAACAGCATAAGAGATAAACTTGAATCCCCGCGTTTCATCAAACCGCTTTGCAGCTTTAATCAGACCAAAATTTCCTTCATTTATTAAATCCCCAAGTGAAAGTCCCTGGTTCTGATACATCTTTGCAACCGAAACCACAAATCTTAAATTAGCCTTTACCAATTTATTCTGTGCATCTGAATCTCCATTCCTGATCTTTATTGCTAAAGCTACTTCTTCATCAGCAGTTAAAAGATCAACTTTTCCTATATCCAAAAAATACTGGTCAAGAGATTTACTTTCTCGGTTTGTTATTTGCTTTATGATTCTCAACCTTTACCCTCTTTCAATGTTTATGTTCGATTATATATTCGTTAATATTTAAAACCCGTTGGCATATCTCAATAACAGTATATAATAACAAATGAATATACCGAATATATTAGTTAATAGAAGAAGAATTCTACTATGATTTGGTGCGAATATGATTGGCGGGTAAAATTATTACTAAGCTTATCAGGTTTAGTATTTCTCTTCTTTAAATAATCCATCCCATTTCCTATTTTTAGCCACGAATTTATTTTTAGAAATTCTTAATGGCATCTTTAAATAAGCAACTCGTTTCAGCAATTATACTTCTTGCTTTTCTCCTATCACTTCTTGCCTTTCCCGGTTGCGGTTCAAATAAAAAAGAGAATGAGATTGTAATATGGCATAATATGCGTCCTGAGGAGAAGAATGTTCTTCAGGAACAGCTTGATGAATTTATGAAGCTTCATCCCGGTATAAAAGTTATACAGCTTTATAAAGAAACCGAGGAGATGCGCTCTGGTTACATTGTGGCTGCAATCGGCGGTACAGGACCGGAATTGATTTATGGACCATCAGACCAGGTTGGGCCTTTTACCGAAATGGAAATTATTAAACCGCTGGAGACAGTTTTTACACAGGACTATCTTTCTGGCTTTAATAAAGATGCACTTATTTACTCAAATGGTAAACTCTGGATGATTGCGGATAAGCTTGGCAATCATCTTACCTTAGTCTACAACAAAGATCTTCTTCCAACTCCTCCCAAAACCGAAAAGGAATTAATTGAGGATGGGATAAGGCTTACAAAAGATTTTAACCACGATGGCAGAACAGATCAATATGGACTTGTATGGAATTATACCGAGCCCTATTTCTTTATTCCGTTCTTAACTGGTTTTGGCGGATGGGTGCTTGATAGTTTAAACCAGCCAACACTTAACACTCCGGCTATGATTGCTGGATTGAAGTTCATTCAGGATTTACGCGATAAATATAAGATCATTCCCAACGAAGCTGACTATGATATTGCTGATGTTCTTTTCAAAGAGGGAAAAGCGGCAATGATAATTAATGGAGATTGGTCGTGGTCAAGCTACGGTAATGCAGGAATAAATTATGGAATTTCAACTCTGCCTTATATAACTGTTTCAGGTCATTATGCAACTCCAATGGTTGCACCAAAAGGGTATTCAATTAATGTAAATGTAGATGATGAAAAGCTTGCAAAAGTAAAAATGCTGCTGGAGTTTTTATTGAGTCCTGAAAAGCAGCTTGCAACTTCTCTTGAAGTAAAAACATTTCCGAGCAGAACTGAACTTTATAGTGATCCGCGATTATTGAATGATGAAATTCTTTTGAACTCCAAAAAGCAGATTGAGCAGGGAAGAGCTTTGCCGATTGTAACAGAGATGCGTGCAATATGGGATGCAATGAGACCATCTTACCAGGCAGTTCTTGGAGGTGCAATTACTCCGGAAAAAGCTGCTCTGCAAATGCAGGAAGATGCAGTTAAGAAAATAAGAGAGATGCGCGAAGAAGGTGAGAATCCGTTTTGGGGATTGATGGTGCAGGTTTTAATGCTGCTTATTGTTCTTGTTACTTTATTCTTTACGAGAAAAAGTATTGCTGCTTTCTTTAGAAACTTTAAGAAAAATTCTTTTGCATATTTTCTTGTGCTTCCTGCCCTTGTTATAATGATTGCTGTTGTGCTATATCCTTTTGTTTACAATATCATTCTTTCTTTTTCGAATATGAACCTGACTCATATTCACGATTGGAAGGTTACAGGCTTCGACCAGTATGCAAAGGTTTTTGCTGAACCGCAGTTTTATGAATTCTTTTTAAAAACATTAAATCTGGACTTTTGCGAATATAACTTTTCACGTTGTTCTTGGAGTTACCCTTGCACTTCTTTTAAATAAAAAATTACCCGGCACAGGAATTTTCAGAACATTGCTTATTCTTCCATGGGCAGTTCCGCAGTACATTGTTGCATTAACGTGGAGAGGAATGTTTAACTACGAGTATGGTGCAATAAATTTAATTCTTGTAAAGTTTTTATCAATGTCACCGGTTGAATGGCTTAAATCTCCAACTGAAGCTTTTATGGCAATAATAATTACAAACATATGGCTCGGCTTTCCGTTTATGATGATAATTGCGCTTGGAGCTTTGCAAAGCATTCCACAGGAACTTTATGAAGCAGCAGATCTCGATGGTGCAAAGTGGTTCCAGAAATTAAAAACCATTACAATACCGTTAATAAAACCAGTAATGATCCCGGCGATAACACTTGGTATTATCTGGACGTTTAATAACATTAATGTCGTTTGGCTTGTTAGTAATGCCGGAGAGCCATCTGATAAAACGCACATACTTGTTTCGTTTGTTTATAAAGCTGCTTTTAATCTTTACAGATACGGATATGCTGCAGCATTTAGTGTAGTAATCTTTTTGATTCTCTTTGCTTTTGGAATGAGTTTCTTAAGGAAGACAAGAGCAACTGAATCGGTGTATTAATTGTGAAAAGGTGAAACGGGAGAAGTGAAACAGAAAAAATATTGTCAGTCTGAGCCTGTCGAAGACTGACATCTGTAAAAACGTCACACTTCGACAAGCTCAGTGTGACATTGAAAAGAAGGTCATATTGAGCCAGTTAATAATATGAAAGATTATTTTGTTTATATAGTTAAGTGTTCAGATGAAAGTTATTATACCGGTGTTACAAGTAATTTAGAGAAGAGATTGAATGAACATAATTCAGGAGTATTTAAGGGATATACAAGTTTAAGATTACCAGTTGAATTAGTTTACTCAAATCGGTTTACAAATGTTAATGACGCAATCAGAGCTGAGAAACAAATTAAAGGTTGGTCAAGATCAAAAAAAGAAGCATTAATAAAAGGTGATTTTGATAAATTAGCATTATTATCCAAATCAAAACGTGGTCACACTTCGACAAACTCAGTGTGACAGAAAAATTTTGTCAGTCTGAGCCTGTCGAAGACTGACTGGAAATAAAAATATGGACAAGAAAAAATTTATAGCAAACATTTTTACTTACGTTTTCTTAATTGCGTTTACTGTAATTGCACTTTACCCGATTATTAATGTTTTCACAATTTCTATAAGACCGGATGACAGATTGCTTTCGACGTCTCTTTCTATAATTCCTGAGAATGCGACCTTCAAGCAATACATTGAACTCTTTACAAACAGACCTTTCTTACTCTGGGTGTGGAATTCTTCTATTGTATCCTTTGTAGTTACAATTACAGGAGTTGTACTTGCTTCAACTGCCGGATATGCTTTATCAAGATTTAAATTTCATCGGGAAAGAAGTAAGCATGCTCGGACTTCTAACTACACAAATGTTTCCAGCAACAATGCTTCTTCTTCCAATGTACATTATGCTTATCAAGCTTCATTTGATAAACAGCTATCTTGGAATTATTATTGTTTACTCTGCAACGGCACTTCCATTCTGTGTCTGGCAGATGAAAGGATATTACGATACAATTCCATTTTCACTCGAGGAGAGTGCAAGGATAGACGGCTGTACAAAATGGCAGGCATTCTATAAAATTATTTTTCCTCTTGCAGCACCTGCATTAGTAATTACTGCATTATTTTCTTTTATGACAGCATGGTCGGAGTATATAGTAGCTGCACAGGTTTTACAAGACACAGATCTTTACACTCTTCCTCTCGGATTAAAATCTTTTCAATCAAATCTTACAACAGAATGGGGATTATATGCAGCAGCAGCTTTGGTTGTGAGCATTCCTGTGGTAATACTTTTTATTATACTTAGTAAGTGGTTAGTATCAGGTTTAACACTTGGAAGTGTGAAGGGATAATTCTTTTGTCATTCTGAGTGAAGCGAAGAATCTCTTAAATAAAATTAAATCCTTCAGTCACTTCGTTCCTTCAGAATGACTCTACTCTTTATCCTCCACAATATTAACCATCAAACCTGCAATTATCATAGAAGCACCCCCAAGCAGCAGTGCATAAATTGCTTCTCCGCCAAAAACATTTTTAACAAAGAAACCTAAAATTGCTGCTGCAGTTATTTGCGGGATAACAATAAAGAAATTAAATATTCCCATATACACACCCATTTTTTCTGCAGGAAGGGAACCGGTGAGAATTGCATAAGGCATTGCAAGTATTGATGCCCATGCTAAGCCGATTCCCAGTTCAGAAACAAGAAGAAGCTGGGGATCTTTTATAATATAAAAAGATGCAAATGCTAATCCGCCGCAAATTAAGCTTATCATATGTACTTTTTTCCTGTTGAATTTTTTTGCTAATCCAACAAGTACAAAAGCCATTACTGCGGCGAATCCATTATAAACAGCCATTAAAACTCCAACCCAGTCGGCACCCTTGTTATATAATTCTGATGTTGGATCTGTTGCACCATAAATATGATGAGTAACCGCCGGAGTTGTATATATCCACATCGCAAACAATGCAAACCAGGAAAAGAATTGAACTACAGCAAGCTGCTTCATTGTTTTCGGCATTTTGTAAAGATCATTTATTACTGTAACTAACCCCTTCTCAACTCCTTTTTTGTTTGTAAGATATCCTACAAAGATTTGAAGCAGACCAAATAGAAATGCTGCAATGAAAAGAACATATAATCCGAGATCATTTTCATTAAGGATAAAATAAATAATAAGCGAACCCAAAAGACCGCCAAGCGCCCATGCAACTCCGTTTCTGAAAAGTACCTGTGCTCTGATTGGAACAACCTGGTATAAATTTGCTCTTGAAGGATTGTTTTTTAATTCTGTTTCTGAAAATAATTTTAATTCTTCAGGTGAGTATTCTTTTGTTTTAAATATTGTCCATAATACAGCTAGCAAGAAAACACCACCGCCGACATAAAAAGAGAATTTAACTGAGTCAGGTATTTCTCCAGCAGGTGCTGTATTAGAAATACCAAACCAATTTGTCATCATATAAGGCAAAGCAGATGCTATAACAGCGCCTATTCCTATAAAAAAACTTTGCATAGAAAAACCAATTGTTCTCTGTTCATTCGGCAGCATATCTCCGACAAACGCTCGAAATGGTTCCATAGAAATATTTATTGACGCATCCATTATCCAGAGCATTCCTGCAGCAACCCAAAGCACAGGAGAGTTAGGCATAAATATTATAGCAGTTGATGCGAGAATGGCTCCACCTAAGAAAAATGGTCTCCTTCTTCCAAGCCTGTTCCAGGTTTTATCACTCATATGCCCGATTATTGGCTGAACAATTAATCCTGTAACTGGAGCCGCTATCCAGAGTATCGGAATTTTTCCAATGTCCGCACCGAGTGTTTCAAAAATTCTGCTTACGTTTGCATTCTGAAGTGCAAATCCAAACTGAATACCAAGGAATCCAAAACTCATATTCCAGATTTGCCAGAAGCTTAGGTGGGGTTTCTGCATATTCAAGTTCCTTATTTCAAATTACTTTTAGGAAAACATTGAATGCAAAAATAGTTGAAAAGAAATTAAAAGTCGCTATTTTTGTTTAACTATTAACTTCAAGAGATTCAACACTTTAAATGAAGATTGATGATTTCTTAAAACACATAATACGAAATCCTGATACAGCAATTTTCTACACTCCTTCATACTATGAAGATAGTACCACTTATATCTTCATGGAAAAACCGGAAATAATATTAACTTCAGATCAATCCAACCTTAATGAATCTCTTAAAGAAATTGACTCATACGTTCTGCAAAATTATTCAGGATTTGGATTTATTAATTATGAAGCGGGTTATCTTCTTGAAGATAAGCTTAAGAATTTATTGAAAGATAATTCAAAACCTTTAATGAAATTTTTCTTTTACAAAAAAGAAAAAGTTAAGCTTATAAGTTCTTCTGAAATTGATTTTGTGCTAAATAATAAAGAGGATAATTATCTAATAAATAACTTTTTACTAAACACATCAAAAGAAGAATTTTTTGATTCCGTAAAGAAAATCCATAATTATATTGCTGAAGGAGATACCTACCAGGTCAATTACACAATGAAAGGGAAGTTCGATTTTGAAGGTGATATCACCAGCTTGTTTAAAAAGCTTGTCTTTAATCAATCAGCAAAGTATTCTGCATTCATCAATACCGGAGATTCATTAATAATTTCTTTTTCACCTGAGTTGTTTTTCTCTGCCGAAAAACGTTACTTAACAACGCGACCAATGAAAGGGACACTGCAAAGAGGTTATAATAAAGCTGACGATTCATTGGCAGCTTATTCATTAAGGCACAGTGAAAAGAACCGGGCGGAAAATTTAATGATACTTGATCTTCTCAGGAATGATATGGGCAGAATAAGCGAGTTTGGTTCTGTACGATTAAGAAAATTGTTTTCAATTGAAAAATATGAAACTCTTCTCCAAATGACTTCTGAAGTTGAGTCTTTATTAAGAGAAAATATTTCTTTAGGTGATATTATAAAAAATATTTTCCCCTGCGGTTCAGTTACAGGTGCTCCTAAAATCAGCACTATGAAAATTATTAATGAATTGGAAAAAGAGGAAAGAGGAGTTTATACAGGTGCTGTTGGTTTAATTCACGAAGGGAAAGAAATCTTTAATGTTGCTATAAGAACAATTTACCTTGAAAAAGAAAAGGAAAATAAATTAAAAGGCGAAATTGGAATTGGAAGCGGAATTGTGTGGGATAGTAATCCTGAAAAAGAATATGAAGAAGTGCTTTTGAAAAGTAATTTTCTACTTAAACCATTCCCATATTTTGAATTGTTTGAAACATTGAAATTCTCAAATGGCGAATTTGAAAGGTTGAATTTGCATTTAAAGAGGCTTGAAGATTCAGCTTCTTACTTTCTATTTAAATATGATAAAGAATTAATTATCCAATCTCTCAATGAAGAATTACTGAAGTATGATTCTGCTAAGGCTTATAGAGCGAAGCTTTTATTAAACAAATGGGGAAAAGTAAAAGTTGAAGTTTCAGGTTTTCCTGTAAGTCCTGAAGAAATAAAAATAATTATATCGGATAAAATAATTTCAACAGAAAACAGGTTCCAATATTTCAAAACGACAAACAGGGAGCTGTACAATTCTGAACATAAGAAATATTCCGAAAAAGGTTTTTTTGATGTAATTTTTATAAATGAAAAGAACCAGGTCTCAGAAGGTGCAACTACAAATATTTTTATTAATAAAATGGGACTTTTATACACTCCGCCTGTTGCTTCAGGTATTTTGCCGGGTGTGTTCAGAAAAAGCTGGCTTCAAAAAAATATAAACATTAAAGAGGAAGTTTTATACAAGGATGATTTGTTAATTGCTGATGAAATTCTTCTTACAAATTCACTTAGAGGAATAGTTAAAGTTGATAAGCTTTATTTAAATGAAACCGAATTTATTGAATTTAAAGAGATAACCAGCGGAAATGCCTGATAAGAATCTTTCCCCGATTTTTAATATTTTGTTGAAAACTTCTTAAAAATTTACATAATTAATGAAAAACGGCGATTCAATAACATCCAAAAGAAAAAAAGAGCATTTAGAGTTATGTCTAACTAATGATGTTGCCTTTAAGACAAAAACAAACGGTTTTGAGAAATATGATTTTATTCATAATGCAATTACAGAAGTTGATATAACCAGAATTAATTTTGAAACGAAATTCCTTAAAAAGAAAATAAGTTATCCATTCCTGATTTCCTGTATGACTGGTGGAGTTGAAGCCGCCGAAAGCATTAATGCAAGATTATCTGTTGCCGCCAACGAGTTAAATATAGCTCTTGGAGTTGGAAGCCAGAGGCAAGCGCTTGAGAATAAGTCTTTTCATCAAACATATAAAGTGATACGGCAGAATGCTCCAAACATTCCTATCCTTGGAAATATTGGCTCTCCACAGGTTGCAGAGATGAAAAATTTTGAGAGTGTTCAATATCTTGTTGATCTCGTTGAAGCAGATGGCATGGTAATCCATTTAAATCCGTCACAGGAACTTATGCAGCCCGAAGGAGATGTTCTTCAGAAAGGATTATTAAAGAATATTAAAAAGCTCGTTAAGTTTTTAAGTGTGCCTGTAATTGTTAAAGAAGTTGGTTCAGGAATTTCAAAACAGGCAGCCGAGAAGCTTATTGATGCAGGTGTAAATGGGATTGATGCTGCAGGTGCTGGAGGTACTTCATGGACCGGAGTTGAAATCCTTAGGAACAATGGAAATAGTTCTAGTGAATTCTGGGATTGGGGTTTACCTACTTCTTTTTGTATAAAAGAAATTTATCGTTTAAAGAAAAAATATAAGTTTACACTAATCGGCTCAGGAGGAGTTAATTCAGGAATTGAAGCTGCAAAAGCTTTTGCACTTGGCGCTGATATGGTTGCATCAGCAAGAATTATACTGCAGGAATTAAACAGGAATGGTTCTGAAGGAGTTGTTAAATTGATTGTAGAATGGTTTGATACAATACGTAAAGTTATGTACCTGACTGGTTCTAATTCATTAGCCGATTTAAGAAAAAATAAGCTGGTAGAAAAGGAAAAACTTTTTTGATTATTCATAACCGGAATTTTTCTGCTCTCTATGAAAGAGAGAGAAAAAAAATTGAAAAAATTTTAGTTGATGCGTTTAAAAATAAAAAACCCGATTCGCTGTATGATCCTGTAAAATATATTATGCAGAGCGGCGGAAAAAGACTTAGACCATTGCTGGTTCTTTTATCTGCAAAAGCTGTTGGAGGAAATTTTAAACAAGTTTATAATGCATCTGCTGCTGTTGAGCTTTTACATAATTTTACACTTGTTCACGATGATATTATGGACAATGCCGATAAGAGAAGAGGCAGACTGACTCTTCATAAAAAGTATGATGAGAATACTGCCATTCTTGCCGGTGACGGATTACTTTCTGTTGCGTATGAATATCTTCTTAAAGATTGTAATGGAAAAACTAAAGAAGTAGTTTCCGCTTTTACAAAGGGACTTGTTGAAGTTTGTGAAGGACAAAGTCTTGATAAAGATTTTGAAACAACCGGCAATGTTTCTTTGAACGAATATAAAATTATGATAATAAAGAAAACGGCTGCAATGTCTGAAATGTGTTGCAAAATAGGGGCATTATTAGGAGGCGGTTCGTCTGAAGAAATAAATGCTGTATCATTATTTGGGAAAAACATAGGAATTGCTTTTCAAATTCAGGATGATCTCCTTGATATTACCGGTAATGAAAAAGAGTTTGGAAAAAAGGTTGGCGGGGATTTAATCGAAGGGAAAAAAACTTTTCTTTTTATCAGTGCTATTTCAAAAGCAAAGGGCAGGGAAAAGAAAAAGCTTTTAGATATTATTAAAAACAAAGGTATTAGACCTTCTGAAGTAAATAATTATAAAATTATTTATGAAAAATTAGGAGTTCTAAATGATGCCAGAAAAGAAATTAAATTATATACTGACAGGGCTTTGAAACAATTAAAAATTCTTAAAGAAGATGAGAATAGAAAAATTTTTCAATGGCTTGCAGATTCTCTCATCAAAAGAATTAAATAATGATTGAAACAACCGTGCAAATAAAAAATAAAGCGGGACTTCATACAAGACCTGCCGCAACTATTGTTAAACTTGCATCAAAGTTTAAATGCGAGTTTTATCTTTCTAAAGATGGATTAAACATAAATGGTAAAAGTATTATTGGCGTAATGACACTGGCTGCTGAAATGGGTTCTGATATTACACTTACTTTTGACGGCGAAGATGAAGAGGAAGCTTCAAAGGAGATAGTTGATTTTTTTAACAGGGGTTTTGATGAGCCATGAAAAATTTTAAGCACATATATAAAGAAGCTGAAAACAAAGTCCAGGGAATAGCTGCTGCTCCAGGGATCGTTATAGGGAAAGTGTATTTATTTACCAAAGAAAAGCTTGAAGTCAGTGACGGTGTAATTACTGATGTTGAAGAAGCAAAAGCAAATCTGAATGAAGCAATAAAGCAATCAAAAAAAGAATTAAATAAAGTATTTTCTATTGCACGCGAAAAAATGGATGATACACGTGCTGCAATTTTTGAAGCTCAGATGATGATACTTGATGACCCGATTTTGCTTGGATCTGTTGAGAAAAGAATTGAGACAGAAAAAAAACTACCTGAGTTTGTTATTTTTGATGAGATATCCAAATACCAGGATATCATGAAACATTCAATAGAATCATATATAAAAGAACGCGCAAATGATATAGAAGATATAAAGAACAGAATTATCCGTAACCTCCAAAAAAAGAGATGGCAATCTAAAATTGCTCATGATTCAATTGTGGTAAGCGATATGCTTACTCCAGCCGATACACTTCTTCTTTCACGAAGCAATGTAAAGGGATTTGTAACTGATCATGGCGGTTTAACATCTCACGCTGCCATAATTTCCCGTTCGTTAAATATTCCTGCTGTGGTTGGAACACATAACATTACAAAACAGGTAATCGAAGGCGATACAATAATTGTTGATGGGTTTCATGGTTATGTTATTCTGAATCCGACGGATGAACAAATAAAATTTTTTACAGAAAAGTTTGAACATCTTATAGAATTGCAAAAAGGTCTTGAAGAATTTAAAGATAAGCCGGCAGTAACTGTTGATGGAAGAGAAATAAAACTTTATGCGAATGTAGATGTTTCGGGTGAAATAGATATTGTTATAACAAGCGGTTCAAATGGTATAGGCTTATTCAGAACGGAACAGATTCTTGAAGAGATGAATGAATTTCCTACAGAAGATGAACAGGTTAAGATTTATTCAAATCTTTCAGCAAGAATTTATCCTAACATGCTTACTATCAGGGCCTATGATATTGGCGGAGATAAATTTAAACTTCTGGATAATTTTGAAGCCAATCCTTTTCTTGGTTTAAGAGGCATAAGACTTCTTCTTGAAAATTTAACATTGTTTAAAACTCAAATTAAAGCTGTGCTGCGTGCAAGCCAGAACAGGAATATTCAGTTTATGCTTCCTTTGGTTTCAACTATTACCGAGATACGAAAGGCAAAAGAAATTATAGAAGAATGTAAAACCGAAATAAAAAAAGATAAACATCATTTTGATAAGCATATAAGAATTGGAATAATGGTTGAAACTCCTGTTGCAGCGGTAATGACAAAAGAATTTGCCGCCGAAGTTGATTTTATAAGTGTTGGCACAAATGATCTTATTCAATATTTAATGGCTGTAGATAGGGGGAATGATCTTGTATCATATCTTTACCAGGAATTCAGCCCGGCAGTTATCAGGACATTGCATCACATAGTTACGGAAGGAAATAAAACTAAGAAAGAAGTAAGCATTTGCGGGGAGATGGCTGCAGATACCCTTGCAATTCCTTTGCTGGTAGGATTAGGTTTTAAATCATTAAGCATGTCGCCGGCAACAATTCCTTATGCAAAAAGAATCATCCGCTACCTTAATTATGAGCATACAAAAAAGCTTGCGGAAGAATGTCTCGAGTGCTGCATCGAAACAGAAATAATTCATAAGCTTGAAAAATTCTTTAAAGATCATTCAATTACAAGAACAAGGCAGATAATATAAGTTTAAGTTCAAGTTTAAAAGAAATTTAATTTATATATTTTTAATTCTTAATACTGCTTACCCAAAAGAGGAACCAAATGAAAATATCAGAGTTGATATCAAAGTATGATCCTTCAAATCAATTTGAAGTTTTAAAAAGACTTATGAACAGATTGAGTTTGCCTGGAATAATAAAATTGATCTGGATTCTGTTAAGAAAAAGGGAATTGAATCTGTTGTTATAACAGGATTAGGTGGCTCTGCAATAAGCGGAGACCTGTTTATTAATTTTTTTAAAAATGAACTTGAAGTACCTTTCTATGTAAACCGGAGCTATATCTTACCAGAATTTGTAAATAAAAATACTCTATTAATTGTTTCATCTTATTCCGGAAATACTGAGGAAACAATTTCTGTTTTCAATTCTGCATTAAAGAAAAAATGCAGGATTGTTTGCATAACATCAGGCGGAATAGTTGAAAAAATTGCAGCGAAAAATAAAATCCCTGTTGTAAAACTTTTACCTGGTTTTCATCCAAGGTACGCTTTGGGATTAAGTTTTTTTTCTCTGCTTAAAGTAGTTAATAAGCTTAAAGTTGCTGAAGTCAAACCTTCACTTGTAAACTCAATAATAAAACTGTACAAGGATAAAGCAAAGGTTTTTTCCAAAGAAAAAAATATTGCTCTGAATTATGCAGAACAATTGATTGGATATATTCCCGTTATTTATTCCGCTGAAGGTTACACTTCATCTATAGGTTACAGGTTAAAGTGTCAATTCAATGAAAATTCCAAATTAAGTGCATTTCAAAATATCCTTCCTGAAATGAACCACAATGAAATAGTCGGATGGGAATCTTTAAATGAGAATCAAATTAAAGTAAAGGTTATCAATATCCTCGATAAGGAATACCCGGCTCAAATAAAAAAGAGATTTAAAATTACCTCAGAAATTATTTCAGAAAATAAAACTGGTATAATTAACCTTGAGAGTGAAGAAAAATCTTTTAAGGTAAGATTAATGGATTTGATTTATTTATCTGATTGGATAACTTATTACACAGGTGTTCTGAGAGGCTACGACCCTGCTGAGATAAAAAATATTGATCATTTAAAAAACCGGTTAAAATAGTCTTCTAAAACACTCTTAATAACCAATATTTATATAAAAATTATTTTTCATTTGAAAAGATTTCTAAAATATGTTTTGGTTTTATTATTCCTTTCAAGCCAGGCAGTTTACTCTCAATTCTATTACTTCGGCAGAAATAAAGTTCAGTATGAAAAATTTGACTGGAAGATTTTAAGAACAGAACATTTCGATATTTATTATTATGATGAGATGCTTGATATCGCACAAATTGGCGCTGACTATGCTGAAGATGTTTACAATGATTTAAAAGTCAGAATGAACAATGTTGTTACAAGGAGAATCCCTCTCATATTTTATAACACTCATTTACATTTTCAACAAACCAATACAACACCCGGTTTTATTCCGGAAGGTGTCGGCGGTTTTTTTGAATTTATTAAAGGCAGAGTTGTAATTCCTTCAATGGGGTCTATTAAATGATTTCAGGCATGTAATAAGGCACGAACTTGTTCACGTTTTTATGACAAATAAAATTTACCGTGTTCTTGTAGATCACAGGAAGCCAACAGATACTTCACCGCCTTTATGGTTTACTGAAGGTTTGGCTGAATATATGTCAGTGGAAGCTGATGCGCAGGCGGAAATGGTTATGCGTGATGCAATCCTTAATAATTATTTTGTTGGGATTGAAGATATGTATAACATTTATGGCACTTTCCTGATGTATAAAGAAGGACAGAATTTTTTAAAGTTTGTTGAAGAACAATATGGTAAAGAAAAAGTTCCGCTTATGCTTGAGAACTTGTGGATGTTTACAAGTTTCAACAAAGTAATTGAACATACTATTGGAAAAAAAATAGAGGATATAGATAAAGACTGGCTGTTTTATTTAAAGAAAAAATATTATCCGTTAATGGAAAACAGGGCTCCGATTGAAAACGTTTCCGAAAAAATTACTAAAGAAGGATTTAATTTTTCTCCTGTTTATTATGAATATGGCGGAAAAAAATATATTTATTTTGTTGCAAATATGAATGGATATTCTTCACTTTACAGAATAGAACTTGATGAGAATTTAAATGCTGCTGATGATCCTGAAATGATTTTACAGGGTGAAAGATCCGAAGAGCTTGAAGCTTTTCATTTATTTCAATCCTCGATTGATATTTCCAGGGATGGATTGTTAACTTTTGTTACAAAAAAAGGAGCAACTGATGCAATTCATCTTTTTTCTGTATCAAGAAATGAAATTATTAAAACTTTTCAATATGATAATCTTATAAACATTACTTCACCGAAATTTTCTCCTGATTTTGATAAAATTGTTTTCCAGGCTGTTGATCAGAAAGGGTACAGTGATATTTTTCTCCTGGATATTGAAACCGGTTCATTAACAAGATTAACAAATGATTACTATGATGATAAAGATCCATCATTTGGAATTAATAAAAATCAAATCTTCTTTTCATCGGACAGAACTTCAGGTACATTTGAAAAGAAATACAATATTTTCAGCTTTGATTTAAACACTAAGAAAATAGAATATGTAACCTACCTTAATTCAAATAACTCTTCACCAATTATTTCACCGGATAAAAAGCAGCTTCTTTTTACTTCAGATGCAGATGGTGTAAGAAATATCTGGTCAATTAATTTCAGCAGTCCTGATACCGCAATGAAAGTGACTAACTTTGTTACCAGCGCGTTTTATCCTTCATTTATTGATGATTCAACAATTATCTTTTCAGGATTTGAAAATTTTTCTTTCAATCTTTACAGAGATAAAATTAATAGAAATGGTGCGGACACAATTTTTACTGCTATGACATTTCCTTCCACCGCTGAAAAATGGAGTGCCGGAAAAATTACGGGAGATGTTGAGAAACAAAAACTTAAATATGTAAATGAATATACACTTGACTATGCACAAAGCCAGGTTTCCACAGACCCTATTTTTGGAACGCAGGGAGGAGCAATTCTTTCTTTAAGTGATCTTCTTGGAAATGATAATTATTACTTCCTCATTTATAACACAGCAGATGTTCAAAGCGATTTTCTTAAGAGCTTCAACATTGCCATTCAACGGGTTAACCTGAGTGAGAGAACTAATTATGGTTATGGTGTTTTCCATTTCAGCGGAAGAAGATATGATATTCGAGATTCGGATGAATATTTCTATGAAAGAAGCTTCGGCGGATTTTTTGCAATGAATTTTCCTCTTTCAAAATTTCAAAGGCTTGAAACCAGTGTAACTGTTGCAAACTCAGATAAGCAGGTTATCTCCGGTGTTATTGAAAGAAAAGCACTGCTTGTCAGCAACACATTATCCTATGTTATTGACAATTCACTCTGGGGATGGACCGGACCCCTCGATGGAATAAGAGGAAGATTATTGCTTGGTTATACTAGCGATATTAAATACAGCAACGTTAACTATTTTACATTCATCGCAGATTACCGGCACTATTTCAGGCTTGGATTGCGTTCCGCACTGGCTTTCAGATCTGCAATATTTTATAATGAAGGAAAAGAAGCACGAAGATTTTTTATGGGAGGAAGCTGGGATTTAAGAGGTTTCAACAGGTGGTCAATCCGCGGTGAAAAGCTGTGGCTTTCTTCTTTAGAACTGCGTTTTCCGCTGGTTGATCAGTTATATATTAAATTTCCATTCTTTGGACTTGGCTTTGTTGGTTTCAGGGGTGCTCTTTTTGCTGATGCAGGTGGTGCCTGGGATAATGAATACGAGGAAACTCTTGGAAGTTTTGGAGGAGGTCTGAGATTAAATCTTTTTGGTGTTCTTGTGCTTCGTTATGATATGGGAAAAAAGATTGAAGATAATTTTTCCAGGATACAAAGCGGTCTTTTCTACCAATTCTTTTTCGGATGGGATTTTTGATGAAACTGCTTAATAAATTTTTTAAAATAAAAATAAAATTAACGAGATGTATTTTTTCTTTTTTAATAATAATATCATTTATTTCTGGCTGCACTCCTTCATCAATCAAACTCGATGTAAGAAAAGGTTTATCATCAAATACGATGTTTGGTAAAACCGGAAGCAGAGATTTTTATTTACCTGAATCAATCAGCGATTCCATTACTCTTAAGTGGGAAGGAGAAATAAACGGAAGCTTTCCCAATTCCTCAGTCACAAATATTGATAATTATGTTTTTATAAATGATCTCTCCGGCAGAATTTATTGTTTTGATGCTTCAACCGGTAAAGTAGTTGGCGCATTAAAACATGATGGTTCGGTTTACACAACGCCGGTAATAGATCAGTATAATATAATTTTTGCTTCATCGGAAGATGATGAGAATAAATCTATGCTTTATTACTATAACTTTTCAAATGCCAAGATGCTGCATGAAGAAGAAATTCCGGGGAGGATTTTAACCGAGTTAATAAAAACAGACAAAGAAATATTTTTTAATACTGAGGATGGAAAAATCTTTTCTTATAATCTTAATGGAGAAAAGAATTGGGAGTATGATACTAAAATAAAAACTCACAGCTCTCCTGCTCTTGGTAAAGATATAATTGTATTTGGAAATGATGAAGGTGAAATTATCGGAATAAATGCCAGTAAGGGGAAACTCATATTCAAAGAAAAAATTGGAGAATCCTTTTTTTGCGGAGCTGCTGTAGATGACAATACATTTTATATTGGGAATAATAACGGAAATCTTTATGCACTTGAGCTTTCAACCGGTAAGATGAAATGGATGTTTAACACAGGATCCAGAATAACAATGGTTCCTGCTTTCAATCAAACCCATATTATTATCGGAAACCTTAAAGGAGAACTTTATTCTGTTGATAAACAAACAGGAAAATTAAACTGGCGCACCGACACAAGAGGACTATTAAATGCTACTCCCTTACTCACTGAAAATTATATTATTCTTCCGGATCTTAATGAGAGCTATCATTTTATTAATGTTAAAACCGGTGAAATAAAAAATACTTATTTATTAGAAGGTCGTGGAAAATTAACGCCTGTTATTTTCAACGGAGTTTTATACATAGGTTATGACAATGGAATTATACGAGCTTATGAATTCAACTAAGATAATTTTTCTATTTGTTTTTTTTAGCGGAATACTTTTTCAATCATTTTCACAGGATTGTAAAGGCACTCTTATTGTTAAAACCGATAGGGAAGGCTCACTTATTTTTATCGAAGATAAACTATTTGGTAAAGGAAATATCCAGGCTGAACTTGATCCTGGTGTTTATCATATAAAGGTAACCGAAGACGAAAACAGCTGGGAAAAAAATGTTTTATCGGACTCTGTAAAAATCAGGAATTGTAATCATCAAACTTTAACTTTTAATTTTGATAATGAAATTTATCTGCAGACAGATCCGCAGGATGCTGCAGTTTTTAATAATGATTCTCTTATTGGCTATACACCGCTCTACCTGACTAACAGTTTTAGCAATCTCCAAATATCAAAACCGGGATATGAGAGTAAGTTTATCTCCTTAAAAGATTATAAAAAGGATAAACCATTCTCTCTATATTATACCGGCAAGATTAAAGAGGAGAGTTTTTATGAAAGAGATCTTTTTAAATATCTTTTAGCAGGGATTGTGGTTTTAGGCGGAACATCTGCTTACTTTAAATTAAAAGCCGACAAAAAATTTGATGAGTATGAAATTTCCGGTGATAAGAAATTACTTGACGAAACTAATAAATATGATCTTATAAGCGGAATAACATTCGCAGCACTCCAGGTTAATTTTGGGGCACTAATCTATTTCTTCCTGAGTGAGTAAAATTTTTAGAGTTGGTTTTCAACATTTTAAAAATGCCGGATCAAGTCCGGCATTATATATTTAATAAGTTTTAATGATAATGTCCGCCCGAACCATGAACATGTCCATGCTGCATTTCATCAGGTGTCGCATCTCTTACATCTACAAGCTCAACGTCAAACTCAAGATCTTTTCCAGCTAACGGATGATTAAAATCTACCGTTACTTCTTCATTCTTAATATCTTTTACAACAAAAGGCATCTGTTCTCCTTCAGGTGAATTAGCTACAAATTCCATCCCCACCACAAGATCAATGTCTTTAGGAAAATTATTTTTACTTACTTGCTGAACCGCCTGTTCATCATATTCACCGTAAGCTTCTTTTGCGGCAATCTTAACATTTTTTTGGGAACCGATAATCATATTATTTATTTCCTGCTCAAGTTTTGGAAGGATCTGTTTGTTCCCGCTTAAAAACTGAAATGGCTCTTCCTTACCCGTTGTTTGAATTACATTTCCCTCAAAGTCTTTCAATGTATAGTTCATTGTAACCACTTTATTCTTTCCTATTGCCATTATTACCTCTTTGATTTGATTTTTATTGGCTGCAAAATTACAATATTATTCAGGTAATATGAAGCCGTTTTTTTTATTTTTTGATATTGAAGTCACAAAATTTAAATTGTAAATAAAGAAAAAAAGTTTTTATGCTGACGGTTCTTAATGCAATTAATCTGTCCACAGATTTTCTGGGAAAAAAAGAAATTGAATCACCGAGAATTAACGCCGAGCTGCTTCTTGCGCATACTTTAAATTGCAGAAGATTAGATCTTTATCTTTCTTATGACAGACCGTTAAGTGACGATGAAATTAAAATTTACCGCGAGTTCATAAGAAGAAGGAGTAAATCGGAACCGCTGCAATATATTATCGGCAAAGTTGAATTCTTCGGATTGGAATTTAAGGTTAATCCAGCAGTACTTATTCCAAGGCAGGAAACTGAAATACTGGTCGAGATAATTATTAATTCTGTAAATAAAGATGATCAAATAAAAATTCTTGATGTTGGAACCGGAAGCGGGAATATTTTAATCTCGCTTGTTAAACATTTATCGAATGCATTTGCAGTGGGAATGGATAAGAGTCAATCTGCGCTTGAAACGGCAAGGGTTAATGCAATACTTAATAATGTTTCAGAAAAAATAGAATTTATAGTTCAGGATATTAATGCAGATAATTTTCCTGTGAATGAATTTGATATTATAGTTTCGAATCCTCCTTATATTTCTTTGGAAGAATTTCCAACATTAAAAAATGAATTGAAAATTTACGAACCAAAAGATGCATTAACAGATTATTCAAATGGATTAAGCTATTACAGAATAATTTCTGAGAAAGCAAAAAAAATGCTGAAGGATAATGGGAAAATATTTTTTGAATTAGGAGAGGGGCAATCAAGTGAAGTTAGAAAAATAATGGCAGAAAATAATTTCTCTGAAATATCAGTTGTTAAAGATTATCTCAATATCGATCGTGTAATTTCCGGAATAAAAAAATGAAAGTGGTTGTACAAAGAGTTAGTGAAGGAAGTGTTCATATTCCGGGACAAAATTATAATGAAGAAATAGGGAAAGGACTTGTAGTTTTACTCGGGATAAAAATGGGAGATAATGAGAAAGATGTAATATTTCTTGCAGATAAATGCTGCAATCTCAGGATTTTTGAGGATGAGAATGAAAAAATGAATTTGTCTGTTAAAGATGTAAATGGGGAAATGCTGATTATATCTCAGTTCACTTTATATGGGGATGCACAAAAAGGAAATCGTCCTGGTTTTACAGATACCGCAAAGCCCGATGAAGCTATTCCTCTTTATGAAAAGTTTATTAAAAGAATTAAAGAAAATATTGGCGAATCAAAAATAAAAACCGGAATATTTGGTGCAATGATGATGGTAAAAATTTTTAATGAGGGTCCGGTTACTATAATTATTGATTCTAAATAAAATATTCTTTCGTTTTCTTTTATTACTAATTAACCTTTTTAAGATTAGTCGTGGTTTTTAAGTGAATAACATCCTGATGATATTTATAGATGGGGTTGGAATTGGAAAAGAGGATTATGAATTCAATCCTTTTTTTAAGTATGGATTTAAAACATTTAGTGAATTATTTGGAAAAATTCCTTCACTTAAAAATCCTGTTATCAAGCTGAAGGATAAAATTATTTTTCCTGCGGATGCACGTTTAGGTGTTGAGGGACTTCCTCAAAGCGGAACAGGACAGACTTCAATATTTTGCGGAATAAACGCTGCTGAATTTGTTGGAAAGCATTTTGGTCCCTATCCTTATTCAACTTTAATCCCTGTAATAAAAGAGAAAAATATTTTTCTCCATTTCTTAAAAAAGAAGCAAAAAGCTTTTTTTGCAAATGCCTATCCCAAAGTTTTCTTTGATTACCTGAAATCGGGAAGGCAAAGACTTAGTGTAACATCTTTAAGCTGTCGTTTGAGCGGAATGAGATTGAATAAAGTAACGGATGTAAGAAAAGGCAATGCTTTAACCGCCGAAATAACTAATGAACGATGGAATACAAAACTTGGATACAATCTTACTGTTATAAAACCTGAAACGGCTGCACGACGTTTGCTAAGAATTTCTTCCCAAAATAAGTTTACACTTTACGAATATTTTTTAACCGACCACGTAGGGCACGGTAGATATGATGGAGAAACTGAATCAACTTTAAAGACACTTGATATTTTTCTTTACACAATCTTAAAGGGGTTGGATTATAATAAATCAACTTTATTAATTTGTTCAGACCATGGGAATTTTGAAGATTTATCAGTTAAAACTCATACCATGAATCCTTCATTAACGATATCGGCAGGCAGAAATTCTGAAAATCTTTTTAATGAAATAAAAAATATTTCTCAAATTAAGGATGCAATAATCGAATATTCTTAATGAATAGTTACCCAATTATAAAGGTAGCCATTTTCTTTTCCGGGGGCATTTTATTCAGCAGTATTGTTGAAATTAATTTAGCATTAATAATTATTTTAATAGCCGTATTTCTTGTAACTGCATTTCTTATCAAAAAATATTCATTGCCTGTTTCCTCTTTACTCTTACTCTTCTGCGTATTTTTATTCGGCTGTTTATCTTTTAAAAGCAGCGGGAATGATTCACCCATTCTTCCACAGAATGTTTACAGGATAAAAAGCTTAACGGTTTATGGAAAAGTATCTGATATTCAGTTAGCAAAAAACAGCGAGTTTACTTTTTATTTACAGACAGATTCTTTGAAGAATAATGATAGAACACTTTCTAAAAAGATTAATCTTGTTTGTAAAATAAAAGATTCAAGTAAGAAAAAACTAATTGCTTTTTATAATTCTCTTCAACCCGGAAACAGTTTAGAGCTGACAGGCTTCTATTATAAAGGAAGGGAGATGAGAAATCCTGGTGAGTTCGATTACAATAAATATCTCAATTCAACCGGCATCAGCGGCATATTAAATATATCAGCTGTAAATGATGTTAAAGTTTTAAATGATGAAAGTAATTTCTTTCAATCAAAAATATTTTTAATAAGAAAATATCTTGATACCGAAATAAAATCTCTCCACAATTATCAGGCAGCAAGTTTGCTTAAAGGATTGCTTTTGGCAGACCGGAGTGAAATAGATTATGTAACAAAAACTCAATTTATAAATTCAGGTGTAATACATATATTAGCTGTTTCCGGCTTACACGTTGGATTTGTTGCAATAGTTTTTATTTTTCTTTTCGGGAGACTGAACATCTATCTTAGATCATTTCTAACGATAGCCGGACTTTTAGCGTTTATGTTTATTACGGGAGTTCCATCATCTGTTTTTCGTTCAACTTTAATGGCGGTAATAATTATAATTGCGTTTTTGTCAAACAGGTCAACCAATTTATTTAATTCAATTTCACTTGCTGCTTTAATAATTCTTATCCTAAAACCAGAAGAACTTTTCAGTCCCGGTTTTCAATTATCTTTTTCTGCTGTTCTTGGAATAGCAATTGTTTATCCGCCGATTGAAAAACAGATCAGCAAAATTAAACTGGAGAACAAATTCATTAAATATATTATTTTGTTCATGGGAGTATCTTTGGGCGCTCAAATAGGAACTCTTCCATTTACATTAATGTATTTTGGGAAACTATCGGTTGTTTCCCTCTTTACAAATTTATTTGTCATTCCAATTTCTGCTGTGATTGTTGGGCTGGGTATATTAACATTGATGATAAGCAGTCTTTTACCGTTCATTGCCATTTACTTTGCTGCTGCAAACGATCTCATTACTAAGTTATTATTTTATATCGTGGGGATGTCGGGGAATCAGGATTTTTCTTACATCTCTGTAAGAAATTTTTCGCTTTATGATTCCTTTTTGTTTTACACATTTCTTTTCTTTCTCTTATTCTGCGTAAAAAGGATTTGTAAACCATATTTGAAAATAGCTCTGATTATTTGTTCGGTATTAAGTTTTCTGTTTCTTTCAACTTTAGATAATAAAACTTTATTAAGCGATAATAAACTGACAGTTTTTACTATTGATGTTGGGCAGGGAGACGCTATTCTTTTAAAATTCCCTAAAGGTTCAATTGCTCTGATTGATGCCGGAAATGCAACCCCATCATTCGATAACGGTGAAAGAATTATTCTCCCATTGCTTGACTACCTTGGAGTAGAAAAAATTGATTATGCTTTTGTTTCACATATTGATTCGGACCATTACGGGGGATTCTTTTCGTTAATCAAATCCGGGAGAATTAAAAAAATATTTAAGCCGGAAATTGATTCATCTTTGACTAAAGATATAAAGTTTGAAAAATATCTCTTTGAGAATCATATTCCGGTTGAGCATTATAAGAAAGAGAGAATGTCAATTGATGGGGCAATGGTTTATATTCTTAATAATAAAAATATTTTAGAAAATAATCAGTTATCTTCAAATGATAAAAGTGGTTTAATAAAAATTGTTTATGGTAAAACTTCTTTTTTATTTACCGGAGATATTGAAAGAAAAGTTGAAAAAATTTATGCTGCAGGTTATAAATCTTTCCTTGATGTTGATGTTTTAAAAGCCGCTCGTCATGGAAGCAAAACCAGCAGTTCTCCGGAGTTTTTGAATTTTGTAACTCCAAAACTAAGTATCATTAGCGCAGGAATATTAAATAAGTTCAGGCATCCTTCACCTGATGTTATCCAAAGGCTGGAAGATTTTGGTTCTGAAATTTACCGGACTGATAAATACGGAGCTTTAATTTTTCAATCCGACGGGGACTCAATTCGTTTTATTGACTGGAAAAAGCAGTTTTAAAAAGTCCTTCAAAACTCTCGATAATGGCATTCTAATTGTTTAATGTATAAAAGCTTATACAAGCTTTGCATTAATTAAGAGGTTGAAATGCTGTACGTTTTAATTTTCTATGGTTCATTTGCCTTACTTTCATTTTTAATAATGATCTATTTCTTTATTTCAGCACCTAAATGCGCTGTGGTTAAAAAGAGATTATCATTTCAAAGAAAGACAACTAAAAAAACTGCCATCTGATTTAGTAATTTAAAAGCAGAAGAGTTCCGGCAATCATAATTGCTGCTGCCGAGGTCCTCACAATAAAATTCTTTTCTTTAAATATCTTTCCCCCCCCAACAGAACTAAAGAATACTGAAATTCTTTTTACTGCCAGAACCAAAGCTACCGGGGCAATCTTCGTAGCTTCAATTTGTGTGTACCGGTAGCTAACTGTAAGAGCAGCAATTAATATTATCCAAAGGATAAGATTTTTGTCAGAAACAATTTTTTTAATATCAGATTCTTTTCTTTTAAAGAGGAATAGAACTAAAAAATTAAATGCAAAAAATAATTGCTGGAATGCCATAAAATTTTCTGGAGGGAATTTATAGCTTGTTAAGAGTAAACGATCCAGGATTGCAGATGCAGTGAATAAAACAAGTGCAGATATTATATAGTAATAATGTTTTGATTTAATAACAGCACTGAATGAATTAAAAATATTTTTTTTATCTGAAACCTCTATAAGGAAAGTGCCAATCATTAATAAGAAGATTCCCATAACCTCTTTAAACGAAAGTGAATCCCCTAAAAATAAAAAAGCAAAAACTGCTACCAGACCGGGAGTTAATACCATTAAGGGGAGTGCTTTGCTGATTTCAAAATTTTTTAATGCAAGCATAACAAAAAGGAATGCAAAAGTTCCAAGTATTGATTTGAAATATAAAATCAGTAAAGACTCAATTGTTAAATCGCCATAACTTATTCCGATAAAAAACGGAATTAAAAAAGGCAATCCTATAACTGAAACAAGAAAGCTGAAATCAAGTGCTTCAATCTTAAATAAAATTTTCTTTTGTGATAAAGCTGCAGCAGCAGAAAATAAAGCGGAAGTAAAAGCAAGAATAAACCAATTCATTTTAAAAATCCGCTTTAACTTTTATAAAGAAATTTCTTCCCGGTTCATTAATAATATTTCCTCTCAATGATGTGAGATGATTTCTGTAAGCTTTATTGGTAATGTTATCTATTCCTGTAATAATTTGAAGATTGAAAAAATTTAGATTTAAGGGAATTGAAACCAGGCTTAAATCATAAGTTATATAACCGCGAGTTTTAATTTCACCTTCCGATACTTTATTTTGATCCGAAAAAAAATCTGCTCCCAAACCGATTTGGAAATAATTTAAAGGTGTTAGAGAAAAACTTATTCTTCCATTAAGCGGGGGAATTTGAGGCAGATAGGTTTTGTTTCCCGTATCCTCGCCATTTACATATGATAGACTCCCGGATAAAGTATAGTTTTTGTAAAGACTATACTGAAAAACAAAATCAAAACCATAGAGCTTTGCTTTTCCAATATTTGTTTTAATAAAAGCTGTTCTGCCTTCAAAAGTGCCCGGCTCTTCTGAAACAAGGTCATTTAGAAGATTAAGAAAAATGTCCCCTGAAAAAGTTATTTCATCTTTCCATATTTTTAATCCGCAATCAAAAAAATATCCCTTTTCAGGTTTAAGATATGGATTACCCACTCTTACAAAACTGCCAAGATCAATAAACTGGTATCTTTCCTCCAGAGAAGGAGAACGAAAAGATCTTGCAGCAGTAAATGTTAAATCAATATTGTTTATTATTGAATATAAAAAACTGATATTGGTGCTCCAGGAAATATCCTCAGCATTTTTACTATCCCAGATTAATTTTTTATTAGCAGGGCTATTGTTTTTTATTCCATTTGTAATCTCATACAATGGGTTATATGTTTTTTCATTTTGAATATTAACCTGGTCTATTCTTCCGCCAAAAGTTAGTTTGAATTTATTTTCAATAATTTCAAAATCATCCTGTGCATATATACCAAGGCTTCTGTATTTAGAATCAGGAATTGGTTTTTCACCAATTACTTCGGATATAGATTTTACAACTGAATGAGCGGCGGTATCAATTGTTTCAATAAAAAGTTCCCGCTGCCTGTCCGTTAGTAATTCTCTTTGCCACCCTTCAAACCCGGCAATCAGAAAGTGATTTCCAAAAAGCCAGTTACTTTGCAGATTTACCCCGATTGTTTTATGGCTGCCATTAGGTGTAATTTTTAATATACTGGTTCTCACAGTCCCATCTTGTGAAATACTTACCTGGTGTGGTTTATTTTCAACATCACGATCAATATCCTGGTAAAATATTTTTACCAGTAACTTAACAAAGAAAGAAGAAAGGTTTCTGATATTATATTCAAATGAAGATAGTTTCCTTTCAGCCTTTAAATACTTTACTTCTGCATTTGTTGTGAAAAGAGAATTTCCCGGAATGCCGACATCTGTTGCAAGATAATTTTGGTAAGCGATTTTTATTTCCTGGTTACCCGAAAATTTAAAACCAGATAAAAAAGAATAATTTTTATTTCTGAACTGACTGTTCTTTAAAATTCCATTTGGAGTTTCAGTATCGCCAGCACTTCTTAAAGTTCCTTTTAAATTAACAAACCAGTTTTGATTTCCCAAATTAAAAGAGATTGTTCCGGAACTATTATTATTTACAGAATTATATGAACCCAACGATGAAACATTTAATTTTATACTTTCAGGGTAAAAACCATTTTGCGAAATAATATTTACAACTCCGCCTAAGGCTCCTGATCCATAAAGGGAAGAAGCTGCACTCTTTATAACCTCAATCCGGTTTATATCATTAACATCTATCAAAGATAAACCGGCGTCAATATCATTTGATGTTTCAATTCTGTTTCCATCAACAAGAACAACAATATTGTTTTTGGATAATCCCCTTATGGATATAAAGGTTCCCCAGATTCCATCGCGTGATACAGAAACTCCTGGTTTACTTTTAAGTAAATCGGAAGGAGTGGTTCCGCTGTTTTTTAATATTTCTTTTTCATCAGCAATTTCAATTGGAACCGATATATCTTTTATCTTACTCACATAACGGGTACTTATGATTTCGACTTCTTTTAATTGATAATAATTAATTGAATCTGAGAAAGAAGGATTTTTGGTTTTAATTGATTTTAAACTATCAACTGTGGGTTGAGCAATTATCCTAAAACAAAAAATTATTAGCAGGGGAAAAAAATAAGTTAAGATTTTCATGTTTGTTCAGGTCTTATAAAAACCTATCAAAATCTTCACTAAGTATGCCATATAAAAGCTTTTAGTTCAAATGGAATTATTAAATTGATTTCTCATAAATAAGAAGTGGATTTTTATTTTATCTGTTTTGAAAATTGAATTAAAGCGGACTGATTGGAAGAGTTATAATGCAACTGCATCCGGGATGTGTTTCATCACCTATTCCGGAAGGGCTTTGAACAAATATTTTCCCCTCGTGTTTTTCAATTATCTGTTTTACAAAAGATAAACCCAAACCGGTTCCTTCATGTACTTCTCTTTTAATATTGGATGCTCTAAAGAAATCTCTAAAAATATTTTTAAGATCCGCTTCGGGTATTCCTATACCATTATCTGAAATTTTTATCACAAGATTATTAATTTCTTCTTCAAGCTGAATTAAAACTTTCCCTTCAATATTATCATACTTTATGGCGTTACTAATTAAATTTGATATAGCAATTTCAAGTAAAAGTTTATCCCCATTAATAAAAGAACTTTGACTTCTTTTATCCTCAAGTGTTAATCTTAATCTCTTTGCATTAATATTTACCTGCTGCTTCGTAATAACAGAACAAATAAGTTCTTTTATATCAACAGGCTCTTTTGCAACTTCTTCGGTTAACCTGAGTCTGGAAATTTTTAAAACATTATTTATTAATTGGATAGCTTCATCGCTTCTAATGATCGCTCGCTTCAATTTTTCTTCAACTTTTTCATTCAAAGGACCAACAAACTTCTGAAGAATAATATCCAGGTAAGAATGCAAAGCAGAGATCGGGGTTTTTATTTCATGAACAACACCCATAATATATTTTTGCTTTTCCTCTTCAGCATTTTTTATTTTATCCAGTGATTCATAGAGATCCTGTTCCATTTTGTAAAGTGACCTTGCAATTTTATTTGCAAGAACTACACTCATAATCATTACAAAAATAAAAATTGTAAGAAAGCTCCATACATATTTTAAATTGTTATAAACAGGTACAACCAATAATCCATTAACCGAATGATGATTGATAATATTATAATACTCTGCCATAGTTAAAGAAGAAAAGATAAGCAAAGTGACAATTGCAGATGAATAAACAACTTTACCCGGCAGGATTAAACTTCCGATTATCATATGAAAAATAAAAAAAAGGTATAGTGGAGATTCAATGGTTCCGGTATAATAAACGAGCAGCATCAGTGCATATAAATCCAGTACAATCTGAACTAATGAAAGATGAAGCGGATTGAATTTATTTCCCTCATTCCTGAAATATTTTCTTATGTAATTAAGAATAACATTATAGAGAAGAATACTGAAAGTTATAACAAGCACTGCGGATTTTTGAGCCGGTGAGAACTGAACCCCTAAAACAAATTCGGATGTAAAGAATAATAACAGGAGCATTAACACAGCACCATAACGCAGCTTTATAAGCCATAAATTTCTTTTTCTTATTGCAAGCCAGAAAGCGTCATAGTGTCGCGCCCAATCTGGTACTAAGGTAATCATTTTTTTCTTTTTTTAGTTCTTACTTAAGAAATAAATCTTCCTCTCTTAGTATAATGTGTGTGCAGAAGCTTATGAGATAATTTACCGCAAGGTCCTTCAATTAAGAAATTCTCGTAAATATATTTTACATGATTATTCTCATGCGATTTTCGTACAGGTAACGTAGCTTCTTCTGCGTAAATTGCCTCAGCGCGTTTCTTTCTTATTTCAGGCGATGTTGGAGTCGGTTGTCCACCGCCGCCAATACATCCGCCGGGGCAAGCCATTATTTCAACAAAGTGAACATCATTTAATTCTCCTTTTTTCAACATCTCCATAACTTTTTTTGCATTAGCAGTTCCATGTGCAACCATGAATTTTAATTCAACACCTTCAAGAAATTTATATTCATCAACACAGTTCTCTAGCTTAACCGATGCTTTTTTAACTCCTTCAAATCCGCGGCATGGTTCAATGTTAAGATTTTTAAATGGAACTTCTCTGCCTGTTACAATTTCATAAACTGTACGTAAAGCAGCTTCCATTACTCCGCCTGTTGCACCAAAAATTAATCCTGCACCTGAAGCATCTCCAAAGGGATCATCAAAACCAGATTTAGGCAATTCGGGAAGATGAATACCTGCTTCTTTTATCATTTTTGCCATTTCGCGAGTAGTCAAACCATAATCAACATCTTTAAACCCTGAGGCATCCATTTCAGGTCTGTTGCACTCAAACTTCTTAGCTGAACAGGGCATAAGAGCTACGGTTACAATATCCTCCGGATCAATTCCTGCCTCCTGTGCATAAAAAGTTTTAATAACTGCACCAAACATTTGCTGTGGAGACTTTGCTGAAGAAAGGTAATCAAGATATTCTGGATAGAAGTGTTCAATAAATTTTATCCATCCTGGCGAGCAGGAAGTAAACTGAGGAAGTTTAACTGAATTATCTTTTTCAACAATTGCCTTCTTTAATTTTAAAAGAAGTTCTGTACCTTCTTCCATTATTGTAAGATCGGCAGTAAAATTTGTATCGAACACTTTGTCAAAACCGATTCTTTTTAAAGCTGTATTTAGTTCCCCGGTAAAAGAATGTCCCGGTTCGATTCCAAACTCTTCACCAATTGCAGCTCTTGGCGATGGTGCTGTTTGTATTACAACATGTTTTTTGGGGTCATCAATTGCTTTCCAAATTTCATCTGAAGGATCATTTGTATAAAGCGCAGCAGTAGGACACCTGTTAATACATTGACCGCAATTAATACAAATTACATCAGCGAGGGGTTTACCGAGGAAAGTTCCAATATGAGTTTTGTCTCCTCTATCTATAGCTTCAAGCGCTCCGACTTCCTGTAAATCAATACATGTTCTAACACATCTTTTGCAAAGTACACATTTATTCATATCGCGTATAACCGCAACAGAAGAACTATCAATTTCATATCTCGGCTTAGAAAGGTGCCCGAATGTAAAGCTGTCCACACCGTATTCTTTTGCAAGATGCTGTAAAAGACACTTACCATTTTTTACACAAGTATAACAATCGCCGCAATGTTCGCTTAGCAGTAAATCTATAATGTGTCTTCTTGCTTTCCTAACCATTGGAGTTGAAGTATGAATTTTAATTGATGAAGTGATAGGAAAAGAACAAGCAGTCTGTAATGTTTTCATTCCCTCAACATCAACTAAGCAAATTCTGCAAACTCCGGCAAGACGAAGATCAGGATGATTGCATAAAGTAGGAATATGAACCTGGTTCTTTTTGCATGCTTCAAGTATAGTTGTTCCAAAAGGAACTATAATTTTCTTTTCATTTATTTCGATAGATACTTTTCCCCCAACCATTTCGTTTCCATTGGTCGTTTTTATTTCAAAAGGCTGCTGGCTAACAGGTGTTCTTGATTCAGCTTGCTTTTCCATTGCTACCTCCGTTTCTGTCAGGATTAAATATTTCATCTTTAAAGTTTTCAAGAATTGAAAGGAACGGGTTCGGGCTTGATTGACCTAATCCGCATTTAGCAGCAAGCTGCATTGTTTTTGCAAGCTCTTTCAAATTATTTATATATGAAAAAGTATATTCACCCTGTTCAATCATTGCAACACCTTCAAGAAGTTTTATATTTCCAATGCGGCATGGAGTACATTGTCCGCAGGATTCTTCAACAAAGAATTCCATAAAATTTTTAAGCACTTTAAGCATGTCCCTGTCTTCATTAAAGATTATAATTGAACCTCCGGTTGCAGCATCTTCAAAAGCCAGTATGCGGTGAAATTGTGTTTTAGGAATGCAAATACCCGAAGCGCCGCCAATCTGAACAGCCTTAGTATCTTTAGCTCCTACAACCTGAAGCAGTTCATTTATTGAAGTTCCCCATGGTAATTCATAGACGTCTGGCTTTTCACAATCACCGGAAACAGAAAATAATTTAGATCCTGTTGATTTGTTAGTTCCATATTTCCTAAACCACTCACCGCCTTTTATTATTATATGAGGAATACTTGAAAGAGTTTCAACGTTATTTACAACTGTGGGGTAACCTTTATAACCTGTATTAACAGGGTAGGGAGGACGGTTTCTTGGTTCTCCTCTAGAACCTTCAAGTGACTCTATTAAAGCAGTTTCTTCGCCGCATACGTAAGCACCTGAACCCATATAAATTTTTATATCGAAATTAAAATCTTTTTTCCCGGCTATATTTTTTCCTAATATGTTATCTTTTCTCATCATATCAATGTAATCCTCGAGTGATTTGCGCATATATTCATATTCTCCGCGCAAATAAACTATTCCTTGCTCCGCGCCAATTGTATATCCGGCTATAACCATTCCCTCAAAAACTAATTCAGGATATTCCAGTAAAAGAACTCTGTCTTTGAAAGTTCCCGGTTCACCTTCATCAGCATTACATATAATAAATTTTTTATCTGCAACAGAAGCTGCAGTAAGCATCCATTTAGTAGCCGTTGGAAAACCTGCTCCTCCTCTTCCTTTAAGACCTGATGTTTTAATTTCAAATAAAATATTTTCTCTTCCTATCTCTACAGCTTTATAAATTCCTTCACCGGCTTTATATTTTGAAAATAAAACAGGTCCACCTCTTTTCTTAATATTATTTGCAAATGTTTCCATCTTATTTCCCTATTTAATTTCTTTTAAAATTTTAATCGCAGCTTCCGGATCAATTTTAGTATAAACCCTTTCGTTAACAAGCATTGCGGGAGCCATATCGCACATTCCAAGGCAATTAGTATACTCAAGAGTTATGCGTCTATCCTTAGTAGTCTCGCCGAAATTAATTCCAAGCTCTTTTTTAACAGCTGCTTCAATATTCATCTGCCCTTTCATATTACAGGATATTGTGCGGCAGAGCCTTACAATATTTCTTCCACCGGGAGTTGAATGCAGAAACGAGTAAAATGATATTATACTGTAAACTTCAACAGGGTGGATGTTTAATAATCTGGCTACTTCCTGCTGTGCAAAATCAGATATGAAGTTATATCTTTTTTGTATTGATTGAAGTATTTCTAAAAGGGAGGAACGACTATTTCCAAATTTTTTTACCAGTTCTTCAATTACTTCAGACTGAGTATTTTTTTCAAGCACTAACATTTTTTTCCTCCGCTTGTCGAATTAGTAATCTTTCAACTTTCTCGATCAATTCTTTTGGGGAAACCGGTTTTTCTACAAATTCATCAACAGGAACTAATTCTCCTTTATCATATTTCAATCCTGTTGCTTTTGAAATTGAGCTAAACATTAGGATTGGTGTTTTTATTTTTCCCTTTCTTAATTTTTGTGCAAGAAAAAACCCATCATCCTGTTCATCCATCACCACATCCAGAATTATGAGGTCAGGTGAATTTTCAATTACAATACGATATCCATCAGCGGGATTATTTGCAGTAATAACTTTATGTCCTTTTGAAGTTAAAATTATGCTGCTGGTTTCAAGGATATCGGGGTCATCATCAATTACGGCTATGAGTGCCATTTTAATCTCCCTTTTTTTAATAACTGCTAATTATTAGATGTTGCTAAATATCAATATTTAATAATAATTACGCATAATAATTGCACAATCTCTATTCCAAAGTTTTTTTTCAAGACGATTAATTATTATCTCGTTTGACTTGAATTAAATGATGTGTTAATGACTGAGTTGATTTAATGGCTGGGTGGATTTCTTACAAGTGATAATTAATGAAAATATTTTTCAGTAATGGGAATTGATGAGGGACATTAAAAGGGTTTTTGGAAATTTTATTCGTCGCTATCTTCCTGCTTAACAGAGGTCCCGAATATTTTAAATTCAAAATCTTTTAAAAGTTCACTGGCTTCATCAATTTGTTCCTTAAGAATAAAAAATTTGGCTGGCTGATCCACTCTTCAAAAACTTTTCTCTTTTTTTGCTTCAGTTTTTGATGTATAAATTTCTTTATGAATTAAAACCCAGGGAATTCCTTGTTTGGTATAATTGCTTAATCCATTATGTGTTTAATAAGCCTTGCTTCAACATTTTCGGAAGATCCGGTACATCTGCTTTTTAGTTTTTCACTCCAAAGAACATATACATAGTACATATTTTAATTTGAAGCTATATGGATATTTTTTGTTTTTGGTCAGCGGAAAGGGAGGGATTCGAACCCTCGGTACGCGTTAACGTACACACGCTCTCCAGGCGTGCCAGTTAAACCACTCCTGCACCTTTCCATAGAGGGTTTCAAATATAAATATTTTACTTCTCTTACCCAAAGTTAAAATGGATTTTTGCTAATGTTATAAGTAATGAATTATCTTTGTTATTATGGTTCAACTTATTCTGTTCAAAGCATTTCTTGCATTGGTTTCTGCTCTCTTTGGAGCAGGCTCAACTTTTTTTTTAAAGTTAAATCATAAAAAACTATGCGCATTAATTTCTCTTTCAGCAGGCGCACTACTTGGAGCGGCAGCTTTTGCTTTGATACCTGAATCCTCCGAACAACTTAATATTCCTGAACTTCTATTAAGCGTATTATCCGGATATTTTCTTTTCTTTTTTATCAGCAAATATTATTCGCATGTTTGCCCGGCTTGCTCAGCAACTCATTTTGATGAAAGAACAACAAAAAAATTCTCAGAAATTTTTCTAACTCTGTTTACAGCTTTAGCTTTGCATTCTCTTCTTGATGGAGTTGCAATCTCTTCAGGTGATCTTCAAAATTCCGAAGGACATAGTTCAATCTTTCTTGCAATTTTGACTCATAAATTTCCCGAAGGATTAGCTCTTGCTTCACTTATGTTTGGAGCCGGCTATTCCAATGCAAAAATAATTACTTATACCGCATTGGTTGAGTCTACAACTTTATTAGGTTCACTGCTGGGAGTTTTTCTTTTAAAAGAAGGCATTTCTTTTTTCTGGATAAGTATTTTGATGGCACATATTGCCGGAGGTTTTATTTATCTTGCCATACACGCGGTAATGGGTGAAATGTTAAGACACCACAAAACTCTTGTTATTGTTTCGCTTCTTTCAGGATTTTTATTAATCTTATTGGTTCATTCACTAATTAATTAAATATTATTTATGATTTTTCAGGAGAGATGCTAGAGTGGTTGAATAGGCTGGTCTCGAAAACCAGTGTGGTACTAGTTGCCACCGAGGGTTCGAATCCCTCTCTCTCCGCTAAAAGTTTACTTCTTTAAGATGAGATTTTTACTTCTTTTCTAAAATTTCTATCCTCATTTCCTGAAATAAAATAAAAAAAACATTTATTCTGATGGCAGGATTATTGTGTTTTTAACTGAACTCAAGAAAAATAATAACAAAAAAGCAGGTTCTTAAATGAGGTACTTTTACAAAGTTGCATTAATTCTATTATTTACTTTTTTCATTTCAAGCGGTTCATTCTCTCAGGAAAAATCATTCTCTCCAGTAAATGATATAAAATTTTTTAATGGTCAATGGCAAATTGAAAATGTTAATACTGTAAATGGTTATATCCATCCTGATGGAAAATCTCCATTTATTCCTACTGATGAATTTAACACTTCAACATTTTCCAGTGGCAATACAGTAGTAATTCCTAATACTGTCTCCACTGTTTATGATTCTATTTTTGTCTCGGGTGCAGGTACCTGGCTATATGATTTAAATCTTCAAACATTTATAACGCATTCATACTGTTCCGATCTTGATATTACATTAAGATCTCCATCGGGCAAAGTCGTTACAATAACTTCAGATAATGGACTTAATAATGCGAATGTTTTTAATGGAACAATCTGGGATGATCAGGCGAATCCTGGTGGACAGGTTCCTTATACTAATAATATGGGTCTTGTAACAGATAATTTATATACTAACTTAACAACTGCTTCACCATTGGTTCCTGAAGAAAGTTTTTCTTTATTTATGGGGGATAATCCTAATGGCTGGTGGCTTCTTTCAATAAGTGATGACCAGAATAATGACGGTGGTTTTATAAGCGGCTGGTCTATTGATCTTACAACTTCCTCAATCGTTCCTGCAATGTTGACCGGTACCTTTGTTAATAATACTGTTATGGAAATTCCATTAATTGAAAGTGTCGATTCAGTTATGATAAATGTTTCGGGAATGGATGATTACCTGCTTGATGTTAATCTGACAACCTGGCTTAAACATACTTATGCCTCTGATCTTGATATTACTTTAAAATCCCCCGCAGGAACTATCGTAACATTAACCTCAGACAACGGTTCTGGTAATGACAATGTTTTTGATGGAACATTATGGGATGATCAGGCTAATCCTGGCGGACAGGTTCCTTACGGCGCTAATAATGGTTTGGTAACCGATCAATCATATCAGAATCTTGTAACAGCAACTCCATTAGCACCTGAAGAATCTTTTGCGGCATTTTTGGGTGAGGATCCTAACGGCACCTGGGTTTTAACAGTTAGTGATGATGCTGATGGTGATGGTGGAACCCTCGATTCAGTTAAATTACAAATTACAACTTCATCCAATATACTCCCCGTTGAACTCGCTTCATTCAATTATGAAATTGTAAATGAACAGGTCAGTCTTAAATGGACAACTTCAAGTGAATTGAATAATAGGGGTTTTGAGGTAGAAAGATCCAGCGATAAATACCTAACGGAAAGCAACTGGCAAAAGGTTGGTTTTATTAATGGATCAGGAACAACATCAAAACAGAAATCATATTCATTTACTGATGAAAATGCCTTACCGGGAAAATACTTTTATCGCCTGAAGCAGATAGACTTTAACGGAAATTTTAAAAATTCAAATTCTATTGAAGTTAATTTTCAACCTGTATTTTCATATAATTTATTTCAAAATTATCCTAACCCATTTAATCCCAGCACAAAAATATCATTTTCTCTTCCCGAAGCCGCTAATGTGAAATTAACTGTTCACAATATTATTGGAGAAATAGTTACTACTATAATTAATAAAAAAATGGATAAAGGATTTCATTCAGTTGAATTTGATGCTCAATCTCTTCCCAGTGGAATTTACATCTATCAGATTGAAATGAATGATTTTATTGCAACTAAAAAGATGATACTTGTTAAATAGTCTAAATTTATTTTTAACATTATGCCGGTCAAAATAAATATGTCCGGCTTTTTTATTTCCTTTCAATTTAACCAATGCATTCCTATCAAATTTTAATACCTTCTATCCCTATTCGTTAGTAAACTTTTTAAGATTAAAATACTTTAACGTCAAGGTAAAAAAATTAAAAGGCAGCAAATTGAAAAATGTTTTTCACAGTTTTGTAATTGTATTTCTATTTATTACTTCGGTTTTATTAAATGCAGAGCCAATCAAAATAAAATCAGATCAATCTTCAAGTACTATCAAATCATTACTGCTTGGTTTAAATTCTCAGAACCTCGGTTTGAGAACGAGTTCAGCTTTTATGGTTGGAGAATTAAAAATTGAAAATGCTGTTATTCCTTTGATGAAAATTTTAAGAAGCGATGAAATAGAAGAGGCAAAATTATCTGCTGCGTTAGCCCTTTATAAACTTGGAACGCCAATGTCAATAAATGCATTATACCAGGCTTCAAAGTTTGATGAAAGTAAAAGAGTAAGAAAAATTTGTTTAGGGTTTTATCTCACTTACATTTCTGAACATAAAATGCCCGAGATGTAATTTCTATCTCCACCAAGCCGGCAGCTTTGCCTTAAATGGTGGAGCTGCTGGTGCTTCAACCGCGAATATTCTCTCTTTTCTTATTTAGAATTATATTCCTGCTTCAAAATCCTATCAATATGAAACTTATTAAAGAACATATCATTGATACATTTTATCTGGCACTGCCGGTCATAATAGGACAGCTTGGTTTTATTATGATGGGAGTTGTAGATAGTATTATGGTTGGAGAAACAGGTGCTGTTCCGCTTGCGGCAGCTTCACTAGGTAACAGTTTTTTCTTTTTGATTTTTATTATTGGTCTTGGTGTTGCAATGTCAGTTACACCTCTTATTGCAATTCTTGTTGGTGCTCAAAGATTTTCCGAATGTGGAATTTATTTTAGACAATCATTAATTGTTAATTTGTCACTCGGTTTTATTTTAATGACGATTGTTTTCATTTGCTCCGGGTATTTTGAATATCTGAATCAGCCTGCAGATGTTGCTGCTCAAGCTTCCTCTTATGCAAAGATTGTGTCGTTATCAATATTACCGGCAATGCTTTTTCATACTTATAAACAATTTATTGAAGGTTTCTCTATAATGAAGCCTGCAATGGTGATTGCTATAGTTGCAAATATTATTAATGCTTTTGCTAACTGGGTTTTTATTTATGGGAAACTTGGTATGCCTGCATTAGGATTGAATGGTGCTGGATGGGCAACTTTCAGTTCAAGAATTTTTATGGCTTTGGCAATTGCCGTATATGTAATGAAAAAAGAATCTTTCAAACAATATGATGTTAATTTTCATTTCCGGAATATTAATCTTCCGGCTATTAAAAAAATTATTCAGCTTGGATTACCTGCCGGATTTCAATATTTCTTTGAAGTGGGTGCATTTTCATTTGCCGTTACAATGATTGGCTGGCTTGGTACAAATCAGCTTGCTGCTCACCAGATTGCGATTAACCTTGCCTCTATTTCATTTATGGCTGTTCTTGGTATTTCTGCTGCCGGGGCAATAAGAGTTGGTAATGCAATGGGTAAAAAAAATGTTGCAGAAATAAGGAGAGCCGGGTTTACTGCAATTGGAATGGGTGCTTCAGTTATGTTTACTGCGGGAGTTATTTTTATAACTTTAAGAAATTTTCTTCCAACTATTTACATTCATAATGAAGAAGTTATAAAGATTGCTTCTTCACTGTTAATTATTGCAGCAATATTCCAGGTCTCTGATGGAATACAAGGTGTTGGCATAGGGGTTTTAAGAGGATTAACTGATGTTAAAATTCCAACTTTTATCACTTTTATTGCTTACTGGATTATTGCATTACCAGTCGCTTACGTGCTGGGATTTATTTTTAAATTTGGTGTACAGGGTGTTTGGGTCGGACTTCTTTTAGGATTAACTGCTTCTGCAACTATGTTAACTATTAGGTTTAATATTAAGAGCAGACACTTAGTGGAATTATGACTTTATTCTTAATCACTTATTAATTTTGTTATGAGATTCTTTTCAATAACCTCAAAGTAATAATTGGTTTTTATTAAATGATCGTGTTCGTAATTCCAGATTTCTTTTCCATTCCTTTTTTTTGGATTAAACTTTTTCTTTCTTGAAAATTTTTCCACCGTTGCCAGAACATAAAATGGTTTTTTAAAATATTTGCATGCAATAGCAAGTTCCCTGGAGCCTATTTTATTTACAGCATCTTTATCAGAAAGAATAACATCCGCGCCAATTAAAACAGCATCAGCTTGTTCAACAGAATTTGGCAAATAAGCATCGGGAACAATTTCAACTTTAATTTTATGTTTTAGTAATTCTTTAGCCATTAATCTTCCTTCAAGCTGGGGTCTTGATTCTCCAATTGTAACAAAAATATTTTTTTGTTCATTTAATTTTATAAGAATTTCCGTAACAGTTTTGCTGTTTGAAAGAGTTACTATTCTTTTGTAGTTTTTCAGATATGGAAGGGAACTCTTAAATAAATTTGAATACCTGTTATCAATCTGTTTTGATTCTTTATTTAAGAAGGAAGAGATTTTTGTTTTATCATTTCCTTTGATGATTTTATTAAGTTCTTTTAAAAATGTTTGAACACCAAAGAAGTTTTTTAATTCTTTACGTGCGTCAATAATCATTTCACGGAGTATTTCTTTATCATCAATATAATTCATACTCCATTTAATAAGTTTAATTAATATTTCAGTTGAGCCGGATGTTTTATCTGAAAGGATTTTATTAAGCTGATTCCTTATGCGGGAATTCAATTTAAACTTTCTGCAAAAAGAGCAGGTGTAAAATCGTTTAAATCAATCGTGGATTCTACGAAGGATTCATTCTCAAGAGTTTTGTACATAGTAACTTTTATAAAAAGTTCTTCTTTATTTAAATAATCTTTTAAATAGTAAACCAGGACTTTATTGCGGTTCCTAACAATCCAATTTAAAATGATTTTCATTTTTTCAAGATCTTCTTCACTGGGTAAAGGTTTTGTGTTAATTGTTTCGTCATAAAAGTCTTCAATTGCGGTATCAAATCCATCAGCTCCATTTACTTTATACTCTTTAATATAAATTTTTCCCTCGGTCATCAATATATAATCAGATCCAAATCTTTCGGACACTTCAAAAAGAACATTTGCAGAATTAATTGGTTCTTTTAGTATTGATGTTTTATGCGTTTGTGAGAGAACAAGATCTACCAACTGCTTAATCTCACCTGCTTTCTCATATTTCTGTTTGTCAGAATAAAACTTCATCTTGTTAAGAAGCCTGTTAAGAATATTTTGATTTTTCCCGTATAGAAATTCGTAAGCTTTATTAAGTTCATCATTATAAATTTCTGTATCGTTAGTTTCGCAAGGTGCAGTGCATCTTTCAATTTCAGCAAGAAAACATCTCTTGTTTTTCAGAAATTCCTGGTTGGTACATTCTCTTAGAGTAAAAGCTTTTTTAATAACTTCATAAATTACTTCAGCCTTCTTTTTTGAAATAAATAATCCGAAATAATCATTTCCGTCAAAATCAAATTTATTTGAAATTTCGATATCAGGGAAAGGATGGTTCCTGTTAACTTTCAGGAAATATTTATTGCCGTAATGTTTTAACTGGAGATTATGTTTTGGATTAATAAGTTTTATTAATTCTGCTTCAGTAAGAAACGCAGTTAATTCCGAATTAGTAATTTCATATTTAATTCTGCGGGTTTGGTTTATTATTCTCTTTGCTTTTCTAGGTGCAGTTAAAAGAAAATAAGATCTTACTCTTTTGCTTAAGACTTTTGCTTTACCAATATAAATTACTTTTCCCTTGGAATTTAAAAAGTAATAAACTCCGGGAGCTTCAGGGAGAGAATACACATCTTCTTTTAAATGTTTGCTTATTTTTATTCTTGTTTCTTTTTGTGAAGGAAATACCTGGAGACTTAATAGTTCAGATAAAGTTTTCACTTCATTTTTCTTTTTAAGATTTTTCAGCATCCTTATCAGAATTTGTGCAGTCGCTTCAGCATCCGGCAATGCCCGGTGAGCATTAATAAGTTTTACTTTTAAAAAGTAGCTCAAGTTACTTAGTGATCTGCTTTTTAATTCAGGATAAAGTCTTTTGGAAAGTCTTAGTGTGCACAGCTGCGGATTAACAGGTTTTTCTTTTCCTATCATTAAAAATTCTTTATTTATAAAGCTCCGGTCAAAAGATAAATTGTGTCCTGTTACAACAGAACCCGAAATAAATTCAGTTATTTCTTCGGCAACATCCTCAAATAATGGAGCATTGAAAACATCATCATCAGTTATTCCTGTAAATTGAGTTATATAATATGGAACCTGTCTTCCCGGGTTGATTAGTGTAGAATAACGGTTAACAATTTTTAATCCTCTAACTTTTACAATACCGATTTCTATTATTCCATTATAGCGCGGAGTTAAACCCGTGGTTTCAACATCAAGAACCGAGAATTCAGCTTCTTCAAGAGAGATATTTGAAAGGTCATCGGAAATCATGATTTAAATCTATTAATTAAAATTTTTACAATCAAAAATTTTTTTTATTGGTTATCCTATTCTTTTTAACAGTACAGATCTTTTCCTATTTTCTTCTTTTTTAGATATATTATCAGAGCAAGTATGGATAATTTAAATATACTTTTTGTCGGCGATATTATTGGCAAGCCAGGAATGGATCTCGTTCAAACATGGCTGCCTGGTTTAATTCAAAAATATAAAGCTGATTTTGTTATTGCCAACGGGGAAAACGCTTCTGACGGTAAGGGATGTACTAGTAAGGAAGGAAAAATTCTTTTTGAACTTGGAGTACATGTTATTACTGGCGGAAATCATACTTGGGATAAACATCAGTCCCAGGATTATCTCAGGGAAGACTCAAGAGTGCTCAGACCTTTGAATTACCCCAAGGGAACTTATGGTAACGGATTTTGTGTCTCTGAAATTAAAAAAGGGAAAGTTGCAGTAATAAATCTGCAGGGAAGAACTTTTATGGCAACCATAGATTGTCCTTTTAGAACTGCGGACTGGATACTTTCAAAATTAAAAGATGAGGCAAAAATTATACTTGTGGATTTTCATGCTGAAGCCTCCGCTGAAAAAATTGCTCTAGCAAATTATCTGGATGGAAGAATAAGTGCTTTTGTTGGAACTCATACTCACGTGCAGACTGCCGATGAAAGAATTTTTCCGCAAGGAACAGGATACATAACTGATGTTGGAATGAGTGGTCCATATGAATCAGTTATTGGAATGAAAACACAAGCAGCTATAAACAGGTTTTTATATCAAACACCTCAGAAATATGAAACGGCACAAAATGATGTTCATCTCTGCGCCATGTTTTTTAAAATTGATATAGTTACGGGCAAGACAATCGAAATTGAAAGAATAATTTTCCCCTCTTTTACCACTAAAATTATTGAATAAAATGGTAAACTTTCCTTTACCAAGAATTGATGCTGACCCTGAATTACACGATTTACTTTTAAAATATTGTTCATTCAAACCAGGCGATATTTGGGAAGACCCATTTCACAAACATAAAATAGGATGTCTTGATGCTTCAGACCAACCAGCAATTTCCAGGTTATTTGATTCTGAAAAATCCGCGCTAGCAGTTCATGATCCTCCTTATAACTTTGTTGCTTTTGATGAAAGAGATCTAAAAAATTTTATTGAATGGAGCAAAAAATGGGTTTTAAATACATATAATTTTTTGCTCCCCGATTCATCATTTTATATTTGGCTGGGGGCAGATCAGAATAATCATTTCCAGCCATTACCGGATTTTATTTGTATGATGAGAGATACTCCTTTTGACTCAAGGAGTTTTATTACGATGAGAAACCAGAGAGGATATGGAACTCAGAAGAACTGGATGTCTGTTAGGCAGGAACTTTTATATTATACAAAGGGAAAACCTCACTTCGATATAAATTCAGAGTACACAGAAATCCCAAAAATACTTAAAGGGTATTACAAAAAAGTTAATGGGAAAGTGACTGAAAATCTGGAAAGAGGAAAATCGGAATTTATAAGAGCCGGGAATGTTTGGGTAGATATCCAGCAGGTTTTTTATAGAATGGAAGAAAATGTTAACGGTTGTTATGCTCAAAAACCTTTAAAGGCGCTTACAAGAATTATTAATGCAAGCAGCAAACGGGGAGATATTGTAATTGATTTATTTGCTCACTCCGGTACTACACTTATAGCTTCAGAGATTCTGCAAAGAGTTTGTTTTACCTGCGATATTGATCCTCTTTATTGCGAAATTTCTAAAAGACGTTTGGAGAATTTTAGAAAGATTGGTAAAACTGGCTGGCAGAATTCCAACCCATTTTATGATGAAATAATAAATGATAAAAAATTGTGCAATTACCTCGAAGAAAATTACAGCATTATATTTAATTCAAAAATTAACAGATCAAAAAAAGATTTGCACGGAAGAATTTCTTTAGAAAAAATAGATCATTAATTATGATTTTAATAGATGGAAAAAAAATTGCTGCGGATATTCGGTCAGAACTTAAAGTAAAAATTGATGAATTAAAACAGCAAGGAAAGAAAGTCCCCGGACTTGTAACTATACTCGTTGGGAATAATGCTGCTTCAGAAATCTATGTATCAAGCAAAGGTAAAGCCTGTGTTGAAATAGGTATGATCACAGAAAGTGAAAAACATCCTGATTCTATTTCTGAAAAAAAACTTCTCGATTTGGTAGAATCTTATAATAGTAATTCTGATTTCCACGGAATTCTTGTTCAGCTTCCCTTACCAAAACATATTAATGAAGATAAAGTAATTGAAGCTATTTCACCCAAAAAAGATGTTGATGGTTTTCATCCGATAAGTATTGGCAATCTGGTTATCGGGAAGGAAACATTTGCTTCATGTACACCGGCAGGAATCCAGGAATTATTAATAAGGTACGGTATTGAAACGGAAGGAAAACATGTTGTTGTTTTAGGAAGAAGTAATATTGTCGGCAAACCAATAGCAAACATAATGTTGCAAAAAAAGAAATTTGCAAATTCAATCGTAACTGTTTGTCATTCAGCTGCAAAGGATGTTTCATATTTTACCAAGCAGGCAGATATTTTAATTGCTGCAATTGGAAGTGCAAATTTTGTTAAAGAAAATATGGTTAAAGATGGAGTTGTCGTTATTGATGTAGGCATAAACAGAGTTGAAGATAAATCGAAAGCGAAAGGTTACAGGATTTTTGGTGATGTTGATTTTGAGAACGTTTCTAAAAAAGCTTCTTATATAACTCCCGTTCCGGGCGGTGTTGGACCAATGACTATTGCAATGCTGCTTAAGAATACATACAAAGCATATTTAATGGATGAAAAATAATTTAAACTGTAGAAAATAAATTTTCGATGGCATCCAAAACAATGAGAAAAGCTGAAACTATTCTTTTAGAAAGAATTAAAAAAAATATTTTCATTATTCGGAATCAAAAGGTAATGCTGAGCAATCACTTAGGGGAATTATCCGGAGTTGAAACAAGAGCTCTTGTTCAAGCTGTAAAAAGAAATGCGGATCGCTTTCCCAGAGACTTTATGTTTCAACTCTCAAAAACGGAATTTACTAACTTGAAATCACAAATTGTGATTTCAAGTTGGGGTGGAGCAAAACGTTCACTTTCGTATGCTTTTACTGAACAAGGCATAAATCAATTGATATCGCCACCTGAAAAACCAAAAAAGAAAATTGGCTTTACAATAGAGGAATAAAATGAATTATCAAATTTCAAACACAGACGTTTCCCAGGAATTTCTTGAGAAAACACTCAGAGATTTTTATTCAAGGGAAGAATCGTGTAAAGGCTGGGAAACAAATGTTATTACACAGCCGAAGAGTGTTAAAAATATTATGGGAGTTGGTGCTGAAAGAATTGCAGCTGGTTTAGGGGTAGGGGAGGCTTTAACTGATAAAAATCTTGCTGGAAAAATTGATCATACATTATTAAAACCGGATGCAACACCTGATGAAATTAAAAAACTTTGCGATGAAGCAGCGAAATATAAATTTGCATCAGTTTGTATTAATCCGGGATATGTTTCTTTATGTAGCAATTTATTAAAAGGTACAGGTGTTAAAGTTTGTACAGTTATCGGTTTTCCACTTGGTTCAACAACTACAGATGTTAAAAAATTTGAAGCAGAACAGGCATTTAACAATGGTGCTGATGAAATTGATATGGTAATGAATATCGGTCAGCTTAAGCAGGGAAACTTTGATTATGTTTTTAACGATATAAATCAAGTGGTTCATGTTGCTAAAAGAAACAGGATAATTTGTAAAGTCATTCTTGAAACAGCTTTACTTACAGATGAAGAAAAAATCAAAGCTTGTTTAATATGTAAAAAAGCTGGCGCAGATTTTGTTAAAACCTCAACAGGATTCAGTAAGGGCGGCGCAACAGCCGGAGATATCGCTTTAATGAAATACGTAGTTGGCAGTTCAATTGGAGTAAAAGCTTCAGGCGGAATCCGATCTAAAGAAGATGCACAGGCTATGATTGCAAGCGGTGCAGACCGGATAGGCGCCAGTGCAAGTGTAAAGATAGTTTCCGGTGAAAAAAGTTCTGTCTCTTATTAACAAACAAAAATAAATTTGGGTTATCTTATTAATTGAACAGGATAATATCCGTTTCTGATTATTTAATATAGAAGGGGATAATGAAAACAGTCAATCTGTTTCTTTTCTTTATTTTCTATTCAGTTGCCTACTCACAATCTGACGAAATAAAATTGTTAGATCAAAATGAACCTCTCATTGGGAAAATAATTTTAATAAAACCAACCACTGTTCAGTTTATTCAAAACTCAAATGGGTTACTATTTGAATTCGACCGTAAAGATATAAACTATTTAAAATCAGAAAACGGAGATACAATTTGGTTCAATATCTTAAATAATTATAAAAATACTTCTGAAAATATTAATATAAAAAATACAGGACAAAATATTTCGCTTGGTAACAGAAGGGCTACAATATTCTTTAGCTATAATTTTTTGGGTAAGTATAAATTGACAACCAGCGGTTATTCCGGCAATCCGGATGTTAATTCCGGAATTTCCGTCGGGCTTGATTTTGACTTTATTAAAAGTAAAACCGATATTGTTCTGATTGGTTTAGGTGCCATATATCAATTCTCAAGAAAACAGATTAATACAAATGGGGCATTTAGTTTCGTTCCATTGTATGCATTTTTTAAGTTGGGAATTGCTGGTACTGGAGACATAACAGGCTTTGAAAAAATTAAAATTTATCTGGTCCCGGCGTTTGGATATAACTTTTTTTATGGAGATAAGAAATATTCTGGTGGTGCTGAAATTAGCGGGGGTTTTTATAATTCTTTCGGATTTGGGATATTGGTTAATAGGAAATTAGATTTGAAACTGCTTTACCAGTTCAATAGAGGTTGTATTGAAACTGCTGATAAGAAAAACGAAGTCCTTTACAGAAGCCTGGATTTGCACTGCGGTTATTATTTTTAAATGACATTCTGAAATTCTTATTGATAAGAAATTTTGAATAATTTATAGAGTCAAGAAACTCTTTATTTATAATCTGCCTTTTATAGATTTTTAAGAAATGAAAAAGCTATGCATTTTTTTTGCTTTATTATTCTGTTCTATTTCTTATTCCCAATCTGATGAGATTAAACTGGTTAGTAAAAGTGAATCGCTTTATGGAAAAGTTATAATAATTAAATCTTCTATGGTTGAATTTAGAGATTCAACCGGATTATTATTTGAATTTAAACCGGAAGAAATAAATTTTATAAGACCTGCTAAAGGCGATACTCTATGGTTTAACAAACACTCATCCGAAAAAACTGAGAGCGATTTTGATTCAAGAGATATAAATAATTTAGAGTATAATAACAAAAAAATTACTTTGTTTCTCAGTTACAATTTTGCAGGTACTCATGAGTCAAATTTAAGCTATCCTGGCAGCTTAAATGTCTATGCTGGTATTTCATTTGGTGCTGAATATGATTTTATTATTGTAGCTCAAGATAGAATAAAATTTGGAGTGGGAGCTATGTATCAGTTTCCAAGAAAGCTGGAAAATGTAAAAGGCAGTTTTAATTTCATTCCCATATATGCATTTGTAAAATTAGGTATGTTAAACAGGGAGAAAATTAAAATATATGCAATCCCTACAATAGGGTATAATATTTTCAGCGGCGATAAAAATTATTTTGGAAATATTAGTCTAAGCGGAAGAGTTTTTAATTCATTTGGTTTAGGTTTATTAATAAAAAATAATCTTGATGTAAAATTTCTTTATCAGTTTAACAGGGGTTCAGGAAAGCTTGATTCTGTTGATTATAAAATAAATTATACGAATTTTAATCTTAATTTTGGATATTATTTTTAGGATGATATTAGATATAGTAATTAATAAAACAGATGACGGCTTTACAGCAGAAATTCCTTCATTAAAAGGATGTGAATGCTGGGCGCACGATGAAGAGACTGTGATGAACAAAATTATTGACCTTGCAGCTTATTATCTTAAAATAAGTTCAAAAGAAAAATTTAAAATTGATAAAGCAAGAGCAGCAAAAAACAAATCTATTTACAAACTAGTTTTTAATAAACCAGCTTAATGCAGTTATTTCCCTAAAGGATTGTGTTTGCCGAAAACTGAGAAGAGAACAAACAAGATTACATCAGTTATCAGTACCCGCCAGAAATCTTTACAGGTTGTAATTGAAAATATTCATGATCCTCACAATGTAAGCGCTATTTTCAGAACCTGCGATAGTGTTGGTGTAGGAACCGTTTCGCTTGTTTATAATGTGGAAGCTTTTCCAAGGATAGGAAAAAAGTCTTCTGCTTCAGCATATAAGTGGGTAGAAAAAGAAAAATTTAAAAGCATTCGGGATTGCTCAATTAGGTTGAAAGAAAACGGTTATAAAGTTTTAGTGTCTTCAATAACACCGGATTCCAAAAGCATTTTTGAAATAGATCTTACACAAAAAACCGCACTTGTTTTTGGTAATGAAAACAGGGGAGTTTCAAAAGAAGCAGAGGAAATTGCAGATGAGAAATTTATTATACCTATGTATGGTATGGTTCAAAGTCTTAATGTTTCGGTAGCTGCTGCTGTTGTTTTATATGAGGCTTTAAGACAACGGCAAATTAAAGGACTGTATGATAAACCTGAATTCTCTGAAGAAGAGCTTGATTTAAAAATAAAAGAGTGGGTAAATAAAAAGTAAATTTCAATTGCATAACTGCCAATTTTATGAAAAATCAATTTAGCAATTCAACAATTTAACAATTATTATGATTCAATCTTTTAATCATATTACAAAAATAAAAGGTGTACTGAACCTTCCCGGTGATAAATCAATCTCTCATCGCGCTGTTTTCTTTTCCTCTATGGCTGAAGGAAAATCTGTAATAAAAAATTTATCTAATGGAGAAGATGCTGCATCATCAATAAAATGTTTTTCAGATCTCGGGTGCGATATAAAAGTAGAAAACAGTAAAGTTATTGTATCCGGAAAAGGATTTAAAAAATTCAACAAACCAAAACAAGCACTTAATTGTGGAAACTCTGGTACAACAGCAAGACTTATCGCCGGGGTTTTATCGGCGCAGAATTTTGAAACTACTTTAATTGGCGACGAATCTTTATCTAAAAGACCAATGGATAGAGTAATCATTCCGCTTAAAAAAATGGGAGCAAATTTTAAATCAGGGAATAATCATCTCCCATTAAATATTCTTCCAGGAAATCTTAAAGCAATTAATTATGAATTACCAATTCCCAGTGCGCAAATCAAAAGCTCGATAATTTTTGCGGGGCTTCATTGTGAAGAAATAAGTTCAATTGTTGAAAAAATACCTTCCAGAAATCATACAGAAAAAATGCTTGGGCTTGATATAAAAACAACTAAAACCGGGAATACAATTTTATTCTCAAAAAAAAATTATCCGGTTCCTGCTGAATATTTTATCCCTTCCGATATTTCTTCGGCGGCTTTTTTTGTTGTTCTTACAATTTTAACGAAAGGTTCACAATTAAAGATTGTAAATGTTAATCTCAATGAAACAAGAACGGGATATCTGAAAGTCCTTAAAGGCATGGGTGCAAAAATAAATTATGAAAATATTTCTGCAAGCAGTGGTGAAACTTATGGTGATTTGATTATTGAGAATAGTCACTTAAATAATTCAGAAATTCCTGAACAAATGATTCCGAATATCATTGATGAAATACCGATACTATCAGTTGCAGGTTTATTTGCCGAAGGAAATTTTATCATAAAAGGTGCTGAAGAATTAAGAAAAAAAGAGAGTGATAGAATAAATTCACTTTGTAATAATTATAAACTTCTTGGATTAGATGTAGAAGAATTTAAAGATGGCTTTGCAATTTCAGGCAGAATTAAAAATAAAGATGTTGTTTTTGAAAGTTTTGGAGACCATAGAATTGCAATGGCTCTAAGTATTTTATCATTATTGTTGAATGATGGAGGAAAAGTTAATAATTTCAGTTGTGTAAAAATTTCTAACCCTGATTTTATTAATCAGATAAAAAAAATTGCAGGTTGATTATGGCTGATGTAGTTCTAAAAAATGTTACAAAAGTTTATGAAGGTGGTAATGTTGCTGCAAAGGATGTCAATTTTGAAGTGAAAGATAAAGAGTTTGTTGTTCTTGTCGGGCCTTCAGGCTGCGGTAAATCTACAACACTCAGAATGATTGCTGGTCTTGAAGAAATTAGTTCCGGTGAACTCTTTATAGATAGTAAAAAAGTAAATGATGTTTCTCCAAAAGACAGAGATATTGCAATGGTTTTTCAGAACTACGCTCTTTATCCTCATATGTCTGTTTATGAAAATATGGCATTTGGGTTAAAGCTGAGAAAATTTAATAAGGAAGAGATTAAAACCCGAGTTGATGAAGCTGCAAAAATTCTTGGACTTGAAACTTATCTTGACAGGAAACCAAAAGCACTTTCCGGAGGACAAAGGCAAAGAGTTGCAGTAGGAAGAGCAATTGTAAGAAAGCCAAAAGTTTTTCTTTTTGATGAGCCTTTAAGCAACCTTGATGCAAAGCTTCGCGTTCAAATGAGAACTGAAATTTCAAAACTGCATCAGAGACTTGGTGCAACAATGATTTATGTTACTCACGATCAAACTGAAGCAATGACAATGGGAGATAAAATTGTAATTATGAAAGATGGGGTGGTAAACCAAATAGACTCACCTTTAAACTTATATAATTTTCCGGGGAATAAATTCGTTGCCGGTTTTATTGGAAGCCCCTCGATGAATTTTGTTGAAGGGAAAATTACTCAGAACGGCGGATTAACTTTTAAAAGTAAAAAAGGGGATGTTTCTTTTGTTCTCAACAATAAATATTCTGAAAGGCTGAAATCATACCCGGATAAATCTGTATGGATGGGAATTCGCCCTGAAGATATTTATGATCCGGCAAGCGGTTCTTCTGTAAAAAATCCTTCTAAAATTAATGTTAAACTTGAGGTTGTTGAACCAATGGGCAATGAGATCTTTTTGTACTTTCCGGTAGATGGCGAACAGTTCGTTTCAAGAATTCCTGCAAGACAAATGCTTGAAGCTGGGACTATGAAGGAATTGTTGATTGATGCTGATAAGCTTCATTTCTTTGATATGGAGAATGAAAAGGCAATTAACTGAAATTAGGATTGTTGGTATACCTTATACCTCAATACTCAATCACCTGGTGATCAAAAGAATTAATTTTAACTTCGTTAAATAATCTCTCAATAAATTTCTCTCCATATTTATTATAGAAATAAGCAAAATTTAATTCACGTTCCTGTAAAGTATTATTCGGGAAAAGTGAATTAGTAAGTTTATCAATTTGTCTTAAAGTTATTTCGTGTCGTTTTTTCTGCGCATCAGCAGTTTTCCCTTTTAATTCATCAAGATAGTTAAGAATTTTTTGCCTGTATTTGCCGGTTGAGTCTGCAATAGTTTTATCAAACTCAAAAAGCTTTTCTTTTAACCGGTCAAGAACTAACTCAATCTGGTTATTTGATTCTGCAAAAATATCATCAACAGAATGTTTGGAGATAGAATTAATAACTTTATTTTTTAATTCATCTGAACTGATAAACACATCTTCAAAAGAAAGGTTAAATTTCTCAATAATATTTTCAAGATTTTTTTCAAAAATTGTTGCCGATGACCTGGGATAAATAAACGGCTGGTTAATTTTGTAAAAGTCATAAAGAGGAGTTATTTGAGCGAAATAGGATATCTCTGATGGTCCTCCAATATAAAAAGCTGTCGGAAGAAGATAATCCTGGCAAATTGGTCTTAACAAAACATTCGGGCTAAAATTTTCCGGGTGATTGTTTATCTCATCATTAATTTCTTCTATAGTAAATTTCTTTCGCTTTCTCCTCAACCTGAATTCGTTCTCAACCGGTTCAATTAAAAATCTTCCACCTTCAGTGCTGTAAAAAAGATTTACCGGTCTTACTTTTACCTGTGCGTGGTATAATTCTTCAAGTGTAGCGCTAACCTGTACAAGTTTTTCGGTATGTGTACGGAAATCATTTATTTCTTTTTTGAAAACAGGTTTTAAAAGATTTTTTATTATAACATCCTGAGGATCAAAAATTATCAAACCGTATTTATCAAAAAACCAGAAAATCAATTCTTTAAAAGATTGCTTAAATGATTTCCCGTTCGAGTAAATTTCTTTTATCCTTTTCAAAAAATCAGGTTTGAATTCCGTATCACGTAAATTTTTATCAAGGTTATCGAAAAAAGAGGAGATAGTTTCTTTAATTATTAAATATCCAACACTGCTCCTTGTTTCTTCGTCCTGCATTTCATCTTCATAAAATATTTTTTCAAATTCATTTGATTCATTAAGAATGCCAATTGATCTAACTTCATCAAAATCATGGTCATCGCCTTCAAGCCAGAATACCGGAACAAAATTGTAAGCATCGTAGCGTTCTTTTAAATGTTCGGCAAGTTTGATTGCAGTTATTATTTTGTAAAAAGTATAAAGAGGACCGCCAAGAATTCCAAGCTGCTGCCCGGTAACAACTGCAAGTGTATTCTTTTCTTTAAGTGAGGCAATATTTTCATTTGTTTTTTGAGATGGAGTTAAACTTCCATATTGCGTACTAATAATTTTCGAAATGTCACCCCTGAATTCTCTCGGGGATTCAGTAATAGATTTAAACTGTTTCAGGTATTCATCTTTATTCCTGAAATCATGCTTATAAAATTTTTTTACATTTTCAAATTCATAAAGGTAATCCAGAAAGAGATTATACTGTCCCGGAATATCTCCAAAGTTAATCTGCATTAATTCTCCGAATGTTTTGATTTTCTTATTGAAAAGTAAAAAAATCCGGCATGCATAACAAATTTATCTTAATTATGAAAGTATATTGAACTTCGGAACTTTTAAAGGTTTTTTTATTTCTTTATCTTCATAAATAAAAAAACAGTTTAGTTTGGAATTTAATCCTGTAAAATATATTACACCCTACAGAGCAGCTAACATTATAAAAGTTATAGGCTCATTTGCTTTATCAAGAATTGTTAGAAAACCTGTTGTTTGGGGAATGCCAGTCAGCTATTCTATAGAACCGACCAATCATTGTAATTTAAAATGCCCTGAGTGTCCTTCCGGTTTGGGTGAATTAACACGCCCTTTAGGCTTACTTTCTGTTAAAGATTTTAAATCTATTATTGATCAAATAAAAAATACAGGATTTTACATTCAGCTTTATTTTCAGGGCGAACCGTATATAAATAAAAACCTTCCTGAGATGATTAAGTATGCTCAGAGTAAAAACATTTATGTTTCAATAAGTACAAATGGTCATTTCGTAAATGAAAAAAATGTTGATAAAATAATTGAAAAAGCTCCGGATAAATTAATTTTTTCTATGGATGGACTTGATGAAAAAAGTTATCAGAATTACAGGGTTGGCGGTTCTTTTAAAAAAGCGGATGAAGGTTTGAGACTGCTTATTCAGAGAAGAAATGAACTTGGAAGAAAAAAACCTTTTGTTGAATTCCAGTTTATTGTTATGAAGCAAAATGAAAATATGATTGATGAAGTAAAAAAATATGGTAAGGATGTTGGTGTAAATAAAGTTGTATTTAAAACAATGCAGGTATCTTCTTATGAAAATGCTTTACACTTTCTTCCTGATAATCAGAAATACAGCCGCTATCAGGTTAGTAATGGGATTCTTAAAATTAAAAATAAGTTGAAAAATCATTGCTTTGCTTTATGGCGGACTTCTGTGATTACGTGGGATGGAAAAGTTGTGCCTTGCTGTTTTGATAAGGATGCAAATTTCGAACTCGGAGAATTAACAAATAAAACAATGAAAGATATCTGGAAATCAGAACCTTATCAGGATTTCAGGCAGGGTGTTTTAAATGACAGGAAGGGTTTAAGTATGTGCACTAATTGTACTGAAGGATTAAAAATAAATATTTTAGAACTTGAACATTGAACGATTTTGTGGGACAGACTTTAATCAAATATTTCACAAATAACTTTTCTATTTATAAGAATAAAATATTTTTATTCCTGAAAATTCTTATTGCGGCGGGATTATTATTCTACTTTATTTCTTCTATAAAAATTTCTGAAATTGTAAAAGCTTTTGAGAAAGCAAATTACTTTCTAATAGTTATTGCATTTGCCTTAATGTTTCCAAATATTCTTCTACAATACTGGAAATGGAAGCTGACTTGTAAATCAATTTTAAATATTGAGGATAAAAAAGTTGTACTTTATTCACTTCTCCAGGGGTTTTCTGCGGGTGCTATTACACCATTCCGAATTGGAGAATATTTTGGACGGGCATTTCTTTTTAAAGAGAGAACTTTAATACAGGTTACAATAGCAACAGTGATTGATAAATTCTTTCCGCTTATTATTGTTGCTGTTACTGGAGCTTTATCAAGTATAATTTTTATTTATTTATTTTATCACATTTCTGTTTATTTAACAGCATCTTTATTTATTGTTGTTTTTGTTCTCTTTTATTTTCTTATTCAATTATTAATTGATCCTGAATTCTGGGATAATTTTCTATTCAATAAATTAAAAAAATCAAAAGTTCTGGTTAAATATCTTGGCAAGTTAAAATTCCTTAAAAACCTGGACAGGAATTATTCAATAAAAATGTTTTCAATCTCTCTTTTATTTTATTCCTGTTTCATAATCCAGTTTGTAATATTAGTCTCAGCATTTACGAATCAGTTCAATGTTGTAGATTTTTTCTGGTCTGCAAGCCTGATAATGTTTGCAAAGACTTTTTTCCCCGCTGTTTCTTTAAGTGAACTTGGAATAAGAGAGGGGGTTTCAGTTTATTTTCTTGGACAAATGGGTGTTGCTGCTGCTTCAGCATTTAATGCTTCTTTATTCATATTTTTTATTAATATTTTAATTCCGGCTGTAACCGGTTCGGTTTTATTGTTTAAGAAAACTAATGCCTGAACTTCTTCTTATTTGCTTCAGTTTGCTTCTAATCTTTTACATTTATTTTTTATCCGGTATTTACAGAGGATTGGGCAAGCATTCCCTTAATTCCCAGCCAAATGAATTAAACGAATTTGTTTCAATATTAATTCCGTTTAGAAATGAATCCGGAAATATTTTGCAAAGTTTAGAAAGTATTGAATCGCAGACATATCCTAACAACAAATTTGAAGTTATTTATATAAATGACTCATCAACCGACGACTCATTAATAAAATTAACTGAAGCTAAAAAATCATCTAATATAAAAATCATCTCTTTACCGGAAGATTTTCTCCCCAATGCTCATAAAAAAAGAGCTATAAGATTTGGAATTGCAAACTGTAAAGGTGAGATTATCGTAACAACTGATGCAGATTGCACTCATGAAAAAAACTGGCTTGAAACGATGTTAAACTTCTACGATAGTAAAACAGGATTTATTTCCGGACCGGTTGAATTTGTTGCTGGAGATTCCCTCTTTGATAAAATGCAGCAAATAGAATTTGCAGGATTAATTATTTCTGGTGCAGGTTTAATTGGAATTAATAAGCCTACAATTTGCAATGCCGCAAATGCATCTTACAGGAAAGAAGCTTATAACTCGGTAAACGGTTTTGATGATAATTTAAATCTTTCATCCGGTGATGATGAAATTCTTATGCAGAAAATCTGGAGAGAAGGAAAGTTCAAAATAAAATTTTGCATGAATACGAATGCAGTTGTTAAATCACTGCCTAATAAATCTGTTAAAGAGTTTTATCATCAGAGAAAAAGATGGGCAAGCAAAGGACTATTTTATACAAATAAATTATTGATACTTAAACTGGTTCTTATATTCTTATTTTACCTTTCATTGTTTGCTCAATTATTACTTGGGATATTTTATTCTTCTGCATTTCTTATAGCATTCTTCGTCTCTTTTCTTCTTAAAATAATTATTGAATACCTTGTACTAAAAAGGGGAGTTAAGCTTCTATTTGATAAAAGTCTTCTTAAATATTTCCTTATAACTGAACTTCTTCATATACCCTACATTTTAATTTTTAGTATTGCAGGATTATTTGGAAATTATAAATGGAAAGAGCGGACTATTAAGAGATAATGTGCCTGTCTATTAATTTATTTTGCTGTTCATAATTCTATACAAAAAACCCTCAAAACCTTTTCTTAACGATTAAAAATAAAACAATTCGGATGGCATAATCATTGGCTCATTCAATATAAACATATTGTTGAGGTGTAAAATGAAAAAGTTATTAATTATTGCTGCAATTCTGATTACCGGGTTTTTTAGTTCGATAAAATCAGAAACAAAAATATTAAACGGTCCGGGGTTTGAATTTGGATTTTTCTATTCAAACTTAGCACCATACGGAACCTGGATTGAAATTGATAATGGGCTTGTAGTTTGGCGTCCATCAGTAATAAAAACAGGTTGGGCTCCATATAGATATGGACAATGGATCTGGACAGTTGATGGCTGGTATTGGGATTCATATGAACCATTTGGCGAAATTGTATTTCACTATGGCAGATGGTACCATGATGATTATTATGGATGGATATGGGTTCCCGACTACAATTGGGCTCCTTCCTGGGTAGAATGGAGATACGATGATAATTACATTGGTTGGGCTCCGCTTCCTCCTTACGCTATCTTCTCTATAAATATCGGCATACAATATACATATGATTATTATGTCCCTTATAATCACTGGCACTTTGTAAAATATAAATATTTCTGCGATCCTTATGTTGATAAATATTTTGTCGGATCACAATACAAATACAGAATTCATGGTAAAACAAAATTCCGTGATAATTATGATTACAGGGATGGAAGAATTGTTAACCGTGGTGTTGATATAGATTTCGTAAGAAAACGTTCAGGACAGGATATTAAGCAAAGAAATATAGTTGGTGTAAGCGACTTAAAAGAAGTTGAAAAATATAGAGGAAAGAATAATGATGATGTAAGAAGTTTCATTGCATCTCGTGATGAGCTTACACGAACTAATAGTAATGATATTAGAATTGAAAAGGAAAATAAGAGATCAACACTTGATGTCTCTAAAGTAAAATTAGGTCGTGATGATATAAAAGTTGAAAAAGAACGTTCGGCAGGGAAAGAACTTCAAATAAAGAAAAATGATTCCAGGAATGATGTACAGTTAAAGGAAAAGGATAATAATCTGGATGTTAAGCGAAACACTAACGTTGAAACAAAACGGAATGAAACAATAAAAAGGGAAGAAAACAAAAACAATAATTTATCTTCCGGAAATAATGTTGAACGAAAAGATGTTCAAAAAACTGAAGTTAAACGAAATACAGAAGTAAAACGAAACATAGAAATAAATCCAAATACCAAAGTAAAAAAGAATAATGTTTTTATTCCAGAGAAAAAGGTTGAGCGAAAAGACGTTCAAAAAACAGAAGTGAAAGGAAATACTGAAGTAAATCGTAAAATTGAAGTTAAAAAAGAAAACACCAATAAGAATAATACTGTCATTCAAAAACAGAACACAAACAACAGGACACAGGTTAAAACTGAGCAAAGAAAAAATAGTAGTAATACTAAAGTCGAAAGAAAAACCGACACTGGAAACAATAAGAATAAAAAAAGATAGCTCACATAATCTCTCTCCCTATAGCGGCATCAGTTGAAAAATTGATGCCGCTTTTTTGTTATGCTTTACATCATTTTTATAAATTTATTTTTGTTTATCTTAAATCATTCAATAATAAAACAAGTTTTATAGTGGAAGAAAATGCAGCTGAATTTCAATATGAATTCTCTTTTCTTTTTAAAGATGGAAAAGAAAAAAGAATTAAGGTAAGAATTGATGAAAAAACATTAAACATTATTCGTCCTGAAATAAAAGTCCCGCCTAAATGGACAGAAATATCCAGCTTCAAATGTCCCAATTGCCCAATTGATAAAGAAAAATTTAAATACTGTCCCCTTACTGTCAGTCTTAATGATGTAATCTCTGATTTCAAAGAGTTTCATTCATATGATGAAGTTGAAGTTACAATTATGACTCAAACAAGAACCTATTATAAAAAAACATCGCTGCAAAATGCTCTGGGAAGTTTACTTGGAATTGTAATGGTTGCAAATGATTGCCCAACAATGGGAAAATTAAAACCAATGATGAGATATCATTTGCCATTTGCATCTCTAGAGGAAACTGACTACCGAGTTTTGTCAATGTATCTTCTTGCTCAATATGTTATTGCAAAAAATGGGGGAGAACCTGACTGGGAAATGAATAATCTGAAAGACTTGTATGAAGAAATTAAAGTATTAAACCAGAATGTCTGCCAGCATTTAAGAGAAGTTGAATCTAAAGATGCTATAGTTAATGCCGTTGTAACATTAAACAGTTTTGCAGAGCATGTTACATTTTTATTAGGTAAAAATATGCTTCAAAGACTGGAAATTTTATTTAAAGATTATCTGCCGAAGTAAGAAAAAACCATTCATACCTAATAAAATTTCATAATTAACTTAATTAAAGTTTTATCGTTAAAATTTTTTACGTTTTTTTGAAACTCTTTAAACATTATTCAATATAGAACAAAAAATTAATAAGTTTTTCAAAGAATTAAATGAAAAATAAGAGTAATTTGATTGAAGGTTTATTGTATATGGAAAATATAGAGGGTAAAAAGAAATGAAAATAAAATTGTTCTTTAAACCATATAGAGTAATCCTCATCATTTTAACCCTTATTTACGGTTGTTCAACTTCCTATTATTTAAAAAATGGAGTTAAAAAAACCGCAGCAGAAATTGATGATTCATTAATTGATTACCGCGTTCTGTTAATAGGGGATGCAGGTGAACCTTCTATTGATACAAAAGAACCTGTTCTTGAAGCAATGGAAAATAGGGCTATGCTTCTTCCTGAAAAAACAATAAATCTTTTTCTTGGGGATAATGTTTATCCATTTGGGATGGAATCCGAACAGGATCCTTATTATGAGATTAATTGCAGTCGTCTTCAGGAACAGATTAAAGTTATGCAAAATAGCGGTACTGAAGGAATTTTTATTCCTGGTAATCATGATTGGGGAGATGGCGCTTTAGATGGATGGGACAGAATAAAAAGAATGTGCAAATATATTGATCAGAATAATCCGTTCGTTGAAATGCTGCCAAAAGATGGCTGCCCTGGACCCGTTGTAAAAGATTTCGGAAATAAAGTCCGTATTATTTTTATTGATAGTGAATGGTGGCTTCATAATGATAACAAACCAGACTCTACAAACTCTTCCTGTTATCCTGTAGAAAAAGATGCAGTTATTAATTCTGTTGACAGTTTAATTCAAACTGCCGGTGAAAGATTTGTAGTTATTGCAGGTCATCATCCACTTAATACTTACGGACCACATGGAGGTTATTTTGACTGGAAGGCGCATATCTTTCCTTTGCTGGATTTCAGTCAATACCTTTGGATACCAATTCCTGTTATCGGCTCAATTTATCCAATAAGCAGGATGGCTGGAATTTCTCCGCAGGACATGTCTAATTCACTTTATAAAGATTATGCGGCAAGGATGGAAATGGTAATTTCAAAATATAAAAACATAATTTTTTCATCTGGTCACGAGCATTCCATCCAGGTAATGAATGGAGTAAATAACAATTATTATCTTGTAAGTGGTTTTGGAACTTCAGAACATTATAATTCATTGAGCTATGGAGATAAAAGTATTTTTTCTGTACTTTATCCTGGATTCATTCAATTAGATTTTTTAAAAGATAACAGGGTTAGGCTTGCTGTTTTTATTATAAATGATGAAGGAAACTGCAAAGAATCTTTTTCAACTTTTTTATTTAATGTGAAATCAATTTCAAAAAGATAAATTAAATGCAAAAAAACAAATTTCACTTTTTGTTTTTCTTTTTGCTCATCTCACCTTTATTAATTCCCCAATCCAACTATGAAAAAAAATATGTAACTGTTATTCCCGGAGAAGAATATAAAGCCGGCTGGCTTCACAGAGTATTTTTTGGTTCTCACTGGCGGGATCTCTGGACAACTCCTGTTGAAGTTGAAGTTCTGGACCTTGATAAATTTGCCGGCGGTTTAATTCCTCTTGAAAAAGGAGGAGGTTTGCAAACTAAATCCTTAAAGTTTAAAGGAAAAGATGGTCGTATCTGGAAATTCAGATCTTTAAATAAAGATCCTAAAAAAATTTTACCGATAGAACTTCAGGAATCTCTTGTTGCAGATATCATTCAGGATCAGATAAGCACTTCCAATCCAATGGCTCCTCTTGTAGTTGCGCCGTTTCTTGATTCACTTGGAGTTCTACAGGCTAAACCAATTCTAGTTTTTATTCCTGATGATGAAAAACTGGGGGAGTTCCGGAAAGATTTTGCAAACCTGCTGGGAATGATTGAAATTCATCCCGATGAAAGTGACGATGATAATCCTGGCTTTGAAAATGCTGAAAAGGTTGTCGGTACATATAAACTTTTTGAAACTCTTGAAAAAAAGAGAGACCAGAAAGTAAATGAAACTGAATATCTTAAAGCAAGATTAGTTGATGTTTTTCTTGGTGATTGGGACAGGCACACTGATCAATGGAGATGGGCAAGATATGATTTTAATGGAAAAGAATATTGGTCACCTATTCCGCGTGACAGGGACCAGGCTTTTTCAAAGTATGACGGGTTTTTTCCGGCTATCTCTTCTTATCTTACTCCGCAGTTAACAAATTTTGGTTATGGTTTCCCGCAGGTAGAAGATATAACCTGGAATGGAAGATATCTCGATAGAAGATTCCTGACTGAGATTGACAAAAAGAGCTGGGATTCAGTTGCTGTTTTTGTCCATAGTAAATTAACAGATGACCTGATTGAATATGCTGTAAAACAAATTCCTCCGCAGTTTTATGAAGAAGCGGGAAAAGAATTAATTTCAAAATTGAAATCAAGGAGAGACAGGATTTTAAAATTTTCTGATGATTATTATGAATTTATAAATAATGTTGTTGAAATTTTCTGCAGCGAAAAAGATGATTATGTTGAAATTAACAGACTGAGTGATTTAGAAACTGAAGTAGGTATTTATAAGCTCGATAAGGATTCAGGCGGGAAAAAAGATTCACCTTTTTATTATAAAATATTTAATAACAACATCACTAAAGAATTCAGAATTAATTTACTTGGCGGCGATGATAAGGTTGTAATAAACGGAGATGTTAATACAAGTCCTCTGGTAAGAATTATCGGGGGAGACGGCAAAGATAAGCTTGAAGATAACTCAATTGTTCACGGATATTTCTTATCTGTTACCCCGATACCCGATGCAGAAAATAAAACTATAATGTATGATAAAGGGGATGGTACTGAAATTAAATTTGGTCCCGGTACTTGCTGGGATGATAATAAATATCCTGAACCTAAAGATGAAATTGAAAAGTATGAACCTAAATTAAGAGACAGGGGATCGGATTGGATTTATAAACCTGTTATTGGTTTTAATTCTGATGATGGTTTTATTTTAGGAAGCGGCATTATTCTGAATAGTTATAATTTCAGGATGGATCCGCTTGAATATCATATGGATTTATCTGCTTCTTATGCAACTAAACCTAAAAGTTACAGCTTTTCTTTCATTGGTGATTTTTATTCCGTAATAAAAGGAGCAGTGCTCAATATGGATTTCTATTTAAGTGAGTTATCTTTAACCAAATATTACGGTTTTGGAAATGAAACAACTTATGATAAAAATCTGGAAAGGACCAGCTTCTACAGACTAAACCAGGAATTGTTAACAATTCATCCAACCCTAAAATTTTCATTAGTTAAAAATTCCACCATCGGTTTGGGTCTTTCTTATAACTATTCAGATGTTTCTTTAGATAATGATACTCTAATAAGTAATTTTAAAACGAAAGGATACGGATTAAACCAAATGAAGATGGGAGGAATTCAAACTTCGTTTGAATTTGACAGCAGGGATGTACCTGCTGATCCGCTTCAAGGTTTTTTTCTGAAACTTTCCGGTTCATATTATCCTGAGATTATGGATAACAAATCACATTTTACTAAGATAGGATTTGATGCAAGAACATATTTAACAACTAATTTTATAACAGATGTTACTTTAGCTTTAAGAGCAGGTGGTGAAAAATTATTTGGCACTTATCCATTCTTTAAAGCAGCTTTTCTAGGGGGGGGAGATAATTTAAGGGGGTATAATCGTGAACGTTTTTCCGGCGATGCTTCTTTATTCGGACAGGCTGAGTTAAGATTTTATGTAACTGATTTGAAATTAATTATTAATGGCAGATTTGGATTATTTGCTTTTGCAGAATCCGGAAGAGTTTTTGTTGATGATGATAATTCAAAAAAGTGGCATCCATCTTTTGGAGGAGGTCTTTGGACTTCTTACTTAAACAGAACTTTAAATCTTAATCTCGCTTTAGCAAATTCTAAAGAAACTCTTATTTTTTATTTCTTAACAAGATTTATGTTTTAGAATAACTGTTAAATTGTTTTATTATCAAATTAATATATTAAATCTCATAAGAACAATTAGCAATTAGACAAATTTAACAATTAAGAACTTTACTTTTGGATTAATTAAGATTCATTTTATTTCCAGAAATGTTAACCCCAGGAACTAAGCATAAGTTAAAAACAGTTTTAATAGTTACTCTTGCCGGTGTAGTAATTGGAATTCTCTTTGCAAACCTTGCCTTCGGTTTTACATTTTACCGCGTAATTAAAGGGGCTTTAATTGGTGCATTAATCACGTTCCTAAGCTCATCAGCAGAAATGTTTTTATTTCCTAAAAAATTAAAAAGATTAAATTTCATTAGCGAATTATTTGTCCGCTCGCTTTTTTATATAATAATAATTTCATTCTCGACTTTACTTGTTGTTGTTATACATGAAAGTCTTGAAAATGAACAGAGTTTTATTGAAGCATTGTTAGGTAAAAATGTTAATGAATTTTTGAGAACAGATTTTATTTATATCTTCACTTTTGCAATCTTCGGCAGCTTATTAATGAATTTTATCTGGCAGATAAATAGAATTATGGGGAATGGTATTTTGAAAAATACCATACTTGGAAAATACCGCAGACCAATTTCCGAGGAAAGAATTTTCATGTTTCTTGATATTAAATCGGCAACCACGCTTGGTGAAAAACTTGGTGCAAAAATTTACAGCAGCCTCCTTCAGGATTTCTTTTTTGATATTACCGACCCAATAATTGAAACCTCCGGAAATATATACCAGTATGTTGGTGATGAAGTTGTCTTAACCTGGAAAGCAAAAAAGGGTATAGAAGATGGAAATTGTATTTCGTGCTTTTTTAAAATTAAGAATAAGATTAAGGAAAGAAGGGAATTTTATCTTAGTAAATATGGAGTTGAGCCTTTATTCAAAGCCGGTTTGCATATCGGAGAAGCCATTGTTACTGAAGTTGGTGACCTGAAAAAGGAAATTGTATTTCATGGCGATGTTTTAAATACAACATCAAGAATTCAATCGCAATGCAACCAGCTAAACCAGCAGCTTCTTATTTCGGATGCACTTTTCAATACCCTTACCGAAAGAAATGGTTATGATTTTTTAACTATGGGAAAAATAAAATTGAAAGGGAAGGAAGATGAAATTGAATTGTTTGGTGTTCAAATAAAAAATTAAACTTTCTCAATAATTTTTTCGGAATTAATTTTTTCCAGATAATTATAAGTTTCATACTGTGATCTTGTCTTTTTAACTCCATTGGTTTTTTTGTATTTATTATTCTGGAATTTATTAATAATACGGGCTTTCAAATTATCCCTTAACTGAATATCAATTATTTCTCTTATGTGTTTTTTTATTTTTTCATCATAAACAGGGAAGCATACCTCAATTCTTCTATCCAGGTTTCTTGTCATCCAGTCAGCCGATGAAACAAACATTTTCTCATTTCCATCATTGCAAAAAATAAAAACTCTTGAATGTTCAAGGAACCTGTCAACTATGCTGATTACTTTTATATTTTTATTTGGAATGAGGCAGCAGATTCCCCTGATAATTAATTTTATTTTTACTCCATTTAGGGAAGCTTTGTATAGAAGTTTTATCATCTTTTTATCTTCAATGCTGTTTATTTTCAGAATGATATAAGCTTTCTTACCTGCTGCAGCATTTTCAATTTCTTTATCAATCAATGCTTCTAATGATTTTTTTAAATTAAATGGTGAAACAAGAAGATGCACAAAATTAATTTTCTGTAATTCCTGATTTTCTTTTTTCTTAGTAAGAATATCAAAAACTTTCCGGGCTTCACTTGTTAAACGAACATCCTTCGTAAACAATCCATAGTCGGAATAAATTATTGAAGTTTTTTCATTAAAATTTCCGGTTGAGAAATAACCATAGTAAATTTTTTCTTCATTTTCTATTCTACTGATAAGGCAGATTTTAGAATGAACTTTTAACCCCGGGAAACTATAATGAACTCTTACTCCAGCTCTCTGCAATTCTTCTGCACAGGAGAAATTCGATTCTTCATCAAACCTTGCTTTCACTTCAACAAAAGCAGTAACCTTTTTTCCATTTGAAGATGCATTAGAAAGTGCCTTTATGATGTGTGAACCTAAGGCTACGCGGTACAAGGTAATATAAATTGATTGCACTGCGGCATCATTAGCGGCTTCATTAATAAATTTTGTTACATATTCATAACTCTGATACGGGTAATGCAGGATTATATCCTGCTCAGATATTGCAGTGAATATGGAATTATAACTTTCCAATACTTTACTTTTTTGTGCAGGCAACACTTCGTTTCGCAATTTGGTTCTTTTAAAATCAGGAAAGGAAAAGAAATCATTATAGTTATGGTATCTTCCTCCGGGAATCAAATCATCTTTATTCAGCCTGATACAATTCTTTAAACATTTTAAAAAATCTTTAGGCATTCGGGCATCATATAAAAATCTTGAAGGAACCCCGGTATTCCTTTTACTGATACTCTTTTTTATTTTATCAAGAAGATCACCTGTAAACTCATCATCAATATAAAGCTCCGCATCCCGGGTAAGCTTAATTGTATAAGAAGATTCTATTTCAAAACCAGGAAATAAATCGTGAAGAAATATTTTTATTACATCATCAATAAAAATGATTGATTTGTTTTCATCAGTCGAAGGTAAAATAATAAACCTTCCCAGCCTTGAAGGAATTTCTATTAAAGCATATCTGAATCTTTTTTTCTTTTTTTGATTACCGGAAGGGTTTTCGAGATTCTTCAGCCGGACAGCAATATATATAACTTTATTTTGCAGGAATGTTTCAATTCTTTTATCCAGCAGTGTCGGCTGAAGATATGGTTTTAATTCCCGGTTAAAAAAATCAATAAGGAATTCTTTATGCCGAGGTTGAAGATCCTCATCATTTAAAATGAAAATTTTATTTAGCTCAAGCTGTGGTATAATCTCCTCTCTGAATATTTTTCCAAATTCATCCTGCTGCTTATTTACGATTTTATGGATCTGTTTTAATAGTAATTCAGGGTTGAAATCGAGCTTCTTCTTTGTTTTTTTCTTCAGCGATAAAAGACTTCTTAAAGATGCAACTCTGACTCTGAAAAATTCATCGAGGTTGGAAGAATATATCGCTAAGAAATTTATTCTTTCAAGTAAGGGAACTGTGGAATCCTTAGCTTCCTGCAAAACTCTGTAATTGAAAGAAAGCCAGCTTAATTCCCGGTTAAAAAAATCAGGTTTAATTTTGTTATTCATTTAACAATTGAAAGCCGGTTATTTAAAATATTTTTTCGGATATTCAAAAAATATTACTTCTGAGTTATGATTATTAATTTCGTCCCATAAATCAGTTTTGAAATTTAAAGCAACAATACCGCAGGTCGGAATATTATCAATTGGCTTATCGGCAAGTTTGTTGGCAAAATCAGTCAAGCCAGGGTTATGAGCAAAAACCATAACATTGTTAAACGAATTTCCAATCTCACAAATAACATCTTGTATTTCATCTAAAGATGCTTCGTAAAGTTTAGTCTCAACAAAAATATTATTAAAATCATAGTTGAAGGACTCAGAAAAAAATTTTGCAGTTGTTAATGTTCTGTTTGCGGGGCTTGTAATTATCAAATCCGGGCTTACGCCTTGCTGCGAAAGCAGTTTAGCCATAAAAGGAGCATCACGTCTACCACGCTTGTTCAGGGGTCTTTCTAAATCTGTAAGCTCATTAAAATCCCAGCTTGATTTTGCATGACGAACCAGGAAAAGTTTTTTCATATTAGTTGAGTATTAAACCAAAGGACCAAGATCAGTTCCGGGATAAAGGATGATGGCTATTGCAAATGCAATAATAGAAATAATCAGCCCATACATAAAAACATTATAACATAAACGAAGGTATTTATATTTATGTCCAAGCACTTGTCCAAGGAAATAAAAATCTTTAATCATACTTCCGTAAAGATAATCTCTATCATTCATCATCTCGTGCATTCCCCATTCAAAATTCTTTAGATCCATATTAAAAAAATTTCCAAAAAACAGAAGATTTGCTTTTTTATGTTCAATATCTTCCCTTGTAAAAGTTCCAGAAGTTATTTTTGGTCGCGTAACAATAGTTGCAATTACCAGGGTTGTTAAGCTTACAATAGTTATCATGGCAGTTGGGATTATAAGATGAGGATTTGCATCGAGTTTCCTGGCAAGGACAGCTATTATAGCGGTAAGCACAAGAGTGTTTACACTAATCATAATATTTGCTTTATTATCTGCCATCCCGCTGAACTCAACATGTGTTCTGATAACATTCCTGAACATTGTTTCAACACCTCGCTCTGCTCCTTTATCTTTTTTAATTTTATCAGAAGCAATTTGTTTAGGTGTTTCACTTATTGTGGATGGCATTTCAGTGACTTCCTTTCTTAATTTTTTTTGAAGTTTTGCCAGGTTTTTAAAACGCTGTTCTTCAAAATTTTCCTTAGCATATTTGGTATGAAATTTATTTCCAGCAACGAATTCAATGTTGCTTTTTAGCCATTCGAGATCACTGATTTTTTTATTTTGTAAATTTTCCCATTCAGCTCTTAAAAGCTGAGAGCGTGTATTAAATCCTTTTTTTCCGATATGAGAAATATCTGCATCACATATAACCTGTTCAAAAAGATTTTTTGGGCTCTGCGGCATTTTAGTAACCATAATCAGGTTAGAAACTTTTTCAATCTTTTCGGATGAGTATTTATTATTTTCAAGAAATTCCCTCGCTAATGCAGCACTTTTTTCTTCATGGTTATTATAAGTTTCTGTTATCCCGGTATCATGAAACCAGGCTGCAAGCAGAAGGATTTCAAGCTCACTATTGGAGATCCCCGAATTCTTTGCAATCTCTTCTGTAGTTTCAACTACTTCTTTTGTATGCTCAAGGTTATGATATACAATTCCCTTTGGAAGTTTTTGGGAAATAATTTTTGCTGCATATTCAGAAGCTTTATTAAGAAGATCAGACATAATTCCCTCTGAAATTAATATGTTTAATGCAAAGAGTTTTCTTTTAAAAAGAATGAACGATCAATAAAATAATATATAATAAATAAAAAGTGAAAGATTAATAGGATTATGAAATACATCGAAACCTTATTTAGTTACATTCAATAAAGTGGTTGAATATACAAAAAGTTATTTCCCTCTTAAAATAATATTAAAAGTATTTAGCGAATTGTGACAATTAAACAAGATGTTCCTGATAAAAAAAATGTATTAGAATATAAATTAAACTATGTATATTATTACAATCATATGATTTTTAAATCTAATTTTTTATCTTCAGAAGCATCAACAAATTAAATTAAAGTGCCAAATAAATTAAACAAACCTTTCGATCAAGCAGTAAAAACTCTTTCATCTGCTCCTTTAAAAGAGGGTTGCTTATTGGATGGATTACTCTGATTACTTCACTTACAATTACAGTTTATGCCTGGTATTCAACAAAAAACTCAATCGACGAGGAAATCAGAGATAGATTTGAATTCCAGACAAATGAAATCAGCAAGGCAATAAAAGACAGGATGCTGAGTTACGAGCAGGTTCTGAGAGGAGCTTTGGGATTATTTTATACCTCTGATAATGTAACCAGGAATGGTTGGAAAAATTATGTAGATAATTTAAAAATTGATGAAGACTTTCCGGGGATACTTGGAATTGGTTTTTCAAAAGTTATTAGAAAAGAGGATTTAGAAAAACACATAAATAAAATTAGAAGTGAAGGTTTTTCAAATTATAGGGTATGGCCTGAAGGTGAAAGAAATATTTATACCTCTATTATCTATATTGAACCTTTCAATGACGTGAATCAGAAAGCATTTGGTTATGATATGTTTTCTGAACCTGTAAGAAAGAAAGCTATGAAAACTTCACGTGATTTTGCGAGGACAACAGTATCAGGTAAAGTTACACTCGTTCAGGAAATGGGAGGTAATATTCAGGCAGGGTTTCTAATGTATTTGCCGCTCTACGATAAAAAGAATCTGGCAACAACCCCTGATGAAAGAAAGAAAGCTATAATTGGTTATGTTTATGCTCCTTTCAGAATGAACGACCTGATGAATGGGATACTTAGAGACAAATTTGGAAATATTGAGTTCGAGGTTTTCGATACAAGAAATACATCAGATGAAAACCTCATGTATTCAAGCCATGCGAAAAGTAATAAGAATAATTTTTCAGGCGGAAATTTTTTTAGAAAGTTTAACAGCATTTATGTATATGGAAGAGACTGGGCACTTCGTTTTACATCCTTACCCGGTTTTGATACTGCTTTTGACAAGGAAAAACCACTAATTGTACTTATTCTTGGAGTGGTTGTGAGCTCGCTTCTATTTATTGTAGCCAGGAATCTTGGGAATATTTTTGTTATTAATAAAAAACTTGAACAACTGCTTGAATCAACAGTAGAAGGAATTTATGGAATTGACAGGAATTACCAATGCACATTTATAAACGATGCTGCATTAAAAATGCTTGGATATGAATCTGATGAATGTCTTAAAAAAAATATGCATGAAATTAATTCATCATCATAAAGAAAATGGAGAGATATATCCGTTTTATGATTGTCCTATCCTGAAATCAATGGAACAGCAGAAAGGTTTGTCTGTTGATACTGACCTTTTCTGGAAAAGGGATGGAACTAGTTTTCCAGTGGAATATTCTTCATATCCTATTATTGATAATAATGAAACAACAGGGGCAGTAATAGCTTTTACAGATATAACTGAAAGAAAAAAAACTTTCGATCAAATTGAATCTTCCCTGAAAGAGAAGGAAGTCCTGTTAAGAGAAATTCATCATCGCGTTAAAAATAACCTTCAAATAATTTCCAGTATGCTTAATCTTCAAACTAATTATATAACAGATGCAAAATCTCTTGCAATATTTGAGGAAAGCAGGAACAGGGTAAGATCAATGGCGCTTATTCATGAAAAATTATATCAGAATGAATCCCTTTCCACTTTAAATATTCGTGATTATATAATTGAACTTGTAAATTACCTTATGAGATCATATAGATCCGACTACGCGATAAAGCTTGAAATTAATATCTCAGACATATTTATGAATACAGATACTGCTATTCCTCTAGGATTAATACTTAATGAACTTGTTTCGAATTCTCTTAAGTATGCTTTCCCGGATGGAAAGAGTGGAAAAATAACTGTTAGTCTTAATCCGTTTACCAGTGAAAAATATCAAATGATAATTTCTGATGATGGAGTTGGATTGCCAACTAATTTTAATATTAAAGAAACAAATACTCTTGGTCTTCAGCTTGTCAGCTCATTAGTCACTCAACTTGATGGTGATATTTTATTAACAAACAATGGGGGCACCCGGTTTGAAATAAACTTTAAAGGATTGAATTTAAAGGGCAATAAAAAAAGCTAAAAAATATTTCTTGATTCAAACCATTTTATTAGAGCTTAACTCAAAACTTCCCATTATCATAAGAAACAGCAAGCAATTTTTTTCCTTAAAAATAATATTCCTATATTTGAATTAATATTTAATGAAATTTTCAGCTGAAGGAGAGGTGGCCGAGTGGCTGAAGGCAACGGTTTGCTAAACCGTCATACTGGGTAAACTGGTATCGCGGGTTCGAATCCCGCCCTCTCCGCAAGTTTTGTTAAATTATTATGGAATTAATAACCTTCCTTTTTTTCAATTAGAATCTTATCTTAGTTCCTTTTCTTTTAACGTCGTTGCGGTACTTCAATTTGTGAAGTGAACTGCAGGTATAAAGCTTTATATCATTTTTTTTGATTTCACAAATAGATATTATAAATCACACTATTCATTAAAATACACTGTATATTTTTAATATACTTAATAGAAAATGTTTAAAAGTGAGGCAAAATATTGAGCATAAAATGTTACTCTTAATTGGTTCAACTCCCTGAATAATTTTCATTTAATCGCAGAAATTTAATTGTTTTTCAAACTTTTATTGGAAAGGACAATTGGTTTCTAACAACTATTTAGTGTATTTAATTCAATGGCATTATTTTCTCTAATGCAGATACGATTACGATAATTTTCAAAATTCAAAGTATAAGGTATTAGAGTCATATGAAAAAGATTTTCACTGCTGCGTTATTAATTCTTCTCACAAACTTTTCATTCCCTCAATGGGAACACATTTCACCATTACCTAATGGTATTGAAATGAATTCTATGCAGTTTATTAATAATAATGGCTGGGTAGTATGCAGTGATGGATTAATGAATTAATACAACTGATAATGGTGAAAACTGGACATCATTAAATAGTGGTTCTTCCTCTTATCTGCGATCAATTTCATTTATTAATCTGCAAACCGGATGGGTAGTAGGTAATGATAATACTCTTCTTAAAACTACAGATGGTGGAAATAACTGGGTTGCGTTAAACACTGGTCAACCTGCTAATTCAGCTTTAGGTTATGTAAAATTTTTTAATCAAAATGTTGGATATATTGTTGGTGGATATAGCATCGGCGAAAGAGGAATAAATCTATCATCAAATGATAATGGTGAAACATGGACTATAAATACTAAAGGGAATATCAGCTGCTTTGATAAAGTTTATTTTAATGACAGGAACGAATTAACTTCTGAAATATTTGATTTTACAACTAACAAAATATTAGAATTCAAATCGAACGATAACGGAAATACATGGACTACAAGGGGTAATGGAAAAGGAACCTGGTTAAAAAAAATAACTGTAGAGACAGATACAATTCTTGAAGGGATGACAGTAGATTTTAAAGATGTCTCAGCTTTCTGTCTTAAAACAACCGATGGCGGAGAAACCTGGTGTCGGAAATCTGCCCTTTCGACTAACACTATTGTATTTACAGATGCATCTACTGGTTATGATGATAAAGATGGTAATTTGTATAAAACAACTGACAGCGGGGCAAATTGGGATTTAATTTTAAACAGTCCAGGCAGTGATGCAAAAGCAATTTTCTTTCTCGATAATCTTCATGGTTGGATGGGCGGTTTGCAACCATATTATCCTTTTAGAAAAACAACTGATGGAGGGATTACATGGACAGTTTCTTATGATTTTACAGGAAATGTTAGTGATATTTTCTTTATTAATGAAAGTGTTGGTTGGTACACGGCCACCGAACGCAATTTCCCTTTCAGAAATATTTTCCGAAAAACAACGGATGGTGGAAATACTTTTATAAATTATACTGCACCTACTTATACAACAATAAACAGGTTTTATTTTACTGAGCAGAATACCGGATGGGCAATTGGTGAAGGTTCAAAATTAATAAAAACAAACTCGAATGGTGATTTTAATACATCTATTATTTTCGGAGAAGAAACCAAAATAAAATCTATAGACTTTCTCGATTCTCTTAATGGTTGGTGTTTTACTTCAGATGTAGACTTCAGCTGGGGTCCTTATGGGAATATCTGGAAAACTTCTGATGCTGGAAAAAACTGGGAATTACTTGTCACATATAATTCGGGAATTGTTGTTAACAGAATTCGCTTTATGAATAAAAACGAAGGATACTTTGTTGGATATGATGGTACAATTGCTTATTCAAATGATGGTGGCTATTCCTGGAACTTACAATGGCATACCTACGGAGATAATTTCCTTAATTTTTATTTTGTTGATACTAAAAATGGATGGGTTGTTGGAGACCACGGAGTGATTTTGCATACTACGAATGGAGGGAACATATGGAATAACCAGATATCAGGTACAACTGAACAATTAAATAGTGTTTATTTTGCTAACAATGAAACAGGCTGGATTGCAGGAAACTCTGGTTCAGTTTTTAAAACAACTGATGGCGGTGAAAATTGGTTTTTACAAACAACATCATCTGTTCAGCTTAATTCAGTTCATGGTATTGATAATGATGTTGTTTATACAGTTGGGAATAATGGAGTTATTCTAAAAACATCTGATGGAGGAATTAATTGGGAAACAATAGAAAGCGGTACTTCAAATAATCTAAACAGAATTGAGTTCTCTGATTTAAATTCCGGTTGGGTAGTTGGTGATCTGGGAACTATTTTGTTTACGAGCAACAGAGGCACTACTTGGTTTACTCAGAACAGTGGAACTGTCGAAAACTTGATTTCAATTAATTATTCTGAAGGAAAATGCTGGGTAGGTGGTGAGCATTCTACATTACTAATATATAATAATTCACCTGTTCCGGTTGAATTGATTTCATTTAATTCTAAGTTAGATGCAAATAGAGTTTTTCTTAGGTGGGAAACTGCTTCTGAAACAAATAATTCAGGATTTAATATTGAACGGAAGATTGAGAATGCAGAATGGCAATCTTTAGGATTTGTTAAAGGAAAAGGAACTACAACAGAAAGGAATTTATATTCTTTTACGGATGATGTGAAAGATGTGCGGGCTGAGAAAATTTATTACAGATTAGTCCAGACTGATTTTAACGGAATATTTGAATATTCAAATATCCTTCAGGTTAATTTGAAATCTATTCCAGCTCAATTTACTTTAAACCAGAATTATCCTAATCCATTTAACCCTTCTACTATAATTGAATATCAAATTTCTCAGGATGGATTTATATCCTTAATCGTTTATGATGTACTTGGAAATGAAGTAAAGACATTGGTAAATGAACCACAAACTACCGGTGCGTACTCAGTAAAATTTGATGCATCAGATCTTGCAAGCGGTATATATGTTTACCAGATTCAAATGAATAATTTTGTATCAACTAAAAAGATGATGCTCTTGAAATAAATCTAATTTAACCTTCCAGGGTAATGCAAAATATGTCCTTACCTTAAAGGTTTTTTTAAACCCCGCTAAAACCAATTATAGTATATCCGTATTTATCTCTTATCCTTGTAATTGCTCTTAACATTTTCTTGCGTTTTATTTCGTAATCTTCAAATAAAAATTCCTGTTCTGAATAAGGAGAAAAGTTAGTGAGTCTTACTCCTATTAATCTTATTGCAACCCTTCTTGTATATGCTTTTTTAATTAAAGCCCATGCATTGTTAAAGATAATTTTATCATCATCTGTTGGTTTAATTGTTTTCATTCGTGTTAGCGTCTGGAAATCGGAATATCTTAATTTTATATTTATTGTGGATGCTTGCCAGCCCATATCTCTCATTTCCTGGCAGACTTTTCCCGTAAGATAAAATAATTTTTCTTTTAAGAATTCTTTACTTGTAACATCACTGAAAGTTCTTTCGTGCGAGATGCTTTTTTGTTCGCGCTCAATTGTTAAATATTCACTTCCTTGCCCGCAGGCTTTCCTGTAAAGATCAATTCCATATTTCCCAAAAGCAGCGGAGAAATAATCCTGCGGAAGTTTGGTAATATCTCCGATCCTGTAAATTCCTTTTGAGTTAAAATCTTTAAGAGTAATTTTTCCTACTCCCGGAATTGTTTCAACAGGCATTGGTGCGAGAAATTCTTTCTCCATCCCGGGCAGAATATAAGTTATACCGCAAGGCTTCATAGAATCAGAGCCAATCTTTGCAATTGTTTTGTTGCTTCCGATTCCAATTGAGCAGGGGAGTGAAAGTTTTTTCCATATTTCTTTTTGAAGAAAAGAGGCAAAAGCAAAAAGTGAACCATAAACATTTTCGCAGCCTGTAAAGTCCATATAGAATTCATCAATTGAAGCCTGTTCAACAAGCGGTGCGTATTGCTGCAGTATTCTTTTTACCGCCCTTGAAAAGTTTGAGTATTCACCATGGGTTCCATTAATATAAACACCGTGTGGACAAAGCCGATAAGCAGTTCTAATCGGCATTGCAGAATGAAGCCCATATACTCTTGCCTCATAAGAACAGGCAGCAACTACTCCTCTTCCATATTTAGGATCACCGCCAACAATAACAGGTTTTCCTTTTAGAGATGGATCGAGTATTCGTTCAACCTCTACAAAAAATGCATCAAGGTCTAAGTGAAATATTGTACGCATAAATTTAAAAATTAATTAAAATTTTAATCCCCTCCTTTTTAAGGAGGGGTGGATTCTGTCCCTTGGACAGAAGACGGGGTGGTTTACTTACTTTTAAAATTTTCTATTATCTTCTTAAGAACATTTTCCATATTAAGAAGGACCTCATCATTTTCAAACCTTATTACCTTTAGTCCTACCTTCTCAAGATATTTTGTTCTCTCTTCATCATATTTTTTACCTTCTTTTGTAAAATGCCGTTCACCATCGAGTTCAATAATTAAGTTTTCCTCGTGGCAATAGAAATCTACTATATAAGTACCAATACTTTGCTGCCTGCGAAATTTTTTTCCCACAAGCTTGCTTTGCTTGAGTTCATTCCAAAGAAGAACTTCTGCAAAAGTTGAATTGTTTCTTAGTTCTTTTCTTCGTGACTTTAGGTTTTTCCTGTTGAATATTTTCATTCACCACCCCGTCCTAATTTCATTAGGACACCCCTCCTCAAAGAGGAGGGGATTATTTATTAAAAAATTGATTACTCAATATCTCTTCCAGTCTTGGATAAGCTTTAACAATTGTTTGCGGCATATTCACTTTTGTTTTCTCCTCAAGAAGATGGATCATTTCAAATGCATTTGCTACAGCATCGCCTTGAGGATGGTTATTCGTAATAATATGAATCTCTTTTACTTTCTTCTCAATTGATTTTATCTCTTGTGCAATCTCTATTAACTCCCCGGGTGAATAAAGGTATTTATACCTTGAACTTTGTTCTTCATAAGTCTGAGGCTTACCGAAATTGCTTATTGATTTTTTCCAGGCATCAACATTCCTTCCGTGAAAACGGATGTATGCTTTATCATTCGTAATTATTGTTTCAAATGGTATAGCCTGCCCAACCTGCGGCTGATCAATTGTGCAGAATGTTAAATCTGATTTCTTAAAAAACTCAAAAGCTTTATTATTGCGCCAGCTTAAATGTCTTACTTCAACAAAGCAATTTATATCAGAAAAGATATCTCTGAGTTTTCTAATGTGTGAATTGAAATTTCATCAAATGAAAATGAGTAAGGGAATTGTATAAGCAATCCTCCCAGTCTTTCTGCTTTTCTCAGAAGATCAAGATTATATCTTACTCCTTTTATATTTTCCCCATCAAAATTTCTTTTATGAGTAAAATCCTGATGGAGCTTTATATTAAAAATAAAGTCTTCAGAGTCTTCAAGCTTTTCTTATCCAGCCTTCTACAACCTTTGGGCTTAAGTAAGTGTAGTAGGTTGCATTGACTTCAACACAATTAAAATAATGTGCATAGAACTGAAGCCAATCAAAGCTGCCTGATTGCTGTTTGGGATAAAACGATGGCACCCAGTCTTTATAAGACCATCCTGCAGTACCGATGTAATGTTTTGACATTATATGCCTTTCATCTTTACAAGGAATGTTGGAGTAATGGAATAATGGAAGAAAATACCCACAACTCCATCATTCCGCTACTCCAAAGTTTTCATATATGTATCTGTTTTCTCTTATTTGCTGCATTGAATCTCTCAACACTCCGAGAGATCTCTGACTTAGCAAATCTATTTTCAGAAGTCCCATATCTTCTACACCATACATATCCGGTTGGGTAATGATTAAACCGATACCTTTATTCTTTGCATACTCAACTGCGGTGTAAGTTGTTATTGGCTTAGGTGTAATAATTATTCCTCCCGGATGAATACTTAAATGCCGTGGAAAATTTGCAAGCCGCGTTGCAATATTAATTATGCTTTTCCATGGTTCATTATCAAAGTTTAGAGATTTTGATTCCGGAAATCTTTTTGAAATTTCAGGGAGATTTCTTGCATCTGTCCAGGGAATATACCTGCTGAGCTTTGAAATTTCTTCATCGGAGAACCCGAATACTTTTGCAGTTTCTCTGAATGCCGAACGCGCTTTTATTGTAACATGAGTTGATATAAAAGCAACTTTGCTGTATCCATATTTATTAAAAACATACTGCACAATTTCATCTCTTTCTTTCCAGCTAAAATCAATATCAATATCAGGCAAAGAAGAGCGGCTTTTATTAAGAAATCTTGTAAAATAAAAATTATGTTTTACCGGGTCTACTTCTGTTAAGCCAAGGCAGTAACAAACCAGACTGTTTGCAGCAGAACCTCTTGTTACTGTCATCATTTTCCTTCTCTTTGCTTCAAGAAAGATATCGTGAACGATCAGGAAATAATCCGCGAGCGCAAGATCATAAATAACATCAAGCTCTTCCTGCAATCTGCTTTTAATTTTTTCTGCAAAATTGCCGTATCTTTTTTCAAGACCTTCATAAGAATATTGCCATAGTTTAGAGTATGAATCTTTTTCTTCCGGAAAATCAGGTATCTTATATTGTCCCAAACTAAGATCAACATTACACTGACTTGCAATAAAATCTATGTTTTCAAATGCCTCAGGTATTTTATTTTGCAGATAATCGCAAGAAGAAGGCGGCTTGAAATAAAATTCTTTATCTACCAATTCACTTTCATCAAGATTTTCAAAAGTGCCCCTGTTTTTTATTGCAGTAACAACTCTGTGAAGCAGATAATCTTCGGGTTTAGAAAAATAAACAGGATATGAAATTACATACTTAATATTTTTTGCTTTCGCTGCTTCAAATAATTTTCTTGAATGGAATTTATTTGATTCAGTAATAATCAATTCAGCGTAAATATTTTCATAAGGTGGAATACTTTGTAAAAGCTCAATTGAATTAGTTAAGATGAAGAGATTTGGAAATTCATTCTGCAAAAGTTTGAATAGCGAAAAACCTGTCTTGCCGTCAGGCAGGTCCTCTTTCAATTTTCTTGCAGTAATAATTCTGCAGATGTCTGAATATCCGTCAAAATTTTTTGCGAGGAAGAGAGCGTAAATTCTTTCCCTTGTATTGTCAATTCGAATCCCGACTTGCGGGTGAGAAATCTCTTTCTCTCGGTTAGGAGATTTCTGGCTGTCGCTCGAAATGACATTATTCGAATTTTCCGGCTCATCAATATAAGTCCCTAAAATTGGCTTTATTCCTTTCTCTTTTGCTTTCTTGTAGAAAGAAATAAGCCCATACATTCCGTTTGTATCGGTAAGGGTAATTGCAGGAAGGTTATAGCTTACCGCTTTATCAACTATCTCATCGAGAGTTATAACCCCTTCAAGTAAAGAATAATTTGAGTGGATGTGGAGAGCAACAAAATTACCCTGCATACGCCGTTCTCAGCTTTTCTACATTCAATGAGGTTGAGTAATAAATATCTTCTGCTGTTAAACCTTCATCATTTGGAGTATAATATTTTTCTGCACTATCATTGTAGGATTCCAGCTTAACTGTTTCATCAGCAAGTATATCAAGGTTCTCAACAATAATATTATTGGAATTATCCGCGTCAATTCTTCCTTCAACTATATAAGGACCCATAGAGAGAGTTTTCTCTGCAACTTTGTTATAAGCACGTGGAAAAATTACAGCCTCATAAGTGCCGTGCAAATCTTCTAAAGATAAAAACTTCATTATATCTCCCTTTTTGGTTCTTATTCTTTTAGATGACATATACCAGCCGACCATCTTAACTTTTCTTCCTTTATATTTTTCCATCTGATCTGAATGAAGCAGATGCAGCTCTTCATCATACTTAATAAAAAATTCAAGAGGATGTTTAGTTACCATATAATCAAAGGATTCATACTCGGCAATGCATTTCTCTTCAAGTGAAAAATTTTTTTTTGTAACAACTGCTTTTTCAAGCTCAAAAGATTCATTAAAGAAAAGATCGTTGTAACCTTCCTGCAGCATTTTAAATTTATTAAAGTATACATCTGTTAATCTTAAGAGGGTGCAGCGCGTTTCACCTCCGAAAGGAGTCCTTTGGACAAAGCAATCCATTGCTCCGCATTTAATAAGCATTTGAGTTTCTTTTATTCCAAGCTTTGTTCTTACAATAAAATCAGCAAGAGAAACATACCTGCCGTATTTCTTCCTCTGCTCAACTATTTTTTCTATAGATGAAGAGGAGAGATGCTTAATTGCCATAAGCCCGATACGTATCTCTTTATTTTTTCCTTTATAATGAAATTCACTTTCATTTATACATGGAAGAAGAATTTTTATTCCAAAACGTTTTGCTTCCTGTATATAAACTGCACTGGCATAAAAACCTCCCCAGTTGTTCAGCACGCAAGCCATAAACTCGGCAGGGAAGTGAGCCTTTAAATAAGCAACCTGGTAAGAGAGCAAGGCAAAGCTTGCACTGTGTGCTTTACAGAAAGAATATCCTGCAAAAGATTCTATCTGCCGCCATAATTCTTTTGCTATTTCGGGAGATATTTTCTTTGCTTCACAAGATTCAAAAAATCTCTCTGTTATTAATTGCATTGCCTGATGAGAACGCATCTTCCCGCTCATTGCTCTGCGAAGAACATCTGCTTCTTCAAGAGTTAAGCCTGCAATGTGGTGAGCTACTTTTATTACATCTTCCTGGTAAATCATAACGCCGTAAGTCTCTCCAAGCACTTCTTCCATTTTGGGGAGAAGATATTTTCTTCTCGAAGGATCTTTATGGCGTGCAATGAATTCCTGCATCATACCGCTTTCTGCAACACCGGGACGAATAATTGAACTTGCCGCTGTCAGCATTTCAAAAGTTTCAACATCAAGCCGCTTTAACAATGAACGCATCCCGGGAGATTCAATATAAAAGCAGCCGATGGTTAAGCCGTTCTTGACTAATCTTTTAGTCTCCGGATCGTTAAAAAGAAAATCATAATTGAAAATATCAAAGGGGATTCCCTTCTCTTCCCGTGGAATCTCCCGAAACATATGTATTGGGAGAGAGGGAATGTTATAGTTGTAAGAAAGGTTTATCTCTTTAGAAGATATATTGATAAGTATCATAGGGGTTCAAGTTCAAGAGTAAGTTCAAGGTTTGAATTGTTATTATTTGTCATTTACTTTCGCATCATTCAGTTGTTTTAGAAAACAATGAATGATTAATGAATTTATTCAATCATTCATCCATACAAACATACAGCCAAGCTTCACCCTGCCTTCTTATCCATGCTTCTGTAAACGCCAACCGTAAAACATATGAGGGTTTGATAAATCAAACCCCTACATTTTAATTTTCCAGTTCAACGGATTATTTCTAATATAATTTCTAATTGCAAACAATTCCTTTTCATTCCTTACAATACGATCATAATAGTTTTGATGCCACTTAAAATCTTTAAATCCATCGTCGTGAATTAATTTCGCCGCCTTTGCTTTAAAGGTTCTGATTATCTTGCCTAACGTATTATCTTTATTCTTCATCAGAATCCAATTCTTTTCTTTCGTACGGGCTTGATTCATCAAGCCCTCTTTCTTATTCTCTACTATCAGAATCCCGTGAAAATGATCCGGCATCACCACAAATTTATCCAACCTTACATTTGTGAATTTCTCAGGTGAGCTCAACCATTCTTTCTCAACAATTGCACCTGCTTTACTTAATTCAACTTTGCTTTCTTCAATTTTTCCAAATACCTCGCCCTTACTATCAACAGTTATAGTAACAAAATACACTCCGCTTTTAGAATAATCATAATTCTTTAACCTTGTCGATTGTCTGGACTAATGTTTCGGATCTCGTGACATCACAACCTTGTAAATATTAACCAAAAATATATGAGGGTTTGATAAATCAAACCCTTACAAACTCACCCTGTCACCCCGCCTTCTTATCCATACTTCTGTAAACACCAACAACAATCCCCACAATTCTGAATGCGGGATGTTTTTTATCTATCACTATTGGTTTAAATTCAGGGTTTTCAGAAAGTAATTCAATCTCGTTTTTCTTTTTGTAGAATCTTTTCACGACTGCGGCATCATCAAGTATGGCAGCAACTATTTGTCCGTTGCGCGGCTCAAGATTGGGATTAACAATAACTATATCTCCATTAAAGATATAAGCATCCTTCAAGCTGTTTCCCTTTACTCTTAAAAGAAAAGAATCTTTAGGCATTCTTGCTATAGAAGGAAGTGAAACTGTATCAATTGCATCGGGATAAATTGTAAGAGGATTTCCTGCAGCAACTTCGCCGAGAATAGGTCGGGGAATAAAAAATTTTTCTTCAAGTGTGAGTTCAATTCCTCTTGAAAGTTTTGGATTCTTCTTAATAAATCCTTTTCTTTCAAGCGCCTGCAAATGCTGCTGGACTGTTGCACGGTTTCTATAGCCAAACTGCTTTGCAATTTCTGCAAGAGTTGGCGGAAAGCCTCTGCCTGTTTTATGCTCTATAAGAAAATCGAGAATTCCTTTTTGAACTTCCGTTATTTCTTTTGCCATTAATGCACCTTCGGTTAGTTAATCACAAAGTTAAATAAACTACCATACATATGTATGGTAATGTAAAAAATGAAAATCAACTTGTCAAATGAAAAAATAGAAAGTGATTGATTGAACGCTTCCGTCAAGAGATATTCTGTTAAGAATTATCTATTATCTCTGCAAAGTTTGATTATCATGAGCCTATTTGATAATTTTCATTTCTAATATTGAACAATCATGGTGCTGTGTGAATAAATTTAGCGGAGTGGACTATTTTAACATTCAGTCTCTACTTTCTGAAGAAGAGGTAATGATTCGTGATTCTGTGAGAGAGTTTGTAAGTGAAGAAATAATTCCCATCATAGAAAAATATAACAGGGAAGGAAAATTTCCGCTTCAGCTTGTTCCAAAGATGGCAGAAATCGGTTTATTCGGTTCAAACCTTCCTTCAAAGTATGGCGGTTCCGATATGAACAATGTTGCTTACGGATTAGTAATGCAGGAACTTGAACGAGGCGACAGTGGAATAAGAAGTTTTGTTTCTGTGCAGAGCGCACTTGTTATGTATCCCATCTATACTTTTGGAAGTGATGAACAGAAAGAAAAATGGCTGCCTCAACTTGCAAAAGGAGAGAAGATAGGTTGCTTTGGATTAACAGAACCTGATTATGGATCTAATCCCGGAGGTATGGTAACAAAAGCTGAAAAAGTTGATGGAGGCTATAAGCTTAATGGTTCCAAGATGTGGATTACAAATGGTACACTGGCAGATGTTGCAGTTGTCTGGGCAAAGCTTAATGGAACTATCAGGGGTTTTCTTGTTGAAAAAGGAATGAAAGGTTTCTCTGCACCTGAAATGAAAGGAAAGCATTCTCTTCGTGCATCTGTAACTTCAGAATTAATTTTTGAAGATGTTTTTGTTCCGGAAAAAAATCTTTTACCAAAAGCAGAAGGATTAAAAAATCCTTTAATGTGTCTTAACCAGGCTCGTTATGGAATTGCCTGGGGTGTTGTTGGTTCAATGATGGCTTGCTATGATACTGCCTTGAATTATGCAAAATCCAGAGTTCAATTCAGTAAGCCAATTGCTGCTTACCAGATTACCCAGGAGAAACTTGTTTATATATTAACAGAAATAACCAAGGCACAGCTTCTTAATATTCAGTTAGGAAGAATGAAAGATAATAATACTTTAAGGCATACTCATGTTTCTCTTGCAAAAAGAAATAACTGCGAGAAAGCTCTGGATATTGCAAGAGTTGCAAGAGAAATTTTAGGTGCAAATGGAATACTTGATGAATATCCTGTAATGCGTCATTCAGCTAATCTTGAATCCGTAAAAACGTATGAAGGTACACACGAGATGCACACTCTTATTATTGGTGAAGATATAACTGGCTTTGCAGCTTTTGATTAATTTAAACCAGAGGTCATTATCAAAGAAAAAGAAAATATTAAGGAAGGTTTAACTTTTGATGATATACTTCTTCTTCCTGCAAAATCATCTGTTCTTCCAAGAGAAGTTGAATTAAAAACCCGTCTAACTAATGAGATAAAACTCAATGTTCCTTTCGTTTCTGCGGCGATGGATACAGTAACCGAATCTGAACTGGCAATTGCAATGGCTCGTGAAGGTGGAATAGGAATTCTTCATAAGAATATGTCTATTGAAGAACAATGTGAAGAAGTTGATAAAGTTAAACGTTCTGAAAGTGGAATGATTCAAAATCCAGTTACGCTAACACCTGATAAAACTATTGGCGATGCACTTGAGATAATGAAGAAATACCGGATATCCGGAATTCCGGTTGTTGATGACAAAAATAAACTTGTGGGTATCTTAACAAACAGAGATCTTAGATTTGAACCCAACAGGAAACTTAAAGTTAAAGACTTGATGACCAGGGAAAACCTTATTACAGCGCCATTGGGAACTGATCTTGAGAAAGCAGAAAAGATTCTCCAAAAATACAAAATAGAAAAACTGCCAGTAGTTGATGAAAATGGAATGATAAAAGGTCTAATCACTTACAAAGATATCTTGAAAAAGAAGAAACATCCTTTTGCATGTAAAGATGAACACGGAAGATTACGTGTTGGAGCAGCAGTTGGAGTAACCATTGATACTTTAGATAGGATTGCTGCATTATCAAAAGCAGGTGCCGATGTTATTGTTATTGATACAGCCCATGGGCATTCGGTTGGAGTTATGAAAGTTATTAAAGAAGCAAGAAAAAAATTCAAGTATGAACAAATAATTGCTGGAAATATAGGAACTTATGAAGCATCACTTGATTTAATTGATTGCGGTGTTGATGCTGTTAAAGTTGGTATCGGTCCAGGCTCAATTTGTACAACAAGAGTTATTGCCGGGGTTGGAGTTCCGCAGATAACAGCTATTACTGAAGTTTATCAGGGAGCTAAGAAAAAAGGAATACCTGTTATTGCTGATGGAGGAATCAAGCAAACAGGTGATGTTGCAAAAGCAATTGCTGCGGGAGCAGATTCCGTAATGATTGGAGGTTTATTTGCTGGTGTTGAAGAAAGTCCCGGTGAATCAATCTTATTTGAAGGAAGAAGTTTTAAACTTTACCGCGGCATGGGATCTCTTTCTGCTATGAAAAGAGGAAGTAAAGATCGTTATTTTCAGGATGTTGAAGATGATATTGCCAAACTTGTTCCTGAAGGAGTTGAGGGAAGAGTGCCATATAAAGGACCCTTGGCTGATACAATATATCAGCTTGCAGGAGGATTAAGAGCATCAATGGGTTATTGTGGTGCAAAAAATATTAATCATCTTAAAACAAAAACAAAATTTGTTAAAGTTACGCTGTCCGGGCTAATAGAAAGTCATCCTCATGATGTAACTATTACCCAGGAAGCTCCTAATTATCATATCAAAACCTGATGATTCCAGAGAGTGTTATTTTTTTTCCAACCATTTTATTCAAATGCATAAAGTATTAGTAGTTGCATATTATTTCCCTCCAATGGGCTTAAGTGGTGTTCAGCGGACGCTTAAGTTTGTTAAGTATATGAAAGATTATGGTTGGGAACCAACTATTATTACTACCGGCAGTACCGGTTATTTTGCACACGACGATTCTCTTCTTAAAGAAGCTGAAAATTCTAATTTAAAAATTATACGAGTTGGAGCAAGTGAACCAAATTCATTATTGTCAAAATTCGGTACTATTAAACCTCCCCGCGAATCAGTCAGAAAAATTCTTAGCAGAATAAGCCAGACTGTTTTTATTCCGGATAATAAAATCTCATGGTCTAAAGCCGCACTTCAAAAAGTAAAAGAGCTTTTAAAGAAAGAACAGTTTGATGCAATTTATGTAACAATACCGCCATTCTCTTCTTTTTATTTTTTAAGGAAATTAAAAAAAGACTTTGACGTTCCCATTATGGTTGATTACAGGGACTTATGGTTTGGAAGTTATTTTGCTTTTTATCCTACACTGATTCATAGTAGGCTTCACAAAAGAATGGAATATCTTGCTTTAAAATCGGCTGATAAAATTATTGTTACAAACAGGAAGATAAAAGAAAAATTAATAAAGACTTATAAATTCCTGACTTTTAATGATGTCGTAATTATTCCTCATGGTTTCGATCATCAGGATTTTGAAAATGTTCAACCTGAGACAAAATTTAACGACAAGCTGGTAATTACTTACTCGGGAATTTTTATGGAGTACAATACTCCAAAATATTTCCTTAAGGCCTTTAAGAAACTTATTATTGAAAGACCTGATATTGCCTATAAAATCCAGTTGAATTTTGTTGGATATCTCGGTAAAGAAAATAAAGCACTTGTTACGAAATTGAATATTGAAGAATTCGTTAAAGAACTTGGGTACATGAATCATAAAGACGTTATTAAGAAGATTATTTCAAGTGATATTCTCTGGCTAATGATCGGGAAGAAAAGAAATATTGATGCAATTCTTCCGGGTAAACTTCTTGAATATATGGGCACACAAAAACCTGTAATCGGTTGTGTTCCTGATGGCGTTGCCAAGATGACACTTGAAGAATATGGGGCATCATTTATAACTAAACCGGACGACATTGATGAAATAAAAAATACTTTTATTAAAGTTTTTGATCTCTATAAAAAGAATGAACTTCCAAAACCGGATGAAAATACGCTGCAAAAATATAGAAGAGATGTTTTAACCGAACAGCTTACCAAGCAATTACAATCCATTGTGAAGAAAGATGTTTTATGAGAGTTCTTGTAATTGGTTCGGGTGGGAGAGAACATGCTTTGGCTTTAAAAATAAGTAAAAGCTCATTGCTTGATAAACTTTTTATTATGCCTGGAAATCCGGGAACCGGACAGGTGGGGGAAAATATTAAGACTGACTCTTCAAATAAAACTGAAGTTCTCCAATTCTGTAAAGACGAAAAAATTGATTTAATTGTTATCGGGCCAGAACAACCTCTTGTTGAAGGATTAAGCGATTATTTAAGGGACAAAGGATTTAAAGTTTTTGGACCAAGCCGGAAAGCGGCACAGATTGAAGCCCATAAATCTTTTGCAAAGAAACTGATGAAGAAATATAATATTCCAACTTCTGATTTTGTTGAATTTAATTCTGATAAATATGAAAATGCAGTTTCCTTTTTGAAAAAATCAAAATACCCTTGCGTTATTAAGGCTGATGGTCTTGCTGCCGGTAAAGGTGTACTGATATGCAATAATTATAATGAAGCAGAAAAAGCTTTAAAAGAAATATTTATTGATAAAATTTTCGGATCATCCGGCGAAAAAATTGTTATTGAAGAGTTTATGAAAGGTGAGGAAGCTTCAATACTGGCAATAACAGATGGAGCAGATTTTATTTGTCTTCCTTCAAGCCAGGATTATAAGCGAATAGGAGATAATGATACGGGAAAAAATACTGGCGGAATGGGTGCTTATTCCCCGGCACCAGTTATAACCAACGAACTGCTTACAGAAATTGAAAATAAAATTATTAAACCTACACTGGCTGGAATGAAGAATGAAGATTCTTTTTTTTCGGGCTGTCTTTATGCTGGATTAATGATTACAAATGATGGTCCTAAAGTAGTAGAATTCAACTGCCGATTTGGTGACCCTGAAACACAGGTTGTACTTCCGCTTCTCAAAGGAGATTTTTTAAAACTTATTTATTCTTCAGCCATTGGTAAGCTCGATAAAAAAGCTGTTCATTATGAAGATGGATGTGCGGTTTGTATCGTAGCTGCTTCCAAAGGTTATCCTGATTCTTATGAAAAAGGATTTGAAATAACAGGTCTGGATATAAACGATAATAAAATCTTTGTTTATCATGCTGGAACATCTGAAGCAGATGAAAAGGTTGTAACAAACGGGGGAAGGGTTTTAGGTGTAACAGCGGTTCTCAATAAAAATGATCTCCGAAACACAAGAGATAAAGCTTATGATGCAATTAAACAAATTCATTTTGAAGGAATGTATTATAGGAATGATATTGCAAACAAAGCACTAAAAGAAGAATATTAAACATTCATGAATTCACTTTTTTAACTTCATCATTAAGACTGATTTTTCCTTTATCAAAATAAATTATATATAATGCCAAAAGTATAAGTAAAAAATTTTCAATTAATTTTTGTATCCCGATTTTAGAACCGCTTACAGTACCGAAACATCCGCAATCTATATTTAGTCCTCTAAATAAACTTACAGTAATCGCAATAATAAAAATTCCAAGAAGGGTTGAAGCAATAAAAGCATTTTCCTTAACAGTAATTCCAAAAATTAATAGTAATCCCGATATAACTTCAACCCAGGGTAAAATTAATGCAGCAATATTTATTAATGAAAACGGAATCAGCTTATAATTATTTATTGCTCTTGCAAATCCTTCCGGATCGGATATTTTTTCCATTCCTGCATAAACAAAAATAAACCCGATGATTAATCTGCTTAAAAGTAAGAGATATTTATTCTCCAAAAATTTTTTCATTAATTAGTTTCTTCCTCCTTTGTTACCGGATATTTTGCCTTAATCCATTCGTTCCATCCGCCAAAGAAGACATATAATTTTTTATATCCCAAATCAAATAACACATTCCCAAGTACAATGCTTAAATCACAATCCGAACCCGCACAATAAGTTACAATCTTCTGGTTCTTATCAATTTTGCCAAGCATATATTTATAATCGTCAAAATGATCCATTGGAAGGTTAATTGCATTTTTAATGTGAGCAGCCTTAAAATCTTCCGGTTCTCTTGCATCAATAAAAAGAATATTCTGCTGATATAGTTTGTATGCCTGATTAAGATGAATTGCTGCAGGTTCAGAAAAATCTTTTTCTTTAATTATTTCTGATTTCGGTTTTTCTTCTCTTAAATTGTTTCTGGTTAAATTAGTCTCTTTTTTTTCTTTAATAGAAAATTCATTAGCGTTATTCGTTTTTGAATCAGAAATATTTTTTTTGTCAGAATCATCATTAGTGAATAAAGAATCAGCAGCCCATTGAAGTTTCCTTTCTTGAGGAATTAAGGGTATTCCTGAAGGTGAAAAATAATTGTACGTTATTCCTAATAGTGAACTTGAGACTATAATCAGGAGGCATTTCTTAAAGTTTATTTTCATAAAAGAAATTTAGAAAATCCGGTTACTTATTAAAATAGAATACGTCTTGAAACTACGTTAGGATATAAAGTAAATATTTGAACAAACTAAGTTAACTTATTCAAAAAATAGTTGTTATGTTAAGAAATGTTAGTCCAGAATTGCTTAGAGATTTTACTGAAAAAAATATTTATTTCTTTACACCATTTTAACAATTTGAAGTTGACTTTCATTTTCCCTTTCAATAGTTTCGGGGTGCTTAAAAACGCCAAATCAATAATTATTATTTCAATAAAAATAAACCAGGAGGTGTTATGAAACTTTTTCTATCAGCAATCTTTTGTTCAATCATGCTTTCAGTTGCGTCTTTTGCACAGGATGTAAGTGAAGACCAGATGAAGGTATGGCAGGAGTATATGACTCCAAGTGCAACTCACGAAATGATAGCAAAAGCAAATGGGACATGGACTGCAAAAACAACAATGTGGATGATGCCGGATTCAAAGCCTATGGAAAATGAAGGTACAATGACAAATGAAATGATACTTGGCGGAAGATATCAGAAATCAACTTTTAAAGGTGATATGATGGGGATGCCCTTTGAAGGTATGAGTTTGTTAGCTTATGATAATGCTTCCAAAGAATTTTATTCTATTTGGATCGATAATATGGGAACCGGTATGATGATGTCAAAAGGAAAATATGATGAAGGTTCTAAAATGGTTAATATGAACGGTACCTTTGTTGACCCGATGTCCGGAAAAGAAGAACCATTCAGACAAACAATGCAGATTGTTGACGACAATCATCATGTAATGGAAATGTTTATGAATATGAATGGTAAAGAATACAAGAACATGCATATTGAGTTTACACGTCAATAAAAATTGATTTTGAGAGGGCAGTCTTAAAGATTATTAAAAACAAAAGACTGTTTGATGTAAAGCCTGCTATGAAAAATGAGCAGGCTTTTATTTTATTAAAACTTATAGTTCTAAAATTTTTTTTAGGTATGATTAATATCAAGATTAAATTTAATTCATGAAATAATACTTGACTTAAAAAAATTTTAAATTATATTGGGAAGCGTAACTGATAATTAATTTTATCAGCTTCGAATTCTAAAATCTATTAGGTTAGATTTTGGAATTTAGATTGGATAGTGAGTAATTAAAGTAATATTTAAGGAAAGCTGTCCAATCTTTTTTTGTTTAATTGAAGTATTAATTTTATTAAATCAAAATGAATGAAATATCAATGATTGAAGTATTTACCCGAAATTGCGAATGGTGTACTCATCAATGTTTAGATAATGATAAATATGAAATTCTTGTTCTTTGCCTAAATATTCAGAAGAAGTTTGCAGAAATATTAATTAATCTAAACCTGGTATTATCATATCAGGCTTCAGATACCGTAAATAAAATAACAAACCTTTTCGAAGAGATCTTTGAAAGTTCACGGTCTATAAATGATTTCGAGTCTTTAAATGAACCAATTAAAAATTTTCATCCAGGGTGCAGCTACATTTTCTCCATTTCACAATTCCTTGAACAGTCATTCTCTTTTTGAAATTTAGTTCAGCTTCCTAAATATTTCACTATTTTTTTTCAAACTGAATAATCATAACTCTTTCAGAAATCCTGAATTAAACATGGGCTAAGATTAACAACGGGATGATTGATACTGACATTTATATCTTTAACATTTTTGCATTAATTGCCACAACAACAGTACTTACAGACATCAATACTGCTCCTAATGCCGGGCTTAGAACAATTCCAATAGAATATAAAACTCCCGCCGCAAGTGGAATAGCAATTACATTATATCCTGTTGCCCATATTAAATTCTGAACCATTTTGTTATAAGTTGCTTTTGAAAATTTTATTAATGAAACCACATCTTTTGGATTACTTTTTACTAGAATTATATCGGCAGTTTCAACGGCTACATCCGTTCCTGTACCTATAGCAATTCCAATATCAGCTTGTGCCAGTACGGGGGCATCGTTTACTCCGTCGCCAGTCATAGCCACAATCATTCCACGGCTTTGCACTTCTTTTACTTTCTCAGCTTTTTTACCGGGCAGCACTTCAGCAAAATAATCATCAAGTCCGAGTTCATCGGCAACCCATTTTGCAACCTGTTTGTTATCACCGGTAAGCATCATCGTTTTTATGCCTAACTCTTTAAGCTGTTTTATTGCGTCTTTGGATTCATCGCGGATAATATCGCCTAATGCAATTGCGCCGGTTAGTTTATTATCAATAAGGACAAAAACAACGGTTTTACCCTGAGCAGATAATTTTTCAATCTTTTCTTTTTCTTGTATTTCAATTTTATTTTCTTCTAGATAACCCGGGCTGATAACTTTAACATCTTTACCATTTACTTTCCCTTCTGCACCTTTGCCGGGGATTGAATTAAAATCCTTCAATTGGTATTTATCTTCGCTTGTTCCTCCGGAAGAAGAATTTACTATCCCCAGTGCAATCGGATGTTCTGATTCTGATTCGATAGCTGCTGCATGTTTCAGGATTTCTTTTTCATCATATTTATTATCAAAAGAAATTGTTTCTGTAACTCCAAATTCTCCTTTTGTTAAAGTTCCGGTTTTATCGAAAATAATTGCCTGAATATTTCTTGCCTCTTCAAACGCATTTCTGTTTCTGATTAGTAATCCGCTCTTTGCAGAAAGAGCAGTTGAAACTGCGACAACAAAAGGAATTGCCAGACCTAGTGCATGAGGACATGTAATTACCATTACTGTTACAGTTCTGGATAATGCAAAGTTGAAACTTTGTCCGGTAAACACGAGCCATACAAACATTGTTAATGCACTGGAAGTAATTGCAACAATAGTTAACCAGAATGCGGCTTTGTTGGCAAAGTTCTGAGTTCTGGATTTACTTTCCTGTGCTTCTTTTACCATCTTCACAACCTGTGAAAGAAAAGTTTCATCACCTATTTTCTCAACTTTAATCTTTATAGAGCCTTCACCGTTTGTTGATCCGCCGACAACATTATCACCTTCTCCTTTGGAAACAGGTTTTGATTCACCGGTAATCATTGCTTCATTGATGGAACTTTTACCTTCAAAGATTTTTCCGTCGGCAGGAATTTTTTCTCCCGGTTTTATTAATAATTTAGCTTCGTGCTTAAGTTCGGAAACAGGAACATCCGTAACATTTCCATCATCATCAATTTTATGAGCTTCATCCGGCATAAGTTTGGCAAGTTCTTCAAGAGCTTTTGATGCACCTATCACTGATTTCATTTCAATCCAGTGACCGAGAAGCATAATATCAATTAAAGTGGCAAGTTCCCAGAAAAAGACTTCTCCTTTAACACCGAACACAACGGCGCTGCTGTAGAAATATGCAACTGAAATTGCAAGCGCAATTAAAGTCATCATTCCGGGCTGTTTCTTTCTCAATTCATCAACCAAACCTTTTAAGAATGGCCAGCCGCCGTAGAAAAAGACGAAAGATGAAAGCGTAAACAAAACATAAATATCACCATTGAAACGCAATGCTTCTTTAAGTCCCAGAAAATGCTGAACCAGTGGTGAGAGCAAAAGGATAGGGATTGTTATAACAAGTGAAATCCAAAACCTCTTCTTGAAATCTTCAATCATATGTCCATGATGCTCAGAATGGTTATGCTTGTCGTGATTATTTTGTTTTGCATGATTGCCATCTGAATGTATATGCTTTTCCATAGTATGAGAGTGATGTTTATGATGTTGATGTTCATGATTCATTTTTTATCTCTCTTTACTTTGTTCTCACAATTCTAACATTAAATTAATTTTTGTATATCCTGTTTGCGTTACATTCTTTTAACATAGATTTACAGAATTATTTATTTTATGAATGTGATATTTATGACAAATCTTTTTTCTTCTCCTCGAACTCATCTTTATTAATTTCTCCGCGTGCGTATCTTTTTTTAAGAATATCTAACGGTGATTCATTAATATGATTCTCCAGGTTTGGTTTGTTTCTATTTAGTTGATTAACAACCAGCCATAGAATCAGAGCAATTACAATAAGCCAGAAAATCCACCCGAACCACATTCCGCCGAACATAAAATCATGAAACATTTAGCCCTCCTGTATTTAAGTTGATAATTACTTTACAATCATTTTATTAATTGCTGTATTTGATAAAAAAATTATCAGGAATTAATAATGATGTTCTTTGTCATAACGTAAATGTCCTTGTTCTTCTTCCATATTTCCAGGTTCACTTTCCATTTTTTTATATTCTTCAGCGCTTATATCCGGAAGCTTTTTCATAAATGCTACCATTGCCCAGATTTTTTCATCTGAATATGTTTTACCCCAGGCAGGCATTCCTGTCATTTTAATTCCATTTTTTGTAACCCAGAATAATTCTTTAGGATCCATTCCTTTCACACTTTTAACCAGATACGGGGCATGGGGATTTAACCCTTTGGATAATTCAGATTCTTCTTTTCCGGGGGCACCATGACAAATGATACACATTTCATTGTAATGTTCAAATCCTTCTTTAATTATGGAAGAATTATTTAAATCAGGAATGGAAATATTTTTGGAGTGATGTTCAACTGAGTTATCCATTGCAGTATTTAAAACCCATTTCATTATTCCGGTTTCTTCATTCATTGCACTAACGTTATATCGCCCGCTGTAAATAAAAACCAGTGAGACAACTATCAGTGCTATTAATGTTAGAAGAACACTCAATAAAATTTTCATAAAGACCTCTTTTATTATATTTTTTATTTATTTACAACAATCTTTCCTTCGCTTGCTTTCTTAAATTTTCTTGCACCGAAAAAAGCAATCAAGCAATGAATCCTTAACAAGCAATTATTTCCATCACATCTCCGGTTTTTCTAAATAGCATTGCTGCCGTTTTTTCTTGTCCTTATACTAATTGCTTTATTTATATCTGAAATAAAAATTTTGCCATACGTCAATTACAGTCATACCCGGAACTCCGGCAAGTTCAAGCTGCGATAAGACCCATTCAATCCTGGAAGGTCTTACATACGCTTTTATCTCTTTCATTTTTTCACCTGTATTTTTTTTAGATGGCTTGTCTTCGAGTAATTTATTATGACTATTTCTTTCCTACGAACTTTGTTCCGTCTTCATTAAGGTTCTTGGAGTACTTTTCAGGGTTCTTGCTGAATTTGGAATCGCAACCACCGCAGCAAAATCCATAAGCTTTACCATTGTATTCAACAGTTTCCACTTCAGGATCAACTTCGCCGCCTCTTACCGGGCAGACTTTATTCCATGGTTCTGCAGTAACCTGATTAATCATGTCCTTACTGTTATCCATTTTCATTTCATGATTAATGCTCTCTTTCTGCATTTGCTGCATCTGATTCTGTTCTTTTTTAGTAACCTCTTTAGTTACTTTTTCTGTATCAGTTTTTTTCTGTGCAAATGAGAAAGCACTTAAGAAAGAAACCAGTGCAAAAGTTATTACAAGTTGTTTGAACATTGTTTACTCCTTTTTGTTTAGCTAAGCATATAATTAATTATTGATCCTTTTTTTTAACTCACCCTAAATCCCTCTCTCAAAAAGAGAGGGACTTTTAGACCCCCCTTCTCTTTGCAAGAGAAGGGGTTGAGGGATGAGTTCATTTATTAAAATTATTTTTAATTTCATTAATTACTCTATCCAGGTTATTATTTACATTTTCATTCTTAAATCGTATGCCTTTTAATCCCAGGTAGTTGAGAACATGTGTTCTTTCTTCATTCTCGATTAATCTATACTTGTGATAATTTACCATCCAGCTCAATTATTAAATTTTTCCTCGTGACAATAAAAATCAGCAACAAAGAAAGATTCTATACCGCTTATATCATAAAACATAGGATGCTGTCTTAAAAACTTTTTCCCTTCCAATTTTCTATTTCGTAGAACACTCCACAATAATTGTTCTGCTTCAGTGGAATTTTTTCTCAATTCTCTGCAAATGACTTTGGCAATATCTGATAGTTCTCTTTTTCTATTTAAGCTCATTTATTTCTAACCTTTAATTTAACTCACCCTTGAGTTATCCCCCTTCTCTTTTCAGGAGAAGGGGTAGGGGGATAAGTTTCCTTTTTACAAATTTTCACCCAATATTTTCTTTACTTCTCTTCTTTTTATGGCGTAGAAAATTGCCGGGTAAACTGTAAGCTCCATAATCATACTTGTAAGAATGCCGCCGACCATTGGTGCTGCAATTCTTTTCATAACATCTGAACCTGTGCCGAGCCCTATTAATATTGGAAGCAAACCAAGCATGGTAGTCATTACTGTCATCATCTTTGGTCTTATTCTTTTTACAGCGCCTTCAAAAATTGATTCGCGGAGATCAGACATATTTTTCAGCAATCCGCTGCTCTTAAATCTTTCATAAGCTATATCGAGATAAAGAAGCATTATAACTCCGGTTTCTGCATCAACACCAAGAAGTGCAATTATTCCAACCCAAACTGCAACTGAAAGATTATATCCCGATAAATAAAGAAACCAGATTGCCCCAACCATTGAAAAAGGTAAAGCAAGCAAAACAATTCCGGTTTTTGTCAAAGATTTTGTATTCATATAAAGAAGAACGATTACAAGGAGAAGTGTAAGAGGAATTACCAAAGAAAGATGTTTTGATGCACGTTCCATATACTCATACTGACCGCTCCATTTTAATGAATAGCCAGCGGGTATAACTAGATTTTTGTTGATAACTTCTTTTGCATTATTAATGTAAGTTCCTACGTCAACGTCTTTGAGATCAACATAAACCCATGTATTTGGTCTCGCATTTTCCGATTTAATCATCGGCGGACCTTTTTTAATAACAATATCACCAAGCTGTTCAAGTGGAATATTTCCTCCCATCGGGATTGGAACAAGCACACGTTTTAATGCTTCAATATTTTCCCTGTAATCTCTCTGGTAACGAAGATTAACAGGATATCTTTCAAGCCCTTCCACTGTTTTTGTTATATTCATTCCTCCAATAGCGGATATAAAAACGTCCTGTACATCCGCAACGGTTAAACCATATCTTGCAATTGCATCACGGTTGATTTCAAAATCAATGTAGTTGCCGCCAACTGATCTTTCTGCATAAGCTGATCGTGTACCGGGAACAGTTTTCATTATTTCTTCAACCTGCTTGCCTAAATCCTGTAAAACATTTAAATCCGGACCGGCGATTTTTATTCCAACGGGAGTTTTAATTCCTGTTGAGAGCATGTCAATTCTTGTTTTGATAGGCATTGTCCATGCATTCGTTAAGCCAGGAATGTGAATAGCATTATTCATATCCTCAACAAGTTTTTCTGGAGTCATTCCTGAACGCCATTCTTCTCTTGGTTTTAATCTAATAGTTGTTTCAATCATTGTAAGCGGGGCAGGATCTGTTGCAGTTTCTGCTCTGCCTATTTTTCCAAAAACAGATTCAACTTCAGGGAATGATTTAATTATTTTGTCTGTCTGCTGAAGTATTTCTTTTGCTTTGGTAATTGAAATCCCGGGTAAAGTTGTAGGCATATACAGCATATCACCTTCATACAAGGGAGGCATAAATTCAGAGCCGAGTTTTGAAAAAGGGATTACTGTAATCAGAACAACAACCAATGCTGCACCCATTACCCACCATCTTCTCTTCATTACAAAATCAACTATTGGATGATAAATCTTAACAAGAACTTTTGTTAAAGGATTTTCTTCTTCCTTTTTTATCTTACCACGAACAAAATAACCTAAGAGTACAGGAACGATTGTAACTGCAAGTATTGCCGCAGCTGCCATTGAATATGTTTTTGTAAATGCAAGCGGCTTGAATAATCTTCCTTCCTGCTGTTCAAGTGTGAAGACAGGCAGGAATGAAATTGTAATTACAAGAAGCGAGTAGAAAATCGAGGGACCTACTTCTTTTGATGATTGAAGAATAACTGCCCAGTGCTTTCGTCTTTCATTTACAGGTTTATTCTGTTCAGATGATAAATGTGTAGCGGCATTTTCCACCATCACGATTGAAGCATCAACCATCGCCCCGATTGCAATTGCAATTCCGCCGAGTGACATTATGTTTGCATTAATCCCTTGCAGCTTCATTACTAAAAATGAAATCAGAACTGCTGTTGGCAAAGTGAATATTGCAACGAATGAGCTTCTTATATGAAGAAGGAATGCAATTATTACAAGTGCAACTATAATTGATTCTTCAAGCAGCTTATCTGAAAGATTATCAATTGCACGATCAATCAAACCGGAGCGGTCATAAGCAACATCAATTGTGATATCATCTGGAAGAGATTTTTTTAATTCCTTCAGCCTTTCTTTAACTCTGTCTATTACAGCAAGTGCGTTTTCTCCATAACGGATTATAATTATTCCACCAACTGTTTCTCCTTCACCATTCCATTCGGCTAAACCTCTTCTTAATTCAGGTCCGATATCCACTGTCGCCACATCTTTTAAATAAATTGGTGAACCTGAGTTTGATGAAACACCGATTGCCACTTTCTCAAGGTCCTCTTTACTTTTTATATAACCGAGACTGCGAACCATAAATTCCATCTCCGACATTTCGAGCAATCTGCCGCCGACATCATTGTTACTCCGTTGAATTGCTGTTTTAACTTTTTGAAGAGGAATATTATATGAAGCAAGCTTAACCGGGTCTAAGTTTACCTGGTATTGTTTTACGTAGCCGCCTATACTGGCAACTTCAGCCACACCCTGCAGAGATGATAATTCATATTTTAAAAAGAAGTCCTGTATTGAACGAAGTTCCTGGAGATTATGTTTGCTTGAATTTAAAGAGTACTGGTAAACCCATCCAAGTCCTGTTGCATCAGGTCCAAGCTGGGGATTTACACCAGCAGGCAAAACGCCCTGCATTCCGTTAAGGTATTCAAGCACACGGCTTCTTGCCCAATAAATATCAGTTCCATCTTCAAAGATTATATAGACCATTGAATAGCCAAACATCGAATAACCACGTACATCTTTTGCATAAGGAACCGATAGCATCTTTGTAGTCATTGGATAAGTAACCTGGTCTTCAACTATCCTCGGACCCTGTCCGGGATATTCAGTAACTATTATTACCTGTACATCACTTAGATCAGGAATAGCATCAACAGAAGTATTTATTACTGCCCAGACTCCCAAACCTATTAATGCTGCAGTAAAAATTATTACTAAAAATTTATTATTGATTGACCATTCAATAAGCTTTGCAATCAATCCTTCTTTATTTTCATCTGATGATATCATTTATTTTCTCCGAAACTTTTTTGTATTCTGCATCGTCACACTGAGCGAATCTGCCTGACAGCAGTCAGGGTCGAAGTGTGACTATCATCCTTCGACAGGCTCAGGATGACATTATTTCTTATACTCAAAACCATTTTTCTCTAAGTTTGCTTTTACTTCTTTAATAGTAACTTCCTGTAATTTCATTCCACATATTGGGCAATCCCCGGGCTCATCAGAAATCACATTCCAATCCATCAAATCCTGGTACAATTTTCCATCTTTGTTTTTATCAATGGATTCAACATCAATTACACCTTCACGAATAATTGAAGGAGTATCATCATATTCTTCCATTTTCATTTCTTGCTGTTTAGTTTTTGTCTCTCCGCTTTCATCTTTCGTCTCCTGTTTCATGTCTTTCATCTCACCTTGCGTTGATGTTTGAAACTGACCGACAGCGGCGTTAAGATTACTTTCTGAGTCAATAAGGAATTGTGCTGATGTTACGATTATATTCCCTTCGCTTAAACCTTTAATTACCTGGTAATAACCATTTGCATAAGCTCCAAGCATTACTTCCTGAGGTTTAAATTTGCCATCACTAAGAGCTATGATTACTATATCTTTCATTCCACTGTGAATTACTGCATTCTCAGGAACGACAGGTTTTTTACCGAGGTTTTCTCCATCAATAGTTATGTTAGCAAACATCGAGGGTTTTAGTTCTCCGTTGTTGTTAATTTCAATTCTTATTTTTACTGTTCTAGTTTTTGAGTCGAGAGTTGGATAAATAAATGACACTCTTCCATCATACTTTTTGCCGGGGAAAAAATTAAATGTAACAGATGCCTTTGATCCTGCTTTTACTTTTGCAAGTTCATATTCATAAATGTCAGCCATCAACCATAACTTTGAAAGATTTGCAACTTTAAGAAGAGGAGAGCCAGCCATAACTTTCTCTCCTTCGATAATATTTTTTTCAAGAACAGTTCCTGATTTTTGTGCAAATAGCGGTATGTATGTACTTACTTCTTTAGTATCAATTAATCTTTTGATTTCTTCATCAGGAACCTCGAGCAGCTCGAGTTTTCTCATTGCATTTTTCACAAGTTCATTGCCACTTTCGCGTATCGAACCAAGAGAACTTTCATTAACAGTATTCTGGTAAGAGAGTGCAGTAAGAAGCTCCTGCTGTGCAGATACAAGTTCAGGCGAATAAATATCCATCAGCTTTGAACCTTTTGAAACCTGCTGCCCTGTATAGTTCACATAAAGTTTTTCAATCCATCCGTTCATTCGGGTTGTAACAATATATTCACTTGTTTCATCGGTTGTAAGAACGCCATTTGTAGTTATAGTCGGTGAGAGCTCTTTAACTTCAACCTTAGCAGTTTTAATATTCATATTCTGCTGTACTTGCGGATCAATTCTTACAATGCCTTTACTATTGGCTTCATCTTTATAAACAGGTACATAGTCCATTCCCATTTCATCTTTCTGGGGATGGTCGGAAATAACTTCCGGATTCATCGGGTTCCTGTAGTAAAGAATTTTTCTTTCACCTGATTTTTGCTTATTACTTTTTATCGGAACAAGCTGCATCTCGCAGATCGGGCATAATCCCGGTTTATCGGATATTATTTGCGGATGCATTCCACAGGTGTATAGCTGCTTTTCTTGTGAAACTATTTCAGAAGAAGAGCTTCCCGTAATAAATAAAAAATAAACTGGAACAAGTATTACAACTACTGCTGTTATTGTTATTAATATTTTCTTTTTCACTTTATTAACTCCTAATTTAACTTAGTGGCTCTTAGTGCTCTCCGTGCCTTAGTGGTTAGGGATTTTACCACTGAGACACTAAGTTCACATAGTTTCACTAAGAAATTTTCTTTTTTTGATCATTTTAATTCTGTTCCTGTTAAGAATTCGAGTTCTGCAATTTCATTTAAGTAATCCGCTTTCAAACGGTACAGATCATTTTCAATTTTAAGTAAACTATTCTGGGCATCAATTACATTGAGAAAATCTACCTGACCAACCTGGTAGCTTGTTAAGGTAGTTTTAAGATTTTCATTAGCCTGCAAAAGTGAACCTTCGGTGATAATTCTTATTCTTTCCTCAAGCGAGTTCAGTTTCGCAATTGAAGAACCGAATGAACTCCGCAGCATTTGTAGCGACATATTGTATTGTTCATCATAAAGCTTTTGCATCGTTTCACTCTCTTCAACTTTCGAGCTTGTTTTCCCTCCATAATTAAGAGGCAAAGAAATGCCGACCATAACTGTAAAAAAATCATCAAGGGAAGTATTTGTTTTCGCAATCTTATCTCTGAAAGAATACTGAAGAGCTAAATTGAAATTCGGATAGTAATCATATTCAGAAAGAGATTTCTTAAGCAATTCTTTTTGTTTTGCTTCCTGGATTCCTTCAAGGAAAGGTCTGTGAATTTTCGAGCTGTCTATTAAATCTTCAACATTAAAACTTTTATAACTTATTTCCGGAAAATCTCCGGTTTGAATTTCGCTTTCTGCAGGACGAAGAAGCAGTGCATTCAGAATCAGCAAGTTGAGAACTCTCTTTACTTTTCAGATCTGCAATCTTCTCAGTGATGTTTGTTATTTCAAGTTCGACTTTTAAAAGATTCTGCTGGCTGGCGGTTGAAACGGAATATTTTGTCCGTACAACTTCGGCAATATTATTCAACAAATCTTTGCTGCTGTTTGCTATCGAAATTGCCTCTCTTATATAAAGAAGTTCATCGTAGCTTTTGATTACATTTTTTCTTATCTCATTTTTCGCATCGAGTATTTCCTGCTCAACTATATCAACATCTTTTTTATTTACATCAGCCTGCTCACTCAGTTTTCCGGGAAAAGGAAACGCCTGGCTGAGTCCGACAATTTTGCCGGTCATTGGCTCTTGCGTAAATGAGAAAGAATTGACAGGAAGATTTGCCAATCCCAATGTTAATATTGGATCAGGCAAGTTTGAATTCTGCTCAATCCTGTTTGATGCTGCTTCTTTTTTCAACTGAAGCATTTTTATCCGCGGGCTTACCTCAATTGCAGTATTGATAAGTTCCCGCAATGTTTCAGTCTGTGAGAATAAATTTGATATTAAAAGTAAAATGAAAATTAAAATCTTTTTTGTGTACATCTTTTCTACCTTAATGATTTTTTTTACCGCATAACGGTGTTTATCATTTAAATAATATCAGGATGGATTGGACAAAGTTATCCATTCTGAAAAATCAATTAGAAAAGTTTTTTAGATAAGAAGCAGAGATATGTTAATATAAATATGGTTATTGCTTAGAAACGGGGGAGAAGTGTCGGAATAAAATAAGAGACGAATTGGAAGCTGAAATAATTCCCAGCTGATTTATTGTTTCTGCTGTGAAGGCAATTAAAACAGGATTATTTGTTGTTTCAGTCTTAAAAGATAAAAAATCATCCTTAACTTTATTGTTAATTAGTTCAGTATAGCAGCAGCTTTGATCTGAAGTTAATTTAACCGGGTAATCAGATTGCTACTTCTTCACAGCAGGAGTTTTTTACTTCCTTTGCCTTATGCATCTCGCAAGCTTCAGATGAAACAATGTTCATCATTTTGCAAACATGAAGTGTAACCGGCAAACCGGTTGTTGCAGCAAAAAATAAAAATGTTAAGGACAGTATGGATATTTTTCTTTTCATCAATTGAAAGCAAACATAAAAATTTAATTGTTATCAAGCAATGATAATGCCAGTAATGCTGTTATATAATTTTATGTTTCTTTAATATTTAATTAGATTCTATTATGGCAGGTTTCTCTCTGGGATGAGAAATGTTTTACTAAAATCTCAGGTATAAGATAAATTTACCTGTCTAAAAAATCAGTCAAGGAAATCAATTTCCTGCAGAACTGAAAATTGAAGATTAAAAGTGGCTGCCTGCTGAATTCCATTATAATGCTGAAATAACGGAATCTGGATAAATGATGAGAGAGATAAATTATCTAAAATATGAATCTTAAGACCCGGACTTAAAAACAGTAATTGATTCCCGGTATTTTCCTTAGGTTCACCTGTAGTCCCCACGTCTGCTTTATTCTGAAATCTTGCATTTACCTGCAGCAGAAGAGAAAGTCTTTCAATAAATCTGTAAGCAGTACTTAAATGAATTGATAAAGCATTACCGAATTTATAATCATCAGTTCCTTTGGAGTTAATTTTATAACTGACATTAAGAACTAACGGCAGTTCCGAATATTTGGTTCCTGACAAAACCGGTACTGAAGCAAGATTACGGAAATAAGTTGCACCAATTAAATAATCAACCGAACCTGAACCCGGCTGTAATGTCACTTCAGCTTCCTCACCCTCATCATTTTTAATATCTGTAACTCCTGTAGGCAATTTAATTCCGGCATTAAAATTTAAAAATGATCTTGAATCATCATCATTATAAAGAGAAAAATTCGACAGCATTGTTAAATCTCCTATTGCACTGAAATTCCATCTTTCAGGTTCACCATCATCGCTATGGATATGCAAGTGTTCACGATGAATAAAAGGCAGGATCATATTGAAAGTTAAAAAGTCATTAAAAGTGTAACCGGCAGAAAAATTAGCTATCTGGTTTAAAGTTGAAACCTCATTATGCTCTTCAGGAATTGCCCCCACAAAAGATTTGTTTGAACCGACAAATATTTCATCCTGGTTTATATACTCGTACGAAAGACCAAAAAAGAAAATTCCTTTTAAGAAAGGATTGTTGATATACAGGGGACAACTTGCAGAGCCACAGCTTGGTGCAGCATTAATGCTCACAATGAATAAACTAATAAAAAAACCAAATAATATTTTATGCATTTATTTTCCTGTTTAAGAATATAACATATAGTATAATAATGTTTTCGGATAGTGACAAAAATTTTATTTATGATCTTAAATTACTGCAGGATATTCTATAAGGCCTGGGGAGTTTGGAAAAGGAAAAAATAATAGGAAAGTTGAAAAATAAGATTGGTAATCTATTTGATTTAAAAAAAGAGAGGGTTAAGAATTCACCCTCTCAATTTCGGCACTCACATCTTTATCTTCATAATTTCTTATCATATTCATAATTCGATCGCAATTTTTTTTATCGCACCGCATCAAAAATAGAAGATGCAAGTCAATCAGAATTTTCAGGGGTTCCGTATCCTGGAGGTATGAAGTTTCTTCAACATTAAACAAATTTAAAACTTCAATCTCCAGATCATTCAGATTATGTTCAAAAACATTTTCAATCATTTTTTAGTCACTAAAAATCTTACTATAATTAAATATCGAATCTCTAATATTCCCCTATACTTTATGTTCCAATAATTATACCTTTTTAAATAAAAACAAAAACTGACTTTAAGGAATATTTTATCTTGTGAGTTGTAGTAGTGATACTACAAGCGACGAAAGATTTACTTCAGTGTTGAAATTTTTTCATCGGAAACAATTTTTATTCCCAACCCGGTAATCACTTCAATTTATTTTAAAATTTTTTTTTGATTCCAGTGAAGAAGTTTAATCCATTGACCAATAATCTTTAAATTTATTTTCCATTAAGCAACTAATGACTATTGTTATCTAAACTTGCTATTTAATACCGGATGTATAAGTTTCGTATATAATATTTGCCGCTTTCTGAAAAATATTTTTAAGAGAATTTCAAGAGGGGAAAAATGATTATTAAAGGGCATTCATTTTTTACCTCTTAATATTAAAACAACTAATCAAAACATTATCAATCTAAATAGTGAAGGGGAGATTATGAAAAAATCTTTTCAACTGGTTTCGTTTTTCCTGTTCATTTTTATATTCAAATTTTCAGTGTTTGCAATTGAACCTCCGGAAGGAATAAAAATTTATCAATTCGGCAAAGACTATAGAATTGAATTTGCTTTACCTCAATATAATCTGAATTCAATTTCTGCGGATGGTGAGGAATTTTATAACTTATTAGTTAAAGGATATGGAGTAACACCGGAAGCTGGATTACCTGCTTTACCGCTTGTGTCGTTCAACTTATTTATTAGCGACGGTGAAAATAATCCTTCTTTCGAAATAATAAATCAGAATAAATCCGAAGAATTACTTGACCATAAAATTTTCCCGCAACAGATGCCGTGGGAAAAAATAAAACCTCTTGATGAAAGACCTTTTTATATTAACAGGGATTATTATGCATCACGAGGAACTGAATTCCCATTGGTTAAAATATCTGAGCCGTTTATTATTGGCGGTATAAAAGGCGTTATGGTTACAATTTATCCTTTCAATTATAATCCTCTTGATAATAAAATTTCTGTAACAACAAGTTCTGTAATTGATATAAAACTTTCGGAAGCACCGAATACTTCCTTGGTAAAATCTAAAGATTACAACTCTTTTCTTAATAATGTTTTTGTGAACTATAATCCATTAACAGAAAAGATGTCTATGAAATATTTGATAATTACTGCTCCGCAGTTTGAATCGGGTCTGGCAACTTTCATCAGCCATAAAGAAAGTTTCGGATGTAATGTCGATGTGTTTAATACTTCAGCTACAGGAACCACAACAACAGCAATAAGAAATTTTATTCAGCAAAGATATAATGATCCTCAAACCAGGCCTGAATTTGTTCTTCTCGTTGGAGATGTTCAGCACATTCCATCGTGGATAGGTTCTGGAGAAGGAACTCCTAACACGGACAGGAATTATGTTTACCTTGAAGGCAGTGACTATTATTCAGATGCTTTCATCGGGAGATTTTCTGTTACTAATACTACAGAGCTTCAAAATGCTGTCAGTAAATCAATTTATATGGAAACGAATATTGCAACTCTGGCAAAGAAAAATATTTTTATGGCTTCATCCGATAATTATACCATTTCTGAGGGAACACATAATTATGTAATTGATACATGGTTCGGACCCGCAGGTTATACAAACCTCAAATTATATACTCATACTTACGCTGCGACTACACAACAGCTTATTAATGCATTAAATGATAACCAGGTTTTTGCTATTTACTCTGGACATGGCGGTGAAACATCCTGGGCAGATGGTCCAGTGTTAAGTCAAAGTCAGGTTAGCAGTTTAACAAACACTATATATCCATTTGTATATTCGTTTGCTTGCGTTACTGGTTCATATCATATAGCCGAATGCTTTGGTGAAACATGGTTAAGAACTCCACATGGCGGTGCAACTTTTTATGGCTCATCGGTTAATTCTTACTGGGATGAAGATGATATTCTTGAGCGGAGACTTATTGATGCAATGTTTGGTGATGATCTTACAAGAGTAACACCAATGTTTGATATGGCGAAGATTTATCTTGCTAATCATTATGGAAGCATTACTCCAACAGTGCTTCGTTATTTTGAAATGTACAATCTGATGGGTGATCCTTCAATGCTGACAGTAAGACAAATACCTCCGGATACAACTCCTCCTGATCAGGTTACTGATCTTGCTGCAGCAAATCCGGAATCAAATAGACTTGGATTAACCTGGACAGCTCCTTATGATTCAACTTTTGGCGGAGTTACTTCATATGATATTCGCTATTCAATTGCGATGATTAATAATGATGATGATTTTAATAACGCTCCGCAAAAAATATTTGGAGGGCAATCTGATTCAGCCGGTACTCCCAAATCATTTTTACTGACTGGTTTAAATTTCAACACTCAATATTATTTAGCTGTTAAAGCTCTTGATATGTGGGGAAATAAATCTGTTATGTCAAATGTTGTTCAAGGATTAACTCTTGCGGCTCCATCATGCTTAATTACACCTGATTCGATGCACTGCACTGTTTTTCCAAACACCAGTGGAACAGAAATAATTACAATAGTAAATAATTCGGTTCAGAATTCTACATTGGATTATTCAATTGAATTAACAAACAATACATTCCCTGATAATGTCAGGGTTGTTATCAAACCAACTTTCAGTTCTGAAAAGGGAACAATAAAAAATTCAAAAGAGATTATATCCGAACATTTTGGTTTAAGTATTAAAGGAAGCGGGGGTCCCGATCTTTTTGGTTATGAATGGATAGACAGCGATGCACCTAATGGACCACAATATCTCTGGGAGGATATTTCTGCAACAGGAACGACTGTAACAAGCTGGACTGCTACAGGAACTTATGATCCTAAAGATGAAGGATATGCTGGACCATTTCAGCTTGGTTTCAACTTTAAATTTTATGGAATTCCAAAAACTCAGGTTTATGCTGGTTCAAACGGAACAATTTTATTCAATCCTGTTTCTCAAAATATTTTTACAAATACATCCATTCCTAATTCTGGAGTACCAAATGAATTTATAGCTCCATTCTGGGATGACCTTGATGGAAGTGACCAGGGTACGGTTTATTATAAGCAGGATGGAAACAGGTTTATTATTCAATACAGCAACTGGCAGAAGTACGCAGCTTCAACAAGCTCATTAACTTTCCAGGTAGTGCTCTATTCTTCCGGGAAGATTGTTGTTTACTATAATAATATGAATGCCACCTTAACAAGTGCAACGGTAGGAATTGAAAATGCAGATGGCTCGATAGGATTACAGGTCGCAAGCGATGCTGCGTATGTTCACAATAATCTTGCACTTCAATTTTCTGCTGAACCGGATTGGTTAGCTGCAACACCTTTAACCGGTACTATCTATAGCGGTAACAGTGCAGATATTAATCTTTTAATGAATACTGAAGGTCTTGAGCTTGGCGATTATTCAATGGATATGGAAATAACAACGACTGATCCAAACAATCTTCATATAGTTGTGCCAATCACTATGACAGTTTCAAATGATGTACCTGTTGAGCTTATTTCTTTTAGTGCAGTAAATAATAATAACGAAGTTACTCTTAAATGGCGGACTTCCACTGAAACCAATAACAGGGGTTTTAAAATTGAAAGAAGTTTAAAGGGCGGAAATGTATGGAGTGAAGTTGGATTTGTTGAAGGAAACGGAACAACTACTGAAAGCAGGGATTATTCTTATAAAGATAAAATAACCGGAACAGGAACTTATGTTTATCGTTTGAAGCAGATTGATTTTGACGGGACCTTTAACTTTAGTTCTCTCGTAGAAGTTAAGCCTTCTGTCCCTGTTGAATATGCTCTTTATCAGAACTATCCTAATCCATTTAATCCTTCAACAATAATTAAATTCTCGGTTCCTGAACAGACCGACGTTAAGATAAATGTTTATAACACTCTTGGGGAACTAGTTAAAACATTAATCAATGAACAGAAAGATGCCGGCTATTACGAAGTACAATTTGATGCTTCAGGATTAGCGAGCGGTATTTATTATTATCGTATCGATGCAAAAAATTATTCTTCAATTAAAAAGATGTTGATGATAAAATAAATATCGTAATTCTTTTTATTTTGTAAATAAATTATTAAAGGCTCAGGTAAAAACCCTGAGCCTTTTATTAAAAAACCTTAGTCCTAAAACTCAAAAGAAAATATTTATTACCTTTTTGTAATACCCGATAGTCCTGCCAAAACAAAAGATCCCAGCAAAAATCCCATTAGCTCGTGAAAATAAAAATAATAAAGCTGCCATCCTGAAAAATCAAGTTTGTACCTGTTATCCAGCGATATTATCGGTAAAAGCATATCCACACTGAAAGCGATTTTATCAAGTACTTTTGGCACTGCTGCAATGTTCATAGTATTTAAAACAACAACACCGACTAATGTTAAACAGCCTACCCAAATCAAAGACCGGAAATATCTCCCGCCATAACCATAACCGATAATCCATTTTAATAGGCTCAATCCAAACCATCTTAACCAGTGTTTGGATTTTTTAGCATCATCTTTTTCGCGGTTCTTTGCTGCATACAATACCGCATTGGCTTTATCAGGGTAACCCATTTTATTTAAAATTCCTGCAAGCTGATTATATGGCTGCGGCGAATAACTATTATCTTTTGCCATCCATTTTACAAACCAGTTTGATTCTCTTTCAGCAATTTGTTTGCTTGAAGTTGAATCCTGTCCGAACAATCCTCCCAGCCTTGAGTAAGTAAAACCATCAAGATTTAATTCATCAGGCCAGGAATCTTCACCTGAATCCATAATTGCTTCAACCTCCGTATTCCGTAAATTCAGAAATGAGTTCGTCTTCCACTTTATATTTTTTCCTGAAGAACCAATATGCAATTCACCGCGAATGATAGTCCCACCTAAATCCAGCTGAGCGATTTCTGAATCGGAGATATAAACACTCCCATTAATATTTGAAAGGATAAGACTAAAGTTGCCTTCATATTTTTCTGCACGGAGGAAAACATTTTTTTCAATTGATGTGGATTCAATATAAAGTTCGGATGTGAATTTCGCTCCTGTCATATCAACCTGCCCGCCGATTTTTGCTCCGAGAAGCGAAACATCTTTAAACTCAGCAGTGTGCCGGAGAAATAAATGACTGCCGAGTATCATCGAATCCATATTTAATTTGCCATTGAGTTTGGTTTTGCTCAAATCAAACTGACCATAGATTTCAGCATTTAAAAGAGTTGTGTCATTTAATTCAGATCCTCTTATGAAAAGTGAATTTCCCAGGGTCAGTTTATCCATATTAAGTGTTCCGCTTATTTTGGATTCTGAAATATCAAGCTGACCGTTAACTCTTGCATTTCTTAGTACAACTTCACTGAATGATGCGCCGTTATCCATAAAAAGTGTATTGGAAATATTGACGGAATCCATATCAAGAAGACCTGAAACACTTGAGCTATTTAAATCAATCTGCCCTGAAATTTTAGCATTTCTTAAAGTGATGCTATTAAATTCTGCTCCTTCACGCATTAATAAAGAACTGCCCGCTGAAAGCGAATCCATTTCCAATTCACCGGATATTTTTGTTTTACTTAAATCAATCTGACCATCAATTTTTGCACTTCCTAAAAAAACATCGTTAAATTCGGAACCATTACGCATAAATAAAGAACCACCCACCGACAAAGAATTCATATCGAGCTTACCGGAAACTTTTGCTTTACTTAAATCTATTTGTCCTCTAACTGAAGCGCTGATAAGATTTACTTCAGTAAAGGAAGCATCGTTGCGCATAAATAAATGGCTCCCTATAGTTACTGAATTCATATCCAGCATCCCTGAAATTTTAACCCCTGAAAAATCAACCTGTCCTGTTATTCTGCCGCTGGTTAAATAAATTTTATTAAATTCAGCACCGGAATGCATAAACACTGAACTGCCGACAGTTATAGAATCCATATTAATTGTTCCATTGGATTTAGCCCCACTTAAATCCAGGTACTCCTGAATTTTAGCACCGACAAGGATAACATCATTAAATTCACTTTTATCCCGCATAGCCAATCCATTAACAATAACTATTGAGTCCATATCAAGCGTGCCGGTAACCTTAGTGTTGCATAAATCCAGATGACCTCCTACTCTTGCGCTTCTGAGCATAATATTATTAAACTCGGCGCCCTCCCGCATAAAAAGGGAACTGGCAACAGAAATCGTATTCATATCGAGTTGACCTGAAACTTTTACTCCGATAAGATTAAGATAACTTTCTATTTTTGCATAACTGAAAAAGATATCTTGTTTAAATACCGATCCTTCAAATGAAATTGTGTTTGAGCATTTAAGAAGAGTTAAATCAACATATTCTTTAAAAACGGATTTCGTTATCTGAAGTTCAAAATCAATTCTTGCGCTGCTTAAATCGAGGCTATCATTAAATAATACTCCGGAAATAGAAACTCCATTCCGGTGCAGCATATTGCAATATGCATCTTCAAATAAAATGGTTTCTAAAAATTTTTGAGTGATAACTCTTTCATCGGTCCATTCTTCATCTTTCCTTGGATCAAGAACTTTATTGAATTTTATATTTAAATCCGCAGCTTCACCTTTACATACTTTTTCCCAGATCCATTTTTCATTTTCATTCCATTCATCTTTTGGAGCTATTTGTTTTGCAGCATCTGAGGTTGTCATATTAAAACTCTTCTCTTTATTTAAAATTCATTTATATAAAACTCAAAAAACAGCAGAGGTAAGTATCGTGGGACGAAGCCAACTTATGCAAAAGAGAATTTAGATTCAATAAGAACTGATATTAAAAGGATTAATTTTTTGGGATAGATATTTATTTACCGCAGGGGACAATTGATTCTTTTAATGATCCAATAAAAAAATTATATGAGATTTTCTAATGAACGAAAAAAAAGGAGCCGAAGCTCCTTTTCAAATTTTATTTTAACAATTAATTTATTTAAGAAGAATCATTTTCTTTGTTGAAATAAAGTTACCAGATTTTAATGTATAGATATAAAGTCCTGTTGAAAGACCACTAGCATCAAAGTTTACTTCATATCTGCCAGCCTTCATATTTTCATTTACAAGTGTGGCAACTTTTTGTCCAAGCAGGTTGAATATATCAAGTGAAACAAATCCATCAGTTGGTATAGAATACTTAATCAAGGTTGAAGGATTAAAAGGATTAGGATAGTTCTGCTCGAGTAAAAACTTTGTAGGCGCTAAAATAACTTCAACTTCATTTGAATATTCATAATGACCATTGAAGTCCAACTGTTTTAATCTATAAATGTAAGTCCCTTGCCCGGGATTTTTATCAATGTACAAATAATCCTGCTGCTCAGTTGTAGTTCCATGTCCATTAACATAACCGATAGTTACGAACTGAGAATTATTTGATTTTCTTTCAATCTCAAAAATGCGGTTGTTAATCTCGGAGGCTGTTATCCAGTTCAATTTCACATTGCCATCATTTGAACTGGCAATAAAAGAAGTTAACTCAACCGGAACAGCTAATAAGTCAACGAAATTATAATCATCAATGTACATTTGATCTTGAGCAGTTGCGCCAAAGAAATCATTTCCTGCAAGTTGAAGCTGTCCACCGGCTCCTAAAGAACCTGCGGTCCATGCCCATATATGAATCGAATTTCCATTAAATTTAAATTCAGCATTATTATTATCAATATCTACAATTAATTCAACAAAATTCCAGGTATTGTACTGGAAAGTAAAAGAAGCAATACCGGTACCTCCCGCATCAAGGCTGCCCTGCCCGCCTGCATTGAAGTAACATTGCATTGCCCATTCATAATTTCCGCCTGTAAATCCCGATAGGGTATTAAAGTATCCGTTTTTTCCTGAGGGAATATACATTCTGAAGTTGATGGAATATTTCCCATAAGTTAAATCGCCAAATTGATGAACCAGGTCATTATTTTGTACGATAACCACAGAGTTAGGAGCGCTGAATGACTGCACATTTGATATGAGAGCATCTTCAACTGTACTGCATGGTGTCAATGACCAGGTTGTCCAATTTATCGGGTTTGAACAGGCTAATCTTTGACCAGAAGTATATGAATCAAAATTATCTGACCAGGATAAATTAAGTCCAGGATCGGGTTCTGTTTTAAAGCTCCATATTGGTCCTGAAACACCGCAGGTATCTCCATTCTCAACAACATACCAGTAATAGTTTGTATTATATTCTAAAGGCAGGGAAGAAATATTCCAGCTGTTAGCCAGTGTTCCTGATTGAACCAAAGGCAGACTGGCAGGATTTGTACCAAAATAAAGTCCATTATTATTTGCGCCGCTTCCATTAGTCCATGTCAATTGGGAAAGATTTATAGAAACATCAGTTGAACCATCTGAAGGTGAAGGATTTGATGGATAACTTACCGGGCATGGGGCATCAAAAGTAAATGAAGCGATTCTGGTCTTCCAATTAAAGCTGCCATTTGAAGGAATATATTCATTTGTATACCAGAAAGAATTATTAGCGGGATCAACACTCATTTGTGTATAATCGCCCCAGCGGCTTAGACCAGTTTGAGAACCATTACCAGAGAAAATTGTTCCTTCACTAATTGTCATTAAACCAAGTGGATCACCACTCAATCTACCAGTATATCTTATCTGAGGACGAATGGTAGAACCGGATGTGGAATAACCCAAAGCAATATTTCCATTGGCATCCATTGCAATACTTCCCATCCATCTGTAAAGTCCATCATTCGGTGCATAAGTACCTTCCTGGTTTAGTGTCCATCCGGAACCAGTATTTCTTAATTCCCACCATCTCATACCTGCACGACCGGATCCGGCATTAACTGACAGGCAACCAACTATTGATTGGTGATCGCCGAAATTCCTGTACTGTAAGCGATTCATAATTCTGTCAGCTAAATTATCCAGTTTTGTAGTTGTTCCGGATTGAGGTGCTGTATTTGGATCACTATACGGAGAAACAGAAATGAGAATCGGTCCGGTAAATGTGGAATTTGCGGGAGTTACCCAATCAGTATGAAGCTGATATACTTCAAGATTATTGTTTCCACCGGAACCGCCATATGCTTCAATAAAATAATTTGGAGTTCCGGCAGGAGGAAGAGTTCCATCACAATCTGACGGAAGAAATCCGCCGGTATTGGTTCCATTATTAAAAACAATTATGCTTGCCGGTAAACCATTTAACATCGAAGTTCTATCCATTACTGCTGCTAATGTACCCTGATAATTTCCAGAACCTGAAGAAAATCTGTTGGCGGACATATAATATCCGTCACCCCAGACTCCAAATTTCGGATAATCGGGCATCGAACTAAATTCATATGCATATAAATAATATGATCCGGTTGGGTCTGGTGAAGTTGAAACTGCAACTAGTTGATAAAAAGGAGCGGATGGATAGTTTGGTAATGCAAATTGTGTTAATAACCATCTGTTTGCTGCTTCGTCATAAAGTACTACAGGATCTCCATCATTAGTCCCTGACCAGGGTCCGGGTAAGCCATTCCAGATGGTGCTTAAGTTTAATGGACCAACCAATGAAGCTCCATTCTTACTCCATATTTGATATCGTGAATTTACCATTTGAACATAGTGATTTGGTCCAACGTCACCGCTCGGATCAGGAGGAGCAAAACCCTGTGCCCCAACTCCGTCGAAATTTACTGTAATATCTGATGGGCCTAACATCGAAAAATCCTGCAATGTGCCGTCACTTCCGCTATAATTATAATTAAGTTCTTTTGGACGGCGAAGAGGAATTATTCCATCCCGCCATGCAGATATGATTGGAGAGTTATCCGGTTGAATATCTCTAATAGGTCCCGATAAACCTATAGCAACAGGTGCCAGAATTTCCGAAGGAGATGTAACGGTTTGTGAATATGTTATAGACACTAAAGAAATTATTAACAATACAAAAACAGTAATTCTGTACTTTGTCATCTAATGACCTTTCTTTTTGAGTAATAATTTATTTGACATGTTTTATGTTTGTGGATAGTAAAGTTCTAACATATAAGGATTGGGGTGATAATTAACTTCGTGATTTTATATTAAAATTTTAATTCAGTTGTTTGTTTTGTGGAAATATATAATACAATTTAATAATTATTTTAATAAAACAATGGGTCTTGTAGTGTCTTAAATTAGGAAACCACTTATATATTAGAATTTTGAAGCTAACATCTAATTTTTTTTTATCACTAATCTTCATTTTTTTTATTTAGTATTTTAACAAGTAAATTTATTAGAGAGCTATAATTGTTAACAATGTTACGAATGAAAAAAAAAATCAATTTGTTACTGCTTATAATTGCAGTAATTCCTTATTTAAAAATTTATTCACAAGAACAATGGGTTAGAATAAATTGTCCGACCAATTATAAACTAACCGAAATTTTCTGTCTGGATAGTCTTACCTGCTGGGCTGCAGGGGATTCAGGAGTAATTATTCATTCAACAAATGGAGGGACAGAATGGGTAATACAAAACTCAGGTGTAACAGAAACTATACCTTCAATTTTTTTCATTAATAATAATCTTGGTTGGGCGGTATCAGCTAAACTTAATGATCCTTACGGCTCGTATATTTTAAAGACGACGAACGGTGGTGAACTTTGGGAAAAAGAATTTTTCAGCCAGGAAAATAATTTTCTTCACGCTATATTTTTTCTTGATTCATTAAATGGATGGATCGGTGGTAGTCCTTCTGCCTTTTATGGTACAACTGATGGGGGAATAAGCTGGAAAGTTCCCGGGTTTGACAGCAGCGTTTATTCATTTCTTCCTGTAAGCAGTTTTAATTTTTTTTCATCTCAATATGGTTTTGCTGTTGGCGGTGCACATGATCTTGTTGGAGTAATTTGGAGGACAACTGACTATGGAAAAAATTGGCTCGCCAAACCTACAGGTCCTGAACCGCTTCAGAAAATTTTTTTTATTGATTCACTAAACATTGTAGGCGTAGGTGGCGACTTTGAATATGGAACCGGCATTGCCCGAACAACTGACGCTGGTGAAACCTGGTCTTACATTGAGCCCGGGTTTTTAGGTGCATCTTCGGGATTGGCTTTCAGGACTGGTTATGAGGCGTGGGCATGTTTAGAATTTCAGAAGAAGTTTATTTTTTCGAATGACTCTGCTAAAACTTGGACTTTGTTAGAGACAACAAATAACACTTCTATTTATGATATTACATTTACCGACTCTTTGCATGGCTTTGCTGTTGGAGATAGCGGCGGGTACTCAGATTCAACATTTCACACAGGTGTAATTCTGAAATATAAATCAAATCAAGTCTCATCAAATTATGATGTTCCAGATACCAGGCCATCATTTTTTTATTTATCTCAGAATTACCCCAATCCATTTAACCCCTTAACAAACATTCGTTATTATCTGCCTTATGAAAGTAAGGTATCCATGGTAGTTTATAATGTAATGGGAAAAGAAGTAGCGGTTCTTGTAAATGAAACAAAAGAAGCTGGCATTCATGAAGTTGAATTTACAAACAGGGGTGAATTGTCGAGTGGTGTTTATTTCTATACTATAAGGGCAGATAATTTTACTGATACAAAGAAGTTTATTTTGCTTAAATAATATTTTTCCCAATTTGTTATAGCCAACATAATCATAATTTGATTGTTTTTTTTGGTATGATTTTTAGTTTTTATTTTGTATCAAAACTTAACAATCGGTCATTCATTTGAAAAAAAATATTATTATAATTTTTGTTTTACTTTTTACAATTATCCTTTCATTCAAATTCTTTAATAATAAGTATATTAAGTTTGCTTTACCCAATGAAGAAATACAGGGAAGTGAGGACGATCCTTATGCGGCATCCCGGTTTCGCTGGGAAATGATTACTGGGGGAAGAACAGATATAGATCCTTTGCAGCTGCGTCAGAAGGCAATTGAGCAAACGAAGAATGAGTTGCAGAAAAATAGCACACTCCAAAAAGAAAATGCTATTTCATGGTTAGCTGTAGGCCCCGGCAATATCGGGGGTAGAATCAGGTCAATAATAATTAATCCTTCTAATTCAAATGAAATGTTAATTGGTTCAGTTGGTGGAGGAATCTGGAAAACAACAAACGGGGGTACCACCTGGATCCCGAAGCTTGACACTCAGGACCCATTAGCAATTGGGAGTATGGTTTTGGTTGGTTCATCAACCGTATATGCCGGAACAGGAGAAGGTTGGTGGAATATTGATGCGGTTTATGGAGGAGGAATTTATAAATCTACTGATTTTGGAAATTCATGGACTTTATTATCAGGCACAATCGGGGGTAATATCTGGAATTTTAGAAATGTTTTACGAATGACAAGCGATCCTTCGGGCAATGTATATGCAGTAACCAAAGCTTATAACTATACAGGAGGAGTAGGCGGTTATTACACCAATGGAGGGTTGTATAGAACAACGAATGGTGGAACCAGTTGGAGTAAAATCAGCACAACAAGCATCACAAATTATTATTCAGGAACTGATGTGATTGCAATTTCTTCCAGTATAATTCTTTTTTCGACAGATTCGGATGGAATCTATAGAACAACAGATTCAGGAACGAACTGGACAAAAATTACATCGGTATTACCGACTTCAAATTTCAATAGAATTGCTATGACACAGGATCCAAATATTTCTTCAATTATTTATGCAGTTTTTTCTGCATCAACAACAGCATCACCATATTATGGTTTAAGAGGAATTTATAAATCAACAGATAGTGGTGTTAGTTGGTCCGCCCTTAGTACTCCTCCACGACTAACTTCTACAGGCAACTTATCATATTTAAGTGCGCAGGGATGGTACGATAATGTTATTGCCGTTGATCCGTTTAATTCCAGCAATTTGTACGTTGGTGGTGTTGAATTGATGAAATCAACAAACGGCGGGTCAAGCTGGTCTCAACTCACATACTGGCATTCATTTTACGGTTCACCTGTTGTACATGCTGATCATCATGCAATTGTATTTGATCCGAATAATTCCGGCAGGCTGTTCGGCGGAAATGATGGGGGTATATTTAAAACCACAAATAATGGTACAAGTTGGTCTATGTTAAACAATAATCTTGAAATAACTCAGTTTTATGGCGGTGCAGTTTATCCAACAGGTACAACTTATTATGGCGGAGCTCAGGATAACGGTCATCTTAAATATTCTTCAGGAACAAATTGGACAGAAGTTGAGAGTGGAGATGGAGGTTATGCAGCTCAGGATCAAACAAATAGTTCAATTTCTTATGAAGAGTATGTTTATCTTGACATGGAAAAATCAACAAACGGGGGAGTGTCCTGGAGTTCTTGTACTTCTGGTTTAAGCGATGCTGCAAATGGAAACTATTGTTTGTTCATTTCTCCTTTCTCTATAAATCCTGAAAACTCGAATGTACTAATTGCAGGTAGTGATAATGTATGGATTACAAGTAATAGCGCTGCCACCTGGACTGCTTCAAGCAATATATTATCTGCAAGTAATAAAGTAAGTGCAGTTACTGTTGTTAACTCTGCTGCTAACTATCTTGGATTTGCAGGAACAACTGATGGAAAGGTTTTTAAATGTACAAGTTTAAATCCTGCATCTGGGATTGATACCTGGACGGAAATAACACCTGCCGGTAATAATGCAGCATGGGTTAGAAGAATTGTTGTTGATTTGAGTAACAAAAATAAAATTTATGTCTGCTATTCAGGATTTAATAATGCGGCTAATGGAAAACATGTCTGGATGTCGACTAACCAGGGTTCAAGCTGGTCTGATATCTCAACTGGTTTGCCGGATATTCCGGTTCATTCATTAGTGATTGATCCTGTAAATGCAAATACTCTTTATCTGGGTACAGAAACAGGTGTTTACCAGACAACAAATTCAGGTTCTACCTGGACTTCATCTAATTCCGGTATGCCTTCGTATGTACCGGTGGATGAACTTGTATTACAAACCGGTACAAATATACTTTTTGCTTTTACACATGGACGAGGAGTATGGCAATCTTCGGTTCCTCTTCCAGTTGAACTATCATCATTTACTGCAAGTGTTTTGAAGAACGGGAATGTGGAACTTAAATGGAGAACAGAAACTGAGTTTAATAACTATGGCTTTGAGATTGAAAGAGCAAATGTAAATCAGCAATTTCAAAAGATTGGTTTTGAAGCAGGGCATGGAAACAGTAATGCGACAAATGAATATTCTTTTACAGACAATTCGGCACGTTATGGAAAATATTCATACCGGCTGAAGCAGATCGATAATAACGGACAATTTAAATACAGCGATGCTGTTGAAGTAAATGCAGGGGAAATACCAAACGGATTTGTGCTTGAGCAGAACTATCCTAATCCATTTAATCCTTCAACTATTATCCGTTATTATCTCCCTTATAAGAGCCGGATAAATTTAAAAGTATATGATTTATCGGGTAGGGAAGTTGCATCACTTGTTAATGAAACGGAAGAAGAAGGTGAACACGAAGTTAAATTTACAAATAATGGCGAACTCTCAAGCGGTGTTTATTTTTATACTTTGAATACAAAAAGTTTTACTGAGACAAAAAAGTTTATATTGATGAAGTAATACTTTTTAATAATCTGAAAGAAAAGGGCTTTGGTCAAATCATTTTTGGCTGAAGCTTTTTTTATTTTTTTTCACTGCATTTATGTGATCGGATATATTTCCCTTCGAAAAAATTTAAAAATAAATAATCAATAGTGGTTTGAAACACGATTGAGAATAATAAGTTGTTTAGCTCACTTGATTAATCAATTTATTTTTAAAAATTCTTATGCGAATTATTGATAAAATTTGAAGGAGATAAATAATGAAAATCAATCAAGTTTATTATGCGATAATATTTTTACTCTTATTTATGATATTTTCCAGTGAAGATATTAATGCCCAGGATAGGGGAAAATTTGGAATAAGAACAGGTGTCTATACTGATTTAAGTGATATGTTTTTAGGTGTAGAGTATTTAGCACCGATTGGATCTCGCGTGTATTTTAATCCTAACATTGAATATGTTTTTGTACCTGATGCAGATTACTGGACTTTTAATTTTGATGCGCATTACGATTTTCCAACCTATTCTGATTTATTTGTTTGGGCTGGTGGTGGAATTGGAGTGCTTCACTTTAATCCTGATGGACCCGCGCATGCAGATACTGATGTTGGGTTAAATTTATTATTTGGCTTTGGCTTTAATACTTCATCAAATATTATCCCGTATATCCAGGGGAAAGCAATCGTATCAGATAATACTGATTTTGAATTAGGAATGGGAATTAGGTTTTAAAATCATTATTCAAGCTAAGTAAACAACCATTCAATTAAAAATAAAAGGCTTTAGTCAAATCATTTCGGCTGAAGCCTTTTTGTTAAATATTCAAATGTCATTGTGAGTGAAACGAAGAATCTTTGCAGGAGTTATTCTCACTTTGGTTGCATAATCATTTTATACCAAGCAAGTAAAAATTTTTAAGGATTCCTCACTTCGATCAGGATCATTAAGAAAAGATTTTGTCCGAAGGACTACTACTGAGAAATAAATTCAGGATAATTACTAAACTTTGGAATTCGTTTACCCCCTCTTTATATTTGAAAACAATTTTTTTGAAACTTTTTCTTCTTTTTAATGCAGAAAATTACAATAAAAGATTTAGGAAATTACGTAGGGAAGGAAATTTCATTACAAGGCTGGCTTTATAATAAAAGATCAAGCGGAAAAATTAAATTTTTAGTTTTAAGGGATGGAACGGGCTACCTTCAGTGTGTTTATTTTAAGGGAAATGTTTCAGATGATATATTTGAAACTGCAGATAGAATCGGGCAGGAATCTTCAATAGAAGTTACTGGAAAAGTTAAAGCAGAACCAAGAGCGCCGGGTGGTTATGAACTCGATGCAACGGGTTTGAAAGTTTTGCAGGAAGCACACGATTATCCTATCACTCCAAAAGACCACGGAATTGAATTCTTAATGGATCACAGGCACCTGTGGCTTCGTTCAAGCAGGCAGGTTGCAATCCTAAAAATAAGACATCGAATTGTTAAAGCTATCAGGGATTTTTTTGACGGAAATGGATTTACTTTAATGGATCCGCCAATCTTAACTCCAAACGCAGTTGAGGGAACATCCACTTTATTTGAAACTCCATATTTTGATCTTGGAAAAGCTTACTTAACTCAGTCAGGACAGCTTTACGCTGAAGCGGGTGCGATGGCTTTGGGAAAAGTTTATACTTTTGGTCCAACTTTCAGAGCGGAGAAATCAAAAACAAGAAGACACCTTACAGAATTCTGGATGGTTGAACCTGAAGTTGCCTTCAATGATTTAAATGACAATATGGATCTTGCAGAAGAGTTTCTTGAATATGTTGTTCAGACAGTTCTTAAAGAAATGGCAGAAGAATTAAAAGTTCTTGAAAGAGATACAACGAAACTTAAGAATGTAAAAAAACCTTTGCCAAGAATTTCCTATGATGAAGCAGTTGAGATTTTAAGAAAGAACGGCAGTGAGTTTGAATACGGAAACGATTTAGGCGGGACTGATGAGACAATAATTTCAGAAAAATTCGATCGTCCGGTTATGGTGCATCGTTATCCGGCGGCAGTAAAAGCTTTTTATATGAAACGCGATCCTAAAAATGAAAACCTTGCTTTAGCTGTTGATGTTTTAGCTCCTGAAGGATATGGAGAAATTATCGGCGGAAGCCAGCGTGAGGATGATCTTAATAAACTTCTTGAAAGAATTAAAGAGCACAGTCTTCCGCAGGAAGCTTTTGAATGGTACCTTGATTTAAGAAGATACGGCTCTGTACCGCATTCCGGTTTTGGTTTAGGATTGGAAAGAACTGTCGGCTGGATTTGCGGTCTTGAACATGTTCGTGAAACTATTCCTTTTCCAAGGATGATTTACAGGAATACTCCATGATCTCAAAACTCAAATATCAAATCTTAAATCTTAAAAAACAGATTTGAAATTTGGGATTTGAAATTTGAAAAATAAAAACTATGACAATTGAAATAATTCTTTTCATCTTCTTCGCTGGCATTGCAGCTGTAACATCAATCCTGATGATTACAAGATCGAATATTGTTATATCTGCATTGTTTTTGATTTTAAACTTTGCCGCTCTTGCCGGTTTATATCTTTTATTGAATGCACAATTTCTTGCAGTAACACAGGTTATTGTTTATGCAGGTGCAATTATGGTACTCTTCCTTTTTGTAATAATGCTTTTAAAACCTGAGCATGAACAAAGTGTTTTAAAAATACCCCGGTTGAAAATTTTTGCTTTAATTATTGCTTTTATGGTTTTTGTTCAGCTTGGGTATTTAATTTTCTTTGCTTCTCCTTCTTCAACAATTATTCCGGACAGACAGGCAAGTATAAATGCCGGCACTATCGAAACAATAGGCAGAGAGCTATTTACAAATTATGTTTTACCTTTTGAAGCAGCCGGGTATCTTTTGCTTGCTGCAACAATCGGTGCACTTATTCTGGCTAAAAAGAAAATAGATTAGTATGTCAGTTCCAATTGAATATTATTTAATTCTTAGCGCCTTCATGTTTATTGTTGGTGTTGCAGGAGTTCTTACAAGAAGAAACGCTATCGTTGTTTTTATGTCAGTAGAGCTGATGTTGAACTCGGCGAATCTTTCTTTAATTACTTTTTCATCTTTTATGGGAAATCCTGTAGGGCAGTTGTTTGTTTTCTTTGTAATGACCGTTGCTGCTGCTGAAGCCGCAGTTGGTCTTGCAATTATTATCGCACTGTTCAGAAATAAACTGACAGTTAATATAGATGAAATAAATATTTTGAAGTGGTGAGATTCTTCAATCACTTCGTTCCTTCAGAATGCAAAAACGTTAATTAGTCATTCTGAACGAATACCAAAGGCAGTAGTGAAGAATCTAAAAGTAAAGAATAAATAAAATTTCATATGATCAACTTAATGTACTTAACAGTTTTGCTTCCTCTGGCAGGCTTCATTATTAATGGAGCTTTTGGAAGTAAAATTTCCGCATTAGGCGGATCAGCTTCTGGACGAAAAAATGAAAAAATAATCGGGATTATAGGCAGCGGAGTAATCGGTCTCTCATTTGTTATATCTGTTTTTGCTTTCTTTGAAACACTTTCTCTCCCTGTTAATGAAAGACAAACTATAATAACTCTTTTTACCTGGCTTCAGGTTTCTTCTCTCAATGTAAGCATCTCTTACCAGGTTGACCAGCTTTCACTTGTAATGGCATTAATTGTAACCGGAGTCGGATTCATAATTCATGTTTACTCAATTGGTTATATGCATGGAGACAAAAGTTTCTGGAGATTCTTTGCTTATCTGAATCTCTTCATCTTCGCAATGATGAATCTTATACTCGCTGATAATTTTGTCCTTCTTTTTTTAGGATGGGAAGGAGTTGGGCTTTGCTCTTATCTCTTAATCGGGTTCTGGTATGATAAAAAATTTGAAAAGGGTACTACAAGTGATGCTGCTAAAAAGGCTTTTGTTGTAAACAGGATAGGGGATTTTGGATTTCTTCTCGGAATGTTCCTCATTTACCTTACATTTAACAGTCTTAATTTTAATGAAGTTTTTTCAAAAGCTTCCGTATTTGTTATTCCACCATCAACCTTTGCTTTTATTGCAATATTTCTTTTTATAGGAGCAACGGGAAAATCTGCACAGATTCCTTTATTTGTTTGGCTTCCGGATGCAATGGCTGGTCCAACTCCTGTTTCTGCATTAATACATGCAGCTACAATGGTTACAGCCGGTGTTTATATGGTAGCGAGGTGTTCAATTATTTTTGCTTCTGCCCCGGCAATAATGACTGTAGTTGCAGTAATTGGAATTTTAACGGCTCTCTTTGCTGCAACAGTAGGTATTGTTCAGAATGATATTAAAAAAGTTTTGGCTTACTCAACTATAAGCCAGCTTGGTTATATGTTTCTTGCAATGGGAGTCGGTGCATTTTCTTCAGGAATTTTTCATGTAATGACTCATTCATTTTTCAAAGCTTTACTCTTTCTTGGTGCTGGTTCTGTAATTCACGCAATGCATGATGAACAGGATATTCAGCATTATGGAGGATTAAAAAAATATATGCCTAAAACAGCAATTACTTTTTTAATTGCTGCGCTTGCTATTTCAGGTATTCCACCCTTATCAGGATTTTTCAGTAAGGATGAAATACTCTGGTACTCTTTTGCAAATGGCGGATTTCTTTATTGGCTGATTGGCGCATTAACAGCCTTAATTACAGCCTTCTATATGTTCAGACTTTACTTTTTAACCTTTGAAGGAAAAGAAAGATTCGGACATGAAAAGCATCCGCACGAATCCCCATCTGTGATGACTATTCCATTAATTATTCTTGGATTTCTTTCGGTCATTGGCGGATTTATAGGAATACCCGAAATATTCTCCGGGGAACATGGAAATGTTTTTGAAAACTGGCTTGCACCGATCTTTAAAAATGCAGAAAGAAAATTAATTGTTTTCGGGACACATACCCATTCCCAGGAAATTCTTTTAATGTCTGTTTCTGTTGCTGGTGCGGCTGCATCAATATTTCTTGCAAGATATATTTATTTAAAGAAACCAGCTATAGCATCAAACGCAGTTAACAGGTTTAAATTAATTTATAAGCTTTTATGGAATAAATATTTTGTTGACGAAGTTTATGATGCCGCTGTTGTAAATCCTATAGTCAAAGGTTCAGATTCTTTTCTCTGGAAAATTGCTGATAATAAAATTATTGATGGCCTGGTAAATGGAACTGCTTCCTTAATTGGATCAATATCAGGTTTAATACGAAAATTGCAAACCGGAGTTGCACAGTTCTATGCAATAATAATGATGGTTGGAATTGCTGCCGCTCTATTCTGGATAATTTTGAGTTTATAAATGGAAAGTTATTTAATTACATCCCTGCTGCTTGTTCCTTTTATCGGGAGTTTTTTACTTTTATTAATTGATAAAGAAAAAGAAAATTTAATTCGTTATGTAGGTCTGGCTTTATCGGTTATTGCATTTATTATATCATTAATTATTTTTTCCAAATTTGATATTAAAAATCCGGAATTCCAGTTCATTCACAAATTTGCATGGATAGAGAATCTTAACATTTTTTATTTTGTAGGTATTGATGGGCTTTCACTTCTTCTGGTTTTGCTGACTACCTTTTTAACGCCTCTCACTTTAATTTCAAGCTGGTCAAGCATTAAAACAAGGGTTAAAGAGTTTACATTTTTTATGCTTTTACTTGAAGTTGGAATGCTTGGTGTTTTTGTTTCGCTTGATCTTTTCCTTTTTTACATTTTCTGGGAAGCAATGCTTATACCAATGTACTTTATTATTGGTATATGGGGAGGCAAAGAAAGAATTTATGCATCGGTAAAGTTTTTTATTTATACAATGTTCGGTAGTCTTTTGATGCTTGTTGCAATAATCTGGCTTGCAGTCTATGCATCAACGCCGCTTGGATATTTTACTACCAATCTTGTTGAACTTTATTCTATTGGTCCGCAGGTTGAAACAACAATTCAAAACTGGATGTTCTTTGCATTTGCATTCAGCTTTGCAATTAAAGTCCCATTATTTCCTTTACATACCTGGCTGCCTGATGCACACGTTCAGGCGCCGACAGCAGGCAGCGTAATACTTGCCGGAGTTTTGCTGAAGATGGGAACCTATGGTCTTCTTAGATTTTGTCTTCCTTTATTTCCACAGGCATCTATAACTTTTGCTCCATACATATCAGTCCTTGCAATTATAGGAATTATTTATGGTGCCCTCGTATCAATGGTGCAGAAAGATATGAAGAAGCTTGTTGCATATTCCTCAGTTGCCCATTTAGGCTTTGTTGTACTTGGAATTTTTGCAATGACACAGGAATCTGTTCAGGGTGCTGTAATTCAAATGATTAATCATGGTCTTTCAACAGGAGCTCTATTCCTTTTGGTCGGAGTTATTTATGAAAGAACTCATACGCGTGAAATAAGTGAGTATGGTGGAATAGCCAAACTTGTTCCGGTTTATTCATTCATGCTTTTATTCGTTTCATTATCTTCAATAGGGCTTCCCGGGTTAAATGGTTTTGTTGGGGAGTTTTTAATCCTTGTCGGTTCTTTTAAATCTCCTGTTTTAAACAGCTGGTGGTACACAGTTTTTGCAGCGTCCGGAGTTATTTTTGCTGCAGTTTATCTTTTATGGATGTACCAAAGAGTTGTTTTTGGTGAAGTTAAAAATCCAAAGCTCGCAACATTGACAGATATGAACTCAAGAGAAATTTTTGTAATGATTCCCATAATTATTTTTATTGTCTGGATAGGAATTTATCCCAGCACATTCCTTAATGTATCTGAGAAATCTTCTGCAAAAGTTATCGAGCGTGTTTTGCCAATACAAAAAGTAACTTTGAAGTAAATTATAGTAAAAATTTATATTATTTATTAAACAGAAAGTATGCAGGACTTCTATAATATTTTTCCTCTAGTAATAATCGGTGCTGGAATTCTTATTTCACTGCTTATCGAAATGTATTTCAAAAAAAGTGAAACAGTTCTTCCATGGATATCTATATTAATTTTTCTTTTTTCAGGATTCTATGCCTTAACTTCGATTGATTCCGTATCAATTGTTTTTAAAGGAATGCTTGCAACAGGGGGCAATGTAAATATTTTTTATTTCATTTTTACTTTTGGTGCGGCGATTGTTTCCATGCTTTCAGTTGATTACCTGCAGAAATACGATTCATATTTTGGTGAGTTCTACATTTTACTTCAATCATCTGTTCTTGGTATGATGCTTATGGCGGGAGCGAAAGATCTGTTTATGATTTTCCTTGGGCTTGAATTAATGTCTATCTGTTTTTATACACTTGCCGGCATAAACAGAAAAAAACAAACGGCAAATGAAGCTTCGCTCAAATATTTCTTGCTTGGTGCTTTTGCAACGGGATTTACTGTTTATGGTATTGCTCTTATCTATGGTTCCGCTGGAACAACATCAATAGCGGCAATTTCTACAATGTTTAAAGAGTTAACAAAAAATATGCTTTTTATCGGGGGAATGCTTCTGTTCCTGATTGGTTTTTCATTTAAGATAGCCGCATTTCCTTTTCATATGTGGGTACCTGATGTTTACCAGGGTTCAGGTACTACAGTGGCGGGATTATTTTCTACAGGAGGAAAAGCAGCGGCATTCAGTGCAATTATTGTTACGTTCTTCGCTGTATTTAATAATACAGCACAAAACATTTTCACACCGTATCTCGCAGCCATTGCTGTTCTTTCAATGCTATATGGAAGTATAGTTGCCATTGCCCAGGATGATATTAAACGAATGCTTGCATATTCATCCATTGCTCATGCAGGATATATGACTATCGGTTTGGCAGCCGGAAATTATGAAGGTATTGCGGGAATAATTTTTTACCTGGCAGCATATACATTTATGAATCTCGGAGCTTTCGGAATTGTTTCGATTATTGAAGGAAAAAATGAGACAAATCTGTCAATCAATTCTTATGCGGGGCTTGCTTCACATCATCCGATTCTTTCAGCTATGTTAGCAGTATTTATGTTTTCGCTGGCTGGTATTCCGCCATTTGCAGGCTTCTTTGGTAAATATTATATCTTCATTGCAGCAATTAAAGCAAACCTGATATGGCTTGCAGTTATTGGTGTTGTATCCAGTGTTATAAGTGTTTATTTCTATCTCAGGATTGTTGTTTTAATGTATTTCAAAGAACCGGATTCTGAGATTTCTCTCAGCAGTTACAATACCGGATTACTTGCTGTTATTATTTCTGTTCTGCTGGTTATTGTTTTAGGTTTAGCTCCTGGTAGTATTATAGATCTTATAACATCATTCTTATAGAAAAAATATTTTACCAATCTTTAACATCTTAAAACTTTATTCTTATTATTAAGGAAAGTATTTTCCATTATAAAATTTTTATCAGATTAAAATGATTCCTCTTTATTCCACAGAACAAATTAAACAGGTTGATGAATTTGCCATTAAGGAGCTTGGTATTCCGGGTATTGTATTAATGGAAAATGCGTCACTGGAAATTTTCAAATGGCTGGAAGAAAAAATTTTAAAAGGAGATAGAAATAAAACTCTCGGTTTTATTTGCGGCAAAGGAAATAATGGAGGTGATGGGTTTGCTTCTGCAAGGCATTGTTTAAACAATGGGTATAAAGTAAAAATATTATTACTCGGCAATAAAGATGAACTCTCTGAAGATTGTCTTACTAATTTTAGAACTATTGAGGAATATTTAAAACAGAGTAAGAATATTTCAATTAAAAAATTTTCCAATATAAAAGATATTGATTGGTTAAAAGATTGTGATATAATTATTGATGCAATGCTTGGAAGTGGTGCAAAGGGTAATCTTAGTGAGCCTTATAAAAGTTTAGTTGGAAAAATAAATAAAATTAATCTCCCCAAAGTTGCAATTGATATCCCCACAGGGCTTAATGCAGATTCGGGTTATGGTGAATTTATTTTCAAATCTGATTTAACAATTACTTTGGGAGAATTTAAAAAGGGATTATTCTTTTCCGATGGAGCGGCAAATTCCGGGGAAATTGTTAAAGGAGGAATAGGAATAAGCAGCAGCTTTTATGAGAAATTAGAATCGGATGATTATATAATTGAACCTGAGGATGTTATTAATCTTCTTCCTGAAAAAGTAAAAAATGTTCATAAGTATTCTGCTGGAAAAGTTTTAATAATTGCCGGTTCGGGAAAACTGCCTGGCGCTGCAGTTCTTACTTCTAAAGCTGCTATGAAAATAGGAGCTGGATCTGCAATTCTTTCTTTTCCGGAATCAGCAAGAAAACTTGTTCATAAAAATCTTATTGAAGTTATTGTTGAAACTTATGATGACTATGGGAAGGAACATTTCTCATCAAAAAACATTTCTCAAATAAAAAATAGAATTAAGTGGGCTGATGTTTTAGCTGTTGGACCCGGATTGGGAAGAGATAAAGAAACTATTGAGGGTTTATTTGAGCTTTTTAAATCTACTGAATCAAAATTTAAAGTGATTGATGCTGATGGACTTTATGCAATCAATGGAAGATTTAACAGAATAGATCTTACTAAATCTGTACTTACTCCGCATTGGGGTGAGTTTTCAAAATTAATAGGAATAGAACATAATGAATTAAAGAAAGATATTATGAAGTTTGGAAAAGAGTTTGTAAAAGAGACAGGTTCATTTCTTGTTTTGAAAAATGCACCAACAATTATTTTCTTACCATCCGGCGAAGTGTTAATTAATTCAACAGGAAACCCGGGTATGGCAAAATTTGGAACCGGGGATGTTCTAACTGGAGTAATTGCCGGTTTAATTGCACAAATAAAAAATATTGAAGATTCAGTTGTTGCCGGAGTTTATCTTCATAGTTTATCTGCCGATCTTTTATTAAAAAAATATACAGAATTGAGTTATTTAGCTTCAGATATAAGCGATAATTTACCAAATGCTATTAAATTTTTGAGAAAAAGTTTTGTTTAGATTTTTAGAGAAGAGAAAAGTTCTTTTAGTTTATACTCCTCTTGTTATTTATTGGAGCATTTTATTAACCACAACTTCCTGGCCATCTATAACGTTACCAAATACTAATATAACTGATAAAGAGTATCATCTTAGCGGATATTTTGTTTTGGGGATTTTGCTTAATCTCACTTTAATTTTTCAAAGCAAATATCCCTTATTAAAAAAGATGCACCTACTGTTTACACTATTAATAGGAAGCTTTTATGGAATATTTGATGAAGTCCATCAGCATTTTATTCCGGGCAGATCAATGGAATTTTTGGATTTCGTTGCTGATTTTTCAGGTTTGGTTTTAGCTGTTCTTTTTGTATTATTTCTAATGAAATTATTTAACTTTACTACTGAATAAAATATTTATTGATTTTTTGGAACTAATTGATTCTGGTAAAGTAGAAAAATAAGTTTATCTAAGGATTGATTAGAAAATTTTCAATTATTAAGTTAAAAATAAAATAATAGCCTAAAAGGAAAATTTTATGGCACTCAGAAAAAGTCCAAAAGCGGATTTAAGGCGAATGTACCAAAAGGTTGTTGAGATTAGCATGATAATCGCATTAGTAATTTTGATAGTCGCTTTTAAATTCTTTCCTAATATGGGTCCCGGTAATGTGGTTTCAGAGGGAGCGCAGGAGCTTTTCACTGTTGAGGATATAGAACATACGAAACAGGAAAATAAACCGCCGCCGCCGCCTAAGCCGCCTATTCCAATCGAAGCACCTTCTGAGGATGTACTTGAGGATATTGAAATTTCTTCTTCTGAAATAGATTATAATGCTCAGATAGAAGCTCCTCCACCGCCAAAGGAAGAAAAAAAGGTTGAGGAAGAACCAACTTACTTTGTTGCAGTTGAGGAAATGCCTGAACCAATCGGGGGAATACAATCAATCCAGAGTAAAATAAAATACCCTGAAATTGCTAAGAGAGCAGGTGTAGAAGGAAAAGTTTATGTGCTTGCATTTGTTGATGAGACAGGTACTGTAACCGATGCAAAAATTATTAAAGGGCTTGGTGCAGGTTGTGATGAAGAAGCATTAAATGCTGTTAAACTAACTAAATTTAAACCTGGTAAACAAAGGGGTAAGCCTGTTAAAGTTCAGGTTTCCATCCCGATTGTTTTTAAACTTCAATAATTTAAAAAGGCGTCAGTTGACGCCTTTTTTTTATATAAAAATTCCTCATTTTTAATTTACAGTTCTAATTGAACAATCATTCATATAGTGGTTATTACAGTTTAAATATAAATCAAATAGTATATTCATGTTTATTATTAAATTTTTTACTTCTTTAATTGTAATGGGGATAGTAATTTGGAATCTCAATTTTTCATAATAGGTTATACACCTGTTTATTTATGTAGTTCACCGAATAATTTTTTAAAAACTAAATCGTATTAAATAAGTTTGATAATAAATTATCAGGAAAGGTGGGAAGTTCAGTGAAAATTATTTTTGTATTTCTGTTAACATTTTTTTTATCTAGTGTATTTGCACAGCAGGAAAATAATAATGAATCAGTTCAGCTGGATCTTCAAAAAAGTATATCTCTTGCATTAGAGTTTAACCACGACTTAAAACTTGCCAGGCTTGAGCAAATGAAGGCTGATGAACAGGTTAATGAAGCCTGGGGATCCTCGGTATTTCCCAAAATTAATGGTTTTGCAGAATATAACCGTGCAATTAAAAGAGGTGTTGTAATAATTGAAACTCCCTTTTTCAACGGCTCTTTTCCTCAAGGAACCGAAAATACTCTTACAGTCGGTGCTACCTTGGAACAACCTCTGTTCACCGGTGCAATTTTTCTGGCAGTAAGAATTGCAGAAACTTATGCTGATATACAGAATAAATTTGTTGAAGCTTCACAGGATGAAGTGATCGTTAGTGTAAAGAAAGCTTATTACTCGGTTTTGTTAGCAGACGAAGTAGTAAATCTGGCAAAGATGAATTTAAGCCTGGCGCAGGACAATCTTAAAAATACCGAAGCAATGTTTAACGCAGGGGTAGTACCAGAATATGATTATATAAGAGCAAAAGTACAAGTACAAAATCTTATTCCCGAACTCCAGCAAACAGAGAACTCTTATGTACTGGCTAAGAATCTTTTAAAATTGTTAACCGGTCTTGAGCTCGATAAAAAAATTGTAATAAATGATTCCCTTTATTTAAAGGAAATACCTCTTTCAGATACAGAAGAATTTAAAGATGAATTAGTAAAAAGGAATCATTCACTACAGCAGCTTGAATTAAATATTAAACTTCAGGATGATGCAGTTTCTTATCAATTCACAAAACATTTTCCTGAGTTATATTTTAATGGAAGCTGGCAATCACAGGCGCAGGAAAATGATCCCCGTCCTTTTAACCAGTGGAGATACAATAATTCTGTTTATATAGGACTTAATCTAAAAGTACCGATTTTTGACGGACTTCAGACTACTTCAAAGGTTGAACAAGCAAGAATTGACTTGTATAAAGCCAAAGAACAGTATGATAAAACCGTTAACCAGCTTCAGAATAATCTTGAGGATGTTCTTCTTTCAATTGATCAGACAAAAAAGAAACTTGATTCATATAAAGCTAATATTGAAGAAGCGGAACTGGCTTATGATATTTCACAGAAAAGATATTCAAGCGGAGTAGGGACCCAACTTGAAACAATAGATGCAATGGTTTCACTTACGAGGGCAAAGGTAAATTATTATAATACAGTTTATGACTATTACGTTCTTCACGCCCAGTTAGACCAGCTTCTTGCGCAAGATTCGGGTGTAATAAATTAACAGTTGGTTTTAAAAATTTTCTTGTTATTATTCCGGTAATTTATTCTACTGGATAATCATACTTCTGCTTTTTAAGAGAAGTTAAAAATGATTTTACTCAAATTTGATTTGATGTGAAAAATTTAATTCTTTAACTTGAAGTTGTTTAATTTATTGCAATTTTCATTTTATGCTGATGTTCTGCTATGCCTGCTAAAGCTAAAGGGACAGTAATTTTTCTGGTCATATTAACTTTAATCGCCCACCTGCTGATTTTATATTTCATTAAGTATCATAACCAGAATTTATCAATCAAAAGTTTCAATCTTCTTGTAACAGGCAACCTGATAAATCTTGCATTTACTTTTCTTCTTTTATCCGGAATAATAATCTATGCAATCAGGAATAAAAGAAATCCTGAATTAAAGGGTATTATACGCTTTACAATTGTAACTACATTTTTTCTTTTACTTTGTCTTCTTACTCTTTATATAAAAATTCCTGTAAGCGGTATTTACATTTTTGAGCAGACGCTAAGTAAATTTATTGTTGGATTTCTCTTTGCACTTTTCCAGTTCGTTCAGTTTATGTTTATCTCATACGTGTGGCTTAGAATATTTACTGAAAAAAATTTTATATCTTTAAGAATTATTTTTAACTCAGTTATTTTTGTGGTGGTTCTGCTCCTTGCAGCATATTTTTATATTGAAATAAAGATGAAGAACTATAATGAAAAATGGAATTCGAATGATAAAAATATTGCTGTTGTACTTGGAGCCGCTGTTTGGTCAGTCAATAAACCCAGCCCCACTCTTGCTTCAAGATTAGATAAGGCAGTCAGGTTGTATAAAAAAGGAATTGTAAATAAGATTCAGTTAACCGGCAGTAATGCACCGGGTGAATTAACAGAAGCAGAAGTTGCATTAAATTACCTGCTGAAAAAAGATGTTGATACATCAGATATTTATATGGAGAACCAAACAACTTCCACAACCGAGCAAATAAGATTTATTAAAAATAATCTTGTTGCTGCCAGAATATTCAATAATATTTTTATCGTTTCCGATCAGTATCACCTTGCGAGAATAAATGAGATAAGCAGGTTTTATAATATCAAAGTTATTTTGGCTGCATCAGAACTAACTCTAAGTTTTGACAACATGCTATATAACAAAATTCGTGAAAGCATTGCTATGGTTGTATTCTGGTGTTTCGCTTTGTAAGTCATTAGTAAAATATTTCATTATTTTTGAAATATATTTTTTCATTTGTACTTTGAAACTGTTTTTATGGTAATATAGATATGCCGCAGATATTTAAACGAAGATTTGTTAGAGAAAAAGTTCTGCAAATCCTTTATGCTTATGAAGTAAATAAGGATGGACATACTGCCACAATAAATTCTCTTATGGAAGAAATTAAAGATGACGCAGACAAAGAATTTGCAACTGATCTTATATTAAAAGTTATAAAGCATACAAAAGAACTGGATGATAGAATTAAAGAGCGAGTGGCAAATTGGGAAATGAACCGGATTGCATTAATTGATAAAATTCTTTTAAGGATTTGTATTTGTGAATTGATTTATTTCCAGGATATTCCTCCCAAAGTTTCTATTAATGAATCAATAGAAATTGCAAAAGAATACAGCACTGCAAGAAGTGGAAAATTTATTAACGGAATACTCGACGCCGTGCTTTCAGAACTTAAAGAATCCGGAAATCTTAATAAAACGGGCAGGGGATTGGTTGATGAATCCATTACAAAATCACCAGTAAAAAAATAGCTTGATGAAAGAGAGAGGTAAAATCTTTGTATGGACTCTCTTTGATTTCGCAAACACTTCATTCTCAGTTATTATTGTTACAGTTGTCTTTTCAAAATATTTTTCCAACTATGTAGCTGGTGGTCAAAAATGGCTTTGGGGACTCGCAGTAAGCATCTCAATGATAATTGCCGCATTTTTAAGTCCGCCGCTTGGAGCAATTGCAGATGTATCGAGGAACAGGAAAAGATTTCTTTTAATGTTTACTCTTTTATCAGTTATCTGCACTCTATTAATGTTCAATGTTCAGAAAGGGGATATCTTACTTGGATTTATACTTTTTGTTCTAGCAAATATCGGATTTGAAGCAGGGTTAGTTTTCTACGATGCTTTTTTACCAAACCTGACAGAAAAAAAGAATTTCGGCAGAGTATCTGGTTATGGATTTGCAATGGGCTATGTTGGCGCTCTTGCAGTCTTACTTATTGTAATGTTTATGCTGCCTGAAAGCACTTCCCATGAATATTATTTTTATATAAGGTTAACTTTTGTTGTTGCAGGGATATTCTTTTTTATTTTTTCTATTCCTTTATTTTTATTTATAAGAGAACCGCGAACTTCCGAAGTTATTAAAACAGATTTGATCAGGAATGGAATACACAAAAGTTTTGAAACACTAAAAAATATTTTTTTTAGAAAGAAATATCCTTCCATTTCCAGGTTTCTCTTTGCATTCTTTTTGTACAATGATGCGATAATTACGATTATTGCTTTTGCTTCTATTTTTGCTTCAAACATTTTAAAAATGAGTGATGAGCAGGTAATTATTTTCTTTGTTATTGTTCAAAGTACAGCAATAGCAGGCTCATTTATTTTTGGAATAATCTCCGATCATATAGGTCCTAAAAAAACAATATCTATAACTTTAATAATATGGATAGTTGTTGTGGCAGGAGCATTTTTTGTTCAAACTGTTTCTGAGTTTTATGTTGTTGGTTTACTTGCAGGATTGTCTATAGGATCATCTCAATCATGCAGCCGCAGCTTAATGGCATTGCTTACACCTAAAGAAAGGGAAGCAGAATTTTTTGGTTTTTATGATGGTCTTTTCGGAAAATCTTCTGCTGTTCTTGGACCTATGGTTTTTGGTATTGTATCAGATCTTGCAAATGAAAGATTTGCAGCTTTAGCCATAGGAATTTTTTTTATTATCGGATTTTTTGTATTGCAAAAAGTTGCAGTTCCGCCTTTGAAGAATTTATCTAATTTAGAGCAATAACTTGTTAGTTCAATTTTAATTCTACTTATTTGAAATAACAACTTTAATGGAAAGAAAAAAAATTGTAATAGTAGGTTCAGGTCCTGCAGGAATTTCAACTGCTTTAAGCATATTAAAAGCATCACCTGAATTGAATGAACAAATGATTGTACTTGAGAAACAAAAACATCCCCGTAATAAACTTTGTGGAGGTGCGTTAACGAATTATGCTGATAGATTACTTGAAATGCTGGGAGTAAATTCTAGAGTCCCGAGTTTTCCTATATATACTTTGAGATTATATCTATTTTCGAAACCTGTCGATTATATTCATGATAGCAGTATTTTAAGAATAATCAGAAGGGATGAATTTGATGCCGAACTTGTTAAAACTGCGGAAGAAAATGGAATAGAAATTCATGAGGATGAAGAAGTTATAAATATTAAAAGGGAAAATAAATTCTTAATTGTTGAAACAAATCGAAATAGTTATTTAACAAATATTGTTGTAGGGGCAGATGGTTCAAACAGCGTAGTAAGAAAAAACTTCGTTAAGGAAAAACAATCACGTGTATCGAAACTCCTTGAAGTGTTAATAAAGGTAGATGATTCTGCTTCAGATGAATTTGTAAATAACGTAGCTGTCTTGGATTTCAGGTGTGTCAGGAAAAATATCCAGGGATATGAATGGGATTTTCCAAGCTATATTAAAGGTGTTCCCTATCTTAATACAGGAATTTTTGATAGTTGTGTATATAAGGGGAAAAATATAAATCTGAAAAGCCGGCTTCTTGAAAGAGTAAAGCTTAAAAATATTACAGGTGAAATTAAAATAATGGGACATCCTGAAAGGTGGTACAGTGCTAATGGACACTATTCAAAAAATAATGTTGTTTTAGTAGGTGATGCTGCCGGTATTGAACCAATGTTTGGCGAAGGCATTTCTTTTGCATTAGCATATGGTCCTGTTGCTGCAATGGCAATCAAACAAGCTTTCAATCAAAATAATTTCTCTTTTCAAAATTATAGTAAATTAATTAAAGAGAATCTTTTGGGAAAATATTTGAACGGAAGAACAAAATCTGCCAGGTTTTTTTATTATCCGGCAAACAGGAAACTGCTTCCTTACATTATTTCATTTTACCAAAGGGGGGTATACATTCTTCAATCATTACAAAATCTTTTGAAGCGGGCACATTAATTTTTCAGATCTCAAAAACGATAGTTAATTTATTTAGTAGTTTTAATACGATGAAACAACTTTTATTGTTTATTTAGATTTCAATATTACAAGGGTTAAGTCATCATGTGGAGGAGTTCCATCTCTGAATGAAGAGATATTCTGAACGATTGAGTTTTTTATTTTTTCCGGGGAGTTATCTTTATAAACCCTGATAATTGATTTTAATTTTTCCTCGCCAAATTCCTGTTTATAAATATTTCTTGCTTCAATAACTCCATCGGTATAAAAAACTAAAACATCGTCACTTTCAGGTTTTATACATGTTTCTTCAATTGTCTTTTCAAATAATCCATTATCAGCTATACCTATACCTATTCCTTTTGGAGTTATATTCAAAAATTTATCTTCTTTTCTTTTATAAAAAAGAAGAGGAAGATGACCAGCACGTGAAAGTAAAACAGAGCCATCAGGATTTAAAAGAAGAAACATAAACAGTAAAGAAAGAGCCTTTTGGTAAAATCCTTTTTAGATTTCTGTTCATTGAAATAAGAACTTCTTTAGGTGTGGAATGATTAAAAGCGGAATTCCTTAATATAGCTTGCACCTGAACCATATGAAGTGCTGCAGCCATACCTTTTCCTGAAACATCTCCAATTATAACAAAAAATTTTTCTTTGTCCTCATCAAGTTTAATAAAATCAAAATAATCACCGCCAACTTCTCTGGCATTTTCTGTAAAAAAGCTTATCTCAAAAAAATTATTTTTTGGAGCCTCTTTCGGCATTAAGGAGCGTTGAATTTCTCTAGCAACTGAAAGTTCATCTTTTGCAGTAAGTTTATCAGCAAGCTCAAATGCGATCAATAAAAAAAGTAAAACAAACGCAATTCCTGCCCAAAACCAGTTCCCATTAAAGTATGACAGAATAAAAATCAAAATTGAAAGAGTAAATATTATTCTTCTGATTTGTGAAAGCTGCTCAAGAAACTCAATTAAGAGATTCCTGATAAACAGGAATGTATCCTTGAACTTGTTGCTTGCTTTTTCAGGCTTCTGCATTTTTCTTACGTAAAAATCGTACAGTTCAGGCACATCTCTCTTTACAAGTTTTTCAACATCTTTCATTGTTAAACCACTTGTATAAAAATCATAAAGTTTTTTTAATCTGCCTTTAATCATTTATTAACGGGCACTTTCTGTTTAGATAAAATATCTGAAGCTTCCTTAAGTTTGTTCATACCTTCGGCAAGAACTTCATCTCTTTTTGCAAAACAAATTCTGATTATTTTATCATTATAGGGATTAGAATAAAAAGGGGACAGCGGAATAGTTGCGATACCAAATTTTTTCGTCAGTAATTCTGTAAAATCCAAATCACTCAAATCCGAGATTTTGCTGTAATCAAGCAGCTGGAAATATGTTCCTTTAGCCGGGGTTAATTTAAAGTTTGTATCCTTTAAAAAATTTATTGCGATGTCTCTTTTCTTTTGATAAAAATTATTCAAATCTAAATAGTGTTTTTCAGTATCGAGAAAATCTGCAAAGGCATATTGAATGGGAGTATTTACTGAAAAAACAACAAACTGGTGAATTTTTCTGAATTCATTTGAAAGATTTTCAGGGGCTACACAATAACCAACTTTCCATCCTGTTGTGTGATAAGTTTTTCCAAATGAAAAAATTACAAATGATTTTTCAGCCAGCTCTTTTGAAGATAATAAACTGATATGTTTTTCTCCATCAAATACTATATGTTCATAAACTTCATCGCTGATAATTAAAATACCAGTATTCCTTGTAATGTCCTCAAGAATTTTTATATCAGTCTTATTTATTACACTGCCGGTTGGATTGTGTGGTGAGTTAATAATAATCATTTTAGTTTTTTCAGAAATATTATCTTTAACTCTGTTCCAATCGATGTTGTAATTATTTTTATTAAGAGGAACAAAAACAGGAATTCCTCCATTTACTACAATTGAAGGTGCATAGGAATCATACGCCGGCTCAAGTAAAATAACTTCGTCACCTTTTTCAATAGAAGCTGTAATTGCCGTGAAAATTGCCTGTGTTGCACCAGCAGTGATCGTAATTTCTGTTTCGAAATTATAATCACTGCTGTAAAGCTTCTTAATTTTTGCGGAAAGTTTTTCTCTTAATTTTGGAATTCCCGGCATTGGTGCATATTGATTAAAACCTTTTTCCTGGTATTCTTTAACAAGTTTAAGAAGCTCATCAGGACAATTAAAATCAGGAAAACCCTGTGAAAGATTTATTGCATTATAATCAATTGCCATTTTAGACATAACAGCAAATATGCTGGAAGTTATATTTGGAAGTTTGGAGTCAATCATAATTTCAGATTCGGATTGGTTATTAAATTTTCTTAGCTCAGGTGTTCTGAGATGCACTCAGATTTAGAAATCTGAGTTACGATTTAATTTTGATAGAAGAAAGTTAATAAACATTGAATTGAGAATCATTGGGGCGGATTTCATCATAAATTCTTTTAAGCTCAGCATATGCGAAACGGTTTCCTCTCTGGGCGGCATACCTGTAATATTTAACAGCCTCAGATTTACTAACTTGAAAACCAACTCCATTTTCATAGGCATAACCTAAAGCAACCTGAGCAAGTACGGATCCATTGTCGGAAATTTCTTTTAGAAATTTTATTGATCCGGAAATATCATCGGATTTTATTTCGCCAAAAATAATTCCGGTTGCTATTCTTGTTTTAGCTTCGGTGTTATTTAACTTTTCTGCCGAATGCCATATTTCCAAAGCTTTCTTTTTATCTTCCTTTAAAAAATTTCCGGTATAATAATTAAGCCCCAGTTCATTCATTGCAGGAAGAAAACCTTTTGCCGCAGATTTTATTAAAAGATTAAGTGCATCTGATTCTGCAATACGGACATCAAAACCCAAAGCTGTAATCCCGTACCATACAAAATTTGCCTCAGCTTCTCCCTTGGCAGAAAGTTCCTGAACTTCCATAATGAATTTATTGTTCCTGCATAAATCATAAAGAAGCTTACTTGCAATTGGAGAATCCAGCTTTACTGCTCTAATATAATATGATGCTGCAGTCATATAATTCTGCTTATAATTAATTCCCTTCTCGTACATTCTTCCTAAAATTGTTAGCGCTTCAGAACTTCCGTTTTCAGATAATTTTAAAATCTGGGGAATTAAATTTGAGTCAATTTCTTCCAGGTACTCATTCTTTTTTAAAAGTGAATCTGTAATAAGTTCATTCCCAGGATTTGATAAAGAAGTTATTAACATTTTATCGGAAACCTCTTTAATTGTATCTGAGACCGCATCAAAATCTATGAAAACCAGACCCAATGTTGAAACCAGGGAATTATCATCTGCAGAATTTTTAACATCCTGATCTGCATTTGTCATTGATGTATCAAGCTGATTGGATGGGATTTTAGTTATTAATTCACCAAGAGATTCTTTAGCTGGTTCATAATTTTTATCTGCCGCTTTTTTTATCCACTTTAAAGCTGTGGATAAATCTCTTTTAACAATCAAATTATCGGTATAAAATAAACCAACAATATGTTGCGCCTGTGCCATTCCTGATTCAGCAGCAGACATAAAACTTTTAAAAGCTTCAAAAGGATTCCACGGTACACCCCAACCGTTAAGCTGTAGGATTCCATAATTAAAAATTGCCGATGTAAGATTCTGATCTGCCGCTTTTTTTATCCAGATGGCTCCCTGAATTGTATCTGCAACAACACCATCTCCAAGTAAATATCTTAACCCGAGTTCGTGCTGAGCAAATGCATTACCGGCATTTGCTTCTCTTATTAAACTGAACTGCTGCCAGATCCTGTAAGCCAGATCCGGTTGATAAAAAGGAAATGGTTTTTTGTTTGGCTTGGTGCTTTTATACGCTAAACTTGTGGTTGAATCCTGGGCAAAGGTAGTAACGGACAATGTTAAACCTGTTAAAATCAGAATTAATATTTTAACTCTTGTTAATTTCATTTCTTTATTCAAAGATAAATAAAAATCATATTTCAGTTAACGGGTTATACCTTAGTGATATCATTAGTTTTTCTCCTAATATGGTTCCAGAAATGGTTTTGAATATCCGGATTCTCTGATACCGATTGCAAAATTTGTTGATAGTAAAACTGAAAAACCTGCCCGATTCTTTTGAGGAAGATATGGATTAAAAATAAATACAAGTTCAAATGCTGCATTAATAATTGATTCATTCTTTACTCTGAAACCCGCTCCATAAGCCTGGTAAAACCTGCTGCTGAAAAAACCCCGGTCGGCATCGGCAATTAATCCAAAATCTGTGAAACCAATTCCACCAATTACAAAACCAAGTAAAGTATAAGGACTGAATATTCTTGCTTCCGCATTAAGCACCATTCTTTTCGTACCTGAAGGAATAATATTTTCAATTCCGCGCAATCCTGTTCGTGAATAAAGATAAGTTTTTTCTCCTGAGAGTCTGTTATATCCTAATAATAAATCGTAACGCGCAAAAAGCCGGTATGTCCAAATCTTCCATCTGTAAAGATAAGTGTGAAAAAGCATATTAAGATTAAAAGTATTTTGTTCCCATATATTATTTTTGAAAGTTCCAAAGCCAATCCTTGTAGAAAAATACCCGTATTCCTCTAACCAGTCAGAATAAATAGCTTCCAGACCTAAATACCATCTGTTGCTTAGTTCTCTTTTTTCCGGTCCTGTTGAAAGATTTATCGAACCACCAATCGGGATATCTTCCGTTACTCCAAAATCTTCTACGAATCTGTCCTTATAATAGCTTCTTGTAATTAATGCTGCTCCAAAAAGAAGTTGGGTGCTGTTTTCAAAAATTCTGTATTGAAATGGAGGAAAGGGTCTTTCATTATAGTTAAGACTAAATACTCTGATTGAAGTAATAAGGTTAGTATTCTTTTTAAATATATTATCCTGAGGATTTAATTCGAAAGTTTTACCTAACCATAAGTCCTGGCTTTTTCTATTCAATGATCTAAAAACCATTTTTTTATTTGAATCTGGAATTTCAATTGTGTTCTGTTCCCATTTAAATTCAATACCGCCTATCCATTCTTTGGTATAAGTAACAAAAGGTCTGCTAAGGTTTAAACTTTTAATTGAAGATTTTTTATTTCCCTCTATAGTTACTCCCGCATCAATAAAAGAACCTTTAATATTTGTGGCTAAATACCTGAACCTTCCGCCCAAACCAATTGAAGGATCTCTATTAAAGGTTATAACTGCATCTGCAGCATGTCCGAGTCCAATAAGGTTATTATCTTTTAAGCCTAAGTAACCTGATTGGTTTCCAGGGTCATATTTTCCCTGATAAGTTAACGTCCACCTGTCTTTTGTAATTATAACTACATCAACTTCTTCACGTAAAGCAGGAACAGGATAAATATTTATTCTAACTTCCAAAAATAAATTTGTACTTCTTAGGAGTCTTTCGCTTTCATAAAGATTTCTGAAATTTAATTTATCTCCCCTTTCAAAAAGTAATTTCTCTTTAATAACCCAATCTCTTGTTTTATAATGAAGCCCATTAGCAATATTACTAAACCAGGAAGTATCCGCAGCATTCTTACTTTCATCAAAGGATTCAGCTACATTAAGAGTTTTAATAACAATATTCCTGATAATTTTTCCTTCAAGACTTTTATTCCATTGTTCTTCGGCTAAATCCTGTCCGGAGGAGAATGAGAAATAAATGTTAACAAAAAAAATAAGTGAAAAGAATATTTTTTTCAGAACTTAGACAACCTGAAATTTTTAAAAATTTATAGCAATTTAATAAAGAAAGGAATTCTGTAGAGGTAGAATCAATTCTTTAATGCAAAGATTCTATCTATAAGGAAAATAAACAAGTTAAATAAAAAGGTAAGGGGGAAATGAACAATGATTAAAAAAAAGAAACACAGATTCAATAAGTCTTTCAACCGCATTAAACCTGTGTTTTGGGATTTAGGATGCTATTGGTGATTTTTCATTAAATGAATTAACAATGATTCCTTTATTAAAATATACAGTAGATTTCAGTGAACCATCCTTGTTATATAATTTCCAGATTCCATCCCTTTTACCATTAACGAAAACACCTTCCTCCATTATAGTTCCATCAGGATAATACCAGGTCCATTTGTCGGAAACAACATCACTTTTAAAATTTCCTTCTGATTCAAGTTCCCCGGAAGAATAGTAGTAACTCCATTTGCCTTCGTTTTTATTATTAATGATTTTTCCGGAAACCGCTTTGGTGCCGTCAATTAATTTTATGGTAAATTCTCCATTCTTAATTCCCTCAACCACTTCATAAGAAACTATCTGGTTCGCAACAGTATCAATAACTTTGCCTGTAAAAGGTTCATTAGTGGCTTCATTAATTATCATTCCGTTCTTTGTGATAACTGAGCCTAAATTTTTTGATTTTGAGATCGAAATTAATGTGAAAATACCAACAGCAATTGTGGCAAGCAAAAAGAAAACCTGGATGCGGTAAGAAAATAGCTGCATTTTTGCCCTCTCAAAATGAATTATTAATTTTAAGTTATTCCATCCCTCGTCATTTTATTTTCAATGGATATGCCATTTATTTTGCTTGACATATAATTAACAAACAGGGTATTCTACTTCTCAATATAAGATTAGAGCTAATAAATAAACAAAATGTTACATTAAAAATTATTTTGAAAATGAGGGAAAACCATTACAATTTATTTTTTCCTTTGTAACTATTAATTGATAAAAAATGAAAAAGGGAAAGTGTGCTTTTCTTGTAATAAATGTATGTTTTCAATATATTTACACGCTTAAAACTAAAGAAATCCTTAACTGGAAATCTAAGCGATTATTAATTTTTGCCGGGGTGGCGGAATTGGTAGACGCACAGGACTTAAAATCCTGTGGGAATTAGTTCCCGTGCCGGTTCGAGTCCGGCCCTCGGTACGGGTTCTTAGCTCAGTTGGTTAGAGCGTCTGCTTGACGTGCAGAAGGTCAAAGGTTCGACTCCTTTAGAACCCACATAAATCGGATGTTATTCCGATTTTTTTATAATGATAAATAAAATGAATAATATAAAAATTACATTTCCTGATGGAAGTACAAAAGAGTTTGAAAAAGGTATAACCGGCTTTCAAATTGCACAGTCTGTTTCATCGCGGCTGGCTGAAGAAGCTCTTGCTATTGAAATTAATGGAGAAGTTAGAGATCTTAATTCACCCGTAAGCGATGATTGCAGTATTAAAATTTTAACCTTTAATGATGATGAAGGAAAACATGTTTACTGGCATTCAACTTCTCATTTAATGGCTCATGCAATTCAGGACCTTCACCCTGAGGCTAAATTTGGTGTGGGACCTGCCATTGAAGACGGATTTTATTATGATATAGATGTTAACTCTAAACTCTCTGAAGAAGATCTTAAAGAAATTGAAAAACGCATGATGGAAATTTCAAAAGATAATTCTTCTTTTGTCAGGGAAGAATTGAGCAAAAATTCAGCAGTAGATTTCTTTAAGAAAAAAGGTGACAACTATAAGCTTGAAATACTTTCAGGTATTGATGAGAATTCTGAAAAAATAAGTCTATATAAAGAAGGCACATTTACTGATTTATGCACCGGTCCCCATCTGCCTTCAACCGGAAAAATAAAAAATATAAAATTACTTACTGTCTCCGGTTCTTATTGGAGAGGCGATGAAAAAAATAAGCAGCTTCAAAGAATTTACGGAATCTCTTTTCCTAAAAAGAAAATGTTAGATGATTACCTTGAATTTTTAGAAGAAGCTAAGAAACGAGATCATAGAAAAATTGGAAAGCAGTTGGATCTTTTCAGCATTCAGGAAGAAGCTGGTGCAGGTTTAATTTACTGGCATCCAAAAGGGGCGAGGGTAAGGCTTGAAATAGAAGATTTCTGGAGAAAAGCTCATTTAGAAAATGGTTATGAACTCTTATATTCTCCCCATCTTGGTAAAAGCTGGTTATGGGAAACCAGCGGGCATCTTGGCTTTTATAAAGATAGTATGTATTCAAGCATGAAAATTGACGAACAGGATTATTACATTAAACCGATGAATTGTCCTTTTCATATTATGATTTATAAATCTCAACTTCGATCTTACAGAGATTTACCTTTACGGTGGGCAGAACTTGGAACTGTTTACAGATATGAAAAAAGTGGTGTTTTACATGGGTTATTACGTGTAAGAGGTTTTACACAGGATGATGCTCATATCTTTTGTACTCATGAACAAATTGAAGATGAAATTATAGAAGTGATCAGATTTGCCAGGATGGTATGGAATGCATTTGGATTTAGTGAACTCAAATATTATTTGTCAACTAAACCTGAAAAAGCAGTTGGTGAAGATGAACTCTGGAATAAAGCAATTGATTCACTCAGGAATGCTTTAACGAGAGAAGGTTTGAAATATGAAGTTGATGAGGGTGGTGGTGCTTTTTATGGACCTAAAATAGATATTAAAATAAAGGATGCTTTAAAACGTGAATGGCAAATGAGTACAGTTCAGTTTGATTTTAACGAACCTGAAAGGTTCGATATGAAATATATTGGAGAAGATGGAAAAGAGCATAGACCATTTATGGTTCACAGGGCGTTACTTGGATCTATTGAAAGGTTTTTTGGTGTGTTGATAGAACATTATGGAGGAGCTTTCCCTACCTGGCTGGCTCCGGTACAGGTTGCAGTAATTCCTGTTTCTCAAAATTTTATGGAGTATTCAAAAAAGGTTCATACTGAATTATTAAAGAAAGGCATTAGATCCCGGCTTGATGAAAGAAATGAAAAGATAGGTTATAAAATCCGGGATTGGGAAACTCAGAAAGTTCCATATATGTTTATACTTGGCGAAAAAGAAGAAACTGCAAATAATATTTCTGTAAGGCAGCATAAAAAAGGAGATACCGGCTCCTTTGCAATTAATGATTTTATCGCTAAAATTACTGAGGAAATAGAAACAAAACATTTTTCAACAAATTAGTGAGGTGTTAAATCGCTCAGGCAGATAGTGTAAGAATAAACGAAGAAATAAAAGCTCCCAAAGTTAGGGTTATAGATGTAGATGGAACACAGCTTGGTGTATTTACAGTTAAAGATGCATTAAAATTATCAAATGAACGAGGACAGGACCTTGTTGAAATTGCGCCGCAGGCACAGCCTCCTGTTTGTAAAATAATTGATTTTGGGAAATTCAAATATGAGCAGCAAAAAAGAGAAAAGCTTCAAAGAAAAAATCAGCAGATTACAACTTTTAAAGGAAATAAGGCTTCATCCTAATACAGACATACACGATTTTGAGTTTAAGGTTAAGCATGCTATTAATTTTATAGAAGACGGCAATAAAGTTAAAGTTGCAGTTTTATTTAAAGGAAGGGAAATGGCATACACAGAACAGGGTGAAGAATTGTTAAAAAGATTTGTTGAAAAACTTGATGATGTTGCAAAAGTTGAAAGCGAAATTAAAATGGAGGGAAGGAATATGAATGTTATTCTTGTTCCGGATAAACAAAAAGGAAAGAAAAAATAATCAGAGGATAATATTATGCCGAAAATGAAAAGTAATAAAGGTGCCAGTAAATCATTTAAAAAAACTGCCACCGGAAGATTTAAAAGAAAAAAAGCTTTTAAAAGCCATATTCTTACTTCTAAAAGTCGTAAACGCAAAAGAAGTTTAAGAAAACCTACTATGGTTTCTGAAGCTAATCAAAAAAAAGTAAGTTTAATGTTACAATAAATTAAAAGGTTAAAATAAAATGCCACGTGTTCGTAATAAAGTAGCTTCTCATAGAAGAAGAAAGAAAATGCTTAAGCAGGCTAAAGGCTATTGGGGTGCAAGAAGCAATGTTTTAACCATTGCTAAAAACCATGTTGAAAAAGGTTTAGTTCATGCTTATAGAGACAGAAAGTTAAAGAAAAGAACTTTCAGACAATTATGGATTATCAGAATTAATGCTGCAGCGAGAATGAATGGTACTACTTACAGCAGATTAATTCATAGTTTGCAGGATAAAGGAATTACTATTAACAGAAAAATTTTGGCAAGCCTTGCTGTTGAAAATCCATCTGCCTTTACTGAGTTAGTAAAGTTTTCTGCAAATTAAAATTTCATTTTCTTTAAAATGAATTTAAACCCGATCCATTTGGAATCGGGTTTATTGTATTTTTAGGTGTTTCTTTTATTATTTTCATAAAACCTTTTTATTTGAATTATGCTTACCGAGGAAATTCAACAAGTAATAAGTGAATCTGAAAAAGATTTCTCATCTGTTAGTAATCCGAAAGAACTGGAAGATATTAGAATAAAATACCTGGGCAGAAATGGTATTGTTGCTCATCTGTTTGAAGAATTAAAAAAAGTTTCTAAAGAAGAAAAACCTGTTGTAGGAAAAAATCTGAATGAACTCAGAATTTCTTTAACGGAAAAATTCAATCTCTTAAAATCAGATATCGAAAAATCTGATGGAGTATCTAAAGAAAAAATTGATTTAACTCTTCCGGGTATATTAAAAATAATTGGGAGCAAACATATAATCATTCAAACTCTGGATGAAATAAAATCAATATTTAAAGGAATGGGTTTTTCTGTTTTTGAAGGTCCGGAGCTCGAATCTGATTATAATAATTTTGAGGCATTAAATTTTCCCCTTGATCATCCGGCAAGAGATATGCAGGATACGTTCTTTGTAAGTGAAAAATTTCTTCTGAGAACTCATACTTCACCGATTCAGATAAGAGTAATGAAAAAGTTTAAACCTCCGGTGAGGGCAATAATGCCGGGAGTAGTTTATAGGAATGAAGCAGTTAACGCGAGAAGTTATTGTGTCTTTCACCAGGTTGAGGGATTGTACGTTGATACTGATGTTACATTTGCAGAACTAAAAGGAACCCTGGTTTCTTTTGCTAAGCAATTTTATTTGGATGATTTGAAATACAGGTTTCGTCCTAGCTTCTTTCCATTTACGGAACCTAGTGCCGAGATGGATATTACATGTTTTATATGTAAAGGTGAAGGCTGTAGAATATGCAAGAATTCCGGATGGCTTGAAATACTTGGTTGCGGAATGGTTGATCCGAATGTTTATAACTATGTAGGATATGATTCCGAGAAATATACGGGTTACGCTTTTGGTATGGGCATAGAAAGGATTGCGCTGCTTAAATATGGAATTGATGATATAAGAAAATTCTATGAAAACGATTTAAGATTTCTTAAACAGTTTTAACGGAGCAATAATTGAAATTTTCTCTTAACTGGATAAAAGAATATACAAATCTCGAAGGCATTTCCGTTAAGCAAATAATTAATAAGCTTACAAATTCCGGCCTTGAGGTTGAGGGTTTTGTTAATCAACAGGAAATATATAATGATTTTATTGTAGGATTAGTTACTTCAAAAGAGAAACATCCTAATGCTGATAAATTATCTTTGTGCAGAGTAAGCACAGGTTCACAGGAATTACAGGTTGTATGCGGCGCTCCTAATGTTATGCCGGAACAAAAAATAGTTTTTGCCCCTGTTGGTTCTGCTAATTCCTTTAAATGGAATGAAATTAAATAAAGCAAAGATAAGGGGAGTTGAATCTTTTGGAATGATATGCTCGGAAGCTGAACTTGAATTGGGAAATGATGCATCAGGTATTATGGTTTTAGATGAAAAATTAATTGTTGGAACGCCAATTACAGAAGCTTTAGAATTGAACGATGTTATTATGGAGGTTGCAATTACTCCAAACCGTCCGGATGCACTTTCACATTTAGGAATTGCCAGAGATTTGTCAGTTATATTTGACAGGGAATTTAAATATCCTGAAATAAAAATAGATGAAACAAATGATGAAGCTAAAAATTTTGCTTCAATTGAAATTCTGGATTTAGAAAATTGTCCACGGTACTCTTCAAGAATAATCAGAAATGTAACTATAAAAGAATCTCCTCACTGGTTAAAAAGTAAATTAGCCAGGATAGGTTTAAGACCAATCAATAATATTGTTGATGTTACCAATTTTGTTATGAATGAATTAGGGCAACCGCTTCATGCTTTTGATCTCGATAAATTATCCGGCAAAAAAATTATTGTAAAAAGCATAAATGCGGAACAAAAGTTTATAACACTTGATTCAAAGGAAAGAATTCTTCCCGAGAGAACATTAATGATATGCGATGCAGAAAAGGAAGTAGCTATTGCAGGAATTATGGGCGGAGAGAATTCAGAAGTTACACCCCAAACAAGAAATATACTTTTAGAAAGTGCTCACTTTAACCCATCTCATATAAGGAAAGTATCAAAAGCTTTGGGGTTAAATACCGATGCATCTTATAGGTTTGAAAGAACTGTTGATCCAAATAATACCGATTACTCTGTAAACAGGGCAGCAATGCTTATTTCTGAAATTTCCGGCGGCAAAATTCTGAAAGGTATGATTGATATTTATCCAAATAAAATAAGAGAGAAAGAAGTTATTTTTAGATTTGCAAGAGTTAAAAAAGTTTTGGGATATGAAATTCCTGAAAAAGAAATGTCTAAAATATTATTAGGGCTTGGATTGAAAAATATTCTGGATACAAAAGATGAAATGAGATTAAAAGTTCCTACGTACCGACCGGATCTTGAGAGAGAAATTGATTTGATTGAAGAAGTTGCACGGATTTATGGTTATGATCAAATTCCAGCTGTTCCCAAAATTACAATTACTCTTGAAAAAAAATATGATGAGTCACTATTTACAGATGAAATAAGAACTATTTCCACTTCATTAGGATTTTTTGAAGTGCTTAACAATCCTTTAATTGATGAAAATTCATCTTTATTTGAAGGGAAAGCAATAAAGCTTCTAAATCCTCAAAGTGCAGATATGGCATATTTAAGAACATCGTTAATTCCGGGTAATCTCATAGTTGCTGCAAATAATATTAATAAGGGTGAAAAGAACCTCATATTTTTTGAGATTGGAAATGTTTTCAATAAAAAAAGTGAAACTGGAATAAATTCTTTTGATGATTTTACAGAAGAAAGGAAACTTCTCTTTTTTCTTACAGGTAAAGAGCGAGAAAAAGAATGGAACTCTCAGGAAAAAGAGGTTGATTTCTTTTCACTTAAAGGATTGGTTGATAGCTTCTTTATGAAGTTTTCTCTTGACAATGTTTTAAATGATTCATATTATCACAGTGGTAATAGAAATTTTGCTTATTATTTTACAAAAAATTTGAGTAATACAGTATTAGGTTGTGGTGGAAAAATAAGCAAAGATGTTCTTAAAAAATTTGATATTGATCAGGATGTTTATTGTTTTGAATTTAGTCTGGATGAGTTAAAGAAAATTCATCATAAAAGGAAATTATATTCAACTCCAATAAAGTATCCTAAAGTTGTTAGAGATTTTGCTTTTATAGTAAATAAATCAGTTACTTATGAAGAACTTTATAACTTTATTAATGCTGAAGGTTCTAATCTAATAAAAGGGGTAAAGTTATTTGATTTGTTTGAAAGCGAATCTTTAGGTAATGAGAATAAAAGTATGGCTTTCAGTCTTGAATATCAAGCTGAAGAGAGAACTTTAACTGAAGATGAGGTGGAAAAAGAATTTACCCATCTTATAGAGTTGATTGAAAAGAAATTTCTTGCAAAATTAAGAGGTAGTTAATGTCTGAAACTTCCAAACAGGAAGTTCTATTAAGTGATCTGAGTGTTATTCAGTCCCAGGTTGAAATCCTGGCAAATAAATGCAGAGATTTAACTGAAGTCAATCTTGAATTAGAAACTCAATTATCGGAATTAAAAAAAGAAAAAACAAATTTGGATGAAAAAATTTCAAAGCTTGAGTTTGATATGAAAAAGAAATCCAAAACTGATTTTCTGGGTACCCTTAATGAAAAAGAAAGAGAAGAATTGAAAAATAATATTGGAGATTTAATTTCACGAATTGATTTTCATTTATCTGCCGTTAGGCAGACCTAAGTTCTTAAACATTATGTTAGTTTGATGGACAAAGGCATAAATGACCGATAAAAAGAAGCTCAAAATAAAAATATTCGATAAAGAATATTCTTTAATTGTTGAAAATGAAGAAATAGCAAAGGAACTTGCTGTTTATGTAAACAAGGTAATGGAAGAAACTAAGGAAGAACTTCCTGATCAACCTGTACAGACAATAGCTATTATTGCTTGTTTAAATATTGCTTATGATCTCTTTCTTAGAAAAAAATAAAAATAGAGAATTACTAATCCAGGCAAGTGATAAAATTAAAAAGCTGAAGCTTCTTCTTAACGAAGTCAGAATGTCCGACCCATCATAAAAAACTTTCCGCTCTGCCAGTCCACAGCGATAAGAAAAACTAACAGTTAGATCTAATAGGGAGTTTGACTCATAACGTCTATTACAGGCCTCATCCCGGTTCGCCGGGAAATCTAACCTTGGTTGGAACAGAGGAAGTAAAAAGCGTTTTGGCGGATTCCCACTGTGTATAATAGAGTTTTTCTCTATTAAATGCACTGGCAGAAGCGGTTTATATATTTAATCTACCTTGGAGGAACAATGGATCCGATACTGTTAATACTCTTGGCGGTTGTTCTTGTGGTGTGTTTTTTTCTATCTGGGCTGGCTTTTCAATTCTAAGATTGGAAAAAAAAGTATTGCTTCAGCTGAAGAAAGAGCAAAACTTATTCTTGAAGATGCTCAGAAGGAATCAAATAATCTTAAGAGAGAAAAATTATTAGAAGTTAAAGATGAGTGGTATAAAAAGAAAACCGAATTTGATAATGAAGTTCAGCAGAAAAGACAAAAAGTTTCAAACCTCGAGAAACAATTAGTCGCCAGGGAAGAGAGCACTGAAAAAAAATTTGAATTAGTCCTAAAAAAAGAAAGGGAAAATAAACAGGTTGAAAAAGATTTACTTGATCAAAAAAAGTCGGTTGATCAGAAATTTACTGATATTAAAAAATTAGAAGAAGAACAAAATTTACGACTTGAAAAAATTTCTGGATTAACCTCAGATGAAGCTAAAAAAATGCTTATCGAAAATATGGTTAACCAGGCAAAAATAGATTCTTCAGTTTTAATTAAAGAAATTATTGAAAGCGCAAAAGCTGATGCTAAAAAAGAAGCTCAGAAAGTTATTGTTCAGGCAATTCAAAGAACCGCAGCAGACCATTCTGTAGAAACAACTCTTTCAGTTGTGCAAATTCAAAATGATGAAATGAAAGGCCGGATTATTGGAAAAGAAGGACGAAATATTCGCTCCTTTGAAGCAGTAACAGGTGTTGATGTAATTGTTGATGATACTCCGGAAGCAGTTATTCTTTCTTCTTTTGATCAGTTCAGGCGAGAAGTGGCACGTGTATCTTTGGAAAGACTTATTGCCGATGGACGAATTCATCCCGCAAGAATTGAAGAGGTTGTTGAAAAAGTTAAACAGGAACTTGAAGAGGAGATGATTAAAGAAGGAGAGAACACAATTCTTCAATTAGGTCTTCATAATATGCATTCTGAATTAATTAAGCATGTCGGCAAAATGAAATATCGCTCAAGCTATGGACAAAATCTTTTAGGTCATAGTATCGAAGTTGCTTATTTAACAGGAATTATGGCCGCTGAACTTGACCTGGATATATCAGTTGCTAAAAGAGCAGGGCTGCTACACGATGTTGGCAAAACAGTCGACAAGTATGTTGAAGGACCTCACGCTCTTATCGGTTATGAACTGACTAAAAAATACAAAGAGCATCCTATTGTTGTGAATGCAGTTGGTTCCCATCACGAAGATATTGAAATGGAACATCCTATCGCTGCACTTGTACAGGCGGCGGATGCAATTAGCGGAGCAAGACCTGGCGCAAGAAGAGAACCGCTCGAAGGTTATGTTAAAAGATTGGAAACTCTTGAAGCACTTGCTAAATCATTTGAAGGTGTTGCTAAAACTTATGCAATACAGGCAGGAAGGGAAATAAGAGTGGTAGTTGAACATGATAAAATTGATGATATTATTGCCGATAAACTTTCTCATGATATTGCAACTAAGATTGAACAGGAAATGGAATATCCCGGACAAATAAAAGTTACTGTTATCAGAGAAGTCAGAAAAATAAGTTATGCTAAGTGAAACTTTCTGATTATTTTATTTACTTTGCCCATCTTTTTTGATGGGCATTTTTTTTAGAATCTTAATAGAGATTTTTATTCCGGTTAATTATATTTTTCGAAATGATTAATATGAAAATAAATGTTGGTGTAACTGGAAGTATTGGTTCCGGCAAATCTGCATTTTGCAATTTTATTTCCGGGATGAACTACCCGATCTTAAATGCTGATGAAATTTCAAAAGAAATCCTGAAGAATGATAGGGATGTAAAACAAAAAATCATCAGTAAATTTGGAGGCGAATCATATCTGGGAAATGAGATTAATAAAAAATTTCTTGCCGAAAAAATTTTCTCTGATCCCGCAAAAGTATTAATTATTAATTCAATACTTCATCCAAGAGTTAAAAGTAAAGTTGATTTTCTTTCAAAAAATTATTTTAAAGAATACGATTTTGTTTTTACAGAAGCCGCTTTAATTTATGAAGCAGATATGGAATCAATGTTTGATTACGTTGTCTTAATCTCAGCTGATTATGAATTTCGTAAACAGCGGGTTGTTAAGAGTGGGAAATTAAGTGAACAGGATTTTGATAAAAGAAATGAAAATCAGATTAAGGATGAAGAAAAGAAAAAGCGTGCTGATTTTATTTTCGAAAATAATGGTTTACAGAACGAACTTAAACAAAAAGCGGAATTGCTTATATCAATCCTTAAAGGATTGAGTTTATCTTAATAATTCTATTAGAAATTTTAACTGATTAATAAATGAGCGATAATAGAATAGTTGCATTTCAGGGAGAACAGGGAGCTTACAGCGAGATTGCATCGCAAAATTATTTTAGCAAATCAATAAAAACTCTTCCTTCTTATTCTTTTGATGAAGTATTTGAAAATGTAAAAAAAGGTATTGCTGATTTTGGTATTATTCCCGTTGAAAATACTTTATATGGCAGCGTTTTTGAAAATTACGATCTTCTATTGAAATATAAAGTTTTTGTTGTTGGCGAATTGAATCTGCAAATAAATCATTGTCTTATATCTTCAAACTATTACAGTCTAAATAAAATTAAAATTATTTATTCTCACCCTCAGGCGCTGGGACAATGTTCGCATTTTCTTAAATCTTTAAAAGATATTTCCATAATTCCTTCGTATGATACTGCGGGTTCTGTTTTGTTAGCATTAAAAAATAATGGAGAATCTTCCGCTGCAATTGCAAGCAGCCAGGCAGCAAAAATCTATAATATGAAAATCATTAAAAAGAATATTCAGAATAAAAAAATTAATTACACCCGGTTTTTTATTATCCATAAAAAGAAGAATGACAAGGAACCAAAAAACCCAAAGACGACTATATCATTTGATTTAAAAAGTATTCCGGGTGCTTTGCATAAAGCTTTAGGTTTTTTTGCAAATTCTGAAATTGATCTTTCTATGATCGAATCAAGACCAATCCCTCATAAACCTTTTCAATATACTTTTTATATTGATTTTAATGGCAGCTTAAATGATCCTAAGGTTAAAGCTGTTATAAAGAAGCTTTCGGGTTTGACTATTACAATCAAAAAAATTGGTACCTACGAAAAAGGAAAAACATATAAAAGTTAATTCCGTTTTATTAATTAAAACCACTAAATTTGTAATGATGATTTAACGGAGTTTTAGCTTGCAATTCTTCAATAAACTAATCGTATCGCTGGTAAAATTAATGCCAAACTCAGTAGTCTGGGTTTTTTCTAAAAGATATATTGCCGGGGAAAACCTTAACGATGCAATTGATGTTGTAAAAACATTAAATAAAAAAGGAATTTATGCTACTATAGATGTCCTTGGCGAAGCAATAAAAAATAAAGATGAGGCAATCAAAGATAAGTGTAAATGTATTGACGTTCTTGATGCTATTCAGAATAATAAATTAATGGCTAATCTTTCTATTAAACCTACCCAAATGGGTCTGGGATTGGATGAAGACTTTGCTTTTAAGCAAGTTTCTGAGCTGGTTGAAAAAGCAAAAATGATGGATAATTTTGTTAGGATTGATATGGAAGATTCACCTTATACCGATTCTACTTTTCGTCTGCTCAAAAGATTAAAAGAAAAATTTACTAACGTTGGTGTTGTTATCCAGGCGTACCTTAAAAGAAGTTACAATGATGTTGTTGAGCTGAATAAGATTAATACAAATTACAGATTGTGCAAAGGAATTTATATCGAACCACCTGAAATAGCATTTAAAGAAAGACAAAAAGTAAGAGATAATTATTTAAAAGTTCTAAAAGAGATATTTAAATCGGGCAATTATGTTGGAATTGCAACTCATGATGAGTACCTGATTAATGAAGCATATAAGTTGATAAAAGAATTCAATATTCCTAAAGAGAAATTTGAGTTTCAAATGTTACTCGGTGTAAGGGAAGATTTAAGAGATAAAATAAATGCTGATGGATATAAGATTAGAATCTATGTCCCTTTTGGAAAACAATGGTATAAATATTCCATCAGAAGACTGCAGGAAAACCCGCAGATAGCAGGACACATTGTTAAGAATATTTTTGTCCGAAGAACTCCTATAGAGGAATTAAATAAACATTCATCCATTCAAGATTGACTGAATAGTTGAATGATTGAATAAATTTTTAAAATCGGTTTTACTTCAATTGTTTAAGTAACACAGGCATTTCAAAATAAACTCTTCCTCTTTTTATCTGATTATTTTCCAAATCATATACCACACATAAAGGTACCCGAACATTTTTATTCGTAGCCGGAATACCTTCAAACTTTCCGATATGTTTTCCAACAAAATCTCCTTCGAAAACAGCCTTGCCTTCACCAAATATCAAGCTTTTAGTTTCAGCAGTGGCATCAAAAGCAACGTTATAAAAATAATCAAGCATTTTCATTACGCCGTCAGGTCCATTATGCTCCTCTCCTGTCCCCATAATAGTAAAGACCACATCATCAGCAAGCATGCTTACATCAGAATGCTCGGCATTAAAATATTTCATCATTACTTCTTTGGTGCTTTCAACGGACATTAAATCCTGAGAATAAGAGAAACAAGAGAAAATAAACAAGAAAAAGAAAAGATTTTTCATTTTGGACCTCCTGTCATTTAAAGAATTTTAAAAGATTTTAATTAAGTTTTCATTAACTGTAACAAAGTTCATTTTATTTTAATTGTATAAAGAATTTTGCCCATATTTTCTGATAAACAAGGGGGGAAGGAATTTCTTTTGATTTATAATACAAATTATTTTTCTATTTGCAAAATTATAAATTTTGAAACCAGTCGATTGGATTCCGACTTATTAATTTTCATAAGAATTTAATCCAAAGTGAACAGAATGAACATTCTCGGCATAGAAACCTCCTGCGATGAAACTTCGGTTTCGATAATGTCAAATGAGAAGCTGACTGCAAACTTAATTTCCTCACAGGATTTTCATGCAAAATATGGCGGTGTTGTTCCAGAGCTTTCAAGCAGGGCACATCTTCAGATAATTATTCCTCTGATTAAAGATGCACTAAAAAAATCCAATCTTGAATTAAAAGATATTGATCTTATCTGTTCAGCAGCAGGTCCCGGTTTAATCGGAGCATTGCTTGTAGGACTAACATTTGCAAAAGGTTTATCAGTATCTTTTAAATAAACCTTTCATACCTGTTGATCATATTGAAGGTCATATATTTTCCGGATTTTTACCTGCCTTGCCTGCCTCATCGGCAGGTAAACCGGCAGACAGGATGAAAGATAAACCTGAATTCCCATACTTAGCTCTTGTTGTTTCAGGTGGACATACACTTTTAGTTCTTGTAAAAAGTTTTACGGAAATTAAAATTCTTGGTACAACAATAGATGATGCAGCAGGTGAAGCTTTTGATAAAGTTTCCAAGATGCTCGGATTTCCATATCCCGGTGGACCCCAGATACAAAAACAGGCTGAAAAAGGTGATGAAAATAAAATTGATTTTCCTGTTGCTTATACAAAAAATTATGATTTTTCTTTTAGCGGATTAAAAACTTCTGTACTAAGATATATTCAAAAAACATATCCTGATAAACGAATACCTCAACAGGATTTGTCTGATATTGCTGCTTCATTCCAGAATGCTGTGATAAAAGCTCTTGTTCAAAAAACTAAAAAAGCAATTGAGAATTATGAAATAAATTCTGTTTCCCTGGTTGGTGGAGTTGCAGCAAACAAAAATCTTCGCGAAGCTTTGAAAGATTTATCATCTAAATTTCAGAAGAAAATTATAATTCCTGATCTTCAATATTGTGGAGATAATGCAGCAATGATTGCATTTAGGGGTAAGACTCTTTATGATTCCGGGAAAAAATTTGGTTTGGATTATCCGCCTTATCCCGGTTTCAAGTTCGACGATTATAAATAAATTTGGATATTAAATCTGCCTGATATTTTTTACCAGCTTGAACTTGCTCTTAAACTTGAACTTGAAATTATTTATCTTTGATTAATGGATAACCTCGAAAAAATTCTCAACGATGATCTGAAATCATTAACGAGGCAGGAAGCTGAAAAATTACTTATTGATTTAAGAAATGAAATTGATATTCTCGATAGGTCGATTGTTCAGATGCTTAATAAACGAACTCTGTATGCAGTTTATATAGGCAATGTTAAAGCTGAACTCGGACTTGCGACTTATTCTCCTGAAAGAGAAAAAGATATATCTGAAAAAATTAATTCCTACCTTGAAGAGCCATTAACTAAATCTGCTCTGCAACGGATTTATGAAAGAATAATTGACGAATCAAGAGCTATTCAGAAAAATTTATTACACGGGAAACATCCTTAAGAAAAATAAAATATGCCTGTAAAGTTCAAGAATTTATTATCCCGAAAAGAATTAATTACAGTTATAGTTTTCTTTCTGGGTCTGGTAGCATTTTTTTATTTCACATTCTTTACATCAAATTATTATGAAGGAAAATCACCAAAACGTTTTGAGATTGAAAAAGGGGAAACATTTAATGATGTTGTTGAGAGACTTTATAATGAAGGTGTAATTCCCAGCAAAATTAATTTTAAAATTGCAGGGTTTATTTACGGTGCCGGGAAAAGAATAAGAGCAGCAAGATACTGGATCCCTAATGGTTTAAGTTATCTCGATCTTTTAAATCTATTTATTTATGGCGACGCAGAATTTATGAGGACAGTCAGCATCCGCGACGGTTTATCAATAAAATGGATGGCTTATGTACTTAAAAAAGATGCTATGATTGATTCAGCGAATTTTGTTAATCTTGCCTTCAACAAAAATTTTGTAGATTCAATTGGAATTGGAAAAACTTCACTTGAGGGATACCTTTTAACCGGTACTTATGAATTTTATGAAAAAAGTTCAGCAGAAGAAGTTATTTCAAAAATGTATGATAATTTCCAAAAATTTCTGAATGATTCCCTCAAAGCAAGAGCGGCAGAAATTGGTTTTTCCATACATGAGGTTTTAACTCTTGCATCAATAATAAAAGGTGAAACAAACAATGCTGAAGAGATGCCCAAAATATCAGGAGTATATCATAACAGGTTAAAAATAGGGATGAGGCTTCAAGCTGATCCGACCGTTCAATATCTTCTAAAAGGCGGATGGAGAAGATTATTGAACAAGGATTTATCTTTAAATTCACCTTACAATACTTATAAATATAAAGGACTTCCGCCCGGACCAATTAATAATCCTGGCAAAGATGCTATTTTAGCTGCATTATATCCTGATGATAATAACTATCTTTATTTTGTTGCAGATGGAAAAGGAAAACATAATTTTTCAAGTTCATATAAAGAACATGTTAAAAAGGTAAATGAATATAGGAAGTGGTTAAAATCCCAGAGTAAATAAGAGTAAGAGTAAGTTCAAGATCAAGGTTAAATCTTTCTACTTCTTGAACTTACACTTGCACAAGAAATTAACAATATGCTTAACAATAATATTACATATAAAATAAAAAATTTCTTTTTTTTATTAATTTCATTTTTTTTCTCAACCTGCGCAAATCAATTGCCTCCGGGAGGGGGAGAGGTTGATAAAATTCCTCCCGAGATAGTTGAAGTTTATCCGGTTGATGGTACAACAAATTTTTCCGATGATTATTTTGAGATCGGCTTTTCTGAATACGTTGATAAAAGATCCGTGCAGGATGCTATTTTTATTTCTCCCGCAATTGAAGGAGAAAAAGAATATGACTGGAGTGGAAAATATCTTAGAGTTTATTTCCCGGCAGCGCTAAAGGAAAAAACAACTTATGTAATTACAATAGGGACTGATGCTGTTGATTACAACAACAAAAACAGGATGGCTGAAGCTTTTACTTTTACTTTTTCCACAGGAAATGAAATTGACCGCAGAGTTGTAACAGGAAAAGTTTATGATACAAAAGCCGAGGATGTTATGATTTTTGCTTACCGCACAAATCCGGAGTGGCGGAGGAAAATGAATGACACGACCACGAATCTTTTAGCAGCGAAACCGGATTATATTTCCCAGGCAGGAAAAAAAGGGGATTACAAACTTATGGGATTGGCATCAGGTAATTACAGAATTTTTGCAGTTGATGATAAGTTCAGGGATCTTATTTTTCAGGCAGGGCAGGATAGAATAGGTGTCCCTTTTACTGATTTATTTCTTGCACCAGATGATACACTATATTCAGGATTAGATTTTTTTCTTACTTCAATTGATACAACAGCACCCAGATTAATTAGTGCAATAATGACTGATGAATACCATGTTTTACTCAGTCTTACGGAAGAATTTGACTCCTCTATTATTTATGCGCAAAATTTTTTGTTTGTTGATTCCTCATCAGGTAAGAATATTGAACCGCTTTATGCATATAGAGGAAATACAAAAGTTACGGAATTTGTTCTTGTTCTTTCTGAAAAATTTCCTTCGTCGGATCAAATTGTTGTCGTAGCCGATACATTAAAAGATAAACAGGGAAATTTTTATTTTAAGGATTTTACAACAATAACAAACAGTAATAATCCCGATACAACAAAACCAAAATTATTAAAAACAATTCCTGCCTTTGGAACAAGAGATGCAGATTATCAAAATCAGGAGTTTTATTTTTTCTTTGATGATGCTTTTAACCGGCAGGCTGCCGGAACCGGAATTTCATTTGCCGATACGAATGGAAGAGCAGTGAAATTTAATCTTAATTTTATTGATGATGCTTCTTTTAAAATTACACCCGCTCAAAAATTAGAACCTCAGAAAGATTATATAATTAAATTTGATTTACTGAAGTTTGAGGATGCTGCCGGCAATAGCTATGATTCCGTTTACCAGTATAAATTTAAAACAATAAGCGGACTTGATTTTACGGGAGTTTCAGGTTTTGTTCCCGATGCAGATTCTTTTAAAAATCCTGTTCTTATTCTTGAGGGTGGTGAAAAAGAAAAAAAGATTTATAAAAAATCTCTTACAAAAAATGCATTCAACTTTGAAAGAATTGCCGCTGGAAAATATATTCTTTGGAGTTATTATGATACCGACAGCAGTGGTACTTACACTTACGGTTCGCCAAATCCTTTTAAACCTTCGGAAGAGTTTTTCTTTTACAAGGATACTCTAAATCTTAAACCAAGATGGACCGTTACCGATGTGAATTTTGTTTTTCATAAGAAATGATAAATTTCAAACTCAGAATAATCAAACTAATTTTTATAAGAAATAAATGCGGGATGTTATCCCGCAAAATATTTAAAACGCCCAGCCTAAATTCATTTCCACTCGATTGAGATTGTTAGGTATATTTTCATCCGAATATGAAACTACAGCCAATCCAATCGCAAAACCATCAAACCAACCAATGCCAACTCTTTTATAACCTATACTTTCAGGCATATCTACTGTTTGTGATTCATCACCTACAGTTGCAGTAACACTTGCACCACCATTACCTGCTCCAAGTGTCAAATAGAACCCTTCCCAGGCTGCTCCAAGGCTTATTCCAAAATCATTAACTGATGTAGTTGCACTTGCAGTAATTCCGCCTGCTGATTTGCTTAAAGTCCAGAAACTATATCCAAGATGCGGACCGACGCCAACATACATATCGTCAATAATAATACCTGCGAACAAATCTCCAGAAAATCCAAAACCTATTTTACTATCATCGGTTTTTACTTCACTCCAGTTTTGAAGCGAACCCAAAAGTAATCCAGCCATACTAAATTGAATTCCGTTATCATCAGTGTTGACTGATTCTACCTGAATTTCGTCAACAATTTTTGGTTCAGAATATTGCTGGGAATTGGCCTTAGGTCTATTTGAGTGTATGTCAGTAGAATCCTTTACAGGTTGTTTAGCTGCTTCTTGCGCAACTGTCATCGAGGTCAAAAAAAATATTGAAACGAGAATTAGTAAACAATTTTTCATTTTATCACCATTTAGTCAAAGTTGTTAAAAATATTATTATTAGTTCACTATAGCTTTTTTTGATTTCATTTTTTAATTAATCGTCCCCACTTGTCAAGTTTTTTTAATAAGCTATAATTCTAACAACGATTGGATGTAGTCAAATGATGAGCCAAGGTTTGCGATTGTAAACAAGCATACTTTGATTAGAAGAATTGATAATTCACAAGTAGAGTAAATGATAAAATTTTAATTTTTATAAAAGATTATTATTACTTGATTAACAACTAATGCTAAAAGTGAAATTAAAATGCTGAAGTTATTTAAAGCGTGATTATTACCGTTAATTTTTTATTTAAACAGGTATCAAATACCTGTTAATCATTATTAGAACATTTATTATTTATCTGTAAGAGGTGAAAGAGAAAGAGAGATTTATAAACTGCATCTCATAAAAGCACATTTAGTTTTGACAGAGTTGTTGAGGAAAAAAAACTGCAAAGGAACTTACAGCTTTGGTTCTTTTCTTCTCTTAAATAACCCGGTTAAATAATATTGAAAACTTCACCCTTCAGCGGGTAATAAACATTTTTGTATCCTTTACTTAATATTTTTTCTCTTAAAGGAAGAGCCTGATCTTCTTCACCGTGAACAAGAAAAATATTATTTAATTTCTGAGGTAAAGAAAATTTCAAATAATCAAGCAATCCTTTCTGATCTGCATGAGCACTGAAATAATCCATATTTTTTATTTGAGCGTTAATTTTATACGGATCTCCAAGTATATTTACTTCTGCATCGCCATCCTTAATTTTTCTTGCCAGAGTTTCTTTTGCAGCGTAACCTATAAAAAGTATAAGATTATTTTTGTTTTCAATATTGTTCTTCAAATGATGAAGTATTCTGCCGCCTTCTGCCATACCGGAAGCCGAAATTATCATGCAGGTTTCTTTCAAATCATTTAATGTCTTGGATTGTTCGGCATTTCGTATATACGTGAGCCTGTTAAATCCAAAAGGATCTTCATTGTTATCAAGAAAAATTCTGTAAGTCTCCCTGTCAAAGCATTCGGGATGAAGCCTGTAAACTTCAGTTGCATTCAAAGCAAGCGGGGAGTCAACATAAATGGGAAATAATGGAATCCGGTTCTGGTTAAAGAGCTTATGTAAAAAATAAACCATCATTTGTGTCCTGCCGACTGCAAAAGCAGGGACAATAATTTTTCCACCCTTTTTAACGACTTCATTTATTGTTGTTGCTAATTCTTCTTCAACATCAGGAGCAATGGGATGAGTTTTATTTCCATACGTACTTTCCATTATTAGAACGTCAAGATCGGTAAGAATATTAGGATCATTTAAAACAGGCATATCAAATCTTCCAATATCGCCTGTAAATCCCAAGCGGGTAGAGCTGCCATTCTCTTTAATCTCAAGTAGAATGCCTGCAGAACCAAGTATATGTCCTGCGTCTCTGAAAGTTGCACTTACACCCGAAGATATTTCAACTGCTTTATCATACTGCAGCCCGATAAAATTTTTCATTGCTTCTTCAACGTCTTCGATAGAGTACAGAGGTTCAAAAAGATTTTTTTCCTGTTTTAATCTTTTTTTATTTACAAACTTTATATCTTTTTCCTGGAGATAAGCTGAATCGCGCAGCATGATCTGGCATAGATCAACAGTGGCAGAAGTTGAATAAATTTTTCCTTTAAATCCGTTTTTCACAAGGTTTGGTATGTTACCCGAATGGTCTATATGTGCATGAGATAAAAGCATAACGTCTATCTCTGAAGGATTAAAAGGTAAGTTTTTGTTTATTTCAAATGCTGCTTTTCTTTTCCCCTGGTAAAGACCGCAATCCAAAAGAATATTTTTTCCGTTCACTGATAATAAATGTTGGGAGCCTGTTACCTCCTGTGCTGCGCCTAAAAATTGTATTTTCAAAATAATTTCCTTTATTGTCTGCAAGTTGAAAAGATAAAATTAAAAATAACGTTTGTTTTTTTAATTATGAAGGATACATATCAGTGCAGTGCAATGAGGTTTTGTTATCAGCTATGTATTATCAGGCTGAACCTTTGTTCCTTTAAAATAAAAGCCATAAAGTGAATGATAGTTCACCAATAATACCGGGTACTGCTACAAGAAGTAAAAATATTGTTTTATAATCGGTGTAGTTTGATAAAAGGAAATTGGCAAAACTATCTGCGAGATAACCGAAAGCCGAAAGCACCAGCAGGACACCAAGAATTTTTGGGATGAAACCTGATTTGAAAATTAAATACCCAATAACAAGCAAATGAATTCCAAAAAATACCAATCCAATAAGAAACCCGTACGAGAATCCTTTTAGAAATTGAAAAGCAAGAGCATGCAATTGTTCTGTGTTAAAAACTTTCAGGTAATCCGCACCAATCAGAAGCTGCAAGGATATTAATAAATTTAGCTGAGTGATTGCGAAAATTGAGCAATATACCAGCCTGAACAACGATGCAAGCAGGGAAATACTTTTGCTGACCGGTTTGAGAAAAATATAAAGTGCCCAGGCAATCAATACATCACAAATGAGAACGATTAACCAGGTAACAATACCGCTGCGGAAAAGTAATTCATTAGCCAGAATGTTATTTGCAGTGGTCTCTGCATTTCCCGGCACAATAAGATTTTCGAAAATAAAAAAATTGGCGAAGATGCCAAGTACAAAGATTACCAGATAACTTATACCAGCTATCTTTGCAGCATTACTTAATGAAATATCTTTAATGTTATTTGACATTCTGTTCCCCTTACTTTGTATCCATATATTGATTTATAGTTTTGCAATCAATCCATTTTACCATGCCTTGGCAGGGATGAACAAAACAACTTGGGTGATGTTTTTTATTTAAGGATAATAAGCTTGGTTGTTCTAACATCGCCTTTAAGGTTTAGCCGCAAAAAATATATTCCGTTTGGAAGATTAGTTTTAAATTGAAAAATTAATTTATTGACATCGGTTTTATAAACGACCTGCCCTATCTCATTGAACACTTCAAGGGAAATAATGTCCTTTTCGCTTTCAACATTTATTACTCCGCCAATTGCCGGGTTGGGATAGAGATAGAATTTAAAAGTACTATTTTTTGTGTCGTCTATTACGTTCGTAACCAGGCTCTTAACATATAAGCCATCGTTCCTTCCTAAAAATAACTTATCGTTGTATTCAATTATATCATAGGAAAATCCTTCGTTTAAAATTCTTCATCAGTTGCCCAGGTAGTTCCAATATCTGCATACTTGCTGCGCTGTTGAATCCAGGTTCCACCTGTGGGCAAATTTGTCAAAGTATAATAATTATTTGCACCAGCATATATATTTCGGTAAACACCATTGCGGGTGTCTGATTTATCATCTGTCCAGCTTGTACCAGCATCGCTGCTCTTAATAATCCTGTTTCCATTTACAGCAAAAATAGTATCGGCATCGTTGATAAGATTATCAATTAGGAGTCCCGGTCTTAATATGCCATAGTAAAACCCTTCAATCCAATAATTACCATTGAAATCATATTTATAAAAAGTGCCGTTTGCCCCTGCTGCTGTCATCAAAAAATTAGGTGAACCGATTATACTTTGAACATTAACAGAATAGCTCGGCAGGGAATCATTGATAAATGTCCAATTGTTTGTGTTTGTATCTAAAACTGCAATACCATTCCCCAGGGTAGAGGCATACAAAACATTATTTCTAACAGCAAAGTCTGATATAGACGATAAGTTTGAGTTTTGCCAGGTATTACCATTGTCTGAACTATAGAAGACTCCGTGTGTAAAAGTGCCTGCATAAATTTTATTATTAAAAAATATTAGTGAAGTTATATCAATGGGATTAATGTTAACTGTTAAAGTATTCCAGACAATCCCGGCATCACTGCTTTCATAAATTTCATTTGAATTGGAAGCCCCATAAATTATATTATTGTTAACAACCAATGCAACTATATCGTTTGAAGGGACAGAGGTGATTTTTGTCCACTGAGCAAAAGTTAAGTTAAGTGATAACAGCTGTATAGCAATTAAAAATAATTTTTTGGCCTGCTTCATTTTGGTTTGTTGAAGATTTGAGTTAACTGTTTTATTTATTGAATAATAATTACTACTTATTCTATCAAGAAGCAATAACGGAATTCTCAAAAATTATTTTTTCCCTGCCTTGTCGGCAGACAGGCAAAACTTTTTTGCCGAAGGATTTTTTTCTTTTTTTTCTGCAGCTATTTACCAGAGCGAATTAATTATGGGGGCGGCAGGAACACCGGTCATAGTGCACTTCCCGAGCCACTCAGCAAGTGCGGGGAATTCTTTCCAGGTTTCCATTGCCAGTTTAAAGTGATTTGCAACACCTGCTTCGGTCTCATAGACTTCTGTTAGTATGAAACAGGTATTTCCTGTTGGTGCCGAATTAGAATCCATAGGGTTGGTGAGCTCTTTCGATTTGGATACGTTGTAGCTTAAAAGAGCTTTATCCCCGCTGCGCTCGTGTGTAGATTCCATCCATGGCTGATGGCTTTGGAAGAGCCGGTCACCTTCTGCAACCTGGTCTGGTGGTGCAACAATAACGAACGTCAGCTGAACTTTTCCTTTTTGTGCCATTTTAAGTTTCTCCTATATAATAAGTTATTAAACCCCTACTGTAAAAAACATATTACCAATTAAATGTTCTAAATACAATAAAAAGTTTTTAGATTAATTCTATTTTTGTGGACGAATGAATAAAGGACGGCAAAATAGTAGGGCAGGGTGAAAGGTTAGTACCGGATATACTCATTTCAAACTAAATATCCAATGATATCAAAAGGAGTTTTATTTCTTTCTGTCTCAATTTACTTTTAATTCTTAATCCGCCGAAGGAGGATTAAAGATGTTATGCATAGCGAACTCTGAGTTCTTAAAATAAACCAATATGGATTCTTATTTTCTCAAAACTGCATTTGCCCGCTAATGCTAATTGGTAAAAATCCGAGTACAGGCCAGGTGCTTTTTGCTTCTTCGGAATGAACCGACCAACTTGCTTCGATTGTGAATATATCTCTCATTCGCAACCAATTTAACGCCGTCGATAGAAAACGTCGTGCGATCCCCAGACGCCGGTAATCTGTTTCTACGAACACGCCGCAAAGATAACCTATCTTCTCAGGACCAAAATCCAATGCGCCAGATTTGATCAGAATATATGCGCATCCAACTATTTTGGAATTAACTTCGGCAACCAAAACGAGTGTACTTGGATTGCTCAGCTCGCTGGCGATTTGTTCCCCCCATTTCTCTGCTGCCTTTGATCGAAGCGTAAAGCGCTCATCTACAGTGATGTGGTGCTCCATAAAACGTTTATGACACAAGACTAAAGCTTCAAGATCACCGTCTACTGCTTCTCGGATAATAATATCCATTATATTTTCACTCCATCTATAATGCTGATTTTATTAATAGGTTTTATAATTAGAAAAAATTTATTTGTAGATCAGTTCCCCGCAGGCGAAAAAGTTATCAAAGAACTTTTTTTTCCAAAACTTTATTGTCAGGGGATTTTTATTTTCTTTTTTTACCTGATAATCTTTTCATTATTAAAGATGTTATATTTGCTTATGGAAATACTTTTTTCTTATAAAGCTCTAATAATATTTCCAAAGACTTTTTATAATTACCTAAAATAATTTTCCAAGCTTTTGTAAAATCTTTTATTGGATATTCTAAACCGAAATATTTCAATGCCTCAATTATTCCATCAACTTGATCACTGTGAATTGGATAACTCATTCTTAGTCTATTAATATGTCTAAAATTTTTAATTATTGAATCTTGATAATTATTAGTAAACTCTTTTTTTATGACGTTCAAAACCATTTATTGTTGATTATCATCTGATTATCATTGACTAATTCAATCAACGTTGTAACATTAAGTTGGTTATAATATTTCTATGTGAAGTAACACGATAAGTAAATTCTTCCGGGGTTTTAGCATTTCTGAATAATTTTAATAAATCTCTTTCTTGGTCTTTAAGCAAAAGTTTAGCATTATAAAGCTTATGAAATAAAGTATTGATATTGTCTCTTGTATCAATTATAAACGCTGCCAATTCACTAAACTCTTCTTCTTTCATAATAGGTTTGTTCTCTAGTTTTACTTCAATCCAGTTATCATTAGGGGATTCTAACTTTGCTGAATCAAAAGGGCATTTATCTGGATGGGTTGTTGACGAAATAATTAATTCTTCTTTTTCTTGTAGGGTATCGTCTTTTAATTTTTGAATAACGTGTCTTTTACCATATTCAAATAATACTTTCATTAAATTGAAATTTTTATCTTTTGCTCTCCAAGAAGCATCCATTCTACCCGTAATTCCAATTTTTATATAATTTGTTTTCGTATAATAATCTTGTTCTGGTTTACTATAAAACTTCCAATCAACAATTTGGTACGAAAAGGAAATTTCAAAAGCATCTTTGGAAGTTGGAATTTCATATGGGTTTAAAAATCTTAAATGATATTTTTTCATTACTTTTTTATTTTAGCAATATAACGATGTTGCTTTTCACCCGTCCGCCCCGAACAACAATGACGAAATGAAAAGCTACTGCCAATAATTATTAACAATTTTATTTAATAGAACAACCCCGAACAAAAATGCCTTACTTTTTACCAAGCCCGAAGATTAGGAAACTGCCACATTGAAAACGCGGACGGGTGGAAAAGCTGGTTATGTGCGATACTTAAATAAATCGAACTAGAAATTCTTTTTTCCTCCATCCAACAATGTTATCACTAGAACAAAAACATTCTATAAAAGATTGCTTTTTAACTAATTCATTATCTGTTTTTAATCTTATTTCGAAATTCATATTTTCAACAGGCAAAGAAACCCAATACATTCTAACTGTTCCTTTAGGTGTTTCTCTCATATCAAATATTTCATTGCGTTGTACTTTTGAACTTCCATCTAAACTGCCAGCATCGAATATGATAGAAATTTCTTTTGGAAATTTTAATAATAATCTTACATTTTTTTCAGATTTAGGTTTTCTATTTATCAATCTAAAATGAATTATATCGTTAAAATCTTGCGGAATATTAAGAGAACCGTCATCTTGAACCAAAGTAATATTTTTACTTTGATTTCTATTTGGATATTTAAATAATTCTTCTTTAGGAATTAATAAATCAATTGGGTGTAAAAAAGAAAATGGTTCCATTTTTTGTAATGCTTCTTTAACTTTTACTTCAGGATGTTCATCGATCTTGATATAATCCGTTAGCTTATCAAAAAACCAGGGATTTTGCCTTTAAATGTTTTAATAATGTAAATCGGAAGACTTAATGAATATGCCATTCCGATTTCAAATGAAATAATTTGGCTACTACTTTTTAAATTAGTGTTTGTTGACCATCCTACAAGTAAAGCATTACAATTAATTCAATTCCTCGCGCAACTTTTCAATTAATGGAATCCCAACAAGATTCCTCTCACAATTTATATTTCATATCCCAATTCCCGTACTTCTTTCTCAACGATTTTAGTTAATTTATCGTTATTAGAAGCATGAGAATAAAATAATCTTTCGGGATACCAATTTGTAAATTTCTCATAAAATCAAGATGCTCTCATAAGCACATAACTATTAATTATACTGCCAAAATTCTATACAACACTCTATCATTGAGGATGATATATTCCAATTTAATTTTGATATCGAGGAACATTATTTGGAAAGCATAGATTTTCATTTTTTCCCTTCCCCTAAACCCAAATTAAACAATTAGGGAAGTTATTAATATTTACCAAACTTAAGTTAAATGCTTAACCTTTTCAAGATAAAGCGAAAAATAACCTCAATAAAGTCTTTGGTTGACTATGATATAATAATTAATAACTTTGATAACAGGTTTAAGTGTTAAGACATAATCAGGAGGGTTTTATGTTTTATTCCGGACAAAAAGTTGTTTGTATTAAAGGTAAATACAGCGAATGCGGAGTGAAGCTAAAAGAACAAAAAATATATGTTGTAAACAACATATGGAGTTGCAGATGCAGTACTGTGTTGGATGTCGGGTTAAAAATATATACGAGTGATAAGTGTTTTAAATGTAACACATTACTTTCAACAGACGGAACATGGTGGCTGTATGCAGAAAGATTTGTGCCTCTTGAAGAATGGCAAAGAGCCGATGAAATTATCAACAAACTCTTAAAAGAAATTCAAGATCCGGTACTTCAATAATAATCTTAAAACTTTCTCAATACTCCGGTATCTGCTCTCCAACAACCCACGGTGCACCGGCATCAATCAAAGCTTTTTCAAATGCAGGCATCTTAACATTTAAAATATTATCAAGCTCTTTTTTCAGTTCATTAAACTGGGAGCCGGCAATCTGCAGGCTCTGTTTAAGATTTTCTGTCGGTCCATAAGTAGAACCAAATGTTCCGTAAGTTGCCATACTTAATCTCGATACAATTGTCGGATTATTTTTTTCTCCCACTTCATTTTTAGAATGGTTGCCATTCATCTTTTCATCTATTACAAAAAGCTCCTGCTTAAGATCGTGAAGCTGCTTATCTAAATTTCCCGGTGCAGCGGGAGTTCGTTCCAGAGCCGCCTCCATCAGTCCTAATTTTTTTATAGTATAGTTAAGAACCTTAGTTGCTGCAGTTACAGATTTATTAAGCCTTTCAGTCTCTTTCCAGAAAGCAGCGGTAACTTCAGGTGTTGAACCATCGAGAGCACCTTTATACATTCTCTCGACTTTAAATTTCACCGGTTCGGATAAATCAGTTGCTGCACCATCCACTTCTTTGGAAAGAGTAACAGTGTATTCTCCCGGAGCTACCATTGCCCCTGTATAATTTCGGCTCGTATCAGATTCATTTAAAATAGCATTTGTAGCAGGCAATCTTAAATCCCACGCAACACGATTAAAGCCTTTGCTGTTTTTACCTTCAACGCGTCTTACAACATTTCCATTAATATCTTTTACAGTTAACCATATCTCTGGTTCATCTTCTCTTCTTTCAGTTTCAAGAGAATCCCAGCCGGGGAAAGAAATTTTTTCTTTTTTCTCAATCAACTTCTTTTCATTCTCCTGCCGAATAGATTTAAGAGTTTTATATTCATCTTTAAGATAATAAGTAAATACGGCGCCAAAAGGCGGATTAGGTGCTGTAAAAGTTGATCCGACCCTGCACATCTACAAGATCATTTTGAATATACCACCACGCTTTTTTCGGCTGGAATAATATCGCTTCTTTTTCTAAGCTGCTCAACGGTAATGTTCCGCAAAGGAGAGTAATCATCGAGAATATAAAATCCCACGTCCGAATGATGCGCAAATCAGATCATTCTCGCGCTTCTGAACCGCAAGATCACGGAAAGAAATATTTGGAACTCCACCTGTAAACTTTATCCATTTTGTTCCCCCGTCCAGATGTAAAATAAACTCCAAACTCAGTTGCAGTAAATAATAATTTAGGATTAACATAATCCTGAACTAGATCCGCCAGATTAAAGTTCTGTCAGGAATATTTCCTTTAATTGATTCCCAGCTTTTACCGCGGTCTTTGCTCATTAACAGGTAAGGATTAAGATCACCAAACTTATGATTATCGAGAGCAGCATAAACAGTATTAACATCAAAGAGGTCCGCTTTAATATCATTTACAAAAGCAGTTTTAGGAACACCGGGCAATGAACCGACTTCAATTCTTCTCCAGTTCTTTCCGCCGTTTTCAGTTACATTTATTAACCCGTCATCTGTGCCTGCATAAATCAATCCATCCAGCAGAGGCGATTCTGCAAGTGAAGTAATAGAATTATAATTTGACATCGCATCAACATCCCAGGGAGAATCCCAGCTCCAGTTATTATCCATTATAGGCAGAGAAAAACGTTCCTGGTTTCGTGTAAGATCACCTGAGATCGGTTTCCAGCTGTCGCCTCTATTATCAGACCGCCAGACCCTTTGAGATGCATAATATAATCTTGTTGGAGAATGAGAGCTGACAAGAATAGGGGAATCCCAGTTGAAACGTTCATAGGCTTCTCCTTCTGCTTCCTGCGGTCGGATTAAAACTATTTCCCCATTAGTCCGGTCAACACGGAATATATAACCTTCCTGCGATTGTGCATAAACTATGTTTGGATTTCCGGGTTCAGTTGCAGGCTGGTATCCATCCCCGCCACAAATTAAAAACCAATCACAATTTCTGATTCCGCATGTATTAATAGTTTGAGAAGGACCGCCCTGCGTACTGTTATCCTGAGTACCCCCATAAATAATATAAAAAGGTTCCGAATCATCGAGCGCAACTTTATAAAATTGTGTAACAGGGAGATTTGCAATAAAACGCCAGTTCTCAGCAAGATCAAAGCTCTCATAAAGTCCGCCATCGCAGCCAACTAATAAATAATCCGGATCATCTTTGCGGAAAGCAATTACATGATTATCCGAATGCTTAAAATTTTCTTTCATACGTTTAAATGTTTTCCCGCCATCTTCAGAAATCTGGATACGGATGTCGCAAAGATAAATCCGATCAAATTTAAATGGACTTGCATATAGTTCCTGGTAATAGTGAGGACCTGTAGCACCGGAAACGGTTTCAGAACGTTTTTCCCATGAAACGCCACGGTTTTCTGAACGGTAAATGCCGCCGGTTCTCCGATCCAACTCTATTGCAGCATAAATTACATCAGGGTTTTGGGGAGAGATTGCCAGACCTATTTTACCCATATTAGAATCGGGCAATCCTTTTTTTAATTTTTCCCAGGTATTCCCCCCATCAGTTGATCGGTAAATTCCCGAGCCGGGTCCACCTCCAAGATAAATTGCAACATTTCTGTTACGCTGCCATGTAGCTGCATAAAGTATATCAGGATTCCGGGGATCAATAATTATATCAGTCGCTCCAACCCATTCATCATCTCCTAAAACTTTTTTCCAGGTTGTTCCTCCATCAGTTGTTTTATAAACTCCACGGTCGCCGCCTTTATTCCATAATGGCCCTTGTGCCGCTACCCAAACAATATTAGAATTTTTCGGATGAACAATTATTTTTGAAATGTGCTGAGATTCTTTTAATCCCATATTTTTCCAGCTCTCACCTCCATCAAGACTAAAATAAACTCCATCACCATAACCAACATGCCTTCCGCCGACATTTTCACCGGTTCCAACCCAAACAACCAAAGGATTTTGAGGGTCTAATGTAACGCACCCGATTGAATATGATTTCTGATCATCAAAGAGAGGTTTCCATGTTGTCCCGGCATTTTTTGTTTTCCATACACCTCCTGAACCAACTGCAACATACCATTCATTTGGATCATCGGGGTTTATTGCAATATCCGCAATACGCCCTGACCACTCCGCCGGACCAATGCTTCGAAGCTTTAATCCTTTAAATGTTTTATCGGATAGCAATGAGTCTTTATCATTTTCCTGTCCGAAAATTATTACAGATGTGATTATGAGAAAGAAACAAAAAGTGAAAGACATCTTAAAAATTTTCATTTAAACCCTCCCGGTAAATTGAAACCTGATAAATGATTTTTATAGATAGAAATTAAACTTTATAAATTCTTTACACAATGAAAATGTGGATTAATCAATATTTAATTTAATATTGAACACCTGCGGTGTTCTGAATACTGTCTGGCATTTATGTTTATCAACATTGAATTCCTAAAGGAATTCCAAAAGAAAAGTTTCGGTAGGAACTTAATATTTGTAAATAAATCTGAAAAGCACATACGCACAAGAACCCCATAGGGGTTCAATAATTTTGAATTATCACTCATCCACTTATCATAAAATTTCGTGAAAAATATTTTCTGATATTATTTCTAATAACATAATTTATTATTGAACACCTGCAATCAATATTTATCATAACTGGCAAATCAACTCACCCTAATCCCTCTCTTAATAGAGAGGGACTTGCTGTCAGTAAATCATGATATTTTATTTTTTTGATAGAGTATTTAATTAAAAGTTCAGCCTATTAATAAGTCCTTCTCTTTTTAAGAGAAGGATGAGGATGAGGATGAGTTCTGTTTTTGCTAAACAAACGATTTAGAAAATTTTTGTATTTATTGCATAAATGCATCAAGGCTGAATAAATTCATCATAAACTCTGTTGCCAAAATATTCATAGCCTTTACTTTCCAAGGGGGTTCCTGTCAGCATTGTATGTACAAAACCATTTTTTTCAACCTGAACAGTATGCAAAATTTCTCCATCAGGATTTTTCTTTAAAATAATTTTTATCCTTCCCTGTGAAGAAGTATAAGTAATAAACTTTTCATTCTCTTCCGTTATGAAATCAAAATTATTTGATAAATCTTCTTTCATCATTTTACTTCTATACCAGGTTCCACCTGTCGGCGAAACTAAAGGTTTGCCGTTATAGATGACGATACTATCATTATACGCAAGTACACTTAAAAAATGATCATCAGATTCTTTAAGCCAGTTAGTTAATTTCTCTCCATAAGATTTTTCATATCCATAATCGCTGTCGAGGAAGCAAATTCTTTTTACAATTGATGGGATATTATCATAAGCATCAAGATAAGAGAAAATAAAACGTCCGCCTCCGCTGTGACCCGTTAATATCAGAAACGTATCATAATCTTTAAAAAAAGATAAAACTGAATCAACAACGGACTTAATTATTTGAGTATAATCCGGATGTTTACTTTTCCAGGCAGGCCAACTTTTCTGGCTGGTTTCAAGATAAGTGATGATAAGATTATAATCTTTAATCTTATTCCTCAAGTAACGGGTTTGAGCACCAATATGCTGTATGTCGAAATGCCAATCATCACCGGGGGTAAGAATCTTTCCAATTGTCTGCTCTATTGTATTGCCATTCGGTAAAGCAAACAGGACAACATCAATTGGTTTATTCTTTTTAAAATTTTCTGGAGATGGGGCATTGATATGAATCCTGATTTCAGAATCAAAATTAAAAGTAATTTCCTGCTCATTCAAAAAATTACTTTTTGAAAAACCGGGAAGACTACTAAAATTATTTTCTTGTGAATAACAGAAAAAAGCGAATAGAAAAAATTGAATCGTAATTACTATTTTGTAATTACTCACTCTTTCTCCATTCAGGAAATCTTCCTGGAGTATATGGTGCGCCTGATTTTTCTAATTTACTTTCAATATTTTTAACTTCATTATCAATCTTTTTTAATGACCTTAATAGTTCATCAAAAACACCGGCAGCAGCATCATAAGATTTTATGAATGTTGTTGTAGGTGCAGAAGTTGTACTCCATAATGCTGAAGTTATTAAATCCACTCTGTCTTTTACAGAAGTTGGTGAAACTCCTTCATATTGAGTCCTCAAAGGATCGCCGTTCAGCTTAATATTGAAATCGCGAAGTTCTTTTTCAAGTGAAACTATTTCAGGATAAATTTCTTCAGAAACTTCGGATGACTCAATTACAGCTTTTTTAAAATATCCAAGTTTATCAACAAGTTCTTTTCTGTAAGCATCTGCACCGGAAATAGCCCTTGTTAACTCTGCAACTTTCTTATTGAATTTATCAAGCACAATTTTATCTTCAACGGAATGTGTTGAACTATTTAAAGGTTTGCACGTAAATTCCTGCGGAGGAACCAGTTCGCTAAATTTGCCATCTTCAAATTTTTCAAGAGAGATAAAATATTTTCCCGGGATAACCAGATAACCTTTGTCAGGTTCATTCCAGGGAATCGAATTATCAAAAGGCTCTAAAGAAATAGGAGTGAATTTATCATACCTGAAATCCCAGACAATTCTGTTAATTCCTTTTTTAATATCATTCTTAATTTTTCTTACAGTATGTCCTTCTTCATCAGTAACTGTAAACAGGAAGTAAGCATCCGGTTCCTCTGATTCTCTTTTCAAAGTATCATACGGAGGGAACTTTATATCTTCACCTTTTTTCAGTTCTTCTTTTTCAGCATCTCTTCTTAATTCCTTTAAAGTTTTATATTCATCTTTGATATAATAAGTGATAACGGCTCCAACCTGTGGATTTGGCGCTGAATAAAATCCCGAACCCATAAAACCAACTCCCCTGAATCCAAACGGATTTGCTTCAATAAACATAAGCCCGTCTTTAATTGGAAAGATAAAGGCATCCTGTTTTAATTTTTCTTTTGAAAGAAATCTTAATGGCGAATAATCATCAAGAATGTAAACACCTCTTCCGAAAGTTGAAACAACAAGATCATCTTCATCTTTTTGAATTTCCATATCCATAACACATTCAGTTGGTAATCCGTTCTTTAAAGGTACCCATTCATTTCCTCCATCATTACTGAAGAACAATCCGAATTGTGTTCCAACAAAGAGAAGATTTTTATCAACATAATCTTCTGCAAAAGTATAAGTACTTCCTTTCTCAGGAAGATTATTATTAATCAGAAACCATGTTTTTCCGCCGTCGGTGGTTTTGAAAAGATATGGTTTGTAATCACCACCGCTAAAATTCTGGCATGCTGCATAAGCAACAAGCTTATCAAAATTTGAAGCAATTATGTGATGTATTCTTGCATACCCGGGTAAACCGGGAATTGATGATTTCGTCCAGCTATTTCCTCCGTTTGTTGTGAAATGAATCAGCCCATCTCCTGATCCAACAAATAAAATATTTTCATCAAGAGGGGATTCAGCAATAGTTGTAATCTGAGCCATCGAACCTTTGCGAACTAACTGATCAATACTCCAGCTTTGCCCCATCAGTTTTTGCATTTCCTTGGGAACACCTCGTGTAAGGTCCGGGCTTATTTCTTTCCAAGTACTGCCCTGATCATCGGTAAGAAGAAGCTTATTGCCACCAAAGTATAATCTATTATTATCGTGATGAGAAATTAATAGTGCTGCATCCCAATCAAAACGATAGGCAGTGTCAGCAAAATCATAAGGTTTAATAAATAAATTTTCGCCGGTACTTTTATTATATCTTACCAAACCGCCATTTTGAGATTGAGCATAAATTATATTTGGATTTTTCCAGTCAACCTGAGTTTCAAATCCATCACCTGCATTTGTAAAATACCAATCCTGGTTTGCAATTCCACCGGAGTTAATTGTACGTGAGGGACCGCCCAGGCTGTTATTATCCTGAGTTCCGATATATACATTATAAAAGGGGAGGGAATTGTCTGTTGTAACCTTATAAACTTCTGCGATAGGAATATTAGATTTAAAACCCCACGTGTTTCCCTGATCGTATGTATCATAAACTCCACCGTCACATCCGGCTATTAAATGTTTATTGTTATCAGGATCCACCCATAAAACATGATTATCTACATGTTTTTTATCTTCACCAAGATTTTTCCAGTTTTTCCCTCCATCAATGCTGACTTTAAGAAATACATCCATGCTATAAATTCGTTCTTCATCTTTCACATCGCAAAATATTTTTTGAAAGTAAAAAGGATAAGATGAAATATAGCTGCTCTGTTTTGTCCAGCTTACTCCGCGATCATTACTTTTATAAAACCCTTTGTCCTTATCCTTTGCTTCAATGATTGCATAAACTACATCGGGGTTAACCGGAGAAATTGCTAAACCGATTCTTCCAACATCTTCTGAAGGTAATCCCTTGGTCATCTTTTCCCAGGTCTCGCCGCTGTCAAGACTTCGATAAATTCCGCTTTCGGGTCCGCCGCTGATTCCGGTATATAAATTTCTCATTCTTTGGTGAGCTGTTGCATAAAGAATATTAGGATAACGCGGATCTATATGAACTTCGAAACAGCCGGTATTTTCACTTATGAATAAAGTTCTGTTCCAGGATTTTCCTCCATCAGTTGATTTATAAATTCCTCTTTCTCCACCGGGATTTCTTAATGGGCCCATTGCCGCTACATAAACTATGTCTGAGTTGTGAGAATCAACAACAACTCCGCCAATATGTTCAGAATTTTTGAGACCCATGTTTTTCCAGCTTTTACCGCCATCTTCACTTTTATAAACCCCGTCGCCATAAATTACATTTCCCTGGTTATTATTTTCTCCTGTTCCAACCCAAACTATATTAGGATTTGAAGGATCAATTTCAACTGCCCCAATAGAATAAGAACCCTGGTTATCAAAAGCGGGAGTAAAAGTTGTTCCGTTATTTTTAGTTTTCCAAAGGGATCCATGCCCGGAAGCAACAAAATATTCATTATGGTTGAATGGATTAACTGCAATGGCAGTAACTCTGCCGCCTGTTATTGCAGGTCCAATGCTTCTGAATGATAAACCGGGCATAGGAATATTTTTTAATGAATCCGGTTCTGAATTCTTTTGAGCGGAAATTGATGATGAAAGAATAAGTAAAAATATAATGAAAAGATTGATTGAGCTCTTCATAAATGTGACTCTTTATTATTTAATTGATTTGTAAAATAAACCGGTGAGAAATTATTTGTTATATAATTTATTTTTTCCATTAAGAAATATTAATAAGGGTTTTATATTGATAATCTAAGTAAGCAACACCGTAAAATAAATTTGTTTATGATGAATGGAGAAATAAATGGTTAAAAGTTTGTCATAGATTTTTTTATTTCAGCAAGAATGTATCCGGAATATGTTTTTACTTCATTATTAGCAACCTCAGATTTTTTAAGAAGCTCCATTGCATAAGTCTTATTGGAGATAGAGGAACAATTTATCATTACGTTAAGAAAAGCGCCTTCGGATGCTGTTTGAAATAATGATACCGCAACACCGGCATCGGAAATGGAATTTCGATTTCCTTTTAGTGCAATTGTTTTGATAAAAGGGATTGTTAGTCTGCATTTTTCTATTACCCGCGATGGAACAACAGCAGCATCAAAAGTTGCTTCATCAATTTTTTCACTTCTCTTTTTCTTTTCTTCATCTGTTTCTTTTGGCAGCTTGAATGCTTCCATCACTTTATTAAAAGCTATGTTATCTTCTTGCGCCATTTTTAAAAAATCACTTTTTGCGGTTTCAAGATTTTTCGATATATCCTTCATTTCATTTTCAACATCTGCATATTTCTTTTTCCCGATTGTCAGATTACAAACCATGATCCCCAAACTGCATGCTAAAACTCCGCAAAGTGCAGATACATTTCCACCTCCGGGTGTAGGTGATGATGAAGACAGTTCGTTGAGGTATGTTTCTAATGTTTTTAAAGTATCCATGTTTATTCCTTTCTAACTCTGGTATAGTGGTATAAGGTATAAAGTATATGGCATATGGAAATAAAGTAAACCCTATACCTATATCATATAATCTATAATTTTTTCTTTTTTATTAAAGGAATTTAATGAGCTCAGTCCTAATTTTTCTATTGCCAGGTCAACAATCTGATTCTCATCCATATTATCATCTTTGAAATCATGGCTGTGGGCAGACAAGTAAAATCTTCCCGCCTGAAGCAGCGCTTCTAAAGGAACAAGTCCAACAATTTCACTCCCGTTAACTTCTGCACCAAGTCTTGCTGCTTCTTTTTTAACTTCTTCAAAAGTGGAGTGAAGAGGAGTTACATTGTAATTAGTAAGATTCATTGAGACCTGAGTAATATTATATTTCTCTAATGAAACACCCATGCCCTTAACATTTTTTAATCTTCCCGGTTCTTTAATTGTTTTTCCATCAATTTTAATAATGTTACCGTGCAAATCTCTTTTTGCCCTTCCGGATTCTCTTAGAATCTCTGCAATTTCTTTAGCATTATTTACATCCATTGATTTAATATTTACATTGTAAGCAATAAGAAAAAATCTTGCACCTGTTACAATTGCTCCAAGTTTAGGATTAAATTTTGCCTCCCCGAAGTCAGGTTTCCATTCCGGATCTTTCAATTTCACTTCAAGTCCTTCATATTCTCCTTTTCTAATATCGGAAAGATTTTTTCTTATCTCTTTTCTTGCAGCTTCTTCGTATAGAAATACAGGAACATTAAGTTCCCTGGAAATCCTTTCTCCATATATTTCAGATATTTTTACACAATCTTCCATCGAAACATTTTTAACGGGCACAAAGGGAACAACATCAATAGCTCCAAGTCTTGGATGCTCACCTTTGTGAGTTCTCATATCAATATTTTCTGCCGCTGCTTTACTGGCATTTATTGCACCTTCAATAATTCCTTTTTCATCTCCTGCTATTGTAACAACAACACGATTGTAATCTGCATCAGGTTCAAGATTGAGAAGTTTTACACCCGAAGTTTTGTTGATTGCATTTTTAATAGCATTAAGAGTATTTTCATTTTTTCCTTCGCTGAAATTTGGAACACATTCGATAATTTTCATTAAGAATCTCCGGTTGAATCAAAAATAATTTCACCATTTTTTATAGTCATACAATTAAGATTTCTTCCCACATTATAAATAATATCAGAATATTCTTTTGTATTAAATACTGAAAAATCAGCTTGCTTATTTATTTCAATACTTCCTTTGGTTTCATTTAACCCGATTGCTTTTGCAGCATTGATAGTAACCGCACTTATTATTTCTTCAATTGTCATTTTCATTTTAATTGCTGCAAGGCTCATTATGAAATTGAGATTTGGAATTGGAGAAGAACCGGGATTATAATCAGTTGCTAATGCTATGATTGCATTGTTCTCAATTAATTTTCTCGCCGGCGCATATTGATAATCTAAAAAGAAAGAGACTCCCGGCAAAAGTGTACAAACAATTTCAGAGTTTGATAGCTCATTAATCCTTGAATGCTCAAGTACTTCAAGATGATCAACGCTTGTAATATTATGTTTAAGTGCAATATCAATACCGCCAATATTATTAAACTGTTCGGTATGAAGTTTTAATTTTAAACCAAGTTCTTTAGCCTTCGTAAATATTCTATCAACTTCGGAAGAAGAAAAAGCTGTCTTTTCACAGAAGGCATCACAAAACAAAGCCAGTTTATGTAAAGAAATATGAGGAAGAAGCCTCCCGGTCAGAAGTTCAATATAACCATTATGATTTTCTTTAAAGTCAGGCGGAAAAGTATGTGCACCAAGAAAAGTAGGAATAATATCAATAGGAAAAATATCTTTAAGATAATTTATACATTGTAGAAGCTTCATCTCATTTTCATAATCGAGTCCATAGCCGCTCTTAATTTCAAGAGAAGTTATTCCCTGAGAAATAAAATATTTTACTCTTTGAGTAAGCAGATTAATTAATTCTTCAATGCTAGATTCTCTAACAGCTTTAACAGTGGAGTTTATACCACCACCTTTTTTAGCAATCTGCTCATAACTTTCTCCGGCAAGCCTCATTCTGAATTCATCAGCACGTGAACCGGCAAATGCAGAGTGAGTATGGCATTCAATTAATCCCGGCAAGATAATTTTATCTTTTACATCTATTTCTTTATACAGCGAATTATTTTTCACAGAGGAGTTTAGAGTAATGTCTTTAATAATTCCATCTTCAATTATTATTGAATGGCTCTCAATTACTTCAATATTATTTAATTCTCTTCCCCTTTTATAATTTTTTCCTTTTGTATTAACGGTTACTACCTGGGCAGGATTGAGGAGGATTTTTTTCATTACTCAAAAATATTTACAGTTTCATTAACAACGCGTGATTCGGTATAACCAAGCTGATTAAGTTTAAAGCTTAAATTTTTTGCTTCAGAATAATCAGTAAAATCTCCCACCATAACTTTATAAAATGGAGGATCGAAAATGACATAAACTTCTTTTTGAGTTGTATTAAAATATATTTCCGATCTCATATTATTCGCTTCTTCAAGGTTATCAGTTGTAAGAATAAGAACTCTGTAACCCTGCACTTTGTCAATAATTTTTCTATTTAAAGATGCGGAAGTATCAATTTCATTTTTTTCATATCCATACCATATATCAGAATTAGAAGTATTTGTGGGCAAAGAAATTTTTTTCTCAGGTATATCAAGTTTAGTTCGGTAAGGAGTAAAATCGAAATCTTCAACAATTTTATTTTTAGGCTCTTTTTCTTTTGTAACTTCCTTTTCCCCGGAATCTTTATTTTCATATCTCGTGTCAGTTGAAGCGCTGCAGGAATAAAAAAAGATTGAACATAAAGCTGTAAAAGCAAGAATACATTTTTTCATTGACATAAAATTTTGTTTAGCAGTGATACAAATATAATGTTAATATTATTTTACCCAAAGATTACTTAAACCTCCATTGTACAATGATTTTTAGTTACCGTGAAAATTTTTACTTGTCTGACTACAGGCAAGATTCAAACCTGAAGATAATTTTACCGCCATGAGACTTAGTTACACATTTGAAACAGATAATACTTTTCTGACGTTAATCAAATTACTAATAACTTTGTTTTGAGATACTACTGATATTTTAGTAAATTAGCGCATTAGAAATTTAAAATTGCTGTCAAAATGTCTTCAAAAAAACTCAAAATCCTATTCGTCACATCAGAAGTAGTCCCATTTATTAAAACAGGTGGATTAGCTGATGTATCCTCAGCACTGCCACAAATGCTGGCAGAAAGCGGTCATGAAGTTAGAATTGTGGTTCCCAAATATGGTGCAGTTGATGAGAGAAAATTTAAAATTCATGAAGTTGTAAGATTAAAAGATTTAACTATAAAGATCGGTGATAAAGACGTTGTTTTTTCCTTGAAATCATGTTTTCTTCCCGGACCTAAAGTTAGAGTACAGATTTATTTTCTTGAAAACAATGAATACTATGGAAGCAGGAACAGTTTATATATTGATCCGAAAACAGGTAAAGATTATCCTGATAATGATGAAAGATTTATACTTTTAAACCGGTCTGTTTTCGAATTAATTTCAAAGCTCGGGTGGCTTCCCGATATTATTCATTGTAATGACTGGCAGACAGGATTGATTCCTGCTTATCTCAAAACTACTTATAAAAAAGATCCGGTTTTTTCTAAATTTAAAACTTTGATTACAGTTCACAACCTTGCTTACCAGGGAGAATTTCATAAATCAACTTTTGAAAAAACCGATTTGCCCGAAGAAGTAAATTCTGCAAAAGGAGCAATAATCAATGGCAAGTTTAATTTTTTAAAAACAGGTTTGGTTTATGCAGATGTTATTAATACTGTAAGTGAAACTTATGCAAAAGAAATAGTAACAGATAACCAGTTAGGTGCTGGGTTAAAATCAGTATTAGCCAAAAGAGAAAAAGACCTTTATGGAATTGTAAATGGAATTGATACCCGGATGTGGCATCCCGAAAAAGATAAACATATTCCTAAAAAATATTCTATAAAAAATATTGATGAGAAGCTGGTTAATAAAGAAGAGCTTGCTTCAAAATTTGGATTTAAATTTAATGAGAAAATACCAATTGTAGGTATAATTGCAAGACTATATGATGAAAAGGGAATGGACCTTATCAGCGAAGCTTTTGAAGATATGATGAAGCTAAATCTTCAGCTTGTAGTTCTTGGAACCGGAGATAGAAAATATCAAACCTTTTTTGAAAAAATGAGCCATAAGCATAAAGCTAAGTTTGCATGTTATTTAGGTTTTAACGATGAGCTTGCTCACCTAATAGAAGCTGGTGCTGATATTTTTCTTATGCCTTCAAGATACGAGCCTTGCGGTTTAAACCAAATGTATTCTTTAACTTATGGAACCGTGCCGGTTGTTAGAGAAACCGGAGGTTTGGCCGATACTGTTTCTCCATTTAATATAAAAACTGGCGAAGGCAATGGGTTTCTTTTTAAGAAATATAGTTCAAGTGCTATGCTGAAAGAATTAAAAAGTGCGCTGAAACTTTTTGACGATAAAAAAAACTGGTCAAAAATTATACGTAATGGAATGAAGGTTGATTTCAGCTGGCATGCATCTGCAAAAAAATATATTGATCTGTATAAAACTATTTTAAATATTAATTGATGGCAAATTATGCCGTATTTCTTGACAGGGATGGAACACTCAATGAAGATCCGGGATATTTAGGAAATCCAGATATTGTTAAACTTTTTCCTGAAACCGGGAAAGCCCTTTCTATTATTAAAAATAAGTTAAATTTTAAATTGATTGTTGTCTCTAACCAATCAGGTGTTGCAAGAGGACTAATAACCGAAGAAAATGTTGCTGCAGTTAATGAAAAAGTAAATGAACTTCTGGCAGATTATAATGTTAAAATTGATGCATTTTATTATTGTCCTTATCATCCTGATTTTAACTCAATTGAAGATTGTTCCTGCAGAAAACCATCGCCTGAAATGATTTTTAATGCAGCATATGATTTTAAAATTGATTTATCAAAATCTTTTATTATTGGTGATGCTGTTTCTGATATTGAATGCGGGATTAATGCCGGTGTTAAGACAATATTAGTTAAAACAGGTTACGGGAATGAAAGTTTTTATACATTGCAAAAGCTTAATAAAATTCCCACTTTTGTTGCCAATAATATTTTAGAGGCTGCAATGTTTATTCAAAATGATTTTTCCGGAGAGACTAAGTGACAATTAAGAAAAGCATTTATTTACTTTTTCTACTTTCAATTATATCAAATTCTTTTAACTGCAGTGATGAACCTACCTCAATAGGTGGAAATCTTGTGGGTGATGATATAATTAATCTAAAAACAATCAGTTCAGATTCATTATCTCAATCATTATCAATTTTTCATCCAACTAATATTAGTTTAGCTGCATCCGGAAGATTACTTCTTGGGGTAACTGATAATATCAATGCTTCAATTCTTCTAAAATTTGCAGTTGGCTTGGCTGATTCAATTAAAAATGATATTATTAATAATGATGCAACAGTTACAAGTGCTGTTATGGAATTGCACAAGACCTACAGTTATGGTGACACGTTATCCAATCTTGACTTCAATATTTATAAAGTTACATCAAATTGGTCAGTTAATTTTTCGGAAGATAGTATTCCACAACTCCAGTTTGATGAATCCCTGGATTTGCTTGATGGCGACCCGGATATAACAGATTCAATCACATCAGCCAAACTCTCAAACCAATTATTGCAAGATTGGCTGCACATTGCTGCCGACACAAGCCTTAGAGGTAATTATGGTATTTATATCAGACCCACTGCTAATTCTCAAAAGGTTTTAGGCTATCAAGCCATAACCCCAACTTTTACTAACATACCTGTCATAAAAGTTGTCATTGAAAAATTAGGTGCATACACTGACACACTTACTTTCAGCAGCACTACCGATTTGACTGTTATGCAGGGAAGCATACCATCCGTCTCAAGCGGGAATATTCCAATAAGGGCAGGATACTTAATTAATGGCAAATTAACTTTTGATTTGTCTTCACTGCCGGAAAACATTGTAGTAAATACCGCTGAATTAGTTTTAACTGTTGATACATTGGAATCAAAAGTCGGCTCATCATATACAAATTCAATGCAGGTTTATTTTCTTTTAGATAGCACAAAAACCGATAGCATTGCATCAACCTCCCTAACTTTATCAAGATCTGGTAATACTTTTTCGGGAAGTATAACCACATATGTTAGGGCGTGGCTGCAGAATAATAATAATCAGGGTTTGGTACTTAGTCCAGGTGATCCAATTTCCGGAGTTGAATTATTTGTTATAAAAGGAAGCGATGCCGTTCAAAATAAACCTTTGTTAAAAATAACTTATACAAAACTAAAATAATGACAAAACAAATTTTATTTTTTATTTTAATAGTAATCGTCTGCTTACCGGTTTACAGTCAAAGCGGTTCTGCATATACAAGATTGGGAATGGGTGATATTGAATATACAAATTCAGCCAGAAGAAGCGGTATGGGAGATTTAGGCGTTTCGGTTGCGGATGTAAATTTTATTAATTCATTAAACCCTGCGAGCTGGTACAGAATAGACAGAACCAGGATTGATTTCTCAGCATATTATAACGGTATGTTTATCTCCGATAATAATAACAGCGCATATTTAGGTAAGATGGAATTCTCCGGATTTTCTATCGCATTTCCGATCAGCGAATTATTTGGAATTACTGCTTCGGCTGGTTTAGTTCCTTATTCTAATGTTAGCTATACAGTAAAAGAATCTTTCCAGACACCGGAAAATTATAATGCAACTTACACCGGAACGGGAGGTTTATCTAAAATATTTGTAGGCACTTCATACAAACTTCCGTTCGGTGCAATTCTCGGGGCTACTATGGATTATTATTTTGGAAATCTTATCTACACATCAAGAATAGATTTTCTTAGCTCCAGTTCAGAATTTTCAGAATATGAAAACAGGTTTAATCCTAAAGGTATAGGAGGAACATTTGGTTTTATCAGTCCCAATTTTGCGTCGTTAACTGATTCAACTTCTATAAGTGAGTTAAGATTTGGAGCAGCTTTATCTTATATCGGCTCACTTGACCTTAAAACAATTTTAACTTCAAAATCATCAACATTAATTGATACGGTAAGTTATGGAAAAGGGAAAATGGATGTTCCTTTAAAACTTACTTTCGGTGCCGATTTAATCCTTAGTAAAAATTATTTATTTAGTCTTGATTATTCTTTCCAGCCATGGTCTGAATTCAAAATTAATGATTTAGTTCAGCCGAATTTACGTAATGCACAAAAGTTTAGTTTAGGGTTTGAATATCAACCTTTAAATGAACCGGGAAGCACTTTATGGGAACAAATGATCTGGCGTTCAGGTTTAAGCTACGAACAAACTCAATATATTGTGAATAATGAAGCCATAAATCAGTTTTCAGTTTCAGGTGGTTTTTCACTGCCGATAAGTTATGGAAATACATTTGATCTCGGTATTCAGTATTCAATGAGAGGAACAAAAAATTCTAACTTGATAAAAGAAAATAACATCAGGTTAAATGTTGGATTAAGTTTTGGTGAGCTTTGGTTCATCAGACAATCATATTAGAATTAACAATATAAAGGTTATAAAGTTGAAACATTTATTCAAAATATCCGGTCTGGCATTAATTCTTTTTACTGCATCTTTTTCCAAAACACTGGCACAGACTCCATGTGATTCTATGAAAGTTTTAGAAACCTACAGTCTTTTTTCAGAATACCATAAGAATAAAGATTGTAAAAGTGCACTTCCTTATGGCTGGCAGGTCCTCGAGTGCAATAAAGAAAAATTCGCTAAGTGGATTTATTATAAGATGGAAGAATGTCTCTGGATACTGCATGATTCATCCGATATTTCACCTGAAGAAGTAAAAGCAATTGAAGATACCATGCTTTCTTTTTATGATATGGCAATCGAATATTATCCATCAGCAAAAGGATATTTTGAAGTAAGAAAAGCTTTTGTTGCAGAAACCTGGCTTCAATTGGATGTTCAAACTGTAATACCATTGTATGAAAAAGCTTTTGCGGATGATGGATCAATCTCATCATATTATGAGAATAGATTAGGACAATTGTACAAAGCTAATATGGATGATACTAAGAATGACTACAAACAAAAAGCATTAGACTTATATGGAATGTTAGCTGAGAAGGAACCGGACAACCCTCAATGGAATACTGAACAGGAAAACCTTGTTGAAAATATTGATGAGCTTGTTGACTTATTGAAAAAAGCCTGGGATGCTGATAAAGAAAATCCTGAAAAAGCATGGAAATATGCTTCCCTGGCAATGAAAGCAAACAGGTATGAAGAAGCACTTGTACCACTTGAATTTTTAGTAAATAAGAATCCTGAATCATCAAGTTATTTGAATCAACTTGCAAGTGCTTATCAAAAAACTGAACAGCTTGATAAAGCGATGGATGCGTATAAAAAATTAACTCAACTTGAACCTGATAAGAAAGAGCATTATTTAAACCTCGGTATTATTGCAAAAGATAAAGGACAATTTGCACAGGCAAGAAGTTATTATCAGAAAGCCAGTGAGGTGGGAGGCAGTTGGGGATTGCCGATTTATTATGAGGGTAATCTTTATGAAAATGCAGCCAGGAATTGTGGATTTGAGTTTGAAGATAAATTAGTTTATCAGCTTGCTGTTGATACTTACCGGAAAGCAGTTAATATGGACCCTTCTGTAACTCAGGCTAAAGACAGAGTTTCAGCTTTGTCTGGTTCTGTACCTCAAAAAGAAGATTATTTCTTCCGTGGTTATAAGTCGGGTGATACAATTCCAATTAAAGGAAATTGCTATGGCTGGATTGGTAAAAGTATAACTGTTCCTTAAGATAAATTTATAAAACAAGTTTTTATACCCCTGGTGTTTTTAAGGCTCCGGGGGTTTTTTATTTTATTATCTGGTATTAATTAGAAAATATTCAATTATCATTAAAACGTAGCTCAATTCTCCGGAACTGAGGTTAAAAATTTTTAATAACTTACAAAGTGAAAATCTGCTTATCATAATAGAAGATTTTTTCTTAATTTTCTTTTATATGTATTTCTCATTATTGTTCAAAATCAATTTAAAATTATGTACGACCATCTGAAAAAAGACGAAGAAATTTACAGCACATTAAATAATGAAATTAAACGCCAGCAGGAAAAGCTGGAACTTATTGCATCTGAAAATTTTGTAAGCCCGGCTGTTCTTGAAGCAGCGGGTACAGTTTTAACAAATAAATATGCAGAAGGTTATCCAGGTAAAAGATATTACGGCGGATGTGAATTTGTAGATGTTGCTGAAGATCTTGCAAGAGAGAGGTTGAAAAAATTATTCAATGCTGAGTATGTTAATGTTCAGCCACATAGCGGATCGCAGGCTAATATGGCTGTGTTTATGACTCTTCTTAAACCGGGTGATAAATTTTTAGGATTAAGTCTTGCTCACGGCGGACATTTAACACACGGCTCGCCGGTTAATTTTTCAGGTCAGCTTTACCAGCCAGTTGGCTATATCTTAAATAAAGAAACCAGAACTTTGGATTATAATATTATTGAAGACCTGGCAAAGAAAGAAAAACCAAAATTGATTATTACCGGTGCAAGTGCTTATCCGCGTGAATGGGATTATGCAAAGTTCAGGCAAATAGCAGATTCAGTTGGTGCATTTTTAGTCTGCGATATGGCTCATCCTGCTGGACTAATTGCTAAAGGTTTACTGGACAACCCATTAAATTATTGTGATGTTGTTACCTCTACTACTCATAAAACTTTAAGGGGACCAAGAGGCGGAATTATTTTAATGGGTAAGGATAAAGAAAATCCTTTCGGAATAAAAACACCAAAAGGTGACAGAAAAAAAATGATGTCCGAACTTCTTGATAGCGAAGTGATGCCGGGAATTCAAGGCGGACCTCTAATGCACATCATTATGGCTAAAGCTGTTGCTTTTGGTGAAGCACTTCAGGATTCGTTTAAAACTTATGCCCAGCAGATTATTAAAAATTCAAAAGCTCTTTCATCAAAATTAACTGAATACAATTTTGATATTGTTTCCGGCGGAACAGATAATCATCTTATGTTAATTGATTTATCAAACCGGCTCGCCGGCAAGGCGGGTAAAAATATTACTGGTAAACAGGCAGAAATTTCCCTTGAGAAAGCCGGTATTACTGTAAATAAAAATATGGTTCCGTTCGATCAAAGATCGCCTTTTGTAACAAGCGGAATCAGAATTGGAACTCCTGCTGTTACAACACGGGGAATGAAAGAGAATGAGATGAAAATTATTGCCGGTTTTATTAATGACGCAATAAATAATTTTGAAGATGAGCAGAAGCTTAAAAAGATTTCTGAGGAAGTAAAATTGCTTTGTATGAAATTCCCTTTATATACAGAACTGAATGGGTAAATTATTGGCAACGGAAACTGCTGAAGAGGAATATGTAGAAAGGGAGATGACCTTTCTTGAACATCTTGAGGAGTTGAGATGGCGGATTATTTATGCTTTAATTGGACTTGTGGTTGGTACAATAGTTTGCTGGGTTTTTGTTGATTTCCTTGTGGTGGATGTACTATTAAAACCTGCTAAAGATAACGGGCTTTTGCTTCAGAATTTAAAACCTTTCGGACAACTCTTTCTTTATTTCCAGGTTGCTTTGGTAGGCGGAGTGATTCTAAGCCTTCCAAATATTTTTTACCAGCTCTGGAAATTTATCACGCCGGCACTCAGAAAGAGAGAAAGGAAGTACATTCTTCTCATTGTTTTTTACAGTACGATTAGCTTTTTAATTGGAATTGCTTTTGCTTATTTCGTAATGATTCCGCTTGCATTTAAATTTATTAAGCAGTTCGGAACAGAATTAATCAAAAATGAATTTGCAGTAGATGAGTATGTTTCAATAATTGTAAGTGTTATACTGGCTGCCGGATGTGTTTTTGAACTTCCGATGATATCTTTTTTCCTAACCAAGTTAGGAATACTTACGCCTAGTTTTATGAAAAAGTACCGGAGGCATGCAATAATTATTATCATGGTGCTTGCAGCATTTTTAACTCCCGGCACTGATCCTGTTTCGCAGGTTGTATTAGCAGTTCCATTGGTTGCTCTATATGAAATAAGTATATTAATTTCAAAACTATCCCAGAAAAACGTTGAATAAAAAAGATCTTTCCGAAATAAGCAAACCGATAGAAACAGAGCTCGATAAGTTTAATGGGATTTTTAAATCATCAATGAAATCGAAAGTCGGGCTTGTTGATTTAATTGCCCGATATATAATCAGGCAAAAAGGGAAAAAGATTCGTCCTCTGCTGGTTCTTCTATCAGCAAAAGTAGCCGGGAATATTAACGAAAGAACATATAGAGGAGCTGTACTTGTTGAACTTCTCCACACTGCAACTTTAGTGCACGATGATGTTGTTGACAATGCAGATAAAAGAAGGGGATTGTGGTCTATTAATAAAATCTTTAAAAATAAAGCTGCAGTTTTAATGGGTGATTATCTTCTTTCACGCGGACTAATGATTGCCGTTGAAGGGAAAGATTATGACTTTCTTGGTGTAATTACAAATACAGTTAAAAGAATGTCGGAAGGTGAACTTCTTCAGATTCAGAAGACAAGAAAACTGGATATTGATGAAGAAACTTATTTTAAAGTAATTTCAGATAAGACTGCTTCTTTAATTGAAACCTGCTGCCAGATTGGTGCATTAAGTGTTTCGGATAATCCTGAATACCATAATGCAATGAAGGAGTTTGGAGAATCAATCGGGATAGCTTTTCAAATCAGGGATGATATTCTTGATTATGAAGGCAAAGCAAAATTAATTGGCAAACCTGTTGGGGGAGATATTATAGAAAAGAAAATTACTTTGCCATTAATCTATTCTCTGAACCAGGTTTCTAACGGGGAAGCTTCAAAAATAAGGAAGCTTATTAAAAATGGTAATGGTAAGGAAAATGTTAATGAGATTATTGAATTCGTTCATAAGAATAAAGGAATAGATTATGCTTTGGATAAGGCTTATACTTTCTCATCCAAAGCAAAAGAAGCATTAAAAATATTCCCGGATTCCCAGAGCAAAATTGCTCTTGAAGCTTTAGTTGAATTTGTGATTGACAGAAAGAATTAATTATTTCGTCAAAACTATTTTCTTCGTCTCGTTAAAATTTCCAGCTCTGAAAGAAACAAAATAAACACCGCTGTTTAATCCGTTTCCATCAATGGTTAAATCATAGTTACCTGAAGCTTTATAATTATTCTCCAGGGTTTTAATCTCGATTCCCAGAATATCAAATAATTTTATAGTAACTAAATCATAGTCAGGAATGCTGTAATTAATTTTTGTTGAAGGATTAAATGGATTAGGATAATTATCGCTTACAAAAAATGTTTTTGGGACTGTAGTTTCATCCTGAACATTATTCGGCATATTAACCTGGAATATATGTGAATACTCGAGCCCATTAAATACAACAGAAAATTTCCAGTTTCCCTGTGCAGCATTTTGTGGAAGCGAATAAGACCACCACCAGTATGACGCAACATAAAAACTATCTGAAGTTAAAGAAGCTGTCCATTGATTCCAAACAAGATTATCAGGAGTATAAATTTTATACGAACTGATCATTCCTCGTAACTGGTCCTGATAATAAGTTACAAAATAAACCAGGTCTCCTGATGAGAAATTATCTTTTAAATGCAACACTTCTTGCTGCGGGCATGTTGGAAACTCAGGTTCGGCTGAATGAGTTGCTACTTTATTTATTTTAGGATCAAAGTATGGTTTTTGATTTTGCCACCACGATGAAGTTATTGAGGGATTTGAAGGACCAAACCAGGGATCAATTAAAATTGTCTGCTGCTCATTAGCATAAACTTCAAAATGTAAGTGAGGACCTGTTGATGACCCGGAACTTCCAACTGAACCGAGATATTCTCCTGTAACTACAGCTTCACCAACATTTTTTGTGGTTAAAGAATTTTTCTTCATATGACCATACCAGGCAACACTTCCATCTGCATGCCGCACATAAACAGCGTTCCATGAACCGCTTCCTATTGCACAATTATGGTCGAAGTTACCATCATACTTACCAATAATAACGCCATCAGCGGCGGCAACTATTTCAACCTGGCTGTTATCCATTTTGTACCATGAGAAAGGCCATAAGAAAATATCAGTTCCCTGATGGTTATAATTGGAAAGATCATAAGTTCTTGTCCCACCGTTATAATCGAGCAGATGATTGTTGAAAGCCGGGTTGTGATCAACAAAATTGGATATACCGTAATAACTGTAATCATTGAGGTTATCTGCTTCTTTTAATGGCCAGCTAAAGCTTACAGCCAAAGGTTTCGGAGCTTCAATTTTTCCTTCAGCAGTAAGTCGGGTAATAATCTTTATATTTTCTGAAATAATTTTTTGTCTTTCTTCTTCAGTTAAGCAAATACAATTTTCAGGTTTATAACTATAATTTCCTTCAGCGACAGGTTCTCTTAATTGTGGAAATGTTTTTACTGTTAAAATCAGAAACATAAACCCCGGCAGTAAAAAATTACGCATAAATCTCCTTATTAATTATTTTTTAATTTACTGAAAAAGAATAATAATGTTGAGAAAGATGAACAAATATAATTTAAATTCAGAATAATTTTTTTAGAGAATTTTCAGATAAAATAATTATTTCTTCATTTCTTCTTTGAACCTGAATCCTTTAGCAGGTTCTCTTAAAGTTAAGACAGGGCAGGGAGCTTTTCTCACAACTTTTTCAGCAGTGCTTCCAAATAAAATATGCTCAACGCCTGAGTGACCATGAGTTGCAATAATAATTAAATCAACATCTTCATCTACTGCAGTTTCAATTATTTCAACAAATGGTTTCCCTGTTTTAATTATTCTTTTAACATTTACATTTGATGGTATTTCTTTCTCAGCAAGTTTCTGGAGTTCCTCACTTGCCCGTTTATCCATATCTAAACCTGTAGTTGGAATTGCAATTTGCCCCATACTGAAATCAGGCGGATAAATAACAGGTTCAATTACATAAACCAGGATCAAAGCTGCGTTAAAGTGTTTTGCATAATTAACAGCATATTTCAGAGAGCTTTTTGAATAGTCTGAAAAATCTATAGGCACCAATATTTTATTTATGTCAGGTTCCATAGTCTGTCTCCGATGTTTCTCTTGATTTATTTTGAAGTGTAAAATGATCTTCGTTGAGTTTTCTTAAGCGGGTGGCAATTATCTGTGAAATTCCTTCAAGGATTTTAATACCTTTCCTGGGGTATGCTTCAATATATTCATCAAGGTCCGGCTTAAAGATAACCGAAACTTTACAATCTGTTTTTGCAACAGCAGATGCCGATCTTTTTTCTCCATCAACGAGAGCAAGTTCGCCAAAAAAATCGCCCTCATAAAAAGTTGCGAGAGGAATTATTTCGCCTGTGTCATTTGATCTCTGAATTGCTACTTCACCTTCATTAATAACGTAAAGTCCGATTCCTGGATCTCCCTGGTAAAAAATATATTCGCCTGAAAGATATGTCCTGTCGTGTACAATATTCAGTAATGTTGATAAATCTTTTCCGGAAAGGCTGCTAAAAACAGGGATTGATTGTAAAGATTTTTTTAAATTCGTTTTTTTCTCCGGTGAATTAAAAATGTTTGCCCAAAAGCTGCTGTGCACTCCTTTTTTTTTGTCACTCATTTTTTTTTACCTTAATTGAAAATTCCTGATTCGGCAACTCGCCAGAGTCTCTGGCAAGGAAATCTGTTTTCATAAAAAGCTCTGCCAACAATTGCAGAATCAACTCCAAGAGGCATCAAGTTCTGAATTTCAATTAACTGATCTTTATTACTAACTCCTCCTGAATGAGTTATTTTCTTTTTTGTCAGAATTGCAATTTCTTTTGTCAGCTCAAGGTTAGGGCCTTCAAGCATTCCATTTCTTTCAACATCAGTTACATTAAACCGCTCTATTCCAATATCAACCATTTTTTTAACAAATTCTTTATAAGAAATTCCTGTTTTTCTTTTTCTTCCTCTTGTTATAATTTCATCTCCAATTATATCAAGGCTTGCCACAATTTTACTTGGTCCATACATTTCAAAAACTTTTTTAAATTCTTCAGGATACTCAATAGCCATTGTGCTTATAACTAGCCTGCATATTCCTGTATCCATTATTTGTTTAGCATCATCAAGACTGCGAACTCCTCCGGCAAACTCAACAGGAATAATAACAGATGAGCAGATTTCCTCAATGATTTTATAATTTTTTCTTGAATGTTCCCACGCACCATCAAAATCAACAATATGTAAAAGCTTAGCATTCTCAGCGCGCCAAATTTTAGCCATTTCAACCGGATCGCTGCCGTATTCCATACAATCAAGTTCGGGGATTCCCTTAACAACTCTTACGGTTTTTCCATCTTTAATATCAATTGAAGGAATAACTAATAAATATTTCATAATTCACTAAAATAAATGTTTTTCATCATCCCGCTGAGGCGGGCTTAAAAAAATAATGAATTAGTGGATGAAAACAAAAGAAATCAAACATTCATAAAATGCTGTTTTAGCATAAATTTTTTTTTCAAATTTAAAAACTTTCAAAATGAGCTAAATTCTTGACTTTTCTTTCTATATGTTGCATATTTGGCAGGAAATGAGAGAGGATTTACTTTTGAGCCAATCTAAACTTTATATAGATTGATAATTTATATTAATAAAACAGAAAATTTTGAAATTAATATCCTCTTTCAATTCAATCTAAATATGAAAAGCAAATAATTTTTATTAATTAAAATTGAGGGTTATAAATGGATGCATACGAAAATGTAAAAGTCCTTACAATAAAAAGTATTTTTAAAAAAGCTTCTGAAAGTAGTGTCGTATGGATATTTTCTTTTGCAATTTTAACAATAGTAGCTGCGCAATTTACAATTCCAGTAAAACCAGTTCCTTTTACACTTCAAACAATAGCTGTTCTTTTATCAGGAGCCTTTTTAGGTTCTAAGAAGGGTGCATTAAGCCAGCTTGTTTATCTTTCATTAGGAGTAATGGGACTTCCTGTTTTTGCTCATATACCCGATGGAGCTATTGGTATTGCAAGACTCTTTGGACCTACGGGGGGTTATCTTCTGGCTTTTCCTGTGGCTGCTTTTATTACCGGATATTTAATTGAAATGAATAAATCCTATGTAATTGTTGTATCTTCAATGTTTATTGGCGCTCTGGCAATTATTGTAGCCGGCACATTATATCTTAATTTTTTCTTTATAAAGGATTTTAATGTAGCGTTAAAAGCAGGTGCTGCTATTTTTTCAATCTGGACAGTTATAAAAGTTTTTATTGCAGCAACAATCTATTTTGCAATTAAAATGAAAAGCTCTAATCAAAATTAGTTCTGATATTCTATAAATAATATGGAATTAAAAAATATCATCTTTATTTTCTTCTTTATTTTTGCACTTACAGTTTTTATATGGAGCTGCAGAAATCTTATTCTTTATATGTGTGTTGCAAAGAAAAAGGATGATAGATTTAATAATACTGGAAGGAGATTAAAAAAAGTTTGGATAATTGCTTTTGCACAAACCAAACTTTTAAGAGATCCAAAAGCAGGTATTTTACATTTATTAATTTTTTGGGGATTTGTTCTTTTTCTTTTTGCAGTTATAGAATCAATTATCCAGGGATTTTATTCTTCATTCTCGTTTAAATTTGCCGGTTCGTTTTATTCTGCAGTAACAATAATACAGGATGTTTTTGGCGTACTTGTTATTTTATCCTGTCTTTATGCTTTATACAGAAGATTTGTAATTCATATTCCACGCCTCGAAGTTAGTAAATCCGGAAAAGCAGATGCAGCGTTTATTTTGATTCTTATAATTTTTGTCTGCGTATTTATGTTTGGACAAAATATATCATTAATTGCCAAACATAATTTTGTTTTATCCAAATATGAAGTTCGTCCGATATCAGGATATCTTGCGGGAATTTTTTATAACGAAGGAAGCACATCGCAGAATTTTTATTATGAATTTTTCTGGTGGGCACATCTTGTTGTAATTTTTGGGTTTTTAAATTATCTGCCTTATTCTAAACATTTGCATGTTCTTACATCTATACCAAACACATATTTTGCAAATCTGGATGAAATAAGAAATACACTTAAACCGGTAAATCTTGAAGATGAATCATTAGAAGTTTATGGTGCTGCAGATATTGAGCAGCTTTCCTGGAAACAGATTCTCGATGGTTATTCCTGTACCGAATGCGGAAGATGTACAGATTCTTGCCCTGCGGCAACTGTTGGAAAATCATTATCACCAAGAAAAATAATTGTTGATATAAGGCGACGAACAAAAGATAAAGCTCCGCTTATAGTTGCCGGAGAAACAACCGGTGAAGTTTTTGAAAATTCTCTTGTACATGATTATATAACAGATATTGAGCTATGGGAATGCACAACTTGTATGGCTTGCGTTCAGGAATGTCCTGTAATGATTGAGCATGTAGATTCCATTGTTGACATGAGAAGAGATCTTGTTTTAACAGAGTCAAAATTTCCGCAGAATCTAAATAATGTTTTTAAAAGTATTGAAACAAATTATACACCGTGGGCTTTTAATCATTCAGATAGAGCCAATTGGGCTGAAGGGCTTAATATTAAAACAATGGCGGAAGATTCCAGCAATGAATTACTTTTCTGGGTTGGCTGTGCAGGATCGTATGACGACAGGTATAAAAAAGTTTCAAGAGCTTTTGCTTCAATATTGCTGGAAGCCGGCATAAATTTCAGAATTTTGGGAACAGAAGAAAAATGCAATGGAGATACAGCAAGAAGACTTGGAAATGAATATTTAGCCCAGATGATGATGAAGGAAAATATTGAAACTCTGAATGGGTATGGAGTTAAAAATATTGTTACTGCTTGTCCGCATTGTTTCCATTCACTTGGAAGAGAATATAAACAATTTGGCGGCGATTATAATGTTAAACATCATTCTCAGTTCATAGATGAATTAATTGACGAAGGCAGAATAAAATTAAAAAAAGAAAATGCTGAAATAAAAGCTACTTATCATGATTCCTGTTACCTTGGCAGATATAATTCTGTTTATGATTCACCAAGAAATTCTTTGAAGAGTATTTCAGGTTTAGATTTTATAGAGATGGAAAGAAGCAGAAGCAAGGGATTTTGCTGTGGTGCGGGCGGCGGAAGAATGTTTCTTGAAGATGAAGAGGGGGGAAGAATTAACGAAGAAAGAACAAAAGAAGCTTTAGCAACCGGTGCCGATACAATTGCTTCTGCCTGTCCTTTCTGTATGACAATGCTTAATGACGGCGTTAAACATTTTGAAAAGACAGAAGAAGTGACTGTAAAAGATATTGCTGAAATAGTTCTGGAGAATATTAATTAACTTTTTCTCAACCAAATACTTAGGAGGTTCTATGAATAAATATCAGGATTTAGTAAATGCAGTAAAAGAATTGGAAACTGATTTCCAGAAATTCTATGAAAGAGGACAAGCTGCTGCAGGTACAAGAGTAAGAAAAGGTCTTAGTGATTTAAGAAAACTTGCTCAGGAAGTTCGTAAGGACATTCAGGATGTAAAAGCAAGCAGGAAAGCTGAGAAGCAAGGTTAGTTTCTAACTGCAGTGCTTTTTCTTTTTATTTAATTATTCCGATCATCAGGAATAATTTTTATTACATTTTGTAGAGCGGTATAATTGTATCGCTCTGCATTTCTTATTTGTAAAAGAATTTTTTAAACACATCTTTTTACATTCAATTAATTATTCTTTTCTGATTTTGAAGAATTATATATTAACAATTTTTATTCTGTATTCCGGTTCTTACTGTTTTTCTTCGGGAGAGAAAGACTCAACAGTAACAATAAGAATTTCAGTTGTTGGTGATTTAATGTGCCATTCACCTCAATATGATTATGCAAGAGTCTCAAAAGACAGTTTTGATTTTAATCCAGTTTACAGGGAAGTGAAAAAATATTTTGAAGAATCAGATTTTGTTTTTGGAAACCTTGAAACAGTAACAGCAGGGAAGAATAAAGTTTATTCAGGTTATCCTCTCTTTAATACGCCCGATGAGTATATAACCGCACTATATAATGCCGGATTTCATCTTTTAACGACTTCAAACAATCATTCTCTTGATAGGGGAGAATATGGTGTATTAAAAACTATTGAACAGATAAAACAAAATGGTCTTCTTTATAATGGTACTTTTAATTCTGCTGAAGACAGAAATACGATAAGAATTATTGATATTAAAGGAATTAAAGTTGCATTTCTTGCGTACACTTTTGGTACCAATGGAATTCCTGTTCCGGAAGGGAAATCTTATCTTATAAATTTAATAGACTTTGATTTAATAAAAGCTGATGTAGAAAAAGCCCGCGAAACCGGGGCAGATATTGTTCTTGTACATTATCATTTTGGAGAAGAATATAAAAGAGAACCAACTTCATATCAAAAAGAAGTTGTATTAAAAACAATTTCATTTGGAGCTGATATAATTATTGGCGGTCATCCTCACGTTTTGGAGCCGGTTCAATTTTTCAAAACAAAAAATACCAGTCTGGATTCCGGTTTTGTTGCATATTCCCTCGGCAATTTTATTTCCAACCAGAGAAAAAGATATACAGATGGGGGAGTAATTCTGAATATTGAAATAACAAAAAATAATAAGAGCTCAGAAATTGATATTTCAAATGTTTCTTATATACCTACGTGGGTTTTTAAAGGTGAAACAAATAAGGGAAATGAATATGTAATTGTGCCTTTATTAAAAGATTATAAAAGCTCAGTTGATGATTATTTTAGTAAAGCAGATTTAGAAAATAAATCTCAGTCATTTAATGATACAAATGAAATAATGAAAAAATATTCTGATAAAATTAATTTGTATAGAGAAAAAGCATTGCTTATTACAAATATTAAACCAAGAGATTATGATTTTATTAATTCCGAATGGAAGCTTAAAGTAATTGAAAATCCAGGGCTGCTGAAATAATTTTTTGTTGAAGAATTCTAAATTTACGATTTGATAAATTTCTTAAACTTGAACTTACTCTTGAACTTGAACTTACACTTGAACTTGAACTTACACTTGCTCTTCCTCTCCATCTTCTATTTTATTTCTTCTTATATTTACAAACATTTTTTTAATATTTAAAGAAATTTATTGACTCACCAAATACTGCTGTGATAAATGAAATGGAAAAGCTGAGTTGAAAAATAAATCTTCGCTGTTATTAATTTTTCTTGCCGTTTTTATTGATCTTATCGGATTCGGAATATTAATTCCAATACTTCCCACAATTGCTGTAAAGAAATTTTCTGCTTCTGATTTTCAAATAGGACTTTTAGTTGCTGTTTTTTCTTTTGTCCAATTTATTTTTAATCCATTCTTCGGATCCATTTCGGATAAAAAAGGAAGAAAACCGATAATAGTTTTTTGTCTTCTCCTCTCAAGTCTCAGTTACTTAATATTTTCTTTTGCTGGCTCATACCTGGTTTTATTTATTTCAAGAATAATTGCGGGGCTTGGTGGAAGCAGCATTTCAGTAGCTCAGGCTTACATTGCTGATATAACAACAAAAGAAAACAGGTCTAAGGGGATGGGATTAATAGGAGCAGCTTTTGCTTTAGGTTTTGTATTTGGTCCGCTTATCGGAGGTTTTCTTTCAAAGTACGGTATTGAGGTTATTGGATACGTTGGCGCTTCATTTTCTTTTATAGATTTTATTATAACATCCCTGGTTCTTCCGGAAAGCCTTAAAGAAAAATCTGATAAAAAATCGCATCGCCTTTTTGATTATAAAGTTTTTTCAGAGGTTTTAAGAAGACCAGCTATTGGGATTGTTGTAATTGTATTTTTCATTATAACATTTTCAATGTCAAATATTTTTGGAATATTCTCTTTGTTAGGTTATAAAGACTATCATCTTAGTGATATGCAGATTGGATCCTTATTTGGAATAATGGGTCTGTTTTCTGCTTTTGCTCAAACAGCATTAATTCATCTTTTAAGTAAAAGATTTAAAGAGATAACAATAATTTCTTTAGGAGCTTTTTTACTTTTGATTTCTATGTTGTTTATGCCAAACAGTTCAGGCTATTTTATGCTTGGAGCTGTCTCAGGAATTTTTACACTTGGGACAGGACTGTTAATCCCAACTACACTTAGTCTTCTTTCAAAAGTAACACCAGATAATGAACAAGGGGCAATACTTGGAATAAATCAATCAATATCTGCATTAGCAAGAGTTTTAGGACCACTCTGGGGAGGATTTTCATTTGAATTCTTTGGACATTCTATTCCATTTTTAACCGGGGCTGTTTTTGTGTTTGCAATTTTAATTTACAGCGTATTCTATTTGAAAACAAAAATAGGAATAGATTGAAAGCCGATACTAATTTAAAATAGTACCGGCTGAGAGAGGGTATTATTTAAGAAGAATCATTTTTTTAGTTTCAGTAAAATTATTTGTAACAAGCTTGTAAAAATAAATTCCGCTCGTTAATCCGCCATTGGAGGATGAAGCATCAAACTCAATTTTATATTCTCCCGCCTGTTTATATTCACTTACTAAAGTTTTTACTTCATTTCCCAGCACATCATAAATTTTTAATTGTACAAATCCCTCAGTCTTTAACTGATATTCAACTGTTGTGGCAGGATTAAAAGGATTAGGATAATTCTGTGCTAATCCATAAGACACAGGTTGTAGTTTATCATCACTGCTTGTTATTTCAGGTTTGAATTTCCAGATACCGTTATCATAAGTTCCTGCATAAAGAATATTATCTACTGATTGTAAAGAGATAAATTTTAAATTTTCGGGAAAAACCAAATCAGTTAATATCCATTCATTACCTTTAAGTTTATAAACATTATTAACATTATCATTTGAAAAAATATAAATTGTTTCCTCGTATGGAAAAAGAATTGTATAGTAGTAAGGGAATGAAGGTAAACCGTTGTTGAATTCTTCTTTTGATATACCTTTATCGTGTGAAATAAATAATCCGTTATTCGTTAAAAAGATTATATCATCTTTAAATATTTCGATATTGCTTACATAAGTATTTGCAGGAAAACCATTTGAAATATCTACCCAGCTATTATTTATTAAAGAAAATCTTCCCGAAGCGGTATAAAGAATAACCACATTTCCATTTGTTGTAATAGTGTAAACCGGTGTTGGAACTCCTGCATCTGTTGGTAAACCTGTGTTGAAAGGACTCCAGGATTCTCCATCATTTGTTGACTTAAATATTCCACCTTGTTCCCAAACTGCCGGTAAATGTGTTCGTGGTCTTACACCATTAAACCCCGCATATAAAACTCCATCCGATAATCCTATTGATGAAAGTTTTGGAACATACGAAGCAGGTATGTTTGAAGTTATTGTTGTCCAATCGTTTCCCATATCAGATGATTTAATAATTCCCGGAGTTGAAGTTGTATAAACAGATTCATTATCTATGATCAAAGTACCGGAGTGTTCATAAATAACTTCCCAGTTCTTCCCTTCATCAATTGTTCTATATAAGTTGCTTCGATAATTACTATAAACAGCCCCATTTGATGAAGTGATTGGTTTTGATGTTGAGGCAATAATATCACTGGTCAATACAGGATTATTTATTCCATCATACTTAATAACATTTCCATCACCGCATAAAATAAGATCGTTGTTCACTGCTGATATATAAACAGGGAAAGTTTCATTGTATAATAACTGCCAGGCTGTTCCATTGTATCTGTATAATCCTGAAGGATCATTATTTATTATTGCAATCAAATCATTTTTATAAATATTTATTTTACTAACGGAAAGAGAAACACCCTGAAATGGCAAACCATTATTAATTTCTATCCAGTCTATTCCATTATCAGATTTAAAGAATCCGTTTGAAGTGGATGTATAATAAAAATTTTCATCACCGGTTATATCAAAGAAGAAAGTATTAAAAATATTTTCGGGGAAATTTGTTAAATGCCATGTTGTCCCCATATCTGTTGAATAAACTATTGCTTCAAAGCTTGATGGAATAGTTGTAAAACCACTCGCTAATAATAAATTATCTTTAACGTAAAAAGATGAAATTGCATAAATGAACCCGGTATCACTACCTGAAACAATATTAAAATTTAATTCGCTGATTTGCCATGTCTCACCAAAATTATCAGAATAGAAAATAGAATCCTGACTGATTGCATAGATCTTATTTCCTATTACCTTTGCATCCAATAAAAAATTAGTATTAGAAGATTTGAGTATTTCCTGCCAGGTAATTCCATCATCACCGGAGCGTAAAATAGAATTGCTTGAATAACCGATCCATTCATCACCAAGCATATAAATATCACTAAAGTAAGCTGAAGAACTGCGGAAATTCCAATCACCATTAGAATAATGAAATACAGTTCCATAATTTGTCACTGCAAGAAGATTCTGTTCATCACCTGCAACCTGGTAAAAGTAACCTCCTTTTATCCCGTTAGTTTTTTGCCACTGGGCGGAAGTAAATGATGAGCAAAAAAGGATTACATAAATAATGATGGAGAGATTATTAATTGTAAACTTATTCATTCTTATACCTTAATTTTATGGAGTTAAAATCTTAGTAATCAAATTGAATGAATAGTGACAAGTCTTAACTAAACTTAAAGTTAAGTTTTTAACTGAGAAATTTTATTTCAATTCAAAAAAATCCTAATACTATTTAGATCCTCTTTTTTGTTTTAAGAACCATTCATAAAGTTCCGGATTATTATATGTTTCTGTCCAGGAATCATGACCGGCATCAGGATATATAGTTAATTTTACATTCCCGCCAGCTTTTTTCAGTGCATCAACCATTTCCTGAGCATATGAAACAGGAACAACAGGATCTTTCCCGCCATGAAAAACCCAAACAGGAACATCTTTTAAAATTTCAACTAAATGAGAATTACCGCCGCCACAAACAGGAGCAATTGCAGCAAAACGATTCGGATATTTGATTGCCAGATCCCAGGTTCCAAAACCACCCATACTTAAACCAGTAACATAAATTCTGTCTGTATCAACATTATAATTTTCTGTTATTTCGTTCAGAAGAACATCCAGGTCAGATATTTCCCACCATTGGTTATCCGGGCACTGAGGAGAAACGACAATGAAAGGAAAATCTTTTCCCTGCTCAATAAGTTTTGGCGGACCATGAACCTTGACTTTTTCTATATCGGTACCTCGTTCTCCGGAACCATGCAGAAATAACATTAGCGGCCACTTATCATGCGAATCATAATTCTCAGGTAAGTAAAGGAGATAATTCAGATCAACTTTCTGTATAATCTCTTTTTCAAGATGCTGCTTTACCTGGGTACCAATGGTTGATTGCTGAGAATATGAAAAATCAAATAGGAAAAACCCCAGCATTAACGAAGTAATGATTATTATTTTCATAATTTTACTTAAAATAAATTGTCTCGTTAGTTTGATTAATAATTTTTATTTTAAAAGTACAAAATAAAAAAGAATATGTTAACGGTTGGCAAAATAAATATTGAAAAAGCTATTCTTCTGGCACCCATGGAAGATGTTACTGATATTTCATTCCGGCTGGTTTGCAGAGAGCTGGGTGCTGATATGGTCTACACTGAATTTGTTAATTCCGAAGGTTTGATTAGAGCATCAGCTAAAACTCATAAGAAGCTTGAAATTATTGATGAAGAAAGACCGGTTGGAATTCAAATCTATGGCTCAAACATTGATTCAATGGTTGGTGCTGCAAAAATTGCTGAAGCTGAAAACCCTGACCTTATTGATATTAATGCCGGCTGCTGGGTTAAGAATGTTGTTGCTTGTGGTGCGGGGGCCGGACTTCTTAAAGACCCTGTCTATATGCAGAAACTTGTAAAAGCTGTTGTGGATTCTGTCTCCATTCCTGTTACTGTTAAAACAAGATTGGGAATTGATAATAACAGTATCTACATTGTTGATGTTGCAAAAAGAATGGAAGACGTAGGGGTGAAAGCTTTAACTGTTCATTGCAGAACAAGAGTTATGGGGCATAAGGGAGAAGCTTACTGGGAATGGATTCGAAAAGTTAAAGATGTTGTTAATATTCCGGTTATACTTAATGGTAATGTATTAACTGCACACGATGTAAAAAGAGCTTTTGATGAAACGGGTGCAGACGGTGTAATGATTGCACGAGGGGCAATTGGAAATCCCTGGATATTTGAAGATGCAAAACAATTACTGGCTAAAGGTTATGTTTCCACTTTGGCTGAACCTGCGAAAAGAATTAATACCACCATTCGTCATCTTGAATTGGCAATTAAAGTTAAAGGTGAAAAAAGAGCAGTTCTGGAGCATCGAAAATTTTATTCGGGGTATCTTAAAGGATTATACAATGCATCACAGATAAGAGCAGCATTAATGACTGTAACTGAATTTAAACCTGTTGAAGATATTTTACTGAAATATCTTGAAAAGCTTAATGAATATAAAATTGCTGTTTAAATTCTACTTCAAATATTACTTATCTATATAACATAACTCTATGGTATTAAAGAAATTACACCTTTCATTTTTAGAATTCTTTAGAGGATATGATCAAGTATTCTAAAGAAAATCACACAGCAATCTTAACTCTCAACAGACCTGAAAAAAGGAATGCGCTTCACCCTGAACTTATACAGCAATTAAAAAAGAAATTAACAGAAATTAAAAAGGATGATGTTAAAGTCTTAATTATTACGGGACAAGGAAAAAGTTTTTGCTCCGGAGCAGATCTTGAATATTTAAATCAGCTTGGCAAATATAATTCGGTCGAGAATGAAAAAGATTCAGAATCTCTTGCTGAATTATTCCTTGAATTATATAATTATCCAATCCCAACAATTGCCGCGGTTAATGGTGATGCAATAGCAGGAGGTTGCGGTTTGGCAAGTGTATGTGATTTTATTATTGCTGATAAGAACAACGCAAAGTTTGGGTATTCAGAGGTGAAGATTGGATTTATTCCTGCTATTGTTTCAATTTTTCTTATTAAGAAAATTGGCGCGTCGAAAGCAAAGCAGCTTCTCCTTACAGGAGATATAATTAATTCTGAAAGGTCGCTTGAATTGGGTTTAGCAGATTATATATCCGGTAATGTACTGCTTGAGGCGAAAAATCTTGCAGCTAAACTATTAACTAATTCTAATTCAAGCATGAAAATGACAAAAAAAATGCTTGGCGATATTTCAAATTTGAATGTTAAGAATGCAGTTGATTATTGTGTAAGATTGAACACAATCAGCCGTTCATCGGAGGATTTTAAAAAAGGATTAGAAAATTTTCTCAAAAAAGAGGAATGAATGAGCGAAAATCTTAAGAGTGTTATCAGGAGTGTAAAAGATTTCCCTAAAAAAGGAATTGTGTTTAGAGATATAACAACTCTTCTTATAGATCCGGTTTCTCTAAAAAAAACCTCCACTTTACTATTTGATTTTGCAAGAAATAAAAATATCACAAAAGTTGTGGGAATTGAATCCCGCGGTTTTATGTTCGGAATAACTCTCGCTGAAAAACTTGACGTTGGTTTTGTTCCCTGTAGAAAACCAGGCAAGCTTCCTGCTGAAACTGAAAAAATTATGTACCAGCTTGAATATGGTAAGGATGCTCTTGAGATTCATAAAGATGCGATTAAAAAGGGTGATAAAGTTCTTGTTCACGATGATCTGCTTGCAACTGGCGGAACTGCACAGGCTGCCTGCAAACTGGTGGAAAAATTAGGTGGACAGGTTGTACAGGTTTCATTTATTATTGAGCTGTCTTTTCTTAAAGGACGAACCAAACTTAAAAATTATGATGTGAGAGCATTAGTAGATTATGACAGCGAGTAGTTTACTTTAATTTGAAATTTGATGAAGCAATTACTACCACAAACTCTCCTTTGTTAATGGAGCTGTTAAAAGATTCTAATAATTCCTTCGGATAACCTCTTCGAATTTCTTCAAATTTTTTTGTTAACTCTCTGCATATAACAATAAACCTTTCCGGCATAAACTCAAGTAATTCGTTTAACAGTTTTTCTATCCTGTAAGTTGATTCATAAATAATAATAGTTCTTTCTTCCAAAGCTAACTGTTTAAGTTTAGTCATCCTGCCTTTTTTATTTGGAAGAAATCCCTCAAACAAAAATGAATCACTGGGAACGCCGCTGATACTAATCGCTGCAATTACAGCAGATACTCCAGGTATAGGAATAACTTTAATATCAGTTTTTATTGCACTGGATATCAATTTAAAACCAGGATCGGATATCGAAGGAGTCCCGGCATCAGAAACTAAAGCACAATTTTCTCCATTGGTAATTCTATTGATAATTTGTGGAATTTTTTTTGTTTCTGTTTGAGCATTCATTGAGAAAAGTTCTTTTTGAATATCATAATGCTTTAAAAGTACCGAAGTAACCCTGGTATCTTCACAAATGATAAAATTTACTTCTTTAAGAGTTTCAATGGCTCTCAAAGTTATATCTTTTAAATTACCAATTGGAGTGCTAACTATATAAAGTGAACCGGGCATTTATTTCTTTAATAATAAACAACAAATTACAAAGATTTGAAATTTTAATTCAAATAATTGAAATTATTTAAAATGATAATCCCGCCGGAGGCGGGATATCATGCAAGTAGTATATTAAATAATTTTGTTACGAAAGTAAAAATAGAACTTTTCTAATAATATTCAACCCCTTATCGATTTCATTTTTAGTAATATTCAATGGCGGTCTAAACCGGATAGATTTTTCTCCGCACCCAAGAATAATTAGTTTTTCTTTCAGGCAAATATTCTTGAATTTATTTCTAATCTCAGTATTTGGCAGATCAAAAGAACACATTAAACCTAAACCGTGGGCATTACTTATAAGATTTGGGAACCCTGTTTGAATCTCTTTCAATCTGTTTAATAAATGTTCTCCAACTTCTTTGGAATTTTCAACAAGATTTTCTTCCTGGATAGTCTTCAGAATATATTTTGATCTTATCATATCAACTAGATTTCCGCCCCAGGTTGAGTTTATACGGCTTGATTTGCGAAAGCAATGTTCTTCCACATCATCAATCCTGTCTGATACCATTATACCGCATATTTGTGCTTTCTTTCCAAATGAAATAATATCAGGTTTAACGTAATGATCTGCTGCCCAGAATTTTCCGGTTAAACCAAATCCAGTTTGAACTTCATCAAACATCAAGAGAATTTCATTTTTATCGGCAATCTCTCTAAGCTTTTCAAAAAATTCTCGCCTGAAAAAATTATCTCCACCTTCTCCCTGAATAGGTTCAATAATAATTACTGCAATATCATCCGGATTATTTTTTATTGCAGAATAAATTTCATCAATTGCTTTTTGTTCAAGATTATTTATTTCATCAAGATGTGAATCAACCGGAAAAGTAATTTTAGGATTTGTAATCCTTGGCCATTTAAATTTCGGGAAATATTTAATCTTATTTGGTTCTGTATTGGTTAAAGAAAGAGTATAACCGCTTCTTCCATGAAAAGCTTGTTTGAAGTGAATTACCTGGTGACCTTTTTCTTCTTTATAACCTTTTGCAAAATTTTTCTGCACTTTCCAATCGAATGCAACCTTTAGTCCGTTTTCGACTGCAAGTGTACCGCCCGAGACAAAGAATAAATATTTCATATAATCAGGTTTAGCAATATTTGCAAATGTTTCTACAAACTCTGCCATATAGGTTGTATAAATGTCCGAGTTTGAGGTTTTGTTAATGGCTGCAAAACCTAATTCATCTTTAATCTTTTGAATTTTAGGGTGATTGATCCCTAAAGGGGAAGAAGCAAAGAAAGTAAAGAAATCAATATATGTATCACCTGTTTTTTCATCAACAAGATAAATACCTGTACTATTTTTTAAATCCAGCACGAAATCAAATCCATCAACAAGCATGTATTGTTTAAGAACTTCGTGCACTTCATCTGCTGTGATTTTATCTTTAATCAAAATTTTTTCCATCATTTTAATACCTATAAATTAAAGTTATTAACCAAAAAGAATACCGTTTGGTTAGTTAAAAAAAATTAAATTTTTAGGGAAATAAGTCAAAGAATTCTAATCTTTGACAAAATAATAGGATGGAATTAGAAAACGTTCTCAAATTGGGAGACGAAATAGCTCCGCAATTCTTTAAGGCCTGTGTATTCGAAGAATATGTTAAGGTTTAACATTTTAAATAATAATAACTTAGTTATTAATTTAGAAAAATAGCACCCCATTAGCAATTGAAAAATTTTTCGTTGCCTGTTAAAATTCGCTTAATGGGGGCATAGATATAAATAAAATTAATGCTTTAATTGTTTTTTTATGATATTTTTGATATTAAGAGTTAAATCTTAAATATTAAATGATTTTGCCAAAAACAAAAAAAACAAATAAGTTAAGCGACAATTTTTCTACCGAAATTCCTTCTTTGAGTGATTATAATAAGGTTGTTTATTTTTTTGATCAGAATTCCGGAAGATATAATTATATGAGTTCTGGCATTACTGAACTTTCCGGCTATACTACCGAAGAAATTAATGAAATAGGTTTTAAAAATATTGTTAAGGAAATCGTTAACAGTAAAAGAGAAGTTTTTATTCAAAACAGAATTGGAAAAGAGGAAACAGTTGAAGAGTTTAGTGCAACATATCTTATCAAGTCTAAGAAAAATGAAAGCAAATGGATAGAAGATAATGCTTTTACAATGTTTAATTCTGCCGGGGAACGAATATTCAGCATAGGTGTTTTAAAAGATATTACTGATTTCAGGAAAAATGTTTATAACCTTGTTGATACTAAAAAAAGATTTGATGCCATTCTTACACTTGTGGACATAGTTTTTTTGATGATTGATGAAAACAGTAATGTAACTCTGCTTAATAAAAAAGGACAGGAGATTTTTGGTATAAATAATATTATCGGAAAAGATTTCAATAACCTCTTTACTAATAAAATAAAAATTGATTCACTCAATACCTTCAAAAAATTTATTAATCCGCTTTCCGATGAATACCAGAAAATAGAAGTTAAAATTATTACCCCCGGCAAAGAGGAACTTTTTATTAGCTGGGATAAAACAATTCTAAAAGATAAAAGTGGCAGTATATCCTCAATTGTTTTAACCGGGCATGATGTAACTGAAAAGAAAAAAGAAGAGAATGTTCAGAAAGTTATTTCTCAAATTCTTCAGGCAGTAAATATTGTTAGAAACCTTGATGAATTGTTCAAATTTATTCATAAATCAATTTCTGAATTAATGCTTGCTGAAAATTTTTATATTGCTCTGCACGATAAAGAAACAGACTTAATTACTTTTCCTTATTTTATAGATAAGTTTGATGAAAGCGGTCCTCCGATTAAATTCGGAAAAGGGCTAACCGAATTTGTTATTAAAAATGGAAAGTCTGCTTTGGTTGACAGAGTTTTGGATGCGGAACTTGTTGCTAAAGGAGAGATTGAATTAATAGGTGAGCAATCGGAAATTTGGCTTGGTGTTCCATTAAAGATTAAAGAGAATACAATTGGTGCTCTTGTCGTACAGGATTATAATGATAAATTTGCTTATACAAAAAGAGATAGAGAAATTCTTGAAGCGATCTCTCATCCTATCTCAATGGCAATTGAAAGAAAGAGAGTTGAGCAGGAAAGAGAAAATTTAATAGAAAAACTTAGTGATCTTAATTTATCAAAGGATAAACTCTTTTCATTAATTTCTCACGACCTTCGCAGTCCGTTCAATTCTTTACTGGGCTTTTCTGAAATCCTTTCTACTGAATATGATATGCTTACTGATGATGAGATTAAAGAATATCTTAATGTTATTTACGAATCTTCAAAAAATTTGTATGGAATGACTAATAATTTACTGCAGTATTCACGTTTCCAGACAGGCAGAATTGAATATAAACCCACTATGATTGATCTGGATATGCTGCTTAAGAATAGCGTTAAGCTGCTGAGAGGAAATATTGTTAAGAAAGAGATCGGGTTTAGAATTTATACTGATCCCGGTCTTTTTATTAATGCTGATGAAGATATGATGAGTTCTGCAATTCAGAACCTTGTATCGAATGCTGTTAAGTTTACTCCCAAACGAGGTGAAGTAACGGTATCTGCCAGGAAAAAAATTACAGAAGATGATCAAATCTTTATTGAAATTATGGTTGAAGATACAGGCATGGGAATAAGTGATGCTGATATGAGAAAAATAATGCATGGTGAAATGTTCTCAACACCGGGGACTGAAAGAGAATATGGCACCGGTTTAGGAATGGTTCTCATTAAAGAATTTATAGAAAGAAACGGGGGAAATTTAAAAATTGAAAGTGAAAAAAATGTCGGTTCACGGTTTATTGCTGTTTTTTCTGCTCAATGATTAATTTGAAATTAAACCGATGAAACAAAAAGAAAAAAACATAAATATTACAAGATTTATAGCAATATATTTTGTTTTTGGAATCCTCTGGATACTTTTTTCTGATTTGCTTCTCTTTAGCTCCACCACACAAACCTCCTCAAATTTATTTCAATGGGGTATGGTAAAAGGTTTACTTTTTATTTTACTAACCTCGGTAGTGATATTTATCGTATTAAAGAAATTTTCTACAAAGCTTAAACAGTCCAATATAGAAATCCAGAGAACTAATAATTTATATAAAGCATTAATTGAACAGAGTGCAGAAGGTATATTCCGCATTGAACTAAAAGAACCTTTTTTAATTTCTTTACCTGTCAATAAACAAATCGAGCACTATACGAAAGATGCAATTATTGTGGAATGTAATGATGCTATGGCGAAAATGTATGGTTATTCTAACGCTAAGGAAATGCAGGGATTAAAACTTAGTTCATTTATTGAAAAGTCATTTAAAAGAACTGAGAACCTGAAAGCCTTTATTGAAAGCGGCTATAAGATTGTTGACCTCGAAAGTATTGAAATGGATAATGCAGGAAACAAAAAATATTTTTAAACAACATGCTTGGAATTATTGAGGATGGAAAATTAACAAGGATTTGGGGAGCGCAAAGGGACATAACAAAAATTAAAGAAGCTGAAGACGCAAAAAAAGAAAGTGAAGGATTACATAAAACTGTTGTTGAAAGTATGGCAGAAGGTCTTTTGATTACTGATGTGGAAGACAGGATTCTTTTTGCAAACAAAAGAATGAGTGAAATGAGCGGGTATAAAATTGAAGAAATGATTGGAAGAAAAGGTTATGAAATTTTTCTTGATACAAAAGATAAAAATTTAATTCTGGAAAAGAATAAACTTAGACTTACAAATCGAACTGATACATATGAAATTCAAATGAAAAGAAAAGATGGATCCAAATACTGGGTAAGAATTTCAGGGACTCCATACAAAAACTCCAGGGGAGACATTAATGGAACCCTCGGGGTAATAAATGATATTACTGATTTCAAGATGGCTCAAAAATTGGTTAGAGAAAGTGAAGACCGGTATAAATCTGTTGTTGAACAGGTAAATGAAGTTATTTATCAGACTGATTCTGTTGGCAAATTTATTTTTATTAATAATTACTGGACCCAGTTAACCGGCTATAAAATTAATGAAAGTATCGGCAAATCCTTAATTGATTTTATTTTTGCAGAAGATCAGAAAAAAATTTCAAAGGAAATTATTTCAATAATATTTAATAAAAAAGAATCAGCAAAGAGTGAAGCAAGGATTATTACAAAAAGCGGCGGATTAAGATGGATGGAAATTAATGCTCACCTTACCCGTGAAGATCATAAAATTGTTGGTGTTTCAGGAACTATAACTGACATACATGAAAGGAAACTTGCCGAAGCAGAATTAGTTGAAGCAAAAGAAAGAGCGGAGGAATCTGATAGGCTTAAATCTGTTTTTCTTGCCCAGGTTTCTCATGAAGTTAGAACACCATTAAATGTTGTAATGAATTATAATTCTATAATAAGTGAGATTATCCAGGAAAAATTACCTGGTGAATTGGATTCCGAAATTAAAGCTGTTGAAAACGGAGGGAAAAGACTTTTAAGAACTATTGATTTGATTTTAAATATGTCCCTTATTCAGACCGGCAATTATGAAGTTAATATTGAAAAAATAGATATTAAAGATTTACTTTTCAAACTTGTTAATGAATTTAATTCACTTGCTAAGGAAAAAAATCTGCAGCTCAGTTTTGATCCCGGTAATGTTGAACCTTTTATTTTTGGTGATGAATATACGCTTGCCCAAACTTTTCAGAACCTGATTGATAATGCAATAAAATATACGGAACGCGGAAAAGTGGAAATCAAGATTTATAATAATGGTAATAATAAAATTAATGTAGATGTTATGGATACAGGAATCGGGATTTCGCAGGAATATATTCCAAATTTATTTAAACCTTTCTCACAGGAGGAGGAAGGTTATTCCAGGAAATTTGAAGGTAATGGTTTGGGATTAGCCCTGACAAAAAAATACATTGAGTTGAATAATGCCGGTATCAATGTAAAAAGTAAAAAAGGTGAGGGAACTACATTCACCGTAATACTAAATCAATTTGTTCCAGCTTAAAAAAATCTTTGGTTCCATAATATTTTATGAGTGAAGTATTAATAATTTTCCCATCAACAGTGGTTTTACCCGGACTTAAATAGAATGAGAAAAATAATTGCTGTTGCTGTTCCAAAAGGGGGAGTGGGAAAAACCACTACAGCTGTAAATCTTGCTGCAAGTTTAGCAGTTGCAGAAAAGAAAACGCTTCTTATTGATTTTGATCCTTCCGGTTCCTGTACAATTTATATGGGCTTTACTCCGGAGATGATTCAGGGAGAGATGTTTAAAGTCTTCAGTTATGCTAAATCCATAGCACAGGTAATTCACCCAACTGATTTACCAAACCTCGATTTTATTCCTATCAATGTTGCATCTGATGAAATTGAAGAAAGATTAGAACGACTAACAAGAAATCCCTATTTGTTCAGCAATATTCTTTCAATGGAAGAAATGAACAAGTATGAATATATAATTATTGATTGCCCGCATTATATAAAAGGTTTAACTACAATTGCACTTGCTGCTGCCAGTTCTATTTTAATTCCAGTAAAAGCCGGAAAGTTTTCAATCTCAGCATTAAAAAGAATGGTGACTTATATTAATTCAATAAGGAATACTTTTAATGCAAAATTAAAGATTGAAGGTATTCTGCTTACAATGTATGAATCAAATACAAAAGCTCAGAATATGACGAATGAAGAGTTGAATAAAAATTTTAATGAACAAATTTTTAAGACGGTCATTCCGAAAAATATTGCCATAACAGAATCTGAGTTTTTCGGGAAACCCTCTATATTATTTAATGCAAAGTCAAAAGGTTCACTTGCTTATCTAAACCTGGCTCAGGAAATAATAGAAAAGAATTCCAATTCCGCCCTTCTAATCTAGAATTTTATTTCTGATTCTCTCTTGCAGCCATTCCTGTTGCATAAGAACCCATATCAAGCACTTTAACGATCTCTTCTGTCTGAGTATCAAATATACAGAGCAAAGATGGCTGTGTTGTTCCAGGAATTTCATAAGGCGGTATATAATCATTCTCTTCATTCGAACATCCGATAAAAAGATATTTTCCATCGGGAGAAAGATCTGCGCCATAGCAATGATGGAAAAGCTCATCATTTACTATTTCTCTTGGTGTCCAGGTAGTTCCGTTCTTTTCAACAATAGTTAATACCGGATCATGATGTGAAACAACATATATTTTACTTCCATCCGAAGAAACAGCGGATTGCATAGGATGATCGGCAATAGGAATCTCCTGTAAAATTTGTTTTGTTTCAGTATCAATTACAAGCATCTGTTTTGATGTTCTGCAGTTTACATATAAATATTTATCATCAGGCGATAAGTATAAATGCATTGGTTCATAAATAACCGGGTTCGCATTTGAAAGCACTATATCATCAACTACTTCATTGGTTTCAGTGTTAACAACGGAAATTCTGTCCTTCTTCATATTTCCAACATATAATTTCTTCCCGTCTTTGGTTAACCACATTGCATGCGGCAGCCCGGGAACAGGAAGTATTATCTCATTTGTTTTTCTTGCCATTGTTTCAGTATCAATAACATAAACGATATTATAATCTCCGGTTGCTGTAGAGGTTTTGGATACGTAAGCAGTTTTACCATCAGGTGAAATCATTATCATTCCGGGCAATTCCAATCCTGTAACTTTGCCGATTAGCTGGTTTGTGCCTCTGTCAAACTTTAAGAATTGTCCTGTTGAAATTAGAGTTGCATAATAATAGTTACCTCTGATTTGTATGTTATGAGGTTTGTCGACTATTGTAGGATTTGTATCTACATTAAGTATTCTTGAAACAACTTTATAGTCAGTGTCAATTACAAAAATCTGGTCGCTTCCCTGGTTGCAAACATAAACTTCATGATTGCCTGGATAGGGAACATTCCCATTAAAATCTCTTGCTCCATTATCAATCCATTTTTTTAAAATATCTATTTGCGACTGGCTTAATGGATCTTTCAGGTAAGGCATCCTGTGGTCAGCATCTGTTATATTGCCAATAATAAGGTTATACATTAAGCTATTTTTTGCATCAAAAGGTACAAAAGGGCTTCCACCGTAAGGTGTATTTTCTGTAGTTGTGTTTAAAATTTTATGCATATGTTCATGTTCACCAACATGCCTTCCGATAGAACCTTTTATCATCCGGGAATATGATTCAAATGAGAGATGATTTTGTGCACTTTCACCTCGGTGGCATTCAGGCAGTGCACAGTTTTTTGTAAGTATTTCTGCTACAGCAAAACTCTCATAACCGTTAAATTGTTCATCAATTGCAATTGGTGCATCTTCAGTTGTTTCAGAACAACCGGATATAAGTAGAAAGCTTATACACAAAAATGATAAAGAATAGAGTAGTATTTTCATAATCTTTCCGTTATTATGGTACCTTATTTTAGCAAGAAAAAATTAATCCGGGCGACTTTAATATAAGTATTGCAGTACAAATATCCAGAGAAAAAATTTATTCTGTTCAAGCTTCATTTATTAAAAAATTCTTCCCAAAAATCATCATTCATCATAAGAATAATTAATAAAAAAATATTTAGCTTAGATCATCTGATAAATATTTTTACGGTCTTAATTATGAAAAAAAGAATACCGGTTTTTCTTATCCTTTCCTATTTATTAATTCAATTTTTTGTTTCAGGATGCAGCGCAGGCAGATTAACTGGGCAAAATAAATTTTCACTTTTGAAAAACAGCATTCAGCAAAGGTTTAATGACAGTTTGTTTCAGCATGCACATTGGGGAGTTTTAATTAAATCTTTAAAAACAGGCGAAGTCTGGTATAAACAAAATCAGAAAAAAATGTTTATGCCTGCTTCAAATGAAAAGATTTTAACTACTTCATCAGCATTAATAGAATTAGGTCCGGATTTTCAATTTGAAACCTATCTTACTCACAATGGTGAGATTAAGGATTCAGTACTTGAAGGAGATATTATAGTTTTTGGAAATGGGGATCCTACTTTGTACAACCGGTTCAATAATAATCCCAAAGATGTTTTTATAAAATGGGCGGGAGATTTAAAATCATTGGGGGTTAAAACAATTACAGGAAATATAATCGGCGATGATAATGCCTTTGATGATAATCCTTTTGGTTATGGATGGAGCTTTGATGGTTTGGATGCCTGGTATTCAGCGGAGGTTGGACCTCTTCAATTAAATGAAGACTGTGTTGATCTCAGAATTATTCCTCCGCAAACTAAAAATGATTCACTTCAGATAATCCCGAATTTATTTAGCAATTATTATGAAATAAGAAATGAAACAGATATTAATGATACCGGAAGAACCCGGATTTCTGTTGAGCGTCCCTTCGGTTCAAATATAATTTTTATAAAAGGATATGTGAAAGCAGGGGATCAGCCATTTGAGGAAACGCCTTCGCTTACAAATCCTACACTTTTTTATGTAACTGTATTAAATGAAGTTCTTCAGGATGAAGGAATAGAAGTTAAAGGTAATGCGGTAGATTGTGATAATATTAAAAACTGGAATCATAAACCGGAAGATTTTATACAGGTTTCAATATATAAATCTCCGCCACTTAGTAAGATAATTACAGGTTTGTTAAAGAGGAGCCAGAATTTATACGCTGAAACTGTGGTAAGGGTTTTAGGTTGGAAAGAATTCGGAATTGGTTCTTTCCTGAACGGGAAAAAAGTTGTTGAAAAAGTTTTGAAAAATAATTTTGGAATTGAAGCCGGTACCTACGCATTTATGGATGGTTCAGGATTATCAAGATATGATTATGTAAGCCCGGAAGAGATTGTAAAAATTTTAGAAGGAATGACTAAGAATAAATATTGGGAAGTCTGGAGAGATGCGTTGCCAATTGCAGGTGTAGATGGAACACTCCGCAACAGGATGAAAGGAACTCTTGCAGAGGGAAATGTTCATGCAAAAACAGGAACAATTTCAAATGTCCGCGGGCTTTCAGGTTATGTTTCAACTGCAGATGGTGAACAATTAGTGTTTTCATTTTTGGTTAATGGTCATCTGCTAAGTTCAAAAGATACAGAAGATGTTACCGATTCAGTCCTAGAAATGATTGCGGGTTATTCATCTGAGTAAAATATTTATTCTTTTATCAGCAGAACTAAAACGAATATTTTAACCTGATGAAGATTGTACTTCCGATATTTCCATATTCAGTTAAAGATTTTCCATTGAAAAGCATACCGAGCAAAAGTAAATCAACATTTGTAAAAACAGAATAACTAACTGAAGGAACGACCACAAAAGATTTATCATCGGGATTAAACAAACCGAAAATAGTTCCCCTTACTAATGGACTAAAATCATAAGCCAATTCCTGGTATAAGGACCATCGTGCAGCCGAAAGAAATCCAAGATTCAATGCAGTCTGTTGATACAGGGCAGTTGAGTTTTCAACACCTGTACTGTTATGAAGAATTTCCGTATGGATGTAAAACGAATTAGGAAAAGTATAATCACCGGAAATAACAAATGAGTAAACCGGTTTATCCGATCCAAAAGTGTAACTTGAAAAGGGTAGAGAGATTTTCTTTCCTTTTATCAATAAAAATTCTCCTCTGAAACCTGCACCGGAAATATCTCCAACCCATCCCAAACCTGTTAACCATCTTTCATCTTTTACTCCCCCTATAAGATTGAAATCATAATCTTCAAAATTAAAAGAAAGCAAACCTGCAGCAATAATACCCTTTTTTTCTTTTGCAGGTTTGAAAGCCAATTCAATTTTTGAAAGAGCACCTGTATAATATTGAGCCCTGATTGCATCAACTGCAGGTCGTTCTTCATAATCGAAATCCAGCACCGAAAGCGGGTTAAAAATATCAATAGGATTCCACGCCCAGCTTGTCCCCCAGGCTATTCTTTGTCTTCCAAATGTAAGTTGAAGATTGCTGTAATTCCAATCTAGATATAACCTGTCCATTTCAATGTAACCCACAGATTTTTTTTCATCCCAAAGAACGGCACCGAGATTCAGGTAATCAAAATTTCCTTTAATCTGATTAATAAAATCAGGAGTGTGTTCAACAGATTCGCCGTAATAAGCACGTAATCTTAATTCCATAACTGCTTTTAAATTTTCAGCGGGATACCAGCGTGTATTTAACCGGGCATGAAGAAGATGATCATCATATCTCTCCGGAGCCTCAGGCAATTTTGTAGAACTGAAAAGATATTTTGCATATCCATTAATATCAAAGGAAGAAAGTTGTGCCGTGACAGTATTCGAAAAGAGTAGAATCAGTATGAATAGAAAAAAACTTTTCATTTTGTAAGAACCAAACTAACGCCGGATAAAGAGGTGTAATAACTAATTTGAAACTTTATCAATGATCTTTTTATTGATAACATCTTTTTTGACTTTTCCATCTTCAAGTGTAACTACGCGGTGAGCTCTTGCGATAACTTTACTATCGTGTGTTGAAAAAACAAATGTCATTTTGTATTTCTTATTTAATTCTTCCATAAGGTCAAGAAGAGATTCAGCAGTTTGAGAATCAAGATTAGCAGTCGGCTCATCTGCAAGAACAAAAGAAGGCTTAGAAGCAAGTGCTCGTGCAACTGCGACTCTTTGCTGCTGACCGCCGGACAATTCAGAAGGGCGGCTGTTTAATCTGTCATTTAACCCAACCTGCTTTAGCAAATCAGTCGCTCTTGATTCTCTTTCCTGTCTGGAAACTTTTTGAAGCAGCATTATGAATTCAACATTTTCTTTTGCCGTGAATACAGGAATTAAATTATAAGCCTGGAAAACAAAACCTATATGATGAAGACGGAAATTTACAAGTTCATCAGGTTTGTAAGTTGAAAGATCAACATCATCAACAATTATATTTCCAGATGAAGGAACATCCAACCCTCCGATAATATTCAGAAGAGTTGTTTTTCCTGAACCTGATGGACCAACAATTGCTGTAAACTCACTTTGTTCAATTGAAAGATCCACTTCACTTAATGCTTTTACCGGAACGGCAGATCCATCATAAATTTTTGAAACTTTATTTAATTTTATAAGAGCCATTATTTCTCCGTTAATATGTCCTGATAGCTTTTGCCGGTTTTAATCTTATTGCTTTAACCGCGGGATAGACTGCGGATAAAATTGCGATTACCACTATCATTATTGTTATCGAAAAATAAAATGAACCCGGAAGTTTTGGCTGGAGAACCGGGCTTAGATTCCATGCAGTAAAACCTTTGGCAAACGTTGAAAGATCAATTCCCACATTTCCAAAATAAGTTATTAAGATTGATGCGAATATTATTCCTATTAAAGCACCGACAAGTGAAAGCGAAACTGTTTCTATTATTATCATTGAAAAAACTCTTCTGCGTTTCATTCCGATTGCCATAAGCATTCCGAATTCCCTTACTCTTTCCATTACAGACATTAACATGGTATTTGTTATTCCAAACAAGAGAGCAAATAGAATAATTCCCAGGAAAATATTTAACTGGGTATTAATCATTTCATCCATAAGCTTAAGTTCAGGTGCAAGTTCCTTCCAGCTTTTTACAGAAAGGGAAGGGAATTCATTCTTTAATAATAAATAAACTGAATCGGCACTTTCAGTTGAACTTAATCTAACTGCAATTTCATGGCTAAATGTATTTGAACCAAGAAGTGTAGTAAGGTCATTTTCCAGAACGAAGACATTCATCCTGTCAAATGAAGTTGATTCAGTCTGATAAATTCCCGTTACACGGAATGCACCATAAATTATTGAACCATCAAAACCCTGAAAGCTTAAAATAATTTTTGATTTTTCTTTTATACCTAAATTGTCTGCCAGTTTTTTGCCAATTACGATCTGGTTTCTTTTTGAACTTTCGAAATAATTTCCATTAATAAGCTGCTTGTAAATATTTGTAACGGATTTTTCCCGGGTAGGATTTATTCCTATTATTCTAATTCCGTTTGATGTGGATGCAGAAGATCCCATTCCTTCAATTACTATTCTTGAAGTTACGCCGACAATATTTTTTTGTTCCTTTATTTTAGCAAGAATATTTTGTGGTCGTGGAATTGTGTCAGTTAAAAGTTTTTCATCATCAAATCTAAAAGAATGAATTTGAATATGACCCAGATCCCTGTCAATTGTTGAACTTACAAGAGATTCTCCCATGCCAAACATAATTGAGCTTGCACACAAACCACAAATTAACCCGACTGCAATTGCAGCAATAATTATAAAACTACGTCTTTTATTTCTCCAGATATTTCTCCACGCCAAACTAAAAAGCATATTAACCTCTCACAGCCTCAACCGGTTTCAATTTTCTGATAAAGTTTAATGGGTATAACCCTGAAAGAAGTGCAATGGCAAGTACGGTCCATATCTGTGCAAAGAACATTCCCGGATAAATTGCAAAAGGAAGTACGGGTTCAATACCCCAGGCTAAAATTGCTTCTGCATATTCACCTGTAAGAGGAATCGGATTTTTAACAAGGTAAAGAATAATAGGAAGACTAATAATTGCACCGGCAGCAACTCCAATTAATGAAATAAAAATTGTTTCGAGAGATGTAACAAGAAAAAGCCTGGATTTTTTCATTCCGACAGAAATAAGAATACCGAACTCTTTTATTCTTTCTGCAGTCATCATCATAACAGTACCGAAGACTCCAAAAGCAATTACGAGATAAAGAATTCCAAGCATAATTATTCCCTGTGCATTATCAATCTGAATTGCCTGAACCAGGTCAGGAGTAAGTTCGCGCCATGTCATTACTTCATATTTATCACTAAAAAGATTTTTAATCTTATCATTTATTTCTTCAAGGTTTTTCTGATTATTAATCATTATAGAAAGTGAAGTTATTCTGTCTTGTGCGGAGAAAATCCATTGTGCATAAGGAATGCTTAAATAGGAAAAACTTTTGTTCTGTTCGGGCAAAGTAAATTTCACAATTCCGTAAACAGGAACAAGTTCTGCTGCTGTAACTCCATGGAATCCCTGGCCATAAATTACTATTGTGTCTCCCACTTCAGCATTCATAAGTTTAGCAAGACCTTCTGCAAGTAAAATGCCTTTCGATTCATTATTAAGATAATTTCCTTTAACTAGTTTATCTTTTAAGGATGTAAGTTTGTTCTCAGAATCAGGATCAATGCCGATAACCTGAGCAACCTTTGTAACTTTTTCGTGCGCCAGAAGAGAGAAAGTTTCGAATCTCTTTACAGTTTGAGTAACGCCTTCAATATTATTGATCTTTTTAATTTTATTTTCGTCTAGGACCATACTTTCTTCTAAAGATTTTTTTTCCCAATAATCTTTTCCATGCACCTGTACGTAACCCGTGTAAGTCCGTACGGAAGAATCAATCATATAATTATAGTAACCAGTTTGCATGGATCTCATTAACAAAGCAAGCAGAACAGCAAAGAACACCGAAGCGGAAGCAATGAGCGTCCTGCGTTTGTTCCGCCAGAGATTTCGCCAGGCAAGACTTATATAAGTTATCACTATTATCTAACCCGTTTCATATTTTGTTCTGAGAAAAAGGAAGTATTTATATCATAGTTAAATTTAATTTCAGAATATTCCATTACAGTTTTATTCCCGGTTTTATCTTTAGGAACCATTTCCCAATGTGTGAAAATATTTCTGCCGTCCATTTTCTTTTCTGCACTTCCAATAAATGACTTAATGAGCAAACCGTCTTCATCATAATAGTCAGCTTTTACCTGAAGATATTTTTCTTTTGAAATCCATGTAATTATTTTTCCCCATACAACGCCTGCCTCAGGTTTGGGAATCATTTCAATTTTATAACATTCATATCCATTAACGTTTTCTTCTCCGATGAGTTCGTGATTATAATCTTCAACAATAGAAGATTGTCTTACGAGATCATCATTTGTAAAATCAGAACCCATCCAAGACTGTAGCATCATAGACGGTGGAATTTTGATTATTTTTTGTGCTGAAGGGAGCCAGTTCCAAACTTCATTTTTTCTTTTTAAAGTAACACTTCCCTTATCTCGGGCTGGTTCAGTAATGTAAATCAAAGCATAATCAGGCTCAAGTGCCCAGATTTTCATACCCATTGTCCTTGACCAATCCTGTTTAACTATACTCATTGTCATTTCAGAATAGCTGCTTTTGGAACGCATAAGTTCGTCAGCTTTTTTTACAATCTCTTTTGCATCCTGTGCTATTACAAAATTATTTACTATAATCCATATCGAAATAATAAATATTTTTAGTGATTTCATAGTTAAGCAAATTGTTTAATTAATAATTTTTTTACTTTTTCTGCCGGGAAAGTTTTTGGATCAATCATACAATGCAACTGGATACCATCCATAACTGCTGAAAAGTATCTCATCATTGTAACCGGATCCTTTTCACCCCTATATTTGAAATAAACTATTAATGCTTTTAAATATGGTTCAGCCATTTTCATAACTTTATCCATAACCATTGAAAGAACATCCGGCTGAACAAAAACACTGAAGTATAATTTCCAGTATTTCGGATTTTCAAGTACTAGATCAATTCCGCTATTAATCATGTTTACAACATCTTTGCGGATAACTCTGGAAGTATTTTTTATAGGAAGGAATTCAGCCATTAAATTTTCCATCATTCCAATCATAAGTTCATTTAATAGTTCTTCTTTACTTTTAAAATAATTATATATAAGCCCTTGTGAAATTCCTGCTTTTTTGGCAATTAAACCAACAGTAGATGTGTGATATCCTTCTTTTGCAAAAATCTCAAGGGCAGCATCAAGAATTTTTTCACGGCTACTTTTTCTTATTTCTTCAAATTGTTCCTTTGTTCTCGGCATATTATTTATGATTGAATACTCATTCAAAGATAAAAATAAACTCACCATATTTCAATTTATTTTACAAATAATTTATATGAGTAGTTAGCGAATGTAATTAATATCATACTTATCCCAGATAGAGACGTTTCTTTTATTATTTTTTGTCTCGTTTAAACCTTATCATTGAGGTCAGCAATTTATATTTGACAATAGTTTACAGCTTTTATAATTTAATTGTTGGTTCGTTAAACAAAAATATTCCTAAAAGGCAGGTGATTAAAATATTAATCCCGGTACTCTCCCCGTTATTTTATATCTTTTAAGAATACTAATTAGCTAAATAAAGAAGTTGATAAATAATCTTTTAATAACATTAATAAATTTAATATGAATAAAGAATCCTTAGAATTAACTGATGTAACTGTTCGTTTTGCCGGTGATTCAGGTGACGGAATGCAGCTAACCGGCTCTCAGTTTACAAGCACAACAGCAATTGTGGGTAATGATTTAAGTACATTGCCAGACTATCCGGCTGAAATTCGGGCTCCTGCAGGAACAACTTATGGAGTCAGTGGATTCCAGCTTCACTTTAGTAGTAATGATATACAAACTCCGGGAGATGAGCCTGACGTTCTTGTAGCTATGAATCCTGCTGCATTAAAAACAAATCTATCAGATCTTAAAAAAGGCGGAACAATTATAGTAAATGTAAATTCATTTGATTCTAAAAATTTGAAATTAGCCGAGTATTCAATTAGTCCGCTTGAAGACGGAACACTTGAAGGATATAATGTAATCCAGGTTCCGCTAACTCAACTAACCAATAATGCATTAGAAGCTTCATCATTGTCAGCAAAAGAAAAAACCCGTTGTAAAAACTTTTTTGCTCTTGGTATGATGTATTGGCTTTATAATAGACCTTTGGAGCCGACACTTAAGCTGGCTCGAAACAAAATTTAAAAATTCTCCTGATATAAAAGAAGCCAATGAGCGTGCACTTAAAGCGGGTTATTATTTTGGTGAAACTACGGAGCTCTTTACTACAAGATATGAAGTCAAACCGGCCAAACTTCCAAAAGGAACATACAGGAATATTTCCGGTAATGAAGCGCTTGCAATAGGCTTTATTACTGCTTCTGTTAAATCTGGATTACCTTTATTTTTAGGTTCTTATCCAATTACACCGGCTTCAGATATTCTCCACGAATTAAGCAGGTATAAAAATTTTAATGTAAGAACTTTCCAGGCAGAAGATGAAATTGCAGCTGTTACTGCAGCTCTTGGTGCTGCATTTTCAGGTGCTCTTGCAATTACAACAACAAGCGGCCCCGGCGTTGCTCTTAAAACTGAAACAATTGGTTTAGCTGTAATGACTGAACTTCCAATTGTAATTATTGACGTGCAAAGGGGAGGACCCAGTACTGGTCTTCCAACAAAAACAGAACAGTCTGATCTTTTGCAGGCAATATTTGGAAGAAATGGTGAAGCACCTGTTGCTATAGTTGCACCTGCAACACCTGCAGAATGTTTTAATATGGCTCTTGAGGCATCACGTTTGGCTGTTAAATACATGGTTCCCGTAATGTATTTATCAGATGGATATCTTGCCAATGGTTCTGAACCATGGAAAGTTCCCGATCCGGATTCAATTCCAGCGATTGAAGTTAAATTCAGAACTGAAGCTGAAGGTTTCCAGCCGTATATCAGAGATGAAAATTTATCAAGACCATGGGCATTACCGGGAACTCCCGGACTCGAGCATCGAATCGGTGGTCTTGAAAAAGCAAATATAACAGGGAACGTAAGTTATGATCCTGAGAATCACGAATTTATGGTAAGGCTTCGTGCTCAAAAAGTTAAAAATATTGAAAATGATATTCCTGAACTCGAAGTGAGAGGGGATAAGGATGCTGAGCTTTTGGTTATTGGCTGGGGAGGAACTCACGGTGCAATTACCGAAGCTGTTGACAGAGCAAGAGATAAGGGATTAAAAGTTGCCCGTGCACACTTCAGGTATTTAAATCCTTTTCCTAAAAATACAGGTGAAGTTTTAAAGTCTTACAAAAAAATATTATGTCCCGAATTAAACCTCGGACAGCTTTCTAAAATTTTGAGAAATGATTTTCTTGTTGATATTGAATCATTTAATAAAATTCAGGGAATACCATTTAAATCATCTGAAATAGAAAACAAGATTAATTCGATCCTTGGAGGAAATAATGGCAGATAATAAAGAGCAAGGTCAGGTTCAAGAGCAAACGATAAAATATACTTCTAAAGATTTTGCATCAGATCAGGATGTTAGATGGTGCCCCGGCTGTGGAGATTACTCCATACTTGCACAAATGCAAAGGGTATCACCAGATCTCGGAATAAAAAGAGAAAATATGGTTTGGGTTTCAGGAATTGGATGTGCTGCGCGGTTTCCTTATTACATGGATACTTATGGAATTCATGGTATTCATGGAAGAGCTGCTGCAATTGCATCCGGAATAAAAGTGAATCGTCCTGATCTCTCAGTTTGGGTTGCCTCCGGAGATGGAGATCTTTTAAGCATTGGTGGAAATCATTTTATACATGCCTGCAGAAGAAATATTGGTATAAAAATTATTCTCTTTAATAACAGAATTTATGGTTTAACTAAGGGACAATATTCTCCGACATCTGAAAAAGGAAAAAAAACAAAAAGTACACCATACGGCAGTGTTGATTATCCTTTTAATCCTTTAAGCCTGGCAATTGGTTCAGGCGCAACTTTTGTCGCACGTTCGCTTGACAGAGATGCTAAACATTTGCAGGCGATGATGAAAAGAGCTGCTGAACATAAAGGAATTGCTTTTATAGAAGTGTTTCAGAACTGCAATATTTTTAATGATGGTGCCTTTGAATTACTCACTGAAAAAGATACAAAACCTGACTATGTTCTTTACATTGAACATAATAAACCAATGGTTTTTGGAAAAAATAATGATAAAGGTATCAGGTTAGATGGTTTAACTCCTCAGGTTGTTGATATTTCAAACGGACATTATTCGATAAATGATCTTTGGGTTCATGATGAGTTTGACAAAAATTCTTTCAGAGCGCATATACTTTCTAAATTTGATGAGATTGATGGATTTCCAACACCAATAGGAATCTTCAACCAGAATTTTAAAACAACATATGAAGAAGATTTTCATGCACAGATTAATAATGTGACGAAAACAAAAGGTGAAGGAGATTTAAAGAAACTTCTTTTTAGCGGCAACATTTGGGAAGTTAATTGATTCAATATTTCTTTATAACATAAAAGTGTAGTTTAAGAATAAAAGTTTTAACGGTATCACCTCTTTTTATTTTTTCTTATCTTTTTGACATAAATTAATAATCTTATTTCTCTTATCTTTTTTAATCGTTAATGATTGATTTTAATAAATTAAAAAATATTCTTATTGAGAATAATTCTTTTCTGTTAACCACGCATGTAAATCCTGATGCGGATGCAATCGGCAGTGAAATAGCTTTATCTGAAATATTAAAATCTCTGGGTAAAACTGAAATCTATATTGTTAATACCAGCTCAACACCATATAACTTAATCTTTCTTGATAAAGAAAATATTATTCAGCACTACGATAAAAGTAAACACGCCGAATTATTTAGCTCTGTAGATGTTATTATAGGACTTGACTTTAACCGCTCAGACCGGTTACCACGAATGAGAGAAGATTTTCTTAACTCAACTAAATTAAAAATTACAATTGATCATCATCAGGATGCGGAAAATTTTGTTAATCATTCTTTTGTTGATTCGGATTACTGCGCAACCGGCCATATTATTTTTGATTTTATAAAAAAAACTCATATAACAGATTTATCTTATTCAATTGCTTACCCTGTATATGCTGCAATAATGACAGATACCGGCTCATTCCGGTTTGAAAGAACAACACCTGAAATTCACTATATAGCGGCTGAACTTATTTTTAAAGGAGTCAGCCCTACAGAAATTTATGATAAAATTTATGATCAAAGCAGGTTCAGCAAAATAAAACTGCTTGGCAGAGCACTTGAAACATTGAAGTTATATGGTGAAAAAAAACAGATCAGCTATATGATAATCCGGCAGGAAGATTTCAATTCGTTGAATGCTCATGAACATGACACTGACACTTTTGTTAATTTCAATCTTTCAATAGAAGGAGTGACCATTGGATTGCTGTTTATTGAATTGAAACAAGGATTTAAAGTTAGTTTGCGCTCAAAAGGAAATATTCCTGTTAACAAGCTTGCTGCTGAATTCGGTGGAGGGGGACACATTAATGCAGCAGGAATAAGAATACAAAATGGAAAACTGGAAGATTACATTCTACAAATTTTACAAGAATCTGATAAATATTCAGAAAGGAATTAGAATACTATTATGTTCAAATTAAATGTTAGCCTTGCGGATAAAAAAATTTCATATAAACCATTCTCTGTTTCCCTGAAGTATCTTATAGATGAAAAAAAATTAGAAGACAGCTTGAAGAACATTGAAAGGGTTTTTAATATAAAATTATCTGCTTTGCAAAGAAAAAATTATTTAGCAAAAGATGGAAATGAAATTAGGATTTCCAAATATGATGGTAAACCTGATGAAGTATTTATTTCTAAAGTAAAGCTCGACGATAAATTTTCACCTGATTTTTTCAGAAATCATCTTGCAGGATTTATTCAGCAGCTTGAAAATGAAGAAGTTAAATATCTTCATATTTTTATTCCAAAGTACCAGGCATTTAAATCTTACTTTGATGATGAAGAATATTTTTACCGGACATTCATTGAAGGAATATATTATGGAAATTATTCCTTTAACCAGTACAAATCCGATAAAAAAGATTCAAAGCAGCTCGATATTTTATTTTATGCTGATGATAATAAGAAATTAAAATCGGCTTTGGATAAAGCAGAAAATGTAATGATGGGAGTTAATTTCTCTAAAGATCTGGAGAATGAACCAGCAAGTAAACTTACACCTGAAGAATTCGCCAATAGAATTAAAACAAATTTAAATAGTCTTAAGATTAAAATTAAAGTTTATGATGAAAAGGAAATTGCAAGAAGAAAAATGGGAGGACTCCTCGCAGTTGGAACAGGGAGTGAAAATCCTCCCAGATTTATCATTATGGAGTACAAGTCATCTTCAAAGGGAAAGAAGAAAAAAATTGCATTAGTTGGAAAAGGTGTTACATTTGATTCCGGGGGTATTTCTATTAAACCTGCTCAAAACATGGGATATATGAAAGCAGATATGTCAGGTGCAGCTGTTGTTGCCGGAACTTTATTAGCAGCAGCAAACCAAAAATTGCCTATTGACATAATTGGAATAATTCCATCGGCTGAGAATATGCTTTCAGGCAAAGCTATGCGACCGGGTGATATTGTTAAAACCTCATCGGGTAAAACAATTGAAGTAGATAATACTGATGCTGAAGGCAGAATGATTTTGTCGGATGCCTTGCATTATGCATCTCAGCAAAAACCTGATGTTATAATTGACCTGGCAACATTAACAGGAGCATGTGTTGTTGCTCTTGGAGAATTTGTTGCAGGATTATTTACAAAGGATCAAAAACTATCCGATATTTTATTCAGGCTTGGATTAAAAACTTATGATAGAGTATGGCCCTTACCGATGTGGGATGATTTTCATATCCAAAATAAAAGTGATGTTGCAGATGTTAAAAATGTTGGTGGACGATGGGGAGGAGCAATTACTGCAGCAAAATTTCTTGAAAACTTTGTTGATAGTAAAATACCATGGGTTCATATTGATATAGCCGGACCTTCAATTCAAAATACAAGCACTAATTATAATAAGAAATTTATGACGGGATTTGGAGTAAGATTATTGTTTGAATTTCTTATAGAGAATAGCAGGAGAAAATAATTTAGTTATTTGAACTAACTTATTGTTTTTTATAAATTATACCATCCTTCATTTCGTATAAATTATCTGCTAAAGATATAAGATCCTGATTATGAGTAACAATAACAAAAGTTTTATTCATTTTATTCTTCAGGTTTCTGAATAGTTCCTGAAGTATATTACTGTTCACTGAATCCAAATTACCGGTTGGCTCATCAGCTAAAATTAATTGAGGTTGATTTGCTAATGCTCTTGCAACTGCAACTCTTTGTTGTTCACCACCGGATAATTCTGCCGGTTTATGATTTGCTCTTTCAGTTAGACCTGTTTCATTCAACAAATCTTTAGCTCTTTGTGATGCCTTTTTTTCTGATATCCCATTAATCATTTGGGGGATCATAACATTTTCCAGAGCAGTAAATTCCGGTAACAAATGATGGAATTGGAAAACAAATCCGATATTGTTATTCCTGAAACGTGCAAGCTTCTCATCCGAAAGTTTTAGTAAATCAGTGTTGTTAAAAATAATCTTCCCTGAGTCTGGCTTATCAAGTCCGCCAAGGATATGCAAAAGTGTGCTTTTACCTGCTCCCGATGCACCGATTATTACTGAAATCTTGTTATCTTCAATATCTATTGAAACCGATTTAAGAATTTCAAGTCTCTTATTCTTAACTGTCTGAAATGATTTATTAATATTTTCTGCTTTAATTATTACTGAACTATTCATTTAAATTGTTTTTGTTTAGTTAGGAAATCATTCCCATTTAATTGATTCAACAATATTTACTTTTACTGCTTTCTTAGCTGGATAAAGAGAAGCCAGAAATGAAAGAAGCATTGAAGCCCCGGAAATAAAAAAGAAATCAGAAAGTCTTAGCTCAACAGGAAGAGAATCAATTTTGTATTGTGTCGGATCAAGAGGATAAATATTAAAATGCAACTGAAGATAACAGACAAGGTAGCCGATAAAAATTCCTGCAAGCGTTCCGACAATTCCGATAAGCAATCCTTCAAACATAAAAATTCTTATTATTGATTTTTCACCGGAGCCCATTGATCTTAATATTCCTATATCCCTTTTTTTCTCTATCACCGACATTGAGAGAGAACCAAGAATATTGAAGGACGCAACAGCAATAATTAATGAAAGAATAATGTAGGCAGTCCATCTCTCAATCTGCATAACAGAATATAAATCTTTATGAAAATCATACCAAGTGTTAATGCTATATAAGTTTTGGTCGAGTTGAGAAGAAAATTTCTCCTTAACACTAAAGGATTCTTCAATACTGTTGAGCTTTATTTCAAATCCCTGAATGTTTTTATTATAACCAAGCAAATCCTGACTTTCCGTTAATGATGTAAAAATATATGATGCATCATAATCATTGTTGTCCGAACTATAAATTCCAGTAATAATAAATCGTTTAGTGTTTGCCATCGAGAATTGTGTTAAAGCTTTCTCTACTCCGGCGGGAGATATAATTGTGATTGTATCGCCTCTTAAAGTCTGAAGCCGGTCGGCAAGCTGCAAACCTATAATTGCTTTTGGGAGACCTCCGTTATTAATTAAATCAAATTTTCCGAAGAGAATACTTTTATCAATTCCATAAATATCATTGGCTTTTTGTATGTCAATTCCTTTAAGATTAACAACACTTGTAAGTCCTGAATTATAAACTAAAACTTTGCCGCTCACAAATGGTGCAAAATCTTTTATTTCTTTTGTTGACTGAAAAATTTTTTCAAGATTTTCTTTTTTTGCTTCAGGAGAAATCATTTCAACCCGCAGGTTTGGTTCAAAATTCATCAGGAAAGATGTAACAAGGCTTCCGAATCCATTAAAGACTGAAAGAACAATTATCAATGCTGCAACTCCGATTGTAATTCCTAAAACTGAAATTATCGAGATAATCGAAATGAAATTAATTTTATGCTTGGAAACGAGATATCTTTTGGCGATGAATGATTCAAATGACATTATCTAAACCTTATTGATTCAACGGGCAGAATTCTCGACGCAATATAACTTGGTATTACACTTATTAGAAAACAAAGAATAAAAGTAATTAATGAAATCCCCAGAAAAATTTCCGGTGATATTTTTATTGGAACCGTATTAACAAAATATACGGATGAGGGTAAAGAAATAATATTATATTTTTCCTGCAGAAAAGTTAAAAGGAATGCCAGGAGATTGCCGATTATAATTCCGGTTATTGCTAAGAATATTCCCTGGTAAATAAATATTGAAATAACCTGTTTTTTCCTGGCACCGAGTGATTTAATAATTCCAATTGAGCTTGTCTTTTCAAGGACGATCATTAACAAAGTGCCAACTATATTTATTACTGCAACAATTATTATTAATCCAAGCACAATCGGGATAGGTTTTTTCTGCAATGCAATCCACGTAAAAATATTCCTGTGAACCTGGTATATTGTTCTTACGGAATGCGGATAACGTAGATTAGAAGAAAGAATATTTCCCAGGCTATCAATTTTTGAAATATTATTCAGCTTTATGTCATATCCATTAATATTATCTCCTATACTGAAAAGCCTTTGTGCATTATTCAAAGATATATAAGCAATTAGATCATCATATCCGGACATACCGCTTTCAAAAATTCCACTGATAGTAAACCTTTCAATGTTTGGAAAATTTTCCTGCGAGGGGAGTTGATTATTTTTTAATACAAAGAGTGTAACTTTATCATCAATTTTAACCTGAAGCTTATCGGCTAATTTTTTCCCGATAATAATTTTATTCTCGCTTAAGTTAAATTTTCCCCGAAGGATACTTTTTTCTATTCCTTTCCAATTGTCATTCTGATTAATTCCTTTAATACTTACTCCTTCTTTTATTTTATTTGTACCAATTATTGCAAGGTTTGAAGCAAAAGGATTTACGTATATTTTATAATCACCCAATAAATTTTCTATAAGCGGTTTAACTTTTTTATAATCGGGTAAAATATTTTTGTATGAAGTTATTTTTATGTGTGAATCAAAATCAACTATTTTATTTGTAATAGTTTCCTCAAAACCATTCAAAATACTTAAGGCAATAATAAGAGTTGCAACACCAAGCGATATTCCCATCACTGAAATGACAGAAATTAAATTAATGAAACGCGAATCCTTTTTTGAAAAGATATATTTTTTAGAAATAAAGAAAGGAAGAGACATTATAAATTGAATATGTTTTCATTTTGTTAATTTCAATTTAAATAAAATTTAGGGAGTTGAAAACACCTATCATAAAATGATTTTTTTAATCCAAAATCCAGCAGTATAGATTTTCATTCAAATCTCTTTCAGTTTAAAAAGAAAATTCCCAAATTAAGAAGGCATACTTATCAATATTTCCATCCAGTAAAGAAGGAGTTTTATGAAAAGAAGAGAATTTATTAAAACTACGGGGGCAGTTGTAGCAGGGGCGATGATCTTTCCAAATATTTCCGTACCGAAATCAGGTTCAAAGAATGTAATTATAATCGGCGCAGGAATATCAGGGCTTTCTGCTGCATATAAGTTAAAGCAGGGTGGTATTAATGTAACAATTATTGAAGCCCGGAACCGGATTGGAGGAAGAATTTTTACTTATAATTTTAATGATGAAAACCTTACTTGTGAACTTGGTGCCGAATGGGTTGGTAAATCTCATACAAGATTAATTGAACTGTCTAAGGAGTTTAATGTTGAATTATTAAACCATCAATTTGAAACTCACCTCATATTAAATAATCAGTATAAAAAAGCAGGAGATTGGGATTTTTCACCCGAATGGAATAAAAAATATGAAATGCTTTTGAAACAGTTCAATTCGTTACCTGATGATTCTCAAATGAAATTAGATTATGATAAACTTGATTGGTGGAGGTTCCTTGTAAATTCAGGGATTCCAAAAAATGATCTTGAAATAAAAGAGCTTTTGGATAGTACTGATTTTGGTGAATCCATAAGGCAGGTTTCAGCCTATGCAGGAATTGCTGAGTATGCAGAATCAAGTGAGAAAAATGAAATGGATTATCATGTAAAAGGAGGTAACAGCAATATTATTAATAAGCTTGCAGAAGCTATGGGTATGGAAAATATTATTCTTAAAACCAATGTTACAAAAGTTGAGCAAAAAAATGATAATGTTATTGTTTATGATTCAAATGGAAAAAGTTATAAAGCGGATAACATTATTTGTACTGTGCCCACTTTTTCACTGTTAAAAATAATCTGGGAACCTCAACTGCCGTCTGTTTATTTAGATGCTTTAAATGAACTTCAATATTCAAGGATAATTAAAACTTCAATTTTATTTTCAGAAAGATTCTGGAAAGATGAGTCACTGGATATGATAACTGATACAATACCACATTACTTTTATCATTCGACAAAAAACCAGTCAGGTAAAAAAGGAATTTTAACCTCTTACGCCACCGGAGACAGAGCTTATGTACTTTCCAAAATGAAAAATGAAAATAGGATAAATGAAATATGTAAAACACTTAAACCAGCATTTGGAGAAATCGAAAAGTATGCTGAAAAGTCCGTTAATTATTATTGGGGTTCAGATGATTACAGCCAGGGAGCTTATGCTATTTATAATAAACATCAATGGCCAAGTGTTCGTGAAACTTTAAATAAGAATCATGACAGAGTTTATTTTGCAGGTGAACATCTTGCTGACTGGCAGGGATTTATGGAAGGTGCAATTAATTCAGGTGAACATGCAGCAGATGAAATAATAAATTCCTGAATATTCAGCTTTAATTGTATTCCTTATTACTATTACATTGCTAAATTCTTTGATTATTTAAATGATATAGGATATATTTACCAACTCTATCTGATGTAATAAACAGATTTCTGAATATCATCATATTTCTTTTATTGAATTATCGGGGCGTAGCGTAGCCCGGTTCATCGCGCCTGCTTTGGGAGCAGGAGGTCGCAGGTTCGAATCCTGCCGCCCCGACATATTTAGAATGTTATTTGTCATTTTGTTTAGAAGCGCCCGTAGCTCAATCGGATAGAGCATCAGCCTTCTAAGCTGAGGGTTAGTGGTTCGAGTCCACTCGGGCGTACCAAAAGAAATTAACAATTAGTTGTAATATTATACATTCTTAATTGTTCATTGTTAATTAAAGATGGTGAGCGTAGCTCAGTTGGTTAGAGCATCAGGTTGTGGCCCTGAGGGTCGTGGGTTCAACTCCCATCGCTCACCCTCCATAATAATTTTTTAATTGTTCATTTTTAATTTTGAATTGTTCTCCGGCCCCATCGTCTAATGGTTAGGACACTGCCCTTTCACGGCAGTAATATGGGTTCGAATCCCGTTGGGGTCACTTTAGTCCCGGTAATTTTACCGGGACTTTTTGTTTTATTAGGACTAAATGATGAACGTAATGTGGGTTCTCCCGAAGGGATTCCCGTGGAAGAATCCCGTTGGGGTCACTTAGTCCCGGTAATTTTATCGGGACTTTTTAGTTTAAATGTTACTGACATTGGTGCCCAGAATAATTTCAAACTGCTTTAAAAAGTGCATGTTCATATATCATCCCTAGCGGACTTAAAAAAACTCAAGATTGAATTTTCTATAAATATTTAGTCCTAAAAGGACAAGTTCAAAAAGAGAAATGTTTTCTTGTCCCAATAGGGACAAAATATGTATAGATTCATAAGCCCAATCTATTTGAAGTCCCGTCGGAGACGAAATAAAAAATTATTTTTGACAGATATAGTTGCTAATCGTTAATTGATTTAAAATTTTTTATTCCTTACATTCTAATTATTGTTTTCAGGAGGAATAATGAAAACTTTTTCTTCTTTTTTTGCCATTCTTTTTTTGTCTGTAATACTAAATGCCCAATCAAATTTTAATATTGAAGACTATAATCAATTTGTCCAAAGTCATCAGAATATGGAAACTTCTCAGCTTCTTGAAATGCACCCGGCTGGAACATTTAACGCAAATATTAATTTAAACTATAGTGAAGTGTTATACTTTGACAGCATAGCTGTAAAATATAATCTGACTGATTATGAAAAAAGCTTGATTCAAAATAATGGTTTTGTAGTAAGTGAAAGGTTAGCAAAAGGATCCTTCGGGGAAATATTGCTTGATATTCATCATAATGATCTTCCGGTTTTTGTCTCGACTGATGCAATACTATATGCTTTCCATGCCTCTTATGATCGCATTCTTCGTGATGTTGAACTGGGATTACTGATTGATAAGGTTTCATCTTTAATTAGCTTACTAAGATCAAAAATGCCTCAGATTTCAGCGCAATATAATTCTCAACCTCAAATGGGGCAAATGCTTAAAGATGTAGATGTTTATCTTACAGTTGCTTCAAAGCTCATTGGTCAAAGCACCTCACCTTACTATCCAGAGAATTCATCTAAGATAGATTCTCTGATTCAGAAAGCAATGGATGCTGAAGGTTTTGTAACAGAGACTCTTTTTTCTTCAACTTGCAGAAGCTATGATTGGAGCCAGCTTAAACCTCGCGGTCATTATGATTCAGACATGTTTCCACAATTAAGAAATTATTTCCGTGCTATGATGTGGCTTGGAAGAACAGAGATCTACTTATTGGCTCCTCCTTTGGGAGATCCTTTTTGTGATTCCCAAACTTTTCAGGATATACAAAGACAATCTATTGACGCTCTTCTTATATCAGAATTGTTTGATTTATCTGCGGGTGTTTCAGCGTACGAAGAGATTGAAGATGTAATAAAATTTTTTGTAGGTGATCAGGATAATGTTACGCTACCTAACCTATATTATCTGAAAGATGCAATTAATATTACTTCGGCTTCAAGTTTGCTTGATACACTGGTACTTAAAGAATTTCAGGATACCTTACGAAACCAGAGTTTTGCCTATCAGTTAATAGTTAGTCAAATACTTGCCGGTTCTAATTCAGCTTCAGACAGTTTAGTTCCTGCTTCCGCTTTTCTACTTTTTGGACAAAGATATGTTGATGATTCTTATGTTACCTCGCAGGTAGTTTACGACAGGGTAAAATATTACGGTTCCAATGTTTGCAGATTATTTCCCTCAACATTGGATCCAATGTTTGCATTGGGAAATAATGCAGCAGCACAATTGCTGGTTCCTGAATTAGATGCCTTTCATTATTCTTTTAATCTGGCGAAACTAAGATATCTTTTTGATTCTTACCTTCCTGAATATTGGAACTCATCTTTTTACAGGCAGTGGCTTTATGCTATCAAAAAATTAAATCCTCCGGAAGATAGAAACGGGTTGCCATTATTTATGACAACCGCCGCATTCTGGCAGGAGAAGCTAAACACCCAGCTTTCATCATGGACAGAATTACGACACGATAATTTATTGTATGCAAAGCAATCATATACCGGGGTTCCGGTTTGTTCCTATCCTTACAGTTATGTGGAGCCTTTCCCGGAATTGTACCGTGTACTAATTGATATCGGCTCTGCAGGATATAATTATTTTCAGGGACTAAATTTTGAAAACTCCTATATTAAACAAACCATTCTTTTTTACTTTTCAAATCTGCAAGATATTTGCGATACACTAAAAACAATCTCTCAAAAAGAACTTGATAATGTTCCATTATCTGAGATAGAAATAAATTTCCTTAAGGATATGTTATTTGAAACCCAAAATTATGGCGGAGGATCTAATTATGATGGCTGGTATCCTAGAGCTTCTTTACGATGATGAGGCGTATGGTTATGAAAGTCTGCTCGGAAAAAATTATATAGTTGCAGATATTCACACTACCCCTGCTGATTGTTATGGAGGTATGATGGGATGGGTTAAACATGTTGGAACAGGTCCTGTTGATATGGGAGTTTTTGTTGCAAAAATGCCAACGGGTGAGGACTGCGCATTTGTGGGTCCGCTTCTTAGTTATAGAGATTACACCACCGTAGATTGGTTAAGATTAACTGATAATGAATGGAAGAATGATTATTTGTTTTCTTCTACAAGACCAGACTGGGTAAACATTTACCTTGCTGATAGTTCCGGGAATAGTAAAGGAACGGGAGCTACTCTTATAACTTCTGTTGATGAAGATATTAATAATCCGGATGTTCCATCTTCCTACCTTATTGCAAAAAGTTATCCCAATCCATTTAATCCAACTGTAATAATTAGTTTTTCCATTCCTTATGATCTGACAAACTCATTAACTGAATTAGTTATTTATGATATACAGGGGCAAAAAGTTAAAACATTAGTAAAGGAAGTCTTATCTGCCGGGAATTATCTCGTAAAATGGAATGCAACAACCGATGAGGGTATCGGGGTTTCAAGTGGAATTTATCTTTATACTCTGAGATCAGCAGGTAGGCAGGTTTCAGGTAAAATGGTTTTTCAGAAATGAAATATTTACAAAATAAAATTATGGGTGAAAAAATGAAAATTTTTTTATTTCTGATTTTAGCAATAGCAAACTTTACAAATGCTCAATGGTTTTGGCAAAACCCATTACCTCAGGGAAATACTTTGTACGGAGTTTGTTTTATTGATGCTAATATTGGTTTTGCTCTTGGTGATTGTGGCACAATAATAAAAACTATAAATGGGGGAGAAAGTTGGATTAGTCAAACAAGTGGAACAACCAATGATCTTTATGGAGCTTCATTTATAGATGCAAATAACGGAACGGTTGTAGGGTATTCAGGCACAATTCTCAGAACAACAAATGGGGGTCAGAACTGGAATAATCAAACAAGTGGAATAACCAACGATCTTTATGGAGTTTCGTTCACAGATGCGAATAACGGAACCGCTGTTGGAAGTTGGGGAACAATTCTCAGAACAACGAATGGAGGTCAAAACTGGGGTAGTCAAACAAGCGGAACAACCAATCATCTTTATGGAGTTTCCTTTACTGATGTTAATACAGGAAGAGCAGTTGGATGGGATGCAATTCTCAGAACAACAAATGGAGGACAAAACTGGATTAGTCAAACAAGCGGAATAACTCTTCGTGGAGTTTCCTATACTGATGCAAATAACGGAACTGCTGTTGGAGAACTAGGAACAATCCTAAGAACAACAAATGGAGGTCAGAACTGGGTTAGCCAAACAAGCGGAACAAACAAATTTCTTCTTGGAGTTTCCTTTACTGACGCAAATAACGGAACTACTGTTGGAGAACTAGGAACAATCCTAAGAACAACAAATGGAGGTCAGAACTGGGTTAGTCAAACAAGCGGAACAAACTATAATCTTTATGGAGTTTCATTTACAGAAGCAAATAACGGAAACGTAATTGGAAGTTGGGGAACAATTCTCAGAACAACAAATGGAGGTCAGATCTGGGTTAGTCAAACAAGCGTAACACACTATGATCTTTATGGAGTTTCATTTACAGATGGAAATAACGGAACGGCTGTTGGATGGGATGGAACAATAATTAGAACAACAAATGAAGGTCAGAATTGGGTTAGTCAAACAAGCGGAACAACCTATAATCTTAATGGAGTTTCCTTCACAGATGCGAATAACGGAACCGCTGTTGGTAGTTGGGGAACAATTCTCAGAACAACAAATGGAGGTCAAAACTGGGTTAGTCAAACAAGCGGAACAACCTATGATCTTTTTGGAGTTTCATTTACAGATGTAAATAACGGAACCGTTGTTGGAGGGGGAAGAGTTCTCAGAACAACAAATGGAGGTCAAAACTGGGTTAGTCAAACAAGCGGAACAAACAATTCTCTTCGTGGAGTTTCATTTACAGATGCGAATAACGGAACCGCTGTTGGAAGTTTGGGAACAATTCTCAGAACAACAAATGGAGGTCAAAACTGGATTGGTCAAACAAGCGGAACAAACAATTCTCTTTGGGGAGTTTCATTTACAGATGCGAATAACGGAACTGTTGTTGGATTTGGGGGAACAATTCTCAGAACAACAAATGGAGGAATAAACTGGGTTAATCAAACTAGCGGAACAACCAATTTTCTTCTTGCAGTTTCCGTTACTGATAAGAATAACGGGACTGCTGTTGGAAATGAGGGAACAATTCTCAGAACAACAAATGGAGGTGAGAACTGGGTTAGTCAAATAAGCGGAACAAGTCATCTTCTCTATGGTGTTTCTTTTATAAATAATGATATAGGAACTGTTGTTGGGGTGGGCACAATTCTAAGAACCATAAACGGAGGTCTTCCTGTAGAACTCATTTCATTTAGTGCTGATGTGAGCGGAAACAATATTATTTTAAGCTGGTCAACCGCAACAGAAACCAACAATAAAGGGTTTGAGATTCTTCGCTTCGCTCAGAAAGACAATGAATGGATTACAATTGGTTTTGTAGCTGGTTTTGGTACTACAACTGAACCTAAATCTTATTCTCACATCGATCAGAATCTTTCTGCAGGAAAATATACTTACAGATTAAAACAGATTGATTTTGATGGAACATTTCAATACTCAAAGGAGGTTGAAGCAGAAATTTCTTCACCAAATAAATTTTCTTTAGAACAAAATTATCCTAATCCGTTTAATCCGAAAACTATAATAAAATATTCAATTGGATCTAAACAGTTTGTTACTCTTAAAGTATTCGATATGCTGGGAAGGGAAGTGATTACTCTTGTTAATGAGGAAAAGCCGGCTGGTGAATTTGAAACTGAGTTCAATGGTTTTAACCTGTCTAGTGGAGTATATCTGTATAAAATAACCGCGGGAGATTTTACTGAAACTAAAAAATTAATTTTAATAAAATAATTTTTCTTTTATTAATTTTTATGATGAGCCCTAAACTATTAGGGCTTTTTTATTTCTATCTTCATTGAAATAATTATCAAAAATCTTATCTTTAAACTAACTATGATAATAATTTTTCCCTGATGGGCAGACGAAAAAATAACACTCCCGAGATACATCTTAACTTAAATGTACGTGGTTTACCTTTATCAGCCACACTTGCAATAAATGAAAAATGTAACCTGTTAAAGAAGGCAGGTAAAAAGATCTATAAGCTTGGACTCGGACAATCACCTTTTCCCGTTCCACAGCCCGTTGTTGATGCACTTAAAGTTAACGCACATCAGAAAGATTACCAGGCGGTAAAAGGACTATGGCAATTAAGGGAAGAAGTTGCCGAATACCATAGGAGGGCACAGGGTTTAAATCATAGTACTGAAGATGTTTTGATCGGACCCGGTTCAAAAGAGCTAATGTTTCTTCTGCAGCTTGTTTATTATGGCGATCTTGTAATTCCCACTCCGAGCTGGGTTTCTTATGCCCCGCAGGCACATATTATTGGAAGACATGTAGGGTGGCTTCAAACACAAAAGGAAAATGACTGGAAACTTACACCGGATGAATTAATAGCTCATTGTAAAAGTGATCCGTTAAAACCAAGAATTGTAATTTTTAATTATCCTTCCAATCCAACAGGAATTTCTTACACTACAGATGAATTAAAAGAAATTGCAAAGGCAGCAGGAAATTATAAAATAATTCTTCTGTCAGATGAAATTTATGGAGAGCTTCATCATAAGGGAAAGCATGTTTCAATTGGAAGATTTTATCCTGAAGGTACAATTATAAGCGGCGGATTAAGTAAATGGTGTGGTGCCGGTGGATGGCGTCTCGGAACTTTTACTTTTCCTTCTTCTTTAAGATGGCTGCTTGATTCTATGGCGGCTGTTGCCAGTGAGACTTATACAGCAACAAGTGCACCTATTCAGTATGCAGCGGTAAGAGCATTTAAAGGAGGATTAAAAATTGAAAATTATCTTTGGAACTGCAGAACGATTTTACGAAGACTTTCAAAATTAATTGTTATAAAACTGAATAATGTCGGCATTTCCGTTTCTCAACCTGATGGTGCTTTTTATTTGTTCCCTGATTTTATTTTACACAAAAATAAACTTCAAAAGAAAAAAATAAATACCAGTTTTGAATTAGTTGATAAACTTCTCGAAGAAACTGGTGTAGCTATATTGCCCGGAGTTTCTTTTGGAAGGCCGGAGAATGAACTGACGGCAAGAATAGCTTATGTTGATTTTGATGGTGTCAGAGCTTTATCTGCCGCTGAGCAGGTTAAAAGTGAGAAACAAATAGATGCTGATTTTCTTGAAACTTATTGCGGAAATACATTGGAAGCTATTGATCAAATTTGTGATTGGGTAAAATAATTATGCTCAATTATATTTTTATTTCCTTTGGAGCTGCTTTAGGAGGAGCATTACGTTACTGGCTATCAAATTCGGTTTACAAATTCCTTCCTTTCAGCTTTCCTTATGGTACACTTGCCGTAAATGTTATAGGAAGTTTTATCCTTGGCATTATTATTTTTGTATTTGATGAAAAGGAATTATTAAATAGTCAATTAAAGATTTTTCTTACGATAGGTTTTTGCGGCGGATTCACAACCTTCTCAACTTTTTCATTGGAGTCTTTTAATCTTTTAAGAGATTCCCAATACTTCCTTGCTGCATTAAATATTGTTTTAAATATTTTGTTTTGTATAGCCGGAGTTTTTTTGGCTTATATAGTTTCGAAAATTATCTGAGGAAATTATGCAGATAAAAGGTGAAGCAAAACTTTTAAGAATCTTTGTCGGGGAGAATGATAAATCCGGTCATATCCCGGTTTATGAAAAAATTGTAATTGCTGCAAGGGAAAATGAACTTGCCGGTGCTACAGTTTTTAAAGGCATTATGGGATATGGCGGAAAGAGCAGGATTCACACTGCAAAAATATTAAGGCTATCCGAAGATCTCCCTCTGATTGTTGAAATAGTGGATTCAGCAGATAAAATAGAGAAGTTCGTTCCTATTGTAAATGAAATATTTGAGTCATCAAAGAGCGGGGGATTGATTACAATTGAGAAAGCTGAGATAATAAAATATACAGCCGAGTGAAAATTATAAAAATGATTTTTTCACATTATTTTTTTATAATAAATCTTTAAAGATTTCCTTAACTCGTCCAACTTCACCGGTTTCAAGCCTTACTTTTATTCCATGTGTATGTTCAGGAAATTTTGTAAGAATATCTTTCACATATCCGTCCGTAAGTCTTCCGGTTCTCTGATCATCTTTCAGAACAATTTTAACATAATCTCCGGTTTTTATATTTTCTCTTTTCGTACCGTTCATCTTTCTGCCTTTTTCTTAAAACCACGTGATTTTCGAACCCATCTTTTTTTAGAATCTCTTGAGAATTTAAATGAATCCGGTTTTCTTGAAGATCTGAATTTCTTTACGGGCATTTCTATACTGCTGCTGTCAGCTTCATTTAATTTGTAAGGATGTTCTTCAATTACAGGAATTGGTGTTTTTATTAGCCTGTTTATTTCTCTCAGGTAATATCTCTCTTCCGAATCACAAAAGGAGAGTGCTGTTCCGCCAAGACCCGCTCTTCCGGTTCGCCCGATTCTGTGAATATATATTTCCGAAAAATCTGGAATATCAAAATTAAATACATGAGATAATTTTTCTATATCAATTCCTCTGGCAGCAATATCTGTTGCAACAAGAACCCTTGTCCGCTGGGATTTGAAATTATTTAAAGCCCTCTGCCTTGCACCTTGCGATTTATTCCCATGAATGGCATCTGAATTTATTTTTGCATCATTTAAAAGTTTAGAAACTTTTTCCGCACCTTTTTTTGTCTTTGTAAACACAAGCGCAGAAGGAATATTTTCATTTTTCAAAATATGTATCAGCAGGTTTTTCTTATCTGGTTTAGATACAAAATAAACTGCCTGTTTTACAACCTCAACTGTTTTTGTTTTAGTTGCAATTTCAATCTTTACCGGGTCAGTTAATATTGTATTAGCAAGCTTAACAATTTCCGGAGGCATTGTTGCGGAAAAGAAAAGGGATTGTCTTTTCTCTGGCATCATCGCAATAATTTTTTTTATATCATGAATAAAACCCATATCAAGCATTCTGTCTGCCTCATCAAGAACAAGAATTTTAATATGGGAAAGGTTTATATATTTCTGATTAATAAGATCAAGCAGTCTTCCCGGCGTAGCAACAAGAATATCAACACCCTGTCTTAATTTATCTGTTTGAGGAAACTGTGAGACGCCGCCATAAACGACAGTATTTTTTAATCCTGTGTGTTTCCCGTAAACACTGAAACTTTCTCCAACCTGTACGGCGAGCTCTCTAGTTGGTGTAATTACTAAAGCTTTTATTGTTCTTTTCTGTTTACCGGTTTCTTTTTCCTGATGAAGAATTTGTAAAATCGGTACAGCGAATGCTGCAGTTTTTCCCGTGCCGGTCTGCGCTGAGCCAAGAAGATCTTTTCTCTCAAGCACTACCGGAATTGCTTTTTGCTGAATAGGTGTTGGTATTGTGTAACCTTCATTTGCCAATGCTGTTTGCAATGGTTTAATTAGATTTAAATTTTCGAATGACATAATTCTTTCTATATAATTTGCCGTTTAAAACTTGTGTTTTAAGATGGCTGTTTTGTTAAAATAGGATTATTAAAAATTTGCAGTCAGAGGGGTAGTTAAATGAAGGCATACTTTTAAAAATCACCCGGAGCTAAGATACACTATTAAAACTATATATCAAAAATTAAGAAAATGCCTTAACTGTTTTGTACTCAATATAAACAATTCAGCAGCCTTTCTATATCCGAAACATCATTATATAAATGAGGAGATACTCGAATTGAAGACCCTCTGAAGCTAACAAAAATATTATTCTCTTTGAATTTCTTTTTTAATAATTCTTTATTCCTGTTTCCTAATGGGATTCCTACAATATGTCCCGCATTTGGAGTTATTGGTCTTTGAGAATCTTTATCATAACGGATATTTTCAGAAATCATTTTAGTTAAATCTTTAACAGAAGATTGAATATTCTCCACTCCCCATTTTAAAATTTGTTCAAGAGCTGCTATAGACATTGGCAAAGTATTGAACTGAGCAGACTCACCCATATCAAATTTTCTTGCACCGGTCCAATATTCTGAAACATACCCTGTAAGTTTAGAAAAATCATCGCTTCCTTTGCGGGCACTCCAGTTATATTCAAGCGGTTCACCTTTATGCTGCCATTTTGGAGAGACATATAAATAACCCAAGCTGTAAGGTCCAAGCAGCCATTTATAACCAACTGCTACCGCAAAATCAGGATCAATCTTGTTGATATTAGTAGGCAATACTCCGAGGGACTGGCTGAGATCTAAAACTAAATAAGCATTAACAGATTTTACAGCATTACAGATTTTTTCCAGGTCAATTAAGGAACCATCTACCCAATGGCAATTCGTTACAGCAACAATTCCGGTATCAGGATTTATTTTTTCAAGGATGGTATCTGTCAGCAGTTTATCATTTTGTTTTTTTATTGTGATAATTTTTAAATCATTCTGTTTGCAAAGATTATCCCATACATAATAGTTAGAGGGGAACTGATCTTCGATAACAACAATTGATTTGCCTGGTTTAACACTAAAATTTTTAGCAGCGGTTGCCAGACCATAACTAACAGATGGAACAATTGCAATATTATCCCCTGAGGTTTGAAAAATATCAGCAGCTTTACTTCTTAAATTCTCCGCATCAACGAACCAATCACTCTCGGATAACTCCCATGGTTTTGATCTTTTATCAAGTGCTTTAAATCCTGCTTCCTTAACTGATTTAAGAAGAGGCGACATCATCGAACAGTTGAGATATGTTATTCCTTCTTCGATTTCAAACAAATCTTTATTAATGTATTGCATTTATGATTTAATAATTAATTATGAAAATTAAATTCATTTAAAGATAGGAAAAACCAGGCTAAGTCTCCTCTTAACCAATCTTTAGATGAACTTTAGTTTATCTAATTACCTATCGCCGATGTATATTTGTTCTTCATTTTAAATTCTACAATAAATGTCCAGTAATATTACTCCTGTTATTTTAACAGCAAAAGAATTAGATATTCACTTCGGTGATCAGGTTATTCTTGATAAAGCATCATTAAGTGTTCACGAAGGTGATAGAATAGGTTTAGTCGGAAGGAATGGTGCCGGTAAATCTACTTTTCTAAAAATCATTTCAGGTTTGATGCTGCCTGATTCCGGTGAAGTTGCAAAAAAGAAAAATCTTAAAATCGGTTTTCTCTCCCAGGAATTTACTTTAGATGAAACAAAAAATGTTTACGATAATATTTTATCCGGTGCTTTTTATGAACTAACCTTAATTCGTGAATACGAACAAATGCCGTTTGATTCTCTGAAGAAACATCATCTTGAAGAAACAATTTTAAGGATGGATTCCTGGAATCTTGAAAAAAGAATTAATATGCTTGCGGATTCTTTAAATGCACCACAACTTCAAAGAACAATTTCTGGATTATCAGGCGGAGAAAAAAGGCGTGTTGCACTTTGCCGTGCATTAATATCCCGGCCTGATTTGCTTATCCTCGATGAACCAACAAACCATCTCGATACTAAATCTATTGAATGGCTTGAGGATTTTCTTGCTGAGTATAAAGGAACATGCATATTTGTAACTCACGATCGTTATTTTCTTGACAGGATTGCAAACAGGATAGTTGAACTTTCTTCAGGTGTGTTTTACTCTCACCAGGGAAATTATACTGAGTATCTTGTTAACAAAACAGAACGGCAGGCAGTTAAGGAAGTCGAGGAACGGAAGCGGCAGCTTTTCCTAAAACGTGAACTTGAATGGGTAAGAAGAGGTCCACGTGCGAGGAGAACAAAAGCAAAAAGCAGACTGGATAATTTTTACGAACTATCTTCACAGGCGAATGATGAAGTGGAACTTGATGTGGATTTGATAATTCCTCCTTCCGAACGGCTTGGAAAAAAAGTTGTTGATCTTAAAAATATCGGGATCAAGCTTGGAGATAAAAACCTTTTTGAAGGATTTACTTTTAACTTTGAAGCAGGAAAGAAAATTGGTGTGGTTGGGGATAACGGCGTTGGAAAAACAACCCTTCTTAAAATTATTCTTGGTGAAATTCCTCTTACAAGCGGCAAAATTGAAATCGGTGACACAACGGAATTTAACTATGTTGACCAGTCGCGTCTCCTGTTAAATGATGATGATACTGTAATCAAATCAATTGGCGAGGGAAATGAAGTTATTAAATTCGGCAAATACCAGTTGAGTGTATGGACATACTTAAGGCGTTTTCTATTTACGGATGACAGGATTAATACTCAGGTAAGCAAGCTTTCTGGAGGAGAAAAAAGCAGGCTTACTCTTGCAAAGATTTTAGTACGTGGTGGAAATTTTCTTATGCTCGATGAACCAACGAACGATCTTGATCTGCCGACTTTAAGAATTCTTGAGGAAGCTTTAATCTCCTTTGAAGGATGCGTTGTAGTTGTCAGTCACGACAGATATTTTCTGAACAGGGTATGTAACGGAATACTTGCTTTGGAAGGGAACAGGGAGGTTTATTACAGCGAAGGTGATTATGATTATTATATTGAAAAGAAAAAACAGCGTATGCAGGAGATGGAAGAGATAAAGCCTAAAGAAAAAAAAGAAACTCCTGCTGTTGAAAACCGAAGTAAATCAAAATCAAAAAAGCTAAGTTATAAGGAAGCTCTTGAACTCACACAGATTGAGGAAAAAATTATTACTGCTGAATCTGAAGTTGAAAGAATAGAAAAGATATTCACCTCACCGGATTTTTATCTAAAATATGCAGAGCAAACAAATGAACTAAACTCGCAACTTGATAATGCAAAGAATAAAATTAAAAATCTTTATGAAAGATGGGATGAGCTGGAGAAGAAGAAGAATGATTTATCATAAAAAAAACCCGGATTGATTTACCCGGGTTTCTTTTTTGACCATAAAGAATATTAACTTAAGCTGCTTTTACTTCAGATTGAACTTTGTGGAACTCAGTAAGAATCTCAATCTTAACTTCATTACCTACAACAATACCACCCGCTTCTGTAAGAGCATTCCACTGCAAACCATAATCAAAACGGTTTAACTTACCTCGTATTTCAAAACCGGCAACTTCCATTCCTCCGAAGCCAGCTACCATACCGTTATAAATTACATCAAGAGTAATTTCTTTTGTAATGCCCCGGATAGTAAGATTACCTTTAACCTGTAATTCATAATCCGAAATTTTCTTTATAGAAGTTGAAGTAAAAGTCATCTTCGGATGTTTTTCAGCATCAAAGAAATCTGCTGATTTTAGATGTGCATCACGCTGTTCATTCTGTGTGTTGATACTTTTTGTTTCAGCCTCAAACTTAATTTTAGCATCGCTGAAATCGTCTTTGTCAGCCTCTATAGATGCTTCAAAATTATTAAAGTGACCTCTTACTGTAGAAACAACAAGGTGTTTAACTTTAAAGTTTATTTCAGAATGTACTGGATCAATTTTCCACTTTGTCATAATATTTTCCTTTTAAGGTTTATTGATTTTGTTTATATAATAACTAACCAAACTTAACTTGAAGGTTTCTCCATTGCATTCACAAATGTTAAATAATTTAATTAACATATGTTAATTAGGATTTCAGATTTAAGCGCTGCATCTTCATTCAGGGCAAGCTTGAAAAGTGAATCTATAATTCTGTCAGGCTGAGCCTGTCGAAGCCTGTATTGTCATCTCTTTACGTATTCGGCTTAACGATTGCGGTGTTATACCAAGGTAAGAAGCTATCTGGTTTTGCGGGATTTGTTTTAAAAGTTTTGGATAAGTCTTGATGAAATTCACATATCTTTCTTCTGCTGAAGTAGTGAGTGATTCTGTTATTCTCCTGTGGGATGCAACATAGTTTGCTTCCATAAGCAGGCGGAAATATCTTTCAATCTTTGGACAATTATCAAGCATTACATCTCTTGCCGATTTTTCAAGCAGTAATACTTCAGAATCATATATAGCATCAATATTATAAATAGCAGGTGTACCTGCAAGATAGCTGTTTAAATCTGCAACCCACCAGTCTTCAATAGCAAATTGCATTATATGCTCAACACCTTTATTATCAATTGTGTATTCACGCAGGCATCCTTTATTTACAAAAGCAATATGTTTACAAACTTCACCTTCCTGCAGAAGGAACTGGTGCTTTCTTATTTTCTTCGGAGTAAAAAATTTTTTACAAATCTCAAATTCTTCATTGGTAAGATGAACTCTCTTTTCTATATTTTTTCGGAGAAGGTTGAACATATTTTCATTCTTTAATTACTTAACCGTTCGCAAGATACTCAAATAATTTTTTCTTTTCTTATAAGATTTCGGAAGAATGAATTTAATTGTAATAGGTTTTTTAGAAGGGAAGATTTTTTTTGTTTTCGTAGAAAATATTCAGCCGGATTATATAACCCGGCTGAAATCATTATACTGATTATTTTATAACAATCATCTTTTTCGTTGATACAAAATTCCTTCCATCATTTCCCTTTGCTTCCAGGGTATAAAAATAAACTCCGCTGTTAATTTTAGCAGCATTAAAATCTACAAAATGGTTACCAGCATGAAGATTACTGTTTAATAAACTAGTTATTTCCTGGCCCAGTATATCGTAAACTTTTAAAGTTACTTTTGAGTCCGCTGCTAGTGAGAAATTTATTTTTGTTACAGGATTAAAAGGGTTCGGGTAATTCTGTTCTAAAGCAAATTCCCTGGGTCCCTGAACATTTGCTTCAATCTCAAATGAGTATTCAATTGTGCCATCTAAATCTATTTGTTTAAGCCGGTATGAATAATTTCCCGATGGTACTTTTTCATCTGTAAAAGAATAAGTATGAGATTCTGTAGTTGTTCCAAAACCTGTAACATATCCTATCTTTTCCCACTTTACATTCGAACCATTTAACTGTTGGCTTCTCTCAATTTCGAATCCCTGGTTATTGGTCTCGGTTGAAGTTGCCCAGTTCAGAGAAACATTATTTGAACTAATTGAAGCAGTGAATGAAGTTAGCTCAACCGGAAGTATTATCCATCCGCGGACTTTGAAATTATCTATTACCCACCAGTAATCCCAACCTGGTTGTACAGATCTTAATCTGATCCAGAAATTATTTCCCGCAACATAACTGCTGATATCTATAGTTTCATGAGTATTGCGCAGTGATACTCCTGCCTTTGACCAGACTGAATTCCAGTTAATGCTGTCTGTACTTACTTCAACATGCGCCTGATCTCCGGATACATAATGGTGCCAGTCATTATCAAACTGTATTTCAACATACTGATAAGTATTTGCATTAATTTTATTAACTGTAGTTGCTGTAGATAAAACTGCAGCGCCGCACTCAGTTGCATCTGCAGAGAAAACACCACCTGAAGCAGTTGGAGGTAAAGTATAAGGACCGAAAGAACTTGGATATGGAGGAAAGAAAATCAGCCAGGTGCAAGTACCGCCATCATTTGAAATCTGCCAGTTTCCTGTTCCCGATTCAAAATCATCAAATAACAATGTTACTGCATTAGGGTTGTCCATAGTTGTGAATGACCATAAGTTTCCTATTGAAGTTCCTGAACCATCAAATTCATCTACTCTCCAATAATATGTAGTATTATAGTCCAATTGAGAAGGTGCATTAACTGAAGTTACCAAAGAACCACTGTGAATTTCTGCTAATGAATTAGGATTTGTTCCAAATAAAACTTTGTTAGTTGTTGCTCCTGCAGGATTAGTCCAGCTTAGAGAAAGGTTTGTTGCATTAGTATTTACTGCGCCGCTAGTAGGGCTGGGATTTGAAGCTAAGCCGGGACCACCAATAATTTCCGATAATGGTCGCTTCCATACACTGCTTCCAAACGTTCCTGCAAACAGATCTGTACTGCTTGCTGCAAGACTATAAACGTCAGAACTTGTTGTAAAACCATCACTGATCTTAGTCCAGTTTATGCCATTATCATTAGATAAATAAACACTCGCTTCTCTTGTACCGGCAAAACTATTTGTTCCACTTGTTGTTAAAGCAGAAATCCAGGTTTCCGAAATACCTGAAGTTATCTTAGTCCAATTTCCACCATTATTCGAAGAGAGGTATAAACCTTCTGTAGTTCCGGCAAGAATATTAGACCCACTTGTTGTGAAAGTTGCAATTTGTTTGCTTGAAACGGTTGTTAATCCTGTATTAACTTCAGTCCAGTTTGTTCCATTGTTGGTTGACTTAAAAACTCCTCCGTTCCAGGTTCCTGCATAAATATCTGAACCATTAACCAATAATGCAGTTACATTTAGGTTAGTTAAGCCGGAATTTGTTGGAGTCCATGAGTTTCCATTATTAGTTGAAATACAAACTCCACCCCCATATGTACCTGCAAAAAGATTTGTGCTTAATAAAGTAATTGCATAAACTTCTAAATCTGATAGTCCTGAATTAACAGGGCTCCAGGTAGTTCCATTATTTGTAGAAATAAAAACTCCTCCGCCAACTGTAGCTGCAAAAAGATTGCCTCCGAATTCTAAAATATCATTTACATATAAATTTGTTAAGCCGTTATTCATTTGATTCCAGGTTTGCCCGCTATTCGTTGAAGCAAAAATTCCACTATATGAGCTTGTTGCATAAAGCGTAGAATTAATTACGGAAGTTGAAACTATAAGTGAATTTAATAACCCGGAAACTGATAAAGCCCAATTAGCACCATTGTTTGTTGAACGGAATATTCCGTCTCCAAGTGTACCTCCAAGAGTGGTAGTCCCGTTTACAGCTATACACAAAGCTATTGGCGGATCAATACCAAGATTAACTTGTGTCCAGTTTGATCCGCTGTTGGTAGAAATGTAGATCCCGTTCCCTGTGGCGGCAAACATATTTGTACCATTAATTCCCAGTCCATATATATAAAGATTTGCAGGAAAACCTGAATTGAGGGGAGTCCAGTTTGTTCCATTGTTAGTTGAAAGAAAAACGCCTGTGTAGCTTCCTGCATAAAGATTACTTCCATCAACTGCAAAAGAATAAATATATTTATCGTTTGAAGTTAAGGTACCATTTACTGCTGTCCAGTTTGTTCCATTATTTGTTGAAAGAAATACACCGCCTCCATAAGTACCGGCAAATAAATTTGTTCCGATAACAGCCAGGGCACGAACCTGCATGCTCGTTAATCCGTTTATTATTTGTGTCCAGCTGGTTCCGTTATTTGTTGAAAGGTAAACTCCACCAGAATGGCTACCGGCAAATATATTCGATCCGATAACTGCCATAGAATATATTGTACTATTTTCTATCCCGGTATTAGCAGGATTCCAGCTTGTACCATTGTTTGTTGATAGAAATACTCCATCCCCGGTACCTGCAAAAAGATTGGTTCCGTTGGCAGCAAATGAATAAACATATGTATTGGTTAAACCTGAGTTAATAGAAGTCCAGTTTGCACCATCATTTGTTGAAAGAAAAGCACCACCTCCGTTTCCTCCGGCAAAAATATCTGACCCGATTACTGTTAGAGACCATACACTACCGCCGTAAGGTCCGTTTGTCTGTATCCACTGAGCATTAGATTCATTTTGCAGACAGAGTATAGAAAAAAAGAAAAAGAGTATTAAAAAGTTTTTCATAACATTACCTTTTTAATTGTTAAAGAATTATTATTTCATTAATTGAGGTTTAAATTCATATATATTTTTTTACATCGATAAGATTTTCTTTTGAAACAAATCCGTAAGCTCCAACTCTTTTTGCCGCTGAGCGGAAAGCTGGTGTATCATAATCTGTTATAATTATTATCCTTGCGTTAGAAAATTTTTCTAAAATCTTCCGGGTTGTTTTTATACCGTCAATCCCTTTCATCTGTATATCCATAAGCACATAATCAGGTTTATGATATGCATAAAGAGAAAGAGCTTCGTTTCCATTGCTGCATTCAATAAATATATCTCCATTAACACATACAGTCTGCCTGATTATCTGACGCATCCCCGAGTTATCATCGACTATAAGGAATTTCATATTAAGCAGTTTTTTTAATTTGAAAAATTCAATTAATACTTATTGAATTCAATAAAGGGAAGTACGTATTTCTCTACGTGGTAGTACTTAAATTTTTTCTAAAGCAGGTCCTGGTTGCTTAAAGCAAAACGGAGAAGCGCATTTGTTCCGTGAAGATCCAGTTTATTGCATATATTTGTCCTGTGTGTTTCAACAGTGCGGATGCTTATAAATAATTCATTAGCAATTTCTTTGGTTGTCATATTGTTTGAAATCATTTTCAGTATTTTTCTTTCAGTAGAAGTTAACCTGGAAATCCCTACTGCAGTATTTTCTTCAGGATTGTAATGTCCTCTCTTTAATAAGAAATCTGAAAATGAAGGGCTTATATAATATTTCCCGGAAGTAATATTCTTCAATGCTTCAACTACTTCTGTAACAGCAGAATCTTTTAAAACATAGCCCATAACACCAAGATCCATTGCTCTGTTAAAAATAGTTTCTTTATCATACATTGTAAGGATTATAACTTTAACAGGTATTTTTTTTTGATTTATTATTTTAACTACTTCCAGACCATTCAATTTCGGCATATCAATATCAATGATTGCAGCGGATGGTTTCAGCTTTTCAATTAATTCAAGTGCGGCTTCACCATCTCCTGCTTCTCCGATTACATTCCAGTTATTACTGCTGTAAATAATATCTTTTAATCCTCTGCGCATTAAAGGATGGTCATCGGCAATAATTAGTGTAGATTTTTCTAACATAAATTATTTTTTACTGTTTGAACAGGAATTCTGATTTTTAATCGGGTTCCTTTTCCGGCAAATGAATCAATATCAAATGTTCCCGCCAGAATTCTTACCCGCTCGGATATACCTGTCAGTCCAAGCCCAGAAGATTTATTTTTAGAAAGGCTTGAGTTGAATCCTTTGCCGTTATCATTAATATCAAGCTGTATATGATTGTTATCCCTGTTAATATAGATACCGCATTCTGTTGCTTCGGAATGTTTAATAATATTTCCCAAAGCTTCCTGGACAATCCTTACAATGCTGATTTCCCCGTTAGCAGGTAAAAGTCCATCTATCCCTTCAACCTCCCCATTTACTTTTATTTTTGCAGATTCTCTTACTGTAAGAAGAATCGAACGTAAAGTTTCGGTTAATCCAAGTCTATCCAACTCCGGCGGGCGAAGATTATGAGAGATATCACGGATTGACCTAAGCACTTTTGAGGCATCATCGGAAATTTGCCTGAGATCTTTTTCAATAGCTTCATTAACTCCTGGTTTTTGTAAAGCCAGCAAGGACCTGTTCTTAATAATAAGAAGTTCCTGCCCGAGTCCGTCATGCATTTCCTGTGCAATCCGGGTTCTTTCCTCCTCTTGTTTTTCAATCATCCGTCTTGAAATTTCCTGCTGATGTTCTTTTTCTTTTTTTAATGTTTTTCCCCTCTGGTAATAGAAGATCGGACCAATAGAAAGAAAAGCTGCAATTACAATTCCGCTGAACCACCATGTCATCCAGAACGGAGGAGTAACAATAATTGAAATCATAGAACCAGTTTCATTCCATACTCCATCATTGTTAGAACCTTTTACTTTTAGGATATATTTACCGGGATCAAGGTTTGTATAACTTCCAAACCTTTGAGAGGCATTTACTGTATGCCATTCTTTATCAAATCCTTCGAGCATATAGGCATACTGGTTTTTATCCGGAGAAGTATAATTTAGTGCAACAAACTCAAATGAGAAAAAATTCTGCGAATAAGAGAGCTCAATTGATTTTCCATTGGTGACAGGATTTGGGAGAGGAAGTGTTTTGTTAAAGACTTTTAATGTGGTTAAATAAACAGGGGGGACATAATTATTTTTCCCGATATCTTCAGGGAAAAATGAATTGAATCCTTTTATACCTCCAAAAAATAACTCACCGTTAGAATCTTCAAAATAAGCGCCCTGGCTGAACTCATTTGCCTGCAGTCCGTCCTTTACATCAAAATTAATAAATGTTTCTGAAGCTGTGTTGAATTTAGAAATTCCTTTATTTGTACTTAACCACAGGTTTCCGGATTTATCTGGCAGGATGCTGTAAATTACATCGTTAGGTAAACCTTGTTTATGTGTGTAATTTTTTACAGCCCCGGTTTCCGGGTCAAGGCGATTTAATCCGCCGCCCCATGTTCCTGTCCACACTATACCTGAAGAATCCCTGTAAACGGAATACACATTGTTATTAAAAATATTTGAACTATATTTTCCGGTTAATGAATATTTCTTAAAAAGGTTTTGTTGAGGGATGAAGCGGTAAAGACCATTATCCTGTGTACCTATCCATATCTCGCCAAATGTATCTTCGTGGATTACAATTACAAAAAATTTACCCGGATTATTTTCATTAGGAAGGAGACGACTGAATTTTTTTGTTTTTATATCGAAGCTGTAAAATCCATTATCTGTACCGATCCATATTTTACTATTCCTGTCTTCATAAGCTCTGAAAATCTGTGAAAAATTTTTATTGCCGCCAGCAGAATTATCATTCATTTTTAATGCACGACCTGTCGATTTATTAAACAGAAAAAGTCCGGCACCTCCTGCTGCAATCCATATATTTCCTCCTTTTGATTCTGATAGTGAAAATATTTTACCCGTATTAAAATTATTTTCATCCTTCGGGATTAGATTGTAACTTGTAACTTTTTTACGTTCGTTATCTAACCTGTATAAGCCGCCGTTCCAGGTTCCAATCCAGAGATTCCCGTTTGTTTCTTTGTGCATTGATATAATCATGTTGCCGCTCTCATTGTTCGGGAAAATATTTTCAATATCATAATTCCTGAACTGGTTCCTTCGCCAATCATAAACCAAAACACCGCGGTTATAAGTTCCTATCCAAATTATTCCTGACTTGCTTGAAAAAAGTATGTTTGCGATATCAGGAATTTTATCCCGGAATATTTTTTTATCCCTATCAAATATTTTTATTCCATCTTCCGAAGCAATCCATAAATTCCCTTTTGAATCATCACATATTGATGTGATCATGCATTTTACCTGTTTATCAGGTTTATCATCGTGCAGGAAATATCTTTTGAAGATATTATTTTGTTCATCAAAAGAATTCAAAACACCATTATATGTACCAGCCCATAGAATTCCTTTCTTGTCAACATAAACAGAACGGATCCCATTATTGCTTAAGCTGTGTTTATTTGAGGCATTATTCCGGTAACTTAAAAATTTAATATCTGCTTCCTTATCGCCTTTTGAAATAAAATTTCCTTTTAGTCTTGATAATCCATCCGCAGTCGCAATCCAGATATCTCCAGAATGATCTTCACAGATTGACCAGGTTTCATTACTGCTGATACTTAAATTATTTTCTCTGTCAGATTCATAATGAAGAAATTTTCCTGTTGACGGATTAAACCTGTTCAATCCTTTATTTCTCGTACTTATCCACAAGTTGTCGTTTGAATCTTCAAACAGGGAAGTGATATAATTTTCACTGATTGTTTCCGGGTTGCTTTCCGAATGTTTGTAATGAATGAATCTGTTCTCATGTAAAACAAACCGGTTGAGTCCGCCATACATAGTTCCGATCCAGAGGTCTCCTTTCCTGTCGCTGAGCATACAGGTTATCGTATTATCTGCAATTGAAGTTGAATCGGTTGGATCATGTCTGAAAACTGAAATTGTATATCCATCATAACGATTTAAACCATCATCACTTCCAAACCACATAAAACCAAATGCATCCTGTACAATCGTGTTAATTGTAGATTGAGATAGTCCCTGCTCAAGACCTATTAAATCAAATCTTTCTCTTGTTTGACCGGATGAATTATGAGATTGCTGCTCCTGAAGATCATAAACAAGTGATGTTGTAAAAAATATTATTATCAGTAATTTTGTAATCAATAAATTCATAACAATTTAAATCTTATCACTTGATAATAAATTATTCAAGTCTTTTTCTTAAAGCAAGTAGAAATCCTGGAAAGAAATATAGATAACAAGGTGTTTCACCATCGGGAGAAGTTAAGAGGTGAGATGACTAAGATTTATTTGTAATCCTACTTTAACAGAAGCATCTTCTTCGTTGACGTATAATTTTCTGCTTTCCCGCCGAAAGGCGTGGCTTGCAGTTTACAAAAATAAATTCCGGATGCAATGTTAGGTATGTCTGAAGCATCAAATTCAACTTTATATTCACCAGCTACCTTTTCTTCATTAACAAGGGTTACAATTTCATTTCCTAATACATCATAAACTTTTAATGTTACAAAACTATTTGCCGGTATTTGGTAACTAATCGTTGTCCCGGGATTAAAAGGGTTAGGGTAGTTTTGTGAAAGTGAAAATTCAAATGGAGCGATTTCAACTTTTACAATACCTGAGTATTTAAAACTGCCGTTAAAGTCTATTTGTTTTAGTCTGTAATAAAGCCTGGATGATACTATTCCAGAAAATTTATCTGAATAAGAATAATGATGTGGTTCCGATGTTGTTCCATTTCCTTTTATAAAACCAATTGTTCTCCAATCAGTTTTATCAAAACTTTTCTCAATTTCAAAGAGGTGGTTATTTAATTCAGTGGCTGTTGACCATTCAAGTATAACAATATTCGCTGCAGCAGAAGCCGAGAATGAAATAAGTTCCACTGGAACAGTGCCTGTTGTATCAGTTATGTAGCTGTAATAAACATCCTGCTCATTATTAAAGGTAGCTGCCCAAGCCAAATATGCACCGTTACTATCGGAAATCATATCGAAGTAATCTCCCATTTTATTTTGGTTTGGCCAGCCAAGATGAGAATTGAAATATTCCGATAGTCTTTCATTTGTTGACCAGCTTACGCCTCCATCTTTAGAGTTTGAGTAATATAAGGCTGAAATATCACCTTCGGGATTATCACGGGTGTCCAGCCAGACTACATCAATACGTCCGTTTGGTGCGACCGACATTGTGCCGAACCATTGATATGCCGAAGTACCGGCATCATCATTAATTTTAGTTGGGGAACTCCAGCTTGTGCCTCCGTTTGTGCTTCGGGTAAACATAACATCTGCAGGATCGGAAACAGAATTTCGATCAACAGAGCATAATAAATAAACGTTACCGTTATAAGGTCCGTTGGAAGTATCAACTGCTATTAATGTTTGTCCCAGCAAACCTCCGGGATTGGGTTCTCCGCCATATGAAATAGAACCATCCAGATTAACAACTGTTGCCATATCCCATGTTACTATTGAAGCTGAGTTTTGTGCATTTGTAGATTTTGCAACAAGGAAATCAAATCCGCTTGCAGCGCCAATATAAAGCTCACCTCCGGGCCCAACGGCAAGGGTACCCCAGAAAGGATCATCGGGGATTATAATACAGTCTTCAAAACTTACACCATTATCAGTCGAACGTGTAAAAAAACCAGGTGTACAGACGCTGAAATCTGAAGTCCAGAATGCATATATATGTCCAAGCCCGGATCCATTAGTTTTGTCTATTGTCATCCATTGTTTATCTCCGCCATGCGCGTCTGTGCCGCCATCCCAAGCTGCTCCACCATTGCTAGATTTAAATACTTTACAATAAAAATCAGGGTCATTTGTCAAACTGTTATAATAAAAATTTCCATCAATATCATTATCCAGTACCGGGTCTGACCGGAATACACCCGGTTGTATTACACCAGGAAATGTCCACGTCTCTCCGCCATTAGTTGTAAATCCATACCCAGCCTGACGAAAATTATTGTTGACTGAATTGAACTGTCTCCATCCTATTGAAATCCTGTTTTTATTATTTGGATCAACAGCAATTGAGGGTTCGTTTGCAGCATCTCCAACTATATTCAACCCGTTCCCATCAACGTTTACCTGGACGGTTACGATATTATTCATTGAATAGCGATAAGCAGGTGATCTTTCCTGGCTTTCCCTTAAATCCGGAATATAATCATCATCTTTAACTTCATGACGTAAAGTCGGGTTTGGCGGACTTCCTTTTTTTTGTTCCTTTATTTGAGAGTAAATATGATTTGATGAAAGCAGAAAAACTGTAACAGAAAAGAAAAGCAGCTTTTTCATATTATTTTTTTCCAAATAAAAATTCACGAAGTTGAAATTATAACTGGCTATAATTTACAAAATATATTATGGTTCTGCTTCAATTCTTGTTTTTATCAAAGGTATGCAAATTTATTTATCGGTTGATTATCGACGATTGAATTAGGGGTGCCTTTGCTAAAGACACCCCTTCAAATTTTATTTTATCAGTATCATCTTTTTAGTAACTGTATAATTTTCTGTTTGGAGTTTATAGAAATAAATTCCACTTGAGAATTGTGATGCATTGAAATCAATTTCATATTCTCCGGCAGGTTTCTCTTCATTCACAAGTATAGCTGTTTCATTTCCTAGAACATCAAATACCTTTAACACAACTAAACTATTTTCAGGAATTGAATACCTGATAATAGTTGACGGGTTAAATGGATTCGGATAATTCTGTGATAATGAATAATTTGTCGGCAGAATGTCTTTTCCCTTTTCAACACCAACTGAACTTAGACTATATGCCAGCAGCGTATTATTATCCTCATTATACTGCCATAACATTTCATTGAAATAAAGGTGTGCAGCTCTGGGATTTACGTCATAGCGTCCAAGCATATTTCCATTCTCAGGATCAATTTTCTCAACTTTATCAGTTCCCACCCAAAGGAAACCATCTCCAAAGCAGAAGCTTTTCGGCGGATTATTATATTCGATAAACATTGATGAGGGAATTTCAGAAACTTGACTCGGAATAAACTTGATTATACCGTAAACATCTGATACACTAATACGGGCATATAAGTTTGTTCCATCACTTGTCAAACCATCTCCTAAAGCAACTTCTGATCTTGCTGGTATCTGGTTAAATGAGGTACTGTTCGAAATATTTATTTTGAATATTCCAACAACTCCTCCGGAGCCTGATGGATCGCCATATCCGCCGTTTACCCAGAGATCACCATTAAGAAAAGTCAGTGCATCTATCCAGCAAATCTTATTTGGGCTGCTTTCCAAAGATAGAATTGTAGTTAAGATAACTTCACCAGTAGAAGCGTTGATGGTAAATATTTTAGCGCTTGCAGCTCCTCCATAATCATGTTTGTACAAGTAAATAGAAGTGCCGTCGGAATAAATAGCAGGGTCAACACCGCTTTGTGTAGCTTCAGGTAGCTGTAGTGTTTGAACCGGAGTAATATAATATATATAAAATGGATTTGGATTTTCTATTGATCCATCAACTAATGTTATATCAATACCGGAAACATCAACTCCTCCTGTAATTGTTATTGGTGTCAGGTTTCCCAATGAACCATAAACACCCCATGGATCAGTTAACTCTATTTCTCCTTCCTGTGATATGCCCATTACGGAAACTATATAATAAACACCATCTTGAAGGTCTGTTACTGAATAATTCCCGGGGGCAGCAATTTGTGCAAATGCAATCGGGCTGGAGTTAAGGTTTGCATCAGTAAAAACAGCAACAGATATTTCTTCTGTTGATGAGCCTGAATAGGAAATATTTCCTGAGATTGTTGCTGCTGAAGTTTCAGTATAAAATAATATTGAAAGTAAGGTAAGCAGAATACTAGTAGAAAAGATTTTCATTTGTTTTCTCCCTTGTTCTTTAATAAGAAGCAATAATTAACAGCCTTTCAGGGCTGTGTATCGTTTTGAATGAGTGTCACCTATTATGCCAAAGAGATAATACTGTGATAGGGTTGTATCTGGTTGTTTTTATTGGATAATAAAAATTATTGGATTGGAGTAATAAATTTTTTTTTACTTAAATGTATTTAATACCCGGTAGAATTTTTCCTTCTTTGCTATTAACCAATTAATTCAATTACTTTTTTCTTTATTTCATCTCATTGTAAAAAATATTATAAAGTTGTAATTGCATCTGTAGAAAAAAAACGGGAGGGGAGAGTAGAGAAGATTCTTATCTTTTCGGAACAACCGAAGCAGAGAAATGATGCTTTAAAATTATTCAGCTATAAGATTCAGAGAGAGTTATTCTTAGTTTTCTTTTTACTTCCCTCATAACTATCAATCTGCAAAAGCACCCCTGGCAATTTCCCATTGTCAAGAGGAATTCGTTTTGTTGTTTTAAGTCCAATATATTTCCGCAATTCCTGACTGCCTGTATAGATGAATGCAGATGTTCCTGTACAATTTGTTTTAAGAAAATCACCGAGTTCTTTATAAAGCTCTTGAACTTCTTTCATTTCGCCAAGCCTCATTCCATACGGTGGATTTGTCATTAATGTTCCGTTCTTAAACTCTTTTACCTGCTGAAAATGTTTGCAGGAAAGATCAACTGAATCAGAATAGGGAAGATGAGAAAGATTATTCTTTGCAACTTTTATTGCTTCCTGAGATTTATCACTTCCAAGAATAATTCCTCTCGGCAGGGGATGGATTTTACTATCTGCTTCTTCTTTAACTTTATTCCATATTGTACGATTAAAATCAGGCATATTAATAAAACCAAATTTCTTACGAAGCTTCTGAGCTGGTATTCTGCAGTAATGCATTAATGCTTCACAAAGAATTGTTCCGGAGCCGCACATCGGGTCCCACAAGGGATTTTCGACATCCCATTTACTTAATCTTATAATAGCAGCAGCAAGAGTTTCCTGCATTGGAGCTTCACCTGCAAGAAGCCTGTAACCTCTTTTGTGCAAAGATTCACCAGAAGTATCTAGACTAATTACTGCTGTATCTTTTTCAATATGAAGATTAAAACGCACATCCGGATTCGCAATTTCAACATTGGGGCGCTTTCCATATTTATCTCTGAAGTAATCAACAATCCCATCCTTCAAACATTGAGATGAGTAAAGTGAATTCGTAATCCTGCTTTTAGAAACCGATGCACTAATAGCAAATGTTTTTTCATTCGATAAGAAATCCTCCCAGTGTATCTTCTTTGCTTGTTGAATTAGTGTGCTTGTGGTGTAGCAGGGAAAAGTTATTAATGGAGCGAGAACCCGTGAAAGAAGTCGTGATGTATAGTTAATTTTATATAAAGAGGGAATATCCGCTTTGAAGTAAACCCCCTTGTATGTGACTTTGGTATCAGTTGCCCCAATTTCTTTTAATTCTTCTTCGCAAATGGTTTCCATCTTTCCGGTAACCTGTGCAAAGAAACCTTTTTGTTTGTACTCGTATTGGAATTCTCTCATTTTATTTGTGCTAATAATTTAATATCTGCAGATTCCAAAATCTTTTTCTCATATCCTTTAGTTACAGCATTAACCATTGCTATTCCAATTTCTTTCAATGTGCAAACATATTTTGGAAAAAGAAATTTTACTACAGGCACTATAGGTGCAAAGATTTTATAAAGCGTCAAAGTATTTTTTAATCCTTTGATTGGCAATATTAATCCAGGGCGAAACATATATGCTTTAGGGAAAAGTTCAATAAGATAGTTTTCTGTTTTCCCTTTTACTCTTGCCCACATAACTTTTCCTTTTTCAGAACTGTCAGTTCCTGTACCCGAGACATAACAAAAAGTCATATCAGGATTGAGCTTTGCTAAAGTATCTGCAAATGCTTTGGTTAGTTTAAATGTTATCCGCGTATAGGTCTCTTCATTTTTCCCCACGGAAGTAGTTCCAAGGCAAAAATAACATGCATTATATTCTTTAAGCTGATCTTCAATAGTTGATAAATCATAAAAGTCACTATGAATAATCTCTTTTAATTTCGAATGAGAAACGCCGCAGGTTTTTCTGTTAATTACAAGAACAGATTCTACATCAGGATGATTGAGGCACTCATAAAGAACACCTTCTCCTACCATTCCTGTTGAACCGGTTATTATAGCTTTTATTTTCACAGTGATTTTTACTTTATATTGATTACAATAATATCACACCTACGGTGTTAGGGTTTTATTTTTCTTTTGTCTGCTATAATAATTTCACACCTTCGGTGTTCAGGGTTATTATTTAACTACCATAGAATCTTTTGAATTAAGCCCGAAGGGCTGGTATTATTATAATAAAAAACCATGACGAAATAATTTCAACCTCGAAGAGGTAATACAAAATTGTTCAATACAAACAAGCAATTATTCTATCCCATCGTTGTTAAAAGCTCCATTTGTTATTTATTACTTTGCGTTAAGTCTTAATTAAATATAAGAATGAAGCCCGAAGGGCTGGTATTATTATAATAAAAAACCATGACGAAATAATTTCAACCTCGAAGAGGTGATACAAAATTGTTCAATACAAACGAGCAATTATTCTATCCCATCGTTGTTAAAAGCTCCATTTGTTATTTATTACTTCGCGTTAAGTCTTAATTAAATATAAGAATGAAGCCCGAAGGGCTGATATTATTATAATAAAAACTACAACAAAATAATTTTAACCTCGAAGAGGTGATATAAAACCTATTCAATGTAATCAAAGAATTAACCGCCTCATTAGTATCTATTATTATTTTTTATTCCTTACGTAAATTAATTTAAACTTTCCTTTCTGATTCTCCTCAATTTCAAATTTGTTAATTGAGTTTATAAGCGGAGTAAGCTTCTGGAATCCATAATTTCTTGGGTCAAAATTCGGCTGCTTCTTTTGAAGAAGATTTCCCACATCACCTAAAAATGTCCATCCGTCTTCACCTGCAAGATCCGATATCGTAGAAGAAATTAACCTGATTACTGCCGGTGTAATCTTTTCAACTTCATTTCTCTTTGCTGTTTTTTCTTTTGAAATATCCGTTTCGTTTTCTTCAGGTTTGCTTCCAAGAATTTCTATGTAGATAAATTTATCGCAGGCAACAATAAATGGTTCGGGGGTTTTCCTTTCACCGATGCCGTAAACCTTCATTCCTGCTTCGCGGAGTCTTGTGGCAAGCCGTGTAAAGTCGCTGTCACTTGATACAATACAGAATCCGTTAACTTTTTCAGAATATAAAATATCCATTGCATCAATAATCATTGCGGAGTCTGTCGCATTTTTCCCAACTGTATAACCATATTGCTGCACAGGAGTAATTGCGTTCTCAAGCAGAATATTTTTCCATTTTGTCGGATGAGGTTTAGTCCAGTCTGCATAAATTCTTTTGATAGTTGGATTGCCGTATTTTGCAATCTCCTCCATCATCTCTTTAACATAAGCAGATGGAATATTATCTCCGTCAATTAATACTGCAAGCCTTAAATCTGTTTCCATTTTTCTTCTGATTTTATTAATGAATAAGCCTTGTTGAAATTATGAAATAATCGGCACTTATTCTTTTTATTTAATCTTTTCATAGACGAAATTAAATTGACATTCATTTCTGATTCAAATAGATTCACAAACCAAAACAATAATCAATGGAACAGGATTCTTATGTATGATCTTCCATATTATAAAGAAAAAGATAAAGAAGTAGTTCTTCAATTTATTCATCAGCATCCTTTTGCATTTTTAACTGGCTGCTCTGAAAAAGGTGAGCCTGTTGCAACTCAGGTTCCTGTATTTATAGAAGAAAGGGAAGGGAAACTCTTTCTTACAGGGCACATTATGAAGCAAACACTGCATCATAAAGCATTTGAAAAGAATCCCAGAGTTCTTGCTGTTTTTACCGGACCTCATACTTATGTTAGTGCAACCTGGTATAGTAATCCTCATCAGGCTTCTACCTGGAATTATATGAGCGTTCATGTGAGGGGTGTGCTTCATTTCCTTGACGAGGAAGGACTAAAAAATATTCTAAGAAAGCTTACTCTTCATTTTGAAGAAGGCAATTCTCAATCAACGACAGTGTTTGATAATTTATCAGAAGATTATACAGGCAAACTTCTTAAAGCGATTATAGCATTTAATGTTGAAGTAACACAAATAGATAATGTGTTTAAGTTAAGCCAGGATCGTGATGAGAAAAGCTATCATAATATTATTGGAAAGTTAAGTCAGCAGGGAAGTGATGGTAAATTTATTGCTGATGAAATGAGAAAAAGAACTTCGCAACTATTTAAGAAATAAGATTGGTTATAAAAATAAAACTATGAAGAAATAATAATGTCCTCGGTCGTAAAAAAATTATCCTTTTTAGACAGGTATTTAACACTCTGGATATTCCTTAGCAATGTTAATTGGAGTTTTTTCCGGTTATTTATTTCCCGAGCATTGTAGATTTCTGGAATACATTTCAATCGGGAACTACAAACATTCCTATCGCTATTGGATTAATTCTGATGATGTACCCGCCTCTTGCCAAAGTAAAATATGAGGAACTGGGGGATGTATTTAAGAATGTTAAAGTTCTTTCACTATCGTTAATTCAGAATTGGATTATTGGTCCTGTGTTAATGTTTGTTCTCGCAATAATCTTTTTACAGGATTATCCGGAATACATGGCAGGTCTGATAATGATCGGACTTGCACGCTGCATTGCAATGGTTATTGTCTGGAATGAACTCGCCAAAGGGGATACTGAATACGCAGCTGGATTGGTAGCTCTTAATTCTATCTTCCAGGTCTTATTCTTTTCGGTTTACACTTACGTGTTTTTAACAATTCTTCCTGACTGGCTGGGACTTCAAACTTTTGCTGTTGATATCACAATAGGGCAGATTGCCAAAAGTGTTTTTATTTATCTTGGAATTCCTTTTATCACCGGAATGATAACACGATTTACAATGCTGAAGTTAAAAGGGAAGGAATGGTATGAGAAAAAATTCATTCCAAGAATTAGCCCGGTTACTTTAATAGCACTTTTGTTTACAATCCTGGTTATGTTCTCGCTTAAAGGAGAATATATTGTAAAAATTCCTTTAGATGTTATTCGAATTGCTATTCCACTAATCGTTTATTTTGTAATAATGTTTTTTGTTTCTTTTTATATGGGGATGAAAGTTGGTGCCGACTATTCGAAAACAACAACACTCTCTTTTACTGCAGCGAGTAATAATTTTGAATTAGCAATTGCTGTTGCTATTGCAGTATTTGGTATAAACAGTGGGGAGGCATTTGCTGCAGTAATTGGTCCCCTGGTTGAGGTTCCGGTTTTAATATTATTGGTTAATGTTGCTCTCTTTTTCCAAAAGAAATATTTTGGAGGTGAAGTTAGTAAATCCGATATAAAAATACCTGATGTGTGTGCAACTGAAATTCCTAATAGAATTACGAAAGAAGAGAATAAGTGATAATTTCTTAACGATTTCTTAACATTAGCTAATAGAAGAACAGTTAATTTTATTGTTACAATTTTTATCAGGATACTGAATGCCGAAAGTTAAAGTCCTTTTTGTTTGCGTTCATAACAGTGCGCGGAGCCAGATGTCTGAAGCATTTCTTAATTATTATTATGGCGATAAGTTTGAAGCAGACAGTGCTGGTCTTGAACCTGGAAAACTTAATCCTTTTGTAGTTGAAGCAATGAAGGAAATAGGAATTGATATCTCCGGCAATAAAACAAAATCAGTTTTTGATTATTACAAGCAGGGGAAAATGTTTAAATATGTTATTACAGTCTGCGATGAAACTGCAGCTGAAAGGTGTCCGATATTTTCCGGGGTTGCAGAGAAGCTTCACTGGGGATTTCCAGATCCTTCCTCACTAAAAGGATCGAATGAAGAAAAGCTTGAAGGAACAAGAAAGATCCGGGACCAGATAAAAGAAAAAATTCTTACCTGGGGGAAAGGTTTTTAATTTAACTTTAAATTGAATTTGGAATTTCCGTACTTACAATTTTAATCCTCCTTTTTTGTTCTCGCATTTAAAGATAAATCTCTCAAGTCTGAGAAATATTAGAAGCAAATCTTTGTTTATTCCATTAAATCCTTCCGGTATATTAATTGTTGAAATAGAATTGGATGATAATGCTTTGCAAAATTCAATAATTAACATTTGATAATTATTTATGAATGACATCTCTTTTAATAATGAAATACTTGATTCACTTGCTGAGGGAGTTTTCACAGTTGATAATAATTTTAGAATAAAATTTTTTAATGAATCGGCAGAGAAAATTACGGGTCTTAAAAGAGAAGAAATTATCGGGGATTTTTGCAGGAATATATTTAAATCAGATCTTTGTTCAACAGAATGCCCTATTGCTTCCGTTCTTGAGAGAGGTAAGAGTGTTTTTGATCTTGAATCCCAGATGCAAAATGCAAATGGAGAAATAATTCCTATCAGGCTTAATGCTGCAGTAATCAGAAATCACTCAAAAGAACCCCAGGGCGGGGTTGTTTCATTCCGCAATATGTCAGCTTTTAAAGAGATTCGAAAATATCTAGAGCATCAAACGCATTTTTATGGAATCGTTGGGATAAGCAAACCAATGAAGGAAATTTTTAATCTTATAAATGAAATTGCACAAACGGATGCTACTGTTTTAATTTATGGAGAGACCGGCACAGGAAAGGAATTAATTGCCGATGCAATCCATTTAACCAGTAACCGTAAAGATAAAAGATTTGTTAAAGTTAATTGCTCTGTTCTTCCACCTCAGCTTCTTGCCTGTGAATTGTTCGGGCATTCAAAAGGAGCTTTTACCGATGCTATTAAAGATCGTATAGGCAGGTTTGAATATGCAGATGGCGGTACAATTTTTCTGGATGAAGTCGCTGAAATGCCAATGCAGATGCAGCTTCAGCTTTTAAGAGTTATACAGGAAGGTACATTCGAAAGAATCGGCGAATCAACAACAAAGAAAGTAAATGTCAGAATTATTGCTGCAACAAATGTTAACCTTGTCGAGTCAATGAATAAAGGAACTTTCAGGGAAGATTTATTTTACAGGTTAAATGTAATTCCTATTGAAGTTCCACCCATCAGAGAAAGAAAAGAGGATATACCACATCTTATTAATCATTTTATTAAGAAATTTTCCCTTCTTTATAGGAAGGAACTTAATGAGTTTGATAATAAATCTATGGAGATGTTTTATAATCATGATTGGAAGGGAAATGTACGGGAATTAGAAAATACAGTTGAGTATGCTGTAATCAGGTCACAATCCAAAGGACAGATTTGTGCCTGTAACCTGCCGGTAAATCTTAAAAATAATTTTATATGTAATGAGGAGAATAATTCCAGAGGAACAATTCAATACTCCGAGATAATTAAGCTTTTAGAAAAACATAAATGGAATAAGTCCAAAGTTGCCCAGGTATTAAATATTGATCGTTCAACCCTCTGGCGTAAAATGAAATCAATGGGGATCTGTTAATTTTTTTTGAATCATACCTTAGTGTCGCAATACAACACATTGTTGCAAATCTCTTTAATCAATTCCCAAGTAAGAAGTTAATGAAACTCTGTTGCAATCTGTCTGCAACAGTTTAATTCCTAAACATCAAATACTGCGATATTTTAAATCTAATTTTTACGGCAAAGCATTTGCTAAAATCAAAGCGCTATGAGCGAAATGCTTGGCAATTATTATTTTCAGAAAAGAGATTATCAATCTGCAATTCTTCAATATGAAGGCTCTCTAAATATTATTCATCTCAACCTAGCAATTAAGAAAAAACTTATAATCTGTTATGCTCAACAGAAGAATATTGAAAAGACTATCGAATTGTTTACTGATGTTGTTTCAAACGATATAAATATAATAATCAATACTGATTATGAAGATGAAATGTGCCCCTGTCCTGATCTCGTTTATGAATTTGAAAATCACACGACTGATCTTACAGAAGATTTTAATCATACAGTTATCCTTGGAGTTCTCTGGCTTTACTGTAATATTCATAAATCATTTGAATACTTGCAGAAGGCATATCAAATGAAACCTGAAAATGAAAAAGTTTCTAATGCACTAAAAATCATTTCAAATGAGATACTTCATTTAGAAAAAAATCAAAAATCCAAATAAAGGAGTTACTATGAAAAAAAACTTAACAAGAAAAGATTTTTTGGTAAATGCTTCAAAAGCTGCAGTTGGAGTTACGGCTGTTGCTGGAGTATCAAATCTTATTACAACTGCAACAGCAAAAGCTAATGTAAAAACACCGTGGCCCTGGCCATACCAGCAATTAGATGTTGCAAATGTAAGAATTAAAGCACACGATCTTTATTACAACGGAATGGCTTGCTGTGCCGGTGTGTTTGGTGGATTGGTTCAGGAACTTGTATCCGTTGTTGGCGATCCCTGGACCGGTCTCCCGCCAGAGATAATGCAATACGGTGGCGGCGGTGCAAACTCATGGGGTATACTTTGTGGCGCTATCAACGGGGGATTAGCTTTAATCAGTCTCGTTGTTGATAAAACTCAATCCAGCCCTTTGCTCACAGAATTACTTGGCTGGTACACACAGGCAGAATTGCCGACCGATACTGCAAACCAGTTTGCTCAAAATGGGCAGTATACTGTTCACAATTTTGACGATGTTCTTCCTCAGAATGTTTCCGGAAGTCCATTGTGTCATGTATCTGTAACAGAATGGTGTAATTTTGCCGATAAAAAGGTAAGCTCTTCTGAAAGAAAAGAGAGATGTGCAAGAATAGCCGGTGATTGTGCAGCAAAAGTTGCTGAAATTCTTAATGCCTTTTTTGCCGGATCATTTACCGCTACTTATGCTGATCCAGCTTCCGTTACAGAATGCCTTGGATGTCATGGTTCGGCTTTTATGTATAATGTTATGACTAAAATGGAATGTGTACAATGTCATGGCGACAATCCACATCCGGATAATGTTGAAAAACTTTCACCTGGCGCATCTTCATTTAAGTTAAGCCAGAATTATCCGAATCCATTTAATCCTTCAACCAAAATTCAATTTTCAGTTCCTGAAACTGAAAAAGTAAAATTAGAGGTTTATGACATCAGGGGAAGACTTATTAAAACTTTAGTCGATTATAATCTTTACCAGCCCGGTTCTTACCAGGTTGATTGGAACGGACAGGATAATAATGGAATGAGTGTCTCAAGCGGTGTTTATTTTGCCAAGATGACTGCGGGTAAATTCTCACAAACACGGAAGATGTCTCTTGTAAAATAATTTGCAGCTTAAACTGCAAATAAATCTAATCTTTTAAAGATTAGATTGGTCATACATATCCGTACCCTTGTGCTGTCTTATTTGTTAATCTTGAAGATTATAAGACAGCACATTTTATTTAAATAAAACTTTTAGATACCTCATTAACAATTTCTTAACATAAATTTAAAATTAAGATAACACACTAAGATCTCATTCAACTTATAATTGCAGTAAAAGAGTTTGGAAAATGAGAACACTATTGTCATTGTTTATTTTAGTTTCAATAATCTTCTTTACTTCCTGCGGCGGATCAAATATTAATGAACAAAATGTATTTATTGAACCTAACTCTAAACTGGAAAGTAATCTTGGTTATCTGAAAGTTTACACATACAGTTTTGAGGAAAAAGGAGATTACCAGGATGATCCGGTTTATGAGGTATATAAAGGTTATTCAATTTATACAGTAAACGGTGATCATATTTCGGATGTTGAAAAATCTTATGAGGAACCAGAGCTGGTAAAATTACCGGCAGGAGAATATATAGTCGTTGCTGAAATGAATAAGAATATTCTTAATTCGTTTATTGCTAAAGTTGAAAAAGGAAAAATCCTGGAGATAGATGAATCAATGATTAAAAATTCTATAGCAACAAAAAATTAAACCGGGTTTTTATCAATAAAAAGTTTTCCAATTCCAGCCCGTTCTTTATTCCTTTAAATTAAAATAATTTTTTCCCTTCTTCAGTTTAAATCATTTTTAATCTTATTTTTAATGATGAAATTATTAAAAGATAGTTATGATTTATACTTTTAATTTTATTCAGATAATATTAAAACTGTGGATTTTATCACATTGGGAATACCATTAAACCATAATTTTATTTCTATCGTCTAAGTAATTTAGATTTTATTAATTCTGTTCGGCATTGCAGGTCTTAATCCGGCACTTGCCGGAAACCAAATTGTAGAAGAGAATTTTATGCCCCTTAAAAAAAGGAACATTGTTGTTATATCAATTATTATAGCAATATTAATATTTGTAGTAATAATTAGAATTGTAACTTCAGGTTCTGATAAACGCCCACAAGCAGTTCCAATTGTTGTACCGCGAAACGCAATTAGAACTGATATTGAAAAAAGTGAAACCCTTACCGGGAATATACTTCCAATACAACAGGCAAATATTTATCCAAAAGTAAATGGTAATATTGAAAATATTAATGTTGATATTGGAAGTTATGTAACTGCAGGGCAAATTCTTGCTTTAATTGATACGACTATATATTCCCAGAATATGAAACAGGCAAAAGCAAATTTTATGCAGGCAAAGGCTAATTATGAAAATAGTAAAACCAACTATGAACGAAATAAAACTCTGTTTGAACAGAATTTAATTTCCAAACAGGATCTTGATAATGCTGAGACATCAATGCAGGTTACTGAATCTCAGAAAGAAGCTGCAGATGCAAATTATATTAATGCATTAACTCAATTAAGCTATTGTAAAATAGTAGCACCATTCAATGGATATATTACTAAACGGGCTTTTGATCCGGGTGCTTATATTACTGCAGGCAGCAGTGAGTCATCAAATTTATTTACTATTATGAATGTTGATAAGCTTAAATCCATAGTAAATGTTCCCGAAAAAATTGTCCCTTTATTGAACGGTATAAAAGGTATCGAAATTCATGCGGATGCATTACCGGATAGTGTAATATTTAGTGGAGAATTAAAAAGAATAAGTGAAGCAGTTGATTTGAACACAAGGACAATGGCTGTCGAAGTTGATATTGAAAATACAGGGCACCATTCAAATAATAACAAAGAATTAAAACCCGGAATGTTTGCGAGTGTAAAATTGATTCTTGAACGGAAAAAAAATGTTCTAACTCTTCCGGATAATGTAATACTCAATGATGACAAAGGAGATTATATTTATATCCTTAACGCGGATTCAACCGTAAATAAAAAATATATTAAACTGGGAATTCAACAGAATAATAAAAATGAAATTCTATCCGGAATTGATGAAAAAGATAAGATCGTTTTTGAGGGACAGAATTTAATTAATGACAAAATGAAAGTTAGAGTAGCAAAATAAATTTATGTGGTTAACCCGGCTCGCTTTAAGATATCCGATTACAACTTTGATGGCAGCGCTGGCAGTATTTGTACTTGGAGTGGTTTCCTTCAGTCAGCTCCCTATAGATATGCTTCCGAATATTCAAATACCTGTTGTAAGCGTTATAACTTTTAACAGCGGCGCAAGCCCTGTTGATATGGAACAAACAGTAACTGTTCCGATTGAAAGAGTTGTGAGTTCAACAAGTGATGTAAGCTATATTCAATCATCAACAAGGGAGGGCGTTTCACAGGTAAGAGTTAATTTTAACTGGGATACAAATACCGATGTGGGACTTATAGATGTAATTCAAAAAGTAGGAAGAGCAATAAATCTCATTCCTGCCAGTGCCTCCCAGCCGCTTGTCTTAAAATTTGATATTACAAACATCCCGGTTTGTACAATTGCTCTAAGCGGTAACCTTGATCAAAGAGCATTATATGATCTTGCATTTGATGTTATAGAACCACAGCTTGAACATATTCCTGGCGTTGCTTTTGCCCAGGTAATTGGCGGGCAAATCAGAGAAATTCATATCAGGGTTGACAGGAACCGTCTTGAGGCATTGAACCTTACTCTTGCACAGATTAATGATGCAATCAGTTCGTCAAATTTAATTGTTGCATCAGGTAATCTTAAGTCAGGAACATTCGACTACTCACTTAAAACTGAAAGCGAGTTTAATGTTGTTGAACCAATTGGTGATGTTGTTGTTAGAAATGTTAATGGTGTTCCAGTAAAAATCAGGGATGTTGCATATGTTGAAGATTCTTTCCAGGAACAAACAGAAATAATAAGGCATAATGGTAAACCGGGAGTAATACTCAGAATTCAAAAAACTCCGGGTGCTAATACTGTAAATGTTGTACAGGCTGTAGTTTCGGCTTTAACAAACCTGCACGATGTTCCTCCTTCGATTAAAGCTTCATTAGGTCTGGATCAGAGTTTATATATAAAAAGATCAATCAGCGGATTAGAGCAGGAAGCAATGCTTGGTGCATTGCTTGCTATGATTATAATTATTCTTTTTTTAAGGAATGCTAAGAGTGTTCTGATTATTTTTCTTGCTATTCCTCTTTCTATTCTTGTAACTTTTATCTTTTTCAGATTCAGCAACACAACTTTAAATATAATGACATTCGGCGGGCTTGCTCTTGGGGTTGGGAGATTAGTAGATGATTCAATTGTTGAGCTTGAAGTAATATCCCGGCATTACGGGACAATAGGAAAAGAAAAAGTCAGTAAAATGCAGGCAACACTTGACGCAGCTTTGGAAGTGGCTTCGCCAATTTTTATTTCAACATTAACAACAGTGATAGTTTTTTTACCGGTCATCTTTTTATCGGGAATTGCAAAACTTCTTTTTATCCCACTTGTTATTACAATTACTGTTGCATTATTTGCATCCTTTTTTGTTTCAAGAACTGTAACGCCTTTAATGTGTCTTAAGTATTTAAAGGCTGAACGTGAAGTGGATCCTAATTCAAAGAAACTTTCACAAAGGCTTCAGATAAAAGCTAAAAACTTTTTTGATAACATAGATAACAAATATCAGAATGGTTTGACCTATGCCTTAAAACATAGGAAGACAATCGTTTTTGGAGTATTTGGATTTGCAATCTTATCAGCATTCCTTTTCAAATTTATTGGGACAGAATTTTTTCCTGATACCGACGAAAGCCAGTTTAATGTTCAGGTAAAGCTTCCTGTTGGAACAAGGATAGAAGAAACAATTAAGGTTATTGAAAACATTGAACGCATCTTAAAAAAAGAAGTACCTGAAGCACAAACAATCATATCAGATATTGGTGTTCCTAATGTACGAAGCGGAAATTTATTTGGACGAAATAGCGGAGGTCATTCTGCAAACATAAGTATTGGTTTATATCCTGCGGATGAACGAGATAAATCGGTATTTGACATAATAAAAAAATTACGTCCAAAACTTATGAGTATTCCCGGGACAGAAATATTTATAAGCCCGGGAGGATTTTTAAGATTCCTTTTAAATTTTGGAACCTCGGCTCCAATTGATGTAATGATTAGCGGTGAAGATTTTAGCACGGCAGAAAAACTTGCAAACCAGGTTTCGGATATTGTTAAATCAACTGATGGGACTGCCGATGTTCAGGTTTCCCGTGAGTTGAATTTGCCGCAACTAAGTATAATTATTAATAGAGATAAAGCTGGCGACCTTGGGGTAAATGTAAGGCAGATTTCAAACACAGTCGCCACAGCAATTTCCGGATCAGTTGCTTCAGTGTTTACAGACCCTTCATCTGGTAATCAATATAATATGCTTGTAAGACTGTCCGAAGATTACAGAAATAAAATTGAAGATATTAAAAATCTTACGGTAGCGAATACACAGGGGCAGTTAATAAAACTTGGCGATATAATTAATGTTGAATTAAAAAAAGCACCAATACAGATTGACCGCAGAGACCAGGAAAGGATTATTGATATAACAGGAAATGTTGTTGGTAAAGACTTGGGCACAGTTTCAAAAGAAATTCAGGATAAAATATCTAACATTAAAATTCCTGCCGGCTTTCAGGTGCAAATGAAAGGAAATATTGAACAGCAGAAACAAACATTTGGAGATCTTGGTCTTGCTTTAATCCTTGCAATAATTCTTGTTTATATGGTAATGGCGTCGCAGTTTCAATCTTTAATTGATCCATTTATAATTATGTTTACTGTACCACTTGGAATGGTTGGGGTTGTTTGGGCATTATTTATTACAAACACAACTCTTTCAGTTACTTCATTTGAAGGTGTTATTGTTATGATTGGAATTGTTGTATCCAATGGAGTTTTGCTTGTTGATTATACAAACAAATTACGTAAGTCGGGAATTGAACTTCATCAAGCAGTTGTTAAAGCAGGCAGAACAAGATTAAAACCAATTTTGATGACAACTCTTTCAACAGTGCTTGGATTAGTTCCGCTTGCACTTGGAGTTGGAGGTGAAACTTCTCAATCTCCTCTGGCTATAGCCGTTATTGGAGGATTGTCAGTTTCAACATTCTTAACATTGCTTTTTGTTCCTACTCTTTATACAATTTTTGAAGAAAGATTTAGATCTAATAAAAATGATGATAATGAGGAGGTTCTTGGTGTTCAATAATCGGTTATTAGTGGTTAGTAATTGGTTACCAGTGATCAGTAATCGATCATACCGCTTACCGCTTACTGCTTACTGCTTACTGCTTACCATTCTAATGCTTCTTTCCATAAACATTTACAGCCAGTCAGATACTTTAACGATAGAAAAATTTATTCAGCTTGCACTAGAGAAAAATCCACAAATCAAACTTGCACAAAGCAACCTTGATGCGGCAAGTGCTGATCTTACAATCACGAGATCTTCTTTATTTCCACAAATAAGTTTACAATCAGGCTGGACAAAAAACGGCGGATCATTTTTTATTGGACCAACAATACGTCCCGGTGGTTTTCAAAATTATAATGTAGGTTTTCAGCTTCAGCAGCAAATTTTTGATTTTGGGAAAACGTACTCAAGAATTTCCGCATTTTCCGATTTTGAAGATGCTGCCCAATCTGAATTTGCAAGTGTTGAACAGGATCTTATTCTTAATGTTTATACTGCTTATTTCAACTACCTCCAGGCAATAAGATTAAAAAATGTAAGTGATGATTTGCTTAAGCAGGCAGAAGATCATTTAAAAGAATCAGAAGCTTTTTTTAAAGTTGGCAAGGTACCGCAGTTTGATGTTTTACGGGCACAGACAGATCTTCAAAATGCAAAGGTTAATCTTTTAAATTCTGAAAACAATATTAAGCTCGGAAGAATCCGTCTTGAAAATATTATTAACACAAAACTCCCCGATGATTTATTCATTAGGGATAATCTTGAAATCACCAAAGAAAATATTGATGAGAATACTGCATTGGAAAATGCCAAAAAAAACAGGCCGGAATTAATAGCAAGCAATTTAAGAGTTGAAGCAAATCAGTCTCTTGTTAAATCAGTGAGGATGGCAAACTTTCCAAGTATAAATGCTGTTGGAGGGTATTCATGGAGAAGTTTTCAGATTGATGAAAGGTTTGTGAATTCATGGAATCTCGGTTTAACTTTATCACTTCCTATTTTCCAGGGGTTTGCACTTGATGCTGCAACGGATGAAGCAAAAGCAAATTTAAATAATGCTGTTGCCCAGGATGAAATTATTTTGCAGGCTATTACACTTGATGTTCAGCAGGAATATGCAAATCTCCTGCTTGCGCAAAGTAAAATTGATGCAGCAAAATCTCTTGTAAAACAATCCGAAGAAACTTTAAAACTTGCTGAAGGAAGATATAAATCCGGTGTTGGAAGTCCGATTGAGATAACTGATGCAAGAGTATCATTGTTTAATTCGCAAACTCTCTACATTCAATCTTTATATGATTACCAGGTTGGCTATGTAAGATTACAGCGTGCAATGGGAACTCTGAAGTAAATTTTCTTTTTTACAATTCTTTTAACTTAAAATTCTCCATAAGTTGTTATTAATATTTCTATTAATTTAGAAAATCAATTATGAAAATAATAATCAAAATTATTCCTCTTTTTATTCTCTTTATAACTTTTTCTTTTGCTCAATCCGACACGGGACAAATCGTAATTTCAAAACAAAATTTAATCAGAAACATTTTGACGCTTGGTTCCGATGAATTTGAAGGAAGGGGAACAGGTGAACGCGGTGGTGAAAAAGCCGCTCAGTATCTTGCAAATGAATTCCGTAAAATGAATTTAATTCCTGTCGGGGATGACAGTACATATTTCCAGAATATAAGAATGCACGGCGGAAAACCATTGTCATCATCCGAATTAGTTTTTTATATGGACAGCAAAAAAACAAATCTCAAATTATGGGATGATTATTTAATTTATTTTTCAGGCGAACAAACCTTTATTCCTTCTCCGCTCGAATTAGTTTTTGTGGGATACGGAATTGTAGCTCCTGAATATGACTATAATGATTACCAATCAATTAATGTTGAAGGTAAAATTGTTGTTTTTCTTGATGGTGAACCTTATTCTGATGATGATGATTACTTTGATGGATCAAAGTTAACAATACATTCCTATGTTGATGTTAAACAAAGAATCGCTTTATCGAGAGGAGCGAGGGGCAGTATACTAATACCAAATTTAGGAAATGATTTTTATACTGGATGGGAAAAGCTAAAGAGTGAATTTTCATTTGAAGACGTTTCACTTGCTTCTTCTATAACAAACAATCTTGCTTTGCTTTTTAATCCTGAAAGTGCAAAGATTTTATTCTCTAATTCTGGTTATACTCTTTCAGATATTTATAATCTTGATTTAAAAGGAAGTATGAAAAGTTTTAAAATGAACTGCAGTATTTCTTTTAAAGGAGAATTTAAGGAAAGAAATTTTATTGCTTCAAATATTATAGGGATGGTTGAAGGAAATGATCCTTTATTAAAAGATTCCTTTATAATTGTTTCAGCTCATTATGATCATTTAGGAATTGGCGTTCCAGTAAAAGGTGATTCTATTTATAACGGGGTGTTTGATAATGCAAGCGGGGTAGCGGCAGTGCTTGAACTTGCCAGAATATTTTCTGAAAAAAAAAATAAGCCAAAACGTTCAATTATTTTTATTCTTTTTACAGGTGAAGAAAAAGGACTGCTCGGTTCACTTTATTACACTGATAATCCTGTAAGACTGTTGTATAAAACTATTGCCAATCTTAATATTGATGGAATTGCCCTGTTTGATAATTTTAAAAGTATAATTGGAGTGGGTATTGAATACTCTAATCTAAAAGATTTTCTTAATAGAACAGCCGAAAAAAATAATGTAACTGTTTCTCAAATTCCGGAAGGATTTAAAAATACTGAGGCTTTTTCAAGATCAGATCAGATAGCTTTTGCGAATGCAGGGATCCCTTCTCTGCTGGTTATGGAAGCACCCGATTATGTTAGTTTATCAAAAGAAGAAGGTCTAAAAAAATTTATTACTTACAGCGAGAATATTTATCATACACCATTCGATGACCTTACCCAGTATATGAATTTTGATGCAGCAGTTCAACACCTAAATATTTTGTATGATTTAGTTTTTTTACTTTCTAATTCTGATGAAAAACCGGAATGGAATAATAATTCTCCTTACATTAATTCAAGGCTTCGTTCAATAGCTGAGAAAAGATGAAAATAAAATTATTGTTATTCATAGTACTTGTATTTCTAACAGGTTGTTCAGGATCTAAGCTAGATTCAAATACAACTATTAGAATCAAAGGCTCCGATACGATGTTATATTTAACAAATCTCCTTGCACAGGAGTATATGAGAAACGATCCGTCAGTTTCAATTTATGTTGAAGGCGGTGGGACGGTAACTGGTATTAAAGCTTTGTCCGAGGGAACTATAGATATTTGCACTGCTTCAAGACCTTTAAAAGGTGAAGAAGTAAAAATTCTTGCTGATAAATATAAAAGTGTCGGGATGTCAACTATTATTGCCAAAGACGCTCTTAGTATTTATGTGAACTTAAAAAATCCTCTTGAAAATATTTCCACACAACAATTAAAACAAATTTTCCTATGTGAAATTAAAACCTGGTCGGCATTAAATTGGGACGATAAGCGAATAAATATTGTCGGCCGGAATCCGAACTCAGGAACATATCTTTATTTCAAAGAGCATATACTTGAAGGGGAAGATTATTGTGAGGAAATTCAAATTAAACCTACAACTGAAAGTATTGTGGAATTTGTATCTGAAAATATTTATTCAATAGGGTATGGCGGAATTGGTTATGTAACGGATTCAGTTAAATCATTAAAAATTAATGGAATTAATCCTTCTGAAAAAAATGTAATAGATGATATTTACCCTATCAGCAGGTATCTTCATTTTTATACTTTAAATCAACCTGAGGGAGAAGTGAAAAAATTTATTGATTGGGTTATATCCGATGAAGGACAGAAATTAGTAAGACAATCCGGTTATATTCCTATATGGTTAAAATGATATATTGATTTATTCTATACATTCTTCAGAATCCTCATTATTAACAAATCTATAATATTCTCTTAACAATCCCTTAACATTGACCTCTTAAGTTTACTCACGTCGAAGGAAAAAAAATTATAAGGAGACAGAGAGAAATGAGAGACTTATTCTGTTCATTTAATAAAATATTTACAAAAAAAAGGTTAATGAAGTTTAATGTCTGGATCATATTTATGATCACTATGAATTCATTCAGTCTTTTTGCACAGACTGGTTCAATTAGCGGAAAGATTACAGATGCAAGTAATAATGAAGTTTTAATTGGTGCAAATGTGCTTGTTGTTGGGACTACAACGGGTGCATCTAGTGATATTGATGGTATTTATTCTATAAGGGGCTTGGCCCCAGGTAAATATCAGTTAAAAATTTCTTATATCTCATATCAAACAATCATTGTGAATAATGTTGAAGTTAAGGAAAACCAAGATAACCAAATAAATGTACCGCTTCATCCATCAAGTGCGGAACTTCAGGAAGTTGTTATTACTGCTGAAGCTCTAACTAATAGCGAAGTTTCGGTATTGAAAATTCAGCAAAAGTCTGATGGAATTGTGGATGGCGTAAGTGCCGAGTTAATAAAGAAAAATAACAGCTCAGATGGTACTGACGTTTTAAAAAGAATGACCGGCATAACAATTTCAGAAGGTAAATATGCTTATGTAAGAGGTGTTGGGGATAGGTATAATAATACTTTATTGAATGGAGCAAGTCTTCCAAGTACCGATCCTGAAAAGAAAAGCTTTTCTTATGATCTTTTTCCTGCAAGTTTAATTGAAAATGTTATTACGGCTAAAACTTTTACTCCGGATAAACCCGCGGATTTTGCAGGAGGACTTGTTCAAATAAACACTATAGAATTCCCATCCAAATTTATTTTTGATTTTTCAACATCTGGAACTTACAATACAAATACTACAGGGAAGAGTTTTATTACCTATCTCGGTGGTAGTAAAGACTACCTTGGTTATGATGATGGGACAAGAGAAATGCCTTCCACAATAAACAGTACAAAGGTTGCAAGAGGAAATTATTCGGATTCGGCTTTAACAGCAATTACAACATCATTTAAAAATGATTGGAACACTCATTCTGTCAATGCCCCTCTTAATGGTTCATTTAAGCTTGATATTGGAAACAAATATGAATTTGGCGACAATAATGTATTTGGGTTTATAGGTTCAATTAATTATTCAAATTCAGGAAGTACAAAAAATTTAGAAAAGAGTTTTTATGATTTTGGTAATGTTGCCCGTTATTCGTACAACGCTGAAAGTTATACAAGAAATGTTAATTGGAACGGCTTATTAAACTTTAGTTATAAATTTTCCAATACAAATAAAATAAGTTTTAAGAATTTATATAATCAGAATGCTGATGATATTACCTCTTTTTTTAGCGGGGATTATCGTTATGCCGAACAGTATAGAGAAGTTACAGCTCTTAATTATATATCACGTTCACTTTCGTCAGATCAATTAATTGGTGAGCATGCATTCAATATCTTTTCCGGAATAAATTTCAATTGGAATCTTAGCTTTTCCCAATCAAAGAGAAATGAACCAGATGCAAGAAGATATGTATATAAAAGAAATCTGGATGAACCGACATCAACTTCATTAATATTTTTACTGGATCCATCAATATCTACAAGATATTATGGTGATTTAATAGACAAGAACCTTGATGGTAGTTTTGATTTTACCATTAGGTTATTCGATAACCCCGAACTTCCAAAATTTAAATTAGGATATGCTTATAATAAAAAGAACAGAGATTTTGATGCACGTACATTCGGCTTTAGGAATGTCTCGGGAGGCGATTATATCAGAGAAGATAGTGTTTTACATTCTTCCGTTGATCAGATTTTTTTACCTGAAAATATGACCAATAAATTTATCCAGGTTATTGAAAATACAAAACCTTCGGATAGTTATATATCCAATCAATATATCCGAGCAGGTTATTTTATGTTTGATGTGATGGTTCTGGAAAAGTTGCGTGTAGTTGCCGGAGCCCGTTATGAAAATTCTTCCCAATATTTAAATACGATAAATCTAAAAAGAGAACCTTTAAGTATTGAGAATAATTATAATGACATTCTACCGAGTGTCAATCTGACTTATATTCTGAATGATAATATTAATTTTAAGACAGCATATAACACTACCCTTACAAGGCCACAATTCAGGGAAACAGCTCCATTCAGCTACTTTAATTTTATTGATAACACTCTTATTGAGGGTAATCCCGATCTCAAAAGGACATTAATTCATAATTATGATTTTAGATTTGAATTGTACCCAGGTGCTGGAGAGTTGTTTGCTTTTAGTTTATTCTATAAAAGCTTTAGTGCTCCAATTGAAGAAACTCTTGAAGCTACTCAAAACGAACCAATAAGATCTTATGCCAATGCGGATAAAGCAACAAATTATGGGCTCGAGTTAGAAATTAGAAAAACTTTGTTATTTATTTCCCCGATTTTCCAAAATTTTTCCTTTGTCGGAAATGTCACTTTAATTCATTCAAAAGTCGAAATTAGCAACAATGCTTTTCAACAGAGCGTGAGAGCTTTGCAAGGACAAGCTCCTTATATTTTTAATATGGGTTTATACTATGATGATTTTAATATGGGTTTTAATGCTGCAGTTACATATAACAAAGTTGGACAAAGAATTGCCAATGTCGGTACTAAACAACTCGGTAATATTTTGGAACAGCCTGTAGACCTTGTAGACTTTTCAATCTCTAAAACTGTTTTTAATAATTTCACATTAAAATTTGCTGTTAAAGATTTGCTGAATCAGGATAGGATACAAATTCAACAGGCGCCGGGGAGTGATAAAGTAGTTGAGCGTGAAGAAGTTGGAAGAAATATTTTGTTAGGAATCTCTTATAAATTATAAATAACTATTAATTCATTCTAGAGGAGGGAATATGTTTAAAAGGTTGCTGATAATTTTTCTTTTATTAGGTAGTTTTACTATGGCGCAGCAGATAGTAAATTTAGCAGGAAATATTACAACGAATATGACATTGACGTCAGACAAGTCATACTTATTACAGGATATAGTAAGAGTAATGTCCGGTGCAACATTAACAATAGAACCGGGAACAATTATCTATGGAGAAAATGTAACAGAGGGTTCATTGATCATAGAACCGGGTGCAAAAATAATGGCGGAAGGAACAGTAACAGAACCAATAGTATTCACCAGTGAATTTTCAAAGCCAGGCTCAAGCCAGCCTCCTGAAAGAGGTGACTGGGGCGGAGTAATATTATTAGGAAATGCCCCGGTAAATATAGTGGGAGGACAGGGCCATATAGAAGGTCCCGGAGATTTGTTTGGAGGCAATGATCCACACGATAATAGTGGTGTATTAAAATATGTAAGAATAGAATATGCGGGAGTAGCCTACAGTCCAAACAATGAAATAAATGCATTGACATTTGGAGGAGTAGGAGATGGAACAACAATAGATTACGTAGAAGCAGCCTACAGTAATGATGATTCATATGAGTGGTTCGGCGGAACAGTAAACGTCAAACATCTGATAGCATACAGAGGAATAGATGATGATTTTGACACAGACAATGGGTTCCAGGGTAAATTACAATTTTTGCTTGGAGTAAGAGACCCACAGGTAGCAGATGTAGTGTCGGGATCAAATGGTTTTGAATCAGACAATGATGCAAACGGATCGACAAACGCTCCCAGGACAGCTCCTGAATATTGGAATGTAACATTGATTGGTCCACAGGCAACCACAAATGCACCATACAGTTCTGACTTCAAAAGAGGAATGCATTTAAGAAGATCATCACAAAATAAAGTTAACAATGCATTGATAATGGGATGGCCGACCGGAATCCTGATTGATGGAATAAATACATCGGCAGATGCAGAAAACAATATAACATACGTAAAGAATAGTATTATAGCAGGTTCATCAATTAAGGCATTGGATACAACTTCTACGAATGGTCAATTAGATGTTAGCGCTTGGTTCTCTAATAACAGCGGCACAATTCTTCCTACTGTTGCAGAAGTTTTACTAAGAAATCCTTTTAATTTAACCTATCCTAATTGTTTGCCAAAAACTGGTTCCCCTGTTTTAACCGGAGGCGGAACACCGCCTAATGATGGATTCTTTGATCATACGGCAACTTACAAAGGCGCATTTAAAAATGTTGACTGGACTGTCGGCTGGGCTAAATTTGATTACGACATAGTAAATAATCAGATAGTAAATTTAGCAGGAAATATTACAACGAATATGACATTGACGTCAGACAAGTCATACTTATTACAGGATATAGTAAGAGTAATGTCCGGTGCAACATTAACAATAGAACCGGGAACAATTATCTATGGAGAAAATGTAACAGAGGGTTCATTGATCATAGAACCGGGTGCAAAAATAATGGCGGAAGGAACAGTAACAGAACCAATAGTATTCACCAGTGAATTTTCAAAGCCAGGCTCAAGCCAGCCTCCTGAAAGAGGTGACTGGGGCGGAGTAATATTATTAGGAAATGCCCCGGTAAATATAGTGGGAGGACAGGGCCATATAGAAGGTCCCGGAGATTTGTTTGGAGGCAATGATCCACACGATAATAGTGGTGTATTAAAATATGTAAGAATAGAATATGCGGGAGTAGCCTACAGTCCAAACAATGAAATAAATGCATTGACATTTGGAGGAGTAGGAGATGGAACAACAATAGATTACGTAGAAGCAGCCTACAGTAATGATGATTCATATGAGTGGTTCGGCGGAACAGTAAACGTCAAACATCTGATAGCATACAGAGGAATAGATGATGATTTTGACACAGACAATGGGTTCCAGGGTAAATTACAATTTTTGCTTGGAGTAAGAGACCCACAGGTAGCAGATGTAGTGTCGGGATCAAATGGTTTTGAATCAGACAATGATGCAAACGGATCGACAAACGCTCCCAGGACAGCTCCTGAATATTGGAATGTAACATTGATTGGTCCACAGGCAACCACAAATGCACCATACAGTTCTGACTTCAAAAGAGGAATGCATTTAAGAAGATCATCACAAAATAAAGTTAACAATGCATTGATAATGGGATGGCCGACCGGAATCCTGATTGATGGAATAAATACATCGGCAGATGCAGAAAACAATATAACATACGTAAAGAATAGTATTATAGCAGGTTCATCAATTAAGGCATTGGATACAACTTCTACGAATGGTCAATTAGATGTTAGCGCTTGGTTCTCTAATAACAGCGGTCAAATTATGTCTTCAACATCTGATTTGATGCTAACTGCTCCATTCGATTTAAATAATCCTAACTGTCTAACTCAAGCAGGTTCCCCTGTTTTAACCGGAGGCGGAACACCGCCTAATGATGGATTCTTTGATCCAACAGCATCATATATCGGTGCGTTCAAAGATGTCGATTGGACATTTGGATGGGCAAGGTTTAATCCTGATTTAACTGGTGTAAGAGAGATAGTAAAAAATACTATTCCTGAAAACTTTGATTTATCTCAAAACTACCCCAATCCTTTTAACCCCGCGACAAAAATTCAGTTTTCTTTGCCTAACGCTGCCAAAATTAAACTAACGGTATTTAATATACTCGGACAACAGGTTGAAGTTTTAGTTGATGGTTTTAGAAATGCTGGTACTTATGAAGTAACCTGGAATGCTTCGAATCATCCAAGCGGCGTCTACATCTATACAATTCAAAGTGAAAATACTATTATAACTAAAAAGATGACCTTGCTAAAATAATTTTGCTCTCTCTCTGTTCCCCTTCGACGAAAGGACGCCCGGTTAAAGGCGTCCTTTTTATTTTAATGTGCGAGATAACAAAGATTTAATCTTTGCATAATATTATAATAAAACAGGAATTATAAATTTGGTAGAAAATATTATGAAAGGAAGTATATGAATTATAATAAGGAAATAGTTTTGAACTTTCCTTTGAGAAATGGAAAGAAAAATAATCTTAGAGAAGAAATAAATATTGAAAATGAACTAAATGAAAAGCTCAACAGGTTTTTTAAATTAACTGAAAGACTCCGTGAGAATGAATGGCATCAGGAATATTTGCTTATTTATAACTCCTATACCATAGAAAATGCCTGATTGAAACTCGGGAAGGAGATGTTCCGGACTAAATTAAATCGGATATTTTTTATTGAAGCTTTTTCTTCGGCAATATTTGGATGTAAATTTTTTTTGTTTCAGGTTCAGGTTCATCAATAATTTGCCAGATAGTAGGATTGCTGAATTTTAATGTTTTAATTCTCTTCTCTTTGTGTGCATTAACAATTTCTTCTATTACCGGTTTAATTTCGGCAGGGATCTGCATATTTGTTATATTAGTTTCTTGCATAGACTTTTTAACCTCTCTCTTGGATAAGCACTTCTAATATAGCAACAAGTTTTTAAAAGCAAAAGAAAAGCAATATTAATTTTCTTTACCGAATCTCCGGAACGCGAAAAAGAATTGTTTGAAATAATTTTTTGGAAAATTTATGTCAGATAAACCGTAATATTGAACAAATTTTTTATCAGGAAAATATGCGGTTCCAAAAATCCAATCCCAAATTGCCAGCTTAGTACTGAAATTTTTATTGTAAGCTTCTTCGTCTTTGTCGAGCATGATGCCATCGGTGCATTTCGGGACCATTAAAAAATAATTGCAACCTGCCGGAGTTTATTTTAATATTTGAATGTATATACATCCCCCATACTGCACTTATAACACCTTTATATGCTACAACTTCAGCAGGAGAACCAAGAAGAATAATTGGTGCAAATTCTATTGTCTGGTTAATCAAAATTTCAAATGCGTGTGAACGTGAGCCGGATAACCAATCTACTTTTTTGGGGGAATGATGAGCTTCGTGAATTCTCCAGAGAAATTTATTTTTATGCTGAAACCTGTGCATCCAGTAGATGTAAAGATCATGCGTAACTGTAAAAAATACTAATTGAATCCAGATCCGTACATTTGTAAATAAGTTTAATCTTGATAAGCCGGTTGAATGATCAATAAAATAAATAATGTAGCCAAAAATGATTATGCTTAAAATATAACTCTGAGCAATTGTATAAAGGGCAAGATCATTAAAAAAACCTTCGCGAATTATTTTCTGTCCTCCGTTATATGGTATTATTCTTTCAAGAATTACAAAGAAGACAGAAGCAGAAATGATAATTATCATCGAAGTAACTTCAGCCTGGCTGAGGTTATTAAAATAATTAGCAATAAAATCTGTAACTGTCTGAAAAATCTTGTTAAACATTATTCCTAAAATTCTTTATTAGTGAATATGACGGATACCTAAGTTTCATTAAATTAAAGTTAAACTCTAATACGCGGCAATTCATAATTTCAATTATTTATACACTCTGCACTTCATCAGCTGTTGTTTTTACTCTCCTGAGCTTTTGAAGATTTTTTAATTCACTATTGTAAACTTTTTTAATGCCATCACCTAATGCTTTTTCAATATCACGGATGTTCGAAACGAGTCTTGCCATTCCCATAATTTCTACAGATGCAGCCTGATCAGTTCCCCACATTGCACGGTCAAGAGTAATATGTCTTTCGACAAAGGAAGCACCGATTGAAACTGCTGCCCAGGTTGGAGCAAGTCCCACTTCGTGTCCGGAATATCCGATTGGAGTAACAGGATATTTTTCTTTTAATGTTGAAATCATTTTTAAATTTAATTCATGAACAGGGCAAGGATATGATGAAGTAGAATGAGCAATTAAAAGTTTATCAGTCCCAAGAATTTCAACAGCAGATTCAATTTCTTCATTTGTTGACATTCCGGTTGACATCATTACAGGTTTGTTTAATGCTCTGTGTTTTAGTAGCAGATCTTCATCCGTAAGACAGGCAGAAGCAGTTTTATATAAGACGGGATCGAATTCTTCAATAAAATCAACAGATTCTTCATCCCAGCAGGAAGAGAACCATTCAATTTTTTTCTCATTACAGAATCTTACAAGTTCTGCAAATTCTTCTTTGGTGAACTCCATTTTATGTCTATAATCAATGTAAGTCATTCGTCCCCAGGGAGTATCGCGTTCAATATCCCACTGATCTTTTGGAACACAAATTTCAGGAGTTCTTTTTTGGAATTTTACTGCGTTGCATCCGGCATATAAAGCACCCTCAATCATTTTTTTTGCAATCTCAACAGATCCATTATGGTTAATTCCGATTTCCGCAATAATAAATACCGGTTCATTATCCCCAACATACCGGTTACCGATTTTAATTTTTCTCTCGTAATTCATGTGACCCTCAGAATTTATTTGAATTATTTTAATTAGTTTTTACTCACCCGTTTATCCTCTCCGTACTAATCAAGTTCTTCAATAGAAGCAGATTAGTTCCAAATTAATCTGTGCATAAAGCAATTATCAATTCTGCAAATTCTCTGAAAGCTCCGTGACCTCCTTTCTCTTCGCAAACAAAATCCACAATATTTTTCACATCAAGCATAGCATCAGAAGGTGAACCAGTTAAACCTACCATTTTAATTAATTCAATATCGTTAATGTCATCACCAATAAAAGCAATATTTTCTGATTTCAAATTATTTTTATTTAATATTTCAGCAAGAAGAGACGCTTTATTTTTTACTCCAAGGTATAATTCATCTATCTGAAGTTTTTCAGCACGTTTCTTTACTGAACCTGATAATTCTCCAGTTATTATTCCGGTTTCAATTCCACGCATGCTGCGTAACCTTTCTACACCCATTCCGTCACGAATAGAAAAACGTTTAAGCATTTCTCCCTGGTCCGAATAAAAAACGCCGGTGTCAGTCAATACGCCATCATTATCAGTAAGAACAAGTTTTATTTTCTTTGCTTTATCAGCAAGATGAATATTTCTTTCTTTTAATTTGGAGGCCATTACCATGCAGTCCATCCTCCGTCTACAACAAGATTGGCTCCTGTCATATATGATGACGCATCGCTTGCGAGAAAAATAATTGCTCCTTTGTAATCCGTTGGCTTTGCCATTCTGCCTAAAGGAGTTAACTCTGAATAATTCATTACGAAATAATCTTCCTGGTTATTTTCAACTCCACCCGGAGATAAAGTATTCACACGGACTCTTTTATTACCCCAATAAGCAGCAAGAAATCTGGTAAAAGAAATTATTGCTCCTTTTGTAACAGGGTAGGATGCAGATTTATAAAAGCTCTGTGTTCCATCTTCTTTTTTATAGATGGATTGATTGGGTGCAACAATACCATAAGTCGACGCAATATTAATTATGCTTCCTTTTCCTGCTTTTGCCATTTCACTTCCCAGAATTTGAGAGCATAAAAAAGTTCCGGTTACATTTACATCAAGGGATTTCTGCCATAGTTCCAAAGGATAATTTTCAAACTTCGATTGCTCAGCGGCTGCATTTGGATGCTCGAACATATCATTAATTGCGGCGTTATTTATTAAGACATCAATTTTTTCGAATTCATTCAGGATAGAATCTCTTAATTTTTTTATAGAATCCGGATTTGTTACATCGCAGACGATTCCTAAACTTTTAGCCTGCAAACTATCAGCAAATTTTTTACACTCACTTTCATTTACATCAACAACAATAACATTAGCTCCTGCCTCAGAAAGGGCAATGCAGTGATTTTTTCCTAATAAACCGAGGGCGCCAGTAACAACAGCAATTTTTCCTTTGAGAGAAAACAATTCATTATTTGCCATGTTTATTTGTTGGTAACCTCATCAAGAATTTTTTCTCTCTTTTTTGGTTTCATATTAAAGTTACTCGTCTTCCTGAAAACAGGTTCTACAGGTTCTCCTTTTAAGAAACTTTTAACATTCTGTTTATCAACAGCCTCTTTTAAAATTGGTAGAACATCCTTGTAAGCTTTTAAAGTATATTCAATATCTTCATCAGTGTGAGAAAAGCTCATATTATGAAATCCTCCCCAAAGGATTCCTCTTTTAATCATTTCCTGCTGTACAAGAGATTTCATCTCAAGAGGATTTTGTCCTGATTTAGTTTGATCAAAAGTAATAATGGATCTGCAATTGTAACCAATACACTTTGAGAAATTAATTCCAAGTTCGCCGGCAATATTGTTATAACCATTTTTTAATTTTTTACCTTGCTTAGAAAGATAAGCTGTTACATTTTTTTCCTTCATTACATTAATTGTGGCTTTTGCTGCCGCGAGAGATAAAGCTTCACCACCAAAAGTGGTAAAGAAGAAAACCTCTTTTTCAAGAAGCCGCATAATATCTTTTCTTCCTGTAAGAATTGAAAGCGGCATTCCATTAGCTACAGCTTTAGAAAAGCAGGCAAGATCAGCATCAATACCAAAATATTCCTGCGCACCGCCCAATGCAATTCTGAAACCTGTCCACATTTCATCAAATATCAAAAGTGTTCCATTCTCATTGCAAACTTCTCTTAACCTTTGCAGGAAATTTTCTTTTGGTTCTTCAAATACAAATGGCTCAAGAATTACACACGCAGTTTCAGAATCAATTGAATCAATTAATGATTGAATATCATTATAGTTAAAAGTAAATGTTAGATCTTTTATCGCTTCCGGAATTCCTTTATTTCTGTCAGTTACTGAAATATACCAATCATGCCATCCATGATAACCGCAGCAAAGAACTTTTTCTCTTCCTGTATAAGCTCTTGCTAATCTTACAGTAGCAGAAGTAACATCGGCACCTGTTTTACTGTACCTGATTGATTCTGCATTTGGAACAATTTCATTAATCAATGCTGCAACTTCAATTTCAAGAGGATGCATGAGTGAAAATGTAATTCCATCTTTCAACTGAGCTATGATTGCTTCATCAACTTTATCATAAGCATAGCCTAATGAAAGAGGACCTATTGCCATATTGTAATCAATATATTCATTTCCATCTACATCCCAAACGTGTGAACCTTTTCCCCGAATAAGATATTTTGGAGCAATTCCTTTAACGTACTGCGAGGGTCCTTTTGCAAGTGTTTGTGTAACACCTGGAATTATGCTTACTGCTCTTTCATATAATTTGTTAGATCTTGTTATATCAGGATAATTCTCATTGAATTTTACAGAGTTTGTCATTATTGTTTCCTTATTAAAAATAATAGTGAGCTGTCTGGTAATTTACTTTTTCAAGCACCTGGTTTATTTTTTCTGAAATAATTTCTCCAGTGAATCCTTCATATTCAAGAACATCCGGCAACAGAGAAGGTTTGAACCATTTATTATTCAATGCAATCGGCAATACTTTACAAATAATTTGTTCTTCTGTAAGAAGCTCACTTAGAATTGAATATAAACCTCCGGTGACAAAATGATCTTCAAGTGTAACTACGAGAAAAGTATCTCTGCATATTCTGGTTAATAATTCCCGATCAATTGGTTTGAGAGTTCTGAGATTAATAATACCAACCGAAATACCCTCTATCTTCAGAATTTCTGCAGCCTCTACAGCTTGTTTTAATAAGATACCATAAGTAATAATAACAACATCTCTTCCTTCAAAAACAACTTCTGAGCTGCCAATTTCAAAATCAGGTTCATGTTCAACCGACGGTTGCATATTGTTATAACGTATATAAAACGGATTCGGACTTTCGATTATTTTTTCCAGCCCATTGAGTAAATCAGCTTCATCAGATGGACAGAAAATATTCATTCCCGGGATACCCCTCATAATAGATACATCTTCAATTGCCTGATGTGTCGGTCCGTTTGCTTCTGAAAGGAATCCGGGAACAGCACCTACAAGTTTAACTGGCAGTTTTCCTATTCCAACATCTGTTCTAATGAATTCAAAAGCTCGCATTGTTAAAAAGGTTGATAGTGCATGAACAATTGGAATTCTTCCTCTCAAAGCTAATCCAGCTGCCATACCAACCATTGTTTGTTCAGCGATCCCAACATCTATAAACCTGTCTCCAATTAGTGCCGGTAAATTTCTCATTGCTGCACGATTCTCTGCAGTCATGACAACAATGCGATCGTCTTTTTTTATTAACTCTAAAAGTTTTTGTTCGTAATTCATCATCGTACTATTAATGTTTCTGATTTAAGTTCTGTTTTTTCTTTACTGTAAAGCTCCTTTAAAAGCTGTTCAACTTCATTGTGAGTAAAATTGCAAAACCATCTATCCGCTCTTGATTCAATACTAGGTAAACCTTTTCCTCTTATAGTTGACGCAATAATTATCTGGGGTTTTTCGGGTTGAGAGGGGAGAGAACTAAAGGTTTTTTCAAGATCGGAAAAATCATTACCATTGCATTTATAAGTTTGCCATCCAAATGCTTCAAACTTTGCTGATAATGGTTCAACAGGAATTAATTCTTCGGTTCTGATATTTGCCTGGAATTCATTTCGATCAACAACAGCAATAAGATTATTAAGTTTAAGAGCAGATGCTACAAGTAAACCTTCCCATATGCTTCCTTCGTTAAGTTCACCATCGCCAAGAATAACAACAATTTTATTTATTTGATTTTTCATTTTACAATCCTTTGCAACTCCCATTGCAACTGAAAGTAAATGCCCAAGCGATCCGGAATGGTATTCAATACCGGGTATATTTGTATTTGGATGCCAGTAGATATAGTCATTAGTTTTTAAATGATTTTTTAATCTTTCTGTTTCGACTATACCAAGCTCGGCAAAAGTTCCGTAAAGCGCAGGAACATCGTGTCCTTTTGATAAAAACAAATAATCGCGGTTTGGATCTTTCAAATTATTATTATTAAGATTTAAGAAATTTGAATAGAGGTAAACAATTAAGTCTGTACAGGAAAGTGAAGCTCCTGTGAAGCACCCACCGTCAGTGGACATTCTTATAATATGTTCTCTTACTTTGAAAGCGATTGCTTCTAATTCACTAATATTTTTTTTATTCATTATTTTTTTCTTTTAAAAGATTCAATTAAAATAAACAAATCTTATTCTTGCACTTGAACTTGCACTTAAACTTGTCTTGTTTGTTCAGCAGAAATAGTTTTCAGTTCATCCAGATGATTTCTATACCAGTTTATTCCTGCATACATTTCATTTATTTTTAATAATTCAGGTTTTTGTGACACTAATTTTAAGATATCATCTATTCCAAAAGATGGATTGTTAAAATAAAGTTTATCATAGATTGCTTTTATAAAAAGATAATCTTCGTAATAATCAATTGTCCAGCGGTATGTCATAGAAAAGTCAAATCCTGTTTCCCATCTTACATTTCCAATCCTGAATTGGTCGGGGTTTTCCCATAAATATGGAGTAGTATGTTCGCGCTCAAAAGATTTATTAGAATTTAACCATGCTTTCTTTTAAAGCGCTGATAGAAATTATTTCAACATCATTTCCATCAGGATAACTTGCCGGATGAAGATTGCTGACATAGTCATAGTGTTTTGAATTCTCTAAGTAATAATAAATTACTTTTGTAATCACTTCAGGATCAATCAAAGGACAATCTGACGGAATTTTAACCACTGCATCGGCATTAAATTTTAATGCTGCTTTATAATGTCTGTCCAGAAGATCAAATGTTTCTCCTCTGTAAACCGGAATTTTTCTATCGCTGCAAAATTGTTCGATTGGATCATCAGAAGAATCATTTGGAATAGCAATAACAACATCACCCGCAGCAACCGATTGCTTTACTCTTTCATACATTCTAAAGATAAGCGGCTCACCTGCAAGAGGAAGAAATATTTTATTCGGGAGTCTTGTTGAGCCAACTCTTGCCTGTATAATCGTAACTACTTTGATATCTGTTTTTTTTTCTATCATTTGTTGATTCAGCTATGATTTAACATTTACCCATTTTCTTTTCTGTTTTATCTTTTTCAAAAGCTTGTTTAAACCGTAAACTGTTTTTTTTCTAAATGGTAATAAGGCGTTTTCTTTTTCGGTTTCAAGTAATTCTTCAGCAACCATAGCTATATTCCAGGAAGAAGTACCATTATTCTGCAATGGCAATAATCTTCTTAACTCATTAATATCAAACTCTGAATAAATTTCTTTTCCTAATGCGAGTCCAACATATACAACACTTGAGTATTTGGTAATTAAGACATCACAATTTGCAATCATTTCTTCAGTTTTGCCATGTGAAAAAACCAATGCACCAGGGGCGTTAAAGTTTATTTCCTGAGTTGCTCTTTCAACATATTCATTTGGATGAAGTTTAAAAATAAGCTGACGACCATTAGCAATTTTAACAGCTTTCTTAATGAATTTTTTCCGGTTTTCATATTTGTAAGTTTCTCTCATATCTGAAGTTGCAACGAGAACAAAATTCTTATATGGAAAATTATTATTTAAATATTTTTTACAGTTGTCAAAATTAGGAATCCCGGTAACGACGATTTTCTCCGGTAGTACGCCTTTCCTTATAAATAAATTTTTATATCCTTCGGAAGCAACACAAAATTTATCATAATAATCAGATAATCCTGTAGTAGAAGTGCTGGCCGCCCATCTTGGTAAGCCCAAACCTTTAACAAGATAGTACATAAAATTTTCAGGATCAGTCATTCCTTCCTGTACCAAAATTACTTTTTTATTAATTATGTTTTTGGGTACTACCAGATCACTGCAAGTAAATACCAAATCGTAATCAAAAAATTTTCCGCCAAAGTCAATATTCAAATTATTTGATTTTAAATATTTGATGGTTCTTTCCCTGAATTGTCCCCCAAGAACGGAGAAATCCAACAGATGAGTTTTAGATATTCTGCCAATTAACCCGTCCGAATAATAGGGTGAAAAATATGAATCATATTCGTTAAGATGCCTTGAGATTTGGTGCATCATAGTAGTTTGATTCATCGAACCGCATATATAAAGAATCTTTTTTGTGTTTTTAGATTCCAAGTAAAATCTTTTATGGTTTAGACTAACTTAGTTGTAAAATGTTATAAAATTGTAAACAAATTGTTAAGTAATAATAAAATACTACCTCTGAAAGTTTCTTTATTAGCAAGCCAAAACAATATATTTTAAGCATCACTAAAAAACAAATACACTTGTTTCATATCAATTATTTGTAATTTGTATCAATAATCCTCTTAAATTATATTTCAGCTTTAAATTATTAGAATATGATGCATATTGTAAAACCAAAACACTTGAAAAAAGGGGATATTATTGGGATTATTTCTCCAGCTTCGGCACCAAATGATTTATTTAAAATTGAAAAAGGTGTTCATTATCTTGAAAGTTTGGGATATAAAGTTAAAGTAGGAAAAAATTCAGGTAATTTTCATGGATACCTTGCAGGAACTGATGATCAAAGAGTTGATGATCTTCATGCAATGTTTAAAGATAAAGATGTAAGGGCTATTATTTGTACAAGAGGAGGATATGGTTCTCCACGGCTTCTGGATAAAATTGACTATAAACTGATTGCAAAAAATCCCAAAATATTTGTCGGTTATAGTGATATAACTGCATTACAAATGGCATTCCTTCACAAAGCTAATTTATTAACATTTGCCGGACCTATGCTTGCTGTTGATCTTTATAATTCAATAAACCCTTTTACTGAAGAAATGTTCTGGACTCTGCTTACATCAAATAAGAAATTTGGAAGAATTGAATTTCCGGCTAAAGAAAAGATTTTTCCGGTTGTTAAAGGTATCGCTAAAGGAAGATTAATCGGTGGAAATCTTGCAACTTTTCTTTCCCTTGTTGGAACACAATATTTTCCTGAATTAAAAAATAAAATATTATTATTTGAAGAGGTTGGTGAAGCTCCTTATAGAATGGATCGTATGTTTAACCAGCTAAGACTTATGGGAGCATTTAAGATGATTTCAGGATTAATACTTGGTGCATTTACAGACTGCATTGAATCTAACCCCCAAAAGAGAACACTTACAGCAGGCGAAGTAATTTCCGATTATGTAAATAAACTGAATGTACCTGTGGTTTATAATTTTATGCATGGACATATAACTGATAAGATTACAATTCCATTTGGGGCCAATCTCCTTTTAAATGCGTCAAGAAGTATTATTGAAATCACTGAAAATGTTGTTAGTTAATAACCTGTTTTAAAATGAATTAGAGTAATTAGCAAAAGTTATTGATAGTTCTCTGATTGAAAATAAAATAATTCCTGCTCAGTTTATTTTTTGCTTCATCTGCTGACAAATTATCTTTAAAGAGAGACCAGATAGTTGAACCACTGCCTGACATTAAAACAAATAAAGCTCCTAAGTCATATAATTCTTTCTTAAGTTTTTTTATCTCCGGATATTTTTTAAAAACAACTTCTTCAAAATCATTTTTAATTAAATCGTTTAGAATTTCGGGAGCATCGAGATTTTTCTGTTTAATATTTGTAAGATGAAATCCAGGTAATTTAGGAGTTATTTTATTATAAGCCCATTTTGTTGAAATATGGATTCCCGGATTGACAAGTAAAATCGGGAAATTGATTTTAATATTTATCTGTTCTAATACTTCACCTCTTCCCGAAGCAATGGCCGGTTTTGGATTTAAAAAAAAGGAACATCGGAACCTAACTCCAATGCTAAAGTTTGTAATCTTTCTTTGGATAATTTCAGTTTTAATAAATTATTTAGGGAAATTAAAGTTGAGGCAGCATCCGTGCTTCCGCCTCCTAAACCACCGCCGACAGGTATATTTTTATCAAGATGAATGTCTACGTTAATTTTTTGTTTTGTTTCCTTTTCTAATAGATTTTTTGCTTTTACAATCAGATTATCATTTAATTTTTCTAATTCTTTATTTGTAGATGTGAATATGAACTTATTCGACTCTTTGAATGTAAGCTGATCATATAACTCAAGAGGATAATAAATAGTTTCAATATTATGGTATCCGTCATTTCTTTTGGAAACGATATTTAGTCCAATATTAATTTTAGCCGGAGCTTTAACTATTAACTCTTTCATCAAATAATTTTTTTATACCTTTAGTGTGAGCAGGAGATGAACCGCAACATGAACCAATAAAAGAAGGATTTTTCTTTAGCGATGATTTAACTTTGTTTAAATATATTTTTGGAGAAACAGCGCATTTAATGATTTCATCAGTATAATTTCCGCTTCCACAGTTTAAATAAAATCCCCAGTTATAGTCATCCTTTATTCCTGATAAAACTTTCTTAAAAGTTTCCGGCATAATACAGTTGAAACCAATTGCAAGAGGTTCATAGTCATAAACAAATTTAACAGCATCAAATAGATTTTCACCGGATAGAAGTTTCAAATCATTTTTGAAAAAGAAGCTTATTAGAAAAGGAATATTTTTTTTGTTACAATATTCGGAAATAATTTTAATTTCATCTAAGTGGCTTTGTGTTTCATTCAAAATGAAATCACATCCCTCAGTCATTAAAAGATTAATATGTTTATGATGATTATATACTAATTCCTTTACTGACAATGTTCTTTCTTCCTTATAACAATCTTCAGCAGGAGCATTTGAACCGGCAATTAGAATCGGTAAATCATTTCGTGCTTCAAATGCTAAAGCAACACTTGCTTTTACAAAATTCTCGCGATTTATTTTAGGAAAATTCTTTAAAGCAGAAGGATTTGTCCTGAAAGTATTTGTGGTAATTATATCGGCACCAGCTTCAATATATTTTTTATGAACCTCAAAAACCTTTTTAGGTGATTCAATATTTGCATAAGACATCCATAATGAACCTTTTGATTTTACTTTCATTTCCTGAAGCATACTTCCCATAGCACCATCAAGAATTAAAGGGCGGTTTATTCTTTTTGCCAGAGAAAAGAGGTTCATTTGGAAACAGGAGAGTGTTGTTTTTCAAAATACAATTCTACTTTCTGAATCATTCCATCCAAATCTATCATTGAAATGCATTCAAGATTATATGGACATTCTTTTTTCCAGCAGGGTGAACAGAAAAGATCATTCTGAAATAATTTTATTCCTCTGTCATAAAGATCAATTTCAGACCAGCAGCTAACTCCAAACCATGCTAGCACATATTTTTTTAATGCAATTGCAAGGTGCATTCCGAATGAATCACCGGTTATCACAATATCAGCAATACTTTCATAGCAAGCACCTTTTCTTAAACCATGAGTAGTTGGTGTGTCAATAATTTTTCCCCAGAATTCCGTATAAATCTTATTATTTCTTTCAGTGTCTTCAGGTCCACCAAATAAAGCAATTTTATAAGAACCTGACGGCAAGACAGGTTTATTTATTCCTAATAGTTTATCAATCAAATAAATATGCTGATCAATTCTCATTTTTTTATTTGGATAAAGATTTGAACAGCCGGTGTTAAAACCCACAACAAAATCATTCGGGGAGATGCCAACTGCTTTTTTATATTCTTTAATGAAGCTTAATTCTTCTTCGGTAAAATTGAAAACATACTCATCCCTTTTATAATCAAGTTCAAAAGTTTCTGCAAGATAATCCTGTCCGGTTCTTTGGTTTACTTTAAATTTAAAATGATCATCCATTCCAAGCTGGTAATTATAATATGCACCTTCATTAACCGGAATTATTTTCCCATCTGGATTCAAGCCAAAACCAAGTTTATTTTTTCCATCAATAGAATTAAGAAGTGCGCATGATCTTTGGGATTTATCAACATTCATTACGTAATCAAAATGCATCTGGTTCAAAATCAAAATTGATTCAGCATCAAACGCATAAACATGATCCACAAGATGATTGTTGTAAAGCAAAGCTGTAGAATTTTCCTCAGTAATCCAGTAAATGGTTGATTCAGGGAATTTTCTTTTTAATGCAGGGAGCTGAGCCGTTGTCATTAGTACATCGCCCATTGCATCGAGATTAATTATTAAAATTTTTATCCCGATTGGAATATTATCCTTGCATCCATTTTCCCAGCAATCATGATCTGGAAAACAAGGTTTGTATCCGGAGAATCTTTTACAGGATGGTATTTCTTTATTTAGCATAATTGATTTTCGTTTTATCAAATATAAGAAATGTAACTTTAGAAATGTAGGGAAGCTACCTTAACCTATTAGAATTTTGCTTCCAATTCTTTCAAACTCATTTAAGATTTTTTGATCCGGAAGCTCTTTCATACACTCATGATTGTAGGGACACTCAAGCCTGTTACAAATAATGCAAAATAAATCTTCCTTAATAACATAACTTGAGTTCATTGAATATGGTCCGTGTCCTTTTGGATCAGTTGGCCCAAAAATTCCAAGAACAGGAATTCCAAGTGCTGCAGCTATGTGCATAGGTCCGGAATCATTTGCGATAATAATATTACATTGCTTTATGAAAGCGGACATTAATGTAAGATCCGTTTCAGGTATCATAATTGCTTCTTCCGGAAGGTGTTTATGAATAAACGCCGCATCATTTTTATCACCAGGTCCCCATAGTAAAAGAAAAAATACATTGTATTTTTCTTTAATGATTTTGCAGATGTCAACCCATCGTTCTTTATCAAATTTTTTGGAAGACCAGCTCCCGGCAGGAAGAATCCCAACAACAGTTTTATTTTTGGGTAAAAATTTATCTGTAAACTCTTTAGCTTTTTTTATAGCATCATCAGGCACATTAAACTGGATTCTTTTTGAAATTACAGGAACACCAATTGGTTTTAGCAATTCCAGGTTATGCTCTGCAGAATGATGATCACCGCCTCTCCCCGAAGTTGCTAAAATATTATAAGCATATTTTCTTCCCCTGTACGCATAGCCTACTCTGTATTTTACTCCGGACAAAAAAGATATTAATGCTGTTCTTGGGTTTACCCAGGAATCAATGAGCAAATCATATTTTTCTTTTCGGATCATCAAAGCAGCATTAAGGGGGAACTCATCTCTTTTCATAGTAAGAACTTTATTAATATCAGGTAAATTCTCAACGGCAGGTTTAGCAAATGATTCTGTCAGATAATCAAGTGTGGCATCTTTAAAATGTGCTTTTAAATTATCAATGAGAATTGTTGAAAGTACAACATCTCCGATCCCGCGAGGTTTGATGATAAGTATTTTTTTTATTTCTGAAGATTCCAAATGCATTAATTATTTTATTAAGTTTAGAGAGAGCGAAATTTTATCTTGGTATCATTAGGAAAACAAAGGAACACAGAGATTCTTCGGTCGTTCACTTCCTCAGAATGTCGTTTCACCCCTTCAGAATGACAACATTAATAATTAATGTGCATCCAGCCAGTTTTCTCCGATACCGGTATCAACTACAACAGGAACATCTAATGGTAAAGCTTTCTCCATTAATTCTTTTATTAAAGAGCGCAATTCTTCAACCTCATCTTTATGAGCATCAAAAACCAATTCATCATGAACCTGGAGAACCATTTTTGTTTTTGCTTTTCTTTTCTCAAGCTCTTTGTAAATATTTATCATTGCAAGCTTTATCATATCAGCAGCAGTTCCCTGTACACGCATATTAATAGCAACTCTTTCTTCAAATTGCCTTACAACCCGGTTGCCGCTATTTATGTTTCGAAGGAATCTTCTCCTTCCATACAAAGTTTCAGCAAAACCTTTTTCTTTTGCCAGCATAACAGATTCATCCATAAAATCTTTAACACGCTTGAATGTTTTAAAGTATGTGTTAATTATTTCCTTTGCATGCATTTGGGAAACACCAAGTCGTGTTTTCAATCCGAAAGGACCGATACCATATAGAATTCCAAAGTTAACTTCTTTAGCTTTTCTTCTCATATCAGGTGTAACATCTTCGGAATTAACCATAAATACAAGTGCAGCTGTGCTTCGATGAATATCTTCTTTTTCTTTTAAATGCTTTTGAAAGTGCTTCATCTCCTGAAATGTGCGCCATAATTCTGAGTTCTATCTGGCTGTAATCTGCACTTAAGATAATATGGTTTTTATCTCTTGGTACAAAAGCTTTTCTTATTTCTTTTCCACGGTCTGTTCTTATGGGAATATTCTGAAGATTAGGATCATTACTTGAAAGTCTGCCAGTTGATGCAACTGTCTGGTTAAAGCTTGTATGTATTCTCCCGGTTATGGGATTTATTAAATTTGGCAGCGCATCGGCATAAGTTGATTTTAATTTTGAAATCTGCCTGTATTCAAGCAGCATATCAATTACTTCGTGAGCACCTCTTAAATATTCAAGTGATCTTGCATCTGTGGAAAAACCCGTCTTGGTTTTCTTTCCGGATTGTAACCCGAGTTTGTTAAAAAGAATTTCCTGTAATTGCTTTGTTGAATTTATATTAAACTCTTCGCCCGTAGCGATGTAAATTTCTTTGGTATAATTATCAAGCAGTATCTGTAAATCAGTACTCAAAGATTTTAATGCATCCATATCAATCCTTATTCCTTCTCTCTCCATATCTTCAAGAACAGAAATAAGAGGGAACTCAATATCATAAGCAATCCGGGTAAGATTTTCTTTCTTAATTTCTTTATCAAGAATTTCAAAAAGCCTGTAAGTAATATCTGCATCTTCACAAGAGTAAGTGCACAAAGTACCGGACTCAACGCCGAAAATTCCGGAAGAATCTTTCTTAGGTCCTAACAAATCCGAAAGAGGAATAGGTTTGTATTTTAAATACTTTGTTGAAAGATCATCCATTCCATGTCTCTGGTCCGGATCAATTACATAGCTTGCAAGCATTGTATCGAAATAAAAATTTTCAGTTTTGATTCCTAAAGTTATTAAGCAGGCAATATCAAACTTTGCATTCTGGCAGACCTTTTTGATTTTTTTATTTTCAAAAACTTTTCTGAAAATTCTTGTAAAATCTTTAATGCTTAATCTTTCATCAGGGTTGGAAATTAATTTTTCGTATCCATCTTTTGGCTTGAGAGGAATAAAAAATCCTTCTCCGGCTTTTGTAGAAAACGAAACACCGGCAAGCAAAAGCTTATATTGGTCAAGGTCATCAGTTTCAGTATCAAAAACAATCAGTTCTTTTGAATTAAGATAAACAGCAAGTTCTTCAGCATCTTTCAAGTTTTTAATCAGCTTATACTGAACTTTCGATTCATCATAAGATTTAATATCCTCCTTTGTTTCCTCATTGAGCCTTGCATCGGCAGAAGTAGAATCATAAATAGATAATAGTCTGGTATATAAATTTTTAAACTCAAGTTCAACAAAAATATTTCTTAAGGCATCATAATCAGGTTTCCGGAATTTCGCTTCCTCAAAATTAAATTTTAAAGGAACTTCGCAGTGTATTGTTGCCAGGTCTTTTGAAATGAATGCATTTTCTTTATTTGTTATCAGCTTATTCTTTAATGCAGGTTTCTCAATTTCATCAATGTGCTTATAAATGTTTTCTAACGATCCATATCTTTGAATTAAAGGAATTGCCGTTTTAGGCCCAATACCTGCAACTCCGGGAATATCATCGGATGAATCACCTATCAAAGCCAGGTAATCAATCATCTGTTTAGGTTCAAATCCGAATTCTTCTTTGATTCTTCTAGTATCATAAACAACGATCTCTTCACCTGTTTTTCCACCAGGTTTTATAACTTTCACTTTATCATTTACAAGCTGGTTAAAATCTTTGTCCGGAGTAATTATAAAAGTTTCAAGTCCTATTTTTTTTGCTTCACAGGCAGCAGTGCCTATTATATCATCGGCTTCGAATCTTGGAATTATGTAGAGAGGAATTTTTAAATAGCTCAGTATCTCCCGTATTCTTTCAAGCTGCGGAAACATATCATCAGGCATTTTATTACGTGATGATTTATAATTCTCATATTTCTCATGCCTGAAAGTTTTTTCGTGTGAATCGAAAGCGACAGCAATATAATCCGGTTTATGGTCCTCAAAAACTTTAATGAGTTGATTAAAAAAACCATAAACAGCCGAAGTAATTTCACCTTTTGAAGTAACCAGCGGCCTGGTAATAAAAGCAAAATAGGCTCTGTAAGCCATTGCCATGGCGTCAATAATTACAAATTTTTTGTTCATTTTTAAAATCTCAAATTTCAAATCTCAAATCTTCTATTTCAGGATTTTAATATTTTAAATTTGCGATTTGAGATTGATATATAAAAATAAAGATAAGTTAGGGAAGTTGAAATAAAGAATCTGAGTGAGATTCTTCGCGGAGTTTATCCAGATGAATATCGAGGCTCAGAATGACAAAATGTGAAGGTCATTCTGAGGAGCGACCAAGAATCTCTTAAAATTAGATTATTCAGTCCAATAAATTGGGATTCAGAATGACAGTTATTAATATTTTTTTACAAAAATAAAGACTAAGTTAGGGAAGCAGGAGCGATAAGTTCAATCTCAAAACTCAAAAGTTAAATTTCAAATCTATTTATAAAATTTGCGATTTGAGATTACCGCTCATAGTCCAGTTCTATATTAAACCCATTTTGATTTGCAATATATTTTCCATTTCCAGAAATGTTTTTTAATTCTTCTGTTCCGGAATCTTCAATAATCTTTAAATTTGAATTCGCTGTCCCACCTGAAAACTCGCCATTATCTTTCATTACAAAACTTCCGGACTTTCCATTTAGCTTTCCTGTAAATCTCATTAAGCCGGTATAAACAGCAGATGCTTTATGCTGGTCTTTTTCATCAAAGTGTTTATAGAACATTAAATATTCCACAGAAGCTTTACCTGTTAAGTCTCCGCTGAGTTCATATTCTACATAGGCTTTGGTCATTTTCATTGTGGAAGAGATTTCCATGTAAGGTTTCTCTTCCCATTTTTTTACAGTATATGTTGATTTTGCATGCATAAATGTCCTCACCAATATTTATTAAAATATGTTAATAAAATTGCCACGATTTTTAAATCGTAGTTAAATGTTTAAACTATGTTTTAGGCTTTAGTCAAAATTAATTATTTGCATGTGGCTTAAGCCATAATCTTTTTGTGGAATTCTCTCCCCGACATTTGGTTTTCATAAAGTTTTTTTTAAAAAAGATATTACTTACCACTAACACTGCATTCAACTCCATCAAAATCTTTAAACCTTGCTATCCGGCTTCCGAATAATTCCTTTGGGGGAGAGGTAAATTCTAAACCATTTGCCTGCTTTTCAGAATAGAATTTATCAAGATCAGGAACTCCAAATCCCAATGATGATGTTCCTGCAATATGTTCCTGTGAAGCTATATGGAGCGCAAGAGTTGTTTCGCCTGTTTCAAACTCACTCCACTCCGGAGACTGAAATTTTAGAATGAGACCAAGTTGTTCTTTATAAAATTTTACAGCTTTATCCATATCGCTGACATATTTGAGTACATAGTTTAGTTTCATAATTATTTTCCAGTCTATTTTATCTTTTTCATAATAGATGAGGCTAGTTCTACAAGCTTATCTTTTTTATCACCGGCATTTTTTGCAAGAAGCTCAAATTCAAGGACGGTAAATCCCTTTTCTGCTTTCAGCTTCATATCATCAGGTTCCCCGTAAAGCCATCCGCCATCTCCAATTTTTAATTCACGTACACTTTTATCCATCCGGTAAGTTGAGGGATCAAGTTTGATTTCATCGAAACGTTTTTTGTCCACAGCTACATGTAAAATAACAGTAAAGAGGCTTAAACCTTCATCGGAATATGAACATTGATATGAGTCAACTCCTTCAATTAAAGATCCGCCTGAATGGGCAACATAACCTTCATCGTGTCCGGGCAAAACAGTTGAAACCTGTTCTGAGGTCAGCAGCTCGCAAGGTTCAATTCCGCCAGGGTTATCCTTCTGATTCTTTGGTTCAGGATTATTTTTTCCGCACGCTATAACTAGTGCACAAATAAAAACTGTAAGAAAAAACAATAAATGAGAATTCAATAACTTTTTCATAGCTGATCCTCTTTTATTTAATAAACAATTAATTTTGATCTTCATTTTAAATAAAACCCTGCTGAAAGAAATCCGACCCAATGCTTTAGTGAAAACGGGGCAGTGGTTCCCATCATAGTTCCTTTAACTGGTAATACACTTCCTGTAAAAGTATCTGAATAACTGAAAACTTCTCCGGATATTTTTTTATTCGAAGCGCTAACAATTTTTTTTAATGTCATCAGTCCAAAAACCATAGGATATCTTCCGCACCAGAGTGGGCAGGATTTATTTATCCCGGCTTCCGGCCAAAGTTCATCTGACAGATTTTTTATTTTTTCTTTTGAAATTGTTCCATTCAGGTTTTCATCTGCAATTCTTATATCATTATCAGTTGCTGTTTGATGAGCTTTTTCATCAAGTCCGTAAGGTTCATTATCGAAATCCTCTCCATAATGGTTTGCATCGTTAGACATCAAAAAGAAAATATCTTTTCCCAAAACATAATTTTTACTTTTAATATAATCTAAAATAATATTTGACAGTTCAACACTTATCGAATCCATTCTTTCAAAAGAAATTTTTGTAACCATAATGGGAGTTATTTTAATATCTTTATTATAATGCTGCAGAAAGGGGAGAAGCCCTTCAATCGAATGCTCGATAGTTTGTGCTTTGTTGCTTACCCAAAAATATTCTGGTTTAAGCTTTGATTTTATTATTTCCCGGAGCGGTGAGATTTCAATATCTTTATAAGATCCTTTCCATTTATCGAACTCATCGAGAATTAAAACTTTGTTCGTGTCATTAATTTCTTTTCTCACAGTTCCGTGTGTTACGCCAAAGATTACTACTTCTTTAACATGGATTAATTTATACAAAGGATAATAAATTTTACCAGCATATAAATAATCATCGTGAGGGGAAATCCCTGCAATTAAATTTTCCGGACTAAAATTTTGTTGTTCGCAATTCTCATCAAGCCATTTTACGAAGAGATCCATTTTATCTGCCTGCCATGGATAGCCAACATTATCCCTGATTGGACGAACGTTTTGAGGTTGAATAAATCCTTGGGCAAACAAAATAATAATTAATTGAATGTAGATAATTCTTCTCATTAAAGATGAATTGGTTATTTGTAAAATGTTTTTATTTATCATTCGGCGGTTCATCGGATTTTTCTACTTCCATTTTTTTGTTTGCCTTCATTTCTACAATTTCTTTAGCGGCTCCTCTTTTATCCTTATTTAGGAATTCATAGGTCGAAGCAAACATCGTAGTTGTTAAGCTGCCTCCATACTTCCTTAAATTAATTGCGATACGAATAAAAACAATTATTACAATTAATAAAACAATTGCTATAACTAGTAAACTAATGGTATCATTATTCATATCAATAAATCATTTTTTAATTCTCCTGCCCTGAGATAACTTATTATTTTGATTTTAAATAAGCAAAGTAAAAATTCTTTTAGCCATAAATTATGAAATAAAAAAGGGAGCCGATGCTCCCTTTGATAAAAGATAATAATTTAGTTTACTTTTTTTGCATGTAGCCAAGATCAGGTCTCATCATTCCATTTTTATGTTCAAACTTTTGAGTTATTGCCATGAATTTGTTCAATAATTTAGTCCCTTCATCACCGAGCTGCTGGTCCTGCCTATCTGATAACATTGCCCAATCTACTCTTCCTTTTGCTGGCTGAACAAAACTAATCATAGGCATATCGGTTCCCAGCCCACCCATATAAACTCTGTATCCTTCCTCGATATTTTTTGATTCATAAAGAGCTTTATAATCTTTGGCAAGTTGTTCTGCTTCGGCTTCTTTACCCGGAATTATATACAGGTAATCTATATGCCTGTAGTTTATTCCATCATCGGAATTTAATCCGTACTTCGGTTTATAAGAGAGATCATTTCTTAAAGTCATAAGAAAATTTTTATGTGAAGCATAGCAGCCATCGAATTGGCTCATTGTCGTTTCCATCTTCTCCTTACCGATTTTCTCCATCGTCTCGCTTCTCATACCCATATATTTAGAGAGACCTTCAAAATCTTTTACAGGTATGATATAATTATATGTGAAATAATCTATTTGAATTAAACGGTAAGATCCGTCAACATTGGCTTCCTTCATCATATCAGCAAAATCTTTTGAAGCTTTCTCATATTTTTCCTGCATATAAGGAAAAATGTTGTCTTCATGAAAAAGGAACATCTCCTTATCGGGCAGTTTTTCCTGGGCAGGTGATTGAGCAAATGTGACAAGTAAAACGGACAACAATGATAGTAAGAGTTTCATGGATAAGCCCTCCTGATTAAATTTTATTTAAATAAATTTAAGATGGAATATTTAGGATGAGTGAATATTCCGAAGAATCTTTATAATAATCAAGCGGTCTGCACTAATAAAGATTATTAACTAATTGATTAGCTCATTACCGAACAGAATTCTTTAGAGAATACTCAAAGAGAATTCTATATCTTTATAATTTAGAAAATAATTGTGTTATAAACGTCAATAATAAACGCAGCCTCATCGTGGTTACTGCGTTAATATATTTAACTAATTAAATTGAATTACATTCCAGGTAAAGGCATGGTTCATTAACCTCGATCGAACATTGAGCATTCCAGGTTAGATGAGGATGTCCTTTAAGAAGGCCTTCAGCTTCCTCTAAATTTTCAGCATCTAAAATAGAATAGCCGACAACGTTTTTGTTGCTGTTTTTACTTGTGCCGTCCGGATTAAGTTGTTGTCCATTCATAAGAGGGGCGCCCATATCGACAAGGTTGCTGCCGTAATTTTGTGCCCACACCATCCATGCTTCCATTCCTTTATTTCTTTCTTCAGGGGTAGTGTTTACCATATCCTTCATAAAATCAAGCTGGGCGTGATAAATAACAATGAATTTTTTCATAATCGCTCCTTTTTATTTCCTACTCTTAAGGCTTTTCGGGTTCGCCCCGTTTTTTTTAGTGGTAGCTGGTCTCCACTTATTATTGTTTATTAGTTTTAAACATTCCAAAAGGATTTTTCTATCCTCAGTTTCCATCGAACCTTAATTAAAAAAATTATTTTGCTTCCTTTAATCGCTTTGCCCACTGCCACACTCCATTAGTCACCTCAGCCGGAAGCCGATGGTTAAGCTGCCGTGCTGACAGGATGATTTGTCCTGATGGTGACCTTCGTGGGCAACAAAATAAGCCAGAAAATGAACGACATCATTTGGAAAATTCAACCACGCAGGTTTGGATGGTAACTTACCGCCATTATCAATACAAGCTTCTAAAAGTTTTAACATTGTTTTACTACTTCGACTCAATGCTCTGATGACCTCACTATGACTAGCCCGGCGAGGATCAACATGGGAAGGGCCCTTTGACAGTTTCTCCTTTATCAATCATTTTTATCCACATACATCTTGTATTATGAATGTGGCTTGCAATCATTCCGATAGTTTTACGGGATGTGCCGGGAACTTTTTCATTCCACAAATCTAATGGAAGATGCTCTATAAGAAAGATCGTAGTACGATTCGTCGTCTTCCAGGTGTTAAATATTGCTTTGTGATAATCAAACTCGTTTATCATTTTTTTTGCCAAGATTTTTTTTCACTAACACCTTTTTACTCTATTTTATCGGTTATGGTGGATCTGTTCGCCGAAGGAGCATTAAAGACGTTAGGTGTTTTTAATTAATTGAATATAGAAATATTAAGTTGGTATCTATAGATTTTAAATTATCTTCGCCTTCTCTTTTATTAAATAAGTTGTATTCATTGTATTTTGCAGTTAACTCTAAACTGATTGATGAGTATACAATATAATTTAAGCCAACTCCGGCTGCTATTCCAATTCTTTGAACTCCTTTTGTTGAAAGATATTCAGCTTCTTTATTAATATTCTTTGCTTCAAAAGTTATATCACTGAAATTATTGAATTGAGCTTCAAGTAAAACAATTGGTTTTATATTCCAGGAAGTAAAAATATATTTACTCCCAAGATTAATTGATAAAACATTCATCTTGGTAGTAATTTGATAATTCTCTTGTGGAATACTTGGTTGTGTAACATCAGGTGATAGCGCTGCATTTCCATTTCCTCTCATAATCGTATAAGAAACTTGAGAATAAAGTGATAATGGAATTCCATTAAATGAATAAGCAACAATCCCATTGAAATTATATTCAGAATTAAAATTCATCCCCAGAAAGTTTGAATAATCTCCATTAACATGATAATAACCGGCAACACCAATATCATTAGTATAAAAAGTATTTCCTTGTAAAAAGGATATCCCTGGACCAATTCCTATTGAAAAAGATTGAGGTAAAATATTTATTGAAAAAAGTAAACTTAAAACAAAAGTTATTTGTATCTGACCTTTAAATAGCATCTTTAAAAAGTCGGTGGTGCAGTCATGGTTCGACCTCCATCTCCACTCAATGAAACAATTATTTTTTTTCATTTTATTTCTCCTTAAGATCCAATAATACCTGTCTTGACTTTTCCCGATCGCTTGTAATTGGCAATAATAACTCCACTTGGTGTAACAGTACTCTCTGTTAACGTAAATGCTGCCGGGATCGGGCCATTGTTAAACAACTTTTTTCCTTTACCAAGAGTTAACGGGTAAATTATGAGCCAGAGTTCGTCCAATTGTCTTGGACATGACGTATTTTGTGACATCATTGGGAAACAGCAATTATTATTATTGTTAAAACTATAATTGTAACGAGCTTGCCTATGGTAGGATCAAATAAAAATTTCTCTATTGTTTCGTTCATTGATTGATTCCTTTAATTACTTTTTCTTTGCCCAGAATTTCCAGTAAAGATAGAAGGGCAGGCCGAGTAAAATAAGGATTGAGCCCATTGCAGCATCTTCAGAATCTGAAATAACTGTATTGACCAGGAAAAGGAGTGAAAAGATTATAAAGATCCATGGAGTGTAAGGATAACCCCATACTTTATAAGGACGCGGAGTATCGGGCATTTTTTTTCTTAAGATAATTACTCCATACGCACCGAGCATATAAAATAACCAGGCAGCAAAAATAACATAGTCGGTTATTGTATCGAATGAACCTGAAAGAACAAGTATTGCCGACCAGATACCCTGGACAACAAGTGAAGTATGCGGCGTTCCAAATTTAGGATGAACTTTGCCAAGGAAATTAAAAAATAAATTATCCTTCGCCATTGCAAACTGAACTCTTGCAGTTGAAAGAATGCTTCCGTTAAGTGCACCGAAAGTTGAGATTATAACGACAACTGAGATGATGGAAGCGCCTGCCGCACCAAATATAACCTGTGCCGCTGAAGCTGCAACCAATGGTGATTTTGCCATTACATCAACAGGAAGAACATAAAGGAATGCAACATTAACTAATACATAAACTGCTATAACGATTAGTGTTCCGTATAGTAAACCGAGTGGTACATTTCTTTGCGGTTTCTTTACTTCCCCTGCAACGAAAGTTACATTGTTCCAGCCGTCATAAGCCCAGAAAGCGCCCGCAAGTGCAAGACCAACTATTGCAAAAAATCCGGTAATAGTATCTTGAGGTATATGGAACCCGCTTGTTACATTTGAGAATGACCCTGAGCCGAAAGTAAAAAGCAGAAATGATAAAATTATTATTGAAGCAATCTTTATGAAGGTTACAACTGTCTGTACAATTCCGCCGAAGATAACTCCAATGTAATTAACACCTGTTAAAAATATTATACATAAAATTGCAACAGCTTTTGTCCCGAAATCTAAGAAAGGATGGATATTTCCAACTAACGGTATGTAAACTGAAAAATCCTGCCAGCTTTGAGATAACTGAGGAAACTTAAAAAAATATCCGAGGTACTCTGCAAAAACATAAGCAATAGCTGCCTGGCTTCCGGTTTGAATTACAGCCAGGACAGACCATCCGTAAAAAAAAGCTAAACCCTCTCCATACATTTTTCTGAAGTAAACATACTGACCTCCGGTTGCATCTATCATTCCGGCAACTTCTGCATTAACAAGTGCGCCGATGAATGTAATTAAACCTGCGACTATCCATATAATAATAAGAAATTCAGGTGAGCCAAGTTGTCCTGCCATTGTAGCCGGTTTACGAAAAATTCCTGAGCCAATCATCGAGCCTGCAACTATCATTACTGCTGCTGTAAGACTAAGTCCCCGTATAAGCTCAGTTTTTTTAGGAGAGTTGTTCATTTTGTTAATTAAACCATTTAAACGGATATAAAATAATTTTATTTTACTAACCCACGACTTAAGTGGTGGGTTAACGAGAATAAATTAATAAAACTAAAACCGTTTTAACGGTTTACCAAAATAAGTGATCAATGTGGGTTAAATATTCTCATTAAAACCAGACTAAACTAATTTAAATGGATTACTATTCAATTGCTCTCATCTTATAAAAAGAACGCCATGCGAAGAATATTCCAACAAGAAGAACTACAGCACCGACATAAGGAGCACTGTGTCTGAAAGCTTCTGAAATAGAAATCTCCATCGCTAACAATCCAAACAAGTGTTGTAAATTTAATTATAGGATTTAGAGCTACAGAAGAAGTATCCTTAAATGGATCTCCCACTGTATCTCCAACAACGGTAGCTGCATGAAGCTCGGTTCCTTTTTCTTTGTATATCGACTTCAACAACTTTTTTAGCATTGTCCCATGCGCCGCCTGCATTTGCCATGAAAACTGCCTGGAAAAGTCCAAAGATGGCAATTGAAATTAAAAAGCTAATAAAGAAGGAAACAGGATAAACCGAATCGGAAGGAGCCGATAGTAAAGCAAATGCAAGTGCGAAGGAAAAAATCGCAATAAAAATATTGAACATTCCTTTCTGTGCATACTTTGTACAAATCTTAACAACCTCTTTTGATTTTTCTATTGATGCACTTTTACTTGCTGTTTCATCTAAGCGGATATTTTTCTTAATATATTCTACTGCTCTGTAAGCACCTGTAGTTACTGCCTGGTTTGAAGCACCGGTAAACCAATAAACAACCGCACCCCCGCAGATAAATCCAAAGCTTGTATAAGGATTAAGCAAACTAAGAATTGAAGCAGGATCAATTCCTAAAGTTTGTTTTAGTACAAGTATTAATGAAAAGATCATCGCAGTTGCACCAACCACTGCTGTACCAATCAAAACAGGTTTTGCTGTGGCTTTGAAAGTGTTTCCGGCACCATCATTTGCTTCAAGATAATATTTAGCTTTTTCAAAATCAGGTTTAAACCCGAAATCTTTTTCAATCTGTTTATCAACATCTTTTATTTCTTCGATTAATGATAATTCATAAATTGATTGTGCATTATCTGTTACCGGTCCGTAGCTGTCCACTGCAATTGTAACAGGACCCATTCCTAAGAAACCAAATGCTACAAGTCCAAAAGCAAAAATAGATGGATAGATCATGAAACCTGCAAGAGCATCTGCACTCGTTATATAGGCAACAAACATTAACCACGGCAAATACCAATCCCATCCAGAAAGCACTGAAGTTGCCTGCAACTAAGCCGGAAAGAATATTTAAAGAAGCTCCTCCTGCTTTTGATGCAGTAACAATTTCATCAACGTGCTTTGATTTTGTGCTGGTAAATATTTTGGTGAATTCAGGAATTAAAGCTGCACCCAAAGTTCCGCAGCTAATTACGACTGATAAGATTATCCAGAGATTATTCGGTAGATGTCCAATCAATATCTGCTCACAATAAATGTAACAATAATAGAAACTATTGATGTTATCCAGACTAAAGAGGTGAGGGGAACTTCAAAATCAATATCATCTTTTTTGGAATAACGTATTTGAGATATGCCTCTATTAATGCCAAAGGATAAAATAGAAGTAATAATCATCATAATACGCATCGTAAAAATCCAGGTTAGCAACTCAGTCTGGTAAGTAACATCTGCAACTGCAAGAACAATTAAGCTGATTAATGCAACCCCGGTAACACCGTAAGTTTCAAAACCATCTGCCGTAGGGCCAACACTGTCTCCAGCATTATCGCCGGTACAATCTGCAATTACTCCGGGATTTCGCGGATCATCTTCTTTAATTTTAAAAACAATTTTCATTAAATCAGAACCAATGTCAGCAATCTTTGTAAAAATTCCGCCTGCAATTCTTAAAGCGCTGGCACCGAGAGATTCACCAATTGCAAAGCCGATAAAGCATGCACCTGCATAAAATCTTGGAATAAAAAGTAAAATGATAAGCATCATTATCAGCTCAACGCAAATAAGCATAACACCTATGCTCATTCCTGCATCAAGTGGAATATTTAAAAGCTTTATTGGCTTTCTTTCTAATGAAGCAAAAGCCATCCTGCTGTTTGCAAAGTATTCATCCTGATTCCAAACCAGGCGACACTGTAAGAGCCGAGGATTCCAATTACAGTCCATGATAAAATCAGAAGTACACCGCTGAAATCATTCTCCATTAAATACCCGAAATAAAATGCAACGCATACTGCAATAAAAATAAAGAGCACAATTAATAATTTTCCCTGCTGAACAAGATATGTTTTACAGGTTTCAAAAATTACCTGTGCAATATCAAGCATTGATTGATGAGCTCTTAATTTTTTTACTTTTAAATACTGGTAAACACCAAAAGCTAAGCCTAACAAACAGACAAACAACCCGGCAATTAAAATAGTCTGCTGGTTGTCATTAAGAGTCGGGATTTTTAAGTTTGCTTCCCCGGCATAGGTTGAAGCACCGGTGATCAGAATTAAAGACAGGAAAAGTATTCTTTTGAGCATTTTGGTTCTCTGGGTTTGTTTTTATTTTTTAATGATTATTTTTGAGATTGCTTGGCTGCAAGTTGATTCAAAACTTTTTGTAATGAAGTTCTTTCAGATTTTAAGTCATCTCTGAAATCCATGCTATCTGTATCTGCTATTTCCATGCTTAAATCTGAAATATATCTCTCAAGAACTCTTGTTACGTTTTTTAAATCTTCTTCAGATAAATTTATTTCAATCTTCAGCATAATTTTCTCCCTTAAAATTTTTTACACAAAACAAACATATTCAAAAAAAATTTGATTCGCCCGCTAATTAAATAATTTTAGGCTATTCTGAATTAGAATAATCCTAATGAAACTCTTCTTTATGAATTTCATCATGCTTATATAATGACTCAAGGTGAGTTACAATATTTACATCTTTGCTAAATGAATTCTTAATAAAATGCTCTATTTCAGTTGCAGTCTTATGAGCATCATCCAGGAGTATTTCTTTCGGAAACAACAAATGAAACTCTATCCATAATGAATTTCCACTTTCACGGTACCTCAGCTGGTGATATTGTAAACCATGTTTTTCTGTTTCTTTATTCAGGAGTGTCCGTCAGTGAATTTCCCAGATCGGAATTTGCTTCATCCATTAAGACCACCGGCAGATTCTCTTATTAATTTTCCCCCTGTCCACAAAATATTTGCAGCGGCAATAATGGCAACTATAGGATCAAAAGGGAGCCAGCCTGTAAGTAATACTAAACACAAACCGGCAACCACACCAAAACTTGTCCACGAATCGGTAAGAACATGTTTTCCGTTTGCTATAAGAATTATCGAATTTACTTTTTTCCCTTTCCTGACAAGATACAATCCTAAAGCAAGATTTATTACAGATGCCCCGATAGTGAAATAAGTTCCCTGATCGAGATTTGTCAGTTCAATTCCAAATATTAATCTTTTAACAGATATGAAAATTATATAAGCTGCAGCCAGTACAATAAGCCCGCCTTCAATACCTGCAGAAAAATAATTGATCTTTTCATGTCCGTAAAGATGACTTTCATCCGCCGGTTTAAGACTAAGCCATAAACTGTAAACTGCAAATGCAACACCTATAATATGTACAACTGATTCAACTGCGTCTGAAAGTATTGCCGAAGATCCGGTAATACTATAAGCGTACCACTTTATTAAAAGCATTACAATGCCCGCTGCAAAAGAGAGGCGTATTGCAAATATTTTCCCGGTGTGGTCAGTCATTTTATTGAATCTCCCTAACGAAGGTTCTTATTTGTTTCCCCTTTTATTTAGTTAATTAATAATTATAAAAAACCTGTTGGTAAAATATTAAAACTTTGGCAGATTAATCAATATGAAAATTCATTTGAAGAAAAGAATTAAACCTGCCTGATGGCAGGCAGGAATTCAAGGACTGCAATAAATTCCTGGGATTATATTTCACTTGGTTAAAAAAAATAACTCTCCCGCCGGTGGAGGGAATAAACATATTTTTCTTTTATTCCTGACCGTAGCAGGTACATTATAATTCAAAACTCAAAATTCAAAACTTTCCACCCAGGGCTTCCGCCATTCAGGTGTAGGAAAAGGAGTTGACCAGTAAGCGATTTCTTTTGAGATTAAACCATTTTTAATTTCAAAAATAAAAACACACTGGGTACTTACCGGCATCCCCATAATCCAATGATGCTTCTAAAAACCATAGATCGCCGTTTCCCTGCATCCTGTTTGGTTTAACCGTCGGCAAAGCTGGAAAACGTTTATAAATTTCTCTCCGGTTTTTATTTCCTTTTATTCTTTCACCTGACTGCGGCCATTCCATAATTACATCCTCACTGAATACTTTATCTAACGCATTTAAATCCTTTGTATTTATTGCTGCAACAAGAGAACTAATAACTTCTCTGCCATTATTCTTTTGTTTCATAAAAAATCCTCCTTGTAAAGAAATATTTTATTTTTTCTAACTACAGTATTTACCAAAAGAAATTCGTCAAAAAATTATCTAAAGGGAAGCGCCCATTCAAGATAATTCTTTAACAATTTATTTGCAGCCTTGCCTTCCCCTTCGGGGATCTTTGGTTCTTTTCTATTAAGAGAAAAGAACAGTAAAAATATTTAAGTGCAAGTTCTTTTTTGCCAACCGTAATGCAGGGGGTTGGGGGTGGGTTAATATTCTCTAATTGTTATGCTGAACTTGTTTCTCCGAAGTTCCAAAGGAATCTCTACGGGAGAGTCCTTTGGATAGCATCTCCTTTGTTTCAACATTTTCCTTCTTCAGATCCTGAAGAAAATTCAGGATGACACTCTTCTTTCATTCACCCTCTCCTCCATAGGAGTCCTTTGGACTTACCAAGGAGAGGGGCAGGGTGAGGTTTTAATAATCCACTTATTCAACATTATTTTCATATTCCACTTTTATTTATTTTAATAAAATTCTTAGTCCCTTTATCCTTCTCCTTATAAAGGAGAGGGAAATCAAAACTTCTTACTAAGGAAAACCTGTCTTCCCTGCAGGTAGGCAAGCCGAAGAGTGTGCAAAGTCATTACGCCTGTTTTTCCCAAAGTTATCTCAACTATGGAATCATAAAAAAATCTGATAACTTTATTCTTATTATTTTCATCAGCTTACTTATTTTAGGTATAACAGAATATGTTTTCTATTCACTTTTTTCTTAAATAAGGTTATTGAAAATTCCAAAACTACATAACCAGATACTTATTGCTTTAATTGCCGGAGCCGTTTTCGGTTCTTTATTTAATATTGATCCCAACATCCTTATTCTTAATTATAATAATCAGGATAAAGTAATTAAGGGGTGGGATGAGTTTATTTTTATTACCGACTCAAAAGATTCTGTAAGTTTCGATAACAGTTCCCAGCTGGAGATAGTTGCTTTCTTTAAGAAGCTTCACAAATCTAATTCCCAGGTTAATATTTTTGTTAAGCGTTATAGAGATGAGAACGGGGAATTAAAATCATCTTATTTCTCCGGGATAAAATTAATCTCTAAAGAAACAACAATAGCAACTTCGTTAAAATGGATCGGTGATATTTTTATTCGTCTGCTTATGATGATCGCAATTCCTCTTGTTCTTGCTTCATTAACTGTTGGTGCTGCAAGCTTAGGTGATATAAAAAAGTTTGCAAGAATTGGAGGGAAAACAATTGCATTTTATCTCGTTACAACCGCAATAGCTATTTCAATCGGGTTGGCAATGGCAAATATCATTCAGCCCGGAAAGAAGATCGATTCCTACACTAAAGAAAGAATGCTTTCTGCTTACAGTGAGGATATCTCACAAAATATAGATCAGGTTGCTGATTATGACATCATTAATATGATTGTAAATATTGTTCCAAAGAATCCATTAAAAGCCCTGGCTGATGGAGAAATGCTTCAGATAGTTTTCTTCGCAGTAATGCTTGGTGTTGTTTTAAGTCTTATAAAAAAAGAAAGCGCTGAGCCTGTCTTAAATTTTTTTAATGGCTTAAGCGATGCAATGATACGGCTTGTAGATATTATTATGATCATCGCACCCTTTGCAGTATTTACATTAATTTCTGCAACTGTTGCACAATTCGGATTCAGCATTCTGCAAACATTAATCTGGTATATGGCAGCTGTTATAGTTGGACTTTTTATTCAAACCACGGGTACTTATGCTTTAATAGTAAAATTATTTTCAAAAATAAAAGTTTCATCATTCTTTAGAGGAATGAGAAAAGCTCAGGCAATCGCTTTCAGCACAAGTTCCAGTGCAGCAACTCTTCCGGTTAATATGGAATGTTTAGAAGAAAATCTTGGTGTTTCAAAATCTGTAACAAGTTTTGTGCTTCCGCTTGGTGCAACTATAAATATGGATGGGACTGCTTTGTACCAGGGAGTAGCAGCAGTTTTTATTGCCCAGGTATTTGGAATTGAACTTAACTTTGTACAGCAGCTTACTATAGTTCTTACGGCAACTTTAGCTTCTATCGGAACTGCCCCGGTTCCGGGAGTTGGAATAATTATGCTTGTAATAATTCTAAAAGCAGTCGGCATTCCTGAGGTGGGCATAGCTTTAATACTTGGTGTGGATAGAATTCTTGATATGTGCAGAACTGTTACTAATATTACTGGTGATGCTGCTGTTGCTGTTGCAATTGCTTCCTCGGAAAAAGAGATTTTGCAGGTTCAGGAATTAAATTAATAATTTTGATTATAATGTATGCTTAGTTGTAGCTAAATTACGAGCCAATTTTTTAATTATTAATGATGGATGAATCTGAAAAGTCTGCAGATAAGAAAGAAATAATTAAAGCAATGGGACTTGTATTCGGGGATATCGGTACAAGTCCGATTTATACTTTATCAGTTGTCTTTGTTCTTACATCTCCCACAGTAGAAAATATAATGGGAATAGTTTCCCTGATTTTCTGGTCCCTGGTAATTCTTGTTACAGTTCAATACGCCTGGCTTGCAATGAGTCTTAGTATAAAAGGCGAAGGGGGAATAATTGTACTTAAAGAAATTCTATTAAGCAGCTTAAAGGGCGGAAGAAAAATAGCCTTTGCCGGTTTCCTTGGTTTTATTGGTGTTTCACTTTTAATGGGTGATGGTGTTATAACACCGGCAATAAGTATTTTATCAGCGGTGGAAGGAATTGCATTAATACCGGGAATCGGATTTGTTCCATCAAATACAATAATTATTATAACCTGTTTAATTACTGTCCTGCTTTTCTCATTTCAGTTTAAAGGTACAGACAAAGTTTCATCCTCCTTCGGACCTATAATGCTGCTCTGGTTTTTAGCTCTTTTTATCAGTGGAATAATTTCAATATCTAAAGTTCCGGGTATTCTTGCGGCCGTAAGCCCTCACTATGCTATTAATTTTTTTATTCATAATGGTTTTCCCGGATTTTTTATTTTAAGCGAGATTATTCTTTGTGCAACCGGAGGTGAAGCTTTATATGCTGATATGGGACACCTCGGAAGTAAGCCAATAAGGAATGCATGGTATTTTGTTTTTTTTGCTTTGATAATTAATTATTTCGGTCAGGGTGCATTTCTTATGAGCCATAAAAGATCAGGCTTAATTCTTTTTGAAATGATCAGGTCGTTTTCAGAAATTATTTATGTTCCATTCCTTATTCTTACTTTGTTTGCAACTATAATTGCATCACAAGCTATGATAAGTGCTATAATGTCTCTTATATACCAGGGAATTACAACAAGAATTTTTCCTTTAATGAAGGTTAAATACACATCAACACATCTTAAGTCCCAGATATATATTGGAGTTGTTAACTGGATATTAATGATTACAGTTATATTCATAGTAATATTATTTAAAAAATCTGAAAACCTTGCATCTGCTTACGGACTTGCTGTAACCGCTACAATGACGATCAGCACTATTTTTATGATTTGGATATTTAAAATAAAAAAGAATTTATTGAAGATGTCTGTTGCTATTTTAATTTTCTTTGTAAACATTGCTTTTCTTATTGCAGTATCCGATAAAATTCCACATGGAGGTTATTGGTCTATAATTATTGCGGCAGTTCCATTTTTCATTATAAGATTATGGTCTAAAGGAAATGAAAGGATGAGAAGAAGTTTCAGATCCTTACCGGTAGATACTTTTATTGAAAGCTTTAACCAGATTTACAGTATGGGAAATAATATTAAAGGATCTGCTCTCTTTTTTACCAGGGCTATCACAGAAATTCCTCCATACATGGTTCATGTAATTATAAGGGGAAATATTATTTATGAAAATAATATTATGGTATCTATACATACTACCGATGAACCTTATGGAATTGATATAAAGAAAGTAAAAGATATAACGCATGGATTATTCGGAGTAGAAATATCTTCCGGTTACCTTGAAGTAATTAACTTACACAGAATATTCAAGCAGCTTGATTTTTCTGAAAAAGTAATTTTTTATGGAGTGGAGGATATTATAACAAATAATCCTTTATTAAAATTATTTGCTTTATTAAAAAAGATTTCTCCGCCGTTTGTGCGTTTTTATGATTTACCATACAATAAATTGCACGGGGTAATAACCCGTCTGAATATGTAAATTAAATCCTTGTAATTAATTATATTTGGAAAAGCTTATGGAATCAGAATTTGTAAATATACCTATAATAACACTTCTGCCTTTTGTTTTAATGCTTCTTTCCATTGCCGTTTTTCCATTATTCTGGAATCACTTCTGGGAAAAAAATAAGAACAAACTTGTCATAGCAATAATATTAAGCATACCGGTTATAATTTATCTTATATCGGGAGGTTTAAGCCACAGGCTGGTTGAGACAATGGTATTTGATTACATCCCGTTTATTATTTTGCTCGGTGCACTGTTTACAATTACAGGAGGAATTTTTCTAACCGGTGACATTGAAGCAAAGCCTTCAATCAATACTTTGTTTTTAGGAGTTGGTGCTCTGTTTGCTTCATTTATGGGAACAACCGGCGCAGCAATGCTTCTTATCAGACCTTTAATTCAGACTAATAGAGAACGTCAGTTTAAAGTTCACACGATATTATTTTTTATAGGAATTGTGGCTAACTGCGGAGGTCTTCTTACTCCACTTGGAGATCCACCTTTATTTATGATGTATTTAAGGGGTGCTCATTTTACATGGTCTTTTAAATTATTTATCGAATGGTTTATTACTAATGGACTTCTTTTAGTAGTTTATTTTTTTGTAGATAGTTACTATCATAAAAAGGAACCAATTAAAGCAATTATAAAAGATAAATCAGAGATTCAGCCGCTGAAACTTTTTGGTAAAACAAATTTTATATGGCTTGCAGGTGTTGTTCTTGCAGTAGCTTTTCTAAATCAACAATACTTGCCTTTTATTAATACCAACCATTATTTAAAATTTATTCGCGAAGGAGTGATATTAATTTTAGCAATACTATCTTTGAAGTTCACTCTAAAGCAAACACGTAAAGCAAATAACTTTACCTGGGGTCCCATAGAAGAAGTTGCATTCCTCTTTTTAGGAATTTTTATTACGATGGTTCCCTGCCTTTTATATTTAGAAATGAATGCAAAAAATCTTGGCATAACCAGTCCGGTTCAATTTTATTATTATACAGGAGCTCTCAGCAGCTTTCTTGATAATACTCCAACAGCAGTTACTTTTCATTCCCTCGCATTAGGCTTAGGTTCAGTTTCACCGAATATTGTTGCCGGAATTCCCGAAGAACTTTTAAGAGCAATATGTATAGCCGCAGTCTTTTTTGGAAGTATGACTTATATTGGAAATGGTCCTAATTTTATGGTTAAAGCAGTTGCAGAAGAAAACAATATCAAAATGCCGCATTTTTTCAGCTACATTTTTAAATTTTCATTAATTGTTCTGCTGCCGATATTTATAATTCTACAATTACTTATTTTGTAAATAATATTTATAAAATGTTATGATGTCCAACTCCTGTTTTAATTACAATAAAATCTGAGAAACTTTAATTAAGGAAAAAACTTCTTGAAAACATTATCAACAATCTTCCTTTTCACTATTCTAATAAATAATAATTTTGCTTTCCAGAAAGGATCTGATACAATAACAGTTGCATCCTGGAATCTGGAAAACTTTTTTGATGTTGTCGATGACCCGCAGAAAGATGATCAGGAATTTCTTCCTTCCGGTGAGAAGGGATGGACAGCCGAAAGACTTGATAAAAAAATGTATAATCTTTCAAGAGTTATCAGGTCGATGAATAATGACCAGGGTCCCGATATTCTTGGCGTTGTTGAAGTTGAACATCAGAACCTGCTTGACACGCTTATTTCAAAATTCTTACCTGAAAAAAAATATAAAACCGCTTATATCGAATCGCCTGATGAAAGAGGTATTGATAACGGATTAATTTATAACTCAAAATTATTTTCTCTTCTTTCAGTTAAAGGTGACACTGTTAAGTTAGATGACGGTTACCCTACAAGATTAGTTTTGAATGTTAATCTTCTTACAAAAGAAAAAGATACTTTACATGTTTATGTAAATCATTGGCCTTCAAGAAGGGGAGGAGAAACCAAATCTGAACCAAACAGAATAAAAGCTGCAGAGACTTTAAGAAATTCTGTTGACAAAAATTTCTCCGCAAACCCGAAATCTAAAATTATTATAATGGGGGATTTTAATGATGAGCCAGGGAACATTTCAATTACTAATTACCTGAAAGCATTTTCTTATGATTGCGATAGTGCTGAGTTTACTGACAGGATTGTTTTAAATTTATTAAACATTGCTTATCCAGAATATAAAAAAGGATTGGGCTCATATAAATACCAGGATGATTGGAATATGCTTGATCAGATAATAATATCGATTTCTTTGTTAGATGATAAAGATTTTCATTATATCTGTAATTCGTTTGATGTTTATAAACCTTATATAATGGTAACCCATTCAGGAAAATATGAAGGCACAGCATTTCCAACTTACGGCGGTAACAGGTATCTTGGCGGGTATAGTGATCATTTCCCGGTTGTAACAAAGTTCTTTTATAAGGAAAACTGATCTTGAATAAAGAATTATTAATCTTCGGTGCTAATGGAGCTTTGGGAAAGGGAATAACGGAAGTTCTTACAAAAAAGGATTTTGATAAAGTTTATCTTTTTGATTTTAAACTTGAAGGTTTACCTGAAGGAAAAAATATTGATAAAATATTAATTAAAGATCAGGCTGTTGAAAAAAATGTTATTGATGCATTTTCAAAAGTTAAATCAACAAAAGAAAAATATTACTTTTTATACAGTACAGTTGGAGGTTTTACCGGCGGGAATAAAATCTGGGAAACAGATGAAGCTGAGTTTGATAAAATGATTAATATCAATTTGAAATCAAATTTTTTCATTGCAAAACATTTTGCAGGGCTGGTAAATAAATCTGCAGGCGGCTCAGTCTGTTTTACCGCTGCATATACGGGCTTAAACCCGGAAACTACAAAAACAGCTTATGGTTCTGCTAAGGCAGCCTTAATTCATCTTGTTAAAACATTTGCACTTGAAGGAAAAGAAATCGATCTTACTGTTAATGCAATTGCTCCTTTTATAATTGATACTCCTGCAAACAGGAAATGGATGAAGGAATCCAGTTTTGATAAATGGATAAAGCCGGTTGAAATTGGTGAGCTGGTTTACAGTGTTTTTAGTCACTTTAATTATTTAACCGGGAATGTTATTAGTCTTACACATCGTTTTAAGGTTTAAAATATTAAATTAAAAACAAGAAAATATATGGTTGACTTTGTTTTTCAAAATCTTTATTGTAACACCATATTTTTTCGATATTAATGAGCTTTTTTATTCTAACTTTGCTTTAAAAATTAATTATATCCGGGAGGAAATTTTTTATGATTTTATCATCATTATTAATTAGTTCACTAAGCTTGATTGCACAGGCTACCAACCAGGCTCAAAATACAGGTGTTATGAATTGGTTAACAGAAAAATATAATGCCGGTGGATTTTTTATGCACCCTATTCTGGGTTGTTTAATTGTTGGTCTGGCTTTGTGCTTTGAAAGAGTGTGGACACTCTCTCGAGCTCGTGTAAATACAAAAGATTTCATAATAAAAGTTAGAAAAGCTCTCAAAGAAGGTGGGATTGATTCAGCAATGGAAGTTTGCTCGAATACAAGAGGACCAGTTGCCTCGGTTTTCCACGCAGGATTGTTAAGAGCTAATGAAGGTATAGAAGCAGCAGAAAAAGCAATTATGACTTACGGTGGAATTGAAATGGGATTTTTGGAAAGAGGGTTAATCTGGATTTCTCTCTTCATTACTCTTGCACCCATGTTAGGATTTACAGGAACAGTACAGGGAATGATTTCCGCATTTGATGCTATTAAAGAAGCAGCCCAAATATCACCCTCAATTGTGGCGGAAGGTATTGCTATTGCTTTGTTAACAACTTTATTCGGTCTTGTTGTAGCTATGATCTTACAGGTTTTTTATAATTATTTTATTTCTAAGATAGACAAGTTAGTTGCTGAAATGGAGGAAAGTTCAGTTGAATTAATTGATACTCTTTATGAAATGCAGGTAGTTAAAAAAGCTTAATTAAATAAGAGATTAAAGATGCCTTTATTGAAAAAAAAATCTATGAGAACTGCTGAGATTCCTACTGCATCTCAGGCGGACTTAGCATTTTTGTTATTGTTATTTTTCCTAGTATCAACTGTTATTGATGTTGATACCGGTATTGGTTTAACATTACCTGAATACGTTGAAGATGTTGAAACTGTTGAGGTACCAAAGGATCGTATGGCTGCTGTTCTTATAAATGAAAATGGCGATGTTCTTGTAGATGGAAATCCTACTTCAGTTTTCCAGATAAAAAATAATCTTAAACCAAGAATCATATCCAAAATTGAACTCCCGTCAAATAAAAAGCTAATTGTATCAGTTAAAACGGATCGAAAAACAAATTACAATATTTATATTCAGGCTCTTGATCAGATTAAGCAAGCTTACTTTGAAGTAAGGGATGAATATTCAAATAGTAATTTCGGGAAAAGATATAATGACCTTAAACCAGAAGAGCAGGAAGTGGTAAAAGATAAAGTTCCAATCATTATATCTCTTGCTGAACCGGAAGCTGTTAAAAAATAAATGAGGTATTGTTAGATGGAATTCACGAAGAAAAGAGCATCAGTAAAACAGGAAATACCAACGACATCAATGCCTGACATCGTATTTATGTTGTTAATGTTTTTTATGGTTGTTACAACTTTAAGAGAGGTTACTGTTTTAGTTGATTTCAAGTTGCCCGAAGCAAAAGCAATTGAGAAGATTGAAAATAAAAGACTCATCTCTTATATCTGGGTTGGTAAAGATAAAAGAATTCAGATAAATGATAGCATTGTTAGTCTGGATGAAGTTGAAAATATTATGTATGCAAAACGCCAATCATTACCAAATATAATAGTATCCTTAAGAATTGATAAGGGTTCCGATATGGGATTAGTTACTGATATTCAGCAGGAACTTAGAAAAGCATATTGCTTAAGAATTAACTATTCAGCAAATATAAAAATTTAATTTAATTGAAGTTTTATTTCATTATTAAGGCAGGTTACTAATTAACCTGCCTTTTCTATTTAAGAGAATAAAATGAATCTGAAAGAAAAAATTAATGAAGATATGAAAACCGCTATGAAAAGCGGTGACAAACTGAGGCTTGAAACAGTACGCTCTATTCGTGCATTAATTTTAGAGTTTGAAAAAAGTGGTGCTAACAAAGAGCTCAATCCGGAAGAGGAATTAAAAATGTTAAGCTCTGCTGTAAAGAGGAGAAAAGAATCTATTGAACAATATCAGAATGCTGGCAGAGAAGATCTCGTTGTAAAGGAGCAGGCTGAATTAAATATACTTATGGCTTATCTTCCAAAGCAGCTTTCAGAGGAAGATATTCAAAATGAAATTATTAGAATTGCATTAGAAGTTGGAGCAAAATCGAAAGAAGATTTTCCTAAACTTATGCCGGCTGTAATGAAAGAACTTAAAGGTAAAGCTGATGGTAAGGTTGTAAAGCTGCAGGTTGAAAAATTCCTGGGGAAAAGTTGAGCCTTTTAGATATAATATTAATTTTTTTTATTCTGATTGGTTTTATTCTTGGTTTTAAAGATGGATTCGTTAGAAAGCTTATTGGTTTAATAGGTTTTGCACTGGCAGTTTTTCTTGCAATTAAATTTGCATTTACTTTTGGCGAATTCATAGAATCTTTTACAGGAATAGAAATTTATCTTTCTGAAATTATTGGAGGTATATTAATTTTTCTTGTTGTTATATTTATATTTTCTGTAATCAAAAGATTTGTTCATCCGTTTGATAAAGTAAATAATCTTGTTAACCAGATAACCGGCGGATTTGTTGGCGGAATTCAAATACTCTTTGTTTTGAGCGCTTTCCTGATTGTCCTCAATATTTTTAATACTCCGGGTAAAAAATTGCAAGACAATTCGATTTTATATCATAAAGTATATAATATAATTCCTGCAACTATTGAATTTTTAGGGAAATATGAGGCCCGACCTAAAAAAATAATTAAGGATTATATAAGAGACAGAGATACTTTAAAATGATTTCAGGAACTGTACTTGACAAACTGGAATTCCCTAAAATTCTTCAATACATTTTAGTTTACTGCATCACTGAAAAAGGGAAGAAAATAATTGAATCACTTACTCCATTAGATAACCCTGATATTTTTTTAGTTGAAGGGAACCTTGTTAGCGAAGCCAAAGAAATTCTAATTAAAGATATTCCTCCGCCAATTAATTTTATACCCGACCTTGATACTTCTCTTTCGCAAAGTAAAATAGAAGGTGTTGTTTTAGACGGCAGGAAAATTCTCGAAATATTAAAACTATTAATTACTTCCAGGAATCTCCTTCAATTCATAAAAGGAAATTCGGAAATTGCTCCCGGTCTTTTGCAGTTATCAGGAAAGTTATTTGTTGATAAACTTCTTGAACACCATATACAAAAAGTAATTAATGAAAATGGAGAAATAAAAGAGAATGCAAGTCCAAGACTCTTAGAAATAAGAAAAGAAGTAAGAGAAAAACAGGATGAATTAATCCGCTCGGTTAACCGGCTTACTAAAAATTTAAAAGAAAAAGAAATCATTAGAGAAGATTACATTACTTTAAGAGATGGAAGAATAGTCATTCCCATTAAAGCTGAGCATAAACGGCACATTAAAGGATTTATCCATTCAGAGTCTGCTTCAGGACAAACAGTTTATGTTGAACCTGAAGAAACTCTGGAAATGAATAATGATATTGTTTCTCTCTCTTTTGAAGAACGAAGAGAGATTGAAAGAATCTTAAAAGAATTAACTAAAAAAATCGGTACTGTTGCCGATGAATTAAGAAAAACTTCATGACACGACTGGTTATATAGATTCTCTTTTTGCACGTGGAAAATATTCAATTGAGATTATTGCCTGCTGTCCACCGGTAAATAATGAAGCACCTTTATTCATTAAAGATGGGCGGCATCCTATTCTTATTAAAAAGTTTGGAAGAAATAAAACTATCCCTTTGAGTGTTGAAAATAAAGGGTGGAAAGTTATTATTATTACAGGTCCAAATGCTGGTGGTAAAACAGTTGTTTTAAAGACCATTGGAATTCTTTCTCTTATGCTGCAGAGTGGAATTCATATTCCCGTTAACCCGGATTCTAATTTTCATTTCTTTAAAAATATTTTAATTGACATTGGTGATGAACAATCAATTGAAGATGACCTGTCAACATTCAGTTCTCATCTATCAAACATTAATAATATTCTGCAGAAAGCAGATTCCGGTTCTCTTGTTCTTCTTGATGAAATCGGTACAGGAACTGACCCGGCAGAAGGTTCAGCACTGGCGGTTGCAGTTTTACTTGTTCTAAGAAATAAAAGATCAATCGTATTTGCTTCGACTCATCATGGGAGTTTAAAGCTTATTGCTAATGATGAAGAAGGATTTGAAAATGCTGCAATGGAGTTCGATTCAAAAAATCTTAAACCAACTTATGTTTTTAAGCAGGGAATTCCAGGTTCGAGCTATGCTTTTGAAGTTGCCAAAAGGATTGGACTAAATGAAGATTTTCTTTCTCTTGCAAAGAATTATCTGGATTCTGATCAGCATAAAGTGGAAAAGTTTCTTGTGGACATTGAATCAAAATCACGTTTGATTGAAGAGAAACTAAAACATGCTGAAATTGAAAATTCCCGATTAACTGGACTTTCAAATCTTTATAAACAAAGCCTTGATAAGCTTGAAAGAGAAAAAAAGAAAATTCTTTCTAAAGCCAAAGAAGACGCTGAAGAATATCTTAAAGAAATAAATAAAAAATTTGAAAAAATTGTTAAGGAGTTGAAGGAATCGAAAGCCGATAAAGAAATTATCAAAACTTCTCAGAGTATTATTAAAGAGATAAAAGAAAAAAATATCACTCTCCTTAAAGATGAACCCAAAATTATTGAAAATGAAGAATTGCATGATGGAGATTATGTTTCGGTTAAAGGAACTTCTACAGTTGGTAAAATAATTGAAATCTTTCCTGATAATAAAAAAGCGACGATACTTGCAGGCAATGTTAAGATGAATGTTCCGCTGAAAGATCTTATTCAAACAGCCGCAAAAAAAAGTGAAGAAAAAAAAGGACTGGATTATCCTTATTATTCAGTTAAAGCCGATATGAGAATTGATATAAGAGGTGAAAGACCTGAGGAAGCTGAATTTAAGATTGTTAAATTTATTGATAATGCTTATTCGGCAGGATTGGACAGGGTTGAAATCCTTCATGGAAAAGGTACAGGCGCTTTAAAAAAAACTGTTAAAGAAATTCTTTCTCATCATAACAGGATTAAAAATTTTTATTTTGCCCCCATTGAATTTGGCGGTGAAGGTATTACGATTGCCGAACTAAAATAAAAACTATTGTAATCTGAATTCATTCTCTTATATTGCAGAACTTTTATACGGCTAATTAAAAAAATTTCTAAGGAAAAGTATTGTTTAAGAAGATTCTTATTGTTAACAGGGGAGAAATAGCTGTTAGAATTATCCGTGCTTGCAGAGAAATGGGGATTACCTCAGCGGCAATATACTCTGAAGCTGATAAACATTCTCTTCATATTCTGCTTGCAGATGAATCTTATTTCATCGGGGAAGCTCCTGCGTCTTCATCTTATCTTAATAAACAAAAAATTATTGATCTTGCTAAAAAAGTTAATGCAGATGCAATCCATCCCGGTTATGGATTCTTTTCCGAGAACCCGGATTTTATTAAGGAAGTTGAAAAATCCGGAATAAACTTTATCGGACCTTCCTCGCAATCCGTGAAAATGATGGGAAATAAAACTGAAGCTCGTAAGTTGATGCAGAAAAATAATGTTCCTATCGTTCCCGGTACTACAAAACCTATTAAGGATATTAATGAAGGGATAAAAAGCAGCAGAGTAATTGGTTACCCTGTTTTGATAAAAGCTTCTGCAGGAGGGGGAGGAAAAGGAATGAGAAAGATATCTTCAGAGGTAGAATTTGAAGATGCATTTGATTCAACAAAGAGAGAAGCATTAAAGGCTTTTGGAAATGAAGATATTTACATTGAAAAATATATTGAGTCTCCTCGGCACATTGAGGTTCAAATAATTGCAGATAAATTTGGCAATTACGTTCACATGTTTGAAAGGGAATGTTCGATTCAAAGAAGACACCAGAAAATAATTGAAGAAGCCCCTTCACATTTTGTTGATCCTGTGACAAGAAATAAAATAACTAATGCTGCTATAAATGCTGCAAAAGCCTGCAATTATTTTAATGCCGGTACGATTGAATTCTTAATGGATAAGAATAAAAATTTTTATTTCCTGGAGATGAATACCCGTTTGCAGGTTGAACACCCTGTTACTGAAACTATTACTGGTATTGATCTTGTTAAGGAACAAATCTCTATCGCGGCGGGAAATAAGTTAAGCTTTAAGCAGGATGATTTAAGCATAAACGGACACGCTATTGAATGCCGCATATATGCAGAAGATCCCGAAAATAATTTTCTTCCATCGATTGGAAAAATTACAGAATATATAGAACCATCCGGCCCGGGAATAAGAGTTGATGGAGGTTTTATAACCGGTTCAGAAATTTCCCTCTATTATGATCCGCTCATTTCCAAAGTTATTTGTTTTGGCAGGGACCGGAATTCAGCGATTACAAAAATGAAAAGAGCTTTAAGTGAATATCATATAGCCGGTTTAATAACAAATATTTATTTTCTAAAAGGGATTTTAAAACAAAAAGATTTTATTAAAGGGAATTTTGATATTAATTATGTCGAAAGGGAATATCTTAATGAGCAAAAGGATGAAAAAGAATTATCCGAAATAGAAAAAGCTGCCGCACTAATTTCTACAATAATAAAAAACGATACTTCATCAAACGGGAAAGTTTTAATATCCAAAAATCAATCCTCATTAAATAAATGGCTGGAGCAGACTGATGAATGAATTTGTAGTTGCAATAAATGAAAAGAAAATTGAAGTAGCCTTGACAGGAAATAATAAAGCAACGGTTGACGGCAAAGAATACAATTACAATCTGAACAACCTGAATAATAATTCATATAATTTACTAATTGATAATAAATCTTATTTGATTACAGCAAAAAAAAATAATAGTTCTGAATTCACAATAACTATTCTGGGTAAAGTTATTGAAACCAAGATCCAAACTGCATTACAGGAAAAAGCTTCATCACTTATAAAATCTTCAAAGGTAAATCATTTAACATCTATTAAGTCTCCTATGCCCGGAATGATTCTGAAAATAAAAATTAAAGTTGGGGATGAAGTGGTGCAGGGAAATTCTCTGATTATTCTTGAAGCTATGAAAATGGAAAATGATATAAGAACTCCTGTTTCAGGGAAAATTAAAGAAATAAAAATTAATGAGGGACAGGTTGTTGAAAAAGGGGTTATTCTTTTAGTAATTGAATAATTTTTAATTGGTTATATCTTTGTGATAAATTTTAGAAAATTATTTGTGGAATAAACATGTGTAGATTATATATATATTCAATTTTTGTTGTTGTGATTCTTACTTTTATCTCCTGTTCCTCTTCCGTTGAGGAAACCAGGGAAGAAGAAAACACTGAAGATGATTCTTATGTTTTTGATGAAATCCCGGAAAAACAAATTGATAATGAAATTACAAAAAATGAAATTTATTTTTTAATACAGATTGGGGCGTTTTTAACTAAGCAAAACGCAGAAAATTTTGCTGATAAAAGTCGGAAAAAACTTAACCAGGAAATATTAGTTTCTTATAATAATGGTATAAATCTTTTTGTAGTTAGATTGGCAAAAAAATTTTCCAGTAAGAATGAAGCTGAAGAAGTTAGAAATGAATTACGAAACGATGAAGATTTTAAAGATGCCTGGATTGTATCCACATCAAAATAAAAAGAGACCCTGAATACCAGAGCCTCTTGATTTATCCCCAAAAAAATTATTCTAACCAGGAAACAATTTCGTATTTACCTGTTCCCGGAAAAGCCGGCGGGTAACTGTGCATTAACCTGTCATCATATTTATATCTTTTGTTAAAGCCATGTGTTGTTGCTCCGCTGCTAAAGGTTCCAACTGCCTGCCTTGTATGTTGAATTATTCCACCTAATAAATTAATATCGCCGCTCGGAGGTCTGGTATTATAATTCTCAGCTCCGAACCCGTCTGTTTCAGAATATATTGAAGCCTGAATATTTATATCATCAGAGTTTGCTGAATTGTCTGTTATAATAACATTATTTTTAGCCACGATACCGAGTAAATCTGTTGAACCCGGATACTCACGTGGATCCTTATTGTAGATGATATCATTATCAAGAAAAACTTTCCCTATAGCGTTTGTAGTACCGGAAACAGCAACTGTATATTGTCCTTCTACAACACCTTTAAGTCTTACCACCGCATTCTTAGCGAAGATAACTCCATTCGGAGCAAAATCAGTTCCGAGAACGGTGTTATAAGGATCATCCCACTCAAATTTATACCTAATACTATCTTTTGCGAATGTCAAGTAAACTGTATCTTCCCCATTAAATTTATATCCATCATCATCTGCGATACTTTCAATCGGGCCAAGTCCGTCAGTGGGAAGCGGAAGATCAATTCCTCTTTCAAATCCTCCATAGAATGATGGGTAATCTTTTTTCTTACTGCTATAATATTTCAGATCTCTTTTTGTTGTTGCTTTACCATAGAAAACCGGGTGTTGATAAGCTCTCATATAATCTTGTGTATGAAAAGGTCCCCAAACCGTATCATTATTTGTCCACCAGATACTTCCTCCTTCATCAATAGAATAGTATGCGAATTTAGAAAATCGGCTCGGTGAAAGTATAATTTGAACCTGGTGAGTTATTCCATTAAAGGTACCGGTTGAAGTTATTCTTCTTATATCCTGGAATGCATCAATAATATCGACATTAACATCCAGTTTACCGTTCATGAAATTAATTTTGTCATAACCAGCGTCCCATTTATTATCGAGAAATACCTGGTTAGCAGCTAAGTTAACTCCGCTGACTGCAATATTATGTGCCACAGTCTGGTCATAATAATCTGTAACATTTGTAACGGCACGTGTTGTAATATTTCCAAAATTTTTTGCAACAACCATAAACAGGATGCTGAATCCGCAAACTAAAAGTAGAGCTGCTTTTCCTCCCACTTAATCATCTCCCTATCTTGTTAAAAAAAATATTTAATAAGAATAATGAAATAAATAATTTCATTAAATATTCTTTGTGATTAAAAAAAGTTCAAATACCTTACCAATAATTGAGATGTCTCTATATAAGAAAATATTTTTTAAATATTGCCCTGAGAGGTTGTGAGGCTAAAATAAAAAAGGCTCTGAAATCAGAGCCTTTAATTTTTCTTTTTGAGAAAATGTTATTCTAACCAGGAAACTATTTCATATTTACCTGTTCCCGGAAATGCAGGAGGGTAACTATGCATTAATCTATCGTCGTATTTATATCTTTTATTAAAACCATGGTTAGTAACACCTCCACTAAAAGTTCCCACTGCTGCTCTTGTATTCTGAATAATACCACCTAATAAATTAATATTTCCACTTACAGGTCTTGTATCATAGTTTTCTGCACCAAAACCTTTTGTCTCTGAATACATTGACGCATTGATATTGATATCATTATTATTTGCAGTGTTTTGAGTAATAATAATATCATTCTTTGCTACTATCCCCAACAGGTCTGTTGAAGTAGGATAAATACGGGGATCCTTGGAATACACTATGTCATCATCCAGAAAAACATCTCCTTTACTGCTGTTAGTGCTTGATGCTGCAACTGTATATTGACCTTTCACTGTTCCTTTTAATCTAATTACTGAATTCTTCGCAAAGATAACCCCATTTGGTGCCAATGAAGCGGTTAGAACAGTTGTATCTTTTTTATTCCATTGGTACCTGAATCTAATACTATCACCTGCAAAAGTTAAATACACCGTGTCTTTACCTGAAAATTTATACCCATTATCATCAGCAGCAGCTTCAATTGGAGATAAACCATCAGTTGGGAGCGGAAGGTCAACCCCTTGTTCAAACCCATTATAAAACATAGGATAATCATTTTTCTTACTGGAGTAATACTTTAAAGACCTTTTTGTAGTTGCTTTACCATAAAAAACAGGATGTTGGTATACATTCATATAATCTTGTGTATGAAAAGGTCCCCAAACAGTATCACTACCAGTCCACCAGATTGTTCCACCTTCATTTACTGAATAATAAGCAAATTTAGAAAATCTGCTTGGTGAAAGCACAAGTTGAACCTGATTTGTTATTCCTCTGAAAGTACCTACGGATGTTATTCTTCTTATATCCTGGAATGCATCTATAACTTCAACTGTTACAGTTAGTTTGCCATCCATAAAATTAATTTTATCATAACCGGAATCCCATTTATTATCAAGAAATATTTGATTAGCAGCTAAGTTAGCACCACTAACAGCGATGTTATGGGAAACAGTTTGATCATTATAATTAACTGTATTATCAACAGCGCGTGTAGTAATACTTCCAAAATTTCTTGCGACAACCATAAACAGAAGACTAAAACCACAAACTAAAAACAATGCAGCTTTTCCGCCCATCTGTATTCTCCTTATCTATTTTTTAAATTTCTTGCGACTAATCTTATTTGCCGCCAGAAAGCACTTGAGTATTGCTTATCATATGCTTCTGTGTTTTCAACTGTAACATTAATTTCCATTGTAGCTATTTCCCCGGTCTGTGCAATAGGTAAATGAATTGTATCCCCGAGCGCATTAAAATAGACTAATTTAAATTGTGTTACGCCAAGATTAGATTTTACCGGTGTATCATGATTAATTACTCTATATAAAACTCTGTCACGAGGATTTTCAGTCATACTTAATTCACTTGTAGGACCTAAATAATAATACATTGTGTCAATAACTCCATCACCTACTCCACCAACCTGGATATCCGTTAAAAATTTTATTCTTGAACTATCAGCCAAAAGTATTCTACCGGTATCAGGCATAATATTCCAGTTCGCACAATATCCAATTTTTCTAAAATCATTTTCAATTATTGTGGCAACTGTTGCAAGATTCTGCTGAAGTGATAATTCGCTGCTATAGTTATATGTATTTGCTGTTGTAGCATCATTAAGTCTCCATAAAATAACCAGCAGTGCGCCGCCAATTATCATTGAACCAAGTATATCTATTATTGTGCTATATCCCATTTTATTTCTCCTTTACCTGAAGTACCAATAACTAAATACAGAAGATAACTTTATAGTATCTCTCTTTTCATCATTTCCAATGCTTGGACTTGTAATTTTGACAGTCATTTTTTTATGCCAGGTTCTGTAATTAACCTTAACATCTGGGTTTGCCGCATCGATATAGCATACTTCACATTTTATTATAAATTTAGCAGAGGGTACTGTATCAATTGTATCAATTAATCCATTGTAATCATCAAAATCATTATAGTCAGGGTAATGTTCTCCAGATGATGGGCCCAAACTGGCTGGCAATGTTAATAAATTAACGTCAGAAATTGCATCATCGCTTCCTGCGAGGTCAAATGCTTTTTTGCTGGCTTCCTCAATTAATGATGTACCTAATGAAACCGCCAGTACGTCAAATTTTGTATCCATTAAAGTTGAATTTGTACTGAGCAGATTATTATTTACTCTTAAGACTGTAATTGACAATAGCATCATAGCTGCAATTGTAATTAGGGACTGGCCTGTGTTCATTAATATACTCCGGTGTTAATCTTTTTATCGCATTGCGTTAAGCAAAATCTGTGCAATGCAAATGCTCAACATTTTCGAATGATTTTTTTTTGAAGTAAACCTTCTTTACTGTATTTTTTTGTTACGTATTAAGGTTTGGTGTGTCTTGAATTTAGAAATGGTTTGATTATTACTTAAAAACTTAATTTATTTTCATGTAAATTTTACGAACTTCTTTGGTAAATAATAATCATTTATTTTTAGTAATCAATTATTAGATTTTATTAAGTCTATTGCTTAAATTGGAAATAATTTTAATCATACTTGGGAGGGCTCAATGGCTTTTTCATTAAATAAGGTTATGCTTATCGGACATCTTGGAAAAGATGCCGAAACCAGGTTTACTACCAATAATGTTTCTGTTACTACTTTTACAATTGCAACAAACAACAGTTATAAAGGTAAGGATGGAAATTGGGTTGATGAAACTACCTGGCATAATGTTAAATCATGGAATCTTTCGGACTATTTTAAAGAAAACCTTAAAAAGGGCAGGAAATTTTATGTTGAGGGTAGGATTTCCAAACGGGATTATACTGATAAGGAAAATATTAAACGATATTCTGTGGAAATAATATCAGAGCGTTTAATTCCATTGGATTCAACCGGAGCGACAGATGAATCCAGTACTCAGTTAACTGAACCTAATGTTAATGTTGAAGAAAATGAGGATCTTCCGTTTTAAGTAAATATGTTCAACAGTTGGGAATGAAATTATTATTTGGATATTTATTGGCAGTTCAGAATTATTTTTCTTGTAATTTTATTATTTCTCTCAGCGTTTTTTTCCGGCTCAGAAGTCGCTTTATTTTCACTCGATAAGAGGAAGCTGAAAAGTGATTCAGATATTAATCCTCTTATCGGGAGATATCTTTTAAATCTTATAGACCACCCGAGAAGACTGCTCGTTTCAATTTTACTGGGAAATACAATTGTAAACGTGGCTGCCTCAATAGTAGCTGTTTCACTTGCGCTCGATATTCTGAAAGTTACAGATTTATCAAAAGAATTTATTCTTACTCTTCAGATTGTTGTACTAACTATATTAGTTATTATTTTTGGCGAGCTTACTCCTAAATTATGGGCTAGTAAAAATCCTCTTGCGATTTCTAAATTAGTCTCAATCCCGCTCTATTGGTTCAGCGTAGCTATATATCCTGTTTCAGAAACACTTACTGAATTCATAAGGACCGTTATTGCAAAAATAAAAATTGATCGTGGCAAAGCTGCTATTTCAAATGATGAAATTACTGAACTTGCAGAGTTAGGACATGAAATAGGCACTCTTGCTGAAGAAGAGCATGGAATTATACAAAGTATTGTAAGCTTTAAATCTGTAGAAGTTCAGAAAGTTATGACTCCCCGTGTTGATATGGTTTCCGTGTCTGCCGATATTGCTTTACCTGAATTAGTTAATACAATTAAAACAACGCAGCATAGCAGGATACCTCTTTTTAAAAAAAATTTAGACGATATTATGGGAATTATCTATGCTAAAGATATTCTGAAATATTTAATTAATAAAAATTTAAATGGTTTTGATATTCTGAAACTTGTACGTAAACCTATGTTCATACCAAAAAATAAAATGATAAATGATCTTATGTACGAATTTCAGGAAAAAAAAATGCATATTGCTATTGTTGTTGATGAATATGGAGGTACAGCAGGTCTAATTACTCTTGAGGATATTATTGAAGAGATAGTTGGTGAAATAAGAGATGAATATGATAAAGAGGAAAACCCTGTTGTAAAAGTTGACGAAAATAAATTTATGGTTCTAGGCAGAATTTCCCTTGATGAACTAAATGAATTACTTAACACAAATATTTCAACTGAGAATGAAAATTTTGAAACCCTTGCAGGATTAATTTTAAATCATACAGGATATATTCCTAAAGAAGATTATAATTTTAATCTGGAAAACTTTAAGTTTACTGTTAAAGAAGTAACAAGAAAACGGATTAACAAAGTATTGATAGAAAAAATAAGCGGGGAATAATTTTTGAAAAAAGGCTGTTTTCTAAAAATAATTATTATTCTTACAATTCTTGTAGCAGCCTTGTTGTATATTTTGCAATATCACCTTGATGACTGGATAATTAAGCCATCGAAGAAATTTTTTAGCGAAATGTTTGTAAGCGGTGTTGATGATGAGTTAAGTTATATTGCCGAGTCCCAGGAGAAAGATTCATTAAGAACTTTGCTTAAAATATACCTGCAGGATAAATTTACAAATACTAAAGAGCTTTCTAATAAAGATATTGATTGGCTTATTGATTCTGTAAAGGTAGTAATAAAGGACAGTATCATTACAAAGGATGATCTTAATAAAATTAAAAATTTAATTGAGAAGAAAGGTTATGAAAGACCAGAGAAAAACTGAAATCAGGGTCGGAATTACAGTCCTGATTGGATTAATTGTTTGCTTGTGGATTTTTGGCTGGGCAAAAAATTTTTCTCTTACACCGACAGAAAATACTATTAAAGTAAAATTCAATAATACTTCAGGGTTGGAAGTTGGTGACCCGGTTACTATTAATGGAGTGCGAAAAGGTTTTGTTGAAGATCTGAAGATTGAAGGAGAAAATGTAATTGTTACTTTAAAGGTAGATAATAATATTCAGATTAAAGAAGATGCAAAGTTTGCTGTTTCAATGCTTGACCTGATGGGAGGAAAAAAGATTGAAATATCCCAGGGAACTTCCCAAAATGAAATTGATTATGACAAATTGCAGGAAGGTTTGTTTTATGCTGATGTCCCGCAGGTTATGTCAATGGTTGGTACTTTCCGGGACGATTTCACAACTACCATTTCCGATATTAAAATTACGCTAACCTCTTTAAATAATTATTTAACCGACCAAAAGCTTAATCAGGATATTAAATCTTCAATGTCTAATTTAAGCGAAGTAACTAAAAAGCTTAACAATCTTATAGATGAAAACAGAAACAGTTTAAAACGGCTTACTTCAAACTCCGTTGAATTAACTCAAGATGCAAAAGAGTTTTTTAAAACAAATAAAGAAAAAATAAATTCATCAATAGATGAGCTGCAATCAGTTTTAAAAAACAGCGATAGTTTACTTGTTAAGTTAAATAAGTTTACCGGCGATATGAATACTAAACAGAATAACCTGGGTAAAATTATGTACGATGAAAAAATTTATAACGATCTTACTCAATCATTAAACCAGCTTAATGAACTGACAAAATTAATGCTCGATCAGCTTAAGGGAGAAGGATTAAATATTGATGCACATATTTTCTAAAAAACTTTTCTATTTCTTCCTGCTTTTCTCTGTATCAAATTTATTTTCTCAATCATCAACTCCATATAAAAACGGAGTTGTTGTTTCAGCGAATATAATTGCTTCACAAGTCGGAGTTGAAATATTAAAAAAAGGGGGTAATGCTGTTGACGCTGCAGTTGCTGTTGGTTTTGCCCTCGCAGTAACTTACCCATCAGCAGGAAATATTGGCGGCGGCGGTTTTATGGTTATACATCTTGCTGATGGAACAGAAACGACTATCGATTACCGTGAAAAAGCACCAATGAATTCTACGAGAGATATGTATCTTGATAATGAAGGAAATTATATCCCGGAACTAAGTTATTCGGGTGTAACTTCGGTTGGAGTTCCAGGTAGTGTTGCCGGTTTGATTTACGCTTTAAAAAAATATGGAAAACTATCTATATCAGAGGTTATTGAACCAGCAATAAAACTTGCTGAACAAGGTTTTATTCTTGATTATTATACAGCCAGATCATTTAGCTCTGCCTTAACGGAATTTAGTAAGTATGAATCCTCTTTAAATATTTTTTCCAAAGATGGAAAAGCATTTGAGGAAGGGGACAGATTTTTTCAACCGGATCTTGCCTGGACGCTAAAACAGATTAAGGAAAAAGGTCGTGATGGATTTTATAAAGGCAAAGTTGCAGAATTATTTGCCGGTCAGGTTCGGAAGAATGGTGGTTATATTAATACAGATGATCTTGAAAAATACAATCCTGTAGAAAGGAAACCTGTTGAAGGTTCTTACAGAGGTTACAAAATTTTATCTATGGGACCTCCATCATCCGGAGGTATTTGTTTAATTGAGCTTCTTAACATTCTTGAAAATTATACTTTTGCCAAAGAAGATTGGGGCAGCAGCACTTACGTTCACAAACTCGTTGAAGCAATGAAATATGTCTATGCTGACAGGTCAATGCACCTCGGCGACCCTGATTTTTATAATGTTCCTGTCAATTCTCTTTTATCTAAAAAGTATGCAAAAGAAATTTTTAATAAGATAACAGATAAATCAACGCCATCCTCAGAAATTAGTCCATCAAAACAGATTTCGGCTATTGAAAGCGATGAGACAACCCATTACTCAGTTTATGATGGTTATGGAAATGCGGTTAGTACAACCACCACATTAAATTCTTCTTATGGAAATAAAATAGTTGTAGAGGGTGCAGGTTTTTTAATGAACAATGAAATGGATGATTTTAGTTCTAAACCTGGTGAACCAAACATTTACGGTTTAATAGGTGGAGAAGCAAATTCAATTGAACCGGGTAAAAGAATGCTTAGCTCAATGACTCCTACTATAGTTCTAAAGGATGGGAAACCAATTTTAATTGTAGGTTCTCCAGGCGGTTCAACAATTATAAACGTTGTTCTGCAGGTAATAATGAATTGTATAGACTTTGGAATGAACATCAAAAAAGCAATTGAATCACCACGCTTTCATCATCAATGGCTGCCCGATTTAATTGATTATGAACCTCTTTCTTTTACAGAAGATGTAAAGGAGAATTTAATAAAGCTTGGATATAAATTGGGAAGGGAAACCGAACTTGGAAGAGTTGAAGGAATTATGATTGATTATAAAAACCTTATTTGGGGTTCTACTGACCCAAGAGGTTATGGTGGAGTTGCAGGGTTCTGATTTTTTTAATTCATTACTTAAGAAGATAAAATGGTAATCGGTATTGGAATAGACATAATTGAAATTGACAGGATAAAAGAGAGTGTGGATAAATACGGAGATCAATACCTTCAAAAAGTCTACACACCAAATGAATTGAAATATTGTCTTTCCAAAAAAAATAAATACCAGCACCTTGCAGCACGCTTTGCAGCTAAAGAAGCTATTTATAAGGCTATTTCTTCCAACTGGAACAGTGAATTTGGATGGCAGGATATGGAAATAATAAATGCTCCAAATGGCATGCCCGAAGTTAAGCTTAAGGGAAAGCTTGAAAAGTTCCTTTCAAAAGAAAAAAGTCTTAAAATTTCTATGAGTCATTCAAGGGATTATGTTGCCTGTGTGGCAATAGTTTATAAAGAGACTTAAACATTTGGGTACTTAAATCCTGGGAATAATGGTGATTATCCTATACCGGGATGATCTTTTCTAATATTAAATATTCAGCTGCTCCAAATATTACCTGATTTATTTATTTGGAAAATTCCTTTCTATTTCATTATTTTTTATTTCAGTAATTAAAACCTTAAGGAAAAGAAGGTCAATTTGAATAAAAGATACTACGACATTTTTAACTACAGCTCACTTATTGTAGTATTTGTATTATTAATCCTGATGCTGACTGAAGCAGTCGAACGCAAATGGTTTATTTATATTGCTTCATTCGCAATTGTTTTATTAGTAATAAGAATATATTTACGAATTAAAATAAGTTTGCAAAACAGAAAGAAGGAATGAGTCTTCGAACCCTCTAAACAGATTAATAGAAAACCTGCTTACCGGCAAGGCAGGCTTAATGCTAAAGTATTAACTTTAAACCAGAGTTATGAACCGTTAACAGTTTGCAATATTAAAAAAGCAATGGTTCTTATATATCTTGGTAAAGCCGAACTTGTTATTGATGACAAACGAAAAGCATTAAGAACCGTTAATCAGTCCTTTCCCTGGCCAAGCATTATCCGTCTTAGTTTTTTTGTTCGCGTACCTTATAAAAAAGTTGTACTGACAAGAAAAAATATTTTAAGACGCGATGGATTTAAGTGTGCTTACTGCGGCAGAAGTGATTTACCACTTACGATAGACCATATTGTTCCCCGTGCAAAAGGAGGAAATGACAGCTGGGAAAATCTTATTTGTGCCTGCACTATTTGTAATAATCGTAAAGGCGATAGAACACCATGGGAAGCAAGGATGGATATGCTTTACAAACCTTTTAAACCGAGCCACATAATGTTTATTAAAAATGTAGTTGGAAAGCTCGACGAAACCTGGAAGCCTTATCTTTATTTAGCTTGAGTTTTCATTCCTTAAATAACAGCATTATTCCTACTTTATTAGTATTTTTACAATAAATTTTTCACAAAAATTTCCAATGCGTCGAAAAAGAATTCTTAGCGGTATGCGCCCAACCGGAAAGCTTCACATCGGTCATTATGTTGGAGCTTTAGAAAACTGGATTAAACTGCAAAACGATTATGATAGTTATCATTTAATAGCCGATTATCATGTTCTAACTACGGACTTGAATACTGATAATATATATACCAACTCAATTGAAATGCTGATTGACTGGCTGGCTGCCGGACTTGATCCTGAAAAAAGCCCGATGTTCAGACAATCTCAAATTAAAGAGCATACAGAGCTTTCATTAATTTTAGGTATGCTTATCACAGTCAGCAGGTTAGAAAGAAATCCAACTTTAAAAGATCAGGTGCGCGATCTGCATATAGATAATGTTATTTATGGTCATCTTGGTTATCCTGTACTCCAATCGGCGGATATATTACTTTATAAAGGAAATGCAGTTCCCGTAGGTGAAGACCAGGTTCCTCACGTGGAAATTACAAGGGAGATTGCAAGAAAGTTTAACAATCAATATGGAGAAGTTTTTCCGGAACCTGAAGCATTATTAACAAGATTTGCCCGGCTGCCCGGTATTGATGGAAATGCAAAGATGAGTAAGTCACTTAACAATGCAATACTTTTATCTGATGATCCTGAAACAGTAAAAGCAAAAATGAAAAAAGCTGTTACAGATCCTCAGAAAATCAGGAAAGGTGATCCCGGCAATCCTGATATATGTTTGGTTTATGCTTATCATAAAAAATTTAATCCTGAAGAGGTACCGGATATAGAATTGGGTTGCCGTTCCGGCGCTTTGGGTTGTGTTGATTGTAAGTTGAGATGTTCAGCAAAAATTTCAATGTTCTTAGAACCGATTATTGAAAAAAGAAAATATTATGAAAATAATATCAATACTGTTAAAGAAATTTTGAGTGATGGTGAAAAAAAAGCTAAAGCTGTTGCTGAAGAAACTATGATTGAAGTCCGGCAAAAAATGAAAATGGGCTGAGCAACTGTTTTTAGCAATGTTTGGAATGATGTGATAATGGAATGATGGAATATTTTCGAATTTATTTCACTATTCCAACATTCCATTATTCCAGGCATTGTGTAAGATGAAAGAGAAAATGTATAAAATTAAATTAGAAAATTTTGAAGGGCCTTTAGACCTGCTTCTTTTCTTTATCAAGAGAGATGAACTAAATATTTATGATATCCCGATATCTAAAATTACCAAAGAATTTCTTGAGTATGTTAACTTAATTAAAATGCTTGATCTTGAAGTAGCCGGAGATTTTATTCTTATGGCATCCACTTTAATGCATATAAAAGTCAGGATGCTGCTTCCAAGAGAAGTTGACGAAAAAGGTGAAGAGATTGATCCGAGAGCTGAACTCGTTAAAGCACTTCTCGAATATAAAAGATACAAAGAAGTTACCGATGATCTTTCTTATATGGAATCAAACCAGAGAAAGCTGAGCTTTAGGGGAAATTTTTCAGCCGATGAAAGAGTTGAAATACCTGAATATGAAGTGCTTCTTAAAAATGTAACTATATATGATCTGGCTAAAGCTTTCCGGAATGCAATTGATAGTGTGAAAGAAGAACCTGTTCACCAGATTAAAAAAATAAATATTTCAATTGATGAACAGATTGAATTCATAATTAGTTTACTTGATATAAACAATGAAGTACATTTTCTTGCACTGGTTGAAAAGATGAACGAGAAAATAAGAATTATAGTTACTTTTATTGCTTTGCTTGAACTTGTGAAATCCGGAAGAATTAAATTAAAAGAAACAAAAAATTTTAATGATTTCCTTTTGTTAAAGGGAGATAATTAAATATGGAAAAAATTTATAACTCAGTAATTGAAGCATTAATTTTTTCATCTGATGATGTAATTTCTGATAATGAAATAATCAGGGCTATAAAAGTTATTGATGGCGAAGAAATCCAGGTATCTGCCGAAGATATTGAGGAGGCTATTAATCTTCTTAATAAAAATTATGAAGAGCAAAATTTTTCATTCAGAATTTTAAGGATTGCAAACGGATATCTTTTTGCAACAACAAAAGATTACTCAAAGTATGTTGGCTATTTATCCTCTGAAAAATCAAAACGAAGATTAAGCCAGGCTGCTCTTGAAACCCTTTCAATAATTGCATATAAGCAGCCTATTACTAAACCCGAAATAGAATCAATTCGCGGAGTAAATTCTGATTACATTTTGAGCACGCTTCTTGAAAAAAATCTTATCACAATTTCCGGCAGAGCTGAAAGCGTAGGCAGACCATTGCTTTATTCTACCACGACTGAATTTTTAAAATATTTTGGATTAAATAAAATAAGCGACCTTCCAAAACCCAGGGAGATTGAAGAAATTATGAATGATGAAGACTTCATTGAACAAAAAAGAAAAATAATGATGAATACTCTTGAAGATTCGATTGAGAATGAAACCGGAACTGAAGAAGATGCTGACCAGGCTTAACAGGTATATTGCTGATAGTGGAATTGCTTCAAGGAGAAAATCAGAAGAATTTATTTTACAGGGAAGAGTTTCTGTAAACAATAAAATAATTACTGAACTTTCTTTCAAAGTTAACGAAAAAGATAATGTTCTTCTTGACGGAGAAAAAATTCATCCCAAAAAGCATCTCTATTTTCTTCTTAATAAACCCAAAGGAGTTGTTACAACAACTGATGATGATAGAAAAAGAAAAACTGTTGTTGATCTTGTTAAAACAAATGAAAGAATTTATCCTGTTGGAAGATTGGATTATGACACTACAGGTGTGCTTATCTTAACTAATGATGGAGATTTTTCAAACCTTTTAACCCACCCAGGAAATAAAATACCAAGAGAGTATGAAGTAAAAATTAATAATCCGCTTTCTGATGAGGATAGAATAAAATTATTGAAGGGTGTAAATTTAGATGGAAGCAAAGCTGTTTTTATAAAAGTTTTTATAAATGATTCAGCCGGAAAAAATATTAAAGTAACTGCAGTCGAAGGAAGAAATCATTTTGTAAAAAGAATGTTTGGTACTTTAGGTTATACAGTTTTAAAACTGAACAGGAAAAAATTTGCAGGGCTTAAAGCAGACATTCCCATTGGTTCATACCGAAAACTAACAAGAACTGAAGTTGAAGGAATTTTAAAACAATATGCTAAATAAATTATTCATCTTATTTGCTTTAATAATATTTTTTGTTTCCTCTTATTCGCAAGAAAAGAAAGCAACTCTTGTTTCAGATACACTGCCAAATTATTCATATTCCACCATCCCTGATTTTTGGGATCAGATGGATGATATTTTTAATGACCCGAACTTTAGTAATGCAAACTGGGGAGTTGTGATTCAATCAATGGAAACCGGTGAATATTTTTATAAAAGGAATGAGGATAAATTATTCAGACCTGCTTCTAATATGAAATTAGTTACTACTGCCGCAGGTCTTATTCTACTGGGGACTGAATATGAATTTTCAACAACTCTTTTTAAGAACGGAAAGATGGATGGTTCAATATTAAAAGGGAATTTAGTTGTGCAGGGCGGCGGAGATCCAACAATTTCAGGTAGATTTTTTAACGGAGATGTTTACAGGGTTTTTAATGATTGGGCAGACTCTCTTTTGGCAATAGGGATTGATGAGATAGATGGAAACATAATTGGCGATGATAACCTGTTCGATGATGTCGGTTTAGGTGCAGGATGGGCATGGGATTATGAAACATATTGGTTCAGTGCACCAACTGGTGCTATTTCTTTTAATGATAATTGTGTTGATATAGTTGTCTCTGTTGATTCAGTTACAAATCAGGCCAAAATAAGTATCTCTCCCGATACAAAATATATAACTCTTGTTAATGATGTTTCGGTTGTTTCAAAAGATACCGCAGCTTTATTGGATGTTTACAGGGAAAGGGGAACAAACATCATTAAAGTCTTTGGAACTATCAGAAAAGGAAGGGACTCTATTAAAACTTATGCAACTATAAATAATCCCACTCAGTATGCAATGGTTGTTCTAAAAGAAGTTTTAGAAAAGAAAGGAATAAAAGTTCAGGGCTATGCAGTTGATATAGATGATATAGAGGAGCCAATTGACTTTTCCCAAATGGATCAGTTATTTGTACATTATTCACCCCCGTTAAAAGACATTGTTAAAGTAATAAATAAAAACAGCCAGAATTTTTTTGCAGAGCAATTATTAAAAACAATAGGACTGGAGGAAGAAGGTTATGGCACTATTGAGAATGGAGTAAAAGCAGTTTCTAATATATTGAATGAAATGGGTATTGATCCTGAAAGCCTCGCAATGGTTGATGGAAGCGGTCTTTCACAGTTAGACCTCATTTCTCCGAGGCATATAGTTAATATACTTAGCTACATGTTTAAGAGTGAATATTTTATCCCGTTTTATAATTCTCTTCCAATTGCTGGAATTGACGGGAGTCTTGGAACGAGGTTGAAAGGTACAAGAGCAGAAAATAAAGTAAGAGCAAAAACCGGTTTTCTCGCCTATGTACGAAGTTTATCCGGTTACGCTTACACAGGTGATAATGAGCCGGTTGCTTTTTCAATTATTGCCAACAATTTTACTGTTCCTGTAAAGCTTGCAGATAATATTCAAGATCTTGTTTGCTTAAGGTTAGTAAATTTTAAAAGGAAATAAATCATATTAGATATTCGCAAATATTCATAAGAATATCTAAATTTGTATAGTTAAATTTTATTTATGAAGCATTGTCCTGCCAAACAATCAAGCAAATTCAAAAATGGTATTCTTCTTTTTATACTTTTAAGGTTACATCTTGTTTATAATTAAATCACCTGTTGAAAAAGTTATAGAGCTTAAAAATCAAATTTTTGTTCTCAAAATCTTTTCTCCGGAGATTGCTTCAATAATAAATCCAGGCGAGTTTATTAATGTGAAAGTTAACGATTCAACCTTTCCACTTTTAAGAAGACCATTTAGCGTTTGTGATGTTGAGGGAGATTTTATCTTTTTAATGTTTAATATTTTTGGGGAGGGCACTAAGATGCTTTCCTCTAAACACAAAGGAGAATTAATTGATCTTCTCGGACCGCTTGGGCATGGATTTAATCCTGAAGGAGATTACGATACAGCCATAATAGTTGCAGGAGGATTAGGTGTTGCTCCTTTCCCATATTTTATAAGGAAACTTGGTTATACAAAAGAAATTCAATCTTTTATTGGTGGTAAGACTGAAAAAGATATTATTACTTATGGAATGAAAAATAGCACAATCTCTACGGATGATGGGTCTCTCGGTATTAAAGGGAATGTTGTTGAACTTGTAGAACAAAATATTGAAAGACTTAAATCAGAGAGAATAAAAATATTTGGCTGCGGCCCAAGTGCTATGCTAAGAAAATTGAGTGAGTTATGTATTAAACATAATATAAATTGTGAGGTTTCCACTGAATGTGCAATGGCTTGTGGTTTTGGCATTTGCCAGGGATGTCCTATTGAATCCGTAAATCATCCCGAAAAGTATTTGCTTGTTTGTAAGAATGGACCTGTTTTCAATATAAAAGATGTTGTGATTTGATGAAACCAGATCTTTCAGTTAAAGTTGGACCATTAAAATTCAGAAATCCTGTTTTACTTGCTTCCGGTACAGTTGGTTATGGAAATGAAATGTCCGAATTCATTGATTTAAATTTAATTGGCGGAATAGTAACAAAATCATTAAGCCTTAAACCAAGAAAAGGAAATCCTCCTCAAAGAATTGTTGAGACACCTTCCGGAATGCTTAATGCGATTGGTTTACAAAATGTTGGAGTTGAAGAATTTGTTAAGGAAAAAATTCCTTTCCTTAAAAAGTATAATGTCCCTTTGATCTGTAATATTGCAGCAAGCACTTATGAAGAATATGTTGAGTGTACTAAAATCCTTACTAACGAAGATTCAATAACTGCATTTGAAATTAATGTTTCCTGTCCTAATGTTAAAGAGGGAGGTTTGCAGTTTGGAAATGATGTTAAAGCTGTTGGTAAAATTACTGCAGGAGTAAAAGCTGTAACTAATAAACCTATTATTATTAAACTTTCGCCTAATGTTTCTTATATCTCTAATTTTGCAAAAGTTGTAAAAGATGAAGGCGGGGATGCTGTTTCAGCAATAAATACTTTAGTCGGAACTGCATTTAACATTATTCACCAGAAAACCAAAAATTCATAATTTGACAGGAGGACTATCTGGACCGGCTATTAAACCAGTCGCTCTTGCTAAAGTTCTGGAGATTAAACAATCAGTTGAGATTCCTATAATTGGGATCGGCGGTATTATGAATTGGCAGGATGTAATTGAATTTATGATTGCAGGTTCCTCTGCAATTCAAATTGGAACTGTAAATTTTATTGACCCGACTGCAGCAATTGCAATAGTTAAAGGGTTAGAAGATTTTTGTTTGAAACAGGGAATTGAGAAAATTTCTGAATTAACCGGTTCAATCGTTATCTGATATGAATATTGAAGTGACATTAAAAAAATTATTTGCGCTTCATACTTTTGGTATTAAGCTGGGGCTTGATAACATAAAATCTTTTTTGAATCATTTAGGAAATCCACAAGAAAAATTAAAAGCATTTCATATAGCCGGTTCAAATGGAAAAGGAAGTACATCTGCATTTACAGCAAGCATCTTACAGGAGTTTGATTATAAGACTGGCCTTTACACTTCACCTCATTTTGTAAAATTTAATGAAAGAATAGTTATTAATGGCGAGCAGATTCCTGATGAAGCTATTGCAGATTTTTTTGAAAAGAATGAAGAGTTCATTAACGAATTTAAACTAACTTTTTTTGAAGTAACAACTGCACTGGCATTCTATTATTTCAAAGAACAGAAAGTTGATTTTGCAGTAATTGAAACCGGTCTTGGCGGGAGACTTGATGCGACTAATGTATTTAATCCGCTTGCTGTTATTATAACTTCTATAAGTTTGGAACATACAAATATCCTTGGAAAAACTATTCGGGAAATTGCACAGGAAAAAGCTGGTATAATAAAAAATCATAATAATGTCTTTATTGGTAAACTCCCTAACGATGCTAAAGATGTTATAGAAAAAAAATGTAATGAAACCAAAAGCTTTCTTTATCAAATTGAAGATTATACAAACGAAAAACCAGGTTCATTGGAATTATACACTGAAGAAATTGAATTAAATGATTGGACAATGCCGTTAAAAGGAGATTATCAAAAATATAATGCAGCACTTGCATCTTTGGCAGTTACAAAAGTTTTAAATTTTGATAACTTTAATAAAGTTGAAGCAGGAATAAAACATGTTATAATAAACACAGGTTTCCAGGGCAGGTATGAATTTTATTGCACTAAACCCGATATTATTTTAGATTCCGGTCATAATCCCGAAGGTATTACCAATTTCATCAAAGAGTTTCAAAAATATAATTACTCCAAACGTACTCTTATTTTTGGTGCTTTAAATGATAAGAATGTTAAAGAAATGTTCTCCGTACTTAAAAACCATTTTGATAATATATTTGTTACCGAGGTTAATATAGATAGATCATTCAGTATTAATGAATTAAAAGAAATAGCTAATGAGGTGAACATGCGGGTCGGGCAATTAGTGAATCCGGTTAGTTTTATTACAGACTTTCAGGTAAATGCTAAAAAAGATGAATGTCTTGTAGTAATTGGCAGTATGTATCTTCTTGGAGAGATTAAATCTTTATTGCAACAGCATAAATATGCTTGACATTCAATCTATTTCGCTGTATGTTTCGCCTAAACCTCGTGTTCCTATCAAAAAAATATTAAAACATTAGCGAAAGAAATTAACAACCTCGTTTTCATATCCGGTTAAATCTTGAAATGAATTGTTTTTTAATAATTAAAAATAAACCACACAAAACAAACAAAAGGATTATAGGGATTATAATATGCCAATGGACATTTCCGATTTAAAATCAAAAAAAATTGTTGAATTAAATACTATTGCCAAAGATCTTAATATAAATGGCTACAGCGATTTAAGGAAACAGGAACTTATTTTTAAGATCCTCGAAGCTCAAAGTACAAAGGATGGGCTGACTTTTTCGAAAGGTGTACTTGAAGTTTTGCCGGACGGTTACGGGTTTCTAAGATCTGCGGATTATAATTATTTACCATCACCAGACGATATTTACGTATCTCCATCTCAAATTAAAAAATTCCTTTTGAGAACCGGAGATTTTGTTAGCGGACAGGTAAGACCTCCAAAAGAAGGAGAAAGATTTTTTGCTTTGCTTCGTGTTGAAGCTGTTAACGGTTTGGATCCGGACGCTATCCGCGATAGAACTTTATTTGATAATTTAGTACCTGTTTATCCAACCAGGAAAATGAGTCTTGAATCTGCACCCGGAGAATATTCGGTAAGAATTATGGATATGCTTACCCCGGTTGGAAAAGGACAAAGAGGATTAATAGTTTCTCCTCCCAAAAGCGGAAAAACTGTTCTTCTGCAAAAAATTGCCAACTCCATTACAAGAAACCATCCTGAAGTTAAATTAATTATTCTGCTTATTGATGAAAGACCTGAAGAAGTTACGGATATGGAAAGATCTGTAAAGGGTGAAGTTATAAGTTCAACCTTTGATGAACCAGCTGACAGGCATGTTCAGGTAGCTGATATGGTTATCGAAAAAGCAAAAAGAATGGTGGAAGCTAAAGAAGATGTTGTGATCCTTCTTGATAGTATTACAAGACTGGCAAGGGCACATAATATTGTAGTCCCTCACAGCGGAAGAATTCTTTCGGGTGGTGTTGATTCAAACGCACTTCACAAACCAAAAAGATTTTTTGGTGCAGCAAGAAATACAGAAGACGGAGGCAGTTTAACAATTCTTGCCACCGCACTTATTGATACAGGCAGCAGAATGGATGATGTTATCTTTGAAGAATTCAAAGGTACGGGAAATATGGAAATTGTGCTTAACCGTGATCTTAGTGACAGGAGAATTTTCCCTGCAATTGAAGTTAACAGGTCCGGAACCCGAAGAGAAGAATTGCTTTTGAAAGAAGACGATCTTACTAAGATTTGGATTTTAAGAAAAATTCTTAGCGATTTCAGTCCTGTTGAGGCGATGGAATTCTTACTTGATAAAATGAGGGGAACTAAAACCAATAAAGAATTCCTTAATAATATGAATAACTGATCTATTCAAATAAAAGCGGGATTTTCAAATTGTTTAATGCCTGAATTATTTCCTTGATAAGTAATTTATTCCAGATATTTTTAGTGTTAAAACCCGGGAAATTTATGAAGAAAATAATTCTTGTTTTCTGTTTAACTTTATCAATTCAGGTATTCAGCCAGCCGGATCGTTTCCGCAGACCTAACTTCGAAAATATTCCTTTTCAAAAACCTATTTTAACTCAAACATTAGTTATTGATGGAGATTCTTTACCTTCCTTATATTATCTATTTAAAATACCTTATAAGAATATTGTATTTCTGAAAAATGATAATGATTATAAAGCCGGAATCAGGGTTGATCTTGAAATTTCGGACTCAAACTCTAATTTTATTAAGAGAGAAATTAAAGACTGGAAGATTCAAACAGCATCATTTGAACAAACAATTTCCGGTGATTTCTACGCTGAAGGATTAATTAATCTGAAACTTCCGGCGGGCAAATACAATTTTCGCCCAATTATCACTGACCAGAATTCTAATAACGAAATTTTAGGAATTGGAAATAAATTTGATTCCGGCAAACCTGAAAAGGGTTTAGAAAATTTCAATGCCGAAATTGAATCGAAAGTTAAATTTACACCAATGATAGTTGATGCAAAAAAAATAATTTGTAACGATAAGGAATATTTTAGGCTTACAAACTTTGAGGGAAATATTCCTTTTGGTCCTGAAGATTATAGCTTAATCATTCCGGTTCATGATTTATCATTGAAACAAATAAGTATCACTGTCATAAGTCATAATGATACGATTATTAAAAAAACTCTTACGGATTCTTTTATTTCTTCAATTGGATTAGAAGAATGTTCTGGTAAAATTCTTATTACAAATTCTGGTAATCATAAGACAAACAATTTTATCCTTAGCGGGATAAGCAATAAACTACGGGAAGGTCCATTTTCAACTATAGTTAATGATGATAAAGAAATGAGATTTCATAGTTTTGTTTTTTGGTATAATAAACCTCTTTCTCTTAGAAACCCCGAACTTGCAATAAAAGCTTTAAAATATGTTGAAGACGATTCCGTAATAGATTCACTGTTAGATCTTGATGAAAAAAATATGTATAAGGGACTTGTAGACTACTGGAAAAAATTAGATCCTTCACCTGAAACCGAGTATAACGAACTAATGACTGAATATTATTCACGCGTTGATTATGCCCAGATTAATTTTACATCGATAAATGGAATAAAAGGAATTGATTCAGACAGAGGGAAAATATATGTGAAGTTCGGAAAACCGGACCAGGTTGAAAGAGCATCCAACGAACAGGGTAAAATTGTTGAAACATGGATTTATAAAAAGCCGGCTCGCAAATTTATTTTTGTTGATAAACAAGGTGTTGGAGAGTTTTCTCTAGAAAGCAGTTAATGAGAAAATTTGTTTTTACCTGTGGAGATATTAATGGTATCGGCCCCGAAATAGTAATTAAAACACTCAACAAAATCTGCGAGAATAAAAAGGAGCAATTCTTTTTTGTTTGTCCTGCCAATGTATTTAATGAAACAATTCAGTTTATAAAACCTAAATTTAAATACGAAATTGTAAATAAAGCTGATAAGAATTTAATTACCCCTGTTCAGGTAATTGATATTGGTAACTCGGTAATTATCCCGGGTGAAGCTACTTCGGTTTCAGGAAGAATTGCTTTCAAATCAATTGAATATGGATTTGAACTTACCTCAGACAAAATAACTGATGGATTAATTACCGCTCCCATTTCCAAAACTGCTTTTAATCTTGCCGGAATTAATTTTCCGGGACATACCGAAATGCTTGCTAAATGGTCCGGGGCAAAAGACTTTATAATGATGTTTTTATCCAAAAAGATGAATGCTGCATTATTAACAATTCATCAGCCGTTAGAAAAAGTTCCACAGCTTCTTACTAAAGATTTAATAAATAGATCACTTAAGATAATTTCTTCATCTCTAAAAAATGATTTGAATATTCCAGAACCACGGATCGCAGTTCTCGGTTTAAATCCCCATGCAGGGGAGAATGGATTAATTGGAAAAGAAGAAGAAGAAATCATCAAACCTGTATTAAAATCATTTAAACAGTTTGCAGAAGGACCTTTTTCTCCTGACGCTTTCTTTGCATCAAAAAAATATGAAAAATATAATTTAATACTGGGAGTGTACCATGACCAGGTTCTAATTCCTTTTAAGATGCTTAATTTTTCGTCAGGAGTTAATTTTACTGCTGGATTGAATATTGTACGAACATCACCGGATCATGGGGTGGCTTATGATATTGCGTGGAAAAATAAAGCTGATGAAAGAAGTATGATTGAGGCATATAATTACGCAGGATTAATTTCATTCAATAGAAAAAAGAATGAAAAAAATAAAAACAAAACCTTATGAGAAGCTTTCGTTAATTTATGATCACATGATGAATCATGTGAACTATGAATTATGGACGAAGTATGTTTACAAAATCACAAGAAATTTAATCAGTAAAAATTCAAAAGTATTAGAGCTTGCTGCCGGAAATGGAAAATTTGCAAAAAGATTCAGGAGCTATTATCCGAATATTTTATTAACGGATATAAGTATTGATATGCTTTTGAGTAAGACTAACAATTTGCCAAAAGTTTGCTGCGAGATGTTTTCCTTACCTTTTAAATATAAATTTGACCTGATTTATTCTACTTTTGATAGTGTAAATTACCTGGTAAAAGAGAAGTATCTTCTTAAATTATTTATTGAAGTTGAAAAAATTCTCAGCAGTAATGGTATATTTACTTTTGATGTCAGCCTTGAAAAAAACAGTGAACTATATATTGCTAATCATGATTTGAATGGAAAAGACAACAATATTGAGTATGAACATATCAGCATTTATAATAAGCATAGCAGGATTCATCATAATATTTTTGAAATAAAAATGGAAGATGGAACTATTTTCAAGGAAGTGCACAAACAGAAGATTTATCCTTTTTTAACTTATTTTAATTTACTTAATAAATCAGGTTTATTTGTTTTAAATTGCTATGAAGCTTTCTCATTAAAGCAGGCAAATGAAAACTCAAAACGTATTCAATTTATAGTCAGAAAAAATTCTAATGCTTTCATTTAATAATGTGGAATTTGGGTATCCAAGCCAACCCGTTTTTACAGATCTGAATTTCGAACTAGATAAGAATGAGTTCTGCTTTTTAATCGGTAAAAGTGGATCAGGTAAAAGCACTATACTTCAAATGGTTTATATGAATATATTTCCTTCATCAGGTAATGTTCAGGTTGGTGAGTACAATTCCAAAACAATCAAACCTCGTCAGCTACCGTTCCTGAGAAGAAAACTCGGAATTGTTTTCCAGGATTTTAAACTTCTGCGTGACAGAACAATTTCGGATAACCTTGCATTCGTTCTTGAGGTTACCGGAACTCCAAAGGCTGAAATAAAAAAAAGAATATTCAATGTCCTTTCGGAAGTTGGATTAAGCCATAGAAAAAACAGCAAACCGGATGAACTTTCCGGGGGTGAAAAACAAAGGATTGCAATTGCAAGAGCAATTATAAACGATCCTATTCTTTTACTTGCAGATGAGCCAACAGGAAACTTAGACCCCGAAACTTCTTTTGAAATAGTGGAGCTTTTCAGGAAAATAAATTTAAAAGGTACAGCAGTTCTTTTTGCAACCCATAATTATGAGATTGTTAAAAAGTATGATGCTAAAATAATCAAGATTGAGAATGGCAAAGTTTACAGGGGGATTCTAAAACAAAGAGAAGAATAATTCCTAAGAATTATTTTTTTAGATTATCCAGTATTCTCTTACTAACTTCATCAATAGAACCAAGGCCATTTATATAATCAACAGTCTCAAGTTGCCCGTAATAACTTAAAACAGGTTTTGTAGTATTATTAAATACTTCAAGTCTTTTACGGATTACTTCTTCCTTATCATCACTTCTCTGGTAAAAACTATTTTTTGCTCCACAGTTCGGACAAGTATCTTTGCCTTCAATTTCGTTTAAGACAAAGATATGTTTACATTCTTTGCAGGCTCTTCTGTTTGTAAGGCGACGAATTATCTCGTCTTCATTTGCAGTAATATAAATTATTTTTTTAGGATTCATCTCAAGGTCGTTCAATAATTTTTCAAGCTCTTTAGCTTGTGCAACAGTTCTCGGAAATCCATCAAGGATAAATCCATTCTTACATTTATCTTCCTGTAAAGTATCCTTAATGATCCCGATCATTATATCATCTGGAACAAGTTCACCTTTATCCATAAGTTTTTTGGCTTCTATTCCCAATTGAGTTTTTTTATCTACAGCAGCTCTTAAAATATCACCGGTTGAAATGTGTGGGATGTTTAATTTTTCTGAAAGTATTTTTGCTTGAGTTCCTTTACCAACCCCTGGAGAACCGAAAAGTATTATCCGCATAAAAACCTTAAAATCATTTAATACAACTTATTATTATTAAGAACTTTATTCAAGATGAAATATTTTATTAATAGTATTAAGAATAGGATTCAGGATTCTGCTTTTCTTTAATCCTTAAATTCCTGAAAAACTCCTGAAGAAACATCCGGCTTTCTTCTGCACATAAACCTGAAAAGACATTAATGGAATGGTTATATTTTTTTTCTGCCGGTAGATTATAAAGAGAACCGCAGGCACCAAATTTAGGATCAAATTCTGCAAAGAAGAGATTTTTTAAACGCGAATTCAACAATGCTCCCGTACACATAATACAGGGTTCGAGTGTAACATAAATATCACACTCATTTAATCTCCAGTTACCTATATGATTTGCCGCGGCAGTTATTGCAATCATCTCTGCGTGTGCGGTTGGATCTTTCAAAGTTTCAATCTGGTTAAATCCTCTGCCAATAATTTTATTATCCTTAACAACTACAGCTCCTACCGGCACTTCATTATCCAGCAATGCTTTTTCAGCTTCCTGCAAAGCTGAGTACATGAAACGGTATGTATCTTCGTTGAAAACCATCTGTAACATTGGAAAGAATCAGTTTACGTAATTCTTAATTATATATTGTTAATTATAAATTGAATTTTGTACGCCCGGTAGGATTCGAACCCACAACCCTCAGATCCGAAGTCTGATGCTCTATCCAGTTGAGCTACGGGCGCAAGATAATTTAGAATTAATAATGTATAATTTACAATTTTCTTTTTATTCTTTACTATTACAGCTTGTTATCTAACATATTCTCTTCCACAGGTTTGGTTCGAAATCTAATATTTAGTATTTAAGAGCCTGAAATGAATTCAGGGCTAAGCAAATTTCCTGGTGCAGATGATACGGGAAATATGTTTCAGTTCCATGCAGATTTTCAAAAGGATTATTTGGAAATAAGAGATATTGAAGTTTGTCGCTCATTAAATCCTGAATTGAAAGATTTTGACATGTGGCTGAAAGTGTCAATTCCAATCTCGCTTCTCGCCGAAATATTCCCCTTTTTTTTAGGTTCAAACCAGGTTAGCGTAAAGTCTTTAGGGGAATAGAAAAATTATTTGCATAGTATTGGTTATAGTTAAATAATATTATTTTAAGTTATCTTAACGAGACTTAATAAAACATAATTAAAGTAAAAATTAAATGAACTTATCTAACGGTTTGTCGGGTTGAAACGATGCGTGATACTCCGGTGATTCGCAGCTGCACGGACGCCCAAGAGTGGGATGCTTTCGTAGATTATGTTCCCTGGGCTACACCCCAGCATGTATTCGCTTGGGGACGTGAGCTCGAGAGATGTTTCGGCTATTTGCAGCAAGCGTACAAGCTGTTTTTAATTAAAGATTGTGTCGTGGCAGCCTTGCCGCTCATTCGTTTATCGGGGGGGTGGCCTTTCCGATCCCTGCATTCGCTCGTATTCGATTCCTACGGAGGACCTTTGATCCATCCCGACTATTTGGTCGATGAGAATTTATTGCGGGTAATTTCAGACGCGATTGATTCGGAGGCTTCCCGGTATCATGCTTTCGAAGCCAAACTGGTCACTCCTCCATTAGTTCCCGAAGCTGTGATCCAATGCCTTCAAACCAAAGAGTCTGTTATATATTTTCAACGCAACAGTCTGTTCCTTTCGCTCGATAAACCTCTGGAAAGAATCACTGCAGGTTACTCGACGTCAGTACAGCGTGCTATCAGGCGCAGTGCAAGGGAAGACGTTGTAATCCAGGATAATCCAGAGCTCGAAGAAGTCCGTGAAGCCTACCCGATATATAGACGCACAATGAATCGACTCGGCGGGACATCGAAGCCGTGGAGATTCATTGAAGCACTTCTTCGGAATGAACTCGCCGTTGCATTTCTAGCCAGACATAATACAAACCTGATAGGTATCATAATCTTACTTGTATCTCGCCGCATGGCTACATATTGGATTGCGGCGGCAGACCCGTCAGCTTCCCAATTGAGACCAACGAATGCCATGGTAGATCATGCGATCAGGTGGTGTCACAATCGAGGAATCGGGTTATTCAGTTTTGGAGAGTCTCCACAGGATCGCCCCGGGCTCGTCCGGTTCAAAAAAGGGTGGGGTACAGAAACAGCCCAAAGCATAACGGTGCTTCGCATTTACCGTCCACACGTTCGGCGGATGTGGATAACGTTAGAACCGACTATGCGACGATACTACGCGCTTTGGGACCAATTCAGGCATGGTGTCTCATGAGATCGGGATATGCCATTGTAACAGGAGCGAACGGATTTATAGGATTTCATCTTGTTCGTCGCCTTCTTGAACTAGGAACCAAAGTCAGGGTGCTTGTACGTTCCGATACCCAGCGTGCTAAGTTTTATACAGATGCGATTGATGTTGTTGTTGGTGACTTACGTGATAAATCCTCCATGTCCGGCTTGTGCCGAAATGCGGACGTGATCTTTCACTTAGGTTCAACAATGGCATTTGACCTTAAGGAAACGGATTTTCTTGATATAAACGTAGGCGGTACCGAACGGCTAATCCAACTCGCCACGGTAGAGAGAGTTCCACGATTCATCCTCGTCAGCAGCGGTGGCATCCATAACAATAAGTTTGGTGAGCCGGTAGATGAAGAGTCCGAGGTTTGGGCTAGCAACATATATCTGGATAGCAAGATTCAAGCAGAGGCTATCGCAAAAGAACTTTATCGCAGCGATCCCGATCGCCTCTCGATTGTACGTCCTAGTCTTGTTTATGGACCAGGCGATTGGCGGCGTTTGAAATTGTATCGTGCCGTGGTACGAGGTTATTTTATGATGATCGGGTCAGGTTCGACTCTCATTCATCCAGTTTATTGTGGCGATTTGGTGGATGGTTTGCTTCTCGCAGCTGCAGATAAGGGGCGCGGAGAGACATTTCTGCTGGGCGGTCCTGAATCGCTTTCGATACAAGCCTTTGTACGCGTGATTGCTGATGCTGCGGGTAAACCTCTGTTGCCCTGGAAAATTCCTGCAGGACCTGTTCAACTGGTAGCTTCTATGTGCGAATCAGTTTGTCGCACATTCAGTATCTCTCCTCCAATCAGTCCCAGACGTCTCTCTTTTTTTCTGAAGCATCGCAGGTATGATATCAGCAAGGCACGCAGGTTTCTAGGTTACGAGCCGCGAACCAGGGTGGTGGAAGGCGTGAAACGCACGATGACATGGTACAAAGAACAAGGCTGGCTTTAGAGAGAGCGGACATCGGAAAGTGAAAATGTTTTTCGTACACCCTTACGTATCCACCTGGTTGTATGGAACATTTGGGCTAAGGATGATATAACTTTTTTCTACTCTGCTCTCAATGCATTAACAATATTTAATCTTGCTGCACGCACAGAAGGGAAGAAACCCCCTATAATTCCCATAGCAACTGCAAATATTAATGAACCAATTACAATTGGAACGGACAGTGCAAATGAGAAACCGATCTCCGACCATGAATTCCAGTTTAGAGTTGAGATGGAAACAAACTGAAGAAATGAAGCAAGCACTAATCCAATACCTCCTCCTATCAAAGCAATTAACATAGATTCAAATAAGAAAACCACAAGCACACTTCTCCTGCTGAAACCTAATGCACGCATCGTCCCGACTTCAATTGTACGGTTTGCAACAGCTGCATACATTGTAATTGTAGCACCGACAGTTGCACCTATGCTGAAAATAACTGTAATAAATATTCCGAGTATTCTAATAAAGCCGGCAAGGAAAGAGGACTGCTCACCGAAATATTCCTGCTCTTTTTTAGGTTCAAACTGGGTTAATCTTTTATCAGCCAGGAAAGCTCTTTTAAAGCTGTCGAAGTTATTTAAATCATCCAGCTTAAGAGTTAAAGAAGAAACAGTGCTTCCCCTGTTAAATGCACTTTGAAGCTGGGCGCCATCTCCCCAGATTTCAGAATCGAATCCGCTTCCATCTGTTGTAAACTTACCAACAATTTTCCAGGTATCCCCTGCAAATTTAAGTGTGCTGCCGACACTGGTATTTTGAAAATTCTTTGTAAGAGATTCTCCTACAATTAACTCACGCAAAGAAGGGTTAAACATTTTTCCTTCAATTATTTTAACCTGTGGACGTAAAACTGCGACATGTGGTGAAACACCTCTAACTGTTACGTTGCTTATGCCGCCGCTGATTTTATCAACTGTTATTACCACAACAGGTTCAGCAGAAAGAATTGGAGTACCATCAGAATTTTTTGCAATGTGAGGTAATGTTTTAATTACATTTTGAGTCTCGCCATCTATGATGCTGGATATCTCGCCGTTAGCTGATTTTCTTACAACTATAACATTGTCCGGTGAACCCGTGGCAATTAATGTTGCTTCAATGCCATGTGCCATCATTAATACTGCTGCAAAAACAAAAACTACAAGTGCAATACCTGCAATTGTAATAAATGTTGTAAGCTTCCGTGAACCAAAATTCTTTATCGAATATTTAAATGGAATTGCCATCTTAAAACCTTTAATTAAATTTTATTTTACTAAAAGATTCCAGACACCTGATTCGGGATGTCGGATAAAAATTAAATCCGGAATTGTGTATCTGTCACTCATCCAACAAACCTGAGACCATCAACAATTTTTGTTCTTAATGCACGGTTCAAAGGAAAAATTGATGCTGCTACACCGATCAATAAAATTGCAGTAATTACAAGAATGATTGTTATAGGTTCCATTTCGAAAATAGGGAAGAAACCTTTGGGAATAAATTTTTCGAAAAGAGCAACAATGGGAAAAGTCAGCAGTAATCCTATCCCACCGCCGAGAGCAGAAATGAAAAGCGATTCTCCCATTATCAAACCTGCTAAATGTCCGCCGGAAAATCCAAGTGTTTTTAAAACTGAATATTCTCTTGTTCTTTCGCGCGCTGCCATTATCATTGTATTGCCAAGAACGAGCATGATAATTCCCACAATTATAAAAGAGATTGCATTCATTCCTTCAACAATTGCGCTTGATGCTGCAAAAAATCCCTGCTGGAAAGCTCTTTCAGTTTCTGTTTTAGTTTCAGCAATTGAGTTTTTAAATAGCCCATCAATCTTTGCAGATATAACAGCTGCATCATCAGGGTTATTAATCTTTACAACAAACCACCCGATTTGATTTGCTCTTATCGGAGTTTCCTGTTCCATTCTTTCATTAAGATAATCCCAATGAAAGATCATAGCGGTGGCATCGGTATATTTATATTTAGGCTGGTAAATTCCTCTGACAACAAAATCCCATCTGCCGGGAAAAATATCACCTTCAAGAGTTATTATATCACCGATTTTAAATCCATATTGATTGGCAATATCTTTTCCTACAACGCATGCATTTCTTTCTTTAATAAAATCGTCCTTTTCTTTTTTACTCAAAAGATATTCAGGATAGACATCAAAAATTGTATTTGCATCTGCAGCAAATCTTGCAAAGAAATTGTTCTTATCTTTATAAACACCACCGAACCAGTTAAAGTAGGAAACATCTTTCACACCTGGCACATTTTTTATTTTTTCCAAATAAGAATAAGGAAGAGGAAAAATAAACGATACTGCATGACGTGTTATTAGCCTGTCTGCCTGCGAGCCTTCGATTCCTGCATACCAGGCAGTAACCACTGTGCGCAGTAAACCGAAAGCAATTACAGCAATAGCTATTCCTAAAACTGTAAGAGTGGTTCTAAGTTTGTGCCTTAAAGCATTCTTAAAAATTTAATTTAATTACTTTCATACATGCTCCAGTATTAACTCGCCTTTTTCAAGATGATGCTTGATTTTAGCTCTTTCAGCAGCGTGGGGATCGTGTGTTACCATTATTATTGTTTTCTTAAATTCTTTATTAAGTCTTTCCATCAAAGTCAGAATTTCTTCTGCAGAAGTTCTGTCGAGATCACCTGTGGGTTCATCTGCAACAAGAATTAATGGATCTGTAACAATAGCTCTTGCAATTGCAACTCTTTGTTCCTGTCCGCCGGAAAGCTGCTTAGGATAATGATCCATCCTGTCTGCAAGTCCAACAATTGACAAAGCTGTCTCAACATGCTGCTTTCTTTCGGCTTTACTTAATTTTGTAAGAAGAAGAGGGAGTTCAACATTTTCATAAGCAGTAAGAACTTTTATCAAATTATAAAACTGAAATACAAATCCAACATTAGTTGAGCGCCATTTGGCAAGAGCAGATTCACTCAGTTTTGAAATATCCGTACCATTAACAAGTACATCACCTTTAGTAGGTTTATCTATTCCTGCAATAAGATTTAATAAAGTAGTTTTTCCTGAACCTGAAGGTCCCATCAATGCAAGGAAATCACCTTCATTTACAGAGATAGTGATATTATTTAATACAGGAATTTCAAAGCTGTCTCTCCAATAAGATTTAGATAAGTTTTTTACCTGGATTATTTCCGACATTTTTACTCCTTGAATTTATAATTTCTATTTATCAGTCATTGTGAATCCCGCTTTAGCGGGTGAACCAATCTCACTATTTATTCTGAATATTTTATAGATTGCTTCGCCTGCAATGACCGTTTACTTATTTCGTGCTAACCGAAACACCATCAATAATTTCTTTACCGGGGTTATCAATAATCTGGTCACCATCCTCAAGACCTGATACAACCTCAATATAGCTTCCAAACTCTCTTCCGGCAGTTATCTGGTATTCTACTGCTTTATCATCTTTAATTTTAAAAACTACTTTTTTGTTATCACGCAAAACAACAGCAGAAGAGGGAACCATTAAAATCGGCGGTTCATTAATATCTGATTTTTTACTTTTATCATTTAAGAAAAGAACCTTTGCACTCATTTCAGGAAGAACTTTGCTGTCATAATTTTTGAATCCGACTTTAACAAGAACAGTAGCTTTTGATCTATCGGCAGTGGGAACAATTTTATCAACAAAACCTGCATAACGGATATTAGGATTTGCATCAAGAGTAATTTCACAATCCTGCCCGACAGATATTTTCTGAATATTAGATTCAGAAACATCCGCTTCAACCTGGAGAGAAGTCATATCTGCAATTGTAACAACGTTTGCCCGCGAATTAACTCCTGCAGCAAGAGGTGCAACAATTTCTCCAACATCAGCATTTTTTGTTAAAACAGTTCCATCAAACGGAGCCCGGATAATCATATTTTCCAATGCAACATTAATTGACTGAATCTGAGCTTTTGCTAAATCAATTGATGCAAGCAGCTTATTATAATTTGTTTCTGCTGCTTCAAGCTGACTTTTTGAAACAACTTTTGAATTAAATAATTCCTGCTGTCTCTTATAATTATTTTCAGCTTCAGTTAATTGTGCTTCATTTAAATTCAGATTTGCTTTAGCCTCGTCAAGTTGTGCCCTGATATCGCTATCATCGAGTCTTGCAATCACCTGGTCTTTTTTTACTTTGTCACCTTCAACAACTCCAAGATAAATCAAACGCCCGGTTCCTTTGGATGCAACAGCAGCTTTTCTTTGTGCAACTACATAACCATTTGCATTTAAAACTGCATCTGACTGATTAGGAGATTGAAGGCTGACAGTTGTTAGTTTTACCTCAACATCTGATGAAAACCAGCTATCCCAGGAACTCCTTATAAAAATAATAGCAATAATTATTAGCAGCAGAATTCCGCTCCAAATGAAAAGTTTTTTATTCTTACCTGGAGGTGATGAATGTTCTTCTCTTTTAGACCGGTCAATTCTCAAAGAATTAAGATCGGCGTGTTTACTTTCCAATGTTAATGCACCTTAATTTTGAAGGCGGAAAATTACAAAAATATTAATAATATTTATAATAGAAATCGGCGAAGAGAAATGAAATATCGGTAAATGAATGATCATACATAAAACGAAATAGTTAACACAGTTTAATAATAAGTGCATTTTAGTTCAGGATACTTTAAATTACCACCGCCATGCAAAAATACACAGGCAGTAATCCAAGGGTTTACTATTTCGCTTTAAACACTAAATACTTTTTATTTTTAGTGTTGATATTAACATTCCAGGCATATTCCCAGGAAGTTCGTTTCAAGCATTTAACAATAAATGATGGACTATCACAAAATGCAGTATACGGGATTCTTCAGGATAGCAAGGGCTTTATGTGGTTTGGAACTAATGATGGGCTAAACCGTTTCAATGGATATTCCTTCACTGTATTTAATTATAATCCGTTTGATACCACAACTATCTCAGCAAATAATATTACCAAACTATTTGAAGACAGCCGTGGCTTAATCTGGGTTGGAACAAGAGATGCCGGGGTAAATATTTTCCGGTATGAAACAGGTTCATTTGAACGGCTGAGTTTTAATCCCGGTTCTCCCGGTGGATTAAATCCGGAAATAACTTCAATTGTGGAAGACCCGGATTCAAATATCTGGATTGGAACAAGCAGTGATGGTTTGTTCAAGATAATCGTAGATAATACACGACATTTATATAGTTATAAGCATTTCAAAAAATTATCTGATTCTATACCAGGTACCAGCAGTGATAAAGTTTATTCATTATTGGTTGATTCAAAGGGAGTACTATGGGCTGGAACTCAAAATATGCTTTATAGATTTTATGAGAATAAAGAAGACTTGAATCAATTTGTAATAAATAGTAAGAATCCGGTTGCCCCATCAGATCCGAATGAGAAAGGTATTACATCAATTTATGAAGATAAACATGGAAACTTCTGGTTAGGTACTTTAAGTGGATTGGTTTTGTTTGATAGGCAAAGTGGAAAATATCAGGTCTTCCCTCATCATTACGATGTATTCAGATATGGCTGGGGAGTTATAGATAATATTTTAGAAGATAATGCGGGCAAATTATGGCTTGGTACCGTTGCAGAATTGATGCGATTTGACCCGGGAAAAAAAACTTATAGTTACTTTAGAAATGATCCCTTTAATCCCAACAGTTTAAGCTACAATATTATATCCAGTTTATTTCAGGACAGGACCGGGATATTATGGTTTGGAACATCAGGCGGCGGGATTAATATTTATGATCCAAAGGCTAATCGTTTCTCCACCTTTGAAAGAAAAAAAGAAGCATCGTCACGTATCACTGGTTTTAGTATCAGGTCAATACTCGAGGAAAACTATAATGTTTTATGGATCAGTACAGATGTTTTATACAGATGGAACCGAACAACCGGTGATCTTAAAAGTTATGAATCCAGTTCTGATAATCTTAATGCTTTTGGAAATACCGGGGCATGGTCAATGATTAAATCTTCAGATGGAAAGATATGGGTGGGCTCAACAGAAGGTTTATTCAGGTATGATCCCCTGACGGAAAAAGCAAAACAATATAAATTCAATCCGAAAGATTCCCTTGGGCTGCCGCAGAGAAATGTGTGCGCTGTAGTTGAAGACAAAAATGACAGAATCTGGATTGCAACCGAAAATTATATTTGTTGTTTAACGGATATCGAAAAAGGAATCTTTAAGAAATATAACTACCGGCACGAAACACAGAATAGTGAGCAAGCCCGGGTTGTCATCTACCAGGATTTAAAAAATAATTTCTGGCTTGGAACAAAATCCGGGTTAATTAAATTCGATTTGAAAACAGAATTATTTACTTTTTTTAGTAATAATCCAGCAGATCCTGCAAGCTTAAATGATAATTATGTAAAAACAATTTGTGCTGATCCATTCGAGCCATCTAAATATTTATGGATAGGAACAGCCGGCGGTGGTTTAAACCAATTTAGTATTGAGAAAAAAACTTTTACGCATTATATGGAAAGTGACGGTTTACCTAATAATGTAGTTTATGGAATACTTCCTGATAATATTGGAAATCTATGGTTAAGCACAAATAAAGGATTATCACGCTTCAATATCAAAACAAAAACTTTCAGGAATTTTAATGTAAGCGACGGTTTGCAAAGCAACGAATTTAATACTGGTGCATTTTTTAAAAGTAAAAGCGGAGAAATGTTCTTCGGAGGAATAAACGGCCTGAATTATTTTTATCCCGGATCAATAAAAGATAATCTTTATAAACCGGAGATTGTAATTACCGGTTTTAAAATTCTTAATAGTTCTTCTTCCTCAAAAGAAAAAGAATCTGTTATTCAAAAAACTATTACTCAGATTAAACATATAACTTTATCCTATGATGAAGACTTTATTCAGTTTGAATTTGCTGCGCTCGATTATTCTGCTTCAGAAAAAAATCAATATGCATATATTCTGGAAAACTTCAACAAAGACTGGATTTATTCCCGGACTGTTCGCACAGCTACATTTACAAACCTTTCACCGGGAGAATATATTTTCAGAGTTAAAGGTTCTAACAATGACGGTATATGGAATCAAACAGGAACTTCAATTCTCATAACAATAACTCATCCCTGGTGGAGCACATGGTGGGCTTATGTAGTTTATGGCGTGGTATTTTTTTCAATACTATATTTTATCAGGAAATATGAATTGAACCGTATATTTTTGAAAAGTCAATTAGAATTAGAAACAGTAAAATCATTTACACTCAGTAATTTAGATCAAATGAAATCGCGTTTCTTCGCGAATATTTCACACGAGTTCCGGACTCCGCTAACTTTAATTCTTGGGCAGATTGAAAGTGTAATGTCATCCGGTATGGAAGCAAAAGATAAAGGTAAACTGCAGATTGCAAACAGGAATGCAAGAAGACTGCTTGCTTTGATTAATCAGCTGCTTGATCTTTCCAAAATTGAAGCGGGAAGTATGCAGCTAAAAGCTGAACAGCATAATATTGTTTCATTTCTAAAAAGTTTGTTTTATTCATTTGAATCACTTGCAGAATCTCAAAAAATTTCTTTGAAGTTTGAATCAGAATTTGAAAACATTCCTGTTTTCTTTGAACCTGATAAAATGGAAAAGGTTTTTTATAATCTTTTATCTAATGCTTTTAAGTTTACTTCTGCAGGGGAAATAAAAGTTAGTTTGAATATTATTAATTCTTTTATTGAAATTAAAATTAAAGATAGCGGGATTGGAATACCCCCTGAGCGCCTTGCAAATATTTTTGACCGCTTCTACCAGGTGGATAGTTCAAGCACAAGAGAACATGAGGGAACGGGTATAGGTCTTGCATTAGCAAAAGAATTAATTGAACTTCATAAAGGAAATATTTCTGTTAAAAGTAAAGAAGGGGAAGGTAGCGAGTTTATTATTCAGCTTCCTGCAGGAGATCTTAAAATTGAAAAAGAATATTTGATTGGCGTGCCTGACGATGATTTTTCTTTTAAAAGTTTGAAAAATATCCTCGATACAAATGTAAATGAAAAAGGAACGGAGATAATTAATAAAGTATCCGAAAACAATAAAGAAATTATTTTAATTGTTGAGGACAATCCTGATGTGAGAGCATACATAATAGAACAACTCGAAACAGATTACAAAGTCATCTCAGCTTCCAACGGGGAAGAAGGGATTGATAAAGCACAAGATAAAATTCCTGATCTCATTATAACAGATATTATGATGCCCCGGATGAATGGTTTTGAATTTAGCAAACGTATAAGAAGTGATGAGAAAACCAGCCACGTTCCAATTATAATGTTAACTGCAAAAGCCGGACTCGATGATAAAATTGAAGGCTTAGAAACCGGAATAGATGTATATCTTACAAAACCGTTCAACGCTAAAGAACTGATGGTGAGAGTTAAAAATTTAATCTATCAGCGAAAACTTTTAAGGAAAAAATTCAGCAGTGCTATTATAATAAAACCTTCAGAAGTATCTGCTGTTTCAGTGGATCAGATATTTCTGGAAAAAACAATGAAAATTATTGAAGCACATTTTGAAGATGAACAGTTCGGGGTTGAAGCACTGGCTGAAGAAGTTAATATGAGCCTCTCTCAACTTAGCAGAAAACTTAATGCACTAATTGATCAGCCGCCGGGACAGCTCATTCGTTCATTTCGTCTTTTGCGTGCCGCAGATTTATTAAAACACAACATTGGAAGTATTGCAGAAGTTTGTTATAAAGTTGGTTTTAATGATCAGGCTTATTTTTCACGTGCATTTAAAAAACAATTTGGCTGCAGTCCTTCGGAGTTTAAGAAAAACCATGAATCTGCAGGAAATACATAAATGGAAAATCCGGAGTAGAAATATTTTAAAGATATAACTAATAAATTTTCTGTTGAATAAACTGCATATAAAATTATTTTAGGATTTTTAGAATTAGTTTTCCTTCCAAGTAATCATCTCAAACTAATTAAATATTTGAATACCTCAGTTAGAAAAATTTGTTGGAAGTTTTTTAATACAATTGTTGCATAATTAGCAATTATTTGTTAACATCAAAATAATTTATACTCTGCCCTGAAAATGCTTTCCTGAATCTGGTTGATACTCATCAGTTGTTCTAAAAAATAACAAAACATAACTAAGGAGAAAAAGATGTCTGAAGGTTTAATGCAAAGGGCAAATCAAGTAGAATTTATTTTTACGTTTCTGTGTGCCCGGGGAATTCGTTCAGACTAAAAAGATGTTGCTTCTGAAATAGTACAGGTGAAAAAAATATTGGAGAACAAATATGAAATCATTTATTATTATAACAACAATTTTTATAGTTCACTTTATTTCCCCCCATGCGTTTGCGACAATTTAATCTGGGAAAGACAGTTACAAAAAAAATTAAGAGAAAAGTTGATAATGAAGTTGATAAAACTATCAGACAAAGGATTAGAAGGATATAATAAAAAAGAAGAACCGAATAAAAATAAAACAGAGGAAAAAACACCAGGTAAAAATGCGGAACTAAATAACAATTCAAATCGGCCGCCGCAGGATGATGGCGCACAGAAGAAACTAAATCTTTGGTCTAAATATGATTTTGTAGCAGGCGATAAAGTAATATTTGAAGATAATCTTTCCGGTGAGGAAAACGGTGAGTTTCCCTCCCGATGGGATCTGAAAAGCGGAACCGCCGAAGTTGCCATTTTGGGTGAAGACAGATGTTATCCATTTTTCCAACAAAAATACTATTGTAACGCCTTTGATGGATAAGCAAGATTTTCTGCCCAATATATTTACAATACGAGTTTGATGTGTTTTTTGAAGACGGAGGTGAAAAATGGCACCACTTTTATGATATTAGATTTTATGAGGGAATAGGCAATTCTGCTAAAGTTGATGGAAAATCTACAAGACCAATAGAAATAAGATGAAACCGTGTGAAAATGGGTCAATTTGGCGGTTCAACAGCATCTTTTAAGGAAGAAAAAAAGAACTGGAAACCCAAATGGAAACACATTGCCATTTCCTTTAATGAAAGATCGCTAAAGTTATACATGGATGAAGAACGGATAATTAATATTCCTAACCTCGGCTTCAAACCAAAAATGTTTTCTCATAGGTGGGGTTTTCGACGATAGACATATAACGATCAGCGCTATAAAAAATATAAGGGTAAACGAAGGCGGTAAGAAATTATACGAAAAGATCATATCCGAAGGAAAATTTATTACGCACGGTATTTTATTCGATGTTAATAAATCAACTATAAAGGGTAAATCAATGAGAACAATAAATGAAATTGTAAAGATGATGAACGATCATCCCAACTTAAAATTCAGAATTGAGGGACATACAGACAACGATGGCGATGATGCTTATAATCAAAAACTTTCTGAACAACGTGCCTATGCAGTAAAATCAATGTTGGTTAATTCAGGAATTAGTGCTGCAAGATTAGAAACTAAAGGATACGGCGAAACAAAACCGGTTGATGATAATTCTACCCCGGAAGGTAAAGCAAATAACCGTCGTGTTGTCAGTTTCATTAAAATTTAATTTTTTTATTAAGTACATCATAATGAATAAGATTAACTTTTATTTGTTGTGTTCAATATTAGTATCGTTTAATATACACGCACAAATTCTTAATGGCAGCTTCGAGGAATGGGCTTCAGGTAACCAGTCAATTGGACAACCAATAATATCTACTGATCCCATTGTCCTCACACCAATCACTCAATCTTCATTTGTACATAGTGGATCATCCGCATTAAAAGGAGAAGTATTAGAAATACCAACTGAAGAATTCCCAACAAGTGCTTACCAACCACCAATTGGCTATGACCTCCCTGTAGATAATTATTTGTTAGAATTGAACAATTTTACAGATTCTTCTTCTTATGTTTTTTTCTTTACTGATTCAACTGTTTATAATTATATAAGATCAGACGCAACAAATAACGAAATGGATCTCCTTAATTTTTCCGAAAGTGGTATGGGCATCAAAAACCCCGATCCAGTCATGAAGAATGCTATCCTGGAAACTATAATTTCTCAGGATACCACAAATGAAAAGTCATTCAAATCAGAAATCCTAATAATTTCCGTCAGCGATTCTATACACTTCCAGGAAAAGGACCGCAATGAATTACTGCTGCAAAACTATGGCCAGAGTATGGATTATGATTTACAGGTTAGAATTGCTTCTGCAAATGGAGAATCCAATTTCTTTCATATGTCGGTTCCAATGACACAGAATTCTGCTCACCAGATTGTGCCTGTATGGGATAATCTAACAAATGAACCAGTGAAGATTTTAATAGATTTAGGAAATGACGGGACAATTGACGATTCACTTTTCATAGAAAATGAGGTGACAAATATAGAAAACCAAAATTACGTTGGTATACCAAAGCAATTTAACCTGCTGCAGAATTATCCTAACCCTTTTAACCCAACTACTACAATAACATTTGATCTTCCTGTTCAATCAGAGGTAAACTTAGTTGTTTATAATCTTCTTGGCCAGAAGGTTACAACTCTTGTTGATGAAGTAAAACAAGCAGGAAGATATCATATAGTATTGGATACATCAGGTTTATCAAGTGGAATTTATTTCTACAGGTTGAAAACAGAAAAATTCGTCCAGACAAAAAAGATGATCTTGCTTAGATAATTTAATAGCAATTAATCATTTAATTCTTTGTTAGAAAATCTGGGGGAGTTTCTTTAATGAAATTGTTGCATAATTAACAATTATTTATTATGATCAAATAATCTTACTACTCTACACAAAAAATGCTCTCCTGAATATTCGTGATATTCATCAGGCTGTTCAAACAATAACACTAACATAACTAAGGAGATTAAGATGTCTGAAAGTTTGGCACAATTACAAGTGCTTGAAAAACCTCTTGATGTAATTTATAAAAAATGATGAGGGTCATTTGGGAATATCCAGGGTATGTTATTCTTATAGATTCAGTTGACTAATATTTTCAGAGATAAAGAAAATGATCTTCAATAAGTGAAATTAGAATTGTTATTATTAATTATCAATAAGGAGTTGTTATGAAACTACTTATACACTTTTTTATTATTTCTGTAATTATCTCTATCTAATTGGAAGCAGGAGATTATATATCGGTAAAGAAGATGATTCTTCTTCGATAAGTGTAATTATTAAAAAACATAATTAGATAATATCTTTTTTTGAACCCTTATCAAGAAATTTGGTAAGGGTTTTTTTTCATTTAAAACTGAATTCTATTCATTAATTATTTATTCTGGAATAAGGGGAGGCTTTTATTAAAACAAAGAAGATGATGTACTATCCTCCCTAAAATAAAATTGACCTTTTTATAAGATAGAATAATCTACTGCCTTTTTTTTCCCACCATTTGACTGAAAAGTCCAAAAAATTGCGTGGATAGTGCAAGATTACATACTGTTTTTAATATACTTTGCATCTCAATTTCAAACTAACTACTCAACACCCTGGTTAATAGACAGCATTTATGATTAAAGTTAAAGGAATCTACAGCGATATTGGAAAAATTGAGCTTGAAACACTGAAAATAATTGAATTGAAAGAATTCAGCAAAAATACGCCACCGGAAATACCTTTTGGCAGTAGTGTAGAGCTTACTTTTTCTTTTGAGGAAAATGATTTTCTATCCGGTGTTAATGGAAACGTTTGGGCAACCTATGATTTAAGACAGGCAGAAATTATCCAGAATACACTTCTTGCACAAAATATTAATTCCGAAATGAAAAGTATTTTTCTAGGGAACAGGGAAATGTTTCTAATAATTATAGTAAATAATTCTGATCTCAATGATGCCTTAGATTTTATCTGGCGTGGTAAAACCGGTCTAAGACTTAAACCGGACTGGACCTATCCAGATGGTGAAAACAACAAAAGTTTTGAACAATGGTTAAGCGGTCATTAAAATCATAAATAATATTCTTAAGTAAATAAAAAGGAGTTATTCAATGGCACACTTACTTGTTCACCACAAGGTAGAAGACTACAATAAATGGAAAGCTGGTTTTGACGGACACTCATCTTTCCGTTCACAGAGTGGTTCCAAAGGGGGCAAAGTACTTCGCAGTCTGAATAATCCTAACGAGATATTTATTCTTTTCGAGTGGGATAATGTAACGAACGCCCAAAAGTTTTCGCAATCAGATAATCTAAAGGAAGCTATGAAGAACGCAGGTGTTGTTAGTATACCTGAAATTTACTTTCTGGAAGAAGCTGCAACAACTTCTAAATAGAATGTTTGACTTTAATAATACACAAATAACTAATCAAAAATATTAATAAATATAAGGAGGAACAAAAATGTTTATGACAATGGTTCAGTTTTCGTACAAACCGGAAGCAATGCAGAATCTAATAAAAAATCCGGAAGACCGATCTAAAGGGGTTAAAGCATTAGTCGAAAAACTTGGAGGGAAACTGCATGCGTTCTACTATACTTATGGTGAATATGATGGTTTTGCCATAATTGAATTACCAGACAGCACTTCAGCAGTTGCCGCAAGTATTGTCTCAGCTAATCCGGCAACACTATCAAAAATAAAAACTACTGTAATCATTTCAGTACAGGAAGCAATGGCGGCAATGAAGAAAGCACAAGGCTTCTCAATTGCTCCGCCGAAAAGTTAATAATTAATTCATAACAAAATAAAAAGACTAAAAATGAAAACTCTAAAAAATGTTTCTTTCTACGTGATCGTATTCTTTCTCCTTGGTTTTTCTTCTTCAGAATTTGCTCAAACTTCTCCCTCTTCGGTTGAAGATGAGGTCATAGCTTTAACATACAAAATCTGGAAAGCTGAAAATGATAATGATATGGCTGTACGGAATAAATATATCTCGGATGATTATACTGAATTCAATTCTGATTATTCAACCCGTATAGATGGAAAAACTAAAAACTTTAAGTTGAGTGATGCAAACCTGACTGCTGGAAAATCACTCGCAGATAAATGCTAAATCCTAAAGTTCAGGTTTATGGTGACGTAGCGATATTGACTTACAACTTTGCAGGTGTGATAAAGGGTAATGACGGAAAAGTTACAGTAAGCAAAGCTAAATCAACAAGAGTGTATGTTAAAATGAATGGCGACTGGAAACTTGTTCATGCAAATTTTGGATCGGATCCTACGACTAATAATTAAATAAATCAGTTAACTTTATTAAACAAAATATCTGAAAGGATAAAAAATGAAACTCTTATTATTAACCTCATTTCTGTTCCTGTTTTTTTTCGCAGTGCCCGGTTCTTCACTGGCACAGAGTGCTCAGGGGAATGTTTTCGTAATGACAAATTTTGAGAGAGCTTTTCCCGATGACGGTTCAGCAAGAGAGCTTGATTCACTCTCAGCACTTTATACGAGTAAACTTTTTGGTGCAGATAATGAATACGTGGTCAGCTGTAAAACTGTGAGGCACTGGTGGGGTCATGATAACAGGGACTTCATCCAGATTGTTGAAGTGAAATCCTGGGATGATATCATAAAAGCAAATCAAAGATCGGGTGAACTATTTAATAAAGCATGGCCAACTAAAGCCGACCGCGATAAATTTAACAAAGCTTATGGTAAATACTTTTCTGGTAAACACTCAGATGAAATTTACAGCGAAGTGGTTGCACCAAAATAACAATAAACGATTGGATTTTAGAGTTGAGACAATATTTATTGTCTCTACTCTTTTTTCTAACAAGTAGTAACTTTTATAATTTCAATTTTGGAAGGAAGAGAGATGAAACATTTCAAATTAGTCGCAGTCATTTTTCTGTTTGCTGTATTAGCAGGCAGTACCTTTGCCGGAGACAAAGAAGATGCTCTTGCAACTATTAATAAAGCTATTGAATCATTTAACAAACACGATTTCAAAACTTACTTCTCATATTTTGTAGCTGACAATACAGAATTTCCTTACGTAGTGTCACCATTACGACATGACGCTGATATGTGGAAAAATTTTATTGAAGGCACTGCATCACTTGCATACGTTAATTATCATCAGCAGGATACTGAAGTGCAGATCTATAATGGAAATACTGCTGTATTAACAAGCTACTATACTTTTACCTGGATGGAAAAAGGTGGGCAGATGAATTATCAAAGCGGTAGAGCAAGTATGGTACTGGTAAAGCAGGATGGAAAATGGATGACAGCTCATATGCACTTTTCAAAAATGTTTTAAAATACAGGATTCAACCGAGGTGAAAATCATGAAACATTATGCAGCTTTTTGTTTACTCTTCTTAGCTTTACAATTTATCTCTTGCGGGAATAAAGTTAAAGAGAATAACCCGCAAGAGGTGAAAACAGAAAGTCACGAATATTTCAATTTACGTCCTGAAGTTGAAAAGAATTACGGTTACTCACACGCAGTAAAAGTAGGCGATGACTTATTAATATCAGGTGCAGTCAGCATGGATGATGCAGGTAATCCAACCTCTGCAGGTGATTTGTTACAGCAAATGAAAAATTGTTATTCTGATTTAAACAAAGTTTTAGCCCACTACGGTTATACTTTTAATGATGTTGTAGTTGAAAATATTTTTACAACAAATATGGCTGAGTTCCTGAAGCAGTCTGCATATAGAAATACAATTTACAAGAAGAATTATCCCACTGGTACATGGTTAGAAGTTAAAGGATTAGCTCTGCCTGAATTTATGATAGAGATAGAATTGGAAGCACATAAAACTAAGTGAGGTACAGAGTTTATGTGCATTTTTCAAAAAAAATCAATAGTAAAAAAGGAATTACTTTGAAACTAAAAAAGAAATTCACTGCAATGATTCTTATTGCATTTCTTTGCTTTGCCGGAAAAAGCCTTAGCCAGCAATGGAGCAGTGAGCAAAAAGATGTATGGTCAGGAGTAGAAAAATATTGGGAAGTCTTTGCAAAAGGAAACGCTCAGGGAGATTTGTCGTACTATGATGAAAGTTATATGGGCTGGGAATTCCAGTCAGAAGTTCCACAAAGCAAAGCGAACACAAGTAAATGGATTGAATATTTATTGAAAAACAATTCGATCGTTCTTTACACCCTGACACCTGTTAATATTTGGGTTAAAGATGATTTTGCTTATGCAGATTATTTTTATGCAATGGTTACTCAAGACAATGAAAGCGGGAAAAGAGAAAATAGTGAAGGTACGTGGACTGATATTCTTATGAAAAAAGGAGGAAGATGGTTATTGATCGGTGACCGAGGTGGAAGAAACTCAAACTAAAAAAATTTAAATATATTTAGTTAAATACAAAAGGAGAAAGCGCTATGAAACATTTAATTAACACAATTCTAAAAGCAGGTACTCTGTTTTTAGTAATCGCTGTTATTTTTGCAACTGGATGCCAGCAGCCAAAAGATTATTCCAAAGACTTAAAACCCCTTACGGATAAATATAATCAAGCCTGGCAAACCGGAAATGTTGATGGATTAGATGCAGTCTTTGATCCGAATTTTGTAAGACATGCGGATAAAGGTTCATCAGCTAATGGTCTTGAAGAGCTGAAAAAAGTAATTGAAGGATTCAAGGCAGCTTACCCGGATCTTAAATTAAGTTTTACTGAAGAGTTTTATGGTGATAACCAATATGCAGGACATTGGTCATTTTCTGGAACAAATACCGGTCCTGGAGAAATTCCGCCGACAGGAAAATCTGTTTCACAATGGGGAGTAAATATTATTCACTTTAAAGATGGAAAAATTGTTGAGGAATGGGATGGATTTGATAACGTACCATTGCTGGAACAAATGGGATATACAATTACACCTCCATCTGAAAAAATGAATTAAGCGGGAGAAATGAAAAATGCTGAAAATTAAATTTCTATTCTCAGGGTTTAGCTTCATCCTTTTCCTGATTCTTTTTGCACAGGAAGGATCGGCTCAAAATAAAATGAACTCTGAGGACCAGGTCTGGAAAATGGAGGAGTCATATTGGAATTATGTTAAAGCTAATAACATTGAAAAGTATTTAACACTCTGGCACGAAGACTGGGTAGGCTGGCCGGGCTTTTCAACTAAACCAATTGATAAGTCGCACATTTCTGATTGGATACCACCACTGTTTGCAGATAAATCAAAACAATTTGATTACGAGCTTAAAAAAATGGCAGTTGTATCTTTCGGCGATGATATTGTCGTTACGCACTATGGTGTGAATATTTTATTTGTTGATAAACAAACAGATAAAAAAACATCGTCCAAATGGTCAAAGATAACTCATACCTGGAAGCGTTATGGAGATAGGTGGCTTATAATTACAGGTATGTCGGCAGATTTAGATAAATCTCCGGAATAAAAGTAAACAAATATTTTTTTAATAAAATCGGAGGAATCATGGTCAACAGGAAAATTTATTGTGTGCGTTTTGTTTTTCTGATTATTTTTCTTTTTGCAGGAATACTGAATGCACAAAGTGGTTCAATTAAATATGTTTATTTAATTGATTACCCGATGGGAGGAAAGGCTGCTTATTTGGATTGGGTTAAATCAATTATCAGTACGCTGCAAAAACCGGAAGAATTAGTTTCACTGGCTTCGTATGATAATTATTTCAGTGAATCACCCGAGCGTGTTGTTGAATTTGAATTTGCAAACAATCTTGATGCGGCAAAGTATTTTGACAATCCTGAAATAAGAAATGCTGTAGAACATGTTGTTGATTATGGAATTCCCAAAGCGGCTTTTATTTTAAACAAACGGGGTGATTATAATCCGGGTGCAGAGAAGAGAAGCAATATTAAATATATTTTCGCTCTCGATTATGGTGTGGGCAACAAAGCAAAATACCTGGAAATGGTAAAGACTGTAGTCAAAACTCTGCAAACACCAAAGGAAGTAAAACGGATTACCTCGTATGATAATTTTCTAAACAGCTCTCCAAACCGTGTCATCGAATTTGAATTTGATTCAATGGAAGACTGCATTAAATATTTTGAGATGCCTGAGATTAAAGCCGTAGTTGATAATAGTGTTAGTATATCAGTAAATCATAAAACATCTGTTCTTAAACTTTTAAAAGAATACAACAAAAAATGATGTTCAATTAATTAATTTCAATTCAAAAACAAAAAGGAGACAGGGTTATGAAACAGTTACTTTCAGTTTTCACTATAATTTTAATAGTGATGATTTCATCGGTTAAAGTTTTTTCTCAGCAATGGACCAGTGAGCAAAAAGAAGTTTGGGCTGGCGTAGAAAAATATTGGGATGTTTCTTCCAAGGGAGATTATAATGGTTTCATGTCTTATTTCGATGAAAGCTATATGGGATGGGAATATTCTTCTAAAGTTCCACAGAATAAAACTAACACAGGCAAATGGCTCGATTACTCGCTTAAAAATTATAAAACTATTGTTTATACTCTTTCCCCTTTAAGTATTTGGGTAAAAGGCGATTTTGCATTTGTTCATTATTATTATTCTGAACTTGATAAAAACAATGAATCCGGGAAGAATGAAAATAATTCTGGAAACTGGACAGATATCTTAATGAAGAAAGACAGCAAATGGATTTTGATTGGCGATCACGGCGGCAGAACATCAAAAGAATAAAAATTAAATAAGATAAATTCTATTTATTAAAAAAGGAGAACAAATATGTTTTTCGTTGCTCAACATTCGATTGCTGACCCGAAAAATTTTTGGGAAACAGTTATAAAGATTGAAATGCCCAAGGAAATTAAGCTTCACTCAACTTTGCCCAATCCTGAAGGAACAAAAGCAGTGTGTCTTTGGGAAGCAAGCGCAATAAATGAGGTAAAGAATTTTGTGGAAGGTGCTGTTGGTAAATACAGCAAAAATGAATATTACCTTGTTGAAGCAAAAAATGCTATGGGTTTACCCAAATAAAATATTCTGTTTTAAAGAGAACGTCTCAAAAGATGTTTAATTATCACCATCCCGTCTTGGACGGGATAAGTGATTTCAGGTTTAAAATTAAATTCAAAAGTTTGTATTTGTTTAGTAAGCCAAACAACAGAGTCTGTACTTTTGAGACAATCTCTTTCCTTTTTTAATCAGAAGTCTTTCACTATTAAAAAGATAAAAATGAAAATCTTTAAAGATTCTTTCAGATTAACACTCTTTATTACCTCTCTTTCTTTTTTGAATTTATTTGCTCAAACTGAAACTCCACTCAATTTAACTTCCAGGGAAATTATCGGGAAAGAAATGGTTTATGAGTTTAACATTTTTTCTGTTGACCTCATCATTAGTTCGGATTCAACACTTTCGTGGAGGGATTTAAAAAACAATAAGAATAATTATGAAAATGAAAAAACCAAAACAATCCATTTAAATGATTATTCAACTTTAGTTTCCTGGGTTGAGGCTGACAGTACATTTGTTACAATGTATTCTGATTTCCGGAAAGGGGAATCATCAGCATTCTTATATACCAAAACCGGAAGAACTATACCTGTTATTGGAACAATTAAACAAAAAGAAAAAGATTAAATCAATAAAATTAATTCAATTATTAATAACTTATAAAGGAGTATAATTATGAAAAAGTTACTTTCAGTACTCACTGTATTGTTTGCAGTAATATTTTTTTCGGGTTACAGCTTTGCACAGGATGCAACGAAAGTAGATCCAAAACATTACAAAGTTGAATTTGAAAACGACCAGGTACGTGTATTAAGAATTACTTACGGTTCTGGAGAAAAATCTGTAATGCACTCACATCCGGAAGGTATGGTAATATTTCTAACTGACGCAAAAGGAAAATTTACCTTACCCGATGGCAAAACTGCTGAGATGAATTGGAAAAAAGGTGAATTTAGTTGGGTTCCGGCATCAACTCACCAGCCGGAAAATACCGGTGATAAACCTTTCGAGCTAATCCAGATAGAAATGAAAAATAAAAAATAGTTTAGATAAATTTTGATCCGATAATTCACAATTCATTTAACAAAAGGAGTAGTTCTAATGAAACAATTAACTCGAATTTTATCAGTTCTTATTATTTTTATTTTTACCGGCATTCTTTCAGCACAAAGCCAAGAACAGCCATTACTGGTTGTAAGTTTTCAAAAAGTTAAACTGGCTGATGTTGGAGCAATGGACAAAATGATTAACGAAAAATTGGCTCCCATACTTAACGGGCTGGTAGATGATAAAATGCTTTTAAGCTGGGGATTATTTAATCATACCTGGGGTGATGAGTGGAATGTGAATGTTTGGTACACCGTAAAAGATATGGCTGCATTTGATAAATTCTGGGAAGAATACATTAAGCGTATTAATGAAAAACAGCCTGACGCATGGAAAGAATTGAGAGGATACATCCAGGAACACAAGGACAATATCTACACAATTATGAATCAGTATCCTGTTCCTCCTTCTAAATAGTCAATTACAATCTATCTAAAACAAAGATGTCATTTTTGAAAGAAGGTGACATCTTTTTTAATATTACTTTATATTCTATCTTAATTATCAAGATTAGAGTCAATACTTATGAAAGCAAAATCAATAAAAGGTAAATCGCCTGAAGAAATTAAATCCTCTTTATCAGAAAGTATGTCGGATGGATTCAAGCCGACTTTAGCCATTGTATTCATATCTGTTAAACAGGACAGAGAAGCTATTTCCAAATTACTTGACGAAAAAGGCATTCAGATATTTGGTGCTACCACTGCAGGCGAATTTATTGACGGCGAAATTGAAGAAGGCAGCATTGTTATGATGTTGCTCGACATGAATCCGTCTTATTTTAAAATGGAATTTCTTGAAACAGGCCAGGAGACTGCCTTCGACGACGCCAGAAAGCTCGCTGCTACTGGAAAAGAGGTTTTTATTAATCCTGCGTTTATAATAGCAAACAGTGGAGTTTCAATGGATGGTGAACCATTTGTTGAAGGCATTATACAAGAGTTTGAAAAATCTTCAACGCCTGGAGGCAGGGAAGTAACCATATTTGGCGGCAAGGCCGGAGATGATCTGGAACTCAAATCAACTTTTGTTTTTACCAATGGAAATTGTAAAGACTCTGCACTTGTAGCGCTGATTATTGATGAAGATAAAATAGATGTGAAGGGTATAGCTACCTGCGGGTGGAAGGCTATTGGCACTACAAAAACAGTTACAAAAAGTGAAGGGAATACCGTATATACCATTGACGATAAACCAGCGCTGGATATATTGATGAATTACCTGGGTGTGGATATCAAAGAGGATGTGGAGACGGACATTACGACGTTCCTGAGCTCCTGGTATTATCCACTGGAACTGGAAAGGGAAAATGCAGATCCTGTCATTCGTACAGCCATGTTCGCCAACAAGGAAGACCGTTCACTGATTTGTTCCGGAAGAGTGCCTCAGGGTTCAAAAATTAAATTTTCCATGCCGCCTGATTTTGATTCCATTGAAAAAGTGGTTGCAGACTGTAAAACCATTAAAGATGACGCACAACAAGAAGCCGATGCACTTATCATGTTTCATGTGTGAGCAGGCATTTAGCGTTTGGGATGGTAGTAAAGGAGGAGATAGAGCAGGTGCAAAAAATCTGGAATGTGCCCATGGCAGGTTTCTTTACCTATGGTGAATATGGAAAAGCCAAAACCGGTAAGAATGAATATCACAATAATGCATGTTGCGTGGTAGCATTAAAAGAAAAATAGTGTCATCCTGAGTTTATCGAAGGATGACACTCATAAAGAATCAGTCACACTTCGACAAGCTCGGTGTGACAATATTCAAAATATTTTAATAGACATAAGGTTTACTATGAAAGCGAAATCAATTAAAGGAAAATCAACTCAAGAGATTAATGCGGCTTTACAACAAAGCTTGACGGATGGCTTCAAGCCTACATTGGCTATTGTTTTTCTTTCCGTGAAGCAGAACCGCAAAGCTATTTGCAAACTACTTGACGAAAATGAAATTGCGGTTTTTGGTGCCACCACTAATGGTGAATTCATTGATGAAGATTTGAGTAAGGAGTCAGTTGCTATGCTTTTAATGGATATGAATCCTGCTTATTTCAAAGTGCTGTTTGCTGATTATCCGCAAAAGAATTACCGCGAAATAGCAAGACATATAGCACAGAAAGCACAAGGGTTTTTTCCTAACCCGGCATTTCTGATTTCCGGAAGCAATATGGAAACAGACGCTGAACAGCTGCTTTTTGGATTTGCAGATGCAGTTGGCGAACACGTAAATGTTTTCGGTGGGATGGCTGGCGATGATTATGCTTTTAGCGAACAGTTTGTTTTTACCAATGATAAAGAGAGCAATCGCGGTATGGTTGTACTTGCCCTGGATGAAGACAAAGTAAAAATAAGAGGAAAAGCCACCTGTGGGTGGAAAGCTGTTGGCACAGAAAAAACCGTCACCAGAAGTGAAGGCAATCATGTATTTACTGTTGATAATGAACCGGTAGTGGATATAACAGCCAAGTATGGCGGTCTTGAAAATATCAATGAAGGAAATACTGCTTTAGCAATGGAAATAGCTGTCAATTTTCCACTTCAATTACAACGTGAAAAAGGTGATCCTGTGATGCGCCCCGGCTTATTGATCAAATGGGAAGACCGATCTTTTGTTTGCAGCGGTTCTGTTCCACAAGGTTCTAAAGTTCGTTTTTCACTTCCGCCTGATTTAGATGTAATGGAAAAGGTGATTAAAGGAGTGAAAGAACTGAAAGCCACTGAAATGCCGGAAGCTGATGCATTAATTGTTTTCAGCTGTGCCGGAAGAATTCTTTCCCTTGGTCCTATGATGAATACAGAAATTGAAGGTGTCAGGAAAATCTGGAATGTTCCTATGGCAGGAATGTTTTCTAATGCAGAATTAGCAAGAGCAACCGGAGGAAATCTTGAAATGCATAATCTCACTACCTGTTGTGTGGTATTAAAAGAAAAATAAAATGAATCAGAAGCTTCAAAACATACTCGATATCATTCAGCAATCTGAAAAATTAGATGCTGAACAAAAAGATAATCTTATAAAGACTGTAAAAGATGCAGACAAAGAATTAGAAATAACTGCCTTTAAACTTGAACGAACAGAGAAAGTAAAAAAGACCACCGCAATTTTACTTGAAGAAACAATTGAAGAACTTGAACAGAAAAGAAAAGCAGTTGAAGAACAAAACCGCGAATTAGAAATTGAAGCTTCTCTTGAAAGAGTAAGAGCAGTTGCAATGGGTATGAGAAAGCCGAATGATCTTTTAAATATTTGCGAAGTTCTTTATAAAGAATTATTTAATCTCGGCTTCGATGAATTAAGAAATTCGATGATCAATATTCACAATGATGAAAATAAAACTTTTCTTAATTACGATTATTCCGATGAGATCGGAAAAAGCGTAACATTATTGGATTATAATGCACATCCTGTGATGGAAAAACAAATAAATCAATCACGAATTGCAAATGATGCTTTTTCTGAAGCAGTCTATGAGGGAAAGGATCTTGAGGAATGGAAAAAGTTTAGAAAGAAATATGGGGAAAAAGATGATCCGAGAATTGATAAAATAAAAGCACTTTACTACTATTTCTATTCAATAGGTACTGGAACGATAGGCATTTCAACATTTAGTCAAATCAATGAAGAAAAACTGACTTTACTAAAAAGATTCAGAAATGTTTTTAACTTATCATACCAGCGTTATTCTGATATTGCACTCGCCGAAGCACAGGCGAGAGAGGCGCAGATTGAATTAGGACTTGAAAGGGTTCGTGCAAGAGCAATGGCTATGCAAAAATCGGATGAGCTAAAAGAACTGATTGGTACCGTACATAATGAACTGACTAAGCTCGACCTCATATTGGATCGGTCTTTCATTATGATCTATGATATTGAAACAATGAGTATGACATGGTGGATGGCCAATCCGGAAATACCCTTGGAACCTATTGGTTTGTTTGTAAAATATCATAAACATTCTCCTTATCTCGCCTTTATGGATGCTTGGAAAGCACGAAAAGTTAAATGGCAATATATACTTGAAGGTATTGTTAAGAGGGAATGGGACAAGTTTTTATTTTCTGAAACCGAACTTTCCATGTTACCAGATTTTATAATCAGTAATATGAGAGCGAATGATAAAGTTTACCTGTCAGCATCATTCAACAATTTCGGATGCCTCGCTTTAGCTACTCTTAAAACTTTATCCGACGATCATTTAAATATCCTGCTCCGTTTTGCAAAAGTTTTTGATCTCACCTATACTCGTTTTAATGATCTGCAAAAAGCAGAATCACAGGCAAAAGAAGCCCAGATTGAAACTTCATTGGAAAAAGTCAGAAGCAGTGCTATGGCAATGCATAAAAGTACAGATATTTCATTAACAACAACCGTAATATTTGAGGAATTAAAAAAGCTTAGCATTAAATCAAAACGATGCGGAATAGGTCTTCTTACAAAAGATTCTAAAACTGCAGATGTTTATGCCGCTGCTACTTCTTCAGATGGAAAATTTCATACTCTCATGCGGACAATTGATATGACACAGCATGAATCATTACGTCATCAGTATGATAGTTGGATTAAACAGGAAAATTATGAAACGATTTTAAAGGGGAAGAATTGAAATCGTATTACAAACTACCGTTTTTTCAATCCTCGGCAAATTATGTTCCTACAAATCATTTCGAACAATCCGAGTACGGTTATTATATTCCTTTTTCAAAAGGCTTATTCTACGCCTGGTCGGAAAACCCTTATAAAGAAAATGAGATAAATATTCTTAATCGTTTCAAAAGTATTATTGAACTTACCTTTCGGCGTTTTTTTGATCTTCAAAAAGCAGAAGCACAGGCAAGAGAAGCACAAATACAATTAGCATTAGAAAGAGTCCGCGCAAGAACAATGGCTATGCATAAAAGCGATGAACTTTCTGAAACAGCTTTCATACTTTTTCAACAATTCAAAGAATTAGGTGAAGATCCAATACAAATAACGATTGGCTTTTTCAATGAAGAGAAAGAAATAATAGAATTCCGGATTACAGGAATAGACGGAAGCGGTTCAAAGATAGAACAGGTATATAATATGAGCATTAATGAACCAACCCTGTTAAACAAAATTTATAAAGCCTGGAAAGCACAAAAAAAATCATCGGTAATTGAACTTACAGGGAAAGAGTTGAGTGATTGGATCTCTTACCGAAGTTCTCTGATTAGCAATTATCCTGCTGATTCCAAAATAACTTTAAATGATCGTCGTTTTGTTAGTGCGGGATTTTTTTCAAAAGGAATGATCACTATTTCAAAACCAAGCATTATTCCTGAAGAAACTATCCAAATATTGGAAAGGTTTGCAGGAGTGTTTGATCTGACCTACACCCGCTTTCTAGATCTCCAAAAAGCAGAAGAACAGGCAAGAGAAGCACAGATTGAAGCAGCATTGGAAAGAGTTAGAAGCAGAACAATGGGCATGCAAAAAAGCGAAGAGCTCAAAGAAGTAATCCAGCTTGTATATGAACAATTCGTTCACTTAAATATCCATGTTGAACATACCGGGTTTATTATTGGATTATAAAGCAAGAGATGATTTGCATATCTGGCTGGCTGACCAGCACCTTGTTCCCTCAGAAGTAACTATCCCTTGTTTTGATTCTCCGCCCAATAATAGCATTAAAGAAGCAAAAGAAAAGGGACAGGATTTCTTTGAATACCTTCTGACCTTTGAAGAAAAAAACAAATTTTATCGGGATCTTTTTAAGTTTATTCCCGACGTGCCGGAGGAAGCACTGGAATATTATTTCAATTGCCCCGGACTTGCCGGATCAGGTGTATTGTTAGACAATATTGGTTTGTATATCGAGAATTTTTCAGGTATTCCTTATACAGATGAAGAGAATAATACGCTCATGCGTTTTGGAAAAGTATTCCAGCAAACCTATACCCGTTTCCTTGATCTGCAAAAAGCAGAAGCACAGGCAAGGGAAGCACAAATAGAATCAGGGTTGGAAAGAGTCAGGCAAGAGCAATGGCGATGCATAAAATCTGATGAGTTATCTGAATGTGGTTGATTGCTCTTTAAAGAATTAACCAATATTGCGATTTCACTGCATTCAGTTAAAATGGTTCATCATCAGATATTATTTATGAGCCTTCATTAACCAACATGTATGGGCAGCAAATCCTGATATCGATATGCCCCTAATCCTACTACATGAATATTTGAAAATATCCTTTCCATCACGCCATTGAAAGGCTACCAGGAACGGAAAAAAATTTTTGATGTACACACTTAAGCGAAGAAAAGAAAGTGTACGATGCAATTTTTTTAATGAATATCAGAATTCAGGATGTTCCCCCGGAAGAAAAAAGATGCTTCAAAAGCCATGGAGGAATGATTATGTGGTTGGCTTTCATACTTTCAGGCAATTTACGGCGTGATTACAATCTCTTGGTCGTTTCCATTAAGAAGAGAATCTTGATATAGTTAAGCCGCTTTCGGCAAAGTTTTCGAACATACTTATATCCGCTTTATAGATTTACAAAAAGCCGAAGCTCAGGCAAGAGAAGCAAAAATTGAAGCTGCATTGGAAAGAGTCCGTGCAAAACAATGGCTATGCACAAAAGTGAAGAGCTCAAGAAGTGATCATTCTTGTTTTGAACAATTCGTCCATTTGAAGATTCATATTGAACATACCTCTGTTTATACTCGATTATAAATGAGGGATAGAAAGCATATCCTGGCTCGCTGAACGGCACGAGGTGCGTTCCGAAGTGACAATCCCCTAGTTTGATTCTCCGCCCAATAATGCATTAATAAGCTAAAGAAAAGGGAGAGGATTTCTTTACATACCTGCTGACTTTTGAAGAAAAAAACAAATTTTATGAAAAGCTTTTTAAGTTTATCCCTGGTGTGCCGGAGGAATCATTGGAATATTATTTTATGTCTCTCTGGCCTTGCCGGATTTCAGGTGTACTGCTGGAGAATATTCGGTCTGTATATCGAGTAATTTTTCGGGTATCCCTTATACAGACGAAGAGAAGATATATGTTGATGCGTTTTGGAAAAGTATTTCGAGCAAACATATATCCGCTTCCTTGATTTGCAAAAAGCAGAAGTACAGGCAAGGGAAGCACAGATTGAAGCGGCCCTTGAACGTGTGAGAGCAAAAGCTATGGCGATGCATTCAAGTAATGATATTTCTGATACTATGGGAGTAGTATTTACAGAATTACCTAAGCTTGGAATAAGTTCCTTACGTTGTGGTGTTGTTCTGCTTTCCAAAAATTCTTTTAAGGGAGTATTCTATGCTGCTGCAACCACTAATGAAAGTGATTCACAGACAATAGTTGGCGAGGGAGACATGTCTGTTCATCCGATTTTTATGAATCAGCGTGAATACTGGACTAGAAATGAAAATTATTTCATTACTTTGAGTGGTGAGGAACTTAAATCATATTATAAAGAAATTTTTAGGCGGTCATCAATTCCTTATAACCCCAGAGAACATGAAAAACAAACAGAACACGGATATTACTTCTCTTTTTCAGAAGGAATGTTTTATGCCTGGTCCGAAGAACAATATTCAGAAGCTGATATTAATATTTCAAACCGTTTTAAAGCTATTATAGATCTTACCTTCCGAAGATACTTCGATCTAAAGAAAGCAGAAGCACAGGCAAGAGAAGCACAAATTGAAGTGGCACTTGAACGAGTTAGAAACAGAACAATGGCTATGCAGCACAGTGATGAACTTTCTGAAACTGCAGGTGTACTATTTGAACAGTTTGTTTCTCTTGGTATTGTTCCAAAGCGTTGTGTTATTGGAGTAATTAACAGAGCTAAAGACAATGGAAAATTTTGGTTCACAAGCAGTGAAGGTAAAGTTGTACAGGGGGCTGATTTAGTGCCTTTAACTGAACAGAAACATTTAGTGGATTTATACAAGGCGTGGAAGGAGAAAAGGGAACATTTTACTTTTAAAGTCCAGGGAGAAGATCGTCTCAATTGGACAAGTTATGTTATGAATAAAATTAATATGCATCTTCCCGAATATCAGCCTGATATCATTAATAAAGAACAAATTCTTAACGAGCCTGCAGTGTTTAATAGTTTTTTCTTTACACATGGATTCGTGATGCTCCATACTGTTGATGATCTGGATGAAAATGATATGCTAATGTTAAAAAGATTTGCCGGTGTTTTTGAACAGACTTATACCCGTTTTCTTGATCTCAAAAATGCCGAGGCACAGGCTAAGGAAGCAAAAATAGAAGCTTCTCTTGAACGAGTCCGATCTAAAGCTATGGCGATGCACAATCCGGATGATTTATCTGCAACTGTCAATGTTTTTTTTAAAGAGTTAAAAACACTTGGAATTATTCCTATCCGATGCGGTGTTGGTCAGATTGATGAAGCAACCCGCACCACAAGTCTGACAACTACAACATCTTCTCAACAGGGAGATTCATTCCAGGTAATTGGAAAAATAAAACAAACCGGTCACCCGGTGCTTGATGGAATTTTTGATTATTGGAAACTCCAGAAAGAATATCATCCTGTTTTGGAAGGGGAAGATATTAAAGCCTATTACAATGTTATGAATCCTCAGATAGGTTACCCTGAATATCCCGAAGGAGTAACACAATATGGAAATAGTTTTCCTTTCAAAGAAGGATTCGTTTTTGCGTGGACTGAAAGTAAATTGTCCGAAGAAGGGTTACAGATATTCCGCAGATTTACCTCTGTACTAAGTCTTACTTACAGGCGATATATGGATTTAAAGGAAGCTGAAGCCCGTGCAATCGAAGCTGTAAAACAAGCTTCTCTTGATCGTGTACGTGCAGAAATAGCATCAATGCGGACTGCAGAAGATCTTCAGCAAATCACTCCGATCATCTGGCACGAACTTAAAGCTTTGAATGTGCCGTTTATCCGATGTGGTATTTTCATTGTTGAGGAAACAGCAGCTAAAGTTCAGGTTTATTTAACAACACCGGATGGTAAATCGCTCGCCGTATTGAATTTGCCAATTAATTCAAATGAGCTAACTGCCAACACAGTTGAACATTGGCGAAAGAAACAGGTTTATAAAGAGCACTGGAACAAAGAAGAATTTATCAACTGGACAAAATCGATGGTGAAACTTGGACAAGTTCAAAATGCAGAAACTTATCAAGGTTCTTCAACTCCACCTGAATCACTGAATTTACATTTTATTCCTTTCAATCAGGGAATGCTTTATGTTGGAGATGTTAATCCACTGACAGAGGAAAAACTAGATTTGGTAAAAACTTTAGCTGAAGCATTTTCAATTGCCTATGCAAGGTATGAAGATTTCAAAAATCTTGAGGAAGCGAAAAACAAAATAGAATTAACTTTAACTGAATTGAAAGCCGCACAAACACAACTTATTCATTCTGAAAAAATGGCATCGCTCGGTGAGCTTACTGCCGGTATTGCACATGAAAATAAAGAACCCTTTGAACTTTGTAAACAATTTTTCTGAACTCTCAAAGGAATTAATTGATGATGTAAAAGCAGAATTAAAGAATAACAATAATGAAGAAGTTTTAATAATACTTGAAGATTTAAAACTAAATCTTGAGAAAATAAACCAACATGGCAGACGCGCTGATTCAATTGTTAAAGGTATGCTTCTTCATTCAAGAGGAAGCTCAGGTGAAAAGAGTCCCACTGATCTTAATAATCTTCTCGATCAATATGTAACTCTTGCTTATCATGGCTTAAGAGCACAGGATAAAGAATTCAATATAACAATTGAAAAAGATTATGATAAAACTCTGGAAAAGATAAATGTTGTTCCCCAGGATATCAGCAGAGTTTTCTTAAATATAATTAACAATGCATGCTATGCGGCTTATGATAGAAAGAAAAAAAGCGGTGATGATTTTAAACCTGTTATTAAAGTCTCCACTAAAAATTTAAAAGATAAAGTTGAGATCAGAATTGGCGATAACGGAAATGGAATTCATAAAGATATTTTGGATAAAATATTCCAGCCGTTCTTTACAACAAAACCAACTGGCGAAGGAACAGGGCTGGGATTATCACTAAGCTATGATATTGTAACCAAACAACATGGTGGTGAATTGAAGGTTGAATCAGAAGAAAATGTTGGAACCGATTTTATTATTATATTAAATAATTAAAACTCTTGTATGAAAAATTTATTTCAAATGACTGGTGTGGGATTTGTGCTTTTGATTTTGCCTCTATTTTCTATTACTGATTACAGCCAGACAAAAGATTCGGTTATAACCAAAGATAGCCTAATATTTATTACACAAATAAGACTTGATACCACGAAAACGTATATCTCTCTTGACGGGGAATGGAAATATCATCCCGGTGACGATAGCATCTGGGCTGAAAAAAACTATGATAATTTAAGTTGGACAAAGCTTAAAAACAATTTTTATATGGATAGTATTAAGACAGGAACATGGATAGGAATCGGCTGGTTTAGGAAAAAATTCAAAATTGACTCAACTATGTTTAATAAGCCGGCTGCATTTATAGTAAATCAAATGGGAGCGTCCGAGTTCTACCTGAACGGCAAACTTGTTAAAAAATTTGGGACTATTGACCATGATATAGGGAAGGAAGAAGCCTATAATCCGCAACATGTACCGTTTACAGTAGTATTTGATACTTCCGGAACACAGGTAATAGCAGTAAGATATGTAAACCACAAAGCACAGGAATATTACGAACTTTATAAAGGCCCGGCTAATTTTGCCGGCTTCACCTTAGGAATTAGCAAAAATAACAGTGCAATTTCATCAAAGGTAACCGATACTTTTACAAGTGCTATCATTTTAACTACAATCGGAGCAATTGCTTTTGCTTTCGCATTACTTCACTTATTAATATTTTTCTTTTACTCACGTGAAAGGCAAAATTTGTTCTACGGATTATTTGCCGGAACAATGACTTTGTTTATTGTGTTAGCAATATTAAATTACCATACACACTATGTTTCTGACATGCTGTATATTTTTCAGATGTCACAAATCATTTGGATCTCTCTTATATTCGCAACCTACGATTTTTTTCTCTATGCAACCTTCTATAAACAAATGCCGAAGCAGTTCTGGGTAATTTTACTAGCTGGAGCCGTGCTTAGTTTTTTGTTGCTGTTTGTCTTCTCAGAAGATTGGTTCATGAGTTATGTATTCGGTCCATTTCTGCTGTTGCTTACGGCGGAAGGATTACGTGTAATAATTCTTGCCATTAAAAGGAGAAAAAGAAATGCAATAATTATTGGTACAGGAGTGCTGATATTTTTTTTATTTGTAATATATGTCCCAATTTCCAATATCTTTTCAATTAATATGCCTAGTTGGGTAGCTTTTGTAATACTAGGATGTGGCTTATTAAGCCTGCCCATTTCAATGTCGGTATATCTTGCGCGTGAAAGCGCTAGGACAAAAACGGACCTCGAAAATAGAATTATTGAAGTTCAGAATCTTTCCGAAAAGGCAATCGAGCAGGAGAAAAGAGAAGCGGAGCTGAAGGTTGAAAACATCCGGAAGGAAGTTGAATTGCAAAAGGCTGCTGAGTTAAAAACAGCTTATACAAATCTGGAAACTGCCCACGAAAATTTAAAGTCAACGCAGCAGCAGTTAATTGTTCAGGAAAAACTTGCTTCACTCGGCGCGGTAACCGCAGGCATTGCACACGAGATTAAAAATCCTTTGAACTTTGTAAACAATTTTTCCGATCTTTCTAAAGAATTAATTGATGAGGTAAAAGCAGAATTACAGAATAACAATAATGAAGAAGTTTTAGTAATACTTGAAGATTTAAAACTTAATCTTGAGAAAATAAATCAACACGGTAAACGTGCAGACTCAATTGTAAAAGGAATGCTTCTTCATTCAAGAGGAAGCTCAGGTGAAAAGAGTCCCACTGATCTTAATAATCTTCTCGATCAATATGTAACTCTTGCTTATCATGGCTTAAGAGCACAGGATAAAGAATTCAATATAACAATTGAAAAAGATTATGATAAAACTCTGGAAAAGATAAATGTTGTTCCCCAGGATATCAGCAGAGTTTTCTTAAATATAATTAACAATGCATGCTATGCGGCTTATGATAGAAAGAAAAAAAGCGGTGATGATTTTAAACCTGTTATTAAAGTCTCCACTAAAAATTTAAAAGATAAAGTTGAGATCAGAATTGGCGATAACGGAAATGGAATTCCACCTGGAATTTTAGATAAAATATTCCAACCGTTTTTTACAACCAAACCAACTGGTGAAGGAACAGGATTGGGCTTATCATTGAGTTATGATATAGTAACAAAAGTGCATGGAGGTGAATTGAAAGTTGAAACAAAAGAAGGAGAAGGAACGGTTTTTATTATCAGTGTTCCTAATTCATAAATGAAATTTATTAAAGTTAAAAAGAGTATGAAAAAAATTAGTTTGTTAATCCTCATTCTGATTAGTTGGACGAATCCTGCATCTTCACAAAGCAATCTATTAGATGATAGAGGTATTCCATTTATAACAAACTGGTTGCATAAAGACTACAACGCGCAAGCGCAAAACTGGAAGATTGTGCAAGACAACCGTGGGGTAATGTATTTTGCGAATGGCAACGGTGTACTTGAATATGATGGAGTTAACTGGACGTCTATCCCGCTTCCTAATGATTCCTGGTCGCTTTCACTAGCATTCGACAGCAGTGCCGAACGGATCTATGTTGGAGCAGAAACTGAATTCGGTTATTTATCGCCTGATTCAGTGGGTAAGATGCATTACATTTCACTTATGCCTTCTGTCCCTGCTCAGTATCGCGACTTTGGAGAAGTCTGGGAAACATTGGCCAGCAGTGATGGGATATATTTTAGGTCCTCTGAATATTTGTTTCGCTGGAAATATAGTCCCATCGCGAGCGGACATGGTGATTTTAAAATATGGAAACAGGAACATCCCTTTAACCGGGCCTTTTTGGTGAGGGATAAATTGTATGTACAGCAAAGTGAAACCGGGTTGATGGAGTTGGCAAATGATTCACTACGATTAGTCCCGGGCGGTGAAAGATTGTCCCAGGATCGTATTATTGTACTGCTTCCGTTTGATAATAACAGAATACTTGCATGCACTCGCAGTCAAGGTCAGTTTATATACGACGGTCAGACATTTCAACCCTTCATTACTCAAGCGGATGCTTTTCTTCAGGAGAATCAATTATATCATGGTGCAGTGTTAGCAGATGGCACGTTTGCACTTGCCACTAGCCGGGGAGGTCTTGCTATAATAGACAAACAAGGAAGATTACTTCAGATTATAAACAAAATCTCCGGTCTCAAGGATGAAAATGTCCGTTTTTTATATCTTGATCAGGAAGGGGTGCTTTGGCTGGCTTTAAACAATGGTCTGGCACGCGTGGAAACACCGGCACCTATGTCACTGTACTCTGAACAACTCGGCGTCAAGGGTTTGGTAGCAGATTTTTTGAGACATCAGAACCGTCTGTATGCAGCAACTAGTGAGGGAGTCTTTTTGCTTTCTCAACACAACGGTACATTACCAATGTTTTATCCAGTTTCAGGGATTTCTAATGCAGCTTGGTCATTTCTCTCTGTAGACAACACTTTACTGGCAGCAACCCATCAGGGCATCTTCCTGATTGAAGGAGATCGCGCAACGCAGCGTCTATGCGATTTATCTTCATTCTGCTTCTATCGTTCACGAAGAGACACCAACCTGGTGTATGTGGGGTTAGATGATGGACTTGGGCTGCTTCACTGGAAGAATGGCCATTGGTTTTTCTCAGGTCCTTTACAAGGCATAAGCGGGGATGTGCGAAGTATTATTGAGGAACAAGATGGAATATTATGGCTGGGCACCTCACAGCAAGGAGTATTGCGAGTTAAATTTGTTTCTCCGCAGCCCGGAGTACCTGCCGAAAAAGTGCCCGCAGTAGAGATAGAACGATTTACCGAGGAAAAGGGGATCCCAATAGGTTCAGTGAGAGTATTTTTTATAAAAAACCGGATACGAATAGCTACGTTCAAAGGGATGCGAATGTTTGAACCACGAAGTCAGTCTTTTATACCAGATTCTACATTTGGGAAAATTTTTGCTGATACATTAAGCTGGATGAACCGTATTATTGAAGGTTATCAAGGACAGGTTTTAATAAGATTAGAACGTGAAGACAAACTGATAATTGGTGAGGCAATACCGCAGGAAAATGGAACATATAAATGGAATACAAATCCTTTCGCCCGGTTCTTCGAGTATGGGGATATAATAACTATTTATCCGGATCCTGAATATCCTGGAGTGATCTGGTTTGGTGGTGAAGGAATTATTGTACGTTATGACCCCAAGGTTATTAAAAATTATTCGTTTGATTACAACGTGCTTATTCACCGGGTAACAGCAAAAGATTCAATGATATTTGGCGGGACATACAAAAATGAGAAGGATATGTTGCTATTATTACCCTCGCTAGATTATGCTCACAACAGTCTTCGTTTCGAATTTGCTGCACCTTTTTATGATGGACAGTCTGCAACTCGTTACCAGGTCTTTCTGGAAGGTTTTGATAAAGCCTGGTCGGAGTGGACAAATGAAACAAAAAAAGATTATACTAACTTATTTGAGGGAGAATATCATTTCCGGGTACGTGCAAAAAATTTGTATAACCTTCTTAGTAAGGAAGCTGTGTACAGTTTCAAAATCCTTCCTCCTTTTTGGCGAACTTGGTGGGCTTATAGTATTTATATATCGTTGTTTCTCCTTGGAATTTATATTACAGATAGAATAATGCGCCGGCGTGTTATAAGCAGAGAGCAGGAGAAAGCAAAAGTTCGTGAGGCAGAAATCATCAAGAAACAGGCTGAAGAATTAGAAACTGTTGATAAATTAGTACGCGTAATAAATAACGCAGAAGATATTGATACTTTATTTAATTCTCTTTTAGAGCAAACAGTAAGCTTTATACCTAAAGCAGAAAAAGCAGCTGTGTTTTTATTAGATCACAACGAATCCAAATTTTATATTGCATTCACTCTTGGATATCAAAAAGAAGATTTGAAATCAATTGTCTTCACGCCTGAAGAATTGAAAAGAAGATATACCGAAAATTCCGACGAAATAGAAAAAGGAATTTATATTATCAGCAATACTGAAAACCTTTATGGTGATGAAAGAATGATGGGAATTGGCAAAGCAAAATCGATGCTTATTATGGCTGTTGAATGGGATAACAGATTAGAAGCTTATGTAGTGTTTGATAGTTTCGCCGATAAAAATACTTTTGATTCATCCACTGCTAGAATTTTAAACAGGTTTAGGGAACATGCAGTATCAGCTATATCAAAAGCACAGGCACTAAAAACTCTACAGGAAAAGAATGAAGAAATTATAAGAACTCAGGAACAGCTTGTAACTCAGCAGAAACTTGCGTCGCTTGGTGCTCTAACTGCGGGCATCGCACACGAAATTAAAAATCCTTTGAACTTTGTAAATAATTTTTCTGAAATAAGCGGCGAATTAATGGATGAGATAGAAGAAGAATTAGAAAAGAATGATAAAGAGGAAGTTTTAACGATTCTTAAAAATTTAAAACAAAATCTTGAAAAAATAAATCAGCATGGTAAACGTGCAGATTCAATTGTAAAAGGAATGCTTCTTCATTCAAGGGGAACTTCAGGAGAAAAAACTTTAACAGATATTAATGATCTTCTTGATCAATATGTTAATCTTGCTTACCACGGAATGAGAGCACAGAATAAAGAATTCAATATCACTATAGAAAAAGATTATGATAAAACTTTAGAAAAGATAAATGTATTCCACAGGATATTAGCAGGGTATTCTTAAATATAATTAACAATGCCTGCTATGCAGCATATGATAGAAAGAAGAAAAGCAGTGATAATAATTTTTCTCCAATGTTAAAGGTTTCAACAAAAAACTTAAAAGGCAAAATTGAAATAAGAATTGGTGATAATGGAAACGGAATTCCTGCAGGCATATCTGAGATAAAATATTTCAGCCGTTCTTTACAACGAAACCGACAGGGGAGGGGACAGGGTTAGGACTTTCCCTGAGCTATGATATTGTTACTAAAGTTCACGGCGGTGAATTGAAAGTGGAAACAAAAGTAGGAGAAGGAAGCTTGTTTATAATTACTTTACCTAAATCTTTAGGAGAATAAAAATGAAACTATTAGTCGTGGATGATGAACGTGATGTCCAATTTTTATTTCAGCAAAAATTCAGGAAAGAAATTAAATCAGGTCAGTTACAAATTAACTATGCTCTAAACGGAACTTCTGCATTGGAATTGCTCAAATCATTTGAGAACCGTACAGAGTATATGATTTTAACAGATATCAATATGCCCGAAATGGATGGGATTGAATTACTAAAAAAAATCAAAACTCTGTATCCCGAGTTAAAAGTATTTATGATTACTGCTTATGGAGATGAACAAAATTATAACACTGCAAAAAACCTGGGAGCAGATGATTATTTTACTAAACCGCTTAAATTCGATTTGCTTAAAGCAAAACTCGATTATCTAAGTTAAATTTTTTGGAAGAATTAAATCCTATTCCTCAGTTCATAAAATCTTTTGGATAAGATTTTAAATTCTGGCCAAAATTCAACTGCTCTTCCATTCTACAAGACCAAACCAGTTTTCCATTCCATACCGTAATATCAGGACATCCGTCGCACATATTCTGCCTTCCATCGTCTAAGAAATCTACAGGTTGTATTATCATTACAGACTGATAATAAAGTTTTTTGAAAATGTTAATTGGATTACTGTAATAATTGTAAAACGTTTTTTTCAATTTTTTATCAAATGGGCTAAGTAAAAGCATTGATCTCCCCATTGATGAATCTTTTGGACGTGCATAAGCAAGATATTTATTATGTAAAAGATGATAGAACGTCTGCAAAATTTCCATGCCCTTGCTTCCGACATAACCATAGATTTTATTTTTTCTGCCCAGTCTCCCTGTCAGTAACCATTTAAACGAATCAGGCTGTTCCGAGCCATTTAAATAAGCACAAGGATCAAAATCAGGATTTTCTTTTCTTATAAGCTCAACAATTTCCTCAGCTTTAATATCAGTTCTCTCAGTTGTCTCTTCATTATAAACAAGCTTGTTCATATCCATCTTTTTAGGACCAAGGTAAAAATCCACCTGCCCATTATTAACTGCCCTGTAAAGAATAAATACCATTACCTGGACAATATCAATATGTTCCTGAGCCCATTTTACCATTCCTGGTACATACTGTAAAGTATCTTCATAAACAGTTGAGTTGAAAGAACAGGAAATATCACCTTCTTCAGCTAACATTTCAGCATAATGAAGTCTTAGTTCATTCATCTCAAGTTCATTCTTTTCTTTCCAGCCAGGTCGACCTTGTTTGCTGTCAATATGAAAAGTAAATCCAAATACCCCAGCTTTTTTTAGTTCATGAAGAAGTTCTTTAGTAAGAGCGAGACCATTTGTATTAATAATTGGTTTAATATTTCTATTCTTAATTGATTTTACAATTTCAATAATACCGGGATGCATTAATGGATCGCCACCAGCAATTGAAATACCGTCGCATTGTCTTAATCTTGTAAATACATCAAGCTCTTCATTTATTACTTCCATTGTCTTGTGACTATTTTTTTCATTTTTACGATAGCAACCGTCACAAGAAAGATTACACGCAGCCGTAGGTTCAAGCCAGGAAATAGAGTTGTCTGTTAAATTCCATGGGAGACGATAATAATCGAGATGATTTAATTTGAGCATATTAACCCTCCGTTATTCAACTCCCTTTTAAAAAAGGAGTCCATTAAAATTATATATAATATCTTTAGCGGGTTAAAATAAAATTTAGTTATAAATAAAAAAATAATAGTTGTGAACAGTTGTTAACTGTAAAATATCTTTATACAAGATTATTGTTAAATAAATCACAACCAGAAATAGTTTTACATTTTGATAAATAAGTGATTTAGCAAGAATTGTAATCAATTTGCGGACTGAATATTTTTTGTTATGATCTCTATCAACAAGAAAGGAATAATGTAATATTAAATTCATTCCCAATTAAAATTGGCTAGGAAAATTGAAAGAAAATTTCAATAGTTTTTTTTAAAAAAAAGGAAATAAAGAAAAAATAAAGCATTTAATTATGAAAGGAGATAGTAATGAGCCCCATCGCAACATTAATTTCTACTACTCTATTTATTGTTATTTTTTTGATTGTCCCAATTTATATCCGTCATCATAAAAAATCACTGCCGAGTGATGAACATACTTATTGGTTTACAAATGTGGATGAGCTTTTATAGAAGTTTAGTACACCCGGAAGGATTCGAACCCTCAACCTTCTGATCCGTAGTCAGATGCTCTATCCAATTGAGCTACGGGTGCAAATATCATTTAGTTTCAAACAAAAATACCAATATCATTTAAAATAAAAAAGCCGGACTCATTTCTGAAATCCGGCTTTTTATTTATTGGAGTCACATTAGAACGAATCACCAGATCGGAAAGTGCTAAAGCCATAAAGGTCTAATCTTTCAACATTCATATCACCATATTTTGGAATATCAAAATTTGAGCTTGCAGGTTTGCCAACAAATACAAGGAAACTTCCACTCAGCGATTCAATTCTTATAAATAAGTGCTCATTAAAATTTATATCATTGGCTGCATCCACAGATATTGTTTCTCCTTTTGCATACCACTGGTTGACCGGCACCGAATTGAATTTCTGCATATCAGCATAAGGTAATCTTGAACCACCATAGTTATAAACAACATAAACTCTAATGTTTGATATTACCTTATTAGCTGGTACATGGAAATTAAATTCATTGTTCTTTGGTTTACCAACAAAATACAATTCGTAATTAGGGAGTGCAGGTTCAAATATGTCGGCGTAAGAGACTATGCAAAATAGATGCGAATAATTTTTTACTGGACTAATAAAACTAACCACTACATTTCCATCATCATTATTTGAAAGACTCCACTTAACAGAATTTAATTCCGGGAAGGTTGCCAAATAAGTATAAGGTTGAGTAGGTGAGTTTTTTGATTGCTTATTCATCGTTGGTCCTAAAGGCGAAGTTTGTTCGTCTAGCTGTGAACAAGATGTCAGAATCATTGAAACAGATATTGCAAAGAATAAAACTAAGGATTTCATAAAATCATTCCCTTTTAATGTTATAAATATGTTAATTAATTTATTCATTCGAACTCGGCAATCTTTTTTTCAACATTTATGCCTCCGAATTCTTTCTCAAGTTGAATCAATTAAGATTACGGTTTTTATTTATTTTCTTATCACTGTTTTTTATTAAGATTAATAATGTTAAAATGAGATAACTGAAAGTGAAAATTTTTCCGGTAACCTTTTCATTGGAAGAAAATAATCTCTCTCATAGTTAGTTTTATTTTTTTAATAAAATAGTTGGAAAAATTTTTAATATTTTTTGTAAGAATTATTTAATCTTGATTCATAATTATATCTGCAAAAAACAATTTTATAAACACATTACATTTTATTCAAAGAATATTAAAGGAAATTTGAATGTTTAAAGGAACGGGTACTGCACTTATTACACCTTTTGATGAAGATTATAATGTTGACTATAAGAGTTTAGAAAAAATTATTAATTACCAAATAAGCGGGGGAGTAGATGCAATTATTCTGCTTGGAACAACGGGCGAATCACCCGTTATCTCTGATGAAGAGAGAAGAAAGATTATTAGTACAGCAATAGAAAATACAAAAGGGAATACAAAAATTATCGTCGGAACCGGAACAAATAATACAAAAAAAGTTGCCGAGTTTAACAAAATTGCCGAGGAATATAAAGCTGATGCTGTGCTGATTGTAAATCCTTATTATAATAAAGGAACACAGAACAGCCTGGTAGAACATTATAAATATATTTCTGAAAGAACTTCTCTCCCTATAATTCTTTATAATGTCCCTTCAAGAACAGGAATGAATTTGCTGCCCGAAACAATCGTTAAAATTCATGAAGAATGTAAAAATGTAATTGCTGTAAAAGAAGCAAGCGGAAATATTTCACAGATTGCGCAGTTGTTTTCAATTAAATCGCCCTCCTTAAATGTTCTGTCAGGAAATGATGACCAGACTCTTCCAATAATGGCACTGGGTGGTGTTGGTGTAGTCTCGGTATTTTCAAATCCTTATCCGAAAAAGATGAAACAAATTACAGATGCAATTCTTAATAATGACTTCCTAAATGCTCAGCGATTAAATAATAAATATTTAGAAATGATGAACCTTTTATTCGTTGAAACTTCTCCTTCACCAGTAAAATTTGTAATGTATGAAATGGGTTTGTGTAAAAATATTTTAAGACTCCCGCTTTCACCAATTAGTAAAAAATCGGAAGAGCTAATCCTAAATAGAATGAAATCAATTTAATGGATAAAAATATTAAATACGGATTAATAGGCAGCACCGGAAAACTTGGCAGTGAAGTAATTAAAGTTTTTAGTGAGAAAAATTACAAGCTTGTCTATGAACTTGATTTAAAATCAGAGGTAAAGAAAGATCTCCCCAAAATTATTATAGATTGTTCACTTCCTACTGCTATAAATAAAACATTAGAACTTGTAAAACAATTTAGGATTCCTTTAGTAATTGCAACAACAGGATTGAATAAGGATGATTTGAAAAAACTAAAAGATTTGTCATTAACTGTTCCTGTAATCCAAAGTTTTAATTTTTCAGTTGGAGTGCAGGTGTTATTAAAACTTAGTGAAATTGCAAATGATGTTTTGCAAGATTGGGATGTTGAAATTTCTGAAACACATCATAGATATAAAAAAGATAAACCTTCAGGCACTGCATTAATGATCAAAGATATACTCGGTTCAAAAACAGTAAATATTTCATCACTAAGATTAGGAAATATAATAGGCGATCACACAATTACTTTTGGCGGATTGAGTGATACAATTTCAATTTCTCATCATGCTATATCAAGAAGAACTTTTGCAGAAGGAATTTTATTATCTGCAGATTTTGCTTTGAAAAAGAAAAACGGATTTTATTCATTTAAAAGAAGTAATCTTTGGTAGTTAAAATGGATTCATACGAAATAATAAATTATATCTCAAACGCTGAAAAGAAAACTCCCTGCAAAATTTATTTAAAGGGTGAACTGGGAAAAATAAATTTTGATAACCTTGATTTTTTTGGGGAAGATAAATTTGGAATTCTTTTCTGCGAATTAAATGAATTCAATAAGTTTTATGAAACTAATAAAAAATTTATAACAGGCTGTAAGATTGAAAATGATAGAAGAAATTCTGCAATTCCATTGGCAGATCTTAAAAAATATAATGCAAGAATAGAACCAGGTTCAATTATAAGAGATTTAGTTGAGATTGGCGATAATTGTATTATTATGATGGGTGCTGTCTTAAATATCGGTGCCGTAATTGGGGAGAAGACGATGATTGATATGAACGTTGTGGTAGGCGGCAGAGTAGTCGTAGGAAAGAATTGTCATATCGGTGCCGGAGCTGTTCTTGCAGGCGTTATTGAACCCCCAAGTGCTGATCCTGTAATAATTGAAGATGATGTTTTAATAGGAGCTAATGCCGTTGTTCTCGAAGGGATTAGGGTTGGGAAGGGAGCCGTAATAGCAGCTGGTTCAGTAGTTGTTAAAGATGTTGAACCATATTCGGTTGTAGCTGGTGTACCGGCAAAGCTGCTAAAAAAAGTTGATAGAAAAACCAAAATAAAAACTCAGCTGATGCAAGAATTACGAAGGCTTTAATTCCAACGGCAATCATTGTTCAGAAATATAGTGGGAGTTCTTTAACTGATCTGGGGAAAAAAAAGTTGCTGCCATAATTCAAAATGTACAAAAGTCCGGGTACAATGTAGCTGTTGTTGTTTCTGCTATTGGTAAGACGACTGATTCTTTACTTGCCTCAGCAAAAAGTTTATCACTAAATCGCGATAATAAAATACTTCAATCAACACTGGAACTATTGTATGGCAGTAATATAAATCCAATAAGTATTACAACTTCCTCCTTTAGAATATCAATCCTTATTAAACAGATTCATTTGAATGATTGCATATCTATTCTCCACGAAAGATGGATAGAAAAACCAATTCAAATCCCCACAAATATTTAGTGTTATTACGAAAAATATTTATACGCTGATTATCTCAGATTGAGTTTTCCTCTCAAAACGAACTTATAAAGAATAAAAACAAAAGAATATCTATGTAAAATATAAATTTTTGTACGGCATACTTATTGGCAATATTAAACCGTGACTCCAATACCTGCCGCTTGTGGGGTTGTAGCGTGTAACAAACACGGAGGGCGCTGCAGCTCCACACGGTGGTATCTTAATAATCCTCAAATCCCAAATACAAGCCAAATGAATAATTATTTTTATAAAAAAGTTTTGAAATCTGGAAATTGGAATTTATTTGTGATTTGCCTTTACGCTTTATTTAATTACTCATCAATCAGGTATTCACATCCTTGTGGAATTTCAGGCTTAACAATTAAAACTTCCTCTCTTAACAATGCAACTTTACCCGGTTCCATCCCTTTCTTTTTAGTTACATATTTTTTTTGTGTATAAGAAACAGGTGTTAACCCCGATGTTTTAGCTTTGCTGTGATATGCCGCTATTGAAGATACGATTTTTAAAATGTTTTTTGGTACGCCTTCTTTTGGATTATCATTCTTCAGGATTACGTGAGATCCTGAAACTCCTCTTGCATGAAACCAATAATCATTCTGCTTAGCAAATTTCAATGTCAGGAGATCATTGCTCTTACTGTCCTTTCCAACAAAAACATTGTATTTATTATGAATTAGATAATGGCGAAATTTATTTTTAATCTCATCATCCGGTTTCTTCTTTTCTTCCTGCTTAAGATTCAATTTCTTCATTATAAAATTATAATCTTCATTTGTTTCAGCATTTAAAAAATTCTCTTTGATATTTTTTAACTCAGAATATTTTTTCTCTAACCCGGAAGATAATTGTTTTGATTTTTCAAATTTGATTTTCTCATTCCTTGCTTTTTCAAAGTAAGAATCAACATTTTGCTTCGGGGAAAATTTAGGATCAAGCTTTGCAGAAAATGAAATATCATTATTATAAATATCCTGAAGTTCAATTTTGTCTGTACCTTTTGATATCTTATTAATATTTATTAAAAGCAGGTTTGCAATTTTATTGTATTCGTCTTCTCTAGTCCCTTTTTGCAATCTAAAATTAACATCATTTAATTTCCCGGATAGCTTATTTAATTCTTTTTCAAGATATTTTTCAATTATTCTTTTTTTATCTGAAAGAGTTCCTCTTGAAAACTTCTGAACCAGAAATAAATTTAATGCCTTAATTAAATTTGGGAAATTCTCTTTCCTTGTAAAAGGAAAAATATTGAATGATTCAACTCCTAAATTAACTTCATCTGTATTTTCATCTATAAAGACTGCGGGATTATTATTTTTTATTTCATCCAAAACATTTAGAAGATCCTTAGTTGATATTCTATCCGCATTTCCTTTTCTTAATTTTATCTCATTAATAATATCTTTACCAATAATGGGATATTTTTTCCGGACAGCTTCGGGTTCAATAAATTTAAATTCAATTTTCGGAATATTAAATTCAGAAATGAAATGATGCTTTTGGACTTCATCTTTGAAATTAATAATAATTTCTTCATCTGTCTTTTTAAAGCTCTCTAAACTTTCTTCATCAGAGATTAAATAAATGTTAGTGAGCTTACCCCTGATTGCAAAATAAATAAATGCTTTATCTGCATTTAACCTTAAAATTCTGTCACCTTCAGAAATTTCAACTGCTAAAATTGTGAGAGGAAGATGAGAATTGAAAAAATCAATTAAATTTCTTTTAGGGATAGAAATATTATTTCTTAAATTCAGATACGGAATACCGGGGTTAACTGAAATCTCAATACTTAATTCTTCATGTTTATTTAAAAGATGTAGCACCAACCTGTCTTTCTCGAAAGAAAAAGCACGGATTATCCTGAAACCCTTTAATTCATTATTGAGTTCAAGAGCCAGCCTGTTTAGAATAAAATAATTTTTGTGCATCTTTAGTCTGTTAGGTTTATATGTTAAAATAATAAATCCCATATATAAAATGACATCAGACTCAACTAATTCCAGAACAGTTTGTGTTGTTTAATAAAAGGCTGTTTGATATATTTAGAATAATGAAAAATATTCTAAAAAAGCCGTTATTTAAGAAGTTACTCCTGTTTTTATTCGGTTCAATAATTCTAGTTTTAATTTTTGATAACCTGATTTTACCATGGTATGTAAGTTCTCCTGAAGTTATTGTTCCGGGTGTAAAAGGTTTACCGGAAGCACAAGCGATAGAAAAAATTGAAAATGCAAATCTTGAAGCGATAATAGGTGACACAACTTACGATGTGGAATTTGCCAAAGGTTCAATTATTTTTCAAAGACCTTCGGAGGGAGAAAAAGTTAAAGAGGGAAGGAGAATCTACCTTTTTGTAAGCGGTGGTGAACCTCTCGTAACAATTCCTAATTTAAAAGGTAAATCTGTAAGAGATGCCAAACTTTCACTTGAGAGAATAGGGTTAAAGCTTGGAAGAATAGAAGAAATTCCTTCGGATAATCCTAAAGATATGATATTTGACCAGGAATTTGCCGAAGGAACAACTCTTAAAAAAGGATCCTTTGTTGGAGTTTACATTAGCGCCGGAGAAGTTGAAGGAACTATTGAAATTCCAGACCTTATTGGTAAATCTCTTTCCGAAGCTGAAAAAATTCTTACAGAAAATTCATTAACGATTGGGAAAATAAATTATCAAAGATCATTTTCTCTTCTGCCTAACACCGTGCTTGATCAATATCCAAGTAAAGGTAATAAAGTGAACAGTGGTGACCACGTAGATCTTTTTGTTACGAAAGCAGCAGAACCTGGTGAAAAGGAGGTTGTTGAATAATGCCTGTACTCGCTCCTTCAATTTTATCAGCAGATATGAGCAATCTTAAACAACAAATCAGGTTAGTGGAAATGGGGGGCGCAGATTGGATTCACTGCGATATTATGGATGGACACTTTGTTCCCAACATAACTTTTGGTCCTATTTTAGTTGAAGCTGCAAGAAGAATTACAAAACTTCCGCTTGATGTACACTTAATGATAGAAAAGCCGGATAATTTTCTTGAAGCTTTTGTAAAAGCAGGTGCCTCAATTATTTCTGTTCATCTTGAAGAAGTAATTCATCTAAACAGAACTATAAACAAAATTAAAGAACTGGGAATTAAAGCTGGTGTAGTTATTAACCCGGCATCACCAGTAAGTTTATTACAGGATATTGCTAAAGATGTTGATTTGATTTTAATAATGTCGGTTAACCCGGGATTTGGAGGTCAGCATTTTATTTTAAACTCACTAAAGAAAATTTCTGAAACTGCAAGACTTAGAAAAGAATTAAATGCAAATTTTTTAATTGAAGTTGATGGCGGAATTGATCTAAATAATATTGGTGATATTCTCGCTTCAGGTGCTGATGCATTTGTTATTGGAAGTTCAATTTTTGGAACTGAAGATATCACAACCACTACATTGAAATTTAAAAACATAATTTCAAAAGGGAAGAAAATTATTGTTTAAATAACATTACTTAGCTGATTATTAGTAATTATTTAGTGTTCATAAAATATTTTCCTTAATCATTTCTAATGATAAATTTTGACAGTACAGGTTAGTTTCCATCCGGATAAATCAAATAAAAAAGAAGAATTGCTAAAATCTTCAATGGTAAATCTATCTCTTTCGGGAATAGAAAGAGATAATATAGAAATCCTCTCTGAAATTTTAACCGGGAATAAAACAGAAGCTGAATTATCTATTAAAACAACAAACGGGAAAAATTATTTTACTTTGCCCTATAGTGATTTGTTAAAAATTACGGATGAGTTTTCCAAAGAAGGATTAAATAATTTATCAAGCGAAATAAAAAGAGTTCTTTCGAATTATAAAACTTATGATAAGCTTTCTGTTAAAGCAGGGAATATTGAATTTCAACAACCCGTTATAATGGGAATTTTAAATGTAACACCCGATTCATTTTCAGATTCCGGTAAATACTTTAACAAGGATGATGCTGTTAAATATGCAGTGGAGATGTTTGATAATGGTGCTGATATTGTAGATGTTGGAGGTGAATCAACAAAACCGGGTTCAGATCGTGTCCCTGAAGATGAAGAAAAGAGAAGAGTTATTCCCGTAGTTGAAGAAATATTAAAAAGAAAACCAAACGCATTAATCTCAATAGATACAACAAAAAGTTCTGTGGCAAGAGAAGCCTGCCAGGCCGGAGCAAAAATTATTAATGATATTAGCGGATTATCTTTTGATAAAAAGATTGCAGAAATTGCAAATGAATTCTCTGCAACTCTTGTTATTATGCACATAAAGGGAACTCCAAAAACAATGCAGGCAAACCCGCTATACGATGATCTTATTTTTGAGATTTATGATTTTCTTTTTAACCAAACAGAAATTGCCAGGACTGCTGGTGTGGAAAATATTATTGCTGATCCGGGAATTGGGTTTGGAAAAAGTGTTGAAAATAACTTTGAAATTTTGAGAAGATTATCTGATTTTAAATGCCTCGGATATCCGATATTAATCGGATTATCTAGAAAATCGTTTCTCGGAAAATCTCTTAATCTTGATCTGAACGAGAGAGATACTGCAACCTCTATAGCTGAAACAATTGCAATAAGAAATGGCGCTAAAATTATAAGAACACATAATATCTCCAATGCGGTTAAAACAAAAAAACTTCTAAATTTTATTTATGCTAATTAATGTTTGACCTTTTTAAAATAGGATTTATAACAGTTACTTTTACAGACGTAATCGATATTACAATTGTAACATTTATCGTTTATAAACTTTATACCTTACTTAAAGGAACAATCGCCGCACAGATATTTATAGGACTGATGATTGTCCTTCTTCTATCTTTTGTTTCACAGGCGGCGAATTTCCGCGCATTAAGCTGGTTATTAAAATTAATTACTGATATATGGGTAATTGCATTTCTTATTTTATTTCAGCCTGAATTGAGAAGACTACTTGTAATGGTTGCTAAGAATCCTTTCTTCAATTTATTTGTAAAGCCGGAAACACCTGAAGCAGCATCAATAATTACAGATGCAGCGTTTGAACTTTCGCAACATCAGCATGGTGCTTTAATTGTAATTATCAGGTCAACAGGTATTCGGGGTTATGCTGAGACAGGTGAAATATTGAATGCACGGTTAACTAAATCATTATTAACATCAATATTTTTTCCCCGCTCACCATTACACGATGGTGCCGTGATAATTAAAAACAATATTATTGAAGCTGCCCGATGTACGCTTCCGTTATCCTCTTCAACCCAGATTAATAGTGAAGCTTTGGGTATGCGTCATCGTGCAGGATTAGGAATTTCTGAACAAGCTGATGTAATATGTGTAATTGTTTCTGAAGAGACCGGAGCTATTTCAATTGCAGAGGAAGGAAAACTGAAAAAAGGTTTATCTAAAGAAGGTCTGAAGCAGCAATTAGTTAAGGCAATTAAACCTCAGCCGGCAAGAGGTTGGAGAAGTATAATTGAACAGTACATTAAGGAAAAATAATGTTTGTGCAGTCATTCCTTTCTATAATGAAGAAAGAACGATTAAAGATATAATTGAAAAAACTCTTAACTATGTTGATCTAATAATTTGTATTGATGATGGTTCAATTGATGATTCATTAAAAAGAATTCCAGAAACTGAAAGAATTGTTGTTCTTAAAAATAATGTGAACAGGGGAAAAGGTTTTTCCTTGAAAAGAGGATTTGAAAAAAGTATTAAGCTTAACACTAATTACACAATTACTCTTGATGCAGATTTACAACATTCTCCAGAACATATTCCTCATTTTATAGAAAAATTAAAACTTAATGATTTAGTAATCGGCAACAGGTTAAATAATCTAACAGAATGCCTTTTCAAAGAATTCTTAGTAATAAAATAACTTCAAAACTTTTAAGTCTTAAGACTAAAATAAAAATCCTTGATAGCCAAAGTGGCTTCAGGGGACTCAGAACAGAAAAGCTTAAAAATATTTTGCCAACTTTTTCAGGCTTTGAAGCTGAAAGCGAAATGTTAGTTTATGCAGCAAAAAAAAAACTAAGAATTAGTTTCATTGATATTCCAACCATTTATGGTTCAGAAAAAAGTAAGATGCGTGCTTATCAAACAATTAAAGGATTTATTAAGGTACTTTTTATTTGAATGATATGGCAAGAAAATGGGAAATAGAGGGTTTAAATAATCACAAACTTTTTTGTGATTCCGCTAAATTAGTAATGATTCAAAGACTGGAACATCTTCTTTCATCAATTAAAGATTTTTTTGAAAATGAAACTGTTGAAAACCTTCATCAGGTTAGAATTGCTTTGAGACGCGCAAGATATAATATGGAGCTTTTTATTTCCTGTTTTGATAAAAAGAAATTCTTAGCTCTTTATAAACACATTGAATTCCTTCAGGACTTTTCAGGAAAATTAAGAGACCTCGATATTTTATATCAAAGTATGAATTCATTAAAGAATGAAAAAATAAGAGTAACTAAAACAATATTTAAAAAAATAGGGGAGGGAAGGGAAAGTCTTAACGAAAATTTAAAATTTGAATTAATGAAGTTTACTCATTCAAAAGCATTAAGTAATTTTCAGAAACTTCTCTCCTGAAAAAAAAGGGAGTTAAAATGAAACTCAGGTATTTTGGTCATTCTGCTTTCCAGGTAACAACCGGAAGTGATATAAAAATTCTTATTGATCCTTTTATAGATGGTAACCCGAATTCTGTTGTAAAAGCTAAAGATTTAACAGCAGACTGTATAATTCTTTCTCATGGGCATGGAGATCATATTGGAGATGCTTTTAAAATTGCCGATAAATCAAAAACATTATTTATCTGTGTTAACGAACTTGCAAACTATTGTATAGATAAAGGTTTTAAAGCTCACAATATGCACATTGGAGGTGCGCATCAGTTTGATTTCGGTAAAGTGAAATTTACAATTGCTCATCACGGCTCAATGACTCCGGATAAAACGTACGCCGGTGAACCTGCCGGAATTATTTTAAGTATCGAGGGAAAAAATATATATCACACCGGTGATACAGGATTATTTTATGATATGAAATTGATTGGCGAATTGAACCCAATTGATTATATGCTTGTTCCAATCGGGGATAATTACACAATGGGAATAAAGGATGCTGCAAAGGCTGTGGAATTTGTAAAACCAAAAATTGCAATACCAATGCATTATAATACATTTCCTGTTATTAAAGCGGATCCAAATGAATTTAAATCACTAATTGAGAAATCAGGATTCAAATGTAAAGTAATGGATTACGGTGAGGAAATAAGTCTATGATTATTTTACTTATCAGGTGTTTTCATCAAACATTTAATAATGTATCTTTGTAGGAAAAAAAACTATAATTGGAGTTATGGAATTATGGAGTTTTGGAATAATGTAATTGGTAGCCAAAATTTTACTCCGGCATTCCAATACTTCCTGCCTTTCGTCAGGCAGGCATTACTCCAAACAATCAGTTAACACAGGCGATTATTGGCTAAGATAATTTCAGTTGCAAATCAAAAGGGTGGTGTAGGTAAAACTACAACTGCAATTAATGTTTCATCTCTTATTGCTGCTGCCGAAAAGAAAACATTACTAATAGATATTGATCCACAGGCAAACTCATCATCCGGTTTAGGAATAAGTAATCAGAATCCTTCCGTTTATGAAGTCCTTATTGGAACCAAAAGAATGGATGAAGTAATTATTAACACATATATGCCGTTTATGGATTTGCTTCCTTCAAATATTAATCTTGTTGGTGCAGAGATTGAAATGGTTGATTTCCCTGAAAGAGAAACACTTTTAAAAAAAGCTTTAATTGGAACTGTTGAGAAATATGATTTTATTATTATTGATTGTCCTCCTTCACTTGGATTATTAACATTAAATTCACTTACTGCTTCCGATTCAGTTCTTATTCCCGTTCAATGTGAGTATTTTGCTCTTGAAGGGCTCGGGCAGCTTCTCAATACAATTAATATTGTTAAGCAGCATTTTAATAAGGATTTATCAATTGAAGGCGTGCTGTTAACCATGTATGATTCAAGACTAAGATTATCTCAGCAGGTAGCAGATGAAGTGAGAAAATATTTTGGCGATAAAGTTTTTAATACAGTAATTCACCGTAATGTAAGGATTTCTGAAGCCCCGAGTTTTGGAAAACCAATTATTCTTTATGATGCAATTTCCACAGGTTCCAAAAATTATATGGCACTTGCTTCTGAATTGCTTGAGAGAAATGAAATTAAAGTTAACTAAAACAAATAATGAGTAAAATGAAAACAGGTTTAGGAAGGGGACTTGATGCTTTAATGAATCCCCAAAGGTTTAAGGACCCGGAAGAAAGCAATGCAGATTATACAAATCTTCAAAAAGATGATGGAACTAAAAACGATGTGCTGGCTAAAATTCCTGTAGGGAATATTTCTCCAAATCCTTTTCAGCCAAGAACACATTTTGACCCTGAAGCTTTTGAGGAATTAAAAAAATCTATACTCTCCAACGGACTTATTCAACCAATCACAGTAAGAAGAAAAGCTCCAGATCTTTATGAATTAATCTCTGGCGAAAGAAGATTAAAGGCATGCAGCGCTATAGGAATGAGAGAGATTCCGGCTTACATAATAAAGGTTGATACAGAAGAAGCAATGCTGGCTCTTGCACTAATAGAAAATATTCAAAGAGAAAAACTTAATCCAATTGAAATTGGAATAGCATATAAAAGGTTAATGGATGAATGCCATCTTACGCAAGAACAAATTGCTGATAAAGTTGGAAAAGACAGGACGACCGTTGCAAATACAATAAGGTTATTAAAATTACCTCAGGAATTACAGGATAGCCTGATAAAGGAAGAAATAACTTCAGGTCATGCAAGAGCTTTAATAAATCTTCCAAGTGAAGAATTACAGCTTGAGGCTTTAAGAAGAATTAGAGAAAATAATCTTTCTGTTAGAAAAGTTGAGCATCTTGTAAAAAGATTAACTGCAGCATCAGACGGGAAAAAATTTGTAACATCTGTGCCGCGCACTTCGTCAAGTGGAGAGATGAAAAATATTGAGGACAGGCTACAAAAAATATTTGGAACGAAAGTTATCTGCAGGCAAAAGCAGGATGGTTCCGGGGAAATAATAATTGAATTTTATTCAACTGATGAATTGGAAAGACTCTTTGAACTTTTTGAAATCATCAATAAAAATTACAGTTAAAAAGATATGCAAAATTTTCTTTATGAACGCCTGCCTGCCGTTTTACATACTGAATTTATCTGCCTTTGGCAGAGGTATGCAGGCAGGAAGTGAAGAATCTTGCTGCATATTATCAGATATTTCTCTTCGCTCAATATGACCAAGAAAACTTTAGGTAAGATTTTAATCCTGATTTTTATTTTTTCATCAGTTTTATTCTCACAGCAAGATACAACTCCAACTAAAAAACAAGATTCTGTTTTCGTTATGCAAAAATCTCCGTGGCTTGCTGTACTTCAAAGTGCAGTAGTGCCTGGTCTTGGACAAATCTATAATGAATCATACATTAAAGCACCAATAATTTGGGGTGCCGCTTCACTGTTAGTTTATGGATGGATTCATTATGACAATCTATATTCAGACTATCAGAAGCTTTCGATTCAAAACCCTGTGCAATATATTCGTTTCAGAGATTTCTACCGCGATCAAAGAGATTTATTTACAATTTATATGGGACTTCTTTATTTGCTTAACCTGGTGGATGCTTATGTGGATGCTCATCTTTTTGATTTTAATGTTGAAGAAGATTTTCTTACTAAAATGCCAATGCTTAACTTGAGGGTAAACTTTTAAGCATAAAAAAACCCTTATGAAAAATGTTGTCGTTTGTAAAAACTGCAGTTCGGAAAATGCTTTTTATGAACTTATCTGCTACAAATGCAAATCCTATTTAAGGGAAAGAGTCTATAATATTGATCTCTGGTCTACGATCGGACTCTTAATTGAAAATCCTTCAAAAGCATTTAGATCTATAATCTTCTCAGAGCATAAAAATTTTCTAACTCTTTTATGGATTTTAATTTCAGGTAAGATGCTGCTTAATGGAATTTTTCTTACGATTTATTTTAAAAAATGGAATGCAGATTTATCGGGGTTTTTTAATTGCTATATAATAATTCTTATTCTTAGTGTGCTGCTGATTTTATTTTTTTCCAGGATAATAAAAGAAATTTTTAAGGGAACTGGGGTTAGAACTAAGGTTAAAGATAATTTTGCAATTCTTACTTATTCATTTCTTCCATTAACATTCGGGTTTTTAATTTTATTCCCAATAGAACTAATTTTATTTGGCGAATATTTATTTTACTTCAATCCATCTCCCTTCATTATTAAAGAAACATTATCATATACTTTGTTTTCATTTGAAATATTATTAGTTGTTTGGAGCATATTCTTGACCTTTACAGCCCTCAAATTGCAAAGCAGAAATTTTATTTATTCATTAGTATTCACCCTGTTTATATATTTTAGTTTTTATCTATCAATTTATTATGTAGTATCTATATTTTTTGTATGACAAATATTTTCGAAAAAGAAAAAGAATATTTTCTCCCAACTTATAAAAGAATTCCGATAGATATTTCACATGGAAAAGGTGTTTTTTTATATGATAAAAGTGGAAATAAATATCTGGATTTTTTTTCCGGGCTTGCAGTAAATGCGTTAGGTTATGCTGATCCCGACATTATTGCAGCGGTTACTGAACAGATTAAAAAATTTTCTCATCTCTCTAATAATTTCATTACGGATATCCAAATAGATTTTGCTAATAAACTTTTAAAATATTCCGGGATGTCAGGAATATTCCTAAGCAACAGCGGCACGGAATCAGTTGAAGGAACAATTAAATTAATCAGAAAAATTAAAGGACCCGATAAAAAAATATTTTCTTTTACAGGTTCGTTTCATGGGAGAACTTACGGTGCGTTAACTTTAACGCCAAAAGAAAAATACCGGCAAGGTTATGAACCATTATTGACGAACATATCCCATATAAAATTTAATGATATGGAAGATCTTCAGAATAAAATTGATTCAAATACTGCTGCGATATTTATTGAATTTATCCAGGGAGAGGGTGGTATTGTTCCTGCTTCTGAAAAATTTGTAAAGAAAATAGAAGAACTTTGGAAGCAATTCTCTTTTATTCTTGTAGCAGATGAAATTCAAACTGGGATCGGCAGAACCGGAAAACCATTTGGATTTAATCACTATAATATTTTACCTGATGTTGTAGTTACTGCAAAAGCAATTGGTGGAAGTCTTCCGCTCGGTGCTATTCTTGTTTCAGCAGAATTAAAAAATGTTTTCTCAACCGGAACTCATGGTACCACATTTGGCGGAAATCCTGTTGCATGCGCCGCCGGAAATGTAGTCCTTAAAAAAGTGTTTGAAGAGGGGCTCTTACAAAAAGTCGAGAGCAATGGAGAATATTTTTTTGAAAAACTTGAAAAGCTAAAAGATAAATTCCGTAAAGATATTGAAGAGGTCAGAGGAAAAGGTTATATGCTTGGTGTTGAGCACTTTTATGAATGCAGCCGGATAGTTGATCAATTTCGTGAGAGAGGAGTGCTTGTTAATTGTACAAATCAAAATGTTGTAAGAATATTACCGCCACTAATTGCAATAAAAGAACATATTGAAACTTTTATTTCTGTATATGAGGATATTTTGAGAGATAAAAGTACGTGATTACAGAGAGTTTAACCAATTAATTATAGCTCCATAACGAATTCCCTTAGTGCTCACTTTAACTTCATTTAAATTAAATACACTCATAATATCTTTCAGAATTATAGTACCAGCAAGTAAAACGTCTTCACGCCCTTTCACAATCTGGAAATATTTATTCAATATTTCTTTGGAACTTAATTCTGAAAGTTCATCAGTAAATTTTTCCATTTCCTTTGAAGATAAAGTTGAACCTTCAACAATATCTTCGTCATAAGATTTTAGTTCATGCTTGATACAAGCTAATGTAGTTGGTGTTCCGGCTATTGCAATAGCTGAATCAATAGCAAATACACCTTTTGTTAGTTCAAAGAATGTTTTCCCGGAGAATAATTTAAGATTATGAATTTGTTCTTTTGATGGTGGATCTGATGTTAAGTAATTTTCAGTTCCGCTTACAACGCCAATATTAAAACTTTTGCTAAACAATATTTCATTTCCATTGCCATAAATAATTTCTGTACTACCGCCGCCAATATCAATAACTAAAGAATTTATAGCATCCTTCGTGTTACTAATGGCACCGAAGTATGAAAATCCGGCTTCATCTTGACCGGAAATAATATTTAACTCAAACCCAAAGTGAGTTTTTATTTTATTAATAATTTCATTTTTATTGGATGAAATTCTAAGAGCATTTGTACCGGAGATAAGGATTTTTTCACATTTGTATTCATTAATTATTTCAGAATACTCTGTTAAAACAGTAAACATTCTTTTGATATTTTCTTCTCGCATCGGAGTATCCGGCTGCAATCCTTTACCGATTCTGGGAATTCTATGAAAGTTTTTTATAGTTTTTATTTCACGATTGGAACGATTCACTTCAGCAACAAGAAGAAGAATTGTATTTGTCCCAATATCAATCGAGGCAACAATCATATATTTTTTATATTTTTCAATTGAAACTAATTAAACTTATGAAAAATCTTAGCAAATTTTCTAATATTCTTATGTTCATTACCTGTTTATCCGGTTCATTATGGATGGGGAGTTATATGACAAGATTATTCATAACTTATCGTCTGTTTGAAGATACCGATTTAATTTTGAGACCTTATTACAACACCGGTAATCTGTCGGAAGTTATTCTCACTCTGCTTCCTGCATTCACTTCCACATTTATTCTGTACATTATTTTCTTTTTCTCTTTTATATTTTTTGCTGCGTTTTCAAAACTCAATCTTAAACAGAACGGATGGTTATTTATTATAACAATATTAATTTTAGTTACTTTTCCTTTTGAAGCTTACCTTATGAATATAGATTATAAAATTATCTCACTTATCAATAGTGAATCCTTCAACCCTAATGATGTTGTAGATTTGATAATAAAGCGTTTTAAAATTTTCAGCAGTTTTCCAGTAATAGAAATCTTCTGTTACTTTGCAATTATATTTCTTCTTATCTTCAAGCCACTAACTAAGAAAGTTCTGCCGGTAAATGAAAATTAAAGAGAAAGAATTTGAAGAATTAATACAGGAACTGAAAGATGTAGCTTTACAGTTGGGAGCAGAGGTCCGGTTTGAAAAAGGGGATTTCAAAGGTGGATATTGTATTCTTAAAGAAAACAAAGTTATAGTTGTTAATAAGATTGCTACACTGCAGAGAAAAGTAATTATACTTTCATTAGCACTAAAGGAATTAGGCGTGGATGAGATTTATCTTACACCAAAACTTCGTGAAGTAATAGATGAAATGGCTGAAACAGGATGAAGATAATCTGTATTAATGGAGCTAATCTAAATCTTTTAGAGAAAAGAGATAAATCCCAATATGGAAAGTCCAATCTATCCGGTATTGAATTCCTGATTAAAAAAGAATTCCCAAAAATATCTTTTACGTTTTTTCATTCTAACATTGAAGGAGAAATAATAAATATTATCCAGGAAGCTTCTGCCAAATATGATGGTTTGATAATTAATCCTGGGGGATATAGCCACACATCGGTTTCAATAAGAGATGCGCTTGAGTTTTGCACAATCCCAAAAGTTGAGGTCCATTTATCACATCTTTCTAAAAGAGAAGACTTTAGACAAAAATTAATTACAACGTCCAGTTGCGATGGATATATTTCAGGGTTTAAGGAATATGGTTATTTTGCGGCAGCTTATTTAATTCAAAAAATTATTAGCAATAAAAAGAAGAGTTAAAATTGATTAAAGCAATTGTCTTTGATCTTGACAATACTCTTGTTGATTTCATGAAAATGAAAAGAAGAGCTATTGAAGAAGCAATTCCAGCCATGATTGATTCCGGTCTTAAAATTACTTCTGAAGAAGCCAACAGAATTATTGATGAAATTTACAAAGAGAGGGGAATAGAATATCAACAGGTGTTTGATGTTTTGCTTCAAAGAATTTTAAATAAAGTTGATCATAAGATTTTATCAGCCGGTATTATTGCATACAGAAGGGCAAGAGAAGCTTCTTTAATCCCATATCCGCATGTTTATTCAACGTTGAACAGCTTGTTAAAACTTGGAATTAAAATGGGTGTTTTATCTGATGCTCCTGCTAAAGAAGCCTGGTTAAGAATTGCTTTTTTAAACTTCCAGCATACATTTGATGCAGTTGTTACTTTTGATGATACCGGTGAAAGAAAACCATTGCCGGGACCCTTTCAAAAAATTCTTGAAAAATTAGAAGTCAGCCCGCAGGAAGCTTTAATGGTTGGCGATTGGGCAGAAAGAGATATACAAGGAGCTAAAAAAGTTGGGATGAAAACTGCGTTTGCAAAGTACGGTGATACTTTTAACACTGAACGTCATGATGCTGATTATGAGCTTAGTGATATTAGCGTTTTAATTGATATAATTAACCAAGAAAATAAATTATAAAAGAATAGCTAAAGTAATTATTTATATAGGTTTGTGATGTTGATATTAAACATTGTATTATTTATTTTTATCTAAAATTTTTATCAGGACTCAATGAAAGACCTTTCAATAAAAAAGCTTTATTACTCAATTAGTGAAGTAAGTAAAATAACCGAGATGGAACAGTATGTTCTTAGATACTGGGAAACTGAATTCGAGGAACTAAAACCACAAAAAAACAGGGCTGGCAATAGAATTTATACTAATAAAGATATCCAGATAATTCTTCAGATTAAAAGCTTGTTAAGAGAAAAAAAATATACGATTGAGGGAGCGAAGAAAATACTTGCAGATTTTTCTCCTGAAAAGATTTCTGGTGAAATTGAGCCTACATTATTTGAAAATACATCAGCTAATGTTTCTGTAAAAAAAGAAAAACCTTCACTAAAAAAAGATCTTGAAGATATAAAAAGTTTTTTAGAAACTATTCATTCAAAATTGTAATTGTAAGTAAATCAATCTTACGAAAATTATTTTCCTGTTAAACCTGCCATGAAACATTTTTCAATCGTGTTTATCTGCTTTATTATTTTGCTTTCAACAGTAATCCAATCACAATCAATTCAGAAATTTGCAGAGATTGGTGATCTTAATTTGATTTATGGAGAAAAAATTATTGAATGCGTAATCGGATATAGGACGTTTGGGAAATTAAATAATGAGAAATCAAATGTAATAATCTATCCAACATGGTTTGACGGAACGAGTGAAGGAATTGCCAGCCTTATTAACAAATTCAATTTTATCGATACTAATAAATATTTTATCATTTCTATTGATGCATTAGGAAATGGAATATCAACTTCCTCATCAAATTATAGATATGATTATCCGGAGATTACTATTAGAGACATGGTTAATGCTGAATATAAATTTCTGACAAAAAATTTGGGATTCAAACATATTTATGCTATAGTGGGAGGATCAATGGGAAGCATGCAGGCGATGGAATGGGCCGTTGCTTACCCGGAATATATGGATAAAATTGTTGCATATTCAACTACACCCAGAATGACTTCTTACGATCTTTTATGGATGAATACACTTGCTGAAATGATTCAATCCTCAAAACAGAAAGGCGTAAGTGAAAAGGAGATAAAAAAAATTTCTGATATGATGATCGCAATGATTGCCCGAACTCCCGAATATGTTATAGAACATACTACTGTTGAAAACTTTTCAGAATATTTATCATCATTTGGTAAAGAACAATCTGATGTTTTTACAATGACTGATTTTCTTATTCAGCTTAAGGCTATGATGAAACATGATATTACAAGAAACTATAATGAATCATTAGCCGATGCAGCTAAAATTATTAAGGCAAATTTATTTATAATTGTTTCACAAACTGATATGATAGTTAATCCCACAGAAGCCATTAAACTTGCGGATATTTTAAGCTGCAGGAAATTAATCTTAACTAACAATTGTGGACATCTTGCACCATCATGTGAACTTGAAAGAGTAAAAAATGAGATTAATAAATTTCTTTCTGAAGAATAACTAACCTGATAATTATTTCTTTTTTTTGTAGATTTAATTTGAAAATAAATACTCGGAACGTGGCGCAGCCCGGTAGCGTACCTGAATGGGGTTCAGGTGGTCGTGGGTTCAAATCCCACCGTTCCGACTAACTAATTCTTGAACTTGAACTTCCACCTGAACTGACTATTATTAGTCTTCAAATACTACCTTTCTTCTAAAATAAATCAAATCTATTTTTTCAAGTGAACATTTATTCTTAATTTTAATTCTAAGATTCTTCATAAATAAAATCAAAAATGAATAAAACTTTTTTCCCGGATAAGCCCAAATGCCATTGTGGTGTTTTCGGTGTATATGGTTCTATTAATGCCTCTTTACATTCTTACTATGGACTTCACGCTTTGCAGCACAGGGGACAGGAAGCCTGCGGCATTGTAACAAAGAGCATAAATGAAAAAAATCATTCCGTTTTTAATATCCATAAAGGGGAAGGTTTAGTTACCGAAGTTTTCCACGATTCAAAAATCTTTAGTAAAGAATTACCAGGAAATTCTGCAATAGGACATAACAGGTATTCAACAACCGGCTCTTCACAATCAAGAAAGAATATTCAACCTTTTGTGGTTAATTACAGGCTGGGCAATCTTGCCGTTGCTCATAATGGAAATCTTACCAATGCAAAACTGTTAAGAGAGGAGTTAGTTAATGAAGGAGCGATATTCCAGACAACAAGTGATACAGAAGTTATACTTCATCTTATAGCAAGAAGCAAGCTTGATAACCAGGTTGATCAGATAAAAGAAGCCCTCTCAAAAGTTGAAGGAGCGTACTGCTTAACTATTCTTGCTGACGATAAACTAATTGCTGCAAGAGATCCTTACGGCTTCAGACCTTTATCCATCGGGAAACTAAATAATGCTTTTGTTATTGCGTCTGAAACCTGTGCATTTGATATCCTGCAGGCAAAATTTATTAGAGAAGTTGAACCAGGTGAAGTGGTAATCATTGATGATGAGGTTTTTGAATCCGGAGAAATAAAATCAGAAAGAATATATGGCGATATCTACCCTAAAAAACATTGCATTTTTGAGTATATATATTTTTCCCGTCCGGACAGTTTTATTTTTGGACACAATGTAGATAAGATGAGAAGGCGTCTTGGGAAAATGCTTGCAAGGAAATATCCTGTTAAGGATAAAGATGGTGAGAAAGTTATTGTTATAAGTGTACCTGACAGTTCCAATACAGCCGCTTTAGGATACCAGTCTGAACTGGAAAAGAATGGCATCTCATCTAAGTTGGAAATTGGTTTGATCAGAAGTCACTATATCGGCAGAACTTTTATTCAGCCTGGACAGGAGAAACGAGAAATAGGAGTACGAATAAAATTTAATACTGTAAAAGGTGTACTTGAAGGAAGAACAGTTGTTCTTATTGATGATTCAATTGTTAGGGGGACAACTTCAAAACAATTAGTGAATCTTATTAAAGAAGCTAATCCAAAAGAGATTCATATCAGGATTTCATCGCCTCCGATAATGCATCCTTGTTATTACGGTATGGATTTCCCAAGCAGGGGAGAACTTGTTGCAAACAAATTTAATGGCAATATAAAACAAATAAGAGATCATCTTGAAGTTGATAGTCTAGAATATTTATCTATTGAGGAAATGCTTGAAGCCGTTTCTGAAGTTGAACCTGAAAATTTCTGCACTGCTTGTTTTTCAGGCAATTACCCTACAAAAGTAGACTCCACTTTCAAGAAAGAAATCTATGAATTGTAGATTGTTTTTTTTACTTTTTCTATTAATATCTGCACTCAACATTTATCCGCAAACAACTTATTTCATTAAATATAAAACCTCCGTTCCAATTTCATCTGTTGACCAGAAAATATTTGAACAGAAATTCAGTAATGTAATTGCTGATAGACCTGTTTCGCTTCCGGAATTTCAGGTTAATTATCTCGCTAAAGGATTGGGCAGGGGAGATGAAGTTCTCGGCAGAATTGTTAAAATTCAGTTTGCAGAAAATGTAGATGAAACAAATTTTTCTTCAATGCTGTCTTCAGATCCGGAAATTGAATACATAGAAAAATCAACCACCTATAAAATGGATTTTGTTCCTAATGATAGCTTGGTTTCGCAGCAATGGGCACTACAAAAAATACAAGCATTCGATGCATGGAATATTACACAGGGAGTTGATACAGTTTTACTTGCAATTATAGATACCGGAATTGAATTCTTCCATCCTGATTTAAAGAATAAAATATTTTATAACTCAGGAGAAATGGGGCTGGACCAATCGGGAAATGATAAACGATCCAATGGAATAGATGATGATAATAATGGTTTTGTGGATGACTATATGGGCTGGGATTTTGTTGACAGGGTAGGTTTTCCATCTGATACTGGTGCTGGAGATTTTCATGATTGGGATAATATTCCATATGATTATGTTAAAGGAAACGCCGGGTTTCATGGTACATTTGTTGGCGGAATTGCGGGAGCTGAGACCAATAATATAAGTGGAGTTTCAGGAGTTGCACCAAAAATTAAAATGTTAAACATTCGTTCATTTGATAATGGCGGAAGCGGGGAAGAGGATGATGTTGCTGCAGCAATTTTATATGCAGTTCTAATGCACGCCAAAGTTATAAATATGAGTTTTGGTGATTATTCTTTTTCCTATGTGTTACGAGATGTTATTCGATACGCCTATTCACAGAATGTTGTTTTGGTTGCAAGTGCTGGAAATGATAATGTTAATACACCACATTATCCGTCAGGTTATTCAGAAGTAATTAGTGTCAGCGGATCAACATCAGAAGATTTTATTGCAGGATTTGCCTGGGGTTCTACAATAGATTTAGTTGCACCCGGATCTTCAATACTATCAACCACAATCAATTCGGGTTATAGACCTGAAGGTGGTACATCAGCTTCAGCACCGTTTGTTTCAGCAGCAGCAGCTTTAATTTTATCTGTTCAAAATTTTACTAATGATGAAGTTAAACAAATAATAAAATCAACCTGTGATGATATCGGAGAAACTGGTTGGGATTTACACGCAGGAGCCGGCAGATTAAATTTATTTAAAGCATTAAGTATCCTGGCTCCATCAATTGTAAAATTTAATTTTCCGAAAATGGATTTTGCAACAAACGGAAATTCAGTTGAAATTAATGCAACTATCTTATCTCCATATTTTATTAGTTATAATCTTCAAGTAGGTACTGGTTATAATCCCGATCAATGGACAACACTTATTGAAAACGGAAGAAATCAATTAACAAATGAAAACATTTATAATCTTGATGTAAGCAATTTTTCTGATAATGTTTATACTCTCAGATTAACTGTATTTAAGAATAATGGCGGTACACTTGAGGAGAGAATAAATTTTTATATTTTAAGAACTCCGCCTAAAGTTATTGAAGTTGGCTTGGGATCTTTATTTTATGGAGATAGATCCACAATTGCCGGTGAATTTTTAACCAGTCAACCTTCAATAATGAGATTGTATTATCGTAAGGCCGGGGAAACCGAATTTAATTTTGTAACTCTCGATGGCTTTAACACAAATAATCAATTTGTAAAAACACAGCACTATGGTTTTATCCCAAAAGAAATTGTGCAGCCTAATACTTTATATGAGGTTTATTTTGAAGCCGAGAATCTTGCCGGATTAAAAACTACTGTGGTTGATTCTGCTAATAATAATTCATACTTCCAGATACCTACTGAAAAACTGCCAGAACCAGTAGAATATAATATTTTGCCTTTTTCATTACCTTCGGCAAATTTATTTCAGGAACCTGTCAGCTTTTTTTCTGATAATTACAATGAATTATTATGTCAGCTCTTTTATACTTCACAAATTTCATATTTTGGTTTGTACCAATTACAAAACGATAATTTAATTGAAATTGATTCACTCGCCGGAAAATTCCCAAGAGCTTTTGGTGATTTTAATTTAAATGGGAAAAAGGATCTTATTAGTTTCAAAAATCCTGATATTATTGTGGATGAAAATTCAGGAACAAATACATTAAGCCTGGCACAAAAATACAGCAGCCCCGATCCTTTTAATGTTGTTGCAGTTGATGATCTTGATAATAATGGAACCTATGAAATCGTTTCTCAGAAAGATCAAACATCGTATAGAATATGGAAAATCAAATCTAATCTTTCCCTGGAAGCAGGAGAAATATTTTATAGAACGTATGTTGATACTTTAGATTCCGATCAGTACTATAGTAATAATAATTATGTATTCAATAATGTTCTTGTTACTGATTCCGATAATGACGGTAAGAAAGAAATCTGGTTTGTTGATGCTGACGGAGACTTAATTCAATATATTGTGAATGATTTAGATAATGTTGTAAAGGGGGATTCCTTAAGAGTTACAGGATTAACAACCTTGCAGAATTATATTTTATCATCAGGTGATTATGACGGTGATGGAAGAAAAGATTTTGCAATACTTTACAATACTAATTCCATCGCACCTTCATTTTTATTATTAATCGTTACCTTTGAAAATCATCAGCCAAGAATTATTACACAAAAAGTTTTTTTGGATCAATCTGCAGAATATTTAGGTGGACTCTCATTCAATAATATTTATCAATCTTTACGCTTTGTGGATGTTGATAATGACAATAGAGATGAATTAGTTCTTAGTATTTTTCCTTATGCCTACATATTTAAATATTCGAATGCAGAAGATAAAATAATATACTTTGAAGAAGGAGCAAATAATTTTAGAATTTTTACAGGTGACTTAAATCAGAATTCCATTCCTGAAGTAGGTTTGACAATAAACGACAAAATAAAATTCCTGGAATTTGGAAACTCAAACAGAACATTAGCGCCGATTAATTTTTCCGGATATAGTTTAAATGCTAATTTGCTAAAACTCTTATGGCAGGGGAATGCTCAAAAGTATTATATTTTAAAAGGAACTGAGCAAAAAAACCTTTCATTAATTGATTCAACTTCTCAAACTGAATATTCAGATATAAACATTACAGACAGCACGACTTATTATTATGCAATTCAATCGTATGATCAAACTAAGCCGGAATCGCTATCTGCTCTAAGTAAAATAATAAAAGTTTACTCTCATAATCCTGCCAAACCTATTAAAGCTGTAAGCAACAGTAACAAGAGTGTTATTGTCACATTCTCAGAAAAAATGAAAAATGTTATTGAAAGTCTTCAATCATTTGAAATCCCGGGAATTGGTATACCGAATTCCGTTTCTCCAAACAACCAATATTCTTATTTACTTTCATTCCGGGAAAACCTTCCGGCAGGGGAGTTAAAATTAGTTATTAGTGATATAAAAGATTTATACAACTCTCCGGTAATAACTGATACTTTAAGTTTTACAGTTACACCTACTCCGGAAGTTCAAACATTTTTTATATCATCATTTGAAATAATAAATCCGTTTAAAATAAAACTATCATTCAATTTTGAAGTGGATGAAACAATTGCTGTCAATAAGGAAAATTATCAGTTTGAACCTGAAAATAATGTTGCTTCTGTTGAGATAGATAATTCAAATAAAAAAAATATCTATCTTAATCTGGATGGAAAAAGACCTGTAGGATCAATCGGTAAGGAATATAGATTAAGAATTGTTAATCTTAAATCTTCCAATGGAATAGAAATAAATTCTGGCGCCGGAAGTTATCTTGTCCTTACATCTTTTGCTAAAGATCTTTCAGATGTTTATGTATATCCAAATCCGGCAAACATTGAAAGAGGAAAAGTTACTTTTGCAAATCTGCCAAAGAAAGCTAAAATTGTTATCTTCACATTGAATGGTGAAAAAATAAATGAGATAGAAGAAAATGATGGCAATGGTGGCCTCGATTTTAATCTTAAAAATATCACGGGTGAAACCTTAAACTCCGGAGTTTATATCTACAGAATTGTTATGCTCGATGATTCGAATAACGAAATGGATGAAAAAATCGGGAAGTTTGCTGTAATAAGATAAATGTTTAACGATAAGAAAACATTTACCGTTTCTAATCTGCTGAGTCTCATACGGCTCATGTCCGCTTTTCCAATGTGGTTTTTATTTAACAATCTTGAAGAAGTAAGTATACGTTATGCGATCGTGGGCATATCATTTTTCGATATAGCCACCGATTATCTTGATGGTTATTTTGCAAGAAAATATAACCAAGTTACTGAGTTTGGAAAAATACTCGATCCTGTGGCTGATAAAATAGTAGTTGGAGTTGTAGTAATAAAATTGTTTATAATGAACGAGCTGCCGGATTATTTTTTTTATATGGTGATTGGAAGAGATATTTTAATATTTCTTGGAGGAATATTTCTTACAAGAAAACTTGGTAGAGTTCTTCCATCTAATATGATCGGCAAGATTACAGTTACTGTACTCGCATTATTATTAATTCTTATTATTTTGCAGATAGATAGAAACAGTATATCGTTTCAGATTGTTTATTTTACAACTATAATTCTGATTGTTGTATCATTTATTGCGTACTTAATAAGAGCATTCGAATTTATTAATAAGAAAAAATATGAGTCTGTTTGATAATATAAATTTTAAAAAACTCAAAGATGGTTTAACAAAAACACGAGATAAGCTAATTAATTCTATTACAGAAACTGTCAGCGGTAAAGCAGTAATAGATAATAAAACGCTCGATGAGATCGAGGAAATATTAATTTCCTCAGATATCGGGTTTGAAACAACCGAAACAATAATTGAAAACACACGTATATCACTCAAGAGTGAAAAAGACAGATCATCTGTAAATATTATGGAATCTGTAAAGAAAGAGCTATCTGGTATTCTTAAAAAAAATAATATTTTTTTAGAAGATGAAATACATAGATTTAAACCTTATATTATTCTTATCGTAGGTGTCAATGGAGTAGGGAAGACCACAACAGTAGGAAAACTTGCTTATAACTTTAGCAAAGCCGGGTTAAAAGTTATTGTAGGAGCTGCTGACACGTTTAGAGCAGCTGCTAATGAACAACTTGAGATATGGGCAAATCGGGCAGGAGTTGAGATTTATCAGAAAGATAAAGGCAGTGATCCTTCTTCGGTCGCGTTTGACACGATAAAAAAAGCGCAGAAAGAAAATTATGATCTGGTTTTAATAGACACTGCAGGGAGACTTCATAATAAAACACATTTAATGGAAGAATTAGGAAAAATTAAAAGAGCTATTTCAAAAATCTATTCCTATGCTCCCAATGAAACATTCTTGGTGCTTGATGGAACAACTGGACAAAATGCATTATTTCAGGCTGAAGAATTCAAAAAGGTAACTGATATTTCTGGTTTGATAATAACTAAGCTTGATGGATCTGCTAAAGGCGGTATGGTATTTCAAATAAGCTCAAGATTAAATATCCCTGTTAGATATATCGGTGTTGGTGAGGCTATTGATGACTTGCAGACATTCAATCCTGACTTGTTTATATCTGCTTTATTTGAATCAAATTAAAATTAAATTGGAAATGTAAATATGTTAATGAAAAGACCAGGACATAGAATTTTTGATTATATCCCGAGGTATTATAAACCAGAAAAAGATGAACAGGAAAAAAGAAAAAAACATTTGGGGTTCCAGAGACAAAGAAAATTAGGGGTTAGAAAAAAAAATCCATTGAGATGGGCAATTTTAGTAATCCTGATTATATATATAATATTAAAATTACAGGGTAGTATTTAGTTATTTACTTGAAATAATAATCACCCAGCAGTTTACATAATATATATTATCGGACAATAATATATTAGTATTTATAAAAACCTTCCCCAGACTTCTTGCCTAATTTACCAGCTGCAACCATTTTCTTTAATAAGGGACATGGTCTGTATTTTGGATCATTAAAACCATTATACAAAACTTCCATTATTGCCAAACAAACATCCAATCCAATAAAATCTGCTAATGTTAATGGTCCCATTGGATGATTCATTCCCAGCTTCATAACTGTATCTATGTCGTCTATGGATGCAACACCTTCCATTAAAGTAAATATAGCTTCGTTAATCATTGGCATTAATATTCTGTTGGATATAAATCCCGGAAAGTCCTTAACTTCGACTGGAGTTTTATCTAATTTTAAAGAAAGATCTTTTATTTTTTGAAATGTTTCATCACTTGTTAAATAACCCCTAATAATTTCTACTAACTTCATAATTGGAACCGGGTTCATAAAATGCATGCCTATGAATCTATCTGGTCTTCCAGTTATTGATAATTCAGTAATTGAAATTGATGAAGTGTTGGAAGCAAATATGGAATCAGATTTAATTATTCCGTTAAGTGTATTGAAAATATTTAACTTAGCAGACTTATCTTCATAAATAGCCTCGATGATTAAATCTGAATCGGGAGAAATATTGTTAACTCCTATAACAGGTTTAATCCTTTCTAAAATATTTGTTTTATCTTTTTCAGTTATGGTGTTCTTTTTTATTTGCCTATCAAGATTGGAGGAAACTGATTTTAATGCTTTGTTAATTAATTCTTCATTCATTTCCACAAGGTTAACGTCAAATCCTTTCGTTGCAAAAACATGAGCAATACCATTTCCCATTGTTCCCCCGCCAATAACAGAAATATTTTTAAATTCCATAATGTCATTCCCCTTCTATTTGTAATTTTTAACAATTAATGCAGATGCTTCACCACCACCAATACAAAGTGAAGCTAAACCATATAGTGTATTTTGTTTTTTCATTTCATGAATCAGTGTCACTAATATTCTTGCTCCGCTTGCACCAATAGGATGTCCTAAAGCAACTGCTCCGCCATTAACATTAATTTTATTTTCATCAAGCCCAAGCAATTGATTCACCGCTAATGAAACTACAGCAAATGCTTCATTGATTTCATATAACCCAATATCGTTTTTATTTAAACCAGATTTTTTTAAAACCTTTGAAATCGCATCTGCAGGAGCTGTTGTAAATTCTATTGGATCTTTAGCCGAAGAACTTTGAGCTATAATTTCTACCATAGGAATAAGGCCAAGGCTTTTTGCTTTTTCTTCAGTTGTAATAAGTAAGGCAGCAGCTCCATCATTTATACTGGACGCATTAGCAGCAGTTACAACACCATCTTTTTGAAATGCCGGTTTCAAAGAAGGAATCTTTTCAAATTTTACCTTAGTTGGTTCTTCATCTAAATCAACAACTGTATCCCCTGCTTTATTTTTCAAAATCACTTTTTCAATTTCATCATTGAATTTCCCATTCTTTTGAGCATCTAATGCTTTACGATAAGACTTAACAGCAAATTCATCAAGTTGTTCTCTTGAGAAAGAAAATTTTCTTGCGCAAGCCTCGGCACAACTTCCCATATGAATGTTGTTATAAACATCCCATAATCCGTCTATTATCATTGAATCTATTATTTCACCATTTCCTATCCTATAACCATTTCTTGCTTTTGGGAGTATATACGGTGCATTAGTCATACTTTCCTGTCCGCCTGCAATAATTATTTCAGCATCATCTGAAAGTATTGCCTGTTGAGCTAACATGACAGCTTTTAACCCGCTTCCACACATTTTATTTATGGTTAAGCATTCTGTTTTATTTGATAAACCAGCAAATAAAGCAGCCTGACGTGCAGGTGCTTGTCCTTGTCCGCCGGTTAATACGTTTCCAAAAATTACTTCGTCAATAATAGAAGAATCGATTTTTGCTTGTTCAAGAACTGCTTTAATTGCAAAGCTACCCAATTGCGCAGCGCTGAAATTTGAGAGGACGCCATTGAAAGATCCTATCGGTGTTCTTTTAGCATTTGTAATAACAATCTTTTTCATTCTGATAACCTGATTTAATAAAATTTTATAATCTTAATATTAAAGTTAAAAAATTTGAAGGAAAGAATCAGAAAGGGTTAGTTAATTATTTAATTTGTTAGTTAATGAGGCTAACTCAAGAACAAGATTTAAACAAATAACATTTAGATTAACGTTGTTTCTTATTGTTGAAGATAAATAATCTAGTCTTTGAATAGTATCATTTAAATCAATATCCGGAAACTTTGAATTAAATTTAATAATTGTTTCAACACGAGAGCTGAAATAATAATCTTCCATTTTTGTTCGGTGTTTTAAAATGTCGTTAATCCAGGCGATTATCATTTTTATTAAAAGTTTTACCGAACCCGCATCATTTTCTATTAAATAAGGATTTAATTCATTGAAAGCAGAATTAAATTTTCCGCCAAGTGAATATCTCATAAAAGAAATTGTCTTTTCTTTTAAATTCTCAAAATCATTTTCGATTAATTCAATTGCATTTGTAACAGAGCCATCGGAAAAATTTGAAACATCAATGGCAATCTTCTCAGGAATATCAAAATATTCTTTCAGTATATTTTGAATGTCTTCATTTTTCAATGGCTGAAAATTAATAATCCAGCAACGTGACCTAATGGTTTCTCTTAATAAGTCCGGATATGGAGTTAACAGAATAAAAATTACTCCTTCGGGTGGTTCTTCAAGATTTTTTAACAAAGCATTTTGCGATTCTTCATTCATTAAATGTGCATCGGATATCAGGATAAATCTATATTTAACATCAGAATAATTTAATGATAAGAATTTACTAATCTCCCTAATGCTGCTAATTTTAATTATGTTAGCCCTGCTTAAAGAAATTCTATAGTATGGATTTTTTATCTTTTTTTCCAGTTCAGATTTTAATTCCTGTATTTCATCAGGGTTAAATTTTTCTATTGGCCCACTGGATTCAGTTTCATTTTTCCCCCTTGGTAATGGAATTACATATTTAACAAATGGCTCTGTGAGATTTGCAATCTGATTATTGATGAATAAGGATTTTTCATTTGAACTATCTGAATTAATAAGCTGCGCAAAACGAAGGGAAATAAAATACTTTCCTACACCATCTTGTCCATTAAATAAAAAGGCATGAGGTATTTTTGAGGAAATTAGAAGTTTTGATAGTATTTCTTTGGAAGGTTTTTGACCATATACACTTTTCCATTCCACTAACATTTGTTCTTCGACAGAACTATACAAATTCAAAATTAAAAATCATCTTCATTATAAAAGAAATCTTCATCTGAAGGATAATCGGGCCAAATATCTTCTATTGACTCATAGGGTTCATCTGAATCTTCAAGTTCAATAAGATTTTCAACTACCTCATATGGGGCACCAATTCGTTCGGCATATTCAATTAGTTCATCCTTAGTAGCGGGCCAAGGTGCATCATCTAAGTATGATGCAAGCTCCACCGTCCATATCATATTAAACCTTTTTCCTCCAAAAAATTATTTCTTACCATCGGGAGATTCAAAAAAACTAAGATCATCAAAGAAAAATTCAGCTGGATTTTGGGCGACTCCATTATGATGCACCTCATAATGCAAATGTGGTCCGGTAGATAATCCGGAATTTCCTGTTTTTGCAATTAAATCCCCTCTTGAAATTTTAGTACCTTCTTTTACAAGAACTTTGGAGAGATGAGCATATACTGATCTATATCCAAACCCATGATCAATTTCAATACTTAACCCTAACCCCCCTCTAATACCTACAAAATCTATTATTCCATCACCGGAAGCATGAACAGGTGTTCCTACATTTGTTATTATATCTATTCCTTCATGCATTCTTTTTATATTAAGAATAGGATGCACGCGCATTCCAAAACCATGCATAGCTAAAATACCATCACATGGTTTTATTGCCGGTAATGATTCAAAAAGTTTTCTATTCTCTTTTAATTTTCCGGAAATATTTAAATACTGCTGCTTTTCAAAATTCACTTTTCTTGTTACTTCATCCATAAAATTAAAAGCCTGCTGAAGCTTTAATTGAGAATTATCAGAAAGGAAATCAAGAGCATTATCAAAATATCCACCTCCAACACCAACTTTTTGTTCGTCTTCTGAAATCGGTTCAAGATTCGCTGCAATTCGTAATTCATTATTTTCTTCCAAAAGGCTATCAAGGTTTTTGTCCAATAGCTTATACTGTAAAACAACTTTATCGAGTTTTTCCTGAAGAAGTTTATTTTCATCTTTTAAAGATGAATAAGTATCCACCCCTAATAATGAAAACGTAATTGTATAAATGGAAAAAATTAGAGCTACAGCACAAATAATTCCCAAACCTAAATAAGCTAAAAGCTTTATTTTGAAATGGTTTATCTCTGTGAATTGAAGTTTTGATTTAGAGAAATAATACAATTTTTTCATAATCAGAGGGCGAATTTAAGTATAATCGGTTTGTTTGTCAAGAAAGTTGTCTCATTATTCAAAATCATGCTCAAAATAATCTACTCCTCTTAAATCTATATTATTTTTACTTTTTATTGCTTTTGTAAGTTTATCCTGAAAAATCTCTGCTGCACTATATCCATAATGTTTAAGCAAGTAATTTAAACTTATAACTTCTGAAATGACTGTTATATTTTTCCCGGGTAAAATTGGAAGTTTAACATACAAAATATCTACTCCCGATATTGTAACCGTTTCTTCATCCAAACCAGTTCTGGTATATTCGGCTTCATCATCCCAGATTTCAAGTTCTACAATTATTTCGAGTCTTTTTTGATATCTAATTGCACGGATACCAAACATTCTTTCAACATCAATAATTCCTAATCCTCTTAATTCCATAAAGTGTTTTGCCAGGTTTGTTCCTGAACCCATTAATATACCTTCACCCTTTTTAGTAAGTATAATTAAATCGTCAGCAACGAGCCTATGCCCTCTTTCAACAAGGTCTAATGCAACTTCACTCTTTCCTATTCCGGATTTACCAATGAAAAGAATTCCAACACCATAAACATCCACAAATGATCCATGAATGGATATTCTTTCTGCAAATTGATCATCCAGAAAATCACTTACAAAATAAACCAGTTTTGTAGTTGAAAAAGGAGTTCCAAATAATGGAATATTATATTTATTGCATAATTCGAGCAATTCAGGGAAAGGTTTATTATTATCGGTTAAAATAATACAGGGAATTGTAAACTTGAAAATTCTTTCAATCGCTTCAATTTTTTTCTCTTTAGCTTGTTGAGCTAAGTATTTCATTTCCGTATTACCAAAAACCTGGACGCGGGAAAAGGAAAAAAGATCAACAAATCCTGCAAGAGCAAGTCCAGGCCTATGAAGATTCTGTTCTACGATTTTTCTTTCAAAGCCAGATTTATCAGAAAATAAATTTAGCTTAGCAAGCTCTTTTGAATTTTCATAAAGGAATTCAACCGTTATGAATTCTTTTCTTGAAATTGATTTCTGATCAATTTTAATCATCTAACTTTTAAAATTCTCCTGGTTTTTAATTTCTTTAGTTGTCTTGAAAGTTTTTCAACAGCATAACTAACTGATTTTTCAAAATCCTCGGATTCTTCGGTTGCACTTAAGGTTTGCCCTGGTACCTGGAGAATAATCTCTGCATTTTTGGTACTGTCTTTAGAATTTACATAGCTTAATTTTATATCTGCACTTATTATATCATCATTATATTTTTTGAGAGAACTAACTTCAGAAGTGATAAAATCTTTTAATGTCTGGCGTGCTTTAAATTTTCTTGCCGTTATTAAGATATTCATTTGACCTCCGTAAATTTAAGATTTTGGATGTGATTTTTTATAGGCTGATTTTAGTCTTTCTACACTAACGTGCGTATAAATTTGGGTCGTAGATAAATTTTCATGACCTAAAATCTCTTTTACAGCTTTAAGATCAGCTCCATTATCAAGCATATGTGTTGCTGCACTGTGCCTTAAAATATGTGGACTTTTTTTCTTTAAAATCTGTAACCAAAGATAAATATTTATTTACAAGTCTGTGAACAAGTCTTGGATAAATTCTTTCTCTATTAATCGTTTCAAATAAAGGGAAAGAATTATTTTTAAACTTCTTTGAATCTAAATATTGTTTTATAACTACAACAGATTTTTCACCTACAGGAACTATCCTGGTTTTACTTCCTTTACCAAAAACTCTTAATGTTTTTTCTTTTAGATTCAGATCTCCATAATTTAATTTGCACAATTCATCAACCCGTACAGCACAGCCATAAAGAATTTCAAAAATGGCTTTTGTCATTTTGGAATTTTCGTCCTTTTCAATTTCTTTATAGGCATCTAATATGGCTGAAGTAGAAGCAATTTCAGGTAATTTTCTTTTTACTTTTGGTCCTTTTATAGCAGACGATGGGTTAATATTAATGTATTCATTGAGATAGGCAAATTTAAGGAGACCTTTTATAGATGAGATTTTTCTAGAGATTGATTTTCGTTCTATTCCGGTTTCACTCAATACCATTAAATAAGATTTAATAAATTTTTCTCTTATTTCAGAAATATCTTTTTTAGAATATTCTAAACAATATGAATTAAATCCATCTAGATCTGCACGATAGGATTTAATTGTATTAACAGAGTAGCGTTTAACACTCTTCAAATACTGAAGATATTCTTCTATAACTTTTTCAATCAACATTAAGTTTTTTTTCTAACCTTCAAGGTTAAGATAGATTCAGAACTATAACCTCGATGGTTCAATCTTCATTATTCTTCAACTTCAGCAGGGATTACATCCTCATTGCAAACAGGGCATTTAAGATAATTCCCTTTCTTTGCAGAATAACGCTGAAGCAAATAATCAGAATCACCATTAGGACAAGACTGTATTACCGGTTTATACCAGCTTACAAAATCACACTCAGGGTACCTGGAACATCCATAAAATATTTTATTTCTTTTTGATTTTCTTTCAACAACTTCTCCCTGTTTACACTTTGGACATGTAATTCCTAAAGTAATGTTTTTTATAAAATCACACTCGGGATATCTTTCGCATCCAATAAACCGTCCAAATTTTCCTTCTCTATAAACGGTTCTTGCGCCACATTTTTCACAGATCTCTCCGGTATATTCGGGTTCCCTGCTCGCTGCAGCAATTTCACGAAATGATTTAATATTTTTACAATTTGGATAATTAGTACAAGCTAAAAATTTGCCGTACCGACCAAATTTGATTTCCATTTCACTGCCGCAAACATCGCAATAAATTTTTTCAACTTTATTTTCAACAAGTTTTAAAGATTCGGAAAATGGATTATAAAAATCATTCAGAACTTTGACGTAGCCAATATCACCATTTGCAATAAGATCAAGTTCATTTTCCATTAAAGATGTAAAATCTTCATTTATTATTTTTGGAAAATTCTTAACTAAAATACTGCTGACTTTTTTTCCGAGACTAGTAGGTACAAGTTTTTTTTCAATCTGTTCAACATATTTTCTATCCTGAATTGTACCTACAATTAAAGAATATGTACTTGGTCTTCCTATACCTTTGTTCTCAAGTTCTTTAATAAGAGAGCTTTCCGTAAAGCGTGCCGGTGGTTTTGTAAAGTGCTGTGTTTTCTGAAGCTCTTGCAGAGAAAGCCTGTTGCCTGTTTCAAGACCCAAAGGAATATTTTCATTACGGTATTCAGCTTTTTCATCTGCATCCGATTTTTGTTCTGTAAGCTCCTCGTAAACCTGCATAAAGCCCATAAACTTAACTGCGTTTCCAAAAGCTTTAAATAAAAATTCCTCCGCCGAAATATCTATAACTGTAGTTTCAAATAATGCAGAATTCATCTGGGAAGCAACAAATCTTTTCCAGATTAATTCATAAAGTTTGAATGTTCTGTTGTCAAGAAATTTTTTTACAAATGACGGAGTATATTTTAATGAAGTAGGCCTAACCGCTTCATGAGCATCCTGGACATTTAATTTTTTCTTTTCATAATTGTTTGGAAATTCAGGTAAATATTCTTTGCCAAAAGTATCTTTAATATAATCCCTTACTGAAGGTAAAACCTCTTCACTAATCCTGGTCGAATCGGTTCTCATATAAGTTATTAAACCAACGGTTCCTTCATCGCCAAGATCAATTCCTTCATATAATTTTTGTGCAAGAACCATAGTCTGCTTTGGACGCATTCCTAATCTTCTTGAAGCTTCCGCTTGCATTGTGCTTGTAATGAATGGGGCTGATGGATTTCTCTTAGTATTTCTTTTAATAATATCGGTTATAAGAAATTCTTTTTTAGCAAGTACTCTATCAAAGATTTCTTTTGCAGACTCACCATTAATTATTGCAAAATTCTTCTCAATAAATTCTTTCCAATCAGCTTCAGACATTTTTGGTTTGGGAGGGATCTTCAGGTCTTTACCATCAATACTAAAAAGCTTTGCTTTAAATGTATCTCCATTATCAGTTTTAAAAATTGCCCAAATAGACCAATGTTCAGTTGGAACAAAAATTTCTATGTCCGCTTCCCTGTCGCAAATTAATTTCAACGCAACAGATTGGACTCTGCCAGCTGATAAAGATGTACTGCCGGAAATTTCAATAATAGCTTTCCATAAAAACGGACTTATTTTATAACCGATTATTCTATCCATAACTCTTCTTGCTCTTTGGGATGCAACAAGATTATTATCAATAGAACGCGGAGCTTTCATTGCTTTTTCAACGCCGTTTTTTGTTATTTCATTGAAAAGCACGCGATAAATTTTTTGTTCACCTTTTCCATTTAAAATATCTGCAATATCCTGCGCTATAGCTTCGCCTTCACGATCAGGGTCAGTAGCTATATATATGTTTTTACTTTTTGTAGCAAGAGATTTAATTTTTTTAATAATATCTCCCTTGCCCCTGATTGTTACATATTGGGGTTCAAAATTTTTATCAACATCAACCCCAAGTTTAGTTTTAGGCAGATTTCTGATATGCCCAACTGTCGCCTCAACCTTAAAGTCTTTTCCAAGGTACTTATTTATCGTCCGTGCTTTCGACGGAGATTCAACTAATACTAAATTTTTAGCCATTTATATTTTCTAATTTATTAGATCGGAAGAGTATAAAATTGCCCTGCTTCCGGGTAATGTAAAATTATTTAATTCAAGAAAGAGAGATAATATAAGCAAAGTTAGCTGTTCAAATGAAACCTGTTGACCGCCAAACAACTTAATTTGTTCCATAATCAGTTCCAAATCGCTATTTGTAATTATCCCTTTATTATAGAAATGTAACAGATAATTATAATTTTTCAAACCAATCTGGTTAATTTCCTCGCCGGATAGTATTCTGAAACTACGAAAATCAGCTGAATCCCCATAATAATGGCTGAATGAGTCTGTCATCAATTTATCATAAATCCAGCTGTATACTGCTGCAACAGCACTTTTTTCAAATTTATACTTCTTACTTAGCCTGTTAAAAGTTTTTTCTGCAGGTTCAGAATTTAATTTATAAATAACTTCTTCCAACATTTTTGCAATTTCTCTCATCGTAACCCGATCCTAACTAATACCTAATTTATAACTATTAACTAACTGGTTTTCAAGTCTTTTCATCACAGCTTTTTCTTTTAAATGATTGATCATCAAATCCAAGCAGATGAAGAAACCCATGTATTACAAGTCTCAAAATTTCTTCTTTCAGTTTAACACCGTATTTCTTTGCATTAGATGCAGCATCCTCAAAAGAGATAAATATTTCGCCTTCAATATTTTTTTTTGATTGCGAATAATCAAAAGTAATTATATCGGTTGAATAATTGTGATTTAAATATTTCCTGTTAATTATCATCATTTCTTTACTGCTTACAAAATTTATTTGAATACTTTTTATATCGAACTGAAGTTCCTTCTTTAATTTTTTAACAATATTATGTATTAACATTTTGTCAATTTCAAAATTTTCAAGAACATTTACAGATAAATTTTTTACCACTATCTGCTCTGGTCTTTAATAGAGTTAAAAGATAAATCAGCATATTTCTTATATCTCGCGGCAGAATTTTCAAACTCTATCATTTCATCATCAGTAAGATCTCTTATAACTTTAGCAGGAATTCCTGCAACAAGCTTTCCAGAAGGGACAATGAATCCAGGTTTAACAACAGAACCGGCAGCAACCATAGATTTTTCTTCTACAACTGCGGAATCAAGAACTATACCGCCAATTCCTATTAGTGTTAAATCCATAATAGTACAGCCATGTAAAACAACCGAGTGACCAATGGTTACTTTATTACCTACAATCAGCGGATTTTTACCAGTAACATGAAGTACAGAATTGTCCTGGATATTTGTAAACTCCCCTATTTTAATATAGTTAACATCTCCCCTGATTACTGAGTTATACCAGACACTCGAATTCTCTCCAATTTCAACATCACCAATAATGTTTACGCCTGGAGCGAGAAAAACATTACCAGCTATTTTAGGAATCTTATCTGTATAAGGGAAAATTTTTTCTTCCATTATCTATTAAAATAAAAAATGAGACCCACTTAATAAAGTGAATCTCATTTGTTAAACAATTATTCTTCTTATTAAATAAAAAATTATTCTTACTGTATTTTTTATAAATTGATTATCACTGGTTATCTATATTTCGCTTTTGAGAATAAAGTAATATTTCAGGTGTAAATTCAAAGAATGAATGTTCTTTGCTTAAGAATTTATTTATTGGACTTAATGTTATTGGTGTTGCCGGGTTTTGAACAGCATATGAATATAGTAATTCATTTGACGAAGTTATCCAATAAGCAAAAATTCCCCCATCGTTACCTGTTAAATCCCAATACATTGCTTCAGATTCTTCCAATATTATTGTAGGTCCATTCCAATTATTTTCTAAAAAATTGTAGTAAGTAAGGATTCGAGAATAAGGTGGTTCAGTATCGAATTCTTCAATTAAAGTGTGTAATTTACCATTTAAATCAATAGCTATAGGTCTAGCCATTAAATTATATGGGGGGAGATATATAAGCCACCATACATATTTTGTTAGTAACTCAGTTTCCCATTCACCGCCGTTGACAGGTCTTTTTTTATCATATAAATAAACAAAAACCTCTATGGTTACCGGATCATATTCAACTACTACTTTGAGGTATTCTATATTATGTAAATAGTTATTATGAACGGTAACACGCTCTCCAATCCAAGGGTAAAAGTCTGTTACTACCCAGCCAGGTTCAGTAGTTGGCAATGGCGGTGTTTCATAGTAAGCGAATTGAGAGTTTTCCCATTCATTAGTATTAAAATTAAAATCACGTGTTCTCGATGCCGGAGCAGGGGAGTTAAAGGGTGAAAGAACACCTATATGAATTCTGTTTTCTGATAATGCAATAGTCGGTCTTATTCCTTCATCTCCAGATCCCTCATCTGTTATATGTTTAATTTCTACCCAAGCTGGGTCATTTCTTCTGTATCTTTCATAATAAATTTGAGAGTTTACAGCCCAAACAACATGAAGTCCCAATTCATCATAAACAACATCAATTCCATTACAGTTGCTGGAATTCATCTCTTTTTCAGTTAAAAGGTTCCATTGATTACCTGCATCAATGCTTTTTGAAACTTTTATTTGAGTTCCTTTCTGATAAACAGCATAAAGTTCATTTTGATATGCCGCAAGTGCAATCGTATAATCGCTATACTCGCAGTTATTATCTATTTCTCTTTCATATAAAACTTCCCCGCCAGTTTTATTGAGAAGTACATACCTTATTGTCCCGCTGCTGTTTATCAATAAATGAATTCCAATATTATTGCTATATGATACAAATATATCATTTTGATTAACTGTTAAACCGTTTACTATTTCTGGTGGTGACCATACAGATTGTCCATAAAGAAAAATTTGTATAAAAATTAAATATATTATGCAAGTTCTCATATTGTTTTCTCCCTATTTTATGAGTAATGCTTTTATTGATTTACTGAAAGTTCCGGAAACCATATTTATGAAATAAGTTCCCGATGAAACTTTCATACCGCTGTTATCTGTTCCATCCCAGGTTAATTGATGTTCCCCGCTTGTTAAATATTTATTCAGTAATGTCCTTATCTCTCTCCCCTGTAGATTATAAACTTTTATTACTACAATTTCTTCTTTAGCTATATTAAATTTTATAGAAGTTGATGGGTTGAAAGGATTTGGATATGCTTCGCTCAAATAATAACTATTTATACGAGGCTTTTCATCTGATACATCTATTGTACTTGTCTTTTTATATATCCTACTAAATCCCTTATAAATATTGTTTTCTATTAAATCCATGCTAATTACAATTTCGGGATAACTATCCCCATCAAAATCTGAAGCAGTTGCTGATAGATAACGACTGTTTTGATTTAACGTTTCATTTCTTTTTATATAAAATAGCTCGTAGCTTTTCTCTTTATTATTTTTAAAGATTAGTAAATGTTGATCTATACATAATAAAACTTCATTCTTTCCGTCATTGTCTATATCTGCTGAGATACAGTTTGAAGCAAAAAAGGATATTACACCCATTATTGCAATTGAATAGACTATTTCGTATCGATCATTTCCATAAGCCTCATATATATACAATATTGTACTACCAACTCCGTTTACATATCCCTCCCCTCCTATCCATAGCTCAGGTTTTCCATTATTATCGAGATCCTCTGTAAAATGCTGGAGATAAACATTGCTGATTGGGAGTGAATCTATTCTAATAACATTGTAATAATTTTTATTAATATGTTCATAAACGAAAACTTCTCCAAGATAGTTACTCACGGCAAAATTCTGTTTTCCATCTGAATCAAAATCACCAAATGCAAAACCTCCTGTATGAGGTGTATATATCGATGGTCTGTTTTGATAAATTAAATTAAATTGATTTTTCATCCTATCATACTCAGCTATCTGAAAGCTATTGCTTAACACTAATGAATCTCCTGATCCATCAAGATAATAGATAATTTCTGGATAACCATCTCCATCCATATCATATAATGTCATATCCACAGGTTGTCCTGTTCCAGTGGAAGGTTGATAGACATTTTTTAGAAGGGTTGGATATTCTATAAATGGATTCATAGAGAGAATTTTAATGTAATGGCTTAGTGGATTATAAGAAATATAGCTACTTACAATTTCGAGATCCCCATCTTTTTCTAAATCTCCAATGCTCCAGGGCCAACCTAAGGTATCTGGGTACTGATAAATAGAATCATAAGAGCCATTTGAATTGATTTCATAAATTACTGGAAAGCCATCTGGTGAATTTCTATAAGCCCCGTACACATCTTTTCTCCCATCTCCATTTGCATCAGCAATTATCAAAGGAGGGCCTTCGTAATATGGAGGAACTTCGCTCCAAAAGGTAAACAAATTAGAATATTGTGTTGTGTCGATTGTTCTTAAATCAACTATCAAATCAAAATCTGTATCAGAGGGAATACTTTTAATGTTTTCTGTTCTGTAAGTAATTTTGCCGGTGTGTTTATCCTGTAATTTCAGAATTCCATCTTCTTCGTGACATATAATGTATCTCTGGCTAAGCTTTTCATAATCTATTCCACTACTCTGAGGAAAAACCGCTGCAACAGAGAATAGTATTATGAAAACTATTTTTATCAGATGTTTGCTCATACTTATTTCACCAAAACACTTTTTATTGATTTACTGAAAACTCCGGAAACCATATTTATTAAATAGATTCCTGATGAAACTCTATTACCGTAATTATTCGTTCCGTCCCAAACTAATTTATATTCTCCGTTTCTTAACCTTTCATTTACCAATGTCTTTACTTCCTTCCAGTAGATTATAAACTTTTATTATTACTATTCCTTCTTTAGCTATATTAAATTTTATAGAGGTTGATGGATTGAAAGGATTAGGGTATGCTTCGCTTAAATAATAATTCTTTATTTCGTGATTTGTATCTGTAACATCTATTGTACTTGTCTTTTTATATATCCTGCTAAAACCTCTATAAACATTATTTTCTATTAAATCCATACTTATAACAATTTCGGGATATTTATCTTTATCAAAATCTGATGCTGTTGCAGATAAGTAAGTACTATTTTGATTTAACAATTCATTTTTTTTTATATAGTAAAGCTCATAGCCTGTATCTTTATATTTAAAAACCAGTAAATTTTGATCTATACATAAAAGCACTTCATCCGTTCTGTCATTATCTATATCAGTAGATAGAATATTCATGCAAACCAGTGGGAACCACCAATTACTGCTATTGTGTATATACTTTTGTATTGATCGTCTCCATAAGCTTCATATATGTATATAATTTTACTTCCCACACCATTGATATATCCATCGCCGCTTATCCATAACTCTGGCTTTCCGTTATGATCGAGGTCATTTGTAAAAAGTTGAAGATATACATTACTTATAGGGAGTGAATCTATTCTTTTAACATTGTAATCATTGCCCTCAATATGCTCGTAGACGAAAACTTCTCCATTATACATTACTTGCAGCAAAATTCTGCTTCCCATCTGAATCAAAATCACCAAATGCAAAGCCAAATGTCCACCATGGCGGCCGGTGCTGCCAGACTAAACTAAACTGATTATTTATTCTGTCATACTTACAAATCTGAAAGCTGCTGTTTAACACTAATGAATCTCCTTCACCATCAAGAAAATAAATCATTTCAGGATATTCATCTCCATCCATATCATATAATGTCATATCTACCGGCTGTCCACTACCTGTTGTAGGATCGAAAATTGTTTTAATTTGGTCGGATATCCTATTGTGGAATCTACAGTAAGAATTTTCAAACGCCAATCTCAAGGATTCTGCAATGTACGATTAACTGATTTCTAAAACTCCATCATTTTCTAAATCACCAATGCATCTGTGGCCACCCTAAACTATCTGGATATTTATAAACGGAATCATAAGAACCATTTGAATTAATTTTATAAATTATTGTGAAAAATCAGAATCATTTCTAAATGAGCCGTAAACATCCTTTCTGCCATCAACATTTGCATCTGCAATTAGTAAAGGAAGATGCCAGAAATGATAAGGAGGTACTTCACTCCAGAAAGTAAATAAATCAGAATATTGTGTTGTGTCGATTGTTCTTAAATCAATTACCAAATCAAAATCATAATCGGAAGGTATGCTCTTAATGTTTTCTGTCCTTATCAATTGTTTTTCCAGTTAGCTTATCTTGTAATTTCAGTATTCCATCTTTTTCTTGGGTAATTTTATAACGTTGGTTTAACTTATCATAATCTATACTACTGTTTTGTGAAAATGTTATAACAGATGATGACATTATTAACAAAGTAATTAAAGTAAATAAAGTGTTACTGAATTGTTTAGTCATCTTATAGTATTTAGTTTTTGAAATTCAAAAAACCTATTAACAGGAAACTCGTACATTAAAATACGAGTTCCCTGTTTTTAAGCAAGCTACTTAAGCATCATTAGTTTAGCATTTTTAACAAATGTTTCATTAGTTTCAAGAGATTTAATATTTATCCTGTATAAATAAATTCCACTTGCAACCTGATTCCCGTTTTCATTTCTCCCATCCCATAGAATACTCTGATAACCGGCAGATTGGGAAGGAATGTTAAAGCTTTTTACTTTTGCACCCATTATGTCATAAATAACTAACTCTACCGATGATTGATAAGGCTGGGCGTAGCTTATAGTAGTACTTGGATTAAATGGATTGGGGTAATTCCCTAATAATGAATATTCCTTTGGTAAAATATTTTCTTTGTTTTCAGATTCAGAATTTCGGTTCTTAAATAATGAGCCTGATGAAGCATTTAACAGATTCTCGGCAGTTTCCAGTCTCATTAAGAAATCTTCTTCGGTTAGATTTAAGGATTGAAGCTGTGATAGAATCTGTGAAGCTAATCGTTATATTATTTGCGTGATGCAATGCAGCAAAGAATTTTTCAAATAATGCATTTGTTGCATAAAAGGTATTTGGATATGCACTAATTATGTTGTTATACAATTGAACCGCATCATCATATCTGCCATCATTCAGGTACATTCCGGCAATTAAATTTTGAACGGCGGGTTTATAAGAAACGTTGTTAGTTAATAAGGTTTCAAAATAATTTTGAATATTATTTATTAGAGACCTGTTTTTTATTCCTGCCAGTCTACCAACAGCATATCCCGGATAAGACAAATTTCTTATCATTTTTTTATAATGACTTATTGCTTCTGTAATATTTCCGTTTGATTCTAAATCAAAACCAGTAATTATATCTATATAATTATCCGTCTCCAACGGGCGTTTCATAGAAATACTTGCTCAGTAGAACGAAGAGATTCACCATCCCACGGATCAGCTAATAAAGGAAATCTTGCATCTATTGAACCGCCGGAATAAATATTAAACTGTGCACCATCCGCCCCCCAATAATTTCTATATGCCATAACAGTTCCATTTTGATATGCCTTTGCATCATAGTCATTATTTCCATAAATACTATTTAAACCTCCATGAAATGGAGATAGTTTCGAAGACCCTGCGATTAAATAACTTCCCCAGGATACACAAAATCCAATATTGTTATTTATCAAACGGTTATTTCTATCGGGAGTAACAAAATTGTAATCCATAAAATTTCCGCTTCCGCCGCCGCCGTAATATATTCCATAGTCAAAACCCTGAATATCATTTCCTGTTATAAAAGGATTGGTATAATTTTGTAAATATATTCCTTCATAATTGTAAAGATTATTTGATACTTTCTTTATAATATTATTCTGTATCAGCGGGGATTTTCCATTTGCTTCTCCATAAATTCCATTCCCGTATGGATCGGTAATCTCATTATCAATTATTTCTAGCTGGGAATCATAAATGTATATTCCGTGTGTGCAATGATCTATCAGAGAATTACTAATAATAACATCATTCATTCCAGTCATATACATCCCATAGGTACAGTTGCTAACAGTGTTATTTGACACTTCTAAATAATTTTCCAATCCATAATCCGAACCACTTATTTTTATTCCATAATTTGAGTTATCTTCAATTGTATTATTGTCAATTAATATATTCGCGTGCTGATCTATAATGTTTGCAATGATTCCATTATAGCAATTTTGAATAGTGGAATTCCGGATCATACTGCTCCAGCCGTCAATATCAATATAAATACCATTATATGCATTCTGAATGGTTGAATTATTAATAATTATACTACCTCCTTCGGCTACATGAATACCGTTATAGTCAAAATCATCAGGAGAAATAAAATCAAACATAATCTTATTTTGTTCGGTACCACTTGCTGTTAATGTCCCGTTAACCCAGAATTGTGCATAGTTTGGGAAGAACATTGATGTGCCGGGTTGAATTGTAAGATTAGCTCCTTCCTGCACAGTTAAGCCATCAACCACAAAATTTCCCGCCCATGTTGCTGACGATGCCAGGCTTCCGGAACGATGTTTATAGATTGAAGGAATCATCGAGGGGTCGCCAAAAAAAGTTAAACCGTTATTAAAAAATTCTACATATTGGAAAAATTAGCTAACATCTCTTCTTTCAGAATTTTAAAAATTTCTCCATAAGGCAATGCTTCATCCTGGTAAATTAAATCATTGAATCTATACAAAATATATCCACACTCATGCTGTTCACTTCCTACAGTTGGCGCAATTGCACCTATAATTCCTCCATTATCATAAACCATTAATTTTCTCATTGACGATTCAAATCCATCAGGATTGTTCACTTCTCCCTGATGACAATTTGCAGCAATTAAAAATGGCATACCTGTATATACATTATTAAGACTGCTGAAATCAATATCTGGATGAGGTAAAGACTCCCTATTATCATAAGCCCAAAACCAACCGCCAAAACTCTCAGGTCCGCCGCTTGTTCCTAAGATTGAAATTATTGAGGCACCCTGATTTAAATTGTCTATAAAGATGTCCTGCCTGTCCGGGCAATAATGCCAGGGTAACCACTCAGTTAAACAATCGGTATGTTCAGAAACTTTTAAATCAATTATTGTTGTGCTGGCTGGAATGTGTTCATTTTGCAATTCATTATTTAAATATGTTACAAGAGAACCAGTACAATAATATGAATTGGCATCTATATCGATATTTAACAGAATTTCATTGTTATAGCCGGGAAGGTAAGTTGATAAAGATTGATAATAAATCTGCAGCTTGCTAACAAAAGCACTGGCTTCCTCTTTGGAGGTTACCGGAATTCTGCCGATATAAACGGGACCATGGCTTGTTAAATCTGAAACGTAAGGATCATCTGAAGCAACATATTCTATCCCTGACGGTTCCCAGGGATTATTACTTTCTAAAGAAAAGAATGGAATAAAAGTACCATTTATGTAGTCAACTTGTGTGTTAACTATTCCATGCTGTCTATATCCGTAAGGAACTTCAGGATCATCTTTATATTCGGGATCCACTAAATTTTTTCCACTTCCCATCAGCAGAACATATTTCAGAGGATAACTGTTGTAATAATTTGCAATAGTATTTTTAATCGCTTGTGCTGATGTACTAACAGTTATACTGTCTACTATTGGGCTAAAACCCCTTGAGGTTTGCAGGTTTAATAAGTCCTCATCCCATGTTGCATTTTGCAGGAAAACATCTGGAGTAATAATTAAATAATCATAACTTTGAGCTTTAACCATGCAGATGTTTATAAAAAATAAAAATAATATTGTTAAAATTTGTTTCATTATTTTACCCCTTCTTGTTTGTTATTTTCGGGAACTATAAATAATTTTTTTTCTGTATTATATGAAGTATTTGTGTCAGAGTTTCCTTTCCCATTTTCTTTATTTTCAGTTTGACCTTGAGAAAAAAGTAAAATCTCGGGGCTGTATTCAAAGAAATAATGTTGTCTGCTTAAGAAATGAAATAGTGGTCTAATTTCTAATGGTGTGGCACCGTCTTCGCCATAAATAAAAATGATTCCATTTTTATCATCTTGTGTTAGATTTCTTTTTATTTGACCATAAGCAAGACCTCCATACATAACATTATCGGAGCAAGCATAGTCTTCTTCATTTCCTAACTTAAGCCAATGACCAAATTCATGTAAAATGACAGATTGATATCGACTTGAGTTAAATTAGGATTTATAGAAAAGAAAAAATTCTTATTGAAATAGGTATTAACTCCAACAATTTCATTAAGATTGTCAGGATTAAGGCTTACTTGTGTAAGCCCAATCGGCCCCTGAAACTCATTGTACTTTCCTACTTGAAAAAAACCTGCGGGTTCATAACCCTTTTCATAATCATATGTATCAGTTCCATATATGAATTCAAAATTAGCACCTGCACTATTCCAACTTGCAGCAGCAGCAGTAATAGCGGTTTCATATTCCTGCTGGGTTGCAAAAGCATCACCAAGATTACTATTTATATTGAAAGTAACCGAATTGCCTGCCCACTTTTGATCTTCATAAATATAACAATGTTGTGCAAATATATTTGATATCCTTGTAACTATAAAAAGAATTGAAAGCACGATTAATTTTAAAACTCCATTATTCATAATGTAATTTCTCCTAAAATTTATTGTTATTTATCGGCAGATTTACTATTGTGTATTGCTTTTAATACAGCATTAATATCGTCCTTAACATTCACTAAATCTTTAAGACATCTTCTCCCAATTATTTTTCCATCTTCCAAATCATATTTTGCCATAATTTTGAATCTAATAATTGGGTCATTTTTTAATTGGTCAGACAGCTTATACATATAATTATCATTTGAAAACATGATTAGTCCACTGGCACTTAAAAAAAGCAAAACATTTTCACCAATTTTCAGCGTATCCTCACCTACTTGTATCATTATTTCTCCTGTATAAGTTGGTCCGGAATTTATCATCACCGGAATTTCAATTTTTGAAAGGTTGTAATCGTTTCTAAGGAATTCTTCAACTTTGATATAAGCTATAGTATGAAAAAAGTCACCTTTCTGAAGAGGATATTCTTTTCTTTCAACTGTCCCTATAACAATGCAATCGGAAAGTGCCGCAAAAATTTTATCATCCGAGTGGCCGTACATAGGTAATAATGTAAAATCGACACCTATCTTCTCAAGATTAGAAATTATTGTATCATTATAACCCATACTGACTAAAAATTCTTCATCCATTTGTTCATGGGTCAGTTCTGTTTTATCATTTTTAGGAAGTGGGGTCCATCCTCTTTCTATCATTTTTTTATAAACAGGATTTTCTTGTGCGATGGAAGCTGAAAAAATTAAAAGGGTAAGCAGGAAAGCAGTATAAAATTTTTTTAAATATTCCATAATGAATTTTCCTTATTTTATTAATAAAATTAAATGTTTCATAAAATTTTACCTTATAGTTCATCTACACACACCAGAATAAAGTTCATGATTCAATATTCAATAAATGTTTGATTAGAAAGTAAGCGCAGGTTTACAAAAAGTAAATACGAGAAACTCGTATTTTTTGTACGAGTTCACCGTATTTTTAGTTTCAATCTAAAACCATTTCAGAGATTTTTTCTAAATCTTCTTTATTCCAAGATGCAAAACAGGTTAACTCAGCAGTTGATTTTAGATTAAGCTTAATGCAAAGGTGTGTTTTGTGTGCTTCTACAGTGCGGTGAGAAATAAATAGTATTTCTGCAATTTCATGATTCTTCTTCCCTTCAGAAATCATCAGCAATATTTCTATCTCTCTTTTTGTTAAGTGATTAAAGTTGTTCAGCATAATGTTCCCCCTAACTTATTATTTCCTTATATATATATATATATGAGAGAAGTGCCTGTTAATTTGTTATTTTTTCCCATTTGTTTTGACTCCGGCATTTATAACATTGAACCCGTGAAGTAGTTTGAAGGATTCCCAAAGAATGAATCTATCAAAAAACTTCCCCTGTTTAATTCCAACTTAAGGAATTGCAATTCTAACTTCAAATTATTTTTTTATTAAAAATGGAGGTTATATATTAACCTTCTGTTTGATCATAAAAGTGGAAAAAGCTACCCTTTAAATTGTGGGGGCAGCCATCCTTCCCTTTTCCATTTTACTAATTCGAGTCTTATGTTTCCAATTATAACTTTCATATTAGCTACAACAGGAATGGATGAATCGTCATTCGAGAACCATCCTTCAAATTTTCCGGTTAGCCCAAAAATGCTGATGAAATCCAGTTCACCATCAATTCTTGTACAAGCAATATCATAATCAACTGCATCAATTGAAACATCTGTAACTTCTTTATAAAAATTAATTTTTGTGCTCACTTTTTTTTCATTTACAAAACAAGGAATTTCTTCTGATTTGTTCTGTCCGCAATTCATTCTTGCATAGAAGAAGATTGATAAACCATCCTGGTAATATTTATCCAGAATCTGTGTACTGTCCGTCCATATTTTAGCAGGACTAAATCTTCCTTTTTTTATTCTTACTTTCTTTTCCTGGTAATTGAAATAGTAATCAGTATAGGTATAAGGCTGTTCTTCTTTATTTATACCTCTGAAAAAAGTTGAAAATTTATCACTGCTAACCGTACTTTCATAAGTCTGGTGAAGAGTTACAAAGGGAACTCCAGAATATGAATCCATATAAGCGATGGTGTTGTAATAATTTTTCCCATTAATTATTTTTTTATCGCGAACTTTAATTTTTACTTCTCCAAGTTTTATAAGAGAATAGCTGACTACATAAGTAAGCTCTTCCCCGGGAAATAAAACTTTATCGGACTGAAAATAAAAACTAACTTCAGCTTTAGAATTATTTCCGAATTGGGAAAAACATAAAATTAAAATTATCAGAAATAATAAAAGCTTTAAGAAAAATTTCATTTCAATTTTGCAAGATCTTTTGCTTCATTAAAAAGTGTTAAAGCTTTTGATACCTGGTTATCGGAAGATAATAGAACCGAATACCAGCCTTCATTTTTCCAGAAATTTCTGGCAACCTGAGCTTTAAGCCTTGCAGCAATATATTGTTTATCTTTTTCAAAATCGCTTTCAACAAGTTTAACTTTTTTATCTTCAGCAAAAGCAACAAAACTTTTAATTAGATTATCATCAATATTAAATTCTTTTCTGAATTTTGTAAGATCATTGCCGAAACGATTTTTTATATCTGATGAATTTTTATCAAGGTATGACAAAGTAAATGTGTAGAAAATATTATTCTTGAGAAGGTTGGTTGTGTAATCGGTTATATTTTCAGATTTAATAATATAATCCGGAGTTATTCCGCCTCCGCCGTAAACAATCCTACCGGCATTTGTTTTAAATACAGGTTTTGTGGAATCCGTTTCCACACTATGGTTAATATTATCTCCTTCATTTTCATTGCGATCATAAGCTTCGGAATAATATTCTTCCTTATTCTTTTTATCTTTATAATTTCTTTGAATCAATCTTCCTGATGGCGTGTAGTAATCAGAAATAGTTAATCTTAATGCGGAATTATCAGGCAGGTTAAATTGCCTTTGAACAAGTCCTTTACCAAAAGTAGTTTCACCGACAATCAAACCTCTATCCCAATCCTGAATTGCACCTGAGACAATCTCACTTGCAGAAGCACTTCCCTGGTTAACAAGAATAACAAGAGGAATTTTCTCAAATGGTGATGGTTCAGAAGCTTTGTAATCCTCATTAAATTCCGATCTTCTGCCACGGGTGTAAACAATTTTCTTTTCTCCATCAATAAACAGATCGGCAATCTGAACAGCCTGGTTTAAATAACCACCGGGGTTTCCTCTTAAGTCAAGAACAAGTTCTTTCATTCCCTGTTTATTTAAATCATTAAGTGCACTTAAAAGTTCATCATAAGTTGTTTCCGCAAATCTTGAAACACTTACGTAGCCGGTTTTATCGTTAAGCATGAAATGTGTATCAACAGAATATAGCGGGATTTTATCACGGGTAATTTCATATTCAATAGGTTCACTAACGCCGTGTCTTAATATTGTAACATTAACTTTAGTTCCTTTTTTCCCGCGAAGTTTATTTCTAACATCTTCATTTGACAACCCGAGCGCATCGTTGCCATCTATTTTAATTATTCTGTCACCTGATTGAATTCCAAGCTCCTCACTAGGTCCGCCAGTTATAGGGGAAACAACAGTTAAAGTGTCATTAACGACCTGGAATTCAATTCCAATACCTTCAAAGTCTCCCCTGAAATTTTCTTCAATTGATTCCATTTGCGAAGCAGGAATGTAAACTGAATGAGGGTCGAGTTTGCTCAGCATTCCGTTTATAGCAGCTTCTACAAGAACCTGTGTGTCAACTTCTTCAACGTAATATTTTTCAGTGAATGTTAAGACATCATTAAATTTAATAATGCTGTCCCTTAAATTATCATCGGAAAAAACTTTATCTATCTGAAAACCTAATACAATTCCAATTGTAAGAACGATATGCTAAAACAGGAAGCTTTAAATTCTTAAACATTCTTTTCTCCTTTGTAATTAAATTCTTGCTGCAACAATAAAAAACAATTGAGTTTCACTGTACCTTACTGCTTTCTGAAGTGAGTTATTTAAATAATCAATATTAAGTGAAAAAGAAATCTGGTTAAAGGGCTCATAAAAAATTAAAAATGAAAATTTTCTGAAATGTTCAATGTCGCCATCAAGAAAGCCAACAGTTTCAGAATCATTTTCTCTATGACCAAGATTTATATCTCCGCCAACATTTTTAATACTTCCATCTTTATTTATTGGATTTGCACCATGAATTGTAAACCAAAATGATGCCGAACACCTTAACCTGTGGTTAAACCTATAATTTATTTGAGAAAAAAACAATTCACTATTGGGTTGTAAATCACTACCGATATTATAACCGTCATGAGTAAAATTGTTACCAGGCAGCCTGTGTGTAAATGTGTAGGGTTCCACTCTTACAAACTCAATGCTTAAGTCAACCGGTACAATTTTATAGAGATTACTTGAGAAAATACCCGTATGTAACAAAGTCTGATTTCCAAACCAACCGGAACCAATTTTTCCAAAAGATATATCATCAATTAACAAAGTTGAAAATATTTTTAAACCAGAAATTGGTTTTACGTTCAAATCAAAAAATAACATTGCGTTATCACGATCCTGGTTTGAATGCTCTACAGATTTATAAAACGTAAATGGATTCAGGTAAGATAAATCAATTCCTCTTTTTCCATAGATAATAATTTCTCCGCCCCCAAGACTAACACTCGGTGAGAAATCAAAACTTAGCCTGTGATAACCAATATATTTTTCATCTACAATATTTGCTTTGCCGGTTATACTATCTTCAGCAGATAAAATATTGCCAATAAGTTTTCCATGAAAATAAGAAAAATTAAAAAACTTATAATTAATATTGAATGATAGATAATCAAACATAGGAGAGTTATCATCAACTAAAGGTTTTATCACACCGTGCCCAACCATAAGCCTGTCTCTTCCAAATTTTATTTTCAGCAAATCAAAATCGGCAGACATATAACCGGAAGTTTCATCAAAATATCCCTTGTCGGGTTCAAGATTATATTTAAAATTATATGCAACTTCTTTTTTTAAACGGGCAGTTTCTTTATTCCCGAAAACCTGCCCCTGGTAACCTTTTAGAAAAAATCCAAACTTTTTTAATACTGTTCCTCTTATTTCGCCGCCATACAATCCAAGTGAAGTTCCTGAATTAACATTTGCAATTGAGTTTTTTCTGTACAGGATTTCTCCCTGAGTAATGAGGTTGATGAATATATTGGCTTTATCCTTTTCATTATTAAAAAATAAATATTTTTCATCCTGAGAAAAGAGATTATAAGAACCTTCTCCAATTATTCTTTGTGATGAATTTAAAGTACAAAATATTTCATACTCAAATTCAATCTCCAGATCATTCAGGATTTGTTTATCAACTTTATCAAGCTTTTCTTCCTGGATAAGAACATCACTGAGAAATTTACCAATCTCTCCCCTGCTCTTAGGAATCTCAAATGGATTATAATGTTCAATCAGTTTCAGAGTTTCCATTCGATTCAGGAAATCATAAACAGGGTTATCAGCGGAAACAAATTCTGCCTGTGCAAAAAGCATTGAAGGAAGAATAACGAAGAGTAAAATTTTATATTTCATATAATTTGGAATTAATAAAATTTAGTTAGGTCATTAGTTGTCATAAAGCAATAACAATGAATAACTGCAAAGCAAATGACCATTTCCTGACTTGCTCTTGCACTTGAACTTACACTTATCTTACCTGTTCCCAATCTTTTGATAAGGATTTGTTTCTGAAAATAATGGAGATTGAATTTTTAATCCACAACCATGTAACGCCAATGTAACCAATTTTCCGGTACCGTCTTGGAGATTCAAAAACACAAAGATCTCTTGCAAAAAATATTTTTCCATGTCTGCTTATTCTTTTGAACAAATCAAAATCCTCACCTGCGTAAAGCTTTGAGTTATTTCCTTTCACAAGATTAAAATATTTTTTCCTTATAATCTGGCATTCTCCTCTTGCCATGCCCACTCTGAAAAAGTTCAGTAAATAAAAATAAAAATTGTAAACAGAGTGAAAAATAACATCTGAAATTATTTCTTCCTCCTTAAATACTTTTACACTGCAAGTCATCGCAGCATAATTACTATTAATAAAGTTATTCTCAATGTAACTAAAAAATTCATCTACACCCGGTAAAATAATATCACCATTCAGAAAAATTAATATGTCTCCATTCGCAAACCTTGCACCTTCATTTCTTCCTAGAGCAATATTCTGTTTCTCTTTATCGGTGTGAACTTTAATAATATCAGCCTGATCAACTGCCTGTTGAATTGTCTTGTCTAAACTTCCACCATCCGATATTATTATTTCATATTTGTATTTTTCTTTTAGTGACTGCACATTCAACTGGTTTAATAAACCCGGGAGAAGTTTTTCTTCATTTAATGTTGGTATAATAATGCTGTATTTCAAACTATTCCTTAAAAAAGAAAAACAAAAAAAGCTGAATCGGGAGAAATTCTTAAACCGGGCATAGGCAAATGAAAATAGTTTAAAGTGTTTTTAACAAAGTTACCAAACTTTCCGGTTAACGGAAGTACAAGAGGATTAAAATCCAAACCGATAAAAATTTCACGTCTGCCGCCGCCAAGTCCATCAAGATCTTTAACTTCCATTCCAACAGCAAGATTTAAAAACTCCGGCCAGAATTTAGCTGCAACGTCCGGGAGTATGTTTTTCATGTTAAAAGTTAACCATTGCTTTTGTCCCTCATAATCATCAAAGATATTTCCTTTATGTTCTCCGTTTCTCATTTTCAATGAAGGATAATAGCTGTATTTAAATTGAAAATTCTGCAGATAAGGAAAATAATATTGTGCTAGAGCGTAACCTGCACCTAAAGTATTTGCCATAGCATCGCCGGGACTGAATCCCCACTGAGCTCCGAAACCATCTTCAATCTCAACATAATATTGAAAAGCCAGAGCTGTGATTGTTCCATAAATCATTGCATCCTGTGTCTGAAAATCTGCAGCTTCCAGTCCCGCTGAAAAAGCATGTACAAGAAGAGTAGCAGCAAAAAAATGTCCAAACTTATCAGCCCACAAAGCATAGGGCCAGTCATTCTGGAAATGAAAACTTGTACGGTCATTTTTCCACCAGGCATTTGCCTGATATATATGAACGCCAATTCCTGCACCTAAATAAACTGCACCAAGTCCATACAATACGGAATAATTAATTTTTGTTTGCAGAGGATCATAATCCGGTTCATGAAAGGTTTTCAAACTTGGTATATATCCCCTTGTTTGAATTTCATTTTGATTTACATAATCAGAATGTAAGTCCAAAATGGAATATGTTATGGGTCTATAAGAAAAAGTTAGGATAGAATCTTTTAATGATGAACCAACAACAGCAGAACTGTCATTAATATTTTGTGCGTAGGAAAGATTACAAATTAACCAGACAAAAAATACTTTCTTTGTTAAATATTTCATCAGTATTAAAATTCAGTTTGATATACTTATAATCAAACCAATTACTTTTCCTTTTCACCTTTAGGCATGGATGGAATGGGGGTTTTTATTTCCGGTTTCATTTGGGGAAAGAAAATTACATCTCTGATTGATGATTGATTTGTTAAAAGCATTACAAGCCTGTCAATCCCAATTCCAAGTCCAGCAGTCGGAGGCATTCCGTATTCAAGTGCTCTCAGAAAATCATCGTCGACCTGGTGAGCTTCTTCATCACCTTCTTCGCGCATTCGTGACTGATCCTCAAATCTTTTCCGCTGGTCAATGGGGTCATTCAATTCACTAAATGCATTTGCAATTTCTCTGCCTCCAACATAACCTTCAAATCTTTCAACTAATCCTGCCTTTGAACGGTGCGGTTTGGCAAGCGGAGATAGTTCAACCGGATAATCAATAATGAACGTTGGTTGAATTAATTCGGGTTGAATTAATTCACTAAATATTTCATCAATTTGTTTTGGCTTTCCTTCTTTGACTTCAATGCCATTCTTCTTTGCATATTCTTTGAGTTCATTGTGTGAAGCTGTAAGAATGTCCAATCCGGTTTTATCTTTAATTGCCTCAACCATAGAAACTCTTTTCCAGGGACGTGAAAAATTAATTGTTTTGTCTTCATAAGAAACTTCAAGAGTTCCAAGAACATTTAAACAAATTTTTTCAAGCATTTCTTCTACAAAATTCATCATCCATTCATAATCTTTAAAAGGAACATAGAGTTCCATCATTGTAAATTCAGGATTATGTGTACGATCCATTCCTTCGTTGCGAAAATCTTTTGATATTTCATAAACTCCGTTAAAGCCGCCGACAATTAATCTCTTTAAATAAAGCTCATCTGCAATTCGGAGAAAAAGTTTTGTATCAAGCGCATTATGATGTGTAATGAATGGTTTCGCGGCTGCCCCGCCATAAATAGGCTGAAGTACAGGAGTTTCAACTTCAAGGTAACCATAAGAATCAAGAAATGATCTCATTGATGAAATTATTTTACTCCTTTTAATAAATACATCTTTTATCTGCGGGTTAACAACAAGATCAACATAGCGCCGGCGGTAACGTAATTCTTTATCTGCAAATTCATCATGAACAATTTTATTTCCATGCTCATCAGTTGTTTCTTTGGGTATCGGTAAAGGTCTTAATGATTTTGTAAGAAGTTTAAGTGAAGTTGTGTGTACAGAAATTTCCCCAGTTTTGGTTTTAAATACAAATCCTTTTATGCCAATTATATCTCCAATATCCATTAACCTGAACGCATCATAAATATCACCTATTTCATCCTTCTTTAAATATATTTGAATTCTACCTTTATCATCCTGGAGATGTGCAAATGAAGCTTTTCCCATTCTTCTGATTGCCATAATTCTGCCTGCAATACTCACTTCTCTTTTCTCTTCTTCATTAAAATTTTTCTTTATATCCTCAGAATCAGAGTTTAAATCAAAAGAATACCCGAATTGTTCAATGCCTTTTTCCTTAAGCTCTTTTAGCTCTTCATAACGTCTTTCAATAAGAACGTTAATGTCCTGTTGAGTATTTTCCTGCAATTAATCCTCCGGTAAATAAAAATGAATTGATACAAAAATAAGAAAAAATAGCGTAAGGATTTTTATCTCTACAGGTGGAATGCTGGAAAGGTGCAGTAATGGAGTTTTGGAATTCTAAAATTATTATTCCATTATTCCAATACTCCTTAAGATTTACCTTGACTAATAACTCGTTCTGTTAGCCTTAACTTTTATATCATACTTCCTTGTTAATTTATTTTCTGAAATCTGGAGATCGGCTTTCACTCCTGTTTTATGAAGTTGAAAATCAGAAGTAGTAACTGAATCAACTGCAAAACCATCAGATAAAGAACCTGATATAAAAGAGTCAATAGTTGAACGTGCTTCTTTTTCCTTATCATACGTTGCAGACACTTCTGCCTGGTAAACACCTTCTTTATCAGAAACAAAAATCATACTTCCCCAGCTGCTTTTATAAAACATGCACATCATTGCCGGATCGCTATTATCCTGATGTACCGGGTTGCCGTACTTTTTGATTACCTCAGTTTTACTTTTACCAATATACTTAAGCACATTAATATCCTGGGCAAAACTGAAACCTGATATAAAAAGAAAAAGAAAGAATAATTTGAAAATAAAGGAATCTGTTTTCATAAAATTCCCCTTGTAAAGTTGTTAAAGTTTTTATTATTGAGGATAAAATACTGCGGAGGTTCCCGATTAACTCCCCTGTTAAAAAATACTTTTTCACTCTCTGCCTCTTAAGGCCAAATATTATATGAAATATTGCTTAATTTTTTCTAAGAAACAACTTTATCTATTAAGACAAAATAGTTAATTGACAATTTTAATTTTTACCATTTATCAATTCTTTTTAACTTTTATCATATCTTTAAATGAAACTAACTTAACTTTATTTATTTTCCTTCTCAGCCACAACAACTTTTTAAAGGTTAAAATGAAAATTATTATTTCTTTGGTTATTCTCTTTTTATTAATCCCAGCGGAAACATTTTTTGCACAGCAGAAATTTTACCTGAACTTAAATAACAGGGATAATGATCTGTTTACTGTTACTCTTATACCTGAAAAACTTTCCGAACAAAACAGGATTTATCAATTTGCCTCAACAGCACCCGGAACATATCAGAAAATGGATATTGGGAAATATGTCAAATCGTTTAAAGCATTTGATAATAATGGAAAGGAAATAGAAACTAATCATGAATCAGTGAACCAGTGGAGCATAAACAATCCTGCTGAAGTAAAAAAAATTGTTTACGAAATAGAAGATACCTGGGATGCTATTGTTGATAGCAATTATATCTACAGAATGTGTGGTTCTTCAATTAGTAATGATAATGTATTAATTAACGGACAATGTGTTTTCGGATATTTTCATGGGATGCAAAGTGAGCCAATTGAAATAAAAATTGATTACCCTTATGACTGGATAATTGGAACTGCATTACACCTAAATGATGAAGGATATTATGAAGCAAAAGATTATGATTATATTGTTGATTCTCCGATCTTACTCGGGATGCTGACTCAGGAAACCACAAAAGTTTCGAATGCAATAATAGATGTTTATACATATTCAAAAACGGGTTTAATTAAGTCTTCTGATATTTTATCCTCCTTGCAGGAAGTATTATATGCCGAGGATGATTTTACAAATGGTTTGCCGGTTGATCATTACACTTTTTTATTTCACTTTGATGATTTCAGTAGTGGAGCCTGGGAACATTCATACAGTTCTGAATATGTTTTCAGAGAGGATACACTTTCAGAAAGATTCAAACAAAATATAAAGGAAACTGTCGCACACGAATTTTTCCACATTGTTACGCCGTTAAATATCCACAGTGAGCTGGTTGAAAAATTTAATTTTGAAAAACCGGTTATGTCTCAGCATCTCTGGCTTTATGAAGGTGTTACAGAATGGGCTTCCGATATTTTATTGCTGAGAGATTCATTATTAACTCTTGAATATTATTTAAAAAATCTCCAGGAAAAAATAACTAATGCAAATGCTTATGATAAAAATTTAAGCCTCACAAATCTCTCTGTTCACAGCACTGAAATGTTTAATCAGTATGCGAATATTTATGAGAAAGGAGCTGTTGTAGCTGCTTTACTGGATATACGTTTGCTGGATCTTTCAGGTGGCAAGCGTGGTTTGAGAGAAGTAATTAATAATCTTGCAAAAAAATATGGGCCTGATAAAGCATTTGATGAGAATACATTTTTCGATGAGTTCGTAAATCTAACCTATCCTGAGATTAAGGATTTTTTTGACAACTATATTAAAGGAACTGAACCTCTCCCTATTAAGGAATATTTTGAAAAAATTGGTATTGATTATTCTGAGAAAGGAACTGTGGACAGCAGCCAGCTTTCGCTTGGCATAACCATGGGGTTTAATGGTAAATTTATTGTGGCTGATGTAAATACAGATTCACCAAATTTTAATATTGTAAAAAAGGGAGATGTGATTGATAAATTTGAGAATGAAGAAATAACAATAAAAAATATTGAGCGCATTCTTAATACGATAAACACAACAAAAAATATTGGAGATTCAATTGATGTTTCTGTGCTTAGAAACGATGAGCCTTTAAATCTTAAACTAAAATTAATACCACGTGAGAGAAAGAATGGATTCTTAGTAAATGAAAATGCTGATAAGAAACAAATTGATTTAAGAAATGCATGGATGAAAAATTTATAAAATCAGGATCTTTTAGCTTCAATTTCTCTGATCTTGTCTAATCTTTTTTGGTGTCTTCCTCCCCCAAAGTTTGTTATTAGCCAAACATCAAGAATAGATTTGATTGTTTCTTCTCCCAAAGTTTTAGCGCCAATCACAAGCACATTTGCATTATTATGTTCTCTTGCACTTCTTGCTGAGAATTCATTGTAACAGGTTGCAGCTCTTATTCCCCTGAGTTTGTTTGCTGTAATTGCAGAAGGGATTCCTGTTGCATCAATTATAATTCCAAAATCAACACTCATACTTTGAACCTTTTCAGCAACGGCTAAAGCAAAGTCAGGATAGTCGCAGGATTTCTCATCAAATGTTCCCACATCAATAACTTCAAAACCTTTTTCAGTTAAAATTTTAGAGAGTAAATTTTTTATTTTGAATCCCGTATGATCCCCGCCGATTGAAACTTTTTTTAATCTTACAGAAGTGTTAAGAAAATTTTCTGCATTATTAATCCTTACAGCTTCATCTTTAGTCACGATTTTTATTCCAAGATCTTTTATCCTGTCTTTTGCAAGCGGAGTTAAAATTTCATTTTCACCAACAGGAATTATTTTAACCCCCGTCTGGTAAAGTTTAAGGACATCAAGATCAGTGATTAATTTTTTCATAGCTTACTTAGTCATTGCGAGGAGTGCAACGACGAAGCAATCTCCTTAACTTTTATAAATGCTCAGTTAGTTTATTAATCTTAAGATGATCTACTACCTTTCTAACATCCTGGCTATGATCTCTTCTACAAACGAGCACGGCATCATCAGTATTTACAATTATTAAATTCTCAACTCCAATTGCTGCAGTAAATTTATTGGGAGAATAAATTAAAGTATCAATTGTCATATCTGTAAAAGCATTTCCCTTTATTGCATTTCCATCTCCATCTTTTCCCGACAACTGGTAAACTTCTTCCCAGCTTCCAACATCGCTCCAGACAAAATTTCCTTTTGTTAAATAAACATGACTAGATTTTTCCATAATTCCGTAATCAATAGATATATTTCTTAATTGCCCGTAAACATTAACCAGTGTTTTTTCATATTCAGGAGTGTTAATATCCTTATTAATTTTTTCCAGTCCTTCATAAAGTTCCGGTAAATGTATTCTTATTTCTTCAAGAATAGAATCAACCCTCCAGATGAACATACCGCTGTTCCATAAAAAATCGCCGCTCTCAAGGAATCTAACAGCTGTTGCATAATTAGGCTTTTCTGCAAAAGTATAAACCTTATGAATATTTTCTTTCACTTCTTTTTCGTCAATCTGTATATAACCATAACCTGTTTCCGGACGGCTGGGAATGATTCCTATTGTTACAAGTCCTTTTGAATCATAAGCAAAATTGACGGCATTGTTTAAAGTTTTATGAAATGAATCTAAATCACGTACGAGATGATCTGCTGGCAAAGTAATCATCACTGCGTCTTTTGTTTTTGATTTAAGGATGATTGCAGAAAGACCGACACATGCAGCTGTATTCCTTCCGAAAGGTTCCTCAATAATATTTTCTTTGGGCAAATGAGGAAGTTGTTTCATTATTTCCGGTTTCTGAATTTTATTAGTAACAATAAAAATATTTTCAGGGTCAACAATTCCTTTAAGTCGTTCAACAGTATCCTGGATCATAGTTTTTTCATCAAAGATTTTCAAAAGTTGTTTTGGAATTTTTTCTTTACTGCTTGGCCAGAACCTTGAACCAACACCACCCGCCATAATTACTGCATACACTTTCATTTTTCTTCCTTGTGTTTTAACAAATTTATTTTTTTACTGAAGTTTTCAGCTTTATTAAGATAATCAGAAATATTCACTTCTTTTCCCCTTACTACAGCAGCAATAACTATAAGACAGGCTCTGAGAGATTCAATATTTTCTTTATCTGCCTTAAGATTTCCATCCTTCATTAAACTTAATGAATCAGAAATTAGTGCATGCATACCGGATAATATTTCAAAACTATTTTCTTTTGAGAGATCAGAATTCTTTTTCATAATCTCAATGAATTCATCGATACTGTCAGGAATATTTTCTTTTTCGGAAATATCATTTAAGAATAAATCAGCAGGTTTGATCGGAGCTAAAATCGTTTCTTCAAATTTTGTAAATGGAAGATTTTCATTTTTATTTTCTTCAGAATTATTATATTCTTCATTTATTACTATGATAGGTTCTTCTTTAATATCTTCAGGTTTAATTTTATCAAACAGTAGTTTAAAATTAGATTGATTTGAATTATACAAAAGAATGTTAACATCTTTTGTCAGCTGATTAGTATGCTGTTTAAACTTTTCAGAAATGATTGATATATCAATAGAATTTCTTTCAAGAAAATGATAAATCTCATGAAGCTTGATTGCAAGTGTAGAGAATTCAGTCACCTTTTTCATTCTAAGTAAATCATCTTCAAGATGATCCGATTTTAAGATCAGCTCTTTAAACAAAGCTAACGCTTCGATTTGATTTGAGTTTAATCTTAAATTTCCTGCAGCTTGCGAAATGCTTTGGGCCAAATATTGTTTTACAAAATCCATTAAATATATACTCTTGGAAGACGTTTGGTTATTCCGCAGGTAATTTCATAAGGTATTGTATCAAGTATTTTTGCCCAATCCCAGGCAGTAATTCTTAAGTTCTTCTCCTCTCCAAGAAGAATAACTTTATCACCAACCCTTATATCAGCACTTCCTGCATCAAACATTATTCTGTCCATTGTGACTGTGCCAACCTGATTAAAAAATCTTCCACTAATTATGGCTTTAACTTTATTTGTTAGATTTCTTCTAAATCCATCAGCATATCCAACAGGTACAGAAATAATTTTTGTTTTTTTCCTAACAAGAAATTTTCTTCCGTAGCTTATTATTTCTCCGGGTTTAACTTCTTTAACCGATGATACATTTGAAATGATCGACATAACTGGTTTTAATTTTAATGTTTCATTTATTTCTAAAGAGGGATAATATCCATATAAGGTAATTCCGCATCTTACCATATCAAAATATGTATCAGGTAAATCAAGCATAGAAGCACTATTGGCTGCGTGCAGTAAGCCTAAATTAATATTTTCACCCTTAAGTTTTGCAACAAGTTCATTAAATCTTTTTAACTGAAGCAAAGTAAATCTTTTATCTTTAGAATCAGCTTCTGCAAAATGAGTATATATTCCATCAATCAAAAAATCATTTTGCCTTGAAACGTATTTAATAAAATTATAAGCTTTATCATAATTAATTCCAAGCCTGTTCATTCCTGTATCAACTTTTATGTGAATCTTAATTTTCGTTGAAAAGTTCTTAAATCTTTTTTTAAGAATGTTCAAATGTTCTTTATTAAAAACAGTAGCGATGAGGTTATATTTAAAACAAATATGTGCATTATTTTTATTAAATGGATCGAAAATGAGGATAGGTCCATTAATACCTGCTTCCCTTAATTCAACTGCTTCTTCCGGAAAAGCTACGGCATAATATTCCGGTGTGTATTTATCCAGTGAATTATAATATTTAACAACTTCTATAGCGCCATGCCCGTAGGCATCAGCCTTAACCACTGCCATTAATTTTGTTCGTCCGATTTTCTTTCTAATCTGAAGCAAATTAAATTTTAGATTTGAAAGATGAATAACAGCCTGAGAGGAATGCATTTGTTTAATGAAAAATTAAAGACTGTGCAAAAATAATTTTAATAGGGGTTATAATCAATTTTTGAAAACATATAAAGCTTAAATAAACTACAACCAATACACTAAAAGAGCAAACATTTTATTAATTCTCTGAAAACAGAAATTAGTTTCTCACAAAAGAGAAAAACAAAATAATTTTCGAATGTGAACAAATAATATAACTTGAAAATTCAACTTTATAATGAATTAAAATTCACCTATTTTTGATGGCATATATATTGAAAATGTTAAACGACTTGATATTTCTAGATATCGCATAAATTAATAATGATGGCTGCTGATTAAATTTTCTTGACATTGCTTGTATGTTATTTTTATTTTCGCAAAAACTTTAGAGGGATTTTATGTTAACAGAATTTGGCAAAATATTTATTTTTATGCTTACTGCCGTTCTGTTTACTGTGGTTGCAATCTTTGTTGCACGCCTTATCCGACCTTCCAGACCAAGTTATGAAAAGCTTTTAACTTATGAATGCGGTGAAGATGTGATAGGTTCTCCCTGGGTAAAGTTTAATATCAGGTTCTATGTTGTGGCTTTAATCTTTTTAATCTTTGATGTTGAAGTTGTGCTTTTAATTCCATGGGCACTTGTCTATCAAAATTATGGAATGACAGGTTATATGATTGGTTTTATTTTTTTGGTTTTATTAGGACTTGGAATGGCTTACGAATGGAGAAAAGGCGACCTTGAATGGGAAAGACAACCAATAAGTAAATTAGTATTGAACAAACAATCTGCAGCAGCCAAAATTATTACGGATGCAACTAAAGAAGAAGTTTTAAATTGAGGAGATATGGGATTATTAGATAAGCAATTCACCGATGATAATATTGTAATAACTTCTGTAGAAGATTTATTTAATTGGGCACGGTTGTCATCACTCTGGCAAGTAGGTTTTGGTCTGGCATGTTGTGCAATTGAAATGATGGCAACGTCAGCTTCACATTATGACTTTGATAGATTTGGTGTAATCCCCCGCCCTTCGCCAAGACAATCCGATGTTATAATTATTTCTGGAACAGTAACACTTAAAATGGCTATTAGAGTTAAACGTTTATATGAGCAAATGCCTGATCCTAAATATGTAATTTCAATGGGAAGTTGTTCAAACTGCGGCGGTCCTTATTGGGAGCATGGTTATCACGTTCTTAAAGGTGTTGACAGAGTAATTCCTGTTGATGTTTATGTCCCGGGATGTCCTCCAAGACCAGAAGCTCTCCTCGAAGGTTTACTGAAGCTGCAAGAAAAAATCCGTAATGAATCGTTGGTAAAAAAATCTGCATGAAGACCGCTGAAGAAATTTATAAACTTTTAAAAGGTAAGTTCAACGAAAAGATAATAGAGTTGAATTCAGTTACTCCTGTAGAACCTTTCATAATTGTTGATCCATTAACAATACACGAAATTTGCATTTACTTAAGAGATGATAACGACTTGCAATTTAACAGTTTAGTCTGTTTATCAGCAGTAGATAATGCCAATGGCGAGAAGAAAACAGGAGAGGATGGAAGTGTATCAATTGTTGGCGGAACTTTAAGCGTTGTCTATCATCTTGAATCAATTGAACTAAAACATAAAATAGTTTTAAAAGTTTTACTTCAAAGAGATAACCCTGATGTGCAATCGGTTTCCTTCGTTTGGAGATGTGCCGATTGGCATGAGCGTGAAGCTTATGATTTAATTGGAATAAATTTTTTGAATCATCCTGATCTTAGAAGAATATTAATGCCTTATGACTGGGAAGCAGGTTATCCGTTAAGAAAGGACTATAAAAATCCTGAATTTTATCATGGAATGAAGGTCCCGTATTAGATAATTATGTTAGACACCTTAGAAAAAAATATCGAAACTCCAAAAAGTTTAGCCACCGAAGAAATGATCCTGAACATGGGTCCTCAACACCCATCAACTCATGGGGTTTTAAGACTTGAACTTCTCCTTGAGGGAGAAATAATTAAAAAGGTTACTCCTCATATTGGTTATTTACATAGATGCTTCGAAAAACATGCTGAGGTAATGAATTATCCACAGGTGATTCCTTATACGGATAGAATGGATTACCTGGCTTCTATGGGAAATGAATTCGGATATGCAGTTGCAGTTGAAAAGCTGCTTGATATAAAAATACCTGAAAGAGTTGAATATATCAGAGTTATAATGGCTGAACTGCAGAGAATTGCATCTCACCTTGTGGCTTTAGGAACTTACGGGGCAGATATTGGTGCATTTACTCCTTTCCTTTTCTGTTTCAGAGACAGAGAAAAAATACTTAGTCTTTTCGAAATGACCTGCGGTGCAAGGCTTCTATATAATTACATTTGGATTGGCGGAGTTTCGCATGATCTTCATCCGGATTTTATAAGACAAGCAAAAGAATTTGTTCATTACTTCAGACCAAAAATTGTGGAACTGAATGATCTTCTTACTAATAATCAAATATTTATAGAACGTACTGCTAATGTTGGAATACTTCCAATTGATGTTGCAATTAATTATGGAATCACCGGGCCGATGTTAAGAGGCAGCGGGTTGAAATGGGATTTACGAAGAAATGATCCTTATTCAGTTTATAACAAATTTGATTTTGACATTCCCATTGGTGATGGCAGAATGGGAACAGTTGGTGATTCCTGGGACAGGTATTATGTACGCGTTCTTGAAATGGAAGAAAGCTGTAAAATTCTTGAGCAGGCATTAGAACAAATTCCTGAAGGAGATGTTTCATCCGCAATTCCTAAAAGAGTTAAGCCACCGGTTGGTGAAGTTTACGGAAGAGTTGAAAACCCTCGGGGCGAACTTGGTTACTATATAATAAGTGATGGAACGGTTAATCCTTTCAGAGTAAAAGTTAGAGCGCCATCTTTTGTAAACCTTGCTGTTATGGATGAACTTTGCAGAGGTCATATGGTAGCTGATGTAATTGCCATCCTCGGAAGTGTAGATATAGTTTTAGGAGAGATTGACAGATGATCTACGATTTCTTTTTAAAATTAACAGGAAGTGAATTTTTAGCAGGACTTATACAAAGTTTCCTACCTCTATTTATTTTCATTCTTCCGTTTGCTCTTTTTGCCGTCTGGCTTGAAAGAAAAGTTTCGGCTCATATGCAGGACAGATTGGGACCAATGAGAGTCGGCTGGCATGGTTGGTTACAAACAATTGCCGATATCCTTAAACTTTTGCAGAAAGAAGATATTGTTGCTACGGATACTGATAAACCTCTCTTTAATCTTGCCCCTGTTTTAGTCTTTATGGGTTCTTATGCTGTGTTTGCAGCTATTCCATTTTCAAGCGCTTTTATTGGAGCTAATATAGATCTCGGTTTATTTTTTATAATAGCTGTATCGGGATTAGTTGTTGCGGGAATTTTAATGGCTGGCTGGGCTTCAAATAATAAATACTCTTTACTCGGTGCAATGAGATCTGCCGCTCAGATTATAAGTTATGAAATTCCAACAATGATAGTAGTTGTTACAGTTGTAATGATAACCGGAACACTTAATCTTTATACATTGAGTGAAATGCAGACCGGGTATTTCTGGAACTGGATGATTTTTGGAGGACCGGGTTCAGACGCGTCAAAATTTCTCTTCATTCCGTTTATGATAATTGGATTTGTTATCCTTTATATAAGCACACTTGCAGAAGTTAACAGAACACCGTTCGATATTCCTGAAGCAGAGTCGGAATTAGTAGCCGGTTATCATACAGAATATTCAGGAATGAAGTTCGCAATGTTTTTCCTTGCTGAATATGCAAATATGTTTGCTGTCTCGGCAATTGTTTCTGCGGTTTTCTTCGGCGGGTATCAATCACCATTCGGGTATTTAGGAAATTCGTTGGGCATTCCCTGGCTTATTCCATTTGAACAATTCTTCTGGTTTACAGCAAAAGGTTTGTTCTTCATTTTTGTTCAGATGTGGTTAAGATGGACATTGCCAAGATTAAGAGTTGACCAGCTGATGGCTTTATGCTGGAAATATCTGATTCCTATTTCATTTGTTAATTTATTAATTGTAGGATTAATTTCGGTTCTTTAATGCAATACTTCAGAAATATATATTCAAGCCTAAGTACAATTTTCATTGGAATGAAAGTCACCTTTAAGCATTTGTTTGAACCTGCAGTAACAATTCAGTATCCTGATGTAAGGTTAACTCTTCCGGAACGCGAAAGAAACAGACTTTATGTTAATATGGATGATTGCATCGGCTGCGATCAATGTGCAAGAGCTTGTCCCGTTAATTGCATTACTATTGAAACCGTAAAGAGTTTACCGGATGAAGATCTTGGAAAAACTTCCAATGGAAAGAAAAAAGTTTTATGGGTTACACAATTTGATATTGATTTTGCAAAATGCTGCTACTGCCAGCTTTGTGTTTTCCCCTGCCCTACTGAGTGTATTTATATGACAGATGTATTTGAATTTTCTGAATACAATAGGAATGATTTAAATTTAAGTTTTATAACTCTTAATCCTGAAGAAGTTGTACAGAAGAAAGATAATTTTGCAAAGATGGAAGCTGAAAAGGCAGCAAAGAAAGCTGAAGCTGCAAAGTTAGCAGCAGAAAAAAAGGCCTCGGAAGAACAACAAACTCCGAAGGAAAACTGATATGACCATTTACGATTTTATGTTTTATTTATTTGCGGCAATTACTTTAGTATCCGCATTCTTCGTAGTCACAATTAGGAATATTGTTTATTCTGCATTCTTCCTTCTTTTTACTTTTTTTGGTGTTGTTGGATTGTATGTTCTGCTTGCCGCAGATTTCATTGCAATTGTTCAGCTTGTTGTTTATGTGGGTGGAATCCTTATCCTTCTGATTTTTGGTGTAATGCTTACAAATAAAATTACCAGTGTACAAATAAAAACGGGTGCATTCCAGATTCTTCCAGCTGCAATAGCAGTTGGTTTGTTTGCAGGGATACTGACTGCTACTCTTATTAATACAAACTGGAAAATTGTTAAAACAGATATTCCCAATACAACAGCTTACAGTCTAGGCAATTTATTAATAAATGAATATGCAGTTGTATTTGAGCTTCTCGGAGTATTGCTTTTAGTTGCTCTTATCGGTGCCGCTTCAATGGCAAGGAGAAAACAATGATAACTGTTAGTTTAAATCATTTCCTTATTGTTAGTTCAATCCTTTTTTGTCTTGGAATTTTTGGAATAGTAACAAGAAAGAATGCAGTTATGGTGTTAATGGGGATTGAATTAATTCTAAATGCGGCAAACATAAATTTTGTTGCTTTCTCCCGTTATGGAAACTTTGGTTATAACGGACAGCTGATGGCTTTGTTTGTAATTGTGCTTGCTGCAGCGGAAGCCGCAATTGCTTTAGCAATTGTTCTAAATATTTATAAAACTTTTGCTACGGTTAATGTTGATGAAATAGACAGGATGAAAGAATAATTTAAACTCAAATCTCAAAAGTCAAATCTCAAATATGAGTTTTGATTTGAGATTTGAAATTTGAGAAAAAAAATATGACCGAATCATCACTTATATTATTAGCAACTATACTACTTTTCCTACCATTATTAGGATTTACCGTTTCGATTTTTTTTGGGAAAAAGATTAAACAAATGTTCTGGTTTGAAAACCTGGTAATCTTTCTCGGGCTTGCCGGTTCAATCATCCTTGCATACAATAAATTAAATTTCTTTGATGATAAAATAACCGGAGAGTTTACCTGGATAAATCTATCAGGTACAATAAAAATAGAACTTGGGATTTTAATTGATAATATCTCAGCCATAATGCTGGTTACTGTTTATATAATTTCATTCCTTGTTCATGTTTTTTCAATAGATTATATGAAAGGTGACAAAAGATATAATCGTTACTTTGCTTACCTCGGCATTTTTACTTTTTCAATGAACGGAATAGTGCTTACTCATAATTTCCTTATGATGTACATTTTCTGGGAGCTTGTGGGATTATCATCTTACCTGCTTATTGGTTTCTGGTATGAAAAAAAATCTGCTTCCGATGCTGCAAAGAAAGCTTTTCTTGTCAATCGTATTGGCGATATCGGAATGTTCCTTGGTATATTAATGATATTTACTAATTACCATACTTTCTCATTCGATAAAATATTTTTAGCAATCTCAAATGGTCAGCTGCCTTTCAACAGCGGGTTCTGGCTTACAGTTACAGGACTTTTACTATTCTGCGGTGCTGTAGGTAAATCAGCACAATTCCCACTTCACGTCTGGCTTCCAGATGCAATGGAAGGTCCTACTCCGGTTAGTGCATTAATACATGCTGCTACAATGGTTGCGGCAGGAGTTTATTTCATTACAAGAATTTTTACAATCCTTACCGGTGATGCATTATTTGTTATTGCAATAATCGGTATGCTTTCGGCTTTCATACCGGCAACAATTGCGTTAACCCAAAATGATATTAAAAAAGTTCTGGCGTATTCAACTATTAGTCAACTTGGATATATGATAATGGCGCTTGGAGTTGGTGCATATACTTTTGCTTTCTTTCACCTTATTACTCACGCCTTCTTTTAAAGCATGTCTGTTTCTTGGTTCCGGTTCGGTAATTCATTCAATGCATCACGAACAGGATATAAGAAATATGGGCGGATTAAAAAAGAAAATGCCACTGACTTATATTACTTTTTTAATTGCCTCACTGGCACTTTCAGGTGTTCCTCTTCTATCAGGCTTTTTAAGTAAAGATGGAATTCTTGCGGGCAGTTATGCGTTTGCTTCAATTACAGGTCACTGGCTGTTTCCATTTGTCGGATTTTTAGTTGCAATCCTAACGGCTTTTTATATGTTCCGATTAATCATCCTGACTTTTCACGGTGAACCAAAAGATCAGCATAAATATGAACATGCACGTGAATCAAAATTTGCAATGGCTATGCCTTTAGTTGTACTTGCATCATTATCATTTTTTATCTGGTATACGCCAAACCCGGTTAATGCCGAATCCGGATGGTTTTTATCTAATTGGGTAAAAGTTCCGGAACTTTCTGTTCCTGATGAATCAAGATATTCTTTTATGAGAAAAGGTCCTGAAACAGAACCAAGCGGTTCAGAAGTTAAAGTTGTAGAACCTGAAATGATTTATTCATCAACTTATACAGAAGCTGTTCATCACGCACATTATCCGGCAATGTTTATTTCTTTATTTGTTGCGCTCTCAGGAATTCTGCTTGCATTTGCAATGTACCAGTGGAAAAAAATAGATCCTGATAAGCTCGCAGAAAAAGTAAAGCCGCTGTATAAATTATCTTATAACAAATGGTACTTTGATGAAATTTATCATGCCACTGTTGTTTCAGGAACAATTGTTTTGAGTAGAATACTTGCATGGTTTGATAATAAAATTGTTGATGGAATTGTAAATGGTTCCGCATCCATTACAAGGGCTTTGTCCCGCTTCAGCGGAAAATTTGATAATGTTGTAGTTGACGGCTTAGTAAACCTAATGGCTTACTTAAGCGGCTTCCTAGGATTGATATTCAGAAAATTCCAGACCGGAAAAGTTCAAACTTATATTGTACTTGTAATTTTTTCATTAGTAATACTTTTATTCTTATTTAAACCATTTTAAAATCTGTCTGCTGACAGGCAGGTTTTAATAAAGACGAGTTAAATTATGTACAGCAGTTTTCCAATACTATCACTAATAACTTTCCTGCCAGTAATAGGAATGATAATAGTTCTTGCTCTGCCAAAAGCCAGAACAACTCTTGTTAAGAGCATTACAGTTTTTATTACAGGTATCCAGCTTATACTTGCAGTAATAATTCTTGCAAATTATAACTACGGGCTGGGAGGAATTAACGATGCTTCTTCATTCCAGTTCCTTGAAAAATTCCGTTGGATTAATATTACCGGCTTTTCCTGGATAGGACAAATAAAAATTGATTACTTTCTTGGCATAGATGGTTTAAGTGTTCCGATGGTTCTGCTTACTGCTTTAATAAGTTTTATTGCATCAGTTTCCTCCTGGACAATAAATAAATCTGTAAAAGGTTACTTTGCTCTATTTCTTTTATTAGATACCGGCATGATGGGAGTTTTTGTCGCTCTTGATTTCTTCCTCTTCTACATCTTTTGGGAACTAATGCTACTTCCTATGTATTTCTTAATTGGAATCTGGGGCGGACCTCGAAGGGAATATGCAGCAATTAAGTTTTTCCTTTACACTTTACTTGGTTCGGTTTTTATTCTTCTTGTAATGATTGGTTTGTACTTCAGTACAAATGAAACCCTTATAGATGGGACAAAAGTTTTTACATTTAATATGCTGTCGATGATGGATTCCGGTAATTACATTGCCAATGGAATTTTGTCACCGTTAAATCCCTCCAACTTAAGGTTTATAGCATATATTGCTTTATTTATAGGATTCGCAATCAAGATACCAATGTTTCCTTTCCACACCTGGCTTCCCGATGCACACGTTGAAGCACCGACTGCAATTAGCGTTATTCTTGCAGGTGTGCTTTTAAAAATGGGAACATATGGAATACTTCGAATATCATTTCCTGTATTTCCAGATATAACACATCAGTTGTTGTGGTACATTGGTTTGTTTGGTATGATAAACATTATTTACGGTGCGCTATGTGCAATGGCTCAGAAAGATTTTAAAAAGTTGATAGCCTATTCTTCTGTTTCCCACATGGGTTTCGTTATGCTCGGAATGGCTTCACTTAACTCACTTGGAATTTCTGGTGCAGTATTACAAATGTTTAACCACGGAACAATTACTGCAATGCTCTTCTTAATTGTGGGAGTTATTTATGACAGAACACATACACGTGGTCTGGATGATTTTGGTGGTCTGGCTACACAGATGCCAATATATGCTGGATTTACAACAGTAGCATTTTTTGCTGCAATTGGACTTCCGGGTTTAAGCGGGTTTATCTCTGAAGCTTTTGTTTTCCTTGGTGGATTCGGGCTTGCTTTGATCCGGACATTAACAATAATTTCCACGCTTGGAATTGTTTTAGGTGCCGGCTATATGCTCTGGACATTGCAGAGAGTCTTTCTTGGCAGTTTGAAAGAAAAATGGTCAGAGCTAAAGGATCTTAATTTCAGGGAATATGCAATGCTTGTTCCTTTAACAGTAATTATAATTTTTCTTGGAGTTTATCCATCTGCAATGCTTGATCTGATGAATTCATCTGTTAATGCAATGGTAAAACTGATGAGTGATGCTAAAATATTTTACGGCTCTATTGGAGGATTTTAATTCTTAGTGTTTCAAAGTGCCCTTCGTGACTTAGTGGTTGAAGAAATAACCACTGAGGCACTAAGATCACAAAGTTTCACTTAGCAAATAAGAAATAGAAAATATGGAATTAAATTTATTAAATAACTTACAGTACATTAAACCAGAAATTGCAATTACATCAACAATTTTCCTGATTGTTTTAATTGATTTAATCTGGCAGAAAAATAAATCTCTTTTACCATGGGTTTCGGTTGCAGGGCTCATTGTTACAACTTTTTTTGTAATAGAACAATTTGGAATGAATGCTTCTGCATTTAAAGCTAACGGAACAATGGGAATGCTTACAGCCGATCCCTTCGGAGCTTTCTTTAAGATAATTATTATTCTTGCATCAGTGATAATTATTTTCTTCTCCCTTACTTCCAATGAAATAAAAAATGTTTTAGAAAGACACGGCGAGTATTACACACTTATTTTTGGAATGATACTCGGAATGTTTTTCATGGTTTCAGCTTCTGATTTAATTCTTGTTTATCTCTCACTCGAGCTTGTTTCATTATCTTCTTATGTTCTTGCAGGATTTACAAAAGAATCTTTACGAAACAGCGAAGCATCACTTAAATATATTATTTATGGTGGTACAGCAAGCGGTATTATGCTTTTTGGTATTTCATTAATTTATGGAATGACCGGTACAACAAATCTTTTTATGATTAATTCATTTCTCCATACCGCACAGGCTGGCGGATTTATTTTCTGGCTTGCTGGCATTTTAATTTTTGCAGGAATAGGATTTAAAATTTCTGCAGCACCTTTCCATTTCTGGACACCTGATGTTTATGAAGGTGCACCAATTACCATTACAGCTTACTTATCCATTGCAAGTAAAGCAGCAGGTTTCGCTCTGTTAATAAGATTTATAAAAGTAACTTTCATTGAGTCTGTTGATATTTCCGGTTACTGGCAGCTTCTAAATGTAATTGATTGGAAAAGTTTCCTGATTCTCATTTCAATTCTCACCATGACACTTGGCAACTTTGCTGCTCTATGGCAAAGCAATATGAAAAGACTTCTCGCATATTCGAGCATAGCTCACGCTGGTTATTTACTTCTCGGTCTTGCAGTTTTATCTGACCAGGGACTTGTTGCAATATTAATTTACTTTGCTGTTTATGCATTTATGAATCTCGGTGCCTTCTTTGTTGTAATGCTTATTGCTAACAAACTCGGCAGCGAAGAGATTGAAGATTACAAAGGTCTTGGCTACAGGATGCCGCTGCTTGGATTTTCCATTGGTGTATTTCTTGTTTCATTAACAGGAATACCCCCGACAGCAGGATTTGTTGCAAAGCTTTATCTTTTTATTGCTCTTGTAGATGCTAAGATGATTGCAGTTGCAGTCATAGCTCTTCTTAATACAGTTGTTTCACTTTACTATTATATAAAAGTCTTAAAGAACATGTATTTAGTAAGACCTGAAACAGAGCAGCCAACTTTCTCTGTCTCCCCTGCTTCATTTGCAATGCTAATGGTTTTACTAATTCCAGTACTTGTCTTTGGAGTTTACTTCACACCTCTTGTTAACTTAGCAAAAAACTCAATTGGGTTGATGGGGTTTTAAACACATCATAAAACTCTTTGCTTGAATGGATGTATGAAAATCATTCAGGCAATCACTCATTCAGGATGTTGCTTTAACCGGTTTTTCTCTTGTTTCTCTTTATCAAAAAATCTAAGTTTAAAATAATTTTCAATGGCATTTTAAAAGAAATATTCAGATGAAAGTTCTCTTCATCGGCGGCACGGGTAAAATCAGTTCTGCTTGTTCTCAGCTTGCAGTGGAACAAGGTATAGAACTTTATCTTTTAAACCGCGGGCAAACTTCAGAGAGACCTGCACCTAAAGAAGCTCGCATTCTTAATGGAAATATTTATGATAAAAGCTCAACCGACAAAGCTATTGGTAATTTAAATTTTGATTCTGTTGTTGATTGGATTGCATTTCATCCGGATAATATTGAGAATGATATTAATCTTTTTAAAGGTAAGAACCAAGCAATTTATTTTTATAAGCTCAGCTTCTGCTTATCAATCTCCGCCGGTTAAACTTCCAATTACTGAATCAACTCCTCTTAATAATCCTTACTGGGAATACTCGCAAAATAAAATTGCCTGTGAAAAAAGATTGATGAAAGCATACAGAAAAGAAAATTTTCCTGTTACAATAGTGCGACCTTCTCATACTTATGATAAAACTGCAATTCCTTTAAAAGGCGGTTACACAGCAATAGACCGAATGAAAAAAGGAAAAAAGGTAATTGTTCATGGTGATGGTTCATCGCTATGGGTTTTAACTCATCACCGGGATTTTGCAAAAGGTTTTAACGGGCTGCTTGGAAATAATCATGCAATTGGAGAAGCATTTCAGATTACTTCTGATGAGCTTCTTTCCTGGAACCAGATATATGAAATTATGGCAAATGCGGCTGGAGTAAAACCAGAACTTGTGCATATCCCATCAGAATTTATTGCTGCATTTAATAAGCAATGGGGAGATGAATTATTAGGCGATAAAGCTCCAAGTGTAATTTTCGATAATTCTAAAATAAAATCGTTGGTGCCGGATTATATTGCATCGATTCCGTTTTACAAAGGCGCAGAAGAAATAATGAATTGGTATGATGCTGATCCATCAAGACAAAAAATCGATGAAGAATTTAATCGTTTAACCGATAAAATTATTTCAACATATGAATCAGCTTTTCCAAAAAAATAATTTAATTTTATAAATATTTTAAGATACGGAAGATGAAAAAAATATTTTTAGTTTTAGGATTATTTTTCTTTTCCTGTAATGAACTAATAATTGATAAACCTGTTCCTGAAAACCCCGCTGCATTATTATCAATTCAGGTTGATTCACATTTTGATAATGACCTGGTATATCTTGAAATGGACAAAATTCCGTTATTAAATGAAAGTGTAACTACTAATTATACAGTAAGTCTTGCCTGGTCAAAAAATCAGTTGTTGACTTCAGGCTATCATACTATAAATTTTAAAATGCCCAATATTGGTAAAGAAAAATCTTACACCTTTAATCTTCAGGATACATTGAGTTTATTAATTTATTTCAGAGATTCAATTTATTTTCAGGAATACCGGGGTTATTTATTAAGAGATTAAAATTGCTGATTTTCCGACACATTAATTTTGAATAGGTTTTTGGAATTCTTTGCATTTCAAATGAATTTTGGATAATTTATACCCGACTAATTTAGTCCTATTTGATGTTAAAATTATCAAAAAAATCAGAATACGCACTTATGGCTGTAAAATATATAGCTTTACAGCAGGAAAAAAATTGTATTACAGCGAGGGAAATTTCTCAGAGTTACAATATTCCTTACGAATTAATTTCCAAAATCTTACAGCAGCTAACAAAGTATAATATTATTAATTCTATACAGGGCAAAAAGGGCGGCTATAGGTTATCAAGGATACCTGGTAATATTTCTTTAATTGAAGTAATAACCGCTGTTGAACCTAAATACCAGATTACAAATTGTATGAGAGAAGACAGTTCAGTTGATGATTGCCAGCACTTTAATTGTTGCATGATAAGGGATCCTTTAATAAAAATTCAAAATGAAATAGATAAACTTTTTAAAAATATGTCAATTACTGAAATCATTTAAATATTGAAAGAAAAAAAATGCAAAAAGTGAATTCATATCTGGAAATTTTAAAATCCGAACAGCAGGTATTTTTAAATTTCCTTAAAGCAAAATTTCCTGTTTTTCATAATTCAAATTTCTTTTTCAGGGATCTTCATTATGGAATTAAAAGTTACTTTGAGAAAAAAGGAAAAGAGCTTTCTTATTCACTTTCAGAACAGGTTGCACAACAGTATGCAAAACACCTGGAAACAGAAGGCATTTTTGTAAAGATAGCTGATAAAACATGGAGATTGGAATTTCCTGAATTTGTGACAACTGCACCAGGAGATCCATTATAAATTTCAAAAGGTTGAATATCATCAATTAATTACTTATTTAAACTAAAATAATTAAGGTTAGTAATGAACGAACAAGTAATAAGTGAAATAAAAATCAGCGAAAAAGCTGCAAAGCAGATAAAAGTAGTTATGGAAGAAAACCAGGTTCCTGAAAATTATGCATTAAGAGTTGGAGTAAAAGGTGGTGGATGTTCCGGGCTTACATATACTCTTGGTTTTGATGGTGAAGCACGTGAAGGCGATACGGTTATAGAAGACAATGGTGTAAAACTTTTTGTTGACGGTAAAAGTCTTTTCTATCTTATGGGAACTGTGCTTGATTTTACAGATGGTTTAAATGGCAAAGGATTTATTTTTAATAATCCTAATGCAACTAAAACCTGCGGGTGTGGCGAATCATTTTCTGTTTAATATTTTTTGAATGTAAATGGAAAGAAGAAAATTTATATTTTCACTTTTAAGTTTTCCGGCAATTACCGGACTTGGTCCAATAACTAATTCTTTAGAAAAATTATCTAGCAATATTTATAGGAGGAATTTTAAGATGGGAAAATTTGAACTCCCAAAACTGCCTTATGATTATGATGCTCTTGAACCATTCATTGATAAGATGACTATGGAAATTCATCATACAAAGCATCACAATGCCTACGTTACAAACCTGAATAAAGCTGTTGAAGGGACAGAAATGGAAGGTAAATCCATTGAAGATTTAATGAAAAAAGTTTCCGGTTTACCTACTGCAGTCAGAAATAATGGAGGAGGACATTACAATCATTCATTATTTTGGAAACTTATGAAAAAAGGCGGCGGCGGATTGCCGAAGGGTGATATAGAAAAAGAAATTACTTCAACATTTGGTTCCTTTGAAGAATTTAAAAAGAAATTCAGCGATGCCGGTGCTACAAGATTTGGTTCGGGATGGGCTTGGCTTGTTTTAAGCAATGGAAAATTAGCTGTTACTTCAACACCAAACCAGGATAATCCATTGATGGATGTTGCAGAAGTTAAGGGAACACCTTTACTTGGTTTGGATGTTTGGGAACACGCATATTACCTTAAATACCAGAACAAGCGTCCTGAGTACATTGAGAACTGGTGGAACGTTGTGAACTGGGATGAGGTTTCAAAAAGATTTGCAGAGGCAAAATAATTTTTTATTAATTTAAATTTAAGGCGAATCGGTTTGGTTCGCCTTTTTATTTTTATGGATAATTTAATTCCAATATTTCCACTTAATATTGTCGTATTTCCCTATTCAAACATTCCTCTTCATATCTTTGAAGAAAAGTATAAAAAAATGATCGGGAAGTGTATAGATGAAAAAAAAGGTTTTGGAATAATAAGCATTATAAAAAATAAATTGTCAGGTATTGGGAGCTATGTTGAAATAAAAACTATTCTAAAGAAATATCCTGCCGGGGAAATGGATATTGTTGTCCAGGGAAAGGCAAGATTAAAATTATTTCAGACTCAGCAACACACAGATGGTTATTTAACCGGAGAAGTTGAAGAGTATTCGGATATTTCAGGAGAATTTGATAAGAATCTTCTTAATGAATTAAGAAATAATTTTATTTCATTTCTTAAAAAAATCAACTTCAAGCTCGAAGATGCTTTCTGGATGAATTATAAAAACACAGAATTAAAATCTTATAAGATTGCAGAAAAATCGGGATTAACTTTGGAACAGCAGCAAAAGTTTCTTGTACTGCAGAAAGAAAATGAGAGAATAGATTTTCTTATTAAGCATTTTGAAAAACTTGAAGATAAATTATCAGAAAACATAACGGCAGGCACAATAATAATGAGAGATGGGTATCTGAACTGAATCTAATTACACCTCGGCTTTTATATACTTTTCAACAAGAGTGAGTCTATTAACCGCCTTAGCAAGAGCAACTCTTGCTCTTTCAATATCCGTATCTTCAGTTGGATGAGTTAACCATTCTTCTGCTCTTTCCTTCGCTCTTTTTGCTCGCTCAACATCTATTTCTTCAACAACTTCAAGCGAGTCTGCCAGAACCAGGACATTATTACGTAAAACTTCTACTGTTCCGCCTGCGGTGGCAAAATATTTTACTGTATTTGGGTTAACCTTTATCTTAACAAGACCAATTTCAAAAATGCTGATAATCGGGGCATGGTTTCTTAATACCTGGAAACTTCCCTGTACCCCGGGAATAGTAATAGATTCTATATTCCCTTTAAATACGATCTTGGAAGGAGTAATTACCTCTAAATAAAGTGATTCACCCATTATTCGTTTATCTTCCTGGCTTTTTCAACTGCTTCTTCAATTGTTCCGACATACATAAATGCTGCTTCAGGAAGTTCATCATGTTTGCCATCAATAATTTCTTTAAATCCTTTAATTGTATCTTCAAGTTTTACATACTTACCTTTATAACCGGTAAACTGTTCAGCAACATGAAAAGGTTGGCTGAAAAATCTTTGAATTCTTCTTGCTCTTCTTACAATAACTTTATCTTCATCAGAAAGCTCATCCATTCCAAGGATATTAATGATATCCTGAAGATCCTTGTAATGCTGAAGTATTTCTTTGCATCTTGTAGCAATATCATAATGTTCCTGTCCTATATTTCCCGGCTGCAGAATTCTTGAAGTTGATTCCAATGGATCGACAGCAGGATAAATACCAAGTTCTGAAATCTGGCGGCTTAAAACTGTAGTTGCATCGAGATGAGCAAATACAGCTGCAGGGGCAGGGTCAGTTAAATCATCTGCCGGGACGTAAATAGCCTGAACAGAAGTAATTGAACCCTTATCGGTTGAAGTAATTCTTTCCTGCAATGCACCCATTTCCGTTGCAAGGTTAGGCTGATAACCTACTGCGGAAGGCATACGTCCTAAAAGCGCTGATACCTCAGAACCTGCCTGAGTAAAACGGAAAATGTTATCAATAAACAGAAGAACATCTCTTCCCTCTTCCTCACGGAAATATTCTGCGATTGTTAAACCTGTTAATCCTACGCGTAATCTTGCACCCGGAGGTTCGTTCATCTGTCCAAATACAAGTGCTGTTTTTTCAAGCACACCAGACTCTTTCATCTCAAGCCAAAGATCGTTTCCTTCACGCGTTCTTTCACCGACGCCGGCAAAAACAGAATAACCTCCATGTTCCTGCGCAATGTTATGAATTAATTCCTGTATAATAACTGTTTTTCCAACTCCTGCACCACCAAATAAACCAGTTTTACCGCCTTTTGTATAAGGTTCAAGAAGATCAATTACTTTAATGCCCGTCTCAAACATTTCAGATTGGGTAGAAAGATTTTTAAACAATGGTGAAGGACGATGTATAGGATATCTTTTTTTAGTTTTTATTTCTCCTAAGCTGTCTATTCCCTCTCCAATAATATTTATTAACCTGCCGAGAGTTTCAGGGCCCACAGGAACTGATATTGGTTCACCTGTATCAAATGCATCCATTCCGCGAACAAGGCCGTCTGTAGAGTCCATTGCAACAGTTCGAACTCTATCCTCACCTAAATGAAGCTGAACTTCAACTATCAGATTATTCTTTTCGTCTTCAGTTGTTATACGTGGTATACTGATTGCATTATAAATGCTTGGCAGGTGTCCTTCTTCAAATTCAATATCAACTACAGGCCCGATTACTTGTATAATTTTACCCTTATGTTCATTACCTTGAGGCATTTTTTCCCTTTAATTTTTTAAAATTGAAGTGTAAAAATAGCACAATAGAGAAGTATTTCCAAATAATACTGGCTATGGGATTATGTAACTACTTAAGCAATATCAGCTTCCTTGTCTGCGAAAATTCTCCGGATAAAATTCTATAAAAATAAACCCCCGAAGCTAAATTTGAAGCATTAAATTGAACAGAATAATTTCCTGATTCTTTATTTTCATTTACTAATTCTGCAACCTTTTGCCCAAGAGAGTTAAATACATACAACTCAACTTTTGCAGATTTTGGAATTGAATATTTTATTGTAGTAACCGGGTTAAAAGGATTGGGATAATTCTGAGATAATACAAAATTAACAGGAACTTTTGTTTCGTTTTCTACTCCCGTTACTATATCAATTGAGTCTGTCCCCCCTGCTTCATAATATCTGGCAGCAAACTCCTGTAAATACAGATTAGCTACCAGGGCATCCTGAATTATTAATGTATTCTCATCATTACTATTTTCGGCGGATGATGACCAATTATGTGATCCGGTAATTACGTAGGCAGTGTAGCCCAATGGTTCAGCATCAATTACAGCATATTTATGATGCAATAAACCTGTAGTAAATCCTTTCAAGTGAATATCAATGCCGTTTGATTGCAGATAAGAATACTGTGTTCCTGAATCAGTATTATTACTAAGAACTAAACGTGTTTTTCCATTACGATTTTTTAGTGAAATTATCGAATCAGCAAGATCTTTACGTGTTATAGTCATAATAGAACCATTTATAGATTTTTCACCTTTACTAATAGTTTTTCCTATATTTAAAGTTGTTGCGTCACTAGGACTAAAGTAGCTTTGTACTTTAACCCCTGCTACTCCAATAACAAAATTATGAGGTGTGTTATTTTGTTTTCTTGAACCGAACCTGGAGTTTTGAGAATTTGGAGTGTCTGAGCTGCTTCCCCACTCTTCATTAAACTCAACCGTATATGCACCAGCCAAAGCAACATCCTGAATTTCAATATAATTCTGCCTGTCATCATTTGTACCCGGGTCTGTGGGATTCCATGAGCCGCTGATTACCCAAACGCTGTCTGGCGCACCTCCGCGATAATCAATCACAAAGAATTTATTATGATGTAAACCGGAACCATCGTTATTTCCAAACTGATCATTTATGTATGGTATACCATTATTTATAAGAGTTGTCCAGGGAGCAGTTGTCCTATTATCATATTCACCGATGACTCTTATTTTAATACCGCGATTTTTTGCATTAACTAATGCACTTGCAACATTTGCTCCCACTGTCCCACTTAAACTATAAAGAGCAACGTCAATAGATCGTTTTGCATTATTTATTCTTTGAATTACTTTGCTGGTTAAATCAGCATTGCCATTTGCATTTACACCGGAAGAAACACTTGTGTTTACACTCTTATTAAAGTAAACATTAATCTCTCCTGTTGTGGGAGGTGCAGAAGTAGTGCTTGAAACAATATTGCTGGAAAAGCTTGTATCAGAATTTGCAACGGAAAAAGCTTGCAAATTATAAATTGTAGCTGTGTTCAATCCACTGATAGTAACAGTGTGATCAGTTGTTAAATTATCATCGGGTTCAATAACACCAAGTTCATAACTTGTAGTTAATCCATAACGGATTCTTGAAGTCCCGGGATTTATTGTACGCCATTCAAGAGTAATAGAACCTGAGGTCAAATCAACTTCCTCCGGAAACTTTTCTATAATTGGTCCATTAGAAATAACATCTGCAGGTAACCGCGGCATTAATTGGTATCCGCCAATTAAGGGCAGCGCATTTTTAAATTGACTTAAGATCCCTACCACATCAAATCTACCCGCCGGCGCAACTAAACCAATAAGCTGTGTATCATTATCTATTCTTATCTGAACAGTATCTCCAGGTCCTGAGCCGGTTAACATATAATTTTTATATGCCCAGTTAGTAACGGGTGTCCCATTCAGCTCAGTAACAATTACCCCATTAACGCGAACTAATCTTCCTTCAAAATTTTCAATTCCACCTATACCATCATGGCTGAGTTGAGTGGGAGTTGCGAGTATAGGCTCAACAACATTACCACTGCTAACAATAGAATGTAGTGTTGGGAATTCAAGCTGGTTTAATCCATTGAATTGTGTAATAGTTCCTGAAACTAAAACTTCATCTCCTATTTGTACCGCATTTGAAAACGCTGAACCGAAAATTGAAATTCCACTGCTGTTATCCTGGATATAACTAGGACTTCCAAACTGATTAGCTTCGGTTACGACACCTCGAATTGTTACCAGATCACCAAAATGAACTGCTGTCCCGTCATCATTGTTTTCTTTAGCTTGTGCAATTGGTATAGGATCTCCATAAACAGTTAATGCAGGGGAAGGACTGACATCTCCAACAACTAAATCAGTCCCTGATTGAAATTTAAATCTATAAATTCCTGTGAAAAGTGGTGTGGTTACATCTGCTATTGTAACAGAAACAGAATCATTCAGGAAATTAACATTTGAATAAAGAATTGTATCGCCGGTTACTTCAATTACAGCAGTGAAATTACTGTTTGAAACTGATGAACTATTTTGCAACCAGGTAAATCCTTCGGGAAAAATAATTCTTAAAGTATTAATACTGTATTGTGTATCTCTTATATAACCAAAGACCAAATCAATAGTTGAGTCACCAGAAACTATCTGAGGACTAACACTAACGGTACCGGATCCTTCAGAATGTGATCTCAGAGAAAGTATCCAGCTGATATTAGCAGCTGTATTACCGGAACCCATTGATGGAGCACCATTCATTGTCCAGTTAGCAGGGGTTGTCAATTCACCAATTGTATCTTCATTAAAATATATAGATGTATTGCTCGATGAACTTCCTGTAAAATGAACTTTTGGGCTTGGAATGCTGTTAGCATTTGCAGTTCCCCATGAAACACCAAATATATGAGTTTGAGAACTGTTCCGAATTTGAACGGCTTCTGAACTTCCAGCTATAGAAAAGACTGTCCCGGAAAAATATTGAGAATTATTCGACTTAACAATTAATAAATAATCACTTGGATCTAAGTCTTCAGCAAAACTGTTTTCAGATCTGGCAACAATAATTATTGTTCCTTTTTTTAGATTGCTCCATAAAGATTGATTTGAAAAAACAAGCGGCTGTTGTGCTGTTCCACTGCTGCTAAAATCTCTTATATCCCAGTTGCGCATATCCAGACTATCCTGCACAACTAATAATTCAAGCCATTCATCATTGGCGCTGGAGTTATATATCTCATTGATAATGACCGACTGTGAATGAATTGTAATTGAAAATGTTAATAGCAAAAGGGGAAGAAAATATTTAATGTTTTTCATTATAAATCCGTTGATAAAATGAATCTTAAAATCCTGTTATTGCCGGTATCAAGTACGTATAAAATTTTATCAAAGAAAGCAACAGCATGAGGTGAATCGAAAATATTAGGACCACCGAAAGACTGAAGCTCGTCTCCTGAAGAATTAAATTTTAAAACACTGTCCTTGCCTGCATCGGCTATAAATATATTACCAAATTGATCTAAACAGGAACCGGTAGGTTTTGTAAAACGGTTTGGCTGCACAAAACTAACACCATCTCTGATTGGATCGAATTGACTAATATATTTTTCTTCTAAGCCTGAAGAAAAGAAATGAAACCATTGAGCTTTAAAACTTGATTCACCGGAAAGTGTTGCAATAAAGTCTGTATTCCTTTTATCAAATGCAAACATTGAATTAATTCCATTAGCAGAAATTAATCCCTGGCTGAGCGGATCAATAAATGGAACTCTGCCAATTGTTAGTGTATCTCCATCAGCAGGAATAAGTATATCTCCACCGGCGTTTAATTTTTTTGGTGAAATTTTAAATATTGAATTATCAGGATTAAAAATGCTTGTGTTATTTGGTCCCGTTCTGGCAATATAAAATGAGTTATCATAAAATACGGTAACAGCAGTGAAATGTCTTTGAGTATTAAAATCAGCATCTCTTATTGGAAGTATCCGGGTTACAGGGGCATTTTCAATTTGATTTCCAACTGAGAATAAATTGATTTTATAAACCGCACTATAATCAATACCTGCTGTATCAAACTCCGCACATACAATTAAGTTGAGTTTATAGTCCTGTGAAATTGCAATTGGTTTTTTTATAGATAAAGAGCCAAGTATATTTCCAGCGAGATTCAACATAACTATTCTGTCATTATCCGTATCGCAAACATAAACAAAAGGTTCTCTTCCCATTAAAATTGCCTGAGGATTATTGAACCCTTCCCATGGTTTTCCGGTTTGTATATAAAGTGTATCGCCGGAAATATTAATATTTCCGGAATTTTCGTTAAACTGGTTTATATCAAATTTATCTGAACAACTTTCAATTACTATTACAGATAAAAATATTAGTACAAAGTTTTTAATATAGTTAGATAATTTATTATCAGTCATTTCTTAATTATAATCCAAGTGTTAAAGAGAATCTATGAGCAGTTCCTAACCTTACGAAATTTGTGAAAGCATAATCTACAGTAATAAAAGCAATGCTTACCGGAACGCTTACCCCGGCGCCAAAGGAAAAATTTTGTTCATCAACATTAAATTTGTAACCGCCTCTCAAATAAAACATTTTTTCCCAGCTGTATTCAAAACCGGCAACAACATTTTCACTATTATCATTCGGATGATTTAATTGGATTGATGTTGTAATTGTATGTTCTGTAGTCTGATAAGGTTCAAAAGCAAAACCTATACGGAACATCGTAGGTGGAGCGAATGCCTGCCATTCTGATTTTGATCTTTTTCCAATAAGAACAACCTCCCCGTCTGGCGCAAGATTGTTTCCAAAATTTGTAACCGCCACAGCAAATCTTGTAGTTCCTAACCCTGTCCAGTAAAATGTTCCAAGGTCAATCATCACTCCTCGCATTTTTATTTTATCAAGAGTTTCCTCTATATATTTTACAGTTCCTCCGAAGCTGAATTGATCAGTCATTTTTCTTGAATAAGTAAGTGCAAATGCAATATCACCGAACCCAAAATATTCTCCCGTTCCGGATGGAGCAAATTCTGTAGTTACCTTCATATCCTGCATACTTAAAGAAGTAAATGAAGCACCAAATGAATTTGTTTCATCAAGATGATAGACAGCACCAAAAAAATCATGATTTATATCTACAACCCACTTATTGTGGGAAAAGATAATCTGGTTTTCGCTGAATTGAGTCAAACCAGCAGGGTTCCAGTATAGTGCAGATGCATCGTTAGCAACTGCTACAAATGATTCACCCATTGCTGAGGCTCTTCCACCTACACCAATTTTTAAAAATTGAGCTGTAGAAATTCCAGCCCTTTGCTCTCCAAGTGTAGGAAAGAGTTGTGCAAACGAATCATTACCGATTATTAGAAGAAATAAAACAAGTATAGAAATTTTTTTCATATTGTATTCATTAGCTGAGACAATTTGAGCAAACACAAATTGTCAATTAAAATCTCAAACTTACTCCAAACTTTATATTTCGCCGGGTTAAATACCTTGCCGGATTAAACGGAAAAGCTGAAATAGGTGCCTGAAGATCGGGATATAAAGGATCATTCCAATTCAATGGAGTTGGATCACCATATTCATAAGCTTTTCCGGTAACAGGGTTTATGATTGCCGAATTCTTTGTATCTAATAAATTATTGACCTCTACAAAAACTGAAAACTTCAGCTGGCTTAATGAAAAGTATTTTTCGAAATTCAAATCTATCCAGAACCAGTTATCTCCAACCTTACTGTAACGATCATACTTGCTTGTTTCATATTCAGGTCTTCCGGTTTCAGGGTTTGATCCTGTATAAACAACTGGCGTATATCTTTTACCGGACTGAAATTGTGCCCTGATATAAATGTTGTAATCATCAAGTATTCCATTTCCAAATCCGAACAATGCATTATCTTTCTCAACATATAAGTTTGCAGATAAAGATGCATTAAACGGGCGGTCCCACGCCATAAATAATTCTTTTACTGATTCATTTATATCTCCCCGTTGTATGAGAATTCCTTCATCAGGTGAAGAACTTTTTCCGGTGATAATTGAATAAGCAAAATTAGCTGAACCTGAAAACCACTTGCCAACTCTCTTTTTATATTCCAGTTCTATGCCTCTGGACCGGGCATAATCTGAATTTACATATGTTGTAAAACTTTGTGAAGAAAGCCTTACTGAAGTGATTCTTGCCGACCTTGTAGTTACATAATCAAATATGTCTTTATAATAAGCTGTAACTGTTAAAACGTCGTCATTCGAAAACTGAGTTTTTAGTCCAAGCTCGTAAGCTACTGTAGTTTCAGGATTGAGATTGGGATTACCAAATTTCTGAAAAGAGGATTGAGCACTAACCGGATTGAGCTTTGCATAAACAAATTGAGGGTTAGGCCATTTACTAAAATGACCGTATGAAAAGAATAAAGTTTGATTATCAGAAACCGGATGAGAAATTCCAAGCCGTGGACTTAATCTCGCTTTCCATCTCCTGTTGCCAAACCATCCAAAAGTATCATTCTTATAATTTACTCTGGTTTCATCATAAATTGTTATTACATCAGGATTTTCAATAGCATCATCAACAAACTTTCCCGGGAACCAGTAATCAAGGCGTAATCCAAAATTCAAAATCATTCCGCTAAAGTTGATATTGTCTTGTGCATAGAAAGCTCCTTTTGCGGGATAGACTTTATATATATCATTATTTAAACCAAGCTCTCCTATCCAGGGTTGATATATATCAATCAGCTGCATTTCCTGGAACTGTACTTCGAATCCAGTTTTGAATTTATTTTTCTCATCAAAGAAACTTGTTAAATCTCCTTTAAGAGAATACTCTTCAACATAATGATCATGCCATGTAGAAGGGTTCCCGATATCGTAAAAACCATCTCCAGGAATTACTCCTATTGTATCGTGTGTTGAATTGTAATATTGAACCGGGTAGTTAGCAATGTCTTTCGGTTCGTCGTATTGATTCCATTGTTTTCCATTGGCATCAGCCCGAAGGTGGGTAAAAAAATAATTGAATTTTAATTCATAATAAGTTTTTGGGTTTAGAGTATGAGTAATGCTGAAAGTCTGATAAATATTACTATGCGTATATGTATTTGCACTATCCAAAATATTTTGGAAACTATATTGGTATCCAGGACTTGGTTCAACATATTCCAGATTAGATTGTAATGACTGGGAATTTTGATTTATGTTTACTGACTGATTATAAGAGTATTGTAATTTAAAAGTAGGAGAAACTTTGTAAGTTAATTTACCCAGCCAAAACCAGTTATTTTCTGCTCTGGGTGAGAATTTAGAACTACCAAAAATCGAGGAATAAACTTTGTTAGCCGTTGATTTATAAAAGCCCTGCGTCAAACCATCTGTTAAACCCATATAAAAGTTTGCAAAGAAATTTATTTCACCGGGTATTTTGATACCAAGTTGAGGAATAATAAAAGAGGAAATCGGTTCAGGACCGCTTAAGTTTCCTTCAAAGATATCAGTATTAAAAACGTGGTAAGAAGAGTTATTTCCAAGATTATCTCTTTTATATGAAACGTAACCATGGTATTCGCTGCCTCCTTCCCTGGTTTTAACATTAACAACACCTGAAGTGGCTTGTCCGTATTCGGCATTATAACCACCAGTAATAACTTCAACTTCTTCAATTGCATTTGCAGACAACTGAAGTCCGAAACCGGTTCCAGCCAAAGGATCCTGCACTGAAACTCCATCCAGTAAAAAAGCATTTTCGTAAGTTCTTCCACCGCGAATGTGAATTTCATTATCGGACTTTACTACTCCTGCCTGTAAAGATACAATATCGCCAATCTTTTCAGTCATAGAAGCTTCGATCTCTTCTCTTGAAACAGTTCTTTTACTTTGAGTTTCTTCAACATCAAGTAAAGGTTTTTCACCGACAATTACTACATCTTGTCCAAGGGTTAAAACAGATTCTTCTAGTTCAAGATTTAGCTCCATTGTTTTACTTGCCTCAATTACGGTTCCGGTAAACTGAACGGTTTTATATCCAATAAATGAAATCTCGACATTATATGTTCCGGGGTTAATTCCTTTTATTGAAAAATTCCCCTTTATATCAGTCGCGGCTCCATAATATGTTCCTTTAAGAATAATATTTACTCCAGGTAACTCCTCACCTGTTTTTTTATCAGTTATTTTTCCAGAAATTGAACCGGTTTGCTGACTATATGCAGAAATAAAAAATAAAAAGAAAAATATTGCTGTCAGTTTCATTGTGTTAAATTAAAATCCTGAAATAAAACTTTCATTAATAAATTACTAACACTTTGGGGGATTCCATTTATTCTATTAAGCGGTGCACCAATAAAAAAAATATTTTTACTGCTGCTTTCAAACCCAATATATCCGCTTAGCTCATGGTTCGGAAAAAAATAAAGAGGAATAACACCTATATCTTTAAGCTCGAAAGATCTTACCCTTGCAAAAGAACGGTTTGATAAAAGATTTGGATATTGAGTAGAATCTATAGAGCCTATTGTTTTATTTACTCCAATAGTTGGAGAATAATAGCTTGTATCTGTTTTTATAGGTAAAAACCCCTCGATTTGTGAAAGGTCTATCTCCTGCGGAAACTGCATAGAAAAGAATATCTTTCCGCCTGCATCTGAATAATTTTGAACGGTTATATTGGCAAGATCTAATGAAGGTGCATTATCGGTATACCATAAAATTCCACTGTACAATTTAATTGTCTCCAGAAATGTAGTATTTCAAATAAGGCAGATTTGCTGCCTGCAAATCGAGAATATCAAATTTATTTGTTAATCCTACACTATCCATCATTGCGAAATAAAAACCTGCCGCATCATCTATAATTTTATAATCATCAACAATAAGAAAATTCCCTTTTGGCCTTTTTACAAACCAGTTGCGGTTGGTATCCGGGAGTGTTATCCAGTCAGACTTTGCACCGGAAATATCTTCAGCCTGAACAAAAAATTTATTATTATTTTCATATAAAAGGCCAGGCAGCTTTTCCGGAGCTATATTATTTGGATTTCCATCTATTAACACATCCATCAAAGGATTGTTATTTGTAAAATCATTTGTTTTAATCGTTATAGTTCTAACTTCACCAATTAATGAAACAGCATTATTAGTATCATTTAAAGCAATCCTGATGGTTGTAATTGTTTCATCGCCATCAAGGTCAAATACGTTCCATCCGAAAGACATTGCCGGAAAAGATGAATCCGGTAATGTCGAAAGAGTATTCCATGTAAGAACAGGGGCAGAATTCTTTATTGGAAGCCTTAACTCTGCAGGATGTGGATCTATTAATCCAATATCGGTATAAGGTTCACCTTCATCCCATTTATTGTTATTATTTAAATCAGTAAAAGGTTCAGATCCAAAAATTATATTATTCTGATTGACCTGATTATTATATTTCCCATCACCGCTATTATCAACGGCAGCTACTTTAAAATTAAAAACTGTATCAGCGGCACCTATTTTTAACTCAAATAAGCTGTCATTCTTTGCTGTAAAAGTCCAATTAATACCATCAAAAGAGAAATAGAATCCTATTACAATGCCATCCGGATCATCTCCGGTCCAATGAATTTTAAGTCTGCTTGGTTGATTGGATATAGTGCTGTCAGGATCTAAAAATATTTTTGTTGTGGGAGGTTTATTTTCAACCGGATTATTTGGTAGTTTATCATAACATGAAATAAAAATAAATGAAAGTAATAAAAGTTTTACTAAATCTTTCCCGCCGGAAACTATCTGAAAACTCTTTACAAACTTTTTAGATAAAACTGAAAAATATATTTTTTTTCTAATCAAGAAATTCTGTTAACTTAATTCAATAAATGAAATTTTTTAAATTACCTAAAGAACCTGGGGTTATCTCATAAATGTCATTCTGAGAAACGGGGTAAGGCAGAATCTCCTTAATAAAGCGAAATGAAATCCTTCGCTTTGCTTAGAACGACAATAAATTATTCTGAGATAACCTCAATAACATTTTTTATTTCACTAGCATCATTTTCTTAACCTGCGAAAAAGCACCGGACTTAACTCTATAAAAATAAACTCCTGAAGTAAGTTTCGATCCATCAAAGTTTATTTTGTGTAACCCTGCTGATTGTATATCATTTAAGAGAGTTGCAATTTCCTGTCCGAGTATATTATAAATATTAATTGTTACTAATCCCTCCTTTGGAATGGCATAAGAAATAACAGTTGAAGGATTAAACGGGTTAGGATAATTTTGTTCAACAACATATTTATTTGGAATCGTATTATTATTATCGTCAACACTAAGCGGTATATAACCATTAAAGTCAGAATTATATCTTGGAACAAGCTTATAATAACTGAAAGAGAAATATAAGTATCCGGATAAGCTTATGAATGTATCCCCGCTGTCAACTCCAAAGAAATCAGAGTTATCATATAAAGAAGCATCCCAACCATTATGGTAATAATGATTTCCATCCTGCAGTTCAGTACGAACATTCCCAGACCCATCACTTACAAATATTTCACCAAAGTTGTTAGTTGTACCCGGATTTCCATCTGCATTAACATCAGTAATTGTTACATTATTAAATTGTAATAAAACACCTTCCCATTGTTCTGCATCAACATTTCCGCTGAACTTTGTACCAATGGTTCCAGTTGTTAAAACCTGAGGCTGTGGTAAAGGATTACCAGAAGAAACAACTATTAAAGAAGTAATACTATCAATTCTTGTAAAACTAAAATCTTCTACAACGGTTCCGTTTACGGTTACTTTATCTCCGGCTTTAAGAGATTGAATATCAAAAGTGGAATTAACCGGGCTCAACCAAATTCCACTCCACGGACCTTGTCCATCCTGCATGATAATTCTGTTTGTAACGTTTCCTGTTCTATAAAAACTTCCAACAGTATCGGCAGTAATAACACCGGTAATATCTGTTACCCTATAATTATTATAAGCACTAAAATTACCTCCAAACGGAGAATACTGAAGGTCTTTTATTGTTAAAGTCCGATTTAAAACAAGATAAAAGTATCTGCCGGTAACTATATTTGAAGGGTTAGTAACAGATGTTCCATTTTGATCGGTTGCTTTAATATAATAATCAACCAAAGCAGAATCCGGAACACCCGGAATTTGTACTGAATAAATAGTATCAGCAGTTGAAACACTCATGTCCAATGAATCTAAATTTCCATCATTTACTCTATAAAATAATTTGACAGTTTGAACAGGAGTCTGAACACCTTTTGCTATACACGTAACCGTAACAGCCTGATTTGGTTGAACCATTGCAATATCTCTCCGGACATTTGAAACAGAAGGAGGAATAATTAATGTTGAACCAAGATCCTCAGGATATAACGGCACTAACCAATAAGAAACTCCGGAACCAAGTCCCTGATCGTTCCTCATCGTTAGAATACCACGTATATAAGAAAGATAAGAACCATCTGCCGGAGATTGATAGCCAGGTCTTATTCCACTTGAATTCATTTTAAAATAAGTTGACTGTGCATAAACCATTACAAACTTGCCATTACCATCATTGATTTTAAAATTTCCCGAGGTTGAACCTGAACCCGTAACCCTATCTGAAGTTATCAGGTTATGATTTGCATCAGCGACAAATTCAACATAAACACCCTGGTATTTTCTCATCAAATAATTACCAGTTGGTGGAGTGCTAAATAAGCTATCAATTGTTAAAGGTATAGGATCAGGTCTCTTAGTTAAAACCTCAATTTCTTCAATCGGTATTGGATTTGGGGCAGTTATTAATTGTAATTCGGTAGCCTGAAAATATGGAACAACAATTCCAGTGAATTCATAAACAGTTGCCGAGTCAGCAAGATCTAATAAAGTTTGTTGCGCTCCACTGCTTGTGGTATCGGCCTGATAAACCGCAATACCTCCCCACTCTGGATTATCTTTATCCTGAATATAACATTCCCAACCTGCGCCTACCCAAATAACAGGTCTTCTATCTCCTACTCCCGGCTGACTTGAACCTACAACAGTACGAACTGTTACAACACCTCTTACGCGTACTGTATCTCCGGCTAAAGGTGAAGGTGGAAAATTTGGAAGGATTGAGGGATCGCTTATATAATTAATATCGTACAACGTTACGAGTGGATATTGCGATAGAGCAAAACCACTAAAAAGAATAACAAATAAAAATAGTAATTTGTATTTCATAGCAGCTCTCCAGTTATTTTAATTAAAAAAAATTTATTCCGAATTATTTAATTACTAAAAACTTTCCTGTTTTAATATTACCATCATTGATATTCTTAACCGTAAAAAGATATAAACCAGTAGCAATAGCCTGATCATTATCTGTAATAAGATCCCAGGCATGTTCACCACCAGCAAACTGTTGTTTTCCATCTCCGGCATATTGTTCGAACCATCTTATCTCGCTTCCATTTTGCGTAGAGCTATGTTCCATCCGTTTAACAATATCGCCTGCCAACGTGTAAACCGTAATTTCACATTCCGAAGGAAGATTGAAGAAATATATTTTTCTTAATCTTTCTGAACTTCCATCCCACAATGCATTTCCATAATAGGGATTCGGATAAACGCCTATCTCTTTACCTTCATTTTCATTTGGAGGGGTGCCTGGTAAGATTCTTTTAACATTTGTAAGTAAACTAGATTCTAAAGGCTCCAGGTTATTTGTCGGGTCACCTTTATCAAATGCAGTTACTGTAAATAAATATTGCCATCCATTTAGTAAATCAGGTACTTCTACTTTGTAATAATATTTAATTGTATCATTGGGAAATGTTACAGGTTCCGGAAGTTCCACTGAATGAAAACCTGTATTATAACCAGTAATCCCGGCAGTATCCACCTGAGTTAATAACAATAAAGATTTAAGAATATCCTGATTCTCTGTTAAATCGAATCCTGTTTGAGTCCTGTAAACTTTATAACCCGCAAAATCTTTCTTACCTGAAATAGGGTCAATAGAAATTTCTGCTCTTTTATCCCAATAAATCGTTGCATTATTATTCCCCGGAACAACTTTAACAACAGGAGATGTGGGAGGTGCCGGAAGAACATACCGATGTATTTTCCCATCGCCAAATATATCTTCAGATGGTTCAAGTATTCCGTTTCTGTTCCTGTCATTTCCAAAGTAGGCTCTTAAAGCCCAATCGGCATTGCTGTATAAATTTGTTCTTTGTTCTTTTGTATCAAGCGCAGCAGGATCGGTTCCAAATTTTTTTGCACATACTATTGCAAACACAACATTAATAGAATCTCCTGGAGATATACTGCTATAATAACCATGTGTTATAGTTATAGACCGGTTAGATGCCTGCTTTAATGAATTAGGATCAATTCCATCTCCATATCTGTTATTCCCTCCGAAAAAGCCTTGCATTTTACGATATCTGGAAAAATCATCCTGCGGAGCAAAATAATTTGGGTCGGTAGTATTACTATGTGTCCAGGAATTGAAATTATTGGCAGGTAATGTATCACCCGTTGAAGTAATGAAATAATTATTAATTTCAGGTGTCGAACCAAGGTACATAATTCCTATGTAACTATCTGTAAATCCAGGATCTCCATTCACATCAAATTCGTAACCCATATTTAATGAATCAACATATCCATTACCGCCATGGGTATAAAAAGCTGAACCAGAAGGTCTTCCTGTTAATTTTGTATTCCTTACAACAGTGTCTGTCCACAGTCCTATATATACACTATCTAATAATTTAGATGAAGTATTTTTTATTGTATAATTCAGAATTACAAAGAAATCGGCAAAGGGAAAATTCCATGCATAGGTTTCCTGATGAACAGCAATTCCCAGAGGAATGTGTTCGGGAATTACCTGTCCATTCAAATATGTGGTATTTGTATCAGCAAAATTCATTACAAAATCCTGATGAGAAATTGCATCAGGACTATAAAACCTTGAGTCAAGCAGGCTGGATCTTTCTACTATTCTATCCCCCAGTGAATTTGTATATTCAAATCCTCCGCCTCTGTTTGAACTTATAGTTGCGGCATCAATAGCGGCGGTTGATACAAATGGACCTTCTTTACTCCCACTGTTATTTTTTGTAAAACCACCTACCCATAAACCCCCGGCAAATAAATGTTCAATCCCGCTTCCAATAGGATACTCACAAGAAGGAACATCAGGCCAATTAACCCAACCGCTACCGTACATACCAAAGTTTGTAACAGATAAGCCTATATTACCAACATCTGTGTATCTACTTTCATCAGATTTAATTTTTAAAATTTTTTCATCATCGGGATTTGATGTAAAGGCGAGAGATAGCAATAGAATTAAGAATAGAAGTAAATGTTTTCTCATTTAAAAAAAATTATATTTTCAAAATTTGCCCTGCAACCACACAGGATTTGCGATTGGGAAAATAAGAATAATTCTTATCCAAAAAAATAACTAAATGTTAAGTTTTAAATAATTTTTCTTTTGATTAAAAAGAACTAATTATTAAAAAATTGCTCTTGCATGTCTGTCAGCATGGTAAGAACTTCTAACTAAAGGAGATGACTCAACAATTTTAAATCCTTTTTTTAATCCTTCATCTTTATACATATTAAATTCATCGGGAGAAACGTATCTATCTACCGGTAAATGATTTTTTGTAGGCTGAAGATATTGCCCAATTGTAAGAATATCACAACCCTTTGCAACAAGGTCATCCATTAGATTTAAAACTTCGTTAGGCTGCTCACCAATTCCAACCATAATTCCACTTTTTGTTTTCAGTCCTCTCTCTTTAAACCATTTAATTAAAGCAAGACTCCGCTCATATTTTGCCTGTGGTCTTACAACTTTATAAAGTCTTGGTACTGTTTCAAGGTTATGATTTAGTATATCCGGAGGATTCTGCATAATTATTTCAAAAGCTTCTTTGACTCCCCTGAAATCCGGAATAAGAATCTCAACTGTAGTTTCATACATTTCTTCATTAATCAATTTAACGCATTCACTAAAAATTGAAGCACCACCATCTTTAAGTTCATCCCTGTTGACTGAGGTTATAACCACATGCCTTAAGTTAAGCTCTTTAACTGAATCAGCTACTCTCCTCGGTTCATTTAAATCCAGCTCTGAGGGGATTCCAACTTTAATATTGCAGAATCCACAGCTTCGTGTACAGGTATCACCGAGTATCATAAATGTAGCGCTTCTAACATTCCAGCACTCAGCCATATTAGGACATTTAGCTTCTTCACAAACTGTGTGAAGTTTTTGTCTCCTCATTAAATTACGAACATCATTATAGTTATCACCGGAAGGTAATTTAACTTTAAGCCAGGCAGGTCTTTTTCCTAAGTCCAGACCTTTGTTTTCTTTTTCCTCTTTAAATTTTCTTTGATAATTATTTATAACTGACATTTGATTTTACTTCATTTTAAAAATTTAATTCATATTAAATATTAACAATTATGTTGTTTGCTGTGAAATACCAAAAGGCGTAAAAGCTAAACCAGATTTCCTAACTTCTTCGAAAAGCTCTAAATTCTTTTGATGACGTTCCTGGAGTTCATGATAAAGATGGTATTGAACAGCAATATTATTAAGAGATTTTATTTTAACTCCATTCATTTCAAGTCTGAATTGAATATCAGAATCTTCTCCTATGGATGGAGCCTCATACCTTTCATCAAATCCATTTATTTTAATCATATCAACTTTATTAATTGAAAAGTTACACCCGATTAATCCCCGGCTCTTCTTATTCAAATATTCTCTTAAATAATTATTCCGTATGTAAAAACCTTTTTCGATATAACTTGATTTACCGGATATTCCATCAATAACCAGCTTTAATTTTTTTTCCAGATATCCGCTGCGAACCTTTTCAGGTGTAAGTTTCATCGTAATTTTTTCTGAAAGATTAACCCTTCTACCGGTATTACACGTTAATTCTTTTTTATAAAACATATGTTCCTTTACAAATTCATGATGCGGAATACAATCGCCATCAATAAAAATTAAAAAATCATACGAAGCTGAGACAATTGCCCGGTTAAGAATCCTGTTTTTTCTGAACCCTTTATCTTCCTGCCATAAATGTTTCACCTCGAAGAAAAATTTATCAGAAAGACTTTTGACTTGCTGAACAATAATTTCATCAGAGCCATCGTCAGCAATAAGGATTTCAAAATTTTTAAATGATTGTTTTTCAAAACCAGCGAGAACTAATTTTAAATAATCAATCCTCTTATAAAATGAAATAATAATGGAAACTGGTTTAGTCACTTATCCTCATCAATTTCCCATAAAATATATTAGTTCAAAATCTTAATAAATTTTCATCAAAATTTTCAAGTGTATCTTTAAGATACTTCAAAAATCTTCCGCCAAGCATTCCATCCACAAGCCGGTGATCATGAGAAAGAGTAAGTGCCATTATATGTCTTATTGCAATTGTATCAGAACCATCAACTTCAATTACTTCGGGTTTCTTAACAACTGCCCCAACACCAAGTATTGCTACCTCAGGCTGGTTAATAATTGGAGTTCCGAATAATGTACCGAATACTCCATAATTTGTTATTGTAAAAGTTCCACCTGAAATATCATCAGGAGTAAGTTTTTTATTCCGGGATTTTGAAGCAAGATCATTAATAGCGTGAGCTAATCCTATTAAATTTTTCTGGTCTGCAGCTTTAATATTGGGAACAATTAATCCAGTCGGTTCAATTGCAACTGCAATTCCCAGATTAATAAATTTTTTCCTTACAATAGTAGTGCCTTCAATTGTTGCATTGATTAATGAATACTGCTTTAAAGCTTTAACACATGCCTCAGCAATAAAAGCCATGTAAGTTAATTTTACACCATCTCTTTTATTAAATTCATCCCTGTTCTTTTGAATAAAATTGTGAATCCTTGTCATATCAACTTCAAGCATAGCAGCGACATGAACAGAAGTATCCCTGCTTCTGATCATATGTTCCATTATTTTCTGTCGGATATTATCCATCGGAATTTTTTCAATTTCATCACTCGAATAAGTTGGCTTATAGGATGGAATAGTTTTCTTTTCTTCCTCTTTTTTCGCTTCAGATTGTTTTGGTTTGCTTCTTCCTGATTCGATATAATTTAATATATCTTTCTTTGTTACCCTTCCTTCAATTCCGGTTCCTTTAATCCTGCTTAATTCATCATACCCCATGCTTTCCTTCTTAGCAATATTCATTACAAGCGGCGAATAAAATCCACCGGAAGGTTTTTCTTCTTCTTTAGAAGAGAAATCTGAGAATGCATCATGCATTTTTTGAGGAACCTCTTCTTCTTTTTCAACTTTAGCTTCAGAAACTTTTTCTTTCACTTCCCTCTTTTCAGGAATACCATCGCCGGTTGACAATTTTGCTACTATTGTTCCCACTTCAACAGTTTCCTGTTCAGCAACTAAAATCTCAGAAAGAACTCCTTCTTCAGGAGATGGAACTTCTGTATCAACTTTATCTGTACTTATTTCAAAAATTGTTTCATCTTTTTTTACTTTTTCGCCAACTTTTTTATGCCACTTTATTATGGTTCCTTCCATAACCGATTCACCCATTTTAGGCATTGCAATTTCAATAATATTACCAGATGATTTTTCTTTTATTTCGGACAAAACTTTTTTCTTTTTTTTATCTTCAACCTTTTCAGGTTTTTGTTCCTCTTTTATTTTTTGCTCTGAACTTTGTGCTGGTAAAGATGATTCTCCGTTCTCGCTTACGATTGCAACTACAGTTCCTACTTCAACAGTATCACCTTCATTAACTTTAATTTCTTTTAAGACACCATCTGCCGGTGAAGGAACTTCGGTATCAACTTTATCCGTACTAATTTCAAAAATAATTTCATCGCGCTTAACCTTGTCACCAACTTTTTTATGCCATTTGATTATTGTACCTTCACTAACACTCTCACCCATTTTGGGCATGATAATTTCCATTATAAAACTCCTGATTTCATTTGGTTCTAATATTCCAATAAACTTTTAATTTCATTGTAGATTTGTTTTCTGTCAGGTAAAATTGCATTTTCAAGAATTGGCGAATAAGGAATATGTGAATCTTTTGCTGCAACCCTTTTCACAGGTCCATCAAGATTCTGGAAACAATTATCAGCAATTAAAGCAGCAATCTCAGCTCCAAATCCTGCAGTAAAAGTATCTTCATGAATTACAATTGCTTTTCCAGTTTTATTCACCGAATTAAAAATTGTTTCTTTATCCAGAGGAATAATTGTTCGTATGTCAATCACTTCAACAGAAAAACCTTCATCTTCAAGTTTTTTTGCTGCCAGTAAAGAATCCCATAAAGAAACCCCATAAGAAATAACCGTTAAGTCATCTCCCTCTTTAACAATTTTAGCTTTTCCAAACGGCAGGAGATAATCTTTACCCGGCTCCAGAGATTGTGCAGAACTCTGGCGGTATAAACCTTTGTGTTCACAAAATAAAACCGGATCATTCAATCTGCATGCAGTTTTCAGTAAACCTTTAGCGTCTGCTGCATTGGAGGGATATGCAATATAAATTCCCGGTATATGAGCAAAAATTGATTCAATATTCTGACTATGGTAAAGTCCACCATGAATATATCCGCCAACAGCAACCCTTATTACAACAGGTGCAGACCACTTATTATTTGAACGATAGCGAATTGTGCTAAGCTCATCTTTAATCTGCATGAATCCCGGCCATATATAATCTCCAAACTGGATTTCAACCACAGGTTTCAAACCGGTTAATGCCATACCTGTTGCTACACCAATAATGCTTGCTTCAGCTAAAGGAGAATTAAAAATTCTATCCTTTCCAAATTTAGTTGAAAGACCTTTGGTAGCAGTAAAAACACCACCTTTATCATCTGCAATATCCTGGCCGAACATATAGATTTTATCATTGAATTCAGCTTCCTCATGAAGAGCATGATTTATTGCATCAACCATTACAATTTTATTACCTGAGGGTTCACTCCTCTCATATTCAAAAGTATCTTTCAATCCGCTTTCATCAAAAACATATCTGTGCGCTTCTTCAGGATCAGGATCATTCATCTTTGAAACTTCATCAGCAGTAGCATTAACTTCAATAATAGATTCTCTCCAGATTTTATCAATCTCTTCCCTGGTAACATTATATTCATCAATTAGTTTTTTTGAAAGTTTTTGAATCGGGCATTTCTTTTGATCTTCATTTAATTCTTTTTCATCTCTGTATTTTCTTTGATCATCAGAAGATGAATGAGATTTTAATCTTACAACATCAGCTTCAATTAAAGCCGGTCCATTTCCGTTTTTTATATATTCAATTGCTTTTCCTATTTCATCATAGCTGCTAAAAAATTCTGTTCCATCAATTCTAACTTTATAAAGATTCGAATAACCACTCATCATTTCTGCAATTGAGTGATCTTTACCGCCGCTCTGGTGTTTAACGTGAACAGAGATTGCATATTTATTATTTTCAATTACAAAAAGAACAGGAAGCTTCTCCCTGCTTGCCCAATTCACAGCTTCATGAAATTCACCTTCACTTGTTGTCCCTTCACCGCTGCTTACGTATGAGATATAATTTTTTCCTGATTTTTTTGCAGCTAAAGCGGCACCAACTGCCTGTAAAAATTGTGTACCAGTGGGGCTTGATTGTGAAGGCAGATTAAAATCATGATGACCCCAATGCTCAGGTAATTGTCTTGCACCGCTTGCCGGGTCATCAGCTTTAGACAGGCATTGAAGAAAAAATTCTTTTGTTGTTAACCCGGCGGAAAGAACTAATGCAAGATCTCTGTAATAAGGAAAAAGCCAGTCTTTTTTTGAATCTAAATAAAGCCCAAGCACAGCCTGAACAGCTTCGTGACCGGATCCGGCTATATGAAAGAAAGTTTTTCCCTGCTTCAGAAGATTCATGGCTTTCTCATCAATGACCCTGGCTTTTATCATTAAACTTAATATCTCAAGAAGCTTTTTCTTGTCAAAATTAATTTTTGTTACAGCTCCGGAATCTACCTGATGATTATTATCTTCTTTTACAGATGGTACTTTTATTTTTTTCCATTAATTCATTTTTGGAATTTTGTTTTTTTGCCATCCGGTTCCTTTAAATATTTTTCATGTTGTTATTAATTCACCTGCTAATTCAGATTTATTTGAGACAACAATTTCATCATATTCAAAAATTTTCTTAAAATTTTCCAGTAAAGAATTTTTAACTTCCTCAATTGAAATTTCCCTATCAAGTTCTCTTTTTAAAGAAGTAACATCTTTACCCTGGATACCACATGGTATTATACCTCTGAACATATTTAATTCAGTATTTATGTTGAATGCAAATCCATGCATTGTAACCCATCTGCTGACTTTAATTCCTAGAGCCGCAATTTTTTTATCATCAATCCACACGCCGGTATATTTAGAATCACGGTGAGGATTTAATCCGTATTCAATACAAGTATTGATAATAACTTCTTCAAGCGCACGTAAATATTTATGCGTATCTTTTTTCCAGTCTTCAAGCTTAATAATGGGATAACCAACAATCTGCCCGGGTCCATGATATGTTATATCTCCCCCTCTGTCAATATCAAAAACAGAAATATTATTTTTCTTTAGAAATTCTTCATTGCCAATCAAATTATTTCTCTCAGCAACTTTCCCAAGTGTATAAGTATGCGGATGTTCAAGAAGAAAAAGAACATCGGAGACTTCATTTTTTACTCTAAGGTTTAAAATAGATTTTTGCAGATCCCAGGCTTCCTGGTAATTAATAAATTCTAAATCGCAGTATGTAAGTTTTTTATTCATTTAAAAAGTTTAAATATGAATAACTTCACCATACGCAGCAGCAGCGGCTTCCATAACAGATTCAGATAATGTTGGATGAGCATGTATCGTTTTAAAGATAGAATGACCGGTTGCTTCAAGAGTTTTAGCTATGCCAAGCTCAGCAATCATTTCAGTTGCTTCACTTCCAATTATGTGTGCACCTAATAACTCTTCATATTTTGCATCAAAGATAAGCTTAACAAAACCCTCCCGTTCTCCAATAGCAAATGCTTTCCCACTCGCTATAAATGGAAACTTTCCAATTTTTAATTCATAACCCTCATCTCTTGCCTTTGCTTCTGTTAACCCAATGCTTGCAACTTGCGGCTGGCAGTATGTGCAACCAGGGATACTATTATAATCAATATCAGGTATCTCCATACCTTTAATTCTCTCAACGCAATGTATTCCTTCAGCTGAGGCAACGTGAGCAAGCCATGGCGGACCAATCACATCTCCAATTGCAAAAATATCTTTCACATTCGTTTCATAAGTTGATTTATTGACCTTTATTGAATTCTTAAAAGTTTCGATTCCTAAATCCTCCAACCCATATCCTTCAATGTTTCCAACTACACCAATAGCATTTAAAACTCTGTCCGCAGAAATTTCTTTTTGTTCACCATTAACTTTGATTGTAACTTTAACTTTATTTCCTTTTACATCAGCTTTTTCAACAGTAACTTTTGTAAATATTTCTATTCCGCGTTTCTTAAAATTTTTAGCAAGAGTTTGTGATACCTCTTTATCTTCAATTGGAAGAATCTCATCAAGCATTTCAATTATAGTTACTTTTGTTCCTAAAACATTAAAAAAGTAAGCAAACTCAACACCTATTGCACCGGCGCCAATCACAATTAATTCTTTCGGCTGATCTTCCTGGCTTAAAGCCTCAAAGTATGTTATGATATGTTTTTTATCAACAGGAATTGCATTAATTGTTCGTGGTCTTGCACCTGTTGCAACAATTATTTTATCAGCTTTAATACTATTTATTTCTTTTTTGTTGTCATCAAAAATTTTTATTTCTTTTTTAGATGTCAATTTACCAAAACCTTTTATCCGGTCTATTTTGTTCTTTTTAATGAGAAGTTCAACATTTTTAGTAATTTTATCTGAGATATCTCGGCTTCTGTTAATAATTCTTTTATAATCATAAGTAAGGTTTTCATATTTAATTCCAAAATCATTTGCACGATTCTTAATTATATCAAATATTTCAACATTTTTGAGAAGAGATTTTGTAGGAATACAACCCCAATTAAGGCAAATTCCGCCTAGCGGGCGATAGTCGATAACAACGGTTTTAAAGCCAAGCTGTGCAGCCCGAATTGCAGTTACATAACCTCCCGGTCCTCCACCAAGTACCGCAATATCATAGTTATCCGGCATTAGAATTCCTCAGTTTTCTTGATTAGTTAATGAAAATATAAGTATCACTGTTCTAAAATGGAAGTAAATTAAAACACACAATTGACTAATAAGTCAATTTCAATTATATATAAAGCTAAGAAACTAAAATATTTGTATTACATCATATTCCAACAAATAACAATTATTGTGTAATAGTAATCAAATTTCCTGTTTAAGTATAAAGTTTCATCTGGAATTTTATAAACAGAATGAAATGATGAAATAATCCAAAAGGAAAAAAATGTCTGATATTTCAGTGATTAATTTAGAATCAAAGGAATTTTCCAAAAAATTAAAAGAAGATAATAATGCTGTACTAATTGATGTAAGGACCCCAAAAGAATATACCCGCGGGCATATTCCAAATTCTATTTTAATGAATATTTATGAATCAAACTTTGCTGATAATATTCAAGCTCTTGATAAAAGTAAAAACTATTATCTTTATTGCAGAAGCGGAAGCAGAAGTTATCACGCAGGACAATTAATGAAGAGGCTTGGTTTTAACCTCATCTATAATCTTTCTTACGGAATTCAGGATTGGGATGAACCACTGGAATAAATTTTTGTAGGTGATTAATGTATTTTGAACACATTTATGAGAGAGGTCTTTCGCAATCCAGCTATTTCATTGCCTGCCAGAAAACCAAAGAAGCAATTGTAATTGATCCTCAAAGAATAATTGACCCCTATCTGGAAATTTCTACAAGACAAAGATTCAAAATAACTCATATTGCTGAAACTCATATTCATGCAGATTTTTTAAGCGGGTCCCGTGAGCTAGCTAATACAACCAATGCAAATATTTACCTGTCGGATGAAGGTGATGGAACAAGGTAATATATTTTCCCCCATAAAGGATTAAGAAATGGGGAAATAATAAAAGTTGGTTATTTGAATCTTGAAGTTATGCATACACCCGGGCATACCCCCGAACACATATCTTTTATATTAACCGATACAATAAATTCTGATAAACCTTTAATTATTTTTTCCGGAGATTTTATTTTTGTTGGAGATATAGGACGCCCCGATTTGCTTGAAAAGGCTGCAGGCATTACAGGAACAATGGAAGCAGGTGCAAAACAAATGTTTAAATCTCTAAGAAAATTTAAAACCTTACCTGACTATATTCAGGTATGGCCTGGTCATGGTGCAGGTTCGGCTTGTGGAAAATCACTCGGAGCTGTTCCTAGTTCAACTGTTGGTTATGAGAAAATTGTTAACTGGGCATTAAATATTAATGATGAAGATGAATTTATAGCCAGATTATTAGATGGACAGCCTGAGCCGCCAAAATATTTTTCGATGATGAAAAAATTGAATAAAAGAGGTCCGGGTGTCATTGGTAAAATAAATATTCCGAAAAAATTATCAGCCGAACAATTTAAGGAAGCCAATGACAAAGGTTATACTATTATTGATACAAGAAATAATCTTTCATTTGCAAAAGAGCATATTGATGGGACAATAAATATTGAGGATAATAATTCTTTTAGTAACTGGGCAGGCTGGATTTTAAATTATTATTTACCATTTGTTATTATTTCTTCCGATAATAGAATTGAGGAAGTGAATAAAAAATTAATAAGAATAGGGTTTGATAATATTCTTGGTTATGCAAATGGAATAAACGATTTGAAAGAATATGGATTTGAAACCTCTTCAATTAATCTTTTATCTACTGAGGAAATGAAAAATAAAATTAATAATTCTTTTTTAATAGATTTTAGAAATAAATCTGAATATCTTGAAGGGTTTATACCAGGGGCACAACATATTTTTACGGGATATATTGCAAATATGCTTGATAAAATTCCGAGGGATAAAGATATAGTTGTTTATTGTGCTTCCGGAGAAAGATCCAGCATAGCTTCAAGCATTTTACTCAAAGCTGGCTTTAATAAAATTTATAATTATGCTTCCGGAATTATCGGGTGGAAAAAAGCAAAACTTGAACTGGCAAAAAACAAAAGGTTTTAAGAACGTGAAACTATAACCGGCTGACTAAAACTGTCTAAGGCATTCTTAACATTATTAAATATCTCAAATACTTTTACCATTCCTGTTAACTCCAGAACTGACCGAACTTCAGATTGAATTGCAACAATTTTAAGATTACCGCCAACCTGATTAACTGCTTTTAAAGCAGTAACTAAAGTGCTAATAAAAGTTGAATCAATAAATTCACATTTATTAAGATCTACAATAATTTTATTTTGTTTTTCAATATCCTTTAAAAGAAACTTCTTAAAATCTTCAGCGTGATCCTTCGTTGCTCTAGAAAGGTGAACATGCCTGATAACTATATCTTTTATTTCTTCCTGTGAAAAATTCATTTTATTTAACCTCAAGGATTTTTAAGGGGTCAAATATAAGATTATTCCGACAAAAGAGGCAATATTTTTTTGAACTGTAGTAAGGATTCAGGATTCGCCAAAACATCTTTATTTTCAACCTTTTCATTGTGTACCAATTTTGTAACAACCAGTTCAACTTTCTTGCCATTTATTGTTCTGGGAATATCATTCACTTCAATTATCTTACTTGGAACGTGTCTGGGCGTTGCAGAGGTACGAATATTTGTTTTGATTCTTCTTATTAAATCATCATTTAGGGTATGATTTTTATTCAGCACTACGAACAAAATTACCCTTATATCGTTTTTCCATTTCTGACCGATAACTATACTATCCTGAATTTCTTCCATTGATTCAACAACTGAATATATTTCAGAAGTACCGATTCTTATACCTCCGGGGTTCAAAGTTGCGTCAGATCTGCCAAAAACTACCACTCCCCCGCTTTTTGTAATTTTTATAAAATCACCATGTTTCCATATACCGGGGTAATCGCTAAAGTAAGCAGCTTTATATTTTTTTCCATCAGGATCATTCCAGAAAAAAACGGGCATTGAAGGAAATGGTGCTGTGCAAACAAGTTCTCCTTTTTTTTCAATTACAGATTCTCTTTTATTATTAAAAGCTTCAACCTTCATTCCCAAACCTCTGCATTGTATTTCGCCTGAATAAACCGGCCCCATTGGATTCCCCAGCATAAAACACGAGATAATATCTGTTCCACCTGATATTGATGATAGCTGTAAATCTTCTTTTACATTTTTATAAACCCACTCAAAACTTGTTTCAGGAAGAGGTGAACCTGTTGATAAAATTGTTTTCAGAGAAGAAAGATTAAATTCATTTTTAGGAATAATTCCAGAATCTTCAGAGATGCTAATAAATTTTGGACTTGTACCAAATATTGAAATTTTTTCTTCTTCAATCTTTTTCCATAAAGTTTTTATATCCGGAAAAACCGGACTACCATCATATAAGTATAAAGTTGCTCCCACCATTAATGAACTCACAAGCCAATTCCACATCATCCATCCGCAAGTTGTGTAATAAATAATTGTATCTTCCCTACTCAGGTTTGTATGAAGGAAAAGTTCTTTAAAATGTTGTAATAATGTTCCACCGGAACTATGCACAATACACTTTGGTATTCCTGTTGTTCCTGATGAATACATTATATAAACAGGATGATCGAAAGAAAGTTGTTTGAATTCTATATCACTGGAAGTATTTTTTAATAATTCATTAAAATATAATTGATTACCCTTTTTAACTCTACTATATTCTTTCTTACTAAAATCAGTAAACCTTGGAATAAGAATTACTTTTTTAATTGAGGGAACATTATCAACTATCTCATTAATTTTCGCACGGCAATCTATTATCTTTCCATTATAAGAATATTCTTCAACAGCAAAAAGGATTTTAGGTTCTATCTGTCCGAATCTATCAAGTACACCTTTAAAACCAAAATCAGGGGAGCAAGAAGACCAAACAGCTCCGATGCTTGTTGAAGCCAACATTGCGATTATGGCTTCAGGAATGTTAGAGACAAATCCAGCAATTCTGTCACCTTCATTTATTTCAAAATCTTTTAATGATTGAGAACATTTTGCAACAAGATCATATAATTCAGAATAAGTGATTTTTAAGGTTGGGGAATTTTCCCTTGAACTAATAATTGCAGTTCTATTGTCTTTATATCTTAAAAGATTTTCTGCAAAGTTTAATTTACTTCCTTTAAACCATTCTGCCCCCGGCATAGAGGGATTATTTAAAACAGATTTATATTTTTTAGTGAATTTGATTTCAGAAAAGTCCCAAATAGATTCCCAGAATTTTGCAATATCCGAAACTGACCAATTATAGAGATCTCTATAACTGCTAAATTTTTTATTTGTTACAGACTCAGCAAATTGCAGATAATGAAACATATTTGATGATTTAATTCTTTCCGGAGATGGTATCCAGATTGGCTTTTTCATTTATTCTGAGTTGTTGAATAATACTTACCACTATATATGGCTGTATTCCATGCAAAGTTTATATCATTTAATTCAAGGGCATTTTTTGCAGTAAGTTCAAAATATGTCTTAACAGCAGGGTGATTTATTTTTTCAAGATCGAGAGCAGCCTTCAGCATATAACGATAATTATTTTGTCTTTGATATCTATAAAATGCTTCAACGCCTGGTTCATAGTTCTGAAGATTCGAGTTTCTCACTTCGTTAATAAAATTATCTATTTCAATTTCATCAGGAAGATTTTCAACATTAGCAAATTTTCCGAGATTGTTTGCCGAATAGATTTGTGATTCTTTCATAAAAGATGGAAGATTATCATAACCAATTCCCTTTTTTTGAATTGGTTTTTCCACTTCAAATATTGAAGTTCCCCTGGCTCTTGAATAAAAATTAGCGGACATTCTTGCAACAAGATCTATAAGATCGGGATCGATAATACCATCCTTAAAAATATCTTCAGCTATATGAAACTTAAGAACCTCGCAAATAAAAATATTAGCTGAACCTCCCCCATCACCATAACTTATGATATCTCGAACTTTACACTCCATCTGAAAGGGTGATTCCTTAACTCTTTTTGGTTTTATTAAATCAGAATTAATTGGAGTAAATCCGCTCTTTTCAAATTCATTAACTTCAGGAGGATATTCTGTGGAAGCAAGACTTATTTGTTCAACCATATTATAAGTAACAGACTGAACAACACATTCTTTTGTTTTTATGAGATTATTATAAGTATCCTTTAACGATCCATCTTTGCCCCTTCTTGACGGAGAGAAAGCAATTATTGGTGGATTTGAACCAAAGGCGTTAAAAAACGAAAACGGTGTCAGATTAGGAATTCCATCTTCTGATAATGACGATACCAAAGCTATTGGACGGGGTCCAATTCCTCCAAGCATAATTCTGTGTACGTGCGACTGGGGAAAATCTTTTGGTTCGAAGTGAAGCATATTATTTTTTCTTTTTTGACAAAATAGAATAGTCTTCTTCTCTTTTAACTATCCTGTTTTTTAGTATTCCCAGACCTTCAATATCAAGTTCAATAATATCTCCATCCTGTAACCAAACCGGGGAGAAATTTTCTCCTTTTTGTTTTGCTTCCAGAGCCCACGTTCCATTTAACTCAAGATAACATCCTGTACCGACAGTACCTGAACCAATTATATCACCGGGTAATAATTCAACTCCATAAGATGCTCTTTCAATTATTTCTGCAAAAGTCCAGTTCATATCTTTTAAATTGCCCGATGAAATTTGCTTTCCATTATGAAAAGCTTTCATTTCAAGATTGTATTTATTCCCAAATGGTGTTTCAATTTTAAATGGCTCTAACTCTTCGGTAGAAACCAAATAAGGTCCAAATGAAGTTGCAAAATCCTTTCCTTTAGCGGGACCAAGATTGAGTTTCATTTCATCCATTTGAAGTGTTCTTGCGGAAAAATCATTCATTACCATGTAACCGGCAATATAATCATCCGCATTTTTTGATTTGATATTCATACCACCTTTGCCAATTACAACTGCACACTCAAGTTCAAAATCGAGTTTCTGCAAGTGATCAGCTTCCACATCTATATCACCTTCACCAAAAACAGCATTATGATTTGTAAAATAAAAAACCGGAAACTGATCAAACTCAGGAATCATTTCAACACCACGGTTTCTTCGTGCGGTTGCAACATGCTGCCTGAAGGCATACCCGTCTCTGCAGGAAACAGGTTTCGGAACCGGAGAAAGAAGTTTTAAATTTTTAACAGCAAAGTCGTCTTTTATTTTTTTGTTTAATAAAGCTTCCTCAACTTTTTTTGCAAGTGCGAAATTAGACTCCCAGTTCTTTAAAAACTTTTTCATTCTTCCGGGAAGTTCTATATCAATTGATTCTGCGGCTTTTTCAAGATCAAATATCTTTTCGTTTATTTCTATTCCAATACGGTCTTTTTCTTTTTTTAAATATGATACAAAACGCATAATTTTATTTTATAAAATAATAATTAATGATTTACTGAAATTTTATGTTTCTCAAATAACTCAGGATAAATGGAACTTATAACATTCAGTGCAAAATCTGTTTCTTCCATTGTCCCTGAATTTATTCTGATACCATTTGGAATTCCAAATGATTTTACATGTCTTACAATTAATCCTTTGTTCAAACACTCCTCATTAAAATCAAAAGCAAACTCTTCTGTAGGGAAAACTAAAAGAATAAAATTTGCAGCAGTGGAAACCTGTTCTATTCCAAGCTCATAAAAAGTCTTAACCATCTTTGCTAAAGATTTTTTATTCAATTCTACAGTTTTATTCAAAAACTCTTCATCTTCAAATGCGGCTATTGCTGCTTCCTGTGCAAGATGATTTGGTTCAAACGGCAATTTAACTTTATATATTTCTTTTATCAGATATTCCGTACCAAACGCAAAACCAATTCTCAATCCTGCTAAACCATAAGCTTTTGATAGTGTTCTGAGAACTATAAGATTATCCTTTTCATATTTTAAACCGTTAGGATAATCGGGATTTGATTCTGCATAAACTGTATAAGCTTCATCAAGAACTACAAGAATATTTTGAGAAACTCTTGAAAGAAAAATTTCAAATTCATCTTTAGTAAACATTGTACCGGTAGGATTGTTTGGATTTGCCAGGTAAATAATTTTTGTTTTTTGTGTAATACTATTAAGAATTCCTTCAAGATCGAAATGATAATTCCTTAATGGAACCTCCACAGAATTTAAACCATATTTATTAACATTTACATACCAGCCAATAAAAGTTCCCTGGGAAGTTAAAAGTTCATCGCCTGGTTCAGAAAATGCAGAAATAATATATTGAATCAAAGAATCCGATCCGCTGCCGGTAACAATTTGAGATGGTTTTTTATTATATTTTTTTGCAATTGCATTTACTAGTTTATATGCAGATGGATTTGTATAGCGGTGAAGTTCACCCATGCTTTTTTTTATTACTTCAAGTGCTTTTATTGAAGGACCAAGCGGATTTTCATTTGAAGCCAGTTTAACAATTTTTTTCAATCCTTTTTCTCGGGCTAATTCTTCAATTGGTTTACCAGCTTTATAAGGCTGAAGATTCTGAATATGTTTGGGAATTTTTATCATAACAGATTCAGAAGTTTTAAAATCAGCTTTTGAGAATCCCCAAAATATTTTTTGAAATGTATTTTAATGTCCGGCATATTATTAAATTATTTTTTCTCCAGCCATGAATGATGATAATCTTCCACCATTGTTTCCTTAACGTTTTTCGTTACCTTTAACGGTGAAAATGTATCAATCATTATAGCATATTCATCAGTTTCTTTTTTTCCGATTGAAGCTTCCGTTTTTCCTGGTTGCGGACCGTGCGGAATTCCCATTGGATGCAAAGTTATTGAACCTTCATTAACTCCTGAGCGTGACATAAAATCCCCATATACATAATACAGAACTTCATCGCTGTCCACATTTGAATGATAATATGGAGCGGGTATAGCATCGGGATGAAAATCAAAAAGTCTGGGAACAAAATTACATACAACAAAATGTTCAGTTGTAAATACAAGATGAATTGGAGGAGGTAAATGAATCTTTCCTACTTTAGGGGCATACTCTTTAATATTAAATGTATACGGATACAAGTACCCGTCCCAGCCGACGACATCAAAGGGATGATGAGGAAGATCATATTCAAATGTTCTGTTGGAAACTTTTAAGATTAGTTTAAATGAGCCAAGCTTATCTATAGGTTCATTAAATTGAGGAACCTTAAAATCTCTCTCATAATATGGAGCATCTTCTTTTAACTGCCCATATTCATTTCTGAAATGTCTTGGTATTTCAAAAGGAGTATCTGATTCAACTATAAAAATTTTTGCGTTATCATAATTCCTGAATTTCATCCGGTATGTAGTACCTTTTGGAACCATTATATAATCCCACTCATTCAAAAGGCAGTCTTCCATATTCAGAAAGAAAATCTCCCTGTCCATGATGAACAAAAATCATTTCGTGGCGATAGCTGTTTCGATAAAAAATATCGGAGTCTTCCACAGGATGAGCTGTACTAATTACACAATGATCATTCTTTAAAAATTCATTTCTCGCGGAAAAGAAATCCCCTTTTGTTTTTTTACCATCAGTTCGGAAATGATAATACTGCAATGGTGCATCCTGCCAATCATTTGAGTTTGTGTTTTTAATTTCACCGATACTATCAACCTGCGGCGGCATATAGATATGATACTTGTTAGAATAAATACCTGAAAAACCCTGAGTACTGAAAAGCTCTTCACGGTAAAGTGTTTTACCATCATCTTTATAAAAGGTTGTATGTCTTTTGGGAGGAACTTTTCCGACTCTTACATAAAAAGGCATCTTACACTCCTTTAACTAAATAAAATTTAAAAACTTTTTTTTCTCATTCAACCATACATCCATTCATTTATTCATTTTGAACGATTGATTAGTTGAATGTTAATAGTTATTCTTCCCTATCTAAAGATCCTCTTAATTCCTGGTCTCTCTCAATTGATTCGAAAAGAGCCTGGAAGTTGCCCTGCCCGAATCCTTCAGCACCTTCCCTTCTCTGGATAATCTCAAAGAAAAATGTCGGTCTGTCACTTATTGGTTTTGTAAATAGCTGGAGCAGATAACCTTTTCCTTCGGTGTCGCAAAGAATACCACACTCTTTTAATTCATCAATATTTTCAGTTATCATTTTAGAAACTTTCTTTTCTTTAAGAAGATCATAATAAGCAGCGGGAACAGTAAGGAACTCAACACCATTTTCTCTCATTGCTTTTATAGTTGCAATAATATTATTCGTAGAAATTGCTATATGCTGAATACCCGATCCCCAGTACTCATCAATATATTCTTCAATCTGTGATTTTTTTAATCCTTCATAAGGTTCATTGATAGGATTCTTTATTCCGCCGCCGCCATTCTTTGAACGAACAACTTTTGAAAGCAATGCAGAATATTGTGTTGAAATATCACCTGCTCCGAATTCAAGAAATGTTTCAAGATTGAGAGTTTTATTTCAAATAATTTTCCCAGAGATTCATTTCATTTAGTTCTGACATTTCCAACGATATGATCAACTTCCATGCAATCCGGAATCTTTAGTTTTAATATTTATTTTCTGAATCGGTTTACCATAACCGGGACGGAAAATTCCTTTATAATTATCCCGATTTATAAAAACTATTTCTGCATCATCATAAAGTTTAATAGCTGCTTCTTCAATGTAACCGTTTTCATCTTCAAACCGTTTTAAATTTCTAACAGGAATACCACCATTTTTAACGGCAAGTTCAAAAGCTTCTTTTACATTTTCAACAGCAAGAGACCATCTTTTAACCCCATCGCCATGTTTTTCAATAAATGAAGCAACTTCATAATTGCTTGGCTTAAGCGCTGAAGAGATAACTAATTTTATTTTATTCTTTACTAGAAAATAAGACGCCTTATCTTTAACCCCCGTCTCTGGACCAGAATAACCTTTTATTTCAAATGCCATGGTTTTTGCAAGCCAATATGCCCACATTTTAGCTGAACCGACATAAAATTCAATGAAATCATAACCTTTAATATTTAATTGATTTGCCATTAAAAAACTCCTGACGATTAATTTTGATGTGTCTTATTGCTTCAAATTTAACGGAATTTAGATTGATAGTAAAGTGATATAGATTGCTTAAACTTATTCAAAGATGTACAACGCAAATAGTTTTTTTTACCAAATGATTTAAACATTATCCAATAGTAAAAATGAATTTTCTTTGTAGAAATTTTTGATATCCGTTGTCTTAAATTCATATTTGCAGATTTTATTTACCGGGCAAATTTTACAAAGTGGTTTTGCCGGTTTACAAATTTCTCTTCCTAATCTTATAAGATTTGTATGAAATGAATGTGCAATATTTTCAGGAAAATCTTTATTGATTGCAGAAAATGTTTTATCAGGCATATTCGTTTTCACAATTCCTATACGGTTTCAAGTCCTGTGAACATGAGTATCAACGGGACAGACATTCCTCATTAAAGAAAAAAGAAGAACACAACTCGCAGTTTTAACCCCAATGCCTGAATGGCTTGTCAGTTCTTTCAGAACATCTTCATTATTCATTTTCTTAAGATGATCTAATGAAACTTTCTCTCTCTCCTTAACTAAATTTCCTAAAAGATTTTTAATAGCTTTTGATTTCTGCTTACCTAGCCCGGCAACTTTTATTATTTTTTCTATTTGAGATGCTCTTAGTTTAGCTACATCCTCCCACGAAGCATATTTTTCTTTTAAATTTTTATAAGCTTTGTAAGAATTCCTGTCATTTGTATTCTGGGAAAGAATTGTTGCAATAATAAGATCAACAGGTTCCGGTGTTTTTTTACTTCTTTCGGGAACACCAAATCTTTTTATAAGAAGATCGTTAATTGTTCTAATTTGGTTTTTCAATTTTTATTTAAATAATTTATTTGATAATGGATATTAATATACACCATCCATAAAACTATCATCAAATTATTTTATCTTAGCATAAATATATTTTATTTCATTCGGAGAAAGAATGCCCACACTAATGGTAAGTATTTCAGGAATAAGAGGGATTATTGGTGACGGTTTAGACCCTGAAGTGCTAGTAAAATTCACTTCTGCATATGCAGAATTTATTGAAAAGGGAAAGGTTGTTGTTGGAAGAGACGCAAGAATATCCGGCGAAATGGTAACAAATATTGTTACAGGAACTCTTCTGGCAAAAGGATTAGATGTTATTGACATCGGAATTTGTCCGACTCCAACAGTTCAATATACTGTTAAAAATACAAAAGCAAACGGAGGTATTGCAATCTCAGCAAGCCACAATCCAAATGAATGGAATGCACTTAAATTCTTAATAGTACCGGGCAATTTATGTCTCCTGAAGAAAATAAAATTCTAATGGAAATTCTGAACTCTCCAAAAAAGATTTATAAAGGATGGAATAATCTTGGAAAAAAAAATAATTACAGACGGTATCCAAAAACATATTGAGGATGTTCTTTCACTGGATTATATTGACCTTAAAAAAATCAAGAAACGAAAATTTAAAGTTTTGGCAGATTGCGTTAACGGTGCCGGTGCTTATATAATTCCAGAATTTCTTAGAAAATTCGGGTGTGATGTAATTGAAATGAATTGCGAAAAGACAGGGATATTTCCGCGAAAACCAGAACCGGTTCCCGAAAATCTTGTTAAGACAATGAAAGCAGTCAGGAATTCTAAAACTGATATTGGAATTGTAGTTGATCCGGATGTTGACCGTCTAGTTTTAATTACTGAGGAAGGAAATCCTTTTGGTGAAGAAAATACAATTACACAGGCAGTAAAATTTATTCTTTCAAAAAAGAAAGGAAATGTTGTAGTTAACCTTTCAACTACGAGAGGAGTTGATGATGTTGCAAAAGATGCGGGATGTAAAGTATTTCGTTCCCCTGTCGGCGAAGCAAATGTTGTTAAGAAAATGAAAGAAGTAAAAGCAATTATTGGGGGCGAGGGAAGCGGTGGAGTAATTTATCCGGCACTGCATTATGGCAGAGATGCTTTAGTTGGCATTGCTATTACTTTACAGCACCTTCTGGAATTTGGTAAATCCATTTCAGAATTAAAAAAATCTCTTCCTGAATATTTTATAGATAAAAAGAAAGTAGAGCTTGAAAACATAAAACCAGATGTTATAATTGATTCTTTAATCAATAAGTATAAATCTGAAAAAATAAATACCGATGATGGATTAAGAATTGATTTTGCTGATCATTGGGTGCATTTTAGAAAATCAAATACAGAACCGATTATTAGGATAATTACAGAGGCTAAGACGAAGGTTAAGGCTGAAGAACTCGCCGCTAATTATCTTTCCTATATCAAACATCTCTAACATTGATTACAAGATTACAAGATTAAAATAATTTTATAGGAGGATAAAATGAGAGTTAAGTCTTTTGAAGACCTTCAAGTTTGGAAAGATGCCAGAGAATTTGTGAAATCAATATATGTGTTAACCTCATTGGATAATTTTAAAAAAGATTACGGGCTTAAAGATCAAATTCAAAGGTCTTCTGTTTCTATAATCAATAATATTGCTGAAGGTTTTGAACGAGATAATAATAAAGAATTTAGAAATTTCCTAAACTATGCAAAGGGTTCAGCAGGTGAAGTCAGATCAATGTTATATGTTGCTCTTGATTTAAACTATATTTCCAAAGATAGTTTTGATAACAATTTTACCATGGCAGTTAATATTATAAGCCAACTATATAATTTTAAAAAATATTTGAAGAGTTATGATATAAAAGAGAAAATTAAAAATGTTAAAATACTTTTTATTCAATTATTGAAATTTTAATCTAATAATTTTGATTGTTGCAATTTTGGAATCTTGTAATTTCAGTAGAGTTTGCTTCTTTTTTGAATATAACTGAAAAGCGCTTTGTCGAATGGAGCAGAAGTTTCAATCAGGTTGTATTCAATATTTGAATTAAGACATTCTGATTTTATTTTCCCAATAAACTCATTCATTGCATCCCGGTAAGATTTCTGGATCTGGTAAGGTTGAGTTGTCATCTCCTCAGTTGTTTCCATATCCCTAAATATTGCATCCTTTCCAAAAGCAAAAGTCCGTTCAATCGGGTCCAGTATTTGAAATACAATAACCTCGTGCCTCTTATACCTGAAATGTTTTAATGCTTTAAGAATTGCATTCACATCATCAAAAAAATCTGAAACAATTATTACAAGACCTCTTCTCTTAATTTTTTCTGCAATGGAATTAAGACATTCCGCGGTATTTGTTTTTTCAGAAGGTTCTATCTGTGCGAGGTTTTTTATTATCTCGCGCAAATAAGCTCTGGACATTTTAGGAGGGAAATATTTAACTATTTTATCTGCATAAACTGCAAGCCCAACTGCATCCTGCTGTTTAATCATTAAATACGAAAAAGCTGCAACAAGAGTTGATGCATACTCAATCTTTTTAATATTCTTATCATAAGCAAAGTTCATCGAATTACTTATATCCAGAAGAATATAACTCTTTAAATTTGTTTCCTCTTCATATTGTTTTATAAAAAACTTTTCTGTTTTACCGTATACTTTCCAATCAATATCTTTTAACCCGTCTCCCTGCATATAAGGCCTATGTTGTGTGAATTCAGCACTAAAGCCATGATAAGGACTTTTATGAAGACCAACCATAAATCCTTCAACAACCAGCCTGGCTTTTAATTCTAAAGAATTAAGCTTGGAAATTATTGACGGATCTAAAAATTTTCTGTAATCCTGTGAAACGGGATTCATTTATTCTTTCACTGAAATTTTCTTTTTAAGAATTTCATCTGGTGATAATCCCATGTTTTCAAGCTCCGCTTTTGCATCGTCAGCAAGCTGATCTTTTGGGTATTTTTTTAAGAATAGATTATAAATTTCTTTTGCTTTGTTATAATCCATAATCTCATTTGCGTAAATAAAACCTCCCATGAATAATGATGATGGAGCTTTTTCATTTTTAGGAAATTTTTCGGAAACAGAAATAAATAATTCAGCTGCTTTTTTTAACGCCTCAGGATGAGGAATATTTTTTACTTTGTTTTCATGATATAAAGTAGCTAATTCAATAATAGCATTAGGGGTAAGTTCACTTTGAGGATACTCTTCTATCATCTTATTGTAATCGGAAACAGCTTCCGAGATATTCCCTGCTTTTACTTTTTCTGAGGCAGATTTCATGTATTCTTTATCGGATGTTTTACTGCAAGTAAAAAATATAAGACTAATAAAAATAATGGATAACAGTTTTATTCTCATTTTATTTTCTATACTTATTTTTAATGCTGAACTAAATTATCAAATAAGAAATGAAGTATCAATGCAGATTAACCAATAAAAAAGTCCCGACGTATGCCGGGACTTATTCTATAAGAAAATTATTAAGTTTTTTTTACTTAGTAAGCATCATCTTCTTTGTTGATTTGAAATTTGTTCCATCAACACCGGTTGCTTCTATTGTGTAGAAGTAAACTCCACTGTTTATTCCAGAAGCATCAAAGTTCAGGTTATGAATTCCTGCACTTAAGCTTCCATTTATCAATGTCGTTACTTCCTGCCCAAGTACATCAAATATCTTTAATGTTACTTTTGAATCTGATGCTAAGACTGAAGTTTATCTTTGTTGATGGGTTGAATGGATTTGGATAGTTTTGATCCAATGAATATGATGATGGTGCAAGACTTACTTCAACTTCATTTGAATACTCAGATGTTCCATCAAGATCTACTTGTTTTAACCTGTAAGTATAATTTCCTGAGGTAACACTATTATCAACAAAGTTGTAGTTTCTTGCTTCTGTTGTTGTTCCAAAACCAGCAACAAATCCAACCTTTTGTGAATTCCTGTCCCGTTACTTTTCTTTCAACATCAAAACCATAGTTATTGGTTTCTGTAGCGGTTGACCAGTTCAGGTTTACTTTTCCACCAACAACTGATGCAGCAAATGATGTTAATTCAACCGGAACAACAGCTCCTAAATCATAACCGGTTAAAGCATAATTCTGGTGATTCAGAATTAAAACATAATGTCCGCTAATTACACAAACTTCAGCACCACCCGCTATTCCATCGTGCGATGTTGCACCTGTTTGTACCGGATATGGACCAAATCTATAGTTTGCAATCGTAGCTCCTGTTATTGGATTTAATTTCCATAAGTTATTATATGGGTCAGCGGTTGTTCCTTGACCCCAAACCCATAATACTGGTCCTTCAGGTGACAATATTAGAATAAGCCATACCATATTTTGCAGCCAATGTTGAAGTACCGGTTAATGTTCTGATTAATGCACCAGTTGTCGCATTAATAACACCAATATTACTGCTAAAATCACAAACGAAAAAAGCACTTTCATCTGGCGAATACGCAATAGCTCTTGCAATTCCACCTGCGCTTATTATAGTACCCTGCGATATTCCATTGGCATTCATCTTATGTATAGTTGTTGAAGCCGCACTTCCATATAAGAATGTCCCATCAGTTGTTAAGTCCCTTATACTTCCCTGGTAAACTGCTGAATCAGACAAAGTTGTTGGACCACCAATTCCACCATTATAACGATAAAGCATTGTAGCGTTCCATCTGTTCAGATAAAACAAATTATTAAAAAACATTGCTCCAACAGTGCCTGCATTAATTGCAGGAGTTGAAACTGTTGAATATGGACAATTAAAAAGTGTTGGATAAGGAAATCCTACCGGAGGGGTTGTATCTGCCGGAACAACCGAATGCGGCGGGGCAACATCATAAATCTCTTTAGAAAAATTTATTCCTTTATCCTGTCCATTAATTTGGGGCATCGTAAACCAAATTAATGTCAGCAACATAATGAAAGGTAAAATGTAGATTCTTTTTAGCATAGAACTCCTCCGTTTATTTAATTTGATGATTTTGTTAATAATTTTAATCCTGTAGAACTATAGTGGAAGAATGCCCTTTTTTTTGAATTCAATTTTATTTGGACACTATAATTCTTGCTTTTAACATTAAGGAAAATATTGAAATAAAGCAAGAAATATTTTAGACTTGAGTATTATATAAAGGACTTTTGATTTTAATTAATTACTTCTGACAAATAACCTACTAAGTAAAGGGAAATTTCAGAGATTTATTTAAATAAAAAAGCCCCACAAAGTGGGGCTTAACTCTTTTATATCTTTATTATAAAAACAAAGAATTTTTTACTTAGTAAGCATCATTTTCTTTGTTGATTTGAAATTTGTTCCATCAACACCGGTTGCTTCTATTGTGTAGAAGTAAACTCCACTGTTTATTCCAGAAGCATCAAAGTTCAGGTTATGAATTCCTGCACTTAAGCTTCCATTTATCAATGTCGTTACTTCCTGTCCAAGTACATCAAATATCTTTAATGTTACTTTTGAATCCGAAGCAAGACTGAAGTTTATCTTTGTTGATGGGTTGAATGGATTTGGATAGTTTTGATCCAATGAATATGATGATGGTGCAAGACTTACTTCAACTTCATTTGAATACTCAGATGTTCCATCAAGGTCTACTTGTTTTAACCTGTAAGTATAATTTCCTGAGGTAACACTGTTATCAACAAAGTTATAGTTCTTTGCTTCTGTTGTTGTTCCAAAACCAGCAACAAATCCAACCTTTGTGAATTCCTGTCCTGTAATTTTTCTTTCAACATCAAAACCATAGTTATTGGTTTCTGTAGCGGTTGACCAGTTAAGGTTTACTTTTCCACCAACAACTGATGCAGCAAATGATGTTAATTCAACCGGAACTGCATTGCTGAGATATATCGCAACATTATCAATTGTCCACCACCAGTCCCAGCCTGGCTGAACTGATCTGAACCTAACCTGGAAGTTATGTAATGCAGCCCAGGTACTGAGGTTTACAACTTCGTGTGTATTTCTTAAATCTGTTGTTGTACCTCCAAATTGCCATGCAATATTCCATGTTGAACCGCCATCATTGCTTACTTCTACATATTCAAAATCATCTACGTCTAGATTATTAACATCATTGTCAAATTCAAGCATAACAGTTTGGTGCTGGGTTGCATTGAAAGTTTGGTTAATTGTTGCAGTAGATCTTAAAGTTGTAGGGCCGGTACTGGAACCACCTTCATCAGAATCTGCTGAAAGAACTTTACCGCAGGTTCCACCACAGGGTAGTGTATATGTATTTGGATAATTCGGGAAGAATGGGTTAGCCGGGAATGGAAATACTCTCCAAACAAGCGTTCCGCCATCATTAACAATTACCCATCCTGAAGCTGTTGAATCCGTATTTGATTCAAAGTCGTCAAAGAAAGCAGTAAGAATATTTGGATCTGATTCAACTGTAAAACTCCAAACCGGACCAAGAGTACTACAGGTATCACCAACTTCTTCTACTCTCCAGTAATATGTTGTACTATATGATAATGGCCCGCTAACCGACCATGAGGTTGCTAAAGTTCCTGATTGAACATTGTTTAAACTATTAGGAGCTGTTCCAAACCATAAAGTATTTGTATTAGCTTCTGGTGGATTTGACCAGGTAATTGATGCCAGGGAAGCTGAAACATTTGTTGCATTATTTGCAGGAGAAGGATTAATAGGATCACCAACATTACAGCCGGGTCCTAAATCTTCAACTACAGCCGCAAGGTTCCAATTATAGTTCAATGTTGGAGCAATTACAGATAAGCGGCTCCATACACCTCCGTTATAAATCCAATCGCCATCAACAACAGCCGGACCAGCATCTGTTCCTGCAGGAAAAACTCCAGCTGCGTGGGTTACTTCAATCGAAACCCAAATATCAGTAGTGCCAACAACAACAGGAGTAGTTAAATCAATCGTTTTCCAGGCATCTGTTATTGCGGTAAAGGATTGAGTATAAAGTAATGAACCGGGTGTTGTTGTAGTACCCGCACCATAAATTTTTAAATTGAAAGTACCAGGATCACCAATATATGTTAGAACATGGGTTATTGATTGTCCTGCAAGTGGTGTTACCATTGTAGCAGGAAACCTTGCAGCATATTCAAAAGTGCCTCCAGAGGTTAGACCGATTGAATTGAAATTTACGCCGTTATCGTACCGAAGGGTTGTTGACCTGTCAGTGCTTTGCGGGGAATAAGCTTCTCCTTTTTCACTTTTGACTTTAGAAAACTGTGCAAAAGAAGAAGAAGCTAAAATAAAAATGAAGGAAAAAAGTAACAAAGTGGTGAATCTCCTCATAAGATCTCCTATTGTTTTTTATAAAATGAATTGGATTTGGAATACAGTGAAAAGATATATACCCTCAGACTAAATTTTGTTATTAATTGCCCACTATAATTCCACTGGTTCAACAATAATGAAAATGGATAATTAATGCAAGAAAAATTTTACATTCCTGTTTTTTAATTAGGTATTAAAATGGGATTAATAACAAATTAGCAAATATATAAAATGAGTGAATAAAAACTTTAAACAAAAAAGCCCGTCTGGATGACGGGCTCTAACAAAATGTTTATTATTTAAGAAAGATTTACTTAGTAAGCATCATCTTCTTTGTTGATTGGAAGTTTGTTCCATCAACACCGGTTGCTTCTATTGTGTAGAAGTAAACTCCACTGTTTATTCCAGAAGCATCAAAGTTCAGGTTATGAATTCCTGCACTTAAGCTTCCATTTATCAATGTCGTTACTTCCTGTCCAAGTACATCAAATATCTTTAATGTTACCTTTGAATCCGAAGCAAGACTGAAGTTTATCTTTGTTGATGGGTTGAATGGATTTGGATAGTTCTGATCCAATGAATATGAAGACGGTGCAAGACTTACTTCAACTTCATTTGAATACTCAGATGTTCCATCAAGATCTACTTGTTTTAACCTGTAAGTATAATTTCCTGAGGTAACACTGTTATCAACAAAGTTGTAGTTTCTTGCTTCTGTTGTTGTTCCAAAACCAGCAACAAATCCAACTTTTGCGAATTCTTGACCCGTTACTTTTCTTTCAACATCAAAACCATAGTTATTGGTTTCTGTAGCGGTTGACCAGTTAAGATTAACTTTTCCATTAATTACTGAAGCTGAAAAAGAAGTTAATTCTACTGGTACAACTGCTTCTCCGTATACTGTAAAAAGAAGATCGGGTTCAACACCACCGCCAATACCGGTGCCTTGAGTTGAAGCCCAGTTAGCAAACAATCCCGTACCAAACAGGTTTTGCTGATCTCTGAAACAATGGAAACTGCCATGCTGAACGGTCCCTTGCGACCAGAAGAATTGAGAGCCGCCAGGGTTAAATGCCATATTAATTATAACGCTCAACCAATATGTACCCGCTGGTAATGAGGCAACTGTGGGAAGAACAACATCAAAATCTGCACTTGCAGGAAATGTAACAGCAACATTTAAAGCTGAATAAACTAAATTCCCTGGAACCCCGGCATTATTATCATATATGTAAACAGAAACATCCTGATAATTGGCACCAGCACCCGCATTATATGTTCCAACAATAAATACTTCGTTTATATTCCAGGTAAAACCACCTGGAACGGTAAAATCATCAGCAGATTCTCCAGCAGCTGTAAAATCAGAAAAATATTGAGAGGGTGATCCGTTAGTTCCGGGATTGGCTGTTTGATCATACAAAACAGCCCCTCTTGATGTGGAATTAAATTCTTCATGCCCGGTATTGTTGCTTATTGATAAATTCTGAGCGAAGGAACTAAAAGATACCACGAACAAACACACAAAAAGAAACTGAAAAAACTTAACCATGAACTACCTCCGGATAATTTGTTTAAAATACTCCCCTTGTGAATTAAAAAATAAATATAGATTTAGAATTGATGCTACAATAATTAAAATATTCTAATAATGCAATAAATATTTTTAATTTTGAACCAGAAAAAAAGTCCCGATTTTATTCGGGACTTTTTAAAGTAAAGATGATAATGATAATATTTTTTTACTTAGTAAGCATCATCTTCTTTGTTGATTTGAAATTTGTTCCATCAACACCGGTTGCTTCTATTGTGTAGAAGTAAACTCCACTGTTTATTCCAGAAGCATCAAAGTTCAGGTTATGAATTCCTGCACTTAAGCTTCCATTTATCAATGTCGTTACTTCCTGTCCAAGTACATCAAATATCTTTAATGTTACCTTTGAATCCGAAGCAAGACTGAAGTTTATCTTTGTTGATGGGTTGAATGGATTTGGATAGTTCTGATCCAATGAATATGAAGACGGTGCAAGACTTACTTCAACTTCATTTGAATACTCAGATGTTCCATCAAGATCTACTTGTTTTAACCTGTAAGTATAATTTCCTGAGGTAACACTGTTATCAACAAAGTTGTAGTTTCTTGCTTCTGTTGTTGTTCCAAAACCAGCAACAAATCCAACTTTTGCGAATTCTTGACCAGTTACTTTTCTTTCAACATCAAAACCATAGTTATTGGTTTCTGTAGCGGTTGACCAATTAAGGTTTACCTTTCCACCAACAACCGATCCGGCAAATGATGTTAATTCAACCGGAACTGCATCTGAACCGTTAACTATGATGTTATCTAAACACCACCAATAATCATACGCTCCTGAATAACTCATTCTAAATCTTACATCAGACTTCAATGCCGCAAATGAACTGATATTTACCTCAACGTGTTCATTCCTTACACTTGCACCTGATAATGTACGTAAGTTTGTCCAGACATTTCCACCATCAACGCTAATATCAAGCATTCCAATATCAGTACTAAAAATTCTGAAATCAGAATCATAAATTAAATCAACTCTCTGATATTGACTTAAATCAATCCCTGCATTCATTGTAATCAGGGTATTCATCGTTGTCCCAACTCCGCAACCATCGGAATTAGCGCCTAACCATTGCCCTCCCGTCCCACCAGGTAAAGTTGGGAGTGAAGTAGATTGCCAAGTAGTTGAATTAAATATTTGCCAATCACAAGTACCACCCAGATTTGTAACCGTCCAATTGCCAAGTCCGGATTCAAAATTTTCTGTAAATACAGCAACTATGTTTGGATCTGATTCTGTAGTAAATGACCATAAATTACCTGTTGTAATACCAGTACCATCTGTTTCGTCTATTCTCCAGTAATAATGTGTATTATATGCCATTGTTCCTGGATCCCAAGTAGAAATTAATGAACCGCTGTAAACAGAAGATAAGCTTCCAGGATTAGATCCGAAATAAACAGCTACGGATGTAGCACCACCTGGATTTGACCAGCTTAAATCAGCATCAATATCTACATTGGTTGCATTATTTACCGGATTAGGATTAGTTGCTAGTCCAGGACCAACATCTGGACCTGCTTTAACAAGATCAACAAATAATGCAGCTCCATCAACATTGTTGTCTAATACATGTTCTCTAAATCCAATATAAATATTTGAACCTGCTGGTACCAAGCTACCAATCGGATATGAATAGTAAACCCAGCCGGAATCTGCAGCTGCAAAAACAAAATTGTGAACTGTAACATTGAAAGCAGATGCATCATTATTGACTGTAGTAGAAATTTTAACATCTAGATTGTCGGCATAATTTCCAAATTTTCTTAACCAGAAGGATAATGAATCATTAGCTGTAATATTTAATAATTGCAAGGTAACTAACCAATTATCATTTGAAGTTGCACCACCTAGATTATAATCCATGTATGCCATTGCAGAACCACCATTGCCATCAGGAGTAGCCGTAACTTCCCCGCCATTAAATCCAGGGACAGGAGTTGTGCCAACAGGTATCCTTGCCCATCCAGTACCTCCTGATACATTTATCTGGGCCCAACCTGAAGGTGGAAAAGTTGTTCCTTCAAAAGATTCTCTAATATTATTATTACTTCTAACGGAATTAGTTATAAAATTTGGACCTTTAGGATTTTTGGGAGAATTATCATTTTTCCAATTATCCTGCGCTAAACCAGTAAAAGATAACATTAAAACTAAAACAATAGATAGTTTGAAAAGTTGGTTCATTAGGACCTCCTAAAATGATGTAATTAAATAAATAGTACCCTCGAATAATTGTAAAAATAATCTTTTTTTTGAGGAAGACAAACAATAATAAAAAAAAATCAAGTTTTTTTTGTGATTTTAATTGAACCAAAAGTTAACTAATTAATGAATCTATCAGGATTAATTTGAATAATTAATTCAATAGTAGTAAGTTCGCTTCGATTTATGGTTAAAGGTATTTGCTACTATACTCTTTCTTTTCCATCAGAACGGGTTAATTAAAATTTTACAGGAGTTCAATTTTAAAAAATGAAACTATCCTATCGTTTACTTTTAATTGTACTTTCCTTTTGCTTTCTAAAATCAAGCTGCAATTATCCTCTTTTAGGTACACCGGACATTGATAGATTTAAGCATAATGCAGCCGGTTCACTTTTAATAGATAGTTTAATGAATGGGAAATTAACTACTGGAATGCCATATTATTTAGTGAGAGATATTTTTAAAAACTGGAATGATGAAATAAAAATTCCAGTTGCCAGTCTAGGGAGCAAACAAAAGTTAGAAGAGTCTGAAGGACTGGGACGTGTTTATAGTGACCCAGATATTAAAATTTTTATGGATGAATATGCAACCGAAAAAGGATTGCTTTCAGTGTGGTACCAGTTTCCGGATTTTTACAGGATGGATATTTCTTTCGGTGACACTGTAGAAATCTTTTATAATGATTCAATATTTACTTCAACGGTAATGAATTTAAAAAAATCCCGTTCCCTTAGTTTAAAAGATTCTTTTCCTGAACTTGAAAGCAGCCGGGATCTTTATGCCGAAGTTCACTATAGTGATCATCCATGGCGAAAAATTTCTTACTGGTATTCAATAAATATTTTAAGCGATGGACAAACAGTATTATTAAAAGATTTACAATATGAAATATATCCCATTGAATTATTGGAACTTAATGGAGAACCAATTTCATCTTTCAAATGGAGATAAATATTTATGAAGATACTGCACGATTTCATAAGAAATAATAATAAGATTAACATTATTTCAAATGGCGGATATCCTTCACCTATTCCTGAAGAATGGCGGCCTGTTTTAAAGAGCTGCGATATCCTGGTTATTATTCCCGATATGCACATGTACATATTTAATTCTAACCTTGATAATTTTAAATTTGGCTCAAAAGCTTTATTGAACTTACTTGATCATCTTGATACACTAAAAGAAGAACTTGCTTTGCAAGGAAAGACTTTAAGAATTTATCAGATCGGGGATATATTTGAACAAAGGTTTCCCGGGCTGCATGGAGCTAATGCAACTTCGGTTGAGATAAGAATGTCAAATCCGGAATATGATCAGATAATTAATAATATGAATGGAATGAGAACTCATTTTCTTTACGGCAATCATGATTTTGAGTTGAGACATTTCCCCGCATATTCTTTTGCTGCAAATGAAGGAAAAATTTATATAGAGCATGGTTTTACTGCTGATAAATGGTCTGATTTTTCAAATCCTAATGCAACCTTCTGGGAAATATCCCAGGTTGTTTTTAAAACTATAAGAGAGATAAATCTTTTTTTTGCAAATATTCTTGTTAGCACTAATAACATTGGCAAGGATGATAATTATGCCTGGGGAGTAACTTCAGGTGAAACACCTAACTATAATTATCCTTCAGAAGATGAGTACAAAGAGAAGTATGGAATTAAATATTTTGATTACTACTCACAGCGCCTTAAAAATATACCGGATATGCCCGATGCAAAAATATGCATCATCGGACACACACATCATCCTTACTTAGACACAAATTTTAATAACGGGTCACATATTTATATGGATGCTGGTGCATGGACTGAAGGACGATCAGATTTTGCGGTTGTTACAAATGAAGAAATTTGTATTTGCTGTTACCAAAGGTAAAATTTTATCTTTTTGAATAAGTTCATTTAAAATTTATTATATAATGATTATGATCTAATTGAGCAGAGTGTTGAGCCTTTATTTCATATAAATTATTTTTTATTTCAACAGAAATTCCTTCATTCATTTTCTTTCCATTTAAAAGAATGTTTTTTAATTCAAGCGGAGATTTTATTTCAAATTCAATCTGGTGCCCCTCAAAAGTTTCAAGATCAAACTCCAGAGTTTTTGAATCTTTATTATAAACCGGTAGAAGAACTATTGCATTTGCTGAACAGAGATAAGGGGTTTCCGCGTTCCCTAATTTTATTTTAATCTGTTTTATTCCATCAATATTTTCAGGAACAACCAGGGAATGTATTTCTTCATTATCATAAATAATTGAAGCAACATCTTTCCCCTCTCCATAAATTTCAACATTAACCGGAATCCCTTTGATGGTGACTGTTAAATTAACCGGATCCAATTCTTGCGGAATATAAGGAGTGAATGAAATGTTCCATTCATTTTCTCTCAATCCAAATAAATTGTAGAGAGTATAAAGATACCAGCCGCCTGCCCAAAGAAACTGCGGTTTGTCTATTTTTCCATAAACATCCGGATTATTTTTATCGCTGATTCTATATTCATATAAAGCAGGCTGTCCGTTAGGACTATTTAGTATTCCTTTCAGTGTCATTGTGCGTTTTATGAAACTTAATGCTTCATCATTAAAACCATTACTAATTAATCCAAGCGCATACCAGGCATTTCCGTGCGGCCAGATTCCCCCATTTGCATAGTAATAAGGATCACCTGCTTCATTACCTGCAAACCTCATATAATCAATCAGCTTATTTAAATCCATAGGATAGAGTGTATAAATGCCAAGTTTTTCATCCAGAAGATTTTCCTTTGCAGTAGTAATTAATTTTAAATTTTTATCCTCATCTAATAAATTAAAATGCGAGGCAAGGAGGGATCCCATGTAAATATGTTTATCTTCTGTTCTATCTTCAAAATAACTTATCAAGTAATTGAGTTTATTATCCCAGAGAGAATCAACTAAATTTTTGTTCATCCTGTTTGTAAGTCCCTCGTAGGCTTGCAGCTGAGAAATGTTTTTGTTTAATGAGGCAGATATAAAATTAAACTCTCCCAAAGCACGGATAGCAAGGATTGTCATATAGGCTCGCGGACCAAAATTATTTCCGATATCCCACCAGTCCGGTCTGAAAGACCACATCAAATCATTTTCTCCTTTATTCTTTAAAGCTGTTTCAATGCTTTTTTCTATAAAAGGATAAAGCTGATTAAGAAATTCCTTATCGCCTGAATGGCGAAGATATCTTGCACAAACTAAAGTAAACCAGAAATGATTCCAGTTTTCAGTTCCCGCAAATTCAGTTTTATAAAGTGAATCTTTCCAATAGTAAGCGTGCGGAATTGTTTTATTAGAATCAGCAAGGCTGACAATATATTTTAAATCTCTCTTTACTCTTACAAGATCAAAATTAACTGCAGCAAGATCAGTAAGTAATGCATCGTGAGTAAAATAAAAATTATATTCTGCCGGAGCCGGCATTGGGACAATATTACCATTAATATAATGTGCGTTAGTTGTTACAACGGCTTTTGCCCATATCGAAGTAAAATCAAGATCATCGTCACCAGTGAGAATCGGATTTTTATTTATTGATTCGGAAACAATATAATTTTCATATTCTTGAATTTCCTTTTCATAATTTTTAAGAAGGTAATCTGTTTTTTGTTTTCCTTCAGTAATTAATGATGAACCGATTATTTGAACAATTTTTATTGAGTCACCCGGTTGTAATTTTTTATTATAAATAAAAGATGCTATCGGTTTGGCAGGATTTTCTTTCGGAATAATTTTATTGAGTAACTCTGAATCCGTTTTCAACCACCAATCATCAGGGTTACTATATTTATTTCTGATTGTGGATGACGTTGTAAAGCTTTCCGGAAGAAGCCCGGCATTCTCAATAAAAACCTGGCAGTTTCCTGTTTCAATATCGGGGTAATTAATTCTTAGTATATACCCTTCCCTTTCAAATTCAGTATAAGCATTATCTATTAAATTATATGAATGACTTGTTCTTAAAACTGTTTCTAACCGTGTATAGACTTCATAATCTTTTTCAGCTTTTGATCTGTTGGTAATGAGATATGTCACAACCATTGCAGGTTCATTTTTACAAAACTCATAACTGATTTTAATTTCACTTTCATATTTCTCTTTTGTAAATGACACAGAATAAGGTGTTTGATCAACTTCATACACTTCATTCTCAAGCATTCTTTTGGGTGAATTTCCAACTTTCAATCCCAGGGACATTATTCTGAAATTTTCCCGTTTCCAGTAATCATCACTTATATCTATACTGTTAGCCACGGGATAATAAAAACTTATCCTGTTCAGCATTGGAAAACTTTTGTGAATTTCAATCCCGACAAAAGGACTCCCTACCTCAATCTGTCCAACTTCTTTTGTGCTTTTTATATGAAGAAGGTTTTTATTCTGCGCAAATATTTCTGATGGAATAAATATATAACTCAGAAAAAGAATGATTAAAATGAAGAAATTAAATTTCATCTTTATTAAGAAATGATTTTCATTTGAGAAGTATTATTTTTTTTGTTTCAGAAAAATTATTTGCAACAATACGGACAAAATAAATTCCGGAGTTCATTACCATTCCGGCATCATTTCTGCTATTCCATTTAACAGAATAAGAACCAGGCGATTTTGGTTCGTTAACTAAAGTATTAATCTTTTGTCCAAGGATATTAAATATTTCAAGTTTAACATTGGATTCTTTTTCAATTTGAAATTTAATAGTTGTTTCTCCATTAAACGGATTAGGATAATTTTGTAATAAGCTGTAATTCTCTGGTGTCTTAATATCCTGTTGATCATCGTTACCGGTTACAAAATCATAAAGAGATTGTATAGTTCCATACGAGATTGCATAATTATAAATTCGAATATCATCCAAAGTTCCTTTAAAATTATATTGATTATTACCCGGTAAAACCTGTCCAATCATTAAGGCAATGGGAGTTGTTAAAATTAATCCTGAAAAAGAGGTGAAAGCATCAAGCTCGCCATTTATATAGATTTCATAATCGCTGCCGTCATAAAGTGCTGTTACATTATAAAGATTATTTTGAACTAATTCTGTTTCAGAATCAAGATCTTTAATACCTGAAGCTGTTTTAACTGTCCAGCGAATGTGTCTGTTTGTAATTGAAATCTTCCACCGGTTTTCCCAGTTACCGTGAGAAATAGGATAAGATTCCCTGTCGAAAAAATCTCCCACTTTAATCCAGAAATTAATAGTAACAGCATTTTGAAAATTTAAGCTTGAACTGACGGGCACGCTTATGTAATCGTTCACTCCATCAAAAGAATAAGCGCTGGATGGATTACCCCAACGGTCTGCAACAAGAGAAGCACCTGAAACAGTTCCATTATTATTGAATCCGCTTTCATCATTTGCATTTCCATTAAAAGGATAGAATGCAACAAGATCCCCTGTCTGCTGAATTGTTGTATCACGAACAGATACACCAATACTATCTATCGCTTCTCCGCCACGATTATCATTTACCCGGCACTTTATGTAATAATTACCCGATGAAGATGGAGCTGTCCATATAATAGTTGAACCTGTACCCGTTATGTTACCGTAAATTGCAGACCAGGAATAATTTAATGTGTCTCCATCCGCATCAGTTGCAATACATTTAATTTCAGAATCAGAATTCAGGTGTATTTTTCTTGGATGAGCAGTTATTTCATTAATAACAGGATCCGAATTAATATATTGAACTGCTTCTATGAAAAGTGAATCAGAAATTATACCGCCATGATTATCATTTACAGTGCAGGTAATTAAATATGAACCGGCTATAGATGGCGCAAGCCAATTAATAAGTGAATCATCCCCGTAAAAACTCCCGCCCGAAACTGACCACTGATAAGTCAATGGGTCATTATCTTTATCAAAAGCAGTACAATAAATTTTTACAGAATCATTAAAAGCAACAACCTGTTTGTCCGACGCAAGAGATTTTATTCTTGGGGGATAATTTGTTACTGGCTGATTGGACAAATAATCAATTACAATACCATTAACCAATGCTTTTTCTAAATCAAAAGTAATAGTACTGCCAGAAGGAATAATCACAGCAACAACTGCATTATCTGCCGGAATAATAATTGACGCTTCACCAGTGACAGATGATTTAATAATAATGTTTGAAACAGCATCATATATATCGTGCATGCCGCTTCCGACATTTATTGTAACTGACTTTTCAGATTGATAGGGATTGTAATAAAGAAAACTTGGGAAAGTTTCTTTATGAAAATAATCAGTCTTCAACAGATCAAGTTTTAAAATCATAGGAACATTTGTCGTATCAATTATTCCACCAAGTATTCCAACATGTGAAGAACCATAAAGTGCAAGATTTGTTAAACCCCAGTTACCACTGATTGCATCTCCTGTTGCATAAGGACTCTGACCATTCTGCAACTGACGTAAAGCTTCGTGTCCAATAAAAGAATTTGGATCATATTGATGAGCCCATTCTTCACTATCCTGGTTTTGATCAGGAAGATAGTTAGGATATAACAGCCGCGCTGCATTGGCAGCATTCAAAACCCATTTACCGATTGCTCTGGCAAACCTGTCATCATACCGGACTAAAGGGACAAGTGTCCCAACCTGTTCAAATGTGTTCATTAAAAAAGCATAGTTATTGCTTCCATTTACTTCACCGATTAATCCATCAACATCATAACCACCCCAGTTTCCGGTAATGGCTCCCCATTGGCGAAGAGGGCCGACATCAAAACACCAGTTAATTATTTTTTGAATATTATAGGTTGTACCTAATTCAGCATTCATTCTAGCCGAGGTGTAAGCACCATAAGATAATTGAAGTTCATAAGAAGGATTTGAAGTCAGAGAATTCAGGAATTCCATACACCATTCAGCACCAATCCTGTAATTATCATTTCCGGTTTCTGAATAAGCATTATAAAGTATCCAAGATAATGCACCGGCAGCTTCAGGTTCAACCACACCCGATGAATATGGAGTCATTGTCATCAGATTAAATGCACGGTAATTCATATAAGGGATTTGCCATGGAGTTGTACTTCCACCCATTACTCTTACAGCATCAAGCCATCTATCTGCAACAGTTATAAATTGATTATTGAAATTCCCAACTGATGAATATTGATTATATAGTTGATAGAAAAATACATTTGGCATTACGTCATACCACCAATCGTCCCATGCACTTCCGGTTGGATGATTTAAATAAACATTTGCATTATTTGCTTTATTAAAATATTCTTCACACATCAGCACCCAGTTATACCCGTTTTGATTGCTCTTATCAATTCCTACTAAAGATGCTCCGACTGTTGCCGGTATCAGATTTATACCTTCAGATGATGACGGAACGGTTGTACCAACAACCGTATGCAGCCCGAAACTATTATGTTCAGGATAATTTATTGTATTAGTATTCAGCCAGATTAGCGGAAGATACTGCCCGGAAAGATTTAAATTAAAAACAAAATTATCGTACCCGGCTGCAACCTGTTTCCAGTTTCTCATTTCATAAGGAGACGGAGCATTAGGCATTTGTTCGATCCGGTTAATATTTATTTGCTGCGCCGTGACGAAAGCACTGAATAAAAAATTTATTATTATCCCATACAACAAAATTAACTTAATGTAATTTTTTAATTTCATTATTAAGATTTCATATTTTTAATTACTATTCAGATAATTGTTCAGGGTGTAAATCTCAAGCTGATCCAAATTCATCTTTTTATTATCCTCAGAAATTATATTTAATAATTTTTCTTCACCCGGTAAAAGAATAAATCCGCGATCGGAAAAATCGTAGTCAGGATGTTGAACGTCAACGAAAAATGCAGGATTATCTGTGCTAAGTTTCAGGTAATCTGAGGTATCACTTTTTATTAACTCAAATTCTATTTTTGCAGTTACTAGATTCTTATGTTTCCATTTCCCATTCATGAAATAATTTCTTGATAAAATATTATTTTCTTCTTCAAGAAGTGTAGCAATCAAAATTTGATTTTTATCATTTGGTAATAGAGTTGATGAAACTTTATGCACAATAAGTGATTTACTCTTTTTTTCTATCTTAACAATTTGCTCATCTATTAAACTCCCGTCAGAAATATCAAATAAATTTAATTTAATTCTACATTCAGGATTTCCTGCTTCAACATTCAGCAAAGTTACCTGGATATCTTCACCATTCTTTACAAAGCTAATAGCATTTTCTGCAAAAACATTTTTGACAAAATAGTAAACTAACTTCGGTCTAAGCTCAGAATCTATTAAAGACCAGCTCGTTACCGGCCAGCAATCATTTAATTGCCAGATGATGCTTCCGTTTGTTCCTGAAGATTGAAATTTCCAGTATTCAAGACAAGTTTTAAGCGCCATAGCCTGGTTAAGCTGGGTCAGATAAATAAAATCACTCCAACCGGTATTTAACGGCAGATGTCCTGCAAGAAATCTAATCAGCCTTTCAGGTCCTTCAACTTGTTTATTGTGAAATTCAAAAACCTTATCCTGAATATTTCTGTTTTCTGCCGGAAGAAATTTTTCCAAAGTGGATTTGTTTGCCGGTCCCTGGAAACCAAATTCTGTTACAAATAAACTTTTATCATTAATAATGTTATCATAATCAATCCACCTGCTCCAAATACTCCATTGATGATTGTTTCCGCTGTTAAATGAATTTGGGTCTTCATCATTGCCAAAAGGAGAAGAGGGCCAGTAAGGTCGCAGCGGATCAATTACTTTTAAGATTTCCGGAAATATAGTGTGATAAATTTTATATCCCGGCATTTTTTTATAAGATGATTTTTGTTCCTGGTACCATATCCATTCATTCTCATTATTACCGCACCATATTGCAATTGAAGGATGATGCTGCAATCTTAAAACATTCTGCCTGATTTCTTTTTTAACATTCTCAATGAACAATTCATGTTCCGGGTAAGAACCGCATGCAAACATAAAATCCTGCCAGACTAACAAACCAAACTGATCACATAAAGAATAGAACTCATCATCTTCATAGATACCTCCTCCCCAAACTCTCATAATATTCATATTTGCATTCTTTGCAAACGAAAGAAGGTCGGTGTATTTCTCTTTTGAAATTCTAGGCAGAAATGAATCAGCAGGAATCCAGTTTACTCCCTGGCAATAAATATCTCTGTCATTAATTCTGAATTTAAAAGATGATTCTTTTTTTTCAATGAGGATCAGTTCAAGTTTTCTTATCCCGACATTTTTCTTAACCTCATCAATAACAAATTTACTTTCATCTATTAATTTTACCGTTAAAAGATATAAGTTCTGCTCACCTTCGCCATTAGGCCACCAGAGCTTTGGATTTTTAATCTTAAAACTTGCCTTTACTCTATTCTTCCTTTCAATTTGAATTTTCTTTTCATAAATCTCTTTGTCTTTAATTATTGAAACATCAAGAAAAAGATTTGAATGCACTTCAGATGTTTCAATAATTACTTCAACTTCTGCAGAATCATTATTGAGTTTTGTTGTATGGAAAGTAACGCTTTCAATTCGTATCCCTGTATATCCTTCTATGTAAACTTTCCGCCAGATTCCTGAAGTAGGAAAAGAAGGGCCCCAGTCCCAGCCAAAAGAATATTGTGCTTTGCGGATATAAACTCTGCCTGAGTTTAATGCGACAGGAAGTTTACCATATTTTTCTTCCTCGGTGTTTGCATATTCTACAGGCGAAATAAAAAAAAGTTTTAATTGATTGCCCGAAGATTTTAAAATATTTTTTACATCAAACCGGTATGAAAAAAACATATTATTGGTATCACCCAATTTTACATCGTTCAAATAGATTTCACAAACCGTATCCAGTCCTTCAAAGACAAGATCAACTTTTTTGTTCTCATCATCTTTAAAATCAAATTCAGTTTGATAAATCCAATCGCAGCCTGCAATCCAATTTAGTTTTAATTCGTTATCTGAATAAAATGGATCTTCAATAAGATTGTTATATAATAAATCAGTGTGGATTGTACCCGGTACTGCCGCATTAAACCATTTCCCCGGTTTGATTTTTTTATTCGGTATAGTTTCTATCAGGAAAGATGATTCTGCAATTGAAAAAATCCAATTCTTATTTAATTCTTTTCTATTAAACAAATCATTACCATTAAAAAATCGTAAAATTTAATCTGCACTTTCGAATTCCCTTAATGCTATTGGATTTAAAGAGATTTCTAAAAGAGATAATAGTCCCTCAATAGTAGATTCAGCCCCGGAGTTTTTATTGACCAAATTTTCATTTTCAATTCCGTCATAAAAAATTCCATTATGCGGATTATACATAACAGTACTTGCCGGATTTAGACCAGTAAACCATTTGGCTGCCATGCCTGCTTTAATTGCATAAGCTGAGTCACCAGTAATATCGTATGCTTCAAGCAAAGCAAAAATCATAGGGCGGATGCAATATGCTATTTGTGAGAATTTAGTTGATTCAGCAATTTCAAAATCGCAATTATTTTTTTGTACCTTGAAGCTGCTTAAAAATCCGACTTTAATTAATTGCATATAAAAATTATCCAGCTCAAGTAAGGCGCTCGTTTTTATTTTTTCTTCTTTTAAAACCTGGTAAGCTTTTAATAAAGCATAAGACTGTGAATTGCCCCATCCGTGCCATGTATTTTGCCAGCTAAGAAAAGAGCCATTAAATTCAAAGTTTGAATCTTTGATCTGCATCATTATTATTCCATCAATCAAAGACTGAAGGTAATCCAGGATTTCTTTATCACCTGATATTTTATAATAATCTGTTAAGCTTATAACTAAAATAGCTGCCTGGTCAGATGCAAATTTATATGGCAGCCAATCCGGAATTTCTATCCCATCAAATAATACTCTTCCCCTTTCTTCAGGAATTCTATTCTTTATCGCTTCAATAATTTTTTTAATACTTTTATGAACTTCAACAGATATTTGTGAATTAGAGTTACTTACCCATTTATAATCCTCCATCAAAGCCCAGAGAGCTCGCCAGGACCACCAGTTTGGTTCAGCAATACTTGTTTTAAAAGTTTTATTGATCGAATAGTCTGGCCATATAAAATTGTAGAAGAAACCATTTTCAGACTGCATAAAAAGAATAAATTGAATAAGCTTATCAAATTTATTTAAACTCGTGCTATCGTTATACGCTTTATAGAAATCAAAATAAAAAATTGCAGCACGCGCTGCATCATCAACACAAGCAATCCCTTCATCTTCATCGCCAACATATTCATAATCAGGTGCATTACTATAAATATGAATTATCGCCATCTCCTTTCCATTAATATTAATTTCTTGGTACAGGTAATCAAGATGGGATTTATTTACAGTGAAATTTGTCTGGCTAAATGATATTTCCCCGAAAAGAAAAATGAAGAGGATTATGAAAATCCGCCTAACAATAATATTATTTTTTTTCAATTATTAATCCAGTTATTTGCACAATGATAAAAGATATTCCACATTAGTTTCAGCCAGGCATATATTCATATCAGCACCGGAATAATAAATTTTCACATCACCATTATCTTCAACAATCCATCCGTTTGAAAAGATAACATTATTTACATCGCCGACACGTTCATAATCTTTATCCGGAGAAAGTATAGGTTCTCTGCTTTTTCCCCTTACAATCCAGGGTTTTTCAAGATCAAGCAAAACAACTCCAAGTTTGTAAATGGAACCAGTATCAAATGATCTAACACCATGATAAAGCATCAGCCAACCATTTTTGGTTTTAACTGGAGTGCTTGAAGAACCGATTTTATCAGATTCCCACGTACCTGCTTCAGGTTCAAGAAGTGCTTTATATCCTCCCCAATGAATAAGATCAGGACTTCGGCTTATCCAGATATCTCTTCTGTTATATGCTGATGGACGGTCAACTTTCCAGTAATAACCATTTATTTTATCAGGAAATATTGCACAATCTTTATTAGAAGGTTCGGAAATAGGTCCAAGAATTTGGAAAGTTTTGAAGTCTTTTGTCTCCGCCAAAATTACCAGGGGCTGATATTTTGAATAGCCGGTATAAGTTAAAAAATATTTATCATTAATCTTAGTTATACGGGCATCTTCAATTCCCCAATTAGTATAATCATTAAAATCTTTCTGAAGTTCCGGAGTAAGAATTGGTTTTTCACAAACTTTAAAATTATAACCATCCTTACTTTCTGCAATTACGAGAGAAGATCTGCCAATTGGCATTTCTACCCTGCATAAGAGCAAATAATCTTCATTGAATTTTACAGCTCCGGGATTAAAAATGCTATTAACTTTAAAGGGGACATCATCTTTTGTAAGAACAGGGTTTTTATTATATCTGCATATTTTCAATTAAGTACCTTTATAATTTATGATTTTGACTCCGTTAATTTTTGTAATAACTCACTAAGTTTAACTTTTGCAATACTGGTTGCGTGATCAGACATAGCATAAGGAACTATAAGTTCATCTCCATGTACAGCACTGCCGCAGCTATAAACAACATTAGGCACATATCCCTCTCTTTCATTTTCATTAGCAGTCAACAGAGGTTCTTCTAAACGGCCTATAACTTTTGATGGATCATCTCTATCTAATAAAAATGCTCCAATCGAATATTCACGCATAGCTCCCACACCATGACTTAAAACAAGCCAGCCGGCTTCGGTTTCAATCGGCGAACCGCAGTTGCCAATCTGTACAAATTCCCATGAATAAGTTGGTCTAAGAATTAATTGTTTCGTGTACCAGAAATGAAGATGTTCGGAATACATTAAGAAAATATTTTCATTATCCTGTCTTGATATCATTGCATAAAGCCCATTTATTTTCCTGGGGAAAAGTGCCATTCCTTTATTCTTTACTTCAGGTCCGTTTAAAGTGGCAATTTTAAAATGAAGAAAATCTTTAGTTTCCAGAAGTTGCGGGAAAATAACTTTACCATCGTAAGCCGTATAAGTTGCGTAATAAGTCCTTTGACCATCATCGATAAACTCAACGAAACGGGCATCCTCAATTCCATTAATTTCTGAAGGGGAATGAGGAAAAATTATTCTCTCAGAAAGTCTTTGTTCAGGACTATATTGTATTTCATAATTTGAAAGTGCGAGAGATAAAATTGCTTTTGCTGTTAAAAAATTTTCCCCGAGTTTATTTCTGAATGGACGTACTAAAATTCTTATACTTTCTTCAAGATCAGTAATAGTAAAATTGTCATCAAGGCTGCTTAAAACTGTTTTGGCAAAATCACTAAGCAAATCAAGCTCCATAAGCTTTCGTTCAAAAAGTATTTTTTCATAAACAGGATTGGTAATGTTTTCTGAAATTGTTACATACCGGGTTGGAGTAGTAAGGTTTATCCTGTTTTCTTTGTCAATTACTCCTGTCCTGAAAGTAATAGATGAAATATGTCCTTCACCTGTAGCCCGCAAGCTTAATATAAAACGCCGGCTTCCCTCAGGTAAATCTGATTGATCCGGATGCCATACCATGGAAGGATTAAAAAGTGCCGCAGATTCAAGAGAATATTCTTGAGTAAAATAAGCACCGATTAATAATTTTCTCTCGTCACTCAGCAATTGATCAGTCAATAAATACTTTTTCATTTGCTCAAACCTGTTGAGAAAAAAATTGTGCAGTTTTTGGTGTCGTTCTTCAAATTCAGTTATTACCTGTTTGAGTTCTTTTTTCACTTCCATTTCAGAAAGAGTCAGGATTCTTCCAATAATTTTTACAATTCTTTCTTCGGACATAATTGTAAAAGGTTTATAAAGAACTCTTTTATAATCAAGTTTAATTTCTATCCCTGTTCTAATTGCTTTCATGTTTTTCCAAAATTTGTTCATCAAAATTATTTTCCAACAGCTGAATATCCTTCAGGCGTTCAAATGACCGGAAGGAATTTTCCATGATGTGCATTTCAACCAGAGATAGTAAAAAAGCAAGAGTTGATTCACCACCCTGGTTTTGATTTATCCTGTCAACATGTAGGGCATCGTGACAACCGCCGGTTTGAGTATTATATAAAGGAATACCGAGATCGTTTCTACCTAAGAACCACTCAAAAATCATTCTTGCTGATTCAAGCCAGCCTTTATCATCTGTTGCTCTTGAAGCTTCCAGGCAAGCCGATAACATTGAATAAGCTTCAATCGGTTGTTGATCAAATTTTGCCCGATTGCCTGCTTTTACATAGAACCCATTTGAACCGATTGGCCGAAAATATCCACCTTCTGAGGTTTGAGTTTTTAAAAGCCATTTTAAAGATTTTAAACCCATGTCAAAAGCCTTTTCATTTCCGCTCCACCGCCCGCTCACAATCAGAGCACGAGGGATTATGGCATTATCATAGGATAAAATTTCTTCAAACCAAAGCCATTCATCTGTAGCAACCGAATCATAAAGTTTGGTTAGCCGGTTAGTAAGAATATCCCTTGCCTGATTTGCAATTGTATCTCCGCTCATTCTTTTAAAGTATTCATTTATTCCCAGCAAAGAAAAAGCCCAGGCACGCGGTGAAGTTAATTTTTCTGCCGATGGAATAATCTGATTAAATAACTGAGCTCCCCACATATGGAAATTCGGATGTTTTGATCTGCCGGCACAAGTTCCCAATGCCCAAATTGACCGCCCCTGACAATCATCAGAGCCTTCATTTTTAATCCATTTTCTATCATAACTCATAAAGTTTCTGAAATGTTTTGTTTCTTCATTAAAGGCGTAATTAACAAAGGCAGAATAACGGCCTGAAAGTTCATGAATTTTTGTAGTATCCTCATAAGCTTCTTCCAGAAGAACAGTAAGCAGAAGTGCACGAGCGTTATCATCTGTGCAGTATCCTTCATTATAATTTGGAATTGATCCAATTGCATGATGGTACAAACCGGTTGAGTCAGTCATCCGGATTAAATGATTCAAATTTATTTCGGGAAGTTCTGCTCTTTTTTCTTCAAGAGTTTTAACAGCAAATATCCTGGGATATTTTTCAATTTTTGGAAGCCTTGCTTTTTGAAAAGATTCAATATATCGTTTTGCAATTTCACTCCAAATCATATTACGCCCCATCAAGTAAGCTTTTTTTCTCATTGAATGACGGCGGTTTTCATCATTTAACAATCCAATTAATTCCTTTGCAATTGCTTTAGAATCTCCAAAAGGAACTAAAATACCTCTTCCATCTGCTAAAAGTTCTTCGGCATGCCAGTAAGGAGTTGAAATAACTGCTTTACCACAGCCAAAAGAATATGCAAGTGCACCCGATGTTATTTGTGCTTTATTTATATATGAAGTAATATAAATATCAGACATTCCGATGAAAGCCTTTAGCTCCTCAATCTCAACAAACCTGTTATAAAATATCACATTCTTTTTTATTCCCAGATCGGATGCCATTCGTTCAAGTCTCATTCTATAAGTTTCACCCTGTTCTTTAATAAGGTTTGGATGTGTTGCACCAAGAATTACATATACTAAGTTTGGAAATTCTTTCAGTACATCAGGCAATGCTGTTAAAACATTCTCAATTCCTTTTTGCGGTGAAAGAAGCCCGAATGTTAAAAGCACTTGTTTCCCTTCAACGCCAAACTGATCTTTATAAAAATTCGGGTCAACAAATGGCATATCAGGAATTCCATGGGGGATAACATCAATTTTTTCTGAAGGAGTTTTATAAATTTCCGTCAAAAAAGTTTTACCTTTTTCTGTCATAGTAACAAGCCTGGCAGAAAGTTTTATTATTTCTTTCATCACACGGAATTGATCGGGAGATGGTTTTTCTAATATTGTGTGAAGCGTAGTTACAACAGGCAGATGAAGATCCCTTAAAAGAGCAAGAATGTGACTACCAGATTGTCCGCCATAAATTCCAAATTCGTGCTGCAGGGATACAACATCAGTATTATTAAAATTCAGGAAATCAGCCGCCCTCCTATACGAAGCTAGCTTTTGTTCTTCAATTTCAAATCTTACTTCTTTGGGATAGTCATATCCCTCTTTAATATCATTCACTGAAACTACAAAGCAATCGCTTTTAGGATATTGCAAAGCAATATTATTGTAGATGTCTGAAGTAAACGTGGCTATACCGCATTTACGAGGTAAATAATCACCTAAAAAAGCTATTTTATTTAAGATTTCTCTCTTATTCATCATCATACATCTCTATTTAATTATTATTAATGCTTAACATATAATTTAGTTTTTTAAATTGATATCATAAGTGATCTTTAGATATCTATCTTTATCTATTCTTTAATTCCTGTTGAAGCCATACTCTGAATGAAATATTTCTGGAAGAACAAATAAGCAAGCACTATTGGTAATGCAAGCATAACAGCCGATGCTAATTTAACACCCAACTGTGACTCGGCTCGTCCTCCAACTGCAAACAAGGTAACTAATTGCGGCATTGTCATCAAACTTTCATCTCGAATAACGATCAATGGCCAAAGAACCTCATTCCAAGATGCCATAAAAGTTATAATTCCGATTGTAATAATAGCAGGTAGGGAATTCGGCCAGAGTATTCTGAATATAATTTCAAGTTCATTACAGCCATCCAGTCTTGCTGAATCAATTAAACTTTGAGGGATAGATTTAAAATATTGACGGAACATAATTATGCCTAAGGCATTTATAAGATAAGGAACGATCAATGCCCAATACGTATCTATCCATCCAAACTTTACCATGATTATGTATTGTGGTATTAAAGTTATTTGAAAAGGTAAAGTCATAGTAAAAATTATTACGTAAAAAATTAAATCTCTCCCTTTAAATTCAAGTTTGGATAAGGCGTAACCAATCATAGAACCGAAAACCAAAACTCCAATTGTAATTGATGAAGCAACGATAAGACTATTTATGAACGAACCGAAAATCGGAATTTTATCGAGCATCTGTGAATAGCTATTTAAATTTAATGAGGAAGGTAAGAACGATAAGCTGCCAATTTCATTTTCAGGTGCAAGCGATGCAATTATCATCCAATAAAAGGGGTATACAAAAACCAGGGCGCTCATTGCCAATGATAAATAGAATAATATTTTTCTAATTATTTTCAATTATTTTTTTCAATAAATTTTTTCTGAATTACAACCACACCTAAAATTATTAATGCAAAAAATAATCCTAATGTAGCTGCATAACCCATGTGATAGTAGAAAAATCCCTGTTTATATATATAAAGAACTGCTGATATAGTACTGTTTAAAGGTCCGCCACCGGTCATAACATAAGGTTCAATGAACAATGAAAACCCGCCGATGGTTGAAAGTAAGACAACTAAAAAAATTGTTGGATTAATCATAGGTAATGTAATTTTAAAAAATTTTTGTAAGTGAGAAGCTCCTTCAAGTTCAGCAGCTTCATAGTATTGCGGCGGAACGGTTTGAAGCCCCACTAAAAAAAGAATTATGTATAAACCTACATTTTTCCATGTTGCCATAATTGCTATGGAACTCATCGCTATATCCGGATCAGTTAACCAGCCGATTTTACCTAAACCAATTTCGGTTAATAATCTGTTCAGCAATCCGGTATCGTATCCAAATAACTGCTGCCATAAAACTGTAACCACAACTCCTGAAACAACAACAGGCAGAAAAAATGCACCCCTGAAGATCCCTCTTAATTTTATTTTTTGATTTAATATTTCTGCCAAGAACAATGCAAAAACAATTTGAAGTGGAATATGAATGAGTAAAAATATAAGCGTATTCCCAATTGATTTAATAAATGTTTTATCATTGAAAAGTCTTACATAATTATTAAGCCCGGTATATTCCATTGGAGAAATAATATTCCATTTGTGAAATGTAAGCACAATGGAAAACCCTACAGGAAAAGCAACAAACAGAAAAAAATGAACTATATATGGAGAAACGAGAAGGTAGGGTAATATTTTTTTTCTATAAATCATTTAAAAATAACTATTCAAGGAATAATAAATTAACTGCATCAGCAGCATCGCTGATTGCTTCTTTCGGGGTTTTCATCCCGTAAACTACGCACGCTTCATACTGTTGTGAAATCAAATCAAAAATTTCCTTTAGTACCGGAGAAGCATCAGTTCCCTTTACATATTTAGATTGTTCCGCAAATATTTTCATTTTGGGGTTATTCTTAAAATATCTATTAAAGAATTCATCAGTACTAAGGTTTTTTCTCCTGGGCAATTGATTAGTTAATTCCAAAAGTTTCAAATCACCTTCTTTATCAATGAGAGTTTTAATATAATCCCATGCAGCCTGAGGATTTTTGCAAGTCTTAAATATGACAATATTTTTAGGGTCTCCGTAAGTATAAACCGGTCCTTTGTGTTCATCAGGTGAAGGGATAAATGAGTATTCATACCTAAAACCTTCTGGCTTGAATTTTTCAGCATGGGCTATTTCCCAGGGACCTGTGAATCTTGTTGCAATAGTGCTGCTTAAAAAAGGATCCTGACGTGCAGAAAGTTTCTCCTTTGAGAAATAATTTCTTTTATATAATTCCCGCATAAAAGAAAAAACTTCAATTGCATATTTATTATTAAAAACAGCTTTATTATTTTTTACTAAAGGTGCTCCGCCCGATGCTGCAAGATACAGAGGATAAAAGTCAAAAAATCTTTGCCACCACGTAACTTCAACTTCAGTATAGCCAAACCATCTGTCAACGTATCCGTCACCATCGGTATCTTTCTGAAATTTTTTTGAATCACTGAAAAATTCACTGTACGTTTCAGGAGGACCTTGTAAACCTAAATCATTTATAATATTAACATTATAAATCAGCATAATCGGGTTGATCTTCCAGGGTACCTGATAGATGTGACCATCCAGAGATTTTATTTCCTCGATAACTGCACTATCGCACCTTTCATAAAGAAAATCTGAGAATCCCTCAAGAGTGTCGAGCGCAACCAGAACACCTGCCTCGGCATATGCTTCAACATCTCCCTGCCACATATTGGAATAAATATCCGGAGTTGTGTTTCCAACAACTGCTGCGAGTATAATTTCCTCGCTCGATCTTCCCTCCGGGACAGGCTGATATTTAATGAGGTTATTTGGATTGTTTTTATTCCACTTATCGGTTAATGCTTTGGCAAACTTTATCTCATCAATATTATTTGAACACCAGTATAACATTACATCATGGGAATTTTTATTACTATTTCCGCAGCCGGTCATGAAAAAACCAATTGAGATCAGAATTATTATTTCTAAAAAATATTTCATAAGAATTTCTATTCCCAGCTCACCCAATCATTATCTATGGAAGGATAAAGTGGTCTTGGAATTAAATTGCCTCTCTTTACTAAATACATATCAATTGCTTTTTTATCATTTTCAGTTGAAACGTTTATTTTATCAAGAACATCTTTATTGATTTTAACTTTATATTTTTTCTTCAGCTCTAAAACTTTATGAAGAATTTTCTCAGATAATTTTTCACTCAAGATATCCGATTTAGATTTCTTTTTTTCATTAAGGAGATTTATCTCCTCTGAATTTAAAGTAATTGAATTTGCCAATTCATTTCTGTATGCACTGTAGGATATTTTATCCTTCCACCAGCCTGACTGTTTTTTAACCCATTCTGATTTATCATATCCTCTTTCAGTAGCGGTCCTTGTAAGCAGTTTATCTCTTGCCATAAGCCAAACCAAATTTTCCAAAGATTTTGAAAAGCTTATCAAATCATCCTTTAAAAACTTAACATATTCATCGCGGTTTCTATACCAAATAATAAATTCATCCAATGAAAAATTATTATTTATACCAACGACTAATGGGATGCCCGGATATTTCTCTCCTCTTTTTAATCCAAGATTGGATAAAGCATCATCCAATTTCTTATCTAAACCCCACTCATTATATTTTTCCGGAGTCAGGAGAGTTTTTCCTAAGTAGGATCTGAGAATATTAAAAGCATCACGTTTAATTATCAGGTTTTCTTTGGAGAACAAATTATTCACATAGGCATCAGATAAAGCGCCCATTTTACTTTTAGTTAATGCTTCAATTGATTCCTGCCTGAGTTTTATTTGTTCTGTTTCATTAGTAATTAAATTTTTCCAGATATTATCAACCTTTACTATATACCATCCATCATCAGTATGAATAGGATCTGAGACATTCCCCGCTTTCAAAGTATCAAGAATTTTTGCCAAGATTGGATTTTTCATGTATATATCATATAAACTGCTTTTCAGTTCTCTGTCATCCACAAAAACAGAATCATTTATTTGTGAGTTAAAAAGAGAATCAAAAGAAATTCTGTTTTTTAATTTTATAAGATAATTTTCAATTGATTGCTGTTCATCAGAATATAACCATCTTACCTGGTATTCAATTTGTTTTTTCTCAATCACTTTTTCAATTTCGTTTTCATTTATTTCAACTTTAGGTAAAATTTCTTTTCTAAATAATTCTTCAGTAGTCAAATCTGATTTAATATCATTAAACAATCCTTTTGGATAATCCTGATCAGTAATTCCCTCTTCATAACCTTCTAATGCAAGAAGTTTTTCATCAATTAAATAATTCAGGTGAGTCTCTTTTGAATTACTTTTTCTTTTTGGAAATGCAGGTCCAAATTCGTAATTGTAGTAGAACTCTTCCGCGGTAATTTTTATTGTATCAACCTCAGCAACTACAGCTTCTTTATTAATTTTATTTTGATTGTTTTCGTTGAACAGGTCCTGGGGAAATATGGGACTCAGATATAAAAAAAATAAAATTAGTGGAAATGTTTTCAATTATTTTTTCAAAAGTATTATGAGGCAAAATATTAACGATTTAAAATTTTATTCCAATAGAAAAACTGTGCACATCTTTCAGCCGCCCGAAGTCTCTAAAAGCATAATCAAAATTAACTGTTGCTGCACTCAACAACATTTTTGAATTTACTCCTGCACCAAAAGACAAACCGCCTTCGGCATCCTGAAGGAAAAGGGAATTATACCCTGCCCTCAGAAATAAATAATTCATAAAGGAAAATTCTGCCCCGATGTTTAAACTCTGGTAATCATTATTCGGAACCAGGGCATCAGCTGAGACAGTTAATTTATAATCATCATAATTAATTGCGTGAGTGGAAACACCTATCTGGAAAGAGAGCGGCAGATCCCAGGTATCTAATTCGATGTTAACAGGAATTCTGTCATTGGAGCCTTGTTTTGTTTCATCTACCCTGATAAAATATCTTGAATCTCTTCCTTCAAGACGCATAGGCGTACCAAAATTTGACATTACGGCTCCGATTGTTAACCCGCCTAATAAATCGGTTTTAAATGTAGTGCCTGCATCAAATGCAAATGCAGATGAGTTCATATGCCAGATAGTTTGTTTAATATATTTTGCAGTTATTCCCACAGAAAATCTGTCTGTTAAATGTCTTGCAAATGAAATACCTACAGCAATATCACCCGCACTAAAATTTTCACCGGTTCCTTCCGGCTGTTCAACTGTTCTCACTTTCATATCCTCCATAGATAAAGAGGTAAAGCTCAAACCAAGATTTCCAAAATCACCTAATGGAATAATCAAACCGGCATAATCAAATTTTGTATCTGCTATCCAATCAGTGTGCACTAATATGGCTTCATATTGAGTAAGGTTTGCAATCCCACCCACGTTCCAGTAAAGGGCCGAAGCATCTGCTGCAAGACCGACATATGCACCACCCATTCCATTAGCAGCACCGCCAACTCCGATTTCTAAAAAAGAAGCGGCTGTTGTTCCTGTCTTTGAAACGTTTTGAGAATAGAGATTATAATTTCCCAGGAGAAAAAGAGAAAGTAAAAAAAATGTTTTTGCGCGAGTTACCATATTCATAATATCCTCTTGCAGTAGATTTAAACTTTTAGATTTCATTACTTTATTATTGCAAACTTTCCAATCTTTTCACCAATTCCCGGTGCATCAACATGGAAAATGTAAACACCAAAGGCTATGTCCATCCCATCTTTAGAAACGAGATCCCAACTTTCCTGTCCATCGGAAATTGTACTTGAATGTTCAATTGTATTAACCAGTTTTCCACTAATTGTGTAAATCCTGATTGTACATTCACTTGGTAAATGAATAAAAAATATTCTTCTCTCACCTCGTCCTACTTCAGTTGAAACCGGTTCCCATGAAGCAGCGCCGACATAAGGATTAGGTACAACCGCAACATTATTTAATTCAACCAGTGCTAAGGATTTATCAAAACCCTGTCCCTTTGTAGTAAACTCGTAATACTCCCCTTCTCTAAATGGTTTTGTGTTAACAACTTTAAACACATCTCCAAACTGGGGAGGTCTCTGATTTTCTTCGGCAATTGTGGTGTCTTTAATAAAAGTAACAGACCAGCTTACGTGCAAATCTGAAAAATTTGTAGCAGGTTTACCCAATGAATCTCCAAAAACAAAAAATATAGCGTCACCATCATTAAAGATTCCATCTGTATTCTGATCACGGAAAATAAACTGGAAATGATCATTTTGCTCTGTTACATTTTTCACAATAATATTGGATTGAATTGGCTGGCTAAAAGTTGTAGCAGGAAAAGATAAATCTCCCTGACCCGGATCAGTTAAATGAATTTCAAAATCAGCAGGGTAATCAATTTTCTTTCCGAGGTATGCACCCTGAAATCTTGAATCAAAACCGATTTGAACTATATAATTACTGTTACCAACTGTCCAGCCAGACTTAGAAAAATCTATCGTTACGGATGTATCGCTTGAAATGTCAGCAGTAAAACCATCAACAATCGGAGTCTGTTCTTTAACCCCGTTAATTGTACGCATATTCAGCAAAGTATCATTAGTCAAGGCATTCAAAAGAGAATATTTTGGATGCGCAGAATTATGATACGGTGAGCTATCGTAAAATTCCAGATGATAGGTATTAAAATTCTTAACGGAATCCGGATTAAGAATACTAATTGAAATATTTCCTGTACCGGGTCCTGTTCCTTCAAAAGATTGTATTTCCGGTGCAAGATAACCGGCAGCGGGCGCCCGCGGAGTGATTACCGCAGTATTTATATCTGTTGTGATATTTCCACTAATATCTTTTTTAAGAATTGTAGTTGTTTCTGAAGGAGGAATGCCTTCAATATTTCCCTGAACAGTTACAGTTTCAAATCCTTTATCATAAGCTGCAATTGCATAATAATAAGTTTGCCCGTTTTGTACGGTTGTATCTATAAAAGAATGTTTGAGACCAGAGTCATTACCCAAAAAGAATTTTGCTCCATTTACATCAATAGGATGCAACCCTGTCACACCATCAATTAAATCAAATTGAGCAATCGGAGATCTGAATACAGGCTTACCATAGGCATCAGTTATAATTTTGTTTTCAAGAAAATTTGGTTCCGTAGAACGGTAAATCCTGTAACCCTCAAAATTTATTCTCTGGTAAAATTCATCAAATGATTTTTCTGCACGATCATCCCAGTATAATGTTACCTTATGATCCCCAGGTACTGCAGTTAGTATAGGTTTCTCAGGTGGTTTGGCAAAACGATAATTAGCATTGTAAATTTGCTGAACAGTTTTCTTTCTTCTAAAAATGTCATCGGTATTAATTCCAAAAATCATAGACATAGAAAATCTCTCAGTTTCACCCGCCTCTTCAATTTGTCCTGTTTCATTTGAATATGTATTTCTACCATTCATACTAAAAAGATAACTGGAAAAATAATTTGCCAGGTTAACCCCTACGAGAGATTGACCGTGCGGTGCGGGAAGTCCAGATAGTACAGTCCAATTTTCTTCATCATTATCAAGCTCATAAGTATGCACTGCATAGATTTTAAACCCTGTTAAACCTAATTGATCTGATTCATCTTTATCAAGAATGCCAAAATTGGGTTCACCCTGATCAGGTTTTCCGTTGCCTTCAGTTCCATCAACGTCAGGCCCGGTGTAATTATCATCAAAGGGACCTATACCATCCGTTCCAACATCATCGTTTAGAGATTCACCTTCATCCCACTGACCATTTTCATTTAAATCAAAATATGATCTCCAGTTTGCATTTTCATCAGCATCCCAGTGAGGTCTCCATGAATATCCATAGAATTGAAAAAATTTTGTCGTATCCTGAAAAGGATTTCTTAAGAAAGGATCCTGGTTAGGATCAGTTATAAAATTAACAGGAATGTTATCGCGTTTTTCATCTGTAGGACCATCAGAATCGTTATCAATTCCATCATCGGGAACACCGGGGCTTTCAAGGAAAGCATAACCTGCATATCCAACAGGGCTCCAGTTTCCCGGGCTTCCAAAAGGAACAACAGACCAGGCATAAGACATATCTAATAGTTCGCTATAATCCCCGGCATTGTTTGATGAGTTATCATGTCCGCCGATTCCCCAATCTACATATTGTGCGAATAAAGTTTTGTTGTAATCATAGGTACCCATATTTGTAATTTCATAATACCAGAAGATTACGTCTTCTGCTAAAACCTGGGACCATTGAAAACCTCTTGCCCTAACCTGCATTCCCAATCCGCCCCTTGAAGGATCATCTGCATCAGGAGAGAAATTATGTTCTAATTTATATTGCCTATCTTCGTTATCATCAAAAACAAAGTAAGTTTCAACATCTGCATTGAAAACACCTTTACCAAAAAATCCATTCCAGGTATTATTCCAATCCGGCGGTCTATCTGGCCAGGTAGTTGGCCATGTTTTCGGATCATCACTTCGCGCAGGAGAGCTGCTAAACTGCCCGGTATATCCGGGCAAAGGCCACCAGCCATAAGTTATACCTGTTGAAGCATTATAACGTGTAAATTCATAATAATTTGATTCGAGAGGATGGATTAAATTTCCAGCGGGATCCATTGCTTCCGCTTGAACAATGATTGCAACTCCATCAACATAAGTATGATTAGTTCCTTTTGGCCACACACCGCTTCTATTTGGTTCATTCATCCAGTCTGCAATTTCACCAAAGTTATAATAAACTGTTGCAGCAAGGTTTCCATCCATAAATCCTTTTCTTGTCTGGTTATGATCACCCTTATTTTTATCAATAATCCTTTGTGCAAAAATCATATTTGAATTAATGATAGTAACTGCAGTTATGAAGATTATGTAAGTGAAAATCTTTTTTATATTAAACACTTTATTCTCCAATAAATAAATACACTAAAATGAAAGAGAAGCACCAACTACAATTTGTCTAGGCGAAGAATAAAAATCCGGTCTTGTAAAAAATTCCTGCACTGTATTTACACCTCTTGGCGGCGCCTGGTTTCTTGTAAGTTCGAGAGTTTCTCCTGCTCTGCCTGTATCGCCAAAAACATTAACCTCATTGAGAGTATCGAACAAATTATAAATCTTTGCAAACACCGAAATCTGCTGACCAACTATTTCAAAATATTTGGTTATATAGAAATCAACATCAAAAAACGATGGTCTGTTATCACTGTTTTCCAAACCAGTCCTTTGATTTTGCAATGCTGGAGTATAGGGCAAACCAGATCCAAGTCTGCCAATAAAACTTGCAATATAATCCCCCGGTATTCCAAGCGTTAAGGTAAAATTTAAAGAATGAGTTCTATCCCAGTCTAAAGGAACAAGCTGCTTATTTTCTTCGACTGGCGGATTTGCCTGGGCATTATTAAAAGCAGCATTCGGATCGGAAGCACTTCCTTTTGCAACCTGGAACGTATAGTCTAATGTAGCTCCTACCCAATTTCTAAATCTTTTTTCAAAAGATAGTGTGATACCTTTTACAGAACCATAATCTCTGTTAACAAGCTTGCTGAATTTTCTAAATTCATTTTTAATATATATCTCTGAACCGAGTAAATTTCTAATATCTTTATAGTAACCCGTAATTGTAATGCCTAATTCATCAGTTAAAGCCTGCTGCAAACCAATCTCGTACATAATAGTTTGCTGAGGTTTAAGATCCGCATTCCCTATTGTGTTTCCGATATTCTGAGGAAAGTCACCGGTTAACGGAATTCTGAAGTTTGGATTTCTATATAAATTTTCAAAAGGAGGAATCTGAAAAAAATGTCCGTAAGAAATATGAATTGCACCTTTATCTGATATAGGATAAGACAACCCAATACGCGGACTAAACTGATATTTTGATTTTGCTTCTATTAATAGTGAATCCGGAAACGGAGGTTGAAGTTCATCAAGTTCATTAATTTTATTTGGATCCTTTAAATATTTCCCGTCGGGTTCAAAATAATCAAAACGGAGACCAGCATTAATTATTAAGTAATCATATTCGATTTTATCCTGAATATAATAAGCAAACTGATATGGATTCGATTGATAAATATTATAATTAAAAGCTCCGGGCTGCGGCAGCATAGGTTTAAAATTTGAAGTTGCATCGATAATTATTTGGAAATCCTGATACTCTAATTTATGATGTGTGAATTCAAGTCCCGATTTAATTTGATTTATATTATCAATCTGCCATGTAAAATCGGTTTTGCCGGTTAAACTTGTTGTAGTATGATTAAAATGCCAGTTCTCTGTACCACCTGTATAAAAGGCATTGCCGCTCACATCTTTTTTTCTGTCAGGATTTACATACCGGGGATCGAGTGGATTTTCATAAACATATTGTTTGTATTCTGATCTTATTCCTGAAGCAGAAAAATCAATGAAAGCCGAATTGCTCAGCAAAAGAGTATAGCTTGCAATACCTAAAAAGCTTTTCTGAAATTTTTTATAATCGCCATCGGGATTTAATTTATAAAGTTGATTATAATCCCGGTACTGATTATCCTGATACAGACCTGACAATACTATACCTTTTCCGCCGCCAACATTAAAAGCCAATTTTCCCTGAAGCGATAGTCTCTTGCTATAATTCATCGGGACATACTTTTTATCTCCCGTTGCACCAACATACCAGTCTGCAGAATTGTTAGCTGAGAAATTAGAGGAATCTGATGGATTAAAAATTCTCTGTCCGTAAATTGATCCTTCATCATCATTATAACGCCCGGAAAAAAAGAATTTAAGAAAATTCCCAAACCCGGGAACAGGTCCGCTTAAGCTTCCATCAATATTATATACATCATTAGGATTAACATCATTTATATTTGTGAAAATACTTTTATGAGTGCTTATATAATCTCCTGAATAAAAAGAAATATTCCCATCCAGTTTATCTCCGGCAATTTTAGTAACCTGGTTTACAACTCCCGACAGAGCCTCGCCATATTCAGCATTAAATGTACCTGTAAGCACCTGGATTTCTTCAATACTATTTACCTCAGCCGACAATGATGATTGACCGGAATAGGCGTCATTTACAGGAACACCGTCAATCATATATTTAACTTCACTGCTTCTCCCACCTCTAAAATGACCATCAACTACACCAGCCTGCAAATTCACAACTGCTGAAACATCTTCGAGAGGAAGCATAGAAATATTTTCACCAGTTACAGTTTCTTCAGTTGATGTTAAATCTTTTCTTACTATAGATCTTTCTGCAGTAACCACAACATCTGAAAGTTGAATTGATTCTTCTGTTAATTCAAAATCAATTTTTGTAGTTTGATCAACAGATACTTTAACATTTGTAAATGTAACAGATGAGTATCCAACCAGGGAAGCTTTAATATTGTAAGTGCCGGGGGGAATGTTTATAATAAAATAGTTACCGTCAAAATCAGTTGCTGCGCCAAGGTTAGTCCCTTCAATAATAATATTTGCACCAATAAGAGGCTCTTTGGTCGAAGCATCAGAAATTTTTCCGGATATTTTTCCTGTTGTTCCCGCATTAACAGTAATTGCTGCAAACAAAAGCAATAAGCAACATAAATAAGCAAAAACTTTATTAGTAAAAGTGAACATTACATCCACCTATTCTTACTTGAAATGAAAATTTAATTAATTAATCAGTTATCTAGAAACAATGGGTGCTAAATATCTAGCACCCATTTAGAATAGAACTTATTTAAGCAGAAGCATTTTCTTGGTCATTACAAAATCACCAGCTTCAATTTTGTAAAGATAAATTCCACTTGAAACTTTATTTCCGTAATTATTATCACCATTCCATTGAACATTGTGAATACCAATATTCTGTTCGCTGTTAACAAGGGTTCTAACTTCCCTGCCCAGAATATCATATATCTTTAAAGAGACATATGAAACATTAGGTATTGAATAGCTGATAGTCGTGCTTGGGTTAAATGGATTCGGATAGTTCTGGAAAAGATTATGGCTGACAGGTACGAATTCATTTTCAACACCTGTTGAACCCATTTTTTTAACTTCAAGTAGATCCATATAAACTGTACCCGAGAATCTACCTAGCGGATGTAATCTTACGGAAATAGATTTTGCTGTTTCACCTGCTGGCGGATCCGGTACAGTTACATCTACATAAAACTGCATCCAGTCAAATGAGGTTACATTAGGAAATACTAATGGTATATCCGGGCTTGCAGCATATTGTCCCCAACCTTCATTATTGCCAATGGTTGTATGATATATTGCTGTAAGAGATACGCTCCACGCGTCACCAACTGCTGCTGCTGAGTCAGGATTTAAGTTCATTCCTTTTACCCAGACACTTATTCTTAAGTTGTCACCCGGCATAACATCAGCAAGTTCAAATCTTTTAGTTCCAACAAAACCATCGTGTGTTCCTACTGGTATGTCAAATTTTAATGAATAATTACCATCATAGGCTTCTTCATTAGTTACTTTAGTATTTTCATATCCCTCATCTAACACTCCATCATTTCCTCCAATTGGCGGCATCCAGTAAAACCATCCCGTGGGTACTCCTACCTGTGTATTCCAATCCTGTCCTGCCCAAATTGGTCCTGGTCTACTTACAAACACATAATCATCTGTCCAAACTGTGCCTGTTGCATCTTTCCCGCCTACAAACCTGATTATTGTTTTCCAGGAATCTTCTGGTAAGCTAATCTCTCCTACCGCTGTTGTATCTGCTACCCAGCCGGTTGTACTTGCTACACTCTGATCCAGTTCAAACTTCTTCTCTCCTATTACTGTTCCGTTTTCTCTGTAGAATGTATATGTCACATACCATTTCTGATCATCATTTGCCGGATTTGTATTTACACCGGATGTCTTATAGTACATTCCAAAATTTATATCTGCATTTGCAAAATGTTTTTCAGACCATAAATCACACATATTCTCTGATTCCCACATTGCTGCATCTGTGGTCACACCTTTTTCTATCTTAAGAGATTTTCCCATTGAACGAAACTGATCTGTTGCCCAGCTTAATGTTGAGCCGGTTGGTTCTGCTCCTTTTGTCCAATATGATGGTAATGGTTGCTCGAAACTTCCTATCTCATTAATTCCAGGGAGATCAAGCTTTTCAACCTTTAAATCATCCATCCATACTGTACCCGAGAATCTACCTAGCGGATGTAATCTTACGGAAATAGATTTTGCTGTTTCACCTGCTGGCGGATCCGGAATAGTTACGTCCATGTAGAATTGTCTCCAATCAAAAGATGTTGCATTAGGAAAATGTAGCGGTACATCCGGGCTTGCAGCATATTGTCCCCAACCTTCATTATTGCCAATGGTTGTATGATATATTGCTGTAAGAGATACGCTCCACGCGTCACCAACTGCTGCTGCTGAGTCAGGATTAAGATTTGCACCCTTTATCCAAACACTTATTCTTAACACATCACCGGGCTGGGCATCATCAAGTATGTATCTTTTTGTTCCAACAAATCCGTCGTGTGTTCCTACCGGTATATTAAATTTAAGAGAATAATTTCCACTATGTGCATATTCATTAGTTACTTTAGTATTTTCATATCCCTGGTCTAACACTCCATCATTTCCTCCAATTGGCGGCATCCAGTAAAACCATCCCGTGGGTACTCCTACCTGTGTATTCCAATCCTGTCCTGCCCAAATTGGTCCTGGTCTACTTACAAACACATAATCATCTGTCCAAACTGTGCCTGTTGCATCTTTCCCGCCTACAAACCTGATTATTGTTTTCCAGGAATCTTCTGGTAAGCTAATCTCTCCTACCGCTGTTGTATCTGCTACCCAGCCGGTTGTACTTGCTACACTCTGATCCAGTTCAAACTTCTTCTCTCCTATTACTGTTCCGTTTTCTCTGTAGAATGTATATGTCACATACCATTTCTGATCATCATTTGCCGGATTTGTATTTACACCGGATGTCTTATAGTACATTCCAAAATTTATATCTGCATTTGCAAAATGTTTTTCAGACCATAAATCACACATATTCTCTGATTCCCACATTGCTGCATCTGTGGTCACACCTTTTTCTATCTTAAGAGATTTTCCCATTGAACGAAACTGATCTGTTGCCCAGCTTAATGTTGAGCCGGTTGGTTCTGCTCCTTTTGTCCAATATGATGGTAATGGTTGCTCGAAACCACCGATACTATTTATTCCACTTTGTGGTAACAAAGGGATTTGAAAAATAATGATAGATAAAAATCCTATCCACCATTTTGAAATTTTAGCGAAACTACTCATAGATCCTCCGGAAAATTAATTGTTAATTATTTGTTGTTTAATACTGCTATTATTATTGTTATGAAAAATGTTATTAATATTTTTTAAAATCTGTCTGGTTTGTAATTAGTTTTTGTACATTTATTTTCCCCCCAATTAAAAGATCAATTGCAGGTTTAAAAGTAAATGGGTTTAAATAGGAATTGAGAATTGAAACTTCATTCTTAAATAAATATTGTAAATTAATTGAAACATTGTTATCCGGTGGGGCAAGACCAAAAATTACTATCCTGCTTCCCCTGCTTGTTAATTTAACAGCAAGTTCAACAGATTCACTTTTCCCAACACATTCTATTACAACATCTACGTGTGACTCTGTTATTTCTCTTATTTCTTCAAACATTCTATCATCATCAGGACTAAAGGCATAATCGGCACCTAATTCAATTCCAAGATTCCGTTTAAATATTTGAGGTTCAATTAAAATTATTTTTGCGGCTCCTGAAATTTTAACCAGCTGAACCATCAATAAACCTATAGTTCCTCCGCCAATAATGATAACCGAATCGCCTGGTTTTATACCGCTTTGTTCAATTCCTCTTAAGCAGCAGGAAAGAGGCTCAGCAAATGCAGCTAATGATAAACTAAAATCTTTTGGAATAAGATAAGCTTGTGAAACAGGTATAATGGAATATTCAGCCAGGCCTCCGTCAAGGGTTACTCCCAAGGCTCTAAGATTTTCACAGAAATTTACTTTCCCTTTTTTACAATAACTGCAATAACCACAATGTATGTTTGGATCAATTGTTACTTTATCTCCAATACTAAATTCGGGATGATATTTATTTAGGTCGACGATAGTACCGCTATATTCGTGTCCCAAAATAACAGGAATTTTAGAGGGAGCTTTTCCTTCATATATATGCTTATCAGTACCGCATATACCGCAGCATTCTACTTTAACCAGCAACTCATTTTTCTCTAAAGGTCTTAGAGAATAATCCTGCAAAACAATATTTTTCACACCATTTAAAACTGCTGCTTGCATACTACTTTTAATTAAGTTTATACTGTGCTGTTGATTCTCTGATAATCAGCTCAACAGGTACAAGAATTTTTTTAGGAATTGATTTTTTGTTTTTTAATATATTCAGTATTAACCTGAATGCTTCAGCACCCAGCTCAATTTTAGGAACTCTCACAGTTGTTAGCAATGGATTAAGCATAAGGTCTGCTTCAACATCATCAAATCCTATTAATGAAACATCGCCTGGTATTTTATAATCTTTATCTTTTAAATAATGCATAACACCAATAGCCATTGCATCATTACAGGCAAAGATAGCTGTCACATTTTTGTTCTTTGCAAATAATCGTTTAGCTGAATCATATCCATTTTGTCGATCAGGATATAGTGAATCAATAACAATTAAATTATTTTTAAGAAGTATGTTCGCCCTTTCAAGGGCCTGTTTGTAACCAATTAATCTATCTCTTATGCTGGGATGTTCTATATCTCCGCCGATAAATGCAATGTTCTTGTGTCCAAGATTAATTAAATGATCGGTTGCTAATATTCCCCCCTGAATATTATCAATTAAAACAAGGGGGACACTGTTAGAAGGAGGAACAAAATCAACGAAAATGGTTGGTAAATTATATTCTGAAATTCTTTCGATAAGATTGATTGGAATCTTCCCGGCAATAATTACTCCATCAACACTTTTATTAAGAATGAACCTTGGTAACTGATCACTCTTATTAAAATTTGAACTGACGGAAGTTAATAAAATATAATAGTCCTCATTTCTGGCTTCGAATTCCACTCCAAGAAATATCCTTGTATAAAAAGGTTCGGTTCGTAAAAAATGGTCATCTGTTAGGATAAATCCTATAAAATCAGTTTTTTGAGAAACTAAATTTCTCGCTGATTTTGAAGGATGATAATTAAGAGATTTGATTGTTTTTAATACCCGGTTTTTAGTTTCAGATGATACACGTTTATTATTGTCATTAATTACAAATGAAACAGTTGCAATAGAAACTCCTGCTTTTTTTGCAACATCTTTTATTGTAATACTCATTATAGTGATTTTCGGTTAAACGTTTAACTGAATTTAGTAAAATAATCTTAGTTAACCAAACAATTTTAGTAAAATAAACTCATTTTGTGCTGATTATTACAAAAATAATAGTATCCATTAAGTTAAACGTTTAACTAAAGTTTGGATAAACAAAACAAAAAGCTTTAAAACGAAGAAAGAATAATAAGTAAGTTTTTGGATGTTTCTTAGAAATGAATTAAGTGGGCAAAGATGGACTTGCCCAAAGGGATCCCTTCGGGAGAACCATCGACCGGCTGATATTATTTGAAATTCATATTCTCTACAAATAAAAAAAATCCTAAAAAGTTATATTACAATTTAGGATTGTTACTCGTGGGCCCAGATGGACTTGAACCACCGACCCGCTGATTATGAGTCAGCTGCTCTAACCAACTGAGCTATGGGCCCTTTTAAAAAATGAATTGTAAAATTAATATATCTGTTTTGTTTATGCAAACGCTTGTGCAAAAGATTAGATTGGAACCTCAGTTTGTTTCATTGATAGTTTTGCATTTTTTCTTTGCTGATCTGTTAAAAATCTTTTCCTGATTCTGATATTTTCTGGAGTAATCTCAACATATTCATCATCAGTTATCCATTCAATTGCCTGCTCAAGTGTTAGTAAAGTTGGCGGTTCAATTCTTATAGCTTCGTCTGCACCGGAAGCACGCATATTTGTTAGTTGTTTTGTTTTTGTAACATTCACACGCATATCATTATTCCTTGAGTTTTCTCCAACAACCATTCCTTCATAAACTTTTGTTCCCGGCTCAATAAAAAAAACAGATCTTTCCTGTAATTTATACATTGCATAAGCAGATGCCATACCATTTTCCATCGCAACCAAAGCACCTCTTTGTCTGTGAGTTATCTCTCCTTTAAAAGGTTCATATCCGTTAAAATTATGATGAAGAATTCCATTACCTTTCGTATCAGTCATAAATTCTGATCTATATCCGATTAACCCTCTTGCAGGAACCAAAAATTCTAATCTTGTATTATCATTATAGGTAATCATATTTTTCATTTCACCTTTTCTTTTCCCAAGTTTTTCAATTACAGTTCCAACAAACTCTTCAGGCACATCAATAATAACATGTTCAACCGGCTCCGAAAGAACATCAAGTACTTTTTTAGTTATTACCTCAGGACGACTTACCTGCAGCTCGTACCCCTCTCTTCTCATATTTTCAATAAGTATAGCAAGGTGCAATTCTCCTCTTCCACTGACTTTAAATATATCAGGAGAATCTGTCATCTCAACTCTAAGACTAACATTGGATTTTAGCTCTTTAGAGAGCCTCTCGCTTAAATTTCTTGTGGTAACATATTTTCCATCCTGCCCGGCAAAAGGAGAATTGTTAACAATAAAATTCATAGTGATTGTAGGTTCATCTATTGCAACAAATGGAAGTCCCTCCGGCTTTTCGGGATTGGAAAATGTATCACCTATATCAACATCTTCAAAGCCAGCTATCGCACCAATATCGCCTGCACTTAATTCACTTACTTCTTTTCTTTTTATATTTTCAAATGAATACATCCGGGAAATTTTAGAATTAATTTTCTTGCCTTCCCTTGTAATCAGAACAATATTATCCCCGGTTTTAATTACTCCGCTATGAACTTTACCAATACCAATTCTCCCCAAATAATCATTATAATCAATTGCTGAGATTAGCATTTGAAAAGGCTGGTTAATTTCAGCTTTTGGGACTGGAACATTTTTAATAATATTATCAAGCAGGGGCATTAAATTTTTATTTTCATCTTCAAGATTTACCTTGGCAATGCCTTGTTTGGCAATTGCATAAACGAAAGGAAAATCCAGCTGATCTTCTGAAGCACCAAGCGATACAAAAAGATCAAACACTTCATTTAACACTTCATTCGGACGAGCATCTTTCCTATCAATTTTATTAATAACAACAATTGGTTTTAATCCAAGATCCAGAGATTTTTTCAAAACAAATTTTGTTTGTGGAAGAGGACCTTCTGCAGCATCAACTAAGAGCAGAACTCCATCAACCATTCTTAATGTTCTTTCAACTTCACCACCAAAATCAGCGTGCCCCGGAGTATCAATAATATTAATCTTTACATCTTTATACATAATGCTTAAATTTTTTGCAAGGATGGTAATGCCTCTTTCTTTTTCAAGCGCATTCGAATCCATTATTCTTTTTTCAACCTGCTGATTTTCCCTGAACACACCTGTTTGTTTAAGCATATGATCAACTAATGTAGTCTTGCCATGATCAACGTGTGCAATAATCGCAATATTCCGGATATTTTCTAACTTATTTTCCACTTTAACCTTTTAAAATTGGATTACAAATATATGAATTATACTGCATCTATAAAAAGAAAAAAGAAGAAAGGTACAGCTGGATTGAGTTTTAACTAACTAATAATTTGAGTGTTAAGAGCTATTTCTTCAAGAACAGATGAAACTTTTAAACAATTCTGAATTGATCCTGAAAAAACAATGGCTTTTCCTTTTGTGTGAACTTCAAAAGCAAAGGAACGGGCCTGTTCAAATGAACAACTGGTTGCTTTAATTAATTGGACAATAACTTCTTCAAATGTGTGCCAGTCATCATTAAAGAGAACCACCCTGTTTTCAGTACTGGATGAAATTTCCTGATCTTCAATTATTTCAGGTAAAGGTGATTGTTGTGTTATTGAATCCATATCATAATTAAATTAAAAAAATAAAACTAAAATAAAAATAACCTATGTTTGTTTGGAATATTCTTAAAGTAGTTTGATTTTATAGACACTATTTATATATTTTTTTTGAAATAATTGCAGTTTTAAAGGAGGTTTAATGAATATAGCAGTTTGCGTTAGTCACGTACCTGATACTGCTGCAAAAATAAAAATTGGTAGCGACAATAAATCAATTGATAAAAACGGTGTTACTTACATTATCAATCCTTACGATGAATTTGCTGTGGAAGAAGCATTAAAGTGGAAGGAGAAATTTGGTGGTGACAGCAAGGTTACCGTATTTAGTGTTGGAAATGAAGCTTGTAAAGAAACTATAAAAAAAGCTCTTGCAATGGGTGTTGATGATGCAGTATTAATTAAAACTGAGAATGATTTTGATTCAATAGGAATAGCTAAAGCACTTTCAGAAGAATTGAAATCTTATAACTTTGATGTAATCTTTTGTGGTAAACAATCGGTTGATTTTGATGATAGTTCTGTCCCACAGCTTATTGCAGAATTTTTGAGATTTTCATGTGCAACAGTGGTTGTTGATTTCAAACTTGAAGGAAATAAAATTACTGCTGAAAGAGAAATTGAAGGCGGAAGAGAGATTGTTGAGATTGAACTGCCTTCAGTAATTGCTGCACAAAAAGGATTGAACGAACCCAGGTACGCATCATTAAAAGGCATAATGGCAGCAAAGAAAAAAAATATTGCTGAAAAAACACCAATGTCTTACAATAATCAAACTGAAATTATTAAAATGCACACTCCGCCTGCAAAACAACCGGGAAGGATTTTAGGAACAGATGCTTCTGCTGTACCCGAATTAGTCAGGCTATTAAGAGAAGAAGCAAAAGTAATTTAAGGATAGAAAAATGCCGAATAAAATTATTGCAGTTCTTGAACAAAGAGAAGGTAAATTAAAAAGATTTTCTTTCGAAGTAGTAACAGCGGCAGTTAAGCTTGCTAATGAATTAAAAATTGGTTCTGAAGCTATAGTTGTTGGTAACAACGTGGAAAACATAAATGAAATTGCTGATTATGGAATAAATAAAATTGTTCACCTTAAAAGCGATAAGCTTGAGAACTATTCATCAACAGGTTATGCAGAAGTTATTTCAAATTATGCTAAGGCAAATGATGGAGATTTTCTTTTATTATCAAATACAGCTTTAGGAAAAGATCTGGCTCCCTATCTTGCAGCGAAATTAGATGCAGGGTTAGTCGTTGATGCGGTAAAATTCGATACTTCTTCCGGGGAACTAATTGTAACCAGACCTGTTTTTGCCGGTAAAGCATTAATCGATATTAAATTTAAAACTCCAAAAAAAGTTTTAACAATTCGTCCAAATGTATTCAAAGCATTACCAATTAATGGAACTTCGCCTGAAATAAAAACATCAGAAGTAAATCCATCAAATTTAAAATCCAGGGTAATTTCCTTTAAAAAATCAGAAGGAAAACTTGATGTTGCAGAAGCAGATATTATTGTGTCCGGCGGACGAGGTTTGAAGGGACCTGAAAATTTCCAGTTGATAGAAAATCTTGCAGCTGCTTTGGGTGCGGCTGTTGGAGCATCGAGAGCTGTTGTTGATGCAGGCTGGAGACCTCATAGAGAACAGGTTGGACAAACCGGAAAAACTGTTTCACCATCCCTATATATTGCTTGCGGAATCTCAGGTGCAATACAGCACCTTGCTGGTATGTCTTCTGCTAAATATATTGTAGCTATTAATAAAGATAAAGATGCACCAATTTTTAATATTGCTGATTATGGAATTGCCGGTGATGTTTTTGAGATAATACCTGCTCTAACTGAAGAAATTAAAAAGATTAAATCATAATGAGTTAGGAGTTTCATTTGCAAAAAATTCAGTGTGAAATATTAGGTTTGTCAAGTAGTCCATCTACTGGGGGTGCATATGCCATTTTACTCAAAGAGGTAAATGGCAGCAGAAGGCTTCCTATTATAATAGGTGCATTCGAAGCTCAAGCTATCGCACTTGAAATCGAAGGAATTAAACCGCCTAGACCTTTGACTCACGATTTATTAAAACAGGTTATTGATAACCTGGGAGCAACAATTGCTGAAGTAGTTATTGATGAGCTTAGAGAAAATACTTTTTATGCAAAAATTCTTCTTGAAGTATCAGCTTTAACAAATGAAATAGATGCCCGCCCAAGTGACGCAATAGCTCTTGCTGTAAGAGCGCAGGCCCCTATTTTTGTTTCTGAAAGTGTAATGGAAGTTGCTGCCTTTATTCCTTCGGAGGAAGGGGAAAAAGAATCTGAGGAAACAGAAAAAGATGAAAAGCAGGAAAAAATTCCAAATACAAAAGAAGCGAAAATTGCTGCACTTCAAAATAAATTAAGAGAAGCTATTGATGCGGAGGAATATGAAAGAGCTGCAAGGATAAGGGATGATATTCAAAGATTAACGAGTAATAATTAGATAGAACAAATCAAAATTATTTAAATGCCCCACTCCCTTTGTATAGTTGTTATTAATTATCAAACCCCTGATCTTTTAAAAATAGCTGTAGAATCATTCAGAAAATTTTATCCTTCCATAGATATTTTAATAATAGATAATGGCTCTAAGGATAATTCTGTGGAAGTAATTAAGGAGTTGCAAAGCAAAAGTCATCAATTCACTAAAACGCTTTTTCTTGAAAAAAATATTTTTCACGGTCCTGCAATGCATCTTGCTGTTAAGCAATTAAATTATAAACATCTTTTTTTTATTGACTCGGATACGGAAACACATAAAGGAAATTTTTTAGAAGAAATGGCCGAATTACTTGAGTCTTCACCCAAAACTTACGGAACAGGCAGATTTCTTATTCTGAATAAACGCGGTTTTCAAAAAGATAAAGGGATATTAATTCCTGCTCCAGCTTATATGATGATAAAAAGAGAATTATATTTTCAGTTTCCTCCTTTTGAACATCACGGAATGCCGGTGTTAAAAAATTTCTCGGAAGCTCTGAAGCTTGGTTTTGAATTTAAAAACTTTCCGATTGAAAATTACATAGAACATTTATGGCGGGGTACTGCCGGCAGATTTGGATATGGATTAGGGTTAAAAGGAAAAATTGATTACGTTTTAGATAAATTGGGATTATAGTTATTTAATAAAAAACACTCTTCCCAATCATACACTCCATACACTTTGCTTTTGAACAATAAGAACGAAAAAGTTCTATCATCCCCTGGTATAAAACACTTCTTTTACCTGCATCATCAAGCATTAATGTGGCTGAAACTTCCTGGACAAGATTATTTTCACTATTCTGATAATAGTTTATATAAATTTTAAAAACTTTTTTCGTTAGCTCTTTCTCACCAAACAAATCAAAATAGACCGATACATATGGAAGCACAACATTAATAATAATTTCATCTGCTCTTGATAATCCTATATAATATTTTGTCTCTTCTTTTACTCTCTTTCCGAAATTATAATATCTTTTCCAGTAACCATCACTTTTTACAATGATTTTTTCTCTCAAATATTTAATGATATTTTTATGATCCGGCTGTCTGAAATCTTCAACTATCTTACTTACCAGGTTTTCCTTTAACATTCGTTTTAAAATTACGGCTCCCCCGGCAATTCTTATTGTTGGAAAATTCGGAGGACGGAGCTTAAAGAAATTCCAATCCTCGTAGTTCAAAGTCTCACTATCATAATTCGATTTTAACTCTGCCCATATTTCTTTTATCTTCTTAATATATTCCAGGGTTTCTTCATCATTTATTGAATCTGAATCAGGAATTGCTCCGGAAACATTAAAGAGAACAGACTCCAGCTGGAGTATAAGATCCTCTTCCTTTTTTATTTTTTTTATGAATGAAAAATCAGCATACCTTGAAAGCTGTAAAAATTCTTTTTTATTTTTTGAATACCCGAGTGCCTCAAAAATTTCTTCATAAAAAAGCTGCTTCCAAAGATCAGCATCTTTAAAATCTTCAGCAGTAAAAGTTTTATTATAAAAATTTTCATCAAGAGAATATTTTACAACAGGTTCTTTTAAACTAAGTTCTTTTAGATATTTTAACTCCTTAAGTCTTTCAATATTTTTTTCACATTTTCTTTTGAATCTCGCTATACCAAGGTCAAATAAGAAATCTACTTTCTGCTTCTTATCCACTATATCATTTATTTCAATACAAGGCATTTTGTTTATCCGGTTTTTCCTTTCTTTAAGAATTGCGTCTCTGATCGTTTCCTTTAAATCATTAACGAGGAATTTTTCTAAAGGTAAAGATTGAACTTTTCTACCTTCCTGTGTGTAAACAAAAGAGCTGTTTGAATCGTGATTAAACGTGGCGTGCAGTATTACTTTATTATATTTTTTATTGATGCTGTGACCATGATTTTTCCAATCAGAATAATAGGAATCAATTTCAACATCGCCGCAATAGGTTATGTTGCCAATTTTTATTCTTGCATTAAGAAAATCGGGTCCACCCAAATCTTTATTTTGATGCCCTGTATCAATTATACTGATCTTTTCCCCTTCGCTTGTTAAAAGTACAGATTGAAATTTCTGTTCTTTCCAAATTTCGTAAAGAAATTTTTCAAAGTATTTTATTTTTTTTTCCATAAGAACCTTGAACTCTCCCCTGATTAAAAATTTCTTTTCACAAAATAACTAATAATTTAGTGGAAGGAAATAAAATTGTATTCTAAACAAAAATTTAATTTGCTTTGGCAATCAGAAGTTTATTAATTGCTTCATTATAAGCAATGATTTCTTCCCTGGCTGCGAATGCAAATTTGGTTGAACTATCCTTATAAATTATTCCTCTGCTAATATTTACAAGAAGATTAAGTTTGTTATTATTTATAAACAGCTTAATTACTTCTTCGAAATTACCTCCCTGTGCCCCTATACCCGGAAGTAAAACGGGAAGATCAGAAAATGATTTAATATTCTCCTGAAGTTCAATCAACTTAGTAGCACCGAAAACAACTGCACAATTTTTTTTGCTATTCCAGCTTTTTACTTTTTCAATTACCTCCTGGAAAAGATAGCCGCCATTTTTTAGCTGGAGTTTTTCAAAATCATCTGCGCCGGGATTAGATGTTAATGCAAGAATAAAAATTAATTTATCTTCAAATTCGAGGAAAGGTTTTACAGAATCTTCTCCCATATATGGGTTAACTGTTATCGAATCAAACCCAAAATAATTAAAAACTGAATCAGCATAATATTTTGATGTATTCCCGATATCTCCTCTTTTTGCGTCGGCTATTGTAAGAATATCTTCAGGAATACATTCTTTTGTTTGTAGAAGAATATCGAATCCTTTTGAACCAAGTCTTTCATAAAAAGCAAAGTTAATTTTATATGCAGCTGTAAAGTCGCGGGTTGAGTCAATAATTTGTTTATTAAATTCGAGAAGCGGGTTTTCAGAAGATTTTAGATGGACAGGAATCTTATCTATATCTGTATCTAAACCAACACAAATGAATTTTCCTTCATCATTTTTGTTTTTTAATTTTCTAAAAGAGTTCATACTTCTCTTAAAAACTATGCATAGTTTTTTCTAGTGCGGTAAATGTTTGCAGCAATTCCAAGCATAAAAAAATTAACCAGTAATGAACTTCCGCCGTAACTAACGAAAGGAAGTGGAATTCCGATCACAGGTAAAATTCCTACAGTCATACCAATGTTAATTAAGAAATGAATAAAGTAAACAGAAAGTATTCCGATCAAAACAAGACTGAGAAATTCATCTTTAGCTGCAGAAGCAATTTTTAATATTCTTATAAAAAGAAAAAGAAATAAACCGGCAACAATAATACTTCCTATAAAACCAAATTCCTCCCCAACAACACAATAAATAAAATCTGTCCATTGTTCTGGAATGAACTGAAGCTGCGTTTGATTACCATGCATAAAACCTTTCCCCATCAAACCGCCGGAACCAATTGCAACTTTTGCCTGGATAGCATTATATCCTGAACCAAGCGGATCAGCCATTGGATCAATAAATGATTGAATTCTTTTTTGCTGATGAGGACTTAGAACTGAATAAACATAGTCAGCAAAAAAACCACATCCCAGGTTTAAAGCAAAGATGGATCCGCTAAAGAAAATATCTTTTTTAAATATGAAGATAGTTACTACAACTAAAATCATTGCTGCTACAAAATAGAATGAACCGAATAAAGATGCGACTGCTACGAAACCCGGAGAAAGTACAACAAACAGGCTGAAGAGACTAATTCCTTTCCAGAATATCAAAGTTAAAATCATCCCTATAAATACAATTGAAGTTCCAAGATCAGGTTCAAGTAAGATTAATCCTACAGGTACAAGACCTATGGCAAGCGCAATAATAATATCCAGGAAAGAATCTATATTGGCATTCCTTCTGCTGAGGAATGCGGCAAGTGCAAGTATAGTTCCTATCTTTGCTATCTCGGAAGGTTGAAAACCCAATGGTCCAAGATCAAACCAGCTTTTGGCTCCGGAAATTTTTCTTCCTAGAACAAGAACAGCTACCAATAATAAAATCGAAAAAAGATACATTGGTGAAGCAGCATAACGAAAAGTATTGGTTGGAACAGAATACATTATAAAGAAAATACCAAGACCAGCAAATGCCCAGATAAGCTGTTTCTGAAAATTACCAGATGCAGCAGTATTATTAAAAGTAGAACTGTAAATTGCCAGCAAGCCAATTGATATTAATATCATAGATGGAATGAACAATCCAAAATCAAACTTGTCTTCAAGTTTATAATCAATTCTCACCTGTTAGCCTCCGGCTTAATTACAGCTCCGATCATTTTATCTTTCACAACAGGAACTTCTTTTTCTTTCTGCAAATTATTTTTTAGCAGATAAGCTTCTATCATTTTTTTTGCAATCGGTGCTGCATAAGTAGATCCAAAACCAACATTTTCAATAACAACAGCAACTGCTATTTTCGGATTATCAAACGGTGCAAAACCAACAAAAACTGCATGGTCTTTTCCGTGCGGATTTTGTGCTGTTCCTGTTTTGCCTGAGATAACCACATCTTTTGATTTTATCCATGTTGCGGTGCCTGCACCATTCACGACAAGATACATTCCCTGCCTAACAATATCGAAAGGTTCTTTCTTAATTCCCATATCAATTTGTTTAAATTGAAAAGGGACAAGTTCCTTTGTATTATTATCAAGGTATCCCTTAACGATATGGGGAGTATAAGTTTTTCCATAGTTTGCAATTAAGGAAACATATTCTGCAAGCTGTAATGGAGTAACACTTACTTCACCCTGTCCTATTCCTAAGCTTGCCATAATACTTCTTGGCCAGTTTTCTCCATAAATTTTTTCATAATATTTAGAATCAGGGATTAACCCGGCAACTTCTTCGCCAATATCAATTCCTGTTTTATTTGCAAAACCGAATTTCTTCGCATAGTCATGCCATTTATCAATACCAATTTTATAGATGAGATTATAGAAAAAAGTATTACAGGATTTTTCAATTGCGTGGATAACATTTAAAGGACCATGCGGTCCGCCGTGGCATTTGAAGAATCTTCCGAAAGTAAAACCGCCGCCGCAGTAAATAGTAGTTTGATCAGTTATCAAGCCCATATCAAGAGCAGCAATAGCTTCAAAAAGTTTAAATGTTGAACCCGGGGGTTTAATAGACATTGTTGCCCTGTTAAAAAGCGGTTTTGAAGGATCTGTATATAATTGATTTAAAAATCTTTTGAGGTTGTATATGCAAATTGTGATAGATCATATTCGGGTGCGCTGGCTAATGCAAGTATTTCACCTGTTGATGGTTCGATTGCTACAACTGCTCCGCTAAATCCTTTTAATTCTTCTTCTGCGATTCTCTGTACATCAGCATCAATTGAAAGGAGAAGATCATTTCCTTTTATTGAAGGAACATCACCGGTCCCATCTTTATATTTTCCAATTTCTTTTCTTTTGGAATCAACAAGAATATAGTTATAACCTTTTATTCCCCTTAAATATTGTTCGTAAGTTCTTTCAATCCCGTTATGACCAACATAATCTCCAGGTTTATAATATTCATCTTCTTTTGCTAACTGCTGCGGTGAAATTTCTTTTGTATAACCAAACATATGAGAGCCCATAATACCTGCAGGGTAGCCTCTCTGCATTTCAACTACATAATCAACCCCGTGGAGATGTTCTGAATTTTCTTCAAGCCAGGAAACAACTTTAAAATCAATTCCCCTTTTTATTCTTATAGGAATATATTTTGAGTAGATACGATTATTGAATAATATCCTATTTATATAACCGGAATCAGCTTCTAAAACAGTTTCGAGAATTCTGTTTAAACTTTTATCAAAATAGGCTGGGGTAATTCTTAAAGTGTATGCAGGAATGTTGCTGACTACAACTTTCATATTTCTATCGTAGAATACTCCCCTTAGAGGAATTTGTTCAATAGCTTTTATACTGTTATCAGCGGATTTCTCTTCATAATGTTCCTGCTGTAAAATCTGCATCTGGAAAAGTCTGAAGCTTATCAACGCAAATGTTCCGATTAAAATAAAATAGATGATCGTTTTTCGTGAAGAAGAGGCAAAACCTGAATCGCTCAAGTTAACCTCCTGGCAGGTAAAAAGATAAACACTATAACACTAATTACTGATGTATACAAACCCGGTAATAATCCTTGTTCAAAGAAAAGAAGAAGAAAATTCCGCTGTAATTCCGCTGAAGAAAAAAATGAATACACAATTGAATCCACCACTGCACACAAAAAAACTATGAAAGAAAAAACATAAGATTTTAAATAAATATCTCTTTTATTTTCATTTGAAAAATAACCTGCAATGAAGCCAGCCATTGTTTTAGAAAGCATCGCGCTGCCGAGTAAACTACCGGTTATCAAATCAAAAAGAAAACCATATCCAAATCCCAAAATAGTTCCGAATATTTGCCCATAGCTAATGCTGTAAAAAACCAGAAGTATCAGGATCAGATCGGGGACAGCATTATAAACAGAAAACAATGGAATAACCGTTGTTTGAATAATAAGTAATGGTATAAATAAAAGGATTGGAAAAATTAACTGATATTTCATCCTAATCCCGGTTATAGAAATTTAATTCGAGATTGTTTTTCTGCTTACTTTGTACAACTCCCACAATAAAAACATTTTCCACTCTTACAAAATCAACAAACGGTTTTATTTTAACTTCATTAAATATTCCTGTTTCAACTTTACTTAGTCCAACCACAACACCAACCGGAATTGGGACTGGTACAATAGAACTTAAGTCCGAACTGATTATCCTGTCTCCCGGTTCTATGTCGTAAGTTTTTGGGACATCAACAATAACAAGATCATCTCCGTTCCATTTCATAATACCATCTACCCGGCTTCTTTCATCTTTAACAGTAATCTTGAGATCAATGTTTTTCAAAGTTCTGGCTATAGCAAAATCTTCAGAGGTCGAATGGATAATACCAATTAATCCCTGATCATTTATTACAGGCATTCCTGGTTTAATTCCACTACTTTCGCCGGCATTTATTGTTATTGTACTTTGAGATTTATTAAAAGATTTTGATACGATTCCTGCAGGTATTAATGGATAGTTAAATGTATCTTTTATTCCAATTAAACCTTTTAACTGTTCATTAAGAATTCCATACTCTCTCAATCTATTTACCTGGAGCATAAGCTCGGCATTCACTTCTCTAAGTCTTTCATTTTCACTTTGAATTTTTGCTGTATTAATAATGTTAGAAAAAACTGATGTAACTGAGGCAAAGGTACCAAATGCAACAGCGCGAACTTTTTTAATTCCGGGTTTTTGATTTAAGGAAAGGGTTATAAGGCTAACAACTAAAAGTAGGATTAATATGATGTATTCTTTGTACTCTTGCCAGATCTTGGAGAAAAACTTAAACATTAATATCTTCTGTTACGAATTAACACCTTACTATAACCATTAAGGTTTTCAATTACTTTTCCCGTACCTCTTACAACTGCTGTTAAAGGATCCTCGGCAACATGAACTGGAAGATTTGTTTCCATTCTTATTCTTTCATCCAGACCTTTAAGTAAAGCGCCGCCACCTGTTATCATTACACCCCTGTCAAGAATATCAGCAGATAATTCAGGTGGGGTTCTTTCTAATGATTGACGGACTGCATCAACTATCTGAACAATAGCTTCATTTAAAGCTTCTCTTATTTCAACAGAACTAACTTCTGTGGTTTTTGGAATACCTCCTACCAGGTCTCTTCCTTTTACCTGGATAGTAATTTCTTCTTTTAAAGGAACTGCTGAACCTACTTCACATTTTATTGCTTCTGCAGTTCTTTCACCAATTAATATATTATGATTTTTTTTGAAGAACTGCATTATCGCATAATTCATTTCATCACCTGCAATACGAATTGATTCTTCATTTACAATTCCTGATAAAGCAATAACAGCAATTTCAGTTGTACCTCCGCCGATATCAATAATCATATTTCCAACCGGAGCGTCAACATCAATCCCTATTCCTATAGCAGCAGCCATTGGCTCAGCTACAAGATGAACTTCTTTTGCACCCGCATGTTCAGCACTATCTCTTACAGCTCTCTTTTCAACTTCAGTAACTCCACTTGGAACAGCAACAACAATTCGTCTGCTGGAAAGCATTCCGCCTCTGACTTTTTTAATAAAAGCTCTTATCATTCCTTCAGCAATTTCAAAATCTGCAATAACACCATCGCGCATTGGTCTTGTAACTCTTATTTCCTTATGTTCCCTGCCCTGCATTTCTTTAGCTTTATTACCAAGAGCTATAATTCTTTTAGTATTTTTATCGAAGGCTACTATTGAAGGTTCATTAAGGACAATCCCTTTTCCTTTAACCCAGATTAAAGTGTTTGCAGTTCCAAGATCAATTGCAATATCGGCAGATATAAAATCGAATAAACCCATGATTCCTCTTAGTGTTTAAAATGTCTGATTCCGGTAAATACCATAGCTATGTTTTTCTCATTCGCAGCATCAATAACTTCTTTATCTCTTACAGAACCTCCGGGTTGAATAACTGAAGTTGCTCCGCATTTGATTATTTCAAGAAGTCCGTCGGCAAATGGGAAAAAAGCATCTGATGCAGCAACAGAATTTGTTAAATCCAAACCATTCTGCTGAGCTTTCAAATGAGCAATTTTAGATGAATCAATTCTTGACATCTGGCCGGCTCCAACTCCGAGTGTTGTTCCATCTTTAACAAAAACAATTGCATTGGATTTTGTGTGCTTAGCAATTATCCATGCAAACATAAGATCTTTCAATTCCTGTTCATTTGGTTTTTTATCGGTTACAAATTTAAGCGCATCTTTTGATAAGGTAATTTGGTCGGAATCCTGAACAATAACTCCACCGGGGATATTTCTGAAATTCTTTCTTGTAGATCTTACCGACTTTAATTGCCTGAGAAGCCTCCTATCCTTCTTCTTTTGAAGAATTTTAGCAGCTTCATCTGTGAACTCCGGTGCACAAACAATTTCCAGAAATATTTCGTTCAACTTCTGAGCCAATGGTTCATCTACAATTGAATTGAACGAAACAATTCCGCCGAAAGCAGAAATGGGATCACATTTAAGAGCTTTTTCATAAGCATCGAATGGTGAAGTTCCTTTTGCTGCGCCGGCTGGATTATTATGTTTTATGATTGCACAGGCATTATTTCCAAGGTCTTCAACAAGTTCAACTGCAGAGACCAAATCAAGTATATTATTATATGAAAGTTCTTTTCCATGAAAAACTTCAAAGTATTCAAAGAAGTTACCATAAATTCCTGCTTTCTGATGAGGATTCTCACCATACCTTAAAGTTTTCTCCAGTTTATAATTTATCCTGGCGTATGAAGGATCTAATTCGAATTTCTCCTCAAGATAATTACTTATATATGAATCATAGTTTGCGGTATGAGAAAAAGCTTCAACGGCAAGTTTTTTCCTTGTATCATCGGAAATTTTTCCGCCACTGAATTCTGAAATAAAATTATCATATTGTTCCGGATTGGTTAGAACAGAAACATTATTATAATTTTTTGCTGAAGCCCTTATGAGGCTTGGTCCTCCGATATCTATCTGTTCAATAATTTCTTCCAGAGTTGCATTGGGTTTTTGTGCTGTTTTTATAAACGGATAAAGATTAACACAAACAACATCAATTGGAAAAATTTTATTTTCACCAGCTTCTTTCAAATCATTTGGATTTTCTCTCCGCATAAGAATTCCGCCAAATATTTTAGGATGAATTGTTTTAACTCTTCCATCAAATATTTCAGGAAAGCCGGTTATATCACTTATCTCTCTTACTTCTATTCCTGATGATGTTAAATGTTTAGCTGTATTTCCGGTTGCAATTATTTTATATCCGGATTCCCTTAAAGATTTTGCCAGCTTAACAATATCAGTTTTATCTGAAACACTAATTAATGCACTCTTTTCCACTATACTAAAACAACTCTTTCATTTGTTATCTGAATTTTTCCATCTGCAAATTTATTAATAACATAAGGCAAAAGTTTATGTTCAACTTCTAAAACTCTTTCAGCTATTTCGTGGGGTGAGGAGACATCAGAAATATCCACACATTGTTGAGCCACAATCTTACCCGTATCATAAGTTTCATCAACTAAATGAATGGAAGCACCCGAAACTTTGGCAGATGATTTAAAAACAGCTTCGTGTACTTTCATTCCATACATTCCTTTACCACCAAAAGAAGGAAGCAGAGCGGGATGAATATTTATTATCCGATTCTTAAATTTTGTTACAACAGAATCCGGAACAAGTTTTAAGAATCCGGCAAGAACTATTAATTCGATTTTTTGTGACTCCAATAAAGAAACAAGCTGGTAATAAGCTATTGAATTTTCTTTGTCGCCTAAAGTATAACAATTTATGGAATTCTCTCTGGCAATTTCAAAAGCAGGACAATCTGTTTTATCACTAAAAACTGATTTAACTTTAACTTTATTTTTAAGTAACTCAGAATTTAAAATTGCCTGAAGGTTTGAACCTCTTCCAGAGACAAATACAACTATATTCAAATTTTTTCTACTTTAGCCGCTGAAAAATTAGTTAAATAGTGAAATATTGTCAATCTTAACTTGAGAAAGAGAAACTCAAGTCATTATCATAAAAGCTTTTTTTGTTTTAAAGAGTAAAGAAGATTCTTCATTTTATTCTGATAATCATAATCAGAGTATTCTTCTATCTGCTCAATAAAATAATTTACCGCCTGGTCATCACCCAGCTTTTGATTAGCCCTGGCAGCAAAATAATTTGCAAAAGGTAAAATCCATTTTTCATCCATAACATTTGTTTTTAACGCTGCCGAAGCAAGGCTGATAGATTCATCATATTTACCAAGATAAAAAGCAGATTCACTAAGATAAAGATAAGTTTCGGCTTTAAGCTTTTCACTTACAATTTCATCAAGAAGATTTGTTAGAGAATCGTAAGCAGCCTGGTAATTTCCGGATTCTATTAAATTGGAAGCTTTAATTACTGAAATCTCATTATCAGATAAAGTACGTTTAAAATAAACCGGACCTTTTCGTTTGGCATAAATATCATCATCAAGATCCATATTTCCTTTATCACATAATTCAAAATATGTTTTTGCGCTGTCTCGTTCACCAGTTATCTCATAACTAATTCCAAGCCTGAATGAAGCAATACCTGTATAATCATTATCCGGTGTTAATTGAAGAAAATTCTTATAATAAACTATTGCTGTATCAAAATTATTTTTTTTATAGTAAACATCTCCTAACAAAAAATTAGAAAATGAAATTACCTGGATAAATTCTTTCTCATCTTTATTAACAATTTTTTTTAGAATTTTTTCTGCTGGAACAAGTTTTCTTTCTTTAATGTTTAGAGAAGCTAGAGAATAATTGAAAAGAATATTCTCCGGATATTTTTTTACTAATGCTGAAAGATATTCCGAAGCAATATCGAACTCAGAAGCTATTTGAGAATAATAGTACTGAGCTTCAACTTTGGAAAACTTCCCTTTTTCAGCAGCAACCTTAATATTGCTAAGACCAGTTTCAGTGTCTCCATTAATACCTGCAAGCTTTAGTGCCCACCTGAATGCAGTGGGAGTTTGGCCAGCTGCAAAATTAAATAATCCAATACCAAGGTAAGCATCATAGTTTTCGGGATTAATTTCCAAAGCATCATTTAAATATGAGTCTGATTTTTTACCAGCCCAAACAGCATCAAGATAATTTTCAGCAGAAGCAAAAACTATAGCCCTATAAGAATAGTTTGAACCAATAATATAAAGCAGCTTATCACTGTTTGGTTCTTTTTCAAGTTCTTCATTTCCCTTTTCCAGACTTAAGTCAGAATAATATACAAATGTATCGAAATCATTTTTATTCTTGCTGCTTAAATAATACCAGGCATAAATACTTGATAGATAGTGGTAGCCTTCGGGTCTTTCCGGATGTTTCTCAATAATTTCTCTAAAAATATCTTCAGCTTTATCCCACTTGAAACTATAAGAATTTTCTAGCCCTTTAAGAATATTCTTTTCTAATTGATTTTGTGTTTGCGGTAATGAATTAAAAGAAATGAAAATAAAAAAAATAAATTTAAGTTTCGAAAAAATCATCTGAACATCTTTCTAATAAAATCTATTTATTCTGTTTCAGAGAGCTGACCTTTTTTTTCTTTAGCAAATTTAAGCGAAGCTTTAACAAACTCCCTGAAAAGTGGATGGGCTTTTGTAGCTCTTGATTTTAATTCGGGATGGAACTGACAGCCGAGAAACCATGGGTGGTTATTTAATTCCATCATTTCAACAAGCTGCCGGTCCGGGGAAAGTCCGCTAAAAATCATTCCATTCTCTAACAAAGTTTTTCTGAATTTATTATTTACCTCAAACCTGTGCCTGTGTCTTTCAGAAATAAAATTATTTTTGTAGGCTTTATGTGCAAGTGTGCCTTCCTCAATATTGCAGGGATAAGCACCAAGCCGCATTGTAGCCCCCATATTTTTTATATTCTTCTGATCGGGCATAATATCTATAACACTAAAATTATTTGTTTTGAATTCCGAACTGTTTGCTTTACTCATTCCACAAACATTCCGTGCATATTCAATTACAGCACATTGCATTCCTAAGCAAATTCCAAAAAAAGGAATTTTATTTTCTCTTGCATATTTTATTGCTTTAATCTTTCCCTCAATTCCTCTTTCACCAAAACCTCCGGGAACTAAAAGTCCGTCTATATTTTGTAAAAGTTTTTCTGGCTGACCTTCATCTAAATCTTCTGCCTTAACCTGTCTAACTTTTACTTTAGCATTGTTCTCAGCACCGGCATGAACAAATGATTCCATAATACTTTTATATGCGTCAAGGTGTTCAGTATATTTCCCGCACAAAGCAATTTCAATTGTGTCTGAAGGGTTTTTAATATTTTCTACAAGAATCTCCCAATCATCAAGTTTAATTTTTTTGTCAGGAAGATTTAATTTATCAACCACAATCTGATCAAATTTTTCTTTATAAAGAACTAAAGGAACTTCATATATCGAAGAACAATCATAAGCAGAAATAACAGATCTTGATTCGATATTGCAAAACAGTGCTATTTTATCTCTAAGCTCTTTAGTAAGCTTTCTCTCAGAACGGCAAATCAATACATCCGGCTGGATGCCCAATGATAAAAGATTTTTAACACTGTGCTGCGTAGGTTTTGTTTTAACTTCCCCTGCTGCCGGTATATATGGTACGAGAGTAACATGAATACTAATCGTGTTCTTTCTTCCCATTTGAAGCATAAGCTGGCGCATTGCTTCAATAAACGGAAGAGATTCAATATCACCAACAGTTCCGCCAATCTCAGTTATAATAATATCATATTCACCAAGCTCAGCAAGAGCTGTCATCCTGGTTTTTATTTCATCGGTAATATGAGGGATAACCTGAACGGTTGCCCCAAGATAATCTCCCCTTCTTTCTCTGGTAATAACTTCATTATAAACCTGACCGGTAGTTGTATTATTATTGCGGGTCATATTAACATCAAGGAAGCGTTCATAATGACCAAGATCAAGATCAGTTTCAGCTCCATCATCTGTAACATAAACTTCACCATGCTGAAAAGGATTCATTGTACCGGGATCAACATTTATATAAGGATCAAACTTTTGAATTGTTACTTTAAAACCGCGTTGTTTTAAGAGAAGACCAAGTGAAGAGGCAGTTATTCCCTTTCCTAATGAAGAAACTACACCACCAGTAACAAATATAAACTTAACTTTTTTCCGTGACGCCATTCTTTATGTTTTTGTATCGAAATATAGAATAAGCTGAGACTAAAACCAAAGATTTATTTATCAGAAGTAAATAAAAAAAAATTATGTAAAAACTTGTTTCTTAAGCCCGGCTTTTTTTTATCAAATATTTTAAAATTTTTATTGCTTAAAATATTCATTTAGATTAGTTTTAAAGAAAGTACATTTATGTAGGTATCTCGGTAAGAAAATAGGATTAAATTCACTAAACAAAATTATATTTTCCACTTGGTAATAATTTGTTTAGCTAAAAGGTAAAACCTATCACTAATAAAAAAGGAGTCATTATGCAAAAGTTATTTTTACCAATTTTTTCTTTCTTCCTTTTAATTTCTTTTTTTGTTTCGCCATTTTTAAAAGCTCAAAATGAAGACGCAGCTGCAAAACCATTACCAGGTGATAGATGCTGGGGATTGAATTTTATGTGGCAAAAAGATTTTAATCTTGGCAAACAGGAAGTTGGCACTTTAAATTATGACCAAACAACTCCAAAAGATGAGAAGCTTACGGGTTTCGGAGTTGATTGGTATTTGACTCCGAAATCGAGTCTCTATCTTCTGGGAAGTGTAGGAATCAGCAGTGATAAAACTGAAAACACATCAGGTAAGAATGAATATACTTCCACTGAACTCGGAGCTAAGGTTGGGTGGAATTTTTATCCCATAGGAACAAATAAATCCGTTTATTATTCTGTTGGTCCCTGGGTCAACTTTGTTTCTTACAGCGATAAAACTACAATTACTCCAACTACGGGAACCGAATCATCGAATAAACTTTCTACATCCAAGTTTGGGTTAGGAGGTAATGTAAGTGCTTACCTGAAACCATGGGAAAATTTAAATTGGGAGTTTTATGCCGGCTATAATTTAGGTGTATTCATTTCACCTGAAAGTACAATTACAACTACTTCAGGTGGTCAATCTACAGAAATTAAAGGTCCGAGTAGTTTTCGCTTCCAGGATTGCGGAGGAATGGTTGGAACAAGACTTTATTTTATTGGTGAGTAAAATAAATAATAATTTTTAGTAAATGGCTGTTTAATAAGCAGCCATTTTTATTTTTCTATTACATTTTCTTCTCTAATCAACCCTTAAACTGAAAGCAATTGAAAATAACATCGAAGTAATAAAAATTATTTCAGATAAAAAACTTGCACAAAAAAATGAGAATGGCTTGAAAAAAAATTGTTAAGGATAAATTTGAAATTGGAAAAATGTTAGATAATTACGAGATGCTATTTAAGGATTTGGTAATCTTTAATTAATCTCTTTCATCATCTTCTTCTTCATCACGAAAAGAGTCCGGAATAAATCCCATCTCTTCGGCTGTTGTTGAATTAACCCTGATAAGATCATGAAGTATCATCATTTCTTTATTAAGAAGCTCAAGCATCTCTTCCCTTTCAACACTATTGAGATACTTTAATTCTTTAACTGTATTAATCTTTTTAAAAATATCTTTTTTCTTCTGTTCAATCTCGAATAATTCAAGTACCATATCTTCATAAAAACTATTTTGGTATAGATAAACTGTAAGACTTTTATACATTATTTCTCCTATTCATTTTCCATATTAATAATGCACAAAGCAAATGCCATCTTTCCCCCGTTAAGTATGATTTACAAAAGAATTGTTTTTAGGTAAAAATTAAAACAATAATTGATGAAAGTAGTAAAAAGTAATAAGTGAACGAGACGATTTGGGAAATTTTACCTTTTTCAGCACTAATGGTTTCCATAAGACCTCTTTTGAAATTAAAATTAGTTTTCCTGAAAAAAAAATTATCTAAAAAAGGAAATTCTTTTTTGCTGTAATTTGCAGGTGGGGTTTTTATATAATTACTTTTATTCATAATTAACTATACCTTTAACTGTGCTTAATAATAAATCCAATTCATTCGTTTTATCAAAAAAGTGATCTACTTTCAATTTCAAAGCTTTTTCCTTATAGGTTTCAGAATGGTTGGTAAACATTAACACAACCATTTTAGCGGGTTGTTGATTTTGACTTATATATTCCAAAACATCAAACCCGCTGCCATTTTTTAACTCAACATCAAGAATTATAAGATCCGGTTTTGTTTTATTAATCAGTTCAACAGCAAAGCCGGAGTTATCCGCTTCACCAACAATACTTACATTATTAACTTCTGAAAGAAATTTTTTGAGATTGTTCCTGATATTAGGAGAATCATCAACTATCAGTATATTCAATTAATTTAATTTTTATTTGACATGAAAATAGTTTGAGATTGTACGATTGTATGTAGATGGGTTTAAGAAATTTTTGTAGTATTACTACTACCTAAGACACTCAAAACAATAAAGATACAGGTTTTTTAGTCCAGGAGCTTATTAGTAATAGCATAATGAATTAATTCTGCATTTGAATGAAGATTAAGCTTTTCAAGAATTCTCGCACGGTATGTGCTGACTGTTGTAACCGCCAAAGATAGATTATCCGATATCTCAGCAAGGGTTTTACCGGAGGCAATCATCTGTAAAACCTGAAATTCCCTGTCTGATAATATTTCATGAATTGGTTTTTCTGTGCCTCCCTGAATTTCAAAAGCAAGAATTTCGGCAAGACTTTCACTTACGTATTTCCCACCATTGTAAACCTTTCTTATAGCCTTAACAAGCTCATCTCCGGCTGATTCTTTAGTTATATATCCGGCAGCACCTGCCCGTAAAACTCTCATTGCAAATCTATCTTCCGGATGCATGCTAAGAATAAGAATTTTTAGTTCTGGCCTGAGAGCTTTTAATTCCTTTAAAAGATCTAATCCATTTTTATCCGGCAGGTTTAAATCAAGTATTAAAATATCAGGTTGCTTGTTTAATACAAAAGTCATGGTATCTTTCGCATCGGCAGCTTCACCGGTTATTGAAATATCTTTTTCATCTTTAAGGATTTTTTTAAATCCTTCCCTGATCAGAGAATGATCATCTGTAATAAAAACTTCAATCATAATGATACCATAATAAGTATTATTTCTGTAACAATATTAATTAATTTCTAAAGGAATGTTCACGGATACTTTTGTGCCCGATGGTTTAATATTTTCAATTTTAAAATCGCCGCCAAGGATTATTGCTCTTTCCCTCATTCCAAGTACGCCAAAAGTTTTAGAACTATTTTTTTTCTGCTCAATTCCAATTCCATTATCAAAAATCTCAAGTTCAAGATGATTGTTTGATCTACCGATTTTAATTTCAACTTTGGTGGCTTTACTATGTCGCATCACATTTGTTAATGCTTCCTGGAATATTCTATACACTGCAATAGAAATATTTTTGTTAACAGTTATCTCGCCAAAATGATTAAACAGTTTACATTCAATTCCGCTTTTAGTTTTAAATTCATTTGCCTGCCATTCTAAAGCAGAAATTAATCCGAGCTGGTCAAGCATTTCAGGTCTCAGTTCAGTAATGATTTTCCTTATTCGTTTCACGCTGTTATCAATAACGGATTTCATTCCTGAGATTTCATTATGGAGATCATCAGGATCAATTTGTATATCGCTGCCAACTACTTTTTTATCTACAAAGGTTAAGTTCATTTTAAGCGAAGTTAGAACTTGTCCTAATTCATCGTGGATTTCACGGGCAATTGCAGATCTTTCTTCCTCACGAACATTCTGAAGATGTGCAGCAAGATCTCTCAGCTGCTCTCTCGAATTCTTTAATTCATCCTCAGCTTTTTTCTTTTCTGTTACATCATTCGCAAGCACTAATCTTGCCTTTCTACCATCAAATTCAATTTCGTGGGAGATTATTTCCACATCCATTATCATTCCATTTTTTTTCTGATGCTGCCAGGTTGCAGCCAGGTTTAATTGCTTCTTTGTTTCCGATAAATAGTTTTTTAAATTTTCACTATCTTTTCCAAGATCAAGGATTGTCATTGATAAAAACTCATCTTTCGAATATCCATAAACTTTTACCGCGGCAAAATTAACAGCTATAATTTTTAAAGTTTCAATATCAAAAACCCACATTGGAAGCGGGTTCTTTTTGAATAATAACCTGTAACGGGCTTCTGATGATATAAGAGCCTCTTCAACTTTTTTCTTTTCGGTAACATCGCGAATTATTACCGTATATAATTTCTGGTTTCCAACTTCCACCTGTGAAATTGACGCTTCAATCGGGAATTCTTCCCCATCATTCCTTAAACCACTAACAGGATTTATTGCACCCATAACTCTTGTACTAATTCCGGTTCTGCCAAACTTTTCAATATGCTTTTGGTGAATGGCTCTATATGTTGAAGGAACAAATTTATCAAGCGATTTTCCAATTGCTTCATCAGCCGGACAGCGAAACATTTTTTCAGCAGTATTATTAAACAAAATTATGTTCTGTGAATCATCAATGGTTATTACGGCATCCATTGCTGAATTAATAATTCCTGAAAGCCTGTTCTGATTTTCTCTTAAAGCATTTTCCATCAATTTACGGTCTGTAATATCCTGAACAGAACCGAAAAATTTTATGATATTTCCTTTTTCATCATAAGAAACTGTACCCCGCTGATTAACAAAAATTATTTGTCCATTAGATTTAATTATTCTGAGTTCAATATTTAAAGTGGTGATTCCTAATAAAGAAGCATCAAGAGCTTGATGAAAAACATTTCTATCATCAGTATGAACAAGATTCAAAAATTCTTTCAGTGTTGGATGGAAATCATTCTCTGATTGACCAAACATCAGATAAATCTCTTTTGACCAGATAAGTTTGTTATTTCGCAAATCCAGTTCCCAGTAGCCAAGTTTTGCAATCTTTTGAACAAACTCAAGTCTTGATTTGCTTTCGATAAGTTTAAATTCATTTAATTTCTTTTCAGTTATATCTCTGAAAATAAATTGAACAGCATTGACTCCGCCCAATAAAAAAGGAGTTGAAACGATATCAATATATTTAGTTCGGGAATCAAAAGTAATTATTCTTGTTTCCATATAAAGAGATTGATTCTGCGGCCGGTTCTTTGTTCTTTCGTAAACAAAATCTTTATCAAAGGGATGAACAAAATCAAGAAAGTATTTACCAAATACTTCTTCAAAAGATTCGGCACCTAAAATTTTAAGCCCGGCATCATTTAAAAAACCTATCTTACCACCAACATGGTAACCCATTCCATCAGGCGATAGTTGAAACAATCTTTTATATTTCTGTTCCCTCTCCTCAGTTATATTTATAACCTGCTTTAACTGTTTTGTTTGTTTTTTTTCATTGATTAGAAAGTTAAGGCTGGTTATTAATTCTTTGTCGGAAAAAGGATATTCGAGATAAAAGTCTGCACCGGATTTTAATATTTCATTTATATTAAATCCTTTATCTGAAGAAGCCATTAAAATAATAATGCAATCATAATCTTTTATGGATTTTAATTCCTCGCAAAGCTCAATTTCAGAATCAATAATTATTATTTCAGGAAAATTATTTTGAAGGACAGTCTTCAGCTCATCAAAAGAACATATTTTAGTTATGATATAATCTTTGGTTAATATATCTGAATTAAATAATTCAACAAAATTAGTATTAACCGAGAAGATTATTATTTCTTTTTCACTTCTCATCAATGTTACATAATACAAAAAATTGCTAAAACCAAACTAATTATAGGAAGATTTTTATCAAAAAAGGAATGCTTTTCTCTTTGATTTACTGAATAATCCGATACAAAATCAAGGCGGCAAATAAAGAAGGTGTTTCCATTCATTCATTTGTGTTTTGGTCTTTAGGTAGGTAGTGGAGGGGCATTTTTTTAACTTCTATTTCTTTACCGCCCGGATAAATATTAAAGATTTCCATTTTGAAATGAAAATCCGGTCATAATTATTAAAGGAAGTAATTATCCGGTATTCATTTCACAATGAGGAAATCTAACAAACGGGTACGGCAGACTGAAGTTAAAATAATCCTTAATATAAATTCTCAATCATTCACATCTATCGCAATTCAAATCATCCATAGTTCCGGTAACTTCTGCATACCCGCTAGGAAATTTTTAGAACATAAAAAAGGAGATCGAAAAAAATAAAATGATTCTAAAACATATAATCAAAAAAATAATTATCTATTACTCTGCATTCTCCTCATTTGTTCTAATTATCAGATTAACAAAGAACTTTTTTTCTAACTAATAAACTAAACCTGTTCTAAAAATATATTTATGATTTAAAGAATGGTATAGAACAAACGATGAATAATTTGTAAAAATAATTTGACTTCTTTGTAGTAGTTGTCTCTACATAGAAGTTAATGACTTGAGACTTCTGCACTATCTACTCTAGTTTATGTGTTAATTTAAATTTAAAAGGATTAATTCAATCTGAATTCAATTGGAATGGTCATTTTCACTTTAACTGGTTTTCCTCTTTGTTTTCCCGGAATGAATTTTAGTTCTTTAACTGCATTAAGAGCAATCTCATCCAATTGTTCGTTAACACTTTTAATAACCTCAACGGATTCTACATCACCATTTTTATCAACAATAAAACCAATAAGCACTTTTCCCTGAATGCCAGCCCGTTTAATAATTTCAGGGTAGTATAATTTATTTTGAATTGATTTCATTCCGCCTATCAACTCAGGTTTGAATTCAACTTTTTGAAAAGGAAATGTTTCGGGCTCAATAATTTTTTCTTTTATAATTTCGGGCGGACTTGTTAAATTTTTTGTCAGATCAATTTCAACATTTTCTAATTCTATATCCTCAATATTTTCTTCCATAGTGATTAGCGGAATCATAGGTTTAGGAAGTTCCGGTGGTTTACTTTTCTGATTAGTTTGTATGACATCCACAAAAATTATTTCTTGTTCCTGGGATTTTAACTTTTCCTGTTTGGTGTTTTTAGGCGAGAATTTAAATCCTGCAATGATAAGAATCAGAGTTATTATAACGCTGAGTTTAATATATCTATTATATTTTCTCTTTAGATCAACTTTGTAATTTTTTAAAGATGAAATGCTAAACTCCTTTCTAAGTAATAGTTGAAGTTCAAAATCTTTTACATAGAAAGAAGCAAAAAGTTCCCCAAAAAAGATTATTTTAATCAAAAAAAGTAAATGAAAAGAATTTAATATTTTCTTTTACTTAAACTAATTTCTTTACAAAATAGACAATAATAAAAACTATAAATGCCAGTACAACTGCTGCGGGTCCGCTGGAAAAATCAAAAGTAAATGCCAGGAATATTGAAACAGGCGGAATTACTGCACCTAAAATAACTGCAATTAAAAAAACATTTGATACTTTTTTAGCAACCATTATTCCAATGGAAGACGGGATAATGAGATATGCAAAAGTAAAAACATCCCCGACAAACCTTGTTGTAAGCGAAATCCCAATTCCAACTGTTATATAAAAAAATAAAAGCCAGAACCTGGAATTAATTCCATGAGCAGAAGCCGTTTCAGCATCAAAGGTTACAAATTTTAATTGTTTATTAAACAGTCCAAAAATTAAAAATACAATAGCAAGAATAACGACCATCGTATAAAATTCACTTGCACCTATGAAGAGAATATCACCTTTAAGTATTGCTTCAATTTCAGAAATTTCGGCAACAGGGCTTTTTTGAATAAACATAATTCTCAAAGCTATTGCAATTACAAAAATAATTCCGAGCAAACCATCCTGTGTAATTAATTTTTGGCGGTAACTTTGAGAAAAAATCAATACAGCTATTAAAGAAAAAAGAAGTGAAAAAAAAGTATGCTCGAAATGATGCAGGAAAGAGTTTTCTATTACTTCTGAAGAAAATATTTTTCCAATTATAGATTCAAGATTAATCAAATGTAAAAATGAAAATGCAACACCTGCAATTGAAACCTGGGTTAGTGAGGCTCCCAAAAAAACAGCCCGCTGCGATACAACAAATACTCCAAGGAAACCACAAATAATTCCGGCTAAAATACTTCCCAACAGAGCATAAGGAAATAAGCTTATAAGAACATTAATAGTTTCCATTTTAACCCCGGGGATGTTTGGAAGTAATTAAAAATTCGGAGCCAATCTTACTGATCTTAATCTCAGTAGAATATGTTTTACTTAAATTTTCCTCAGAAAGAATATCATCAATATTTCCTATCTGAAAATTATCTTTTTCAAAAAGAATTATTTTTTTTACAAGGTTTGCAACATCACTGAGTAAATGACTGACAAGCAATACAGTTAATTTACTTTTATCGTGCAGGTCTTCAATTAAATTTAATAATGAATGATGGGAGGGAGTATCCATTCCGTTTGTTGGTTCGTCTAAAATAAGTACATTAGGATTTACAGCAAGTGCACGTGCAATTAATGTTCTTTGTCTTTGTCCGCCCGAAAGGCTGTTGTAATTCATAAATTTTAGTGAGGATATTCCAACTTTCTCCAGACTTTCGTTAACAAAAGATTCATCTTCTTTATTTATTTTTTCCAGAAAATTCTTTAATGAATACCTCCCCATCATTACAATATCATAAACCGAATATGGAAGTAATGGCTGTACAATATCACGCTGCGGAACATAACCAAACTTCACGCTATCCTTTTCAATCGTTCCTGAGAGAGGTTTCAAAGTTCCAAGCAAGGTTCTTAGGAAAGTTGTTTTGCCTGAACCATTAGGTCCTACTAACCCGATAAAATCATTTTCGGTAATCTTAAAATTAATATTTGAGTGAATAATTTTATTTCTGTACCCGATTGAAACATTTGACAGGATTATTAAATCTTTACTCATTATATATTCTCAGAAAATTTATTTACAATATAATCCATCATATCTAAGTAAGTATTTATACCTTCCATACCAAAAACTCCTACCGGCACCTTTATAACCTTAACCCCAGTTGCAGAGGAAATTTGTTTCGGTGCATTATCACTGTAATAATTTTCCATCACAATAAATTTAATATTGTTCTTTTTAATAAGATTAATAACATCCGCATTATGAGATGGTGTTGGAGGAATTCCCGGTTTCGGTTCAACATAGCCTGCTATTTTAACACCAAAATGTTCAGCAAAATAAATCCAGCTTGCATGAAAAAATACAATTGGCTTGCCTTTAACACTGCTCATTTTATTTTCCCATTGCTTCATTTTCTCATCAAGACTTTTAATAAATTTATCGTAGTTTGAATTATAATACTTTGAATTTGATGCGTCTTGCTCGATTAACGCATCAAGAATTTCTTTTGCCATAATCTTTGCATTGTCCGGATCAAGCCAATAGTGTGGATTACCATAAGGATGAATATCTCCCTGGCTTGCGTCTATTTTCCCGGAGGGGAGTTCTTTTTTATCAATACCGGGTGACAAATCAATAATCTTAAGATTAGAATTCCTTGAGCCATCAATTAGCTGCGGTGCCCAAAGTTCAAGACCAAGACCTATTTCAAACATTAAATCAGCTTTTCGTATTTTTAACATGTAACTTGGAAGCACTTCCAAAAAGTGTGGATCCTGATCCCCCCTGCAGAGATAATCAACAGAAACTTTATCTCCACCAACCTGTTTAACAAGATCATAAATTACAGTAGTTGTTGTTACAACTTTTACTTCGGGAAAAACTGAAACCTGTAATAAAAGAATCGCAACGAACAAAATAATTTTTTTCATATTAACCTCATTACCTTAATTTAAAATTGATGCGCTTTATGTGGCCCAAGTGAAAATAACATTTGTAACCTGATCTCTGTTTCGCCATCCCGGTTTGTTCCATCATCGTAATTAAAAGTCAGGTGCTGAACTCCGAGTCTTAATGCAAGTGTTTCCTCAACAGGATAATAACCAAACCAGCCGGAAAATCCGGTAGTTGTATTTTTATCATCATTGCTGAGAGTATTAAACCCCGGACTATCGCCAATTATACCATAAGTATAATCATATTTAACTCCAACACTAAATTGTTTAAAAAACTGGTAATCACAATATATGAAACCGCCAAATGTTGTTATTTTTTTAACAGCTTGCTTTTCTATATTCAATCCTGTTCCATTATCTCTAACAACATCGCGATTGTTTAATATACCTTCTCCCTGGATAGTAAAAGAAGTATAACCATCAGGTTTGTACTTATATTTAAAATCTAATCCACCGTATATGAAAAAAAGATTTTCCATAGTTGGGGAAGCAGAAGAATCACCTGATAAATTTATTTCAGATTTTGCATGAAGCCCGTAAGCTCCACTCATTCCTAAAGCAAGGTTATTATAATCATCTAAATCATAAAAAAGAGAAAGTCTTGCCACAGTGATTGGATTAATACCCCGCAACCCTATAATACTTTCTTCATCGTCAGGGTTTTGCGCTTCATTTTTTCCAATTGCATCACCTTTAAAAATTCCAATATCAAATGATGTGTAAACCGCTTCAATGGGAAGAATAAAACTAAGATCAAAACCTATATCATTAAAACCACCTTCGCCAAAAAAAACCTGGTGAGCCAATGGTCGATTTAGAAAAGGCCAGGCATGCGGATGAACCGTATTTAATTTTCCGAATCCAACCAGATACTTCCCTGCTTTTATCTGCATGTCTAAAGGCAAGCCGCGAAGGATTTCAGCATAAATTTCCTCAACTCCAAATTGTCCTTCTTCAAATGCTATATTAATCGTTGCGCGGGAATATGGATTAAGATAACCATCAACAAATAATTCTAATTCGGGTGTTTCAAAATTCAATTTTCCATATTCATTTGACCCTTTAATAAAATTTGTGAAAGTGTTAAACGTACCAATAGTGCTAACGTTAGGGTTAACATTGGATTGGGAATATAATACTCCAGATAACACTAATAATAATAAACCTATAATCATTCGAATGGATTTCATCCGGTACTCCTATTTGTTGATTAATTTAAAGGAGAAAAAGCAGTTACTGCATTTTTGTGCAGAATTAATTATTTACCGGATGGGGGTGCTCTAAGTGGATTATTCCTTGGAAAATTTTTTAAGAATTGTATATAAAGTTTATCATCAAATGATAATCTTTTTTCTTTATCATCAAGAGAAAAAACAAAGTTTTCCAAATCATCTGCAGTTTGAATTGATGTAAAATTATTCTGAAACTGACAAATAAAATTAGAATTCGGAAATAAAATATCAGATTTATTTGAGCTTGATTCCTTTTCATTTCTTATTTGAGATAATGTGCTAATACTGATCTGATGAAAATGGAAAATATTTAGTATAAAAAAGAATAAATATGCGGAAAGGATTAGATAGGAAAAGTAATAATTATATTTATAAAGTTTCAGCATTTAGAATACAATAATCATCAATTTTTAATAACAATTCAAGATTAATGAAAAAATTGGGGGATTTCTGAATATTAAAGAAAGACTGCTATAAACAGTCTTTCTAAAATTTAACTAAACCCTAAAAGACAAATTTATATCCCAAAGAAATATTTCTTCCAGGCATATATGTAAAATCTTTAATAGCAGAAAGGTGATCTTTATAAGGCTGGTCTAGAAGGTTATCAACTCTTAAAGTAATAATATGAGCGAACCTATCAGTGTAAAGCCTTAACCCTGCATAAATACCAACAAGCCCGTATCCTGCAGTCGGTTCTTCATTGGCAGCCACTTTATTTTGTTCCGCAGCTAATTTCCATGTTAAACCATACCAATAATGATGCGATGTATATCTCGCTTCAAAAGAAAATCTAAACGGAGGTATTTGAGGAAGGTTTTCATTAGTGATTTGATTTTTTGCGCGAACGAAATCAGAAATAAGGGTGGCAGTCAAACCACTAATTATTTCATAATTCAATTTCGTCTCAAAGCCGTAAACAACTGCATCAGCCTGATCATATTGATGAACCTGGAAACCATCGCTGGTTGTATTAAATCCTGAGTCTTCTGAAAAAAACGTATTTAACGGCTTACGGTAAATCAAATCAAATACCTTAGAGTAATAACCTGTTATTTCGAAGTAATATTTATCTGATTGAGATCGTAAACCAAAATCAATTCCTGTAGAATTTTCTTTTTTTAGTTTCCTGTTTCCAATATCAAAACTGGCAAGAGCATCATGTATTGCATACGAAGAAAGCTCTTCAATTGTTGGTGCTCTGAAAGCATTTGCCAGATTTGTGAATAGAGAGGTATTTTCGCTTAAGTTATAAACAAGACCAAGTGAAGCAGATAATGAATTAAAATCATTTTTCCCTCCGTTGAATATTGAATCTGTTAGAATTGATTCAGGAAATTTTACTTGGTTTAATTCATATCTTAATCCGAATGATAAATTGAAATTATCAAATTTGAATTTTTCTAAAAAATAAGCTGCGTAATTATAATAGTCTGCATTTGGTGTTAAAGCTTCTTCACCAGTAACAGTATAATTCTGTATTAACCCATAAAAACCAAAGACACCTGTAGAATTTTTTATTAGCGGCTGATGCAAAAAAGATAAATCAGCACTTTTTGTTTTTAACCCGAAGGCAGTTCCAACTTCGCCCGTCATAACCCCAATTTCTTTATGATAATAATCCAAGTATCCAGCTTTTAAATCAATGGATTTTATAAAGGAATTTATTGTATTAACATTTAGACCAATTTTATATTGTTTTTTGTGCATATCTATATAAACTACTTCATCAGCATCAGGAGTTGTTGGTAAACCATATTTGTTATTAAAATCTGTAAAACTAAATCCTGCTAATCCCCATTCCGGAAGAATAGAAAATCCAATCTGTGACCCATTGGTTTCTAAGTCTGAATTAAAAGTTTTAGAACCCCCACTGATTTTATAGTCCTCACCTTTTCTCTTAAAGAATTTTCCATGGAGAGATAATTTTCCAATTCCATAATTTAAGTGAGCATTAGCTAAGTACTCATTGTTTACTGAAGCTCCACCCATTTGAAGTTCACCATTAAGTCCATTTTGTACAGAGGTGGGGATTGCATCTGTAATTACATTAACTACTCCGCCAATTGCGTTACTACCATAAAGAAGACTTGATGGTCCTTCAATAACCTCAATTTTTTCCGGACTGCTGCCATCATCGGTAACACTATGATCATCTGAAGCATTTGACAAATCACCCATTCTCAGACCATCTTCAAGAATTAAAACTTTGTTGTTACTAAAACCGCGAATTACAGGTCTGCCTGTTGCAATTCCATTTGACCTCATTGCCACACCAGGTTGAAAATCCAATACATTCCCAACTGTACCACCACTTTTTATTGTCAAATCCAGTTTATCAATTGAAATTGTTGTCTGAGACAAATCCTTTGCTTCGGATAAAAAAGGATTTCCAGTAACTACAACTTCATTCAGGTTAATTGTTTCTTCCTCAAGCTTAACAATAATATTCTGAGATTCTTCAGATGGAACTGTTACTTCTTTAATTACCTGCTTATGACCTACATAAGAAAATTTAAGAGTATAATTTCCAGCATTAATATCAGCAAATTCAAATACCCCATTTACGTTAGTTACAGTTCCAGTTTTTAATTCTATAATCAAAACATTAACCCCAATTAATGGATCGTTATCAGCAAGATCAATTACTTCCCCTTTTATAATATATGTAGAAGAGTTATTTATTTGTGCAACAACTGCAAAATTAAATATTAAAAGAAAATTTAAAAAAATTAAAATACGCACTTTCATAAGATCTCCTCTTATTTGCGAAAAAAAAATTAATTTAATGGAACGAATAGTGAATTAATTACGAGGAGATAGGAGGCGCTCTTAGCGGGTTATTTCGCGGAAAATTCTTTAAATTTATTATGAAAGGTTTTTCATCAAAAGGTAATCTCTTTTCATCATTAGCAATAGAAAAAACAAAGTCCCCCAAATCATCCGCTGTTTGTATAGATGTGAAATTATTCTGGAACTGACAAATAATGTTCTGATCTATAAATGAAATATCAGTTTTATTTGATGCAGATTCATTTCCACATTCTATTTGAGATAATGAGGAAATACTTATCTGATGATAGTGGAAAATATTCAGGATAAAAAAGAAAAGATAAGCAGATAGAACGAGCCCGGAGAAATAATTTTTATATTTATTAAACTTCATCATTGATGGTGTAATTATCCGTAATAAATAATTTTAATTCAAGTGATAAATTAAAAATTATTAATAGTTTAGCTGATAAACATAAAATCAAGAAGTAAAGTTAGATATAATTTAAGATTAAATTATTTTTTTAGGAGTTTATCCTAATGACCTTCCTTAACTTCAAAAATTTCATCTGCCAATAATCCGTGTGCTTCTTTATGTACTTTTATGGCTGATTCTTTATCCGGAGCTTCGACTAAACAAAACACTGTCCCGTCTTTATCATTATACCAGTACTTCAAATAATTTACGCCGTATTTTTTCTGTGTTGCGATGTCTTTTTTATGTGCTTTAGCAACTGCGTCTGTGGTTAATCCATCAACCTTATGATGGATATCTAAAAATAGTGGCATATAACCTCCTTCTTAGGTGATAAATTTATTTCCCTAAAATAAAATTAATATCTACTTTTTACACAGGTTAATATTTTTATTTCTATAAATGTGATACATGTAACATTCTACTTAAACATTAAAACTTAATTTCGCATTTAATTTTCAATGCGTAACAGTTAATACTAATAGAAAAATTTAATATAATCTAAAAATTATTAAGTCTTATTATTATATCCTTTAAACACTCTGCTTATGAGAGATAGTTTACGGTTTAAAAACAACACAACTATTTTTACTTTAATCTTAATTTTAACTGTTATTTATTTTGCAGCAGGTAAATTAAGTTTATCCTTTGCTTTTTTTCATCAGAGTGCTTCGCCATTTTGGCTTCCTACCGGGATTGCAATTACTGCATTTATTATCTGGGGGTTCAAAATCTGGCCGGCTATTTTCATAGGAGCTTTTTTAGTCAATTTAACTACAAAAGGCACTATACTGACTTGCCTTGGCATTGCTTCAGGTAATACACTTGAAGGATTATTTGCTTTATATCTGATCAATCTATTAATTAAAGACAAGAACATTTTTGAAAAGCCATTAAATATTTTTAAATATGTAATATCAGCAGGAATAATAGCAACGTTCCTAAGCGCTTTAATCGGTGTTAATTCTCTTTTTCTTACTGGTTTTGTAAAACCAGAAAACTTTTTCTCAGTTTTAACAACCTGGTGGATAGGTGATATGGGAGGTGCATTAATAACGGCACCAGTAATTTTATTGTGGATTACTGATTATAAAATTAACTGGAAACCAAAAAAAACACTTGAAGCAGTTCTTATTTTATTACTATTAATTTTGAGCACTTCATTGATATTTATGGATCCTTCTTTATTAATTATTAAGCTCCCTTTAATTGTGGAAAGATATCCATATCCGTTTATAACTTTCCCGCTTATCTTATTTGTAGCATTCAGATTTGGTTTAAGAGAAACTGCAACTGTAATATTTATATTTTCAGTGATTGCCTTAATAGGTATCACTAATGGATCCGAAAGAATGGCGGCAGGTGATCCAAATCTAGCTATTATCAATCTTCAAATATTTACAATTATTATTTTCTGGTTAAAAATGTCTATTGCATCTGCTGTAGAGAACCAGCGAAAGCTGGAGAAAATGCTACGGATACGAGTAAAACAAAACTCTGCTGTTTCAAGTTTAGGTCTTTCCTCACTTTCGGGCAAAGCTATTTCGGAAATTATGCAGCAGGCAATACAGCTTTTATGTAATACTCTTAACACAGAATATTGTAAAATTCTTAAACTTCTTCCGGACGGGAAAGAATTATTATTAATTGAGGGAATCGGATGGAAAGAAGGTTATATTGGAAGTAAAAAGATTGGTGCAGATTTAGAATCTCAAGCTGGGTTTACACTACTCTCTAAAGAACCGGTTATTGTAACTGATTTCTCCAAAGAAAAAAGATTCAATGGTTCACCGCTTTTGTTGGAACACGGGGTTGTTAGTGGAATGAGCTGCATTATTTATGGTAAGGATAAACCTTATGGAGTTTTAGGAGTCCATACAAAAACTAAAACTAATTTTACTAAACAAGATGTTGATTTTTTACAATCAATTGCCAATATAATTGCTTTAACTATTGAACGATATGAATACGAGGAAGAAATTATTTCGTCACTTAATGAAAAACAAATTCTCTTAAAAGAAATTCATCACCGTGTTAAAAATAATTTACAGATTATTTCAAGCCTTTTAAGCCTTCAATCAACTCATTTATCAGAAAATAATTTTAGAGATTTTTTTGTTAAAAGCCAGAACCGTGTAAAAAGTATTGCCATTGTACACGAAATGCTTTATAAAAATGACAGATTGTCAAAAATTAATTTCAGGAATTACATTACTGAACTTTCAAAGTATATTTCTAATTCTTACAATATAGAAGATGTTAAGATTAATATTTCAGCAGAGGATATTTTTTTAGATACAGATATAACTATCAACCTTGGATTAATTATAAACGAAATAATTTCAAACTCTGTTAAGCATGCATTTGATAAAGAAAAAGAAGGAATAATTTCCATAGAACTGAAAAATAAAAATGGTTTTTATTCTTTAAACGTAAAAGATAATGGAAAAGGTTTGCCTGATTCTTTTAATGTTGATACAGCAACAACTTTGGGGATGCATCTTGTATCGAGTTTAGTAACCCAGATCGAAGGTAATGTTGAAATAAAAAATAATACCGGTACTGAATACTTAATCACGTTTGAATTAAATTAACCCCAAACTCTTCTCAAATATTTTATCCTATGAGGAAATAATTATTTTTTTTCCTGAAGATTTTTATTCTTATCGAGGGATTCTTTTTCAATTTTCTTTTTGTAGTCCCTCATTTTTTGTAAAAGAGTTTTATCACCTGCTGCCAGTATTTGTACAGCCAGCAAGCCGGCATTTTTTGACTGGTTAATTCCTACAGTTGCAACGGGAACACCTGCAGGCATTTGAACAATTGAAAGAAGAGAATCAAGACCATCCAGTGATTTAGCTTTAACAGGAACTCCTATTACCGGCAAAGGGAAATATGCAGCAGTAACTCCCGGTAAATGTGCTGCCCCGCCTGCACCTGCAATAATTATTTTTATTCCTCTCCCTGGTGCACTTAAAGCATACTCAGATAAATACCTGGGGCTTCTGTGAGCAGATATAACTTTCATTTCATAACCAATATCAAATTCAGTAAGAATATTTGAAGCTTCCTGCATAATATTAAGATCGGAATCACTTCCCATAATTATTGCAACTAATGGTTTACCTGAAGGCATAAATAAATTCCCTTTAATAATTAATAGATTTAAAAATTATTTTCAATTGTACTTATAAACATATTGAATTAGTCCAGTCTGCTCACCATTGACATCATATTTAATTTCCTCAATTATGTTTCCTTTCTGATCATATTTAAAAACATATTCAAAAATTAAATCATTGTTCTTATCATAAGTTGAGGTGCGTGTTTTAACTCCATCATCATAATCATTTTCCACGCTGTAAATTTTTTCTCCGGAAGCAGAAAACCAATCTTCTTCAACAAGATTTCCTTCACCATCATATTTATAGAGATAATATTCTTCAAGTTCCCCGGCAGGGTTATAACTGTATGCCTTAATTTTGTTTCCGAATTCATTGTAATCATATTTATAGCTATTAAGCAATTGTCCATCTGAATATCTCGATGTTTTAATCCTTCTTCCATTTTTATCATATTCATAAGTGTACTTATCTTTAACGGTGCCGTCCAGACTATAAATTATTGTTTCAGTTAAAAAACCATTTGAATTATAATTTAAAGTTGACAGCTTTTCACCATCAATAGGCTTTCCGTTTGAATCCAGTGTGAAGTTTATTTTTTCAATTGAATTTATTTTTGATGCACTAATATATTCTCTTTCCTCGGCGTCAATATTTTTTATTAATTTATTTTCTTCATACCTGACCTTATCATTTCCGTTTTCTGTTCCTGAAGAGGATGAACAGCTTTGAATAAAAAAAGATAAAATAATTCCCGGAAAAATGAAAATATATTTCCCAATCCTGATCATTTTAATTCAATTCCTTTTTCAAATATTTTTTCAGAATCAATTTTTCCTTGGGAATCATACATAACCAGTTTCCCGTTTCTTAATCCGTTTTTATAGTCGGCGGTCTCTTTTAATTTTCCTGAAGGATAATACCAAACCCACTTTCCTTCAACCAGGTCATCTTCAAAATTTCCTTCAGATTCAAGAGTGCCGTCCTCAAAATAGTAGCTCCATTTACCGGTATTTTTATTGTTTTCAATTTGCCCTTTCATCTCTAGGTTACCGTTTTGATAAAACGTTTTGAATGAACCATTCTTTATTCCATCAACCACTTCATATTCAATAGCTTTTCCATCTACATTACCTTTTTTTGTTCCAGTAAACAGCTTACCATTATCATCATAAATGAGCGAGTCAAATTTAATTTCAATTTTTTCTTTTTTTGGTGATTCAGAGCAGGAAACTAACAGAAGAAAAATAATTGTGAATGATAAAGATAATAGTTTCTTCATTATTGAATCTTTGTTAATACGGAAAAGAAATCGTCAAATTGTTTTACTGTTAAATTGTTAAAAGCAATATGGCAATTAAAAAATTTAGCAATTAAGGATTTCATATATGCTGTTATATTTATAATTGCCCGCTGATCTCCTTTTTTACTTTCTGGTAAGCGTTTAAAAGCTTTTGTTTTGTTTGCAGTAAATCCTGAGAAATAACTTTTACGTCACCAAGAACAGGCATAAAATTAGTATCTCCATTCCACCTCGGGACAACATGAAAATGAATATGGTCATCAATTCCGGCACCTGCACATTTACCCAGGTTTACGCCTATGTTAAAGCCTTCCGGACCGATTGCTTCAGTTAAAACTTTGACAGCTAAATTGAGTTTCTCCATAACTTCTGCATTCTCGGCTTTAGAAAGTTTTCCGAAATCTTTTTTATGTTCAAAAGGAATAATCATTATATGTCCGTTGTTGTAAGGATAAAGATTGAGAATTGTAAAAGTTAATTCTCCTTTATCAAGAAGAAGATTGCCAGCGTCCACCGGATCTTGTTTTGAAAGCTCACATAAAATACATTGAGTTTTTTTTTCTTTATCAAGAAATGAATCAATGTATTGAGAACGCCAAGGAGACCAGAGTTTTTCCATTAAGTGAATAAAAGAAAGTTATAAATAATATTCATTCAATCCCACAGTCATTCAATCATAAGGTCATTCAATCATTCATCTAACAACAAATTGATTGATTGAATGCCTGCCTGTCGATAGGCAGTAATGAATGGTTGAATGATTTAACAATACCTATTAACAAGCTTTAATGTCCTTCTTCTCTTAACTTATTATATTCATCAACTATTTTCTGTTCAACTTCTTTCGGGACTTCTTCATAATATGCAAAATTTCTTTTATGATTACCTCTACCCTGAGTTAAGCTTCTAAGATGAGAAGAATATTTATATAATTCAGCTAACGGTACATAAGCTTTTATTTTCTGGAAATGACCATCTGTATCCATTCCAAGAATTTTTCCTCTTCGGCTTGAGATATCACCCATAACATCACCCATATATTCTTCAGGTACAGTTATTTCGACTTCATAAATAGGTTCGAGCAGGCAGGGTTTTGCCGCAAGAAAACCTTTTTTAAAACACTGGGCAGCAGCAAGCTTGAAAGACATTTCATCCGAATCAACATTATGATATGTTCCATCAAAAAGAGTGACTTTAACATCTACAACTTTGTTTCCTGCAAGAACACCTTTCTCCATTGTTTCGATAATACCTTTTTCAACAGCAGGAATAAACCTTCCCGGAACAACTCCACCTACTATTGCATCTTCAAATTCAAATCCTTTTCCACGGGGCAGAGGTTCCATTTTAAAATAAACGTGACCATACTGACCTCTTCCACCGGACTGCTTTTTATGCTTGTATTCAACTTCTTCAACTTTTGCTTTAATTGTTTCCCTGAAAGGAACCCTTGGCTCGACAAGATCAACATCAACACCGTATCTTTCTTTTAATCTCTTTACAGCAAGAGAAAGCTGAAGTTCACCCTGACCTGAAATTATTGTTTGTGAAATTTCAGGGTCAAATTTTACACTAAAGGATGGATCTTCTTCATGTAAAGTGTGCAAGCCTGAAGCGATTTTATCTTCATCACCTTTTGCTTTTGGAACAATTGCTCCTCTTATAACTGATTCGGGAAATTCAATCGGTTTTATAATTACAGGAAGATTTTTTGAAGTGAGGGTATTATTTGTATGAGTATCTTTTAATTTAACAACTGCTCCAAGATCACCTGCAAGTATTTGTGTTACTTCATTTCTATTATGCCCGTTAAGAATAGAAAGCTGAGCAAGTCTTTCACTTTTATTGTTTGCTTCATTAACCATATCGAGACCAGCATGCACCGTACCTGAAAAAACTTTAAATAAAGATAATTCTCCTACATGCTGTTCAGAAAGAGTTTTAAAAACAAATAATACCGGTTCGCCTGCCGGATCAGGTTTTACCATTACCTTATTACTTGAATTTGCATAAGAAGCTTCCTCCCCACCTTTAATCTGTGGTGAAGGAAAATATTGAGCAGCAAAATCAAGAAAATTATTTATCCCTACGCCTTTTGCTGCTGAAACAGCAAAGACGGGAGTAAAACTTCTTTTGATTAAAGATAGTCTTATCCCTTCAGATAAATCAGCCTCTGATAGGCTACCATCCTCAAAATATTTATTCATTAACTCTTCAGTAGTCTCGGCAACTTTCTCCACAAGTTCAGTTCTGTAAGCTTCGGCTTTTGCTTTTAAATCGGCTGGTATTTCTACCTCAGTAACTTTCCTGCTGCCTGCATCTCCGTAGGTATAAGCTTTCATTTTTAATACATCAACCACCGTATTAAAATTCACGCCTTCAGCAACAGGAAAGGTAACAATAATAGCTCCGCTTGATAACCTCTCTTTTGCCTGCTGTTCGGTTTGACTGAACGCTGAATGTTCATTATCAACTTTATTGATAATAATTGCAGAGGGAAGTTCATATTCATTAATAAAATGTCCTGTTAATTCAGAACCAACTTCTACTCCCTCAGCAGATTTTAAAACCATTACTGCCGTATCACTTACTCTCAAAGCAGATTTAACATCACCTATGAAATCAGAATAACCGGGTGTATCAAGTAAATTAATTTTATTATTATTCCATTCAATGTGGAGAAGAGAAGTTGAGATTGAGATTTGTTTTTCTATTTCATTTGGTGAGTAATCTGAGACTGTATTTCCTTCAACTATACTTCCTATCCTGTTTATTTCATGTGCAGTGTAAAGAAGTATTTCGGACAAGGAAGTTTTACCACTTCCACTATGCCCGATGAATGCAACATTCCTTATGGAATCTGGTCCGTATTCTTTCAAGTGTTAGCCTCCTAAAATTCAAGGGTGAGATTTTATTTTTTAACGATTGTATTTTTATTGATTGTTTTTTCTGAAGGTTTTCCAAAAAGTACTTACTCCATTTGCAAAAGAAGAGAGGTTTTTTATCATTCCTGAAACAGAATTTTCAAAACCTCCCCGAATTTTTTCTTCTACTTCCAAAATTTGATCTACTCTGTCTTTAACTTTGTTGACAATAACTTTAGCCGTTTGTACCGGTTCTTTTAAATCTGATGACAGCTTATTTAAATTATCACTTAAATCGATAACAGAATTAATCAAAGGTTTTACTTCATCTGAAATAGTTTTAATGTCATTTCTTAATTCATCAAATGATTTGGTAATTTTTCTGATATAGATAATAAGTGCAATACATAAACATGTAGCTGCAGCAAGCAAAAGAATAGTAAAAACTGTAACTAAATCCATTGCAATTTACGAGTTCTTTGATTCTTTGTAAGCATCAACCCCTGCTTTAAAAGCAGTTTTAAGCTTATCGGTTTCATCAACAAATGTTTTTCTTCCGGTTTCAACCATTGTTGAAGTTTTTGCTTTTGCATCTTTAAAAATTCTTTCAGCATCTTTTAAAAGCTCATCTGATTTTACTTTTGCATCAGTAATTATTTTCTCAGATCTTTTTTTGCCCTCGTTGATAAGATCTTTTGCTTTTGTCCTGGCATCAGCGATATATTTTTCTGCATCATCCAAGTATTCATCAGATTTGTTTTTAATATCCTGTCTTAACTCTTTTCCTGATTTCGGGGCAAAGAGTAATCCTGCTAAAGCCCCGAGAGCACTGCCAATTAACAAGCCAATAAGTAAACCTTTACCTTGATTGTTTTCACTAGACATATCATTCTCCTTTCAATATTAACTTTTGTTCACTTTGAATATAACAACAGACCTTGCGAAAATCAAGGAAACATAATGATAGAAATAATTCTAACTTTATAAAAATAAATATTTTATGCTCATTCTACTCAACCTCACATCATTTTAAAAATGTATCCGAAATTTATTACATATTGTTTACAATAGCTTTTGCAAATTCAGATGATTTAACTTCGGTTGCACCTTTCATTTGTCTCGCAAAATCATAAGTAACAACTTTTGATTTAATAGTTTTCTTAAGAGCTTTCTCTATCAATTTTCCGGCTTTATTCCAGCCAATATATTCCAGCATCATAACACCTGATAATATTACAGAACCAGGATTCACTTTATCCATGCCAGCGTATTTTGGTGCAGTACCATGAGTTGCCTCAAAAATTGCAGTTGTGTAGCTTATATTTGCACCCGGAGCCATTCCTAATCCTCCAACCTGAGCCGCTGCGGCATCAGATAAGTAATCACCATTTAAATTGGGAGTTGCAACAACATCATATTCATCTGGTCTCAATAATAACTGCTGAAACATACTGTCTGCAATTCGATCTTTTACAAGAATTTTTCCTTCAGGCATTTTGCCATTATAATCTTTCCAGAGTTCATCTTCAGTTACAATTTTATCTCTGAATTCAGCTTTCGCAAGTTTGTAACCCCAATCTCTGAAAGCGCCTTCAGTAAACTTCATTATATTTCCCTTGTGAACAAGTGTAACACTTTTTCTTTTATGACCAATTGCATATTCAATAGCTTTTTTTACAAGACGGGATGAACCAAACTCACTCATTGGTTTTATTCCTACCCCAGAAAGATCCCTTATATTCTTATCGAAATTTTTGTTTATATACTTTATTAATTTTTCAGCTTCATCAGTTCCGGATTTAAATTCAATTCCTGAATAAACATCTTCAGTGTTTTCACGATACAAAACTATATCAAGTTTTTGCGGGGCTTTCATCGGGCTGGGAACGCCGGCATAATATTTAACGGGGCGAACACAGGCAAATAAATCCAGAAGCTGTCTTAGAGCAACATTCAGACTTCTAATTCCTCCGCCAATCGGAGTTGTAAGTGGACCTTTAATTGCAACAACATATTCTCTAACCGCATCAACAGTTTCTTCCGGAAGCCATTTATTTTTTCCATAAACTTTTAATGCTTTTTCTCCGGCAAAAATTTCCATCCAGGCAATTTTCTTTTTACCGTTATATGCTTTCTTAACAGCTTCATCAAAAACCAGCTTTGAAGCATTCCATATATCAGGACCAGTTCCATCACCCTCAATAAAAGCAATTACCGGGTTATCCGGAACTTTAAGTTTTCCGTTTACTGTTGTTATTTTTTCTCCGTTTGATGGAACAGAAATTTTCTTGAACTTATTCATTATTATTTTTCTCCCTATTTTTGAATTGAAGCTTCATCCTGAGAAGCCGTTTCGATTGGTATTTTCCCAAATTTAAGTTGATAAAGAGTAACACTTATTACACCTATTAAAACTGCAAACCACAATGTCACAACCCTTATTATGAATGTGGATGCAACAGCAATTTCTTTTGAAAATCCTTCCTGTATAACCAGGAAAGTTAATGAACCTTCCGTAGCACCTAATCCGCCGGGAAGCATTGTTATTGCTCCAACAATTGTTGAAAACGCATAAGCAAAAGATGCCCAGAATAATCCAAGCTTCACTCCAAAATTACTTAGAATTATTTGATATCCCAAACATTCAAAGAACCATGCTGCTGCACTTAATAGCAGCATTAAAATAAGCGGCTTAAATCTTAACATTTTGTATGAGCTATCATAAGCGCTATGAACGCTTTCAATATATTTATGTAAGAATTTAAATCGTTCTAGAAATTTAATAACGGGAATAGCAAGCTGCCTGTTACTTAAAATGATAATAATTCCCAGGAAAATAATTCCAATCCCGACTGAAATTTCTTTTCCAAACTCAAAAAAATAAGCACCTACAATTGCAATAATTATCAAAGAAAAAAAATCAGTTATTCTTTCCAAAAGAATTATAGGTGCGGTTTTACTTATTGGGGTGCCGGTTACTTCTTTAACGAGGTATGATTTGAGAAGCTCACCCATCTTACCGGGCGTAATACTCATAACAAAACCGGAAAAAAAAATTGAGAGCGAATTCCAAAAGTTTATTTTTACTTCAAGTAGCGATAAATAATATTGCCATTTAAAAAATCTTATAAGGTAATTAAAAAAAGCAAAGAGAAGAATTAAAGGGATAAGCAGCCAGTTAAATTTTTTAAAAGCAAAAATAAGCTGATCAACTTCTGCATATATTGTGAAGCCAAGATACAGCAGTCCGGCAAGCGCAATAGAGATTAAAAGTTTTTTCCTGATTTTTTTTAACAATTAAATTACCTGCAATAAAGCATTATAAACTTTTGTAAGAGGAAGACCGACCACGTTGTAATAATCTCCGTTAATTTTTTTTATGAACACGGCGCCAAAATCATCCTGAATTCCATACGCACCTGCTTTATCCATCGGGCTTCCGGTATTAACGTAATCAATAATTTCCTGTTTATTTAATTCTCTGAAAGTAACTAAAGTTTTTTCATAATCATTTATCTTTATTTTCTTTTCAATATTGGAGATACAAAAACTGGTATAAACTATATGAGTTTTGCCGCTAAGCTTTTCAAGTATTTTTAAAGCATCTTTTTTATTAGCTGGTTTTCCAATAATTTCTTTATCGAGGACAACAATTGTATCCGCTGTAATGATAACCCCTTCTTTTATTTTTTCTTTAGCTTTTCTCATCTTTTCTGCCGATAATCTCTTTACAGCATTTAATGGTTTTTCATTTTTTCCTATTGTCTCATCAATATCAACAGAGATGGTTTTAAAGGAAATATTTAACTGCTCGAGTAATTTTTTTCTTCTTGGAGAAGAAGATGCAAGCCAGATTTGATATTTAGTTTTAATCATTCAGGTAAGAAATTTTTGTTCCCGGGAAATAATGAGATAATATTTCTTTATAACTTTTCCCGGCTCTTGATTGCCCAATTGCTCCCCACTGACATAAACCAACTCCGTGCCCATAACCTTTTCCGGTTATAGTAACATTTTTATTTTCATCAAGCTTAATATCAAACCAGATACTTTTTAAAATACTTTTATTATTTGCTGTTCTGATAATACTACGGATATTGTTTCCTTGCAAAGCTACTGAAGTTGCATCTCCTGTATGTGAATCAGCTAAATCAATTCTTAGCTCATTAACTCTACCGGATTCAAAGCGGCTGACTATTAAAACTTTTTCTATAATATCAAAACCAGGACCTACAAGATTTGCATTCTTTAATCTTTCAATAAAAACCTCAGGTGTATAGACTTCTTCCCAATTAAATGATGGAGAAATTGAACAATAAGGAACCTTCCCATCTTCAACTCCTGAGAGATAAGGAACTGAATCAGCTTCAAAAATATTTTTAGCATCTTCTGTTTTTCCTGCGCAGGTTGAATGATAATACACCTTTGCCGGTTTTCCATCATAGGTCAAGATTAAATTTTGGGTTTCATCAACAGCTAAATTTGAAATTGGTTTTTCAGTATCAACGCCACCATAAACCTGATCCCTAACATCAATGTAAAGATCAAAATATTTTTTTGTTTGAAGAACCGATCCGGAATTAATTTTTATCAGGGAATATGTTCGTGCACAGATGGCAAATGCTTTTAAAGCTTCATAATTTTCTTTCTCCTTTCCCAAAGGCATTTCCCGTGGAATAACTCCTTTAAGATATGAATCCAGATCCAGAGTATTTACCAGTGAAACAGAATTTAAATTATTAACTATTTTTAATTTGCCTCTAAGCTTCATTCCGTTACAAACTAAAAACTGAGTTGAATCAACAGGAGCTAACTGGAAATATTCCGATTCGTTAAAATTATTTCCTGATTTCAAAGAAAGATTATTACCGTTTATGGTAAATTTTAAAGCATCTCCGGGATTAATCAATTTGAATTTATTTTCCCCAATAAAAAGAAAGCATTTTGAGCCAATAAGAATTTCTTTCTCATTAATTGTCTCATCAATTAAAAGTCTTACATTATTTGATAATGTAATGTTTTCAGATTCATTATTTGTAAATCTTTTAGAACCTGAACAACCTAAGAAAAAGAAAAAAACAATTAAGAGAAGAGATAGGGGGGAAAAATTCATCTGAAAATTAAGTATTTAGTGGAATTTTTTGAGGAAGAAAAGACATCAGGTTTTTTACCTGAACATAGCTTTGATGCTGCCCCAGGTTCTTTTGACTCCTTGTACCGGAGATACAGTGATTGTATTAGAATATGAATAGGTATTATTTAGTTCAACTATTTTAAGTCTGTAGATAAAAACAAAATCATTTTGCTTATAGGCAGTTTCATCAAGGTAGGAATAAAAAGAATTATCACCTTTTGGCTGAACAGTAGCTATCTCAATATAATCTGATTCGTTGGTTTTTCTTTCTATTACAAAATTCTTAAGACTTGTTTCTTTTGCAGTCTGCCATTCAATTTTTATATCTTCACCCTGATTATAACCCTGGAAGCTTACAAGGCTTGCCCCGCCAAAAATTGTTATGACACCTAATATTATTATGAAAAATACAAAGTATCCTTTTTTCATAGCTAAAATATATCCCCCGCCAACTTTAATGTCAAGGTTTTAATGAATTTTTAATAATGTTTTTCTAAAGACAACATTTAATTTAGTTCTTTCTAAATCTCTTATAAACATTGAAGAAATTGAACAACATCACTTAATTGTAACTGGTTTTTAGTTCAATAATTAATCAATCAAATTTACTGTATTTGAATTTGTAGAAAATAATTGAAGAATAAATGATTATATAAATTGGTAATGCAAACCACGCCCAGAATAATCCTAATCCTAAATAAACCCCTAGGAAATAAGCCAGCGGGACAAAAATTATAAGATTAGTAATTACCTCTGAAAACATAACAAAAAATGTTTTACCTGCTGCCTGTAATCCATTTGCAAGAACAACACCAGTAGCATAAAAAATTTGAGCAAAGCCGGCGATTCTTAAAACAGGTTTAGCAACTTCTATAATTTTCTCATCGTTTGTTATTATGAGAAGTACATATTGGGGAATTACAAAGAAAATTATCCCGAGCATTAAAGTATAATAAGTTGCAATTTTTGCGGTTTCAAAACCATATATTCTTGCTAAACTAAATTTGCGTGAACCAAAATTATTCCCAACCAATGTTTGAACTGCAATGCCAAAACCAAAACAAGGAAGAAAAGATATAAACAATGTGCTGATGACAGCTTGAGTAGCAGCCTGTTCCAAAGTTCCGATTAAACCTGCAATTGCAACAAAACTTAAAAATCCTAAAAGTATAAAAATATTCTGGAAGGAAACCGGGAGAGATATTTTATAAATATTCTTTAAGATTTTGTAATTAATATGAAAATTTCTAAATGGTTTGTAATTATTTCTGTAATAAGGAAGCATAAGGACTGAGAAATAGAATATTACATCAAACAATGTCGCAATGCTTGATGCAAGACCGGCCCCAGCAAGACCCATTCTGGGCATACCAAAATTTCCATAGATGAAAACAGAATTAAAGAAAATATTAAGCACATTTGTAATTACACCGGAAAACATAAAAATCTTGGGCTTACCAATTCCAAAAAAGAATCCTCTAAAGGAAACAGAGATAAGAAAAGCGGGAATTCCCAGAAAACGATAAAAGAGATAATCACCGGCGTAACCGCCAACAACAGGATCTGCTGCAAGAAAATCAGCTATGGAATGTGCTGCAAAAACCGCTGTAAGAGCGACTACTATTCCAATTATAAATGCAATTATTATTGAGTTTATTAAAGCAACAGTACATTCTTCTTTTTTATTTTCACCAAATTTTCTTGCAACCAAAACGTGAGTACCAGTTGCTAAACTGGAAAAAAAACTAATTAGAGCCCAGGTTGCTAAAACTCCCAAACCCATTGCAGCCAAAGCATAAGTTGCTTCTTCAAGCCTTCCAACCATGGCAGAATCCACTAATGAAACTACCATTTGAGTTGATAATCCTGCTATTGCCGGTAAAGCAAGTTTTAGAATTTGTTTATAGTAACTGTTTTCTGGTAGCAAATTCATTATTTGTAAAGATATGAAATGTTGCTGTTTATCAAAAACAAAGAAGTTTTTATAGGAAGGGATTATCTATTTATATGGAAGTAAAAAATAAATTGTAAAAATTAAGGAATGATTTCTAAATTAAATCAAACTTTAGAACTTTTAAGTTTTAATTATTACCTGCTATATGATTTCATAATATCGTATGCGTCTGTATTTCCAAGTAAACGTGCACTGTTTAGTGTTAGTAATGCTTCTTCTTTATTCCCTAAAAGTAATTTGGCAGTTCCAATCATTGTATATATTTTTGAATAAACCGGGTTTGGATTTGAATTTTTTGCGAGACCTTTTAATGAAGCTTTTTTATCAGCTTCAACTTCAGCATTAAAATGAATCCGTAAAGCCTGCATACAATCATGAATAACTCCTTCATAATCGTGTAATTCCATTTTTGCGGCTCCCCTGCTTGTATAAGAATATGGAAACTGCGGATCAATCATTATGGCTTTTGTGTATTCAAGGATAGCACCTTTAAAATCACCAAGCAGCATTTTATTATTTCCCTTAACTACGTATTCCGGAGCGCTGTTTTTAAAGGAACCAAGTTTCATAGCTCTGCCCTTCCAATAGAAAGTAAATTCAATATAAGGTATTTTTTTTTATTTTATTCTGACTTAAATCAGAATGCCCTGGCTCATTTGATTTTCAAACAATATGCCGCAAAAATCTAAGTTTTATTTTAAATTTGAACAATTTCCCAAAAGCATTCCTGCCCCAAACTAAGATTCTTTAGTAAGATAAAACATCTGAATTTTTGTTTTGTGGAGCTAAGGGGAATCGAACCCCTGACCTTCTCGTTGCGAACGAGACGCTCTCCCAGCTGAGCTATAGCCCCAATACCATTCTATTAAAAATGTTTCCTTGCAAATGCTCTTCCCGAATGACTCTTTAAATATTTCTCAAATGAAAGTGCCTTTTGCTTATCACTAAAAGCTATTGCAACATTAACTTCCCGGGGTTTATACTTCGAAGTATATGATACACTTCCTTCATTATGTTTTATTATCCTTTTCTTAATATTTGTTGTATAACCCGTATAATATTTGTCCGGATAATCTTTACTTTGAAGTATTTAAATGTAATAATACATTTCCCAACTTATTATCTTGCTTGCCAAGGCGAAGTTTTGAGCAAAGTGTTTAATCTTATTAACAAAAGCACGGCTTCACCTGATAAATCAGGTTATACCGATGCAGGCTTCATTTTTTGCTTTGCTCAAAACGAAGTCTGGTGGAGCTAAGGAGGATCGAACTCCTGACCTCTTGAATGCCATTCAAGCGCTCTCCCAGCTGAGCTATAGCCCCGGAACAATTATCAATTAAAAATGAAAAATTTCATTTTCACTTATTTCAAAATAATTACTATGTAACTGTTTATCAAGATAGTTTTATTATTGACTTGGATGATTTTTTATAAGAAAGTAAATTTGCATAATTAGAATCTTGGTTATGAAAAAAATTTTTTTCCTTTTACCATTAGTTTTTTATTTCGGATGTAAAGATTCAACGACAAGCATTGATGATACACAAATCCCATCATCAAATGTCAGTTATTCCAAACATATACAGCCAATATTTAATATTAAGTGTGTAAACTGCCACGGGGTTGGAACAACTGAAGCCGGTCTTGATTTAACAACTTGGTCAGGTACAATTGCAGATCCAAGCGTTGTTGTTCCCACTGAACCTGATAACAGCAAATTGGTCTGGACAATTGAAGGAAGACCAGGATTTCCGCCAATGCCTCCGGTTGGCTCACCTTATAAGGCATTAACTTTAAACCAGGTGCAGGGAGTTAAAACATGGATTGCAGAAGGGGCTAAAAATAATTAACTGAAGTGATTGACTTATTTTTTATAACCAGCCGACTTTTTTATACCATTCAATCGTTCTTTTAATTCCATCTTCAAGAGAGATTTCCTGTTTAAAACCAAAATCATTATAAGCTTTTTTGTAATCACTAATCCAGGCAGGACGTGTAATGTCCTTTCCTTTTTCAATATTTAATGTGGCAGCTTTACTACCGAACATCGAAAAGAATTGAGCAATAGCAGCAATTATATAAACCAAAAAATGTGGGACGGCTACTTTAATAGGTTTTTTTTTAAGAGCTGATGATGTCGCATCACCAACTTCCTTCCAGGTATAATATTTTTCTGAAGTTATGAAATAAGTTTTTCCTTTTGATTGATCCGATATTGCCGCCAAAAATAATCCGCGTACAACATCAGCAACGTGCAAAAGACTAACCTGTTTGTCGTGTAACCCGATAGTTGTCATCAATCCTTTTGAAAAAGTTTTGAAGAAAATAAATATCTCAGTATCCCTTTCACCGTAAACAGCAGCTAATTTACAAATTGTTATTGGAATTTTATCCATGAAAGATTTTGCCAGTTCCTCCTGGGCAAGTTTACTTCTTCCGTAGGTAGTGATTGGCCTTGGCGGTGTGTCCTCATTTATTGGATTATTAATCGGAGATGGTCCTGATGAGGTTTGACTACTTACAATTAAAAATCTTTTAATTCTCTCTTTGAACTCAAGAGCAGTTTCAAGCATAACTCTTGTTGTTTCCACATTACCTTTAAAATAACCTTCCGGCTTTTTTGATTTTACAACACCGGCAACGTGAAAAATATAATCTGCTCCATTAAAAATTTTTCTTAATCCTTCTTTATCAGTCAATTCACAGGTATGAATCTCAGCTATTTTTCCTTCAAGCCATTTGATATTACTTGTTTTCCTTATTATACATTTAACTTTAAAATTTTTCTCTATAAGCAAATCAACTAGGTTACTTCCCACAAATCCCGAAGCTCCTGTAACAACCGCTGTTAATTGGTTTTCCATATAAATTTTATTGATTATAAGTCTATTTAATTTTAGATTGAACGGCTAAATTTAAGAAATATATTTTCTTTAAACAGAATTATTAAGCTCATTTTTCTGGAGGAATGTTGGATCTTTTCAAAAAATGTTTAGAATTTACCCGTGCTGACGAAATAAAAGAAGCCGGTTTCTATCCTTATTTCAGACCAATTGAAGAAAATGAAGGTCCTGTGGTTCAGATTGAAGGCCGGAAAGTTATAATGGCAGGTTCAAATAATTATCTTGGTCTTACTGCTCATCCAAAGGTAAAAGAAGCTGCTGTGAAAGCAGTTGAAAAGTATGGCACCGGTTGTTCTGGTTCAAGGTATCTTACCGGAACTCTTGATATGCATATAGAATTAGAAAACAGGTTAGCTAAATTTTTTGGACAGGAAGCAGTTTTATTATTTAGTACAGGTTACCAAACCGGACAAGGAATAATTCCAACCATTGTTCAACGGGGAGAATACATTGTTTCTGATAAGGATAATCATGCTTGTCTTATTGCCGGTAATTTAATGGCTAAAGGTTCGCTTGTTGATTTCGTGCGTTACAAACATAACGATATGGAAGATCTTGAAAGAGTAATAACCAAGATACCAAAGGATACTGCAAAGTTAATTGTCAGCGACGGTGTTTTTAGTACCGGTGGTGAAATAGTTGAACTTGATAAATTAAATAGAATTGCAAAAGAAAATAATGCCAGAATTTTAATTGATGATGCTCATTCAGTTGGCGTTATTGGTAAGGGCGGAAGAGGAACTGCAAGTGAGTTCAATCTTGAAAATGAAATTGATATGACTATGGGAACTTTCAGCAAAACTTTTGCTTCATTGGGCGGTTTTGTTGCTGCAAAGAAGGAAGTTATAAACTACATCAAACATCATTCACTGGCATTAATTTTCAGTGCATCTCCAACTCCTGCTTCGGTAGCAGCAGCATTAGCGGCACTTGATATTCTTGAAGCTGAACCTGAAAGGGTTAAAAGACTGATTCGTAATGCAGAAAAAATGAGAAGTGGATTAAAAGCAGAAGGCTTTAATGTGCTTGAAGGAAGAACAGCAATTGTACCGGTAATTGTTGGCGATGATTTAATTGCTTTTAAAATGTGGAAAATGCTTTACGATGCCGGTGTATTTGTAAATGTTTTTATTTCACCGGGTGTACCCCAGGGAAGACAAATGATGAGAACAAGTTATATGGCTACTCATGAGGACGAACAACTTGATAAAATTCTTGAAATATTCAGAGATACCGGTAAAAAACTGGGATTGATTTAAAAATACTAATTTGCCATCACGATCCCGCTCTTTGGCGGGAGAACTGATTTAAATCTACTCAAAATCTAAAAGATTGATTTATTGTTATTATCCTTACATTAATTATGGCTATTTCTTTTGCATATCTTATTTTTCATTTAAGGATAAATTAAATGAGTGCTATAACAATCTCCACAGTTCAATCAAAAAAAGATTTAATGCATTTTATAAAATTTCCCTGGAAGATTTATAAGAATGATCCTTACTGGGTTCCTCATCTCTTAATAGATAGGAAAAAAATCCTTGATAGAAATAAAAATCCATTTTTTAAACACGCTGAAGTTGAATATTTTTTAGCAAAAAGAGATAACGAAATCATTGGAAGAATTGCCGCTATAAAAAATGATCTGCATAATAAAGAGCACAATGATAAAGTAGGTTTCTTTGGTTTCTTTGAATGTGAAAATAACCAGGAAACAGCAAACAAACTTTTTGACGCGGCAAAAGAATGGCTGCAATCAAAAGGTCTAAGCCCGATGAGAGGTCCTGCAAATCCTTCCAGTAATGATGAATATGGATTGCTTGTTGATGGGTTTGAAGATACTCCCCGTCTGCTAATGACTTACAACCCGAAATATTATATAACCCTGATTGAAAACTATGGATTTAAAAAAGCTAAAGATCTTTACGCATACAAACTTGAGAACAAAAAAGTCATGTCATCTGACAAGCTCAGAAGAGTTCAGGAAATTGCAAAGCAGAGATCAGGAATTAAAGTAAGGGAACTCAATATGAAAAACTTTAATAAAGAGCTTGAGTATTTTAAGGATGTGTATAACAAAACGTGGGAACCTAACTGGGGATTTGTTCCAATGACTGATGATGAAATTGATGCAATGGCAAAAGACCTTAAGCCTTTGGTTGAGCCTTCCTTAGTTTTATTTGGTGAGATAAATAATAAGATTGTTGGGTTTGCTCTTGTAATGCTTGACTATAACCAGATACTTAAAGATATGAACGGAAGACTTTTCCCGTTTGGTTTTATTAAGCTTATGACCCAGAAGAAAAAAATTAAATGGTCTAGAATAATTGTGCTTGGAGTTTTGCCTGAATTCCAGCGTAAAGGATTGGATGCGGTTTTTTATTGGGAGATTGTAAACCGTGCCCACAATGTTGGAATTGATCTTGGTGAAGCAAGCTGGATTCTTGAAGATAATGAAATGATGAACCGCGGTGCAAAAGTAATGAATGGAGAGATTTATAAAACTTACCGGATTTATGATAAAGAAATTTAATTGGAAAAATAATTTCAATTAAATTAATTGAATGAGACAAGTGCAATCAATAAAAATTTAAAACTAAATCTAAATTTAAGCTAACTCTACTCTAACTTATTTATTGCTTCATCATATTTAGCAGCATGGCCCGGATCAATTTTCTTTAGACTTTTAAATAGCCCAGGATCTTTTGCATGTCTTAAGAAATCAGTAAGCTCACCATACTTTGCATCAAAAAATGTTTTTATTAATACTGTATTCAGATCAACTTTTGCCTTCATTTGTTCTAATGTTTTTACAATACCAATCAGTTTCTCAAGTGCAAGCGGTTTATTTTCAATAAAAATATCCAACCCGTTATAATGATAATTATAAAATGCTTCCCTGAATGGTCTGTATTTTTCATTAAGCAGATCAGATACAAGATTATACCTGCTGTAGGTTGTAGGACTTGTAGCCTGCCATCCTCCAGAAAATGAACTGGAGCTTCCAAGATTTACAATATTAAAAGCTTTAGAAAAATAGGGAGACCCTCCCAATTCAAAATATGAATCCATATCAAAACCAATTATTATGTTGGCATAATAATCCAGAAAACTTGTGAGAGGATCGAATGTTGAAGAGTTCGAATAAAGGTTTTGTCCTTTTTCATAAGTGAATGACCAGCTGTTGTCATTTACGGTTACCATTTGCGTAAAATTATTTGTATTGTAAATTGGTCTTTGGCTTATAACAACTGCCTGTGCTGTATAATTTATTTCGCTTGAAGCAGAGATAAAGAAAATATTCATTGTGCAGGGAATTTTTGGACCGTTCCAATCTTCATCTGTAAATCTGGTCATATTCATGTAACCTTCAACAACCTGAGCAAAACCTGCCAGTATTTCCCTATTTAGAACCGGAAGGCTTTCATAGTTAACTATAACTTTGCAGTTTAATTCCTGTGCAAAATAAAAAGGTGAAATCAATAAAAGGATAAAAAATATTTTTTTCATCTCAAGAACCCAACAATAATTGTATAATATTGATTTAATATATGAATTTGAATATAATCACACAACAAATTTACTTTCACCGGAAAATTTATGGGCAACCGGATATTTCTACTGTATTTTCTGTTAATGGTTTCATTTTACTCTTTTCCTCAGCAAGCTCCAGGAGCTAAGCAGATTTCTGTGGCAAATTCTGATGTTGCTTTAAGTAATGATGTTTTTGCCTTGTTCAACAATCCCGCAGGACTTGCACAAATGAACTGGAGAGAAGTTGGTGTTTATTATTCCCCTGCTCCTTTTGGGTTTACAGAACTTGCAAATGGATTCATTGCCTTTAATGAACCATTTTCTTTTGGTTCGATTGGAGTTGGCGCGATGACTTATGGTTTTGAACTTTACAGGGAAACAAAATTTCTTGCAGCTTTTTCATACAACTATTTAAACAAATTTTTTGGTGGTATTGCTCTAAATGTTCATCATCTTTCAATTCAGAACTATGGAAGCGATATTTCATTTTATTTAGATGCTGGTGGTTTGGCTTATTTAACCGATGAACTGAGAGTGGGTTTTTCAATTCACAATTTAAATCGTGCAACCTTTGGCAAAGAAGATGACCAGATCCCCGTGGTTTTTAATTCAGGGTTTAGTTACGATGTTCTATCCGATCTAAGAATTAATTCAGCAGTCGAAAAAGATATTAGATACCCAGTCTCTTTTTTATTTGGTTTGGAATACGATATAATAAAATATCTTTCAATTCGTACAGGTTTTTCAACTGAACCATCTAAATATTCTGCTGGTATCGGAATAAATTATTCAATCTTTAGTCTTGATTATGCTTTGTACAATCATAATGATCTTGGGTTAACACACCAGGCAGGTATTATTATCAGCTTCTGGCAGGATGATGAAAATCAGGAATCAAATCGTTCATCAAAAATAAAAGAACATCTTTTTCTAAATAACAAATAACTATGGATAAATGTCATTGTAAAGATGAACATTGTTTCATTACGACATTAATTTTCATTAATCTTTTTTTGCCCAATAAATATTTTTTCTCAGACAGATACTAATTATGTTAAGACAGAAGACATACTCAATGAACTCGTTGAAGAATCACAAGAGAATGAAGTCTCATCAGATTTATATGATATCCTGGAAAACCTTGTTCAAAATCCGTTAGACCTAAATACTGCTGGTGTTAATGAGCTTCAAAGAATTCCTTTCATTGATTTTTCTGTGGCACAAGATATTGTAAATCATAGAAATAAATATGGGTTATTCTTCTCTGTAAATGAACTATATTCCATTCGCGAAATACCAGTAGACGTAATTAAAAAAATTATTCCATTCGTTACTGCATCGGGACCAATTGTTTCTAATCCCGGCGAAGAAGAGAACGAAGATTTATTTGAGAGCTTATCTTCTTCATCAAAAATCTATTTCAGAAACAGGATGACAAACGATTTACAAAAACGAAAAGGATTTGCAGAGAATAAATTTGCTGGTTCATCTCTTGATATGTATAACAGGCTGCAAATTAAGTTTGATAACAATTACCAGTTTGGAATTTTAACTGAAAAGGATGCGGGCGAAAAACAATTTAATGAATTTACTTCTGCTCATTTATTTGCAAAGGATTTGGGGCACATAAAGAATTTAATTCTAGGAGATTACTATCTGGAATTTGGTCAGGGTCTGGCATTATGGAATGCCTATGGATTTTCAAAAGGAGCAGATGCTGTTTATCCTGTTAAAAAAAGTGAAAAAAAAATTGTGCCTTATACCAGTGCTTCAGAAAATAATTTCTTCAGAGGTGCGGCAGGCACTTTTGATTATGAACCTTTTTCAGTTTCAATTTTTTATTCAAAAAATAAATTTGATGCAAACATTGATGAATCAACCGGTGAAATCCTTTCAACTCCTTTAGATGGATTACATAGAACTGGATCAGAAATAAAAAAAAGAAAATCTGCTGAAGAAATAACTTTTGGCGGAAGAGTAGATTTTGTAAAAGAAGATTTTGTTCATATTGGAATTCTGCATTACCGTTCCTGGTTTAATCATCCTTTTCAGCCGGCAACTGTTTTTGATATAAGCGGAGATGAGTTTAACTATACTTCTGCAGCTTATGATTTCTATTTTGAAAGCGTTAATCTTTTTGGTGAAGCAGTTTATAACGGTACTTCTGTTGCTTCAATAAATAATATCCAGATTTCAGTCAACTCTAACCTTCAGTTTGTTTCCTCAATAAGAAGTTATCCTGCCAATTTTATTAAATATTCATGGATTTAGTTTTGGAGAAAGATCAGGTGCAGCGCAAAATGAATTTGGAATTTATAATGGATTGAAATGGAGAATTCCTGTTGGAACACTTAATCTTTATTATGATCAATTTAAATTCCCGAATGCAAGTTTCGATAATCCTTTGCCTGCCGATGGGAATGAATTTTTTATTGAATTAGTTTCCAGACCTTTCAACAAAGTTGAAACAAGTTTCCGTTACAAAAAAGAGAGAAAAGAACTTGAATTTAAAAATGATGACGATAATCTTATTGCAGAAAGAAACCGCGAAAATATAAGAGGAGAAGTTACTTATGAAATTTCAAATTCATTAAGATGGAAAAGCAGGTTTGAATACAATATCTTTTCTGTAAAAGATGTAGGGCTTAAAGAAGATGGATTTTTATTTTTCCAGGATTTGAGATTCGTTCCTGCATCAAATCTTAATCTTTATGGAAGAATAATTTTCTTCAGGACAGACTCCTTTAACTCAGCCTTATATGAATATGAAAATGATTTGACTGGAGTTCTCACTAATCCGGCAATGTTTGGAGAAGGTATTAGATGGTATTTTATTGGAAGATACAAAATACTTCCATACATGGTTCTTTCTTTCAAATATTCCGAAATATACAAACCAAAAGAAAAAAGTTTAAGCTCAGGCGATTCTGAAATAAGCGGCAATCTTGATAACAGGATTAACTTGCAGCTTGATTTGAGCTTTTAGTGTTTTCATTTTTTACCTCTTCAGGATGCCCGGTTATAAGTCGTATTCCCCTTCTGAAAGTTAAATAATACCAGGCCCATTCCGCCATAACCATAAGCTTATTCCGAAATGAGATAAGAAAAAATATGTGAATGATTCCCCAAAGCACCCATGCCAAAAATCCTTTAAATTTTAATCCGGTTATAATGCAAACAGCCCTTGCCCGACCAATTGTAGCCATAGTTCCTTTATCAAAATATTTAAAAGGTTCCCTTAAATCCGCATCCTTTCCTTCCATAATAATTTTTGCAACATACTTTCCTTCCTGCATTGCAACAGGTGCAATTCCGGGAAGAAGTTTTCCATCTTTACCTTTTAAATTTGCTGCATCACCAATAACAAAAATACTTGGATCCTCTTTTATTGCGAGATCCGGATTTACAAATACTCTTCCTGCTTTATCATATTCTGAATTTAATTTTTTTATTAATGGGGGAATAGTATTACCGGCTGCCCAAATAATATTTTTTGTCGGGATAAACCTATCACCAACTTTTACTCCTTCATCATTCACATTAGTAACATACTGATTAAAAATCAGTTCAACTCCCAGAGATTCTAAATCTTTTGCTGCTCTTTCTGAAAGATCGGGCGGATAAGTTGTTAAAACTCTAGGTTCACCTTCAATTAAAAAAACTTTAGTCATTCCGGAATTAATATTTCTGAAATCTTTCATCATTGAAATGCTTACAATCTCTGCAATTGCACCAGCCATTTCAACACCGGTAGGACCTCCACCAATAATTACATAAGTCAAATATTTTTTTGCCTCTACTTTATCATTCAGTTTTTCAGCTTCCTCTAAAGAAGATAAAATTCTTTCCCTTATATAAAGAGCATCATTTAAACTTTTAAACCAGGAGCATACTTTTCCCATTCATCCTTACCGAAGTATGAATGTCTTGATCCTATTGCAACAATTAAATAATCAAAAGAATATTTTGCATTGTTTGTTATTACTAACCGGTTGGTCTTATCTATATCAATAACTTCATCCATTACCACCGTTATATTTTTACAATTACGCAACACAGAACGGATTGGTTCTGCGATATCTGCTGGAGATAAGGCAGCTGTTGCAACCTGGTAGAGCAAAGGTTGAAAAACGTGGTGATTTGTTCTATCAATTAATGTAATGTCTGCATCAAAATCATTGAATTCTTTTGCCGCAGAAAGTCCCCCGAAACCACCGCCAATAATTACAATTTTTTTCCTCATAACTTTGATTAAGTTGAATTAGTATTATTTATATTAGCGTTTAATATTAAAAATTTTATTATAGAATACTAAAAATAAATTCAGATTTTTAATTTTTCCATATAAAGTAATGAGTTGTCATTTTTTCATTTTAGAACACAAATATTTATATTTGCCTGGTAAAAGTGTAAAGAAGAAATTATAACATGTTTTTAATATAAATCCTTTGGTGAATGCAAATCTCAAAACTTGAATTACTAAATAAATATAGTGAACTCTTACAATCAGCTGTAGCATCCTCTCAGAATTTACCAGATTTAATTTGCGAGTTTATCGTAAGCGAGTTTGATTATGAGGCTGCCTTATTTTTACAGGCTAATGAGAATAACTTTTTAGTTTTAGGAAAATCTTCAAAAACAAAAAATTCTTTCGAAAAAAATAATATTGTTGAATGTCAATACTGTCATTCAAAAAAGAATAGTAACGAACAAGTAGTTTTTGATTCTCATTCCGGCTGCAAACTTTTACCAACTGATTTTATAATGCCTGACGCTAGTCTTCATTTAAAATCTCAGTCGGGAAATTTTCTAATAAAAATAGCTAAAAGCAGTTCTTTCATTCAGAATGATAAAAATAATTTAATCATTATAGGCACTTCGATAAATCATCTTATCAACCTGTGGAAAGGTTCAACCGCTAATACTTCATCTATTGGAAACATTGTTACAGAAATAGCACATGATCTGCGGACACCAATAAACAGCATAATGGGTTTTGCCTCGTTATTAAGTGAAGATAATTTATCATCATCTCAGCAGGAGTACGTTACAACTTTAAAAGAAAATGCTTTTAACCTTCTTTCTCTTCTGAATGATCTTGTAGATATTTCAAAGCTTGAAGAAAAGAAAAGTAAAGATGTTTTGACGGATATAAATATCAGAACATTCATAGAAGAAATTATCAACATTTTCAAAAATAAAATTAATAAACAGGAACTTGATTTTATTGTTAACATTGATGCTAAAGTTCCGGAGACAATTAAAAGCGATTCCCAAAAGCTCCGGTATATTCTTTTCAATATTTTGACCTTTTCATTAAGATTAACAGGTAAAGGAAAAATTACAGTTCAGGTCGCTCAGCCATATTTCCAAAACATTAATTTTAAAATCTCAGATACAAGCTCAGGATTAACCTCTGCAAAACTAAAAGAGATTTATAACCCTTCGGCAATTACTGATCTCGGCAATTCAAAAATAGGACAGATTACCGGTCTGGGACTTTCCTTAGCAAAAAAATATATTGAATACTTAAATGGTAATCTGGAAATTTCCAGTGCGGTAGGAAAAGGAAACACTTATGTTTTTTCAATTGGATTACAATCAACTCCAACTCTGGAAACACAATTAAGTTCATTACCTAAACCGGGTGTAAAAAATAATGTACTTATTGTTGAAGATGACTATGCAACTTCCAAATTGTTAAATAATTATTTAACAAAATGGGGCTACCAGCCAAGAATTGTTAATTCAGGTGAACAGGCATTAAAGGCTGTTGAAGGTGAAACTTTTCTTGCTGTTCTAATGGATATTGTTCTTCCTGATATGAGCGGGCTTGAACTTCTTAAAACTTTCAAAGAAAATCCCAATACTAAAAACACTCCTGTGATCGTCTGTTCAATTGAATCTGAACAGCAGAAAGCTTTTCTGATGGGAGCAGTTGAGTATTTTGTAAAGCCAATTAAATATAATTATCTTGTTGAAGTTTTAACAAGCTACAGGCTGAAGAAAGATTCAAATATTCTTATTGTTGATGATGATGTTCCCACTTTAAACCTGATGAAGGAAGCTGTATTACATTTAGGTTTTAATGCGATTGCCGAAGCTCATTCCTCAAAAGTAATGGATCTGATTGAGGATATCCATCTTGATCTTGCAATTATTGATCTTGATATGCCTGAGCTGAACGGATATGATTTAATTAAGCTGATAAAATCAAGCAATAAATTTTCAAACCTGCCAATTATAATTTATACCGGCAAAGAAAATTACCAGGATGATTTAAAAAGATAGACGGGCTCTTTGAAGAGCTTCTTCAGAAAAAAAGTACCAACATTGAAGACCTGGCAGAAACAATAAGTGCAATGATAAACCGTTATGATGAACCTTCAACTCCGGAAGAATTAATTACAAAACATGACGTTATTAAAATACTTCTTGTTGAAGATTATAAGCATTCACAGATTATTGTTACCCGGCTGCTGAAGAAAAACAACTTTGAAAATATTGTAGTTGTTGAAAACGGTGCAGAAGCTTTGATGGAAGTTCAGAAGCAGAAGTATGATCTTATCCTTATGGATATGCAGATGCCGGTAATGAATGGTTTTGAAGCAACAGAAAAAATCAGACTTATTCCAGAATATAAAGAAACGCCAATTGTAGCTTTAACTGCATTTGCAATGAAGGGGGACCGCGAGAAATGTCTTGAAGCCGGTGCAACAGATTATATCCCAAAACCAATTGACAGCACCGAGTTTATAGAGAAGGTAAAGTATTATACCACAATTAAAGTAAAAGCAGTTTAGATTTCTTCATCCTAAGTTTAACTCCAATAATTCTTCAAACTTTATTAACTTTGTGCATCTTTAATCAGATTTTTCATGATAAGTGACTCAGTAAGAACAAGATTTGCACCCAGTCCGACTGGTTACCTGCACGTTGGCGGTTTAAGGACTGCTTTGTATAATTATCTTTTTGCAAAGAAGAATAATGGAAAATTTATTCTTCGCATAGAAGATACGGACAGGGCAAGATATGTTGAAGGTGCTGTTAAAAATCTTATTTCAACTTTGCAATGGGCAGGTTTAAATTTTGATGAGGGTCCCGGTGTTGAAGGTGAATCCGGTCCTTATTTACAATCAGAAAGATTGGAAATCTATAATGAGCACGCTAAATATCTTATTAAAGAAAAGAAAGCTTATTATTGTTTTTGTTCCCAGGAAAGACTTTCCGAATTAAGAAAAAAACTTGACAAAGAAGGAGTGCAGCCGAAGTATGATAAACATTGTCTTCATCTTACAGAAGAAGAAGTTAAGAAGAAACTTACGGAGAATGAAAGTCATGTTGTTAGATTAAATGTTAAGCCGAATGTTGCAATTATTGTTGATGATGTTATAAGAGGCAGGGTGGAATTCAGCAGCGACATTGTAGATGACCAAGTTTTAATTAAGAGTGATGGCTACCCGACTTACCATCTCGCCAATGTTGTTGATGATCATTTAATGAAGATAACACACGTAATCCGTGGCGAAGAATGGCTTTCATCAACGCCTAAACATATTTTGCTCTACGAATTTTTTGGCTGGGAAAAACCTATTTTTGCTCACCTCCCTCTCCTGCTTAATCCTGACAGATCCAAATTAAGTAAGCGCCAGGGAGATGTTGCGGTTGAAGATTATAAAGCTAAAGGTTATCTAAAAGAATCTCTTATTAATTTTGTAGCTCTTCTTGGATGGACAGCAGGCGATGACAGAGAATTTTATTATTTAAATGAATTGGTTGAAAATTTTTCTCTTGAGCGAGTAAATAAAGCAGGGGCCATATTTAATGTTGAGAAACTTAATTGGTTGAATGCGGAACATCTTAGAAAAAAAGAAAATTCTGAACTACTTATTCTGTTGAGGGAAGAATTATCAAATTCAAAATTTAAACAACAAGATTATTCCAATGATTATCTTCTCAAAATTATTGAAGCAATGAAAGAACGGGTAACTTTTATTAAGGATTATCTAGAAAAAAGTCCTTATTTTTTTGAAGCACCTGAAGAATATGATACCGAAGTTGTTGGTAAAAGATGGAAAAATAATTCACCTGAACTAATGAAAAAATTAAGTGAAAAATTTGAAATGCTGGGAAATCCTAAAAAAGAAGATTATGAAAATTCACTTAAAGAAACTGCATCTGAACTTGGAATTACTAATGGAGATTTAATTCATCCTTTAAGATTAGCAGTTTCCGGTATGGGAGCCGGGCCTGGAGTTTTTGATATTGTTGATATCCTGGGTAAAGATGAATCAATTAAAAGAATAAAAAAAGCAATTGGGGTTATTAATATTTCTACAAATAAATCCTGAATTATATGAGCGATATTGAAAAAGAAACACCTGAAATAAAACAATCGAATTTTGTAACAGAAATAATTGATGAGCATTTAAAATCCGGAAGGTTTAATAAAGTTATCACCCGTTTCCCTCCCGAACCAAATGGTTATCTGCATATCGGACATGCAAAATCCATTTGTCTTAATTTTGGTTTAGCAAGAGATTACAATGGTTATTGCAACCTTCGTTTTGATGATACAAATCCTGAAACTGAAGATGTTGAATATATCGAATCAATTAAAGAAGATATAAGGTGGCTCGGATTTGATTGGAGCAACAGGGAGTTTTATGCTTCTGATTATTTTGAACAGTTATATGAATATGCTGTTAAACTTATAAAAAAAGGTAAAGCTTATGTTGATTCATCTGTTGGAGATGAAATAAAAAATTTACGCGGAACTCCAACGGTATCAGGGAAAGAAAGTAAGTTTAGAAACAGAAGTGTTGAAGAAAATCTTAATCTTTTTATAAGAATGAAAAATGGAGAGTTTAAAGACGGAGAGCATGTTTTAAGAGCAAAGATTGATATGTCTTCTCCTAATATGAATATGCGCGATCCGATAATGTATAGAATAAGACACGCACATCATCATCGGACAGGTGACAAATGGTGTATTTACCCGATGTATGATTGGGCTCATGGTCAGTCTGATTCAATTGAAGGAATTACACATTCAATTTGTACTCTTGAATTTGAAAACCATAGACCCCTTTATGATTGGTTTATAGATGAACTTGAAATTCATCATCCGCAGCAGATTGAGTTTGCAAGATTAAATCTTAATTATACTGTAATGAGTAAACGTAAATTTCTTCAGTTGGTTGAGGAGGGTTACGTAACCGGATGGAATGATCCAAGAATGCCAACCATTTCAGGTCTTAGAAGAAGAGGTTACACTCCTGAATCAATAAGAAATTTTGCGGAAAGAGTTGGAGTTGCAAAACGGGATAATGTAATTGATGTTGCATTGCTTGAACATAGTGTAAGGGAGGATTTTAAACAAACGTGCTCAAAGAGCGATGGTGGTTTTAAGACCATTAAAAGTTGTAATAACAAATTACCCCGATGATAAAATTGAAGAACTTGATGCGATTAATAACCCGGAAGATCCTTCAATGGGAATTAGAAAAGTACCATTTACAAAAGTTATCTTTATTGAAAAAGATGATTTTATGGAAAATCCTTCTAAAAAATATTATCGCCTTTCTCCCGGTAACGAGGTTAGATTAAGATATGCTTATATAATAAAATGTAATGAAATCATTAAAGATAAAAACGGTGAGGTTATAGAGCTTCATTGCACTTTTGATCCTGAAACCAAAAGCGGCTCCGGAACAAGAAGTGTTAAAGGGACTATACATTGGGTTTCATCCAATCATGCAATTGATGCAGAGGTTCGATTATATGACAGGTTATTTGTTAAGGAAGATCCTGAACAAGATAAGGAAATAAATTTTAAACAAAATATTAATCCGAACTCTTTAGAAATTATCACAAATGGGAAGCTTGAACCTTTTCTTAAAGATGCAAAACCCGGTGAAAAATTTCAATTTGAACGACTCGGTTATTTTTGTGTTGATTCTTTTGATAGTAATGAAAAAAATCTTGTCTTTAACAGAACAGTACCTTTAAGAGATACCTGGAGTAAAATTGAGAAATCTCAAAAGAAGTAATCTAAATTAAAACTGAACCTGGTTTATCAATTATTAAAATCTTGTGAGACATTCATTTTTTTTTGCTTCTAATTGAAACATAATTCAACAAAAAATGATTTGAAAAGAAAAAGAAAAACAACTTTTTTGGGCGGCATACTACTTGTCTAAAATCTTTAAAAAATACACAACAATACAGATTAAAATGAACGATTATTCAAAATTTCCCTTTAAGGAAACCCTTTTAGAATACTACATCGATAATGGATGTGTAAGACAATCAAATGAAAATTACTTTGGAGCAATTTTTTGTTTTACAAAAGCATTAGAAATCTCACCAAAATTTGCCGAAGCATATTTAAGAAGAGGAATAGTTCGGGGAATTCTAAATGATTTTACCGGTGCAGTGAGTGATTTTTCAAAAGCTATTTCTTTAAATCCTGATTATACAGATGCATATTTTAACAGAGGTCTTCTATGGTATAGATCGGGCATCCATGTAAATGCTCTTGAGGATTTCCTGAAAGTAACACAAATTGAACCTGGTTATAGTGGAGTTTATATTTTTATTGGAGATGTTTACTGGAAGGATAAAGATTATGCGAAAGCTGTAAAATATTATACTTATGCTGTAGAATCCGAACCATCTAATATGAGTGCGTATTATAAACGTGCGCATGCTAAAAGAGTTTTAATGGATTATGATGGCGCCCTTGAAGATTTTAATAAGTTTATTCTGCTTAACCCTAACGTGGGTCAGATAACCTTATCAAAGGCAATTAAAAAATTATTCAAAAAAGAAATTAAAGAAGCTCATTTCAGTTTCAGCAGTCTTAATTAATTGAGCACTTTAATACCTTTTATTAAAGAAAATGTTAGAGGGCAAAACCTATGTTTTCCATAAGAAGTTTATATTTTCTGTGGCTGATCCTTCAGGTTACAGCTTTAATCTTTTCAGGCTGGTTCAGCAGGATTTCAATTCATAAAGGTGCTTCCTGGAGTGAACTCATAGGTTATTCAAATAAATTTTTTCCTTTCCAGACATTAGATTTAGCTAATTACGATATAACAGAATTCATAATTTACTATGCAGTTATTCCCTATCTTGTTTACCGTTTTGTAACGGCAGCTTATATGTGGGGTAAGAATTATTAGTTAGATTAAGGCATTATCCACTCCTTTTAAAATCAAATTTATTTCATCTCATTAAAACAATTCCTTAAAAAACATCTTTGTTCAAACCTCCGAACTTTATTAACTTTGCGAGAAGAAAAAAAAGCCGAAGTGGCGGAATTGGTAGACGCGCTGGACTCAAAATCCAGTCTGGCTCACACCAGGTGCCGGTTCGAGTCCGGCCTCCGGTACTAATCCTTGTGTTAAACTTTGAATAAAAATTTATTTCTACTTAAAATAAAATTATTCGGGAAATATAATCTTATTCCCCTTTTACTTTTTATTTCACTGAATTCATCTTTCGGGCAGGAAAATTATTTTTATACAAATAAACCTTATGGAAGTGAAGCATTATTTAACCCGCTGACATTATTCCTGAATGGAGGATATGATATCTGCCAGCTTCAGTCCGTTCCAAACGATATTACAAAACCCCCCTATGCAAAAATGACCAGGATTGTTTTAAGAAATCTGGGTAATCCTTTCAGAAGTATTTCAAATTACGGATGGAGTAAGCTTGTGAGGACAGAACTTCTTCCATTAAGTTTTACAAAAGATAATCTTCAGTGGATTCCAAATTATCAGCAGCATCTTATAGGCGGCGGAATGCTGTTTACTGCAATGAAAGAATGGTATAAGGAACGTAATTTTCCTATGCCGTGGTTGTTTTCTTCATTTACTGTTATGGCGCAGCATTTTTTTAATGAGGTTATGGAAACCGGCCCATCCGAAAGTTATAGTGAAGATGAAGTTGTTGATATTTATATTTTTGATCTTGGTGGAATAGTTCTTTTCAGCTTTGATTCCATAAATAAATTTTTCAGTAAAACTTTAAACTTGTCTGACTGGTCTCTTCAAAGTACTATAACAATGCCCTACGGAAGAGTAAATGCCGGTCAATATTTTGCAATTAAATGGAAGTATCCATTCTCCGATGATTACTATATGTTTTACAGGTATGGTATGGGAGCTTTGTACGGGGTGTCCAAAAAAGTTGATTCAACTGATTTTTTTTCTGTAGGAATAGGATTTAAAACCAAGCACCTTGTTGATATTAATACGAACACCCGACAAAGAACTATAGAAACCGGTTGGTATGCAGGAGTATTTTATGACAGGAATAACTCTCTTCTTGCATCCATTGTAATGAGCGGCGTTAAAGAATATTTCTGTATGATTGATGTTTATCCCGGAATAATTAAATTCGGTGAATTTTCACCCGGAGTATGGACAGTAATTGGAAGAGACGGAAGAATGATGTTTGGATTGTCCACCAAATATGCTCTCAGCATTGGATATGAACTTAAATATTAAACAATCTTATATGCAGTTTTTTATTTTCACCTTATTAAATATTTGCAATGTAATTATTTCTCTTTCAGCAATGGTGACAAATATTTACTCCAAATTATATATGCAAAGTTAGATTTTATTTTGTAGTTTCAACCAAAAATTTTAAGGTTCTATGAAATACATTTTTGTAGTTTTTACACTTCACGTTTTTTCACTATCTTTTTTACAAGCCCAAAGCATAAATGAAATTGATTTTGACAAGAAACCAGGTTTTATAGATAATATTAAGAATGATGGGAACTCATTTTATAATACATCCCTTAATCTAATAACAAGCCCTTTTCATTTTGATAACGAGGATTTTATTACAACCGGAATAATTATAGGAGCTACTGCCCTCTCATTTACATTAGATAACCCGGTTCGAAACAATATCAGGAAAATTCAAAATTCTACTCTGGATAAAACTGCAAATTTGGGATCATATTTTGGAAACGGAATTTATGCGGCGGGGTTAAGCGGCATTTTATATCTTGGTGGTCATATTTTTCAGGAGCAAGAATTAAGAAAAACAGGATTGATGCTTACTGAGGCAATTGTGCTTAATGGTCTCATTACAGGTGGATTAAAAGTAATTACTGGAAGAAGCAGACCATATAGAAATAAGGGAAATGGTAAAATTGAATTATTCGCAATGGAATTTGAAGATGATGAAAACTCCCTTCCATCCGGACATACCTCAACTGCTTTTACGGTTGCAACAGTTCTTTCCGAAAGAATAGATAATCTATATGCTTCAATTGCTCTTTATTCTCTTGCGGGTTTAACAGCTTTTGAAAGAGTTTACGATGACAAACACTGGATCTCTGATACAGTTTTAGGCGCTGCTCTTGGAACAGTAATCGGACTAAAAGTTGTAAAATTAAATTCTGAAAATGAAAACAAGGGCTCTTCCTTAAATATGCAAATCACACCGCTTGTTAATTCAAACAGTTATGGAGTTGCAGTCTTACTTCATTTTTAAAAATTTATTTTTCAGGATAAAATATTATTAACCATGTGTGGATTTTTTTACCATGATTTCAACAAGGTGCTCAAGTTCCTCTGCAGGGTTTTCGCAATAACCAGAATGCACTGAGGAAGTCTGGATGATTGTACTGCGGGGAGAAGTAAGCCAGTGAAAGCGTTCTCTCTTTGAGAGCTTACCAATTAATCCAATATCCGTCCCACTGCAAATTTCCGGTATAATATTAAGATGAGTTTTAGCAGTTTCTAAATCAATATCAGAATCAAAAGCTTTTAATCTTTCTTCATCCAAATCTATTTTTGCTTCGAGAAATTCTTTTTCCGGACATGACAATATCACTCCAACATTGACAAATTCTTCTCTGTCAACTTTAGGAACAATTCGTATTACAGCATAATCATAAATAAATTGATCTTGCACGGATTGCCTCCTCAACAAATAAATGCCGGTTTTGCAGCCTTTTCAATAAATACTTCAAATAAGCATCCTTGTTTTGTTTTATACTACTAAACTCTGAACTGTTTTGTAACCAGCTATCGGGAATGAGATTAATAATATTTTCAATTAAAGTTTTAGAAATTTTTGCGTGTATTTCTTTATCAACCTCCAAAAAAGAATTTGCAAAAGGGAGCAGAACATGATCTTTGATTACGGTAAAAGGATTACTGCTTTTTTCCAGATAATTCTCCCAGTTGTGGTGGAAATAAAGTGAAGCTCCATGATCTATCAAATAAAGTTTCCGATGCCACATAAGCATATTTGTATTTCTAATCGTCCGGTCAACATTAGTTATATATGCATCAAACCAAACTATTGATGTTGCAAGTTTATCTTCAACTATATCAACAAGCGGGTTGAACATAACAGAGCCGGGCAAATAGTCAAGCGCAAGATTAATACCGGTGCTGGCTTTTATCAGGTCCTGAATTTCTGGATCAGCTTCTGTACGGGCAAGTTCGACATTAAGTTCAATAAGAACGATTTCCGGAACAGGTAAACCAATTGCACGTGCAATTTCTCCGGCAATTAATTCTGCAATCAATGCTTTTGTTCCCTGCCCTGCACCCCTGAATTTAAGAACATAAAGCCCATCATCATCAGCTTCAACTATTGCCGGAAGCGAGCCTCCTTCCCTTAGAGGAGTTACATATCTTGTTGCAGTAACTTTTCGCAATGGTTCTTTTGATTATAGATTTTGTATAAAAATATTTAAAACAAAAATAATTTAACCAATCAGAACAAACAAACATTTCTCAGTGGTTGTTAATAATCCTGAATGTATCTGAGAGATCGTATAAATCTAATACCTAATATTTCCTGAAAAAAAATGAATTAAATTTCATCAGGGATTTTTTTAACTATCAGTTTATTGGTAACTTAGCATATCACGTTAATAAATTAAAGGAAATATGTCCCCATCTCTTGACAGCTCTGAATGGAAAAAGCTTGTCGTTAAATATTATTCATCTCACACGTGGAAAAGTATCTGGCAGTTATTCAATTCATTTTTTCTTTTTATTGTTAATTGGCTATTAATGTATCTCAGCCTTGATATCAGCTATTTATTAACAATACTTTTAGCGTTCCCTGCTGCCGGTTTAATGGCAAGGATTTTTATTGTTCAGCATGATTGCGGGCATGGATCTTTTTTTAATTCGAAAAAAGCAAATGACTGGACAGGAATGTTCTGCAGTATTTTCACATTCACTCCATATCATTACTGGCGAAGAAGCCACGCTATTCATCATGCCAGTGCGGGCAAACTTGAACACCGCGGCATTGGTGATATTTATACGTTAACTATAGGTGAATATCTCAGCAGATCAAAATGGGGCAGATTCAAATACCGTTTTTACCGCAACCCTATATTTTTATTCGTCATCATTCCAACTCTGCTTTTTCTAATTGTTTACAGGTTTCCTAACTTCAAACAAAAAGAATTGAAACCGGTTTTTACAAGTACTTATTACACCTCCCTTGTTATTGCTTTATTGATAGGTGGAATTATTTGGCTGGTAGGATGGAAAACTTTTTTATTAGTTCAAGTCCCAATTACAGTTGTTACCTCATCTTTAGGAGCCTGGTTGTTTTTTGTCCAGCACCAATTTGAGGATGCATATTGGGCTTATGATGAAGAATGGGATTATACCAGGGCGGCATTGAATGGCAGTTCATATTACAAATTGCCAAAAATATTACAATGGTTTACAGGTAATATCGGCTTTCATCATATTCATCATCTGAGTCCACGAATTCCAAACTATAAATTGGAAAAATGTCATAAAGAAAATCCGGTCCTTCAAACCAATTCGGTTTTAACTGTACGTACCAGCCTAAAAAGTATATTCTTAAGTTTGTGGGATGAAAAAAAGAAAAAGCTTGTAAGTTTCAGCTATCTGAAAAAACTACAAGTTGGGTAGAATAATTGCCCTCATTAAGTTCCTTTAATTATTATTTGTCATAATTAAGCGAAACTCGTAATGTTTAATAATAAAATTTTACAATAAAGGAAAATCATCAATATCAGATGAAAATAGAAAAATTTAATTCAGGAAAATATTTATAGAATTAATTCTCTCCAAAACTCACAAAATGTTTAGTGATCTCCCAAATTTCTAATTCGTTATTGATTTTTAAATATTTTCTTTTCAACGCTTTTTTTATAATTTCATATCAGTCATTTACTCTTTACTATTCCAGGTAAAATAAAAACATTAAACGAGATGACGGAAAATAAAGGTTTACTCTTTATTCCAGATATAAGCGGCTTTACGCAGTTTGTCAATTCAACAGAAATAGAACACAGCAGACTTATTGTTCAGGAATTGCTTGAGATTCTTATTAACTCCAACCAATTAGGACTTGAGGTTTCAGAAATTGAAGGTGACGCAATTCTGTTTTACAAATTCGGTGAACCTCCAGACCTGAAGGATCTTTACAAACAGGTTGAAAAAATGTTTCGAGAGTTTCATAAACATCTTTTAGCTTATGACCATAAACGTTACTGTCACTGCAATGCTTGTAATGCAGCAATTGAACTTTCGATTAAAGTAATTACACATTATGGAGAATTCACAACATACAATGTTAAAAATTTTAATAAACTTATCGGCAAGGATGTTATAGTTGCGCATCAGCTTCTTAAGAATGAAATTGAACATCATGAGTACTGGCTGATAACACCTTCAATATCAGAAAAAGATAATCTTAAATTGGACTTGGCAGAATGGATGAAGTGGAACAGCAGCACAAAGAAAACTGAAAGCGGAGAAATCGCATTTCACTATGCTCAGTTGAGTGAATTAAAAAATGAAATAACACCGGAACCATTTCAACAATTAATGTTATCAGAAAAAATTAAGATGCTCTCCTTCTCAAAAGAATACGAAACGGATATTATCACTTTATTTCATGCTACCGGAGATTTTAATAACAGGAGCCGATGGTTTGAAGGCATAAGAGCGGTTGAGGAGGTAAATCATTTTCTGCCTCGGGTTGGAATGAAATGCAGATGTGTCCTGGAAAATGGTGAAACTTATCTGTACTCAAGCAGCTATTCATACAGTGAAGAGAGAATTGAATTCAGCGAGACAGACGAAAAGAAAAATTCCACAACCTATTTTATTCTTGAGAAAACCGGGGACAAAAAGACAAATCTTAAAATAGATTTCTATATGCCAAAAAATATTATTGAGCAGACTATTTTCAAACTGAAAGAAAAAAAGAAAATGGAAGAAGCTTACCAAAGATCTTTACAAAACCTGAAAATGCTTATAAAAGAAATAGTATTACCAGCTTTGTAAAACTTATGAATCTTAAATGATATAACTCTTCCTATCCTTTCTAGTAAATATTAAAAAAAATTAACTTTGCCCACCCGTAACTTATTTTAATAAACGGTACTCCAAAATCCCATCCCTTTAATTTATAATGTACTTACTGGATATGGTAAACTGTGTGATAAAATAACAAGAGAAAAAATGATAAAATTTTTCGATTCGTTCTAAATTAAATCAGAACAATCATCCTACGCATGTTCAGATTTTCATTCTAAGTTTAAATTTTATTATTCTTCCGGATAGAATTCCATTTTAAATTAACAAAAAAGATTTTTATGAAAGAACTGCTTGAACAGGTTGCATCTTACAGTGCAGAATATCTTGCATCACTAAAAGGAAGAAGAGTCGGCCCATCTGAAGAAGATTTGAAGCTTCTTGAAAAACTTAATCTTCCTTTGAAGAATGAAACTTCTGACCCGGAAGAAATAATAAAATTACTTGAGGAAGTCGGTTCTAAAGCAACAGTAGCAATTGCCGGAGGAAGATTTTTTGGATTTGTAATTGGTGGCTCTCTTCCTGTTACAGTTGCTGCCAGCTGGTTAAATACAGCATGGGATCAAAATGCAGGATTGTTTGCCGGTTCACCAATAGGAACTGTTCTTGAAGAAGTAAGTTTGAAATGGATGCTAGATATTTTGAATCTTCCAAAAGAAAGTGCAGGCGCTTTTGTTACGGGTGCTACAATGGCAAATTTCACTTCTCTGGCTGCAGCAAGAAATTATTTATTGAAAAAGCAGGATTGGGATGTTGAATCAAACGGATTATTTAATGCCCCTCCTATTAACGTCATAGTCGGCGAAGAAGCTCATCCAACTTTATTCAGAGCATTAGGACTTTTAGGTTTAGGCAGAAAAAGAGTAATAAAAGTTCCAGCCGATAACCAGGGAAGAATGAGAGTTGATAAACTGCCAAAGATATCTGAGCCTACAATTGTTTGCACACAAATCGGGAATGTAAATACCGGTGCATTTGATCCAGTAAAAAATATTTGTGAAAAAGTTTACGGTGAAAATGTTTGGGTTCATGTTGATGGAGCCTTTGGTCTATGGGCAGCAGCATCTCCAAAACATAAACATCTTACTGAAGGGTATGAGCTTGCTGATTCCTGGGCAACCGATGCTCATAAATGGCTGAATGTTCCCTACGATAGTGGTTTAGCTTTCATTAAGAATTCAGAATCTTTAAGATCAGCTTTATCCTTAACCGCACCATATCTTCCTCAGGGAGAACATAGAGAACCTTCGCAATTCGTTCCTGAATTATCCAGAAGATCGAGAGGTGTGGAGATATGGACAGCACTTTATTATTTGGGAAGAAAAGGTTTAGCAGAAATGATAGAGAGAACCTGCAGACACGCTGCAAGATTTGCAGAAGGTTTAAGTAATGCAGGTTTTGAAATATTAAATGATGTTGTAATAAACCAGGTGCTGGTTTCTTTTGGTGATGCAGAAACAACAAATAAAATAATTGCAGAGATACAGAAAGATGGAACCTGCTGGTGCGGCGGTACTGTCTGGCAGGGAAAAACAGCAATGAGAATAAGTATTTCTTCATGGGCAACAACTGAAGAAGATGTTGAAAAAAGTCTTGAGGCAATGATAAGAATCGCAAATAAAATTAAAAGCTGAATGAGCAGAGGTAATTATTAAGCTAAATATCCTTTTGCTTTCATTAATTCTGCACAGAGAATTGCACCGCCAGCTGCACCTCTGATTGTGTTATGAGTAGTAATTACAAATTTGTAATCAAATAAATTATCTTCCCGCAATCTGCCAACAGCAACTGCCATTCCTTTATCAATATTTCTGTGAATTCTGGGTTGAGGATATTTCATTTCTTCAAAGTAATGTATTGGTTTTGCCGGAGCAGAAGGCAATTTTAATTTTTGCGGCTCAGAAAAAAAACTTTTCCATGCTTCTATTATTTTTTCCAAAGTAATTTTCTTTTTAAGATTTACCTGAACACATTCAGTGTGTCCATCTATAACTGCAACTCTGTTGCATTGCGCACTTATTTTCATATTAAGATTTTTAATTCCTTTCCCATTCAATGTACCAAAAATTTTAAGCGGCTCGTTTTCCACTTTTGATTCTTCCCCGCCAATAAATGGAATTACATTATCAATAATGTCAAGGCTTGAAACACCGGGATAACCTGCACCGGATAAACCTTGCATCGTTACAACATTAACTTTATCAATTCCCCAGCCATCAATTAAAGGTTTAAGTGCAAGCACAAGACCGATTGTTGAGCAATTTGGATTTGTAACAATACAGCCTCCATTAAAATTCTGCTTCTTAATCAGCTTAAGGTGATCAGGATTAATTTCCGGAACTAACAATGGTACATTACTATCCATTCTGTGATTCCTGGAATTTGACACAACATAATAGCCTTTTGAAGCAAAAGCAGTTTCAACTTCTCCGGCAATGGATGAATCGAGTCCCGAAAAGATTAATTTACTTTTTAAGTTTGGCTCACAATTTTTAACAACAAGGTTTGCAACTTTTTCAGGAATCGGAGTAGCTTGAATCCAGTTTACAGCATCCTTATATGTTTTTCCAAATGATTTTTCAGAAGCAGCAACTTCTTTAACATCAAACCATGGATGATTTTCCAGAAGTTGAATAAATCTTTGACCGACACTGCCTGTAGCACCAAGAACTGCAACGGGTATTTTTTTTTCTGACATATCTTTTATAAAAATTTATTGGAATTATCCTGCTGCAAATATAGAAATTGCAAATGTTCATCCAAAACTTTGTAATGATATTAGCTTGTCTCAGAATTTTATAAATTGCAAACTAATATGAAAATTATTGTAGGAATAAAAATGAAATCGAAATTCTTTTTGATCTTTATAACTCTCAACATTAATATCTTTTCGCAAAAAATAGTTGAAGAATACAAACCGCCGGAAGGTTATTTGCGAATCGGGCCCGAACAGGAACGAATGATTCCAATGGTTGAAAAAGGATTTACACTGATATTACCGGATAAAGAAGTAAAAGGAATTGTGGTTATACCAACCGGAAAGAAGATTGATTTTAAAGAAGCGGTTGATAAAGAAGGAACTCTTGAAAATGAGGCAATTAAAAAAAATATTGCCGTCCTTCATATTATTTCCGGTAACCCCCTGGATTTTTATTTTACAAGCAGTGTAATGAGTGATATAACGAAAAGAATTCAAACTATACTTGCAGATAATAATTTAAAAGGAAAGTCGCTTTTTTTATCAGGAATGTCTCTCGCTGGAACAAGAGCAATTAAACTGGCAATCTATATGCAGAACAACAAAGAAAAATTCTGGCTTCAACCTGCGGCTGTGGCAATTGTTGATGCACCGCTTGATATGGTAAGATTCTGGGATGCCGAAAACCGGGCAGTAATTAATAATTTTTATCCCGATGCTGCAGATGAAGGTAAGTGGGTAACATATCTTCTTAAAGAAAATTTAGGAACACCACAGGAAAATTTTAATAACTATATTGATTACTCACCCTTCGTTTATGTTGCCGAGGATGGGGGCAATGCGAATGATCTCAGAAATATTCCTGTGCGGGCATATCATGAACCTGATGTGAACTGGTGGATTGAAAACCGGCGAAAAGATTATTACAGTATGAATTCAATTGATATGGCGGGATTGATAAATCAATTAAAACTTTTAAATAATGAAAATGCCGAACTTATAACTTCTTATGGAAAAAGAAAAGATTTCAATGAAAGTTCTTCTCCACACACGGATTCTTTTGTTGACTATTCAAAATTGATGGACTGGTTTTTATCCTTTGAGTAAAAATATTTGAAAATTTCAGACTCTTTTTAAAAGATCAGAAATAGTTTGTCCTTAGAATGAAAAAAATACTTCCAAATTTAACTCTCCTTTTTATAAGTAGTATCATAGCACTTTTAATTCTTGAAGTTATCCTTAGAATATTTAAGGACGAAAAATTTTATGTATGGAATCCCAACCTAAAAGTAACTTTTAATCCGCAACCAAAATTATTTCCAGGTATATCCGGCGAAAGCCGCTTCATTATCAACTCTGAGGGATTTCGGGGAGATGAGATTTCCGGAAAACCCGACTACAAGATAATTACTATCGGCGGAAGCACAACTGAATGTATTTACTTAGATCAGAATGAAACCTGGCCGGAGCTTCTTAAAAAGAAATTAAATAATTTGTTAAAGAAAAATGTATGGGTTGGAAATGCCGGTAAAAGCGGGTTAACAACTTATGATAATGCAATTCAGGTGAAGGAATTATTAAAACAAAATCCAACTACCGACATTATTATTACAATGGTTGGAATAAATGATTTTCAAAGAAGACTCACTTTAGCCGGCGATTACCAGCGAGGAGTAATAAATCAAAAAACTTATGCGAGAGCTTTTGACAGAATGCCGGGATATGATCCTGATCTTCCATTTTATGAAAGAACCGAGTTGTGGAGTTCATTTTTAAGGATCAAATCATTTTTTTTAAAAGATGACAATGGACAGGATGAAAATACAACTTTGCAGCAATGGAGATGGAATAGAAAAAATGTTCAAAAATTATTAAATGAACTTCCGGATTTAAGTACAGCTTTAAATGATTATGAAATTTCTCTTAAAAATATTATTAGCATTGCAGGGAAGTTTAAGACTAAAATTGTTTTTGTAACTCAACCCGTAATTTGGGCTGAGAATTTATCGCAGGAGTTAAAAGATCTTTGCTGGTTTGGAGGAATTGGAAATTACCAGGAACAAACGGGGCATGTTTATTATTCCGTTGATGCATTGGAAAAAGGAATGGAACTCTACAATGAAAGACTTAAAAAAGTCTGCGAGGAAACAAAAACTTTTTTAATTGATATTGCTGGTAAACTGCCAAAAGACACAACTGTTTTTTATGATGACTGCCATTTTAACGAGAGTGGATCAAAGATGGTTGCTGACCTCATTTTAAAAGATATGGATAAGATTTTGAAACAGGATTAATATCTATCGAGCTTGAACTTCTCACCAAGATAAAGTTTACGGACTTCTTCATCGTTTGCAAGCTCCTCTGCACCACCCTGTTTAAAAATTACGCCGTTAATTAATATATATGCTTTATCAACTATACTTAAAGTTTCGTGCACATTATGATCCGTTATTAAAACTCCTATTCCCCTGTTTTTAAGATTAGCTACAATGTTCATTATATCTTCAACTGCGATTGGATCAACGCCGGCAAATGGTTCATCAAGCAGAATAAAGTTCGGATCAGTTGCAAGTGAACGGGCAATTTCTGTTCTTCTTCTTTCACCACCGCTAAGCTGGTAACCGAGACTTTTCCTTATTTTTGTAATTGTTAAATCTTCAAGAAGCTTTTCACATTTTTCTTTTTTTTCTTTCGAGTTCATTTTCATCATCTCAAGTACAGCATTAATATTATCTTCAACAGTCAATCTTCTGAATACAGATGCTTCCTGCGGAAGATAACCGATTCCCATTCTTGCTCTTTTATACATCGGGATACCAGTTATATCCTGTTCATCGAGAAAAACTTTTCCTTCATCCGGTTTTACCATTCCGACAATCATATAAAATGTTGTTGTTTTGCCGGCGCCATTTGGTCCCAAAAGTCCAACAATCTCTCCTTTTGAAACCTGGACAGAAGTTTTATTAACTACTTTTCTCTTCTTATATATTTTTACTAAGTCTTCGCTTCGCAGAGTTTTCATATCTTTTAATTTTTCATTTTTAATTTATAATTATTAATTCCACTCAACAATTCTTCTTTCTCCGGGTGGTTACCTATAAATTTAAACAATGGAAGAGTAAAAGTAACTTCTTTACCAAGCACCTGGTTCTCCGGATAAAATTCACTTGCAGGTTGTCCGTACAATCTAACCTCGCTGACTTCTTTATCCTGGAAAACTATTCTTGCGGATTGAGAAGATGATCTTGTTAGACCATTTGGTTCGCCATCTTCATAAAGATAATAGATGCTTAAAACTCCTCCGTATATTTCCGTACTGCTGAGAATTCCCTCTTCAAAATTCAGAATAATTCTTTCACCGCTTGTCTGATCAAATCTCTGCTTGTAATTTTCATTCTGCGAAAGTATAAAAGCATTTTGAAAAACCTCTAGTAATTTTATCTGGTTTTCTCTTAAATAAATTGCGACAGAATCACCTGTTAACTGGGAATTTTCATACCAAAGAACAGGCTGGTTTGATGTTTCAGAAAGTTTATAAGTTACAATCTTTCCCTCGCTGCGCTGGTAAATTGTAAAATCATTCCTGCTGGCAAAAAGATCACGCACTATTCTAACTGAATCAGTAGCTTTGAACAGATCAATTGTATCTCTCCATGCTTCCATAATTAAGCTTCTGATTACAAGGGTATCAATTTTCATTACTTCGATTGAATCTATTTCCCCTGAAGCAAGAGTATCTGCCCTTTTTGTAAAAGCTGTATCAACCTGGATGAGCAATGGATTCTCATCAACCAGTGTATAAAATTTTCCTGCATAATCTTCAAGATGATCTCCGAATATCTGCACATTATTTTCCGGATTATAAATTGAAACATTATCACTCGCAAAAGTAATCCTTGTCTGCCTGAAATATTCAAGACTATCAGCTCTAATTATATTTTCTTTCTGTACGATTTTTACATTATCAATTGCATTCATCCGGTCTTCATCTTTATAATAGATTAATTCATCTGAAGTAAGAGTTGCACTAGTATCAAATAAAGTAACGTTACTTTTAAATATTGCCTTATGCTCATCAAAAAAATAATCACCGGAATCTGCAATAAGAATAACTTTCTGATCATCAAGTTTAATTCCTGCAGTGCTTGTAGCTTTTTTCTGATCTCCAAAGTAATGAGCTTCATCAGTTGTTATAGTAAGGCTATCCTGCTTTGCAATAACATTGCCGATAAGATCAGCTTCATTCCTTGCAATAAATTGAATTGCTTTATTACAGGTAACAACAACATCAGCCTGAGTTAATACAACATTTCCGTAAACTTCGCGAACCATTTCACCATTAATTGTTTTCCCCACAAGGCTGTCACCAACTACGGTTATGTATTCATCCTGCTGTGAATGAACTTCACCAAAGCAAAAAAGAAAAATTAATATTGATAAAGAATATTTCATTTTAATGTAATAAAATCATTGTTGACTTCCGGCTTTATCTGATTCTCATTATAAATCTTACCATTAATTTCTTTAAGCCATCCGTTTGCATCAAACCTTATGATAAAACAATAAAAATAAAATAAAGGCAAAGGTATAAGAAGGTATGCAAGATAAAATAAATCATCTGAAAGGAATAAAATAATTGTTACTAAAGGGAAAATTACCAGGAGAATAAAAAATATTATCCAGCCGGTTTTTTTTTCTTTTATCAGGACAAAAATTAAATATGGAGTAAAAAGCATTGCTGCAAATGCGGCAAGGAAAATTGTTACCTGCCAAATGTACATCAGTAGAAATAAAACAACTGTTGAAAGCTCAAAATTCAATATTGTACAAAATCTTTGAAGACGTGAACCTCTCTCAAATAAATTTTCCTCGACAATCCCTGTCTCTTCAAGGTTCACAATGAATCCCTTCTGGTTACATAAGTAATATTATAAATTACGTAATTCTGCAAATGCTGGTCAGATTCAAATCCATAACCCTGAATTTTTTCTTTAGGAGAAATAATAGTGACAAACTTATCAGATACAATCTTCTTATCAGAATTTCTCCATTTAAGTTCATCGGTAGTAATTGTAGTGCCGCTGTCGCTAACAACTTTTACACTATCCATTGCATAAAGATCCCTCGTTGCATCATCAACTCTTCCGCGCAAAGCAGTTAATGTTGTGGTTTTTATTTCATCTTCATTGAAAAAATCAACTTTAATTCCCTTATCCATCAAAGTTTCCTTGCTGTTTGCAAACATCTGAAGGTGACCTGCCTTAAGAATTGCAGTTGTCTTTCCTGAATCTGAAAAAAAAACTGTAGCATTCCAGCTTTCCTGGGCAGGAAGCTCTTCAACATTAAGTGATGGATTTACTGAAGGTTTTACTTTTTGATCAGAGCAGGAAATTAATATCAATGAAATGAATGCAAGAAGAATTATCTTCATCGCTGCCTTAAACCAAGATTAACAAGATCATGTAAATGAATAATTCCGATAGGTTTATTTTCACCATCAACAATAATAAGGGTTGTTATTTTATAATTCTCCATCGTCTGCAAAGCAAAAGAAGCAAGATAATGGTCTCTCATAACTTTTGGGTTTTCAGTCATTATATCTTTTGCTTGTAAATTTTTAATATCCAGAGTTCTCTCAAGCAGTCTTCTTAAATCACCATCTGTAATTACGCCTTTCAGAAATCCATTCTCATCAACCACAGTTGTTGTACCAAGCCGCTTTGAAGTAATTTCAAATATTACATCTTTAAAAGGAGTATCAACTTTTACAATTGGGACGCTGTCATTCTTGTGCATTATTTCTTTTATTGAAAGTGAAAGACGTTTACCAAGACTGCCGCCGGGATGCAAAACTGCAAAATCCTCTTCAGTAAATTCCCGCATCTGAAGCAAGACAACAGCAAGAGCATCGCCCATTACTAGTGCTGCAGTTGTTGATGAAGTCGGCGCAAGATCCAATGGACAAGCTTCCTCTTGAACACTGATATCAATAAAAACATCGCATTCGGCAAGCATTTTACTATTCCTCGTTCCTCCCATTGCAATAAGTTTTACATTAAGTCTTTTTAACATTGGTATTAAGCTGGCGAGTTCCTCAGTAGCCCCGCTTTTAGAAATAATAATTACAACATCTTCTTTTCTAACCATTCCAAGATCGCCATGAAGTGCATCGCTTGGATGGAGATAAATTGAAGCTGTACCGGTTGAATTTAATGTAGCAACAATTTTTCTTGCAATTAAACCGGACTTCCCCATTCCGGTGAAAACAACTCTTCCCTTGCATTCAAATAAAATCTTTACTGCTTTAATGAACTCATCATCAATGCTGTTAAGAAGATCTGAAACAGCAGCAGTTTCTATTTTAATTACTTCCCTGCCCTTATTTTTAATTTCAGCGTCTGTCAATTTTTACCTTTCGTAAAGAATGAAAAATATTTCTTCTCTTTTTTTTCAGGATAATCCAAAGAAATTCGCTCTTTAATATTAATTCTTTTCATATACTTATTGTAACTAATAAAAGTCAGGTTTAATTCAGTGTCAGTAAAATCCTTGAGAGAATTAAAAAAAGAAGACGGGTTTAAAGCAATTCCCGGTTTATTTATCCTGCAAACACGCATAAGCTCATTATAAAAATTTGTAAGAGGAATGAGAAAATTAATTCCGCTTTCATATTCATGCAGCCAGATTTTTTTAGGAACAGGAGCTATTGCAAGAATATATTTTGCCTCAACTATTTTTATCTCCCGTACATAAGAACCATCACCGGGAGCTTTATCACCGGGATTCCATTCTGAATAATTCCATTTTTTTATTTCAGTTAATGTTTCAGGCTCAACACTCTCATTCAACCCTGAAATATCAAACTCAATTTCTTCATCAACTTCAGTATGAATTGTAATATCAAAAGTTCCTTCTTTGCAAATATTTGTCCCAATTGCAAAAACAGGAGATGAAGGAAAAGATAAATCAGGGAAAGTATTGTCTTTTCCCAGGATAAAATTCCCGCCGCCAAACCTGCCGTTTCCGGTAACAACTAAAGTATTAATTTTATCACTGTAAACTTTATATCCAATTTTATTTTCAGGAAGTACAGAACATAAAAGATAGCTTTCTATTCTGGTAAGATTCCTGGGAAATGTTTTTCCGTTATCCATAAAAATTATTAATATTTTTTTATGAGATAATCAATTTCTTTTATCTTTATCAGCAGATCGCGCAGTTTATTTAACGGAAATTGGCTTGCTGCATCGCTTAATGCTTTTGCCGGTTCCGGGTGAACCTCAAGAAACAAACCATCTATACCAATTGCCGCAGCAGCTTTTGCTAAAGGTTCTATAAATTCCGGCTGTCCGCCTGTTTGTTTATCCGAAGCAGGCAACTGAACTGAATGTGTTGCATCCATAATAACGGGGTAACCAAGTTTACGCATTGTTACAAGTGAACGCATATCAACAACAAGATTATGATAACCAAAGGAACTTCCCCGTTCTGTTAAAAGAATTTTATTATTGCCTGTTGATGAAACTTTTTCCAGAGCAAATTTCATATCTTCAGGTGCAAGGAACTGTCCCTTTTTTATATTGATGATCTTTCCGCTTTTCCCGGCAGCAATTAATAATTCGGTTTGCCTGCATAAAAATGCCGGAACCTGAAGAATATCGGCAGCATCAGTCAGTTTTTCTATTTCTTCAGGAAGATGAAAATCAGTCAGTACCGGGAGATCAAATTCTTTTCTAATCTTTGAAAGAATATTAATAGCCTCGTCATCCCCGATGCCGGCAAATGAAGAAACACTTGTCCTGTTTGCTTTCCTGAAACTTGATTTATAAATAAAAGGAATTGTTAATTCTGAAGTTATTTTCTTTAATGATTCTGCAGTTTCAAATGCAAGCTTTTCACTTTCAACAACACAGGGACCGGCTATAAGGACAAAAGGATTATTCCCGCCAATTGTAAAATCTTTTATTTTTATCATTAAGAATTCATAAGCGTTAAATTGAGATGGATAAATATAAGAAATTCGATAGTTAATATTTTGCGTGGAGCTGGCGTAGCATTAAATGCAGAATTTAGAATTTAGAGTGTAGAATGAAAGAAGAACTAAGAAAAAGTTTGTATTTCTTGTTTCATTTAACATACAATTAAATTTATACTTTGTGGAAAATGAAAAATGAAATGAAAGCAGAATTTTTATCAATTAACTATATTATATCATGATAAATTTTATCATAAAGTGCCGGTTTTTTTAATTATATTTTTATGCACAGAAGGTTTAAATTATGAAACACCATTTTAGCTTTATTTGTCTATTAATGATTTTAATTCACTTTCCTATTCACAGCCAGGACAACAGATTGGAAGATTTTGCAAATTTTGAGAAGTATGCGAAAGCTAATGAAAAGCTGCCGCCTCCTAATCCCGGTGAAAACAGGATTATTTTTATGGGAAACTCAATTACTGAGTTTTGGAGTATTACCGACAGCAGTTTTTTTTCTGATAATTCATTTATTAACAGGGGAATAAGCGGACAAACAACTCCACAGATGCTCCTTCGCTTCAGAAATGATGTTATAAATTTACATCCCGATGTTGTAGTTATTTTAGCGGGCACAAACGACATTGCAGAGAATACTGGTCCTATAACATTAAAAGATGTTTTTGGAAATATAGTTTCTATGCACCAGTTGGCTGAAGCTAACGGAATAAAAGTGATCCTTTCTTCAGTACTTCCTGTATATGAGTTTAACTGGCATCCCGGATTAAAACCTGCGGAAAAAATTGTTAAACTGAATGAAATGATAAAATCATATTGCGAAAAAAATAATATTACCTATGCGGATTATTATTCCAGTATGGTTGATGAAAGAAAAGGTCTGGATAAAAAATACTCCGGGGATGGTGTTCATCCGAATAAAGCAGGTTATAAAGTTATGGAACCGATCATTCAGAAAGCCATTGAAGAATCAACAAAGATCCCTAAACAATAAAGTTAATGCCTAACTACTTACCCTCCTTAAGTAAAATAAATTGAGAAAGTCAAAATAAGATACTATATTAAGACTGTAATAAGACAAAATAAGGATACAAATATGAAAAATATAAGTATATCAAATGATATAATACCTGTAGGTGAATTTAAATCTAAGTTAGCATATTTTCTTAAGGAAATTCAGGAAAAAGGAAATACTCTGGTGATTACACAAAATGGTAAACCAGCCGGTGTTCTATTGTCACCTTTAGAATTTGATGGACTAAGACAATCTAAGCAATTTATTGAATCAGTTGCAAGAGGATTATCTGATTCAGAAAAAGGTGAAGTTTTTTCTACAAGACAAGTAAAAACTATAATGAAAAAGAACCGTTTCAAATAGAATGAAAGTTTTTTGGACAAAAGAATCAATTGATAGATTAAACGAAATAGAATTGTATATCGCCCAGGATAATCCAGATGCTGTAATTAAATTTATTGATAGTTTAATATCGCTTACTGAAAATTTATCTGGTAATCCTGAAATAGGCAGAGTCGTTCCTGAATTTTCAATTAAGGCAATCAGAGAATTATTATATAAAAACTATAGAATAGTGTATTTAGTAAAAAAGAACAGAGTGGAAGTGCTTACAGTTTTTGAAGGTCATCAATTACTCAAAAAAGTAGAAATAGAAAAAAGTATAAAAGAATAATTAGTAACGCTCCAAACCTTCAATTAATTCCACCAGATAAATAGATTTCACATACATTTTGAATTCAACCGTATATCAGAATCTTTAAACTGCAATCATTAATTCCTTTGATAATTTTTAGATAGTTCGTATTATAAATTATTACATTTATCCAAATTGAAATAACTTATATGAAAAGAAAATTTTCTCTCATAATTGTAACTTTTTTATTATTTAACATTTCCCTTTTTACCCAGCCCGCAAAAGTACTTAACTCATCCGAACTAAAACTTGCAATTGAAAAGTTAAATGTACTGGGAAGTGTTCTTTATGTTGCTGCACATCCGGATGATGACAATACTGCAGTCCTTTCTTACTTCTCTTCTGGAAAACATTTAAGAGCCGGTTATTTAGCATTAACACGCGGGGATGGCGGTCAGAATTTGATCGGGAATGAACAGGATGAACTTCTTGGAATTATACGAACCCAGGAGCTTCTAACTTCAAGACAGATAGATGGGGCTGAACAATTTTTTACAAGAGCTATTGACTTCGGTTATACAAAATCTCCTGAAGAAGCTTTAAGATTCTGGGGTAAGGAAGAAATATTATCTGATGTTGTTTGGATTATCAGAAAATTCCGTCCCGACGTTATTATAACACGTTTTCCAGATACTGGTGAAGGCGGACATGGTCATCACACAGCTTCTGCAATTTTAGCTGAAGAAGCGTTTAAGCTTGCGGGTGATTCAACAAAATTTCCTGAGCAGCTTAAGTTTGTAAGTACCTGGCAGCCCAAAAGATTATACTTAAACGGATGGGCAGCTCTTCTTCAAAATCAAAATGGAGTTATTACAATTGATGTCGGCGGTTACAATCCGCTATTAGGTAAATCATATTCTGAAATTGCTGCAGAAAGCCGTTCAAAGAATAGAAGCCAGGGTGTAGGCGGAATCGGAAGAAGAGGAGAGAATATTAATTACTTTAAATTTTTAGATGGCGAACAGGCACAGAATGATTTATTCGATGGAATTGATTTATCGTGGGATCGCGTGGAAGGTTGTGAAAAAATCGCGAATCTTCTTTCTGAAGCTGAAAAGAAATTCGATCCTGAAAATCCATCCAGAATCCTGCCAGCACTTTTAGAGGCATATTCAGAAATGGAAAAACATCCTGATAATTACTGGATTACTGAAAAGAAAAAAGAACTGCAGGAAGTTATCCGTTCTGCTTCGGGATTGTGGATAGAAGCAATAGCAGATAATTTTTCTTATTCACCGGGCAGTACAATTAAAGTTAGTGCCGGAATTGTAAACCGTTCGGATTTTCCTTTTAAACTAAAAGAAATAAAAATTTCTTGTTTAGAGAATGATTCAACCTTTAATCAGGTTCTTACTAAAAATAATTTTGCCTCACACGATTATTCTTTTAACCTTCCCGATGATATAGACATTACACAGCCTTACTGGTTAAAACAAAAGAAAGATAAATTCAGGTATACGGTTGATGACCAGAGATTAATCGGACAGCCGGAAAATAAACCTCCCTTATCAGCAGAATTTATTTTATCAAATGGGAATGGTAATATTTCATTTTCAATTCCTGTATTATACAGATGGAATGATCCTGTTGAAGGAGAAAAATACAGACCTATTGAAATAATACCTGAAGCTACTATAAACCTGCAGGATAAAATTTATCTCTTTCCTTCAAATGAGGCGCGTGAAGTTGTTCTTTCAATAAGAAACAATACTGATAATTTCAAAGGAAAAGTTCATTTGAAAATACCGGATAACTGGAATGTTTCTCCGCAGGAAATCCCTATAAGCTTTAACACAAGGAATGAAGAAAAGCAGGTTAGCTTTTTTATAACTCCACCTAAGAAAGCTGAGGAGACTGAATTTACTGTTGAAGTAGTTTCTGATAATAAAATTTATAATATGGAAATGGTAACGATAAATTATCCTCATATAGAAATTCAGACTCTCTTCCCTGCTGCTTCAGGAAAATTGGTAAGATTAAACACGGAAAAAATAATAAATACCATTGGTTATGTGGAAGGTTCAGGAGATGATATACCTAAATATCTTGAACAACTGGAATATAAGATTGATAAGCTGTCGGACAACCAGCTTGAAAACGGATTACTAAAGTATGATGCAATAATAACAGGGATAAGAGCATTCAATACACGAAACCGGCTTTCAGTACTGAATAAAAAATTAATTGATTACGTAAATAACGGCGGAACACTTGTAATTCAATATAATACCAGCAGTAATCTCATAACCGGAGACATTGGACCATACCCTTTTCAAATTTCAAGGGACAGAGTAACAGATGAAGAATCTCCGGTAAATTTTTTAAAGCCCAAGCACGATTTATTAAATTATCCCAATAAAATTTCAGAAAAAGATTTTGAGGGATGGGTGCAGGAAAGAGGTTTATACTTTCCGGAAAAAATTGATCCCCATTATGAATCCATTCTTTCAATGGAAGATAAAGGTGAAAACCCGTTGACCAATGGAATAATCTACACTAAATATGGTAAAGGAGTTTTTATTTATACTTCCCTCTCCTTTTTCAGACAGCTGCCAGCCGGAGTACCCGGTGCTTACAGGTTATTTATCAATTTAATTTCTGCCGGTAAAAAGAGTGGCTGATAATATTAAAGAAGAATTAAATCATTCGGATGAAACCCCGCCTGTGTTAGGTTCGTGGGGAAAAATTTATTCGCTTGTATTTTTATTTTTGGTTCTCCTAGTAATTCTCTTTTACTATTTCTCTAAGGCTTTTGAGTGAGTTCAATTGACTGGATTCTAATGTTCGGGTTTCTTGTTTTTGTTGCTGCCTATGGTACCTGGAAAACAAGAAAGACAAAAAATATTGATGGCTATATCCGAGCTAATAGAGCAACTCCCTGGTATATTGTTGCTCTTTCCATAATGGCAACGCAGGCAAGTGCAATTACATTTATTTCAACCCCGGGTCAGGCTTATGTAGACGGGATGCGCTTCGTTCAGTTTTACCTCGGTTTACCTCTTGCAATGATAATCCTCAGTATAACTGTTGTTCCAATATTTAATAAGCTGAATGTTTATACTGCCTATGAATATCTTGAAAAAAGATTTGATTTAAAAAACAGGATTCTCGGCAGTGTTTTATTTCTTACGCAAAGAGGGCTCGCTGCGGGATTTACAATCTTTGCCCCGGCATTAATTCTATCGGTAATTCTTGGTTGGAATATTAATATCGCAATATTTATTATGGGAGGGCTCGTAATTATTTATACAACCGTCGGAGGTTCAATAGCGGTTAACAAAACTCATATTCAGCAGATGATTATTATTACTGTTGGAATGTTAGCTGCTTTTTTTATGATTATCCATCTTCTTCCTTCTGATATTTCTTTTAAAGATGCTGCTTTGATTGCCGGCAAAATGGGAAAACTTAATACAATAGATTTTTCATTTGATCTTGAAAACAGGTACACATTCTGGTCTGGAATAATCGGGGGAACTTTTCTTATGCTTTCATATTTTGGAACAGATCAGTCGCAGGTACAAAGGTACCTCGGAGGGAAATCAATAGCACAAAGCAGGATGGGATTGCTGACAAACGGAATTGTAAAAATCCCGATGCAGTTTTTTATACTTTTTACAGGAGCCATGGTTTTTGTTTTTTTTCAATTTGTTACTCCCCCGCTTTTTTTTAACCCTGTCCAGGAGAAATATGTAAAATCAGGAACTTATGCCCAACAGTATGAAAACCTTGAAGTGAAATATCAGAGCCTGAACAGTGAAAAACAGAATTACTTGAGGCAAATGATTGAATCAGAAAATCAAAATAATAAATTGCAATCAGCTTCAATTGAAAAAAAAATAAATACATTAACTGAAGAAGAAAAACTAGTACGTGCTGAAGCAATCTCCCTGATAAAAAAAACAAATCCCGGTGCTGATGAGAATGATACTAATTACATTTTTTTGAGCTTCGTTATAAATTTTCTGCCGGTTGGATTAATTGGACTTGTACTTGCGGCAATAATTTCTGCTTCAATGTCTTCAACTTCTGCGGAGTTAAATGCGCTGGCATCGACAACTGTAATAGATATTTATAAGAGGCTTATAAAAAAAGATGCTGCTGATTCTCACTATCTTAAAATTTCAAAATTGGCAACAGTTCTGTGGGGAGTTTACGCTATCATCTTTGCTCTTTTTGCAAACAGTCTTGGGACATTAATTGAAGCCGTGAATATCCTCGGCTCTCTTGTTTATGGAACTATACTTGGAATTTTTCTTGTGGCTTTTTATTTAAAAGAAGATAAAGGGCACACCAACTTTTATTGCTGCTTTGCTGGCAGAGATTGTTGTTCTTCTTTGTTTTATCTTTACACCGATACCTTTTTTATGGTTTAACCTGATCGGATGCTTGCTTGTAATTATTATCTCCTGGCTTTTTAATGCAATTAAGAGAAGTGGAGAGACAAAAAATTTAGATATGGCTTCTTAATTTTAAAAAATAATTAAGGAAATTAATGCTTCCTATTGGAGATGATAACCGGGATAGAACTACAACTCCCATTATAAATTATCTAATAATTGCCGCCAATATTTTAGTATTTTTATTCCTTCAGAACCTGGGTTCAAATCAAAAATTCACCTACGCATTCTCTCTTGTTCCTGAAGAAATTGTCACGGGGCAGGATATAGTTACGAGCGATCAAATACTTCTTGATCCAGTAACCGGAAGACGAGTTGAAGTTCCTGGGCTTCAGCCGACACCTGTTTCTGTTTATATAACTTTGTTAACTGCAATGTTTATGCATGGTAGCTTTGCTCACATTTTCGGGAACATGCTTTTCCTTTATATTTTTGGCGATAATATTGAACACAGGATGGGACATTTAAGATATTTATTTTTTTATTTGATTTCGGGAATACTAGCAGCTGTTGCACAAATAATAGTAACCTATTCTTTCGGTGGTAACCCGCTTATTCCAACTTTAGGTGCTTCAGGGGCTATTTCAGGAATTCTGGGTGCTTACCTGATTTTATACCCGAAGAAAAGAGTCTATGTAATAATGTTTTATTTCCTTACCGATGTACCCGCAGTATTAGCTATTGGTTTATGGTTTGTATTCCAGGTTATAAGCGGAATCGGAGTACTCGGCGGTCAGGAAGGCGGAGTAGCTTATGGAGCTCACGTTGGAGGATTTATCGCCGGTATGCTGCTGGTTGGCTTCTTTCTTATAGGAAGAAAAAAACCGGGAGTTTCATTTTAGCGGCAGATCACCTTTCTTTTCAAAAATAATCATTAAATTAAGTTCAAGTAGTTATCTTTTACAAGAAAAAGAAACGGAGTAAAATTATGTCGAAGGATAATCAAAAATATTCTGCTTTTGTAACAGGATTTTTTGCAGGCGGACTTATCGGAAGTATTTTTGCGATGCTTTATACTCCGATGTCCGGTAAAAAATTAAGAAGAAAAATTTCTAATGCAAAAGAAGATTTAATAGAAGATATGAATGAATATTATGAAACCGGAAAAGAAAAAGCTGAGGAAATTGTTAAGGAAAGTAAGAAGAAAGCAGAACATTTAATTGAGGAAGCCAAGAAGCTGGTTTCCGGCTAAAAATAAAATAATAATGTTGGAGTAATAGAATTGTACAATAAATCTCTGTTACTTCAACAATTTCTTAATTCCAAGTCCATAACCTTCCAGAATTTAAATTATTAATAATTCAATATTAGTTTTTAAATTTTTATTATTATCTTATTCCCACGGTTAATTTAATTCAGGGTAACGAGAGAGGGTTACTTGGAAAATGATAGAAAAACCCAGATAATAAAAGCAGCTGTAAAACGTTTTGCTAAGCATGGTTTAAATAAAACAACTCTCGCCGAAATTGCCCGCGACCTGAGGATCGGTAAGGCAACAATCTACCATTACTTCAATTCTAAGGAAGAACTATTCTACAAGACAATTGAATATGATGCCTCCCTTTTTATCCAGGATATAAAACAGATTTTTAATAATGATCAGATTTTACTTAAAGAAAGATTTGTTGAATATTTTATTTACAAAAAAGAGATTTATGTAAAGTATAAACTTTTATATGATGTTTTAATGAGAGCATTAAATGAAGCAGGACTTGAAAAAGAATATGAGGTTCTTAAAAATCTTTTAAAAGAAGAAGAAGATGTTTTGAAGATTGCATTAAATGATAAGACTGAAACAATCAATCCTGATATTCCAAAATTTTTAGTAATAAATAGCTGGGGACTTTTATTTGGTAAGAAGCTAAACGATTTACGATCGGAAAGTGAAATTCTTAATCCCAGGGATTTACTCTTTTCAAGTTTAGGAAACCTGCTTAGATAATTTATACATCATCATCTTCAGTATCATCGCTGAAAAGATATTTTTCATATTTATGTTTTACCATTCTTGCTTCAACAATGAAATAAACATCTTCCGCAATATTTGTAGCATGGTCTCCCAGTCTTTCAAGCTGCCGAGAAATTACCAGGAGAGCAACACCGGGCTGAATATCTTCAGGATTCTGTTTCATTAAATTTACAAGTATCTGGTGATTTTCCTTGTTAAGCCTGTCGAGAGTTGCGTCTGTTTCAATAACTTTTTTTGCAAGCTGGGCATCATCCTGTATAAAAGAATCAATAGATAACCGAATCATTTCTCTTACAATCTTTGCCATTTCCCCAAAATGAGTTTTAATGATCCATTCAGGTTTCTTTCCAATCAACTTTGAGTTCTCAACAATATTAACAGCAATATCTCCCATTCTTTCGAGGTTTGTATTTATTGTAAGAGCAGACATAATCAAACGGAGATCCATTGCCACGGGCTGGTTTAATGCAAAAATTTTCTGGCATATCTTATCGATTTTTATATCATATTTATCCACCTTCTTTTCTTTTTCAAGAATAATATCTGCAAGCGAAGGATCGTCTTCTTCAATTAATTTAATTGCCAGTTCTACCTGTTCATCCACAAGAGAACACATCTTCAAAATTTTTGTTTTTAGTTTTTCAAGCTGCTGATCAAATTGTCTTTCCATCATAAATTATATTTTATTAAAAGATAGACTTAAAAAAGGATTAAATAAATTAAAAATCAACCAAACCTGCCGGTTACATAATCTTCTGTCTGCTTCTTAGAAGGATTTGTAAATATTTTGGAAGTTTTATCGTATTCAATCAATTCACCAAGATAAAAAAATGCAGTCTGATCACTTACCCTTGCTGCCTGCTGCATATTATGAGTAACAATAACTATAGTATAATTTGCTTTTAATTCGTGAATAAGCTCTTCAATCTTGGCCGTTGAAATAGGATCGAGAGCACTTGCGGGTTCATCCATAAGAATTATTTCTGGTTCAACAGCAAGAGCACGTGCAATACAAACTCTCTGCTGCTGCCCTCCTGATAAACTTAATGCAGGTTCATGCAGTCTGTCATAAACCTCATCCCATAGAGCAGCCTGCTTCAAAGTTTTTTCTACAGTTTCATCAAGTATTTTTTTATTGTTGATACCATTAATCTTCAAACCATAAATCAAATTTTCATAAATAGTTTTAGGAAAAAGATTTGATTTCTGGAACACCATCCCAATACGTTTCCTGAGATTTACAACATCAATCTGTTTTTCATAAATGTTAACTCCTTCAATTAAAACTTCACCCTCTATCCGCACGTGATCAATTAAATCGTTCATCCTGTTTAGAACGCGCAGAAACGTTGACTTACCGCAGCCTGAAGGTCCGATAAACGCAGTTACTTTTTTGGGTGGAATTTCCAGGCTGATATTTTTTAATGCCTGCTTCTCACCATAATAAAGATTAAAATTTTTAACAGATATTTTTACTTCTTTCATCTTTGATATTTTAAGAAAATTTAACCATAAAAATTTGATTTAATATTATCAGGTAAAATTATAACCTGCCTAAAATCTTTCTGAACCTGTATCTGAATAAAATAGCAGTTATGTTAAGCAAAAAAGTCAAAGCAATAAGCACTAAAGTTGAACCATATTGTATCGGCATCGTCTTAGTCGGATTTGAAGATTGTGTTGCAAGTATAAAAATATGATATGCAAGATACATAAATTGTTCAGTAGGGTTAATCATAGGAATACAATAATTGCCTATACAAATATCAACAACCGGAAGATGAGGAAGAAAGAAAGCTGCGCCGAGAAAAAGAATTGGAGCAGTTTCTCCGGCACCACGGCTTATTGCAAGAATGGTTCCTGTTAAAATTCCTGGTCTCGCCTGCGGTAAGACAACATGCTTAATCGTTTGCCACTTGGTTGCACCTAATCCGTAAGATGCATCTCTATGAGTCTTAGGTACAGAATTAAGCGCTTCGAGTGTTGAAACAATTACAATTGGAAGTACGAGAACTGCAAGTGTTGCAGAAGCCCACAGTAAAGCCGGCTGACCAAAGAGCAGTCCGGTCTGTAAAACTTCATCAATATTTCTTCCTATAAAAAGAATAAAAAAACCTAGACCAAATAAACCGAAAACAATTGAAGGTACGCCTGCAAGGTTATTTATTGATGTTCTGATTATCCTTGTTAGAAAAGTATCTTTTGCATATTCATTAAGATATATAGCAGAAAAAACTCCCAAAGGAACAGCAAAAAGAATCATAATAAAAGTTACTGCAACAGTTCCAAAGATTGCAGGGCCAATTCCTCCTTCGGTCATATTGTTTCTGGGTGAAGAGAAAATAAAATCCAAAGAAAGAATTCCACTTCCTTCTACAATTATTTTTCCCAGCAGTAAAAGTAACACAGCAACAAGAATAAGAAACAATAATCTTATAAGATTAATAAATATTGTACCCTGAATATCTCTTTGTTTTTGTCTTAAAATTTCCATCAGCTAAAAAGTATTTTTCTTTCTCATCCTGCTTATTATTATTTCTGCTATAAGGTTAAGGAAAAATGTAATTGTAAAAAGAACAATCCCGATAAAAAAAAGAGCATAGTAGTGATCGGAACCCTGCGGCACTTCACCCATTTCTGCCGCAATAGTTGCAGTCATTGTTCTAACACTATGGAATATATTTGTTGTAATATTAGCCGCATTCCCTGAAGCCATTAGTACAATCATTGTTTCACCTATTGCCCTGCCAAATCCGAGAATAACACTCGCCGATACTCCGCTGAAAGCAGCCGGAAGTATAACGTGTCTTACTGTTTGCCACTTAGTTGCGCCTAACCCGTAAGAAGCCATTCTCAAATCATTTGGAATTGAATGAAGTGCATCTTCTGTTAATGAAGCAATAATTGGAATAATTACGAATGATAAACCAAGTGCTGCTATAAATGCATTCAGTCTGTTTGCAGGATTTAAAAGATCATTAAAGAATGAAGCACCGATAACAAGCATAATAAAACCAATGACAACTGTTGGAATTCCGGCGAAGAGCTCAATCATTGGCTTAAGAAATTCTTTTAGCTTCGGGTTAGCAATTTCCGAGAGATAAATTCCTGCAGCTACACCAAAAATTGTTGAAAGAATTGTTGCGGGTATTGCTGTAAGCAATGTTCCAAGAATTAATGGAACCAATGAATATCTTGCAACTGCGGAAGTTGGATACCATTCATAAACTTTCTGAATTGAACCATCAGGCTGAATTCTGTCAAAATATATGAAATCAAAAAGTCTGATATGTTCAATTGCTTTGAATCCTTCTTTAAATAAAAAAATAAAAATTAAAACAATAAACACAAGAGCCATTATCCCGTTAACAGCAAAAAAATACTTAATAATCTTTTCCTTAACCCGTGTGGATTTTTTTATCTTTTTTCCGAATGAGGATACGAAAGTTTTTTCGGCAGGCTCGGGATTGCTAATATTTGATTGTTCTGTTATCAATATTTTTTAAAGGAAACTATAATAGAAAGTTAGTCTGCCTGTTACCGAAGCATCAAAACTATTTCCAGTAACAGATTCATAAGTTTCAATCTGCACATTAGGCATAATTAAAACTGCCTCATCGGGTTTATAAACAAAACTAATGATATAATAATTTCTTGAATCTCCATCGGCATCCATGTTGGGATCGAAAAGATCAAAACGTGCTACTGCAGATGTCATTGAAGAGAAATTATATGAACCAAAGATAGAAACACCAAGAGCATTCCTGGTTTGATAAATCAGGCTGGTAGCAGTTGATTTAACCAAGCCATTTTCTCTCATTTGAAGAAAGCCTTCCACGCCCGCACTGAATTTATCTTTTTCACTATAACCTGCAAAGACTGCAGTTGCAATATCATTATTATTTAATTTAACTGAGTTAATTGTGAATGAAGGTCTTATTTTTAAATCACCATAGACCGTAACATAAAAATTCGTTAAAGGCTTAAAGTAAAGATGCCCGTAAAATCTTTTATACTTATCTATCTCAGGAGAATTACCGCTGTTATTCCCAATCATCAGCCAGTAATTTATCTTACCGGAACTATCAAACATACCTTTTAAAGAAATCCCTAAATCGCGTGAAGAAACTATTCCACGGAGATCCAAAATAGTTTTTTCCAAAGAACGAAATCCCCATACAGTTTCAGAAATTTCAAATGCTGGCGGTGGCTGGAGACCTAAAATTAAATCACTCCCGGAAAAAATATTTTTCCATCTAAGGAAAGCATCTTTAACAGCCACTCCAATTTTTCCATTGCTAGTATTTGAAGACTGATCTGCCTCAAGCCTGAACCTGGTATCAAAAGTTTCGGATAGTTTATAATCATAAGTAAAATAAATTCTCCGGAACTGGAAACCATTAAAATCCTTTTTCCCGTTAAGAGCAGTATTAGGTAAAGAATCAATACCGCCATCTCTTGAAATATTATAAAAGTAATCTCCGAACATATACCCGGAGATTTTACCATTTTGTGCAAATATTCCTGTTGTAAAAAGAACAAGAATAAAAACTAAACAATAGTGCTTCAATGCTCTCTCTCTTTCTTAAAACACTATCTTAGCTTTTCAACTAAGTTGTTTTATTTGGTTAAATTATTCGATAACGCTTTTATCTGATTATTAATTCATAAATAATATTATTTACTAGGAAGAGGAATATACTCCATCTGCTTCACTAATTCCTGCCCGTCAGTTGAAACAATAAAATCAAGGAAAGCCTGTATTTCAGGTTTTGGTTTACCATCTGTAAGACAATAAAGATATCTTGATATAGAATATTTCCCGCTCCAGATATCATCATAATTAACTTTTTCACCTTTAGCAGGAAAAACTACTTCGGCATTCTTATCAGCCTGTATACCTAATATCTTAACATCTTTTCTTTCAGCAAAATAACCAACGCCGCCATAACCTATTCCTTTTATATCTCTTGCCACAGCTTCACCGAGTGCTGCAGTTCCCTGTAAAACCTGTGTGTTGGAAGCGTAATCTTTTTGAACTCCCTTATCATCTTTTCCAAGAATATGCTCTCTGAAGAATTCATAAGTGCCGCTGCTGTTTTCCCTTCCATATAATGTAATTGGAGAATCCTTACCGCCAACCTCTTTCCAATTTTTTATTTTACCAGTAAATATATCGGACAGCTGCTTAACAGTTAAAGTTCCTATGGGATTATCGGGATGGACAATTACTGCAATACCATCGAGAGCAACTTCAAAAACTTTTGGTGTTATTCCTCTCTGAGAAGCATCCTTAAGCTCGCTCTCTTTTAATTCTCTGCTCGCATTTGCAACATTTGTAGTTCCGTTCAGTAATGCTGCAATACCGGTTCCTGATCCGCCGCCGGTTACCTGTATTGATACATTAGGATTTTTCTGCATATAAACTTCAGCCCATCTCTGGGATAGATTTACCATTGTATCGGAACCTTTAACTGTAATTACAGTTTTATCCGCTTCCTCTTTTTTCTTGCATCCCCAGAACAAAATACCGGCTGCAAAAACTATTAAAAGAAGATTAAATAACTTTGTTTTCATAGAATTGCCCTTCGATTTTGATTCAATTTTTTAATTTAACCGTAAAATATATATAGATATAAATCGGGAATTGTTTAACCAATATTAAGTTATTGTTAAGTTTTCTTCAAGAATACTTTCATAATTTCAAAATGAATACTTAAGTTTGAATATGGTAATTAAAAGTAAAGTAATTATAATAAATAAACTGAATATCAACATTATAATTACCTTCTTCTAATGGACCTGAAATAATCTGCATTTTCTATTATTTAAACAGGGTGAGAAAATGAAAATCCATACTATGCTAACCGGACCGGTTTTATTCAAAACAATTCCAATTATTCTTTTAACTGCTTTATTAATTTATCCGCAGAATATTAATAAGGGCTCAGAACTATGTTCAAAAAAGAAAATAGAATCATCTTTTATCCAAACGGATGAAATTAATGCAAATATTGTTCACAGTTATGATGTTCTTAACTACACTCTTAATCTGAATATTTACAATTGCTTTTTAAGTCCTTACCCGAAATCTTTCACTGCTACAGAGATTATTACTATTAAAGTGGACTCAGTATTGAATTCGATTACACTTGATGCAGTTAATACTTCCATCGGAATTGATGCAGTGGGATTATCGGGAACCAGTTTTACACATTCAAATAATTTACTCACAATAAATTTAAACAGAGTTTATAATGTTGGTGAAACACTTGATATTGGTATAAGCTACCATCATAACAATATAAGCGATAATGCTTTTTACGCTAGTAACGGAATGGTATTTACTGATTGTGAACCGCAAGGTGCACGTAAATGGTTTCCAGGCTGGGACAAACCTTCCGACAAAGCAACCGTTGATATAACACTTAAGGTTCCTGCAACTGTTAAAGCGGGTTCTAATGGAAGACTTGAAGATTCAGTAAAGACGGTTGATACTGTCTGGTATCATTGGATAAGCCGGGATCCTGTAGCAACATATCTTGTTGTAATAAGCGGAAAAGTAAATTATAACCTTGATGTTGTTTATTGGGAAAGCATATCAAACCCGGGTAATTTTATCCCGATAAGATTTTATTATAACAATGGAGAAAATCCTGCCGGTATAGAAAATATTATTTCAGACATGACAAGTTTTTATTCACAAAAATTTACTGAACATCCTTTTGAAAAGAACGGGTTTGCCGCACTCAATAGCCAATTTCAATGGGGAGGGATGGAAAATCAAACTTTAACAAATATTTGCCCTAATTGCTGGTCGCAATCTATTATTTCTCATGAGTTTGCGCATCAATGGTTTGGTGATATGATTACGTGTGCAACCTGGGCAGATATCTGGCTTAATGAAGGTTTTGCAACTTATATAGAAGCTTTATGGCTCGAGCATCTGAATGGTTATACTTCATATAAAAATGATATCAATAGTGATGCTTCTTCTTATCTTTCCGGTAACCCGGGATGGGCAATATACAATGCAGATTGGGCAATTGAACCTCCTAATAATAATACACTTTTTAATTTTGCAATAACATATGCAAAAGGAGCTTGCGTTCTGCATACTTTAAGATATGTTCTTGGCGATGCAGTCTTTTTTGATGTCCTTCATTCTTATGCGAATGATTCTTCAGTTAAATATAAAAGTGCGGTTACAAGTGATTTTGTATCTGTTGTAAATTCCGTTACAGGAACTGATTATAACTGGTTCTTCGATGAATGGATATTTCAACCGAATCATCCTCAGTACACCAACCAATATTATATTTCTCAGCAATCGGGTTCTCAATGGCAAGTTGGTTTCCTTGCAAAGCAGGTTCAAACGAATACAGTCTTCTTTAAAATGCCCATAGAGATAAAAATACATTTCTCTACAGGGACTGATTCTACAATAAGAGTTATGAACAATGTAAATAACCAGCTTTTTTACTGGAACTTTGACAGGCAGCCTCTCAGTGTTCAGTTTGATCCTTTAGGAAATATTGTCCTTAAAACCGCAACATTAACACAGGTACCTCCATTACCAGTTGAATTGCTTTCTTTCACAGCAGAAAGGAAAAATAATTTTGTTGTACTTAAATGGAATACAGCAACTGAAACAAATAACAAAGGTTTTGATATAGAAAGATTCATTCCAAATGCCACTGAGTGGGAAAAGATTGGAAATGTAGATGGGAAAGGAACAACTATAGTAAACCAATTTTACAGTTTTACAGATTTTGTAAAAGTTTATGGGAAATATTCATACCGTATTAAACAGATTGATTTTGATGGGACCTATAATTACAGCAGCGAGGTAACTATTTATGCGGGAGAAATACCCGGAGACTACACACTTGAACAGAACTATCCGAATCCATTTAATCCGACAACGAAAATAAAAATAGCTTTACCGAAAACTTCAGAAATAAAATTGTCTGTTTATAACACTCTTGGTGAATTATTAGAGATTGTAGCACAAGCAATTTTACCAGCAGGCGAATATACATTTGAATTTAATGGTTCTGATTTGCCGAGCGGTATTTATTTTTATGAATTGAAATCAGGTGAAGTAAGATTGAGTAATAAGATGGTTCTTCAGAAATAGGTTAGAAAAAATTAATGCAAATTGTTAATTGAAAGTTGATTATTGAGAATTCAATAGTCAGCTTTCAATGTATTATAAAAATTTCCTCAATAAAAAACACTCTATACCTTATACCCCTATACCCTTATACTTTAATCCTCTCCTAATAAATAGCTTCCCTTATTCTTGCACTAACATAATCCATTACCCAAACAACAAAAGCAATCATAAGAATAATTAACCCGACTTCATGCCACCTTGCAAGCCCCTGGTACTGCATTAACATTGTACCAATACCTCCTCCTCCAACAAGACCAATTATTGTAGCCATCCTTACATTAATATCCCACCGGTAAATTGTAAAAGAGAGGAATGGTAAAACAATCTGCGGAACCACTCCATACCATACTATTTGTATTTTATTTGCACCGGTAGCGGAAATTGCTTCAACGGGACCTTCTTCAATGTTTTCAATTGCTTCGGAGTAAAGTTTTGCGTTTGATGCAATGGAATGAATAAGAAGAGCGATCATTCCGGCATAAGGACCAATACCCACCCACACGGAAAAAATAATTGCCCAGATTAAAGGCTCAATTGATCTTACGAAGTTGAGAACTATTCTTAAAACATAATAAACAGCAAAAGAAATTTTATTATCCTTCATAAGATTTCTTGCTGTAAAGAAGCTGAGAAAAAGCGTAGGCGGTATCGAAATTAAAGTTGCAAGGAGTGCAATGTAAATTGTTTCAATTATTGCGAACAATGCATCATCAAAGATTCCCATTTCAGGCTGAAAGAGAGCGCTAAAGATTCTTTCCGCACCTTGAATTCCGTCGCTGCTGAAAAGATCAACGATAGACATTTTTGTAACAATCCAACCGGCAATAAAGGTAATATTAAACAGGAACCAGCCGAAGATTTCAACTGTCCACCTGGTAACATTATTATCTTTTGCAATTCCAAAAAGTTTACAGGATAAAGAAGTTTTACTTGATGCCCATAAAACTCCAAGCACCACACTGATTATATATAAAACAGCAATTTCATTCCAAGAGAAAGGAAGATCGCGCATATTAAGAATGAACTTATAATAGATTGCCCGCTGCAAAACTAAAAGGGAATAAAAAACAAGAAATATATCGAGCAGGATAGCTTTAACAAAATTAAATTTATCTTCTTTACGCTTGTTTTTCTCTATTATTTTCTGTGGATGAATTTCAATTTCCGGTTCGGATATCATCTTATTTCAACCTCTTCTGCTTCTTCGCCATAAATAGTTTTGAACCATGACTCATCAATTTCATCAGGAAGACCTTCATAGATAATTTCCCCGGCTTTTAATGCAATAACCCTTGTTGCATATCTTCTTACAAGACTTAAAAAATGGAGGTTGCAAATTACAGTTGTACCAAGATCTTTGTTTATCTTTTCAAAGTAATGCATTACAGAATTTGATGTTGCCGGATCAAGTGAGGCAACAGGCTCATCTGCCAAAAGTAATTTTGGATTTTGCATAAGACTTCTGGCAATAGCAACTCTCTGCTGCTGACCACCGCTTAAAGAATCTGCTCTGATTTTTGCTTTTTCACTAATGCCTACAGTTTCAAGATTTCTGTATGCCTCTTCAATAACATCATTATCAAATTTTTCAATGATAGAGTTGAACGTTGAAAGAGAACCAAGTTTACCGGTTATAACATTTGTTAACACTGATCTTCTTTTAATGAGATTGAACTGCTGAAAAACCATTCCGATTTGTGATTTAACTTTTCTTAATTCCTCTCCTTTAATATGAGTAATGTTCTTTTCAAGAAAAATAATTTTCCCCGATGTTGGTTCTATTAAACGGTTTATACAACGGAGCAAAGTAGATTTTCCTGAGCCGCTTAATCCTATTATGATTAAAAATTCTCCCTCCTCCACAGAGAATGAAACACCCTTAAGTGCGTGTGTACCATTATTATATATTTTATGAAGGTTTTTAACTTCAAGTATCATTTCTTCACTAGCTTTTCAAATTAAACTCCCTGTTCTTTTAACATCTTTCTAAGCCTATCATAATCACTGTCTTTTGTCGGAATCAAACCAACAATATCATAAATATCATACATGGATTTTTTTCCTTCATCAGTGTTTACATATTTAATCAGGGCATTAATTATTTTTTCTTTCATATCCTCATCCATATCTTTCCTGAAAACCCAAGGATCGTTCGGGATTTCTTCGGTGAACCCAATTATTTTAACTTTTTGTTCTACATCCGGGAATTGTGGCTTTAACTCTCATTCTTGCATCGAGAATTTCACCTGTGCCCGGGCGAGGCGGAGCATAGTAGGTCGCTCCGGCATCAACTTGTCCCTGGTAAACCATTATAACAACATTATCATGCTTCATTGCAAAAACTGATTCACTCGGTTTAACACCCATCTTATCAAGCATTGCTTTTGGAAGTATAAAACCAGATGTCGAAGAAGGATCAACATAAGCCATAGTCCGGTCCTGAATATCAGCTAAAGAATTGATTCCCGAATCAAATCTTGTTATAAACTGACCTTTATAAGATGTTTCCCCACCGTCTCTTACAATTCTTAATTTAGCTTCAGCTCCGTACTTTTCATTAGCCATCAAATATGAAAATGTATTGATACCTGCTATGTCTGCTTTCTTAGTTCCGAAGGCTTCAACTACAGCAATAAAACTTGCAGGCACTGCGGTAACAAAATAATATCCTGTTTCTTTCTCAAGAAAATCAACCAGCTCTTTAGCATTAGTTGTTATCCTTTTAGCATCTACTGAAGGGGTAAAATAAATTTTTACCGGGTTGGAAATTGTACCTAGCTCCCCTTCTCTTAATTCCCTGGCGGAAAGGATTGCTATAAATATTATTGTTGGTAATAAATAGAGAATTAATTTTAAGATTTTCATAGAAATTAGATATAGGTTATAGAAATATGCTAATAAGTTGTTTATCAGGCAAACCTATTATTATTAAATCTAAAGATTAGAAAGGTAGGATTTTTTTATTAAAGACTGGAAATGATGTACCCCGGCTTCACATTCTACAGAGAAGCGACCTTTATTGTAAGCTTTTGATTCAAGCCCTTTCTGAACATGTTCACATATCTGAATATCTTCCAATTGTATTTTATCACTATAATCAATATCGGTTTTTATTTTTTCAATTGAACTTTCAGAAACATTATCGTATAGATAATCGAAAATAACCTGCGACTTATTTCTTCCTACAGGAATGACAAGATTTGTCTGAAGTCTCCCTGGCAGAATATTGAGCATAAAATTCGGATAAATAAAATAATAAAAAACATCCCCATCATTTTTATAAAATTCCCCAAGTCTTTTAGTCCGGCTTCGCTGAAGTGAGTGATATTGAAAAGTTTCAGTAATATATTCTTTAGCATCAAGTATATCACATAATTCAGGATGCACATAAGGCAGATGGTACCCTTCAAGAAAATTATCTGCGTAAGTTTTCCAGTTGCATTTAATTTCGTATTTAACACGCGTGAAGTATTTTTTAGTATCAATTTTGTTTGGTAGGATGTTTTCAGAAATTCCTTTAAAAGAGAGTTTAACGATTTATCTCCTTTAGAGAGTCTTACAAAAATTAATCCCTCCCAAAAATCAAGTTCAACTGGATGAAGTCCATAATCTTTTTTATCGAATAGATCTACTCTGTCAAATCTTGGAACACCTCTTAACGAGCCATCAAGTTTATAAGTCCAGCCATGATATTTGCATTGAAGCATTCTGCAATTTCCCTCCTCAAAAGCTAAAGGACCACCGCGATGTCTGCAAACATTATAGAATCCTTTAATTTTTTCATTATCATCTTTAATTACAATTAAAGGATTACCTGCTATTTCAATTAAGAAATAATCTCCCGGTTTTGAAAGCTGGCTAATATGACCTGCATACTGCCATTCCTTTTCAAAAATATTTTTCTTTTCAAAATTGTAAAACTCTTCACCGAAATACCATTCAGAAGGTATTGTTTCTGATTTTTCAAGTTGATGGATTTTCAAATCTTCCGGATTAATATTTAGCATTTTTTTGCGTAAACTATTTTGAAGTGTCACATTGAGTTTGTCGAAGAGTGGATTGTCTTTTCCAACTGGTTCAAAAAAAACTTAATGTGTTGATGTAGAAAAATAATAATAATTATTTTCAGGTTCTGAGTCTGGAATTAATTCATCACCTAATCTAACAGAAACCGGATCAGAATTTAATTCTTTTTTTATAGTTAAAGTATTTTGATTTTCCCATACATCTGCATTCTCGTTAATCAGTACAGCAGAGCTATCAATACAATTAATGGTAAGTTTTATTGGGACAGGAATAATTCCTTTTTTTTCAATTGTGATGTTAAGCTTTCCATTACTGTAATCTGCTACTTTAATTGAAAGATCAGGATAACCTCTTTCAAAAAACCAGGGCTTCCAGTACCAGCTTAAATCTTTTCCGACAACTTTGTTAAAAGTGAAAAAGAAATCATATGGCAACGGGTGCTTACCATGCCACCGGTTTATGTATTCATACATACATTCAGCAAAAAGTTTTTTTCCAAGAACCTCCTGAAGAAAATAATAAGCTAAACCGGGTCTGACATAAATTGCCATCCTCAAAACATTGCCTTCCATTTCATAGCTCGGAATCATCATTGGCAATTCAGTTTCGTTACCGGCATATTTTTCATAAACTTTAACATTACGGAGAAGTGAATTATCTTCTCCTTCTTTCAGCTGAAAATCGAATGGAATAAATGTAGCCATTCCCTCATCCATCCAGCCATATTTCTTTTCATTTATTCCCATATAAAAAGGAAAATACTGATGAGCCATTTCGTGTGATGTTACATTCACTGTGCGAGGTCGGGTTGGAGCAGAACCATCATTAATTATCATCGGGAATTCCATTCCACCTGAACCATTAAAAACGGTTAGCGAAGGATATGGAAAAGGCACACCCGGCAATTCATTTGAATAATAATTAAGAACTTTTCTTGCAATGTCAGCAACTTCAAAAAAATCTTTTGACTGTTCCTTATAAACAGCAGCCACATAAACACGGCGATTTGTATTTTTATCAGCAACAAGGCTTACCGCATCCCATAAATAATGATCACTCATTCCGAAAGTGAAATCAGTAACATTATCCGCTTTGTATTTCCACACATTAAATTTTGAATCAGAATTATAAACTTTACCAGATCTAACATTTCCCTTATCTACAATATTGATTACCTCATCTGATGTCCATACTTTTTTATAATTAACTAAAGAGCTGGTGCTAAGTACATCCTCAGGATTCTGAAGCACACCTGTCCCCCAGATTCCAAAAGTATTGGGTACTGTAATTTCAACATCAAAGTTTGAAAAATCATTATAAAATTCTATATCCCCTGTATGAAAAATTACATCCCAACCATTTATATCATCATAAACCGCAATATGCGGATACCAGTATGCAATAAGAAAAGAAGTGGAATCATAAGTTCCCATCCTGGGATTTTGTCCTTTGGGAATTACAAAATTCCAGTCAATATCAAAATTTATTTTTGATTTGGGTGGTAGCGGGTCATTAATAAGCTTAACAGTTAATAGAGTATTTTCCCTGGTAAAATTTTCGTTACTATCGGTTTTAACAGGTATGTTATTTACAAGAAATTTTTCGATCTTAACACCTTCCGTAATTGATTCCCTGGTAATTGAAAAACTTCTTTCAGATTCACTTTTGTTCAAATCCTGTATAATATTAAACACAATTTGTTTAAGCGTATCAGGGCTGTTATTGTAATAAGTTATTTTTTCACTTCCGTTAACTAATCTTATTGGGGGATCAATACTAACTTTAATTTTATAATCAGAAGTATTCTGCCAGTAGTTATCACCCGGAGTTCCATCAAATGAGCGGGTACCCTTTTCATATGCTGAATGGACATCTCTTGGAATATATAAACTGTTTTGAGAAAAACTTACCGAGCTAAAAAATATTATCGAAATAAAAATTTTAATTTGGTTTTTCATTTTAAAATTTATTTACTCTATTCAAATAATGATTCTGTTTTACCAGGAAATTTATTTTTTCCGAATCTCTTATAAGCAAGATCTGTCGCTTCCCGCCCTCTTGGTGTTCTATGAATGAATCCCTGCTGAATCAAAAACGGTTCATATACTTCTTCAATTGTTCCGGGATCTTCATTAACTGCTACAGCAAGAGTATTAAGTCCAACAGGTCCGCCACGGAATTTTTCAATAATAGTCAGAATTATATCTTTGTCCATTTCATCAAGACCAAACTCATCAACTTCAAGAGCTTTCAATGCTTTTCTCGAAACTTCAATATCGATTGCGGGTTTATCCTCAAAATCGGCAAAGTCACGTGTTCTTCTCAACAGCCTGTTTGCAATTCTCGGAGTTCCTCTTGAACGCTTTGCAATTTCATATGCAGCATCTTCATTAATTTTTATTTTAAGAATAGATGAAGACCGGACAATAATTTTTTTAAGGATTTCACTTTCATAATAATCCAGGCGGAATTTTATTCCAAACCTGTCTCTTAAAGGAGAAGTGAGCATTCCTTCCCTTGTGGTTGCACCTATCAACGTATACTTTGGCAAACTGATCTGAATTGAACGTGCGCTCGGACCACTGTCAATCATAATATCCAGTTTATAATCTTCCATTGCTGAATAAAGATATTCTTCAACAACAGGACTTAAACGATGAATTTCATCTATAAATAAGACAGATTTTTCTTCAAGATTTGTAAGAAGACCGGCGAGATCCCCGGGTTTTTCGAGAACCGGACCGGAAGTTATTTTTAGTTTTACACCAATCTCATTAGCAATTATATATGCAAGCGTAGTTTTTCCAAGTCCGGGGGGACCAGTTAATAAAACGTGATCAAGTGCCTCGTTTCTTTTATTTGCGGCAGAGATAAATACATTAAGATTATCAGTAATTTTTTTTTGTCCGGCAAATTCTTTAAGAATTGAAGGACGGAGAGTTTGTTCGAATTGTTTTTCTTCTGTACTTACTTCACTGTTTAGAATTCCAGGTTTTGACATTTTTATTAATTAATCTGAACTGCAATACAAATTAAGTGACTAACTCTTTATTTCTGATTTTTAGTTTGTTAATTATTATTATCATAGCTATCATAAGAGAAATCATTGCTAAGGCAGTACCTATTGTATTCCAAACATTAAAACTTTTTTCAAAAAGGAGACTCAATCCGGGGTTCCATGCACTGCCATACAAAATCGTAAGATGAACAACATAAATTAACAATGTATTTCTGCCAATCAAAATTATTATACGTGGTATATATTCTATGCTTATTGATAAGTAAGATATTAAACCGTTAAGAACAAGGACAAAACCCAATCTCAAAAATATTATATCAATATATTCCTGATTGGCAATGGTTTGCCCATACATCAAACTTTCAACAGGATAAGAAAAGAATGATAGAAGTATCAAGCTGCTTCCAAAAATTAAGAGTTTCAAACTGAAGATTGAAGTTTTAAATACCATCGGGTTTCTTGCAAGATAACTTCCAAGAATTCCACCGCTAATAACGTATCCAATCCATGGGAAAAGTGGAAAATTAGAACCGGTCCCTGAATATAAATATCCGGCTAATGGTTTGGGGAGAAATGCAATCCAGTTTATTTTTTCAAAAATAGGATAAAGAAGAAAAAATGAAATTGCGAATAAAGGAAAAACAACATAATCCTGCAGCCTGGTTTTTTCGGCAATAAAAGCACATATAACAAGCATTAAAACACCAAAACCTATAAGCTGAAGTACATCAACAGCAAAAAAGATATCCCATCCCACAGGTGTTACCTGGGAGAAATCAATTAACGTTGGTGTGGGGTATCTTAAAAGATAACCCAAACCAACGAGCAAAAGAAATCTTTTTATTCCTTTTATTACCCGTGGATTATTTTTGAATGGTTCATTAACAAGCCTGAAGAGATACATAAAAACTGTTCCCGCACTAAACATAAATATTGGAGCAGTCATTCCCCTCATAAATAACCACGCTGCAAAAAAAGGAGACTCAGTGTTTCTGTAATTATTAGAAAGAAGTACATCAACTGTATGCCCCTGAACCATCATTAAGACAGCAAATGCACGCATTAAATCAATAAATATAATCCTGTTTTTCCTGGAGCTTTGAGTCATCAAATCCATTATTTACTTAAAAAAGTGAAACAAAAATAATTAAATATGTCTAATTTGGAAATCCTATCTTATAAAAAATTACTGCATACCGTTATATGCTTTCAATCTTAATGGACATTAATAATCTTAATTAATAATAATATTTGAGAGGTGAATCACAGACTAATAAAAAATATTTTTTTTAATTCATACCCAATTTTCTTAGGAAAGTAATGGTAAAGAAAGTTCTTATTGTTGAGGATAATATTATAATTGCTATTGATATACAGGGAAGGATTGAAAGCTTTGGTTATAGTGTACCTGCAATTGTCGCTTCGGGAGATGAAGCATTAGTTAAAGCCTCCGAATTAAAACCCGATCTTGTTTTGATGGATATAGGGCTTAAAGGTAAAATGACTGGAATTGAAGCAGGAAAAAAAATCCGTGAAGATTTAAAAATTCCTGTTCTGTATTTAACTGGTAACAGAAATCTCCTTAAACAAAATAATATTACTGATCCCTGTATTGATAAACCTTATAATGATTTGGAATTAAAAAAATTAATTAATCAATTATTGGATAGTTCTGATACATCCGGAACTAATTCCACCTCAATAATTTTCTGATTATTATTTTTTCAAAATGAACATATGTCCCCTCATTCATCAATTGCAGAACATGTGCAAATTATCTAAGCGGGAAAAACGTTTTACATTTAATTACAACAAAAGTCATATCATCAGCCTGATCAATTCCATTTTTCCATTTATCAGATTCGCTTTTTAACTCTTCAATTATTTCCGGGGAAGATTTTTTATTGCCATTAAATAAAATTCTTTTAACCCTGTCATATTCAAACATTTCTTTATTATTGTTAAATAATTCCGGCAAACCATCGCTTAGTAAAAGCAGTATATCACCCGGATTTATTTTTATTTTTTGCTGAATAAAATTCATTTTGTTTGTTGCACCGAGAGGCATTCTTTTAAAAACGATTTCATCTATTTTATTTTCTTCTTTCCTGTAAATAAAAAGAGGAGGCATACCGGCTGAAGAAATTTCAATATATAAACCTCTTATCTTCAGCAGTGTTAATCCCATATAAAGATTTCCAAGCTCCATTGACCTTATAACATTATTTATTTTTTCCAGGATCTCAATAGGGGTTAATCGGGAGAGTTCATTAATTAATCCTTTCACCAGTGCAACCATTATACCCGCCTTTACACCGTGCCCTGTTGCATCACCAATTACAAAAGTTATATCTCCATTAATTCCTTCAATAATATCGTAATAATCTCCGCCTACTTCAGTAGCGGTATGCATATAACAGGCAACATCAAAATTTTTAAAATCAGGAATTTCTCTGGGTAACAATGACAGCTGAAGATTTCTTGCGTCTTCTAATTCTTTAGATTTTCTATTGTTTTCCGCATTAACAATCTGCCGTTCAATCTCCAGTTTATTTGCTAATCTCTCCTGCTCAATAGTTTTTTCCGATAACTCCTTAACCCTTGCAAGTTGTATTTCAAGATCCTTGTTAATAAATGCAAAATTATATGAGAGAAAAATGGACATACAAATTGCTAAACCCAGCATTCCATAAACAAAAACCTGGTTATTATCAACAAAGGAGTTTGCGATTCCATAGTCTATTAAAATCTGGTAAGATATAAAAACAGCAATCATCAGGAAGCCGGTAAAAATTATCCAGTTGCCTTTCTGATGGGATCTGTTTTTTCCCCTAAATGATGATATGGCAATATCAATTATCGTTAAACCAAAAAAGATATAAACGGCAGCTCCAGTCAAATTACTAAATGGCTCATAGAATCCTAATAAAATTATTATAAAGAAAATTCCTAAAAATACTAACCACCGTTTAGGAAATTTAAAGTAATTAATTGCATAAGCTGTTAAGAGTCCAAAGAAGATGGTTATTGGTGCGGAAATTTGATTGAGCTGATAGAAGAGAATAATCCGGGTTGGGTTTGTCGTTAAAAATCTTTCAAAACCGAAGTATGTAAGACCCGCAAAACCAAGCATACAAAAAGAATAGAATAAATTAGCTCTTTGTTTTCTGTAAAAACTATAAAGAAAAATATGAAGCACAAAAAGTATTAATGGAACAAGAGTAAAAACCATTTGATGAATTAAATTAGCTTTAATTCCATCGGCGAATGTTGAAAAAGCTGTGTTCAGTTCCCTTAAATAAATTATAAACCCGGGATCAAAACCAAAATTAATTTGTTCCTCCCAATTATAGTTTGCATATCTTACCGCGATTAATCGATCATACTTCGGATCAATTTTTATTTCTTTCCAGATACGGTTCTGATAAGGTCTGAAATTAAAATTTTGTTCGCCCTTTGATTGATTTACAGTGCCTATCTCACCGTAAGAATAAAGAAGCTTCCCGTTATAATATATTTCAGAGGCACCTAACTGCGATATAAAAATTGCAAGAGTTTTATTCCACAATAATGAATCCACATACATGTGGAACCTGAACCAGCCGATATTTTTCCATTCAGGGTTTAAATCCTTTTTGCCTTTTACATATAGATTTGTTTTTGCATCAGTTACCCAATTAATATAAGAGTCTGTTAAAATCCAGCTGCTGTCATTAAAATTTTCTTTTGCCCAATCCAGGTTATCGCCAGCATGATATTTCCAGAAGTCATCTATCCCTAAGCTTGTTTTGCCGGGATAAAAACGTTTTTCGGTTAATAATATTTGTCCGTTTACAAAACTGTTTTTCCAATCAAAAACATTTATAGAAACAGTTGTATCATTTTTAACATCTAACTGAAAGTTATCATATATATCTAAATTTTTGTCTAAAGCTTCCTGCCACCAATTTCCTGCAGTTATTTTAAAATTTTAAATCAGTCCCCTCTTTGAATGAAAAAGTTTTTGTGAATGTACTGTCGTTAATCTTTTCAAGGAGTATTTTCTCCGGGTTCCAATCGCCTAACTGGGACTGATTTCCCACGATATATACTTTAAGGTTTGGATCAGGATTTTTGACATTTGCCTGGAATGTTATTTTGTGGAAAGATCCGGAATCACTTTTACAACCCTGTAAAACCAGGATATAAAGAAGCAAAACAGAAATATTTGAAATGATGATTTTCGTAATAATTTCGCCCCTGATAATTTTATGAAGATTTAAATCTTCGTTACAAAAATCATTTTTATTTTTTACTAAAGCAAATTAAATTTTGATTAACAAGATTTAAAAAAAGAGATACTATCACTATAAAGCAATAGTATCTCTTAATAAAAAAAATAATCTTATTTCAGCAGCAATAATTTTTTTGTCTCGATGAAATTCTTCCCTGTATGGTTATCAATTGCTGTTAACCTGTAGAAGTAAGCCCCGGATGAAATTCCAAGAATATCGGAATTGAATTCAATATTATAATATCCAGCATTCTGTACTGTATTTACAAGGGATGCAAGCTTCTCTCCGGTTAAAGAAAATAATTCAAGTCTAACAGAAGAATTAGATGGAATACTGTAACTAATAATTGTGGATGGGTTAAATGGATTAGGATAATTCTGGTTTAAAGAAAATTTTCCCGGTAATGAAATATTGACTTCAACTTCATTTGAATACTGAAAAGAACCGTCGAAGTCAATCTGTTTTAAACGATAAGTATAAATTCCGGCTGTTACTTTATCATCTATAAAAGAATATGATTTAATTTCTGAAGAACTTCCCGATCCGGTAACGTAACCTATCTTTTCCCAACTACTATTGTCCGCTCCCTGGAGAGTATTAAGGGATGGGTTTTTTCTTTCTATATCAAATCCCCTGTTATTTAATTCAGTAGCAGTCTGCCAGTTGAGATGAACTTTTTGTCCTTCAACTATTGCACTGAATGAAGCAAGTTCTACAGGAATAACCGCATCAGGTACTGAATTATAATAAAGCCCGTTTTGATTTACTCCTGCAAATACAAATCCGGAATAATTATCCGGTGAACCATCAACTACTATAAAATGTCCATTAACAGATGGGAATATCTGACCCGAAGCATTGTTATTCTGATTAATTACTATCGGTCCTTGAAATCCGCTTGAAAGATCGAATGACCATTTATATAAAACAGTATCAGCTGAAGGTCCCTGCGCAAGATAAACCAGTCTGTATGTTGAGCCGCCTTCAAAACAATCGACAGAAGCCCCACCCTCATTGTAAGGATTCTGTGCAATAAAAGTTGGATTTGTTGCATTAAAATATTCTGCACCCGGTCTTGAATAAACGTAAGCAATATTATCTATTCCACTTTGAGTTCTTGTAAAAGTGCAAATCATTTCACCTGTTATTCTGTTCACTTTTAATAGACCATGGAATTCAGGATCAGAGGTATTAGCAGGATTGAATTGCGAAAATGTACCTGTAAAATTACTCACTGCAACTTTTCTGATTCTAAGATTTGAGTTAGTTAAGGTTAGATTATTAGATAGCATAACAAAAACCGAATCCCCGGTAGGATAACTATTGAACTCAATAGAAACATCGTAGTCATTAAAACCTGAACGTACAGTTGTGAAGGTCCACGTCTGTCCCCAATCTGTAGTTAAGGCTCCAAGTACAGGGTTAGCAGTTGGTGTTGAAGAACTATAATCCTGATATGCTGCGTACCAATAAGTTGTTGACGGAGAATAATAAAATCCATCTGATACAATTACCGGATTGATTAAACCCCTGCCGGAAACAGGCAAGGCAAATGTATTACTAATTAATGGTAAAGGGTTTAATGGGCTAAAACTAAAAAATGATAAATGCCCGCTGTCTGAAGCTGAAGCTACAGATAAAATTAAACCAATTCTATATCCGCCGGTTGTATCTGTAATAAAAAAGTCAAAACCTTTTCCATAACCGCCGGGTTCTGTACCGAAAGAAAACAGAGACCAGGATGTTCCTCCATCAATTGACCTAAATAAAAATAATGTATCGTTTGTTGCGGAACCAAATCCAAGATATTGCGTACCATCGGGTGCAGTTTTTAGTTTGATAGTTCTGGGGTTTCCACCTGATTGAGTGTTAGTGCCATAAGTTACTAATGTTCCCGTTATAAATAAGTGTTTCGGCACCACCTCTGTTTAATAAATTGTATTGATCCACCTCTTCCTTTGTTGAAAACCTGAATCTGCATGAAGTTCTGCCGTTTATAAATTTCTCCGGGAATTCATTCTTTACCTCCTGAGCAATGGAATTATATTTTTGTTCTTCTCTATTCTCTTTTGCTTTTATCATATTCTGCCAGAGAACTTCGAAGTTTGTTAATTGTGTTTTAACAACTTCCTCAGGAAATGCTTCCTCCTTTATTTGTTTTGCTGTTTGGGTTAAACCTGTACTGAAAAAGATTGAAACAATCAGAAAAGTAAAGAGAAGCCGCATAGTACCTCCTTTAATTATTTATTGTTAGGGATATGATTGAATTCAATATAATAACTCCTTTATAAAAATCAAAAAAAAACAATTCGTTAATAAAAGAAAAGGATTTTTTGTTCATGTTTGATTTCATTCTTTATTTACTCTATTAAGTATAAAATATTATTTGAAAAAATACTGACAGGATTATCTCACATATTAAATAAATTAATTTAGAATAAAATTTTGCATCCGAATTTTACAAAATGTAAATTATAAAATATCATCATACAACAAATTAGGAGGGAGCTATGAAAGTAATTTACAATTTATTTACTATTCTTTTGTTTGTTTTCTTCTCCATAAACTCATCAGCACAGCAATTAGAAACAATTGAATACCAGGTTGTTCCAACTGCCTATAGCGGCACAGCCGGGACAGGAACATTCCTTGGACCTTTAGCTAATGCACAGAGGACATACCAGCTTTTAATTAATGAAAATCAGCTGACAACACTTGTTGGAAAAGAATTAAAAGCAATCAGCTGGCGTATACCAACCTCTGCTACATCCAACTGGCCAGCTGCTGAAGTTGCATATACAAATTATGATATATATATCAGCCCAGGTGTACCCCCGGCAAATCGTGATCTGATATTTGTAAATAATATTGCCGGACCTCAAACTCAGGTAAGATCAGGCAGCTTAATCATTCCAGTTGATTCTTATACATTTGGGAATATCCCGAACAACTTTGGACCGGAAATAACCTTTAACACTCCCTACCTGTATTCAGGAGGACATCTCCTGGTTGAAATACGTCATGATGGCTTTACAGGCACTTCCAGAAGTAATGATGCCATTTTAACTTCTACTGCAGGTTATCTTACAGATTTTAGTGCTTGCTGGACAGGCAGCTATACCGGAACCTCCGGTGCTCAGGGAAACTTCAGTGTTGTCATGCTAACAGCGGATGATCCCGTTCCTGTTGAATTAACTTCTTTCACGGCTTCTGTATACGGTAACAATGTTAATTTAAATTGGGCTACCTCTACCGAAACAAATAATATGGGTTTTGAGATTGATCGTTTAACTAACGATAAGTCATTAAGTAGTTGGGAAAAAATTGGATATGAAGCGGGTTTTGGAACTACATCTGAAGAAAAGACTTATTCATTTAACGATTCAAAAGTACCTGGTGGTAATTATTCTTACAGATTGAAGCAATTAGATTATGATGGCAGTTTTGAATATAGTAATGAAGTTCAGGTTGAGGTTATACCACCTGAGGTTTATTTACTTAAACAAAATTATCCCAACCCGTTTAACCCGACAACAAATATTCAGTTTAGTATACCGCAAGATGGTATTGTAAAATTATCAGTGTACAATCTTTTAGGTGAGGAAGTAAAGATACTTTTAAATGAATTTATTGAATCAGGTTCTCACACCATTACTTTTGATGCCTCTTCATTAACAAGCGGCGCATACTTTTATAAACTTGAGACATCCGGTTATACTCAAACAAGAAAAATGCTTTTAACTAAGTAAAAGAATTTTATTTTTTATTTGAAACCGTCTTTTAATAAATTTTGAAAGACGGTTCGTGTTTTCATTTTCTTCTCTTTATTTTTATTGCTTTAGATTTCAGGGTAAAAACTTAAAACCAACCGTCAAAGTATTCTGCCAACATTTTGATACAAACCAATTTTTAAAAAATGTACGCTTATAGAATTGATAAATTAAAATGGAAGGAACCGAAGATCGAAAATTTCTAACTATTTATTATAAAAAAATAGCCCACAGATCTGGCGATCAGGGGCTATGCTTCCTTAAGTGTTAGGTATGGGGGAGACCTGAACACAGAAGCAATCAAAATTTATATATTAATTACATAAGTTCAAATTCAAATTGCGAAAAAAAATCGTAATTACAATTATTTTAATTCACAATCCAGGTATTGCCGCTGAATAAAACCTTTTCTAAATCCCCTTCACCTTTTTTCTCTGTTATATTCTTAATCTGGTTTTCAACACCTTCATCATAAGTTGGTTTTAATACCTGTCTGAAGATTCCAATCGGTGTCGGCATATCCGGAAGTTTATCAAGATTAACCAATATTCCCGCTCTTGCCGGGTTATCATCAAATTCATCATGGACAAATACTTCATCAATTGTATGCTTGCCATCAACTAAACTAATAACAACAGGTTTCAATCCATCCAGCTTAATTCCTTTATCTTTATTGGCTCCGAAAATCATTGGTTTATTATGTTCAAGGAATAGCAGCTTTTCATCTTTCACTTTTTTATCAGTAGCTTCATCAAAAGCTCCGTCATTAAATATTACGCAGTTCTGGAATATTTCAATGAATGCTGTTCCTTTATGTTCAGCAGCTCTTCTAAGCATTAATTGTAAATGTTTTGCATCCCTGTCAACTGCTCTTGCAACAAATGTTGCATCTGCTCCAAGTGCCAGTGAAACAGGATTGAAAGGATAATCAATGCTTCCATAAGGAGTTGTCTTGGTTTGTTTTCCCTGCTCGGAAGTAGGTGAATACTGACCTTTTGTTAATCCGTAAATCCTGTTGTTGAAGAGAAGGATTTTCAGATCAATATTTTTTCTGCATGCATGAATAAAATGATTTCCACCAATGCTTAAAAGATCACCATCTCCTGTTGCGACCCAGACTGAAAGATCGGGTCTAGCAACCTTAACTCCTGTTGCAATAGCAGGCGCTCTTCCATGAATTCCATGAAAACCATAAGTATTCATATAATACGGAAAGCGTGATGAACAACCGATGCCTGAAACCCAGACTATATTTTCTTTTTTGATCCCGATCAGTTCAGGAAAAGTTCTGTGCACCTGCGCTAATATTGAATAGTCACCGCATCCTGCACACCATCTTACATCCTGTTTTGTTGCAAAATCTTTTGCTATATATTTAACCTGCACTTGCTCTTTACTATCTGCCATTGCTGCCTCCGATGGTATCAATTATTTTTATCTCAATATCTGTTGTTCTGAAAGGTAATCCTCTCACAACATTGAATTGAATAACCGGAATCATGAACTCACTCTTAATTAATTTACTTAATTGTCCGAGGTTAATTTCCGGAATTAAAATTTTCTTAAATCGTTTCAACACTTCTCCTGTATTTTTAGGAAGAGGGTTTATATATTTCAAATGAGCCTGTGAAACTTTATAACCAGCTTTACGGACTTTCATAACCGCTTCGGTTATCGCACCATAAGTTCCGCCCCATCCCAGAACAAGCAGTTCGCCGCTTTCTTCACCAACAACTTCAAGATCAGGAATATCATTTTCAATATTCTTTACCTTCTGTGCACGAAGCTTAACCATTTGATCATGGTTATCGGGGTCATAGCTTACATTACCGGTTATGTTAGCTTTTTCCAATCCGCCAATTCGATGTTCAAGTCCTTCAGTTCCGAGTTTAACCCAGGGACGCGCAAGATTTTCATCTCTTAAATAAGGGAAGAAACCCTCAGCTTCTGTTCTGAATTTTACAGGAATATCCGGTAATTCATTTACGTGAGGAATTTTCCATGGCTCTGATCCGTTTGCAATATATCCATCTGTTAAAAGAATAACAGGAGTCATATATTTAACTGCAATTCTTGAAGCTTCGAGAGCCATATAAAAACAATCCGTAGGGCTTGAAGCTGCAAGCACAGCAACTGGTGCTTCACCATTTCTTCCATATAAAGCCTGCAGTAAATCTGCCTGTTCAGTTTTTGTAGGAAGACCTGTACTTGGACCGCCTCTCTGCACATTGATTATTACAACCGGTAATTCAGTCATTACTGCAAGTCCAATTGCTTCTGTTTTAAGAGAAAGACCGGGTCCGCTGGTATTTGTTATCGCAAGATATCCGGCAAACGCCGCACCTATTGCAGATGTAACTCCTGCAATTTCATCTTCAGCCTGGAAAGTTTTTACACCAAAATTTTTATAATAGCTTAAGTACTGCAAAATTTCTGATGCAGGAGTTATAGGATATGAACCAAGAAAAAGAGGAAGCTTACTTTTTACAGAAGCTGCAAGAAATCCCATCGCAGTGGCTTCGTTACCCGATATGCTTCTATAAATTCCGGGTTGTAATGCAGCAGGTTCAATATTGTATCTTGTTGTAAAAGCTTCTGTAATCTCCCCAAAATTGTAACCTGCTTTTAAAGCTTTTTCATTCGCATCAATGAACTCTGGTTTGTTTTTAAATTTTGATTTTATCCAATCTAATGTTTGTTCTAAAGGTTTGTTGAATAACCAATACATTAAACCAAGAGCAAAGAAATTTTTGCATCTTGATTTTTCTTTATTTCCAAGGGTTGTATCTTCAAGCGCAGAGAATGTTAAAGTAGAAACCGGAACTGAATACACCTGGAATCCGTCAAGGCTTTTATCTTCAAGAGGATTTGCTGTATAACCTGCAAGGTCAAGATTCTTTTTATCAAATGAATCTGAATTTGCAATTATAATAGCACCCGGTTTTAATTCTCCAAAATTCTTTTTAATAGCGGCGGGATTCATCGCAACCAGAACATCAGGTCTATCACCAGGTGTATGTACATCTTTACTTCCAAAATGAAGCTGAAAACCTGAAACTCCATAAACAGTTCCTGAAGGCGCCCTGATTTCTGCAGGATAATCGGGAAGAGTGCTTAAATCATTTCCGGCAAAAGCTGTTGTATCACTGAACTGGCTTCCTGTTAACTGCATTCCATCACCGGAATCGCCAGCAAACCTTATTGTAACTTCTTCAAGGTTTTTAAGTTCTTTTTCTTTAACCATTTCTCTCACTTTATTTTTAGGAATTTGATTTCGTTTTAATGCAAAGCCATAAAACGTGCCATTTAGGAAGTAATTATTAAATAGTGATGGGAGTTTATATTTCTATAAATATGGTGAGATTAAAGAAAATCTATATTTATAATTCTCAGATTTGAAAATAGAATTTTTAAGAATAAGAATATAAAATCAATATTTTACCGCTGTTTATATTTGAGAGGTTGTCTTAAAAGTTGTTTGGTTACCACCAAGATTGACTGCAAATAAAGAAAAAAACTCAACTAAAATAAATTTGCTGTCAGATTTCTTTTATTATTTTATAAAACTCATCTGCATTTACAAAACCAGTAATTCTCTTAACTTCATTCCCGTTTGAATCAAGAATCAGAACGGTTGGAACTCCGACTATCTTATATTTATTTCTTAAAGATTCAACTTCATTTGAAAGAGATTTTGTCATATCAGCTTTAAAGGTAAAAAAGTTTTTTGATTCTTCTATTACTTTTGGATCGGAAAATGTGTAAGCATCAAGTTCTTTGCAGGGAATACACCAATCGGCATAAAAATCTATAATAACACCGGAAGTATTAATTTTTTCAGGGATTACTCCTTCAGAATAGGGTTTCCAGTTAACCGAGTTTCTTTCTTCGGGTATAAATGCATAAACTGCAACTGCAAGAATCAGAATTGCAAAAACAATTTTAAATATTCTGAATCCTTTTATATTGTTTGCAAGCCTTTCAACAAATAAAAGCCAGAGAGCTACAAAGACCATATAAGCCGGAAGTAAAAATCCATTGATCGCTTCAGGAAGCAAAGGAAGTAAAAAATAGATAGCCATTCCAATTAAAATAAAACCGAATATATGTTTAACACCATCCATCCATTCCCCTGCTCTCGGAAGATTTTTTATCTTACCAGAAAAAACTGCAAGAAAGAGATAAGGGAAACCTAATCCAACGGCAAGTACAAAGAATAAGAGGAAACCAAAAAAAGGATCTGCTTTGGCAGCAACATAAGTTACAAGTCCTAATACAAAAGGTCCTATACAAGGAGCAGCAACAATTCCCATTGTTAAGCCCATAAAGAATGCACCATAATAACCTTGTTTTGCACCGCCGGCTTTTTGTACCCAACTGTCAGGCAATTTAAATTCATACACTCCAAACATGCTTAATGAGAGCACAATGAAGATTAATACGATTCCAATTATTACAGCAGAGTTTTGAAGAAGCGCTCCAAAAACAGAACCTGTCAACGCAGTAACAACACCAATTACGGAATAGGTTACAGCCATTCCTATTAAGAAAAAAAGACCCATCAGAAAAAGTTTTTTTGTGCTGCCTTCACTCTGTCCTCCAAAGTAACCGATGGTAATTGGTATCAAAGGATAAACACACGGTGTAAGGTTAAGGGCAAGCCCTCCAAGAAAAACAAGAAGCAAACCTAATAACAAACCGCTTCCTTCAAAAGTTGATGAAATAATGTTATCATCTTTTTTCTTTTCTTCTTTTAAGGGTGAGTATGAAAGATCTACCTTCTTAAAAATATCCTGATTAATTTCATTTACGACAGATTGTTTATCAGCAATCTGTACAATAATGGTGTTCTGAACTGAAGTTGGTGCAAGGCAGGATTTATCATTGCACGCCTGGTAATCGAGATTAACGATTAATGGATATTCTCCCGGTGCTAAATCTTTGGGTACATTTACTAAAGCTCCGATAAAAATCTCACCCTGATAAACTGAAAGAGGACTTTCAGAAAAATCAAATTTAAAATCGTGAGGCTTAGGATAAGAAACATTTTTTATTTTAAAATGAGTTGTATCAATCATCAGTTCAGTTGCGATTAAATAATCCTCATAAGGTTTGTGGGAATTAATATGCCAGTTGTCTTCAATGTTAACTTTAACCGCAAGTTTAACTTCCCCGCCCGAATAAACTTTATCAAATGATAAATAACTTTTTATTTTCACATGCTCCTGCTGCCGCCCGAATTGAGCAAGCGAATGACCTGTTATTAAAAAGAATATCGTAATAACTGCTACTGATTTTATATGATTTTTCATTTCTCTACTTAATTGATTCCTGAGTAATTAATTTTAATAAAAGATTACCTTCTCCATTTTTGAACAATTGGATATCTTCTGCCATAACCGAAAGCCTTAGAAGAAACTCTTAGTGCCGGAGCTGCCTGTCTTCTTTTAAATTCATTATCATCAACCATCTTTAAAATTTTCTTTACCGTTTCACCATCGCCAATAATAGATGTAATCTCTTCAATCTCCTTATTTTCTTCGAGATACATTTTTAGTATACTATCAAGAAGTTCATAAGGCGGTAAAGTATCCTGATCTTTTTGACCGGGACTTAATTCAGCCGAAGGAGCTTTATCAATTATAGTCTGTGGAATTATTTCCTTATCCTTATTAATATAATTTGCAATGTTGTAAACATCAGTTTTATAAACATCTGCAATAACACCAAGACCTCCGCACATATCGCCGTAAAGTGTACAATATCCTACTGCCATTTCAGATTTGTTGCCTGTCGTTAAAAGCAAATAATCAAACTGATTTGAAACAGCCATCAAAAAAACTCCGCGGATTCTTGCCTGTATATTTTCTTCAACAATTTTCCTGGGTTCTTCAGTTACAACAGGAGATAACATTTTTAATGTTTCCTTAATAACAGGCTGTATTGAAATATTTGATGATAAGATTCCCAGATTCTTAATAAGTTTCGCGGAATCAGTTATACTTCCTTCGGTAGAATATTTTGAAGGCATCATTATAGCATGAACATTCTCTGCACCGATCGCTTTAACGGCAATGTAAGCAACAAGCGCAGAATCCATTCCCCCGCTTAAACCAAGCAGAACTTTTTTAAAATTTTCTTTATGGCAATATTCTTTCAAACCATAAATTAATGCATTAAGAGTTTCCTCTTCAAAGCTTCCCTCTGTTTTAGTAACCGGTTTATATTTTTCTTTTGTATCAAAAATGAAATAATCTTCTTTGTAAGGTTTTCCGAGCTTTACAAGATTTCCATCAGCATCAAAGCACATACTTGCACCATCAAAAATTAATTCCGCTTGTGCGCCAACTGTACAAACATAAGCCAGGGGTATATGTTCAGTTTTACAAAGAACCGAAAGCATTTTTTTTCTGCTCTCTCTTTTACAATAAGAGTAGGGACTTGCCGATATATTAATAATAACCGATGCACCTTTCTGGATTAATTCTTTCACCGGATCATGACTATATCTTTGTTTATACCAGTAATCAGCATCATTCCAGATATCTTCGCAAATTGAAATTCCAAGTTTTTCCCCTTTGAACTTATGGATATAAACATTCTTTGCAGAATCAAAGTATCTCATTTCATCAAAAACATCGTAATTCGGAATTAAAGATTTATGCTGGAAAAATTGCATTTTCCCATTGTAGCAAAGTATTGCTGAGTTATGTATATCCGTTCCAATATTATCATCGTCTTCTGTTATTGTACCGAATAATAAACCAGCATCACCAGTTTGAGATGCAACTTCAAACAATGATTTAGTGGCAGCAAGCCTGAATTCTTTTTTCTCAACCAGATCCAAAGGCGGATAACCAATAAGGGATAATTCAGGAAAGATTACTAGGTCAGCTCCATCTTTAACAGCTTTATTATAACCTTTAAGTATCTTTGATTTGTTGTACGGGATATCGCCAATAATTGTATTGACCTGACAAAGTGCAATTTTCATAACGAATAAATATTGAATTTTTATTTTTTACTCATTTACGTAAAAATAGAAAAGTAAGAAAGATTTTACAATTAACAATATTTTCACTTTCAGATAACGATTTTTTCCGTACTTCTAATATGAGAACCGATCGAACCAATTTTATAACCTTTTTATAACGTTTTTCTTATAATTATATCACTAAATTTAACCTGGAGATAAAATGAATAAGAAATTGTATCGTTCCTATAAAGATAAAATGCTTGGCGGTGTTGCCGCAGGTCTTGCAGAATATTTTAATATTGATACGACACTTGTAAGAGTATTATTTGTGGTAACTCTTTTCCTCGGAGGTACAGGAATTCTTGCATATATTATTTTATGGATTATTGTTCCTGAAGAACCTATAAAATTTCCCCCTGTAGAAGTTGGAGAGGAAAAGACAAATAATGAAACTCAAACTGAACCTGACTCTGCAAAGCAGGAAAATCAATTTGATGCTGCAGCATATTATTCTTCGCTTGATAAGCAAAGAGAAAAAAGAAGAACTTTTGCAGGATTGATTCTCTTGATTTTAGGTCTGATTTTTTTAGCAGATAATTTTATTCCAAGAATAAGAATTGGTGAGTTCTGGCCGCTGATATTAGTTGCAGCAGGTGCAGCTATTTTAATTAATTCAAAACGTAAAAACTAATTTATCCGGGAATTATAAAATGAAAACTAAGCATTTGTTCTGGGGATTTTTATTTCTAACTCTCGGTATCCTTATTTTAGTAAATAATTTTACCTCGTTAGATTTTTACTGGCTTAACATCTGGCATTTCTGGCCCCTGTTTTTAATTCTTTTTGGTATATCTCTTTTAATAAAAAATGAAACTGTAAGAGGAATTATAATCAGTGCAACAGCTATTGTGCTTGGAGCGGCAATTTTCTCTTCTGTTAAATTTGGATGGGGATTTTTTCATAATGAAGTTTTTAACGGCAGGCACCATTTAGAAATATCTGATAATGATAAAGATTATAAGACTAAAGTTTTCCAGGAAAATTATAGTGATAATATTAAAAATGCTTCTCTTTATTTTAAATCCAGTGCGGGTTCTTTTAAAATAAGCGATACCACAAATAATTTGTTTTATGCAACTACAAATGGGTATGATAATTATAATTTAGACAGGGTTGATAAAGAAGATTATTCCAAAATAAAATTTGAAAATAACGGGGAAAGATTTTTTCTGTTCAAAAGCAAGAACAGAAATAGGGTTAATATGAGTTTCAGTGCAAATCCCATCTGGAATATGAAATTTGATGTGGGTGCAGCATCTACGGAATTTGATTTGCGGAATTTAAAAGTGGAAAACCTTGATGTTGATGCCGGTGCAGCTTCACTTAAAATATTTTTAGGTGATTTGGTTAATTCTGCTAAAGTTGAGATTAATGCAGGTGCATCATCAATTGAAATTTCTATACCGGATGATGTCGGCTGTCAGGTCGAGGGTGATATTGTACTTTCAAAAAGAGATTTTCGAAGGTTTTAATAAATCCGGCGATGATATTTACAGAACAGATAATTTTGACTCATCATCAAAAAAGATTTATATGAATATTGATACGGGAGTCTCATCTGTTAAGATAAGGAGATACTCAGGTAATAGCTGGTAATTTTTCTATGTTATTCCCGCAAAAGCGGGAATCCATTAAATCAGTTTCCGGATCTCGCTTGACATTTATAATTCGCCGGCTCATTAACCTTTCTTTCTAACTTTTCTCTTTCCTGACCTTTTACTTGAACTTACTCTTGAACTTGCACTTCCCCCTTTCCCCGGTTTCCATAAATGTTTATCCAATCTTACACAGCCATCCTTATCAAACACAACACCTTCAGATTTCAAAAGCTCCTCCATCAAATCATAACTGCCGAAGTGAAGCTTTCCTGTAAAGCACCCAACCTGTTAACAACTCTGTGACATGGAAGCCCGCTTTCTTTAGCACCATTCAAAGCCCAGCCCACAGTTCTTGCAGATGAACGAATGCCGCAGGCTTCAGCTATATCTCCATAAGTTGCAACTTTGCCGTAAGGGATTTTAGCAACTATTTTATAAACCTTATCAAAGAAATCTTTCTTTCTTTTTTGTGTCTTCGCCGGTTTTCTTTTTTTCATTCTGTAAGCTAAATTAAAAATAAAATAATATTAAATAAATTTACTTAATTGTTTCCCTGCTAATTTAAAGGATCATAAGCTGCAAAAATTACGACTTATATATTTATGGGTAAAAGAATTTTTTATTCCCTGCAGATTGCGAAAAAGATATTGGGAAGATAAACCGTTTTTAATTTGCGGTCACCGGGGATCCCCGGGTAAATTTCCTGAAAATACAATTGAATCTTTTGATGAAGCAATCAAAGATGGAGCAAATGCTCTTGAGTTTGATTTATCAATAATGAAGGATAATGAAATAATTATCTGGCATGACTGGAATCCGAATGATCTAAATGCTTTGCTTAGAGAAAATGGTTTTGAGCCTGATGTAAAATATAAGCCGGTTTTCCCCGCAATGTTCAGTGAATCAAGAAAAGCAGTTAATGAATTTACTCTTGAGGAATGCAGAAAATATTTTAGTTATGCGGATAAGCAAACAGGTGAGAAGACAAACATTAAAATTCCAACATTAAGAGATTTTCTTGAGTGGAGTAAAGATAAACAGGCACTGCTTTATATTTTTCTTGATTTGAAAATTCCCGCTGCAAAAGCAGACCTTGTTGAAACATTTATTAATTTACTGCAGGAACTGCTTGTTGAATTTAAACCTTCATATAAAATTATTATTGAGACCGACCATAAGGAAATTCTAAAAAAATTATTGAAGGAAAATTCAGTTTATTCACCGTGCCTTGATATTGAGCCTCCGGGAGGTTTTATTTTTTTACCTAGATTGTACAGCGCTGTTAATGCCGCTATAAAGAATAAAAATAATTTTGCACTGGCAATAAAACCAAGACAAATAACAATCGGAAGCTGGATTACACACCGCAGAATAATTAATTATGATGTAAGAAAAAGAGCAAGGTTTAATAGAAGACATTCTGATAAAAAAATTGAATATTTAATTGGATGTACAATTAATAAGGAACCTGAAATGGAATGCCTTATTAAACTTGGAATAGGCGGAATACAAACAGATTATCCCAAACTTCTGAAAGAAGTTGCCGAGAGGATGGGAAGGATTAAATAGATTCTCTCAAACTTCCTCTGTCTATTCAAATAATTTGGGCTGAAACATGTAATTAGATAGCTCTTTTTGTCTCTAACCTGAAAATCGTTATACAGCAATATTTGAATTCTGTGGGCAGAGTGTTAATAACCGTTAAATCACCAACACCTTTACATCAGGATAACCCATCAACTTGAATATAAAATAATTTACTGCCGCTTCACCCGGATCATTAGAAAAGCAAATAATCTCAGCATATCTTGGAACTCCGGCACTGGTCAGTATGTTCCAGATGTCTTTGGCTGATTTTGGTGTACCATCTGAATTCAGAAGATCTGTGTACAATAGATAAACAACATTATCTCCTTCAGTTTCAGGTGCATTCTTACCCGATGCAATTAATACTTTTGGATATATTCCACTGGTGCCTTTCAAGTCCTTTATCATTATTTCCTCCCTAAGATTCAGAGGATAATTTGTTGGAGGTATTGATAAGTCCATTGAAGCTGTTTTCAATCCAACGATTGTTGTATCCTTTGTAATGGCATAACCAAGACTTGACCATTTATCCATTGAGTCAGTGAAGATTGAAACTTTTTTCTGGTTCAATTTTTCGAGTATTAAGAAAACCAATGCCGCATCCTTTGTAATTCCTGAATCAGAAATAATAACTGCTTCCTGAGATTGATCAATTCCTGACTGACCAAGTATTTCAGCCAGCTTGTTTAGATTACCGATATTGCTTTTAAAAACATCTGCCGGGATATTGAGCGCAAATGGTACATGCCCTTCATTAAATACCTCACTGGAACGAATATCAATGATGCAAATATTAGACCTTCCATACATCCTTAACATCTTCCCTCCCCAAAACTGAAGCCAGTTTGTTTCTCTTATAAGATATGGCGCGTCAAAGGTCCAGTACGGAAGCTCTCTGTCATCAGACAGCCAGTCAAGCTCAGAACCTGTATAGAGTTTTACCGAAGGGTAATGCAAAATAAACTTAAGAGCAAAAAACGGTACGGAGGCGCTAATACCACCACCGCAATGTGAATAGATATTTTTTTCAGGTTTAATCTTAAGATAGTCCAGTATCTTTTTAATTTCTTCCGGCGACTTGAATGTCTTATCAGGATTATAAAAATCCGGGCTTGGCAGTAAGATAGCATTTGGGATATGACCGGCTTTATCAAAAACACATAACTGCCCGTAGTGCCAATCTGCTCCCAGTGCTTCCACTAAAGCATTATTAGTAACATCTCCAGATGCTGTTAGAAATTCAGACAGATCGGCTTTGACATCTTCGTTGAGTTTTTTAATTTCAAATGAACCCTTCTTAGGTACGGCAGTAATTCCCTGTGTTACAGGTAAACCTTTTTCCTGCCATTTAGAAAATCCTCCATCCAGGACAAAAAGGTTCTCAATTGGGAAGCCATAATAATACAATGAGAAAAATTGTTTTGTTGCGAATATTGTACCTCCCTGGTCATAAATTACGATTTTTTTGTCGGGACTAATTCCCCAAGATTGATATAGATGTTCTACCTCAACCGTTGGTTTTTCCTGAGCACCATAAGTAAACAGATCAACATTTACTGCTCCGGGTATATGATTAGAATTATAGATCTGTGCCGGTGATGCATCAAGTATGACAATATCAGGATTCTGAAGATTTTTTTCTAACCATTTTACATTAACAAGATTGCCTTCGATACCTTCTTGTGCCATTAAGGGCTGCACCAATAGCAAGACTACTATCATAAACAAATAGATAAATCCATTGACTCTTACAGAATCGCGTGTAACATTAATATTATTTGTCATTTCAAGTTCTCCTTATATTTATTTTTTTTATAAACTGCGGGTGTCTTCACTTAACATCACTTCACGTCCAATTTAGCCTGGGTTGAAGTTTTAATTCCAAACAAGTCGAACGGTTTCTCTTTAAAATTATTATTAAACAAAAATGCAGCAAGGAAAATGTATGCAACAAAACCAAGAACAATAAGCAGTTGGATACCGGATGTTTTTTGAATATCCTGTTTTGTTTTAACTTCACAAACTTCGCCGGGACAGTACTTGGCTTTTTCTTTATAGAACATTGAATAAAATTTACATCCCAGGCAAATTCCGAAAGCTGTTTCAAAGAATAGGAATATCAGACAGGCAAAACAGATAAGACCTGTTATTGGGCTGAATGCATTTACTACTACCAGGTGAATGAAAATTGTTGTTGCTAATACTGCCCCAATAATCCACGCAAACTTTTTCTGTTTAGCTCCAACGTATTCAGGTACCTGGTTTCTTACAATCAAACGCCCGATTATCAATGAAGGAGAAAATTTAGGATTAATAAAAACCCGGATTAAAATATCTGTCAGGAATATTGTTACGGCATACTTAATTAACAGGAAGTCCCCCTGAAAAATTACCTTGAGTATTGAGATTAACATCAATAAAAACAAAATTCCTGCTGCTGCTCTGATTTCACGCTCATTTAATACGGGGATGTTATATCCTTCAACATCCTCTCCAAATTTTATAATATTATTCATTTTTTACTCACTATTTTTTTCTTATCTGGTGCAAGGATATGTATTAAATGAAAGAACAGAAATAGTGTGTCTACATACTACAGGTTATGGTAAACAAACAGCGTAGTTTTATCTATTAAATTTCTTGAGCAAGCATAGAAGAAGTATGTATATTACGGTGTGAATAAATTCATTGATATAAAGCGAGTTAAATTTTATTTATGGGTTGGAGCCGGTTATTTTATATTGGCTCTTATTATTAACCTGTCACAATATCCCGGCCCGTTTCTTTTGTGGTTCATAAATGAAATCTGGAAGGCAGCTTATATCCTCGTTGTTATTTATTTTTTCTTTGAGTTCACTCTCCCGCTGCTTAGCAGGAAAAAAATTTTCAGATCGCTTGGTCTTTTAGTATTACAATTTTTTTTATTTTCTTTTAATCTCTACTTCTGGATACTGCTTGGAACCCTGCTCAATATTTACAATGATTTTATACATTACCCTTCCTGGTCGCATGGAGTTGGTGACCAGTTTGGGGCCAGTATATTTGCCATATTAATTTTTGGAATTTCAAGACATATCTATAATCACATTAAACTAAAACAATCAGCTCAACAGCTTCGTATTGAAAAACAAGAAGCAGAGCTGAACTATCTTAAATCCCAAACGAACCCTCATTTTTTATTCAACACGTTAAATAATATTTACTCATTGGCAAGAGATAAATCCGAACTGGCACCGGAATCGGTTTTGCGGCTCTCAAAAATATTACGTTATATGCTGTACGAAACCGGTGGAGAATATATTGCTATAGAGCAGGAACTAAAAATTATCAGTGATTATATAGCACTTGAAAAATTGCGCTACGACGAATCTTTACATATCAATTTTAATTATGATGTTGAAGATATGAAACAGGCAATACCGCCATTGCTGCTTATACCGTTAGTTGAAAATGCTTTCAAACATGGTGCTTCTGAAACAAGAGTTCAACCTTTTGTTGATATTCATCTTTCGGTTAAGAAGAGGCAGTTAGATTTTTTTGTAAAAAATTCAATTGATGGATTCCGCGGGGAAGATAGAGTAAAAGAAAACATCGGCCTTTCCAATCTGAGGCGGCAGCTGGAATTGCTCTTCACCGATTACAATCTTTCTGTTGAACAAAGCGAATCTGTATTTAAAGCAACTTTGAAAATTAATCTGGCAAGCCATGTCTAAAATAAAATGTATTATTATAGAAGATGAGCCGCTGGCGGTAAAAGTTTTGTCGGATTACATTCTGCAGGTGCCATTCCTTGAATTACAAAAAACCTTTAAAGATGCTATTCTTGCAACAGACTTTCTTCATGATAATAATACCGATCTAATTTTTTTGGATATCCACCTGCCGAAATTAAAAGGCATGGCCTTTTTAAAAACACTTCCGGATCCGCCTGCAGTTATTATTACAACTGCTTACCATCAATATGCAGTTGAAGGATTTGAATTGAACGTAACAGATTATTTACTGAAACCTTTTGAGTTTGAGCGTTTCTTAGTTGCTGTAAATAAAGTTAAAACTTCACAAAGAGAGAAACATTCATCAATTGAAAATGTAGAAGCAAAAGATTTTATTTTTCTGAATGTACAGAAAAAGAAGGTAAAGATTTTATTCCCGGAGATTCTTTATATTGAAAGTCAAAGGGAATATATCAAAATCGTTACAACAAAAAGAGCATACCTTTCAAAGATGAGCACTAATGAAATTGAATCCCTTTTACCGTCAAATCTCTTCAAACGGATTCACCGCTCTTTTATAATTTCAATAGATAAGATTGAATCTTACACAGCTGAGACAGTAGAGATTAATGGAGTATCTATTCCTGTTGGCAGGGGTTATAAAAATGTTATTGAGAATTTAAGCTGATGTTTGATACGGATATTGTACAATGAATGGGATAACATTGAACATCATAAATGAAACAACAATTTAGTTGGAATTTGATTTATCAAATTCATTTTTTATGATTGATTTGATTTATCAAATTCAATTTAACAAATAACAAGGAACATCATAAATGGAACAACAATAGAACATCATGAATGATGTTCCTGCATTAAAGGAGGTTATCACTATGAATTTGAAAAAACACATCTTAAGAAAATTCCATTTAATTACTCTCTTTATAATTTTTTCACTTTTCTCTGCTTCTTCCCTATTCGCACAGACAGGAGAATACACACCAGTCTCCACCTTTTCAATTGTTGCACGGGATCCGGCAACGGGAGAATTAGGTATTGCTGTTGCTTCCCGGTTCTTTTGTGTCGGGACAGTTGTACCGTGGGCAAAAGCCAATATTGGTGCAGTTGCTACTCAATCATTTGCAAACACAAGTTTTGGATGGCGCGGGTTAGAGCTTCTGGAAAAAGGAGCAACTCCTGAGGAAGTAAAAGATATTTTATTAAAAAATGACGATGACCCGCAGCGGAGACAGTTTGGAATAGTTTCTTCCGACGGGACTTCAATTACATATACCGGCAGCGGATGTCTTCCATGGGCTGGCGGACGAAGCGGTCCGGATTATGCTATACAAGGAAATATACTTGCCGGTGAGTCTGTTGTAACATCAATGGAAAAAACTTTTTTAGAAACCAAAGGTACTCTTGCAGAAAGATTATATGCTGCATTATTAGCCGGTAATGAGCAAGGCGGAGATGCAAGAGGTAAACAGTCTGCAGCTTTATTAGTTGTAAAAGAGAATGCCGGCTATGGAGGTTATACTGACCGTGCAATTGATATAAGAGTTGATGACAATCCTGAACCATTTAAAAGAATTGGGACGGCTCCTTGATTATGCGCAGATGAATTATTCCTGGAATGAAGGGTGGACTTTATTTACTCAGAAAAAATTTGATGAAGCTCTTCCTCATATGGAACGTACTGCTAAATTAGCGCCTGAAAATCCTGAAGTACTTTACGATTTCGCAGTAATTCAGCTTGCTGCCGGAAAAAAGGAAAACGCATTAATCTCTCTTGAAAAAGCAGTAACTCTCAATCCTAAATTAAAAAAACAGGCTGCCGGAGATAATGACCTGAAAAGCATTCGCAATGATCCAAAGTTTCAGGAGTTAATAAAATGATTATTGAAGGAGGACATTCGTTTGAACTTCAGCCGTTATTAAAAGGAAAGCTTCTTGAACTAAGACCACTGAAGGAAGAGGATTTTGCTGAGCTTTTTAAAGCAGCGTCAGATCCATTGATATGGGAACAGCATCCAGAAAAGGAGAGGTACAGGGAAGATGTTTTCAGAAAGTTTTTTGAAGGTGCCATTCAATCAGGGGGAGCTTTTACAGTAATTGACATTAAGACCAAAGCAATTATAGGATCATCCCGTTTCCATGGATATAATGAAACCAAAAGTGAGATTGAAATCGGCTGGACATTCCTTGCAAGAAAATACTGGGGCAGAATTTATAATTCGGAGATGAAAGATCTTATGCTTAAGCATGCTTTTAGATTTGTTGAAAATGTTGTGTTCATTATCGGTCCGGAGAATTTCCGCTCACAGAAAGCTGTGGAGAAGCTTGGTGCTTTTTTAATCGGAAAAAGAATTGATGATACCGGAAAGGAAAGTGTTGTTTACTGCGTTACCCGTTCTGATTATTTAACTTCTTAGAGTTTATCCAAAGTTCCGGTAGTTGATAAAATAATTTTTTTATTTTCTTACAAATGTCTAATATTGCAAAACTCGTTCGTCATTATTTAGATAAACACAAAACTCATTTTTAATTTCAAGGAGAATATCTTATGCGTGAATTAGTGCTTATCATTCATTTTATGGGATTAGCAATGGCCCTGGGATCCGGGTTTGCTAATCTTTTTCTTGGTGTAGTGGCTTCCAAACTTGAACCTGCTGAAAGAGGGAACTTTATGTCTAAGATTATGATTCTTGGCAGGATGGGACAAATTGGACTCGGATTGCTCCTCCTGTCCGGCTTTTATCTGATCAACCCTTACTGGAATGTGATAAGTATGATGCCCTTTTTTATAGTTAAGCTTAGCCTTGTAGCTCTCTTATTAATTATGGTATCCATAATTTTATTTTTATTGAATAAGTCAAAGAAACAAAATAATCCGGCTATTCTTGCTAAGATCAAACCACTGGGTATTATTAACTTTATCCTTGGTATATGCATTGTCATATTTGCTGTGTTAACATTTCATTAATTGAAGAATAGAAACCGGGCATAGTAATTCTGAGCCCGATTTATCTGGAGAGAATCTCTTTTACAAATGTAAATGTATAATTTATAATGTAGAATGATAGATATTCTCAATACTATGACAGCCGGTGAAAGAAAAGCTTTTGTTGTCGGAAACTTCAATCATAAAATTAATTAGTCTGTTGAATAGCTTAATAAATTATTAAGTTTCTGTTGTGGATTTCGGAAAAGAAACTTATCGGCAGGCTGTTTATTAATGTCCTGGTAAATTTATGATTGACACTAAAAAACTCACTTCAGTAAATGCAATTCTCATTTATCTATCTCTCTTCAAGCTAATCTTACTAATAATTTTTTCCGGCAACTATGGATTGTTCAGGGATGAGTATTACTACATCGAAATATCAAAGCATCTTGACTGGGGTTATGTGGATATGCAGCCGTTATCTGCATTATTTCTTGCACTCTCCAGATTATTGTTTGGTGATACAATTTTCGGAATTAAAATCTTCTCTTATTTAGCCGGATCAGCTATTGTTTTTATATCCGGTTTAATAGCAAGGGAATTGAACGGCAGTAAGTTTGCCCAGATCTTCACTGCCTTTTTAGTAATCTTTTCCGGAACTGTACTGGGAGTCAGCAGTTACTTTTCAATGAACTCATTCGATATTCTTCTTGCCGCTTTGATGTTTTATTTTTTGATAAGGCTTATAAATACAAATAATTCTAAGCTCTGGCTGGTTATAGGGTTAATATTCGGTCTTGGTCTTCAGAATAAATTAACCTTTTTGTTTTTAGGATTTGGTCTTGCTGTTGGAATAATTCTAACCAAAAACAGGAAACATCTTAAATCAAAAGAAATATGGATTGGCGCAGCAATAGCATTAATTATTTTTCTTCCTAATATCATCTGGCAGTTCGTAAACAATTTCCCCACACTTGAATTTATGAAGAATGCCTCCGCATATAAAAATAAACCGATGAGCATTATTGAGTTTACATTGAATTCTTTATTAGAATTAAATCCGGGCTATTTCATATTCGTTTTTACGGGAATTTATTTTTTGTTTTTTAATAAAGAAGGGAAAGTCTTCAGCATCATCGGGTGGATTATTGTTTCCATGTTCTTTGTTTTTGTTTTCAAAAATGGAAAACCTTACTACATGGGTGTGTTGTTCCCTGTACTATTAGCTGCTGGTGTAACCGGTGCAGATTACCTTATCAAAAATTATTTACGTCCTTTTGTAAGAATTATCCTGGTAATTTTTGTTATCCCTTCTTTTATTGCTGTTGTTCCTTTTGCAATTCCTGTTTTAAATGTTGATGATTTTATTGCATTCTCAAGGGCACTTGGAATTAAACCTCAAAGCGGTGAAAGATCGGAACTAGGTTTACTGCCCCAGTTTTATGCCGACAGGTTCGGCTGGGAGGGAATGGTACAAAAAGTTGCTTCTGCATATAATAAACTTTCAGAGAATGAAAAGAAAGAAGCTCTTATATATGGACAGAATTACGGAGAAGCCGGTGCTGTAAATTTTTACAGGGATAAATACAATTTACCCCCGGCAGTTTCTGCACACAACAACTACTGGATCTGGGGATTTCCAGAAGGTTATAAAGGCAATGTTATGATTGTCATTGGTTCCAACTATAAAGATAACAGCGAGTTTTTTGAAGAGGTAAAGCTCGTAGAAACTCATGCAAACAAATACGGGATGCGGTTTGAAAATGTTGATATCTTTATTTGCAAAAAACCTAAAATGCCATTTTATAAAATCTGGGAAAGAATTAAATTTTTTATTTGAAAAATAATTACTTTTCTTTGTCGTACTGAACGTCGAAGGATCTATATTTTTCTCATTCTTTAGCTCACTTTAGCTTTCTCTTACCATAAGAAGGATTAGGATGAGATGTTTTGCCTCTTTTTATTTAATCTTCAATTCCTTTTTCATTTTATTTAATACTCCATTCAAATCATTTATTATTTCATCATTCGTGAATCTTAATATTTTTATTCCTAAATGCCTTAATATTTTTGTTCTTTCCTTATCTTCTCTCAATCTGTAACGATGATAATTGCCATCAAGTTCAATAATAAGCTTTTCACCAAAGCAAAAGAAATCGGCAATAAAGAAGGTTTCCTTTCCGGTTATGCTATGAAAGAAAGGATATTGCCTGTAAAATTTCTTTCCATAAAATTTTTTATTACGAACTGCTTCCCAAAATATTTTTTCGGTTTCAGTGGATTTCTTTCTTAAATCCCTGCAAACAATTTTTGATACTTCTACTAATTTGGTTTTGTCGTTAAGGCTCATTAACTCACTCTAATCTCTCTCTTACTAAGAGAGAGACTTGTTGTCATTATAAAACCCTATATAATATATTCTGTCAACATAAAAAATATTTAGTAATTATCTCAAACAAGTCCTTCTCTTTACAAGAGAAGGATTAGGATGAGTTTTGCAAAAAACCTAAAATGCCATTTTATAAAATCTGAGAAAGAATTAAATTTTTTATTTGAAAATTGGATTGTCATCCTGAGCTTGTCGAAGGATGAGCCTGAGAGGATGAAACTGTTTAAGAATCTTCATAATGCGAAATCACGAACCACTTCGTAACTTGGTATAGAGAATCTTATCTTCTGTCAAGAAATGGTTCCTGACAGCCTTGGAAGGCCTTCTCTTACTGAGAGAAGCCCTGCCTGCCGGCAGGCAGGGAGGATTAGGATGAGTTCAAGTAATAACTATACCTAGGAAGTCACCACCCATTTGGTGAGTTGAAATTGCTTTTACTTCTGTCATAAACGCAGTTTACCACTGTCTACCACAGGTAGAGTTCTTGACAGGGGTGAAATATTCTTGGAAAAGCTTTGAAAAGAATACTAAATTGTTATTACTTAAAACAAAAAAAGATGAAGAAATTATTTTTTGCGGTAATATTATTAATAAGTCCAATTTCTATTGCGCAGGAAGACAATTTAAAAATTTATGGTAAAGTAACGGACAGACTAACAAAACAACCTCTGCCCGGTGTTAATATTCTTGTATTAAATACGAATTTAGGCGCATCAACAGATTTGGATGGTAAATTTGAAATCAATGGATTACCTCCGGGTGAATATCAGATAAGAGCCTCAATAATTGGTTACAAAAGCATAACTAAAACAGATATTATGGTAATGAGCGGATTTACTTCACAAGTTTTGTTTGAACTGGAAGAGGAAGCCGTACAACTTGAAGATGTTGTTGTAAAAAGTAATTACTTTGAAAAAAGCCGGCTCGAACTGATAAGTACAAGCGGATTCAGCAACGAAGAAATTAGAAGAAGTCCCGGCGGATTTGAAGATGTAATCAGAGCTTTATCAATGATACCAGGTGTTGCGCAGGCTGACGCCGGTAGAAATGATTTGATTGTCCGGGGCGGTGCACCTTCTGAAAATTTATATCTTATTGATGACTACCAGGTTCCTAATATAAATCATTTTGGAACGCAGGGTGCTACCGGTGGTCCGTTAAGTTATATAAATCTCGATTTTGTAAGCGGAACGAATTTTTCAACGGGCGGTTTCCCTGTTTTATATGGCGATAAGCTTTCATCTTCTCTTTCAATCAATTTGCGTAAAGGCAGGCAGGATCGAATTGGAGGAAAAGCGACAATTTCTGCATCTCAATTCGGATTAAATTTAGAAGGACCAATATCTGAAAATTCACAATTTATTTTTTCCGCACGGAGAAGTTATCTCGATTTCATCTTTAAAGCGGCTGATTTTTCTTTCGTTCCGGAGTACTGGGATTTTTTAGGCAAAGCTGATTTTGAAATTGATAAAAATAATTCGTTATCTGTTTTAATGATTTCTGCTATCGATAACGTTAACTACTTTAACGATACACAGGATCAGAGATACGATAACTCAAAAATCATCGGCAGTGCACAAATACAATATCTTGCCGGGATAAAATACCGCCACCTGATCGACAACGGTTTTGTGAAAATATCACTGAGCAGAAATTATGTCGATTACGATACTCAGCAGCGCGATTCACTTCTAAATCCTGTATTTACTAATAAATCGAAAGAAATTGAGAATACTTTTAATGCGGGATTAACATATAAACTTTCCGGTAATTCGGATATTACAATTGGCGGAGATGCAAAGCTGATCGAATTTAAAGCAGATATACTTTTCCCAACATTTAAAACAACTTTTAATGATTCACTTCCTGTAACTAAACTCGATACAAGTACTAATTATTCTAAAGGCGCACTATACCTGAATCTTAATTCGACATTGTTCAATAAAATTATAACAAACCTTGGAATAAGAGAAGATTATTTTAGTGCAATAGAAAATAAATTCTATTTTAGTCCCCGCTTTTCAATATCGTATCTGCTAACAGATATAACAAGAATAAATTTCAGCACGGGAATTTACTATCAATCACCTTCTTACATCTGGCTTGCAGGTAATGCAATTAATACCCGGTTAAGAAATATGAAAGTTGATCAATTCATTTTAGGATTTGACAGCTATATAAATGATGATGCTTTATTCAAAGTTGAAGGATTCTATAAAAAATATTCTGATTATCCTGTTAGTGCAATAAGACCTTATTTAATAATGGCGAATACAGGAGCGGGTTTTGCAGATGAAAATTATGAGTCTTTTGGACTGGAAAAATTATTGCCGGAAGGAACCGGGAAAGCAAGAGGTGTAGAAGTTTCATTTCAGAAAAAGTTATCTGACTCTCCTTATTTTGGAATTGCCAGCTTAACGTACAGTGTTGCTGATTATAAAGCCCTGGATCAGGTTGAAAGAAGAGGAACTTACGATCAAACGTGGATTGTAAGTCTTAGCGGAGGTTACAAATTCAATAATGAATGGGAAGGAAGTCTTAAATTCCGATATTCAACCGGGAAACCATATACTCCTTACAATTCTGATGGGACACAAAATGTAAGCGATTACAACTCTCTTCGCTTTCCGGGAAATCATAGTCTCGATATCCGCCTTGATAAACTCTGGTTTTTCAGCGGTTGGAGCCTTATAACTTATATCGATATTCAAAATATATATAACAGGAAAAATATTACCGGTGTAAGATGGGATGTAAGAACTCAGAAACCTGACTTCAATGAATCATTCGGCATTCTTCCTTCAATCGGGATAAGTGCCGTGTTTTAGTTGTAATCTATCACGAAGTGGCTTGCTGCCTTTGGCAGAGTTAGTAACAACCATCCCGGATCATTTAGAACTCTCTCTGCCGAAGGCATCCCTTTGGGATAATCTCTCTCTTAAAAAGAGAGAGACTTATTTCCGATAAAACTATTCATTATTTTTTCTGTCAAGATATAAAAGGTAAAGTAATATCTTCCAACAAGTCCTTCTCTTAATAAGACCTGCCTACCAACCTTAGGTTGGTAAACCGACAGGCAGGAAAGGATTAGGATGAGTTCAAGTAACAACTATGAGCAGGAAGTCACCAACAATTTGGTGACTTGAGGAACTAATAACCTTACTTCGCAACAAAGTGTTTGGTAACTGCCAAGGGACCTATTTATCTAAATCTTTTAGAAAGAAATGTCCGAAGTTCTTTAGGCGGAAAGGCTTTGTTTGTTTTTATATATTTATCTAACTTTTTGTAAGCATCTGAAAAAATCTCGTTTCGTTTTTTAAGATTGTAAGGTATATAGGGGGTTTTTAAATATTTTTCCCATTGATCAACTAAAATTGATTCGTCATATTTGTTATCCCTCAAAGAGTAGCTTCTTAAAATAACTCCCGGCCATTTTTCTGAAGTTTTCATACTAAATTTATTTTTATTCATAAATTCATTTAGTATATCATCCTTTGGTGCATTACCAACTATAAAACTATTCCAGCTTTTATTTTGATTTTCAAGTTTCGATTTTGTCATAAAGTTTTGAAAATTTTCGATATAATCAGAGTCCATTTTACTTAAATCACTTTTCATAAGTTTATCAAAATAAAATCGGTTAATTAAAATTCTGTGATATTTATAAAATTTATAATTATTTATTAATCGATAAAGATCATCAATTAGATCTAAAATATTTTCTATTAATTCTCTATCGTCAACATATAAAGAATGCTCAAAAGATGTTAATGCAAAAAATCTTAAACTTGTTTTATTGAGACTAAATTTTTCAGGCCTCTTTATTCTGTAATCATAAATAAAAACCGTCGTTAAAGATTCAACTTTATTTTTTATGTAAAACCATTTATTCTCTGATAATGCAAATCCTTTTTTTAAAAAAACCCAATTAGAAATTTTTTTGTCCCATGCCCTATAATTAAGATAATTAAGTTCCTCTAAGTCAAAAGTGTCTGGCAGATATAAAAGCAAATAGGAGATAAAGTCTAAAACAATATCTTTTCCCAATTCTTCTTTAAAAGGAAAGTTTGCGGTTAGTGATGTTCTTTGAAGATTTTAAAGGTAAATATGAATCAGGATCAAAAACTGATACTTGTGGATCCTCAAAATTAATTCCATCAATATTAAGTCGTGGGCTAAAGAACGAAACACTTCTTTGACTAACTGTATCGATTCTAATCCCATTACAGGCTAAATAAGGAGCATTAGGCGCCTTATAACTCCAATGAATATCAGGAAACAATGGATGATTAATTCTGTACCAACCTAATGGCAATTTAGAATTAATTTCTGGTATGTTGTAATCTTGAGTTAAATTCAGGCCATTAATCTTCCTTTTTACCACTATGTCTTTTAAGCAATACCAATCCCAAGTTTTTTCTGACTGATCATCCTCTTCTTTAGAAAAGTTAATCAACTTATTTGCAATATTTTTCAATATTTTAATACTAATTGTTGTTCCTATAGGACGTTTTACTTTTCTAAATTCAATAGTATCCTCATCTAGTTTTGTATTGAACTCAATTCCAACCGAATCCTTAATATATCTAGTGGATACAGAAATTGTATCACCTAACAAATATGCAGCAAGAACTCCAATGCCAAATCTACCTGATCTAAGAACTTTTGACTTCCCCTTAACATCTTCAAAATTACTTTTCCACAAGTCACTTCTTCTAAAGGAAGCACCAGAACGCAAAAAATATTGGGTTATTGTTTCTAAATTCATTCCAATACCTTTGTCTTCAATTTTAAACAAACAGTCATCAGAATCTGACTCTTTATCAATTGAAATAACTACATCACCATCTAAATCGGGAAGGTCAGGTTTTTCTAAACTTGGATTATTTTTTATATATTCATTCAATTCCCTCACAGCATCAACTGAGTTCTGTAAAAGTTCTCTTATACCAACTCCCGGTATATCACCATAAAGAGGTTCTATTAAAAGTTTTAATAAATCAGAATCAGCAGCTTCAAAAGATGCTTTACATGGAATGTATCCAACTGTTTCCGAGAATTTTTGGACATCATCTAAGTTTGATATTATCCTTCTATAATTTAGTCCAAATTCTTTTAATGAAATATCAAAGCCATAAGTCTCTCCAATTGAAATCCAAGAATTATCAAATTCTTTCTGGATTTGTTTTAATAAAGTTTTTACTTTTAAATATATTTTATTCCTCTTAGGTTCAACTACCACAATTATTGTTTCGGGTTTTTCATTATAAATTATATCTTTAACACTTTGATGTGTCTCCCATTCCAATTCTGAATTAGGACTTCCTAATCTCCTTAACTTATCAAGCTTTTTAGGAGCTCTTTCAGATTGAATTTGTAAATAATCTGAAACCCTAAGCAAAGCCATCAAAAAAACTGAATGTACCTTTCGATGTTCTCTTAATGATTTATAATTGTCCATTATATAATTAAAACACATTCGCATATCCATACCATGACTTCTTGCAACCAAACCACCTAAATCAGGTATATATTCATAATCTTCCTTAGTTGTTATCTTTAATTTTTCTTCTTTTGGTCCGGGTACACCAAATAATGCAATTTCATGTGCTAGCCTATGGTGATGTCGTCTAAGAAATTCACCCATTAACAAGTATTCTTTATCAGAAAAATTTTTCTTTGTTAAATCTGGAGGATTAATAGGATCAGGGTCACCAAATATCGATATTAATTTTCTACTGTTAAATCGGCGTGACTCAACAATAAAATCATTCCATATATCTTCCCATTTTTTATCTCCAAAACCATTAATTACTTTAGTCTTATAGCTGCCATTTACTAAGTCAATAAAACCGTCTTTGCTTAAGTGCATTGCACAATCATGCAACAAACAAGCAAGTACAAATACAGCAGCGTCTCTTTCAGTGATATATGCAAAACACTCTTTCCTTATTAAACTAACTGATGTTTTCATTACTTCATTTATATGATCAATACTATGATCAGTATAACCATCAAAAAATTTCATTCTGTTTTGCTCTAACCATATTTCAAATTCACCAAAAGTGATCTTTACAATTCCATTAAGGGTAGAATTATCGTTTAATTTCTCCTGATAAAAATCTGGAATTAATAATTTGTCAGCCATATTATTACCTTTTATTAGGATGGTAATTGATTATTAAAATTACTCCGGCAATGCTTACCCACCAACTCTCAGCATCTTTGTTGTTTTAACGGTGTGTTTCTATAAATACATTTTTAAAAATAGGTTTAGGTTTTTAAAGAAGCAATTAAGAATTTATTATTAACAATTAATAACCAGAAGTTTGAATTACGATTTGGGATTAGAGAATTACGAATTACCGTGTCGGTCTTATCTAAGCAGAATCATTTTTTTAGCTGCCTTATAATTCCCTGAAACTAATTGATAATAATAAACACCGCTTGCCAGGTCGGAGGCATTTATGTTAACGGTATGCAGACCACCGGGCATAATTTCATTTATTACAGTTTTAACTTCTTTACCAAGAACATTGAATATTTTTAGCGTTACCTGCCCTTCCTTCTCCGTATAAAAGTCAATCCGGGTACCGGGATTAAAAGGGTTAGGGAAATTTTGTGCAAGGCTAAAATTATGAGGAAGGTTACCCGGTTTTAACTCTGCAATATTGCTGTATTTGAATTTACCGTCGTTATCAATTTGTTTCAGACGATAATATAAAACTTTTACATCCGGGATATTTTCATCAGTGAAAGAATAATTTTTAGTTGAGTTGCTGTTACCTGATCCGGGAACGAACCCGATTTTCTGCCAGCCGGAAATTTCAGCGTTCCTTTCAACATCAAAACCAAAATTATTTATTTCGGTTGCGGTGGTCCATTTAAGAATTATATAATTGTTATACAACCCGGCAGTAAAAGAGGTAAGCTCAACAGGAAATGGTTCATCAGTTCTCGGATAAAAATAAAGATGCGCAGGAACACTGCCGGCTTCTTCCGAAACTGTATAATATCCGCGGGAATCCGGTGCCCAGGTTATTGCCTCTCCCTGCGGTTCAGCAATATAAGGCAAAGTAACAGGAACGGCATCAAATGAATCCCACAAATCACCCGATAAACCCCTCTGCCAATAATAAACTTTCCCTCCGGTCTTAATTAATATTTCATATCCGGTATATGAAATATCGCCTGCTACAGTCCAACCTAGAGGCGTTCCCTGACCTCCCATTAAATCCAGTGTAGCAACATGTACCGCCGTAATAACTCCTGTTGTTGATTGCGGATATGCTAAACGGTAAACTCTTACATTAGTATCTCTTTTTGAAACTATATAAATATCATTGTTGAAAGGATCAACCATAATTGTCTCAGCATCTCTTTTTCCATCAGGAAATTGAAAAGAAATGGTTTCAACATTTGTTAAAGTTGTATCTATTGGCTCCTGGCTGCTGCTGACATTAGGTTCAAGAACACGGTAAATATATTTGGTATCGTATATTTTATTATTATCCCCGATATCGGCAATGTAAATATAATTTTCACCGGTTACAGGTCCGGGTCCGACAGCGATATCTTCCCAGTCGCGGGCAGTAACTCCATTAATATTGTAAACCCCCAGGTGCTCTCCCGAAGTGTTAAGTCCATAAATACGGTTGAGGTCACCGGAATCATTGTGCGTCCAGAGAACATCAGTATTTTTCCTGCTCGCAGCTAACCCGGAAGCCTCATCAATCGGGGCATATTCAATCAACCCTAAATCCTGCCGGCTTCCAAAAACCTGGGCAAATGTATTGGCAGCAAAAAGTATGAGTGTTATACTAAAACATATTTTCATACATTATTCAGATTTCTCAAGTAAGCGGCAAGTGGAAAATTGATTGTACGAATGTACTGTATAATTTAGTTTAAAAAAACTAAAATAAATTAACGGATAGTTTTATTTATTTCAAAAGATTTTGAATCTGTGGTTATTACTTATAATCATCTCATTCAAATCACTCATTCCTGCCTGACAGCAGGCAGGCAATCATTCAATCCTATTACAATTCCCCTACAACTCCGAAACAACTCCGTAACACAGCCGTAACAAAGCCGTCTGAGGTGTTTAATTTTTACTAAACTTCAGCAGGAAAGCTTTGATAAACCTGTTTATATCTCCATCCATCATTCTGAACATCGGAAGTTTCCTCAACTTATGGCGAGAAGTGAAAAGCTGAACGGTAAAATAGATTATTGGATCATTATCCCTTTAAATATTTTTTCTCCGGCTTTCGAAAGTTCATCCTGCGAATCCTTATCCGATTCATTTGAAAGAAGAACAATACCTGTATTCAGTTCCGGATAAAAAACTATAAAGCTGCAAAAGCCTGCCGTACCCCCGCTTTGAAAGATTCTCAGGTTTTCTTTTTTATCCATTTGCCAGTTAAGGCCCATAGCATAATAATTAATATTTCCCCATGTAGGTTTGTGCATTAAGATAACAGCCGGGTTATTTTCATTGAGATTAAATTTAATATACTTTATTAAATCGGCTGTGCTTGAAGAAATACCACCAGCAGCCCAGCTATTATTATAAGGCATTAATTTGCCATTTACATTATAACCCTTAGCCCTGTCTCTTTCATCTGCTTCTGTATAAGAAACCTTTGTATCTTCCATCAATAATGGTTTTGTGATAAATTCAGAGAGCATCTCCCCAAAAGACATTTTATAAACTCCTTCAAGTATATAACCAAGAAGCTGTGCAGCAGAATTAGAATAGCTAAGCTTAATGCCGGGCACTGTATCTATTTTAACTTTATGCAGGTCATCAAAAAATTTATCTCTTGAATAATTTTTTTCGATATCTGCAAGTATAAACGGAAGTGAATCATTCGGATTTTTGAAAAGCTCAGGTGTATCCGGCAGATTAAACGGCAGCCCCGAGCTGTGATTTAGAAGATGGAATAACTTAATGGGCTGGTGTGCATATTCTAAATTTGGGTAGTCTTCATCAAGGTATTTACGAATATCATCATCAATTTTTACTTTATTATCGAGTACAGCTTTTGCAAGCAGCAGCCCTGTAAATGTTTTGGAGATGGAACCGACTTCATAAATAGTTTTATCTGATGGCAGATTTTGTTTTGATTTTTCTGTTGAACCATAATTATATGTATGGATTTCCCCGTTATTATAAATGCCTATTGATAATCCTACCCTTGCTCTATCTACCATAAATAAGCCCGCAGCATTCTGAACTATAGAATCGATCCTGCTTTTTAAAGGATTATCAGAAGTTACTTGAGCAAACAATTTGAGACATAGACATTGAACAAGCAGCGCATATAAAATTATTTTTTTCATTTGTAAATCTTTTATTTAGATATAGGACGGATGGAACAGATTAAAGTTCAAATTAAAAAATCTGGTAAAAGAAAAATTTGTGACTCTCCCCCACTTGTTTAAGGAATGTGAAGTGAACTTACTCTAAATCATTCAATCCTGCCAAAGACATTCAACCATTCAAGCCATTCAGTCCTAACAAGGTAGTCAGACACTATTCAGGAGATTCTTCACTTCCTGCCTGAGCGGCAGGTAAGCGTTCGAAATGACATAACTCATGCATCAATGCATTCTCACTTTGTCAGCTTTACATCAAAAGTATAATCGAGAGGTTCAAAGTTCATTCTCTCTCTTGGTGGACGATTGCCGCCCATATTTCCGCTGTGCGGTCTCGCTCCTCCAAAATTTCCTCCGGGTTTATTCCCCGGAAAATTACCCATTTCAAATTTGCCTGTTACAAAATTAATTTCAACTTTGCCGGTACCTGTATTAAAAATTCGTTCAGCCAGCTTATTATTTGCTAAAGGAATTTTTAATTCATAAACAAGCTGGTCATTATCATATCCAAGCTTTGCAATAAAATCGGGACCTTTATCGGCTCGGTCGGTGTAAAGCGGCAGCTCATCTTTATTAATTATCTGCAGGTCGGTCCGTTTTGCAATAGCATTTTTTATCCTTTCACCGGATTCCGGAGGTTCCTCCCCGTTCTGCTGCATTCTCACATTCTGCATTTCACCCGGTTCAGGTCTTAATGGAAATCTTATTCCCAGCTTATCTTTACCAGCGTCAAACCAGACAGTTAATCCCATTGATAAAATTCTCATTATCTTGGTTTTGTCGGAAGTAACAATTCCGATATAAAGATTTTCATTATCATTTTTAAAACCGAAAGCTATATTATCATCCTTAACATAATTTAAGCTTGTTCCCCAGTCGGAAGAACTTCCATCAATCTTAATATCATTATTATTTACGGTACTTTGAATTTCCGTACCGCCGGAACAGCCAAAACCAATAAAGGATAAAAAAATAAAAGCGCGCAGGATCATTTTTTTAATTTGTCTTTTCATCGCTTCCTCCTTAATAGCCATTTGACAACGAAGAGTCCCTCAAAGTTTAAAAGATGTCACATTCAAACATTCAATCCTATTACAATTCCCCTACAACTCCGAAACAACTCCGTAACAACTCCGTAACAAAGCCGAAACAACTCCGTAACAAAGCCGTCTGAGGTATTTAATTTTTGCTAAACTTCAGAAGGAAAGCTTTGATAAACCTGTTTATATCTCCATTCATCACGGACTGCACATCCGATGTTTCTTCATCTGTACGATGATCCTTTACCATATTATAAGGATGAAAAACATAAGAGCGTATCTGGCTTCCCCACTCTATTCTCATTTTACCCTTTTCAATTTCATCGAGTTCTGCATTCTGCTTTTCAAGCTCAAGCTGGTAAAGTTTTGATTTTAGCAGTTTCATTGCATTGGTTTTATTCTGGATCTGAGATCTCTCGCTCTGGCATGCAGCTACAAGTCCGGTCGGCTCGTGTGTAATTCGTACAGCAGTTTCAACTTTGTTAACATTCTGTCCCCCTTTTCCACCGGAACGGTATGTATCAATTCTTAAGTCAGCAGGATTAATTTCTATCTCAATTGTATCATCAACTTCGGGTATAACAAAAACAGAAGCAAAAGAAGTATGCCTTCTTTTATTGGAATCAAAAGGAGAAATCCTTACCAGCCGGTGAACACCATTTTCTGCTTTCAGATATCCATAAGCAAATTCACCCTCGACTTCTATAGTTGCACTTTTAATTCCGGCACCGTCCCCTTCAAGCAAATCTATTATTCTCATCGTGTAGCCGTTTTGCTCACCCCACCTGAGGTACATTCTCATCAGCATCTCAGCCCAGTCCTGAGCCTCTGTACCGCCCGCACCAGAATGAATTGTTAAGATGCAATTTTTATTATCATCTTTCCCGCTGAGCATATTTTTGAACTCAGCATTTTCAATTACCTCTTCAAGCGATTTTAACTCCTTCTGAATATCCTCATAAAATGATTCATCATTCTCCATCCGGGCAAGTTCAATATATTCTTCTACAGATGCAGCTTTGCTGTCAACATCCTTCCAAAGTTTTACCCATGATTCAAGTGATTTTATTTCCTGGAGAATTCTTTGTGCGGCTACCTGGTCATTCCAGAATGATGGCTCAGAAGTTTTATCCTGAAGCTCCTTTATCTTTGATTCTTTTTTAACAACGTCAAAGATAACCTCTTAAATTATCAATCCGTGTTCTGAAAGTTTTTAACGTTTTTACTTCTTCTTCGTACATGTAATAACTCCAATAGAACGTGACTAAATAAAATCCTCAATTGCATGAATGCTTGGATGGATGTATGCATTAAGAAAAATCATGCACACATGCAATTATGCCTCTTCTATCTCCATCCTCAGCAATGCAGCAGCTAACGTTTTTCCCTGTGCATCATGCATAAGTGAAACTGTTCCTCCGCCTCCAAGCGTGTTATGCAGTAAAAAATTCAATGCCCGGATATTCGGCAGTTCGTATCTTTCAACCTTTCCGAAACATATTCCTTCAAAATGATTCTTAACTTTATCAACAGTTAAATGTTTCTTAATAATTTCGTACCCCTTATCATCATAAGCAATGATTCCAATATTTGCAGCATCACCTTTGTCACCGCTGCGTCCGTGGGCTATATCTCTTAGTTTGATTTTCATTTTCTTTTTATGCTGAATATAAAATAATTTTTCATTTCATTATCTAAAAAGATCCTGAAACAAGTTCAGGATAAATTAATAATTCGTACTTCAGGCTGCACTAACTTTTTAGGAATCAGCGCCGGCCAATAAGCAACAACTTCACTCGGCTTTGGTCTTCCGCCGGCAAAACCTGTAACGGCTGGAGGACCAGTTAAAATTAATGGAGCAATTTCTTTTCCAAATCTCTCAACAGAATTATAATCGTGAGACCGTACTGCTGCCCTCAGCATAATTTCATTAATTAAATTTTCATCAAGCTGGGTTGATAATGGACCATGACATGCATTATACCCGATAAACTCAGTTCTGATCTCATCAAATTTTAGATTTAATAATTCCAGTCTTCTTCTAAGTATTTTATCTGCAGCTTTGGCTTTTGTAAGCGCCTGGGGCCACGAATAAGTTAATGTAGCAGAGGATGAAAAACCATCTGCATAAGAACATGATACTTTATAAAATTCAGTTTCAGGTTTTCCTTTAACATTAAAAACTTTTACCCTGTCATTTCCAAGGTCTTCAAGTTTAATTGAAGTAAAATCCGCAACACAATCCGGTGTAATATATTGAACAGGATCTCCGATTTCATAAACTAATTGTTCAGCCACAGTTTCAAATGAAACTCTTCCGCCTGTACTTTTATGTTTTGTTATAATAACATCTCCATTTGGAAAAGCTTCTGCAATAGGAAAACCAATCTCCGCCATATTTGGAATTGATTCCCAATCACCTAAAAAATTACCACCGGAAGACTGAGCACCGCATTCAAGAATGTGTCCAGCAACCGTTCCGGCAGAAAGTAAATCGTAATCATTTATCTTCCAGCCGAATTCATAAATCATTGGTGCAAGAGTTAAACCTGTATCTGTTGTTCTTCCTGTAATAACAATATTTGCACCTTGCTTAAGAGCATCAACTACAGGGAAAGCACCAAAATAAACATTAGCACTTAGAAGTTTTTCTTTAACATTTTTAACTGATTCTCCTGTATCCATATTATTTAATTCACAGCCGGAAGAAATTATTTCATCAATTTTTTCTTTTATATCATCACCAAGGATCACTCCTATTTTTAAGTTTTCAATTCCCAATTCTTTGGCAACTTTAATTACTGCTTCGGCACAGGCAACAGGATTAACTCCTCCCCCGTTAGTAATTACTTTAATATTTTTTTCTTTCACTATTGGAAGAATTCTTTTCATTAAATCGGGAATATCTTTAGCATAACCAAGCGAAGGATTTTTATTTTTTTGCTTCTGAAGAATAGACATTGTTACTTCGGCAAGGTAATCCATTACAAGATAATCTACTTCGCCCTTCGTAACCTGGTGAAATGGTGCATCTATTAAATCACCCCAAAATCCCTGCCCGGAAGCAATCCTGATTTTATTTCTCATTTAATGTTCCAACTAATTGAAAAGAAAAAATCCCAAAAAATTTAAATCTCATCTTTCCTTCCAGCCCTCTCTACCAATTAATGGTACAAAAGCGAACTCCGGGATTTCTTCAATATCAAATTTATTTTCATCCAGTTTCATTACAATTTTCAAATGCTGAGATGTTTTGTCACCAACTGGAATAACCATTCTACCACCCATTGCCAATTGTTTTTTAAGCGATTCAGGAACTGCCGGAGATCCTGCCGTAACAATTATTCCATCAAATGGAGAAAATTCATCCCATCCTAATGTACCATCTCCGCATTTAGTGTTTATCCTTAAACCCATTTCATCAAGTAATTTTCTTGTTTTATAAAAGATATCAACATTTCTTTCAATGCTGTAAACTTCCATACCCATTTGCAGTAAAACAGCCGCCTGGTACCCTGAACCAGTTCCAATCTCAAGAACTTTTTCCCCGGGACTTAATTTCAATGCCTGGGTCATATATGCAACCGTAAAAGGCTGGGAAATTGTTTGTCCATATCCTATCGGAAGGGCTACATCAGCATATGCATGATGTTTCATTGCTTCGGGAACAAATTTATGACGTTCAACTTCTCCAATTGCCTGTAATACCGATTTATCAGTTATACCTTTGATGGAAATTTTATTTATTAAATCAATTCTTTCTGTTTCGTACATAAAATGTTTTAATCTTTTCTTAAAGATAAAAATATTAATGCTAATTTATTTAATTTAGATTAACTATAACAAAACACTTTCATTGAGATTATGTTTGAAACTGTTTATGGATCTTTAATAATTATGGGCATGAGAATTTGCGATGTATCTATTGGTACAATGAGAACAATTTTAATTGTGCAGGGGAAAAAATACCTGGCAGGTGCAGCCGGGTTTTGTGAAGTATTGATCTGGGTGTTTGCCATAAGGTTTATTTTTGAACATCTTGATAATTATGCAAATCTTTTTGGTTATGCTCTGGGATTCGGGCTTGGAAATATCCTCGGAATTGCATTAGAGAATAAAATAGGCTTTGGATATATTCAGCTAAATATAATTTCAAAATACTTTACAGATGAAATTGCTTCAAAGCTCAGAAGATCTAAATATGGAGTAACGATACTTCCCGGTGAAGGAGGAACGGGAGGAATTTCAATAGTTGTTGTAATTGAAGCAAAAAAATATCAAAGAAAGATTATTCAATTAGTTGAATCGGTTGACAAAGAAGCTTTTATTACTGTTCAACATTCTCTGCCATACCGTGGATTCATTCATGGATCCAGAAAATGAGTTTGTGATTTTTATTTTTTATACAAGGAAATATGTAAAATTATTTTTTTGAATTATTGTCATTATTAAAAAATTATATTATAATAAAGTCAATACTTAAATTCTGTAGGGAAAATATTTACAAACTAACCGGTGGAGGTGAATGATGGCTCTTTATAATAAAAGTCCCTAAGTAATTTTTCTAACCTTTCTATTAACTACGCATTCTAATAATCAATAAAAAACGAGGTTGCTATGTTAAAAAATCTATACTCACTAATAGTTCTGGTTTTACTATCCCTCCTTATGATAAACAATTCATATGCACAAACTATTTTAACACACAATACAGGAACCATAGCTGTTTCAATGTATGATAATGCTTATATAGGACATAATTTTAGTGCATCAACCGGTTCAGGAGTTGTATTTTCAGGAGGATTGGATGCTATGTACACTGCTGGCTTTGTTGCCGGTTATTCACTAACTAAAACTGTTGGTTTAGTTGGTAGTTTTACCAGCAGCGGTGTTCCTGTAATGCAGGATTGGGTGACGACAGCACCATTTGGCTCCTTTACTTCAAATACAAACTTTAATCAAATTGCAGTTGCAGGCTATAATGATGCAAGTGCACCTGCAGCTAATTTAATCGGTTTGATAGTCAATCAAACATCATTATCAAATACCAATGACGATTATGTAATCGTGAAATATACTGTTACAAACAATTCCGGCAGTGCAATTACTGGTTTATATACGGGTATTTTTGCTGACTGGGATGTTGGTTTGAATAATTTTGCTTTAAACCGTGGAGGTTATGATCAGGCAAGAAATCTTGCATACCAATATGAAAATGGTGGTGCAATGGATACAAGATATTATGGATTAGTTGCTTTTAATGGCCTGGCAGGTGCACGTGTAACAACTAATAGCGCATTTGGAACTGGCTCCGGTCCGGTACGTGATTCAATTTTTACATGGATTTCAACATTTTTAAATGAGTCTATTACAACAAATGGTGATTACAGATCAATAATTGGATCTGGTCCTTACAATTTAGCTAATGGTGCATCAATTGTGGTTGGTTTTGGTGTAGTTGCCGGAACTGATTTAGCTGATCTTCAGGCAAATTCTGATGCAGCTCAAAATAAATGGACAAATGTTGTAGTACCGGTAGAACTATCCTCATTCACGGCAAGTGTTAATCCTCTCGGTCAGGTTGCACTTAACTGGACAACGGCAACTGAAACTAATAACAGAGGATTCGAAGTTCAAAGAAAATCAGAAGGTGGACAATTTGCTACAGTTGGTTTTATTGAAGGATTCGGAACCACTTCTGAAACACAAAACTATTCTTTCCTTGATAAAAGTGTTAACCCGGGTGCTTACTTATACAGGTTGAAACAGATTGACTACAATGGTCAGTATGAGTATTCAAAAGAAATTGAAGTTAATGTGGCACCCCCATTGGCTTTTGGACTTGATCAGAATTATCCAAATCCATTTAACCCGAACACAAATATTAAGTTCAGTTTATCAGAATCCGGGAATGTTAAATTAACTGTTTACAATACACTCGGAGAAGAAGTTGCATTGCTAATAAATGGTTATAAAGATGCAGGTTCTTATGAAATGAATTTCAATGCTTCAAACCTGCCAAGTGGAACTTACATATATAAACTGGAAGCTCCTGGATTCATTCAGGCAAAGAAAATGATCTTAATGAAATAAAAAAAATCATTTTACTTTTTCAGTAGAGAGCCGCTTATGCGGCTCAATAATTCAAAAAACAAAAAGGAAAGTGTTATGCAAAAATTTCTTTACTCATTATTTTTAACAATGCTATTTTCATTTCTATTCGTTTCAAATTCTCAGGCTCAGTTTTTTGATGATTTTGAAGCGTTTACTGCGGGTCAACATCTGTGTTCACAAACGACAAACTGGGAAACCTGGAGCAACGCGCCTGGTGGTGCAGAAGACCCTTTTGTTTCTTCAAATTTCGCTTATAGCGGAACAAAGTCTGTGGTTATAGTTTCAAATAACGACTTGGTAAGAATGCACGGTAATAAAACAACAGGTAAATGGTATATAAGTTTTATATTTTATATTCCGGCAACTAAATCGGGTTACTTTAACACAATGAATGTATTTACACGCCCATCTACATTTACGTGGGGAATGGATTCTTACTTTGATGTAGGAGGTGCAGGCAGATTAGATACAACAGGTGGTGGTGGTGCCGCAGCAACAAGTGTAGTCTTTACCTGGGCTGTTGCTCAATGGAATCAGGTTGTTGTAAGTATAGATCTTGACGCTCCTAATCACCGTGCTGAATATTGGATAGGGACAAATCAAACTAATTTCCACATGGTTGCAGCATGGGACTGGACACAAAACGGAACAAAAACTAATCAGATTGCTGTAAATGATATATTTGGTGCAGCAACAACTGATGAAATGTATATTGATAATTACTATTTTAATAGTACAATGCCTACAATTGTACCTGTAGAACTAACATCATTCACGGCAAGTGTTAATCCTCTCGGTCAGGTTGCACTTAACTGGACAACGGCAACTGAAACTAATAACAGAGGATTCGAAGTTCAAAGAAAATCAGAAGGTGGACAATTTGCTACAGTTGGTTTTATTGAAGGATTCGGAACCACTTCTGAAACACAAAACTATTCTTTCCTTGATAAAAGTGTTAACCCGGGTGCTTACTCATACAGGTTGAAACAGATTGACTTCAATGGTCAGTATGAATATTCAGACGAAATTGAAGTTAATGTAGCACCCCCATTGGCTTTTGGACTTGATCAAAATTATCCAAATCCATTTAACCCGAACACAAATATTAAGTTCAGTTTATCAGAATCCGGGAATGTTAAATTAACTGTTTACAATACACTCGGAGAAGAAGTTGCATTGCTAATAAATGGTTATAAAGATGCAGGTTCTTATGAAATGAATTTCAATGCTTCAAACCTGCCAAGTGGAACTTACATATATAAACTGGAAGCTCCTGGATTCATTCAGGCAAAGAAAATGATCTTAATGAAATAAAAAAAATCATTTTACTTTTTCAGTAGAGAGCCGCTTATGCGGCTCTTTTTTTATTTGCACAAATATTTCATTACTATTATATTTGGCTGCCAAAATGATGCGGGAATAGCTCAGTTGGTAGAGCGCAACCTTGCCAAGGTTGATGTCGCGGGTTCGAGTCCCGTTTCCCGCTCAAATTATTTAAGTGTTTCAAACCCAATTTCAAAGCGAGAATTGGGTTTTGACAAGGCGCTGTAGCCAAGTGGTTTAAGGCGAAGGTCTGCAAAACCTTTATTCGTCGGTTCGAATCCGACCGGCGCCTCTAAAAAAGTATCAATCCCCTATTAATATTATTTATTTTACAAAACCTTTATTCGTCGGTTCTGCCAAAGGCATTCCTAAGGAAGAATCCGACCGGCGCCTCTAAAAAAGTATCAATCCCCTATTAATATTATTTATTTTACAAAACCTTTATTCGTCGGTTCTGCCAAAGGCATTCCTAAGGAAGAATCCGACCGGCGCCTCTAAAAAAGTATCAATCCCCTATTAATATTATTTATTTTACAAAACCTTTATTCGTCGGTTCTGCCAAAGGCATTCCTAAGGAAGAATCCGACCGGCGCCTCTAAAAAAGTATCAATCCCCTATTAATATTATTTATTTTACAAAAGCTTGATTTGTCGGGAAGAATCCGACCAACGCTTCTGTTTTTCAATTAGAATTTTTATATCCAATCCTGCTTACTCTATAGTACAAATCAATTTTTGTTAGTCAAAATCACTATTTACTTCAAATCATTTTATTGTTAAAAAACTTATTTAATTTTGTTCCGTCAAACATTCTAAAAAAAAATAATGATTTTGCCTTATGATTAATTGTAACAGAAAAGGAGGGACAATATGAAAAAGGATGTATTAATTGTTCTGGCAGTCGGTCTATTTAGAGCGATTTTTATTGCACTTGTAATTTCATTGCCAGCGATGGTTCTTAATTAAAAATAATGAAAGTTTTGTATTTGAAGCCTCCCACAAAGTGAGGCTTTTTTTAATTTTAAACCCGTTTATTTTTTAGTAAATTTAATCACTTCAAAAATCATCTATGTGAATGGAATATCTTTTAAGTTCTCTGATTGGATATCTTCTGGGTTCTATTCCGACTGCTTATCTTGTTCTTAAAAAAGTCAGCAATATTGATATTACATCTAAAGGCTCGGGAAATGTTGGGGCTATGAACGCTATGGAAGTTTCTAATTCAAAAACTCTGGGTTTAATTGTACTTTTAGGCGACGCTTTAAAAGGATTGTTAAGTGTATATATTCCTTTATTAATTTTTCCACTGAATTTTATTTATCCTGCACTTGCATTATTCTTTGCAGTACTTAGCCATTGTTATAATCCCTGGCTGAAATTAAAAGGAGGTAGAGGACTCTCCACAGCTGCCGGCGGCACTTTGCTGCTATCCCCTTTTATTCCCGCAATTTGGTTAACAATATGGTTCATAATTTTTCTAATTAAGAAAGATATAATTCTGGCTAACATCTGGGCAATAGCTGCAACATTGCTAATTTTATTTACATCAATTGAATTAATAAATAAATATACTTTCCCTCCGGCTGAAAGCTCCCACTCCCTTTTATTATTTACAACCGGATTAATTACTATTATTTTTATAAAACATATTGATCCGATTCTGGAATTACTAAACAAAAAAAAATTTATCACTAAAGGTAAAAATGAACAGAAAACAAATTAATATATTTTTAGTAGCAACCGTGCTGGTTATATCGTCCGGATTCATAATTTATTTTTACAATAAAAATAATCCCGATAAACCATTCTATGAATCTTCAAATGCTAAATTCAATCACACTTCTTACCAGCAAAAAGATTTAAACAACCGGGATATAACTTCCGGCAGACAAAATATTATAACTGAAACAGTTAAAAATGTAAGTCCTGCTGTTGTAGGAGTTAATGTAATTGAAATAAGACAATACAGAGATCCATTCAGCTCTTTCTTTGATGATCCGTTTCTCAGACAATTTTTGGGAGACAGGGGAAATTTAAGTCAGAAAGTTAAAGAGTTGGGTTCAGGATTTATTATTTCTTCAGATGGATATATTGTTACAAATGATCATGTGGCAGGTAACGCTTCGGAAATTACTATAACGATGACTAACGGAAAACATTACGATGCAAAAGTTATTGGAACAGATCTCGTTTCGGATATCTGCCTTTTAAAAATTGATGAAACAAATCTTCCCTATGTAACCCTTGGCAATTCGGATGATGTTATTATTGGCGAATGGGTGATAGCTTTGGGAAATCCTTTTGGATTATTTGAAATTAATGATAAGCCAACTGTGACTGTTGGCGTTATAAGTGCCAACGGAATGAACCTTGAGCCACTTGATAACAGGTATTATTTAAATATGCTTCAAACAGATGCAGCAATAAATGGCGGTAACAGCGGCGGTCCTCTTGTAAATAGTATTGGTGAAGTTATTGGAATTAATACTCTTATTTATACAGGGGGTGTCTCGCAAGGAAATATAGGTTTAAGTTTTGCAATTCCAATTAATAAAGTAAAAAAAATTGTAAAAGAACTTAAAGAAAATGGAAAGATTGATCGTGACTTTGATATCGGCTTAAGAATTCAATCTATCGATGAAAAAATTGCAGAATACTATAACTTATCAACATCACGTGGAGTTATTATAACTCAGGTAGCATCTGGCTCCCCTGCTTCTAAAGCAGGACTAAAAGTCGGAGATATTATTCTTGAAGTTGAAGATTATAAAATAAATAATGAACAAACATTAATCGGTGTATTCCAGGAATTCAGAACAGGACAAACTATCTCTCTGAAAATAGTAAGAGACAATGAAAACCTGACTAAAAAAATGAACCTGGTGAAAAGATGATTGAAAGATATACACTTCCGGAAATGGGTAAAGTTTGGAAAGATGAATTCAAATTTAATACTTGGCTGAAAATAGAAATTCTTGCCTGTGAAGCAAGAAGTGAATTGGGAGAAATCCCTAAAGAAGATGTTGAGATTATTAAGAAAAAAGCAAAATTTGATGTAAAGAAAATTCTGGAGATTGAAGAAACTACAAAACATGATGTAATTGCCTTCCTTACCAATGTTGCGGAATATGTTGGATCTGAATCAAGACATATACATTACGGAATGACCTCTTCGGATATTCTTGATACAACTTTATCATATCAAATGAAAACTGCAGGTGAACTCCTTCTTTTAAGATTAAATGATTTAAAAGAAGCTTTAAAAGAAAAGAGCCATTGAACATAAAAATACTATTTGTGTTGGAAGAACACATGGAATCCACGCTGAACCAACAACTATGGGTTTGAAATTTGCCAACTGGTTTGAAGAAATAAAAAGAGATATTAAGAGACTCGAAAGTGCAATTGATGTTATAAGCTTTGGACAAATTTCCGGTGCTGTAGGTACATTTGAACATTTATCTCCAAAAGTTGAAGAATATGTTTGTAAAAAAATGGGATTAAAACCTGCACCTGTTTCAACACAGGTTATTCAGAGGGATAGGCACGCTGAATTTCTAACAACACTTTCAATAATAGGTGCAACTCTTGAAAAGATTTCAATTGAGATAAGACACTTGCAAAGAACAGAAGTGCTTGAAGCAGAAGAATTTTTTTCAAAAGGTCAGAAGGGATCTTCTGCAATGCCTCATAAAAGAAACCCCATTGTAAGTGAAAGAATAACAGGCTTAGCGAGGGTATTAAGAGGTAATGCAATGGCTTCCATAGAAAATGTTGCGTTGTGGCACGAAAGGGATATTTCTCATTCTTCTGTTGAAAGAATAATTGTTCCCGATAGCTGTATAGGTTTGGATTATATGCTTGATCTTGCAACAAAGCTTATTAAGAATTTAATTATTTATCCGGAAAATATGATTAAAAACCTGGAACTCACACGCGGTCTTGTTTTTTCACAAACAATTATGTTACATTTGGTTAGTAAAGGAATTACCAGAGAAGAAGCTTATAAAATTGTTCAAACTCATGCTATGGATGTTTGGTCTGATAAAAGTAAACATCTAAAAACAGAATTAATGAATTCTTCCGAAGTGAAAAAATATCTTAGTGAAAAAGAAATAAATGAAATTTTTAACGATAATAAAATGTTAAAAAATGTTAATTATATTTTTTCAAGAACTGTAGAAAAAGATTAGTTAAAGGAGTAAAAATGAAAACGAGTATTAAAGTTTTATTTTTTGTTATGATAATTTTACAGACTCTTTCTTACTCACAGGTTAAATTAAATAAGAGTGATAAAGCTCCGGATTTTAAACTTCAGGATGCTTATGGAAATGAATACACATTATCGTCTTATGAAGGTAAATCTCCTGTTGTAATATATTTTTATCCTGCAGCCGGTACATCCGGCTGCACAAAAGAAGCCTGCGGAATAAGAGATGCCTGGAGCAAGTTTGAAAAAAATAATATTAAAGTGCTTGGAATAAGCACGGATAAAAAAGAAGATATTAAAAAATTTATTGATGATTATAATCTCAACTTCCCTCTTCTTTCAGACGCTGATAAAAAAGTTGTTAAAGAATATGGTGTTTTAAAAGATAATGGTTTAGCAAAACGTGTAACTTTTATTGTTGATATGGAAGGTAATATTGCAGATATACTTGAAGTAAAAGATATTGATTCACATGCAGATTATGTTTTTAATGCTGCAGTAAGACTAAATATTCCAAAGAATTGAAAAAAGAGTTGCGTTTTCCAGAAACATGGAATATTAATTAATCTTCTTTATCTTTTCCCTTAAATATTTTATACAACCCGTAAGCAGCAAGTGAGATTCCAATTAATCCTCCGGTAGTTCTAAGCACTTTAGAATTTGCCAGCTTTTCGAGATCAATTCCTCCACCAAGCTGTTTCATTTCACTATCGCTATAGATTGAATCCATAAATTCAACTCTGTCTTTAAGTGATTTGAAAGCTATCGTAACGTTTGAGGCATCTTTTACCGGGGTAAACTTAACTGCACACTTTTCATGATCTGTTTCATCAAGATCATCCATGTTTTCAAATTCCCACTTACCACGGAATATTGTGTAATTAACAATACTCCTGTTCTCCTTTGAATGAAGCGGATCATTAAAAACCAAAACTTCTTTTCCTTCATCATTGATAATGGTTTTAGATTTATAATCTTCTGCTTCTTCATTTTTATCTTCTTCAGCATCAATCGATTCACTTAAAGTTTCCGATTGTTTAGCTTTTTTTTCTAATTCATCACGTACTTTTGCCATTATATTTTTCCAATTAAAAAATTCATAAAATCTTTTTTAAATATAAGATTACTTTTTATTTTTTTCTAAACCTGATAACTCTTCAAAACTAATATCCATAAGTTCATAGTTTTCCCAACCGTTAAAATCGTAATGCCACCATTCCGAGGTATAAACTTTAAACCCATTCTCAGTCATAATTCTTTTAAGCTTATCCCTGTTTTTAAGAACATTCTGAGGAAGATCATTGAAATTCTGGGAAGCTTTTTCAGTAAAATCATCATACCCGGTTGGCATGTCAATTTCTTTGCCACTTTTAAGATCAACTATTGTTAAATCAACGGCACAACCCCTGTTGTGCCTGGAACCATTTTTAGGAGATGCTACAAAATTTGTATCCTTAACTTTCTTAAAGAATTTTACAGTTACGGAATAAGGACGGTAAGCATCGTATATTTTCAAACCTAAATTCTCAACAGCTAATTCTTTCTGAATTTTTTTTAATGCCTTTGCTACCGGTAATCTTGTATATGCTTTAGGAATAATATACACAGGTTCACCAACAAAGTTATTATCCGTAGCATATCGAATGTCTAAAACAATTCCGGGTATATATTTTTCAATATCTACCAGTTTTTTATTACTGTCTTGTTCAGTAATTGCCAGATATCTTTCAACATTATCGATAACATATAAACCATATTCATTGGTTGATACTTCCTGCGCGTTACTTGTGACAAACAGAAGCAGTATGAAAAGAATATTTTTGTAAATTATGCCGTTCATCTCATTAAATTTCCTTAAGAATATTTATAGTTTGAGTGTATAAAATTATCATTTTTAAAGACAGGAACAATTGCTAAATTTGAATGTAATAAGGTACAATTATTTATGAAAAAACTAACCGGACAAAGAATGAAAAAAATTATTTTTTTAGTGCTGATTATTGCAGCAGCAGGAATATTTTCAACAAGATTTTATAAATCTGACTCTCTTGCTTTTACACCCGATTCCCTCGCTGTTCTGGCTCCGAAGGATTATTATCCTCAGGAAACAGAAATAATTAATAATCTTGTTTCAAGATATCACTATAGAAAATTTAATCTTAATGATTCTCTTTCCACAGAAATATTTGACAGGTATATAGAATCTCTGGATCATAATAAAAGTTATTTCCTTGATTCAGATATGAAGGACCTTAGTAAATATAAAACACAATTAGATGATTATTTAAAGAATGGTGAGCTTAAAGCTATTTATGATATATATGAAGTATATAGAGAAAGAGCAAACGACCGTTTTGACTATATTGAAAAAATAATTAAGGAACCATTTGATTTTACCAAAGATGAATATTATGAAATTGATAGAAAGGATGCTAAATGGCCTTCATCAAATGAGGAGGCAAATGAGATCTGGAGAAAAAGAGTAAAGAACGATGCATTAAATTTGAAGTTAGCAGGTAAAGATCCCGATTCAATTTATATTACTTTATCAAGGAGATATGAAAATTACAGGAAAGCAATAAACCAGTATAACAGCGAGGATATTTATCAATTATTCATGAATTCTTATACTCAGTCTATTGATCCGCATACAAATTATTTTTCTCCTCTTGCATCAGAAAATTTTAAGATAAATATGAGTCTCTCTCTTGAAGGAATAGGTGCTCAATTGCAGCAGGATGATGATTATATAAAAATTGTGGAAATAATTCCAGGGGGACCTGCATATAAAAGTAATAAGCTTAACCGCAATGATAAAATTGTTGGAGTCGGGCAGGATGATACAGGTGAAATGGTTGATGTTATTGGTTGGAGAGTCACAGATGTAGTTCAACTTATCAGAGGACCAAAAGGTACAACTGTCAGGCTTCTTATTCTGCCAGCCGACGCAGGGTTGAATGCAATACCTAAGGAAATAAAACTAATCCGTGATAAAGTTAAGCTTGAAGAACAAGCAGCTAAAAAAGAAATTTTGGATTTTGAACAAAATAAAATTCATTATAAAATCGGGGTTATTAATATCCCTACTTTCTATAGCGATTTTGAAGCCCAACAAAAGGGAGATAAAGATTACAGAAGCACAACACGCGATGTAAAAAAAATAATTGAAGAGCTTAAAAAAGAAAAAGTTGATGGAATTATTATTGATTTAAGAAATAATGGCGGCGGTGCACTTAATGAAGCAATCGACCTAACCGGTCTCTTTATTAAAGACGGACCTGTTGTCCAGGTTAGAAATAGCGATGGAAGTGTTCAGGTAGGCGACGATACAGATTCAAGTATTTTTTATGATGGCCCTTTGGCTGTACTTGTTAATAAATTCAGTGCTTCGGCATCCGAAATTTTCTCAGGCGCTATTCAGGATTATGAACGGGGATTAATTATCGGCGAACAAACTTATGGAAAAGGAACTGTTCAGAACCTGATTGACCTTAACAGGATTATTCAAAGCAACGATGATAAGCTAGGCCAATTAAAAGTAACTATTGCAAAATATTATAGGATAAATGGAGGCAGTACACAAAGTCTTGGAGTTGTACCTGATATTCTTTTACCTTCATCAATTGATGCCGATGAATTTGGTGAGAGCTCTGAAAAAAGTGCTTTACCGTGGGATGAAATCAGACCAACTAAATATAAAATAGCAGGGAATGTTAAAGATTTTATTTCCTTGTTGAATGCCAAGCATAAGGAGAGAATAAAATCAAGTAATGAATTTGATTATATAATGGAGGACATTCAGGAATCAAAAGAAGAAAGAAACAAAAACATGATTTCTCTGAATGAAAAAGTTAGAAAAGAGGAAATGGCTAAACAGGATGAAGAAAAATTTCAGAGAGAAAATGAACGTAGAAAAATAAAGGGAATTAAACTTCTGAATAAAGGCGAAGAAGTAAAGGAATCCTCAGCACCAAAAGATCTTTATCTTGATGAATCAGCAAAAGTTTTAGCTGATTTAATTGCTCTTTCTGTAGGATAATTCAGGAAGCAATTGCTGTCATAAGTTTCCTTTTAGCAACAGGAAAGATTGTTTCTGCAAAAGGGAAATCGAGATCGGAATTACAAATAAATGTGGCAGGGTTTGGCAAATCCTGCCTTTCTTTTATTAATTGATGTTTAATAGACTCAGGTGATTTTATTATTAACTCCTGTTTTTCACTTTTAACGAATTCTGTTTTTAATGCTCTGAATTTTTCCTTACCAGATGAAAATAAAGAGCATTCGTAACGGTGCACCTGAATTTCGCTGACGATGTTATCATTAATTAAAAAATATCCTTCATCTTTATAAATAGGAAGAATTCCAACCTGTTCAAGGAGAATATTTTTTTCAACAAAGTCAAAAAGAACAATTCCCTCTTCAATTGCATCCTGAATATGCGGTAATGCCCAATCTATTAATTCAAAAACCTTATCAATATTTTTATAATTGGCATTCTCCCCCGGAATAGAAAAAATTATTTTCCTTTCTTTAATATCAAACCCTTTAATTTGTTTAGGAAATTTCCCGCTAAGAGATTTTCTTTCCTCACGAATTTGTTCAAGAGAACTTTTTAAAGCAATTAGAGAAGCCAGTCCGGGATATATTTTCTTTTTATCAAAGTCTGTATTTAGTTCTTTAATCCCTCCCAAAATTTTATATTGGTTCATTTCCAGATCAGTTTCTGATGAAAAAAAAGTTTCTAAAGATATTCGTTCCATTTTAAACTCCGCTTTAACTTTCTTAATTAATACTTACTAATAATTGTACCATTCAACTCTTGATAATAATTAAACAAAGTTAAAGCCTTGAAATATGTTCTAAATCAGATTTATTACAATTTTTTAATCGAGTTGCAATAATTCACATATTTTAAGAATTATCTGGGTACTTGAGTAATTCGAAGAAAAATTTACTTGCTGTTGTTCATTTCTTAGTTCACTGGTGTACAAATTAAGCCGGCAAAAAAAATCCAGTTCAGAAAAAAGAACTGGATTTAAATTTAAAAGAAAAGTACGATGAGATATTTGATTTTTAGAATATAATCTTTAAATATTAAATTTTATTCCCTGGGCTAAAGGCAAAGTAGTGCCATAATTAATTGTATTAGTTTGCCTCCTCATATAAACTTTCCAAACGTCAGAACCCGATTCCCTTCCTCCGCCTGTTTCTTTTTCACCACCAAAGGCACCCCCTATTTCAGCGCCGGATGTTCCGATATTTACATTTGCAATACCACAGTCAGATCCGGTTGAAGAGAGAAATTCTTCCGCTTCTCTAAGGTTTAATGTAAAAATAGATGATGATAATCCTTGCGGTACATCATTCTGAATCTTAATGGCATTGTTAACTTCTCCGCTATATTTAACGAGATAAAGAATTGGTGCAAAAGTTTCTTCCTGGACAATTTTAAATTTATTATCAGCTTCAACTATTGCTGGAACAACGTATGTACCTGTTTCATAATCTCCGCCATTAAGTACTTCACCGCCATAAATTATTTTACCACCCTCCTGTTTAACTTTTTCAAGAGCATTTGTAAAATCTTTGACAGCATTTTTATCAATCAAGGGTCCAACATGATTTTTTTCATCAAGCGGGTCTCCAATCTTTAATCCCTTATAAGCATTCATAAGAGATTCTTTAACTTTATCATAAATTGATTCATGTATTATCAATCTCCTTGTAGTTGTACATCTTTGTCCTGCAGTTCCTACAGCGCCAAAGACAATTGCAGGCAAAGCCATTTTAAGATCAGCATTTGGAGTTATAATTATTGCATTGTTGCCGCCAAGTTCCAGAATTGTCTTACCAAATCTCTTTGCAACAACTTCAGCAGCATGCTGTCCAACTCTGGTGGAACCTGTTATAGAAATCATCGGAATTCTTTTATCATTTAATATTTTTTCTCCAATGGTAGCGCCTTTCCCGATTATCAAAGAAAAAATTCCTTCAGGAAGATTATTATCCTGCAGAACATCTTTAATAATATTCTGGCAGGCAATTGCAGACAGCGGAACTTTTGATGATGGTTTCCAAATATTAACATTTCCACATACTGCAGCAATCATCGCATTCCATGACCAAACTGCCACTGGAAAATTAAAAGCAGATATCGTTACAACTATACCAAGTGGATGATATTGATCATACATCCTATGGTTAAATCTTTCGGATTGCATTGTAAAACCATATAGCTGGCGTGACTGCCCGACAGCAAAATCACAAATATCAATCATCTCCTGAACTTCACCCATCCCCTCCTGAAGTGATTTTCCCATCTCGTAAGAAACAAGACTACCTAAATCCTTTTTATAATCCCGTAACCTGTTTCCTATCTGCCTGACAATTTCCCCTCTTTTGGGTGCAGGAACTTTGACCCAGAATTTCAGAGCATCTTGAGCAAGTGCAATTATATTTTCATAATCTGCTTCGGATGCCTGATAAACTGAGGCAATCAGTTCACCGTTAGTAGGAGAAATAATTTTTAGTTCACCTTCACTGGATGTTTTAAACCAATTTACACCACTTGATGCGCCAAAATTATTCTCATTTATTCCAAGCTTTTCTAATAAATCGGATTTAACAGCTGATTTTTCTAATACTTCCATGTTATAACTCTCATTTTTTTTAATTTTTATATGATATTAATTTATCAAATTTTATAATGAATTGGTAAGCTTTTTGCTTAGAAAAAACAGAGAAAAATTATTGATGCAAATAAATCTCTTAATATCAGCTTTTCTTTTAAAATTTATATTGCTTTTGTTGTATGAGCATCTTATTTTTATGTAGACTAAATCTAAATAATATTATTAATATTGGATATACAATGAAAAAAGCTTCAGAATTAAAGTATGGTGAAAAAGTTAAAATTTTTGAAATAGATTCTTCTCACCCTTCATCAAAAAGAATTATTGAGATCGGGTTCACTCCCGGTCAGGAAATAGAATTAATAAACAGATCTCTCTTTAATGATCCACTTGCCTTTTCTGTCCGTGGTACTCTAATAGCAATGAGAAGAGACGAAGCTGATTGTATTAAAGTTGCATGAGTTTGCAGACATCTGAAAAAATTCCTTTTATAACTTTAGTCGGCCCTCCTAATTCCGGTAAGACAACTCTTTTTAATTACCTGAGCGGAAAAAATTATAAAACCGTAAATTACCCCGGCGCAACAGTTGAATATTCCGTTGCACGTTTACTAAACAGATTCAATCTCAATGGCAACATTCTTGACTCGCCCGGTATTGTTAGTCTTTCAGCAAACTCGCCTGATGAAAAAATTTCAATTGATGCAATATTTAATCACCCATTATATGGACAACCTGATATTGTCGTGGTTACTGTTGATTCCAGTCAGCTATCAAGACATTTGCTACTTGTAAAACAACTAAAGAACTGCGGATTTAATTTAATTGTTGCTTTAACAATGAATGATCTTCTTAAAAAGAAAAAATTGGAAATCTCTTTAAGTAAACTAAGAATTATTCTCGGTTGTGAAATCATCCAGGTTGATGGAAGAAACGGGGATGGAATAAATAATTTATTGAACACGATTTCGGATCAGCTTAATAAATTTTTATTGCAGGAAAAAAAATCTGAGATAGTTCAATTAATTCATAGTGATCGGGAATCTCTGTTAAATATTTATAAAGAGATTGAACAAATTGAAAGTGAAGTTGTTTATGAGATTCATTCAAACGGGAATGGGTTTGATATTGAAGCAGCAAATTCGCAATTAAATGTTTTAACTGTTCCTTCTGAAAATAAAAACAAATATTCCTTAGACAGCACTTCAGTAAAGATTGATAAATTCCTTTTACATCCAAGCCTTGGGGGAGTTTTCTTTTTTTTAATAATGGCGGCAACTTTCACTTCAATATTCTGGCTTGCAAATCCTTTAATGTCATTAGTAGATAATTTCTTCGGGTTCTTATCTTCGGAAACAGCAGCATTACTCGGGAACAATTGGTTTTCAGATTTTATTTCTACCGGAATAATAAGCGGAACCGGTTCAGTACTTGTTTTCCTACCACAAATTTTAATTCTTTTTTTAATACTGGGATTATTAGAGGATTCAGGTTACCTTGCAAGAGGAGCAATGATTGTTGATAAACCTCTTTCAAAAATCGGGTTAAATGGAAAATCTTTTGTGCCAATGCTTTCAGGTTTTGCCTGTGCTATACCTGCAATGATGGCTGCCAGAACAATTCCGAATCGACGCGAAAGATTCTTAACAATTTTCATTCTACCATTAATGAGCTGCAGTGCACGACTTCCTGTTTACGCATTGCTGATTGCCTTTTTAATTCCTGAAGGCAAATCCTGGCTGGGTGGAATTATTCTTGCCTGTATTTATATTTTCAGTGTTTCAAGTTCGATTGTTATTGCAAGCATAATAAACAAATTCAGAAATAAAATAATAAAAGAGGAAGATAATTCTTCCTTTATTATTGAACTGCCAGCTTACAGAAAACCAAAGTTAAATTTCATAGTAACTAATTCTTATATGAATGCTAAAATGTATTTGCAAAAAGCCGGACCTGTTATTCTTGGCTTTTCTATACTGCTATGGTTTCTTACATATTTCCCGGATATAAATCCACAGGTTGATAAAACCAATTTATCTAACTTGGAAGTTATACGGGTTCAGCAAACTCAAAGATTATCTAATTCATATGCTTCTGATCTCGGAAAATTTATTCAGCCAGCTATGACGCCAATCGGAATGGACTGGCGGGTGGGCGTTTCTTTAATTGCAGCATTTACTGCAAGAGAAGTTTTTGTTAGCTCACTTGCTTTGATTTTTAAAGTGACTGATAATGAAGAGACTTTTCAAACTTCTATGATTCAATCAATGCGTAAAGCTGAAATAAAAGACACTGGAAAAAAATTATTTACAACTTCAACGATAACGGGTTTAATAGTATTTTTTGTCTTTGCCCTTCAATGTCTTTCAACGGTTGCTGTTTCAAGAAAGGAAACAGGAAGCTGGAGGATACCTATTCTTCAGGTAATTATTTTTACTTCTCTTGCCTATTTTTTTACTTTCATTACTGTCAATGGACTCAGGGCTCTGGGAGTTAGTTAATTAATTCATTAATCCGCTTCAAGGTTCGTTGTCTTTATTCTTGATATTCATACAAGTCCGGTATATTTTTACAATAATAGATTAATTAGGAATGTGAGTGAAACATCCTCAAGCCTCAGAAATATTCAGACATTTTTTAAAAAGCGAAAAGAACCGTATTACCCCGGAAAGATTTGAAGTAATGGATTCGGCTCTTGATTATGACGGACATTTTGGCGCAGATGACCTTTATATTTTGATGAAGAATAATCATTCAAGAGTTTCTAGGGCCACTGTTTATAAAACATTGGAGCTTCTTGTTCAGTGCGATTTGCTGAGTAAACGTAACTTTGGAGATAACGTATCCAGGTACGAAAGTAATTATAAAAGACAGAGTCACGATCATTTAATTTGTGTTGATTGCGGAAGGATTGTTGAATTTGTTGATGCACAAATAAAAAAGCTGCCTTCACAAATCAGTGATAAGCTTGGATTTAATTTTGAAAGTTATTCGTTCAACATTTTTGCCCGATGCAAAAACACTAAAACTTGTAAATATTTTAAAGAACAAAATTTCTAAACAGGTTTTTAATGCTTAGTCAACGTTATCCTTTAATATGGCAGAAGAAAAAATTTTATATTAAAATCTTTTGCTCTATCCCGAACATTGCAACAGGTATATTAATTAAAGCCGGTAAATCTATGTTTGTCGTAGATCCCGGTGATGGAATTCTTCGTGATTTAAACAATGAAATTGGAACTGAAAAAATTTTAAGAATTGACGACTTGTTTATCACACACGGTCATCATGATCATGTTGGAGGAGTTTGGTCGCTTCTAACTTATATGCGTGTTATGAATAAGAAAACTCTCCTTTCAATTCATTATCCGGAAGGTTGTGTTGAAATAGATAGTATTCATAATGCATTTAAAAAAGTATATTCAAAAACACTTCCGTATGAAATAGTTTTAAAAAAAATAAAGTATCACCGGAATTATAAAGCTGGAAATATTTCAATCCGTCCTTTTCCTGTAATCCATAAAGAGTATTTACATGATGGAATATCAACTAGGCAGGTTCCGGCATTGGGCTATAAGTTCACTTACAGTGGATTAAAAATATGCTATGGCGGCGATACCGCTTATTGTGAAGACCTTGTTAAACAGGCAAAAGGTGCTGATCTTGCTATTATTGAAGCCGGGCACGATGAAGATACACCAGATGAAATGCATATGACATTAAAGGAAGCAAAATCAATTGGTGAATCTGCAAAAGAATATTTTCTCGTGCATGTTCCTGAATAATAACTACCCATTAACTCAATTTTAAAAAAGAACCGCTATGAAAAAAATAATTTTAATTTCATTTACAATTCTCCTTTTTAGTGTTACTATAATTCCACAGAATGATTCATTAAAGCTTCCCGGAGAAAAACATCTTGCAAATATAAAAATGCTGACGCCAGGCGGAGAAAATGCTGAAGCCTATTTCTCTTTTGATGAAAAGAAACTGATCTTCCAATCTAATTCCGGTAATCTTCCCTGTGATCAGATATTTACGATGAATATTGATGGATCAAACAAAAAAATGGTTTCAACAGGTTTTGGAAAAACAACCTGCTCTTATTTTTTACCCGGAGATACCGCAATAATTTATGCTTCGACTCACCTTGCAGATAAAAATTGTCCTCCCCCGCCCGACCGTTCAAAAGGATATGTTTGGAAACTCTATGAAACTTTTGACATTTTTATGGCAAAGCCGGACGGAAGTAATCTTAAACAAATAACTAATACAAACGGCTATGATGCGGAAGCAACGGTTTCTCCAGTAGGAGATAAAATTGTTTTTACTTCTACAAGAGATGGAGACCCTGAAATTTATGTTATGAATATTGATGGAAGTAATCAAAAAAGACTTACTCATGAAAAAGGTTATGATGGAGGTCCTTATTTTTCTTTGGATGGGAAAAAAATTGTGTTCAGGGCAAGCAGACCGAAAACTGATGAAGAACAAAAAGATTATGATGATCTTGTAAATAACGGTTTGGTTAGACCTACTGCCCTGGAAATTTATGTTATGAATTCGGATGGCTCTGATATGCAGCAAGTAACAAACTTTGGTAAAGCAAGTTTTGCTCCTTTCTTTCACCCGGATGGAAAAAGAATAATCTTTGCTTCAAATATTAATAGCAAAACAGGAAGAGATTTTGATTTGTATTTGATTAACATTGATGGAACAGGTTTAGAGCAGATTACTTTCAATGATACTTTTGATGGTTTTCCTATGTTTACAAGAGATGGGAAGAAACTTGTTTTTGCTTCAAACAGATTTAATAAAAAAGAAGGCGATACAAATATTTTTATTGCTGACTGGATTGAATAAATCATAGTCAGAAATTTAAAAGGTGGAGAAATGAAAAAAATTATTTTCGTCCTGATTGCTCCTTTTATGTTTTTTGGAAATTATAACGGGGGAGACCATAACAGTAATCCCGAAATAACAAGCCAGGAGATTAAAGACCACATAACATATCTTGCTTCAGATGAAATGAAAGGCAGGTTCACCGGAAGTAAAGAATGCCTGGAAGCAGCGAATTATATAGAAGAACAATTTAAAAGCTCAGGATTGACTCCATTATTTTCAGGTGGATACAAACAAACTTTTCCCTTTATATCCGGGGTGGAATTCGATGGTGATAATTCTGTTGAGTTTACGATAAAAGATGAAATAAATTCTTTAGATCTCTCAAAAGATTTTATTCCAGCCCCTTTTTCTGATAATATTTCTTCCGAATCTGAATTGGTTTTTGCCGGATATGGTTTATCCGTTCCATCATTAAATTATGATGACTATGATGGAATTGATGTTAAAGATAAAATTGTTTTAGCATTAAGATTTAATCCTGAATATGATAATCCTCATTCCGAGTTTGACAATTATTCTTCATTCAGGCAGAAGACTACTGTTGCCAGGGAAAAAGGAGCTAAGGCAATAATTTTTGTAAATGGAGCTCTTCCTAAAGTTGATGAAGATAAATTGTTGGATTTCAAATACGATGGAGCGGGTTCTGCTTCCGGAATTGGTGCGATTCAGATTAAAAGAAATTTTGCAGATCAGCTTTTTAAATCTCAGGGCTTGAATCTTGAAGAATATCAGAAAAAGATTAGTGAATCTAAAAAGCCGGGTTCATTTCTTTTTAAAGATGTAAAAGTTAAAATTAAAACCGGTGTAAAAGAAGTTATTAAAGACAGCTGGAATGTTGCAGGCTATCTTGAAGGAAATGATCCCGAATTAAAAAATGAATATGTGGTAGTAGGTGCTCATTTTGATCACCTTGGAATGGGAGAAACCGGTTCACTATATCGCGGAGATACCCCCCAGGTTCATAATGGTGCTGATGATAATGCATCGGGAACTGCAGGTGTTCTGGAAATAGCTGAAAAATTTGCCAGTGAAAAAAATAAACTTAAAAGAAGCATCATCTTTATTACTTTTTCGGGTGAGGAATTAGGTTTGCTGGGCTCAGAATATTTTGTAAATCATACACCAGTTCCTGTTACACAAATGAGTACAATGGTAAATATGGATATGATCGGAAGATTAAATGAAAAAAATGAATTGATAGTTTATGGTGTCGGCACCTCAGCCGGCTGGAAAGATTTGTTGAACTCCTCTAACAGTTATAATTTTAGTCTGGCATTTCATGATGATGGTTATGGTCCCAGTGACCAGTCATCATTTTACGGAAAGAATATTCCGGTTTTATTTTTCTTTACAGGCACTCACCCTGATTATCACAGACCAACTGATGATGTTGATAAAATTAATTTTTCCGGTGAAGAAAAAGTTGTTAAATATGTTTATGATGTTGCCTTGCAAATTGACAGTGAAGAACAAAAACCTGAATATATAAACGTTCCCCGGAAAGACGAGGGTACGCGGGGCGGATGGAAGGTTTATGTCGGAACCATCCCTGATTATGCTGCTGATGTTGAAGGTCTTAAATTAACCGGCGTAAGTGAAGGAAGTCCTGCTCAAAAAGGAGGAATTAAGGGTGGCGACATTATGATTAATTTCGGCGGCAAAAAGATTTCGAATATTTACGATTATGTTTATGCTTTGCAGGAACACGTGCCAGGTGATGTTGTTGAAGTTGTAGTTCAACGGAATGGCGAAGAAATTAAACTGCAGGTTGAACTGGGTGCAAGATAATTTTAACAAATTATCAAACTCTTAAATTAACTGGATATCAATAAATCATGCAGCCATGCAATAATGCAACTTTCCAGTAGTTGATTTGAATGGCACCTTAAAATGCATGGTCGCATGAATACATGGTTGCATGAATGCACGTAATTAATAGTAAAACCTTATTCCAATTCTTGCCATCAATCCGCTCATATCAAACTCCCTTTCAAATGTTCTTTTAATTCCGTCGTTTCCTTCAACTTCATATTCCCAGCTTGGCATTGAAGAATGATAAGTAAGCTCACCAAATATCTCCGATCTTCTGCCAAGGTTAAGTGATAAACCCAGACCGAGTCTCCAGTTAAAATCAAAAGCACCTTGTAATTCACTCTCATCCGGGTTTTGAAAATTCCTGTAATGAATTAACAGTATCTCAGCGCCTAATCCCCCGTTAACTAAAAGATTTACAAATGGTGAAACCGGAAATCTTGCAGTAGCATTAATCATTACAGGAAAATCATGCAAAGTAGTTTTTGCACGGAGTTCATTTACAGAACCATTGGCAATCCCATAAAGTTCATTAAATCTTGAAACAAGTTTTTTATCAACATAGGTTTTATGAAACCAATCAATGCTCCATCCAAAATTAAAGCCGTAGTCAATATATTTCCCGCCTTCATAACCAATAATAAATCCACCTTCGGATGCAGCAGGACTGAAGTGTCCTAATTTAATTGCAGATGTTCCCCACTGCGGAAATGCAGAGACAGGAAGTAAAATACAAATCATTATAAATATTTTTTTCATACTAACCTCGGTTTATAAGACTGTATCTTAAGACAAACGAGGTGCCATCAAAAAAATATTATAAACGAAATATATTTTTTTAAATTGTTTATAAAAGACTACAAGCTATCAATTCAATTAGACAATGAAATGAAAATGGAGTTATTTAAGAATAACCCCATTTCTTTTTATTTGCAGCAACTTCATCAGGGGTTGGCATAGGTTCATCCGGCCTGGTTGGAACAAACCTTGGCTGTCCTACTATTCTTGCATTTAATTCTATATCCTCTTTAAATATATCCGGAACAAGATCATTTTCGAAAATTGCTTCCCACGGACATTCAGGAACACAGGCATTACAATCAATACATTCATCAGGATCAATTAGAAGCATCTCTTTCGGAATAGTCGGATCATCACCAGTATATTCATAAATACAATCAACAGGGCAAACCTGTGTGCAGGCAATGTCTTTACAGTTCAGACACAACTTTGTTATTGTATAAGCCATAATACTCCTTATTTTTTTTGAATTATGAATCTACTGAAAGATTGAAATTAAGATAATGTATTCTTATGAAAAGATAAATACATAAGGCAATAATTATCTCATTTAAATTAAACAATATTTTATTTTTATTTCATATACAATTAAGAATCAATTTTTGAATAAAAGAAAGAGCTTATGGTAAATATGAAGAAGAAAAAAGTATTATTTGTTTGCCTTGGAAATATCTGCCGCTCTCCTTCTGCTGAAGCAGTGCTAAGGAAGTATATTAAGAATGAAAAACTAGAAGATGTTATTGAAGTAGATTCATCAGGAACAATTAACTACCATGAAGGAGAATCTTCTGACCCGAGAATGCGAAAACATGCAAAAAACAGAGGGTATTCACTGGATCATATTGCAAGAGGCTTTAATCCTGAAAAAGATTTTCATGAATCAGATTACATAATTGCAATGGATAATGAAATTTATTCCGATATTCTTGCCTTTGATATCAATAGAAAATTTGGTGATAAAATATTAAAGATGTCGAGGTTTTCAGGTGATATTAAATTTAATGAGGTAACAGATCCGTACTATTTGGGACCTGAAGGTTTTGAAAAAGTTCTTGATATACTCGAAGATTCCTGCAAAGTTTTATTAGAAAAGATAAAAGTTGATATTGAATCAGGAAATAATAACAAAGGTTGAAAAAGAAACAGGAATAAAAATAAAATCTGTTTCATCTTTATCCGGAGGCTGCATTAGCGATGCTTATAAGGTTAGTGATGAATCAGGTAAAAATTATTTCTTAAAATTAAATTCTTCTCCAAAAGATCTTTTCATTAAAGAAGCGAACGGCTTAAGAGAATTAAAAAAAGCAAAAGTAATCAGAGTACCGGAGGTTATCCTTTGTAAAGATGATTTTTTACTAACGGAATTTATCTCGCAGGGAAACCGATCTAAAAAATTTTTTGAAGATTTTGGGAGAAAGTTTGCTGAACTGCATAAATACAGAGGAGAGAAATTCGGATTTTATGAGAATAACTACATAGGCTCAAATCCTCAAATTAATATTCCTGATCAGAATGAAAGAAACAGCTGGACAGAATTTTATTTCAACAAGAGAATTTTATATCAATACCGGCTTGCAGAAAAAAATGGTTATGCAACAAGTGAATTAAAAAGCGGAATTTTGAAACTCGAAAAACAAATTGAAAAAATATTAGGAAATTCTGATGAGTCTCCCTCTCTTTTACACGGTGATCTCTGGAGCGGAAATTATATTCCTGATGAAAATGGAAATCCCTGCTTAATTGATCCGGCAGTTTATTATGGACACAGAGAAGCAGACCTTGCAATGACAAAATTATTTGGAGGATTCAGTCCCGCATTTTATAATTCTTATAACGAAACTTCTCCTTTAGAGGAGGATTATGAATACCGGGAAAATATTTACAAACTTTATCATATCTTAAACCATCTCAATCTCTTTGGAAGAACATATTATCACCAGGCCATTTCATTAATTTATTTTTACCTGGGATAAATTATTAAAAAACCGCTCTTGACTTATAAAAAATATATTTTTATATAAGCACCTGAATTCCTTAATATTTAAAGTTATTCCAAAATATTCCTTATTTATTCAGGATTTTTCTATTAATAAGCAAATTATTATTCAGATCAGGAAAGGCGTTAAATGGATAACAAGGTAATCCTCGATACCATCTGGGTTCTATTTACAGCAATGCTTGTCTTTTTTATGAACCTTGGATTCGCTATGGTAGAGTCCGGTTTTGCAAGGAGCAAAAATTCCGTGAATATTCTTTCCAAAAACTTTATAGTCTTTGCCATTTCATCCCTTGCATTCTGGATAATAGGCTGGGGATTAATGTTCGGCAATGGAAATGATTTTCTGGGCTTGCAGGGATTATTCGGATTAAATGGTTCCGATAACAGCCCATTAACCGGGGAATCTTATTCAGGTGTTTACACGGCGCTAAGCTGGGCATCTGTTCCTTTATCAGCAAAATTTTTCTTTCAGCTTGTTTTTGCCGGAACCGCAGCGACAATTGTTTCAGGGGCCGTAGCTGAGAGAATAAAATATATAGCTTTTATAATATTTTCTTTTGTACTGGTTGCATTTCTTTATCCGGTTACAGGGCATTGGATCTGGGGCGGAGGATGGCTTGCAAAACTTGGTTTCTGGGATTTTGCCGGATCGACTGTAGTCCATTCAGTTGGAGGCTGGGCTGCACTTACCGGTGCAATAATTCTTGGTCCCCGCATAGGAAAATTCCGCGGGGGAAAAACTTTTCCAATTCCCGGGCATAATATGACCTCTGCAACTTTAGGTGCTTTAATTTTGTGGCTCGGCTGGTTCGGGTTTAACCCCGGCAGTACAATGTCTGCAGATCCGGAAAGTATTGCAAGAATCTGTATAACAACAAACAGTGCAGCAATAGCAGGAATTTTAAGTTCAACAATAATTGCATGGCTGGTGCTTGGCAAACCGGATTTAAGTATGACAATAAACGGGTGTCTTGCCGGACTGGTTGCAATAACCGCACCTTGTGCATTTGTAAGTGTTGAAAGCTCTCTGGTTATTGGTACAATCGCTGGAGGATTAGTTGTATTTGCAGTATTAGGATTTGAAAAAATATTTAAGTTAGATGACCCTGTCGGCGCTGTTTCTGTTCACCTGGTAAATGGAATTTTTGGAACGCTGGCTGTTGGTTTTTTTGCGCAGGATAAATTTATGCCCGGCACTACCGGCAACGGATTATTTTTTGGTGGAGGGTTTTCTCTTCTTAGTCATCAATTAATTGGAATTGCGGCAGTCGGAGGTTTTACATTCACTGTCTCCTTTTTAGTATGGATAATTCTTAAGAAAATAATTGGTATTAGAGTTTCAGAAATTGAAGAGGTTGAAGGATTAGATATTGGAGAACATGGAATGGAAGCTTACCCGGAATTTGAAAAAGTATCGTAAAAAAATTTAAGAGGTTTTAAATGGAAAAAATTGAAGCGATCATCAGACCTCATAAGCTTGATGAAGTCCAGGATGCTCTCAGCGAAGCAGGATTTACCGGACTCACAGTTTCTGAAGTGAGAGGATATGGAAGGCAAAAAGGTCATAAAGAAATTTACCGCGGAACTGAATACAACATAAACTTTGTCCCGAAAATAAAAATTGAATTAGTCTGCCCGGATGAACAAACCGAAAAAGCAATTGATATTATTATGAAAACTGCAAAGACAGAACAAGTGGGAGACGGTAAAATTTTTATTTATAATATCAAAGATGCAATAAGGATTAGAACCGGTGAATCCGGTGACGGTGCGTTGTAAGATTGAAAGGTATAGGAGACGGGAATCCATTAAATATTGAATATACCTTATACGCAATTTCCTCATACCAATTCCCTTATAACTTCTTCTTTCCTATCTTTGTATAGAAAACAAAAGGAATAAAATGAAAACTATTACAAGATATTTTTTTGAAGGGCTAATTGTAATACTTCCGACTTCTGCCACTATTTACTTTGTTTATCTCATCTTTATTAAGATAGATGGTCTTTTCAATTTCAAAATTCCCGGCATTGGATTTCTTATAACGCTGGGTTTAATACTTGTTGTTGGTTTTATTGCCTCCAATATTTTTACAAAGGGATTAACAAATCTTTTAGAAAGAATTTTCAGCCGTTTGCCCCTCGTAAAATTGATCTATAATTCTATTAAAGATCTTATTGAAGCTTTTGTTGGTGACAAAAAGAAATTTAATAAGCCTGTTTTAGTCAAGGCATCAAAAGACAGTAATATTGAAATACTTGGATTTGTTACCGAAGAAAACCTTGATCTGCTTGGAGAAAAAGATAAAGTTGCAGTTTACATTCCACAGGCATATAACTTTGCCGGAAACCTGATAGTTGTACCTTCTACTGAAGTGAAGCTTATTAATTCCGGTGCGGAAGAGATAATGACATTTATTGTTACTGGTGGATTGAGTAAAAGTAAGTAAGAAGTAAGAAGTAAGAAGTAAGAAGTAAGAAGTAAGAAGTAAGAAGTAAGAAAAAAATAAGAAACGAAAGATGAAAATGAAAAGTCATAAAACTATTTTTATACATTTATACCTTTTCCCTACCGACCCTAACCGGGAAAAGTTTATATTAAAGTAAAAAGATAAATAAGTATGCAAGTATTAAAATTCGGAGGGACATCTGTTGGTTCTGCAGAACGGATGAAAGCCGTTGCTGATCTTATTCTAAATCCAAAGGGAATAAATTCACCCAAAATTATCGTTCTTTCGGCAATGGCGGGAACAACGAACTCGCTGGTTGAGATTTCCAATGCACTCTTTAAAAATAAAACAGAACTTGCTAAGGAAGTCACCGGCTTACTTGAAGAGAAATACAATAAAATGGTTGATGAACTTTTTTCTAAAAAAGAATTTAAAGAAAAAGGGAAAGAATTAAATATTATCACATTTCAACTTAATACGGTCATTCAAGGAGGATGACTTTACAGACAGCGATGAAAAAAAGATTCTTGCACAGGGGGAATTAATCTCATCCGGGCTTTTTCATCTTTATCTTACACAACAAAAAATTGATTCAGTCCTCCTCCCTGCTTTAAATTTTATGAGAATAGATTCAAACTCAGAACCTGATAATTACTATATAAAAGAAAACTTAACCAGGGAGCTTGAACAATATCCTGATAAAAAAATATTTATAACGCAAGGTTATATATGCAAAAATCTTTATGGAGAAATTGATAACCTGAAAAGAGGCGGAAGTGATTATACCGCATCATTAATCGGAGCTGCGATTAATTCTGAAGAAGTGCAGATATGGACAGACATCAGCGGCTTTCATAATAACGACCCGAGATATGTTGAAAACACTTACCCGATTGGGCAGCTTTCTTTTGATGAAGCTGCCGAGTTAGCGTACTTTGGTGCAAAGATACTTCATCCTTCAACTATGCTGCCGGCAAAACTTGCAAATGTTCCTGTAAGATTAAAGAATACTATGAAGCCGGAAGATGAAGGAACATTAATTACAGATAAAACTACAGGCGATGGGATTAAAGCTGTTGCTGCGAAAGATGGAATAACAGCAGTAAAAATTAAATCCGGAAGAATGCTTTTGGCGTATGGTTTTTTAACAAAAGTTTTCCAGGTTTTTGAACATTTTGAAACGCCGATTGATATGATTACAACTTCAGAGGTTGCAGTATCTGTTACAATTGATGATTCATCCAAGCTAAAAAGAATTCTTGAAGAATTAAAAAAATTCAGCGAGGTTGAAGTAAGCAAAAATATGACGATTGTCTGTCTGGTTGGTCATAATATTGTAGATCAAAAAGGATACATACATAAAGTTTTTGAAGCGCTTAGTAATTTCCACTTGCGAATGATATCATACGGCGGAAGCAGGCACAACATTTCCATTCTCATTCCCTCTGAAGAAAAGAAAGCTGTTCTTGAGGCTTTGCACAGGAGCTTGTTCTGATTGATTACAAAGTTGTTTAGTTATTAGATTAATAAATAGTTCAACTTGTCAATTCATTTGTCATTAGTGATTAGTCATTAGTCATTGGTCATTGGTCATTGGTCATTGGTTATTAGTAATTGGCAATTGTTTGTTGTTGTGAAATATCCGGAAATTTTTTGTTGCTTATTTAGAACCAAAATAATGAGTTGGGAATAAGTTTTACAGGGGCTATATGGGAACAAACAAATCTTTTAATCCCCCTGCTATTCAAATTCAGATATTTATTAATTCTTAAAACAGAATTTATTAAGGGGAATTATGAAATCTCTTTTGGATACAGATTTTAATTTAACATCTGATACTATAAATAAATTTTTCCATGTTGTAAGTATCCGGGTTGAATAATACCCGTTTGTTGTAAACACAGCTCTTTTAACAGTTTAATTTTTTGCAGGTTGTAACTGATGAAGGCGAAGCTGTAAGTAATACAAAGGGCTTTTAACTGCCTAATCGGCATGCAGGCTAAGACTGAAAAGATATTTTAAACTGGTTATTACAGAAGATCAATTCATACTTTTCCTGGCGCAAGAAAAGTATCTCCTGCCTGCATACCTTTGGTATGTAAACCGGCAGGCAGGAAAGAACATGCACTTCCGCCATAGGCGGACAGGTAAAAAAGAAATTCTTCCGAAGGAATGGCTTCGCCATAAAATTATCTTTCGTTCAGCTAAGATAAATTAACTCGTCCCGTAAAACGGGACTCAAACAGAATTTATCTTTTAACTCTCCGCTTATCTCAATTTCTTTCTGTAATTCTTTTAATGTGCGAATAGATTTTTTGAAGAAATTTATTGGAGTTCAGTTGAGGAGCGGGTTAATTTTTTTGTTTTAGATTCTTTGCATTGCTCAGAATGATAGTGTAATGTCAGACAAGGTTTACAGGCAAAGCTTAAAATAAATTTGCTAAAACAATCAATTCATACTTTTCTTGGCGCAAGAAAAGTATCAAACAGAACATGCACTTTAAAAGAATTACTGGAAATTTTCGATAAGCTTTGTTAAGATAAATTAACTCGTCCCGTAAAACGGGACTCAAACAGAATTTATCTTTTAACACTCCGCTTATCTTAATTTCTTGCGTAATTCTTTTAATGTGCAGAATAGATTTTTTGAAGAAATTTATTGGAGTTCAGTTGAGGAGCGGGTTAATTTTTTTGTTTTAGATTCTTCGCTTTGCTCAGAATGATAGTGTAATGTCAGACAAGGTTTACAGGCAAAGCTTAAAATAAATTGCCAAAACAATCAATTCATACTTTTCCTGACGCAAGAAAAGTATCACCTGCCTGCATACCTTTGGTATGTAAACCGGCAGGCAGGAAAGAACATGCACTTTGAAAAGAATTACCGGAAATTTTCGATAAGCTTTGTTAAGATAAATTAACTCGTCCCGTAAAACGGGACTCAAACAGAATTTATCTTTTAACACTCCGCTTATCTTAATTTCTTGCGTAATTCTTTTAATGTGCAGAATAGATTTTTTGAAGAAATTTATTGGAGTTCAGTTGAGGAGCGGGTTAATTTTTTTGTTTTAGATTTTTCGCTTTGCTCAGAATGATGGTGTAATGTCAGACAAGGTTGACAGGCAAGGCATTAATAAATTTACTAAAGCAATCAATTCATACTTTTCCCTGGCGCATAGAAAAGTATCATCTGCGCTGCATACCTTCTGGTATGTAAACCGGCAGGCAGGAAGAGACTATGCACTTTAAAAGAATTACCGGAAATTTTCGATAAGCTTTGTTAGGATAAATTAACTCGTCCTCGTAAAATGGGACTCAAACAGAATTTATCTTTTAACTCTCCACTTATCTCAATTTCTTTCTGTAATTCTTTTAATGTGCGAATAGATTTTTTGAAGCAATTGCTGTCTGTAATTTTAATCTCTGTTCCAGATTCTTAGCACGGTTCAGAAAGACGGTGTATGTAAACAGTTTTACAGGAAATTTTAAAATAATTTGTGAAAAGAATCAATTGCCATGAATTGCTTAGCGGAGAACAATACGGAAACAAACCGGAAGCAGAGCGGAAACAGAATTATTTCTGTCAATAAGTCATAGGAAATGTGGACTCATTGTTTTGACTCTTAATATTTCTAAGACGGGCTTTGTAGCGGCTTTATCTTTTAACACTCGGCTTTGTTACGCTTTGTTACGGAGTTGTTTTACGGAGTTGTAGCTGCTTTGTACAGGAGTTGAAAAGGGGATTGCCTTGGGTAAACCCCACAATAGATTTTGTTTTAGATTCTTCGCATTGCTCAGAATGATGGTGTAATGTCAGACAAGGTTTACAGGCAAAGCTTAAAATAAATTGCCAAAACAATCAATTCATACTTTTCCTGGCGCAAGAAAAGTATCACCTGCCTGCATACCTTTGGTATGTAAACCGGCAGGCAGGAAAGAACATGCACTTTAAAAGAATTACTGGAAATTTTCGATAAGCTTTGTTAAGATAAATTAACTCGTCCCGTAAAACGGGACTCAAACAGAATTTATCTTTTAACACTCCGCTTATCTTAATTTCTTGCGTAATTCTTTTAATGTGCAGAATAGATTTTTTGAAGAAATTTATTGGAGTTCAGTTGAGGAGCGGGTTAATTTTTTTGTTTTAGATTCTTTGCATTGCTCAGAATGATAGTGTAATGTCAGACAAGGTTTACAGGCAAGGCTTAAAATAAATTGCCAAAACAATCAATTCATACTTTTCCTGGCGCAAGAAAAGTATCACCTGCCTGCATACCTTTGGTATGTAAACCGGCAGGCAGGAAAGAACATGCACTTTAAAAGAATTACCGGAAATTTTCGATAAGCTTTGTTAAGATAAATTAACTCGTCCCGTAAAACGGGACTCAAACAGAATTTATCTTTTAACACTCCGCTTATCTTAATTTCTTGCGTAATTCTTTTAATGTGCAGAATAAATTTTTTGAAGAAATTTATTGGAGTTCAGTAAAGGAGCCTGGTTAATTTTGTTGTTTTAGATTCTTCGCTTCGTCCTGCCGCAGGGCAGGTAAATCAGAATGACTTTTATTTTATTCTGTGTTAGGATTATCCTTCAACTACTATAACAATATGATATGTGCGGGGTACAGGGATATTTAATATTTATCAATTATTTACTTATATCAAAAAATCAGATTTATTTTTTTATTGCTTCTTACGATAAGGTATTTTAAATTATTATTAAGTTTTTTAAGGAACTGAGTAAAAAATAAAATATTATTATGATGCGGGGATCCTATGGGTTTTCATTCCGACATTGGGTTTTATCAATTATCCGATATTAATTTCTTAAATCTTTATACGGGTGTATATTAAAGTTTAAATGGCTTTAAAGGGATATTTATTTTCTATTTGTGGCTTATGCGGCGAAGCTGTGTTTGAGCAATCAGAAATCCAGCGGGCTTTTAACTCCCATACCAAGGTTTTTTATTATATGTGTGTAGATCATTGTAACGCGAACGTCTTTGTGTCCGAGCAGTTCCTGTACAGTTCTTATATCGTAATTATTCTGTAGGAGATGGGTTGCAAAGCTATGGCGGAAAGTATGTGCACTGGCTGTAGGTTTTTCTATGTTCGCTTTTTTTATTGCCGATTTGATTGCCTTGGTAACGGTAGATTCGTGAAAGTGATGACGGATCTTTTTGTTTGCGGGATCGGGAATAATTCTTTCAGCAGGGAAGAGATACTGCCAGCCGAATTCTTTAGAGGCATTAGGATATTTTAGTGAGAGGGCATACGGAAGCCAGGTTTCACCAAGCCCGGTTTTAAGATCATGGTTATGAAGTATTCTTCTTTTTTCAATCTGTTCAAGAAGATGGGGAACCAGGGATTTTGGAAGGAGTGTTGTTCTGTCTTTTTCACCTTTGCCATCCTTTACAATAATGAGATGATATTCAAAATCAATATCTTTAACACGGAGGCGCAGTGCTTCGGAAAGCCGGAGACCGGAACCGTATAAAAGGCTTGCAATTAATTTCGGTAGTCCATCCATTAACTGAATTACTGTATGAGCTTCTGTTTTGGTAAATACAACAGGAATGTGTTTTGGTTTTTGCGGTCGTTTAATGTCATCTATCCAGCCGACATCTTTATGAATTATATTTTTATAAAGAAAGAGTATTGCCTGAAGAGCCTGGTTTTGTGTAGAGGCGGAAACATTGCGATCGACAGCAAGGTGATTGAGGTATTTACGGATGTCATCCTTACCAAGATTTTGGGGATGTGTTTTTTTGTGAAAGATGATAAATCTTTTAATCCAGTTTATATAGGATTCCTCGGTACGCTTGCTGTAATGCAGGGTGCGAAGGTAAATACTAACCTGGGTTAGTAATTTTGGTTTAGTCTTAATTTCCACAATGGTGTAAATATAATATTGAGATAAGGATTATCCTAATATAAAATTAAAAGTTACAATTAGTTGGAAAAGCATAATATTTTAATGATATTAGGATAAGCAAAAACGGGATTGCAGAAAATAAGTGATAAGCGATTCCGGTTAAGTATTAGTTAGGCAATTAAAAAAATGTACAATTATCTAATTCTAATAATATTGATTTTAGCATTGAACAATCAAGCACAAACTATTACAATAAATCGTAAAGAGAGTGATGACATTCGAATAGCTACTGTTCCTCTGTCAATTAAAATATTAATAGATTCTGTTTTTATATCGAAAACTGGGGAAAAAATTTATAAAGAATATTTTTTATTTGACTCTCTAAAATCTGGACTATACCCTGGCAATCCAGATTACTTACAATATGAATAAAACAAATTATCAATATTTCCGAGCTTTCTTACATTATAATATTTATTATGATTTCGTTATTCCAGAAAAACCTTGGCAACGAATAACAAGGATTTGGTACCTTGATAGTTTAGGAAATATAATAGAAGATCATTTCCCTGAATGGATACCAAATTGTATTTCAAATTCTTCAAATTGTACTTTTGACATTGATTCTCTTGAAGCTATTTCAATTGCTAAATCAAATGGAATCACTCTTGGCAAAAAGGAGAAAATAATTGCTGAATTATCAACTGCAAGAGATAAAGATGGCGTAAAAATAGTTTGGGTTGTAACTGGTTATATTGATGATAACAAGGGTTCATTTTATTTCATTGATATTAGCAATGGAGAAGTAATAAGTAAAGATAGTTTTAGGACGAGTCACTAAAATAAAAAATTGCCTAACCAGCAACTCAACCCGACAGCGATATTTCCGTCGGCTAATTTGTAAATTATATAGTTTTGTGCCTTCGTTCTAATAACTTGTTCAAGGTGTTCTTGCTAAACAAAATTTTTTAAAATCATCGGCATTGTACTTCTATTCGGCAGTCTTATTCTGGGCTGCGGCTTAGTTGCAACGCCGTTAGGCAATAAATAGTATGAAAAATTTAATGGCATTATTTTTCTTTTTAATGATGGTTTTATATGGATGTAAGTCCGAAACCCCAACCGATATACCAGATGGAGATAATGATTTACCTGCAGATTCAATTTTTATTGGTGGAAGCTTTACAATTACAGGAAATTCATCAATCAAGAATCTTGCTTTTTGGGATGGTGAAAATTGGAATGCTCTTGGTTTAGGAGTTTCTGGTTCAAATGTTAATATTGAAAGTTTGTGTTATTATAACGGCGAATTATACGTTGGTGGTTTCATAGACTCAGCTGGAGGTATACCAGTACAAAATATTGCACGATGGGATGGGAATAATTGGTCATCAGTTGGAAACGGTATTAATGGAAGAGTTACTAGTTTAATGGTCTTTGAAGGAGAACTTTATGTTGGAGGTTGGTTTTCGAATGCTGGTGGAATTCAAACAGATAATATTGCTAAATGGAATGGAACAACTTGGTCCAATGTTGGAGAAGGTCTTTCTGATGAGGTGTATGCTTTGGCAACATTTAATAATGAACTTTATGTAGGTGGGTGGTTCACAAAAAATACTTTAGGAAATTTTAGTGCTAATAAAATAGCCAGATGGAACGGCAATAATTGGGATTCCGTTAGTACTGGAATATCTTTAGATATCTCAGGTGGTGGCTGGGTACATAATATTACTACCTTTAATAATGAGCTTTATGCTTCGGGTAATTTTAATAAGTGTGATTCTATTTCAGTTGTCAATATTGCAAAATGGAATACAAGTGCTTGGCAGTTAATTCAAAACTCAACTCTATCTAACAGAACATATTCCTCCTTTAAATTTAAAAATGAAATCCATTTTGCTGGAGAAAGTGATTCGAATTCACAAAACGATCTACCTTATTATGCAGTATGGGATGGGACGAATTGGAAATATAATTTATTTTCATTTGATGGCTCTCCCTATGCATTATGTTCATCAGATAATTATTTATACGTAGGTGGAAATTTCAAATTAGTTAATGGTAAAACTGTAAATGGAATCTTTAAATGGGATGGTTCAAATTTGTACAGTCTGAATTCGGGTATTGTTGGATATGTATCATCCATTTTAGTAAAGTAGTTATAAGTTTTTTATTGCCTAACCAGCACCTCAACCCGACCGCCATTTTGATTCGGCCGATTTGTGATTTTTGATATTATGTTTTAGTTATAAATTTTGTTCAAGGTGTTCGTTCTAATTAATTAACTTACAAACTGCACTTGCTGATGCAAGTTAAGTGCAGTTTGTTAATCATTTGGCATTTGTGCTTTACTCAGCTTCCTTGTTATGGGCGGCGGGTTAGGCGCAACGTCGTTAGGCTACAAGGTAAAAGATATTAGACAATATAAGAGAAGGATTTATGAAATTATTATCTTTAACAACATTAGTATTAGTCATAATATTATTTGGCTGTAAATCATCTATACTTGATGACCCTTCCACTATTATAAGGTATTCAGTACCAGAAATATCAATGGTAAAATTAACAATTGAAAATAGTTATAATACAGATCAATTTTAACTCCAGTTGATAAAGAACAGGATGCCGGAGCTTATGAAATTAATTTTGATGCTTCTAACTTACCGGAAGGAGTTTACTTTTATACTGTTGAATTAAAAGGTGTAAATAGCACGTATTATTCAAAAACCACTAAGAATATATTATTGGTGAAGTAATGGTAAGAATATTTATATTCTCAATAGTTTTTTTATTTAGTACTTCGATAATCAATTCACAAAATAGAATTAGTCTAAATGTTGGCTATGGTTATTATTTGAGTAATTCTGAAAATTCAACAAAAATAATGGGAGATAAAAAATTTCAATCTTTTGTTTTGTATGATTTTAGTTATCAAAGAGATAGTCTATTTGGTTTCAATATATTATTTGAATATAGTTACCAACAAATTACAAAGAAAAATATTATAGAATTTATTAGATATGAACCCAGTCCATTTCCAGCACCGCCACCATATTCGGGTAATATAAAGCTAATTAACCATAATTTTGATTTGAATTATACAGCTAAAATTAATAAATATCTTTCTTATGGAATTGGTCCATCATTTATAATTGTAAATAGAATACTTGAAGTAGATACTGTACTTTATGATAAACTTAGCATCTTCCGGATTAGGAATAAATGGTTTATGCAGAACTTTATGTACCAATAAATAGAAGTAAAAAATATTTCTTCTTTACTTCTAAGTTAAAATTTAGATATACTCATTCAATTTGGTTTGATAAAGGAATTAGAAATTTAGATGATTATCACCAAGAATACTTTACAGTACAGATTTTAGCTGGTATTGGGTATGCTTTTTAATAAAAGCATTTGTAGCCTAACCCGCGGCTCAAGGCGACAGCGATTTCGCTCTTGGCATTTTTTGGGTTTTTGGGTTTGTCTTTCCGTGTTTAGTTTCTTGTTCAACGTTGTTGTGTTATGAATGTATTTTTTTAATTATAAAATTTATTAATTAATTCGGCATTGTTGTTCTGGGCTGCGCCTTAGCCGCAACGTTGTTATACAGCTAAAGTAACTAAAATTATGGATGCAGTAAATCTTAATAAAATTGATAAAATGGCATTACTATCATTCCAGAATGCCACTAAGCTACATTTAGATTCAATATTACTTTTTAATAACGATTCATATTCCTCGGCAAATTATTTATCTATTATTTCATTAGAGGAATTAGGGAAAATATTTCTTTTAGCTGATTTCTTATTTCACTCGAGAGTGGATGGTAGATACAATTCTTACAAAGACCCAGAAATGATAAAAATATTTGGTAACAATATTGAAGAACGGTATATTTTAAAAAAATAATTTATAATCATTTGCAAAAACAATCTCACTTTGTCAGAATTTTTGATTCTGAATTCAAGCCCAGAAACAAATATCTCAAAGAAATGTTGGATGGAATTCTTGAACAAAAAAAACAAAACTCATTGTATGTTGGTCTTAAGCGTTTTAAGAATAAAATTGATATGAAAGGCAGAATAAACAACCCGCAAAAAATCTCAAAGAGTAAGGTCGAATATCAGATTAGTTTAGTTCATCGAAGCCTTTTAGAATTGGTTATTTGTGTAAGTAAGGAGGTCTGGATATGGGACTCTGATTATCTTGATGAAATATTTAAATGAAGATATTTATTATGAACTTAAAGCGAAATGGAATATCTCTGATATAAAATTTATCGCAAGACTAAATGATATTGAAAAGATACAATAATCTAAAAATGATGTATAACCTGCGCCTCAACACCGACCGCCGTTTTAGTTCGGCGGATTTATAATTTTTGGCGTTTTGTTTTTGTTAGGCATTTTGTTCTAAGTGTTCGTTCTTAATTAATTAACTTACAACTGCACTTGCTGAAGCAAGTTAAGTGCAGTTTGTCAAATATTTATCAGTTGTGTTTTACTCGGCTTCCTTGTTATGGGCGGCGGGTTAGGCGCAACGCCGTTATAAGCTTAGTTCTCAAATAATTATTATTGAGATGAAAGTAATCCTATGAAAATTAAGTAATGGTAAAATGAAACAAACATATTGAAGAAACACTAAATTCAGAGCTTAAGATTACAGACTGATACGGTTTTATTCTTTGATATTGACGGAACATTGGTTGACACAAACTATGCCAACTTTCTCTCTTACAAAAAAGCAATTCATATCTGTGACAAAATCAGAACACGATATAACATTCAATCCTGAGCAAACGTTTTAACCGCGTTATTCTAAAAAACGCTGTTCCAAATTTAAATGAAACAGAATACGAAAGAATAATCCAAGAAAAAGAAGAATAGCTATAAAGACTTCCTACACGCCACAAAACTGATAAAGCCCGTTGCTAACATTCTTTTAAAGTATTCAAAAACAAACAGCTCTATTTTGGTCACTAATTGCCGACAAATGAGAGCACAAGAAACATTAGAATTTCACGGGTTAACAAACCGATTCGAACAAATTTTTCTTTAGAAAACTTAGCTTAAATGGTTCTTACACTTAATAAATTTGAAAATGCAATTTCAGAATTAGGTATTTCAACTGAGTTAGTTATTGCTTTTGAAAACGAAAAAACAGAAATCGGAGACGCAATAAAAGCCGGGATACCCAACTCAAAACATTATAAGGATATAGTTTATGCACAGTTTTACAATCGAGGGAAACAACTTTTTGAGCCAAGATATACAAGGTTTTTATCATTCCGATTATTCTGGCGGTGGTGGACAATGGAAAGTGCAAGGAACGATCGAAAATATTATTTGTACTCTTAAAAATGATATTACACCTTATACCCCTAATAGTGTCTTGCAAAACACTTCTCAACAATTATCTAAAATACTATTAGAAGACTTGCCACAAATTCTAAAGCTAACCGAGTTAAAAAGACTACATCTTACGGTTTGCGTTGTACCTAGAGCGAAAGTAAAATATAATGCTAATCAGTTATTATTCAAGAGCGACTGTTATTAATGTAGCGAATCGGCTTAAATGGCTTTTTTAAGTAGAGTACGAATTTATATTATAAGACATACTGATACAAAAACAACTCACTTAAGATAGAGGCATTTCTGGCGGAGGTAGTGGAGAGTATCACCTTATCCTGGAATTACTAAAGATACTTGTACGTATTTCCAATAGATGTTAGAAATAAAGATATTCTGTTGATAGATGATTTATATACAAAGACAGTAAATATTGACGAGGATGCTATTCAAGCGTTGTTATGACAATGAAGCAAAATCACGTTATATTTTATGCAGTTGGTAAGACAAAATCGAGAAGTGTTACTCTCTTAGAGTAACTTAACTACCAATACGGATGATTTACCGTTTTAATACATTTACAATAAGAAAAGATATAAAGAAATGAAATACTCGGAAAATGCCTATAAACATTCTAACTGCTAAATCCTATAAGGGTATAGGTAATGCTTGGGTTGTAAAGAATTTGAAAGGCAATGAAAGTGTTGACATTATTGTTTCTTTGCTAAATAATAAAATATCAAAAAAAACTACTGTATCTGAATTTGAATATCTCAGAAAAGAGTTTGAAACAAAACTTATACAAAAATTTGAAGAATATTGTGATGGTTTTGTTGCTTTTGGTGACCCAAATTTTCCACAACATCGCGGTAACGTAAAAGAAAGTGAACAGACCTGTTTTTCTTTATTACAAAGGTAATATTGACTTATTGAGTATTGAAAATAAAAACATTTCTGTAATTGGACTTTTAAATCCAGAAGGCGACATAGAAGAAAGAGAAAGAAAAATTGTTGCTCAGTTTGTTAAAAATGGTGCAACAATATTTAGCGGATTGGCATTTGGTTGTGATAGTATTTCTCATCAACAAGCATTAGATTCTAATGGCAAAACAGTTGCAATTTTACCAAGCCCATTAAATAATATTTTACCTGCAAGAAATAAAGGACTAGCATTTCAAATTTTTGAAGAAGGCGGACTTGCTTGTCACAGAATATGGCAATGATTTTAAAAGCAAAATGGAATTAAGCAGTCGTTATAAAGAACGTGACCGCTTACAAGCGTTGTTTTGTGATACGATTGTTTTAGCTGCAAGTTATGCTCAAAATTCCGCCGAACGTAGGAAAAATGTTTCGGACAAAAATTTGACAGTGGGGCACGTTTAGCGATGGGCTTTGCAAAAGAATATAATATTCCTCGAGCAGTAATGTATGACGAACGATCTTGATGAAAACAATCCAATGTTTGACTTGAACAGAGACCTTATCAAAGAACAGAAAGACATTACTATCATAAAACAAGACAATATTTACGAAATGGTAACGAAAATAATGCAAAAAAAAACTTAATTAAAAATACAACGTCTGTTCAAGGGAACTTATTCGGTTAACTAAAACTTGGAGTGAATTTAAGATAATAGTAGTCGCTATATAACAAGCTGCTCAAGCCGTCAGCATTTTCGCATTCGGCATTTTATAAATTTTAATGTTGGTCGTTCCGTTTCGGCTAACTTGTTCAAGGTACTCGTTCTAATTAATAAACTTGCAAACCGTGTGTACGAGAAAAATTACACACGGTTTGCTAAATCTTAGGCATTGTTTTTTAAGCGACATTCTTGTTTCCGGGCTGCGGCGAGAGCAAGCAAAGCCCCGCCTATACAATGGTAAGAAATGGCAAACATTATCCATCTTACTAAACCATTTTTTAGTGTTATTCATATCAGTTATACATCTTCTCTCGAAAAATAACTTAAATCGCCAAACTAATAGGTGCACTAATAAAAGAAAGAATCAAGACTCGCTAATCAGCATAAACATTGAACAACATTTCTAGTTAGAAAGAATCGTTTTAACGGAAGAATTTACTCCTAAAAATAGTGGAGATATTCAAGAGCATTAATCATTGAGAGAGCAAGGACACGTGTATTATAAAGTCTTGATGCCAATTGATTTATTATCTGAATCTCAAATAATGAACACAATTTACACAAGAATTGTTGAAACAGATTTTATAACACAAGAACAAAGAGAACAAATATTACAAAGAATAAATGGGACAATTATACATTTAGAAAGCTTACCTATTAAAGAATCTGAAATTGAATCATTACCATCTACTCGTCAAAGATTCATAACAAAAACATTATTGCCTGTTCTTCTCGCTTTAATAGCTTCTGTAATTGGAACTGTTATTCCTTTATTTCCAGAACTACAAAAAATTAAAACTAATGAATCAACCAATGAACTTATTGCTCTTATTTTAGGAACTTTAGGAGCCAGTTTTGCTGCGACACTTTTAATATATTTTTTTAGAAAGTATAAAGAATCTTCAACCGAAAGCAGTAAACAATCATCTATTCATAAATATGTAGAGTTCGAAAAAGAAGTTGAAAATATCATATATAAATCTGGTTACAGAATTGTAAAAAGTCACGATATATACTATGACTTCCTCATTGAAAAGTATGATAATAGGTTTATAGTTGAAGTTAAGAATTGGTTGCGCCCAATGCCTATCAAAATGATTCAAGATATTGTTTTTAATCTGAATGAGATGGCTAAATTTGAAAATGTTAATAATGCAGTTATAGTTGTTCCTTCGCCGATTAAATTGCAAGAAGACATTTCTAAATTTGAAATGATAAGAATATTAACACTAAAAGAATTTAGAAATTTATTAGTCCATAGTAAGTAACCAGTATAACAAGTGGCTCAAGGCGACAGTGATTTCGCTCCCGGCAATTTTGGGATTTTAAAGTTAGCCGTTCCCCCATAGGGGCAGGCTGTTTCGGCTAACTTGTTCAAGGTAGTCATTACTAATTTAATAAACTTGCAAACTGTTTGTACGAGGAAATTTAAAACAGTTTGCTTAATCTTTGGCAGTTGTGGTTTCTTTTGGCAGTCTTATTCTGGGCAGCGGCTTAGGCACAACGTCGTTATACCTATTAAGTTTCATAAAATATGAGATGATAAAATGGATAAAGAATCAATAATTGGAATTGCCTGGTTTAATGAAAATGATTGGGAGGAATGGAAAAATATTTCTGAAGATCAAATAGAAGATAACTATGATGATTGGTTAGTCGAAGCTTCTTTATCTAAATCTAAACTTGAAGATCAAGGATTCACTGTTAAAAAAGTTAATATTTCTCCAACTAATTTTAAAAACTGGTGTAAGAAGAATAACAAAAAATTAGATTCATCTTCCCGTTCAGAATATGTTTCAGAGTTATTACAAAAGGCTCATTCATAAAAATAGGTATAACAAGTGCCTCAAGCCGACTGCTTCGCATCCACCAGTTTTTCCAGATTCTCGGCTTGGTTTGCTTCGTCTAAGTTTCTTGTTCAAGGTAGTTCAAATAAATAATTAACTTGCCTTCGGTGCGTGAAGAAATTGAAAGTTACGCACCTTCGGCTTAATCATCGGCATTGTGTAAAAGTTAAGCATTGCTGTTATGGGCAGCGGCTTAGGCACAACGCCGTTATATTTGCAAAAATAATATTTTTTTTGAGGTGTTTATGAAATATTTAAAAATCACATTAACATTATTGATTTCTTTAATTTTTATTTCGTGCAATGAAAACAGTGTAGAGCCAAATGAACAGTTTGTTAAAATATTATTTAAATACAACTATAAAGATGAACTGAATACCTATGATAATTATTTAATTAAGGATTTAGTTTTAGATGGTTTGAAAAAAGTGAAGTTTTGGTTAACAGAAGAAGAACAACAAAAAATCGAAAATAAAATTAACGAAACAAACTTTTATTCATTACCAGATACAATCATAGATAATAGTCCAGTAGAAATAAGTCCTAACTTTCAACAATATTTAAGAATAAAAATAAATGATCAGGAGAAAGAAATTACCTGGAAATATATAACACCAGAATATCAAACGGAAAATTATAAATCAATAGAAAAATTATCTAACTATATAAGACAAATCATAGAATCAAAGCCAGAATATAAAGTTCTACCGCCAAGAAATGGTGGTTACGATTAAAGCAAATATAACAGGCAACTTAACGCCGACCGCAAGTTCGCATTCGGCAATTTATAAATTTTAGAATTAGTCGTTCCCCCATAGGGGCAGGCTGTTTCGGCTAACTTTTTAAAGGTAGTTCTATTAAACAATATAGTTGCAAACTGCGCTTATGATGAAAGTTAAGCACAGTTTGCTAAATCATCGGCAGTTGTAAATAGCTTGTCGTTCTTATTCTGGGCGGCGGGTTAGTTGCAACGTCGTTATACTGTCAAAAAGGTAGAAGAGTTATGAATAATGATAATCGACTAATTCAAAATTGGATAAACATTGGAATTATTTGTGGTTTTCTTGTAAGCATTATTTATCCGTTATTACAATTCATTTCAAATTTAATTTTGGGAGTTATTCTAGCTGCTGCAATGGGAATTTTACTAAGTTTAGCTTCTGCTGGCTTATATCATTTTATTCAAATTTATAAAAAAACAATTGCCTCTAAAATTGCATTGTTCTCAAACATTATTGCCGGTGCTTTGCTTACTCAAATGTTTTTAGTACAACTCGCAATTAAGTCATCAAAACCAAAACTGGTTGAAGAATCTAGCATATGGATTTGGAATTCATTTAATCATATCCATTATGGATTAGATGTTGCCTGGGATGTTTATATATTTTTAGGAACATTTTTATTCGCGGTAAGTATTTTTCAACATCCTAAATTGGGAAAAATTTTTTCAATTGTTGGAATATTAATTTCGCTTTTAATGATAATTACCAATATAATCTCTTTTCCAATTCCTCCATATGAAGAATATATTGATTTTGGTCCATTTATTGGGCTTTGGTATTTGGCAATTACGATAAAAATTACTTTCTCTAAAAAATGGATACATCAGCAGCTAATAGGAGTAACGGTATAACCTCTTTAATAAGTAAAAGGTCAATAGGTAGAAAAAGAAAATAAAAATCCCTGGCAAAAAAAGTTTTGTAAAAAAAATAGTTCTTTGATATACTGTCTTCTACTTTTAAACAACAATTAATGCCGTAATATCTATGAGGCTGCACTATGGCAAACCAAACCTCTTTAGGGACTTACTATCACGATAAGTGAAGGCTGTATTCAATGAAGAATACGATTCCAGATATTTAATAGGCATAGCGTGTTAGTTTCCCAATCCAGCGGCAAGGATTATGCTTGGCTAATCAGTTAGGCGTAGGGGCTTACTACACGCGGCCATTGTAAAGACTTCTTATGATCTAATTCTTTGACCTTTGAATTTGTTGTTAAAGTCAGATTTATTTTTCAATACGTAATAAACAATTGATGCAATTTCCTTGGCAATAATAGTTTTAGCAATTTGTTTGTTCTTCTTACTGCAGCAGCGAGCTATGATATTTGCGAATAACCGGATAGTACTGAACAGCGTGAATGGCAGCATCAGAGAAAGCAACTTTGAGATATTTGTTACCGTCTTTGGATGAACGTTGTTTAGATTTACCGCCTGAGTTACGTGCAGAAGGAGTAAGCCTTGAGTAAGAGAAGAAGTTTTTTACATCCGGAAAACGATTGATGTCATCAACTTCCAGAAGTATAGTAAAAGCATTCATCTTTCCAATGCCCGGGATCCAGAGCAGACGTTGGATATCATCGTTAGGAATAAGAAAAGGATAAAGTTGCTTTTCAAGATTGAGCATTTGTTCATTTAGTAAAGATTCAACTTCAGTTAATTGCTGATACTGAAATTCAGGAATACCGGTCAGCTGAGTTGGTGAATCATAGTTATATTTAGCAAGAAGAAGGTGCATAGAATTAGTAACCGAAGTATGGCGCTGAACTATTTTAAGTCTTGCACGAAGGGCATCCCGGAGAAGACGGTTTTCAGCTGAGATTTTATGAGCAGCAGGGATATAGTCCATACGAAGAAGCTGAGCCAGAGTATGAGAATCGACTTTATCGGTTTTAACTTTAGCATATGCAATAGCTTTAACATACTTGGCATGAGCAAGGACCAGGGGAATGTTAATAGAAGAAAGAAGATCATTTAACCAGTACCAGGTCATAGTTGATTCAACTGTTGCCTTATGTTCACCCGGAATGGAATTGAAATATTGAACGAAGTTATGAGCAACATTTTTCAGGTTTTCCTGTTTAATAATTGCTCCTGAAGAGTCAATGGTAGTTAAGTAAGAAGTGAATTTATGAAGATCGATACCTGTGTAAAACATTTGATACCTCCTGATAAGTTGTTGATGCTATTCAAAAATAACTTTTTACTTATTGGAAATATCACGTGCCTCTCCATAGGAGTCCTTGGGACAAGCCGACTGCGAATTATCCGTTGGGTTTTTAGTAATTGTTAGCTTTGGTACCTGCCTGCCGGCAGGCAGGGTTTCGGCAGTTGTGGCTCTATTCGGCATTCTTGTTCTGGGCTACGCCTTAGTAACAAGCCGTTAGCCACTATTTGGACTTTGAAATGATAAAAAAATAGGAAACATAAAAATGAAATACCACAAATTAGGACACAGTAATTTAGAAATCTCTGTCATTGGGTTAGGCTGTATGGGGATGTCGGAGTTTTATGGTTCAACTCAAGAAGCTGAATCTATTGCTACCATACATCGGGCTATTGAACTGGGGGTTAATTTTTTTGATACGGCTGATGTATATGGCCCGTGGACAAATGAGATGTTATTAGGCAAAGCTATTGCTGATCGACGGGACAAGGTTGTTATAGCAACAAAATTTGGTAATATGCGGAATGAAAAGGGGGAATTTTTAGGTCTTAATAGTCAGCCCTATTATGTACGCTCAGCTTGTGATGCTTCACTAAAACGATTGGGGGTGGATTATATCGATGTGTATTATCAACACCGTGTCGATCCAAAAGTTCCAATTGAAGAAACAGTCGGTGCTATGGCTGAACTGATACAAGCCGGTAAAATTCGCTGCATTGGTCTGTCAGAAGCAAAGCCAGATATTATCCGGAGGGCACACGCAGTCCATCCGGTTAGTGCACTGCAAACCGAATATTCATTATGGAGTCGGGAGCCGGAGCAGAATATTTTAGCAACGACAGGTGAGTTAGGAATCAGTTTTGTCTCGTATAGTCCTCTGGGAAGAGGTTTTTTAGTCGGTCGATTTAAGCAGTTTGAAGATCTGGATGAAGGTGACTGGCGGCGAACCAATCCACGATTCAAAGGAGAAAATTTTAACAAAAATCTGGTTCTGCTTGAACGAGTTACCGAGATAGCTAAAGATAAAAATGTTACTCCTGCCCAGTTAGCCCTGGCCTGGGTTTTGGCACAGGGAGATGATATCGTAACTATTCCGGGTACAAAACGCCGCACATTTTTAGAACAAAACCTGGGTGCACTTGATTTGAACCTGACTGAGGAAGATTTAGCTCGTATAAATGACGCATTTCCGATGGATGCAGCGGCAGGAACGCGGTATTAGTTCTCATAAACATTCACAATCTGTTGTGGTTAAATGGCTAACTAGCAAATCAACCGGAGGCCGTTTTCAAAGCGGCATTATTATGGCTTTGGGCTTTTGTAAAAAATCTAAGGTTGCTGCTCGGCAGTAACATTCTAAAATAAATTGTCCCACCGGAGGCGGGCAAGTGCAGCTGGCGCATACGATGAAAGTTACATACTCCGCCGCGGCGGACTAAATTATTGGTGTTGTCTTTCTAATCTGCATTGCTGTTCTGGGCGGCGGTTAGCGGCAACAGTGTTATATTGCTTGTAGTGCTAAAGTAGTGATTTGTAATTCCTGGCACCGTGTAAGATTCTATGAATCAGAATTGTTTTTTCTTCAATTGTGTAAAAGATGATATAATTTTGAACAACTAGGTACCTATATCCAAGATTTTTGATTTCCTCATCTCTAGGTATTCTGCCCAGATTAGAATTATCAGAAAGAAGCTCTAAGTTCTTTTCTATTTTGGTTGCGATTGCTTCAGCGGCAATCGGATTATCATCTGCAATAAACTTTATGATTTCTGTAAAATCTTCTTCCGCAATTCTGAGAAGTCGAATGTGAAACTTATCGGCTGGCATTTATTGTGGCCCTAATACTGGTCATAACTTGTTTTAATGTTCGCCCTTTATCGCCATCGGCTTTTTGGTTTTGTGCAACAGATAATTTCCCGAGTAAATCAAGTTTTAATTGTATCATTGAATAATGAGACATTGACATAACAACTAAATCGCCTTCGCCATTTTTTGTGATGAATATTGGCTCGTTAGAATTATGTGCTAATTCAGAAATCTCATTTGATTTATTTCTTAAATCAGATATTGGTTTTATTATTGGCATTTTAGCTCCTTTGTTTATGTCAAAACTATATCATAATTATGATAAATGCAATAGAAAAGTGAATCGCAATATAACCAGCCAATCAGGCGGACGCTCCGCCAGAGACGGACAGGTTATTTTAGTTCGGCAGATTTGAGATTTTTGAAATTGTGTTTTTGTTATAGTTCTTATTCTAAGTGTTCTTACTTAATTAATTAACCTGCCTGCCGGCAGGCAGGTTTTAGTTTGTCGCTCTCGTTACCAACGGCGGGTTAGGCGCAAGTCGTTAGGGCTTTAAATTATTTAAAGGGAAAAAGATGTTATACAAAAATACACTGCTTATAGTATTTATTCTTTGGGTAAATGCTGGTTTTAGCCAAACCCCAATAGTCATTGGACAAAAGCAAGTTATTCACTCAAAAATTCTTAATGAAGACCGCGATTATCAAATATATTTACCTGAAAGTTATTATTGGGCTTTGGATCGAAACTATCCGGTAATCTTTGTTCTTGATGGTGAGTTTAATTTTTTACATTCAATTGGATCAGTTAGTTTTCTTTCCTCATCGGGAGAAATTCCGGAATTAATAGTTGTTGCAATTACCAGCACAGTTCGGGTAAGAGATTTTACACAATCCGACTGGTCATCACATTGGATTGGCGGTGGAGGGGCAAAAAACTTTAAGAGTTTTCTCTCCAAAGAACTTATTCCGAAGATTGAAAAAGATTACCGGACAAACAATTTCCGTATTCTTTCCGGAGTTTCGGCTTCCGGACAATTTGCATTATATACTTTGACTTCTGAGCCCTCTCTTTTTAATGCTTATTTTGTAATAACTCCAAGTCTCGATTGGGATAATAACCTTCCACAAAGATCATTGGAAGAATCTTTTAGTCATACAGATAGTTTAAAGGCGTTTCTTTATTTCGCCTATTCGGATGATTTCGGCAGTGCCTTGGCGGACGATCAAAGATTACTTGAAACACTCGAAACAAAATCTCCTAATGGATTCCGGTGGATCAGTAAAGCTTTCCCGGATGAAACACACGTTAGTGTTTCTTTGCTTGCACAAATTGACGCTTTACGCCAATTATTCACCGGTTACAGGTTCCATAATGATCTTCTTGTTAACGGTCTTCCTTTTGCTGAAAAACATTTTCAAGACGTGTCCAATACGATAGGATATGAAATACCTATTCCTGAAGATGTGATAAACAATTTTGGGTATGAAGCACTGAGTAATGGAAATATTCAAGAAGCAATTACATTATTCAAACGTAACATCAAACAAAATCCAAATTCTGCAAATGCATTCGATAGCATTGCTGATGCATACGAAAAAGCTGATATGTGGAATGAAGCAATGACATCGGTTGAGAAAGCCGTTGAATTGGCTAATAAGTTTAATAGTCCTAATCGTGTATATATCATCAATCATGCAAAAAAAATTAAAGATAAATTAGAATCTGAAAAATTCAAATAAGCCCTAAACCAGCCAATCAGCGGACGCTTCGCCTGAGACGGACAGGCTGTATTCGCATTTGGCAATTTAGAATTATCGGTTAGTCGTTCCCCCGCCGTTGGCGGGGCAGGCAGTTTCGGCTTTGTTGTTAGGCAGTGTTTGTAAATGTAAGTTTTAATAAAAATAAAAAGTTGTTTAATAAATATGATTGTGTTATTATGGATGGCAGGTTAAGCGCAACGCCGTTTTAAGCTATACAAATATTTTAGATTATGAAAAAAAAATTGTAGTTTGATGAAAAAAAAATGAAGGAAATAATTTTAGACATATATAGGTCCTATACGCAATGCGTGATAATCTAAAAATATCTTGTTATACGCATTACGTTTATTATGATGTTGCGAGCAATTTAATAAAAGTGCACCATCTGAAAAAAGTATGACTAATAAACAAACAAAACGAATACTCAGAATAGTATCTATTATTGCAACATAACTTCCTTGTTCTACGTACCATGGTATGGGCTTGGATTTTACCACTGCCTGATACAGTTCAAGAACAATTAAATGAGGCAATTGATCATGGATTTACCAGCTCGCTTTGAACCAGGTAGAAAGTATAAGTACTCTAATATGATTTCCGAACCCGTAGAAAAGGTTGTGGGTTACGGCAAATTCCAATATATAAATCAGTTTAAAATACTCTGAAGAGTATGCGTATACTTCTTAACTCACAGATTCTATTAGTTGCCGGTCTGGCTATTTTGCTGACCCTGGGTTCTTCCTCCTTTGGCCAAAGTACTTCCAACCCGGATTCACTTTCAAAAAACTCATCCCATCAGAACCAGGAAGAGCGTGAAGTACCGAAGGGGAGCAAAGTGCACGAGCTTTCACAGGGATTGCCCATTGCCGCATTTAGTGCAGGTGGAGAAAAAGAAAAAGCATTGGAAGATTTTCTAAGGGAACAGAAAGTAGCTGGCTTCATCATTTTACAGGATGGAAAGATCCGGCTGGAACGCTATGCTCTTGGGCACAGCGAATCCGAACCTATGGTCGTCACTGTCTGTTGCAAAGTCAGTAACGAGCACCCTCGTAGGGGCTGCCATCAAGGATGGTTACATCAAAAGTGTGGACGACTACGTAACGGACTACATCCCCGATTTAAAAGGAAGCGCATACGATAGTGTGAAGATCCGCCATCTCCTCACCATGACCACCGGTATACGATGGAACGAGAACTATACTGATCCGAATGCTGACATTGCCAGATTTTCTACAGATTCGATTGAACCGGGCATGAATGCAACAGTAAGTTATATGCGACGTTTGCCGGCCGAGGCAGAACCCGGCAAAAAATTTTTGTATAGTACAGGTGAAACTCACCTGCTGGGTGTCCTTGTCAGCTCAGCTACCCATCAAACCTTATCCCACTACCTTTCCTCGAAGATCTGGATTCCTTACGGTATGGAGCAAAAAGCCACCTGGACCCTGGATCGAACTGGCCAGGAAATGGCGGGCTGTTGCCTCCAAATGACGCTCCGTGATTTTGCAAGGTTCGGACAATTCGTTCTCGAAGACGGACGTATCAATGGGGAATCCATTGTTCCCGATGATTGGTTTAAGACAGCGACCCATATACAGGTGCCGCTTTGGCCCGGTGGGGGCTATGGATACGGATGGTGGATCTTTAATGGCAGTAGTTTCGAGGCATTGGGCATCTATGGCCAGATGATCCATATCGACCCTGAGAGGCAACTGGTGATTGCAGTCAACAGTGCATGGCCTGAGGCTGATAGTAACGAGCGACATTTAGCTGTCGCCAATTTTGTGAAAATCATTACTGACGAGATTGATAAAGAGAAAACAGGATCGCCTGACAAATAACTAACTTGCAACTCCCCAATAGCGCACTGCTTGCCCCTAAGGCTGCATGTCCCTATTAACCGGATTAACTGAGTCCAATAGAGTATTGGGAAAAACTATTTAAAGATGATGGGAAAGGTAATTATGTCAAATATTAAAAATTCCAGCTAACCAGTAACCCAACTCAACTGCTATTTTCCTTTTGGCATTTTAAAAGTTTTAGAGTTATTCGTCTCCATGTAGAGTTTCTTGTTCAAAATAGTCGTGGTATGAAAGATTTTTTTAATTGTAATATTTTTTAATAAATTCGATATTGTTATTCTGGGCGGGGCTTTAATTGCAACTCCGTTAGGTGCCGCCAACTGAATATCGTGGCCTGATGCCGCTAAACTAAACTAACCAGTTAAACTGAAAGGAAAGGATATGAGTCGTCGCGCTGAATTGCTTGCTGCACGAATTGAAGAGGGTGCAGCAATCCTGACAAACTTTGCCAAGGGCCTCTCGGAGACGGAGTGGAAAGTACCAACCTCCCCCACCGACCGCCGAACAGTGGGTCAGATCGTCAACCATGTTGCCCTTGTATATCCTATCGAGATTGATCTGGCACGCACCATAGCCATCGGAAAATCGGTCACAGATGTCACATGGGAAGTTATCGCCGAATTAAACGCCAAACACGCTCGCGAACATTCTAAGGTTACACGGACAGAGGCGCTTGACCTTCTGCTTCAGAACAGTCGCCTCGCGGCCGATGCGGTTCGCGGATTCACTGATGAGGAGTTGGATCGGGCAGCGCCTTTCTCTCTTTGCTTTGGCGCTCCCATGACCGCACAGTTCGTCATTGAGGATCACGCGGTCAAGCACAGCTGGCACCACTTAACACTCATCCGTTCGGCAATAGGTCACTCAATTGGCACTTAACAAGTGGCTTAAGGCGACAGCGTATACGCATTCGGCATTTTTGGAAATTTTCAGGTTAGTCGTTCCGTTTCAGCTAACTTGTTCAAAGTGTTCGTACTAAAAAAATTAACTTGTCCCGCCAAAGGCAGGACTTAATCACCGGCTTCGATAAAGCTTCGGCGGACAAGCTGGGTGGCGGGTTAAATGCACGGCCTTTATATGCCTGTAAAAAAATATTTAAAAAAAATAAGAATTAGAAAATGGAATCTGAATTAATAGAAATTGTAAACAATTTCCTTCTTACAATTGAAAAGTGTAAGGGGATTAAAAAGCTCGTAGAATTTTATCATCCGGATATTGAACAAATAGAGTTCCCAAATTTATTAGTGAAAAATAAAACTATAAGAAATTTAGAAGACCTAAAAGAAGCTTATGAAAGAGGTAAAAAAGCTCTTCAAAAAGAAAACTATAGAATAATAAAATCATATTCTGATAAAAACACAATTATTATAGAGGCAGAATGGATAGGAGTGTTAGCAATACCGATAGGTGAAAAAAAAGCAGGTGATGAACTGAAAGCATATTTTGCACAATTTTATGAATTTGAGAATGGGAAGATTTTTAAACAAAGGAATTATGATTGTTTCGAAGCTTTATAAATTTTAGAATTATTCAAAAGCATATAACCAACCCAACCGCTATTTTCCCTTTGACATTTTAGGTTTATAGAGTTGAGTGCACTTAACAAGTTTGCTGCCCGTGTGCTGGCAGGTAGGTTCAAGATGTTCGTACAAAAGAAAATTTCTTAATCAAGATCGTTAAAAGTTTTAATAGACAAATTAATTGTTTTTTGTTATTGTGTTAATTCTTAAAAAGATAATAAACATTTTCTGTCATATTTTAGGAATTCTTGTTACTAACATATTAGAAACAGGAGATAATAAATTTTTATATGCAAAATCAAACAGAGCAAAATTTTATACAGATAGTTGAAGAGAATAAAGATAAAATTTACAGAATATGTAAAATCTATGCAGTTAACCCGATAGAGCCTCAAGACCTTTTCCAGGAAGTAGTAATTCAAGTTTGGAAATCATTATCTGCTTTCAAAGGTAAATCCAGCATAAATACATGGATTTATAAAATCGCGATAAATGTTTGTTATAGTTCAAAAATGAAGCTTGAAAAGAATAACAACAATACAGTTCGCTTAGAATCTATACGGTTTGTTCGTGCAGAAAATACTCTTGATAAAATTCAGCAGGAAAAATTTCAAGCCCTTCAGAATTGTATTTCGTCATTGAATAAAATAGATAAATCCATTGTGATACTCTATCTTGAGGAGTTGCCTTATAAAGAAATAAGCGCAATTACAGGTTTAACAGAGAATCATATAGCTGTTAAAATGAAACGGATAAGAAAAACGTTATTAAAGTGTATAACTAATAAATTAAAATAAACTATTGAGGTAAATAAAATGCTGGAACAAGAATCAAAAGATATATGGCAAGAGCTTAAAGATGTATGGAGAAATTCTTCACAAACAGAGAAGATCAATATTCAGATGTCAAACCTGATTGTTGAATTAAAAAGTAAGGTCAGCCAATTCGAAAAAGACTCTATAAGAAGAGACATAAAAACCATTAAGACTCTGACAAGTCAGTTTGAAAAAGATTCCATCACTAAGGATATTAGAAAAATTACTTCAGCTGTAAGAAAAATTATTCAATATTTTAATTTGAAAAAGTAAAAACAAATTTCTGAAGCGTTTGTAATCAACCAATCAAGTTAAGTTTCAGGTTTTGATATTCTGAAAATAAAAATTATTATTTTTGTGAAGTTCTTTTCAATTTTATTATTTTCTTCTTGATTTTCAGGCAAGATTTCAAATTTGACTAGACAAGGTATATTATTTAATTAAACAATATTTGGTTAAATATAATGGTTAACTTCTGGATATAGGAGATAATATTATGATATCTTTTTATACTTCCCTCCCTAAAGTACTTATTCTCATGTTGGTTTTTATTATAATACAGGTTACCGAAGCACAGACTCGTTATAAAGATATTGTTTTTTCTTCTGTAACAAATACAAATAACATACAGTTCGGCAGCAGTCTTTCAATTTCCGGTTCTAATTCTAATTTATATTTGGATTTTTATGAACCGGCGAATGATACTTTAACATTGAGACCACTGGTTATATGTATTCATGGTGGAAGCCTAATAGGTGGAAACAGAAGCGAAATGGGTCCATTCTGCACTGACTTTGCAAAACGCGGTTATGTTGCAGCTACTATAGATTACAGAGTCGGGATCCAATCCCCCAAAGGAGTTACAACAATATTGGAAGCTCTTTTGCGTGGTGTTCAGGATGCTAAAGCTGCAGTTCGTTTCTTTCGTTCAAACGCTGCAGTTTACGGAATAGATACTTCAAAAATATATCTCGAAGGTTCTTCTGCTGGGTCTATGGTTGCAGTACATTATGCTTATTGGGACGAGGATGAAATTCCCCCAGATGTAAACCAGGCAATGTGGGGAGATATTGAAGGGACAAGTGGAAACCCAGGATTTTCTTCGGAAATTAAAGGCATAGTAAATTATTGTGGAGCTATCGTAAATCCAACATGGATTGACCCCGGAGAGCTACCTGTTGCTGATTTTCATGGTTTACTGGATGTGATTGTACCTCCTGATAGCGGGGTATCTACCGACTTTGGTATTCAATTATTTGGCGGTGTAGCAATATCTAGGATTGCAACACAATTGGGAATATATAACCACAGGGCTTTCTTTCCTCAAATGGGGCACGGAGGCAATGAGGATATTCTTCGTACATTCAGCTCAAATTTCTTTTATTCATTAATGGTTCTTTCTTCTTCTTCACCTCAGGATTTTACATCTATGGAGCTCTCTGCGGATTCATTAAAGATTTTCCGCTATGACAACTACACTTTCGATGCTACTGCGATTGATAATTTCGGCAATAGAATTATTTTGCCTGCATCGTGGATACAATATTCATGCGACAGCAGGATTGGAGCGATAGAATCATCGGGAGTGTTCACACCTGGAAACCAATCCGACAGCGGGTATGTTTATGCAAATTTTAATAACTCAACAGATTCATGTTTTATTAAAACTTATGATCTTAAATATTTTATTTTAATGCCGAATTTCACAGTTACGGATACAATAAGAACTCTTAAAATGATCATAGACACTTATGATGCCGATTCGGTAAAACACGACATCTCGATAACGAAGTTTAATTTAATCTCAACGGATCCATCTGTAGGAACTATTGATTCAATGGGTAATTTTAAGGGAGAGGAGAACGGTACTACATATATAATTGCAACATTAAGCGGATACAGCGACACATCAACCATTAAAGTTGAGAGTGCAAGTGGTATCGTCAGCTTTGATTTGCTCGAAAGTTTAAACGGATGGACTTTTACAGGTGATAACCTGGACTCACTCTCTGTAACTCTCTCAACAGATCAGATGTCTGCCGGGAATGCGTCCTTTAAAATAGATTATAAGTTCACTTATAATAATCAAAGTTATATGGTATATCTGAATAAAGACATACCTGTTTATGGTATTCCTGATTCGATATATCTTGATGTAAAATCAGACGGCAGAAATCATAAACTATTCTACCGTTTTACAGATGTTGAATCGGGAATCTTCAGAGCATCGGGAAAGAGGTTTCTTAACGATAGCCTGGCTTTTGCTAATATAAATGCACCAATGACAGGATTGGTGCAATTGTCAGGCAATTCTCCTTTAACTTATCCCTTAACACTTAACAGAATAGAGATTCAACTCGCTACCACTAATCTTCAGAGCGGTATGACAATATCAGGAACAATTTATGCGGATAACCTGAGGTTAAAATACCCCAGTGGTGTCACCGGTATTGAAGATTTACCACTCTCACCTGGTTTTTTCAATCTTGAGCAGAACTATCCTAACCCTTTCAATCCCTCTACCATTATAAGTTTCAATCTTGTGAAGAACGGAAAAGCAAGTCTTAAGGTTTATGATATGCTTGGACAGGAAGTAGTTACACTTATTGACGGAGAATTTAATTCAGGATTTCATTCTGTTACCTTTAATGCATCAGGTCTTTCGAGTGGAGTATACTTCTACAGACTGCAGACTAATGAACATTCATTAATTAAGAAAATGATATTGTTAAAATAGTATTCCTGTCTCTCCGCCAGAGGCGGATAAATTGGCGACGAACCTGCCTGCGGTAGACAGGTAACAGGATGTTACTTCTTCCTGAGTAATTTCTTCGGAATAAATAATGAGAAAACTCAACTGGCTGTTGTGTTTTAACATAACAGCCGTTAAGTGTCTGAAATCTGTAGGAAGTAAATAAATGAGTTCACAAATTGAAAACATTAAAATTGTTCAGAGTCTTTATTCTTCCTTTTCTGATAAAAATATTAACGCTATTCTTGAAATGTTAAGTCCCGATGTCGAATGGGGTGAACCTTCAAATCCGTTTAATCCGGCCGGTGGTACCCGCTATGGTCATAAAGGTTTCTTAGAGTGGTTGAATATTGGGAAACAGAATGAAGATATCTTGATTTTAGAACCAAAAAAAATGTTAGCGGATAGCGAAACAGTTGCTGTACTTGGGTATATGAAATGTTTGGCAATACCAACAGGGAAAATGTATGAATCAGATTTTGTTCATATCATAGTGATTAGAGATAGGAAAATTGTAAAGTTTCAAGAATTCTTTGATACTTACATTGCTGGCGAAGCTTTTAGGAAGTAACAAGATTTTTATAAAAGTAAAATTAATCGTATTGACTCATAAAACTTGAAATTAACCTGAAGCATCTTAAATGAAATATCTATTTTTAATTTCTGTTTTTCTTCCTTTTCTAATTGGTTGTGATACCAGTGAAAATAATTTATCCTCTACATATCCTCTTGAGGCCGTCAAAATTGAAAGCGTACAAATAAACGGCAGCGAGGTTAAAGTAACTACAGTTTACGCAACTCCTACTCCCTGCTGGTACTACTATAGAACTGAAAGTACAAACAATGATATAGTTTACACTTCCAAAGTTTATGGCAAAGATGATGGACAGCCTTGTATTCAGGTTATAGATTCAATCGCAAGGTCAGAGAAAATCATATTCTATTCTGCGGGAGTTAAAACTTTAAGATTCTGGCAGAATGATTCACAATATTTAGATACAACAATTACAATAGGATTTTAAAAGTGAAATATTTGCTCTATCATTTCTGGATTTAATAACAGATTATCATTAAATACATCTTATCTAAAAAAGTTTTTAGAAATAACATCAAATAAAAATTTTAAGATTGAACTAAAATGATTATCGGTGCTCATTCAATTATATATAGTAAAGATCCGGAAAAGGATCGCTCCTTCTTTCAAAAAATATTAAAACTGCCGTTTGTTGATGTTGGTGAAGGATGGCTTATCTTCGGTTTGCCTCCTTCTGAAATTGCTTTCCATCCATCAGATGAGAATGATATGCATGAATTCTTCCTGATGTGTGATAATATAGAGTCATTTATTTTACAGATGAAAAAAGCAAATATTAATTGTACTCCTGTACAAAATCAGGGATGGGGTTTACTTTCACAGTTAACACTTCCAGGAGGTGGAAAGCTTAGCATCTATCAGCCAAGGCATACCCGTCCTGAATCAATGAATATTAGCAAAGAGAAAAAGAAATCCATAAAAAAATTAAAAGCAAAAAACGGGAAAGAGAAAAAATAAATTTCTGTTGATTTGTTAAAGGAATAATTTATAAATTATCGATCATCAACAAGTAAAAAAGGAGTGGCATTTATGAAACTGTTTCTTTTTTTGTTATTGATTTTTTCAATGAATGTAGTTGAAGCACAAAATCAAATCTCAATTACTTTAAATGATAAGAAATGGGAAGCAAAGAATGTATCAGCAGGTATTGAGAAGGTTATGGACTTAACTGCTTTTGCAATCAATGCAATTAAAGATTCTGAACGGATTGATATTATGATAGACTATAATGCAATAAAAGGAAAAACATCTGCAGAGTTTACATTTGAGCAAAACTTTTCTGTTCCTCCCGGAGGAGCCAGCATTTCTTATGCCCCAAGAGGTCTTGGCAAACAACAATGGGTTTCCGCGGAAGGAAAAATTCATTTAACCGAATTTGATGAAACAAACAATACTGCCAGCGGAACATTCGAAGGAACAATAAAACAACTTCTTGATGATAAAGGTGGCTTTGTATTGAAGAACCAGCCATCAATGAAAATTTCCGGAAAATTTGAAAAGGTTAAATTTAAAATTGCTAACTAAATAAATTTATAGGACTTTATGTTTATTGGTCATTTTGGAGTTGGTTTAGCAGCTAAAAAAATTGATAAGCAGCCATCACTCGGAACTTTGTTTATGGCAGCTCAATTTGTTGATTTGCTCTGGCCATTGTTTCTTATTCTTGGAATTGAAAAAGTTAAAATTGTTCCCGGCATATCAATGCTTACACCGCTTGATTTTACATACTACCCTTTTACTCACAGTTTACTGGGTGTTTTTTTCTGGGCTTTGCTTTTTGGGTTAATCTATTTTTTAATAAAGAAGAATGTTCGAAGTGCGATTATCTTAGGAATATTAGTTATTAGCCATTGGTTTCTCGATCTCATAGTTCACATACCGGATCTCCCCCTTTTCCCCGGAACAGATTTTAAAAGTTGGATTCGGTCTTTGGAATTCAGTTCCCCTCACACTTATCGTCGAAGGATTTATTTTTGCATTTGGAGTTTTTTTATACCTAAGAACAACTAAAGCAAAAAATAAAAAAGGCACACTTACATTTTGGGGTTTAGTAATTTTTTTAATTGTTGTTTATGTAATGAATATTTTCGGTCCGCCTCCACAGTCCGCAGATGCAATAGGTTATGTTGGATTATCCCAGTGGCTGATAATTGCCTGGGGTTATTGGATTGACAGAAACCGCATAGCAAAATAATCTTTGAAACTTTTGAGTTTATCTTTGCATTGTTTCCAATCTTTTAGAACTTAATCATTTCGTTATTCCTCAAAATTTTTATTATTTTATCTATACTTTCAATCAAGGTTTATTTTTTTTGAAAAAACTCATAACTGTTTTTCTATTAAGTATAATTTTATTCTGCACAGCAGGCTACGAGCTGATTTTTGCATATCTCCTTTTTGATTGCGGACAGGAAACTTGTAATTCTGAATTAGCTTCAATTAATATAACATTGATAATTAACTCTTCTAATAAGGAAAAACTCATCCAAAAAAATAATCGTGAAGTAATCTTTGATGGAATTCTTTATGATATTAAAAGTAAAGAAGTAGTTGGAGATAACATTGTACTTCATTGTATTATGGATTTGAATGAGCAGGGTCTTCTTGAACATTTCGAAAAAGCACAAACTGAGAATAATGAGAAAGATAAAAATGGAATTCAGAACAAGTATTTTCATAAAGATACTTTAACATTATTTATAACCGGAATGACACCTGCAGTTAAACTGCACCAGAGTTTAAATTTATCTTATTCATATTTAAGTCTTTCATATTCCCAGCCCATAATTGATTTAACTACCCCCCCGCCACAAGTTTCCTAATCTCTTTTTTCTTTCTTTTGATTTTATTTATAAGAGAGATTAATAAAATATTATTCTATAAAGAAATTTGAGGTATTAGATGAAAGGAATTTTTTTCATCCTGCTTCTTATATTTTCAACAATGCTTTCTGCGCAAGTTAAGCTATCGGGAAATGTTGAAGACAAAGAAAGCGGGAATGCACTTACGGGTGTTAATATATATTTTCCCGAATTACAAACCGGTACGGTTACAGACAATAAAGGAAATTACGAAATTAATAATCTGCCTGAAGGATATTTCGGTATTCAATTCAGTTATGTCGGATATAAAAGCCAAGTTCTTTCCGTTAACTTAAAGAACAGCAATGCTACTTTGAATGTTCAGCTTGAGACTTCAAATATTGAGATCGGTGATGTTGTTATTATTGGAAACTCTATAGATGAATCTGAGAAAGCTCCATTCAAAGTTGAAAAAGTTTCTGCCGGAACAATAAAAAGTGACGGCTTTATTTCTCTTCAAAGATCTCTGACTTTGCTTCCGGGAATTTCAGAATTATCAAATGGATTTTCAATTTCAAAACCTGTTATAAGAGGTTTATTTGGTTACAGGATTGCTGCAATTGTTAATGGATTAAGATTTGACAACCAGGAATGGCAAAATGAACATGGCTTTGGCGTTAACGAAGTCGGCACAGGTGAAGTGCAGATAATTGAAGGACCGGCAGCACTATTGTACGGTGCAAATGTAATTGGCGGTGTAGTTAATTTTTTAGATCCTGAGTTTGCACCTGTTGGTGCAACTTCTGGAGAAGTAAGTCTTGAAACTTTTTCAAACACACTTGGGGCAAATTTTACAGCCGGCTTTAAAGGTTCCGGTGAAAAATGGCGATGGCAGTTTCATCTTGGCGGACAAAGCCATGCCGACTATCTTGATGGCAATGAAGACAAAGTTCCAAATACACGTTTTGCAGGAGCAGATGCCAAAGGTATCCTTAACTATAATGATTCCTGGGGTTTTTCAACTCTTGAATATTTATTTTCTTATCACATTCATGGGGTTGTGGAAGAAGCTGACCTGAACAACCCGAAAGATTTGGCAGAAGATCACTTTGAAAGAGAGTTTGAAGGACCTCATCATATAATTGGTTCTCATATTATTTCTCTGAGAAATCTTTTTGTTGCGGGCGAATCTAAATTTAAAATTAACCTTGGTTTCCAGAATAATCATCGTGAAGAAGAAGAGGGTGGTGAGGAATTGATGGCTAAAGATATGGGTGATTTAGATATTATACTGAATACTTTTTCCTACGATGCTGAATGGCTCTATCCTGTTTTTGAAAATTCGGAACTTACAATTGGCACACAGGGGCAGCTGCAGGGAAATGAAAATGAAGGAAACCGGATCCTTGTTCCAAATGCAGATATGAATGAGTTTTCATTTTTTGCTTATTTAAAAAAGAATTTTGAAAGATTCCTTTTTGAAGGCGGCGCACGTTATGATTTGAATAAAATTGAAACTGAAGAAATGGGAACTCCAGGTGAAGAGTCATATTTTAAAAAGCTCGATCTTGATTACAATACTTTTAATGGCGCGATAGGCGGCTCATTCTTTCCATCAAACAACTGGACAATCAAACTTAATTTAGCCAGCGGTTTCAGAGCACCAAATCTTGCAGAGATTGCTTCCAATGGTGTTCACGAAGGAACAACAAGATATGAAATCGGTGATGCTGATCTGGAAAGTGAACAGAATTACCAGGTTGATTTTGGAATAACCTACGCAGAAAGCTCAGTTAAAGTAACCTTAAGTGCATTTAATAATCACGTTAAAAATTTTATTTATCTTATTCCTACTACAGAAATGATTGACTCATTCAGCGTTTACAGGTTTGTTCAGAATGATGCTGATTTACGTGGTGGTGAAGCAAGCATTGAGATTAAACCTGCTGACTGGCTTGATTTGAATGGATCATATTCGATTGTTATCGGGAAAAAAACTGATGACAGCTATTTACCATTTATGCCTGCGGATAAAATTATTGCAGCAGCAAAATTCAATCTTCCTGATCTTACTTCACTTAAAAAAATATTTTTTGAAATAAGGGTGAGGAATTATCTTAAACAAGACCGGAGTGCAAGTAATGAAACCCCAACTTCAGGATATTCTTTGCTTGATGCAGGAATTGGCACATCAATTTATTGGGGTTCAAATCCTTTAAATATTGCTTTAAACGTTACAAATATTCTGGATGAAGTTTATATAAATCATCTAAGCCTGTTGAAACCATTAGGCATAAATGATATGGGAAGAAATATAAGTCTTTCTTTAAATATGCCTTTTACTTTATAACTTATCCAAATAATTCTATAAGCCGTCTCAAAAAAAAATTTGAGGCGGTTTTTTTATTTAACAGATACTTTGAATATTCATTAAAAGGGAACCATTCAAATAATTATTTAGCCAAAGATCAACAAAATATTGTATTTACATTAATAGATCACTAAGTTATACACTGTTCCAATACAGTTGTTCATATCTGCGGGCAAACCAGAATTCAGTCGTATATTTATTAAATTCATTAACAATACAAGGAGGAAAAAATGAAAAACATTTTTTTCCAGAGATCTATTTTCGTTTCATTCTTATTAATTACATTTGTTTTTATCGGGGGTTGTGCAAAAAAAACAGATGATTCTAAGATTCCAGTAACAACTTCATCAGAAGAAGCAAGAGCTGAGTTTATAAAAGGACGTGATCTTTTTGAAAAACTCAGACAACAGGAGTCACTTCAGTATTTTGAAAATGCAATTGCCAAGGATAAAGATTTTGCTTTAGCTTATTACTACCACGCAAATGCAAATCCTACAACAAAAGGTTTTTTTGATGATGTTGAAAAAATGACAGCATTAACTGATAAAGTTTCTGAGGGTGAAAAACAATTAATCCTTGCTCTGAAAGCAGCGGTAAATGGTAATTCAGCTGAACAGGAAGAACATCTTAAGAAACTTGTTGATCTTTATCCGAATGATGAAAGAGCACACGCCCAGTTAGGTACTTTTTATTTTGGACAACAAAAATACCAGATGGCTGTAGATCATTTAAAAAAATCTTCAGAGTTAGCTCCAAATTATTCGGCTTCATATAATATGCTTGGATATGCAGAGCGAAATCTTGGCAATTACAGCAACGCAGAGAAAGCTTTTCTAAAATATATTGAGCTTATACCTGATGATCCAAATCCTTATGATTCCTATGCTGAACTTCTTTTAAAAGAAGGAAAATATGATGCTTCAATTGAACAATATAGAAAAGCTCTTAAAATTAGATCTGATTTTCTCGGATCAAAACTTGGGATCGCAACAGACTATACATTCTTAAAACAATACGATAATGCCAGGAGAGAATGTGATGACTTGTTGTCAATGGCAAAAGATGACGGACAGAAAAGAGCTGCATTGTTTACAAAAGCTCTTTCGTATGTTGATGAAGGCAACACAGATATGGCAATTGAAGAGTTGAAAAAAGAATATGCAATAGCTGAAGCAATAAATGATGAAGGCAATATGTCTGCTGATCTTAATACAATGGGAAATATATTATTTGATGCTGGAAAATATACTGAGGCAAAGGAAAAATTTGATAAGTCACTTGAAGTAACTTTGAATTCTAATTTGCCTGCTGAAGTTAAAGAAAATACAAAGAGGCTTGATATTTATAACCAGGCAAAAATTTCTTTGATGACCGGAAAACTTGCTGATGCTAAAATGAAAGCAAAAGAATTTAGTGATAAAGCTGCACAATCAACTAATACATTCCAAATATGGTTGTCTCACGAACTGAATGGAATGATTGCTTATGAAGAAAAAGATTATGTTAAGGCCCGTGATGAATTTATGAAGTCAAACCAGCAAAACCCTTATACATATTATAGAATTGCTTTGACTTATAATAATACCGGCAATAAAGAAGATGCAAAAAAATATTTTGAAATGAGCAAGAACTTTAATGCTCTGACTAATTTAAACCAGGCATTTGTTAGAAATAAAGCCGATGTAATGCTCGCAACAAAATAAGATTTAATAATTTATTAAATAAAAAAACCCGCTCAAAGGCGGGTTTTTTATTAAACAATGGATGTTAACTTACTTAATTGTGATTGTCCTCGGTTTTATCCTGTCGTGTTTCGGAAGTCTCACAATTAACTGTCCATTTTCAAAATGAGCTTCTATTTTTGATTCATCAATACTTTTACTGATTCTGAATTTTCTGAAGTAATTTCCAATCTCATTTTCATTGAGAATATATTTTCTGTTTTTTATTTCATCAAAATTTACTTTACCAAAAATAGAAAGTGAACCTTCCTCAAGTTTTATCTTAACATTGTCCCGGGTTATTCCCGGCATATTAGCTGTTAAGATAAAATCATCCTCCGTTTCAAAAATATCAACAAATGGAGCAACAACAGATTCAGTTTCGAGAACTTCCTCCCATGTTTGTTCTTTATCTTTTACTTTGATCATTTCTTTACTATCAGACATTTTATTGACTCCTGTTATGTTATTAAAAATCATTTAAAAAATGCAGCATAGATTAATTATCCATGCTGCAAATATTTATTTCTTATTCTTGTCTTTATCTTTTTCTTCATCAACTACTTCATAGGATGCTTCCTGTGCTTCATCTTTACCGGTTTTGCTTTCCTCACCCGGGCTGCTTTGACTACCAGCAGATTGCTCTTGCTGAGCCCCGGTTTGCTGATAAAGCTGAGAAGCAATATCATTCCACACTTTTGTAAGATCATCAGTTGCCGATTTTATCCTGTTGGTATCATTAGAAGGAATTGCATCTTCAACTTTTTTAATTTCTGCTTCCAGTCTTGATTTCTGATCCGGGGTTATCTTATCACCCATTTCAGTAATCTGCTTCCTGGTTTGAAATATCATGCTATCGGCCTGGTTTTTAACCTCAATTGATTCCTTCTTCATTTTATCTTCGGCAGCATGTTCAGTTGCATCCCTTTTCATTTTTTCAACTTCTTCTTTTGTCAATCCGCTTGAGGAAGTTATATTGATGCTTTGTTCTTTATTAGTTGCTTTGTCTTTTGCATGAACATGCATGATTCCATTAGCATCTATATCAAAAGTAACCTCAATCTGAGGAACACCTCTTGGCGCCGGCGGAATACCATCAAGATGAAATCTTCCGAGTGTTCTGTTATCAGAAGCCATAGGTCTTTCACCCTGGAGAACATGAATTTCTACCGAGGGTTGACTATCAGAAGCGGTTGAAAAGATTTCACTCTTTTTAGTTGGAATGGTAGTATTAGCATCAATGAGTTTTGTAAATACACCGCCGAGAGTTTCTATTCCAAGAGAAAGCGGTGTAACATCAAGAAGTAATACATCTTTAACATCACCGGTAAGAACACCACCCTGAATTGCAGCGCCAATAGCAACAACTTCATCCGGGTTAACACCTTTATGTGGTTCTTTACCAAATAGTTTCTTTACAAGTTCCTGAACAGCGGGAATTCTTGTAGAACCACCAACAAGTATTACTTCATCAACCTGTGAAGCGTTCACTCCTGCAGCTTTAAGAGCTTTCTCACAAGGCTCAACTGTTCTTTTAATAAGATCATCAATTAATTGCTCAAGTTTAGATCTTGAAATATTAATATTAAGATGTTTAGGTCCTTCTTGGGTAGCTGTAATAAAAGGAAGATTCACATCGGTTGTTGAAGAAGATGATAACTCTATTTTAGCTTTCTCAGCAGCTTCTTTCAATCTTTGCAAAGCCATAGGATCCTTTCGTAAATCAATTCCTTCCTGTTTCTTGAACTCATCAGCGAGGAAGTCAATTAATCGCTGGTCAAAATCATCACCGCCAAGATGTCCATCTCCGTTAGATGATTTAACCTCAAATACTCCTTCACCAAGTTGTAAAATTGAGATATCGAAAGTACCACCACCTAAGTCATAAACTGCTACGATATGATCTCTCGTTTTCTTATCAAGTCCATAAGCTAATGCAGCAGCAGTAGGCTCATTGATTATTCTTTTAACTTTTAATCCAGCTATTTCACCGGCATCCTTAGTAGCCTGTCTTTGAGAATCATTAAAATAAGCGGGAACGGTAATAACAGCTTCAGTTACTTCCTGTCCAAGATATTCTTCTGCAGTTTTTTTCATCTTCTGAAGTATCATTGCGCTAATTTCAGGCGGTGAATAAACCCTGTCACCTATTTTAACACGAGCTGTATTATTTTCCCCGGCAACAACTTCGTACGGAATTTTTTTCATTTCTTCTGTAACTTCATCCATTTTTCTTCCCATAAATCTCTTTATGGAAAATATAGTGTTCTTCGGATTTGTTATTGCCTGTCTTTTAGCAGGTTGACCAACCAGTCTTTCACCTGATTTAGTAAATGCAACAACAGAAGGAGTAGTTCTTCCTCCCTCTGAATTTGGAATCACAACCGGATCATTTCCTTCCATAACAGCAACACAGGAATTTGTTGTTCCTAAGTCTATTCCAATTATCTTTCCCATTATATAAAATCCTTTCTTAATTGATAAAAAATCAGCATCAAAATTAATTGATGCTGTTGTAATAATTTATACTTATTTAATCTCTATGAATTTTTCGTTAACCTTTTTCGGTTGAGTTTTTGAAATGGTAATGTTAAGAATCCCATTATCAAATTTTGCTTCAATGCTGTCAGGATTAATATCTTCAGGTAAAGTAAAGCTCCTGGTAAATGAGCCATAAACTCTTTCACTTCTGAAAAGGTTCTTGCTCTTATCTTCTTTTTCCTTTTTCTTTTCACCTGAAATTGTAAGAATATTATCCTGAATTGTTAATTTCACATCATTCTTTTTAACGCCGGGCATTTCAGCTTCAACAAAAATATTTTTATCATCCTCAGAAATATCTATATGGGGAAAATAATTTGAATCTGCTGATTGAAAATCATTGAAGAACCTGTGAATTTTTTCATTCCAGTTTTCAAGATCTCTTAACGGCTCAAATTTTATTAGTGTCATTTTAACCTCTCCTTAATTTATTTTATTTATATTTGAATTAGTTTTTGAAATTAAATTTTAGCTTATTGTTCCAATGATAATGCCATTAGAAAAAATTAGATATAAGTTATTACTCTATAACAATTTATGGAGATAATAGGCTTTTTCAATTTCTTTTACCAATTGACTGAATATCTGACTTAATGGCAAATCAAGTACGAGTATTATAGATTTATTTGACATTTTTGACATTAATTGATTTAAGGACATGGAATCAGAATTTAACTTAGAGATTTTTGATATAAAGCTGGATACTGATGTAATCGGGAGGAATTTTATTTACTCAGATGAAGTAACTTCAACAAACAGCCTGCTTCTTGATAAAAGCATTCCAGGCATTCACGGTACAACTCTTCTTGCAGAAAAACAACTGAAAGGACACGGCAGAAAAGACAGACTCTGGTACAGTATGAAAGGATTGAACCTTACGTTTTCCATTTTATTATCAAACAAAAAATATTTTAACAAACAGTTTAACTTTATAAACTTTGCCTCTGGTTTATCAACAGCATTGTCTATTGAAAATTTATTTCAAAAAAAAACTGAACTTAAATGGCCTAATGATGTATTACTAAACGGAAAAAAAGTTTCGGGTATTCTTATTGAATCAGCTTCAAAGGGAGATAAAATTGAAAGGGTTGTTGTTGGATTTGGATTAAATGTTAACCAGACAATTTTCCAGGGAACTTTCAATATCCCTCCCACTTCATTAAAGAATGAAACCGGACAAACAATTGAACGTGAAATGCTTCTTGCAGAATTACTGAATGTATTTGAGGAAACCCTGGAGAGCATTATTTCAAACCCTAATTGGGTTATTAAAGAATGGAAAGAAAGATGCAGAATGATTGGGGAAAAAATATCTGTTGCTGAAGATGATAAAGTGAAGTATGGTATTTTTGATGATATTGATGAAAATGGTTTTTTGATATTAAAGACAAAAAACAAAACTGAGAAAATTTATTCCGGTGATGTGAGTGTAGCTTAATGCTCATTGCAATAGATATAGGCAACAGCAGAATTAAGGCGGGCAGATTTGAAAAGAATAACCTGATTGATTTTTTTTCATTTAATAAAATTGATGAAGTTTTAAATTTTATTAAAACGGAAGCAGGTATTGATATTGCTGTTTCATCGGTCGTTCCTGAAAAAACAAAAATATTATCTGAGGGAAGCAAAAAAACAAAAGGAATAACTCCATTCATTATTTCTAAAGATCTTAAAACAAATCTCCAAATCAATTATAAAACTCCCGAAACTTTAGGAATAGACAGATTCTGTTCCGCAGAAGGTGCATTTTTTCTTTTAAAAATTCAGAAAATTATAAAACCTATAACGATAAAGTTTATATTCTTTCAATAGATTTTGGAACCGCAATGACTATTAATGTGATTCAATATCCCGGAAAATTTATTGGAGGTTTAATTGCTCCCGGATTAGAAATGATGTTTGAATCACTTAAAAATAAAACTGCTCAACTTCCCCGTTTAAGTGTTAATGATTTCATTTCAATAATAGGGAATGATACAAATTCTTCAATTGCAAGCGGAGTTTTAACCTCTGCTGTTGGAATGATCGGGAAAATCATTAATCATTTGAAGAAAGAAAATTCAGCAGAAGAAATATTTACTTATGTAACCGGAGGAAATGCTGAAAAAATTATTTCCCATTTGGATTTTGATTTTGTTGTTGAGGAAGGGTTAGTTTTGTATGGAATAAATGCTTTGTGGGAGTTGAATAATATTTCTGCTTAGTCATTCTGAATCCCGATTTATCGGGACGACTTTCTTATTAATTCATTATCAATCAATCTCGTATTCCCTACTTTTGCGGCTACAAGAATATAATATTCATTTCCCTCTTCGAGTATTTCAATTTCCCGGAAACCTGAAGAATTCACAATACCAATGTAATCCAGTTTTATAGATTCTTCTTTTCTAAACATTATCTTCATTTTACTTATAATGCTTTTGGGATCTCTTTCATTTTCTTCAATTAATTTCTTTGCATACGTGAGTGACTTGGATATGGTTAAAGCTTTTATTCTTTCTTCCTGGGATAAATAAACATTACGTGAGCTTAATGCCAACCCATCGGGTTCTCTAATAATCGGGCAAATCATTATTTCAATATCGTACTTTAAATCTTTAACCATTTGTTTGAGTACAGCAGCCTGCTGTGCATCTTTTTGTCCGAAGAAAGCAATATCCGGTTGTACACAATTAAATAAAATTGAAACGATAGTTGTTACACCTTTGAAGTGCTCCGGTCTGAATTCTCCTTCAAATTTTTTGGAAATTTCATTTATATAAACATAAGTCTGGTAACCCGGTTGATAAATTTCTTCTGCAGAAGGAATGAACAGATAATCAACATTCATTTCTTCGAGTAATTTATTATCATTTTCAATATCTCTGGGGTATTTTTTAAAATCCTCATCAGGACCAAACTGGGTTGGATTAACAAAAATAGATACAATAGATACATCACAAAGCTCATTGGATTTTTTTATAAGTGAAAGATGCCCCTTGTGCAGAAACCCCATTGTAGGAACAAATCCAATTTTTTTTCCCGATTTTTTAAAAGACCGGGAAACGGAATGTATTTCTTTAACGGTAGAAATTGTTTTGATCTGAAGCCTCTAATTGAGTAGAGTCAAAACATTATTAATTGTTTCTTTTAAATCTTTACGATGAGAAATAATATCAATAAAACCTTGTTCAAGCAAAAACTCTGAGCGTTGAAATCCTTCAGGAAGATCTTTTCCAATTGTCTGTTTAATAACTCTCGGACCAGCAAAACCAATAAGCGCACCCGGCTCGGCAATATGAACATCGCCAAGCATCGCATAACTAGCAGTTGTACCGCCGGTGGTTGGATCAGTTAAAACAGATATAAACGGAATTCCCAGTTCTGAAAATTTTGCAAGACGCGAGCTGGTTTTAGCAAGCTGCATAAGCGAATATGCCCCCTCCATCATTCTTGCGCCGCCACTGGAAGATAAAATAATAAGCGGGATTTTACTTTTATAAGCTCTGTCAGTTAACCGGGCAATCTTCTCTCCAACAACAGAACCCATGCTTCCGCCAATAAATTTAAAATCCATACAGCCAAAAGCCACATAAATCCCATTAAGCTTACCTGTTCCGGTTTTAACAGCATCATTCAAACCAACTTTCTTAATGGTTTCCTGGATACGCTGGGTATATTTTTTTGTATCTTCAAAACCTAAAGGATCCGCTGAACGCATCTTTTTATCAAGCTCTTTAAATGTATTTTTATCAAGAAGGATGTCAATATATTCCTGGCTACCAATTCTAAAATGATACCCGCATTTAATGCATGTCCATAAGTTTTGTTCAAGCTGTTTTTTATGAATTATTTCATTACAGCTCGGGCATTTTTCCCAAAGACCATCGGGTAATTCTTTTTTCTGAGTTTCAGGAGAAATATTCTCCTTTGATCTCTTAAACCACGCCATTAATTAGAACCTGCTTTTAATACATCTGCATAAATAGTCAGATATTTCTGTGGTTCCTTAGGGTCATTTGAAATTATTGTAATATTCCTGGTCATCTTTCCTGAACGGTTGGCTGTGTTTAATTCAACTTTCAATTCACCCTCTTCGCCGGGTCCTAATTCTTTTTTATTAACCATTGCAGCTGTACAACCGCAGGATGTTTTAACTTCTTTTATAGTAAGAAGTGAATCACCGCTGTTTTTAATTGTAAAAACATGGTCAACAACTTTGCCTTCATCAACTTTTCCAAAATCATACTGAGTTTTAAGCACCTCAAGGAATGGACCGGAATTTTTTTTAATCGTATCGTTTTCCGGTTTAATTACATTTCCAGTAAACTTTAATTGTATTTCCGGATTCTCAGTATCATTAGAAGTAACATAAACTGTTTTATCCTGTTTACCGACTCTTCCTAAAGAATTAAATTCCACTTTAATATTTGTTGATTCACCGGGAGCTAATTCTTTTTTATCCGGTAAAGCTGCTGTACAACCGCAGGATGCTCTGACATTAGTTATAATAAGTTTATCTCCACCGGTATTTGTAACCATAAAATTATATTGTACTTTTTCTCCCTGTATAATATCACCAAAATCATGGCTTGTCTCCTGAGCTACAATTTTTGGTCCCATCAGCTGAGGATAAGCAACAGAAGCAATCAATAAAAATAAAAAAGCGATCTTCATCTTCATTTTTTTATTCCTTTAATTATTAAGTCTTTTAAATAATCAGGTTCAAGATAATCGTAATTGAAAGTTAATTTATCTCTGCCAAATTTTTCTGCCCACATTGCAACGTATTTTGATGATGGAGCAGTAAACTCAAATACAGGATGATATTCTTTATTTAAAGCTGCAGCATTACCAAATATTAAGCTATTATTTTTTTCTAAATCTGAATGTTTAATTACACTTAATTTCTCTACAAATATATAATTATTACCCTTAATTTGAAACTTAGCAAAATATAATTCATCAGCATTTACTTTGTTTACAATTGAAAATAGCGTTTCATCGGGAAAAAGATCACAAAGCTGTAACGCCATTGCTTCAAATGTGGGAACCGGAATAATTGGAAGTGATGAACCAAAAGCAAGACCTTTTGCAGCAGACATTCCGATTCTTAATCCGGTAAATGAACCAGGACCGGCTGAAACAGCAATGCATTCTGTTTCATTAATTGAACATTCAGCAGTTTGAAAAAGTTTATCAATTAACTCAAATATTTTTTCTGAGTGAGCATTCTTTAATCGAAAAGAAAACTCAAAATATTTTTCGTGATTAAAATAAAGACAAACTCCACAGTTTTTTTCAGAAGTCTCAATTGCAAGAATAGGTTTTTCCAGCATAATTTATTTTTTTTGTTCAGCTGATAATTTACTCAAACTTCTTAAACCTGAAAAAACGTTTTGAGTCCTCCAGCATCTCAATATTAATTTCTATTCTTTTAGCAGGTAATACTTCAGGAATCAAGTTTCCCCATTCAATAAAAATTATTGAATCGGCGTCATTCAGGTAATCATTAAAACCAATTTCAAGGAGCTCTTCCCTGTTTTTGATCCTGTAAAAATCAAAATGATAAATCCTGCTTTTATTCTTATAACTATTAACGATTGCAAAAGTCGGACTGCTTACGTTTGTAATTCCAAGAGAAGAGCAAGCTTGTTTTACAAAAAAAGTTTTACCAGCTCCGAGTTCGCCATTTAAAACAACGGATTGCCCGGAGCGGATTTCTTTTACAAAAGCTGCTGCAAGTTCTTTTGTTTCATCAGGAGATTCAACAGCTTTTTCAAAAGGATAATCCACTACTTTGGTTCCATTGTTATTACAGGCAATATCATTTCTTCAAGGGAAATACCGCCATGCTGAAATGTATCTTTATAATAAGTAAGATATTTATGGTAGTCAGTCGGATAAACAAAATAATAATCTTCTTTTGCTATTATATAATTAATTGTAACTCCGCGTTTAGGAAGCTTAAAATCATCAGCATTTTTTATAAAGATTGCATTCTTCTCATCAACTTTAAGATTTCTTCCATATTTAAAACGAAGATTTGTTGATGCTTCCCTGTCTCCAAGAACTTTTGCTCCTCTTAGGGACCTGATACTTCCGTGATCAGTGGTTACCACAATTTTTACATTTTCCATTTTAGCAAGCGCTTTAAACGTTGCAAACAATGATGAATGTGTAAACCATGAATTTGTTAATGATCTGTATGCAGCTTCATCAGGGGCAATTTCTTTTAACAAGTCTGAGTCTGATCTGCCGTGAGCAATCATATCCAGAAAGTTTACTACAACTGCTGTAAAGTGAGTATTTTTGTATGAAAGAATATTCTGTTCAAAGTTCCTTCCAACTTCAGGATCAATAATTTTAATATACTTTAAATCATTCCTAAGCTTAATCCTTTTCCTGTCAAGCAAAAGCTGAAGCAATTCTTTTTCATACTTGTTCATACTTTTTTCATCATCATTGCCGGACATCCATAACTGCGGGTAATGTTTTTCAATCTCTGAAGGATATAAACCGCTGAACAAAGCATTTCTTGAATACGGAGTTGCAGTAGGAAGAATTGAATAATAATATTCCTTATTGATTTTAAAAATTTCACCTAAATGTTTTTCCATTATTAACCACTGATCCAGCCGCAGACAATCAATTACAAAAAAGAAAACTGTTTTATCGGATTCTTTCAAAAGATCAAGAACATACTTATCAACAATCTCTGTAGACACAACAGGTTTTTCATAATCTTCTTTTGTTGATATCCAGGTTTTGTAATTTTTCTCGACATACTTTGAAAATTCTTTATTTGCTTCTTTCTTCTGATCAGTAAGAGTTTGCCTGAGACCTAAATCAGGATGAGAATCGAGCTCAACATCCCAGCCGACAAGCTTAAGGTAAATTTCAATCCATTCATCATAGTCAGGGCTCATTAACATTTGCCGGGATATCTCGCTGAAATCCTGGAGATAATCTTTTGCAGCATATTCGCCTGAGATTTTTCTTCCTTCAAGAATTTTTTTGCAGACAAGGAGAATCTGACTTGGATTAACCGGTTTTGTAAGATAATCATCAATCTTGCCGCCGATAGCTTCATACATTAAAGATTCTTCTTCATTCTTTGTTACCATAACAACAGGAATTGCCGAGTTTATTTCTTTTATCTCTCCAAGTGTTTCAAGTCCGCCTTTACCAGCCATCATTTCATCAAGAAAGATCAAATCATAACTGTTTTCTTTAACAGAAGAAACAGCATCCTCGCCATTTGTAACAGTATCAACTTCATAACCTTTTTCAGAAAGAAAAATTATATGAGAACGCAACAGCTCTATTTCATCATCAACCCATAATATTTTTTTCATTTTTTCATATCCTTAAATTAAGTTGTTCAAAACACAATAATTATTTTACGAAAATTCTACTATTAAATTATTCAGGTAAATCACTTAAGTTCAAATAACACATGAATACTTGAACTTCAATTACTGGATTGAAATATGCACATCCAAACCGGCTTCGTTTGTTGTAGTGGGAGGAATTCTTGCAGCACCTTCCGGTTCAACGGTTGATCTTTTATAAAATATTGAAAGTGTAACTTTCGAACTTATTGTATATTTAATCCTCGGTTCAATAGTTGTTCTAACAGTTCCATCCTGTGGAATTCCAGCCTCGGTAAAATTAGCCATTTCATAACGAACAATTGAATTCTGTGTGCTTGTATATGAAAAGCTGAATTCAATATCATTCTTTAAAGATACTCCGAAAAGCGGCAGCTCGAAACCCGATTTAGAATATCCGGCAGTTATACCTATATCTCTTGAGTATGTTTCGGTAATATTTCTTGTTGATATTCCCAGGTCATAATCAGTCCTTGTAGAATATTTTACATTACTGGTAAGGCTCCCTCCCCAAAGTTCTCCAAATGTAAAATTCAATCCTACTAAAGGGGCAAAACCATATTCAATTCTTTGAGTTTGTATTTCCTGAATTCCATCAGGAGTTAATTTCCATCCTTCAGTATAAGATGCATTATATGAATGATCCAGTGAAACTCTTTTTGCAATCTGTTTGAATATGAAAAATTTCTCCAGACCATCCCAGGTAATTCTCCAGTTTGGGCGTGGAATATATTTAGCAACATCTTTTAAAGGTCCTAGTTTAGACAACCAGGGAAATGTTTCAAATCCTTCTATAAAAGCGGATGAAAGACTTGCATTAGCATTTCCCGAATTCGGATTATACAGTTCATTAACTTTTTTAATCCCGTTATCAAAAACCGAAAAGAATAAAAATGGCGGAAGCGATAAAAAGCTTCTGTTTAAACTTCCGGATGAAACTTCATTTGCAACTGCTATGTTACCATTTCCATCTGCTCTTAATGTTGTTGTTTTATTTAATGACCATCCGACTTTCCAGGTGAGATCAATCTTTGCCCCTTCCCATAGAGGTTTTGAAGTTTTAAAATCAATATTATTTTTTGTTGAAAAAACATCTGTAAGATTTGTACCAGGTGTAATTGCCCGGGCACCCACATTCCTGTTTAGTCCAAGCATAAAACCTCTTGAAGGACCATTATCATCATTCTGGCTGAATCCCCAGAAATTACCAAACCCGGTTCCTTTACCTGCTATGCCGGATTTTGAAAGATTATTATCATTTGTAAAATTAATTGTAATGCTCTCATAATCGAAAAATATAATACGGGCTATTGAACGTATAAATAGCAGTGCTGTTTTTATTGAAGATTTTTTTTCACCATCTACTTTAGCTGTGTCATTAATAGAAAGTGAATCTTTAATTATAACGGAATCTTTATTTACCTGTTCAGTAATGTTACCTTTGTTTACAATATTCTTCGGAATATTACCGGTATTTTTATTTAAAGTTTCCTCTTCCGATTTAAAAAGTGGTTCTGTCAAAGCTTTCAGTCTTAATGTAAGACCAAGTGAAGTTTTATTTCCAAAACCTGCACTCCTTCCAACATCCTCCTGCCTGAAATCGAAATTCCATTGGTAGCTGACTGAGTATCCGGCTGTAATTGTGAAAAATTTATTTAAATCCCAAAAAGATGGAAGCCTGGGCGATGTTCTGAATTCAGTGCTCTGTGTATAATTATAATCTCTTCCAAAGAACTGGCCGGAAAAAATATCACCCCATATATCACTTTCGGGGCGCTGAAGCTGAATACTGCCCCCGTTTCCGGTATCAATATTTATTGTTTCAAGATATGCCAGAGAAGAATTTATATTTACATTATAGTTAGCAGAAAGATTGAATAAGCCGCCTTCTGTAATTTTCCAGTTAAAATTAAATCCTCTTGTTGCAGCAAAATCTCTGGTAATCTTTTGTTCGGCAGATACTAACTGACCACCTGTAAGTCTTGGTCTGGTTACATTAGTATTCCTGTTTCTTTTCGCACTAATATTTAAAGTAAAATTCTGCGGCGTGAAATAAAATTTTGCATTTTTGTAATCACTGAACAAACCGAATATTGAACCCAGTACAGGTATATCAGCAAAATTAACATGATAATCCGGACTTAAATTAATACCGTAAGCAAGGCTTGCATTCCACAACCAGGCTTTGTTAGATAGAATAGTAGGATTCCTGCTGAAAGTTTTATTATAATTAAACCCAAAAGTTAAGGCATTCCAGGTATCGCGAACCAGCCAGAAATTTGTCGGGATTTTCAGCTTAACCCCTGAAGTAGACCAGCTATCCGAAATATTTAAATTTTGAGTCTCGCTTGAAAGCTGTGCAGAATTTTTGGGACCAAAACCAATTGAATCCGGATCAGTATTATCTAGCTGTTTTCCTGCCTCATCAACTCTGATATCTGTACCCGGTATGTAAAGCGGTTTTCCTAATGATTCAGTGTGGGAATAATTTATTTTCAGATTGCTTTCCGGAAGATTTACAGGAAGAAGCTTTAAAATGTCAAGATCACTCTGAACACTCCAGTTTGTTGATTCCACTCTTGTACCAAATCTATCTGAAAGACGATGGAAGTATGGATTTGTCTGGCTCATAGTAAAACTAACTCCAAGAAGGTCTGCAAATCGTATTGCAGAATTAAAGCTGTAAGCCCAGCCGGGAGAATCATCGGCGCCAATAACTCTTAATTCATTAACCCAAACACTTCCGGAAATAAAATCAAGCACAGTTTGCGGCGGCGGCTCCGAAATATTATGGATACCGACTGAAAGAAATTTAACAGAGGTAAGGGTAGGGTTGCCTTTTATCTGGTAGAAGTGACCGGGTTTTCCTGGAACAGGTGAGCTATAAACAATATTAGTTATTTCTCCTCTTGTCTGTTTTAGTGCGGTTATTTCCTCAAAAGGAATACTGATTTCATTCCATCCGGGAAGAACCGGCTGACGGTACTCATAATAATTATTTGTATCAGCACCAAATCTGAAAAATACTTCGGCGGCATATTTACCATTTGAATGATAAGAAACAGAGCCGGGCGCTGTATTTAAATCACCATGAATAAAAAGCTTCATCTCACTATAATTAAAAACATCAAGCGGGCGGTATAAATATTTTATAGCTTCTCTTGAATCACCATCAGCAAGATTATTTATTATAAGATTAAGTGATTGTTCATTTCTCAAAATATTTTCATCAGGTCTGCTTCTGTCACGCTCCTGGAAAACACCAGGAGGTAAAGTATATTCAGGATTATCCTCAAAATTAATTACTGAAACAGAAATAACCGTATCTTCTTTATCTAATTTCTGCCATTGGGTTCCTACAAGGTTAAACTCAGTTAATCTTAAATGAACTAAATTGCTGGCTCCTGTTACAAAAAATCTTATAGTTTCAACATTCGAAAGTGTGGGGCTTCCGAACTGATTATTAAAATCTTTTAAAGGAATTCTATATTGATACCAGCCTTTACTTCCACCTCCCACTATCAAAGGATTTGCAGCTATATTTGTATCAAGAGGAATTTCATACCTGAAATAACTGTTGAGACGATCAACAGTACCATTCCTGTTAAGATCTTCTGTATCGGGTAATCTTCCTATATCTGAAAGCAAAGCATTGCCTTCTGTACCATTTATGTTAAAATAATCAGCAGGATTAAACGAACCGCTTTTATCAAAGAAAAAATTATCCCCTGAGGGATCCGATTTTGTACTGTTAAACCTAATCCTTTCTTCTGCATCAGTTAAACCATCAAGTCCGATATCTTCACCCTCATCAACTATATCATTTTGGTTTAAATCCTCCGTATTAAGGATTCCATTAGGAATTACATCTTCACTTATTTTTCCAAGGTCTATAAAAATTTTAGCACCCTGGGGTGCTTCATCAATCTTTGCCCAGAATTCTATGAACTCTATATTTTCCTCAACAAGATTGCTTGCGGTAGATGAAAGAACCTTCATCATTCCACCCCAGTTTTGCTGACTATTTTCATATATCAACGGCTTTGTATTAAATGTTCCGGGAGTATCCGGCTGATATACAAAATCCATTACTGTGACATTCTGTTCCTGTTTACCTGCCTGTCTATTTGGCCAGATATCATTTACATTAACATTACCTGGAGTAATTGTGTACCACCAGGCTTTTGCTTTGAAAGGCAATATTTGTTGCGGGGATATAATTGTGTCAGGCAGAAAAGGTAATTGACCTGGAGGACTTAAATCTTTCCATCCTGTATAAGAAATTCCGACAGGAATAATCCTTTTAGCTCCCTCAAAGTCATCTATGTACGCTATACTTTTATTTTGATCGGATACAATTGTGCTTTTCTTTGTATTAGGATCAGGATTTATATAAGCATATTCACCGGAAAATGTAAATGTTGAAATCTGTTTTGTTGAAATAATATTATCCAGTGCACGGGTTAAAAAAGGAAGATCAGCTGAAGTGTTAAAATCTACACCATAAATTGAATTACTTATTGGCTCTTCACCAATTCGAACTTTATCACTTAAAGTTTGCTGGTTAAGATTAAGTGCAGAAAAACCAAGCTTTGTTTTTTTTGAGATATCAATTATACCCCTGGCTCCAAGCAGTGTTTTAGATGCAAGCTGAAACAGATCATTCTGTTCATAAGTAATTTTAAGATCAGCGCCGGGAACTAATGCTGCATCATTCCTTATAGTTAACTGACCAATATTATAATCAACAACATAATCTACACCGGCAGATAATTCTCTGCCGTTTAATAAAACTCTAACCGAGTTTTCAACAACATTAAATCCTAACTGATAATTTGATGAAGCTTCGCCGGAACTTTTGCCGGTTAAAAGCCATTTATCTTTAGTTTTAATATTTCTTGCCGACTGCTGTGTGGTATCGTAAACTTCATTAAAATTATATTGATCTGATGGAATTCTTGCGGGGAGATCCCTGCCAAAAGGTTCAAGGACAGGGAAGATTATTTCTCCTGTAGTGGGTAAAATTGTTATCCCCGGTCGGAAATCAAATTGGTTATCTGAAGTTGAATTACCACTTGCATCAATTTTATCAAGTCCAAATGCTTCCAGGAGTCTTACTGATCCGCCTGCAACTGGAAGATCGGTAACTGGTTCCTGACCTTCAATCTCATATTTAATATTAAATTCAAATCCCTCCTGTTTAATATTTCTTGCACCCACGGGGTAAATATTTCTAAGCTGCAACTTCCACGCTTGTTGATAATCGGGCTGTAAGTTTTCAGGTTTAACAAGTTTTAAAACGAGCCTTTTAGATGTATCTGTATTGGCAGATGTTAAAAATTCGCCATAGAAAGAATCATCGGTCGCTGTCCCTGGAGTATTTTCAATTCTATAAGCAACAGCTATAACATCCTTATCCTGAAGTTGAGTTAGAAAAGTTAAATAACCCGTTTCAGGATGAAGTATATAATCTCTTCCCTGCTCAAGAAGAAGGAATGTACCTGTTTCAACTTTACCGGAAACCAGTTCCTTATTATCAGACCTTAAAGTAGTATCAATTATATCATAATCTTGTCCTGCACCAATTGGCGGAAGGTTAATATATGCATTTGCATATCTTTGCTTTGAGCGATCAGGCGTAATAATTGTAATTGATTTCCAAACCTGAATATCTACAACTTGCAGTGTAGGATCTACAATTGGTGTAGGACTGCCGTAATACTTATTAAAAAGATTCAATTCAGGAATTGTACTTGCATAAATTGTATCAAGAAAATAATTATTAGTTGAATAGTCGTAAGCTCTTACAGTAAACTCCTGCGAACTGGTACCACCAGAAACACTTACTTCTTTTACCTCACCTTTTTTCTGACTGGCAAGAGTAGTTAATGAAAGAGGTCCCATTTTAAATTGTGCTTTAATACCAAAGAGAGCTTCGGAGCCGCCTACAAGAGGTGAAGTTTGCAATGAAACATTTCCTGCTTCAATACTTTGAATTATTTCATCTTCATAACCTGTGTATTTTATCTTCAACTGGTTTTCGTATTCAAAAGTCCTTTCAGTATTCCAGTCGGCATTAATATTTAGTTTGTCACCAATAGTTCCATTTACATTTATCTGCACCTGCTGTTTAAAATCAGGTTCATTACGAGTATTACCAAGACGTGAAGCAGTTACACCTTCGGTCTTTTCACTTCTGAACGCACCATGAATATCAACAGCACCGCCTATTTTAAGACTGATTTTAGGTTCGCCAAAAATAGTTAAGAGCTCCAACGCTTGGAAGAGGAATGTCAATATTTGTTATATCTGTAATAAGCTGGCTTAGCTCTTTCTTCGATTCCTTGAGTTCATATTTATAACCTAAATCTTCCCAGAGCTGTCTCTCTCTCAAGGCAAGTTTCATTTGAATATATTCTTCAATAGGCAGCTGAAGTAAAATTTTTGTTTCCTGCCCGGCCACTTTTTCTTTAATAGTTACAAACTTGCCAGTAGAATCAATTTCAACCGTTCTGGTTTTATTTGTAGGGGAAGGCTGCACAAAAAAAGCTGACGGCTTTTTCACTCTTAATCTTACATAAGGCACATCTTCACGTTGATACCTGAAATATTTTAATCGTGCAGTTGAATCAAATGCGGAAGAGTCAACAACAAGAGTATCCTTCGCAACTAAGTTTGAATCATTTAAAATAGAAGTTGAATCAATTTTCAGGGTTGAATCTTTTTCAGATGTATCAATTTTAAGAGTAGAATCTTTGTCTGTAGAATCATCTAAAGTTGGGAGATAATTTAATTTACCAGAAGAGACATTATTATCTTTAAGAGGAATTTTATTTTCAACAGGTTCACTAACCTTAAAATTATTTGCCTCAATCTCATATTTTAAAAGAATATTGAGCCAGATTTTATCATTAACCTGTGAGACGTAACGGTTTGAAAACCCAAAGCTGATAATGGAGAAAATAATAATGGCATAAACCACTACTATGCTCAAGCCCGTCCGGATGATCTTTTTAATTTTCGCTTTAATAAAGAAGCCTAAATTTAGAAATTATCACAACAGTAGAATATTCTCGCTTGAGCCTCCTAATATGTTTGAAATTTGAGCGAAAAAATATGGAAAATCATTTTCTATTTCAATAAAAATAAAAAGTAATTTAAGGCTTCCCAACTAAATTACACATTCAAATCTAAAGTTTTAACTGAATCAAATTAAGGTAAATATTTAGCACTCACTATCATTGCAGGCTTATTAATTATTGTTATGGCTGCCTGATCATTGTAAAGTAATGTCATTAATAATTTTTGCATGTTGTGGAAAAAGTTTCAATAATATTTCACAGCTTCCCAACTCAAAATCTGAAAAATCAAATCCGTGAGAATCATAAAAATATATTTCAAAATATTTTTTGTAAATTAAGTTTTACAAAACAGCTTAATCAAAAAGGTAAATTAAAGTGATCAACTTTCGGACTAATTCCATAAAAAAAATAATTCTTATTGGTTTAATCGCAATATCCTTCCCTGTTTCTAAAATTAATTCCCAGGACAAAGATAAATATATTCAGGTTGCAAAAGATATTATTGAGAACGCTTTAACTAACCATAAAGGATATTACTGGCTTAGAGAATTATGTGAAATTGGTCAACGTTTTAGCGGATCTGAAAATTCATATAAAGCAATTAAATGGGCTGAAGAAAAAATGAAAAAGCTCGGATTTGATGTATGGCTTCAGCCGGTTATGGTTCCGCACTGGGTCAGAGGTAAAAAAGAAAAGGCAGTTATAACAGGATCAAAATTATTTGAAGGAAGAGAATTAAATATTCTCGCACTCGGCAGAAGTGTTGGAACATCTGAAAATGGAATTACATCGGAAGTAATCGAAATAAAAAATTTTGATGAATTAAAAGAGAAACAAAACGAGGTTAAAGGAAAAATTGTTTTTTTTAATTCTTCAATTAATCCTGCAACATTAAATACTTTCCAGGGATATGGCGACAGTGTGGTTTTCAGAAGTAAAGGGGCGATTGAATCTGCAAAGTATGGAGCATTAGGAGTTTTGATAAAATCACTTACTACAAAATATGATAATGTTCCTCATACAGGATCAATGAGCAATTATGTTGATTCTCTCCCACAAATTCCTGCTGCATCAGTTGGATACCTTGATGCTGATTTCTTAAGCGATGCATTAAAAAAAGATCCCCGGCTAAAAATAAAATTAAAGCTTAGTTGTAAAACTTTACCGGATACACTTTCATATAACGTTATTGCAGATCTTAAAGGAAGTGAAAAACCCGATGAGGTTGTTGTAATTGGAGGACATCTTGATAGCTGGGATGTTGGCTGCGGAGCTAATGATGATGGTGGCGGATGTATTCAATCACTGGAAGTTCTGGATCTTTTTAAAAGGCTTTCTATAAAACCTAAAAGAACTATAAGATGTATCTTTTATATTAATGAAGAGAATGGATTAAAAGGCGGGATAGAGTATGGAAATTATGCGGATACAACAAAAGAAAAACATATCGCAGGTATTGAATCGGACCGCGGTGTTTTTACTCCTGAAGGATTTTCTGTTACTTCTGATTCGATAACACTTTTAAAGATACAAAGCTGGCTGCCAATTTTAGAGAAAGCTGGTATTGAATGGATAAAAGCCGGAGGCAGCGGAGCGGATGTATCTCAAATAAAAAATACAAAAGCTTTAATCGGGTATGTTCCAGATGACCAACGTTATTTTGATTTTCATCATTCAGCCAATGATGTATTTGAAAATATTAACCAAAGGGAAATGGAACTCGGTTCAGCAGCAATTGCAGTAATGACTTTTTTATTGAGCGAAGAGTTGTAAAACTTTTATAGAGAAGTAACTAATGCAGCAGCTATTCTTCCGCTTTTCACAGCGCTCTCAATAGTTGAAGGAAGTCCTGTATTAATCCAATCCCCTGCCAGAAAAAGATTTTTAATTTTTGTTTTTGTACCCGGTCTTTTATTTAGGCTTTCGATATCGGGAACAAATGTACTTCGTTTTTCTTTTATCACTTTGTAAGATTTAATTTCTTCTTCATTAATTCCAGCATATTTTTTTAATTCAGCAACAGCCATTTCAAAAATTTCTTCTTTAGTTTTTTCAATCAGATCATTTGCATCACTTTTAACTAGCGTGATATAATCTTTATGATTGAATATCCAGTGAATTGGAGATCCAATCAATCCATAAAAATTTTCCTTTAAGAGATTCTCTTTTAACCAGATATGAATTGTGAGAATTGCAGAGTGTTCAAAATTCAGGAATATGTCTACATCTTTAATAATTTTATCTAATGCAAACCAGGGAACTGTGCTTACTGCATAATCAAAATCGCTAAAGGTTCTTTTTGAAGTTAAGACTTTTGTTAATTTGTCATTTAGTATTTCACTTCCAATAACCTGTTCGGAAAGATTTATTGTCCCTCCTTTTTTTTCTATGAAGCTTTGTGCATCAATGCAATAAGATTCGCTCAATCCTTTTGAAGGAAGAATGATTGTCGCTTCTTTATTCCCTTTAAAAAATATTTCCTTTAAAATATCCGCAAAAACTTTTGCAGATGCTTTTTTTGTATTTGTATTTAAAGCTCCTATTGCAATAAAATCCCAGAAAGTTTCTCTTATCTTATCATTTTGTCCTTCCAATAAAAGCCATTGGTAAACGGTTAAACGTTTTAATTCTTCATCGGAATAAAAATAAAGTTTGAGAAAAAATTTGAGAAGAATCAGCCTGTCAATAAAACCAAGTGCTTCAAAGTTCAACAACCCGAATAAAAGATTAAGCGGGTAAAAAAGTTGAGTCGCTTCCAGTTTAAAAAGTTTCCCATCTTCATTTAAGAAATTAACTCTAAGTCTTTCCTGATAAATGAAATTTTTCTCTGCTCCAATGAGTTTTAAAAACTTTAATGTTTCTTTATAACAGCCCATTAAAATATGCTGACCGTTATCTACTACGGAGCCTGTTAAATCATCCTGGAATGAATATGCCCTGCCCGCCAAGTTTTGGAGAGGCTTCAATTAATTCTACTTTATAACCTGAGTTAGAGAGATAGGATGCTGCGGTAAGTCCTGCAAACCCTCCGCCGATAACTATGACTTTTTTCATTAGTAAACTAAACGGTACTTTGCCCAGACCCCAAGCGAGATACCAACTTTTTCAAAAGAGCTTACCCTGATATTCTTTTTGTAAATATTATATTCAGCTTCAGTTATTTTTTCTAGAAGCCTTTTATAAATATGCTGCATAGCTCTTGCAGCAAACATTGCTTTCTTATCATCCAGATTCAGATTTTCTGTTGCATTCACAAAATATTTTTCAGCTCTCTCAACTTCATATTTCATTAAGCTGATAAATCTCTCATTGTAATTCTGCTTAAAGATATCTTCTTCTCCATAAGAAAATCTTTGTAGATCCTCCTGTGGTAAATAAATTCTACCCTTCAAAGAATCCTTTTTAATATCACGCAGAATATTTGTAAGCTGTAATGCAATCCCCAAATTAACTGCAAACTCTTTTGCGGATTTGTGCTTGTAGCCAAAAATTTCTATACACATTAATCCTACTGTTGATGCAACCCTGTAGCAATACAATCTGAGATCATCAAAAGTAAGATATCTTTTATTCTGAAGATCCATCTCCATTCCTTTGAGGAGTTCAAAGAAAGGTTCATAAGGAATGTTGAATTTATGAATTGTTCTGCCGAGTTTGTTAAGAAGGGTATAGTCTGAAAACCCATTAAAAGCTTTTTCAAGTTCAACGCGCCATTTGTGGAGTTTCTCATACTTCAATTCATCAGGTTCATTTCCATCATCAACAATATCATCGGTTTTTCTGCAAAAAGCATAAACAGTATTCATTGCATCTCTTTTTTCTTCAGGCAGAAGATTAAAAGCGTAATAAAAACTGCTCCTACTAGTTTTTGCTATATCTTTTGCTGCATCCATCATAAAAACATTGCTTTAACTGCCAATAAAAAATAATCAGTCTTATTAAGTTTAGGACGAACGTTAATTGTATTGTAATTCAACTTTTTAATTTTCTTTAAGATTGCCTCACCGCCTAGTATCGTCCAGCCAATCTCAAGTTTCAATCTTCCTTTTAAGAACTTTAACAAACCTTTACCTTCATTAAAGATCAATTCCGTACGTCCAATATTATGCCTTAATAACCGTTGTAAATTAAGACTATTTTCTTTTAACTCAAATGATTTTTCAGCCACACCAAATTTCTGCATCTCATCTTCAGGAAGATAAATTCTTCCTTTTTGGAAATCTACCTGTAAATCCTGGTAAAAATTGGTTAGCTGAAGAGCGGTACATACTTTATCGGAAAGTTCAAATGGTTGCTCTTCTCTGAAATTATAAAGTTCAAGTATCAATCTTCCAACAGGATTTGCAGAATGTTTACAGTAATCAAGGACTTCATCAAAATTTTCATATCGCTTTTTTTCAACATCCTGTTTAAATGCTTTAAGCAGATTATAAAATAGAGAAACTGTAAGATTTTTTTCTTTAATTGAAGCAGCCAAAGCTGCTTCAAACTCATTTTTTGGTTTTCCGTTTAATGCAGTAGTAAAATTATTTTCAAATTCATTAAGTTGCTTTAGTCTTTCTTCTTCCGTAAGATTTTCCTCATCGGCAATATCATCTGCGGTTCTTGCAAACCAGTAAATTACTGCAATATGTTTCTGCAAATATTTAGGAATAAGAAAAGAAATTACAGGAAAATTTTCGTAGTGAGCTTTTGCGAAGGAAATAGCTTTATTGTAGAATTCTTTTTCAGACATTTTCTTGTGCCCGGAACAGGACTTGAACCTGCACTGGCTTGCGCCAACTAGCTCCTGAAGCTAGCGTGTCTGCCAATTTCACCATCCGGGCTTTTTAAATTTAGAATTCAAAATTTAGAATTTAGAATTAAATTTAATATTTCTTTCTTCTACATTCTACATTCTGCATTCATCTCTACCACCCTGAATCCCCTTTTCTATCTTCGCGTTTTATTTTAGCTCCCTCTGTATGAATTTCACATTTTAGAGGAAGATTTTTACTTAAAACAATATCTGTAACAACCTCCGGACAATTTTCTGTTGCCAGCCGTGTATCACCAAGGTTCATAGTTTCTTTACAAAACTTAACTGTATCAACACCTTCCGGAATAGTGAAATATTCCACCGGTAAGTTTAATTCTTTATAAGTTGCTTCCATAAACATTGCCCAAATTGGTAAAGCAGCTCTCGCTCCCTGTCCATACCAGTTAGTAAATTTAACTCTATGGTCATCAAAACCAACCCAAACTCCGCCAACAAGACCAGGAGTAAACCCTACAAACCAAGCATCTGAAAAATCCTGTGTAGTTCCTGTTTTTCCGGCAGCAGGATACAGAAAATATTTTCTTACTCCGGCACCTGTTCCATAATTAACAACATCCTGAAGCATGCTCTGTTACAACCGCAGCAGTCTGAGGAGAAATAGCTTCGGTATATTCAGGGGCAAACTCAGTTATCAGAATTCCATTCCTGTCTTCAATCCTTGTAATAGAAATCGGTTCAACATGAACACCTTTGTTTGCAATAGTTCCAAATGCAGATGTAAGTTCAAGAGGACTAACTTCGGAAGTGCCAAGAGCTAAAGAGGGATATGCATTCAGCTCGGAAGTAATTCCCATTTTGTGAGCATACTTAACCACCTGGGTAGGCGGCGCAATTTCACTAATTGTCATTCTGCCTGCAATAACGTTAACAGAATTGGCAAGAGCCTCACGTAAAGTCATATAACCGCTGTATTCCCGATCAGAATTTTCCGGTGACCATCCCTTGTAATTAAACTTTTGATTAAGCAAAGTATAGGCAGGCGAATAACCGTTATCTACTGCAACAGTGTAAACAATCGCTTTGAAAGAAGAACCCGGCTGCCTTTTTATTCCAGTTACATGATTTAATCCTCTGCCAAAGTATTGATTCTCACCTCCTACCATTGCCTTAATAAAACCGGTTGCCGGATCTATTACAACAAAACCTGCCTGAACAGTGGTCTCAATTTTCTTTACTGAATCAATAAAAGCCTGATCCACTTTAAGCTGGTTATATATCTTAGCTTTTTCTTCTTTATCAGAAGCAGTTCTGTATAACGGATTACTTTTAATTGCTTTATCTATCAGAGCAGAAAGAACATCCTGATTTTTTTTCCAGCTCCAGTTTTTATCGAACAGCACCTGGTAATCCTGTAAATGTTTTGCAACCATCTGGTTGGCTATCTTCTGCATTCTTAAATCAAGTGTGGTATATATATTTATACCGTCCCTGTAAAGATCAAATCCGTATTTGTCCGCAATCGGAGTCAGTTTCTGTCTTATGTATTCCATAAAATGCGGAGCTTCTGTAACAGATCCACCAATCCTTTCAGAAGCAAGACTGATAGGCTGAGATTTATATTTTTCGTAATCGCTTTTGCTCAGCTTATCCATAACCAGCATATTATACATAACAAGGTTCCTGCGGTTCACGGCATTTTCCACCCGCCGGATCGGATCATAAATTACCGGAGACTTAAGCAATGCAACAAACAGTGCCGCCTCGGGAACCGTAAGATCAATTGCCTTTTTATTGAAGTAAACTTTCGAAGCAGATTCAATACCATAAGCGCTTCTTCCGAAATAGGAAACGTTCAGATATAATTCAAGAATCTCTCTCTTGGTGTAATTTTTTTCAATCTGAACTGCAGTTATCCATTCTCTTATTTTTCTTATACCAGTATCAAAAATATTTTCATCTGAAGATTTCAGTTCATAAAGATTTTTAGCAAGCTGTTGTGTTATAGTACTTGCCCCTTCCCTTGAAAATGTAAAGATATTCTTAACCATTGCTTTAAAAGAACCGGGAGAGATCAACACCCCAATGATCATAAAACTTTCTATCTTCAGTTGCTATTAAGGCATCAATGAGATAATGGAGGGAGGCTATCAATATCAGTTTCAATCCTGTTTTCAATATAGAACTGCCCAAGCAATTCACCATCTGCTGTATAAACTTTGCTTGCAAGCTGCGGACTCGGGTTTTCTAACTGCTCAAGAGACGGCAGCCCGCTTATAACATAAATAACAAGGGCTAAAAAAAGAACAGTTATTATTGACAGAATAATAAGCCGTGGTTTTTTTTCCTTAAGGAATCCGGAATAACGCTTTTTGTTCCTGTATTCAGGATCATTAAAATATTTTTTAAGATCATTATCAGAATTTTTTCTTTTAGCCATTTAATTCCACTCGATTATTTCAAACTTATTATTTTTATAAATACCATAACAAGGAGCATCTAACCATGAACCAAGATTTATATAAAAGCCTTTTTTATATTCTTTGAAACGCCTTTTGTGAAAATGACCAAGTAAGACATAATCAAAACCTTCATCTATCTTTTCTTTCGCAAATAAAAATAAACCGTCTTCCTCCCCATAATCTTTCTTTGAAGTATAATCCCTGCTCGATTTACTTGTGTGGCTTGCAAGAGCTATCCCGAGATCGGGATGAACCAACGAATAAAGTCTCTGAATGAATTTATTTCTTAATATTTTTTTCAGAATCTTATAGCCAAGATCATTTTTTACAAGACCATCTCCATGCGCAAGATAAAACTTCGAATCATTTAATACAGTGCTAATATCATCCTTGTATAATTTAGCACCTATCTCCTTCTCAAAAAAATCACGATGCATAAAATCATGATTGCCTATAATGTAATGTACAATTACATTGTTTTCAGTAATATCCTTTAAAGCAGCAAGAGTTCTGTAAAATCCTTTCTGATAAACTCTCTTGTACTCAAACCAATAATCAAATAAATCACCGAGGATAAAAAGTTCAGTGCAATTGTCCTTTGCAAAACGAAGGAATTTAACAAGCAAATCTTCTTTTTGTTTCTCCTCTTCCTTACTTTTTAGTCCGAGATGAATATCAGAGATAAACAGGTAAGTATTATTCACAATTCATTTAATTTTTGCTATACAATTTAAGAATAGATCTATAAATGAAAACCTTATTTATTTCCATTCACTTTTATATCAGCAAGCAGCCAGTTATCAGGATCGGCAATTATAGATTGCGGGATAAACTTAAGCTTTTGATAAAATGTTGTTTCTGTCTTATCAATATAGAATCTGACACTTTCCTTCCTATTATTGTTATCTGCAAACTGTAATTCAACGGGGAAATGATATTCTTTATACTTTTCCTGCAGCTGACTGAAGTCAAGACGGATAGTAATAACATTATTCTGCTCTGATTCAATCTTCCAGTTAATATTCAGCTTTATCTGGTCATCCCCCGTATAAACCCATTGATCAAAAAACCGTGTTAGGTTTTTACCGGATACATCTTCACAAATATTCTTAAAGTCATCAGTCGAGGCAGATTTATATTTATACATTTCAAAATAATTCCTTAATATCTTAAAGAAAGTGGAATCCCCAACCTCCCAGCGGAGCATATGAAGAACCCAGGCTCCTTTATCGTAAACAGTTTTACTAAACAGGTCATCACCGGGATCGTACAACTTACCGGAAAAGTTATCACTATACTTTGAAAGCATCGTTGATCTTAATGCATTAGGTCCGGCTTTGTTTTCGTCATACAGAGCCTCACAATAGGTTGCGAAACCTTCATTTAACCATATATCTTTCCAGGTCTTAGGTCCAACTGCATCACCAAACCAATGATGTGCAAGTTCGTGAACATAAATATCTGTAAAAAATCTCCTGCCGGATACAAAGTTTGAACCAATCCCGGTAATTGTCTGGTGTTCCATTGCACCAAGCTGCCAGAGAAATTCAGCAACTCCATACTTCTCTTTCATAAAAGGATACTCGCCAAAGGTATCAGAAAAGAACTTCATCATCTTCGGGTGCTCCTCAAAATCTTTCTTACCATTCTCCAAATGCTCCGGGAACAGAAAGTATTCAAGAGGTAATGAGTCACCGGACATATCTGAATGATAATAATCCGTGAAGCTTACGTATACCGAAGAATACAGACATATAAGATATGTGGAGATGGGATAAAGGATTTTCCAATGGAAGGTTTTTCTCCCGCCGGTAATTTCTTCATTAACCAAAGCTCCATTCGATACCGAGGTATAAACAGAATCATTTGTAATATAAATATCTGCAAGAGCTTTATCATCGGGAAGATCATTACAGGGATACCATGTAGATGAGAATGTAGGTTCACTTAAATTGTAAACTGCTGATCTTCCGTTTATTTCACCGAATACAAAAGATGAAAGCCCTGCTCTCTTTGGTGTTCCTTCGTAATGTATTTCAATTGAAAAAGTATCACCATCACTTTTAGTATATGGAATAGATAACCTTGTCCCTTTATGAATATAAGGAACTGTCTCATCATTCAGAGACAGAAAATTTATTTTCATATTATCGTATAAGTTCAAGTCAATCTCAGAGAGGTTTGAATCCTTAAACGTGCCTTTTATCTTTGCTTTACCTACCAGTAATTTCTTTTCGGGATAAAGATCAAATCTTAACTCATAGTGAAGAATATCCAGACCATACTGGTTTTCAGAAATATAACCCTGCGGCTGCTCTATAAGTGGTAATCCTAATAATTGCTGTTTAACAAGCTTAATCCTGCCGGAAGCAGTCTCAAGAGAATTTCTTAAAGGAGAAATACCAAACTGCCATCCAACCAAAAAGAAAATTGTAAAAGCAGATAAAGAAATAAACCCGGTTTTTGTTTTCCTTGTCATAAGTTATGAGTTTAATGTTCGTTAAAACAAATAAAGTAATCTTTATTATAAATTAACAACTTGCAGGATTGCCAATCAAATCATATTTCAATATATTATTAACAATAAAGAAAAGGAAAGCTTTATGATTTTTCCCGGCTCATCAATTCTCAGAGAAACAATTACTATGCTTTTAGCTGGCGGACAGGGAGAAAGATTATATCCACTTACTGCTTTCCGGAGTAAACCTGCAGTTCCATTCGGGGGCAAGTACCGCATTATTGATTTCGCTTTATCTAATTGTCTCAATTCAGGTTTAAGACGTATATATGTTCTTGTGCAGTATAAATCCGATTCACTTAATCAGCATGTGCTTGAAGCATGGAGTATTTTTAATCCTGAATTAGGCGAGTTTATATATTCCGTTCCTCCCCAGAGAAAAATGAATAATGACTGGTATCTCGGAACTTCCAATGCTATTTATCAGAATGTTAATCTCTTTTCTCACGACCGCAAAGCCAGATGGGTTTTAGTTCTAAGCGGCGACCACATTTATAAAATGGATTATCTTAAGCTTCTTCAATATCATATTGATATGAAAGCCGATCTTTCTATTTCGTGTGTTGAAGTTCCTAAAGAAGAAGGACCAAGGTTCGGTATTGTTGGAGTTGATGAGAAGTATAATGTGCAGTCTTTTATAGAGAAACCGCCTAATCCACCGGTTATTCCCGACAATCCTGATTTCTCTTTTGTGAACATGGGTATTTATGTTTTCAATGCAAATGTTCTGAGAGATATTTTCGCTGATATGGAACAGCAGAAATTAAAAACTCATGATTTTGGGCACGATATTATACCATATATGGTTAAATCAAAGCTGAGTGTTATTGCATATAAATTTTTTGATGAAAACAGGAAGATGAAACCTTACTGGAAAGATATCGGAACAATTGACAGCTATTTTGAATCGAGCATGGATTTAATAAGCATAACGCCAGAGTTTAATTTTTACGATCAATCGTGGCCGATGAGAACATACCAGATACAATTCCCTCCTGCAAAAACAGTTTCCCATGAAGGGGAAAGAGTAGGGCGGACGCTGAATTCACTTATATGCGACGGGACTATAGTTTCAGGAGGACTTGTTGAACGATCTTTACTTGGACCGGGGGTAAGGGTAAACAGCTTTTCCTATGTTACTGATTCAATAATTATGAACAACACAAACGTAGGAAGGCATGCCAGGATAAGACGCGCTATTATTGATAAAAATGTTATTGTCCCTGAAGGATATGAAATAGGGTTTGATCTTGAAGGGGATAAAAAGAAGTTTACTGTTACTGAAAGCGGCATTGTTGTAATAGCCAAGAATGCTGTTCTTAAAGATTAAGATTAATATTCTGCTACCCGCCTGTTAATAGCTTTGCTGTATTTTTCTTAACCCCGAATAAATAAATTCATTTCCAGGTTCGTGATAAACTCCAGAAATTTAATAACAACTTTTCCTGACGCAAGAAAAGTTCACCTGCCTTGCCAAACTTTAGCTGGTAAACCGGCAGGCAGGAAAGAACATGCACTTCCACCAGAGGCGGGACAAAATGACCTATAGGTGGGGGGTCATACTTCGACTACGCTCAGTATGACGGAGAACTGACTTGCGGGGAAATATGTAATTAGAAGTTTAACCTCACCCTGCCCCTCTCCCTGGTAAGGAGAGGGTGGATGAATGAAGAGTGTCATCCTGAATTTCTTTTCAGGATCTGATACCTTTGTATTGAGATTGCTTCGGGCAAAGCCCCCGCAATGACACTTCTTTTAAACCCTCCCCTGCCCCCTGCCTTCCGGCAGGCAGGCTTCTTTTGGTAAAGGGAGGGGTTGTGGTTAACCGTTGAGTGTGATTGAGTAGTGGACTACCTGTCCTTCTGCATTGAGTGTAACGAGAACAAAGTAGACTTTGTGATCCTGGTACTGGTTGTAATCATACTGCTCGGTTCCATCGAGGGGTGAGGTGAAATCGAGCTGGACACCTAAGTCCGTGTTTACCTCGTCCGAGCCAAGTGTAATGTATGAGTAAGGCAGGTTATCCGGTACAGAGGGATTGGAGTTATACAAAACTGAGAACATCCTCAGCTTCGTTTCGATAAGGGGATCTATCCCGTTATTTGTACCAATCGCTTCCAGCTTTACTTTTACCTGTGCAGCGGCTATATCTACAGAGACTGCTGATATAGGAAAGCCACCTGAAGGAACCAGCAGTACATTGTTACCCGGCGCATCTGCAGTTACACGGAAGTAGTTTGTCTTTACAATAAAGTTGTAAGGACTGAGCCCTGTCGGGGTATCGGGTTTCCAGAGTGACTTAAGTTCAGCGCTCTGATTTATTGCTTTGGAGAGTTCCACAGCCATTTTGAATTTAGAGCGTCTGCCGACAGAGGCAGGGTCTTCCGGGGTTTTAAATGATGCAGGTCTCATTGCTGCATAGTTTTTTCCATAGCGCTCGCGGAATACTATATCTTTTAATGCGCCGCTTACGCTTCCGAGCACTTGCTTTTTCATTTGTGCCATTTTAGTTTCTCCTTTTTCATTTTATATTTATTTTTAATTACCTCACCCTTTATCCCTCTCCTTATTAAGGAGAGGGAAAAGAAGTTTGAGTTTTTGCCATATAATGACATTGTTTTTATTATTTCATTTTACAAGTGTCATACTTCGACTAAGCTCAGTATGACATTAGACTTTTATTCCAGGGGGAGGGCGGGGTCTTTTCATTTTTATTGTTTTGCCCTCAATTAATTTCTTAAAAAGTTCAAATTCATTTTTACCTCAAGCGGCTTTGTTACGGCTTTGTTTCGGATTTGTTACGGTTTTGTTACGGAGTTGTTACGGAGATTCAATATAGCTTAAACTTTTTTACTGAAGACAAAAAGCTTAAGTAATTTTTAATTTCTTTTATTATCTTGCTTAAGTTCATCTATCATGATATTGAGGGTTTGCTTTTCCGTTCTGTTATACAAACTGCTTATATGTTTTAGCCTTTATTAACAATTACTCTCTTTCACCAGGTTTTGCCAAAAATTTTTTTTAGAGGAGAACGGCAAAATTGAAAAAAAGAGAGTATACGTATTATAGAAGCATAAAAATTTGGAGGAATATATGAACCTTGTTCAGTATTCAGGGGAAAAAACAGAACTGATTACTGATACTGTTCTTTTAGATGATGTTGAGATAAAAGGTATTGATAATGACGAATATGCAAGTACAAAAGAAGTTTGGAAAGCTATAAACTTTGCCTATAAGAATGATCCGAGGCTCCATACCAAACTGCTCTACTATGCACTGAAAAAGATAAGACTATACTTCAGGAAAGATGCTATGGGATTGTTGAATGCTGAAGACATTGTACAGGTAGTAATAATAAAACTGATTGAAGGTGAAAGAAAATGGAATAAGAAAAAGTTTGATATTTACCGGCAGCTTATGATGTCAATTTTCAGTTTTATAAGAAACGAATATAAGAGAATCAAAACAGGTAAACATATTACTTACATAAGTTATTTTGATGAAGACGGAATGCCAGATGAAAATATTACATCGGGAGCTTTCGAAGATTGTATTTATAAAGAACTGGAGAATAATGAATTTCAAAGGATAGAGAGATGCCGGGCAAGCCTGGAAGCGGGCAATGATGCGGACGCTTATTATGTTTTTGAAGAAATGCTTAAACAAATAAATTCAAATATGAGGATTGCTGAAAACTTAAATTTAACGGTTAAAGATGTTGAGAATGCAAAGAAGAGAATCAGAAGGATAGTTAATAAAGAAGTACTTAGTAGTGAGTATGGGGTATCGAACAGGATTAAGAGTAAAGGAAAGTGAAAAGTTTTTTAAATTAAAACAGGCGAGGGCAAAAATGAAAAAAGAAGCATTAAAAAATTTTTTAAGCTTTTACTTCAGCGATGAAGAAGTAAAAGTTGAGGAGATGGAGAAAGAGCTTTTGCAGGCTGGTATAAATGCCGAAGAATCAAAGAACGAGGTGATGGAGAAGATCAGGTCAGCGAATGAGGAAGAAGGAGAGCATTATGAGGTGCAATTAATTGAACAGGAATAAGGGAGAAGGTGAGAGGTGAGAAGTAAGACGGGAGATGTAAAAGACAAGAAGTGAGAGAGGTGTTTTGTAAATAAAATAAGGGTTAATAAAATGAAAATGCCTGAAAATGTAGTTAAACTGACTAATGAAATAAAAGCCGGGAAAAGTACCGCAAAAGAAGCATTACAAAAATTAAAAAAAAACTGGGCTTGGGATTATTATGCTGTGGTGGATGGTAAAGAGGTAAGTATAAATAAAATCTTTAATAGAGGGATGTATAAAATGTTTAAGAGACTGGAAAGGAGACGAGAAATGAAAGACTTGAAAGGTGAGAAACGACAGATTAAGTTTTATATTTTTAATTTTGGCTATGTATTTTAATTTTAACTTTTTACTTCCCTATTGCAAAAATCAGCAGGTTTATGCCAATTTAATTAACACAGGTTGCTAAAGACAAGGAGAATGAGCCTCGAGGAAGTCGTAGGCTACCAGAAAAAATATATTTTTTATGATAACTTAATAAACACCAAGTATTTAAACAATATCATCTTACCAACTTTGGAAAAGTTTTTATTTGAAACTTTTGACTTTGCTTCCAATCTGTAAAAATAAATTCCGCTGGCAAGATTACCGGCATTATAATTTATAGGGGTTTTAATGAACTCTCTCAAAGCCTCCGCTACTCTCTCACTGTATAAATCCATTATTGAGGAGTATTATGAGACTATTTCACAAGCATCATCTTTTTAATTGAATGAAACTTTTCTGTTTTCAATTCATATATATATAGTCCGCTTGCATAGTTTGAAGCATTCCAGCTGTATTTATAGTATCCGGCTTCTAAGGAACTATTTATCAACTCCGCTATCTTCTCTCCTAAGGCATTATATATTGTAAGTTTTACATTCTTTGTATCTTCAGGTATTCCGAACTCGATTACTGTTGATGGGTTAAATGGATTCGGATAATTTTGAAATAATTTATACCTATCTGGTATCACAGACTCAAATTTTCCAGATATTTTAAGAATATTTATATTTGGATTACTTAAGACTAATCGTTCGCCGCTCCTGAGAATCTCATTTACTATCTTTCCTGTTATTATATCGCTTAATATTATCTCAATTCCTTCCACACTTATTGTTACTGGGTATGTTGCCGAAGAAATAATAATCTGCTTTGACTCCCTACTTATATTTTCAACTAAATTCCCTGTCATATACCTTGCATCAAATATTCCTTGAGGTGGAGGCGGCGGTAATTCACAGCTTAATGTATCTTCGCTAATATATAAAGTCATTTCATTACCTGATGCATCTTCAATCTTCATCTTTCCAAAGTGATCATATAATGAACTCTGTGCTCCAACTATTTCCTTAACCAATATTGATGGATCCAAAACGATTTTACCTATTGAATTCGATTTTACCCAGTATCCTTTTCCCGGCTTAAGCATTGTGGCAACAGAATATCCGCTGTTATACTCAAAGAAGTTCGATGATATTATCCCAGGAGGTTTAGTTTGAATATTGGTTACCTCAACTGGGAAATCGAATAATCCTACCATATTCCACCCATATTGAACATCAATCTTCTTCCTGTAATTAAGTCCTTGAATATTATATGTTGCACTATCTGAAAATTTCAACCAATATCCCCTACCAGGAGTGAAAGTGTTTTCAACCAGATATCCTCCAGTTGAATTATATTTAAAAGCATTGGATTCATTACCCGGATAATAAGTATCTTTATTCATATCCGGTTTAAATATAGGAGCTGAAATTAAATTCCAACCCGAGTTAAAAACTAAAGTAACATTATTCTGTCTGCCATACTTAATAAACAGCTTTGTAATTGCTGAAATAGTTATACTTACACTACTATCTGTCTTCATATTTACATTTATCAATGATCCTCCTGTTACATCTACTAAATAGAATGATCCATAAGGAAGTGAGTCGGGATTCCAGTAAAGGTTAATTGGGTAATCACCCTGATTAATAACGACCAGTCGATTGCTTGTAATGTATCATTCCTATAGTCAATATATGACTGAACAGATGTCAATGTTGGAAACTCAAACCTTGCATCAAAAATACCCGGGGGAGGCGGCGGAGGTAATTTTCTTCTCCTATTTCTGTGTCAATTGAATCTGTTGCAGTTGTATCCTGACCAAAGGTCAATGTTTTTAATGCATCAAGACTTCCTGCATCTGTAACTTTTATTTCTGCCTGCCAGTTTGTGTACCCCCATCCTCCTTCATGATAAAGACTCTCTATTTCACTGTCAACTAGTGCATAATTAAAAATTTTTATATCGTCAATTATTCCGATCATAAAATTTGTAATTCCTGATAATGGATTTGCCGCGCCAAAAAAATTCGTTGCTGTAGAATTACCAGCTACTAAATAAGAATAATCTAGTGATGAATAAGGTATTACAGCCGACTGAATTACTTGACCATTAAGAAACATCTTCCAAGGTAGAATTGGAATATGTTATGCACAAATAATACCAAAGGTTTTTTTTATATGCGTCTTGGGATGAATTTATTTCAAAATAGTTTTGTGGATTCGGTTGAGAGCCTCCAAAATGTATCACGCCATCAGGGTTTAATTGAAGAGTTATTGTGCGCCAAAAACCCTCTTTAGTTGAAATTGAATATGCACTTGTTGTTGGCATTTCATCAACTTTAAACCACAGCGAATAGCTTAACGCAGTTACAGCGGTTGAGCCATTAAAAAAAGTTGTATCCAATGAGATGTAATCTGACCCATTAAAATGATATGCAGAATTATTATTTTCAAATCTATCTGCAGTCAACGATGCGCCGTACACCGTTCCATTATTATCGTAACCACTTTCGTCATTGGCATTACCATTAAAAGGATAATAGGCAACTAATCCGTTTGGTTGTGAAGAACAAGGTCCGTCATCTATTATATCCTGTATAGTTGGATTACTCCCATTCCCCGAGACATTATAACTTCCTCCCAGTCCGCTATTTAGAAATAAATTGTATAGACCGCAGAATCTTATTAAATCTGGATTATTTTGAATAAATAAATTACTGTAAACCTGAACAAGGTTTGATAATCCATCTATATTTGTCAAGATATCATTATCTTTTATAATTAGAGGTCCTTGTCCAAATTCAACATAAAGATGAGTAAGTCCTGACAATCCATCAAGATTAGTTAAAACATTATTATTAATTATACTCAGTGCACCTAATTCAGTCAAATTTAATAATCCATCAATATTAGTTAGAGCATCATTATCGGTAATATATAAACCATTTGCACCCCCAGGCCCTCCAGCCGCAACACCATGAACCATTAATTAATCCATCTAGATTGATTAAAGCATCATTATTAGATATTGTAAATGAACTTCCGTGCATAGCGTTTCCAACAAAGGGAAGACTGGATAATCCATTAAGATTAGTAAGGGCATCATTGTCACTTATTGTTAAATTACCTGAAAGAATAGAAAGATTGGATAACCCATCAATATTAGTTAGAGCATCATTATTTGATATAGTTAAATTGCCCGTCCAATAGTTTCCAATTTGTGTTACACCTGACAATCCATCTATGTTATTCAGAGCATTGTTATTTGTTATGCTTATACCCACTGGATAATTCGGATTGAATATTGAAAATGAACTAAGACTTGACAAACCATCGACATTAGTTAATGAACTGTTATTATCAATATATAAATATCTAAGCGAAGTAAGGTTTGATAACCCATCAACATCAATCAGAGCACTATTATTAACAATAGATAGAGTGCCCCGAGGTCCATCATTAGGTATAACTCCAGTAAGTTCTGATAATCCGTCGAGATTTGTTATATCTCCAGGTATGGATTCTTGTATTTCTAGAATACCATTAATTCTATAGAAATTAAAAGTATCTACCTCTGCCTGAGAAGCCAAGAGAAGATAACCATTATATATTTGTCCATAACTTATATTGACACTTACTGTATCTGAATAATTCCCTTGATTATCCTTTGCCCTGGCTTCAATTGTATTGGGACCAGGAATTATTGTTAAATCAATACTCCAATTAGTAATGCCATTTGCTAACTGCCAATTGCCACTATTTAATCTAACTTCTACCAATGCAACACTTCCTGATGGATCATTGGCTGTACCTTGAACTGTAACAAGAGAATCGTTAAATATGTGCCCCTCTGGTGGATATGTAATGATTACTAAAGGCACCTGAGGTACTATTGAGCCTGAATATAGCAGTATTGTTCCACCACCCCCTACTGCAGTTCCATTATTTGTATCAGTGAAAGAAACACCATTTGTTGGAATTTGAGGAAAGATAGATTTATAAAACAATATAATAATAAAAAAAGTGGATGTAAATAAATTTTTCATAAACCCTCCATTAAATGAACGCCAGAAATTGGTTGATTATTTTAAGAATAGTTCAATTTCCTAACTCATCTTTTCTCTGGAAGTCATTACCAAGAGGAAGAAACCCATATTTTTCTCGCCCTGTTTTCTTTCCTCTAAAAACATTAAATGAAACTTGTATAATTTCTTTCTGATAATCAAAAGGTTTCTAAAATATTTTTGGATTAAATTTTTTTATTTTTTATTTAACAAGTCATTGATAGGTTAAATTAGTGATAAATACTGCCTTATATTTTCTTTAATATTCATTTCGTCAATACCATCTTACCAACTTTGGTAAAGTTTTTATTAGAAACTTTAGACTTGGCTTCCAGCCTATAAAAATATATTCCGCTGGCAAGATTACCGGCATTAAAATTTATCCTATACTCCCCTGCTGCTTTTTCTTCATTTACCAAAGAACTCACTTCCCTTCCAATAACATCATAAACTTTTAATACAACATCCGATACTTCAGGAACCCGGTATGATATTGTAGTTGATGGATTGAAGGGGTTAGGATAATTCTGTAATAAACTATATTCTTGTGGTAATTCAATTGATTCATCAATGGAAGTTGGATAATCAGAAAACATTCTCCATTCAGAATAAACACTTTCTGAATCACTATTTGTACATTTAATCTGATAGACCCAACCAAGTTGTAATGTGGATCCAGTGATAATTACGTCATGATTAGTAAGCATTTGATTATTTGATTGTGTATATATTGCCCCCTCTACATTTGGCCCATAATGTACAATACTATTAGTGGGAAAAGATGTTTCCCATTTAATTCTAAAGTTACCATTACTTGTATCAAATGAATGCGAAATATGAGATAAGTATAAAAGTCCATTTTCTACAGCTACATTATCAACTGAATTTGGCCCAATTATATCATTTCCATTAGTAAATGAATAGTTCATTACTGAAGGTGTAATTTCCATTTCATATGTACTCATATTCATAATATGAGAATTGTATCTGGCAAAAAATATTTTATCACTAATTACTTGATCATCTTTTACTAATGTAAATAACAGTGTATCACTTGAATTTATAGGCGTAACTTTCGCAGCAAATTCCTCTGTAGAATCCTCAGGATAAATTCTGATAATTTTCCATATTCTCCCATTACTTAAAGTACTATCTGGTGAGAAATAACTAAACCCATCACTGAAATTACTTGTTAAAAATGTGCCATCAATGTTTATTTCAATAAATCTGTTTGGTTGTGTGTTGCTTTGTAATTTTAGATATGCATTTGATGCCAATGATAATGAAAACCCTTCAAAATTAGATAGAGCAGCAGTAATTTGACCACCATTATCTCTATAGTTCCAAGTTAAATTTGTTCCGTCTATTATTGAATGTAGGTGGAGATTACCCGCATTTGGTGCATTTGGATTGTATACAAAATTAAAATTGCTAAAGGGTTTAACTTTTATTTGAGTCTGCGGAATTTTAGTTTCATTAAGTATTGTACCTGTAACAGTATTTGCATAAGGGTTTGCTAACATATGTACACTATCTGTTTCCGTAACAATATCTGTTTTGTTTTTATCCCCACTATAAATGATAATTCCCCATACTTCAAGTCCTTCAGATGAAATAACTATATCCACCCCAGGACAAAATTGTAACCATAACCATTCAAAGCAAGCTCTTAATGAACCTGTTAATCTCGGTGAAAAATCATATAAACTACTTTTAACTCTTACATCCAGGTCTGGTAACAAAGAAGGAATAAGCGAATTAAATTCTCCTATAAAAGTAAAACTAGGATTTAGATTACTCCAGCGGAATTCAAATGAAACCTCATTTTCAATACTATCAAACCATCCTCCAGGTCTTAAATCTTTAGCAATTGATATCCCAGGACTAAGAATTTGTCCTGAAATAAAACTTTCCTGGAAATTAAGATGTAAAGTGACAGAAACTGCCGAAACTTCAAAAACATTATGCCATCCTATATCAATACTGGCTGTACCGAATAATATTAAGTCATCAAAATCAATGAATGAACCCTCTTTTATAGTTAACCCAACAGATAAAAATAATTCATCACTTTTATCGCCCCTCCCATAATGAATCTTCCCTTTCTTTAATAATTTATAAAAAACAGAATCGGGAATTTTTTCAATATTGTCAGTAAGAAGTCCTAACTCAATACCTGTATCCTCTGTAAACGTAATTCTTCTTTCCATAAAATCCAGTTTCAACCCTAAAGAAATTGAACCCCAAGGACTAAATGAAAATTCAGCACCATCGATACCTACAAAACTTAGAGTTGCTAGATTTCCTACATCAGCATTAAAACTAATTACCTGATCTATTACATTAAAATAAATACCCGCCGTGTTTTGTAAAATTCCTAAATTCAAAGGTCCTAATGGAATATTTGTACCTATAGAAAACTGTATCCCGAAAGAAAGTTGTGTTAGATTTATTGATGCTTCAAAATTTCCGAAGTTTTGAAGGTAACCATCTCCACCAAATGAAGCAATTGCATCTATCGATTTGTTAAAAAAATCTAATTGAAAGGATGAGGACAATAAATATATGGTACTGTTATCATTTAATTTTAACTTACTATTATATGTTACTAATCCTGCGGCAGCATTAAAATTCCAAGTTTGAGTTTGAGAAAAATCCCATACCCATCCTTGAATACCATTAATACTAAATGTGGTACCTCCGCTTATCGTAATAGTTTGCGAATTAGTATTACAGTTAATGGTCCTATTAAGTTCTCAATTAAGTAACCTGTATGACTTATGTGTCCAATTTTTATATTACCAGATATAGTGTAATTTGGTGCAGCACCAGTTATTTGATCCCCTGATATTTTTAATTGTCCTACAGTTATACTTGTTAATTGCTGACTAACATTTATATAATTATTTTTTGTTTTTGTATCAGAACCTCCAGGTCCAGATACAGTTAAACTAACAGTGTATGTACCAGCTGAATTATATGTATGAGTTGGATTTGTAGAATTGCTTGTTCCACCATCTCCAAAATTCCAAGATTCTACTTGTAATTGTACCGCTTGACTGATCTGTGAACTGAACATTTAATGGTGCATTACCACTTGTGGGATTACCGAAGAAATTAGCAACAATTGGGTTAACTGTAATAAAATTATTTTTTGTCTCCGTATCCGATCCACCAGGGCCAGTTATAGTGAGACTAACAGTGTATGTACCAGCTAAATTATATGTATGAGATGGATTTGTAGAATTGCTTGTTCCACCATCTCCAAAATTCCAAGATCTACTTGTAATTGTACCACTTGACTGATCTGTAAACTGAACATTTAATGGTGAATTACCACTTGTGGGGTTACCAATGAAATTGGCAATTGGAGCAGGAGTGTGATCAACTTCAACATATCGAGTTAATGTAGAGCTACTAGTATATCCTGATTTACTGGCAGTAAAGGTAATACTATATGTACCATTCACTTTTCCATTGGGGACAGTTGTTGTATAGGTTGCGATACCATTACTGTTTGTGCTTCGAGAAAATGATTGTAACATTAGATTATCATTACCACTTACTGAAGCACCATTTATTGGATTACCAGCTTCATCTTTAACCGTAATTGTATAAGTTACCGACTCACCCCAATCCCGTATCTGTGTTGTTGTGGGTGTTAAACTTGTAATACTAAGAGCAGGTTCAATCACTGTAAATGCAGTTGACCATAAATATGAATCTGTAACAATATAATTACCTGCACCATCATTATAAGATAATATGTGCGTTTTCCAATAATAAGTACCAGATTCTGTTGGTGCAAAATTAAAAGTATAAGTTTTTGTTCCATTACTATTTATGGATTGTAAATTACTAATTTGGTGAAAATGCCATGAACTTGCCTGATTCCTGTCTACCCATATTTCTACTTTTACATTTCGTGGAATGGATACATTATTTTTTACAGTAACATCAAAAGTAACTGGATTGTTTGTATATACAGGTGATGAGGGTGTATTGTAACTATATCGATAAGGCCAATAGCGTGTAAAATTACTTGTCAATGTTGGATTTTGTAGAATAATATCTTCCTTACTACCCCAAAATTCCCTTGCATCGCCAGTATAGTAAACTTCATAATTATAAGTACCATAATCCAATAATGCAAAAGATACCATACCGGAACTGTTAGTATATCCTGAATCAATTATATTCCAATTATTATCATAAAGTTTAACTTCGGCGCTAGAAGTTAAATTGCCATTTACATTATGCACATAAATGTTAATAGTTGCAGCACTGAGAAATGCTGGAATAAAGACAACTCCCAAAATTAAAATTATTTTTTTCATTTATCTCGCCCTCACAGGTAATATTTTATTTTTCTCTAAAATTTTTATTACTGTAATTAAGGTAAAATGATTTGAAATTATTTAATATACTCATCAATGAGTATTCCGAGAATAAATAATGAGTAATTTACTTTTAATTAAATATTAAGATTTGTTTTTTAATAATGCAGATATTTCAAGAGTTGTGCTTAGCCCGGTTTTCTCAAGTATATTTCTGCGGTGTGTATCTACGGTGTGTTTGCTAATAAAAAGTTTATCTGCAATTTGTTGACTTGAATTTCCCTGAAGCAGAAGTTCAATTATTTCTACTTCCCTGTCGGTTAAAGAGTATTTGGTTTTTAATTTTTCAGGAAGAATAATTTTTTGTTTTTCTTTCTGTAGTTCTGTAAAGCGATTTATTGCTTCTTTAAGCTCATCAATATCAACCGGTTTTAAAGGAAATCAAATGCAGCATTTCGGATAGCTTTTATTGCATACTGATTGTAGCCGGTTACAAAAATAAAAGTTGGGAATACATTCTTATCTCTGATTTCATTTACAACATCAAAGCCGCTCTTACCGGGCATTTCAACATCAATAAAAACAATATCGGGAAATAGTGCGTTACCTCCTTTTATCCCTGCATCCGGCTTAGTCTCTTTTGTTAATACCTCAATGCCGGGAATTTTATTCAGCAGCCTCTCAAGCCTGTCGCAGGATTCCTGTTCATCGTCAATGATAATACATTTAATGTTTTTTGTTTCGGGTTCCATCATAAATAAAGATTATAAAAATATTCACATAAGAATTAAAAGATATTTTTCCTAACTCCTGAACTCTCTCTTTAATCTCTCTCTTACAAAGAGAGAGATATATTATCATATGTGACTTCATATTTTTAAATCTATCAAAAAGTTATATGTTCAAGGTTAAATATTCCAACAAGCCCTTCTCTTTTTAAGAGAAGGGTTGGGATGAGTTAACTAATCGGAATATTTATTTTTACCTCCGTACCTAAAGCATTTTTATTCTCATCAAAGAGATCTTTGACATAATATGTTATCCTGATCTTTGTTAGGCTGTAATACAAATCGAGAATCTGATCGAGAATGCCTAACCCTTTGCCGGTATTACCAGTCTCAATTTTATGAGCAGCTTTCCGTCCAACACCATTATCGCTGATTTTAATATGGTATTCATTAGAACTTGCATTTACTGAAATCAACAATTCACCTTCCTCTTCAAGATGTCTTAACCCATGCTTAATAGCATTCTCTGCAAAAGTATGAATGAGCATTTTAGGAATTTTAATATTTGTATCAGGGTTATCACCAAGCTCAATTTTCCAGCAGAACTTATTTCCATTCCTGAACTTTTCCAAATCAAGATAATTTTCTACATAAGCAAGTTCATCGGATAAAGTGGTTATTATTTTGTCA
>CAWCVZ010000003.1:0-38361 GCA_963798865.1 uncultured Ignavibacteria bacterium | reverse complement strand
GACATTAAACTATACTTGGGAAGATAAAGCATTAGATGATTTATTAGCAGAAGCTGGTTTAAATCGTTCGATCAATTATGCCAGGTTAAAATGAAAACTGCATACTGGATTGAAGTTCAATTAAATAAAGATATAAGTGATTTTTATTGCGGGGAGAAGTATAAAAACATTTTAAATATTAGTCATTCGCCTAAAGAAATTATTGAAAAATTAGATAACAATTCTTTGAATATTCTATATGCAACAGCATATATCAGCAGTATGATGAATCGATGGCAAAAACTCGGATATCTATAAATGATAAACCAGAAATTATAGGGACTCTATATTCAACAGGCTTATTTTATAAAGATAATTTAGAAAGAAATCCTAACTCAAATCCTAAAGCAAATGAGTTTGGGGAAAAGGTAAAGATAGCGATTAGATTATTTCCTGAGTTTTAATTTATTTCTAATACCAATTGTTTTAAATTATTTACAGATAAATGGTAAGATATTTTATTTGCTTCCCAATATCATTATCGAGCAAGGCTTATCAATCAAAAGTGTAATAGAAGAATCCAAAAATTTCCAAAGTGAATATGGAAGAAACTTTAGCAATCTATAAACATGAAGTCGATGCGGAGCTTTGTTTAAAAATTTGTAGCTCTTTATTATTTTAAAGCCGGCATTACTCAGCATGCTTGATAACTTTTCTTTATCGAATGAATGAAGATGAGCTAAAGTTGGAGTCGGCTTATTACAATGAATACAAATTTGGTAAGTAAGAATTTGTTTGTAAGGAACAGACACAAGAAATTTCCCGCCGCTATTTAAAACTCTAAAAATTTCTTTCAAAGCGGCGGGCGGATCATCCAAATGTTCAAGCACTTCAGATAGAATTATTTTATCAAATGAATTAGAAGCAAATGGCAAATTGAAAACATCTCCACTTGTAGGGAAAACTTTTTTTTCAGTTTTACTTTTTATCTTTATCAAATTATGAGTTGATACATCGAGAGGAAAATATTTACTCGACTTTATATGTTTTAATGCATGCCCTGCACCGGAACCGATTTCCAAAATATTTTCATTTTCTTTAACCTTCAGCAAATTAAATATTGATTCATACCTTCGCCTATGTTCCTGTTCCATGAACTTGTCGTAAGTAAAAAAATCATAATACTCTGCATCAAGTTTGTAGTGTTCAACATGATCTGTATATTTCAATTTATTCCTTTCATCTCACTGGCGAGTTAACTTCATACCCGATACTAAACACATACCTGGTTGAAAATCCAAACATGCTGTTACCGTTTCTTCCGAATACTGCCCAAATTCCCGGAGAAAAATTTCCAATTTTAATTATGCCGGGATAAATATCTGCCATGCAAAAATATTCTTTCACTCCGCTGAATACTAATGAAGCGAGAAGTGAATTATTTCTATCATAAAAAATTCCTGCATGCCATCCAGTTTCAATAGTTCTTTGACGGTAAACAGTATCAATATCAACAAGATGTTTTGTTTTAAATCCAAACCCCACAGATAAATTATCTTCGAAGTCCATTTTTTTTGACAACCCAAGTAAGGCTCCCATACCAAACCTATAAAATAATGAATAATCTTCCGTGAACGGCAGCTTCCATTTCATGGAAAAATATTGGCCTGCGTTTACTCTTCCGTATGGCAAAGTAATTGTTGCCTGCAATGACCAGTCGGAGAGATTTAATTTATCATGAAAGAATTCATTTATATTATCAAAACTAAAAAGCACAATGCTTCCTAAATCAAAAATATAAATGTCAGATATTTCATCTACACTTTTAACTTCACTCGGACCTGTTTCCATAACTTCATTAAAAAGATGCTGAGACATAAGAGTTATTGAAGACAAAAGCCAGGGAGCAGGATAACCATGTATTTGATACCATTCTTTCATAGCAGTAAAAAGCATTCCGCTGCCGATTAAATGCTGCTGATAATTAGGAACCCATTGCATATTATTTTTTGTAAAGCTTATTGGGAAAAATTCCGTTCGTAAAAAATGAGACCATCCGTAATCCGAAATAGTATGAAAAGGATCTCCTAAGCTGCGAAGTACGGTTCGAAGCTGGTGGCCGTATCGCGGCTGATTAATTCTATTCGAAACTGATTGCAGCTGGGTTACATCATAACCCCCATTTATAAATAATGTTATAGGATTGAAAAGTGATTCGCTGCCGTAGGGTTTGTTGGTGTAAAAATAATATTTTTGTGCAAAGTTATTCTGACTAAATAAAATAAGAAGAATAAAAAAGATCACATTTCTGTGATTAAAGTGTTTTTGAGAAGAGTAAAATGAATTCATTTATTTTTATTGTTAAAACCTTTACTTCTATAACAGCAAAATATATTTTAAAAATAAATAAGCCAAATCTTTAACAAAATAGTTAAACTTGTCCCACCCCTGTACCAGTAAAAGGATTCATAGTTGTTCAGCAGTTTTAATATTTTCGAACTTACGTCACATTAAGAACTGTTGCATCGCTTTTCAATTCTAAGAATAATCCTAAGATATTAATCTTGGAATTTTCACAAATGACAATTTTTTATTTCAATCCTTTTCTTTTACACAATATTATTATAAATGAAGTGGCATATATGTTGGAAAATTTCGTCGGGGAATTATCCCAATTTTTAAAGGGAAACTTTAATGGACTCTCAGTTAACCAATTTCTTTTATCCAAATTCAATATGCTTAGTAGGCGCGTCATCTAAGCACAAAAGCATTGGGTATGAACTATTGAACAGCATAGTTTCTTACGGATACAAAGGAAAAGTCTATCCCGTCAATCCAAATGCTAATGAAATTTTAAATCAAAAATGCTTTAAATCTATTGCAGATATTGAAGATAAAATTGACCTGGCAATTGTTGCAGTTCCTAAAATTTATGTTGAAGATTCAATTGATGAATTACTAAAGAAAAAAGTTAAAGCAATTATTCTCATAACCGCGGGATTTAAAGAAATTGGTAATGAGGGAGAAGAAATTGAAAATAGGATCATAGACAAAATTAAAAAAGCCGGGGTAAGACTTGTTGGTCCAAATTGCATGGGAGTAATAAACACTTTAGATGATATAAAATTAAACGCTACTTTTGTTGCAGAAAAACCTGAAAAAGGAAGCATCGCATTTTTATCGCAAAGCGGTTCTATTGGCGCAGCAATTTTAAATTCGCTTAGAAACACTGAAATCAAATTTGCACATTTTATAAGTGTAGGAAATAAAGCTGATGTTTCTGAAAATGAACTTATTTCCTTTTGGGAACAGGATAAAAACATAAAAACTATTTGCATTTATCTTGAAAGCTTTTCAAGCGGCGAAAAATTAATTAGTAGTTTTGCAAATGGTGAAATAAATAAACCCGTCATTGTATTAAAAGCCGGTAATACTACTTCAGGAATGAAGGCAGCATCGTCTCATACAGGTGCTTTAGGCAGTAACAATAAAGTTGTCAAATCTCTTTTAAATCAATTTGGAATCATACGGACAAAAACGCTGGACGATATGTTTAATACCGCAAAAGGTTTCGAAAATTTTAAACTTCCAAAAGGAAATAGAATTGCAGTTGTAACCAATGGCGGAGGATACGGTATATTAACTGTTGATTTGTTCGAAGAAAATAATTTAAAGCTTGCAGAAATTTCCGAAAGCACAAAAAAGCAATTAAAAGAAATTATTCATCCTGAAGGAAGTGCAGAAAACCCAATTGACCTTTTACCCGGAGCAACAGCAGATATCTATAAAAAAGTAAATGAATTTTTAATTGCAGATGAAAGTGTGGATGCTATTATATCCATTTTTGTTGAGCCTGTAATGGTTAGTGCCTTTGAAGTAATTGAAGCTGTAAATGAATTAAACAGAAAACCAATTTATCAGATTGTCATGCCGCTGCCTGAATTTTGGGATAAATACAAAAACGAATCATTAACAAAAAAACATATTTTCAAAAGTGTGGAAGAAGCAGTTTCAACTATCTCAAATATGATTTTTTATTCTGACAGAAAAACCAAAAGAAATTATATTAAACCGAACGTTAGAAAAATATATTCAGACCAGTCGCGCTTTCTTAGTTTGGAAGAAATAAATAAATTATGCAAAGATTACAATTTCCCATTAGTGGAATCTTTATTATTTGACTACCGTTTGCTAAATAAAAATGAACATCTAATATCTTATCCGTTAGTTCTCAAAGGAATTTCAAGCGATGTAATTCACAAATCAGATGTTAATGGTGTAAGTGTAAACATCAAAAATCGCGAAAAACTTTTTGAAGCAGAAATGAAAATTTTAAGCAGTTTCAATGATCACAATATTCAGCTTGAAAAATTTTTGATTCAGCCATACATAGAAGCTAAATATGAATTGCTTATTGGGGGATTTAGGGATCCAAGTTTTGGGCCTGTGATTATGTTTGGAACAGGCGGAAAATATGTCGAAATATACGATGATACGGCAATGAAATCAGCTTATATTTCTGATGAAGATATTGAGGAAATGATTTCATCTACAAAAATTGGTAAAATCTTATATGGAGTACGTGGAGATAAACCAACCGATTTACAGCTTATAAAACAAATAATTAAAGCTTCTGCTCAAATGATGCTTGATAATCCAAATATTTTTGAATTTGATTTTAATCCCTTGATTATCACAAATCACAATGAAATTTCTATTGTTGATGCACGAATAAAGTTAGGCTGACTTTCTAACTAAATATTAATTAAATCACACTCCCCCATTTCATCATTTTAATTCTGAATCCTTTTTAATCAAAATGTATCACATGTTTTGTAGATAAATTACTTTATTTTGGAAACCAGAAACAAGAATATTTTATGAATTTTTTTCAAATAATACTAATACTTTTAGCGGGATTTATTGTTTATACTATTGTAAAAAAAATGCTGCTTACTAAATCAATTAAACAGTATTCTGCAAGCGAAGCAAATGAAGCCATAAAGAAGAATCGGAATGCCGTTTTACTCGATGTTAGAACAGCATCAGAAAGATCAACACAGCAAATTAAAGGTTCAATTCATATTCCAATAAATGAACTTAGAAATAGATCAAGTGAATTGAAAAAGTTTCAAGATAAAGAAATAATTTGTTATTGCAGATCTGGAAATAGAAGCTTAAATGCTGCTTCAATATTAAAGAAACAAGGATTTAATTCTGCCAATCTAAAAGGCGGAATTGGATCATGGAATTTTAAATAAATCTTAAATTAGGAGAATAAAATGACCGTACATTTAAATAAAGAAACATTTTTAGAAAAAGTTTTTGATTATGAAAAGAATAAAGACTGGAAATATAACGGTGACGTTCCTGCAATTATTGATTTTTGGGCACCCTGGTGCGGCCCTTGCCGGATGGTTGGACCTGTTATCGATGAGCTTTCCGAAGAATATAATGGCAAAGTTAATTTTTATAAAATAAATACAGATGAAGAACAAGAATTAGCTGGTGCATTCGGAATTAGAAGCATTCCATCTCTACTTTTCATTCCTATGGAAGGTCAGCCTAAAATGGCAGTAGGAGCTTTACCAAAAGAAAATTTGAAGAAAGTTATTGATGAAGAACTTTTAGTACCAGCAAACGAAAACTAAATTTTAATTATTGTGACATGAAAACCCGGTCTCTATTAAGAGCCGGGTTTTTTGTTTTAATACCTCTAATATCCGTCAACTATGCTCAGCATAATTTTTCAAATTTCTTTCCATTTATGGTTTTATCATTATTTCTTATCTTTACAGTTCTGCCAAATTACAGTTAATCAAATACTTAATTCAGAGAGTTAAAAATGACTTCAAGTGAAATTAGACAACAATTTTTAGATTTTTTTAAAAGTAAACAGCATAGAATTGTTCCAAGTTCTCCCGTAGTTCCTTTTGATGATCCTACTTTGCTTTTTACGAATGCTGGAATGAATCAATTTAAAGATGTTTTTTTGGGAACGGGCTCGCGCCAATATTCACGCGCTGCAGATACACAAAAATGTATTCGTGTAAGCGGAAAACATAATGATTTAGAGGAAGTTGGACACGACACTTATCATCATACTTTTTTTGAAATGCTCGGCAACTGGTCATTTGGTGATTACTATAAAGCTGAAGCAATTGAATGGGGCTGGGAACTCTTAACAGAAGTTTGGAAGCTTCCCAAAGAAAGATTGTGGGCTACTGTTTTTAGAGACGATGATGAAGCAATGGAATTGTGGAAGACAAAAACAGATATAGATCCCAGCCACATTTTAAAGTTTGATGAGAAAGATAATTTTTGGGAAATGGGTGAAACTGGTCCATGCGGCCCTTGTTCTGAAATTCATATTAATCTTAGTGATGATTATAATAATCCTAAGTATGTAAATGCCGGAACTCCGGATTGTATTGAAATTTGGAATTTGGTTTTTATACAATACAACCGAGATGAAACGGGGAAACTGCATGAGCTTCCTTCTAAGCATATTGATACAGGGATGGGATTTGAAAGAGTTTGTGCTGTTCTTCAAAAGAAAAACTCAAATTATGATACTGATGTTTTCATGCCGATTATAAATGAAATATCAAAAGTATCCGGAATTAAATATGAGAAAGAAGAAGACCAAATTGCAATGCGTGTAATTGCAGATCACATACGAACTTTAACTTTTGCAATTGCCGATGGCGCAGTTCCCGGCAATGATGGCCGAGGTTATGTATTAAGAAGAATTTTAAGAAGAGCCGCACGATACGGAAGAAAATTGAATCTTAAAAAACCTTTTCTCTTTGAGTTGGTTGATGTACTTGTGAAAACTATGAGCAGCGTCTTTCCGGAAATAAAAGAAAAAAAAGATTATGTTAAAAAAATAATTCATGCTGAAGAAGACAGCTTTAATGCTACTCTTGACAGAGGAATTGAATTGTTTGATGAAGTAGTAAAAGATTTAACAAAAACGCATCAAAAAGTTATTTCAGGCGATGATGTATTTAAATTATATGATACATTCGGATTTCCTGTCGATCTCACTAATGTTATGGCTCAAGAAAAAGGTTTCAGCATTGATGAAAAAGGTTTTAATGAATTAATGAATCTTCAGCGGCAGCGCGGGAGAGAAGCGTCAAAAGAAAAATTTGCTTCGGTTAATATCTCTTTGAATGATTTAAATTCTTTTGCATTAGTCGGCGATAAAAAATCTGAGTTTATCGGTTATGATGAACTTAAATCAAATTCGAAAATTATCGGGCACAAAAAAGAAAATGGAAACGATTTAATCATCTTAAACAAAACTCCTTTTTACGTTGAAGCCGGCGGACAAATTGATGACCTTGGAAATTTAGTAATTGATAAAACTCCTTTAAATGTTATTGATGTTACAAAAGTTGATAACAACACAATTCATGTTATTGAAAATGAAAAACAAAAAATTATCAAACCCGGAGAAGAAGTATTTGCCGAAGTAGATGAAAAACGCCGCTGGGATATTATGCGAAATCATACTGCTACTCATTTCCTTCATGCAGCAATGAGAAAAATTTTGGGAACACATGTTCATCAAGCCGGATCGTATGTTGGTCCTGACAGACTGCGTTTTGACTTCACCCATTTTGCAAAATTAAGCGATACTGAAATTAAAGAAATTGAATCTCTAGTGAATGAAAAATTAATGGAAAACATACAACTTCAGCATCATCGCAATGTTCCTTTTGATGAAGCAAAGAAAATGGGCGCGCTAATGTTTTTTGGTGATAAATATGGCGACAAAGTAAATGTGGTTCAGTTTGGTGATTTCAGCATGGAATTTTGCGGCGGAACTCATGTTAGAAACTCATCGCAAATAGGTTTATTTAAAATCATAAGTGAATCTTCAATCGCAAGCGGCGTAAGAAGAATAGAAGCTGTCACCGGACTTGGAATTGAAAATTATATCTACTCTCAAATCGATCATCTAAAAAAATCAGAAGATAAAATCGCAGAACTTTTGGAAGAAAAGAAAAAGCTTGATAAAGAGATAAACGAATTAAAGCTGCAAAGCAAATTGGGACAGCTTGATTCTGTTATTAAAAATCCAATTGATGTAAATGGAATTAAGGTATATAAATCCAAAGTTGATGCTGAAACAATGGATGAATTAAAATCATTTGGTGATGAAATAAGAAATAAAATAAAAAACGGAATTGGAGTTTTAATTTCAACAATTGATAATAAAGTTGGAATTGTCTGCGTTGTTTCAGATGATTTAATAAAAGAGAAAAAGTTTAGTGCAGGAAAAATTGTTGGTGAACTTGCAAAGCTTGTAGGCGGCGGCGGCGGCGGAAGGCCTCATCTTGCAACTGCCGGTGGAAAAGATGTTTCCGCAATTCCAGTTGCTTTGGAAAAAGTTGAAAAGATAATTCTAAGTTAAATTAGAAATCCAGCTTTACCATTTAGGCACTTATGCACTTACCTTAAGGTGAATTGCATAATTTATAATATATAATTGTAGATTTACTATGACAAAGAAGTTGTTGGAAATTAAGGGAGTTGCATGAAGAATTTAATTTCGAAGGATTGTTGGAACTTATGTTTATTGAAACGTAGATTGAAGAGACTTTCTTCAAATTGGTTGAATAAATCCTTAAGCAAATTCCAGTTCCATTAAATATAAAATAAAGAATTAGGTTCTAATTTAATTCTTGACTTACTTGTTTGAAGATTTAAAACCATTCACGAGTATGTCTCCGAGAATTGAAACGCTATAGACAACGCATTGAATAACTGTTTATAAGTAGAACAATTAGATTTCTTATTTAAAATTAACGGGAAATTGTACCAAAAGGTTTATTAATTAAATTTCATTGTGAAAATATAACTGAAAGCTAATACCTTTAGTTACAAAAGAATTTTCAAAGATTCCAGCTGAATAAAACTTAGTGTGGCTAAGTGTTCTTAGTGTCTAAGTGGTAAAACTCTTCGTATATGATAAACAAAAATAAAATATATCTGCTCTAACTGTGGTTACGAATCACTTCGCTGGGTTGGGAAATGCCCGGAATGTGATAGCTGGAATTCCTTCACTGAAGAAATCATTGAATCAAACAGTAGAAAACCAACGGCATACAAAGGAAAAATTTCCGTTAACAGAATAGAAGAAATATCTGCCACAGAAGACGAAAGAATTAAAACCACCATAAATGAATTTGATAGAGTATTAGGTGGCGGATTGATGCCAGGTTCGGTTACATTGTTAGGGGGCGACCCGGGAATTGGTAAATCAACATTGGTAATGCAAGCCGCAGGAAAAATAAACGAAAAAGTTTTATATGTAACCGGCGAAGAATCTGCAAAGCAAATTAAAATCAGGTCATCACGATTAAAAATTAAATCCGACAGCTTTTATGTTTTAGCTGAAACAGATTTAAGTGTTATACTTTCTGCAATAAGTCAATTGACTCCTTCAGTTGTGGTAATTGATTCTATTCAAACCATGTATAGAAGCGAGCTTGAAAATTCCCCCGGCACAATTACACAAATTCGCGAATGCACTGCCCTGCTTATGGATGAAGCTAAGAAAAAACATTTCTGTGTAATAATAGTTGGACATGTAACAAAAGAAGGAATGATTGCGGGCCCAAAAGTACTTGAACATATTGTTGATACAGTTCTTCAGTTTGAAGGAGATTCGCAGCATTCATTTAGAATTTTGAGAGCACAAAAAAATAGATTCGGCAGCACAAATGAAATCGGCATTTTTGAAATGCGTGAAGAAGGTTTAATTGAAATTAAAAATCCCAGTGAAATATTTTTAAGTGAAAGAGAAAGGGAAACCTCTGGTTCGGTTGTGACTTCCAGCATGGAAGGAACGCGGCCGATTTTATTGGAAGTCCAAGCTTTAGTTACTCCTTCTAATTATGGTTATCCGCAGCGTGTCGCAACTGGATTTGATCAAAGGCGACTTTCAATTTTACTTGCGGTTCTTGAAAAAAGAGGAGGATATAGAGTTTCAGCAAATAATGTTTTTTTGAAATATGGCCGGCGGAGTTAGAATTGCCGAACCCGCTGTCGATCTGGCTGTCTGCTGTGCAATTATTTCCAGTCTTTTGAACAAAATTGTAAACAATCAATTTGTATTAATTGGAGAAGTTGGATTAGGCGGAGAAGTTAGAAGCGTCGGACATATTGAAAAAAGAATACAAGAAGCCGAAAAATTAGGCTTCAAAAAAATTATTATTCCAAAAAATAATTTAAAGGGAATTACCGCATCACAAGGAATTGAAATTATTGGAGTTGAAAACTTGGTTGATGCTGTAAAAAATATTTTTAAGTAAATATCTAGTGTTAAATCAGATCTTGATCTTCAAATTTATTTAAGTAAAAGTTTATTGACTTTATCCTTTTAATACCATAAAATGAATACAACATTTTTCCTCTAGGGTTTATAAAAAACGGTCTTACTAAATCCTGTTCGAGATACTCTGCCCCAGAAATAATTTAGCCTATAAACTTAAATCAAAGTATAAAAATGTTAAGAGATGCCATTCTTTTTTGTTGGGGGATGCTAATTTATCCTTCCAATTTTAGATACATGAAAATTCTTTCCCTCGGGTTTATTTTTTTATTCATCAATTCTATACTTTACTCTCAAACTAATGAAATAAGTTTTGAACATTATTCCACTGATCAAGGATTATCCTCACCAGTAGTTAATTGTATTATTAAGGATAAAATGGGTTATATCTGGATAGGAAAAAACAGCGGTCTTGACAGGTTTGATGGAATTAATTTTAAATCTTATAAACATATTCCAGGAGATAGACTAAGCTTATCAAGTGGATTAGTTCTTTGTCTACTAGAATATTATTATTCAAAAAAGTAATTAGATTTTATAATAAGGTTTAAGGAATGAAATTTTTTACATTGTGCGCGATAATTATTTTAACAAATACTCTGCTGCAGGCTTTGCCCGGCGAGCATATTCCAAATCAAGTTAAAGAAGTTATTGCAGAAAAAACAAATGAAGTTATTAACGTCGATGGTTATTTAGATGAAGGTGTCTGGTCTAATGAATTTTCAGTTTCTAATTTTACACAATTGGATCCCATTGAGGGAACAGCGCCAACCGAAAAAACTTTTATAAGAATTATTTATACAAATGATGCATTATATCTCGGTGCTCGATTATCAGATTCTTCTCCAGACTCAATTGTTGCAAGATTAGCACGAAGAGATAATTTTACCGACTCCGACCTCTTTATGTTTTTCCTTGATCCTTATAATGATAAGCGAAGCGGGTTTTATTTTGCAGTTTCTGCTGCCGGTACTTTATATGATGGTGTTCTTTATAATGATTACTATGGTGACGAAACTTGGGATGGAGTTTGGGAAGGAAAAGCACGTATTGATTCAGGGGGCTGGAATGTAGAAATGAAAATTCCTTTTTCCCAATTGCATTTTCAAAATAAAGATACGAATGTTTGGGGAGTAAATATGAGAAGAGATATTGCACGAAAAAAAGAGAAGGATTATTTAGTATATATCCCTAAAAATGAAAGCAGCGGTTTTGTTTCTCATTTCATAAATATAAAAGGAATTAATAAAATTGAATCTCTGTCAAGCATTGAAATTCTTCCTTACCTAACAACAAGAGCAGAATACACTCATCCGCAGGCAGAAAATCCTTTTAAAAGTGGTTCCGAGTATATTCCCGGAATAGGTGCTGATATTAAAATGGGGATTGGAACTAACCTTACTCTTAATGCAGCTGTAAATCCGGATTTTGGTCAGGTTGAAATTGACCCTGCAGTAATAAATTTAAGCGATGTTGAAACTTTCTTTTATGAAAAAAGGCCTTTCTTTGTTGAAGGCTCAACCATATTTAAATTTGGGCAGGGAGGTTCAATAAATTACTGGGATTTTAATTGGTCTAATCCGAATTTTTTTTACAGCCGCCGCATTGGAAGAACTCCCCAGGGCTCAACACCTGATGCCAACTATGTCGATTATCCCGATGGAACTCATATTTTAGGAGCTGCTAAATTAACAGGTAAAATTGAAAATTGGAATCTTGGCGTTATTCAAGCTTTGACTAAAAGAGAATACGCTAGGTATCAGTCAAATAGTATTTCTTCTGAATCGGAAGTAGAACCTTTAACTTATTATGGAATAGTTAGAGGACAAAAGGAAATTAATGAAGGAAGACAAGGCATCGGGTTTATTTCAACTTTAGCTGCAAGAAATTTTAAAGACAAGAGATTAAAAGATGAAATTAATAAATCTGCCTATACAGCAGGAATTGATGGATGGACTTTTTTGGATTCCTCCAAAACATGGGTTATTACAGGATGGGGAGGAATAAGCAACGTTAATGGAAGTTCAAAAAGAATTACTGACCTGCAGACAAATTCACAGCATTATTTTCAGCGTCCCGACAATTCCATTTTGAGTGTTGATAGCTCAAGAACATCATTAACAGGATATGCCGGTAGAATTGTTTTAAACAAACAAAAAGGAAATTTCTTTGTCAATTCAGCATTTGGCATTGTTTCCCCTGAATTTGATTTAAATGATCTTGGTTTTTTGTCCAGAACAGATATTGTAAATATGCATATAGGAGGAGGTTATTATTGGTCGGACCCTACAGATATTTACCGTTATTTGCAATTTAGCGTTGCAATATTCCAAAACTATGATTATGAAGGAAACATTACCTGGGAGGGAGTTCGCCACTTCGGCAGATGGCAGCTTCTAAACTATTATAATTTTACTTGGCTTCTTGAATACAATCCTCAAACAATTAATAATATAAGAACCAGAGGAGGGCCCTTAACTCTTAATACACCCGGTTATCGAGCGGATTTGAATATTGATACAGACAGCAGAAAAAACTGGATTTTATCTCTGGGCACTAGTACTTATCAAGCAAGCTATACAAGAAATTGGCATTTAAATTTAAATGTTGAATTGCGTCCGGCTTCAAATATTTCATTTAGCATTGGCCCTTTTTATGAAAAAGATATGGAACAATCACAATGGATTGGCTCTTTTGAAGATCCGTTAGCAATAAATACATTTGGAAAGAGATATGTTTTTGCAGAGTTGAATCAAAATACTTTTGGAGCTAACATAAGACTTAACTGGACTTTTACTCCGAAACTAAGTTTACAATTATATGCACAGCCTCTAATTTCATCGGGCAGTTATAAAAATTATAAAGAATTAAAACAACCGCGCACATATAATTTTTTAGTTTATGGTGAAGAAGGGTCAACCTTTAATCAAGAAAATTTAACTGCCGATCCTGATGGAAATGGGCCTGCTGGAAGTATCCAATTTTATAATCCTAATTTTAATTATAAATCTTTAAGAGGGAATGCAGTTTTACGATGGGAATATTTGCCAGGTTCAGTTTTTTATTTTGTCTGGACTCAAACCCGCTCAGATGTTGAAAACATTGGGTCTTTCCAATTAAAAAAATCTTTTACAAGATTACTTGATGTAGAACCGGATAATATTTTTATGATTAAATTCACTTATTGGTTCAATATGTAAATAAATTTTATTATTCTAACTTGTATCCTAAACCAGTGAGTCTATTTTGACTTTACTATCATTTAAAAAACTCGATCGTATTACCAGAATGAATTTTTTCATAATCCTGTTTATTCTTTTTTCACCTCAACTTCTTTTTTCTCAAAACCACATTATGAAGTTTGAGCACTTGACGGTAGGTGATGGACTTTCCGGCAGCGTTGTTGAATTTATTATGCAGGATAGCAAAGGATTCATGTGGTTTGGCACGCGCAACGGGCTGAATAGATACGATGGTTATAAATTCATAATATATAGACATGATGTTAATAATCCCAAAAGTATAAGCCATAATTGGATAAGTGGAGGAATCATTGAAGACTCAAAGGGGGATCTTTGGATCGGAACATTGGGTGGAGGGCTGAATAGATTTGACCGGGATAAGGAGATATTTTTTCAATACAAACATGATGACAAAGACCCAAATTCCATCTGTAATAACTTTATACAATATATATATGAAGATAAGTCAGGTAATTTATGGATTTGCACGGCTGGTGGTTTATCGAAAGTTGCTGCGCATGGGATTCTTGATACAAATGATAGTATCAAATTTGTAAATTACAAAAGCAATCCAGAAGATCCCTATTCTCTGAGCGATGATTACGTAGTTTCTGCCTATGAAGATAACGAGGGATTATTATGGATTGGCACAGCATCAGGGATAAATTTACTTAACAAAGGCAGCGAAAGATTTATTAATAAAAATAATTTATCTGCCAAGAGCTATCCTTTTATTAGAAATCCTCTCTTGGGTGGTGGAATGATATGGGGGTTTCAAGAAGATATTGCTGATGGAGACAGCCTTATTACTATTACTGTTGGAGGTGTTATTTACAAACTAAATAAGAATAATGATAAGCTAACAAATTTTTCAAAATCTCTTTACCAATCTTTGAATATACCAGTTCCGGATGTCGGATATATTGATATCGGATATTATATGGAGGATAAAAATGGACAGGTTTGGATACACCCAAATAATCAGAAAGGTCTATATATCACAAATAAAGCTAAGAATATTGCATTTGATCTATATCCAGATCCCCATAATCCTTTTAGTGTAAGCAGTAATTTCGTCGAAAGCTGGTATGAAGATAAAAATGGCATCATATGGATAGGTACAATGGGTGGAGGAGTCAATAAATATATTAAGGACAAGGATATATTTAGAGTAATAACCGTTGATATAAATGATAGTGAATGTTCAGTTAGATCCATTCACGAAGATATTTATGAAAATGGGCTTATACTATGGATTGGCACTGAGGAACAAGGTCTTCTAAGATATAATATGGAAACCCGGGAAATAAAACAGTATTACATTAACTGCCCTATCAGAGCAATTTGTCAGACCAAATCTGATCCTGATAATATTTGGATTGGCACGCTTTATTGGGGACTGTTAAAGTTTAATAAGAAAAACAAAACCTTTTCCAATCAATATTTTTATGAATCAAAAGAGGACTTGAATAAATTCCATCTTACTCATGTAATTCTATCAATGACAATTGATGAAAAAGGAATACTCTGGATTGGAACTGTTGGAGGATTGATCAGGTTTGATCCCGATACAAAAAAATTCAAGCATTATTTTAGAGATTTGAATAATAAATATAGTCTCAGCGATAACCAAGTAAATTCTCTTTTTTTCTCCAATTATAAGAATGAACCAGTATTGTGGGTTGGAACCCGGCATGGGGGATTAAACAGATTTGATCCCGATAAGGAAAAATTTTATCATTTTAAAAATAATCCGGATGATTCTCTTAGTATTGCCAGTGATTATATAAGTTCTATATATGAAGATGACTCAAGTAATCTTTGGATAGGCACTACGAATGGATTGCAAAAATTTGATCGAATAAAAAATAAATTTTTTCGGTATGTAGATAAAGACGGATTACTCAATATTGATATTATGGGAATACTTGAAGGTAAAAATGGTATTCTCTGGCTGCATACAAAAAGTGGTATCTGCAGGTTTAATACCCAAAATAGAAGTCTAAGATTCCTTGATGAAAAAGATGGATTGCCAGCCAAAGATTTCTATCGTTACGCATATTATGAAAACAAAAGGGGCGATTTATATTTTGGGGGCAATAATAAAATTCTTGTGTTTAATCCGGCAAAGATTCAAAAGAATACCAACATACCCCCAATCGTAATTACTGATTTTCAGATATTTAATGAATCAGTTAAACCGGGAAATGATTCTCCCCTTTCAAAAACAATTTCAAATACGGATGAAATTATCTTGCCATTTAACCAATCTGTGTTCTCTTTTGAATTTGCATCTCTAGATTATACAACACCCAGCAAAAATAAATACGCTTACAAAATGGAAGGGATTGATCCGGATTGGGTATATTCAGACGCTTCCCGTCGTTATGTGACATATACTCATCTTGATCCGGGTAAGTATGTTCTCAGAATAAAGGGTTCAAACAATGACGGTATCTGGAATGAAGTTGGGACTTCAGTTTCAATTATTATTACACCGCCTTGGTGGAGAACGTGGTGGGCCTATTCATTTTATTGGTTGCTCTTCCTTTCAACATTATATGGTTTAAGAAGGTATGAGTTGAACCGATTATCATTTAAAAACCAGGTTAAAATGGATGAGGCTGTACTTAGAGAAAGAGAAGAGATGGATAAAATGAAATCGAATTTCTTTGCAAATATCTCACACGAGTTTAGAACACCAATAACATTAATACTTGGACCGATAAAACAAATATCAGAAAAAATAAAAGACAACAAGACAAAGAACGAGCTTAAAATAATCTACAAAAATGCCGGAAAGCTTCTCAGACTTGTCAATCAACTACTCGACTTATCGAAAGTAGAATCAGGTAATATGAAATTGCAGACAGTTCCTCAAAATATTGTCTCTGTAATTAAGATTCTTGTTCTGTCGTTTTCATCTTATGCTGAAAGAAAGAAAATCAAACTGAAATTTGACTCAACTGAAGAAGAAATTATCGCATACATAGATAAAGAAAAAATAGAGAAGATAGTAACCAATATATTGTCAAATGCATTCAAGTTTACTCCGGAAGACGGACAGATTGAAGTTAATGTGACGCGTTATTTTTCTTCATCCAATAGTAATAGTCATTCCGAACCTGCCTTGCCGGCAGGAGGCGAGGTCGGCTTGACGATAAAGGATTTGTTGGAATATCTATCAGGGATTCAGGGATAGGTATACCAAAAGAAAAACTTTCCAAAATATTTGACCGCTTCTATCAGGTTGATGATACCCATAAAAGAGAATATGAAGGTACGGGAATAGGATTAGCTTTAACAAAAGAGCTAATTGAACTGCATAAAGGGAAAATAGAAGTAGAGAGTGAAGATAATAAAGGATCTAAATTTTCCGTTTACATTCCTTTAGGAAAAAAACATTTATTCCCTCAAGAAATTGTTGAATCAATTGAAACTCAAAGAAAAGTAACAGATTTAGTCATTGAAGAATATGATCAAGAATTAAAGAAAAAAAAGCTGGAGTTGGAATTTAGCTTTAACAATGAAAAACCAGTCTTATTAATTGTTGAAGATAACTATGATTTAAGAAAATATATTATTGAAATCTTATCAGAATATTATCAAATAAGTGAAGCCGAAGATGGCGAAGAAGGATTTAGGTTATCGATAGAACATATACCTGATCTAATAATAAGTGATATTATGATGCCAAAGATGGACGGTATTGAGCTCTGTGAAAAATTGAAAACAGATGAAAGAACAAGCCACATTCCTGTTATTTTATTGACAGCAAAAGCAACAAGCAATGATAAGATAATCGGGTATGAAACAGGAGCCGACGATTATATAATGAAACCTTTCGAAGAAAAAGAATTAAAAGTTAGAATAAAAAACTTATTGGAACAAAGAAAGAGAATTCATGAACATTTCAGAAAACACGGACTTATTGAATTAGATGAATCAAGAATTACTTCTATTGATAAAAAATTCTTGGAAAGAGTATATAAAATAATAACAGAAAATATTTCAAATTCTTCATGCAATGTTGAATTCCTTGCAGAGAACTTAGCAATTAGCCGAGTTATTCTGCATAGAAAGATTACATCATTAATCGGTGAATCACCGGTTGAATTAATTAGAAGAATTAGACTTAAAAGAGCTGCTGATCTAATCGAAAAGAATTTTGGAAATATTACTGAAATTGCATATGAAGTAGGTTTTAATAATCCCGCATATTTTTCGGAATGTTTTAAAAAACAATTTGGCGTTTCCCCATCTCAATACACTAAATAAATTATCAAAAATTAGTCTTTTTCAAATATTTCATTTCATAGAAGTTACAAATCTATAAAAGTTCTATACAAATCTGGTAGAAATTCCATTCCATAAAAGCGTAGTTATCCTCTGATTAATTTTTGATGGAGAGGAAATGCGCAAAAAATTTATTTTTCTGTTAAATATATTATTATTTATAACCTGTCAATATATGAAACCGCAAAATGTTAATATTAATTGTGGTATACCGGAAACTCATGAGAGTTTTATTTTGCCTAAACACTTTGTAGGTCGATATATTACAAGCACCGGTATATTGCGTGTACTTGTAATTTTTGTTCGGTTTGCTGATGATATTGAAGAAACAGAAATTTGGCCGGATGTCCATTTACTCCCTGACTGGGCACAATCATTTGTCAATAATAAATACAGCTCAACCGGGGATTATTACCCTGAAACAGTAAGTAGATATTTTTATGAGAATTCTTATGGAAATTTACATGTTATCGGCGATGTTTATTATGTAACCACGGATCATGATGAAAATTATTATCATCAATTAGCCTATACATCTAATCCTAAAGAAGCTCGGTCAACAATCGAAAAGGAAGTTTTAAACAAATTAGATGATCAGCCTTATAATGTTGACTTCGGTTTGTATGATAATTGGACATTTAAAGAATTTAATAATAAACCCGGTAAAGATTCTCAAGTTGATATGATATGGTTTATAACTAGAAACCTGCATGATGAAAATTACAAAGAGAATTATAGATTTGGTGTTGGTCATGCAAAATTAGACTGTCCAACTCATTTTAGAGATGGGGTAAAAATTATTGGCAACGGCTGCTTTCCAGGTTCAGGGATAGGAATGTTTGAGCCGCATGTAAATTGGGCTATTAATTCTTCACTTGAATCAAATGGATCAAAGACAATAGTTAACCATGTTGCACATGAAATGACCCATTATTTTTATGGATTTCATTTTGCAGATGCACCTTATAGAATTTCTAATTCTCGTTATAGTTCAAGCTTAAAGACTTATGCTGGCGGCTGGAGAAGTGTTTATAGTGGTTATGAAAAGTGGCGTCTCGGTTGGATAACTCCAAAAACTATTACCTCAAATGGAGACGAATACGTATTATATGATTTTGCATCAACTATAAATGAGCCGGAAGGATCCACAAATTCCAGACTTTTTAAAATTGATATTCCAGGCACAAATCAATTTTTTTTGATTGAAAATAGACAATGGATTAGTGAATTTGAACCATATTATGCAGCGGATTGTGGTCGAAATGGTCGTTTAAAACCCGGAATTTTAATTTATCATTTCATTAAAGATGACGAATTTCTTTCCGTTTGTAGGGTAATAAAGTTAGATGCTGAAGGTCGTTTCAAATGGAAGATGTTATATCATGGCACGAATAATAGCAGTATGAACGATGATGAAATTGATAAAGAAAAAGCAGATCGTGAAAATGGATATACAGAAAGTGAAAATATATTTATTGAAGGCTTTCAGGGGCAATATTGGCAGGCTACGTGGCATCCAAGTGCTTTAACCCCATATGGCGGCGGTCCTTATCAATGTACATATAGTCATGGAGGTAGGTTCGAAACTACAGATCTTAATGGCGATAGTTTGGATCTCTATCAAGTGGGTGATGTTCTAACTCCTTGGTCAAATCCTCCAAGTGATTATTGGAATGGAACCTCTTTTTCAGAAACAAATATTGGGATACAAATACTATCATTTAATCCCACAAATAAAAGTTATACAATTGCAGTGCGTATAAAAGACCCAATTAGTTTAGCGCCTGCAAAACCTCAAAATCTTAAAATTGAAAATTACAATGGTAACCCAAAATTAATTTGGGACCCTAATCTTGAATCGGATGTTAGTAAATATAAAATATATAAGAAAAAAGATTCAAATAATTTTGTTGAAATAGCCACAGTGTTAGGAAGAAATAACTGTAATTACGTCGATACTGAAGAGGATGTTATCATCAATATTTCCATCCAAAAAAAAATTGCGATTGAATATAAAGTTAAAGCAATAGATACACAGGGAAAAGAATCAAACTACTCAGAAGAAGTTAAAGCACATATTAAAGTAAAATCTCAAATAACTTCTTCCCCAGAACAATCAATCCGCCAAAGGTGGAATGGTTCTGCCTGGGTGGATGCTAATAAATATTCATACAGATATGATGAAAATAATAATCGAACCGAGGAATTAGTTCAACAATGGAATGGTTCTGCTTGGGTGAAAAATTCAAAAATTTTATACACATATGAGGAAAATAATAACCTAACCGAGGAGTTATGGCAAGAATGGGATGGTTCTATCTACGTGAATAGTAAGAGAATTTCGTACACATATGATGAAAATAATAATCTAGCCACGACTTTTTCTCAAACCTGGGATGGTTCTGCTTGGGGAAATGTTTTCGCGAAACTTTCATACACATATGATGAAAATAATAATCTGACTGAGGAGTTACTCCCAGGTTGGAAAATTTCATATACCTATGATGAAAATAATAATCAGACTGAAGAGTTAGCTCTAGCCTGGGAAGGTTATGCCTGGGTGAAGGGTTGGAAACGATCATACGCATATGATGAAAATAATAATCTAACTGAGAGAGTTGGTCAATCTTGGGTTTCTACTGGTTGGTTTATTACTTCGAAATATGCGTACACATATGATGAAAATAATAATCTAACTGAGGTGTTAGGTCAGAAATTGAATGAGAATGGTGTGGTGAATTATGAGAAATATTTATATAAATACGGTTCTGTTACAAAAATCAATGAGGACATAAGTCTTATAAATTCTTACATCTTAACAAACAATTACCCAAATCCATTTAATCCCAGTACAACTATAAATTACTCAATACCAAAACAGTCTTATGTTATACTAAAAATATATGACATACTTGGAAAAGAAATTGCAAATTTAGTTAATGAAGAAAAACCGGCAGGAACTTATGAGTTAAATTGGAATGCATTAAACTTGCCAAGCGGAGTTTATATCTATCAGCTAAAGGCAGGCTCTTTTGTCGAATCTAAAAAAATGATATTGATGAAATAAGCAAAGACATTCTTAAAAATACCTGATTTAATAAATTATAAAACCGGAGTTAGGGAACTTGGTTGATGCGGTAAAAAATATTTTTAAATAAATTATCCTTCATTAAATCATAACTCAAGCTTCAAAGTTTTTTATTGACTTTACCATTTTTATAACATAAAATTAATCTAACATTTAACTTTTAGGGATTTATTCAATTTTGTTTTGTAAAATTCACGTTTGAAATTCTGCGTTCCCTAGAAAATCTTACAGCGGATATTACTTTTAAATATATAATTTATTTGTTAAATCTATTCACAGTTTGTATGCGTGGGACAATAATGAATCGATTACTACCAATAGCATTCTACAGCATATATTTTTTTATAATATCTTCTATTTCGTCAATTTCATTTCCACAGATCGTTAAATCTCAATACATAACAAATAGATTTGAACATATATTCGTTAAAGATGGTTTACCGGATAATAATGTATTCTGGTTTCTAAAAGACCACCTTGGTTTTTTATGGATAGGTACAGGTAATGGTTTGGTAAGATACGATGGATATAACTTTGTGACTTACAAACACAATCCAAACGATACTTCGAGTATAAGCAATAATTTCATAACTTCTGTATATGAGGATAAAGAAGGAGTTTTATGGATTGGGACCTGGTATGGACTTGAAAAGTTCAACCGCGTAACCGAAACTTTTGTACATTATACGCTCGATACATCTGGCAATGAGAATGAAGCTAGTAACCAAATTTGCCCTATCCATGAGGATAAATATGGAAAACTCTGGGTGGGTGGTGGATATGGGTTGTATAAATTTGACAGGGCAACAGAAAAATTTACGGTATATAGATTTGACAGCACAGATCCCGGCAGTATATCTCATAATGTTATTGAAGGGGTATTTGAAGATAAAAAAGGTTCGCTCTGGTTTGGCGGCGGCGGAGGGCTTAATAAGTTTAATTTTGAAACAGGAAAGTTTGAACATTATTGGAATGACCCGGCCAATAGAAAAAAAGTTTGGAGTAATGATTCAAAGTACTGGAGCAACGTTATTTGCGGAGATAGTACCGGACCAATCTGGTTGGGTACGCATCTGGGTTTAGTTGAATTTAATCCGGAAACGGGTGATTTCAGCCATTATATTCCTGCCCCTGGTATAAAACAAATTAATAAAAATAATAACATTATCAGTATATGTACGGATTTGTCCGGTGTTCTTTGGGTGGGTACTATGAATGGATTATATGCCTTCGATATAAAATCAAAAAAGTTTATTAGTTACTACCAACACGATTATACTGAACCAGGAAGTCTTAGCAATAACAATATAATTAAAGTTTATTTTGATCAATCCGGGATACTCTGGGTGGGAACACAGGGTGGAGGTGTGAGTAAGCTTAGCCTTAAAAAGAATTCTATTAAAAGCTATAATCTTGACACAAGGGTCAAGTCTTTTATAGAAGATAAAGGGATGCTGTTTGTTAACACTGAGAATGGATGGGTCAAATTTAACCCTTCTTCTGAAAAGTTTGACTCAAGTCCATTTGGTAAAAATAATGTTGTTTGGAAGGAAAATTCAGGTGATTTGTGGTTTGAAGATAAGGAAGGCGGTGTATATAAAAAAGATGACGGAGGTAATATCAAATATTTGTATGATGTATCGGGGAAAATATTCAATAAATCTATTACTTATGTCTATGAAACTAAAAAAGGATTTTGGATTGGAACTAATGGATATGGTCTTCATTTTCTTGATCGTGCAACATTAAAAATTAAAAAGTTTTATAAAATAAAATTATCTGTAAGCTTGATATATGAAGACAGTTTTGGTCTTATCTGGTTCCAATCCATGTATGGAAAATTAGTCTGTTTGAATCAAAAACAAAGCACAATAACTGAATTTATGCCTGATCCAAAAGATTCAGGGAGTATAATCGGCAGACAGGTTCGTTATATTTACGAAGATAAAAAAAACAAATTATGGTTTGCTACAAACCAGGGTTTAGATAAATATAACCGTACAACAAAGAAGTTTAATCACTATTTAATTAATAATGGTATAGCAGGTATACTTGAAGATGATGATGGTTTTTTGTGGTTAGCCACGAACAAGGGCGTTTTAAAATTCGATCCTGAACGAAATCTATTTAAAAGTTTTGATGTTTCGGATTGGATATCGATAAGGTATGAGGGAAATAAAACATCATTTAAGGCAGCTAATGGAGAAATGTATTTTGCTAGTAGTAAGGGATTTATTCGGTTTCATCCTGACAGTATAAAAATCAATCAGTTTATTCCTCCGGTTGTAATTACATCATTCAAAATTTTTAATAAAGAGGCTATTCTTGATACAACTATTTCTATAAAAAGGATTATTAATCTCCCTTATTCGGAAAACAATATTTCATTTGAATTTGCTTCACTCGACTATACTTCACCTGCTAAGAATCAATATGCATATAAGCTTGAAGGTTTTGACAAAGATTGGACTTACTGCGGAACAAGGAGAAATGTTTCTTATACCAACCTCGATTACGGCAGTTATCTTTTCAGAGTAAAAGGCTCAAATTCAGAAGGTGTCTGGAATGAGACTGGCGCTTCAATCTCAATTATTATTACCCCACCCTGGTGGAGAACTTGGTGGGCATACAGTTCTTATATCCTTATCTTCTCTTTTTCGCTATACGTAATCAGAAGATACGAAATGAACCGATTAAGATTAAAAGACAAAGTTAAAATGGATGAGGCAGTGCTTAAGGAAAGAGAAGAGATGGATAAGATGAAGTCAAATTTCTTTGCTAATATCTCACACGAGTTCAGGACACCTTTAACATTAATACTTGGCCCGATAAAACAAATATCAGAAAGATTAAAAGACAACAAGACAAAAAACGAGCTTAATATAGCCTACAACAATGCAGGAAAACTTCTCAGACTTGTCAATCAACTACTGGACTTATCGAAAGTAGAATCTGGAAATATGAAATTGCAAGCAGTCCCTCAAAATATTGTCTCTGTAATTAAGGTTCTTATAATTTCATTTTCACCTTATGCAGAAAGAAAGAAAATCAAACTGAAATTTGATTCAACCGAAGAGGAAATTATAGCCTACATTGATAAAGAAAAAATAGAGAAGATAGTAACCAATATATTGTCAAATGCATTCAAATTTACGCCGGAGGGAGGAATAATTGAATTAAAACTGAGTAACAATTTGGAATATGTAAATATCAGCATCCGGGATACAGGAATCGGCATTCCGAAAGAGAAAATTTCAAAAATATTTGATCGTTTCTATCAGGTTGACGAGACGAATAAAAAAGAGTATGAGGGAACGGGAATAGGATTAGCCCTATCAAAAGAATTAATTGAATTGCATAAAGGAAAGATTAAGATTGAAAGTACTGAAGGAGAAGGAAGTATTTTTACAATCAGTATCCCATTAAGTAAAAAACTCTATACAGAAGAAGAAATTTGTAATTCTGTAAAAAGTAATAAAGTAGATACGGATTTAATTCCGGAATCGAGGTTCTTTGAAGCAACTAAGAAAGAAAAAATAGATGCTAATATGATTATTGAAACAGAACAACCTATTCTGTTGCTGGTTGAAGATAATTCCGATGTACGAAGTTATATCAGAGAAAATTTGGAAAAAGAGTACACAGTTCTGGAAGCTGTTAATGGGGAAGATGGGTTAAAAAAATCAATTGAACATATACCTGATCTCATAATAAGTGATATTATGATGCCAAAAATGGATGGTTTTCAATTGTGTAAGAAGTTAAAGACAGATGAAAGAACAAGCCACATTCCTGTAATACTGCTTACTGCAAAAGCGGCAATACAGGACAAGATAGAAGGATTTGAAACAGGTGCAGATGAATATATAATGAAACCATTCGAACCCGATGAATTAAAAGCCAGGATAAAAAATCTTATTGAGCAGAGGAAGAGAATTCATGAGCATTTTAAGAAACATGGATTAATTGAATTAGAAGAATCAAAGATCACTTCGGCAGATAAAAAATTCCTCAAAAAAGTTTTTGATACAGTAACGAAAAATATGTCTAACCCTTCTTTTAACGTGGAGACACTTTCAGAATTAATTGCTGTAAGCCGCTCGGTTCTTCACAAGAAAGTTGTCTCATTAATAGGTGAACCTCCTGTTGAATTAATTAGAAGAATACGTGTAACCAGAGGGGCAGAATTAATAGAAAAGAAATATGGGAACATTTCTGAAATAGCACTTGAAGTAGGTTTCAATAATCCAGCCCACTTTTCAGAATACTTTAAGATGCAGTTTGGTGTCACGCCATCGCAGTATCTTAAAAAAATATAACCGTGTTACTTTAAAAATCTGTGCTCCGCTTATTGAAAATTACTTAATTGTAAAGTGATTGAATTGCTTGGAACAACACAACAATATAGTAATTAAGCATTTTAACTCCTCTATAATGGAATTTTACTTCACTATACCTTAAATATTTTTTCAAAAAGACAAATCAGATAATAATTCAAGACAAATCGGGTAGAAAAACCTTCCTGAAAATAATATCTATCTAATGTTGAAATTTTACAATTGAAAAAACAGAGATGAACAACTTAGTTCCAACAGAACTTTATTTGGGTCAAAATTACTCTGACTCATTTAACGAAAAGACAACAATAAAATATTGCGTGGCTTATAGGACTAGGAATCAAATAACAGTCTTTGATTCTGAAAAAAAGATTATTAAGCAACTTGTTGATGAAGAAAAAATATTGGTAATCACAGAGTAGAATTTTATCCAAAATAAGGTAACCGACATCCGGTATCTGGAATATATTATTATCAATTAAAGGCCGGAGAAATTATTTAGACAAAGAAAATAATTTTAATCAAATAACAACTAAAACTCCAAATCATTCAATTACAATTTGAGATTAAAGGTATTTAAAAACAATGTAAGAGAGGTTCCAAATGAACATGGACTTTAAAAACAAGAAAATAATATCATTATTTCTTTTGATAAGTATCTTTTTCCTGAATTATACTCAAGAAATTCAAAGTCAAATTCTCACCTCGATATATAAAGTCAAGATGGAAAATATTGATACTACTGGCTTTAAATACTTTAAGAAAAAACCAGGTCATTATTCAACAAAAGATTGGCAAGCAATAATCGATTCCACATGGGGAGAAGGATTACCTACTGAACAAAAACTTAGTGTTTTCGATCAGTATTGGAATAAGGTTGATCAAACTTGGGGGGGATTTCCAAATTTGGTTGTTAATTGGGATTCACTAAGGGATTATTATCGTCCAATCGTTGCTGCCGGAGTTAGTCGAGGGCGTTTTTACGGAATTCTATGCAGATTAACCAGGGCCTTATGCGAATGGCATGTCTATATTAGAGATCCAGGTATAGACCAATCCATGTTTTTATTTGACGACGAATATTCCAATTATCCTTCAATTAATTATAAGCCAGGATTACCACTATTAATATTAGGAACTGATTTTAGAACTAACTTTGGTGCTGGATTAACGTCACTTCCGGATAATACTGCTCTTGTTTACAGTGTAATGGAAAATCATCCATTAAAATTAGAACCCGGTGATATCATTCTGGGTTACGATGGTAAACCATGGAAACAAAATCTCCAAGAACTACTAGAGATGAACTTTCCAATATTGTTAGGCGGACGCGGTTATGCGTCTTCAACAAAATCCGCATCGTATGTTTCAACGGAATGTTTAGGATTAAATTGGGGACTGTTTGATACAATTGATGTAGTAAAATATTCATCTAAAGATATAGTTCATTTTCCTACTACTTTGCTCAACAGCATTAAACGTCCTTATTTTAAAACAACGGAAAAGCTACCAATAAAAGGAGTGCCATTCCCAGATTTAAAAAATAATGAACTAGTTTCGTGGGGTATTGTTGACGGAACAGATGTGGGTTACATAAATGCTTTAAATTGGCTTGGTGCTCCCGATGGACAGATACGAGAGTTATTTGGTCAAGCGGTAAGAGATCTTGTGAACAATAGGGATGTAAAGGGATTAATTCTGGATTTTAGGAATAATATTGGGGGTTCACCTGAATATGCAAATTTAGGTTTTGAATATCTTTTTAACCAAGATCCCACTTCATATGAATCACAAGCAATTAGAATAAAAGGAGACGATCATTTTGCCTTCGATTTGAAACCTGCTCGTTCTACAGAATTCTTTACACCAACTAGTAAACTTTTCGATCACCCGATTGCTGTGTTAACCAGGCCGAATTGCGGAAGTGCTGCTGATTATAATGTGTTTAGATTACGATTTCATCCGATGGTTAGGTTTTTTGGTAAAACTACTGCGGCAGCTTATACTGATTTTTACCCAGCAAATTTTTATCCTATATTTAACATAAATTATTACCAGTGCAGAGTAGATAATGGAGCACTCTACTCCAATTATAATAATGAAGGACACTTAATTCATAAAGGTTTTCCAGTTGATGAAGAAGTTTGGTTAACACAAGAAGGAGTTGCAAACGGCAGAGATGATGTAGTTAAAAGTGCATTAGCATGGATAAAAAATTTAGTATATGGTCATGACTTAACCAAAAATATTAGTTATTGTCGCCCAGGTATTGATACTCTTAAAATTTCCGCTCTGGTTGAAAATCCTAATTCTCATCAAATATCTTCCATGGTTTATATTGAAAATTTGGAAAGCAGTTTTATTGATTCAGTTGAACTATATAAAACCGGGGTATCTGGAAATTCAGAGATCTGGACAGGAAATTGTTTAGTTGCTGATACTGAAGCTATCTTCAGCCTCATTTTAAGTGTAAAGGATATTACAGAATCTAAAATCTGGACTACTGATAATATTTCCAGGGTCACAACTATAGATCCATCAACTGTTGATAGTATTGGTTATAAAATTTACAATGGCAGTGGTTTAGTGAACATTAGACCATTTGTGCATAATGGAGACAAAACAAAAACAATAAAAAATGCTTCTATAAAAATAATTTCTATTGATTCTTGTTCCTACGGTCAAGGGATATTAAATCTGCCGGATATACCTCCCGACTCTACAGTCGGAACATTTTCGCAGTTATGTGTAAGTTATGATGATTTAAAATTTCCAGGTTATTTTAATTTCAAATTGGAAATAATGAGTGATGGTTGGGTTTACTGGACCGACTCCATTCGATTAACAATTTCTACAGTCGAAATAGTAGAGCAAGCAAATCAACCATTAACTTTTAACCTGCATCAAAATTATCCAAATCCGTTTAATCCAACGACAAAAATAAAATATCAAATTTCTACTGAGTCTTTAACTTCATTAAAAGTATATGATATATTAGGGAAAGAGGTGGTAATATTGGTCAATGAAAAAAAACAGCCTGGAGTTTATGAAGTTAATTTTAATGCCATTAGCTTATCAAGCGGAATATACTTTTATAAACTGCAATCAGGATCATTTATTGAAACGAAGAAGATGATGCTATTAAAGTGATATAATTTTATAATAGTTCCCCCTCCCCTGTTTATTAATTTACAGTGGAGGGGAACTTATATTATAAAATCAAATTTTTATTGACATTATCCTTTGAATACCATAAAATGAATACAGCATTTTTCTTTTAGGGTTTATAAAACACTGTCTTACTAAAATCCCGTTCGAGATGCTCTGCCCCAGAAATAATTTAACGTATAAACTTAAATCAAAGTATTAAAATGTTAAAGGATGCCATTCTTTTTTGTAGGGAAATTCTAAGTTATCCTTTCAATTTAAGATACATGAAAATCCTTCTCATGGGTTTTATTTTTTTTCCACCTCAACTTCTTTTTTCTCAAAACCACATTCTGAAGTTTGAGCATCTTTCCGTTCAAGATGGACTCGAGCAGGAATATGTGCTTTGTATTCTAAAGGATAGTAAAGGATTCATGTGGTTAGGTACTGAAGACGGACTGAATCGATATGACGGGAAAAGATTTAAAGTTTATAAACACAATCCGGCGGATTCTAATAGCCTGAGTAATAACCATGTTCAGGCAATCTATGAAGATAAAAACGGAAATCTCTGGATTGGTACATACGGCGGGGGACTGGACAAATATGAACCGGCAACAGAAAAATTTGTTCACTACAGATATGATCCGATCAGAAATAGTATCAGCAGCGATTTTATTCTGTCAATATATGAAGATAAATCCGGTTTTTTATGGATTGGGACTGAAAACGGAGGTATTAATATATTTGATCGGATAAAGAACAGATGGATTAGTTATCAAAATGATCCGGAAAATCCCAATAGCTTAAGTTATAATATCGTGCGGGCAATATATGAGGATGAGGAAGGAATTATCTGGATTGGAACTGATGGCGGGGGATTGAATAAATTTGATAGAGAGACCGGAAATTTCACCTGCTATAAACATGATCCGGGTAATTCCGGAAGCCTGAGTCATAATTTTGTCGTAGCAATCGTTGAAGATAAAAAGGAAGCACTATGGCTTGCCACTTTTGGAGGCGGATTAGAAAAGTTTGATAAAGTGAATGAAACTTTTAAACATTATAAACATAATCCCAAAAATCTCAATAGTCCCGCTCAGGATGTACTTCAGGATATAGCTCTGTCATCTACTGAACCGGATGTTATCTGGATTGCAACTTCAAACGCCGGAATAGACAAGTTTGAAATTCGGAATGAGAAGTTTACTCATTATAAATATAATCCGTATGATCCCCGAAGTTTGAGTTCAGATGATGTTTCCACGATATATGAAGATATTAACGGTTTGGTTTGGGTGGGAACAGTAGGTAAAGGTTTGAGCAAATACAACCATACCAGCGGGAAAATAATTCATTACGACAGGGAGTATGATAATTCCAACAGCCTTAACAGTAATAAAATATATCCTATTTTTGAGGATGAATCAGGAATTTTGTGGATTGGTACCAACGAAGGAGGGCTGAATAAACTGGACGGAAAAAAAGGAATTTTTACACATTATAAATATCAACCGGATAATTTAAATAGTATTGTTAATAATGACTTATTTTCAATAATAGAAGAAAAACCGGGAATTTTATGGATAGGTACTCGCGGCGGTTTAAGCAGATTTGATTCAAAAAGAAATCAATTCATCAATTTTAAAAATGATCCTGAAAATCCTCAGAGTTTAAGCGACAATATTGTAGATCGTCTGCATATAGACCGGTCAGATAATTTATGGATCGGTACATCAAGGGGACTCAACAAAATTGCTTTAAGTAAAGTTAGAACTAATCCTGTTTTCTTCCACTATATGAACGATACTAAGAATTTTAATAGTATAAGCGGAAATATAATATCCGAAATTTATGAAGACAATGATGGATTTCTTTGGGTAGGGACATCATCAAATGGATTAAACAAATTTGATTATAGAACAAATCAGTTCAGTCATTATAAGCATGATCCCCATGATCCGAATAGTATAAGTAATAATTCTATAGCTGTTGTCTATCAGGATAAAAATGACATATTGTGGGTAGGAACACTTGGCGGTGGTTTAAATAAGTTTAATCCTGAAAATCAGACATTTACCCATTTTGAGGAGAATGATGGTCTCTGCAACAATTTTGTATATGGAATATTAGAAGATGACCATCATAATCTCTGGGTAAGCACAAGAAACGGATTGTCAAAATTTAATCCTGATAAGGTCAATGAAAAAGGTATTATTCTTCCTTCTGCATTTAAAAACTATTATGTTGAAGATGGTTTTCAGGATAATGTATATCACCCGACTTCATACTTTAAGAACAACAGGGGCGAAATGCTTTTCGGAGGCATCAATGGTTTTGATATATTTCATCCGGACAGTCTTACAGAAAACCAGAACATTCCCAATATTATTCTTTCAGAGTTTAGTGTTCTGAATAAACCCTTTCATTCAGATTCAAGCATAACAGCTGTAACTAAAATCGTACTCCCCCATGATAAAAACTTTTTTTCATTTCGATTTGCAGCTCTCGATTTCACTAATCCCTCAAAAAATCAATACGCTTATAAATTAGAAGGTTTGGATGGGAACTGGATATATTCAGGTAATGTAAATTTTGCCGGTTATACAGGTGTCGATCCGGGAGAATATACTTTTAGGGTGAAAGGATCCAACAATGACGGCGTTTGGAACAAAGCAGGAATATCCATAAAAATAATAATATTACCTCCGTGGTGGAGAACATGGTGGGCCTATTCATTTTATGGGTTGCTCTTCCTTTCAACATTATATGGTTTAAGAAGGTATGAGTTGAACAGATTATCATTTAAAAACCAGGTTAAAATGGATGAGGCTGTACTTAGAGAAAGAGAAGAGATGGATAAAATGAAATCGAATTTCTTTGCAAATATCTCACACGAGTTTAGAACACCACTAACATTAATACTTGGACCGATAAAACAAATATCAGAAAAAATAAAAGACAACAAGACAAAGAACGAGCTTAAAATAATCTACAAAAATGCCGGAAAGCTTCTCAGACTTGTCAATCAACTACTCGACTTATCGAAAGTAGAATCAGGTAATATGAAATTGCAGACAGATCCTCAAAATATTGTCTCTGTAATTAAGATTCTTGTACTGTCGTTTTCATCTTATGCTGAAAGAAAGAAAATCAAACTGAAATTTGATTCAACCCAAGAGGAAATTATAGCCTACATTGATAAAGAAAAAATAGAGAAGATAGTAACCAATATATTGTCAAATGCATTCAAATTTACGCCGGAGGGAGGAATAATTGAATTAAAACTGAGTAACAATTTGGAATATGTAAATATCAGCATCCGGGATACAGGAATCGGCATTCCAAAAGAGAAAATTTCAAAAATATTTGATCGTTTCTATCAGGTTGATGGTACCCATAAAAGAGACCACGAAGGTACGGGAATAGGATTAGCCTTATCAAAAGAATTGATTGAATTGCACAAAGGAAAGATTAAGGTTGAAAGTACGGAAGGAGAAGGAAGTATTTTTACAATCAGTATCCCATTAGGGGAAAAACTCTATAAGGAAGAAGAGATTTGTAAACCTGTTAATAAAGAGAATACGGTTTATAATTTAATCCCCGAATCGAAGTTCTTTGAAGAAACAAATAGTGAGAAGATAGATGCTAATATGTTTGTTGAAACAGAAAAACCTATTCTGTTGCTGGTTGAAGATAATTCGGATGTGCGAAGTTATATTAGAGAAAATATGGAAAAAGACTATACAGTTCTGGAAGCTGTTAATGGAGAGGAAGGATTAAAAAAATCAATTGAACATATACCTGATCTAATAATAAGTGATATTATGATGCCAAAGATGGACGGCATTGAGCTATGTGAAAAATTGAAAACAGATAAAATAACAAGCCATATTCCTGTTATTTTATTGACAGCAAAAGCAACAAGCAATGATAAGATAATCGGGTTTGAAACAGGGGCAGACGATTACATATTGAAACCTTTTGATGCAAAAGAATTGAAGGTAAGGATCAAGAATTTAATTAATCAACGTAAGAAACTTCAGGAACATTTCAGGCAGAAAGGAATATTTGACTTTGATAATGGACATATTTCATCTATTGATCAAAAGTTTTTAAAGAAAACCTTAGAAGTAATAAATCAGTATATATCTGATCCTGGGTTCAGCGTAGATAAATTAGCGGATGAGATTAATTTAAGCAGGTCTCAATTACACAGGAAGCTTGTAGGTATAATTGGAGAATCACCGGGCGATCTTACCCGGAGGATAAGATTATCCAAGGCTGCAAAACTGGTAGAAGAAAAATTTGGGAATATTTCAGAAATTGCCATTGAAGTTGGCTTCAATAATCCGGCAAATTTCGCCCAGAGCTTTCGAAATCAATTTGGAGTTTCACCTTCAAAATATAAACAACAACATAGTAAATGAAAAAGTCGGTAAATACCTACTTTTTTTACACTTTGCAACAAATTCAATTCAATATGCAACAGAATTAGTAGAATTCACATCTTTATTAATCTACCTTCATTTAAAACAATTATTCAAAATCTGAAGTGAATTTTTATTGTAATTAACTAAAGTTCAATTGTATGGAAGAATTAATACCGTCTATGTTTTATTTGAGTCAGAATTTTCCTAATCCGTTTAAAGACAGTACTAAAATAAAATATTGCTTGCCTGTTAGAACGAAAGTAAATTTCACAGTTTTCAGTTCCGATGGAAAAAAGCTGAAAGAACTGGTAAATAAAATAAAGGAAGCAGGTACTTTCGAAATAAAACTGGATAACAGTAATATGCCAACCGGAAATTACTACTATCGGATTCTGGCTGTAGATCCTCAAATCAGTACACGGCAATCATTCGTTGAAAAGAAAGAAATGATTCTTAAAAATACATGATTTAATAAATTATAAAACCGGAGTTAGCAATGAAAACTTTATATCAATTCGTGCTTTTCTTTCTATTTCTGTCTTGTAACAACATACCCTCAAAATAGAATTCCAGATACCAACAATAGAAATTTCAAAGAACTAAAAACTAATTTAATAAAACCTGAAAGAGGCAATTGGAAGGATACATTTAGAGAAGAACAATTCTATGAAAATAACATAGATGAAAAGATAGTTATCAATAAGAAATTACTCGAAAATGGTTTTTTGCTAATTGAGGAAATCGGCCAAGACTGGGATGGTTCTGCCTGGGTGGATGCTAATAAATATTCATACACATATGATGAAAATAATAATCTAATTGAGGAGTTATGGCAAGACTGGGATGATTCTGCTTGGGTGAATACTTCAAAATATTCATACACATATGATGAAAATAATAACCTAACTGAGGAGTTACGACAAAGCCTGGGATGGTTCTGTTTGGGGGTATTGTTCAAATTGTTGGTTTAATGGTAAAATTTTATACACATATGATGAAAATAATAACCTAACTGAGGTGTTATTGCAAGAATGGAATGGTTCTGCTTGGGTGAATATTTAGGAAAGTTACATCTACATATGATGAAAATAATAATCTAACTGAGGAGTCAGGGCAAGAATGGGATGGTTCTACTTTGGTGAATTATTGGAAATATTCATATTCATCTACATATGATGAAAATAATAATCTAACTGAGGAGTTAGTTCAAAGGTGGAATGGTTCTGCTTGGGTGATTACTGGAAAAGATTCATACACATATGATGAAAATAATAATCTAACTGAGGGGTTATGGCAAGAATGGGATGATTCTACTTTGGTGAATAGTTGGAAATCTTCATACACATATGATGATAATAATAACCTAGCTGAGGAGTTACACCAATGGTGGGATGGTTCTGCTTGGGTGTACCGAAATTTTTGCGGTTATGGCTGTGCTCTTAGTCTAAAAATTTTATACACATATGATGAAAATAATAATCTAACAGAGGAGTTACGTCAAACCCCTTGGGATGCAGTGTCGCTATGGCAAACACCCTCGGATGATTCTGTTTTGGTAAATTGGTGGAAATTTTCATACACATATGATGAAAATATTAATCGAACTGAGAGTTTTGTTTCAAACCTGGGATGGTTATGCTTGGGTGAATAGTGGGAAAGGTTCATACAAATACGGTTCTGTTACAAAAGTTAATGAAGACATAAATCTTATAAATTCTTACAGCTTATCAAACAATTACCCAAATCCATTTAATCCCAGTACAACTATAAATTACTCAATACCAAAACAGTCTTATGTTATACTAAAAATATATGACATACTTGGAAAAGAAATTGCAAATTTAGTTAATGAAGAAAAATCGGCAGGAACTTATAAGTTAAATTAGAGGAAAGGCTCCAGCCTTTCTTCAAAGTTAATGGAAAAATTAGAAAGAACAATAGCCCAGTTTCTAATGGGCATAGTCCATTTTTTAGATAAATCTCTGTAAGCAAGATACAGCATTTTTTTGAGTGCATCATCATTGGGGAACATTGATCTTGCCTTGGTTACTTTTCTGAACTGGCGGTGTACCGCTTCAACAGCATTGGTGGTGTAAATTATAGTTCTTATTTCTTCGGGGTACTTGAAAAAGGTTGCCAAATTATTCCAGTTACCCCTCCATGATTTTAGAGCCAATGAATATTTTTTAGACCAGTTATCTTCCAGTAAATTTAAGTTCTCTAAAGCAGCTTCTTCTGTTGGTGCTGTGTAAACAGTTTTCAGCTGCTTCATAAATTCTTTCTGATCTTTAGAAGCAATGTACTTTAAGGTATTTCTGATTTGATGAATAACACATAGCTGGATTTCTGTCTTCGGAAAGACAGTCTGTATAGCATCAGGAAAACCTTTCAATCCATCTATGCAGGCAATAAGGATATCCTTTACTCCACGGTTGTTAAGTTCAGTTAAAACGCTTAGCCAGAAGTTAGCTCCTTCAGCCTCTCCCACCCAAAGACCGAGCAAGTCTTTTCTGCCGCTGAGTTCAACACCCAGGCAGGTATAGGCAGCTTTTGATACCACTTTCTTTGAGTCATCTCTTACCTTGTAATGGATAGCATCAAAGAAAACAATGGGATATATTCCCTCAAGAGGCCTGTTCTGCCATTCTGTAGCTATGTGGACTATTTTATCTGTAATGTTTGAAACAAGAGTTGCAGAAATATCAAGTCCGTACATTTCCTGGATGTGCGATTGTATATCTCTTGTTGTCATTCCTTTTGCATACATTGAGATTATCTTATCCTCAATCGGCCCAATAGTCCTTTCGTACTTCTTGATAATAATGGGATCAAACTCTCCATTGCGATCCCGGGGAACAGAGATTTCTATTTGGCCATTATCATTCTTTAGAGTTTTATGAGTCTTTCCATTCCGGCTATTGCCGTTGTTCTTTCCTTCTGGTGAATATCTCTCGTATCCAAGATGCTCAGTCAATTCGCTTTCAAGCATTTGTTCAAGAGATTGAGAAATGAGTTTCTTAATGGCCCCATCCTTGCCCATTAAATCTTCGTAGTTTTTTGCTTTTGATAGATCGGCTTTCAGCTGCTCGATCATTTCATTGGTGAGTTTCATAGTGTAAACTCCTTTTGGATTATGGTTAATGAAATTGTTAATTAAGTAAAACAAAATCAAGAACTTTTGCAGAGGATAAGCTACGTTCGGCTACGCCTCACTTCGCTTATCCTCAAGTTCTTTATTAACCATTTACACAAAATTCTTTACACTAATTGGAATGCAGTAAACTTGCCAAGTGGAATTTATTTCTATCAGCTAAAGGCAGGTTCTTTTGTCAAATCTAAAAAAATGATATTGATGAAATAAGTAAAAACATTCTTAAAAATACATGATTTAATAAATTATAAAACAGGAGTTACTATGAAAAACTCTCATTTTATCATTCATGCTTACTTTCGGAGAAGCTGTAAAGTTGCGAAATATTTTAACCTCCATAATCTTAAGTGTCATTTCATTTACAACTCTCCTTGCCCAGGATTCCATCGCTGCCAAATTTGCCTTTCGTTCGCATAATACTCGCAGTGGACTTTTTCTCTCCACAAATAACGGTACAAACTGGTCTGCGATATATCAAGGGCTGCCAACAAATTGCAGTATTCTCACTTCTGTTGTCAATGATACAAATCTTTTTGTAGGGACCGATGGGTGCGGTGTTTTTCTTTCCACCAACAATGGCATAAGCTGGACTTCAGTTAATTCCGGTCTGACAAACACCGAGGTCTATGCACTAGCCGTCTCCCCCAACGGGGCAGGCGGTACGTATCTTTTTGCAGGGACTAATGGAGGAGGCGTCTTTCTATCGACCGATAATGGTATAAGCTGGAATGCTGCGAATACGGGTTTAACCGACAATTATGTTCGAGCTTTTGCAATCAGAGGTACGAATCTCTTTGCCGGAACTGCTGGCTTTGGTGGTGGCGTCTTTCTCTCGACTGACAGCGGTACCAACTGGACTAAAAAAAGTTCGGGATTAACAAGCCATATAATTCGTGCTCTTGCTATTTCCGACTCTAATATATTTGCCGGTACTTCTACCGGAGTTTTCTTATCAACCAACGACGGCACAAGCTGGACAAAGATAAATACCGGCTTGACAAAAACTGATGTTAGATCTCTTATCGTCTCCGGCACTAATCTCTTTGCTGGAACTTTTGGTGCGTTAAAAGAAATTGAAACTTTTAGCGGCAGCGTCTTTCTATCAACCAATAACGGCATAAATTGGACAGAGGTTAATACCGGATTGGCGAGTAATGGTGTGTTGTCTTTTGCAGTAAGCGGAACAAATCTGTTTGCTGGTACCTTTGGCTTTGGTGGCGGCGTCTTTCTCTCCACAAACAATGGTTCAAGCTGGACTGAAACTGGCTTGAGGAACGTTAATGTCTACGCTCTTACAGTCTCAGGTAAGAATCTCTTTGCTGGAACTGATAAGGGAGTCACACTTCCGTATAGGTTGTTCATCCCCGAGAACTACTCCCCTTCACAAAAATATCCGCTTGTTCTTGTCCTGCATGGAGATGGCGCACGAGACACAAATAATACCGCCCAAATGGATGGAACGGCTACAGTGTGGGCTGAACCGGTTAACCAGGCTGAATATCCATGTTTTGTTGTAGTACCGCAATGTCCTGTCAACGAGGTCTGGAGTGACGCTCCGGTTGCCGGGGCTGTCATCGATCTTGTGGATTCGCTAATAAGAGAATTCACGATTGACACAAACAGGCTTTACATCACGGGTTGGTCGATGGGCGGATTCGGCACCTGGGATATGATCACACTCTTTCCGAATCGTTTTGCTGCCGCCATTCCGATGAGCGGAGGCGGGCATCCGGCATTGGTTTCCAGAATTGCCAATACTCCAATCTGGGATTTTCATGGGGCACTGGATGAGGCAGCACCTCCGTGGAATTGTCCCGCCACATGATGGCAGCACTCGAGAGTATCGGACGAAAGGTTGTGTACACTAATTGTTACTATGATGACTGTTCCGGTCTGCCTTTCGACACGATTGCCATGTACGTAAACAATCATGCGGATCTCTTCTATACTGAGTATCAGAACGGGCTGCACGGTATCGCGACAGAGTCGTACAACTTTCCTTTGCTCTTCCCGTGGGTGTTTGATAAACACTTGATTACCTCTGTACATGAAATAGCCAGCAGAAATTTGCCGGAGAGATTTGAGCTTAAGCAGAACTATCCAAACCCGTTTAATCCTTCAACTAAAATTAGATATTCTATTCCAAATGTAATGGACGCAAATTTGCGTCCTCTACAAACGACATTAAAGGTATTTGATATACTTGGGAGGGAAGTTGAAACATTAGTAAATGAAACGAAAACGGCGGGAAATTATGAAGTTAATTTTAATGCTGGTAATCTTTCAAGTGGAGTTTATTTCTATCAGTTGAGGTCAGGTTCTTTTGTCGAATCTAAAAAA
>CAWCVZ010000002.1:0-60305 GCA_963798865.1 uncultured Ignavibacteria bacterium | reverse complement strand
GTAAGAAAACTTCATATCCGCCGGTCCCACCGGCAGAAGTTCCAATGCGTACTATATCATAGGTAAGGCCGTCTGCACTGGATCCGCCAAGTGCCGGTGCCGCTGAACCGGTTGATGTAACCCAGTTTGCCACATTACTCACATCGGAGCTGGTACTGCCAGACCACCAAACTTGTGACCTCTGGGCTAGCACAGGGGCATTAATACTTAACAGCCCCGCTACCATTAGTAAAATCACTTTCTTAAACATTGTTATTCCTCCTTATAATAATTATTTTAATGAATGCATTAAAAAAATCAAATTATTTCATCAATTGAATTATTTTAAAATTAAATTAAATGACTACAACCTTAGAGACCATATTTACGGACTATGAACTTTGATACCAATAACCATATTTTTCTCCTTTCAATAATTATGTTAATTGGCTATATGATAAGTCGTGATGATTTTATATCTAGCCCACTTATGATACTTTTTCAACAATAACATTTTTCTTGTAAGATTAACATTGCTTCCGGATAACCGGTAAATATAGATTCCCGAAGCAAGATTGCTTGCATCAAAATTAACACTGTACTCTCCGGCAGATTTATTACCGTCAATTAATAAGGCAACTTCTTGTCCCAGTGAATTGTAAACTTTCAAAGAGTAATAGCCCGATTCTGGTAAATCATATTTAATAGTCGTGGTCGGATTAAACGGATTCGGATAATTTTGTAACAATTGGAAATTTTCAGGAAGCGAAGACTTTTCTTCAACTCCTGTACTAGTACCTGTATCGGTAACCCAGTTAATTGCCGCTTTAATTAGTTTCCAGCCGTCGTTAGTTATAAATGGATAGGCAAGCTCATGAATTCCAACCGCTGCATATCTTGCAGTTGTTTTTACAGTTCCGTCATTAACGCCTGCCGAATTAAATACTGCAGTACCTTTCTCAACTCCAAAAGCAACAAGTTTTGTTGAGTCATTTGATGATGCAGCTATAGGGATAACTTTAACTTTCGGATCTGGCGTAGCATAAGTATTTTGAGCTGTTTTATCTTGTGAAGTGGTGTTGGAAGTAATAGAAATTTCAGTCCCCTTCGAAATACCAGCCGACAAAGGACTGTTTGTACCATCAACAATTTTTACTTTACCGGCAATATTACCATATCCGCTGCTTCCGGATACAAATCCCAAAGCACTGACTCTTGATGCCCAGTTGTCCATATTAACTGTTGGAATCGGAAGCCACCCTGTTTGCCAGGTTCCCTGAGTAGCTCCTCTCAAACGCGCTAAATCACTTGATGAAATAGCCTTACTAACAAACATAAATTTATAATTTACCAATTCCGAATCCGAAGGTAATCCGGCTTTAAATCCGCTTTGAACATCATTGACTTATACCTCGTAACCCCAAGTCGTTAAACTATCACTAATAAATTGATCCCAATAAGCAGAACTTGTAGTAAGGAATAATACTTTACCGGATGTTTGTGAATATATGATCTGAGAATTTGCAAAAATGATCACAACAAGAATAAAAATTCCTGCTAAAATTCTATAAAATTTTTTTATTTTTCCTCTTGATTTAATAATCAAAATATCCTCCAAGGGTTACTCATTATTCTATAAGTAACCCTGAAATTTTTATTTCTTAATAGTTTTGATATAAATTCTTACTACTTCATCGCTTCGTTATTCATAACGCAAACATGTAAGATTGAGATTTTTATTTCAACAATAACATTTTTCTTATAAGATTAACATTGCTTCCGGATAACCGGTAAATATAGATTCCTGAAGCAAGATTGCTTGCATCGAAATTAACGTTGTAACTTCCGGCAGATTTATTGCCGTCAACTAATGAGGCAACTTCTTGTCCAAGCGAATTGTAAACCTTCAAAGAGCAATAACCCGATTCAGGTAAATCATATTGAATAGTTGTCGTCGGATTAAAAGGATTCGGATAGTTTTGCGACAATGTAAAATTATCCGGCAGATCAGAAGAAATATCCTTTATCCCTGTCAGACCCACCGCTACATTAACATAATCAAGGTTGGGTCCTCCGTTACTGGAACTGACAGTTAACTTAATAGTATTATTTCCTGAATTTAAGCTGGTTGTAACTGCTTGTGTTGTCCAATCACCCCAGGTGCCCGTTGGCGCGAAGTCCAGGTTGCCTATCCAGGTACCATTAACACTAAGAGCACACTGACGGTTAACAGCAGAGCCGTTTGCATACCGGAAGATTAACGAAGCACTGCCGCCGCTGCCGCCATCTATGTTGTTCCATTCAATCCAGGCGCCACTATCTCCAAAATCAACATAACCTGAGCCTGTATATCCCCCAAAGCTCGTCAGAACACTATTACCTGGTCCACCTTGTGATGTGTAGTTTTCTGCTTGATATATTACTGCCGGTATTGCCGTTACAGAACATTTAGCTGTAAACCCACCTTCCTCGGTAGTAACTGTAATAGTGGCTGTACCTTTAGAAACACCGGTAACAAGGCCTGTTGAATCTACTTTGGCAATAGATGTATCGCTTGAGCTCCATTTTACAGTTTTATTGGCTGCATTTGAGGGTTCTACTGCTGCTGTTAGCTGTTGGGTAGCGCCAACATTTACTGAAGTGGATTTTGGAGAAACATTAACACCGGTAACCTTAACATAGACCACCGTTACGGTACTTTGAGCCGTAATTCCTCCATCCTCGGTGGTAACTGTAATAGTAGCTGTACCTTCGGCAACACCGGTAACAAGGCCTGTTGAGCTTACTTTGGCAATAGATGTATCGCTTGAGCTCCAGCTTACGTTTTGGTTACCTGCACCGTAAGGTTCAATTTTGGCATTTAATTGTAAAGTACTGGCAATGCCTAAAGTATCTGTTGCAGGTGATAAACTTACACCTGTAACCGCTCCGCCTTCGCCATCTAATTGGTACAGGAATACTTCAAGATTTGTATATCCTCCTTCGCCTATACCATTTCTGTCTGAAGGATCATTCTGATTCAATCCATGGGCTGTTTCCCATTCATCCGACATACCGTCATGGTCGCTGTCTGTATACGGTGTCCCTGTAGCTAAAATGGGCCATCCTCCAACATCGCTAGGATAAGTGATAATACCTTTGTTGCCATAGGTATAAGTACCATTACGAGCATCTTTTATTATGCGTGCATCTACTGAATCGCGGTTTGGGAATGAACAGCCTGCATAGTTAAGTACAGATAAATAAGCCTGTTCTGCAGTTTGCTGGTTAATAGGCATAGCGTCCCATGGAGCACTCATTTTTATGTAATTGCTGCCAGTGACTCCCAACCAGTTGTTGGCGGTAACGTTGGGATAACCGTTCACGTAATTATCGGAAACATACCAACTGCCCTTGTCGGTAGCTGTACGTGCTGAAGGATTTGCGATCAGGCTCTTCGATTGTGTTGCCGGTCCTGACTTATAATAATTAGCTATTATATTTATGGTGCTGAATGTATATCGAGAATCGCCGGGCTGTGCTGCCTCACCCCCATAACAACCTTGATAACCCCAGTTATAAAGTACGTTGTTTCTGTAATCGTTATATCCAACACCTGAAGCCCAGCGTGGATTACGGCTATCGTTATTTGCAATTAGGTTATGATGCCAGGTGCCGGGGTTGTTTCCCCAAATGCCTCCAAATCTATGACCTATGCCTACGCCATTTTCAAACTTTTCGCACGCTTCCGAGATAATGCACCATTGAACGGTTGTGTTCTCATTATGGTAAAGTGACATCGTCTCGTCGGTACTCCAGCTGGCTGAAACGTGATCGAAGATAATATTCTTTTGAAACCTGCCGCCTATCGCGTCATTTGCACCATCGGCAGGGTCAAACCTTACGCGAATATACCTAATGATTATGTTGCTGGCACTGGTGGAAAGATTTCCTCTAATACATATGCCATCGCCAGGTGCTGTCTGTCCTGCAATAGTAATATTGCCATTGGTTATATTGAAACTGCCCCTTATAGTACCTGCAACTTTGAATACAACAGTTCTTGCGCCTGAAGCACTTATCGCTGCACCAAGACTGCCTGTACCAGTAGGGTTAAGAGTTGTGACTTCGTAAACCGCGCCGCCGCGGCCGCCCGTGGTATATTTTCCATACCCTTCTGCTGTTGGGAAAGCTAATTGCTGGGAATAGCTTTGACTTGATATTATAAATAATAGTAGAGTACCCCACAAAAAAATCTTAGTTTTGAAGAGTAAGTCTATAGTAGCTTTGTTAAATTTATTCATGTTTTTTCTCATCTATGCTATGTTATTTAATGTGACTGTTAACTATCAATTTTTAAGAAATCTTCTCTAAAAACCGTACATCTGGTTAAAATTATTTCATCAACAACATTTTTTTCGTAAGATTAACATTGTTGCCTGATAACCTATAAATATAGATTCCTGATGCAAGATTACTTGCATCAAAATTAACACTGTACTTTCCGGTAGATTTATTACCGTCAGCTAATGAGGTAACTTCTTGTCCAAGCGAATTGTAAACTTTCAATGAATAATAACCCGATGCTGGTATATCAAATTGAATAGTTGTTGTAGGATTAAATGGATTAGGATAATTCTGAAAAAGCCGATATTCCAAATTTCTTCCTTCATTTTCTTCTACTGAAGTAGTAGAAACGGTTACCGAATCACTTTTTGAATAATCTGAAGATGAAGTATCGTAAACAGCTTTAGCCCGGTAATAATACTTGCCGGATTCTGTTAACGCTGAATCAGTGAATGATTCTATTCCCTTTGATAATTCTGCAATCTGAGTAAAGTTGTCTTCACCTTCTTTTTTTCTTTCAATGATAAAAGAGTTCGCATTAAAACTTCTATCTTTCCATGTTAAAACGACTTTATTTTGATTGGATAATTTTGCAGAAAAATTTAAAGGGGGTACAACCAGCCCGGCTTGTTCAACTTCTAAACTTGCAAGGATGAACGGTCCAGTTGCTTTGCCGTCGTTATTGTCTATGGAGGTTTCATTTACATAATAATTGTAGGTACCGTCTCTACCGAATCCTAAGCCTGCCGTTAGGCACGTTTGATTGAGATTAATTGTGCTGTCACCGTTAGTTGAAATAAATTCATCTAATATTCCGGCATATCCTTTTTTAACAACTTCCCAATAACTACTATCGATATAACCTTTTCTAATTGATTTAGCTAGGACATAAACAAACATACATGAGCAGGATGATTCCAAATAGTTACCTGTACTATCACCCTTATCCAATACCTGCCACCATTCACCTGAAGCAGGGTCCTGAACTTTTTTTAACGCTTCTGCCAATCGTTGAATAATTGCGATTGCAGCATCTCTTTTTGAATAATCCTTAGGTAGATAATCCAGAATATCTACTACTGCCATTGCGTACCATCCATCTGCTCTTCCCCAAAATGAGGGGGAACATCCTGTAACGGGATCTGCCCACGATTGAGTATGAAGTTCATCCCATCCGTGATAAAGTAAACCAGTTTGAGGGTCTCTTGCGTGCTTTTCCATAACGGTTATTTGTGTGAGCACACTGTCAAAATCTGCGGGTTCGTTAAACAGCAAACCATATTCGGCGAAAAAAGGATTTGCCATATAAACGCCGTCCAGCCACATTTGATGAGGATATCTGCCTGAACTATTATTCCTGTGCCAAAAACCGCCGTCGTATGTTTTGGGCTGAATTCGCAATTGAGTCCTTAGTGTATCTATAGCTTTTTGATATTTGGTGTCATTATAACCTTCTTTGTGCATGAGCAGAAGAACTCTGCCTTCGCAAATATCATCAAGAGAATGATCTGAAATATTATAACCATTTAATCCACCATCTGATTTGAATCCTGCATCTAAAGAATTTTTGATATATTGAAAATATTTATTGTCGTTTGTTGTTCTCCACAATTCTTCGACACTTTTTAAAATGTTCCATCAACATACCCCCAACCATTTGAATAATGATTTGGTCTTCTTTTTATTTCAGATTCTACCATTCGAACCGACCATGGAATTGCAGAATAACTTGTCTGTGTATAATAAGATTTTGTTTGATTAGAACTCTTAATTTCTGCTTTATCTTTTGAATGGCAGATTATTACAAGAAAAACAATAAAGATTATTAAAAATGAATTTTTAAATTTCACAAATAATCCCGTATGTATAAAAATTTAATAAGTTAAAATTAAATTTTGAAAAAAAAAGGAAACCATAAAAGATGCAATTCATAAAAGAACTCAATAATAACTATTCTCCAAATTCCCCTGTATTTAAATTCATTCATTTCTCTATACTCCATTGAACACGCCATCTTAGCATAAGTGTTTGTGATGTGTTTTACAAAACTGTATACACCATCAACATTATTAAATGAAAAGAACAAGCGTAAACAATAACATAAGTATCCAGCACGGTCAGAAAACCGTGCTGGATTTAGCCAGGTAATTAGTCTACTTGAGTAACATCATTTTCATCACTTGTGAGTAGTCATTAGCTTCAAGTCTGTAGAAATAAATACCTGAAGCCAAATTAGATGCATCAAATGTTACATTGTGTATTCCACTTTTCAAATTCTTGTTAACAAGTGTTGTCACACGTTGGCCAAGAATGTTATAAACAGTAAGTAATACATGTGCTTCCTTCGGAATTTGGAATCGAATAACAGTACTTGGGTTAAATGGATTCGGAAAATTCTGATTCAAAGCATATCTATCAGGAATTGCTGTTTCCCCGGAAGCAACTGAAACCGGAGTACCAAGCTTATAGGCATCATATATAGCTTTAACTGCAGCAGGGGACAAAGCAAAGTTATACATCTTTAAATCATCAAGTTGACCATCCAATTTGTTAATTGTTGACCCAGGATAATTACCAATTGTCAACATACTATCGCTATATATATTCATGTCAGTATTATCCTTAATTGAGCCGGCAAGTTCTCCGTCTATATATATTTTCAGAGAATCTTCCTGGAGGTCTCTAACGCCAACCAGATGTACCCATTGATTAGGTGGCCAGCTGGTAATAACAAAATTATTTAATTTCAGATTTGTAATATCAACCCCTAACTGGGTTTTTGTAACATCATCATCAACTGCAAGACGAACTTGACCCTGTTTGAACTCCATGCCATACCAATATTTAAGTTGACCTTTCTGTAAAAGCCACTGTTCATTCTGATTAGCTACCGGGTCGGCTTTTACCAGCATTGAAATAGAAAAGCTCTCAGTTGAATCAAAAGCAACATTACTATTACTAGGTACTTTTATGTATACCGAGTCAGGTCCTTTGGCAAAGTCAATTGCGTTGCCAACTTGACCAGCAACCCGCATAGAATCTGTACCGTTTACAAGTGTACCATTGGATGCGCCTAATGTATCTTTTACAGTTGTACCGCTTGTTTCATCAAACTTCCAGTATGCAGCAACCGAAGACTTTAGTTTGTAATCATCAAACATCGCCTTAACTGCATTTGAATTTAGCGCATAGTTAAAGAATTTTATATCATCAAGCTGACCATCCAATAAGTTTCCCCCCGTTCGGATAATTACCAATTACCAGTGGTAAAGAATCAGAAATAGCACCTTTAGTTTTATCTGTCGTTTCACCGATAAGATTGCCATTCAGATACAGCCTGAGTACACCTGCGGTCATGTCCCGAACACCAACTAGTTGTGCCCATTGATTTGACGGCCATATAGATTTAATATCTGCACCTAGCTGGGTTTTACCTTGACCTATAGCATCCTCATTATCATCAACTGCTAGACGAACTTGACCCTGCTTGAACTCCATACCATACCATTTTACAAGTAAATTTTTATGAATAAGCCACTGTTCACTTTGATTACCTACCGGGTCAGCTTTTACCAGCATTGATATTGTAAAGCTCTCGGTAGAGTCAAAGTTAACAACACTATTATTTGGTACTGATATACGAGTAGTATCAGCTGGTCCTTTGGCAAAGTCAATTGCATTACCATCCCAGCCTGCAACCCACATAGAATCTGCACCACCTAAAAGCTTTCCATTGGAAGCGCCTAATTCATCTTTTACAGTTGTACCGCTTGTTGCATCAAGCTTCCAGTTTGCAATCATTGCATCCTTTGGAATTCCATACGACTCAAATAGTTTCTTAACCGCATTTGCATTGAGAGCATAATTATAAATTCTTATATCATCAAGCTGACCATCCAATTTGTTTCCTCCTAAAGGATAATTACCAATTGCCAATGGTAAATCCCCTGTAATAGGACCTTTAGTTTTATCTGCCATTTCACCGATAAGAACACCATCTAGATACAGCCTGAGTACACCTGCAGTCACGTCCCGAACTCCAACCAGATGGGCCCATCTGTTTGACGGCCATATAGATGTAATATCTGCACCCAACTGGGTTTTACCTTGACCTATAGCATCCTCATTATCATCAACTGCTAGACGAACTTGACCCTGCTTGAATTCCATACCATACCATTTTACAAGTAAATCTTTATGGATAAGCCACTGCTCATTCTGATTACCCACCGGGTCAGCTTTTACCAGCATTGATATCGTAAAACTCTCGGTAGAGTCAAAATTAACAACACTATTACTAGGTACTGATATACGAGTAGTATCAGCTGGTCCTTTGGCAAAGTCAATTGCATTACCATCCCAGCCTGCAACCCACATAGAATCTGCACCACCTAAAAGCGTACCATTGGACTTGCCTAATTCATCTGCTACAGTAGTACCGCTTGTCTCGTCAAGTTTCCAATTTGCTATCATTGTATCTTTCGGAATTCCATAAGAACCAAATAAAGAGTCAATACTACTTTGACTTAAAGCATAATTATAAATTCTTATGTCATCAAGCTGTCCATCCAATTTGTTTCCTCCCAAAGGATAATTACCAATTACCAATGGTAAAGAATCAGAAATAGCACCTTTAGTTTTAGCTGCCATTTCACCGATAAGAACACCATCTAGATACAGCCTGAGTACACCTGCAGTCACGTCCCGAACTCCAACCAGATGGGCCCATCTGTTTGACGGCCATATGGATGTGATATCTACACCTAACTGGGTTTTACCTTGACCTATAGCATCCTCATTATCATCAACTGCTAGACGAACTTGACCCTGCTTGAACTCCATACCATACCATTTTACAAGTAAATCTTTATGGATAAGCCACTGCTCATTCTGATTACCCACCGGGTCAGCTTTTACCAGCATTGATATCGTAAAACTCTCGGTAGAGTCAAAATTAACAACACTATTACTAGGTACTGATATACGAGTAGTATCAGCTGGTCCTTTGGCAAAGTCAATTGCATTACCATCCCAGCCTGCAACCCACATAGAATCTGCACCACCTACAAGAGTACCATCGGAAGTGCCTAATTCATCTGCTACAGTTGTTCCGTTTGTCTCATCAAGCTTCCAATGTGCTACTTGAGCTTTAACAATGGTATAAGAAAAACACATTGCTAACAACAAAACAGTTGTTGTCTTCAAAATGTTCATAAACTATCTCCTTTCTTTTTATTGAAAGATATGTTTGGTTTTTACTTTATCTATTTAATTTGTCATAATTGTTACGACATTTGAATCTTACTTAATCAGCAACATTTTTCTTGTAAGATTAACATTACTACCGGATAACCGATAAATATAGATTCCTGATGTAAGGTTGCTTGCATCAAATTTAACACTATATCTTCCGGTGGATTTAATACCGTTAAGCAATGTGGAAACTTCTTCTCCCAAAAGATTGTAAACCTTCAAAGAATAATAACCCGAATTCTGTATATCAAAGTGAATAGTTGTAGTAGGATTAAATGGATTCGGGTAGTTTTGAGATAATTCAAACTGAGCCGGTACGGTTGATTGATTTTCCTTTACTCCTGTTACAGTTGCATTAGTAATTTGAATCTCATCGACTGCAAGCCAGCCCCAGGAACCTTCAAAGGCATCGACCACTTCAATAATGACCGTTTGACCGGCATAAGCAGAAAGATCGAGTTTATTTTCTCCATAAACACCAAGGTTTGATGTATGTATGCTGGTAAGGAATGAACTATCTGCGGCAGAAAGCACTGCAATACCGCAAGAACCATCCGTATATCCATCTTTCCGATCTGACTCAGCTACAGGTGCAAAGGTAAGGGTTCCACCCCCTCCGAGGGACCAGACAGTCAGCTCGGCACCACTAGATAACTCCACGGGAGGAGATGTTGCAATCTGGTCATTTCCCGCAGCATGGAGATGATCGCCCCATTGATTCAGATTATAGGTATTAAGATAACTGGTCTGACCACGACTGTTCGTGTATGTAGGAGAGCCTCCGGCAAAAACACCAAATGGATCGTTGCAGCTGCCATATTCAAGCTGGGAGTCAGCATTGAGGTGACATAGACTTCCATTATTTGGATCCATAACTGCAGGCTTTTGCCCGTCAAACTGGTTGGGCGGACCAATCGACCAGGCTGTACCGGCGAATGGCAAACCTAAATCTCCACCTACACCTGTTATTGATTCATCACCAGCCGTAGTGGTATCTTCAGGAGCGGGCGTTGCAGGAATTACACTCCATAATGTAAATCCATCGTCGTTGCCGTTCTCAAAGTCCCAGCTAACGTTCTGTGCTTTAACAATTACAGATGAAAAGCATAATGTTGCAATCAGAATTGCAACCATACTTTTAAAAATATTCATAAGCAAACCTCCTTAATTATTAATTAAATTTGTAAAAAACTCTTTGGAGAGCCATGCATGTTGAACGAACTGAATAATTAAAAGAAATAAGATAATTGATCATTAGAACAAAAATTGATTTTTCGTTTAATTTATTTTATTTACGATAACTCATGAATTAGTGTTAATAAAAGCAATAATAAAAGTAAAAAAAAAGAAAATGAAAGATGCTCTTATCAATATTTCTCAATTTAAAAAGCATCTTGCAATCCCGAACAATAGAATTCCGGCTAAAACATTATAATAAAAATTTTTCATACCCTCTCTTCAAAACAAAATGAAGAAAATTATTATTTTCCCTGTTGTTTATCGGTCTGAATGCTTAGATCATAATCTTATTTCATTAACAACATTTTTCTTGTAAGATTAACATTACTGCCGGATAACTGGTAAATATAGATTCCAGATGTAAGGTTGCTTGCATTAAATTTAACATTATATCTTCCGGCTGATTTATAATTGTTAAGCAACACGGCAACTTCTTGTCCAAGTAAATTGAAAACCTTCAAAGAATAATAACCCGATTCCGGCAGATCAAGCTGAATGTTAGTCGTCGGATTAAACGGATTCGGATAGTTCTGTAACAATTCGTACCTTGAGGGGGTGGTGCCGGGTTGGTTTTCTACACCAGTAGTTTTCGGTACAACTTCGCAGGTGAGCCCGTAAATGTGAGCTCCCTGACCATCACCCTCGTTATCCCAAAAGGCAAACTTGAGGGTTGCATCACTGTCATCGGAAACAAAGGTATAATCAAGATAATGAGCTCCCCCTGTATCGATATTGATTCGGATAGAATCAGAGAAAACTCCATTTGATCCACCGTCACCGGAAACGGTAATGGGCCTTGGTATCACCGGATCCTCCGGATTCCATGCACGGTAGTAATAACGGACAGAATATGTAGTATCCGGTGTCAGACCCTTTAGCGTTATAAGGATACCTTGACCTACTTCTTGTGCCTTTGACATGTAAATCATATCCGTCAGCAAATCAATGGAACTACCGTCACATTGAGAACTGGGAATATTGCCTGAGCCATCATTGGCTTCGATGTTTACAGATGGGTTTCTTGTGTCATCAACTATAAAACCATAACCTTGAAGAGAGGTATACTCCTTTACAGCACTAGCTGATTTTAAATTATCAACAAAGGGTAAAAAATCAACACCATTGATGGTAGCTATACCATCCTTACCAAAATCTATGGTGTGTGTATATGTTTTATTCGCATCGATGCCAATCGCAGCATCCGTACCTGTGGCAGGCAGATCCACGACAGTCATGCTCGAGGCTTTTTGAGCCATAACCGAATAATTTATACTGAGCAGAATTACCGCAATTAGCAAATGCATTTTCTTGAACATAGCTTTTCTGGTAAAAAAGTAATCAATATTCATCTTGACCTCTTGAATAAATGATTAATGAGTTATTTAAAAGACATTTAAACTCGTTTTTTAATGTTGTATAAATTTTATGTAAGTCGAAAGTTTCTTTTTTTACGATATCTGCCATCATTTCATCAACAACATTTTTCTTTTAAAATTAACATTGCTTCAGGATAACCCGTAAATATTCATTCCTGATGCAAGGTTGCTTACATCGAGTTTAACAAATAACCAGGGCTGTTAATATTTATTAACAGCCCCAAGGTAAGGAGGCAAAGAAATTACTTCATCAATAACATTTTTCTTGTAAGATTAACTTTGCTGCCCGATAACCGGTAAATATAGATTCCTGATGCAAGTTTGCTCGCATCGAAATTAACACTATATATTCCGGCGGACTTATTACCATTAAGCAATGTGGCTACTTTTTGCCCTAACAGATTATATACTGTCAAAGAATAGTTGCCCGATTCTGGCAAATCAAATTGAATAGTTGTAGTCGGATTAAACGGATTGGGATAATTTTGTTTCAACTCAAAATTTTGGGGAAGCGAAGGATTTTTTTCAACTCCCGTAGCTGAACCAGAAACCCAATTAATTCCAGCTTTAATAAATTTAAAAGCATCCTCCGTAAGCGATGTGTATGAAACAGCATTAATACCAATAACGGCAACCCTGTTCAGGATAGTATCACCAACCGCATTTATGGTACCTGCTTCTATCCCGTATATAACCTGCATTGAATCATTTGAACTTAGAGTCGCAATCGGAATGATAGGTATTTGAGGAACAGAGCCAACAAGCAGTCCATCGCTACCACATAATGTAACTGTAGAACCTTCGCTGAATCCCGCAGCCAGTACGCTGCCGGTGTTGTCCACAATTTTTATCAGCTCCGGAGCAAAGTTGTTAACATTTCTGACTGTCTGCCAGTCCATTGCACCTGGCTTTACTAACCAGCCTTCTAAGCTTGCCGTTGGAAGAGGAATGCTATAAAATGTACCACCAGATGGAGATGTAGCAGAAGCAGACAAATCGCCTGAACCTATGGATTCAGAAATAAATGCGAAATCATAATTGGCATAATCTTCCGGAAATAAATATTTTAAATCGGAGGGAGCTTGAGGTGTAACTTCATATCCCCATTCTACCAGTTTATCATTGATTATCTGATCTTGCGTTGACAGTGAAGTGCTAGCAACAATATACAAACATTTTTTCTGGGCAAATGCACTCACACTAAATAGAGATAGAACTAAAAATAATTTTATAAGTAATTTACTGGTCATAACTATTCGTCCTATAGATGTTATTGAATGTTATATTAATGACTTTGAAGCAGTCAAACTTTTATCTTCCCAATTTGAAAACCAAAATTATTATTTTCCTTATTACTCGTTTATCTAAATCTGTAGTCAGCCAGTATTAGTTTATTACCGTCAAGCAATGCAGCAACTTCTTGCTCCAGGAGATTATAGACCTATAAAGAATAATAACTCGACTTCAGTAAATGAAATTGAATAGTTATTGTCGGGTTGAAGAGATTTGGATAATCTAAAAAATTTAAATTATAGCTAATTACAGTAAAGATCCATTTCATTTCATTTCATTTACTTTTTTATTGCTTTTAATTTTTATTGATTATTAACTAATACACAATTAGAAACTAATAAAACAAAATAGTAAAAGCAAATTATTTTTTTCTTTTAGTTTCTTTTTTTATTAATTATTTTCAATAGTACTTCAAAAATTCTTTCGAATATTCGTTTTATTTAATAAAAACGGAAGTGGAACAATATCTTTATTGAATAAAGTTAGAAATATTCGAAATGAATAAACAATTATTCGGAAATGATTATCCTATTTGAAAGCGGAAGTAATGTTGGTAAGTATGTATTAATTTTAGGATCCTTTTATCAAGGATGCAAAAATTTCACATCATATGTTTTTAACCATTCGATATCCTCGGATTTTATTTTTGAGTCTGTTAAAAGGTAGTCTATCAAAGACAGGGGACCTAAACTAGCGAAAGAACTTTTTCCTAATTTGGAGGAATCAGCCACTAAATAAACTTCATTCGATGATTCGATCATTGCTCTCTTTACTACAATATCACTGATTCCCGGGTAAGTTAAACCGGCTTTTAATGTAATACCTGCAGTAGCTAGGAATAACTTGTCAACATGAAGGTTTTGAAAATAATCAGCTGCCTTTTGCCCTGTTAATGAAAGTGTCGGAGCCTTAAATTCACCTCCAGTTACGTTGACATTTATTCCTGATTGAGCACCTAGTATAAGAGCTATATTAAGTGCATTTGTAATAACGGTCAGGTTATTAAATCCTGTTATAAGTTTTGCTATTTCGGTAGTAGTAGAGCCTGAATCAAGAATTATTGTATCGCCATCATTAATATATTCCATTGCCTTTTGAGCAATTGCGGCTTTATCATTAAGGTTTTCTTGGTTCAATAATTTAAAATTACGGACACTCATATCCATATTTTTTAGATAAGCTCCTCCATGTTCACGATTTATAAATCCTTTTTTTTCTAAATGCTCAAGATCATGACGAATTGTAACCTCGGTTACTCTAAATATTTTGCTAAGATCCAAAACCTTTGCATGTCCGTCTTCCCGGATTAATTCAAGTATTTTTTCACGCCTTTGATTTGATAACATGATTATTTTTCCGATTTGAATTGATAAATATCTCTTTAACCTCACAAACTGCTTGATTCATCATTTAATAAACTATTAAAGATTAGTTATAATAAACAACACATACAAATTTATTGATTTGTTAATTAATATCAATTTCTTTTCAATATTTTTGATTGTTTTTTATTAGAAGAAGCCGGTATTAACCGTAAAGAATTAATTGCTGAAGTTACTGAATTCATACAAAATTTTGTTGGTATAATGAAACTTATGCAAAATAGTAACAGCAACAAAGCAATATGAAAAGAAGAACAGTATGCAATATAAAAAACAAATAAAAGAAAGATAAAAGAACAATTCAAAGAAATAGAAAGATTAAATTAAGAAAAAAAACATCTCTGTGGAGAGTAGGATTTGAATGTGGGAAAATTGAGCAATTAAAAACTAATCACATCAAACGAAATAATGCATAAATAATAAATAGAAAAACAACAAATCAAACTCATATGAAATCAATTAAGTATTTTACTTCGACTTTTAATGAGGAATAAATAAGAAAGGTACTGTGAAATTAACATCTCTAACTAGCTAGAACATTTGTAGATTTGATTCTCATTTAGCTATAATAAATTTCACTTCATATGTTTTCAACCACTCGACATCATCGGATTTTATTTTTGAGTCCGTTATAAGGTAGTCTATTAGAGATAGTGGACCTAAACTGGCAAAGGAACTTTTTCCCAATTTTGTAGAGTCTGCAACTAAATATACTTCGTTTGATGACTCGATCATTGCTCTCTTTACTACAATATCACTTATTCCCGGGTAAGTTAGTCCGGATTTTAACGTAATACCGGCAGTAGCAAGAAATAACTTGTCAACATGAAGGTTTTGAAAATAATCGGCTGCTTTTTGACCCGTTAAAGAAAGTGTCGGCGCCTTGAATTCACCTCCGGTTACGTTAACATTTATTCCTGATTGAGCTCCTAATATAAGAGCTATATTAAGCGCATTTGTAATTACAGTAAGATTTTTAAATCCTGTTATGATCTTTGCAATTTCAGAAGTTGTAGAACCCGAATCAAGTATTATTGTGTCTCCATCGTGGATATATTCCAATGCCTTTTGGGCAATTACAACTTTCTCATTAAGGTTTTCCTGGTTCAATAATTTAAAATCGCGGACACTTAGAGCCACATCTTTGAGGTAAGCTCCTCCATGTTCGCGATTAATAAATCCTTTTTTTTCTAAATGCTCAAGATCATGACGAATTGTAACCTCGGTTACTCTAAATATTTTGCTAAGGTCCAAAACCGTAGCATGCCCGTCTTCCCGAATTAATTCAAGTATTTTTTCACGTCTTTGATTTGATAACATCTTATTGTTTCCGATTTGAATAGATTAGTGTTTATTTAAATCGAACTGCTTGATTTTTCATTACTAACCTTTTTTAAAAGTAACGATAATCACAATGCAAATTTATTACATTGTTGGGTAATTCAAAAATATTTTTTTGATAGGATTGAAAATATTTTTTTTTAAGAAAGCCTTTCTTAACCACTTTGACACAACTGTACCTCTTTTTCAATCTTAATTAAAAACTATCTACATATGTCAAAATGGTCCGATTATATAATGTTTTTAATTCCATATCCAAATCTGAATAGATCTCTAAAAGGAGAAAAATTTTTACCTAAAACATAAATCAAATTTTACTATATTAATTAAAGCGCAACTTTTCTATTATGGTATAACATTTCTCTAGTAAAATATAATATTCTCTATCTTTTACATTTTTGGACAGAGTCGGTTTTAAAAATAAATATTAACCATTAATATTTTACATCAATAAAAATCATTAACAATAATTTCTAAATGGAGGATTGTATGGAAAACAAGGGTAAAGTAGTTGAAGTTCAGCTCGAAGCAAGTGAGTTTCAATGGGAAATTGCACCGGGAAAAGTTGTTGATGCATGGGGCTTTAATAAACAACTTCCCGGCCCGGTTCTAAAAGCAAACCAGGGTGATACTCTTGTTGTAAAATTTAAAAATAATCTTAAAGAACCAACTACTATTCACTGGCATGGTATTCGTCTTCCTGCTTTAATGGACGATACCGATGCTGTACAAAAACTTGTAGAGCCCGGTGAAGAATTTGAATACCGTTTCGTTGTACCCGATGCCGGAACATTCTGGTATCATTCCCATGCTAATGAAACTGCACAGATGGAAAGAGGAATGTATGGTGCCCTGGTAGTTAGTGATCCTAACGACCCGGCATTGGACGGCGAAAAAGTATTAATGATTGATGATATGAAATTAACTGCAGACAACGAATTTACAAAACCGGGTTGGTTTTTTGCCCGTTGGCTTGAGAGACATGATGGGCGCGAAGGCAGTACCCTGTTAATCAACGGTAAAGAAAATTCCGTTATAAATATGCATGCAGGACAGATTGAAAGATGGCGGATAATTAACTCTTCCAGCGCAAAATATTTCTTTTTTCATCTTCAAGGAAAATCATTTCAACTTATTGGGACGGACGGCGGGCTATTGGAGGCTTCTCGAACAATTACTGAAATTTTGATAACTCCAGGTGAAAGGATTGATATTGCCGTAGGTCCATATGAAAAAGGTGAGACATTTTTAATCGAATCTCTTCCTTATAATCGAATGTCATCCATTAAACCGAAGCTGCAGTCTTTTGCCACTGTGCAAATTGGAGAGTCACGTGAATCCATTGCGTTGATTCCTTCTTATCTTAGGCATATCGAGCAGTTAGCTCCTCAAAATGCTGAAGTAACAAGAAAGATTAAGTTTTCTGTCGGGCCAAGTTTAAATAATGGGACTAATTTCTTAATCAATAATGAAATGCACGTAAATGATAAACCCGTAAAGGTAGGTGAACTACAGATTTGGGAACTCGCCAACACCAGCTTAATGGACCATCCTTTTCACTTGCATGGATTTTTCTTCCAAGTAATTGAGATAAATGGGAAAGCTCTGGAATATGTAGCATGGAAGGACACATATAATTTGCCGCCAAGAAGCAAAATAAAAATTGCTTGGATTCCTGATGATCGTCCCGGAACATGGATGTATCACTGTCATATTTTAGAGCATCATGAAGCTGGTATGATGGCACATTTTGAGGTAGTTAATAGCGATACACCAGTGGCAGAAACTTCGAGCCATCACCATCATCATCATCATTGATATTCATTGAAATAAATTTAATCGATGGCAGCTGCTGCTCAGCTGCCTTTTTATTGGAGATTCGTAGGCAGACAGTAGTGAAATTAAAAAAGATGTTTCAACTTTGCATAAGTTGATGGTTTGACTCCATACATGCCGGTGAATGTACGGGTAAAGTGAGCTGAATCGGAAAAGCCGGCAGTATGTGCAGCCACTGTTGTAGTTTACCCCTACGATTTGAAATTTTAAGCTTGAATGAATAGTTATGCTGCAGCACGAATGTAACCCCTCTTAAGAAGCCATGCTAAGTAAGCAGCAAAAGTAACATCAAATGTAAGACAAAACTCTGGCCACCAACTTGGTACGCCCTGATTGGATACGATATTGGCGTGGATGAGATCGAAAAAGCCATGTGCTGCTAGTGCAATTACAACAATCCAAAGCGACAGCCTGAAGCCTGATATTGCGAGAACAAGTAAGACTGCGCAAACCAACAACTCAAGAACGAGTGCATGTGCGGCACCTCCCATGATTGCAAATAGTGCATAATAAGACGCGATAACAATCATCATGATTGGATATAAGGCTCAATCACGATCTATGCCGAATCTGGTTCCCATTAGCCCAATCGCAACCGCTAGTAAGACTCCGACCACTATAGCCACGATATACACAACCTATTTGCTCCACGCGATTACGAAATTACTTTTTTTTATGCTCTTGTTTGATAGGGTTATAAGATTATCATTAAAAGAAACTAACCTTAACTACATGTATTAAGAGTAGTTTTAACCTTATAATCAATAGGATAATTATTTATGATTTAATGTATGATAATCTTCTTTTTTTGTTTATTTTAATGTATATACGATGCATCAGTTACTTCACTCAATAACTGTCTAATTGCTTTAATTACTACTTCGGGTTGTTGCAGTTGAACATAATGACTGCTTTTACTTGCAAGCACCTGTTCACTATTAGTAGATAATCCCAAAAGTTCTATCTGCATTTGCATCCAAATCTTTTCGACTTTAAGCCCGAGCTCTTTAGTTGGATATTCATTTCTGCGGGTTTCGCTGGTGCCTGTAATAACTATTAAAGGGATATCCCCAAAGGATTTAATTTTGCCGGTTTCCTTAGCCAATTCTTTAAGATTGTTGTTCTCTTCTAATACGGCAGCAAAAGAGCATGGAAAATATGAATTATTAATGATGTTGATAGAATCCCTTTTTAAAGTATTCGGGTATTGTTGACCAGTAAAAAATAATCGAATAACACCTATTGAATTCACAAATTTAAGAATCCAATCTGGAGGCATTGAATTCATGGTTTTAATCTCTTGCGGAAATCTCTTGAATTGTTCAGGGTGGGTAGCGTCAACTAAAACTATTCCCAAAACTTCGCTAGGATATTCTGCCACAAACGATCTTATTATTAAACCTGCAAGAGAATGGCCTACCAACAAATATGGTCCATTTTGATTGACCTTTTTTAGAAGTGTATGTAACTCCATCGCCATAGCATTTCCAGTTTTGGGATTATTCCCGCGTTCACTCCACAAAATTCCCGCACGATCGTATGAGGCTGTAGAAGTAGTTTTTGAAATCTCATCTTGTACGTTACCCCATATAAGGGAGCCTCCTGCATCAAGACCGGATTCAAAAACCACCAAAGGTTTTCCAGCACCCATCAATTTTATATTAAGTTTATGATCGCCAATATTTACGAGTTCACCATGTATGGGAATATTTTTTTCTATATAAAACCGGGAAAAGTGTTCATAGACAAAACCTATTAAAATCAAAGACAGGACAAGCCCTAAAATGGAAAGCAGAATTCGTTTTAACCATTTTATTATTTTCATCTTTTAAATATAATCTAATGATTGTTATGGGATAGCGCCTTAAAATCAATAACGAACAACTAATTATCTAATTCAATATCGCAAAATACTATCAAATTCCTATCATTACTTCAGACTTACGATAATAAAAATTACTAAGTAGAACATTTCTTTTTTCATATTTGTTACCTTTCATTTAGATTTCCCCAACACTGAGTTGTTTATTCGAAAATATTTTGGAAAGTAAATTAGAAATAATAAAAAAACAATTAGAAAAAATTTGTATTAAATACTACTCTATTTCAGAATCTATATGCAAATTTCACTCCCACTTTATAGTTAAAAAAGAAGGAACTTTAGAAGGCTCAATTTAATATTCGGGTGCCCAAAATCGGGTTAATTCGGGTTAATTCTGATTAGTTTAGGAAAGCTCTCAATTTGGAGAAACAAAAAAGCTTCAAAACGTTTAATTTTGAAGCTTTTTCGTGGAGCTAAAGAGGATCGAACTCCTGACCTCTTGAATGCCATTCAAGCGCTCTCCCAGCTGAGCTATAGCCCCGTTAGATTTTATGCTATTTTCACAATTTTCAACTCTCTATAACCGATTACTTTTACCAGTTTTTAAATAAAAACTACACACTTTCTACCGTGCTTTGCATACTTTTGATTCTGTTAAGCCTCGTTAAGTCCTGTGTAAGTGGTCTAATTCCACAATAAATTTAATGAAAATTATGAAAGGTGGAAAGTAAAATTTCAAATGCGGTAGGCTTATATCCGATGGCTTGTATACAATTATATAAAATTCGAAGGTTTTCATTAATGAAATAAGAATCCCCCGCTTATTTTTTAAGAAATGTTTTTAAGATACTCTCTTCGGTGATTTGAGAATTAATTTGTCTTTAATAATTCATCAATAAAATGTTCACACCAATTTGTAAAAAGATGAATGAATCCTTTTGTCATTCTTATTTGGCCTCATTAACCTCAAGTTTTGAACAGTCTTTAACAATAGATTTAATCTTTTCAGATTCATTAGATTGTTCAATAACTCCATTAGCGTGAATTAGGCAGTGGCGAATAGGAGCAACTTTATTTATTGAATCCCAATTATGTTTGTTGGCTGGAAATTTAATTCTAGCAACTTTTAGAAGATAAAATTCGGATCTTTTTAGACCCGTATATCTAAGATCCCTTGGTTTAATATCTAACTCCTTTTTTTCAAAGTAGTAGTCTGAAAGAATATCCAGGGCTGACTCAAAATATCCGTAAGCCGATAAAAAAAGGGACGACCATATGATATTTGGGTATTGATAATAAAGTTGCCTATGTCGCATTGAATCAAACATAATTTTAGCAAAGCCATAAGCAGTGTTATCATATTTCATCATTTCAGTCTGCAATTTGAGCAATGAAGTTGGGTTGTATTTACTTGCTTCTCTTTTCAACAAATCATCAACTTCAAAAGCCGAAGCTCTAATGTCTTGAATATTTGACTTCGCTATCATTAAAATTTTTTTTATTTCTTCATCCAATATTTAATATACGATATTCACATGGAGGTACACAATTAATTTTAGATTACAATAGTTATGGAGATTGGAATGTTTGTAAGGGTAGAATAACTGATTGGATAAAATTGCTTAAAGATGAACTGGAAACACCCGATTTATGGGAAGAACTTGAAAAAGAAAAAGAATTAACTGATGCAACAAATGTTTCTGACGTTCTTAATACCTCCTTTCTTCCGGATGAATTGATAAGAATTCGAATAAGTTTAGAAGGTATCTATCAGCACATTGTACAGACCCAGGAATTAAATGATGAACAGAATCAATATCTTAAACAAAGGTTAGATTATTTAATTGATTCTTCAAATAGGTTGGGGAAAAAAGATTGGTTGAATTTATTAGTATGGGTATTGGTGAGTATAATTCTTTACTTAGTTCTGCCTCCATATGCAGCAGGAGAATTAATTCGAGTTGCTGGACATTTACTAGGCTGGTTAACACAGAACCTTTTAGGCAACTAATAAATTAAATTATGATTGCCTGGGTTTTATTCTTTGCTTTTTTGACTTATTAGAATCTTCGTGCTTTATAACTCTTCCCTGTAGAGCATCCTCTAAACCTGCAGAGATACCTTCATTACTTTTATCTTTTCCGGAAGCTCATTGTATTTTTCGGTGGATAATAAAATTACTGAACCTTTTTCTTCATATGCTTTAGGCACCTGAAGAAAATCTAATCATAAAACAATTAAGATAATGAACAATAAAAATAGAGATCTCCTAATTTCCCTCTGCTTTGCCGGAGGCGATGCTGATATCGCATACCTGAATAACAATAAATTTATTATTGATGAATACGAGCAGGCAATGGAAACAGAAGAATATAAAGCCTTCGCCGAAAAAGTTCACTTCTTTCCTTTTTAAAGAACACTTCAACTTAAACAATTTTCAGAAACCCTGAATAAAAAGCCCTCTTACAGAAGTAAAAATCTTTTTTTTATAAAAATCAGATTGAAATCGAAAGAGGCAAAAAGTTGAAAAATTTGCCGAGCCCCCGGGGGGTGATAATATAGATGTTCTTCAAAGGCACATGAGCGACTGGGTCGGTCTATGTCATATTCATAAAGGGGTGAATATTCAAAAATGATCCGAGCCCCCTACCCTATCAAAAAGGGGAAGTTTAATTTCTTCTTAATTTCAATATAGGAGGCATTTATGCTATAGCGTGAATAATCGTTTAGATTCATCAAAAAAGTTCTTAATCAATTTCTATATTTAATTCATTTCAGCCGCCAAGTTGCGGCTTTTTTTATAATCAATCACAGGAGTAAAAACCATGTCCAATAAAAACGCTTCTCAAAATTCATCATTAAAAGATGATGAATTAATTTGTCCAAGTTGCGGTTCAAATATTTGTCAGATTCATAATCAAAATGAACACTGGTTAAATGTATGTTTTGATTTTAATGAAGATAATTATAGATGCCTAGCGTGTAACAGTATAATTAAAGATTCTGAAATAATAGATAAACTGAATCTAAGACTAAATCCCAAATCATTTTGGGAAAAAGATTAAGGAATAACATGATGATGGCAGATTCATTGCCATCCTTATTTAATTCAAGCCGCCTTAGGGCGGCTTTTTTTATATAAACAAAATAAAAGGAGTAATCCATGTTCAGCAAAAAATCTTCCAATAATACATCATCGAAAGATGAAACTCTAATCTGTAATAATTGTGCTTCAGATATTCTTCAGATTCACAATTCCAATGAAAGATTGTATAATGTATGCTATGACTTTAATGAGGATACTTATACTTGTCTATCGTGTTGTAAAATAATTACAAACCCGAGAATAATTGAGGAACTTGATTTAGCACTAAATCCAAAATCATTTTTTGAACAAGATTAAAAAATTAATATCAAGGCGGCATTTTTTTTTGCCGCCTTCCTCAAAGTATAAGAATTAGATCTCAATATTCAATGCAATTTAGAACTATTCCCGGAGGATTTAATTTTCCCTGAATTTAATAGATATTCATTTAATATTTCATGTTTAGTTACAAAAAGCTGAATATTAAAAGCAGAAAAAATAATGATCTCAAATAAAAAAGTATCTCCTCATTGTTTTTTATCATCATCTAATTTTAAAACTGCATCAAGAAGATCCTGTTTCCGTAAGTGAGAATAAATCTGCGTAGTTAAAATATTCTCATGACCAAGAAGCTCTTTCACTGCATAAAGGGATATTCCATGCTGAACAAGATTTGATGCAAAGCTATGTCTTAAGCTATGAAAATGAACTTCCTTATTTATGCTGGACAGTCTAACTGCTTTTTTAAATTGCTTACTCACATAATCAGCATTAAATCTGCACCCTATGGAATCACAAAATACATAAGAGTTATTGTCTCCACGGTTTAATTTATATAGCATATCCTTAATTGTTTTATTTACGGGTATATATCTTTCTTTTTTCCCTTTAGTAGTGAATGTTTTAGTATTTGAAACCTTAATAAAAGAACATTCAAGATCAATGTCATTCCAGTGAAGATTTAATACTTCAGATAACCTAAGGCCAGTGTAGTATGCAAACAAAAAAATTGGCTTCAAGCATTCTTTTCGGGAATTTTTTAGAATCAAATTCATTTCTTCTATCGATATGAATATCGGCATCTTTTGTGGAATCCTTGGCAACTTAACTTTTACAAATGGATTATGTTCAAGGTAGCCCCATTCCACTGCCTTCGAAAATGCCGCCTTCAAGGTTCGGTAATATAGTGCCGCTGCATATTTGCTCCTTGCGAATGTCTCTGCTATAAAATGATCTACTTGCCGGGCGTCAATATGTAACAACTTTATGTCACCAGTATATTTTATAAACATCCGGAAAGACAACTTTACGGATGTGATATAACTTTTAGTCTTAGAAAAAGAGACATGATTAATATACTCGTCTTGAAATTTACTGAGAGAGATATCAGGAATTCTGATATGTTCTTTGGACAAATTTCTTTCCTTAAATTTAGACAAGAATTTTAATGCATCAGCTTTAGATTTTGAATGGGTTGAAATACGGCGGATTTTACCTGTCCGGTCATCAGTAAGTTGAATCTGGTAATATCCATTTCTTTTGAAGAGAAACATAGTAACCTCCTTTTTGATAGTTCAGGAGGTTAGTTAAAACAGACTTGTTGATTTATTTCAGTAGGCGGTTGTTAATAAAGTGTTAATATAAGTGTTAACACTGTTAATATAGAAAAATAAAAAACCGCCTGAACGTCAGACGGTTTCTTCCGTTTTTGAGCTAAAATCGTGGGCTCGGAAGGACTTGAACCTCCGACCCGCTGATTATGAGTCACAGGGACTCATAGCAGTTCTTAATATAATGTGAGTTTTTATGGTAACTCCATACACAGTCCATACACTAAAAGGAGTTACAAAAATGTATATTATAAAAAACAATAAATCACAATTTTACCAGCTTGTTTATTTCATTGGCAAAAAAAGAACCACAATCTCAACTAAGACCTCTTTTCGTTCAGAAGCAGAAGAATTCTTAGAGAATTTTCAGAAGGAAATTTTTGAACCCCAAAAGCAAAAAATTCAAAATATTTCTCTCTCAAAATTCCGGAATGAATATATAGATTTTATTCAAGTTTCCAAATCAAAACACTACACACGCTCAATAAAACTTTCCTTTAGTATGTTAATTAAATTTACTGGAAATATCACTCTTAACATGTTAGATCTTAGAACCCTGGATAAGTTTATCAATACAACTTTTTCACGAGCGGAAAAAGCTGCAGCACTTTATTATCGCACCTTAAAGGCAGCCTTTAGCAAAGCTGTAGTTTGGAATTATCTTTCTGAGAATCCGCTAAAAAAAATAAAAGCCCCAAAAGTTGCAAAACAATTCCCGGTTTTCATTTCTGAAACCGAACTAAAATTAATCATAGGTAATACTTCCAAACAGTTTCTTAAAGATTTATTCTTTACTGCTTTTTATACCGGTATGCGATTAGGAGAATTACTAAATATGAAATGGGATTGGATAGACTTGGAACAAAACATTATAAAAGTTAAATGTTCTGAATCATTTACAACAAAAAGTAAAAAAGAAAGAATTATTCCAATATGTTCTACTCTACAAGTTTTATTAACAAAACTATTCCCCAGGATTATCAATTTAGATAAGAATAATTTTGTCTTTACCCGGAATCAGAATATTAAACTCAATGAAAATTTTGTCAGTAAACAATTTAAGAAATCTGTACGCGCAGCATGTTTAGATGAAAAGATTCATTTCCATACTTTACGTCATTCTTTCGCTTCGATGCTGGTTCAAAGAGGAGTTTCACTTTATGTAGTTAAAGAATTACTTGGACACGAGGATTTGTCAACTACCCAAATCTATTCTCACCTGCAGCAGCAAAATTTAATGAATGCGGTCAATTTATTATAATTTTTTGGGGGCTAATACTTAGGCCCCCTATTTTTATTTCTTTATTAACTTATAATATAATACTCAGATCTTTGGGGCCGCTTCTTAAACTTTCATTCTCTTATATAAAAAAATCTATTGTATAAAAAACTCTTTATTTTGATATAAGTTAAGATTGTTAATCAATAATTGGAATGCTTTTTTTTTTTTTTTTTTTTTTTTTTTTTTTTTTTTTTTTTTTTTTTTTTTTTTTTTTTTTTTTTTTTTTTTTTTTTTTTTTTTTTTTTTTTTTTTTTTTTTTTTTTTTTTTTTTTTTTTTTTTTTTTTTTTTTTTTTTTTTTTTTTTTTTTTTTTTATTTCTTTTTATTTATTATAATATAATTACTTCGAATATTAATCATTTTCTCAAGTTTTTTTAAAATTAATTTTTTTTTTTTTTTTTTTTTTTTTTTTTTTTTTTTTTTTTATAAATTTCACACACAAAGTTGTTATATAAATACTATTGATCCTATTTTATTTCTTTAATAGTTAAGTCTTATACATAATATAACTTCAATTTATTGGAACTGCTTTCTCAAGTTTTATTTGAAGCATATAAAATTTCAGTCAAAATGATAAAGCTTATCAGTCTATGAAAATTGCAACGAAGGACACTACAAAGCTTGAGGAACTTGAACTAATCAAGAAATCTTTAATGGAACATTATAATCCTTTATTTGAGCAAATTCTTTTAATACCGTCACTTTTTTAGATATATTCATAATATTATAAAATATGTAAATGATGAGTTATCCTAATATGAAATACTTAGGAAAAAATATCTTTCGTTTTTGCAAGCCCAATTATCAAATGATGAATTAGCTTTCATTATGTATAATTCACTTTCCAAATACAGTTTGGATAAAAACAACAACCCGACATTTAACAATTTATTGACTATTATGGATTATTAGAGAATATTGATAATGATTGTGTACTGCATTCACAGTTATCTGAATTTTTTCCAAACACTAAATTTTTTTTTAAGAGAATTGCTGTAGCATAAAAATCATTTTAAGTCGCGACGATTCCTCACTTTGCATTTTTGAGATTTAGAATATACATCTATGGCTTAATCTTTGGCAGAAGTAATAAAGATAAGTTTCTTGATCTAAGCTGCAGCTTCATTACCAGTTTATTATACGACAAAAGTTATCTTATTATTTAAGTGCATAATATGCTTAAATATCTATGAGGATGAGAAAAGCAGTCTTGAACATATTTTGCCAGAATCGATCGGTGGCTGTATCACGATTGATAAAGTATGTAAAAATTGCAATGATCATCTTGGAAGTTATGTCGATTCATATTTGCTAAATCACTTGTTCATACAAATCAAACGTCTTCAATACAAATTGGGTAATAAAAATGGGAAATTACCAAATCCATTTGGGGAAAATATATTGATTAACGATCAAACTCAGAAAATTAAATATTTGATTTCTGATGATGGTAAACCACTTGGTGCATATTTGGTAAATAATAAAACGACTAGTAATCATAATGGCAATACTATTATAAAATTTATTATAGATAAAAGTTCTTTATCGGAATTATCAGATATTCTTAATACGACAAAAGAGAGATTAAAAAAGCAATACGGACCTGAAGTAAAGTTTGAAGATATTAGATTCTTTGAGGGAAAAATTGAGAAGCCTATTATTAACTTTAACAAAAATCTTCACAACTTTAATAGGCAACGATGTATATTAAAAATAGCTTATGATTTAAGTTAAGATTAATCGGTGAAGAATAATTGGATTACCCAATTGCTCTTAAATTTGGTTATTAAAAAAGTAAAACAAGTACAAAATAAAGCATTATTCTATGAAAGATTAATGGTACGTTATCTTATGCTGAACATTCAAAAAGTCTTCTTTTAATAGATAATCCTGAATACCTTTACGCTGCTTATTTATTTTCAGATAATAGATTCAGTTGAGTTGTACGAAAAGTTGATATTATTTCATTGTATGGCTGTGATATGTCACAATAGAAAAGGGAATCTTGATACTGATAATAAGATTTATCAAATCAATGTTGAAAGTTTGCCGAAGTTGATTGAGCGGGAATATTTAGATTCTTTGTCACATGAGACATAATACGCATGTAAAAAAGCTTTTCCGTTCAACACCGTATAGGCACTCGATTATTTATTGTAGAATATCCGAAGAAGCCTTGAAAAAAAACATTCAAGGTAAAGTTTATATAAACTGTATTGTGGATACTAATGTAGACCTAAATGCCCAAATTTTGCAAATAGTTAGGTGAAAGGTTTTAGGTTCAATTTTATTTGGAAAAAGAGGATTACTTGTATCTATTTGGTTGAAGAAAGAGAAGAAAAAGGAAACAGCCTCTAATAATGTGGTTTGATGAAGAAAGATTTCTTAATTGGCACTTAAAAGTTGGAGGAACTTTATGACTAAATTTGACTTAGAAAAATTCAAGAACGATTTAAGTCGTTTACATGAAAATGTTGCCCTCTTAAAGGAAGATATAAGTGAATGTAAAACTAATATGACATTACCCATAATTGACCAATATAAAAACTGGACGGTAGTGGATTATGTCTGGTCGCACATGAATTACTAGGTCCGCTGATAGTTTCAATTAATGATTTAGAAAATAAATTAAAGGATGGCTGTGATTTCAGGAAGCGCTAAGATTAGTTATTATACAAGTTCTCAATTTACTCCTAGCTGTTCAAAGAGAAATATATGATGTCGATATTCCTTTTTAGTTTTAAAGCAAAATTGAAACTTTTTAGTTTCATTGATGGTAACACACGGCAAATGACCTTTTTTTTTACTTTATTCCATAATTGTAATCCCTTTATTTTGCAAAAGTTTAGATAAAAATTATCACCCATTCTATCACAATTTTTTCTAAGATATGATAAAAAAGTTAATTTCTGAGTGAAAAACGAAGACTTTACATTTATTCCGCATTCAAATGTGTTATCAAATTGAGCTGCAAACGTGATATTTATTATTGAATAAAATAAACTGATTGAACATTAGGACAACTTGGACAACTTCATTTTATTTCCCCCTTAAAACCCATAAATAAACCTGTCCAACTTGTCCAAAATTCCCATTTCCTTCAAAAATCAAATAATTTCGCATCTTTTCCCTCACTATTTTGGACAACTTGGACAACTTCCCCCAACCTATATATATTCAATCTGGACAACTCTCCAATCCAACCTGTCCAATACTTGTCCACAACTTGTCCAACAAAACCTTCAAAAACAAATCAAATTCAAAACATTCCACCCATTTGGACAACTTGGACAACTTTATTTCTCTTTTTCCTCCCAGAATAAATACAAGTTGTCCAAATTATCCAATGAAGAATAGTTATCCGCTAAAACCATCTACATTTCTCAAACCGTAAATTAATCCCAAATGATTTCGATATCTTGTTTCATTCCTACCACCGACAACCTACCACCAACTACCCACTCACTTCCCCAATCCTAACATACCTTTCCATCCCCGTTTTTCTTTCCTTTACCCTTACCCCCTTAATCTTAGCCGCTTCCCGTATCCACCTCGAAAACCTTACCGGCTGCATATCCTCATACTCCTCATACTCCCTCTTAAAATTCTCAAAAAGTATCTTCTTATGAACCTCCTTCCCCAATTCAATATTCTCAAAAAACTCCGCAAACTCCTCACTAGTAGAATCAATCAGCTTCTTCCTCTCCAGATTCACATGCCCGCAATCCACCAGCCCCCTCTCCAGGTACAACTGCATACACCCGATCATATAATTATTAAAACTATTCCACTCCTCACCGCTCCACTCATTAAAAAACCTATGCCCGAACTCATCTATCGGCCGGTGCGACTTATTATAATGATCCGAAAACTCCACCACAAACTGCCTGTCCAACGTTGAATCATCCGATCCCGCAATAGTGTAATTAGTAGAAATAATAATCTTTGGCGACTGATGAAACGGAATTATCATTTCATTCTGATTCTTCTTCTCCACAGTAATATCATCCGTGATAATTGAAAACAACTTATCAAAATTGAACCTCTTAGTAACATCATTAAACTCAATTATTGCAGTATCCAGATTAACCGACTGAAAGCTGAAGCTCTTTGAAAAATTAAAATTCCTCCCATCAAGCCTCACTGTCTTTCTTAACTTCCCTATTGCCTGAGCCACCAGACCCTTCCCGCTCCTCCCATAAGCACCATCACTAAGCTTCTCATCAAGAAAGATTACTGCCTTCGCATTAGTAGAATCCTTATAATTATGCAGCAGATACCCGATTGCACTCCTAAGCGAAAGAATCCTTTCCTCATCATTCTTACAAATATTCCGGATGAACAATTCAAACTCCGAAACAGATTTCTCTTTTTCCCCTTTTTGCTCAATAGAAAACTTCTGCGGTATCACCTGCCTATCCCAGATAAACCCATCCAGCTCCTCATATTTCTTCACCTCAACTTTTGTTTTCGTTACCTCCACAAAACAATTTGAGAAAAAAAGAAATCCTTTATCCTTTGTGTCGCGCAGAAATTCCGGTTTCCTTGTCTCTAGGAACTCCAGAAAAGTATTTCCAAAATGCTGCGGAGCCCCCTTTATTATCGCATCGATTACCTTTACCTTCTTTGTATCCCTGAAATACTCATCATCCATCCCCTTCAAATAGTCAATTACAAAATCCTTGATATTAAATATCTGGATTTCCCTCACTATGTTTTTACTTACCCTAAGAAGAATATAACCCTTCTCAAGCTGCAGCTTGCAATACCCGTTCTCTTCCAGGAACCTCTTAAAGTTCTGCTTCGATATCTTTGTCTTATCATTCTCTATAAACCAGAACTTTACAAACGGCTTTTTCCACCCATACTTCTCTGCAATATGATAAACAGTACCAAGCGTAATCCTGCCGTCAAACCTTCCCATCAGCTCATCAAACTTCTTGTTTATCTCAAACTCCGTATCATGATAATGCGGATTACTTAAGCTCAACTTTAAAAAGAATCCCCTCCCTTCCTCTCCAATTGTCACCAGACCGAAACCGATTCTATACCAATCCTCATAACAGTTACCCGGAAGATTAGTCCCAAGATATTCTATTGCACTTTCCAGCTTCTCACTATCAAACCCTGCCGGCTCAAATGTTCTCTTCCCTATCTCAAGAATTTCTTTCTCCTTATCCAGATCGCAAAGCTCCTCTAAACATTCTATAAGCACATTTGGCGCAACTTCAGCTGGAGGCACCTTAGGATCGTTATAAAGAAATGAATACTTATTTCCGCTCTCATGCTGTGAATATGGGAGTATAGTCTGCGATCTATTCCATCTCAATTCAATATGATCACAATACCCATCATCTTTCAGCTTTAACCGGTAAACACTTTTGGGACCATTTAATCTTTTACTCAACATTTCACTTTCCATTACCTTCAGCCATATATGAAAACCCTTACCGCTTCCGCTCTTTACAAGCCACACATATTCCTTTCCCAATCCAAGACGATCACAAAAAGTTTCAATTATACTCCCGTTAGTAACCTTATCAAAATCCAGATTCCTGATATTGTTTAGCCCGCAAATACCTCCTATACCTGATATATTTTCATTCCATGCAAGATCCTCAATATCCTTTTCACTTTGTTCAATCAACTGCCAGTTTTCCCAAGCAATAGTAGGCCTCTTCCCTTGCACCGGCAAAACATTAAACCCAAATTTTTTATTATAAGCTTTTGCTAATCGTTTATAAATCATAATTTATCCTCAAAATTATTTTACATTATTTTTTATAATTATTATTGAATCTATTTTTTGCATTAAACTTGTATGACCCAATGACTTTTTAATGACTAATGACATTTGAGCCATTGTACTATTTTCAAAAATGTTCTAATTCTTTTAGTTCGACCCTCCCAAATCATTACCAAATAGCGTAGGTTTTAGCCCATTTTTTCACTTCTAAGCCCCTTATTTTCCCTTAACCCTACATTTACCACTACTTTCAAAAAATCCACTCCTTAAAACCAATTTTCCATTTTCATCTTTTTTTCCTAATGACTTAATGACTATAAATGACTATCGAATGACCATCGAATGACTATCGAATGACAATGACTTTTTAATGACCAAAAGTAAAACACCCCTCAGAATCAATTTTTACCTCTTGCCCTGTAATGGATTTAAGAGTTTCCTTTGCCACATCAGGCCTGGAAAATTCACAGCCAAAAATCCACAGACATGTCCCCTGACCGGGCTTTCCATTCAATACATATCCAATTAAATGAAATCCATTTCTTCTTTTCATCTTTTTTGCTATATCAATATCATCCGTTTGAATCCTATAATATTTTTTACCTCTTTCTTCCTGCCATAAGTAAGTCATTTTTCCCTCCATTTTTTTTCTGAATCAATTAACCGTAATCCCGATGATTTTGACATCGGCAATTGCACTTGTTTTTCCTCAGGACCATCTAAAACACTTATCGCTTCTTTTAACGTTTCCAAATTCAAATGAGAATAAATTTCCGTAGTAGAAACTGAAGAATGACCCAGCAGTTCTTTAATTACATAGAGCGATACACCCTGTTGCGCTAAGTTCGAAGCAAAACTATGCCTGAGCGAATGAAAGTGAATAGATTTATCCATACCTGCAGCTCTACAAGCTCTCTTAAACCTTCTGGAAAAATAATCTCCGGTAAACTTTTCCCCATCTTCCTTACAAAACACATAACTTTCATTGTTATCTTTCTTTATATGATAAACAATCACCTCATTTTTCTCTCCCGGGTTATTTTTCTCATGACTTCTGTCCTTTGACTTCTGGCTCCCGCTCTCTACTTTCTGACTTCTGCCTGTCCCGATTCTATCGGGAACATCTGCCTGTCCCGATCCTATCGGGAATCTCTGGCCTCTGTTCTCCGGCTTTTCAACCTCCAACCACCCACCACCTACCACCTCCTTCCTTCTTTTCAACACCTCCATCGCCTCCTCACAAATCGGAATAAACCGTTGATTTCTCCCCTTAGTTATAAAATCTTCATCTCCTACTGTTATGATCCGGGAGTCGAGATTCACATTCCTCCATCTCAGATTAACAATCTCATCCCGCCTCATCCCGGTATAAAACCCAATTGTAACAACATCCCTGACAATATCATTTTTTATTTGTTTAATTATTTCTGCCAGTTCATCGCTGTTGATAAATACCGGCGCCAGCTTTTGCCTCTTCGGCAGCTTAACCTTGGTGAAATAATTTTCATTCACATAACTCCAATCCAATGCTTTATTAAAAGCGGCTTTAAGATTCCTGTAATAAACAGCATAACCTTTCTTTACTTTTTTCTGAAGAAAAATCACAAAGGATTCAGTATCTCTTAGAGAAATACTATTAATTGCCTTTTGAGATTCAAAAAATTCAAGAAGATACTTTAGTGAAGTAATTATCGAATTTAGATAAGAATTTGACATATTATTTTGAATAAAATCTTTATATTCTTCGGCAAACACCCGCAGCGTTACAGCCTCTTTATTTACAGAATCCATTTTATCCCCTGGTGAACAGGACATTAAAACCTTAAGCTTCTCAACATCCTGAATAGTTAGCTTCTTTAATAAACGTGATAGCTCTTCCATTTAAATCCCTTTTTATTTCCCTATTTATTTTCCCTTATTAATAAAATGCAAACCATGTACAATAGCCGAGCCATATTCCCTCCATTGTTTTTTGTTCGTACTCGTACTTGAACTTGCACTTGTTTCCGCCTCTCCCTCCTCTTCATCCTCGTCTTCCAGGATTTTCTCAGCCTTTTGACTTTTGACCTTTGACTTTTGACTTCCCACCACCCACTCATCCAATTCATCCTTAGAAAACATCATTATCCTCCCTGTTGCCCTATAAAACGGAATAACTTTTCTTTTAGTTAATTTATATAGCTGGTTGAACGAGACTCCCAAATAATCCGCAGCTTGAGTGAAGTTTAATAATTTACCCTCCCTTAATCTCTGAAGTACTTTCAACTCCTCCAACTGCCTCTTTTTTTCTTCCCTTTTCACGATATATCCTCCTTTTAAAGCCGTATTGAAAAACTCAGATTGTGGTTAGTTAGCATCAATAACGGATTAAATAAAAAAAACCGTCAGTATCTCTTTATCAAAAACTGACGGTTCTAAATATATAATACGAAACTATAAAATCTTTCCCGGGATTTTCACCTTTTTTCACCTACCCTATTTTAAAAATTATCTGTTATGTTACTACCATATGAAACAAAGGTTAACCAGTACTTCTAATCTGGATATAGACTTTGATAACTCTTCCATTTCCATCGTCTTCGGCTGAGGGATTATTGTCAAAAACATTGAGGTTTTGGTCCATCTAATACTTTTAGAGAGCAGTGATAATGTAATTTTGAGAAACCTTGTTGAAAGTAGAACAAATCTTCCTATTTACTTTCTAATATTTATTCTATGATTGCCGAATATCTAATCCATTGTTGCAGCCAAATGATAATAAAAAATTAATATCAACTAAATTGAAAACTTCTTCATGATAATAAAAAATTAATATCAACTAAATTGAAAACTTCTTCTAACAATTAAACCTTTTCTCTAACAATACTTACAGAACTTTTCTTCTGTTTTTCGGTGTAACTCATGAGATTGAACCCTATTGACAATGCTTTTATATATTTGTAAATTAAAATTATAAACCTAGAGGAGAATAGGTTTTAAACAATTTATAAATCCATTTTATTCAGGGAGAATAAAAAAAATCTAATTTAAGATTTTATTAAACGGGGTAATTGTGGAACCGACATATAATTCTTGCAAACTTCTTCATTCATTTTTAGATTCATTTCCACTAATGAACCCAAATTTAAAACAGCGATTAAGTCTAAGCCTGATCAAGTTAAATTTATATAATATTTATAACACAAATAAGCACTCGATAAAAAAGGTTTGTAGAAAGGAGTGCTTAATGGCTAAACTCTACAATATTTAGATCAAATTTTATCGGATTTTAAATGAAATATATTAATATTTTGTTAACATGTAGTTTTCTTTTTAGTTGTTGTGAAAATGCTGTTGAAAGTAAAGCAATAAAAACTGGAGCAAATGCCGGAGAAGACCAAACAACTTATGTAGGCAGCTATGCGGCTTTGGATCCTTCTCAGAGTAATCTTGAAGGAGAAATAGTAAATCTTGTTCAATGGATGCAGGATTCAAGCAATCCTGCAGAAATATATGCCTTCGCCCCTTCATTACAAAAAAAATCTTATGCCGGATTTGTAAAGGAAGGAACTTACAAATTGACGCTTAAAATAGGTTGCAAAAGCGGAAATATTTATACAGATGATCTTATAGTAACAGTAAAACCAAGACAGATGAGTCTTATAGAAGATGTTAATCTTGAGGCACGTATAAGGCAAGAAATTAACTTTAAAGCGGGTAGTTTAACTGCTGACAAATTACTAATGGTGGATTCTTTATCAAATTACAACTTTGCCTTAAAAAATAAGATAGTCAGTTTAAAAGGAATCGAAAATTGCATTAATATAGCCTCATTAGGTTTGCCCAATGAAAGTATAATCGATTTAAAACCGCTTTCCACCCTGAATAAATTAGAATACCTCGATCTTAATCAAAACTATACAATAGAAGATATCTCTCCTATTTATAAACTCACTAATCTTAAAAAACTTATTTTATATAGCAATCCAATTAAAGACATAAGCGGGATAGGTAATTTAATCAATCTAAAATATTTAGATTTATTGGATCTACCAATAAACAATATTAGCTCATTAAGCAATTTGATAAATTTAGAAACACTTTATGTGAGTGGCGTAGGAATAAAAACGAATTTAAACAGTATTGAACCTCTAAAAAACTTAACGAAATTAACACATCTTGATATTGCTGGTAGAGGTATTACTGATATAAAGCCCCTAGAAAATTTGACTGGCCTTGTTTTTTTGGAAGTAAGTTACAATAATCTTATTGAAATCTCCGCAGTCTCTAATATGAAGAAATTGATAAGGTTATATATAAGATTAAATAAAGTAGAAAATCTAAACGGAATTAAAAATTTAGAAAATCTTGATTTCCTTGATGCGGCGGATAACCAAATAAATGACATAAGTGAATTACAATTTTTACAAAATATACATTTGATAGGTTTAAGCGGTAACAAGATAGAAGATATATCCCCACTTTATAATAATCCTTATCTCGGAGAAGGTGTAAATCTTTTTTTGAGAAACAACCCATTAAATAATAAGTCAATTAATGAATATATACCGGGACTACAAGCACGCGGGGTTATAGTGAATTGGCAATAAAATCTGTTTTAAAGACAATTCCGCATTAAAGCGGATTAAGAAAACAATAAACAATAAATTGTAGGTGATCAAATGAAAAAGTTATTATATATCACTTTTGTTTTATTAGCCCTCCTAAAAATATATGGACAGGATAATTTAAAACAATTGGTGATAACAGAAGTCAAACTTGATCAAAGAAATCAAGAATTCTGGATCGAAATATGCAATCCGTCCGAAATTCCTTTGGTTCTAAGCAGCATGAGAATTTCATGGGTAAAAACCCCAAGTATATTACCTCATGAATATCAAGGACAAAATGGAATTGAACTTAAATCTGGGGAAAGAATAATTATATGCTCTGATATTAAGTCATTCCAAAACAAATACGGATTTCAAATCAGAGCAGTTGAACTAAAACTTTTGAAAGATATGTCCATCGGTGGATTTATTGCAATCAACCATATAACTGGTGTTGAAAATTCTAAAAATGTATTCAGATTTGGTCCAAGTGAGAGATCTAGCATAGTAGCTGAAAAAGTTGGGGATAATGCAGTTTTAAATTTTACAAATGATGATATGAGTTATCATCGTGAAATATTAAAAGACAATAAAGTTTCTTCTTGGTTAAAAACAATTCCAACACCAGGTAAATAAGGGAGATGTAAAAATGAAAAATATTTTATCAGTAATAATGTTTTTGTCATTCTTGATACCTGCAATTACATATTCACAAAACTGGAATGCTGTTTGTGTAGGCATCAATGATTATCCCGGAACGTATAATGATCTTCAAGATTGTGTAAATGATGCAACTTCTATGAAATATTATTTAGAAACTTATAAACATTGGAGCAGTAATAGAGTAAATCGTATAATAGATGGTGCTGCAAGTGAAAACGGTATCCAAATTGCAATGGCAAACATGTCAACTTCAACAGGCAATACAAATTTTTTCCATTTTTCAGGTCATGGTGATTCCAGAGAATTAGGAATAGAGTATGGGACACCTGGAATCGATGGTCTAATACCTTCAAATTCAATCGATGCAAGAATAACACAAAATGAATTACGGTAATTATTATTTGGATAATAAAAATGTGGATAATGTATTGAAAAAAAATAGTGCTTTAAGTTCTATTGAATCTGAGGATCCACCAAACACAATTTATCATTGGAGAATTGATCAATTTAATATTCTACACGATTTCGATGATGGGTGGTTCGGCGGATATATGGAAATATATTTCAGGGTTTCGTATAAGCACCCCGGTGGTGCCTGGAGCAATTCTTATATTCCTTTTAATGTTATTGATGGTGTTACTGCTGGTCGAGACTGGTGGCATGGTGTTCCTGCTGGTTGGGATTTGTATTCGTCTACAAATTCAAGTGATGTAATTAAATTCGAAGTATGGGAATTTGACGGGTTTTTCAATGGAAATGATGATCATGTTGCAGATACTAATTGGGAAACAGTTGCATATATACCTAGTCTTTATACGTGGAGAACAAATGTTGTAGAATTTCCCCATACGATAACATGGCTAAGAGCCATTGATACATCTGATCCAGATGAGGATTATATTGATTTACATGATTATATAACTAATTAATTCTGAGTAGGGATTATTTTGTCAAAGTCACCATATTTTTGTGGTGACTTTTAATTTATGTTTTTAGTAGAATAAATGTACAAAATCATTGTTTATTTAGTTCTTTTCTTCAGAATTATTATATTTTCACAGGTTGACACCAACAAAATCATCATCAAAGGATATGTATTTGATGATAAAACTGAGGAGGAATTACCAAGAGTTTTAGTAAGTATTGATGGACAAGGAATAGCAGTAACCGATGAAAGCGGGTATTTTTCTTTTACCACTTCTCATGGAGAGCATACAATAGAAGCAAGCTGCATTGGATATGAAAAGCTGCAGAGACAAATATTTATTGAAAAAGATATTCCGGTTAAAAAAATATTTCTGCGTTTAGTCCCGGTGCCGATTGAAATACCGGGTGTTACAGTCAGTGGGGAAAAATTCAAAAAAGAAATCAATACTTCTACCTATGAATTATTTCCCGGTGATTTAAGCAAAATCCCTCAGGTTGGAGAACCGGATGTATTCAGAGCCTTGCAGGCTTTACCGGGTGTTGGCGAGATAAATGATCTAAGCTCTCAGATATTCTTACGCGGAGGAAACTTTGACGAGGTATTAATTTCTCTTGATGATGCACCCCTTTATAATCCTTATCATGTAGGTGAAACCTTTGGAAATGTTAATCCTGATATTATTCAATTAGAGAGACTCTACCCCTCAAATTATCCATCAAATTATGGAGGGTATTTATCCGGTGTTTTAGATATGCAGTCTAAAAATAACAATGCTAATAGATTTACAGGTAGCTTGTCCCTCGGATTAATATCCTCAAAAATCTTTGCTGAAATTCCTGTTTGGAAAGGAACACTTCTTGTATCCGGACGAAGAACTTATTTAGATCTGCTTGGAAAAATGATAAAGCAGGACTTCCCTTATTATTTTTATGATCTTTATAGTAAATATACTCTTCCCACTGATAATGAAAATTTATTAGAATTTAGTTTTCTTTTTTCAAGAGACAGTTACAATATTTTTTCTGGTGATTCTTATCAGCTAATAAATAAAAAAAATAATCCAAACTGGGGAGATCTTGTTTACAATTTCAAGTACACTCATTTTTTTAATGACAAGGGTATATTCAATCTGCAGTCATATTTTTCTAAATCCTATATGAAAGCTGATTCAAAAGCTTATTATTGGTTAGGCAAGATAAAACCTGATTCAATAAACAGTCTATTTATAAATAATTCAATTAATGATTTTACTATTAAAGCCGGATTTGAATTCCAGTTTACCGGTCATCATTTAAAGACAGGATTAGAAGTAAAGAAATTAGATATGAAATATAACTGGAATATAGATGAATTCGACTTTTCGGGATTATTAAAATTCCCTCTGCAAGAAGTATTTTTTGATTTTGCTCCCAATCCGTATTCATTTCAAGATAATGCATTTATTTATAGCAACTATGGCCTGGATAAAATCCAGCTTAACAAAGAAATTGAAATAATTCCCGGTTATAGATTATCATATCTTTCAAAAGTAAAAAAATTATTATTCGCTCCTTATCTATTGATCAATTACAGCTTTAATAAAGATTTTAGTACTCGTCTTTCTTTAGGAAGATATTATCAATATTTATATACAATTAAAGATCAGCGACATCAGGAACTATATGCTCCATTTTCTTCATATTTTATTTCGGATAATATTGATCAAGTTGCTTTCTCATATCATTTTTTAGCCGGATTACAAATAAAAGATTTATTTAATTTTTTTACGACGGAAGCCGAAGCTTATTACAAAATAAGAGAAAATCTTTCAACTTCATATAAGGATGGGAGCTATTCATTTGAAAATGGATATGCAATGGGGATGGATATTATACTTAAAAAAGAAATTGGAAATCTAACCGGCTGGCTTGGATATTCATTAACAAGATCAACAAAAAGAAATGATGTTTATACCTATTTTACAAACTACGATAGAACACATAACTTCAAATTTCTAATTAACTATCAGCTATTCGAACATTGGACAATAAGTTCATTCTGGTCTTATGCTTCAGGACTACCTGCTACTTCCGTAGTTGGCAAATATCTAAGACTACCGGATTATTCTAATCGTTATTTAGGTAGTTTTTTTGAATTAGAAGGACGTGAGTGGAAGCCTGCAGAAGGATACAAGAATTCAATTAGATTAAGCGATTATAACCGATTGGATATCGGTCTAACCGGAACCTTTTTATGGGGCAGTTTTATTGTAAAACCTTATCTTCAAGTGCTTAATATGCTTAACAGTCCTAATGCCTATTTTTACAATCCTGATGCTTTTGATATAAATCCAGAAGATGGGGAAGAAAGAGGTTCATTTCTCATTCCAACATTTGGAGTATCGGTTGAATTTTAATGTAAACACTAAAATTACAGTTGTAGTTTCATTCTGTTTTTTATTTTTTTCCAATTCTTGTGAAAACATATCAGGTCCAGGTCAGCCTGGAATTAAGTATAGCATTATTTTTAATCTTACAGCTAATGCTGAAAAACAAAAGTTCTATATCTATAATGTGGTTGGATTGGAAGAATCAGTTATACATTTCGGTCCTTTAAAAGATTATAATAAATTTTTTTCAGAAAATGCTTTTATTAAAATAGAATCTAATGGTAACTCATTTAGTGATTTTATTATTAGAAGAGATACCAATGACGTTGAATTTTATACTAATGAAGATTTAAGTCCTAAACCGGGTGAGGAATATAAACTTGAAATAAAAATTGAGGATAATACGATTACAGGAACGACTGTCATTCCTGAGGATTTTCAAATTATCGCGCCTAAAGATGGTCAAGTAATCCATCATTCAAATAATACATTTAATATAGATCTGAAATGGGAAAGAAAAGGAAATGTTTATGGTTATATATTAGATGTTTTTTATCATATTAATGAGAAACAAGCTTTGCTTAATTATTTAGAATATAGTGAAATAATTTTTGATACCAGTTATAGCTTTATGGGACAGATTTTACCAACAGATACAGTTAAAATTAGATTATTTGGTTTTGATAAGAACTATTATGAACATGTTTTTAAAGGAAAAGAAAGTTCAGGTGTTAAAGGAGCATATGGTCTTTTTGGCTCATCTGTATTGAAAACAGTAAGGGTTATTGTAAGGTAATTATTACTTTACTCATTTCTAAGAGATTTAATTTGGGAACTAAGGTTAATGTTAAAAGTTTGTTAAATTTAATTTGGATAACTTTAATTTATTCAATAATATTTTTTGTCCCTCTTGTCTATTCTAATCAATTCATTTATCCATATAAAATTACGAAAATATTACTTTTTGAATTAATATTGTACTTAACTATTTTCTTTTCATTGTTAAGCCTCAATAAAAAAGTAATAAGATCTTTTAATTTAAACATTATCGATTTCACAATTATTATATACATTTTATTTCTTTTCTTTTTAACCGGTTCTTTTCTTGATTCAAATTATTATCTTCCAAACTTAACTTTATTAATGCTGTTCTATTTTTTACTTAGATTAATATTTTCTTTTCAAATAAATAAATATGATAAACTAATAAACGGATATAGGCTATTTATTTTTTCGTGCTTATTAGAATGCATTATAGTTTTTTATGAAATTATTTTTAAAATATTTCCTCTAAATAGTTATGAAAGATATAAGCCTGATATATACGGGACATTAGGAAATCCAAATCTTGTAGCAATATTTTTGGCAGCATGTCTGCCTTTTTTATTTCTTTTATTCCAAAGGACTAATTCCAAAATAAAGAAAAGCATTTATATCATTTCCTTCATTGCCTTTATTTCAGTGATAGTTCTTTCTTTAAGCCGTGGAACTTGGGTTGCATTATTTATAGGTCTTACATTTTATTTCACACCTTCAATAAAACGATTTTATTTTAAAATAAAAGAAAAGATAATATTGAAATTTGGTTTGGTTATAGTCTTCGTTGTTTTATTATTTTTTAGCTCTGTAGCTTTAATAAAAATTAATGAAAATTCAATATATGGAAGAATATTTTTGTGGAAGATTACGTCTTTAATGATACAAGGAAACATAATAACAGGTATAGGATATGGAAATTTTCCTTTAAAGTATTTGGACTATCAAGAAAAGTTTTTTAGCGATAATAATAATTCTAATTATTTATTTTATGCAGATAATGAGAAACAACCGAATAATGAATATCTTTTAATTTTAGCTGAAACGGGAATCGTTGGATTAATTCTATTTTTTCTAATCTACCTGGCAGTATTTATAGAAGCTAAAAAAATATTAAGAAGCAATAATGTAGGAATTCAATCAATGGGTAAAGCAAGCCTATCCAGTATTTTTATTATTCTAGTTCATGGTTTCTTTGATAATCCCTTACATGCTTTGCCAGTTTATCTTATTTTATTTTTCAATGTTGCAGTAATATCACATTTATCTAACAAGATATTTAAATTGGGAGAAGTAAATTGTTTCTATAATAGAACTCCTGCCTTCTTTAATAAACTGGGTAAAACATTTACTAAACAAAATATATTTAGACAAATAATAAGAATAACATCTATAATTATCATTCTTCTAATGCCTTTACTTATTTACCACACAATTTGTAAGGCAAATGCCTATTATCACTGGCAAAAAGGAATTGAATATGCTATTATGAATAGATGGAAAAAAGCAATTGGAGAATATAACTTTGTTTTAGATATTTTGCCTGAAAATGGGCAAATACAATTTAATTTAGGTGCGGCATACTTGAATGATCATAATCCTAAGCAAGCTGTGTATTATCTTAATGAATCTTTGAAAACTTATAAGGATAAAAATATTTATATTTCATTGGGTTTTGCATATTGGGAGTTATCTAATTTAAATAAATCATTATACATTTTTGAAGAATTAGAAAAGAAATTTCCAAATTTACTAATGCCGCATCTTTTATTAGGTAAGGTTTATCTTGAAAAAGGCAGTTTTAAAAAATCAAAGGAAGAGTTCGAATTTGTAATAAAAACTAAACCAAAATTTGATAATGAAATTGCGAAAGATGTTAAAAACGAAGCGGCTAGAATTTTAAAAATTATGGATATAAATAATTATTAATTGTTTCTTGGCAACATATCAATACAAAATATAAATAACAGTTTATTCATATTTATTAAAGAATTCCAAAATTTCATAAAGTGCATTTTTTATATTTGATATATGTCTGAACCAATGTCCTTCATTCCTATAACTTTCAATAAAAATGTTTCTAACTTTTTCTTTTGCATTTAACAAAAAGAAATTTCTTTCTTGATAATGTACTAATGGATCATTTTTACCTAAAATATACAATAGGGGAACTGAGAAAGTAATTTTTTGCAAACCTGGTAATCCAAAGAGTGAAACGGCAGCAGTAATATTCTTGTTATCTTTATTTAAATATTTTTCTAAAAGAATATTTCCTGAACTTGATGTAACGACATATAGTGGATTAGATGGAAATTTTTTTTTAATATATTTTCTCCAATTTATCAAATCTTGAACTGCTGAATCTACATTTGAATTATTATAAGTTTTACCATAGCCAATTGACATTGGATAATTGGGTGCAATTATGATATAATTGTTTGCTATTAATCCCATGAGGATAGAATCCCATCGAGGAGAAAAATCACTTCTTAATCCGGGATGAATAAATAGAATTATTCCTCTATTTTTAGAAGGGGTATTTGATTTCAATAGATATGATGAAGCTAAATCATGATTAGGTTTAAATATTGAATAAGAAAACTTTGTATTTATTGAGTGGCCCGTTAAGTTTTGAAAAAGTTTATTTTTTGTATTAAATAGAATTAAGCTCGTTGGAGTAAAAAAGTCGCTATAAATAAGAATTATTTTACTTTCTTCCCAAAAGTCGTAATTATATACTACACCCTTTTTTGTAATCTGTTCTATCTGAGAGGAATTCAGTTTTTTTCTAAAAAGGAGGTATTCACTCTTTATCAATTGAAGATAATAAAGAAAATTTCCATCATATTTGGGCAATCTCAAATCATAGCTGCAGTTATAAATGATGGAGGGCTTTAAATCAATATTACTCAAGTTTCCCGCATAAATTTGGAAGTATTCAGATTTTGAATTATTAACAAAAAATATTTTATTTTCATATATACTTGGATTTAATTTATCACCTTCGATCTCTTTTAAATATTTCTTGTAAATGATTTTTCTTGATATCATATAAGTATAATTTTTGAAATATACTAATAAGTAATATTTTTTCATTTTTTGAAAAGCATGCGGAATAAAATCTAAAATCGATTCTAAAAATTGGTATTTTTAATTTCTTTTTAACATTTAGAAAATAAAAAAAGGGGTCATTTTTAGTTTGAAATATTATGTAAGCACCTGATGGTGAAGATTCAATATACTTTATTGGTTTATTGTTAGTATACTGATTTAATTCACTTAAAGTTGGAAAAAATTCTTCATCTCCATTTTTATCATGTATCGTTACTAAAGTATCTTCATAAAAGAAGGGTTCAAAAACGTTTGTATAGTTTATTGTTTGCTGCGCCACCTTTTCATGTCTATAATTATAACCGAATAATTTGAAATTGTTTCTATCATCCATAGTGAAATAAATGGTAGTATCTTTGCTTATTAAAAATTTTGTGTCTACTATTTTTACTGAATCTAAAAATTGAGGAATAATATTTACTTTTGAAGAATTATTTTTGTAAATGAATTTGTATCCAAGATAAAAAATTACTGATATAAAAATGAAAAATATAAACGAGAAAAATATTTTTTTAACCTGCATTTTGATCCTTTATATTCTATTATTTCAAAAATAAAAAAATTTTGACTGAACTTTAGTCATTGGTCAACTATTTTATGATCAGAAGAATTTAAATATATTATTGAAAACACTATAGCATTATAGGAAGAATGGATAGAAAAAAATAGGGGATTCCCCTATTGATGAACTATATATGTTTTAATATTTTAATAATTGATTATTCCAGATTAATTACAAGGGTAAGGAAGGATTTCTAAAATTCTTTATATTAAATAAAAAGTAATGGCAGGGGAACAAAATATATGGGAAATACTTTTCCGGGTTCATTTAATTAAAGCAATTTATTAGAAATTACAAAAATTCAAAAATTAAAAGTAGGAGAATCTTATGAAACTAACTTCTATAATTCACTTAATAGTCACTGGATTGTTAATAAATAATTTTTTATGTCCGGTTATTTTTTCACAACAAAAAATTGTTCATGATTATATTAAAAAAATTGATAGTCTTAATTATGACTTCAATAATATGTTAAAGAAAGCAAATCCTAAAAGTAAAGATCTTTTGAAAGAGCATATCGAAGCAATGGATTTAAATGAACTGAAACACATCGCTTCACTTATGTATAAAGCAACTGATTTAGACTATGTAGCTATTAATGATACCGGATTTAAAAGATTAGATATATTGAAAAAACAACGAAAAAGAATTAACGAAAATTATACATTAATAATGACAAACTATTATTTTCAAGAGCAATTCAAGAAATCAATATCACCTATAATCTATGCATTAACTAGAGTGGCATATTTTCTAAAGATTCGCGTTGAAAATGAAAAAATGATAATCCCGAAAGCAGAAGATCTATTACCTGGTGAAGCACATATAGTTGATGCCAATATTGAAGATGTTTATAAGGGAAAAGGAAAATATAAAGTAGGTGACCATGTACAATTTTTCTATTACGAAAATTGGCATAAAAGAAGAACTACATTTGAGGCAGGAAAAGAATATTTTGTACCTCTTGAACCTCGAGGTAAATATCCCGTAATAGATTCTTTAATAGTTTTAGTTCCCTATTTGGATGATTCCAACGGGTTCTATCCAATTAATAGTGGTTATGTAATTGATAAATATAATTTTTTTGAGTTTGGAGAAAGAATTCCCTTGCATGTTTTTGATAAGAAATTAAGAAATCAAATTAAAGAGGTGGAAGAATGGTAAAGTTTTATAATACGAAATTTATTTTGTTTAGTATTCTTATACTATTTTCAAGCCAATTACTTTCACAGAATTTTTATAAACAGGGTGCAGGTGTAATAGAAGAATACACACTAAATGATAATGACCCTGAAAATAATAGAGATGTCATGATAACTTGGTTTACTGACCAAGCACATTCAATTCCATATTATTTCTATAATTGGACTACAAATGATCTTCCGGAGGAATTGGATCCATCAACATGCCAATCAGAGATAGAAGCTAGCATGTTAGAATGGCATGAGGAGAGTGACGTTTTTGATTTTGAAGAAACAGACTACGAAAGTAATGAGCATAGTCTCGGGTTGAAATTCTCTGATAATATAACTAATTTCGCGGACCCTTATAATGTTGGAGGTGCTACTGCTAGTGCAGTGCAATATGATGGTAATACCGGTAAATACAAATTTACGTATTACACTCAATGGCCAGTGAATCAGGGATACTATCGACCTTATATCTTATTTAACAACACTTCTGCATTCTATAGTGCATATTATGGCCGCAAATGGACAGATGAATTCGAAGAATTAGAGGCTTATCAAGTTTGCTTCAGACAAGTCGCACTTCACGAATTAGGTCATGTAATTGGATTGGCACACTGTTACAATGACTATCAAGCTGTAATGTATCCTTCAATAAAACAAGGAGTGGGTTATACAGGCATACAGGATCCTGAGAGAGAGAGTTTAGCAATACTAAATGTTATGACACCTACTTGTGAACACTGTCCACCCGCAACACCAGTAAATTTATCTGCAACAATTATTGGACAAAATGTTATTCTAACATGGAATGCATATCCACAGGATGGGGGTGCATGGGGGCTTCAGATTGTGAAAAATGGACAAATTTTTGGAAGTCCGCTTGATATAACTGAAACATCTTTTATAGATAATAATGGAATAAATTATTTACCTGCTACATATGAAATATATGCTTTCAATGAACATGGTGCTTCCTATTCACATTTAATTAATATCAAAATTGCGCAGAGTACGATAAGTTCAAATATATTATGGAACGATGTGGTTTATGTAAATTCTAATATAACCATTAATCCTACGGGAAATTTAGTTATCGGAGATAATACAAAAGTAATATTTAACGCCGGTCATGGTTATAATATTACAGTAAGTGGAAAGATTAGTTCTGAAGGTTTGCCTTATGGGCAAGTACTAATAACATCAAATTCCACAAATCCTGCGGTAAATGATTGGGGAAGTATCTTTCTGAGTGGATCAGGTTCTTCTGGATCAAAGATTAAATATACAAATATCCAGTATGGAAATGGAATTCAAGTAATAAATGTTCCTGATTTTGAAATATCAAACTGTAATTTTTTAAATAATTATATATCTATTTATTGTAATGGTTCAATCGGTTCCATATTAAATAATTATTTAAGTAGTAATAGTATTGGGCATTCAATTCAATTAAATCTTTCAACTGTAACCTGCAATAAAAATAAAATAAAAAAAATTGATTCAGGTGCTAAAAGAGGTCATGGAATTTTATTCGGTGGCGGTTCACATGGTTCAGCATGGCAAAATGATATATATAATGTTGATTGGGGCATCGGTTCAATATGGAGTAGTTCTGTAGATTGTTACAATTCAAATTATTATAACGAACCAAACGATGAAAGAAATAATAGGATAACTAATTGTAATTATGGAGTAAGAATCTATAATAATAGCTATCCTATATTAGGAAGGCCGATTTCTGTATACGGATATAGTACAATTAAAAATAATTCTGTGGATGTTTCTTTAAATACCGATAATATTACAGCTTCTAACTTAGAAGCTTATGAAATTTATTGGAATAATGGAGATTATTCTCACGCAATTGTTCAAAAAGGTAATGGTTCTAATATTATCCATGCTCCAGAAGCTACTTCAGATCAATGGCAAAATATTCCTTTTCCCAAAATTCAATCACCACCTAATATGAAATCCAATAATGCTATTGCAAGTATTGATGCTAACAGCAATAGCGATAAAGCCTCTAATGTAAGTAAGGAGAGTTCATCGGTTGAAGTATTTGATTCTTTATTTACCGGTATAAATTTGCGTCACCAGAAAAAACTTATCGAAGCCAAAGATTATTTTATATCATATCTTTCCAAACATCCGGAAGACCAAAGAGCATATACAGAATTATATAATTGTGAAGATAAACAGACTATTAAAGAAATACTTACGTTTTTCAAAACTTTACCTAAACAAGCTTCTAAGGAACAAGGATTGCTCCTCTCCTATTTATATCAAAAGGAAGGTGATATACAATCTGCAAAAAAAATAAATAATGCTTTAATAAAAAAATATCCCAATACGCCTCTTTCAGCCAGAGCAAATATTGAAAATATGTACATTTTATTATATAGTGAAAACAATCTAAATGATGCCGTAGATATTTTTAAAGATGTTTTGAAAGAAGCCCAATTATCTACATCAACTGAACTTAAAGATGCAGAATATGCTCTTGAATCCTATGCAAGAATACATGAAAAACCAATTCCAGATTTTGATGCTCTCAAAAAGGCTCTTTCAAGCGCAATAAATCAAAATGAAGAATTTAGTTTATTGGGTAATTATCCGAATCCCTTTAATCCATCAACTACAATTTCTTATAATTTACCAAGAACTTCAAATGTCGAAATAATAGTCTACGATATTCTAGGAAATAAAATAAAAAGCTTTAATATTTCTTCACAAAATGCAGGTAAACAACATGTTGTATGGAATGGAACTAATGGTAATAATCAACAGGTAGCAAGTGGTATTTACTTATACCATTTTAAGGCTATGTCGTTGGAAGGCAAGAATGAAATATTTGAAAAAACTGCTAAGTTATTGCTGTTGAAGTAAAATAAGAATTACTTAGTTAATTATTTAATTAGTATAAAATAATCATAAAGATTAATAAAGCTGCCGGTTTTTATACCGGCAGCTTTATTTGTTTTATGCAGCTGCATTTATTTTATATGATTTAATCCAATCTATTATGTTTTCCGGCTGCGCTGCGGATAACTGAATGAACATTTCCTCTAGTTCTTGTCTTTTTATCTTGAGCAGCTTGTGATCCATTTTTGATATTTCGGTCTGGCTGGTGGTACCGAAGATTTTTTCTATTATTACGGCTTTTATTTGTTTATCTGCTTTGGATCTTGTGTCTCCTAAGCCGTTTTTATCAAATATTCCGGATATGTTTTCCGTTTCTATCTGCTGTCTTAATTTTCTTTCAAAGTAGTCTGAATCGTTTCCCGGTGTTAAATTATCGCTGAAGGTCTCTCCTGATACTTCTCCTATTGGTAAGCCTAATATGAAGTTTATTACAGGTTTGAAACTCTTGTAAGAAGGAAATTCAAATCTTTTCCCGTTTATTGTGTCGCTTCTGTCTTTCAGTACATATCCGACATTTTTCTGAACCGGTCTTCCGTCTTTATCAAGTTCTTTCTCCAGTTGCATCCATACATTTAGATCTGTTTCATATGGGGTTTCTCCTGCTATTTTCATCTTTACACCGCTTTTTACAAATTGTCCTTTCTGGATTACTTTTCCCTGGTCGTCTACTTCATCGTTTTCCTTATCATATTCAAAACCTCCTCTTCCGGTAAATACTATGTTTCCTTCTACTTCTACAAATTTATCAGAGAATTCTTCCTGCCAGGCAGGGAGCAATGCTCCCCAATCATTTAAGAACATCCTTTCTTTACGGTTTTTGATTTTATAATCTTTAACATACTGATAGTATATCTTTGTAAGTGAATCAATAAACAGGAAGTCAATTTCCTTTTTAGAAAGAAAATCAAATGCCTGGATAACGTCAGCAAGTCTTTTTGTATCTTTGGCAATTGCTTTAATTCCGGCTTTCTGAAAGAGTTTAATTAAGAACCTGCTCCCTTTTTCATTATCAATAATCAAGATAGGTTTAGTTAACTTGAGTTCTTTATATACACCTATAATAAAATTTGTGGACGACAAAGTTTTACCAGATCCCTGGAATCCACCAAAACTCGCTTTAATGAAATGGTTCTTTGCTGCTAATTCTGATGCAAAATCATTTAAGTTCATTTTTAGGCCTTTCTGTATTTATTTGTTTTAAGAAATAAAAGTATTTGAAGAAAAAACATTTATGAACTGAAAATGTTTTTTCTTTGTGTTTGATTATGAGTACCGGGATATTAAATGAGTCTTTATCTTCAGCTAATACCAGTACGTCATCCCCTGTAATAAATCTGATTCTGCCGGCCAGCACTACATCAGTGCCGCACCGGTAAACTTTATTTATCATTACTGATTATCCTCGCTTCTTTCCGGAGTGATTCTTTATTGATATAACCGGCATACCAATCCAATATCTTCCGGTCATATCTTTTATTCAGAAGGATATAAATGATATCATCATCACTGAGGCCCAAAATTGTTTGGACCTCAGCAAGGGTGTGAGCAGATAAAATTCTGATTGCTTCATCTAAATTATACTGCATATCTGCTCCTTAATTATATACCGGCAGTTCTTCTGTCTGTGAGATATCGAAGACAGTTTTATAAAAGAAAAAAACATCTTCATCTTCTTCATTCTCTTCATTATTCTTTTTACCTGATGGAACAGCAATTAAAAATCCATGTGAACCTTTTTTTACCTGTCTCTGGAATTTCTGCCATTGTTTATATCCTGCCACTACAGATATTGATCCCGCATTGCGGGACTGGAAATAGATTAAACATTGGTTTCTGGGTGTAAGCATATGTCCTTCCGGATTTATTATCCCCAGTTTAGCGGAGAGCTCCTCCCGCCTTTCGGCGGGAAGCTCTGCAAGCTGTTTAATGATTTTACTTATCTTCTGTTTTTTATCATCAGACATGATTAACCTCTCTTTCTATTACTTTTAGTAAGATTTTATTTTGAGTATAGATCACTTTGAAGTCGGTTCCTATCTTGAAACCATATTCTTCAAGTTTTTGATTCTTTATCTTTATTTGAGGCACCCTAGTATAATCTCTCTTTGTGGGATGACTGCTTTCATACACTTTCATACTTTACTCCTGTTATTTTAGAACTTAAATGACGGGCAGGATGTTTTGTATTTGATTCATAAAGCTTCAGATTAGAAGTTTTACAGAGCTGCGGGAAGTTTTTGAAATAGAGTTTTGATTTAGGTAAGATTACATATTGATAGAATGAAATGAATACTAAATAGAGAAGCTTTTCCTTATGAATAACATCTTTATAATAGAAATCATAACCATCCTTAAGGCCTTTTTCTTTTAGTGATTCTGTGAATTTCATGAGGCTGGGTCTTGATTTGAAAATCACCACAAAGTGGGAAGGATACCGGGAAAAGGGGCTTAAGGATTTCACCCCAAAGTGGGAGGCTCCGCAGCGCAAAGCTGCAGAACCTATAGCCTTATAACTAAATAAGTTCAAATTGATCATTATTATTATTCCTTCTGTTTTTTTTACAGGTTTGTGAATTAAAAAATTGATTAGCTTCATTGAAATAATTAAACCGGTATGAGATTAATTCCCCATTAGCCTTAAAATTATTAACGTAGTAAACCAGCTTATTAGGATAGATTACAACAATAAACCTCCATAAGCCTTTAGAATTACGGGTCATTTTAATTACTCTTTTATTAGTCATTTTTTACCACCCTATTTTTTGATAGTTATTAAGCCAATACCTGACAGCAGCTTTAGTGTAATTTGTACGGATACCCCTGAGATAATCTAAGATATCGGCTGCAGCGAAATAGAAGCCTTTATTGACAAGGCGATGATGTATAGCCATAAGTACAGGCTTGAGATAGGATTTATTCATAGTGATAACCTCCAATAAAATTGAAAGAACGTAATGCGCGAAAAGAAGAACAGAAACCCCGAAAAGAAGACAAGAGAAAAGAACAAAAGAAAAAAGAAGAAAAGCGATTAAATGGGATTACAGCCCGGCAGCGCAGGGGGCAAGGGCGAAAAAAAATGCCTTCCAGCTATCCATTTTTATAGAATCAACTAAAAAGTAAAAACCGAAATAATTTAACTAAATAATGGTGGTATTTTTTTTTGTCCCTTGCCCCCGAGAACCGGGCTGTATGTTATCAAGCTTTTCTTCTTTTTTCTTTTTTTCTTTTCGTCGTTGTTAAGATAGCATTGCCAAGGTAAATGAAGGCTCAGTTAGAATGTTAAAGGATTAAGACATGATTGATGAGTCTAATGTTCAGCTTTATGATGATGATTAGGAAAGGAAGTATCAGATAGAGTTGTAATTATGAATTGACAGAAAGTATCAGGGAATGTTCATTAAAAAAGCTTTGCTTAATCAATAGTTAAAAGAATATGAAAGATTAAGCAAAGTTTTTTTTGCCAATGTCAAGATTATTGATCAGAAAGAAAAATTATTTGTGCTCTGTCAATCAGGTAAGTATTAAAATAGAGAGCACAATTTTTTTTTGATAGAATTGCAGATGTTAAGTGATAATTATACTAAGAGAGAATTGTACAGGGAATGTAATCACGCAGCGAAGGCACATCTTTTTGATTCAGCTGGCATATCTTTTTGTCGTACCCGTTGTTGAGCGGAGTTGTTAATTTATTCAAGTAACAACGGAGCGAAACTAAAGGGTACATTTCAAAAAGTATGACAGCTATTAAAAAAGTGTGCCTGAGCGTCAATGTAATTTAAACGGATAGAAAGTTTATGAAAAGATTTATTGAAAATGCCAAGATTAAGTTTAATTATGATACATTGATAGAATGTGCCATGTTAAGTGATAATTATAAATCGACAGAACGTTCAGGGATTGTTTGTTAAAAAAGCTTTGCTTAATCAATAATGAAGGAATAAGAAAGATTAAGCAAAGTTTTTTTGCCAATGTTAATGTCAAGGTTATTGAGCAGAAAAAAAAATTATTTGTGCCAGTTATTGTTGATGAGAAAAAGACATGATTACAAATATTAAGGGCACAATTAATTTTTTGATAGAATTGCATATGTCAGGTGATAATTATACTAAGATAGAACTACCAATGGATTAGTAATATACGCAGCGAAGGCATATCTTTTTGCTGTACCCATTTGTTGAGTGGAGTTGTTAAATTATTTCCAGTAACAACAGAACGAAACTAAAGGGTACAAAATAAAAAGTATGTCAGCTATTAAAAAGTGTGGTGAGAAGAAATAAAAAGGGATTCCTCAGGTTTCAAGGAAAGCCATTTGAATGAATCAAAATTATTTAATAATAAGATCTATTATAAGCAATGAGTTGGAAACTTTTTTGAAAATATTACTTGCCAATAACAAAAAATAGGATTAACTTAATATAAAGTTAAAAGATTTATGGGGATACATTCGAAATGGTAAATTTGCTTCCACATTATTCATTACTCAAGTTCTTTATTTTTGGTTCAATTTTCTGTTTTTTGGTGATCGGTTGTTCTTCAAAGGAAACTTTAAAGCCAATCAAAGATGAAAATAGACTTCGAATCAAAATACTTCCGTTTGATTATTTAACAGGAGTATATAACAAAGAATCAGAACAATTTGAAAGCCGAACTTCTGCAATATTAGATAGTGATTTTGTTCAGTCAATAAGATTCTCACAAAAATACTACCGTTATGAATTGAGTACATATCCGAATCCGTTTTGGGGTATTTCTAACAATGATACGACAAATATAACCTTTTTTATCAAAGGTGAAGTTGAACGTTGCTCATATGAACAATACTTTGACATAAACCACAGAATCATTTCACATGATTTATGGGGTATATGGGGATTATATAACGATTCAGATCCACATGGTTTTTCACAGTTTAGAGTGAAAATTTATAATTCGCAAAAAAAACTCATTGATAGTACTGTAATAATCGGTATATCGGGTGGTTCTGTGCAAAAACACTCAAGAACAGAATTAATAAATCGGGCAATTGATCAAGCTAGCTACTATTTTGTCGATTGGTTGTTAGATAAATATCAATTTGAATTTCTCCTTGATAAATTTCAGCATGTATTACCATTTCGTAGCGAGTTCCTGAGTAAATCCCAAGTAAATCAGATTAGGTATATTAATTTGGACGACTAAACATAAGTGTTAATGAGGTTTCCTAAATAGCCATTCAAGTAGACAAACATTTAGATATTGCGGATTATTGTTCCGTGTAGTTACTGGGTAGGCAAAGACCATCATGAAATCCTTTTGATCCTGAGATAACAGATTATATTGAAGTAGTAAAAAAGGTATGGCTAAATAATTTTCTTTTTAAAAATGGAGGTTGAGAAGGCTTTTTCTCGAAATAGAACATTTTAATTTTTTAGATGAATAGTAAAACGTTTTGTTGTCAGGTTTGTATATGGTATAGCAATATAAGTACCAATTGGGTTTGTTCCCGAAGGGACGCCCCAATTGGTACGATGATAAATTGACAAGTAAATGATAGGATTGATAATGATCGTTTCTATGATGTCTTTTACCAATGTAAGCGGAATGGAGGCGTGTCGAGGAACGAGCCGCTGGAATGGAGCGATGATGAACTGATGTTCTTGTTTATGTTGAGTGGGTTAATAATTTTTTACAAAAGTTTATAATTGCAATCATCAAAGGAAGAAGTAGAATGAATGGTTATGAATTCTTATATGAAGCACAAGTAATTTTTTGATAGAGTTGCAGATGTTAAGTGATAATTATACTAAGATAGAATTTGCAAAGGGAATGTAATCCACGCAGCGAAGGCACATCTTTTTGATTTAGCTGGCATATCTTTTTGTTGTACGCTTTGTTGAGTGGAGTTGTTAAATTATTCAAATAACAACGGAACGAAACTAACGGGTACATTAGAAAAAGTATGACAGCTATTAAAAAGTGTGCCTGAGCGTCAATGTAATGTCTGTTGATAGAAAGTTTATAGATGGATTTATTGAGTATGCCAAGGCTCAGTTATTATTGATAAATTTATAGATGTGCCATACCGGGTGATGATTATAAACTGACAGAATGTTCAGGGAATGTTTGTCAAAAAAGCTTTGCTTAATCAATAATTTAAAGAGTATAAAAATTAAGCAAAGTTATTTTGCCAATGCCAAGGTTATGATTTATTGAACAGATAAAACCATTTGTGCCGTTTTATTGAGGAAGGAATAGTAATTTATTGATATGAAGGGCACAATTAATTTCTGATAGGATTGCAGATGTTAATTAATATGAGAAATTCATTCTAAGAGGTGATTTCAGAAAAGTAGGGATAAATGGTGGCTCAATATTAAAAAGAGGGCTTAGAAGTGAAAAAATGGCCGAAAACCTACGCTATTTCGTTGGAATTTTTAGAGTTGGGTTCTGACAATGCCAAGCTTAGGTCTAATGATGATAAATTGATAGAATGTATTATAGTGTATAATAATTCTAGATTGACAGGGTAATCAGGAAATGTTCATTAAAAAAGCTTTGCTTAATCAATAATTTAAAGAGTATAAAAATTAAGCAAAGTTTTTTTGTCAATGCTAATGTTATGATTTATTAGAAGAAAAAAAAATTATTTGTGCCGGTTTTATCTAGAAGGAATAGTAATACGCTATAATATGAGGGCATAATTAATTTTTCTGATAAGACTGCCGACATTATGTAAAGTCAAAAAATCGATTTTAAGGAATATTTTTGAAAAGGTAGGGATAAACTGTAGCTCAAGATAAAAAAAGGGCTTAGAGAAGAAAAAACAGCCGGAAACCTAGGCTATTTCGTTAGGATTTATAGAATTGGGTTAAAAAAATTAGGTACAATTGACAGTTTTGTATTAAATATATTGACAATGATATTTTTTTTCTTTAGCATTGTTATGAACCTAATTAATACTCAGGAGGAACTTTACACATCAAAGAAATTAGGTTAATAAAAATTTTTATAAATTTTATTGAGGATTATTATGGACCCTTCACAAAATCATTTATTTCCTGGATTCAACTGTACATTTTACTTCAAAAAAGTAGTTCATAAATTAAAATATTACTTCAAATATTGTTTAGTCCCGATTAAAAATATGTAATAAAAAATATTCATATTAATTATATCAAGGGGTATATTATGATTACAAACAAGATAAAGACATTATTCTTATCAGCACAACCTTATTTTTTAACGGCCCTATTAAATTTGTTTGCAAGTGATCCTTTAATTACTGCTTTTGCTTTTGACTTTAATACAGCTGATAAATTTAATAGAAGTCGAAAATTCTATGATATTGTTGTATTGGATGATACTTTTTTGAAAGAAAGTGAAATCAAAAATTCCATTCATATACTTCTTAATAATGTAGAGGCCAAAAAAATTCTTTTTACCGACAGTAATGAATTGACTTATCTGCAATATTTTATTTATTATCTTGATACCTATATAAAAAATATTTTACATGGAAAAAATCTTATAACAAACCACAATATTTTATCGTCTCGGGAAAAAGAAATTATGAAAATGATAAAGGAAGGATCTAAAAATAAAGAAATTTCTGAAAAACTATTTATAAGCGTAAAAACAGTAGAGTCACATAAGGAGAATATAAAACATAAATTAGAAATTAAAAAGGTAAATGAATTGTATTCAATTTAATTAATGGATTTAAAATAGGGGAATCCCCTATTGAAATTATATATTTTTATATGTTATTTGAAATGGTGTTCATTTTAAAATCGCTCTAACCTAATATTTTATAAAAAGGAGAAAATATGGGGCACTTATTCAAAAGAACTTCTTTATTTCTTATCTTGGTTCCAATCATGATTTTTATTTCTACACTTCAATCATGTCAAGAATCAACGAACCCAGAGATTATAGATAATGTACAAAATAATTTTTCCGCTGCCAGTCTTTCTAAAGCACTTGTTCAAGCCAATATTCAAAAAATTGCTAAGGGGTTATCAATTTTGTTGAAAGATGAAAAAAATAGACTTATTTTACAGAGTGAAATAAGTAGCTCAAAAAAAACTGAGCAAATATTGGAAGCTACAGAATTTCTGAAAACAGGGAAAAATATTTATGTAAATGGGGTAGCTAAGAATACTACATTTGCCTCAAGTATTCTTGAAATGTTTACAGGGAAAGAAAATGAAGAGCTAAAAGACTTTATTGATAACTTACCATTTGGTTTAGTCGATATTTATTTTCCTCTTAAGAAGTATAGGGAACAATGGAAAAACCAAGATGATTTACTTATTGCATATGTTTGCAGAGATAAAAGCGATAAAAGTGATATCCCTGCATACGATTTAAATGGAAATCAGGTTTATTTACCATATGATAAAGCACCGGAAATACCTACTTTGGTAATATATCCTAGTGAAAAAAACGGTAATTATTATTCGGAAAATAACAATATTGATAATGCATTAAAGAAAAATAGTGTACTGAGTTCTGTTGAATCTGAGAATCCACCAACCACAATTTATCATTGGAAAATTGATCAATTCAAAATAACTGATGATTTTGAGGGATGGTTCGGAGGAATGATGGAAATCGTTTTAAAACATGGTTTAAACATGCTGGCAATTGGAGTGGGCCTTATTATGTTTTTGAGATTGATGGGGTTACAGCAGGGATGTGGCATGGTGTTCCTGCTGGATGGGATTTATATGCATCTATTTATCAAGGAGATGTAATTAAAATAGAAATATGGGAATCTGACGGAAATCTTTTTTTGGGTCAGGGTGATTTAGTTGCAGATACAAATTGGGAGTATGTTTTGAATTTAGCAAATTATACAACCTGGTCTACCGATCAAGTTGAATGGCCTTTTTATTACTCAGTTTTACATGCTGGTCTAGAAGCTCAGGATCGATCACAGACTGATTACGATTATTTAGATTTAAATTGGTATACAACTACTTCAAATTGATTTTACGTTTTTTAATTTAAACTCACCATAGTATTTATGGTGAGTTTAAATTGGTATATTGCTATAATGAGATTGTATGTTTAAGACAGTTTCCTACATAATTTTGCTATTTAATATTTATATCTTTTCACAGGTTGTTAGCTCAAGCAAAATCATTATCAAAGGATATGTATTTGATGATAAAACAGAGGAGAAATTACCCCGGGTTCTATTGAGCATCGATGGGAATGGAACAGCAGTAACAGATGAAAGCGGCTTTTTTTCTTTTACAGCTTCACAGGGTGAGCATACAATCGAAGCAAGCTGCATTGGATATGAAAAGCTGCAGAGACAAATATCTATTGAAAAAAATATTACGGTTGAAAAAATATTTCTGCGCTTAGTCCCAATACCGATTGAAATACCGGGTGTTACAGTCAGCGGGGAGAGATTCAAAAAAGAAATCAATACTTCAACCTATGAATTACTTCCGGGAGATCTGAGTAAAATTCCTCAAGTCGGTGAACCTGATGTATTCAGAGCCTTACAAGCTTTACCTGGAGTAGGAGAAATAAATGATTTAGGTTCTCAAATATTTTTGCGTGGAGGGAACTTTGACGAGGTATTAATTTCTCTTGACGATGTCCCACTCTATAACCCTTACCATGTTGGTGAAACTTTTGGAGATGTTAATCCTGATATAATACAATTAGAGAGACTTTATCCATCAAACTATCCATCAAATTACGGAGGATATTTATCTGGTGTTTTAGACATGCAAACAAAAAATTATAATGAAACTAATTTAAAAGGAAAATTTTCACTGGGTTTGACATCCTCAAAGCTCTATGCAGTATTTCCTCTTTGGAAGGGTACACTTCTACTTTCTGGCCGTAGAAGTTACTTTGATATGCTTGAAAAATTGACAGGGAAGGATTTCCCTTATTATTTCTACGATCTTTATGGCAAATATATATTTCCAGTTGATAGTAAAAATCTATTAGAATTAAGTTTTTTATATTCAAAAGATGCCTATAATATTTTTTCCGATAGTTCATATAAGTTAATCAGCGAAAAAAATAATCCTAATTGGGGAAACCTGCTTTACAATTTCAAATATTCACATTTTTTTAATGAGAAGAGTATTTTAAATCTTCAGGTATATTTATCCAGATCTTATCTGAAAGCTGATTCGAAAGCATATTACCTATTAGGCAAAATAAAACCTGATTCAATAAGCAGTATACTAATAAATAATACAATTAATGAGTTTAGCATTAAAACAGGTTTTGAGTTTCAATTTCCAGGACAACATTTATTAACTGGTATTGAAGTAAAAAAAACGTATATCAAATACGGATGGGATATCAATGAAGGGGATTTTTCTGGATTATTAAAATTCCCTCTCCAAGAAGTATTTTTTGACTTCGCACCAAATCCATATTCATTTCAAGATAATGCTTTAATTTATAATCATTATGCACTGGATAAAATCCAGATAAATAAGAAATTGGAAATAACACCGGGTTATAGATTATCATATCTTTCAAAAGTAAAAAAGTTATTATTCGCTCCTTATCTATTGATCAATTACAGCTTTAATAAAGATTTTAGTACTCGTCTTTCTTTAGGAAGATATTATCAATATTTATATACAATTAAAGATCAGCGACATCAGGAACTATATGCTCCATTTTCTTCATATTTTATTTCGGATAATATTGATCAAGTTGCTTTCTCATATCATTTTTTAGCCGGATTACAAATAAAAGATTTATTTAATTTTTTTACGACGGAAGCCGAAGCTTATTACAAAATAAGAGAAAATCTTTCAACTTCATATAAGAATGGAAGCTATTCATTTGAAAATGGATATGCTGTGGAATGGATATTATACTTAAAAAAGATATTGGAGATTTTACTGGTTGGATAGGATATTCATTAACAAGATCAACAAAAAAGAACGATGTTTATAAATATATTAGTAATTATGACAGAACACATAATTTCAAACTTTTAATAAATTACCAGATATTTAACACTGGACATTAAGTTCTTTCTGGTCTTATGTTCCGCATGACCTGCTACTCCAATAATCGGAAAATATGTAAGAGCTACTAACTATTATAACAATGATAACAATAATTGGATAAGAATTGATAACGAGGGACGACAGTGGGTATTTTTAGAAGGTAAAGAGAATTCCACCAGATTGAGTGACTACAACCGCTTAGATTTAGGTTTTACTGGTAAGTTTTTATCGGGTAATTTTCTAATAAAGCCCTATTTACAAGTGCTTAATGTTCTGGGCAGTCCCAATTCATATTTTTATAATCCAGGAAATTTTCTATACAAATCAAAAAGAGGGAGAGGAAAGAGGCTCATTCATTATTCCGACAATAGGAGTATCAGTTGAATTTTAATAAAGAAGTAATCATTACATTAACTGATTCCAGCATGTATTACCTTGTTGTTAAATGCTTGTGAAAACTTATCAGTACAAAGTGAATCTCACAAGAATAGTGTTATTTTTAATCTTACAGTCAATGCTGAAAAACAGAAAATCTTTGTCTATAACGTTGTTGGATTAGAACGGCAAATTGATGGTAATAGAGTTTCTTTAGATGATTTTAATCC
>CAWCVZ010000001.1:0-14882 GCA_963798865.1 uncultured Ignavibacteria bacterium | reverse complement strand
TATTGTTTTTTATTTTACTAAAATAAAACCAGCCCCTTATAATTAAAGTACTTTGCAAAATAACAAGCCCGGTGCGGAAAACTGGACGGCGGGAATCTGTTGGGAATGTCTGGTAACGGGCATTTCTACCACGACGGTGTTATAGATGAAAAAAGGATCAAAATGAAAATTTCATATGAGTTAACAAGCATCATTCCTATCGATCAGTTTGTTGATATATTAATTACTAATCTCAAAACCTAGCTCAAGCTCGATTTGAAAGAAGTTCGATCCCTTTAGAAAAATATCAACATTTACGAGACTTTGAGCAGATTCTAATTTTTAACTGTTATTCGATGACAACTGTTCTTGAAGAAAATGGAGATATAAATAAAAAACAATTTTTATCTGTCTTTTGTGAACATCTAAACTTCTTCATATTTCTAATTAACAAAATAGCTTCTAAATTTTGGATGTAAAAGACTTAACAAAACTAATGCGTGAATTATCAGACTTTGCAATAGTTTTATCAATATTACTTTTTTACCTAATCTTGAAGAAGATGATAAGGACAGTCTGTACAATCAATGTATGAATAATTTAATTACAGTAATAGAAGAATATGGCAGGTATAAAATCATTAAGAAAGAAAATGATATAGAATACAAGGATTCTGGCAATATCGGAATTTCTTCTAAAAAGATAAATGAATTTACCAAAGATCCGATAATCTTCGGTACGATTAAGGTTATAATACATAATTTTGCAAACTATGAAAAATATAGATATCAAATCATTTTTTGCAGAAATTCAAATAAAAATATTTATTTCGAGCTTATCGATGCAAAGCTAAAACCACACGCCAGGATCTTGTGTGGGGTCTGGTAACTTGCATTTCTACCACGACTATTGCTACAAGATTAAGGTATATTGAAATGAGTTTGTTAATGATGTCAGTTGAATTAGCAGATGAAATTATAAAAATATTTTCGGACAAATTAATACTTCGAGACGAAAATAATATTCATTATTATCCATATTCTGTTTTTAAAGGATACGATATTTATGATATTGAAAATGCTCTAAAATTATTGACTGCATATCGAGTTTATAATTCTGCAAAACTTAATGAGCAAAAATTATCTGAATTTAAGAAATATGCTTCAGAAGATGGTGGAGCAGTTTTTACATTTTTCAGAGCCTTCATTCCGAATAACATTTATAAACAACTTATTAAATTTCCCTATGGAAGCGCCGAATATCGTCAGAAAGAATTTGAACTACTTTATGATGAAGAAATGCCAAAAGAAATGAGGAAATTTTTCTCTATGGAATCTGAAACCGTAGAGTCTTTTTTAGATTTTTGTCTTCAACTAGACCGCACTAATTCAAATTATTGGCCGACTGTTTATTCACGTCTAAATCTTATATACAACCAAGGAGAGATTACAGTGAAATATCTTAAGTTCTTAACTCAAAATAGTTTAAATCCTTTCGGTGATTACTTCCAAACGGACTTTACTTTTATTATTAAAGAATCTCTTTATCAACAAAATAGTTCTGATATTAAAAATATTTCAGTTAAACTATCTGGTAGAGAAGATGCAAGTTTACGCGCTAATTATGATAATTATGAAATTGAATCGGCTTTTTTCACTATTGCAAAGAATTATATTATTGGAAAAATTGAAGCTGGTAAAGATATAGAAATAAAGGAAGAAGTCTTTCCTAATGCTCCTAATTTACTTCACCTTGATTCTGAACCATTGGAAGAATTTCATACTGAAGAAATAAAAATTGCAACTAATTAATTTACAGCGAATATAACAAGTGGCAACAGCAATTTCGCACACGGCAGTTCATAAATTTTTAGCGTAATCGTTCCGTGTTTAGTTTCTTGTTCAAAGTAATTGTGCTATGAAAGACTTTTTTTAATTATAATTTTTATTAAAAAATTCGGCTTTTGTTGCTCGGGGCTGCGGGTTAGCCTCAATTACGTTATACCACTTAAGGAGGAGAAAAATGAAATGGTTAAAACATATTTTGTTGTTCTCATTTCTTACATTATTAATAAATGGATGTAAAGATAATCCAGTTGATAATTCATCTGCGACTTCTAGTACCATTAAAAAAGTATTTACCTCTGAAGAAGATTTTTCTGAGTACTATTACGAAGGAAATCTTTTAATAAAGAAAGAAATGACCTCAAGAGGGGAAGTCGTAACTTCAATTACTTTTATATACGATAACAATGGAAAATTAATAAGGAAAGATGAATTCTCAACAGCAGCGGGAATTCCATTATCCTACTATTTAACATATGAATACACATCAGAAAATCTTCTTATAAAAACCAACTCATATCCTAAAATTGGTGATACTTATGAGTTTAGAGGATACACTCAATATGAATATGAGTCCAATAAGTTGGTAAAATACAGTTTCTATAATCAGAATAATGAATTAAGAAATTATCATATCCTTAAGTATGATGAAGAAAATGTATTAGAAGATGCTCAATATGATGGAAGTAATAATCTTCAATATTTAGAAACATTTGAATATGATAATAAACTAAACCCTTTAGTTAAAGATCTATCATTCATTTCAGCATTTACAAAAATTAAAAATAATATTATCAAATGGACAAATACTTATTATACGGTAAGTCCGCCTAACGTTTATATTTCCACTTGTAATTATTCTTATAATAATTATGATCATCCTATTGAATGTATTACAGTTTATGATAGAAATGAATTTGGAGCGTCGAGCCAAGATACAACCACGAGTTTTTATGAGTATTATTAATAAAAAAGTGGTATAACGTTATAAGGGATTCATGTCGAAGGTTGGCAAAGCATAATTCTAAACGTAAGTTCCGTGTTGGGCTTCGGCTTAAATGCGGACGTTATGTTTAAGAGGTTTATTAAATAATTGAATTTTTATTTGCATTTTTATAAGAAAAAGATTTTATTTGTTGTAATAATACGGGTATATGAGAAAGGTAAATGTATCTTTCAAAAAGTTCAATTCTTAAATTCAAAGAATTATTAATAATAGTGCTATTAATTTTTTCGACTGACTATACTAATTTTTATGAAGGAGAGTAAATAATGCCAAATGGAAAATTTATATCGTTATGTGGAGGATTTATATCATTCACTTTTTACTTGTGCTACTTCTGCTCTTGGAGAAAATAATAGTTACAAAGTACCTGTATATTCATTTTTTGTTGGCATTGTTATTATGTTAATTGGAATAGCATTTAGTAGTAATAAATAAAAATTGGGGATAATAAAGAAATATTGAGCATTCGCCAATAAACATTTTAAAACTTCATTATATGAAAGTTTTACAATTTTTAATTTCAATCAACATTATGAAATGGTTTAAATAAGCAAAAAGTAATTATTGATGAAGATGACCTTTGTAATATTAAAAATAAAAATGTTATTTATAAATTAGGACAGTAGTATTATAACAAAGTTGATTTATAATATGTTCAAGCTTTTCCTTAAAAGAAATATATTATGATAAAAAATGAGAACTTATGTTGATGCAAATATTCGTGTTGCAAATTTTTCTGAATTTGATGAATATGTAAAAAATAATTTCATAACGTTTGCTTTAATTACACCCTTAAATGTTGAAAATATTAGTGACACTAGTGATTTGATTTTTACTAATAATGAAGAAATAATAAATATATTAATCGAAAAGAAAAAAAATATTATTATTAGAATCAATTATATTTCACTTAGCATATTAGAGAAATGCGTCATTTGTTTCGGTATTTTTGGGGAAAAAGGAAAGGTTTATCCTCCTTGCCAAATTTATTTAAGATTATTTCAATCCGAAAAATAAATTATAAAAGAAAAAACATGACAGCAGTTTTTAATATTAAATCGAATAAGGAGTGGGTCGCAAGATTATATTTTCAGTTAGATCCAACTGGGAAATTGTTTTATTCAACAATAATCTTTCTTAATGAAAAGTCAAAAACTCTTGTAGATACAGATATTAATAATTTAGAATCAAAAGTACGGCAAGAATTAAATAATAGTTTTGGACAAAATAAATATGAAATTATTCCTTCCAAACCTGCCGAGAGAAAAGATTATGAAAGAGAATTTTATTCTAAATTTTTCTTAAATGAATGAAAATATTAATATCTTAAATTAAAATATTGATTAAAATTAAATAAATATGGAGATTAAAATTGAGAGAAGATCAATTCGAAAATTTAATTCACGAATCAGCTAGATTACGCGGTCTCGGTAAATTTCAAGAAGCAATAAGCTTAGTTAAATCAAAGTTATCAGAACTAGAAAATGATTTTTATCTTAATGCTTATAAAGAAATATTCTCAGCTTATGTTGAGTTAGGTGACCGCTCTAAGGCTTCTGAATATGCACAGAAATTATATTTAATTGAACCAGAAATGCCTTCAATACAAAGTTATCTTAAAAAAGAATAAATAGGGAATTTTATGGACAGTTTATATATGGCTCTTCATTCTTTAGAGAATGGGAACAATAACACTGAATATATATCATTAATAATAGCACTTTTAGCTGTATTTTTTAGCCCAATTATTAATCACATAACAACAAAACACACTATTGATTCACAATCAAAATCAGCGAAAGAGCAAATTGCTAATCAATCTAAAATTGCTGAACTTAATATAAAATCTGAAGTTCTTTCAAGAAATCGACAAGATTGGATTAATACTCTACGAATAAGCATTTCTGAATTTACATCGTTATTTGTATTATTATCAAAAGCAAATGAAAAACCAATTGCTTCAAAAGATGATAAGTGGGAAAAATTATTTATGCTTAAGGCTAAAATATCACTCCTCATAAATCCAAATGAAGATGACCATCAACAATTAGAAAAATTAATCGAGAATGCTACACAATTTGTATTAAAAGATGAATAGAAGGAATTAAAACTATTCAACAAGAAATAGTCAAATTGTCACAGAAAATATTAAAAAGAGAATGGGAAAGAGTTAAGCAAGTGGCGTAAAAATGTCTAACGTTATAAGGGATTCATGCCGATGCAAAGCTAAAACTGGCACCGGTCCCCGTTGGGGAATATTTTGTAAAGGCATTCCTACAACGACTACTGCTAAGGAGTAAAAATGTTATATACAAAAAAAATAGATGAAATTACTTGGGGAGATATTGAGGATTTTTGTAATCAACAAATTCCAGAAGGTTCAACTCTAGATTATAAACAAGATATCCCTAAAGCTTTATATAAAACAATTGCAGCATTTGGAAATACAATTGGTGGATTAAATATTAATTGGAGTTGAAGAGAATGATGAAAACAAACCAATCCTTCCAATCCAGGGAATTGATTTTGAACGTGGTCTGTCAGAAAAAATTTATAATATAATATTATCCAATATTACACCACCAATAATTCCAGAAATACAGATTTGTAAAAGTCAAAATAATAAAGCAATAATAGTAATAAGAATTTCACAAAGTCATCAAACACCACATGCAATTAAATGATAATACTCAAGTTTACATCCGAACAGGTAATAGAAATAATTTTGAAATATTAGCAAAAATAGATCAAATTTTTTGGTTAAAAGATCATCGAGCAAAATCAGAGAATTTAAGAGAATATTTAATAGAAGAAGCTGATTCAAGATTTAAAAAGGTTCGGGAAATAAATCTTAATAGATATATAAATGAACATCCTACTACACAAATATTAACTCCAGAGTGCTGGTTGAAACTTATATTAGTTCCAATTTATCCTAACGATTTCATTTGTACACCGCCATTTATTAAAGATAATCTAGAAAAAATATTTGTAAAAGAATATTATGGAACGAGTGAAGAATTTCCTATCACTGATACCAGATTTAACAATATAATATCAAAAGATAGTTTAATACTTAAACTTATTTTTGACACTTATACTTATTACTCTGAATTAAATGTTTTCGGTTTATACTACTATAGGCAAAGCTTACTTGAAGCATTTAATCGTCGTGAACAAATACCGAAAAAGATCATTAGATTTAATGAGATACTAGCTAGACTTGATGAATTTATTGAATCAGCAATTAGGTTTTATAACCTTATTGGTTATCAAGGAAATCTTAAATTTTCTTTTTCAATCCTTGATCCTACTGAATATGAATTAAAATCATTTTATGAACATACTTTTTTTACTTATGAAGAAAAAATAGAATATAAAAGTGATATATCATTGCAATCTTTAATTAATGATAAAATAGATTTAATATTTGAATCAGTGATAAAATTAACTTGGGCATACAATATACATATTGATAAAAATTATCTAATAAATTATTATCAGAAAAATAGAAGATAATTAGCGCATTATAACGTTATAAGGGATTTCATGCCGAGACAAAGCTGAAACTGCACACCGTGATCTGTGAGGGGGATGTTTGGTAACTGGCATTTCTACCACGACTATGGCTAAATTAAAAAGGGTGAAAAAATGAAAACAACAATCATGATAATTGCTCTAGGTTTATTCACATTTATAAATCTTAATGCACAGCATATCTTTCCTTTAAATATAGGAGACAGAATGGATCTATTGGGAGTATCCATCATATTTTCGTGAAGTTAATATTCAACGAGATACTATTATGCCAAGCGGAAAACTTTATTACAATGTGAACGGTGATTCTTTTTAGACAGCAAGGTGATTCTGTTTTCAAATTTGATCCCTCTCTCAATGATGAATATTTATTTTTTGATTTTTCAGCAAATGTTGGAGATACAATTACAAATCTCAAGTATGGTGAAAATGATACACTTCAAATAGTTTTAACATTTAAATTTGAAAATGGAGAATATTTGGGAGTCAGAGGAAATTATTATACATTTTTTATAAATCAAACCCAACTTATCGATGATGAAATATCATTATCTGTTTTCGATTCATTAGGTATAATTGAGCGTAATTCGACTTGGGTTGATGAAAATTTAGCTAGTGCTGTAATAAATGGAAAAAGGTATGGTAATATTACAAGTGTAGATGATAAAGAAGTTTCCCCGAAAAGTTTTAGTTTAGAACAAAATTTCCCAAACCCTTTTAACCCAAATACAACAATAAGTTATAGTCTAACTAATAATTCAATTGTGAATTTAGACGTATATAATATACTTGGTGAAAAAGTGAAGAACATTGTGAATGAATATCAAACTTCTGGAGATTACAAAGTAAATTTTATTGCAAAAGAATTGCCATCTGGGATTTATTTTTATAAACTGGAATCAAATCATCGTGTATTAGTTAAGAAAATGTTATTAATAAAGTAAATACCATATAACGTTATAAGGGATTCATGCCGAAGTCTGCCGAGGCATAAACTGCACGCCGGGATCTGTGTGGGGGGAATGTTGAGTATTAGGCATTTCTACCACGACGGTGCAAGTAAAATTAAACTTTAATAAATTATGTAATATAATTAATTTCAAAAGGATTAAGGATATGCAAAACATTGAAATTTTCGAACAAGAGTTGACTAAAAACAACAAACCAGTAGGTAAATTAGCTGTCATAAGAGGTGGACTAAATACAGATAATCCAACAGCCTTATTAAATGATGCTGTGTCAAAATATGTAAACAATAATGGTTACAATGAATTTGTAGAAATCAATCTTGATAATCCTTGGATTAGAGTTATTATTTTTGGGATTAATGATTTAGAATATAAACCATTTGATTATTAAAGATTACTAATGTCGAAAGAATTTAACATTAACCAATTGGCAACGACTGTAATGTGGTGGTTAAGTTATACTTCTGCAGTGGGAAGAGGTTATGTCCTAAGTGAGAGTGCTCTTAAGTTTCCAATTGCAGAATATTTGGAGCGTTCAGCAATTGATGAAATTGAACTTGAATATGAACATCCAAAGCTTTTAATGAAAAGATTTGATTTGTATTTTCGAAATAATAAAAATGAAAATAATGTTTTCGAATTTAAGTATATAAAAAATGGTTCGACTAGAAATCCTGATGAGAAACAAAGGATTTTTAATGATTTAATGAGACTATATCTATATTTGAATATAAATAACAAATCATTTTTCCTTATTTGCGGGAAACAATTCGAATTTATTTCTAACTTTCAAAAATTATTATCCACTCCCAGTAATGAAGATCCAAGTAAATATATAACACCTCATCATTCAGACTCACAAGAGACAATTCAACAAAATGGATTTTATTCTGAATGGTTTAGTTTTAATAGAGAAAATCCAAACTGTGTTATTCATCTGACATCCTCATCAGAAGATTACGGAAATATTTATAAAAGGTTTAAAGATGATTATGGTGCCTCATATTCTCAAAAAACTAGAAACACACTATGTATGCCTGATAGTATTTCAACAAATCTTGTTTTTCTATCGGAAGACATTAAAAAAGATATGAGTGTTTTTCATCCAAATAAAATTGGAATATGGGAAATTCAAAAATCAAGCAGCTTATAACCAAACATTTTAATCCGAAAGCTATCCTGCACTCGGCATTTTTCGGGAGACTTTTAAAGTAGGTGTTCTCCGCCCGAGGCGGACTAGCTGCTAAAAGTTTCTTGTTTAACTGAGTTAAATTAATTAATTATGTTGCAAACTGTGATTTTGAAAAAAAATTACGGCGGAAGAATAAAAGTTGTTAGTCTTGTTATGGGATGCTGCTTAAAAGCATGATTGTTATTCTATAATTATGAAAAAATATTTTTTACACATTATAATACTATTGTTATTGCTGATCTGTATCATTGCAATGATTTATTTGTATTTTAGCAAAACTATTAAACTACCAGCAATTCTGAATAATATTAGTATCTTCATTGGATGGTTGATAGCGTTATTATTACTATTTATCCAATTAAAGAAAAATCGTGAAGACAATATAGCCCTTAATAAAGAAGAAATTAAAAAAAATTATTGTATTAAGGCTTTTGAAACATTCAATGTGGAAATTACAAATTTATCTAAATCGATTATAAAGATTGGAAATAGTTATCTATCACCTTTATTGTATTATCCTGAAATAGTTGTTGACCAAAAGCAATTGAAAGAAATAATTAAAAAGTTAAATATTAACAACCAATTTATTATTCTTACAAATGCGTTATCAAATTTTTTTAATCACATATGAGACTTATGAAATTGCATTTTTAGAATTCAAGCATTATAAAGAATATATCCAATTATTACTTATAAAAATGGAAAATGAATTACAAATTCTTAATAATTACTGTTATTCAACCTATGATGAAACAAAGTTGCAAATCAATCAAAAGGTTTTTGCCGATAAAAGTGATTTGATAAATGAGATGGCAGTTGATTTATTATCATACTTATTTGATTTCAGAATTGAGATTATGAATAAATTTATGTCCGATACATTTGATGCAACTGTTCCAGATAGAAAACCATTAAAGAGTAGTAAAAAAATACTCAGAGAAGTAGCCATAAAAGAAGAAGTTGAAAAAGAATTTTCTCAATTGGAAAATCAATATATGAACAGAAGCGTATAGCGTTATAATGTATTCATGCCGAAGCGAGCCGAGGCAAAGCGAAAAACTGCACGCTGGGTCTGCGTGGGGAATGTCTGCTACATGCATTTTTATCACGATAGTAAAAATAAGAGTATTCATCTTGAAAAAATTTTGTAAAAATCACTCTAATAAAATAGCACCTAGTTTTTGTTGCATTTGTAAAAACTATTATTGTAAAGAGTGCCTAATTGAAGGCCAAGAATATTATTATTGTCATCAAACATCTTGTTATAATGAATATTTAAAAGAAAGGAAAAAAGATTTAGAAAGTTATGAATTAAATCCGAGATTTTGCCCCAAATGTTTAGATGAAACTTTTGAAGAGTCAACTGGGAATTTGCATATAACTAATTTTATAGGCACTACTATTACCAGAAATGGTGGACATTGTAATATTTGTAATTCATACATTGCATAAAAACGTTTTATTTTGTTAGGCCTACCTGTTAAATTTTATGGGTATTATCGAATCGTGGAACTAAAAAATTATGGTTTTATGAATAGCGAGACTATTTTTATCAAGAAACTTAGAAAACAAAATATAAATATTATATCCTTAAGTGATCTACAGATAAATAATAGGATTAATTAAAGCTATTATGAAAGATTTGTTCTTAGATTAATGTATTACTAATTTGTTAGCTAACGTTTTAAAGGAATCATCCTAAAAGAAGCAACTCAATGCAGTAAAACTGCACGCCGAGAATTTGCGGTATGTTTGGTAACTGGTATTTCTACCACGATGCTTTCAAAAAATTATGGAATAATAAACAGAATAATGTTTTAGAAGAAGAAATCAAGGAATCACTTTCGAAAATTATAAGCGATTTTGAGTTAATTGTTAAAAGGCTTCACGAAATGTCATATCTCGTTTGAGAATATTAGTGCGCCAATTCGTAAAGTTATATCGACACATTTTCTTGCACATATTGGTGATAGTTGTGTATCCATTTTAAAGCTTCTACCTTACAACGAATTATTTGCAACGGATGATAAAGAATTTGCTGTGTTTTTTAACCTCTCGCTATTTCGTAATATTATCGAAGCTACGAACAATTTATATTATTTCTCCTTAGAAGATATTTCAGAAGAAGAAAGCAATTTTAGATTGCTTTTATTCTCATATCACAATGAATTAGAAACTTTGAATATGGCTGAATTATTACTCTTTTGAAAAACTACCATCAAGGAAATAGAGGTTAAAAAAATCGAAGAAAAGAAAAATGAAATTTCAAAGAATCCTATATTTATTTCATTAGATACGAGATTGAAAAAATTAGATCATTAAATGGCAAAAGATATTCAAATTTGACCCAATTTGAAATAACTGAAAAAAGAGGGATTTTTAACTTTAAATACTTTAGTGGCTCGAATAAAACTTATTTGGTTATACTCATTCATTGCCTTTTGCTATGGATACTATTGCAGTATCAAAAGTTTTTAATTTTAGCATTAAATCTTTATGTTTGAATTTTAAATATTGTTATATATTTCGTTAACTGTTGCATTTCAGATATCTTATTAAGAATGTGTAAACTTTGGGATATACATTTATCAAAAGATGATGGATCAAAAATAGTTTATGAATATGCTTCAGCTTTTATATAAGAATTTAAATAATAGAGAAGAAAGCTAACGTTATAAGGCATTCATGGCGAAGCCTGCCGATGCATAATCCTTTGTTGGACTAAGGCGCAAATCTGCAAGGATTAAATATTATGAACAAGAAAATAAAATTGCTGGCAGCAGCACTGGACATTGAAGTAAACGAGTTACTAGCTTTGGACAATCCTAAAGAAGAAACTATAAAGAAAAAATGGCTTTTATTGTTGCATGCAACTCCTCTTTTAGGGATTTTTGTCCCCTTGTGCAATGTGCTACTCCCTCTTTTTATTTGGATCCACAAAAGAGAGGATAATCCAATTTATGATAAACAAGGTATCAAGGTCATAAATTTTCAAATTACGGCATTACTGCTTGCCATTTTATCATTTGTAAGTTTACTGACCATCGAGAAATGGGGGTTCATATTATTTATAGCTACTGTGCCTATTTGTATAGGTATTGTGATTTTCAATATTGTCTATGTACTTAAAAAAGAAAAGTGCTATTATCCGTTATCAATACCTTTTTTAAAATTCAAGGGATTAGGCTCTATAAAAATTATAGCTTTGCTTTTGTCGATGTTCGTTTTTACCAATTGTGCGACCAAAACTCAAAATGAAATAAAACGTGTAGACGGTAGTACGGTTTCTAAGGATTCAATAACCCGGAAAATAGACCAATTGGTAAAAGATGCACACGTACAAGGACTGGCGGTTGCAATATTCAATAATAAACAAGCCGTATATCAACATATAGTCGGGTATAAAGATTTTTCCAAAAAGCTGGTCTTGACCGATTCCACCAACATTTATGGAGCTTCGCTGAGTAAAGCTATTTTTAGTATAATCGTTATGAAGTTAGTGGAGGATCATGTAATCGATTTGGATACACCTTTGGAATCGTACCTACCAAAAAAAATATATGAATACAAACCTTTGACGCGATGGCATGATAATTATTCCGACTTAAAAACAGACAGTCTGTACCACAAAATCACCGCCCGAATGTGTTTAGATCATACTACCGGGTTTCAAAACTGGAGGTCTAAGGAAGATAAATTGCACGTTCATGGTATTCCAGGTGAAAAATATGCTTACAGTGGTGAAGGCTTTGTTTATTTACAGGTTGTCTTGGAAAAAATAACTGGTAAAGGGCTCGAACAACTTGCCCAGGAAATTATTTTCAAACCTTTAGGGATGAAAAACTCCGCGTACGAATGGAAGCCACGTTTTGAAAAAGATTATGCAATCAGCTATGCAAAAGATGGTGGTGTTTATAGTAAAGATAAGGATAATGAACCCAGGGCTGCCAGCACTTTGGAAACCACCTTTGCCGACTATATTACATTTTTAACCGCTGTATTGAATAAGGAAATCATTAGCGAAAGTTCATATCATGAAATTTTTAGTCCACAGACTAAAATACGTTCATTATCACAGGTAGTTGAGGATGATAAAACAAAAAATGATGAATACAAGAATGTTAAACTAGCTTACGGTCTTGGCTGGGGCTATCTGGAAACACCATATGGCAATGGTTTTTTTAAGGAAGGGCGTGGTACCGGGTTTTATCACTATTCCATCCTGTTCCCTGAATCAGGCAAAGGAGTCTTGGTTATGAGCAATTCGGAAAATACGGGAATTATATTTCCAGAGTTATTGAAATATACAGTTGGAGACAAACATTTGCCTTGGGACTGGTTTAAAGAAATACCATATAAATAATTTTATACCTACTTCAGCAAAATCAATACATTTGGTCATAACATTGTAAAAGATAACGGCTATTTTTCTTGCTGTAGCTTTAATTGCGGCGAGTGAACCTTTACGCGCTTTTATTTTGTGAAGGAAAGAAGTTAAAGCAAGGTGTCTGCTTTGAGCAATGGCTTGCGCAGCCGGCCGAAGATTTCAACCCGCAGCAGGCGGCTTGTTGCAACGCCGTTATATTGCAAATGTTTTTGCTCATTTAAATTCTTAGAAAACAATTATAAAATTTAATTAGTTGGAGTATATTGGAATACTTCTTCAAGAGGAACTTTAAATATTTCAGATATACGAAATGCAAGCTCCAACGTGGGAGAATATTTCCCCGCTTCAATTGCAATGATTGTTTGACGCGATACATTCAATTTATCAGCCAATTCTTGTTGCGTCATTTCAGAAGCGTTAAATCTTAATTTCCTAATATTATTAGTTAGAGGTAAAATCTTCAATTTAAACACCTCTTTTATAGTAGAAAATCTTTGTGAGATTTAGAACAATATTTGAAATGAAAAGCGTTGAAAATAGTGAACTAAATAAAATGAAAGGTTGAAAAATATTATTATTAAAAATAGAGTAAATAATAATAATATTAATGATTGCAATTACACTAATGTATGCATTACGATATGATTTCGTTTCTATAAACTTGTCTCTTTCATCAAATTTAATTTTCTTTGATTTTGTAACTAATAGTAAAACTAATACTAAAACTATATTTGCAAAAATAAAAGCAGAAACAAATAAAAAATATAATAAGACAAAGTTATGCTCTTGAAGAGTTGCTAATAAAAAATACCCTAAGAAGATAAGGGATAAAATAAATTCAGATTTAGTAAAAAGTTCTTTATTTAGATTCATTTTAATGTCTCTTTTAATGTAAATGTTAATAATTACATACATAATGTATGCTATTATTTACATAATGTCAAATATTATTGACATATATTGTGTATTAAAGTTGGCATATAAACCGTGCCTAAATCACATGGCGTATTCGTTTGGCATTTTTATAATTCCTAATGTTGGTCGTCGTGTTTCTGCAAACTTATTCGGCTTTGTTCTACTAAACAATATTTTTTAAGTCATTAATGTTTGTGCTTCTGTTCGGCAGTCGTGTTATGGGCTGCGGGTTATCGGTAACGCCTATACCGTTTAAAGGTAATGGAGATAAATTATGGATAATGATAACCGTGTAATTCTAAATTGGATAAATATTGGAATCATTTGTGGTTTTCTTGTTAGTATTATTTATCCGCTGTTACAGTTTATTTCAAATTTAATTTTGGGAGTCATTCTAGCTGCTTCAATGGGAATTTTACTAAGCTTAGCTTCTGCTGGTTTATATTATTTTATTCAAATTCATAAAAAAACCATTGCCTCAAAAATTGCATTATTCTCAAACATTATTGCTGGTGCTCTACTGACTCAAATGTTTTTAGTCCAACTTGCTATTAAATCATCAAAACCAAAACTAATTGAAGAATCTAGCAAATGGATTTGGGATTCATTAAATCATATCCATTACGGATTAGATGTTGCCTGGGATGTTTATATATTTTTAGGAACGTTTTTATTCGCGATAAGTATTTTTCAGCATCCTAAATTGGGAAAAATTTTTTCAATCGCTGGAATATTAATCTCGCTTTTAATGATAATTACCAATGTAATCTCTTTCCCAACTCCGCCATATGAAGAATATATTGATTTTGGTCCATTTATTGGATTATGGTATTTGGGGATTACAATAAAAATTATGTTCTCTAAAAAATGGATACATCAGCAAATACTAGAAGCAACGGTATAACTAGCTGCTCAAGCCGTTATGTAAAAAGTCAATATGTGTGTAAAAAATATTTTGTTGTAATCAGATTGAAAAAGTAATTTCACTAAAACAACTTAATCATAAAGTAACCAAAGGTCGGCTTCGAGAGGTATTTGTTTCAGATATTCTTAA